>NZ_RDBK01000043.1:1319804-1328734 GCF_008042275.1 Streptomyces sp. OR43 | reverse complement strand
CCCCCCTCCCGCACCACCGCACCCCGCACCCCGTCCGCCAAGGCCTCCACACCCGCCACGGACAGCGTCCGCGAGTCCGGCCAGGCCGCCGGRGCRGGAGCCGGCCGGCCCAGCGAGACCCAGGGCACCGGACAGACCACCCCGCAGCAGACCACGCCCCAACAGCCCCCCTCCAGCAGCTCCGGCAGCTCGGGCCCCAGCTCCTCCGGCCCCACGGGCGGCTCCAGCACCGGCGGCACGGACCCCGGCACCGGCTCCACGGGCGGCACCAGCGGCGGTGGCGGTGGCGGCCGCAACCCCATCGGCGGCCTCCTCGGCTGACACCCACCACGGCACGCGGAAGGGGCGGGCACCGGAATCGACTTCCGGTGCCCGCCCCTTTCACGTGGCCGTGCGATGCGGCCTGGGGGAGGCCTGAGAGAGGCCTGGGAGCGGCCTGGGAGGGGGGAGCTACTGCCCGTCCAGCTCCTTCGCCGCCTCCGTCAGGTCCTTCGCGGTGTCGATGGCTCGCCAGTACGCCCCGTGCGGCAACGGATACCCGGCCAGCCTGCGCTCCCGCGCCAGCCTCGGGAACGTCGTCCGCTCATGGTCGCCCCGGTCCGGCAGCATCCCCGTGAACGCGGGAGAGAACACGTACACACCCGCGTTGATCAGATACGGCGACGGCGGGGACTCGATGAAGTCCGTGATGTGGCCGAACGCGTCCGTCTCCACCGCACCCCACGGAATGCGCGGACGGGCCAGCGCCAGCGTCGCGGTCGCGTCACGCTCCGCATGGAACGCGGCCATCTCACGCAACGAGAAACGGGTCCAGATATCACCGTTGGTCGCGTACCAGGGCTGCTCCGGATCGGGCAGCCGGGCCGCCGCGTACTTCAGCCCGCCACCGCGGCCCAGCGGCTCGGACTCCACCACGGTCGTCACCCGCAACGGCAGCACCGCCGCGTCCAGCCACTCCTGCAGCACCTCGGCGAGATGCCCGCACGACACCACGGCGTCGGTCACGCCCTCGGCGGCCAGCCAGGCAAGCTGATGGCCGATGATCGGGGTCCCGGTACCCGGGATCTCGACCATCGGCTTGGGGCGGTCATCGGTGTACGGGCGCAGCCGTGACCCCTGGCCACCCGCCAGGATCACGGCCTGCGTCGGAAACGTATGCATGTCAGGCACGATATGCCGTGCCCGGCCGGGACGGTCAGCTGAACTGCGCGACGCCCGAGGCGAACGACGTGTCACAGACCGGACGGGAGAAGCGGTGCGCGCGCGTCGGACCGTACTGCTCGACCGCTGCCCTGCCCAGCGCCTTCGCGATCGACATGCAGTGCCGCGCGAGCGACGGACGCCCCTCCACGGCCCGCTGGAGATCCGTCAACGCGACGCCCGGGTCCTTCTCCTGGAGCTCCAGGAGAAGCTTGTCGCGCAGAATGTCCTGCGGGGCACGCGCCTTGGCGCGCTTGGAGACGGTCTGGGCCGACGCGGTGAGCAACGTCGACTCGGAGTTGTGAGCTGCCCACGGCACGGCGGTGACCGCGAGGGTCCCGGACAGGACCATGACGACAGGCAGGACGAAAGCGAGAGTTCGGCCGATACGGCGCGCGGTGTGGGTCACGCAGCGAGCGTAGCGGGCAGTGATGATTTGGCGACATTACGTCACTCTCGCGAGGGACGGTTCGAGTGGGCTTTTCGAATCCCGTGTTGACGTCCGGGAGTGAAATGACCGTTGTGCCGGGGAATTTGACCCGGCCGCCCCAAACCCCCGGACGCGCCGAACCCCCAAACCCCAAACGCACGACGGCCCCGCGCGCAGAGCGTGCGGGGCCGTCGTGGTGCGTGTGCGGGGATCAGGCGGTGAGGCGCTCGCCCGTCGACGTCGCGAAGACGTGCAGCTCGTCCGGGCGCGGCACGACGTGGAGCTTGGTGCCCTTCTCCGGGACGGCACGGCCGCCGACGCGGACGACCAGGTCCTTGTGCTCGCCACCGACCTCGGCAGCGCCGTAGACGAAGCCGTCGGCGCCGAGCTCCTCGACGACGTTGACCGAGACGGCCAGGCCGGCCGGGGCGTCGGAGGACGCCTTGGACAGACCGGTCGCCGCGGCACCGCCGTGCTCGACGATGTCGAAGTGCTCGGGACGGATGCCGACCGTGACGGTGCGGTCACCGCGGTCCGCGGCGGCGGTGAGCGCCTCGCGGGAGACCGGGACGACGCTGTTGCCGAACTTCACGCCACCGTCGGTGATCGGGACCTCGACCAGGTTCATGGCCGGGGAGCCGATGAAGCCGGCCACGAAGAGGTTCGCGGGCTTGTCGTACATGTTGCGCGGCGAGTCGACCTGCTGCAGCAGACCGTCCTTGAGGACCGCGACGCGGTCACCCATGGTGAGGGCCTCGACCTGGTCGTGCGTGACGTACACGGTCGTGATGCCCAGGCGGCGCTGGAGCGAGGCGATCTGCGTACGGGTGGAGACACGGAGCTTGGCGTCGAGGTTCGACAGCGGCTCGTCCATGAGGAAGACCTGCGGCTCACGCACGATGGCGCGGCCCATCGCCACACGCTGACGCTGACCACCGGAGAGCGCCTTCGGCTTGCGGTCCAGGTAGTCGGTGAGGTCCAGCATCTTGGCGGCCTCTTCGACCTTCGCGCGGATCTCGGTCTTGTTGATACCGGCGATCTTCAGCGCGAAGCCCATGTTGTCCGCGACGGACATGTGCGGGTAGAGCGCGTAGTTCTGGAACACCATGGCGATGTCCCGGTCCTTCGGCGGCAGGTGCGTGACGTCGCGGTCACCGATGCGGATGGCGCCACCGTTGACGTCCTCGAGACCCGCGAGCATGCGCAGGGAGGTCGACTTGCCACAACCGGAGGGACCGACGAGGACGAGGAACTCACCGTCCGCGATGTCGATCTCGAGCTGGTCGACGGCCGGCTTCGTGGAGCCGGGGTAGACGCGGGACGCCTTGTCGAACGTGACACTGGCCATGCTGAATCTTCTCCTCAACCGGCAGGAACGTGCCGGACGATCCGTTGTAAAGGGAGTGGTCTGGTCCAACCGAGTGAACCTTCAGCGACGCTACCTGGCGATTTCGGATCTGTCAGTAGTTCTCTGGGGAGGAATATCTCCCAGCTGGGCGGCCGTGTGGACAGCGCTTGGGCTCTGGGGCGGAGCGGCGCACTGTTGACCCTGGGCGTGTGGTGGCAGAGCACCGGACTTCTGGTCTCGTGCCGACTTCAGCACTTCCTGCTCCCACGCCCCTGCCGGCTGAACACGCCCCGTCGACGGGAAGAAGCGGTCCACGATCACCGCCATCCGCCCGTACCAGGCGCACGTGTAGCGCAGCTGACGGAGCGGTTCGCCCCAAGCCGCATCGATGATCGACCGGCTCGGCCGGGCCTTGCTCCGACGCCCCTTTCCGGCCGTCGGACGCAGCAGATTCATGAGGGCCCGTGTCGGCTGGGCTGCGGTGTCCGTCATGGTGCTCCCCCCGACTGTCGGGCGGTTACGGGGATGGTGGAACTTCATGGATCGGTGGGCTGAGCGCTGTGTAGAGTGAAGGCAGCGCGCGTTCTGGCGTGCGCGTTGCCGCCTTAGCTCAGTTGGTAGAGCGCCCGCCTTGTAAGCTGAAGGTCGTCGGTTCGATTCCGACAGGCGGCTCAAAACCCAGGTCAGCACCGTGCTGATCTGGGATTTTTTTGTGCCCGAACCCGCTCACCCCTGCCCAAGCAACCGGTCCGCAGGCTCAAAAGCCCAGGCCGGCGAGCTGACGACCTGGGATTTTCTTGTGCCGGACCCTCTGTCGGTGCGGTCGCGGGAAAAATGTTCCGCAGCCCTGTAAGGATCTGCCCCGCACATGACATATAGGGGATGTGGAGAGCAACCAGACCGTGAGCGAGCCGGGGCGAAGCACCCGGTTCACCGCGTTGTACACACGGGAGTACCCACGGGTGCACGCCTTCGCGCACCGCAGGACGGGCAACGGGGGTGAGGCCGAGGAGATTGCCGCAGAGGTGTTCCGCATCGCCTGGGAACACGAGCTCGGCGGTGGGGAGACGACTCCCGGGTGGTTGTTCGTCACCGCCAGGAACGTGCTCGGCAACCACTACCGGAGCACCACCAGGCTGAGCGAGCTGCATCGGCGCATCGGCGAGGAAGTGGGCCGGGCCGCCACGTCACCGGAGGATTCGACGGTGCTGGACACGCTCGATCGCCTGCCCGGACCGCACCGGGAGGTGTTGCTGCTCAGTTACTGGGACGGCCTCACCGCGGCGGAGGCGGCTGCGGTGCTCGGGTGCGGCACCTCGGCCGTCTGGGTCCGTCTGCATCGAGCGCGCAAGGCGTTCCGTGAGCACTACACCTCGTCCGGGGAGTCGGCATGAAGCGCACGCAGTCCAAGAACGCCGGGATCTCCGCGAAGCAGGCGGAGTCACTGATCCGACGGGCCGACCCTCTGGCGCCGAGTGCCGCCGCGCCCGACCTTTCCCCACGTGCCACAAGGGAGTTGAGTGTGTTGTACGACGGATCCGGTTCTGCCACCGCGGTCGTTGCCCCGCCCCGCCGCCGACGCGTGGGTCTCATCGCCGTCGCGGCGTGCGGGGCGGCCGTGGTCGTCGCGGCGGCGGCGGTGTTCGCGGTGAACGCCACCACGGGCGATTCGGATGGCGGGCTGGTGGCCGATGAACCGGTCTACGGGGCGGCCCAGGAGCTGGAGGGTGCGGCCGATCTCATCGTGCGGGCCGAGCTCGGCAAGGGTGCGGAGCGGACCGTCGACGACGTCACGTCGATTCAGGCTCCCGCCAAGGTGCTGGCAACGGCCAAGGGCACCGCACCGGGTCCGCAGGTCACCGTCTCGTACACGCCGCCGGACGCGGGAGGGCCGGAGAGTGCCGCTCTCACTCCCGGCAAGGAGTACGTGTTCCTGCTGGAGCGCCAGGATGACGGGCGGTTCACCTTGGTCAATTCCACCCAGGGTGCTTACGGCGTGGGCGGAGGCAGGGCTGTGGCCGGTGAGAGCAATGCGGTGATGCTGAGCCCGGGTGTGCTGAAGGCGCTCCGGCTGACCGGCTGACTCCCTCGGGGGTGCGCGCCACGGCGAAAGGGGAGGGGTGCCGCCCGTGCGGGCGGCACCCCTCGGCCGGCCCCGGCCGTTCCGGGCCCGGTCCTGGCGATGTCTACTTGATGCGGGTGGCTCGTTCCTTGAGGTTCTTGACCGTGCCGACGTTCTTGAAGCCGGCGTCGCCGATGGCCTCGATCTTGCCGGTGCCGCCGGCGGTGTAGAGGGCCTGCTCGGGGTTGAGCAGGTCGTACGGGGCGGTCGGCCCGTGGGCGGCAAGCATCAGCACGTACTGCGTACCGTTGGCCGCCAGGGCGGTGGTGTGCTTCTCCTTGTAGGTGACCTTCCCCCGTTCACCGCCGAGTTGGCTCACTTCGACTATGTCGCCCGGCTTGACGTCGCCGGACAGCACTTCGGAGACCTTGACCCTGGAGACGGTGATGACGACCGGGTCCGTGTCCGCGGCCTCCTCAGGGGAGAGGCCTGCCTGCGGGTTGGCGAGCGGGTCGGTGTCGGTGGAGGTCTCCGGCATCAGTTCCTTGACGGTGGAGCCGACCACTGTGCCCTGGACGATGACGTCGGCTTTCTTGACGACCTGGTCGAGTGAGTCGTAGACCGGGTAGTCCGCCTCGTAGGCGACGACATCGGACGTCTCGGCTGCCTTGTCCGAGGCGGCTTCACCGTTCGCGCAGCCGGCTGCGGCGAGAGCGAGGACGAGGAGGGATCCGCTTGCGGCGACGTGACGCATGCTCTTCATCAGTAGATCCTCTTGACCTCGGAGATGTCGTACGACAACGGCTTCTGCACGGTCGTCCTGTTCCTGCTGTGCTTCATGAGCGAAGCCTTCGAGGTCTTGGGATTGTCGGCGAGGCTCAGGGCGTGCCCCAGCTCGTGGGTGGATGTGCTGCGGCACCACTGGGTCATCTTGGAACCGGAATCGCGGTCGAGCGTTTTCGCGTTCACCTTGATCTTGAAGACGCGGTTGATGGGGCGGAGGCCGGACGGCGAATAGAGGCCGTACCAACTCTCGTTGTAGCGGCCCGCTGTGAAGGTGGCCTTCGCGCTGGATTTGCGCCCGATGGAGGCTCCGGCGCCGGCGTTGTTCCAGTTCTTGCGCCCGGTGTCCAGGAATCCGACCCAGGTGTCGTTGATGCCCACGGCCTTCACGTTGAATTTGGGGCCGGGCATTCCGCCGCTGTAGTACGTCGCCTGGGCCGATGTCGTACCGGCGAGACCGACGGCCAGCGCGAACGCGGCGACGGATGCGATGCGGGCGGTGGCGCGTGTGCGAGTTCGTCTCAAAGTTGAGTCCCCGTGTTGTGCCCGCGCCGGTCGGACCGTAGCGGGCGGTGGTCATCGGGGCCGTACGGGGTGAATTCCCGGCACACGCACAGGGACAGCGGAATTCCGGGCATGTGGGAATTCCTTGTGCGTGGAAAGCTTGACCTCGTCCCCCGTGGAATCGGCCCTTTCGGTGTGACCATAGCCAGTCGTGTCGGTGGCTGCAACGAGAATGTGCACGCAAGTCGGCCTGGCTGTTGGCGAGTTATCGAAGAGGCGGTTCCGATTCCGGTTCCTCTTCTTTCCTTTACCAGCCGCCGGTGGTCTGTTCGGGCGTAGTCGGCGGCATCCGTTTGTGGTTCCGCATGGGTGAGGGCTCACCCCCGCCCCGACACCCGGTCCGCGATCTTCGCGATGCGGTCCGTGCCGGGGCGCGGGGAGGTGAGTTCGCGGCGGTCGGCCGCGCGGTAGGCGGCGTACATGCCGTGGACGCCGAGCCAGCGGAAGGGTTCCGGTTCCCAGCGGCGGACGCGGTGGTTGACCCAGGGGAGGGTGGTCAGTTCGGTGGGGCCGGACTGACCGGAGTCCTGCTGGATGAGGTCGCGCAGGGTGCGGGCGGCGAGGTTGGTGGTGGCGACGCCCGAGCCGACGTAGCCGCCGGCCCAGCCGAGGCCGGTGGAGCGGTCGAGGGTGGCGGTGGCGCACCAGTCGCGGGGGACGCCGAGGACGCCGGACCAGGCGTGGGCGATCGGGGTGCCGGCGGTGGTGGGGAAGAGGCGGATCAGGAGTTCGCGCAGGGCCTCGATGGTGGCGGGTTGCGTGCGTCCGTCGTTGTCGGTGGCGGAGCCGTAGCGGTACGGGACGCCGCGGCCGCCCAGCGCGATGCGGTCGTCGGCGGTGCGCTGGGCGTACAGGTAGGCGTGGGCCATGTCGCCCAGGGTTTCGCGGCCGTCCCAGCCGATCGTGTCCCAGACGGAGGCGGGCAGGGGGTCGGTGACGATCATGGAGGAGTTCATCGGGAGCCAGGTGCGCTTCTGGCCCTTGAGGTTTGCCGTGAAGCCTTCGGTGCAGCGCAGGACGTACGGGGCGCGGACGGTGCCGTAGGGGGTGACGGCGTGTTTGGGCCTGATCTCGGTGACGGGGGTCGACTCGTGGATCGTGACGCCGAGTGCCTCCACGGTGTCGGCGAGGCCGGTGACCAGTTTCGCGGGGTGCAGGCGGGCGCCGTGCGGGGTCCAGGTGGAGCCGACGGCGCCGTTGACGCGGATGCGCTCGGCGGTTTCGCGGGCGCCGTGCAGGGTGCGGTCGGTTTCGCCGAAGGCGATCTCGACGCTGTGGAAGTCCTTGAGGCGGGCGAGCTGGGCGGGCGTGTACGCGACTTCGAGGACGCCGCCCCGGTGGATGTCGGCGTCGATCTTCTCCTCGGCCGCGACGCGGATGACCTCGTCGACAGTGTCGTTCATGGCTTGCTGGAGCCGGACGGCGGCTTCGTGGCCGTGGAGTTTCGCGTAGCGGTCGCGGCCGGCGATGCCGTTGTAGAGCCAGCCGCCGTTGCGTCCGGAGGCGCCGTAGCCGCAGAACCTGGATTCCAGGACGGTGATGTTGAGGAAGGGGACGGCCTTCTTGAGGTAGTACGCCGTCCAGAGTCCGGTGTATCCGCCGCCGACGATGCAGACGTCGGCGGTGCTGTCGCCGGGCAGGGGTTCACGGGGGGCCGGGACGCCCCGGTCCGCGTACCAGAAGGATATGCCGCCGTTGACGGTGCTGACGGTGCTCATGTTTCCCCTGCTTGTCCGGGTGGCCGTTCGCTGTTGTGGCGGGACGTTACTGGGCGGGGGTGGGTTTCGTCTCGGGCCGGGTGCGGGTGAGCGGGTAGCAGGCGAGGCCGATGAGGGCGGCGGTGAAGTGGCCGACGTCGGTGAAGGTGGCGCCCGTGACGAGGGGGACGCCGTAGATGACCAGGACGGCGAAGAGGTAGACGCACCGCCAGGGGCGCGCGACGTAGTAGGTGAGGACGGCGACGATGCCGGCGAGTGCGTAACTGACGCCGACGTCGAGGGTGTTGACGGCGGTCTCGGGAGCGTGACCGTGCTGGATGGCCCAGGCGAGGACGCCTTCGCTGACGAGCGTGGCGAGGACGTGGGCGGTGGCGGCGACGGCGAGCCAGCGCAGGGTGCCGAGGCGGCGTTCGGCGGGGGCGTGGAAGACGGTGTAGAGGGCGGCGTACGGGAGCCAGGTGCCGCCGTCGATCCAGAAGGCGCTGCTGATGAGGACGCGGACGGGGTTGCGGGAGAGTTCGTGGATGTTGGTGGACCGCTGGCGGAGGAAGTCCTCCTCGAAGGCGGGTGACATCTGGTGGACGATGACGGTGGTGACGAAGAGGACGGTCAGCCAGGTGTACGTGCCGGGCGCGCTGCGGACCCATGAGCCGGCGCTGCGGATCCACGCGGCGGGTGCGGGTGAGCGGGTAGCAGGCGAGGCCGATGAGGGCGGCGGTGAAGTGGCCGACGTCGGTGAAGGTGGCGCCCGTGACGAGGGGGACGCCGTAGATGACCAGGACGGCGAAGAGGTAGACGCACCGCCAGGGGCGCGCGACGTAGTAG
>NZ_RDBK01000043.1:1287143-1319704 GCF_008042275.1 Streptomyces sp. OR43 | reverse complement strand
GAACTCACCGTCACCGAGGCCGACAAGCTCCACCCGGTACCCGACAGCCTCGACGACGCCGCAGCAGTCGCCATGATCGGCACCGGCCGCACCACCCTGGGCATCCTCGGCTTCACCCCGCTCGGCCCGGTCATCCCTTCGCGCAGGGCGGTGTCGAGGAGGTGGACGCCGGCGGCGCGGACGGCGATGCGGACCTGGCCGGGGCCGGGGACGGGGTCGTCGGTGTGTTCGTGGACGAGGTTCTCGGCGGGGCCGAAGGTGTGGAGACGGACGGCGTACATGGTGGGCTCCCCGGGGTGTGGGTCTCGGTGAGACCACCCTCCGACCTCAGGTGCGCTTGAGGTCAAGCGGTGTGCCGGGGCACGGTGGTGTTCCCCGCCGGAGTGAGCGGCCGGGACCGGGCCAGGCTCGGCGGGGCGTTGTCAGTGGTGTGCGTCACGATGGGGGGATGGTGCGCAGCAGCGGTAGTGGTGGCGGTACGGGCAGGGCCGGCAGGGCGGCGAAGGGCGGGGTCGCCGAGGCGCGGCGTCCGGAGGTGCGGCTGCCCGTGCTGGTGGCGTACGAGGGCGGTGGGCTGGAGCCGGACGGGGATTACGACGGTGTGCGGTTCGATGCCGTGGATCTGGCGGACGAGTCGGGGCCGGGTGCGCGGTTCATGGACTGCGCGCTGGACGGCTGCGCCCTGGACCGTACGGAGCTGGTCAGGGCCCGGTTCATCGACTCGGTGCTGACGGGGGTACGGGGGGTGGGCACCGATCTCGCGGGGGTGGCGCTGCGGGATGTGGAGATCGTGGACGCGCGGCTGGGCGGGGTGCAGATGCACGGTGCGGTGCTGGAGCGGGTCCTGATCAGGGGCGGGAAGATCGATTATCTGAATCTGCGGAAGGCCCGGCTGAAGGACGTGGTGTTCGAGGGCTGTGTGCTGTCGGAGCCGGATTTCGGGGATGCGCAGCTGACCCGGGTGGAGTTCCGGGACTGTGTGCTGAAGCGGGCGGATTTCAGCGCGGCGCGGATGGAGTCGGTGGATCTGCGGACGGTCGCGGAGCTGGACATCGCGCGGGGTGTGGAGCGGCTGGCCGGTGCGGTGATCAGTCCGTCGCAGCTGATGGAGCTGGCTCCGGCGTTCGCGGCGCAGATCGGGGTGCGGGTGGAGGTGTGACGGAGCTGCCGCGCCCGGTCAGAGGCGGGGGAAGCGGGCCTGGATGTCCCAGACGGTGGGGTTGTCGGCGAGGCCCTCGTGCATGTCGGCGAGGTCGGCGATCAGGTCGTGCAGGAAGTCGCGGGCCTCGCGGCGCAGCAGGGAGTGGCTGAAGGTGAGGGGGGCTTCCTCGGCGGGCATCCAGTCGGCCTCGACGTCGACCCAGCCGAAGCGGCGCTCGAAGAGCATGCGGTCGGAGGACTCGGTGAAGTCGAGTTCGGCGAACTGGCGGCGGTGCGAGCGGTTGCCGCGGGGGTCCTGGTCGATCTTCTCGACGATGTCGCACAGCGCCCAGGCGAAGTCGAGCACCGGTACCCATCCCCAGGCTGTGGATACTTCGCGGTCCTCCTTGGTGTCCGCGAGGTAGACGTCCCCGGAGAACAGATCGTGGCGCAGGGCGTGGACGTCCGCTCGGCGGTAGTCGGTCTGCGGGGGATCGGGGAAGCGTCGGGAGAGGGAGTAGCCGATGTCGAGCACGGTTCGATGGTGTCATGCCCGGCGGGCCGCTCCCGCATCAGTGGAGGCGGGGGCCGCCTTGCTCCCCGGTCCGGGGCCGGGATCGCTCAGGGCAGCAGCCGCTGCTCCTTGGCGACGGAGACCGCGCCGGCCCGGGTGTCGACGCCGAGTTTGTCGTAGATCCGGCCCAGGTGGGTTTTGACGGTGGCCTCGCTGATGAACAGGGCGCGCGCGATGTCGCGGTTGCCGAGGCCCTGGGAGAGCTGGCCCAGGATGTCGCGTTCCCGGTCGGTGAGGGTCGGCAGGGGGGCGCGCATCCGGGCCATGACGCGGCTGGCGACGGGCGGGGACAGGGTGGTGCGGCCCTGGGCGGCGGAACGGATCGCGGCGAAGAGCTCCTCGGGCCGCTCGGCCTTCAGGAGGTAGCCGGTGGCGCCCGCCTCGATGGCGCGGGTGATGTCGGCGTCGGTGTCGTACGTGGTCAGGACGAGGACGTGGGCGCCCGCGGTGCCGGCCACGATGCGTCGGGTCGTCTCGACGCCGTCGATGCCCTCGCCCAGCTGGAGGTCCATCAGGACGACGTCGGGGGTGAGTTTGGCGGTCAGGGCGACGGCCTCCTCGCCGCTGCCGGCCTCGCCGACGACCTCGATGTCGGGTTCGCTGCCGAGGAGGGCGAGGAGTCCGGCGCGGACGACGGCGTGGTCGTCGCAGAGCAGGATCCGGACGGGCGGGTACGCGGCGGTCATGCGGGGTCCCGGGGGGTGAGGGGCCGGCAGCGGCGAGGAGGCCGTCGCCCTGACCGCCAAACTCACCCCCGACGTCGTCCTGATGGACCTCCAGCTGGGCGAGGGCATCGACGGCGTCGAGACGACCCGACGCATCGTGGCCGGCGGGGGCGTCGGTGAGGGGGACGGAGGCGGTCACCACGGTGCCTTCGCCGGGTGTGGACTCGATGGCCAGGGTGCCGCCGAGCTGCTGGATCCGGGCGTGCATCGCGGGCAGCCCGTGTCCGCGCACCCCGTCCGGGGTTCCGGTGCGCGGGGCGGGCGTGAAGCCGTGGCCGTTGTCGGCGATGTCGAGGACGGTCCGGTCGTCGAGGTGGGTGAGGGTCAGGGCGGCCTCGGTGGCGCCCGCGTGCTCGGTGACGTTGGCCAGGGCGCCCTGGGCGATCCGCAGCAGGGCGGACTGCACGCGGTCGGGCAGGGCGGTGTGGGGTGTGCCCTCGACGTGGCAGCGGACGGTGAGCCGGCCCTGCGACTGCGCGGTCTCGCGGGTGGCGAGCGCGTGCAGCGCCGCCTCCAGGCCGCCGCCCTCGGCGAGGTCGGCGGGGGCCAGGTCGTGGACGAAGCGGCGGGCCTCGGCGAGGTTGCGTTCCGCGATACCGGTGGCTGTACGGACGTGGCGGCGGGCGGTCGCCGGGGCGGCGTCCCAGGTGCGGTCGGCGGCCTGGAGCAGCATCTGCTGGCTGGACAGCCCTTGCGCCAGGGTGTCGTGGATCTCCATGGAGAGCCGCTGGCGTTCGGCGAGGGTGCCTTCACGTCGTTCGGTGGCGGCCAGTTCGCGACGGGTGCGGAGCAGGTCGTCGATGAGTTCCGCCTGTGTGGCGGCCTGGCGCCGCATGTGGACGAAGACGGCGGTGGCGACGGCCGCGACGGCGGGCGGGGCGAGGACCAGGTTCGGGTCGAAGCCGTCGGCCAGCCGCAGTTGCGCGGCGACGACGAACAGGGTCAGCAGCGCGACGAGGGCCAGCGCGGCGCGCGGCGGCAGGATGCGCAGCCCGGTGTAGAAGAGCGGGACCGCGCACCAGGCGAAGCTCGGCGCGAGGACGACGAGCACCATCCACACGGCGACGAGCACCCCGAGCCAGACGAGGCGGCGCGGCGTCGGGCGGGAGCCGAGGACGGGGCCGAGTACGTACAGGACGGCGAGGGCGGCGGACAGGCCGATGATCCACGGGGTGCGCGTCTCACCGGGGTGCCGCAGCAGGAACCGGGTCAGCGAGGCGCCCAGCAGCAGGAAGAACGCGGCGTGCAGGAGCAGCGCGAGCCCGCGGGTGCCGGGGTCGCCGACCTGTCCGGTGCCGGGCAGCGACGAGCCCCGCCGCCGCACCTCGTACCCCTGCTCCACCTCGTACCCCCGCTCCTGACCTGCGCGGGACCACCGCGCCCCCGCTCCTGACCTGCGCGGACCTTCATCGTCACCCCGAACGGGCGTCCCCGCATCAACCGATCGGCCGATGGGGCCGTCAGCCGTTCCGCGCGCGGCGTCGAGCCGGTACGACGACCGTACGGCCCCGGAACCGGCCCAAGGATGGAACACAGAACGCAGAAGCCACGCACCACCCCGCTGAGGAGCCCACCATGAAGAAGATGTCGCTGCGCACCCGTGTCCTGACCGGTGCCGTCGCCGCCGCCGCCCTCGGGGCCGGCACCTTCGGCGCCATGTCCGCGAACGCCTCCGCCCCGGCCGCCGCGCCCGCCACCACCATCAAGGCGGACACCGCGAACCGCAACCTCCAGCAGTCCACGCACCTGACCGTGGACGCCGCGTCGAAGGCCGCGCAGGCCGCCCTCGACGCCGCGGAGAAGGAGAACCAGCGGGTCGCCGTCTCCGTCGTCGACCGCAACGGCAACACCATCCTGACGCTGCGCGGCGACGGTTCGGGCCCGCAGGCGTACGAGTCCGCCGAGAAGAAGGCGTACACCGCCGTGTCCTGGAACGCCCCGACCTCGGAGCTGGCCGGGCGGCTCGCCCAGGCGCCGAACCTGAAGGACATCCCTGGCACCCTGTTCCTCGCGGGTGGCGCCCCGGTGCAGGTCAAGGGTGCTCCGGTGGCGGGCATCGGCGTGGCGGGGGCGCCCAGCGGCGACCTCGACGAAAAGTTCGCCCGGGCCGGCGTCGCCGCCCTCGCGAAGTAGCCGAGCCGGACGACCCACGGGAGACGGATATGAACGCCCTCGATCAGCAGCTGCTCGACGCCGCACGCGCCGGCGACCCCGATGCCGTGCGGACGGCGGTCGAGGGCGGCGCCCGGGTGGACGCCCGCGACGAGGAACTGCGCACCCCGCTGCTCCTGGCCGTCCACGGCGGCCATGTGGAGACCGCCCGGCTGCTCGTCGAGGCGGGCGCCGACCCCGACGCGCAGGACAGTCGCGAGGAGAGCCCCTGGCTGGCCACCGGTGTGACGGGCAGCGTCGCGATGCTCCACGTGCTGCTGCCGGCCGGGCCGGACCTGAAGCTCCGCAACCGGTTCGGCGGCATCGCGCTGATCCCGGCGAGCGAGCGGGGCCACGTCGCTTACGTACGGGAGCTGCTCCGGGTCACCGACATCGACGTCGACCACGTCAACCGGCTGGGCTGGACGGCCCTGCTGGAGGCGGTGATCCTCGGCGACGGAGGCCGCGCGCACCAGGAGATCGTCGAGCTGCTGCTGGCCGCCGGGGCGACGCCCGGGCTGCCGGACGGCGACGGCGTCACGGCCCTGGCGCACGCGGAACGCCGCGGCTTCGCGGAGATCGCGGCGCTGCTGCGGGACGCCCCGGGCGACCGGGAGCCCCGGTGAGCGCCCGCCGTGCGGTGCTTCTGATGGCCGCCGCGGCCGTGCTCGCCGGCTGCGCCACGGACGCCACGGGCACGCCGGACGCCCCGGCGGCGACGAGCACCCCGTCCGCGGCGGCCCCGGCCGGGAGCACTCCCGACGGCACACTGCTCGTCGCGGACTTCGGCGGCGACACGGTGACGTTCGTCGATCCGGAGCGCGGCGCGTTCGACCGGGTCGAGGTCGGCACCGCTCCGTACGGGCTGGTGGTCGGGGCGGACGGCCGGGCCTGGGTGGCCACGGCGGAGGGCGTCGCGGTCGTCGACACGCGGACCCGTACCCGGCAGGCCCGTATCCCGTACGCAACGGAGACCGGACCCGTCACCACGGGCGAGTACCGCGGCGGCGGCATGGGCATCGCCCTCGCGCCCGACGGCCGGCACGTCTACGTCGGCGTCAACGTCCCGGACGCGGAAGGCGTCCTGGAGGTCATCGACACCGGGACCCGCGAGGTCACGGGCACCGCCCCGGTGGGCCGCCGACCGTTCGACGTGGACGTCTCGACGGGCGGCGACGAGGTGTACGCCACCGGCCACGACTCCTTCGACGTGACGTCCGTCCGCACGGACACCCTGCGGACCCGGCGGATGGAGGTGGCCCCGTACGGCACCGAGGGCGGTCTCGGCTCCTGGCTGAAGCCGCACTACGCGGTCGTCCGCCCCGGCGACGGGAAGCTGCTGCTGCCGTTCGAGGGCGAGCGCCTCGCGGTCCTCGATCCGCGTACCGGCGAGGTGGCGGTCGAACCGATGACGGCGAACACGCACCAGCACGGCGCGACGACGACCCCCGACGGCACGCTGCTCGTCGTCGGCACCGGTCCGATCGCCTCCGACGACGAGGACGCGTCGCTGACCGTCCGGAAGCCCGACGGATCCGAGCGCGTCATCGGGCTGGACGGCCCGCACGAGGACGTGGCGGTGTCCGAGGACGGCCGCACGGCGTACGTCACCGGCGGCTTCACCCGGGACGGGTACTGGAACGGCATCACGGTCGTGGACCTCACCGGAGAGAGGGACCCGGTCCGGCTGGCGGCGGGCGAACGGCCCCTGGGCATCGCCGTGCTGTGACGCCGGGCGGGTACCGGCTCTGCCCCGGCCTCCGCGGACTCCGACATTCCGCACATAGGATCACCGGCGTGGATCACCGACCTCCGGCACGCGATACGGCACGCGATACGGCGCGCACACCCCGCAGGGCAGCCGGCTCCGCCGCTCTGCTCCTCGCCCTCGCCGTCCTCGCCCCCGCCTGCACCGCCGGCAGCGGCGGGGTCGAGGGCAAGCCCGGCGCCTCCGGCCTGCGCGACCCGTACTTCCCGAAGCTCGGCAACGGCGGTTACGACGTCACGCACTACGACCTCACGCTCGACGTCGACCCGGACGAGCAGACGCTGCGCGGGACCGCCGTGATCACCGCGCGGGCGACGCAGGACCTGAGCTCGTTCAACCTCGACCTCGCCGGTCTGACCGTGGACTCGGCGACCGTGGAAGGACGTCCGGCCGCAGTCAACCGGGCGGGCAACGAGCTGACGCTGCGCACCGACGCGAAGGTCGAGGACCGGCTCCGGCGGGGCGAGACGTTCCGTACCGTCGTCCGCTACTCCGGCTCCCCGCGCACGATCACCGATGCGGACGACTCCGAGGAGGGCTGGCTGCCGACCGACGACGGCGCGCTCGCCCTCGGGGAGCCGACGGGCTCGATGGCCTGGTTCCCCGGCAACCACCACCCGAGCGACAAGGCCGCGTACGACCTGACCGTCACCGTCCCCAAGGGACTGACGGCGGTCTCCAACGGGGTGCCGGCCGGTCCGCCGACGAGGGAGGGCGACCGCACGACCTACCGCTGGCACACCGCCGAACCGATGGCGAGCTACCTGGCGACCCTGGCCGTCGGCCGCTTCACGACGAAGACATCGACGATGGCGGGCGGCATCACGGTCTTCACCGCCGTGGACCCGGAGTCGGCGAAGGCGAGCGCGGGAACGCTGGCCCGGGTCCCCGAGGTGGTGGCGTGGGAGGCCGGGCACTTCGGTCCGTACCCGTTCTCCGCGACGGGCGCGATCGTGGACCGCAAGGGGGACTCCGGCTACGCGCTGGAGACACAGAACCGGCCGTTCTTCCCCGGCCCGCCCAGCATCGATCTGCTCGTCCACGAGATGGCGCACCAGTGGTTCGGCGACTCGGTGACGCCCGCGACCTGGCGCGACATGTGGCTCAACGAGGGCCTGGCGACGTACGCGGAGTGGCTCTGGGCGGAGGAGAAGGAGGACGTCCCGGCTCAGCAGTCGTTCGACGAGGCGTACGAGGACGAGGACAACTGGGCCTTCCCGCCCGCCGATCCGCCGAGCGCCGCGGACATCTCGGAGCAGCCGGTGTACGGGCGCGGAGCCATGGTGATCCACAAGATCCGCGAGGCGGTCGACGACGACGAGGAGTTCTTCGCGCTGCTCGCCGGCTGGACGAAGGCGCACCGGCACGGCAACGCCTCGACGGCGGACTTCACCGCGTATGTGGAGGAGGAGACGGGCGAGGACCTGTCGCAGCTGTGGGAGGACTGGCTGTACGGCAGGAGCCGGCCCGCCGCGGACAGCTGACGGGCTCTCGGAAACGCACGAGCCGGAGCGCAGGAGCGGAATCGCAGGAGCCGGCCCGCGGCGGACAGCTGACGGGCTCTCGGAAACGCACGAGCCGGAGCGCGGGAGCGGAAACGCAGGAGCCGGCCCGCCGCGGACGGCTGACCGGCTCCCTGGATCCCTCGCTCCCTGGAGCGACGCGGCGAGCGCTACTTCACGTTGACGCCGGTCCAGGCGGCGCTGACCGAGGCGAGCTCGGCGCTGTCCGCCCCGTACAGGTCGGTCGCCGCCTTCTCGGTGGCGACGCGGGCGGCCGCGTAGTCGGTGGTGGAGGTCATGTACTCGGAAAGGGCCTTGTACCAGATCTGGACGGCCTTGTCCCGGCCGATGCCGGTGACGGTGGAGCCGTCGGAGGTCGGGGAGTCGTAGTCGACGCCGTTGATCGTCTTCGCGCCGCTGCCCTCGGCCAGCAGGTAGAAGAAGTGGTTGGCGACGCCGGACGAGTAGTGCACGTCCTGGTCGCCGACGCCGCTGTCCCAGTAGTCGGCCGAGCCGCCGTCCTTGCTGGGCTCGTCCATGTAACGCAGCGGGGTGCCGTCGCCGTTGATGTCGATCTTCTCGCCGATGAGGTAGTCGCCGACGTCGGTGGCGTTGTCGGCGAAGAACTCCACGGAGGTGCCGAAGATGTCGCTGGTCGCCTCGTTGAGACCGCCGGACTCCCCGGCGTAGTCGAGGTTGGCGGTGGCGGCGGTCAGGCCGTGGCTCATCTCGTGGCCGGCGACGTCGAGGCCGGTGAGGGCGCTCTTGTTGTCGGCGCCGTCGCCGTAGGTCATGCAGAAGCAGCTGTCGTCCCAGAACGCGTTGACGTACGCGTCGCCGTAGTGGACCCGGGAGTAGGCGGCCTTGCCGTCACCGGCGATGCCGTCGCGGCCGAGGGCCGACTTGTAGAAGTCCCAGGTCTTCGCGGCGCCGTAGTGGGCGTCGACCGCCGCGGTCTGGCGGTCGTCGCCGGTGCCGTCGCCCCAGGTGTCGTCGTCGTCGGTGACGAGGTCGCCGGTGCCGCTCTCGCCCTGGTTCAGGTCGTACGTCTTGTGGCCGCCGCGGTCGCCGTCGGTCAGTTCGAAGCCGGAGCCGGAGGCGGTGGTGGAGAGGTCGACCTTGCCGCTGTACTGGCTGTTGCCGACGCCGGCCGTCTCGATGGCCTCGTAGCTGTGCAGCTTCTTGCCGGTGACGGCGTCCGTGATGATGTGCAGCCGGCTCGGGGTGCCGTCCTTCTGCACGCCGGTCTTCACGGTCTCGAAGGCGAGGACGGGCGTGGAGCCGCGCGCCCAGATCACCTTGCGGGCGCTTGCCGCCGTCTTGATCTTCGCCGTCGTGGACGGCACGGATATCCGGGCCTTCGTCGCCTTGGTGACGCCCTTGAGCTTGCCGCTGCTCGCGGTGTGGGTGACGAGGTCGCCGCCGAGGACGGGCAGCCCGGCGTAGGTGCGCTCGTAGCGGGTGTGGACGGTGCCGTTGGCGTCCTTGATCACGTCACGGACGATCAGTTTCTCCTGGGCGCCGAGCCCGAGGGAGGCAGCGGCCGAAGAGGCCTCGGTCTGGGCCGACTTGATGGCGCTCGTACGTGCGGAGGCGCTGTTGAAGGCGGGGGACGCGGTGCGGGGGGAGGCGGAGGAACCGCCGTCGGAGGCGCCCGGGGTGGCGTTCGCCGCACCGGTCTGCACTCCGACGACGACCATCGCGGCCACGGCGGCCAGGGCTGCGGCGCGACGGGTGTTCATGTGGGGGGTCATGCGTTCTCCGTTGCTCGTTCCGTGGGGGGTTACGAGCAGGGAGCGTGCCACCGAATGACCACCTTTGACGGTGTACCAACAATTACCTCACAATTCTTTGACCGTTTCTTGTCCGACTGGAATGCGTCTGTGTCCGCTATCCGGCGGACTCCCATCGATGGGACAACACCGCGTGTCGCGCGCCCCGTTGGCCGCGCTCAGTGGTATGCGGGCACGCGGGAGCCCCCGGCCGCAGGACGTTCGGCCGGGGGCTCCCGTGAAGCGGTCGTGCTGAGCGTCAGAGGTTGACGCCGAAGTCCTGCGCGATGCCGCGCAGGCCCGAGGCGTAGCCCTGGCCCACGGCACGGAACTTCCACTCGGCACCGTTGCGGTACAGCTCGCCGAAGACCATGGCGGTCTCGGTGGCGGCGTCCTCGCTCAGGTCGTAGCGGGCGATCTCGGCGCCGCCGGCCTGGTTGAGGATGCGGATGTAGGCGTTGCGCACCTGGCCGAAGTTCTGGCTGCGGGTCTCGGCGTCGTAGATCGAAACCGGGAAGACGATCTTGTCGATGTCGGCCGGCAGGCCCGCCAGGTTGACGTTGATCTGCTCGTCGTCGCCCTCGCCCTCACCTGTGACGTTGTCACCGGTGTGCACGATGGTCTGGTCCGGCGTCGCCTTGTTGTTGAAGAAGACGAAGTGGCCGTCGGAGAAGACCTTCCCCGCGGTGTTGACCGCGATCGCGGAAGCGTCGAGGTCGAAGTCGGTGCCGGTGGTGGTACGGACGTCCCAGCCGAGGCCGACCGTGACGGCGGTGAGGCCGGGGGCCTCCTTGGTGAGGGAGACGTTGCCGCCCTTGGACAGGCTTACTGCCATGGGAAGTCCCTTTCATCTGTCGTCTGCGGGCTTCGTGCCATCACGAAGCTACCGTCACAGTTCCTAACGCAGGCAGGGCACCGGGAGGTTCCTTCCGCCTTTACTTTCTTTACCGAACTGATGACGGGCTGCGGGCGGACGGCGGAAGTGCGGCCGGAGGCCGGCGGCAAAAGAAGGTGACGAACCATGCGTGGGGCGGGGAACATGGGTGTCATGTCCGGGCCCTATTTCATCCGCGGTGCGGTCTCCCTGCCGGAGGCCGAGCTCATGTGGCGTTTCTCGCGGTCCTCCGGGCCCGGCGGGCAGCACGTCAACACCAGCGACTCCCAGGTGGAGCTGCGCTTCGACCTCGCGGCGACCGAGTCGCTGCCCGAGGTGTGGAAGGAACGCGCGCTGGAACGGCTGGCGAGCCGGCTGGTCAACGGCGTCGTATCGGTCCGCTCCTCGGAGCACCGCTCGCAGTGGCGCAACCGGGAGACGGCCCTCGTGCGGCTCACGGCCCTGCTGGCCGAGGCCACGGCGCCGCCTCCCAAGCCGCGCGTCAAGCGGAAGATCCCGCGCGGGATCAACGAACGCCGGCTGCGCGAGAAGAAGCAGCGCGGCGACACCAAGCGGGGCCGCTCCGGCCGCGACTGGTAGCGCCGGTCTTCCGTAGCGCCTCAGTCCGGCCGCGGGTGGCGCCCGCCGGTCAGCCCAGCTGCCGGTAGCGCCCGCGGAAGTACGTCAGCGGGCCGCCGTCCCCGCTCGGCAGCTGCGCGCCCAGCACCCGGCCGATCGCCAGCGTGTGGTCACCCGCGGTGATCCGCTGCTCGGTGCGGCACTCCAGCGTCGCGAGCGCGCCCCCGACCAGCGGGGCGCCGGTGACGTCACCCCGTACATAGGGGATGTCCTCGAACAGCAGCCGGTCGCTGATCCGGCCCTTCATGGCGAACCGTCCCGCGATGTGCCGCTGGCTCTCCGCCAGTACGGAGACGGCCCACAGCGGCTGCTCCGCCAGCAGGTCGTCCATCCGGGAGTCGTTGCGCAGGCTCACCATGACCAGCGGCGGATCGAGCGACACCGACATGAAGGCGGTCGCCGTCATGCCCACGTCCTCGCCGCGGCCGTGCTCGTCGAGGGGTGGCTCCTGTGCGGTGATCAGCACCACTCCGGCTGCCAGCCGGGCGAGGGCGCCGCGGAACTCGTCGTTGCTCACCCCCTCAGCATGGGGGACGGCTTCGGTACGCGGGGCGGGGGGCTTCGTCTGCAACACACCGGGAACGCTAGCCGCGTACGGTGGGCCCCCGCATCGGGCCAGGGGACCAGCCAGGTCCTAGGACCCGGCCGTTCCGGGCTGGGACCCGGGCCGTTCCGGGCCCGCGGTGACAGGGATTTGCGTTTTGCGTTCAAGAAAAGGACGGACCGCTGACGCGTGACGCACACGACCCTTCACCATCTGTTGTGACTTGAGTCACAGAGCGCAATATTTGTTGACCCTGTGTACCGGGTGCACAGCTCACTGTGATTCAGTGGCCGTGACACTGCAGTAAGTACGTCAGGTACGTCGATATGAAATCTGGAGTGCTGTCGAGGTCTCGGGGAGTGCGAGCAATGGAGGCCGAGTCGGAGCCGTACGTCCGTCTTGCGACGATGCGGCAGCTGCACCAGGCCGTGGCCGATCTCAACACGGCGCGGAGCCTGGCCGACACACTGCAGACCGTCGCCGACGGAATCGTCGCCGGTCTCGGCTACGAGCTGGCCTGCGTCAACCTCGTCCGTCCCGACGGTGATCTCGTCGTCGCCGCCTTCGCCGGCAACAGCGCCGCCGAGGCCCTGATCACCGGCCGCGTCGGCTCCCGTACCTCCTGGGAGCGCCGGCTGGCCATGGGCGAGATATGGGACGAGCTCCGCTTCATACCCCACACCGACGGCTGGGTCCTCCTCGACGACGACGTCCCGCAGTGGCACACCGAGGGCCCCGAGCCCCGCTTCGAGGACGAGTGGCACCCGCAGGACCGGCTCTACGCCCCGATGTACGCCTCGGGCGGCGGCAGCGACCTCCTCGGCGTCATATCCGTCGACCGCCCGCGCAACGGCCGCCGGCCCGGCGCCTGGGGCCGCGAGGCGCTCCAGATGTACGCGTCCCAGTCGGCCATTGCGATCAGCAACGCCCGGCTCCGGGCAAACATGCAGCGCGCCCTGGTCCGCCTGGAGCGTGAACAGCAGGCGCTGCGGGCCAGCGAGGAATCCTTCCGCCAGGCCTTCGAGTACGCCCCCAGCGGCATGGCCATCGCGGAGATGGGCGGCGACCAGCACGGCAGGCTGCTGCGCACCAACGACGCCCTGTGCCGGCTCCTGGGCCGTCCCGCCTCGGTGCTGCGCCGCTACTCCTTCGCCGATCTGGTCCACCCCGAGGACATCGGTACGCTGCTGCGCACCTCCGCCGAGGGCGGCCGTGCCGAGCTGCGGCTGGGCCGCAGGGACGGCACCTATCTGTGGGTCTCGCTGCGCAACTCCGTCGTCGCGGACACCGCGGACGGGCCGCGCTTCCTCCTCACCCATGTGGAGGACATAGAGGAGCGCAAGCGCCACGAGCTGAACCTCGCGCACCGCGCCTCGCACGACGCCCTGACCGGGCTGCCCAACAGCGCGGAGCTGCGGGCCCGGCTCAGCGCCCGGCTGTGCGAGCGCCCGCACTCCGTGGTGTCCACGGACGTGGAGGCGCTGGACGCGGCGTACGGCGATGTCGACGAGGCGCGGGCGCACGGGTTCCCCGCCGACGGGTTCGACGCCGGCCGGGGCGTCGGCCCGTACGACCACCATGTGCATTCCGTCGCACCGGACACGGGGAACGACGACGGGTCGAAGGGTCTCGCGGTCCTCTTCTGCGACCTGGACGGCTTCAAGTCGATCAACGACCGCTTCGGGCATCACACGGGTGACGCGGTTCTCATCGAGGTCGCCCGGCGGCTGACCACGTGTGTCCGCGACGGGGACACCGTCGCCCGGCTCGGGGGTGACGAATTCGTCGTTCTCGCGGACGGGCTGGGGTCCGCGGACGCCGCGGACCTGGCCGTACGCCTGCGTAACGCCATCATTCCGCCCATTCGGGTCGACGGCCGGGCGGTGCGGGTCGGGGCGAGCTTCGGCATCGGCTGGGCCGCCTGCGGCATGACCGCGGAAGAGGTGCTGCGCTCCGCCGACCAGCGGATGTACATCGAGAAGCGGTCCCGTTCCAAGGTTCACCGCAGGGCCGGCTGACGTTTGCCGGGGGGTTGTCCGCGGGGTCCGGAGCTCTGCGCGTCCCCGCCTCCGGCAATTCTTGGTGTGGTCCGTTCGGGGTAGGCTCGGCCGGTCGGCGACGGCTGGCGAGATTCGGCGACGGCTGGCGACATGGTGAGGAGTGACCCAGGGATGGCCGGGAACAACGGCGCGAGCACACCCGAGGACGACGATCCGTTCGGCTACCTCTACGAGGACGGACAGGCGGCCGGCGCGCAGCCGCCGGGACAGGGCGGCTACGGCTACCCGGGTCCCGCCGCGCAGCCGGGCGTGCCCCGGACCTCGTACAACCAGGTGCGGACCGTCGGTGAGCGCCAGTACGGGCAGGTGCCCCCGCAGCAGGCGTACGGGCAGCCCCAGGCGCCCTACGGCCAGCCGAACGGCCAGTACGGCCAGCCGGCCGCGCAGTACGCGGCTCCGGAGACGTACCCCGGCGGAACCACCGCGCAGGTGCCGCACCAGGGTGGCCGCGGCAGTGCCGGCGGCCCCGGCCGCAGCGGTCCGAACAACAAGGGCCTGCTGATCGGGGCGCTCGCGGTGGTCGCGGTCGTGCTCATCGGCATCGGTGTCGCGCTGATGACGGACGACGACGACAAGGGCGGCAAGAAGGACGAGGCCACCTCCTCCTCGGGTCCGGCCGGTGAGGTCGAGCAGTCCCCGACGCCGGAGCAGTCCAAGAGCGCCGAGGCCCCCGTAGAGCTGCCGAAGCAGGACGCGGCGTCGCTGAAGCTCGGCGGTACCGCGGCCGTGGACAAGACCGTCAAGGGGGCCGAGGGTCCCGACGGCTCCTACGTCTCCGGTTTCAACGCCGTCGGATCGTCGGTGACCTGGCGGGCCGCCATGGAGCAGGCCGGTTCGTATCGTCTGACGGTGCGCTACGCGATCCCGGACAAGGACGCCAACGCGACGCTGACGGTCAACGGGAAGCCGAACTCGCAGCCGATCGGGCTGAAGGACTTCATCCAGTCCTCGGACCCGAACTGGGAGAAGAACTGGCAGACCACCTGGGCACCCGTCGACCTGGTCAAGGGTGAGAACGAGATCAGCATCTCGTGCCAGGACGGAAACCAGTGCGACGTGATCCTGGACTGGGTCGAGGTCACCCCCGCGAAGAGCTGACGCCTCCCGACGTCCGGGGCCCGCCCTCGGCGGGGCGCGTGAGGACCGGCGGGAAAGCGACACGGGCCCCGCCCCACGCCGAGTGCGTGGGGCGGGGCCCGTTGCGGATCAGTGTGCGGCGGCGGACACGAGTCCCAGGAAGTGGCTGATCACGTCGGTCATCGCCTCGCGGCCCGGGGCGATGTACTTGCGCGGGTCCACGCCCGTGGTGTGCTCGGCCAGATGGGCGCGCACGGCTCCGGTGAAGGCGGTGTTCAGCGCCGTACCCACGTTGATCTTGACCATGCCGGAGGCCGTGACGGCCCGGCGGATCTCCTCGTCCGGGACGCCGCTGGAGCCGTGCAGGACCAGCGGGACGGGGACGGCGTCGCGCAGCCGGCCGATCAGCTCGTGGTCCAGGGCGGCGGTGCGCTCGGTCATGGCGTGCGAGGAGCCGACGGCGACGGCCAGGGCGTCGACGCCGGTGGCGGCGACGTACGCGGCGGCCTCGTCCGGGTCGGTGCGGACGCCGGGGGCGTGCGCGTCGAGAGGCGCCTCGCCCTCCTTGCCGCCGACCTTGCCGAGTTCCGCCTCGATCCAGATGCCGCGCTCGTGGCCCCAGGCGACCGCTGCGGCGGTGGCCCGTACGTTCTCCTCGTAACTCAGCTTGGAGGCGTCGAACATCACCGAGCCGAAGCCCGTCCCGTGCGCCTGGTGCAGCAGTTCCACGGACTCGACGTGGTCGAGGTGGAGGGCGAGCGGGGCGCCGGAGGTGCGGGCGACGGCCGCCGCGGCGGCGGCGATGGGGGCGAGCCGGCCGCCGTGGAACTTCACGGCGTTCTCGGAGATCTGGAGGATGGCGGCGGCGCCGGCGCGCTCGGCCCCGGCGGCGATCGCCTCGGCGTGCTCCAGTGTGATGACGTTGAAGGCGGCGATCCCGTGTCCCCGGGCCTGGGCGGCGGAGACGAGTTCACCGGTGCTGACGAGCGGCATGCTGACCTCTGTGGTTTCCTCGGGCCCGGCGGGCGGGTCCGGTGGGGGCGCGGCGTTCAGGCCGCGTCTGCGTGTTCCTCGATACCGACGCGCGGCAGCAGCTCCTCGTACGCCGCACGGTCGAACTCACCGGCCGTGGGGGAGAGCACGGTCGCCGTCGACAGTGCCACCGCCCGTCGCAGCCGGTCCGGCCAGTCCAGGCCCTCCACGAGTCCGGACAGGAGTCCGGCCACCGCGGAGTCGCCGGCCCCGGTCGGGTTGCCCCGGACGGGCGCGGGCGGGGCCGCCTGCCAGGTGCCGTCGGGGGAGACCGCGAGCACGCCGGCGGGTCCCAGTGAGGCGATCACCCCGTGTGCCCCTCGCCGGCGGGCGTCCCGGGCGCCGCGCAGGGGGTCGCGGGAGCCGGTGAGCTGGGCGAGCTCGTCGGCGTTCGGCTTGATCAGGTCGGGGCGGGCGGCGATGCCGCGGCGCAGCGGTTCGCCGCTGGTGTCCAGGAGGACGGGGACGCCGGCGGTGCGGGCGAGGCGGATGAGTTCGGCGTAGGCGCCGACGTGGATGCCGGGCGGCAGGCTGCCGCACAGGGCGACGGCGTCGGCGGCGGTGAGCAGTTCGCCGTACGAGGCGAGGAAGGCGGTCCACTCGTCGGCGGTGACGTGCGGTCCGGGTTCGTTGAACTGGGTGGTGTCCCCGGTGGCGCGGTCGACGACGGCCAGGGTGCGGCGGGTGTCGCCGGCCACGGTCACGAGTGCGTCGGTGACGGCCGCGGGTCCGGTGGGGAGCGCGGCGAGCATGGTGCGCAGGACGGCTCCGGTGGCGCCTCCGGCGAAGCCGGTGACGACGCTGTCGTGGCCGAGGGCCGTGAGGACCCGGGCGACGTTGACGCCCTTGCCGCCGGGACGCTCGGAGAGCGCGGTGACGCGATGGGAGGCGTGCGGGACGAGTGCCGGGACGTCGTACGTCAGGTCGAGTGCCGTGTTCAGCGTGACCGTGAGGATCACCCTCGGCCCCTCTCGATCCGTGGAGCGCGGATCTCTTTCCAGAACGCGCTTTCCCTGCTGGTTTCCTTCGCGATCATGCCAAAGAGACGGCGGTCGGCCCAGACGTCGGGACCAACCGCCGTCTCTTCGTTACGCGGAGGGCGGCCCGGTCAGGCGGATCGGGCCGTCCCTTCGTTACGCGGAGGCGGCCCGGTCAGGCTGATCGGACGGCCTGCGGCTGAATGATCCACTCGCCCCGGCGCATGACGCCCGCGATCCGGAAGTCCTCGTCCAGGACGACGAGGTCGGCGTCCTTGCCGGGCTCCAGGGAGCCGACCCGGTCGTACACACCGAGGAGCCGGGCCGGGTTGGCGGAGATGGACTGCACCACGTCGCCGACCGGGATCCGGTCGATGGTGACGGCCCGGTGGAAGGCGGTGTCCAGGGTGAGGGTGGAGCCCGCGATGGAGCCGCCCTCGACGAGCCGGGCGACACCGTCCTTGACCTCGACGGCGAGCGGGCCGAGCTGGTACTGGCCGTCGCCGAACCCGGCCGCGTCCATGGCGTCGGTGATCAGCGCGACGCGGTGCGCGCCCGCGTGGTGGTAGGCGAGCTCCAGGGCGGCGGGGTGCAGATGCGTCCCGTCGTTGATGAGCTCGACGGTGATCCGCTCGTCCTCCAGGAGGGCGGCGATGGGTCCGGGCGCGCGGTGACCGAGGCCCGGCATCGCGTTGTAGAGGTGCGTGGCGACGGTGGCACCGGCGTCGATGGCCTCGACGGTCTGCTCGTACGTGGCGTCCGTGTGCCCGATCGCGGCGATGACGCCGTGCTCGGCGAGCAGCCGTACGGAGTCGATGCCGCCCGGCAGTTCGGTGGCGAGGGTGAACATCTTCGCGGTGCCGCGCGCCGCGTCCATGAGCTTGCGGACCTCGGCCGGGTCCGGGTGGCGCAGCAGGCTCTCGCTGTGGGCGCCCTTGCGGCACGGGGAGATGAACGGGCCCTCGAAGTGGATGCCGGCCAGGTCGCCCTGCTCGACCAGTTCGGAGAGGATGCCGGCGCGCTCGGCGAGGAAGTCCATCTCGCCGGTGACGGTGGAGGCCACCAGGGTGGTGGTGCCGTGTTCGCGGTGGGTGCGGACGCCGGTCAGGACGTCGTCCACGGTGCCGGAGGTGAAGGAGCCGCCGCCGCCTCCGTGGTTGTGCATGTCCACGAAGCCGGGAACGATCCAGTGACCGGACAGGTCGACGGCCGGGGCGCCCTGTGCCGAACTGCCGGCGATGCGGGTGCCCTCGACGATCACCCGGCCGTTCTCGACGGTCCCGGTGGGGAGCACCACCCGGGCACCTGCGAGAACGGTGCTGTCTGCGCGTCCGGCCATCAGGCGGATACCTCCGTGGAGAGAAGATCCCAGGCGAGCAGCCCTGCGCCCAGGCATCCGGCGGTGTCCCCGAGGGCCGCCGGGACGATGTGGGGCAGCTTCTGGAACGTGACGCGTTCCTCGACGGCCGCACGGAGTGGTGTGAACAAGGTTTCCCCGGCCTCGGCGAGACCGCCACCGATGATGAGCGTGCGGGGGTCGAGCAGGGTGAGCGCGGTGACGAGTCCGGCGGCGAGCGCGTCGACGGCGTCGGTCCAGACCGCCACGGCCCTCGGGTCGCCCGATGCGACGGCCTTGGCACAGTCGGCGGCATCGGCCTTCGCGTCGCCGGAGGCGGCGGCCCAGGCACGGCTGACGGCGCCGGCGGAGGCCAGCGTCTCCAGGCAGCCGCGCTGGCCGCAGGGGCAGTCCGGGCCGTCCGGCCGGATCACGATGTGGCCGATCTCGCCCGCGTAGCCGTGGGCGCCCGCCTCGATCGTGCCGGCGATGCCGATGGCGCCGGCGATCCCGGTGCCCAGCGGCACGAACAGGAAGCGGTCGGCGCCCCTGCCCGCGCCGATCCGGCCCTCGGCGAGTCCGCCCGTCCTGACGTCGTGGCCGAGGGCCACGGGTACGCCGCCGAGCCGTTCGCCGAGCAGCCGGCGCATGGGTACGTCGCGCCAGCCGAGGTTCGCCGCGTAGACGGCGACCCCGTTCTCGGCGTCGACGATGCCGGGCACCGCGACGCCGGCCGCGAGGGCGCTGTCGCCGAGGTGCTCCTCGCCGTAGGCGCGCAGATCCGCCGCGAAGGCGAGGACCGACTCCACGACGGCGTCGGCCCCCCGCTCTCTGCCGGTCGCGCGCCGTGCCTCGTAGAGCAGGGTGCCGTCGGCCCCGACCAGTGCGGCCTTCATTCCGGTGCCGCCCACATCGAGGGCGATGACGTGTTTCACGGGAAACAGTTTCGCCCGACGACCCCCAAAAGGTCTAGTCCACTATCGCTGTTTGTTGCGCATCCATACAAAATCGGGGCCGCAACCCGTCGGCAACCGGCCGCAACCCGGACGCAACCCGCCGGCAACCGGCCGCAACCGTCGAGGAAGCCGTCCGGCCTACCCGGGAAGGATCACGCTGCGCGACAGGTTGCGCGGGTGGTCCGGGTCGTAGCCCTTCGACTCCGCGAGGACGACCGCGAGCCGCTGCGCCCGGATCAGGTCGGCCATCGGGTCCGCCGACCGGTGCGCGACGAGCGTTCCGCCGACCGCCGCGACCTCACCGGCGAGCCCCTCGGGCAGAGGGCCGAAGACCCAGGCCACCCGGTTCGGACCGGTGATCGCGATCGGGCCGTGCCGGTACTCCATCGCGGGGTACGACTCGGTCCAGGCGCCTGCCGCCTCGCGCATCTTCAGCCCGGCCTCCTGGGCGAGCCCGTAGGTCCAGCCGCGCCCCAGGAACGTCCACTGCTCGGCCGCGACCACCGCCTCGTCCAGCGGCTCGGTCACCGCCAGCTCCGCGTCGACGGCGGCCTCGGCGACCGTCTTCACCCCGGCCGGCAGCGGGCCCGCCGCCTCCAGGCCGGCCCGCAGGAACGCCAGCGCCGTGGTGGCGAACCGGGTCTGGACGACCGACTCCTCGTCCGCCCAGTCCAGCACCGCCACGGTGTCGGCGGCGTCCATGACGGGCGTCTTCGGGTCGGCGGTCAGCGCGACGGTGGCCACCGTGCCGCGCAGCTCGCCCAGCAGCGCCAGTACCTCGCTCGTCGTACCGGAGCGGGTGATCGCCACGACCCGGTCGTACGCCCGCCCGGCGGGGAATTCCGAGGAGGCGTACGCGTCCGTCTCGCCCTGCCCCGCGGCCTCCCGCAGCGCCGCGTAGGCGATGGCCATGAACCAGGAGGTGCCGCACCCGGTCACGGCGACCCGCTCGCCCGGACGCGGCAGCCCGTCGAAGGCCGCACCCGCCTCGGCGGCACGACGCCAGCAGCTGGGCTGGGTGGCGATTTCTGATGCGGTACGGGACATACTCGACGGCTCCTCGCGGCTGGGGCGGTGGCCGGGTCGGGCCCGGCCGAGACCTCCTTAGCAGTCGCTCCGCGTCCCGTGCAATGCTGCTGTGTTGCGGAAGCGATACCCCGGTGGTGTAGACCTCCTTCTCGGGCGTGGTGCAAAATCGCAGCTCATCCGGAGGGCGCCCATGCCGACGTGGGTGCCGCGGGTGGGGCAATCAATGAGGACGGACTGGGCTGTGCAGCGGCGTTACTTGGGACTGACGGCGGCTGTCGCCGCACTGGGGATGACGGTCGCGCTGGCGGGCTGCGGAGGCGACGGGAGTTCGGGCGACGTCACGCTGAAACTGGTCGCGGCCGACTACGGCACCGGCGAGGGCAACAAGTCGCAGACGTACTGGGACGGGGTCGCCCGGAGCTTCGAGGCGTCCCACCCCGGCATCAAGGTGGACGTGACCGTCTATCCGTGGACGGACGTCGACCGCAAGGTCGCCGAGATGGTGAAGGACGGAAAGGCCCCCGACATCGCGCAGATCGGCGCGTACGCGGACTACGCCAAGGCCGGCAAGCTCTACTCCGCCGACGAGATGCTCAGCATCCCGACCCAGGCCAACTTCCTGCCGAAGCTCGCGGACGCCGGCCGCGTCAGCCGGATCCAGTACGGGCTGCCGTTCGTGGCCAGCACCCGGCTGCTCTTCTACAACAAGGACCTCTTCTCCCGGGCGGGCCTCACGGCCCCGCGGACCTGGGACGACATAGCCTCCGACGCCGCGGCGCTCAAGCAGCGCGGCGTGACGTACCCGTTCGCGCTGCCGCTGGGCCAGGAGGAGTCCCAGGCCGAGACCATGATGTGGCTGCTCAGCGGCGGCGGTGGCTACACCGACGACGTCGGCTCGTACGACATCGACTCGGCGGAGAACATCCAGACCTTCGGCTGGCTGAAGTCGAACCTCGTCGACAAGGGTCTCGTCGGACCCGTCGCCCCCGGCAAGCTCGACCGGGCGAAGGCCTTCGCGGCGTTCACCAAGGGTGAGGTCGGCATGCTCAACGGCCACCCCACCCTGATGGAGGAGGCCCAGAAGCAGGGCGTGAACTTCGGCATGGTGCAGCTGCCCGGCGCCAACGGGCCCACCAAGACGTCGATGGGCGTCGCCGACTGGATCATGGGGTTCAAGCAGAACGGCCATCGCGTGGAGATGGGCAAGTTCTTCGACTTCATGTTCAACGACAAGAACGTGATCGCGTTCGCCGACAAGTACGACCTGCTGCCGGTCACGGACAGTGCGTCGGCTTCGATGGAGGACACCGCCAAGTACAAGCCGCTGCACCAGTTCCTGGCCGCGCTGACCGAGGCGGAGTTCTATCCGTTCGGCAAGACGTCCTGGGCCCAGGCCAGTGAGTCGATCAAGGAGAACATCGGCAAGGCGGTCGAGCCGGGAGCCAACCCGGAGAGCGTGCTCCAGCACATCGCGCAGGAGTCCGCGGCGGCCGAGAGCGCGGAGTAGCGGTCCGCGGCCCGCGCAATATATTGGCTGATATGACCGCCCTCCCCCCGAACGGCCCCGACGAGCCCGCCCCTGCCGCCGCACTCTCCGACCGCGACCGCGCGGTCCTCGCGGTCGAGCGTCAGTCGTGGGCGGGGCCGGGTGCGAAGGAGCGCGCGATCAGGGAACAGCTCGGCATCTCCCCGACCCGCTACTACCAGCTCCTGAACGCCCTGCTGGACGACCGGCGCGCGCTGGAGGAGGACCCGGTGACGGTGAACCGCCTGCGCCGGGTCCGGGAGGCGCGGCGGGGCCGGCGGTGACCTCCGGGCCCGGGCCGGCCGGAGATGCTCCGCACCACTGGACGCCCGAACGGATGCGGGAGGCCCGGCCGCTGCCTCTCCCGATGCGGCTCGGGCCCTCGCCCGACCGGCGGGTCCCCGCCTCCGCGCTCGACCTCACCGCACCGGCCGAGCGGCCCGGCCTTCCCGCCGAGGGAGCCGAGCGGGCCGGCCTGTGGACCCTGCTGCTGACGGAACAGGGCCCGGCCGCCGAGGCCGCCGGTGCCGCCGCGCTCGCGGCGGCGGAACGCGGGGTCTACGCCGGACTCGAACCGGGTCCGATACGCCGCCGGTTCGCCGTGGTCCGCGGCGGACTGCGCCTGCTCGTCTCCGCCCGCCTGGGGTGCCCGCCGGACCGGATCGCCGTCCTGGACGGGGCCTGTCCGCTGTGCGCACGGCCGCACGACAGCGTGGCCGCTGCGTCGGGAGCGGCGCCGGTGCACTTCTCCTGGGACCGGTGTGGCGACCTCGTCGTCTACGCGCTGTCCGCGACGACGGTGGGAGCAGGCGTCTCCCCGCTCGCCGGGCGCGGTGATCCGGACGCGGCGGCGGCCGCGCGACGAACGGCCCGCCTGACGGCCGGAGACCGCGCGGTGATGCGCGGCGGGTGCACGGGGCCGGGGATCATCGCGGACCGGAGCGTGGACATGGTGGCCGTTCCGCACGGCTACGCCGCGGCGGTGGTACGCCACACCGGCGCGGCCGGTCAGCCGTCCTGACCCGAACCGATGAACCCGCGCACCACGCGGACCTGCAGGCGCGCCAGCCGCACGATGACCCACGGACCGGCGAAGAGGGCCACCACACCGCCCGAGAAGTGCAGCGCGACCACACCGAGAGGATGCGGACCGCCCCACGCCGGGTCCGGGTAGGAACGCCAGCCCCAGACCGGGTACGTGAGGTTGCGCGCGCAGACGATCAGCCAGCCGGCCACCGCGAGGAATCCCAGCGCGCCCACGAGCATGTTGAGGAAGAAGAAAGCGGCATGGCGGACGAAGCGCCGGTCCCCGCTGCGGCGGCCGATCTCCTCGCCCAGCCAGAACCGGGCACGGATCCGCTCGAAGCCGGGGCCGGCCACGGCGACCACCGTGAGCATGGCCAGCAGGACGAGGGGCGCGAGTTCCTCGTGGCCGTGGTCCTGGGCGGCCATCAGGACATACCGCAGAACCATGATCAGACTGAGTGCGAGCGGCAGGAGGAGGCTGTACAGCATGTACATCCAGGTCTGTCGCCGTAACAGCAGCCGATGTATCGGTGTATCGGGCACGGAGCGGTTCCTTCCTCGGAGGCGGACACTTTAAGCCCCTCCGGCGGGTCGAGGAGCAGAATGTGAGTCAGCGCCCAGGCCACCGGCGCCGGCAGGCCGGTCGCAGGCCCCCGCGGACGGGCCACCGCCTATAGGCTCGGCGTATGGGCAGCACTCCGCACACCCCGCCCCTGCCGGCSCCGGTCACCCCCGCCGGACAGGAGGGCCTCGCCGCGCTCCTCGCCCGGCCGGACCGCGCCGTCATCGCACTCGATTTCGACGGCACGCTCGCCGACATCGTCCCGGATCCCGAACAGGCCCGCGCCCACCCCGGTGCCGTCGAGGCACTGGCCGCGCTGGCCCCCAAGGTCGCGTCGATCGCCGTGATCACCGGCCGCCCGGCCGGCGTCGCGGTCCGCTACGGAGGCTTCGCCGGGGTCGCGGGACTGGACCGGCTCGTCGTCCTCGGCCACTACGGCGCCGAACGCTGGGACGCCGTCTCCGGCACCGTCCACGCCCCCGCCCCGCACCCCGGCGTCGCCGCGGTCCGCGCCGAACTCCCCGGCGTACTCGACCGGTTCGACTCCTGGCACGGCACCTGGATAGAGGAGAAGGGCCAGGCGCTCGCCGTCCACACCCGCCGCGCCGCCGACCCGCAGGCCGCCTTCGAGGCCCTGCGCGGCCCCCTGGGCGAGCTCGCCGCCCGCCACGGCCTGATCGTCGAACCGGGGCGTCTGGTCCTGGAGTTGCGGCCCTCGGGCATGGACAAGGGCGTGGCCCTCACGCAGTACGTGCACGAGACGGGCGCGGGTTCCGTTCTCTACGCCGGTGACGACCTGGGCGACCTCGCCGCGTACGCCGCCGTCGACAAGCTCCGCACCGAGGGCCCCGAAGGCACGCCCGGCCTGCTGATCTGCAGCGGCAGCGCGGAAGTGCCCGAACTGGCCGAACGCGCGGACCTGTCGCTGCCGGGGCCCGGAGCCGTAGTCGCGTTCCTGTCGGCCCTGGCCGAGCGCCTCTAGCCGGCCGTCCGGCCGGCGTCGGCCCTGGCCGAGGGCCTCCAGCCGGTCGTCCAGCCGGTCGTCGGCTCTGGCGGAGGACCTTCCAGCCGGTGGTCCAGCCGGCCGTCGGCCCCGGCCACGGGCCTCCATCCGTTCGTCCAGCCGGTCGTCAGCTCTGGCCGAGGGCCTCCAGCTGGTCCAGGAACCACTGCTGCGGCGGCAGCGCGGTGGCCGCCGCGGCCAGTCGCTCCGTGCGGGCCGTCCGCTCGTCGTCCGCCATCGTCAGCGCCTCGTGGAGGGCCGCGGCGGTGGCGGACACGTCGTACGGGTTCACCGTGAGCGCGTCGGCGCCCAGCTCCTCGTACGCCCCCGCCTCCCGCGACAGCACCAGCGCGCAGCCGTGGTCGGAGACGACAGGGACCTCCTTGGCGACCAGGTTCATCCCGTCCCGGATCGGATTGACGAGTGCGACGTCCGCCAGCCGGTACGCCGCCAGCGAGCGGGCGAAGTCGTCCTTGACGTGGAGGACGACCGGGGTCCAGTCCGCCGTCCCGTACGCCTCGTTGACGGACTCGGCGACGCGCTGCACCTCGGCCGTGTACTCCCGGTAGACCGCCAGGTCCTGCCGGGAGGGGTAGGCGAAGGCGATGTGGACGACGCGCCCGCGCCACTCGGGCCGCTCGTCGAGCAGGGCGCGGTAGGCGAGCATCCCTCGGACGATGTTCTTGGACAGTTCCGTGCGGTCCACCCGCACGATCGTCTTCCGCCCCGGGCCCACCTGCTCCCGCAGCGCCGCCATCCGCTCGTCCACATCCGCCTCATGGGCGCGGCGGCGCAGGAAGTCCGCGTCGGCGCCCAGTCCGTGCACCCCGACCCGGGTGTGCCCGGTGCCGCCGAGGATCTCCGTGCAGCAGCCGATGAACGCGTCGGCCCAGCGGCGGGTCAGGAAGGCGGCCCGGTCGGCGCCGAGGATGCCGCGCAGCAGCTGCTCGGCGATGTCGTCGGGCAGCAGGCGGAAGTAGTCGACGGGCGCCCACGGGGTGTGCGAGAAGTGACCGATCCGCAGGTCGGGCCGGAGCTCGCGGAGCATGCCGGGCACCAGCGCCAGGTGGTAGTCCTGCACGAGGACCGCGGCGCCCTCGCCCGCCTCCTCGGCGAGCGCCTCGGCGAAGGCCCGGTTGTACGTCTCGAACGACGCCCACTGCCGGCGGAACTCCGCGTCGAAGACCGGCTCGACGGGGGTCTGGTAGAGCAGGTGGTGGACGAACCAGAGCACCGAGTTGGCGATGCCGTTGTACGCGTCGGCGTGCACGTCCGCGTCGATGTCGAGCATGCGGACGCCCGGTTCGCCGACCCCGCGCCGCACCGCCTCCCGGTCACCGTCCCCGAGGGCGGCGCAGACCCACATCTTGTCGTCGACGGCGCTCAGGCCGGAGACGAGCCCGCCTCCGCCGCGCTTGGCGTCGAGGGTGCCGTCCTCGCGCAGCGCGTACGAGACCGGGCCGCGGTTGGACGCGACGAGTACCTGGGCAGCGGGCTGAGGGGCGTGCTCGGAGACCATGGGCGAAATCTAGCCCGATCATGAACCGCCCAAACGTGCGAAAGCAGGCCACGTCACGCCGCGCGGCGTGAAACGTACCCCCGTCACCTCACGCCGTGCGGCGTGAACATGCCGCCCCGGTCACCTCACGCCGTGCGGAGTGAACGTACCGCCCCCCTCTCACGCCGCACGGCGTGAGACGTACTCCTCGATCTCGCGCATGGGCGGCCGCTCCTCGGTGTCCACCGGGTAGGTGCGCGGGACGAAGCCGTGCTCGCCGCGCTCGAACTGGGTCAGCGAAGGGCGGACCAGATGTCCCCGGGAGAGGCGGAGTTGAGCGGTCCGGTAGATGGCGGCCGCCATCCGGCCGAGCGCCTGGCCGTCCTGGTGGCGGTGCTTCCTGACGCCGACGTCGACCTGGGCGAGCGCGTCCAGGCCGACCGTGTGCAGGGCGTCGACGAGCAGGCCCAGCTCCACTCCGTAACCGACCGGGAACGGCAGCCGCTCCAGGAGTGAGCGGCGCACGGCGTACTCGCCGCCCAGTGGCTGGACGAACCCGGCCAGCTGGGGCCAGTGCAGATTGAGCAGCGGGCGTGCCACCATTTCGGTGACCCGGCCGCCCTGACCGGTGGTGTCGCCGAACGGGCGGTCGTACATGGCCTTGACGAACTGCACCGAGGGATCGGTCAGTAGCGGGCCGACGATGCCGGAGACGAAGTCCGCCGAGAAGTCCTTCAGGTCCGCGTCGATGAAGCAGACGATGTCGCCGCCGGTCACCAGCAGTGACCGCCACAGGACCTCACCCTTGCCGGGGACGGCCGGAACGCGGGGCAGGATCGCGTCGCGGTGGACGACGCGGGCGCCGGCCCGGCGGGCGACCTCGGTGGTGGCGTCCGTCGAACCGGAGTCGATCACCACGAGCTCGTCGACCAGCCGGACCTTCTCCATGAGCTCGCGCCGGATCGTCGTGACGATGTCCCCGACCGTCTCCGCCTCGTTGAGCGCGGGCAGCACCACGCTCACGGTGGGGCGGCCGTGCGCGTCGTTCCTGGCGTCGAGCAGACGGTCCAGCGGACGGTCGGCGGCTGACCAGGAACGCCTGGTCAGCCAGCGTTCGACCTCTTCCAGCACGGTCGATACTCCCTGTATGTGATCCATCTCGCGGTACGGACGACTATCTCAACAGTCCGGTGCTTCGGTTACAGTCTTGAACAACGCAGATGGCCGTCGCATGCCGGGGTCCGTCCGCCGATAAACGCCTGGATCCATGGTCCAGTGCCACAGCGCTCATCCAGAGGGACTGAGGGAACGGCCCGTTGAAGTCCCGGCAACCCTCCCGCCGACCGCGAGGTCAGGTGGGGAAGGTGCCAATTCCGTCTCGTGACGAAATGCGTCGCGAGGAAGATGAGGAGAAAGGGCCTCGCCATCATGGCTATCGAGACTGTTGCAGCACCCACTGAGACTTCCGTGGACCTCGGTCCCGCCGCGGCGCTTTCCTGCCGCGAATGCGGAGAGCGATTCGCACTCGGCCCCATTTTCGCCTGCGCGTCCTGTTTCGGGCCGCTCGAAGTGGCGTACGACCTGCCGAGCGGCTCCCCGGACGAGCTGAAGAAGCGCATCGAGGCCGGACCCAACAACATCTGGCGCTACGCGCCGCTGCTGCCGGTCCCCTCCGATGTCGCGGACAAGCCCAACATCAACCCCGGCTTCACCAAGCTGGTCAAGGCCGACAACCTCGCCCGTGAGCTGGGCGTCACCGGCGGTCTGTACGTCAAGGACGACTCCGGCAACCCGACGCACTCCTTCAAGGACCGCGTCGTCGCGATCGCCGTCGAGGCCGCCCGCGCCTTCGGGTTCACCACCCTGTCCTGCTCCTCCACCGGCAACCTCGCCGGCGCCGTGGGCGCCGCCGCCGCCCGGGCCGGTCTGCGCTCGTGCGTGTTCATCCCGCACGACCTGGAGCAGGGCAAGGTCGTCATGGCCGCGGTGTACGGCGGTGAGCTGGTCGGCATCGAGGGCAACTACGACGACGTCAACCGCTTCTGCTCCGAGCTCATCGGCGACCCGCTCGGCGAGGGCTGGGGCTTCGTCAACGTCAACCTGCGCCCGTACTACGGCGAAGGGTCCAAGACCCTCGCGTACGAGATCTGCGAGCAGCTCGGCTGGCGGCTGCCCGACCAGATCGTCATCCCGATCGCGTCCGGCTCGCAGCTCACGAAGATCGACAAGGGTCTCCAGGAGCTGATCAAGCTCGGCCTGGTCGAGGACAAGCCGTACAAGATCTTCGGCGCCCAGGCCGAGGGCTGCTCCCCGGTCTCCGCCGCCTTCAAGGCCGGTCACGACGTCGTACGGCCGCAGAAGCCGAACACGATCGCCAAGTCCCTCGCCATCGGCAACCCGGCCGACGGCCCGTACGTCCTGGACATCGCACGCCGCACCGGCGGCGCCGTCGAGGACGTCAACGACGAGCAGGTCGTCGACGCGATCAAGCTGCTGGCCCGCACCGAGGGCATCTTCGCCGAGACGGCCGGCGGCGTGACGGTCGGCGTGACGAAGAAGCTGATCGACGCCGGTCTGCTGGACCCGGCGCTCACCACCGTCGTCCTGAACACCGGTGACGGCCTCAAGACGCTGGACGCCGTCGCCGCCACCTCGCAGGCGAGCGCCACGATCCGCCCGAGCCTGGACGCCTTCCGCGCCGCCGGCCTCGCCACCAGCTGACCACCCGAGACTTCAGGAAGGGCACCCACCATGAGCGTCAAGGTCCGTATCCCCACCATCCTCCGCACCTACACGGGCGGCCAGGCCGAGGTCCCGGCCGAGGGCGCGACCCTCTCCCAGGTCATCGAGTCCCTGGAGAAGGACCACCCGGGCATCGCCGCCCGCGTCCTGGACGACCAGGGCAAGCTGCGTCGCTTCGTGAACGTGTACGTCAACGACGACGACGTGCGCTTCGAGGGCGGCCTGGACGCGGTCACCCCGGACGGCGCCGGCATCTCCATCATCCCGGCCGTCGCCGGCGGCTGCTGAGCCACGGCCCTCGGGCCTTTCACGGCCGCCCGGCCGACTTCACAGCGTGACCATGATTGCCCCCTCCGCAAGAGAAGCGGAGGGGGCAATTCTGCATGGTTGAGCGGGGTACAGTGAGGGAAGTCCCCTCCGCTGCCCGTGCCCCCCGCATATGAGAATGCGCCCGGCCACGACAAGAAGCAGCCAAAGTGTTCGAGCTCCTTGCGCCATAAGTCGCCTTTGCCTGGCCCGACTTGCCCTGGAATCTCATGAATTCCTCATATTCGGGCGATCGGTTCTGCTCAGAATTCTCGTCCGATTGACCTGTTGCAGAGGGCAGTTGGGCAGATACATTCGGCCGCGGTCGACGCGTTCCGGCGCACCCACCCTCTCCTGTCGGAGGGTGAGTTCTGACCCGGGCCCGCGAAGTGCGGTCCTGTGCAAGGGCCAGTAATAGGGGAGTTAGGCATGGCTCAGGGCACCGTCAAGTGGTTCAACGCGGAGAAGGGGTACGGCTTCATCGCGGTCGACGGTGGTGCGGATGTTTTCGTCCACTACAGCGCGATCCAGATGGACGGGTACCGCACCCTCGAAGAGGGTCAGCGAGTTGAATTCGAGATCTCGCAGGGCCAGAAGGGGCCGCAGGCGGACATGGTCAAGCTCGCCGTCGGCTGAGCCCGGCCGGGTTCGACGCAGTCGGTCGACGACACTACTCACGCACGGAGGGCCCGTACCCACAGGTACGGGCCCTCCGCGCGTCCGGGGCCGCTCGCACCCACAGGCGCGGGCCTCCGCGTCCGGGGCCGCGCTTACCCACAGGTACGGCCCTCCGCGCGTCCCGGGCCGCTCGCGCCGCGTCCCTCGCCGCTGTCCACATCCCGAGGGGGAAGCTTGCACTCTCGGGGGTCGAGTGCTAATTATTGGCTTAGCACTCTCTGGGTGAGAGTGACAGAAACTTGGACCGGGCCGGTGAGGCCCGCAGGCCTCCGGGGCAAGGAACCGGCAGGCACGCAGGCCGTCCGTCGCGGGCGCCACTCGGTCCGGAGAAATCCACCCCTGTCCGGGAGGACCACTTCATATGGCCAAGATCATCGCCTTCGACGAGGAGGCCCGGCGCGGTCTTGAGCGCGGCATGAACCAGCTCGCCGACGCCGTCAAGGTCACCCTCGGCCCCAAGGGCCGCAACGTCGTCCTTGAGAAGAAGTGGGGCGCCCCCACGATCACCAACGATGGTGTGTCCATCGCCAAGGAGATCGAGCTGGAGGACCCGTACGAGAAGATCGGTGCGGAGCTGGTCAAGGAGGTCGCCAAGAAGACGGACGACGTCGCCGGCGACGGTACGACCACCGCCACCGTTCTCGCTCAGGCACTCGTCCGCGAGGGCCTTCGCAACGTGGCCGCGGGTGCGAACCCGATGGCTCTCAAGCGGGGCATCGAGAAGGCCGTCGAGGCCGTCTCCGCCGCCCTCCTGGAGCAGGCCAAGGACGTGGAGACCAAGGAGCAGATCGCTTCGACGGCCTCCATCTCCGCCGCCGACACCCAGATCGGCGAGCTCATCGCCGAGGCCATGGACAAGGTCGGCAAGGAAGGCGTCATCACCGTCGAGGAGTCCCAGACCTTCGGTCTGGAGCTCGAGCTCACGGAGGGCATGCGCTTCGACAAGGGCTACATCTCGGCGTACTTCGCCACGGACATGGAGCGCATGGAGTCGTCCCTGGACGACCCGTACATCCTGATCGTGAACTCGAAGATCAGCAACGTGAAGGACCTCCTTCCGCTGCTCGAGAAGGTCATGCAGTCCGGCAAGCCGCTGCTGATCATCGCCGAGGACGTCGAGGGCGAGGCCCTGTCGACCCTGGTCGTCAACAAGATCCGTGGCACCTTCAAGTCCGTCGCCGTCAAGGCCCCGGGCTTCGGTGACCGCCGCAAGGCCATGCTCGGCGACATCGCCATCCTCACCGGTGGCACCGTCATCTCCGAGGAGGTCGGCCTCAAGCTGGAGAACGCCGGTCTCGACCTGCTCGGCCGCGCCCGCAAGGTCGTCATCACCAAGGACGAGACGACGATCGTCGACGGCGCCGGTGACAGCGACCAGGTTCAGGGCCGCGTCAACCAGATCCGTGCCGAGATCGAGAACTCCGACTCGGACTACGACCGCGAGAAGCTCCAGGAGCGCCTCGCGAAGCTGGCCGGCGGCGTGGCCGTCATCAAGGCCGGTGCCGCGACCGAGGTCGAGCTCAAGGAGCGCAAGCACCGCATCGAGGACGCGGTGCGCAACGCCAAGGCCGCCGTCGAGGAGGGCATCGTCGCCGGTGGTGGCGTGGCTCTGCTCCAGGCCTCGGCCGTCTTCGAGAAGCTCGAGCTCTCGGGTGACGAGGCGACCGGCGCCAACGCCGTCAAGCTGGCGCTGGAGGCTCCGCTCAAGCAGATCGCCGTCAACGGTGGTCTCGAGGGTGGCGTCGTCGTCGAGAAGGTGCGCAACCTGCCGATCGGTCACGGCCTCAACGCCGCGACCGGCGAGTACGTCGACATGATCGCCGAGGGCATTCTCGACCCGGCGAAGGTCACGCGCTCCGCCCTGCAGAACGCCGCGTCCATCGCCGCGCTCTTCCTCACCACCGAGGCCGTCATCGCCGACAAGCCGGAGAAGGCCGCTGCCGGCGGCGCTCCGGGCGGCATGCCGGGCGGTGACATGGACTTCTGATCCTGACGGATCGGTAGCTCCCGCACAGCAGTACAGGACACCGGCCCCCGGGGATTCGTCCCCGGGGGCCGGTGTCCTGTCTGTAGCCGCGCGGCGCGCACGGTTCAGCGGCCGGTGGTTCCGTCGAGGAGTTCGCGCAGGATGTCGGCGTGGCCGGCATGACGTCCCGTTTCCTCGATCATGTGCGTGAGCGCCCACCGCAGGGACGGCCCTTTCGGCCGGGACGCCGGACGGGCGACGGCGGCGGTCAGGTCGGAGGCGGCGCGGACGACCGTGTTCGCCCGGGCGGCTGCCTCGCGGTAGGCGGTCAGGACGTCGTCGACCGTGTCGCCGGGAGCCGCGGCGAAGGTGGCCTGCCAGTCGGTGACCTGCTCGCCGAGGAACAGGGAACGTTCCACGTGCGCGAGGTGGTTGACCAGGCCCAGCAGGTTGGTGCCCGACGGGACACCGGGCGTACGGACCTGCGGCTCCGGTACGCCCTCGACCTTGGCCGCCATGCAGCCGCGCAGGTAGTCGAGTGAGCCGAGCAGTACGTCCTTCTCGGAGGTTCCGGTGCTCGGCGGCGGCAGGTCGCGGCGGCGGGTGGAGCTCATGGGAGTGCCCTTCTGTGAGAACGGTTGAGCCGGGGGAGGCGGGTCGTGCCGCTCGGCCGGTGGCCGTCCGGCGGATCAGCAGGACGTGGTCGACGACCTGGGCAAGCTGCGGCGGTCGCCTCACGGGAGCTGTCGTGCACTTCCCGGAAGCGGCCCGCAGCCATGGATGGTGCTTCCCGATGGACGGTGCTTCTCATCGGACGTGGTGGGACGAGACTGCCCGGGCACCGGCCGGAATTGCACGAGAACTTGCCGTATCGGCATGATGCCGACCATGGACGAGGACCGGAGCGACCGGAACGGCCGGGGTGACGCGAACGACCGATACCACCGGAGCGACCGGAGCGACCCGGACGGCCCGGGGGGCCCGGGGGTCGCCGGTGGGCGGCGCGCCCACGAGGTCGTCCAGCGGCACTCCGTAGGCGCGGGCCAGCGGGAGGAGCAGTTCCAGGTTGGCGCGGCGCCGGCCGCCCTCCAGCCGGGAC
>NZ_RDBK01000043.1:1249529-1287043 GCF_008042275.1 Streptomyces sp. OR43 | reverse complement strand
GGGTCGGTGGTGCGGTTCGTACGCGCCGGGGGGTGAGCGGGGGCGGTCACGTCGTGGCGGGCAGCCCGAAGTGGTCGGCGATGATCCGCATCGTGACCGCTCCGTCGGCGTTGAAGTCGGGATCGGCGTCGTACGCGGGAGTCTCCCGGCCGACGATCCCGGCGTCCAGCAGTTCGCGTATCAGAAGATCTCCGTGGCGCTGCGTCTCCCGGCCCCGGCCGACGTTGAAGTACGTCCGCGCGAATCCGCCACGACTGTTCTGGAACTGGAACGGGTGGTCCTCGCAGTGCCGAATGCTGTAGTACCGCCCGTTCGGGCAGGCGCACACGGGTGTGCCCGCCAGGAACACCGTCTCGACCCGGTCCGGCCCGCCGAAGCGCTCGTCGTAGCGGAATCCGGTGAGGAAGCCCGCCAGCTGGGACACCTCTCCACCGCGCACGTCCGCCGCGTCCCACGTCACCCAGGCCCAGCCGCCGCACTCGCCCTGCGTACGCGCCGGATACCCGGCTTCCGCACACACGGCGGCCAGCTCGGTCACATCGATGCCTCGGGCGTGGACGGCGTACGTCCCCGGGGCGATGACCGGGCGCGTCTCGCGCACCGCGCCCACCGGCTTCGTGGCCATGGCGGCGGAGGGCGCGTCGAGCGGCGAGGGGTCGCGCGACAGGGCGGCCAGCGGCGGGGAGGGCAGGCCGAAGGCGTCGGCGATCGTCCGCACCAGCCGCAGCTCGTCGGCTTCCTGGTGGTCGAAGCAGTCGTGCGCGCCGTCCTTCCACTCCTCGCACTCCGCCGCGGGACCTATCACGCCCGCCGCAAACAGCTCGGCCGACAGATAGTCCGGATTGTCGCCCACCCGCTTCTGTCGGTAGTCCTCGAAGCTGAAGAAGAGCGTGGTGCGCCCGTCGCGGTAGTACACGAAGTGGGGGCCGTGCGCCTTCGCGCTGCACGGCTCGGTCACGAAGACGACCACTTCCGCCCCCGGAGGGCAGAGCCTCCCGTAGTCGACCTCTTCGTAGTGGTGCTCCTCTCCGTTGACCATGTCGTGCACGGCCCACGCCCAGCCGTCCGCCTCGCCCTGGGCGAGCGGCTCGTGGTTCTGTTCGCGCAGCCCCTTGAAGAAGGCGTCGGCGGGCAGACCCCGGGCGAAGGCGAGGTTTGCCTCGTGGTGGGGGAACGTGCCGTGCAGCCATGTCGTCATGGTTTCGATCGTAGGCACGGCCACTGACAACGCCGCTGCCCGGAAGCCGCGTTGCCGCGCCCACGGCCCGGCCGAAATCGCACGACAGGGCCGCGCCACCTCTGAAAGGCTGCCCAGGACATTCCGTACGGCGACTGGACAGGTGGACGATGGTCTTCGCGTTGCAAGGACCGGTTCTGGAAGGTGCGCGCGTGCGCCTGGAGCCGCTGGGACGCCACCACGCGGAGGATCTCGCGGTGGCCGCGGAGGAGGACCGGAGTTCGTACCGGTTCACGTGGGTGCCCCGCGCCCATGAGGTCGAGGAGTACTTCGAGGCCCAGTTCGCCCGCGTCGTGAGCGGGAAGCTGTTCCCGTACGCGCAGATCGACCGGGCGTCCGGCCGCGCGGTCGGCGTCACGGCGTACTGGGAGCCCCGGCACTGGCTGGACGAGGACACGCTGAGCGCGATCGAGGTCGGCTTCACCTGGCTCGCCGCCTCCGCCCAGGGCTCGGGGATCAACGCCGAGGCCAAGTACCTGCTGTTCCGGCACGCGTTCGAGGTGTGGGACGTGGCGCGCGTCGACCTGAAGACGGATGCCCGCAACAGCCGTTCCCGGGCCGCGATCGAAGCCGCGGGCGCGAGCTTCGAGGGGGTGCTGCGGAACTGGTCCCGGTCGTGGGCGCCGGGCGAGGACGGAAGGCTGCGGGATTCGGCGATCTTCTCGATCACGGCCGACGAGTGGCCGGAGGCCCGGGCCCGGCTGGAGAAGCGCATCGCGCGCGGAAGCGGGGCCTGACCCACCGGTCAGACCCCGTCGAGGCGCGCGGCCGGCGCACTACACCCCGGCCCGGAATCCCCGCAGCCGCAGCGAGTTGCCGACCACGAACACCGAGGAGAACGCCATCGCGGCCCCCGCGATCATCGGGTTCAGCAGGCCCATCGCGGCCAGGGGCAGCGCCGCCACGTTGTAGGCGAAGGCCCAGAACAGGTTCGTACGGATGGTGCCGAGGGTCTTCCGTGACAGCCGGATCGCGTCCGCGGCGGCCCGCAGGTCCCCGCGTACCAGGGTCAGGTCGCCGGCCTCGATCGCCGCGTCCGTGCCCGTGCCCATGGCGAGGCCCAGGTCGGCCTGGGCGAGGGCGGCGGCGTCGTTGACCCCGTCGCCGACCATCGCGACCGAACGGCCTTCGCCCTGGAGGCGCTTGACGACGTCGACCTTGTCCTGCGGCATGACCTCCGCGTACACCTCCTCGATGCCGACCTCGGCCGCGACCGACTCGGCGACCGCCCGGTTGTCGCCGGTCAGCAGGATCGGCTTCAGGCCGAGTCGGCGCAGCCGCCGGATGGCCTCCGCGCTGGTGTCCTTCACCGCGTCGGCCACCTCGAGGACCGCACGTGCCTCGCCGTCCCAGGCGACGGCGATCGCGGTACGGCCGGCGGCCTCGGCCTCGGCCTTGCGGCGGGCCAGCTCCACGGGCAGGTGGATCTCCCACTCGGCCAGCAGCTGCTCGCGGCCCACCAGGACGGCGTGGCCCTCGACGATGCCCTGGACGCCGAGTCCGGGGACGTTGGTGAAGTTCTCGGGGGTCGGGAGTGGGGTGCCGGTGCGGTGGGTGGCTCCGGTGGCGACGGCCTGGGCGATGGGGTGTTCGGAGGCGTGTTCCAGGGCTCCGGCCAGGCGCAGGACGTCGGTCTCGGTGGTGCCGTCGGCGGTGTGGACGGTCTGGAGGGTCATCTTTCCGGTGGTGACGGTGCCGGTCTTGTCGAGGACGATGGTGTCGACGCGGCGGGTGGTCTCCAGGACTTCGGGGCCCTTGATGAGGATGCCGAGCTGGGCGCCGCGTCCGGTGCCGACCATGAGGGCGGTCGGGGTGGCGAGGCCGAGGGCGCACGGGCAGGCGATGATCAGTACGGCGACGGCGGCCGTGAACGCGGCCGTCAGGCCTTCCCCGCTGCCCAGCCAGAAGCCGAGCGTGCCGAGCGCGAGCGCGATCACGACGGGGACGAACACCGCCGAGATCCGGTCGGCCAGCCGCTGGGCCGCTGCCTTGCCGTTCTGCGCGTCCTCGACCAGCTTCGCCATCCGCGCCAGCTGGGTGTCGGCGCCGACCCGGGTCGCCTCGACGACGAGCCGGCCGCCGGCGTTCAGCGTCGCGCCGGTCACCGTGTCGCCGACCGTGACCTCGACGGGCACGGACTCGCCGGTGAGCATCGACGCGTCCACCGCCGAACTGCCCTCCACCACGGTGCCGTCGGTCGCGATCTTCTCGCCCGGGCGGACCAGGAACCGGTCGCCGGTCCGGAGATCCTCCGTGGCCACGGTGACCTCACGGCCGTCGCGCAGGACGGTGACCTCCTTCGCGCCCAGTTCGAGCAGCGCCTTCAGCGCGGCGCCCGCCTTCCGCTTGGAACGGGCCTCGAAGTAGCGCCCGGCCAGGATGAACGCGGTGACGCCGGCTGCGGCCTCCAGATAGATGTTCCCGGAGCCGTCGCTGCGGCCGATGGTCAGCTCGAAGGGGTGCGTCATGCCGGTCATTCCGGCGGTGCCGAAGAACAGCGCCCACAGCGACCACAGGAACGCGGCCGAGGTGCCGACCGAGATCAGCGTGTCCATGGTGGCCGCACCGTGCCGGGCGTTGGTCCACGCGGCGCGGTGGAAGGGCCAGGCCGCGTACGTGACGACGGGGGCGGTGAGGGTGAGGGAGAGCCACTGCCAGTTGTCGAACTGGAGCGCCGGGACCATCGACATCGCGATCACCGGCACCGCGAGCAGGACCGCGGTGATCAGCCGCTGCCGCAGCGGGCGGAGCTCGTCCGCTTCCGCCGCCCCGGCGGGGGCGTCGCCGCCGCGTACCGGCGGGGCGGGCTCGTGCGCGGTGTAGCCGGTCTTCTCGACCGTGGCGATCAGGTCCTGTACGGAGACGTCCTCGCCCCGGTAGCTGACCTTGGCCTTCTCGGTGGCGTAGTTGACGGTGGCCTCGACCCCGTCCATCCGGTTGAGCTTCTTCTCGATACGGGCCGCGCACGAGGCACAGGTCATGCCGCCGATGGCGAGCTCGACCTCTGCGGCGACGCCGGTACCGGCGGAACCACTGGGGGCAGTGGTGCCGGTGGTGGCTGCGGTCTGCGCGGACACGGGGGCCTCCTTCGCTCGTTCCTCATACCCCTAGGGGGTATGTAGTGATGGCTCAGGTATACCCCCTACCCCTATGCGAACGCAAGGGTGATCTGCGATGGAACCGCGGACCGCGCGCCTCCGGTCGAGGGCCGCGCCTCCGGCCTCGCGTATCTTCACGTTCACGGTGAGGCTGCGCCCCCGGCCTACCGCCCCGTAGGCTGGCATTGGACTAGACCTATAGATGGTTTCTGGAGGATTGGGTTCCCATGAGCAACCGTGCAGTCCTGGAGGTGATCGCTCTCGACGCGGAGGACGCGGTCGCGGCCCAGGCGGGTGGTGCGGACCGGCTTGAGCTGGTCACCGACATGGCGGCGGACGGCCTCACCCCGTCCTGCGCGACGTTCGCGGCGATCCGCGCGGCGGTGGACATCCCGCTGCGGGTGATGCTCAGGGTGGCGGACGGCTTCGCGGCCGGCGACGTCGGCGTACTCGTCCGCAAGGCGCGCGAACTCCGGGCGGAGGGTGCGGACGAGTTCGTGCTGGGCTTCCTGGACGCGGACGGCAACCCCGATCTCGTCGCGGTCGAGCGGATCGTCGCCGAGCTGGACGGCTGCAGCTGGACGTTCCACCGGGCGATCGACCGCGCCGCCGACCGGGACGCGCTGCGCAAGTCGCTCGCCGATCTGCCGGGCCTGGACACCTACCTCACGGCGGGTTCGCCCGCCGGGGTGGACGACGGCATCCCCACGCTGATCGTCGAGGCGGCGCGCAAGGGTGAGCCGGGGTACGAGCCGCAGATCCTCGTGGGCGGCGGCCTGCGCCTGGAGCACCTGCCGGAGCTGCTGGGTGCCGGCATCGACGCCGTGCACATCGGCGGAGCGGCCCGGCCGGGCGGCTGGGCGGGCCCGGTGGACGTGGCGGCGGTACGGGAGTGGCGGGACGTGCTCGACGCGTAGGAATCGCGCGGCAGAGGTGGCGGGGCGGGATGCCGGGACACGGCAGCCCGCCCCCTGTTGGTTTCCGCCAGGCGTCCGCAGGCTCGTGCTGTCACGACCCTGGCGCAACAAACACCCCGGGCTTCACAATGACGACACGGCGGTGTGGGAACGCTCCCACGGTGCCTCCCCGGCATTTTCTCTTGCTCATGGGAGCGTTCCCACCGCTCATCCGTCGCGCGATGCACCACCAGCCCCCTACCGAAAGGCCCCCGGTGAACGCCTCTCCGCCCCCGTCCCCCACCGGTCGCGCCCGCGCCCGGCGCGGGCGCCGCGTGCTTGGCACGTTAGCCCTCGCCGCCCTGTTCGGCGGTGTCCTCACCGTACCGGGCGCCGCCGCCGAGGACGCCGACCCGGCCCCGGAGCAGATCACCAACGGCGACTTCGCCGCCGGCACGGCGCCCTGGTGGTGGACCGCCAACACCGCCGCCGCCGTCACGGACGGCCGGCTCTGCACCGATGTACCGGCCGGAACGGCCAACCCGTGGGACGTGATCGTCGGCCAGAACGACATCCCGCTCGTCGCGGGGGAGACGTACAGCCTCACCTACACGGCCACCGCCACCACCCCGCTGTCCATCCACACCAATGTGCAGCTGGCCGTCGACCCGTGGACCACCGATCTCTCCTCGACCGATCAGATCGGCACCGAAGCGGTCCCCGTCACGCACTTCTTCACCGCCACCGCGGACCGCGACGCCGCCCAGCTCGCCTTCCAGATCGGCGGCAGCGACGAGGCGTCCACCTTCTGCCTCGACGACGTGTCCCTGCGCGGCGGCGCCGAACCGCCCGTGTACGAGCCCGACACCGGCTCCCGCGTCCGCGTCAACCAGGTCGGCTACCTCCCGCAGGGCCCCAAGGAAGCCACCCTGGTCACCGACGCCACCGAGCCCCTGCCCTGGACGCTCAGGGCCGCCGACGGATCGGCCGCCGCCACCGGCACCACCGTCCCGGGCGGCATCGACCCGACCTCACGCCAGAACGTCCACACCTTCGACTTCGGTGACGTCACGACCTCCGGCGACGGGTACACCGTCGAGGCGGACGGGCAGGTCAGTGAGCCCTTCTCCATCGGGGCCGACCTCTACGACGCGCTGCGCGGCGACTCGCTCGCGTACTTCTACCAGAACCGCAGCGGCATCGCGATCGACGCGGACCTGGTCGGCGAGCAGTACGCGCGCCCGGCCGGACACCTCGACGTCGCCCCCAACAAGGGCGACACGGACGTGCCCTGCCAGCCCGGCGTCTGCGACTACCGGCTCGATGTGCGCGGCGGCTGGTACGACGCCGGTGACCACGGCAAGTACGTCGTCAACGGCGGCATCGCGGTCGCCGAGCTGATGGCCACCTACGAGCGGACCCTGACGGCCGACGGCGCCGAGGCCGCCGAACTCGGCGACGGCGCGCTGCGGGTGCCCGAGCACGGCAACGACGTGCCGGACATCCTCGACGAGGCGCGCTGGGAGCTCGACTTCATGATGCGCATGCAGGTCCCGGCCGGGCAGCCGCTCGCCGGAATGGTCCACCACAAGATGCACGACGCCCAGTGGACCGGCCTGCCGCTGCTGCCCCATCTCGACCCCCAGCAGCGCGAGTTGCATCCGCCGTCCACCGCCGCGACCCTCAACCTGGCCGCCGCGGCCGCCCAGTGCGCCCGGCTCTACGCCCCGTACGACGCGGACTTCGCCGACCGGTGCCGCACGGCAGCCGAGACGGCGTGGACCGCGGCGAAGGCCCACCCGGACGTGCTCGCCGACCCCAACGACGGTACGGGCGGCGGCACCTACAGCGACAACGACGTCTCCGACGAGTTCTACTGGGCCGCAGCCGAACTCTTCACCACCACCGGCGCCGACACCTACCGCCAGGCGCTCCTCGGCTCGCCGCTGCACGGCGACACCGACAAGGTCTTCCCGGCCGACGGCGGCATGTGGTGGGGCGGCACCGCCGGACTCGGCGTCCTGACCCTGGCCACCGTCCCCAACGACCTCACCGCCGGCCAGCTCGCCGAGGTCCGCACCGTGGTGACCACGGCCGCCGACCGCTACGCCGCCCAGACCCAGGACCAGCTGTACGGCGTCCCGTACGCCCCGGCCGGCCAGAACTACGCCTGGGGCTCCAACAGCCAGGTGCTCAACAACATGATCGGGCTCGCCACGGCGGCCGACCTCACCGGGAAGGCCGGGTACCGCGACGCCGTCCTGCGCGGCGCCGACTACCTCTTCGGGCGCAACCCGCTGAACCAGTCCTACGTCACCGGATACGGCGAGCGCAGCTCCCAGAACCAGCACCACCGGACCTGGGCGCACCAGAGCGACCCCGATCTGCCCCATCCGCCGGCCGGCTCCCTGGCGGGCGGACCGAACCTCACCGCTCCCACCTCCGGCGACCCGGAGGCCGCGGCCAAGCTCACGGGCTGCGCGGCGGCGATGTGCTACCTCGACGACATCGGCTCGTACGCCACCAACGAGGTCGCCATCAACTGGAACGCGCCGCTGGCCTTCATCGCCTCCTACCTGGACGACGCCGGTGACGGGGCGGGCCCGGTCCGCGCCTGCCGCGTCACCTATTCCTCGCACCCGTGGAGCACCGGCTCGACCACCACGGTCACGGTGAAGAACACCGGAACCCAGGCGCTCACCCCCTGGTCCCTGACCTGGCTGCTGCCGGGCGACCAGAAGCTCAACCACACCTGGAGCGCCGAACTCGCCCAGTACGGGCGTACGGTCACCGCCGCGCCGCTGTCCTGGAACCGCACGCTCGCACCGGGTGCGGCGGTCGACTTCGGGTTCAACAGCAGCGTCCTGGGCGCGGCCGCAGACCCGGGCACGGTCAAGCTGAACGGGAGGGCCTGCACGGCCGGCTGACCGGACGCGGGGCCGGGGCGGTCCGGCCGCCCCGGCCCCCGCACACGTCAGCCCAGTTCCTCCGGCAGCGGCGCCGCGTGAAGGACGATCAGCCCCGACACCGCACGGGTCAGGGCCACGTACAGCCGGCGCAGCCCGGTCCGCTCGTCGGGCTCGCCATCGACGACCGCGGCCGGTTCGTCCAGCACCACGTAGTCGTACTCCAGGCCCTTCGCCAGCGACGCCGGGACCAGCGTCAGCCGGGACTCGGCGGTCGTCTCCTGGCCGGGGGAGAGATAGGCGTGGCCCGCCGCGGTCAGCGCCTCGGCCAGCGCGGGGATACGCGCGTCGGCGGCGATCAGACCGGTCGAACCCTCCTGCTCCAGCGACTCCGCACACGCCGCGACGACCGCCGCGTCCAGCGCGCCGCTGTCCGCGGCCCCGACCTCCCGCACCGACAGCGAACCGGGCGACTCCCGCACCGACTCCACCGCCGCGAGCCCGGGCGAGATCACCGGCAGCAGCCGGGAGGCGTACGCGATCACCTCGCGCGGCACACGGAAGCCCGCCGTCAGCTCCTCCACCAGCGCGTCCGGCTTGCCCAGATGGTGCAGCGCCTGCTCCCAGCTCTGCGTCGACCACGGCGTCGTGCCCTGCGCCAGGTCCCCGAGCACGGTCGCCGAACCGGTCGAGCACCGCCGGCCGACCGCGCGGTACTGCATGGGGGACAGGTCCTGGGCCTCGTCGATGACGACATGGCCGAGCGAGTGCGTACGCGCCACCAGATCGGTCGCCTCGTCGATCAGCACCGCGTCCGCAGCCGACCACTTCGCCGCCTTCACGCTGCGGGCCGGCTTCGTCCACAGGATGGTCTTCTGCTCGTCCTCGCTCAGCAGCCCGTCCGCGTGCGCGGCCAGGAACTCCGGGTCCGACAGCAGCCGCAGCACCAGCTTCGACGGTTCGACCGCCGGCCAGAGAGCCTTCACCGCGGCCTTCACCGCCGGGGTGCGGGCCACCGCGTTCTGCACCCGGTCGTCCGGCGCCTCGCCCGCCTCCTCCATCCGCACCAGCACGGCGTGCGCGATGCGCTGCGGAAGCGCCTCGTGCGCGGCCCCGTACCGCATGTCCCGGGCCAGCAGCTCCTTGACCATCTCCTCGATCTCGTACGCCGGGACCCGCCAGCGCCGCGACCCGCGCACCACCACGACCGGTTCGACGGGCATCGTCACGTGCGAACGGATCGCCCTCCGCAACACCTCCGCCATCCGGGCGTCACCCTTCACCACGGCGGCCCGCGCCTCGTCGGTGGACCGGACCTCGACGTGCGCGGTCACCAGGTCGTCGACCGTCGCCTGCTTGACCTCCAGCTCACCGAGGGCCGGCAGGACCTGCTCGATGTAGTGCAGGAACGACTTGTTCGGCCCGATGACGAGCGTCCCGGTACGAGCGAGGCGCTCGCGGTGCGCGTACAGCAGATACGCGACCCGGTGCAGGCCGACGGCCGTCTTCCCGGTGCCGGGCCCGCCCTGGACGCACACGGTGCCGCCGAGCTCGCTGCGGACGATCTCGTCCTGCTCGGGCTGGATCGTCGCGACGATGTCACGCATCGGGCCGACACGGGGCCGCTCGATCTCCGCCTGGAGGAGCTTGCTCGTCTGCGCCGCCTCGGACGGGTCGGTCAGATGCTCGTCCTCGTACGCGGTCAGCTCGCCGCCCGTGTAGCCGAAGCGGCGCCGCTGGCCGACGTCGAGCGGGTCCTTCCGGGACGCCCGGTAGAACGGCTGCGAGACCGGAGCACGCCAGTCGATGACCATCGGATCACCGTCGGCGTCATGTACGTGGCGGCGCCCGATGTAGAACTGCTCGCCCTCCGCGCCCTCGGCCTGCGCCGCACCCACCACATGGAGGTAGTCCAGCCGGCCGAAGAACAGCGGGGTGTGGGAGAGGTCGGCGAGCGACTTGATGCGGTCGGCGATCTGGGCCTGGAGCACGGCGGCGTTCACCCAGTTCGCCGTGACATCGCGGATGTTCAGGGCCTGGGCGTCCTCGCGCATGGCGCGCAGAGCGGCGCGTGAGGCGGCGAGATGGGCGCGCTCATGGGCGAGGGGGTCGGTGGTGGTGTCGCTTTCGTGTGCGTGCGCGGGCACGGTGTTGCCTCCGGCATTCAACGCAGGACGGCGGACCGCACCTCGTCCCCGGTCACTGCTCGGGACGATGCGGTCCGCTCGGGAATCGATCACTGGCTGTCGGCCGGTTTCCGTCCGGTCGGCGGCGCTCCCCCGGCTGCCGGCGCACGTCCTCGGGGACGGCCGGTACCACGGTGCGGGAGGCGGGCAGACCGGCGATTGTATCGACCGCCCCTGCCCGACGCGAACGAATATCGCGCGGGTCCATCCCGTAGGGGACGGCGTGCGACCCCAGAGGTAGACGCACGCCCCCGCGCTTCAGCCTCCGGACCGACGCCGCGCCGCACCCGTCCGGAGCACCATGGAAGACATGAGCAGCGTCACCCTGAACCCGCGAAGGACCGGCCCCGCGCACGGCGCGACCGCGGCCACCGGTCACCACCACAGCCACCGCGCCCAGGACGCGCTGCGCGCCGTCAAGGTCTACGTACGGGCAGCGTTCGGCGTCGTCGTCCTCGGCGAGTACGCGGAGGAGGCGGGCGTCCGCAGGCGCTGAACCCGCCTCCTCCCTGCCCGTCAGCTGTCCGACAGCAGCTCGTCCGCGTCCACGATCCGGTACGCGTAGCCCTGCTCGGCCAGGAACCGTTGGCGGTGCGCCGCGAAGTCCTGGTCGATCGTGTCGCGCGCGACCACCGAGTAGAACCGCGCCTCGTGCCCGTCCGCCTTCGGCCGCAGCACCCGGCCCAGCCGCTGCGCCTCCTCCTGACGCGAACCGAACGTGCCCGACACCTGAATGGCGACGGTGGCCTCCGGCAGGTCGATCGAGAAGTTCGCCACCTTCGACACGACCAGCACGCTGATCTCGCCCTCCCGGAAGGCGCCGAACAGCTTCTCGCGCTGGGCGTTGCTGGTCTCGCCCTTGATCACCGGGGCGTCCAGATGCTCGCCCAGCTCGTCGAGCTGGTCGATGTACTGGCCGATGACCAGCGTCTGCTCACCCTGGTGCTTGCGCACCAGCGCCTCGGTGACCTTCCGCTTCGTCGCGGTCGTCGCGCAGAACCGGTACTTCTCCTCGGCCTCGGCGGTCGCGTACGCGAGCCGCTCGCTGTCCGTGAGGTTGACCCGTACCTCGACGCAGTCGGCGGGCGCGATGTAGCCCTGCGCCTCGATCTCCTTCCACGGAGCGTCGAACCGCTTCGGCCCGATCAGCGAGAAGACGTCCGACTCGCGGCCGTCCTCCCGCACCAGCGTCGCCGTGAGGCCGAGCCGGCGCCGGGCCTGGAGGTCCGCGGTGAACTTGAAGACGGGCGCGGGCAGCAGATGCACCTCGTCGTAGATCACGAGCCCCCAGTCGCGGGAGTCGAACAGCTCCAGGTGCGCGTAGACGCCCTTACGGCGGGTCGTCAGCACCTGGTACGTGGCGATGGTGACCGGCCGGATCTCCTTGCGCGTACCGCTGTACTCGCCGATCTCGTCCTCGGTCAGCGAGGTCCGCTTCACCAGCTCGTGCTTCCACTGCCGGGCCGAGACGGTGTTCGTGACCAGGATCAGCGTGGTCGCCTTGGCCTGCGCCATCGCGCCGGCCCCGACCAGCGTCTTGCCCGCGCCACAGGGCAGCACGACGACCCCGGACCCGCCGTGCCAGAACCCCTCGACGGCCTGCTGCTGGTAGGGCCGCAGTGCCCAGCCGTTCTCGTCCAGCTCGATCGGGTGCGCCTCGCCGTCCACGTATCCGGCGAGGTCCTCGGCGGGCCAGCCCAGCTTCAGCAGCGTCTGCTTGACCTGCCCGCGCTCGGACGGGTGCACGGCCACGGTGTCCGGGTCGATCCGGGCGCCGACCAGCGGCTGGACCTTCTTCGACCGGAGGATCTCCTCCAGGACCGGCCGGTCCGTGGAGGTCAGCACCAGCCCGTGGACCGGGTGCTTGGAAAGCGTGAGGCGGCCGTAGCGGTCCATCGTCTCGGCGATGTCGACGAGCAGCGCGTGCGGTACGGGGTAACGCGAGTACTTCACGAGCGCGTCGACGACCTGCTCGGCGTCGTGCCCCGCCGCGCGGGCGTTCCACAGCCCGAGCGGGGTCAGCCGGTAGGTGTGGATGTGCTCGGGCGCACGCTCCAGCTCCGCGAACGGGGCGATCACACGGCGGCAGGCGTCGGCCTGCTCGTGGTCGACTTCGAGGAGCAGCGTCTTGTCGCTCTGGACGATGAGGGGTCCGGTCACGCGCTTCGGCCCTTTCTGCGGGGCCGCCCGGAGGCGGCGGGTTGGCCAAACCTCCAGTGTGCCGTATGCCGGTGCGGTGTGGGGTTCCCGCGGGTGCGGTCTGGGGTTCCCGCGGGTGCGGGGTTCCGTCCTCAAGCGCCGGACGGGCTKGGGTGGTGCGGGTCTCCCCGCSGGGTGCGGGTCGCCTGCGCCGGTGGTGGGGGTCCGGGGCCCCTCCGGGGAGATCTCCTCGGACGCCGCACGTTCCGCCGGTACGTGAAGGACCCGGGTCGATGTGCGTCGTCCTGCGGGGACTCCCCTGCACGGCCCCGGACCGGCCGTCCCGCGTCTGCGACGGTCGTCACTCCGGTGTGCGGACGCGGCTGATGCCGGGTGGGGSCGTGCAGGGGAGTCCCCGCAGGAAATGGCGTACGACCCGGGTCAATCGCGTACCCGGGTGAACACGCCAGTTCCGAGGAGATCTCCCCGGAGGGGCCCCGCCCCCACCCACCGGACGTGACGCGCACCCCACGGGTGGCCCGCCACCCCAAGCCCGTCCGGCGMTTGAGGACGGAACCCCGCACCTGCGGGGGACCCGCACCCGGGGCAACACCGTCACCGCCCGCCCGGCCGAGGGCCCCGTGCTCGCCACACCAGGTAGAGCGCGGAGGCCATGGCCGCGCCCCGCAGCACCCACGGCCAGGCGTCGCCGATCGCCGGGGTCATCTGGCCCTCCGCGATGGGCGCGCCCCAGCGGCCGTCCATCCGGCCCCACAGCCAGACGAGGGCGCCCGCCGCGACGATCCCGGGCAGCCCCATCACCGCCCACTTCGCCTCCGCGCGCGACAGCTTGCGGGAGCTGTACGCGAGCAGCCAGCCGCCCGCCAGGGCCAGCAGGGCCTGCGGGGCGTCCATCACCGCACCGGCCACCAGCAGCGCGGCGGCCACCAGGAGGAGGGGGTGCGAGAAGCCGCGGGGCGGGGCGTCCTCAGGGGCACGGGCGCGGCGCAGCCGGGGCAACCGCCTCCGGCGCGGCGCCCCGGCCTCCGCCTCCGCCTCCTCGAACTCGTCCTCCGCCTCCTCCTCGAACTCCTCGTCGTCCTCGTCGTCCTCCGCCGCCACCGGCGGCCTCAGCACCGCCGGGATCTCCACCCCGCCCCGGAAGCCCGGCACCTCGGTTCCCGCGCCGAACTCACCGGTGTCCCCGAACCGGCCCGGGGCCACGCTCCACCAGTCCGTGTCGTCCCCCGACGGGCCGAGTTCGTCCGACCCCGCCCGGTGCGGCGGGGACGGCGCCGGGCGGGGCGACGCCCTCGAAGCGGACTCCCGCGCTTCCGACGCGCCCTTGCGCGAACCCTCTTTCCGGAGCCTCGCCCGGCGCGGGCGCGGGATGCCCGCCGGCGGYGCGCCGCCCGTGTCCGGCTCCTGCGGGAGCAACGGGGTGCCGTCGTCCGACGAGGCCGCGGCCGCGACCAGTTCGTCGGGGGTGCCGAGCTTCCCGATGATGCGGCGCACCGCCCCCGGGGTGTCCGCGGCCTGCGCCACCCGCTGCCGGTCGATCTCGCCCCGCAACTCCGACACGAGTCTCATCCGGGTGCCCGAGGACAGCTGTTGCTGCTGTGCCAGGTCGCCGACCCGGCTCAAGTAGTCGTAGACCAGCTGGTCGCTCTCGATCCCCACGCGATCGTTCCCCTCCTGCCGCCCTGCACCGACGGTAGCGTCCTCGGGCCTGTCCGGAGCGACTACCGTGGGACGGATGGGGATGACCACACCACCGCGGACGCTCGCCGAGGCTCTGCGCGCCCGGGACGACGAGTCACTGGCCGGGCTGCTGCGTGCCCGCCCGGATCTCCTCAACCCCGTGCCCGGCGACATCACCCAGCTCGCGACACGCGCCGGCACCCGTGCCTCCGTCGTCCGCGCCCTGGAGCACCTCGACCGCTTCGCCCTGCAGACCGCCGAGGCCCTGGCCGTCGCGCCCGACCCGGCGCCGTACGACATCCTGCTGGGCCTGCTCACGGGTGACGGCCGGGACGACGGGGAGCACCGGGACGACGCGGGTGCCGCGATCGTGGCGGCGCTGCCCGGCGCCCTCGGCACGCTGCGCGAACAGGCCCTCGTCTGGGGCGAGAACGACCGGCTGCGCCTGGTGCGCACCGCCCGTGAACTGCTGTCGCCGTCTCCGCAGCACCCCTCTCCCACCGGTCTCGGGCCGACCGTCTCCGAGGCCACCGCCGGCATGTCACCCGGCCGGCTCCAGGAGATCCTCAAGGAGGCGGGGCTGCCCGCCACCCATGACCCGGTCTCCGCGGTCGGCGCCCTCTCCGCGCTGTTCACCGACCGCACCCGGATGGGCGAACTCCTCGACACCGCCCCGGTGGAGGCCCTGTCGGTGCTGGACCGGCTGGTCTGGGGCCCGCCGTACGGCGAGGTCACCCCGAACCCGACGCCGCCCGTGAAGTGGCTGCGCGACCGCGGGCTCCTGCTGCCCGTGTCGACCCGCACGGTCGTCCTGCCGCGCGAGGCCGCGCTGCATCTGCGTGCGGGGCGCGCCCACCGCGTGCCGGAACCGCAGCCGCCCGCCCTCGCCACCGTCGCCGAACGCGATCCACAGGCTGTGGACAGCGCGGCGGCCGGTCAGGCGTTCCTCGCGGTGTCCACCGTCGAGGAACTGCTCAAGAGCTGGAACGGCGGCGGCCCCGCCATACTGCGGGCCGGCGGCCTCAGCGTCCGCGACCTGAAGAAGACCGCCGCCGCCCTGGACGTCTCGGAACCCGTCGCCGCGTTCTGGATCGAACTCGCCTACGCGGCCGGGCTGCTGGCCTCCGACGGCGAGGCGGACGAACGGTACGCGCCGACTCCCGCGTACGACGAGTGGACGGAACTGTCCGCCCAGGACCGCTGGGCGGACCTCGCCTCCGCCTGGCTCGCCGCCACCCGCACCTCGGGCCTGGTCGGCGGTCAGGACGCCAAGGGCCGCGCCCTGTCCACCCTCGGGCCCGAGCTGGACCGCTCCGCCGCACCCGAGGTCCGGCACCGGGTCCTGGCCCTGCTCGCCGCGCTGCCGCCCGGCACCGCGCCGGATCCGGAGTCCCTGCTCGCCCGGCTCCGCTGGGAACGGCCGCTGCGCGGCGCCTCCGCGTCCGCCGGGGACACCACCGACCTCCGGTCCCGGATCGCCCTGTGGACGCTGAACGAGTCGGAGCTCCTCGGCATCACCGGCCGCGGCGCCCTCGCCTCGCAGACCCGTGCCCTGCTCACCGGCGGGCGCGCCGAGGCCGCCGCCCGGCTCGCCCCGCTCATCCCGGAGCCCCTCGACCACGTCCTGCTCCAGGCCGACCTGACGGCCGTCGCCCCCGGCCCGCTGGAACGGCCCCTCGCCGACATGCTCTCCGCCCTCGCGGACATCGAGTCCAAGGGCGGCGCGACGGTCTACCGCTTCACCCCCGGCTCCGTACGCCGCGCCCTGGACGCCGGGCAGTCCGCCGCCGACCTGCACGCCTTCCTCGCCGCGCACAGCCGCACACCGGTGCCGCAGCCCCTCAGCTACCTCATCGACGACGTGTCCCGCCGCCACGGCCATCTGCGGATCGGCGCCGCCTCCTCGTACGTACGCTGCGACGACGAGGCCGTCCTCAACGAGATCCTCGCCGACAAGCGCTCAGCGACCCTGCGGCTGCGCCGGCTCGCGCCGACGGCCCTGGCCGCCCAGATCGACCCGGCGTCGCTCCTCGACGGCCTGCGCGAGATGGGGTACGCGCCCGCCGCGGAGTCCGCCGAGGGCGACGTCCTGATCACCCGCGCCGGTGCCGTCCGCACACCGCCGCGCACGGCCCCCGTCCCCGTGCCCGAAGGTCCGCCGGTGCCCGACCCGACCCTGCTCGGGGCGGCGGTCCGGGCGATCCGGGCCGGGGACACGGCGGCGACGGTCGTCCACAAGGAGACCGGCCCCGCTTCGTCGGCCTCCGCGTCGGGCGCCCTGCCCCGCACGACCTCCGCCGAGACCCTGGTGACCGTCCAGGCCGCGGCGATGACGGGCTCGGCGATCTGGATCGGCTACGTCAACGCGGAGGGCGCCGCCAGCCAGCGCGTGATCGCCCCGGTCCGGGTCGAGGGCGGCTACGTCACCGCGTACGACCACACGGCGGACGAGGTCCGCACGTACCCGCTCCACCGGATCACGGGCGTGGCGGAACTGGCCGACGACCAGACGTGACGTGACTCCTTCCGGAAGCCGGCGCGCCGGTCCGGGGCGGTCCCGCCGCTGACGTCCGCCGGGGACCCGGTGTCAGCCCGCCAGCTTCGTCTCGAACTCGTCGAGGATCTGACCGGCCGCCGTGTAGCCGATGCCGGCGATCCACAGGCGGTCGTCGACCTTGAAGACCTTGCCGTTCTTCGAGGCGGTCAGACCCTTCCACAGGCCGCTCTTCATCGTCTTCGTCGTCCCGGCCTTGTCCGGGTCGCCGTACGTGGACGTGAAGACGACGTCCGCGTCCGCGAGGTCGATCTTCTCGGGAGAGACGTCGTAGGAGAAGCCGTCCTTGGCCTTGTCCGTGATGGCGGGGCGGCCCATGCCGAGGTCGGCGAGGATCGAGCCGATGTAGTTCTGCTTGCCGTAGATGCGGATGTCGGCGCCCTCGACGAAGCGGACGAAGTTGACGTCCGTGGCCGCCGCCTTCTCCTTGCCGCCGATCGCCTCGGTCACCTCCGCGACATGGGCGTCGTACGCGGCGACGATCTTCTTCGCCTCGGCCTGCTTGCCGAGCGCCTCGGCGTGGACCTGGAAGTTCTCCTTCCAGGCGGTACCGGTGGACTCCGTCATCACGGTGGGCGCGATGGCGCTGAGCTGCTCGTAGCGGTCGCCGTCACGGACCTTGCTGGTGAGGATCAGGTCCGGCTTCAGGGAGGCGACGGTCTCCATGTTGGGGTTGGCGATCTCGCCGACCTCCGTGAGCTTCTTCGTCTTCTCCGCCGGCAGGTAGGCGGGGAAGCCGTCCTCCGTGGCGGAGTGCGTCGCGCCGACGGGCTGCACGCCCAGGGTCAGTGCCGAGTCCAGCTCGCCGGTGTCCAGGACCACGACGCGCTCGGGCGCCACCGGGACCGACACGTCGCCCATGGCGGTCTTGACGGTGTGGGTCGTGGCGGCGTCCGTCCGGGAGCCGCCGTCGGAGTCCGAGCCGGACGAACCACAGGCGGTGAGCGCGAGCGCGCCGGTCAGGGCGAAGGCGCCGAGGGTGATTCCGCGGCGGCGGGGAGCGGAGGGCATGCGATGCCTTTCGTGGGTGGGGTGCGGTGTCAGGAGGCGGGCTGCCAGGGCGCGCCCGGGACGACGAGCGGGGAGCCCGTCACCGGGTCCGGGACGATCACGGCTTCGAGGCCGAAGACCTCGCGTACGAGCTCGGCGGTGACGACGTCCTGCGGGTGGCCCTCGGCGACGATCCGGCCCGCCTTCATGGCGACCAGGTGGTCGGCGTAGCGGGCGGCCTGGTTGAGGTCGTGCAGGACCGTCACCACGGTCCGGCCGCGGGTCCCGTCGGCTGCGGGGGCGGCGAGCCGGCGCACCAGGTCGAGGACCTCCACCTGGTGGGCGATGTCGAGGTAGGTGGTCGGCTCGTCGAGCAGCAGCAGGTCCGTGTCCTGGGCGAGGGCCATCGCGATCCAGACGCGCTGGCGCTGTCCGCCGGAGAGCTCGTCCACGGAACGGGAGCCGAGTGCGGTGATGTCGGTACGTTCCATGGCCTCGGTCACCGCCCGTTCGTCCTCCTGGGACCACTGCTGCCACCAGTGCTGGTGGGGCTGGCGGCCGCGGGCGACGAGGTCGGAGACGGTGATCGCCTCGGGGGCCACGGGGGTCTGCGGGAGCAGCCCGATCGACTGGGCGATCTTCTTCGTGGGGATCCTCGACAGCTCGGTGCCATCCAGGAGCACCGCCCCGCCGCGCGGCTTGAGGAGCCGGCCGAGCGCGCGCAGCGTCGTCGACTTGCCGCAGGCGTTCGGCCCGACGATGACGGTGACCTTGCCGTCGGGGACGGCGAGGTCCAGCTCGTGGACGACGGTGCGGTCCTCGTACGCGAGGGTCAGCTCCCGCGCCGTCAGACGGCTGGTCGCGGCGTCCTGCTTCCGGAGCGTGGTCATGCGTTGCCTCCCGAGCGGCCACCGTGACCGCGGATGATCAGCCAGATCAGATACGGGGCGCCGACCGCCGCCGTCAGGACGCCCACCGGAAGTTCGGTGGGGGAGAAGAGCCTGCGGGCCAGCAGGTCCGCGAAGACGACGATCACCGCGCCGAGCAGCGCCGAGCAGAGCAGCGGGATCTGCGCGGTGCGGGTCATGCGGCGGGCGATCTGCGGGGCGAGCAGGGCGACGAAGTCGACCGGTCCGGCCGTCCCCGTGGCCACGGACGCCAGGATCACGCCGAGTGCGACGAGTCCCAGGCGTACCCGCCCCAGCCGGACCCCGAGCGCGGTCGCCGTGTCGTCGTCCATGGAAACGGACCGCTGGGCGCGGGCGGCCCACAGGACGGCGGGCAGCAGGATGAGGAGGGTCCAGCCGATGGGCGCGGCCTCGTCGTAGCCGCGGCCGTTGAGCGATCCGGTCATCCAGATCTGGGCCTGCTGGGCGACGAGGTAGTCGCCCTTGGTCAGGAACAGCGTGGTGACCGAGCGCAGCGCGATCGCGAAACCGATGCCGATGAGGACGAAGCGGGTGGCGTGCAGCCCGCCGCGCCACGCGAAGGCGTAGACGAGCGCCGCGGCCGCGACCCCGCCGATCACCGACAGGTACGGCAGGACGGTGTACGAGGTGATGCCGAACGTCATCGCGCCGACCGTGAGCGCGCTCGCGCCCTGGCTGATGCCGATGATGTCGGGGCTGGCGAGGGGGTTGCGGGCCACGGTCTGGATCAGCGCGCCGGCGATACCGAAGGCGAGGCCGACGAGGAGCCCGACGACCATGCGGGGCAGCCGCAGCGTGCCGACGACGAGCTCGTCGGGGGAGGGCCGGCCGAGGATCACGTTCAGGACTTCGGACGGCGCGACGAAGCTCTCGCCGACGCAGAGGTACGCGACGCAGACGACGGCCAGCAGGACGACGAGCGAGGCGGCGACGACCGTGGCCCGGCGGTGCAGAAGGAACCGCCCGCGGGTCCCGACCCGTACGAGGCTATACCCGGCGGGCCGCACCGGGGCCGTGGTGGCGCTCATGCGGGCACCGCCTTCCGGCGCACCAGCGTGACCAGGAACGGCACTCCGATCAGGGCCGTCATGACCCCGGCGGGCACCTCGCTCGGCGGGAAGACGATCCGGCCGATCACATCGGAGACGAGCAGCATCACGGGTCCGATCAGGGCGGCCATCGGGAGCACCCAGCGGTGGTCGCTGCCGACGATCGCCCGGGCGATATGGGGAACGGCGAGGCCGATGAAGGCGATCGGGCCGGCTGCGGCGACCCCGGCGCCGGTGAGCACGGTGGCGCCGATGCCGCCCACGACGCGTACGGTCGCGATCTTCTGCCCGAGGCCCTTCGCCATGTCCTCGCCGAGGGCGAGCGCGTCGAGCCCCCGGGCGACGCAGAGCACGAGCACGGTGCCGAGCAGCAGGAACGGCCAGATCTGCTGGGCGACCTCGGCCTCGCGTCCGGCGATCGAGCCGACCTGCCAGAACCGGAACTCGTCCAGCGCGGACGCCTTCGTGGTCAGCACGGCCATGGTGACGGACACCAGCAGCGCGTTGATGGCCGCGCCGCCGAGCGCGAGCTTCACGGGGGTGGCGCCGCCGCGTCCGCTGGAGGCGATGGCGTACACGGCGACGGACGCGACGGCCGCGCCCGCGAAGGCGAACCAGACGTATCCGGTGAGCGTGTGGATCCCGGCGTACGCGATGGCCAGCACGACGCCGACCGAGGCGCCCTGGCTGATGCCGAGGATGCCGGGGTCGGCGATGGGGTTACGGGTGATGCCCTGGAGCACCGTGCCGGCGAGGGCGAGCGAGGCCCCGACCATCAGACCGATCAGGGTGCGGGGCACCCGCATGTTCCGGATGACTTCGGCGGCGTCGGAGTGCCCGCCGTGCAGCAGCACGTCGAACACCTCCGACGGGGGTATGGAGCGCGCCCCGACGGCGAGGCTGAGCAGGACCGCGACCAGCAGCGCCACAACGGCCGCCGCCGTCGCGAGAGCGCGTCTGGAGCGGCGTGGTGCGGCGGTTGGCATCGAACCCCATAGACAGACGGGACAGACGGGAAAGGAGAGACATAGCGAAGCAAAGTAAGGCTTGGCTAAGTCTAGGTGGCGCCTGTGCGGGGCTTTCCGGCGGTGTACCGGCTCCGTCGGGGGCTCGGCACAATGGACGGCATGGCTTCCCACACGCTGACGGTCGGCTTCGACCTGGACATGACGCTCATCGACTCACGGCCCGGCATCGCGGCCGCCTTCCTCGCGCTCTCCGCCGAGACCGGTGCGGTCATCGACACGGATCTGGTGGTGAGCCGCCTCGGCCCGCCGCTGGAGCAGGAGATCGCGCACTGGTTCCCGGCCGCGGACGTGGCCGAGATCGCCGACCGCTACCGCGAGATCTACCCCACGTACGCGATCGGCCCGTCGCTCGCGATGCCCGGAGCGCGGGAGTCGATCGACGCGATACGCGCGCTCGGCGGCCGGACGATGGTCGTCACCGCGAAGTACGAACCGAACGCGAAGCTCCACCTCTCCCACCTCGGCATCGAGCCCGACGTGATCGTGGGCGGCCTGTGGGCCGAGGCGAAGGCGGAGGCGCTGCGGGAGCACGGCGCGGGCGTCTACGTGGGCGACCACACGGGCGACGTCCGCGGCGCGCAGGCCGCCAACGCGGTTTCGGTGGGCGTGACGACGGGCCCGTGCGACGAGACGGAACTCCGCGCGGCGGGCGCGGACGTCGTCCTCACGTCGCTGACGGAGTTCCCGGCGTGGCTGGCGGCGTACACGACGTCACAGGGCTGACCCGCCGGGGCCGCCGACGGCGCCTGCCGGTGACGCGACCTCGCCGATGGCCCGTTTGAAGTCGGGGCATTCGACGATCGGCTCGTGCTCGCAGACGGCCGCGTGGCGAAGGCTGTCACGCAGACGTGTGAGGCGGCCGAGCTGTTCGTCGAGGTCGCGGGCCCGGGCGGCCATGCGCGTACGCAGGCCCGGATCCGACGGCTGTGCCACCAGGAACCGTCCGATCTCGGCGACCGAGAGCCCGGCACCGCGCGCGCACGTGATCAGGGCCAGGCGGGCCAGCACATCCGGGTGATACGTACGCCGCAGGCCGTTGCGGCCCGCGGGAGCGATCAGACCCTTCTTCTCGTAGAACCTCAGCGCCGACGGCGCCAGTCCTGAGCACTGTGCGACGTCGGCGATGTCCAGCAACTGTTCGGCCACGAAAGCCCCCTTGACTTGAATCGCGGTTCAAGTTGCAGCCTAGTCGGCATGAAGATTCATCACCTGAACTGCGGCTCCGTCCGGACGATCGAGCCCACCTACGCCGGCCCGCGGCCCGCTCCCGCGGTGAACCACTGTCTGCTGATCGAGACCCCCGCCGACGGCCTGGCCCTGGTCGAGACCGGACTGGGGCTTGGTGACGTCCGGGACCCGGCAGGCACGCTCGGTACGGAGTGGGTCGAGATGGCCGGTCCCGTGCTGGACGAGGAGGAGACGGCCCTGCGGCAGGTCGCCCGGCTGGGATACGCGCCCTCCGACGTGCGTCACATCCTCCTCACGCACCTGGACGTGGACCACAGCGGCGGCCTGCCCGACTTCCCCGATGCCCAGGTCCACGTACTCGCGTCCGAACTCGACGCGGCACGCTCCGAGGCGCCCAGCTTCCGCTACCGGCCCGCCCACTGGTCGCACGAGCCCCACTGGATCACCTACGGCACCGAGCCCGATGAGCAGTGGTTCGGGTTCACCGCGCTGCGGCCGAAGGGACTGGGGCCGGAGATCCGGCTGGTCCCGCTCGGCGGTCACACCGCCGGCCACACGGGGATCGCCGTCCAGGACGGCGACCGGTGGCTTCTCCACTGCGGCGACGCCTACTACTACCACCGCGAGGTCGGCCCGCTGAAGGAAACCCATCCGCTGCTCGACTTCGTCCAGACCACCTCACAGGTCCACCGTGAGCTGCGCCTCGGAACCCGGGCCCGGCTCCGCGAACTGCTCCGCGACCACGGGGACGAGGTCGAGATCTTCTCCGCGCACGACCCCTGGGAACTGGCCCGCTACACGGGCGGCACGGAGGAGGGTGCGGCGGGTTGAGACGCGGGCCCTACCGCTGCGCCGACCCCGCCCGCGCCGACCGGACCACGCCGGCCGCGGCGATCAGGAAGCCGACGCCCATCAGCATGCACAGGGACCAGAAGACGGACGGAAGGGGATCGGTGCCCAGGAAGAGCGGCGCCATCGTGGCGAGGGTCGACAGGGCGCCGAGGAGGAAGACGATCGCGCCGATGCGGACCAGTCGGTCGCCTGCGCCGGAAGGGGGAGTACTCACCCCGTCAGGGTAGTTCCTGGCGGGCGGCGGGCTGCTCCCGGGCAGGGCAGGTGCCGTTTCCGGACACAGTCCGGATGACCAGGCTTGACGAGGGGTACTTCATCTGTGGAGGCTTCTGCCAGCAGGGGAAGCACGACCACAGGACGGCCTGACCTGCTGAGGGCTTTGTTCCGGCATACGGGTTGAGATGGGGTGCGTGCTTTGCCGACTGGCAAGGTCAAGTGGTTCAACAGTGAGAAGGGCTTCGGCTTCCTCTCCCGCGACGACGGCAGCGACGTCTTCGTGCACTCGTCCGTGCTGCCCGACGGAGTCGACGCACTCAAGCCCGGCCAGCGCGTCGAGTTCGGCGTGGTCGCCGGACAACGTGGTGACCAGGCGCTTTCCGTGGCGATCCTCGACCCCACCCCGTCCGTCGCGGCAGCGCAGCGCCGCAAGCCGGACGAACTCGCCTCGATCGTCCAGGATCTGACGACCGTGCTGGAGAACATCACGCCGATGCTGGAGCGCGGCCGTTACCCCGACAAGGCCTCCGGCGCCAAGATCGCCGGCCTGCTGCGCGCGGTCGCGGACCAGCTCGACGTCTAGGGCATGTTTTGAAAGTAGCGCCGTCCGCCCGAAGGCCGGGCAGGCGGGACTTTCAAAACACGCCCTAAGGGGCGTGGCTGGGGACTCAGACGAACGACAGCGCGTCCGGGCCGAGGGCCGGCACCAGGCCCTCGGCCGCGGCGCGCGTCAGCAGGCCGCGGATCGCCGCGTAGCCGTCCTCGCCGAGGTCGGCGGTGAACTCGTTCACGTACAGGCCGATGTGCTGGTCGGCGACGGACGGGTCCATCTCCTGCGCGTGCTCCAGGACGTAGGGGCGCGAGGTCTCCGGGTCGTCCCACGCCATCCGGACCGACGTGCGCACCGAGTCGGCGAGCAGCTTCAGCGTGTCCGCGCCCAGGGAACGCTTGGCGATGATCGCGCCGAGCGGGATCGGCAGCCCGGTCGTGTCCTCCCAGTGCCGGCCCATGTCGGCCAGGTTGTGCAGACCGTAGTTCTGGTACGTGAAGCGCGCCTCGTGGATGACGAGGCCGGCGTCGACCTTGCCGTCCCGCACCGCCGGCATGATCTCGTCGAACGGCATGACGACGATCTCGCCGACCCCGCCGGGTACGACCTCCGCCGCCCAGAGGCGGAAGAGCAGGTACGCGGTGGAGCGCTCGCTCGGCACGGCGACGGTCTTCCCCGTCAGGTCCGTGCCCGCCTCCCTCGTGAGGACGAGCGGCCCGCAGCCCCGCCCCAGCGCCCCGCCGCACGGCAGGAGCGCGTACTCGTCGAGGACCCAGGGCAGCACCGCGTACGACACCTTGAGTACGTCCAGCTCGCCGCGCTCGGCCATGCCGTTGGTGACGTCGATGTCCGCGAACGTGACGTCGAGCGCGGGCGCGTCGGGCACCCTGCCGTGCGCCCAGGCGTCGAAGACGAACGTGTCGTTCGGGCACGGCGAGAAGGCGATCCGCAGCGGGTCAGGAGTCGTTTCGGTCATGGTGGATCCAGCCTTCCAGTACGGGGGTGAGCTTCCCGAACGCCTCGGTGAGCGCGGCCAGCGCGTCGCCGATGCGCCAGGCGTCGCGGTCGCGCGGGCCGACGGCGTTGGAGACGGCCCTGATCTCCAGGACCGGGACACCGGCCAGGGCGGCCGCCTCCGCGACCCCGAAGCCCTCCATGGCCTCGGCCACGGCGCCGGGGTGTGCGGTGCGGAGCGCGGCGGCGCGTTCGGCGCTGCCGGTCACCGTGGAGACGGTGAGGACGTCGCCGGTCACCGCACGGGTCGCGGCGACCGCCGCCCTCACCAGGGAGCGGGGCGGAAAGTGCCAGACCCGGCCGAAGCCCAGCTCGGTGACGGGCACGAAGCCCGCCGGGGTCTCGGCGCCCAGGTCCGCCGCGCCGATGCGGCCGGCCACGACGAGCGAACCGACGGGGGCCGCGCCGGCGAACCCGCCGCCGATCCCGGCCGAGATCACCAGGTCGTAGCGGTCCGAGGCCAGGGCGAACGCGGCGGAGGCCGCCGCCGCTGCTGGTCCCGCGCCGCCCGCGAGGACGTCGTAGGGGCCCGCGCGATGGATCCCGGCGCCCGGCACCTCATGAACGGAGACTTCGCCGCCGGGCCCGGACGCACGCGTGACCGCGTCCCGTTCCACCGGGACAGCGGTCACGACGAGCACACGCACGGGGGAAGCCCTCCGAGGCCGGGAGGGGGTCAGTCGGACTTCTCGAGCTTGAAGTGCCAGATGCCGGTCAGCTTCTTGCCGTCGGTCTCCACGATGCTGATCTGGGTCGACTTCGTGGTCTCGCCGGTCTGGCTGGAGAAGAAGGCGCTGCCCGGGATGGACCGGTAGGTCTTCTTGTACGGCTCCTGCTCGGCCTGCTGGCCGTTGATGAAGAGGGTCCAGCCGTTGTCCGCGACCTCGGGGTCGACGCCGAAGCGGACCTTGTCGTCCATCGCGGCCTTGACGGTCTTCTCCGCCTTCTTGTTGAGGCAGCCCTGGATATCGGACTCCTTGAGGGCCTTGCCGTCGTTGTAGCAGGACGCCTCGGCACTCACCGAGTTGTCGCCGACCGTCACGGTGGCGAGCGGCGTCGGCTTGTCGCAGGCGGAGAGGACAAGGAGTCCCGCGGACACGGCACCAAGAGCGACGCCGATTCGACGGCCCTTACCGGAGAAGAACGCAACGGTCATGGGCCGAAGGCTATCGGTCGCTCCGGCTCACGCCACGCGGGGGTGCGGCGAGCCGCGCCGCGCGGCGCCCAGCAGACCCCGTACGGCCGTGGCGGCACCGAGCGCGAGGATGCCCGCGGCGACCGACATGCCCAGTACTCCGTTGAGGGGGAGGGCGATCCCGACGGCGCCGCCGGCCACCCACGCCATCTGGAGCAACGTCTCGGAGCGGGCGAACGCGGACGTCCGCACCTCCTCCGGTACGTCGCGCTGGATCATCGCGTCCAGCGACAGCTTCGACAGCGCCTGCGTGAAGCCCGCCGTGGCCGCGAGCGCGGCGACCATGACCGTGCTGAAGAAGAGGGCGGCCAGCACCGCGACGCCCAGCGCCAGGCCCAGCACCGAGGCGACGATGATCTCCGGGCCGCGCGCCCTGAGCCAGGAGCCGACCGCGGTGCCCAGCGCGTTGCCCACCCCGGCGGCCACACCGACGATGCCGAGCGAGATCGCGGCGCTCTGCCCGGCCAGCGGATGCTCGCGCAGCAGGAACGCCAGGAAGAAGATCAGGAAGCCGGAGAGCGCCCGGTGGGAGGCGTTGGCCTGGAGCCCGTGCAGGACGGACGGGCCGACGGAGCGCAGCCCGGGCCGCTTCTCGCCGTTCTTCTCCTTGGCCCGGGGCGGCTTCTTCCCGTTCCCGGCCGTGGGGTTCTTCCGCAGCGGTTCGGGCCGGACGGCGGCCTCGCCGTGCGGCGGCACGAGATGCGCCTTCCGCTCGCCCTTCGCCGAGTCCACCTTGTGCGGCAGCGTGAAGGCGAGGACGGCGCCGCCGACGAAGATCGCGCACGCCCCGTACAGCGGCCACGGCGGCCCGATGGTCTGGAGCCCCGCCCCGATCGGCGCGGCCACACCGGTCGCCAGGAGACCGGCGAGGGTGACCCGCGAGTTGGCCTTCACGAGCGAGAAACGGGGTGGCAGCAGACGCGGCACGACGGCGCTGCGCACCACTCCGTACGCCTTCGAGCACACCAGGACGCCCAGGGCGGCCGGATACAGCTCCAGGCCGCCGGTGGCGACCGCGCCCGACATGGTGAGCGCCAGGACGGCCCGGGCCAGCATGGAGCCCGCCATGGCGGCGCGGCGGCCGTGCGGCAGGCGGTCCAGGAGCGGGCCGATGACGGGGGCGAGGAGGATGAACGGCGCCATGGTGACGGCGAGGTACAGCGCGACCCGGCCGCGGGCCTGGTCCGTCGGTACGGAGAAGAACACGGTCGACGCGAGCGCCACGGTGATCATCACGTCGCCCGCGCCGTTCACCGCGTGCAGCTCGATCAGCTTGCCGAGGCCCGACTCACCGGCCCCGTGGGCGTGGGTCGCCTTCCGGATGCCGCGGGCGGTTCCGGTGAACGGGGTGCGGAGGGCATGACCGATCGACCGGCCCGTTCTGCGGAGCGGGCCGGCTGCGTCGTGCGACCTGGCAGAAGCCACTTGGTCATAGTGCCCCAGTCCCCGGCGTCACGAACCGAGATCGGCGCGGGGCGCGGTGCGTACCGCCCCGTCGGGTCAGTGATCGGCCAGGTCGCAGGGGGTGCGGAGGGCCGGATCGGGAGGACCGGAGAGCGTTCTTCGCCGGGGACACGGCGTCGGATACGACGTCGTTTGGGACGGGCAGGTGGGCGGGGAGCGGCGGAGAGGGTAGCGTGCGTAGCGCGCCACCGGCGGTTGTTCTTGGCCGCGCGCCTCTCGGCGATCCCGCAGAATGGATCGCAGAAGGTGCGCCCGAGGCAGGCACAAACGGGTGTGGACGTCGACGCGGCCCCCAGGTCCGCTCCGCCCGCAACCGTATGGCCGAAATCGATGGATGTGCTGGCGCGCTCGTGAGACTGGCGTAGGAGAGAAGCGAGACCTGTGAGTGCTGCGACGACGAGAAGCCGTACGGCCCGTACCCCCGTTCCCGACCGTCTGTGCGCAGAGGCCGTAGACCTCGCCCGCGCGGCGGCCGAGGAAGCGGCCGCGCCGGGAGTGGTGGGTGAGCATGTGGCCGTGGTCCCCGAGGGGGACCGCGTCGTCACGCACTACTTCGAGTGCAAGGACCCGGCCTACCGGGGCTGGCGCTGGGCGGTGACGGTCGCCAGGGCCTCCCGCGCGAAGAACGTCACGCTGGACGAGACGGTCCTGTTGCCGGGCACCGATGCGCTGCTCGCGCCGGAGTGGGTGCCGTGGAGCGAGCGGCTGCGGCCGGGCGACATGGGGCCGGGCGACCTGCTGCCCACCGAGGCGGACGACCTGCGCCTGGAACCGGGCTACACCGGTGAGGACGAGCTCCCGCCGAACTCCCCGGTGTCCGGCGAGCTGGCCGACCTCGTCGAGTCCGAGGACGCGGAACTGACCACGCGCCCCGACCCGCCGCGCCGCGGTTCGATCGCGGCGGTCGCGGACGAGCTGGGCATGCGGCGTGCGCGGGTGCTGTCCCGGTACGGGCTGCACATCGCGGCCGACCGCTGGGACGAGGGGTTCGGCGCGAAGACGCCGATGGCGCAGGCGGCCCCGGCGACATGTGTGTCGTGCGCCTTCCTGGTGCCGCTCGCGGGTTCGCTGAAGCAGGCCTTCGGGGTCTGCGCGAACGAGTTCGGTCCGGCGGACGGGCACGTGGTGTCCCTGTCGTACGGATGCGGCGGGCATTCGGAGGCGGCGGTCATGCCGAAGCCGCCGAAGCCGGCGCCGCACGCGCTGGACACGATGCAGGTGGACGAGTACCCGCTGCGTCCGGCGCGGGATTCCGGCTCCGTGCCGACGGAGCCGGACGCGCCGACGGAGGACCTCGGCCACTCGTAGGCGGCGGCCCGGGGCGCGGGCTGCTCTCCGCGGGGTGCGGGTCGCTCCGGGGCGCGCCGTCTTGTCCTCAAGCGCCGGACGGGCTGGTTGTGTGCGGGCTGCTCCGGCGGGCCGGTTCCGTCCTCAAGCGCCGGACGGGCTGGTTGTGTGCGGGTGGCTCCGGCGGGCCGGTTCCGTCCTCAGGCGCCGGACGGGCTTGCATACGTGCGGCGCCCGTTCCGGCGCAGCGTCTTGTCCTCAAGCGCCGGGCGGGCTTGATTTGCTCGCCGTGGCCCGCTTTGCTGCTGATCCTCCGGGGCCGGTCAGCCCTCTCCAGCCCGTCCGGCGMTTGAGGACGGAACCCTGTGCCCGGGGCGCGGCGCCGCGTCGTTTCCGGCCGTCCAGGGGCCGTCCCAAGCCCGTCCGGCGMTTGAGGACGAAGGGACCCGGTAGCTTCGGGGCGCACACTGGACCGCACGGGCATGCGTACCGGAAGAGCCGGAAGAGCCGGAAGAGGGAGTCACAGCGTGAGCATCATGGCGACCGAGGGGGCCGACCCATTCGGAACCGCGCGACTGCGACGCGGCGTGCTCGACGCCTGGGGCGCCGGCCCCGCCCGCTTCCGTGAGGACGCCAACGCCGAGGAGGACCTCGCGCTCGGCGGCTACCGCGACCGCCTCGTCGTCGAGCTGGCCCAGAACGCCGCCGACGCCGCGGCCCGCGCCCATGTGCCCGGCCGGCTCCGGCTGACCCTGCACCCGGCGACCGCGACCGCCCCCGCGGTCCTCGCCGCCGCGAACACCGGCGCGCCCCTGGACGCCACCGGCGTGGAGTCGCTGTCCACCCTGCGGGCCTCCGCCAAGCGCGAGGGCCACGACGGGGCCGTCGGCCGGTTCGGCGTCGGGTTCGCCGCCGTCCTCGCCGTGAGCGACGAGCCGGCCGTCGTCGGCCGGCACGGAGGCGTGCGCTGGTCCCTCGCCGAGGCCCGTGACCTCGCCCGCGAGGCGGCCGTCGGCAGCCCCGGCCTCGGCGACGAACTGCGCCGCCGCGACGGACACGTACCGCTGCTGCGCCTCCCGCTGCCCGCCGAGGGCACCGCACCCGACGGCTACGACACCGTCGTCGTCCTGCCGTTGCGCGACGGCGTCGCCGAGGACCTGGTCGGCCGGCTGCTCGGCGCGATCGACGACGCCCTGCTCCTGACCCTGTCCGGCCTGGACGAGGTCGTCGTCGAAACCCCGGACACCGTAAGGACGTTGCGCCGCTCGCAGCACGGCCCGTACACGCACGTCGAGGACTCCGGGCACGGCACGAACCGCTGGCGGACCGTCACCCGCCAGGGCCCGGTCGAGCCGGCCCTGCTCGCCGACCGTCCGCTGGAGGAACGGCTGCGCCCGCACTGGTCGGTGACCTGGGCCGTCCCCGTGGACGCGGAGGGCGCCCCGGTCCACCCCCGTACCGCCCCCGTCGTGCACGCCCCGACGCCCACCGACGAACCGCTCGGCTTTCCCGCGCTGCTCATCGCCTCGCTGCCGCTGGACACCACCCGCCGGCACCCCGCGCCCGGTCCGCTCACCGACTTCCTGGTGCGGCGCGCGGCCGACGCGTACGCGGAACTGCTCGCCGACTGGCAGCCGGTGACCGTCGCGACGATCGGGCTCGTGCCCGGACCGCTCGGCAAGGGCGAACTGGACGGCGCGCTGCGGGGCGCCGTGCTGGAGCGGCTCCCCGGCGTCGCCTTCCTGGAACCGGCCGCCCCGCGCGACCCCGCCGCGGACCCCGAGCGGTGGGACGACTGGGACGCGGACGCGGGGAGTGCCCGCAAGGCCACCACCGCGCTGCGGCCGATCGAGGCCGAGGTGCTGGAGGGCGTCGGCGCCGAGACGGTCGCCGTGCTGGCCGAGGTGCTGCCGTGCCTGTTGCCCGCGGGACTTGAGCGCCGCGTCGAACTGCGGACACTGGGCGTCGCCCGGGTGCCGCTGACCGAGGCGATCGACCGGCTCGCGGGTCTGGAGCGCGACCCGGTCTGGTGGCGGCGGCTGTACGACAGCCTGGCCGGTGTCGAGCCGGACCGGCTCTCCGGGCTTCCGGTGCCGCTCGCCGGTACGGAGTCCCGGGGCGCGGACCCCGAGGCCCCGGCCGCCCCGCGGACGACGATCGGGCCCCGGCAGATCCTCCTCCCGCTGCCCGACGCGCTGACCGGTCCCGTCCTGGACCGGCTCGGCCGGCTCGGGCTGAAGGTCGCGCATCCGGACGCCGCGCACCCGCTCCTGGAGAAGCTGGGCGCCCTTCCGGCCACGCCGCGTGCCGTGCTGACGACCCCGCAGGTGCGGGCCGCCGTCGCCGGTTCGCTGGACGCGGGCGAGATCTGGGACGAGGACGCGCTCGACGGCGACGAGCTCGTGGAGACCGTCCTCACCCTGGTCCGGGACGCCGACCTGGCACCCGGCGACGAGCCCTGGCTCGGTGCGCTCGCCCTGCCCGACGAGGACGGCGAGCTCGCACCGGCCGGTGAACTGGTGCTGCCGGGCAGTCCGTTCGCCGCGATCGTGCGCGAGGGCGAAATCGCCCTGTGCGACGAGGAACTGGCCGGCCGCTGGGGCGAACAGCCCCTCACCGCCTGCGGGGTGCTGGCCACGTTCGCGCTCGTCCGGGCCACCGACGTGGTTCTGGACCCGGACGAACTGGAGCCCCGCGACGGCGACTACGCCGAACCCGACGACGCCGGGCTGCTGGACGCCGTGGACGTGTGGTGCGAGGACATCCTCGACCAGCTCCCCGACACCCCCGTGCCGCCGGTCGCCACCGAGATCGTCGCCGTCCGCGACCTCGACCTCGTCGACGACGACGCCTGGCCCCAGGCGCTCGCCCTGCTCGCCAGGCCGCCGCTGCGGGACGCGCTGACCCAGCCCGTCCGCGTGCTGCTTCCGGACGGCACCACGCAGTCCGTCCGCCCGTACACCGCGTGGTGGCTGCGCGACCACCCGGTGCTGGACGGCCGGCGCCCGGCCGGTCTGCGCGCCCACGGCGGCGACCCGCGGCTCGCGGGTCTGTACGACTCCGCCGACGCGACCGGCTTCGACGACGCGCAGGTGCTGCGCGCCCTCGGGGTGCGGACCTCGGTCGCCGCGCTGCTGGACGAGCCCGGCGGCGCCGCCGAACTCCTCGGGCGGCTCGCGGACGAGGACCGTCCGGTCGGCCCCGTACAGCTGCACTCCCTGTACACGGCGCTCGCCGAACTCGATCCGGAGCAGGTCACGCTGCCGGACGAGCTGCGGGCCGTCGTCGACGGCGAGGTGCGGGTCGTGGACGCGGCGGACGCGATGATCGCGGACGCCCCGGACCTGCTGCCGCTGACCGGCGGCGTGGCGCTGCTGCCCGTCGCCCCGGCGAGCGCGGCGGAGCTGGCCGAGCTGTTCCAGGTGCGGCGGCTCGGCGAAAGCGTCGAGGCGGAGGTGACGTCCGAGGGAGAGGAACACCGGGTCCCCGGCCCGGTCCGCATCCTGCTCGGCGCCGGTACCCCGGACACGTACGTCGAGCACGGCGAACTGCGGGCGGGCGGGGTGGAGCTGGACTGGCGCCGCACCCCGGACGGGGTCGTGCACGCAGCGACCCTGGAGGGCGTCGCGGCGGGCCTGGCCTGGGCGGCGGGCCAGTGGCCGCGCCGCTTCGAGGTCGCGGCCCTGCTGGAGGACCCGTCCCGCACGGACGAACTGGCCCGGGACCGCTGGTTCGACTGAGACCCGGGACCGCTGGTTCGACTGAGACCCGGGGCCGCTGGTTCGACCGATCCCCGGACCGGGGCCGCCCCGGGCCGCCGTTACGTCGGGAAGCGGCGGCCCACCAGGCGCCAGGCGTACTCCAGGGCGACCGAGGCCACCACGGCGATGCCCACCGCCGTCCACGGCATCGCCGTGCCCACCAGCTTCAGGGCGAAGAAGTCCTGGAGCCACGGCACCACGAGCACGATCAGGAACGCCAGACCCATCGCCGCCACCAGGCAGATCCGCCACCAGGTGTAGGGGCGGGCGATGATCGCCAGGACCCACATCGAGACCAGGAACAGCGTGAGCGTGGCCGCGCTCGTCTCCGCGTCCAGCGCGCCCGTACCCGAGTAGTGGCTCCGGGCGATGAGGTACATCGTGAAGGTGGCGGCGGCCGCGATGGTGCCCGACGGGATCGCGTACCGCATGACGCGGCGCACGAAGTGCGGATGGGCCCGTTCCTTGTTCGGCGCGAGGGCCAGGAAGAACGCCGGGACGCCGATCGTCAGCGTCGACAGCAGGGTCAGATGGCGGGGCAGGAACGGATACTCGACCTGGAAGCAGACGACCAGGACGGCCAGCAGCACCGAGTAGACGGTCTTCGTCAGGAACAGCGTGGCGACCCGGGTGATGTTGCCGATGACCCGGCGGCCCTCGGCGACGACGGACGGCAGCGTCGCGAAGCTGTTGTTCAGCAGCACGATCTGGGCGACGGCCCGGGTCGCCTCCGAGCCCGAACCCATCGAGACGCCGATGTCGGCGTCCTTGAGGGCGAGGACGTCGTTGACGCCGTCGCCGGTCATCGCGACGGTGTGGCCGCGGGACTGGAGGGCGGCGACCATGTCCCGCTTCTGCTGCGGGGTGACGCGGCCGAAGACCGCGTTCTCCTCCATGGCGGTGGCCATCGCGTCGGGATCGGTGGGCAGTTTGCGCGCGTCCAGGGTGTGCTCGGCGCCCGGCAGGCCGAGCTTCGCGGCGACGGCGCCGACCGAGACGGCGTTGTCCCCGGAGATCACCTTCGTGGCGACCCGCTGTTCGGCGAAGTAGGCGAGGGTCTCGCCGGCGTCGGGCCGCAGCCGCTGTTCCAGGACGACCAGCGCGCTCGGCACGGCCCCGTCGGCGAGGTCCGGGGCGTCGAGTCCGCCCCGCGCCCGGGCCAGCAGCAGGACCCGCAGGCCCTGCTCGTTGAGCTGCTCGATCTCGGTGAGCGCCGGGTCCGCCTCGGGCAGCAGTACGTCGGGCGCGCCCAGCAGCCAGGACGACGCCCGGCCGCCGCCCTCGTCGAACGCGGCGCCGCTGTACTTGCGGGCCGAGGAGAACGGCAGGGCGTCGGTGACGGTCCACGCCTCGTCCCTGGGGGCGGGATAGGTGTCGATGATGGCCTGGAGGCTGGCGTTGGGCCGCGGGTCGGACGCGCCGAAGGCCGCGAGGACGCGGCGCAGGTACGGATCGTCCGTCCCGTTCAGCGCGCGGACCTCGGTGACGTCCATACCGCCCTCGGTGAGGGTGCCGGTCTTGTCCAGGCAGACGACGTCGACCCGGGCCAGGCCCTCGATGGCGGGGAGCTCCTGGACCAGGCACTGCTTGCGCCCCAGCCGTACGACACCGATCGCGAAGGCGACCGAGGTGAGCAGGACCAGGCCTTCCGGGATCATCGGGACGATGCCGCCGACGGTCCGGGCGACGGAGTCCTTGAAGTTGTTGTCCTTGACGACGAGCTGGCTGATGATCAGGCCGATCGCCGTCGGGATCATCATCCAGGTGACGTACTTGAGGATGGTGGAGATGCCGCTGCGCAGCTCCGACTGGACGAGCGTGAAGCGGGAGGCCTCCTCGGCGAGCTGCGCGGCGTAGGCCTCGCGGCCGACCTTCGTCGCGGTGAAGGCGCCGCCGCCGGCGACGACGAAGCTGCCGGACATGACGGGGTCCCCGGCCCGTTTCAGCACCGGGTCGGCCTCGCCGGTGAGCAGGGACTCGTCGATCTCCAGGCTGTCGGCCTCGGCGACGGCACCGTCCACGACGACCTTGTCGCCGGGGCCGAGCTCGACGAGATCGCCGAGGACGATCTCGGAGACGGAGATCTCGGCGGCCACCCCGTCCCGCCGCACGGTGGGTTTCGCCTCGCCGATGACCGCGAGGCTGTCCAGGGTCTTCTTGGCCCGCCACTCCTGCACGATGCCGATGCCCGTGTTGGCGATGATCACGAAGCCGAAGAGGCTGTCCTGGATCGGCGCGACGAACAGCATGATCACCCAGAGCACGCCGATGATCAGGTTGAACCGGGTCAGGACGTTGGCGCGGACGATCTCGGTCACGGACCGGGAGGAGCGCACCGGTACGTCGTTGACCTCGCCGCGGGCGATCCGCTCGGCGACCTCGGCCGCGGTCAGTCCGCGGGCGACGGCGGCCGGGGCGGGCGGGTCCACCGGGTGGACCGGGTCGAGTTCGGAACCGGCGTCGATCTTCACCGGCCGGCCGGCGCCGGAATGTCCGGAGCCCGGGGGTCCGGAGGAACCTGTCGGCTGTTCCCCGGAGGGATCGAGTGCCCGCTGAGTCATGGTTCCGACGGTACGGGCGGAACGTCCGGTTCACCCACCGAGCAGTCGGAAGATCAGACCGGGGGAGGAGAGGAATGGTCCCGTGGTCGTACGGGGGTGCAGGCCGGCGGTCCGCTCTCAGGCGGTGGCGCCCGGAGCGTCCTTCTGATCATGGTGCGCGGCGGCGGCCCGCTTGAGTGCCGCGTCGCGGCCCCGTACGTACCAGATGCCGATCAGTCCGAGGCCGGCACCGGCCAGGCAGGTCCACACCCACCACAGGTGTCCGTGGTCGTCGAACCAGCCGTAGAACGGCAGCTGGACCAGGAAGAGGACGAACCAGAGGATCGTGCCGCCGGTGATGGTCGCGACGACCGGGCCCTCCAGGGGCTCGGGTGCCTCGTGCTTCGGTGTCCACTTCGCCATGCGGCCAGTGTATGCGCGGCGTACATGGGAGCGACCGGCCCTTGGGGGCGTCCCCCATTACCGGTCGCTCCAGCGCCGGTCAGCCCAGTCGGCGCAGGGGTCTACGCGCGGAGATAGCGATCTTTGCCTTATGTATTCATACTGAATCTGCTTACGACTGTCTCGATTTATTCGTGTGAACGTCCAAAGCTGACCAGATTTAACCCCCCTCTACGCACGACTGAGGTCATACATGTCCCCCTCGGCCACCGCTCCGGTCGACCCCACTCCGCCTCCGTCGCCCCGTCCCACCGGCGGCCTGGACGGTTTCTTCAAGATCTCCGAGCGGGGGTCGTCGGTCGCGCGTGAGATCCGCGGTGGCTTCGCCACGTTCTTCGCGATGGCGTACATCATCGTGCTGAACCCGATCATCCTCGGCAGCGCGAAGGACATGTACGGCCACCAGCTCGACAGTGGCCAGCTGGTCACCGCGACGGTGCTGACCGCGGCGTTCTCCACCCTGCTCATGGGCGTCATCGGCAACGTGCCGATCGCGCTGGCGGCGGGCCTCGGCGTCAACACCGTCGTCGCCCTCCAGCTCGCCCCCCGGATGAGCTGGCCCGACGCGATGGGCATGGTCGTCCTCGCCGGCGTCGTGGTCATGCTGCTCGTCGCGACCGGGCTGCGGGAACGCGTGATGAACGCCGTACCGAAGTCGCTCCGCAAGGGCATCGCGATCGGTATCGGTCTCTTCATCCTGCTGATCGGCCTGGTCGACTCGGGCTTCGTCTCCCGTATCCCGGACCTCGCGCACACCACCGTGCCGCTCCAGCTGGGCAGCGACGGTCACCTCAACGGCTGGCCCGTCCTGATCTTCGTCCTCGGTGTGCTGCTCACGCTCTCGCTGATCGTCCGCAAGGTGCCGGGCGCGATCCTGATCTCCATCGTGGCGATGACCGGTGTCGCGCTGATCATCGACGCGGTCACCGATCTGCCGGCCACGGCCTGGGGCCTGACCGTGCCCGAGTGGCCGGGCAACCCGGTCGCCTCGCCCGACTTCGGGCTGATCGGCGATGTCAGCCTGTTCGGCGGCTTCGACAAGGTGGGTGTCCTCACCGGCATCCTGTTCGTCTTCACCGTGCTGCTGTCCTGCTTCTTCGACGCGATGGGCACCATCCTCGGCGTCGGTGACGAGGCGAAGCTGACCGACAAGGACGGCAACTTCCCGGGCATCAACAAGGTGCTGTTCGTCGACGGCATCGCGGTCGCCGCGGGCGGTGCGAGCTCCGCATCGGCGGGCACCTGCTTCGTGGAGTCCACGGCGGGCGTCGGCGAGGGAGCCCGCACCGGTTTCGCGAGCATCGTCACGGGGCTGCGGGGGCGCGAGGTGCCGGTGGCCATGTATGCGGTGTCGGCGGTCTTCGTCTTCTACTACGCGATGCCGGCGCTCGGCCTCACGTGATCCACTGGGAAGCAGGGGCGCGGGCTCACGGCCCGGAGGTCCGTCAGGTGACCTCCTCGGCCGTGACCCCCTCCGCTCCGTAGAACTTCTCCGTCTCGTCGACGGCCGCCTGGAAGCGCTCGTCGAAATCGTCGCGAATGAGCGTCCGGACCACATAGTCCTGGACGCTCATTCCGCGTTTGGCGGCGTGCTGCTTGAGCCGGTCGAGCAGCTCACCGTCTATCCGCAGGCTGAGCACTGTCGATCCCATGGCAAGCAGGGTTACGTCCCGCGAGGCCGACGCGCGTGACTTTCCGGAATCGACTCACTCGTTTGGGTGATCGATTGGTGATTTGGGCCTCGCGCGTGTACCACCGAGTGGTCTTTAGGTTGGGTAATGAGTTACGCTAACGAACATGCCTGACCTGATCCACGACAGCGACAGTGCCGCCGCCGTGAGCTCCCTTCGTTCCGCCGTCATGCTGCTCGGCCGGCGCCTCAAGCACCAGCGCGTCGACGAGTCGCTGAGCCCCACCGAGATGTCGGTGCTCGGCACACTCGCGCGTTGCGGTTCGGCCACCCCCGGTGAGCTGGCCCGCAAGGAGCATGTGCAGCCGCCGTCGATGACCCGCATCGTCGCGTTGCGCAGCGTCTCCCACTCGTCCTCGTCCAGGCCTTCGGCGAGGGTGGTCAGCCAGGCGTTCCGCTTGGAGCGGCTCTCGGCGAGCATGGCTTCCGCCTGCTCGGTCTGGCTGACCATCTTCTGACGACGGTCATCGGGGTGCGGTTCCAGCCTGACCAGTCCCTTGGCTTCGAGCAACGCGACGATGCGGGTCATCGACGGCGGCTGCACATGCTCCTTGCGGGCCAGCTCACCGGGGGTGGCCGAAC
>NZ_RDBK01000043.1:1199393-1249429 GCF_008042275.1 Streptomyces sp. OR43 | reverse complement strand
GCGCCGGCCGAGCAGCATGACGGCGGAACGAAGGGAGCTCACGGCGGCGGCACTGTCGCTGTCGTGGATCAGGTCAGGCATGTTCGTTAGCGTAACTCATTACCCAACCTAAAGACCACTCGGTGGTACACGCGCGAGGCCCAAATCACCAATCGATCACCCAAACGAGTGAGTCGATTCCGGAAAGTCACGCGCGTCGGCCTCGCGGGACGTAACCCTGCTTGCCATGGGATCGACAGTGCTCAGCCTGCGGATAGACGGTGAGCTGCTCGCCCGGCGCCTCAAGCACCAGCGCGTCGACGAGTCGCTGAGCCCCACCGAGATGTCGGTGCTCGGCACACTCGCGCGTTGCGGTTCGGCCACCCCCGGTGAGCTGGCCCGCAAGGAGCATGTGCAGCCGCCGTCGATGACCCGCATCGTCGCGTTGCTCGAAGCCAAGGGACTGGTCAGGCTGGAACCGCACCCCGATGACCGTCGTCAGAAGATGGTCAGCCAGACCGAGCAGGCGGAAGCCATGCTCGCCGAGAGCCGCTCCAAGCGGAACGCCTGGCTGACCACCCTCGCCGAAGGCCTGGACGAGGACGAGTGGGAGACGCTGCGCAACGCGGCGCCCGTGCTGGAGAAGCTCGCCCACCTGTAGCGGAGCGGGCCGCGCCGGACGGAACCGGCGCACCGCCCCACCGCCGCATCCCCGTCAGTCAGCGCAATGTCCACGCCCGAGGAGGCGAACCCTTTTGAGTACGGGATCCGGAGCAGACTCCGCCCCCGCACCGACTTCCACCCACGAGAGCAAGCCCGGCGGGACCTTCTCGTCGCTGAAGATCCGCAACTACCGCCTGTTCGCAACCGGCGCCGTGATCTCCAACACCGGTACCTGGATGTCCCGCATCACGCAGGACTGGCTCGTCCTGAGCCTCACCGGGTCCGCCACCGCCGTCGGTATCACCACGGCACTCCAGTTCCTCCCCATGCTGCTCTTCGGCCTGTACGGCGGCGTCATCGCCGACCGGCTCCCGAAGCGCAAGCTCCTCCTCTTCAGCCAGGCGGCACTCGGCCTGTGCGGGATCGCGCTCGCCGTCCTCACGCTCTCCGGTGTGGTCGAGGTGTGGCACGTCTACCTGATCGCCTTCCTGCTCGGCATGGTCACGGTCGTGGACAACCCGGCGCGGCAGGCGTTCGTCTCCGAGATGGTCGGCCCCGCGCAGCTGCGGAACGCCGTCAGTCTGAACTCGGCGAACTTCCAGTCCGCGCGGCTCGTCGGTCCCGCCGTCGCGGGTGTGCTGATCACCTCGGTCGGCAGCGGCTGGGCCTTCATGTTCAACGGCCTGTCGTTCCTCGCACCGCTCGTCGGCCTGCTGATGATGCGTACGAGCGAACTGCACAAGGCCGTCGTCATCCCGCGCGCCAAGGGACAGCTCCGTGAGGGGCTGCGTTACGTCTCCGGGCGTCCCGAGCTGATCTGGCCCATCGTCCTGGTCGGCTTCGTCGGCACGTTCGGCTTCAACTTCCCGATCTGGCTGACCGCCTTCGCGGACGAGATCTTCCACGGCGGCGCCGGGATGTACTCGTTCTTCAACATCCTGATGGCGGCCGGCTCCCTGGCCGGCGCGCTCCTCGCCGCCCGCCGCCGCTCCTCGCGGCTGCGGATGCTGGTGGCCGCCGGTACGGTCTTCGGCGTGCTGGAGATCGTCGCCTCCATGGCGCCGTCCGTCTGGATCTTCGCGATCCTGCTCGTCCCGATCGGGATGATCGGCCTGACGACCAACATCAGCGCGAACACCAGCGTGCAGATGGCGGCCGACCCGGCCATGCGCGGCCGGGTCATGAGCCTCTACATGATGGTCTTCGCCGGTGGTACGCCGGTGGGCGCCCCGATCGTCGGCTGGATCAGCGACGCGTACGGCGTCCGCACCGGCATGGCGGTCGGCGGGGCGTTCTCCCTGGTGGCCGCGCTCGGCGTCGGCTTCATGCTGGCCCGCGTCGGCGGCCTGCGCCTCAAGGTCGACCTGCGCCCGGGCCGCCCGCACGTGCGGTTCGTCCCGCGCGAGCAGTTGGCGACGGCGGCCTGAGAGCCGCCGGTACGGACGCGATCACGGCCCCGCCCGGGGAATCGGGCGGGGCCGTATCCCGTAGGCCGGCGCGCCGGCGCCTGCCAGACTCCCCGCATGAGACTCTTCGCCGCCGTCCTGCCACCGGCCCCCGCGGTCGAGGAGCTGCGCCGTGCCGTGGTCCCGCTGCGCTCGCTGCCCGGCGCCGGCACCCTGCGCTGGACCGGGACGCCCGGCTGGCACTACACGCTGGCCTTTCTCGGGGAGGTCGACGAGGAGCTGCTGCCGGACCTGTACAGCCGGCTGGAGCGGGCCGCGCACCGGACCGAGCCGTTCCCGCTGCGGATCCACGGGGCCGGCCGGTTCGACGGACGGGCGCTGTGGGCGGGCGCCGCGGGCGGACTCGACACCCTGCGGCTGCTGGCCGAGCGCGCCCACGCCGCCGCGCGCCGGGCCGGGGTGCCGATGGAGGAGCACCGCCGCTACACCCCGCACCTGACCCTGGCCCGCAGCCGGGTTCCGGCGGATCTGACCCCGTTCACCGCGGCGCTGGAGGGCTTCGAGGGCCTGCACTGGGAGGCGGCCGAGCTCAGCCTCGTACGCAGTCGTCTGCCGGTGGACGGGGTGCCGGGGGAGCAGCCGCGGTACGAGGTGGTGCGGGCCTGGCCGCTGGGACGGTGAGGCGGGCGGTTACGCTCGTCGGGTGGACCCGAAGACCAGAAACCGCATTATGGCGGCCGTGCTCGTGCTGATGTTCGTCGTCGTCGCCCTGGCGGCCGCCCTCGGGGGCTGAGCCCGCGCCGAGGACGGCCGTACCGGAGCCCGGGTCCCCGGGAACCGGCTGAACCGGCTACCAGGCGAAGTTCTCCGGCGACGGGCCCGGGCCGGGGAAGATCTCGTCCAGGGCGCCCAGCACCTCCTCCGAGAGCTCCAGCTCCACCGCGCGCAGCGCGGAGTCGAGCTGTTCCCGCGTCCGTGGACCCGAGATCGGACCGGTGACACCGGGCCGGGTCAGCAGCCAGGCCAGGCCCGCCTCGCCGGGCTCCAGACCGTGCTTGTCCAGCAGGTCCTCGTACGCCTGCACCTGCGCCCGCACCTTCGGGTCGGCCAGCGCCTCGGCGGAGCGGCCCGAGACGGACCGGGCGCCGCCGCCCTCGCGCTCCTTGCGGATCGCGCCGCCGAGGAGCCCGCCGTGCAGGGGCGACCAGGGGATGACTCCGAGGCCGTACTCCTGGGCGGCCGGGATGACCTCCATCTCGGCGCCGCGCTCCATCAGGTTGTAGATGCACTGCTCGCTGACCAGCCCGTAGCTGCCCCGCTGCCGGGCCCTCTCGTTGGCCTGCGCGATCTTGTAGCCGGAGAAGTTGGACGAGCCCGCGTAGAGGATCTTGCCCTGCTGGATCAGTACGTCGATGGCCTGCCAGATCTCGTCGATCGGGGTGGACCGGTCGACGTGGTGGAACTGGTACAGGTCGATGTGGTCCGTCTGCAGCCGCTTCAGGCTGGCGTCGACGGCCCGGCGGATGTTGAGGGCGGACAGCTTGTCGTGGTTGGGCCACGCCTCGCCGTCGGCGCCCATGTTCCCGTAGACCTTGGTGGCGAGCACGACCTTGTCGCGACGGTCGCCGCCCTGCGCGAACCAGGTGCCGAGGATCTCCTCGGTACGGCCCTTGTTCTCGCCCCATCCGTAGACGTTGGCGGTGTCGAAGAAGTTGACGCCCGCGTCCAGGGCGGCGTCCATGAGCGCGTGGCTGTCGCTCTCGTTGGTCTGGGGGCCGAAGTTCATCGTCCCGAGGACGAGGCGGCTGACCTTGAGTCCGGTGCGTCCGAGCTGCGTGTACTTCATGAGGACAAGCCAACGCCTTCGAGTCCGCTCGAAGCAAGGGTGGATCTCCGCGGCGGGGCGGGTTTCACCCCGCCCGGCCGCTCCGGTGCGCGGACGGGGCCAGGATCCGGCCCAGCACCGCGGCGGTGACGAGCCACACGCCGCAGGCGACCGGCACGGCGCCGACGGTCTCGAGCGGGCTGCGGTGGGCGAGCACCGCCCAGGCGCCGACGCCGTTGATCCAGCCGCTCATGGAGAGGATCAGCGCCGCACGCGGTGACAGACGCAGACGGGTGATGAGCTGGTCCGCTATCAGTACGCCCACCGTCAGCGCGGCCACGCAGGCCGCGAACGCGATCACGACGAAGCGCCCGGAGAGTTCGTCCGTGGCCGCGTTGTCGATGGCGGCACCGCCCGCACCGAGAGGGAGGGCGAGCAGGAGTGCGGAGACCAGCCGGTTGAGGAGCGACTTCTCCCGCGGGTCGAACATGTTGGTGAACCCCTGGGCCCCGGCCATGCCCAGCAGGCAGCCGAGTACGGCCCCCGCGAGCACCCCCTCCGTTCCGGCCGGCGAACAGAACCTCACCAGGAGCGCCGTGACCAGCGCCGTACCGGCCCCGGCGAGCCAGGTGGCCGCCACGGTCCGGGTGGAGACCACTCCGTCGCGCGACGCCCGCCCGGCGATGCGCAGCCGCTGCGGTGCGGTCGGGGGCGGGCGTCGCGCGACGGAGTGGTCTCCACCCGGACACGCGTATGGAGTGCGAGACTGCGGACTGGGTCAGCCCGAGGACCGCGGCGGCCGCCGAGAAGCCGCGCTCCCGGTCGACGGCCACGAGGATGCGGAGCTCGTGCGGGGCGAGGTCGGCGGCGGCAGCCGCCGTGGTCGCGGGTGCGGGGGAAACGCGGGATGCGGCTTGCACAGGGGGTCCCACCTGCTTCTATGAGGATCCTTCATGGACGGGGCCGTTCCATGAGCGCAACCCTCTGCCCGGCCCGCGCATTCCTCCGTACGGTCACCGCCATGACCGAGACAGCGCTCACCGTGCACCAGACCGCCCGCCCCCACGGCTTCCCCACCCCCGACCACTTCGCCTTCGTCGAGTCCGCGATGCCGCAACCCGGCCCGGGTACGGCGCTGGTGGAGAACCTGTACTGGTCGGTGGACCCCTACCACCGCGAAATGATGGACGGGGACTTCGCGCTGAACGCCCCCCTGGAGGGCCGCGCTATCGGCCGGGTCGTGGACTCCCGCCATCCGGGGCTCCGCGAGGGCGAGATCGTCTTCCACCGGCAGGGCTGGCGAACCCACACGGTCGTCACCCGCGAACAAGCGCGTACGATCCCCCGCTTCGACGGCGTACCGCTCTCCGCGCACCTGAGCATCCTCGGCGGCACCGGCCTGACCGCCTACGTCGGTCTCACCCGCATCGCCGGATTCCGCGCGGGGCAGGACGTGTTCGTGTCGGCGGCGGCCGGTGGGGTGGGCACGGCCACCGGGCGATTCGCCCGGCTGATGGGTGCGGGACGGCTGATCGGCAGCACGGGCAGGGCGGAGAAGGCCGCCCACCTCACCGAACACGTCGGCTACGACGAGGTGTTCGACTACCACTCGGGCACCGTGGCCGAGCTGCTCACCAGGGCGGCGCCCGACGGGATCGACCTCTACATGGACAACGTCGGCGGCGAGCACCTCGAAGCGGCGATCTCCGCGCTGCGTGAGTACGGACGGATCGTGCGGATCGGCACGATCGCCCAGTACAACAGCACCGGCACGCCCTACGCCCTGCGCAACCTTCCCGACATCGTCGAGAAGAGCCTGCGCATGGAGGGCTTCCTGGTCCGCAACCACCCCGAAGTACAGGAGGAGTTGTACGAGTTCATCGTGCCGCACCTGCAAAGCGGACGCGTCACCCTCGACGAGACCGTGGTCGACGGCTTCGGCGGCATCGTGGACGGGTTCCTGGGGATGCTGCGGGGCGAGAACCAGGGCAAGATCATCGTGCGGGCGGCAGCGGCGGAGACCGTGTGACGTTACGCCTCACGCCGGGTGGCAGCGGGCAGCAGGCGGCGAGGGGGCCCGGCGTAGGGTCGTCGGTCTATGACGACGAACCACGGGCCCGCGTCCTTCGCCACCGCCCGTCTCGACGCGGAGCCCCTGCGGGTGGCGCACGCGGACGAGATGGCGGCCGTCCTCGCCGACCCGGCCCTGCACACCTTCACAGGCGGCGCCCCGGAGCCGGCCGAAGGACTGCGGGCCCGGTACGAACGGCAGACGGCCGGCTCGCCCGACCCGGACGAGCTCTGGTGGAACTGGGTGCTGCGGATCCGGGACGAGGGCCGCCTCGCGGGCTATGTGCAGGCGACGGTGCGCGGGGCGGGCGCGGAGATCGCCTGGGTGACCGGGACCCGGTGGCAGGGGCGGGGGTACGCGAAGGAGGCGGCGGCCGGTCTGGTCGCGCACCTGATGGGCGGGGGAGCGGTCCGTACCGTGATCGCCCACATCCACCCCCGTCACGCGGCCTCGGCAGCGGTGGCCGCCGCGGCCGGGCTGGTGCGGACCGGTGAGTGGGAGGACGGGGAGGAGCGGTGGCGGCTGGGTGAGCCGTGAACGTCGCGCCCTCAGGAATCGGACGGGCTCGGCCGAGTGAAGCAGAAACGGCCCTGCGTACACACGGGCGTGTGCGCAGGGCCGTTCCTCAGGTGCGGAGGCGTTACAGCTTCTCGATCACGTAGTCGATGCACGCCGTCAGCGCCTGGACGTCCGACGGGTCGATCGCCGGGAACATCGCCACGCGCAGCTGGTTGCGGCCCAGCTTGCGGTACGGCTCCGTGTCGACGATGCCGTTGGCGCGCAGCGCCTTGGCGATGGCCGTCGCGTCGATCTCGTCCGCGAAGTCGATCGTGCCGATGACGCGGGAGCGCTTGGCCGGGTCCGTGACGAACGGGGTCGCGTACTTCGACTCCTCCGCCCAGCCGTACAGGTGGCCGGAGGAGGCGGCCGTGCGGCCGGTCGTGAACTCCAGGCCGCCCTGGGTGTTCATCCAGGTCAGCTGCTCGTTCAGTAGGAAGAGCGTGGCGAGCGCCGGGGTGTTGTACGTCTGGTTCTTCAGGGAGTTGTCGATCGCCGTCGGCAGCGAGAAGAACTCCGGGATGTGCCGGCCGGAGGCGTGGACGCGCGCCGCGCGCTCCAGGGCCGCCGGGGAGAAGACGCCGATCCACAGGCCGCCGTCGGAGGCGAAGGACTTCTGCGGGGCGAAGTAGTAGACGTCCGTCTCGGCGATGTCGACCGGCAGGCCGCCCGCGCCCGAGGTCGCGTCCACCAGGACCAGGGAGCCCTCGTCGGCGCCCGCGACGCGCTTGACCGGCGCGGCGACACCGGTCGAGGTCTCGTTGTGCGTGAAGGCGTAGACGTCGACGCCCGCCTCGGCCCGCGGGTCCGGGTGGGTGCCCGGGTCGGAGGCGATGACGGTCGGGTCGGCCAGCCACGGGGCGAGTTTGGCGGCCTTCGCGAACTTCGACGAGAACTCGCCGAAGTTGAGGTGCTGGGACTTCGACTCGATCAGACCGTGCGTCGCGATGTCCCAGAAGGCGGTGGAGCCGCCGTTGCCCAGGATCACCTCGTAGCCCTCGGGGAGGGAGAAGAGGTCGCGCACGCCCTCACGTACCGCGCCGACCAGGTTCTTCACCGGAGCCTGGCGGTGGGACGTACCGAGCAGAGACGTACCGGTGGCGGCCAGCGCGTCGAGCGCCTCCGTCCGCACCTTGGAAGGACCGGCGCCGAAGCGTCCGTCGGCGGGCTTGATGTCAGCGGGAATCTGGATGTCGGCCACGAGTCGGAGCGTAGCCGCTCGGTGGAGCGGCTACGCGTCCTGTCCGTCGGATGAGACAGGCGATCCGGCTGGTGGACCTTGGAGGTACGTCCGTACGACCCCGGTCCGGCGCTGAGGGTTCTGTCCTCAAACGCCGGACGGGCTCGGGTTGCCCAGGTCAGCCCAGCTCGACCGGGAGGTCGAACAGGTCGTTCTGGGTGACGATCGGCTTGTTCCGCAGCTCGGAGGCCGGTACGGCCAGCTCCAGCTCCGGGAAGCGCTCGTACAGGGCGGGCAGCGCGACGCCCGCCTCCAGCCGGGACAGGGCCGCACCCGGGCAGACGTGCGGGCCGTGGCCGAAGGCGATGTGGCGGTTGGGGGAGCGGCTCGCGTCGAACTCGCCGGCGGTCGGGCCGTGCTGCGCCTCGTCCCGGCCGAGCGCGCCGAAGGACACGATCAGGGCCTCGCCCTTGGGCAGGACCTTGTCGCCGACGGCCACGTCCTCCGTCGCGAAACGGATCAGGACGTGCGAGGTCGGGGTGTTCCAGCGCAGGGTCTCCTCGATCACGTTCTCCCACGGCAGCTCGCCGCTCAGGACCTGCTTGCGCTGCTCGGGGTGGGTCTCCAGCGCGACGACGGCGTTCACGATGAGACTGATCGTCGTCTCGTGGCCCGCCGCGATGATCAGCTGGAGGGTGTTGACGATCTCCTCGTTGGTGAGCTGGTCGCCGTCCTCGGAGGCCGCGATCAGGGCACTGGTCAGGTCGTCGCCCGGCTCGGCCCGCTTCGCGTCGACGATCTTCGTGAAGAGGGTGCCGAGGTCCGCCATCATCTGCGGGACCTCCTCCGGCGGCGTCTGCGTCGAGAAGAACTTCTCGAACAGCTCCTTGAGGCGCGGGTGGTCGGCGCCGTCGACGCCCATCAGCTCGCTGATCACGTTCATCGGCAGCGGGTAGGCGAACTCGGCCTTCAGGTCGACCTTCTCGCCCTTGGGCAGGGCCGCGAGCCGGTCCAGGCTCGCCGTCGTCAGCGCCTCGATGCCCGCGCGCAGCCGCTCCACGCGCTTCACGGTGAGGGCCTGCGCCACCAGGGTGCGCAGCCGGCGGTGGTCGGCGCCGTCGACGGTCAGCATCGAGCGGCCCGGGTTGGCCAGGCCGATCAGCGGCCAGTCCATCGGGATCTCGCCGCGCTGCCAGGCGCCCCAGACGTTGATGTCCTTCACGATCCGGGAGTCGGTCAGCAGCTGCCGCGCCTCCGCGTGGTGCGTGACCGCGTAGCAGTGCACGCCGCCGGGCAGCTCCACCTCGGCGAGCGGTCCGGCGGCGCGCAGGGCGGCGCTCTCGCCGTCGAGATCGGCGACGAACGGGTCGAGGGCGATGCGGGTCATCTCTGGCCTCCGGGGGCGGAACCTGTGGCAGGGGTGGGTGTGAAGGCGACGGGCAGGTCCGTCAGGCCCCGCAGCCATGGGGAGGGGCGTCGGGTGAGCTGCTCCTCGGGGACGTCCAGGTCGATGTCCGGGAGGCGGTCCAGGAGGACCTCGATGCCGGTACGGGCGATGACCTCGGCGGTCTCCTGGGCCGGGAACGGGCAGCGGTGCTCGCCGTGGCCGAAGGAGAGGAAGGCGTTGTTGCCACCGGTGAGCGAGGAGCCGTCGGTGCGCACCTGCGGGTCGGCGTTGGCGGCGGCGATGCCGAGGAGCAGCAGGTCGCCGGCCTGGATGTGACGGCCCCCGAGATGGGTGTCGCGCGAGGCCCAGCGGCCGGCGACGTTCTGCGTCGGGGTGTCCTCCCACAGGACTTCGTTCATGGCCTCGGCGACGCTGTGCCGGCCGCCGGACAGCGAGGCGGCGAACCGGTCGTCGGTGAGCATCAGCCGCAGCGAGTTGCCCATCCAGTCGGCGGTCGGCTGGTGGCCCGCGGCCATCATGACCATGAGGTCCTGGGCGACCTCCTCGTCCGTGAAGCCGCCGGGGTCGGCCAGCATCCGGGTGGCGACGTCGTCGCCGGGTTCGGCGTGCTTGTCGGCCAGCAGCTGGAACATCGACGTGCCGAGGTGCTGCTGGCCGGCCAGGGCGCGCTCCCGGCCGTCGATCATGTCGTTGATCGAGCCGACGAGCGCGTCGCCGGTCTCGTCGCTGACGCCGTAGATCCTCGCCAGGACACGGGCGGGGAGCAGCATCGCGTAGTCGGCGATGATGTCGACCGAGCCCTTGGAGCAGAACCGGTCGATCAGTTCGTCGGCGAACTCCTCCGCGTACCGCTTGAGGGCGAACGGGTCGACCGCTTCCAGGGCGTTGCTGATCATCCGGGCGCGCTCGACGTGCCGGGGGCCGACCGTGTAGAGGATCGACGGCTGCTTGCGGCCGATCATCGGGAGCAGCGGCCAGTCGTCGGGGATGTGCTCCCACTGGCTCCAGAGGTCGGAGTCGCGGCTGAACAGCACCGGGTCGCTGGTGACCTGGTGCAGTTCGCGGTAGCCGAGGATCAGCCAGGCCGGGATGTCGCCGTCCAGGACGACGGGGGCGACGGAGCCGTGATCGCGGCGCATCTCCCGGTACAGCTGGGTGGGTTCGGTCTGGAACCGCGGACCGGACAGCGGTGCGCGGCCGTGCGCGGGGCAGCCCGGGGGTGGTTCTGGCGGCTGGGTCACGGGGTGGGCTCCGGGGTCTTCTCCGGAGCGGTTTCCGGACGGGTGGCGGCGGCGGAGGAGGAGGCGGTGGAGCCGGCCGTGCCCCGGGAGAGGGCGTACAGGTGCTCCACCAGTGTGATCAGGACGTACTTGCTGGAGGACCGGTCCCGGGCGTCGCACTCCACGAGCGGTACGTCGTCCGAGAGGGAGAGCGCCTCGCGGATCTGCTGCTCGGTGTGGAGCGGGCCGCCGAAGTCGTTGCACGCCACGATGAACGGCATGCCGTGGTGCTCCAGGCGGTCGATGGCGTACCAGGAGTCGGCGAGGCGCCGGGTGTCGACGAGGACGACGGCGCCCAGCGTGCCGGAGAACAGCCGGTCCCACAGGAACCAGAAGCGCTCCTGCCCGGGTGCGCCGAAGAGGTAGAGGACGGAGCGGGCGTCGAGCGTGATCCGGCCGAAGTCGAAGGCGACGGTCGTGGACGTCTTCGACTGCACCCCGTCGAGGTGGTCGACGGCCTCGCCCGCGCGGGTCATCGTCTCCTCCGTGTTGAGCGGACGGATCTCGCTCACGGATCGGACCATGGTGGTCTTGCCGACCCCGAAGCCGCCGACGACGACTATTTTCAGTCCGTTGTCGGCCGTGGCCTGCAGGGCGGCACGGTCAGAGGTTGCGGAGTCCAACGAGCACCTGTTCCAGGATGTCGGGGTCGGGGAGCCGGTCCGCGACACGGGCGGTACGGGGGTGGCGGGCGCTGATCCGGCCGGTGTCGAGCAGATCGCACAGCAGGATGCGCACGATGCTGACGGGCAGGTTCAGTCCGGCGGCGAGTTCGACGACCGCGGTGGGCCGTTCGCACAGCCGCAGGATCGTGACGTGCTCCGACTGCATGCCGGGGGCCGGCTCGCATTCGGAGACGACCAGCGTCACCAGGTCGAAGACGGCCGAATCGGACCGGCTGCGGCCACCGGTGAGGGTGTAGAGCCGGTCCGGGTCGTCGTCCCGGCCGGGGCGGGGGCGGGGGGTCATACGGTCGCGGTCTCGGTGGCCGGCCGGGTCATACGGTCGCGGTCTCGGTGGCCGGGGCGGGATCGCGCGGCGGGGCGACGAGGTGCTCGCCCAGCTGCTCGACGAGCTCGCTCATGTTGTGGCCGACGAGGCCGACGTCGGCGGTGTCGGAGGCGACGACCGCGAGGTGGGCGCCTGCTCCCGCCTCCACGATGAACAGCACGCCGCCGTAGAACTCGGCCATCGCGGAACGTACGCCGCCGGTGCCGTCACCGAACTCGACGGACGCGCCGTGCGAGAGGCTCTGGATTCCGGCCGAGATCGCGGCCAGCTGGTCCGCCTGGTCGACGGAGAGCTCGGGGGTACGGCACAGCTTGAGGCCGTCCCTGGACAGCACGAGGGCGTGACGGGCGCCGGGGGTGCGCTCCAGGAGCCCCTCCAGCAGCCAGTTGAGCTTCTCGTCGGTGGTCGCGGTCATCGGGTGTTGCCTTCCGGGTGCGGGGAGTTGGGCCGTACGGCCTGGCGGAAGCTGCTGAAGCGGGCTGCCTGGGCCTTGGGGTCGGACGTACGGGTCCGGGGGGTGGAGCCGTCGGCCGTTTCGGCCTCCGACGCTTCGGAGGCCGCCCGCGCGCGGGACTCGGCGGCGGCCAGGGTGCGGCCGCGCGAGCGCTTGGGCAGGCCGCTCTCGCCGAACCGGGGAAGGCCGCCGGTGGTCTCCGAGCCGGAGTCGGAACGCAGGGGCTCCTGGGGGCGGGCGGTGTCGGGGGCCTCGTCGGGTGCGGCGGCGGTGCGGTCGGCGCCGGAGGCGTGGACCGGCTCGGGCTCGGGCTCGCGAGGGACGGGGATGGCGGGAACGGCGGGCTCGGCGGCGGGCTCGGSGGCCTGCGTCGGGGTGCGGGTGATGATCTCCTGCGGGAGCATCATCAGCGCGCCCGTGCCGCCGCGCGCGGAGGGCCGGAACGAGACGGTCAGACCGTGCTTGCGGGCGAGACGGCCGACGACGGCGAGGCCGAGGCGGGTGCCGGAGAGACCGGTCAGGTCCTGGTCGGTCGAGGAGACGGCCCGCTCCGCGCGGCGCAGCTGCACGTCGCTCATGACCAGACCGCTGTCCTCGACGGTCAGGACGATGCCGGCCGGGACCTCTTCCACGTACACGTGGACCTCGGCCGTGGGCGGCGAGAAGTTCGCGGCGTTGTCGAGGAGTTCGGCCAGGGCGTGCATGACGCCCTCGGCCGCGTGGCCGGCGATGGCGACATCGCTGGTCGAGTGGAGGCGGATGCGCTGGTATCCGCTGATCCGGCCCATCGCGCCGCGCAGGATGGACTCCATCACGATCGGCTTCGCCCAGCGCCGCCCGGAGCGGGCGCCGGTCAGCACGGCGATGGAGTCGGCCAGCCGGCCCGCCTGGGCGGTGCGGTGGTCCAGGTGCAGCAGGTCGCCCAGGACGTCCTCGGCGGAGTGCCGGTGCTCCATGTCGCGCAGGTCGGCGAGCATGCTGGTGGCCAGGGCCTGCATGCGGCCGGCGGCGTTGGCACAGGCGGCGACGGCGGCGGAGCGCTCGGTGTCGCTGCGGGCGGCGCGGGCCTTGAGGCGCGCGTTGTCGACGCTGAGCTGCTCGGCGCCGGCCGCGGCCTCCTTGACGACCCGGGCCGTCTCGGCGGCTGCCGCGGCCTTGATCCTGGCGGTCTCGGCGGTGAACCGCTGGGCGTCGGCGGCGGAGGCCGACACCATCCGCGAGGTCTCGGCGGTGAACCGCCCGCTCTCGGCCGCGAGCAGCTCGCGGAGCCGGCGCGCGGTGAGGCGGGCGTGTACGGCGGTGGCGACGGCGGCGGAGAGCAGCACTGCGGCGGCGCTCGACCCCCAGGCCACTGCGGTCCTGGCCGAGTCGGGGGCGGCGGCGGCCGCCCACAGACACAGGGATCCGGTGAGGGCCACGGTGACCAGCAGGGCCAGTGCGGTCGGCCGGGTTGAGGGGCGCAAGCGGAGTCCTCGGGGAGCGGACGGTGACGGATGGGACGGTTCGGACGAGTCGTGACTGCGGTGACCAAATGCGACAACTGGAACACATGATTCCCAGACAAGTCTGAGTCACTATATGAGAATTGACGATCTGTTTGGGAAGAACTTGTGGCGTTCTCTGTTCCATTTGTGTTTGTGAGTCCGGCATATTCCGACGTACTGACGTAATCGGCGGAAACGGACGGGGGCTGCCGGGCGGGGCGGCCGGACGCGGCCGCCGGACCGGCGGCATCCTGGCCGTATGGCATCCGGCAACGCTCCGCACGGCGGCACCCCCGACGCGCTCGTCCGTCAACTGCGCGCGTCCGTACGGGGCGAGGTCGCGTTCGACGCCACCGCGCGGGCCCTGGCGACGATGGACGCCTCCAACTACCGGCGGGTGCCGCTCGGAGTCGTCGCCCCGCGCGACGCCGACGACATCGCCGCCACGCTCGCCGTCTGCCGGGCGCACGGCGTGCCCGTCGTGCCGCGCGGCGGCGGCACGTCCATTGCCGGGCAGGCCACCGGCACCGGCGTCGTCCTCGACCTCACCCGCCACCTGCGGTCGGTCGTCCGACTGGACCCCGCCGCCCGTACCGCCGTGGTCCAGCCGGGCGTCGTCCTGGACGACCTGCGGGCCGCCGCCGCCCCGCACGGGCTCACCTTCGGCCCTGACCCCTCCACCCACAGCCGCTGCACGATCGGCGGCATGATCGGCAACAACTCCTGCGGCTCCCACTCCGTCGCCTGGGGCACCACCGCCGACAACATCCACGCCCTGACCGTCGCCCGCTACGGCGGCGACACCCTGCGCCTGGAACGAGGCGCCGAAGGCCCCGCCGGACTCCGCGAACTGGTCGCCGGCCACCTCGCCCTGCTGCGCACCGGATACCCCGAACTCCCGCGCCGCATCTCCGGATACGCCCTCGACGCCCTGCTCCCCGAGCACGGACCCGACCCCGCCCGCGCGTTCTGCGGCAGCGAGGGCACGCTCGGCGTCGTCACGGAGGCGACGCTGCGCCTGGTCGAGGCCCCCGCCGCCCGCGCGCTCGCCGTCCTCGGTTACGCCGACGAGTCCGCCGCCGCCGAGGCCGCCCCCGGCCTCCTGCCCTTCCACCCGCTGACCGTCGAGGGCATGGCCGCCGACCTCGTACGCGAACCGGCCGGGCTGCCCCGGGGCGCCGCCTGGCTCTTCGCCGAGACGGGCGGCGCCACCCCGGCCGAGGCCCGCGCGCACGCCGAACGCCTCGTGCGCGCCGCGTCCGCCGACGCGGTGGACGCCGCCGTCATCACCGACCCGGCCGGGCAGCGGGCCCTGTGGCGGATCCGCGAGGACGCGGCCGGAACCGCGACCCGGACGCCCGAGGGCAGCGAGGCCTGGCCCGGCTGGGAGGACTGCGCCGTGCCGCCCGCCCGGCTCGGCCCCTACCTCCGCGACTTCCGCGCCCTGCTCGCCGAACACGGGCTGCGCGGAACCCCGTACGGGCACTTCGGCGACGGCTGCATCCACGTCCGGATCGACTTCGACCTGCTGAGCACCGACGGCGTGGCCCGTTTCCGCCGCTTCTCCGAGGACCTGGCCTCGCTGGTCATGGCCCACGGCGGCTCCCTGTCCGGCGAGCACGGTGACGGCCAGGCACGCGCCGAACTGCTGCCCCGCATGTACGGCGACGAACTCGTCGCCCTCTTCGGCCGGTTCAAGGACCTCTGGGACCCCGACGGCGGCATGAACCCGGGCATCCTCGCCCGCCCCGCCCGCCTCGACGAGAACCTCCGCTTCGCGGTGCTCCCGAAGAAGCCGGTCGACGTCGCGTTCGGCTACCCGCACGACGGCGGCGACTTCTCCGCGGCCGTCCGCAGATGCGTCGGCGTCGCCAAGTGCCGTACGGAACAGGCCTCCGGCCCGTCCGTCATGTGTCCCTCCTTCCGCGCGACCGGCGAGGAGGCCCACTCCACCCGCGGCCGGGCCCGGCTGCTCCACGAGATGCTCGCCGGCGACGCGGGCGGCGTGATCACGGACGGCTGGCGCTCGACGGAGGTACGCGACGCGCTCGACCTGTGCCTGTCCTGCAAGGGCTGCCGCGGCGACTGCCCGGTGGGCGTGGACATGGCCACGTACAAGGCGGAGTTCCTGCACCACCACTACCGGGGACGGCTGCGGCCCGCCGCGCACTACGCGATGGGATGGCTGCCCCGGTGGCTGCGGATGGCGTCGCCCTTCGCGGGGGCGCTGAACGCCCTGGCCCGGGTGCGGCCACTCGCGGGCCTGGCCAAGCGGCTGGCCGGCATCGCGCCGGAACGCGGGATCCCGGTCCTGGCGCGGGAGACGTTCATCCGGTGGCTCGGGCGGCGGTGGGGCAAGGGGACGGCGATCTTCTCGAACGACGAGGTGGTCACCCTCTGGCCCGACACCTTCACCAACTATCTGTCACCCGAGGTGGGCCGGGCGGCGGTCAGGGTCCTGGAGGCGGCGGGCCGCACCACGCTGCTCCCCGGGAGCGGGCTGTGCTGCGGCCTCACCTATGTGTCAACGGGCCAGCTGGACAGGGCCCGCAGGGTGATGCGCCGTACCCTGGACCGGATGGGCGTCTCGCTGGGCGATCCCTTGGTCGTCCTCGAACCGAGCTGCGCGGCCACCCTCCGCACGGATCTCCCGGAGCTTCTCCCCGACGACCCCCGGGCCGCCCAACTGGCCGCCTCCGTGCACACGTTGTCCGAGTACCTGGAGACGTACGCCCCCGACTGGCGGCCCCCGCGCCTGGACCGCCCGGTCACCGGCCAGACGCACTGCCACCAGCACGCGGTGCTCGGCGACGCGGCGGACCGCCGGCTGCGCGAACGGGCGGGTTTGAACGGCGAGCTGGCGGGCGGCTGCTGCGGTCTGGCCGGCAACTTCGGCTTCGAGCGGGGCCACTGGGAGGTCTCGGTGGCCTGCGCGGAGGACCAGCTGCTGCCGGCGGTACGGGAGGCGCCCGCGGGCGCCGAGATCCTGGCGGACGGCTTCTCCTGCCGGACGCAGCTGGCCCAGCTGGGAGGCGTACGGGCGAGACACCTGGCGGAGGTGCTGGCGGAGGCACTGGAGGCGGCGACGGGCCCGGAGCCCCGGCCGGCCCGCCCGATCACCTGATGTGCTCGGCCGCGAACTCCCTGAGGGCGTCCTGCTTCGCCTCGACCGGGCAGTCCATCGCCAGGCCCTTCGCCGCCCACGGCATCACCGTCGTGTGGGTGACACCCACGGCCTCCAACTGCGCGTAGCCGTCCGCCCCGTGGCGGTCGGCGCCCGACGCCAGGATCTCGAACGGGCGGTCCGTCGTACCGAACTCCGCACGCAGCTGGTGCAGCCGGGCCACGGTCGCCGTCAGCTCGTCGAACCGCATCAGCGCAGATGTCCACCCGTCGCCGGTCCGGGCCGCCCGCCGCAGCGCCGCCTCCGTGTGGCCGCCGATGATGAAAGGAACCTCGCGCGGGGGAGCGGGGCTCATCCGGAGCCGGTCGAAGTCGTAGAACTCGCCGTGGTACTCGACCATGCCTCCGCCGAGCACGAGTCTGATGACCTCGATCATCTCGTCGACCCGCGCGCCCCTGCGCCCGTACGGCACCCCGCACCACTCGAACTCCTCGGGCGCCCAGCCGACCCCGACACCCAGCTCGAACCGCCCCCGCGTGAGGTTCGCGACCGTTCCGACCTGTCTGGCCAGGAGCAGCGGGTTACGGGAGCCGAGCTTCAGCACGTTCGTCCGGAAGACGAGGGACTCGGTGACGGCCCCCATCGCGGCGGCGGCGATCAGCGGGTCGGCGAACGGGGTCTCCTCGCTCCACATCCGCCGCCCGTCCGGCGTGTAGGGGTACTTCGCCGCCGCGCGCTCCGAGAAGAACACCGAGTCCGGCAGTGCGACGGCGGCGAAGCCGCACTCGTCGGCTGTCCTGGCCAGGGACGTGAGCTGGTCCAGCGGGATCATGGCCAGTGCGAGCGTGAACTTCATGGAGGAGGCCACCTTCGACGGTCCGTTGTCAGCGGGAAGCTAGCCGGTGGCGGGGGTGTGGTGACCTGTGGTCCCGCTGAGCGGAACGTGGACCGTCCCGGTGGCGCCCCCGGGGGCCCGCTCCTCACTCGCCGGAGGAGCTTGAAGGGGCGGAGTCGTTCGAGGGAGCCGAGCACCCTAGGGGGCGTCCCGGGCCACGATCTCGCGGGCCAGGGCGGCGAGGTCGTCGAGCGCCGGGTGGCCGGGGGCGTCGCGGCGGGCGAGCAGCACCGGGAGGGCCGGGGCGTCCACGAGCGGGCGGTAGGCGACCCCGGCGTGCGGGTGCATGCCGGCTGTCGACGCGCCGGAGACCCCGGTCCCGCGCCCCGCCGCGATGGCGGCCAGCCAGTCGTCGGTGTTGGCGACGGTCAGGGTGGCGGCGGGGCGGGCTGAGGGCGGCCACAGTTCGGGGGTGGTGGTGCCGGAGACGGTGTTCAGGACGACCGTGSCGGTCGCCAGATCGGCCAGCCGGAGCGTGGCGCGGGAGGCGAGGGGGCCGTCCGCCGCCACGGCCGCGACCCGCTCCTCCTCGTACAGCACCTCCGTGACGAGCCCCGGCGCGTCCACGGGGCCGCGCAGCAGGGCGGCGTCGACCTCGCCGCGGGTCAGGCCGGCGGTGCGGTCGTCGATCCGGCGGAGTTCCAGCGGGGTCCGCGGGTAGCGCTCCTGCCAGTCGCGGAGCAGCGGGGTGGTGTAGCGGCCGAACGCGGACCAGGCGTGACCGAGCCGCAACGGCCACCGGCGCAGCCCCTCGGCATCGGTCGCCGCGTCGAAGGCGGCGACCGCCACGGCCGCCCGGTCACGGAAGGCGACGCCCTCGGGGGTGAGGTCCAGATGGTGGGTGGAACGGTCGACGAGCCGGAGGCCGAGATGGTGCTCCAGGGCGGCCAGGGTGCGGGAGACGGCGGGCTGGGTGAGGCGCAGCCTGGCCGCGGCCCGGGTGATGCTGGACTCATCGGCGACGGCGAGGAACGCCCGCAGATGGCGGATCTCGAGGGCGCGGTGGGCGCCTCCGGCTCCGCTGCCTGCGTTCTTGCCCGTCGTGCCGCCCGCGCTCGGTCCGGTGCTCATGCGTGTGGAGCATAACGGGAGCCCAATCGGCATTTCACGCGCCGCGCGCCGGTGCCTACGGTAAAGGAATGGGCTGCACGGGATGAGTGCAGTATCTTCAATGGAGAAGTGCATTGTGTTGCACTTTTCTCCTCGTGAACTCAGAAAGTCGGGCCAGCAGGTGAACAACCAGGGCACCGCGGCAGAACCGGCCGCAGCAGTCGCCGTCCCCGAAGCGGTCACCGTCCTCGGCGAAGGACCCCGGACCGGAGGGCGCAGGGCGGCGCTCGCACCGGTCGCGCTGGTGGTCGCGGGCGGGCTCTCCGTCCAGTTCGGCTCGGCGGTCGCGGTGCTGCTGATGCCGAAGGCCGGCGCGCTCGGTGTCGTGACGCTGCGGCTCGCCGCCGCGGCTCTCGTGCTGCTCGTCGTCTGCCGGCCGAAGCTGCGCGGCCACTCGCGGGCCGACTGGGGCACGGTGGTGGCCTTCGGCCTCGCGATGGGCGGCATGAACACGCTCTTCTACCAGGCCGCCGACCGCATCCCGCTCGGCGCCGCCGTGACCCTGGAGGTGCTGGGCCCGCTCGCCCTCTCGGTGATCGCCTCGCGCCGCCTCGTCAACGTGGTCTGGGCCGGACTCGCGCTGGGCGGTGTGCTGCTGCTGAGCGGCGGCGGCTTCGACCGGCTCGATCCAGTGGGCGCCGTGTACGCGCTCGCCGCCGGTGCCATGTGGGCGGCGTACATCGTCTTCAGCGCCCGCACCGGCCGCCGCTTCCCGCAGGCCGACGGACTGGCCCTGGCGATGGTGGTGGCCGCGGTCCTCTCGTTGCCGCTCGGCATCATGGAATCCGGCTCGAAGCTCCTCGTCCCCTCGACGCTCGGCCTGGGCGCCGCCGTCGCGCTGCTGAGCTCGGTCCTGCCGTACACGCTCGAACTCATGGCGCTGCGCCGGCTGCCCGCCCCCACCTTCGCGATCCTGATGAGCCTGGAACCCGCCATCGCGGCCGCGGCCGGCTTCCTCATCCTCGACCAGGCCCTCTCCACCACGGACGCCCTGGCCATCGCGCTCGTCATCGGCGCGAGCATGGGGGCGGTACGCAGCCAGGTGCGGGGCGCCGGGAAGCGGGCGCCGGAGGGAAGCACGGGCGGATGAACGTGTTCCGGCTGCGTGGCCGGGGTCGCGAACCTAGGGTGATCGCGATATCCGACCTGGAGGAAAACATGCCGGAACGCGACGATCTGCTCGCGCTCGTGACCGACCAGCGCACCAACTTTCTCTTCACCGTCGAGAACCTCGACGACACCCGGGCCCGCGCCCGCACGACCGTCAGCGAGCTGACGCTCGGCGGTCTGCTGAAGCACCTCGGGCTCGTGCAGCGCAGCTGGCTGGACGTGATCGAGGGCACCGCCCCGGCCAAGGTCGACTGGGCCGACCTCGACCCCGACGGCCAGCGGATGACCGACACGGAGAAGCTGCCCGAGCTGCTGGAGGCCTTCCACGCCGCGGCCGCGGACTTCGACCGTACGGTGCGCGAGGAGGCCGATCTCGACCGCGAGGTCACGCTGCCCGCCTACCCGTGGTCGCCCCCGGAGCCGGTCCGGTGGACCGTCCGTCACGTCCTGTGGCACATCTTCCGCGAGATCACCCACCACAGCGGCCACGCCGACATCATCCGCGAGGCGCTGGACGGCGCCAGCACGACGGCGAAGATGGCGGAGGCGGCACAGAAGGGGCAGTAGCGCCGGCCGTCGCCCGGGGCGGGCCGTCAGCCGACCCGCGCGGTAGCGCCGGTGCCGTCCGACGCGGGGCCGTCAGCCGACCCGCGCGGTAGCGCCGGTGCCGTCCGACGCGGGGCCGTCAGCCGACCCGACGGGTCAGCACCTGGCCCGGCCACTCCCCGGACATGAAGCGGGTGGCGGGGGCGAAGCCGTTGCGTTCGTAGAAGGCGACCAGTTCGCCCCCGCCACCCGCCCAGCAGTCGACCCGCAGCAGCTCCACGCCGGCCCGCCGGGTCTCCTCGGCGGCATGGGCCAGGAGCGCCGCCCCGATACCCAGACCGGCATGACGGCGGTCCGACACCAACAGCCGTACGTACCGCTCGGGTTCCCCGGCCGCCGCGACGGGCATCTGCGGGCTGGGCCCGGAGCCCAGCACCATGGCCCCGACGGGTGTTCCGCCCAGCTCCGCCAGGTAGGGCGTCTGCTCGGTCGTGTACCGCCGCACCCGCTCCGCCCCACCGGGCTTCTGCGAATACGGTGTCGTGCCCCACTGCTGGGTGTTGCCGCGGCCGTTCATCCAGGCAACCGCCCCGTCCAGCATGTGCAGGATGGCGGGTGCGTCGGACGGGCCGCCCGGCCTGATCCGTATGCCATGTGCGATGTCGTCGTCCACGGCTGAAGCGTAGAGCGGCCGTGGCCCCGAGGAGCCGGAGCCGGGAAAAATCATGCAAGCATGCTTGATTGTTTTCTGTTCCGCTGGCAGGCTCCGGGACACACCGCCACGCCCCGAGGGGAGCGCACCGTGTCCGATGCCGCAGCCGTGCTCGACGACCTGCGCAGCGAGAGTGAGGAACTCGACCTGCTCGTCGCCGGGTTGAGCGCCTCGCAGTGGGCGGGCGCCACCCCCGCCGAGGGCTGGACCATCGCCCATCAGGTGGCCCATCTGAGCTGGACCGACGAGGTCGCGCTGATCGCCGTCACCGAGCCCGAGCGGTTCGGCGACGAGGTCGCCAGGGCGATGAAGGACCCCGAGGGCTTCGTTGACCGGGCCGCCGGGGAAGTTGTCGCCGCCTACGGCCCGGACGCCCTCCTCGTCCGCTGGCGCACCGGCCGCGAGCGCCTCCAGGAGGCCCTGCGGGCGGCGCCTGCCGGGACGCGGTTTCCCTGGTACGGGCCGCCGATGAGCGTGGCCTCCATGGCGACCGGACGGCTCATGGAGACCTGGGCCCACGGCCAGGACGTCGCCGAGGCCCTCGGAGTCACCCGCGCCCCCACCGCCCGGCTGCGGCACGTGGCCCGGATCGGGGTCCGGGCCCGCGACTACGCCTTCCTCGTCCGGGGAATCCAGGCGCCGGGCGAGGAGTTCCGGGTGGAACTGGAAGGCCCGGACGGCGAGTTGACCGCCTACGGCCCCGAGGACGCCGCCCAGCGCGTCACCGGGCCGCTGCACGACTTCTGCCTGCTCGTCACCCAGCGTGCCCACCGCGACGACCTCGCCGTCCGGGCCGTGGGCGCCGACGCCGACACCTGGCTGGACATCGCGCAGGCCTTCGCCGGTCCCGCCGGGCCCGGACGCCCCCCGAAGGCCGACCGGTGACCGGCACCGGCGCGCTCCCCGAAGGCCGACCGGTGACCGGCACCGGCGCGCTCCCCGAAGGCCGACCGGTGACCGGCACCGGCGCGCTCCCCGAAGGCGGACCGGCGACCCCGCCGCTGCGGGTCGGCAACGCCTCCGGGTTCTACGGCGACCGCTTCGACGCCGTGCGCGAGATGCTCACCGGCGGCCCGCTCGACGTCCTCACCGGCGACTACCTCGCCGAGCTCACCATGCTCATCCTCGGCCGCAGCCGGCTCAAGGACCCCGGGCGCGGCTACGCCACCACCTTCCTGCGCCAGCTGGAGGAGGGCCTCGGCCTCGCCCACGAGCACGGGGTGAAGATCGTCACCAACGCGGGCGGGCTGAACCCCGCCGGACTGGCCGACGCGGTAAGGGCGTTGGCCGAGAAGGTCGGCGTGCCCGTGCGCGTCGCCCATGTGGAGGGCGACAGCCTGCCCGTGCCCGACGGCTTCCTCACCGCCAACGCCTACCTCGGCGGTGCGGGCATCGCCGCCTGTCTGCGGGCCGGCGCCGACGTCGTCGTCACCGGCAGGGTCACCGACGCAGCCCTCGTCACCGGACCCGCCGCCGCCCACTTCGGCTGGGGCCCGGACGATCACGACGCGCTCGCCGGGGCGGTCGTCGCCGGACACGTACTGGAGTGCGGCACCCAGGCCACCGGCGGGAACTACTCCTTCTTCCGCGGCCACGACATCCGCCGCCCCGGCTTCCCCGTCGCCGAGATCCACGCCGACGGCACGTCCGTCATCACCAAGCACGACGGCACGGGCGGCGTCGTCGACCTCGGCACCGTCACCGCCCAGCTGCTGTACGAGACCGGCGGCGCCCGGTACGCGGGCCCCGACGTCACCGCCCGGCTCGACACCGTACGGCTCGCCGCCGACGGCCCCGACCGGGTCAGGATCTCCGGGGTCCGCGGCGAGGCCCCGCCGCCCACGCTCAAGGCCGGGCTCACCCGGCTCGGCGGCTGGCGCAACGAGGTCGTCTTCGTGCTCACCGGACTCGACGTCGACGCCAAGGCGCGGCTCGTCCGCGACCAGATTGCCGACGCCTTCGCCCGGACCGGGCGGGAGCCCGACGAGGTGCGCTGGGAGCTCGTCCGGACCGACCGGGCCGACGCCCCGACCGAGGAGACGGCCAGCGCCCTGCTCCGGCTCGTCGTCCGCGACCAGGACCCCGACGCCGTCGGGCGCGCCCTGTCCGGCGCCGCGATCGAGCTGGCCCTCGGCAGCTACCCGGGCTTCCACGTCACCGCCCCGCCCGGGAAGGGCGCGCCCTACGGGGTGTTCGAGGCCCGGTACGTACCGGCGGGGGACGTGAAGCACGTCGCCGTGCTGCCCGACGGGCGGCGCGAGGCGCAGGAGCCGCCCGCCCGCACGCTGGCCCTGTCCGACGTCGAACAGCCCGAGCTGCCCGAGCCGTTGGCCGCCGGCCCGACCCGGACCGCACCCCTCGGGCTCGTCGCGGGGGCCCGCAGCGGCGACAAGGGCGGCGACGCCAACATCGGGGTGTGGGCCGACGGCGAGGAGGCCTGGCGCTGGCTGGCCCACGAGCTGACCGTCGAGCGGCTGCGGGAACTCCTCCCGGAGACCGCCGGCCTCCCCGTCGTACGCCATGTCCTGCCGAACCTGCGCGCCCTGAACTTCACCGTCCACGGGCTCCTCGGCGAAGGCGTCGCCGCGCAGCACCGCTTCGACCCGCAGGCCAAGGCCGTGGGGGAGTGGCTGCGCTCGCGCCGGCTGGAGATACCCGTGGCCCTGCTGTCCCCGCAGGAGAGCACCCACGCACCGGAGGTGCACGCATGACCGTCCTGCCCACCGGGCTCGACACCGCGAGCCCCGAATACGCCGCGAACCGGGCCGCCCTGCTCGACAAGCTCGCCGAGCTGGACGCCGCACACGCCAAGGCGCTGGAAGGCGGCGGCGAGAAGTACGTCGAGCGGCACCGCTCGCGCGGCAAACTCCTGGCCCGTGAGCGGATCGAGCTCCTCGTCGACGAGGACAGCCCGTTCCTGGAGCTGTCGCCGCTCGCCGCCTGGGGCAGCGACTATGCGGTCGGCGCCTCGCTCGTCACCGGGATCGGGGTGGTGGAGGGCGTCGAGTGCCTGATCACCGCCAACGACCCGACCGTACGCGGCGGCGCCTCCAACCCCTGGACGCTGAAGAAGGCGCTGCGGGCCAACGAGATCGCCTTCACCAACCGCCTGCCCTGCATCAGCCTGGTCGAGTCGGGAGGCGCCGACCTGCCGTCCCAGAAGGAGATCTTCATCCCCGGCGGGGCGCTCTTCCGCGACCTCACCCGGCTCTCCGCCGCCGGCATCCCGACCGTGGCCGTCGTGTTCGGCAACTCCACCGCCGGAGGCGCGTACGTCCCCGGCATGTCCGACCACACCGTCATGATCAAGGAGCAGTCCAAGGTCTTCCTCGGCGGCCCGCCCCTGGTCAAGATGGCCACCGGCGAGGAGAGCGACGACGAGTCGCTCGGCGGCGCCGAGATGCACGCCCGCACCTCCGGTCTCGCCGACCATTTCGCCGTCGACGAGCACGACGCGCTGCGCCAGGCCCGCCGCGTCGTCGCCCGCCTCAACTGGCGCAAGGCGCACCCCGATCCGGGCCCCGCCGAACCGCCCAAGTACGACGAGGACGAACTGCTCGGCATCGTGCCCGGCGATCTGAAGGTGCCCTTCGACCCGCGCGAGGTCATCGCCCGGCTGGTCGACGGCTCGGACTTCGACGCGTTCAAACCGCTCTACGGGACCAGCCTGGTCACCGGCTGGGCCCGGCTGCACGGCTACCCGGTCGGCATCCTCGCCAACGCGCAGGGCGTGCTGTTCAGCGAGGAGTCGCAGAAGGCCACCCAGTTCATCCAGCTCGCCAACCAGCGCGACATCCCGCTGCTCTTCCTCCACAACACCACCGGCTACATGGTCGGCAAGGAGTACGAACAGGGCGGCATCATCAAGCACGGCGCGATGATGATCAACGCGGTGTCGAACTCCAGGGTCCCGCACCTGTCCGTCCTGATGGGCGCCTCCTACGGCGCCGGCCACTACGGCATGTGCGGCAGGGCCTACGATCCGCGCTTCCTGTTCGCCTGGCCCAGCAGCAAGTCCGCCGTCATGGGCCCGCAGCAGCTCGCCGGGGTGCTCTCCATCGTCGCCCGCGCGTCAGCCGCCGCGAAGGGCCGGCCCTACGACGACGAGTCGGACGCCGCGCTGCGCGCCATGGTCGAGCAGCAGATCGAGGCCGAGTCCCTGCCGATGTTCCTGTCCGGGCGGCTGTACGACGACGGGGTGATCGACCCGCGCGACACCAGGACCGTCCTCGGGATGTGCCTGTCCGCCATCCACACCGCACCGGTCGAGGGCGCCCGCGGCGGCTTCGGCGTCTTCCGGATGTGAGGGGCCCCTCTTTGCGGCTAAACCGCCGCCGCTCTCGCGGAGGTGGTTGCTCGCCATCGGGGTTCCTCAATTGATGGTTGCGGTGATCTAGCGGAAAGAGTTCTCCCTTGACAACCACTATTCACTCACTCCTCGTCGCCAATCGTGGTGAGATCGCCTGCCGGATCTTCCGCACCTGCCGCGCGCTCGGCATCGCGACCGTCGCCGTGTACTCCGACGCGGACGCCGGGGCGCTGCACGTTCGGGAGGCCGACACCGCCGTCCGGCTGCCGGGGGCCGCGCCCTCCGACACGTATCTGCGCGGCGACCTCGTGGTCGCCGCCGCGCTCGCGGCGGGCGCCGACGCCGTCCATCCCGGGTACGGCTTCCTCTCCGAGAACGCCGGGTTCGCCGCCGCGGTGCAGGACGCGGGACTGGTCTGGGTCGGTCCGCCGGTCAAGGCCATCGAGCTGATGGCGTCCAAGACCCGCGCCAAGGAGCTGATGGCCGCCGCCGGGGTGCCGCTGCTCGCGCCCGTCGACCCGGCCTCGGCCCGCGCCGAGGACCTGCCGCTGCTGCTCAAGGCGGCGGCGGGCGGCGGTGGACGCGGCATGCGGATCGTCCGGGAACTGGACGATCTGCCGGGCGAGCTGACGGCCGCGGCGGCCGAGGCGCTGTCCGCGTTCGGGGACGGCGAGGTGTTCGCCGAGCCGTACGTGGAGCGCGGCCGGCACGTCGAGGTCCAGGTCATGGCCGACGAGCACGACGGCGTGTGGGCGCTCGGCACGCGCGACTGCTCGCTCCAGCGCCGCCACCAGAAGGTCATCGAGGAGGCGCCCGCGCCCGGCCTCGACGACGGACTCCGGGACGGGCTGCACGACGCCGCCACGGCCGCCGCACGAGCCGTCGGCTACCGGGGCGCCGGTACCGTCGAATTCCTGGTCGCCGCCGACGGACGTCCGTACTTCCTGGAGATGAACACCCGCCTCCAGGTCGAACACCCCGTCACGGAGGCCGTGTTCGGCCTGGACCTCGTCGCCCTGCAACTACGGGTCGCGGAGGGCGAACCCCTGCCCGCCGCCGGCCCGCCGCAGCCCACCGGGCACGCCGTCGAGGCCCGGCTCTACGCCGAGGACCCGGCGCGGGACTGGCAGCCGCAGACCGGAGCGCTGCGCGCACTGGACGTGCCGGACGAGCCGGGCCTGCGCCTGGACACCGGATACACCGGCGGCGACACCATCGGCGTGCACTACGACCCGATGCTCGCCAAGGTCATCGCCCACGCCCCGACCCGCACCGAAGCCGTACGCCTGCTGGCCCGCGCCCTGGAACGGGCCCGCATCCACGGCCCGGTCACCAACCGCGAGCTCCTCGTACGCTCCCTGCGCCACCCGGACTTCGTCGCCGCCCGCCTCGACACCGGCTTCTACGACCGGCACCTGGCGGCGCTGACCACCGAGGCGGAGGAGAGCGGCCAACGGCTCGCCGCCACCGCCGCCGCCCTCGCCGAAGCCACCCGCCGCACCACCACCGGCGGCGTCGCCCGCTTCGGTGCCTGGCGCAACGTCGCCTCGCAGCCCCGGCTCCGGCGCTACCGCGGCGAACCCGACGGCCGCGCGTACGACATCGCCTACCGCACCACCCGTGAAGGCCTCACCCTCGAACCGGGCACCCGCGTCACAGCCGCCCGCCCCGACCACGTCACCCTCGAAACCGGCGGCGTCACCCGGCACTTCGCCGTCGCCGCCCACGGCGACCAGGTGTACGTGGACACCGCCACCGGCTCGTACGCCTTCACCGCCCTGCCCCGCTTCACCGACCCCACCGACCGCACCGAACCCGGCTCCCTGCTCGCCCCGATGCCCGGCACCGTCGTCCGCCTCGCGGACGGACTCGTCGCCGGGGCCGCCGTGGAGGCCGGGCAGCCGCTGATCTGGCTGGAGGCGATGAAGATGGAGCACCGCATCCTCGCCCCCGCCTCCGGCACCCTCACCGCCCTGCACGCCGTCGCCGGCCTCCAGGTGGAGGTCGGCGCGCTGCTCGCCGTCGTCGCCGAAACCGCAGACCCCGCTGAGGAGAACGCATGAGCACCGTCCTGGAAACCGAAGAGCAGCAAGCGCTGCGCGCCGCCGTCGCCGCCCTCGGCAAGCGGTACGGCAGGGAGTACTCCACCGACCTCGCCCGCAAGGGCGAACACCCGCGGGACCTGTGGTCCGAGGCGGGCAAGCTCGGCTACCTGGGCGTGAACCTTCCCGAGGAGTACGGCGGAGGCGGCTGCGGGATCACCGAACTCGCCATCGTCCTGGAGGAGTTGGGCGCGGCCGGCTCCCCGCTGCTCATGATGGTCGTCTCGCCCGCCATCTGCGGCACCGTGATAGCCCGCTTCGGCACCGACGACCAGAAGCGGCAGTGGCTCCCCGGCCTCGCCGACGGCACCCTCACCATGGCCTTCGGCATCACCGAACCCGACGCCGGCTCCAACTCCCACCGCATCACCACCACCGCCCGCCGGGACGGTGACGCATGGGTGCTGAACGGCCGCAAGGTCTTCGTCTCCGGCGTCGACATCGCCGACGCCACGCTCATCGTCGGACGCACCGAGGACGCCAGGACCGGCAAGCTGAAGCCCTGCCTGTTCATCGTCCCGCGCGACACCCCCGGCTTCGGGCGCTCCCACATCGAGATGGAACTCCTCGCCGCCGAGAAGCAGTTCGAACTCGTCCTCGACGACGTACGACTGCCGGCCGGCGCACTCGTCGGCGAGGAGGACGCCGGACTCCTCCAGCTCTTCGCGGGCCTCAACCCCGAACGCATCATGACCGCCGCCTTCGGTATCGGCATGGGCCGGTTCGCGCTCGACCGCGCCGTGGAGTACGCCAAGACCCGCCAGGTGTGGAAGGAGCCCATCGGCGCCCACCAGGCCATCGCGCACCCGCTCGCCCAGGCCCACATCGAACTGGAACTGGCCCGCCTGATGATGCAGAAGGCCGCCCGGCTCTACGACGAGGGCGACGACATCGGCGCGGGCGAGGCCGCCAACATGGCGAAGTACGCCGCCGGAGAGGCCTGCGTCAAGGCGGTCGACCAAGCGGTGCAGACCCTCGGCGGCAACGGCCTGACCCGCGAGTACGGCCTCGCCTCCCTCATCACCGCCTCCCGGGTGGCGCGGATCGCGCCCGTCAGCCGGGAAATGATCCTCAACTACGTCTCCCACCAGTCCCTGGGCCTGCCCAAGTCCTACTGAGCCCTCACCGGCTCCAGCCAACCGTCCACGGCCCGCCCTGCCCGCGTCGAAGGGAACCGTCATGGTGTTCCACAGCGAGTACGAAGACGTTCCGGCCCTCGAAACACCCATCCACGAAACGGTCCTCGGCGGGGCCGCCGCCTTCGGCGACACCGTCGCCCTCATCGACGGAACGAACGGCCTCTCCGTCACGTACGCCCAGCTCGACACGTTCCACCGCCGCATCGCCGCGCACCTCGCCGAAGCGGGCGTGCGCAAGGGAGACGTGCTGGCCCTGCACAGCCCCAACACGATCGCCTACCCGGCCGTCTTCTACGGGGCCACGCGCGCCGGAGCGGCCGTCACCACGGTGCATCCGCTGGCCACCGCCGAGGAGTTCGCCAAACAGCTCAAGGACTCCGACGCCCGCTGGATCGTCACCGTGTCCCTGTTCCTCGACGTCGCCCGCCGGGCCGCCGAACTCGCCGGCGGCGTCCGGGAGATCTTCGTCTGCGACCAGGCCGAGGGCCACACGTCCGTCCTCGACATGCTGGGCTCCACCGCCCCCGAACCCGAGATCGCGTTCGGCCCGGAGGACATCGCCGCACTCCCGTACTCCTCCGGGACCACCGGCGCCCCCAAGGGCGTCATGCTCACCCACCGCTCCATCGGCACCAACCTGGAGCAGCTGCGCCCCTTCATCCCCATGGAACCCGGCCACAGCATCCTGGCCGTTCTCCCCTTCTTCCACATCTACGGGCTGACCGCCCTGATGAACGTCCCGCTGCGCTGCGGGGCCACCGTCGTCGTGCTGCCCCGCTTCGACCTGGACCAGTTCCTCGGCGTGATCCAGGAACACCGCATCACAGGGCTGTACGTGGCCCCGCCCATCGTCCTGGCCCTCGCCAAGCACCCGGCCGTCGGCGACTACGACCTGTCCTCGCTGGAGTACATCGTCAGCGCCGCCGCACCCCTGGACGCCGACCTCGCCGCCGCCTGCTCCGCCCGCCTCGGCATACCGGCCGTACGGCAGGCGTACGGCATGACGGAGCTCTCGCCCGGCACCCACGTCGTGCCCCTCGAAGTGGAGAACCCGCCGCCCGGAGCCGTGGGGAAGCTGCTGCCGAGCACCGAGATGCGGATCACGTCCATCGAGGACCCCGGGACGGACCTCGGCATCGACGCCGACGGCGAGATCCTCATCCGCGGCCCCCAGGTGATGAAGGGCTACCTCGGCCGCCCCGAAGACACCGACGCCATGATCGACGGCGACGGCTGGGTGCACACCGGCGACGTCGGACGCGTCGACGCGGACGGCTGGCTCTTCGTCGTCGACCGGGTCAAGGAACTCATCAAGTACAAGGGCTACCAGGTCGCCCCCGCCGAACTCGAAGCGCTCCTCCTCACCCACGAGGCCGTCGCCGACGCGGCCGTCATCGGCGTGAACGACGCCGACGGCAACGAGATCCCGAAGGCCTTCCTCGTACGCCAGCCGGCCACTCCGGACCTCACGGCGGACGACGTCATGGCGTTCGTGGCCGCACAGGTCGCCCCGTACAAGAAGATCCGCCGCGTGGAGTTCGTCGACGCCGTCCCGCGCGCGGTATCCGGCAAGATCCTCCGCCGCGAACTGCGCGACAGGGAGAAGAGGCAGTCATGACCCTCGCCCCGCCCACCCACGACCGGGGTGTCACCACGCTCACACTCGACTCCCCGGCCAACCGCAACGCCCTGAGCGCATCGCTCGTGGCGGGACTGTCCGAAGCGCTCGCCGCCTGCGCGGCGGACGACACCGTACGGGCGGTGGTCCTGACCCACACCGGCAACACGTTCTGTGCGGGCGCGGACCTCAGGGCCCCCGCCGACCCGCACGCCTTCGTCGCCCTCATGCGCCAGATCATCACCCTCCCCCGACCGGTCGTCGCCCGGGTCACCGGTCACGTCCGGGCGGGCGGCCTCGGACTGCTGGGCGCCTGCGACATCTCGGTGGCCGGCCCCGACTCCTCCTTCGCCCTCACCGAATCCCGCCTCGGCCTCGCCCCCGCCGTCATCTCCCTGCCGCTGCTGCCCCGCCTGGACCCCCGCGCGGCAGCCCGCTACTACCTCACGGGCGAACGCTTCGACGCGGCCGAAGCCGCCAGGACCGGCCTCGTCACGCTCGCCGCCGAGGACGTGGACAAGGCGCTCGTACCGGTACTCGACGGACTGCGCCAAGCCTCGCCCCTGGGGCTGGCCGCATCGAAGGAGCTGGTCACGGCTACTGTGCGGGAGACTTTCGACCAGCTAGCCGAAGACCTCATCGCCCGCTCCGCGGCACTCTTCGCCTCCGACGAGGCACGGGAGGGGATGACGGCCTTCCTGGAACGACGGGATCCCGCATGGCGGCTCTGACCCCACCCAAGCAGGACCGCAGCCGCGCCACCCGCCGGCGGCTGCTGGCGGCCGCGGTCGCCTGCCTCGCCGAACACGGCTGGGCAGGCTCCACCGTCTCCGCCGTCGCGGAGCGCGCCGGGGTCTCCCGCGGCGCCGCCCAGCACCACTTCCCGACCCGCGAGGACCTGTTCACCGCAGCCGTCGAATACGTCGCCGAGGAACGCTCCGCCGCGCTGCGCGCCGTCCCCGACCAGGACCGCGCCGCGGTGGTCGCCGCCCTCGTCGACCTCTACACCGGCCCGCTCTTCCGCGCCGCGCTCCAGCTCTGGGTCGCCGCCTCCAACGAGGACCAGCTCCGCCCCCGCGTCACCGAACTCGAAGCCCGCGTCGGCCGCGAGACCCACCGCATCGCGGTCGGTCTCCTGAACGCCGACGAGACCCGTCCCGGCGTACGCGAGACCGTCCAGGGCCTCCTCGACATGGCCCGCGGCCTCGGCCTCGCCAACGTCCTCACCGACGACACGGCCCGCCGGGGGCGGGTCGTGGCGCAGTGGGCGGCCCTGGTGGACGAGTCGCTGGGGTGAGGGGGCCGGGGGGTTGAGGGGCCGGGCCGCCTCAGGCGCGTACGGCCGTGATCTCCAGGCCGTTCCCGGCCCGGATCCTGAGCGTTCTGCCGTCCCAGACGACGGGCAGCGGCGTGGGTGTGGTGTCCACCGGCGAGCCGGGGTCGACGGGGCCGGACTCCTCGTCATGGCCCCACTGGAGGGTGTGGGCGGCCTTCTCGCCGACTGTGGCGGGCATGCCGGACGCGGCCCATACGTTGTCGGAGGTCCGGCCGTCGACCCGGACCACCAGCTCGCTCCCGGAGAGCTCGAAGGAGCCCGTCTCGTCGTCCCCGTCGAGACTCCACCGGCGGCCTGTGAACGCGATCCGCTGATACGCGTCGTTGACCCGTCCCTCCGGGGAGTACGAGAGCTTCCAGGCGCCGCTGACGAAGGCCTCGACCGCCGCTCCGGCGACCGTTGGCGTGGCAGCCGGTCTGCCCGCCGCGCCCGGCGCCTCCAGCGATCCGTCGGTTCCCTTGTCCCGGGAGCAGGCCGCCAGGGCGACCGTGAGCAGGCCGATTCCCCCGTATCGGAGCGCGTCCCGTCTTCGGACGACCTTCCGTAACTGCCGCATGTCGTCGAACATGAGGGTCCCGCCTTTCACTGGTCAGGACCGTTCTGTCATGGTCCGGAGCCAGAGTGTGGCGCAGGAAACGCCTTGGTGTCAGCGAGTTGCCCGTATATGGTCCGCACCATGAGCGGCAGCACCCCACCCCCCTTCCCCGACCACGTCGAACTCACGGGCGAAGGTCTCGTCCTGCGCGACTGGACGGAGGCGGACCTGGCCGCGATGCCGGACCTCTTCGACCACCCCGACGTCGCGCACTGGACCCCGATCGTCTCGCCCTTCGACGAGAAGGCCGCCCGGACGCGGCTGGACCGGGCCCGGCAGCTGCGGCGGGAGGGCACGACGATCCTGCTCGCCATCACCACCGACGGCGGCGCCGCACTCGGCGAGGTCATGCTGCGGCGCGCCCCCGAGGGCAACGAGATCGGCTACGCGGTCGGCCCCGCCCACCGCGGCCAGGGCCTGGCGGCGCGGGCGGTGCGGGTGATGGCCGCGTACGCCTTCGGGGAACTGGGCGTGGACCAGCTGATCCTGGAGGTGGAGGCCGAGAACGCGCCCAGCGTCGCCGTGGCGAGGAAGACGGGCTTCCGCCTGCTCGACGTGCCGCTGATCAAGGGCGAGGAGAAGGGCCGGCCGTTCGTCCTCCAGACGTGGGGCCTGGACCGGCCCTGACCCGCACGGTCCGTGAGGTTCCCTTGGAGGGCTTGGGCATGACCGCGTACGAGACGATGTCGTTCCACCTGGAGACCGAGCGGCTGATCCTGCGCCCGTGGTCCGACGCGGACGCCGCCGAACTCCGCGCCCTGCGCGCCGAACGCGGCGAGGGAACGGACACGCTCGCGTACACCCGGAACCTCATCGCGCAACTGATCACCGCGACCGGGACGACCGGGATCGCCCTGCTGCCCATCCAGCGCCGCGACGAAGGCGACTTCATCGGGTACTGCGGACTCATCATCGGCCGCTCCACCCTGGAGGAGCCCGAGATCGCCTACGAGCTGTTCCGGCGCGTGCACGGCCACGGCTACGCCACCGAAGCCGCCCGCGCCGTGCTCGACGCCGCCGCGGCGACCGGGCGGCAGCGGATCGGGGCGACCGTCGACGCGGCGAACACCGCGTCGTTCCGCGTCCTGGAGAAGCTCGGGTTCGCGCGGGACCGCGTCACCGTGGAGGACAAGGGCGAAGTGGTCTGGCTGACGCGCCCGTTGCCCTGACACCCGGCAGCGCGCGCGCCCGCCCGCGTCAGGACTCGGCGACAGCGCGAGGTCGGCCACCGGCCGGGCGGCCACCGCGCCGTGCTCCTCGCCGGAAAGCTGTAGAGCGCGGGCGGGCCGCCGGCCGGGCATCCGTCAGGGACGGGATGCCCGGCCGGCGGACTCGGGAACGGGTGGTCAGCTGGTCCAGAGGACCGGGCTGTCGCTGTACGCGTCACCCTCCTCGAACGAGGCGGCCGCGATGGGATCGGTCTTCGTGGCGCTGAGCGAACAGGTCTCGAACGAGGCGCCCTTGGCGGCGAATTCGCGGGGCGCCGACTCGCTGTCGCACTTGCCCGGGAGGTCGCCGATCAGAATGACGCCCGTGGGGCCGCCACCCGCGAGCTTGCCGCGCAGCTTCAGCGACGAGTACGACAGGTCGGTGCCGCCGACGTTCTCCACCTTCATGCGGATGTAGTAGGGCGTCATGCCCTTCGCCTTCTCGCCGAACGCGGCCATGTCGGCCTCGGCGCCCTTCTCGATCGCCGTGACCGTCACGGCGATCGTGCCCTTCTTCTCGGTCCCGTACTTGAACGGCAGGATGGCCCGGTCGCCGATCTTGAGCTTCGTGCCCGGTGCGGCGACGTCACCGTCGGCCGGGGCGGCGGCGTCGTCGCCGGTATCGGCGGACGGGCTCTCGCTGCCCGGGTCGGACGATGCCGGGGCGGAGGCCGAAGGCGATTCCTGGGTCGATGCCGAGTCCTCGCCGTCGTTGCAGGCCGTGAGTCCGAGGCCCAGGGTGGCGGTGAGGGCGGCTGCGAAGACGATGCGTCCCTTGTGTGTCATTTTGGCCTAACTGGCAGTGAGGGCTGCCGTGGACGACAGCCGGAACGTTCAACAACTGGACGACGCCCCCGGCCGTGAGGCCGGAGGCGTCGGAGCGCCACGCAGACAGCGGTGTGTCAACGAGGCGCGCCGCGACGCCCATCCCAGACTGGGGTGGGAATGACACAGACTCGCCACAGGCACGGCACAGGTGCGCGACGGGTGCGACCGGGCCTCCGCGCCGGCCCTGCGCGTGCCGGGCGGCGGGCTCCACCCGTCCGCGCCCGCCCCTCTCCGGACCCGCCGGCAACGCTTGCGTTCACCGCCGTGGAGGACGCCGCCCATCCCGCCGCGGTACGGTCCAGCTGGACCGTACCGAGCCACGGGGGCACTGATGGGCGACTACTTCCAGACGATCGTCGACACGGAGATCTCCGAGGCGGACGCCGTGCCGATGGCCGCGCGCGTGGTCGAATGGCTCGTCGCCGAAGGGGTCGTCGGCCCGGACCGCACCGAGCCCGTCCTCGGCGGCGGACCGGGGTACCCGCCGGGGCCCCGTCACCGCGCCGTCGTCGACAGCGGCGGCTGGAGCGAACCGTGGCAGGCGGGCGGCCTGGAGGTCGTGACCACCCGCACGGTCTTCGACGCCGGGCAGTACGCGGAACCCTCGGGCGCCGACTGCCCGCGTTGCGGGAAGACCACCGAGTTCCGCGACGAGGAGACGTGGGACGACATCCCCGGCGCCTGGGACCCGTTCGCCGTCGCCGAGCAGGCCTGGCTCGCCGGTACCGACGCGCCGGTCCGCTGCGCGCACTGCCGCGCCGAGTCCCCGCTCACCGACTGGACCGGCATGGACAGCGCCTTCGCGTACGGCAGCCTCGGCTTCACCTTCTGGGGCTGGCCCGAGCTCACGCCCCGCTTCCTCGCCGAGTTCGGCCTCCGCCTGGACAAGCACCGCACGGCCCACGTGCACGGCAAGATCTGACGGACGGGGCGCGGGGGCGCCACGGAACCCTCCGCCCGTCAGAGCCTGCTCCGGGCCTCAGTTCCCGAGGTCCGCCAGCTGCTCGTATCCGTCGATCTCCCGCGGACTGCGCGTCGACGGGCCGACGTACTTCGCCGACGGGCGCACCAGGCGCCCCGTCCGCTTCTGCTCCAGGATGTGCGCCGACCAGCCCGCCGTACGCGCGCACGTAAACATCGACGTGAACATGTGCGCCGGGACCTCCGCGAAGTCCAGCATGATCGCCGCCCAGAACTCCACGTTCGTCGCCAGCACCCGGTCCGGGCGCCGCGCGTGCAGCTCCTCCAGCGCGGCCTTCTCCAGTGCCTGCGCCACCTCGAACCTCGGCGCGCCCAGCTCCTCGGCCGTGCGCCGCAGGACGCGTGCGCGGGGATCCTCGGCCCGGTAGACGCGGTGGCCGAAGCCCATCAGGCGCTCGCCCCGGTCCAGGGCCTGCTTCACGTACGCGGTGGCGTCGCCGGTCCGCTCGATCTCCTCGATCATGCCGAGGACCCGGGACGGCGCGCCCCCGTGCAGCGGGCCCGACATGGCGCCCACCGCGCCGGACAGCGCGGCGGCCACGTCGGCGCCGGTGGAGGCGATGACACGGGCGGTGAACGTCGAGGCGTTCATGCCGTGCTCGGCGGCCGAGGTCCAGTACGCGTCGACGGCCTTCACATGCCGCGGATCCGGCTCGCCGCGCCAGCGGATCATGAACCGCTCCACGACGGACCCCGCCTTGTCGATCTCGCTCTGCGGGACCATCGGCCGCCCCTGTCCGCGCGCGGACTGCGCGACGTACGACAGGGCCATGACGGCGGCGCGCGCCAGATCGTTGCGCGCGGTCTCCTCGTCGATGTCCAGCAGCGGCTTCAGGCCCCACACGGGCGCGAGCATCGCCAGGGCGGACTGGACGTCGACCCGGATGTCACCGGAGTGGACCGGGATGGGGAAGGGCTCGGCGGGCGGCAGGCCGGGAGCGAACGCTCCGTCGACCAGCAGTCCCCACACGTTGCCGAACGACACCTGGCCGACGAGATCCTCGATGTCGACGCCTCGGTAGCGCAGCGAACCGCCTTCCTTGTCGGGTTCGGCGATCTCCGTTTCGAACGCGACGACTCCTTCGAGTCCGGGTACGAAGTCGGACATCAGGCGGCTCCCTCGGATCGGCGGCTGCGGGCGGGCCCCAGGGCCCACCCAAGATACTGGCGGGTTCCGACGTGACCGGGAAGCGTGACATCCGGCACAGCTTCCCGTTCCGCTTTCCGTTCCACCGCGTAACGGCGGCGGGCGGACCTCCTTACGACCCCTGTCCGGCCGCTGCGGCAGGATGACACCGTGCCCACCGCAGACTCCTCCTTCGATTCCACCACTGATCCGGCCGCGATGCGCGAGCAGTACCGGTCCGAGGCCTTCACCGAGGACGAACTCGCCGATGATCCGATGCGGCAGTTCGCCCACTGGTTCCGGCAGGTCGCCGCCGGCGGCATGCTCCACGAACCGAACGCCATGGTGGTGTCCACGGCGACCCCCGACGGCCGCCCGTCCTCCCGCACGGTCCTGCTGAAGATGTACGACGCGCGCGGCTTCGTGTTCTTCACCAACTACGACTCCCGCAAGGGCCGGGAGCTGGCCGCCAACCCTCACGTGTCGCTGCTCTTCCCCTGGCACCCCCTGGCCCGCCAGGTCATCGTCACCGGCACCGCCGACCGCGTCCCGCGCGAGGAGACGGTCGCCTACTTCCGTACCCGCCCCCACGGCTCCCAGCTCGGCGCGTGGGCGAGCGAGCAGTCGACGGTGATCGGCTCCCGGGAGGAGCTGATCAGCCGCTACGAGGACCTGGAGACCCGCTACCCGGAAGGCGAGAAGGTCCCCGCGCCGCCGCACTGGGGCGGCTTCCGCGTCGTCCCCGACACGATCGAGTTCTGGCAGGGCCACGAGAACCGGCTCCACGACCGGCTGCGGTACGTGCGGGAAGGCGATGCGTGGCGCGTGGAGCGGCTCTGCCCGTAGGCCGCGGGACGCTGCCCCCGGCGTGCGGAAACGCAGAAACCCGCAGGCTCTGGTCCCTCCTTGCGGAGGAGCCGGCCGGACTTACCGGCGAGCCTGCGGGTCGGTGACTGCTTGGGTTTCGGCAGACGAGCCTGCCGAGGTGCACGGTGTGCGACGACGGGCTGTCAGCCCGCAGCCACCTCACGAATCCGATAAGACTGCACTTTTCGGATCACCTCCTTTCGACGTGTAAGACCACCTTAGGAACGTCCCCCGGGCCCGCACAACCGAATTATCGAAGCGATTGATTTCGGGGAAGTCGCTGTGTGCTGGGTCACGTTCGAGTTCAATGGTCTGACGTGCGGCAATGGCGGACACGACCTGTCGGGGGTCCGGGATGAGCGCTTCCACGACGAGCGGAACGACCGACGCCCTCGGTCCGGACGGCCCCGACGGCCCCGAGGGTCCCGATCCGGCTCCCGGGGCGGAGCTGCTGGCGGCTCTCCTCGACGGGATGGACGCGGCCCTCTGCGCCTTCGACGCGGACGGGACGGTCACCCACTGGAACCGTGAGGCCGAGCGCATCCTCGGCTGGTCCGCCGAGGAAGCCGTCGGGCGGCCCGGGTTCGCCGGCTGGGCCGTGCGGCGGGCGGACGCGGGCGAGGTGCAGGGACGGCTGATGGCCGTCATGGACGGGCCCGGTCGGCAGGTCCACGAGTTCGCGCTGCTGCGCAAGGACGGCGGTCGGGTGCTCGTGCGGACCCAGTCGGCCGGGGTGCGGAGCGCGGACGGGAAGCCCGCCGGGGTGTACTGCGCGTTCAGCGAGGTCCATGCGCAGATCGACCTGGAGCGGTCGATCGCGCTGAGCGAGGCCCTGTTCGAGGACGCGTCGTGGGGTGTCGTCCTCGTGGACGTCGACCTGCGGCCGACCGTCGTCAACACACACGCGGCCCGCGCCCTGGGCGGTGGCCGGACGACGCTGCTGGGCCGGCCGCTCGGCGAGCTGATCGTGCAGGGCGTCGAGGATCTGGAGGGCGCCCTCCAGCACGTACTGGCCGAGGGCGCGCCGCCCGCCCCCGCCGAGCTGTGGGTGACGCTGCGGACGGGCGACGGCGACCGGCGCCGCTGCTGGCGCAGCGGCTTCCTGCGGCTGGCCTCGCCGCTCGCGGAGGAGCCGGTGCCGCTGGGCGTCGGCTGGCTGTTCCAGGACGTGACGGCGGCGAAGCTGGCGGCCCAGGAGGCGGACCGGGCCCGGTTCCGCTCCAGCCAGCTGCACCGGGCCTCCCGCTCGGCCGCCGAGTGTGAGGACCCGATGGAGGCGGCCACCTCCTCGCTGGACTACGCCCTCGCGGGCTTCGCCGACCATGCGCTGATCGACCTGGTGGCGGGCGACCGCCTCGTCCGTGCCGCCGGAACCCCGTCCGACGCCCCGGGCCCGTGCCTGCCGGTGGCGGACGGCGGCATCCCGCTCCGGTACGCCCCGGGCCACCCGGCCCTCCAGGCGGTGGACCGTACGGGCTCGGTGCGGGCGTCGGCGGGTGCCGGGTCGGTGCAGGCGGCCGGGGAGTGGGCGGCGGAGCGCCGCTGGCCGGCGGACGCGGTGCACGCGCTGTGCGTGGTGCTGCGGAGCCGGGGCCGGACCCTGGGCGTGGTGACGTTCCTGCGCTCCTCCCACCGCGCCGCGTTCGAGCGCCCGGACGCGGTGTACGCGGAGAGCGTGGCGGACCGGGTGGCGGCGTCGGTGGACCTGGGGCAGGTGGTGGGGGGCGGGCCGTCGGGGGTCTGAGGTTTGGGCCGGGCGCCCTCAGACGCCGGCCGGCAGGAGCTGCCGGCGGAGGCGGGTGAAGGCGGTCGGGCGCGGGCGGTGCGGGAGGAAGTCGCGGATGTGCTGGGCGCAGGCGCGCGGGCTCGCCGTACTTGTGTCGCACTCCAGGTCGTAGTCGCCGTGGGCGTGGACCGCGTCGTACTGGAGGGCCGCGAGCCCCGGCGGGCGGTCACCCCGGGCCTGCTCGCGGCGGGCCAGCTCGTCCAGCGGGCAGCGGACGCCGACGAAGAGGACGTTCTCGGGCGGCAGCACCGTCAGGCAGTCGAGCAGCCGCCACGGCTCGCTCAGCACATGGTCGACCACGATGTCGTTGCCCACCTCGGCCATGGCCGCGATCGAGCGGTGGAAGCCCCTCCTGGTCCGCCGCAGCGCGTCGTCGAGCTCCCGCTCCCCGAGCGCCCGCTTGGTGCGCATCGCGTTGAAGCTGTCGACCGCCAGGTGGAAGAAGACGCCGTCGTCGAGGATGTCCAGCAGCTCACGGGCGATGCTGGACTTCCCCGAACTGGACGTCCCGTTGAGGAAGATGATCCGGCCGGATGTCATGGCGGCATGCTCGCACGGTGGCCCGTCGGGCCACCCGGCCGGGCGGGCCGTCAGGGGCGGTGGAAGATTCAGTGGCGGTAGAAGATCCGGTCCGCGTACTCCGTCATCACGCGCCCGTTCCACTCGTGGCCCCCGTCGACGTTGCCCGACCGCAGCAGTGGCGGCTCGACGCCCCGCTCCAGCAGGCTCTCCGCCGCGGCGGCCATCATCGACTGCATGATCGCGCTGGTGACGACCGTCGACGCGGGGGCGAACGGGGCCTCGATGCCGTCGACGTCCAGTTCGGCGTCGCCGATGGAGATCTTGCTGTCGAGGACGATGTCGCAGTGGTCCCGGAGGAACCCGCCCGAGCCGTGCCGGGACCGGGTGCCTTCCGCGTACGCGACCGAGGTGACACCGATGACCTTCAGGCCCAGTGCCCGTGCGTTCAGCGCCATCTCGACCGGCAGGGCGTTGCGGCCGGAGAGCGAGATGATCACGAGGACGTCGCCCGCCTTCGCCGGGCTGGAGTCGAGGACCGCGCCCGCGAGGCCGTCGACGCGCTCCAGGGCGGAGCCGAGGGTCGCCGGCATGACGTCGACGCCGAGGGTGCCGGGGACGGCCAGCACGTTCATGAGGGCGAGGCCGCCCGCACGGTAGACGACGTCCTGGGCGGCCAGCGAGGAGTGCCCGGCGCCGAAGGCGAAGAGCCTGCCGCCGGCCACGACGGTGTCGGCGATCGCGGCACCGGCCGCCGCGATGGAGCCGGACTCCTCGTCGCGGACCCGCTCGAGAAGGCCGATCGCCGCGTCGAAGAACTGACCGGCCAGCTTGCTTTCGCTCATCGAGGAGGGCCTTTCCGGCGGAGTGGGGTGATCGCGGGACGTCCTTGCCGCCGATCACGTTGCGGTCTGGACCAGTGACATGTCAATACCGCACAGGCCGTTCCGGGCCCCGCGGGGACAGCTCCTTCGGACGGTGAGGCACGGTTGTCGGCGCTATGCGTCAGAATTGGACGAGGGCCAGCGCACGACTGCATCGAGGGGCACGAATGTCCGGATTGATCGACACAACGGAGATGTATCTCCGCACCATCCTCGAACTCGAAGAGGAAGGCGTGGTCCCCATGCGCGCCCGGATCGCTGAACGGCTGGACCAGAGCGGTCCCACCGTCAGCCAGACGGTGGCGCGGATGGAGCGCGACGGCCTGGTGCAGGTCGCGGGGGACCGGCACCTGGAGCTGACGGAGGAAGGGCGCCGGCTGGCGACCCGCGTGATGCGCAAGCACCGGCTCGCCGAGTGTCTGCTCGTCGACGTGATCGGCCTGGAGTGGGAGCAGGTCCACGCCGAGGCATGCCGGTGGGAGCACGTGATGAGCGAGGCCGTGGAGCGGCGGGTGCTGGAGCTGCTGCGCCACCCGACCGAGTCCCCGTACGGGAATCCCATCCCGGGCCTGGAGGAGCTGGGCGAGAAGGCAGAGGCCGACCCGTTCCTCGACGCGAGCATGGTCAGCCTGGCGGAGCTCGACCCGGGCGCCGACGGAAAGACGGTGGTGGTCCGCCGGATCGGTGAGCCGATCCAGACGGATGCCCAGCTGATGTACACGCTGCGGCGGGCGGGCGTGCAGCCCGGTTCGGTGGTCAGCGTGACGCAGTCGCCCGGCGGAGTGCTGGTCGGCAGCAGCGGCGAGGCGGCGGAGCTGGACGCGGAGGTCGCGTCGCACGTGTTCGTGGCGAAGCGCTGAACGTGGCGCGGTGTTGACCGTGGTGCGGTGTTGAACGAGGCGCGGTGTTGACCGTGGTGCGGTGTTGAACGAGGCGCGGTTCTGAAAGGGACGTGCGGCGCCGCATCCGGTGCGGTGTCGAACGTGGCGATGCTCGGAAGATGAGCAGGCGCCGAAGTGCGGGTGGCGGACGATCAGCGGTTGCTGACGTCCGTTTTCCGTTTTTCCGTCCGGAATTGCAGCGCCCGGACGGATCGCGTGCCAGTCTGTGGCTGAGGGATACCTGAGAGTGTCGGCCGTCTGGCCGCGCGGTCGGGGAGGGGAGCAGGGAATGTGCCCGTCGTACTGGCATGTCCGGCCTGCGCACCGGGGGAGGACTCTCGCAGTTCCGCAGACCCGGTCCACGCCCCGGGAGCGGCCTCTCGCGGTCCCGCGGGACCAGTCCGCGGCCGTGACAAGCGGTCCTGAAACAGCGGATGGCCCCGGCGCCGCAAGGCGCCGGGGCCTGTCCTCCCCTGTCCCGACCTGGAGCCCCGAGCGCTCGAGGTCGGTTCCCGCGAGCCCTCATCCCCGAGTGGCCCGCCTCCCGGAGAAGATCTCCCCTCCGTGGCCGACGTCAATCCTGGGAGGCGGTCACTCGAACGAGCGGTGTTGTGTGCCGGAACCCGGTTTTCGAATAAAGGTTCGATAGTCTGGCCGACGCGACCACATGGTGATCGAGGGACCAGAAGGGGGTGCCAGAACAGATGGTGCGGCGCATCGATGTGACCGGAACCGACGGCGTACGCCTCGCGGCCTGGGAGTTCGCAGATCCGCCCAAGGGGCGCGGGGAAGCGGAGCGCCCCGGAGGTGTCTTACTGCTCCACGGGCTGATGGGCCGTGCCTCGCACTGGGCCTCCACCACCCGCTGGCTCGCCGAGCGCCACCGGGCGGTCGGCCTGGACCAGCGCGGACACGGCCGCAGCGAGAAGCCGGCCGAGGGCCCGTACACCCGCGAGGCGTACGTGGCCGACGCGGAAGCCGCGATCGAACAGCTCGGCCTCGCCCCCGTCACCCTCATCGGGCATTCCATGGGAGCGCTCACCGCCTGGCAGCTCGCCGCCAAGCGCCCCGACCTCGTCCGGGGCCTGGTCATCTGCGATATGCGGGCCTCCGCGCTGGGTGCGGCCTCCCAGCGGGAGTGGGAGGACTGGTTCACGTCCTGGCCGCTTCCGTTCGCCACCCTGTCCGACGTACGGAAGTGGTTCGGCGAGGACGACCCCTGGGTGGAACGGCCCAATCCGGCCCGCGGTGAGTTCTTCGCCGAGGTGATGGCCGAGCGGGCCGACGGATGGCGGCCCGTCTTCTCCCGCAGGCAGATGCTCCGCTCCCGCGCCACCTGGGTCCACGACGCGCACTGGGAGGAGCTCGCCCAGGTCCGCTGCCCGACCCTGGTCCTGCGCGGCCTGGACGGCGAGCTGGGGAGGGCGGAGGCCCAGGAGATGGTCCGGGTGCTGCCCCGCGGGCAGTACGCCGAGGTGGCCGACGCCGGACACCTCGTCCACTACGACCGGCCCGAGGGCTGGCGCGCCGCGGTCGAACCCTTCCTGGAGCAGCTCGCCGAGGACACCCGGGACGACCGGGAACCGGTGGCCCCGTAGCGGCCGGCTCCGGGCCCGCGCGGAGCCGCAGGGCCCGAGGGCGGAGCCCGCCCGCCCATCAGCCCGTGGAGCAGTAAGACACCTCCGGGGCGCTCCGCTTCCCCGCGCCCCTTGGGCGGATCTGCGAACTCCCAGGCCGCGAGGCGTACGCCGTCGGTTCCGGTCACATCGATGCGCCGCACCATCTGTTCTGGCACCCCCTTCTGGTCCCTCGATCACCATGTGGTCGCGTCGGCCAGATGCAGCCAGACCGTCAGTCCGATCACGGGGGAGCACAGCAGCGCCGCCGAGACCATGCCGCCGAAGATCGAGATCCAGGCCAGCCCGGCCTGTCCGGGCGCCACGTTCTTGAACGCCCCGTCCTGCGGGATCGAGTACGGGAAGCTCGCCGAGGCCACCGCACCCGTCGCCAGCATCGCGCCCAGCAGCGCGAACGACAGCCCCATGACGCCCGGCAGCGCCGCCCAGTCCCCGAGCACCGCCGCCGTCAGGACCGTCACCAGGACCGTGTACGGGAGCGTGATCAGCAGCAGGGCCAGGGCGCGGGCCCGCAGTTCGAGATACGCGTCACGGGTCGAGGAGATCGTCAGCGCCACCATCCAGAACGCCGAGGTGTCCTGCCCGAACTGGTTGTACATCTGGATGCCGAGCATCCCGGCGCCGAAGCACGCGAAGTACAACGACCCCGTGCCCTGGAGGGCGTTGAACAGCGGCACGATCAGCCCGATCGCCAGCGCCGTCACCCAGGCGGCCTTGGTCTTCGGGTCCCGGGCGACGTACCGCAGGCTGCGCCGCATCACCGTGCCGGTGCGTCCCTCGGGGAACAGCGCCCAGAAACCGGATCCGTCCGTGCCGGACTTCGTACGGGCCGGTTCGGCGGCGGAGAGCGTCGAGCCGTCCGGCTCCGTCATCAGCTTCTCCAGGCTGCGCCGCCACAGGACCAGCAGCACGACGAGTGCGGCCACGGAGAGGAGCAGCTGCACGGCGGCCCGCCCGTACGCCCCCTGGGATGCGGAGTCCACCGAGCCGATCGCCGAGGCGGGCGGCAGCCAGCGCACCACGTCCGCCGCCGGGTCGAGCGCGGAGAGCCCGCCGGCCCGGCTCAGCCGCTGGACGCCGAAGTTGACGCCCTGGATTCCGACGGCGATCACGAGCCCGCTGAGCACCGCGAGATCGCGGCCCTTGCGCGAGGTCAGCAGCCGGGTGTTGGCCGTGGCGACCGCCCGGGCCAGCGCGACGCAGACCAGCAGGGTCAGCGGGGCCGCGAGGACGGCGAAGACCACCGCGCCCGCCCCGTGCGCCAGCGCGGTCACCGACCCGGCCGCCAGGCAGAGCGTGAACAGCGGACCGATGCCGACCAGCGACGACACCAGGAGCGCGGTGATCAGGGGGCGGGGCCGCAGCGGAAGCATCACGAGGCGGCTCGGGTCGAGGGTTTCGTCACCGGCGGCGAAGAAGAGGGGCATCACGGCCCAGCCGACCGCCAGCACCCCGGCCAGCAGCACGACGAGGGAGCCCGCGTGGGCGTTGCCGCGCAGCGCGATCAGCCCGATCAGCTGGCCCAGGGCGATCAGCAGGGTCGCGACGACGGAGGCGATGTAGACGGCCCGGCGGCCGGCCGACTGCCGCAGCCCGTTGCGGAGCAGGGCGAGCTTGAGGCGTACGAGGACGGGGACCAGCTCCGTGCCGCCGGCCGGGCTGCTCGTGCGGGGGCCGGAGGCGGTCGGGGCGTCGAGCACGCTCATCGGGCACCGCCGAGCCAGTCCAGGGCGGCGCCGTCGTCGCGGTCGCCCGCGCCGACGAGTTCCAGGAAGGCGTTCTGCAACGAGGACGCGTCGCCGCGGACCTCGGCCAGGGTGCCCTGGGCGCGGATGGTGCCCGCCGCCATGACGGCCACCCAGTCGCATAGCGACTCGACGAGCTCCATCACATGGCTGGAGAAGACGACGGTGGCCCCCGAGCCGGTGTAGCGCTCCAGCACCCCGCGGATGGTCTGCGCCGACACCGGGTCGACGCCCTCGAACGGCTCGTCCAGGAACAGCACTTCGGGGTTGTGCAGCAGCGCGGCGGCGAGCCCGATCTTCTTGCGCATGCCCGTCGAGTAGTCGATGACCAGTTTGTGCTGGGCGCCCGCCAGGTCCAGGACGTCCAGCAGCTGGGTGGCCCTGCTGTCCACCTCGGCGCCGGGCAGCCCGCGCAACCGGCCGGTGTACGCGAGGAGTTCACGTCCCGAGAGGCGTTCGAAGAGCCGCAGGCCCTCGGGCAGGACGCCGATGCGGGACTTCACCTCGACCGGGTCGCGCCACACGTCGCGGCCGCCGATCTCGATCCGGCCCAGGTCCGGGCGGAGCAGACCGGTGACCATGGACAGGGTGGTGGTCTTGCCGGCGCCGTTGGGACCCACCAGGCCGATGAACTTGCCCGCGGGCAGCACCAGATCGATCCCGGCGACCGCCGTGTGTTCGCCAAAACGTTTCCAGAGCCCTTCCACCCGTACCGCGGGCGTCCGCGCCCGCGGTACGTCGGGCTCGACGGCCCGGTCGGCGCCGTCGCTGTCTGTCCGGTCCGGCATGCTGCACGCCCTTCGAAGTCCCCGTACTTGGGGACACCCTACGAAAGGCGACTCAGGAACGGCGGCCCCGTGCGTCGGCGGCCTCGCGCCCGCAGGCGTACGCGAGCGGGCTGATCAGCTCGTCCACCTCGGGCAGCCAGCGGTTGGCGGTGGAGGGGCTGCGGGCCCACTGCACCACCCCGGTGCCGCCGACCCGGGTCGGCGGGGCGGCGAGGTAGTGGCCCTCGCCGATTCCGCGCAGGCCGATGGCCGTGGCGTCCCAGCCGAGCCGCCGGACGAGGCCGTCGGCCTTGGCGGCGGCGCCCGGCAGGACGAAGAACTGCATCCGGCGGTCGGGGGTGCGGCTGACCGGGCCGAGCGGCAGGCTCATCCGCTCCATCCGGGCCAGCGCCAGGAAGCCCGCCGACTCCGGTACGTCGATCGCGTCGAAGGACCGACCGGTCGGCAGCAGGATCGAGGACCGGGGGTGCTGGGACCACATCCGGCGGGCCGCCGCACCGCTGCCGGTGGCCCGGCCCGCCCAGTCGGCCCTGGTCGGATGGGCGCCGGGTGCCGCGCAGCCGGCCTCGCCGCACGAGCACCTTTCCGTGCCGCCGGCCGGCTCCAGCCAGGTGCCCGGGCACACGTCCCAGTGCCGCTCCTCCGCGTACCGCACCGCGGCGTCGAGCAGCTGCTCGGCTCGCTGTTGGGGGATCTGTGCGGCTTCCATGACTCCGATGGGCTCTTCCACGCACAGCACAACTCCCGCCGCCACCTGGGGTTACGGGCGTGGCGGGCGCGGTTACGGCCCAACGCCTCCGCATGCGGGGCGCACTGGTGCACGGGCGGGGGCGCGCGGGAGGGACATGGGCGGTGGACGGGTAGCCACCTACCGGAGATCCGGCACAGTTCGTTCAGCATCCTAGGGTGCGTGCCGGGAGAAAAGGTCAGAGACGTCTTAAAAGTGACCAACACGATGAATCGGCGAATTTCTCAGGCATATGTCGGGCAGTGATCCTTCACCGATCACTGCGGCCTCAGGGGGACACACATGGCAGCCAGGCCTCTCGTCGCACGCCAGCCGAACGAACGGCTCCAGGCGCTCATTCAGGAAGCCGGATGCTCCAACGCGGGCCTCAGCCGCCGCGTCAACATGGTCGGAGCCGAACGCGGGCTCGACCTCCGTTACGACAAGACCTCCGTGGCCCGCTGGCTGCGCGGACAGCAACCACGCGGCAGGGCGCCGGGCATCATCGCCGAGGCGCTCGGCCGCAAGCTCGGCCGTACGGTCACGATCGACGAGATCGGCATGGCCAACGGCAAGAACCTGGCCTCCGGCGTCGGTCTGCAGTTCGCCCCGACGGTGGTCGGGGCGATCGAGCAGGTCTGCGAGCTGTGGCGCAGCGACGTCGGCCGCCGCGACTTCCTGTCCGGTTCCGCGGTCGCGTCCTCGGCGCTGGTCGAGCCCAGCCGGGACTGGCTGATCACCGGCGCGGACCCGCAGGTGGCGCGGGTGGCCGGGGCCAGGGTCGGGATGTCGGACGTCGAGGCGGTGCGGGCGACGACGGCGGCACTGGTCGACCTGGACCACCGCTTCGGCAGCGGCCATGTGCGGCCGGTCCTGGTGCACTACCTGAACAGCGTGGTCTCCGGGCTGCTCTCGGGGGCGTACCGCGAGTCGACCGGGCGGCAGTTGTTCGCCGCGGTCGCGCGGCTCACCGAGCTCGCCGGGTACATGGCGATCGACACGGGCCAGCCGGGGCTCGCCCAGCGCTACTACATCCAGGCGCTGCGCCTGGCCCAGGCGGCGGGCGACCGTGCCTACGGGGGTTATGTGCTGGCCGCCTCGATGAGCCATCTCGCGGCCCAGCTCGGCAATCCGCGGGAGATCGCCCAACTGGCCAGGGCGGCGCAGGAAGGGGCGCGCGGCAGGGTGACGCCGCGGGCGGAGGCGATGTTCTACGCGGCGGAGGCGCGCGGCCACGCGCTGCTCGGGGATGCCCGCACCAGCCAGGCGGTGGCGGGCCGGGCGCTGACGGCGCTGGAGCAGGCCGATCCGGACAGCGGCGACGATCCCGACTGGATCACGCACTTCGACCACGCGTATCTGGCCGACGAGCTGGCGCACTGCCACCGTGACCTCGGGCAGGCGGAAGCGGCCGCGCGCCGGGCGAAGGAGGCCCTGGGCGGCCTTCCGGAGTCCCGCGCACGCCGCCGCGGCATCGGTCTGGCCCTGCTGGCCGCGGCGCAGGTGCAGCTGCGCGAGGTGGAGCAGGCCTGCCACACCGGGACGCGGGCGATGGAGCTGCTGGGCACGGTGCGCTCCAGCCGGGGCGCGGAGTATCTGGACGACCTGCAACAGCGCCTGGTGCCGTACGGGGACGAGCCGGCGGTACGGGAGTTCGGCGCCCGTCTGGAGCTTCAGGCGGCCTGACGGGGGAGCGTGTCCGGACCCGCTGTGCGCGATCGCCCCCTTAACTGCGTCGTGAGGCAGCTGAGTGTTACAGCCCGTGTGAAGGGGTGGTGAGTGACAACACGCGCTTGGCGAACGGCAGGGACCACCCGATAGCGTGAGCCGACGATTCCATAGGTTCACACGTAGGAGTCCCGGTGACACAGAGCGGACAGGGTGACGAGCAGCAGCTCCCTGCTGTACGACCCGCGCACGAGGGCGTCGTGCTGCCCGCGGGCGGCGGAGAGCCCTGGACGCCGGGGGGACCCGCGGACCAGGCGGCCCCGGCCGGCGGTCAGCCGTGGGGGCAGCCCTGGGGACCGCAGGCGTCCCACCAGGACCCCGCCCCGCAGACGGGGAACCAGGCCCAGGGCGGGTACGGGCAGGACCAGCAGGGCGGCGCGTACGGGCAGCAGCAGGGGCAGTACGGGCAGCAGGCGCCGCAGCCGCAGCACGGTGCGTACGGCCAGGGACAGCAGGACTCCGGGTACGGCAGGCCCCAGCAGCCCCCGCACCAGCCGTCGCCGTACGCCCAGCCGCTGCCGCCCGAGGCGGTGCCCGGCGGGAGCGGCGACGTGGACGCCACGCAGTACATCGCGGCGGTTCCGGCCGGTCACGGGCCGGGCGGCCTGCCGCCGGAGGCTCCCGCGGAGTCCACGCAGTTCCTCGGCCGTGACCCGCAGCAGGCGTACCAGCAGCCCGGCGGCCACGCCGCGCCGCCACCCCCGCAGGGCGGCCAGGACGCCGACGCGACCCAGTACATACCGCCCGTCCCCGGTGGCGAGATGCCGCCCGTGCCCGGCGGCGCCCCGTACGGCATCCGGCCCGGAGCGCCCGGTGAGCGGCAGCCGCCCGCGGAGTTCGACAACCTCTTCCGCAGCGACGAACCCGCGGGCGCCACCCAGCAGATGCCCCGGTTCGACCCCGCGCAGCAGCACCGGCAGCAGTACCAGGGCGGGCAGCCGCAGTACCAGGCAGGGCCGCCCCCGCAGGCGTACCAGCAGGCGCCCCCGTACACGGGGCCCGAGGACGGGCTGCCGCAGAGCGGGCAGGACGGGCGGCGGAAGAAGTCCGCGCACGTCCCGCTGATCGCCGCGGTCGTCGTCGGCTGCGCCGTGATCGGGCTCGGGGCCGGCGCGCTGATGAGCGGTGGCGACGAGAAGGGCGACGAGGCCAAGCAGCCGGTGGCGGCGGCGAGTTCACCCGCCTCCCAGCCCGCGGCGCAGCCTGCTCCGGACCCGGCGAAGCCGCAGGCCGAGGCGCTCGACAAGCTGCTCGCGGACAGCAACAACAGCCGGTCCGCGGTGATCGGTGCGGTGGAGAAGGCCAAGAACTGCACCGACCTGGACAAGGCCGTGGCCGATCTCAAGGGCGCCGCCCAGCAGCGCCGCGATCTGGTGACCCGGCTCAAGGGCCTGTCGGTCGACAAGCTGCCCGACAACGCGCAGCTGTCCGCCTCGCTCACCAAGGCCTGGCAGGCGTCCGCCTCGGCGGACGACCACTACGCGGCCTGGGCCGCGCAGGCCAAGAGCAAGAAGGTGTGCAAGAAGGGCAAGGCCCGGTTCACCACGCACTACCAGCAGGCCAATGTGCAGAGCGGCGAGGCGACCGCGGCCAAGAAGCAGGCATCCAAGCTGTGGAACGCCATCGCGACGAAGTACGGCCTGACGAAGCGGGCGTCCACCGCGCTCTGAGCGCGGTGCGCCGGACAGCCCTCAGCCGGTCGCGCTGGCGTCCGACAGCGTCTTCGTCACGTCCACGAAGCCCTTGCTGTCGGCGACCAGCCGGCCGTCGCGCACGACCTGGAACGTCACCTTGCTGTTCACGATGCGCGGATACGAGGACGAGCCGATCATGTCCTCGTAACGCCAGCGCAGGGCGGGGGTGAGGCCGCCCGTGTCCACCCGGGTGCCGTCGTTGAGGGCTTTGGTGACCGTCCGGGACGTGATGTCCGCCTCGTTCAGCGACTCGATGACCGACTTCAGGGCGGTGTAGGCGATCCAGGTCGTCTGTACGCCCGTGTCGTCCGGATCGACGCGGTTGTCGCCGAAGGCGTGCTTGCCGATCACGTCCCGCATGAGATCCCAGCGCGCGTCGCCGGGGGCGGGGTACCACCCGGTGACGTACGCGCCCTCGAACGGGCTGTCGCGACCGCCGGTGCGGTCGATGAGCGGCTGTCCGATGCTGCCGAGGACCGAGGAGATCCGCACCGATCCGCCGGCCGGCTCCAGTCGTCTGAAGGAGTCGAAGAAGGTCTCCGTACGGTCGCCGAGCACGGCCGTCACACAGCCGCCGTCCCCGCCCGCCCCCGGCGACGCGCGCTGGGATCTCATGCGGGACGTGATCGGCAAGCACGCCTTCGGCGACAACCGCGTCGATCCGGACGACACGGGCGTACAGACGACCTGGATCGCCTACACCGCCCTGAAGTCGGTCATCG
>NZ_RDBK01000043.1:1133700-1199293 GCF_008042275.1 Streptomyces sp. OR43 | reverse complement strand
CCCCTTCAGATTGCTCACCGGTGCGGTGGCGGCAGGGGCTCTGCTGATGGCCGGCTGCGGTGTGCTCCCTGGGGCCTCGGGGGACTCCAGGGAGCCCGTCACCGTCATGACGTGGGCCCCGAGCGGCGCCTCGGTGAGGCCGGTGTTGAGGAGCCACGCCTGGCTGTCGCCGGCCAGGGTGTCGGGACGCACCAGGGAGACCTCGTCGCAGGTGGCGGCCAGCTGCTTCGCGTTGCCTGCCAGGAGCGCCGACTGGCCGCCGGTGACCGGGTAGGACATATAGCTCCGGAACTCCTCCTCGGAGGCGCCGTAGCCGCCGATGTAGGGGATCCCGGCGACTTCGAGCGGTGCCATGAACGCCCGCCCGTGCCGGCTGTAGGAGCCGAGGACCGCGACGGCCTTCTCCTTGACGGCCCGGCGGGCGCAGTTGCCCGCGCCGATCGAGCTGTCCTGCTCGTCGCAGGTGACCACGCGCAGTTCGTGCCCGTCGATCCCGCCCTCGCCGTTGATCCAGCGGGCGTACGTCTGCGCCATCGCGGTCATGCCGGCCATGTTGGCGGCGTCCGGCCCCGAGGCGCCGCTCGGGGCCCACGTCATGACGGTGACGGGCTCCCTGGAGTCCCCCGAGGCCCCAGGGAGCACACCGCAGCCGGCCATCAGCAGAGCCCCTGCCGCCACCGCACCGGTGAGCAATCTGAAGGGGCGGGGGGAGAGGGGGCGTCGCCGTCCGGTCATGAACACAGACACTTCCCGTCCCCGGGTAACGCCGCAGTGTGCTCCGTTCAACGTTCGGTGACGGCCAGGTGAATTACAGGGGGCCGTACGGAGAGCCGGAAAGGGAACGTACGATCGACAACCGTGCAGCAAGGTTCCGAGAACTCTTCCCGTCGCGGCCGTCGCTCCTCCACCATGGGCGGCATGCCGCTCAATGACATTCCGTGGTGGCGCTGGCGCAGCAACGTGCGCTCGGCGCTGCACATGCTCTCCGACCCCGTCTTCCATCACGAGTGCTGGCTGGCCGGCCGGGAGGGATACGGCGACGTCACCGACGCCGTGTACCGCCTGGTCGAGGACACCTGGCTCGACAACTGGTCCGCCGAGAAGTACGTCGGCACGGTCTTCCGGGACTCCGGTGAGGCGGCCCTCGTCGACGTCGCCGTGCTGCGGGTGCTGCGCATCATGCACCAGGTCGGCGCGGATGCCCCCGTCTCCGCCTATCTGGAGCACCACGGCTGGCCGGAGGCCGTCAGGGCCGCCCGCGAGGCCCATGTGCTGCTCGCCACGAACGACGGCGAGGACCCGGACGTCCCGCCGCGCTCACTGGACGTGCTCCGCATCATGACCAGGAGCTGAGAGGCCGCCTCGCGGAGGTCGACGGTGTGGCACGCTACGGGGATGACCGCGCCGCAGCCTGCTGACACCGCCCCCGAGCAGTACGTCCTCACTCTCTCGTGCCCCGACAAACAGGGCATCGTGCACGCCGTGTCGAGTTATCTCTTCATGACCGGCTGCAACATCGAGGACAGCCAGCAGTTCGGGGACCACGACACGGGTCTGTTCTTCATGCGCGTCCACTTCTCGGCGGACAGCCCGGTGACGCCGGAGAAGCTGCGGGCGAGCTTCGCGGCGATCGGTGACTCCTTCCGGATGGACTGGCAGATCCACCGCTCCTCGGAGCGGATGCGGATCGTGCTGATGGTCAGCAAGTTCGGCCACTGCCTCAACGACCTGCTGTTCCGTTCCCGGATCGGCGCCCTGCCGGTCGACATCGCGGCGGTCGTCTCCAACCACACGGACTTCGCCGAACTGGTCGCCTCGTACGACATTCCCTTCCGCCACATCCCCGTGAACAGGGAGAACAAGGCGGAGGCGGAGGCGCAGCTGCTGGAGCTGGTACGGGAGGAGAACGTGGAGCTCGTCGTCCTGGCCCGCTACATGCAGGTCCTCTCGGACGATCTGTGCAAGCAGCTCAGCGGCCGGATCATCAACATCCACCACTCGTTCCTGCCGAGCTTCAAGGGCGCCAAGCCGTACCACCAGGCGCACACCCGCGGGGTGAAGCTCATCGGTGCGACGGCGCACTACGTCACGGCCGACCTCGACGAGGGGCCGATCATCGAGCAGGAGGTCGAGCGGGTGGGCCACGGCGTCACGCCGGACCAGCTGGTCGCCATCGGACGCGATGTGGAGTGCCAGGCCCTGGCGCGTGCGGTGAAGTGGCACGCGGAGCGGCGCATCCTGCTGAACGGCCGCCGCACGGTCATCTTCGCCTAGGGCCTCAGAGCCTGCTGAGCGAGGCCGCCGCGAAGAGCACGTCCCGGATCGCCTCGCGGTCCCCGCGCTGACCGGCGGCCGCCTCCACGGGCGGCACGTGCCCCGCCACCAGCTGGCAGAACTCCACCCCGTCCAGCGCGACCTGCGCCACCGTGTGATCGGGCGATCCGAGGGCGGCGGGGGAGTCCAGCGCGATGTACCAGTTGCCGCCGCCAGAACCCTCGACCTCCAGATGGAGCGAGCGGCCCGGCGACCCGGCCGTCACCAGATGGCGGGCCGGACCGGCGAGCCCCGCCCGGCGCCGTTCGGCCAGGGCCGCCGGCAGGAGGCGCGCGGCGAGGTCGATCATCCGGTGCAGATGGGCGGCGGAGGGCGGCTCGTACGGGTAGTCCACCGCCTCCGCGATGTCGTCGGCGTGCACCCAGCACTCGAAGGCGCGGTCCAGCATGGCGTCCTGCAACGGCAGGGCGAAGTCGCCGTAGGAGACGGAGAGCTCCGAGACACCGCGCCCCGCGAAGGACACGGTACGGATCAGGGTGTGGCTCTGGTCGCGCCACGGTTCGCGGACGGTGCGGGTCGGCGGACGCCGGGCGGCCGACCAGTACGTCTCGGTGCGGGGCGTGGGGGCCAGCGGCAGTCCCGAGCCCCGGCGCGGGGCATCGGGGACACTCTCGGCGAGCGGGTCGTCGAGACCGAGGGCGGTGCTGACCAGGCCGTCCACGGTCATCAGATGACCGATGACGCCGGCGACCGTCGTCTTGCGGTTCACCCCGTGCTCGCCCTCGAACCACTTCAGCCGGACCGGGGCGTGCCACTCGGAGTCACCGATGTCGCGCAGCAGCGCGTCCAGCCGGGCCGTCTCCGCGTCGTACGGGGACGCCCACTCCGGCACCGGGATCTTGGCCGGCCGGCGGCTCAGGCAGTTCTCCAGCACCCGGCTCCGGAGCATCGGATCCAGGTCCAGGCTGCGGTCGGTGTGCAGCAGGCCGACCGCGTCCCGCAGGCGCAGCGCCTCGTCCGCGCAGGGGGCGCACTCGGTGAGGTGCTCCTCGACGGCCTCGGTCTCCGCGGCCGAGCACGCGGTCAGCGCCCAGGCTCCGAGGAGGGCCTTCAGGACGCCGTGCGGGAGCTTCGGGGCGGGCTGTCCGGCGTCGGGTTCCTGGGTCACGGGGACGGCCTTCGGTGGCGGGACGAACCGGTCGGGGTCGAAGTCGTCGGCGGCGGCCCGGGGGCCCGGTATGCGCCGGGCGCCCCGCACCTCGTCGTCCCGTCCGTCTCCCCCGCGCCCGCCCTCGTCGCGGCCGTCCGGGTCGTCGGTCACAGCGGCCGCCCGTATCCGGGCGGCGAGGAGCCCTCCAGCGGACGGGTGTGCGCGGTGGACAGCAGTTGCAGCCCGAGCCGCAGCCGGCGCCGCGCCTCGTCCTCGGTGACGCCGAGGTCGGTCGCGGTCTGCCGGTAGTCGCGGCGCTGGATGTACGCGAGCTCCAGGGCGGCCCGCAGCGGTGCGGGCATGGACGCGACGATGTAGTCGGCCCGGGCGGCCGCCGTGGCCAGCCGCACCCGCTCCTCCAGATCGGGCGGCGCGATGCCGGCCGCGCCGTCCCGGTCGTCGTCCCCGTGTCCGCCGTACTCGTCGTCCGTGCGCGGGGCGGCGGTGCCGCGCAGCCGCTGTACGGATTCGCGGTGCGTGAGCCGGGCGACCCAGGCGCGCATCGAGCCCTGCTTGGGGTCGTAGGCGTTCGGGTTCTCCCACACGTACCCGAACACCTCGCGGGTGACGAGGTCCGCGGCGCTCTCGTCGTCGAGCATCCGGCTGGCCTGGCTGTGGACGAGGGAGGCGAACCGGTCGTAGAGCTCGCCGAGGGCCGCGGCCTCGCCGCGTGCCAGCCGCTGCTGCATGCTGCGGTCCCAGCGGGGTGGTGCGTTTTTAGCCATCCGACCCCCAGCCCTGTCCCGTCAGGGCCTCGTGCCCTGTACCCCTCGTCACATCGAATGTAGTCGGCAAGGCTGACCGAGCACGCCCCTTTGCGGCAAGTACGTCCCCGCGATCGCCCTGGATGGTAGGGAATGCGGCGCCCCACAGGGTCGGAATCGGACCCGAAGTGATCATTTCTGCCCGAAACCGTTCTGGGCCTTCCTGCGGGAGCCGGTGTTTCATGGGGAGTACGCCGGGGCAGCCGCGAGGAGGAACGCAAACTTCCGGATCACTGGAATCCCCCGGGATCCCCGGAACGAGAGGCCCAGTCGCGTGACACTGAGAGTGGCCGAGACCGAGCGGGGCGAGTGGACCGTACTGCACATGCACGGCGAACTGGACCTGGTGACCTCACCCGTCGTCCGCCAGTCCGTCCACGACGCGGTGGCCGTGGGCCGCCACAACGTCGTACTCGACCTCTCCGAGGTCTTCTTCTGCGACTCCAGCGGCGTCAGCGTCCTGATCGCCTCCCGCCGTCTGATGCGCTCCTGCGGGGGCCGGCTGCGGCTGATCCTGCCCGCGCGGGGCGCCGAGGACGGCTCCCACGTCAACCGGGTGCTCGGCGCGCTGGGCGTACGGCGGCTGTTCGAGGTCTACCCGGACTGGGACTCCGCCGTCGACGACGAAGCCCAGCCGCTCTCGGCCTGAACACCCGCGGGCCACGCGCCTCGGCGGACATTAATACCGGGTTGTCACACCGGTGACGCGCGTAAGTGACACGTGACGTCTGCGGGCGTCGTACGCTCCCCGCATGGACAGCGCAGAGTATGAGCGCAAGATCGCCTTCCGCTTCGCCGCCTTCGACCAGGACGGCAACGGATACATCGATCGCGCGGATTTCAGTGCAGCCGCGGCCCGTCTGCTCACCGAATTCGGTACGACGGCCCGCTGCGACAAGGGCCAGGCGCTCTACAGCGGCGCCGAGGCGTTCTGGCAGGGCATGGCGGGCATCGCCGACGTGGACGGGGACCAGCGGGTCACCCGGGAGGAATTCGTGGGCGGCGCGGTGAAACGCCTCCGCGACAGCCCCGAGCGCTTCGCCGAGATCGCCCGCCCCTTCCTGCGGGCGGCCATCGCCGTGGCCGACCAGGAGAACGACGGCGCCGCCGCGGTGTCCGCCGTCGAGCGGGCCCTGCGGGTCCTCGGCGCGAGCGCGGACGCGGCGGCGTTCGCCGCGCAGAGCCTGGACGCGGACCGCGACGGGCGGATCGCGGAGGCGGACGCGGTGGCGGCGTTCGCCGCGTACTTCACGGTGATCGAACCCGACGCGTAGCCCTTGGGCGGGCGGCAGTGGGGGTCCCGGGGCCCTGTGCTGCCCCCTTTCCGGGGTGCGGGGTTCCGTCCTCAATCGCCGGACGGGCTMGYGTGGTGCGGGTCTCCCCGCGGGGTGCGGGTCGCCTGCGCCGGTGGTGGGGGTCCGGGGCCCCTCCGGGGAGATCTCCTCGGACGCCGCACGTTCCGCCGGTACGTGAAGGACCCGGGTCGATGTGCGTCGTCCTGCGGGGACTCCCCTGCACGGCCCCGGACCGGCCGCCTCGCGTCTGCGACAGTCGTCACTCCGGTGTGCYGACGCGGCTGATGCCGGGTGGGGGCGTGCAGGGGAGTCCCCGCAGGAAATGYCGTACGACCCGGGRCGTCTGCGTACCCGGGTGAACACGCCAGTTCCGAGGAGATCTCCCCGGAGGGACCCCYCCCCCACCCACCGGACGTGACGCGCACCCCACGGGTGGCCCGCACCACRCKAGCCCGTCCGGCGATTGAGGACGGAACCCCGCACCCGCGGGAACCCCAGACCGCACCCGCGGAACCCCGCACCGTCAGCCCCCGAACCGCGACCGCAACTGGTACTTCAGGACCTTGCGGAGCGCCTCGTTGCGCGGCAGCGCGTCGACCAGTTCCAGTTGTTCCGGGAGCTTGTGGACCGACAGGCCCTCGCCCCGCAGGTACGCCGTCAGCTCGGGGAGGGTGAGGGGCGCGGCCCCCGGGGGCTGTTCCACCACCGCGCAGACGCGCTCGCCGCGTGACTGGTCCGGGAGGCCGATCACCGCCGCGTCGCCCACGCCGGGGTGGCGGGCCAGGAGATCCTCTATCTCCTTCGCCGAGATGTTCTCGCCCTTGCGGATGATGATGTCCTTCAGCCGGCCGGTGAGCACCAGGTGCCCGCTGGGCCGGACGTGCCCGACGTCCCCCGTGATCAGGAAGCCCTCGGCGTCGAACGGGGAGGCGGCGGCCAGGTAGCCCCGGCAGACCGCCTCGCCGCGCAGGCGGACCTCGCCGTCCACCCCGTAGGGCACCGGCTTGCCGTCCTCGTCGGTGATCCGGATCTCCATGCCCTCGGGCGGCCGGCCCTCCGTCTCGGCGAGCTGTTCCACCGTGTCGTCGGGGGCGCCCATCGTGATCATGGGGACCTCGGTCATGCCGTAGCCGTGGGTGAGCTGGACGCCCATCTCGCGGACCACCGCGTGGTAGAGCTCCGGGGGCTTCGGGGCGCCGCCGCCCGCCAGCAGCCGGAGGGTGGGGACGACCGGGGTGGCCGGGTCCTTGCGCTGCTCGGTCAGGAACATGGAGTAGAACGCGGTGGAGCCGCCCGCGACCGTCACCCCGTGGCGCCGGTAGCCCGCGAGCGCGTCCGGCATCGAGAAGTGCTCGAAGAGGACCGCGGGGAAGCCGTAGAGGAGGAGCATCACCGTGTAGTCCGGGCCGCCGACGTGGGCGAACGGGAAGGCCACCGAGCCGATGTCGTCGGCCGACAGGTGCAGTGCGTGGGCCAGGCAGGAGCCGCCCGCGATCAGGCTGCGGTCGGTGTGCAGCACGCCCTTGGGGTCGGACGTGGTGCCCGAGGTCCAGTAGATCCAGCGCATCGACGTGCCGTCGGCGGGCGGCGGGGGCAGGACGGAAGGGTCGCCGTCCGGGAGAGTGCCGTACGCCTCGAAGATCTGCGGCGGGTGCGGCAGGTCCTCCGACAGGCGGGCGGCCATCGCGGTGTGGTCGAAGCCGCGCCAGGTGCCGGGTACGGCGAAGAACTCCGCCTTCGACTCGCGCAGGGCGAAGCCGACCTCGCGGTCGCGGTAGAAGGGGATGACGGGCGTCTGCACGGCGCCGATCCGGGTCAGGGCGAAGGACAGCAGGACGGTCTCCACCCGGGTCGGCAGCTGCCAGGCCACGACGGTGCCGGGGCGTACGCCCAGGCCGTACAGGCCCGCCGCCACCCGTTCGGCCCGGGTGCGCAGCTCGCCGAAGGTGAGCGTTCGGTCGTCCTGGATCAGGAAGGGCCGCTCCGGTGTCAGGGCGGCCCGGCGTTCGATGAGCTCCCAGAAGGTGCCCGATGCACCCAGGGCGTGTGCGGTCTCGTTCACGGCGAACCCCCCATAGCTGACGGGTAGTCAGATCGTGCGGAGAGCGTAGAGCGCTGCGCCTTGTCGGTCCAGGGGTGCGGGGCTAGCCTGTGGGCGACGTCAATCTGACGGGTCATCAGAAATGTGTGCGCCGAAGGGGACACCATGACGGAACTGCCTCGGATCGTCAGCGTCGACGACCATGTGATCGAGCCGCCGCACCTCTTCTCGACCTGGCTTCCCGCCAAGTACCGCGAGCGCGGACCACAGCCCCTGACCGCGGGCATCGGGGAGCTGGCGTACACCGGCGGGAAGTACGTCATCACGATGGACCCGGACGGGCCGCCGACCGACTGGTGGATCTACGAGGACCTCAAGTTCCCGTACAAGCGGAACATCGCCGCCGTGGGGTTCGACCGGGACGACATGACGCTGGAGGGAATCACCCGGGCCGAGATGCGGCGCGGGTGCTGGGACCCCGTCGAGCGGCTCAAGGACATGGACCTCAACCATGTCGAGGCGAGCCTCTGCTTTCCCACCTTCCCGCGCTTCTGCGGGCAGACCTTCGCCGAGGCCCACGACAAGGAGGTCGCGCTCGCCTGTGTGCGCGCGTACAACGACTGGATGGTCGAGGAGTGGTGCGGGGACAGCGGCGGCCGGCTGATCCCGCTGTGCATCATCCCGCTCTGGGACATCGGTCTGGCCGTCGCGGAGATCAGGCGGAACGCGGCGCGCGGGGTGCGGGCGGTGACCTTCTCGGAGATCCCGACCTATCTGGGGCTGCCGTCGATCCACACCGGGTACTGGGACCCGTTCTTCGCCGTCTGCCAGGAGACCGGCACGGTCGTGAACATGCACATCGGGTCCAGCTCGCAGATGCCCGCCGCCTCGCCCGACGCCCCGCCCGCCGTCCAGGCCTCGCTCTCCTTCAACAACGCGATGGCCTCGATGATGGACTTCCTCTTCAGCGGCGTGCTGGTGAAGTTCCCGCAGCTCAAGCTCGCGTACAGCGAGGGCCAGATGGGCTGGATCCCGTACGCCCTGGAGCGCGCCGACGACGTCTGGGAGGAGCACCGGGCGTGGGGCGGGGTGCGCGATCTGATTCCCGAGCCGCCGTCCACGTACTACTACCGGCAGATGTTCTGCTGCTTCTTCCGCGACAAGCACGGCGTCGCCTCGCTCGATGTCGTCGGGCGTGACAACGCGACGTTCGAGACGGACTACCCGCACGTGGACTCGACCTTCCCGCACACCAAGGAGGTCGCGCTCGACCACGTCAAGGGACTGGACGACGAGACGGTCTACAAACTGATGCGCGGCAACGCGATCCGGATGCTCGGCCTCGACCTCGACAAGTAGGCGCGTGCGTCATGGACCTTGCCTACACGGAGGAAGAGGAAGCTTTCCGGGCGCGGCTGCGGGAGTGGCTGGGCTCGGTGCTCCCGGGGCTGCCCGCGAAGCCGGACCCCGGTGACTGGCCGGGCCGCAGGGCGTACGACGCCGGCTGGCAGCGGCTGTTGTACGACGCCGGGTACGCGGGCCTGCACTGGCCCGCCGACGCCGGCGGCCGGGGCGCCACACCCACGCAGCACCTGATCTTCCTGGAGGAGACGGAGCGGGCCGGGGCGCCCTATGTCGGGGCGAACTTCGTCGGGCTGCTGCACGCCGGTCCCACCATCGCGGCCGAGGGCACCGCCGAACAGCGGGCCCGCTGGCTGCCGCCGGTGCTGCGGGGCGAGGAGATGTGGTGCCAGGGGTTCAGCGAGCCGGACGCGGGATCGGACCTGGCCTCGCTGCGGACCCGGGCGGTGCGCGACGGCGACGACTACGTGGTGAGCGGGCAGAAGATCTGGACCTCGCACGCGGAGGTCGCCGACTGGTGCGAGCTGCTGGTGCGGACGGATGCGCAGGCGCCGAAGCACCGGGGCATCAGCTGGCTCGCGATGCGGATGGACGCTCCCGGCGTCACCGTCCGGCCGCTGCGGACGCTGGCCGGGTCCACCGAGTTCGCCGAGATGTTCCTCGACGAGGTGCGGGTGCCCGTCTCGCACCGCGTCGGGGCGGAGAACGACGGCTGGCGGGTCACCATGGTCACGCTCTCCTTCGAGCGCGGCACGGCCTTCGTGGGCGAGGTCGTCGCCTGCCGCCGGACGCTGGACGCGCTGGCCGCCGAGGCCCGCAGGAACGGGCGCTGGGACGACGCGGTGCTGCGCAGGAGGCTGGGGCGGCTGAGTGCCGAGTTCCGGGCGCTGTGGCGGCTCACCCAGTGGAACGTGAGTGAGGCGCAGGCCAGTGGGGGAGTGCCCGGGATCGGCGGTTCGGTCTTCAAGCTGCGGTACTCGCATGTCCGCCAGGAGCTGTACGAGGCGGCGGCGGAGGTGCTCGGCGCCGGAGACGCCCTGGATCTGGACCGGGAGTGGGTGCTGGACCGGCTCTCCTCGCTCTCGTACACGATCGCGGCCGGCACCTCGCAGATCCAGCGGAACATCGTCGCCGAGCGGATTCTCGGCCTGCCGAAGGGGCGGTGAGCGGGGAGTGGACTTCCAGCTCTCGGAGGACCAGCGGGCCCTGCGGGCGGGGATACGGGGCCTGCTCGCAGGCCGGTTCGACCGGGACCGGATGCGGGCGGCGCACGAGCGGGGCGGAGGCGTGGACCGGGCGCTCTGGCGGGAGCTCGGCGCGGCCGGGTTCTTCGCGCTGCGGCTGCCGGAGGCGACGGGCGGGGTCGGTCTCGGGCTGCCCGAATCCGTACTTATGTTCGAGGAGGTGGGGCGGGCGCTGTTGCCCGGGCCGCTGGCCGCCACCCAGCTCGCCGCAGGCGTGGTGAAGGGGGCGGCCGAGGGCGAGGCCGTGGTCGCGCTGGCGGAGGCGGGGCGGCCCGTGGGGCACCTGGAGGAGGCCGACGCGCTGCTGGTCCTGGACGGGGACCGGACCCGCTTGGTGAGCGGCGGGGCGCTGCGGCGGCTGGTGGGCGAGGCGCAGCCCGTGCGGTCGCTCGATCCGGGAACGCCGTTGTGGCGGGTGCCGGACCTGTCCGCGTACGAAGGTGAGGTGCTGCCCGACGGGGCGCGGCTGCGGTGCGAGGGTGCGCTGCTGGCGGCGGCCGAACAGCTCGGCAGTGCCGGCCGCAGCCTGGAGGCGGCCGTCCAACACGCCCGTGAGCGGGAACAGTTCGGTGCGCCGATCGGGGCGTTCCAGGCGGTCAAGCATCTGTGCGCCGGAATGCTGGTGCGCGCCGAGCCGGCCCGCAGTGCCGTCTACGCGGCCGCGGTGACCGGGGACCCGGTGGAGGCCGCGGCGGCCAAGCTCCTCGCCGACGAGGCGGCCGTCGACAACGCCCGCGACTGCCTCCAGGTGCACGGCGGCATGGGCTTCACCTGGGAGGCGGATGTCCATCTGCGTCTCAAGCGGGCCTGGCTGCGGTCCGGGCAGTGGCTGACGGCGGCGGACGCGGAGGAGGTGCTGGCGGCCGGTCTGGGCTGAGCGGGGTGCATGGGTGCCCGGTGCACGCACGTGACGCGACGGACCCCTGAGGTTCACGCTGCGGAGTGACGCAGCGCAGTCGGCACGTCCCGATACCGGCTTGTGTCCTTTGCGTAATTCGTCACGGGCCGGAGTCGGCGCCGGGCTCGGGTACGCTCCGTTGGATGCGAGTGGTTCTGGAACCTGGCGATCCGGATGTGGCCTGTGCGGCTGCTCCGGTCCGCGAGAGGTGCCCTGCTCGTGATCCACACGGAAGCGCCGGGCCTGCCGGGGAAGCGATTCCCGGGGCGACCGCGCGCCTCTGTTCGACTCTCCGCGGCGCGCGTCGCACAGTATGCACCACGCGTACTCCTTCGCGTTGGAATATGCCCGAAGCGCTTGTTGCGGTGACTGTACGTCAACCATGCTGTCTCGTAAGGGAATCACGTTCCGTGACCCTGAGGAGGCGCGAGGCGATGTGTCCGCCGGTTCGGATGGTGTGAGCGGTGCAGGTGCTTCAGGTTCAGTTGGAGGTCGGGCCCGACCCCGCGGAGGTCGGACGGGCTCGCAGATGGGCGCGTTCGAGGCTTGTCGGGTCCGGGATAGGAGACGACGAGCCGCTGGCCGAGACGCTCATCCTGCTCATCTCGGAGCTGGTCACGAACGCGGTCGTGCACACGGGCTGTCCGGCCGTGCTGCGCATGCTGTTCGGCTCGACGGGCGCCCCGGGCAACGCCGGGACCGTGCGGGTCGAGGTGGCCGACGCCAGCTGCCGCCCGCCGCAGCAGCGGCACGCGGAGGGCGAGGACACCGGCGGGCGCGGCCTTGAACTGGTCGACGGCCTGGCCGACCGCTGGGGCTGGCAGCCGGAGGGCGCGGGCAAGCGCATCTGGTGCGAGGTCGACCGCGGCATCCCGCTGATCCAGGTGCAGCTGCAGCCCGGCCCGCCCGAACGCGAAGGCGCCGACGGCTGCGGCGCGGGCACCGCGTACGAGGCACACGAGGCGCACGCGGGCAGCCACCGCGCGTAGCGACGCCGCCCGACCGCGCACGGGCCGGGCGGTGGGGGGTTGCCGTGCGCGCGGCGGCGGCTCAGAGGATCGCGACCGGGGCGACCGGCGTGCCGGTGGCGCCGGTGAAGGGCTCCGGCATGGCGGAGAGCAGGAAGGCGTAGTGCCCCGCGTCCGCACAGGCTGTGGACAAGTCCTCCAGGTTCCAGTTCTGGCCCTGGAGCATGCCCATCTCGACCAGGTCGAGCGCGTGCACGCCCAGCCACAGGTCCTCGATCTCCGGTGGGAAGATCTCGAAGGTCAGCGTGTCATTGGCGACCGCGGCCACATCCCGGGCCCGGAACCACTCCGGCGTACGGATCGACAGACCCGGTGACGGATACCCGTAGGCGTTCTTGTCCCCGGAGAGGTACACCCGCACCTGTCCCGTCCGTACGAGGACGATGTCCCCGGACCGCACGCGGACCCCGGCCAGTTCCTCGGCCGCGTCCAGGTCCTCCGGAGTGACCGCGTGGCCGCCCGGCAGGCGGTCCACGCCGTGGGCGCGGGCGACGTCCAGGAGGACCCCGCGCGAGACGATGTGCGGCGCCTTGTCGATGCCGCTGAACTGTGCTCCGCCGTGGGCGGTGATGGTCGCGGCGGGGCGGCCGTTGTAGATCTTCCCCGAGTGCGAGGCGTGGGTGAGGGCGTCCCAGTGGGTGGCGGTCTGGAGGCTCATGACCACGCTGTCGTCGCTGGTGGCGACGGTGCCGGGGCCGAAGAGCTCCTGGTTGATCTGGACCATGGTGTGCAGCGGATTGACCCGCCCCTGGATGAGCCCGTTCTGGACGCCGTCCTGCTGGAGCGGGAGGGCCAGTGGGACGCGCCGGCCGCTGCGGACGGTGGCCGCCGCCTCCCGTACGACCTCGTCGGTGATGAGGTTGAGGGTTCCGATCTCGTCGTCGGCTCCCCAGCGACCCCAGTTGTTCACGCGCTTGGCGAGGTCGTGGAACTCGTCCGGCAAAGACATGGCGCCTCCTGGGGCTTGTGCCGGTGGACCTGATGACCCATAGAATCTAACGGTCCGTCAGAAACCGCGGGAAGGGGCCGGGCATGGGGAACTTCTTGGCAGGCAAGGTCGTGGCAGTGACGGGTGCCGGGCGCGGCATCGGGCGGGCCGTCGCGCTCGCCGCGGCGGCGGAGGGTGCGCGGGTCGTGGTCAACGACTACGGCGTCTCCATCGAGGGTGGTGAGCCCGCCAGCGAGATAGCCGAGTCCGTCGTCAAGGAGATCGTGGCGGCGGGCGGCGAAGCGGTCGCGGTGGCGGACGACATCTCCACCATGGCGGGTGGGCAGCGGGTCGTGGACACCGCGCTGGCGCGGTTCGGCCGGATCGACGGCGTCGTCTGCGTGGCCGGGATCCTGCGCGAACGCATGCTCTTCAACATGTCCGAGGCGGAGTGGGACCCCGTGGTCGCCACCCATCTCAAGGGCACGTTCACCGTCTTCCGGGCGGCCTCCGCGGTCATGCGCAAGCAGGAGGGCGCCGGCACGCTCATCGGCTTCACGAGCGGCAACCACCAGGGCAGCGTGGCCCAGGCGAACTACAGCGCGGCCAAGGGCGGCATCATCTCGCTCGTCCGCAGCGCGGCGCTCGGCCTCCACAAGTACGGCGTCACGGCGAACGCGGTCGCGCCGGTGGCGCGTACCCGGATGTCCGCGAACGTCCCCATGGAGCTGAAGGAGATCGGCGAACCGGAGGACGTGGCGGCACTCGTCGTCTACCTGCTCAGCGAGCGCGCCCGCGCGGAGAGGATCACCGGCCAGGTGTACACGATCGCCGGCCCGAAGATCGCGGTCTGGGCCCAGCCGAGGGAACTGCGCGCGGGGTACGCGGAAGGGGCGGCGTGGACTCCGGAACGCATCGCGGACTTCCTGCCCGGAACGGTCGGGACGGACCCGATGCCGATGCTGGCGCAGCTGGAGGAGATGGCAGCGGCGGCGAAGGCCGCGGCGGAGGGGGCACGGCCGAACGCGTAGCTCGCGGTGCGCATATTCAGCCCCTCCGGCGATTGAGGAGCGGGGTCCGGGGCAGCGCCCCGGCCACGTGCCCGCGCCGAGCAGCCGGGGCGCGGCCCCGACCGGGGGCTCCGCCCCCGCACCCCCGCTCCTCAATCGCCGGAGGGGCTTGAAATGGGCCCCCGAGGCCGGGCAGGGAAAGGGGCGTCGCCCCCGCGAGGGATCGGCGCGAGAGGGCCCCGGACCCCGCTCCTCAATCGCCGGAGGGGCTTGACATGGGCCCAGCGGAACACCACCGCCGAGTGCAACGTGCGCTCGGCCAACCGAGGGAGCCGAGATGAGAGGCGTCGTCTTCGACGGCAAACGGACCGAGGTCGTCGACGACCTGGAGATACGCGACCCCGGCCCCGGCGAGGTGCTGGTCGGAATCGCCGCGGCAGGGCTCTGCCACAGCGATCTGTCGGTGATCGACGGAACGATCCCGTTCCCGCTGCCGGCCGTGCTCGGCCACGAGGGCGCCGGCGTCGTCGAGGCGGTCGGCCCGGGCGTGAGCCATGTCGCGCCCGGCGACCACGTGGCGCTGTCCACGCTCGCCAGCTGCGGCGCCTGCGCCCAGTGCGACCGGGGAAGGCCCACGATGTGCCGCAAGGCGATCGGGATGCCGGGGCAGCCCTTCTCGCGGGGCGGGAAACCGCTGTACCAGTTCGCGTCCAACTCGGCGTTCGCCGAACGGACCCTGGTCAAGGCCGTGCAGGCGGTGAAGATCCCCGCCGATCTGCCCCTGACCTCGGCCGCCCTGATCGGCTGCGGGGTGCTGACGGGCGTCGGGGCCGTACTGAACCGGGCCAGGGTCGACCGGGGCGAGAGCGTCGTCGTCATCGGCACCGGCGGCATCGGGCTCAACGTGATCCAGGGCGCGCGGATCGCCGGTGCGCTGACCATCGTCGCGGTCGACTCCAACCCCGACAAGGAGGCCGTGGCCCGTCAGTTCGGCGCCACGCACTTCCTCACGTCGGCCGACGGGGTCAAGGAGATCCTTCCGCACGGCGCCGACCACGCCTTCGAGTGCGTGGGCCGCACCGAGCTGATCCGTACCGCGATCGACCTGCTGGACCGGCACGGCCAGGCGATCCTGCTCGGCGTGCCGGCGGCGACGGCCGAGGCGTCGTTCCTGGTCTCGTCGATGTACCTGGACAAGTCGATCCTGGGCTGCCGCTACGGCTCCTCGCGCCCGCAACGCGACATCGCGCTGTACGCGGAGCTGTACCGCGAGGGCCGGCTGCTGCTGGACGAACTCGTCACCGAGACCTACCCGGTGGAGGACTTCGCCAAGGCGGCGGACGACGCGCACCACGGGCGGGTGGCCCGGGGCGTGCTGGTCTTCTAGGGCGTGCCGGCTCAGCGCTGCCGGGCCCCGGCGGCCGTCGACCGGAACGTTCGCCGGTACATGGTCGGCGACACCCCCAGCGCCGCCTGCAGATGCTGCCGGAGCGAGGTGGGGGTGCCGAAGCCGGCGTCCCGCGCGATCCGGTCGACCGAGAGGTCCGTGGACTCCAGCAGCCGGCGGGCCAGCTCCACCCGCTGCTGGGTCAGCCACTGGACCGGGCTGATCCCGACCTCCTCGCGGAACCGCCGGGTGAACGTCCGTACGCTCATTGACTCCTGCTGCGCCATGTCGCGCAGCAGGATCGGCGACTCCAGCCGGCCGAGCGCCCAGGCGCGGGCGGTGGTCGTGGCCGAGACGCCCGGGTCGGGGAGCGGGCGCTGGATGTACTGGGCCTGGCCGCCGTCGCGGTGCGGAGGTACGACCGTGCGCCGGGCGACGTCGTTGGCGACGGCGGTGCCGTGGTCGCGGCGCACCATGTGCAGGCAGAGGTCGATACCGGCGGCGACGCCGGCGGACGTGAGGACGTCGCCGTCGTCGATGAACAGGACGTCGGGGTCGACCCGCACGGCGGGGAACAGCTTCTGGAAGTGGTCGGCTGAGGACCAGTGCGTGGTGGCCGGGCGGCCGTCGAGGTATCCGGCCGCGGCGAGCACGTAGCTGCCGGTGCAGATGGAGACCATCCGGGTGCCGGGCCTGATGTGCGCGAACGCGGCGGCGAGTTCGTCGGTCAGCCGGCCCTCGGTGTAGACCGGGCCGAGTTCGTAGCTGGCGGGGATCACCACGGTGTCGGCCGTGGCGAGCGTCTCCGGGCCGTTCTCGACGGCGATCGTGAAGTCGGCGTCGGTGCTGACCGGGCCGGGCGGCCGGATCGAGCAGGTCACGACTTCGTACAGTTTCCGGCCCCGGTTCAGCGGCTCGGAACCGAGCGAACGACCGAAGATCCTTTGAGGGATGCCCAGTTCGAAGGGAAGCAGCCCATCGAGGGCGAGAACGACGACCCGGTGCGGCACGGTACGGACTCCCTTCGCACTAGCTGGTTTAGACCATAAGCTGATACATGTCCTCGGTGTGAAGGAAAAGTCAGCAGACCTCGCGGGCATTCCCGCCGCGGATCACGAAGGCGCTCTGCGTGATGCGCCGCCCCTGCCTCCGCTGCCGTGCTCGCCGCTCGGACCGGACCGGCTCTGGAACCGTAACTTCCGGCTCTTCTTCGTAGCCCGGACCGCCGCCCTCTTCGGCGACGGGATGATTCCGGTGGCGCTCACCGCGGGGCTGCTGGGAGCCGGGCGGCCGCACTCCTCGGTGGGGTTCGCGCTGGCGGCCTGGATGGGCCCGCTGGCCCTGTTCGTCCTCTTCGGCGGCGTCCTGGCGGATCGTTTCACCCCGCGCCGGATGATGATCATCGCCGACGCGCTGCGGCTGATCGGCGCGTCGGTGCTCGCCGTCTCCTTCGCCACCGGCAACCCGCCGCTGTGGGCGGTGTACGCGCTGAGCGCGGTGGCCGGCGTGGGGGCGGCGCTCTTCCAGCCGGGCGTCGCGTCGACGACCCCGCGGGTGGCGACGGACGTGCAGCGCGGCAACGCGGTGCTGCGGGTGTCCGAGGCGCTGATGACCATGGCCGGCCCGGCGTTCGCGGGCATGCTCGTCGGGCTGGCGAGCGCCGGTGCGGTCTACGCGGCCAACGCGGCGACGTTCCTGGTCTCGGGCGTCTGCCTCTTCCTGCTGAGGCTCGCGCCCGCACCCTCGGACGAGGCGCCGCGCGGGACGTTCGTCGCGGAACTGGTGGACGGCTGGCGCGAGTTCAGGGCGCGCAGCTGGCTCTGGGGCGTGATCGCGATCTGGACGGTGTACGGCTTCGCCGTGCTCGGGCCGATGCTCCCGCTGACCGCCGTCGAGGTCACCGAGGCCCACGGTTCGGGGACGTACGGCGCGATGATGGCGGTGAACGGCGCGGGCAGCGTCCTCGGCGGCCTGCTGGCCCTGCGGCTGCGCCCGCGCCGCCCGCTGACCGCCGGGGCCTTCGCGCTGACCGGTGTGTGCGTGAACCTGGTGGTGCTGGGGCTCGGACTGCCGGTGCTCGCGCTGGGGGCCGGACAGTTCGTGGCGGGTGCGGCGTTCGCGTTCTGGCTGGTGATGTGGTCGACGACCGTGCAGACGCACGTACCGCCTCAGGCGCTGAACCGGCTGCACGCGTACGACGTGGCCGGCTCGCTGCTGATGCTGGCGGCGGGCCGCGCGCTGGCCGGTCCGGTGGCGGACCGGCTGGGCGCCCCGGAGGTGCTGCTCGCCGGTGCGGTGATCAACATGCTGGCGGTGGGCGTGCTGCTGGCGGCCCGGCCGATCCGGCGGCTGGAGCGGATCGGGTGAGGGCGCGCGGACGACGTGTCCGCCGGGTCCGCGCCGTCGCGGCCGGGGCGGCCGTGCTGACCGTCGCGGCCGGGCTCGGGGTGCGTGCCGTGGCGGACGGCCCGGTCGCCAAGTACGCGGGTGACGCGCTCTACACCGTCCTCGTCTGCGCCCTCGTCGCCCTGTGCGCACCCCGCGCCCGGCCGCTCGCCGTGGCCGGGGCCGGGCTGGGGGTCAGCTGGGCGGTGGAGTTCCTCCAGCTCACTGGCGTACCCGCCGAACTGTCCGCGCACAGCGCGGCGGCGCGGCTGGTGCTCGGCTCGACGTTCAATGCGCCCGACCTGCTCGGGTACGCGGTGGGGGCGGCTGCCGCCTGGGCCGGGTGCGCGGCGGCTACTTCCGGCGCGACCGCTCCTCGGACTGCTGCATCTCGATGACGCGCAGGACGTGTGCGCTGGTCTGCCGGCGCACACTGCCCGCGACGAGGAGCCCCGCGCCGGCCACCGAGAGGGGCGCGGAGACGGCCAGGAGGACCAACTGCGTGGGCATGGTGCTGTCCAGCTCGCAGATCGACGACGCGCGGAAGCAGTACAACGAGTCGTCCTGATCCCACATCAGGAAGCCCAGCCGCACCCACAATCCGCACGCCACGAGCAGCAGAACGGCCCCCCACCCCTGCATCAGCGCCGAACTGCGGTGGAAGTGCTGACGTTCGACCCACTGCATGAGATACCCCCGGGACGTGGACGGAGCGGCGCGGACGCGTATCCACTCGCCCTGCTCCGTGCGTCCGGCCGCCGATCGACGCAGATCGTACGCGCATACGGTTCCGCGGTCCCGGGTCGGGCGGCGCCGCCTGGCCCGATCCTTGCGAACCATGTCCCTCGGGCCACTTACCGGAGGAGGCGCCTGGGCCGGATGCTGGGCGGCGTGACCCAGACAACCGAACCCGCCGCCCGCGACGACAGCCTGCGGACCGGCCACGAGGCACTCCGGCCCCGCCGCGTCCACCGCGTCCACCGCGCCTGGATCGTCGCCGCCGTCGCCTTCGTGACGATCATCGGCGGCGCCGCCTTCAACGCCCTGCCCGGGCTGCTGATCGACCCGCTCCACCAGGAGTTCGGCTGGTCGCGCGGGGAGATCGGCCTCGCCGTCTCCATCGACATGGCGCTGTACGGACTCACCGCACCGTTCGCCGCGGCGCTGATGGACCGGTTCGGGATCCGCCGGGTCGTGGTCGTCGCCCTCAGTGCCGTGGCGGCCGGTGCGCTGGCCAGCGTGTGGATGACCGCGGCGTGGCAGCTGATGATCTACTGGGGGCTGCTGGTCGGCCTCGGTACGGGCGCGATGGCGATGTCCTTCTCCGCGACGGTCACCAACCGCTGGTTCGTCGCCCGCCGCGGCCTGGTCACCGGCATCCTCACCGCGGCCGGCGCCTCGGGGCAGCTCGTCTTCCTGCCCCTGTGCGCCTGGATCGTCGACCGGCACGGCTGGCAGCCCGCCTCGGTGACCGTCGCTCTGGCCGCCCTGGCCGTCGTCCCGTTCGTCATGCTCCTGATGCGGGACCACCCGGCCGATGTGGGCCTCGCCCCGTACGGCGGCGAGTACGTCGCCAAGCCCGCGCCCGCGCGCGGGGCGGCGCGCCGGACCGTACGCGTCCTGCTCGACGCGGCCCGCACCGGCCCGTTCTGGCTGCTGGCCGGGTCCTTCGCGATCTGCGGCGCCTCGACCAACGGCCTGATCCGCACCCACTTCGTGCCCTCGGCCCACGACCACCACATGCCGATCACCGCCGCGGCCTCGCTGCTCGCCGTCATCGGGATCTTCGACATCATCGGCACGGTCTTCTCCGGCTGGCTGACCGACCGCTTCGACGCCCGCCGGCTGCTGGCCGTCTACTACGCCCTGCGCGGGGTCTCGCTCCTCTTCCTGCCGGTCCTGATGCAGGACACCGTGGAACCGCCGATGGTCTTCTTCATCGTCTTCTACGGCCTCGACTGGGTCGCCACGGTCCCGCCGACCCTGGCCCTGTGCCGGGAGCAGTACGGCGAGGACAGCGCGATCGTCTTCGGCTGGGTCCTCGCCTCGCACCAGGTGGGCGCGGCGCTGGTGGCGTTCCTCGGCGGGGTGGCGCGCGACCACTTCGGCTCGTACGACGTGGTCTGGTACGCGGCGGGGGCGCTGTGCGCGATGGCGGCGCTGATGGCGCTGATGATCCGCCGGGCGAAGGGGCTGCCCGCGGCCGTCGCGGGTTGACCGCTCAGCCGCTGCGCGGGGTGACCGCTCAGCCGCTGAAGCGCCCGAACGCTCCACGGTGGAACAGCAGCGGCCCTTCCCCGTCCCCGTCCGCCGTCGCCCCCAGTGCCTCCACGCGGCCGACCACGATCAGGTGGTCGCCGCCGGTGTGGACGGCCTGGATGCGGCAGTCGACCCAGGCGGGCACGCCCTCCAGCAGCGGCGAGCCGGTCGCGGGGGCGGGGGAGTGCGCCACCCCGGCGAACTTGTCGGCCCCGCTGACCGCGAAGCCCCGGCACAGCGCGCCCTGGTCCGCGCCCAGGATGTTGACGCAGAAGGCGCCGGCGCGGGCGATGCACGGCCAGGTCGTCGACGTGCGGGCGACCATGAACGTGACCAGCGGCGGGTCGAGCGAGAGCGAGGAGAACGACTGGCAGGCGAAGCCCGTCGGCCCGGCCGGCCGGTCGGTGTCGCCCGGATCGTGGGCCGTGACGACGGTGACCCCGCTCGCGAAGTGCCCCAGCACGCGCCGGAACTCGCCCCGGTCGAGCGGCATCCGCTCGTCCTCGGCGACGGCCCGCAGCGAGGGGCGCGGCAGCGGATCGACCCGCTCCGGGCCGGCGGCGGTCGGAGCGCCGACGGACCTGAGGTAGCGGACTGCGGTTGCGGCCATGCCTGCGTGTCCCATCACCCTTCGATTAGAGCTGACGATGCGTCAGATGGGAAGGGGCGGGGGCACCCCCGACCTTCGTCAGGGGTGGCCCCTGCCGTTCGGCCCGGGAGTTCCGCCTCCGTCGCTCCTAGGTTCGGGCGTCATGAGAAGAGAATCCGGAAGCAGGACCCCGAGCGCACGGCCCCTGCTCGCCTGCGTGGTCCTGGGTGCGGGGGCGGCCGCGGTCGTGGGCCTCGCCCCGGGAGGCCTGGGGAGCGAGCGGGCCGTGGAGGTGACGGACGGCGCCTCGGCGTCCGTGTACCGGTCGGTGACCGATGCGGTGGCCGATGCGCCCTCCTGGGTGGGACCGCCGCTTGAAGCGGCCTGCGACGGGACGCTCGTGGCCCTCGGGCTTCTGCTGGTGTGGGTCTGGTGGTCTGCCGTGCGACGGGGCGACACCCGGGGCTCCGCCGGTGCGGTGCTCACCGGGACCGGCACCGTACTCGCCTACGCGACCAGCGAGGCCGTGAAGCTCGTCGTCGACGAGGAGCGCCCCTGCCGGGTTCTGCTCCGTGGCGCGGCGGCGGTCGCCGAGTGCCCGCCACCCGGCGACTGGTCCTTCCCGAGCAACCACGCCACCCTGGCGGCCGGACTCGGCGTGGGCCTGGCCCTGCTGCGGCCGCGACTGGCCGCCGTCACCCTGCCGTTGGCGGTGGCGGCAGCGCTGCTGCGGGTCCTGGTGGGGGCGCACTACCCGCACGATGTGCTGGCCGGTGCGGTACTCGGTGGGGCGGTGGTCGCCGGCGTGCTGCTCGCGTTTCTCCCGATCGCCCGGGCGGCGGCGTCAGTACTCGGCGGGCGGCTGCGCAGGGGCGACGACCCCGGCCTCGTGGGCGACGACCGCGGCGGCCGCCCGGTTGTCCACGCCCAGCCGGGCCAGGATGGAACTCACGTGGGCCTTGACCGTCCCCTCGACCAGGTGGAGCCGCCGCGCGATCTGCCCGTTGGACAGCCCGCCGCCGAGGAAGGCCAGTACGTCGCGTTCCCGGGCGGTGAGCGTACGGACCCGGTCCCGGGCGGCGGTACGGCGGCCGGCCAGGGCGCCCGCGCCCGTCGCCGAGAGATGGGCGACGACCCGGGCCGCGACCTTCGGTGACAGATAGGCGGCGCCGTCGGCCACCGCGCGGACTCCGGCGATCAGCTCCTCGGGTTCGCCCGACTTGATCAGGAATCCGGCGGCGCCGCCTCCGAGGGCCTGGAGGATGTAGTCGTCCTCACCGAAGGTCGTCAGCATCACGACGCCCGTCGCCGGGACGGTGCGCCGGATCTCGGCGGCCGCCTCGATGCCGTTGGTCCCCGGCATCCGGATGTCGAGCACGGCCACGTGCGGGTGGTGGCGGTGCGCCTGTTCCACGGCCTCGTGGCCGTCCGACGCCTCGGCGACGACCTCGATGCCCGGATCGGTGGAGAGCACGGCACGCACCCCGGCGCGGATCATCGGCTCGTCGTCGGCGATGAGGACGCGGATCATCTGTCTTCCTTCGTGGTGATTCCTCGGTGGTGCGGGAGGGGGCGTGGGGCGTTCACGGGGCGAGTGCCTCCTTGGACAGCAGTCTGCCGTCCCGGAAGCAGAGCCGGTACGCGTCCCCGGACCGGTCGTCGAAGCGGTCGGCGGTCATCGCGTAGTACGCACATCTGACGCCCGGTCCCTTCGGTTCCCCGGCCACCGGCCGCTGTCTGGTCTCGCGTTCGGGCAGCAGGCGCACGACCGAGGCCCGTTCCTGGCCCACCCGCAGCCGGGCGTAGTCGCCCGGGTCCAGGACGGACTGCCGGGCCGAGTGGATGTCCCATCCCATGAGCGCGGCGCTCAGGACCGCCCACGCCGCCAGCGGCAGTACGACGGCGAGGGCCAGGGCCCGGCGGACGCGGCCGCGGGCGCGCCGGTGCTCKGGGGGCAGGTCCTGCTGGACGGCCTCGGGGACGGCCTCGGGGACTGCGGGGACGGCGGCGGGGAGATGGACGGGCGGGGCGTGCGGGAGGCGTGCGATGACTACGAAGCCGTCGTCGTACGGGCCGTGGGTGAAGGTGCCGCCCGCCAGCCGTACGCGTTCGGCCAGCCCGATCAGCCCCAGTCCGGTGCCGGGGGCATCCGTTCGGCCAGTCGGTCCGGTCGCCGGGCCGTTCTCGACCCGCACCGTCGTCACCCCGCCTCCGTGAACCAGCCGCACGTCCACCCGGGCCCGCGGCGCGTGCTTGGCCGCGTTCGTCAGGGACTCCTGGACGACGCGGTGGGCGGCCCGGGCGGCCGGCGGGGGCATCGTTGCGGCGTCGCCCTCGGTATGGAGGGCGACCGGGAGACCGGCGGCGGCGGCTTCCGCGACGAGCCGGGGGATGCCGGTGCCCGGAGGTCCGGGCGGCCCGTCGTCGGCCTCCTCACGCAGGAGGCCGATCACCTCGCCGAGCCGCTCCACCGAGGCAGCCGCCCGGGCCCGGATGTCGCCGGCCGCTGCCCGGTGGACCTCGTCCAGCCCGGGAGCGAGTTTGAGGGCGCCCGCCGACAGGGCGATGAGGCTCAGCTCGTGTCCGAGGACGTCGTGCATGTCCTGCGCGATGCGGGCCCGTTCACGGGACCGCGCCTGCTCCGCGACGAGCCGTTGCTCGCGCTCCAGCCGTCCGGCCCGCTCCCAGCCGGCCCGTACGAGCTCCTGGTACTGACGCCAGAAGCGTCCCGCGAACCACGGCAGCATCGCGGCCACCACGACCACGGCGACGAACCGGCCCGCCATCAGCAGCCAGGACGGCACCAGAGCCACCGCCACCACTCCACCGGCCACCACCGTGACGAGCACCAGAACGGTCGGCCCGGTCCTGCCCGGCTCGCGCCCGGCCAGGAACGCCGTCACCGCGGCGGGCAGCGCCCACCACAGACTGACCGTGCTCAGCGCGACGCAGGCCGCAGCGGCGACGGTCCACAGATGCCCCGGGGCTGCGGCCCGCCGGAGCGCGCCGCTGATCTTCGTTCTCTCCACCCCGTCGACCGTACGCATCCGGAGGCCGGGGCGGCACTGCCGAAAGTCAGGGGTATCCACGAGGTGAGCGGCAACCCTTCGTAGGCATCTGCGACAGCTGGTGGCGCAACAGATACTCTGAGTGGTCAGAGGTGGTGGGGCGAGAGGAGACGTGAGATGACCAGCGCGCCCGATTACGGGCAGGGCATCGACTCCGAACGCGCCCTGAAATTCGCCGTACAGCACATCCGCGGAGATCGTGTCCAGATCATCGAGGGGATCATCGAGCCCGTGTCACCGACCTGGGACCACGAACGAGCCGCCCGAGTGGTCCGTCGGCAGATCGAGGACCGTGTCGACGAACTCGGGTGCGTCGAGGGCTCGGGAAATCTGGACCTGCCCGGGTCGTCGAACTGGTACGTGCCCGACATCGCCGTCGTACCCGAGGCGCTCGCCAAGGGGGGCGGGGCACTGCTCCCCGACCAGACGCTCCTCGTCGTGGAAGTCACGTCCGAGTTGAACGCGGACACCGACCGGGTCGTGAAGCGGCGCAGGTACGCCGAGTACCGGGCCCCTCTTTACCTCTTGGTCGACCGGATCGAGGGCAGCGTGAAGCTGTTCTCCGAGCCGGGCGATCTCGGCTACACCCGGGTGGACGGCCCGCACCCGTTCGGTACGGTGCTACGGCTGCCGGACCCGTTCGATCTGGACCTGGACACCAGCGGGCTGTCCCCCGCGTAGAACGGCCCTCTCACACCCCCCGGTACTTCGGCACCCGCCGCTCCACGAAGCTCGCCACGCCCTCGTTGGCGTCCTGCGTCGTCATGTTGATCTCCTGAGCCATCGCCTCGGCGGCGAACGCCGTGGCCCGGTCCGCGTCCAGGGACGCGTTGACCAGCTGCTTCGTGAGGGCGATCGCGCGGGTCGGCCCGTCGGCCAGCCGCTGGGCCCAGGCCCGTGCCGTCGCCGTCAGCTCCTCGTCCGGGACCGTCCGATTGACCAGTCCCAGGCGCTCCGCCTCCGCCGCCGGCAGCGAGTCGCCGAAGAACATCAGTTCCTTGGCGCGCTGCGGACCGATCAGGCGCGGCAGCAGGTACGCCCCGCCGCCGTCCGGTACGAGGCCGCGGCGCACGAAGACCTCGATGAACTTCGCCGACTCGGCGGCCAACACGAGGTCGCAGGCGAACGCGAGGTGCGCGCCGATGCCCGCCGCCGTGCCGTTGACCGCGGCGAGGACGGGCTTCTCGCAGTCCAGGACCGCGGCGATCAGGCGCTGGGCGCCGAGCCGGATCGTACGGGCCACGTCGCCCGGGACCCGGTCGCCGGTGGCGGGAGAACCTGTGGCCGGGGAGCCGGTGGCGGGGGAACCGCTGGCGGGGGCGCCGCGCAGGTCGGCGCCGGCGCAGAAGCCGCGGCCGGTGGCGGTGAGGACGACGGCCCGGATGCCGGGGTCGGCGGAGGCCTCGGCGAGCAGGGCGATGACGCGTTCGCGCTGGTCCCAGGTGACGGCGTTCATCGCCTCCGGGCGGTTGAGCGTGATCCAGGAGACGCCGTTGTCAGTGGCGTGGAGTATCAATGACTCAGGCGATCCGGACGGGTCGGCGCGGTCGGTGTGGTCAGTGGTGTCTTCGGGGGAGGACGGCATGAGGCAGCTCCTGAGCGGGTGGTGGGCCCGGTGGCGGGGCGGGCGTTCGGCGTGGTGGCGGGGCGGGTCAGCGGCAGACCGCCAGCGCGTCCAGGGCGACGGCGCCCTGTCCGCGGCCCAGCACCATCAGCGGGTTGATATCGAGTTCGCTGAGGTCGTCGCCGAGTTCCAGGGCCATGCGCTGCACCCGCAGGACGACTTCGACGAGGGCGTCCACATCCACCGGCGGACCGCCCCGCACACCTTCCAGCAGCGCCCTGCCGCGCAGTTCGCCGAGCATCGCCCGCGCCTGGTCCTCGCCGAACGGCGGCACGCGCACCGCCGCGTCGTGCAGCACCTCGACGAGTACACCTCCGAGGCCGACCGTCACCGTCGGTCCGAACAGGGCGTCCTGTGTGACGCCGACCATCATCTCGACGCCCCGCTCGACCATCTGGCAGACCAGGATGCCGTCCAGCTCGATGTCCTCGTAGCGCGCGATGTCGGTGAGTTCGCGATAGGCGTCCCGCACCTGGCTGGCGGAGGTGAGACCGACCTTGACCAGGCCCAGTTCCGTCTTGTGCGCCAGCCGCGCGCCGGACGCCTTCATGACGACGGGGTAGCCGACGAGACCCGCCGCCCGGACGGCCGCCGCGGCGCTGGTCACCAACTGCTCCCGGGGAACCCGGATTCCGTAGGCGCGCAGCAGCTGCTTCGCCGCGTGCTCGCTCAGCTGGTGGCCCGGGCGCATCAGTGCCTGCGCCTTGCGGAAGGAGGGCGACGGGGTGCGCGGCGCCTCGTCGAACGGGGAGCGGTAGGAGACGGTGAACCGGTGGTGGTCCAGATACGCCTTGACCGCGGTGATGCAGTTGCCGAACGTACGGAAGGTGGCGACGCGGGACGAGCCGAGCAGCGTCGTGCGGTAGGCGTCCTCGGTGCCGACCGGCGAGCCCCAGATCACGCACACCAGCTTGTCCGTCGCCTCCGCCGCGTCCACCAGGTCCTGCGCGAGTCTGTCGCTCATCGGCGGGAAGGGGCCGGTGATCGGACAGATCAGCACCCCCACCCCGGGGTCGGCGAGGATCGCGTCGATGATCTTGCGGCCGCGCCAGTCGCCGACCGGGTGGCCGCCGTTGTCGACCGGGTTCGCCACGTTCAGGTAGGAGGGGATCCAGGTGTGGAGTTCGGCCTGCTTCGCCTCGGACAGGACCGGGAGCGACAGACCGGCCTCCGTCGCCAGGTCCGAGAAGTGCGCGCCCGTGCCGCCCGAGATCGAATACACCACGACGCCGTCGGCGAGCGGCTTGCGAGCGCGGGCCAGGAGGGCCGCGGTGTCCTGGAGTTCGTCGAGACCGTCCACCCGGATCACGCCGAACTGCCGCATCGCCGCGTCGACGACCTGGTCGGCGCCGGTCAGCTTGCCGGTGTGTGACGCGGCCATCCTGGCCCCCGTCTCCGTGCGTCCCACCTTGACCGCCACCACCGGCACCCCGGCCCGTGCGGCCCGGTCCGCGGCGAGCAGGAAGGAGCGCCCGTCCTTGAGCCCTTCGACGTAGCAGGCGATGGCCCCGACCTCGGGGCGCTGCGAGAAGTACGCGATGAAGTCGGAGGTCTCCAGATCCGCCTCGTTGCCCGTGGGGGCCCAGTGCGAGAGCCGCACGCCCAGCTCCTGGAGCGTGTAGACGGGGCGGCCCTGGTGGCCGGACTGGGTGATCAGCGCGATCGCCGGCCCGTCCAGGTCGTCGCGGAACTCCTCGAAGGCGTTGAGGTTGGTGTTCGGGCCGAGCAGGCGCAGCCCCGACCGTTCCACGGCCGCGGCCAGCCGGGCCTGCGCGGCGGCGCCCTCCGCACCGGTCTCGGCGAAACCGGAGGCGAAGGCGACGGCGAACTTCACCTTGGCCTGCCCGAGCTCCTCGATCACGGGGAGCGGGTCGCCGACCAGCAGCACCGCCAGGTCGACCTGTTCCGGCAGGTCGGCGACGGAGGGGGCGCAGGGACGGTCGAACACGGTCTCGCGCGTGGGGTGCACCGGATACAGCCGTGCGCCGACCCGCTCGGACCAGGCGATCAGTTGACGGGTGATCCCGGTGTTGGGGCGCCCCTCCGTGTCGGACGCGCCGATGACGGCGACGGACTCCGGCCGGAAGAACCGGTCCAGATCCGGTACGGGCGCGTGCAGCGGGCGGCCGCTGACGTCGAGGTCGCCCTCCGCGGCGGCGGCCGCCATGCTGTGGACGGCGGCGTGCGGTTCCTCGCCGCAGGCCACCACCCTGGCGCGGAAGTCGGTGGTGAGGGTGCCGTGAGTCGATCCAAGCATCGTTCCGCCCACTCCTGCTCGAAAGTCCGTCGGCACGTGTGGTGCCCGGGCACAAAACTGACGCTCTGTCAGGTTACTGAACTGACGGCCCGTCAGGAATGGTCGTGCAGGGAAAGCTTGAGAGCGGTGGTCCGGGATCTTGCCACCGGACCACCGCTCTCGGACTGAGGGACGCCCCATGGGCGTCAGAGTGCGGCGACGACCTCCTTGGCGACGCGCTCGCCCGAGCGGACCGCGCCGTCCATGTAGCCGTTCCAGTACGTCGACGTCTCCGTGCCCGCCCAGTGGATCGCCCCGACGGGAGCGCGCAGGGCTGCGCCGTAGCGGGTCAGGACGCCGGGCGGGGCGTAGGCGACCGGGCCGCCGCGGGAGTAGGTCTCGTTGTCCCAGCGCTGGAGCACGAAGCCGGTCGGGGTCTTGGCACGGTCGCCGAAGTACGTGGCGAAGTCCTTCAGGACCACCGCCCGGACCTCGGCCTCCGTCGCCCCGTTGAGCCCGCGCATCTCGTCGGACTCGATGAAGCCCATCAGGGCCCCGTACGAGCCGTCCGGCGGGGAGTTGTCGAACGTGGAGCGGACGGCGCCGGAGTCGCTGACCACCTGGCCGTTGAGACCGGCGGCCCGCCAGAACGGCGTGTCGTACACCGCGATGGCCTTGCCGACCGACCCCATCGGCAGCCGCTGGCCGAGCTGGTCGCGGGTGGCGGGCAGGCCCGGAGAGAACGTGATGCGGTTGGTGAGCGAGGGCGGCACGGCGATCACCACGCGGCGGGCGGAGACGGTGAGCCCGTTCGCCTCCACGGTCAGCCGGCCCGCGCCCTGGGCGATCCGGGTGACGGGTGCGTTCAGGGCGACGCGGTCCCCGAGGGACTGGGCGAGGCGCAGCGGCACCTGGGCGGAACCGCCGACGAACCGGGTCGCCTGGGCACCCGTGCCCGTCTCGGTGAGGCGCTCGAAGGTGCCGGGCGTCGTCTCGTTGCCGGCCGCCCGGATGTAGAACAGCACGAACAGCAGCGAGAGCTCACTCGGCTCGGCGGAGAACACCGAGGTGCACGCCACGTCGAAGAGGAACTTCGCGGACGGGATCACGGCGTTGTGCTTCAGCCATGTCTCGAAGGTCTGGCTGTCCCACTCGTCCGCCTTCGCCGCCGTCCACGGGGCGTCGACCGGTACCTGCTTCGCCAGGTCGTTCAGCATCGCCTGCACCGCCGCCGCGTTGGCGAGCCCCGCCACATCGATCGGCGGGACGGCGCCGAGCAGCCCGTCGGTGGCGTAGGGGGTGCGCTTGCCGTCCTTGAACAGGACGTTCTTGCCGGTGTTGTACGTGGGGAAGGTCGCCACCCCCAGCGAGTCGGCGAGCGCCTTCATCCGGTCCTGCGTCGGGCCGATGAACTCGCCGCCGCCCTCGCTGGTCCCGCCGTTCGGGAGCGCCAGGTTGAGTACCCGGCCGCCGACCCGGTCGCGTGCCTCCAGGACCAGGACGGACTTCCCGGCGGCGGCCAGATCGCGGGCGGCGGTCAGGCCTGCCAGCCCGCCGCCGACCACGGCGACGTCCACCTCGCGCGGGGCGGCGCCCGTGGAGCCGGGAACGGCCGCCTGTGCCGGACCGGCCGCGGCGATCGCCGAGACCCCGGCGGCCGCCGCACCTCCCAGCATCGCGCGCCGGGTCACCGGTCCGCGGGCCGGCTGCGAGGTCTGTCCTGTTCGTTGACGTGCCACGTGCATCCTCCGTATCAGGGTGGGATGCCCCGCCGGGAGTGGCCGGCGGGGGCTGTGCTGAGCGAACGGCGGCGTGTCCCTGACCGATGGGACGGGGGACGGGACGGGGGACCTCAGCCGGTGCGCGCCAGGCGCTTGGCGATCTTCTCCGCGTCCAGGGCCATTTCGCGGAACATGCCGCTGATCGGGTTGGTGAACCCGGTGAAGTACAGGCCGGGCGCCTGCTTCGGCGTACGGCCGCCGTGCGCCACCGGGCGGCCCCGCGCGTCCAGCACCCCGAGGTGGCCGACCAGCGGTTCCAGGGCCCGCAGATAGCCGGTCGCGGCGATCACCGTGTCCGGGGTGATCCGGGTCCCGTCCGCCAGCACCACCGCGTCCTCGTCGAACGACTCGACGGCCGCCACCGGCACCACCCGGCCGCCCTTCACCGCGTCGATCAGCCCCACGTCCTGGACCGGGATCGCCCCGTCCTTGACCCGGGAGTACAGGCCCGTGTCCGGGCGGGGCAGCCCCTGTTCCGCCAGGTCGGGCACCGCGACGCGGGCCATCAGGCCGCCCGCCCGGTCGACGAGCGCGACGGGCAGCCGGCGCACCAGGATGCCCGTCGCCTGGGCGGGCCAGCCCGCCGTGGAACGGCGCACGAGGTGCGGAAGGGTGCGCACCGCGATCCGTACGCGGGACGCGCCGCCCTCCACCAGGTCGACGGCGATCTCCGCCCCCGTGTTGCCGATGCCCACGACGAGGACGTCCCGGCCCGCGTACGGGGCCGGGTTGCGGTACGCCGAGGCGTGCAGCAGCTCGCCCGTGAAGGTGTCGCGCCCGGGCCAGTCGGGGATCCGCGGGGTGTGGTTGTAGCCGGTGGCCACGACCACGGCCCGGCCGGTCAGTTCGCGCCCGCCGGTGGCGGTCAGCCGCCATCCGGATCCGTCGGCCGCCCGGTCGACGCGGGAGACCTCGACGCCCGTCACGACTTCCAGCGCGTGGTGCTCGACGTACTTCTCCAGGTAGCGCACCACGTCGTCCCGGGAGACCCAGCGGCCGAACCTGCGCGGCATGGGCAGTCCGGGCAGGGCCGACCAGCGCCGGGTGGTGTGCAGGTGCAGCCGGTCGTAGTGGCGCCGCCAGGACGCCCCGACGTCCGCGGACTTCTCCAGGACCACCGCCCGGACCCCCCGCTCGCGCAGGGCCGCGGCGGCGGCGAGGCCGCCCGGGCCGCCGCCGATGACGTAGACCGGACGGTCCTCGGTGATGTCGGTGGGTGCGGCCGGGGTGGTGCTACCGGCGGTAGGTGTGCTGTCGGACATGCTTCGGAGCGTAATCGCGCGACTCCTTGATGGGTCTCGGTCAAGACCGGAATCGATTGCGAATTGATCACGGGTGCGCGCCTCTTGCGCGGGCGCCCGCGATCAGGTGAACTGACGTACCGTCAGATCCAGCGAACGGGAGGCCCCATGCGGACGATCTGGCTCGACGGCGCCCAGTGGCTCGCCGTGCTCCGAATAGGCCTCGGCCTGTGGTGGCTGGAGAGCTGGCGGCACAAGGACAAGAAGGGCTGGTTCGAACGCGGCACCGGCATCGCCTGGGCGTCGGACGTCGCGGGCAAGCACCGCTGGCCGGTGGTCCGGACCGGCTTCGAGAAGATCGTCGCGCCCCGGCCGAAGGCCATGGCGTACCTGGTCGTCTACGCGGAACTGGCCCTGGGCCTCGGCCTGGTGACCGGCCTGCTGACCCCGGTCGCGCTCGTCGCCGGGCTCCTGCTCAATCTGCTGTACCTGGTGCTGATGATCCACGACTGGGCCGAACAGGGACAGAACGCGATGATGGCGCTGATCTCGCTCGTCGCCCTGTTCGCGATGTCCTGGCAGACCTGGTCCCTGGACCGGGCGTTCGGGCTCTTCCTGTGACGGGCGCGAGGCAGGCCCCCCGCTACGACCTCCCGGAACCCGACGCGTTCACCCGCTCCTACTGGGACGCCGCCGCCGAAGGGCATCTGCTGCTGCGGCACTGCCGCGCCTGCGACCGGATGCACCACTACCCGCGCGAGTTCTGCCCGCACTGCTGGAGCGAGGAGGCGGAGTGGGTGCGGGCGAGCGGCCGGGCCACGCTCTACACGTGGTCCGTCGTCCACCGCAACGACCTGCCGCCGTTCGGCACCCGCGTCCCGTACGTCGCCGCGGTCGTCGATCTCGCGGAGGGGCCCCGGATGATGACGGAGGTCGTGGAGTGCGAGGAGAGCGCGCTCACCATCGGGATGGCGCTGAGGGTGACGTTCCGGCGGGAGCCGGGGACCGAGGCGGTGGCGGTCTTCCGGCCCTGAGCGGGGCGTACGGGGACGGCGTCCCGTCCACCGGGACGGAACGCCGCCCGGCCGGGCCGGACCGGTTTGGATGCGTGGCACCGGTCCGGTTGCCCCGACTGCTGGGAGTACACGCATGTCACTCGAAGGACGCGTCGCGATCGTCACCGGCGCCGGAGACGGAATCGGCGCCGCCGTGGCCCGGCGGTTCGCCGCCGAGGGTGCCCGGGTCGTGGTCGCGGAGCTGAACGAGGAGACCGGCCGTGCCACGGCCGAGGACATCGGCGGCCACTTCGTGCGCACCGACGTCAGCGACAAGGCGCAGGTCCTGGCGATGGTCGACACCGCCGTACGGGAGTGGGGCAGCGCCGACATCCTGGTCAACAACGCCTGGGGAGCGGGCGATGTCGGCCGGGTCGAGAACAAGACCGACGCGATGCTGGCCCGCGGCCTGGGCGTCGGCTTCTACGGGCCGCTCTGGGCGATGCAGGCGGCGTTCGTGCACATGAGGGCGCGGGGCTGGGGCCGGGTCATCAACATGTGCAGTCTCAACGGCGTGAACGCCCACATGGGGACCTTGGAGTACAACGCCGCCAAGGAGGCCCTGCGCACCCTGACCCGGACCGCCGCCCGTGAGTGGGCCCCCACGGGCGTCGTCGTCAACGCGATCTGCCCGGGCGCGAAGAGCGCGGCCTTCCGGCGGATGATGAGCGAGCACCCCGAACTGGAGAGGCAGGCCGACGCCACGAACCCCATGGGGCGGATCGGTGACCCCGACCAGGACATCGCCCCGGTGGCGGCGTTCCTCGCGGGCGAGGGTGCGCGCTACATGACCGGCAATACGCTCTTCGTCGACGGCGGGTCACACATCAACGGAGTCGCGTGGGCCCCGGACCTGCCGTGACCTGCCTTCGCGGGCAGGCGCCGGACCTGCCTTCGCGGGCAGGGCCCCGGGCGGCGGTCCGCAGCCGTGCGGTGGCACGCTGGTGTCCTTGATCCGCACAGCCGCGAGGGACACACCGCATGAGCACCGGCAGCTACTACGAGCGCATCGACGAGCACTGCTTCAAGCCCACCGCCCACGCGAGCGGCGCGTGGAGCACGGACGAAGTGCACTTCAGCCCACTCGGTGGTCTCATCACGCACGCCATCGACCGGCACCTGGCCGACCGGCCGGGCGAGCCGCTCCTGCTGTCCCGGATCAGCTTCGACATCCTGGGCCGGCTCGCGCTCGACACGTGCGAGATCCGGGTCGAGACGATCCGCCCCGGCCGCACCATCGAACTGGTCGAGGCCGTCGCCCTCATCGGCGACCGTCCCGTCGTACGCGCCAGGGCCTGGTGCCTCGCCGCCGTCGACACCGGCGCCGTCGCCGGCGGCGAGGCCGGCCGGCTGACCCCTCCCGAAGCGCTAGCTGTATTGCCCTGTGAGGTTGGGGACGCGGCTGGCGGGTGGTTTGCCGGCGAGCGCGGTGTGGCCGCGGTGGTGATTGTAGGAGTGGAGCCAGTAGGGGAAGGCGTCGCGTCGTTCCTGTTCTGATCGGTAGGGCTTTGCGTAGGCCCATTCGTCGAGCAGGGTGCGGTTGAGGCGTTCGACCTTGCCGTTGGTCTGTGGCCGGTAGGGCCGGGTTCGCTTGTGGGTGATCCCGGCCGCCGTCAGGGTCTCGCGCCAGAGGTAGGACTTGTAGCAGGCGCCGTTGTCGGTCAGGACCCGATCCCGGCCGTCACCGAGGCGGTGTGCCCGGCGGGGACGAACACCGTGATCTCGCCGGGCCTGTTGAGCCCGCCGGTGCTGTCCGTCCCGGTCTCGCAGGGCACCCAGCGGGCCCCGTCCTTCGGCACCCGAGGTCACGCCCGCGCCCGCACCCGTCCCCGTACGACCGGCACCACCGGTTCCGGCCCCGGTACGGCCCGGACGGCCGGCCGAGCCGGTGGCGGACGACCCCGTGGTGGCCGTGCAGCCCGGCATCCCGATCGCCCAGCGCCCCGTCGTCCGACCGGTCGTGGCGAACGAGGAGCCGGACGGCACGCCGTGCCCGTCGTGCGGGGCGTCCAACCGCCCGGGGCGGAAGTTCTGCCGCCGCTGCGCGACGCCGCTGAACCCGGGCGAGCGGGAGGAACCGCTGCCCTGGTGGCGCACCAGGTGGCCGTTCGACCGCAGGGTCCGGGCCGGTTCGGGGAGGCTGCTGCGGGGAAGCCTGATCGCTCTGCTGATCGCCGGCCTGCTGGTCGCGGGCTTCCTGCTCGTACCGGCTGGGCGCTACGTCGTCGAGGACGTGCGCGACAAGCTCGGCGGAACGGGGGAGATCAGCCCCACCGACGTCTCGGCGAGCGCGGCCGCCCCCGGCCACGCGGCGGAGCTGGCCGTGGACGGCGTGACGAACACCTACTGGGGCGCCCCGAAGACGGGCGCCGCGCTGACGGCCGCGTTCGAGAAGCCGTTCCGGCTGGTCGGCGTCACGGTCCACACCGGCGTGTCGACGAAGGCCGAGGCGTTCCGGCAGGGCGCCAGGCCGACGCAGGCGGATCTCCGCATCAGGACGAAGGACGGCAAGATCCACGAGAAGGCCTGGACACTCACGGACAAGCCGGGTGAGCAGACGGTACGGACGGGCATCAGCGACGTCGTCTCCATCGAGTTCATCGTGCGCGAAGCGGCAGGTCAGGAGAGCGGGCGGCCGATCGCGCTCGGGGAGATCGAGTACTTCAAGCGCACCTAGTGCGTGTTGACCCGCGCCGCGGGCACGTAGCCGGGGCCCTCGGTCCTCGGCTACGTGCCCGCGGCGCGGTGTGTCAGACCATGGCGAGCCGGCCCACCACCAGTTCCACCCTCGCCCCGGCGTCCTCGGGCAGCAGGCGGCCCGCTCGGGTCAGCGTCGCCAGGCCGTGCAGCGCCGCCCAGAACACCTCGGTGAACAGCGCCGGGTGCACGCCGTCGCCGGCGGCCTCGGCGAGGCATTCGAGCAGGGCCGCGAAGGCGTCCTTCAGCGGCTCGGGGGTGTCCTCCCGCGCGTACGCCAGGCCGCCGTCGAGCTGGAACAAGGCGTCGTAGACGGCCGGGTTGTGCTCGGCGAAGTCGAGGTAGGTGCGGGCGAGGGCGGTGACCCGCTCGCGCGGGCTGTTCGCTGCGGAGGTCGCGGCCCGTACCGCCGCGGCCAATTCAGTGGCGCCTTCCAGGGCGACGGCGCCGATGATCTCGCGCTTGCCCCGGAAATGGCTGTAGAGGACGGGCTGGCTGTATTCGATGCGCTCGGCGAGCCGGCGGGTGGTGACGGCGTCCCAGCCCTGCTGCTCGGCGAGTTCGCGGGCTGTCACCACGATGAGGCGCTCACGCTCCGCCCGTTCGCGCTCCTTGCGTTCCTTTACCGACATGACTCGATTCTAGCACCGCTAGACAATCGAGCGTTCTTAGCGCTAGCGTTGCACCGTCATCTAGCAACGCTAGTTCACGGAGGGGATCGTCATGCTCAGCACACTCGAGGTCGTCACCACTGTCGTCGTCGGCCTGATGGTGGGGGTGGAGTTCTCCGTCGCCTTCATCATGAGCCGCATCCTGGACGCGCTTCCCGAGGACAGCCGCCAGCTCGGCCATGCCCACGGCGGCCGGATGCTGGGGGCCCTGATGCCGTTCTGGTACATAGGCTCGGTCGTCCTCAGCGCGATCTGGGCCGTCGCCGGCTGGCATCACGACGGCGCGGGCCTGGTCGTCGCCGCCGCCGGACTGCTGATCGTCAGCGTGATCATGTCGATGCTGCTGCTCGTTCCGATCAACAACCTGGGCAAGACCTGGACGCCCGAGAACCGGCCGGCCGACTGGAAGGAGCAGCTGCACCGCTGGAACCGGTACCACTACTTCCGCGTCGCCGTCATCGTCGCCGCGTTCACCCTGCTGGTCGTCGCCCTCGTCTGATACCGCCGATGCCCACGACGCCTACCGAACCGACGAAGAACCGCAGGGAGAAGAACCATGTCACTGAAGAAGATCAACACTGTTCTGGCCGCCGCCTTCATCCTCTTCATCCTCTGGTTCGGGACGGAGTTCATCCTGAGCCCGGAGACCACGGCGCCCGGCTTCGGCCTGCCGAGCTGGCCGCGCGGTGACGGCGGTGGCTTCCTGGTCGTCAAGGGAGTCCGCGACGTCGTCATGGCCCTGGTCCTGGCCGTCCTGCTGGTGACGGGCCACCGCAGGGCACTTGGCTTGGTGCTGCTGGTGGAGGCCCTCGCCGCGTACGGCGACATGACCAACGTGCTGGCCCACCACGGCTCCGTGGCCACCGCGCTCGGCGTCCACGGCCTGACCGCGACACTGATGGTGGTCAACGGCCTGCTGATCATGCGCGAGACCCGCAACGTCGCGGCCGCCCCGGCGACGCCCGCCCCGCAGCCCGCCTGAGGTGCGTATCGGGCCGTGGCCGATCCGTGGGGTTTCGCCCTGACAGCCCCCACCGCCCTCTGGCCCCGAGCAGCCGGTTCAGCCGCCGTGGCGCTGCTTGTAGCGCCACGGCGCATCCAGTAGCCAGGTGTCCTGCCACCCCGCTCGGTCGACCAGGCCGATCAGGCGGGCGCCCTCCACGCAGCGCGGGTCGTCGGCTTCGGCGAGGCCGCAGACGGCTTTGATGCGGACCAACTGGTCGTCCTCGTCGAGGAATCCGGCCAGGATGTCGGCGACTGCGGGGCTGCGGCCCTCGAACTCGTAGAGGACCTCGCACACGTGGGCGCGGACGTGTGCGTCCGGGTCGCGAGCCATCGTGGCGAGCACGTCCAGCGCCTCGGGGTGGGTGTAGGCGTATCGCGTTCTGCCCAGCATGCTCGGCACCTGGACGCGCACCCTGGGGTCCGGGTGCGTGCGGAGGGCCAGCCCCAGCTCTTCGATCTCCGGTTCGTCGTCGTCGACGGAGTTGAGCCCCCTCAGTACCGGCACGAGCACCGCCGGGTCCGTCTCCTCGGTGGCCCAAGGCAGGAGAACGTCCACGGCCCGCCGCTCCCAAGGCCATTTTTCCGAGGTGACGGGATGCTCGACGATGAGGAAGCACCATATGAGGTACGCAGCGAACTGCCGACGCAGGGGATCAGGGTCGGAGCGCAGCGCCAGGGCCGCTTCCCATGCCTCCACGTCGGACCGCTTCGCGAGCGCGACGGTTGCTTCCCACCAGTCGGCGTGTTCCGCGTCGGCGCGGGCGAGTGCCCGGGCGAACAGTTCGTCGAACGACCGGCGGAACCCCAACTCCGCTTCCAGGCAGGTGAGGACGGCGGAATGGCCGTCGCACACACGCATCCCGCCGAGCGTGATCACGTGGTACTCGGTGACGTCGAAATCGTCGACGAACCTGCGGCTTTCGACCGGGCCCGACGCGCCGGTCGCGAGGCGAAGCCCGGCTTCGGCCCCGGTCTCGTACCAGTGCCGAGCGCAGGCGAGAAGGCCCGCCCGCTGCTCCTGCGTGAGCCGGTCCCCCGCATGCCTGAGCAGGGCGACGGTCACGCCGGCGTTGCCGGAGGCCACGGCCCGCAGCAGCGGTGTGCTCCCGTCGGGCAGCGGCCGGAGCGGATCGGCGCCGGCGTCCAGCAGGGCCCCCGCCCTGCGCCCGTCGAACGTGGCGACGGCGAGGCACAGGGCCTCCGTCGTCTCGGCATCGGCCTCCGTCATCGCTTCCCCCGCCCCCTCGGTCGTACCCGGTGGGCAGCGTAGTCCGCAGAGATGATCAGGAGAGGAACCGGATGTCCTCGGGCACGAGTTGAGCCGTCACCACGCCGTGCAGCAACTCCGCGTCCACGAAGTCCCCGACCTCGGGCGGTCCGCACCGCCAGCTGAGCGGGTACGTGTTGCCGTGCGCGGCCGGGATCCCCACGTACTGGTCCCGGGCAGCGGGCCCGAAGCACTTCGCGCCGGGCGGCCAGTCGAAGTCCTGGCTCGCGCCGGGCTCGAGCAGGAAGTACGTCCACCGCCCGCCCGCGACCTCCCGTACGACGGGCCCCGGATCGCCGTCCGTGAGGGTGGCCAGGTGGTGCAGCACCGCCTCACCCCGTACGCCGCGCAACCGGATCGCGTCGAAGTGGATTCCGGTCAGGTGGAGTTGGAGCCCCGAGGCGGGTACCCATTCGGGGTGCTTCTTCTGCGTCATGGCCACGAGCATTCCGGTGACTGCGTAGCGTGACCAGGAGGACACGATCCACATCGGGGCGATGTGGGGAGGGTGGTGTGGGCTGTGGGGACGAGTAGCGAGACGACACGCGGGCGGCGGCTGGTGGGGGAGTTGATCCGCATCCACCGGGTGCGGGCCGGGCTCACGCAGAAGGAGGCGGCGGAGCAGCTGCTGATCTCGGAGTCGCTGATGGGCGCGGTCGAGCGGGCGGAGCGCATTCCGTCGCGCGACCTGCTGATCGACGCGGATCGGGTGTGCGGGGCGTCCGGGGCGCTGAAGGCGTGCTGCGAGCTGGTGGACGAGGAGAAGTACCCGCCGAAGTTCCTGGACTGGGCGAAGCTGGAGCGGAACGCGCGGGTCATCAGCGCCTACGAGACGATGCTGATCCCGGGCCTGCTCCAGGCGGAGGGGTACGTGCACGCGCTGTACCGGTCGCGTGTACCGGCGTACACGGAGGATGAGATTGCCCGGCACGTCGGAGCGAGGCTGGAACGGCAGACGGTGCTGTCGCGCACGCCGCCGCCGCGCATCGGCTACGTGATCGAGGAGTCGGTCCTGGACCGGACGCTGGGTGGTCCCGAGGTATTGAAGGAGCAACTGCGCCACGTACTCGATTGCATGGAGCGGTTCAACCACCTGACGGTGCAGGTGATGCCGTCGGCTCAGCACACGCACGCGGGGCTGATGGGACCCATGCAGTTGATGTCCACGGCAGAAGGCCGCAATCTGATGTATGTGGAGGCTCAGGGCGGCGGTAGGTTGATCTCGAAGCCGGAGCAAGTGAGCGATCAGCTCGACCTCTTCGGCATCCTGCGAGCCCAGGCGCTCAACCCCTGGAAGTCCGCGGAGATCATCGAGACGAAGGTGGGGCAACTGTGAGCCACGGATCCGGACTGACCTGGTTCAAGTCCAGCTACAGCGGCAATGAGGGTGAAGCCTGCATCGAAGTCGCCTACGACTGGCACAAGTCCAGCTACAGCCTCAACGAGGACAGCTTCTGCGTAGAGGTAGCCACCTGCCCCCACACCGTCCACGTCCGCGACTCCAAGCTCACCGACGGCCCCACCTTCGCCGTCGCCCCCGCCGCCTGGACCGCGTTCCTGGGCCACGCCGCGAACGCCTAGGGATTATCCGCTTGCCGCCCGCCGACCCGGTCGGTTAGGAAGCTTGCATGCTAAGCGGCAACAAGGTCGGGCTCAGGGCCCGGCACGAGGACGACATCCCCATTCTGCGGGCTGAGCTCTACAACGACGTGGTCAACGCCTCGCGGGCCGATGGCGGGCCGTGGCGGCCGTTGGCGCCCGACTCGAAGGATCCGCGGCTCGTGGGCGACGACGAGGATCAGGCGTGCGTCCCGTTCTCCGTCGTGGAGTTGGGAGAGGGCACCCTGGTAGGCGCCGCGACACTGTGGGGCATCGACCACCACAACCGGTCCGCGCACATCGGCCTCAGCCTGCGGCCCTCTGCTCGCGGCAAGGGCTACGGCACCGACGCGGTGGCGGTCCTGTGCCAGTACGGATTCGTTGTACGCGGCCTGCACCGGCTACAGATCGAGACGCTGCCTGACAACGCCGCGATGCTGGCCTCAGCCGAACGCAACGGCTTCGTCCGCGAGGGTGTGCTGCGCTCCGCGGCGTGGGTGATGGGTGAGTTCCTCGACGAGGTGGTGCTCGGGCTGCTTGCCCAGGACTGGAAGCCGGCTCCGAAGGGCTGAGGTGGCCCGGGGTCACCCTGAGGGCGGTCCGAGGACCTGGCCGGCCGTCGCGAAGTGGTGCTCGGCGGGCTTCAGAACTTCGTAGAGGTATCCGAAGTACGCCGTCTCCGCCGTTCCCGTGAGTACGGCGAGCAGGAAGGCGAGGCATCCCATGTCGTGGGCCTCCCACAGCGGGCCCCGGCCCTCGTTGTAGAGGACGGTCCACTCGTCAGGGTGCTGACCGGGGCGCACCAGCCAGTACAGAAACGCCCCCGAGCCCCCGTCGAACGCCCACGGCACGAGGCGCGCACCGGATTCCAGCAGGCCGTCGGGCTTCTCCTCGCCGTCCTCCCACAGGCTCTCCAGGATGTCGATCCGATCCGTCGTCTGCGCGCACAGGTCGAACCTGGCGTAGGCGGAACCGGGGACGAGCAGCCAGACCGTCTCGTCGAAGACGCCGTCGCCGTATGTCTCGACGAGCTGCTTGTAGTCGGTGGGCAGCGGCGTCCCGAGGGCGTGCTCGGCCTCGGTCCAGTCGCGCACCGGCGGCGGATCCACGGGCGGAGGGCACAGGCGGACGAGGGCATCGAGGGCATCGGAGGTGACCATGGCGTGGAGGCTAGACGATCTGTCCCAAGGCGTTCAGTGCTCCGGGCGTCGAGCGTGGATCCGCTCGCCCATGGTCAGATGCTGTCCGGCGCTGCGGACACCAGTCGCGCCGCCGGTGGTAGCGGTGTGTGCTGAGGGCAGGCTTCGAATGCCTGGATCGCCAGCCCTGCGAAGCGTCGGGAGGCCATGACCTGGGTGTCGGTCGATCTGGTGTGGATCCCCTTGTTGGCCATGAGGACGAGAATGAGGTCGTCCAGGACGAAGTCGGACCGCAGGCGCCCTGCGTCCTTGGCCCGCTGGGCCAGTCCGGCGACCGCCTTCACCGTGTACTCACGGCCCCCGACCTCCGGCGCCCCCGGGAAGGCCGCCATGAAGGCTTCGCTGAAACCCCGGTCCCGCGCGTGCAGTTCACAGATCTTCTCGATCACCAGGCAGAGGCCACGCCACGGATCGGGATCGGCGCACCCGTCGTCGACGATGGTGCGACATGCGCGCAACTGGTCCGCGAAGGCTTCGGTGGCCAGCACCTGTTTGGTCGGGAAGTGGCGGTACAAGGTGGCCGGTCCGACTCCCGCGCGCCGCGCGATCTCCCGCATCGGCACGTCCAGGCCGTCGGCGGAGAACAGTGCCCGGGCTGCGTCGAGGATGCGCTCGCGGTTGTCCAGCGCGTCGGAACGCAGCGTGTGAGGCAAACCGTCGGTCATGCTCTCACTTTACCTAAACGGACGGGGGCGTCCGTTAGCGTCCAGGACGTAGCGGCGCACCGAGATCATCGGGGCGCACGGCATCGGGACCAAGGGAGACGAGAGTGAAAGCCATCGCGATCCAGTCGTTCGGAGGTCCTGAAGGCCTGGCCGTTGTCGACCTGTCGGATCCCGCACCCGCTGCCGGACAGGTGGTGATCGAGGCCGAGGCCGTGGGCGTCGGGGGAGTCGACGTGGTGATCCGGAGCGGGGCCCTGGCCGCTTACGGCTTCAAGGAGGGCCACATCCCGGGCGGCGAGGTGGCGGGCACCGTGACCGCGGTCGGTGACGGCGTCAACGCCTCGTGGATCGGCCGGCGGGTGTGGGGCTTCACCGGAACCGGCGGAGGATACGTCGAACAGGCCCTCGCGTCGGCCGAGGAGATCGTTCCCCTGCCCGCGAACCTGTCCGCGGTCGATGCGGTGACACTCGGCAGTTCCGGCGTGGTGGCCCACTTCGGGCTCCGTCACGCCCACTTCGCTCCCGGGGAGACGGTCCTGGTCCGTGGCGCGGCCGGCAGCATCGGGATCATGGCGGTGCAGCTCGCCGCTCGCGGTGGCGCCGCCGCGGTGGCGGTCACCACCTCCTCGGCAGAGCGCGGTGAGCGGCTGCGACGTCTTGGCGCGAGCCATGTGCTGGACCGCTCCGGTGAGGGCGGGGAACAGGCCCCCGCAGGCTATGACGTCATCATCGACGTGGTGGCCGGCCAGGACATGCCGTCGTTCTTCGACCGGCTCAACCCGAACGGCCGCATGGTGGCCGTGGGCGCTGTCGCGGGCCAGCCGCCGGCGGACTTCGGCACGAAGATCATGGCGGCGTTCCAGAAGTCGATGTCCTTCGCCGCTTTCAGCGCAGCCACGGTCACCGGAGCCGACCGGCGTGCTGTGCGGAGCGAACAGTTCGCCGCAGCGGGCCGCGGCGAGATCGCCACCGTGGTGCACGAGGTGCTGCCCCTGGACGCAGCCGTGCTGGCGCACCGGAAGATGGACGCGGGCGAGGTCTTCGGGAGGATCGTGCTGACACCGTAGGCGAAGGCCGGGGCACCGGCCCTCACAACCCCGGCGCCCCCCACACCGGAAACCACCGCCCCAGGTCCTTCTCCACCCGAAGGTCGTCCCCGAGGGCGGCCCTGACCTGCAACTCCAGCTGGTTGTCCCGCTTCTCGCCGCCGCCCGGCACGGGGGCGAACGGGTAGAACGTGCCGCGCTTGTACAGGTAGACCAGCGCCAGCGAGCGCCCCTCCGCGTTCCGGAAGGCGATCAGCGAGCACAGCAACTGCGGGCCGAAGCCGCCGTCCTGGAGGAGGGTGTTGACCGCGTGCAGGTCGTTGACCAGCGCGGCGAGGTCATCGGGCGGCTGCCGGGCGAGCAGCCAGGTGTAGCCGTACGTGTCCCGGCTGAACTCCACCGGGATGCCGCCGCGCCCGGTGTCCGCGTCGAGCAGTTCCCGTACGTCCTGCTGGATACGGGCGAAACCGGCGCCCTCCACGCCGGCGAAGCACACCGAGCCGAGGCCGGTCGGGACGAAGCCCGTGGCCGCCTGGAGGGTCAGCGCGGCGGACGGGACGGTGAAGAGCTGGTCGAGGTCGGGGCGGACCGGCTTGCTGCGGCCCAGGATGGTGTCGAGCAGACCCACGGGCGTACTCCTCGGTCACGGGCGGGACAGGTCGGCGGAGATGCGGGCCAGCTGGTCCAGGCGCTGCTCCAGGGTCGGGTGCGAGGAGAGCAGCCGGCTCAGGCTCTCCTTGGAGGAGAAGGCGGGGACGAAGTAGAAGGCGTTGTACGGCTCCGCCTTCCGCAGGTCCTGCGTCGGGATCCGGGCCATCTGCCCGCTGACCTTGGTGAGGGCGGAGGCGAGGGCCGAGGGTCTGCCGGTGAGCAGCGCGGCCGTGCGGTCGGCGGAGAGTTCGCGGTAGCGCGACAGCAGCCGGGTGAGGAGGAAGCTCAGGGCGTAGACGACCGCGCTGACCAGCGGGATCAGCATGATGATGATGCCCGCGGGGTCGTTGCCGCGGTTGCTGCGGGCGAAGCCGCCCCAGAGCGCGACGCGGGTGATCATGCCCGCGAGGACGCCCAGGAACGAGGCGATCGTCATGACGGCGACATCGCGGTGGGCGACGTGTGACATCTCGTGGGCGAGGACGCCCTCCAGCTCCTCCGGTTCGAGTCTTCGCAGCAGGCCCGTGGTGGCGCAGACGAGGGCGGTCTTCTCGCTGCGGCCGGTGGCGAAGGCGTTCGGTACGTCGCTCTCGGCGATCGCGACCCGGGGCTTGGACATGTCGGCGAGCGCACAGATCCGGTCGATCGCGCCGTGCAGTTCCGGCGCCTGCTCGGGGGTGACCTCGCGGGCGCCCATGCTGAAGGCCGCGATGCGGTCGCTGAACCAGAACTGGGCGACGAACATGCCCCCGGTGATGATCAGGATGATCGGCCAGGCGCCGCGCATCACGGCCAGCAGGACGCCGACCAGGACCACGTACAGCAGGCCGATCAGGAACATGGTGGTGACCATGCGTGTGGTCAGACCGCGGTCGGGGGCGTACCGGCTACGGGTTTTGGTCATGGGTGACCTCCAGTCCTCACCTGCCTCCATGGTGCTCCTCGATGGCCGAAAGTGGATGCGTCCGCTCCGCTCCGGGCATTTGGCCGAACAGGACCTAGCTGTTTAGGTGCCTGAGGCATCTAGTGGTGGGTGATCGGTATGACGCCCCCCTCTCCTTGCGAGGTCCGCCGTGACACAGGCACAGACAGAGACCGTCGTCTTCCCGCAGGACCGCACCTGTCCCTACCACCCGCCGACCGGCTATCCGAGCACGAGCCGCGGCCAGCAGTCCGTGTCCCGCGTGCGGCTCTTCGACGGCCGTACGGTGTGGCTGGTGACCGGACACGCCGAGGCGCGCGCCCTGCTGGTGGACCCGAGGCTCTCGTCCGACCGGGAGAACCCCGCGTTCCCCTTCTTCGCCCGGAGGCTGGCGGCGACCACCCAGCGGCGCGTCGAACTGCTCGGCCTCGACGACCCGGAGCACAACGTGCAGCGCCGGATGCTGATCCCGAGCTTCACGGTCAGGCGGGCGGCGGCGCTGCGGCCCAGCATCCGGGAGATCGTCGACCGGCTGCTCGACGCGCTGGTTGCGCAGGGCCCGCCGGCCGAGCTGGTCAACGCCTTCGCGCTGCCGGTGCCCTCCATGGTCATCTGTGCGCTGCTGGGCGTGCCCTACGCGGACCACGAGTTCTTCGAGGCGCAGTCCCGCAAGCTGCTGCGCGGCCCCGCGGGCTCCGATGTCGAGGCGGCGCGGGACGCTCTGAGCGCGTACTTCCGTGAACTGATCGAGCGGAAGCGGCGCGACCCCGGCGAGGGGCTGCTCGACGAGCTCATCGCCAAGCAGCTGGAGACCGGGGCGGTGGACCTGGAGGAGCTGGTGCGGCTGGCCCAGATCCTGCTCGTGGCCGGCCACGAGACGACCGCGAACATGATCTCGCTCGGCACCCTCACCCTGCTCCAGCACCCGGACCAGCTGGCCCGGCTGCGCGGCGGGAGCGACGGCGTTCCGGCTGCCGTCGAGGAGCTGCTCCGCTTCCTGTCCATCGCCGACGGGCTCTCCAGGGTGGCCGTCGAGGACATCGAGGTGGGCGGGGTGACCCTGCGGGCGGGGGACGGGGTGCTGCTGTCCACTGCGGTGATCAACCGGGACGAGGCCGCTTACCCGGCACCGGACGAGCTGGACCTCGGGCGCGGGGCGCGGAACCACGTCGCCTTCGGGTTCGGCATCCACCAGTGCCTGGGTCAGAACCTCGCGCGGGCCGAGCTGGAGATCGCCCTGCCCGCGCTCTTCGACCGGCTGCCCGGTCTGCGGCTCGCGGTGCCGGCCGAGGACATCCCGTTCAAACCGGGGGACACGGTCCAAGGGCTCATCGAGCTGCCGGTGACCTGGTGACCGGCACCCGAGCGAAAGGGCGGATGGAGATGACGGATATGACGGCCATGCGGATCGATATCGACAGGGACGTGTGCATCGGCGCCGGGCAGTGCGCGCTCGCCGCTCCGAAGGTGTTCACGCAGGACGACGACGGGCTCAGCGAGCTCCTGGCGGAGGCCGAGCCCGGGCCCATGGTCGCCGAGGCGGCCCGCGCCTGCCCTGTCCAGGCCATCACGGTCACCTGACGCGGCGCGGCGGCACATGGTGGCGGCCGGTCAGGGCCAGAGCAGCTCCCGCTCCCAGCCCGTACCGTTCCGGCGGTAGCGCAGCCGTACGTGCCGGCGCCGGGCGTCGCCCTGGAAGAACTCGACCTCGCGCGCCTCGACCACGTACCGCGTCCAGCTCGCCACCTCCGCGTCCGGCTCCTCCCGCGCCCGCTGCCAGGCGGCGTCCGAGGCCCGGTCGAGTTCCGCCGTCGAGCCCAGTACCTCGCTCTGCCGCCCCACCAGCGCCGAGGCGAGCGCCCCGGTCGAGCGGGCGTGGAGGTCGGCGCTGCTCTCGGCGGGGGAGCAGGCGGTGACGGGTCCCCGGACCCGTACCTGCCGGCCCTGCGCGGGCCAGTAGAAGCCGAGCGCGGCGTACGGGCGGGCGGCGAGCTCGCGGCCCTTCGCACTGGTGGCGTGCGTGGCGAAGTGCCAGCCGCGCGCGTCGGCGTCGTGCAGCATCAGCGTCCGTACGTCGGGCAGACCCTCCGCGTCGGCCGTCGCCAGCGTCATCGTGTGCGGCTCGGCCTGCCCGGCGGCGACCGCCTCCGCGAACCAGGCGTGGAAGAGGGGGAGCGGGGCGGGGGGCGCCGTGGCCGGGTCGAAGGCGGGAAGCTCGATGTCCCAGACGCGCTGGGAGTGGAGCAGGTCGAGGAAGGCGCGCCGTCCGGCGTCGGATGCATCAGTCATCCGCCCATTCCATCCGGTGGAGGAGCGGAGAGCGAAGTGGATGCGGCGCGGGCGGCCGGGCCGGGGCCGGAGACGTGGGCGAGAGCGCTCACCTCGCTCTCGACTCCGGCCGGACGTCGGTCCCGGCCCGGGAAGCCCGCGCCGGGGCAGTCTCACCCCCGCCCCAGCACCACCGTCCCCGACGAGCAGAACCATCCGCCCGTCCCCGACGCCACCGCCAGTTCCGGCAGCCGGCCCCCCGCCTTGCGCACCTGACGCTCACCCGCCTCGCCGCGCAGTTGGCGTACCGCCTCCACCAGCAGGAACAGACCGCGCATCCCGGGGTGGCAGGCGGACAGGCCGCCGCCGTCCGTGTTGACCGGGAGTTCGCCGGTGAGGCCCGTGCGGCCCTTCTCCACGAAGGAACCGCCCTCGCCCTTCGCGCAGAAGCCCAGGTCCTCCAGCGTCACCAGCGTCATATAGGTGAACGCGTCGTAGATCTCCGCCAGATCGATGTCCGCGGGCCGCACCCCGGCCCGCTCGAAGGCGAGGCGGCCGGACACGGCGGCGGGCGAGACCGTGAAGTCGTCCCACTCCGACATCGTGGAGTGCGAGACGTGCTCGCCGGTGCCGAGGATCCAGACGGGGGCCTTCGCCGTGTCCGGTACGTAGTCCTCGGCCGCCAGCAGGACCGCGCAACCGCCGTCGCTGCGGATACAGCAGTGCAGCTTCGTGAACGGGTCCGCGATCATCGGGCCCGACAGCACCTCGTCGACCGTGACCGGGCTGCGGAACATCGCGTCCGGGTTGGCCGCCGCGTTCGCCCGCGCCTGCACCGCCACCTCGGCGAGCTGCTCCAGCGTGGTGCCGTACTCGTACATGTGGCGGCGGGCGGCCATCGCGTACTTGGCGATCAGCGAGTGCCCGTACGGCACCTCGAACTGGAGCGGGCCGCGGGCCCCGAAGGAGAGGTTGGACGTGCGGCGGCCCGCCTTGATGTCGGCCCGGGCCGTCGACCCGTACACCAGCAGGACGGCGTTGGCGCGGCCTGCCGCGATGGCGTCGGCCGCATGGGCCGCCATGACCTCCCAGGTCGAGCCGCCGACCGAGGTGGAGTCCACCCAGGTGGGTTTCAGGCCCAGGTACTCGGCGACCTCGACCGGGGCGAGCGTGCCGAGGCCCGCGGAGGCGAAGCCGTCGACGACCGACCGGTCGAGGCCCGAGTCGGCGAGCGCGCGGCGGGCGGCCTGGGCGTGCAGGGCGTACGGAGTGGCCGTGTCGACGCGTCCGCAGTCGGCGAGGGATATGCCGACGACAGCGACCTTGCGGCGGGAAGAGGGCGTGGCAGGCATGAATCTGACGGTACATCAGATCCAGGGAAGGCGAACCACCTTGCCGTCCGCGAATCCTGTGGCGCCTGTCGCCCTGCGAGACTCTGGGAATCTCGCTGCTTCACCCCTAGCATGACGGCCCGTCAGATCGGAGGCCGCCGGCCTCCGAGGAGAAGGAGCCCGCCGATGGATGCAGCCTTCACCGCGGAACAGGACGAGATCCGCCGCACCCTGCGCGACCTGCTCGCCGAACGCGACGCGGGGAGAGCCGCACCGACACCGGACGGGTACGACACCGCACTGTGGCACCGGCTCTCCCGGGAGCTCGGGCTGCCCGGACTCGCCCTCCCGAAGGAGTACGGGGGCGGGGGCCGCGGCCCGGCCGAGCTCGCCGTCGCCCTGGAGGAGACCGGCCGGGCCCTGCTGCCGTCCCCGCTGCTCGCCACCGCCGTACTCGCCGCCCCCCTGATCCTCGCCCTCGGCACCGACGAGCAGCGCACCGCCCTGCTGCCGTCCCTCGCGTCGGGCGATCTCACCGCGGCCCTGGCCGTCCCCGGCGGCTCGCTCTCCACCGCGCTCGGCCTCACCGGCGATCTCACCGGCGGCGCCTGGGCGGGCGGCGGACGGGCGGGCGGCGTGCAGGCCCGGCCGGCCGGCGGCGACGGCGGGTGGCGGCTGTACGGGGAGGCGGCCCAGGTGCTGGACGGGCACAGCGCCGGACTGCTCCTGGTCGCGGCGCACACGGGCGGCTTTCCGCGCAGCCGCACCCTGCTGTTCCTGGTCAGGACCGACGGGCCGCAGCCGCCCGCCGGTCTCGTCCGTACCCGGCAGACCTCGCTCGACGTCACCCGGCCGCTCGCCCGGATCGAACTGCGCGACACCGAGGCCGAACTCCTCGGCGCCGACGACGCCGTGGATGCGATCGCCGCGCTCACGGCCACCGGGCGCACGGCGGCCGTCGCACTCGCCGCCGAGGCGGCCGGGGCGGCGGCGAGCGCGCTGGAACGGACGGTCGACTACGTCGGGGAGCGGGAGAAGTCCGGCAGGGCGGTCGCTTCCTTCCAGGCCGTGAAGCTCCGCCTGGCGGACCTGTACGTCCGCGTGCGCTCGGCCCGCTCCGCCGCGTACTACGCGGCCTGGGACCCGGAATCCGGCGGTCTTGCGCTCGCCCAGGCGCTGGAAGCGCTGCGGATCACCACCGCGGAGGCCGTGCAGCTGCACGGCGGCATCGGCTTCACCTGGGAGGACGAGGCGCAGCTGTACTTCAACCGGGCCGCATCCGACGAGCTGCTCCTCGGCCCCGTGCACCGGCTCCGTGACCATGCGGCCGAGCGGGCCGGGATGTTCGGGCAGGAGCAGGCCGGCGGCCCGGCGGGGCGCGGGCCGGCCGGTCAGGTGGCGGTCTGATGCCGCCCGGGGTCCGGCTCGTCCAGAAGGTGTCCTCGACCCGCGTCTTCGCGCGGATCGCCCCGCACGTCGTGCCCGCCATGGACCGCACCGTGCACCGGCTCACCCGCGGCCGGGTGCTGCTCAGCGCGCAGATGCTGCCGGGGGTGGTGCTGACGGTGCCGGGGGCACGCAGCGGGCAGCTCAGGACGACCCCGCTGGCCTGCATGCCGCAGCCGGGTGACGGCGGTTCGGGCCACTGGATTCTGGTGGGCAGCAACTTCGGCCGTCCGGGTCATCCCGCCTGGACGGCGAACCTGCTGGCTCATCCGGAGGCGGCCGTCATCAACTGGAAGGGCCGCGACATTCCCGTACGGGCACGGTTGCTGGCCGGGGAGGAGCGGGCCGGGGTGTGGGAGGCGGCGCTGAGGTTCTGGCCGCCCTATGCCGCGTACCAGGCCCGGATCGACCGGGAGATCCGGCTGTTCCGGCTGGATGCGGTGGAGGGGCGTGACGGTCCGGTGTGATGTCCGGAGGGGTCCGGGAACGCCGACGGCGGACCACCTGCGTGGTCCGCCGTCGGTGAGACAGGACCTGGGGCGCCCGGGATCACCGCGCGTCACCCAGTACGGGGTTCCGGAGCGGGCGCTACTTCGTCGGCTTCTTGCCGGTGATGCCCAGATGCACCAACAGCGCGAGGTTCGGCTTGAGTTCGGCCTGCTTGACGCCCCAGGTGGTGAAGCCCTTCTGGTGCGAGGCGACGGCGGCCAGCATCGCGACCAGGGAGCCCGCCATCGCCGCGGCGCTGACGTCCTTGTCGACCTTGCCCTTGGCCTGGAGCTCCTTGACCGAGTCCGTAAGGGAGTTGGTGACGGAGTTCAGGATCTTCATGCGGATCTTGTAGAACCGCTTGTCGCCCTCGGCCGCGCCGAGATCGACCACGCGCAGAATGGCGTCGTTGCGCCGCCAGAAGTCGAGGAATCCCTCCACGAGTTCTTCGGCTGCCTGCCATCCGGATTTTCCGACCCAGGAGCGTCCGGCGACCAGTTCGGTCAGTCCGGCACCTTCCTTGGCCATCTCTTCGGCGATTTCGAGGACGGCGCCCTCGACGTCGGGGAAGTACTGGTAGAAGGTTGCGGGTGAAGTCCCCGCCTTCCGGGCGACGTCGATGACTTTGACGTCCCGGTACGGCGAGGAGCTGAGCATCTCGCTGAGGCAGTCGAGCAGCTTCTGCCGCGTCGCCTGTCCTCGCCGACCGGCCACGCGGCCGTCGACGGTGCGTACTTGTCCTGTCATGCCGTCAGCTTACCGACGGGTGATCGGAGCGCGATTCGGCCGACTGCAAATGGGGAGTGCGGCAGGCGCGGTGGGGGGAGTGGGTGGATTTCGGAGGGTGTGCCCCAGGGGCGGCCCGCCCGTTCCCCACAGCCTGATTAGTGTTATCAACAGCCTGTGGACAACTTCGGTGGATAACTTTCCGTGACGGGGGCGCGCGTGACGTGCGTATCGAAAATATGTTCGTATCGGAGGGGCTGAAGCGCGGGCGGGCCGGTGCGCGGCTACGTTGGGTGTGACGAGCGTCACCACGGATGAGTGTCGTCGCGACGGAAGGATCCGGGCCCATGGCCGCATTCGCGCAGTCCGCCCCGTGCTGGGTGGATGTGCAGCTCCCCGACCTCGAAGCGGGCAAGCGCTTCTACGGTGAGCTCTTCGGCTGGACCTTCCGGGCGGGCGACGGCCCGTACGCCGACGCCCTCAGCGGCGGCGCTCTCGTGGCCGCCCTCGCCGCCAAACAGGACGGCCGGATGCCGACGGCCTGGGGCGTCTACTTCGCCACCGACGACATCACCGCCTCCGTCGCCCGGATCCGCGAGAACGGCGGCCAGGTGATCACGGACCCGGTGCGGGCCGGCCGGTCCGGGGTCCTCGCCCAGGCCGCCGACCCCGGCGGTGCGGTGTTCGGCCTCTGGCAGGCGGGTGAGCGCAAGGGCTTCCAGAAGCAGAACGAGCCCGGCTCCTTCTGCTGGACCGAGGTCTACACCCGGCAGAAGGAGAGGGTCGACGCCTTCTACGAGGAGGTCTTCGGCTTCCGGTCGGCGGAGCTCGACGACTCCGGCACCGGCGACCCGGGCACCGCCGAATCGGGCGTCGACTTCCGCATGTGGTCCCCGGCCGGCACCGAACCCGGCCCCGACACGGCGGTCGGCGGGCGCAGCGTCATCACGGACGCGTTCCCCGCCGTGCTGCCCAGCTACTTCCTCACGTACTTCGCTGTGGCGGACTGCGACGCGTCGGCCGAGGCCGTGGGGCGGCTCGGCGGCCGGGTCACCGAGCCGCCCTTCGACATCCCGTACGGGCGGATGGCGGTGCTCCAGGACGACCAGGGCGCCGTGTTCGCCGTACTTCAGCCGCCCGTGTCCTGATACGGCATGGAGTGAGGCGGGACACCCGTATCCGCCCCCGGGTTCGCAACCGGCGCCCCGGCCAGGAAGAATCGGGGTGCGCACCGCCGGGTGGTGCCCACTGATGAGACGCTGCACACGGCGGGTTTTTCGCGGACCTCTCCTCACGGAGGTCCGTACGGGGAGGTGGCAGGCAAGTGGTGGAGCAGCTGACGCAGCACGACCCGAGGCGGATCGGCCCGTTCGAGGTGCTGGGACGGCTCGGGGCCGGCGGCATGGGGCTGGTCTATCTCGCCCGCTCGGCGTCCGGCCGGCGGGTGGCGATCAAGACGGTCCGTACGGAACTGGCCGAGGACCAGCTGTTCCGGGTCCGCTTCACGCGCGAGGTGGAGGCCGCCCGCGCCGTCAGCGGTTTCTACACGGCCGCCGTGGTCGACGCGGACCCGCGCGCCGCGGTGCCCTGGCTCGCCACCGCCTATGTGCCCGCGCCCTCGCTCGAAGAGATAGTGAATGAGTGCGGCCCCATGCCGACGCAGGCCGTGCGCTGGCTGGCGGCGGGCATCGCGGAGGCCCTGCAGTCCATCCACGGGGCGAAGCTCGTCCACCGCGACATGAAGCCGTCCAACGTGCTCGTCGTCGAGGACGGGCCGCGGGTGATCGACTTCGGGATCGCGTCCGGTGTCTCCAACACCCGGCTCACCATGACGAACGTGGCCGTGGGCACGCCGGCGTACATGTCGCCCGAGCAGGCGCGGGACTCGCGCAGCGTGACGGGCGCGAGCGACATCTTCTCGCTCGGCTCGACCCTCGTCTTCGCCGCGACCGGCCATGCCCCGTTCCACGGCGCCAACCCGGTCGAGACGGTCTTCATGCTGCTGCGCGAGGGCCCGGACGTGACCGGTCTGCCCGATGATCTGCGGTCGCTGATCGAGTCGTGCATGCAGATGGACGCCTCGATGCGGCCCACCCCCGCCGAACTGCAGGCCCAGCTCTCCCCGCACCTCTTCGCCTCCGGCAGCGACGACAGCGGCACGGCGTCGGCCTGGCTGCCGGCGTCCGCGACCGCCATGATCGAACAGCGCCGCGGCGGCGGACGCGCGATCGCCGCCGCGCCGCCGGTTTCGGTTCCGCCCGCTCCCGTGCCGCCGGCCCCCGTGGCGCCGCCGCCGCAGCAGCCGGCCCACGTGTCCGACGGGGGTCCGGTGCGGCTGTCCGGCGTCCATGTGCCGATCGGTCCGGGCCCGCTCGCCCAGGACGTACGTGGCTCGGCGGCCTCTGCCGAGGCCGGTCCGGCGACCGGCTGGGTACGCCCGCCCGCCGGGGTGAACGGGGCGGTCACCGCTCCGACCGCCCCCGTACCCGCTCCCGCGCAGGCGCCCGACAGCGCGCCCGCGGCCCCGGGGCGCTGGCGGCCCTGGCGGTTCCGGATGTCGAACGACGTGTGGGGGACGCCGGTCGTCGTCGGCGACCTGCTGTACGTCACCTCCTTCGAGGTGCACGCGCTGGACACCGGCAACGGGCGGCGCCAGTTCAAGACCCGTGACGTGGCCTGGGCGATGGCCGTGGACGGCGGCAGCATCCTCGCCTCCGACGGCCCGTCCCTCTACGCGCTCGACGCGACGACCGGCACCGAGCGGTGGCGGCTCCAGTCCGACGCGTGGGTGTACTCCCTGAAGGCCGAACGCGGCACGGTCGTCACCGGTACGCGGGGCGGCGGCGTCCAGGCGTGGGAGGCGTCCACGGGCGAGCGGCTCTGGGAGATCCACGGCGCGCAGACGGACTTCGAGACGGCGGAGGCCGGACCGGCGCTGCACGACGGCACGGTCTACCTCTGGCAGGACGCCCGGCTGCGGGCCGTCGACGCCCGCACCGGGACCGAGCGCTGGTCCTACCCGGTCGGCGACGCGGCCTCCTGCGGCGGAGTGCCGGTCCGGGTGACCCCGGCGGCCGACGGCTATGTGTACGTCTCGGCGGGGACCCGGGTCCTCGCCGTGGACATCGCCTCCGGCCATGTGCGCTGGCACTTCGAGTCACCGGCCGTCTTCCTCTCCCCGCCCGCCTTCGCCCCCGGCCCGGCCGTCACCGGCGGCGGGGTGTACCTCGCGGACTACCTGGGCACGGTGTACGCCCTGGACGCCTCGACGGGCAAGGACCGCTGGCGCATCGCCACGGAGTCCCGCCAGTCCATCGAGCCGGTGCTGGTGGTGGCGGGCAACGTGCACGTCGGCAGTGGCAGCGCGCTGTACACGCTGGACGCGGTCACGGGCACCCCGAAGTGGCGGTTCGCCGCGGGCGGCGAGGTGGTGGGCGCACCGGTCGTCGCCGACGGCCGCGTCCACTTCGGCTCGGCGGACCACGTGCTCTACACCCTGGACGCGGCGGGCGGCCAGCTCCGCTGGAAGCTGGCCACGGGCGGCGAGATCACGGGTTCGCCGGTGGCGCAGGGCGGGGTGGTCTATGCGTGCAGCAAGGACCGCTGCGTGTACGCGCTGGACGCGCAGAAGGGCACGGGCACGGGCAACAGGGCCCGCACGTAGGCCTGGGCGGCCCGAGCCTGGCCGCCCACCCCAGCCGGTCCGCCGTGCGGGGACGCGCGCCCACCCCAGCCGGTCCGGCGTTTGAGGACGCGCGCCCGCCCATCCCCGCCGGTCCGGCGTTCGGGGACGCGCCGCTCACCCCAGCCGGTCCGCCGTGCGGGGACGCGCGCCCGCCCATCCCAGCCGGTCCGCCGTGCGGGGACGCGCCGCTCACCCCAGCCGGTCCGGCGTTTGGGACGCGCGCCCGCCCACCCCAGCCGGTCCGGCGTTTGGGGACGCGTGCGCCCACCCCAGCCCGTCCGGCGATTGAGGACGGAACCGGGGATGTGGCGGGCGTTGCACAAAGGTCCGGGGGCGCCCGGTGGCCGCTTCGTCCTCAATCGCCGGACGGGCTCAAGGGGTGGCGCTTCGTCCTCAATCGCCGGACGGGCTCAAGGGGTGGCGCTTCGTCCTCAATCGCCGGACGGGCTTGGTCGGGGCCCGGTCGCGCCAGGAGGGGCACCCCCGTGAGAGCGCAGCCGGGACCCGGCCGGGGTCAACGGGGCGGCCGGCCCGACTCGTCCGGCCGGTCCTGGACCGGGTACGTCGCGGTCGGCTCCGTGTCGGGGTCACGCGGGGCCCCGGACGGCGAACCCGACGGCGGCCCGGACGGCGGCCCCGGCGGCGGCCCGCTCCGCGGCCCCGGCCCCGGCCCCGGACCCACGTAAGGGTCCACCTCCGGCTCCGGCCACGGACTCGTCTGCACCGACGGCCCCGGCTCCCGCGTAGGCGGCCACGTGTCCGGGTCCGCCGACCCCGGCGCCGCGTACGGCCGCTCGCGGCGATCCGGCCGCTCGGCAGAGCGGCGCCCCCGCCCCCGTCCGGACATCAGCGCCGCCCCCAGCAGAAGCAGCACACCGCCGCCGGCCGCGCCCGCCACACCCGGTTGCAGTCCCGAACCGTCGCCCGCGACCGTCAGGCTGCCCGTCGCCTGCCCCTGACGCACCATCCACAGCACCGTGAACCCGAGCACCAGCACACCCGCGAGCGCGACCAGCGGCCGGAACCGGAGCACCACGCCCACGACCGCCAGGACCGCGGCGAAGAGGAAGGGCAGCAGGATCGAGCCCATCACGCCCGGGTGGGCCGAGGTGACGCCGGTGAACAGGTCGTCGACCCCGTAGTACCGCCCGAGGCGGCCGTCGTACCAGTCACGGAAGGGGCTCAGCACGGCGGCCGCCGCTCCTAGGAGAGCGACGATCGAGCCGAGGACGTTACGGATCATGTCCGGTACCTCCCGCGGGCGGGAGGCGCGCGCCGGCCGGCGACGCCGATCCTCACCGCTCTCGACTCGACGCTACGCCGGAGGCATGACCCACGCCACCAGACAGACGATGACGAGACCGTGACAGGGCCATGACCGGACTGCCGGTCGGGGCCCTCCATGCTGTGCGCTACGGTGTCGCGCGGCCGTCCGGCAACGGAGCCGGCACGCAGCACAGACGAAGGACAACACAAGGGGGACGTACCGATGGTGCGGCAACACGTGAAGCTCACCGTGGTCCTGGTCGCGGTGGTGCTCGCGCTCACCGGCTTCTCCACCTCCAGCAGCGGAGGCAAGGGCGGCAGCAAGAGCAGGAGCGGGAAGAGCAAGTCGAGCAGCAGCAGCGGCGGCGGCGGGTGCTCCAGCTCCAAGAAGAGCAACGGCACGTACCACGACACCGACTCCGACTCGGACTACGACGACGACTACAGCTCGTCGAGCGGCTCCTCGGGTTCCACGAGCGTGACCCCCACCGCCACGGCCACGGACGCCCCGCAGGCGTACGTCTTCCGCTGTGCGGCCCCCCGCAAGGGCAAGCGCAAGGCCGTCACCACCTCCACCGTGCGGCTCACCGCGAACGCGGCCGGCAGCCACTCGTACGAGGTCGACGTGACCTTCCTCGACGCGGTGGGGAACACCGTGGACACCGGTGAGGCCACCGTGTCCGCGGACGGCGGCGACACGAAGACGGTCTCCGTCCGCATGAGCAGCCCGAGCAAGGTCTCCCGCGTGAAGAAGTGCGCGGTCACCGCCGAACTCACCTACTGACGACCGGCCTCCGCCCTCACCGCAGCCGGAACGTATCGCCACCCCCGCCCCGTCCTCTGAACAGCTCCTCCTGCCCCTCCGGCGCCAGGTTCCCGAGCGCGATCAGGTGCGGGGCGTGGGCGAAGGCCTGGGCCCGGGCCGCCTCCTTCGCGGACCAGAGCGCGCGTACCGTCCCCTGCACCCCGGCCGACGGGTACGAGGCGATGACGGCCGCCGCCCGCAGCGCCGCCGCCACCGCGCCACCGGGCGGGGTCACCTCGCTGACCAGCCCGGTCTCGTACGCACGCCGGGCCGTGACCCGTTCCGCCGTCCCCATCAGGGACATCCGGGCCACCTCGCCGAACGGCATCCGCTGCGCCATGGCGATGGCCTCGTACGCGCTGACCATGCCGTACGTGGTGTGCGGGTCGAAGAACGTGGCCTCCTCGGACGCGATGACGAACTCCGCCTCGCCCAGCAGGTAGAAGGCCCCGCCGCAGGCCATTCCCTCCACGGCCGCGATCACCGGCTTCCACAGGTCGTTGGCCTTCGGCCCGATCGTGAGCAGCGGATCGTCGATCGTGTACGGGGACGAGGGCTGCGGGACGTCCACACCCCGGTCGATCCCGGTGCAGAACGCCCGTCCTCCCGCCCCCGTGACCACGACGGCCCGCACCTCGTCGTCGAACCGGAACGCCCGCCAGGCAGCGGTGAGTTCGGCGGCCGTGGCCAGATCGATCGCGTTGAGCCTGCCCGGCCGGTCCAGGGTCAGCAGCGCGACCCCGGTCTCCTGGTCCGTCTCCGTGCGCAGCGCCATCTCAGGTCACCGCTCCAGCGTCCAGCGGACCAGCGGCGGCGCGTCGGGGGAGACGGGGCAGAAGACCGCCTTCACCGCCGCCCCGATCCGCAGCCGCGCCGGATCGACGGAGTTCAGCGGTGCGTCCGGCCCCGTGACCACATTCCCGACGAGCCGGATCTCCGGGGCGTCGGCCAGCTCGACGATCACGGCGTTGTACGGCGCCTGGGCGGCGTACGCGGGCAGCAGCGGCGGATGCGGCAGGACGTACGACCAGATGCGGCCGCGTCCGCTCATCACCCGCCACTCGCTGTCGAAGGACTGGCAGTGCGGGCAGCACGGCCGGGGCGGGAAGCGGAGCCGTCCGCAGTCCGGGGCGGCGCACGCCTGGACGCGCAGTTCGCCGCGGGCCGCGTACTCCCAGAAGGGAGCGCCGTCCTCGTCGACGACGGGCAGCAGCAGTCCATCCATTGCGGTCAGCTCCTCAATTCCTCAGCAGTACGGCGGACGTGGGGACACCCTCCCCGGCAGTGACCAGGCAGGTCGAGGCGTCCGGGACCTGGGCGGTGGAGATGCCGCGCAACTGCTTCACGCCCTCGTTGATGAGGTTGAAGCCGTGCACATAGCCCTCGCTGAGCCCTCCGCCGCCCGTGTTGATCGGCAGCCGCCCGCCGCTCTCCAGCGCCCCGCCCTCGGTGAACGCGGCGCCCTCGCCGCGCCCGCAGAACCCGTACCCCTCCAGCGAGAGCGGGATGAGCGGCGTGAACGCGTCGTAGATCTGCGCCACATCGACATCGCCCGGCCCGAAGTCGGCCTGCTTCCAGAGCTGTCGGGCCGCCGTCCAGGCGGGCCCGGTGAGCGGGTCGTCGTTCCAGTAGTTGACCATCCCGTGGTGCTGGGCGGGCAGCCCCTGGGCGACGGAGTGGAGGTAGACGGGCTTCTGCCGGCAGTCGCGGGCGCGTTCGGCGGAGACGATGACGCAGGCCAGGGCGCCGTCCGTCTCCAGGCAGTTGTCGAAGAGGCAGAGCGGTTCGCTGATCCAGCGCGAGGTCATGTACATCTCGCGGGTCAGCGGCCGTTCGTACATCACCGCGTCCGGGTTCTGGTTGGCCCGGTTGCGGCAGGCGAGCGCGACGTTGAAGAGGTGGTCGCGGGTCGCCCCGTACTCGTGCATGTACCGCCGGGCCAGCATCCCGATCTCGTCGGCGGGCCGCAGCAGTCCGTAGGGCCGGGTCCACTGGGCGGGGGTGGGCAGCTGCACGGCGGTGTTCTTCCAGGGCCGGGGCCCCGACCCGCGCTTGCGTGACCGCCAGGCGACGCCGACGCTCGCCTGCCCGGTGGCGACGCCGGCCGCCAGATGCGCGAGCGTCGCGCAGGAGCCGCCGCCCCCGTACCCCACCTTGCTGAAGAAGGTGACGTCACCGGCCCCGATCGCCTTGGCGACCTCGACCTCGTCGGTCTCCTCCATCGTGTACGAGGCGAACGCGTCCACCTCCGACGCGGCGATGCCCGCGTCGTCCAGCGCCGCGACGATCGCCCGGCACGCCAGGGTCTTCTCTGACTCGGGCAGGTGTTTCGCGAACTCCGTCTGCCCGATACCGGCTATCGCTGCCTTGTCCTTGAGCGTCGCCACCCGCCACCTCCGAGGCCGTCATGACTGCTGACAGCGGAGGAGGCTACAGCTAATCTGACGGATAGTCAGCTACGGGGCGGCTACGGCGTTCCGGTTCGACGACGGGAGGGCACGAGATGCGCGGCGACGAGGAATGGTCCACCGTCCCGAACCTGGTACGGGAGGCGGCGAGGCGCTACGGCGACCGGGAGGCGGTCGTCGAGGGCCGCACCCGGATCACGTACACGGAACTCGGCGACCGCGTGGAGCGGGCCGCCGCCGCGTGCATGGCCTCCGGCGTGGAGCCGGGCGACCGGGTCGCGGTCTGGGCGCCGAACACGCTGGACTGGATCGTCTCCGCGCTCGGCGCGGTGACCGCAGGCGCGGTCCTGGTCCCGCTGAACACCCGCTTCAAGGGCACGGAGGCGGCGTACGTCCTGGAGCGGAGCCGCGCGAAGCTGCTCTTCGTCACGGGCACCTTCCTCGGTACGTCGTACGTGGCATCCCTGCGCCGCTCCGAGACCGAACTCCCGCACCTGGAGCGGGTGGTGGTGCTGGCCGACACTGCCCCCGAGGCTGACGACTACCTGACCTGGAAGGACTTCCTGGCGTCGGGGGAGCGGATATCCGCCGAGCAGGTACGTGCACGGGCCGACACGATCCCGGCCTCCGCGCCCTCCGACATCATCTACACCTCGGGCACGACGGGCCGCCCCAAGGGCGCGGTCATCAGTCACGCCCAGACCCTGCGCTGCTACGCGATCTGGAGCGAGCTGGCGGGGCTGCGCGAGGGCGACCGCTATCTGATCGTGAACCCGTTCTTCCACACCTTCGGCTACAAGGCGGGCATCATCGCCTGCCTGATGCGGGGCGCGACGATGATCCCGCAGCCGGTCTTCAACGTGGACACGGTCCTCGCCAACATCGCCGCCGAACGCATCTCGGTCCTGCCCGGCCCGCCCACGCTCCACCAGTCCCTGCTGGACCACCCGGCCCGTTCCTCGCACGACCTCTCGGCCCTGCGCCTGGTGGTGACGGGAGCGGCCGTGGTCCCTCTCCAGCTGGTCGAACGGCTCCGCACGGAGCTGCACATCGACACGGTCCTGACCGCCTACGGTCTCTCCGAGGCGAGCGGCATCGTCACGATGTGCCGCCGCGGCGACCCGGCGGAGGTCATAGCCTCGACCTCGGGCCGGGCGATCCCCGGCACGGAACTCCGCGTCCTGGCCGCCCCCGGCACCCCCGGCGAGATCCTGGTCCGCGGCTTCCACGTGATGAGCGGCTACTTCGAGGACCCGGAGACCACGGCCGCCACGATCACCTCGGACGGCTGGCTGCACACGGGCGACGTCGGCATCCTGGACGAGGCCGGCAACCTGCGCATCACGGACCGGATCAAGGACATGTTCATCGTCGGCGGCTTCAACGCCTACCCCGCGGAGATCGAACAGCTCCTGGGCCTCCACCCGGACGTCGCCGATGTCGCGGTGATCGGCGTCCCCGACCCGCGCCTGGGAGAGGTCGGCAAGGCGTACGCGGTGCGCCGGCCGGGCGCGACGGTGACGGCGGACGACCTGATCGCGTGGTCGCGGCGGGAGATGGCGAACTACAAGGTGCCGAGGGCGGTGGAGTTCGTCAGCGAGCTCCCGCGCAATGCGAGCGGCAAGGTGGTGAAGGGGGAGCTGCGGGGGCGCTGACGCGCTCAGCCCGCCCCGGGGCAGGCGACGGGCAGGCCCAGTTCCCGTGCGGACTCGACCAGCGGTTTGTCGTACACGACGAACGAGATGAGCGCCTTGCCGAGCCCCTGTGCGGCGGCCAGGTGCAGGGCGTCCAGGGAGTGGAGCCGGTTGCCGGGCGACAGCTGTCCCGCGCGGTCGAAGAGGAGCGACGGCATTCGGACGAGCGCGCTCTCGTCGAGCCATGCCTCGGCTTCGGCGGCGACATCGGGCCCGGCGTCGGCGGCGTGCAGTGCGCGCCGGATCTCGGGCTCGGCGCGGCACGGGCAGGCGGCCTGATGTCCGACCTCGCGTACGTCCTGGACGCCGAAGGCCTCGCCCGGGCCGCACTCGGAGACCCGGGTATGAAGGCCCTCCTGAAGGACGCCCACCGTTCGGGCATTCGCGTGGTGACGAGCGCGATGCCCCTGGTCGAGGCTTACCGCAGCAAGATCAGCCAGCCCTTCTGGGACTAAGCCATCTCGGGCGTCGCGGTCGAGCCCGTCAGCCGGAGCGTCGCCGAGGAGGCGACTCGCCTGCTCAGGTCCACCGGACTGCACGGCGACCCGTACGCCTTCGCTGCGGTTCTCGCGGTGATCGCGGGGCGGCAGCGGGGGCGGGCTTTGTAGGGGGTACGCCGGAGGGGCCCGAGCCGGGTGGCTCGGGCCCCACTGGTCGCACGCTCTCTGGCTCAGCCGGCGTGGTTCTCCTGCGGGGTCACCACGCCGGCGTGGTTCTCGTGCGTGCTGACGGGGGTGTCGCCTGCGTGGTTCTCTGCCAGGGCCGGCGAGGCGCCGCCGATGCCGAGGGCCACGGCGAACGCGGCGGCGACGAGCGTCTTCTTCGTACGGGTCATTCCAACTCCTGTGATGGGATCGAGCTTCCGGACGTGAAGTGACGCTAATGACAGGGGGGGGCGAAGGCGGTACCCCTCTGGCGGGAAGCAGCCGAACGTTGACGCGATCGCGTTGACCGGTCCCGTACGTGGACATGCAGCGGCCGCGACGGCTCCCCCTCCGCGCCGCCGCGGCCGCTCCCCCGTACCCCGTCGAATTGCAGCTCTAGTTGGCCGGCTCGCTCGTGGCGTGGGTGTCCAGCGGCTTTATGCCGCCGCCGGTGGCGTGGGTGTCAAGGGTCTTGATGTCGCCGCCCGTCGCGTGTGTGTCCTGGGTCGTCGCCGTGCCAGTTTCCTCGCCGGTCGCGTGGGTGTCCTGCGGCTTGACGATCGGGTCGGTCTTCTTCAGTTCGCCCATGATGGTCATCTCCGTTGTAGCTGGCATGTTGCGTAAGGAGGGCCCGTCCGGCTGTTCCCCCGTGGACTGCCGGGCGGGCCCTGTCAGGGCCGTTCACCTTAGTGGTTCGGCCGCTCGTCGCCCCGTCTGCCCCCCGACGCGACGGATCGACATGCATGAGCTTGCCGCCCGGCGATAAACGAACGATGAACGCCCGAGCCGACCGGTCCTTACGCCTGGTCGGTGGGTACACGCATCAGGAGGGTGCGGATTTCGGCCGCCTCGTCGGAGTCGAGAGCATCGTAGATCGAAAGGGCCTCGCGCCAGCAGGCTGCGGCTCGTCCGGACTGGCCGATTCGGGTGAGAGCATGACCGAGGACGGTGAGTACATTCCCGCGGCGCCACTCGCCGCCAATACCGCGCAGGACGGTCAGTGCCGTCTCGGCCTTGGAGGCCGCCTGGGCCGGGTTGTCTCCGGCCAGGTCCGTCTCTGCGAGACGGAACATGGTCATGCCTTCCCAGAGCCGTTGACGGCTGTCGCGGAAGACGTCCAAGGCTTCCAGGAAGCTACTGGTCGCCTCGGTGAGCTCGCCGCTTCGGGTCAACGCGATCCCAAGTGCGTACCGGGCGTTCGCACCCCGAAGGGAATGACCCATGCTGTCGTAGATGTCGATCCCCTTCCGGGCCAGTGCGACAGCACTTGTTGTCCGACCCATGGCCAGGTGGACCCGGGACAGATTGCACAGGGAGGAAGCCTCACCGGGGAGGTTCTCGCCCGCACGGAAGTCCTCGATCGCCTGGGTCAGGTACTTCTCTCCATCCTCGTGGCGACTCTGATAAATGGCGATGACCCCGCGGTGATTGAACGCCCAGCAGTCAGGAAGTGGATCACACGTGAGGCGCGACAACTCCAGGACTTGTACGGCTTCTTGATCGGCCAGTGTGAATCGGCCCGCGACCAGATGAGCATTGCTCAATGTGACCAAAGCCCGCCGCTCGGCCCGGCGGTCGTCGCCTGCACGCGCGGCGGACAACATGAATGAGGCGGCTGCCTCGTACTGCTTCGAGTTGGCACCGGACTCGGCGAGATCCAGTGCGGCCCAAAGAAGGTCAATAGCGCGGCGGAGCGTCCCAGGGCCGGAGGACTGGCATACACACGCCAGCAATGTGCTGGCCTCTGCATAGAGCCAGTCCTGGGCGTCATGCCGATTGCCGAACGACAATCCCGCATGCTGCGTGCGCTCCAGGTGATCCACCAACCGATCCCCCGGCCGCTCCAGCGCATACACCCCCGCAGCCGTCGCCAGATAGAAGTCCAGCAGCCGCGACAACGCCGACTCCCGCTCCTCCGGTACCTCCTCGTCCCGCTCCGCGCACGCACGCGCGTAGAGGCGCACCAGGTCGTGGTAGCGGTAGCGGCCCGGCGCGGCCGACTCCACGAGGCTCGTGTCGACCAGGGCCTCCAGGAGGTCCTCCGCCGCGTGGATCTCCAGGTTCAGCAGGGCCGCCGCGGCGGCCAGGGAGATGTCCGGGCCGTCCGCGAGGCCCAGGAGGCGGAAGGCGCGGGCCTGGGCGGGTTCCAGCTGGCCGTAGCCGAGTTCGAAGGTGGCCTTCACCGCGAGGTCGCCCGCCTGGAGCTCGTCCAGCCGGCGGCGTTCGTCCGCGAGCTTCCCGGCCAGGACGGAGACCGTCCAGGTGCGGCGGGCCGCCAGGCGGGAGGCCGCGATGCGGATGGCGAGGGGGAGGAAGCCGCAGGCGGCCACCACGTCCAGGGCCGCCTCGCGTTCGGAGTTGATGCGCTCCTCGCCCACGATCCGGGTGAAGAGCTGGAGCGCCTCCTCGGGCGACATCACGTCGAGGTCGACGAGGTGCGCGCCCGCCAGGTCGACCATCCGGACCCGGCTGGTGACCAGTGCCGCGCAGCCCGCCGTGCCGGGGAGCAGGGGGCGGATCTGGGCCGCGTCGTGGGCGTTGTCCAGGAGGACGAGGATGCGGCGGCCGTCCAGCGTGGAGCGGTAGAGCGCGGCGCGTTCGTCCAGGGAGTCGGGGATCGCGGAGTCCGCCGTGCCCAGGGCGCGCAGGAACGCGCCGAGCACCGTCTCCGGCTCGGCCGCGCGGGCGCCAGCGCCCTGGAGGTCGACGTAGAGCTGGCCGTCCGGGAAGTGCCGGCGGGCCTGGTGGGCGACGTGCACGGCGAGGGTCGTCTTGCCGACGCCGCCGATGCCGGCGAGGGCGGAGACGGCCATGACGGAGCCCTCCGCGGTGGCCAGGCGGTCGCCCAGTTCACGGACGAAGGACGTACGGCCGGTGAAGTCCGGGACCGTGGCGGGCAACTGCGCCGGGCGGACCGGTGCCGAGGCCGGTACGGGTTCGTCGGCCGGGCGGGCCAGGTCCTCGTCCGCCTGGAGGATGCGCTGCTGGAGCGTGGCGAGTTCGGGGCGCGGGTCGACGCCCAGTTCCTCGGCGAGCAGCCGCCGGGTGTCGGCGTAGACGGCGAGCGCCTCCGCCTGGCGGCCGCTGCGGTACAGGGCCACCATCAGGAGTTCCCGCAGCCGTTCGCGCAGCGGGTGCGCGGCGGTGAGCGCGGTCAGTTCGGAGACCGCCTCCGCGTGGCAGCCGACCTCCAGGTCCAGATCGAGGCGGGTCTCGGTGAGCTGGAGCCGCCACTCCTCCAGCCGGGAGCGCTGGTACTCCGCGTACGGGCCGGGCACGGAGGCCAGGGCCTCGCCGTCCCAGAGGCCGAGCGCCTCGTTCAGCAGGGTCCGGGCGCGGCAGCGGTCGCCCGACGCCCGGGCCTTCTCCGCTTCGGCCGCCCGGTCCTGGGCCACGGTCAGGTCGAGCGCCTCGGGCCCGATCCGCATCGCGTACCCGCCGGAATCGCTCGCCAGGGTCAGCGGCCCCAGGGTCTTGCGGAGGCGCGAGGCGTAGGTGCGTACCGCGGCCAGGGCCTGCGAGGGCGGGTCCTCGCCCCAGATGGCGTCGATGAGTTCGGCGGCCGTCGCGGTGCGGCCGCCCCGGAGCAGCAGGGCCGTCAGCAGGGCGCGCTGCTGGGGTGAGCCGGAGGGCAGCGTCTCCTCGCCCCGCCGGGCCCTCACCGGGCCGAGCAGCGAAAAGTGCAGCTCGGCCTCCTCCACCGTCGCCCGTTCCGGGGCACGTTGCTCCGGAACACGTGCCCGTGGCCCGTCGTCACGGCCCATTGCTGTCTCCTTGTCCTGCTCTGTGCGCTGCCCGGCACCTGGCATATATCCGGATTCACCTGGACCATCCGGATTGCTCCATACCGTTGGTATCGCCGTCAACAGTCTGCCTTGCGAACGGGGCGCGCGTCAGCAGTGGGTGACTCTCTGCACAAGCCCTCGACAACGATTGTGGAACGGGGCCCCGTTCCGGGGCCCGTCCGGAGTTCCGGGCGCTCCGTAGTAGCTGACGGTTCGTCAGATCGGCGCTACCTTGGTACGCATGGAGACCTTCCCGAAGATCATCTCGGTGGACGACCACACGGTGGAGCCCGCTCATGTCTGGCGGGACCGGCTCCCGTCCAAGTACGCGGACTCAGGGCCGCGCATCGTCCGGGCGCCGCTCAAGGAAATGACCTTCATGGGCGGCAAGTTCGCGCCCGTGATGGGTGAGAAGGGGGACGACGGGCCGATCGGCGACTGGTGGGTCTACGAGGACCTGCACCGCCCGCTCACCCGGCTCGACACGGCCGTCGGCTACGACCGGGACGAGATCAAGCTCGAAGTCATCACGTACGAGCAGATGCGCCCGGGTTCGTTCTCGGTGCCCGAGCGGCTCGCCGACATGGACGTCAACCACGTCCAGTCCGCCCTCTGCTTCCCGACCTTCCCCCGCTTCTGCGGCCAGACCTTCACCGAGGCGAGGGACCGCGAACTGGGGCTGCTCGGGGTGCGCGCGTACAACGACTGGATGGTCGAGGAGTGGTGCGGGCCGGACGCGCACGGCCGGCTCATCCCGCTCACCCTGGTCCCGCTCTGGGACGCCCGACTGGCCGCCGACGAGGTCCGGCGCAACGCCGCGCGCGGGGTGCGGGCCGTGGCGTTCTCCGAGATACCGCCGCATCTCGGGCTGCCGTCCATCCACGCGGACGACTGGGACCCGTTCCTGCGGGCCTGCGACGAGACGGGGACGGTGATCGCCATGCACATCGGCTCGTCCTCGAAGATGCCCTCGACCTCGGCCGACGCCCCGCCGGCCGTCGGCTCCACCATCACCTTCGCCAACTGCTGCTTTTCGATGGTCGACTGGCTGATGAGCGGCAAGTTCGAACGCTTCCCGAACCTGCGGATCATGTACGCGGAGGGACAGATCGGCTGGATTCCATACATCCTGGAACGCGCCGACGTTGTCTGGGAGGAGAACCGCGCCTGGGGCGGTGTGGCCGACAAGGTCCACCGCCCGCCGTCGGAGCTGTTCGCCGAGCACGTCTACGGCTGCTTCTTCGACGACGCGTTCGGGCTGAAGAACCTGGACTCGATCGGGGTGGGCAACGTCCTGTACGAGACGGACTACCCGCACTCCGACTCGACCTGGCCCAAGTCCCGCGAGGTCGGCGAGGCGCAGATGGGGCACCTGGACGCCGACGTCGTGGACCGCATCGTGCGCCGCAACGCGATCGACCTGCTCGGGCTGACCGACGACGGGCTGTGGGCGGGGCCCGGCACCGTGGCGTGAACGGGCCGCTGGGTGACACCGGGGTCACGGTGGTCGAGCTGCCGCCGTTCGAGGCGGCGACGATCGTCCACCGGGGCTCGATGGACGGGATCCTGCCGACGGCGCAGGCCCTGGCCCGGGGGATCGAGGCGAGCGGCTACCACTCGACGGGGTACGCGCGGGAGATCAGCC
>NZ_RDBK01000043.1:1078569-1133600 GCF_008042275.1 Streptomyces sp. OR43 | reverse complement strand
GCGACGATCATGGCGCGCACGACGTACGAGTGGACGCTGCTCGACTTCGCGTCCTGGGCCGCCGGCCTGGTCACCGTCCCCATCTACCCGACCTCGTCCGCGTTCCAGGCCCGCTGGATCCTCCAGGACTCGGGCGCGGTCGCCTGCGCGGTCGAGACGGCCGACCAGGGCCGTGTCATCAGCCAGGAACGCAGACAGCTCGGCGACCTCACGCACCTCTGGCAGTTCGACACGGGCGCGCTGGGCCGGCTGAAGAAGCTCGGCAGGAACATCCCCGACGACGCCGTGGCCGCCCGCCGCGCCACCCTGGAACCGGAGACCCCGGCCACCCTCATCTACACCTCGGGCACCACGGGCCGCCCCAAGGGCTGTGTCCTGACGCACGGCAACTTCTTCGCCGAGGTCGACAACGCCATCGAGCTGCTGCACCCGGTCTTCAAGTCCGTCAGCAAGTATCCCGCCTCCACCCTTCTCTTCCTGCCGCTGTCGCATGTCTTCGGCCGGATGGTCGCGATCGGCTGTCTGCGCGCCCGGGTCCGTCTCGGCCACGCCCCGTCGATCCGGACGGAGGACCTGCTCGCGGACCTGGCGGGCTTCAAGCCGTCGTTCCTGCTGGCGATCCCGTATGTCCTGGAGAAGGTCTACAACACCGGCCGGGCCACCGCCGAGAAGATGGGCCGCGCCTCGTCCTTCGACCGGGCCGCCCGGATCGCCCAGCGCTACGGGCAGGCCGTCGAGGCCGCAGAACACGGCACGGGTCCCGGTCCCGGCCTCGGCCTGCGGGCGGCCCGCGCGCTCTACGACCCGCTGGTCTACCGCCGCATCCGGGCGGCGCTCGGCGGCCACGTCCGCTACGCGATCTGCGGCGGCTCCCCGCTGGGCCGCCGGCTCGCCGCCTTCTACGCGGGCGCGGGCATCGAGATCTTCGAGGGCTACGGCCTGACGGAGACCACGGCCGCCGCCACCGTCACCCCGCCGCTCAAACCCCGTCTGGGCACGGTCGGCTGGCCGATGCCGGGCACCGCCGTGCGCATCGCGGAGGACGGCGAGGTGCTGCTCAGCGGCGGCCAGGTGTTCCAGGGCTACTGGGACACCGAACGCGGCGAGGCCGTCCCGGCCCTGGACGGCGGCTGGTTCGCCACCGGCGACCTGGGCGCGCTCGACGAGGACGGCTACCTCACGATCACCGGCCGCAAGAAGGACATCATCATCACGTCGGGCGGCAAGAACGTCACCCCGGCCCCGCTGGAGGACTGGCTGCGCGCGCATCCGCTGGTCAGCCAGTGCATGGTGGTCGGCGACAACCGCTCGTTCATCACCGCCCTGATCACCCTGGAGCCGGACGGCCTGTCCCACTGGCGGCAGATGAAGAAGAAGCAGGACGTCCCGATGCGCGACCTCGTCCACGACGAGGAGCTGCGCGCGGCGCTGCAACGCGCGGTGGACGAGGCCAACCGCCTTGTCTCGCGCGCCGAGTCGATCCGCAAGTTCACGGTCCTGCCGGTGGACTTCACGGAGGAGGCCGGTCATCTGACGCCATCGCTGAAGCTGAAACGGGATGCGGTGGCGCGGGACTTCAAGGCGGAGATCGAAGAGCTGTACCGGAAGAAGTAGGGCGGTCGACGCCGGTAGCGAAGAGGGGAGTTGGGCCTCGGATGGCGGGTCGGCTGTGGCACACTTTGCCTCCTTTGCCTGTCCCTGCTGGGAGGATCATGCGCCGCCTTGTCACCGCTGCCCTGCTCGTGGTCGTCTGCTGTCCGAGCCTCGCGGCCTGCTCGGGCAGTGACGACCGGAGGAGCGCCCCCCGGCCGAGCCCGCACCCCACGCTCAGGCTGGGGCAGAGCGCGGATACCGCCGGTGCGGGTGGCCGGGGGGCTGCCCGGATCACCCCGGACACGGTCGTCTACGCCGACCGCACCGGCTTCGGCGCCCCGGAGCACGGCCTCTTCGCCGTCGTCACCTACCAGTCGGAGAACAGGACCACGTCGCGTGTGACGACGACGGCCGGACAGGGCGGCTGGCGTTGGAAGGCCGCGGACGGGCGCACCGTCGCGGACGGGAACAGCAAGGTCGCGACCGACGTGGCTCCCGTCGGGTTCAGCGAAGGCGGGCCTGCCCTTCCCCCCGAGGTGGGTCACCAGGACGTGGCGGTCTTCGACATCGCCGCAGCGGAGCGGGGCGGCACCCTCGTCTACGTCGACGGCGACGGCACCGCCTTCCGCTGGAAGATCCCCGCGAGCGACTCCGGCGTCGCGGTTCCGGCGCTGAAGTCCGCCCTGGACTGAGAGCTCCGGCGCCCCCGTACGGGCCTCCGGCATCCGGAGGGGTTCCTCGCGGTCTCGTCGGCCGGTGCGCGGACCGTTACGCCCCCTCGCCGGCCGCGGATCTCGTCACCGAGCCGGGCTCGGGCGCGGAAATTCGCGCGCCGCTGACGATCCCCTGAGCTCCTTCTCCCCTGCCACCCCTTGTCTGATGAGCCGTCAGGTACGACGATGACCCCGCTCGTTATATGACGAGCCGTCAGATCCGTGTGTGGGTCATCCAGGGGAAGGAGGCCGTTCGGTGCCGATACTGCCCGCCGGGCCGCTGTCGTACGGGATGCAGCTCCCGATCCAGTCGCAGAGCGCCATGTACGCGGAGCCGTGGGAGGCCGGGGCCACCCCGGCCGACCTCGCCGAGATCGCCCGCACCGCCGACCGGGCCGGCTTCACCTATCTGGCGAGCTGTGACCATGTCGCCATCCCCCGCAGGCTCGCGGGGGCGATGAGCACCGTCTGGTACGACCCCGTCGCCACGCTCTCGTTCCTCGCGGGGATCACCGAGCGCGTGCTGCTGATGAGCCATGTCGCCGTCGTCGGGCTGCGGCACCCGCTGGCCACCGCCAAGCAGTACGCCACCCTCGACCACCTCAGCGGCGGCCGGCTGATCCTCGGGGTCGGGGCCGGGCATGTGCGGGAGGAGTTCGAGGCGCTCGGGGCGGACTTCGACGGGCGGGGCGGGGTGCTCGACGAGTGCGTCGACGCGCTCAAGGCCGCGCTCGGGCCCGAGGAGTACCCGGAGTTCGCGGGGGAGCGGTTCTCCTTCGGCGGGCTCGGGCAGCTCCCCCGGCCCGCCCAGGAACGGGTGCCGGTCTGGGTGGGCGGCTCCTCGCCCGCCGCGGTGCGCCGGGCCGCCGTGCGGGGGGACGGCTGGCTGCCGCAGGGCGATCCGCGGGAGAAGCTGCCCGCGCAGATCGGCCGGCTGCACGCCCTGCGGGAGGCGGCGGGGGTGGCCGAGCCGATCGTCGTGGGGGCCATCACCGAGCCGCTGTACGTGGGGGAGCCGGACTGGTCCGTGGGGCGGCGCACGCTCAGCGGGAAGCCGGAGGCCCTCGCCGAGTCGCTGCGGGAGTACGGCGCGATGGGGGTGCACCAGATCCAGGTGCGCTTCCGCAGCCGCAGCAGAAGTGAACTGACGGATCAGATGGCGGCGTTCGCCGCCGAAGTCGCACCTCACCTCGACAACCTCGACAGGTAGGAGTCAGGCCATGGGCAAGCTGGACGGGCGGACCGTACTGATCAGCGGCGCGGCGCGCGGGCAGGGAGAGCAGGAGGCGCGGCTCTTCGTCGCCGAGGGTGCGCGGGTGGTGATCGCCGATGTGCTCGACGAGCAGGGCGAGGCCCTCGCCAAGGAGCTGGGGGAGGATGCCGCGCTCTTCGTGCACCTGGACGTGAGCCGGGAGGAGGACTGGCAGGCCGCGGTCGCCGCCGCCAAGGCCGCGTTCGGGAGGATCGACGGGCTGGTCAACAACGCGGGGATCCTGCGCTTCAACGAACTGGTGTCCACGCCGCTGGAGGAGTTCCAGCAGATCGTGCAGGTCAATCAGGTGGGGGCCTTCCTGGGGATCAGGAACGTCGCGCCCGAGATCGAGGCGGCCGGTGGCGGGACCATCGTCAACACCTCCTCCTACACCGGTCTCACCGGCATGGCGTTCGTCGGCGCGTACGCGGCGACCAAGCACGCGGTGCTGGGGCTGACCAAGGTGGCGGCCGTGGAGCTGGCCGCGAAGGGCATCCGGGTCAATGCCATGTGCCCCGGCGCCGTGGACACCCCGATGACCAATCCCGCGGCCCTGGACCCGGATGCCGATCCCGTGGAGACGGCGGAGGCCGTGGGGGCGCTGTACAAGAAGCTCGTGCCGCTCGGGCGGATCGGCCGGCCCGAGGAGGTGGCGGCGCTCGCGCTCTTCCTGACCTCGGACGACTCCTCGTACATCACCGGTCAGCCGTTCGTCATCGACGGCGGGTGGCTGGCGGGAGTCAGCCTGTTCTGAGCGGGGCGCGGACTCCGGCGTGTCTGACGAAGCGTCAGCTATTGACGGGCCGGAGTGTCGGTGGAACAGTCGGACGCATCAGAATCTGACGGTGTGTCAGAAACGATTGAGGACGGTGACCCCCTTGGAATTCGGGCTCTTTGTACAGGGGTACGTGCCCGCCGCGCGGGCCAAGGCCGACCCCGGGGCAGAGCACAAGGCGCTGATCGAGGAGACCGAGTACGTCATCCAGGCGGACAAGTCCGGCTTCAAGTACGCCTGGGCCTCCGAGCACCACTTCCTGGAGGAGTACTCGCATCTCTCGGCCAACGACGTGTACCTGGGCTATCTCGCACACGCCACGGACCGCATCCACCTCGGATCCGGCATCTTCAACCCGCTGGCCCCGGTCAACCACCCGGTCAAGGTGGCCGAGAAGGTCGCCATGATGGACCACCTCTCGGAGGGCCGGTTCGAGTTCGGCTCCGGCCGCGGGGCGGGCACCCACGAGATCCTCGGGTTCATGCCGGGCATCACCGACATGAACCACACCAAGGAACTCTGGGAAGAGACCATCGCCGAGTTCCCCAAGATGTGGCTCCAGGACGAGTACGTCGGCTTCCAGGGCAAGCACTGGTCGCTGCCGCCGCGCAAGATCCTGCCCAAGCCGTACGGGAAGTCGCACCCGGCGATGTGGTACGCGGCCGGCTCCCCGCCCTCGTACGCGATGGCCGGGAAGAAGGGCCTCGGCGTGCTGGGGTTCAGCGTGCAGAAGGTCTCCGACATGGAGTGGGTCGTCGAGTCCTACAAGAACGCCGTCAAGGACGCCGAACCGGTCGGTGACTTCGTCAACGACAACGTCATGGTGACCTCGACCGCGATCTGCGCCGAGACCCACAAGAAGGCCGTCGAGATCGCGGTGGGCGGCGGGCTGAACTACCTCCAGTCGCTGCTGTTCCGCTACCACGACACGTTCCCCCGGCCGGAGGGCATCCCGGAGTGGCCCGAGCTGCTCCCGGAGTACTCCGAGGAGATCATCGAACTCCTGATCGCCGAGGAGCTGATGATCTGCGGCGACCCGGACGAGGTGCTGGGGCAGTGCCGTCGCTGGGAGCAGGCGGGAGCGGACCAGCTGAGCTTCGGGCTGCCGATCGGGCTCAGTCCCGAGGACACGCTGAACTCGATCAAGCTGATCGGTGAGCACGTGATCCCGAAGATCGACACGGATCCGGTCCACCGGACGACGCGGTTCCGCGACGCGGCGTGAAACCCAGCCCCTCCGGCGATTGAGGAGCGGGGGGTCCGGGGGCAGCGCCCCCGGCCACACACGGGCGGCGTCTTCCCGGACCGTCGCTCCGCGAGCCGGGGTGCGTACCGCGGCCGTACGCACCCCGGCGCACATCCACGTTTGGACACCACGGAAGGGATCCCGTCATGCTCGACCACCTCATCCGCGGAGCGACCGTCGTGGACGGCACCGGCGGGCCCTCCTACCGCGCGGACGTCGGCATCCGGGCCGGCCGCATCGCCGTCGTCGCGGAGCCCGGGACCGTCGCGGAGGAGGCCGTGACCTCCGAGGACGCCACCGGTCTCGTCCTCGCGCCCGGCTTCGTCGACCCGCACACCCACTACGACGCCCAGCTCTTCTGGGACCCGTACGCCACCCCGTCGATGAACCACGGCGTCACCACCGTCGCCGGCGGCAACTGCGGCTTCACCCTCGCCCCGCTCCACCCGGACCGGCCCGAGGACGCCGACTACACCCGGCGCATGATGTCGCGGGTCGAGGGCATGGCCCTCAAGGCCCTGGAGGAGGGCGTCGACTGGAGCTGGTCCAGCTTCCGCGAGTACCTCGACGCGCTCGACGGACGGATCGCCGTGAACGCGGGCTTCATGGTCGGCCACTGCGCCCTGCGCCGCCACGTGATGGGCGCCGACGCGGTCGGCGGCCAGCCCACGCCCGGCCAACTCGACGCCATGCTCGCCCTGTTCCACGACGCGATGGACGCCGGTGCATGGGGCCTGTCCACCACCCAGTCCTCCACCCACTCCGACGGCGACGGACAGCCCGTCGCCTCCCGGCACGCCCTCCCCGAAGAACTCCTCGCGCTGTCCCGGGCCGTCGGCGAGCACGAGGGCACACAGATCGAGGCGATCGTCGCCGGCTGCCTCGACCAGTTCTCCGACGACGAGATCGAGCTGTTCGTCGACATGACGGCCGCCGCGGGCCGCCCGCTCAACTGGAACGTCCTCACCATCGACGCCGCCGTGCCCGAACGCGTACCGCGCCAGCTGATCCCCAGCGAACGCGCCCGTCGCGCGGGCGGCCGCATCGTGGCGCTGACGATGCCGATCCTCACCCCGATGAACATGTCGCTCGGCACGTTCTGCGCCCTCAACCTGATCCCCGGCTGGGGCGACATCCTCGCCCTCCCCGTACCCGAACGCATCGAGCGGCTGAGGGACGCCGACACCCGCGCCGAGATGCTGCGCCGCGCCGACAGCAAGGAGGCAGGCGTCTTCCGCCGCCTCGCGAACTTCGGCCGGTACGTCATCGGCGACACGTACAGCGAGGCGAACGAAGGCCTCAGCGGGCGCGTCGTCAAGGACATCGCGGCCGAACGCGGCCAGGACGCCTTCCACTGTCTGGTCGAGATCTGCGCCGCCGACGACCTGCGGACCGTCCTGTGGCCGATGCCCACCGACAACGACCCCGACTCCTGGGCGCTGCGGCAGCGCACCTGGGAGCACGAGGACGTCATGCTCGGCGGCTCCGACGCGGGCGCCCACCTGGACCGGATGTGCGGGGCCCCGTACACGACACGCTTCATCGGCGACTGCCTGCGCGGCCGCAAGCTCGTCCCGCTGGAGCAGGCCGTGAAGATGCTGACCGACGACCCGGCCCGCCTCTTCGGCCTCCGCGACCGCGGGCGCGTCGAGGAGGGCTTCCACGCCGACCTCGTGCTCTTCGACCCCGAACGCATCGACGCGGGCCCCGCCACCCTCGTCCACGACCTGCCCGGCGACAGCCCCCGGCTCGACTCCAAGGCCCTCGGCATCGTGTCGGTCCGCGTCAACGGGGTGGAGACCCTGCGCGACGACAAGGTGACCGGTGCGGTCCCCGGCACGGTGCTCCGTTCCGGCCGCGACACCCGGACGGTGAGCACGGTATGACGACGACCCCGCAGCGCCTCTTCATCGACGGCGAGTGGACCGAACCCGCCGACGGCCACTACGAGGTGGTCGACCCGGCCACCGAGGAGACCGTCGGCCTCGCCCCCGAGGCGAGCCGCGCCCAGGTGTACGAGGCGGCTTCCGCGGCCCGTGACGCCTTCGCCGCATGGTCCCGCACCCGCCCCGAGGAGCGCGCCGCGATCCTCGACCGCGCCGCCGACGTGATGCAGCGCGACTTCCTCGCCAACGCCGCCCTCGCCCAGGCGGAGAGCGGCGCCACGACCGGCACGGCCCGCGGCATGCAGGTCGCCGTGGGCGCGGCGCGCTTCCGGCGGTATGCGAAGGGCGCGCTGGAACCGGTCGAGGAGGCGATCCCGCCGCAGATCAACGAGGCGGGCCCGATGGGCCGGGCCGGGATCTTCGGGGCGCTCGCCGTCCGCCAGCCGGTCGGCGTCGTCACCTGCGTCACCTCGTACAACAACCCCTGGGCCAACCCGGCCGGCAAGATCGCGCCCGCGCTCGCCATGGGCAACACGGTCGTCGTGAAGCCGGCCCCGCAGGACCCGCTCTCCGTCTACCGGATGGCCGAGGCCCTCGCGGAGGCGGGCGTACCGGCCGGGGTCGTCAACGTCGTCAGCGGTTCGGCCCCCGGAGTGGGCGAGGCCGCCGTCGACTCGCCCGACGTCGACATGGTCAGCTTCACCGGCTCCACGGCCGTCGGGCAGCGCATCGCCGAGGTCTGCGGCCGGAGCATGAAGCGGCAGCTGATGGAGCTGGGCGGGAAGGGCGCCGCCGTCGTGTTCGACGACGCGGACCTCGACTCGGCGGTCGCGGGCATCGGGACGACGTTCTCGTTCTACAGCGGACAGATCTGTACGGCTCCGACCCGCGTCCTGGTCCAACGGGCCGTGCACGACGCGCTGATCGAGAAGCTCACCGCGTACGCCGGGTATCTGACGGTCGGCGATCCGACGGCGAAGGGCACGGTCGTCGGCCCGGTCATCTCGGCGGCTCACCGCGACCGCGTCGAGTCGTACGTGGAGCTGGGCCGGAAGGAAGGCGCCCGGGTCGTCACGGGCGGCGAACGCCCGGACCCGACCGGCCGCGGCTTCTACGTCGCGCCGACGCTGCTGGCCGACTGCACCAACGACATGCGGGTGGTGCGGGAGGAGATCTTCGGCCCGGTCGTGGTCGTCGTCCCCTTCGACGACGAGGAGGAGGGCATCGCGCTGGCCAACGACAGCGACTACGGACTGATCGACTACGTCTGGTCCGGCGACGTCGCCCGCGCCTTCCGCGTCGCCCGACGGCTGCGCGCGGGCGGGGTCGGTGTGAACACCATCGGCCGCAACATGGAGGCCCCGTTCGGCGGGTTCAAGCGGAGCGGGGTCGGGCGGGACGTCGGCTCGTACGCGCTGCACGCGTACAGCGAAGTGCAGTCGGTCGTCTGGCCGGGCTGAGAGCCTCCGCGCCGTCCCCGTCCCGCATGCGAGCCCCGGCGGGGCCGGCCCTACTCTGTGCCCACGCGTCAGCGCCGGATCCGGCGCCGACGGTGAGGAGGAGGGGACATGCGAAGACATGTGCTGTGGGGCACGGTGGCCGCTTCGGTGGTCATGGCCGTGCTGGGGGCGTCACCGGCGCAGGCCGAGGGGCGGGGCGACATCCGGGTCGTCAAGGGGGTGGCCAACAACGGGAAGAGCGTCGTCGTCGGCACCGGCGCAGTGGTGACCTTCCCGGTCAGGCTGACGGTCAAGGACAACTCGGGTGTCAAGAGGGTGGAGCGGGCTGACGCGAGCAGCACCCACAGCACCATCGGCGGCCCGGCCGAGACCGTCGGGATCACCTGCAAGAAGCTGAGCAGCACCACTTCGGACTGCACGGCGACGATCCGCATCGTTCCCGCCTGGTTTCCCGGTTACAGCGACCACAACGCCAACGAGGCGGCCGGTGACTGGGGCGTCTACGGCAACGTCCAGGCCAACGACGGGGACTACTGGATCTTCGACGCGCTCGCCCCGTTCACGTTGAAGCGAGCCGCGACGCTGAAGGTGTCCGCGACGCGGCCCAGCCTGTTCGGGACCAGCAGGCAGGTCAGGGTCACCGGTGCGCTGGCCCGCGCCGACTGGGAGGCGCTGAAGTACCGGGGCTACGGCGGCCAGAGCGTGAAGCTGCAGTTCAGGAAGACCGGTGCCGCCTCGTACACGACGGTGAAGACCGTGAGGACGAACAGCGCGGGCCAGGTCAGCACGACGGTGACCGCGCCCGCTTCGGGCACCTGGCGCTGGTACTACCCGGGCACGTCCACCACCTCGCAGACCGCGTCCGCGGGCGACACCGTCTCCTTCGGGCCCCTGGTCATGCGCTCCAGTGCGGCGAAGCTCCCCCTGCGCGACGTCTCGGCCGGGTGAGGGACCGCGCCGCTCGCCGCCCGACCGGGGCGGCGAGGGGCGCGGCGTCCAGGACCTCTCCGCCCCGGTCAGGCCTGACCGGGGAACACGCCCTAGTTGCGCCGTGCGCGGGCGATGAGGACGAACGCGATGACGCCGACCACGATCACGGCCAGCACGATCCCCACGACCATCCCGCCGCCGAACCCGCCGGAGCTGTGCTTCCGCCGCTTCTTGCTCTTGCTCTTGCTTTTGTTCTTGCTCTTGTACGTGTGCGCGGCCTCGCGCACACCGGTATGGGCGGACGCCGCCCCGTCCACGTGCCCCGAGGCCTGTACCGAAGCGGTACGAGGAGCGGCGGACACGGACGCCGGCGCGGCGGCGGATGCCGCGGCGGGTGCGCCGCCGATGAGCACGCCCGTCAGGAACAGGGCGGTGAGAGCGGCGCGGGTGCGCTTGCTGACCATGGTGAATGACCTCCCCCGAAGTCGCCGAAGTCTCGGCTTTGCGCACGGTACGGCATACGTTTGAGCGGCCACCAGACAACGACGGAGGTGTATTTCGTATGCGGATCGCCACGACGATCTTCCTCACCGACGAAACGATCACACCGGTGCGGCTCGCGCACCAGCTCGAGCAGCGGGGATTCGCCGGGCTCTACCTTCCGGAGCACACGCACATCCCGGTCAGCCGGGACACTCCTTACCCGGCGGGCGGCGACCTGCCGCCCGAGTACGGCCGCACGCTGGACCCGTTCGTCGCCCTCGCGCAGGCCGCCGCGGTGACCGAGCGGCTGGAGCTCGGCACCGGAATCACCCTCATCGCCCAGCACGACCCGATCGATCTGGCCAAGCAGATCGCGACCCTCGACCATGTCTCGGGCGGGCGCTTCACGCTGGGTCTCGGCTTCGGATGGAATGTGGAGGAGGCGGCGGACCACGGGGTGAACTGGTCGACGCGCCGGGAGCTCGGCCGTGACCGGATGGCGCTGATGCGCGCGCTGTGGTCCGCCGAACCCACCGCGTACGAGGGTGAGTTCGGCTCGGTGCGGGCGAGCTATGCCTACCCCAAGCCGGTGCAGGAGCCGCGCGGCCCGGTGGTGGGGCCGCGCACCCTGGTCGGCGGCGCGGCGGGTCCGAAGCTGTTCGCGCACATCGCGGAGTACGCGGACGGCTGGATGCCGATCGGCGGCCGGGGCCTGAGCGAGTCCGTCCCCAAGCTGCGTACGGTCTGGGAGTCGGCGGGCCGCGACCCGAAGGACCTCCAGGTCATCCCGTACGCGGTCCTGCCGAGTCCGGGCAAGCTGACGCACTACGCGGACCTGGGCATCGAGGAGGTCGTGCTCCAACTGCCGCCCGCCGCCGAGCCGGAGGTCCTGCGGACGCTCGACGCGTACGCCGAGTACCTCTAGGGAGCCGAGGACGGGAGCGGCGGGGCCGCACGGCCGAACGGGCCCGGGACAAAGTGGAGTCCGCCTGCGATCAAGTGTGCGATCATCTCGTTCACTCTTCACATGTCGCACACATCACCGGTGTTTCCGTGGCCGGCCGCTTCCGTACCCGGTCGGCGGCCGGCGCGGCGCCTCGGCCGTGGCGCCCGGTCCGGGGGGAACGGAATGTCTCACCACTCGTACGCGTCCGTCAGCAGAGCCGCGTACACGGCTCTGCTGCTCGCGTTGACGGTGCTGTTGTCGTTGGTGCTGCCGGCGGGCAGCGCCCGGGCGTACTCCGTCGGCGCGGCGTCACCGCCCGCGGCCGAGGACTGCGCCGAGCTCCCGCTGTCCCGTTTCGGCGAAGCGGCCTCGTCGGCGGGGACGTTGACCATCGCCGGCAACGCGACGGCCTGCCTCACCTTCACGGCGAAGAGCGCCGGGTTGCACCGCCTTCTCCTCGCCGACGGTACGGACACGTATCCCACGGTCTACGACGGTGAGACCGCCCTCGACTGCTACGACCCCGAGTGGGGCGCCGGCTGGTGCCCGCTGACCCGGGCCGGCACCCATACGCTCACCCTGCTGAACGCCGGGGTCGACGTGCGCCGGCCGACCGTTGCGGTCGTCCCCCTGGAGTCCCTCGACGGGTGCGAGCCGGAGATCGGCACCGCGTGGGACACCGCACCGGTCACCGGCTCCGCCGCCGGCCCGACGGCCGTCCAGTGCCGGCCGTTCACCGGGCGGGCCGGTGAGCGCATCACCAACGAGATCGCCACGACCGTGTACGGCGACAGCATGTCCTGGATCACCGACGGGACCGGCGCCCGCATCTGCCCGCACTTCAACGAGGACGGCAGCCAGGGCTGCGTGCTGCCGGGTGACGGCCCCTACCGGGTGCTGTCGCAGGTCAGTCGCGCGGAGCGCGGCTTCCCCGCCGAGTACACCCTGAAGGTGCGCAGGCTCTCCGACCCGGAAGGCTGCGCGCACGTCGCGCTCAGCGCGTACGACTCCGCACCCACCGCGGTCGAGCCCGCCACCGGCTGCAAGACGTTCACCGCACCGGCCGCCGGACGCTACGACGCGTACGCGGTCGGATCCGGCACCCGCACCGTGCTCGGCGTGTACGACCGGGCGGGCCGGACCGTGTGCACCACCTGGTCCGGGTGCAGTCTGCCCGCCCCCGGTGACTACACCGTCCTCACCGACGACGCGACGCTCATCTTCGACCGGACCGCCACGGCCGGCTGCGTTCCGGTCGAACTCGGCGGATACACCTCCACGTTCGCCGCGGCCGGCGAGATCGACTGCCTCAGCCTGCCGCTGCCGGCCGGTGCCCGCATGGCGATCCTGAAGTCGCTCAGAACCGACGGCCCGCGCACGGACGTCATCGTGATCGACGCCGACGGCGCGCAGGTGTGCGACTGGAGCACCCTCTCGGCCGGTACGTGCGCGCTCACCGGCAAGGCCCCGTTCAGGGCGCTGGTCTCCACCACCGTCCAGGACCCGCCGACCGGTGCGTACGCCCTCGCGCTCTACCGCACGGACGCGGCCGCCGCCTGCCCGGCCGTACCGGCGGGCGACTTCACCGCCACCAGCCCCGCCGCCCGGATCTCCACCGGGGACGGCGTGTTCGCACAGTGCCTGACCATTCCGGCCGACGACCACCACGCATGGGAGAACCTCCAGCTGAAGGCCGACCCGGGCACCACCTCCACGGCCGGGTTCACGGTCCTCGACCCGAGCGGCGCCGAGGTCTGCTCCGTCTACTCCTCGCTCTCCACCTGGACCACCTGCCCACTCGCGCCGGGTGCCCCCCACACCGTGCTGTTCACCGGCCGCGACACGGCAGGTTCCTACACCCTGACCCGCCGCGATGTCACCGCCTCCGCGAAGGGCTGCACGGCCAACCCGGCCACCAAGCCCGGCGGCGCGTCCACGGGCGGGGTGCTGGGCGCCCCGGGCACCCTCCAGTGCCGGCAGGTCACGACCACCGGGGCCGGCGACACCGTGCACGTGAACGTCCGCGACGCCGTCGGTACCGCGCGCATCGTGGTCTACGGAGCTTCCGGCGAAGCGGTCTGCAGCAGCGGCGGATCCTGTGCGGTCACCGGCTCCACCCACTACCAGGTGCTCGTCACGGTCGGCTCGGCCTCCCGGACGGCCCCCTCGTACCGCTTCGACGCCGTACGCGTCGCGACCGCGGCCGGCCCTGCGCCGGAGTGCACGAAGGTCCCCAACATCAGTTACGGCTACGGCCCGTTCACCGGAGTCCTCGACGAGCAGCACGCCACGGTGTGCGCGGTGCTGCCCACCGCCGACAGGGACCGGTTCCCGATGAAGATCGGCGACACGGCCGGGGCAACCGCCACCGCCGTGCCCGCGCTCTACGACACGAACCTCAACAACGGCTGCGTTCTCTCCGCCCCCTCCGGCTACGAGTGCGCGGTGGCACGGACCGGTGCCACGGGTCTCTCCCCGAGCACCCTGGTCCTGTCCCTGCCCGAGACCGCCGCGCGGACGGACTTCACGGCCGAACTCGTCTGCGAGTCGGCCCCCTGCGGGCCGGACGCCGTGACCATCGGTGCGCTGACCCCGGCCACCGGCGCCTCCGGCACCAAGGCCACGGTCACGCTCTCCGGCACCGCCCTCCACCAGGGCGACAAGGTACGGATCGGTCTGCCCGGCAAGTTCATCGAGGGGACCACCACGGCCGTCTCCGCCGACCGCAGAACACTGACGGCTGTGCTCGACCTGACCGGCGCCACCGTGGGCACGTGGAGCCTTTCCGTCATCACGCACCAGCCGATCGAGTACCTGCACGGCTCGTTCACCGTCACACCGGCGCCCCTCGTCAGCGCGACCGCGCCGGTGATCAGCGGTACTCCCAGGGTCGGTGCCGGGCTCGCCGTCTCCAACGGCACCTGGTCGGGTGCGCCGGCGTCCTACACCTACCAGTGGTACGCGGACGGCAAGGCGGTCACCGGGGCCACCGCGTCCACGTACACACCGACGGCCTCCCTGCTGGGCAGGAAGCTCGGCGCCAAGGTCACGGCCCACAAGTCCGGCACCCCCGACGTGGCGCGTGCCACGGCCGAGATCACCGTGGCCGTGGGCGTGGCGCCGAAAGCCACGACGGCACCGAGGATCACCGGCACGGTGCGGGTGGGCACGAAGCTGACGGTGGCACACGGCACGTGGAGCCCCGCCCCCACGTCGTACGCGTACCAGTGGAAGGCGGACGGCAAGGCCGTCAAGGGGGCGACCGCGTCCACGTACACACCGACGGCCTCCCTGCTGGGCAAGAAGCTGTCCGTCACGGTCACGGCGCGTCGGACCGGCCACACCAGCGGCGCGGCGACGCCCACCGCCGTGAAGGTGGCCGCGGGCAGCGCCCCGAAGGCGAGCCGGGCTCCCACCGTTTCGGGCACCGCCAAGGTGGGCCGCACGCTCAAGGCGGCGCGCGGCACCTGGTCGCCGGCCCCGACCTCGTACACCTACCAGTGGTACGCGAACGGCAAGGCGATCAAGGGCGCGACGAAGTCCTCGCTGCTGCTGAGGACGGCCGTGCGGGGCAAGAAGATCACCGTGAAGGTGACCGCCCGTCGCACCGGACACACGAGTGGTGCGGCCGTCAGCAGGGCGACGAAGGCGGTCGCTCGCTGAGCGGCCGCCGCAGGGCCTGGACGCCGGGCACTCACGCGCGGAAGCGGCTCGGCAGGACATCGAGGGGCGCGGCCGGACTGAGCGCCACCCCGGCCGGCCGGCGCTCGGCCGGGGTGGCGGACCCGGCTGTCTGTCCAGGGGGCACGGCGGGCTGATCCCACGGCCCGGCACCGCTCCCGCCGCGTCCGTCTTGCGCTTTCCGTTGCGTCAACTCCTACGGTCATGCGGGTGGCCGGAGGAACCGGCCCGGTGAAGGGAGGCGCGGCCATGGCCTGGTCGATCGCGGAGGTGGCGCGGATGTCCGGGGTGACGTCCCGGACGCTGCGGCACTACGACGAGATCGGCCTGCTGCCGCCGGCGGGTTTCGGGAGCAACGGGCACCGCTACTACGAGGAGGCCGGGCTGCTGCGGCTGCAGCGGATCCTGCTGATGCGGGAGTTGGGCCTGAGGCTGGGCGAGATCCGGCGCGTGCTGGACGAGCGCACCGACCCGGTGAGCGCCCTGCGCGAGCACCACCGGCGGCTGCGCGAGGAGCGTGACCGGCTGGACACGCTCGTCCGCACGGTCGAGCGGACCATCGCCGAACTGGAGGAAGGAAAGGACGACGACATGGCGAGGATCAACAGGCCGGAGAACCTGTTCGAGGGCCTTGAGCACACGGCCGAGGAGGACGCCGAGGTGCGCGAGCGCTGGCCGGCGGCGTGGGAGGAGGCGCGCCGGTCCAGGGAGACGATGAGCGAGGCCGATCAGGAGGCGTGGCAGCGCGAGGTCACCGCACAGATGGTCCGCCTCGCGGAGTTCATGGTGGCGGGCACCCCGGCCGACGACCCCGCCGTGCAGGCGGAGACGGACGCGCACTACCGGGGCGTCTGCCGGTTCTGGACGCCGGACGCGCAGGCGTACAGGGGCCTGGCCCGTACCTATGTGGACGACCCGCGGATGCGGGCCAACTTCGACCGGATCGCCGACGGCCTGGCGGCGTACCAGCACGACGCGATGGTGGCCTACGCCGAGGCCCGCCTGAGCTGACCGGCGGACAGAGAGGGCCCTGCGGACCGGCGGAGGGCGGAGCGGGGCCGTGTGGGGGCCGGCAGGGCGCATCACGTGGCCTGTAATGGCCGAGTAACGGCGGCCTCCTAGGGTCCGGGCACCCGACTGCCTTCCCCCGGAGGAGTGCTTCGATGCACCTGCCCCGATCGCCCAGGCGTAGACGTGCCGTGTGGGCGGTGGCCTCGCTCAGCGCGGCCACCGCGATGCTGGCCGGCCCCGTACCCGCTTTTGCCGATTCCGCCGGCTCCACCGGCTCCGCACCGTCGAGCCCGGCATCGGGCAAGGTCGATGCCGGGCTCGCGTCCGCCGTGCGCGGCGGCGCGGACGCCCGCTTCTTCGTCGTGCTGAAGGACCAGGCCGACCTCACGGCCGCCAAGCGGAAGAAGACTCACGCCCAGGCGGCCCAGGCCGCCTACAAGTCGCTGCGCGACACCGCGCACCAGGGCCAGCGTTCGCTCACCGCCTTCCTCGACAAGAAGAAGGTGGGACACCAGGACTACTGGATCACCAACACCGTCCAGGTGACCGGTGACCAGGCGCTGGTGGACGAGCTGGCGAAGCGGTCCGACGTGGCCCGGATCGTCAAGGCGCGGACGTACAAGCTCGACGACATCGAGACCTCCGACGCGAAGGTCGCCGCCTCGCGCACCGCCTCGGCAGGGACCGACTCCTCCGCCACGGGCGACGACACCCCGGAGTGGGGCGTCAAGGACATCAAGGCCGACCAGGTCTGGTCGCAGTACGACAACCGCGGCGAGGGCATCGTCATCGCCAGCGTCGACTCGGGTGTGCAGTACGACCACCCGGACCTGGTGCAGCAGTACCGGGGCAACAACGGCGACGGCTCGTTCACGCACGACTACAACTTCTACGACCCGTCCGGGGCCTGCGGCACGTCCGGTACGCCGTGCGACAACAACGGCCACGGCACCCACACCATGGGCACGATGGTCGGCAAGCACGGCATCGGTGTCGCCCCCGACGCCACGTGGATCGCGGCCAAGGGCTGCGAGTCCGACAAGTGCACGGACGACTACCTCCTCAAGGCCGGTCAGTGGATCCTCGCCCCGACCGACCACAACGGGCAGAACCCGCGCCCGGATCTCGCCCCGAACATCGTCAACAACTCCTGGGGCGGTGACGACAACACCTTCTACAAGGACATCGTCGAGGCCTGGAACTCCGCGGGCATCTTCGAGGCGTTCGCGGCCGGCAACGACGGTGACGGCGTGACCTGCTCCACCACGCATCCGCCGGGCTCGCAGGTCTCCTCGTACGGCGTGGGCGCGTACGACTCCGCCGGCAAGATCGCCAACTTCTCCGGCTTCGGCCCCTCCCCGATCGACGGCCTCGCGAAGCCGAACATCGCGGCACCGGGTGTCGACGTCACGGCCACCTGGCCCGGTTCGCAGTACAACACCATCAGCGGTACGTCGATGGCGACTCCGCACGTCGCGGGCGCGGTCGCGCTGCTGTGGTCGGCGGCTCCTTCGCTCATCGGTGACATCGAGGGAACCCGCGCGCTCCTCAACGAGGGCGCGCGCGACGTCGAGGACACGCACTGCGGCGGCACCGCCGGCATGAACAACGTGTGGGGCGAGGGCAAGCTCGACATCCTCGCCTCCGTGGAGAAGGCCCCGCACACCGCGGTGACGGTGTCCGGCAAGATCACGGACAAGGCGAGCGGCGCCGCGCTGTCGGGCGTCACCGTCAAGGCCACGAACGGCTCCACGAACCGCTCGGTGACGACCGGCACCGACGGCTCCTACCGGCTGTCGCTGCTCCCGGGCACCTACAGCTTCTCGGCCGGCTCCTACGGCTACGTGACCGGTTCCGTCTCCGGCATCGAGCTGGCCACGGGCCGGCCCCTGACACAGGACCTCGCGCTCACCGCCGTACCCGCGCACCAGGTGACCGGCAAGGTCCTCGACGTCACCGGCCGGCCGCTCGCTAAGGCCACCGTCTCCGTGACGGGCACGCCCGTCGCGGCGGTCACCACCGACAGCCAGGGCCTGTTCACCCTGCCGAAGGTCGCCGAGGGCGCCTACACGCTGTCGGTCGCCCCGGCCGCTCCGGTCGTGTGCAACGGCGTCTACAACGGCGCGCTGAAGGTCGACGGCGACGAGACGGCAAACGTCAAGCTCCCCAACCGTACGGACGCGGCCGGTACCTACTCCTGCGCCCCGGTCGCCGCCTCCTGGGTCAAGGGCTCGAAGAGCATCGCCCTGACCGGTGACGAGGACGCCACGAAGATCAGCCTGCCGTTCCCGGTGCGCCACTACGGCGTGAGCTACACCAGCGCCTCCGTCACCACCAACGGCCTGGTCAACTTCCTCCAGCCGCGCCTGGGCGACTACGCCAACACCGCGCTGCCGGCGCCCACCCAGCCCAACGGCGTCGTCGCCGCCTTCTGGGACGACCTGACCCTGGACAAGAAGTCGAGCGTCCAGACCGCCGTCACCGGCAAGACCGGCTCCCGGCAGTTCGCCATCGTGTGGAACAACGCCGCCCTCGCCTCCGACACCTCGGTCCGCGTCTCCTTCGAGGCCGTCTTCGACGAGGCCACCGGCGCCGTCACCCTCCAGTACAAGGGCATCGGCAGCGCCGCGTCGCAGCGCGGCGGTTCGGCGACCACCGGCATCGAGAACCAGGCCGGCACCGACGGTCTCGGCAGCTCGTTCAACGAGGCCGTCCTGAGTGACGCCACCGCCCTCCGCTTCTCCCCGAAGGACATCTGATGAGAAACCCGCAACGACGGGGCCTGCGCCTGGCCTCCATGCTGGTTGCCTCCGGCCTCGCCCTGAGCGTCGCCCCGGCGGTCCACGCCGACGACAGCAGCGGCGGCAACGGCATCCTGAAGCTGACCGACAGCCAGGCCGCGGAGATGGCCGGCCGCCTCATGCCCGACGTCTACGGCGACGGGCGGAGCCAGGGCGATGCCCGGCAGACCGCCGAGGCCGCCAAGGCGACCGCCGACAAGACCGCCGCCACCACGGCGGGCCAGGACGCCTCCACGACGGACAGCGGTGCGTCGACCGACGCCACCAGCCCCTGGAAGCTGACCAAGAAGTCCGGCATCGAGGGCGCCCAGGGCATGGCCGCCACCTTCCCGGTCGGCGGCTCGAAGGGCGACTACTTCAGCGTCAACGGGCTCAGCCCGATCCAGCGCGTAGGCGCCGACGGCAAGCAGCTCTGGTCGCGCGACGCGACGTCCCTGGACGCGGACTGGCAGATCACCCCGTCCCCCCGCGGCAGCAAGGAGCCCTACCCGCCCGCCGTGGTGATGGGCTTCAACGCGATCAGCCCGTTCGCCATGGCCAGCGACGACGGTGTCACCACCGGTGACCTGACCGGCGACGGCGTGGACGACATCGTGTTCACCGCCGAGGTCGGCGTCCTGCCCTACCGCCCGTTCACCTCACCGGGCTCCTCGCTGCCCAACGGTACCTTCGTCACGGTCCTGGACGGCGCCACGGGCAAGACGCTGTGGTCGAAGCTCTACGCGGCCGCCTACAACGTCAAACTGGTCGGCAAGACGCTGGTGATCGCGGACTCCGCGTTCTCCAACATGAACTCCCCGGCCGGCTCCAAGGCCACCCTGACCGGCATCCGCTTCGACTTCACCGGTGGCAAGCTCACCCCGAAGCAGACCTGGACGCACGACGCCGAGCTCTACGCCGGCGTCCAGTGGGGCTCGCTCCAGCCCCTCGGGAACGGGCTGATCGCCGCCTCCTGGAACCAGAACCGCAACTACGCCACCGACCAGGCCCCCAGCGGCCACACCCTGGTGATCGACACCGAGGACGGCAGCGTCAAGTGGTCGCAGAGCGGCAGCCTCTACGTACGGCAGCTGCGCCTGGACGCCAAGCGTGACCGCGTCGTGGCGCTGGAACAGTCGGACTACACCGCGGGCGTGACGTACGAGATCGCCGCGTACGACATCGCCGACGGCACCCGGACCACCCTCACCGAGCGGATCAACGCGCTTCCTCTCGCGCTGGAGATCGGCGACATCCAGGGCAACTCCAAGCCCGAGTACACGGTCAGCGAGTCGACGCTCGCCGAATCCAAGTACAGCCCGGTTCCCGACATGAACACCAACAGCGTCCGCGCGCTCGACGGCGACGACGCGAGCCTGCTTTGGGCGCACACGGTCAAGCGGGCGGGCGACGAGGGTGACGTCGCCGCCGCCTGGGGCGTGAAGGCCGTCGACGGCAAGATCGTCGCCTCCTACCTGGACGACACGGACCTCCAGGCCGCCGAGAACCGCTACGGATCCCACTACGCCAGGATCTCCGTCCTCAGCGGCACCAAGGGTGCCGTGAAGTGGGAGAAGAACGGCGTCATCGGATCGCCGCTGTACACCGAGCCGTTCAAGGACGGCTCGTGGCGGATCCGGACCGCCGACACCGACCAGAACGTACGCGTCTACAACCTCGGCAACGGTGCGGAGAAGGCCGTCCAGCCGCTGGAAGGCGTGCCCACCACCGCCGCCGCCACGGACGTCAACGGCGACAAGAAGAACGACGTCGTCCTCGGCGGTTCGTCCAACGGCCTGTTCGCCTACGACGGCACGTCGATGGTCGCCGGTCGGCCGAAGCGGCTGTGGACGGCGACGCTGCCCGGCCGCGTGGTCCAGGTCATCAAGGCCGACACCACCGGCGACGGCCGCGACGAGCTGATCGTCGCCGCGAGCACGGCGGCCGCGGTCGTCGACGCCCGCACCGGCAAGGTCCTGACCGTCATCAAGGCGGGCGCCGGCGAGTACGTCCGTAACGTCGTCGCCTCCGACCTCGACGGCGACGGCGCCGCCGAGGTCGCCGTGGCGACCGACAAGGTCCGCGCCTACGAGGGCAACGGCTCCCTGAAGTGGGAGTACACGGTTCCGGCGGAGATCGGCACCCCGGCGTTCGCCGACCTGTCGGCCGCCGACGGCAAGGTCTACGCCCAGTACCAGACCCGCGGCCAGAACCCCGGGGCGCCCGTCGCCGTGGGCGGCGTCGCGCTGAACGGAAAGAACGGCCGTGCCGCCTGGTCGTTCACCCCGAAGGCACCCAGCATCAGCCAGGGCGACGTCCTCGGCATGCCGCTGCGGGCCGGCACGTTCGCCTCGTCCGGCATCCCCTACGCCGACGGCCACGCGGTGGTCTTCACCTACGTGGTGCGCGGCAACTCCGAGCAGCTGCCGCCCAACCAGCTGACCAACATGGTGCAGATCCGCGACGGCCGCACCGGTGAGCTGCTCCACGAGGCCGCAGCGGGCGGCTACGCCACCCTCGCCAACTGGACGACGGGCCCCGAGGGCCTGGTCGAGAACAGCCTCGCCTCGCTCCGCACCTACGGCGCCGACGGTGTGGACGGCCACGCCCGTGCCATCGCCGAGATCCGCGGCGGTTCCTTCGCCACGGGCCCCGACGGCGCCCGCATCCTGGTCCGCAGCGGCGAGACGTTCGTCGCGCTGTACAAGCCCGAGGTCCTGAAGGCCGACGTCGAACCACACCAGTTGGCCGTCACCGGCTTCGACGCCTGGGGCGCCCGCGAGAACTTCGTGGCCGACCTCGACGGCGACGGCAAGGACGAGATCCTCACCCTGCCGTTCGACGCGTACGGTACCGACCGCACGGCCGGCCTCGTCGGCAACGAGGTGTCCGGCTCCTACACCGCCATCCGTTCGGCCATCACCCTGACCATCGACAAGGCCTGATATCCCGCACCACCCTCTGAGCCGGCGTCCCCGCACCACTGCGGGGACGCCGGCTCAGGCATGCGCGGAGGCCCCGACCCGCCTTGAAACGGTCCAGTAACGGCCCCGCCCTATGGTTCCGGAGATCCCTGCGCCTCGCCCGGCTTCTCTGGGGTGGTAGTGGGGAACCGCCGACCGGCGGAATTTCGGAGAGGGCGAGGCGCAGGGATCTCCGGCCGCCGCTCAGCCGGCCGAAGTGTTTCGCGTCGCCTCATGTGCCTCGGCGAGGGCGCGCTGCCTGATGCCGACGAACAACCGCATCCCGGTGGCGGCCAGGACGTCATCCAGGCCGATGGTCCGCCTGACCCTGCCCTGGCGGGCGACCATCACCGCGTCCCGGGCGAGGTCCGTCAGGAATACGCTCGCGATCCCGTCCAGGTCCCGGACCATCGCCGGAACGGCCGTCGCCCTCTGACTCCGCAGCAGCTTCCTGACCCCGGCCTCGAACCGGTGGGAGCCGGCCACAGCACTCGGCCTGCGCGCTCTGCTGCGCTTGGGAGGGGTCTCGATGACACCGTTGGCGTCGCGCACGACGCCCCTTCGCTCCTTGAACGTCGAGCTGTAGCCGAACCACGTTCCCGCCACTTCGAGTTCGACGTTCCGGTCGATTGCCGGAATCAGGTCCTCGGGAAGCAGCTTCTTCCGGGCCTCCTCCGCCGCCGCTCTCCTCGCGCCGTCGATGATCTCCGCCAGGACGGTCCGCGTCACGGAGGCGGCGGCTGTCGCGGCCTGTCGGGAGACGTGCATCGGGGTCACGTCCCTGAACACCGCCTTGGCGAGAGAGGGCGTGAACGACGGAACACCCGTGACCGAGGCGGCTCCGGGGCCGCCCTGACCGGGACGTGCGGGTGGTGCGGTCATTGGAGGAAGTGCTCCCTGTTGTCGGAGTCGTCAGTGCGCGGTGTGGAAGTCCAACGGTGGTTCAAGTGTCGTCGAGGTTTGCGACGTTGTGCGCGCGCGAGGCCGGGCATCCGTAGCGGAGGATGGCCCTATGCATGCTCATGTCGATCAACCCGAAGTCCGTCGGGTCGCGCGAGGCGAGTACCCCCTGTGGGACGAGGCTCTCGCGGTCCTCAACCAGGACGTGGCCGCGACTCATACTGAGCAGGGACCTCTGCAACTGCTGGCCCAGCCTTCCTACGAGGCGGGCGAGCTCGAGTACGTCTACGTTGCCCTGGCCAACGGTGAGTGGCACGGCAACCATCTGTACCCCAAGACGGCAGAGGACTCTGCTCACGCCTTGGCGATCGTCGCCGACGCCGCGCAGGACACCGTCACTGAGCTTCTGTGGCAGGCGTGGCCCCTGTGCGTCGAACACAACCTGGGCACGCATGCGTGCGAGGTGGACGGAGTGCTCTCCTGGTGGTGCTCCGGCCGGCGGTCGGAGGGCGGGCCGGGCCACAGCTGTGCGGCCGTGGGCGCGCTCGGCACCCTCTGAGTGCCGGGCAGTGATGAGGGCTGTCGTGTCGGGTTGGCCGTGTGAGCCGATTCTCGGTCTTCGAAGTGAGTACGCGTGCTCATGGGCAGGCCGCCGCGCGACTCTAAGTTGACGACATGCCTCGAACAGCGCACATCGCAGCCGCCCTCGCCCTGGGGGCGCTCGCCCTCACCGCCTGCTCCGGTAACACCGGGGCCGCCACCCTCGAGACGGACCGCGCAGCCTCCGTGCCCGAGGCCCCGGGCTCCGACGAACCGTTGATCGACTTCATGAAGCTGTCCCTCGAACTCACCGCCGGCTGCCCGCCGCTGGACGACAGCAAGACCGACAAGCCCCTCGGTCCCAGCGACGTCCCCACCCTGGCCCAAGGCCCTTCCGGCGAGCCCGCGGACAAGCCCGGCGACCTCCTTCCCCTGCCCGCCGATCCGCCCGCCACCGACGAGCCCGCGGCGTCCGTGCCCGACGGGAACCTCCTGGAGCCGGTCCCGCTCACCGAGCCCGAGGTCTGCTACGCGGAGAAGTTCGCCGCACACGTCACCACCGCCCTCAAGGGCACGGGCGAGAACGCCGCCGAGGTGCGGACGGCACTCAACCGCGCGGGATACCCGAACGAGTTGATCGTCGCCATGAAGCCCGAGAACGGCGCCCCCCGCGTGCGGATGGACCTGCGCGAATGGGACACCCGCGTCGCCCTCCAGGTGGTGCACCGCGGCGCTCGGGGCACCGTCGTGGACAAGTTCGGCGCACAGCCCGGAGCGCCTCTCGCGGCCGTCCGGTACACCCCGGGACGGTGAGGTGCGCTCCTCAGGGGCGCAAGGCTTCGAGCTCGGCCGCACGACGGAGATCCTTCGGGCGGCCGAGAGCGCGCCTCATGCGGATCAGGTCGTCCAGGTCGACGTACCGGATGGCGAATCCCGCCGGGTCAAGAGTGCTCACGGCCCGCGCGAGGCAGGGCATGACATCCATGGCGCCCCAGGGGAGCGCGGGCGTACACAAGTCGCCGCTGGCACCAGCTGCTTGGTACTCCACCTGCGGCCGGTCCAGCTCGGGCAGGGCCGTGCAGCCCGTGGCGGCCAAGGCCTCATGCAGGGCGCGCCCTTCTTCGGGCGAGCCGTCCCACAACAGGTCGAGGTCGCCCGTCAGTTCGGCCGAGCCATGCATGATCCCGGCAACCTGGCCGATGACCACCGCGCCGGAGCCGGCCTCATGCAGAGCCCGCAGAAGAGGCAGCGGATCGAAGCCGAGCGCACCGTCCGTGGAGAAGGTGCCCGCAACGTCGTCGGCGTCCTCCGGCCCACGTCCCGTGGCAGCACGCTCACGGGTGGCCTCCTGAGTGCGGTGGACGGCCTGGCGGAGGAGGAGCGCTGCGGTGTCGTTCACCGGCTCATTCAACCTCAGCCGCTCGCCGGATTCGCGTACGTGTTCTCGTTGCACTCGTCGCAGTGCCCCGGCTCCGGCGCCCTGAACGCCCGGTCGCAGCCGTCACAGTTCTGCATGGGTACGGGCCGGTAGGCGGCGGGCAGGGAGCGTCCGGACGGCAGCGAGACGGTGAGCCGGTGCCTCATCAGCTGCGCCGGGAACCGTACGGGCCGGGGCAGGTCCTCGGTGAGCGCTTTGCGTACGGCGGCGGGCGAGGCGCCCCGCTCGAACCAGGCGGCGACCCCGGGAGCGAGGAAGTCGATCTGCTCCTCGGTCAGGACGAGTTCGCCGTCCTGGTTCTGGAGCCTTACGAGGAGGAGCGCGGCGGCCTGCCCATGAGCACGCGTACTCACTTCGAAGACCGAGAATCGGCTCACACGGCCAACCCGACACGACAGCCCTCATCACTGCCCGGCACTCAGAGGGGCCCTGGCCTGGCTGGCGCTGTTCAAGAACGACAGCTCGGGCGGGCGGATCGGCTGCGGGGGCGGAGTCGGGGTCGGCCACGGCCATGGGCGTTCTCCAGTAAGGGGTTGCGTGGTCCGGCCGGCCCGTCGGGGGAGGCCGGGCCGGCCGGAAGGAGGGCTGGGGTCTGTCGTTTGGATCAGGCCGGACCCCGCGAGCCCGGCSTGATCCAYACGAAAGGCCCCAGGTCTGCGAGGGCGGTGCCGGGGAGGTCAGCTGTGGCTGATGCGCCACAGGTCCTGCATGGCCTCGGTGTCCGCGAAGTCCTTCGCCAGGTACTTGGGGTCGAAGGCGAACAGCTCCTTGTTCCAGTCGGTCAGACCGGCCGGGCTGAACGCGCCCTGCTTGACCGCCGTGCTGCCGGGGATCCCGCCGGCGCCCATCTCGTGGCTGATGCCTTCCTCGGTGAGGATGAAGTGGGTGAAGAGCTTGGCGGCGTTGGGGTGCTTGCTCTTCGTGGCGATCGCCGAGTACTTCGGGTAGAGGTAGCCGCTCCACGGCTTGAGCGTGTCGCAGACCCGCATCGAGTAGTTCTTCTCCTCGACGTCACGGAACTTGGCGTTGGACACGAGCCCGATGCGCGGCTGCTTCTGGTTCGGGGAGGCCACCGCGGCCGCCACGTCGTCGTCGGCTGAGGTGAGCACGGGAGAGTTCTTCGCCAGCCTGACGACCCACTCCTCGCCGGCCGACTTCTGCGAGGTCTTCAGCTCCTCGCCGGGGTTCGCCGTGCCGTAGGAGTCGCGCAGGGCCTGATCGGCGCCGTTGGACAGCTGGTTGAACCACTCGACGATGTTGGGCTTGCCCAGCGGGTCCTGGAGGGCGACCTTGCCCTTCCACTCGGGGTCGACCAGGTCCCAGATGTTGTCGACCGGGCAGCCCTTGGGGAAGAGCTTCGGGTTGTACACCCAGACGTTGGCCTTCTGCAGGACGAGCAGAGGGCTGCGGTTGGCCGCGGGGATCCCGTCCGCCAGGTCGGCGGGTATCCAGGTGTGGACGACCTTCTGCGGCAGCAGCTCGCCGACGAGGCTGGGGCCGTCCTCGTACAGCGTCATGTCGATGGTGACGTTGTCGGCCTGGGCCTCCCTGGTCATCTTCTCCAGGGTGTCGCCGACCTTGTTCTTCACGCCGGTCGCCTTGATGCCGTACTTGGCGGTGAAGGCCGTGGCGACCTTCGTGATGTCGCCCGAACTGTCGTAGACGGTGATCGAGCCCTCCTTCTTCGCGGCCGCCACCAGGGCGTCCAGGTCGAAGTCGGCCGCGGAGTCGATGACGGCGGACGGGGCGGCGCTGCCGGGGGCGGCGTCGTCACCGGTCTGGCTCGACGGTGCGCAGGCCGCTGCGCCGGCGAGTACGGCAAGTGCGGCTGCGAGAGCGATTCTTCGGGCCGGCCGCTGTGCGCCACCGGTGCCGCGAGTGCTGCTGGACAATGCCTGACCTCCTGCGTGGGCCCGGCGGAGCCGGGCTGCTCCTGAGTGGGTCGGCCTTCTCCCGAGTGGGTCGGGGCGACTTGGGGAGCAGCTTCCGCCCGCTTTCTTCACTATGTCAAGACATGCTGATGTAACTCTGTGGAAATCCACGGAGGTTGGTGCTTCTGCGAGGTGTTCATGTCCGCAGTCTTTTATGTCAGCACATACTTATGTACTGTCCTGGCCATCCCGCACCGCCCAACCCACTTCCGGGAGGCACGATGCACTTGCCCAGACGTCTCACCACGGTCTGTCTGGCGGCGGCGACCGCCGCACTGATGGCGACGCCGGCCAATCCCGCGGCAGCCTCGGACACCCCGTCCGTGTACGCCGTCAGCGAGACCCCCGCCCTGTACGACGACGCGGCCGGCGGCGACGCCAACGCGGACGACCCGGCGATCTGGTTCAACGCGGCGGACCCCGACGCCAGCCTGGTCATCGCCACCGCCAAGCAGGGCGGCCTGCGCGTCCACGACCTCGGCGGCGACGAGATCCAGTCGATCGCGGCGCCCGCCGCACCCGGGCCCGACAACGAGCCCGGCCGGTTCAACAACGTCGACCTGCTGTCGGGCCTGAAGATCAAGGGCGTCCGCACCGACATCGCCGTCGTCTCCGACCGCGGACGCGACCGGCTGCGGGTCTACGGGATCGACCGTCACCACCCCGGCGCCCCGCTCACCGACCTCACCGACCCGGCCGCACCCCGTGTCTTCAGCGCCACCGAGGCCGACGTGGACGACCAGCAGAGCGCGTACGGGCTCGCCACCTGGCGCAACGCCTCGAACGGCCGCTACTACGCGCTGGCCAGCCAGCGTCACACCACGCGCCTGGCGCTGATGGAGCTGACCGCCACCGCCGGCGGAACGGTCACGTACCACCGCATCCGGACGCTGGACCTGCCCTCCTCGTTCGACCTCGGCAACGGCACCCGCTGGACCCCCTGCGACGAGCCCGGCCGCACGCCCCAGGTCGAGGGCATGGTCGTGGACCCCGAGCGGGGCGTGCTCTACGCGGCCCAGGAGGACGTCGGCATCTGGCGGATGCGCGCCGACCTCACCGGAACTCCCCGCATCGTCGACAAGGTTCGCGAGTTCGGCGTTCCGGGCACGTATGACCCGGTGGCCGACGAGTGCACGGCCGGCGCGGACCCGGGAGCCGGCGGCGAGCGCATCACCGCCGACGTCGAGGGCCTGACGATCTACCGCGAGGACGACGGCGAGGGCTATCTGCTCGCCTCCAGCCAGGGCGACAACACCTTCGTCGCCTATGAGCGCGACGGCGACAACGACTACGTCGGCAACTTCCGGGTCGCCCCCGCGGCCGGCGCCGGCGCGATCGACGGCTCCGAGGAGTGCGACGGCGCGGCCGTGCTCAACGCCCCGCTGGGTGACGCGTACCCCCACGGTCTGCTCGTGGTCCACGACGGCTTCAACGCCCCCGACGTGACCGGGGAGGACGGAGAGGTCCGCACCAACACGAACTTCAAGTTCGTCGACTGGGACGACGTGGCCGACGAGTTGGACGACTGACGGCCCACGGGGCGGCGCGCACACCGGTCCACCGGGTGCGCGCCGCCCCCACCACGTGAGGTAGCACCTTCCTTGACCACCACCATCGCGCTCATCATCACCGCCCTGGCCTTCGTCCTCGTCTGCGGCGCCAACGACGGCGCCTCGCTGCTCGCCATGGCCGTACGCCACAGCAGCGGTTCGGCCGTTCCCGTCCTGCTGGCGCTGACCGCCGCGGTGGCGCTCGGGCCCGCCCTGTTCGGGGTGCGGGTGGCCCGCACCTTCACCGAAGGGCTGATCCCCGGCGACGCCGGGCACCCCGCGCTCATCTTCCTGTGCGGAGCCGCCGCCGCCCTGCTGCTCGTCGTGCTCCTCACCTGGCGGGGCATCCCCACCTCGATCACGCTGGCCGTCCTCGGCGGACTGGCCGGCGCCGGCTCCGGACTGGGCGAACGGCCGCAATGGGCCCGGCTCGGCCTGGTGCTCGGGATCGCGGCGGCGGCCCCGCTGATCGGCGCGGCCGCCGGGTTCGCGCTCGGCCGCGGTGCCCGCCGGATGCCGACGGTGCCCGGGATGCCGCGCCTGGTGCACGGAGCGCACATCGCCGCCTTCGGCTGCCAGTGCCTGGCCTACGCGGCCAACGACGGCCAGAAGATGTTCGCCGTCGCGGCTGTGGCGACGGCCGGCCACGTCGGCGGCAGCCTGGACACCCCGCCCGGCCTCGCACCGGCCGCCGCGGTGGCCCTCGTCTTCGCGGCGGGGGCCGTCCTCAGTCTGCGCAGGGTCTCCGGCGGGGCGTCGGTCCGGCTGCTGGCCGCCCGCCCCTGGCAGGTCGCCTCCGCCGAGATGGCCTCCTCCGCCACGGTGCTCTCCAGCGCCGCCCTGGGCGCGCCCGTGAGCATGACGCAGACGGTGATCGGCGGACTGGTGGGTGCGGGGGCCAGCGAGGGCGGCCGCCGGGTGCGCTGGCAGTTCGCCGTCCCTCTGGTCACCGCCTGGGGAGTGACCCTGCCCGCCGCCTACGCGGCCGGTCTGCTGGCCGGCCTGCTCGCCCGAGGAGTGACCGCATGACCTTCCGCAGACTCGTCGATGACGGAGTGACCGCATGACCTTCCGCAGACTCGTCGACGACCTCACCGGCCGCTCGCACCACCAGCTGACCGACCTGCTCGCCGCCCAACTCGACGCCGCCATCGAGGGGGTGGGGCTGGCGTCCGCGATGTCCGAGGGCACGCTCACACCCGCCGAGGCCCGCGAGGCCATGGTCGACGTCGAGCACCGGGGCGACACCGGCCGGGCCGGGCTCGTCGCCGAACTCGCCGTCGCCCTGACCACGCCGATCGACCGGGAGGACCTCTACCGCTTCTCCCGCAGTGTCGACGACGTCCTGGACAACCTCCGCGACCTGGTGCGCGAGACCGATCTGTACGGCGCCGAGGGCGAGCCCGCGGACCTGCCCGCGCTGGCCGGAGTGGCCGAGGGGCTGGCGATGCTGCGCGGCGCCGTCCAAGGGCTGGCCGACCGGCCGGGGGAGGTGGACGCGGCCACGGAGGCCGCCCGCAAGGCCGCCGGCCAGGTGCGCCGGCACTACCAGCTGGCCATGGCCGAACTGCTGCGCCAGGAGGTCGGCACCGACACCCTCACCCGGCGCGAACTGCTGCGCCGGCTCGACGTCGTGGGGCTGCGCCTGGGGGAGTCCGTGGCGGCCCTTTCGGACGCCATGCTGAAGCGCAGCCACTGAGGTCCGGGGCCCGTTTCGAGTTGCCCCGCGACGCCGCGGGCCGGCTCGGCACGGGCCCCGCGAGGAACGGGCGGTCGCGGACGCGCGGCAACCGGGCGGGCGGCCCGGAGCCCGCCCGCCCGGTGCCCGCCCCCGCTCAGTGCGCGGTCAGCGTCATCTCGAAGGAGTACCGGGACGCCCGGTAGAGGTGGGACCCGAACTCCACCGGGCGCCCCGAATCGCCCTGGACCGTGCGCTCCATGGTCAGCAGGGTGCCGTTGCGGCCCTCGTCCAGCAGCCGGGCCTCCGCCGCGGTCGCCTTGCGCGCCCCGATGTTCTGGCGGGCGGTGCGCAGGGAGATGCCGGCCCGCTTGAGCAGTTCGTAGAGCCCGTACTCGGTGAGTTCGTCCTCGGTCAGCGTCAGCAGGTCGGCCGGCAGGTGGTTCTGCATGACGGCGATGGGCTCGTCGTCCGCATACCTCAGCCTGCGCAGCGACACGGTGGGCGTGCCGGGTTCGACTTCGAGCGCGGCCGCGACGCTGCCCACGGCGGGCAGGGTCTCCATCGACAGCACCTCGGTACGCGGCCGGCGGTCGTCCCGCTTGAGGTCCTCGAAGAGGCTGGTCAGCTCGACCTGCCTGCGCACCCGGTTGTTGACCACCTGGGTGCCCACGCCGCGCTTGCGTGCGAGAAGCCCCTTGTCGACGAGATGCTGCATGGCCTGACGCATCGTCGGGCGGGAGAGGCCGAACTTGTCCGCCAGGGCGATCTCGTTCTCCAGCCGGGTGCCGGGCGCCAACGTGCCGGACTCGATGAGCTGTTGGAGCTGCTGCGCGACCTGGAAGTACAGCGGTACGGGACTGCTGCGGTCGATGCTTATCAGCCTGGTGATCGATTCCATGGGGACTCCTCGACGCGTAGAACCAGGCGTTCAGTATGCCGCACGGTTCGACTCAAGCTCTATACGTATATATGTCAGAACAAATGCTTGACTCGTTGTGAGTGCCGAGGATACAAATCAGGGGCAGGGATCAGACAGGAATCCACTCCTCCTCGAACCGGAGGCATTCGCGCATGCGCATCGGACTCATCGGTACCGGCCGGATCGGCACGTTCCACGCCGAGACCCTGATCGGACTCCCCGCCGTCACGCGGGTCGTCCTCCACGACGCTCTGGAACGCCAGGCACACGAACTGGCCGTCAAACTCGGTGCCGAGCACGCCCCCGACCTCGACGGACTGCTGGGCTCCGGCCCGGACGGCATCGTGATCGCCGCTCCCACCGCCTTTCACGCGGACCTCGTACGGGCCGCCGCCCGCGCCGGAGTCCCCGTCTTCTGCGAGAAGCCGATCGCCGGCACCCTCGAAGGGACCCGCGCCCTGCTGGCCGAGCTGGACGGCACCGGCGTCCCGCTCCAGGTCGGCTTCCAGCGCCGCTTCGACGCCGGCTACACGGAGCTGCGCGACGCGGTCGCCGCCGGTGAACTGGGCTGGCTGCACACCGTCCGGGCCTGCACCGCCGACCCGGCGCCACCACCGGCCGGATACCTGCCCGCGTCGGGCGGCATCTTCCGCGACTGCGCCGTGCACGACTTCGACAGCGTCCGCTGGGTCACCGGCCGCGAGGTCGTCGAGGTCAGCGCCACCGGCGCCAACCGGGGCGACCCCTGCTTCACCGCCGCCGGAGACGTCGACACCGCCGTCACCGTCCTCACCCTCGACGACGGCACGCTCGTGACCTGCACTGCCACCCGCTACAACGGCGCCGGATACGACGTACGGATGGAAGTGGCCGGCTCCACGGGCACCCTGGCCACCGGCCTCGACCCGCACGCACCGCTCCGCTTCACCGCCGGCGGACCGCAGCCCGGGGCCGTCTCCCACGACGGATTCCTCAGCCGCTTCCGCGACGCGTACATCGCCGAGCTGACCGCCTTCACCGAAGTGGCCGCGGGTACCCGCCCCAGTCCCTGCACCGGGGACGACGCGCTGGCGGCCCTGCTGATCGCCGAGGCGGCCGACCTTTCGTGCCGTACCGGCCGACCCGTACGAGTAGAGGAGGCGGGCCGATGATCCGCGTCGCCGGAGCGCCCATTTCCTGGGGTGTCTGCGAAGTTCCGGGCTGGGGACACCAGATGGAGCCCGATCGGGTGCTGGAGGAGATGGCCGCCGCTGGTCTCGCCGCCACCGAGTTCGGACCCGACGGCTTCCTGCCACAGGATCCGGACGCCCGCACGGCCCTGCTCGCCGGACACGGACTGACCGCCGTCGGCGGATTCGTCCCCGTCGTACTGCACGACCCCGGCAGCGACCCGCTGCCCGAAGTCCGCCGCGCCCTGGCCGGGTTCGGGTCCGCCCGGACGCTGGTCCTCGCCGCCGCGACCGGGTCGGACGGCTACGACGCCCGCCCCGAACTCTCCGCGCGGGAATGGGGGGCGCTGCTGGACAACCTCGACCGGATCGCCGCACACGCGGCGCACGAGGGCATCACCGCCACCCTGCACCCGCACATCGGCACGATGGTCGAGGGCCCCGAGGAGGTCGAGCGCGTCCTCGCCGGCAGCACCGTCCCCCTCTGCCTGGACACCGGCCATCTGCTGGCCGGCGGCAGCGACCCCGTGGACCTGGCCCGCCGGGCCGCCGACCGCATCGCCCACGTCCACCTCAAGGACGTCGACGCGGCGCTCGCCGCCCGCGTACGGGGCGGCGAGGTCACGTACACCGAAGCCGTCCGCACCGGGCTCTACCAGCCGCTCGGCCAGGGTGATGTGGACATCTCCGCGATCACCGCGGCCCTGGACGCGGCCGGCTACACCGGCTGGTACGTCCTCGAACAGGACACCGTGCTCGACGCCGAACCGGCCCTCGGCCAAGGCCCGTTGGCCGACGTCGTGACATCCCTGGCCCATCTGCGCAAGGTGACGTCATGACCGCCGCACCATCCGCGCAAGGTGACGTCGTGACCACCGCGCCGACCGCGCCCGAGGTGCTCGTCATGGGACGGCTCGGCGTGGACCTCTACCCGCTCCAGCAGGGCGTGGGCCTGGCCGACGTCGAGACCTTCGGCAAACACCTGGGCGGCAGCGCCGCCAACGTCGCGGTCGCCGCCGCCCGCCACGGCCGCCGCACCGCCCTGATCAGCCGCACCGGGCAGGACCCCTTCGGCGACTACCTCCGGGCCGAGCTCGGCCGTTACGGGGTCGACGCCGCCCGGGTCCGTCCCGTCGCCGGACCCCCGACCCCGGTCACCTTCTGCGAGGTCTTCCCTCCCGACGACTTCCCCATCTGGTTCTACCGCCCGCCCGGCACCCCGGACCTCCGGATCCACCCCGAGGAACTGGACCCGGACGAGGTCCGCGCGGCCCAACTCCTCTGGATCACCGGCACCGGGCTCTCCGCCGAACCCAGCGCGGCCGCCCACCTCGCCGCCCTCACCGCCCGGGACCGCTCGGGGATCACCGTCCTCGACCTCGACTACCGGCCCGGGCTCTGGCCCTCCCCGCAGGCCGCGGGACCCGCCCTGCGGGCCGCCCTCGCCGGGGCCACCGTGGCCGTCGGCAACCTCGACGAGTGCGAGGCGGCCGTCGGCGAGCGCGACCCGGACGCCGCGGCCGACGCCCTGCTGGCCACCGGCATCGCACTCGCCGTGGTCAAGCAGGGACCCGCCGGAGTGCTGGCCCGCACCGCCACCGAACGGGTCGTCGTCGCCCCCCACCCCGTCCGGGTCGTCAACGGCCTCGGAGCGGGCGACGCCTTCGGCGGCGCCCTGTGCCACGGCCTGCTCGCGGGCTGGCCCCTCGAACGGACCCTCCGCTTCGCCAACGCCGCAGGCGCCTACGTCGCGGGGCGGCTCTTCTGCGCCCCCGACATGCCGACTACCCCCCAGGTGGAGGACATGATGGAACACGCCCACTCCCAGGAAGCGGCACCGCATGCGTGACGGAGTGCTGCACACCCTGATGGAGACCCGGGCCCGGCGGCCGGAGGCGATCGCCGAGGCCGCGCAGCGACGCCGCAAGCGCCCGATGGTCCAGCCGTCCGGCCGGCTGATGCTGGTCGCCGCCGACCATCCGGCCCGCGGCGCCCTCGCCGTACGCGGCCGGGCCGACGCCATGGCGAACCGCGTCGGACTGCTCGACCGCCTGCTCACCGCCCTCGCACGCCCCGGGGTGGACGGCGTGCTCGGCACCCCCGACGTGCTGGAGGACCTGCTGCTCCTCGGCGCCCTCGACGACAAGGTCGTCATCGGTTCCATGAACCGCGGCGGCGTGCCCGGGACCGCGTTCGAGATCGACGACCGCTTCACCGCCTACGACGCGGCCTCGATCGACGAGATGGGCTTCAACGCCGGCAAGATGCTGTTGCGCATCGACCCGACCGACCCCGCCACCGCCTCCACCCTGGCGGGCTGCGCGAGCGCCGTCTCCGAGCTGGCCGACCGCAGACTTCCGGCCCTGGTCGAACCCTTCTGGGTCGAGCGCCTGGCGGACGGGCGGGCGGCCAACGACCTGCGGCCCGCGTCCATGATCCGGGCGCTGGCCATCGCCCAGGGGCTGGGCCGCACCTCCGCCTACACCTGGCTCAAGGTGCCGGTGGTCGACAACATGGAGAGGGTGATGGAGGCGTCGACGCTTCCCGCGCTGCTGCTCGGCGGAGACCCTCCGGGCAGCCCCGACGACACGTACGCCTCCTGGGAGAAGGCGCTCCGGCTCCCCACCGTGCGCGGCCTGGTCGCCGGCCGGTCGCTGCTCTACCCGCCCGACGACGACGTGGCCGCAGCGGTGGACACCGCCGTCGGCCTGCTGTGAGAGGAGACGCCATGGACGGCCATCAGCCCGCGGGCAGCACCGCACACGGCCCCTGGACCGTGGACACCGGTATGCGGCACACGGGACTCAGGGTCCTGGAACTCGAACCGGGCGGCTCGCAGTCCTTCGGTACGCAGGAACGCGAGGTCATCGTGGTCCCCCTGTCCGGATCCTGCTCCGTGCGCTGCGGGACCGAGGAGTTCGAACTGGCCGGGCGCCCCGGCGTCTTCGCGGGCGTGAGCGACTTCGCGTACGTCCCCCGGCGCAGCGACGCCGTCATCGGCAGCCCCGGCGGCGGCCGGTTCGCGCTGGCGAGCGGAACGGCCCGGCGGGACCTGCCGTTCCGCCGCGGACCGGCCGACGGGGTACCGGTGGAGACCCGCGGCGCGGGCTCCTGCCTGCGCCGGGTCCACAACCTGGCCAGCGCCGACGGCTTCCCGTGCGACCGGCTGATCGTGGTGGAGGTCCTCACGCCGGACGGGAACTGGTCCAGCTATCCGCCGCACAAGCACGACGAGCACACCGCGACGGAGTCGGAGCTGGAGGAGGTCTACTACTTCGAGATCGGCCGCGGCGGCTTCGGCCACCACCGGCTCGGCGGCAGCCCGCCCGGCCCCGCCGGCGAGACGGCCGAGGTCCGCACCGGTGACGTGGTGCTGGTCCCGGACGGCTGGCACGGCCCGTCCGCCGCCCTGCCCGGCTACCCGATGTACTACCTCAACGTGATGGCCGGCCCGCACGACGAGCGCGCCTGGCGGATCACCGACGACCCGGCGCACGCCTGGATCCGCGACACGTGGAACTCCACCGGGGCCACACCCTCCACGGAAGGGACATCATGATCCGGCTGACCGTCGCCCAGGCGCTGGTGCGCTTCCTGGTCGCCCAGCACACCGAACGGGACGGCGAGAGCCGGCGCCTGTTCGCCGGCTGTTTCGGCATCTTCGGGCACGGCAACGTGGCCGGGCTGGGGCAGGCGCTGTGGGAGAACCGCGACCTGACGTACTACCAGGCCCGCAACGAGCAGGCGATGGTGCACACCGCCGCCGCGTACGCCCGGATGACCGACCGCCTCTCGACCTTCGCCTGCACCTCCTCGGTCGGCCCCGGCGCCACCAACATGATCACCGCCGCCGCCGGAGCCACCATCAACCGGCTGCCCGTCCTCCTCCTGCCCGGGGACACCTTCGCCACCCGCGTCGCCGAACCGGTGCTCCAGCAGCTGGAGACGCCGTGGGCGGGCGATGTGACCGTCAACGACGCCTTCCGCCCCGTCTCCCGGTACTTCGACCGCATCGGCCGCCCCGAGCAGCTGATCGGCGCCGCCCTGGCCGCCGTACGCACGCTCACCGACCCGGTGGACACCGGCGCGGTGACGCTCGCGCTGCCCCAGGACGTCCAGGCGGAGGCGTACGACTGGCCGGAGGAGTTCCTGGCCCGCCGGGTGTGGCGCATCGACCGCCCGGCCCCGCAGAACGGGGTCCTGGCCGACGCCGTCCGGATGATCCGGTCCGCCCGCCGCCCGCTCGTCGTGGCCGGCGGGGGCGTCGTCTACGCGGGGGCCACGGAGGCGCTGGACGCCTTCGCCCGCGCCACCGGTATCCCGGTCGCCGAGACCCAGGCGGGCAAGGGCGCGCTCCGGCACGGCCACCCGTCCTCGGCGGGCGCCATCGGGCACACCGGCACGACGGCGGCCGACACGCTGGCCCGCGAGGCCGACCTGGTCATCGGCATCGGCACCCGCTACAGCGACTTCACGACCGCCTCGCACACCCAGTTTGCCGGCCCCGGCGTCCGCTTCCTCAACATCAACGTGGCCCGCCTCGACGCGGTCAAGCACGCCGGCCTCGCGATGGTCGCCGACGCCCGCGAGGCCCTGGAGGCGCTGACCGCCGCACTGGCGGACTGGCAGGTGCCGCCGGAGCACCGCGCGCGGACCGCGGCCCTGGCCCGCGCCTGGGACACGGCGGTGGACGCCGCCTACCACCTGGGCCACACCCCGAAACCGGCCCAGTCCGAGGTGGTCGGCGCGGTCAACGAGGCGGCCGGCGAGGACGGTGTGGTGATCTGCGCGGCCGGATCGCTCCCGGGCGACCTGCACAAACTGTGGCGGCCCGCGGATCCGAAGCAGTACCACGTCGAATACGGCTACTCCTGCATGGGCTACGAGATCGCCGGCGGCCTCGGCGTGAAACTCGCCGCCCCGGAGCGCGAGGTCTTCGTCATGGTGGGCGACGGCTCCTACCTGATGATGGCGCAGGAACTGGTGACGGCCGTCGCCGAAGGGGTCAAGCTCATCGTGGTCCTGGTCCAGAACCACGGCTACGCCTCGATCGGGGCGCTCTCCGAAACGGTCGGGGCACCCCGCTTCGGCACCTGGTACCGCTACCGCGACGCGGACAGCGGGGCGCTGGAGGGCGACCGGCTGCCCGTCGATCTGGCGGCCAACGCGGCGAGCCTGGGCGCGGACGTCCTGCGCGTCGCCACGATCGCGGAACTCCGCAAGGCGCTTGCCGAGGCCCGGGCCTCCGACCGGTGCACGGTGATCCACATCGAAACGGACCCGCTGGTGCCCGCGCCGTCCTCCGGCGCCTGGTGGGACGTGCCGGTCGCGGAGGTCTCCGACGCCCCGGAGACGAGGGCCGCCCGGGAGGCGTACGAGAAGGCGAAGTCGGAGCAGCGGCCCTACCTCTGAACGACCGCGCCGGCGGGGCCGGACGCCCGAGGCCCGTGCGGCGGTTGCGGCTACGGCGCCCGCGACGGCCGCGCGGTCGCGTCGCTCTGCCGACGGGGCCGGACGCTCCGGGTCCGTACGGCGGTTGCGGCCACGGCGCGCCCTACAGTGCCCGCAACGCCCTCGGACGCGGGGGCTCCGGTGCGTCCGGGACCTTGCTCAGCAGCGCGGGCAGCTCCGTCAGCGCGTTGATCCGGAAGTCCGCGGTCTCCACCACGTCCGGGTGGTCCGCCCACCAGTACCCGCACGCGCCCCGCCGGATGTGCGCCGCCCGCAGCCCGGAGGACTTGGCCGGGAACAGGTCGCCCGCCGGGTGGTCGCCCACGTACAGCGTCGACCGCGGCTCGGAACCGGACACCTCCAGGACTCGGGCGAAGAAGTCCGGGTCCGGTTTGGCGACGCCCCACTCGTCCGAGGTGACCACCAGGTCCGCGGGCAGGTCCAGCGCCCGCAGCAGTTCCCCGGCCCGCACCGTCCCGTTGCCCGCGACCACCACCCGTACGCCCAGCGAACGCAGTTCCGCCAGCGCCGGGCGGACGTCCGGGTAGAGGTCCGACTCGTCCAGGTGCTCGCCCCGCCCGGCGGCGGCGCGGGCCTGCGAGGCCTCGGCGACGTCCATGTCGGGACGCAGCATGCTCAGCGCGTCGGAACTGTCCCGGCCCTGGACGACCGCGGCCCCGACCAGCGCACTCAGCGTGTGCGGCGGGACGCCGAGCCAGTTGGCCCAGGACGCCCAGTAGCGGTCGTCGCGGACGAGTGTCTCGCCGATGTCGAAGACGATCGTTTCCATCACCGGGCCGAGCCTACGGGTCGAGGACCCTTGTACGGCCGAGGCGCCAGGGACGTGCGTGACCTGCGGGAGATCCGGCCGGTCACCGGGCGACTACTCGCTCGTATGCTCGGGTCATGACCGATCCTCAGCGCGGACGCCCCACCACCAACTCCATGCGACGTGCCCTCAAGCGTGCCAGAGACGGTGTCGCCCTCGACGTGGCCGAGGCCGCCGTCCTGCTCCAGGCGCGCGGCGACGATCTGACGGATCTCGCCGCCTCCGCCGCCCGGGTGCGGGACGCGGGCCTGGAGGCGGCGGGCCGGCCCGGTGTCATCACGTACTCCCGCAAGGTCTTCATCCCGCTGACCCGCCTCTGCCGCGACAAGTGCCACTACTGCACCTTCGTCACCGTCCCCGGCAAGCTGCGGCGCGAGGGCCACGGCATGTTCCTCTCCCCGGACGAGGTCCTCACCATCGCCCGCGAGGGTGCGGCGATGGGCTGCAAGGAAGCGCTGTTCACGCTCGGCGACCGGCCCGAGGACCGCTGGCCCGAGGCCCGGGAGTGGCTGGAGGCCGAGGGGTACGACGACACCCTCGCGTACGTACGCGCCATGGCGATCCGCGTCCTGGAGGAGACCGGTCTCCTCCCGCACCTCAACCCGGGCGTGATGACCTGGACCGATCTCCAGCGCCTCAAGCCCGTCGCCCCGTCCATGGGCATGATGCTGGAGACGACCGCGACCCGTCTGTGGTCCGAGCCCGGCGGCCCGCACCACGGCTCCCCGGACAAGGAACCGGCCGTCCGGCTGCGCGTACTCGAAGACGCCGGACGGTCCAACGTCCCCTTCACCACCGGCATCCTCATCGGCATCGGCGAGTCGTACGAGGAGCGCGCCGACTCCCTCTTCGAGCTGCGCAGGACCGCCCGCGCCTACCACGGCATCCAGGAAGTCATCGTCCAGAACTTCCGCGCCAAGCCCGACACGGCGATGCGCGCCATGCCGGACGCGGAACTGGAGGAACTGGCCGCCGCGATCGCCGTGGCCCGTCACATCCTCGGCCCGTCGGCCCGCATCCAGGCCCCGCCGAACCTCGTCGACGCCGAGTACGCGCTGATCGTCGGCGCCGGGATCGACGACTGGGGCGGCGTCTCCCCGCTCACCCCGGACCATGTGAACCCCGAACGCCCCTGGCCGCACATCGACGAACTCGCGGCCCGGACCGCAGAGGTAGGCTTCCAGCTCCGCGAACGGCTCACCATCTACCCCGAGTTCATCCAGCGCGGCGAGCCCTGGCTCGACCCACGCCTCCTCCCGCACGTCCGTGCCCTGGCCGACCCGGACACCGGCCTCGCGAAGGAAGGCGTCCTGCCCACCGGCCTGCCCTGGCAGGAGCCCGACGAGGGCTTCAACGCCTCCGGCCGCACGGACCTGCACCGCACCATCGACACCGAGGGCCGCACCGGCGACCGCCGCGACGACTTCGACGAGGTGTACGGGGACTGGGAGGCACTCCGCGAGGCGGCGGTACCCGGCATGGTCCCCTCCCGCATCGACACCGACGTGAAGGGCGCCCTGAGCCAGGCCGCCGCCGACCCGACGAAGCTCACCGACGCCCAGGCGCTCACCCTGCTCCACGCGGACGGGCCGGCCCTGGACGAGCTGTGCCGCATCGCGGACACCCTGCGCCGTGACGTGGTCGGCGACGACGTCACGTACATCGTCACGCGCAACATCAACTTCACCAACGTCTGCTACACCGGCTGCCGCTTCTGCGCCTTCGCCCAGCGGCGTACCGACGCCGACGCGTACACCCTGTCCCTGGACCAGGTCGCCGACCGGGCCGCGCAGGCGTGGGACGTCGGCGCGGTCGAGGTCTGCATGCAAGGTGGCATTCACCCGGACCTGCCCGGCACCGCTTACTTCGACATCGCGCGGGCGGTGAAGGAACGCGTGCCCGGCATGCACGTGCACGCCTTCTCGCCGATGGAGGTCGTCAACGGCGCGACCCGCACCGGGATGTCCATCCGCGACTGGCTGCTCGCCGCGAAGGAGGCCGGGCTCGGCTCCATCCCCGGCACGGCGGCGGAGATCCTCGACGACGAGGTCCGCTGGATCCTCACCAAGGGCAAGCTGCCGACGGCGGAGTGGCTGGAGGTCATCAGGACGGCCCACGAGGTGGGCCTGCGCTCCTCGTCCACGATGATGTACGGCCACGTCGACCAGCCCCGCCACTGGCTCGGCCACCTGCGCACCCTCGCCGGCCTCCAGCAGGAGACGGGCGGCTTCACGGAGTTCGTGACGCTCCCCTTCATCCACACGAACGCCCCCGTCTACCTGGCCGGCATCGCCCGCCCCGGCCCCACGGACCGCGACAACCGGGCGGTCACCGCGATGGCCCGCCTGTTGCTGCACCCGCACATCACCAACATCCAGACCAGCTGGGTGAAGCTGGGCACGGAGGGCGCGGCGGAGATGCTCCGCTCGGGCGCGAACGACCTGGGCGGCACGCTGATGGAGGAGACCATCTCCCGTATGGCCGGGTCGAGTTACGGCTCGTACAAGTCCGTACAGGACCTGATCGCCGTGGCCGAGGCCGCGGGCCGCCCGGCGAAGCCGCGTACGACGCTGTACGGGGAGGTGCCGCCGGAGCGCATCGCCGCCGCGGCGGCCTCGGACGGGCATCTGCCGGAACTGCTGCCGGTATTGCCGCGGTAGGGCCGGAGCGGAGGCCGCTTCCGGAGCTTCGGAAGCGGCCTCTTCGCGCGCATGTTCGCGTCGCGCACCACCAATGTCGCCGAAGCCCGCAAGGACCGGGTGCTGACCACGCTGGCCGCCATCACACACGCGGCCGATCCGGACATCGGTGCCATACTGAAGACGCTGTCCACCGCTCTGCGGGACGCACCGGAAAACATCGCCGATCCCCTAGTCGAACTCACCGCACAGGGTCTGGGCAGCCGCCCGGCCGCGCAACAGTGGAGGAACCTGGTGGCCGTGGACCTTTCTTTCTACAAGTCCGCCATCTCCGAGGAGATCCGGGACGAAGGCCGTTCGGAAGGCCGTGCCGAGGGCATCGCGCAGGGCATCCTGCTCTTTCTCGCACGGGCGGGCGTCGATGTTCCGGACGAGGCGCGCGAACGGATCACCACCTGTGGCGATCTCGACACCCTGAACCGCTGGCTCCTGCGGGCCCCGGCCGCCCGGTCTGTCGAGGACGTCTTCGCCGAGGAGTAGGAAGCCCCTTCGACCCAGCGGTTACCGGTATCCCGCCGCGTCGGCCGGCTTCCCCGCGCCGTCGACCTCGACCAGGTAGCGCCAGCAGTCCGGGCGTGACCCGTCGAGGTCGGTGAAGCCGTACTCCTGGGCGAGCTGCCCGCTGGACAGCGACTGGCCGTTCCAGCGGGCGAGGCCGGCGTCACCGGCCAGAGCGGCCACCGCACGCCCGACGTAGGCCGGACTCTCCGAAATGCAGAAGTGCGGCACCGTGCTCAGCGCGTCGCGCCAGTTGTCCTCGGCCACACCGAAGGCGTCGAGCATCATCTCCGAGCGCAGCCAGCCCGGGGTGAGCGCCACCGCCGTACCCCCGTGCGGCTTCAACTCGTGGGCCTGTACGAACGCCATGCGCAGCACGCTGTTCTTCACCAGGTCGTAGAAGTAGGAGTTGCGGTAGTTCGCGCTGTTGTACGCGGCCGTCCCGTCGGTCATCTCGACCACCAGCCCACCCGGCTGCCGCACCAGCAGCGGCAGCAGGAAGTGGCTGGTGATCGCGTGCGTCTCCACGCCCAGCCGGAGCAGCCGCAGCCCGTCGTCGAGGTCGTGCTCCCACACCGGCTTGTCGAACGCGAACAGCCGCTCGCCGCCCCAGATGTCGTTGACGAGCACGTCGAGCCGCCCCTGCTCGGCGTCGACGCGCTCGGCCAGCGCCCGGACCTGCTCGGGCACGAGGTGGTCGGCCGGCACCGCGATACCGGTTCCACCGGCTGCGGTGACGAGCTCCGCGGTCTCCTCGATCGTCTCCGGCCGGTCGTACTCCGATCGCCGCTCCCGCGTCGTGCGCCCCGTCACGTAGACGGTCGCACCCGCCGCGCCGAGCTGGACGGCGATGCCGCGCCCGGCACCGCGGGTGGCCCCGGCGACGAGGGCGATCTTTCCGCGGAGGGCGGGTGCGGGTGCCGATGCGGGTGCCGGATTCGATGGGTCGGACATGCGTCCCCCTGAGGTTCGTGGCTGACTGTTGTCCCTGGTCCGCGCGGGTCGTGGCCGAGGACCGGTGGCCCCATGCTGGACGCGAATCCGGACACGGTGTGTCTTATTTCTTCGTGTTCCTCACGCGGTTTCCGTGCGGGTACGGCGCAGCCCCGCACCGGGAAAGATCCGGTACGGGGCAGCGTGGCGCGGGAAGCTCCGTGGCGTCAGCCGACGAGCAGGTCCCGCTTCAGCGCGCGCACGTCCTTGGCGTCCAGGCCGAGTGCCTGCTTCTCGTACGCGCCGAACGAGCCGAACGTCTCGGAGACCTCCTGGAACCCTGAGTTCAGGTACGCGGCCCGGACGTCGAGCAGCGGCTTGTACACCGCGGCCTGCGCGGCCGGCATCGAGGCGAGTGCGGCCGCGTTCGCCTCGGCACGGTAGTCGTTGGAGGCGAGGTAGTCGGCCATCACGGTGGAGCGCGGGACCCCGAGGGCGGTCAGCAGGGCGGCGTTCGCCCAGCCCGTGCGGTCCTTGCCCGCCGTGCAGTGGAAGACGACAGCGCGGGCGCTGTCGTCGCCGATGCCGGAGAACACGGTGCGGTAGGCCTTCTTGGCGGTGGCGCCGCTGACCATGAACTTCTCGCCGCCGACCATCATGGCCTCGGCCTCGGCAGCGGTGCCCGGCATGGCCGTGAACGTCGGTGACCCTGCCAGCACGTCCGCGACGACATGCGTCGCACCGGCGGGGACCCGGTCCGGTGCGGCGTCGCGCTCCGACTCCATGCGCAGGTCGAACACCGTGGTGACGGCCAGCCGACGCAGCTTCGCCAGATCGGCGGACGTCAGCTTGTCGAGGGCGTCCGAGCGGTAGATCTCGCCCATCTTCACCCAGTGGCCGTCCGTGGTGCGGTAGCCGCCCGCGTCACGGAAGTTGACGGTGCCCTGGAGCTGGATCAGCCGGTCGGCGAGGTGCAGCGAGCCGCCGTGCTCGGGGACCAGGTCGAACCACTGGCGGTCGGCGGCGGGCAGCCCGCGCACGGTGACCTTGCCGGCGGAACCACCGGACGCGACGGTACGGCCGTTGGCCCGGACGGCGACGCGACGGGTGCCGGGGGCCTTCCACTCCACGGTGTACGAACCGTCTTCGTCGGCCGTGACCGTGGCCGCGGTGAACGGGATGCGCCCGTGGGAGGAGGCGTTGTCGTGCCCGGCGGGGGCGTGCGGGGCGGCGGCCGCGGCCGCCGGTACTGCGAGGCCCGCCAGGAGGGCCGCGGCCAGGGCGAAGGAGGAGGCCCTGACACGAGTCGTCTGCGTCATGCGTGCATGCTCGAAGGCCCGCACGTGGAGCGACACAACCCCGCGTGAACGGGGACCGAAGGCACGCCCAACAGCGCCTCTGCGGCGCAGAGCGCACGCGGCGGACCGGCAGCCGGCCGAACGGCCGCTGACCACCACCGCCTCCACCGCCTCCACCGCCGCCGAGCCGGCCGATCGGGCGCTTCACGGGCGCCGCGTCGACGCCGGCGCGACCGCCGGGGTGGGGGAACGCCGGCGGGCAGTCATCGCTCCGGACGGGCCGTGCGGCACGACAAGATGCCGCCGGCACAACAAGATGCCGCCCCCACCCCCCGGAGGCCTCACTTCCAGGGATCGCTGAACGACCGGCCCGGCACCGGCTTCGCGATGAGTGCCACGGGGCTGAAGAAGCCGACCTGGCCGATCGCGAACATCAGCGTGGCGAGCGCCTTGGGCTCATAGTGCTCGGCCGCCCGGGCGTACAGCTCGTCGGAGACCCTCTCGCCGCGCGCCGACGGCTGAAGCACCGCTTCCACCAGTGCCAGCGCGGCGCGCTCGGCAGCGGTGAAGTACGGCGAGTCCTGCCAGGACGCCACCGACGTGATCCGCTCCTCCGACTGCCCGCCCTTGCGCAGGAAGCCCGTGTGCAGAACGGTCAGATAGGTGCTGCCGACGATCTGCCCCGCGCGCAGGTGGACGAGACCGATCGTGGAGCGCGGTACGGAACCGTTGCCGGTGACCTTGAACAGCGCAGCCGAGACCTCCGCCAGTTCGGGGACCAGCTCCGCCGGGTCCTCGGACATCCGCGGCACCATCGGGATCTCTGCCGTGATCGAACGTGTCTCCATCGCCGTCTCCTTCGGTCATCAGGTTGCTTTCACTGACCTGACGGATCGCGGCAGAGGAGTGTGACCGACGAGCGGAAGCGACGGAGCGGGGCTCCCCGGCCTCCGGCCCAGGCGCGACGCGTGGCCGAACATCTGCCGTGTCGGCACCCGTCCGGAGATGCTCCGAAACAGCGTGGAAAGCACCGCGCCGGGCGTGCCAGGATCCGGCGCATGACAGTTCGATATCCGCACCCCCTGCGTCCCGGTGACCGCGTCGGCATCACCTCCCCTTCGAGTGGGGTCCCGGACGCCCTTCGCGCCCGCCTCGACGTGGCCATCCGTGAGGTGGAGGCGCGGGGCTACGAGGTGGTCGTCGGCCAGTGCATGGACGGCGCCGGTCATGTCAGTGCTCCTGCGGCCGACCGCGCCGCCGAGTTGATGGCCATGCTGACGGATCCCGGCGTCAGAGCGGTGGTGCCGCCCTGGGGCGGGGAGATGTCGATCGACCTGCTGCCCCTGCTCGACTGGGACCTGCTGCGTGCCGCCGAGCCGACCTGGCTGGTCGGTTTCTCCGACATGTCGACCGTCATGACGCCGCTCACCCTCCTCACCGGCGTAGCGACCCTGCACGGCAACAACCTGATGGACACGCCCTACAGGGCGCCCGAAGGACTCCTGTCCTGGCTCGACATCGCCGCCGCTCCGCAGGGGCACCCCTTCACGCAGTCCCCGCCCGACCGCCACCGCGCCACGGGCTGGGACGACTACCGGGCCCGGCCCGAGGTGAGCGAGTACACGCTCGATACGCCCGGCAGGTGGACCCGGCTGGACGCCGACGGTGAGGTGGAGGTCGAGGGGCGTCTGATCGGGGGGTGTATCGAGACCCTCTGCAACCTCACGGGAACCGGCTACCTCGACGTCTCCGCGTTCGCGCGTGCCCACGCCCCGGAAGGGCTCCTCGTCTATGTCGAAGCGGGCGGCGACGAGGCCCTCACCATCTGCAGAAACCTGCACGGGATGCGGCTGGCCGGCTTCTTCGACGCGGCGAACGCCGTCCTCGTCGGCCGGACCTCGGCACCCGACGCCGCCTCGCTCACCCAGCACGAAGCCGTGCTCGACGCGCTGGGCCCGCTGAACGTCCCGATCATCGCCGACGTCGAATGCGGCCATGTGCCGCCGTATCTGCCGATCGTCAACGGAGCGCGCGGCCGGGTCGTACACACGCCGGCCCGGAGCGAACTGACCCAGACGCTGGACTGACGCCCCGAGCCGACCGGCCGGCCGGTGTCAGCGCCTGGCCGCGTACTCCACGAACGCTGACCAGGCGTCCGGCCCGAAGACGAGCGCGGGCCCGGTGGGGGCCTTGCTGTCGCGGACCGGGACGAGGGCCGTGCCGGCGGACCGGGCGGTGGGGGAGCGGGCGGTGCGGTTCGCGCTCACCCGGGCGACGGAGTCGCTGGGCGACCTGCTGCGGATCGCGCACAGCCGGGGGCATCGGATGCAGCGGCAATCTGCGGAGAATGCCGCGCAAAACTGAACCGAACCAGCTACTCCGTACATACCGTTCCGCCCCCGTCGGCCCCGCCCCTGTTCGATTACAGTGCTGCGCAGTTACCGCACAGTCGCACACGGGAACGAAGCCGAGGACCGACGGGAAGGGGCACGGTGAGCTCAGCGACCACAGCTGTCTGGGGCCGTGCCGAGCAGCAGGACTTCCGCAGCCGGGTGCGCGGCGCACTGCTCGGCGGCGCCATCGGTGACGCGCTCGGCGCGGGCGTCGGCGGGCTCACGCTGGAGGAGATCCGGGAGGCCCACGGGGTCGACGGCGTCACCGACTTCGTCGCCGCGCACGGCGGGCGCGGCTGTGTCACCGCCGTCACCCAGCTCACCCTGTTCACCGTCGACGGGCTGATCCGCGCCCAGGTCCGACGCGACACCGGCGCCTGGCACCCGCCCACCGATGTGCACCAGGCGCATCTGCGCTGGGCCGCCACCCAGCACGACTGGGGGCCCGACGAGCGGCGCAAGGATAACGGCTGGCTCGCCGCGCAGGAGTGGCTCTACAGCCGCCGCGCCCCCACCCGGGAGTGCCTCGGCGGGTTCGGCGACACCGTCATGGGGACCCTCGACCGGCCCAAGTACCCCACCGCGCACGACTCGGCCGCGCTCACCCGCTCCGCCCCGTTCGGGCTGCTCGTGGGCTGGGAGCCGCAGCTCGTGTTCCAGTTGGCGGTCGAGTGCGCCGCCCAGACGCACGGCCATCCCATCGCCCTGCTCTCCGCCGGCGCCCTCGCCGTCATCGTGCACGGGCTGGCGCGCGGCGAGACGCTGGACGGCTCAGTGCAGCACGGGCTGGCCCTCCTCGCGGAGCGGCCGGGTCACGAACCCGTCACCGAGGCGCTCCAGCAGGCCCTCGGCACCGTGCGCCAGGGCATCCCGGGCCCCGCCCTCATCGAGTCGCTGGGCGCGACGGACTCGGCCGAGGAGGTCCTCGCCGTGGCCGTGTACTGCGCCCTGGTCGGCGAGGACATCCGGCACGGGCTGCGGCTGGCCGTGAACCACGGCGGGCCCTCCGCCGCCGCCGGGGCCCTGTGCGGGGCGCTGCTCGGCGCGCTGCACGGCGAGACCGCGCTGCCGCCCGCCTGGCTGGCCGAGCTGGAGGGGCGCGCCACGCTCCTCGAACTCGCCGACGACTTCGCCATGGAGATGACGCAGGGGCCCGCCCTCCACAGCCCGGCCGCCGCAGCCCCGGGCTGGCTGGCCCGCTACCCGCGCGGCTGAGCCTGCGGGGACGGGAGGCCGAGACCTCTCCCGTACAGGCCCCCCGGACAGGAAGGGGGCGGGCCGTCCGTACGGAAACCGCCGCGTCCGTACGTACCACCCGCCCCTGCCCCGTACAGCCGCAGGCGTCAGTCCTTCACGCCCTTGACGCCGTCAACGGCTGCCACGCCCTCGGGGCCGCCCTGGGCGGGCACGGTCGCACCGGCCAGGGAGCCGTCGCCGTCGTCCGAGTTGATCTGCTCGATGATCGCGTCGCGCTCCGGGGTGTCCTCCGGCTTGATGAAGCCGATGACGATGTAGAGCACCAGCGAGATCGCCAGCGGCAGTGCCACCTGGTACTGGAGGGCGACGTCCGTCTTCACCGAGCCGTCGAAGTTGTAGTTGGTGAAGTAGAACGCCAGCAGGCCCGCCGCCCAGCTGGTGAGTGCCGCCGTGGGTCCCGACTTACGGAACCGGCGCAGCAGACCCAGCATGAACGGGATCGCGATCGGACCCATCAGACCGGCGACCCACTTGATGACGACCGAGATGATGTCCTTGAACGTAGGCGAGTTGATCTGGGTCGCCAGCGCCATGGACAGGCCCAGGAAGCCGAGCGTGGACAGGCGCGCGGCCATCAGCCCCGCCCGGTCGGACCAGTTGCGGGCGGCCTTGGAGAAGACCGGCGCGATGTCACGGGTGAAGACCGCCGCGATGGCGTTGGCGTCCGAGGAGCACATCGCCATCGTGTGCGAGAAGAAGCCCACGATCACGAGGCCCAGCAGGCCGTGCGGCAGCAGCTGCTCGGTCATGAGGGCGTAGCTGTCCGAGGCGTCGGGCTTCTGCGCGTCCACGAGCAGCGGGGCGCACCACATCGGGAAGAACAGGACCGTCGGCCAGACCAGCCACAGGACGGCGGAGAGCCGTGCCGAGCGGGTCGCGGAGGCGGCGGAGTCCGTGGCCATGTAACGCTGGGCCTGGTTCCACATGCCGCCGTTGTACTCGAAGGTCTTGATGAACAGGTACGCCAGGAGGAAGGTCACGGTGTACGGGCCGGCCGTCGGCTCGGCGTGGCCCTCGGGCAGCTTGTCCCAGACCGTCCACAGGGTGCTGATGCCGTCGAGCTTGCTCATCGCGGCGACGAGCATCGCGATACCGGCGAACAGCTGGATGACGAACTGCCCCAGCTCGGTGAGCGCGTCGGCCCACAGGCCGCCGACCGTGCAGTAGATGGCGGTGATGATGCCGGTGATGAAGATGCCCTGGGTGAGCGTGATGCCGGTGAAGACGGACAGCAGGGTGGCGATGGCCGCCCACTTGGCGCCGACGTCCACGATCTTCAGCAGCAGACCGGACCAGGCGAGCGCCTGCTGGGTCTGGATGTTGTAGCGGTTCTTCAGGTATTCGAGCGGCGAGGCGACGTGCAGCCGCGAGCGCAGCCGGTTGAGCCGGGGAGCGAAGAGCTTGGCGCCGATCCCGATGCCGATGGCGATGGGAAGCGACCACGTCACGAAGGACGTGACGCCGTACTGGTACGCGATGCCGGCGTAGCCGGTGAACATCACCGCGCTGTAGCCGGACATGTGGTGCGAGATGCCGGAGAGCCACCACGGCATCTTGCCGCCGGCCGTGAAGAAGTCGCTGACGTTGTCGACACGCTTGTGGGACCAGAGCCCGATCGCGATCATCACGCCGAAGTAGCCGATGAGCACGACCCAGTCGAGACTGTTCATGTGCCCCCTCCTGGGGTCCGCCTTGTGAACGGGGTAGCACTTCGTCAGTACGGCCGTTCAGCGGCGCCCCCGTGCGGGAACGGGGACTTCGGGGATTGAACCGCCTGTTCGGTACCTCGGTCAAGGTCTTCAGCGGTCAGAGATGTGAACGCAAATCAGCAAGGCGAACGATTTTACTTGTTCTTGACCAACGAAAGCGTTGTCGTGCACGTGACGACGGCCACACGATGAGCGGGCACTTCGTCAGGCTGTGCAGAGAAACAAGGAACGGTCCAGGAGCGCCGAAGAGCACAGAAAGACCGCACGGGATGCGGGTCCCGTGCGGCCGAGAAGGAGGAGAACTGACCTTGCCGAACTTCCTGCGAAGCGTGCGGGCCGCGCCCGCCCGTCAGCGCATCAGCTCACCCGCGTTGACGAGCAGGGACTGCCCGGTGATCGCCCGCGCCCGGTCGGAGGCCAGGAAGACCGCGGCCTCCGCCACATCGCCGTCCGTCGCCAGCTCGGGCAGCGCCATGCGCTCCGAGAGCCTCCCCAGCACCTCGGACTCGGGCACCGCCTCGGTGTGCGCCGTGAACTGTACGTAGGCCTGCACCGGCGGCCCCCACATCCAGCCGGGCAGCACGGTGTTCACCCGGATCCGGTGCGGTCCGAACTCCCAGGCCATGGAGTACATCGCCGAGGTCAGCGCGCCCTTGGAGGCCGCGTACGCCGCCTGCCGCACCTGGGACGGCGCCGCCACCGCGGACTGCGTGCCGATGACGACGACCGAGCCGCCGCGCTCCTTGAGCGCGGGCAGGCAGGCGCGCGTCATCCGCAGGGTGCCGAGCAGGTTGACGTCGACGACCGCCTTCCAGGTGTCCAGGTCGGCGTCCTCGACGCCGCCGAAGTAGCTGTCCCAGGCGGCGACATGGACCACCGCGTCGATCCGCCCGAACCGCTCGACGGCCAGCGCCGCGAGCGCCTCGCACTGCGCCTCGTCGGTGATGTCGGTGGCCAGGTGTGCGGTGTGCAGACCCTCCGGATCGATCTCCGCCGCCGACTTGGCGAGATTGGCCGCGGTCCGCGCCCCGAGGACGGCGTTGCCTCCGTCGCGCACGACCGTGGCCGCGATTTGATGCCCCAGCCCGGCGCCCACCCCGGACACGATGACGGTCTTCCCCGCGAGCAACATCGGCGCCTCCCGACTCTGGAACTTCTTCTGACGGGGCGTCAGAGTAGGTCCCTCCGGCGGAGTACGGAAGGGGAACGGCATGGGTGAGGGAACGAGGCCCGAGGAAGTGCGGGGCGGCGGCACGCGAAGTGACACGTACGCCGAACTGGCCGCGCTGGGGCCGTACGGAGTCCATCCCGGCCACGCGCTGATCACCATGGTGGAACCGCACCCGGGCCATGAGTTCGCGTACAACCGATGGTACGAGGACGACCATTATTACGCCGGCGCGATGGCGATGCCCTGGATGTTCTCCGGGCGGCGCTGGGTGGCCACCCGGGAGCTCCAGGAGCTGCGCTACCCGGACACGTCCGCGATCGCGCAGCCGGTCGGCGCCGGCTGCTATCTGTCCACGTACTGGGTGACGGACGGGCGCTACGACGACCACATGAAGTGGACCGTCGGCATCAACAAGCGGCTGAACCGCGACGGCCGGGTCTACCAGGACCGCACCCACGTCTTCACGGCGTTCCAGGACCACGAGGCGACGGTCTACCGGGACGGGGCCGCGGGGCCCCGGGACTTCCACGCCCTGGACCACCCCTACCGCGGACTGGTCCTGGAGGTCATCGACGCCGAAGGGCCGGAGCAGCGGGCGGAGTTGCTGGAATGGCTGCGCTCCCGGCACCTGCCGAAGCGGCTGAGCGGGTCGCCCGCGGCGATGGTGACCGTGTTCCGCCCCACGCCGTTGCCGGGCGACCGGATGACCTATGTGAAGCAGGTCGAGGGCGTCGATACCCGGCTGACCCTGCTCTGGTTCCTCCAGGAGGATCCGCGTGCCTGCTGGGCGGAGCACTTCGCCGGGCTCGACGCGACGGTTGCGGAGTCGGGCCTGGGGCGGGTGGAGCTGGTGGCGCCGTTCATCCCGACCGTGCCGGGAACGGACCGGTACGTCGATCAGCTGCGCTGAATCGGCGGCGGGCGGCGCCGGCGGGTCGTGGTGCTGTGTGTGGCGGGTCGTGCCGTGCGGAGACCGGGCTCCCCGCAGTCGTGCGAGGAGCCCTCTCGGCCAGGACGGCGAACCGGACGAGAGGGCTACCGGCTGCACCTGAATCGGTGCGACGGTACGGCGTGAGGAAACATCGGTCAGGCGGTGACGGAGCCCTTGGCGACATCACGCACGAACGTGTTCCAGGCGCCGGGGACGAAGGTGAGTGAAGGGCCCTCGGGGGCCTTCGAGTCACGTACCGCAATCGCCTGCACGAGAGGGGACTTGACTTCGACGCAGGCGCCGTTGCCCCCGGAATACGAAGACTTCGTCCAGTTTTCCGTAGCACCCTGACGAATGGCCATGTTCACTCCGGTTCAGAGAGTTGTGTGAGCGCCAGCGGATTACCCGGTGGCGTGATCGACGCTACTCGCCAAGCTCCCCGAGTGAAGGGGCCGTTCACTCGACCGGATGGTATATACCATGCAGGTCTTCCGCTGTGAGGTGGCGACGGTGTACCGTGCCGTCGCCTCACTCGTAACATCACTTATTTCTCTCATAGCGGACTTTGTGGGCTGGCTGGTTTACCTGCCCGTCCAGTCGGAGTTCACCCCGCGTTCTCGCGGGTGTACTCCTTCGCGATCCGGTCGATGAAATCCCGGGTCTGCTCCACGTTCAGCGCCTGCGCCCTCAGGTGCTCGTACATGACGCTGTACCGCTGCACGTCGTTCGCCTTCTCCAGGTAGAGGTCGCTGGTGACGCCCTCGATATAGACGACGCTGGAATCCGCGGCGTCCGGGAATTCCAGAATGGCGTACTGCCCGTTGATGCCCGGGTGCGCCCCCATGTCGAACGGCAGTACCTGGACGGTCACATGCGGCAGGTGCGACAGCTCCACCAGTCGCTCCAGCTGCTCGATCATCACCTGCTTGCCGCCGACCAGCCGGCGCAGCGCGGACTCGTCGATGACGGCCCAGAGCCGCAGCGGGTGCTCGGCTGCGGTGATCCGGTCCTGGCGGCGCGAACGGACGCTGACGCGCTTGTCGATGTCCGACGGCGGGGCCTCCGGCAACGCACCGTTGATCAGCGCCTCGGCGTACTGCCGCGTCTGCAACAGGCCGGGGACCACCTGGGGTTCGTACACCCGCAGCGACTCGGCGTCGGTCTCCAGGCCGATGTAGACGCTGTACGGGATGTCGCCGAAGGCATGCCACCAGCCCTGCTGGCGGGAGTCCTTCGCCATCTGCATGAGCGAGTCGACGATCCGGACGTCCTCGACCTCGTACACCCCGCAGAGGTCGCGTACGTCGCGCTGGCTGATGGAGCGGCGGCCGTTCTCCAGGCGGCTGATCTTCGACTGCGAGACCAGCAGCCGCTCCGCCACCTCCTCGGCCGTCATGCCCTTGATCTCGCGCAGTCGGCGCAATTCCTGACCCAACCGGCGTCGCCTGACGGTGGGATTGACGTTGGACGGCACGGAAACGGCACCTCCGGCTATGTAGCTGTGCGTATCTACTGCTCAGCAGATTGCCACCCGCGGGCCCGGCCGCGCTGGAAAACGGCCACACGCAGCAACGCGGGGCAGCCGGTGGTACCGGCTGCCCCGCGCTTGGTGCGGCTCCCGAACCGGGTCTGTGGGGACGACGGCGCGGCGGTATTCGGTTGTTGCGGTCGTGCGTTGTGGTGCGTGGCGGTGCTCGGCGGTACAGGTACCGCCGGGTGGTGCGGGTGCTGCCTCGACGCCCCGGGCGGCCCTAGTGGGCCACGGTGTGCGCCATGCTGTCGCGGCGTGACTGCGACTGCACTTGCTGTTGCAACGGAACGCCGGCCGCCTGGTTGCGGCGCGGTTGTGCGACGGCCCCGTTCTGGACGTCCATGACGGCGTGCGCCACGAGACCGCCCATGGGGTCGTGTCTGATCAGGTCCCGGAGCCGGGAGCGCGACGAGCGCCCCTCGTTCCCGGGGTACAGGTGCTTGCCGAGTCCGACCGCGTGGGCCAGTGCGGCGAGCGCCGCGGTCCGCGGGTCCGGCGGTACGCCGGTGCGGATCGCACTGTCCAGCCGGGCTCTGATGTCCCGGCTGATCGCCGTGTCCGTCGCCTGGTAGCGAGTCGTCGGCAGCACTCCGCACATCTGGCCCGCCACGGCATGCACCATGCCGCACCGCTCCAGATGAGCGAGGTAAATCTGGCGGAGCCCCAGCCGGGGTCCGCCGATCCAGTGGACGGCCCGGACCGGGCTGCCGCGTCTGCGCAGCAGTTCCAGTGCGGAGTCCAGAGTCGGATCTCCTGTCGGCCGTGGCATCACCACGGCGATACGATCCCCATCAGGGGCTATCCGTCCTGCCAGAGCCAGCTCTACTAGCTGTGCCCCGGCCAGGCCGAGGTCGAGCGACTGCGGCTGCGCTGTGGTACCCGTGGTCGGGTCCAGAGCGAGCAGCAGAAGCTCCTCCGGAATTGTTCTGCGGCTCCTGCCCATCCATGCCTCCCCGCGTGGATGAGTGACAGGGTGACCCCTCTCACATCTGTCTGTCGAGGGTGCCTGGGTGCTTTACACGGGAACCAGTAGGTATGTCGTTCTCGTCTAGCAGCCCGGCCAAGGGTTCACACGGGACACTGGTAGATGGTTCGGACAGCGCGGGGATGTCCCCGCGCCGCATGGAGGAGGCATCGGTGGCGGGCGAGTCCCCCGACAAGTCGGAGCAGCAGAAGTCGTCGGGAACGACTCGGAGCGAGACCGATCCGCGTCTTGCCGTGTTCCGTGAACCCGCCTCCCCGGTGGAGTCCGGAGGCGGTACGGACACGGCGACGGCTGTTTTCCGCACGCAGCGGTCCGAGCCGGAGGAGCGGGACGGCGCGGGTGCCGTCGAGGGCGCTGAGGGCGCCGATGTCAGTGATGCCGGTGATGTCAGTGATGCCGGTGATGTGGAGGGGGCCGGTGTCGTCGATGGTGATGCCACCGCCGACGACGAGTCCGCTGACACGTCCGATGGCGCGTCGGGTTCGGACGACTCCGCCGGGGACGACTCCGCCGGGGACGACTCCGCTTCGGACGGCTCCGAGGAGTCGGATGCGGTGACTGCGCAGGAGTCCGAGGCCGGCGAGGGCGCCGAAGGGGCCACGGAGGCCGCGGAAGGCGCTGAGAGCCCGGTGGAGGCCCCCGAGGCGGGTACGGACGCTGCGGAGGCGCGGGCGGAGTCCGAGGAGCCTGTGGAGGCTGTGGAGCCTTCCGAGTCCGAGGAGGAGTCCGAGGAGTCCGCGAAGGGCCAGTCCGTCGGGCCCGCGGAAGCCGCGAAGGGCGAGCCGGACGAAGCCTCGGCCGAGGCCGTCGAGCCCGAGGAGGGCGATGCGCGGCTGCGTGCCGCCGTGGCCGCGTGGGTGTCCAAGGACGAGGACGCGGCCGCCGATGCCGCCGCGGAGCCGGACGAGTCCGAGGTGCCTGAGGAGCCCGGGGAGCCTTCGGCGCCGGACGCTGAAGACGCGGCGTCCGAAGACGGAACGGCGCCGGCCGACAACGCCGACACCTCCGATTCCGGCGCAGACACCGGCGCCGCCGAAACCGACACCGACGACGCCCCCGGCACCCCCGCCTCCGACGTGCGCGTTCCCCGGACCCGCGAGGAGTCGGACGAAGAGGCGCAGCCCGCCGCGGACACGCGAGGAATCGATCAGGCGACGGCCGTCTTCAAGGCGCCGAGGCTGCCCCGCGTCGACCAGCCGACGACCGCGCTGAAGATCACCCCGCCGCCGGCGGAGCAGAAGCCGAAGCCCGGCCCCGAGACCGGGTCGAGGCCGGAGGCCCCTGCCGAGCGGACCAGCAAGTTCGTGAAGCTGCGTGCGGAAAACAGCCGTCGCCGTGTCCGTACCGCCTCCGGACTCCACCGGGGAGGCGGGTTCACGGAACACGGCAAGACGCGGATCGGTCTCGCTCCGAGTCGTTCCCGACGACTTCTGCTGCTCCGACTTGTCGGGGGACTCGCCCGCCACCGATGCCTCCTCCATGCGGCGCGGGGACATCCC
>NZ_RDBK01000043.1:1074315-1078469 GCF_008042275.1 Streptomyces sp. OR43 | reverse complement strand
CCAAGGACGAGGACGCGGCCGCCGATGCCGCCGCGGAGCCGGACGAGTCCGAGGTGCCTGAGGAGCCCGGGGAGCCTTCGGCGCCGGACGCTGAAGACGCGGCGTCCGAAGACGGAACGGCGCCGGCCGACAACGCCGACACCTCCGATTCCGGCGCAGACACCGGCGCCGCCGAAACCGACACCGACGACGCCCCCGGCGCCGCTCAGCAGCCCGCCGCGTCGCTCAGCGGTGCCGAGCGGACCCGGCAGCAGCCGATGCCGCCCCGGCCGCCGCTCGACCTGCTTGCGGAGCTGACGAACACCCCGCCGCCGCCGGAGACCCCGGTCCGTACCGCCGTGCGCCGGGTCAAGATCTGGACCCCGCTGGTCATCCTGCTGCTGATCATCTTTGCAGTCGTGCAGATGGTGCGCCCGTTGCCGGCGCCGGTGCTGACGATGACGGCGGAGTCCGCGTACACCTTCAAGGGCGGCGACCTGAACCTCTCCTGGCCCGAGCAGGGACAGTCGGCGGTCACCGTGGACGGTGTCGGCTCGCTCGGTTCGGCAGGCGCGCAGAAGCCGGCGCCCATCGCCAGCGTCGCCAAGATCATGACGGCGTACGTGGTGCTCAAGGAGCACCCGCTCACCGGCAAGGAGCAGGGCGAGAAGATCACCGTCGATCAGCAGGCGGAGGACGAGTCCAAGCTGGGCGACGAGTCCACCGCCCCGATCAGCAAGGGGCAGCAGTTCACCGAGAAGCAGATGCTTCAGCTCCTGATGATCCCGTCGGGGAACAACGCCGCGCGCCTCTTCGCCCGCTGGGACTCGTCCGAGACGGAGTTCATCGCGAAGATGAACGCCGCGGCCAAGGACCTCGGCATGACCGGCACCACGTACACGGACCCGAGCGGGCTGAAGAAGACGACGGTGTCCACCGCCACCGACCAGCTCAAGCTGGCCAGGGCCGTGATGCAGAACGAGGTCTTCCGGGAGATCGTCGACACCCCGCAGATCGAGATCGACGGAGTCGACGGGACGATCTACAACAACAACTCGATCCTGTTGCAGCCGGGTGTGAGCGGGATCAAGACCGGCTCCTCCACGCCGGCCGGCGGCAACCTGGTCTGGTCCGCCAACACGGTCGTGGACGGCAAGACGCTCTGGATCTACGGCGCCGTCATGGGACAGCAGGCGGGTACCGGCCAGCCGTACGACAGCCTCGTGATGTCGCTGAACAACAGCCTCAAGCTGATCCAGGACGCGCAGAAGGCAGTGACGTCCGCCACGGTCGTGAAGAAGGGCGATGTCGTCGGGTACGTCGACGACGGGTTCGGCGGCCACACTCCGCTGGTCGCGACCGGTGACCTCAAGGCGAAGGGCTGGGCGGGGCTCAAGATCGAGCTGTCCGTGAAGGGCAACGGCGAGGAGATCTCGCGCAGCATGAAGGCGGGCACGAAGGTCGGCGTGGTGACCGTGGGGACGGGCCCCGGAAGGGTCAGTACCCCGGTCGCGCTCCAGGCGGACCTGAAGGACCCGGGCTTCGGCCAGAAGCTGACCCGGATCAGCTGACACTCCGCGGCCCCGGCCCGGAAGGGCCGGGGAAGCCGGGGAGGCGAGGCGAGCCGGAAGGGCCGGGGAAGCCGGGGAGGCGGGGCGAGCCGGGGGAGCCGGGAGGAAGCCGGGGAAGGGCCCGGGATGGCCCGCCGTGAGGCACCTCACGGCGGCGCACGGTGCCTCGCGGGCCTCGACGCCCGGGAACGGGCCGGGAAAGGGCCCMTTCCCGGCCCGTTCCCGGGTCCTTTCCGGGCGGTGACGAGAAGGTGCGTGTTAGCGTCCCGGGGGCAACGCGTGGACCCTGGAACGCGTCTTCCCGCCCATGAGACCCGAGCAGGCAAGCCGGCGGTTCCAACGCGTCCGGGGAGGGACGGGGAGAGTCGCAGTGACCACTGCCGAGCCGACACGGGCGAGCAGCACGGCTTCCGCAAGCTCCGCGAGGAGTACGGACGGGCCGGACGGAACCGGGGGGTTCCGTGGGGGGTTCGACGCTCTCAAGGAGCGGTGCCTGAGGCATCCGGTCCTGCTGACGACCGCGGTCGCGGCCGTCGCGCACATTCTCTGGTTCCTCTTCTTCGCCAACAGCGGCGGTGACATCGCGGCCCAGGACGCCTGGGCCGAGTTCGTCGGCCGGCATCCCGGGACGGCGTACAACCTGGCCTGGTACGGGGGCATGCACCCCGTCTCGTACAGCGTCGTCTCGCCGTATCTGATGTCGCTGGTCGGCGTACGCACGACGATGATGATCGCCGGAACGGTCTCGGCGGGCCTGACCTCGCTGATCCTTTACCGGGTGAAGGCGGTGCGCAATCCGCTGGCCTGCTCGATGGCGGGTGTCTTCGCGTATCTGTGCAACGCGCTGTCGGGCCGGGTGACGTTCGGGCTCGGCATGATGTTCGCGATCGGCGCGACGGCGGCGGTGTTCTGCTGGCCGTACCGCTGGCGGTACAAGCGCTGGGCGAAGGCGGCCGTCGCCGCACCGCTCGCCGCCCTCGCGACGGCGGGCAGTCCGGTGGCCGGACTCTTCCTCGGGGTGATCGCGGCGGCGCTGTTCCTGAACAAGCGGCGCCCCGGCGCGTACGCCCTGGGTCTGGCGCCGGTCGTGGTGGTGGCGCTGTCCGCCTGGCTGTTCCCGTTCTCCGGCACGCAGCCGATGTCGATCGCGACGCTGTCGGGCCCGTTCATCTTCGCCGTTCTCGTCTTCTTCCTGGTGCCGGCCGACTGGAAGACGGTGCGCACCGCGGCCGCCGTGTACGGCATCGGGACGCTGCTGACGTACGTCGTCGACTCGCAGATCGGCTCGAACGTCTCGCGCATGGCGATGCTGTTCGCCGGAGTGGTGCTGCTGGCCGCGCTCCCGTACACCGTGCCCCGGTCCCGTAAGTGGTACGCACTGGTCCTGGCGTTCGTCGGACTGAACTTCTGGATCGGCTTCAAGGGAGTCGACGACATCGTCCGCACCGCCCCCACCGCGTCCTGGACGCGGGCGCTGGCGCCGCTGGTCGACCAGCTCCAGCAGGTCGGGGCCGACCGGGGCAGGGTCGAGGTGGTCCCGCCGAGCAGTCACCGGGAGTCGGCGGCGATGATGCAGCACGTCAACCTGGCCCGCGGCTGGAACCGGCAGGCCGACATGGAGCGCAATCCGCTCTTCTACGACGACACCCTGAACCCCGTCAACTACCGCCAGTGGCTCGACCGCTGGGCCGTCCACTACGTGGTGCTGCCGAAGGGCGACCCGGACTCCAGCGGCGCCGCCCAGGAGACGGAGCTGGTCGACAAGGGGCTGCCGTACCTCAAGGCGATCTGGTCCGACGAGAACTGGCGGCTCTTCGCGGTGGAGGGCCCCGTGCCGATGGCCGATCCGCCGGCGACGGTGGACAAGGCCGAGGCCGGGGAGCTGACCATCCATGTGAAGGAGGCGGGCCGGGTGCTGATCCGTATCCCGTACTCGCCCTGGCTCGCCGTCGTGGACGAGAAGGGCAAGAGCCTGGAGCGGCCGCAGGAGACCGAGGCGTCCAAGCAGCGTGCGGACAAGGACACCCCGAAGTCCTTCACCAACGAGAACGGCTGCCTGATCAAGATGGAAGAGGACGAGTACGGCGACGAGTGGACGGAACTGCTCGCCCCGCGCCCCGGCGTGTACCGGCTCGGCGCCCCGTATCAGCTGCAGCCCGGGACTCCGTGCCCGGACGAACTGCGCTGAAGCCCGCCGCCGGCCCGGCGCGGCGGCGCGGGACCGGCGTCGGGCCAATTCCGTACGATCCCTCCCTGCGGGGACGCGGCACTGGCATGGTGTGCTGCCATGAGGTGCCAACAGTGCGGCGGTCAACGACGGGGTGCGCTGCCCGGTATGAGCTGTCCCGACTGCGCATCGGTGACGCGTACGGGCGGCGGCGACGGTGCGTGGATCGCCCGGGAGACGCTCGCGGGCCGGATGTCCACCCTGCCGGCGAGCCGTAAGGCCTGGCTGGCGGCGGGGGTGGTGGTACTGACGGGCGCGCTCGTGACGGCGGTGTCGTTCCTCGCGTCGGCGGGCGGCGAGACGCGGACCGGGGCGGTCGGCCGCCCGGGCCCCGGGGCCGGCGACCGGGCCGGCGGCGCCCCCACCCGCATCAGCCC
>NZ_RDBK01000043.1:1004171-1074215 GCF_008042275.1 Streptomyces sp. OR43 | reverse complement strand
CCGGTGAAGGCTCAGCGCAGGATGCCGAGTTGCCGGACGGTCCTCAGCCAGGACGGGAACTCCGACAGGAGCCTGTCGTACAGCTCCGCGTCAGGGACCGTCTCGATGTCGTCCGCGGCGAAGAAGCCGACGTTGTCGACCCGCCGGCCGGGCAAGGTGTCGAAGCGTTCCAGCACTCCGTACTGGGACCGGCCGAGACCGATGAACTGCCAGAAGACCGGCTCCTCCACCGCCGCACGCAACTCCCGCTCGATCTCGTCGTTGCGGTACACGCCCCCGTCCGAGAAGAACAGGACCAGGGTCGGGTCGGGCACCGGATGGTCACGCACGAAGGCGCGCACTTCGGCGATGACCTTCTGCTCCTCGTTCTGGATGCCGACCGCGCGCATGTCGACCTGCCCAGGACGCAGGCCCCGCGGCGGCTTCCTGCGGCCGAAGAGACCGACCTGACCGACACGCACGTGCAGCGCGATCCATTCGGGCAGTTCACCGACCACCAGGTCGGGCAGCCGGGCGGGATTGCTGGCGAACGTCCAGGCCTGCATCTCACCGTCGTCGTCGAGCTGGGCCGCGACGGCCGCCATCCGTTCGGTGACACCGGCCATGGTGCCGCGTGTGTAGAGGCCGCCCATCGACCCGGACGCGTCGAGCACGAGGATGACGCGTGCGGTCAGCCGCGGCAGGCCGTGCTTGGTCAGGCTGACAGCGATCTGCTGCTTGCGCAGCGACAGGCGCTTGCGCATGTCGACCGGCAGATTCTCCTCGCCCTTGGTGAGCCGGATCGAAGGCTCCGCGCGTCCGGCGCCGTACGTCACCTCGGCAAGCAGGCGGGAGCCGACTCGCTCGATGTCGATCTGGGCGGGCTGGGACCGGACATCGAGCGGGTCGTTCTGTGCGCCTCGGCCGACGGGGGGACCTTCGGGCGGGTGCCCGGCCTTCATCTGCGTCTGCTCGACGCCGCGTCCGGTGTCGAGCTGGCCCGCTTCGACATGGCGGCCGGTGCGGAGACCGCCTATGTGAGCGGTGAGCTCTACCGACGGGCCGGCGGGTGGAAGTTCCGCGCCGTCGGCCAGGGATACGCGGACGGGCTGGCCGGACTGGCGACGGACTTCGGGATCAGCGTCGACGAGGAACGGCCTTCCGCCGGCCCGMRGGRAGKGCMCKCCGCTCACATAGGCGGTCTCCGCACCGGCCGCCATGTCGAAGCGGGCCAGCTCGACACCGGACGCGGCGTCGAGCAGACGCAGATGAAGGCCGGGCACCCGCCCGAAGGTCCCCCCGTCGGCCGAGGCGCACAGAACGACCCGCTCGATGTCCGGTCCCAGCCCGCCCAGATCGACATCGAGCGAGTCGGCTCCCGCCTGCTTGCCGAGGTGACGTACGGCGCCGGACGCGTGCAGCGGCTGGTTGTAGAAGACGAAGTCGTCGTCGGACCGGACCCGTCCGCTGTTCGCCAGCAACAGCGCGGAGGCATCCACGTCCGGCACGCCGGACCCCGGCGACCAGCCCAGAACGGCTCTCACGGTGGATGCCGTCACCGGCATGTTGGCGCCCTTGCTCAGAGTCGTCACATGGACAGTCTGCCCTGCCTGCCGCAGGACCCGTCCCCTCAAGGTGCGACGACCGTACGACGAAAGGAAGCTCAGCGTGGCGTGACCGAACCGTCGTAGACGTTGCCCGGTGTGACGATCTCGGTGACGGCCCGGGCGAGCAGCGTGGACGGCTCCTGGGACCCGCTGGTGATGTCCGTATTGATCATGATGACCAGGGTGGCCCTCTGCGAGGGCAGGTACACGGTCACGGTCTCGTACCCCGGCAGGGAACCGTTGTGCCCGATCCAGCCGCCGGTCTCGAAGATGCCGAGCCCGTAGCTCAAGCCCGGGATGCCCGTGGGAAGAGTCCTGAGCCGCTGCGCCTGCGTCGCGGGGCTCAGCAGCTCTCCGGTGGCGACGGTCCTGGCCCACCGGCGCAGGTCCTGCAGACCGGAGATCATCGCGCCGGCGGACCAGGCCCAGCTGGGATTCCAGTCCGTGGCGTCCTCGGTCTCACCGCTCAGCGTCTGGTTGGTGTAGCCGCGCGGGTGCGGCTCCGGGAACCCGGGACCCGTCGGGAAGAGTGTATGGCGCAGTCGGGACGGGCGGAGCACCCGATGGTGGATGACGTCCTCGATCCGTTGGCCGCTGACCTTCTCGATCACCAGGCCGAGCAGGACGAGGTTGGAGTTGGAGTACTGGAACTGCGCGCCCGGCTCGAAGGTGTTCCGGTGCTTCATGCCGTACGCGAGCAGTTCCTTCGGCGTGAAGTGGCGCTGCGGGTTGCTGAGCAGGTCGTGTGTGAAGTCCGCGTCGGCGGTGTACGGGAACAGACCGCTGCGCATCTCCGCGAGATGACGGAGCGTGATCCGGTCGCCGTCGCGCACCCCGGGGACGTACTTGGAGATCGGGTCGTCCAGCCGGATCCGATGGTCGTCGACGAGTTCGAGCAGAGCGGTGACGGTGAAGGTCTTGGTCTCGCTGCCGATCCTGATGTAGGAGTCGGCGGCCATCGGCTCGCGGGTGGTCTTGTCGGCGACGCCGGTCGCGCGGACGTAGCTGCCCTTGCCCGGCATCCACAGCCCGACGACGACACCGGGAATGCCGGCCTGTCGGCGGACGTCCTCGACGGCCTTGTCCAGCCGGGCGTTCACTTCGGGGCCGAGGCCACCGGGCGGGCAGTCGTCCCGGCCGTGCCGGTCGACACCCGCGGCGTGCACCGACGGAGCGGAGCCCACCGCCATGGGCGCCAGCAGGGTCGCCACGAGGGATGCGGCGGCGAACAGACGTCGAGCTGGGATACGTCGCATATCAGGGGGCCTCGTCCAGGTCGGGGAGCGGAGAGCAACATCACCACCCGGGCCCCGGACGGAAGGCCGCGGCGGATACGCGCTCCGGTGATTCCACTCGTTCGGAGCCCACCGGATCACCGGAGCGGCCCTGACCCCGCACCCGACAACGCCCGCGCGCCGCCGCGCAGTCGGCCGAAACCCGCGCGCGGGCGAGCGCAGGCTGCCCGTGCGCCGCGGGCCGAGCCGGCCACGCCGTTCCGGTCCGGGCCCGCGAACCTGACAGGGCCCAGCGGCACGGCCGGGGGACGGCAGCCCGGATGCCGTCCCCACTGGTGCGTGGCGGGTCAGCCTTGGCGCAGGCTCGTGACCAGGTCACGGGGCAGGCCGTGGGTGTCGTGGAGGTAATGGAGGTCCTCCTCGGTGAGCCGGCCTCGGAACCGCGGCCGGGCGAGTACCTGCCGGCCGCGCTCCATGAGGAGCCCGAACCGGCGCTCCTCGTCGAGCAGCACCTGATGTACGGCGGCCGGCGGGAGGTCCTGCCGGAAGTGGTCCAGGGTGTGGCGGACCAGGTCGTCGGGCAGGTCGGCGAGACCGTACGAGGGATCCTGCCGCCACAGAGCGGTGAGGACCCGCCGCACCAGGCGGCGCAGCACGTAGCCCCGCCCGGTGTTGGCCGGACGCACGCCGTCGCCCAGCACCACGACGGCCGAGCGCAGATGGTCGAGGAGCAGGCGCAGCGACGGTTCGTCCAGCTGCCACAGCGGCGGAACGAGGCGACGCCACGGCTCGAAGAGGTCGGACTCGAACACGGACGACTTGCCCTGGAGCAGGGCGGCCAGCCGCTCCAGGCCGAGCCCGGTGTCGACGTTCCGCTGGGGGAGAGGCACGAGGGACCCGTCGTCGAGGCGGCGGTGCCTCATCATCACGTGGTTCCACACCTCCACCCAGCGGTCGTCCTGGGTGGGCGTCGACCGGGGCGGGCCGTCGCCGTTCCACAGGAAGATCTCCGAGTCGGGACCGCACGGTCCGACGGCTCCGTTGGGCCACCAGTTGTGCTCCACGGTGAGTTCGACGGGGACCCCGCGGTCCTGCCACAGCTGAAGTGACGGCGTGTCCTGCTCGCACTGGCTGTCGCCGGCGTAGACGGTGGCGTGGAGCCGGCCGGGATCGATGCCCAGGGCCTCGGTGAGCAGTCCGTACCCCCAGTCGAGGCTGAGAGCACCTTCGTAGTCGCCGAGTGACCAGGTGCCGAGCATCTCGAAGACCGTCAGATGCGTGGGGTCGCCGATCTCTTCCAGGTCCGTGGTGCGCAGACAGCGCTGTACGTTGACCAGCCGCCTGCCCAGAGGATGGGGGCGGCCCTCCAGGTACGGCTTGAGCGGGTGCATGCCGGAGGTGGTGAACAGGACGGGGTCGCCGGGCGGGGGCAGCAGGGTCGAGCCGACGATCCGGTGATGACCGCGGTCCTCGAAGTACTCGACAAACGTGCTGACCAGCTTTTCCGTATGCATGGGATGGCTCCTTCGCGTCACAGCGGGGGAGGCACCGGAGAACGGGACCGTTCAGTCACCCGGCCGGGGCCAGAGGCTCCACGGCGTTGCCGACGGACCGTTTCCGGTCGCCGGGGGGAGGGAAAGTCAGACGGCGGCAACCGGCGAGCTGGTCGCTCGCGCGGTCGCGGTGGTGTGAGAGCCGGTGACGTTCATGGGAACGACCATAGCGCGGCCCGCTCACCCGGGCACACGCATTTGCCGCCGCCGGCCGGACCACCCGTCGTCGGGGCGGCGGGAAGTAGGTGGCCGGTGAGTTTGCGGTGACGGTAAGGTCCGGCTTCCGGCCCGACACATGGGTGGGGCCCACGTGCGGAGAGCGATACGGATGACCGGGCGGACAGCGACGACGACCCTCTGGCGCCCCACCGGACCCGTGGAGCTGGATCTGGTCAGGGAGCTGAACTGGCGTGCCTGGCCGCCCCGGCTGCCCGAGCAGCCGATCTTCTACCCGGTTCTCAACGAGGACTATGCGGTGCGGATCGCGCGCGACTGGAACGTGAAGCACGACGGCGCCGGCTTCGTCACCCGATTCGAGGTCGAGGCGGAGTTCCTGAGCCGGTACCCCGTGCAACAGGCCGGCGGGCGGACGATCCTCGAACTCTGGGTTCCGGCCGAGGAGCTGGACGACTTCAACGCCCACATCGTCGGCGAGATCCAGCTCGTCCACGAGTTCCGCCGAGGCGACGAGTCCCTCTGAAGCAGGTGCCCCGGCCCCCGGTGCCGGTTCAGTGATCAACCGTCATGGGCGGTGCCGGCCGGCCTGGCCGGTCCGTACCGAACCCGTGGCCGGCGGAGGCGGCGAGGACCTTTCGCCGCGGTCCCCGGACCCGAGGGGCCATGCCGTGATGTCGCGATAGTGGATCGGCCCAGTGCTCCGCGCGGCGTTGCTGCCGACCAGATGGAGGCGTTCGGCACCCCACGGACGGCCGGTGAATCCGGCGAGCCCCGCCGCGATCTCCGCTGCCGAGGACTGGTCACCCCGGCGTGCGCGGGCCAGCGTGAGATGCGGTCGCAGGGGCCGGTCCGCGAGCGCGATTCCGCAGTCCCTGACCGCCGTGCGTACGTCGGCGGCCAACTCGTGCAGCGCGTCCAGATCTCCGTCGACTCCGGTCCACACGACCCGGCCGTCGAAGTCTCCGCCGCCCCGCAGCGCAAGGCGCGGTGAAGGATGCGCCGCTGCGATGCCGGCGAGCGGCGCACGCAGGAGCGGGACCGTGTCGACAGGCAGCTCTCCGAGAAACGCCAGGGTGATGTGCCAGTCCTCGATGCGATTCCAGCGCATCCGTGGATGTGAGCCGTAGGCAGGCAGAAGTTCCCGGGCCAGTTCTTCTTTCGCGGGGTCGGGCGGGGCGAGGGCGATGAACACGCGGATGGTCACGGGCCGCGTCTGCTCGTTCACGTCGGAGTCGGTCCGTATCAGGTCCGGAGGCCGGTCAGCCGTGCTCGCCGTCCGCGGTCAGGGGGAGGGCGCCGTCCGTGCCGTAACGGAGGCCGTTGACGAGCAGCGTGATCATGCGCCGCGTGTAGCCCTGGTCGTCCGGCGAGACGAGATCGCTGATGGCGCGCAACAGGTCGTGCGGGGGGATGTCGGCGCGGAGCCCGCCGGCTGCGGCGGCACTGTCCAGGAGTTCCGTCACGACGGGGAGGAAGCGCTGCTGGAAGTAGGCGGGCAGGCTCTCGTAGGCGGGGTCGCCCGAGTGCAGAGCCGCCTTGAGGCCGCGTTTGGCCGCGACGAACTGGGCGAAGCGCTGCAGCCACAGGGTGAGGGCTTCGACCGGTTCGTGCTGCTCCGCGAGGGCGGGGGCGGCCTCGGCGCAGGCGTCGACCTCGTGGCGGAACACGGCGGTGATGAGGTCGGAGCGCTGCGGGAAGTGGCGGTAGAGCGTGCCCGCCCCCACGCCGGCCCGGGCGGTGATCCGTCGCACGGGGGCGTCCACGCCGTCCGACGCGAAGATCTCGGCGGCTGCGGTCAGCAGGGCGTCCAGGTTGCGCTGGACGTCGGGCCGCACACGGCGGGCGACCGGCTCCTCGGTGGGGCGATCAGGCATGGAAGGGGTTCCCTTTGCGCTCCGGAACGATGTTCCGTATTGTGATTGCTGAACGGTGTTCCGGTTTCATTCTATCCGGACCCGCAACCGGCAGCCCAGGGAGGGAGTGGACTCATGCAGGACCGCACACCGGGCCGGACCCGCACCAAGGCCGACGCCTGCGCTCAGGCCGCCATGATGTTCGGCGCCCCCGGCAACTCAGCCTCGAATCCTTTTGCAGCCCTGCGTCCTTCCGCAGCCCCGCATCCTTCCGCAGCTCCGCATTCTTCCGCAGTCCCGAACTGAGTCCCGAACTTGGTCCCGAATTGAGTCCCGAAGTGGGTACCTCCATGTCCGAAACAACTCTGTCCGCCGGAAAAGCCGACGCGGGCCCCGACCCGAAGCGCTGGAAGGCGCTGATCTTCATAGCCCTGGCACAGCTGATGGTCGTGCTCGACGCGACCATCGTGAACATCGCGCTGCCCTCCGCCCAGCAGGACCTGGGCATCTCGGACGGCAACCGGCAGTGGGTCATCACCGCCTACGCCCTGGCTTTCGGCGGTCTGCTGCTCTTCGGCGGCCGCATCGCCGACCTCTGGGGCCGTAAGCGGGCCTTCCTCGTCGGACTGACCGGCTTCGCCACCGCCTCCGTGCTCGGCGGCGCCGCCCAGGGCGAGGCCATGATGCTCGGCGCCCGCGCCCTCCAGGGCGTCTTCGGCGCGCTGCTCGCACCCGCGGCGCTCTCGCTGCTCGCGGTGACGTTCACCGAGGCCAGGGAGCGCGCCAAGGCATTCGGCATCTACGGCGCGATCGCCGGTGGTGGCGGAGCCGTGGGCTTCATCCTCGGCGGCACCCTCACCGAGTACCTGAACTGGCGCTGGACCTTCTTCGTCAACGTTCCCTTCGCGATCGTGGCGGCCCTGGGCGCCTACTTCGTGATCCGTGAGCCGGCCGGCGGCCGCAACCGCGCGCCGCTCGACATCCCCGGCGTCGTCCTCTCCAGCCTCGGCCTGGTCTCCCTCGTCTACGGCTTCACGCGCGCCGAGTCCGCAGGCTGGTCCGACGCGCTGACGATCGGCATGTTCGTGGCCTCCGCGGCTTTGCTCGGCGCGTTCCTGGTCACCGAGGCCAGGGTCAAGGCGCCACTGCTGCCCCTGCGCGTACCCGCCGACCGCAACCGCGGCGGTGTCTACCTCTCGCTCGGCCTCGCCGTCATCGCGATGTTCGGCACCTTCCTGTTCCTCACCTACTACCTGCAGATCGTCCAGGGCTACTCGCCGATCAGGACCGGTCTGGCGTTCCTCCCGATGGTCGCCGGCATGATCACGGGCTCCACCCAGATCGGCGCCCGGCTGATGACGAGGGTTCCGCCGCGACTGCTCATGGGCCCGGGCTTCCTGGTCGCCGCGACCGGAATGCTGTTCCTGACGCAGATGGACATCGGCAGCTCGTACGCCGGACTGGTGCTGCCGGGACTGCTGCTGCTCGGACTCGGCATGGGCACGGCGTTCATGCCCGCGATGTCGCTCGCCACCCACGGCGTCGAGCCGCGTGACGCCGGAGTCGCCTCCGCGATGGTCAACACCTCGCAGCAGGTGGGCGGCGCCATCGGCACCGCGCTCCTGAACACCATCGCGGCCTCGGCCACGACCGCGTACCTCGCCGCGCATGCGGCGGGTGCGACGACTCCGGCCGCACAGAAGCTGGTTCAGGCACAGGCCATGGTGCGCGGATACTCCAGCGCCACCTGGTGGGCTGTCGGAATCCTGGTTGTCGCCGCCGCCATCGCGCTGACCATGATCAAGGCCGGTCACCAGGGCGGTCCTGCGGCCACCTCGCGTGCCCCGGAGGGAGCGCAGGAGGAAACGAAGATCCCCGCCGTCGCGCACTGAACCACCCGACACCCCCACGCAGTCGGAAGGGCGCGGTCAGCACACTGACCGCGCCCTTCCCATGTCCCGGTCACCGCTGCACCCCTCGTGCGAACGGGGGCCCGGCAGCCGGTCCGGTCACCGGAAACCGGCTACGCGGGCGTCGGCGGCCTGAGGGCGGAGTAGGTTCCCGCGCCTGCCGCCAGCAGGATGACGCAGCCCGTGAAGATCAGCCCGGCCTCGCGAAGGCCCAGCCACGTGGCCAGCGCACCGACACCGACCACGGGCACCGAGATGCCGGTGTACGCGACGACGAAGAACGCCGAAATGGTGCCGCCCCGGTGTGTCGCCGGTGCGGCGTCGCTGACCAGGGTGAGTGCCGCCCGAAAGGACAGGCCCTGCCCGGTGCCCCCGCACAGGGCGCCGAGGACGAGCAGCGGCAGGGACTCCGCGACCAGCGAGGACGCCACCAGCAGAAGACCGACGACGAGCGCACCGCACCCCAGTGGCAGCGCGAGGCGGGCGCCGACGCGCCCGCTCAGCGACTGTCCGACGGTCGACGCCAGAAAGACGGAGAACACGACGGCTCCGGTCACCGCCAGGTTGTCCACGCCCAGCGTCTGCGTGGCGAAGCTCGGCGCGACCGCGGTGAACAGCCCGAGCAGGGCGAAGCCGGCGAACGCCGCCAGCGAGGCGCGCGCGAACACCCCCTTCACCTCGGGCGGAACCGCCACGCCCTGAGGCGCCGGACGCGGCCACCGCCGGGGATGCGCCACGGTCTCCGGCAGACGCCAGGTGATCCCGCACGCCACGGCCACCAGCCCCAGATGAACCCAGAACGGCAGCATCAGGGGCCACGGCGTGTACTCGGCCAGGAAGCCGGACAGCAGCGGCCCGCAACCCAGCCCGCCCATGTTCGCGGCCGTCGCAGCGAACCCGGCCCGCGCCTTCTGCCCCGGGCGGGCGAGCTCCAGGACCGCCGCGGTCGCCGCGCCGCTCAGCAGCCCGGCCGCGCCGCCGGACAGCAGGCGGCCCGCGAAGAGCAGCGGGAGCCCGCTCTCCAGCAGGAAGCAGCCCGCGCTCGCCGCCGACAGCCCCATGGCGCACAGCAGCACGGGTCTGCGGCCGACCTTGTCGGAGTAGTTGCCCACGAGCATCAGCACGGCGATCACCGCCACGGCGTACACGGCGAACACGACGGTCACCATCAGCTCGGAGAACCCGATCTTCTGCTGATAGAGCCCGTACAGGGGAGTGGGCAGCGTGGTCCCTGCCATCCCGATGGCGAACACCACAGCCGCAGCCGGATAACCGGGACGCCGGCCACTGCCCGTACTCACCGCACCCTCGCGAACGATCACCCGCGTCACCCTACGAGCGGCCACCCGCCCGGACCGTGCAGGGCGCGGGGCACGGCCGGGTCGAGTCGTGCGCGCGGCGGGGCGCCGGCGGCCACGGGGGTGGCCGCAGCTGTCCGTACCCGCTCAGCGGTCGGTCCGCAGAGCATGGAGCAGCATCGGCAGTGACGCGTGCAACTCGCGCTCCCAGTACCCCCAGCGGTGGGTGCCCGGCCCGTAGAAGTGAGTGACCACCTGCCGTGCGCCGACGCGTTCGAGCTCGCTCGCCAGGGCGTGGTTCTGCCGGTTGAAGTCCGCCTCCAGGGCGTTCGTGCTGCCCGGCGGATCCAGCGGACCGGCGGTGCCGTCGCCGCAGGACAGGTAGACCGGGGTCGACCTGAGGCGCTTGGCCAGATGGAACGGGTCGTGGGCCGCCCAGACATCGCGTTGCGCGACCGGATCGCCCCAGACCCGCAGCGGGTCGTCGCCCTGACCGGCGAAGTACCCCATGATGCGGTTGACCGACTCGTCGTCGAGCAGTGGATGCGCGGAGCCGGAGTACGAGGCGGCCGCCTTGAACATGCCGGGGTGCCGGGCGGCGTACATCAGGGCGCCCTGGCCGCCCATCGACAGTCCCGCCACGACGCGATTGCTGCTCGCCCCCCAGCCCTGTTCGAGCAGGCGACGCAGTTCCTTGGTGTGGAAGGTCTCCCACGCCGGGTCGCTGCCCCGGCCGTAGTTCCACCAGTCGCTGTACCAGCCGTTCCAGCCGGCCTCCGGCATGACCACGAGGACGTCGCGCAGACTGTCGGTCTGCGCGACATCGGTCTTGGCGGTCCACGACGTGTAGTCCCCGCAGCAGCCGTGCAGCAGCCAGAGAGTCGGCCAGTGCCGGCTCCGGTCGCCCGGATCCCAGCCGTCCGGCGTGAGCAGGCGCACGTTCACCGTCCGGCCTCCGAGCGCCGGAGAACGAACCGACAGGTCGACCTGCCGGTCGGCGGCCTGGGTGACGGCGACGACCTCGGCACCCCGGGACGGGGCGGCCCCGCCGGGCTCCGCGGCGGCCGACACGGACGCGTTCGACATCAGTGTGAACAGCAGTGCCCCCACGATGAGCAGCAGGCGGGCTCTTCGGATCGGAACGGCGGTCATGGCGACTCCTGTCGGTGGACGGTGGGGGCTGCGAGCCGGGGTCTTCCCGTCCCGGCCCGCGGTCTGGTCAGCTCCGGTCGGGCAGGATCAGCAGCGCGTCCCCGACGGGGCGTTCACCGGCCGCGTCGGACGGATCGTTGATCATGACTCCGTCGACCACCATCGTGGTCGACCCGCCGCCGTCGAGATTGACCGCGTCGCGCAGGCCGAGTGCCCGGGCCACGGCGGCGCTCTCGGGGATGCTCAGCCCGAGGGCGCCGGTGCTGCGCCCGTCGGCCGTGACCAGAACGGTCCGGCCCGCGGCGTCGACCCCGGCCAGCGTGCGCGGATTCCGCTTGTGCATCCAGCCGTAGTAGAAGCTCGGATTGCCGGACTGCACCATCCCGTCGGCGGCGGGCGTGACGTGCAGGCGCCCGTCCCGGACCAGTTCGGGGCCTCCGTTGAGGATGCTGGTCGTCGGTGACGGCGACACCTTGTGGCCGTTGCCGTCCCGCAACGTCTTCTCGACGCGCAGGGGCCGGCCTACCCGGGCGAGGGCGGTCAGCTGGGCGACGCGGGTGCCGGTCGCCTGAACGGAGCTGCCGCCCTCCGGCAGCGGTCCGCCGCGCGGCGACCGCAGTTCCAGGACGCGGCCGCGGGTGTCCAGTACGGCCTCGGTGCCCTCGCCATGCGGCGTCTGCCGCCCGTAGTCGGGCGTGAACGCGACGAGTTCGTCGTGGTCGGAGCACGTGACGTCGTGCAGGGGCAGTGAGGTCGGCGTGTCGTCCGCGGTGCCGCCGCAGTTCCGGATCAGGCCCGGAACGCGGTCGACGCCGTCCAGCGCCTGCGACACGCCCCGGCCGACGACACGCCCCGCCCAGGTCAGCCGGGCCACCGTGCTGTGCCGGCCGTTGCCGTGAATCACCAGGCCGGGCCGACCGTTGACCGGCTCGCTCAGGACCCGGCCGTCGTAGACGCCGACACCGGCCGGATCACCCGGTGCGCCCGCCTTCGGATCGAGCACGAAGAAACCGGCGTTGACCCCCGCGGTCGCACCGGCCGCGGCCGCCAGCTCACTGGTCTTCTCGCGGTTCTCCAGATCGGGGCCGTACGACGCTTCGAGCCGGCCGCTGAACCGGCCCGGGTCGATGGTGAGCACGTCGATCCGCCACGGACCACGGTCCGTCGGCTCGCCGTCCCAGCCGGTGTACACGGCGGACCCGGCGTAGCCGGCCTTCCTCAGCAGGGTGAGCTCGGCCGCCGCCGCGGCCTGCGTGCCGAACCGCCCGACCCGGACCCGCCACCCGAGCGATCCGCCGGCGTAGTCGGCGACGGCCGGCGTCATGACCTGCTCGGCGCGGGCGTCGAAACCGTCCCGCTCGATGTCCGCGGTCAGTTCATCGGCACTGGCCCGGTCCTTGAGCGCCGTCGGCGGCGCGTCGGGATCCGGCGAGGTGGCACCGCCGGGTATCGACACCTCGACGGTCCACGCAAGCGCCGGAGCATCGGCACCGCGCACGATCCGTGTGAGGGTGACACCGGGCTGCAGCGTCCGCGTGCTGCGCGTCTCGGCCAGGCCTGCGGCACCCAGCGGCAGAGCACGCGCCGGCCCGGGACGCGGCTCGGAAGAAGCGGGCGCGGGCGATGCGCCCAGCACGGCCAAGAGGGCCAGGACTGTAGCCGTGCCGAGGACCTTGCTGTTCATGTACCCCCCTGGGAAAGATCCGCTCAGCAACGGTGCGTGTCCCGGCCGTCACTCGTCAAGGCGTGTGCACGTCAACTCTGATGGTCCATTGGCGCAACTCCACGCGAACGCGCAGCGAACGGAACGGCAGACTCGTACCCGTCCCGGCCGAGACGGAGAGCATGGGGAGCCGGAGCTCCACCTCTGGTGAAGCCGCGGGCAGGAGACGGCGAGCCGACGGCACGGAGACGGGCTCGCTCACGCGCGTCCGGTGGCCGGACGGGCTGTCGGCCGCAGGAGGCGGCACAGGAGAAAGGCAAGGAGATCACTCTCCTTGCCACTCCTAACGTATAGCGCACTGGGGGGCTTGCGGCAAGGCCCCGGTGGTGGCGCAGAATCGTCCGCCGAGGCCACAGCCTGCGGATTTGGGAGCACGACGTGCGTGAGTTGTCGATGTATGGGGGACGCGGTGACGTCGGAGAAGTGGTGGACGCAGCCGCGCGAGTGTGGGTCTGCGGCGGGGTGGTGCGCGTGTGCGCGCCGCTCGGGCCGTCGGACGGAGGGCAGCCGGTGACGACGACGTGGCTGGCAAGAGGTACGGCGCAGGGGGAGGCGGCTGTGATTCGATCGGCCGGTGCAGGGCAATGGGCCACGACTGCCTCGGAGGTATCGCGATGAACGAGCAGTACGTGCGGGATCTGCAAGAGGCTGACGAGACGCAGGTGGCACTCGTCGGTGGCAAGGGCGCGCACCTGGGCGGGCTGTCGCAGATCGAGGGTGTCCGGGTGCCGCCCGGCTTCTGTGTGACGACGGACGCCTTCAGGCGCGTCATGGCGGAAGCGCCGTCGATCGACGATCGGCTCGATGAGTTGTCGCGTCTGGACCCCGACGACCGGGAGACGATCCGCACGCTCAGTGCGCAGATCCGCCGGACCATCGAAGGGGTCGCCGTCCCGGCCGATCTCGCGGCGGTGATCACCCGCGCGCTCGCCCGGCTCGGCGACAGCGCCGCCTACGCGGTCCGGTCCAGCGCGACGGCGGAGGACCTGCCGACGGCCTCGTTCGCCGGCCAGCAGGACACGTACCTGAACGTCCTGGGCCCGGAGGCGATCCTCCGGCACATCAGCAGGTGCTGGGCCTCGCTCTTCACCGAGCGGGCCGTGACCTACCGTCAGCGCAACGGCATCGACCACCGCACGGTCCAGATGGCCGTGGTCGTCCAGCAGATGGTCTTCCCGGAGGCCGCCGGCATCCTCTTCACCGCCGACCCCGTCACCGGCAACCGCAAGGTCGCCACCGTCGACGCCGGCTTCGGCCTCGGTGAGGCACTGGTCTCCGGCCTGGTGAACCCGGACGTCTTCAAGGTCCGGGACGGCGAGGTCGCCGCCAGGACCATCGCCGCCAAGGAGCGTGCCGTGGTCGCCCTGCCGGACGGCGGCACGCAGGAAGTGGCGATCGACGCACAGCGCCAGGAGCGGCCTGCGCTGACGGACGCGCAGGTGGTGCGCCTCGTGGGGCTCGGGCGGCGGATCGAAGCACATTTCGGCCGCCCGCAGGACATCGAGTGGTGTCTCGTCCACGACGGCTTCCAGATCGTTCAGAGCCGGCCGGTCACCACCCTGTTCCCCGTCCCCGAGACCGACGACCAGGACAACCACGTCTACGTCTCCGTGGGCCATCAGCAGATGATGACCGACCCCATGAAGCCGCTGGGGTTCTCCATGTGGCAGCGGACAGCCATGGTGGCGATGCACGAGGCCGGCGGAAGGCTGTTCGTCGACGTCACCGCGCGTCTGGCCTCGCCCGCGAGCCGCGCCGCCCTCCTGGACATCATGGGGAAGGGCGATCCGCTGGTCAGGGACGCCCTGGAGACCGTCCTCGACCGTGACGACTTCGTCCCTTCGCTCCCCGACCCAGGCCCCGGGAAGCCGCCGGCCGGAGGTGCGCCCGCCCCGATCGACACCGATCCGGCCATCGTCACCGGCCTGATCGAGGTCAGCCGGGCGTCGGTCGCCGCCCTGGAGCGCGATATCCGGACAAAGACCGGACCGGCGCTGTTCGACTTCCTGCTGGAGGCCTTCGAGGAGCACAAACGCGTCCTCGGCGACCGGCTGAGCATGCAGGTGATCATGGCCGGTATGGAGGCCAGCTGGTGGCTCAACGACAAGCTGGAGGAGTGGCTGGGCGAGAAGAACGCGGCCGACACGCTCACGCTGTCCGCTCCTGACAACGTCACGTCGGAGATGGGGCTGGCGCTGCTCGACGTCGCGGACGTGATCCGCCCGCGGTCGGAGGTGGTGGACTTCCTCCGGGGCGTCGAACACGTCGAGGACGACGCCTTCCTCGACGAACTGGCGAAAGTCGAGGGCGGGCCCGAAGCACGCGACGCCATCGAGGCCTACCTCGACCGGTACGGCATGCGCTGCGTCGGCGAGATCGACATCACGAGGCCACGCTGGCGCGAACGCCCCACCACGCTCGTGCCCGTGATCCTCGACAACGTCAGGAACTTCGATCCAGGCGCTGCCGGGCGGCGGTTCGAAGAAGGGCGGGAGCGGGCGGAGAAGAAGGAACAAGAGGTGCTCTCACGCCTGCGGGTTCTGCCGGACGGGAATCAGAAGGCTGACGAGGCCAAGCGGATGATCGACCGGGTGAGGACGTTCATCGGGTACCGGGAGTATCCGAAGTACGGCATCGTCAGCCGTACCTTCGTCTACAAGCAGGCCCTGCTGCGGGAGGCCGAGCGCCTCGTCGAGGACGACGTGCTCCGCGACAGGGAGGACATCTTCTACCTCACGTTCCAGGAGCTCCACGACGTCGTGCGCTCGAACCGGCTGGACGACCGGCTGATCCAGCGCCGCAAGGACGCCTTCCGGTCGTACCACGCGCTCACACCGCCGCGGGTTCTCACTTCGGACGGTGAGGCGCTCACGGGGGCGTACCGGCGCGACGACGTGCCGGCCGGTGCTCTGACCGGTGTCCCTGTCTCCGCCGGGACGATCGAGGGAAGGGCCCGCGTCATCCTCGACATGTCGGAGGCCGATCTCGAAGCGGGCGACATCCTGGTCACGGCCTTCACGGACCCCAGCTGGTCGCCGCTGTTCGTCGGGATCGCGGGCCTGGTGACTGAGGTGGGCGGCGTGATGACCCATGGCGCGGTGATCGCGCGGGAGTACGGCTTGCCGGCGGTCGTGGGCGTGCAGCAGGCCACCCGGCTGATCCGGGACGGGCAGCGGATCCGTGTGCATGGAACGGATGGGTACGTCGAGATCCTGCCCTGACCGGCCCACGGGACGCCGCACGCCGCACGCCGGGAGACGCTTTCCGGCGTGCGGCGGACGTTGCGTGCCGGGCCCGCGCGTGTGGGGCTGCGGACCGGGGAGTCAACCGGGCGCTACCGTCCGCCCCGCAGCCGCAGAAGGTAGGTCGCGGTCAGCGCGACGGCACGGTCCCCGTCACGCGACAGTTCCACGAGGGCGGATGACGCCACCGCCCCCGGAACGGCGGCCAGCGCCTGCGTCAGCCGCCCGCGGGCAGCTGCTCCGGTGGAGTCGTCCGTCAGACGGCCGACGAGTTCCGTCGCGATCCCGTCCGCCGTCGCGGCGTCGCCGGCGAGCACGCTCAGGGCGTCGGCCGCATCGGTGTCGTTCCCGCCGTCCACGATCATGGCGACGAGGACCGGGACCGCCTCGGTCTCGCCACGTGTGCCGAGGGCCAGAGCCGCGTGCCCGCGGACCACGATGTCGGCATTCGCCAGGGCGTGCCGCAGCTCCTCGGTCGCGTCCTCACCCGGAATCTCGGCGAGTGACCGGACAGCACGCTCCCGTACCGCGGCAACCGGCGAGCCGAGGCCCCGCGCGAGCAGTCCGGGAACGCCGTCGCCGGATCGGGCCAGGGCCCATCGCAGAGCTCCGGCCACGTTCGTATCGGCCTCGCTCAGCGCTGCCTCGACCAGTGCCTCCACCGGAATCGGAACCTCGTCGCCCGAGGCGAGGGCCGCGCGTTGGCGCGCGTCGGGGCTCTTCGAACCCAGGGCCTGGAGAAGCGCGACGACCTGGAGGACGCCCTCCCAGCCGACGGGATCCGCGGCGTCGATCCGGCTCAGCCGCGTGAGCAGGTCGGTCTCGGCCGCGATGCGTTCGCGGGTCTGACGGATGAGATCGCCGACGAGTTCCGAGGGCGTGAAGCCCGGATCGTCGAGCGCGCGTCCGGCCTCACGCAGCGACAGGCCCAGCGACCGCAGGCTCTCGATGTGGAAGATGCGCCGGATGTCCTCTCCGGAGTACTCCCGGTAGCCGGACCCCGTCCGGCCCGACGGCCGTACCAGACCGAGCGACTCGTAATGCCGGAGCATCCGGGCACTGACCCCGGACCTTTGCGCCACCTCACCGATCAACACGTCCCATTGTCACCCCTGGCCGTGCCCGCCGAGGGCGACGACGCGCTTCGCCTCCTCGATCGCGAACTCGAACCCGGCGTCCGGATCGCGCAGCAGTCGCTGTGTGGCGAGTGCGTGTACCCGCACCTGTGGGTCGGGAGCCGTTGACGACACGCGCAGAGCCGGTGCGGTGACCTCACCCAGTGCGACCAGAGCGCGGCTGAGGCTCAGCCGCGTCTCGCGGTCCCCGCGCCCGAGTTGCGTCGCGAGCACCACGGCCAGGGCGGACTCCTCGCCCTCCGGTACGAGCACGACCGCGGCCCTCCAGGCAGTCCGTGCGACCTCCTGGTCGGCGTCGGACAGCAGCGCCCGCGTGAGGGCCGGCCAGGCCTGCCGGTCCCCGATCTTGGACAGGGTGTGCAGTGCCTGGCTCCGGGCCTGCGCATGCTCCGAACGGAGCTCACGGACCACCCGGGGGAGCGTCGTGGACACCGGGTGGCGGGTGAGCGCCCAGGTCAGCATGTCGCGGACGAAGAAGTCGGGCTCGACCCCGCACCGCTGCACGAGCGTGTCGACGAAGCCCGGGTCGGGCGCCGTGCCGACCGCCAGAGCGGCTCGCAGCCGCACGGAGGAACGGCTGTCCTCCAGCCCCTGGAGCGCTTGCAACGCGTCCGTGTCCTGTCTCATGGCCGTCATCTCGACCACCTCCTCGGCAAGCAGTGAAGGGCCTGCCACCGTGTCAAGGTCAAACAGCGGCACTGCGCGGTCGCGCCGGCGTCGTGGCCGAGCTGCCGACAGGGGCCCGGCCGGATTCTCCGGTCGGGCCCCTGTCCACTGCCGTGTCGCGAGACTCAGGTGCGGCGGTGGCCGCGGTAGTAGTCCCCGACCTGCTCGTGGTATCCGGCGTCGCCGACGTGCTTGTCCTTGTCGAACTCGGGGGAGTTCTTGATCTGGTCCTTCGTCAGATCGACGTTGATCCGCTGTTCGTCCGGATCGACACTGAGTACCGTGCCGGCCGGGAGCAGGACGTGCTTGCCGAAGATCCAGAGACCGGTGTCCACCACGAGGTACGAGGAGTTGACTTCGTCCGAGTGCTTGTCGACCTTTCCGATGCTCCCGTCGGTGGCTTCGACCTTGTATCCGATCAGGTCGGTGCCCGCGGTGTAGTTGGCGGTCGGCTGGTAGCCCCAGATGTTGTCACTCATGAAATGGCTCCTTCATAGAGATTCTTCACCTTCCGCACGTGAATCGGCGGACGGTGTCGGCGCCCCGTGCAAAAGCGGTGACGCTCTCTCGGGAGACCGCCTGCCCTGCCTCCCCGTCCTCATGCATCTGTGTCCCGGAGAGTTCGCGGAAGGAGGAGAGCGGGCGTAGAGGGGAGAAAGCTGCACGGCCGAGCGGCAAATTGTTCCCGTGGTCCCGGCGGGGAAACCCGCAGTTTCGGATGCATGAGAGGTGGTGGTCCGGGTATTCGAGGTCCTGGAGGTTGATAAACATGGTTCCCCTGCTTCTTGTTCTCCTGCTCGCTCTCGTTCTCTTCGGTGCCGGATTCGCATTGAAGGCCTTGTGGATCGTGGCAGTGATCGTGCTGGCTGTGTGGCTGCTCGGCTTTGTCATGCGTTCTGTGGGAGCGGGCGGCCACCGTGGCCGCTGGTACCGCTGGTAGTCGTCGACGACCAGTCAGCAGTGCGGGGTGCCCCCGGCCAACAGGCCGGGGGCACCCCGCAGTTGTGTGCTCTGCAGAACTCGGCCAGCCGGTTCTCGGACGCCGGTTCGGAGCGCGTGGGGCGGGTACGCGTCGTGAACCCTCACGAAAGGACAACGCCGTGTCCCACCAGCGGAACATCTTCGTGCTCGGGCTCGATGACGCCAACCTGCCGACGCTGAACGCTGTCCCGGACGCCGACACGTACAGGTTCCATCCCCTGCTCAGCATCCAGGAGCTGCAGGAGGGCGAGGTCTCGGTCGCCGATCTGATGAGCCGGGCCCGCGCGGTCCTCGACGCGCATGACGGCAGCATCGACGCGATCGTCGGCTACTGGGACTTCCCGGTCAGCACGCTCGTGCCGATGCTGGGCCGGGAGTACCACACACGTACCACCAGCCTGGAATCCGTCGTCAAATGCGAGCACAAGTACTGGAGCAGGCTGGAACAGCGGAAGGTCATCGACGCCTACCCGAACTTCGGACGGGTGGACCTCGACAGCGCGGACCCCCGGCCGCCCGACGGCGTGGCCTTTCCCATGTGGCTCAAGCCTGCTCTCGCCTACTCCTCGGAACTCGCCTACTCGGTCGCGGACATCACGGAGTTCCGCGCGGCCGTCGACCGGATACGACAGGGGATCGGCCGGGTCGGAAGGCCGTTCGACGCAGTGCTCAGCCTGCTCGAACTGCCTCCGGAAATGGCCGGTGTGGGCGGCCAGGTCTGTCTTGCGGAGGAGGCCATGACCGGTCTCCAAGTGGCCGTGGAAGGCTATGTCCACGAAGGAGAAGTCACCGTCTACGGAGTGCTCGACTCGATCAACTACCCGGGGTCGCCTTGTTTCCTGCGCCACCAGTACCCGAGCGCGCTCCCTCCGAAGGTGATCCGGAAGCTGCATGAGGTGAGCCGGCGAACGATGCGACAGATAGGAATGGATTCAGCCACATTCAGCATCGAGTACTTCTATGACCCGAAGACCGAGGAGATCAGCCTGCTGGAGATAAATCCAAGGCATTCCCAGTCACATGCGGAGCTCTTCGCGTATGTCGACGGAACCGCCAATCACCACAGGATGATCCGTCTCGCGCTCGGACTCGATCCTGCGGCGCCCCGTGGCCAGGGGCCGTACCGCATGGCCGCCAAGTGGTACTACCGCTGGTTCGGCGAAGGCAAGGTGCACCACGTGCCCACACCGTCCGACCTCGCTGCCGTCGAACGCCGCATCCCCGGAGTGCGCATCGACGTCGTGCCCGCCGAAGGGCAGAAGCTCTCCTCCGTGTCCCAGCAGGACAGCTACAGCTACGAGGTCGCGCACATCTTCACCGGAGCGGACGACGAGAAGGGCCTGCGGCGCAAGTTCGACCAGTGCGTCGCCGCGTTGGGCCTCACCTTCGACGAAACGGCTCCGGGCGGCCGTGACCGGGAGACGCCGTGAACGGGGACAGGAGCAGGAGGGAGCAGGCCATCGGAATGCGACATGTCGGTCAACTGCCGTACGCGGTTCGGAAGGAGGACCATGTCACCATCACCATGTCGGACGGCGTCCGGCTGTCAGCGAGGGTCTGGCGCCCCACCGGGTCGGACGCCGAACCTGTCCCGGCGATCCTGGAGGCCATTCCTTACCGGAAGAACGACCTGACCTCCACCCGCGACGCAATCCACCACCCCTACATCGCCGGCCATGGCTATGCCTGCGTGCGGGTCGACCTGCGAGGCACGGGGGAGTCGGAAGGGGTCCTTCGGGACGAGTACCTGGAACGGGAACAGCGCGATGCCGAAGAAGTGCTCGCCTGGCTCGCCGAGCAGTCCTGGTGCGACGGCAGTACGGGGATGATGGGCATCTCGTGGGGCGCCTTCTCGGCGCTCCAGGTCGCCGCCCGGCAGCCGCCGAGCCTGCGTGCCATCGTCATCGCCTCCTTCACCGACGACAGGTACGCGGACGACATGCACTACGTCGGCGGCGCCATGCTGTCCGACAACCTGGCCGAGGCCGGGACGATGTTCGCCTATGCCACCTGCCCTCCCGATCCGGACGTGGTCGGCGAGTGCTGGCGCGACATGTGGAACCAGCGGCTGGAAGCCGCTCGACCGTGGGTACTCGAATGGCTGCGGCATCAGCACCGTGACGACTACTGGCGCCACGCCTCGCTCAGCGAGGACTACCGGGCGTTGCGTTGTCCCGTGCTCGCCTCCAGCGGCTGGGCGGACGGGTACTCCAACGCGGTGACACGTCTCCTGAGCCGTGTCGACGTACCCCGCAAGGGGCTGATCGGCCCCTGGTCGCACAAGCTCCCGCACCTCGGTGAACCGGGACCGGCCATCGGGTACCTCCAAGAGGTGGTCCGGTGGTGGGACCGCTGGCTCAAGGGCATCGACAACGGCGTCATGGACGGCCCCATGATCAGGGCCTGGATGCAGGAGAGCGTGCCGCCGTCCACCTCCTACCAGGAGCGCCCGGGGCGCTGGGTGGGCGAGCCGGACTGGCCGTCGCCCAACATCGAGGAGGTGGTCCACCCCCTGCGTGACCGCTCCATCGTGTGCGAAGGGCAGGGCCCCGGGCCGGCGGACGCGGGCGAATCCGCCGGGCTCGTGCACTCGATCCAATCGCCGCTCTCCGTAGGTCAGTTCGCCGGGAAGTGGGCCTCCTACAACGCCCCGCCGGATCTGCCGTACGACCAGCGTGAGGAGGACGGCGGCTCACTCGTCTTCGATACGCAGCCCCTGACGGAACGACTGGAGATCCTCGGCGCCCCAGCCGCGGAACTGCTGGTGTCCTCGTCGAACCGGGCGGCGCAGGTCACCGTCCGCCTGTCGGACGTCGCGCCCGACGGCCGTGCGACCCGGGTGACCTACGGGGTGCTCAACCTCGCGCACCGATCGAGTGACGGCGCTCTTGAGCCACTCGAACCCGGCAGGGTCTATCGGGTCCGGATCCCGCTCAACGGAGTCGCCCAGGTATTCCCCGCCGGACACCGCGTGCGCCTCTCGCTCTCGACCTCGTACTGGCCGCTCGTCTGGCCGGCGCCCTCACCTGCCCGGCTGAGCGTTCATGAGACCGGGAGCTCCCTCACCCTGCCGGTCCGGCCCGCGGCGGCCCCGGACGACGTGCCGTTGGCGCCTTTCGGCGAGCCCGAGGGGTGCGAACCCTCGGAGGTCACCCAGTTGACGGAGCCCGAACAGGCATGGACCGTGTCCAGGGACCTCGTCGACTACCACTCCTCCCTCGACATCGTGAAGGACCGGGGAGTGCAGAGGTACGAGGAGAACGGGATCGAGGTCGGGTTGAGGGCCTGCGAGAAGTACACCTCCATCGCCGACGACTTCGGATCGGTGAGCGGTGAGGCGGCCTGGACCATGCGGTTCAGGCGTCCCGGATGGGATGTCCGGGTGGAGACGCGCACGGTACTGACGTCGGACGAGACCGATTTCCACGTCGATGCCACCTTGGACGGCTACGAGGACGGCCGCAGGGTCTTCTCCCGCACCTGGAACGAGAGCGTCCCGCGAGTCAACGTCTGAGCATCGACCGTGCGGGAGCAGCGGGGCCCGTCCCTCGGGGTGGCGCCGCAGGCCCACACATCGGGTCCCGCCCGGTGAGGCCGGGCGGTGGACGGCAGGCCGGAGGGCCTCGCGCGGGGCTCAGATCCGGCGGTCGTCGCTGTGACGCCCGAGGCCGCGGCCGAGACGTTCCGAGATCGCCGGCATCAGGCTCTCGCCCTCGGCCGGGCGGTCGAGGCCGAATACGTAACCGGGGAAGTCCAGTTCCTTCTGCACCCCCCAGATCCCGTCGTGGTCCTCCGGCGGGAGAATGCGCGCCGGGTCACCGACGGCCACCCAGCCGATCGGTACCGTCGAGTCGGCCGGCAGCACCGTGCGCAGATGCACGATGCCGTTGATCCGCACTTCGGAGCGGCTGCCGATCCGTGCGCCGTTGAAGACGCGGCTGCCGGTGGCCAGGAAGACCTCGTCCTCGACCCGGCAGCCGGCCAGGCTGGAGGTGGGGCCCACCAGCACCTGCCGCCCCAGCACCAGCGGGTCCCGCCGGGTACCCCGCAGGACCGCGTTCTCCATCACGATGCTGCCCTCGCCGACCTCCACCGGCCCGCCCTCGGCGGTGAGCACCGCACCGAACAGCACCCGGCACCCGGCGCCCACCCGCACGTCCCCGCACAGCGTGGCGGTCGGAGCGACATAGGCCGTGGGATGGACGGTCGGCGAGCAGCCCTCATGAGTCATCATCATGGCCGCGATCATCCCGTGTCCGGAGCGCGGGCGCACACCCGTCCAGTGACCCCACCGGATCAGCGGCGGCGCAGCCGCACAGGTGCGTAGACGGCGAGCGCCGCGACGAACGCGACGTAGTACGCCAGGTCCGCGCCGTGCAGAGCCGCGGCCACCGGCCCCACGTACAGGCTCGTGTCCATGAACGGAACCGCCGCGCCGAAAGCGACGACGAACGCCACGAGAGCGGGTACCCACGGCTGGGGGCGGTCGCCCTCGACAGCCGGCTCGAACGGAGCTCCGCCCCTCGCCCTGGCGCGCGCGAACCAGTCGACGGCCACCACCGCCACGAATCCGGGTATCCAGTAACCGACGAACAGCAGCACGTTCTGGAAGCGGGCCGTGGTGTCCGCGGCGTGCATCCACAGCACCAGCGGGAAGCCGAGTACGGCAGAGAGCGCCGCCGCCAGCGGCCGTGGGACGGGCACCCCGACGGTCTGAAGGGCCAGAGAGCCGCTGTAGTCGTTCATCGCGTTGCTGCACAGCGCCGCCAGCGCGACGGCCAGCAGTCCGAACGCGCCGAGCGCGCCGCCTCCCAGCAGCTCGTCGACGCCCTTCGCGGTCTGGTCGGTGAAGGCGGATGCTCCCCACAGGCCGAGCGCCTGCACCGCGACGAAGGAGACCGAGAGACCGAGAAGCGTGTACCAGAACATGCGGGGGCGGGAGGCGGACCGTGGCAGGTACCGGCTGAAGTCGCTGGCGTACGGGGCCCAGGACAGTGCGAGGCTGAGCGCGATGGTGCTGGTGAGCACGAAGGCGCCGGCGCGGTCGGCGCCGTGTACCGACCCGCTGGTGGTGGGGTCGATGCCGTCGAGGAGCTTGACGGCCAGCGCGACGAAGGCGGCGGCCAGCACGAAGGTCATGATCTTCTGCAGTCGGTGTATCGCCTCGTAGCCGAAGACACCGAGCAGGCCCTGCCCCACCATCATCGCGAGCACGCCCAGCCAGAACGGCCATCCGCACAGTCGAGCCAGCGCGTCCCCGCCGAAGAGGCCGATCAGCGCGTCCCACGCGACCGACGACAGCCACTGCAGTACCCCCGGCACGGCAACGGCCCGGCCGAAAGCGAGCCGCGCCAGCGGGAGTTGCCCCGTACCCGTGAGACTGCCCCAGGTCCCGAGGTACGCGGTCGGCGCGGCGCCCACGAGGGTGCCGAGGACGACAGCCACCAGTGCGGTGGTGAAGTCCAGCCCGAGGACGATGCCGATCGTGCCGGTGAAGACGCCCGTCATCGTGAGGTTCGGGGCGAACCACACGGTGAACAGCCGCCCCGGAGCACCGTAGCGGTGAGACTCGGGGACCGGGGCGATCCCGCGGGTCTCAATGCGCAGATCACCGGAGGCGGAGCTCGTTGGCCCGTCGAGTACGGGCGGGTGGCCGGTGGTTGCGGGGCCGCTCGGAGCAGGTGGAAATGACATCGATGACATCCCTCCGCCAGTGCTAACTGGTTCAGGTTCGACGGGTGTGATCTCAGCCCCGCTGGTCGGGGCACCCCGTGTCGGATTGCGTCGGCAAGGCTAACCCACGCGCTCGGGCCCGGACGACAGGGCTCCGGCCGGCCGGTCACGGGGCCGCCCACCGGTGCTCATGGGCCGTCAGCCGGTGGAGGCCGGACGGTGGCCCGGGGCCCCGGTGATCTCCACGGTGGAGGTGACCCGGACGACCGACGGGACGCGGGGTGCCGACCCGAAACCGAAGGTGACCGGGGGCTCGACGGGAGCGAGTCCGCCGAGGTTCCGGCCGCCCAGCACCGCCGTTGCCGCACGCACACGGTGCAGGTCCCGGGCCCCGTACCACTCACGGCGGTCCGGGCCTGCGCGCCCCAGCGTGCGGACACCCGGCAGCAGGCGGGCCGGTACGTCGCAGACGGCGGCCCAGGTGCGGCTGCGGGCCAGGGGCGCCGGCACCGCGCACAGCAGCCGCCCCAGGACGCTCCGGGAACCGGTGACGAGGTCCAGTACGAGCGGCCCCGCACTGACGTGCCAGCGGTTACCGTCATGCCTGACCTCCACCGGCACCACCTCCACGTGCTCGAACGTGTAGGTGTCCGCGACGAATGCGGCGATCCGGCGGGAGGGGGCGAGCAGACGGCGCTCGCCGTCCGGGTGCTCGATCATGACATCGCTGAACGCCCCGAACGGCGACCGTGGCCAATGCCCCCACACGAGCCGCGTCCCGGAGGCCGTGCCGACGGCTCCGATCCATCCGTCGAAGTGCAACCGTTGCTGTGCCATGGGGACAGTCTGGCCTGCCCCCGCCGACCACGTCGCTGAACCAGTGGACGCCCAGCGCGGTCCGGGTGAAACCCACGCCCGGGACCGAGAGCACCGACACGCTCCGACAGAGGCTTCTCTGCAGGCCACGGGGCACCAGCGGCAGCACTACGAGGAGCAGTACGGCGAACGAGGTGGTGGCGGTCATCGCGTGACCGGAGGGGAAGGAGAAGCCCCGCGGCCCCGGTTCCGCTCATCGTCCGGCCGGGGGAACGCTCATCGCCAGGAGCGCGGTGTCGTCGTCGAGTCCTTCACCGAACGAGTCCAGGAGGCCGGTGAGAGCTTTGACGACGCCGGTGGCGGAGGCGGGTGCGAGGGCCCGGACGAAGCCGAGGAGGGCCTCCTCGCCATAGCGTTCGCCTGCGTTCGAGGTACGCGCTTCGGTCAGACCGTCGGTGTAGAGCAGCAGGGTGTCGCCGGGACGCAGCTCAACGGTGACCGTGGTGAACTGGGCGTCCTGGACGACTCCTGCCAACTGGCCGCCCGGAGTGGGTTGGTACTCGGCACTGCCGTCGGCACGCAACAGCACGGCAGGGGGGTGCCCGCCGCCGGCCAGCACGATGTGCACTCCCGTGCCGTTGCCCGCGCAGGTCAGCAGGCCGAAGATCACCGTGCAGAACCGGGGCTCGTCCTCCTGCGGCTGGAGGTTGAGTGCGGTGTTGAGGTTGGCCAGGACCGCAGCCGGTTCCGGGTCGGAGACGGCAGCGGCTCGCAGGGTGTACCGCGCCAGTGACGTCACCACGGCCGCGTCGGCGCCCTTGCCGCGCACGTCCCCCATGAAGAAGCCCCATCGTCCGTGGGCCAGCGGGAACAGATCGTAGAAATCCCCGCCCACCTCGTCCGAGGAAGCGATGTGATAGTGCTCGGCGACGTCCAGGCCCGGAACCGGTTCGAGCGCAGGCGGGATCAGGGTGCGCTGCAGAGTCGTGGCGAGGCGCTGCAGCCGTTCACGGTCGCGCTCGGCCTCCTGCCGGGCGCGCAGGAGCTCACGCTCGTAGGCACGCCGGTCCCGGGCATCCAGGAGGGTGGTGCGGATCAGCAGCGGTTCACCGTCCCGGTCCTGCTTGACCTTGGAAGTGACCAGGACGGGCAGCCGGCTCCCGTCGGCGGCCTTGAGCTCCAGCGCGATGCCGTTGACCTCACCCTGCATGTGCAGCAACGGCGAGAAATGCGTCTCGTGGTAGAGCCTGCCGCCGATGGTCAACAGGTCGGGGAACTTCCTGTGGCCCACCAGTTCCTCCCGGCGGTAGCCGAGCCACTTCAGCAGGGTTCCGTTGACCTTGGCGATCCGCCCGTCCATCAGCGTGGAGAGGTAGCCGCAGGGCGCGTTCTCGTACAGGTCCTCCGCGCTGTCCTCCAGCAGGGCGGCGAACGACAGCTGTTCCTGGTCGCGGTCCCCGGCCGCCCACAAGCCGTTGGCCTCCTCGCCGCCCGGGTTCACCGTCACGGCCCCTGCAGAAAGGCGGTGATCGCCCGGGTCGTCTCCTCGGGGGCGCTCAGCTGGGGGCAGTGGCCCGTCGAGTCCAGAGTGACCAGTCGGCTGCCGGGGATCTGCGCGTGGACGAAGGCGCCCACCTCACGCGGAGCGATGGTGTCGCGCGCGCTCTCGGCGATGAGCGTCGCCACGGTCACCTTGGCGAGATCCGCGCGGTTGTCGGAGAGGAAGGTGGCTCGCGCGAATACCCGTGCGATGTCCGGATCCGTTCGGCAGAAGCTGTTGGTGAGCTCCTCACCGAGTTCGGGGCGTTCCGGGGTGCCCATGATCACCGGTGCCATGGTCGCGGACCAGCCGAGGTAGTTGCTTTCCAGCGACTCGAGCAGCTCGTCGATGTCCAGCTCGCTGAATCCGCCGTGGTAGTCACCGTCGTCGATGTACGAGGGCGACGGGGTGAGGAGGATCAGCTTGTCGAAGAGGCCGGGCTCCCGCACGGCCGCGAGGACGCCGATCATGGAACTGACCGAATGCCCGACGAAGGCCACGGGACCGAGGCCGAGCTCCCGGCATATTTCGATGACGTCCTGCGCATAACCATCCAGCGTGGAGTACCGCTCCGGGCTCCAGGCGGACAGATCGGAGCGCCCCGCCCCCACGTGATCGAAGAGGACCACCCGAAAGTGCTCCTCCAGGGCGGGCGCTACGAGACGCCAGAGGTTCTGATCACATCCGAAACCATGGGCCAGCATGACCACCGGACCGCCTTCCCGGCCCGTCACCGATACATGGTTTCTTGTCCGGACATCCATGGGAACATCCTGGCACTCCCCGCACGCGACGGCCTGCGCAGCAGGACCAGGGCGGCTCACCGGCACTGCCGGGGCAAGTGTCCCCTCGACGGGTGGTTCGTCGCTTCTCCGCGGGACGCCGGCCGCCGCGGAGCGCTCAGGCCGTGCACGGGGAGTCCCGCCCGCTCCCCGGCTCCGGGCGGACGGAACTCCTCTCGGACCACGCCCCGGCAGCTACGGCCCTCAGCCCGCGTCGGCGGGCGAGGCGTCGTTTCCGGCGGGTACCAGGCGCAGGGTCAGGATCTGGAACGGGCGAAGCGAGAGCGTCACCTCGGATCCGCGGAAGGCCGGTGCCGCCGCACCCTCCAGATCGCGCTCCAACAGGTCCGTGATCCGTGCAGAGGCCACAGGGAAACCGGCCCTGAGGGTGGTCCGCACGCGACCGCCCGCGGACTCGTAGAGGCGGACGACCACGTCGCCCGAACGGTCGTCCGCGAGTTTGACCGCCTCGATGACGACACCGTCCTCATCGGTTCGCACCAGCGGCTCGACAGCCGCACCACCGGGGACGGCGCGTTCGGGCAGGTTGAAGTGATATCCCTCGCGGATCGCGTCATGGATGTCCGCGCCGAGGACCAGCCCGTACCGCAGACGGTGTTCACCCCGGTCACAGTCGGGGTCCGGGAAGAGCGGGGCCCGCAGCAGCGAGACCCGCGCCGTCGTGGTGGTTCCGCCGTCGGGGCGGACGTCCCGCGTCACGTCGTGGCCGTAGCTGGAGTCGTTGACCAGGGCCGCGCCCCAGCCGGGCTCCGCGAGGTGCAGGTAGCGGTGGGCGCAGATCTCGAACCGGGCGCTGTCCCACGAGGTGTTGCCGTGCGTGGGGCGCCGGACATGACCGAAGGGGATCTCGGCACTCGACTCCGCCGCCCGTACGTCGAGCGGGAAGGCGGCCTTGAGGATCTTCTCGCACTCCTGCCAGTCGACGTCCGTCTCGATGTCGAGACGGCGGCTTCCCTCTCCGAGGCGCAGCACCTGGGTGATGCGGGAGGCGTTGAAGCTGCGCACCACCCGTACGCCGCCGGGGACCGCACCGACCTCGTCGGCCTCGGTCAGGTCGCGCACGGTGTTGCGGTAGAACGGGTCGACGTCCCAGGCGTCCCACTGGTTCGGGAAGTCCTGGTGCAGTTGGAGGAGGTTACCGACCGTGCCCGGCGCGAGCGCCTCGCGTCCGGCCGTCAGGTCGAGCGCGGAGGTCACCAGGCCCCGGGCATCCACCGTGATGCGTACGAGGCCGTTGTCCAGGACGAACCCGCCGTCCTCGGTGGGCAGGGCGGCGACGGGGCCGGCAGCCCGCGCCCGTGGTGAGGCGCCGAGCGCGGGAACGCCGTCCCGGGCATGCGGCGCCCCGTTGAACACCGTCTCACCGCTTGTCCCGCTGCCGCTCCCGCCCGCCGCGAGGCTGCGCTGGGCGGTGTCGATGACCTCCCCGAGTTCGCGGGCCACCTCCGCGTACGTCTCCTCGGCCTCGCGGTGCACCCAGGCGATCGACGTACCCGGCAGGATGTCGTGGAACTGGTGGAGGAGCACGGTCTTCCACACCCGGTCGAGCAGTTCGTACGGGTACGGCCGGCCGGTGCGCACGGCCGCGGTCGCCGCCCACAGCTCGGCCTCCCTGAGCAGGTGTTCGCTGCGCCGGTTGCCCTGTTTGGTGGCGAGCTGGCTGGTGAGCGTGCCGCGGTGCAGTTCGAGGTAGAGCTCGCCGACCCAGACAGGGGCGTCCGCGTACTCCTCCCGGGCCTTGGTGAAGAACTCCTCCGGGCCCTCCATCTCCAGCCGGGCCGAGCCTTCGAGGTTCTCCAGCCTTTGCGCCCGTGCCAGCATCTCGCGGGTGGGACCACCGCCGCCGTCGCCGTAGCCGAAGGGGACGAGCGAACGGTTGGCCGCGCCCTTGTCCCGGAAGTTGCGCTCGGTGTGTCCGATGTCGGCGCCGGAGAGGTCGCCGTTGTAGGAGTCGACGGGAGGGAAGTGGCTGAAGATGCGGGTCCCGTCGATGCCCTCCCACCAGAAGGTGTGGTGGGGGAAGGCGTTGGTGGTGTTCCAGGAGATCTTCTGGGTGAGGAACCACTCGATACCGGCCAGCTTCATGAGCTGCGGCAGGGCCGCGTTGTATCCGAACGTGTCGGGCAGCCACATGTCCTTCGTCTCGACCCCGAACTCCTCCAGGTAGAAGCGCTTCCCGTGCACGAACTGCCGGACCAGCGACTCCCCGCCGGAGAGATTCGTGTCGGGCTCCACCCAGAGGCTGCCCGTGGGCAGGAACTGCCCGGTGCGCACCTTCTCGACCACCCGGGCGAACACCTCCGGCCGCTGCTCCTTGAGCCAGGCCAGCTGCTGTGCCTGCGACATGACGAAGCGGAAGCCGGGGTGGTCGTCCATCAGCGCGGTGACGTTCGAGACGGTCCGGGCCGCCTTGCGGACCGTCTCGCGTACGGGCCAGAGCCAGGCGGTGTCGATGTGCGCGTGGCCCACGGCGGAGACGCGGTGGGCGCCCGCGTGAGCGGGGGAGGCCAGCGCGGGGGCGAGGATCTCGCGAGCGTGCGCGGCGCTGCCGCCGATCTCCTGGAGGTCGATGACGTCCAGGGCACGGTCCAGGGCGTGCGCCAGTTGCCGGCGCCGGGTGGAGTCCTCGGGGAGTTGGTGCATCAGCCCGCCGAGCACGTCCAGGTCCTGTACGAGTTCCCACACGACGGAGTCGAAGACGGCGAGGTCCATCCGGTTGAGCCGGTAGAGCGGCTCGTCCGGAGCCCCGTCGCCGTGCAGCCAGGGCGCGACACCGCCTGCCCGGGTCGGGACGAACGGGTCGCCGCCGGAACCCGAGTCGAAGATGACCGGATTGGCGGCCGCCTCGACGTAGTAGACGAACTCCTCGCCCCCGCGGGCTGGTTCGGCGATCGGGAGCCACGCGTTGCGGGGATTGAGAGCCTTGACCGGTGTTCCGTCCGCGCGGTATACGAGGCCCTCCGCGGAGAAGCCCGGCTGGGTGGTGCCGAAGCCGAGGTCCAGCACCGCCTCGACCCGCCTGCCGGCCCATGCGGCGGGCACCGTCCCGCTGACCCGGAACCAGCTGGTGGACCAGGCCGGTCCCCACGTCGCGCCGGTGCGGACCGGTTCGTACGGCGCGGCGATTCCTTCGGACACGGGCACGGGCTCGCCTCTGACGTTCCAGATCGCGACGTCCAGCGGCAGGCTCTCGCGGTACACCGCGGGCCGCAGGCGCTGGTCCAGTACGCGGGCGAGCCGGCGTTCGGTGACCGTTCGGTCGTGGTGCATGGGAACTCCGTGAGGGATGACGGGAGGCGAAAAGGGCAAGCCGGTGCCGTGCGAGGGGCGGCAGGGGCCGGGTCAGTGCGTCCCGTAGCGGATGACGTGGGTGGGGACGACGGTTCTGCGGGCCGGGATCGGCTCGGTGGGCGAGCCGTTGATCCGGTCGATGAGCATCTGGCCCGCCCGCCGGCCGATCTCGTCGGCGTCGTACGAGACGATGGTCAGCGGCAGACCGAGGACGTCGGCGAGGTCGAAGTCGTCGAAGCCGGCGAGCGCGACCGGTCTGCCGAGTGCCCGCACGGCGCGGATGGCCCCCTGCGTCAGACGGTTGTTGGTGCAGAAGAGAGCCGTCGGCGCGTCGGGCGCGTCGAGGAGCGTGCGTGCGGCGGCCTCGGCGGTGGGTACATCGGTGAGACCACGTCGTACCTGGCTCTCGTCGGGTTCGATTCCGGCGCTCTCGTGGGCGGCCCAGTAGCCGCGGAACCGTTCCGCACCGGTGTACAGGGCGGGCGGGTTGCCGAGGAAGCCGATCCGGCGGTGACCGTCCGCGATGAGCTGTCCGGTGGCCTGCTCGGCGCCGCCGAAGTCGTCGACCAGGACGCAGTCGGCGTCCATCCCGGCGGGCGGCCGGGATGCCAGGACGATCGGCATGCCGCGCAGCGCGGCGGGCGCCAGGTGACGGTGGCTGCTGCCGGCCGGGACGACGATCATGCCGTCGACCTGACGGGACGCCAGGTCCTCGACGAGCCCGCGCTCCTTGTCGACCTGCTCCGCGGTGTTGCTCAGCAGCACCCGCAGACCGTGCTCGGACGCCACCTCCTGCACACCGAGGGCCAGACGCGAGTAGAACGGGTTGGCGAGGTTGGTGACGACCAGTCCGATCATTCCGCTGCCGCCGAGACGCAGGCTGCGCGCCGTCTCGTTGCGCCGGTAGCCGAGCTCTTCGACGGCGGCGAGCACGCGCTCCCGTGCCGGCTCGCTGACCCGGGCGTCGTTCTTGAGCACCCGGGAGACCGTCATGGCACTGACGCCGGCGCTGGCGGCCACGTCGCGCATCGTCGGGGCTCCGCCGTCGCCCGATCGGTGCTGTGCCATGGGCAGTTCTCCTGCGGGGTCGTCGGGTGGCCGGTGGGTCGCGAACGCCGTCATTCTAGGTCCGTACCGGGGGAGCGCCGGCGGACCTGCGCAGAGCCCAGTGAGCGGCCCCGATCAGGGGTGCGTCGGCAGGGCGCCGGGCCGTGACGGTCAGGGGCGCGGTCCCGGGTGCCCAGGACTCGAAGCCTGCCCGGACGGCGGGCCCCACGAGGTCCCAGGACCCGGCCATCGACCCTCCGACAACCAGGAGGTCCGGCCGGAACCGCTCGCACCAGGGTGCGAGCGCCCGGCCGAGCGCGCCGAAGCAGTGCTGGAGCGTACGCACGGCGTGCGCGTCACCGGCGCGGGCCGAGCCGGTGATGTCGTGCACATCCGGGAGGCGGTGGGCGGCGGGCACCGAGGCGGCCCGGGCGTAGAAGCTGCGGATCGCACGCCGGGAGACCACCTCCTCCAGCGGGAGCCCGTCGACGGCGAGCCGGTGCGCCCTGCCGCCGGGCGGCACGTCGGGCCCCTCCACGACGGGGTGCCCACCGTCCAGGAAGGAGGAGCCGACGCCGGTGCCGAGCGTGATGCACACGGCCCGGCGCCGGCCGGCGGCCGCGCCCGCCCGGTACTCGCCGATGGCGAACGCGTCGGCGTCGTTGACGAAGCTGATGGCGCTCGGGGCTCCCGGGAGCCGGCCGAGCAGTTCCGCGCCCACGTCCACACCGTGCAGCGACTCGAACTTGCCGATCCCGCGGAAGCGCCCGACACCGGCCGCGTAGTCGAAGGGACCCGGTATCGCCACGCCCCAGTGCGCGGCCGCCGGCACCTCGACGCGGTCGGCGACGGCGGCGATCGCGTCGAGGAGCTCAGGGGCCGGGGCGTCGGCGGGGACCGGCTGCCGTACGGCCGAGAAGGGCACGGGCAGTCCGGCCTCGGTGTCGATGACGGCGGCCGTCACATGTGTTCCGCCGATCTCCAGCACGGGAACGTGGCTCATACCTGCGTCACCAGGGACTTCACCACGTGCACCGGCCGGCTGCCGACGGGGTGCAGCCGGTAGGGGCCGACGGACGCGGGCACGGTGAGCGTCTCGGCGAAGGCGAGGTCGTGACGGAGACCGCCGGCGGTCTCCACGACGACGCCGTCGCCGGCCGAGACGTTGAGGATGTGGAAGCGGCCAGCGGTGTCGTCCTCCGCGGCCTCCGCTCCCTCGATCACGAAGCGGTGCACCGCGTAGAACATGTCGGGCAGCGCGCCGACGACCTCCTCGCGCCAGCCCCGGCCCTCGCGCACGGTGCGCGGCTGCTGGACGAGATCCTTCAGGACGTCGTCGCCGCGCCGCGCGCTGTCGAGGTTGGCGAAACCGTGCGCGTACGAGAGGGGCCGGGGAGCACCGGAAGTGCCCTTGCGCAGCCAGTCGTAGAAGCGCAGGGAGTAGAGGTAGGGCGTGGCACTGATCTCCAGGACCAGGTTGCCCTCGCCGGACGCGTGCGGGGTGCCGGCCGGGATCATGAAGAGCTGCCCGGCGTCCGCCGGGTGCCTCATGACGTGGTCCTCGACGCGCAGCGGGAGCCCGTCCGCGGCGGCCGCCTCGACCTCCTTGCGCATGACGTCCACGTCCGTACTGTCCCGCAGGCCGAGATAGACCTGTGCACCGGGTTCGCTCGCGGTCACGTAGTACGTCTCGTGCTGGGTGTACGGCCAGCCGAACGTCTCCCGCATGTACTGCTCCCGCGGATGCAGGTGAAGGGACAGGTTGCCGCCGCCGACCGTGTCGAGGTAGTCGAACCGGATGGGGAAGGACGTGCCGAAGCGGCGGTGGACGTCCGGGCCGAGGAACTCCTCGGGGTGCAGTTCGCAGAGCAGCTGGAAGGGGATCTCCACCTGGGCGGCGTCGTCCTGGCCGACCAGGATTCCGGCTTCCGGGGCGATGAGTTCGTAGCCGAGGGCCGTGTTGCCGCCCCGTGGTGCGAAGCCGAGCTCCCGCGCGGCCCACTGCCCGCCCCACGGTGTGGAGTTGAAGAAGGGGCGGGTGCGGACGGGGCCGGTCGCGAGTGCGGCGAGGGTGGCCCGCACGGAGGCGCCGTCCAACGAGGCGGGGCCGTGCTCGCCCTGGAGGTCGAGCCATCGGTCGACCCGGTGGGCGAAGGCGTCGCGGTGGCGGTCGCCGACGGGCCAGTCGGTGTAGAAGAGGCTGCGCAGCTCACCGGGGGTGCCGGGGCGGCCGAGGTTGGCGCCGAGCGGCAGTTCTCCCCGGGTGACGGCCTCCTCGGCGTACCGCTTGGGGAGGTCGGCCCACCAGAGCAGGTCGGGTTCGGCGAGGGCGGCCCCCGGACCGAAGACGAGCAGGACGCCGGCGCGCGGGCGTTCCTGGACGGGGGGCGTCTCGAAGAGGTCGCTCATGGAGAACCCGGCGAGGGGCAGGAAGAACGGGTCCGCGTCCGCGGCCGGGACACAGAGCCTTTCGACGGCATCCGCCGACCAGAGCCCCCGTACGTCGCACAGGGTGACCTCGCTACCCCGGGCGCGCAGGGCGGCGGCGAGGGAACCGGCGGCCTTTTCCCAGTCCAGCGCGGCCGGTCCGTCGAGGGCGAGGACGGTGGAGGCCGTCGGAAGGTCCGCCGCGGCGGCTGCCCAGCCGGTGACGACGGTGCCGCCGGTGGCGGCGTACCGCGGGTTGCGTTCGTAGGGACGGGGCTGGTGCACAGATGCTCCTGAGGACGAGGACCGGCAAGCACGTGCATGGTATCGATAACATTCAGTCCGAACAAGGTGTGCCGAGCAATGGCCCGTGGAGCACCGGGCTGAAGTGCGGATCTGTCGGATTGGAAGAGAAACCCTTGTTTCGATCTCGTGGTGTCGTTAACATCCTGGCAACCCGGAGCGCGGAGACGAACGACGCACGCGCATCCGGTGGATCTCCGCACCGCACCCCAGAGCCACGGATCCCGCCGGGATCCAGAGGGAAGTGAACCCATGAGATCAACCGGCGAGACGACAGAGCAGTCGTCTCACCCGCTCCGCCGGCGCACCGTGCTGGCGGGCCTCGGGGCCGGCGCGGCGGCCGCGCTGGCCGGAGGCTGCGCACGGGGCGACAGCACGGCCTCGATACCGGGGACGACGTCACTGGCCAACGACAACGCGACCTGGGACGCGGGATACGTCGCAGCCGGGCGCGAGCTCAAGAAGCTCACCGGGTACGCGCTGCGCCCGCTGTCCAACCCGAACCCCACCGCCTACACCCAGGTCACGCAGATCTCCCTGCAGACGACCAAGGCGACGGACCTGATCAAGTGGCAGTCGGGCTACAACCTCAAGCAACTCGCGCGCACCGGCAGCCTCAGCGACCTGACCGGGATCTGGGACGCGTACGAGCGCAAGGGCTGGGTGACCAGATCCCTGCGCGACGCGATGTCCTACCGGGGGGCCGTGTACGGGGTGCCGCTCTACCAGTCGTACTACGTGCTCTTCTACAACACGCAGGTGTTCGACCAGCACGGGCTGCGGGCGCCTGAGACATGGGAAGAGCTGCTTCACAACGCGGAGGTGCTCAAGAAGTCCGGCGTCACCCCGTTCGTCGCCACACAGAGCGGCAACTGGCCCGCGTACGAGTGGTTCGAGGAACTCATCAGCAAGGTCGATCCGGTCTTCTACGCCGACCTGATCGCGGGCCGGGCCCGGTACACCGATCCGCAGGCGCACAAGGCCATGCAGATCTGGCAGGACTTCATGAAGAAGGGCTGGATGACCCCGGCCGACTTCGACCAGAACAACGGTCCCGCCGCGCTGAAGACCGGCAAGGTCGGCATGTTCCTGCACGGTTCCTGGCAGTCGCAGGGCCTGGCGGCGGCCGGGATGAAGCCGGGAGAGGGCTTCGACGCCTTCGTCCTGCCTCCGGTCGACTCCTCCACGAAGCGATCCGTGATCACCGAGGCGGGCGTCCTCGCCGTGCCCGGGAAGGCCGTGTCGCACGACGCCGCCATGGCCAACGCGGGCAACTGGCTGAACCCCTCGGTCCAGCGGGTGTGGACCGACTTCCTCCAGGACGGCTCGGCCAACCCGCGGGCGGTCACCTCCAACCCGGTACTCGCCCGCCTCAGGAAGAGGGCCCTGCGCGAGCACTGGACCGAGCTGCCCCGCTACGGACAGTCCGGGCCGCCCAACCTCATGCAGGGAAACACCGACGACCTGGGCGCCTTCATGACACAGGCCATGTCAGCGGAGGCGACGCTGCGCAGCATGGCGAGCCGGGCCTCCAAGGAATGGGCCGCCTGGAACAAGGACGAATCATGACATCGGCAGTCGACAGGCGCCCCACGGCGGCTCCTTCACCCGTGAGGCCGCCCGTACCCCCCGTCCGCACACCCCCGCGCAGGCTGAAGGACAGGCTGGCCGGAGCCGGCTTCCTGGCACCCGCCGTCCTGCTCGTCGCAGCACTGCTCCTCACCCCGTTCGCGGTGACGCTGTACCGCAGCTTCTTCGGCGACGGCCGTGTCTCCTCCTTCACCTGGCTCACCAACTACGGGCTGTTCCTCAGCGATCCGGTTCTCGCGAAGTCCATCGAGAACACCCTGATGTGGGTGGTCGGCACGGTCGCCCTGCCGCTGGTCCTGGGCCTGGGCATCGCGGTCATGACCAACCAGTCCGGATGGTCCCGGGTGGCGCGCCTCCTCGTGGTCCTGCCGTACGCGATCTCCGGATCCGCCGTGGCCGTCGTGTGGAACTTCGTCCTCACCACGGACGGCGCGGCGAACCAGGCCCTCCAGGCACTCGGTCTCGGCTCGTTCGCCCAGGGCTGGCTCCTCGAATGGCCGGGCAACACCCTCGTCATGATCGTCGCCAACACCTGGCAGTCCACCGGCGTGGCCGTGATCCTCTTTCTGGTCGGTCTGCAGACCATCCCTCCGGAGACCCTGGAGGCGGCGTCCCTCGACGGCGCCGACGGCCTGCGGAAGTTCTGGTACGTCGTCATGCCCCAGCTGCGGACCGTGTCCGTCATCGTGGTCGGCAGCAGCCTGGTCAACGGGCTGAAGTCGTTCGACCTCATCTGGGTGCTGACCCAGGGCGGTCCCGGCCGCAACTCCGAGACGCTCGCGGTCTCGATGTACCAGGAGACGTTCCTCGCGCTGCGTCCCGGCGCCGGGGCGGCGGTCGCCGTCGTCCTCACCGTCATCGTGCTGCTGGCCTCCTGGCTGTATCTGCGGCGCCAGCTGACCCCGAAAGGCGCTTGAGCATGCCCACCCGCCGCATCTCCGCCGGAACCGCCGTCCGTAACACGGTCCTGGTCCTCGTCTCACTTCTCTGGGCCGTGCCCACCTGGCTGCTGGTGGTCAACGCCCTGGTGCCGGCCGCCGAGTACGGTGGCAGCCCGCACTGGCTGCCGCACGGGGGCTTCGGCCTGTTCGACAACATGTCGCAGGCGTGGACACGGGCGAGGCTCGGCCCCGCGATGGGCAACAGCCTGCTGTACGCGGTGACCAGCTCGGCCGCGGCCATCGTGGTGGCCACGACCGCGGCGTTCGCCACCGTGATCATGCCCGTGAAGCACAAGACCCTGTGGTTCTGGCTGATCTACTCGGGCACGCTGCTGCCTCTCCAGGTCTTTCTGCGGCCGCTGTTCCTCGCCTACGCGAGCACCGGCCTCTACGACGCGCAGATCGGTCTGTTCCTGGTCTATGTCGCGGTGGCGATCCCGTTCGCGTACTTCATCATGCGCAACTTCGCCCAGACGCTGCCCGGTGAGGTGATCGAGGCGGCGCGGCTGGACGGCGCGTCCTGGTGGCGCGTCTTCTGGCAGATCCATGTGCCGCTCTCCAGGTCCGCGATGGTCGCCGCGTTCGTCTTCCAGTTCGTCGCCGTCTGGAACGACCTGCTCTTCGGAATCACCCTGTCCACCAGCCGCAACATCCGCCCGGTGATGGCCGCGCTCGCGGAGCTCCAGGGCAACTACTCCAATGTCGGGCCGCCGGTCGTGCTGGGCGGGGCGCTGCTCGTCTCCCTGCCGACCGTCGTCCTGTTCTTCTCCGCGCAGCGCTTCTTCGTCAGCAGTCTCAAGCTCGGCTGACCCGGGCCGAGAACAACCACGGTCCCGCACCTCCCCCGCACCCACCGCACCGACGCCCCGAGCCGAACCCCGAAAGGCACCCCGGTGACCGCCTCCTCCAGAAGCGGACCGGCCCACGCGTTGACCCGGTCACGCAGTTCGTGCAGGGCAGGAATGTCACGGCGGGAGCGGAAGGGCTTCACCTTCTCCCCTTCGGCCCGTCGACGCATCCGGATCACGACCGACCGGTCCATGATCGTGTCGGGCAGGTTGCCGATCCCCGCGATGGCCGCCATGGCGAAGGTGGCGAACTTGTGCGGGGTGTGGTCGTTACCGACGACCCGAGTCACGTAACGCCCTCGCTGATGACCGGCGTTGAGCAGGCCACGCGTCTCCTCGTTCCGCTCCGCCTGCTTCGGCGTACCGAAAATGGTGTCTGCCTCGTCCACCAAAAGCGTCGGCGGCTCCTCCTCGGTGATCGAACGGAAGATCGCCGCCGGCGTGGTGTTGATCGTCAGCATCGGCTCATGGACCGTCTCGGTCAACACGTCCAGGAGCCGCGACTTGCCGCACCGCTTCTCCGGCCCCACCACCGCCAGACGCGGCGCGTGCTGCCACGCGGTCTGCAGGTGCGTGGCCACCACCCACAAGGCGATCGCATCGAGCGCCTCCGCTGACGGCGGGATCACGAACTGGGCTATCTGCGAGTGCAGTTCATCCAGCAGCACGGAGCCCTGCGTCGGCTCCGCATCGGGGACGTCCTCCAGCCCGCTCGGCGCCTGCGCCTCAGCGGCGCTATCGGCGGCCGAACCGCCGGTCAGGCCCGGATCGGTGTCCACGGGCTGGGCGGCGCCCAGGTGGGCACCTGGCCGACCAGGGATGGCGGTCGTGGGCCAGCTCGCCTTGGCGGGCTCGGAATAGTCCTTGGGGTTCTCTGGTTCCACTGGGCAGCTCCTCGTCTGGCGGTGGTGGGCTTGCGCGCCCTTGCCGCCGGGTTGGTTCTTGCAGGGCCGATCGGGGTTGCTCGGGCCTCCGGCGTTGCATCGCCGGAGGCCCACTTTGTTCCCTGAGGGAACACGGACCGTACGGCCACACCCGGCAACAGTCCAGCGATTCTGTGTCAGCTCAACGCAGAATGGTTTGCTAGCCTGCTGCCTTTTCATGCGGCCAGCCCAAGCAGATCCAGCAGATCCGCGGTCACGACCCGGTAGGCGTTGCCCAGTCGCAAGACCTTGCACGGGTACGCCCCGCGCTTCGCCAGCTCATAGCCCTTGCTCCGCCCGAGCCCAAGGGCGCGGTTGCTGGTTTCGAGGTCAATGGCTACTGGAAGGGCTAGCAGGTCCTCCCGGCTCATCCCCTTCGGCGACCCCTCCGTGCTGTTTTCGCGCATGCGCCATGCCTTTCGGTACAGCCGTCGGCGAACGCGGGCATCACGTCCGGCTCCAGGCAGCTACCAATCAGGATCCACAAGCTAATGTGTCTAAATGACACAACGCCGTGTGGATGATGAAGCGGACAACTTCCCGGAGTGGGTGGACCGGGTTCAGGCAAACGTGGCCGGCGAAGTCCGCCGCAGGCGAAAGGAGATGGGGTGGAGCGCGCAGGAGCTGGCCGACCGGTGCGAGCAGCTCGGGCACCCGATCCCGCGCAATGTGATCGCCAACATGGAGTCCGGCCGCAGGGCCGGACTGCCGCTGGTGGACGTCTTGGTCCTAGCCGCCGCCCTGGAGACGTACCCCGCCTGCCTGATCTTCCCGGTCGGCTACGTCGAGGAGACCCAGGAGCTCCCCTTCCAGAGCCTCGTCCCCACTTGGGACGCCCTGCGTCGCTTCTCCGGCGAACAGGAAGTCTTCGGGCGCGACCTGGGTCTCGTGCCCGACTTCGAAGCCCACACGAGCCTCGTACGCACCGCCCTAGCAGCGCTTGACGAAGAGGAGCAGGCACGGTTCGCGGCCAAGACGGCAACCAGCCGCGCCCAACAGGAAGAAGCCGAACGAAAACGGACCGAGTACGCCGACCAGGCCATCTCGGCCAAGTACAAGCTCCGCCACCTCCGTCGAGACCTCCTCGACGACGGAGCGACCCCACCCGACCTCCCACCCGCACTCCACGACGTCGACCCGCCCGAATCGGCCCCCGATACCACCACGGAGGAACGCCCTTGAAGGGATCCACCCACCGCCGCTGCTACTGCCGCGACGCCGAGACCGGCAAGCCGCTCGGCAAGAAGTGCCCCAAGCTCACCAGCCGCAAGCACGGCTCCTACTCCGTACGCCAGGAGCTCCCACCCCGAGCCGACGGAACCCGCCGATCCTTCAGCCGTGCCGGCTACGAGAGCCTCAAGGCCGCCCAAGCCGACCTCGACCACATACGCGCCCTTCTCGGCCTTGCCGACACCGACGACTCCGAAGGTCTCGATCAGATCGCCGAGTTGCTGGAGAAAGTGGCAGACGAGAAGGCTCCGCTGCCGGACATCGAGGCGACCCGTCGGCGCCTGAGCCACGGCCTGGACCTCACCAGCCGCCTCACGGTCGGCGAGTGGCTGGACATCTGGCTGGCGGGCAAGAAGGGGCGGCAGAGTGCAATCAGCCGCGACGAGAGCAATATCCGCGTCCACCTTCAGCCGCGCATCGGGCACGTACGGCTCGACCGCCTTCGGGTCACTCACCTCTCGGAGATGTTCGAGGCCATAGCCGAGGCCAACGTCGAGATCGCCGAGGGGAACGCCGCACGACGCAAGGCGTTCGAGGATCTCGCACAGATTGCCTGGAAGGGGCGCGAGCCCCGCGCCCGCCGTAAGGCGATGAAAGCGGCCATCGCCGAGATGGATCCCTACCGCCGCATTGTCGGTCCGGCGACGCGGCAACGTGTTCGCTCCACACTGCGGGCAGCGCTGAACGCGGCGATCGCCCAGCAGCTGATCACCTTCAACCCGGCCGCCCACGTCGAGCTGGAGGCCGGCAGGCGCCCCAAGGCGCTTGTGTGGACTGAGGAGCGCATCCTCCATTGGAAGCGCACCGGAGAGAAGCCCTCGCCGGTGATGGTCTGGACGCCGGAACACACCGGGCTCTTCCTCGACCATGTAGCCGAGGACCGGCTGTACGCGCTGTTTCACCTGGTCGCCTTCCGCGGACTTCGGCGAGGCGAGGCGTGCGGTCAGAGGTGGACCGACACGAACCTGGACGCCGGGCTCCTCACGGTCGCCAAGCAACTCGTGGTGAACGGCTGGGAGGTGTACGAGGACGATCCGAAGACGGACGCCGGAGCGCGCACCATCGCCCTCGACTCCGACACGGTCCAGGCCCTGACACGGCACCGTGCCCAGCAGGACAAGGACCGCAAGGAGTGGGAGAGCGCCTGGGTGGAGACCGGAAGGGTCTTCACCCGTGAGAACGGAGAACTGCTCCACCCTGCCAACGTCACGCGGCGGTTCATCGAACTGCACGAGGAACTCGGTCTACCGCCGATCCGGCTCCACGACCTCCGTCACGGTGCCGCCACCCTGGCTCACGCGGCCGGTGCCGGCCTGAAGGACATCCAGGAGATGCTCGGTCACTCCTCGATCACCATCACGTCGGACACGTACACGAGCCTGCTCCCCGAAGCGGATCTGGCAATCGCAGAGGCTGCGGCCCGGCTCGTGCCGCGAGCGCGCGCAACCCCCGAGAACACCGTTCCCGAAGCGGAGGCTGAGCCCGACGACGCGGAGTCTGCCGACGCGGAAGCCGTGCCGGATGGTGCTGATCCGTTGGGGAAAATCCGGGAGATCAACTCCCCGTCCGCTCACGCACCGCTCACGCAAACGGCCCCGGACGAGAAGTCCGAGGCCGAGTAAGACCCCTCCCTGGGGGAGAAACCCCAGGTCAGAGCGGTAACGCTTTGTGCCCCCGGCAGGATTCGAACCTGCGACACCCGCTTTAGGAGTTCGATCGTCCAGCCGTAAGACCGCGGCCTTACGACTTCTGTGCTGCCTCGGGTCGACGGCACAGTCATTCCTAGTCCGTTGCAGTCTGGGGGTGTTGCCGTCAACTGTTGCCGTCAGCGATGAGCCTATTGGCCTAGCTCACCCTGCTGAGAAGAGACGGACGCCAGAGGAACGCGGATGGATCCGATCTACGCCCAGGGAGTTGTTGGGTCCCTCTGCAGGGTGCCCTTGAACGCAGATTTCGACAGTCCAGTTGAGGGGGCTAGGGGCGAGCTCGGACTGCACAGCAACTGAGGGGCACCGTGATCGAGGGTTGTCCGACGGCAGGAGAGGCGCCCAGGCGTACGCGTGAGGGTGATTGTCAGACCCACCTGACAGGGTCTGGGCGGAGTGATTCGTTGGTGCGAGCGAGGGAGCTTCCATGGATGTTACGCAGCCGTGCAACGACTGGCCTGCCCTCGGTCAACTCTCAGTCGCCACAAAGAGTTGCTGTTCCAGGCCGGGCACCCGCAGCAGGCTTGCCAGCACCCACCGTTACACCGATAATCAGCAACTCTGTCCACTTTGGGCAGTCGTGCCTCGCCTGGGGCGAGATGGCACCAGCCCAACGCCGGAGGGGTATGTGAACAAAAGAGCCCGGCCTCCCACGACAGGCTTGGGGTATCAAGCGCTCCAAGTCGATCACTTGGGAGCTCTCGTCGAAGGTTCGTCCGGTGGCGTGCTACTGGCTCGGCTCGCCGCCTATGCTCGCCCCGCCTCGCCAGAGGCGCCGTACTGCGTCGTCAACGACTACGTGGCGACGGCAGTGGGTATGGCTATGGGTGTGCCGGTCCCACCTGGCAGTTTGATCAAGCTTGGATCGGAATGGGGTTTTATCTCCATTGGCTTCGGGGAGCACGGCACGCGCCCCCCGCCGGCCGAGCTTGACCTGCTGGGAGCTGAGCGCCCGTGGGAGGCGACCGGAGTCATAGTCCTTGACCAGTGGATTTCCAACAGTGACAGGCACGACGGGAACGTGGCATACCTCTCGACGCTGGGGGTCGCGGCCTTTGATCACGATCAAGCCCTATTCGGGGCGTGCCCCCCTGGCGAGGGCGCAGGTTCCCTGAGTCAGTCGCGAGAGACGCGCGTCAAGAATCACCCATTCGGTCCATATCTCAAGACTGATGAACACTTTGAGTCATGGATTGCTCGCGCTAAGTCGATTGCGCGTGAGGAGCTAGATCGGGCAGTGTGGACTTGTGTAGATACAGGTCTGCTGGCTCGCCCTGACGCGACTGCACTCGTAGACTTCCTGCAGTACCGACAGCGGAATCTCGGAAAATTCATCAGTGAATCAAATTCTGAATTCTCCGGAGTCTCCGCCTGGACTCTAGGCGATGTTGGAGGTGAGTAAACATGAATGGAAGTTGGTTCCTCGTTAAATACGTTGACGATATCTTCCGCAATGAGCCTATTAATATTGGTGTTGTCGTGACAGCAGAGGATGGCGTCGGTTCTCACTTCCTTGGTCAGCGCCCGGACGGATCCATCAATGGGCAACGGATCAGCAAGCGGATCCAGGGCGTAGAGACGTACAAGGCCTGGGTTAAGTTCATCCACAAGGAAGCTTCCCGGGGTGCACTTGAAGAGCGAATTGAGAAGCTCGCAAAGCGAACCGGGGATAGATATTTGATCGAGCGCCGTGGTCCGGTTCTGGATGGCCAGGGTGAGGATAGGAAATCTCCAGGGCAATTGGCTAATGAGCTATTCGCCGTTTTGGTGTCGGCTGAGCTTGAGGCAGCGCCATCTCTGGAGAGTCTGGCGGATCGGGCCTTTAAGCGGCTAGCTCTTCCCCCTGGAGTCAGGATTGATCGCGGAGTGGACTACAAAGTCAAGGTCAGAGACGTTCCACAGTTGGTGAGTTTCGACTACCGCTGCAGGGGTGACAGGGTCACGCTTATGGATCGCGTGAGCTTTGTGCGCCACGGAAAGCCTTTGATGCAGTCGGTCAATGACCTCCTGTACAGGATCGAGGCAGTGGAGAAGCAACAGTCGATCCATGATTTCGTTGCACTTTACTCGGGGGCGGATCGCTCGGATGAAGTCGAGCGGCAACTGAAAGTGCTAAACAAGTTTGCGCACACCGTGGACCTGAGTAGCGATAGCGCATCGGATGATCTTGGTGATATCCTCGGAGTTCCGGCTCTCGCTGGGTAACTGCGTTCTACGGGAGATGTTATAGCCGGAACTCCGTTTAGGTGCTCAGCGGGCGCGGCGTCCGCAGGTTGAAGCCATGCCTATTTTGGCTTGCCGCCTCCCGCGCTGTTAGCTAGACCCCGCGCTCTCCGTCGCTCGTCTCGTCGACAAAGCCGTGTTTCGCCGACTTCGCCAATCTCTGCGCGAGCCACCCCGAGACGCGCGGTCCACCGTTGACGGCATCGCCCTCTGTAACGGTCCTCACGTGTTGGAACCCATGGCACAGGTAGTACTGCTGGAGTGCGCGATTCGTCGTCCAGGCATCCAATCGGAGCCAAGTCACCCCTGCCCGGTGGGCCCGGTCTCCCGCCCAGTCGAGCAGCCGACCGCCGATGTTCTTGCCGGCGTGGGTACGAGCCACTGTGAGCTTGTTTATGAAAATCGACGACTCGGCCAGCTCCTGATGCTCCCAAAGCCCGTCTTCTGGCTCGGTCGATAGCGTGATGGTCCCGGCCGCTACCGCTTGGTCCCAGAGCATGAAGACGGTTCCGGCCTCGATGGTGGCGAGCAGTCGGTCCGCGGGGTAGGGGCGGCTCCACTGGTCAGACCCGACGTCCTTGAGCCATGCTGCGGCCTCCTCTCGAAAGGCGAGCAGCTTAGGGAGGTCGCTCGGCTGGGCAAGGGTGATTTTCACTGGGGCTCGTTCTCGCTTCGGGCGGACAGGTCGCCGATCTCGTAGTTCATTCGGTTCAAGTCGCCCCGGAAGGTCGTTACCGTGCACCGAATCGGGCGTTCGTCGGAATAGCCCGTGCGGGTCCACAGCAGGACGGGAACTCCCGCACCGATCTCCAGCAGTCGTGCTTCGTCCGGCGTGGGCATCCTGGTCGCGATTTCGTCGAAGTATCCGATCTGCGTAATGCCGATGCCAGCGAGGTAGCGGGTCGTACCTTCCGCGATATCTCCGGGCTCGGTCAGGCGCGGGCCCCGCTTCATAAGCCACTCGGGGTAGTGCGTGGCCTGTGTCGACCATGGCACGTCATCTACGAACCGATGGCAGTGCCGCAGTACGGTCGTCGCCCCTGCGTCAACCAGCAGCCGATCGGCGACGTACGCGGGGGCTGGCTGGAGCTCCACCCTGAACGTCTGGCTCGGTCGCCGGCCCGCGTTTGTGACGTCTGTGTTGTAGGCATCACCGTTCTGCGGAAAGGTCAGGTTCTCGAACCGGGAGGCGTTCAGCTTGAACACCTCGTGCTTCGTCACTTCGTAGCCCAGTCCCTGGCTGGATGAGATCAGCCCTTGAGTGACCAGCAGGCTCAGGCCCGACCGCACCGTGTTCCGAGATGCGTCGAAACGGGCAGTTAGGTCGCTCTCGGAAGGCAGCCGCGACCCTGGCGGGTACTTCCCGTTGTCGATTTCCCGTCGCAGGGCATCGGCGACCTGGCGGTACTTCGGCTGCTTGTTCATGCCCCCATCATGACGCACTCGCTCAACTTGTTGGTACATGTGGGCCCCGATCGCTTGACGACTCACGGTCTGTGGGTGCAGCATCACTGCATCAGCTTGTACCAACAAGTTGAGCAAGCGGTGCAGCTCCTTCAAGTATGCCTGCTTGTGCGTTATTCCCCTGCCTTCGCGTGGGGCGCATGACAGGAGAGGCCAACGGCCGATCTTGCGCAGAGGGCGGGGACGCTGCAATCCCGCTAAAGGCCAGGTAGGACGCAATGGGCTTCGGCCCGACTGGCGAGGTGGCCCGGCGACCGCGAGCAACGGCCGGCGAGTGGGGACGTGGTCCCCCTTGCAGTGCTTGATCCTGACCGACCGCGACAAAAGAGGAGTCCTGATGAGTCGCCGAAGTATGTGGGCGGCGTCCGTGCTGGACCTGCATGGGCGGCCTGCCCCTGGCGTCATCGCCTGACCTGGCCTTGAGTGGCCGGTTGCCTCCCCCGCCCGTCCGACCTCACGGGGCCGTACGGGCAGGGCAGAGGGGAGCCGGAACACCCTTTCCCGCTTCACCCGCAGACGGCGCGCGGCCCCGGTGGTTGGACACCGGGGCCGCTGTTGTTGGGCCGTCCCAACGCTAGGAGACAACGACCCATGCAGATCATCGCTGCACTTCAGGCACTTGTTACGGCCGCCTCGCTCGACTTCGAGCCGTCAGCCGCCGAGCTGGACGCGATCGAGCTGGAGATGCCGCTCATCCGGGCGGAAGTCGAGTTGCTGGACGCGGAGATCATGACGATCGACCGCCCGGCGAACGAGCTGGACGTACGGCGCGTTCGCCGGGCCCACAACCGGGTCATGGCGGCGCGGCGGGACCTCACCAACCGCGCCACCTCGCCCCTGACGGGCGGTGCGGCATGAGCGCCAGCATCACCTCAGAGCGGGGCGCACTGATCGTCGTGTTCGTCGGCATCGCGCTGACCCTGGCCGCGGCGGGCCTGGCATCCCTGCTGGATGAGCCGTTGTGGCGCTGGCTGGCAACGGGCGGTGTCCTCGTGCAGGTCATCGGCTGGGTGCGCTACAGCTCTGCACGGCGGGGCGGTGCGGTATGAAGGCCAAGACCGTTCTGCCGGCCGTCGCGATGACGGCGGTGTCCATGGTTCTCACTCTGGCCGTGGTGATGATGTGGCTCGGTATGGCGATGCCGTGGCCCGTCGCTCTGGTCGTCGGTCTCGGGATCGACGGCGGGTGGCTGGCCACCCTCGCCTACGAACGTCGCCTGGCCGCGCAGGGTGACCACAGCCGCGTGGTCACCGGGGTCGGCTGGGCGTTCGGCCTGATCGCGACCGGCGTCCTGGTCGCCCACGCGCTGATGGCCGAGGAGTCCGCCGGCGCGTGGCTGGCCGTGGCCTGGCTGCCGGTAGCGGCCAAGGCCTTGTGGCTGGTGCACGGGCTGTGGGAGCAGACCGCGCTCACCCCGACCGCGCTTGGTTCGATCCGGGGGATCCAGCAGGAGGCCCGCGACGAAGCGGCCGTGGCACGTGCCCGGCTGCGGGCCGAGGCCGCGACCGAGGAGACCCGGCTGACGGCCGTGACAGAAGCCGGGTCACGCGTCGCACGCGTCCAGGCAAAGACCGCCCAGACCCTCTCGCAGGCGTGGTCGACGCTGGAGACAGCACGCAACGGGGAGGACACCAGCAGGGCTCTGACCAGTGTGACGACCCCCGTCACGCCCGGCGTCACACCCCGATGGGAACTCCCCGTCTGGGGCCCCACGGAGCCTGTCCCGGCGCTCGCTCTGGAAGCGGCGCCCGCCCTCACCGATGACGCGCTGGACGCGCTCGTCGACGAGATCCGGCACAGCGAAACACCGGCCCTGTCCTACCGCGAGATGGCCACCCGCTTCCGGGCGGCCGGCCACTCCGCATCCGAAGTCCGGCTGCGGGGCGCGTGGAAACGCATGGTCGCGTAATGGCGACGCTCCCTGAGTACCGGTGGCGGCTGGCCCCGGACGGATACGCCACCCGCAGGCAGTTGCGGGCGCTGGGGTTGCGGCCCGGCGGACAGGACGTCGCCGCCGTCCTCCACCGCCCGCGCCGCCGTCGGGAACCACTGGTCGCCTACCTCTACCGCATCGACCACGCCAAGCCCGTGCGCCCCATGACACCGGGCCGCGCGGCTGCCCTGGCGAAGGCCATGCGGGCCCGCCGCACCTGCCCGAACTGCCGCCGCGATGCCGGGTACTGCATCCCGCCCTCGCTCGGCATGTGCGTGCCCTGCCACGACCTGCACACCGATTCCGCCGCATGACCTGCGGCGATGAACGGAGACGAGACGTAGTGAAGCTGACCGTCACCACACACAAGCTGCCCGGCTACCGGGCCACCCAGAAGACCGCCCAGCGACTGGCCGAAGAGGCCGTCCGCGTCGTCGACCGGGCCGTGCCCGGCCGCATGCCCGACGTGCAGGTCGTCCTCACCTCGGAACGCCACCTGGCCGACGTGACCACCGCCGCCGAGTTCGCCACCGCCGACTGCACCGATAAGCGGGTCCAGGCCCGCGCGCTGCGGGCCGCGAAGCGGGAGGCCCGCGACACGGCCGGCCGTTCGATCCCGCTCGCCGACGGCGGGGTCCTCATCGCCATCAACGTCGACCAGCACCCGAACGAGGCGACGTTCGCGATCACGCTCGTGCACGAGCTGGTCCACGCCATGCAGACCAGCCGCAAGGACGTCCGCGAACGCCTCATCGCCGGTATCCGCAACAACCTCGGCATCGAGCGCATGTCCCGCCGCCAGTGCCGCGAATACGACCGCTGCCTGGAGCAGGAAGAGCGCGAGGCGTACGGGGCCGAGCACCTGGCCCGCCGCGTCGTGCCCTCCGCCGCCGCAGCCTGWCCCACCCCCACCACTTACCCCTACCGCCCCCGGATCCGGGGGAGTTGACGGGAGACACCGGCATGTCCGAGAACGTCATCAACCTCTTCAAAAACCCCACCAACGCCCCCGAGGCGCCCTCTCCGGTCCCGGCGGCTGCTGTAGCAGCGGCGGGCACTGAAAGGCCGTCTGTGCCGTTGTGGGTGCGCTCCGCGCGGGGTATCCGCACGGTGGCCACCCACGACCACACCAAGACCGCCTGCCGCGCCGCCGCCCGCCACGGCCTCTACGTCGTGGGCGGGACGCGGATCATGGCCCGCCGCACATGGGAGGGCCGCACCGCCTCCCGCTATGAGCGCCTGCTCCGTGCGGCGGAAGCCGCGGGGAACATGGACGCGGCGGCCGAGTGGGAAGAGCGCGGACAGCGCTTCCGCCAGGAACGCCACCGCCGCCGCATGGACCTGCTCACTGCCCCCATGGACGCCGCCCGCGGTATCGCGGCCGGCGCCGCGATCGGCGCGGGTGGCCTGCTGATTCTCGGCATCATGCTGGCCGTCGCGAACAAGGACTTCACCGACATCGCCGCCCCGACCATGGCGTTGGTCGAACTGGTCCGGTGGGTCATCTTCATCATCACCGTGACCTGGGGACCGCTCGTGACCCTGGGACCGTGGGCGGCGCTGTTCGGTCTGTGGGCGGTGGGCAAGAACCAGCAGGCCGCACCCCAGTGGGCCCTGCCCGCCAACGTGCGTTCCAGCGAGGGTGAGCCGGTCACTCCGTCCATCGTCGTGCTGGCCCTGCGGAACCTGGGCATCGCCCCGCTGCGCAACGCCATCAAGGAGATGGGTGACGCCGGCGCCTCCATGCTGGGCCCGATCCGGATCGCCGGATGCGGCGTCGAAGTCGACGTCACCCTGCCCTCTGGGGTGTCGACGAACGAGGTGCAGAACCGGCGGCGCAAGCTCGCCGAGAACCTGTCCCGGCATGAGCACGAGGTGTTCATCACCATCCCGCAGGCGGCCCGCACGGTCCGGCTGTGGGTCGCGGACAGTGGCGCCCTGGATGAGCCGATCGGCCCGTCCCCGCTGACCACGGACGACACCCTGACCGCCGACTACGCCAAGGGCCGCGCCCCGTGGGGCCAGGACCTGCGCGGCGACGCGGCCGCCATCAGCCTCTACCAGCGCCACCTGCTCATCACCGGCCTGTCCAACCAGGGCAAGACCGCAGCACTTCGCGCATTGGCGCTGTGGCTGGCCCTGGACCGCACGGTCGAGTTCCGGATCGCTGACCTGAAGGGCGCCGGGGACTGGGCGATGTTCGATGGCCTGGCCACCGTGCTGATCCAGGGGCCGACCGACGACCACGTCGTCGACACAACCGAGATGCTGGAAGACGGCGTTGCCGAGATGGAACGCCGCCTCCAGGCCCCGCCCGGGACCGTGTTCCCGCCGCTCGTGCTGCTGGTCGACGAGGCGCAGGTGGCGTTCATGTGCCCGGAGGTGGACGAGAAGAAGCGCCCCTACGGCGGGTCCAAGGCCACCTCCCGGTACTTCATGGCCGCGCGAAAGATTCACAACCAGGGCCGGGCGGTCAACGTGACGCTGTGGCAGGGGACGCAGGACCCGACGGACCAGAACCTGCCCAAGCTGGTCCGCGAGGGCGCCCACACCCGCGCCTCCCTCGCCCTGGGCACCGAGTCGCAGGCCCGCATGGCACTCGGGGACAAGGCCGTTGACGGCGGCGCCGCCCCGAACCTGCTCCGTCCCGGCCTGGACAAGGGCACCTTGGTCGTCGCCTCCGATGGCATCGCGATTCCTGCCGGCCAGGCATCCATCACCGTGCGCACCCACTTCATCGACAACGACACGGCCGCGCAGATCACCGCCCGCGCCCGGGCCCTGCGCGACGGCGTCACCACCCTCCACGTCATCGACCGCGACGAGACGCGGGACCCGCTCGCGGACATCGCCACGGTCATCGGCGACACGAACCGGGTCCTGACCCAGGACGTGCTGCAGCGGCTGTCGGTGCTGTCCGCCGACAGCTACGGGAGCTGGACGCACGCCGATCTCAAGCGCGTGTTGGACGGCACGGCGGCCGAGCCCTACAAGTCGGACGGGCGCATGGTCGTCGGCCGCGAGCGCATCGCCCGCGCCCTCACCAACCGCGACAGCGACGGTTCCGCTTCCGCCTCCTGAACACAGGGAGCGCACCCCGGGCGGGTCAGGGAGGCAGGGAGAACTCCCTGACCGCCTCCCTGACCCGCCTCCCTGTACCTGACCTGCACAAATGATGTTCAGGGAGGCAGGGAGTCACCGCAGCTCAGCACCCCTGAACCCCGCTCCGCGCGCCTCCCGAGGGGGGTGCTTCCGCCTCCCTGACCCAGCAGAGGACGGGATTCCGCATGCTCCCCGCAACCACCATCTACCGGCCCGCACAGCAGCCCACAACCGCCCCGCAGCCCGCTCCGGTTTCGGCGCTGCTGGGCGACGTCGATGCCGCCCAACTCGTGCGCGACATCGAGCAGTACCTCGCCGCCCGCGCCCCCGCGACCGCGCACCCGCTGGTCACCAAGACCACCCAGGAACTCATCGCCGAAGCCCTCGGCACCACCGCGCCGGCCACCGCCCCCGCGCTGGAGCTCCCCGGCCGGATGCTCCGGGTCCTGCCGGACTGGGTGCTGCGCTTCCCGGCCGTCCGGCGCCGCCACACCACCGCCCGGACGGTGACCGTCGCCGAACACCTGGAACTCACCGCCCTGGTGATCGAGCGGTACGGGTGGGCCCAGAACAGCCACCGCACCCGCTCCGGGCGCCGCTGCATCCTCGGCGCACAGGCCGTGCTCTTCCGCCTCGGCATCGGCGACGAGACCACCGTCCACCGTGCCGGCCAGCGCATGCAGGCCGTCCTTCGCGCCCGCGGGTGCACCTTGGCCTACCACCGTTGGAACGACATGCCCGACCGCACACAGGGCGAGGTCATCGCCCTCCTGCGCACCGCAGCCCAGAACTGACCGAGGGCGGCCCCCGTCTCGCCAAAGTCCGGGGCCGCCCTCTCCACCAATCCAGAGAACTGGAGACACCCAGCATGACTCAACCCACCGACATTGGGCGAGCGTCCGGTGCGCAGCCGCGCATGGTGGCGCTGTGTGCCGGCTACGGCGGCCTGGAGGCCGCGTTACGTGCCGGGCTCGGCGGCTTGGTCGCCGCCTATGCCGAGAACGACCCCTACGCCTCCAGGGTGTTCGCCGCTCATCACCCTGGGGTGCCGAACCTCGGGGACATCACCCGCACCGACTGGGAGCAGGTCCGTGACCTGTGCCGGCCGAACGTGGTCAGTGCCGGTTTCCCGTGCCGCAACATCAGCAACGCCGGACGGAAGGATGGGATCAATGGCCAGTGGTCGAGGGTCTGGAAGAACGTCGCTGCGGCTGTGGGCGTCATTCGACCGCGCTACGTCTTCCTGGAGAACGTGGCGGCGCTCCGCTCGCGGGGGCTGGACGTCGTCGCCGCGGACCTGGCCGCGATCGGGTATGGCATCCGGTGGACATGTCTACGAGCTGGTGACCCCGAAACCGGCGCTCCGCACGAACGGGACCGCTGGTTCGCAGTTGCCCATCCCGCTGATGCCGACCCCCACCACCTCGGACGGCACTGGCGGCCCCGGCACCAGCCCGAAACGCAAGGGCGGCCTGAACCTGCGGACCGCAGTGACGCGGCTGCCGGCACCACCGCAACAGTGAGCTTGCTGCCCACCCCTGCCGCGCGGGACTGGAAGTCCGGGGCATCGAACCTGCTCGGCAGGAACGCCCGGCCGCTCAACGAAGTGGCCGTCAACCTCCTCGCCGGCGTGAACCCGCAACCCGTCGGCCCCGTCCGGCTCGATCCCGCGTGGATCGCGTCCGACGGCACCGACTACGGACCCGCGATCCGCCGCTGGGAACACATCACCGGGCGGCCCGCGCCCTGCCCCACCGAGCCCGGCACCCGCGGCAACCGCCGCCTTTCCCCCACCTTCACGGAATGGCTCATGGGCCTGCCCGAAGGCTGGGTCACCGCCATCGACGGCATCCCCCGCAAGGAACAGCTCAGGATCCTCGGAAACGGCGTGGTCCCCCGCCAGGCCCACCACGCCTACGCAGAGCTCCTTGGAGCCGTACCCGCAGTGTGGAACAGCCGGGTGGAGGTGGCGGCATGAGCACCCACCTGCGGACCGCCCTCGGCCTGGCCGCACGCGCCGTGCCGGTACTGCCGTTGCGGGCGGGGAAGGTCCCGTTCGGGAACTGCCGCAGTTGCCAGGGCAACGCGTGCGGCGGCCGGCCGAACATGAAGGTGCCCGGGCCCTGCGACTGCCCGCGTGTCTGCCACGCCTGGGCCGCTGCGACCACCGCCCCCGCCGTTCTCACCGGCCGCCCGTGGGCGCCCGTGTGGGAGCAGACGCAGGCCGTGGCCTACCACCCGGGCGGGGCCGGGCTGACCGTCGTCGACCTCGACAACGACCAGGCCGTGGAATGGGCCCGCCAAACGCTCCCCGCCACGCGGACCGTGCCCACGACCCGGGGCGAGCACTGGATCTACCGAGGCACCATGCGGTCCGTGAACGCGGTCCGGCCCGACGTCGACATCAAGTCGACCATGTCCTACGCCCGGTGGCTCGGCCCCGGCACCGGCACCATGACCGAACTCCCGGACGCCGTACGCGCGCTGGCCGTCAAGGAACCCTCCACGGCCCGGCCGGCGCCGCACGCGATCACCGTGCCCGCACGGTCCGGTGGCGGGGACTGTCCCCACCGCGTGCCTGCCTATCTGGACCGTGGCATCGCCATGGCAGAGCAGCGCATCACCGAGGCCCCGTGCGCGGTCCACGCGACCGTCTACCGCACGTTCCTCGCGGTGCTGTCCGCCCACGGCCGGTGCGGCTGCCTCACCGACACCCACATCATGCGGCTGTTCACCGCCGCCCAGACCAAGGGCGAGACCGCCCGGCACTGCACCGACGCATGGACCAACGCCCTCACCCGGTTGGGACTCTGACCATGGCTGACGACGAGAAGAACCCCGCCCGCGAAATCATCACCGACTACGCGCAAGCGCACTTTCGGTACTTCCGCACCGCCGACGGCACCGTCTACGCGCAGAAGAACGGCCACCCCGTGGCCCGCCCGATCCGCTCGCAGGGCACGACCGGTAGCCACCGGCAGGAACTCATGGTCGGGCTGTTCAAGGACGGGCGCGGCGTGTTCAACGGGACCGCGCTCAAAGAAGCGCTCGACCTGATCGAGGCTCTGGCACTGACCGAGAACACCCAGCCCGTACACATCCGCGTTTCCCCCGGATTCGACGGAGCGACGTGGCTGGACCTGGGACGCAGCGACGGGCAGTCCGTCCGCATCCACCCCACCGGCTGGGACATCACCGTGCCCGACCCCCGCGAGGTGTGCTGGCGGCGCACCCAGCTCACCGGGGAACTCCCGCTGCCGGCCAAAGACACCGACGGCAAGGGCATCGATCTGCTGTTCCGGCTGACGAACTTCGCCAACGCGGAGACCGAGTGCCTGGCCATGGCGTGGCTGGTCGGCTGTCTGGGGCCGTCGGTGCCCGTCCCTGCGCCGTTCCTCACCGGGCCGCAGGGTGCGGGGAAGTCCACGGCCGGCCGGATGCTCGTGCGGATCATCGAGGGCATGAGCGGCGACCTGCGTCGGGCGCCCAAGGATGAGGAGAACCTGATCGCGGCCGTGGCGGCGGGATGGGTCACCGCCCTGGACAACCTCTCCCACCTGACACCGGACCTAGCCGACGCCATGTGCTGCATCGTCACCGGAGCCGAGTCTGTGAAGCGCGCCCTGTTCACCGACGGGGACGTCCACCGGGCCCGCTACCGGCGTCCCCTACTCCTGACCGGCATCGACGTGGGCGTCCTCCGGGGTGACCTCGCGGAACGACTTCTGCCGTTGCGCCTGGAGCGCCCCCGCGTCCGCCGCACCGAGGCTGAACTCTGGGCGGAGTTCGAAGAGGCGCTGCCCGTCATCCTCGGCTCGCTCCTGGACCTCACGGTCAAGGTCCGCGCGGCCGAGGCGGAGACGCCCACCGATCTGCGCATGGCCGACTTCGCCCACCTGTGCGCGCAGTTCGACGCGACGTCCAGCCTCGGAGCACTGAACGCATACCGGGCCAGCCTGGACGACCTCAACGACGACGTGATCGAGGGCGATCTCCTCGCGCAGACCGTTCTCCAGCATGCCGACAGCATTGAACCGGGCGGCGAGCAGCGGATGACGTCCACCCAGTGGCTGCACTGCCTCAGCGGCGTCTACAGCGGCGACGATCTGCGGCCCCTGCCCAAAGGGTGGCCGACCACCGGGAAAGTCCTCTCCGACCGTCTCAAGCGCCTCCAACCCACCCTGGCCGCCCGGGGGGTCATCATCGACTCCGGGCGCACCCGCGAGGGCCGCTACCTCGAAATGACCCGCCGGGCCGCACCAACCCCGCACGAGCAGACCGAAGCGTTCTGACCCGCAGCCCGTTCGCCCGGACAAGCAAGAAGAGCACCAGCTCCCGAGGGGCGTGCTCTTCTTGCTGTTCGGCGGAACGCCGCCCAAGGGTCGCGCCGCGCAGCGGCCCCTCATTCACGTTCTGAGCAGCCACCGCACTACTACAGACACCCCTTCTTTTTTCCTAAGTAGGGAAGCTCTGCGTCACAGCGTCACGCGTACGGCAAAAACGGCCCCTGGCCTGCGGCTACGGGCGTGACGCAGACGGAAATCTCTGCGTCATCCTGCGTCACCTGCGTCACGCCGTGACGCAGCCCGTGACGCACCGATGACGCAGGACCACACCCCCGCGTCACGCAAAACACCAGGTCACAAGCCCGCGTGACGCTCGTGACGCTGTGACGCAGAAATCCGCACCTAGGACAGGCGCGGCCCCTAGCCGACCCGCTCGGACGATCTGAGGAGCCTCGGTGACCACCTCTTTGCCCCCGACCCATACCGCGCTCACAGTCCCCGAAGTCATGGACGCGCTCAAGCTCAGCCGCTTCATGGTCTACAACCTCATTCGCTCGCGGGAGCTGCCGAGCATCACCATCGGCCGAGCCCGTCGCGTTCCCGCCGAATCTCTCCGCACCTTCATGGAAGCCAAGTTGGAGGAAGCCGCCTGATGGCACCGAAAAAGAGGAACCCGAACGGCGCCGGCAGCATCTGGCAGCGCAAAGACGGCCGGTACGAGGCACGCGTCTATGTGCCTCAGCCCGACGGGACACGCAAGCGCAAGACCGTCTACGGCAGCACCTGGGAGGAATGCGACACCAAGCGGCAGGAGCTGGTCCTGCGTGACAGGCAGGGCATCCCCACGCCCACCCGCTCCGCCAAGCTCTCCGAGTGGCTGCCCTACTGGCTGGAGCACTATGTACAGCCGCGTCGCAAGCTCAGCACCCTCGATAAGTACGAGGCGCACGTGCGTCTCTACTTGGTCCCGATGCTCGGGACTAAACGGCTGGAGACGCTGAGCGTCGCCGACGTGCGCCGGTTCATCACCCGAGTACAGGCCGCCCAGACCTCGGCTACGGCGAAAGAAGCGCATCGGGTGCTGCGAACCGCGCTCACGGCTGCGGTCCGCGAGGAATTGATTACGAGGAACGTCGCATCCCTGGTCGAGTCGCCGCGCGTGAAGCAGCGGGAGATCAGCCCCTGGTCATTGAAGGAGACGCTGTCCTTCCTGGAGGCCGCGCGCCGCGACCCGCTCTATGCGGCGTTTGTGCTGGCCATCTGCATGGGTCTCCGGCGCGGTGAGCTCGTGGGTCTGCGCTGGTCGGACGTGGACCTCGACAACCGAGTGCTCCACGTCCGCCACCAGACCCAGCGGCGCAGAGGAGTGCTCTACGACGACGACCCCAAGAGCCGGCGCCGCAGGGTCGTCCCGATGCCCGCGCTCTGCATCGCACCGCTGCGCTGGCACCGGCTGCGGCAGCGGGAGATGTTCGCGGCGACCGGTGTTGCCTGGTCCGAGGGTGGATACATCTTCGCCACAAGGAACGGCCGGCCGGTGGAGCCGCGCAACGTCTACCGGTCCTTCACCCGGGTCGCTGCTGGCGCCGATCTCCGGGTGGTCCGGCTGCACGATGCCCGGCACGGCTGCGCCACGCTGCTCACCGCGGCCGGCGTCGCTCCGAGGGTCATCATGGAGATCCTCGGCCACAGCCAGATCAGCATCACGATGGACGTCTATACCCACGTCGTCCAGGACACCCAGCGGGAGGCGATCAGCCACATGGACCGCCTACTCAAGCGACGTCTGCCGGACGCCTGAGACGCGACTGCCGTCAAATGGTGCCGTCAAAAGGCCCCGGACCATGATCGGTCCGGGGCCTTTTGCCTGGTGCCCCCGGCAGGATTCGAACCTGCGACACCCGCTTTAGGAGAGCGGTGCTCTATCCCCTGAGCTACGAAGGCGGGGCTTGCCGAAAACCTGCCGAAGCCCCGGTAAGGGGTGCCGGCGGAGTGAGGCGAGCGCCCTGGTCATGCTCCCTTGCGGCGGTGCCTGGGCAGGGGTCCCGTGGGACGCGCTCCCGGGCAGGCGCACTCAAGGTCGACTGACCGCTGACAGCCTAGCGGATGAGGAATGCGGAGGTCGCCCCCGTTGTCATCGGGCGCTGCCGAGGGCTCGGGGCGTGGCGTCCGTAGAGGGAGTGCGGGCTTCCGGAAGTGGGCGGGGGGCGGGTCACGGGGTCGTGGCGGGCCAGTCGGGCGCGCGTCCGAGCGTGGTCAGGATCAGGTCGAGTGGGCGCGCGCCGGGGGCCGGGGACAGAGCCGGGCGGAACGCTGCTTGTGGGGCGAGCCTTCGTTCGTCGTCCGGCACGCGCAGGGCGATCGCCAGTGCGGCCTCGGCGGTTTCCTCGTCCAGGTCGAGGTTCACGCCGATGGTGCGGGCCAGATCCCAGCCGTGGACCACGTGGTCGAGGAAGTGGAATCCGATCGCGACCTCGGCGCGGAAGCGTCGCGTGTCGCTGATCTCCGGGAGGGTGAACTCCCGGGTGAGTACGCCCTGTCCGGCGAAGGCCGAGAGGGCCGATTCGGCCGCGGCGCGGTAGGTCTTCAGTGGATCGTCGCCGAGTGTGCCGGGCCGCCACACGGCTGCATCGGCCCCGTCTCCTGCGGCGGCGGCCGCGAAGCCGCGGTGCTGGGCCGTCATGTGGGCCACCAGCTGACGCAGCGTCCAGCCGGCGCACGGGGTGGGTCGGTCCCAGTCCTCGGGGGCTGCCTGCTCCAGGACGCGCAGGGTCTCCAGTACTGCCGTTCGGTCCAGGGTCTGGATGTCCGTGCGCAGCCCTTCGGCGCTTGCGGGATCAGGTGGCGTGGGGTGGTGCGCCAGGAGTTGCGCATCGATCAGGCCGTCGAGGTGGTCCTTGATCCACTGGTTCGGGCCGGGGTACGTGTCGATCGCTTCCGGCTCGCCCGTGCGGGAAGGCGGATGCGGGAGGAGCGCCATGCCGACCTCCAGGGGAAGTGTTGACTGAGCAGATATTAGCACGATCGTACGTGCGGTTTGATTGTTGTGCCGACCTGTTTCGCTTCTCGTGCCGCTCGCGGACTCCTTCCCCGGGGCTGCGGAGGGCGGAGTGCGTGGTGGGTCAGGGTGCCGGGAGTGGTGACGCGTCGGTGGCCACGGCGCGCAGGCGGTTCAGGATGCCCTTGGCTGCCTTGTCGTAGCAGGTGAACTCGTTGTGCAGGACGGATTCGGCGTTCGCCATCTCCATCAGTGCGATCAGCTCGAACGTGAGCTGGGCCGCGTCGGCCTCCGCCTCGACCTCGCCCGACTGCTGCGCTTCGTGCACGGTCTGTTCGACGAAGGCGAACCAGTTGGTGCGGGCTGCGGCCAGCGTGTCGTGGACCTTGCCCTCGCGGGCGTCGTACTCGGCCGAGACGGAGTAGAAAAAGCAGCCGCCGGGGAAGACCCGCTGTCGTGAGTAGTCGAGCCAGCCGGCGCACACCTGCCACAGGCGGCCGAGCCCTGCCGGCAGATCGCGGGCCGGCTGGACGACGTGTTCCACGTAGATCTTGACGGCTGCCCCGACCGTGGCGAGCTGCAGCTCCTCCTTGGAGCCGAACAGCGCGAACACGCCGCTCTTGCTGAGCTTCAGCTCGGTCGAGAGCCGCCCCAGGGAGAGGCCCTCCAGGCCTTCGACGGAGGCGATCTCCACGGCGCGCTTGAGGACCAGTTGGCGCGTCTGGTTCCCGCGCGCGATCCGCCCGTCGGTGCGTGCCTCTGCCATGCCCTGCCCATCGCCCGGGCCGGACCCTCGTGGTGCCGCCGCCGAGCTCTCATCGTACCGATTGGGTAGACGATCGTGCGGTCAGAATGTGCGGGGGGTGAGGGTGATCGCTGCCGCCCCTTGGGTCGGGTCTCCGCCCCTTGGGCCGGGTCGCCATCCAGCGGGTCGGGTGGCCATCCGTTGGGTCGGGCCTCCGCCCATGTGGGGCCGGTTCGCCGGTCTGGCCTGCCGCGATCACGGGGCTGCGGCCCTTTCGGCGTCCGTGGCCGCCGAGCGGTCCGGCCCGTGTTCGACGAAGTCCAGGACGCTGCGCACCACGTTCGCGTCGCCCAGGATCCGGCGGTGCCCGAGGCCCGTCGTGATGAGCAGCCGTGCCTGACCGCCGAAGGCGGCGGCGAGGCGGCGTCCCTGCCGCACGCTGATTCTCGTGTCGTCCTCGTCGTGGATGATCAGGAGCGGAGGCTCCAGGTCCGCCACCGTGTTCACGGCGGAGAACGGCGTCCGGTCGGCCGGCAGGCCGGGGAAAAGGTTCTTCGCGACGTGTTGGTGCAGCCGCGCTTTCAGTGGGTGGCGCAGCCTGAGAGTGGAGCAGAACTCCTCGATCAGGTAGTCGTAGTCGCAGACCCCGCTGATGGTGGCGACCCTCTTCGCCTTCACCCCGCCCTGCAACGCGAAGAACGCCCCCAGGGCGCCGAGCGAGTGCGCGATCACTGCCTCGAACTCGCCGTACTCGTCCTGGAGCCCGGCGATGATGTCGCGGTACTCGAGAATCGTGGTGCTGCGACCGGTGGCGTCGCCGTGGCCGGGCGCGTCGAAGGCGATGACGCTGTAGCCCCGGTCGAGGAGGCCCGGGACGAAGTCCGCGAGGCGCGAGGCTCGCGACTGCCAGCCGTGCACCAGGAGTACGGGCCTTGCGCCGTTGCCCCACCGGTAGGTCGCCGCGAGTTTGCCGTTGACCCTCTGTCGCTGGATGTGCGCGTCGCCGAACAGTTCCCGCTCCGAATCCCGCATGCTGCTCCGGGCCAGTGGCATGTGGAACAAGGTGTAGGTGCCGGCGCCCGCGAGTCCGCCCGAGAGTCGGGACGTGGCGTTGAGCGCGGCGCTGACCATCATTTCCGTGCGAACCATGTCCAGTGCTCCTTGATCGGTATCCGGAGCCCAGTAAGTTAGCACGAACGACCGTGCTTTTATAGGCGGTCGGCAGACCACCCGTTCCGAGGAGAACGCCATGTCGGCCACTCTTTCCGGGTGGATCCCGCTCCGTTCCGACCGCGGTCCGGTTCGGTCTCCGTAGGGCGTACGGAGCGGGAGTCGCAGGTCTTCGTGGCGCGCCCCGCAGGCGGAACGTGCGCTCCCACCGGAACCGGGGCAGCGTGCGCGCGACCGCCTGGCAGAGCGAGGGCTTCGCCGTGGGTGCGACCCGGCAAGCCGCCCGCGCCCTGCTCTCCGGCGGGTCCGCGTGGCCCGCCCGACACCCGGCCCCGCGCGCCCGGTCCGCCGGTCAGGGCGCGGTCGTCACGGAGGCGGCCTCCCAGCCGAATCCGTCCGGGTCGGTGAAGGCGCCGGAGCCGCCCACGAGGGCCAGCCGGTGCGAACCCGTGCCGTCGACGGGGACGCCGACGTCCTTGGCCAGGGCGCGGCGCCCGTACAGGGCCAGCTTGACGGGGCTGTCCTGGGTGTCGAACTCGACGTACTTGCTGCCGAAGCTCTTGGCCACCGCGAGGCCGCGCTCGACGTAGAAACGCTTGCTCGCGGTCACGCTGTCGACGCCCAGCAGGAGAATCAGTTGATCGATCCGTCCGGTGGCCGGGGCGGTGTCCTTCTTCGCGCTGGTCGCGATCTTCCAGATCGTTCCGTCCGGCGCCCGGACGACGCCGCCGTAGCCCCAGAAGGACTTCGTGGCAGGCTTCAGCGCCGTGGCGCCGGCGGCGAGCGCGGCGTCGACGAAGCTGCGGACGTCGGCCGGCTGGGAGACCGTGAGCGACAGCGAGAACCCGCGGAATCCGGTGGTGGGCGCGTCCGATGCGCGCAGGCCCACCCGGGTGTCCAGGCCGAGGGCGGTGTAGAAGCGGTGGGCGGCGGCGGTGTCGGCCACCTCGAGGGTGAGGGCTTCGATGAAGGTCATGTGCTTCACGCTAGGTGCGGCTCCACCACCGGTGCTTCTCGATTCCTGACCGGTTCGGCCGCGGGCCTTCAGGGCGCCGCTCGGCTCCTCCGCGCACGGCCTCGGGGCGTCAGCCCGTGACGGTGAAGGACAGCGATGTCAGCGTTTGCTCGCTGCGTGCCTTGAGCCGCTGGGCGGTGCTGTGCAGACGGTGCGACTCGGTCACCGGAAGCGAGAACGCGATGGTCGAGGGGATGGCGCCGATGGTGATGGGGAGAGCGGCGCAGACCGTGCCCGTCGCGTACTCCTCGCTCTCGTGCACGGGCTCGCCCCTGCGCGCACGGGCCAGGCGGCTGAGGACGGTTTCGGGCTCCGTCATCGTGTTCCGGGTCAGCGGGACGGGCGGGTGGCGGTCCAGATGCTTCCGCCGGGAGGTCCCGTCGAGCTGGCTCAGGAGGCACTGGCCGATGGCGTGGGCGTGAGCGGATGCCCCGAAGGGCACGTCCTCTTCGACGGAGGCGTGGGAGGGACCCGGCACGGCGTGGGTGAGCCGTACCTCGCCGTCCAGGTACAGGGCGTGGTAGACGGCGGCGTCGAGTTCGAGGGCCACCTTGCTGAGCCATTGCGAGGGGTCGGAGCCGGGTACGGCGGCGCGGCCGAGGGGCGCGTCCCCGGGCACGTACTGGCCGTGGTCCCGGCGCAGATAGCCCTCGTGCACGAGGGTGCGCAGCAGGTGGTAGGTCGTGCTCAGCGGCAGTTGGGCCCGGCGGGCCAGCTGCTTCGCCGTGGCACCGTACGGATGCTCCGCCGCCGCTTCCATGAGCCGAAGGGCGCGCTGTACGGAGCCGATGAGGGTGGGGGATGCTGCAGGTCGCAGGGACAACGGACACTCCGGATTCTCCTTCGGCACGGAGAGGGACACCCCCTTGAACATTTGAGCGCGCGCCTCGGTGCGCGGCTTTTGACCATGGTTACCCCAGGGTATGTTCGCACTTTCCAGGGACCGGGACGGCTTGACGGTGTGTGAGGGCGGGCCTAGCGTCGCCAAGATCGTGAGCATGCGCCCAGAAAGGCCGTTCGTGCCCCATCCCGGTCGGACCCCGGTCACACCTCCCTTGCCTCCTTCAACTCCCCTGTCCGAGGCCGGACTCGGATCGGAGGTCGGACTCGAACCCGGGGCCGGACTCGAACCCGGGGCCGGACTCGGATCGGACGTCGAACTCGAAGCCGTGGCCGCAGCCGAGGCGGCGGCCCGTGTGCACGCCGCGCTGGCCGGTCCCGGCGGTCCGTTCGCCGTGGTGCGGGCCGAGGACGGGCCGCAGGCGGGCTCGCTGATATACGCGGACGGGCCCAGGACGCTCCGTGAGTTCGTGGAGCCCACCTGGGCGTTCGCGGACCGGCCGTTCCTGATCGCGGGGACCTCGGGGGAACGCGACTACGCGTACGGGGAGTTCTTCGCCGCCGCGTCCGCGCTGGCGTGCCGGCTGAGCGATGCGTACGGGCTCCGTCCGGGCGACCGGGCCGTGGTGGCGATGCGCAACCGTCCGGAGTGGCAGATCGCGTTCTGGGCCGCCCAGTTGGCCGGACTGGTCGCCGTTCCGCTGGACCCGCGGTGGACGGAGTCCGAGTTCACGTACGCGCTCGACGACTCCGGGCCCCGGGTCCTGCTGGTCGACGGCGAACGGCTGCCGCCGGTGGCGGGCTGGGCGCGGAAGACCGGGGCGCGCGTGATCGTCTTCCACGGAGAGGACCACCACCGCGCGCAGGAGGACCACGTCGAACGGTACGAGGACCTGCCGGCGCCCGATCCGCTCGCCGCGCCGCCCGAGGTCGAGGTCAGGCCCGAGGACGACGCGACGATTCTCTACGCCCCCGGCGCCACCGGCAGGCCCCAGGGGGTCGTCGCCACCCAGCTCGCCCAAGCGGGCGCCGCGCGCGACCCGCGGTTCCACGCGGCGGCCTCCGCGCTCGGCCGGGGAGGCATTCCGGGGCAGGAACCCGCGCCCGTCACGCTGCTGACGATCCCGTTCTTCCACGTCGCCGCGCTCAGCGGCCTCTATGCCGCGATGTCGGCAGGTGGCGCCGTCGTCCTGATGGGCGAGTGGGACGCAGAGGAGGCGCTCCGGCTGATCCGGGAACACCGCGTCACGAGCTATGCCGGGACGCCGGAAACCGCCCTGGACCTGCTCGCCGAGGCCGACCGCACGGGAGACCGGCCGGAGAGCCTCCGGATGCTCGATACCGGCGGGTCCGCGCCGCCGCACGTCCTGCTCGCACGGCTGGCCGCACGCTGCGGGGAGCGGATCGAGCCGTACCGGGGGTACGGGCCGGCCGAGACCGGCGGCGCGGCCTTGGCGAACACCGGCGCCGAGTACCGGCTCCATCCGGGCAGCCCGGGACGGCCGACGCCGAGCACCGAGGTGCGCATCGCCGGTCCGGCGGGCGGGGCGCTGCCCGAGGGGGAGACCGGCGAGCTGTGGCTCCGCGGTCAGGCGCTGGCCCGCGGGTACTGGCAGGACGAGGAGGCCACGGGCCGGGCCTTCACCGGTGGCTGGTTCCGTACCGGCGACCTGGCGGTGATCCGTGACGGGCGGGTCGACGTCGTCGGCCCGAAGGCAGACGGCACCGTCGGCAACGAAAGCACCGAAAGCACCGACGGCACCGACGGCGCAGGCAGCACCGATGGCATCCACAGCGCCGACGGCACCCACAGCGCCGAGAAGGCCGTAACAGACGAGAAGGCATAGACAGGCGAGACGGCCGGGCCTGCCGGGCCTGCCGGGCCTGCCGGGCCTGCCGGGGTGGCCGGCGAGACGGTCAGAGGCGAGTGATGCGTACCCGGTAGTCGCCCTTGGAGTCCTTGTCGAGCACCGAGATGCTGATCCCGTTGGCCCGGTCGGTGAAGGACTGACCGGGCTGGAACGCGGCGTCGGAGAGCTCGGCGTGGACGTTGGGCAGCCGGGTGCAGCCGCTGCTGTCCTTCGTGCTGTCCGTGACCGACACGGGCCCCTGGCCGGTGTCGACGTCCGAGCTCACCTTGTAGATCAGCACGCCCGGCCGGCACACCTCCTGGTCGTTGCCGGCCTGGGTCCGCACCTCCACCGCGTAGCCGGACTCCGCGGTCAGCGGTACGAACGCCAGCTTCGTGCCGCCGTGGGTGGCCAGCGGTTCCAGGACGTGGTCGCTGGTGCCGGTCCGGGAGGCGCAGCTGATCTGGTTGTTGTCCAGCCAGCCGAGCTTCCACTTGTGCCAGCCCAGCAGGTCGTTGTTGGCGCCCCAGTCCTCGGACATGATGTCCCAGTGCCCGACCGAGCCCCCGCCCTCCATCGTGTAGAGGTCGGGCAGGCCGAACACATGGCCGTTCTCGTGCGGCAGGACGCGGTAGCCGGTCTGGGCGTACGAGCCCGAGCCGTCGTCCTGGCGGCTGTAGACGAAGGACGTGTTGGAGAGCGGGACGCCGTCCGCGTACGGGGCGTCGTCGTTGCCGGAGAAGGTCACGGACAGCACCGTGTCCAGGGCCGACGGGCCGGCGTTCGGAGTGACCAGGATGTTGACCAGGTCGTATGCGGTGAAGTCCACCTTCGGGTCGGCGGCGGCGACGATGTCCTTGACGAGATGGCGGTAGCCCGGTTCGTACGGTGATCCGCGCTCGATCCCGTACTCCGCGAACGGCAGCGGCATCCGCAGCCAGGTCTTCACGGGCGCTTCGGGTACGTAGGTGAGCCGCCCGTAGGAGCTGGTGCGGAACCAGTCCGTGGTCTGCGGGAAGAACTCCGCGAGCCGGTCCATGGCCGGCTCCTTCCCCTGCGCGTCGGGGAAGTCGATCATCAGGTTCAGCGCGTGGACCTGGCCGGTGGAACGGGCGTAGCCCGGCTGCGTGGGCATGCCCTCCGACATCTGCACCCCCATGGTCGCCGATATCCGGCACGGGCCGAGACCCGCCGCCTGGCTGGTGGTCATCGGACCGGCGGAGGCCCGGCTGGGCAGGGGGAGGGTGCTGCTCGCCGAGGCGAGGGAGGCGATGACCAGGGCTGTTGCCGCGCCGAGTGCGACCGGGTGGCGGTGCTTGCGTATCCGGTGGCGGGGCTGCTGCATAGAGGCGCCTTCGGGTCCGCGGCAGCCGGCCGACCCTGACTGCGCTCTGTCGATCAGCATTGGCCGGGCGGTGCGGGGCCGCCCGTTGGGTGCGCCGATCGGTTGGTTTTTCCCTTTTCAGGACGTGTGGCGCAGGTCACATCGGCCCGGGAAATAACCGGGGATCGTTTCCCCGTTTGCACCGGTGTCCCTGCGAAACGGGGAGGCGGTCCCCGGTTACACGGAGGGGTCGCCGAAGTTACGAAGACCGGAAGAGAAGGAGCGCCGCCGTGGACACCGTCACCCGCACCGCAGCCGGAACCGCGCAGCCGCGTACGCCCCGACCGAGGGCCGACGCACTGCGCAACCGGGAGCGGATCGTGACGGCGGCGCGCGAGATGTTCGTCGAGTTCGGCCCCGATGTGCCGCTCGACGAGGTCGCCCGCCGCGCCGGCGTCGGCAACGCCACCCTCTACCGGAACTTCCCCGACCGGGCCGCACTGACCCATGAGGTCGTCCTCGCGGTCACCTCCCGTACCACCGAACGTGCCGAGGAGGCCGCGAACGAGGAGCAGGATCCCTTCCTCGCGCTCAGCCGCTTCGTGCACGCGGCGGCCGACGAACGGATCGGGGCCCTGTGCCCCATGCTGTCCGGCGGTTTCGACAAGGACCATCCCGAACTGCTCGCCGAGCGCCGGCGCCTCGAAGAGGCCGTCGAAGGGCTCGTCGAGCGCGCCATGTCCGCGGGGCGCCTGCGTACCGACATCGCCGTCGGCGACGTACTGGTCGCCCTCTCCCAGCTCACCCGGCCGCTGCCGGGTATCGCCTGTCTGAACATCGACCGGTTCACCCACCGCCACATCCAGCTGTTCCTGGACGGACTGGAGACCCCGGCCCGGTCCGTACTCCCCGGAACGGCGGCGACCTTGGAGGACCTGCGGCGCCGGACCTGACCAGCGCGCCGGGCTCCTCAACCGGACGCCCGGCCGCGTGTCCGCGACACCGCGACCCCCTTCTCCCTTTCTTCCTGACCACAGTCCAGCCAGACCAGCCAGACCAGCCAGACCAGCCAGACCAGCCAGTCCGGCTCTCGCTTTCGCCCGGCCTTCACCGAACGCACGGTTCACGACCTCGCGCGCTCTCGCGCGTCCTTAGGTGGCTACTCCCATGTCAAAAACAGCTGATATCCGACTCCCGGACCCCAGTCGCTGGAAGGCGCTGGCGTTCATCGCACTCGCGCAGTTGATGGTCGTGCTCGACGCCACCATCGTGAACATCGCGCTGCCGCATGCCCAGACGGACCTCGGCATCACCGATGCCAACAAGCAGTGGGTCATCACGGCCTACGCTCTCGCCTTCGGCGGACTGCTGCTCTTCGGAGGCCGGATCGCCGACCTCTGGGGCCGTAAGCGCACCTTCGTCGTCGGCCTGATCGGCTTCGCGCTGGCGTCCGCCCTCGGTGGCGCGGCGCAGAACCAGGGCATGCTGTTCGGCTCCCGTGCCCTTCAGGGTGTGTTCGGCGCGCTGCTCGCCCCGGCGGCCCTCTCGCTGCTCGCGGTGATGTTCACCGATGCCAAGGAGCGCGCCAAGGCGTTCGGCATCTACGGGGCGATCGCCGGTGGCGGTGGTGCCGTCGGCCTGATCCTCGGTGGTTTCCTCACCCAGACGCTGAACTGGCGCTGGACGTTCTTCGTCAACATCCCGTTCGCGATCGTCGCGGCGGCCGGTGCGTACTTCGTGATCCGCGAGCCGGCCGGCAGCCGTAACCGCTCGTCGCTCGACATCCCCGGAGTCGTCCTGTCCGCGCTGGGTCTGGTCTCGCTGGTCTACGGGTTCACCCGTGCCGAGTCCAGCGGCTGGTCGGACACGCTGACCATCGGCACGTTCGTCGCCTCCGCCGTGCTGCTGCTCTCCTTCGTCCTGGTCGAGTCCAAGGTCAAGTCGCCGCTGCTCCCGCTGCGCGTCGTGATGGACCGCAACCGCGGCGGCGTCTACCTGTCGCTGGGTCTGGCCGTCATCGCGATGTTCGGCCTGTTCCTGTTCCTCACGTACTACCTCCAGGTCGTCAAGGGCTACTCGCCGATCAAGACGGGCTTCGCCTTCATGCCGATGATCGTCGGCATGATCACCGGCTCGACGCAGATCGGCGCCCGGCTGATGACGCGGGTCCCGGCCCGTCTGCTGATGGCCCCCGGCTTCCTGCTCGCGGGCGTCGGCATGCTGCTGCTGACGCAGCTGGAGATCGACTCGTCCTACGCGGCGGTCATCCTGCCGGGTCAGCTTCTGCTGGGTCTCGGCATGGGGACGGCGTTCATGCCCGCCATGTCGCTGGCCACGCACGGCATCGAGCCGCGTGACGCGGGTGTCGCCTCCGCGATGGTCAACACCTCGCAGCAGGTCGGCGGTGCGATCGGCACCGCGCTGCTCAACACCATCGCCGCCTCGGCCGCCACGGCGTACGCCACCTCGCACGCCGCGCTCGGCGCCACCGACCCGGAGCAGCTGAAGCTCCAGTCGATGGTGCACGGCTTCACCGGCGCCATCTGGTGGGCCGTCGGCATCCTGGTGGTGGCCGCCGCGATCGCGGGGACCTTCATCAACGCCGGCCGTCCGTCGGTCACCACGACGTCCGGGGGCACCGGCTCCGGTGACGCCGAGGGCGTCGAGGACGAGTTCAAGATCCCGGTCGTCGCGCACTGAGCGCCCGTCCGTGAGGTTCCGTCGCACGCGTGACGGGGCGTGAAGCGAGCTCTGCCCCGGTTCCGTATCCATGGAACCGGGGCAGAGCTCGCTTCGTTCCGTATCCATGGAACCGGGGCAGAGGCGCGTGCGGGGGCGGGGGTGCGGGGTGCCTGCGCGGACGCGCGTGGGGCGGGGGCGTGTGGGGGTGCGCGTAGAGACGTGTGCGGCGTTGGTCAGCGGAGCCAGGGGAGGTCCGCGTCGGAGCCTTCCGGCTGGAGCCCGGCCGCCATGACCTGCATGATCTCGCCGAGCGCGCGTACCTGCTCGGGGGTGAGCCGGTCGAACATCGCCTGGCGTACGGCGCTGACGTGGCCGGGGGCCGAGTGGCGGAGCATCTCGTAGCCCTCCTGGGTGAGCACCGCGTTCTGGCCGCGCTTGTCGGACGGGCAGTCCTCGCGGCGCACCCAGCCGCTCTTCTCCAGCCGGGCGACGGCGTGCGAGAGCCGGGAGCGGGTGATCTTGGCGTTCTTGGCCAGTTCGGTCATCCGCAGTTGGCGGCGGGGCGCCTGGGCGAGCTGGACGAGCAGTCCGTAGTAGATGTGCGGCATGCCGGCATCGCGTTGCAACTGGCGGTCGAGGTGATCCTCCAGGAGCGTGGTGGCGTGCAGATACGCACGCCAGACGCGCTGTTCTTCGTCGGTGAGCCAGCGCGGCCCACCGGTGGATGCCGTGGTCATGTACTCCACTGTACGACCTTTTCTTGAAAGTTGAACTAGATAGAGCTAAGGTCTCCAGGGATAGGAACTTGAAGATTAAAGAAAAGTTCCTGTCGAAGGCCCCGTAGAAGACTTACCTTGAGTAGCAGTGGATGGGGAGTGTCATGACAGTCACCGCGGAGCGCATGCCCGCCCTCTATCTCTCCCACGGCGCCCCGCCGCTGGCCGACGACCCGGTCTGGCCCGGCGAACTGGCCGCCTGGTCCGCCGGTCTGCCGCGTCCCACCGCCATCCTCATGGTCTCCGCCCACTGGGAGGAGGCACCTCTCGCGCTGGGAGCCACCGAGACGGTCCCGCTGGTCTACGACTTCTGGGGCTTCCCCGAGCACTACTACCAGGTGCGTTACGCCGCGCCGGGCGCCCCCGCCCTGGCCGAGAGCGTCCGCAAAATGCTGCGCGGCGCCGGTACGCCGGTCCAGGACATCCCGGACCGCGGCCTCGACCACGGGGCGTACGTCCCGCTGGTGGAGATGTTCCCCGGGGCCGACATCCCGGTCCTGCAGATCTCCATGCCGACGCTGGACCCGCAGAAGCTGATGGACATCGGGCGCAAGCTCGCGCCGCTGCGCGACGAGGGCGTCCTGATCGTCGGCAGCGGCTTCTTCACGCACAACCTGGCCGCGCTGCGGCATACGGGCGGCGGTGTGCCCGGCTGGTCCGCGGAGTTCGACGACTGGGGGCACCGCGCGCTCCAGGCGCAGGACGTCGACGCGCTGCTGGACTTCGAGCACAAGTCCCCGGCCGGCCACCTCGCCCACCCGCGGACCGAACACTTCGCCCCGCTCTTCGTCACGCTCGGGGCCGCGGAGCAGGAGCTGGGGCGGGGGCGCAGCGTGATCGACGGGTTCTGGATGGGGCTGGCCAAGCGCTCGGTGCAGTTCGGCTGAGACGAGCTTTTCCGTACGCGCCCCGGCTTCCCGAACGCGCCCCGGCTCTTCCGTACGACCCCCGGCTTCCGTGCGCGCCCCGGCTTTTCCGCGCAGGCCCAGGCTTCCCGTACGGGCCCAGGCTTCGCGTACGGGCCCCGGCTCAGAGCGTCGGCGGGTTCAGCTCGACCGACCGAGCCCCGCCTGATCCAGACGAGAGGCCCTAGGCGGGTCACGGGCGCCCGGGAACGGTCTGCGGTCCCGAGCGGGGCGGCTGCCGGTACTAGGTCTGCGGTCCGAGTTGTTTCTCGTACCAGGCCACGTCCCAGTACCGGTCGAACTTCCGGCCCACCTCCGTGTACGTACCGATGGGGCGGAACCCGAAACGTTCGTGCAGGCGGACCGAGGAGTCGTTGGGCTGGGTGATGCCCGCGTACGCGCGACGCAGGTCCTCATCGGCGAGGGCCTCGAAGAGCGCCGTGTAGAGGAGGGTGCCGATGCCGCGTCCCGTGGCGTCGGGGGAGCAGTAGACGCTCACCTCGACGGAGGTCGAGTACGCCGCCTTGGGGCGGAACGCGCTGCTGGTCGCGTAGCCCAGGATCCGGGGGCCGGACCCGCTTCCGCCGTCCGCGCGATGGGCGTCCTGAGCAACCAGAAGCCGGTGCGGGCCGTCTTCAGGATGGGAGCGCAGCCAGGGCAGGCGCTGCTCGGGGGTGAAGGGGGCTACGTCGAATGTGAGGGCGGTCTCACGTACGTAATGGTTGTAGATGTCCGTCAGAGCGACCAGATCATTCTCGACGCCCGCCCTGACCTGCACTTCCGTGCCCCGTTGTGGCATGTGCCCTCCCCCTTTGGCGCGACAGGGTACTGCATGATCGCGAAAATGAATGCCGGTCATGGGAATTCTGTCCGGATTCCAGTCGTTGTTTCCATCGGATGCAGGGCACCCGAAAGGGTGTCGCGACCTACTCAGCAAGGGAGCACGCATGGCAACCCGTGCCGTCGCCCGTCGTTCGTCCGCCACCGGCGGGACCAACCGGGCAAGCAGTGTTCGCGCCGTGGGCGGGGAGATCGCCGATCGCGACCTGGTCGGCATGTACCTGGACGAGATCGCGCGCAC
>NZ_RDBK01000043.1:996440-1004071 GCF_008042275.1 Streptomyces sp. OR43 | reverse complement strand
GTGCCCCGTTGTGGCATGTGCCCTCCCCCTTTGGCGCGACAGGGTACTGCATGATCGCGAAAATGAATGCCGGTCATGGGAATTCTGTCCGGATTCCAGTCGTTGTTTCCATCGGATGCAGGGCACCCGAAAGGGTGTCGCGACCTACTCAGCAAGGGAGCACGCATGGCAACCCGTGCCGTCGCCCGTCGTTCGTCCGCCACCGGCGGGACCAACCGGGCAAGCAGTGTTCGCGCCGTGGGCGGGGAGATCGCCGATCGCGACCTGGTCGGCATGTACCTGGACGAGATCGCGCGCACGCCGCTGCTCGATGCCGCCAAGGAGGTCGAGCTGTCACAGACCCTGGAAGCAGGCGTTTTCGCGCAGCAGGTCCTCGACGGTGCGGTGGAGAGCGAAGCCGGCGGGGCCTCGCGCGAGGAGCTGGAGGCGCTGGTCGCCGAGGGCGAGCGCGCCAAGGACATATTCATCCGTTCCAACCTCCGACTCGTCGTTGCCGTCGCCCGCCGTTATCCGCGGGCCGGGCTGCCCCTGCTCGACCTGATCCAGGAGGGCAACGCGGGCTTGGTGCGCGCGGTCGAGAAGTTCGACTACGCCAAGGGCTTCAAGTTCTCCACGTATGCGACGTGGTGGATCCGGCAGGCCATCACCCGTTCCATAGCCGACCAGTCGCGCACGATCCGGCTCCCCGTCCACCTGGTGGAGGAGCTCGGCCGGATCCGTCGTGTCCAGCGCGAGTTCAACCGTGAGAACGGTCGCGACCCCGAGCACTCGGAGATCGCCGCCGAGCTGGACTCGACCACGTCGCGCGTCAGCGACGTCCTGGACTGGGCCCGCGACCCGGTCAGTCTGAACATGTCGGTGGACGACGACGGCGACACGCAGTTCGGCGACCTCCTGGAGGACACCTCCGCGGTGTCGCCCGAGCAGTCCGTGATGACGCTGCTGCGCAGTGAGGAGCTGGAGGAGCTGATCGGCAAGCTCGACCACCGCACCGCATCGATCATCCGTATGCGGTACGGCATCGAGGACGGCCGTGAGCGGACCCTGACCGAGGTGGGCAAGCAGCACGGGCTCACCCGCGAGCGGATCCGCCAGATCGAGAAGCACGCACTGCTCGAACTGAAGCGAATGGCTCACGACACGGGCTTTGACGCTGCGGCGTGAGCCCGAGTCCAGTAACCTCCGAATTGGGCCGCTTCACATCGGCGGCCCCCTAGAGCTGAGTCCCGGCGCCCACCCCCCCTGGCGCCGGGGCTCATCCTTTTTCCGGAAGGGCAGCGACGGTCCCCTGCGCGCCGGGCGCCGCCGCGCGGGTGAGCCGTCCGCCCAGGTCGTGCAGATACGACACCAGCTGCGGCGGCCCGTGCGCCGTGAACTCGCAGTCCACCAGTGCGAGGCGCAGCGCCACCCATTCCAGCGAGTCGGTCAGCACCGCCCGCAGCCGGCAGCCGTGCTCGCCGTGCTGCTCCAGCGGGCCGATCGAGGCGGGCAGCCGTGAGGCGACGAACTCGGCGGGGGCCGCGAAGCTCACGTCGACCTCCAGCTCCGGCTGCCGGCGCGCCATGGATGTGCTGAGGAACTCCGCCGCGTCGCCGGTCGGCAGCTCACGCGCCGTGAAACGGGCACCCGTCGCGTAGGGATCACTCACCCGGTCGACCCGGAACGTGCGCCAGTCCTGCCGCTCCAGGTCGTACGCGACGAGATACCAGCGCCACCCCGTGCTGACGAGGCGGTACGGCTCGACCTGCCTGCGCGTCTCGGCGCCGTCCCCCGCCCGGTACGCGAACCGCAGCCGCTCCCGCCCGGTGACCGCCGACGCCATCACGGTCAGCGTCTGCGGGTCGATCGTCGCGCCGTCGCCCCGGGCCAGCGGCATCGTCGCGTTCTGGAGGGTGGAGACCCGGTGGCGCAGCCGTGAGGGCAGTACCTGTTCCAGCTTGGCCAGCGCCCGTACGGACGCCTCGTCGACACCCTCGATGGCGTGGCCGGCCCCGGCCCGCAGCCCGACCGCGATGGCCACCGCCTCCTCGTCGTCCAGCAGCAGCGGCGGCATCGCCGTACCGGCCACGAGGCGGTAGCCGCCGACCGAGCCGCGCGACGCCTCGACGGGATAGCCCAGGTCGCGGAGTCGGTCGATGTCGCGGCGGATGGTGCGCGCGCTGACGTCGAGCCGGTCGGCGAGCTCACTGCCCGGCCACTCGCGCGGCGTCTGGAGCAGTGACAGCAGATTCAGCAGTCGTGCCGGGGTGTCGGTCATGTCACCCAGCATGCCCGTCCATTGGGTCATGATCTGACCTAATAGACGTTTAACTTCTTCTTATGACTTCTTCCGTATCCCAGCCGTCGCCGACGGCTGCTCCCACGGCGTCCCCGGACCCGTCGGACCGCCGACGGTGGTTCGCGCTGGCCATCGTGATGACCGCGGCCTTCATGGACCTGGTCGACGTCACGATCGTCAACATCGCCATCCCGAGCATCAAGGCGGACACCGGAGCCTCGTTCAGCTCGATCCAGTGGATCACCGCCGGATACGCCCTGGCCTTCGCCGCCGGTCTGATCACCGGCGGCCGGCTCGGTGACATCTACGGCCGCAAGCGGCTCTTCCTCATCGGGATCGGCGGCTTCACCGTGGCCTCCGCGCTCTGCGGATTCGCCGCCAACCCGGAGATGCTCGTCGCCTCGCGCATCCTGCAGGGCGGCACGGCCGCGCTGATGGTGCCGCAGGTGCTGTCCATCGTGCACGCCACCTTCCCGGCGCACGAGCGCGGCAAGGTCTTCGGTCTCTTCGGCGCGATCGTCGGCCTCGGCGCCGTGTCCGGCCCGCTGCTCGGCGCACTGCTCACCGAATGGAACATCGCCGGCCTCGAATGGCGCCCGATCTTCCTGATCAACCTGCCGGTCGGCATCGCGGGTCTCATCCTGGGCCGGAAGTTCATCACCGAGTCCAAGGCGCCGCAGGCGCTCCGCCTCGACCTGGTCGGCGTGGTGCTGGTGACGCTGGGGATGCTCATGCTCATCTACCCGCTGACCCGCGGCGAGGAGCTGGGCTGGCCGCTCTGGGGCTATCTGTCGATGGCCGGCAGCGTCGTGGTCTTCGCCGGCCTCGTGCTGTTCGAGCGGGTGAAGGCGCGCCGGGACGGTTCGCCGCTGGTGGAGCTGTCGCTGTTCCGGGTCAAGAGCTTCGCCGCGGGCATCGCCGTGCAGCTGACCTTCGGGATCGGCCTCGGGATCTTCTTCCTCGTCTGGACGCTGTACATGCAGGAGGGGCTCGGCTGGAGCGCGCTGCGGGCCGGCACGACCGGTATCCCGTTCTCGGTCGCCGTCTCGTTCGCCGCCGGCATCTCCGTGCAGAAGCTGGTGCCGCGCTTCGGCCGCAAGGTGCTCCAAGCGGGGGCGCTGCTCATGATCGCCGGTCTGCTGCTCTACATCTGGGAGTCCGGCCGCTACGGCATGGCGATCACGTCCTGGCAGATGGCGCTGCCGCTGGTGGTCATGGGCGTCGGGATGGGGCTGATCGTCGCCCCGCTGGCCGACGCGGTGCTGTCCGAGGTGCCCAAGGAGCACGCGGGATCGGCCTCGGGGCTGTTCAACACCGTGCAGCAGATGGGCAACGCGCTGGGGCTCGCCCTGGTCTCGGTCGTCTTCTTCGGGGCGATGGGCGACAGGCTGACGCCGCCGGAGATCGGTCCGGCGTTCGCCGACGCCTTCGAGCACTCGCTGTGGTGGGTGGCCGGGGTGCTCGCGGTGATCTTCCTGGTGATGTTCGCGCTGCCGGCCCGTCCGAAGCAGCACGTGGAGGGCGGCGACGAGAGCGCCGAGCCGTTCGACGAGCCCGTCCAGGAGCCCGTGCTGACGCACTGAGCGGACGGAGCGGAAGCGGAAGACGGAAGAACCGATGGTGCCCGCATCCCCGGCCGGGGGTGCGGGCACCGTCATGTCCGTACGGGGCCGGGCCGTGCGTCAGCAGATGCGCGTACGGCTCTCCATCGCGCCGCGCGCGGCCTCCTCGTCGCCGTACACCTCGCACATGTGACGGCCGTCCGGCGTCGCCGTGTGCTCGACCTCCCACAGGCTCGTCTCGCTGCCGTCGAGCAGCAGGAAGGCGTGCTCGTACAGCGTGAACCCCGCGTCCCGACCGTCCACCTGGCACTGCCGGCCGAAGATCTGGGTGATGTGGTGAGCGAAGGCCGCCCGCAGCAGGAGCGCCGTCTCCTCGCCCGGTCCGTTCCGGTTCTCCGCCCGGCGCAGCACCCGGCGGGCGTGGTCCGCGGAATTGTCCGGGGCGTACATCCGGGGCAGCGGGGCCGGGGGCGCCGCCATCAGGGCGTCGATGATCTCCAGGTCGGCCTGCGGTCCGTCGTTGCCGAAGACCGGGCCGTCGCAGAAGCCGCCGGTCAGCCGGGCCGCCGCGATGTGGGCGTCCGCCTCGTCGTCGTACAGCTCGTGCTGGAGCGGGTCCGGCTCCGCGCCGTGCCCCGCGTTCACCGGGGCGGCGGTCGGACGGGGGCCGCAGTGCACCAGCTCCCACAGCGTGAGCGGCGTGCCGTCGGCCAGCAGATAGGTGTGCCGGTAGGTCTCGCGGTGCAGGGAGGGACTGTGGTGCGAGGAGTGCAGGGAACTGCTGTGGGCGAGCGCGGTGCCGAGGCGCTCGACCGTACTGTCGGGCAGGTCGAACGAGTTGAGAGCCCGTCGCAGGATTCGCTCGAGGTGCTGCTCGGTTGTCTCGTACGGATCGCTCAAGGTGCTGTCTCCAGGCCGTCGCCGCGTGTGACTTGGTGCGTGCTCAACGTAGTCCCTGGGTCTGACATCGTGACCGGGGTTGCAGAAAAACGTACGGCGCACGCAGAAGGTTCCCGCTGTTCGCCGAACTTCCCTACGCGGGCGGCGAGTCGGCTCCGCGCCCCGTACGCTCCGGTGACTGCGCCGACGGCCGCGGTGTGCCGTAGAGGTCACCGTACGCGAGGTATGTGCCGCCGCCGGCGCGGGCGTTGACGCTCGTGGCCGCCCGGACCGCCTTCACGATGGCCCGGGTCACGGCCTCCGCACCCCCCGCCAGCAGGTCGTTGAGTGCGAGCGGGTTCGCCGGATCCAGTGTGCGGGCGCCGGTGGCCAGGGCGAAGACGGTGTCCCCGTCACTCATCAGGTGGACGGGCCGGATGGCGCGTGCCAGCCCGTCGTGCGCCGTCCCCGCGAGCTTCTGTGCCTGCGCGCGGCCGAGGTCGGCATCCGTGGCGACGACGGCGAGCGTGGTGTTGAGCGGGGGGCGCGTGTTCGCGTCGCGCGCCTGGGCCAGGCGCCGTTGCGCCTCCTGGTGGATCTCCGGCGCGGGCGCGACGGCCGGTTCGGCGGCCCCGTACTCCCCGTACAGCACCCCGGTGCGCGGGTCGAGAACGGAGCCCGCCGCGTTCACCACCGCCAGGGCGGCCACCGAGATCCCGGACGGCAGCAGGACGCTCGCCGTGCCCACCCCGCCCTTCAACTGCCCGGCGACCGCACCCGTGCCCGCACCGACGCAGCCCTCCTCGACCGCGGCCCCCGGCTCCGTGCGCGCCGCGTCCTCCACCGCGGCCAGGCCGGTCGAGGCATTCGGCCTGGCCCGCCAGTCGCCACCCCTTCCCAGGTCGAAGACACAGGCCGCGGGGACCACCGGAACCACCTGGGACGGGTCGGCCCCGACCCGCACGCCGCGCCCCTGCTCCTCCAGCCAGGCCATCACTCCGGATGCCGCGTCCAGGCCGTACGCACTGCCGCCGGTGAGGACCACCGCGTCGATGCGCTGCACCAGATTGCGGGGATCCAGCGCGTCCGTCTCCCGGGTGCCCGGTCCGCCGCCGCGTACGTCCACGGCCGCGACCGCTCCGCCTTCGGGTGCCAGGACCACGGTGGTGCCGCTCAGCGCCCCGGCGCCCGCGACCTGCGCGTGTCCGACCCGGATCCCGGCGACATCGGTCAGCGCGTCCCTCCGGCGCGGCGCCGATGGCGGGTCGGCCGGTGACGTCGGGGGCGTGGTGTCCTGGCGGGTCATCCGGTGCTCCTCGTGACGCGGGCGGCTGACGGCGGGAGCCGTGCCCGGTGAACGTACCCACGGAGCCTGCCGAGGATCCAGGAGCGGCGGTCACCGCGTGGGCGTCCGCGGTCACCGCGTGGGCGTCGGCGATCACCGCGTGGGCCTGCGCGGTCACCGCGTGGGCCTCCGCGGTACGCGAGGGCGATGCCCCCTCCGCGGCGTGCGGAACCCGACCTGCGTGAGCCGCGCGGGTCGTGCGCCCTCCGCGGGAACGCGCGGCCGGCCTCCGTGTGATCCGTGCGTCCGACTGGCCGTCCGGCGCCTCCGGGCAGTCGCGACGCGGTTACCCCGTAAGGCCATAAAACAGGACTAATATCCTCATACGGCCCTACGCTGACGGCGTGACCGAGCCACCAGAAGCCTCTGCCGCAGCAGCGCAGCCCGCCCCCGGTGACCCCGCCGGTTCCGCCGGCGCGGCCGTCGACCCGCCGCCCTCCGGCGGGTCCGCCCGCTCCGGCGCCGCCGTCCCCCGGTCCGTCACCGCCCGCGCGACGGCGGCCGGTGTGATCGTCTCCCTCCTGCTGATCGTGGCCATCGTGCTGGGCAGCAGGTTCCTGGAGAACTTCGACTCCGCGCTGCTGCCGTACGCCGTGGCCACGGTCTTCCTCGCCTTCGGCGTCGCCTACCGCTACACGGTCTGGGTCTCCGCGCCCGGCGCCCGACGGCTGTTCAAGAAGGGCTGGGGGAGCCTCTTCTCGGTCGAGAACTTCCGTAGAGCGCCCACCGCCCTGCCGAAGATGATCGCCACCTATCTCGGCTTCCAGAAGTTCCTCGGCGCCCGCTCCCACGCGCGCTGGGCCGCCCACCAGCTGATCTTCTGGGGCTGCATCCTGGCGTCCCTGATCACCTTCCCGCTGACCTGGGGCTGGTTCACCTTCACCTCGAACACCGGATCCGGGCCCGGCTACGAGATGCGTATCTGGGGCTTCAAGATCATTGGCTTCGACTCCCTGGACATCCTCGGCTGGCTGATGTTCCACGGCCTGGACATCGCCGCCGTCCTCGTCATCCCCGGCGCCTCCTACTTCCTGTGGCGCCGGATGAAGGACCGCGGCGCGATCACCGGCCAGCGGTTCGGCTACGACCTCGTGCCGCTCATCGCGCTGATCGTCATCTCCGTGACGGGCCTGCTCCTCACCTTCTCGTCGATCTTCCTGCACGGCGGCGGATACGAGTTCCTGGCGATCCTCCACATGGTCTCCGTGGTCTTCACCCTCATCTACATCCCGTTCGGGAAGTTCTTCCACATCGTCCAGCGACCCGCCGCCGTGGGCATGCAGCTGTTCAAGTACACCGGCCAGCAGGACCAGGAGGTCTTCAGCTGCCGCCGCTGCGAGGAACCCATCGACACCACCCCGTACGTCGAGAACCTCCGCGGCACCATGCGCGACCTCAGCCTCGACTTCGACGAGTGGGCCGAGTACTGCCCGCGCTGCAAGCGGGTGCTGCGCGGCAGCGCCTATCTCTCCCAGGTGAAGAAGGGCTTCAAGTGACCGCGGACCCGCGAGCAGCCGACACCCGTGCGGTCGTCCCCCTCGACCCCTCCCTCGCCCCGCCCGGCACC
>NZ_RDBK01000043.1:964692-996340 GCF_008042275.1 Streptomyces sp. OR43 | reverse complement strand
GGCCCGGTCGATGCCGAAGGCGAGCTTGTTGGCGCCCGCCGCGCTGACCATGCACAGCCGGCCGTTGTAGTCGACGTGCCGGGTCTTGAGGGCGACCCGGGCGAACTTGCCGACCAGATAGGTCTTCTCGGAGAAGAGGCTCGCCCCGCCCGGCACCCGCGCCTTCCGCGACGCCGGCGGCATCCCCGCCGACCAATGGCACGCCGACCAGAACGGCGAGACGCTCGTCCCCACCCACTGCTGCTTCTGCGGGGTGCAGTGCGGGATGTATCTGCGCGTCGACCGCGGCGGCAAGGTCTTCGGCGTCGAACCCCGCAACCACGACATCAACCGGATGCGCCTGTGCCCCAAGGGCATCAACGCGTACCAGCAGGTCAACCACCCCGACCGGCTCACCGCCCCGCTCATGCGCCGCTCCCGCGACGAGGAGTTCCGGGAGGTCTCCTGGGACGAGGCGCTCGATTACACCGTCGCCGAGATCAAGCGCATCCAGCAGACCTACGGCAACGACGCCTTCGGGCTGCTCGGCGGGGCGAGCCTCTTCTCCGAGAAGACCTATCTGGTCGGCAAGTTCGCCCGGGTCGCCCTCAAGACCCGGCACGTCGACTACAACGGCCGGCTGTGCATGGTCAGCGCGGCGGGCGCCAACAAGCTCGCCTTCGGCATCGACCGGGCCGGCAACCCCTTCTCCGACATCCTGCTCACCGACTGTCTGCTCATCGCGGGCTCCAACGTCGGCGAGTGCTTCCCCGTCATGACCCAGTACGTGTGGGGCGCCCGGGACCGTGGCGCCAGCCTGATCGTCATCGACCCGCGCGAGACGGCCATCGCGCGGACCGCCGACATCCATGTCGCACTCAAACCCGGCACCGACTCGGCGTTCTTCAACTCCGTGCTCCACGTGATCATCGAGGAGGGCCTCACCGACGAGGCGTACCTCGCCGACCACGCCACCGGCTGGGAGGAGGTGAAGGCCAAGGTCGCGGAGTACCCGCCGTCCCGGGCCGCCGAGATCTGCGGAATCCCCGCCGAACAGGTCGTGCAGGTCGCCCGCACCTTCGCCCGCGCACCGAAGGCCATGGCCTGGCACGCCCGCGGCATCGAGCACCACTCGCAGGGCGTCGAGAACTGCCTCACCGTGATCAACCTCTGCACCGCCACCGGACACATCGGCAAGCCCGGATCCGGCTACGGCACCATCACCGGCCAGGGCAACGGGCAGGGCGGCCGCGAGCACGGCCAGAAGTCCGACCTCCTGCCCGGCGGCCGCTCCATCATGAACGACGAGCACCGCCGGCAGATCTGCGAGATCTGGGGCATCGAGGAGTCCGAACTCCCGCGCGCCGGTACCTCGATGATGGAAATGGTCTGGCAGATGCAGCGCCGCGAGATCCGCGGACTGATCGGCATCTGCAACAACCCCTTCGTCTCCCTGCCCAACTACAAGGTGGTCAAGGAGGGATACGACACCGCTGAGTTCCACGCTCAATTCGACTTCTTCCTTTCCGAGACCGCGGCCAACGCGCATGTGGTCTTCCCCGTCACCACCTGGGCCGAGGACGAAGGAGTGATGGCCAACGCCGAGGCCCGCGTGGTCAAGCACAACAAGGCTCAGGACCCGCCCCCCGGCGTACGGACCGACACCTGGGTGATGTGCGAACTCGCCAGGCGTCTCGGCGCGGGCGACAAATTCGCCTTCGCCGACTCCCGCGAGGTCTTCGACGAACTGCGGATCGCCTCCGCCGGCACCGTCAACGACTACTACGGCATCACCTACGAACGCCTGGAGGAGACCGGCGGAATCGCCTGGCCCTGCCCCTCCACCGATCACCCCGGCACCCCCCGGCTCTTCGAGGACGGCAGGACCTACCACCCCGACGGCAAGATCCATATGCAGGTCGTCGAATGGCACCTGCCGATGGACCCGTACGACGACGACCACCCCATGTCCCTCACCACCGGCCGCACCGTCGCTCACTTCCTCTCCGGCAACCAGACCCGCCGCCTGGGCGCCCTCGTCGAACAGACCCCGCGCCCCTGGGCCGAGATCCACCCCTCCCACGGCTTCCGCAACGGCGAACCGGTCCGCGTCGTCACCCGGCGCGGCAGCGAGGTCTTCCCCGCCCTGGTCACCGAGGCGATCCGCCCCGACACCGTCTTCGTCCCGTACCACTGGCCGGTCCCCACCGCCGCCAACGCGCTGACCATCGACGCCCTGGACCCCCGCTCCAAGATCCCCGAGTACAAGGTCTGCGCCTGCCGCATCGAGCACGCCGAGAAGATCGACGAGGTACCCGCGCCCCCGGTCGCACCGGGCCACGTCGCCTACCCGGAGACCCAGGTCTCCCGCACCGACCCGCTGCCCCCCACGTCCCCGCAGGGCCGTGGCACCTCGGAGAGGAGCTGATGCCCGCATGATGGGCAGAACGATCTTTATCGACCCGGGGCGCTGCATCGGCTGCCAGGCCTGTGTCTCCGCCTGCCGTGAATGCGACTCCCACCGCGGCAAGTCGATGATCCACCTCGACTACACCGACGAGGGCCAGTCCGTCGCCTCCCTTCCCACCGTCTGCATGCACTGCGAGGACCCTGTCGCCCCCTGCGCCGAGGTCTGCCCCGCCGACGCGATCCTGGTGACCGCGGACGGCGTGGTGCAGCAGGCGGACACCACCCGCTGCATCGGCTGCGCCAACTGCGTCAACGCCTGCCCCTTCGGCGTACCGAAGATCGACCTCCAGGCGAAGCTGCAGATGAAGTGCAACCTCTGCTACGACCGCACCGCCTACGGTCTCGCCCCCATGTGCGCCACGGTCTGCCCGACCGGGGCGCTCTTCTACGGAACCGTCGAGGAGCTCCAGGCCGAACGCCCCGGCGTCCAGGTCGCCGACACCTTCGTCTTCGGCGAGACCGAGGTCCGCACCGGAGTCGCGATGGTCGTCCCCGCCGACCGGGTCCAGTGGCCGGTGCCGGGCGGCCTGCCCGTCGTGGAGATCAACGGGAAGGACGTCCGCCGATGACCGTCACCGAACAGCCGGCCCCGGGCGACCCGCGGCAACCGTCCTCCGGGGATCCGCGCGAGGCCCTGCACGACCGCATCGCCGCGGACTCCCTCACCACCCGCCGGGACTACCTCCGTATCGTCGCCACCGTCTCCGGCGGCCTCGCGGTCGGCGGACTCGGCGTGGCGGGCGGCATGCTCCCCCGCCACGGCGACCCCGAGGACGACAAGGCCCCGGCACCGAAGCGGATCAGTACCCAGCTGTTGCCCGGGGAGTCCCTCGCCTTCAGCTACCCGGATGAGGAGGACAAGGCCGTCGCCGTCCGGCTGGACGACGGCACCCTCGTCGGCTACTCGGCGATCTGCACCCACCTGGCCTGCGCCGTGCTGTGGCGGAAGGACCGGGGCTCCGAGGGCGAGCTGTACTGCCCCTGCCACGAGGGCGTCTTCGATGCCCGTACGGGCGAGGTCACCGCGGGCCCGCCGCCCCGCGGACTGCCCAAGGTCATCCTCACCGAGCAGACGGACGGCAGCGTCTGGGCCGTCGGCACCACCCGCTCCGGCGAGAGCATCGAGAAGGGGCTGTGCCGTCAGCTCGGCGAGGACCGCCCGGACCTCGCCTCCCGGATCGGCTGCCCCGGAGTCCGCGGGGGCGCCGAAGCCCCGCAGGCCGCCGGCTCCCGCACCGGGGCCGCCGAGCCCGAGACCCCAGGCAGGCGCACATGAGCGACGCCCAGCAGCCCCCCGGCCCGCACTACCCGGAGTACCACCCGGGCAGCGCACGGCCCGAACTCAACCGGCCCGTCCACGAGCGCTACCCGCAGATCCGGTCCACGAGCGGCTACGGCGACCCGCGCGTCCGCCACACCGGGCCCGGACCGGGAGCGGGCAGCGACCAGGAACCGGAGCGGTCCTCGAAACTCACGGCACGGCTGACCCTGGCCATGACCGTCGTCATCGGGCAGCTCTGGGGACTCACCGTCGTCATCGACGCGTACATGGAGGGCAACACCGGCACCGCCTGGTGGGGGGCCGGATTCCTCTGTCTGTCGTTCCTCGTCGTGCTCGGCCTCTGGTGGCTCGACCCCAAGGACCGCTGACCGAGGCCGGTTCTCGGGGCGGGGACCCCCTGCCCGCCCCGAGGCGGGCGCAGGGAGTCCCCGCCACCGCAGGGCAGCCGTACCCTGGGAAGTATGAGTACCGCCCCCGCCCCCGGACCGCGCGATTCGAAGCCGAGCGAGCCGGACCGGCCGAAGCCCAAGCCGGCACTGATCTTCGACGATCCGCTGGACCAGCAGTCCGCGGACGATACGGACCGGGGGTGGGGTGAGCGGGCCCCCTCCGGCGGCAGCGCCGCCGACCTGGCCCGTTTCCTCGACGAGAAGCCGCCCCACCACGTCTGACGCCGTCCCCCTACTGCCGGCTGTCCGGCCCGGGGGCCCGCCCGCCGTCGCCCTCCACGGGGCCGCCGCCGCTGCGCTGCGCGACCAGAGCGTCGCGGATCTCCTTCAGGACCTCCAGTTCGCTCACCTCCATCGTCTCCTGCACGCCTTCCTTCGCCGCCTGCATGGCGGCCCGCTTGGCGAGGTACTTCGCCATCGGGAGCACCATCAGGAAGTAGACGACGGCAGCGGTGATCAGGAAGCTGAGAGCGGCGCTGAGCACCGAACCCCACAGGATCCGGATGCCCTCGGTCGCCTCGCCCGTCTTCGGGTCCGTCACACAGGGGCCCTTGAGGCAGGAGCTGTAGTTCTCCAGATCCTGGGTGCCGAACGCACCGACGAGCGGGTTGATGACGCCCTTGACGACGGCGTTCACGATGTTCGTGAACGCGGCGCCGATGACGACGGCCACCGCCAGGTCGATCACGTTGCCGCGTGTCAGGAAGGCCTTGAAGCCCTCCAGCAGACTGACCTTCTTCTTCTCGCTCACGCCCGAGCCGTCCTTCGTATGTGCCGTAAGAGGAGCCAACTGTTCCGCAACTTACGGCAGTACAAGGGCGATCTACCTCATTCGAGGCCGGTGCCAGGTGACGTGATGGTTCGTCAGTGCGAATCAACACAGGATCACCGCAAACCCGGCCGAGATTCCCGCGCCGGCCAGCGTCGCGGCCGTCGCCCGCGGCACGGAGACCACGATCAGCGCCCCGTTCTCCGTGGGGCCCTCGACGGGCGCCGTCGGCACCCGGGTCACCCGCGCCCCCTTCGCCAGCACCCGTGAGCCGGCTCCGGCGCCCTCGGACGCGATCACGTCGACCCGGTCTCCCGGGCGCAGCAGCCGGACGGTTTCCGCATCGGCGATCCGGACGGGCGCGGACACCAGGCGGACCGGCGGCGGCGTGTGGCGCGAGGCGGCTCCGGCGGCTTCGGCCGCACCGCGCCCGCCGCCCTGCCCGCCGCCGTCCCCGCTCCCGGCCTCACCGCCGCCGATCCCCGAAGCGGCCAGCGCGGCAGCCGTCAGTGCCAGCCCGGCGGCCATCGCCCGCCGCTGCCGCCACACCGCCCGCCGCAACCGATGGCCGCTGCCCGCGCGCACCCGCAGCGGGGGGAACGGCGGCACTCCGCCGGGTGGCGGAGCGGACGGAGGCGTGGAGAGGGAGGAGGGGGATCCGTACGAGGACATGCCAAACACCGCCTGCGGTAGGGGAGTTCAGAGGACAGAGAGAGCGAGTGAGTGCGGATGAATCGGATCGAGCGGCCCGGCGGCCGGAGAAGACCGGCCGGACAGCACCCACGATTCACCACCCGCGAGATTCCCGCTGAGCCCTGTGAACGGCCCACACGATGTGGAAAACTCCATCACCCACCTGAGGCGCCGCACCCGGCTGATGGGCCTCATCCGCGTGCGGGACCCATCCGCGTGCGGGACCCCACCGGCGTGCGGGACCCTATCCGCGTGCGGGATCCCACGCGGGTGCGGCACCTCATCCGCCTGAGCGACCGCACCCGCCCGAGCGACCCTCAGCCGCGTGCGGGCTCCCCCACCCGCGTCCGGGACCGAACCCGCTCGCGTGACCGGCGTTCAGCGCCTACGGCAGCTCGATCCCCGTCTCGATCCCGTCCAGCGCATGCGCGCACGGACAGCCGCGGTCCGCCTCCGCCGGCAGCGCGGCCACCGCGTCGAAGAGCACCGAACGCAAGCGGTCGACATTGGCCGCGAACACCTTGAGCACCTCCTCGTGGGAGACGCCCTCGCCGGCCTCCGCGCCCGCGTCCAGGTCCGTGACCAGCGTCATCGTCGTGTAGCAGAGGCCCAGCTCACGGGCGAGCACGGCCTCGGGGTGTCCGGTCATCCCGACCACCGACCAGCCCATCGCCGCATGCCAGCGCGACTCCGCCCGGGTCGAGAACCGCGGCCCCTCGACGACCACGAGCGTCCCGCCGTCCACCGCTTCCCAGTCCCGTCCGCGAGCCGCAGCCAGGGCTGCCTTGCGCCCCTCGGGGCAGTACGGGTCCGCGAAGCCCAGGTGCACCACCTTCGGCGCCACTCCGTCCGCCCGGGTCTCCCCGTCGTAGAACGTCTGGACCCGGGTCTTCGTACGGTCGACCAGCTGGTCCGGTACGAGCAGCGTCCCCGGCCCGTACTCCGGCCGCAGTCCGCCCACCGCGCACGGGCCGAGCACCTGGCGTACGCCGACCGAGCGCAGCGCCCACAGGTTGGCGCGGTAGTTGATGCGGTGAGGTGGCACATGGTGGCCGCGGCCGTGACGGGGGAGGAAGGCGACCCGGCGGCCGCCGATCTCGCCGAGGAAGACGGAGTCGCTCGGCGCTCCGTAAGGGGTCTCCACGCGTACCTCGGTGACGTCCTCCAGGAAGGAGTACAGCCCCGAACCGCCGATCACACCGATCTCTGCGTTCACCATGCGGTCACAGTAGGCGTTCGCCCGGCGCGCGACGCAGCCGGGCAGAAAACGCCGAGGAACAAGCCGAGGACAACGCCGAGTGAAGCAAAAGGAGTCAAACGCCGAGGGCCCCGCCGGGTGAAGCGAAAGGAGTCAAACGCCGAGGACCCCGCCGAGTGAATCGGCGGGGTCCCGGTGAAGCCAGGCGAAACGGTCGGGCGGGCGCCTCAGGCGGCCGACGAACCGCTCGACGAGGACGCCGAAGAAGAAGAGGAGGACGACGAGGAAGACGCCGTCGAGGAGCCGGACGAACCGGAGGAGGACGTCGACGACGAGGACGACGACTTCGCGTCCGATCCCGTCGAGGACGAGGATCCGGAACCCGAGGCCTTGGCAGCGGCCGGGGCCGGCGTGCTGCTCGAAGAGGATCCACGGCTGTCGTTCCGGTAGAAACCGGAACCCTTGAACACGATGCCGACCGCCGAGAACACCTTCTTCAGGCGTCCATCGCAGCTCGGGCACACCGTGAGGGCGTCATCGGTGAACTTCTGCACCGCTTCGAGGCCCTCGCCACACTCGGTGCACTGGTACTGATAGGTCGGCACTTGTTCCTCCTGGCACTCTGACTCGATGAGTGCTAACGACGCTCCATACTGACGTATTCCGCGGGATCAGTCCACCGTGACCGGTCCGCGGTGACCGATCCCACGTGCCACGGTCCGCCCTGAAGACCTCGGGAGCAGCCGCGAACGCAGCGCCACCAGCGTCACCAGGGCCAGCACCGTACCCACGAGCGGCACCAGGAATCCGGTGCTCGCGCCATGGGCGTCCGCGAGCCGCCCGGCCACCGTCACCGCGCCCGCCTGGCCGAGTGCGACGGCGCCCGTCAGCCAGGTGAACGCCTCGGTCCGCGCGGAGCCCGGGACGAGGGCCTCGACCAGGGTGTAGCCGCTGATCAGAGCGGGTGCGATGGAGAGGCCGACCAGCAGTCCGAGACCGGCCAGCAGCGGCACGGAGTGCACCGCCCACAGGCCCGAAGCGGTGAGGGTCAGGGCCGCGTATCCGGCGATCAGCCTGCGCCGCGGGCCGGTCTTCCAGGCGATGGCACCGCAGGCGATCCCGGCCAGCATGTTGCCGGCCGCGAAGATCCCGTACAGCAGACCGTTCGCGCCGGGGCTGCCGATCTCCTCGGCGAAGGCGGTCAGCGAGACCTGCATCCCGCCGAAGACCGCGCCGATCCCGAGGAAGGCCACCGCGAGGACGCGGACGCCGGGGATGGACAGGGCGGAGACGGGCCGCTGCGATCCGGCGGGGCCGGTGGTGCGTACCGCGGGCTGGGTGGCGCGCTGCGCGGCGAAGAACAGGCCGCCGAACAGGGTCAGGGCGGCTTCGGCGATCAGCCCCGCCGCCGGGTGCACGCCGGTGCACAGTGCGGTGGCGAGGACCGGACCGATGACGAAGGTGAACTCGTCCGTCACCGATTCGAAGGCCGCCGCGGTCGACATGAGCGGCGAGGCCTCCCGGCCCGGCGCCGCCCCGAGCACGGCCGCCCAGCGGGCCCGGACCATCGGTCCGATCTGCGGGACGGACGCACCCGTCGGAACGGCCGCGGCGAACAGCGCCCACATCGGGGCGTCCGCCAGCGCGAGCGCGGTCAGGCCCGAGACGGACGCCGTGTGCACGAGGACGCCCGGCAGCAGCACGGCGCGCTGCCCGAAGCGGTCGGCGAGCTTGCCGGTCTGCGGAGCGAACAGGGCCATGGAGACCCCGGTCACGGCGGCGACGGCGCCGGCGCTTCCGTACGAACCGGTGGTGTGCTGGACGAGCAGGACGATGCCGATGGTCAGCATCGCGAAGGGCTGCCGTGCGGCGAAGCCCGGCAGGAGGAAGGTCCACGCACCCGGGGTGCGCAGCAACTGCCCGTATCCGGGGCGGTCGGAGACCGTGGTCGCCACGGTCCTTGCCTTTCTGCCGCCTGGTGGCCGTGCCCCTGCGGTACCGGCCGGCACGTGGGTGCGGACCCGGTCAGGAGCTGCCGAGAGCTGTCCTCTTCGCGCGGAACTGCGGTAGATGCCGGGCGCTCGCAACAGAGGCGGAGGACGCCACGACCGCCATACGGTCGCGCCAGCTCTGCGTCAGGCAGAGTTGGTGGATCAAATAGGTCGATCTGGGTGTCGATCAGGTTTTCTTTATGCTACAGGCAAAAGCCTTGGAGCACCTGCGATTGTGTCCAATTCAACCCTTTTGACCTGCGAACACGCGCGTGCCTCAGTGATGGGCCTTCGCATTCCGAGCGGACCGGCCCTCGTTCTTTCCGTGGTCGTCGGTCCTGCCCAGCTTCTTCACCGCTTTGAGGGCGTTGGCCACGTTCGGTCCGGCGAGGGCCTCGTCGGCGGCGTTCCCGCCGGTCCCCAGCCAGCCGGCCAGCTTGCCGCCCTCGCCGATCGCGCGCAGCCGGGCCTCGGTCGCGTCGCGCACCGGGTCGGTCGCCACGACCAGCAGCTCGTCGCCGCGGCGCAGCACGGTCGAGGGCGCGGGCACGAAGCTCTTGCCGTCGCGCACGACCAGCGTCACCGCCGCTCCGGCGGGCAGGCGGAGCTCGCCGACCTCGACGCCGTGCATCTTCGACTTGGCGGGGATGGCGACCGAGAGCAGATGGCCGCGCAGCCGCTCCAGGGGCGCCGACTCGATGCCGAGGTCGGCCGTCTCGGACGGATCGTCGGCGATCTTGAGGGCCTTCGCGAGCCAGGGCAGCGTCGGTCCCTGGATGAGGGTGTAGACGACGACGAGGACGAAGACGATGTTGAAGACCCGGGTGGAGCCCTCGATTCCGGACACCATGGGAATGGTCGCCAGGATGATGGGCACCGCGCCGCGGAGCCCGGCCCAGGACATGAGGGCCTTCTCCTGCCAGGGCAGCCGGAAGGGCGCCAGCGAGATGAAGACCTCCAGCGGGCGCGCCACCACGGTCAGCACCAGTCCCACGACCACGGCGGGCCAGAAGTCGTCGATCAGGTCGTGCGGGGTGACGAGCAGTCCGAGCAGGACGAACATGCCGATCTGGGCCAGCCAGCCGAGTCCGTCGGCGAAGCCGCGGGTGGCGGGCCAGTGCGGCAGTTTGGCGTTGCCGAGGATCATCGCGGCGAGGTACACCGCGAGGAAGCCGCTTCCGTGGAGCATCGCGCCGGCCGCGTACGCGGACACCGCGATGGCCATCACGGCGATCGGGTAGAGACCCGAAGCGGGCAGGGCCACATGCCTGAGTCCGTACGAGCCGAGCCAGCCGACCGCGATGCCGAGCGCGGCGCCGATCGCCAGCTCCAGGGCTATCTCGCCGACCAGTACGTACCAGTGGTCGACCGGTCCCACGGTCGAGAAGGCCACGACGAGGATCACCACGGGGGCGTCGTTGAAGCCGGACTCGGCCTCCAGGACGCCGGTGATCCGGGCGGGCAGCGGCACCTTGCGCAGGACGGAGAAGACCGCGGCGGCGTCCGTGGAGGAGACGACCGCGCCGATGATCAGCGCCTGCCGCCATTCCAGACCGACCAGATAGTGCGCTCCGGCCGCGGTCACGCCCACGCTCACCCCGACGCCGACGAGGGAGAGGACGACGGCCGCGGGCAGCGCGGGTTTGATCTCTTTCCACTTCGTGCCGAGGCCGCCCTCGGCGAGGATCACGACCAGGGCCGCGTAGCCGATCACCTGCGTCAGTTCGGCGTTGTCGAACTTGACGTCGAAGAACCCGTCCTGCCCCATGGCGATCCCGATGCCGAGATACAGGAGCAGGCTGGGGAGCCCGCTGCGCGACGAGATGCGTACCGCCGCCACCGCGACGAGCAGGACAAGTGAGCAGACGAGCAGGAGTTCGTTGAGCGCGTGGACAGTCAGTGGCCGGTCCTTCCCTGCGTACGCCTGCCGGATCGGCTTCCGGTGGCACGGTGGTACTTCGTTACCTTACCTAATCTTTAACGTTTTCTTGATGCGTTCGAGTATTCGTGCGATCGCTACGCAATTCGAGCCATCCTGATACCGCGTCCGAGTGGCCTCGGCGCTGCGCCTATGGTTGCTCCTGCACTCCCAGGACCACCCTGCCCCTCGAAGGACAGCGATGCCCGCCAACACAACCGCCTCTTCCGGCTCCACCGGTTCCGCCGGCGGCGGGCCGCGCAAGAAGAAGGGGCGACGCGCCCGCCTGATCGTGATCGTCCTGGTGCTGGCGCTTGTCGCGGGTATCGGTTACGGAACGTACTGGTCCGTATCCACGGTGCGCGCCTCGTACCCGCAGACCAACGGAACGATCCAGCTCGCCGGACTCGACAGCAACGTCGAGGTCAAGCGCGACAGTTACGGAATCCCGCAGATCTACGCGGACTCCGACGCCGACCTGTTCCGCGCCCAGGGCTTCGTCCAGGCGCAGGACCGCTTCTGGGAGATGGACGTCCGCCGTCACATGACGGCCGGCCGGCTCTCCGAGATGTTCGGCTCCGGCCAGGTCGAGACGGACTCCTTCCTGCGCACGCTGGGCTGGCGCAAGATCGCGCAGGAGGAGTACGACACCGTCCTGTCGGACGAGACGAAGAAGAACCTCCAGTCGTACGCGGACGGCGTGAACGCCTACCTCAAGGACCGCGACGGCAAGGACATCTCCGTCGAGTACGCGGCCCTCGGCTTCACCAACGACTACAAGCCCACCGAGTGGACCCCGGTCGACTCGGTCGCCTGGCTGAAGGCCATGGCCTGGGACCTGCGCGGCAACATGCAGGACGAGATCGACCGTTCGCTGATGACCAGCCGGCTGGACGCCGACGAGATCGAGGACCTGTACCCGCCGTACCCGTACGACAAGCACAAGCCGATCGTCAGTGAGGGCGGGATCTCCCCGGCCACGGGGACGTTCGACCCGCAGGCGACGCCGTCCGACGGCATCGGTTCGGCGACGGCCCAGGGAGCCACCGAGGGCCTCACCTCGCAGCTCGGCGCGCTCTCCGACACCCTCGACGAGATCCCCGCGCTGCTGGGCCCCAACGGCAACGGCATCGGGTCGAACTCCTGGGTCGTCGCGGGCAAGTACACGACCACCGGCAAGCCGCTGCTCGCCAACGACCCGCACCTGGCGCCGCAGCTTCCCTCGCTCTGGTACCAGATGGGGCTGCACTGCCGCGCGGTCTCGGCGACGTGCAAGTACGACACCGCCGGCTACACGTTCTCGGGCATGCCCGGTGTGATCATCGGTCACAACCAGGACATCGCCTGGGGCTTCACCAACCTCGGCGCCGACGTCACCGACCTCTTCCTGGAGAAGGTCTCGGGCGACGGCTACCTCTACGACGGCAAGGTGAAGCCCTTCACCGTCCGCGAGGAGACCATCAAGGTCGSGGGCGGCGACAGCCGGCACATCACCGTGCGCGAGACCAACAACGGCCCGCTGGTCTCCGACCGCAGCGGCGAGCTGGAGAAGGTCGGCCAGAAGGCCCCCGTCAGCAATGCCGCCCCCGACCGGGCGGACGGCTACGGGGTGGCGCTGAAGTGGACCGCGCTGGAGCCGGGCCACTCCATGGACGCCGTCTTCGAGCTGAACCGGGCCAAGGACTTCACCTCCTTCCGCAAGGCCGCCGAGCACTTCGAGGTCCCCTCGCAGAACCTCGTCTACGCCGACACCAAGGGCCACATCGGCTACCAGGCGCCGGGGAAGATCCCGGTCCGCAAGGCCGGTGACGGCACGCTGCCCAGCCCCGGCTGGTCCTCGTCGTACGGCTGGAAGAAGGACCCGATCCCGTTCGACGAGCTGCCCTACGAGTACGACCCGGCGCGCGGTTTCATCGTCACCGCCAACCAGGCCGTGATCGACGAGGACACATACCCGAACATGCTCACCAAGGACTGGGGCTACGGCAGCCGCAGCCAGCGGATCAACGACCTCATCGAGTCGAAGATCAAGGGCGGCGGGAAGATCTCGACCGAAGACATGCAGAAGATGCAGATGGACAACACCAGCGAGATCGCCGCGCTGCTGGTGCCCGAGCTGATGAAGATCAACATCTCGGACAAGGACGTCCGTCAGGCGCAGAAGCTGCTGGAGGGCTGGGACTACACCCAGGAAGCCGACTCGGCGGCCGCCGCGTACTTCAACGCGGTCTGGCGCAACATCCTCAAGCTGGCCTTCGGCGACAAGCTGCCCAAGGAGATGCGCGTCGAGGGCGAGTGCCTGAACGTGCCCCCGGCCAAGAGCTCGGGTCCGGTCGACGAGCAGGACCGGCTGGTGCGCGAATGCGGCCAGCGCGACGCCGACTCGGCGCAGCCGGACGGCGGTGACCGCTGGTACCAGGTCGTCGCGAACCTCATGGACAAGCCGGACAGCAAGTGGTGGAAGGCCCCGGCGAACCGCAAGGACAAGGCGACGGAGAACCGCGAGGAGCTCTTCGCCCGCGCCATGGAGGACGCCCGCTGGGAGCTGACCGCCAAGCTCGGCAAGGACATCACCACGTGGAGCTGGGGCCGGCTGCACCAGCTGACCCTGAAGAACCAGACCCTCGGTACGGAAGGTCCCGGACTGCTCCAGCGGGCGCTCAACCGGGGCCCCTGGAACCTCGGCGGCGGCGAGGCCGCGGTGAACGCGACCGGCTGGAACGCGGCCGGCGGCTACGAGGTCGTCTGGGTCCCGTCGATGCGGATGGTCGTCAACGTGGGGGACTGGGACAAGTCCCGCTGGATCAACCTCACGGGCGCCTCCGGGCACGCGTTCAGCGCGCACTACACCGACCAGACCGACAAGTGGGTCAACGGCGAACTGCTCGACTGGTCCTTCGGGACGAACGCGGTGGCCGGGGCGACGAAGGACACGCTCACGCTGAAGCCGTAGCGGCGGGCGCGGCCCGAGGCGCTTCGGAGACTTCCTCCGAAGCGCCTCGGGCCGGCCGCTGTCGGAGGCCTTGAGCTCGTGCCGAATGGCCGCGGGCCGGCCGGTGTCGGAGGCGTTGAGCTCGTGCCGAATGGCCGCGGGCCGGCCGGTGTCGGAGGCCTTGAGCTCGTGCCGAAAGACCCCGGGCCGGCCGGTGTCCGAGGCGTTCAGCTCGTGCCGAAGCGCCGGGGGCCGGCCGGTGTCACCGCGGCGTCCACGGGGTGGTCGTGCGGTTCCTCCGGGACCCGCGCGGTCACCTCGTCGTCGTACAGCAGGACGATCAGCGCCGGGTGCGCTCCGGCCGCCGAGAGGCGGGCCAGCACGCGGTCGTAGCTGCCGCCGCCGCGGCCGAGCCGCATCCCGCGCCCGTCCACGGCGAGGCCCGGCAGCAGCACCACGTCGGCGGCCAGGACCGCGTCGGAGCCGAGCGGTGTCCCGGTGGGCTCCAGCAGCCCGCGCCCGGCCTTCCGGAGGCCTCCCGCTCCCTCGTACGGTGCCCAGTCCAGGTCGTTGTCCGTCAGGAGCACCGGCAGCAGGACGCGTACGCCCCGCGCGCGCAGCGCGTCCAGCAGGGCGCGGGTCCCCGGTTCGCTCCCCACCGAGACGTACGCGGCGACGGTGCGGGCCCCGGCCATCTCCGGGAGTTCGAGTGCGCGACGGGCCAGAACCGTGGCGGCCCGCTCGATGTCCTCACCGGTCAGAAGGCGTCGCGCGGCGAGCAGTTCACGCCTCAGTAGTGTCTTTGCGGACATGTCGGTGTTCAACGGGGCACCCGTAGATCTCTCGTACCAGCATATTTGAGTACAAAGTTAACCGGAGCCTCATCTTCCGCCCATGCGTGACCGTTAAGGTTCTGCGCATGACTCAGTCGAACCACGGGATCAGCAAGGCTGTCATCCCGGCGGCGGGCCTCGGCACCCGCTTCCTGCCGGCCACCAAAGCCACTCCCAAAGAGATGCTGCCTGTCGTCGACAAGCCTGCCATCCAGTACGTCGTCGAGGAGGCGGTGGCCGCCGGACTCTCCGACGTCCTGATGATCACCGGCCGCAACAAGCGGCCTCTCGAAGACCACTTCGACCGCAATTACGAGCTGGAGTCCGCACTGACCCGCAAGGGTGACGCGGAACGGCTGCGCAAGGTGCAGGAGTCGAGCGATCTCGCCACCATGCACTACGTCCGCCAGGGCGACCCGCGAGGCCTCGGCCACGCGGTGCTGTGCGCGGAGCCGCACGTGGGCGACGAGCCGTTCGCGGTCCTTCTGGGCGACGACCTGATCGACCCGCGCGACCCGCTGCTGTCGCGCATGGTGGAGATCCAGGAGCGCGAGGGCGGCAGTGTCATCGCGCTCATGGAGGTCCCGCCCGAACTGATCCACCAGTACGGCTGCGCGGCCGTCGAACCGACCGCCGAGGCTGACGTGATGCGGATCACCGGCCTGGTCGAGAAGCCCGATCCGGCCGACGCGCCCAGCAATCTCGCCATCATCGGCCGCTACGTCCTGGACCCCGCGGTCTTCGGCATACTGCGCAGGACCGAGCCGGGCCGCGGCGACGAGATCCAGCTGACCGACGCCCTCCAGCTCCTCGCCGAGGACGAGAAGGCCGGCGGGCCGGTGCACGGCGTCGTCTTCAAGGGCCGCCGCTATGACACCGGTGACCGGAGCGATTACCTCCGTGCCATTGTCAGACTCGCGTGCGAACGTGAAGACCTGGGCCCGGACTTCCGGACCTGGCTCCGCAGTTACGTCACCGAGGAGATGTAGCACCTTGAGCAGCACGATCTGGTCGGTGGACGAGCACCTGGAAGACATCCTCGCCGCGGTGAGGCCGCTCGAACCCATCGAGCTGCAACTGCCCGAGGCCCAGGGCTGCGTCCTGGTCGAGGACGTCGTGGTGGAGATCGCCCTGCCGCCCTTCGACAACAGCTCGATGGACGGTTACGCGGTCCGCGTCGCCGATGTGGAGGGCGCCACAGAGGAGTTCCCCGCCGTCCTCACCGTCATCGGGGACGTCGCGGCGGGCGACGCCGGACTGGACGACGACCGGCGCGTGGGGCCGGGGGAGGCCGCCCGCATCATGACGGGCGCCCCGCTCCCGGCCGGCGCCGAGGCCGTGGTCCCGGTCGAGTGGACCGACGGCGGCACGGGCGAAGGCCCCGCCGCCACGATGCGTGCCCACACCGACGCCCCGGAGGGTGCGGCCGGCGAGGTCCGCGTCCACCGCCCGGCCGAGGCCCGCGCCCACGTCCGGGCCCGCGGCAGCGACGTACGTCCTGGCGACCTCGCCCTGCGCGCGGGGTCGGTCATCGGGCCACCCCAGATCGGTCTGCTCGCCGCGATCGGCCGCTCGACGGTCAAGGTGCGGCCCCGTCCCCGCGTCGTCGTCATCTCCACCGGCAGCGAACTGGTCCAGCCCGGCGAGGAACTGACCGGCGGCCAGATCTACGACTCGAACAGCTTCGCGCTGACGGCCGCCGCGCGCGAGGCCGGAGCGATCGCCTACCGGGTCGGCGCCGTGTCCGACGACGCCGAGACGCTCCGGGCCACGATCGAGGACCAGCTGATCCGCGCGGACATCGTCGTCACCACCGGCGGCGTCAGCGTGGGCGCGTACGACGTGGTCAAGGAGGCCCTGGCCTCCGTCGGCGACGAGGACGAGCCCGGCGGCGGTGTCGACTTCCGCAAGCTCGCCATGCAGCCGGGCAAGCCGCAGGGCTTCGGCTCCATCGGCCCGGACCACACCCCGCTCCTGGCGCTCCCGGGCAACCCGGTCTCCAGCTACGTCTCCTTCGAACTGTTCGTACGGCCGGCGATCCGCACCCTGATGGGCCTGCCCGACGTGAACCGGCCGACCGCCAGGGCCTCGCTCGTCACCGACAAGGCCCTGTCCTCACCGGCCGGCAAACGGCAGTTCCTGCGCGGGACGTACGACGCGGAGGCGGGCACCGTCACCCCCGTGGGCGGCTCCGGATCGCATCTCATCGCGGCTCTCGCCCAGGCGGACGCGCTGATCGTGCTGCCCGAGGACGTCACGTCGGCGGAGCCCGGCGCGGACACCGAGGTGATCCTGCTCCGCTGACCGGGGCCCGGTGGCGGTACGGTATCTGCCGCTGTGCCTTCCGGGGGACACCCCCCGGACCCCGGGCCTGCACCCCGGTGCAGCACCGGGGCAACCGGCGCCCTACCGCTAGGCGGAGTTAGTTGAGTACGCAGAACAGGCTGACGCACATCGACGAGGCGGGGGCCGCCCGCATGGTCGACGTCTCCGCGAAGGACGTCACCGCGCGCGTCGCCCGCGCCAGCGGCCGGGTCCTCGTCTCGCCGCGTGTCATCGAGCTGCTCCGGGGCGAGGGGGTCCCCAAGGGCGACGCCCTCGCCACCGCGCGCATCGCCGGGATCATGGGCGCCAAGCGCACCCCGGACCTGATCCCGCTCTGCCACCCCCTCGCCGTCTCGGGCGTCACGGTCGACCTGGCCGTCGCCGACGACGCCGTGGAGATCACGGCCACCGTGAAGACGACGGACCGCACCGGCGTGGAGATGGAGGCCCTGACCGCGGTCTCGGTCGCCGCGCTCACCGTCGTCGACATGATCAAGGCGGTCGACAAGTCCGCGGTCATCACGGATGTCCGGGTCGAGGCGAAGTCGGGCGGCAAGTCCGGCGACTACCGGCGCAACGCGCCCGGCGGAGCGGACGCGTGAGCGCCGCGCAGCCGGACGCCGGCTACCGCGCCCTCGTGGTGACCGCGTCGAACCGGGCCGCCGCCGGGGTCTACGAGGACCGGGGCGGGCCGCTGATCGCCGGGGCGCTGTCCGGGCTCGGCTTCACCGTCGACGGCCCGCGGGTCGTGCCCGACGGCGAACCGGTCGAGCGAGCGCTGTGGGACGGGGTGGCCGCCGGGTACGACGTCATCGTGACCACCGGCGGTACCGGCATCTCTCCCACCGACGCCACCCCCGAGGCCACCGCCAACGTCCTGGACTACGAGGTCCCCGGCATCCCCGAGGCGATCCGCGCGGAGGGCCGGGACAAGGTCCCCACGGCCGCGCTCTCACGGGGTGTGGCCGGGGTGGCCGCGCGTACGCTCATCGTCAACCTGCCGGGCTCCACCGGCGGGGTGCGCGACGGGCTCGCCGTCCTGAGCCGACTCCTGGTGCACGCCGTCGACCAGCTCCGCGGCGGCGATCACCCCCGACCGGGGAGCCCGAGCTGAACGTCCCGACCTGGCCGGTGACCCTGGTGGACGGCGATGTCGCCCTCCGGCCGATAAAGATGCGCGACCAGCGCATGTGGCGCGAGGTCAACCGCCGCAACCGGGACTGGCTGCGGCCCTGGGAGGCGACCGTGCCCCCGCCCGCCCCCGGCGGACCGGTCGCCCAGCGTCCCACGTACCGCCAGATGGTCCGCCATCTGCGATCCGAGGCCAACGCCGGCCGGATGCTGCCGTTCGCCATCGAGTACGAGGGCCGTCTGGTCGGTCAGTTGACCGTGGCCGGGATCACCTGGGGTTCGATGTGCTCGGGCCACGTCGGCTACTGGGTGGACCAGGAGGTGGCGGGCCGGGGCGTGATGCCGACGGCGGTCGCCCTCGCCGTCGACCATTGTTTCCGCGCGGTCGGACTGCACCGCATCGAGGTGTGCATTCGCCCCGAGAACGGTCCCAGCCGGCGGGTCGTGGAGAAACTCGGATTCCGCGAGGAGGGGATCCGGCCCCGCTATCTGCACATCGACGGTGCCTGGCGGGACCATCTGATCTACGCGCTCACCGCGGAGGAGGTGCCAGACGGCCTGCTCCGGAGGTGGCACCGGGCGCGTCCGGAGCGTCCGGAACGGCCGGAGTACCGCTAAGAATGAAATGTCTGTTCGAAATTGGTCGGCCGATGACCGCTAACGGGCGCGCAAACGCCGACTGTTGATCCGAACAATCACAAAAAAAGTCCGTGATATCAGCCGGATCGTGCGACACACCGCGTCAATTGGCGGATGCCTCCGCGCAAACCCCTCTACGGTGTGAGATGTGAGCAGCAGCGGCCTCATCTACGCAGTCATTGTCGGGGCCTGGGCCGCCTACTTGGTACCGATGTGGCTCCGCAGGCAGGACGAGCTCAACGAAGCCCGTCCGACGGAACGCTTCAGCACCGCCATCCGGCTGCTGTCCGGACGGGCGGCGATGGAGCGCCGGTACGCCAAGGAGCTGCGGGAGCGCACCGACGAGGAGGCGGCGCCCGACGCCGACCCGGACGAAGTCACGGACCGAATGGATTCCGTCGACGTCCGGGCCTTTTCCGCGCCTCCGGCGCACACCGAGGCCCGGGTCCACGACCCGGCGCGTGCGCCGGAGCACTCCGCCCAGGAGCGCGCGGCGCAGAAACGCCCGACGCGCGACCGCCCCGATCCCTCCCTCGACTCCGCCGACTCCGCACCCGCCGCCCGGCGTCCTCGCCCCGGTGGAATCGACGCGGAGCGCGCGCGGCGTGCGCAGCGCCTCCAGGTCCTCGCGCGCCGTCGGCGCACCACCGTGATCCTCTTCCTCGGCTTCACGCTCGGCGCGGTCGTCGCGGCGGTCGGCGGACTCCGTTTCCTTTGGGCCCCCGCGGTCCCGGCGGTGCTGCTGAGCACGTACATCGTGCATCTGCGCGCGCAGGAGCGTCGCAGGTTCGCCTTCACCATGGACCGGCGCCGGGACCGCGGGGGCCCAAAGGAAACGGAGTCCGCCGACCGCCGCGACGACCGCGCCGAGCGTGAAGCCGAGGAAGAGGATCACGGTGGTGCGCCGACGGCGCGCGAGGACCTGGAGGCGCTGCGCACGCCGCGCGCGCTCCGCGTCGATTCCACCGGGGCGAGGACGCCGGGCGGCGGGTGCGGAGTGATTTGAACCCCAGACCCCCTCGATGCGAACGAGGTGCGCTACCAGACTGCGCCACAGGCCCTTGCAACGAGTGAAACTTTAGCACCCCGGACGGGGTGCTCGGAAATCCATTCCGCGCTGGTCAGCCGAGCCGGTCTCGCAGCGGGCGGGGTGGCCGTCTCACTCGTTGGCCGCGCGGGGGCGGTCGTCCTCGTCGTACTGGTCGAAGAGCGGGGTCCGGCCCCGGTCGCGGGCGCGGCGGGACTGGGCGGAGCGCTGGCGGGGCGCCGGGTCCACCGGGGGTGCCGCGGGCTGCGGGGTGGCCGGCTGGGCGGGTTCGGCGGCGGAGGAGCGGGCCGCGCTCCAGGTCTCCGGGTTGCCGACCTCGATGCCGCCCGTGGCGCGCGGGGCGACCGGGGCCGGACCCCGCTCTTCGACCAGTACGACGAGGACGACCGCCCCCGCGCGGCCAACGAGTGAGACGGCCACCCCGCCCGCTGCGAGACCGGCTCGGCTGACCAGCGCGGAATGGATTTCCGAGCACCCCGTCCGGGGTGCTAAAGTTTCACTCGTTGCAAGGGCCTGTGGCGCAGTCTGGTAGCGCACCTCGTTCGCATCGAGGGGGTCTGGGGTTCAAATCCCCACAGGTCCACCGCAGCGACTGTTCTTGAGTCAGCTCAGGAAGAGTCCACAAGATCCCGTCCGATCTGATTGATCGGACGGGATCTTTGCGTTTCTCTGCCCCGGCAGCATCTGGCAAGGCCGGACGGCCGGGCGTACACCCGGCCGCGCATGCAGAGCAGCTCGCCGCGCCTCGTCGGCCCCTTCAGGTCTCGTCGGGTCTCGTCAGGTGAGGGACGAGCCGTGGCACTGCTCGGCGGCGGCGTCGCCCTGGTCGACAAGGTCCTCGTAGACCCCGACCTTGAACTTGATCAGGTCCAGGGACTCGGTGAGCCGGCTGATCTGGGACGTGACCCGCTCCTGATGCTCACGCATGAGCGCGAGCCGTTCCTCCGCGTTGTCGCCGCCCTCCCGGACGAGGTCCGTGTACTGGCGAAGCACGGTCAGGGGCATGCCGGACGCGCGGAGAATGATGCAGACCGTCAGCCAGTCCACATCGTCCTGGTCGTAGACACGACGTCCGCCGGCACCGCGCCGCACTGCGTTGACGAAGAGGCCCTCCTGCTCGTAGAAGCGCAGGGCGTGAATGCTCAGCCCGGTGCGTTCGGCGACCTGCCCGATGCTCAGACTCGTGGGGTCCTCCACCATGCCGCCCAGCGTAACGGGGTTGATCTAGAGGGGACTCTAGTTCCTAGGGTTCCTCGTGCGGCCGACGCTTCAGTCGCCCGCCTGATCGGCTAGTAGGGGGAGCACCGCCATGCGCTATCGCACGCTCGGCAGAACCGGCATCGAGGTCAGCGTCCACTGCCTCGGCACCATGATGTTCCAGGACGGATTCAACTCCGACCATGACGACTGCGCCCGCATCATCCACACCGCCCTCGACCAGGGCATCAACTTCGTCGACACCGCAGACATGTACGGGCAGGGCGAGTCCGAGGAGATCGTGGGCAAGGCGCTGCGAGGGCGCCGTGACGACGTCGTGCTCGCCACCAAGGTCCACTGCCGGATGGGCGAGGGGCCCAACCGCAGCGGAAACTCACGGCGTTGGATCCTCAAGGCGGTCGAGGACAGCCTCCGGCGCCTGAACACGGACTGGATCGACCTCTATCAGATCCACTTCCCCGACCACACCACCGACACCGAGGAGACCCTCTCCGTCCTCGACGACCTCGTGCGCCAGGGGAAGATCCGTTCGTTCGGCTGCTCCAACTACCAGGCCGAGGAGATCGTCGAGGCGCAGCACGTGTCCGAGCGCCGCGGTCTGGGACGGTTCCGCACCGACCAGCCGCCCTACTCGGTCCTGGCCCGGGGCATAGAGTCCTCGCTCCTGCCGGTCTGCGAGCGCTACGGCATGGGCGTACTGGTCTGGAGCCCTCTGGCCTTCGGGTTCCTCACCGGCAAGCACCGCAAGGACAGGCCCTCGGATCTGACGACCGGCCGGGCCGCGATCCGGCCGGCGAACTTCGATCCCGCGATCGCCGCGAACGCCGCCAAGTTCGAGGCCGTGGAACAGCTCGTCGAACTCGCGGAGAGCATCGGCTGCACCCTGCCCCAGCTCGCCGTGGCCTTCACCGTGGCCCACCCGGCCGTCACCTCGGCCATCATCGGGCCGCGGACGATGCGGCAGTTGGAGGACCTGCTCAAGGGCGCCGCACTCACCCTGGACGATGCGACCCTCGACCGGATCGACGCCATCGTGCCGCCCGGGACGAACCTGTACAACCCCGCCGCCTCGTTCCCGGCGCGCTCGCTGACCGAGACCGCCCTGCGCCGCCGCCCGCTCGCCGAGCGGGCCGCGGCCTGAGAGCGTCGCGGACTCGGAGCGGCTCCTGGTCATCCCGAGACCAGGAGCGGGGGAGTCACCGGCCGAGCCGAGCGGCCAGCAACACCGAGGCGCGCTCCAGGTCCTGTGGTCCCCGTTCGGGGCACCGTAGTGCTTCTGCGTCCTTCCCTGAGGCACGGGTCACCTCCGGCGCCCTTGTCAGTGCCTCCGATTAGGGTGCGCCGCATGGGCGAGGGACTGACGGCCGCATCGATCGAGGGGCTGATCCCCTTGCTGGGGGACCTGGATCCCGGGGCCCGGCGTGGCGCGGTCCGGGCACTTCGGGCGATCGGCACCGCGGCGGTACCCCATCTGCAGCGCGTGCGCCGTCGGCCCGCACCCGGACCCAGGGTGCGGGCGGGGGCGCTGGAGGTGCTCGCCGACCTCGTGGGGCCGGACGGCCTCGACTCCAGGGACCAGGAGGCCTGGCGCCGCGTGACACGGATCAAGCTACTGGCCGAGACCCCGGACGGCATGCGTCTGTGCGGAGCCTGGTACGCGGTGCCGACCGCCGACCAGGACGCGGTGCTGGCAGCGTTCGATCTCGGCAGCCCGCAGCCGGTCACGCTCCGGACCGGTGAGGCGGCCTGGCACCGATTCCGCCACAGCTGGGACGGGGCCCGTCCGCACGCCGCCTGCTCCCGCGTCTTCGTCAGTCCCGTTCTGGACGGCTGGACGCTCGTCTTCGGCCACTTCTCCCAGGACACCCATCGCATCGAGAATGCGGACGACAGGGCGGACGTGTTCCGCCTGGTCGTGAGGCAGCGGTGTGCCGGGCTCAGCCGCCGTTTCGGATCGGCCCATTGGTACGGGGTGAGCGGCGGTGACGACTGGACCGCCTGGTGCATCGCCGAAGGCGGAGAAGTCGTCCGTCACTACGACGCGTACGACGCCGGGGAGAGCGGCGACGGTGGACTCCCGCACCCGGCCGAAGCAGGCTACCTCCTGCCGCACCAGGACAAGGGCCTTCCCCGAGGCGCCTTCGAGGGCGTGGATGTCGCGGACACCGATGCGGTCGTCGCCCGGTACCGCCAGGTGAAGGCAGACCTGCGGATCCCCGACACCTGTCGCGCCGACGACATCGCGGCGCGGCTGTCGGTCGACCCCGGAGCGCTGGGGACGCATACGAGGACCGCGGGTCATGGTGTCCTCGCTCTCACCGCATGCGGCCGGGAGCACGGTCATCCCGTCGGGGCGCTGCCTGTGTAGTGCGCCACGGGAGCGCACCCCTCCGCCTCGAACCCGAGCCGGTCCCGGGCCCGGGACCGGCTCAGATTCGTTGGCCGAGGTTGGCCGAGGGGCCAACGTGCGCAGGCGGTCGGGTGGTCAGCCCTCGGCCTGGTCCACGCGCCAGGCCACCATGCCCGTGGCTCCCGGCAACGCCGCCGTATCGATGCGGACCTTGCCGGACGGGGCGGCGAGGTCCTGGCGGTACGGGACGCCGTCGCAGGCCACCGTCCGGCGGACGGGGTTCTTCAGGGCGATGGACAGCGTGATCTTCCCCGATCCGGCGCAGACGACCGCCAGCTTGTACGAGTTGCCCGGGGTCAGCTCCGGTGCGCTGTGGGAACCGTCACCTACCCGCTCCAGCCCCGCCTCGACGAAGCGTGGCTCGTGCGCGCCGAGATCCGCCGTGCCGAGGGTTTCCTGAACCTGTCTGCCGAGCCGCTCCTCGGCCCTTTCCTCCGGTGCGGACGGGGACTCCGGTGCGGACGGGGACTTCGGAGACGTCGCCCGACCGCTCGGCGAGGCGCTCGGTCCGCCCGGACCGGCGGAGCCGCTCGTGCACCCCACGGCGAGGGAGAGGACCGCCGCGGAGACACAGCCGAGCACGAAGCCCCGCCGCAGGAGGAGTGGGTGCGGCGTCATGAGTTGGTCGTCCAGTAGCGCCAGCCCGTCTCCTTGGTGGGGAGCTTCGCGGTGCCCGAGCCGATCTTCACCTTGCCGCAACGGTCGGCACTGGTCTTGTACTTCGTCCAGTTCACCTTGTAGCCCCAGGAGCCGTACTGGAGGTGCCCGTACTTCTTCGCCGGGACGGAGTGCGTGTAGTGGTGTCCGGCGGACGAGTGCGGGGCCCGCCCGCTCAGTGCGCCCCGTCCAGCCGCCCCCGCTGCTCGTCCGTCAGTTCCAGATCCACCGCCGCCAGGTTCTCCTTCAGCTGCGCCACCGACGACGCCCCGGCCAGCGGGATCACGGGCAGCGGGCCGCAGATCTGCCAGGCCAGGACGACCTGGTTGACGCTCGCCCCCGTCTCGGCCGCGACCTCGCGCAGGACCGCGAGGCGGGCAGGGGTGCCGGGGTGGTCGTAGTCCTGGGGGAGCGGCTTGTCCGGGCGGGTGTACGCGCCGGCGAGCAGCGGGGAGTAGGCGACCAGGGTCAGGTCCTGCTCGGCGCGCAGGTAGCTGAGGAGTTCGGGCCCGGCGTGGCCCAGGCTGCCGTCCTCGAAGAGGGGGCTGGGGACGTCGAACCGGGGGCGGAGGTGGCTGTGCTGGTACTGGAGGACCTGGTAGCCGGGCAGTCCGGCGGAGGCCGCGAGTGCCCGGGCGCGCTCCACCCGCCAGATGGCGTGGTTGCTGGCGCCCAGCAGCCCGACCGTACCGGCCGCGCTCAGCTCCCCGAGCGCCTCGACCGTTTCGGCGAGCGGGACGGAGCGGTCCTCGATGTGGGCGTAGAGGACGTCGAGCCGTTCCACCCCGAGGCGTTCGCGGCTGCGCTCCACGGCCTCACGGACCGCCTTCGCCGACAGGCCCTCCGGGTTGTCGACGAACCCGGTTCCTGGCGCGAGCGGTTCGGCGCCCAGCTTGGTGGCGATGACGATCCCGTCCCCGACGCCGCGGCTGCGACGCCACTTGCCGAGCAGCCGTTCGCTCTGGCCGCCGAGGCCGCCCTCGACCCAGTACGCGTAGTTGTCGGAGGTGTCGATGAACGTGCCGCCGGCCTCGACGAAGTGGTCCAGGATCGCGAACGAGGTCTTCTCGTCGGTGACCGACCCGAAGAGCATGGCGCCGAGCGCGAGGACGCTCACCTCGCGACGGGTGGCGGGATCTGTGCCGATGGTGCGGTACTTCATGACGTTCCCCTCCGCTTCCGGCCACCGTCATCCGGCGGCCGCGGAGTTGAGTGTGCGTGTTGAAGTGCACTTCAGCACAAGGGCGTTGAATCGGATCAGCCGCGACGTGCGGTGACCGTCGCCTAGGCTGAAAGCGTGTACCCGATCGTGAGATTCTCCGTATCGAGGAGCGACCAGTGACGGCAGGCATACCCGAGCCTCAGCCCCCGATCGACACCAGCAAGCCGCATCCCGCCCGCGTGTACGACTGGTTCCTGGGCGGCAAGGAGAACTACCCGGCGGATCGGCAGTTCGGGCAGACGCTGCCGGAGGAGACGCGCGGGAACGCCGCGCGCAACCGGGCGTTCATGCACCGGTCCTCCGCCTGGCTCGCGCGCGACGGGATCGACCAGTTCCTGGATATCGGCGCCGGTATCCCCACCGAACCCAACCTCCACCAGATCGTGCAGGCGATCACGCCCGCGGCCCGGGTCGTCTACGTGGACAACGACCCGATCGTCCTGCGGCATGCGGAGGCGCTCCTCGTGAGCGCCCCCGAGGGGGCCACCGACTACGTTCACGCCGATGTGCGGGAGCCGGACGCGATCCTCGAACGAGCAAAAGAGCTAATGGACTTCGACCGGCCCATCGCGCTCTCGCTGAACGCGCTGATGCACTTCCTTCCGGACGACCAGGACCCGTACGGCATCACCCGCACCCTGGTCGACGCCCTGCCCACCGGCAGCTGCCTGGCCCTTTCGCACGGCACCGCGGATCAGCACCCGGAGCTGAGGCAGCAGACCGAGAAGGCGTACAAGAAGGGGGCCATCGCGCTGCAGATGCGTACGCGTGCCGAGGTCGAGCTGTTCTTCGAGGGGCTGGAGCTCGTCGAGCCGGGGCTCGTCCCGGCGACCGAGTGGTATCGCGAGGAGCCGGCGCCGGTCGTCGAGCGCAGTGGCTTCTACGTGGGTGTCGGGCGGGTGGTCCGGTGAGTCCCGGGTTCACAGCCGAGGACGGCACCACGCTCGCGTACGACGACCTGGGAGCGGCGGACGGCGGGCGGCCGCCCGTCGTCCTCGTGCACGGGCATCCGTTCGACCGGACCATGTGGCAGCCGCAGGCCACCGCGCTGGTGGCGGCCGGATACCGGGTGATCGTGGCCGATCTGCGCGGTTACGGGGACAGCGGCGTCGTCCCGGGGCGCACCCTGTTCGGGGTCTTCGCCGCGGACATCGCCGCGCTGCTTGACCACCTGGGCGTCGCGCGGGCCGTCGTCGGCGGGGTGTCCATGGGCGGACAGATCGCCATGGAGTTCCACCGCTCCCACCCGGACCGGGTGGCGGCGCTGGTCCTGGCCGACACCTCACCGGTCGCCGAGACCGAGGACGGCAAGGCGTTCCGCAACCGTCTCGCCGAACGTCTGCTCGCCGAGGGGATGGGCGGGTACGCGGACGAGGTCATCGACAAGATGCTGGCGCCGTACAACGTCACCGGGCTGCCGGACGTCGCCGCGCACGTGCTGGGGATGATGCGCGGCACCGATCCCGAGGGGGCGGCGGCCGCGCTGCGTGGCCGGGCCGAGCGGCCCGACTACCGCGACTCGCTCGCCGGTGCCGGGGTACCGGTCCTCGTCGTCGTGGGCGCGGACGACGTCTACATCCCCGTCGCCGAGGCCCGGGCACTGCACGGGCTGATTCCGGGCGCGGAACTGGTCGTGGTCGAGGGAGCCGGGCACCTGCCCGGCCTGGAGCGGCCCGAGGCGTTCAATGACGCGGTGGCGCGGTTCCTGGCGGGGGTGGGCAAGGGCTAGGGCAGGGCGTGGGCAACGGCGTGGGCTAGGGCTGGGCCGAGGGCTGGAGCGGCTTCGCGTAGCAGCGGCTGCTGTCGTACGTCCGGTAGTGGCCGAACTTCTCGCAGGGCGCGTAGCCGCTGGAGAGGTACAGCGCGATGGCCTCGGGCTGCTGGTCGCCGGTCTCCAGGACCATGCGGGTGCGGCCCGCCGCCCGGGCGTCGGCCTCCAGGGCGGCCAGGATGCGGCGGGCCAGGCCCTGCCCGCGTCCCTCGGGTATCACGAACATCCGCTTGAGCTCGGCGTCACCGTCCGAGTAGCCCTCGGCGTTGCGCTCCTGCGCGCGCCAGCCGCCGGTGGCGACCGGGCGGTCCGACGCGTCGTAGGCGAGCAGATACAGCCCGTGCGGCGGGTCGAACATCGTGGCGTCCAGCGGTGTGATGTCGCCCTCGTCCCCGTACCGCTCGGCGTATTCGAGCTGCACCTGGTTGTTGAGTTTGACGGCGTCGGGGTGATCGTAAGGCCGCTGCTGGATATTCATGCGGATGATGGTACATGTATGCGGCTTGTTGGGTCGGTATCGTGCCGGGATGCTCACCGTTACCAGCGTAAATGTGAACGGACTCCGTGCCGCCGCCAAGAAGGGCTTCGTCGAGTGGCTGGCGCAGACCGATGCCGATGTGATCTGCCTCCAGGAGGTGCGGGCCGAGGCGCAGCAGCTGCCCGACGAGGTGCGTGAGCCCGAGGGCTGGCACACCGTCCACGCACCGGCTGCCGCGAAGGGCCGGGCCGGGGTCTCGCTCTACTCCCGCCGGGCGCCCGAGCGCGTACAGATCGGCTTCGGCGGGTTCGGTGTCGAGGGCAGCGAGGAGTTCGACGCGAGCGGCCGGTACGTCGAGATCGACCTGCCGGGCGTCACGGTCGCGAGCCTGTACCTGCCCTCCGGCGAGGTCGGTACGGAGAAGCAGGACGAGAAGGAGCGCTTCATGGCGGCCTTCCTGCCCTACCTCACCGGCCTGAAGGCGCGGGCCGCCGCGGAGGGCCGCGAGGTCGTGGTGTGCGGCGACTGGAACATCGCGCACCGGGAGGCCGACCTGAAGAACTGGAAGGCCAATAAGAAGAGCTCCGGCTTTCTCCCCGAGGAGCGGGAGTGGCTGACCCGGGTCTTCGACGAGGCCGCCTACGTCGACGTCGTACGCGCCCTGCACCCGGACGTGGAGGGCCCGTACTCGTGGTGGTCCTACCGCGGGCGCGCCTTCGACAACGACACGGGCTGGCGCATCGACTACCAGGTGGCGACGCCCGGTCTGGCCGAGCGCGCCGTGAAGGCCTTGGTCGAGCGGGCCGCGACGCACGGCGAGCGGTGGAGCGACCACGCGCCGGTGACGGTGGTGTACGAGCGGTAGGGCGCGGTACGGCCTACACCGGCGGCTGCGGCGGCTTGGTGTCGCGGCGCAGTCGCCGGTCCAGGGCCATGGAGAGTTCCGCGTCCACCACCGCGCGGGCCAGCGGGCGCAGTTGGGGCGGTTCGGTCTCCGTGCTGTGGGCGCGCAGGGTCGCGACGAAGAGGTCGGCCAGGGCGTCCGCGTGTTCGCGGACCCGGCGGCCGGAGGCGAGCACCTCGGCGAGCGGGACGCCTTCGCGTACGAGCTCGGCCGACACCTCCAGCAGGCGGCGGCTGATGTGCACGATCTCGTCGCCGTCCGTGCCGAGGTAGCCCAGCTCCATGGCCGTCGCCAGGTTCTCCGGCGTGGAGTCGTCCTTGAAGTAGTCCGCCAGTTGCTCGGGCGTGAGCCGGACCGGGGTCTCCTCGGTCGGTTCGCCCAGGCCCAGCACCTCGGCGACATCGCGGCCGCTCTCGAAGGTGCGGGCCAGATCGGCGATGCCGGTGAGGGTGTGGCCGCGCTCCAGCAGCCCGGCGATGGTGCGCAGGCGGGCCAGGTGATGGTCGTCGTACCAGGCGATGCGGCCCTCGCGCCGGGGTGGCGAGATCAGGCCGCGCTCCCGGTAGAAGCGCAGGGTGCGGACGGGGATGCCGGCCTCCCTGGCCAGCTCCTCCATGCGGTATTCGCGGTGCTCGCGTCCTTCTGCCACCTCCGCACCCTATCGGCCTCCCGCGCGCGCGGACCGCTTGCTGTACCGCCGGTAACTTCCCTCGCCGCACCCCTACCCATCGGTACGAAGCTGCTCTACTCTCCCAACAATGCCAGTGATTGCTGGCAGAGTCGTGGGACGTACGCGGGAGGCGGCAGCATGGCCCAGCACGAGCATGTACGCGTGGCGGTGATCGGATCCGGATTCGGGGGTCTGGGGGCCGCCGTCCGGCTGCGCCGCGAAGGCATCACCGACTTCGTGATCCTGGAACGGGCCGAATCGGTCGGCGGCACCTGGCGCGACAACGAATACCCCGGCTGCGCCTGCGACGTACCGTCCCACCTCTACTCGTTCTCCTTCGCGCCCAACCCCGAGTGGCCGCGCACCTTCTCCGGGCAGAAGCACATCCGCGCCTACCTGGAGCACGTCGCGGACACCTTCGGCCTCCGGCCGCACCTCAGGCTGAAGCACGAGGTGAGCGTGATGCGCTGGGACAACGACGAGTTGCACTGGGTCATCGAGTGCGCGAACGGCACGACGGTCGTCGCCGACGTCGTGGTCTCCGCGACCGGCCCGCTCTCCGACCCGAAGATGCCCGACATACCGGGGCTCGCCGACTTCCCCGGCAAGGTCTTCCACTCCGCCCGCTGGGACCACGACGCCGACCTGGCCGGCAAGCGCGTCGCGATGATCGGAACCGGCGCCTCCGCGATCCAGATCGTGCCGTCGATCCAGCGAGAGGTGGGCAGGCTGACGCTCTTCCAGCGCACCCCGCCGTGGGTCATGCCCCGCATGGACCGCGCCATCAGCGGCGCCGAGCGCTGGCTGCACCGCACGCTGCCCTTCACCGGCACCGCCCGCCGCGGACTGCTCTGGGGCATACGCGAGTTGCAGGTCGGCGCCTTCACCAAGCACCCGGACCAGCTGGGCCTGGTCGAGCGCATAGCCAAGGCCAACATGGCCCGGGCGATCAAGGATCCGGCGCTGCGGGCCAAGCTGACCCCCTCGTACCGCATCGGCTGCAAGCGCATCCTGCTCTCCAGCGCCTACTACCCGGCGCTCGCGCAGCCCAACGTGGACGTGGTCGCCTCCGGTCTGAGCGAGGTCCGGGGCTCCACGGTCGTCGCCTCCGACGGTACGGAGACCGAGGTCGACGCGATCATCTTCGGCACCGGCTTCCACGTCACCGACATGCCGATCGCCGAGCGGGTGGTGGGCGCGGAGGGCAAAACGCTGACCGAGTCCTGGAAGGACGGCATGCAGGCGCTGCGCGGCGCCAGCGCGGCGGGCTTCCCCAACTGGATGACGATCATCGGCCCCAACACCGGGCTCGGCAACTCGTCCATGATCCTGATGATCGAGTCCCAGCTGAACTACATGGCCGACTACCTGCGCCAGTTGAACGTGCTGGGCGGTCGTGTCGCACTCGACGCGCGCCCTTCGGCCGTCGGCGCCTGGAACCGCCGCGTCCAGGAGCGCATGAAGCGCACGGTCTGGAACACCGGCGGCTGCACCAGCTGGTACCTGGACGCCAGTGGCCGCAACACCACGGTCTGGCCGGGCACCACCGCCGAGTTCCGCAAGGCCACGCGGGGCGTCGACCTCTCGGAGTACGAGGTCGTACGGGTCCCCGCACAGCGGGGCGCGAAGGAAGCCGTCGCCGCCACCGTCACCGAGGAGGTGGCGGGATGAGCCGGCCGCCGCACGACGCGCACCCCCGGCCGCTGCCCGTACGGGAACTGATGGCCGTCTCCGCCGACGGCTCCCGCATCCACGTCGAGGTGCACGGCCAGGACGGCGCCCCGGCCGTGGTCCTCGCCCACGGCTGGACCTGCAACACCCGCTTCTGGGACGCCCAGATCCGGGACCTCGCCGTCGACCACCGCGTCATCGCCTACGACCAGCGCGGCCACGGCACCTCGCCGGCGGCGGGACGCGGGGGATACAGCACCGAGGCGCTGGCCGACGACCTCGAAGCGGTTCTCGCCGCCACCCTCGCGCCGGGCGAGAAGGCGGTCCTGGCCGGGCACTCCATGGGCGGCATGACGATCATGTCCGCCTCGCGCCGGGCCGGGCTGCGTGAGCACGCGGCCGCCGCCCTGCTGTGCAGTACGGGCAGCTCCCGGCTGCTCGCGGAGTCCCTCGTGGTGCCGATGCGGCCCGGCGCCGTGCGGACCCGGATGACGCGTGCGATCCTCGGGGCGCGGGCGCCGCTCGGACCGGTCACGCCGATTTCCCGCCGCATTCTCAAGTACGGGACGATGGGCGCGGGTTCGGCCCCCGACCGGGTCGACGCCTGCGCACGGATCGTGCACGACTGCCCGCGGGCGGCCCGGGTCGCCTGGGGGCACGTGCTCGCGGACCTCGATCTCGACGAGGGGGTACGGGAGTTGCGGGTGCCCACCGCGGTGATCGCGGGTACGGACGACCGGCTGACCCCGCCCGTCCACGCCCGGGCGCTCGCGGCGGCACTGCCCGACTGCCTCGGCCTCACCGAACTGACGGGCATGGGCCACATGACGCCGGTCGAGGCGCCGGAGACCGTCACCGCGAAGATCCGGGAACTGGTGACCACGTACCTCCCGGTACGGGGCGCGACCCACATCGACGGCAAGGAGGAGGTCGTATGAGCGGCAGGGGCAGTCTCGAAGGACAGGTCGTCGTCGTCACGGGCGCCGCGCGC
>NZ_RDBK01000043.1:910718-964592 GCF_008042275.1 Streptomyces sp. OR43 | reverse complement strand
CGGGAGTTGCGGGTGCCCACCGCGGTGATCGCGGGTACGGACGACCGGCTGACCCCGCCCGTCCACGCCCGGGCGCTCGCGGCGGCACTGCCCGACTGCCTCGGCCTCACCGAACTGACGGGCATGGGCCACATGACGCCGGTCGAGGCGCCGGAGACCGTCACCGCGAAGATCCGGGAACTGGTGACCACGTACCTCCCGGTACGGGGCGCGACCCACATCGACGGCAAGGAGGAGGTCGTATGAGCGGCAGGGGCAGTCTCGAAGGACAGGTCGTCGTCGTCACGGGCGCCGCGCGCGGTGTGGGCGAGCTGCTGGCGCGCAAGCTCTCGGCGCGCGGCGCGATACTGGCGCTCGTCGGCCTGGAGCCGGACGAGCTGAAGAAGGTCTCCGAGCGGCTGCACGGGGACAGCGACCACTGGCACGCGGACGTCACCGACCACGAGGCGATGGCGCGGGTCGCGCAGGAGGTCAAGGAGCGCTTCGGGAAGGTCGACGTCGTCGTCGCCAACGCGGGCGTCGCCTCGGGCGGACCGTTCGTCGACTCCGACCCGGTGGCCTGGCGGCGGGTGATCGAGGTCAACCTGATCGGCGGCGCGGTGACCGGCCGGGCGTTCCTGCCGGTCCTGATGGAGAGCCGCGGCTACTTCCTCCAGATCGCCTCCCTCGCCGCGATCACGCCGGCGCCCATGATGACCGCGTACTGCGCCTCCAAGTCGGGCGTCGAGGCGTTCGCGCACAGCCTGCGCGCGGAGGTCGGCTACCGGGGCGTGAAGGTCGGCGTCGGCTACCTCTCCTGGACGGACACCGACATGGTGCGCGGCGCGGACGAGGACGACGTGATGCGGGAGCTCCGCCAGCGCCTGCCGTGGCCGTCCAACCGCACGTACCCGCTGGGCCCTGCCGTCGACCGCATCGTGGCCGGGATCGAGCGGCGTTCCCCGCATGTGTACGCCCAGTGGTGGCTGCGCGGCATGCAGTCCGTACGCGGCTACCTGCCGAGCCTGATCGGCGTGGTCGGCCGGCGGGAGATGAAGCGCTTCGGTCCCCGGCTGGAGGGGGTCGGCAAGGGGCTCGTGGGGGCCGGAGGCGCGGCTGACCAGGACGAACGGGCCTCGCGGGCGGCGACGGATACGCAGCGTAAGTGATCGAAATGCGTGGGATGTCCCCGCGTGTAAGTCTGGTCGAGGCCCCCACGGGGCCATCCCCACGCACCCCCACATAGGAGTGAACAGCATGGGCATCGCCGACCAGTTCAAGGACAAGGCGCAGGAGCTCGCCGACCAGGGCCAGAAGAAGATGAAGGGCGGCAAGGGCGACGACCAGCGCCAGGGCCAGCGCCAGGGCCAGGGTCAGGACCGTCGCCAGGAGGCGACCGACCGGGCCCGCGAGGCGTCCGAGCAGGGTCGTGACCGCGCCCAGGGTGCGGCGGACGACATGCGGGAGAAGTTCGACCGCTGACGTCGCGCATCTGAGCGTTACGTGCTGAGGGGCGCGCCCGGTTCGTTCCGGGCGCGCCCCTTCCGCGTGGTGCGGGCGCCGTACGTATCGGCCGGTCGTTCACTGCCCTCGGCGGCCGCTTTCCCCTCTCATCCCCGCGGGATGACTCCCCGCAGGGTGAGGTCGAGCAGTCGGTTCGCCTCGGCGGCGGGGTCCTGGTGATGTTCCGTGGCCAGGACGATGCCGGTGACCAGGGTGACCAGGTCGGCGGCGGTCACGCCCGGCGCCACCGCACCGGCCTGCGCGGCGCGTTGGAGCAGCGGGTCGGCGGCCGCGGCGAGCTTCGCCGAACAGCAGGCGGGCGCGTGGTCCGGGTCGTCCGTTCCGGCCAGGGTCAGCGCCTCGGCCAGGCCCCGCGCCGAGGAGGCGTACGCGGTGAGCGCGCCCAGCCACTCCAGCAGGGCCGCCCGGGCGTCGGGTGCCCCGGCCGACGCCGTGGCGCGGGCGACCAGGGCGTCGATCCGTTCGCTGAACACCGCCTCCAGCAGTGCCTGCCGACCGGGGAAGTGACGGCGCACGGTGGCCGATCCGACGCCGGCCGTGCGGGCGATGTTTTCCAGGGAGGCATCGGCGCCGTGTGCGGCGACCTCCTCCTCGGCGACGGCGAGGATCCGTGCGTAGTTGCGCCGGGCGTCCGCGCGCTGGACGGTCATGGCGTCATCTCCGGCCTTGCTAAGTGGTGGGGTCCTCCGTATCGTACCGAAGCGTAAGTGGCGGGGCCCGCCACATATCCTGTCACCACCTGAGGAGCGCCATGCCTTCGGAATCCTCCCCTGCCCTGGTCGTCGGAGCCACGGGTCAGCAGGGCGGCGCCACCGCCCGCGCACTGCTCGCGACCGGCGTTCCCGTCCGGGCGCTGGTCCGCAGCCCGGACACCGCCCGGGCGAAGGCCGTCGAAGCACTCGGCGCCGAGCTGGTCACCGGCGACCTCGACGACCGCGACTCCCTGGCCCGGGCTGCCGAAGGGGCCCGCGCGGTCTTCTCCGTCCAGATGCCCGACGTGAACGGGCGCGCCTTCGAAGGCGAGCTCGAGCAGGCCGTCAACCTGATCGAGGGCGCGAAGGCGGCAGGAGTGCCGCAGTTCGTGCATACATCCGTCTCCGGTGCGGGGCAGCACGTCAGCTGGGTCAAAGGCCGTTGGGCCTGGATGGAGCCCTACTACACCGCGAAGGCCGGGATCCAGGACCGGGTGCGCGAGGCCGGCTTCACACACTGGACGCTCATCAAGCCGGGCTTCTTCATGGAGAACTTCCTGCCGGCCAAGGAGATCGTGTTCCCCCGCGGGGTCGAGGGTGGCCTGGTGAGCCTGCTCAAGCCGGCAACCCGGCTGTCCCTCGTCGCGGTCGAGGACATCGGCAGGGCGGCCGCGGCAGCCATGGTCGAACCGGTGCGATTCGGTGGTGTCGAGCTGGAGTTGGCCAGCGACCGTCTGACGATGACGGAGATCGCCGCGATCCTCTCTCGCAGCCTCGGCATCGAGCTGACCGCGCCGGACCTGACCGCGGAAGAGGCAACCGCCGCCGGGATGCCCGACATGGGCTTCGGCCAGTCACATCTCAATGAGCACAATCATCCCGCCCGCCCGGAATTCGCGCGGGAGCTGGGCGTCCCGCTCACCACCTTCGAGGAATGGGCCGGAGATCATCTGCGGGGCACGGCCGCACGGTGAGAGTGCGCAGTGCCAAAGCCCGTGGGCACCCTCCCGGATCTCACCTCCCGAATCTCACGGTGCGGTGGGGTCCGCCCGGGGCTCCCGCGGGCCGCGCAGCGGCAGGGTCCGGCTGAAGACTAGATTGGTGGTCGTACTCCCGAACTCGGCCAGGGCGTCGACGACTTCCTCCAGGTGGGCCATCGAGGTGGCCGCCACCTTCAGGACGTAGCAGTCGTCCCCGGTGGTACGCAGGCACTCCAGGATCTCCGGCCGCTCGTCGAGCATCCGGTGCAACGGCCCGTGCCGGCTCCCGGGGTACTTCAGCCGCACGACCGCCAGGGCCGCATACCCGGCCCGCTCCAGATCGACCTCGGCCCGGTATCCCGTGACGACCCCGACCGCCTCCAGCCGCCGCACCCGCTCCGTCGTCGCCGACGCGCTCAGGTTCACCCGCCGGGCCAGCTCCGTGAACGCGATCCTGCCGTCGCGCTGGAGCTCGTCGAGGATCGTCCAGTCGGTCGCGTCAAGATTCTCGGCCATCTGCCCAGATTACCGGGGGATCCACGGGTGAACTCCGCCCGGACCGGCAGGAATCTCTTCTGGCGGGCCGTAGGACGTGGCTAGGCTCGACCGGGTGAAGATCGGAGTGAACGTCCCCAACTTCGGACCCGGCACCGACCCCGGCGTCCTGCACGACTGGGCCCGGACCGTGGAAGGTCTGGGCTTCGACCTGCTGATGCTTTCCGACCACATCGCCATCACGCCGGACGTCGCCGAGCGATACCCGGCGCCCTTCTACGAGCCCTTCACCACCCTGTCCTGGCTGGCCGGTCTCACCACCCGGATCCGCCTCGGCACGACGGTCCTCATCGCCCCCTACCGGCACCCGCTGCTGACCGCCCGGATGGCGGCCAACCTGAACGCACTCAGCGGCGGCCGTCTCGTCCTCGGCGTCGGGATCGGCTGGGCGCGGCAGGAGTTCGCCGCTCTCGGCATCCCCTTCGAGCAGCGGGGACGGCTGACCGATACCGCCCTGCGGGACCTGCGGGAGGCGTGGTCCGACACGGCCGCGTACGGGAACGGGACGATCCCCCTCTGGGTCGGCGGCAACAGCGACGCGGGCCTGCGCCGGGCCGTACGCCTCGGTGACGCCTGGCACCCGTTGCGCTGCACGATGCCCTGGCTGCGGGAGGCCACGGACCGGCTGAAGTCGGTCGCGTACGAAGAGAGCCGCCCGGTTCCCGCGTTCGCTCCCCGGATCGCGCTCCGGCCCACCGCGACCCCGGTCACCAGCCCGCAACGCCTCGCCGGCGAGGGCACGATCGACCAGATCCTGGACGACCTCGACCAACTACGACTGCTGGGCGCCGACACGGTCGTCCTCGACCCGTACAACGGCGACCCCCGCGAGACCAGCCACCCACAACCGGCCCAGCAGGCGCTCGCCGCGGTGGCCGCGCACCTGAACCTGAAGGAGCAGCCATGACCACGCCCGACGACCACACCCTCCTCCGACGGGCCATCGCCCTCGCGGCCGAGGCACGCGAAAGCGGCAACCCGCCGTTCGGCTCGCTGCTGGCGGCCCCGGACGGAACGGTCCTGGCGGAGGACCGCAACACGACGCTCACCGACCGGGACATCACCGCACACCCGGAACTGAAGCTCGCGCGGTGGGCGGCGAGGGAACTGGACGCGGCCACGGCGGCGGCCACCACGATGTACACCAGCTGCGAGCCCTGCATGATGTGTGCGGCCACCATCCAGCAGGCGGGCCTGCGACGCGTGGTGTTCGCCCTCTCCGGCGAACAGCTCCTGGACATCAGGCCGGGCAACGGCCGCCCGCCCGTGCCGCAGGAGGGACCGGCGCTGCTGGAGGAGGTGCGGGCGGCGATGGAGTCGTATTACGTCTGACCAGGATCGTTCGTTGAGTCGGGGAAACCGTTGGAAGCGCCGACGGGGGCGCGTCGCACGGCCCGGGGCGGGAACGCGCGGTCGGCGGCGAGGGAACGAAGGTCAGCGGGCGTTGTCCGGCATCATCCCGTGGAGGAGAGAGATCTGCCCAAGTGCGCGAAGCAGTCGCTCCTTTCTCATGCCCCGGTTGCCTCGGCGCCGTCGACCCTGCCCTCGGGAACGGTGACCGAGCGGCCAACAGCCCTCGGCTGGGCGGTACATGGTGGCCCCTGGCACGATGCGGGTATGACGGAGGACATACAGGCTCGTGGTGAGGCGCTCGTCGCCGCCGCTCATGCCGGTGACAGCAAGGCCGTGCGACGGGGTACAGACTTCTTCGTGTTCGGGAAGCACATCGACGAAGGCATCCCCTACTGGGAACAGGCAGCGGCGGCCGGGGACGCCTTCGCGCACTACACCCTGGCCCGCTACCGGAAGATCCGGGGCGACCGGCCTGCCGCGGAGGCGCTCTACCGGGCCGTCGCCGAACGGCACTCGGGGAGTGCGTACGGGCTCGGCGTGCTGCTGAAGGAGGACGGGGACCCGGAGGCCGCCGCGTGGTTCCGGCGGGGCTGGGAGGACGGGCGGCATCTGGACTGCAAGATCGAGCTCGGCAAGCTGATGGCGGCCGAGGGGCGGGTCGAGGAAGCGTCCGAGTTCCTGATGAGCGACACCGAGCTGGGCGACATCGCGGTCTACCGCTGGTCCCAGCTCTTCGACTCGTTCCGCGACGCCTTCGCCGCCGCAGCCACCGGCCTCGATGCCGCGGAGGCCGACGACGACGAGGACGGGGAGGCCGCCGTGAAGGCGGTCGAGGCGCTCTTCGCACTCGACAAGCACTTCGCGGACTACCCGGGACTGACCACCGAAGCCGACGCCCTCTACCGCCGGGCCTCCGCGCTCAGCGCCCGGGCGGGCCTCTACTACGCACTGTTCCTCACCGAGACCGGCGGCGACGAGTCCTGGCCCCGGGCCCGTGACCTGCTGCTCCGGGCACACGAGGCAGGGTGCGAGCAGGCCGCGGCACAGCTCGGGATCAAGCACGAGCAGCGCGGCGAGCTCGAAGAAGCCGAGCGCGGCCACCTGCTCGCCGTCGACGCGGGCGAGGAGCCGCCCAAGTGGAACCTCGCGATGCTGTGCCTGCGGCAGGCGCGGTACGAGGAGGCCGAGCGCTGGTTCGCGGAGTTCGGCGAGAACGACAAGGACGCCGTCCAGCAGCTCGCCCGGGTCGCCGCGCTCCGTGAGGGCGGTCCCCGTGCCGCCGACGAGGTGGACTTCCGCCGCCTCCCGGGACTGCGCGAGCGGGCCGAGGCCGGGGACGTACGGTCCGGGTACGAGTACGCGGCGATGCTCAACGACTGGCGCGGCAAGAACGCCCGCTACCTGCTCCGCTGGATGGAACCCGCCGCCGAGGCCGGCGACGCGGAGGCGGCGTACGACGTCGCGGAGCTCTACGCGGCGCTGCGCCGCTTCCCGTTGCGCGACGCGTGGCACCGCAAGGCCGCCGAGGGCGGGGACCACCACTCGTGCCACCACATGGGCTGGCTCTCCGAGTACCACCACGACTACCAGGAGGCCGAGCGCTGGTACGTGCGCGCGGCCGACGGCGGGCCCCTGCTGAACTCCATGCTCGCCGGCAAGCTGAAGGCCCAGCGGGGCGCGTACGCCGAGGCGGAGCCGTTCCTCCGCACCGTCTGGGAGGAGGGGGAAGGCTCCGCGTGCTGGACGGAGGCCGCCGGGTACTACGGCCTCGTCCTGCACCGGCTCGGCCGCTCGGAGGAGGCCGTCGAACCGTTGGAGGAAGCCGTGGACCGGTGGGAGGAGGACGTGAGCCGTCGCTACGATCCCGACGACCTCGAGCTCCGGTCCCGCATGGTCCGTCCGGAGAAGGTGCTGGAGGAGGTGGAGGCGGCCCTGTCGGTATGACCACCAGCGACGGGGCCGCGACGCGGGCCGTGGTCGGCCGAATCCGTGCCGAGGTGAGCGACCCCCTGGCCGGCGAGAAGTCCACGTACGGCGCCCTGCCCGCCGGAGCCGACGCGGATGTTCCGCTCCCCGCGGCAGGCCTTTCCTGAGGTGCCTACAGGTCGCAGTGCCGCTTCCGGATGGCTCCCGTGAGGTCTTCGACGGCGGACAGGGCGGCACGTTCACAGCCGCCGTCGATTGCTTCCAGCGTGGCGGCCGCGGCCTCACGGATGGGGTGGGGAATTCCCTCGGCGGCCGTGAGCCGGTAGGCCGCCTCACGGCGTGCCGTGCGCTCCGCAGGGTCCACGGCGCCAGGGCCGGACAGTGGAAACACGGAGTGCTTGTAGGCATGGATGCCCAGCATCATCGTGTCCGCGGCACCGTTGCCGTGCCCCGGGGCGGCTGTCCCGGCCGCCCGGTCTTCCCGTGCGGTCGCGACCGCTCGACGGTGGGACAGAACCGCCTTCAGCACACCACCGCCTGCCAGGGACAGGCCGCAGGTGACAGCGAGGAACCCGCCTCCCCAGACGAAGCCGGTCATTCCGCCGAGGGCAGCGAGCGCGACCGTCCATGCGGCGACTGTCCTGGAGCTCATGTGCTCGGGGGTGGCATCCACGACGGCAGTATGGCAGCCGACGCCACATGGCCGGCGTGGAGTTGCGTGCGTCAGTGACCACCGGCCGGGGCGTGGGACCGTCAGCGGAGCTTCAGTTGTTCGCGAAGGCGCGTCACGTGGGCCTGGACGCTGCGCTCGATGTCCGGGCCTCGTTCCGCGGCAGGAGCGTCGGCGGGTTGGCGGCACGGGCCGCACAAACCGTCGCGGAAGGCTTCGGGCCTGCCAAGTGCGCCGCATTCGGTGCACTCGACGATCAGGCGGGGTGCTGACGTGCCCGGCGCCGCCGGTGCCGAGGTGGCGGGCTGCCGGGGCGGGAGCTTGGTGCTGAGGCGCTTCTTGACGAAGCCGCGGGGCGAGTCGACGGTTTCCGGCAGCCCGGCGGTGAGGGTGTGGACGAGGTAGTCGGCGTCCGCGCCGCGTGCGAACCACTCGGCGGCCAGCTCCTCCAGGGCCCGGCAGTCGTCCTCGGAGAGTCCCAGGCGCTTGTCGACGGCGCCCAGTCGGGACAACGCGAGATAAGCGGGTGACTCGTCCTGCGGGGTCGCGCACCGCTGCTGCGGTACGAGGGAAGTGGGGGCTGTAGGGGGAGACGGTCTGGAGCGAGCGGGGTGGCGTTCCAGCCGCACAGGGCGGGGTGTTCACGGTTGTGGCACGCGGAGCCTCCGGGCTCGCCTCCGCGCGGCGGTCAGGCGGCACTCCAGTGCTGGTTGTCACGGCCGTTGCATTCCCAGAGCACGATCTGGGTGCCGCTCGCGCCCCCGAAGAGATCCAGGCACTTGCCGGTGGACGCGGACACCAGCGCCCTACCGAGGCTGATGCGCTGGACGGAAGACCCGTCGCAGGTGGCCAGGACGACCGGGGTCCGGTCCTCGGTTCCGGTGACGGTCACGCACAGGCTGCCCTGGCGCAGACTGCCGTCGGGCCGGGGACTCCAGGACTGGTCGGCCAAACCCCCGCAGGGGGCTGCCACGAGCTGGGCTCCCGAGCCTGCGCCGGTCAGGCACTTGCCCGAGGCCTCGACGGACAGGGCGACGCCGGGCACCGTGGTCGAGCTGCCGGGGTTGCCACCGCCCGGTTTGGCGGCGCTGTCCGTTCCGGGGGCGTCGGCGGAGGGCGACGAGCCGGACCCCGCGGCGGTGGTGCTCCTGCCCGGGTGGGGCGTGGCCCGGGCACTCTTGCCCGATGACGAAGAGGGGGCGGTGGACGGGGGGACGGAGGGGGTCGCTGATTGCTCCGCCGTAGGAGATCCCGGCAGTTGCGGCTGGCCCCCGGCTTCCTCGTCCACGTCGTCGGCCTGTACGAGCCCATCGGCGGGTGCGTCGGCCTGGCGGCCGGATCCCCCGCCGGTCGTGACGGCCACTCCCGCGACGACGGCAACGACTGCCACGGCGGCAGCCGTTGCCAGGACCCATCTCCGTCGCAGGAACGCCCAGCGACTGGCGGCAGCGGTCGGCGGTATCCCATCGTGCGACTGCGACTGCGACTGCGACTGCGACTGCGACTGCGACTGCGCGGAGGGCCGTGGGCGGCCGGGCTCCGCGGGCCCCTGCGCCGGTACGCTCCCGCCCGCCTCGGTCTCGGCGCGCTGCGCCGCGATGGCGCGGGCGAGTGCGGCACGGGCGGAATCGAGGTTCAACGCATCGTTGCTTCGAAGGGGCTGGGCCGGCCGTGCGCCGTCGGTCCTGTCGACGTTGCGTTTCGGCAGCTCTGGCATTCGGTTGTGCTCCTTGAAGATGAGGTCGAGCCCTGAGGAGTGCTCGGGAACGAAGTGGGCGACCAGGAGGCAGGCCTCCCCCTGACGCGCCAGGCGGTTCAGGCAGCGCTTTCCCGGCGGGCGGAGGCCCTGCGGCGCACGGGGAGGGGCACAGTGGATCGACCCCATCTCATCGCCGCGCGACCGCCAAAGGAAGGTGAACACGCCGTTGGGAAGAGGGAGAGTTGGCGGGATCGGTTCGCCATGAGCCCTACAGGATGCGACCGGTCCCGACGCATGGGGAGGACGAGACCGTCGGACCGAGACGCGGTCCCGGGAGGCATCGACGCGGAACGACGCCCTCCGTGCCGTACCGCCCGCCCCCTACCGCGGCGGCAGCGGTGGGCGCCGCCGGTCGGGGGCCGTGTCGTACGTCGGAGGCGTCGCCGGCGGGTGTGCGGCGAGGAGTTCCAGGGCGAGCCTGACGCCGTCGTCGAGCACCGCGTGGCGGCCTTCCGCCCAGTCGAGGGGGGTGCGCAGGGCCTCCACGTCCGGTTCGACGCCGTGGTTCTCGACCGACCAGCCGTACGTGTCGAACCAGGCCGCGTTCATCGGGACCGTGATCACCGTGCCGTCGCCCAGACGGTGACGGCCCGTCATGCCGACCACCCCGCCCCAGGTCCGCTGGCCCACCACCGGGCCGAGCTTCAGCAGCCGGAACGCGGCGGTGATCATGTCGCCGTCCGAGGACGTCGCCTCGTCGGCCAGCGCGACCACGGGCCCGCGGGGGGCGTTGGAGGCGTAACTGACCGGCTGGGCGTCTCGGGTCAGGTCCCAGCCGAGGATCGTGCGGGTGAGCTTCTCGACGACCAGTTCGCTGATGTGGCCGCCCGCGTTGCCGCGTACGTCGACGATCAGGGCCGGGCGGGAGACCTCCAGACGCAGGTCGCGGTTGAACTGGGCCCAGCCCGAGCCGCCCATGTCGGGGATGTGGAGGTAGCCGCAGCGGCCGCCGCTCAGTTCGCGGACGACCTCGCGGCGCTTGGCCACCCAGTCCTGGTAGCGCAGCGGGCGTTCGTCGACGAGCGGGACGATCGCCACGCGGCGGGAGCGGCCCTCGCCCTCGGCGGGGCGGAAGGTCAGCTCCACCGTGGTGCCGCCCGCGGCGGAGAGGAGGGGGTAGGGGCCGGTGACCGGGTCGACGGGGCGGCCGTCGACGTGGGTGAGGACCGCGCCCTCGCGGATGCCCGTACCGGCCAGCGGGGAGCGGGCCTTGGAGTCCGAGGAGTCGCCGGGCAGGATGCGCCGGATGATCCAGTTGCCGTCCCGGCAGAGGAAGTTGACGCCGAGGAGGCCGATCGCGCGCTGGTAGTGCGGCGGGCCCTCGTTGCGGCGGGCGGGGGAGACGTAGGCGTGGGACGTGCCCAGTTCGCCCAGGACCTCGCGGAGCAGGTCGGCGAACTCGTCGGGTGTGGCGACCCGTTCGACCAGGGGGCGGTACTGGTCGAGGACGGCCGGCCAGTCGATGCCGCACATGTCCGGCTCCCAGAAGTAGGAGCGGATGATGCGGCCCGCCTCGCCGTACGCCTGTCGCCACTCCGCCGGCGGGTCGGCCTCGTGCAGGATGCGGCGCAGGTCGATGTAGACCGTGGAGTCGTTGTCGCCGGGCTCGGTCGCGGGGACGGCGCGCAGTTCGCCGTCGTCCATCACGACGAGGCGGGAGGCGTCGCCGCTGACGGCGAACCAGTCGAGGTGGTCGACGAGTTCGGTCTTCTTCGCCTTGGCGATGTTGAAGTACTCCAGGGTCGGCCGCCCCGACATGTCCGCCGGGTTGGCGAACGTCTCGCCGAGCGCGCCGGAGATCGGCCAGCGCAGCCAGACCAGGCCGCCGCCGCTGACCGGGTACAGCGCCGAGTACTTGGAGGCGGAGACCGGGAACGGCGTGACCCGGCTCTCCAGGCCCTCGAACTCGACGGTGACCGTGGAGCCCTCCGCCGTACCCGCCTCGTCGGAGTCCACCGGGTCGAGGCCGCCCGCGGCGGGCCGGCCGTCGGGGGAGAGGGCGAAGGGGGACGGGGTCGCCGAGGAGAGCGGGACGAGGTAGGGGCGGCAGCCGAGCGGGAAGGACAGGTCGCCGGTGTGCACGTCGTAGACCGGGTCGAAGCCGCGCCAGGAGAGGAAGGCGAGATAGCGGCCGTCGCCCGTGAAGACCGGGTTCTCGTCCTCGAAGCGGCCGTTGGTGACATCGACGATCGTGGGCGAGCCGGGGCCCATGATGCGGGCGAGCTTGATCTTGCGCAGGGAGCGGCCGATGCCCGGGTGCGACCAGGTCAGCCAGGCGCCGTCCGGGGAGAAGGCCAGATCGCGGACCGGGCCGTTGACGGAACGGATCAGTTCCGTGGGCTCGCCGGTGGACGTCTCCTCGTCGGTGTCCAGGAGGAGCAGCCTGCCGTCGTGCGAGGCGATGGCGAGCCGTTCGCCGTCCGGATCGGCGATCATCTCCTGGACCCGGCCGAGGAGGCCCGAGGCGAGCCGGCGCGGTGCGCGGTCGCCGCTGGCGCGCGGCAGGTAGGCGATCTCGATCGCGTCCTCGCCGTCCGCGTCGGTGACGTACGCGACCTGTCCGCCGCTGCCCAGCATCTCCGGCAGCCGGACGCGGACGCCCGGGGTGTCCGTGATGGTGCGGGCGGGGCCGTCGCGGTGGGTGAGCCAGTACAGGCTGCCGCGCACCGACACGGCGCTGGCGCGGCCGGTCTCGTCCACGGAGAGCGAGTCGACGTTGCTGGCGGCCGGGACCTGGTACGTACGGCGGCCGGCGCGCGGGCCGCCGAGCCGGACCTCCAGCTTGCGGGGCACGGCGTCGGGCGACCGGAGGTCGTCGACCAGCCACACCTCGCCCGCGCACTGGTAGACGACCCGCCGTCCGTCGCTGGAGGCGTGCCGGGCGTAGAACGCGTCGTGGTCCGTGTGGCGGCGCAGGTCGGTGCCGTCGGGGAGGCAGGAGTACAGGTTCCCGACGCCTTCGTGGTCCGAGAGGAACGCGATCCGGCCGTCGACGAACATCGGGGAGTCGAGGTGCCCGCTGATGTCCGGGAGCAGCCGCTCGCCGTGCAGCCACAGCCGCCCGGTCGCGCCGCCCCGGTACCGCTTCCAGGCGGCCGGCTCGTGCGGCGGCTTCCCTGTCAGGAGCAGGGTGCGGCGCTCGCCGTCGATGTCCGCGACGGCGATGTCGGAGACCGGGCCCCAGGGCAGCCGGCCGCCGGGGCTGCCGTCCGTGGGCACGCTGTAGGCCCAGGAGAAGTACGAGAACGGCTGCCGGTGCGAGGACACGGCGAGGATCTGGGCGCTGTCGCCGGGGTCGGGGGTCCAGCCGCAGACCCGGGCGTCCGTCGAGCCCCAGTAGGTGAGCCGGCGGGCCGGTCCGCCGGCGACGGGCGCCAGGTGGATCTCGGGGTCCAGGCTGCGCCAGGTCGTGTAGGCGATCCGGGTCCCGTCGGGTGAGAAGCGTGGATGGCTGACTCTGGTGCGGTCGACGGTCACACGCCAGGCGCGCCCGGGCGCCTCGCCCTCGGAGACGAGCGGGGCCACCCAGAGATCGTCCTCCGCGGCGAAGCAGAGCAGATCCTCGTGGAGGTGCGGGAACCGGAGATACGAGACGTCGTCACTCACCCCCCAATGCTTTCGGTGCGAGAGGGCCGCGGCAACTTGTGGTGCGGAACACAAGCGAAACGATTCCGTTTCGCTGGGGGTGCGGGGTACCGTCGATGTGTACGAAACAGTTTCGTTCGATTGACTGACGTACGTATTACCCGCGAGCTCAGGAACAGGAGGTCGACCCATGGCACGCACACGGCTCACGCCCGAGCGTGAGAGCGAGCTGTACGCCGCCGTGCTCGACCTGCTCCGCGAGGTCGGCTACGACGCCCTCACGATGGACGCCGTCGCCGCTCGTACCCATTCCAGCAAGGCCACCCTCTACCGCCAGTGGGGGAGCAAGCCCGAGCTCGTCGTCACGGCCATGCGGCACAACAAGCCCGTTTCCCTCGGTCAGGTCGACACCGGCTCCTTGCGCGGTGACTTCCACTCCGTCCTGGGGCGCAGTGACGACTGTCAGATGGAGAAGGACGCCGCGCTGATGCGGGGTCTGAGCCATGCCGTCCACGAGAACCCCGATCTCCTCCATGCCCTGCGTGAACTGCTGATCGAACCGGAGATGACCGGTCTCGACCTGCTGCTGCGCCGCGCCGTGGACCGGGGTGAACTGCGTCCGGACAACCCGGCGCTGAAGTACGTACCGCACATGCTGGTCGGCGCGCTCGCCGCCCGGCAACTGGTGGAGGACCGCCCGGTGGATCAGGCGTTCCTTCTCGACTACGTCGACTCCGTGATTCTCCCCGCTCTCGGAGTCTGACCGACCGCCGTCCCCACGGCCCTCTCCCCAAAGCCCCACCTGACACGCCGCTCTCGTCGTCGGGCTGGTTCCTCACGCCCTTTTCCACTCAACGACCTGACCGGGAGTACGCCCTCGTGGCCACATTCCTCTACAAGCTCGGACGGCTCGCCTTCCGGCGCCGCCGCTATGTCGCCCTGATCTGGGTGGCACTGCTGGCGCTCGCCGGATTCGGCGCGGCCTCCGCGTCCACCGCCACCTCCAGCTCCTTCTCGATCCCGGGTACGGAGGCGCAGAAGGCCTTCGACCTGCTGGAACAGCGATTCCCCGCAGCCAGCGCCGACGGCGCGACGGCCCGCATCGTCTTCAAGGCCCCCGAGGGCGAGAAGATGACGGACCCGGCCCACAAGGCCGACGTCAACAAGATCACCGCCGAGCTGAAGTCCGGCTCGGACCAGATCGCCTCGGTCGTCGACCCGTACGCCGGAAAGGCCGTCTCCAAGGACGGTTCGACCGCGTACGTCTCGGTGACCTACAAGGTCAACTCGATGGAGCTGACCGATGCGACCCGGGAGTCCCTGGAGGACTCGGGCGCGGCGGCGCAGAAGAGCGGGATGACCGTGGAGATCGGCGGTGACGCGCTCCAGGTGATGCCGGAGACCGGGGCCACCGAGGTCATCGGGATCGCCCTGGCCGCGGTGGTGCTCGTCATCACCTTCGGTTCGCTGATCGCGGCGGGGCTGCCCCTGCTCACCGCCCTGATCGGGGTCGGGATCGGCGTCTCGTCGATCACCGCGCTGGCCAACGTGCTGGACCTGGGCTCGACCACCTCCACCCTCGCGATGATGATCGGCCTCGCGGTCGGCATCGACTACGCGCTCTTCATCGTCTCCCGCTACCGCGCCGAACTGGCCGAGGGCCGGGAACGCGAGGAAGCGGCCGGCCGTGCGGTCGGTACGGCGGGTTCCGCGGTCGTCTTCGCCGGGCTCACCGTCGTCATCGCGCTGGTAGGCCTCGCGGTCGTCAACATCCCGATGCTGTCGAAGATGGGCTTCGCCGCGGCCGGTACGGTCGCGATCGCCGTCCTCATCGCCCTCACCCTCGTCCCGGCCATGCTGGGCTTCGTGGGCAAGCGGATCATGGGACGCAAGGCCCGCGCGGCCGCCGAGGCCGAGAACAAGCCCGACGCCAAGCCGAACATGGGCACCCGCTGGGCGCGGTTCGTGCTGCGCAAGCCGGTGTGGGTGCTGCTGGTCGGTGTCATCGGCCTGGGCACCATCGCCGTACCGGCCGCCTCGCTGGAGATGGGCCTGCCGGACGACGGCTCCCAGCCCACCAGCACCACCCAGCGCCGCGCCTACGACCTGCTGTCCGAGGGCTTCGGTCCCGGCTTCAACGGTCCGCTGATGGTCGTCGTCGACACGGCGAACAGCTCCGACGGCAAGACCGCAGCGAAGCAGGTCGGTGACGAGATCTCCAGCATGAAGGGTGTCGTCGCCGTCAGCCCGGCCACCTTCAACAAGGCCGGCGACGCCGCGATGATCACGGTCGTCCCGAAGGACCGGCCGAGTTCCGTCGAGACGGAGAACGTGGTCCACGCGATCCGCGACGCGGGTACGGACATCAAGTCCGACACCGGCGCCGAGGTGCTGGTCACCGGTGCCACCGCGATGAACATCGACTTCTCGGAGAAGATGAACGACGCGCTGCTGCCCTACCTGGCGCTCGTCGTCGGCCTCGCCTTCCTGCTGCTGATGGTGGTCTTCCGGTCGATCCTGGTACCGCTGAAGGCGGCGCTCGGCTTCCTGCTCTCGGTCGTCGCGGCCCTGGGCGCGGTCGTCGCGGTCTTCCAGTGGGGCTGGCTCGGCTCGCTCTTCGGGGTGGAGCAGACCGGTCCGATCATGTCGATGATGCCGATCTTCATGGTGGGTGTGGTCTTCGGTCTCGCGATGGACTACGAGGTCTTCCTCGTCACCCGGATGCGTGAGGCGTACGTCCATGGCGAGAAGCCCGGCCAGGCCGTCGTCACCGGCTTCAAGCACGGGGCCAGGGTCGTCTCGGCCGCGGCCGTGATCATGATCGCGGTCTTCTCCGGATTCATCGGCTCCAGCGAGTCGATGATCAAGATGATCGGCTTCTCGCTCGCCATCGCCGTCTTCTTCGACGCGTTCGTCGTCCGCATGGCCATCGTGCCCGCGGTCCTCGCGCTGCTCGGGAAGCGTGCCTGGTGGCTGCCGCGCTGGCTGGACCGGGTGCTGCCCAACGTGGACGTCGAGGGTGAGGGTCTGCGCAAGGAACTGGCCGACACCGCCAACGGCGCGGGCGACGCCGGTCCGGACGCCGGGGACGCGCGTGAGCTGACCCGGGTCTGAGCCGGCCGGTGAGCCGCCCTCCGGGCTGCTCGACGAGCCGCTGACCTCCGGGGCCGCGTCTGAGCGGAGCGTGGCCCCGGAAAGCACCGGTTACCTGTGGGGACGGGGGACCGGGGCGACGAGAGCCCCCGTGCGCATGCGCACGGGGGCTCTCGTCATGCCGTCGTGGATCAGGCGGGCGCGGCCTCGGGCCTGGCCCCGGTCTCCGTCCGGCTGTGGGTGCGCCGCAGGAAGCGGATCAGTGGCGCGCAGTCGAACTGCACCACCTCGACGCCGTCCGCGGTACGGCGCTCGACGACCAGTTGGACCCGGCCGCACGGCCAGATACGGAGGCTGTCGTGTTCGACGGGGGCACGCAGCCCGCGCTCCAGCAGATCGCGCGGGACGGCCCACTGCGCGCCGCCCGGGAAGGCGACCTGGATCGTGTCGGGAGTGGTGGCGGCGGTGTCGTAACGCAGCTCGACGTGCACCACGGGCAGATCGCGGGCGTCGGTGACGAGCCGGGCTCGGGCATGTTCTGTGATCACGGGGGACATGGGCCGGCTCCTCCTGTGTATGCGTCTTCGTCATCCAATGTCCCATATTTTCCTAAAAGAGCACTGTGAAACGTCTGAGCAGTTGTGACAACCCCGCTCTTGCGAATGGTTCGCAACAAGGCTCTATCATTGAGAGGTTCACGACCCCGCGCAGCAATGCAGGAACGCAGGAAGCGGAGCCTCCCCCATGCATGTACCCGACGGATTCATCAACGCCCCCGTGTCCGCCGTCGCCGGAGTCGTGGCCGCCGGCGCCGTCGCCGTCAGTCTGAAGGGCGCCCGGCGCGAGCTGAACGAGCGCACCGCGCCGCTGGCCGGGCTGGTGGCCGCCTTCATCTTCGCCGTGCAGATGCTGAACTTCCCCGTCGCGGCCGGCACCAGCGGCCACCTGCTCGGCGGGGCGCTGGCCGCGATCCTGGTCGGGCCGTACACCGGAGTGCTCTGCATATCCGTCGTCCTGCTGATGCAGGGCATCCTCTTCGCCGACGGCGGGCTCACCGCGCTCGGCGTGAACATCCTCGACATGGGCGTCGTGACCACCGTCGTCGCGTACGCGCTGTTCCGCGGTCTTCTCGGCGTGCTGCCGCGCACCCGCCGCTCCATGACCGCCGCGTCCTTCGTCGCCGCCCTGGTCTCCGTACCGGCCGCGGCCGCCGCCTTCACGCTGATCTACTGGATCGGCGGGACCACCGACATCCCGATCGGCAAGGTCTTCACCGCGATGGTCGGGGTCCACGTCCTGATCGGCCTCGGTGAGGCCGCCATCACCGCGCTGACCGTCGGCGCCGTCATCGCCGTCCGCCCCGACCTGGTCCACGGCGSCCGCGGCCTCACGGCCCCGCTCAAGCTCCGCGTCGACGGCGAACTCGTCGACGCCCCCACGGCCACGCCCACGCCCGCCCCCGCCCACCGCTCGACCAAGGGCCTGTGGGCCACCGGACTGGTCACCGCCCTGGTCCTCGCCGGCTTCGTCTCCTTCTACGCCTCGGCGAACCCGGACGGCCTGGAGAAGGTCGCCACCGACCAGGGCATCGACAAGGAGGCCAAGGACCACGCGGCCAAGGACTCCCCGCTCGCCGACTACGGCGTCAAGGACGTCTCCGACACCCGGCTCTCCGGCGGACTGGCCGGCGTCATCGGCGTCGGGGCCACGCTCGTCGTCGGAAGCGGCGCGTTCTACGTCGTCAGCCGTCGCCGCCGGACCGGCGAGGAGCCCGCAGCCGATACCCGTACCGACGAGAAGGTCTGATGGGCGCCGGCCACGCCCACAAGCTCTACCGGCACGGGCACTCGCCGGTCCACGACCTGCCGCCGCACTGCAAGCTCGCCGCGGTCTTCGCCTTCGTCGTGGTCGTCGTCACCACCCCCCGCGAGGCGGTCTGGGCCTTCGGGCTCTACGCGCTGCTGATCGCGGGCGCCGCCGCCGTGGCCCGCGTCCCGGCCGGCTTCCTCCTCAAGCGGCTCCTGATCGAGGTGCCGTTCGTCGCGTTCGCCCTGCTCATGCCGTTCGTCGTGCCCGGCGAGCAGACGCAGGTCCTCGGGCTCTCCGTCAGCGTCCCCGGGCTCTGGGGCGCCTGGAACGTCCTCGCCAAGGGCACCCTCGGCGTCGCCGCCTCCGTGCTCCTCGCCTCCACCACCGAACTGCGCTCCCTGCTGCTCGGCCTCCAGCGCCTGCGGCTGCCGCCGCTCCTCGTCCAGATCGCGTCCTTCATGATCCGGTACGGCGATGTGATCACCGACGAGATGCGCCGGATGTCCATCGCCCGCCGCTCGCGCGGATTCGAAGCGCGCGGCCTGCGGCAGTGGGGTGTTCTCGGAAAGTCGGCGGGCGCCCTGTTCATCCGGTCGTACGAGCGCGGCGAACGCGTCCACCTCGCGATGGTCAGCCGCGGCTACACCGGTTCCATGCCCGTCATCGACGAGGTGACGGCCTCGCGCACCCAGTGGGCGTACGCCGCGGCACTCCCCGTGCTCGCCCTCGTCGTGTGTCTGCTGGGATGGACCGTATGAGCCAGTCCACGCCCGCCACCCCCGCACCGCCGTCCCTCGAGGTCAGCGGTCTCGCCTACGCCTACCCCGACGGCCACCAGGCGCTCTTCGGCGTCGACCTGACCGTCGCCCGCGGCGAGCGCGTCGCCCTGCTCGGCCCGAACGGCGCCGGCAAGACCACCCTCGTCCTCCACCTCAACGGCATCCTCGACGCCGGCGCCGGGACCGTCCGCGTCGCCGGGCTCCCCGTGGAGAAGCGCAACCTCGCCGAGATCCGCCGCCGCGTCGGCATCGTCTTCCAGGACCCCGACGACCAGCTCTTCATGCCCACCGTCCGCGAGGACGTCGCCTTCGGACCGGCCTCCGGCGGGCTGCGCGGCGCCGCACTGGAGGAACGTGTCACCGAGGCGCTGAAGCAGGTCGGCATGGAGGAGTACGCGAGCCGGCCGCCGCACCACCTCTCCTTCGGCCAGCGCCGCCGCGTCGCCGTCGCCACGGTCCTCGCCATGCGGCCGGAGATCCTCGTCCTGGACGAGCCCTCCTCCAACCTGGACCCGGCCTCCCGCCGCGAACTCGCCGACATCCTGCGGTCCTTGGACGTCACCGTGCTGATGGTGACGCACGACCTGCCGTACGCCCTGGAGCTCTGCGGCCGCGCGGTCATCCTCAGCGAGGGCGTCATCGCCGCCGACGACCGGACCCAGGACCTCCTGTGCGACGAGGAACTGATGCGCGCGCACCGGCTGGAGCTTCCTTTCGGGTTCGACCCGCGGTCGGTGACGGTGCGCGTGCCGTGAGCCCTCGCGGGCTGACGGTTCGCGTTCCGTGACGATGAACATGAGGTGACCCGCCCCCTCCGCGACCTGCCGCGCCATGCACCATGGGGGGATGAGCGGGAGCGCAGGAGCAGGCGTGGACGTACGGGGAACGGCAGCGCCCGGATTCGAACCGGTCCGGGATGCTTTCATCCGTAACTTCGAACAGCGCGGCGACCGAGGGGCAGCGGTCACCGTCTACCGGCACGGGCAGAAGGTCGTCGATCTGTGGGCCGGCACCAGAGATGTCGACGGAGCCGAACCCTGGGCCGTCGACACCGTGCAGATCGTCCGCTCGGCCGGCAAGGGCATCGCCGCCGCCGTCCCGCTGCTGCTGCACCAGCGCGGCCAGATCGACCTGCACGCCCCGGTCGGCACGTACTGGCCGGAGTTCAAGGCGAACGGCAAGGAACGCGTCCTCGTCCGCCACCTCCTCGCCCACCGGGCCGGAATCCCGGCGCTCGACCACCCCCTGACGCCGGACGAGGCGGCCGACGGCGTGAGCGGCCCGCGCGCGGTCGCCGCGCAGCGCCCCGAGTGGGAGCCCGGTGCCGACCACGGCTACCACGCGCAGACCTACAGCTGGCTCGTCGGCGAACTGGTGCGGCGCGTCACCGGCCGGACCGTCGGCCGCTGGGTCGCCGAGGAGATCGCCCGCCCGCTCGGCCTGGACTTCTGGTTCGGCATCCCGGCGGACGAGGCGCACCGGGTGGGCCGGATCGGACCCGTCGAACCGCCGGCCGGCGACGGTACGGGCGCGCTGCGGGTGCGCCCCAAGCGCTCGGTCGTCGACGCCTACCGCGACCCGGACTCGCTGACCCGACGGGCGTTCGGTGCCATCGACCCGTTCCCCGACGAGAACGACCCCGGCTACCGGGCCGCCGAACTCCCCGCGTCCAACGGCATCGCCACCGCCCGTGGCCTGGCCCGCTGCTACGCCGCGATGATCGGCAAGGTCGACGGCCACCGGCTGTTCGCCCCCGCCACCCTCACGCTGGCCCGCACCGAGGAGTCGGCGGGACCGGACCGCGTCCTGGTCGTGGGCACCCGCTTCGGCCTCGGCTACATGCTGCACGGACCGGCGGCCCCGCTGCTCGCCCCGGGTTCCTTCGGGCACCCCGGGCGGGGCGGCTCGCTGGGGTTCGCGGACCCCGAATCCGGCATCGCCTTCGGCTATGTGACGAACGGTCTGCAGAAGGGAGTCACCGCCGACCCGCGTGCCCAGGCACTGGTGCGCGCAGTACGTTCGGTGCTGTGACTTCCGAGACCGCTGCTTCCCCCGCTTCCGCTCTCTCGCGCTTCGACGGATACCGCGTCCTCATCACCGGCGCCGGCCAGGGCATCGGCGCCGCCACCGCCCGCCGGCTGGCCGCCGAGGGCGCCCGTGTCCTGGTCACCGACCTGGACGGTGACCGGGCCCGGGCGGTGGCGGCGGAGATCCGGGAAGTCGGCGGCGAGGCCGAACCACTGACCTGCGACGTAGCCGACCGGTCGGCCGTCGAGGCGGCGGTGGAGACGGCCGTCTCGCTGTTCGGGGGCCTCGACGTACTGGTCAACAACGCCTACGCGTGCACCCCGGACGCCGCGCTCTTCGAGGACGAGCCGGACGAGGTCTGGCAGCGCGACCTGGACGTCACGCTCAGCGGCGCCTACCGGTGCGCGCGGGCCGCCCTTCCGCACCTCGCCGTGTCCGGCCGGGGCGCGATCGTGTCCATCGGCTCGGTCAACGGGACGCAGGACTTCGGCAACCACGCCTACAGCGCCGCCAAGGCGGGCCTGGCGAGCCTCACCCGTACGCTCGCAGGCCACGCGGGACCGCGCGGGGTGCGGGTCAACCTGGTCACGCCCGGCACGGTCCGTACCGACGCCTGGGCGGGCCGCGAGGCCGAACTGGCCCGGGTGAGCGGCCTCTACCCGCTCGGCCGGGTCGGCGAGCCGGAGGACATCGCGGCGGCCGTCGCCTTCCTCGCCTCGTCCGACGCGGCGTGGGTCACCGGCACGACGCTGTGCGTGGACGGCGGGATCACCGCGGTGAACACGGGCTTCCGGCAGGCGCTCAGCGAGTAGCCGGGCGGGCGGCCCGGGGCGCGGGGGCGCGCCCCACCCGACGGCGCTGCGGTGCCGCGCGCGCTCGGGTCCGCCGGCGGCTCGGGCACCACGGGCCWGGCCCGTGGTGCCCCGCCCCCGGCCCGTGGGCGGGGCGGTGCCGCGCGTACCGGGACTCCGCCCGCGAACGCTCGCCCAGCTCTTGTGCAAGTACGGGGTGAGACCGCCGCCCGGCGGACTCGGACAGGAGACCTCATGGACCCGGACGAGGATCTGCTGGCTCGCGCCGCACGCGAGCCGACGGCCTTCGAGCCGCTGGTGGCCCGGCACTCCCCGGCCCTGCACGGATACCTCGTGCGCCGCGCCCCGGCAGCCGCCGACGACCTGCTCTCCGAGGTGTGGCTCCAGGCGTACGCCCACCGCAAGACGTTCGACGCCGCGCGCGGCTCTGCCAGGGGATGGCTGTTCGGGGTCGCCAGGAACGTGCTGTCCCGGCACCGGCAGGCCGTGGCACGCTCCGCCGCCCGCGAGCAGCAGCACCCCGACGCCACGGCGGCCGACCCGTGGCAGGCCGTCGACCAGCGCCTGGACGCCGCCACGGTCGGACCGGAGCTGCACGAGAAGATCGCCGGACTCCCCGCGGTCGAGCGCGAGTTGTTGCTGCTCGTGGCCTGGGAGCAGCTGACCCCCGCGGAGGCCGCCGCCGTCGTCGGTATACCCGCCGGCACTGCCCGTTCCCGTCTGCACCGGGCCCGTGCCCGGCTGCGCGACGGGCTCTCCAGAACCACCCGCACGAACCTGACGGGAGACTTCGCATGACGCACGACGACGAGCAGACGGACGTACTCGACTTTCCCGGTGCCGCCGCCCTGCAGCGCGCGGGCCGCACCGAACCCCTCGACCCGGCCGTCCAGGCCCGTGCCCGCTCCCTGGTGCTTGGGGCCATCGAGGCGGACGTCGCGGACGCCCAGGACGCCGTACCGGCTGCTGTCGAGCCCCGCTTCCGCCGGAACCGGGTGTTCGCCCTCGCCGCAGCGGTCGCGGCCATCGCGGTGGGCGCCGCCGTCCTCCCGGTCATCGACCTGGGCGGCAGTGGGCCGGCGGCCGGCGCGTCGGCGTCCGAGGTGTTCACGAGCATGGCCGAGCACACCACCCTCACCGACGCGTACAACGCCAAGACGCTGACCGAGGCGTACTGGAAGACGACGGTGCGGATGTGGGTGGAGGGCGACAAGGGAAACACCGCGGACTACTACCAGAGCCGCACCAGGACCGTCATCAAGGGCGCCCAGAAAACCACCGTCAAGTCCCATCCCGAGGGCTTCAGCTGGCAGGTGGGCGACGGCCGGGTGGCCTGGCAGGACATCAACACCCTCCCCACCCGGCCGGACGCTCTGCGCGGCGTCCTCTCGGCCGGCGCCAAGGGGTCCGCCGCCGAGCAGACCGTCCGCCAGGCCGGTGTGCTGCTGACCCAGGCCCCCGTCTCACCGCGTCTGCGCGCGGCACTGTACCGCGTGCTCGCCGACACGCCGGGGGCCGTGGTGACGGAAGGGGTGAAGGACGGGGTCGGCCGTACCGGAACCCAGATCTCCTGGAAGTGGACCGAGAAGTACCCCGCCCACAGCGACCACAACCCGAACTGGATCGTCAGGCCGTCCGACGGCCGGCTCCTTGAGGTCAACTCCATGCCGGGAGGCCAGGACGGCCACATCGTCCAGCGCGCCACCTACCTCTACGCGGGCCCGGCGAAGACCACGGGCTGACCACGGAACGCCGGCCGGCCCCCCGGAGGCAGTTCCGGGGGGCCGGCCGGTGTGGGCGCGTCCGTCCCCTCAGGCGGGTACACCCAGGTGCTGTTCCCGCTGCGGTCGCGTACTCTCCCGGGCGGCTCCGCGGAAGAGGGGCAGCCGGTCCGCGGCCAGGACGCCGGGACCGGTGAACACGAGCAGGAGCAGCGTCCAGCAGAAGAAGACCGCTGCCTCGCCGCCGTTCTGCATCGGCAGCAGGCCTGTCCGCTGGTGTACATCGAAGTACGCGAACGCCATGGAGCCGGAGCCCACGAACGCGGCCGTTCTCGCACCGAGGCCGAGCGCCACCAGGACGCCTCCGGCCAGTTGGATGACGGCCGCGTACCACCCCGGCCGGCTGCCGGCGGAGAGCATCGGCCTGCCGAGGCGAGTGACCCTCGTGGGTGTCCGCCTCCCGTCAGCTGTAGACGCCGAACTCGTACAGCGAGTAGCCGTAACCGGAGCCGCGGGCCGTGCCGTTGATCCGCACGTAGCGGCCCGTGCCGTTGACGTCGATGTCGTCGATGTCGCCGTTTCCGTCCGTCACCGACTTCACCGTCGTCCAGCTCTGCCCGTCCTCGGACGTCTGGATGTCGTACGCCTTGCCGAACGCCGGGTCCCAGGCGAGCTGGACGTGGTTGAAGCTCGTCGAGGCGCCGAGGTCGACCTGGACCCACTGCGGGTCGCTCCAGTCGCTGGCCCAGCGGGTGTCGAACCTGCCGTCCACCGCGTTGGCCGCGCCGCACGGGCAGCCGCCCGTCGGGTCGGTCTGGAACGAGGACGCCGTGGCGGCCTTGCCCTGGGAGACGTTCGTCCCGTCCACCTTCGGCGGGATGACCTTCACGGACGTGGTCTCGATGCCCACGTTGCCCTTGCCGTCCGTGGCCTTCACATAGGCCTTGTAGACGCCGGTCCTGCTCGGCGCCTTCGCGGTCAGCGTGCCGTCGCCGTTGTCCTTGGTCTCGGCGGGGGCCAGCGCCTTGTTCTGGTCGATGTAGTTGCTGCTGAAGAGGACCTGATAGGTGATCGCGTCGCCGTCCGGGTCACTGGTGTGCGTGCTGATCCTCAGGTCGCTGCCGGTGGGGACGCCGGTGGTGGCACCCTCCACCGCCATGTCCGTGACGACCGGCGGGGTGTTGTCGCCCGAGGTGTCGGCGCCGTACGCCTTCTTCACGGCGTAGTACGACAGGCGCTTCTCGCCGCCGGGCAGCAGGTTGAACCAGACGCCGCCGAAGTCGTCCTCGGTGCCGTAGTGGAACATCGTGGCGCCGAGCGCCACACCGGTGTGCCCGGTGACGCAGCCCCACGCCTTCTCGTAGCCCTCGGCCTTGGCCACGTCGGTGGGCTCGGCCGGGACGCCGTTCGCGTCGTCGTCGACCTCCCACTCGCCGGCCGGTCCCGTCTCGGTGACGATGTAGGGCTTGTCGTAACCGCCCTGCTCCCAGTCGGACTTGATGGCGCAGACCGCGTTGTAGGCGTTGACCGCGTACAGGTCGAGGTCCGGGGCGTTCTTCTTGTAGTAGGGCCAGGCGCCGGTCCAGGCGTCGGTCGAGGTCACCGGGTGGTTGGGGTCGACCTCGTGGATCTTCTTCGCGACGTCGTTGACGAAGGTCGTGTACGCGTTGCGCTGGGCCTCCAGTTCGTCGCCGCCGTAACAGTTCTGGAGGCCGAGCGTCGACTCGTTGCCGACGTTCCACATGAGCACGCCGGGGTTGTCCTTGTAGGTGTCGACCCACTTGGGGAACTCGGCGAGCATGTCGTTCTTGTACTGCGTGTCCGTCAGGTAGTTGACGCAGCCGCCGCTGCCGGGGCCGCCGCCGGGCTGGAGCCAGAAGCCGGCGATCACCTTGATGCCGTTGGCCGCCGCCGTGTCGAAGAGCGGCTTGCTGGTGGCGTCGGTGCCCCAGGTGCGGATGGTGTTGACGCCCATCGACTTCACGTCGGGCAGGTACTTCTCGGCGTCGGCGACCGACGGGCCCCAGGTCAGGCCCTTGACCGTATACGGCGAACCGTCCACGCTCAGCGCCCAGTTCCCCTGGGATCCGGTGACCTTGACGACGCTGCCGGCCGCCTGGGCGGCGGGCGCCTGGACGGCGAGCAGGCCGCCGCCCAGCACGGCCGCCGCCGCGAGCGGCGCCACCAGGCGCCTGGCCCGGCGGGTGGGGGAGGGATGGCGTGACTGATCTTGGAGAGCGCTCTCCGTGAAGGGCCGAAAAAAGGCCCCTCGTTCCGTGGGGGGAAGCGGGGTGGTGCGGGCTACGGCAGTTCGTAGTTCTCGTCGAGCACGGCACCCTGGCCGGGGTGGTTCTCGTCGTAGCCGTGCGGGTCGCACTGCAGGCCACCCTTGATGCAGTGCGTGGCCATCGCGTCGAGGGTGGCGGCGTCCCACCCGTTCATGAAGTCGTAGTGGAACGAGTAGCCGGCGCCGCTCGCCAGTCTCACCTTCGACATGTCGCCGTTGACCGGCCAGGCCATCTTGAACTCGATCATCGGCAGCGCGACGGGGTGGTCGGCCGGGCAGGAGTTGTAGTTGGCTCCGCCCGCCACCGGGTAGGCCATGTGGCTCTTGTGGTCCGGCGTGTCCAGATGGATGCCGTCCCAGCAACTGGGCGCCTGGAGGCGCAGGTTGAGGTAGGTGTCCCGACTGGTCGGGCAGGTGGCCGGGAAGTCGTAGTTCTTGAACGACTCACCGCACTCCCAGCCCTCGACGGTGCCCTTGAGGTTCTTGAACTCCTCCTTCGTCTGCATCGGGCTGCCGACGACGTACCGCAGTCCCCGCGGGAAGGGCCGCACGCTGGTGTAGTCGGTGACGCCCGACTTGTAGTAGATGGTCTGGACGCCTTCGGGCAGGATCTTCGTGTCCCCGTTGAACAGGCTCGGCATCCAGTAGCCGGACTTGTCGCCGGGTGCCAGGCAGGTGGTGTCGCCCGACTCCAGCGAGGCGGTGGTGGTGTTCGCGTTCGTCGTGGTGTTGCCCATGAACGTGTGGTCGTGGGACTTGCCGGGCTGCCCCGGGTAGACGATCGGGTCGTCGGGGGCGGTGTGCGTCGGGGCGCACTTGGCCTGGAACTCGTGGAAGTACGCCGGCGGCGGGACCTTCGTCGAGGGGGTGACCCCGGTGACGGGCGGGTCGGCCATGATGTAGCCGTCCCCGTCCGGATCGTCGCCGGAGGCCTGGGTGGACGCGGGCATGCCGGGCATGCCCGGCATGGAGTACGCGGCGTGTTCCGCGTGTGTGCCCGCCGCCGCGGCCGGCGTCTCGGGCGAGGCGTTCGCTGTCGCCGCGATACCGGCGATCCCTGCCGTGGTCAGGGTCAGCGAGGTGAACAAGAGCAGTCCGGTGAGGGTTCTCGACCTCCGGGGCATGGAGACCTCCTGCTGCGTCGTGGGGGCGTGCATGGAGTTGGGAGAGCGCTCTCCCAACTCGGAGTGTTCCGCTCCTGACAAGAGCGTGTCAATAGTTGGTGAACGACGGCCGTCGTGCGCGGACGGCGCGGAACGCGGCGGACCCGCGGCCGAGTTGCCCGGTGACCTGCGAGGAGGTTCGCGAGGCGCGCACCCTCCGTGGTGCGTGAACCTGGGTATCGGACGGGCGCGCGTACGCCGGCCGTAGGCAGGGCGGGGCGTGTCCATGCGCGGGGGCGGCGTGGCCGCTGAAGGCCGCTGCGAGGGCGGGCCGGTCAGGGAGCGGTCAGGGAGCGGTCAGCGGAAGCCGGTCGCCCGTGGACATCGTGGCCCGCAGGACGAGGCCGGCCTCCAGGGCGCGAAGACAGCGGCGAAGCCGGCGCTGGCTGATCTCCTGGACCGGGAGGCGTTTCAGCCGGGAGACCTTGGGCTGAGCTGTACCCGTCCGTGTCGCCACCTCGGCCCGGGTCAGGCCGGCCTGCCGCGCGACGCCGTCGCCCGCCGCTCTCAACTCGTGTGCAGCATGAGCCCGATGCCGACCACCATCAGCCCGGCCGCCGCGATGCGCGGGGCGCCGAAGCGTTCCTTGAAGAACACCGCGCCTATCGCCGCGCCGACGATGATCGAGGACTCGCGCAGCGCCGCCACCGGGGCGAGCGCCGCGCGGGTCTGCGCCCACAGGACGAGTCCGTACGCCGTCACCGACAGGGCCGCGCCCAGCAGGCCGCGTACCGCGTGGGGGCGGAGCTGGGCCGGGAGGGCGGAGCGGCGCCGGTACAGGGCGTAGAGGGGGATGGCGAGGCCTTCGAGGACCATCAGCCAGGCGACGTAGCCGAGCGAACTGCCCGAGGAGCGGACCCCGACGCCGTCGACGGTGGTGTATCCGGCGATGGCCAGACCCGTGGCGAGCGCGGCCAGGATCGCGGGCCACTGGGGGCGCTTGCCGGCGCCCCGGATGCCCCAGAGGGCCAGCCCCACCAGCCCCGCCGAGGCGACCGCGACGCCCGCCGTCGCCCAGCCGTCCGGGCGCTCGCCCACGAAGACGGCGGCCAGGACGGTGACCACGAGCGGCGCCGTGCCGCGCGCGATCGGATACATCTGGCCGAAGTCGCCGAGCGTGAACGACCGCATCAGCAGCAGCATGTAGGCCACGTGCAAGGCGGCGGAGACGATCAGGTACGGCCAGGCCTCCGCCGCCGGGAACGGGACGAAGCAGGCGGCGGCCGCGCCGATCAGCACACCGCCCCCGGAGATCAGGGTGAAGGAGAGCAACTGGTCCTTGATCGCGTGGGCGATGGCGTTCCAGCCGGCGTGGGTGAAGGCGGCGGTCAGGACGGCTATGGCGACGAGCGGTGTCACGTGGTACCCGGGATTCCGTTCAGCGGGGGCGGCGGCCGGTGAGAGCGTGCCAGCGTGCGCGGGCCGCGTCGAGTTCCTGGCGGGCCCGGGGGATACGCGGGTCGCCGCTCTGACGGGCGGTGACCTCTTCGAGCCTGCGCCCCTCCTCGGTCGGTCCTGCGGCGCTGTCGCGCAGGCGCCGCAGCTCGGCCCCGGCCTCACGGATGAGCCTCGGCCGGTCCCGCTGGAAGGCCTTGTCGGCGGCGATGGCGTTCTGGACGTCGAGGACGAACCTGCGGACGTGCTCCTCGGCGAGCTCCGTGTGCGGGTAGCTCAGCAGGTGCCGGCGTCCGTCCGGGCCGGTGAGGTAGACGTGGGACTCCCACGCGGAGTGGTCGGCGCGGATGGACGTCTCGTGCAGCGGCAGCTGGAGGTCGCCGCTCCAGTCGTCGGTGCCGCTCGCCACGAGCACGTGCTCGTAGAGGCTGAGGTCCCTGATCTCGTCCCGGTAGCCCCCGCGGCCCGGTTCGCGCAGGTAAGCGAGGTGCTCCTCGGCTCTGCGGACCTCGCGCCGGTGGGTGGAGCCGGCCTTCCGGACGGCGTTCTGCGCGCCGGACAACTCCCACTGCGCCGCCCGTTCCAGGGTGCGCAGCGTGTTCCGCGCGGTCTCGAGGTCGTGGCGTGCGGCGGCGTGGGCGCCGCCGAACGCGAACCTCCAGCCTCCCGGGTAGCGGTGGAGCTGCCGGGCGGCCGCGCCCGCGGCGAGGAGGGCGGCCAGGACGAGCAGCAGGGGCAGTCCGGCGATCATGGTGCTTCTTCTCCCTGTCGTACGGTCACGGCCCGGCCAGCAGGACCTCGGCGACGACCGGACCGGCCGCGTCCCCGCCGTGGCCGCCGGACTGGACGAGTGCCGCGGCCGCGAGGTCGTTGCTGTATCCGGTGAACCAGCTGTCGGACGTGGCCTGACCGCCGATCTCCGACGAGCCCGTCTTGCCGCCCTTGTCGCCTCCCACGCTCGCCATCGCCTTGGTGGCGGTGCCCTCGGGGTTCGTGGCGGTGTAGTTCAGCATGTCCCGGAGCTGGCCCGACACACCCCCGGGCAGCGGGCTCGCGGTGGCGAACTTCCGGTTGTCCAGGGTCTGCGGGACGATGAAGGGCTGCAGGAACCGGCCCTTGACGGCGGTCGCGGTGATGGACGCCATGTTCAGCGGGTTCATCTGGATCTTGCCCTGGCCGATGAACGAGGCGGCGGTCTCCGCACCCTCGGAGGGCGGCACCTTGCCGTCCCACGTGGTGATGCCGGTCTGCCACACCTGGCCGATCCCGAAGTACCGCGAGGCCTCGTCACCGAGCGCCGTGTCCCGCTTGTCCCTGCCCAGCGGCAGGACCGGCTTGATGAACGTGGTGTTGCATGACTTCGCGAAGGCCCTCTTCAGGGTGGCGTTCGGCAGCGAGAAGTCGTTCAGGTTGTGGAAGACCCGGCCCTCCCAGGGCACCGTGGACGGGCACTCGACCGGCGAGTTCGCGCTGCCGAGGCCGTTCTGGATGATCATCGCGGCCGTCACGATCTTCATCGTCGAGCCGGGAGCCACCTTGGCCCAGCGGGCCGATTCGAAGCCGGTCGCCGGGTTGTTGGCGATGGCCCGGATCGCGCCGGACGACGGCTCGACGGCCGCGACGGACGACTTGTCGTACTTCTTCACGGCCTTCTCGGCCGCCGCCTGGATTCCCGCGTCCAGTGTCGTCGGAACGCGGCCCGGCTTCCCCTTGACCAGGGTCAGCAGGGTCTGGTCCGCACCGTCGGCGTTCGCGCTGTTGATCCAGGTCTCGATGCCCGTGGTGCCGCCGGCCTTCTGGCCGTACTTCTTGCGCAGCTCGTCCAGGATGCCGCCCAGCGACGGGTACTTCTCCTTGGTGAGCACGTTGCCGTTGCGGTCGACGGCCTCGATCGACGCGGTCTTCGACTCGCCGGTCTCCAGCGACTCGCCCTTGCCCAGCTCCGGATGGATCACGGAGGGAGCCCAGTCGACGAGCGGGCGGCCCGTGGTCAGACCGCGTACGACGGTGAGCTCGGAGGCGTACGTCCAGGGCTTCGTCGTCCCCTCGTAGGAGACCGTCGCCTTGACCGTGAACGGCACCTTCGAGCCGGTCGCCGGACCCGGCGTGATCACGGCCCGGGTGACATGGGCCGATTCGCTGTAGCCGGCCAGTGCGGGCTCGGCGTCGCCCTTGTTGTTGGTGAGTCCGGCCGCGACGGTCGCCTCGCCCTTCGCCCACGCGGCGAGGAACGCCTTCGACGTCTCGGCTATCTCGTCCTCGGTGACCGGGCCGGTCTTCACCTCGGACGAGGTGGCCTTGGCGTCCGTACCGCCCCCGACCCCGCTGTCGCCGAGCCCGTCCAGGACGTTGTACGCCCCGTACCCCACTCCGCCGACCACGACGGCGAACACCCCGCCGACCACGGCTACCTTCACTCCACTGCGCATCCCTGCAGTCCCCCTCCCCAGGAGGCCCCCTTGAACACGTTCAAGGGGGCTTTTCCCGGCACTTTACGGGACTGCCGTGACAGCCGAGCAGGTTGTTATCGGAATGCGATCCGGTGCAGTGTGAACAGACCGGTCAAATCCAGGTATCCAGCCACATGCGATCCCGCCAGGAATCCTCCGGAATCGGGGTCCCCGTATACAGCGGCCAGAAGTAAATGAAATTCCAGATGATCAGGAGGACCAGTACGCCGGCCGCCACGGCCCCCACCGTCCGGCGCCGTTCACCTGATGGATCGCTCTTGGCCAGGCCCAGTTCGTACTTCTCCCCGGTGCCCGCCGCAGGGCCCAGCATCGCGCCGATCATCATCGCGACCGCCAGGCAGAGGAACGGCACGAACACGACCGCGTAGAAAAGGAAAATGGTGCGTTCCTGGTACAGGAACCACGGCACCCACCCCGCCGCCACGCCGCAGGCGATCGCGCCCGCCCGCCAGTCGCGGCGGAAGAACCAGCGCCACAGCACGTACAGCAGGGCGAAGCAGGCGGCCCACCACAGCAGCGGCGTCCCGAGTGCCAGTACCTCGCGGGCGCACTTGCCGGTCGACGACTGGACGCAGCCGTTCTGCTCCTCGTAGAAGTACGAGACGGGGCGGCCCAGCACGATCCAGCTCCATGGATTGGACTGGTAGGTGTGACCGGACGTTAGGTTCACATGGAACTCGTAGACCTGGTTCTCGTAGTGCCACAGGCTGCGCAGCCAGTCCGGCAGCCAGGTCCAGTTGCCGCCCTTGCCGTCGGTCGCCGCCCAGTCCCGGTAGTAGCCGTGCCGGTCGGGGTCGTCGTGGATGATCCAGCCGGTCCACGAGACGAGGTACGTGAGCACCGCGACCGGCACCGTGGAGACGAACGCCGGCACCAGGTCCCGCTTCAGCACCGCCTTGTACGGCTGCACCGCGCCCGCCGTCCGCCGCGCGCCCACGTCCCACAACACCGTCATCAGGCCGAACGCGACCATGATGTACAGCCCGTTCCACTTGGTGGCGAACGCCAGGCCGAGCGAGATCCCGGCCGCGATCCGCCACGGGCGCCAGCCCAGCCGCAGCCCTTCCGCGATCCCCGCGTCCGGCCGCAGCACGCCGTCCTCGTCGACGGGCAGCGCGGCGGCGAGCTTGCGTCTGGCCCAGTCCCGGTCGATCAGCAGACAGCCGAACGAGGCCAGCACGAAGAACATCAGCACCAGGTCGAGCAGCGCGGTGCGGCTCATCACGAAGTGCAGCCCGTCCACCGCGAGCAGCGCGCCCGCCAGGCAGCCCAGGAACGTCGAGCGGAACAGCCTGCGGCCGATCCGGCACAGCATCAGCACCGACAGCGTGCCGAGCACGGCGACCATGAACCGCCAGCCGAACGGCGTGAAACCGAACAGCTGCTCACCGATCCCGATGATCCACTTGCCGACCGGCGGGTGCACCACATATCCCGGATCGGTCGGGACCGGCACCTGCGACGGGTCGTTGAGGATCAGTTTGTCGACGTCCTTGGGCCACGAACCCTCGTAGCCCTGCTGGACGAGGGCCCAGGAGTCCTTGGCGTAGTACGTCTCATCGAATATCACCGCGTGCGGGCTGCCCAGGTTCCAGAACCGCAGCACCCCGGCGACCGCCGCGACGAGCAGCGGACCGCCCCAGGCCGACCAGCGCACCAGCCGCTCCGCGACCGGCGGGGGCACCGCGAGCACCGCCCACACCTGGCCCCCGGGGCGGGTGTACGGCGGAACAAGCCGCTCCCGCAGCCCGATACCGGGGCGCGCGAAATGGCCGAAGCGGCGCAGCCGCTGCTGCCAGGAAGTCGGCTCCGGGCCGTGCTGTTCCCCGGCGTCTTGGCCCTGCCGGGCTTCGGGCGCAGTACTCGTCACCGCGCCATCGTAGGGAACGCATCTGTGCGAGTGCTGTCGCCCGTGCTGGGAGGATGGACGTTGTGACTGGAACGACTGGAACGCTGGTACTCGCAGGGACCCCCATCGGCGATGTGGCGGACGCCCCGCCACGCCTCGCCGCAGAACTGGAGACGGCCGATGTCGTCGCCGCGGAGGACACCCGCCGGCTCCGCCGGCTGACCCAGGCGCTGGGCATCCACACGACGGGGCGTGTCGTCTCCTATTTCGAGGGCAACGAGACCGCCCGTACGCCCGAACTCGTCGACGCGCTGCTGGGCGGCGCCCGGGTGCTGCTGGTCACGGACGCGGGGATGCCGTCCGTGTCCGACCCGGGCTACCGGCTGGTCGCCGCGGCCGTGGAGAAGGACATCAGGGTCACGGCGGTGCCGGGCCCGTCGGCGGTGCTCACCGCGCTCGCGCTGTCCGCGCTGCCGGTGGACCGGTTCTGCTTCGAGGGCTTCCTGCCGCGCAAGGCCGGTGAGCGCCTCGGCAAGCTCCGCGAGGTCGCCGACGAGCGCCGCACCATGGTGTTCTTCGAGGCCCCGCACCGGCTCGACGACACCCTCGCCGCCATGGCCGAGGTCTTCGGCGCCGACCGGCGCGCCGCCGTGTGCCGTGAGCTGACCAAGACGTACGAGGAAGTGAAGCGCGGCCCGCTCGGCGAGCTCGCCGTCTGGGCGGCCGAAGGCGTCCGCGGCGAGATCACCGTCGTCGTCGAGGGCGCGGCCGACTCCGGGGCCGAGGAACTGGACGCCGACGAGCTGGTGCGCAGGGTGCAGGTGCGTGAGGAGGCGGGGGAGCGGCGCAAGGAGGCGATCGCCGCCGTCGCCGCCGCGGCGGGGCTGCCCAAACGCGAGGTGTTCGACGCGGTCGTCGCGGCAAAGAATGCTGCTCGGACCGGCCCGGCGGAAGGTAAAGGACTATCGTGAATAGCAAAGCGCGAGCCGCGTTCCGGGCCTTTTTGCCACGAGAAGGCCAAAACCGCTCCAACACTCGACAGGGCCCGGTGCGCTCCCGCCGGTAAAGGCGTCCACTGGATCCAGGACGCATTCTCCGGAGTGCTTGTCCGGCGGACAAGAGGAGCAGGCATGAGCGAGATCGCAGCAACCACCGTGCACGAGGCGTATGCCTTCGCGTGCATGAGGTGTGGATACGGCTGGGAACAGGCCTACGAAATAGAGCACCACGTCGACGCCTCCAACAACGCGTTCGTCGTCTACAAGGCCGACGGCGAACGTGTGCCGTCGCCGCTCTCCACGCCGACCTGCACGAACTGCGGCGGGCATGTCGTACGGATCATGCGGGCCGGACGGGTGTCCACGGTGCAGCAGCTGCTCCAGAACCAGAACCGCGTCCAGTCGCCCGCCGGACCGCCGCAGGCCGGCGTGCCGGAGGACGAGCCCGTGGCCGCGACCGTCGCGCCCGCCGGTGACCACCACTGGCACCTGTCCGACCTGCTCCACCCGTTCCACCGCAGGTGACCGCCCGCGGGTGGTTACGCCCGCGCGGTGACGTTCCCGGCCGCGGTCCTCGTACGATCGTGGCCATGAGCCGTTCCGAAGCCCCGCCGCTGCCCGAGCCCCTCCGGGTCCCGGTCGCCGACTCGCACACCCACCTGGACATGCAGGACGGCACCGTCGAGGAGGGCTTGGCCAGGGCCGCGGCGGTGAACGTGACGACCGTGATCCAGGTGGGCTGCGACGTGAAGGGCTCGCGCTGGGCCGCCGAGACCGCGGCGGCGCACGCGAGTGTGTACGCGGCGGTGGCACTGCACCCCAACGAGGCGCCGCGGATCGTGCTCGGGGACCCGGACAGCTGGTCCCGGCAGGGCGCACGCGAGGGTGGCGGGACCGCCGCGCTGCACGAGGCGCTCGCGGAGATCGACGCGCTGGCCGCGCTGGACCACGTACGCGGCGTCGGCGAGACCGGACTCGACTACTTCCGGACCGGCCCCGAAGGCATGGCGGCCCAGGAGGAGTCGTTCCGGGCCCACATCGAGATCGCCAAACGGCACGGCAAGGCGCTCGTCATCCACGATCGCGAGGCGCACGCGGATGTGCTGCGCATCCTGGCCGACGCGGGCGCCCCCGAGCGGACCGTCTTCCACTGCTACTCCGGCGACGCCGACATGGCCCGGATCTGCGCGGACGCCGGGTACTTCATGTCCTTCGCGGGCAACATGACGTTCAAGAACGCCCAGCCGCTGCGTGACGCGCTGGCCGTGGCGCCGGTCGAACTGGTCCTCGTCGAGACCGACGCGCCCTTCCTCACCCCCGCCCCGTACCGCGGACGGCCTAACGCGCCGTACCTGATTCCGGTCACGCTGCGCGCCATGGCGGCGGTGAAGGGCGTCGACGAGGACACCCTGGCGTCGGCGATCGCCGACAATACGGCTCGCGCGTTCGACTACTGACCGATGGGTCGCGACGGTACGTAGTCGCGCCGCTTTGGAGAGTCACCGTCGCTCCGCTATCGTCCCGGGCGCCAAGAGTGAGCCGGGCCGGTACGGATCTTCTGGAGCGAGCGTCGTGAGCAATTCGCAGGGCAGTCACCGCGCGGCACGCGGCAGGGGGCGTGCGGCGGCGGCCGGGACGCGGGGACCGGCCACCGTCGTCGTGCCGGGTCCGTCCCCCGTGCAGCAGGCCACCGTCGTCGTGCCGGGTCCGTCCCCCGTGCAGCAGGCCACCGTCGTCGTGCCGGGTCCGTCCCCCGTGCAGCAGGCCACCGTCGTCGTGCCGGGCCCGTCCCCCGTGCAGCAGGCCACCGTCATTGTGCCGGGCCCGTCCCCCGTGCCGCCGCACGAGGAGCTGACGCTCGCCGCCTGGCCCCGGCGCACGCCGACCGCCGTCGACCTGCCTGCCGGGCGGACCGCCGCCGCGCTCGGCGGCCCGGCCCGCACCGCGCAGGCCCCCACCGTCACCGCGCTCACCGTGCCGGCCCCGGGCGGCCGGTCCGGGGCGCGACGGGGCGCCCGGCGGCGGGTGACCGTCCGGCCCGAGCAGCTGCGCCGCCTGGTGCCGCAGGCCCTCGTGGTCGCGTTCCTGGCGGGCGGGACGACCGCGTTCGTCGCCGAGGACAAGGCGGTGACGCTGGACGTCGACGGACAGCCCCGCACCCTGCACACCTTCGCGGACGACGTCGGTGAACTCCTCGCCGAACAGGGCGTCGACGCCGAGGACGGCACGGCGGTGTCCCCGGCCCCCGGTACCCGCCTCGGCGACGGCGACGTGGTCACGGTCGGCGGCCCGCGTCCGGTGACGCTCACGCTCGACGGGGTGCGGCGCCGCGTCTGGACCTCCGAGCCCACCGTCGGCGCCGCGCTGCGCCGGCTCGGCGTGCGGGCCGACGGGGCCTACCTCTCCGTCTCCCGGTCCGCGCCGATCGGGCGCACCGGGCTGAGCCTGGACGTGCGCACCGAGCGCACCGTCACCGTCATGGCCGACGGCCGCGAGCACACCGTCCGCACCAACGCCGCCACCGTCCGCGAGGCCGTCGCCCGGGCCGGCATCGTCCTGCACGGCGAGGACACCACCTCCGTCGCCCCGGAGAGCTTCCCCCGCGAGGGCCAGACCGTCTCCGTGCTCCGGATCACGACGACCCGGGTGGTGCGCGAGGAGCTGCTGCCGTACGCCGTGGAACGGTCCGGGGACCGGGCGCTCCCCGCCGGTACGGAGCGCGTCGAGCGGGAGGGGCGGGACGGTTCGCGGCGCGTGATGTACGCCCTGCGGACCGTCAACGGCGTCCGGCAGAAGCCCCGGGTACTGGCCACCGAGGTCGTACGGGAGCCCGTCAGCCGGGTCGTGAAGGCCGGCACCGGCCCCCGTCGCGGCCAGCTCGCGGATGGCGGGGACAGCCCGTAGGCTTGACGGGTGAGCACCACAGAGCCCGACGCCCTCCTGGGCCCCGCAGACATCCGCGAGCTGGCCGCGACGCTGGGCGTACGCCCCACGAAGCAGCGCGGTCAGAACTTCGTCATCGACGCCAACACGGTCCGCCGGATCGTGCGCACCGCGGAGGTCCGTCCGGACGACGTGGTGGTGGAGGTCGGACCCGGTCTGGGCTCGCTGACCCTGGCGCTGCTGGAGGCGGCCGACCGGGTGGTCGCCGTCGAGATCGACGACGTGCTGGCGGCCGCGCTGCCGGCCACGGTCGCCGCCCGGATGCCGGAGCGCGCGGACCGCTTCGCCCTCGTCCACTCGGACGCGATGCTCGTACGCGAACTGCCGGGCCCGCCGCCGACCGCACTGGTCGCCAACCTTCCGTACAACGTCGCCGTGCCCGTGCTGCTCACCATGCTCGACCGCTTCCCCAGCATCGAGCGGACCCTGGTCATGGTGCAGGCCGAGGTCGCCGACCGGCTGGCCGCCAAGCCCGGCAACAAGGTCTACGGAGTGCCGTCGGTGAAGGCCAACTGGTACACCGACGTCAAGCGCGCCGGCTCCATCGGCCGCAAGGTCTTCTGGCCCGCGCCCAACGTCGACTCGGGCCTGGTGTCGCTGGTCCGCCGCGCCGAGCCCGTCGCCACCACGGCGAGCAAGGCCGAGGTCTTCGCGGTCGTCGACGCCGCCTTCGCCCAGCGCCGCAAGACACTGCGCGCCGCACTCGCCGGCTGGGCGGGCTCCGCGCCCGCCGCCGAAGCGGCCCTGGTCGCGGCCGGCGTCTCGCCGCAGGCCCGCGGCGAGGCGCTCACCGTCGAGGAGTTCGCCGCCATCGCCGAGAACAAGCCGGAGCCGACCGCATGAGCCAGAGCGTCACCGTCCGGGTGCCCGCCAAGGTCAACGTCCAGCTCGCGGTCGGTGCCGCGCGCCCCGACGGCTTCCACGACCTCGCCAACGTCTTCCTCGCCGTCGGCCTGTACGACGAGGTCACCGTCACCCCGGCCGACGCACTGCGTGTCACGTGCTCGGGCCCGGACGCCGGCCAAGTGCCGCTGGACGCCTCCAACCTCGCCGCCCGGGCCGCGACCGCGCTGGCCGGGCGGTACGGCATCGCACCCGGCGTCCACCTCCACATCGCCAAGGACATCCCCGTCGCGGGCGGCATGGCCGGCGGCAGCGCGGACGCGGCCGGTGCGCTGCTGGCGTGCGACGCGCTCTGGTCCACCGGCGCCTCGCGCGAGGAGCTCCTGGAGATCTGCGCCGAGCTGGGCAGCGACGTTCCGTTCAGCCTGGTCGGCGGGGCGGCCCTCGGGGTCGGCCGCGGCGAGCAGCTCACGCCCGTCGAGGTCGGCGGCACCTTCCACTGGGTCTTCGCGGTCGCCGACGGCGGCCTCTCCACCCCGGCCGTCTACCGCGAGTTCGACCGGCTCACGGCGGGCACCACGGTGCCCGATCCCGTCGTGTCGCCCGCGCTCCTGGGCGCCCTGAGCTCCGGCGACACGGCCGCCCTCGCCGGAGTCCTCAGCAACGACCTCCAGGCCCCGGCGCTGTCGCTGCGGCCCTCACTGGCCCGCACCCTGGCCGCGGGCACCGTCGCGGGCGCACGGGCCGCGCTGGTCTCGGGCTCCGGGCCGACCACCGCGTTCCTCACCGAGGACGAGGCGTCGGCCCGCGCGATCGCCGACGCGCTGACCGCGTCGGGGACCTGCCGCACCGCCCGGATCGCCTCGTCCCCGGCGCCGGGAGCGACGGTTCAGCGGCCGTAGTGGTAGCGGAAGGAGGCGATGCGTACCTCGTCCTCGGCCACGCGGTAGACCAGGCGGTGTTCGTCGCTGATCCTCCGGGACCGGTCGAGTGGGGCAACGGCGACACCCGTACGCCCCCCGCCTCAGCCGAGCCGCACGCTCCGCTTCGCCAGCTCGAAGGCCGGCAGCATGGACTTGTGCTCGTACGCGTCCAGCCCGCCCAGATGCACCACGACCGGCCCGTCCGGGGTGGCGACGGCGAAGGCCCGGTTCAGGCGCGTCTCGTCCAGGAGCTCGCTGTAGACGGTGTAGCGGGCCTCGGTCACGGACAGCTCGCCGACCGTGGTCTGCGTGTAGGTGATCTTCGATGACCCGGTGTCGGCCTTCACGAAGCCTTCCAGGGCCTGGCGCGCCGTGCTGCCCTTGTCGCCGCCCTTCCACACCCGGAGGAACCCGATGTGCCCGGCTGGCTTCGCGTCGATCTCGCAGGCCAGGGTGACCGGGCCCTGGATGCCCAGCTCGGCGAAGTCCGAGCCCGGCTCGGCGGCGACCACGGACTCCGCCGTCCAGTGCTGCGCCGTGTCGAGGACGACGGGCAGCTTGCACACGGAGCCGGGGCCCCCGACCGTGCCGCCCTTGGCCGCGGACGGGTCCGCCGTCGCCTTGGCCGTCTTCTTCGCCGTGGCGCCGCCCGGCTTCGTGTCCACCTTCGTCGCGTCGTCGGACCCCGACGAGCAGCCGGTCAGCGCCACGGCTGCCAGCAGGAGGACGGGAGCCAGCCCGCGGACCGTACGTCGTGTCATGAAGTTCCCCACCCCGGGTTCACCCGGGTACCGGCCCCGGGGCCTTGATCAATGCGGGCAAGGTACCGCACGGGGATGTCCGCGAGGACGCCGTGCCAGGCACCGTCCCGTACAGCCGTGCCGGGCACCGTCCCGTACAGGTGAGCGGGCGCTCGTAAGGAGCCCGGCGCCATGGCGACTACGCTGAAGGTCAGTGTTTCTCCTTCGAGCTGGAGCGTTTGTGGCCGTCAACCTCGTCAATGTCGAGCAGGTCAGCAAGGTGTACGGCACCCGTGCGCTGCTCGACGGTGTGTCCCTCGGCGTGTCCGAAGGGGACCGGATCGGTGTCGTCGGCCGTAACGGAGACGGAAAGACGACCCTCATCCGGATGCTCGCCAAGCTGGAGGAGGCGGACACCGGCCGGGTCACCCACAACGGCGGACTGCGTCTCGGTGTCCTGACCCAGCACGATTCGCTCGACCCGAAGGCCACGATCCGCCACGAGGTCATCGGCGATCTCGCCGACCACGAGTGGGCGGGCAGCGCCAAGATCCGCGACGTCCTGACCGGGCTCTTCGGCGGTCTCGACCTGGCCGGCTTCGAGCAGGGCCTGGACACCGTCATCGCCCCGCTCTCCGGCGGTGAGCGCCGGCGGATCGCGCTGGCCAAGCTCCTCATCGCCGAGCAGGACCTGATCGTCCTCGACGAGCCGACCAACCACCTCGACGTCGAGGGCATCTCCTGGCTGGCCGGGCATCTGCGCGCCCGCCGCTCGGCCCTGGTCTGCGTCACCCACGACCGGTGGTTCCTCGACCAGGTCTGCACCCGCATGTGGGACGTGCAGCGCGGCACGGTCCACGAGTACGAGGGCGGCTACAGCGACTACGTCTTCGCCCGGGCCGAACGCGAGCGGATCGCCGCCACCGAGGAGGGCAAGCGGCAGAACCTGATGCGCAAGGAGCTGGCCTGGCTGCGGCGCGGCGCCCCCGCCCGTACGTCCAAGCCCCGCTACCGCATCGAGGCCGCCAACGAACTGATCGCCGATGTGCCGCCGCCCCGCGACACCAGCGCGCTGATGAAGTTCGCCAACGCCCGGCTCGGCAAGACCGTCTTCGAGCTGGAGGACGTCACCGTCCAGGCCGGTCCCAAGACGCTGCTGACCCACCTCACCTGGCAGCTCGGCCCCGGCGACCGGATCGGCCTGGTCGGGGTCAACGGCGCCGGGAAGACCTCGCTGCTGCGGGCGCTGGAACAGGCCGCCCGCACCCAGGGCGAGGCGCAGCCGGCGGACGGGAAGATCGTCGTCGGCAAGACCGTCAAGCTGGCCTACCTCTCCCAGGAGGTCGCGGAGCTCAACCCGAACCTGCGGGTCCTGGAGGCCGTGCAGCAGGTGCGCGACCGGGTCGACCTCGGCAAGGGCCGGGAGATGACCGCGGGCCAGCTCTGCGAGCAGTTCGGCTTCTCGAAGGAGAAGCAGTGGACGCCGGTCGGTGACCTGTCGGGCGGTGAGCGGCGCAGGCTGCAGATCCTGCGGCTGCTGATGGACGAGCCGAACGTCCTCTTCCTCGACGAGCCGACCAACGACCTCGACATCGAGACCCTGACCCAGCTGGAGGACCTCCTCGACGGCTGGCCCGGGTCGATGATCGTGATCTCCCACGACCGGTTCTTCATCGAGCGGACCACGGACAAGGTGCTGGCGCTGCTCGGCGACAAGTCGCTGCGGATGCTGCCGCGCGGTATCGACGAGTACCTGGAGCGCAGGCTCCAGATGGCGGGAGCGGCCGCTCCCGCCGCCGCTCCCGCCGCGTCCTCCGGGGCCGCCGCCCCGGCGCCGGGTGTCTCGGCGCAGGAGGCGCGCGCGGCGAAGAAGGAACTGCAGAAGGTGGAGCGGCAGCTCGACAAGATGTCGACCCGCGAGACGACGCTGCACGCCCAGATCGCCGACAACGCCACGGACTTCGAGAAGGTCGCGAAGCTCGACGCCGAACTGCGCGAACTCGTCGCGGAGCGCGATGTGCTGGAGATGCGCTGGCTGGAACTGGCCGAGGACGCCTGACCCGCCTCGTTCCGGGGCGACTTGCCACGTGGCCGGTGCAACTGCCGTGACCGGTGTGGCCGATGAGGTCTGTGGGGCGGGTGGTAGAAAGAAACCTTGCCCGGCGCACCTCGGGCCGGACCACCGCGCAGCACACGCACCGACGGAACGACAACGGAACAGGGGGACGGGCCGATGAGCCAGCCGCCCGGACAGCAGCCGCCGCAGGGTGGGTTCGGAGCTCCTTACGACCCGCCGCCCGGGTCGTATCCGCCACCGGCCGCCCCACAGCAGCCGGCCGGCCCGTACGGCGCCCAGCCCGGTCCGCAGCAGCCGACGGGTCCGTACGGCACCCAGCCCGGCCCGTACGCCCAGCCCGGTCCCTACGGCGCCCCGTACGCCCAGCCGCCGCAAGGCTACGGGTACCCGCCGCAGCCGGCGCCGCAGCCTCCGCAGTCCGGCGGACCCCGGGGCGGCGGGCGTCTGCGCGGCAGGACCGGAGTGATCGTCGCCGCGGTGCTCGGGGTGGCGCTCCTGGCCGGCGGCGGCATCTGGCTCGCCTCCGGCGGTGACGGCACGGACAAGAAGCCCACGACCGCCGGCCATGACTCGGGGCAGCCGGACCCCTCGCCCTCGCCGACCCTGGACCAGGGCGACGGCAAGGGTGACGGCGACGACGACGGTACGCTCACGCCCCGCGAGGAGGCCGCCGACATCAACAGCCGGCGCAAGCCGGGCGAGGCGAAGGTCCTCTGGCTCCAGAAGAGCGGCGTCGACCTCCCGGAGGGCGGCGAGGACGTCTACGGTCCCTGGTTCGCCGGCGACACCGTCGTCACGGCGATGTACCACTCCATCACGGGCTATTCGATCGCCGACGGCACGCGCAAGTGGACCCTGCGGCTGCCCGCCAACGCCTGCGCGGCGCCCACGCAGCCCACCGCCGACGGCAAGATCGTCCTGGGCATCGAACACAGCACCGCGAGCGACGCGTCCTGCGACAACCTCCAGATGGTCGACCTCACGACGGGCAAGCTCGGCTGGCGCAAGGCGTACGTACGCGACGGTGCCTGGGACGGGCTCTCCGACCTCGCGATGGCGATCAACGGTGACACCGTGACCGTGGGGCGCACCAGCAGGACCGACGCCTTCCGGGTCAGCGACGGCAAGGTGCTGTTCGGAAAACTGCCCGGCAACTGCCAGCCGTTCGGCTTCGCCAGCGGTCCCGTGGCGATCGCCGCGGCGAGCTGCCAGACCGCCGCGGACGACCACAAGGAACACCTGGTGCAGCGGATCGACCCCGCCACCGGCAAGGTGCGGTGGACGTACAAGGTGAAGAAGGGCTGGCAGGTCGAGCAGATCTACTCCGCCGACCCCATCGTGGTCTCGCTCACGCAGGGGGGCCAGAAGGACAAGTGGGGTGTCCTCGTCCTCAACGCCGACGGCACCTACCGCACCCAGCTCTCCGGCGGACCGGGCAACTTCGCGCGCACGTGCGAGAAGGACCGGCACGTCCAGGGATCCAACCTCGACAGTTGCGTCGGGGTCGCCGCCGGAGCCAACACGTTCTACATGGCGACCGGGGCCGTCGACATCAAGGCCGGCGAGGGCAACAAGGTCGCCGCCTTCGACCTGTCCACCGGCAAGTTCAGGTGGGCGGTCACCTCCCCGGCCGACCAGCCCCTCTCGCCCGTGCGGACGGAGGGCGGCAAGCTGCTGATGTACCTCGGGGCGGCCAAGAACAAGGGCGGCGGCATCGCCTCCATCCCGTCCACCGGCGGTGACTGGCAGATGGTGCTGCGGCACCCGGCGTCGGCCTCCGTCGTCGAACGCGCCTTCTTCGAACCGCACATCTCGTACGTGGACGGACGCAGCTTCCTCACGTACTCCAGGATCAGCGGCATGGACGACGAGGAGATCGAGACGCGGTCGCTCGCCGCGTTCGGCAACTGACGGCTTTTTAGGCGTAACGGCGGCATCACGGGGCGGTTCTCCCTTGGGAACAGGGATGGACCGAACCGGAGCCGGTGCCGGGCCGGGTGGTACAAAGAAGCCCCGCTCGACTGACGTAACACTGCGGGATCCATGCCCGATTCGCTCCATTTCGCCGGTAATTCGCGGAGTCTTCGCCGACTTCCAGGGCTCCGGCGCGATCGCGGGGGAGTCCGGACCGGGCACCGGACCGCATGAAGGGGGACGCGCTGATGACCCAGCCGCCCAGCCAGCAACCGCCGCAGGGAGGCTTCGGCGCTCCGCAGGATCCGCCGCAGGGAGTTCCTCAGCCGCCCCAGGGCCCGCCGCAGACTCCGCCGCCCGCGCAGCCGCCCCAGGCACCGGCCGGCCAGCCGGGTTACGGCTACCCCCAGCAGCCGCCGCAGGCCGGTTACGGCTACCCGCAGCAGCCCGGTCCGTACGGTCAGCCCCAGCAGCCCGGTCCGTACGGTCAGCCGCAGCAGGCGGGCCCGTACGCGCAGCAGCAGCCCGGCCCCTACGGTCAGCCGCAGCAGCAGCCCGGCCCCTACGGTCAGCCGCAGCAGCCCGGTTACGGCTATCCGCAGCAGCAGTACCCCGGAGCACCGGCCCCGGCCGGGCCCGGCGGCGGCAGCCCCTTCAAGGGCAAGCCCGCCATGATCATCGGGGCCGCGGTCGCCGCGCTCCTGGTCATCGGCGGCGGCGTCCTCCTGCTGTCGGGCGGGGACGACGACGAGAAGAAGCCCGTGGCGAAGGAGAGCGGCGAGGTCCAGAAGCCGTCCACGTCGCCCACCGTCGACGAGGGCGACGGCGACGGCACCGGCCGCGAGGGCAGCGACGACCTGAACGGCGGGCGCCAGGCCGGCGAGGCGAAGGTCCTCTGGCTCCAGAAGAACGACGTCGACCTGCCGCGCAACGGCGCGGACGTGTACGGGCCGTGGATCGTCGGCGACACCATCGTCAAGGGCATGTACCGCACGGTCTCCGGCTACTCGGTGGCCGACGGCAAGCAGAAGTGGACGCTGAAGCTTCCCGCCGACATCTGCGCCGCCCCGGCGCAGACGACCACGGACGGCAGGATCGTCATCGGGGTCAAGAACGGCACGTCCGACAAGGCCGACTGTTCCGACCTCCAGCTGATCGACCTCAACACCGGCAAGACGGGCTGGAAGAAGCCGGTCAAGAGCAGCGGGCTCTTCGACCTGATGTCGGACATCTCCCTCGCCATCAGCGGCAACACCGTGACGGTCGGCCGCACCGGCGCCTCCAACGCGTTCCGCGTGAGCGACGGCAAGGAGCTGTTCGGCAAGCGCGACGGAATCTGCCAGCCGTTCGCCTTCGCCGGCGGCGCCAAGCTGATCGCTGCCACCAGCTGCCGTACCGACGACCTCGACAACCCGCAGCACCAGATCGAGCAGCTCGACCCCGCCACCGGCAAGCCCAGGTGGACCTACAAGCCCCCGCGTGGCTGGGAGGTCGACAAGGTCTACTCGGTGAGCCCCCTCATCGTGTCGCTGACCAAGGGCAGCGGCGACAGCAAGAAGTGGAACATCATCGCGCTCCGGGAGAACGGCACGCTCCGCTCCCAGATCGTCAGCGACAAGGGCGACAAGTTCGCCCCGGACTGCGGCGGCGCGTTCGCCGTGTTCGGCCAGCGCCTCGACGGCTGCACCGGTGTCGCGGCCGACGCCAACACCTTCTACATGGCGACGCAGGACGACACCAGCGGCACCGGCCGCACCAACCAGGTCGTCGCGTTCAACCTGAACACCGGCAGGACGAAGTGGAAGGCGAAGGCCCCGGCCGAGCAGACCATGAAGCCGCTGCGGATGGAGGGCGCCGACGTGCTCCTCTACGTGGACGCCGGGTACAACAAGGGCGGCGGCATCGCCACCCTGTCCCCGTCCGGCGGCAGCCCGAGGATGGTGCTCCAGCACCCGGCGTCGACGGCACAGATCGAGAGCTCCTTCTGGGACGAGGAGGTGCTCTACGCGGGCGGCCGTTCGTTCATCACGAGCGGGCGGATCAGTGCGAGCAATGACGAAAAGGAACTGGAGACGAAGACCATGATGGCCTTCGGCAAGTAACAGCTCCCCACGGCACCCGCAGGAACACCACCGGTCGCGGGCGGCGGCAGACCCGTCCGCGACCGGTTCCGGCCCACCGACCGACTCCCCTTCTCCAGAGGTACGCAACGCCATGACGCAGCCGCCCCAGCCGCCGCCCAACGACCCGCCCCAGGGCGGTTTCGGCGCGCCCCAGGACCCGCCGCCCGGTGGTTTCGGCGCGCCGAAACCGCCCTGGGGCGGGTCGTTGGGCGGCGGCTGGGGCGGCTGCGTCATGGCGTTGCGTACCTCTGGAGAAGGGGAGTCGGTCGGTGGGCCGGAACCGGCTACGGCTACCCGCAGGGCCAGCCGCCGCAGCCCGGCTACGGATTCCCGCAGTCGCCTCCGCAGGGCCAGCCGCAGCAGCAGGGGTACGGCACGCCTCCGCAGGGCCAGCCGCAGCAGGGATACGGATTCCCGCCCGGCCAGGCTCCGCAGCAGGGCTACGGCTACCCGACCGCCCCGATGCAGCAGCCGTACCAGCCCGGCGGCAACGGGCCGAAGAAGTTCTCCACGCAGGCCCAGATCATCGTCGCCGCGGCGGTCGCCGTGGCGTTGATCATCGGCGCCGGTGTCTGGTTCGCTTCCAGTGGCGGCGACGACGACAAGAAGAAGGACGAGGCGGTCAGCTCCGCCGGCACCACCGGTGAGAACAAGGGCGGTTCGGGCAGCGGCCTCGGTGGCGGCGGCAAGGAGAAGGCCCCGGCCGACATCAAGGCGCACGTCGGCTTCCAGCTCCCGCAGCCCAAGGTCACCGAGGTCACCACGGTCGCCGGCTCCTGGCTGACCGACAAGGCGTATGTGAAGACGGGCGTCAACGAGATCGTCGCCTACGACCCGGCCAAGGGCACCAAGCTCTGGTCGATCCCGCTCGCCGGCCAGGTCTGCGCGGCCTCCCGGCACATGAGCAAGGACTTCAAGACGGCCGTCGCCTTCGAGGAGGGCAAGCGGACCACGGCCAACAAGTACCCGAGCTGCAACCAGATCGGTGCGCTCGACCTGAACACCGGCAAGCTCATGTGGAACAAGTCGATCACCGCCTCCACCGGCGGTGACCGCCCGGTCCGTTTCGACGAGGTCACGCTCAGCGGCAGCACGATCGCCGCCGGCGGCACCGAGGGCGGCGCGGCCTTCGACCTGAACACCGGCGCCGAGCGCTGGAAGCCGAAGGTCAGCACCGACGGCTGCTACGACAAGGGGTACGGCGGCGGCGAGGCCCTCGCCGTGGTCCGCAAGTGCGGGACGTACGACGACCCGCAGCTCATCATCCAGGCCCTGAACCCGACGTCCGGCGCCCCGCTCTCCTCGTACAAGATGCCGCCCGGCGTCGACTACGCGAGCATCGTCTCCACCAAGCCCCTGGTCGTCGCCGCCGACGTCGGCGACACCGCGGGTGACGGCAGCGGCATCTCGGACTTCTTCTCGATCGACGCGGCCAGCGGCAAGCTGATCACCAGGATCGCGGCGGACGGCGAGAAGTACGCGGCGAGCTGCCGCGCCACGAAGGTCGAGAGCTGCCAGCACCTCGCCGTCGGCAACAACCGCGTCTACGTGCCCACTGAGGAGCACGAGGGCACGGGGGAGTACGGCAACACCAACGAGATCGTGTCGTTCGACCTGACGACCGGCAAGCCGACCAGCGACCGGGCCGACGCGGGCGACCGTTACTCGATGTTCCCGGTCCGCATGGACGGCGGCAACCTCATCGCGTACAAGGAGCCCCCCTACGACAAGGGCGGCCAGATCGTCTCCATCGACGGCGCGACCTTCAAGCAGACCGCGCTGATGGACAACCCGGGCGACGAGTCCGTCCGGGACGCGGAGACCAGCTTCTCCCCGGACTACGCCGAGTACGTCTACGGCGGCGGCAAGCTGTTCATCTCGGAGACGATGGTCAGCAAGCCGCGGGAGAGTTCGCTGAACGACAAGGAGTACCTCGTCGTCTCGTTCAGCACGAACTGACCGCTGGAGAAGCGTGAGGGGGTGGAGCCGGCCGGCTCCACCCCCTCACGCATGTCCCGTCCCGCCCGCAACGGGTCAGGAGTTTGTGCTGTCGTCGAACGCCGGGTACATGATGCCGGACGAGACGCACTTCAGGATCGTGCTGCCCTCCATGTGGCACAGCTCGATCCGTGCGGTGCTGATCCAGCCACCGGGGTTGGCGTAGCTGGTCGCGCCCCACGCGGTGCCGGCGCCGGTGGAGACCCGGTGGATCGGGAAGTAGTGGGTGCCGGCGTCGCCGGTGGTGATCAGACGCACGCCCACCGAGTGACCGTCCGCGTCCTTGTCCTTCACGTACAGGTAGAGCGGGTCGAGCCTGTACGGGTTCAGTCGCCAGGCCGCCTTCACCTCGGCGTACCCCCACGTCGTGGAGACGTCCTCGGTGGTGACGTTGGAGGCGGCGGCGGCCGTCCCGGTGAACGCGGGCCCGGCCAGCACCGCGCAAGTTGCCGCCGAGACGAGCAGAGTCTTCTTGAGACGCAAGATTCCCCCAAAGGTGATCCGGATAGGTGAGCATGCAGATTACAACAGTCAGTATTCGGCCATGATGGGTCATCAACTCGCTCTCAAAGCACCCGAAGTCGGCTATCTCGATCCTTCTGTCCGCCAATGCGCCCGCCGCCTCGAACAAGCGTGTAACTTGCCGGGTCTGTAGGGGGCCTGGGGGGCCTGCCGGTGCGAGGGGGGAGTGCCTGATGGGTGTGCGGCTCATGGTGATCGACGACCACCGACTGCTCGCCGAGGCGCTCGCCTCGGCTCTGAAACTGCGCGGGCACCGCGTGCTCGCCGCCGCCGCGCCCACCTCCGGGGCGGCGGACCTGGTCGTCAGCAGGGCTCCGGAGATCTGTCTGTTCGGTACGGCGGCACCCGCCGAGCCGGGCACCTTCGACCCGGTCGTCAGGATCAGGCGCGAGCGCCCGCAGACCGCCGTGGTGGTCCTCGGTCCGGTGCCCAGTCCGCGCGGCATCGCGGCGGCCTTCGCGGCCGGTGCCGCGGGGTACGTCCGGCACGACGAACGCATCGAAGGCGTCGAGCGGGCGATGGCCAAGGTGCGCGCCGGCGAGGCGGCCATCGCTCCGCAACTGCTCCAGGGCGCCTTCGCCGAGCTGCTCAACCCGGCGGCGCAGCCGGACGACGAGGGCCGGCGGCTGCTCCAGATGCTCACCCCGCGCGAGGTCGAGGTCCTGGTCCGGGTCGCCGAGGGCGAGGACACCCGGCTGATCGCGGCCGGCATGCGGATCGCGCCCAGCACGGCCCGTACCCATGTGCAGCGCGTGCTGATGAAACTGGGCGTCGGCTCCCGGCTGGAGGCGGCGGCGCTCGCCGCCCGTACCGGACTGCTGGACCGGGCGGTGCTGGAGACGCCGCAGGGGCCGGACACCGTCGGCTGACGGTGTCCGGCCCCTGCGGGTGGTGAGGGTGCCTCAGTCGGCCGGCGCGTCCGTGGTGTCCGGCGCGGCGGCCGGCGGCTGGACCGGGCGCAGCTTCATCCAGCCCAGGAAGAACAGCCCCAGGGCCAGCATGGCGAGACCGGTCCACAGGTTGATGTGGACGCCCTCGGCCTTCTTCAGGTCCGCGTCGGACGGGCTGATCCCGGCGATGGTGACGATGACTCCGTAGACCACGAAGAGACCGCCGATGATCGTCCGGATGTCGAACAGCCGGGCCGCCGTGGCGGACTTCTTCTCCAGATCGGAGACTTCCTTGTGCAGGTCGGACATGGTGGGTGACTCCGATCAGAACGAGTAGGGGACGTAGCACAGGGCGGCGAGCACGATCGCGCTCCAGCCCAGCAGTGCGGGCCTGCGGTACCAGGCGTCGTCGCCCTCCGCGGGCAGCTCGTCGGCGTCCGGGGACTCGGTTCCGTAGACCAGACCCGCCAGTTCGGCCTCGGGCTTGGGAGCCGTGAACAGCGTGACGACGACCATGACGACCGCGCCGGCGACGAAACCGACGATCGCGGAGACGAAGTTGGCGCCCTGGTCGCTCGGGATGTCGATGACACCCTGCTTGTAGATCACGAAGTAGTTGACCATCGCGGCCGTGGTGCCCGCCAGCAGGCCCCAGACACCCGACTTCATCGAGGCGCGCTTCCAGAACATGCCGATGATGAAGACGACGAAGAGCGGGACGTTGAAGAAGGAGAACAGCGTCTGGAGGTAGCTCATGATGTTGGAGAAGCTGGAGGCGATGAACGCCGTGCCGATGGAGGCCAGCACCCCGAGCACCGTGATCTTGCGGCCGAAGCCCAGGTAGTACGCGTCCGACTGGTCCTTCTTCACGTATCGCGCCCAGATGTCCGTGGTGAACACGGTGTTGAACGAGGAGACGTTGGCGGCCATGCCGGCCATGAACGCGGCCAGCAGACCGGTCACCGCGATGCCGAGCACACCGTTGGGCAGCAGTTCCTGCATCAGCAGCGGGATGGCGTCGTTGTAGGTGGTGTCCGAGCCGGCGGCGCCGATGTTGGGCACGACCACGGCGGCGACCAGGCCGGGGATCATCACGAGGAAGACGATGAACATCTTCGGGAACGCGGCGATCAGCGGGGTGCGCTGGGCGGCCGAGAGGTTCTTCGCGGACAGGGCGCGCTGCACCTCGGCGAAGTTGGTCGTCCAGTAGCCGAACGAGAGCACGAAGCCCAGGCCGAGGATGATCGTCAGCCAGTTGGCGCCGAGGGGGTTGGCGTCACCGATGCCGGTGCCGCCCCAGGCCGTCATGAAGTTCGCGCCGTGACTCGACTCCAGCGAGTCGCTCAGCCCGTCCCAGCCGCCGACGCGCTTGAGGCCCAGCACGGTCAGCGGGATCAGTGCGGCGAGGATGACGAAGAACTGCAGCACCTCGTTGTAGATCGCGGAGGAGAGCCCGCCGATGGTGATGTAGATCAGGACGAAGAGGCCCGCGACCACGATGGCGACCCACTGCGGCCAGCCCAGGAGCGCCTCGACGACGATCGACAGGGCGTACAGGTTCACGCCCGCGATCAGGACCGCCGAGAAGGCGAAGAGTATGGAGCTCAGCAGGTGAGCCGACTTGTCGAAGCGCTGGAGGAGGAACTCCGGTACGGAGCGGACCTTCGACCGGTAGTAGAAGGGCATCATCACGAGGCCCAGGAAGACCATGGCCGGGATGGCGCCGATCCAGTACCAGTGGACGACCGCGACGCCGTACTGCGCGCCGGTCGCCGCCATGCCGAGGATCTCCGTGGCGCCGAGATTCGCCGCGACGAAGGCCAGACCGGTCACCCATGCGGGCAGTGACCGTCCGGACAGGAAGAAGTCGAGGCTCGTCTTCACGCTCGACCGAGCGGCGAAGCCGATGCCGAGAACGACGACGAAGTAGATCGCCAGGATCGTGTAGTCGAGCCCGTTCGTGGGGAGCCGGAGCCCTGCAGCCAGATATTGCATGTGGGGGTACTCGCTTCGTTGCGCGAACTGAACCCGAAGGAAACTACGCTCTTGTGTTCAGAAACTGAACACTTCCGATGAGGTTCTTTGTTGGATTGTGATCGTATTGCCGAAAAAGCCGGTCCCAACCCTCGCGCAGCCCAGGAGATCCCCGTCATGTCGCGGATGCCGGATCATTGACGAGCCTGTTGATTTGTGGTTCATTGTGTTCGGTTCTGTTTGGGAGGAGTCTGGTGAAGAAGACGGTTACGACGCTCGCCGACGGCCGGGAGCTGATCTACTACGACAGTCGTGACGACGTCGTGCGCGACGCGGTCGACCGGCGCCCGCTGGATCCCGTCTCGACCTCCTCCGAGGTCCGCCGCGACCCGCTCCTCGGCGACAGCGTCGCCATCGCCTCGCACCGCCAGGGCCGCATCTACCACCCCCCGGCCGACGAGTGCCCGCTCTGTCCCTCGCAGGAGGGACGGCAGAGCGAGATCCCGGAGCCGGACTACGACGTGGCCGTCTTCGAGAACCGCTTTCCCTCGCTCGCCGGTGACTCCGGCCGCTGCGAGGTCGTCTGCTTCACCTCGGACCACGACGCCTCCTTCGCCGACCTCACCGAGGAGCAGGCCGGACTCGTCCTGGAGGCGTGGACCGACCGCACCGCCGAGCTCGCCGAGCTTCCCCAGGTCGCGCAGGTCTTCTGCTTCGAGAACCGGGGCGCCGAGATCGGCGTCACGCTCGGCCACCCGCACGGCCAGATCTACGGCTACCCCTTCGTCACCCCGCGCACCGAGCTGATGCTCCGCTCCGCGGCGGCCCACCGCGCGGAGACCGGCGGCAACCTCTTCGACGACCTCGTCGCCCGCGAGGAGGCCGACGGCTCGCGGATCGTGCTGGCCGGCGAGCACTGGGTGGCCTTCGTGCCGTACGCCGCGCACTGGCCGTACGAGGTCCATCTGTACCCCCGCCACCGCGTCGCCGACCTGCGGCAGCTCGACGAGGCGGCCCGCACGGAGTTCCCACAGGTCTATCTGGAACTCTTGAGGCGATTCGACCGGATCTTCGGCCCCGGCGAGCCGCCGACCCCGTACATCTCCGCCTGGCACCAGGCACCGTTCGGAGTCGAGGGGCGGGAGGACTTCGCGCTCCATCTGGAGCTTTTCACCATCCGACGTACCTCCGGCAAGCTGAAGTTCCTCGCGGGTTCCGAATCCGGCATGAGCGTGTTCATCAACGACGTGCCGCCGGAGACCGCGGCCCAGCGACTGCGAGAGGTAGCGAGCGAGTGAGCAAGTCCCCGAAGAAGTACCTGGTGACCGGCGGTGCGGGATACGTGGGCAGTGTGGTCGCCCAGCACCTGCTGGAGGCCGGGCACACCGTCACCGTCCTCGACGACCTCTCCACCGGTTTCCGCGAGGGCGTCCCGGCCGGCGCCGAGTTCATCGAGGGCCGCATCCAGGACGCCGCCAAGTGGCTGGACTCCTCCTATGACGGGGTGCTGCACTTCGCCGCGTACTCCCAGGTCGGCGAGTCCGTATCCGACCCGGAGAAGTACTGGGTCAACAACGTCGGCGGCTCCACCGCCCTGCTCGCCGCGATGCGCGACGCCGGGGTGCGCACCCTGGTCTTCTCCTCCACCGCCGCCACCTACGGCGAACCGGTCTCCAGCCCCATCACCGAGGCCGACCCCACCGCCCCGACCAGCCCGTACGGCGCGACCAAGCTCGCCGTCGACCACATGATCACCGGTGAGGCGGCCGCCCACGGCCTGGCCGCCGTCTCGCTGCGCTACTTCAACGTGGCGGGGGCGTACGGCGACTGCGGCGAGCGGCACAGCCCCGAGTCCCACCTGATCCCGCTGGTCCTCCAGGTCGCGCTCGGGCAGCGCGCGTCGATCTCCGTCTACGGCGACGACTACCCGACCCCCGACGGCACCTGCGTCCGCGACTACATCCACGTCGCCGACCTCGCCGAGGCCCATCTGCTGGCCCTGGACGCCGCCACCACGGGCGAGCACCTGATCTGCAACCTCGGCAACGGCAACGGCTTCTCGGTCCGCGAGGTCATCGAGACGGTCCGCCAGGTCACCGGCCACCCGGTCCCCGAGACCGCGGCCCCGCGCCGCGGCGGCGACCCGGCCGTGCTCGTCGCCTCCGCCGCCACCGCCAGGGAGCGCCTCGGCTGGCAGCCGTCCCGCGCCGACCTGGCCGGAATCGTCTCCGACGCCTGGACGTTCGCCCGCCGAGAGGAGCCCACCGCACCATGACCGACCACGCTGAGCTGACCGCCTCGTTCACCGAGCTCTACGGGACCGAGCCCGAGGGAGTCTGGGCCGCCCCCGGCCGGGTCAACCTGATCGGCGAGTACACCGACTTCAACGACGGCTTCGTGATGCCGCTCGCGCTGCCGCACACCGCACGGGCCGCCGTCGCCCGCCGCACCGACGGCGAGCTGCGGCTGCACTCCACCGATGTGCCGGGCGGCGTCGTCCAGCTCCGCGTCGACGAGCTGGCCCCGCACTCCGGCCACGGCTGGGCCGCCTACCCGGCCGGCGTCGTCTGGGCGCTGCGCGAGGCCGGTCACGCGGTCACCGGTGCCGACATCCAGCTGTCCTCCACCGTTCCCACCGGCGCCGGGCTCTCCTCGTCCGCCGCCCTCGAAGTGGTGACCGGGCTGGCCCTGAACGACCTCTTCGGGCTCGGCCTCACGGCCGCCGAGCTCGCGGTCCTCGCCCAGCGCGCCGAGAACGCGTTCGTCGGCGTGCCCTGCGGTGTCATGGACCAGATGGCGTCGGCCTGCTGCACCGAGGGCCACGCCCTGCACCTGGACACCCGCGACCTCACCCAGCGCCAGGTCCCCTTCGACCTGGCCGCCCAGGGCCTGCGGCTGCTGGTCGTCGACACCCGCGTCAAGCACGCGCTGGGCGACGGCGCCTACGCGGAGCGGCGGGCCGGCTGCGAGGAGGGCGCCCGGCTGCTCGGCATCCGCACCCTGCGCGAACTCCCGTACGCGGAGCTGGGCGCCGCGCTCGACACGCTGGCCGCGTCCGGCGCCGACGAGTCCGTCGTGCGCTACGTACGCCATGTGGTCGGCGACAACCAGCGCGTCGAGCAGGTCATCGCGCTGCTCGACTCCGGCGAGGTACGCGCGGCGGGTCCGGTCCTCACGGCCGGGCATGTCTCGCTCCGCGACGATCTCCGGGTCTCCTGCGTGGAGTTGGACCTGGTCGTCGAGACGGCGAACGCGGCCGGGGCGCTCGGTGCGCGGATGACGGGCGGCGGATTCGGCGGCTCGGCGATCGTGCTCGTCGAGGAGTCGCAGGAGGACACCGTCACCAAGTCCGTGCAGGAGGCGTTCGCCGCGGCCGGGTACGCGGCCCCGGGCGTGTTCCCCGCGGTGCCGTCCGCGGGAGCCCGCCGGCTCGTCTGACCCCGCCGGTCCGGTCCGGGGCCCCGCCCCCGGCCGGACCACCCCGAGCCCTCAAGGAGCC
>NZ_RDBK01000043.1:862745-910618 GCF_008042275.1 Streptomyces sp. OR43 | reverse complement strand
GGGTCAGACGAGCCGGCGGGCTCCCGCGGACGGCACCGCGGGGAACACGCCCGGGGCCGCGTACCCGGCCGCGGCGAACGCCTCCTGCACGGACTTGGTGACGGTGTCCTCCTGCGACTCCTCGACGAGCACGATCGCCGAGCCGCCGAATCCGCCCCCGCACCTCGTAACCCCGCTGACGGTAGAAGTCCGGGGCCTGGAAGTCCCAGGTCTCCACCCGCGAGCGGACGCAGGACCGCTCGGTCCGGGCCACCCGTTCCGCCTCGGCGAGCAGTCGCGAGCCGAGGCCGGAACCGCGATGGCGGGCGTCGACCCAGAGCAGGTCCACATGGAGCCAGGTCGCCCAGGTACGGCCGGTCAGTCCCGCGGCGAGCCGGTCATCGGCGTCCAGTGCCCATACCTCCAGCGGGACTTCGAGCGCCGCCGGTGTATCGCGCAGGGCGCGCAGCCGCGGTGAGCGAGCGGTGTTGTCGTCGCGCAGGCACTTGTTCAGCAGCTGACGTCGCTCTTTGTCCACTTCTGTCTCAAGACGGAACATGAACAACACCCTAGGACTCGGCTGCCCGTCAGTTCTGTGAATTTCCTTCCCCTCGGAGCCGCCGCCCGTACCCTGATGCACAGCACCGGTGGGGGCCGGTGCTGATTCAGGGGTACGAGACAGCCGGGTGCGGCGTCCGGGCGGGAGGGCAGTCGGTGCACGGCGGCGGCCGTGGACCGCGGTTCAGCTCCCCGCTCCGGGCGTCGTACCCGCGCCGGTCCGTCCCTGCCGGGGGCCGCATTCTCGCGTGCCCCAGAACACACAGCATGGGGGTGCCTGTGGCCCGTATCCGGGTTCTCGTCGTCGACGACCACCGTATTTTCGCCGAGTCGCTCGCCGCGGCGCTGGCCGCCGAGCCCGATGTCGACGTGGCCGCGGCCGGCAACGGGCCGGCCGCTCTGCGCTGTCTGGAGCGCGCGGTGTCCGAGGGCCGCGGTTACGACGTGATACTCGTCGACGCCGAACTGGGCATCCTGCGCCCGCCCGGCCGCCCGGCCGCGGGCCCGGTCCCGGTGCCCGCTCCGAACGCCGGGGAGAACGGCCTGGTCGACGGCATCTCCCTGGTCGCCGGCATCCGCTCGCTGCGCTGCCAGGTGCGTACGGTAGTGCTCGCCGAGAAGGACGACCCGCGCCGGGCCGCGCTCGCGCTCCAGGCGGGCGCCTGTGGCTGGGTCGCCAAGGACAGCTCGCTGCAACGGCTGCTCGCGGTGATCCGGGGCGTGCTGCGCGACGAGACGCATCTGCCGCCCGCGCTGCTCACGGGCGTGCTGCGGGAGCTGATGGCGGACCGCAAGCACCGCACCGAGAGTGAACAGCTCGTCGAGTCCCTGACCCCGCGCGAGCGCGAGGTACTGCGCTGCATGGTGGCGGGCCTGGGCCGCAAGGCGGTGGCGGAGCGGCTCTTCCTCTCCCCGCACACGGTGCGTACGCACATGCAGAACGTGCTGGGGAAACTGGGCGTGCACTCGACGCTGGCGGCGGTCGCGCTGGCCCGGCGGGCGGGTGTCGGTCCCGCCGACCTGGAGGCGCCGGCCCTAGCCGGGGACGTTGTCGAACGGGGCGGTCAACTGGCGTAGCAGACCCGCCAGTTCGCCCCGCTGCTGCCGGGAGAGTTCGCCCAGGATGGCGCGCTCCTGGGCCAGCAGGCCGGCCAGCGACTGGTCGGCCTTGTCACGGCCCTCCGCGGTGAGCCGGACCAGGACGCCGCGGCGGTCGCTGGGGTCGGGGAGCCGCTCGACGAGGTTCTTCTTGGTCAGCCGGTCGATACGGTTGGTCATCGTGCCCGACGTGACCAGCGTCTGGGTGAGGAGCTGGCCGGGCGAGAGCTGGTACGGGGAGCCGGCCCGGCGCAGCGACGTGAGGACGTCGAACTCCCACGGTTCCAGGTGGTGCTCGGCGAAGGCGATCCTTCGGGCCCGGTCGAGGTGGCGGGCCAGGCGGGAGACGCGGCTGAGGACCTCGAGCGGTTCCACGTCGAGGTCGGGGCGCTCTCGGCGCCATGCAGCGACCAGCCGGTCGACCTCGTCCTCCATGTGGATCAGTGTAGAGGGTCTGTCGACATGAAGTCTCTTGAATTCAAGTGTCTTGACATCAAGATACTTCGGGCCGATCCTGGACGGCATGACCGCACCCCTCTGGGATCCGCAGCAGTACCTGCGCCACGCGGACCATCGCACGCGCCCCTTCCACGACCTGCTGGCCCGCGTTCCCGAACTGCCGGACGCCTCCGCCCCCCGCATCGCCGACCTCGGCTGCGGCGCGGGCAACGTCACCGCCCTGCTCGCCGAGCGCTGGCCCCGGGCCCGTATCACCGGCTACGACAACTCCCCGCAGATGCTGGAACGGGCCCGCGCCCACGCCACCGCCCTGCTGGACTTCGCCGAGGCCGACGCCACGACCTGGACCCCCGGCCGGCCGCACGACCTGATCGTCTCCAACGCCCTGCTCCAGTGGGTCCCCGGCCACGCGGACCGTTTCCCGGACTGGCTGGACGCGCTCACCCCCGGCGGCACCTTCGCCCTCCAGGTCCCGGGCAACTTCGACCAGCCCTCGCACGCCCTGATGCGCGAACTCGCCGAGTCCCCGCGCTGGCGCTCCCGGCTGGGAGGGAGCCTGCGCCACGCGGACGCGGTCCTCGGCCCGGCCGGCTACCTGGAACACCTCACGGCCCCCGGCATCACCGCCGACGTCTGGGAGACCACCTACCTCCACCTCCTGCACGGCGAGGACGCCGTCCTCGACTGGGTGAAGGGCACCGGACTGCGCCCGGTCCTCACCGCCCTCGCCGACGACGAGGAGGCCCGGGACGCCTTCCTCGCCGAGTACCGCGACCTGCTGCGCGCCGCCTACCCCGCGGGCCCGCACGGCACGGTCTTCCCGTTCCGCCGCATCTTCGCCGTCGCCCACCGGGAGAAGTCATGATCACCGCGCTCGACCACGTCCAGCTGGCCGCCCCCGAAGGCTCGGAGGAGGCGCTGCGCACGTACTACGCCGGCATCCTCGGCCTCACCGAGGTCCCCAAGCCGCCGGTCCTGGCCGCCCGCGGCGGCTGCTGGTTCCAGGCGGGCCCGGTCCAGCTCCACGTGGGCATCGAGGCGGACTTCCGCCCGGCCCGCAAGGCGCATCCCGGCCTGCGCGTCCAGGACATCGAGGCCTTCGCCGCCCGGCTGACGGCACACGGTGCCGAGGTCCGCTGGGACGGGGACCTGCCCGGCCACCGCCGCTTCTTCAGCCACGACCCGGTGGGCAACCGGCTGGAGTTCCTGGAACCGGACGGGGCCCCGGCACCGGAAGACCGGTGACGGGGCCCCGCCCTGCGTGAGGGTGCGGTCGTTGCGGTGGATCAGTTCAGGACGCTGTACGTGTTCCAGCCGCCGCCGATCCTGACCGGGCGGGTGAACTGGCCGGAGCCGTTCGAGATGTACCGGAAGAGGCCGCCGCTGCGGTCGACCGCCAGGAGATCGGCCTTGCCGTCACCGGTGAGGTCCCCGGGCGCGGCCAGCTTGGCGTAGGTGTTCCAGCCCCCGCCGACGGGGAACGGCCTGAGGAACGGCGCGTTCACGTCGCCGGTGCCCCGGTACATCCTGAGCACCCCGCCCAGGTCGCGGGCCACCAGGTCGGCGCGGCCGTCCCCGGTGAAGTCGCCGGTGCCGACGATCACGTCGTACGCGTTCCAGCCGCCGCCGACCTTGACCCGGGCACCGAGCGCGCTGCCCGTGCCGTTGCCGGGGTGGAGGTACAGGTAGCCCTTGGTGTCACGGGTCAGCAGGTCGGCCCTGCCGTCGCCGGTCAGGTCGCCGGGGCCGATCGTGAGGTCGTAGCCGCCCCAGCCGCTGCTGACGTGGCGGATGTCGTCCGGGCCGAAGCTGTGGTTGTAGAGCTCGCCGCCGGACACGTTCATCAGGTCGACGAGGGTGTTCTCGTTGAGCGACGAGGCGAGGAAGGGCTTGCCCTTCCAGCCGCTGCTGATCCCCGCGCGCTGGTCCAGCTCGCCGTTGTTCCGGGACCAGAAGGCAGAGAGATCGCCCGTGGTGTCGAGCCCGAGGAGTTCGCTCCTGCCGTAGGCGGGGGTGCCGCCGGCGCCGGCGAGGAGCGTCGCCGTGTTCAGACCGGAACCGCTCGCGACGCGGACCGAGAGCATGCCGTCGTCGCCGGTGGAGAGATAGGTGAAGACGTCACCGTTGACCGCGCGGGCGATCAGGTCGCCGCGGCCGTCGCCGTCCAGGTCGTCGGCGCCGATGACCTGGTTGTAGATGTGCCAGCCGTGACCGACCCGGGTGCTCGCCACGAAGGGGGACTTCGCCGACCCGGTGCCCCGGTAGAAGTAGAGATCGCCGGAGACGGTCCGCCCGTAGAGGTCGGCGACGCCGTCCCCGGTGACGTCGTTCATCCCGATGAGCTGGTCGTACCAGTCCCAGCCCTTGCCGACGAGGACCCGTGCGCCGAACGGCGCGGTGGAGGTGTTGCCGGTGGCCGGGTACAGATACAGCTCGCCCGCGGGTGTGCGGGCCAGCAGGTCGGACCGCCCGTCGCCGGTCAGGTCGCCGGGCGAGAGGACCTTGTTGTAGATCTGCCAGCCCTTGCCGGTCCATTCGGCGTTGCCGGTACCCGCCCCGGACATGGTCGAGTGGAACGACAGCGCGCCGTACGGCGACAGCGTCAGCAGGTCCGAGAACCCGTCACCCGTCTGGTCGCCGACCGGAATGACGTCCTTGTGCGCGTTCCCGTCCTTGCCGGGGATGTCGAAGTCGTACACCCCTTCCGCGCTGCTCGGCATGATGCCGAGCCCGCCGTCGCGCGTCCGCACGACCAGGTCGAACAAGCCGTCGTCGTCGAAGTCCGCGCGGGGCTTCAGGGCCGCCCCGAGCCGGTCGGTGTGCTCCGGCAGGTTCAGGGCCGGCCGCGGGTCCGCCGAGAGCGCGGGCCGTTCGGCCGCCGTGCTGCCATCGGCCGAGGCCGGGGCGGCCAGCAGCATGCCGGCCGAGAGGACGAGTGCGGTGCAGGCCGCGAGGCGGCGCGCACGCGTGGAGCGTGCGGGCACGGCGCGACGGCCGGATGTCACAGAGATCATGGCCCCCCCAGGGGTACGTGGTGAAACGTCCAGGGCCCCGTCACCGGAGTGCCGGTGACGGGGCCCCGTCGGAACGCGATGGTGCGGTCGTGCGAAGGATCAGTACAGGTTGACGTACGAACCCCAGCCGCCGCCGATCCTGGCCCGGGCGCCGAACTTGCCGGTGCCGGTCGAGGTGTAGCGGTACAGGTCGCCCTTGCCGTCGATGCCCACGAGGTCGGCCTTGCCGTCCCCGTTGATGTCGCCGGGCGCGGCCAGCTTCTTGTAGGTGTTCCAGCCGCCGCCGATGTTCAGGCGCGCCTTGAACGGCTTCGAGGCGACGCCCGTACCCGGGTAGAGGTACAGGTAGCCGCTCTTGCTGCGGGCGAGCAGGTCGGTGAGGCCGTCACCGTTGTAGTCGCCGGCACCGAGCAGCTTGTTGTACGCGCCCCAGCCGCCGCCGACGTTGATCCGGGAGGCGAACGCGGTGCCGTTGCCGTTGCCCCGGTAGAGGTAGAGCGTGCCGCCGGAGGTACGGGCCAGCAGGTCGCCCTTGCCGTCACCGCTGAGGTCGCCGGGGCCGACGAGGCTGTTGTAGACGCCCCAGCCGTTGCCGATGGGGTCGCCGCCGTTGTACAGCGTGCCGGCGTAGACCTCCATCAGCTCGGCCCGGCCGTCCTTGTCGAAGGACGACGGGAACGAGATGTTGGCCCCGCCCCAGTTCTCGCCGACCACCTGACGGGCGGCGAACAGGCCGTTGTTCTTCGGGTAGTACCAGTACAGAGTGCCGTTGGAGCCGAGCCCGAGCATCTCGTTCTTGCCGAAGTCGGGGTTGCCGCCCGTGCCGATGAACAGCGACGCGACGTTCCAGCCGGGCCCGCCGCCCGAACGGGTGAGGAAGCTGCCCGATCCGGTGGACTCGTAGTAGTACAGCGCGCCGGCGGTCGTCCGGGCGAGGATGTCGCCGAGGCCGTCGCCGTTGGCGTCGTCGACGCCGATGATCTGGTTGTAGCCGTTCCAGCCGTTGCCGACCTTCACGCGCCCGGTGAACGGCTTGGCCGCGTTCCCGGTGCCCGCGTAGAAGTACAGCTCACCGGCGGTCGTCCGGGCGAAGAGGTCGGCGATGCCGTCGCCGGTCACGTCATTGGCGCCGACCAGCTGGTCGTAGGCGCCCCAGCCGCTGCCGACCTTGACGCGGGCCTTGAACGGGTTGGAGTCGACCGCGCCGTTGGTGACGTACAGGTACAGCTCACCGGACGGTGTGCGGGCCAGCAGGTCACCGCGGCCGTCACCGTTCAGGTCACCGGGGCCGACCAGCTTGTTGTACATCTGCCAGCCCTTGCCGGACCAGGTGACGTAACCGGTGCCGGTGTCGCCCCAGCTCTGGAGGAGCGAGAGCGTGCCGGTGGCGGACAGGGCGAGGAAGTCCGGCCGGCCGCCCCCGTCCAGGTCGCCGGGCGCGATGAGGTCCTTGTACTGCTCCTCGTAGTCGCCGTTGATCGTGTACTCGTGCGAGTCCGCGCCGGTCGACGGCTCGACGTACACCTTGCCGTCGATCGCGCGGTACATCAGGTCGCTGTATCCGTCGTCGTCCACGTCGAGACGCGGCTTCGCGGGCACCACCGCGGCGGCGGCACCCTCGACACCGGCCGCACCCGACTTCTTCGCCGGGTGAGCCGGGCGCTCCGGGAGCGAGAGGGACGGCAGTTGGCCGAGGGCCGGCGTGGACCGCTCGACCGCGGTGCGGCCCGGTGCGGTGTCATCGGCCGAGGCCGGGGCGGCCAGCAGCATGCCGGCCGAGAGAACGAGTGCCGTGCAGGCCGCGATCCGGCCCGCGCGCTTCGAGCGCGCGGGCACGGGACGACGGCCGGGTTCCACAGAAGACAAAGCCCCCCCAGGGGTAAGTGGTGGAACCGGGAGAAACGCCTTCACAGGTGCATTACATGCAGGGTGAAGCATTCCCGGGATGGTCACAGACTCTACAACTGTGACCAGCGGGACTGAAGTGCTTTAGCGGTGAACGACGTCTCGGATCCGATACGCGGTGCGGAGCATCGGGGACCAATCGGGACACCTCCGCTCAACTCCTGCGGTGTCCGATCAGCCGCGGCTTCGACTCCAGGTTCTCCAGACCGTGCCACGCCAGGTTCACCAGATGGGCCGCGACCTCCGCCTTCTTCGGCTTGCGCGCGTTCACCCACCACTGACCCGTCAGCGCCACCATGCCGACCAGCGCCTGCGCGTACAGGGGAGCCAGCTTCGCGTCGAAGCCCCGGGCCTTGAACTCCAGCCCGAGGATGTCCTCCACCTGCGTGGCGATATCGCTGATCAGCGAGGCGAACGTGCCCGTCGACTGGGCCACCGGCGAGTCGCGGACCAGGATGCGGAACCCGTCCGTGTACGTCTCGATGTAGTCCAGCAGCGCGAACGCCGCCTGCTCCAGCAGTTCCCGCGGGTGTCCGGCGGTCAGCGCGCTGGTCACCATGTCCAGGAGCTGACGCATCTCCCGGTCCACCACCACGGCGTACAGCCCCTCCTTGCCGCCGAAGTGCTCGTACACGACCGGCTTGGAGACCCCGGCACGCGCCGCGATCTCCTCCACCGACGTGCCCTCGAACCCCTTGTCGGCGAAGAGGGTGCGACCGATGTCCAGCAGCTGCTCGCGGCGTTCCTTCCCGGTCATCCGCACCCGGCGGGTACGCCGGGCGGAGGGTGCGCGGGTGTTCTCGCTGCTTGTGCTTCCATCGGTCGCCACGTCGTCAATCATGCCGCGTCGGCCTGCGCGGGGTAGCGCCGGGACTCGATACGCGCGGAGTCGGGCCAGCGCACGTCGGTCGCCCAGCCCAGCTTCTCGAACCAGCGGATCAGCCGGGCACTCGAGTCGATCTGACCCCGCATCACCCCGTGCCGCGCACTCGTCGGGTCGGCGTGGTGCAGGTTGTGCCAGGACTCGCCGCACGACAGGACCGCCAGCCACCACACGTTGCCCGACTTGTCACGGGACTTGAACGGGCGCTTGCCGACCGCGTGGCAGATCGAGTTGATCGACCAGGTCACATGGTGCAGCAGCGCCACCCGGACCAGCGACCCCCAGAAGAACGCGGTCGCCGCCCCCCACCACGACATGGTGACCAGGCCGCCGACCAGCGGCGGAATGGCCAGCGAGACGATCGTGAAGGTCAGGAAGTGACGGGAGATCCCGCGGATCGCCGGGTCCTTGATCAGATCGGGGGCGTACTTCTGCTGAGGCGTCCGCTCCTCGTCGAACATCCAGGCGATGTGCGCCCACCACAGGCCCTTCATCAGGGCCGGCAGGGTCTCGCCGAAACGCCACGGCGAGTGCGGGTCACCCTCCGCGTCGGAGAAACGGTGATGCTTGCGGTGATCGGCAACCCAGCGGACCACCGGGCCCTCCACGGCCAGTGAACCGGCCACGGCCAGGGCGATACGGAGCGGACGCTTCGCCTTGAACGAACCATGGGTGAAGTAGCGGTGGAAACCGATCGTGATGCCATGGCAGCCGATGAAGTACATCGCCACCAGCAGGCCCAGATCGAGCCAGCTCACACCGCGGCCCCAGGCCAGCGGCACCGCCGCGACCAGGGCCACGAACGGCACGACGATGAACAGCAGGAGCGCGATCTGCTCGATCGACCGCTTGTTGTCCCCGCCGAGCGTGGCGGGGGGAAGAACCTGACCGTCAGCCGCCTCGGCGGCCTCGATCACATCGGGGCTGGACTTCATGGGGAGTCCCCTGTGGGTAGGAATGCAGCGGACAGGCGGGGCTACGCATCCGTAACCTACGGCGTCGTAAGTATGGCAGCGCGAAGGCCCGCCACACGAGAGGCCGACGGACCGGGCACGGACCGGCGCCCTACGGGGTAGGGGACGGAGAACGCACCCCGCGCGTACCCGCCATGAACAGCGGGCACGCCTCGGGGCGCGAACAGCGCCGACAGCACGGACACCTATCCTGGAGAGGTCGGACAGCGCGGTCCGCACCCTGCCACCCGGGGGGTCGCGTCGGCACCGCGCCGGCCGCGGGCCTCCGGATCCCGTGCTCAACCACTGCAAGGAGCCGCACACTGTGAGCAGTGCCGACCAGACCCCTGCCGCCAGCCCCGAGCTGCGCGCCGACATCCGCCGCCTCGGCGACCTGCTGGGCGAGACCCTCGTACGCCAGGAGGGGCAGGAGCTCCTCGACCTCGTCGAGCGCGTCCGCGCCCTGACCCGCACCGACGGCGAGGCCGCGGCCGAGCTTCTCGGCGACACGGACCTGGAGACCGCCGCACAGCTCGTGCGCGCCTTCTCCACCTACTTCCACCTCGCGAACGTCACCGAGCAGGTCCACCGCGCCCACGAGATGCGCGACCGGCGCTCCGCCGAGGGCGGTCTCCTGGCCCGCACCGCCGACCGGCTCAAGGACGCGGACCCCGAGCACCTGCGCGAGACCGTCAAGAACCTCAACGTCCGGCCGGTCTTCACCGCGCACCCGACCGAGGCCGCCCGGCGCTCCGTGCTGAACAAGCTCCGCCGCATCGCCGCACTCCTGGAGACCCCGGTCATCGAGGCCGACCGGCGCCGCCAGGACATCCGGCTCGCCGAGAACATCGACCTCATCTGGCAGACCGACGAGCTGCGCGTGGTCCGCCCGGAGCCCGCCGACGAGGCCCGCAACGCCATCTACTACCTCGACGAGCTCCACGCCAACGCCGTGGGCGACGTCCTGGAGGACCTGGCCGCCGAACTGGCGCGCGTCGGCGTCGAACTGCCCGCCGGCACCCGCCCCCTCACCTTCGGCACCTGGATCGGCGGCGACCGCGACGGCAACCCCAACGTGACGCCCACCGTCACCTGGGAGGTGCTGATCCTCCAGCACGAGCACGGCATCACCGACGCCCTCGAACTCGTCGACCAGCTGCGCGGACTGCTCTCCAACTCCATCCGCTACACCGGAGCCACCGACGAGCTCCTCGCCTCCCTCCAGGCCGACCTGGAGGCGCTTCCCGAGATCAGCCCGCGCTACAAGCGGCTGAACGCGGAGGAGCCCTACCGGCTCAAGGCCACCTGCATCCGGCAGAAGCTCGTCAACACCCGCGAGCGCCTCGCCTCCGGCACCCCGCACCGCCCCGGCTGCGACTACCTCGGCACCGCCGAGCTCATCGCCGACCTGGCCCTCATCCAGACCTCGCTGCGCGAGCACAAGGGCGGCATCGTCGCCGACGGCCGGATGGACCGCACCATCCGCACACTCTCCGCGTTCGGCCTCCAGCTCGCCACCATGGACGTGCGCGAACACGCCGACGCCCACCACCACGCGCTCGGCCAGCTCTTCGACCGCCTCGGCGAGGAGTCCTGGCGCTACGCCGACATGCCGCGCGACTACCGGCAGAAGCTCCTCGCCAAGGAGCTCCGCTCCCGCCGCCCGCTCGCCCCGACCCCGGCCCCGCTGGACGCCGCGGGCGAGAAGACCCTCGGCGTCTTCCACACCATCAGCCAGGCCTTCGAGCGCTTCGGCCCCGAGGTCATCGAGTCCTACATCATCTCGATGTGCCAGGGCGCCGACGACGTCTTCGCCGCGGCCGTCCTCGCCCGTGAGGCCGGACTCCTCGACCTGCACGGCGGCTGGGCCAAGATCGGCATCGTGCCGCTCCTGGAGACCACCGACGAGCTCAAGGCCGCCGACGTCATCCTCGACGAGATGCTCGCCGACCCGTCCTACCGCCGTCTCGTCTCGCTCCGCGGCGACGTCCAGGAGGTCATGCTCGGGTACTCCGACTCCTCCAAGTTCGGCGGCATCACCACGTCCCAGTGGGAGATCCACCGCGCCCAGCGCCGCCTCCGCGACGTCGCCCACCGCTACGGCGTGCGCCTGCGCCTCTTCCACGGCCGGGGCGGCACCGTCGGCCGCGGCGGCGGCCCCTCGCACGACGCGATCCTCGCGCAGCCCTGGGGCACGCTGGAGGGCGAGATCAAGGTGACCGAGCAGGGCGAGGTCATCTCCGACAAGTACCTCATCCCGGCGCTCGCCCGCGAGAACCTGGAGCTGACCGTCGCGGCCACCCTCCAGGCCTCCGCGCTGCACACCGCGCCCCGCCAGTCCGACGAGGCCCTGGCCCGCTGGGACGCGGCCATGGACACCGTCTCGGACGCCGCCCACGCCGCGTACCGCAAGCTGGTCGAGGACCCCGACCTGCCGACGTACTTCCTCGCCTCCACCCCGGTGGACCAGCTCGCCGACCTGCACCTGGGCTCGCGGCCCTCCCGCCGGCCCGGCTCGGGCGTCTCGCTCGACGGCCTGCGCGCCATCCCGTGGGTCTTCGGCTGGACCCAGTCGCGGCAGATCGTGCCCGGCTGGTACGGCGTCGGCTCCGGCCTCAAGGCACTGCGCGAGGCCGGTCTGGACACCGTCCTGGACGAGATGCACGAGCAGTGGCACTTCTTCCAGAACTTCCTCTCGAACGTCGAGATGACCCTGGCCAAGACCGATCTGCGCATCGCCCGGCACTACGTCGACACGCTCGTCCCCGACGAGCTCAAGCACGTCTTCGACGCCATCGAGGCCGAGCACGCGCTGACGGTGAAGGAAGTCCTCAAGATCACGGGCAACACCGAACTGCTCGGCACCAGCCCGGTGCTCCAGCAGACCTTCGCCATCCGCGACGCCTACCTGGACCCGATCTCCTACCTCCAGGTGTCCCTGCTGGCCCGCCAGCGCGAGGCCGCGGCACGCGGCGAGGAAGCCGACCCGCTGCTCGCCCGCGCCCTGCTGCTCACCGTCAACGGTGTCGCGGCCGGGCTGCGCAACACCGGCTGATCAACACCCGCCGGCCGGCGAAGAACGCGGTCGCGGGCGGGGTCCTCTCACAGGGCGATGAACGTCGCCACGAGCAGGACCCCGCCCGCGATCCCGGTGCCCCAGCCCACCCGGGGCAGTCGCAGACCGCCGCCGATCACCAGGCCGGCCAGCACCAGCGCCCCGCCCAGCGGCATCCACGCATGCAGGAAACCCGGTGTCCCGGTGCGTACGACCTCGAAGGTGTCGGGCTTCACGACGACGGGGAAACGGTCACCCTTCTTCGCCGCCACGGACTTCTCGACCGATACCCGGGAGCGCGCCGCCCCGCCGTCGGTCGGCGTGTAGGGGCCCGTGCAGACCTCGCTGCCGCACCCCGTGACCGTCATCGTCCCGTGTTCGCGGCCCTTCGCCAGCACGATGTGATGGGCCGAGTCCCACGAGGAGAGCACGCCCGCGACGAGCAGCAGCAGGACGACACAGCCGAGCGCCGCGCTGCGGCCGTACTGCAGGGCACGGTGGGAGGAGCTGCGCTTCATGGGGGCCGATCCTTGGCCAGGGCCCTGCGGTCGGTCAAGCTGTGGCCGAAAACAGCCCACTTACCGGTGGGTATGTCGGAATTTCCGCCCGTCCACCCGCGCCGCTCAGGAGTTGTACGCGCTCTGCGCGCGCTCCAGTCCCTCCGCCAGCAGGCACTCCACCGAGTCCGCCGCCCGGTCCACCTGGAACGCGAGCTCCTTGCGCTCCGTGGACGAGAAGTCCTTCAGCACGAAGTCCGCGACCTGCATCCGGCCCGGCGGACGCCCGATCCCGAACCGGATCCGGTGATAGCCGGGGCCCATCGACTTCGTCATCGACTTCAGGCCGTTGTGCCCGTTGTCGCCGCCGCCCAGTTTCAGCCGCAGCGTCCCGTAGTCGATGTCCAGCTCGTCGTGGACCGCCACGACATGGTCGAGCGGCACCTTGTAGAAGTCGCGCAGCGCCGTGACCGGGCCGCCCGACAGGTTCATGTACGACATCGGCTTGGCCACGACCACCCGGCGGCTCAGCGGTCCGGGCGGGCCGATCCGGCCCTCCAGTACCTGCGCCTGGGCCTTGGGGGCGCGCTTGAACTTGCCGCCGATGCGCTCCGCGAGCAGGTCGGCGACCATGAAGCCGACGTTGTGCCGGTTCGCCGCGTACTCGGGACCGGGATTGCCCAGTCCCACGATCAGCCAGGGGTCATTGGCGTCGGACATCGCGCTGGGTCTCCTCGCGTACGGGCGGGTGGCGGCGGGAACAGGGAAACGGGGCGGCGGATCCCCCGGAGGGAGACCGCCGCCCCGTCAGTCAAGCAGGTGAGGCTCAGGCCTCGGTGGTCGCGGCCTCGGTGCCCTCGGCGGCCGGCTCCTCGGCCTGCGCGGCGACGACCTGGAGCACGACGGCGTCCTCGTCGCCGGCCAGCACGGAACCCTGGGGCAGCGGGACGTCCTTGGCGAGGATCGAGTCACCGGCGTCCAGGCCCGCGATGGAGACCGTGACGGACTCGGGGATGTGGGTGGCCTCGGCTTCGACGAGCAGGGTGTTCTGCACGTACTCGAGCAGGTTGCCGCCCGGGGCCAGCTCGCCCTCGACGTGCACCGCGATCTCGACCTCGACCTTTTCGCCGCGCTTCACGGTCAGCAGGTCGACGTGCTCGATGTTGCCCTTGAGGGCGTTGCGCTGCACGGCCTTCGGGATGACCAGGGCGTCCTTGCCGTCGATCTCGAGACCGATGAGGACGTTGGCCGTACGGAGCGCGAGGTGCAGCTCGTGGGCCGGAAGCGTGATGTGGACCGCGTCGGCGCCGTGGCCGTAGACGACCGCGGGCACCAGGTTGGCGCGACGGGTACGGCGGGCGGCGCCCTTGCCGAACTCCGAACGGACCGCGGCGTTGAGCTTGATCTCGGCCATGACTGCACTCCTCGTAAGGTGACAAAGCTACGGATGGTCACCCGGCCCACGACAGGCCTGCTACGAAGAGCGCGTCGATAACGGACCGCCGTACCTATGAGTACGGCCTCCCTCGCCGAGCAACTCGCTGAGTCTACCCGGCGGGGAGGCCGCGCCCAAAGTGGATCTTCTGTGACGCCTGCGCGCCTACTGCTCCTCGAAGAGGCTGGTGACCGAACCGTCCTCGAAGACCTCACGGACCGCGCGCGCGATCGTCGGCGCGATGGAGAGGACCGTGATCTTGTCGAGCTCCAGCTCGCCCGGGGTCGGCAGGCTGTCCGTGAAGACGAACTCGCTGACCTTCGAGTTCTTCAGCCGGTCGGCGGCCGGACCCGAGAGCACACCGTGCGTCGCCGTCACTATGACGTCCTCGGCACCGTGCGCGAACAGGGCGTCGGCGGCGGCGCAGATCGTGCCGCCCGTGTCGATCATGTCGTCGACCAGGACACAGACCCGGCCCTTCACGTTGCCCACGACCTCGTGGACGCTGACCTGGTTGGGCACGTCCTTGTCGCGGCGCTTGTGCACGATGGCCAGCGGGGCGTCCAGACGGTCGCACCAGCGGTCGGCGACACGGACCCGGCCGGCGTCCGGCGAGACGATCGTCAGCTTCGAGCGGTCGACCTTGGCACCGACGTAGTCGGCCAGGATCGGCAGCGCGAAGAGGTGGTCGACCGGGCCGTCGAAGAAGCCCTGGATCTGGTCCGTGTGCAGATCGACGGTCAGTATGCGGTCCGCGCCCGCCGTCTTCATCAGGTCCGCGATCAGGCGGGCCGAGATCGGCTCGCGGCCGCGGTGCTTCTTGTCCTGACGGGCGTAGCCGTAGAACGGCACGATGACCGTGATGGAGCGGGCCGAGGCGCGCTTCAGCGCGTCCAGCATGATCAGCTGCTCCATGATCCACTTGTTGATCGGAGCCGTGTGGCTCTGGATCAGGAAGCAGTCGGCGCCGCGGGCGGACTCCTGGAAGCGGACGTAGATCTCACCGTTGGCGAAATCGAAGGCCTTCGTCGGCACGAGGCCCACACCGAGTTGGTGCGCAACCTCCTCGGCCAGCTCGGGGTGGGCGCGGCCGGAGAAGAACATCAGTTTCTTCTCGCCGGTCGTCTTGATCCCGGTCACAGCACAGTCTCCTCAGACGTGTATCTGGCGCTGCACGCAGATGTCCCGATGTGCAACGAGCCAGCCGAAATGGGGTGAGCATCTATCACGGTACGCCGTGCGCGGCGCACCTGTTTCCGGTCAGCTTTCGCTGCCGGCGTCCTCCGCCGCGGCCTGGGCCGCCTGCGCGGCCGCGCTGCCCGGACGCTTACGGGCCACCCAACCCTCGATATTCCTTTGCTGGCCACGGGCCACGGCCAGTGAGCCGGAGGGCACGTCCTTGGTGATGACCGAGCCGGCCGCGGTGTAGACGCCGTCCCCGACCGTGACAGGCGCCACAAACATATTGTCCGACCCGGTCCGGCAGTGTGACCCGATCGTCGTGTGGTGCTTGTTCACGCCGTCGTAGTTCACGAAGACGCTCGCGGCGCCGATGTTCGTGTACTCGCCGATCGTCGCGTCGCCCACGTACGACAGGTGCGGGACCTTCGTCCCCTCGCCGAGCGTGGCGTTCTTGAGCTCCACGTACGTACCGGCCTTGGACTTCGACCCCATCCGCGTGCCCGGCCGCAGGTACGCGTACGGGCCGACCGTCGCACCGGCGCCGACCTCGGCCCCGTCCGCGACCGTGTTGTCCACCCGCGCGCCCGCGCCGACGACGGTGTCCTTCAGCCGCGAGTTCGGGCCGACCTCGGCGTCCTCCGCGAGATGCGTGGCACCGAGCAGCTGCGTACCGGGGTGCACGATCGCGTCCCGCTCGTACGTCACGGTCGCGTCGATCAGCGTCGACGCCGGATCCACCACCGTGACGCCCGCGGTCATCGCCCGCTCCAGCAGCCGCTGGTTCAGCAGCCGGCGGGCCTCCGCGAGCTGCACCCGGTTGTTGATCCCGAGGATCTCCCGGTGGTCGCCGGCCACCGAGGCGCCGACCCGGTGCCCGGCCTCACGCAGGATGGACAGCACGTCGGTGAGGTACTCCTCGCCCTGGCTGTTGTCCGTGCGGACCTTGCCGAGCGCGTCCGTGAGCAGCTGCCCGTCGAAGGCGAACACCCCGGAGTTGATCTCCCGGATCGCCCGCTGGGCGTCGGTGGCGTCCTTGTGCTCGACGATCTCGGTGACCGCGCCGGTCGCCGCGTCGCGCACGATCCGGCCGTAGCCGGTGGAGTCGGGGACCTCGGCGCTGAGCACGGTGACGGCGTTGGCGTCGGCGGTGTGGGTGGCGGCGAGCGCGGCGAGCGTCTCGCCGGACAGCAGCGGGGTGTCGCCGCAGACGACGATCACGGTGCCGTCGACGGTCCCGCCCAGCTCGTCGAGCCCGACGCGCACCGCGTTCCCGGTGCCTTTCTGCTCGGCCTGGTAGGCGGTGCGCACCTGGGCGTCCGCGGCGGTGAGGTGGGCGGTGACCTGCTCGCTCGCGTGGCCGACGACCACGACGAGGTGCTGCGGGTCCAGCTCGCGGGAGGCGGCGACGACATGACCGACGAGCGAACGCCCGGAGATCTCGTGCAGGACCTTGGGGGTCTTCGACTTCATGCGGGTGCCCTCACCCGCTGCGAGGACGACGACGGCTGCCGGGCGTACGGAGCTCACGGATAGGCCCTTCGGCTTCGGGTGACGGACATCCGCAGGATACCGGGGGGCTTGGGGGCGGACATGGGCGCGGGCCCCGACCGCTTCGGTCGGGGCCCGCGGGCAGATGCTCCCCCACCAGGACTCGAACCCGGACAAATAGCACCAAAAGCTACTGTGCTGCCAATTACACCATGGGGGAATACAGGCGAACTAACCAGACATTGCGTCAGGCCGCCGGATTGGCACCCAACACTATGCCGTACCAGCGGGCCTCGACGCGACGGTATAGGTCCGCGCGCTCGTTCACGCGAACCTCCGCCCATTCGAATCCGTTCGACGCCCCGACGTGCTGCGCAGGTCACCCGAAAATGAGGTGCGCCCGCCCGTACGCTGGATGCCATGACCGCAACGGGGGCAGACCGGGAGGCGGCGGGATCGACCACCCGCGGCTACTGGTGGTGGGAACGGCGACGGAGTGTCGCACTGGACGGGGGGCTGGCGCTGGTTTCGGCGCTGGAATGTGCGCTGGAAGGGGTGGCGTTCGCGGGGGACACCGGACTGCCGGTGCCGCTGGGAGTGGTGTTCGGACTGATCGCGGGATCCGTGCTGCTGGTACGCCGCAAGTGGCCGATCGCCGTGGTGCTCGTGTCGATCGCGACGACACCGGCCGAGATGGGCTTCCTGATGGGCCTGGTCGGCCTGTACACGCTGGCCGCGTCCGAAGTGCCGCGCCGGATCACCGCGGTGCTGATGAGCATGCAGCTGGTGGGGACGTTCATCGTCACCTATGTACGGCTGCGGCAGGGCGTCGACGCCGACGCGGACTTCGGCCCCGGCGACTGGTACGTGCCGATGCTGTCCCTCTTCATGGCGGTCGGCCTGACCGCGCCGCCGGTCCTGTTCGGCCTCTACATAGGGGCGCGGCGCCGGCTGATGGAGAGCCTGCGCGAGCGGGCGGACTCGCTGGAACGGGAGCTGTCGCTGCTCGCGGACCGGGCGGAGGAACGGGCGGAGTGGGCGCGCACGGAGGAGCGGAACCGGATCGCCCGGGAGATGCACGACGTGGTGGCGCACCGGGTGAGCCTGATGGTGGTCCATGCGGCGGCCCTGCAGGCGGTGGCGCCCAAGGACCCGGCGAAGGCGGTGCGGAACGCGGCGCTGGTGGGTGACATGGGGCGGCAGGCGCTGACGGAGCTACGCGAGATGCTCGGGGTGCTGCGGACCGGGGAGCCGATGGTGGCGCGGGTGACGAAGGTCCCGCTGGCGTCCGTGGGACGTGCGGTCCCGGCTGCGACGGAGGACGGGCCGCGGCTGGGAGAGGTGGAGACCCTGGTGGGGGAGTCACGGGCGGCGGGGATGACGGTGGAGCTCTCGGTGGAGGGCGACGCGCGTCCGTACGCGCCCGAGGTCGAACAGACGGCGTACCGGGTGGTGCAGGAGGCCCTGACGAACGTGCACAAGCACGCGGCGGGCGCGAAGACCTGGGTGCGCCTGGCCCACCGGGACGCCGAGGTCGCCATGCAGGTGGAGAACGGTCCCTCGGACGCGGCGACGGCGGACGCGGGACTGCCCAGCGGAGGCAACGGGCTCGTCGGCATGCGGGAGCGGGTGCTCGGGCTGGGAGGCGTCTTCGTGTCCGGGCCGACGGACGCGGGCGGTTTCCGGGTCTCGGCCGTCCTGCCGGACGTCGACGCGGCGTAGGACCCTTCGGCCGGATCGGGCCCCGGCGCGGCGTGGACCGCGTTGTCCGGATCAGGCTCCGGGGCATCCAGAACCCTGTCGTCCGCATCGGGCCCCGGCGCGTCCAGAACCCTGTCGTCCGGCCGGGCTCTCAGCCGGAGACCAGGCGCTCCGGCTGGATGCCGGCGACGAGTGCGGCCAGGGCGCTGTCGATGTCGGGCCCCAGGTACCAGTCGCCGGTGTGGTCGATGCTGTAGATCCGCCCCTCCGCGTCGATCGCGAGAACGGCCTGCGCGTCCCCCTCCTCGCCCAGCGGCGCGACCTCGGTCTCCAGGGCGCGGCCGAGGTCTCCCAGCGTCCGGGCCAGATGGAGTCCGCGCAACGGGTCGATCCGTACGGACGGCGGCGCGATCTGCCGCCCGGGTGCGGTGGCGGCGACGACGAGCCCGCCGAATTCGGCCCACGCCTCCACCGCGGCGGGGAAGACGGCGTGCTGGTGCCCGGCGGGCGAGGCGTGGGAGCGCAGGGCGTCGGCCCACTCCTCGGCCTGCCGGATGTCCCAGCGTCCGGGTTCCCAGCCGGCGGCGCGCAGCGCGGCGTCGACGGCGACGGGGAAGCGGGTGGAGCCGTGACGGTCGTGGTTCGCCGGCCCGGACTGCGCCGGCAGGTCGGGAAGGTCGGTTCGGTCCTGCATGGGGGCGCTGTCAGCCCTTCTCGGCGGTCGTCGCCGCTCCGGTCGTGGTGAGGTCGACGGGACGTACGCCGAAGTGGGCGAGCATCACGGAGCAGGAGCGGCAGGGTGCCGCGTAGCTGCCGTGGAGCGGGTCGCCGTCCTCGCGGATCCGGCGTGCGGTGAGCCGGGCGTGCTTGAGGGCGCGGCGGGCCTCGCCGTTGGTGAGGGGCTTGCGCTGGGCCCGCTTGGAACGGCCGGACTCGGCGGCGGTGAGATGCCGGGAGAGCAGTATGGCTTCGGGGCAGCGGCCGGTGAAGCGTTCGCGCTGCCCGCTGGGGAGGGTGTCCAGGAAGTCCTGGACGAGGTGGTGCAGCACGGGCGGCTGGTCGCCCTTGCCGGCGGTGCAGGTGAGCGTTTCCCCGCGTACGGACAGCGCTGCGGCCACCGCGGGCAGGATGCCGTCGCGGCGGTGGATCAGGCGCGGGGTGTGGCCGGTCTCGTTGCTGCTCCAGCTGAGTCGGGGGTCCCCGGTGGTGACGGTCTGTGCAGAGTGTGCGGTGTGCATGGTGCTGTGTCCCTCCCGTGCCCGCAGCGGCTGCTGCCGAATGTGCACGCCCCCGTGTATGCGGGTGACAGCCTGCCAAATGTGTCGGGTCCTGTGAAAGCGGGGTCGATGAAACGTGTCTGCGTGTCGCGCTTCAGTGGCCCGATCGTCGCTCGTCCGTCACCCCGTTGTGACGGTTGGTGACGGAAGTGGCCGTGGGACACAGGGGCGGGGCCTGTCCCGGGCTCACCGCATAGGCTGTGCCTGGACCGCCCCCATGGGCAGGTCGGTCCTCATCAGCCAGACGCAGCAGGGGGCAACCGCCATGACGACAGGTCGGCTCGGTCAGCAAGCCGCGCCACCGAACGCGGCCTACGCCGGGCAGCTCGTGCACTTCCCGGACCCGGTCCGGGCGTCCCGCCACCCCAGAGGTGTGCGTATGGACGGGAACGGCTGCCCGGACTTCGCGCCCTACGCGCGCGCGGCCGCCGAGATCGCCGAGCCTCCGCAGGGGTTCGGCGTGGACGAGCTGCGGCTCACGGACTACGTGTCGGCGAACGCGGCGCTGGCGGCGAGCGGCCACGATCTCTGGGACACGATTCCCGCGGTGGCCACCCCGCACGGCTGGACCTGGCACCACGTGCCGGGCGGCCGGCGGATGGAGCTGGTCCCGGTCGAGGTGAAGGCGTTGCTCCGGCACCACGGTGGACTGGCGACGACCGCCGTGGACCAGAACAAGCGGGGTACGCGTCCGCTGCAGGAGACCCGGCCGGCGCACTTCCGGTTGCCGAAGGGTGCCGTGGCGGTCAGCGAGCAGCAGATCCAGGGCGTCGAGGAGGACCTCGGCTACCGGCTGCCCGGTGCGTACCGCTCGTTCCTGAAGGCGGCGGGCGGTTCGGCTCCGGCCGGTGCGGCGCTCGACGCGGAGCTCGGCCTGCTGGTCGACCAGCCGTTCTTCACGGTGCGCGAGGAAGCCGGCGTGAACGACCTGGTCTATGTGAACAAGTGCCTGCGGGACCATCTGACCAAGGACTATCTGGGCGTCGCTTTCGTCCAGGGCGGCATTCTCGCGGTCAAGGTCCGCGGGGACGGCGTCGGTTCGGTCTGGTTCTGCGCGTACGACGACGCCCGTGACCGGGACGGCTGGAGCGTGCAGGAGCGGGTGGACCGGCTGCTGCTGCCGTGCGGCGCCGATTTCGACGCGTTCCTCCAGCGGCTCGCGGGCAATCCGCCGGAGCTGGAGACGGTGGCGAACCTGATGGTGGACGGCGGCTTCGCGCGTGCTGTCCCGGTGGAGGGGTGAGCGCGATGGTGACCTTTGCGCAGGCGCAGGAGCGCGCGGACGAGTGGGTCAACGGTGACGTTCCGGCGTACCAGCACCGGGAGGTGCGGGTCCGTGAGTTCGAGCTGGGCTTCGTCGTGTGGGCCGAGGACCGTGCCGAGGGCCCGGTGTCGGACGGCGGACGGCAGCGGCTGGTGATCGCCCGGGACAGCGGCGAGGCGACGTTGTGGCCGGGGCTGCCGGTGGGTGAGGTGATCCGGCGGTACGAGGAGGAGTACGGGTCGACGGCCGGTGCGCCCGCGGCCCCCGAGCCGCCGCAGCGTATCGATCTGAACCAGACGTCGTTCCTGTTGAGCCCGCCGGAGTGGCTCCAGGACGCGGCCGACAAGCTGGGTATCCCGGACCGGCGGGCCGAAGCGGCGGGGCAGACACCCCCGCCCGCGCCCGCGGCCCCTTCCCCGTCCCCGCAGCCGGTCCCGTACGAGCCAACGGCTTCCCCGGGCGTCCAGGCGTCCGCGCCGCAGCCGCCCGTCGGGGCCACCCCGTGGGCCGGGACCGACACCAACGCCGGGTCCGACGAGGGCGAGGTGGGCCTGCCGGCCACCGTGTTCGCGCCGCCGCTCTCGGGCGCCGACGACGAGGGCGCACCGCCCCGGGTGGTGTCCGCCGACGCTCCGACGGCGCTGATGTCGGGCGGCAGTCAGTTGCCGCCTACGGCCATCGCGCCGGGCCTGCCGCCGCAGGCCGGCCCCGGTGCTCCGCCGGCTCCCGTGCCGGGCGGCCCCGCGCCGAGCGCTCCGGCACCGAACCGCCCGGCCGCTCCGGGACCCCGCCCCGGGCCGGGTTCCGGTTCCGGTGACATTTCCGACGAGGCGACCAGCAAGGCGGTCGTGCCGCCGCGCGGTGCGCGTGGCGGTGGTTCGACGACCCCGCCGCCGCCCGGCGCCCCCGGTACGCCGGGCGCCCGGCCCGGCGCGCCGCTGCCGCCTCCTTCGGGACCCGGTACGCCGGGTGCTCCGGCGGGCGGGTACGTGCCGACGCAGCTCGTGTCGCAGCTGGGCCCGCCCGGCGCGCCGCAGCCGCCCGGTCCGCCCGGGGCTCCGCAGCCGCCCGCGCCGCCCGGCGCGACGCCGCCCCCCGGCGGGAGCAACGTCCACCACGCGGCCACGATGTTCGCCGACCCGAACGCGGCCGGTCCGTCCGCGCCGCGGCCGCCGGGTCCGCCCGGTGCGCCCGGCGCTCCGCAGCCGCCCGGCGCTCCAGGGGCCCCCGGGGCTCCGCAGCCGCCCGCGCCGCCCGGTGCGACGCCGCCGCCCGCCGGAAGCAACGTCCACCATGCGGCGACGATGCTCGCGGGTCCGGGCCCGGTCGGGCCGTCGGCTCCGCAGCCGCCCGGTCCGCCCGGTCCGCCGGGTCCGCCCGGCGCGCCGATGGGCCAGGGCGGGTCGCTGGGCGGCGCCCCCGGCCCCGTACCGCCTCCCGCGTACGGGTATCCGCAGGCGCCGGCGGGGCAGCCGACCGTCGGACCCGGCTACCAGGCCGTGCTGCGGTACCGCGGGCCGGACGGCAGCGAGCAGCAGCTGATCCGTCGTTCGGCGCCGGGCACTCCGCACCCCGAGTGGCAGATGCTGCACGAGCTGCGGGCGATGAACGTGCCGCCGCAGCAGGTCATCGAGCTGCACACCGAGCTGGAGTCGTGCGAGCTGCCGGGTGGTTACTGCGCCCGGATGATCCGTGAGACATGGCCGCAGGTGCGGATCACCAGCGTCGCCCCGTACGGGACGGACCACGCGAGCCGGCAGCAGGGCATGCAGCATCTGCTGACCCATCAGGGCGAGCTGCACCAGGTCGCGGACGGTCCGGCGCGGCCGGCGCCGGTGCGGGCGCCGCTGCCGCAGGCGCCGCCGCCGGTGCAGGTGCCGCCGGAGGCGATCGCGGAGGAGATGCTGCAGACCTTCGGTCCGCAGGGGCTGCTGCGCTTCGACCAGCGCGCGGTGTCCCGGCAGGGTGTGCCGGAGATCGTGGCGCGGACCCTGGTGTGGGCGGGGCTGCCCGCCGACTTCGGGCCGTTCTTCTGGGCGCAGCCGGGGCAGCCGGTGGTGCCGACGCTGGCGGAGCTGGCGGCGCAGCGGCAGGTGCAGGCGGCTCCCGACGCGGGGTCGTACCTGGTGATGGGCTCGGACTTCGGCCGGGCGATCTGTGTGCAGTACGGGACGGCGAACATCGTGGCCGTGCCGGTGGAGGCGGGCCCCGGCGGGCAGTCGGTGGCGCCGCAGTTCGTGAACACCGGGCTCCCGGAGTTCACGCGTTCCATGGCGTTGCTCGGCCGGATGTGGCGGCTGCGGTACGGGCTGAACCCCGAGCAGGCGGGCCGCTGGACGGTCGACTTCCAGGCGCAGCTGGTGGCGGTCGACCCGGCGGCCCTGGCGTCGCCGGAGAGCTGGTGGTCGGTCCTGCTGGAGCAGATGTGGGACGGGCTGATCTGACGGCCCGGCCGTCGCGGTGGCGCGGGGTGTGGCGCCTCTTCCCTTCGGGGGAGGGGCGCCATGTCTGTTCCGTGGGCTGTGATGCCTGTCGCTTCCGTCCTGAAAGCATCGAATCGATTCCGACTTCTTGGCCAATTGCCGCATCCTTGACGTATTGCTCAGTGGTCGGAGAGTCGGAAAGAGGCGTCAAGGATGAGTTCTGCACCGGTGTCCGCGCACGGCTTCGTCGGCGTACGCGGCCGTGGTTACCGCCCGGAGCAGGTGGACCGGACCGTGGCCGCGCTGTCGGCGGAACGGGACGGGGCGCGGGATCAGGTGGCGCGGCTGACGGCGCTGGCGGAGCGGCTGGTGGCCGAGTCGGCGCGGCTGGACGAGGCCGTCGCCGCGCTGGCACCGCAGGACTACGCGTCGTTGGGGGAGCGGGCGCAGCGGATCCTGGCGCTGGCCGAGGGCGAGGCGGAGACGCTCCGGACCGCCGCCGCGGAGGAGGCCCAGGCGCTGCGCGACGAGGTGGACGCGGCGGCGCGGACCCTGCGCGAGTCGGCGAGGGCCGACGCGGAGGCGATGCGTGCGGCGGCGACGGCCCACGCGGAGCAGGTGCTGTCCGCTGCCGAGACCGCCGCTGGTGAGGAACTGGCCGCGGCCCGGCTGGAGGCGGCGCGGGTCCGCGAGGAGGCGGAGGCCGCGATGGCGGCGACCGTGAGCCGTACGGACAGTGTGCTGGCCCATCAGGAGCAGGAGCACGGTGAGCGCCGGAAGGCTCTGGACGAGGAGCTGGAAGCGGCCGCGGCGGCGCAGTCGGCGGAGCACGCGGAGCTGACGGAGCGGGCGGAGGCCGGTCTCGCCGCGGCACGGCGTGCGCTGGCCGAAGCGGAGGAGGCCGCGCGCCACGGCCAGGAGGACGCGGCGGCGCGGGGAGCCGAACTGGTCGCGGGGGCCCGGGTCCATGAGGAGCGGATCGTGCGGGAGACGGAGCGGATCCTGCGTGAGCACGAGGAGGGACGCGAGGACGTGCAAGCGCACATGGCGCACGTACGCAACTCGCTGGCGGCGCTGACCGGGCGGGTGGCTCCGGCGGACGACTGACGGGAGCCGCCCCACGCCCCCCGCCCGACACCCGGCGGCAGGATCGGGGACGGGGCAGCCGCGCCCGGGTCAGGGGCGTGGCCAGGGGCGATGGGAGATCTGCTCGATCCCGGTGTTGAAACGCTTGAGGTAGCCGGCGAAGGCCGCGATGTCGTCGTCCGGCCAGTCCTTCATGACCTGGTCCAGGGACTGGACGACGCGTTCGCGTTCCGCGTCGAGCAGTTCCGCGCCCCTGGCGGTGATGCGGAACTTGCGGGCCATTCCGCCGTCGGGGTCGGCGATGCGCTCGGCGAGTCCGGCGCGGGTCACGGCGGCCGTCTGGCGGTTGAGGGTGGAGGCGTCGAGGCCGAAGGCGTCGCTCAGTTCGCCGTTGGACATGGGGCCCTGGACACGCAGACGGCTCAGCAGGGTGTAGGCGCTCCGGTCCAGGAGGGCGTTCTTGTGCCGTCCGCCCCGGTGATCGGCGAGGCTGTGACGCCCGAGCAGCATCTGCTCGTACTCCACCTCTTCTGTGGGCCTCGGCATGTCTGCGGCCTCCTGCTTCTGCTGCTTCTGCGCCGGGTGATCGGTCGCACGTCGGATTCTGGGCGACGCTCCATGCTCTCATGCGATGTGCACGAGGCATGAAGTGTGTATGACACATTAGGCATGTACGATGCACGTCGCTGTCCCGGTAGCCGGGACCACGACCCCCCAAGGAGTTCCTCCCTCATGGATGCCCCCCAGCCGACCGCCAGATCAGGCGGTGTGATCGCCACGCTCGCCTTCGCCGGCACCGTGGCGGCGGTCATGCAGACCCTGGTCACGCCGCTCATCGCGGAGCTGCCGAAGATCCTCGACACGACCTCCTCCAACGCCGCCTGGGTGATCACGGCCACCCTGCTGGTCTCCGCGGTGTGCGTGCCGGTCTCCGGACGGCTGGGCGACCTGCTGGGCAAGCGCCGGATGCTGCTGGTGTGCGCGGTGCCGCTGTTCGCAGGCTCGGTGGTCTGTGCGCTCTCGTCGACCGTCGTCCCCATGATCGTCGGGCGCGGGCTGCAGGGCATGGGCATGGGCATGGTGCCGCTCGGCATCGCCCTGCTGCGTGACGTGGTGCCGAAGGAGAAGCTGAGCTCCTCCATCGCCCTGGTGAGTGCTTCGCTCGGTATCGGCGGCGCCCTCGGCCTGCCGATCGCGTCGGCGGTCGCCCAGTACGCGAACTGGCGGGTGCTGTTCTGGGGCTCCGCCGTGCTGGCCCTTGCCATCTTCGCCCTGGTCTGGTTCCTGATCCCGGACGTCCCGGCCGCCGCCAAGGGACAGCGCTTCGACATGCCCGGCGCCCTCGGCCTGGCCGTCGGTCTGGTCTGCCTGCTCCTCGCCGTCTCGAAGGGCGCCGAGTGGGGCTGGGGCTCCGCGACGACGGTCGGTCTGTTCGCCGCGGCCGTCGTGGTGCTCGTCGCCTGGGGCTTCTGGGAGCTGCGCACCACGGACCCGCTGGTCGACCTGCGCACCACGGCCCGCCCGCGGGTGCTCATCACCAACCTCGCGTCGCTCTTCGTCGGCTTCGGTATGTACGCCGGCATGCTGATCGCGCCGCAGCTGCTGCAGTTCCCCGAGGCCACCGGCTACGGTCTGGGCCAGTCGATGCTCCAGGCGGGTCTGTGGATGGCCCCCGGCGGCATCATGATGATGGTCGTCTCCCCGCTGGGCGGAAAGCTCACCGACGCCCGCGGTCCGAAGTTCACGCTGATCAGCGGGGTGCTGGTCATCGCGGCGGCCTACGGTCTGGGCATCGTCCTGATGGGCTCCGCCTGGGGCCTGATGCTGTTCCTCATGGTCAGCAGCAGCGGTGTCGGCCTCGCCTACGGCGCGATGCCCGCCCTGATCATGAGCGCGGTCCCGGCGTCCGAGACGGCCGCCGCCAACGCGTTCAACACCCTGATGCGCGCGCTCGGCACCTCGATCGGTGCCGCCGTGATCGGTGCGGTCCTCGGCCAGATGACCACGGAGACGGCCGGCTACACGTTCACCTCCGAGGCCGGGTTCCGTACCGGCCTGATGTTCGGCTGCGGGGTCGCCCTCGTCGCCGTGGTGATCTCGACGTTCATTCCGGCCGTGCGCGCGTCCGCCGCCGCGGGCGAGAAGAGTGAGGCGACCGCGTCGCCCGAGGTGGCCGCGGTCAAGAACTGACCCGGACACCGATCCGCCGAGGCGGTCCCCCGGGGTGGCGCGGTGCGCACCCGGAGGACCGCCTCGGCGTTTTTGGCGGGCTACTTGAGATCGAGGATCTGTTCCAGCGGGTCGATCGCGAAGTAGACGAGGAAGAGCGCCGCGGTGCCCCAGAGCAGCCAGTGGACCTCACGGGCCTTGCCCAGACACGCCTTGATGATGACGTAGCTGACGAAGCCGGCGCCGATGCCGTTGGTGATGGAGTAGGTGAACGGCATGACGGTGATCGTGAGGAACGCCGGGATGGCGAGGTCGTAGCGGTCCCAGTCGATGTGCTTGACCTGGGTCATCATCAGGAATCCGACCGCGACCAGTGCGGGTGACGCGGCCTGCATGGGCACGATGGTCAGGACGGGCGAGAAGAAGAGGGCCAGGGCGAACATGCCGCCCGTGACGAGGTTGGCGAAACCGGTACGGGCGCCCTCGCCGACACCCGCGGCGGACTCGACGTAGGTGGTGGCGGACGACGCGGATGCGGCACCGCCGGCGACCGCGGCCGCGCCGTCGATGAGCAGGACCCGGCCCAGGCCCGGCACCTGTCCTCTCTCGTCGAGGAGTCCGGCTTCGGCCGTGACGCCGACGACGGTGCCCATCGTGTCGAAGAAGTCCGACAGGATGAGCGTGAAGATGAGCAGGATCACGGTCAGGACGCTGATCCGGCCGAACGAGCCGAACAGGTCGAACTGGCCGAGCAGCCCGAAGTCCGGTGCGGCGAAGGGCTTGTCGGGCATCGACGGGACGGTCAGGCCCCAGGACTTCACGTCGGCGAGCGAGTTGATGACGACGGAGACGATGGTCATCACGACGATGCTGATGAGAATGGCGCCCTTGACCTTGCGGGCGAGGAGCACGATCGTCATGATCACGCCGAGGCAGAAGACCAGCATCGGCCAGCCCGTGAGGGTGCCGCTGCCGAGCTGTACGGGAACGGTGGTGTTCGCCGCGTCCGGGATGCGGGTGACGAAGCCGGCGTCGACGAAGCCGATGAAGGCGATGAACAGGCCGATGCCGACGCTGATGGCCTGTTTGAGGGCCTGCGGGATGGCGTGCATGATCGCCTCGCGGAGGCCCGTCGCCACGAACACGCAGATCAGCAGGCCTTCGAGCACGATGAGGCCCATCGCGTCGTCCCAGGCCATGAGCGGGGCGACCTGGTACGCGACAACGGCGTTGATGCCCAGACCCGCGGCCAGGGCGAGCGGCAGATTGCCGCCGACGCCCATGATGAGGGTCATCACCGCGGCGACGAGCGCGGTGGCGGTCACCAACTGGACGGTGTCCAGCTGGTCGCCGAACTTGTCCTTCGCGCCACCGAGGATGATCGGGTTGAGCACGAGGATGTACGCCATGGTGAAGAAGGTGGCGAAGCCACCGCGAACTTCCCGGCCGTAGGTCGATCCGCGTTCGGTGATGCGGAAGAACCGGTCGAGGGCGCTGCCACCGGATCCGGTCGCCGGTATGTCGGCCGGGGCGGTCTTGTTGGGTTGCATGGGGACGTCTCCTGGGCCTGCAACGGACAGGGGGAAAGGGAAAGGGCAGGAGCCGCTCCTGCCCGGCACGGGTGACAGGCAGTTGTGCGAACACACATACGGCTTCTTGCGAGCGGATCATACGTGCCGGCGCCGAACCCTCAAGTCCCTTGCCGCATAACGCCGTTGATGACGCGAATCCGACTGTCGGTTCCTACGGAATCGCCGGAGACCTATGGAGTCAAAGCGTGATTCAGGCGACAGCGGTCATGGCTTTTCCGGTGACGATGCCCATACGTTCTGTGCGTGCACCCTCCACCCCCCTTCAATGCGCGTGCTGCCCGAGCCCTGCGTGAAAAGCTCGGGATGGCTCACGGCCACGTCGCGTACGCGATGAGGACGTCCTTCGGGACGGCTCACGTCACCGCCGACCACATCGCGGCGTGGGAACGCGGGTCCGCCCTGCCCGATCCCCATGAACTCGCCGCGCTCGCAGGCGCGTTGTGGTGCCATCCCAGCGAGGTCATGGGGCACCCGCGGACCCTGCGCGAGCACCGCGTCGCCCGCGGGATACCGGCCGAGGACGTCGCCCGCGCCACGGGTCTGTCCCTGGACTCGTACGTCCACATGGAGGAGACCGGCCGGTGGACCGGCGACCAGAGGCAGTCCGCGAAACTCGGCAGCCTGCTCGGCCTCCCGCCGCGCGACCACATCGCGATCACCGGGCTGGAGGACGAACTCGCCCGCCTGCTCACCGAAGCGGTCAGCACCCGGTGGCAGGCGCATGTCCGCGCCATCGCCAAGCTCATCTCGGTGGAGCGCAAACAGCTGCACGGGCCGCTGGACTCCATGTACCAGGAGTACCAGGCCCTCATGGCGGCCACCCTCAGCCGGGCCAGCGGCAGCACGGCCTCCGGTGAGGACGGGCGGCGCTACGTAGAGGAGATCGTCGACCACTTCTGGGCCAGGCTGCCCAAGTAGCCGCAGCGCTCAGGTGCGGCCCCGGAGACCGGGCCGGAGGCCGAGGCTCAGTACCCGGTCGACGGCGATCTCGACGACGACCAGGTCCGGCGGGGCGGGCGGGGCCGTCCGGTAGCGGGCGGTGTAGCGGGCGACCGCATCGGCCAGGCGCACGGGGTCGTCGCCGACCGTGGCCCGGCCCTCCAGGGTGAGCCAGCGGAAGCCGTCCGCCTGGCAGAGCGCGACCCGGGCCGCCGCGCCGCCCGCCGCCACGTTGCGGGCCTTGCGGGCGCGCGCCCTGGTGGTCACCCGCGCCAGACCGGTGGACGCGTCGAAGGTGAAGCGGACCGGAGTGACGTGCGGGGTGCCGTCCGGGCGCAGCGTGGTGAACGTGGCGGTGAGGGGGAGACCGAGGAACTCCAGAGCTGTGGCGGGGAGTTCGTCGTGCGCCGGGCTCACTTCTTCTTCACGCCCTCGTCCCAGATCATCCTGGCGATGTTCGGCTTCACCGCGGTGGTGATGACGCCCATCGCCGTACGGACGTAGCGCCGCTCCTCCAGCTCGCGCAGCATGCTCGCGGCGAGGTCGGCGCGGGCGGTGAAGACGCCGTCGGCGCTGACCGGCGCGGTGCGGTAGTCCGTGACGACAGGGTGCTCGAAGAGACCCGAGGGCCGTACGAGCGTCCAGTCGAGGTCCGTTCCGCGGATCACGTCCTCCATCCGGCGCATGTCCGCGTGGAGGGTGCGGCCCAGGCGCCGGTTCACCAGCGGGTCGAGCACATGGTTGAAGAAGTGTGCGCCGGTCGGACGCCAGGCGGGGTCGGCGATGCTGGAGCTGATGGCGAGGAGCCGCTTGATCCCGTGGCGGGCCATGGCATCGGTGAGGGCCGCGGCGCTCGCCGAGTACAGCGTGATGGCCCGTTTGCTGAAGCGGGCGCCCAGCGCGGACAGGACGGCGTCCGTACCGGCGACCGCGGCGTCGACGGCCGCCGGGTCGGTGGCGTCGGCGACGGCCACTGTGAGTCCGGGGCGTTCGGGCAGGGAGCCGGGGCGGCGGGTCACGGCGACGACCTCGTGGCCTGCGATGAGGGCCTGTTGGGTGAGATGGCGGCCGGTCGGTCCGTTGGCGCCGAAGACTGCGATACGCATGGTGTCGGTCATTCCTTCGTGTGGTGGCCGGAACGCCCTTGACTGTGCCGATCCACGCAACGCAGGCTCAACGCTGATGAATAACGCCGACCCCGCCTGGCGTCCGACCGGCGCACACTTCTTCAACCATGTGCTCGACCCGCTGGTGAACCGGCGCCTGGGCCGCACCCTCCACGCGGACATGCGCCGGATGGAGGACGTGATCCGCGGAACGGACCTCGACTGGACGCTCGTACGGCCCTCGGGTCTCTTCGAGCACCCTGTCGTCACGGACTACCGCACCGCGCCGGTCAGCGCCGACGGCGTCTTCACGTCGTCGCCGTGACCCGCCGCCCCGGCTCCCTGCCCGAACGCCCCGGACTCACAGTGGCCGTCGCCGACGCCACCGACCCGGCGGCCGTCGACGCCGCGGTCGCCGGTACGGACGCCGTCCTGTCCGCGCTGGCCCCGAGGTCCCGCATCGCGACCACCCCGGGCACCGGCCGCCGCGGCTGAAGCCCCTCAGCAGGGCGTTTCCGTACGGCAGGGCCCTGCCGCTCCACCCAGCGGTGTGGACCCATGGGCGCAGTCCCTGAGAGACGTGTCCACCCGGGGGACCAGACCCCTAGGGGGAGCTCCTTACATCTGGGCAGGGACCGTTCCTCCCGGCGGAGGACGTGCCCCGCGCCCTCCGCTCCGTAGCGTGGTCATGCACCGGGATTGCGGCAGACCACAGGGGGCGTGGTGGGGAAAACCCCACCCGAAGACTGCGCTGGGCACCAGCGCGCCGGACCCCCTTCCACGACCAGACTTCACAGCAGACAGCGACGCGCTGTCGCCGACCGACATAGGAGAAAAACCGTGACAACGGCTGTAACCATTCCCAGGCACGGGGGCACTGGAGGGCGTACGGCCGTGGCTGCGCGAGCGCGGCAGGTCGTCAAGGCTTACGGGGTCGGTGAGACCCGGGTCGTCGCGCTCGACCACGTCGACGTCGACATCGCCCGCGGCCAGTTCACGGCCATCATGGGCCCGTCCGGCTCCGGCAAGTCGACGCTGATGCACTGCCTCGCCGGTCTGGACACCGTGACCTCCGGGCAGATCCACCTCGCCGAGACCGAGATCACCGGGCTCAAGGACAAGAAGCTCACCCAGCTGCGGCGCGACCGCATCGGCTTCATCTTCCAGGCGTTCAACCTCCTGCCGACGCTCAACGCGCTGGAGAACATCACGCTGCCGATGGACATCGCGGGCCGTAAGCCCGACGCCGCCTGGCTGCGCCAGGTCGTGGAGACCGTCGGTCTCGCCGAGCGGCTCAAGCACCGGCCGACCGAGCTCTCCGGCGGCCAGCAGCAGCGCGTCGCGGTGGCCCGCGCGCTCGCCGCCCAGCCGGAGATCATCTTCGGCGACGAGCCGACCGGGAACCTGGACTCACGGGCCGGCGCCGAAGTGCTGAACTTCCTGCGCAAGTCCGTCGACGAGCTCGGGCAGACCATCGTCATGGTCACGCACGACCCGGTCGCCGCCTCCTACGCCGACCGTGTGCTGTACCTCGCGGACGGGCGCATCGTCGACGAGATGCTCAACCCGACCGCCGACCAGGTGCTGGACCGCATGAAGGACTTCGACGCGCGCGGGCGGACGTCATGACCGTCTGGAAGACCTCGATGCGCAACTTCTTCGCGCACAAGGGACGCATGGCGCTCTCCGCCGTCGCCGTCCTGCTGTCGGTGGCGTTCGTGTGCGGCACGCTCGTCTTCACCGACACGATGAACACCACGTTCGACAAGCTCTTCGCCGCCACGTCGGCCGACGTCACCGTCAGCCCGAAGACGGCCAAGGTCGACGACACCCCGGAGAACGGCAAGCCCCAGTCGCTGCCCGCCTCCGTCATCGCGCAGGTCGAGAAGGCCGACGGGGTGAAGAAGGCCGAGGGCGCCATCTCCAGCTCGGCCGTCACGGTCGTCGACAGCCACAACAAGAACATGGGCTCCGACACGGGCGCCCCGACACTGGCCGGCAACTGGACCTCCAACGACCTGCGCTCCATGGAGATCACCTCCGGCCACGCCCCGCGCGGCCCGACCGAGGTCATGGTCGACGCCGACACGGCGGACAAGCACGACCTGAAGATCGGTGACGAACTGCGCACCATCGCGGTCACCGGCGACGTCAGGGCGCGCATCAGCGGAATCGCCACCTTCAAGGTCACCAACCCGGGCGCGGCCATCGTCTACCTCGACACGGCCACCGCCCAGCAGAAGCTCCTCGGCAGCCCCGACGTCTTCACGCAGATCTCCATCACCGCCGAACCCGGCGTCAGTGACACGCAGGTGAAGCAGAGCGTCACCGCCGCACTGGACGGCTCGGCCGCGTACAAGGTGCAGACGCAGAAGGAAGCCGCCGAGTCCAACAAGGACTCCATGGGCGACTTCCTCGACGTGATGAAGTACGCGATGCTCGGCTTCGCCGGGATCGCCTTCCTCGTCGGCATCTTCCTGATCGTCAACACCTTCTCGATGCTGGTCGCCCAGCGGACCCGCGAGATCGGCCTGATGCGGGCCATCGGCTCCAGCCGCAAGCAGGTCAACCGGTCCGTGCTGCTCGAAGCAGTGCTCCTGGGCATCGTCGGATCGATCCTCGGCGTCGCCGCCGGCGTCGGACTGGCCGTCGGGCTGATGAAGCTCATGGGCGCCATCGGCATGGAGCTGTCCACCGGCGACCTCACCGTCGCCTGGACGACCCCAGTGACCGGCCTCGCGCTCGGCATCATCGTGACCGTCCTCGCCGCCTACATCCCGGCCCGGCGGGCCGGCAAGGTCTCCCCGATGGCCGCGCTGCGCGACGCCGGAACACCGGCCGACGCCAAGTCCGGCTGGATCCGGGCCGGTATCGGCCTGGTCCTCACCGGCGCCGGAGCGGCGGCCCTGTGGGCGACGACGCGGGCGGACGAGGCGAGCGACGGCTCGGCCTTCCTCGGCCTGGGCGTGGTCCTCACCCTCATCGGCTTCATCGTCATCGGCCCGCTGCTCGCCGGGATCGTAGTACGGGCACTCAGCGTCGTCGTCCTCAGGCTCTTCGGCCCGGTCGGCCGGCTGGCCGAGCGCAACGCGCTGCGCAACCCGCGCCGGACCGGTGCGACCGGTGCGGCCCTGATGATCGGCCTGGCCCTGGTGGCCTGCCTCTCGGTGGTGGGCTCCTCCATGGTCGCCTCGGCCACCGACGAGCTGGACAGGTCGGTGGGCGCGGACTTCATCGTGCAGTCGTCGACCGGCCAGCTGATCGTGCCCCAGGCCGCGAAGGCGCTGGAGACCGCGCCCGGCATCGAGCACATCACGAACTACAAGGCCATCGGCGCGAAGCTCACCAACCCGGACGGAACGACGACGGACGAGGACGTCACCGCCGCCGACCCGACGTATCCGCAGGACCTGCACCGCGAGACCACCGCCGGTGACCTGTCCGCGGCGTACGGGAAGAACGCCATGTCGGTCGGCGACGACTACGCCACCGAACACGGGATCAAGGTCGGTGACACGATCACCGTCGCGTTCAAGGCGGGCGACACGGCGAAGCTGAAGGTCGCCGCGATCACCTCGGACGACACGACCGTGGACCAGGGCGCGATGTACATGAACACCACGACCGCCCAGCGGTACATCCCCGCGGACAAGATGCCCAAGAACGTGATCATGTTCGCCAAGGCGCAGGACGGCAAGGAGAAGGAGGCCTACGCCGCCCTGAAGAGCTCGCTCGCCGAGTACCCGCAGTACAAGGTGCAGAATCAGGCCGACTTCAAGCAGGACCTGAAGGACCAGATCAGCCAGCTGCTGAACATCGTCTACGGCCTGCTCGCTCTCGCGATCATCGTCGCGGTCCTCGGAGTCGTGAACACCCTGGCCCTCTCGGTCGTCGAGCGGACCCGCGAGATCGGCCTGATGCGCGCCATCGGCCTCTCCCGCCGCCAGCTGCGCCGGATGATCCGGCTGGAGTCGGTCGTCATCGCCCTGTTCGGCGCCCTGCTCGGGCTCGGCCTGGGCATGGGCTGGGGCACCTCCGCCCAGAAGCTGCTGGCCCTGGAGGGTCTCGGCGTCCTGGAGATCCCGTGGCCGACCATCATCACGGTGTTCGTCGCCTCGGCCTTCGTCGGACTCTTCGCGGCACTCGTCCCGGCGTTCCGGGCGGGACGGATGAACGTCCTGAACGCCATCGCCACGGACGGGTGAGCCGGGCGGTCCGCATAGACTGAAGATTCCGGCCCCGGGCGCTCCTCCAAGCGCCCGGGGCCGGATTCCGTGCGTGCGGAGCCGTGGGGCGCGGCGCGCTGGCCGGTTGCGGGCGCGGCTGTCACCCCGGAGTCGTACGCTGGTGGAATCCCCGGCCCGTCTCACGTGTCGGGCCCTTCGCGTTGCCCCTGACAGCAGCGCCGCCCCCGACAGCAGCCGGCTGTCGGACCTCGCCCTCGTTACCCGGACGGAAGCCCTTCATGAGCCTGCACGGTCTGCTGGATGTCGTCGTACGTGATCCGGCGCTCGACGAAGCGGTGAAGGCCGCCGGGGACGGGCACCGGATGCACATCGACCTGGTGGGCCCGCCCGCCGCCCGGCCCTTCGCCGTGGCCGCGCTCGCCCGGGACTCGAAGCGGACCGTCCTCGCCGTCACCGCGACCGGGCGCGAGGCCGAGGACCTGGCGGCCGCGCTGCGCACGCTGCTGCCGCCGGACACGATCGCGGAGTTCCCGTCCTGGGAGACGCTGCCCCACGAGCGGCTCTCCCCGCGCTCCGACACCGTGGGCCGCCGGCTGGCCGTGCTGCGGCGCCTCGCGCACCCGAGGCAGGACGACCCGGAGACCGGGCCCGTCTCCGTCGTCGTCGCACCGATCCGTTCCGTGCTCCAGCCGCAGGTCAAGGGGCTCGGCGACCTGGAGCCCGTGGCGCTGCGGATCGGGCAGAGCGCCGATCTCGGCAGGACCGTCGAGGCGCTCGCGGCAGCCGCGTACGCGCGGGTCGAACTGGTCGAGAAGCGTGGCGAGTTCGCGGTGCGCGGCGGCATCCTGGACGTCTTCCCGCCGACCGAGGAGCACCCGCTGCGGGTGGAGTTCTGGGGCGACGACGTCGAGGAGATCCGCTACTTCAAGATCGCCGACCAGCGGTCCCTGGAGATCGCCGAGCACGGGCTGTGGGCGCCGCCCTGCCGCGAGCTCCTGCTGACCGACGACGTCCGCGAGCGGGCCGCCGCGCTCGCCGAGGCCCACCCCGAGCTGGGCGAACTCCTCAACAAGATCGCCGAGGGCATCGCGGTCGAGGGCATGGAGTCCCTGGCCCCCGTCCTCGTCGACGACATGGAACTGCTGATCGACGTCCTGCCCAAGGGCTCCATGGCCGTCGTGTGCGATCCCGAGCGGGTCCGCACCCGGGCCGCGGACCTGGTCGCCACCAGCCAGGAGTTCCTGGAGGCGTCCTGGGCGGCCACGGCCGGCGGTGGCGAGGCACCCATCGACGTCGGCGCGGCCTCGCTGCGCGGCATCGCGGACGTCCGCGACCGGGCCCGCGAGCTGAACATGATGTGGTGGTCGGTCTCCCCGTTCGCCGCCGACGACGAGCTCGACGAGGACACGCTCAAGCTCCGGATGCACGCCCCGGAGGCGTACCGCGGCGACACCGCCCGCGCACTCGCCGACACCAAGGGATGGCTGGCCGAGGGCTGGCGCACGGTGTACGTCACCGAGGGCCAGGGCCTCGCCTCCCGTACCGTCGAGGTGCTGAGCGGCGAAGGCATCCCGGCCCGCCTCGACGCGGACCTCGGTGAGATCGCCCCGTCCCTCGTCCACGTCTCCTGCGGTGCCATCGACCACGGCTTCGTCGACGCCGAACTCAGGATCGCCGTCCTCACCGAGACGGACCTGACCGGCCAGCGCACGGCCACCAAGGACCTCGGCCGGATGCCGGCCCGCCGCAGGAAGACCATCGACCCGCTGACGCTGGAGACGGGCGACTACATCGTCCACGAGCAGCACGGCGTGGGCCGCTACATCGAGATGGTGCAGCGCACGGTGCAGGGCGCCACCCGCGAGTACCTCCTCGTCGAGTACGCCCCCGCCAAGCGCGGCCAGCCCGGCGACCGGCTGTACATCCCGACCGACCAGCTGGAGCAGGTCACCAAGTACGTCGGCGGCGAGGCCCCGACCCTGCACCGCCTCGGCGGCGCCGACTGGACGAAGACGAAGGCGCGCGCCAAGAAGGCCGTCAAGGAGATCGCCGCCGACCTGATCAAGCTCTACTCGGCCCGGATGGCGGCCCCCGGCCACGTCTTCGGCCCGGACACCCCCTGGCAGCGCGAACTGGAGGACGCCTTCCCGTACGCGGAGACGCCCGACCAGCTCACCACCATCGCCGAGGTCAAGGAGGACATGGAGAAGTCCGTCCCCATGGACCGCCTGATCTGCGGCGACGTCGGCTACGGCAAGACGGAGATCGCGGTCCGGGCCGCCTTCAAGGCCGTCCAGGACGGCAAGCAGGTCGCCGTCCTCGTCCCCACGACCCTCCTCGTCCAGCAGCACTTCGGCACGTTCACCGAGCGCTACTCCCAGTTCCCCGTCACCGTACGGGCGCTGAGCCGCTTCCAGTCGGAGTCCGAGTCCAAGGCGACGATCGAAGGGCTCCGTGAGGGCTCCGTCGACCTGGTCATCGGCACCCACCGCCTGTTCTCCTCCGAGACGAAGTTCAAGGACCTGGGCCTGGTCATCGTCGACGAGGAGCAGCGCTTCGGCGTCGAGCACAAGGAACAGCTGAAGAAGCTCCGCGCCAACGTCGACGTCCTGACCATGTCCGCGACGCCCATTCCCCGTACGCTCGAAATGGCGGTCACCGGCATCCGCGAGATGTCGACGATCACCACCCCGCCCGAGGAGCGCCACCCGGTCCTCACCTTCGTCGGCCCGTACGAGGAGAAGCAGATCGGCGCGGCCATCCGCCGTGAACTGCTCCGCGAGGGCCAGGCGTTCTACATCCACAACCGTGTCGAGTCGATCGACCGCGCCGCCGCCCGCCTCCGCGAGATCGTCCCCGAGGCACGGATCGCGACCGCCCACGGCCAGATGTCCGAACAGGCCCTGGAACAGGTCGTGGTGGACTTCTGGGAGAAGAAGTTCGACGTCCTGGTCTCCACGACGATCGTCGAGTCCGGCATCGACATCTCCAACGCCAACACCCTGATCGTGGAGCGCGGCGACAACTTCGGCCTCTCCCAGCTCCACCAGCTGCGCGGCCGCGTCGGCCGTGGCCGCGACCGCGGCTACGCCTACTTCCTCTACCCGCCGGAGAAGCCGCTCACCGAGACCGCCCACGAACGCCTCGCCACGATCGCCCAGCACACCGAGATGGGCGCGGGCATGTACGTGGCGATGAAGGACCTCGAGATCCGCGGCGCGGGCAACCTCCTGGGCGGCGAGCAGTCCGGCCACATCGCGGGCGTCGGCTTCGACCTGTACGTCCGCATGGTCGGCGAGGCGGTCGCCGACTACCGGGCGTCCCTCGAAGGCGGCGTGGAGGAGGAGCCGCCGCTGGAGGTCAAGATCGAGCTCCCGGTCGACGCGCACGTCCCGCACGACTACGCCCCCGGCGAGCGCCTGCGCCTCCAGGCCTACCGCTCGATCGCCTCGGCCTCCTCGGAGGACGACATCAGGGCGGTGCGCGAGGAGCTCACCGACCGCTACGGCAAGCTCCCGGAGCCGGTCGAGAACCTCCTCCTGGTCGCCGGCCTGCGGATGCTGGCCCGCGCCTGCGGTGTCGGCGACATCGTGCTCCAGGGCCCGAACATCCGCTTCGCGCCGGTGGAGCTGCGCGAGTCGCAGGAGCTCCGCCTGAAGCGCCTCTACCCGAAGACGATCATCAAGCCGGCCCTGCACCAGATCCTGGTCCCGCGCCCCACCGCGGGCAAGATCGGCGGCAAGCCGGTCGTGGGGCGTGAACTGCTGGCGTGGACGGGGGAGTTCCTGACGACGATCCTGGGGTCGTAGCACCGGGAGCTACACGCGGGGGCCCCGCCGGAAATCCGGCGGGGCCGGGCTCTTTACGTGGCTGGGGGCGTGGCGGGCCTCTTGAAGGCCGCCCATACGGTCTTGCCGACGGCGTGGTGGTCGACACCGAAATCTGCTGCCAGCTCGATGACGAGGAGTAAGCCGCGCCCCGTGCAGTCCTCCGCAGTCGGGCATTTGACCTCGGGGTGACCGCCGCCGCTGTCCCGGACCTCCAGGTGTACGAGGTCCCGGTTCGCACGAAGGCGGACGGCGAATTCTCTTCCCGGCGGAACTCCGTGGAGCAGGGCGTTGGTGGCCAGCTCCGAGACGCAGAGCCGTATGTCGTCGACCAGGGGCGTGAGCCGCCACTCCGCGAGGACATCGACGACGAAGTCGCGGGAGGCACCGACGGAAGTGCGCCGTCGGGGGAAACGCCGTTGCTGCGACAGAGACACGGTGGTTCACCGCCTTGCTCGTGGGCCGTAACGCGCACACCGTACTGCTATTCGCGAAAAGCAGCAAGGTAGTCTTTGGGGGGCCGGATCGCTTTCGCCTACCGTGTGGAGCGGCAAGGCCCTGCGGGCATCGGTTGTGAAGGAGAAGGCCATGGGTGAAGGCGAGAGGGTCAGCGCGTCCGCCCGGTACCTGGCGCCATCGGAGCAGGACGGCGGTGACGCATGGCGTGCCGAGGCGGCGGCCGTCGGGCGGCGGGGCACCCAGGAGATCGTGCGAGCCGGAGAGGTCGTCGCGCCCGACAGGGTCGCGGACTTGCTCCGGGTGGAGCGCGGCTGCGACATCGTCGAGCGCCGAAGGGTCATGTATCTCGACGGTGAGCCGTGCGAGTTGACCGACACCTACTACCCGCTGGAGATCGCCCGGGGTACGGCGCTGGCGGGGACCGCGAAGATCCGGGGAGGCGCTGTCCGGCTGCTCGCCGAGCTCGGCCACGCAGGTGTTCTGGCGCAGGAGGATGTTGTCGCGCGCATGCCGTCGGAGGGTGAGCGCGTGGCGTTGGGGCTGGACACCGGTGAGCCGGTGCTCGAACTGACGCGGCTCACGCTGGACCGGGACGGTCGGCCTGTCCAAGCCGACGTGATGGTCATGCCGCCCCGGGGGCAGTTGCTGCGGTACGAGATCAGGATCGGATGACTGTGCCCAGACCGGAAGCGAACGATGTCGATCGCCGTTCACTGCACGAGCGGATCGCAGCCGATCTGCGGGACGAGATCATGTCCGGCGACCTGGCTCCTGGTGCCGGGCTGCCGTCCACCGCACGCCTCAAGGAGCGCTTCGACGCCTCGAACGCGACGGTGCAGAAGGCCTTGCAGCTACTCAAGGACGAACGGCTCGTGATCGGCAGGGCGGGTGCGTCCGTGACGGTCCGGGACCACAGGCAGCGAACCGTCCGCCCGGCCTCGTACATGGCTCCGGCGGGCTCGGGTGCGCCGTACCGTTGGCTTACCGAAGCCGCCGGCGGCGGCGCCCGCGCACACAGCACGCTTCTTGAAGTGGCCGAGAGCGACCCGCCCGCGGATGTCGCTGAGGCGCTCAGGCTGCCGACGTCCGGCCGTGTGCTCCTGCGGCGCCAACTCCTCATGGTCGACGACGAACCGGTCGAGCTCGTGGCGTCGTACTACCCGCTGGAGATCGTTGACGGTACGGCGATGACGGTGCGCCGGAAGATCCGGGGCGGCCCCCCGACGCTGCTTGCGGAACTCGGCTACCCGCCGCGGCTCAGCGTGGACAGGGTCTCCGCGCGCGTACCGACGCAGGATCAGTACCAGGCGCTGCGGCTGCCGGGTGGACTGCCGGTCCTGCGGACGTTGCGTGTCGTCTACAGCGACGATGAGCGGCCCATCGAAGCGACCGTCATGGTGAAGGCAGGCCATCTGTACGAGGTGCAGTACGAGTTCACCGCCGACTGAGCGGGAGCCCAGGGTGCCGCACTGCTGCACGCACCCCATGCCGCGCCCGGCCCCGCCGCAGCCGACGGCGACGCCGGGCGCACCGCAGTGGGGTCAGATCCCGCCCAGGTCCAGTGCTCCGGCCATCGCCCGGTAGCCCGCGTCGCTCGGGTGCAGATGGTCGCCCGAGTCGTAGGCGGGGGCGATGCTGTCCGGGTCCTCGGGGTCGGCCACGGCGCGGTCCAGGTCGACCACGTCGTCGTACGCGCCCGATGTGCGGATCCAGTCGTTGAACGCGTCGCGCTTGGCCTCGTTGACGGGGCTGTCGTAGAACGAGCCCTTGATGGGCGTCAGCGTCGCACCGATCACCTTGAGACCCTTGGCATGCGCCTGGTGGATCAACGACCGGTGTCCTGCGATCAGTTGGGCGACCGACACTTCGGGGGTGGGGGTGCCGACCGCGCCCGCACCACTCGCCCCGATGTCGTTGATGCCCTCCAGCACGATGACCGTGCCCACGCCCGGCTCGTCGAGCACGTCCTTCTCGAAGCGGACCACGGCCTTCTCCCCGGCCCAGTCCGTGTCGTTCGTGACCTGGTTGCCGCCGATCCCGTGGTTGAGGACGCTGCGCGGCCTGCCGGTGGCCGCGAAGCGCTCCGCCAGTTCGTCGGGGTAGCGGTTGTCCGTGTCCGGCGTGGATCCGACGCCGTCGGTGATGGAGTCGCCGAACGCCACGATCCCGTTCCTGCGCGGGGCGTCGCCGCCGCCGACCTCGACGCCGGTGAGGTAGTACCAGGATTCGCTGGTCTCCGTGAACGACGCGCCGTCGCGGTCGGCCCGGTGATCGCCCTGCGCCCGGTAGCTCGTGGCCGACGACATCATGTGGAAGGTGGCGGGGCCGGTCGGTGCGGCCAGGTACAGCGTGACGGTCAGCGACTCCAGGGCCCGGGTCCTGAACGGCACCGCGTCGCTGGTCGCGTCGGAGCCCGCCGGGATGGTCACCATGCCGTTCCCGCCGAAGGACAGCCGTCGGACCGAACCCTCCTCGACCGAGGCGCCGTTGTCCGTACGCGCCACCGTCGCTCCGGTGATGCGCAGCGGCGTGCTCCCGTAGCGGTTGGACAGTTCGATGCGGGCCCGCGTGCCTCCGGTGCTGACCCGTACCACCTGGCGGACCGTCTGGTCCGCGAAGCCCTGCCGCGACCAGTTCGGTGTGAAGACCTCGGTCGGTGCCTGAGGCGAGGCGGCCCAGCCGCCCTGCCATGCGCCGCGGTCCGGCTGCGGCGTGGTGCCGTTACCGGCCGGCGCGGTCTGCGCGGAGGCGCCGGTGACCTGTCCGCCGACGACCGGCAGCGCCAGCAGTGCCAGCGCTGATAACAGTGCGACACCCGCACGCCGGGTCGCGTTCGTGGTTCTCATGGTTCCACCCTCGTTGTCCTCGATGACCGTCTCGTGGATTGCGTGCGCACGACATGGCCAAGCAAGCGGAGGCGTCGGCTATTCCCGCCGGGTGAGCGTCAGTTGGGCCCGCCCGGTGCGAACACCGGCGTGGCGAGCGCCCGGAACACCTCTTCCGGATCCCGGTCGCCCACCGCCCCGCTCAGGTTGCCGCTGAGCAGCAGCGTGGCGAAGCCGTGGGCCAGGGACCACGCGGCCACACCGGTGAGCCGGGCGTCGTCCCCGCCGCCGGAGGGCAGACCGGTGACGCCCGCCCGCAGTTCCACCGACGCCCGCTCCTTCGCCGCGAGGAGGTCCGGGTCGCCGGCGCGGTAGAGGTCCGGCTGGAACATCACCTGGAAGTGGGCCGGGTGTGCGGCGGCGAACCGTACGTACCGCACGCCCCGCTCCCGCAGATCGGGTGCGTCGGCCAGCGCGTCGGCGAACAGCCCGTAGCCCTCGGTGGCGATGGCGGTGAGCAGGCCGGTGCGGTCTTTGAAGTGGTGGGCCGGCGCGGCGTGGGAGACGCCGGCCCGGCGGGCCAGGTCCCGCAGGCTCAGCGCGGCGGGGCCCTCGGTGCGGATGACGTCGAGGGCGGCGGTGAGGACGGCCCGCCGCAGGTCGCCGTGGTGGTAGGTGCGGTCGCTGCTCATGGACAGCACCCTACGCAGAATCTAGTCATTGACAAGTTCGTGGCGCGAGGTGCACTGTGGCTGCCGTAGGAGATCTAGTCACTGGCAAGATTCACATGGCTGTGGAAGGCGGAGACATGTCCGACGAGCTGGGTCGCGTACGGCAGATGTGGCACCTGCTGGAGCCCCTGCACGCTGTTCTCTACTACGCGCCGGAGGCCTTCGACGAGGCCGAGGCGCTCGGGTACGCGGTCGACGAGCGCTGGCCGAGCTACTTCGCGTGGCGGGCGGCGCCGCTCGGGGAGGAAGGGGCCGGAGCCGGTCGGGTCGCGGAGACCTTCTACAGTTTCAGCCCGGCGATGGTGGACGCGTACGTCCCCGCCGTCTGGTCCGTCGCCTCGCCCGGCGCCGTGCTCGCCGCCCGGGGCCGGGCCGTCGACCGCGCGTACCGGACGGTCCTGGGGGAGGCGGCCACCGCGCCGGACACGGCCGAGGCCGCCGCGCTCCTGCGCCGCGTCGCGGAGGCCGCCGACACGACGGGCCGCCCGCTCGCCGCCGCCAACGCCGCGCTTCCCTGGCCGGACGAACCGCACCTGGTGCTCTGGCACGCGGCGACCGTCCTGCGCGAACACCGCGGCGACGGCCATCTCGCGGCGCTCGCCGAGGCGGAGCTCGACCCGGTCGAGGCGCTGGTCTCGTTCGCAGCCATCGGCGCGGCGCGCCCGGAGGTGTTCGCGAGCCGGCGCTGGAGCGACGAGGAGTGGGCGCAGGCCCGCGAACGGCTGCTGAAGCGCGGCCTGGTGGCGGACGACGGTACGGCGACGGAGGCGGGCAGGGCACTGCGCGCCGAGGTCGAGCGGCGCACGGACGAGGCGGCGGCGGCGCCGTGGCGGGTGCTGGCGGATGAGGAGAGGGAGCGGCTCGTGGAGCTGCTGGGGCCGTTGTGGGTGGCGGCGATCGGGTCCGGGCTGCTGCCGTCGGAGACGACGCTGGGGATCGGGAAGGTGTGATCCGGGCCGCATCCGGAGTGAAGCGATGCCATGAACACGTCCCGGCGGGGAAGAAGTCCGTAGGATTCCCGGGTTGGTTCGGCTTTCTCCCCGTCAGGACGGCTTCGAGTGATATCTCCCCGCGATTGTCGAGTGATCGTGCCCGCCCTGGGTGTGGTGGCGGTGCTGGCCCTGACCGGCTGTGATCCCGAATCGGTCACGTCCGGTGCCGAGTCGCCGAGCGGCAGCTCGAACGGCGGCCAGTCCGCCACCGGCTTCGGCGCCAGCCCGCTGGACAACCCGGACGGTACGAAGCCGGGCCTCGCCCCTCTCACCTCGGACGCGGACCGGGCGGAGGCCCGCAAGGTCATCGAGACGGTGGCGACCAAGGGCCGCGGCCCCAAGACCGGCTACGAGCGGGACAAGTTCGGGTACGCCTGGAAGGACTCGGTCGACGGCATCCCACTCTCGCGGAACGGCTGTGACACCCGGAACGACCTGCTGGCCCGGGACGGCAAGGAGGTCACGCTCCGGTCGGGATCGGACTGCGTGGTCGTCGCCATGACGCTCATGGACCCGTACACCGGCTCGGCCATCGAGTGGCGCAAGCAGCAGGCGACCAAGGTCCAGATCGACCACGTCATGCCGCTGTCGTACGACTGGCAGATGGGCGCTGCCCGCTGGAACGAGGCCAAGCGGCAGCAGATCGCCAACGACCCGCTCAATCTGCTGCCCGTGGACGGCCCGGCCAACAACGCCAAGCGCGACTCCGGCCCCGCTTCCTGGCTGCCGCCGTACAAGCCGGTGCGCTGCTCGTATGCGCTGCGGTTCGCCCAGGTCTCGCTGAAGTACGAACTCCCGGTCACCACCGCGGACAAGAAGGTCATGCTGGAGCTGTGCGGCGGCTGATGGCGGGCGGCCGCCGAGCTCCCCGGCCGCACGGGCCGCTCCTCGTAACGGGGTGAACGCGCGAACGGAACCCGCCCGTGGGCCGGTTCCGTCCTGCGTATGTGTGGGTGCGGGTCAGAGCTTCAGGTCCCACTGGGTGGCCTCGTACGTAAAGCCGGGGTTGACCTCGACCGTCAGGTTCCTGGCGTCCGCGGGGGCGTCGAAGGCGTAGAGGACCGTGACCTTCTTGCCGGGCAGGACCGTGCCGCTGAAGCCTTCGCCGACCTTGTTGTCGAAGATCTGCTCGGCGTCGACCCCGTCCTGACCGGCCCGCGCCCCGACGCTGACGAGCAGGGCGTCGAACTTCTCCTTGCCCGCGTTCTCGATGACGACGGCCACCTGGTAGGCCTTGTTGCCCTTGGTGTGGCCGGCCGCGAACGAGTCCGGGGTGTACGAGGTCGCGTCTCCGACCGTGATCGTGACGTCGTCGTCGTAGACCGCCGAGTCCCCGGCCTCCAGGGCCTCGCCGGTGTCCTCCTTCTTTCCTTCCTCCTTGGCGCTCGTGCCGTCCGTGTTCTTGGCGTCGGCTTCCCCGCCGGCCTTCGGCTTCGCGGAGGCGGTCGTGTCCGACACCGCCTTGTTCAGGTCGCTCACCGCGTCGTCGACCGCCTTGAACGTGATCACCGCGCCGACCACCGAGAGGATCAGCGCGATCAGGCCGAGCACCGCGCCGAACGTCGCCATGTTCTTGTTCGTCGCCTCGCCCCTCTTGGCGCGGCCCCGGCCCACCAGCCCCAGGATCAGCGCGATCAGGCCGAGAATGCCCGCCAGCCAGAAGAAGAACGGGACCAGGCCCGAGACCGCGCCGATGAGGCCGAGGATCAGTGCCGCCACGCCGAGCCCGTTGCGCGCGGGGCGCAGGCCGGGGGTGTGGGTGGGGATGTACGGCTGCTGCGGCTGGGGCTGCCCGTGCTGCGGGGACTGCGGCGGCTGGGTGAACTGGGACATGGCTGTGCCCTTCGGCAGGTGCGGAGGTGAGTGGTGAGCGGTTCCACGCGTCGCCTCGTGCAGCGACAGGTCAATGAGACCATCCCGTGTGAACCGAGTCAACACGGTTCACACGGGATGGGGCAGTGCACGCCGTGAATCGTGTGCTGTGAACGGGTCGCTATGCTCGCCGTCACAGCAGTGAGCACGGACGGGCAGCAGCGGTACGAGCACCAGGGAGACAGCAAGTGCCGGAGAACGCGACAGAGGTGACCGCCGCCGGGATCGCCCGGCTGGCAGGGGTGGGACGCGCCGCCGTCAGCAACTGGCGCCGTCGCCACGCCGACTTCCCCAAGCCCGTCGGCGGCACGGAGACGAGCCCGTCGTTCGCCCTGCCCGAGGTCGAGCAGTGGCTGCGCGACCAGGGAAAACTCGCCGAGGTCCCGCTCCGCGAGCGCGTCTGGCAGCAACTGTCCGGACACCCCGCGGGCGCCGTCCCCGCGCTGTTCCACGTCGGGTGCGCCCTCCTCCTCGTGCGGGAGCGGCCCACCGCCTGGCGGGAGATCGCGGGGGTGTCCGACGCGCGCATGGCCGGAGTGCTCTCCCTCGCCCTGAACGAGGTGCTCACCGCCCGGTTCGGACCGGCCTCCGGGGCCGGGCGCGCGGTTCACAGCCCCGACCGCTCCGAACTCCTGCCGTCCGTACCGCTCCTGCGGGGCGCGGCGGAGCTCGCCGCCGAGTCCGGGCCCCGGGAGACCTTCGAGTTCCTGCTCGGACGTCAGCTCGACGCCAACCCGCGCCAGTACACGCTCACCCCGCCCGGCCTGGCGGAACTGATGGCCGCACTGGCCGACACCGGCGGCGGCCCTCCCCACACGGTCCTCGACCCGGCGGCGGGCACCGGCACCCTGCTCGGCGCGGTCCCGCGGCCCACCGCGCTGTACGCACAGGAGAGCGACCCGGACCTCGCGGCCCTCACCGCACTCCGTCTCGCCCTGCGGACCGGCCCCGCCGAGTGCACGCTCGCCGTGCGGGCCGGCGACACCCTGCGCGCCGACGCCTTTCCCGGGCTCACCGCGGACGCCGTGCTCTGCCACCCGCCGTTCAACGAACGCAACTGGGGCCACGACGAACTCGCCTACGACCCGCGCTGGGAGTACGGCTTCCCCGCCCGCACTGAGTCCGAACTCGCCTGGGTGCAGCACGCGCTGGCCCATCTGCGCGAGGGCGGCACCGCGGTCCTGCTGATGCCGCCCGCCGCCGCGTCGCGCCGCTCGGGCCGCCGCATCCGGGCCGATCTGCTACGCCGCGGCGCCCTGCGGGCCGTCATCGCGCTCCCGGCCGGCGCCGCGCCCCCGTACGGCATCCCGCTCCACCTCTGGGTCCTGCGCAAGCCGGACGCCGGACCGCACCCCTCGCCCGAACTGCTCCTCGTCGACACCGCCGAACCGGCCGACCCCGCCTCCGAGCGCGGCGGCCGCGACCGCCTCGACTGGCCGGCCCTGCACACCTCCGTGCTCGATGCCTGGCGGCCGTTCAGCGGCGAGGCGGAGAACGGCCCGTCAACCGCCCCGCCCCTCCCGGGCGCCGAGAGCAACCGCCCGCGGCCCGGCGCCAGCCGCATCGTCCCCGTCATCGAACTCCTCGACGACGACGTCGACCTGGCCCCCGCCCGCCACCTGCCGTCCCCGGCCGCGGCCGGCGGGCCCGCCGAGCTGATCGACGTACGGGACCGGCTGACCCGGAGCCTGGGCCTCGCGGACAGCCTCACCCCACCGCCCGTGGAGGTCTCCGAACCCGCCCGCTGGCCCCTCACCAGCATCGGCGAACTCGCCCGCGCCGGCGCCCTCCAGCTCCGCACCGGCGGCACCGGAACCGGCCCCGGTCCCGTACTCACCGAGCACGACGTCCTCGGCTCCGCCGCTCCCTCGGGAAACCTCCCCGCCGACGGGCCGCACGAGGACCKCGTACTCGTCGAACCCGGCGACGTCGTCGTTCCCGTACTCGGCGGCGGCTCCGTCGCCCGCGTCATCGACGACGCCACCGCGGGCGCCGCGCTCGGCCGCAACCTCCAGCTGCTGCGCCCCGACCCGGCCGCCCTCGACCCCTGGTTCCTCGCCGGCTTCCTGCGCGGCACCGCCACCAACCGCCGGGCCAGCAGCTACGCCTCCACCGCCACCCGGCTCGACGCCCGCCGCCTCCAACTGCCCCGGCTGCCCCTGGCCGAACAGCAGCGGTACGGCGAACGGTTCCGTACCCTGGCCGCGTTCGAGGACGCGCTGCGCCTCGCCGGCCAACTCGGCGGCCGGCTCGTCCAGGGGATGTACGACGGACTGACGGACGGTACGGTCACGCCGGAGTGAGCGGAACCACAACGGTTCCGTACAACCCGGGGCCCCTTGTCGGTGTCGCCCTTTACGCTCGGTTCTGCGCGCACGTCCAAGTGCGCGCGGACGTCCCATGACCAGGTATCCAGGAGCAGCCATGTACGCCCCGGGTCAACCGCCGACGGCGCCGCGCAGAGTCCCCTCCAGGGCCTGGATCGTGTCGATGCGCGTGCTGTTCACCGTGCTCGCGGTGTGCTCCTGCGGCATGCTCCTGTGGGCACCCCTGTTGCGGCTGGCGTTCGTGCGCCGGAGGACCGCCGACTGGTGGGTGGCCGGAGCCGGCTTCGTCCTCGCCCTCACCCTGCTGCTCATCATCGGCAGGGACGGTGAGGACGCCCACGGCGTCGACTTCGTCTTCATCCCGATGCTGTTCCTCGCGATGGCCGCGGCCGTCGCGTACTACCTCGTCGCCGACATCCGCCACTACACGCAGCTGACGCGGCAGAACGTCATGGGCGGCTACCTGCCGCCGGGTCCGGGCTACGCATACGCACCCACCGTGCCCATGCAGCCGCCCGCACAGTCCCCGCCCCCGCAGCCGTTCCCGCCGCAGCACTACCAGCAGCCGCACCGGTCCGACCCCACACCAC
>NZ_RDBK01000043.1:861509-862645 GCF_008042275.1 Streptomyces sp. OR43 | reverse complement strand
GGGTGAGGGCGAGGACGAAGCCGGCTCCGGCCACCCACCAGTCGGCGGTCCTCCGGCGCACGAACGCCAGCCGCAACAGGGGTGCCCACAGGAGCATGCCGCAGGAGCACACCGCGAGCACGGTGAACAGCACGCGCATCGACCAGGTCCGCGCCGAACTCGACGAGCTCAGCGACTACCTCCGCAAGGAGGAGGGCCGGTGAGCGGTCGCCTCATCGGCGGACGGTACGAGCTGGCGACGATCCTCGGACAGGGCGGCATGGGCCAGGTCTGGACGGCCTACGACCAGCGCCTGGACCGCCGGGTCGCCGTCAAACTGCTGCGCCCCGACCGCGTCACCGGCCCCATCGGCAGCAACGCCGCGGAAGAACTGCGCCGCCGCTTCGTCCGAGAATGCCGGGTCACCGCCCAGGTCGACCACCCGGGCCTCGTCACCGTCCACGACGCCGGCAGCGACGGCGACGAACTGTTCCTCGTCATGCAGTACGTCGAGGGCGCCGACCTCGGCGACCACCTCGCCGAACACGATCCGTACCCCTGGCAGTGGTCCGTCGCCGTCGCCGCCCAGCTCTGCGCCGTCCTGTGCGCCGTCCATGCCGTGCCGATCGTCCACCGCGACCTCAAGCCCCGCAACCTGATGGTGCGCCCGGACGGAACCGTCCTCGTCCTCGACCTCGGCGTCGCCTCCGTCCTGGACACCGACACCACCCGCCTCACCCACACCGGATCACCCATCGGCTCCCCGGCCTACATGGCCCCCGAGCAGGCCATGGGCGGCGCTGTCGGCCCGTACACCGACCTGTACGCCCTCGGCGTGCTCCTGCACGAACTCCTCAGCGGTGACGTACCGTTCGCCGGCTCCACCGCCCTCGGGGTACTCCACCGCCACCTCTACGAACCGCCGGCCCCCGTCCGCCAGATCCGGCCCGACATCCCCGAACCGCTCGAAACGCTCGTCCTGCGGCTGCTCGCCAAGGACCCGCAGCACTCCAGACCCTGCAGTTCCGCTACGACGCCGCACAGTGCCTGGAACAACTCGGCGAACCCGCCGGCCTTGTTGCCCTTGGTGTGGCCGGCCGCGAACGAGTCCGGGGTGTACGAGGTCGCGTCTCCGACCGTGATCGTGACGTCGTCGT
>NZ_RDBK01000043.1:815025-861409 GCF_008042275.1 Streptomyces sp. OR43 | reverse complement strand
GTATCCGGGGGTGTCGACGCCCTTCACCAGGGCGACGCCGACGATCCAGGCGGCGTAGACGAAGGCGAGGGACATCAGGAGCATGCCGAGGTAGAGCGCGGCGCGCAGCGGCTTGTTGTTGAAGGAGAGGAGTCCGTCGAGGCCGTAGTTCAGCAGTTTGCCGAAGGTCCAGGCGGAGCGGCCCTGTTCCCGGACGGCGTTTTCGTAGCTGAAGGTCGTGGTGGGGAAGCCGACCCAGGCGAAGAGGCCCTTGGAGAAGCGGTTGTACTCGGTGAGTTCGAGTACGGCGTCGGCCGCCCAGCCCGCACCGATGTCCGCGCGGCCGGACGTCGCCGMCSCCGTCGACGAGGTCAAGAGGCTGCTCGGCGAAGGCCGCATCACGCAGGCCGTCGACATGCTCGGCGGCATCCTCCCCGCCGCCGCCGAACAGCACGGAGAAGGCTCCCCGGTCGTCCGCATCCTGCGCAAGCAGTACGCGGCGACCCTGATGGACGACGGCCAGTACCGCCGCGCCCTGCCCGAACTGCGCCGCCTCGCCGACGACCGCGCCGCCGAGGCCGGACCCGCCGACCTCCAGACCCTGCAGTTCCGCTACGACGCCGCACAGTGCCTGGAACAACTCGGCGAACCCGCCGCCGCCCTCGCCGAGTACCGCGCGGTCCTCCCGTACTACGAGAACCAGTACGCGACGAACAACGACCCGGCACGCTCCTACGAGATCCGCCACCGCATCGGCCAGCTGCTCCTGGCCCTGGGCGACCACGCCGGCGCCCGCGGCCAGCTCCAGTCACTCCTGTACGACACCGAGCGGATGTACGGACCGCACCACCCACTGCCCGTCGAACTGCGCCGGCAACTGGAACGCCAGCTGAAGGTCAGAGGCGGCTGAACCGGCCCAGACCTCCGCCGCGGGCCCGCACGGGCCCGTTCACCCAATCGTCGCCCCCGGGCCACACCCGCCATCCGCGCCCGTCACGTTGACCGGCTGATGTACTTTCGTGCTGATCTCGCTGGTGGTGCCCTGCTTCAACGAGGAAGACATCCTCGAACGCTTCCATGAACGCGTGACGGATGAGATGACCCGCCTGGGCCATGCCTTCCAGCTCGTGTACGTGGACGACGGGAGTACGGACCGGACCCTGCCGATCCTCCAGGAACTGGCAGCGGCCGACCCCCGGGCCCGCTACGTCTCCTTCAGCCGCAACTTCGGCAAGGAAGCCGCCATGCTCGCCGGCCTCCAGCACGCCGAGGGCGACGCCGTCGTCCTCATGGACGCCGACCTCCAGCACCCGCCGGAGCTCGTCGGCCGCATGCTCCAGGAACACGCACAGGGCTACGACCAGGTGATCGCCCGCCGCACCCGCAAGGGCGACCGAGTCACCCGCACCCTCACCGCCCGCGCCTACTACTGGCTGATCAACCGCCTCGTCGATGTCGAACTCGTCGACGGGGTCGGCGACTTCCGGCTCCTCTCGCGGCGGGCCGCCGACGCCGTACTCGAACTCACCGAGTACAACCGCTTCTCCAAGGGCCTCTTCGCCTGGGTCGGCTTCCCCACCACGACCTTCAGCTACGAAAACGCCGTCCGGGAACAGGGCCGCTCCGCCTGGACCTTCGGCAAACTGCTGAACTACGGCCTCGACGGACTCCTCTCCTTCAACAACAAGCCGCTGCGCGCCGCGCTCTACCTCGGCATGCTCCTGATGTCCCTCGCCTTCGTCTACGCCGCCTGGATCGTCGGCGTCGCCCTGGTGAAGGGCGTCGACACCCCCGGATACGTCACCCTGCTCGTGGTGCTCACCGCGCTCGCCGGCGTCCAGATGGTGATGGTCGGAGTGGTGGGGGAGTACGTCGGCCGGATCTACTACGAGGTCAAGCGCCGCCCGCACTTCCTGGTCAAGGCCACCAACACCCAGGCACACCGGCCCGCTCGGGAGCCGGAACCCCTGGAGTTCGTACGCCGATGACGGTCAAGGCACAACTGGCCCGGTTCGCCCTCGTCGGCGCCGTGAACACCGGTACGTACTACGGCTGCTACCTCGTCCTGCTCCACTGGCTGCCGTACATAGCCGCACACGTGCTGGCCTTCGCGCTCAGCATGACCGGCTCGTTCTTCCTCAACTCCTACTTCACCTACCGCACCCGGCCCACCTGGCGGAAGTTCCTGCTCTTCCCGCTCACCAACGCAGCCAACTTCGTCATCACCACCGGCGGTGTCTACCTGCTGGTCGACCTCGCCGGATTCAGCAGCCGCTACGCACCGCTGGTCGCCGCGGCGGCCGCCATCCCCATCACCTTCGTCGTCTCGCGCACGATCATGCTGCGGCCCGACACCCCGCCGAAACCGGCCGAACGGGTCGGCTGAGCCACGCCGCCCCCACCCCACATCCCCAACTCCTCCCGAATCGTTGGTCGAATCAGTGGCCCGGACCGGTTTCACTCCTTAACATCGATCACCGCAAGGCTTTGTGCACCGCCGCACAATCTCCTCGGGAGGCTCCTTTGCACCGCCGCCGTCGCACCGCGCTCACCGTCTCCGCCGCACTGCTCGGCGCAGCGCCACTCCTCGCCGCCTGCGGCAACCAGGCCCACCCCGGTGCCGCGGCCGTCGTGGGCGGGGACCGGATCACGGTGGCCACCGTGCAGGGCCAGGTGGCGGACGTCCGCCGGGCGCAGGACAGCTCGAAGCAGGCCGCCCAGGTCACCAGCCAGTCCGGCCAGCTCGGCCGCGCCAAGCTGCACGGGCTGATCCTGGACCGCGTCCTGGACAAGGCGTCCGCCGACGCCGGGGTGACCGTCACCCGTGCCGAGATCCAGCAGATGCGGCAGCAGGCCGTCGCCCAGTACCAGGGGGAGGCCGGGCTGCGCGCGGCGGTGCTCCAGGAGCGCTGGATCGCCCCCGACCAGATCGACGCCTTCCTGCGCGAGCAGATCCAGCTGACCAAGCTCGGCCAGGCACTCGGCGCCGACCCGACGACCCCGGCCGGCACGAAGGTCCTCGGCGACGCGCTGAGCAAGGCGTCCAAGGCGCTCAAGGTCGACGTCAACCCGCGTTTCGGCACCTGGAACAACCAGCAGATCCAGCTCGCCGACTACAAGGCCCCCTGGATCAACCAGGTCACCAAGCCGGCCCAGTCGGCCGCGGAGGCCGGGGCCTGAGGACTGTCCGACGGCCGGGGTAGATTCGGCGGTGTGAACGCTGAAGACCCCGGCCGCATCGTCCTGCTCACCGCCAGCCACCGCGTCGCGCCCGGACTCCTGTCCTGGCCCGCCTGGCAGACCCTGCACGCCGCCGACCGGGTGCACTGCGGTGAACAGGACCAGCCGCAGCTGCCGTACCTCCGCGAGGCGGGCATCACCGTCACGCCCGGCGTGCCCGGCGCGCAGGAACTCGTCGACGCGTGCGCCGGCGGCCGGACCGTCGTCGTCCTCACCGGCGGCGAGGGCAACCAGCCGCTGACCGACGGACTGGCCCGCCTGGCCGGTTCCGGGCGGGTGCACATGCCGGACCTGGAGCTGCTGCCTGGTTCGTACGACCTTCCCGGCGCCCGGCTCCTCGACCTGGTCCAGGTCATGGACCGGATCCGCCTCGAATGCCCGTGGACCTCGCAGAAGACCCACAAGGGCCTCGCCAAGTACGCCATCGAGGAGGCGTACGAACTCGTCGAGGCGATCGAGGACGGCGACCGCGAAGAGCTCCGCGAGGAGCTCGGGGACGTACTGCTCCAGGTCGTCTTCCACGCGCGCATCGCGGAGGAGGACGAGGAGGAGCCCTTCTCCGTCGACGACGTCGCCGCCACCCTCGTCGAGAAGCTGATCCACCGCCACCCGCATGTCTTCGGCGACGAGACCGCCGAGACACCGGAGGACGTCCACGCGCACTGGCTGCGCACCAAGGCGATCGAGAAGCAGCGCGAGTCGGTCACCGACGGGGTGCCGCTCGGACAGCCCGGCCTGGCACTCGCCGCGAAGCTCGCGAGCCGGGCCCGTACCGCCGGACTCGACGTGGCGCTGCCCAGCGGCGACGACATCGGCTACCGGCTCCTCGCCCTGGCCGTGCGCGCCCAGGAGGACGGCATCGACCCGGAGGCGGCGCTGAGGGCCGCGGGGCGCGTGTACCGGGACGCCATCAGGGCGGCGGAGGGCGTCGGGTAGCGGCAGCAAGCAGCGGATAACGTCGGGGGGTGAACGACCGACCCGCCGACGCCCCCGCCGGCTGCCCCGCCCACGCGACGCCGCCCGCACCCGAACTCTTCACGTGGGAGTTCGCCACCGACCCGTACCCCGCTTACGCCTGGCTGCGCGAGCACAGCCCCGTGCACCGCACCACGCTGCCCAGCGGGGTCGAGGCCTGGCTGGTGACGCGGTACGCGGACGCCCGGGAGGCGCTCGCCGACAGCCGGCTGTCCAAGAACCCGGCGCACCATGCCGGGCCCGCGCACGCCAAGGGGAAGACGGGGATCCCGGGCGAGCGCAACGCGGAGCTGATGACGCATCTGCTGAACATCGACCCGCCCGACCACACCCGGCTGCGCCGCCTCGTGTCCAAGGCGTTCACGCCCCGGCGCATCGCGGAGTTCGCCCCGCGCGTGCAGGAGCTGACCGACCGGCTCATCGACGGGTTCATCGAGAAGGGAGAGGCGGACCTCATCCACGAGTTCGCCTTCCCGCTCCCCATCTACGCGATCTGCGACCTGCTCGGCGTGCCCCGCGAGGATCAGGACGACTTCCGCGACTGGGCCGGCATGATGATCCGCCACGGCGGCGGCCCGCGGGGCGGGGTGGCCCGTTCCGTGAAGAAGATGCGTGGCTATCTCCTGGAGCTGATCCACCGCAAGCGCGAGAACCCGGGGGACGACCTGATCTCGGGTCTGATCCGGGCGAGCGACCACGGTGAGCACCTGACGGAGAACGAGGCCGCGGCGATGGCCTTCATCCTCCTGTTCGCGGGTTTTGAAACGACCGTGAACCTGATCGGCAACAGCGTCCACACCCTGTTGGGGCACCCGGAGCAGCGTGCGCGGCTCCAGCGTTCCCTGGCCGCCGGGGAGACGGATCTGCTGGCCACGGGCATCGAGGAACTGCTGCGCCACGACGGCCCGGTGGAGCTCGCGACCTGGCGGTACGCCACCGAGGCGCTGACGATCGGCGGGCAGCGGGTCGGCGAGGGCGACCCCGTCCTCGTGGTGCTCGCAGCCGCCGACCGGGACCCCGGACGCTTCGACGGGCCGGACACCCTGGACCTTGCACGGCGTGACAATCAGCACCTCGGTTACGGTCACGGAATCCACTACTGCCTGGGAGCGCCGCTCGCCCGGCTGGAGGGGCAGGCCGCGCTCGCCACTCTGCTGAAGCGCCTTCCTGACCTGCGACTTGCGGGAGAACCTGCCGATTTGCGCTGGCGTGGCGGGCTCATCATGCGTGGACTGCGCACGCTGCCGGTGGAGTTCACCCCGGGGCCGGCGCACAAGGAAGGTGACACGCTGTCAACTCTGTGACTTTCACGTGATCTGCGCTGCATCGACTTGTGACATGCGTTCGAGTCCCGCTAGGTTCACCGTTCGACTCACCAGTCACTCGTCAGTCACACGGAAGGCATCCCCATGGGCTCCGCTAACGGCAGACACCGTCGCCCTCGGCAGGCACCCGCCATCATCGTCGCCGCAGGCGTGACCGGCTCGGCCATCGCCATCCCGCTGCTCGGCGCGGCAGGCGCGCACGCCGCCGACGCCTCGACCTGGGACCGCGTGGCCGAGTGCGAGAGCGGCGGTATGTGGAGCGCCGACCTCGGCAACGGCTACTACGGCGGCCTGCAGTTCTCGCAGGAGGTCTGGAAGTCGTACGGCGGCGAGTCGTACGCCGAGCGCGCCGACCTCGCCAGCCGCTCGCAGCAGATCGCCGTGGCGGAGAAGGTCCTGGAGGACCAGGGGCCGAAGGCGTGGCCGAGCTGCGCCGTCATCTCGGGGCTCGTCGTGGACAGCGGCCTGCCGGGCGTGGACCCGGGCAGTGCGCCGTCCGCCGACCCGACGGAAAGCGTGGACCCGTCCGCGAGCGCCGATCCGTCCGCGAGCACCGACCCGTCCGGGGACGCGACCCCGTCGGGCGATGCGTCCCCGGAGACGAAGGCACCGTCGGGCGACGCGAAGGACGAGGACGCGAAGCCGGACGCGTCGGCGTCCCCGTCGGCCACGCCCTCCGCCACCCCCTCCACGACGCCCTCGGGTGACGCCTCGGGCGCCGAGCAGGGTTCCTCCGGGCAGGAGAAGGGCGGCAAGCACCGCGGGACGCCGGCCCCCGAGGAGACCCGGGAGAGCGGCCGCGGTGGCGACCGGGACGCGGGAAGGCACGCCTCGCGCGGTGACGGTGGCGCACGCGGCACCGGAGCCCCGGCTGCTGACGGTGCGTACACCGTCCGCGCGGGCGACAACCTCTGGGCGATTGCTGATGCACAGCAGCTGCCCGGCGGGTGGACGGCTCTGTACGAGGCCAACAAGGCCGAGGTGGGTTCCGACCCCGACCTCATCCTGCCTGGCCAGAGCCTCGATCTCGGCGTGAAGGCCGGATGAGCGCAGTCTGATGATCAGCTGAAAACACCCCAAATATTGGGGTAGTTAAGAGGCCTATGTCCCACTTTTGACCAAGTGAGACATGGGTCTCTTTGCGTGAACTGGCGCGTCTTGTTGGGGAGGTCCCGCCGCAGCCGTCCTCACCTGCGCAAACGATGCTTCCTCGGGTGCAAGTAAGGGCTGTTTATACGGTATGTCCATCTTTGGATATGCGGGTTGGTTGTGTTTACGGTCGGAACCGCTCGCACCGCGGGCCCCGTCGATCGTCACGCCGAATCCTGCCGTCGGTCGAAGGGAACAGACGCGTAAAGCGCCGTAGGCAGGAGCGGGGGACCCAGGTAAGCGCCGGGCCCGATCGTCGCAAGACGCATCAGGACCGGCTTGGGGTGAAGTCGCGTGCTAGGACGTGCGACCGGGCAACTCACTTGGCCCGAACCCGACAGCTCACCTCGCAGGCGTCGGTGAGGAGAAGTCTCGATGCTGCTCAACAGCAAGGGCAACAAGCACCGTCGCCCGTCCAAGGCCGTCCGTATCGCCACGCTCGCCGGTGTCACCGGTGCCGCCATCGCCGTCCCCCTGATGGGTGCGACCGGCGCCTCCGCCGCCTCCGTCTCCACGTGGGACGCCGTCGCCCAGTGCGAGTCCGGCGGCAACTGGTCCATCAACACCGGCAACGGTTACTACGGTGGCCTGCAGTTCTCGCAGTCCAGCTGGGCGGCCGCGGGCGGCACCCAGTACGCGGCCCGCGCCGACCTGGCCACCAAGGCTCAGCAGATCGCCACCGCCGAGAAGCTCCTCGCCCTGCAGGGCCCGGGCGCCTGGGCCTGCGCCGGCGCCGGCAACCTGAGCAACGACGGTGTCGACCCGGGCGTCGACACCGGCTCCTCCGCCACCAAGACCGAGACCGCCCCGAAGCAGGAGTCCGCGCCGGTCCAGAAGGCCGAACCGAAGAAGGCCGAGCGCACCGAGGCCCCCGCCACGAACCGCTCGGACCGCGCCGCGGCCCCGAAGAAGACGGTCACCACCCCGACCGGCAAGAAGGTCGCGAAGGGTGACGGCGAGTACAAGGTCGTCACCGGCGACTCCCTGAGCAAGATCGCCGCCGACCACAAGGTCGAGGGCGGCTGGGAGCAGCTCTTCAAGCTGAACAAGGACATCGTCACGGACGCCGACCTGATCTACCCGGGTCAGCAGCTCCACCTGACGAAGTAGTCGCGATCTCTCCTCGCTGATGACCCCGGCCGCCCCGGCCCGGTGCGCACCCTCCCCCCGTGCGTGCCGGTCCGGGGTGGGCCGGTTTCTGCGTCGATCGTTCAACTGTTGTCGTTACTGACCAGTAAATTTCTGGCCTTTTGCCCCGCTGTGCCTGCCCTTGGGTCCTTTTTCGTCCCAGGGGACGGGCGGTCGGCCGGTTGGGGCGGCCGGGCCGGTTAGGCTCTTGTCGCAAGGCCAAAGCGACCCTGCACCACAAGCGTCACATCCCAGAAGGAGATGCCTCGTGCCGTCCATCGACGTCGTCGTAGCCAGGGAAATCCTCGACTCCCGCGGAAACCCCACGGTCGAGGTCGAGGTCGGCCTCGACGACGGCAGCACGGGCCGTGCTGCTGTTCCGTCCGGCGCCTCCACCGGCGCGTTCGAGGCCATTGAGCTTCGCGACGGCGACCCCAACCGCTACCACGGCAAGGGCGTCGAGAAGGCCGTCCTCGCCGTGATCGAGCAGATCGGCCCGGAGCTCGTCGGCTACGACGCGACCGAGCAGCGGCTGATCGACCAGGCGATGTTCGACCTGGACGCCACGGAGAACAAGGGCTCGCTCGGCGCCAACGCCATCCTCGGCGTCTCCCTCGCCGTGGCCCACGCCGCCTCCGAGGCCTCGGACCTGCCGCTGTTCCGCTACCTCGGTGGCCCGAACGCGCACCTGCTGCCCGTTCCGATGATGAACATCCTCAACGGTGGGTCGCACGCCGACTCCAACGTGGACATCCAGGAGTTCATGATCGCGCCGATCGGCGCGGAGTCGTTCTCCGAGGCCCTGCGCTGGGGCGCCGAGGTCTACCACACGCTGAAGAAGGTCCTGAAGACCAAGGGCCTGTCCACGGGTCTCGGTGACGAGGGCGGCTTCGCGCCGAACCTGGAGTCGAACCGCGCCGCCCTGGACCTCATCGTCGAGGCCATCAAGGAAGCCGGCTACGCCCCGGGCAAGGACATCGCGCTCGCGCTCGACGTCGCCGCCTCGGAGTTCTACAAGGACGGCACGTACGAGTTCGAGGGCAAGTCCCGCTCGGCCGCCGAGATGACCGAGTACTACGAGGAGCTCGTCTCCGCGTACCCGCTGGTCTCCATCGAGGACCCGCTGTACGAGGACGACTGGGCCGGCTGGAAGGTCATCACCGACAAGATCGGCGCCAAGGTGCAGATCGTCGGCGACGACCTCTTCGTCACCAACCCGGAGCGTCTGGCCCGCGGCATCGAGGAGGGCTCGGCCAACGCCCTGCTCGTCAAGGTCAACCAGATCGGTTCGCTGACCGAGACCCTGGACGCCGTCGAGCTGGCCCAGCGCAACGGCTTCAAGTGCATGATGTCGCACCGTTCCGGCGAGACCGAGGACGTCACCATCGCCGACCTCGCGGTCGCCGTGAACTGCGGCCAGATCAAGACCGGCGCCCCGGCCCGCTCGGACCGCGTCGCCAAGTACAACCAGCTGCTGCGCATCGAGGAGATCCTCGACGACGCCGCCGTGTACGCCGGCCGCTCGGCGTTCCCGCGCTTCAAGGGCTGACCCGCACAGCAGGCCCGGAAAAGCCCGGCGGGCTCAAGTGCCCCGGCCTCCGTCCGTCCCCGCACTCGGTCCCGTACCGTGTGCGGGGACGGACGTGCGTAATGGGGAGGCGGAGACATGGCCGCGAAGGACCGGGACCGGTTCTCCACCGCGACCCGGCTGCGGTTGCTCGGTGAGCAGACCGCAGCCCGCGTCTACCGCTCCCAGAACCGCCGTCAGGCCCGTCGCTCCCGGCTCACCGGCCGGGCCGCCTTCCTGGCCCTGGTGGTCTGCTCGCTGATCGTCGCCCTCGCGTATCCGATGCGGCAGTACGTCTCGCAGCGGGACGAGATCGCCGACCAGGAGAGGCTCGCGCAGGAGGCCGAGGCCCGCACCGAGGAGCTGCGCGACGAGAAGGCGCGGCTCCAGGACGACGCGTACATCAAGCGGCTGGCCCGCCAGCACCTGCACTACCTTCTTCCCGGGGAGACCGGCTACACCGTGGTCGACCCCGACGCGGTCAAGGAGCGCAACGGGACGCCGGAGGAGACCGACCGGCCCTGGCACTCCAACCTGTGGGACGGCGTCGACAGCGCCGACCGCGGCTGAGCCACCGCACGCCCTTCCACCTCTGCAGAACCGCAGTTCGAGCAGTCCGATCAGAACCCTAGGCAGGCATGGAAACGCCCCCTCCCCAGACCGAGTCCACCGCGCCCACCGACGCGGACATCGCCGCGTTCCAGCAGCAGCTGGGGCGCCCGCCGCGGGGGCTGCGCGCGATCGCGCACCGCTGCCCGTGCGGCAACCCGGACGTGGTCGAGACGCAGCCCCGGCTGGAGGACGGTACGCCGTTCCCGACGACGTTCTACCTGACGTGCCCGCGTGCGGCGTCCGCGATCGGCACGCTGGAGGCGAACGGGGTCATGAAGGAGATGACCGAGCGCCTCGGTACGGACCCCGAGCTGGCCGCGGCGTACCGGGCCGCGCACGAGGACTACCTCGCGCGGCGTGACGCCATCGAGGTGCTGGAGGGCTTCCCGAGCGCGGGGGGCATGCCGGACCGGGTGAAGTGCCTGCATGTGCTCGTCGGGCACTCGCTGGCCGCGGGACCGGGGGTGAACCCGCTCGGGGACGAGGCGATCGCGATGCTGCCGGAATGGTGGCGCAAGGGGCCGTGCGTGTCGCCGTGCGGCGCGCCGGACGGGGACGAGGGCTGAGGTCCCTCTCGGGGGCTCCGCCCCCGGACCCCTGCTACTCAATCGCCGCAGGGGCTTGATTCGGGGGCTCCGCCCCGGACCCCGCTCCTCGATCTCCCCCCAGACTTCGTCCGGGGGGACCCCCAGGGGCTTGTTTTGCTGGAGAGGCTGAAGAGATGACACGCGTGGCCGCCATCGACTGCGGTACCAACTCGATCCGTCTGCTCGTCGCGGACGCCGACCCCATCACCGGGGAACTCGTCGAGCTCGACCGGCGGATGGAGATCGTCCGGCTGGGGCAGGGCGTCGACCGGACCGGGCGGCTCGCCCCGGAGGCGTTGGAGCGGACGTTCGCCGCCTGTCGGCAGTACGCCGCGGTGATCAAGGAGCACGGGGCGGAGAAGGTCCGCTTCGTCGCGACCTCCGCCTCCCGGGACGCGGAGAACAGGGACGACTTCGTCCGTGGCGTCCTGGACATCCTGGGCGTCGAGCCCGAGGTGATCACCGGAGACCAGGAGGCCGAGTTCTCGTTCGACGGGGCCACCAAGGAGCTCGCCGGGCGGGACGACCTCGCCAAGCCGTACCTCGTCGTGGACATCGGCGGCGGGTCCACCGAGTTCGTCGTCGGCGACGACCGGGTCCGGGCGGCCCGGTCCGTGGACATCGGCTGCGTCCGGATGACCGAGCGCCACCTCACGCGGGACGGGGTGGTCACTGACCCGCCCGCGCCGGAGCAGGCGGACGCGATCCGTGCCGATGTCGCAGCCGCGCTGGACCTGGCCGAGGAGACCGTGCCGCTCACCTCGGCGGGCACGCTCGTCGGCCTCGCCGGGACGGTCACCACCATGGCCGCCATCGCGCTGGGGCTCGATGAGTACGACTCCGAGGCGATCCACCACTCCCGGATCTCCCTGGAGCAGGTCCGGGAGATCGCCGGGCGGCTCCTCGCCTCGACCCACGCCGAGCGTGCGGCGATCGGCGCGATGCACCCGGGCAGGGTCGACGTGATCACCTCCGGGGCGCTGATCCTGCTGGCCGTGATGGAGCGGAGCGGCGCGCGCGAGGTGGTCGTCAGCGAGCACGACATCCTCGACGGCATCGCCTTCTACGCGGCCCGCTAGGGCAGGTCCGCAGAGTGCCGTGGATCCTGCTCATCAGCACTCCGGCCTGCACTTCTGAGCCCCTCCGGAGGGCCCCGCGGGTGCCTTCGGCGACACGTCGCCACGAAGTTCGTGAACTTCTTCACAAGGAATTGCGCCCCCGGGGGCGGACTTCTGCTCCGAACGGGCCCGCGGGAGGGTGTGCGGGGTCGCCCGCCTCGCGTACGGGGCGGTTCCGGGTGTGTTGCGGGTGTGTGAATCGGAGGGGTGGTTCACCCCGCTCGGCGGCTCAAGGGCCAGCTCACAAGCGGTGAACAACGTTCGCCAGGGTGCCGTGGTTCCCCTGTCGGCCCATGACCTGGGTCACGTGGGCGGCGAAGTGTAGCAGAGGGTGGGCCATACCTTGTGAAGGGGCTCACGAGCGTGCCCCCCGAGGGGGGTGGATACTCGATGGCATGAGCACCACGGAGCGTCCCAGGATCCTCGTAGTAGGCGGTGGGTACGTAGGCCTGTACGCAGCTCGGCGCATTCTGAAGAAGATGCGCTACGGCGAGGCGACCGTCACGGTCGTCGACCCCCGGTCGTACATGACCTACCAGCCCTTCCTCCCCGAAGCTGCTGCCGGCAGCATCTCGCCTCGGCATGTCGTCGTCCCGCTGCGACGCGTGCTGCCCAAGGCCGAGGTCCTCACCGGCCGCGTCACGACCATCGACCAGGACCGCAAGGTCGCCACGGTTGCGCCGCTCGTCGGCGAGGCCTACGAGCTGCCCTTCGACTACCTGGTCATCGCGATGGGCGCCGTCTCCCGTACCTTCCCGATCCCCGGCCTGGCCGAACAGGGCATCGGTATGAAGGGCATCGAGGAGGCCATCGGCCTGCGCAACCACGTCCTCGAGCAGCTGGACAAGGCTGACTCGACGACCGACGAGGACGTCCGCCGCAGGGCGCTGACGTTCGTCTTCGTGGGCGGCGGTTTCGCCGGCGCGGAGACCATCGGCGAGGTCGAGGACATGGCCCGCGACGCGGCGAAGTACTACACGAACGTGAAGCGCGAGGACATGCGCTTCATCCTCGTCGACGCCGCCGACAAGATCCTTCCCGAGGTCGGCCCGAAGCTGGGCACCTGGGGCCGCGAGCACCTGGAGTCCCGCGGTGTCGAGGTCTTCCTCTCGACCTCCATGGACTCCTGCGTCGACGGTCACGTGGTGCTGAAGAACGGCCTGGAGGTCGACTCCAACACCATCGTGTGGACCGCCGGTGTGAAGCCGAACCCGGCACTGGCCCGTTTCGGTCTGCCGCTCGGCCCGCGTGGCCACGTCGACACCACCGAGAAGCTCCAGGTGCAGGGCACCGACTACATCTGGGCCGCAGGCGACAACGCCCAGGTGCCGGACATGGTCGGCCGCAAGGCCGGTAACCCGAACGCCTGGTGCCCGCCGAACGCCCAGCACGCGCTGCGTCAGGCCAAGGTCCTCGGCGACAACGTCATCTCCGGGATGCGCGGCTTCCCGCAGGGCGAGTACAGCCACGCCAACAAGGGTGCGGTCGCCGGTCTGGGCCTGCACAAGGGCGTCGCGATGATCGTCATGGGCAAGGTGAAGATCAAGCTCAAGGGCCGTCTCGCCTGGTACATGCACCGTGGCTACCACGGCATGGCGATGCCGACCTGGAACCGCAAGATCCGGATCTTCGCCGACTGGACGCTGGCGATGTTCCTCAAGCGCGAGGTCGTCTCGCTCGGTGCCATGGAGACTCCGCGCGAGGAGTTCTACGAGGCCGCCAAGCCCGCGCCGGCCCCCGCCGCCGCGAAGCCCGTGAGCGAGAAGGCCAAGGCCTCCTAGCCCCGCCCGGACGGAAGGGCCTTCGGGCGTCGTGCGACTGTCTGTCGCGGATCCCCGGATCCGCGACAGACAGTCGCACGACGCCCGAAGGGGCCGTCCGCCATCCGTGGTGCGGACGGCCCCTTCGGCGTATCGGCGCAGGCCGGCGCCGCAACCGGTGCGGGAGCGCGGGGGCCAGCGCCCCGGCGGATGCATGTGCCGTACAGGTATTTTGCCGTTCCGTTGCGCAGTAGCGGGATGGCCAGGCCGCCGGAAACTGTTGAAGGGGTGTACCTCGCCGTGGCGCCAAGGGTGCCGGGGCGTGGTCCGAGGCATGCGTGGGCATGTCTGGGCACGTTGGGAAACACCATCACGGAGGTGTGCGCCATGGCAGACGCCGCATTGCGGCTGACCGCTCTAGCCCAGGAGTTGCTGGGAGAACCCCTACCGGTCCGCATCCGGGCCTGGGACGGCAGCGAGTCCGGCCCGCCCGGCGCCCCCGTCCTCGTCATCAGGAACCGCCGTGCCCTGCGCCGGCTGCTCTGGAAGCCGGGCGAACTGGGCCTCGCCCGGGCCTGGGTGGCCGGAGAACTCGATATCGAAGGCGATCTGTACGCGGCCCTGGACCTGATGGCCGGGCTGATCTGGGAGCGCGGCGGGGAGGCCAAGGACAGCGTCCACCCGGTCCGCGACCCGAAGCTGCGCGCCGCGGCCAAGGGGCTGCTGCAACTGGCCGGCCCGTGGCCCCCGCCCCCGCCGCCGCCCGAGGAGGTACGCCGGCGCAGCGGCACGCTGCACACCAAGCGCCGCGACAAGGAGGCCATCAGCCACCACTACGACGTGGGCAATGACTTCTACGCACTGGTCCTCGGTCCGTCCATGGTCTACTCCTGCGCCTACTGGGAGGACGGCGGCAACCTCGAGGACGCCCAGCGCGACAAGCTCGACCTGGTCTGCCGCAAGCTCGCCCTGAAGGAGGGCGACCGCCTCCTGGACGTCGGCTGCGGCTGGGGCTCCATGGCCATCCACGCCGCCCGCGAGTACGGCGCCCGCGTCACCGGAGTGACCCTCTCCGTCGAGCAGGCCGCCTTCGCCAGGAAGCGCATCGCCGAGGAGGGCCTGACCGACCGGATCGAGATCCGGGTCCAGGACTACCGGGACGTCAGGGACGGCCCGTACGACGCCATCTCCTCGATCGGCATGGCCGAACACGTCGGCTCGGTCCGCTACCGCGAGTACGCCGACGACCTCTACGCACTCCTCAAGCCCGGCGGGCGCCTCCTCAACCACCAGATCGCCCGCCGCCCGGAGAAGGACGAGTCCGCGTACCACGTGGACGAGTTCATCGACGCCTACGTCTTCCCGGACGGCGAACTGGCCCCGGTGGGCCGGACCGTCGCGACCCTCGAAGAAGCCGGTTTCGAGGCCCGCGACGTCGAGTCGCTCCGCGAGCACTACGCCCTGACCCTGCGCCGCTGGGTCGCCAACCTGGAGAAGGAGTGGCCGCGCGCGGTGAAGATGACCTCGCCCGGCCGGGCCAGGGTCTGGCGCCTCTACATGGCCGCCTCCGCCCTCTCCTTCGAGCACAACAAGATCGGTGTGAACCAGATCCTCGCGGTCCGCCCGGCCGACGGCGGGGGCGCCCGCATGCCGCTGCGCGCCCGCGACTGGAAGGCCGACGCGACCGGCTGAGCCGCACAGCGGAAGGGGGCCGGTGCCGCGACTGCGGACACCGGCCCCCTCTGTCGTACGGGTGCCGCTACTCGGTCTTGATGGCCGTCAGCATGTTCAGCTTCGCGGCGCTGCGGGCCGGCCACAGGGCGGCCAGGACCCCCACGAGCCCGGCCAGGACCAGGAAGACCGCGATCCGGCCCCACGGCACGACCAGGACGTACTCCGGGATCTCGGACGCCACGGTCTGCCCGATCGCCCAGCCGAGGAACATGCCGAGCCCGATGCCGACCACCGCGCCGAACAGCGAGATGACCACCGCCTCCAGCCGGATCATGCGCTTGACCTTGCGCCGGTCCAGGCCGATGGCGCGCAGCATGCCGATCTCCTGCTGACGCTCGAACACCGACATGGCGAGGGTGTTGACGACCCCGAGCACCGCGATGATCAGCGCCATGGCCAGCAGGCCGTACATGATGTTCATCGCGAGGTTGATGGAGCCGCCGAACATGTCGCGGATGTCCTTGCGGTCCATGACGCTCATGCCGGGGTTGTCGCCCAGCGCGTCCACCAGCGCCTGCTCGTGGGCCGCGCTCGCGCCGCCGTCCGTCTTCACCCAGATCTCGCGGATGTCCGCACGGGCCTGGTGCGGGGCCACGATGTCACGGGGGATCAGGACCGGCGAGAGGAACTCGTTGTCCTTGTAGAGGGCGCCGATCTTCAGGCTGCCCTTCTTGTCGTCCTCGTACGTGACCGGGACGGTGTCGCCGGTCTTCCAGCCGTGCGACTTCGCGGTCTTGTCCGAGACGGCGATCTGACCCTCGGCCAGGGAGTCCAGGGAGCCCGAGCGGGTGTCGACGGTGAGGACCTTCTCCACATCGCCGGGGGTGACGCCGGACGCCGAGAGCGAGGTGTCGCCGATGTCGAGCCAGACCGCCTGCTGCGGCGAGACGGCGGTGACGCCGGGGGCCTTCTCCAGGGCGGTGAGCGCCGACTCGTCGAGCGCGTCGCCGCTGGCCATCGAGATCATGTAGTCGGCCCTGATGTTGTCCGTCGTCATCTTGTCGACCGCCTGGCCGAGGGTGACGCCGAGCACCGAGATGCCGGTGACGAGGGTGAGGCCGATCGCCAGCGCGGAGGCGGTGGCGCCTGTACGCCTCGGGTTGCGGACCGCGTTCTGCGCGGCCAGCTTGCCGGAGACCCCGAACAGCCGTCGCAGCAGCGGGCGCACCAGGGCGATCACCGGCCGGGACAGCAGTGGGATCAGGATGATGATGCCGATCAGGGCCAGGAAGGAGCCGCCCGCGATGAGGAGCTGGCCGTTCGACCCGGCCTGTGCCGCGCCGCCCACGACCGCCGCCCCGCCGAGCAGGGTGATGATGGCACCGATCGAGTTGCGCAGCACCAGGGACTTCACCGTGGCCACGGCGTACTGGCTGTTCATCGCCGCGACGGGCGGGATCTTCGCGGCGCGGCGGGCGGGCAGCCAGGCGGCCAGCACGGTGATCAGGACGCCGACGCCGAAGGCGGCGATGACGGTGGCCGGCGCGACGACCAGGGGCCCGGCCGGGATCTTCCCGCCGATCAGGCTCATCGCGGAGCGCAGCCCGGTGGCGAGGCCGAGGCCCAGCGCGAAGCCGACGACGGACGCGATCAGGCCGACGACGGCCGCTTCGAGCAGGACGGAGCGCTTGACCTGGCGGCGCGAGGCGCCGACGGCGCGCAGCAGCGCGAGCTCCTTGGTGCGCTGGGCGACCAGCATGCTGAAGGTATTGGCGATCAGGAAGACGCCGACGAAGAGCGCGATGCCCGCGAAGGCGAGCAGCAGCTTGTTGAGGCTGCTCAGGGCGGACTCGGTCTGGTCGGCCTGCTCGTCCGCGCGGACCTGGCCGGTCTTGGCCTCGGCGTCCTCGGGCAGCAGCGGCTTGACGGCGGCCAGCAGCTGCTCGTCGGAGGCACCGGGTGCGGCGGTGACGGCGACGTCCTTGAACTCGCCGGGCCGCAGGAACAGCTGCTGGGCGACGGGGGTGTCGAACAGGACCAGGCTGCCGCCGGCGTTGACCGCGCCGTCCTCGGTGGTGAAGACCCCGGACAGGGTGTACTCCTTCACCGGCCCGTTGGTGGCGACCCGTACCTTGTCGCCGACCTCGTACTCGCCCTTCTTCGCGGTGTCCTTGTCCAGGGCGACGCTGTCGGCGGCGGTCGGTCCGGAGCCGTCGGTGAAGGTGTACTGGGCGTCCTGCCCGTCCTTGCCGGGGGCGAAGTTGGACCCGGTGTTGGACCAGCCGTTGCCGATGAGCTTGCCGTCGGGGTCGGCCACTCCGGCGAAGCCGTCGACGCGGCCGGTGGCGGAGGCGACGCCGTCCAGGTCCTGGATCTTCTTCAGGGTGGCGGCGTCGATGGCGGCGGTCTTCTCGTCGCGCGGGTCGGCGTAGGTGGTGACGGCGACGGCGATGTCGTCGTAGCTCTTCGCCGACTGGTTGCGGAAGGCGTTGCCGAGGGTGTCGGTGAAGACCAGGGTGCCGGAGACGAAGGCCACGCCGAGCATCACGGCGAGGACGGTCATCAGCAGCCTGGCCTTGTGCGAGAGCACATTGCGCAGGGCGGTACGGAACATGTCTGTCAGTCCTGGGAGGGGGAGGGGTTCCGGATGGGGTGGCGGCGAGGTCCTGCCGGGAACTGCGGACAGGACCCGGGGCCCGGGAAGGGGCCGGGGCTCAGCTGGTGCGGCCCTTGGAGTCGAACGCCTTCATCCGGTCCAGCACCCCGTCCGCGGTGGGGTGCAGCATCTGGTCCACGATCGCCCCGTCCGCGAGGAAGATCACCCGGTCCGCGTAGGAGGCGGCGGCCGGGTCGTGGGTCACCATCACCACGGTCTGGCCCAGTTCGCGCACCGAGTTGCGGAGGAAGCCGAGGACTTCGGCGCCGGAGCGGGAGTCCAGGTTTCCGGTGGGCTCGTCGCCGAAGATGATCTCGGGCTGGGAGGCCAGGGCGCGGGCGACCGCGACGCGCTGCTGCTGGCCGCCGGAGAGCTCGGTGGGGCGGTGCTTCAGCCGGTCGGCGAGGCCCACCATCTCGATGACCTTGTGCAGCCACGCCTGGTCGGGCTTGCGGCCCGCGATGTCCATCGGCAGCGTGATGTTCTCCAGCGCCGTCAGCGTCGGCAGCAGGTTGAACGCCTGGAAGATGAACCCGATCTTGTCCCGGCGCAGCTGGGTGAGCTGCTTGTCCTTGAGGGCCCCCAGCTCCGTCTCGCCGATGCGCACGGAACCGCCGGTGAAGCTGTCGAGACCGGCGACGCAGTGCATCAGCGTGGACTTGCCGGAGCCGGACGGGCCCATGATCGCGGTGAACTCGCCCTGCGGGAAGTCCACGGTGACCCGGTCCAGGGCGGTCACCTTGGTCTCGCCCTCCCCGTAGACCTTCGACAGTTCCGTGGCGCGGGCGGCCACCGCGGTGGCGCGGTGAGCGGTGGACATGGTGGTCACGGGAGACTCCAGGGTCGGGTGCGTACGGGACGGGGGCCCGCCCGGCGGCCACGCCGGGCGGCGGGGGCCCGGGGCAGGGGCACTGCTCCATCCTCTCCGCCGGCCGGCCGCCGGTCGTCACTCCCGATGCCCGTTCCGGGGGCAGCCTTGAGTCGCACCGCGCAGGGCCCGGTGTCCTCCTGCGGTATGACACCGCCCCCTACCGCGGTGGTGCCGTGGAACCGCGCGGGACGAGCCGGGCCGCCGCGTCCTCGTAGCCCGTCGCCGCGCCGTCGGCGACGAGGGACAGCAGGATGCGTGCGGCATGGCCCCCGTATGCCGGGATGTCGCGGCTCAGTGCGGTGAGCGGCGGGCGGACCACGCGGGAGAGCTGGGAGTCGTCCCAGGCGACGAGAGAGAGGTCGGCCGGTACGTCCAGGCCCATCTCCTGGGCCACGGACAGACCGGCGACGGCCATGATGTCGTTGTCGTAGACGACGGCGGTGGGCCGTCGCGGCGAGCTGATCAGGCGTCGCGTCGCGTGCGCCCCGTCCTGGCCGGAGTAGTCGGTGTGGACGATGACGGGCTCGCCGAGCCCGAGTTCGGCGCAGATCCCGGCCTGGGCCCGGTCGCGCAGGTCCGTGTGGTTGAGGCCGGGAAGCCCGGCGACCCGGGCGATGGACCGGTGGCCCAGTGCGGTCAGGTACGTGAGCGTGTCCCGGAGCGCCGTGTACTCGTCCGACCATACGGAGGGGAGCGGTCCGGCCGCCGAGGGGTGGCCGATCACCACGGCCGGCAGGCCCAGTTCGGCGACGCCCTCGATGCGCGGGTCGGGGCTGCGCAGATCGGCGAGGAACACGCCGTCCACCCGGCCCTCTCCCCACCAGCGGCGGTAGACCTCCAGTTCCTGCGCCGGATCGGTGACGACCTGGAGGAGCAGGGCGCAGCCACGCGGCGAGAGTTCGCTCTCGATGCCGCTGATCAGCTCCATGAAGAAGGGCTCTACGCCGAGCAGCCGGGCGGGCCGGCAGAGGGCGAGGCCCACGGTGTCGGCCCGGGCGCGGGTGAGGGCGCGGGCGGCACTGTTGGGCTGCCAGCCGATCTCCTGCGCGATGGCCTTGATGGTGGCGCGGGTCGTGGCGGAGACGCCCGGACGGTCGTTGAGGGCGTAGGACACCGCGACCTTGGAAACCCCGGCCCGGCGGGCTATATCGGCGATCGTGGGGCGGTGCCTGGGCAATGCGACCTCGCTTAACCGGTTCGTATTACATGAAACGCCTTGGACTCCGGCCCTCTCGCGTGCGGCTCTTCTCCTGGAGCGATGATCGCTCAACTGGCCCTGAAAATAAAGGGATGGGAGCGCTCCCGCACCCTTGACATGCTCTCCGGGCGGCCTTAGCTTCACGGCACTTACCCGGTTCAGTAACTCCGCTCGGCAAGGACGGCGGGGAGAAGGAGGGACGATGGGCACGGGATTCGGGGGACGGACCGCGGCCACGCTCGCCGTGATCGCACTCGCCGCCACCGCGTGCACGGGGGGCGGCTCCTCGGCGGGCGGCTCCGGCGGCACGGGCGGCAAAGGGGGCGGCGCGCTCCCGCGCAACGAGACGCTCTACACCACCGGTACGCAGTGGGGGCCGCCGGCCAACTACAACCCGCTGCACAACTGGGACCACGCCACCGGCACCAAGGGACTGGTCTACGAGACGCTGTTCCACTTCGACCCCAACGAGGGCAAGCTGACGCCCTGGCTCGCGGAGTCGGGCAGCTGGACCGGCGACAAGACGTACGAGATGAAGCTCCGTCCGGGCATCACCTGGTCGGACGGCAAGCCGCTGACCGCCAAGGACGTCGCGTACTCCTACGGGCTCGGCAAGATCGAGGCCTCGTCCTTCCACACCCTGTGGAGCTGGCTGTCGGACGCGAAGGCGGTGGACGCCACGACGGTCCGCTTCACCTTCAAGCAGGCCCGCTACCAGGAGTGGGACTTCACCCTCTACGGGCAGCCGATCGTCCCGGAGCACATCTGGAGCACCCGCTCCGAGAAGGAGATCCTCGACGGCGTCAACGACAAGCCGGTCGGCTCCGGTGCGTACACGCTCAAGAGCCACTCCCAGGACCGGGTCGTGTGGCAGCGGCGCGACGACTGGTGGGGCGTCAAGGCGCTCTCCATGAAGCCCGCGCCCCGCTACATCGTCGACGTGTCCAACCCGAGCAACGAGGTGGTCATCGGTCAGCTGGGTCAGGGCCAGCTGGACCTCAGCAACAACTTCCTGCCCGGCGCCTCCTCGCTCATCAAGAGCAAGAAGGTCGTCTCGTACTACGACAAGCCGCCCTACATGCTCTCCGCCAACACGGCCTGGCTGGTGCCCAACACCACGAAGAAGCCGATGAACGACGCGGCCTTCCGCCGGGCGCTCGCCGCCTCGGTCGACACGGAGAAGATCGTCAAGGGCGTGTACGGGGAGCTGGTCAAGCCCGCCAACCCGACGGGCCTGCTCCCGCAGTGGGACAAGTTCGTCGACCAGGACCTGGTCTCCCGTGAGGGCTTCTCCTTCGACACCGACAAGGCCAAGCAGATCCTCGCGGACGCCGGGTACAAGGACACCGACGGCGACGGCCTCGTGGAGAACAAGGACGGCTCCAAGATCAGTCTGAAGCTGGCCGTGCCCACCGGCTGGACCGACTGGATGGAGGCCGCCAAGGTCATCGCCTCGTCCGCCAAGGACGCGGGCATCAGCATCACCACCGAGTTCCCCGACGCGAACGCCCTCAACGAGACCCGCGGCAAGGGCAACTTCGACCTCGTCGTCAACAACGAGCGCCAGCTCTCCAGCACCCCGTGGACGTACTACGAGTACATGTTCCAGCTGCCCGTCCAGAAGCAGCAGAACACCGTCAACTTCGGCCGGTACGAGAACGAGGAGGCCTGGAAGCTCGTCCAGGAGCTCGGCGGGGTGAAGACGGACGACACCGAGGGCATGAAGAAGGTCATCTCGAAGATCCAGGCGATCCAGCTCAAGGAGATGCCGGTCATTCCGCTCTGGTACAACGGCCTCTGGGCCCAGTCCACCACCGGAAGCTGGACGAACTGGCCGTCGGACGCCGCGGGTGCGCCCAAGTACGCACCGGCGCTGTGGCGCAACTGGCTGGAGATGGGCGGCTTCGAAGCGCTCACCCAGATCAAGCCCGTCAAGTGACACGGCCGTTCTGAGAAGGACCGGCCCCGCGCCGGCCGTTCCGAGAAGGACCGGCTCCGCGCCGGTCGCGCCGAGAAGGACCGGCCCCGTGCCGGCCGTTCCGTGGGGGCGGCCGGCCGTGTGCCGGCCGTTCTCGATTCCATGACCGCCCCGCCGTGCGCACGCAGCCCTGACCGCCGCCCGTACGGCGGGGCTCTCTCCGGGGAGCTCCCTTGCGCCGCTACTTCGCCCGCAAACTTCTGATCTACGCGCTGACGTTCGTCGTCGCCGTCACCGTCAACTGGATGATCCCGCGCTTCATGCCCGGCGACCCCGTCGCCGCCATGGTGGCCAGGGCCCGGGTCTCGCAGCCCGAGGCAGTCGAGGCCATGCGCGCCTACTACAACAACCTGTTCGGGTTCGACGAGCCCGTCTGGCAGCAGTACCTGCACTTCTGGGGCGCCCTGCTCCAGGGCGACTTCGGGCTGTCCATCTGGGTGTTCCCCAAGCCCGTCGCCGACGTGCTGCTCGACGCGCTCCCGTACACGCTGGGGCTGATGATCCCGTCGGTCCTGCTCAGCTGGTTCGTCGGCAACTGGGCCGGGGCGCTGGCCGCCCGCCGCAAGGTGCTCGACAACACCGTGCTGCCGGTGGGCTACCTGCTGACCGCGATGCCGTACATGTGGATCGCCGTCATCCTCGCCTGGGCGCTGGGCTCCAAGGCGGGCTGGTTCCCGCTCTCCGGCGGCTACAGCCTCGACATCCAGCCGAGCTGGTCCGGCGCCTTCGTCTGGGACCTGCTCCAGCACTGGGTGCTGCCGTTCCTCTCGCTCTTCCTGGTCGCGCTCGGCGGCTGGGCCATCGGCATGCGCAACATGATCATCTACGAGCTGGAGTCCGACTACTCCTCCTACTTGTCGGCCCTCGGCGCACCGCAGCGGCTCATCCGCCGTTACGCCTTCCGCAACGCCGTCCTGCCCCAGATCACCGGACTCGCCCTCCAACTGGGCGTCCTGGTGGCCGGGGCCCTCGTCACCGAGATCGTCTTCGCCTATCCAGGACTCGGCTCGCTGATCCTGGCCGCGATCCAGAACCAGGACTTCTTCCTGCTCCAGGGCGCGTTCCTGTTCATCGTCATCGGCGTACTGATCGCCAACTTCCTCATCGACATCGTGTACGTCGTCGTCGACCCCCGGACCCGTACCGGCATGGCAGGAGGCCAGTCATGAGCACCGTGCCCGAACCGGCCACCGAGACCGCCGCGCCGACCGCCGCACCCACCGCGGCCGCGGCCCGCCCCGGCCGAGAGACGCTCCACTACGCCGTGCGCAACCCGAAACTCATCATCGGGTTCACCGTCGTCGTGCTGCTCCTGCTCACCGGCATCATCGGACCGCCGCTGCTCGACAACGCCGACCCGAACGAGTACGTGGGCCCGCAGGCCGCGCCGCCGGACGGCACGTACTGGATGGGCACCACCACCTTCGGCCAGGACGTGTACGCCCAGTTCGTGCACGGGCTGCGCGCCACCTTCCTGGTGGGGGTCGTCGGCGGGGCCATCGCCGCCGTCATCGCCATGCTCGTCGGCTTCCTGGCCGGTTACCGCGGCGGAGCGGTCGACGAGATCCTCAACATGCTGACCAACGTGGTCCTGGTGCTGCCCGCGCTCGCCGTGCTGCTGATCATCAACGCCTACCTCGGCGTCCGCTCGGTTCCCGTGCAGGGCCTGTTCATCGGGCTCACCTCCTGGCCCTGGGCGGCGCGCGCGATCCGTGCGCAGACGTTCTCGCTGCGCACCCGGGAGTTCGTGGACCTGGCCCGGCTCAGCGGCAGCGGCACCTGGCGGATCGTCTTCCGCGAGATCGCGCCCAACATGAGCTCGTACCTCTTCATGATGTTCATCCTGCTCTTCGGCGGGTCCGTCCTGATCGCCTCCTCCCTCGACTTCATCGGGCTCGGCCCCACCGAGGGCGTCTCGCTCGGGATGATGCTGCAGAGCGCCCAGCAGTGGAGCGCGCTCCAACTCGGCATGTGGTGGTGGTTCGTCCCGCCGGGCGCCGGGATCACCGCGATCGTCGGCGCGCTCTACGTCGCCAACGTCGGCCTCGACGAGGTCTTCAACCCGAAGCTCCGGGAGGCCTGAGAGATGACTTCCACCGTGACCGATCCCGGAGAGGCCCTGAGCACATGACCCTGACCGTGACCGACCTGCGGGTCCACTACCGCACCCTGCGCGGCGAGGTCCGGGCCCTGGACGGCGTCTCGTTCGACCTGGCCGACGGGGAGATCCTGGGCCTGGCGGGCGAGTCGGGCTGCGGCAAGACGACGCTCGGCAAGTCGCTGATCCGCCTCGACGGCCGGATGCGGCACGCGGGCGGCACCGTCACCCTCGACGGGGACGACGTGCCGGTCGCCGACGACCGCGCGATGAACGCCTTCCGCTTCCACCGGATATCGCTCGTGCCGCAGTACTCGATGAGCGCACTCAACCCGACCCGGCGCATCGGACGCATGATCCGCGAGCTGCTCGCCTCCCGCGGCGTCAGCGTGGACACGCCCGAACTGCACCGCCGCCTCGACCTGGTGGGCCTGGACCACGACGTCCTGAACCGCTACCCGATCGAGCTGTCCGGCGGCATGAAGCAGCGCACCGTCATGGTGATCTCCACCCTCCTCGACCCGTCCGTCCTCATCGCCGACGAGGTCACCTCGGCCCTGGACGTCTCCACCCAGCGGGCCGTCGTCGGCGCGCTCACCGGGCTGCGCGACAAGGGCCTGGTCACCAGCATGATCTTCGTGACGCACGACCTCGGTCTCACCTCGCACATCGCCGACTCGATCATGGTGATGTACGCGGGCAAGCTCGCCGAGAAGGCGCCCACGAAGGTCCTGACGACCGCGCCCCGCCACCCGTACACCAAGCTGCTGCTCGGCTCGCTCCCCGAGGTCGGCGCCCGGTACGCCGACAAGCCCCTCAAGGGCATCGCGGGCGCCCCGCCCTCCCTGCTGAACCCCCCGGCCGGCTGCCGCTTCCGCGACCGCTGCCCGCTCGCCGACGAGCAGTGCGCCGAGGAACCCCCGGTCGTGGAGATCGCCCCCCGTCACTCCGTCGCATGCTGGAAGGCCTGATGCTGACCCTCGACCACGTCACCAAGACCTACCGCGCCGGAGCCTTCGGCGGCGGTTCCGTCACCGCGGTGGACCGGGTGTCCTTCACCGCCGAGCCCGGCGAGGTCGTCTCCCTCATCGGCGAGAGCGGCAGCGGGAAGTCCACCATCGGCCGGATGATCCTCGGCCTGACCGGAGTCAGCTCCGGCAGCCTCACCCTGGACGGCCGCCCCGTCCGTCCCGGCAAGGACTTCTACCGCCGCGTCCAGGGCGTCTTCCAGGACCCCTTCTCCTGCTACAACCCCGTCTTCCGGGCCGACCGCGTCTTCGACATGATCCGCCGCGCCTACCACCCGGGCGTCTCCGACAAGGAGTGGGCCGACCGCGTCGAGAAGGCCGTACGGGACGTCCGCCTGGACCCCGGACAGGTGCTCGGCCGCTACCCGCACCAGCTCAGCGGCGGCCAGCTGCAACGCCTCCTCATCGCCCGCGCCCTCCTGCTCGACCTGAGCTTCCTGGTCGCCGACGAGATCACCAGCATGCTCGACGCCTCCACCCGCATCGACGTCCTCAACCTCCTGGCCGCCCTCAAGGAACGCGGCCTCGGCGTCCTCTACATCACCCACGACCTCGCGCTCGGCACCTACCTGGCGGAGAAGACCGTGGTGCTGCGCCGCGGCCGGATCGTCGAACGCGGCGACACCCAGAAGGTGTTCGGCAACCCGCTCCACCCCTACACCCGCACCCTGCTGGCCGCCGTGCCCCGCCTCAACACCCCGTGGGACCCGCCCGAGCCGGTGGAGCACTGCGCCTTCCACGAGGCGGGTTCGCCGGACACCGACCTGTACGAGACCGAGCCGGACCACTTCGTCGCCTGCGCCCAGCTCCCCGACTGCGGAAGGACCTCCGCGTGACCCTTCGCCACCTGCCCCTGCACGACGGCTGGACGCTCAGCGCGGACGGCCCCGTGCCCGTGGGGCTCCCCACAGGGGGCGTCCCCGCCACCGTGCCCGGCTGCGTCCACACCGACCTGCTCGCGGCGGGGCTGATCGACGACCCGTACCTGGACGACAACGAGAACCGGCTGACCTGGATCGGCCGCACCGACTGGACGTACCGCACCACGTTCGACTGGACGCCGGACGAGCACGACCACGCCGACCTGTGCTTCGAGGGCCTCGACACCGTCGCCACCGTCCTGCTCAACGGCATCGAGGTGGGCCGCACCGCCAACCAGCACCGCGGCTACCGCTTCTCCGTCCGCGCCCTGCTGGCCGAGGGCGCCAACACCCTCGACGTACGGTTCACCGCCCCGTACACCTATGCCGAGGAGCTGCGCGACCGGCTGGGCGACCGGCCCGGCGCCTATGCGGAGCCGTACGCCTTCATCCGCAAGATGGCGTGCAACTTCGGCTGGGACTGGGGGCCCACGCTGGTCACGTCCGGCATCTGGCGGCCGGTCGCGCTGGAGACCTGGAGCGGGCCGCGCATCGCGTCCGTGAAGCTGCTGCCGGATCTGGACGCGGACGGGGTGCCGCGCCTGACCGCCGAGCTGGACGTCGACCGGTCCGGCCAGGAGGCACTCGAAGCCGTCGTGGAGGTCGCGGGCGAGCGCGCCCCGTTCACCGTCCTCGCCGGCGAGAACCGGGCCACCGTCACCCTCTCCGTCCCCGGGGCGGAGCTCTGGTGGCCCCACAGCCACGGCGAGCAGCCCCTGTACGACGTCACCGTCCGCCTCGGCGCCCGTGTCTGGCAGGGCAGGACCGGCTTCCGCGGGGTCGTGCTGGAAAGCGACGCGTTCCGGTTCGTCGTCAACGGTGAACCCGTCTTCGTACGCGGCGTCAACTGGATCCCCGAGGACTGCTTCCCCGCCCGCGTCACCCGGCAGCGGATCTCCGACCGCCTCGACCAGGCAGTCGCGGCGGGCGTCAACCTGGTCAGGGTCTGGGGCGGCGGCCTCTACGAGAGCGACGACTTCTACGAACTGGCCGACGAGAGGGGCCTGCTGGTCTGGCAGGACTTCCCCTTCGCCTGCGCCGCCTACCCCGAGGAACAGCCGCTGTGGGACGAGGTGGCTGCCGAGGCCCGGGAGAACGTCACCCGCCTCTCCCCGCACCCCTCCCTCGTCCTGTGGTGCGGCAACAACGAGAACCTGGAGGGCCACGCCGACTGGGGATGGCAGAAGGAACTGGGTGACCGCACCTGGGGCCACGGCTACTACCACGAGCTGCTCCCCGCGATCGTCGCCGGAACCGACCCGACCCGGCCCTACTGGCCCGGCTCGCCCTACTCCGGCACCGAGGACATCCACCCGCAGGACCCGGCGCACGGCACCATCCACATCTGGGACGTGTGGAACCGGGCCGACTACCGCGCCTACGCCGACCGCGTGCCCCGTTTCGTCGCCGAGTTCGGCTTCCAGGGCCCGCCCGCGTACGCCACCCTGCGTCGCGCGGTCAGCGGCCCGCTGACCCCCGACGCCCCGCTCCTGGCCCACCACCAGAAGGCCGAGGACGGCAACGCCAAGCTGCTCCGGGGCCTGGGCGACCACCTGCCGCGGCCCGGTGCGGACTTCGACGACTGGCACTGGCTCACCCAGCTCAACCAGGCCCGCGCCGTCGCTTTCGGCATCCGCCACTTCCGCTCCCACACCCCGTACTGCATGGGCACGATCGTGTGGCAGCTCAACGACTGCTGGCCGGTCGTCTCCTGGTCGGCCGTCGACGGCGACGGCCGCCGCAAGCCCCTCTGGTACGCCCTGCGGGCCGTGTACGCGGACCGCCTGATCGCCGTGCGCGACGGCGCCGTCCATCTCGTCAACGACGCCCCGGAGCCCTGGACCGGCACGCTGCGGCTGACCCGGCACGGCCTGGACGGGGCGGTGCTGGCCGAGGAGGAGGTGGTCGTGAGCACGGCCGCCCGCGCGGTCACCCGGGTCCCGCTGCCGCCGTCGGTCGCCGAGCCGGGCGACCGGACCCGCGAGCTCCTGGCCGCGCGTCTCGGCTCCACCCGGGCGGTGGAGTTCTACGAGGAGGACACCCGCCTCGCGCTGCCGCCGGCCCGGTACGACGTCACGGTGACGGAGAGCGGGGCCGAGGCGCCCGGCTACCGCGTCGAGGTGACGGCCCGCACCCTCCTGCGGGACCTCGCGCTCTTCCCCGACCGGCTCGACCCGGCGGCCGAGGTGGACGAGATGCTCGTCACGTTGCTGCCGGGGGAGAGCAGGGTGTTCATGATCACAGGTGCGGTCCTGGCCCACCCGGAGGCACTGGGCGCGCACCCGGTGCTGCGGTGCGTCAACGACGGCCTTCCCCGGTAGGGGTGGCGCGCCCCTGGCGATCCGTGGCGCGCCCCTGGCGAATCGGCTGTGTGGGTGCGGCGACTTTCCGTCAATTCGGATACGCGTCCGCCGCACCCGCCACCCCGCCCAGCCATGTGACTATGCCTCCCACGTGTGCTGACGGACCCTCAAGCGATCAATAAAATAAGACAACATCGAGCCACTGTCCGTCCGGCCGGGGGGAGCCCCCGGATAGGGTCATGTGCCAACGCGGAGCCGCGCGCCAAGCCCGGATGGTGGAATGCAGACACGGCGAGCTTAAACCTCGCTGCCCCTCGGGGGCGTACCGGTTCGAGTCCGGTTCCGGGCACCACCGCGCGGCTCGTCCAGGGGAGGCGGGCCGGCCTCCGGCGGTCCGCCGTCCGAGATTCCTCGCACCGGATCCGCCCCTCGGAACGCCCGCCGCGGCGGGCACGGGCCAGGAGCGATCCGGGCTCTCCCCTCCGTGCGGGCGCACTTCGGCCGGGTGACGGCCAGCCTCCCCGCGGTCCCGTGACGGGCAGGGATGATCGAGGGCCCCGTCCCGTTCCGCGCATGTACACGCATGCGCGAGCCCATCGCCGCTGGAGGATGCCCGCATGTCCGGTCCGCTGCGCGCGGCGAGGTCCTCGGCGCAGACCGCGTCGGACAGCGGCGACGGCACCGCCATCCGTACGCCTTCCACCCGCGGCGTCGTCCTGGCCACCCTGGCGGCGACGGCCGTGGTTGTCGTCTTCGGCCTGCTGACCGGGACCGCGGTGCTCCTCCTCGGGCTGCTCGTGTACCTCCCGGCGTTCGCCGCCGCCCTGTGCAGCCCGCGCCAGACGGCGATGGTCTCCGCGTGGGTGATCCTCGTCGTCATCGAGCCGCTGGTCTTCCAGCCCGGGGAGCGGATCCTCGACCGGTTGATTCTGGCGGTGTTCGCCCTGGGCTTCGGCACGCTGGCCGTCTACGGCGCCCGGGTGCGCGTCATGCGTGAGGGCGCCCTGGTGCGGCTGCGGTCCACCGCGGCGGCGATGCAGCGGCAGATCCTGCGGCCGTTGCCGCTGCTCACCGACGACGTTCTGGTGGACGGCGTCTACGAGCCCTTGCAGGAGGACAAACTCGTCGGCGGCGACATCTACGACGTGGTGGCCACGGCCTGGGGCACCCGGATCCTGATCGGTGATGTCCAGGGCAAGGGCCTGGCCGCCATCGGGATGGCCATCGACGTGGTGGGCGCCTTCCGGGAGGCGGCCCACCGCGAGCCGACGGTGACCGCGCTCGTCGACGCGCTGGAAGCGGCGGTCGTCCGGCACAACGACTACGCCGGACAGCGCGGCGAGCCCGAACGGTTCGTCACCGCGCTGGTCCTGGGCGTGGGCGCGGGCACCGACACCCAGGTCGTGGGGTGCGGCCACATCCCGCCCTACCTGCTGCACGAGGGCGCCGTCACCGTCGTCGGCGAGGAGGACCAACACGTGCCGCTGGGCCTGGCGAGTCTGGTCGACGCACCGCGCACGGTGGGCTGGTTCGCCTTTCCCGCCGGGGCCACCCTGCTGCTGTGCACCGACGGCCTGACCGAGGCCCGATCGCGCGAGGGCGACTTCTATCCGCTCGAGGCACGTCTCGGCGGCCGCGTCGACATCACCGCGGGCCGGCTGGTCGGCTCGCTCGTCGACGATGTGCGGGAGTTCACCGCCGGGGTGCAACAGGACGACCTGGCCGTCCTCGCCGTACGCCGTGCACCGCACCGGGCGCCGTAGGGCCGGGGTCCGGTCCGGCTCCGCGAGATCTCCGCAGGGCCCGCCCGGACCCACTGGGCCCACTGCCGTTCGCTCGTACGTCCGGAATGAGGCCCCGCATTTGGGCCCACGGGCCCGTGCCGGAACACCCGCACCTCTCATAGCCTCCCTGCCCTAAGGCCATACGGGAGGACAAGCCATGCCGCGGACGAGGTACCGGGAGCCCATACCCAGCAGCAGATGGGGTGACCGGGGAGCCACCGCGTTCGAGTACCTCGGCACGATTCTGGTCGTCGTCGCCCTGATCGGCGGTATGGCGGCGGCCGGCGTCGGCGGGCGGATAACCGACCGGATCCAGTGCCTCGTCTCGTCGGTGGGCGGCGGCAGCGCGGGCTGCGGCGGCGGCAAGGAAGGCGAGGCGAGCGGCGATCCCAACGCCGAGTTCGAGCCCCTCACCTGCGCCACCGTGACCAAGTCCGGCACGCAGGGCGGCAAGTTCGGGGTCTCGTTCGAGACGCTCGGGATCGAGTTCGGTGGCGAGTTCGGTTTCGAGGAGACGACGACCAAGGCCAAGACGGACGTCAACAAAGACGGCAAGATCGACGACAACGACGAGCAGGTCTCCCTCACCTTCACGGACGCCGGCTCGGTCAAGGGCACGGAGAAGCCCAAGGCCGGTATCAAGATCGGTGACGTGGGCAAGGACAAGGTCGAGATCGGCGCCGGCCTCACGGTCACCACGGGCGACACCTGGGTCTTCGACAGCCAGGAGGAAGCGGACCAGTTCCGCAAGGACCTGGAGGAGTACAAGAAGCTCAGCCGGCTGAACAAGCTCTCCAACCTCAGCCCGATCGTCGGCGGGTCCACCGAGATCGCCAGCTGGTTCGGCAAGGGGCCGAAGGCCAAGGAGAGCCGCCTCAAGAAGAACATCGAGGACAAGCTCGGCAACAAGCACATCACCACGCAGAAGATCAGCCTCGAAGTCGCCGCCCAGGCCGGTCTCCAGTTCGGCGCGGGGATGAACGCCCCCGACACGACCAACGCGGACGGCACGACCACCCCGGCCCCGAAGCCCGGCGCCACCGTCGAGGCCGGCGTCAAGATCTCCGGGTCGCACGAAGTCACGCTGACGCAGAACCACATCAACAACACCGACGCGTACACGTACCAGGCCAAGGCCACCGGCGGTGCGTACGCGAAGGGCGAGGCCGGACCGGTCAAGGCGGGCGCGGAGGCCGCCGGGTCGGCGGCGGGCGCCATCACCGTCACGGTCGACAGCAAGACCGGCAAGGTGAAGAGCATCACGATGACGCGGACCCTGGAGGGCAAGGCGGAGGCCAATGCCGGTCTCAAGGGCGACGTGAACGGCAACAAGAAGGGCGGCGGGACGACCACCCAGGTCATCACCACCACCGTCCCCCTGGACGACAAGAACATGTCCCAGGCCGAGTCCGACGCCATCAAGGCCCAGATGTTCTCCGGCCAGGGTATGAACAGCGCCTTCACCTACCTGTTCACCGGGACGCCGGTGCCGACCAAGGACCCCGGCGCGGGCGACCCGTTCGGCCACTACGCGTTCAACCACGGCCAGGTCAGCAAGCAGGAGTACGACGGATCGTCCTCGTCCGAGGAGATCGGCCTCGACATCAACCTGGAGATCGCCGGCATCAACGGCGCCTACACCACCTCCGAGTCGGAGAAGAGCCTGACGAAGGCCGAGTTCCTCGGGGCTCCTTCCGGAGGCCAGCGCTCGTTCTTCCCGTACAGCTACTGTGCCAAGTGATTCACCGGTACAAGGAGACCTGATCATGACCAAGCTTTCCGTCCGGCGGACGGTGCGGACTGCCGCCGTCACGACCGCCGTCCTCACCGCCGGTCTGATGCTCGCCGCCTGCGGCGGGGAGAAGGGATCGGACGCGGCCGCGCCCGCCGCGCCCAGCGGCTGGAAGAAGCTCGCGGGACCCACGGTGTCGCTCGCCTATCCGCCGGTTCTCACCGAGCAGAGCAAGGCGGAGCGCGGCAATCTCAACGACGCCGCGGCCCTGCGGAGCGAGGGGGGCCGGCCGACGGTGAAGGTGTCGATCCAGAGCGGCTTCGCCGAGGCCTCGACCGGCGACGACGCCGCCTCGGTCGGCCGGGCGCTCCTCATGGCGACCACCGAGGTGAAGAGCACGAAGGACGCGGGCATCAAGGGGGCGAAGGATGCCAAGCGCATCGACTTCACCTACACCGGCACGGGTGTGCCGCAGTCGCCCCCGAAGGGCGCGACGGTCGACGGCGTGGTCATCACGGGCGTCGACTCCGAGGGAAAGATCTACTCCGTCCGCATCGACGCCCAGGCGGGCAAGCTCAGTGACGCGGACCGGACGAAGATCGTCGACAGCATCCAGGTGAAGTAGCGCCCGAACGCCGGGCGACGACGAAGAGGCAGCCGAATGTCCAGATACGACGCACACCGCGGGTACGCCGCACCCGCCCACGACCGGCCGCGGCTGATGAACCTCATGCTGCCCTGGGCCGCCGGCATCGTGGTGACGCTGGTGACGCAGCTGGTCCTCGCCGTGCTCGTCTGGGACGTCATCACGGGCGACGACGTCTCCACCATGGCCTCACCGGTCCGCACCGTCCTGCTGCTGCACCTGCCGTCCGCGGCCTGCGTCGCGCTGGGCGTGTGGGCGGCGGCGGCCGTGCACCAGGGCGCGTCACGGGAGTCGCAGGTACGGCACTTCATCGCGGCGTTCACCCCCGCCGTCGTCCTCCAGCTGGTGATCTTCCTGTCCCAGGGAAGTGATCTCACCGTCATCACGTTCCTGGTGCAGCTGGTGGTCCTGGTGGTTGGCTGTGCGGTGGGTTTCCTCGTCGACAGGCTGCGCAACGGTTAGAAGGTCTCCATGGACACGTCGCTCGTACTCACCGGTGTCGTCGCGCTGGTGGCGCTCAGGTCCCTGGGCCGGACCGTCCAGCAGCTGCGCGGCGCACGCTCCGGCGTCTCTGCCCCGGCGCGCTGCGTCCGGGTGGACGAGCGCGACACGGCGACGGGCTCCTCGGGCGACCGGCGGTCCTCGCACGTGTTCGCGTTCACCGCGCAGAACGGGGAGTGGGTCGAGTTCCGGAACAGCGGCAACAAGCGATTCCACGAGGGGGCACGGGTCACGGTCCGCTACGACCCGGCCGACCCGCACCGGACGGCCACCCTGGCGGGCAGCCCGCGCGCCGCGCTGTCCGAGGGAGCCGTCTCGCTGCTGCTCATGGCGCTGGTGCTGCTGATGTTCCTCACGGACTTCCCGGAGAACCTGTTCTCCTGACCGGCCGTCCCCGCGATTGTCAGTGCCCTCTGCTGTGATCTGCGTACGGAATCGACGACGCACGGCGCGGAGGCGGAACAGTGGGCACATGGGGCGCGGGCAACTTCGACAGCGACACGGCGGCGGACCACCTCGGGGACCTGGCCGGCCGGCTGGTGGCCGAAGTGACGGAGGCGATGGCCGGTGACCCCGTGGAGCTCGAACCGGACGAGTACTGGGGCGTCACCGTCCCCTGCAACCTGGAACTGCTCCTCGTCCTGGACCGGCAGGGCTGGGTCGGTGTGACGCTCCCGTCGCCCGAGGTGATCCGGGGCTGGCAGAAGACGTTCCTGGGGGTGTGGGAGGCGACGATCGACGGCCTGGAGCCGAAGCCGGAGTACAAGGACGAACGCCGAGCGGTGCTCAACGAGACGTTCGAGCGCCTGGCCGAGGCGTCGGCGGCCGGGTCGCGGGACTAAGCGGCTGCCGGCGTCCGGCTCAGCTGTAGTAGGCGATCTTGTCGTCGAGGACCTGCATGGCCCGGTGGAGTGCCGCCACCTGTTGTTCCAGGGCGGTACGGCGCTCGCGCAGGAAGGCGACGCGCTCCTGCGGAGGGTGTTCGGCGCGCAGGATGGCGACGAACCCCCGCAGGTCCGCGATGCCGAGACCGGCCTCGCGGAAGCACGAGACGAGACCGATCCAGAAGACGTCGTCCTCGGTGTACTCCCTGCGTCCGCCGGCTGAGCGCCGGATCGGGCCGATGAGCCCTTCGCGCTCGTAGTAGCGCAGGGTGTCGATGGACACGCCGGTGCGGTCGGCGGCCGTGGCCGGGGTGATGGCCGTCATGGTGCTCCTTCCGTGACCGCCGCTACCGGGCTTCGGTGAGGCGTGCCAGGTGCTCGGCACCGAGCCGCACACGGCGTGCGGCGAGTGCCTCCTCGATCTGCTCCACCCGGCTTGCGCCGACGATGGGGTCGATCCCCTGAAGCATCAGCCACGCGAGGACGACCTGGTTCTTCGTAGCCGCGAGTTCGCCGGCGATGTCGTCCAGGACCGCGAGCACCCGGGTGGTCCCAGGATGATCGTAGGTCGTGGGAAGCGGCCTGTCCGGGCGCACGTAGGAACCCCACAGCAGGGAGCTGTACGACCACACGGCGAGCTCTTCCGCGCGCGCGAGGTCGAGGTCCTCGGCGGTGAGCATGCGGTGGCCGCCCTCCGCGACGGGGGTGAGCGGGCGCGGCTGGACGAGCGAGTGGCGCAGTTGCAGGCACGTCCACGGTTCGACGCCCTGCTCCCGGGCCAGCGACCGGGCGCGCTCGACGCGCCAGGCGGCGTGGTTCGCCGCCCCGACCCGCAGGGCCACTCCCTTGCCGACGAGTTCGCCGAAGGCCCCGACCGTCTCCTCCAGCGGAACGTCACGGTCCTCCGCGTGAGCCCAGAGCAAGTCGACGTGATCGACTCCGAGACGCCCCAGGCTCTCCTCCGCACCGGAGCGAACGGCGCGCGCCGAGAGCCCTTCGGCGCTTTCCGGCGCGTGCGGGACGAGCGGGTTGTGGCGGACCTTCGTCGCGATCCGCACGGTGTCGCGCACGCCCGGGCGGGCCCGCAGCCACGCACCGATGACACGTTCACTGGCGCCGCCGACACCGGCGGGGTCGGTCCAGAAGGAATAGCAGTTCGCGGTGTCGAGCCAGACACCGCCGGCTGCGACGAACGAATCGAGGATCGCGAAGGCCCGGTCCGGGGCGACGCGGGTGCCGAAGTCCATGGTGCCGAGGACGATCCGGGTGTCTTTGGTATCCATGCCGCCCATCCTGGGATCTGGAGCGCGCTCCAGGTCAAGCGAGCGTGGCGAGCGGTTCTCCCCGTACCCGGGGCAGGGGAGAAAATCCCTTGGGCGCTGGCGGGGTGCCCGGGCAGAGTGGCGTCATGACCAGGACGGGCCACGAGGCAGACCGGGAGACCGGCTACAAGAAGGACCTGCACCTGTATCTGCAGGATGCCCGCGAAGCGTTCCTGTGGAAGCTGGAAGGACTGCCGGAGTACGACATCAGGCGGCCCATGACCTCCACGGGCACCAATCTGCTGGGCCTGGTCAAGCACGTCACCGGAGCCGAGGGCTTCTACTTCGGCGACGTCTTCGGACGTCCGGCCGACGCGCCGGAGCTCTGGATCGCCGGTGACGCCGAGCCGAACGCGGACCTGTGGGCGACGGCCGAGGAGACCCGTGACGGGATCATCACGCGCTACCGCCGGGTGTGGGCCCACTCCGACGCGACGATCGACGCGCTGGACCTCGACGCGACGGGCCTGCTCCCCGGGGGAGAGGGCAAGGAACTGACCCTCCACCGGGTTCTCGTCCACATGGTCGCCGAGACCCAGCGCCACGCGGGCCACGCCGACGTCGTACGGGAGCTGGTCGACGGGGCCACGGGCCAGCGGGAGAAGGGCCGCAACACGGCCCCCGGCGACGCCGCGTGGTGGGCGGGCCATCGCGACCGCGTGGAGCGTGCGGCGCGGGAGGCGGGGTGAGCGTGGGCCGGCCGGCCGATCGCGGAAAGATCCTCCCCTGGCACTAGGGAGATTGTTTTGCCTACCCATTACTCTTGTGGCAAGGCCACGCTGGGTGGCCATGGAGGAGTGAGATGAGGAGCAGCAACCCGGTCTTCTCGCGACGGGGCTTCAGCCGCGACAACGGTCACGCGGGCTTCAACGCGTCACCGCAGGCCGGGGCCCCCGTAGCGGGTGCCAACCCGTACGCACAGGGCACCGCCCCGAACCCGTACGCCACCAACCCGTACGCCCAGCCGGACGCCCAGTACGGCGCCCCGCAGGCGCCGGCGCGCTCCGGTGTGATGACGATCGACGACGTCGTCACCCGTACGGCGCTGACGCTGGGCACGGTCGTGCTCGGCGCCGCGCTCGCGTGGGCCCTGCTGCCGGTCGACGAGGCCAACCTGGGCAAGTCGTACGGCATCGCCATCGGCGCCGCGATCATCGCCTTCGTGCTGTCGCTCGTCCAGTCCTTCAAGCGCAAGCCCGTCCCCGCGCTGATCATCGCGTACGCGGCCTTCGAGGGCGTGTTCCTCGGGGTCATCTCCAGCGCGGTGAGCACGTACATCTCGCCGGGCGTCGTGATGCAGGCCGTGATGGGCACCATGTGTGTCTTCGCCGGTGTACTGCTTGCGTACAAGATGCGCTGGATCCGCGTCACCCGCCGGTTCTACGGCTTCGTGATGGCCGCCGCCATGGGCTTCATGCTCCTGATGGTGGTCAACCTGCTGTTCGCCGCGTTCGGTGGCGGTGACGGCCTGGGCTTCCGCAGCGGCGGTCTCGGCATCCTCTTCGGTGTCATCGGCATCATCCTCGGCGCGTGCTTCCTGGCCCTGGACTTCAAGCAGGTCGAGGACGGCATCGCGTACGGCGCTCCGCGCGAGGAGTCCTGGCTGGCGGCCTTCGGCCTCACCATGACCCTGGTGTGGATCTACCTGGAGATGCTGCGTCTGCTCTCCATCCTCAGCGGCGACGACTAGTCACGCCGATCTGATCGCGGCGACGGCCCGCAGGCTCCGGAAGGACGGAGCCTGCGGGCCGTTTCCTGTTCGCCGGGCCGTACGCGTAGGGTCGCGGGGTGCTCGATACGACGCCCCTGATCACCGCCGTGGACCGATTCGCCGACCGGCTGCGCGCCGCCCCGCAGAGCAGGCTGAAGCGGGGAGCGGCGGCCGAGGGGCTGGCCGTGGCGCGGGAGCTGGCGGTGCGGGCCCAGCGCGCCGAGGCGCCGGGCAGGGAGCCGCGGATCATGCCGGACGCCGGGATCTTCGCCATCGGCGACCAGCTCGCCGTCGCGGGGCGGGACCTGGCCGTGGCACTGGAAATGGCCCCGTCCGTGGAGCTGGACGAGGCCGTGCAGTTCGTCGAGGAAGCGGCCGCGCGGGCTTTCGCGTAGGGGGCACGCGCGGGCGTTCGTCAGGGGCGCGCCGAGAGCGCACTGTCCTGGGGCAGCGGCCGGCGAGAGCCGCTGGGCACCGGGAGTGGAGCCGGAGACCGGTCCCGCGGGCTAGAAGCTCGCGATGACGCGGTCGGCCAGTATGTAGACGTTGTCCTTGCCGCACGAGAACGTCAGCGCGTACGCGCCGGAGACGCCGGAACCGCCCAGGAGCACGGGGTGCTCACCGGCCCGCAGTGACGCGGCCAGCTGCTCGGCCGTCTCGCGGTGGCCGGGGGTCATACAGAGCGTGGTGCCGTCGGCGAAGACGTACACGTCGAGCGTGCCCAGCGGGCCGGGGCGCACGTCCGAGAGCTCGGTCCGGCTGTCGGCCAGCTCCTCCAGGCGGTTCACCGTGCGCTCGTGGTCGGTGACGACGGGCGTCTGCACCGGCACGAAGTCGGGGTGCGAGGGGTGGCGGCGGCGTGCCGCGGCCAGCTCGGGGGAGTCCTCGGCGAACTCGGCGGTCTCCGGGAGCTCGGCCATGTCGGCCAGTTCCGTCAGCTCGGCCAGCTCCGTCAGTTCCTCGAACGCCTCCGTGGCGTCGAGGTCCATCGGCTCCAGCCCCGCGAAGTCGCTCTGGCGCGGCATGAAGAACGGGGCGTCCTCGCCCAGCCCGGCCAGGCCGCCCAGCAGGGACGGGGCGTCGGCGGCGTCGCGCGCCTCCTGCGTGGCCCAGAAGGCCCGGGCCTCGGCGAGCTCGCGCTCCCGCTCCTCGGCCAGCGCCTCGGCGACCGCCGCGCGTATTTCGGCGGCAGGGGTGGCTTCGTTACGGCTCTGAGCGGGTACGGCCGCACTGTGGGCGCGGCCGTCGGCCAGCTCCCTCCGCAGGGCGGCCACCTGCTGACGCAGCCCGTGAGCGGCGTGCAGAGCGGCAGCGCCCACGGCCGTGGCGGCGGCGGTGGTCAGCAACAGGGCAAGAGGCATGGCGCTCACTGACATACTCCCGGTTTCAATCGATCCCCCGACTTCCTACATCAGCTTGTCCTGTACCGGCGCCCTGTGTCAGTGCATTACGTCACGAATTGGACAGGTCTTTGGGCCCGGGGTTTAACCCTGATGCGGGTGTGACCTGCGGGAATGACTCTCCCCCAGGAGATAGGTCACATCCTGGGGGAGATTCGGTCACGGTCGGGGCTCGGAACCGGCCACTTTGTCCGGCCGAAGGGCCCGGAAGGCGGTGTGGGCCCGGCGGACGCCGATGGCCGGTGATCCGGCGGATCCGGAGCGTAACGAGAAGGTGAGCGGTTGCGGGGGCGGGCCCGCGGTGCATCGGCCCGCCCCGCGACGACCGGGGCCGGCCCGGCTCAGCTCAGCCGCTCGATGACCATCGCCATGCCCTGGCCGCCGCCCACGCACATGGTCTCCAGGCCGAACTGCTTGTCGTGGAACTGCAGGCTGTTGATCAGCGTGCCGGTGATCCGGGCGCCGGTCATGCCGAAGGGGTGGCCGACGGCGATGGCGCCGCCGTTGACGTTGACCTTGTCCAGCGGCAGGCCGAGGTCGCGGTAGGACGGGATCACCTGGGCGGCGAACGCCTCGTTGATCTCGGCCAGGTCGATGTCGTCGACCGTCAGTCCGGCCCGCTTCAGCGCCTGCTTGCTGGCCTCGACCGGTCCGTAGCCCATGATCTCGGGGGAGAGGCCGGAGACGCCGGTGGAGACGATCCGCGCCAGCGGGGTCAGGCCGAGCTCGCGCGCCTTGGTGTCGGACATGATCACGAGCGCAGCGGCGCCGTCGTTGAGCGGGCAGCAGTTGGCCGCGGTGACCAGGCCGTCGGGGCGGAAGACCGGCTTCAGGCCCTGCACGCCCTCCAGGGAGACACCCGCACGCGGGCCGTCATCCTTGGAGACCACCGTGCCGTCCGGCGTCGTCACCGGAGTGATCTCGCGCTCCCAGAAGCCGTTCTTCAGGGCTTCCTCGGCGAGGTTCTGCGAGCGGACGCCGAACTCGTCCATGTCCTGACGGGTGACGCCCTTGATCCGGGCCAGGTTCTCCGCCGTCTGCCCCATCGCGATGTACGCGTCCGGGACCAGGCCGTCCTCGCGCGGGTCGTGCCAGCTCGCGCCGGACTCCTCGGCACGGGCCGCGGTGCGGGCCTCGGCGTCGGCGAAGAGCGGGTTGCGGGTGTCCGGCAGGCTGTCGGAGTTGCCCTTCGCGAAGCGGGACACCATCTCCACACCGGCGGAGATGAAGACGTCGCCCTCGCCGGCCTTGATGGCGTGCAGCGCCATGCGGCTGGTCTGCAGGGAGGACGAGCAGTAGCGCGTGACCGTACAGCCGGGAAGGTGGTCCATCCCCATCTGTACGGCGATGATGCGGCCCAGGTTGTTGCCCTGCTCGCCGCCGGGGAGGCCGCAGCCGAGCATCAGGTCGTCGATGTCCCTCGGGTCCAGCTCGGGGACCTTGGCGAGGGCGGTCTGGATGATCGTGGCGGTCAGGTCGTCCGCGCGCAGGTCCTTCAGCGAACCCTTGAAGGCCCGGCCGATGGGCGAACGGGCAGCAGAGACGATCACGGCTTCGGGCATCACGCGGCTCCATGAGGGCTGGAAGGCTGTCTGGCAGGACTGCTCTGGAAGTTACCCGGACGTACTGCTGAGGTCACCCGACAGGGCGTGTGATGCGGGCCTCTTTTCTAAGCAACCGCTCAGTTCGTTGGCGGTGGGCCGGGCGCGAGCAGGGCGCGGGCCCCGCACGGCGCGTCCTGCGGACCCGGCACGGTGCCTCCTGCGGGCCCCGCACGGCGCGTCCTGCGGGCCCGGCACGGTGCCTCCTGCGGGCCCCGCACGGCGCGTCCTGCGGGGGCCCCGCGCCTCGCATCCGCAGGCGTGCCGCACGGCGCATCCCGCAGCCCCGCGCGGCGCATCTCAGGCGTGCCGCGGCGCGGTGTCCGTGCCGGTGCCGGTGCCGGGGCGCCGTTCCACCCGCGTCGAGCCGCCCGCCTCGCCGTGCATCTCCGGGTGCGGGTGCGGCTCCGTCGGCGCGGGCAGGCGCCGCCGCCTGCGGTGCTTGAGGAGTGCCCAGGGCGCCCGGGCCCCCGTGACCTCCGTACCGGCCTCCTTGGCCGCCTGGGAGGCCGCCTTGGCCACCGGCAGCATGTCCTCGCGGCGTGCCCCGTCCAGCCGGTCGGTCTCCGGCCACAGGCCGAGCACCGCGCAGAGCGTCGGCAGGAGCGCCATCGCCGCCGTCGCGTACCCCTCCGCCGACGGGTGGTAGTTGTCCGGGCCGAACAGCTCCCGCGGGTTCGCCTCGAACTCAGGGCCCAGCAGGTCGCCCAGCGACACCGTGCGCCCGCCCTGCTCCACCGAACCGATCGTCTGCGCCGCCGCCAGCTGCCTGCTCACGCGGCGGGCCATCCACCGCAGCGGCTGGTAGACCGGCTCGATCGTGCCCAGGTCCGGGCAGGTGCCCACGACGACCTCGGCCCCCGCCGTACGCAGCCGGCGCACCGCCGTCGTGAGACAGCGCACCGACTGGGTGGCGGGCATCCGGTGCGTCACGTCATTGGCGCCGATCATGATCACGCAGACGTCCGGCACCCGGGCCGGGTCCGCGAGCAGCAGCGAGACCTGCCGTTCCAGATCGTCCGACCTGGCCCCCGGCTGCGCGACGTTCCGCAGATCCACCGGCCGCTCCGACACCGCCGCGAGCCCCGAGGCGAGCAGCGCCCCCGGAGTCTGCCCGGCCCGGCGCACCCCCTGCCCGGCCGCCGTGGAGTCCCCGAGCAGCCCGAACCTCAGCGGGTCCGCGGGGCCGGTGAACGCCACCCCGTACCGCCCGTCCGCGCTCGGCGGCACCGGTGCGGTGCCGCCTCCCACCTGCCGCTTCGCCAGCTGGACCTCCGCCAGCAGGACGCCCACCGCCGCGGCGCCCAGCAGCCCGATGCTGCCACCGCCGTAGGCCGCGCCCGCCGCGATCCGCCGTGCCACCCTCGCTCTCGACACAGTCCGGTCCACCTCCTCCTTGCCGTACTGCCCTACCGCCGTACACAGTGCTAACTGCCCCCAAGTGGCCGTCGTTCAATCGCTTCGCCCAATCTCGTGCCCGTACGCATACTCTTGCGGCACCATCTCGGAGACCCCGGAGTACACGGTGCAATTCCACGATTCGATGATCAGTCTCGTAGGCAATACCCCGCTGGTGAGGCTGCGCAGTGTGACGGCCGGCATCCAGGCGACGGTCCTGGCCAAGGTCGAGTACTTCAACCCCGGCGGATCGGTCAAGGACCGGATCGCCCTGCGCATGATCGAGGCGGCCGAACAGAGCGGCGAGCTGCAGCCCGGCGGCACGATCGTCGAGCCGACCAGCGGCAACACGGGCGTGGGCCTGGCGATCGTCGCGCAGCAGAAGGGCTACAAGTGCGTCTTCGTCTGCCCGGACAAGGTGTCCACGGACAAGATCAACGTGCTGCGCGCCTACGGTGCCGAGGTCGTCGTCTGCCCGACGGCGGTGGACCCGGAGCACCCGGACTCGTACTACAACGTCTCGGACCGGCTGGTCCGTGAGACGCCCGGAGCCTGGAAGCCCGACCAGTACTCCAACCCGAACAACCCGCGCTCCCACTACGAGACCACCGGTCCCGAACTGTGGGAGCAGACGGACGGGAAGATCACGCACTTCGTGGCGGGGGTCGGCACCGGCGGCACGATCAGCGGCACCGGCCGCTACCTGAAGGAAGCCAGCGGCGGCGCCGTCAAGGTCGTCGGCGCGGACCCGGAGGGCTCGGTCTACTCCGGCGGCTCCGGCCGGCCGTATCTGGTCGAGGGCGTCGGCGAGGACTTCTGGCCGTCGGCGTACGACCGGACGGTCACCGACGAGATCGTCGCCGTGTCCGACAAGGACTCCTTCCAGATGACCCGCCGCCTCGCCAAGGAGGAAGGGCTGCTGGTCGGCGGTTCCTGCGGCATGGCCGTCGTGGGCGCCCTGGAGGTCGCGAAGCGGCTCGGACCCGACGACGTGGTCGTCGTCCTGCTGCCGGACAGCGGCCGCGGCTACCTTTCGAAGATCTTCAACGACGAGTGGATGGCGGACTACGGCTTCCTGGAGGACACCGGACCGTCCGCCCGGGTCGCCGACGTCCTCGACTACAAGGCGGGCCCGATCCCGACGCTCGTCCACATGCACCCGGAGGAGACCGTCGGCGAGGCGATCGACGTGCTGCGCGAGTACGGCGTCTCGCAGATGCCGATCGTGAAGCCCGGGGCCGGACACCCGGACGTGATGGCCGCCGAGGTCATCGGCTCGGTCGTCGAGCGGGAGCTGCTGAACGCGCTCTTCGCCCAGCAGGCCTCGCTCACCGACCCGCTGGAGAAGCACATGTCGCCGCCGCTGCCGCAGGTCGGCTCCGGCGAACCGGTCGAGGACCTGATGGCGGTGCTCGGCGGCACGGGCGCGGCCGACGCCGCGATCGTGCTCGTGGAGGGCAAGCCGAAGGGCGTCGTCAGTCGGCAGGACCTCCTGGCGTTCCTCGCCAAGGACGCCTCGGCCACGCCCGCGCAGCCGTAGCGCCGGACGCGGGGCCCGGGACGGAAGGCCCCGGCGTGCGGCCGGACGCGCGGCCCGGGAACGGAACGCGCGCTTCGCGAAAACGGTACGAGCGCGACACGTGGCCGCAGCACCGGCTTAACACGGCTCGGGCAGATTAGTGGGTGTCGGCAGGGAAACCCGCCGGCACCCGAACGGCGACACGGACTACGGAGCGGCTCCCGGACCTCCACCGTCGCCCGGATGCGAGATCCGGCCCTGACCCGGATCGCGTCCTTCGCGGGGACCGCCGTCGTCCCGCCCCCTGGGAAACCGGGGGTGCGGCGGTCCCCGCGACACATCTATGCGCGAAGACCGCGCGCGTCCTCCTGACTCCCGTCCTCCCCTTCCCCCGTCCGCGGTGCGGCCGCCCAGCTCGCCAGCAGGGCGATGCGCTCCGCCGTCTCCGAACCGGGCTCCGGGGTGTAGACCACCAGCGACTGGTCCGGGTCGCCGGGCACGCCGAGCGTCTCGTACGGAAGCGTCAGTCCGCCCACGACCGGGTGGTCGATCCGCTTCACGCCGTACGTCTTCGCCTTCACCTGGTGGTCCGCCCACAGCCGGCGGAAGTCCTCGCTCTTCATGGACAGTTCGCCGACCAGGGTGGCGAGCTGCTTGTCGTCGGGGTGAAGTCCCGCGTCCAGGCGCAGATACGCGACCGTCTCCGCCGCCACGGCCGGCCAGTCCGGGTACAGCTCCCGCGCCGCCGGTTCCAGGAACGTCTGCCGCGGCATGTTCCGTTCGGCGGCGGCCATCCGGGAGAAGCCGACGACCGCGTCACCCAGCGCGTTCCACGCCAGGACGTCCATCCGGCGGCCCAGGACGAAGGCGGGCGCCGGGTCGAGCGTGTCCAGGAGCAGCCGCAGCCCCGGCCGTACCCGCTGCGCGGCGGGCGGAGCGGCCTTGCGTGGTGCGGGGCGGGCCACCGTGCGCAGGTAGGCGTGCTCCGTCCCGTCCAGCCGGAGCACCCGGGCTATCGCGTCCAGCACGGCGTCCGAGACGCTCGGGCCCCGGCCCTGTTCCAGCCGGATGTAGTAGTCGACGCTGACCCCGGCGAGCTGCGCGACCTCCTCGCGCCGGAGCCCGGGGACGCGCCTGCGGCCGTAGGAGTTCAGCCCCACGTCCTCGGGCCGGATTCGGGCACGTCGTGAGCGGAGGAAGTCTCCGAGGTCGCCGTCCATGCCGCCGATCGTAGAAGACCGGCCGGTTCCCAGCCTGGTACTGGCGGACCCAGGAAAGACGCACCCCTGGGTAGCCGCCGCGCGCCGTCACAGAGTGGGGGCCGGGCCGGGGAAGCACCCCGGAGGACGACAGCACCGAGGAGTTCGGACATGACGTACGCAACGCTCGCAGGCCGCACCGCCGTCATCACCGGAGCCGCCAGCGGCATGGGGAACGCGACGGCACAGCTGCTCGCCGCCCACGGGGTACGGGTCGCGCTGCTGGCCCGCCGCGAGGACCGGCTGACGGAACTCGCGGGGAAGATCACCGCCGACGGCGGTCAGGCACTCGTCGTGGTCACCGACGTCACCGACCAGGCGTCCGTGGACGCCGCCGCCGAGCGGGTGCGTACGGAGTTCGGCCCGGTGGACCTGGTGGTCAACGCGGCCGGTGTGATGCTGCCGAACCCGGTGGACGCGGGGCGCGCCGACGAATGGCAGCGGATGCTCGACACGAACGTGACGGGTGTCCTGCGCATCATCCGGGCCTTCACGGCCGACCTGGTGGCGGCCGCCGCCGGGGGCCGCACCGCCGATCTCGTCAACATCTCGTCGATCGGCGCGCACGTCACGTTCCCCAACTACGCCGTGTACGGGGCCACGAAGGCCGCGCTCACCTACCTGTCGGCCTCGCTGCGCACCGAACTCGGCCCGCGCGACGTCCGCGTCACGAACATCGAGCCCGGCCTCACCGACTCCGAACTGGCCGGCCATGTCGACAACGCGGAACTCAGCGGTCAGCTGGACGGCATGTTCGACGCGCTCGGCGGGCTTTCCAGTGACGAGATCGCCGACCTGATCGCGTACACGACCAGCCGCGCACGCCACATCAACCTGCGCCAGGTCGTCGTGCTGCCGACCCGCCAGGCCTGAGACGCTCAGTCCTCCCAGTCGGACGTCGTCCGCCGCTCGTTCTCCCGGCGCCTGAACACCCGCCCGCTGTGCGCGGCCTGGACGACGTTGACGCCGACGATGCCGAGCCAGGCCACGACGAGCCCCTCGATCCCCGCGTTCGCGACACCGATGGCGGACAGCGGGATCGCCAGGATCAGGGAGATGATCCCGAACCCGAAGCGCTCACCGAAGTTCCCCAGGGGCAGCTGCGGGGCGCGGGCCCCGCGCGCGACGCTGATCTGCTGTTCGGCGAGATGGCGCCGGACCCGGCGGTCGAGCGTGCCGTCGAGACGCTGTTCGACCTTCTCGAGAAACGAATCGACGAGCGCGGAGTCGTACTCGGCCCCCAGCTCGCTGCGGGCCTCCAGCGTGGCCTTGAGCTCCTTCTTGAGCTCGGTGTCGGGTGCGTCCATGGTTCCACGGTACGAAGCGGGAGCGGCCGGGTCAGTGGGGCTAGCCCCCCTGTTTCCCCTGAGGGGTGGGCCGGCTACCCGGTCCACGGAGCGGCTGCATATGGACATGCAGACGGCTTGCTGGCTGAATGGATTCGGCGGTGCCGGATCCCGGCACGGCCGGTCTACCGAGGGGACAGCATGAGCGGGAGCAGCCCGGCCGCGCGGGTGCAGCAGCTGTTCGAGGGGCGCAGGCTCACGCCCACGCAGCGGCGCATCGCGCACTCGATGGTGCGCAGGGCCGGCGACGCCCCGTTCCTCTCCAGCGTGGAACTGGCCGAACTGGCCGGGGTCAGCCAGCCCTCCGTCACCCGGTTCGCCGTCGCCCTCGGGTTCGACGGCTACCCCGCGCTGCGCAAGCACCTGCGCGAGGTCGCCCCGGCCGGGCCCGCCGAGGGCGACGGGGAGGACACGTACAACGAGTACCAGCAGGCGGTGCTCGGCGAGATCGAGAACCTGCGCCACCTCGCCGAACTGCTCGCCGACCCGGGGCCCGTCGAACGGGCCGGCCGGCTCCTCGCCGCCTCGCGGCCCCTGCTCGTGCTCGGGCTGCGCGCCGCTTCCTCGCAGGCCCGGGGCTTCGGATACTTCGCCGCCAAGGTGCATCCGGACGTCCGGGTCCTCGACGAGGGCGGCAGCATGCTGCACGACCGGATCGACGCGGCCCGGCGGGCCGGTGCCAGTGCGCTGATCTGCTTCGCGCTGCCGCGCCACCCGCGCGAGGTCGTGGACGCACTCGCCCACGCGGGGGACCAGGGGCTGGCCGTGGTCTCGGTCGCGGACTCCGCGTTCGCGCCGGTGGCCGCGTACAGCGATCTGCTGATCCCCGCCGCCGTGGGAACGGGGCTCGCCTTCGACACCGCCTGCGCGCCGATGCTGCTGGGGCGGGTACTGCTGGAGGCCATGTGCGACGACCTGCCCGACGCACAGGCGAGGCTGGAGGAGTTCGACGCGCGGGCGGCGGCGCGAAGCAGATCAGCGCACTGGCACCGGCCCGCCGGGCCGCGTCGATCCGGTCGTGCAGCATGCTGCCGCCCTCGTCGAGGACCCGGACGTCCGGATGCACCTTGGCGGCGAAGTATCCGAAGCCCCGGGCCTGCGAGGAAGCGGCGCGC
>NZ_RDBK01000043.1:781811-814925 GCF_008042275.1 Streptomyces sp. OR43 | reverse complement strand
GCCCCGCCACCCCCGGCATCGACGTCCTGCTCACCCGGGGCGGGCGTGCCCGGGTCCCGGGCGGTCGAGGCGGCGGGGGTTCTCATGCCAGGACCAGCCGCTCGGCCATCTCGCCCAGCCGTATCCGGGCCAGGGCCAGATTGCCCTCCGCGCGGTCCAGCCACAGATGGAGGAAGACGCTGCTGTCGAAGTCCGTCTCGACGAACCGGAGGATGTGGTACCCGGCGCGGGTGGTGACGATGACGTCCTCGACGGGCGGCGGCGTCCCCACTCCCGTGCCGTCCCCGGCGGCCGGTACCTCCGGTAAGCCGGCCGCGAAGGCGGGCTGTTCGGCCGCCATCCGCGCCACCTCCGCCGTCTCCGCGGCGGTGGCCTCGTGATCGCCGTTGGGCGAGTCACCGATGGTGCCGAGAGCGAGACCGCTCGTCCAGTCGACCACGGCGGCACCACGGGCACCGGGCAGTCTCATGACGTCGAGCAGGCACTCGTCGATTCCGGGCACGCGGACTCCCCTCCGACGCTGCGTGCGGCTGTGACCCAGAGGTTACGCAACGTGCTCGCGCCAGGTGGAGGTTCTGGCATTTTCCATAGGTACATGCGGAAGGTTCGGGAGAATGCCCCGCCACGGGTGGGTGTGGGCCGTTGTGGGGTGGGTCGGGGGTGCGCGGCCGGGCGTCCGCCACGCCCTGTTGACTGGAGCTATTCAGCCACTCAAGATGTGAATAGAAAATTCACAGTTGCGAGGAGGCATTGCCATGTCAGGACCCCGCCCCGTACGGGCACCGCGCGGTACCGAACTGAGCGCCCTGGGATGGCAGCAGGAAGCCGCGCTGCGCATGCTGCAGAACAACCTCGACCCCGAGGTCGCCGAGCACCCCGACAAGCTCGTCGTCTACGGCGGCACGGGCAAGGCGGCCCGCGACTGGCGCTCGTTCGACGCGATGGTGCGCACGCTGCGGACGCTCAAGCAGGACGAGACGATGCTCGTCCAGTCGGGGCGGCCGGTCGGTGTCATGCAGACGCACGAGTGGGCCCCGCGCGTCCTGATCGCCAACTCCAACCTGGTCGGTGACTGGGCGAACTGGGAGGAGTTCCGCCGCCTGGAGGCGCTCGGGCTCACCATGTACGGCCAGATGACCGCCGGTTCGTGGATCTACATCGGCACGCAGGGCATCCTCCAGGGCACGTACGAGACGTTCGCCGCCGTCGCCGCGAAGAAGTTCGGCGGCACGCTGGCCGGGACGATCACGCTGACCGCCGGGCTCGGCGGGATGGGCGGTGCCCAGCCGCTCGCCGTGACGATGAACGACGGCGTCGCGATCTGTATCGACTGCGACCCGCGCGCCATCGAACGCCGCATCGAGCACCGCTTCCTCGACGTGAAGGCGGACAGCCTGGAGCACGCGCTCCAGCTGGCCACCGAGGCGAGGGACGCGCGCAAGCCGCTCTCCATCGGACTGCTCGGCAACGCGGCGGAGCTGCTGCCCCGGATGCTCGCCGAGGGCGCCCCGGTCGACATCGTCACCGACCAGACCAGCGCGCACGACCCGCTGGCCTACCTCCCGCTCGGCGTCGACTTCGACGACATGGCCGACTACGCCGCCGAGAAGCCCGCCGACTTCACCCAGCGCGCCCGTGAGTCGATGGCGAAGCACGTCGAGGCGATGGTCGGCTTCATGGACGCCGGCGCGGAGGTCTTCGACTACGGCAACTCGATCCGCGGCGAGGCCCAGCTCGCCGGATACGGGCGGGCCTTCGACTTCCCCGGCTTCGTGCCCGCGTACATCCGGCCGCTGTTCTGCGAGGGCAAGGGCCCGTTCCGCTGGGCGGCGCTCTCCGGTGAGGCCTCCGACATCCACAAGACCGACCGGGCGATGCTGGAGCTCTTCCCGGAGAACGAGTCGCTGCACCGCTGGATCAAGATGGCCGGCGAGCGCGTCCACTTCCAGGGCCTGCCCGCCCGCATCTGCTGGCTCGGCCAGGGCGAGCGCGACAAGGCCGGCGAGCGCTTCAACGACATGGTCGCCAGTGGCGACCTGGTCGCACCGCTGGCCATCGGCCGTGACCACCTGGACTGCGGCTCGGTCGCCTCGCCGTACCGCGAGACCGAGGCCATGCTCGACGGATCCGACGCGATCGCCGACTGGCCGCTGCTGAACGCCATGGTCAACGTGGCCTCCGGTGCGTCCTGGGTCTCCATCCACCACGGCGGCGGGGTCGGCATGGGCCGCTCCATCCACGCCGGACAGGTCACCGTCGCCGACGGGACGAAGCTGGCGGGCGAGAAGATCCGCCGGGTGCTCACCAACGACCCGGGCATGGGCGTCATCCGGCACGTCGACGCCGGCTACGACATCGCGGAGTCCGTCGCCGCGGAGCGCGGGGTCAGGGTCCCGATGCGCGAGGGCGACCCGTCCGTGCGGGACGCGGCGGACCCGTCCGTGCGCGACGCGGGGGATTCGGATGGGGCCGCCGGATCCCGCACGGACGCCGCGTCTGGAACGGACGGGACCGCCGCGTGAGCCCCACCTTCCACGCGATGTGGGCGTCGCTGCGGAACATCGGCCGCAACGCCGAGTCCGGCGGCTACCGGCGCTACGCGTGGACCGGGGCCGACGCCGACTGCCGCCTCTGGTTCCGGATGCAGGCCGAGGCCCGCGGCCTCGACTGCGAGGTGGACCGCAACGGCAACCAGTGGGCCTGGCTCGGCGACCCCCTCGCGGGGGACGCCGTCGTCACCGGCTCGCACCTCGACTCCGTGCCGGACGGCGGAGCCTTCGACGGGCCGCTCGGGGTCGTTTCCTCCTTCGCCGCGCTCGATGAACTCCGCCACAGGGGAGTGGAGTTCACCCGGCCGCTGGCGATCACCAATTTCGGTGACGAGGAAGGGGCCCGCTTCGGCCTCGCCTGCGTCGGCTCCCGGCTCGCCGCCGGACAGCTGACGGCCGAGGCCGCGCACCGGCTGCGCGACGGTGACGGCATCACGCTGCCGCAGGCCATGGCGGCGGCCGGGTACGACCCCGACGCCATCGGCCCGGACCCCGAACGGCTGGCCCGTATCGGTGCGTTCGTCGAACTCCACGTCGAGCAGGGCCGCGCCCTCGACCTGACCGGCGACCCGGTCGGCATCGCCTCCGCGATCTGGCCGCACGGACGCTGGCGCTTCGACTTCCGGGGCGAGGCCAACCACGCGGGCACCACCCGGCTCGCCGACCGCCGCGACCCGATGCTCACGTACGCCGAGACGGTGCTCGCGGCCCGCCGGGAGGCGGAACTGGCCGGAGCGCTGGCCACCTTCGGCAAGATCGCCGTCGAGCCGAACGGCGTCAACGCCATCCCCTCCCTCGTCCGCGGCTGGCTCGACTCCCGCGCCGCCGACCAGGACACCCTGGACACCGTCGTCGCCGGCATCGAGCGGGCCGCCCGGGAGTACGCCGAGCGGGCGGGGATCGACCTCGACGTCGTACGGGAGTCCTTCACGCCCGTCGTGGAGTTCGAGCACGCCCTGCGTGACGAGCTGGGCGCGCTCCTGAAGGGGTCGGCCCTTCGCGACACCGGGCGCGACGTCCCCGTACTCGGCACCGGAGCCGGGCACGACGCGGGTATTTTGTCCGCTTCGGTCCCTACCGCCATGCTGTTCGTACGGAACCCCACCGGGATCTCGCACTCGCCGGCCGAGTACGCCGCCGAGGACGACTGCGTGGCCGGGGTGATCGCACTCGCCGACGTACTGGAAGGTCTCGCGTGCCGATGACTAAGAAGCCGACAACGGGGTCCACGACCGGGCCGACAATGGGGTCCACGACCGGGCCGACAACGGGGTCCGAGACGGGGTCCACGGCCCGGCCCGCGACGGGGTCGGCAAGGCAGTCGTCGACCGAGTCGGCGACCGAGTCGGCGACCGGGCCCATGGAGCTCGCCGCGGAGCCGGCGGGCAGGTCCGCCGCCGTGACGTACTGGCTCTCCCACGCCTGGCTCGGCACCCATGTCGAGCCGGACGTCGTCCTGGAGGTCTCCGCCGGGCGGATCGCCGGGGTGCGGACCGGCGTCGAAGCCCCGCCACGCGGCGCGACCGTGCTGCGCGGACTCACCCTGCCCGGCCTCGCCAACGCCCATTCGCACGCCTTCCACCGCGCTCTGCGCTCCACCGTCCAGGTCGGCTCGGGGACCTTCTGGACCTGGCGCGAGACCATGTACCAGATCGCGTCCCGGCTCACCCCCGACACGTACTACGACCTGGCCCGTGCCGTGTATGCCGAGATGGCGCTGGCCGGCATCACCGCGGTCGGCGAATTCCACTATCTGCACCACGGGCCGGGCGGCGTCCCGTACGACAACCCGAACGCGATGGGCGAGGCGCTGATCGCGGCCGCCCGCGAAGCCGGAATCCGGATCACCCTGCTGGACACCGCCTACCTCGCCGCCGGATTCGGCCGCAGGCCCTCCCAGTACCAGCAGCCCGACCGGCACCAGCTGCGCTTCTCGGACACGACCGCCGATGCCTGGGCGGAGCGTGCCGGTCTCCTCAAGGGCGACGAGAACACCCTGATCGGCGCCGCCGTCCACTCCGTGCGGGCCGTCCCCGCCGACCAGCTGGCCACCGTCGCCCAGTGGGCCGAGCAACGGCACGCCCCGCTGCACGTCCACCTCTCCGAGCAGACCGCGGTGATGCCGGCCAGCGCCATCTCGGCATACACGGCACGGGCCAGGTCGTAGTACGTGTCGGGGGTGAGCCGGGACGCGATCTGGTACATGGTCTCGCGCCACTCGCCGACCACGGGGCTCGCCGACCACGGGGTCCTCGGCCCCCGCACCACCGGCGTCCACAACACCCACCTCACCGGCGAGGACATCGAGCTCATCGGCTCGACGGCCACCGGCACCTGCATGTGCCCGACCACCGAACGCGACCTGGCCGACGGCATCGGTCCCGCCGTCGCCCTCCAGCGCGCCGGATCGCCGCTCTCGCTGGGCAGCGACAGCCACGCCGTGATCGACCTCTTCGAAGAGGCCCGCGCGATGGAGCTCAACGAGCGCCTGCGCACCCGCACCCGAGGCCACTGGACGGCCGCCGCACTGCTGCGCGCCGCCTCCGCCGACGGCCACGCCGCACTCGGCCGGCCGGACGCGGGCATCCTCGAACCCGGCGCCCCCGCCGACCTCGTGACCGTCGCCCTCGACTCCGTCAGAACAGCGGGACCGGTGCCCCGGCTGGCAGCCGAAACAGCGGTATTCGCCGCCTCCGCCGCTGATGTGCGCCACACCGTGGTCGCGGGCCGGCACCTCGTCCGCGACGGGCATCACGCGTCGGTCGACGACGTCCCCGGAGCGCTCGCGCGAGCCATCGCGGCCCTGCACCACTGAGCACCCAGGCGGTGGCCACTCCACCGCCCCCACGCAAGGAGAGCAGCCCCCCGATGACGACGACCGCCATCACCCACATCTCCGCACTGGTCACCAACGACCCCTCCCTCGGCGACAGTTCCCCCCTCGGACTGATCCAGGACGCGGCCGTCGTCATCGAGGGCGACCGGGTCGTCTGGACCGGTGAATCAAGCAAAGCACCCGCCACTGACAACGCCGTCGACGTGGCCGGCCGGGCCGTGATCCCGGGCTTCGTCGACTCCCACTCCCACCTCGTCTTCGCGGGCGACCGCACCCAGGAGTTCAACGCCCGGATGTCCGGCCGCGCCTACAGCGCGGGCGGCATCAGGACCACCGTCGCCGCCACCCGCGCCGCGACCGACGAGGAGCTCTCCGCCAACGTCGCCCGCTACCTCGCCGAGGCGCTGCGCCAGGGCACCACGACGTTCGAGACCAAGTCCGGTTACGGCCTCACCGTCGAGGACGAGGCCCGCGCCCTGCGCATCGCCGCCCGTCACACCGACGAGGTCACCTTCCTCGGTGCCCACATTGTCTCCCCGGACTACGCGGACGATCCGGCCGGGTACGTCGACCTGGTCACCGGCCCGATGCTGGACGCCTGCGCCCCGTACGCCCGTTGGATCGACGTCTTCTGCGAGAAGGGTGCCTTCGACGGCGACCAGGCCCGGGCGATCCTGACCGCGGGCCGGGCGAAGGGCCTGCATCCCCGGGTCCACGCCAACCAGCTCGGACACGGCCCCGGCGTCCGGCTCGCCGTCGAGCTCGACGCCGCGTCCGCCGACCACTGCACCCACCTCACCGACGCCGACGTCGACGCCCTGGCCCAGTCGGCGACCGTCGCCACGCTGCTCCCCGGCGCCGAGTTCTCCACCCGGGCCGCCTGGCCCGACGCCCGCCGCCTCCTCGACGCGGGAGCCACGGTCGCGCTCTCCACCGACTGCAACCCGGGCTCCTCGTTCACCTCGTCCGTGCCGTTCTGCATCGCGCTGGCCGTCCGGGACATGGGCATGACCCCCGACGAGGCGCTCTGGTCCGCCACGGCGGGCGGCGCGGCGGCCCTGCGCCGCGACGACATCGGCCGGATCGCCCCCGGCGCCCGCGCCGACCTGGTGGTCCTCGACGCCCCCAGCCACGTCCACCTCGCCTACCGGCCGGGCGTCCCGCTGGTCCACGAGGTCTGGCGGCGCGGCGAGCGGACCGTGGCCCCGCGCGGCGCCTTCTGACCGCGCGTCAGCGCCCCGCCGAGCAGCGGCACCCACGCGGAAGGACCTGCCCCTCGGCGGGGCAGGTCCTTGATCCGGCGGTCCGTACAGCACCCCGCAAGCGCGGGGCCCCGGTGCCGCGGCACCAGCTCATTCCTCCAGGGTCAGTCCCTTGCGGAGCTTGACCAGAGTGCGGGAGAGCAGGCGCGACACGTGCATCTGCGAGATGCCGAGCTCCTCGCCGATCTCCGACTGCGTCATGTTGGCGACGAACCGGAGCGAGAGGATCGTCCGGTCGCGGCCCGGCAGCGCGGCGATCAGCGGTTTCAGGGACTCCACGTACTCGATGCCTTCGAGACCGTGGTCCTCGTAGCCGATCCGGTCGGCCAGCGCGCCCTCGTTCTCGTCCTCCTCGGGCTTGGCGTCCAGCGAGCTCGCGGTGTACGCGTTGCTCGCGGCCATGCCCTCGACGACCTCGTCATGGGTGATGCCGAGGCGGTCGGCGAGCTCGCCCACGGTGGGCGCGCGGTCCAGCTGCTGGGCGAGCTCGTCGCCCGCCTTGGCCAGGTCGAGCCGCAGCTCCTGCAGGCGGCGCGGTACGCGCACGGACCAGCTGGTGTCGCGGAAGAAGCGCTTGATCTCGCCGATGATGGTCGGCATCGCGAAGGTCGGGAACTCGACGCCGCGGCTGAGTTCGAACCGGTCGATCGCCTTGATCAGGCCGATGGTGCCGACCTGGATGATGTCCTCCATCGGTTCGCTGCGCGAGCGGAACCGGGAGGCGGCGAACTTGACCAGGGCCAGGTTCAGCTCGACGAGCGTGTTGCGTACGTAGGAGTACTCGGGGGTGCCCTCTTCGAGGGATTCCAGCCGGGCGAAGAGCGTCTTCGACAGGGCCCTGGCGTCCAGCGGCCCCACTTCGGCGTAGGGCGGGATCTCGGGAAGTCCTTCGAGACCGGTCACGCCTTCGGTGCTGTTGTTGTCTTCGGTACTGCTGGTGTCACTGCCACTGCTGGTGGTGCTGTTGCGCGTGCCGTCCAGGACGGCCGCAGCAGGGGAGTCTGATTCGGTCAGTCCCTGAGGACATGCTGACGTCGCGTTGTGGGTACGCGGTCCGTCGAGCCGGGGTGACATGGTCTCCTCCATCGTTCTCGGCATATGGCTGCCGATGCCCATACGTGTTCCTGCGGTGAAGCGGCGCCTCCAAAGCCGGCCGTGTTTTGGGTGTCCCCCTACCCTTACCCGGTTCCTGTGGGTCGTTACAAGCGCCAATTGACGCTATATGTCCGGTTTGTTGAGTTCTTCGGCTACCGCGTGGCGCACGGAACGCGTAGTGTTTTAAGCACGTCAGCGAGAGCTGCAACTCATCTGCATGTGCATTGATGCAGACAGTGACGAGGCGAAGAGGAACGGGCATGGACCGCGGGACGGTCGGCAGCGCGAACCGGGGTCGGCTTGAGGTCGAGGCCCGGACCGAGGGCCGCAGTGAGGTCGTGACGCCGGTGGGTGAGCTCGATCACCACACGGCGGACCTGCTGCGCGAGCCCTTGGAGCACGCGGTCGAGCAGGGGCGCGCGCGCCTGGTGGTCGACTGCTCGCGACTCGAGTTCTGTGATTCCACCGGGCTGAACGTGCTGCTCGGTGCCCGCCTCAAGGCGGAGGCGGCCGGGGGAGGGGTCCATTTGGCCGGAATGCTGCCGGTGGTGGCGCGGGTCTTCGAGATCACGGGGGCCGAGGCGGTATTCACCGTCCACGACTCCCTCGAAGAGGCCCTGGTCACCTGATCGTGCCGCGGTTCGACACCCCGGGCGCCCCATCTGTTGCCCGTGTCACGCGTTCCGCGTGGACGAAGTGGGTGTTGTCACGAATCGGCAGGGCAGGAGACACCTCGGCGAGCCGTGGGAGACCTGCATATTTCGTGTCGGTGCGGTAGCTGCAACGGTGTCCGTATCAGTATGCGTTTCTGTATCTGTATCTGTATCAATGGCGACATGGTGAATCGGTGAGGTGAAGCGCTGATGGGCACCACCCGGCAGCATCCGCCGGGCGACCTCGGCCGCGAGCCGGAGGGCGCGGGCGTGGGTGCACGCTCCGACGCGGGCACACGCGCGGACGCGGACACCGGCGTTCCCTCCGCCGCGCAAGCGGAGCCCGCGGGGCGGCAGTGGCGCACGCTGTCGCTGCGGGATGCCACCGGCATCGTGCCGACGGCCCGCGATTTCGCCCGCCAGGCGCTCCACGACTGGGGCTGGCTCCCCGCTTCGACCGCCGACCGTCGCGCCGCCGCCGAGGACGTCCTGCTGGTCGTCTCCGAACTGGTCACCAACGCCTGTCTGCACGCGGAAGGCCCCGACGAGATCCGCATCGCCCGCACGCCGAAGGCGCTGCGGGTGGAGGTTGCCGACGGCGGTGCCGGACAGCCCGCTCCCCGTACCCCGCGCCGCGCCGGACGGCCCGGTGGGCACGGCATGTTCATCGTGCAGCGGCTCTGCCTGGACTGGGGAGTGGTACGGGTGCCGGGTGAGCCGGGCAAGACCGTCTGGGCGGAGCTGGCCGCCCCCGTGTAGTCCCGCGCAGGTTTTCCCTGCTCGTCCCCCCGGGCTCGTACGCCCCTCGAAGAGCGCGCCGGATCGGCGCGCTCTTTGTCTTCCCTCCATAAGGCCCCGGGCGTACCTTGACGGCCAATCTGATGTGTCGTCAGTTTCTTGTGCCGCACCCGAGCGGCGCGCGGCGACTCCCGGCATGAGGGGAACTCGAGGTGTCGAACCAGAAGCGAACAGCTCTCGCGCTGGCGTCCGGGCTGGCCGGCGCGGTGGTGCTGCTGGCCGCGCCCGCCGCCCACGCGACGGTCGTCGACGTCAACTACCAGTGCAAGACCCCGATCGGTGACAAGGCCGCCGTCTCGCCGATCGACATCAAGAGCGTCAAGAGCGGCAGCGGCTACAAGCTCACCATGTCCTTCCAGAAGGGCGTCTCCTCCAGCCCGGTCGAACTGGGCAAAGGTGCCATGAACCCCAGCGCGGTGATCAAGGTGGGCGGCGCCGACCCGGGCCAGGTCCAGGTCTCCGGCCCGGCCAACTCCGCGGCCATTCCCGCCAACAGCCCCATCAAGATCAACGACCTGTCGGGTACCTACACCCCGAAGAAGAGCGGCAAGGTCGACTTCACCGCCGGGGTGCTCACCATCAAGGCGCTCGGTACGACGACGACCTGCACCCCGTCGAACAACCCGGGCCCCTCACTCTCCCTGGACGTCACCGCCGCGGGCGGCGGCGCGAGCGGCGGCGGCGCGGCCACGCCCGACACCGACACGTCCCTGCCCAAGACCGGCCCGCTGGACTCGGCCGTGGCGCTCGGCACCCTCGGCGGCACGGTGCTGCTGACCGGTGCGGCGGGCGTGCTGTGGCTGACCAGGCGGGGGCAGCGGGCCGCGGGCTGACCCCCGCGCGACCCGCCGCCGCCGTCACGCACCAGGGAGCCGCCCGGGAGGGTGACGTCCAGGGAGAGTGAGGGGCCCGGGTTGTTCGACGGGGTGCAGGTCGTCGTCGTACCGCCAGCGTGGGCCCGCCGACGCGCAGTTGGACCCGTACGCCCACCGAGCGGCCGCCGCTCTCGGCGACGATCGCGCCCGGGTGGTCACCGGGCAGCGCGTCCTCGGGCACGGTGAAGGAGACCGGCACGTCGGCCCTGGTCCGGCCGGGCACCGTCACCTCGGTGCTCGCGGTCCGCAGCCAGGCCCCGGTCCCGGTGGAGCCGTGCGCCCCGCGCACCGCGAAGCCGCCGTCGCCCGTGTTGTAGGCGTCGGCGCCGCGCAGCCGGCGGGGAACGGTTCCGGGCGGGACGAGGCCAGACCGTACTTCTACCTGGAGGGCCTGCCCGGCAGCGTCCTGGAGGACCGGCTCTCGGTCACCAACCCCGGACCGGAGCCGGTCACGGTACGGCTGCGCGGCGCCGACGCCTACAACACGGGCGACGGCGGCTTCGCGGTGCGCGGGGCGCACGGCTCCACCGGGACCGGGGCCTGGCTGCGGACCGCGAGCACCGAGGTGACGGTGCCCGGCCGGACCAGGGCCGACGTGCCGGTCTCCTTCACCGTGCCCGAGGACGCGCTGCCCGGTGACCACCCGGGCGCGATCGTCGCCGAGAGCGGCGGCCGCTCGGTGGGCGTACGGGTCCAACTGCGCGTCGGCGGGCCCACGCTGGCCGCCCTCACCGTGGAGGACGTCACCGTGAGCGGCGGGACCATCCACTACACGCTGGTCAACCGGGGCAACGCCGTCCTGGTGCCGCGCCTGTCCGTCAGCGCGGACGGCGTGTTCGGGACCCTGCTGCGGCGCGACGCCCGCACCCTGCCGGTGGAACTCCTGCCCGGGCAGCGGGTGCGGCTCACCGAACCGTGGCGGGACGCCCCCGCCCTCGACTCCGTCACCGTACGGCTGCGCGTCACGGCGGCGGGCGGCGCGCACGGCGAGGCGACCGCCTCGGCGGCCTTCGTGCCCTGGGCACCGGTGACCGGCGGCGCACTGCTCCTCCTGGGCGCCGTCGCCGCCGGTGTGTACGGCCTCCGGCGCGGGCGGGCGGCGCGGCGGAGCACCCACGACGACGGGGCCGCACCGGCCCCGGACCATCGACAGCACTCCGACGAGAGGCACTTGGTGAAGGCGGGAGCGGAATCGTGACTGGACGGACCGGACCGGCGGCATTCCGGAGCGACGGCCGCGGGCGGGCGGCCGCGCTGCTCGCCGTACTGCTGGCCGCGATACTGCCCGCCCTGCTGCTGACCGCGACCGGGGCCGGGGCCGAAGGGCGCAGCGCGGCCGACCCGGAACCCGTGGTCACGCTCTCGCAGAAGCAGGCGGGCAAGGGCGGCGAGATCACCGTCGAGGGCAAGGGCTGGCGGCCCGACACCCTGCTCATGATGCTGATCTGCGGGCAGTCCACCCCGGCCCGGGGCGTGATCGGCGGCACCAACTCCTGCGCCAACGCGGAAGGCCGGGCCGTCACCACCGACAAGAAGGGCGCCTTCACCAAGAAGATGCCGGTCACCGAGCCGCCCGCGCCGTGCCCCTGCGTGGTCCACGTCGCCACGGTCACCGGCGAACAGGCCCTGGCCGACGCGGTGTTCGTGGTCGCCGGACACCCCGTCGCCGCGCTCCCCGAGGAGACCGGCGAAGGGAGGCTCGCCGTCCTCGCGGCCACCCGGCTGGAGGGCGACAGCGGGCTGCTGACCTGGTTCGGCGCACCGCCGTCGCGCCGGCTCGTGTTCACGGTCGGCAACCTGGGCTCCGCCCCGGTCGAGGACCCGGTCTTCCAGGTCGGCACCGCGCACGGCGTCTACGCCGCGCAGTGGGAGGAGCGGCAGTGGCGCGGGACCGTCGAGCCCGGCCGCAAGGCCCGGATCGAACTGCCCGTCGAGCTGACGGCCGGCGCCCACGGCGACTACCAGATCTCGCTGAAGTACGGCACGAAGGTGCTGGCCGAGCAGCCGTGGGGGGTCGGCCGCCCGTGGGGCGTGACGCTCTTCTGGATCCTGCTCTGCCTGGTCGTGCCCGCGGCCGTGTTCCGCATCGGCATGGCGATCGTCGACAGGGTCCGGCCGCGCACCGGGCACGCCGCGGGACGCCGGCGGGCAGGCGGTCCCTCCCCGCGCGCCGCGGTGACCGCGAGACTCCCGAGGCTGCGGCGCTCCCCGGCCCCGGCCGCGAGCCCCGCGCCGCCCCCGGGCACCACCACGGCCACGCTGCCGTGGTTCACCCCTGATTCCGCACCGTCAGAGCACAGACCGACGACGAAGGGACATTCGTGAGTACGCAACGCAGGACGGTCGCGGCGGGAGTCGCGATGATGATCGGCGGGGCGGGCATGCTGCTGGCCGCGAGCCCGGCCCAGGCCGCCGACATCTCGTACAAGACGGAGTGCATACCCCCGGCCATCTCCGGACTGCCGCCCGTCCAGGGCACCACCAAGGTGCAGCTGACCGCGCCCGCCTCGGCCAAGGTCGGGGACACCGTCGAGGTCGTGTGGAAGACGATCCAGGGCGCCTCCGACAACCCCGACGTCCTCGATCTCGACAAGGACACCGTCAAGCCGACCGGCACCATCAAGCTGGGCGGCGCCGCGACCGGCGACCTGAAGATGGAGGGACCGCGGGAGAACCCGGCGATCCCCAAGAACAGCCCGATGATCATGTCGGACATGAAGGGCTCGCTGAAGCTGGAGAAGGCGGGCGACCTGACGCTGACGCCGGACGCGTACAACCTCAACGTCTCCAAGCCGATCTCCACCGACACCAAGTGCACCCCGAAGGAGACGGTCCAGCCGGGCGCGACGATCAAGGTCACGGACGGCGGCGGATCCACCACCGGCGGCACGACGGCGGGCGGTACAACCTCGGGCGGGACGACGGCGGGCGGCACGACCTCCGGCGGCACGACGACCACGGGCGGTACGACGAGCGGCGGCACGACCTCCGGCGGTACGACCGCCGGCGGTTCGGGCTCGGGCGGTTCGGCCTCCGGCGGCAGCGGCGGGGCCACGGACTTCCCGGGCAAGGAAGTCGTCGTGAACTACACCTGCCAGTCGCCGGGGCCGGAGGAGGGCATCGCCACCAAGGTCGCGATCAACGCCAAGAAGAACGGCGGGAGCTACGCGCTCACGGTCAAGACCGCCAAGGGTGTGATGGACAGCCCGGCTCCGCTGCCGGCCGGCGCGCTCAAGCCGTCCATGAACATCGTCATCGGCGGCGCCGACAAGGGCTCCGTGACCGTCACCGGACCCGGGAACCCCAAGGCCCTGGAGAAGGACAAGCCGGTCAGTCTCACCGACATGACCGGCACGTACAAGCCGGGCGCGTCCGGCAAGTCCACCCTCACCCCCGGCGCCCTGACGATCGACGTCATGCTGGGAGGCTCCAAGATCACCATTCCGTGCACGGTCAAGGGCACCCCGCAGGCATCCCTCGAACTCGACACCACCGCCCAGGAAGGCGGTGCTTCCGGCGGTGACACCGGGGGCTCCGGCGGAGCGGCGGCGGCGGGCGGCGGCACGGCGTCCGGCGGCGGGCTCGCGGCCACGGGTGCCGAGGACAACGGCGCCCTGCGCGCCCTCGGCCTGGTCGCCGGTACGGCGATCCTGCTGGGCGGCGCCGTGTTCACGTTCACCCCGTGGCGCCGGCTGCGCTCGGGCCGGAGCTGACACCGGACCCCGTACGCATACGGAAGGGGCCGCCGCACCGTGGAAACGGTGCGGCGGCCCCTGCGCGCGGAACCGGAAGGTCAGCTCGCGTCACTCATGTGCTGCGTGACCTTCTTGCGGTACATCCAGATGCCGACACCGGCGATGACCGCGAGGACCGCCTCGAACGCGACGGCGCCCGTGGTGTTCAGATCGACCCCGAGCTGCGGGGACGTGAGCAGGCCGGTCACGGAGTCGCCCGCGGTGACCGCGAGGAACCAGACACCCATCATCTGGGAGCTGTACTTCGCCGGAGCCATCTTCGTGGTGACCGACAGACCCACCGGGGAGAGGCAGAGCTCGGCGACGGTCTGGATGAAGTAGATCGCCACCAGCCACATCGGGCTGACCCGGCCGCCGTTGGCGGCGGTGTCGATCAGCGGGATCATGAAGACGACGAACGAGATGCCGATCAGCACGAGGCTGGAGGCGAACTTGACGGCGGTGCTCGGCTCCTTGCCCCGCTTGTTCAGCCACAGCCAGCCCGAGGCGACCACGGGGGCGATCGCCATGATGAAGACCGGGTTCAGCGACTGGTACCAGGACGTCGGGAAGTCGATGCCGAACAGGCTGTTCGTCGTCGAGTTCTCACCGAAGATCGACAGCGTCGAGCCGTTCTGGTCGTAGATCATCCAGAAGACGGCGGCGACGACGAAGAACCAGATGTAGCCCGACAGCTTGGACTGCTCGGTGTCCGTCAGTTCCTTGTCGCGCTTCATGCGGACCAGGACGGCGACCGGGATGATCAGCCCGGCGATGGTGATCGGCAGCAGTGCCCAGTCGGCGAAGTTGCCGGTGATCGCGAGCAGGCTGTAGAACACCGCCGCGACGATCAGCCAGACCAGGCCCTTGCGCAGGACCGAGCGCTTCTCCTGCTCCGTCGCCGGAGTGGAGACGACGTCGCTCTCCGGGCTCAGGTGGCGGGTGCCGAGCATGAACTGGGCGAGACCCAGGGCCATGCCGATCGCGGCGAGCGCGAAGCCGAAGTGCCAGTTGACGTTCTCGCCGATCGTGCCGATGGTCAGCGGAGCGAGGAAGGCGCCGAGGTTGATACCGATGTAGAAGAGCGTGAAGCCACCGTCACGGCGCGGATCGTCCGGGCCGTTGTAGAGGTGGCCGACCATCGTGGAGATGTTCGCCTTCAGCAGCCCCGAGCCCAGCGCCACGAGCACGAGGCCGGCGAAGAAGGACGCCGAGTTGGGCACGGCGAGCGTGATGTGGCCGAGGATGACGACACCGCCACCGATGGCGACCGTCTTGCGCGGTCCCCAGAAGCGGTCGGCCATCCAGCCGCCGGGCATGGCGAGCAGGTAGACCGTCGCCATGTAGACGGAGTAGATCGCCGTCGCCGTGGTGGCGCTCATGTGCATGCCGCCGGGCGCGATCAGGTACAGCGGGAGCAGTGCCTTCATGCCGTAGAAGCTGTAGCGCTCCCACATCTCGGTCATGAAGAGCGTGGCCAGGCCGCGGGGGTGGCCGAAGAAGGTCTTCTCGCCACCCGCGGTGCTCGCCGGGTCCTTCGTCAGGCTGGACGCCATGATCGATCCTTGCTTGCTCGGGACGCGTCGCTCGTAAGCCGTACGCGCCCGGTGGGGGGAGGCCGGCACCGGCACGGGTACGCCCACCGTGTCGGGATCCACACCCGGAGCGCCTTCGTCGGCGGCCCGGGCCCGGCCCACAGGTCATTCACTGAAATTCTGGACTGGCGGGTACCAGCCCTGCACATGAAGAAGGACCCCAGGCGCTCATGGCTGCCCAAAGGTCCTTGAGTAGTGCAACAGGCGTTGAAACACCATACGACACGACTGAGCGGGATATGGAAGGACTTGAGAGATGGATCACAGGTGTGGGTGCAACTACGCTCCCATATTCGAAGGTCCGCGCGCGAACGGGCCGCAGACCCGCAGGCCTTCCCGATCGCCTCACTCGTTGTCGTCCGCGCGGACTACCATCACTGCATGACCCGTGTACTGCTCGCCGAGGACGACGCATCCATCTCGGAGCCGCTGGCCCGCGCCCTGCGTCGGGAGGGTTACGAGGTCGAGGTCCGCGAAGACGGCCCGACCGCGCTCGACGCCGGCCTCCAGGGCGGCATCGACCTGGTCGTGCTCGACCTGGGGCTGCCCGGGATGGACGGCCTCGAAGTCGCCCGCAGGCTCCGCGCCGAGGGCCACACCGTGCCGGTCCTGGTGCTCACCGCCCGGGCCGACGAGGTCGACACGGTCGTCGGCCTCGACGCCGGCGCCGACGACTACGTCACCAAGCCCTTCCGGCTCGCCGAGCTCCTGGCCCGGGTCCGGGCCCTGCTGCGCCGCGGCGCCACCGAGCCCGCCCCGCAGCCCGCCACCCACGGCGTCAGGATCGACGTCGAGTCGCACAGGGCCTGGATGGGCGACGAGGAACTCCAGCTCACCGCCAAGGAGTTCGACCTGCTGCGGGTCCTGGTCCGGGACGCGGGCCGGGTCGTCACGCGGGACCAGCTGATGCGCGAGGTCTGGGACACCACCTGGTGGTCGTCCACCAAGACCCTCGACATGCACATCTCCTGGCTCCGCAAGAAGCTCGGGGACGACGCCGCCAATCCCCGCTACATCGCCACCGTCCGGGGCGTCGGCTTCCGCTTCGAGAAGAGCTGACGTACAGAAGCAGTCATGCGCCGACGCCTGATCAACTCCACCCTCGCCGTGGTGCTCGTGGTGATCGCCGTCTTCGGCGTCTCCCTCGTCATCGTCGAGACCCGCACCATCAGCAGCAGCGCCCAGGAGAGCGTCGACTCCGAGGCGCTGCGGCTGATCAGCGTGATCGAGAGCCGGCTCCTGGGCGCCGAGCGGATCAACCCGGGCGTGCTGGCCGAACAGATCGACGACACGCGCTACGCCCTGGTCAAGATGCCCGGCCGCGCCCCCATCGAGGTCGGCGACCGCCCCAGCGGCAGCGTGATCAGCGCCACGGAGGAGGGCGAGCACGGCGAGAAGGTCACCGTCGAGGAGTCCCGCTCCTCCGTCACCCGCGAGGTCGGCCGCACCCTGATGATCATCGGCGCGGTGGCGCTGCTGGCCATCGTCTCCGCCGTGCTCCTGGCCGTCCGCCAGGCCAACAAGCTGACCTCGCCGCTCACCGACCTCGCCGAGACCGCGGAACGCCTGGGCTCGGGCGACCCGCGCCCGCGCCACAAGCGGTACGGGGTGCCCGAACTGGACCGCGTCGCCGACGTCCTGGACTCCTCGGCGGAACGCATCGCCCGGATGCTCACCGCCGAGCGCCGGCTCGCCGCCGACGCCTCCCACCAGCTCCGCACCCCGCTCACCGCACTCTCCATGCGGATCGAGGAGATCTCCGTCACGGACGACATCGAGACCGTGAAGGAGGAGGCGAACATCGCCCTCACCCAGGTCGAGCGGCTCACGGACGTGGTCCAGCGGCTGCTGACCAACGCCCGGGACCCGCGGACCGGCTCCGCCGTCGTCTTCGACCTCGACGAGATCGTCAAGCAGCAGATCGAGGAATGGCGCCCGGCCTACCGGAGCGAGGGCCGGGCCGTCGTCCGCTCCGGCAAGAAGGGGCTGCGGGCCGTCGGTACGCCGGGCGCGGTCGCCCAGGTGCTCGCCGCGCTGATCGAGAACTCACTCATGCACGGCGGCGGCACGGTCGCGCTGCGGACCCGGGTCACCGGCAACCAGGCGGTCATCGAGGTGACGGACGAGGGCCCGGGCGTCCCGGTCGACCTGGGATCGCGGATCTTCGAGCGGACCATCAGCGGGCGCAACTCCACGGGCATCGGCCTCGCGGTGGCCCGCGACCTCGCGGAAGCGGACGGCGGCCGCCTGGAACTGCTCCAGCAGCAGCCCCCGGTCTTCGCGCTCTTCCTCAGCCAGGTGGCCCTGGACCGGGACGAACCGGAACGCCCGGTGCGCTGACCGGCCCAGGGCCTGTCGTCACACGGCCGGCTGCCGCCGCGCCCGCCCGTCGGGCGACGACGGCAGTGCGCTGACAGGCCCTACCGCCGGGCGGAATCCGTCTCGACCCGCACGGTGGCGACCGGTGCGGGTGCCGGGGCCGGTACGGAAACGGCCTGCGCGACATCCTCCGCGCTCACGGCCACGTCTTTGTCAGGCAGCGCCCTGAAGACCCACGTGCGGTAGGACCAGAAGCGGAACATCGTCGCGATGCCGATTCCGAGGATCTTGAAGACATTGCTCTGGACCGGGGTGTTCCAGCCGAACCCGTACGTCGCCGCGTACAGCACACCGGTCTCGATGACCGCGCCGATCGCGCTGAACAGCAGGAAGAGCGTCAGCTCCCGGGTCCGGCCGCTCTTGTCGCGGTCCCGGTACGTCCAGTAGCGGAAGCCCACGTAGTTGCAGAGGATCGCGACGAACGTCGCCATCAGACCGGCCCGCACCGTGGGAATGTCCGTGTAGCGCCACAGCAGGTTCGATACGCCGATATTGACGACCAGGCCGACCGCGCCGACCACGCCGAATTTGGCGACCTCCCGGGCCAGCAGATCCAGCCGGGCCCGCAGTGCGCCCCGTTCGCTCATGTGATCGCTCAGCCCGTCTGTCGGTTCGGCTTCAGGTTCCGTCAACCCAGCCATGCTAACCAGGCGGCCCGTCGGCTGCCTGTGAGTGCGGGGACAGGTGTGGCGGGGCCGTGACACCCGGAGCCGCCTCGGCGGCCCGGTGCGGGCCGCCGCCGGGGGCATCGTCCGGTGCTCCCGGAGGGTGCGGATACCCTGGAGGAGTGACGTTTCCCGTAGTCGGCATGGTCGGTGGCGGTCAGCTCGCCCGTATGACCCACGAGGCGGGCATCCCCCTCGGCATCAGGTTCAAGCTTCTCAGCGACACCGCTCAGGACTCGGCGGCCCAGGTGGTCAGCGAGGTCGTCGTCGGCGACTATCGCGACCTGGAGACGCTGCGCGCCTTCGCGCGCGGCTGTGACGTGATCACCTTCGATCACGAGCACGTGCCCACCGAGCATCTGCGGGCCCTGGAGGCGGACGGCATCCCCGTGCGCCCCGGCCCCGACGCGCTGGTGCACGCCCAGGACAAGGGGGTGATGCGCGCGAAGCTCACCGAGATCGGCGCGCCCTGCCCCCGCCACCGCATCGTGAAGGACCCGGCCGACGCAGCGGCCTTCGCCGAAGAGGTGGGCGGCTTCCCGGTCATCCTCAAGACCGTGCGCGGCGGCTACGACGGCAAGGGCGTCTGGGTGGTCCGCTCCGAGGCGGACGCGGCCGACCCCTTCCGGGCCGGTGTCCCGGTCCTCGCCGAGGAGAAGGTCGACTTCGTACGGGAGCTGGCGGCCAACATCGTCCGCTCGCCGCACGGCCAGGCCGTCGCCTATCCGGTCGTCGAGTCGATCCAGGTCGACGGCGTCTGCGACACGGTCATCGCCCCGGCCCCCGAGCTGGACGAGCGGCTCGCCGGAGAGGCCCAGCAGCTCGCCCTCCGGATCGCCGCCGAGCTCGGTGTCGTCGGCCACCTCGCCGTCGAACTCTTCGAGACCCGCGACGGGCACATCCTCGTCAACGAACTGGCCATGCGCCCGCACAACTCCGGGCACTGGACCCAGGACGGCGCGATCACCTCGCAGTTCGCCAACCACGTCCGGGCCGTTCTGGACCTCCCGCTCGGCGACCCGCGCCCCCGCGCCACCTGGACGGTCATGTCCAACGTGCTGGGCGGCGACTTCCCGGACATGTACCAGGCGTACCTGCACTGCATGGCCCGCGACCCGCAGCTCAAGATCCACATGTACGGCAAGGACGTGAAGCCCGGCCGCAAGGTCGGTCACGTCAACACCTACGGCGACGATCTGGCCGACGTGCGCGAGCGCGCCCGGCACGCGGCCGACTACCTGCGAGGAACGATCACCGAATGACCGCACAAGGCTCCACCCCCGTCGTCGGCATCGTCATGGGTTCGGACTCCGACTGGAACGTCATGGAGGGAGCGGCCAAGGCGCTCGACGAGTTCGAGATCCCGTACGAGGTCGACGTCGTCTCCGCCCACCGCATGCCGCGCGAGATGATCGCGTACGGCGAGGAGGCAGCGGGCCGCGGCCTCAAGGCGATCATCGCCGGAGCGGGCGGTGCCGCAGCCCTGCCCGGCATGCTCGCCTCGGTCACCCCGCTGCCCGTCATCGGCGTGCCGGTCCCGCTGAAGTACCTCGACGGCATGGACAGCCTCATGTCCATCGTCCAGATGCCCGCCGGCGTCCCGGTCGCCACCGTCTCCATCGCGGGTGGGCGCAACGCGGGCCTGCTGGCTGCCCGTATCCTCGCCGCCCACGACGCGGAGCTGCGGACCCGTATGACCGAGTTCCTCCAGGACCTCAACGACCAGGCCACCGAGAAGGGCAAGCGCCTGCGCAGCAAGGTGCAGGGCGGCGACTCCTTCGGCTTCGGAAAGTAGGAACCGTGACGGACCGACTGGACCTGGCCCGGGAACTCCTCGCCGAGTACCCCGTCGTCGACGGCCACAACGACCTGCCGTGGGCGCTGCGCGAACAGGTCAACTACGACCTGGACGCCCGCGACATCGCCACCGACCAGTCGGCCCATCTGCACACCGACATCCCCCGGCTGCGCGCCGGGGGAGTCGGAGCCCAGTTCTGGTCCGTCTACGTACGGTCCGACATGGCGGGCGACGACGCCGTCAGCGCCACCCTGGAACAGATCGACGCCGTCGCCGAACTGCTGGAGCGCCACCCCGCCGACCTGCGCCGCGCCCTGACGGCCGACGACATGGAGACGGCCCGCTCCGAAGGCCGGATCGCGTCGCTGATGGGGGCGGAGGGCGGCCACTCCATCCATAACTCGCTGGGCACCCTGCGCGCCCTGCACACCCTCGGCGTCCGCTACATGACGCTGACCCACAACGACAACATCGCCTGGGCGGACTCGGCGACGGACGCCCCGGGCGTCGGCGGCCTCTCGCCCTTCGGCCACGAGGTCGTACGGGAGATGAACCGCACCGGCATGCTGGTCGACCTCTCGCACGTCGCGGCGACGACGATGCGCGACGCGCTCACCACCTCGACCGCGCCGGTGATCTTCTCGCACTCCTCGGCGCGGGCGATCTGCGACCACCCGCGCAACATTCCCGACGACGTCCTCGGCCGGCTCCCGGCCAACGGGGGCATCGCCATGGCGACCTTCGTGCCGAAGTTCGTGCTGCCGGAGGCCGTCGCCTGGACCAGGTCCGCCGACGAGAACATGCGCGCCCAGGGGCTGCACCACCTGGACACCACCGAGCGCGGGATGAAGATCCATGCCGCGTTCGAGGCGGCGAACCCCCGCCCGATGGCGACCGTGGCCACGATCGCCGACCACCTCGACCACATGCGCGAGGTCGCCGGGATCGACCACATCGGCATCGGAGGCGACTACGACGGCACCGCGTTCCTCCCGCAGGGCCTCGAAGACGTCGCCGGCTACCCGAACCTGATCGCGGAGCTCCTGGGCCGCGGCTGGTCCACCGCCGACCTGGCCAAGCTCACCTGGCAGAACGCCGTACGGGTGCTGCGCGCCGCCGAGGACGTGGCCCGGGACCTGCGCACCCGCCGCGGCCCGTCCCACGCCACGATCGAGCAGCTGGACGCCCCGGCGGCCTGAACAACCGGGGCGCCGGGCGCCTAACAGGCGCAGAGACAGAACGGGTGCCCCGCCGGATCGGCGTACACCCGGAAGGTCCGCTCCCGGTCCTCCGCTTCGAGCACCGTCGCACCCAGCGCCAGCACCTCCTTCTCCGCCGCGTCCAGGTCCTCCACGGTCAGATCCAGATGGAACTGCTGCGAGGCGTCCGGGCGCGGCCACCGAGGCGGTACGAAGCCCGGCGCGGCCTGGAAGGCGAGCGGCGCGCCGGTGACACCGGTGAGGTCCACCCAGTCCTCCTGCTGCTCGACCTTTCCGCCGAGCAGCCCGGCGTAGAAACCGGCCAGGGCGACGGGATCCGGGCAGTCCAGGACGACGGCACCCAGCTTGGCTACAGCCATGACGTTTCCTCCTCGGGCAGATGCGGACAGGGGGTTACCGGTAAAGGCGCGTAACCGGTCACCGTTACTGCATGCTCCCGCAATGGAGGTAACGTCGCAACCATGAATGAGAGGGACTCGGCGCCCGGCGGGCTCGCGCTGGTCGAAGCCCTGGTCAACACCCTGGACGTCGAGACCGGCGCGGACGCCCTCGACACGGCCGCCGGGCGTGCCGCACTCGCGATCGCCGGGCCGGACGCCCCGGCGGCCCGCACCCTCCGTGAGGCCCTGCGCGCCGTCTGCCTCGCCCACGCGGGCCACCGCCCGCCCGAAGGCGCCTCGGTGGCCCTGCTCGACGCTCTGCTCGCGGACGCGCCCCTGCGCGTCACCGTGGACGCGGACGGCGCGGCTTCGCTGCGCCCCGTGGAGGACCCGCCCGGGCTGACCGCCCGGGTCGCCGTGGCCGTCGCCGCCGCGTCGGCCGACGGCACCTGGGCCCGGCTCAAGGTGTGCGAGGCGGCGGACTGCCGCTGGGCGTACTACGACCGCAGCCCGGCGGGGCGCCGCCGCTGGTGCTCGATGTCGGTGTGCGGCGCCCGCGCGAAGATGCGCACGTACCGCGCGAAGCGCGGCTGATCCGGCGGCTGGACCCGGCGGTCGGGCAGCGGCGGCCCTCAGGCCTTCGGCCGTCCCATCGCCCGGTACGTCCAGCCGGCCCCGCGCCACACCGCCGGGTCCAGGGCGTTGCGCCCGTCCAGGATGATGCGGCGGCCCACCACCTCGCCCAGCGCCTCCGGGTCCAGCTCACGGAACTCGCGCCACTCGGTGAGGTGCAGCACGACGTCCGCGCCGCGCACGGCGTCCAGCGCCGTGTCGGCGTAACCGAGGGTGGGGAAGAGCCGCCGGGCGTTGTCCATGCCCTTCGGGTCGAAGACCGTGACCTGGCCGCCCTGGAGGTGGATCTGCCCGGCGACGTTCAGCGCCGGTGAGTCGCGTACGTCGTCCGAGTCCGGCTTGAACGTCGCGCCCAGCACCGCGACCCGCTTGCCGAGGAAGGAGTCCCCGCCCACGGCCTCCCGGGCCAGCTCCACCATGTGGCCCCGGCGGCGCATGTTGATGGAGTCGACCTCGCGGAGGAACGTCAGCGCCTGGTCGGCGCCCAGCTCGCCGGCGCGGGCCATGAAGGCCCGGATGTCCTTGGGGAGGCAGCCCCCGCCGAAGCCGATGCCGGCCCGCAGGAACTTCTTCCCGATGCGCTCGTCGTGGCCGATCGCCTCGGCCAGCTTCACCACGTCGCCGTCGGCGGCCTCGCAGACCTCCGCCATGGCGTTGATGAACGAGATCTTGGTGGCGAGGAAGGAGTTGGCGGAGGTCTTCACCAGCTCGGCGGTCGGGAAGTCCGTCACCACGAACGGGGACCCTTCGGCGACCGGCCCGGCGTACACCTCGCGCAGCAGCTTCTCGGCGCGCTCGCTCTCCACGCCGACGACGATCCGGTCCGGGTGCAGCGTGTCGTTGACGGCGAAGCCCTCGCGCAGGAACTCCGGGTTCCAGGCCAGCTCGGCCCCCTCGCCCGCGGGCGCGAGCTCGACGAGCCGGGCAGCGAGCCGGGCCGCGGAGCCGACCGGCACGGTGGACTTGCCGACGACCAGGGCGGGCCGGGTCAGCAGCGGGGCCAGCGAGTCGAAGGCGCTCTCGACGTAGCTCATGTCGCAGGCGTACTCGCCGTGCTTCTGCGGCGTATTCGTGCAGACGAAATGCACATCGCCGAATTCCGCGACCTCTTCCCACGAGGTGGTGAAGCGCAGCCGCCCGCTGGACCCGTCGATTCCCGCGACGTGCTTCTTCAGGATCTCTTCCAGCCCCGGTTCGTACATCGGGACCCGGCCGGCGGACAGCATCTCGATCTTCTCGGGCACGATGTCGAGCCCCAGTACCTCGAAGCCCAGTTCCGCCATGGCCGCGGCGTGGGTGGCGCCGAGATAGCCGGTGCCGATCACAGTGATCCTGAGGGCCATGTAGTGCTCCTGTGAGATGCGGACAGACGTGCGGTGAACGAGCATAGTCCTGCCTTTGAAACGTCCCATTCCGGCTGTCGTGAAGCTCACGGCCCCAGCACGTATGCCTGTGCCGGGGAAGGCGCCTAAAATTGGGTTACTTAACGGTAGTTAGCATCATGGGGAGTGAGCGTCTTGGCGGGTTCGACCGATTTCGACCTGTACCGTCCGGCCGAGGAGCACGACATGCTCCGTGAGACGGTGCGTGCGCTCGCCGAGGCGAAGATCGCCCCGTTCGCGGCCGCGGTCGACGAGGAGGCCCGCTTCCCGCAGGAGGCGCTGGACGCCCTCACCGCCGCCGACCTGCACGCGGTCCACGTCCCGGAGGAGTACGGCGGCGCCGGCGCCGACGCGCTCGCCACGGTCATCGTGATCGAGGAGGTGGCCCGCGCCTGCGTCTCCTCCTCCCTCATTCCGGCCGTGAACAAGCTCGGCTCGCTCCCGGTGATCCTCTCCGGCTCCGAGGACCTCAAGAAGAAGTACCTGGGCCCGCTCGCCAAGGGCGACGCGATGTTCTCGTACGCCCTCTCCGAGCCGGACGCGGGCTCCGACGCCGCCGGCATGAAGACCAAGGCCGTGCGCGACGGCGACTTCTGGATCCTCAACGGTGTGAAGCGCTGGATCACCAACGCGGGCGTCTCCGAGTACTACACGGTCATGGCCGTCACCGACCCGACCAAGCGCTCCAAGGGCATCTCGGCCTTCGTCGTCGAGAAGTCCGACGAGGGCGTCTCCTTCGGCGCCCCGGAGAAGAAGCTCGGCATCAAGGGCTCCCCGACCCGCGAGGTCTACTTCGACAACGTCCGCATCCCCGCCGACCGCATGATCGGCGAGGAGGGCACCGGCTTCGCCACCGCGATGAAGACCCTGGACCACACCCGCATCACGATCGCGGCCCAGGCCCTCGGCGTCGCCCAGGGCGCCCTCGACTACGCCAAGGGCTACGTCCAGGAGCGCAAGCAGTTCGGCAAGCCGATCGGCGACTTCCAGGGCGTTCAGTTCATGCTCGCCGACATGGCCATGAAGCTGGAGGCGGCCCGCCAGCTCACCTACTCGGCCGCCGCCAAGTCCGAGCGGCTCGACTCCGACCTCACGTTCTTCGGCGCCGCGGCCAAGTGCTTCGCCTCCGACGTCGCGATGGAGATCACCACGGACGCGGTCCAGCTGCTCGGCGGCTACGGCTACACCCGGGACTACCCCGTGGAGCGCATGATGCGCGACGCCAAGATCACCCAGATCTACGAGGGCACGAACCAGGTCCAGCGGATCGTCATGGCCCGCAACCTCCCGTAGGCGTACGGACGCCTCGGCGATCACGGCCCCCGGTGTACATGCCGGGGGCCGTATCCGTATCCGCGGCCGCCTGCCGCCCGGACGGCCGCGCTGCGCCGGCGGTCAGGTGTGCGCGGAGGGTGCCGGACGCCGCTGATATGGTCCGCACACGCGATGGGCGACGTGAGGGAGTTGGGTCCGGTGAAGCTGCTCCCGCTGTTCCTCCGGCGGCCGATAGAGGCCGTGTACGAGCGTCGCCTGGCCGCCACCCTGGTGGGGTTGCCGCGCCCGCAGCACGTCGGGATCATGCTCGACGGCAACCGGCGCTGGGCCCGGCAGGCCGGCCACACGGATCTCCGTGAGGGATACCGGGCCGGTGGCGCGAAGGCGACCGAGTTCCTGGACTGGTGCGAGGCCGCCGGAATCGAGCGGGTGACCCTCTTCATGCTCTCCGACGACAACCTCGGGCGCCCCGCCGAACAGCTCGGCCCGCTGATCGAGATCATCGAAGAGACCATCCAGGACATCACGGCCGTCGGCCGCCCCTGGGAGGTCCAGGTGATCGGCTCGCTCGACCTGCTGCCCGGCGCCACCGCCCAGGCGCTCAAGGAAGCCACTGCCGCGACGACAGGGCGCAGCGGACTCAAGGTGGACATCGCGGTCGGCTACGGCGGCCGACGGGAGATCGTCGACGCGGTGAAGAGCGCCTTCCAGGAGCACAGAGCAGCCGGTGGCGACCTGGCCGAACTGGTCGAGCGGTTCGATATCGAGGACATCTCCCGGCATCTGTACTCGCCGACCGCCGACCAGACCGACTTCATCATCCGGACGTCCGGCGAGCAGCGGCTGTCGGGTTTCCTGCTCTGGCAGTCCGCGTATGCCGAGATGCACTGGGTGGACTGCTACTGGCCGGCGTTCCGCCGCGTGGACTTCCTGCGCGCCATTCGCTCGTACGCCAATCGGCAACGGCGATTCGGCAAGTGACCGCCGTCGCTGCCCGCGGCCCTCACGTGTTGTCCCGCCGCCGCACGAGTTCGCTGATCCAGACGGGCGCGTACGGAGAGGTGCAGCCCGGGGACGTCGGGTAGTCCTTGAGTACTTCCAGCCGCTCGCCGATGCCGATCGCCCGGGCGCGGTGCTCGGGGTGCTCGATCCCGATCTGGGCCAGACAGTGGTTCATCGCCCACTGCAGGCGGTCCGGGGCGTCCTTCATCTCCGCCTCGATGACATCGAGCAGCCCAGCGAGGTCGAGGCCCTCGGGCTTCTTCGCCACGCGCTCGGTGGTCAGCGCCCAGCCGGCGGCGGCGACCACCGGATCCGGATCGGCGGACCAGGCGAGCCGCAGCTCCTCGGCGTGCGGGCTCTTCTTCACCACGTAGTTCACGAGCCAGTCGCGCACCTTCGGTGCCCGCGCCTCGCGCTGCATGACGTCCAGCTCGTCACGGGTGAACGCCTTCGGGCGGCAGATCAGGAGCGCCAGCAGCCGCGCGGCGGTGTCGCCCGTCGCCCAGAGGCCGACGGCGAGCTCCTGCTGCGTCTTCAGCCGCTTCGCGAGCGCCCGCAGCTTGCCGAGGTTCACCCCGTGGTCGTCGCCGTGCCTCTCGTTGACCGCGCGCGCCTTCGGGTCGTCGAGCGCGGCCAGCTCGGCCCTCACTTCGGCCACTGTCGTCCCGGTCACCGGAGCCTCCCGTTCCTCGCATACGGGATTCAGCGTACGACGGGGTTCGGGGCGGGCCAGGTCATGCCGGCAGTCGCGGCAGTGTCCGGGGTGGGTGGCGCGGAAGGCGCGGTCGCAGGTGTCGCAGTTCTGGAGCGGGACGACGAGGGGCGTCCTCGGCTTCGAGTTCGTGGTGGTTGTCGCGGCGAGCATATGCCAGCCAACCCTTCTCGAATCCAGCCCAGTTGGCATTGTTCACTCGCGCGAGTGATGCAGGTCAGGACGGGGTGGGGCCGGGTTCTGGTGGGGTCATTTCCCTGAGTTCTTTAAAAGCCTTTAGACGTCGTGGGTGGCCGCGTCGCGGGCAACCGGGTCGTGGTCCCGTACGTCGTGGATGCCCACGACCCGGTGGCAGTTGTCCGGAAAGTGTCCGGCGCTGTCCCGGTTGTCGGGAGTGACACGCGGGCAGCGGATGCCGTTGAGGAGAGAACGGCACGCACGTCGGAAGTGGGGCACGCATGACCGTGGTTGGCGACGGTACGGAGCAGGGCGACGGCGCGGCGGACGAGCCCGGCTGGGAGGTCGACCCCGATGACGAGTCGGGCGTCGCGGTGGTCGCCGCGGTGGGACGCCAGATCAGGGCGTGGCGGGAGGCGGCGGGCCTGCGGGCCGGGGAGCTCGGGGCCGCGATCGGGTACGGCGAGGACCTGGTCTACAAGGTGGAGGGAGGGCGGCGCATCCCGCGGCCGGAGTTCCTGGACCGGACGGACGAGGTGGTCGGCGCGGGCGGCAAGCTGGCGGCGATGAAGCGGGATGTGGCGGAGGTGCGGTACCCGAAGAAGGTGCGGGATCTGGCGAAGCTGGAAGCCAAAGCCGTTCAGGTGGAGGCGTATCACCACCACAACATCAACGGACTCCTCCAGACCGAGGGCCATATGCGGGCCCTGTTCGCGTCATGGCTGCCGGCGTACACGCTGGATGAGACGGAGCGCGTGGTGGCCGCGCGCCTGGCCCGGCGGTCCCTGTTCGACCGTGATCCGCTCCCGTCGCTCAGCTTTGTCCAGGAGGAGGTGACGCTGCGCCGTCCCGTGGGGGGCGCGGCGGTGCGGCGTGGCCAGCTCGAACGCCTCTTGGAGGTAGGGGGGTTGCGTAACGTGTCGATTCAGGTGATGCCGACCCACCGTGAGGAACATCCGGGTACGGGCGGGCTGATCGAGGTGCTGAAGTTCCCCGACGGCAGTGCGGTGGGCCGTTCCGAGGGTGCGTTCAGTGGCCGGCCGGTCTCCGATCCGAAGCAGCTCAGGATCCTTGAGTTGCGCTATGGGATGATCCGGGCCCAGGCCCTCTCGCCCAGGGAGTCACTGGCCTTCATCGAGCAACTGCTGGGAGAGTCATGATCGACAAGCCCTCTGCCGTGGATGCGGCCGAGCCGTCGTGGTTCAGGAGCAGCTACAGCAGCAGCGGTGACGGCAACGACTGCGTCGAGGTCGCCGCCGCCCCCCACACCGTCCACGTCCGCGACTCCAAGCGCCCCCAGGGCCTCCACCTCGCCTGTGACCCGGCCGCCTGGGCGGCCTTCGTCGCGTACGCGGCGCAGGGCTGAGCCGCCGCATGGGGCATCCTCATCTGCCGAGCACCGAGACCGCCGTCGTCGCCGTGCGCGAGGTCGCGAGCGCGTACAACCTGGAGATGACCGTCACCGATGACATCGGTGCCGACCAGACCTCCCGCCGCACCTCCGCCGGGGCGTTCGCCGTGCTCGACGCCGACGGTTCGCTGCCGCACGAGGCGTTCATCGAGCTGGGCGGGGCGCCCGCCGTCACCGTCCAGGTCTTTCCCGAGGACGACGCGAAGATCACCGTCGACGGGGTGGAGTTCGAGGACGTCCCCCGCGACTCGGTGCCCGCGTTCCTCCGCTCCGTGTACGGCGGCGTCGCCTACGTGAAGGGGAGGTTCTTCCCGCCCGGCCAGTGGCTCGTCGTTCCGCTGCCCGGTGACGAGACGTACAAGGAGCTCGTTCCGCGCACGATGCTCAGCCCCTGGCTGGCCCGCAACTTCCGCGGCTGAGCCCGGGGCTACCAAGCCGCAGGGCCGATCGGCAAACGATCAGGGCCGACCCCTTGCCTGTCCCTGCCCCAAGCCATAAGTTACTGGCAGGTAGCCCGATGCTTCCTCGTGCTGGCCGTAGCGCGCAGCCACTCCAGCCGTCCGCGCAGTCCGAAGGAGTCACCGTGCCCTCGCTCGACCGCCACGACAACGTCTTCGTCCTCGACCTCGGGGACGGGGAGAACCGCTTCCACCCCGACTGGCTCGCCGCCGTCGGTGCCGCGCTCGACGAGGTGGAGAAGGCGGAGGGCCCGCGCGCCCTGGTCACCGCGGCGACCGGCAAGTTCTACTCCAACGGACTCGACCTGGACTGGCTGTTCGCCCACGCCGACCAGCACCAGGACTACGTCGTCTCGGTCCACGCGCTCCTCGCCCGGATGCTGTCGCTGCCGGTCATCACGGTGGCCGCGCTCCAGGGGCACACCTTCGCCGCCGGTGCGATGTTCTCCCTCGCCCACGACTTCCGCGTCATGCGTGCCGACCGCGGCTACTGGTGCCTGCCCGAGGCGGACATCAACATCCCCTTCACGCCCGGCATGGCCGCCCTCATCCAGTCCCGGCTGGCCCCGCAGACCGCGCACCGGGCCATGCTCACCGCCCACCGCTACGGCGGGTCCGAGGCCGCGGCGGCCGGCATCGTCGACCAGGCGGTCGGCGAGGACGCCGTGCGCTCCACGGCGATCGAGATCGCGCAGGCGCAGGTGAACAAGGCCGGCGACACCGTCGGCACCATCAAGGCCCGTATGTACGCGCCCGCCCTGGCCACCCTGCGCGACACCACCGACCCGCTCGGCTGAGCCTCTGACGCCGAACCTCACGGGCCGTCAGGTCGCTTTGCTTCAAGCGTGGTTGCCGCACCCCTACAATCCTGCGGTGATCGCGCCGACCGGCGTGACCCGAAAGGACCGGCGAGTTGACCACGTACATACCGGGGCACAGACCCCGGCCGGCACACAGGCACACCCACGTTCCCGCTGAGGCCCGAAGCCGGGCCGCGCGGCACACCGGCCGTCGGGCGGTCCCGTGCCGTTGAGCGACGACAGGCGACAGGTCGCGACAGTGGCCGACCTTCCCGTACCACTGGCGAAACTGCTCTGGCGGCAGCACACCGTCTACCGCGAACGCGACGGCACCGTGGTGATCCGGGGCGAGGACGCCGGCCGTTGGATCAGCCTCGCTTCCCACGGACGCGGCCGGGTGAGGGTCCGGGCCGGCCGCATCCTGGACGGCGGCACGACCGCCCCGGCGCGCGCCGAGACCACCGTCCCGCTCGACGGCGACATCGCCCGTCTCGCGGCCTGCTGCCGGGGTCTGCTGGCCGAGACGGCCGGCGCGAGGGCGGCGGAGACGCCGGCGCCCCCGCCGACGCGGAAGGCCCGGCCCCGGCAGGGTGCCCGGAAGACCGGGCGCAGGCGGGGGACGACGGTCCTGGTGTGCGCCGCCGTCGTGGTCGCTGGGCTGATCGCCGCCTCCATGTTCGGCTGAACCCGGCGACGGGATGCGCGGGCGGCCGACCGGGTCCGGACGAGGGCTTCCCGGCCCCGTGGCGTACCTTCCCTGTCCATGACGGACATCGACAAGCTCACCGGCCTGTTCGAGGCGTTGGGAGCCGACGACGCCTCGGGCTGGGCCGAGTCGGAGGCCGAGGAGAACATCCCTCAGCTGGCCCGGTACCGCTTCCTGCGCATGGTCTGGCAGGACATCGACGCATGGAGCTCGGCGGCTCCCGACTGGATCGCGGCCTACCGGAAGGAAGGTCTGGCGAGCGGAGCCGTCGAGCGGGCGGTCCGGCTCGGGCTGACGCCCGGTGAACTGGGCGAGATAGCCCGGGAGGTGGCGAAGGAGACCGCGTTCGGACTCCTCTACGGGCTGGCGGACCCGGCGGACGGCGATCTTCCGCCCGAGGCCGAGGCGCAGTTGCCCGGATGGTGTCTGGCCGAACTGTCGCCGGAAGGCAAGCCGACGGGACGGATCCTGGACGCGCTCTACGAGGACCTGGACGAAGTCGAGCCGCAGGGCCCGGCCGGAGGTGTCGCATGACCGCGTTCGATGTGAGCGAGCGGCGGATCTGGGACGGGCGCGCCGAGAGCTACGCCCGCACCTTCGGCCGGCTCTGTGCCCACACGGTGCCCGCCCTGCTGGACGCCGCGTCCACCGCCGCGGGAACCCGGCTGCTCGACGTGGGGTGCGGCAGCGGCAGCGTGACGGTGGCCGGTGTCGCACGGGGCGCCGTCGTTCGGGCCGTGGACGCCGAGCCGGGCATGGTCGCGGCCACCCGGCGGGCGGCGCCCGGAGTCGACGTACGCATCGGCTCGCTGCCCCAGCTTCCGTACCCGGACGGCGAGTTCGACGCGGTCGTGGCGAACTTCGTGCTCAACCACGTCGGCCGTCCGCTGGACGCCCTGGTCGAACTGCGCCGGATCACCCGTCCCGGCGGCCGGATCGCCGTCACGGTCTGGCAGACGCCGGGCGCTCCGGGCCAGGCGCTGATCGGCCGCGCCGCCGCGGCCGCGGGGCTGACCCGGCCCGGCTGGCTGGCCACGGTCGACGCGGAGCACGACTTCCCGCGCACCCCGGCAGGGCTGGGCGCCCTGATGACGGCGGCCGGACTCGGGGACGTACAGGGCGCGTCGCTGTCCTGGGACCACCGGGCCGATGCCGAGGACTGGTGGGCCGGACCCGCCTCCGGGGTCGCCGCGATCGGGCAGCTGGTCAACAGCGGGGGGCCCGAGGGGGCGGCCGCCGCGAAGCGGGAGTACGACGTGATGTGCGAGGAGTTCGAGGGCGGGGACGGGCTGTTGGCGCTGCCGCACGTGGCGGTGCTCGCGCACGGGACGGTGTAGGGCGTGTTCTGAAGGTCCCGCCTGCCCGGCGACGCCCGGCACGCACGCTCGGAGCCGGACACGGCGAAGGGCCCGGACGGTTCGACCGTCCGGGCCCCGGTGACGCTCGCCGACAGGCGCGGTCAGCTGCCGGTGACCGTGACCTTCTCGTCGTTGTTGAGCTGCTCGACCAGCTGCTTGACCTTGGCCTTGTCCCAGACCAGGTTGCCGCCCGAGGAACCGGAGATCGGGATGTTCAGCGACGCCCCGTCACCGCCCGTGACACCCTTCATGGCGAAGAACATCTGGCTCAGGGACCACAGCGACATGTCCTTGTCCACGATGAGGGTGTCGAGACCGGCGCCCAGCGTCGGGTACAGCTTGAACGGGTTGAGGATCGTCGACGGCGTCGCCGTCTGGCTCGCCAGCGCCGCGAGGAACTTCTGCTGGTTCTTCGTACGGTCCAGGTCCGAGGTGAAGGCGTGCCGGGTCCGGACGAAGGCGAGGGCCTGCTGGCCGTCGAGCGTCTGCTTGCCGGCCTCGAAGTCGGCGCCCGAGTACTTGTCCTTGAACGCCTTGGGGATGTCCAGCTCCACGCCCCCGATCGCGTCCACGATCTTCGCGAAGCCGCCGAAACCGATCTCGACGTAGTGGTCGATGTGCAGCCCGGTGTTGAACTCGACGGTACGGACGAGGAGCTCGGGGCCGTCCTCGGCGTACGCGGCGTTCAGCTTCGTCGTGCGGCCCGTGCCGGCGAACCTCTTGCCGGACTCGGAGCCGACGAACGAGGGGATCTCGACGTTCGAGTCACGGGGTAGCGAGACCAGCGTCGGGCCGTTGGAGCCGTCGTGCAGGATCATCATCGAGTCGGTCCGCTTGCCCTCGGCGGAACCGGTGTGAAGCCTCTTCTTGTCCTCGGACGTCATGCCCTCGCGGCTGTCCGACCCGACGATCAGGTAGTTCGTGCCGTCGCCCGCCTTCGGCCGCTCGATGACCTTGGAGAGGTCGACCTCGCGCTTCAGCTTGGAGTCGGCCCAGAAGTACGTGCCGACGGAGACGGCGAGGACCACGACCACCAGGGCCAGTGCGCCGATCTTGATCCGGCGGCGCCAGTCGGGCGCCGCCGCCGGGCGGCCCTGGACGTATCCGCCGTCGCCGGGCCCGCCGCCGTGACCGCCACCGCCGCGGCCACCCTGGCCGCCGCCGTAGACCTGTCCGGTGTTGTAGCCGCTGTCGTACTCAGGGGCGTCGCCGTAGCCGCTGGGCTGCTGCGGCACCGGTCGCTGCCTCGGCGGCCAGGGTGGCCGCGGCGGTGGCGGTCACGGCGGCGGGCCCGGCGACGGCGGATACGTCCAGGGCCGCCCGGCGGCGGCGCCCGACTGGCGCCGCCGGATCAAGATCGG
>NZ_RDBK01000043.1:755644-781711 GCF_008042275.1 Streptomyces sp. OR43 | reverse complement strand
GGGCGGGGCGGCGCTGGACATGCGGCATCGAGCGGGCGCTCTCGGGCCGGTTGCTCGCGCTTCCCTGCCCGTAGCGGTTTCCGCTGCGGTCGTCGTCGGTCCAACCCTCGGGCCAATCGTTCATGCGATCCAGTGTGCAGGTCCGGGCCACCGCTCTTACAGGGTGTGAGGGAAATCGGACCAGGGCTGTTGCGAAGCTGATGCAAAGCGACGCGCCCCCGGCCCCCGCATATGACCCCATCGCGCCCGCATAAGGTGGAGGGCATGACAGATCAGGCCCCGCGCCCGGAGGGCGACATTCCGGGCAAGCCCACCGCGGCCTCCCGGACCACTCTCAGCCACATCATGACGGGCAGCGACACCAATCTGCTGGGTACGGTGCACGGCGGAGTGATCATGAAACTGGTCGACGACGCGGCGGGCGCGGTGGCCGGCCGGCACTCCGGTGGGCCCGCGGTGACCGCCTCGATGGACGAGATGGTCTTCCTGGAGCCGGTCCGCGTCGGTGACCTTGTTCACGTCCGCGCCCAGGTGAACTGGACCGGCCGCTCCTCCATGGAGGTCGGCGTCCGCGTCATGGCCGAGCGCTGGAACGAGTCGACCCCGGCCTCGCAGGTCGGCAGCGCGTACCTGGTGTTCGCCGCGGTCGACGCGGACGGCAGGCCGCGCCGGGTGCCGCCCGTGATCCCGGAGACGGAGCGCGACAACCGGCGCTACCAGGAGGCGCAGATCCGGCGCACCCACCGCCTCGCCCGGCGCCGCGCGATCAAGGAACTGCGCGAGAAGCGCGCGGCCGACGGCATCGAGGACTGAGGGCTCCGAGTCCTCGGATCGTTACGGGCAGACCACCTCGTCGCCCTTCACCGCGCCGAACCTGCCCGGATCGGGCTCCTCGGCCCGTACCCGCTCGACCTTCGCGTAGTCCGCGCCCGCCGTCACCTTCATCGTGCCGCCCTGCCCCTTCACGGCCTTCAGCTCGGCCCCCGGCAGTGCCGCCGCCAGGGACTTCGCGGACCGGTCCCAGCGCGGGTCGTACGTGACCAGGGTGTGTTTCACATCGCGCTGCGGTGCGGTGAGCGGGGCGCGGGTCGTGTCGAAGCCCGTGGCGTGCAGAGCGGCGTCCACCGTGGAGCCGAGGCCGTCCTTGGGGGTCCCGTTGTAGACCTGGACCCGGATCTGCTTCGGCGGGACGTCGACCTTCTTCGCCGGAGCCTGCTTGGGCCGGGCGACGGTCAGCGGCTTGTCGTCGCGCAGAGCCTGGAACAGCTGCTTCGACTTCTTCGCGTCCCACTTGACCGTCGAGCCGATGCCCTTGACCTGGTACGCGACGTCCCCCATCGGCACCGAGGTGAACTCCGACGAGGCGGCGGAGAAGCCCCGCATCGCCTGGCCGAGCTCCAGCATCTGCTCCGTACCGAAGCCCTTGTCGGCCCGTACCGACTTCAGCATCGTCGAGGCGACCTCACGGAACTTCACCGGGTTCAGCAGCACCCCGCTGCTTGTCGCCTGCTTGATCAGCGAGGCCATGAACTTCTGCTGGCGCTGCATCCGGCCCAGGTCGGCGGCGCCGTCGATGTGCCGGGACCTTACGTACTGGAGCGCCTGGCCGCCGTCCAGCTCATGGGTGCCGGCGGCGAGATCGAGACCGGTGTAGGAGTCCTTCATCGGCCGGGCGGTGCAGATCTTCACGCCGCCGAGGGTGTCGACCGTCGTCATGAAGCTCGTGAAGTCGACCTCCAGATAGTGGTCGATCTTGACGCCCGTCATGTGCTCGACCGTCCGCACGGTCAGATTCGGCCCGCCCTCGGCGTAAGCGGCGTTCAGCTTCACGGGGTGGGCCGCGTGCTCCTTGCCCGTCGTCGCGTCCCGGTGCTCGGGGATCTCGGCGTAGCTGTCGCGCGGCAGGCTGACGACGCTGGCGCGCTCCTTGTCCGCGGACAGGTGCACGAGCATGATCGTGTCGGTGCAGTGGCAGGGCGCACCGCCCAGCCGGTACTTCTTCTTCTCCGCCGCGGTGATCTTGTCGCGGCCGTCGGTGCCGACCAGCAGCAGATTCATGCCGTCGCCGCCCGCGGGCCGGTTCTTCATGTCCTTGAACGGGTCGATCCGGTCGATCCCGGACTCCAGGTTCGTCACCACGGCGTGGCCGATGCCGCCCGCGCCCAGCACCAGGACGGAGAGCGTGGTCGCCGCCCGCATGCCCCAGCGCGGCCTCTCGTCCCGCTTCCTCCTGGCCCGTCTGGGCTGCGGGGGAGCGGTGCGGGGCCTCGGCGGACGGGGCGAGCGGTGCGGCGTGGGCACGGGGGGACACCTCCGCGGTGCAAGGGGGACCGTTCGCACGGTAGGCCCATACGATCTCCATCCCGGGCAGCAGGCCGGCGGCGCGCGCCGCTGTCCCCCATTCGCGGTAACGTGGCGGCCGAATACGCCCGCCTGGTGGGGTGCGAGACCCCCGGCGCCCCCGAGGACCCCCCGAGGACCACATGTCTGCCGCGCAGCACCCCGCCGTCTCCGTGATCATGCCGGTCCTCAACGAGGAGCGGCATCTCCGGAACTCCGTCCGGCACATCCTGGAGCAGGAGTACGCCGGTGAGATGGAGGTGGTGATCGCGCTCGGCCCGTCCACGGACCGTACGGACGCGATCGCCGCCGAGCTGGTCGCGGAGGACCCCCGGGTCCAGACCGTGCCGAACCCCACCGGCCGCACCCCCGCCGCGCTCAACGCCGCGATCAAGGCCTCCCGCCACCCGGTGGTCGTGCGCGTGGACGGCCACGGGATGCTGTCGCCGGACTACATCGCGACGGCCGTACGCCTCCTGGAGGAGACGGGCGCGCAGAACGTCGGCGGCATCATGCACGCCGAGGGCGAGAACGCCTGGGAGGACGCCGTCGCCGCGGCCATGACGTCGAAGATCGGCGTCGGCAACGCGGCCTTCCACACCGGTGGCGAGGCGGGACCGGCCGAGACCGTGTTCCTGGGTGTCTTCCGCCGGGAGGCCCTGGAGCGGGCGGACGGCTACAACATCGAGTTCATCCGCGCCCAGGACTGGGAGCTGAACTTCCGTATCCGCGAGGCCGGCGGCCTGATCTGGTTCTCGCCCGAGCTGCGGGTGCAGTACCGCCCGCGGCCCTCCGTCCGGGCGCTCGCCAAGCAGTACAAGGACTACGGCCGCTGGCGCCACGTCGTCGCCCGCTACCACCCCGGCTCGATCAACCTGCGCTACCTCGCCCCGCCGACCGCCGTCGTCGCGATCGCGGCGGGCCTCGTGGTGGGCGCGGCGGTGACCCCGTGGGCGCTGGTCGTTCCGGCCGGCTACGTCGCGGCGATCGTCGCGGGCTCGCTGCCGGCGGGCAAGGGCCTGTCGCTGAAGGCGCGGGCACAGATCCCGGTGGCGCTGGCGACCATGCACATGTCGTGGGGCTACGGCTTCCTGACGAGCCCGCGCTCGCTGGCGAAGCGCGTCATCGCCAGCCGCCGCCCGGCCCTCACCGAGCCGGGCACGCCGGTGGCCTGAGCGGCCGGCACCGCGCAGGCGGACATACGAGAGGGGCGCCCGGTGAGAACCGGGCGCCCCTCTCGTATGTGCGGCGCGTGCGCTACATCTGGCGGTACGGCCAGTACACGTCCATGCAGTCGTCCGTCTTGGCTCCGTTGACCGACTCGGTGCCCTCCAGCGGGTCGCTGTCGTCCTCCACGGCCTTCGGGAACGTCGAGCCGGACCGCCAGTCCGAGCCGACCGTGAGCGTCAGCCCGGCCCCGTCCGGCGTCTCCGACACCGTGCTGGTCGGCATCCCCAGTGCCTTGGCGACGGACAGCGCGTCCGCCTTGCCCTGGGCGCCGGCACTGTGCGGATAGGTGACCTCGGTCGTCAGCGCCTTTCCGGGTTCGGTCGAGGTGTCCGCCTCGGTGAAGCCCTTGGCCTTCAGCAGGTCCCGGATGTCCCCGGCCCGGCCCTCCGTCGGTGCCTGGCCGTCGGCGGAGGTTCCGTTGACGACGGTCACACCGAGCGAGGCGGGAGCGCCGGCCTTCGGACCGGCCGCGACCTTCTGCGCCGCCTTGGCACGGTCCTTGGGGTCGAGCGACTGGTCGTCGCGCAGCAGCGCCCAGAGCTTGTCGGAGGCGCCGGGCTTCGGCAGCACGTGGGCCTCGGGGTTCTTCGGGTCCGGGATCCGCGGCATCGTCAGCATGTTCATCTTCTCCAGCGGCACGTTCTTGAGCTGCATGCCGAGGTCGAACAGCTTCTTCACCGTGCCGATCTCCTCCGAGACCTGGAGCGACTCGGTCGCGGTCTCGGCGAGGTTCATCAGGCGCCCGGTGTCCGTGAACGCGTTCTGGCTCTTCAGCTCGCGCAGCACGGAGTTCAGGTACATGTGCTGGGCCTTGGACCGGCCGAAGTCGCTCTCGAAGGCGTGCCGGGTGCGCAGCCACTTCAGGGCGGTCTCGCCCTGGATCTTGTGCTTGCCCGCCGTCAGCCGCAGGTGGGAGCCGCCGGGCACGTTCGGCTTGGGCACGTCGTTGACGTCCTGCTTCACACAGACCCAGGCGCCGCCCACGGCGTCGGCCATGTCCACCACACCGGCGAAGTCGACCATCATCCAGTGGTCGATGTAGACGTTGGTGAGCTGCTCCCAGGTGTCCAGCGTGCAGCCGGGGCCCCCGCGGAGCGTCTCGTTGATGAGGCCGTTGCTCGCGGGGTACTTCGTGTGAGTCTTGGGGTTCTCGCAGGCCGGGATGTCCACGCGGGTGTCCCGCGGGATGCTGACGACCGAGGCGTTCTTCCGGTCGGCCGACACATGGAGCAGCATCTGGACATCGGCGAGCGGAGTCGCGCCGACGCTCTTCTTCGACCCGCCCAGCTTCAGGTTCTCCTTGCTGTTCCGGTCGTCGGAACCGATCAGCAGGATGTTCAGCGGGGTCTGGCCCGCGGCGTTGGGCGCCTTCTTCTTCGCCGCGCTGTTGCCCGCGCTGCGTTCTCCCTTGCGGAGGTTGCTGTTCAGGTGCTCGTACCAGAGATAACCGGCCGCGCCGGTGCCGAGTATGAGGAACGCGAGCGAGAAGGCTATCCAGCGCAGGACGCGGTGCTTCTTCTTCTTGGGGGCGCGGCGGGGCCGGCCACGGCTCCGGCCGTGGCCCGCCGCTCGTCGGCCGCCACTGCCGTCGCCACTGCCGTCTCCGCTTCCGCCGGTCCCGGGTTTCGCGGCATCCTTGCCGCTGTCCCCGTCACCGTCCTCGTAGAGGTCGTCGTCCCAGCCGAGCTGGCCGGCATGACGGACGCGTGGTCGCGTCCCCTCCCCGGGCGTGCTGCTTCGTCCCACCAGGACCCCCCTGCTGTTCAGACTCGCGATATTGCGCGGTGACCTGGTGTCACTTGGCGCACACTTCCTTGTCGGCGCTGGCCTTCGGAATGTCGATCTTCGTCGGTCCGGCGATGGGGGTGCCTGCGCCCTTGAAGTCCGCCCCCAGCGTCAGCACCATCGCCTGCAGCCCCACGGCATCCTTCGTGCCCGGCTTCATCGCCGTGGCGGGAAGCCCCATCATCTCGGCGAGCGCCCGGGCCTGGTCGGCCTGGTTCGGCGCGTATTCGAGCGTCGTCTTGGCGGCCTTCGCCGGGGCGTTGGCCTTGTTCGTGGACTTCAGGACACCCTTGTTGTTCTGGAGCCAGGTAACGGTCTGCTGGGCGCCGCCGGGGATCTCGCCGCCGTTGTAGACGTCGACCCGCACATCGGCCGCCGCCGCCTTTGTTCCCTTGAGCAGCGCGTCCTGCTTGCTCTTGGCGGCCTTCTTCTGCGCGGCCACCTCGGTCAGCGAGGTGTCCTCCTGCATCATCGACAGCAGCTGGGGCGCCTTCACCGGGTCCACGACCACCGTGACCGGGGTGGGCTCCGCCGGGTTGTCGATCACCGGCAGCGTGACGAACGTGATGTTCTTCGTGTCGATCTTGGTGAGTTCCTTGGCCAGCGTGGTCAGCTTCGGCACCGAGTCGATGGCCGAGTCGACCGTCAGCGCCTTGGTCGCCGCGTCCGCCAGCTTGTACAGCTTCTTCGGGCTCGTCAGCGTGTCGTTCGACTTCATCTCGCGGACCATCGAGCCGAGGAACTGCTGCTGGCCCTTGATCCGGTCGAGGTCGCTCCCGTTGGCGTAGGCGTGCCGGGTCCGTACGAACGCCAGCGCCTCCTCGCCCTGGACGTTGTGCGGGCCCGCCGGCAGGTCGAGGTGCGACTTGTCGTCCTTGACCGCGTGGGCCAGGCAGATGTCGACGCCACCGACCGCCGTGGACAGGGTCTTCACCGCGTTGAAGTCGACCATCATGAAGTGGTCGACGCTCAGGCCGGTGAGCTCCTTGACGGTGTCCATCGTGCAGCCCGGGTCGCGGCCGTCCTGGCCGAGGCTGGTGTTGAACCGGACGTTCTGGGTTCCCGGGATGGTTTTCTCGGAACCGTCCGTCTGCTTCGCCTTGCAGTCCGGAATGTTGGTGATGAGGTCGCGGGGGATGCTCATCGCCGTGGCGTTGGTGCGGTCCTCGGACACGTGGAACAGGATGTTCGTGTCCGCGTGCCCGGTACTGCCCTTGTCGCCGTAGCCCTCGTTGCCCTTGCCGGTCCGTTTGTCGGTACCGATGATCAATATGTTGAGGGGCGCGTTGGCGGTGACGACGTCCTTGTTGCCGCGGTCGCCGATGTCCACGGAGCTCAGGTTGCCGTTGAAGTGCTGGTACAGCCAGTACCCGCCGGCGGTGGTGGCGACGAGCAGGAAGGCCATCACGCCGCCCGTCCAGAGCAGGACCTTCTTGCGACGGGTCTTGGGAGCCTTGCGCTTGCGCCTGCCCGCGGTGTTCTCGGCGGCAGCCGCGGCCTCCTGGGCACGGGTGCCGGAGGACGAACGCCGGCCACCCTGCCGCGGCACCTCACGGGCGCGGCGCGCACTCTCGCCGCCGCCTTCACGGGGAGCACCTCTGCGCCCGGAACCCCGCGGACCCGAAACTCCTGACGCCCCGGCTGAATCCCCTCCGGAATTGTTCAGTCGCAGTTCGTAGTCGCCGGTGTCCGGGTTGAGAACCCATTGGTCTGCGGGATCGATTTCTTCCGCCCGCCCACGGCCTTGTGCATCCACGGTCGCTTGAGTCCTCCGTCGGTGCCACGCGAGGCGCCTCCCCCGATAAGGCGCTCAGTCTTTCGCTCCGGAAGTGCGCGGCCGGATGGCCGGAAGCACCGGATCGCGTCACACTATCCGTCCCGTTCGCCGGCGAGCGACGGGCGTGACATATTCCACGGCCCTTACAACCGGGCATTCTTCCCATTGCACGCCGAACGTTGATGTCCGCTTGGTCATTGCTTTACTGCTTACACAGGTCCGTTGCCGCATTGTTCCCCGAGTAGGTGGGTGTGGGGGTCGGACCGGAGGCGTCGGCGGCGTCAGTGTTTTTTCCGTCGTCATCCTTCAGCTGGTCTGCGGGCACGACGGCGACGGGCTTGTCGTCGCGCAGTTGCTTGAACAGCTTGTCCGCATCCGGCTGCACCAGTTCGTCCCGGTTCGCGTTGGCGGAGTACGGCTGCCTCGGGACGGTCAGGAACTGCACCTGGTCCGTCGGTACGTTGCGCATGCCGCGCACCAGGTCGTAGAGGTCCTTGAGGCTGTCCAGGCCCGGGTCCGTGGTCAGCGCCTTGGTGGCCGCGTCGAGGACCGGGTAGAGCCGGGTGGGGTTGAGCAGGACCCCGTTGCTCTGCACCTTGTTCACCAGGGCACCCAGGAACTGCTGCTGGCGGTCCATCCGTTCGGTGTCGCTGCCGTTGCCGATGGACTTGCGGGCGCGTACGTACCCCAGTGCCTGCTCGCCGTTGAGCTTCTGGCGGCCCGCCGCGAGCTTGAGGTGGGCGGCGCTGTCGTCGATCGGCTCCTTGAGGCAGATCTCGACCCCGTCCACCGCGTTGACCATGTTCTTGAAGCCGCTGAAGTCCACGACCATGTGATGGTCGATGCGGATGCCGGTCATCTTCTCGACCGTACGGATGGTGCAGGCGGTTCCGCCGGACTCGAAGGCCCAGTTGAACTGCGCGAACTGCGGCTTACTGAGGGTTTTGTCCGGCTTGTGGCACTCCGGGATGTTCACCATCAGGTCGCGCGGGATGGACATGGCCGTGGCGCTCTTCCGGTCCGCGGCCAGGTGCAACAGGATCGTGGTGTCCGAACGCTGGCTGCCGCCGTCGTCGCGTCCGTACTTGCGGTTGTCCCCGGCGCGGCTGTCCGAGCCGATGAGCAGGATGTTCTCCGCGTTGTGGACGACGACGGAGGGACGCTCCTTCTCGTACGCCCTGAGCTCGGCGGCCGCGGAGGTGTCCGTCCGGATGTTGCCGTCCAGCTTCTTGTACAGCCACCAGCCGGCGCCCGCGGCGATGAGCACGACGAACGAGGCGCCGAGCGCGGTCCAACGCACCCAGTGGCGCTTGCGCTTGACGACGATGTCGACGGTCGCGCCCGGCCCGCCGGAGCCCTCCGGCGGCGCTCCGTGCGAAGGCCCGCTGCCGGATCCGCTGCGCGTCTCACCGCCCGGGCCGTCCTTCGGGCCGCTGCCCGGGGCGTCGTTGCCGCCGGGCGACCCGTCCGGCGCCCGCTCCTCGCCCGTATCCGGGTTGTCGGGCTTCCGGTCCCCGCCCGTGGCCGGGTCGTCGGGGTCGGCCGGCGGGCCGGCGCTTTCGGTCACGTCTGCGTCCATCCTTCACATTCGGCAGCGCGGAGGGCCGCCGGTCGCAGAAGTAGACGGCTGAACCTCACGCTTGGTTGTGCCTCGAGTGGTCTGTACCGCAGATCATGTACCGGAGTTGACGCATCGACGGGAGGGCTCGGCCCATGCTGGGCCGGACGGGTGGTCCTCGGACCGCTTGTCATACCGCGGTGTTGGCGGAAGCCACCCGCCCGTCGGCCGTCACACGCTCAGCGTGACCCGCTCGCTCTCGACACGCTGCGCCAGCCCGTCCTCGCCCAGCTGCCCGAGATGCCGGCACAGGACCACGGAACCCCCGGTGGCGAGCGGTGCGAAGAGCCCCGCGCTGAGACCGTCCCAGGTGTCGTACGTACGCCCCGACAGCAGCCGCGATCCGGCGCCCAGGCCCAGCGCCGCGCCGTCCGCACGGCTCCGCGCGACCAGCTCCGCCCCGGTGAACCCGACGCCGCCCACGGTCAGCGCCGGAGCGTCCGGGTCGACGGGCGCGAACGGGGCGAACCGGTCGCCCTGGCCCGGAACCTCGACGGCGTAGTCCGCGAAGCCCTCGGGAGCCTGCGGGAACCTCCCGCCCAGCGGGCGCAGCGCCAGCGCGATCCGCTCACCGCGGCAGGCCCGCGCGGCGTCCAGGCTGTCCGGCCCGGAGACGACGAGATCGGCGGCGGCGGGATCCCCCTGCACATCGGCGACCACGCCCACCGAGGCGCAGGCCAGCAGCCAGACCGCGGACTGCCAGTGCGCAGGCAGCAGCAGCGCGAGCCGGTCGCCGGGCTCCGCGGCGAGGTCGCCCTGCAGCAGGTTCGCCGTCTTGGCCACCCAATTGGCGAAGGTGGCCACCGACAGTTCGACCCGCTCTCCGGTGGCGTCGTCGTAGAAAGTGACCATGGGGCGGGCCGGGTCCGCGGCAAGCGCGGAACGCAGCAGGTCGGCAGGGGTGCGGTCGCTGGCGTTCATGCGCAGAAGGGTACGCGGGCGTGCCGGGCGGGGCCGGGTACGGCGGGTGCCGCGTACACCGGTTCGGCAGACGAGCCGTCAATTGGCCGGAAAAGTCCGGGTCGCCGGAGTGGTGCGCTTGTGCCCAGGATCATTTGTATGCGTGCCTTCCTTGCATCCTCCATGGGTGTCACCTGCGCGGCAGCTCTCGTCCTGCCGCTCGCCGCGCCTGCGGGCGCCGCACCCGACACCACCGCCCACCCGGCCACCGCGGGATCCGTTCCCGCCGAGGCGTCCGGACCGGCCGAAGTGCCCGGTTCGACGCAGTCCCTGGCCCTGAACCCGCCGGCCTCACCCTCCGTGAGGGCCACCGGCGCACCCGCCGCCGCGGCAGCCGAACAAGGACTGCCCGAGCGCGACGTCCGGCCGTTCTCCCTGGTCGGCGTCGTCTGGGACGACGTGAACACCGAACTCCACGGCACCGCCCAGGTCCGCACCCGGGCCACCGGCACCGACCGCTGGTCCGACTGGCAGGACCTGGAGACGCACAACGCCGAGCACTCCGCCGACGCCGGGACCGCCGAGCGCGACTCGGGTGCCGCCCGCGGCTCCACCGCCCCGCTCTGGGTCGGCGAATCCGACGGTGTCGAGGTCCGGGTACGCCCCGAGACCCCCGTCGAGGGCGCCGAGGCCCCCGTACCGCTGCCCGCCGGCCTGCACCTGGAACTCGTCGACCCCGGCAAGGACCCGCAGGAACTCCCCGCCACCGGCGCGGCGGGCGCCGACCGCGCCACCTCGCTCGGCGCCACCGTGCTCCCCGCCCTGAGCAGGGCCGAGACCGAGGAGGCCGCCGGCCTCGCGCCCGCCGCCAAGCCGTACATCGGCCCCCGGCCGCGCATCGTCACCCGCAAGGGCTGGGGCGCCGACGAGAAGCTCCGCGAGAGCGGCTTCGCTTATACGAAGAGCGTCAAGGCCGCCTTCATCCACCACAGCGCCACCGGTAACAACTACACGTGCTCCCAGGCACCCTCGGTCCTGCGCGGCATCTACCGCTACCACGTCAAGAGCAGCGGCTGGCGGGACATCGGCTACAACTTCGCCGTCGACAAGTGCGGAAACATCTACGAGGGCCGCGCCGGAGGCGTGACGAAGGCCGTCATGGGCGCGCACACCCTCGGCTTCAACACCAACACCATGGGCATCGCCGTGCTCGGCACCTTCACCTCGTCGAACCCGCCGGCCGCCGCCGTCAACGCCGTCTCCAAGCTCACCGCCTGGAAGCTCGGCCTGTTCGGCGCCAATCCGAAGGGCAAGGTCACCCTGACCTCGGGCGGCAGCAACAAGTACAAGAAGGGCAAGAAGGTCAAACTCAACGTCATCTCCGGCCACCGGGACGGATTCGCAACCGAATGCCCCGGAGCGCGTCTCTACAAGAAGCTCGGCACGGCCCGGACGAGTTCGGCCAAGCTGCAGGGCCGCTGACGCGCAAGGAGCCGTGAACCGGCGCCGGACGCGCCGGAGACCTGCTGCGGGCCGCTGACCGAAGGACCCCTCCTCCGGTCTGCATACACTGGCCAGCCGAAAGAAGCGGTTGTTCGCCGGCCCGGCCCCAGCAGGAAGCAGAGACAGTGCTGTGACAGAGGCAAAAGAAGCGATCCTCCTGGTCGGCGGCAAGGGAACCCGGCTGCGCCCGCTCACGGTGCACACCCCGAAACCCATGGTTCCGGCAGCGGGCGTCCCCTTCCTCACGCACCAGCTGGCGCGTGCCCGGGCCGCCGGGGTCGAGCACATCGTCCTCGCGACGTCGTACCTCGCGGAGGTCTTCGAGCCGCACTTCGGCGACGGTTCGTCCCTCGGCCTGCACATCGAGTACGTCACCGAACGCGAACCGCTCGGCACCGGCGGCGCCATCCGCAACGTCGCCCGGCGGCTCACCTCGGGCCCGGACGAACCGGTCCTCATCTTCAACGGCGACATCCTCACCGGCCTCGACATCCGTGCCCTGGTCACCACGCACACCGACTCCGGAGCGGACGTCTCCCTCCACCTGACCCGGGTCGACGACCCGCGCGCCTTCGGCCTCGTACCGACGGACGACACCGGCCGGGTCACCGCGTTCCTGGAGAAGCCGCAGACGCCCGAGGAGATCGTCACCGACCAGATCAACGCGGGGGCGTACATCTTCCGCAGGTCGGTCATCGACACCATCCCGGCGGGCCGCCCGGTCTCCGTGGAGCGCGAGACCTTCCCCGGACTCCTCGCCGACGGCGCCCACCTCCAGGGCATGGTCGACTCCACGTACTGGCTGGATCTCGGTACCCCGCAGGCGTTCATACGCGGCTCCGCCGACCTGGTCCTCGGCCGCGCGCCCTCCCCGGCCGTCCCCGGCCGGTGCGGCGACCGCCTCGTCCTGCCGACCGCCTCCGTCGCCCCCGACGCGAAACTCTCCGGCGGTACGGTGATCGGCGCCGACGCCGTCATCGGCGCGGGCGCCAGGATCGACGGCTCCACCGTGCTCGCGGGCGCCGTCGTCGAACCGGGCGCCGTGATCACGGACTCCATGGTCGGAGCGGGGGCCAGAATCGGCAGCCGTACGGTGCTGGTGGGCGCGGTCATCGGCGACGGGGCCAGGGTCGGCGCCGACAACGAACTGCGCGACGGCGTCCGCATCTGGTGCGGGGCACACCTCCCCGCCGCCTCGGTACGGTTCTCCTCGGACGAATGACCGGACCGGCCACTCCTCCCATGGTCTCCCCGAGTGGCCGGAATCCGCCGTACCCTCGACAGGCACCCCCGACTCCCGAGGACCTCATCCGTGGCAGGACGATTCGCTCCCCGCAGCGCCCCGCGCGCGGCCGTCCCGCACCAGGCGGCGGCGACGCCCGTCCCGGCGCCGCTGACCCGCGACTGGACCCCGCCGGGCCCGCTCGACCTGCGGCTCGTCCTCGGCCCGCTGCGCCGCGGCCCCGCCGACCCCACGTTCCGGATGTCCGCGGACGGCTCCGTCCGCCGGGCCAGCCGCACCCCCGCGGGCCCCGGCACGCTCCATGTCGTCGCCCGTGACGGCCGCATCCAGGCAGCCGCCTGGGGTCCGGGCGCGTCCTGGCTGCTGGACCAGCTCCCCACCCTGCTCGGCGAGGCGGACGACCCGGCGGCCTTCACCCCGCGCCACCGCCTGCTCGCCGTGACCCACCACCGCCGCCCGGGCCTGCGCCTGCTGCGCACCGGCCTGGTGCTGGAGTCCCTGATCCCGTCGGTGCTGGAGCAGAAGGTCACCACGGACGAGGCCTACCGCGCCTGGCGGCTGCTGGTCCGCACCTACGGAGAACCGGCGCCGGGCCCGCAGGAGTACGGCCTCTACGTCATGCCGGACGCCCGCACCTGGTCGCTGATCCCGTCCTGGGAGTGGCACCGCGCGGGCGTGGACAGCAAGCGCTCGGCGACGATCCTGCGCGCGGTCCGGGTGGCCCGCCGCATGGAGGAGGCGTCCGCCATGGAACTGCCCGAGGCCATGACCCGCCTCCAGGCGATCCCCGGCATCGGCCCCTGGACGGCCGCCGAGACCCTGCAACGGGCGAACGGCGCGGCGGACGCGGTGACGGTCGGCGACCTCCACCTGCCCGGCATCGTCGGCCACGCACTGGCCGGCAACCGGAACGCCGACGACGACGAGATGCTCGCCCTGCTCGCCCCGTACGAGGGCCAGCGCCACCGGGCCACCCGTCTGATCATGCTCTCGGACAACACCCCGTCCCGCCGGGCCCCACGCATGCAGCCGCGCAACATCGCCCGTCTGTGACACGGACTCCGTCCGCCTGCTCGTGTGGACCGGTCGGCCCCTTCAAGCCTGTCCGGCGATTGAGGACCGGGGGTCCGGGGGCAGCGCCCCCGCTCAAGCTGCTCGGCGCGGTCGCCCACCCGACCCGGGGCACGGTGGAGGTGCTCGGGCGCAGGCGGCGTCCTGGAGGCGATCGCCGGGGCCGACGTCATCCTCTTCCCGCCGTCGAACCCCGTGGTGTCCGTCGGGACCATCCTCGCCGTGCCCGGGATCCGGGAGGCCATCGCCGAGGCCGGGGTGCCGGTCGTCGGCCAGGGCCACCAGGAAGTTCTGGATCCCGGCGCCCGCGGCGACCACGAACATCTCGCGCTCCGCCCCGTCCCGCCGCGCGTCCCCGTACGTGTGGGAGCCGTCCATCACCATGCACGGCACCACCAGATACGGCGCCCGGCGCAGCACATCGCCCCGCTTCACCCGCCGCGCGATCGACTCCTCGCTCTTGCCGTCCCGCCGCAGGTCCGCGATCCACGCGTCCCGCATCGCGTCCAGCAGCCGGGTCCGGGACTCCGGAGACTCCAGCAGCACGAACCGCCACGGCGTCGTGTGATGCGGCGCGGGCGCCGTCACCGCCGCGGCCACCGCACGGCGCACCGCGCCAGGGTCCACCGGTTCGTCGGTGAACTCGCGGACCGTACGCCGCTGGGTCACCGCCTCGCGCACCGCCTCGGACGTGCCCAGCCGGAACATGTCGTCGGCCGCGACCCGCACCATCGCCCGGGCCCCCTCGGCAGCGGCCGGGTCCATGACATGGCCGAGCCCCCGGACGACCGCGACGGGCAGCCCGTCCGCCTTGCCCTTGACCAGGTCACCGGCCGAGGCCAGCTCGTCCGCCGTGGCGACGACAGTCGCGCTCAGCGGATTGCCGTACGCGTCGCTGCCGCCCCGCAGATCGTCCAGCACCCGCACCCCGGCCGCGCCGATCGCGACATCGGTCAGCCCGTTGCGCCACGGTCGCCCGAAGGTGTCCGTGACGACGACGCCGACGTCGACACCGAGCGTGTCCCGCAGCCCTTGCCTGATCGTCCGCGCCGAGGCGTCCGCGTCCTCGGGCAGCAGCAGGACCGTCCCGACGGGGGTGTTCGACGCGTCGACCCCGGCGGCCGCCATCACCAGGCCCTGCCGGTTCTCCACGATGCGGAGCGTGCCGCGCCGCGCCACCACCCGTACCGTCTCGGCGTCGATCGCCGCCTCCCGGTCGGTGGCCTCGACGATCCGGCCCTCGGCCTTGGAGACGATCTTCGAGGTGACGAGCAGCACGTCACCGTCGGCGAGACCCGGCTCGGTGGCGGCGATCAGCTTCGCGAGGTCGTCCCCGGCCCGCACCTCGGGCATCCCGGGCAGCGCCCACACCCGGTACGAGGGCGCGGCGTCCTGCCCGGCCGCGCTCATGCCCGTACCTCTTCGGCGAGCGCCAGCGCCTGCCGAGCCATCTCGGCGGTCGTGGCGACATCGGTCATCATCAGTGGCACCGAGCGGCAGCGGATGCCCGCCGCCTCCACCTCGTCCACCGCGCCCGCGTCCACGGTGTCGACGAGCCAGCCGTCGAGCAGCCCGGAACCGTAGTGCTGGGCGACCGCCGCGGCCGTCGAATCGACGCCCACCGCGGCCAGGACCTTGTCCGCCATCCCGCGCACCGGCGCGTCACCGACGATGGGGGAGAGGCCGACGACCGGCACCCCGGCCTCGGCGATGGCCTCCCGGATCCCGGGCACGGCGAGGATGGTCCCGACGGACACCACGGGGTTCGACGGCGGGAAGAGGATGACGTCGGCCCCGGCGATCGCCTCCAGGACGCCCGGCGCCGGCTTGGCCTGCTCGGCGCCGACAGGCACGATCGCCTGCGCGGGGACGGAGGCGCGCAGCTTCACCCAGTACTCCTGGAAGTGAATGGCCTTGCTCTCGCCGTCGACGTCGACCGCCACATGCGTCTCGATCCGGTCGTCGGACATCGGCAGCAGCCGGACCCCCGGCTTCCAGCGCGCACAGAGCGCCTCGGTGACGGCGCTCAGCGGATAGCCCGCGCCGAGCATCTGCGTACGGACGATGTGGGTGGCGAAGTCACGGTCGCCGAGCCCGAACCACTCGGGGCCGACGCCGTAGGCGGCGAGTTCCTCCTTGACGTGGAAGGTCTCGTCGGTACGGCCCCAGCCCTGCTCCTCGTTGATGCCACCGCCGAGGGTGTACATCACGGTGTCGAGGTCGGGGCAGACCTTGAGGCCGAACAGATGGATGTCGTCACCGGTGTTGCCGATCACCGTGATGTCCGCGTCGGGCGCGGCCTCCTTGAGGCCACGCAGAAAACGAGCACCACCGATACCGCCGGCCAGAACCACAATGCGCATGCGATCAGTCTGTCAGGCGAAGCCTGATCCTTGTCGGGGTGGTGGCGGGTGACGGGTGGGACTGCTGGGAGGAACGCGGTTGGTGGAGTCGGCCCTTCAGAGGGCGACGGCCGCCGCGCACTGCGCGGTGTGCATCGGCATGTCGGTCAGGCCCGGGTAGTAGACGTGCAGGCTGACGGCCGGTTCGAGGGAGTCGTTGGCCACCTCGTGGACGTAGCCGGGGGCGAAGACACGCTGGGAACCGGCGTCCAGAGTCCGCCGGCCGCGGTCCGTACGCTCGGTCAGTTCGCCGTCCAGCACGGTCAGCACGCCGGAGGACGGCCCGTGGTCGTGCAGGCCGCTGCCCTGGCCGGGGACCCAGCTGAGCAGCCAGATCTCGTAGCCGGGTCCGGTGCGGAGCCGGTGGTACCAGCGGGTGGTGGCGTCGTACCGGACGAGGTGGGCCCACTGGGAGCGGTCGGCGGCGATGGAGCGGGCCAGCCCGACGAATTCCGCGACGGTGGCGGGGTGTTCACGGGCGGGGCGCAGGAGGTGCTGGACCTCGAGGAGGTCGCCGGCGATCTGGAGGTCGCTGTCGCTGTTCATGGCTGCGGTGGTTCCTCGGCAGGGGTGCAAGTGGCGCGGTGCGGATGCAGGGGTGTCGCAGGACCTGGGAGCCGGGTGACCGCGGAGGCGGGAAGCAGCGCGGAGGAGGGCCGGGGGTCCGGGAGGAGCTGTGTCGGGCTGGAGCGCGAGGGCTTCAACAGCTGAGACAGCTGGAACAGCAACAGCGGGCCTGAACAGCGCTGCGGAACCCACGGATGTGGGTGGTGCGCATGGCTGAGGTCGCTGGCATGACATCAAGGAGAACCGGAGAATCGCCGACTGTCAACCCAATGACCGATTTGGGGCTAATGTTTCACCTCATCCGGTTACTCCATGCGGAGAAAGGTTTATGCACCTCCCGCACTGGAGATGTGGCGCAACAACCGCCGCGGCAAACGCGGTCGAGCCCCTGTGACCCGACTGTGATCTTGATCGCTTCGGTGATCGAATCGCAACGTGTGCGCCCTCCCGGGAGTTCTTCCCTGTGGCGGGCGAGGGTGTGGCGAAACCCCTGGCATATGTCAGGTTTTTGGTGATTTGCACACTTTACGCATACGCTTGGTTCCGCAGAGTGAATACCGGGCCCAATAGCAGATCTGAGCTTGACTGGCCCGAAGCTACACACTTGTAATTTCACTCGTGTCGTTCGGCCGATTCGATAACGGCCGCATCACGGGGACGCAAGAGACAGACGAGGGGCGCACATGACCGAGCTGTTCCAGCAACTGCTGGTCGAGGACGCGGACGAGGAACTCGGCTGGCAGGAGCGCGCACTGTGCGCCCAGACCGATCCCGAGTCCTTCTTCCCCGAGAAGGGCGGATCCACCCGCGAGGCCAAGAAGGTCTGCCTCGCCTGCGAAGTCCGGTCCGAATGCCTGGAGTACGCCCTTTCCAAGGACGAGCGATTCGGCATCTGGGGCGGCCTCTCCGAGCGGGAGCGACGGCGCCTCAAGAAGGCCGCGGTCTGACCCGGCTCCCTCCGCGAACGCCCCGGCCCGAAGGCCGCCTGCGAGATACCGGAACCCGGCCCGAAGGCCGCCCGCGAGAAAGCGGACCCCGGGAACGGGCCGCTCCCCGGACCGGCGGCCGACCGCCGACGCCCATGGCCCGCCGCCTGCACCCTGCCCGCAGGCGGCGGGCCATTGCCGTACCCCGGCCGCTCCGCCGCCTCACCCCGGCGTCCCGCTGCCGTACCGCCGGCGTCCCGCCCCGCCCCCGGCACCCTCCGTCGCCGTGCCGGACCCGGGTGCGGGCCGTCCTCCACCGCTGCGCCGCCGCTCTCGTTCGGCCGCTCCGCGCCACCCCGGTTATCCGTACCGTTAGTGTGGGGCCCCGTCCGAGACGCGCCAACGACCCGACAGGGCGCGCGTGTACACCGATGCAGCCCCCGGGGGACGTCCCCCGGACCCGGCCGGAGGGCCCGTACCTCGATGTCCGTGCACAGCCAAGCAACGGCGCCGTACGCGGCCGCCGCCGCCCCAGAGTTCCCCCGGCACGTCGTCACCGCCGTGCTCGTCTCCCACGACGGCGCACGCTGGCTGCCCGACGTGCTCGCCGGGCTGCTCGGGCAGGAACGCCCCGTACAGAACGCCGTCGCCGCCGACACCGGCAGCGCCGACGACTCCGCGCGCCTGGTCACCGAGGCGCTCGGCGCCGACCGCGTCCTGCACCTCGCGCGGCGTACGGGCTTCGGCACGGCCGTCGACGAGGCGAGCCGCACCGCCGGCGTCCTGACTCCGGACGACCTGCCGTACCTGAAGCGCCCGAGCGGCTGGGACCCCGTCACCAGGTCCTGGCGCGACGACGCCTACGACCTGCCGGACCTGCCGCACGGCGAACCGGTGCAGTGGCTCTGGCTGCTGCACGACGACTGCGCCCCCGAGCCCGACGCGCTCGCCGAGATGCTGCGCGTCGTCGACAACGACCAGCACGCCGCGATCGTCGGCCCCAAGCTCCGCGGCTGGTACGACCGCCGGCAACTCCTCGAAGTCGGCGTCTCGATCGCCAACAGCGGACGCCGCTGGACCGGCCTCGACCGGCGCGAGCAGGACCAGGGCCAGCACGACCAGGTCCGTACCGTCCTGTCCGTCTCCACCGCGGGCATGCTGATCCGCCGGGACGTCTGGGAGGAGCTCGGCGGCTTCGATCGCCGGCTGCCCCTGATGCGCGACGACGTCGACCTGTGCTGGCGCGCCCACATGGCAGGACACCGGGTGCTGATCGCGCCCGACGCCGTCCTGCGGCACGCCGAGGCGTCCGCCCGCGAACGCCGCCCCATCGACTGCGCCGGCCGCTCGGTCTCCAGCCCGCACCGCGTCGACAAGGCCGGCGCCGTCTACACCATGCTCGTCAACGCTCCCGGCAAGCGGCTGCCCTGGGTGCTGCTCAGACTCGTGCTGGGCACGCTGCTGCGTACGCTCGCCTATCTCGTCGGCAAGGTGCCCGGCCAGGCACTCGACGAGGTCACCGGCCTCCTCGGCACCCTGCTGCGCCCCGGCCGGATCCTCACCGCCCGGCGCGACCGCGGCAAGGGCGTCGTCGACCCGGCCGAACTGCGCGGCCTCTTCCCTGCCCCCGGCGCCACCGTCCGCGCGACCGTGGAACAGGTCGCCGGGAACTTCGGCGGCGGCGCGGAGACCGAGTCCGGCGGCTCACGGCACGGAGCCGTCGAGTCCGGCCCGGGCGGCGACGACGCCGACTTCCTGGAGATCGACCAGTTCGCCAGGCTGAAGCGCGTCGGGCGCAAGCCGGGCCCGGTCCTCTTCGCCCTCCTGCTCCTCGTCTCGCTCGTCGCCTGCCGCAGCCTCCTGGGCGGCGGAGCCCTGGCCGGAGGCGTCCTGCTGCCCGCACCCGGCGACGTCTCCGACCTGTGGGGCCGTTACGCGGACGGGTGGCACACCGTCGGTACCGGCGGTACCCAGACCGCACCGCCCTACCTGGGCGTCATCTCGGCCCTGTCCGCGCTGTTCCTGGGCTCCACCGGCTTCGCGCTCACCCTGCTGCTGGTCTGCTCGGTCCCGCTCGCCGGACTCACCGCGTACTTCGTCTCCCGTCCGCTGCTTCCGTCGCGGCTGCTGCGGGCCTGGGCCAGCGTCGCGTACGCCTTCCTGCCCGCCGCGACGGGCGCCCTGGCGACCGGCCGTCTGGGTACCGCCGTCCTCGCCGTCCTGCTTCCGCTGATCGCCCGCGCGGCCGTCTCCGCGCACGGCATGCGAAGCGGTGGCGGTGACAGCCGCGGCAGCTGGCGCGCCACCTGGGCGTACACCCTGCTGCTCACCCTCGCGATGGCGTTCACCCCCATCGTCTGGCCGCTCGCCGTGGTCCTCGGCATCGGCGTGCTGGCCCTGCGCCGCCGCGACATCACGGCCTACGGCCTCCGCTTCCTCGCCGCGGTCGGCACCCCCCTGCTGGTTCTCGCGCCCTGGTCGCTCTCGCTCCTGACGAGCCCCTCGTCGTTCCTGAAGGAAGCGGGACTGGAGACCGGTTCGGGCTCGGCCTCCGCGCTGGACCTCCTCGGGATCAGCCCCGGCGGCCCGAAGGCGGCCGGTGGCGTCCTGCTCCTCGGCATCGTGCTCGCGGCCCTGGCCGCGCTGCTGCGCGGGGAGCGGCAGTTCGCCGCCCGGACGGCCTGGGCCGTCGCCCTGGTGGCCCTGGCCTTCGCCGGGCTGGCCAACGGCTCCGGCTGGGCCGGACCCGCCACCCTCGTCTACGGCGCCGCGCTCATCGCCGCCGCGCTGGTCGGCGCGGACGGCGCCCGCATCCGCGTCGCCGAGCTCAGCTTCGGCTGGCGCCAGCCGGTCGCGGTCCTGATCGCGCTGGCCGCCGGGGTGGCCCCCGTGCTGGCCGCCGCCGGCTGGATGATCGGCGGCGCCGCGGGACCCCTGGAGCGCCGCGACCCGGTGCAGGTGCCCGCGTTCGTCGCCGAGGAGAGCAGCACCCGGGACCAGCCGCGCACCCTGGTGCTCGGCGGCACCTCGCCCGGCTCCGTCGCGTACACCCTGATCCGCGGCTCCGGCGCACGCCTGGGCGATGCCGAACTGGCCGCGGCGGGCGACGGCAACAGCTACCTCGACAAGGTCGTCGCCAACCTGGTCGCGGGCTCCGGCGCCGACCAGGGCAGCCAGCTCCGCAGCTTCGCCATCCGTTACGTCCTCGTCCGGGACGGGGCACCGAAGCAGATGAGCCGGGTCCTCGACGCGACGCCCGGCCTCAGGCGCCTCAGCCAGCTGGACGGCAGCGCGCTCTGGCAGGTGGACCGACAGGTCGCCCGCGTCATGATCGTCCCGGCGGCCGCCGCCGCCGAGCAGCTCCCGGTCGGCTCCGGGCCCGTCGAGGCGCACACCGAGATCGAGCCGGGCGGCGCGGGCCGGGTGCTGCGGATCGCCGACGCCGCCGACCCCGGCTGGCAGGCCACGCTCGACGGCCGGCCGCTGACCCGCAAGACCGTCGACGGCTGGGCGCAGGGCTTCGAACTCCCCGCCGAGGGTGGCAAGCTCGACCTCACCTACGAGACGCCCTTCACACACTCCGTGTGGATCTGGATCCAGGCCGCGCTCACCGTGGTCCTGCTGGTCCTGGCCCTGCCGGGCCGCCGCCGGGAGATCGACGACGACCTGCCCGAGGCGGACGCACCGGTCCCCGCCGAGCCGGTCGCCGGTGAGGGGCGCCGGGCCCGCAGGCTGCGAGCGGCCGCGCTGGCGGAGGGTGAGGGCGACGAAGGCGAGAGCTTCGACGCCGGCGAGCCCGCGGCCGCACGGGAGCGGGCGGAACACGTCCCCGCCCAGCAGACCGGCCTGCCCCCGGGGCAGGAACCGCTCGACACCGGCCACCACACCGACGCCGGCCAGGACGCCTTCGTGCCCCAGCCGACCGACGCCGACACCGGCCAGGACGTCTTCGTCCCCCAGCAGACGGACGGCGACACCGGCCAGTACGCGGCGGTGCCGCAGCAGCAGTACGGGGAATGGGACACCCAGCAGTACCAGGGCGCCGGCTACGCGCAGTACCCGGAGGGCCAGTACCAGCAAGGCCAGTACCCGGAGGGCCAGTACGGTGCCGCGCAGCAGCAGCCCGACGGCGCCGCAGGCTACGACGCGTACGGCTATCCGCAGCAGCAGGGCGAGTACCCCCCGTACGCCCAGGGTCAGTACGGCAGCCTTCCGTCGCAGGACAACGGCGGTCAGTACGACCCCGACGGCCAGTACGGCAACAACGCCCCGTACGACGCCGGCCAGTACGGCACGGGTCAGTACGGCACCCAGGGCGCCTACGGCGAGCAGAACGCGTACGACCCGCAGAACCCCGACGAGAACCCCGACGGGAACCAGGCCCCGGGCCAGAACCCGTGGCCGACCCGTAACGCATCGCGAGGCGAGTCCGAGTGAAGTCCACCAGCCTGTCCCTCATCGCCGGGGCCGTCGCCCTCGCCGCCGTCACCGGATTCGCCGCGGTCACCGCGCCGGACGGCGGTGGCACGACGACGGCGAAGGCGGCCACCCGGCTGCCCGTCGAACGTTCCAGCCTGCTCTGCCCCGCCCCGGGCCTGTCCGACCTCGCGGAGACGGAGTACACCTCCTTCACCCCGGCGACGAAGAGCGGTGCCGCCGCGGGACCGGCCGGCACGGCCGAACTCCTGTCCACGGTCGTCAAGGACGCGGCCAAGGACACCGCGAAGGACAAGGACAAGAAGACCGGGAAGGCGGACCCGGACAAGCCGGTCGTCCTCCTCAAGGAGCCCGGCAAGCCGGCCACCGCCGAGGTGTCCGGCGCGGACGCCCCGGCCCTCGTCGGCACCGCCACGGGCCGGCTGGCCCCCGGCTGGACCGCCCAGCAGACCACCACCGTCGAGGCGGGCGACGCCCGCGGGCTGCTCGGGACCGGCTGCACCGTGCCCGACACCGACTTCTGGTTCCCGGCGGCGAGCACGGCGAAGTCCCGCGAGGACTACGTCCATCTCACCAACCCGGACGACACCGCCGCAGTCGCCGACATCGAGCTGTACGGTCCGGAAGGCCCGCTCAAGTCCGAGGTGGGCGAAGACATCACGGTGCCCGCCCGGTCCGGCATCCGCGTCCTCATCTCGACGCTGACCAACAAGGCCGAGGACGATGTGACCGTCCATGTCACCACCCGGAGCGGCCGCGTCGGGGCGGTCGTCAGGACCGCGGACGACAAGAGCGGCAGCGACTGGCTCGCCGCCTCCACCGAGCCGGCGAGCACCCTCGTCCTGCCCGGCATCCCGGCGGACGCGACCTCGGTGCGGCTGGTGGCCTTCGCCCCCGGTGAGGACGACGCCGACCTCACGGTGAAGCTGCTCGGCAGGACGGGCGCGATCTCACCGGCGGGCAACGAGGAACTCCACGTCAAGTCGCAGATGACCGTGGGCGTCGACCTGAAGGCCCTGACCAGGGGCGAGCCCGGCTCCCTGCTCCTGTCCCCCGCCGAGAAGGGCAAGGCCACCCCGGTGGTGGCCGCCCTGCGGGTGGTCCGCGGCAAGGGCGACAAGCAGGAGGTCGGCTACATCCCGGCGACGGGCCCGGTGGGCGCGCAGGCGACCGCCGCCGACAACCGGGCGAAGGGATCCGTCCTCTCGCTGACGGCCCCCGGCGCCGCCGGCACCGTGAAGGTCACGGCGTCCGCGGGCAGCAAGGGCGGCACCCCGGTCAGCAAGACGTACAAGGTCGCCGCCGGTACGACCCTCGCGGTCATCCCGCCCGTACCGGCCGGGCTCAAGGGCACGTACGCGCTGACCGTCGAGACGCAGTCGGGCGGCCCGGTCCACGCCGCCCGCACGCTGACGGTCCCGATGGACGGCATCCCGATGTTCACGGTGCAGACGCTGCCCGACGACCGCGGAACGGTCGAGGTGCCGGCCGCCGAACAGGACCTGTCGGTCCTGGACGACTGACGCCGTACGGGGGCGGGCCGCATGACGGCCCGCCCCCGCCCCCGTACGGCCGCCCACTCCTGCCCGTACTACTCCTGCCCGTACCGGGGATCGACCGACTCGGGCGAGAGACCGAGCAGCTCCGCGACCTGCTCGACCACGACCTCGTGCACCAGCAGCGCACGCTCGTCACGGCTCTTGGTGCGGATCTCGACGGGGCGGCGGTAGATGACGATCTGCGCCGGCCGTTCCTTCTCCGCGGACAACGCGCTTCCCAGCGGCACGGTCTCCTCCGACGTCCCCGGCACGTCGAGGACCACGAAGTCGACCTCGGCCAGCTGCGGCCAGCGCCGCTCCAGCCGCTCCACCGAGTCCTGCACCAGATCGCGGAAACTGTCCGCCCTGCTGGCCGACAGCGGCACCTGGGGAGGGGCGACGGGGCCGCGCATGCCGCGGCCGTGCCGGTCACGGCGCCGAGGCCGGGGCTCGGACGGGAGGGGAGGTACGGGACTGTCCATCACTGACGCAGCGTAACCCTCCGGCGGGCGAGGGGCCCGAGGCCGACCGGGCAGGAACCGGCCTGATCGTTCCTGACCGATCCGGCCATGGGGCGACCCGTTTCAGGCCTCGCTCGTGATCGGGGATTCTCTGTCGTATGACAGGTTTTGCGCCGGGTGGTGACCGGAATCGGTGCCGCCGCGACTTGGCCCCCTCTCCTCCCGTGCAGGTCAGGGGAGTTGCCCGGGGCCAGTCTGTGCCCGAGCTCACAGGGCGACACGGTGGGGTGAGCCGGGGGAGAGTCGTCGCAGCCCGCTCAAGAGTGCGGTACCGTCCAACATCGTGAGCCCTGTACGTCGCTGTTCGCGCACCGCGTGCGGCCGCCCTGCCGTCGCGACACTGACGTACGTCTATGCCGACTCGACTGCGGTCCTCGGCCCGCTCGCCACCTACGCCGAGCCCCATTGCTACGACCTCTGTGCCGAGCACAGTGAGCGCCTGACCGCGCCCCGTGGCTGGGAGGTCGTCCGGCTCTCCGACCCCTCCGCGCCCGCCCGCCCCAGCGGCGACGACCTCGAAGCGCTGGCCAACGCCGTACGGGAGGCCGCGCGTCCCCAGGACCGCGCCGACGGCGCCAGGGGCGGCGGCCCGCGCACCGCCGACCCGATGGAGGTCGGCCGCAGAGGCCACCTGCGCGTGCTGCGCTCCCCCGACTCCTGAGCGGCTGCCGCCCGGAGCGTGAGGCGATCCGGGCCGCCGGGTAGTTTGGCGGTCCGAAGAGACCTCAGGAGGAACGGCCCGTGACCGCAGATCTGTCGCAGCTCGTGAAGGCCTACGACGTGCGCGGAGTCGTGCCCGACCAGTGGGACGAGGCGATGGCCGAGCTGTTCGGGGCGGCGTTCGTCGAGGTGACGGCCGCGGACGCGATCGTCGTCGGCCATGACATGCGCCCCACGTCGCCCGCCCTGTCGGGAGCCTTCGCCCGGGGCGCGGCCGCCCGCGGAGCCGGCGTCACCATGATCGGTCTCTGCTCGACCGACCAGCTGTACTACGCGTCGGGGTCACTGGACCTGCCGGGCGCGATGTTCACGGCCTCGCACAACCCGGCGCGGTACAACGGCATCAAGATGTGCCGGGCCGGCGCCGCTCCCGTGGGCCAGGACACCGGCCTGGCCGAGATCCGCACGCTGGTCGAGAAGTGGTCGGAGACCGGCGCACCGCAACCGGCCACCGCCCCCGGCACGGTGACCGCACGCGACACGCTCACCGACTACGCCGCCCACCTGCTCTCCCTCGTCGACCTGTCCGCGATCCGGCCCCTGAAGGTGGTCGTGGACGCGGGCAACGGCATGGGCGGCCACACGGTCCCGACGGTCTTCGCGGGCCTGCGGCTCGAACTCGTCCCGATGTACTTCGAGCTGGACGGCACGTTCCCGAACCACGAGGCGAACCCGCTCGACCCCGCGAACATCGTCGACCTCCAGGCCCGGGTGGTGGCCGAGGGCGCCGACCTCGGCCTGGCCTTCGACGGGGACGCGGACCGCTGCTTCGTCGTGGACGAGCGCGGCGCGGGCGTCTCCCCGTCGGCGATCACGGCCCTGGTCGCGGCCCGGGAACTGGCCCGCAACGGCGGCCGTGGCACGGTCATCCACAACCTGATCTCCTCTCTCTCGGTCCCGGAGGTCGTACGCGAACACGGCGGCACCCCGGTCCGCACCCGGGTCGGCCACTCCTTCATCAAGGCGGAGATGGCCGCACACGGCGCGATCTTCGGCGGCGAGCACTCGGCGCACTACTACTTCCGCGACTTCTGGAACGCCGATACGGGCATGCTCGCCGCCCTCCACGTCCTGGCCGCCCTCGGCGGCCAGGAGGAGCCCCTCTCGGCGCTGGTGGCCCAGTACGACCGCTACACCGACTCGGGCGAGATCAACTCCACGGTCGACGACCAGCAGGCCCGCACGGCCGACGTCCGGACCGCCTTCGCCACCCGCGAGAACGTGACCACCGACGACCTGGACGGCCTCACGGTCACCTCCCCGGACTGGTGGTTCAACCTCCGCCCGTCGAACACGGAGCCGTTGCTGCGCCTGAACGTCGAGGCCGGCGACGAGGAAACGATGACGGCGGTACGCGACGAGGTCCTCACCCTGATCCGCAGGCCATCCCGCTAACCCCCCCCAGGGCCCCCGCCGTCGGCCCTTTCAGCCCCTCCGGCGTTTGAGGAGCGGGGTCCGGGGCGGAGCCCCGGTTACGGGAAGGGGCGGG
>NZ_RDBK01000043.1:726855-755544 GCF_008042275.1 Streptomyces sp. OR43 | reverse complement strand
CCCCGGACCGGCCGGGCCGCGCCCCCGCCACCCCGGCGGTAGGCTGACCTCGCCCGTTCCACGAGGCACGAACAAGATCAACTGAACACGCGGAACACGCACCACCCTGCGCTGCACCACAGCGCACCGCACCGCCCGCCCCGCACTCCACACCCGCGCCGCCCGAAGGGACACCCACCCATGCCGCTCGAAGCCGGCCTCCTGGAGATCCTGGCCTGCCCGGCCTGCCACTCCCCCCTCGACGACCGGTCGGCGGCCGACAGCCCCGAACTGATCTGCACCGGCACGGACTGCGGCCTGGCCTACCCCGTACGGGACGGCATCCCCGTCCTCCTCGTCGACGAGGCCCGCCGCCCCGCGTAACCGGGCCTCACACCCGCCCCGCACCGCACGGTGATCGGCACGTGATCGGAGGACCGTCCCCATGCTCGACGAGTCGTTGCTCGACGCCCCGGAAGCCCTGGCCCGAGCCGACCGCCGCGGTCTGCTCCGCGGCGCCGCCGAGGCCGGGGCCCGGGTCCGTACCGCCGCCCGGCACGCGACGGAGGCCGGGGTCACCGCGCTGAACCCGGAGGGCCGCCCGCGCGCCGTCCTGGTCGCGGGCCCCGGCACCGCCGCCTCCGGCGTCGCCGACCTGATCGGCGCCCTGGCCGGCGCCTCCGCCCCGGTCACGCGTATCCACCCGACCGGCGTCGCACCCGCCGCAGGCGCGATGCGGTGGACGCTGCCCGGCTGGGCCGGCTCCGTCGACCTGCTCCTCGTCGTCACGGCGGACGGCTCCGAACCGGGCCTGGCCCTCCTCGCCGAGCAGGCGTACCGCCGCGGCTGCACCGTCGTGGCCGTGGCGCCCCGCCAGTCACCCCTGCGCGAAGCGGTCGACGGCGTGCACGGCCTCGTCGTGCCCATGGCCTCCGCCCCGCACGGCGAGTACGACGCCGAGACCTCCGCCGCGGGCCCCGGCACCCTGTGGGCCCTGTTCACCCCGCTGCTCGCCCTGCTGGACCGCGTCGGCCTGGTCACCGCGCCCGCCGATGCGCTGCAGGGCGTCGCGGACCGCCTGGACCGTACGGCGGAGCGCTGCGGACCGGCGATCGCCACGTACGGCAACCCGGCCAAGACCCTCGCCGCCGAACTCGCGGACAGCCTGCCCCTCATCTGGACGGAGGGCGACACCGCGGGCCCGGTCGGACGCCGCTTCGCCGCGGTCCTGGCCGAGCTCTCCGGCCGTCCGGCCCTGGCGGCCGAACTTCCCGAGGCGCTTCCCGCCCATGGGGGCCTGCTGGCCGGCGCCTTCGCGGCCGGGGCCGACCCCGACGACTTCTTCCGCGACCGGGTCGAGGAGTCCGAACCCCTCCACGCCCGGGTCGTCCTGCTCCGCGACCGGCCCACCGGCGGACTGAGCGCGGCCCCCGCGGCCCGCGAGCTCGCCCTGGGCCACGACACGGCGATCAGCGAACTGGAACCGGAGGAGGGCAGCAGGCTCGAAGCCCTCGCCGAACTCCTCGCGGTCACCGACTTCGCCGCCGTCTACGTGGCCCTCGCCTCGGGACGCGGCTGACCCATGTGACACCCGGCCCCGGGCTGCGCCGCCCCACGACACCCCCACGTACGGCCGGGCTCCCGCACGGACCGCACGACCGCGCATCCACACCGCACGCATCCCACACGAGGACGATTTCCATGGACCGGCTCTCCAACACCGTCCGCCCGTACGCCTGGGGCTCCACCACACTCATCCCGGCCCTGCGCGGGGTCGCCCCCACCGGCGAGCCGCAGGCGGAGATGTGGATGGGCGCCCATCCCGGAGCCCCGTCCCGGATAACCCGCGCAGGTTCCGCGCCCGAAGCATCGGCCGCCCCGTCGTCGCCCCCCGCCGAACAGGCGCTCACCGACGTCATCGCCGCCGACCCGGCCGGAGAGCTCGGCCGGCCCGCCGTCGACAAGTTCGGCCCCCGTCTTCCCTTCCTCCTCAAGCTGCTCGCCGCCGGAGCCCCGCTCTCCCTCCAGGTCCACCCCGACCTCGCCCAGGCACAGCAGGGTTACGCGGACGAGGAGCGCCGGTCCGTCCCGATCGACGCCCCCCACCGCACGTACAAGGACGCCAACCACAAGCCCGAACTGATCTGCGCCCTCACCCCCTTCGACGGCCTGTGCGGCTTCCGCCGGCCCGTCGAGGCTGCCGAGGCGCTGGAGGGCCTGGGCGTCGACTCCCTCAAGCCGTACGCCGATCTGCTGCGCGCCCACCCGGAAGAGGCCGCCCTGCGCGAGGTCCTCACGGCGATCCTCACCGCGGACCCGGAACAGATGGCCGAGACGGTCGCCGACGCGGCGGCCGCCGCCGAACGGATCGGCGGCGCCTACGCCCCGTACGCCCGCATCGCCCACCACTTCCCGGGCGACGCCGGCGTTCTCGCGGCCATGCTGCTGAACCACGTACGACTCCAGCCCGGAGAGGCGCTGTACCTCGGCGCCGGTGTTCCGCACGCCTACCTCGAAGGCCTCGGCGTCGAGATCATGGCCAACTCGGACAACGTGCTGCGCTGCGGGCTGACGCCCAAGCACATCGACGTACCCGAACTGCTGCGCATCGTCCGCTTCGAGGCGACCGAACCGGGGATCCTGCGGCCCGAGGCGTCCCCCTCCGGCGAGGAGCTCTACGAGACGCCGGTCGACGAGTTCAGGCTCTCCCGCTTCGACCTCTCACCCGGCGCCGCCCCCGTGGACCTCACCGCGGCCACGCCCCAGATCCTGCTCTGCACGGCGGGCACGCCGAAGGCCGGCGAGCTCGGCCTCGGGCCGGGTGAATCGGTCTTCGTTCCGGCCGGGGAGAAGGCCGAAGTGTCCGGTACGGGCACAGTGTTCCGCGCCACTGTGGTGGCCTGACGTACCGTCCGTACCAGCGGCTGCAACAATGTCCGGCCGTACCGCGGCCGCCGGAGCCGCAGCACCGACGAAGGGACACCAGGCACCCATGAGTGCGTCAGGCGGAACCAAGGCGATCGTGGCGGCGCTCGCCGCCAACCTCGCGATCGCAGTGGCCAAATTCGTGGCGTTCCTGTTCAGTGGCTCGTCGTCCATGCTCGCGGAGAGCGTCCACTCGCTCGCCGACTCGGGCAATCAGGGCCTGCTGCTGCTCGGCGGCAAGAAGGCCCAGCGCGAAGCCACCCCCCAACACCCCTTCGGCTACGGGCGCGAGCGCTACATCTACGCCTTCCTCGTCTCCATCGTCCTGTTCTCGGTCGGTGGCATGTTCGCGGTGTACGAGGGCTACGAGAAGATCAAGCACCCGCACGAGATCGAGGCCTGGTACTGGCCGGTCGGCGTCCTGCTCTTCGCGATCATCGCCGAGGGCTTCTCCTTCCGTACGGCGATCAAGGAGTCCAACGAGACCCGCGGCTCGCTCTCCTGGACCCAGTTCGTCCGCCGAGCGAAGGCCCCGGAACTCCCCGTCGTCCTGCTCGAGGACCTCGGCGCGCTCATCGGCCTCATCCTCGCGCTCGCCGGTGTCGGTCTGGCCCTCGGCACCGGCAACGGTGTGTGGGACGGCATCGGCACCCTGTGCATCGGCATCCTGCTGATCGTCATCGCGATCGTCCTGGCCGCCGAGACCAAGTCCCTGCTGCTCGGTGAGGCAGCCGGAACCGACCAGGTCGACAAGATCAAGGCCGCGGTCGTCGACGGCCACACCGTCACCGGCGTCATCCACATGCGTACGCTCCACCTCGGCCCCGAGGAACTCCTGGTCGCCGCGAAGATCGCGGTTCAGCACGACGACACCGCCACCGAGGTCGCCAACGCCATCAACGCCGCGGAGTCCCGCATCCGCGAGGCCGTGCCCATCGCGCGCGTCATCTACCTGGAGCCCGACATCTACAACGCGGCGGCGGCCGCGGCCGGCGTCAACCCGGCCAAGGCACAGGGCGGCACACCCGGCGCAACACTGGACGGCCCGGCAGCCGACGGCGCTCCTGGTGATCGCGGAGCATCCGGCGAGACACCGGACGGCCCGACCGCCGAAGGCACTCCCGGCGATGCCCCCGACACCCCGGCCGACCCGACGGAATCCGGTCACTGACCGCCTCCGATACGCCGACGAGGCCGCTCCCGGACCCGGTGGACTGGGAGCGGCTGGGCCGTTCGGTGTAGATTCGTCGGCAGTGTCAGACGTCGCTGCTGATGGCGGTCGATCGGTCCGTACGCCGGACCGGCCGAGGGAGAGAGGGCCTCCGACGGACTGCGCTGCGGAACTGCCCGGGCATTCGTGTGCCCACGGCGTGCCGCAGAGCCGCCCTACCCACCCTCGACCCATCACGAGGAGCAGCCCGTTATGACGACGGTCGCCAATCGACAGGACTTCAAGGTCGCCGACCTCTCCCTCGCCGCCTTCGGCCGCAAGGAGATCACCCTCGCCGAGCACGAGATGCCCGGCCTGATGTCGATCCGCAAGGAGTACGCCGCCGCGCAGCCGCTGGCCGGCGCCCGCATCACCGGTTCGCTGCACATGACCGTGCAGACCGCCGTGCTGATCGAGACCCTGGTCGCCCTCGGCGCCGAGGTCCGCTGGGCCTCCTGCAACATCTTCTCCACGCAGGACCACGCCGCCGCCGCGATCGCGGTGGGCCCCAACGGCACCCCGGACGCCCCCGCCGGCGTCCCGGTCTTCGCCTGGAAGGGCGAGTCGCTGGAGGAGTACTGGTGGTGCACGGAGCAGGCGCTGACCTGGCCGAACACCCCCACCGGCGGCCCGAACATGATCCTCGACGACGGTGGTGACGCCACCCTCCTCGTCCACAAGGGCGTGGAGTTCGAGAAGGCCGGAGCGGCCCCGGACCCGTCGACCGCGGACAGCGAGGAGTACGCGTACATCCTCACCCTGCTGAACCGCACGCTGGGCGAGTCCCCGCAGAAGTGGACCCAGCTGGCCTCCGAGATCCGTGGTGTCACGGAGGAGACCACGACCGGTGTGCACCGGCTGTACGAGATGCACCGTGACGGCACCCTCCTGTTCCCGGCGATCAACGTCAACGACGCGGTCACCAAGTCGAAGTTCGACAACAAGTACGGCTGCCGCCACTCGCTGATCGACGGCATCAACCGCGCCACCGACGTCCTGATCGGCGGCAAGACCGCCGTCGTCTGCGGCTACGGCGACGTGGGCAAGGGCTGCGCGGAGTCCCTGCGGGGCCAGGGCGCCCGAGTGATCATCACGGAGATCGACCCGATCTGCGCACTGCAGGCGGCGATGGACGGCTACCAGGTCGCCACCCTCGACGACGTCGTCGAGCAGGCCGACATCTTCGTCACCACGACGGGCAACAAGGACATCATCATGGCCGCCGACATGGCCCGGATGAAGCACCAAGCCATCGTCGGGAACATCGGCCACTTCGACAACGAGATCGACATGGCCGGCCTGGCGAAGATCGACGGCATCGTCAAGGACGAGGTCAAGCCGCAGGTCCACACCTGGACGTTCCCCGACGGCAAGGTCCTCATCGTGCTGTCCGAGGGCCGCCTGCTGAACCTGGGCAACGCGACCGGCCACCCGTCGTTCGTGATGTCCAACTCGTTCGCGGACCAGACCCTGGCCCAGATCGAGCTGTTCACCAAGCCCGAGGAGTACCCGACCGACGTCTACGTGCTGCCCAAGCACCTCGACGAGAAGGTCGCCCGCCTCCACCTTGCCGCGCTCGGCGTGAAGCTCACGACGCTCCGCCCCGAGCAGGCCGCGTACATCGGCGTCGAGGTCGAGGGCCCGTACAAGTCCGACCACTACCGCTACTGACACCGCCACCACCTGCGACGGCCTGCCGATGACCTGGCCCCTCACCACCGGTCGGTGAAGACCCGCCACCGGCAGACCCCGCATCGTCTGCGGACGCGCGCGCGTCCGCAGACCCGGTGACTCAGCAGCAGCTACGAACGCAGGCCCCCGCACCCCCGTGCCGGGGGCCTGCGCCGTACCGCACCCGCACAGCCCGAGGAACCCGAAGGACCCCATGCCACGCGGCCGATATTCGCTCCACGATCTCCACGACCACACCCCCCTCGGCGAAGAACACTTCCACTGCGCACCCGGCCCCTCGGGCTGGCGCTACGTCTCCCAGAAGACCGCCCCGTCCGGCGATCACCTCGGATCCGTCGACCTCACCCTCGACGAGCTCGGCCGCCCCATTCGCCTCGAACTCCACGCCGCCAGCTGGCAGGTCCGCGGCGCCGCCCTCGAAGGGGTCACCTGGGTGCGCACCGATCCGAGCGGCACCCATGCCACCGAAGGCAATGTCCGCGCCCACGCCTTCAGCGGCACGTCCCCCGCATTCCTCATCGCCACCGCACGGCTGCTGCGTCTCACCCCCACTTCTCCGGCCACCCGGGTCCGCGTCGTCACCTTCACGGACCCGGTGCTCGCCCCCCGTACCGTCGACCAGTCCTGGGCCCTGGTGAACAGTGAAGCGCACCCCACTGACAACGGGCCGCTCACCGTGGACGCGTACCAGGTCAGCGCCCTGGACACCGGTGAGCAGCACACCGTCCACATCGCCGGCGACGTCGTCCTCTCGGCCCCGGGCATCGAGCTCGAAGAGCTGGAGTCCCCGCCCTCGGACCGGTAGGGCCTGCCGACCGGAACCCGGACCCGGACAGGGCCGCCCGGCTAGGCGGGCGGAGCGTACGCATGTGGATGACGCCGGTGACGGTGTGGCCGTCGACGACCGCGGCCTTGATCTTGTCGACCTGGTCGGTTCCTAACGGGTGGAGCTGACTGGTACTAATAGGCCGAGGGCTTGTCCTCAGTTGCTCGCGTCCACTGTGTTAGTTCTGAAATAACGAACGGCCGTGTTTTCATCCGGTGTTGGTTAATTTCATAGTGTTTCGGTGGTCATTGCGTTAGGGAAACGCCCGGTTACATTCCGAACCCGGAAGCTAAGCCTTTCAGCGCCGATGGTACTGCAGGGGGGACCCTGTGGGAGAGTAGGACGCCGCCGAACTCCTTTTGATAGTTAAGCCCCGTGCCCTTGTGGCACGGGGCTTTTCTGCGTTCACGGGCCGGAACGATGCATCAGGTCGGCGGCACATCCGAACCCTTGGCCCATGCAGGCTTCCACGTCTCGGCGTCGGCCCGGTGAGGCCGTGTGGAACCGAGATAGTGGCGAAGAGCGATGAGGGCGGGGTGTGGGTTGTCGCGACGCCAGATCAGTGAGTGTGGGTAGACAGGCATGGGGTCGGTCACCGGGATGCGTCGCAGCCCATGGCCGGCAGGCCAGATCAAGCGGGTGTGCTCGCCCATGAAGGTGGCCAGGGCCGGGGTGTCGGCGATGGTGTCCAGAAGGGCGTCGGAGCCGAAGTTGGGGCCGGTCGCCTCGATGGTGAGGCCGAATTCGGCGACGAGGTCGTCGTAGTAGGCGCCCCACTCGGTTCCGGGGACGATGCCGGGCATCCAGATCCGGTGCCCGGCGAGCTGCGCGAGGGTCACGGACCTGGCGCCTGCCAGCGCGTGGGCTGGGCCTGTCAGGAGTTGCAACGGCTCATCGAGCACTGGGGCGGAGTCGAGGTCCTCGGGAAGTGGCCGGCCGGGCGCCGCGACGGCGCGGAATGACGCATCGATCGCACCGGACCGGATGGCGGCGATGGCCGTCTCGATCTCGAACAGCATCAACACGTCGAGCTCGATCTCGGGGTGCGCGCGGTGGAATCCTCGCATCAGGCCCGCCTGCGCGCCGCGCGACGCGAGCACGTCGACACGGAGCGGGCGCCGGCCGGCGTGCACGGACGCGACTGCGCGCTCCGCGACGCGCAGCAGCTCACGTGCATGAGGCAGAAGTGCCTGCCCGTCGATGGTGAGCTCCGCGCCCCGCGGCGTGCGGGTGAACAGCCGCACACCGAGGTTCTTCTCCAGCACGGAGATACGTCTGGAGACGGCCTGCTGGGTGATCGAGAGATCAGCGGCGGCTTCCTGGAACTGGCCCGTGTCGGCGACGGCTGCGAAGGTGCGTACGGCTTCGAGATCCATGGGGCACCACGGTAATTCACAACGGATCGTTGTGCGGTGGGGCCAAGTTGGTTGTTTGACCTGCTGTTGTCGTGCTCGGTTAGCTCTTCCTGGGCAATGTCTGTTTGTTCGGTGAGGCATCAAGGGCGGCGGAGCACGGTGGGCAGGAGACGGCTGGGCCGGCAGTTCGGGTGGCTGTGGGCGGCGTATGCCGTCAGCGGGTTCGGAACACGGCTGGCGTTCGACGCGTTCGCTCTGATCGCCATCCTCGCACTCCACGCAGGGCCGACCCAGGTATCTGTACTGGCAGCGACCGGGCTTGCTGTGGGAGCCGCCGTAGCCGTGCCGCTGGGGCCGTGGCTGGAGTTTCGCCGCAAGCGGCCGGTGATGGTCGCGATGGACCTGACCCGGTTCGCAGCGCTGATGAGCGTACCTGCCGCGTATGCGCTCGGCCTGCTCGGCTTTGCGCAGCTTCTGTTCGTGTCCGTCGTCGTCGGCGCGGCGGATATCGCCTTCACCGCGGCCGGCGGAGCGTATCTGAAGGCGCTCGTACGGCCTGAGGACCTGCTCGTCGCGAACGGACGGTTCGAGTCCACCGCCTGGACCGTCACCGTGCTCGGACCGCCGGCCGGCACGGCGGCGATCGGATTCTTCGGGCCGGTGACGACGGTGGTGGCCGATGCGGTCAGTTATCTGCTCTCCGCCGCAGGAATCCGTGCCATCGGTGGCAGTGAGCCGCGCCCCGAGCGGACGGGTACGCCCAGGTCGCGGCTCCGGCCCCGCGACCTGCTCGAAGGGTGGCGGCACATTCTGAGCCACCCGGCGCTGCGTCCTCTGTTTTTCAACACAGTCCTGGTCAGCGGTTTGATCATGGCGACCTCGCCGCTGCTTGCCGTCCTCATGCTCGGGGACCTCGGGTTCGCTCCCTGGCAGTACGGCCTTGCCTTCGGCCTGCCGTGCGTCGGCGGGATCATCGGCTCACGGCTGGCCCGCAGGCTCGTCGAACGGGTCGGACGGCAGAGGGTCTTGCTCGCTGCCGGGGTGTTGCGCGCGTGCTGGTCGCTCGGGCTGGCCTTCGTCCGGCCCGGTGCGGGAGGCCTTGTGCTCGTCATCGTGGTCGAGTTCGGGCTGATCACGTGTATGGGTGTGTTCAACCCGGTGTTCGCCACCTATCGGCTCGAGCAGACGGCCACGGACCGGATCGTCCGCACCCTGTCGGCGTGGTCGGTCACCAGCAAGCTGACCGTCGCGGTCATGACCGGGATATGGGGGCTGCTGGCTGCGGTCACCGGTCCTCGCGCCGCGATCGCCCTCGCGGGTCTTCTCATGCTGCTCACCCCCTTCCTGCTCCCCTGGTCCGACCGCGAGCCACACCACGAGCAGGATGCGGCAGACATCCGGGCCTGACGCTCCTCGTGATTCGCCCCCGCCCCTGCTCGGGGTGGGGAAAGGGGCCGGGGCGTCACAGCCGGCCAGCGGCCTTGAGGGCCAGGTAGGCGTCTGCGAGGGACGGCGCGAGGCTCTCCGGGGTGGCGTCCACGACGACCACCCCGTGGCGTTGGAGCTGGTCCCCCGTCCGACGCCGTTCCGCCTGAGCCCGTGCTCCCGCGGCAGCGTCGTAGATCGCGTCCACGGTTCCCCTCGCCGCCGACATCTCCTCGATATGAGGGTCCCGCACGGCTGCCAGCAGCACGGTATGGCGCTGAGTAAGACGTGGCAGCACGGGAAGCAGTCCCTCCTCGACAGGGGCTGCGTCAAGGCTGGTCAGCAGCACGACGAGGGAACGCCGAGGAGCGTGCGTCAGCGCGGCGGCGCTCAGACCTCGGGCGTCGGTTTCCACGAGTTCAGGCTCCAGCGGGGCCAGGGCGTCGACCATGGCCGGCAGAACGTCGCCGGCACCCCGGCCACGGACCTGGGCGCGTACACGGCGGTCATGGGCGAGGAGGTCCACGCGATCGCCGGCTCGGGTCGCGAGCGCGGTGAGAAGGAGAGCCGCGTCCATCGACGCGTCGAGGCGGGGTACATCACCGACCCGGCCCGCTGACGTACGGCCGGTGTCGAGGACGATCAGGATGTGACGGTCGCGCTCGGGGCGCCAGGTCCGTACGGCGACCGCCGACTGGCGTGCGGTGGCCCGCCAGTCGATGGAGCGGGTGTCGTCACCGGGGACGTAGGCGCGCAGACTGTCGAATTCCGTGCCCTCGCCCCGGGTGAGGACACTCGTACGGCCGTCCAGCTCGCGCAGCCTGGCCAGGCGGGACGGCAGGTGTTTGCGGCTCGTGAAGGGTGGCAGGACGCGTACCTTCCACGGGGCGCGGTGGCTGCCCTGGCGGGCCGCGAGTCCCAGCGGTCCGTACGAGCGGACGGTGATCTGCTCCGCCCGGCGGTCGCCGCGACGGGTGGGGCGCAGCACCGTGGTGACACGGCGGCGTTCACCGGGCGGGACGTCCAGTCTGTGGCGAGACGCTGTCTGGTCCGTGTCCGGGAGCCAACTGCTGGGAGGCCATGCGTCTCGGAGGTGTGCCCGCAGTAGACGGCGGGAAGGATTGACTACGGTGAGTAGCACCTCGGCGCTGTCGCCGAGTCGAACGGTTGTATCACCGGATCGGGTGAAATGGAGCTGGCGGACTGGCGCTGCCAGGGCGAAGTCGCACAGAATTGCTAGAAGAAGGGGGCCGTTGACCGCGAGCATGCCCGTCCAGCTCGGGGCCAGGATGCCTACAGGGAGTGACGCAAGGGCGGCGAGCAGGGCGGTGCGTCCGGTAAGGGCCACCATTCACCGCCTCAACGGGGTACGGGGACATGGGCGAGAACCGCGGTGATGACGGAGTCCGCGGTGACTCCCTCCATCTCCGCCTCGGGCCGCAGTTGGATGCGGTGCCGGAGCGTGGGGAGCGCGAGGGCTTTCACGTCGTCGGGGGTGACGTAGTCGCGGCCCGTCAGCCAGGCCCAGGCACGGGAAGTGGAGAGCAGAGCGGTGGCACCCCGGGGTGAGACACCCAGGGCGAGCGAGGGGGATTCACGCGTGGCACGACAGATATCCACGACATAGCCGGCGATCTCGGGGGAGACGGTGGTCCTGGCGACAGCGGTGCGTGCGGCCTCCAGGTCGGCGGGCCCGGCGACCGGTCGTATGCCCGCAGCGTGCAGGTCACGGGGGTTGAAGCCGTCGGCATGGCGGGTCAGGACGTTGATCTCGTCGTCGCGGGACGGCAAGGGAACCGTCAGCTTGAGGAGGAACCGGTCCAACTGGGCTTCAGGGAGGGGATATGTGCCCTCGTACTCCACGGGGTTCTGCGTGGCTGCCACGAGGAACGGGTCCGGCAGGGGGCGAGGAGTGCCGTCGACGGTGACCTGGCGTTCCTCCATCGCTTCCAAAAGGGAGGACTGGGTCTTGGGAGGCGTCCGGTTGATCTCGTCGGCGAGCAGAAGGTTTGTGAACACCGGTCCCGGCTGGAAGGAGAACTCGGCGGTGCGGGCGTCGTAGACGAGTGAGCCCGTGACGTCACTCGGCATCAGGTCGGGGGTGAACTGGACGCGTTTGGTGTCGAGTTCGAGCGACGCTGCCAGGGCCCTGACCAGGAGTGTCTTGGCCACGCCGGGGACACCTTCCAGCAGGACATGGCCGCGGCACAGCAGCGCGACCACGAGACCGGTGACCGCCGGGTCCTGGCCGACCACGGCCTTCGCGATCTCGGAGCGCAGCGCTTCCAGGGAGGCGCGGGCCGCGGCGTCGCCGCTGACGGTCCCGGTTGTCCCGGCAGGGATGGGGGGCGGGGGGCTCATGAGGTACGGACCTCTCTTTCGAGGGTGTCGAGTTGTTCTGCCAGCAGGACGAGAGCGGCGTCGTCCGAAGGGGCCGAGCCGAAGAGCAGTTCGTGGAGGCGGGTGTCGTCGGCGGCACCGCGGCGCACGGACACGGCGGGGAGGAGCGTCGCGGGGGTGTGTGCGTCGCGCGGGGAGACGCCGACCAGGGGTGCGAGGCGGGTACGGGTGGCGTGGCGCAGGGAGGTGGCAGCCCGGTCGCGGGCCTTGGCCCTGCGCTGGAGGCGGGCACGGCCCTCGGTGGACTCGGAGGCGCGGATGGCCACGGGCAGCCGTTCGGCGACCACGGGGCCCAGACGCCGTGCCCGCCAGATCGCGGCGAGAACGGCTGCGAGGGCGAGTTGGAGGGTTCCCCAGAGCCAGCCCGAAGGCATCAGGTCGATGAAGCTGCTTTCGTCCTCCGCGCCGTCGCCGTCCGTGCCGCTGTCGTTGTCTCCGCTGCTGCCCGCGGCCGAGGGATCACTGAGCGAGGGGAGGTACCAGACCAGATGAGGGCGCGAGCCGAGGAGTTGCAGGGCCAGCGAGGCATTGCCCTCGTTGTCCAGGCGGTCGTTGTAGAGGAGGTCGGGAAATCCGAGCAGGACGGTGTCACCCGAGGCCGGCTGCTCCAGCATCAGCAGGGAGGGAAGACCGTCGGCCGGGTAACAGGCGAGGGCGCCGGCACCGGTCGATGTGTAGCGGAAGCCCCCTGTCTCCGCCTTGCCGGCCTGGCGTGCGGCGGTCAGAGAGCACTGCGGTGCACGTGTGGACACCGGCACGGAGGACTGCGCTCGTACACCGGGCGCCAGTGCGCCCACGGAGGGCGGACCGGCAGCGAGAAGGACGGTCCGCCCGCCCGTGCCGGTGGTTGCCGCGTGGAGCGCGTCCTGCTGCGACGGCGTCAGCAGATTGGGGGCGGCGACCAGCAGAGTGGTGTCGGAGCCGGCTGCGGACGCGGCGGCCCGCAGCGTGGTGACCACGCGGACGGATATGCCTCGGTCTTTGAGGAGTTCCGCGACGGCCCTGCTGCCGTAACGGTCTGCGGAGCGGGGGTCGAGCCGGCCGTGCTGGTCTCCGGAGCGGGTGGCGGCCAGGGCGATGCCCGCGGCGACGAGCACGAGAACGGCAAGCAGGAGCCCGCGAGCGCGGGTCCAGACCTGACGTGGCGTGAGGGAGGCGGAGGTGGATGGAGTGGCCGTCGCGGTCATTCGGCAGCCTCCAGGAGGGTGCCGGGGAGGTGCGGTGATGCGGACTCGAGGTCGAGGTCGAGGGTGAGCACGGTGAGATATGTCTGCTGGTCGGCCGACCGGCCGCCATATGTCACGTCGTCGAAGGTCCGGGCTGCCGCCCGGAGCCGCGTGGCGTGTGCGGGAAGCGTGCGGCCCGCCTCCGCGGCGGCCTCGTCGGCGGTGCGTCCGGGGCGGGCGTCGAGCAGAGCGCGCTCTTCCAGGGAGCGGACGATGGCACGCATCCGCTCCTGGACCGCCTGGCTCCAGTGGCCGGCGGCAGCGTGCGCCTCGGCGGTGGCGCGGTGTTCCAGCGCCCCGCGGACGCCGCTCTCGAAGAGGGCGTCCGCTGCCCGCCGCGAGGTGCGCTGTGGCGTGCCCAGGCGCCAGAGGAGCGCGGCGATCAGGGCGATCACGATCAGTACGAGTGCGACGAGCCCCACAGGCCCGCCCGGGGCGGCGCCCGAGGCGGTCGAGAGGAGGTCGCCGATCCAGTCCCACAGATGGTCCAGAGCGCGCTGGAGCGGGTTCGGATCGTTCTCGTGGTACATCGGTTTGGACAGTTCGTGCCGCGCGGCTTCACGGGCGGGCACCCGTGGGGTGTCCACGGGTATGTCGCCGCTTGCCCGGATCAGTAGCTCTGCTGCCGCTGTGCCACCCGCCCCCGACACGGTGTCAGCTCCTGTTGTCGTAGCCGGGCAGACCGGCTGCCCTGGCAAGGTCGAGGTCGAGCGCTTCTCGCCGGATGCGCTGGTCCACGTAGAGAAGGGCCATGACACCGGCGGACAGAGGATAGGTGATCGTCGCGATGACCACGTCGCCGATCGCGGAGACGATCAGGAAGGGCCAGCCGAAACTGGTGGCTTCGTCGGTGAGGAAGGAGCTCACACCGCCATCGTTCACCGTCATCGCGATGAGACCGAACGGGATGCCGATCACGAGCGTCACGATGAGCGTCAGCAGCCAGGTGAGCGCGAGGATGCCGAAGGTCCGCCACCAGGCGCCTCGGACCAGTTTGGCGGAGCGCCGCAGCGAGGCGGTGATCGACTGCCGTTCCAGCATCAGCGCCGGGGAGGCGAGGCAGAAACGGACCATGAGCCAGAGGAACACGGCGCCGGCGGCGAGCAGTCCGATGAAGGCGAGGCCGACCCCTGCCGTGTCGCCGATCAGGAAACCCGGAAGGATTCCCGCGGTCATGATGACCGCGGCCATCAGGGCCAGCAGGAAGGTCAGGCCCAGGAGCGGGAGCAGCCGGGGCCGGGCCTCGGTCCAGGCGTCGGAGAGCGTGACGGGGCGGCCCAACACCGAGCGGCTGATCACCACGGTCAGCACGGCGGTGGTGAAGATCGTGGCCAGCATCGAGATGAGCAGGGGCGGGGCGGTGTTGAGCAGGCTGGAGCGGAGAGAGTCGGTGGCCTGACGCAGGGCCTCCGAGCCGGTGGCGTTCCGGTCGATCGACGGGGGTTCCGGCAGCAGGTACCGCTGCACCAGCAGGATGCCGGTCTGGGCGATCACGGAGACGGTGAGCGTGATGCCGAGGACCGTGCGCCAGTGCGCGCGCATGGTGGAGACGGCACCGTCCAGGATCTCACCGACACCCAGGGGGCGCAGGGGGATGACGCCGGGCTTGGCGGCAGCGGGCTGCTGCCCCCAGCCAGGTCCCTGCGGGGGCACGCCCCAGCCGGGGTAGGGGGGCGGTGTGCCGGGGCCGGTCGTGGACTGGCCCGGCGCGGACCACTGCCCTGCGGGCGGCTGCGTGGAAGACCAGTTCCCCGCAGGTCCGCTGCCGTCGACGGGCTCGGAAGGCCGGGGGACGCCTGCCTCCTGGTCGTCGGAGGGGGCAGATCCGGGCGAGGCCCAGCCCGGAGTGTCGTTCATTCTCGCTCCTTCACGGTCCTGTCCGCGCATCGGGGCGTCAGGTTGGCAGCCATCGTGCCACGCGTGGCACCCGTCCGGGCCTGGCGCTGTATCTCCTTCGTTCCTTCCTGCGCGGGCACCCCACGGGGCAGACTGGGCGGATGGCTGATCAGGATGCGCAATCGCCGGTGGGCAGCGAGCCCGCCGCGCTTCCCGTACTTCGCTGGGACGAGCCTCCGGAGGGCCCTGTCCTGGTGCTTCTCGACCAGACGAGGCTGCCGGCCGAGGAGGCGGAGCTGGCCTGTACCGACGTCCCCGCCCTGGTGGAGGCGATCCGGACGCTGGCGGTACGCGGGGCGCCATTGCTGGGCATCGCAGGGGCCTACGGGGTGGCCCTGGCCGCCGCGCGGGGCTACGACGTGGCGGAGGCCGCGGGTCTGCTGGAGCAGGCGCGGCCCACCGCGGTGAATCTCGGGTACGGGGTACGGCGTGCCTCCGGGGCGTACTGGGCGGCCGTCGACAAGGGGGCCGGCCCGGAGCGGGCGGCGGCGGTGGCGCTGGACGAGGCCCGGGCGCTGCACCGGGAGGACGCGGTGGCCAGCGGGCAGATGGCACGGTTCGGGCTCGCCCTCCTGAACGAGTTGCTGCCCGGTGGTGGCCATCGGCTGCTGACCCACTGCAACACCGGGGCGCTGGTCTCCGGGGGCGAGGGAACGGCCTTCGCGGTGGCGCTCGGTGCGCACCGGGCGGGGCGGCTCAGGCGGCTGTGGGTGGACGAGACCCGTCCGCTGCTGCAGGGCGCCCGGCTGACCGCGTACGAGGCCGCACGCAACGGCATGCCGTACAGCCTGCTCACGGACAACGCCGCGGGGTCGTTGTTCGCCGCGGGCGAGGTGGATGCCGTGCTCATCGGGGCGGACCGTATCGCTGCCGACGGGTCGGTGGCCAACAAGGTCGGCAGCTATCCGCTGGCGGTCCTCGCGAAGTATCACCACGTACCGTTCATCGTGGTGGCACCGACCACGACCGTGGATCTGCACACCGCGGACGGTGCGGCCATCACCGTGGAGCAACGACCGGCGCGGGAAGTGACGGAGGTCACACCGCCCCGGCTGGGGGGTGGCGGGAGGGGTGCGGGCGGAGTGCCCGTGGCCCCGGTGGGAGCCCCGGCGTACAACCCCGCCTTCGACATCACGCCGCCGGAGCTGGTCACGGCGATCGTCACGGAGGAGGGCGTAATCTCCCCGGTCACAGGGGTCGGACTGGCAGAGCTGTGTGCCAGATCATCGCAGGTAACGATTAGCTAATGGGATGATGTCGTTTATGAAGGGACGCGTCCTTGTCGTCGACGACGACACCGCACTGGCCGAGATGCTCGGGATTGTGCTGCGTGGTGAGGGGTTCGAGCCGTCGTTCGTAGCGGACGGCGACAAGGCACTTGCTGCATTTCGTGAGGCAAAGCCGGACCTGGTTCTGCTGGATCTCATGCTGCCCGGTAGGGACGGCATCGAGGTCTGCAGGTTGATCAGGGCCGAGTCCGGTGTGCCGATCGTCATGCTCACTGCCAAGAGCGACACGGTTGACGTGGTGGTGGGCCTGGAGTCCGGGGCCGACGACTACATCGTCAAGCCGTTCAAACCTAAGGAGTTGGTTGCCCGGATCAGGGCACGTTTGCGGAGGTCCGAGGAACCGGCACCGGAACAGCTGACCATCGGGGACCTGGTCATAGATGTGGCCGGGCACTCGGTGAAGCGGGAGGGGCAGTCCATCGCCCTGACCCCGCTGGAGTTCGACCTGCTGGTCGCGCTCGCCCGCAAGCCGTGGCAGGTCTTCACCCGTGAGGTACTCCTCGAGCAGGTCTGGGGATACCGTCACGCCGCTGACACCCGTCTCGTGAATGTCCACGTGCAGCGACTCCGCTCCAAGGTCGAGAAGGACCCGGAGCGGCCGGAGATCGTCGTGACGGTCCGAGGCGTCGGTTACAAGGCCGGACCGAGCTGACATGTCCCTGGGTAGTACTGCTCCGAAGCCCGGGGAGCCGGGAGTCCGTGCGGAGCGGGCTGCCGGTTCAGGGCACACGTCATCTCCGGTGGGGCGCTTCCTGCAGGGCGGCCGGTTGTTCCAGGACCGGGCGCCCGGCGGGCCGGTGCCGCGACTGCTGATGCGCTGGTTGCGGCGTCCGCTGCTGCCTGCCGTCCGGCTGTGGCGGCGCAACCTCCAGCTGCGGGTCGTCGCCGGCACGCTGCTGATGTCGCTCGGTGTGGTGCTGCTGCTGGGTCTCGTCGTGATCGGGCAGGTGCGCAACGGGCTGCTGGACGCGAAGGGCAAGGCCGCACAGACACAGGCGGCCGGAGGGTTCGTGGCCGCCCAGGAGAAGGCGAACGCACCGCTTCCCCCCGATACGCAGGGCGGGGACACCGCGGACGGCACGTCGGCCAACAATTCCTGGCGGACCGAGCTCGTCGGCCAGCTCGCCAGTGGTGGGAAGAACGCGTTCAACGTGGTCGCGCTCAGCGCCGACGAGGGGTCCCGCGCGCCGCGCGGCTCGGGCAGCGTCGAGGCCGCGAGCATCCCGCAGAAACTGCGCGAGTCGGTGAACAAGGGCCCGGGAGCGTTTCAGACGTACTCCCAGATCAAGTACGCGAACGGGCAGGAGCCGCAGCCCGGACTCATCGTGGGCAAGCGGCTCTACGACATCGACCGCAATCCGTACCAGCTGTACTACCTCTTCCCGCTGACGCAGGAGGAGAAGTCCCTGACCCTGGTCAAGGGCACACTCGCGACCGCGGGGCTGTTCGTGGTCGTGCTGCTCGGAGCCATCGCCTGGTTCGTGGTGCGCCAGGTCGTCACCCCCGTACGCATGGCGGCGGGGATCGCCGAACGGCTCTCGGCCGGCCGGCTCCAGGAACGGATGAAGGTCACCGGCGAGGACGACATCGCGCGCCTCGGTGAAGCCTTCAACAAGATGGCTCAGAACCTCCAGCTGAAGATCCAGCAGCTGGAGGAGCTCTCCCGGATGCAGCGGCGCTTCGTCTCGGACGTCTCGCACGAACTGCGGACGCCGCTGACGACCGTGCGGATGGCCGCCGACGTCATTCACGAGGCGCGGGTCGACTTCGACCCGGTCACGGCGCGTTCCGCCGAGCTTCTCGGGGACCAGCTCGACCGGTTCGAGTCGCTGCTCTCCGATCTGCTGGAGATCAGCCGTTTCGACGCCGGTGCCGCGGCACTGGAGGCCGAGCCGATAGACCTGCGGCAGGTCGTGCGCCGGGTGATCGGCGGCGCCGAGCCGCTGGCCGAGCGCAAGGGCACCCGGATCCGGGTGGTCGGCGACGAGCAGCCCGTGATCGCCGAGGCCGATGCGCGACGGGTCGAGAGGGTCCTGCGCAATCTGGTCGTCAACGCCGTGGAGCACGGCGAGGGACGCGATGTCGTGGTGCGGATGGGCGTGGCCGGCGGAGCGGTCGCCGTGGCCGTCCGGGACTACGGAGTGGGGCTGAAGCCCGGCGAGGCGACCCGGGTGTTCAACCGCTTCTGGCGGGCCGACCCGGCCCGTGCCAGGACGACCGGTGGCACCGGTCTCGGGCTGTCCATCGCCGTCGAGGACGCGCGGCTGCACGGCGGCTGGCTGCAGGCTTGGGGCGAGCCCGGCGGCGGCTCGCAGTTCCGGCTGACGCTGCCGCGTACGGCTGACGAACCGCTGCGCGGATCGCCGATACCGCTGGAGCCCGAGGACTCGCGGCGCAACCGTGAGAACCGGGAACGGGCCGCGTCCGCTCCTGCCGGGAGCAGCGAGCACCGGCTGGTGGCGGTGCCTTCGCAGCCCGCCGGCACGGACCGGGGGGCACTGCCCGTACCGGCCCGGGCCCCCATGCCTGCCCGGACCGCACCGGCCTCAGTGCATCCGGCGGCCCTCCCGGGCAGCGGCGCACGTGTGGTGCCGCGTCCCGCCGGGGAACGGCCGGACCGTCACAACGACTCTCCGGGGCAGGATCCGGGGCGGGGGGACACGACTCGTGGGCACTGACCGTCGTCAGGGCGGCCGTGGACGTGCGGCGGGGGCGACCGTGCTGCTCGGATGCGGCGCCGTGCTGCTGTCCGCGTGCGGCTCGATGCCCGTCACCGGAGACGTCAAGGCTGTGGACGCCTCGCAGCCCGGTGACTCCCAGGTGCAGGTGTACGCCGTCGCGCCGCGTGACGGAGCCACTCCGAACGAGGTGGTCGACGGCTTCCTGGAGTCGATGACCAGCGACGACTCCGATTTCAGAACCACGCGCCAGTACCTCACGAAGAAGGCGTCGAGCGACTGGAAGCCGGGCGCGCTCACCACGGTGCTGGCCAACGCGCCGAACCGGAGCGACCGGCCGGTCCGCGACGGCGACCGCAGTACCAACGAGGTCACCTACACCCTGACCGGTGAGGAGGTGGCAACGGTCGACGGCCAGAACGCCTATCAGCCGCTCGCGCCGACCGACTACTCCCAGACGCTCAACCTGGTGCGGCAGAAGGGGCCGGACGGCAGCGAATGGCGCATCGACAGAGTGCCGGACGGCCTGGTTCTCGGGCAGTCCGACTTCAAGCGCCTCTACCGCTCCGTCAACAAGTTCTACTTCGCCACCGGGCGGACCGAGGCACAGTCCACGCTGGTCGCCGACCCCGTCTACCTCCGTAACCGGACCGACCCCGCCACCGGTATGGACACGGTGACGCAGGCCGTCCGCAGCCTCCTCAGAGGGCCGACCGACTGGCTGCGGCCGGTGGTCGCGTCCCGCTTCCCCGCGGGTACCGGACTGCGCAAGGGCGTCGTGTCGCTGACCCCCGACGACCGCAACGTGCTGACGGTCCCCCTCAACAAGAAGGCGGACGGAGCCGGGCAGCGTTCCTGCCGGATGATGGCCTCGCAGGTGCTCTTCACGCTCCGGGACCTGACGTCCGCCCGGGTCGAGCAGGTCGAGCTGCAGCGGTCCGACGGGTCGGCGCTGTGCGTGCTGGGGGCGGACCAGGCCGAGGAGTACGCCCCCGACGGTTCGTCGGGCGGTTCCGACAGCCAGTACTTCGTCGATGCCAAGGGGCATGTGGAGCGCATTCCGGGAAGCACCCGGGGCAGTGGCGCGCCGGAGCCGGTGGCAGGCCCGTTCGGCAGCGGTTCGCTGCGGGTGAGCGCGGTCGGAGTGGCCCGGGACGAGCAGTCGGCGGCCGCGCTCTCGCAGAACAAGGACGCGCTCTACGTGGCCTCCCTCGCCGCGGGCGGGGAACTGCGGCCACCGGTGGTCGCCAGCACGTCCAAGAAGGCCGGGGAGCGGCTGACGGCCCCCAGCTGGGACAGCCGGGGCGACCTCTGGGTCGCCGACCGCGATCCGGCCAACCCGCGACTGCTGCGGCTGGCCGGCGGCGCGGGCAAGCCGCAGGAAGTCAGCGTGCCGATCCTGGACGGGAGCCGGATCACGGGACTGCGGCTGTCCTCGGACGGCGTACGCATCGCACTGCTGCTGACCCTGGGCGACCGGACGACGCTGAAGATCGGCCGGATCGAGCGGCAGGGCCCGCAGGGCAAGGAACAGGTCTCCGTGGTGGATCTCCGCCATGCCGCGCCGCAGCTGGCCGATGTGACCGCGATGTCGTGGTCGGGCGGCAGCCGCCTCGTGGTGGTCGGAAAAGAGGAGGGAGGGGTGCAGCAGGTCCGCTATGTGCAGGCGGACGGTTCGACGCCCTCCTCGGGCTTGCTGCCCGGTGTCAACCAGGTGCGGGCCATCGCGGCGGCGGACGACGAACAGCTGCCGCTGATGGCGGACACGGTCGGCGACGGCATAGTGAAGCTGCTGCCCGGCGACAACTGGCAGACGGTGCTGAAGGAAGGTTCGGCGCTGGTCTACCCGGGCTGATCTCCGCGGTCGCGTGTTCCGCCGTGGCGGGCCGTTGTCCACAGGGGTGGTCGGGCTGCCTCGGCGGGGGCAGAGTGGAGTCATGCGCGGGTGGTGGCGTGAGATCGCGGGACTGGTCCTGCCGGTGGACTGCGGCGGCTGCGGCAGTCCACGGACGGAGCTGTGCGAGGAGTGTGCCGCGCAGTTGTACGGCGGGGTGCCCCGCCGGGTGAGACCTGATCCGGAGCCTGTCGGCCTGCCCCTCGTGCACGCGGCCGCCGGTTACGGGAACGCGGTACGCGCGGTCCTGCTGGCCCACAAGGAGCGCGGTGCACTCGGCCTCGCAGGAGCCGCCGGAAGGGCGCTGGCGGGTGCCGTGAGGGCCGGGGCGGGGGCCTCGCCCGACGGGAGACCGCTGCTGCTGGTGCCCGTACCGTCGGCGCGCCGGGCCGTCGCCGCGCGGGGACACGATCCGGCCCGTCGGATCGCTCTGGCGGCTGCCGCGGAACTGCGCCGTGCGGGTACGGCGGCCCGGGTGGCCGGTGTGCTGCGCCAGCGGCGTCCGGTGGCCGATCAGTCCGGGCTCGGCGCCCGTGAGCGCCGGGAGAATCTGGCGGGGGCGCTGGGAGTCGTGGCCGGCGGCGGGCGGCTGCTTGCCGCCGGACGGGTGGTGCTGGTGGACGATCTGTTGACGACAGGCGCCTCGTTGGCCGAAGCGGCCCGGGCGATCGAAGAGGGCGGCGGGTGGGAGAGCGCCGTTTCCGGGGTGCGTCACGCGGCCGTCGTCGCAGCTTCTCCTTCTGCCTTCGAAATAAACCGGAACTGGAACTGAACTTGCATCGTTGCAGGTAGTGAGTGGGTAAAAAGACCTGAACGGAGGTACGTGCGAGTAGCGGGTGCCGACATCCGTCCTGGCAGGCTATGTTCGGTTGTGAGGAATGGTGAATGCCAGGCCTCGACGAATGCACCACCAGGTTTCGGGCAGGCGACCCACCGGCGTTCGGAAACCGGGAATTCGGTGGGGTGGAGACCTTGCCGACGGGGGAGGAGGAGGTGGAAGTCACCGAGTCCGCGGCTCCGGTCATCACCGGGGCCTGGTGCAAAAGGGAGATGCTCCGCCCCTGAGCGGAGTGATCCGGGAACGGAGTTCTGCGTGGACATCGTCGTCAAGGGCCGCAAGACCGAGGTGCCCGAGCGGTTCCGCAAGCACGTGGCCGAGAAGCTGAAGCTGGACAAGATCCAGAAGTTCGACGGCAAGGTGATCAGCCTCGACGTGGAGGTGTCCAAGGAGCCGAATCCTCGTCAGGCAGACCGCTCCGACCGGGTGGAGATCACGCTCCGCTCGCGTGGGCCGGTCATCCGGGCAGAAGCGGCCGCAGGCGACCCGTACGCAGCGCTGGACCTGGCCACAGGCAAGCTGGAGGCGCGGCTGCGCAAGCAGCACGACAAGCGCTACAGCCGCCGTGGCACGGGCCGCATCCCCGCTGCTGAGGTCGGTGAAATGGTGCCGGACGCGGCGTCGTTCAACGGCGACGGCGAGCTGGTCGCCGACGAGGCGGCACAGCCCGTACCCACCACCAGGATCGGCTCGCTCGAGGTTCAGGGCGAAGGACCGCTGGTGATGCGCGAGAAGACGCACGTCGCGGCACCCATGTCGCTCGACCAGGCGCTGTACGAGATGGAACTGGTCGGTCACGACTTCTATCTGTTCGTCGACTCCGAGACGAAGGAACCCAGTGTCGTCTACCGGCGGCATGCCTACGACTACGGTGTCATCCACTTGAGGACCGACCCGCTGGCCGCCGATGAGGCGGGCGGCGCGGGCGGCGCGCTCGGCGGCTGACGCCACCACTTTGTGGTGCCCCTGGAGCGCCCGTGCGCCCCCAGGGGCACCCTCGTGCGACCACGGGATCACCGCTCCGACGTCCAGGCATGAAATCATGGCGGCCCAAGCCAATCGGTGCTCTGTGAACTGCCGTTGGCGGACAGTTTGTGAACTTCAGGCCGTGGCCTTCAGGGGGAGGAACGATGGCGGACACCTTCGGGCCCGTGCGCGATGCGAATGATGCCGATGACGCCGGCGGTGACCGTGCCGGTGCGGACGACGACAGCGGTTCCCGCAAGGAGCCGATCCGCGTCCTGGTGGTCGACGACCATGCCCTGTTCCGCAGAGGCCTGGAGATCGTCCTCGCGCAGGAGGAGGACATCCAGGTCGTCGGCGAGGCGGGAGACGGGGCGGAGGCGGTGGACAAGGCGGCCGACCTGCTGCCCGACATCGTCCTGATGGACGTGCGCATGCCCAAGCGGGGCGGCATCGAGGCCTGCACCTCCATCAAGGAGGTGGCCCCCAGCGCGAAGATCATCATGCTGACGATCAGCGACGAGGAGGCAGACCTCTACGACGCCATCAAGGCGGGTGCCACCGGCTATCTCCTCAAGGAGATCTCCACGGACGAGGTCGCCACCGCGATTCGTGCCGTCGCCGACGGACAGTCCCAGATCAGCCCCTCCATGGCGTCCAAACTGCTCACCGAGTTCAAGTCGATGATCCAGCGGACCGACGAGCGCCGGCTTGTTCCGGCGCCCCGGCTCACCGAGCGTGAGCTCGAGGTGCTCAAACTGGTTGCTACGGGCATGAACAATCGCGATATCGCGAAGGAACTCTTCATTTCCGAGAACACCGTGAAGAACCACGTCCGCAACATTCTGGAGAAGCTCCAGCTGCACTCCCGGATGGAAGCCGTGGTCTACGCCATGAGGGAGAAGATCCTGGAGATCAGGTGACCCGGCCCGGCGGTAAAGCCCCGGAAATGCGGGCGCTCACGCCAGGGCGCGGGCGATTTCCCTGGTGAGCGGCGCGCGCAGCTCCGGTGCGTCCACCCGTTCCAGCCGGACCTCCGTGCACCCGACCCAGGAGGCTGCTTCCACCAGCGCCCGCGCCATCGGCGCCACGGCCTTGGCGCTCGCCAGGGACACCTGCCGGGCGACCAGCGTCGTGCCCTCGCGAGCCGGGTCGACCCGGCCCTGCAGCCTGCCGCCCGCCAGAAGCGGCATCGCGAAGTAGCCGTGGATCCGCTTGGGCTTGGGGACGTACGCCTCCAAGCGGTGGGTGAAGCCGAAGATCCGCTCGGTCCGCGCCCGCTCCCAGACCAGTGAGTCGAACGGCGAAAGCAGCGTCGTGCGATGGCGGCCGCGCGGCTCGGCGGCCAGGGCCTCCGGATCCGCCCAGGCCGGCTTCGCCCAGCCCTCAACCGTCACCGGCACCAGTCCGGAGTCCGCCACCACGGCGTCGAACTGCTCGCCCTTGATGCGGTGGTAGTCGGCGATGTCCATGCGGGTGCCGACACCCAGCGACCGCCCCGCGAGCGCCACCAGCCGGCGCAGGCACTCCGCGTCGTCCAAGTCGTCGTGCAGCACGGCGGCGGGCAGGGCGCGCTCCGCGAGGTCGTAAACGCGCTTCCAGCCGCGGCGCTCGGTGCACACCACCTCGCCGTACATGAGGGCCCGTTCGACGGCCACCTTCGAGGCGGACCAGTCCCACCACTCCCCACCGTTCTTCGCGCCCCCCAGTTCCGTCGCCGTCAGCGGTCCCTCGGCGCGCAGCTGCTTGATGACCGTCTCGTACGCGCCGTCGGGCAGATCGTGATGCCACTGCGGGCGGGAACGGTAGGCGCGGCGGCGGAAGGCGAAGTGCGGCCACTCCTCGACCGGCAGGATGCAGGCCGCGTGCGACCAGTACTCGAAGGCGCGACCGCCCGACCAGTACGCCTCCTCGACCGACGGGCGGCCGATCGTGCCCAGGCGTGCGTACGGAATCAGTTCGTGCGAACGCGCGAGCACCGAGATCGTGTCGAGCTGTACGGCGCCCAGGTGGCGCAGGACCCCGGGCACCCCGGCCCGTCGGTCCGGGGCGCCGAGGAAGCCCTGGGCGCGCAGCGCGATCCTGCGGGCCTGGTCGGCGGAGAGTTCGACTGCGGGAGGCTGCACAGACGTCATGCCACGCACCCTAGAGGGCGGCACTGACATCCCGGGCGGGGCCGGCGCCCGCCCCTCACGCCCGTCCGGCGGCGTCGGCCGGCAGATACGCGTCGGTGCCGGGCAGCCCCAGGTCGGACGGGAGCAGGGCCCCGACCCACGTATCGCGGCGCACACCCTTGTTGATCAGCCCGGAGCGCTGGTCGCCCTCCATATGGAAGCCGGCGCGCAGCGCCACCGCTCGCGAGGGAAGGTTGCCGGTCTCGGCCCGCCACTCCAGCCGGTCCCCGCCGAGCGCGGTGAAGGTCCAGCGGGCGGCGCAGAGGACCGCCTCCGTCGTGTAGCCGAAGCCGCGGTGCTCTTTGGCGGTCCAGAAGCCGACCTCGTACGTCCCCGGCCCGGTGCGCCGGTTGATGCCGAGGGCACCGGCCAGGGCGCCGCCGTCGCGGACCACCACGGCGAAGTTGTACATGGAGTCGTCCTGCCAGCCGCCCGGGGAGAGCTGCCGGGCGAAGAGCTCCGCGTCCGCGCGGCCGTACGGCGAGGGGACGACCGTCCAGCGCTGGATGTCGGGGTCCTGGCAGGCCGTGTGCAGGGCGTCGGCGTCGCCCGGTACGAAGGGACGCAGCAGCAGGCGGTCGGTGGTGAGAGTGATCGGCTCCATGTACGGATTCTGGTGAGGGAACCGTCGTGTGGCGAGTACTTTTCGGTCTTCCCGGCACCTTCGGTGCCCTTCGGCCGTTGATTCGGAAGGGCACTGCGGGGTCAAGGCGGTGGCAGCCCTCCCGGCGCGGCGGGGTCCTCGCTTACGATGGCCGTTGCGGTGGGGCCCACCTGCCGTGCCCGCGCCAGAGTCCATAACACGACCCAGTGCCAGGCCCGACCGGCAAGGAGACCAGCCTCAGTGTCCGTCTTCAACAAGCTCATGCGTGCAGGCGAAGGCAAGATCCTGCGCAAACTGCACCGCATCGCGGACCAGGTCAGCTCCATCGAAGAGGACTTCGTCAACCTCTCCGACGCCGAGCTGCGGGCGCTCACCGACGAGTACAAGGAACGGTACGCGGACGGCGAGAGCCTGGACGACCTGCTCCCCGAGGCATTCGCGACCGTCCGTGAGGCCGCCAAGCGGGTCCTCGGACAGCGCCACTACGACGTCCAGATGATGGGCGGCGCAGCCCTGCACCTCGGTTACGTGGCCGAGATGAAGACCGGCGAGGGCAAGACCCTCGTCGGCACCCTGCCCGCGTACCTCAACGCGCTCTCGGGCAAGGGCGTGCACCTGATCACGGTCAACGACTATCTGGCCGAGCGCGACTCGGAGATGATGGGCCGGGTCCACAAGTTCCTCGGACTGACCGTCGGCTGCATCATCGCCAACATGACTCCGGCCCAGCGCCGCGAGCAGTACGGCTGCGACATCACGTACGGAACGAACAACGAGTTCGGGTTCGACTACCTCCGCGACAACATGGCCTGGGCGCAGGACGAGCTCGTCCAGCGCGGTCACAACTTCGCGATCGTCGACGAGGTCGACTCGATCCTGGTCGACGAGGCCCGTACGCCGCTGATCATCTCCGGCCCCGCCGACCAGGCCACCAAGTGGTACGGCGACTTCGCCAAGCTGGTCACACGTCTGACCAAGGGCGAGGCGGGCAACCCGCTCAAGGGCATCGAGGAGACCGGCGACTACGAGGTCGACGAGAAGAAGCGGACCGTCGCGATCCACGAGCCCGGTGTCGCGAAGGTCGAGGACTGGCTCGGCATCGAGAACCTCTACGAGTCGGTGAACACCCCCCTCGTCGGGTACCTCAACAACGCCATCAAGGCCAAGGAACTCTTCAAGAAGGACAAGGACTACGTCGTCATCGACGGCGAAGTCATGATCGTCGACGAGCACACCGGCCGTATCCTCGCCGGCCGCCGCTACAACGAGGGCATGCACCAGGCGATCGAGGCGAAGGAAGGGGTGGACATCAAGGACGAGAACCAGACCCTCGCCACGATCACCCTGCAGAACTTCTTCCGCCTCTACGGCAAGCTCTCGGGCATGACCGGTACGGCGATGACCGAGGCCGCCGAGTTCCACCAGATCTACAAGCTCGGCGTGGTGCCGATCCCGACCAACCGGCCGATGGTCCGGGCCGACCAGTCGGACCTGATCTACCGCACCGAGGTCGCGAAGTTCGCCGCCGTCGTCGATGACATCGCCGAGAAGCACGAGAAGGGCCAGCCGATCCTGGTCGGCACCACCTCGGTCGAGAAGTCCGAGTACCTCTCGCAGCAGCTCTCCAAGCGCGGCGTCCAGCACGAGGTCCTCAACGCCAAGCAGCACGACCGGGAAGCGCCGATCATCGCGCAGGCCGGCCGCAAGGGCGCGGTCACGGTCGCGACGAACATGGCGGGCCGCGGTACGGACATCAAGCTGGGCGGCAACCCGGACGACCTGGCCGAGGCGGATCTGCGCCAGCGTGGTCTCGACCCCGTGGAGCACGTCGAGGAGTGGGCGGCCGCGCTGCCCGCGGCGCTGGAGAAGGCCGAGCAGGCCGTGAAGGCAGAGCACGACGAGGTCAAGCAACTCGGCGGGCTGTACGTGCTCGGTACCGAGCGGCACGAGTCGCGTCGTATCGACAACCAGCTGCGTGGTCGGTCCGGCCGTCAGGGCGACCCGGGCGAGTCCCGGTTCTACCTCTCGCTCGGCGACGACCTGATGCGTCTGTTCAAGGCGCAGATGGTCGAGCGCGTCATGTCGATGGCCAACGTGCCCGACGATGTGCCGATCGAGAACAAGATGGTGACGCGGGCCATCGCGTCGGCGCAGTCGCAGGTCGAGCAGCAGAACTTCGAGACGCGTAAGAACGTCCTGAAGTACGACGAGGTGCTCAACCGGCAGCGCGAGGTCATCTACGGCGAGCGGCGCCGGGTGCTGGAGGGCGAGGACCTGCAGGACCAGATCCGTCACTTCATGGACGACACGATCGACGACTACATCCGCCAGGAGACGGCGGAGGGGTTCGCCGAGGAGTGGGACCTCGACCGGCTGTGGGGCGCGTTCAAGCAGCTCTACCCGGTGAAGGTCACGGTTGCCGAGCTGGAGGAGGCCGCCGGGGATCTCGCCGGTGTCACCGCCGAGTTCATCGCCGAGTCCGTCAAGGACGACATCCACGAGCAGTACGACGAGCGGGAGAAGACGCTCGGCTCCGACATCATGCGTGAGCTGGAGCGGCGCGTGGTCCTGTCCGTCCTGGACCGCAAGTGGCGTGAGCACCTCTACGAGATGGACTATCTCCAGGAGGGCATCGGCCTCCGTGCCATGGCGCAGAAGGACCCGCTGGTCGAGTACCAGCGCGAGGGCTTCGACATGTTCAACGCCATGATGGAGGGCATCAAGGAGGAGTCCGTCGGCTACCTGTTCAACCTGGAGGTCCAGGTCGAGCAGCAGGTCGAGGAGGTTCCCGTCCAGGACGCGGCGACGTCGCTGTCCAAGGAGGACGCCGTTCCGGCGGCGCGTCCGGAGATCCGGGCCAAGGGGCTCGACGCTCCGCAGCGTCCGGACCGGCTGCACTTCTCCGCTCCCACGGTGGACGGGGAGGGTGGCGTCGTCGAGGGCGACTTCTCCAACGGCGACGGCGGGGCCTCCGGGGATTCGGACGGGCTCACCCGGGCGGAGCGGCGCAAGGCGCAGAAGAGTGGTGGCGGCGGGCGTCGCCGCAAGAAGTAGCGTGCGCTGATCGTTGGTCTGCGGCCGGGGCCGGGCACCGTGTGGTGTCCGGCCCCGGCCGTTGTGCGTGTGGGTGGGGGCGGATGTGGGCGGGCGTTGTGGTGCGGGTGCGTTGTGGTGCGTTGTGGTGCGTTGTGGTGCGTGGGTGGRGCGGCCGGGTGGGTGCGTGCGCCTGCGGCGGGCCTGTTCCCCTCCCCGCCCCTTCCCGTAACCGGGGCTCCGCCCCGGACCCCGCTCCTCAAACGCCGGAGGGGCTGGAAG
>NZ_RDBK01000043.1:676938-726755 GCF_008042275.1 Streptomyces sp. OR43 | reverse complement strand
GCCCGGGACGGGCCGGGCAGGGTGAGGGACGGTTGCCGGGTGGACGGGGCGGAGGCCGGACACGTAACCCCAAAGGGGGACGCCGCACGTATCCTGAGGGCGTTCCGACTACGAAAGCGACCCCAGCCATGCGCGTGTACGTCCCCCTGACCCTCTCCGGGCTCGCAGCGGCGCACCGGGCCGGCGAGGTCGGCCCAGGCCCGTTGACCGCCTACGCGGTGACCCCCGCGCTGCGCGAGTGGTACGTCTCCGACGACATCGAGGAGCTGGAGTACGCGGCGCTCAACCGGGCCGCGTCCGCGTCACTGCGGTTGATCGCGGGGGACCCCGGAGCCGCCCGCCGACGTGTCGTCGTCGCCGTCGACGTGCCGGACGGGGCCGCGGTCGCCGACCCGGACCACATCCTCGACGCCTCCTCGCTCGGTGAGGTCACCATCGCCTCCGCGGTCGCGCTGGCCAAGGCCGCGGCCGTGCACGTCGACTCGGACGAGGCCGACAAGGACGTCACCGCCGCCGCGGCCGCCCTGGGAGCGGCTGACCTCGGGGACGACGACGCCCAGTTCACCGTCGACGGCGCCGAGGACCACGAGCTCCTGTGGTTCGGCATCCAGGAGATCCCGAACCTGATCGGGTGAGCGGGGCCCGCGAAGGGCCGCGCAGGGCTGTTCGGCCGGTTGTCAGTGGCAGCGGGTATTTTTCTCGCATGGGGACGAACGGGAAGCACCGCACGCATCTGGTCTGGGACTGGAACGGCACTCTGCTCGACGACAACACCGCGGTCGTCGGCGCGACGAACGCCGCGTTCGCCGAGATCGGCCTCGCGCCGATCACCCTGGAGCAGTACCGCGAGATGTACTGCATCCCGATACCCCGCTTCTACGAGCGCCTGATGGGCCGGCTGCCCACGGACGTCGAGTGGGAGCGGATGGACGGGGTCTTCCACCGTCACTACACCGAGCAGCGCGAGGCCTGCGGACTGACCGAAGGGGCCGCGGAACTGCTCGCGCAGTGGCAGCTGGCCGGCCGGAGCCAGTCCCTGCTGAGCATGTACGGGCACGAGCACCTGGTCCCGGTCGTGCGGGGATACGGCATCGAGCGCCACTTCGTGCGCGTCGACGGGCGCACCGGGCCGTCCGGCGGCAGCAAGGCGCAGCACATGGAGCGGCATTTCGCGGCGCTGGACGGGATATCGCCCACGTACACGGTGGTCATCGGTGACGCCGTGGACGACGCGGTGGCCGCGGCCCACGTCGGAGCGAAGGCGGTGCTCTTCACCGGCGGATCGCACAGCCGCAGCAGCCTGGAGGCGGCAGGGGTGCCCGTCGTGGACACCCTGGCCGAGGCCGCGGCCCTCGCCCAGCAGCTGAGCGAGTAGCCGGCGGCCCCGTGGGGCGGGCCCGGTCGGCGGGGCCGCGGGACGGGGCTCAGGTCACCGGGGCCTTGGTGCGGAGCACGGTCAGGAACTCACGCATCCAGGCCGAGTGGTCCGGCCAGGCGCGGGACGAGACCAGGGTGCCGTCCACCACGACCTCGGTGTCCTCGAAGGCGGCCCCGGCCGTCGCCATGTCCGGCTCCAGCGCGGGATAGGCCGTCACCCGGCGGTTCTTCAGCGCGCCGGTCGCGGCCGTCATCAGCGGGCCGTGGCAGATCTGGGCCACCGGGCGGTCCGTGTCGAAGAACGCCGAGAGGATCGTGCGGAGACCGGCGTCGTTGCGCAGGTATTCGGGAGCGCGCCCGCCCGGGACGACCAGGGCCACGTAATCGTCCGGGTCGACCTCGGAGAAGGCCAGGTCGGCGGGCCAGGTGTAGCCGGGCTTCTCGGTGTAGGTGTCGAAGCCGGGCTCGAAGTCATGGACCACGAAGCGGAGCGTCTTGCGGGAAGGAGCGGCGATGTGGACCTCGTAACCTTCCTCGCGCAGCCGCTGGTACGGGTAGAGGACTTCGAGGGACTCGGCGGCGTCGCCGGTGACGATCAGGATCTTCGGTGCCATGGCGGGGCTCCCCACGGTGCGTCGGCCTGTTCTGTTTACCGGTACCAGAGTGCGGCAGTCAGGGCTTGCGCGCTGTCCAGAGTGTCAAAGTTCGGGGTCTTCTTTTGTACACATACGGCTCGTGACGGTGACGGGGGCGGGCGAGATAGCCTGGACCCCGTGATCAGCGCGATACGCCTCGGGGGCAGCGAAGCCCCCGGCCTGCGCCCGGAGTGCCACAGCACCCGGGCCCTCACTGATCCCCTCAGCCCGGCCCGACCGCCAAAAATGGCCAATAAGGTCCCGGGCGTCTCTCATAGCGGCATAGCGTCGACGCAGGCCGACCGTCGTATGGGGGGTGGGAGAAGGAACGGGGCGGGGTGTGCGCAGCTGCGAGGCGGAGGATCGAGGCATGGCGAAGCCATGGTGATTGACGACAACGCCGCAGATGCGCGTGCCCAGCCCCGTGACGCCGCCCTCCCGTGCGACGGTCGGTCTCAGACCGGAAACCCCGTGTCGAGGCGGTACGTCGTCTTTTTCACCTACGTCACGCAACGGCGCGCGACAGGAGCCAGAGGACATGCAGACCAAGCTGGACGAAGCCAAGGCCGAGCTGCTCGCACGGGCTGCCGAGGTAGCTGACAACAGCCCGGGCGGTGGTGTCGGTGGCCCGGGCGGTAGCCCCCGGGTGAAGGTCGCGGCCACCGGCGCCGACGACAGCACCGGGGCCGGGCAGGAGCGTTCGCGTCAGGACGTACTGCTCGCCTATCTCCAGCGCTACTACCTCCACACCGCTCCGGAGGACATCGCGGGCCGGGACCCGGTCGACGTCTTCGGCGCCGCCTCCTCCCACTACCGGCTCGCCGAGGACCGTCCGCAGGGCACGGCCAACGTCCGGGTGCACACCCCGACCGTCGAGGAGAACGGCTGGACCTGCAGCCACTCCGTCGTCGAGGTCGTCACCGACGACATGCCGTTCCTGGTCGATTCCGTCACCAACGAGCTGTCCCGTCAGGGCCGCGGCATCCACGTCGTGATCCACCCGCAGGTCATCGTCCGCCGCGACGTGACCGGCAAGCTGATCGAGGTCCTCACCGAGGGCGTCGGCATCTCGACGGACCCCCAGGCCGGCCGGAAGAACGCCAAGGGTGCGAAGGACGCCAAGGCCGAGCTGCCGCACGACGCGCTCGTCGAGTCCTGGATCCACGTCGAGATCGACCGCGAGACCGACCGCGCCGACCTCAAGCAGATCCAGCTCGACCTCCTGCGGGTCCTGTCCGACGTACGGGAGACCGTCGAGGACTGGGAGAAGATGCGGGACGCCGCGCTGCGCATCGCCGACGACCTGCCCGGCGAGCCGCTCGACGACCTCGCCGACGACGAGGTGAACGAGGCGCGGGAACTCCTGCGCTGGCTCGCCGCCGACCACTTCACCTTCCTCGGCTACCGCGAGTACGAGCTGAAGGACAGCGACGCGCTGGCCGCCGTGCCCGGCACCGGCCTCGGCATCCTGCGGGCCGACCCGCAGCACAGCGAGGACGAGGCACACCCGGTCAGCCCCTCCTTCGACCGGCTGCCCGCGGATGTCCGCGCCAAGGCCCGTGAGCACAAGCTCCTCGTCCTGACCAAGGCCAACAGCCGGGCGACCGTGCACCGGCCCAGTTACCTCGACTACGTCGGTGTGAAGAAGTTCGACGCCGAGGGCAACGTCATCGGCGAGCGCCGCTTCCTCGGACTGTTCTCGTCCGCCGCCTACACCGAGTCCGTGCGCCGGGTGCCCGTCATCCGCCGCAAGGTCGCCGAGGTGCTGGAGGGCGCGGGCTTCTCGTACAACAGCCACGACGGCCGCGACCTGCTGCAGATCCTGGAGACGTACCCCCGCGACGAGCTCTTCCAGACGCCGCCCGACCAGCTGCGCTCCATCGTCACGTCGGTGCTCTACCTCCAGGAGCGGCGCCGGCTGCGGCTCTACCTGCGCCAGGACGAGTACGGGCGCTACTACTCCGCGATCGTCTACCTGCCGCGCGACCGCTACACCACCGGTGTGCGCCTGCGGCTGATCGACATCCTCAAGGAGGAGCTGAACGGCACCAGCGTCGACTTCACCGCCTGGAACACCGAGTCGATCCTGTCCAGGCTGCACTTCGTCGTCCGGGTCGCCCCCGGCAGCGAGCTGCCCAGCCTCACCGACGCCGAGGCCGACCGCATCGAGGCCCGGCTCGTCGAGGCCGCCCGGTCCTGGGCCGACGGCTTCCAGGAGGCGCTGGGCGCCGAATGCGGTGAGGAACGCGCCGCCGAGCTGCTGCGCCAGTACGGGCACTCGTTCCCCGAGGGCTACAAGGCCGACCACTCGCCGCGCTCCGCCGTGGCCGACCTGGTCCACCTCGAAGCCCTCAAGAAGGACGAGAAGGACTTCGCCCTCAGCCTGTACGAACCGGTCGGCGCCGCCCCCGGCGAGCGCCGGTTCAAGATCTACCGGACCGGTGAGCAGGTCTCCCTGTCCGCCGTCCTGCCGGCCCTCCAGCGGCTCGGTGTCGAGGTCGTCGACGAGCGTCCGTACGAGCTGCGCTGCGCGGACCGTACGCACGCCTGGATCTACGACTTCGGGCTGCGGATGCCGCAGGCCACGGCCAACGGCGGCTATCTGGCCGACGATGCCCGGGAACGGTTCCAGGAGGCCTTCGCCGCCGTGTGGACCGGCGAGGCGGAGAACGACGGCTTCAACGCGCTGGTGCTGAGCGCCGGTCTGAACTGGCGCCAGGCCATGGTGCTGCGCGCCTACGCCAAGTACCTGCGCCAGGCCGGATCGACCTTCAGCCAGGACTACATGGAGAGCACCCTCCAGAACAACGTCCACACCACCCGGCTGCTGGTCTCGCTGTTCGAGGCCCGGATGTCGCCGGAGCGGCAGAGCGCCGGTACGGAGCTGACCGACGGGCTCCTCGAAGAACTCGACGGCGCCCTGGACCAGGTCGCCTCGCTCGACGAGGACCGGATCCTGCGGTCCTTCCTCACCGTCATCAAGGCCACCCTGCGCACCAACTTCTTCCAGCGCGCGGAGAGCGGCAAGCCGCACAGCTACGTGTCGATGAAGTTCGACCCGCAGTCGATCCCGGACCTGCCCGCGCCCCGCCCGGCGTTCGAGATCTGGGTCTACTCGCCGCGCGTCGAGGGCGTCCACCTGCGCTTCGGCAAGGTCGCCCGCGGCGGTCTGCGCTGGTCGGACCGGCGCGAGGACTTCCGTACGGAGATCCTCGGCCTGGTCAAGGCACAGATGGTGAAGAACACCGTCATCGTGCCGGTCGGCGCCAAGGGCGGCTTCGTCGCCAAGCAGCTGCCGGACCCGGCCGTCGACCGTGACGCCTGGATGGCCGAGGGCATCGCCTCGTACCGCACCTTCATCTCGGCGCTGCTCGACATCACCGACAACATGGTGGCCGGCGAGGTCGTGCCGCCCAAGGACGTCGTCCGGCACGACGAGGACGACACCTACCTCGTCGTCGCCGCCGACAAGGGAACCGCGAAGTTCTCCGACATCGCCAACGAGGTCGCCGTCGCGTACGGCTTCTGGCTCGGTGACGCGTTCGCCTCCGGCGGTTCGGCCGGTTACGACCACAAAGGCATGGGCATCACCGCCCGCGGTGCCTGGGAGTCCGTCAAGCGGCACTTCCGGGAGCTCGGCCACGACACGCAGACCGAGGACTTCACCGTCGTCGGCGTCGGCGACATGTCGGGCGACGTGTTCGGCAACGGGATGCTGCTCTCCGAGCACATCCGGCTCGTCGCGGCCTTCGACCACCGGCACATCTTCATCGACCCGAAGCCGGACGCCGCGACCTCGTACGCCGAGCGGCGCCGCCTCTTCGACCTGCCGCGCAGCTCCTGGGCCGACTACGACAAGTCGCTGATCTCCGCGGGCGGCGGCGTCCACCCGCGCAGCGCCAAGTCGATCCCGGTCAACGCCCATATGCGCGAGGCGCTCGGCATCGAGGCCGGGGTCACCAAGATGACGCCCGCCGACCTGATGCAGACCATCCTCAAGGCCCCCGTCGACCTCGCGTGGAACGGCGGCATCGGTACGTACATCAAGTCCTCCGCCGAGTCGAACGCGGACGTCGGGGACAAGGCCAACGACGCGATCCGCGTCAACGGCGAGGACCTGCGCGCCAAGGTCGTCGGCGAGGGCGGCAACCTCGGGGCCACCCAACTCGGCCGTATCGAGTTCGCCCGTACCGGCGGCCGGATCAACACCGACGCGATCGACAACAGCGCCGGTGTGGACACCTCCGACCACGAGGTGAACATCAAGATCCTGCTCAACGGCCTGGTGCGGGACGGCGACATGACGGTCAAGCAGCGCAACAAGCTGCTCGCCGAGATGACCGACGAGATCGGCCACCTGGTGCTGCGCAACAACTACGCGCAGAACACCGCACTCGCCAACTCGGCCGCCCAGGCGCCCTCCCTGCTCCACGCCCAGCAGCGCTTCATGCGCCGTCTCGGCCGCGACGGGTACCTCGACCGGGCCCTGGAGTTCCTGCCCACCGACCGGCAGATCCGTGAACTGCTGAACGCCGGCAAGGGGCTCAGCCAGCCCGAGCTGGCCGTCCTGCTCGCCTACACGAAGATCACGGCGGCGCAGGAGCTGATCGGGACGAACCTGCCGGACGACCCACATCTGCAGAAGCTGCTGCACGCCTACTTCCCGCAGCAGCTGCGCGAGCGCTACCAGGACGCGGTCGACGGGCACGCGCTGCGGCGCGAGATCATCACCACGGTCCTGGTGAACGACACGGTGAACACCGGTGGTTCGACGTTCCTGCACCGGTTGCGGGAAGAGACCGGCGCCTCGATCGCGGAGATCGTGCGGGCCCAGTTCGCGGCCCGGGAGATCTTCGGCCTCGGTGAGGTGTGGGACGCCGTCGAGGCGCTCGACAACGAGGTCGCCGCCGATGTGCAGACCCGGATCCGGCTGCACTCGCGACGGCTCGTCGAGCGCGGCTCGCGCTGGCTGCTCGGCAACCGGCCGCAGCCGCTGGAGATCGCCGGAACGATCGACTTCTTCCGTGACGGGGTCGAGCAGGTCTGGGCCGAGCTGCCGAAGATGCTGAAGGGCGCGGACCAGGAGTGGTACCAGGGAATCCTGGACGAGCTCACCGAGGCGGGGGTCCCGGACGCGCTCGCGCAGCGCGTCGCCGGATTCTCGTCGGCGTTCCCGGCGCTCGACATCGTGGCGATCGCGGACCGTACGGGCAAGGACCCGCTGTCCGTCGCCGAGGTGTACTACGACCTCGCGGACCGGCTGGGTATCACGCAGCTGATGGACCGGATCATCGAGCTGCCGCGGGCGGACCGCTGGCAATCGATGGCCCGTGCCTCCATCCGCGAGGACCTGTACGCGGCGCACGCGGCGCTCACCGGCGACGTGCTGAGCGTGGGCAACGGGTCCTCCACGCCCGAGGAGCGGTTCGAGGCGTGGGAGGAGAAGAACGCGGCGATCCTGTCGCGCTCGCGCTCCACGCTGGAGGAGATCCAGGGGTCGGACGCGTTCGACCTCGCGAACCTGTCGGTGGCGATGCGGACGATGCGGACGCTGCTGCGGACGCACGCGTAGCGCGCGGGGGTGAGGCGGCCGCCGGTGGGTTCCGGCGGCCGCCTTGTCCTTGCGCCGGACGGCTCGACGTGCCCGGGCGGGCCGCAGAGGGTGCGGCCCGCCCGGGGCCGGGCCATGTCCTCAATCGCCGGACGGGCTCGAAGTGAACCGCTCGTACGCTGCGACGACCTCCTTCGCCGGGCCGTCCATCCGCAGCGTCCCCGCCTCAAGCCAGATCGCCCGGTCGCAGGTTTCGGTGATCGACTTGTTGTGGTGGCTGACCAGGAACACCGTGCCGGCCTGCTCGCGCAGTTCGATGATCCGGTCCTTGCTGCGCCGCTGGAAACGGGCGTCGCCCGTGGAGAGCGCCTCGTCGATCAGGAGGACGTCGTGGTCCTTGGCGGCCGCGATGGAGAAGCGCAGCCGGGCGCCCATGCCGGAGGAGTAGGTGCGCATCGGCAGCGTGATGAAGTCGCCCTTCTCGTTGATGCCGGAGAAGTCGACGATGCCGGCGTAGCGTTCGCGGATCTCCTCGCGGCTCATGCCCATCGCGAGCCCGCCGAGCACGACGTTGCGCTCGCCGGTCAGGTCGCTCATCAGCGCCGCGTTGACTCCGAGCAGCGAGGGCTGGCCCCGGGTGTGGACGCGGCCCTTCGTGGCGGGCAGCAGTCCGGCGATCGCCTTGAGCAGGGTCGACTTTCCCGAGCCGTTGGAGCCGATCAGACCGATCGCCTCTCCCTTGTACGCGGCGAAGCTGACCCCCGTCACCGCGTGCACCTCGCGCGCCCCGGGTGCCTGCCGGCGCGAGACGATCCGGCTGAGGGCCGAGGTGGCGCTGCCCCTGCCCGTACGGGCGCCGTTGACCCTGTACGTGATGTGGACGTCGTCGACGACGACCGTCGGTACCGCGGAATCCGTGTGCTCAGCCACGTCCGTAACTCTCCTCGGCCTGCCAGAAGTAGAGGAACCCGCCCACGCCGCACACCAGTGCCCAGCCGGTGGCGACGGCCCAGACGTGCGGGGGGAGCTGGGAGCCGTGGAAGCTGTCGATGAGGGCGAATCGCATCAGGTCGATGTAGACGGCGGCCGGATTGATCTCCAGCGCCAGCTTCGCCAGGTGCGGGACGCGGTCGCCCGTCAGGCTCGCGTCGAGGCTCCACATGACGCCCGAGGCGTACATCCAGGTGCGGAGGATGAAGGGCATCAGCTGGGAGATGTCCGGGGTCCGGGCGGCCAGCCGGGCGAAGACCATCGAGACACCGGTGTTGAACACCGCCTGCAGGGCCAGGGCCGGTACCGCCAGCAGCCAGGACGGGCGCGGGTACTGGCCGGCGGCCAGCAGGATCAGTACCAGCGCGCCCAGTGAGAACAGCAGCTGCTGGAGCTGTTGGAGGGCCATCGCGACCGGCAGTGAGGCCCGGGGGAAGTGCAGGGCCCGCACGAGGCCGATGTTGCCGCTGATCGCACGGGTGCCCGCGGTGATCGAGGTACTGGTGAAGGTCCAGATGAAGACGCCGGTGACCAGGAACGGGACGAAGTCGCTGACGCCCTGCTTCGTCTTCATCAGGACGCCGAAGATGAAGTAGTAGACCGCCGCGTTCAGCAGCGGCGTCATGATCTGCCAGATCTGGCCGAGCTTCGCCTGGCTGTACTGGGCGGTGAGCTTGGCCGTCGCGAACGCCGTGATGAAGTGCCGCCGCCCCCACAGCTGCCGGACGTACACCGGCAGCGTCGGACGGGCTCCGCTCACGGTCAGTCCGTGGCGGGCGGCGAGAGCGGCGGTCTACTACTTCATCTTCGGCGTCCTGATGAAGACGAAGCAGGGCGTCAGCGACTTCGTCCCGTTCCTGGTCACCGGCGTCTTCATCTGGACCTTCACCAGTACCTCGATCACAGGCGGCCAGTTCGAGCACGGCGCGGACGTCCCCGTACAGCGAGCCGGTGGCCGGGGCCTGGGCTGTTGTCTGGCTCACCACGATCGCTTTCGAGGAAAGGCGGGCAGGGCGGAGAAGGCACGGTCACGACGGGACGGGACCGTATCGTCGCAACGCCGAGGGTAGGACGCCCGGACGTCGCTACGCAACCGTTTCGTCGTCGCGGACTATGATTCGGCCATGACCACCGACCCGGGAAGCCGCCGCCGTGTCCCCGCCGGAGCCGCCGTGCTGCGCGAGGACGTGACCGACGCGATCCGTACCGCGGTCTTCGAGGAGCTGGCCGCGGTCGGCTTCGCCCGGATGTCCATCGAGGGCATCGCCCGCAGGGCAGGCGTCGGCAAGACCGCGGTCTACCGCCGCTGGAAGTCCAAGCTGCACCTGGTCCTGGACCTGGTCTCCGCCGTCGCCGTGCAGGGCATGCCGGCCCCGGCCACCGGCTCGCTGTACGGGGACGTCCGCGCCGTGCTCGAACTGGCCGCCTACGCCCTGCGCCACCCGCTCGCCTCCCAGGTGATCCCGGACCTGCTGGTCGAGGCGGCCCGGAACCCGGAGATCTCCGACACCATCAAGGCCGCCCTGCTCGATCCGCAGCAGGGCATCGCCGCCGTGGTCGTACGGGACGCCGTCGCACGCGGCGAACTGCCGCGGGACAGCGACCCGGACCGCGCCCTCGACCTGATCGTCGGGCCCCTCTACTGGCGGCTCGCGGTCGTCAGGGGCGAGCTGCCCGCGGGCTACCTGGACGACCTGGCGGCCTCGGCCGTGGCCGCCCTCACGCGCTGAGCCCTCGGGGCCCGGCGTCAGCACGCATGAGCGCGACATCACTCGTTGGGGACCGTAACCGGTGACCCCCGGCCGTTCACGGGGTTGAGCCATACGGATAGCCAGGCCCCCGATGAACGGACGTGCTCACCATGCCGCCACGGCTCAGTGTCGTTGTCCCCGTCCACAACGTGGAACCCTTCCTGACGGACTGCCTGAAGTCGCTCGCCGAGCAGACCGTCACCGACCTCGAAGTGGTGATGGTCGACGACGGGTCCACCGACGGCAGCGCGGCCCTGGCCGCCGGGTTCGCCGAGCAGGACGACCGCTTCCGGCTGATCAGCCAGGAGAACGGCGGGCTCGGGCACGCCCGCAACACCGGCGTCCGGCACTGCGACCCGGAGAGCCGCTACCTCGCGTTCGTCGACAGCGACGACATCGTCCCGCCGCGGGCGTACGAACTGCTGGTCGGCGCCCTGGAGGAGACGGGCTCGGACCTCGCCTCCGGCAACGTGCTGCGGCTGCGGGCCGACGGCAGGCTCCAGCAGTCACCCATGTTCCGGGCGCCCATGGCGACCACGCGGCTGCGTACCCACATCTCCCGCGACCGGGAACTCACCGGCGACCGGATCGCCTGCAACAAGGTCTTCCGCCGCTCGTTCTGGAACGAGCACGGGTTCGCCTTCCCCGTCGGCGCGCTGTACGAGGACATCCCGGTCGTGCTGCCCGCGCACTTCCTGGCCGGCTCCGTCGACATCGTGAAGGACCCCGTCTACCACTGGCGTGACCGCCCCGGCTCGATCACCGCGGGCCGGGCCGTCGTCCGCGGCATCCGCGACCGGGTCGCGCACGTGCAGGGTGTCTGCGCCTTCCTGGAGGAGAACCGCACGGCCGACGACAAGAGCCACTACGAGGCGCACGCGCTGGCCAACGACCTCTGGTATTTCATGGAGGTCCTGCCCGACGGCGACGACGCGTACCGCGAAGCCTTCCTGACGCACACCAACGCCTTCATCGACCAGCTCGAACCGGCGGTACTCGACGGGCTTCCGCTGCGGCTGCGGCTGATGTGGCACCTGGTGCGCGAGCGCCGCACGGAGGAACTGCTGGCCCTGCTCGCCTTCGACAAGCGCGAGCCCGGCGCGTTCGCCGTACGCGGGCTGCGCCGCCGGCGGGCCGTCTACCCACCGCTGACCCGGCCGGTGCCGGGCCGGGTGCTGCGCGTCGGCGAGCGTGATCTGCCGCTGGTCGCCCGGCTGCGGGAGGCCGGCTGGCAGGACGGCAAGCTGCGTCTGAAGGGGTACGCGTACATCCGCAATCTGCCCGCAGGCTCGGGGGCCTCCGAATTCCGGGCCGGATGGCTCCGGGCGGGCGGACGGCAGGTGATCCCGCTCCGGCTGCGCAGGACCGCCGAGCCGGAGGCCACCGCGCGCTCCCGGCAGAGCCTGCACGACTACGACCGGTCGGGCTTCGAGACGGTGCTCGACCCCGCCAGACTCCGTATCCCCGTGGACGGCCCGGCCGCCCACGTCGCCTGGCGCCTGGAGCTCGGCGTCGCCCGGAGCGGGCTGCTGCGCCGTTCCGCCCCCGGCACCGCCGAGGCACCCGTGGCGCCGCCCGTGTACCGGCCGGACGGCGATCACCGGATCGTGCCGGTCTTCGACGGCGACCGGCTGGTCGTGCACGCCGAGCGGATCGACGCACGCTTCGAGACCCACCGCGCGGGCGAGCAGGCCGACGGTGCGGCCGCCGTCGTCGTCGACGGCATGCTCCGCAACCGGCTGGTCGGTCAGGACCTGCGGCTGAGCCTCACCCACCGCTCCTCCGGCACCGCCTTCGAGTGCCCCGTGACGGTGCTGGAGGACACCACGCCCTCGGCGACCGGATGGCGTCGCTTCACGGCGGCGATCCCGCTCTCCGCGCTTCTGGACGCCCGGCCCGCGGCCGCGCAGGGGCGGTCGGGCATCCCGTACAGCGTCCATCTCGTCGGCCCGGGCGGCAGCCGCACGCCCATCGACGTGCCGGGGCCCGTCCCGCCGGGCCGCTATCCCCTCGCGCCGGCCGGTGACGAGCCCCGCGAGCTGGGTCTCACCGTGAGCGCGCGCGGCAATCTGCTGATCAGCGACCGCCCCGTCCAGCCCGCCGTGGAACTGGCCGCCTGGACCCAGGACGGAAAGCTGCTCCTGGAGGGCACCTTCCCGGACGATCCCCGGCGCCCGGTCGAGCTGGTGGCCCGGCACAGCGGCCATCACGAGGAGGCGGTCTTCCCCGTCGCGTGCACCGGCCCCGAGGACGAGCGGCGGTTCACGGCCGAGCTGCGGCCGGACGCCGTCGCGAGGTGCGGCGGCGGCGAACTGCCGCTGGGCGAGGGCAACTGGTACTTCTTCCTCCGCGAGAAGGGCGCCGCCGACGAGACCCGTGACACCGCCCTGCGCCTCCCGGCCGCCGTCCACCACACCCTGCCCGCCGCCCGTACCCTGGCAGGCCGCGCGTACGTCATCGAGCGGCGCTTCCACGACCAACTGCTGCTGAGCTGCGCGCCCCCGCTCGGCGTCGCGGAGCGCGGCCCCCGTGCCCGGCGGCTGCTCGGCGTGGCCTACACGGCACAGCGCACCGCGGCGCTCCGCGACGCGGTGCTGTTCAGCAGCTTCGACGGCCGGCAGTACTCGGACTCACCGCGCGCCGTTCACGAGGAGCTGACCCGGCGGGGTACCGGTGCGGAGCATCTGTGGGTCGTGCGCGACAGCCAGGCGCGCATCCCGGCCGGGGCCACCGCCGTGGAGCACGGCTCGGCCGCCTGGTACGAGGCGCTGGCCCGCAGCCGGCACATCGTCACCAACACCCAGCTGCCCGAGTGGTTCGCACGGCGCGAGGGCCAGACCGTCGTCCAGACCTGGCACGGGACCCCGCTCAAGCGCATCGGTCTGGAGCTCGCCGGAACCGCCCAGGCGAACCGCGCCTACATCGCCACCCTCGAACAGCGCGCCCGTCAGTGGAGCCTCCTGGTTTCGCCGAACACGTACGCGACGCCGGTGCTGCGCCGCTCCTTCGGCTTCGAGGGCGAGGTCCTGGAGTGCGGCTACCCGCGCAACGACCTCTTCCACGCCCCGGACCGGAGCAAGGTCGCCGCCGCGGTACGGGAGACCCTCCAGATCCCCGACGGCAAGCGGGTCGTGCTCTACGCGCCGACCTGGCGCGAGGACCGGCCGAGGAACAACGGCCGCTACACCATGGACCTGCGGCTCGACCTCGCCGCCGCCGAGCGGGAACTGGGCGCGGACACCGTCCTGCTGGTGCGCCGTCACTACCTGGTCACCGACCGGCTCCCGGACAGCGGCACGGGCTTCGTCCGCGATGTCTCGCGCTATCCGGATGCCGGCGAGCTGATGCTGATCAGCGACGCGCTGGTGACCGACTACTCCTCGATGATGTTCGACTTCGCGCTCACCGGACGCCCGATGCTCTTCCACACCTACGACCTGGAGCACTACCGCGACACGCTGCGCGGCTTCGCCTTCGACTTCGAATCGCGGGCACCCGGACCGCTGATCCCCGAGTCCGCCGATCTCGTCGAGGCCCTGCGCGACCCGGTCCCGGCGACCGCGGGACACGCGGGGGCGTACGAGGCCTTCCGGCGGGACTTCTGCGACCTCGACGACGGCCGGGCGGCCGCGCGGGTGGCCGACCGTTTGCTGTAGCCCGCGCCCCGTGCGACACCGCGCCGGGCGGGCACGGACACGCGGTGAAGTGCGGGGTGGCGTGGTGGTGAACGCGCATTGACGCACGGACTGTCCGAACTGGGTGAACCGTTCGAGTGATTCGGGGAAAGTGGCGTTTGCACGGATGCGCAGGGAATCCGAGCCGCGGACCGGATAAGTATGTTCATCGGTGCGTTGCATCGCGACCTCGGGTTGCTACGTTCTGTTTTCATGGGTATCCGAATGTGGTGCGAGACCTGGGATGTGCGACGGGCCAGAGCTGCTGTACTTGTTGCCGCGGCCGTCGGTCTTCTCACTCGCACGCTCATCGCGGCGAATGTGCCGGGGCCCGCCGATGTGCGCTTCTTCCAGGGATTCGCCCGGGCCGTCGCCGCTCATGGGCCCATTCGAATCTATGAGCAGCAGCTGCCCGGACTGCCCGTCTACAACCACCCGCCGCTGGCCGGCTGGATGCTGCTCGGACTGGACGGTATTTCGGATTTCGGAATTTCGTTCGCCACGCTGATGAGGTGGCCGGCGTCGCTCGCCGATTTCCTCTGCGCCCTGCTCGTGTTCGAAATCGTCCGCAGGCGTGCCGCCCTGCGCACCGCGGTGCTGTGCGGGACGGGCGTGGCCCTCAGCCCGGTGCTGATCGCCACGTCCGGCTACCACGGCAACACCGACGCGGTCGCCGTCGTGTTCGCCCTGGCCGCCGCCCATCTGCTGGCCGACCGCAGGTCCCCGTTCGCCGCGGGAGTGGCCGCGGCGCTCTCCATCAGCGTCAAGTTCATCCCGGTCGTGGTGGTCCCGGCGCTGCTCGTCGCGGCGCTGCGGGGCGGCCGTCCGGTGCTGGTCCGCTTCGCCGCCGGGTTCGCCGCCGTGTTCGCGCTCGTGTGGGGTCCGGTCCTGGCAACCGTTCCGCAGGACCTCCAGCGGAACGTGCTGGAGTACGCGGGCGGCAGCTACCGCTTCTGGGGACTGGTTCGCTTCGCCGACGTGTCCGGCCTGCCGGAGTCCGTCATCACCTTCATGCAGGGCGGCGGTCACTTCCTCTTCGTCCTGCTGTGCGTGGCCGCCGGGGCCCGGCTCGCGTGGCTGCGGCCCGCGCAGCTGCCGGGCGTCGTCGCCGCCACGCTGGGCCTGCTGCTCCTGCTGTCCACCGCCTCCGGTCTGCAGTACCTGACCTGGGCGGCGGCGGGAATGTTCGTCCTCGGGGCGTGGGAGGGGCTCGCGTACAACGCCGTGCTCGGGCTGACCGCCGTCCTCGGCTACAGCGGACGCTCCGCCGTGAGCTGGAGCGAACCGGTGCTGTACCTGGGCGCCGCCGGCTGGATCGTCCTCGCGGCCGGGCTGGCCACCGGTGTCCACCGCCTTCTCGCCACGTGGCCCGGCGAGGACCCGTCCGGCCGCGCCGGGCGGGCGCAGCTCGCCGTTCCCCGTACCTCCCAGCCCTCCGGGTCCGCCGTCACCTGACCGCGACCCCGGAACGGCACCCGTCCTCGCCCCTCCCCGACCCCCGCCACGTGCACCGAGCGCAACTGGAGAACGCCCCGTGAAGGAAAGCCCGAGCCCCAGGATCGGCATCCTGGTGGTCGCGTACAACGCGGAGACCACGCTGGAGAAGACCCTCGACCGGATTCCGGAGGATTTCCGGTCCCGGGTCGACGAGATCCTCATTCTCGACGACGCGAGTCATGACGCGACCTTCACCGCGGGCTGCCGGTGGTCGCAGGCCGAGGGAATGCCGCGGACCGTGGTCATGCGCCACACCAAGAACCTCGGATACGGCGGCAACCAGAAAGCTGGGTACGCTCTGGCCGCCGCGCATGGACTCGATATCATCGTGCTGCTGCACGGTGACGGTCAGTACGCCCCCGAATTGCTCCCCGAAATGGTCGCGCCGATCGAGAGCGGCGAATGCGAGGCGGTTTTCGGATCGCGCATGATGAAATCCGGTAGTGCCCTCAAGGGTGGCATGCCGATGTACAAGTGGCTGGGCAACCGTATTCTCACCCGGCTGGAGAACGGGCTGCTCGGGTCGGAGCTCACCGAATTCCACTCCGGTTACCGCGCCTACAGCGTCGAGGCGCTGAAGAAGCTTCCCATCGACCGGAACACGGACGCCTTCGACTTCGACACCCAGATCATCGTCCAGCTGCTGAACGCGGGAATGCGGATCAAGGAGATCCCGGTCCCCACGTACTACGGCGACGAGATCTGCTACGTCAACGGCATGAAGTACGCGAAGGACGTCGTCAAGGACGTCCTCGAATACCGGCTGGCGGTCAAGGGGTTCGGCACCTGCGCCTGGATCCCCAAGCCCGTGGAGTACGCCTTCAAGGAAGGCGACGGCTCCTCGCACGCGGTCATCCTGGAGAAGATGCGGAAGATGCCCCCCGGCCGGGTCCTGGACCTCGGCTGTTCCGGCGGGCTGTTCGCGCAGCGTCTCGAATCCCTCGGCCACGAGGTGACCGGCGTGGACTACGTCGAGGTGCCCGGGGTGCGCGAGAAGTGCACCCACTTCCATCTCGCCAACCTGGAGGAGGGGCTGCCGGCGGAGATCGGCACCGGCTTCGACTACGTCGTGGCCGGGGACGTCATCGAGCACCTCTCCCGTCCCGAGCGGGTGCTCGCCGAGGTCGCGACCGTGTTGCGGCCCGGCGGCGAGGTGCTGCTCTCCGTGCCGAACTTCAGCCACTGGTACTCACGGCTGCGGGTCGCGCTCGGCGCCTTCGACTACGACCGCCGCGGCATTCTCGACGAAACGCATCTGCGCTTCTTCACCCGGGCCAGCCTGCGCCGCACCGTGCGCGCCGCGGGCTACGACGTCCTGGACATCGCCTCGACCGGGGCGCCGTTCTGGTCACTCCTGGGCCGCGGGCCGCTCGCCGCCGTACTCGGCGGGATGTCGAGGCTGCTCACCCGGATCCGGCCGACGCTGTTCGGCTATCAGCACGTCGCACTGCTCACCCCGCATGCGGCCGAGACGATCATCGCTGGAGAGCACGTCGATGTACAGGACATCCTCAACCGACAGTACGTCCCTGCCGACCGGGTCGGCGTCTGAGGCGACGATCCCCGAACCCACCCCCGCCCCGGCATCCGAGTCGCGGGCCGCCGCAGTCAGGAGCAAGGCCTTGACCCTTCCCAGTCTGATCCTGCTGCTGTTCGCCGTGTTCTCGTCGGCCGGTGGCCAGATCATGCTCAAGCACGGGATGAAGGGCGCCGTCGCGACCGCCGGGCGGGACGGCGGCTCGGTCGCGCTGCGGGCCGCCACCAGCCCGTGGGTCGTCCTCGGCCTGGTGGTCTTCGCGGTGTCCGCACTCGCCTGGATGTCGACCCTCGCCAAGGTGCCGCTCTCCATCGCCTATCCGTTCAACGCCCTCGGCTATCTGCTGATCGTCGGAGCCGGGGCGACGGTGCTGCACGAGCGGACCTCGATGTGGACCTGGGGCGGCTCGCTGCTCGTGGTGATCGGCCTCGCCACGGTCATGGCGGGCCAGCAACGCTGAGCCCGTGCACGCCGAAGGGCCCGCCACGGCGGGCCCTTCGGCGTGCACGACAGCGTGTGCGACGGAATCATGCCGTGGCGGACTCCTCGCCCAGCAGGACCCGGCGCACCACGCGCTCGGCGGCGCGGCCGTCGTCGTACGGGCAGAAGCGGGCCCGGAAGGCGGCCAGGAGCTCCCGGTTCGCCGGGCTGTCCCAGCTGCCGTCGTTGAAGACACGCGCCAGCTCGTCCGTGGTCGTCGCCACGGCACCCGGGGTCTCGCCGGGCCGGCCGGAGAGCAGGTCGAACACGACGCCGCGGACCGTGCGGTACGTCTCCCAGTCCGGGGCGTGCACGACGATCGGGCGGTTCAGGTGCGCGTAGTCGAACATCACCGACGAGTAGTCCGTGATCAGCGCGTCGGCCGCCAGACAGAGGTCCTCGATCCGCGGGTGCTCGCTGACGTCGATGACCGAGGGGCCCCCGGGCAGCTTCGCGCCCCCGTAGAAGTAGTGCGCGCGCACCATGACCACGGTGTCCGGGCCGACGGACGCGCAGAACCGCTCCAGGTCCAGTCGGCTGGTGAAGGCCGCCTCGTAGTCGCGGTGGGTGGGCGCGTACAGCAGGGCGCGCTGCCCGGGCCGGATGCCCAGGCGCTCGCGGACCGCCCGGACCTGTTCGTCGGTCGCCGAGGCGAGGACGTCGTTGCGCGGGTACCCCGTCTCCAGGGTCCGCGCGGCGCCGGGGTAGGCGCGGGCCCACACCTCGGTCGAGTGCGGATTGGCGGAGACGCTCCAGTCCCACCGGTCGATCCGCTTGAGCAGCCGGTCGAAGTTCAGGCCCTGCGCCGCCGCCGGATAGTCCTGCTGGTCCAGGCCCATGATCTTCAGCGGGGTGCCGTGGTGTGTCATCACGTGTACCTGGCCGGGGCGCTTGACCACGTGGTCGGGGAAGTTGACGTTGTTGAAGAAGTACGTGGCCCGGGCCATCGTGGCCCAGTAGCGACGGGTGCCGGGCACCACGTAGTCGATGCCCTCGGGCACCGAGTCCACCTGGTTCTTCGAGACCACCCAGACCCCGCGCACCCCCGGCGCGAGCTCCTGGGCCTTGCGGAAGACGGCCTCCGGATTGCAGCTGACCCCGCGGTTCCAGTACGCGGCGTAGACGGCGAGCCCGCGGTCCAGCGGGAGCTTGCGCCAGTACCAGTAGTAGCGCCGACTCAGGCTGCGCTTGGCCCGGTCCCGCACCGCGTCCGGGGCGGCCCGCAGCCCGCGGCGCAGGGCCAGGGCCGTGTCGAGGGCGCCGAGCAGGGCGTACCGGCCGCCGCCGATCAGCCGGGGGCGCAGCCCACGCGCGCCGCCGGGGAGGCGGTACCCGGCGGGCCGGTAGGTGCGGTGGAAGGCGGCGACGGAGCGTACGTACCTCCGGCGGCGACGGGTCACGGACGGATAGTCGGCCAGCAGTTCCTGGACGGCCCGTTCGAAGAGCAGCGGCTGCACGGCGAGCAGCCGGGGGCGCTCGCGGAGGAACTCCATCAGCCCGGCGTACGCGTCGACGAGCTCGGCGGACGCCGCTTCCGGTGTCTCGTCGCCGAGGCCCGGCAGGTAGCGCTGCCGGCGGTGTTCCACGCAGGCGGTGGGCAGGACGGCCACGGACTCGGCGGCGGCGACGGTCTGCAGGGCGTAGATCCGCTCCCCGTGCCGCCCGGGTCCGAAGGTCAGCTTCTCGCTCTCGTGCAGGGCGCGGCGCACCGCCCGGTTCCAGGACACCGGGGCGATGTCGAGGAGCGCGGACTGGCCGGGGGCGGCCAGCGGGCCGTCGGAGAGTTCGCCCAGCCGCTCCAGCGACCTGCTGGGCCGGGACCGCCCGCGGAACGGCCGCTTGTGGTGGCCGAACAGCAGCAGATCGGGTTCCCCGGCGTCCACGAGCCGTCCGGCGACGGCGTCCAGCGCGCCCGGCAGGAGGACGAAGTGCGCGTCCAGGAACAGCAGGTAGTCCCCGACGGCCCGCTCCGCCCCGGCGTTGCGGCACCCGTCCGGACCCGCGCCGTCCGGCAGGTGGATGGCCTGCACCCGGTCGTCCCGGGCGGCGAACTCGTCGAGCAGCAGCCCCGATCCGTCCGGCGACCCGTCGGCGACACCGATCACCTCGATGTCCGTGAACGGCTGGGAGAGCACCGACTCCAGGCATTCGCGCAGACTTCCCCGGGCGCGGCGGACGGGGATGATGACACTCAGGCGGGGCATACGGACTCTTTCTCGGACACGGGCGTGCGGAGCGGCAGGGCCGGGGCGCGGCGCACGGACGTACGCGCGCCGACCGTGGAGGCGGGTACTCCGTAAACGCCCGATGGAGTGACAGGGTTACGCCGCACGCCGCCTGCCACGCGAAACGCCAGGTGGGGGCACCCCTGTTGGCGTACACAGGGATGCCCCCGGTTGACGTACCGGTGTGCGATGTTCCGTACGGCGCGGCTACTTGACCGCGCCCGCCATCACGCCGGAGACGAACTGGCGCTGGAAGGCGAAGAACACCGCGAGCGGGATCACCATCGAAACGAAGGCGCCGGGCGCCAGGACGTCGATGTTGTTGCCGAACTGCCGTACCTGCTGCTGGAGCGCCACCGTGATGGGCGGGGAGTCGGAGCCCGCGAAGATCAGCGCGACCAGCATGTCGTTCCACACCCAGAGGAACTGGAAGATTCCGAGCGAGGCGATCGCCGGCCCGCCCAGCGGCATCACGACCCGGGTGAACAGCCGGATCTCGCCCGCCCCGTCGAGCCGTGCCGCCTCCAGCAGTTCGCGCGGGATCTCCGCGAAGAAGTTGCGCAGCAGGAAGATCGCGAAGGGCAGGCCGAAGGCCGTGTGGAAGATGACCACGCCGAAGGTCGTCTCGAAGATCCCGACCGCGCCGAAGAGCTTGGAGACCGGGATCAGGGCGACCTGCACCGGGACCACCAGCAGCCCCACGACCACCAGGAACCACCAGTCACGGCCCGGGAACTCCATCCAGGCGAAGGCGTATCCGGCGAGTGAGCCGATCACCACGACCAGGACCGTGGACGGAACGGTGATCATGACCGTGCTGAACAGCGAGTCGGTGATCGTCGAATTGTCCAGCAGCCGTTGGTAGTTGTCGAAAGTCAGCTCGGACGGGACCGTGAAGACCTTCCACCAGCCGGTCGCCGCGATCCGGTCCGCGCCCCGCAGCGAGGACAGGAACAGTCCGACGGTCGGCATCAGCCAGAACAGGGCGACCAGGACCAGCACGACCCGCATCACACCGCCGCCGGCCAGCGCCGCGATCCGTGAGCCGAGGGACCGTCCGGTCTTCGCCGCGGAGGCGCCCGGGGCGTCGCCCGCTCCGGCGGGCGGGGCCGTGGTCGAGGATGTCGTCATCGGCGCCCCTCCTTCCGTATCCGCCTGATGTTGAAGAGCATCACCGGGACCACCAGCAGCAGCAGGAGTACGGCGATGGCGCTGCCGATTCCCAGGTCCGCGTCCGTGCCGAACGAGGACCGGTAGAGCTGGAGCGCCAGGACGTTCGCGTCGTCCTGGGAGGAGCCCGGCGCGATGATGAAGACGAGGTCGAAGACCTTCAGGACGTTGATCATCAGTGTCACCAGGACCACCGCGAGGACCGGGGCGAGCATCGGCACGGTGATCCGGCGGAACACCTGCCACTCGTTGGCCCCGTCCACCCGTGCCGCTTCCAGGAGTTCACGCGGCAGGCCCGCCAGGCCGGCCGCGATCAGCACCATGGCGAAGCCCGCCCACATCCAGACGTAACTCCCGATGATGCCGGGCGTCACGAACGACGGTCCGAGCCAGTCGACCCCGTTGTACGGCTCCTTGAAGTTGGAGGCCGGGAGGCGGAGTTCGGCTCCGTCCGCGGAGGCGGGCAGGGTGAAGACGCCGTCGGCGCCCGCCGTGGCGGAGGCGACCACCTTGCCGTCCTTGACGGCCTCCACCTTGATGCCCTTGAGCCCGAGCTCCTTGGCGTCGATGACGTTGGGCTTGCCGCCGCCGCCCTTGGTGAAGTCCAGCCACGCGGTACCGGTGATCTTCCCGTCCCCGCTCGTCTCCGGGGCGCGGGCCGGCTTCGCGTCGGTGGGCATCTTCGCGGGCAGCACCCCGACCAGCGGCAGCTGGACCGGCTCCCCGGCCCGCACGGGCACCTTCGTCACGAAGGAGCCGCCGCTCGCCGCCTTCAGCGGATGGACGGGCAGCGGATGCGCCTTGGGGAAGCCCGCCGACTCGGCGAACGTGTCGTGCACGCCCACCCAGACGGCGTTGGCGACCCCGCGCTCCGGTGCCGCGTCGTACACCAGCCGGAAGATGATGCCTGCGGCGAGCATCGAGATCGCCATCGGCATGAAGACGATCAGCTTGAACGCCGTGCCCCAGCGGATCCGCTCGGTCAGCACCGCGAAGATCAGACCGAGCGCGGTGGCGACGGTCGGCGCGAAGACCACCCAGATCGCGTTGTTCTTGACCGCCGTACGGATGGTGTCGTCCGTGAACAGCGCCTTGTAGTTGTCGAAGCCGGCGAATCCCGTGCCCGCCTGGTCGAAGAACGACCGGTAGACGGAGTACACGATCGGATACACCACCAGCGCGCCGAGCAGCACCAGCGCGGGCAGCAGGAAGAGCGCCGCGATGATCCTGCGGGTGCCGGTCACGCTCCCGCGGGTGCGCACGCCGTCCGGCGGACCGGACGGCGTGCCGGGAGCGGGCTTCCTGGGGGCGGGCACCGAAGTCCCGCCGGGCGGTTGCTTGTCGGCGGGGAGCGCCTCGTCGGCGCCCCCCGCTGCGGCTGTCGTCATCGCGTCAGCTCTTGTACGCCTTGGCCGCGTCGGACTCCAGTTTCGCCTGGGTCCCCGCGATGTCCTTCGGGTTCTTCAGGAAGTCCTGGAGGGTCTTCCACTCGCCCTTCCCGGGTGTCCCGCCGAACGACTGCGGGGCCTGGTCGGACATGTCGAACCGGACGGCGTCACCGGCCGCGATCAGCGCCTTCGCCATGGTGCGCTGCACCTCGTTGGGGTACGAGGCGGCGTCCAGGGCCTTGTTCGGCGAGATGAACCCGCCCTGCTCGGCCCAGATCTTCGCGGCGTCGGTGGAGGCCAGCCAGGTCAGCAGGGCCTGGGCGCCCTTGCTGTCCTTCAGGGCCACCGCCGCGTCGCCACCGGTCACCACGGGCGACTCGGCGCCGACCGCGGGAAACGGGAACACCTTGGCGTCCGTGCCGATCTTGGCCTTCGTCTGGGCGATGTTGATGCCGACGAAGTCTCCCTCGAAGACCATGGCCCCCTTGGGCTGGTCACCGCCGGTGAAGGTCTGGGTGACCGAGGCCGGGAACTCCGTCTGCAGCGCGCCGTCGGCGCCGCCCGCGATCAGGGAGGGCTTGCCGAACAGCTGCCCCAGCGAGGTCAGCGCGTCCTTGACGGACGGATCCGTCCACTTGATCTTGTGCTGGGCCAGCTGGTCGTACTTCTCCGGGCCCGCCTGGGAGAGGTAGATGTTCTCGAACCAGTCGGTGAGCGTCCAGCCGTCCGCGCCGCCGACCGAGACCGGGGTGACGCCGGAGGCGGACACCGTCTCGGCGGTCGCCAGGAAGTCCTTCCAGGTCTTCGGCTCCGACGCGCCCGCGTTCTCGAACGCCTTGGCGTTGTACCAGATCAGGGACTTGTTGGCGGCCTTGAAGTACACGCCGTACTGGGTGCCGTCGACCGCGCCCAGGTCCTGCCAGACCTGCGAGTAGTTCTTGGCGAGCTGCGCCTTCGCCTCGGCCCCGACCGGCTTGGCCCACTTCTTCTCGGCGGCCTGCTTGATGGCGCCGACCTGCGGGATCATCGCGACGTCCGGCGGCTGGCCGCCCGCGATCTTCGTACCGAGGAAGTTGACGATCGGGTCCTGCGCCGGGACGAACGTCACCGTCGCGCCCGTGCGCTTCTCGAACTCCTTGAGGACCTTGACGAAGTTGGCCTGCTCGGGCCCGGTCCAGACCGCGGCGACCGAGATCTTCTCACCGTCCAGCTTCGGTAATACGACGCTCGGCGTGCTTCCGGTCTCCTTGGCCGAGCCGCCCCCGTCCTTCGTGTCCTTCCCGCCGTCACCGTCGTCGCCGCAGCCGGTGAGGGCCAGCGCGCCGATGGCGGTGAACACCAAGGCGGCCCTGCGAATCCGAACCGTTGTGCGCATTCCTGCCCCGTCTCTCCTGTGCGCGTGCACGGCGGCACCGGCCGGATCCCCAGTGATGCCGCCCTCTTGGACCGACCGGCCATCGGGGGGCGGCGTCGCGGGGCTGGGCACGCACATCTGCGGCGTTGTCGTCCATCACCATGGCTCCGCCATGTCTCAATCCGCCGCCTCGCAGCTGCACGCAGCCGGCCCCGCTCCTTCACCCACCCCTCAATAGCCGGTCGGCCTTGTCACGTCGTCCTGTACGGACAGTCCTACGCCCGGCACCGGGGCGCCGCAATACCGCCATCGGGCCCAACTCATTGATCGTGATGGGCTCGTGACGTGAGGTCAGTGCAGGTATGGGGCGATTGAGGACGGCGGGCCCATCCGGGTGGGCCCGCCGCTCGTCAGGGGTGCGTGGGTGCCAGCGGCGGCAGCGGTTCGGCGTTCACCGAACGGGCCGCCCGCTCCAGCGCGCTGGCCAGCAGGGCCAGGTCCGTCGGCCCGTTGCCCAGCTCGCGGACCGGGCGGCGCGTCGGCGGATCGCCCATCCGCTCCCACTCCAGCGGGACGACCGTGGGCCGCAACGTCGCCGTACGCGGAATGCGGCCGGTCACCCGGCCGCCCTGGAACGGTGTGACCCGCCCGTCGGGATGGCCCAGCCGCCCGCGGCCCGGCGCCGGCTCGTCCGGCGACGGCGGTATGACGGGCGGATCCAGTACGACGCGGAGCCGCGCCCCGCGGGCCAGTTCGGTGTCCTCCGTGCGGTCCGGGCGGGCGGACGCCGCGACCAGATGGATGCCGAGCCTGCCGCCCTCCCTGGCCACGGCCTCCAGCGCCCGGACGACCGAACCCGCGGCCGGGCGGCCCGGACTGCCCAGCGCCGGGGCGATCAGCGCGTCGAAGTCGTCCACCAGCACGACGAGCCTGGGCAGCGGCGACGGGCCCGGGTCCGAGGACCGGGCCGAGGCGGGCCGCAGCCGCAGGGTGCCGCTCATCGCGGACTCCACGTCACCGCGCTGCTCGGACGGGCCGGGCGGACGCTGTCCCACCATCCGCTGCGCCACTTCGTGCCGGCTGTGCCACTCGGTGAAGTCGAGCCCGCCGAGGAGTTCGGCCCGCCGCTTCACCTCACCGCCCAGCGCCTGGGCGAACTCCCGCATCCTGACCGGATCGGACGCCACCAAGTGCGCGAACGCGTGCGGGAGTTCGGTGCAGGGGCGCAGGCTCTCCCCACGCTCGCCGCCCGCCCCGTCGACCAGGAGGATGCCGAGCCGGTCGGGCCGGTCGGCGGCGGCCAGCGACGCGGCGACCGCCCTCAGCAGTTCCGTACGCCCGCTGCCGCCCGGCCCCTCGATGAGCAGGTGCGGCCCCTCCTCGGAGAGATCCACGCTCACGGGGCCCCGGGGCCCGGCCCCGAGGACCACCACGGGCCGCCCGGCCGCTCCGACGGGACCGCCGGCGGAGGTGGGCCGGGCAGCGGGTGCCCGTCCGGATTCGGCACCGCGCGCGGCGACCTGGGGCCCGTCGCCCTGGCGCGGCCCGCTGACCCGGTTCGACGAGCGTCCCGATCCCGTGCTCCGCAGGCTGTCGGCGCCCTGGGCGTCTCCGGCCCCGCCCCAGGACCGGGTGTCGGAGCCCGGCAGGGTGCGGGAACTCGGCGTGTCTCCGGGGCCGCCGTCGTAGCGCTGCGCGCCGACGCGGGGGTACGGGGTGCGACCCGAGCCTGATCCGGTCCTGTCGGGGTAGGGCGTGCGGCCCGAGCCTGCGGTGTCGTTGCCGCTGGGGTACGGGGTGCGGCCCGAGCCTGATCCGGTCCTGTCGGGGTAGGGCGTGCGGCCCGAGCCTGCGGTGTCGTTGCCGCTGGGGTACGGGGTGCGGCCCGAGCCTGATCCGGTCCTGTCGGGGTAGGGCGTGCGGCCCGAGCCTGCGGTGTCGTTGCCGCTGGGGTACGGGGTGCGGCCCGGCCGTGACGGTCTCCGCGGAGGGCCGGGTCTCCGTCGCCGATCTCGGCTCCACCAACGGCACCTTGCTGGACGGCACGGACGTCCGCGACCGCCCGGTCCGGCTGAACCCCGGCGCACTGCTCCGCCTCGGCGAATCGACGCTCCGGCTCACCTCCGGTGCGCGCACGCCGGCGCCGGGCCGCCCCGTCGTCCGGTATCCGGCCGGCACGCCCGGAGCCGTGGTGGGGCCGCGTCGGGGCCGGGCCGTCGGGGCCCGTGGAGCGCTCGTGTTCCTGGGCGGCGTCCGCCCCGTCGTGTTCCTCCGGTCCGCCGTGCGCGGCTCCGTAGCCGTGGTCCGGGGCCGCCGGGGCCGCGGACGGCGCCCTGGCCACGCGGAGGTGGCCCTCGCCGTCCGGTGCCGTGCCCAGCGCCGGCGTGCGCGCACCGGAGGTGAGCCGGAGCGTCGATTCGCCGAGGCGGAGCAGTGCGCCGGGGTTCAGCCGGACCGGGCGGTCGCGGACGTCCGTGCCGTCCAGCAAGGTGCCGTTGGTGGAGCCGAGATCGGCGACGGAGACCCGGCCCTCCGCGGAGACCGTCACCGCGCAGTGCAGCCGGGACACATCGGGGTCGTCGAGCGGGACGTCGGCGTCGGCCGACCGGCCGATCCGGATCTGCCCGCCGTGCAGCAGATGGACCCCGCCCGCGTCCGGCCCCGCGATCACGTGCAGCTGGGCCGGGACGGTGTCGTCCGGCGTCTCGTCCCCGCCCGGGACCTGGAGCGAGAGCACCGCCCCGTCGACCAGGGGCGGCTCACCGAGCGCACACCGCTGCGCGTCGAGCCGTTCCCGTCCGGCGAACAGCACCACCGCACCGCTGCCGAGGGAGCCGTCGGGCCCGGAGACGGAGGCGGCCAGATGGGACGCCACGGCGGCCAGCGCCGTCCCCGCGGGGGCGGTCACCAGCACGTCGCAGGCGCGCGCCGGGGTCTGGCCGCTGCGCGGCGCGAGGACGGTCAGCCGGATCTGCATCGCCGTCAGCGGTCCCTTCTGCGCGCGGTGTCCGGCAGGGGAGACGCCCTGTGATTCCCCCCACCCGGCACGGACGCGTCGTCCGGTACAGGTTCGTCACGTCACGCGGGGCTCCCGCCCCCACAGTTCCGTGCTGGAGGCATCCTCGCACCTGCCACTGACAACACGCCCGGGGGTCACCGCTAAGTGATCTTGAAAGGTCTGCTGTGCGCACAAAAGTGCCTGCTTGGCCGGTTCTCCGTGGCGCTCGCAACCGGTCCGGGCGGCGCTCCGTGGGAGCCGGACCGGCCCCCGGAGCCGTTCCGTCCGGACTTCGCGGCGGCAACCATCGGAGCGGGACGGGCGTCTTCCCCCACAGGACGGGCGTCTTCCGCCCACAGGCGGTGCCGGCGGGCGGCGGGCAGACCGCACTCCTCCAGGGAGTGGCGGGAAAGGGCGAGCAATGCAGACAAAAAGGTAACCTGCCCGACTCGGTCGTCCACTCCTCCCGCCCCACTAGAGTGGGCCGGAACTCGGGACGGATCCGGGGGACCGCAAGCACCACGATCAGCAGGGAGCGCATGACGTGCGGCCGGTAGGCAGCAAGTACCTGCTCGAGGAGCCGCTGGGACGCGGCGCCACGGGCACCGTCTGGCGCGCCCGCCAGCGAGAGACCGCGGGCGCCGAGGCGGCCGTCGCCGGCCAGCCCGGCGAGACCGTGGCGATCAAGGTCCTCAAGGAGGAGCTCGCCAACGACGCGGATGTCGTGATGCGGTTCCTGCGCGAGCGCTCCGTTCTGCTGCGGCTGAGGCACGAGAACATCGTGCGCACCCGCGACCTGGTCGTGGAGGGCGATCTCCTCGCCCTCGTCATGGACCTGGTCGACGGCCCCGACCTGCACCGCTACCTCCGTGACAACGGCCCGCTCACCCCGGTCGCCGCCTCGCTGCTCACCGCGCAGATCGCGGACGCGCTCGCCGCCAGCCATGCCGACGGCGTCGTCCACCGCGACCTGAAGCCCGCCAACGTGCTGCTCGACGAGCGCGACGGCCAGATGCACCCGATGCTCACCGACTTCGGCATCGCCCGTCTCGCCGACTCCCCGGGCCTGACCCGGACCCATGAGTTCGTCGGGACACCGGCCTATGTGGCGCCCGAGTCGGCCGAGGGCCGCCCGCAGACCTCCGCCGTCGACATCTACGGCGCCGGAATCCTGCTGTACGAGCTGCTCACCGGCCGCCCGCCGTTCGCCGGCGGCACCGCGCTGGAGGTCCTGCACCGGCACCTCAGCGAGGAGCCCCGACGCCCCAGCACCGTCCCCGCCCCGCTGTGGACGGTGATAGAGCGCTGCCTGAGCAAGGAGCCGGACCGCCGGCCCAGCGCCGAGAACCTCGCCCGTGCGCTGCGTACCGTCGCCGCCGGCATCGGCGTGCACGCGAACTCCGCGCAGATCGCGGCAGCCGACGGCGTGGGCGCCCTGCTCGCGCCCGACCCGGCGCCCACCGCGGTCCCGGAGACGCCGGGGGCGGCCGACCCCACGCAGGTACTCCCGAGCAACGCGGGCTCGTACGACCCGAACGGCTACGACCCCAACGCGGCCACCAGCGTCATGCAGCAGAACGCCGGGCCGGGCGGCGGTCACGCCGACCCGACCGCGGTCATGCCGCCCGTCCCGCCGCGTCCCGAGGGAGCGCCGCAGCCCGACGGGCCGCACCCCTGGCAGTCCCAGCTCCAGGCCGCCCGCGACCGCAACGAGCAGACGCAGGTCCAGTACCTCGACCCGAGCCAGGACCCGCTGCGCCGCCGGCCCCAGCGCCAGCAGCCGCAACCGCAGCAGCAACCGCGCCGCCAACAGCAGTACCCCCAGCAGCAACAGCAGCCGCAGCAGTACCGCCAGCAGCCTCAGCAGCAGCAGTACCAGCCGCAGCCCCAGCAGCAGCAGTACCAGCCACAGCGCCAGCAGTACGCGCCGCAGCAGCCGCAGCAACCCCAACAGCCCCAGCAGCCGGACCGGCGCCCGCCCCGCGAGCCGAGGCAGCGCAGCGCCAACCCGATGAAGATCCCCGGCCTCGGCTGCCTGAAGGGCTGCCTGTTCACGCTGGTGCTGCTCGTCGTGGCGAGCTGGCTGATCTGGGAGCTCACGCCGCTGAAGGACTGGATCGGTCAGGGGCAGGGCTACTGGGACGCGATCACCGACGCCGTCTCCACCGTCACCGACTGGATCTCGAAGCTGGGCGGCGACAGCGGTGGCAGCGGAACCTGACGCGACGGTGACGTGACTCTGTAGCCATATCGACTTCTGCGGACCGATTCCGCGGCAATTCGCCCGCAGAAGTGAAGGTTGGCGCCATCCGGGGCACGCAACCCCCCGATCGCCGCGTAGCTTTGTCGGCCGGGGGTTGTTGTGCGACGGTCCATCGCCAGCCGCTGAGGGAGCAGTCTTGGCACGGAATATCGGCAGCCGGTACACCGCCCACCAGATTCTGGGGCGCGGCAGCGCCGGCACGGTGTGGCTCGGCGACGGCCCCGAGGGGCCCGTCGCCATCAAGCTGCTCCGCGAGGACCTCGCGTCCGACCAGGAACTCGTGGGCCGCTTCGTCCAGGAGCGCACCGCCCTGCTCGGGCTCGATCATCCGCACGTCGTCGCCGTCCGCGACCTCGTGGTGGACGGCAACGACCTGGCCCTGGTGATGAACCTGGTCCGCGGCACGGATCTGCGGACCCGGCTCGACCGCGAGCGCCGGCTGGCCCCCGAGGCCGCCGTCGCGATCGTCGCCGACGTCGCCGACGGCCTCGCCGCGGCGCACGCCGCCGGAGTGGTCCACCGCGACGTCAAGCCGGAGAACATCCTGCTGGACATGGAGGGCCCGCTCGGCCCCGGCAACTCCCATCCCGCGCTGCTCACCGACTTCGGTGTGGCCAAGCTGATCGACACCCCGCGCCGCACCAAGGCCACCAAGATCATCGGTACGCCGGACTACCTGGCCCCCGAGATCGTGGAGGGCCTCCCGCCGCGCGCCGCCGTCGACATCTACGCCCTCGCGACCGTGCTGTACGAGCTCCTCGCGGGCTTCACTCCCTTCGGCGGCGGCCACCCCGGCGCCGTCCTGCGCCGCCACGTCACCGAGACCGTCGTACCGCTGCCCGGGATCCCCGAGGAGCTCTGGCAGCTGCTGCTCCAGTGCCTGGCCAAGGCCCCGGCCTCCCGGCTGCGCGCCTCCGAGCTGGCGGCCCGGCTGCGCGAGCAGCTCCCGCACCTGGCCGGCATCCCGCCGCTGGACGTGGACGAACCGGACGACGAGGCCGGGTCCGAGCCGCACGGCCAGGCCTACGACGAGCAGCAGTACACCCCTGCGGCCGAGGAACCTCGCCGCCGCGGTGCCGTGCCGCTGGTCCCCGGATCGTCGCCCGACTCCAACCGGGACACCCACACGAGCATGCGCGTCCCGGCCCCCGACGAGTTGTCCGGCGGCCCCCGGGGCACCGCCCGGGCCCCGCGCGCCCCGGGCAGGCCCCGGCCGGGCTCGGCCCGCAACAAGTCGGCGGCCATCCGCAAGCGGCGTCTCACCCTGGGCGCGGCGGCCCTGGTCCTGGTCGTGGCGGCCGGGGTGGGCGGCTGGCTGGCGCTGGGCGGCGACGACGCGGGAGCGACCCCGCAGGACACGGAGAACTCGGCCCCGGCCACCCCCTGATCCGCCCCGGTCACGGCGGCCGGGGAGCCGTGATCATGCGGTCCGAGGAATGCCCGCGCCGACAGCCGTTACGCTGGACCCGTGGCAGTCGTCGATATTTCCGAAGAGCTGAAGTCCCTCTCCTCGACCATGGGGTCGATCGAGGCCGTCCTGGACCTGGATGCGCTGAGGGGTGACATCGCCGTGCTCGAGGAGCAGGCTGCCGCTCCGTCCCTGTGGGACGACCCGGAGGCGGCGCAGAAGATCACCAGCAAGCTTTCGCACCTCCAGGCAGAGGTCCGCAAGACCGAGACCCTGCGCGGCCGGATCGACGACCTCGAAGTCCTCTTCGAGCTCGCCGAGGACGAGGGTGACGCCGATGCGCTCGCCGAGGCCGAGTCCGAGCTGGAGTCCGTCCGCAAGGCCCTGGACGAGATGGAGGTCCGCACGCTCCTCTCCGGCGAGTACGACGCGCGCGAGGCCCTGGTCACCATCCGCGCCGAGGCCGGTGGCGTCGACGCCGCCGACTTCGCCGAGAAGCTCCAGCGCATGTACCTCCGCTGGGCCGAGCGGCACAACTACAAGACCGAGGTCTACGAGACGGCGTACGCGGAAGAGGCCGGCATCAAGTCGACCACCTTCGCCGTCGAGGTGCCGTACGCCTATGGCACGCTCTCCGTCGAGCAGGGCACCCACCGGCTCGTCCGCATCTCCCCGTTCGACAACCAGGGCCGCCGCCAGACGTCCTTCGCGGGCGTCGAGGTGCTGCCCGTCGTCGAGCAGACGGACCACGTCGAGATCGACGAGTCCGAGCTCCGCGTCGACGTGTACCGCTCCTCGGGCCCCGGCGGCCAGGGCGTCAACACCACGGACTCCGCGGTGCGCCTGACCCACCTGCCCACCGGCATCGTCGTCTCCTGCCAGAACGAGCGCTCGCAGATCCAGAACAAGGCGTCCGCGATGAACGTCCTCCAGGCGAAGCTCCTCGAGCGCCGCCGCCAGGAGGAGCAGGCCAAGATGAACGCGCTCAAGGGCGACGGCGGCAACTCCTGGGGCAACCAGATGCGTTCGTACGTCCTGCACCCGTACCAGATGGTCAAGGACCTGCGTACGGAGTTCGAGATGGGCAACCCGGAAGCGGTCTTCAACGGCGAGATCGACGGCTTCATCGAGGCCGGCATCCGCTGGCGCAAGCAGAGCGAGAAGTAGTCCCGCCGACCGGGACGTACGCGAGGAGGGGTGCGGGAGCCACGGCTCCCGCACCCCTCCTCGCCTACCGGGTCAGGACGCGCTGCGGCCCAGGCACTGCTTCAGTTCGTCGACCGCGTAGAAGTAGCTGCCCTTCGCCACCGGGTCGCAGCCCTTCTTGAACGCGGTCTGCTTCTCGTTGTAGAGCATCCGCACCAGGTACTTGTTCCCCTTCCGGAACAGGTCCCACTGGATGTTCGTGGCCATGGACGCCACCGACTCGCCGCGCCACGGGTTGTCGGCGTACGTGTACGGCTCGGCCTCCGACACGGCCTTCGTGCTGCCGGGCAGACCCATGAGCGCGGCCAGCGGGATGATCTCCTCCGCGTGGGTGAAGCGCAGCTCCGCGCCCGCGTCGCTGGTTCCGTTCCGCTTGGCGTCGATCTTCGTGAAGAAGTCGTCGAGCAGAACGTTCGCCATCCTGTACGTGATGTCGCTGTCGGCGAAGCCCGGCCCCTTCTCGTAGAAGTCCTCGGCGTCGCTGAGGTAGGCGAACCACCGCGCGTCACGGGGCGCGAGGTAGCGCTTCATGTGCCAGTCGCCCTCGTCGGCCATGGCCGGGGCGATGCTGTAGAGCGCGTAGACCGCCTGCGCGGCTTCGACCTCGGTGGCGATCGAGCCGAACTCGCCGGCCGCGATCCGTGCGACGAAGGCCGGCTTGAAGATCTTCTTCAGTACGTTGCGGGCCGCGGTGTGCGAGGCCGGCTGGTCGGTGATCGTGTCCAGGGTGTCGGCGAGGCGCTCGTCGTTCTCGACGTAGTCCCGGTACTCCGCGCCACCGGCCGACTTGTGGAAGTAGAGCAGGTCGGCATCGGTCCTGGCCGGTGTGATGAGGGGCGCCAGGGCCGGGTCGTTCGCGGCGAGGGCCTCGGCGAACAGGTTCCCGCTGTCGACGGCACGGTCCTTGCCGGAGTTGACGACGTTGATCTTCTCGGAGTTCTCCGCGATCTGCTCGAAGAGCCCGGGAAGCCGCTTCTCAAGCCGTGCGGCGGTGTCCTGGATCTCGCGCACACCGCGCCCGGTGAGCTGTCCGTATCCGATCGCGTCCATGGCGGCGAGCATGGACTTCGTCTCGCCGCCGAACCGCTCGCCGTCGCGGGTCAGCTGCCCCTCGCTCCTCGCCTTCTCCCACAGGGCCAGGATCAGGTCACCGTCCTCGCTGTCGGACGCCGCCCGGGAGCCGTGACGCGAGACGTTCTCGGTGAACACCGGAACGAAGCCCTTCGGGGCCTGCTGGTACGACCGCGGGTTCTGCTGCGGCGCGTACGGGGTCTTGGTGGCGTAAAAGCCGGAGGAGCCCGCCGTCGCCTGCGCGGGCAGGGCCGCCGGCAGCAAGGCGGAGACAGCGAGCGTCAGGGAGAGTGCGGCGGTTCTCTTCTGCATGGGTTCACCGGGTTCGGGACGGGTCGGGTGGGCCGGACCTCCGCATCGTGAGCGTTCCGGATGAACCGGATATGGCCGCAGCGCGACCGGCAGGCGTCCGAAACGGGCCTGAGGGAAAAGGGAGTTGGCCGGACGAGTTGCGTAGATGGCGTGGTGGGTGCGTCACAGTCGTGGTGCTGAATGAGGGTCAACTCTTGCCAAACCGGTGCACATTGTACAGAACGGCCTTGACGTAGTCCTTAACTCTGGACAGGGTGCTAGGGCAGCATGCGTATGTCCGGGACGGGTGTGATCGGGGGCGGGCGGCATGGCCACGGCGCGACGTGGGCCGGCGCTCGGAGCAAACCCCGCTGGGCCGCGACCCGCATATGGCTGCTCCATTGACGAGAACAGCTACTGGGGGTAGCAGCACATGACGAAGAAGACGCGAGTCCGCGTCGCGCGGATAGCCGCGGGCGCGGTCATTGCCGCAGGCGCCTCGCTGACCGCCGCCGGTGCGGCCCAGGCCGTCGGCATCGGTGTCGATGTCGCCGGTATCGGTATCAACGCCGAGGCCAACGAAGACGGTCTGAACATCGGCATCAACGGCGAGGGTGACGCCGACGGTGGTGGCGACGCGGCCGGTGGCGCTGACGTGGCCGGTGGCGGCGATGTGGCCGGCGGCGCTGACGTGGCCGGCGGCGGTGACGTGGCCGGTGGTGGTGACGCTGCTGGTGGCGGCGATGTGGCCGGCGGTGGTGACGCTGCTGGTGGTGGCGACGTTGCTGGTGGTGGTGACGTGGCCGGCGGCGGTGACGTGGCCGGTGGTGGTGACGCTGCTGGTGGCGGCGATGTGGCCGGTGGTGGTGACGCTGCTGGTGGTGGCGATGCGGCCGGCGGCGGTGACGTGGCCGGTGGTGGTGACGCTGCTGGTGGTGGCGACGTGGCCGGTGGTGGCGACGCGGCTGCCGGCGGTGGCGACGCCGCGGCTGCTGGTGGCGGTGACGCGGCCGCCGGCGGTGGTGACGCGGCTGCCGGTGGTGGTGACGCGGCTGCTGGTGGCGGTAGCGCCGCTGGTGGCGGCGACGGGACCACCGGTTCCGCGACGAACGGTGGCTCCACCGGAGACACCGGCACCTGCACCGTCTCCCTCGACGGTGCCGAGTGCGTCGACTCCGACAACACCGACACCGACTCGGTCGGCAACCAGCCGGCCGAGCAGGGCAAGGGCAAGGACGAGCTCGCCGAGACCGGTGCCGCCGAGACCACGTTCCTGCTGGTCGGCGCCGCGACGATGATCGCCGGAGGCATCGGCTTCCGGATCCTGCCGCGCCTGGTGAACGGCCGCACCGCCGCCTGACGGGCCGCAGCGGAACACGTACACACACAGGGGCCCCGGACGCCGATCGGCATCCGGGGCCCCTGCATGCGTCTGCGCGTACGAGGACGAACGTTTCTGGACGAACGTTTCTGCCGGCCCGGCAAAGGGCGGGCGAGCGGTAACGAGGCGGGTGCGCTACACGGTCCGGTGCACTACACGGTCTGGTGCGCCAGCAGCGCCAGCGCGGCCAGCAGCACCACCATCAGGGCCACCAGCATCGCCGGGCTGAGCCCGGCGAACGGTCCCTGCTCCTGTTCCTGCTGCTCCAGTCGCGCGCGGCTGGCCCGGCACACGGGGCAGCGCCCCTCGTTCACGGGCGCCGCGCAGTTCGCGCACACCAGTCGGTCATAGGTCATGCGCATTCCTCCTCCCGCGCGGCGGAGCCGCACAAGCCTTCTCTCCGCACAACGCTCACGGAAACGCAACCGTTCCCCCTACCACTGTGCCAGCTCGCACGGGTTTCGGCTCGGCCCACCGGATACCTCCCGGCCCGTTCCGCTCGCGGCGGAGCCGGGACCGATGCCGTTTCACCGTAAATCACCCATCCCGGTACGCGCGCCTGCACGCGTGAGCCGGGTTCGCGTATGGTCACGCACACCTACTCCCGGCCGACCGTGGTGCATCCGTGATCCGATTCGACAACGTCTCCAAGACCTACCCGAAGCAGAGCCGTCCCGCTCTACGGGATGTGTCTCTCGATATCGAGAAGGGCGAGTTCGTCTTCCTGGTGGGCTCCTCCGGCTCCGGCAAGTCCACCTTCATGCGTCTCATCCTCCGCGAGGAGCGCGCCAGCCAGGGCATGGTCCACGTCCTCGGCAAGGACCTCGCGCGCATGTCCAACTGGAAGGTGCCGCACATGCGCCGCCAGCTGGGCACGGTGTTCCAGGACTTCCGCCTCCTTCCCAACAAGACCGTCGCGGAGAACGTGGCGTTCGCCCAGGAAGTGATCGGCAAGCCGCGCGGCGAGATCCGCAAGGCGGTCCCGCAGGTCCTCGACCTCGTCGGTCTCGGCGGCAAGGAGGACCGGATGCCCGGCGAGCTGTCCGGTGGTGAGCAGCAGCGCGTGGCGATCGCGCGGGCCTTCGTCAACCGGCCCATGCTGCTGATCGCGGACGAGCCGACCGGCAACCTCGACCCGCAGACCTCGGTCGGGATCATGAAGCTGCTGGACCGGATCAACCGGACCGGCACCACCGTGATCATGGCGACCCACGACCAGAACATCGTCGACCAGATGCGCAAACGCGTCATCGAGCTCGAAAAGGGCCGTCTCGTACGCGACCAGGCGCGCGGCGTCTACGGCTACCAGCACTGAGCACCCAGCACTGAAAGGACGCCATGCGCGCCCAGTTCGTCCTGTCGGAGATCGGCGTCGGCCTCCGTCGCAACCTCACGATGACCTTCGCCGTCGTCGTCTCCGTCGCCCTCTCGCTTGCCCTGTTCGGCGGCGCGCTGCTCATGCGCGAGCAGGTCAGCACGATGAAGGACTACTGGTACGACAAGGTCAACGTCTCCATCTACCTCTGTGGCAAGGGGGACGCGGAGACGGTGGTCCAGTGCGCCAAGGGTGCGGTGACCGCGCAGCAGAAGAAGGACATCGAGGCCGACCTCAAGAAGATGGACGTCGTCGACACGGTCATCTACGAGTCGTCCGACGAGGCGTACAAGCACTACCAGGAGGAGTTCGGCGACTCCCCGATGGCGGGCAACATCACGCCCGACCAGATGCCGGAGTCGTTCCGCGTCAAGCTCGACGACCCCACGAAGTACAAGGTCGTCGCCACCGCCTTCGCCGGGCGTGACGGGGTGCAGTCCGTCCAGGACCAGAGAAGCATCCTGGACAACCTCTTCGGCCTGATGAACGGCATGAACGTCGCCGCGCTCTTCGTGATGGCGCTGATGCTCGTCATCGCCCTGATGCTGATCGTCAACACGGTCAGGGTGTCCGCGTTCAGCCGACGGCGCGAGACGGGAATCATGCGGCTCGTCGGGGCCTCCGGCTTCTACATCCAGATGCCGTTCATCATGGAGGCCGCGTTCGCCGGCCTGATCGGTGGCGTACTGGCCTGCGTGATGCTGCTGGCCGGGCGCTACTTCCTGATCGACGGCGGACTCGCCCTCCAGGACAAGCTGAACCTGATCGACTTCATCGGCTGGGACGCCGTCCTCACCAAGCTCCCGCTGGTCCTGGCGATCGGCCTGCTGATGCCCGCGGTTGCCGCGCTCTTCGCGCTGCGCAAGTACCTCAAGGTGTGACATGCGCCCCGTGGGGCGCGCGGCCAACGGGCCGTGCGCCGGCGGGGCGTTGTCCTAGACTCGGCGCCATGCCGGGCCCTGAGAACAGTTTCGGGTCCCGCGGCGTCCGCCGCGGGGCGGCCCTGACATTGGTCTTCGCGAGCGTGCTCGCCACCGCGGCCGCCACCGGTGCGCTGCCGCGCGGGGACGGGCGGAGCACCGAGATAGAGACCCGGTCCGTCGCCAGTTCCGCCGACCGCGACGCCGTGGCCGACGCGGCGGCCGAGGCCGTCGCCGACGGCAAGTCCGGTACGGAGGCGGCCGAGGAGGCCGTCAGCCGCAGCGGGGACCGCTGGGGCGCGGTCTACGACGAGCGGGAGTACCAGGAGTTCGAGCAGGCCCTCGACGGTTCGTACACGGGCGTCGGGCTCGCCGCCCGGCGTTCCGCGGACGGGCTGGTCACGGTCACCCGGGTCCAGCGGGGCGGCCCCGCCGAGCGGGCCGGGATCCGCGCCGGAGATCTGCTGCGCACCGTGGACGGCCACCGGGTCGACAGGCGCGCGGTCTCCGATGTCGTGGCCCTGCTGCGGGGCGACCGTACCGGCGCCGCCGTCGGGAGCACCGTGGTGCTGGGCGTCCAGCGGGGGTCCGCCACCCGGACCGAGACGCTGCGGCGGGCCCGGCTCACCACCGAGGCCGTTTCGGTGCGGCGGCTCGGACCGTACCGTTCCGATTCCTCCGCAGCTGTGCTGATCGAGGTGGACTCGTTCACCAAGGGATCCGGTACCGCGGTCCGTGACGCGGTCCTGAAGGCCCCGGCGGGTGCCGGTGTGCTGCTGGACCTGCGTGGCAACTCCGGTGGACTCGTCACCGAGGCCGTCACCGCCGCCTCCGCCTTCCTGGACGGGGGCCTGGTCGCCACGTACGACGTGCACGGGGAGCAGCGCGCGCTGTACGCGGAGGCCGGGGGCGACACCGAGCGCCCTCTCGTCGTCCTCGTCGACGGCGGGACCATGAGTGCGGCCGAGCTCCTGACCGGTGCCCTGCAGGACCGGGGCCGGGCCGTCACGGTCGGTTCGCGGACCTTCGGCAAAGGATCCGTCCAGATGCCGAGCAAGCTCGCGGGCGGTTCCGTGGCGGAGCTGACCGTGGGCCACTACAGCACTCCGGCGGGCCGTAGCGTCGACGGCCGGGGCATCACACCGGACCTCGCGGTGAGCGCGCGGGCCCAGGAGCGGGCCGAGACGGTATTGAGTGGCCTCGGGGGTGGGTCGTAGTGCGAAAATGGCCGCACTATGGCTAAGGAAAAAGACACCGGGCGCAAGATGGTCGCGCAGAACAAGAAGGCGCGCCACGACTACACCATCCTCGACACCTACGAGTGCGGGCTCGTCCTGATGGGGACCGAGGTCAAATCGCTGCGCATGGGCCGGGCCTCCCTGGTGGACGGCTTCGTGCAGATCGACGGCGGCGAGGCGTGGCTGCACAACATCCACGTCCCGGAGTACGTCCAGGGGACCTGGACCAACCACTCCGCCAAGCGCAAGCGCAAGCTCCTGATGCACCGGGCCGAGATCGACAAGCTGGAGTCGAAGTCCCAGGAGACCGGACACACGATCGTGCCGCTCGCCCTGTACTTCACCAACGGCCGGGTCAAGGTCGAGATCGCGCTGGCGAAGGGCAAGAAGGAGTACGACAAGCGGCAGACGCTGCGCGAGAAGCAGGACGCGAGGGAGACGAACCGGGCGATCTCGGCGGCCCGCCGCCGTCAGCGGAGCGCCTGAGCGCACCGCGCCAGTGGCTGCCGGCCGGTGCGGCAGGAATACGCTGGCATCGTCGTGCGTTGGTCACGTACGATGGCACTGCACCCCACGGGGTGTGCACCACCTTTGAAAAATCAACATGGGGATGATCGGTTTCGACAGCGGATGTCGAAGCAGGGGAAGCGAGTCGAGGAAGCGGCAATGATCTCGTAAACCATATGTCGCAAACAATAATCGCCAATTCCAAGCGCGATTCCTCCGCCTTCGCCCTCGCTGCCTAATTAGCAGCTAAGCGAAGACTCTGCGGAGTGTCAGCCCGGGGGTGATCCCGACCCGGATCCTGGCATCACTAAGGGATCTAAACTTCTAAGCCCGGTCACGGGGCCTGGAAGGAAATCAAACAGTGGCTGGGCCTGTCGGAGGCTTGTTCGTGTGACCTCCGGGGCCGAGAAAAGCGTAGCGAACTGCACTCGGAGAAGCCCTGGTTCCGCACCGTTGGACGCGGGTTCGATTCCCGCCATCTCCACAATTCCCATGTGAACGAGGACCCCGCTGCCACCGGCAGCGGGGTCCTCGTTTTTTGCGGCCCGACGGGGTGCGGGACCGCGGTCGGCGCCCAGGGGGCGTGCGCCCCCGGCGTGTGTCATGCACCGCGCTCCCATGCCCGGGGCGGGTCGGCCCGTCCGGGGCAGGGCCCGCACCACGGTTCGAAAACAGATGTATCTCTCATGATGAACAACACCCGTCCGTGGGGTCGGAGTGTCGTCGGCGTGCGCTACATTCATGGCCCGGGTGCACTGTGGTAGGGGGCGCGTGGGACAGGGTGGGGGCCCGGTCCGGCGACGCACAGACGGTCAGTTGCGCGCACCCGATCCTGAGTGGGGGAAGTGCGTACATCAGTGGAAACTTGGCGTGAAGGTGCCCGTGCGGGACACACCCACGAGCCCAACGAAGTCACCATTCAGCTCGACGGACTGGGACGGCAGCTCTCCGAGCTGCTCCCGGAACCCACCGCTCCGGAGGGCTCCGACGGCCCGGTCTTCGTCGACGAGAGCGGCCGGCGCAGCAAGTCGCTCCGGCGGCTCGGCTGGGTCCTGGCCGCGATCTTTGTCGGTTACGCCGTGACACTCGTCGTGGCCCTGCTCGGAGGCAACTCCACCGCCCCCTTCCTGCCGCTGTCCGGCCAGGAGGAACACCAGAAGACGGAAGAGGTCCGCACGCCGGCCACCGAGGGTGCGACCCCGGGAGCCGCGGTCACACCGGGCGCGACCTCCGGCGTCTCGCCGTCCACCGTCCCGCAGACCGGAGGGAGCGCGGCAGCCCCGGGCGGCGCCGTCGGGGCCGGCGGCTCCTCGGTGCCCGGCACCGGATCCTCCGCCTCGGCCCGCACCGAACCGTCCGCGCAGGGCACCGCCGCGGGGGCGAGCACCGCCGGCGGTGTGCCGGCCGACGGGACGTCCGCCTCCGCGACGACCGCGGCGTCCGGGACACCGAGCGCCGATCCGACACCACCGTCCACGGACCCCGGCGCGGACCCCGTCACTCCGCCGGTCACCACACCTGATCCCCCTGTGCAAGAGCAAGAAGGCGCCAGCTAGATGACCACACCCGCCCCGCGGGTCAGGAACCACCGTAAGAAGCAGAGCCGGCGGCGCAGACTCCCCATGCGCTACATGCTGCCGTTCCTCTTCCTCGTTGCCCTGCTCGCCATGTTGATGCTGCGCGGCTACGTGCACAGCGAAATTCTCGCCGACCACCGGATCCAGCCGCCGGCGGCCACCGACCGGGTGCCCGAGCAGGTGCTGGAGGGCGGCCCCGTCATCGACGCGCGCAGCACCACCGAACCCGCGAAGACGCTGCGCATCCCCGACCACCGCATCGTGCTGACCTTCGACGACGGCCCGGACCCGGTGTGGACCCCCCGGGTGCTGGACAAGCTGAAGGAGTACGACGCGCACGGCGTCTTCTTCGTCACCGGCACCATGGCCTCCCGCTACCCCGATCTGGTGGAGCGCATGGTCAAGGAGGGACACGAGGTCGGGCTGCACACGTTCAACCACCCCGACCTCTCCTACCAGTCCACCGGACGCATCGACTGGGAGCTGTCGCAGAACCAGCTGGCGCTCGCGGGCGCGGCCGGCATCCGCACCTCCCTGTTCCGGCCGCCGTACTCCTCGTTCGCCGACGCCATGGACGACAAGTCCTGGCCGGTCACCCAGTACGTCGGCAGCCGCGGCTACCTCACCGTCGTCAACAACACCGACAGCGAGGACTGGAAGCGGCCGGGGGTCGGCGTGATCTCCAGGAACGCCACCCCGAAGCACGGCAAGGGCGCCATCGTCCTCATGCACGACTCCGGCGGGGACCGGTCCCAGACGGTGGCCGCCCTCGGCCACTTCCTGCCCAAGATGCAGGAGAAGGGGTACGAGTTCACCAACCTCACCGACGCCCTCGGCGCCCCCAGCGCGCACACGCCCGTCACCGGGTACGCGCTCTGGAAGGGCAAGGCGTTCGTCTCCGCCGTCGAGGTCTCGGAGCACATCACCGACGTCCTGGTCGTCGGCCTCGCCGTCATCGGGGTGCTGGTCCTGGCCCGCTTCGGCCTGATGCTGCTGCTGTCCTTCGCTCACGCCCGCCGGGTCCGCAAGAAGGACTTCAGCTGGGGCGATCCGCTCACCCGCCCCGTGTCCGTCCTGGTGCCCGCGTACAACGAGAGCAAGTGCATCGCCAACACGGTCCGCTCCCTGGTGGCGAGCGACTACCCGCTGGAGGTCATCGTCATCGACGACGGCTCCACGGACGGCACCGCGGACCTCGTCGACCGGATGCGGCTGCCGGGTGTCCGGGTGGTGCGCCAGCGCAATGCCGGAAAGCCCGCCGCCCTGAACAACGGCATCGCGCACGCCCGCTACGACATCATCGTGATGATGGACGGCGACACGGTCTTCGAGCCGTCCACCGTCCGCGAGCTGGTGCAGCCCTTCGCCGACCCCCGGGTCGGGGCCGTCGCGGGCAACGCCAAGGTCGGCAACCGCGACTCACTGATCGGCGCCTGGCAGCACATCGAGTACGTGATGGGCTTCAACCTCGACCGCCGGATGTACGACATGCTGGGCTGCATGCCCACGATCCCCGGCGCGGTCGGGGCGTTCCGCCGCGAGGCGCTGAACCGGATCGGCGGCATGAGCGAGGACACCCTCGCCGAGGACACCGACGTCACGATGGCCCTGCACCGGGACGGCTGGCGCGTCGTGTACGCGGAGAACGCCCGTGCCTGGACCGAGGCGCCGGAGTCCGTGCAGCAGCTCTGGTCACAGCGCTACCGGTGGTCGTACGGCACGATGCAGGCCATCTGGAAGCACCGCCGCGCGGTGATCGAGCGCGGCCCGTCCGGCCGCTTCGGACGCGTCGGGCTGCCGTTCGTCGCCCTGTTCATGGTCGTCGCGCCGCTGCTCGCCCCGCTCATCGACGTCTTCCTGCTGTACGGGCTCGTCTTCGGCCCGACCGGGCAGACGGTGGTCGCCTGGCTCGGTGTCCTCGCGGTGCAGGCCGTCTGCGCCGCGTACGCCTTCCGGCTCGACCGGGAGCGCATGACCCATCTGCTCTCGCTGCCCCTCCAGCAGGTCCTCTACCGCCAGCTCATGTACGTGGTGCTGCTCCAGTCCTGGATCACCGCGCTCACCGGCGGCCGGCTGCGGTGGCAGAAGCTCCGCCGCACCGGGGTCGTGGAGGCGCCCGGTTCGATGCCGAGCCAGGGCCGGCCCAGCACCGACCGGAGGCCCGTCGCATGACCCATCCCAGCCACCCCTCTGCGTACCCGCACCAGCAGCCGCCGGAGCCGCACACGGTGCCGTTCCCGGTCCAGCCGCAGGCCGGGACGCAGCTGCCGCCCGGCCGGGGGGCGTGGGCCGCACAGCCCGGACCCGCACCCTGGACGCAGGCCCCCGTTCCGGTGGCGCCCGCGCCGGAGCCCGAAGCCGCGCCGCCCGCCAAGAAGCCGGGCCGCGACCGCTATCTCGACCTGCTGCGTTCGATCGCCCTGGTCCGGGTCGTCGTCTACCACATCTTCGGCTGGGCCTGGCTGACCGTCCTCTTCCCTTCCATGGGCGTCATGTTCGCCCTGGCGGGGTCGCTGATGGCCCGCTCCCTGGCCCGTCCGGCCTGGGGCGTCATCCGTGGCCGCATCCGCCGTCTGCTGCCCCCGATGTGGGCCTTCTCGGCTGTCGTCGTGCCGATGATGTTCCTCCTGACCTGGAAACCGGTGCGGGAGGAGGGCATCTGGTGGTTCCTGAAGCTGGGCTGCTACATCTTCCCGGTCGGAGCCCCTCCCTACCCCTGGCTCAGCGGCGACAAGGCAGGCCTCCTGGAGGACACCTGGGCGGTGCAGGCGGCGGGTCCTCTCTGGTACATCCGCGCCTACCTCTGGTTCGTGCTGGCCTCGCCGCTGCTGCTGAAGGCGTTCCGCAGGCTGCCGTGGGCGACGATGCTCGCCCCCATCGGGCTCACCGCGGTGATCGGCTCCGGCCTGGTCACGATCCCCGGCGAGACGGGCAACGCGCTCGTGGACTTCGCCATGTTCGGCTCCTGCTGGATCCTCGGGTTCGCCCACAACGACGGGCTGTTCGAGAAGGTGCCGCGCTATCTGGTGGTGTCGCTCTCCGCGATAGTGATGGCCTTCGGGCTGTGGTGGGCCTCGGGGCACCTCACGGCCGACGGCTGGGACCTCAACGACATTCCGCTCGCCCAGGCCACCTGGTCGTTCGGTTTCTGCGTGATCCTGCTCCAGTACGCCCCTTCGTGGCAGCAACTGCCCGGCAGGCTCGCGGCCTGGGACCCCCTGGTGACCCTCGCCAACAACCGGGCGGTGACGATCTACCTCTGGCACAACCTGCTGATCATGGCGACGATACCGATACTGGACCAGCTCTGGAACATCCCGTTCGTCGACGCCCACTTCGGCACGCAGATAGAGAGCGCGTACACCGTTCTCATGTTCCTTCTCGTCTGGCCGTTGATAGGGATCATGATCGTCACCGTCGGCTGGCTGGAGGACGTCGCCGCCAAACGCCGGCCGCGCCTGTGGCCGAACGGTGTGAAGAAGTCGCGTGAGCGGGCCCGGCCCGAGGCCTCACCGGCCGGCCCGCGCCGGCGCTGAACCGCGGTCTCACCGGGCCGGGACCGGCCCGGTGAGAGCAAGGTTGCGCACCGGTCACCTCGCGGCACCACACCGAAACGCGCGCTCTCTAGCGTCGGGGACAACACCCCGACCACCCGTGGAGGCGCGTGATGGCTGGCCGTTGGATCGAGCACTGGGAACCCGAGGACGAGACGTTCTGGAAGGAGAAGGGCGAGCCGATCGCCCGCCGGAACCTCTGGTTCTCCGTACTCTCCGAGCACATCGGGTTCTCCATCTGGACCCTGTGGTCGGTGATGGTCCTGTTCATGGGGCCGGAGTACGGGGTGGACCCGGCCGGGAAGTTCTTCCTGATCTCCACCGCGACGCTGGTCGGGGCCCTCGCGCGGATTCCGTACACCTTCGCCGTGGCCAGGTTCGGCGGCCGGAACTGGACCGTGTTCAGCGCGTTCACCCTGCTGGTGCCGACGGTCGCCGCCTTCGTGGTGATGGAGCCGGGGACCTCGTACACCACCTTCATGGCCGTGGCCGCGCTGACCGGCATCGGCGGCGGCAACTTCGCCTCCTCGATGACGAACATCAACGCCTTCTTCCCGCTGCGCAAGAAGGGCTGGGCGCTCGGACTGAACGCGGGCGGCGGCAACGTCGGCGTGCCCGTCGTGCAGCTCATCGGGCTTCTCGTGATCGGGACCGCGGGCGCCACGCACCCCCGGATCGTGCTCGGCGCGTACATTCCGCTGATCGTCGTCGCCGGGCTGTGCGCCGCGCGGTACATGGACAACCTGACGCCCGTGCAGAACGACACCGGGGCCGCGAAGGACGCCGCACGCGATCCGCACACCTGGATCATGTCGGTGCTCTACATCGGCACCTTCGGCTCCTTCATCGGCTACAGCTTCGCCTTCGGGCTCGTCCTGCAGACCCAGTTCGGCCGGACCCCGCTGCAGGCCGCCTCGCTCACCTTCGTCGGCCCGCTGCTGGGCTCGCTGATCAGGCCGGTCGGCGGCCGGCTGGCCGACCGGTACGGCGGCGCCCGGATCACCCTGGCGAACTACGCCGCGATGGCCGTGGCGACCGGCATCGTCGTCTACGCCTCCGGCATCGAATCGCTCACCGTGTTCCTGATCGGCTTCACCGCGCTGTTCGTCCTCACGGGGCTCGGCAACGGATCGACGTTCAAGATGATCCCGGGCATCTTCCACGCCAAGGCGATCGCCCAGGGACTGCGCGGCGAAGAAGCGGCGGCTCAGGGGCGGCGGCTGTCCGGGGCGGCGATGGGACTCATCGGCGCGGTCGGGGCGCTCGGCGGCCTCGCCATCAACCTCGCCTTCCGGCAGTCCTTCCAGACCTCGGGGGTCGGAACGGCGGCCTTCTGGTCCTTCCTCGCCTTCTACGGCGTGTGCTTCGCGCTCACCTGGGCGGTATACCTTCGCCGGACCACGGCCGTCCCGGCGAAGCCCCAGCTCAGCTACGCCGAAGTGTGATGATGACCTTGGGCCGGCCCTGACATGTCGGGTGACGTAACGGGCGGGAAATACGGGTGAACCGAGCCTGTCACGCTTCGTTGGCAGGCTCGGACCTCCGCACCATTGAGCAGCAGCGGGACGAGAGCCGGGTAGACCATATGCACGACGACGCACAGCACGGGCCCCTCGCGGGTTTCACGGTCGGTGTCACCGCCGCGCGCCGGGCGGACGAACTCGGCACCCTGCTGCGGCGGCGGGGTGCCACCGTGGTGCACGCGCCCGCCCTGCGGATCGTGCCGCTCGCCGACGACAGCGAACTGCTCGCCGCCACCAAGGAACTCCTCGACACCGTCCCGGACGTGGTCGTCGCGACGACGGCGATCGGCTTCCGCGGCTGGATCGAGGCCGCCGACGGCTGGGGCATCGGCGAACAGCTGCTGGACACCCTGCGCGGGGTCGAACTCCTGGCCCGGGGCCCCAAGGTCAAGGGCGCGGTCCGCGCCGCCGGGCTGACCGAGACCTGGTCACCGGCGTCCGAGTCCATGGCCGAGGTACTGGAGCGGCTCCTGGAGGAAGGAGTCGAGGGCCGGCGCATCGCCCTCCAGCTGCACGGCGAACCCCTCCCCGGCTTCGTCGAGTCACTGCGCGCGGCCGGCGGCGAGGTCGTCGGCGTGCCCGTCTACCGCTGGATGCCGCCCGAGGACATCGCCCCCCTCGACCGGCTCATCGACATCACCGTGGCGGGCGGCCTGGACGCGCTCACCTTCACCAGCGCCCCGGCAGCGGTCTCCCTGCTGCGCAGGGCCGGGGAGCGCGGCCTGCTGAACGAGCTGACGGCCGTCCTGCAGGGCGACGTCCTCTCGGCCTGCGTCGGACCGGTCACCGCTCTCCCGCTGCAGGACCGCGGCATCGCCACCGCCCAGCCGGAGCGCTTCCGGCTGGGCCCGCTCGTCCAGCTCATCTGCCGCGAACTGCCCGCCCGGGCGCGGATCCTGCCGGTCGCCGGCCACCGGGTCGAGATCCGCGGCCACGCCGTCCTGGTCGACGACGAACTGCGCGCGGTACCGCCCGCCGGCATGGCGCTGCTGCACACCCTGGCCCGCAGGCCCGGCTGGGTGGTGGCCCGCGCCGACCTGCTGCGCGCCCTGCCCGGCAGTGGCACGGACGAGCACGCGGTGGAGACGGCGATGGCCCGGCTGCGCACCGCGCTCGGGGTGCCCCGGCTGATCCAGACGGTCGTCAAGCGCGGCTACCGGCTGGCCCTGGACCCCGCGTCCGACGCCAAGTACGCGGACTCCTGAGGGCGCCGGCGCCCCATCAGGTACGTGGCCCGCAGCAGGAGCGCGAGCGCGGCGGTGCACAGGACCGCCCGTACGGCGTTCCAGGCGACCCACGCGTCCTCGAACCGGTCGCGCACGGCGGCCGGGTCGGCGATGCGTGCCGGGTTCCCGGCCCGCGCCAGCTCGTCGTTGAGCGGCACGTTGACGCCCGAGGTGAGCAGGAAGGCAACGGCGTACACGACGAGCGCGGCGAGGATCCACCGGCGCGGAACGGGGGATCGGCGCTGCTGCCAGGCGGCGGCCGCGGTGAGGAACAGCGCGCCGAGGAAGCCGGCGAAGAAGACCGGGTTCTCGATGACGTCGTTGATGTTCTGCATCACCTCGACGAAGGTCCGGTCGTCGCTGCGGCCGAGCGCGGGCATGACCGCGCACGAGAAGACGTAGAAGGTGCCCGCCATCAGGCCGGTGGCGACGGCGGCGGCACCGAGGACGAGATGGTGGAGGGCGGAGATCGGCCGGTCGGGCCCGCTGGTTGTCATGGAGCCAGTCAAGTGGCGTGGTCCCGCCCGCTCCATGGTTCAGGCGCGCAGTTGCCTTCGCGGGCGTCCAACGGGGCAGACCGCCGACGGGGCCCGGCTCCACGTGAGCGCCTTGGCGTGCCGGGATACGGTGCGGGGATGACCGTGGAAGCACACCGGCTCGACGCCGAGGTACGGCTCCGGCCCCTGGTCCTCGCCGACGCGGGTCCTCTCGCCGCATCGCTGACCCGCAGCCGCACGTACATGCGGCCCTGGGAGCCGGTGCGGCCCGATGCCTTCTACACCGAGGAGGGACAGCGCGAGCGGCTGGCCGTCGCGCTGGCGGACCGCGCCGCGGGACGCGCGATGCCCTGGGTGCTCTGCGACGCGCAGGACCGGGCGATCGGCACGTTCACGCTCAACGGCGTGGTGCTCGGGCCGTTTTGCAGCGCCGCCCTCGGCTACTGGGTGGACGTGGACTTCGCGGGGCGCGGGCTGGCCACCGCCGCGGTGCGGCTGATCTGCGAACTGGCCCGGGACGAGCTGCGGTTGCACCGGATCGAGGCCGCCACGCTGCCGTACAACGAGGCGTCGCAGCGGGTGCTCGCCAAGTGCGGCTTCGAGCGGATCGGGCTGGCCCCGGGCTATCTCCACATCGACGGCGCGTGGCGCGACCACCGGCTCTTCCAGCGCGTCCTGCACGACGGCCCGGTGACCGGGGCGCCGGCGGGGCCGGGGGCCGGAGCCCGCTGAGGCTGCCGGGTCGGGCGGCTGGCGGCTCGCGGCTTGTGGCTTGTGCTTGTGGGGGTGGCCCGGGGCGCGGCCTGGTGCGGTGGACGGGGTCGGGCTGTCCGCGGCGCGTGGCGGTGGTCCGGCCCGGGTCCTGGTGAGGCGGGCGGGTCAGGCGGACCGCCGCTCGTGGCGGTGGCCCTCCCGCGGCCACCGCAGATGTGCGGGCAGCGTCTCCGTGAAGCCGTACCCGGCCTTCTCCGCCACCCGGCACGACGCCTCGTTGTCCGCCCGGTGCAGCAGTTCCAGCGCGACGAGCCCGTCGTCGGCGAACACCGTGAACGCCCATTCCGTCAGCGCTTCGAGCGCCTGCGGGGCGATGCCGCGACCGCGGGCGGGAGCCGCCGTCCAGTAGCCGACCTCGGCCCGGTCCGAGCCGGGCGCGGGGCACACGAGGACGACGTTGCCGACCGGGCCGGTCCCGAGCACCGTGTCCACCACGGCGAAGCTGTGACGCAGCCCGGACTCCCGGCCCTCCTCCTGGTCCCGCAGCCAGCGCTCCGCCGCCGCCTCGTCCTCCACCGGGGCGCGCGACCCCGCCTGGATCGCCGGGTCGCGGTACGCGTCGAGCAGGGCCGGGAGGTCGCCCGGCAGCCACGGGCGCAGCACCAGGGAACCGGACCGGAGGGGGGCACTGCGCGGCTGGTCGCTCATCGGCCCATCGTATGAGGGGAGTTGCCGCGGCCCGCGCGCCAGGGGTTACGGCCGGGAGCCGAGCGGGGCACTCTGGTGGGGACGGCGACCGGACCCGAAGCGGGGGCATGCGCATGGCGACGCGCAAGGGCTCGTACGACTGGCGGTTCGACTCCGGACGGCTCTGCCTCGACCTGGTCGCGACGGGCGCCGGAAACCCGGGCACCGCCGACCCGCTGGAGCGGCCAGAAGGGCTCGCCGCCTGGCTGGTGGCCGCCGGGGCCGTACCCCGGGGCACCCGGCTCGACGGCGTGGACGACGAGTGGCTCGTGCGGTTCCGGCAGCTGAGGAGCGCCGTCGACCGGCTGCTGACCGCGCAGCTCGGCGGGCGGGGAGCCGACGGCGCGCTGGAGCGCGTCAACGCGCTCGCGGCCGGCGCACCGCCCGGCCTGTGCGCCGTGCGCGCCGGGAACGGCGCCCTGGTCCGCGGCCTGAGCGCCGAGCCCGGCTGCGGCGCGCTGCTGGCCGCGGTGGCGCGGGACGCCGTGGAACTCCTCACTGATCCGACCGCCCTGGCCGGCCTGCGCCGCTGCGAGGGCGACCACTGCCGCCGCGTCTACCTGGACACCTCACGCGGCCGGCGCCGTCGCTGGTGCTCCAGCGAGGTCTGCGGCAACCGCGAACGGGTCGCCCGGCACCGCAGGCGCCACACCGAGCCGGCCGCCGGCTCCGCGGACCGCGACGCCCCGGGTGCGTAGGGCGGGCCTCGTGGACCGCGACGCCCCGGGTGCGTAGGGCGGGCCTCGCGGACCGCGACGCCCCGGGTGCGTAGGGCGGGCCTCGCGGACCGCGACGCCCCCGGTCCGCATGGCCTCCTCGCGGACCGCGAAGCCCCCCGGTCCGTAAGGCCGTTCCAAAGAATCTTGGACGCGCGTTGAATGGTTCGCCCCGCATCCCCGTATCGATGGCCAAGGAGCTCGACAGGTCTCGACCGGGAGGTTCGGGTGCGCAAGGATGCGGCCGTGGCCGATGACCGTCCGCACAGGGCCCGGCATCGCAGTGGGCCGCCCCCGTCACCCTCCGACGTCCCCGACGAGGAGTTGATGCGGGCGCTCTACCGCGAACACGCCGGACCCCTGCTCGCGTACGTACTCCGCCTCGTCGCCGGCGACCGCCAGCGCGCCGAGGACGTGGTGCAGGAAACGCTCATCCGTGCCTGGAAGAACGCCGGTTCGCTCAACAGGGCCACCGGTTCCGTCCGGCCCTGGCTGGTGACGGTCGCCCGGCGCATCGTCATCGATGGCCACCGCAGCCGGCAGGCCCGGCCGCACGAGGTCGACCCGTCGCCACTGGAGGTCATTCCCGCGGAGGACGAGATCGACAAGGCGCTGTGGCTGATGACGCTCTCCGACGCGCTCGACGATTTGACCCCGGCCCACCGGGAAGCATTGGTCGAGACCTACTTCAAGGGCCGCACGGTCAACGAGGCGGCCGAGGTGCTCGGCATCCCCAGTGGCACGGTGCGGTCCCGGGTCTTCTACGCACTGCGCTCCATGAAGCTCGCACTCGAAGAGAGGGGGATCACGGCATGAGCGACCAGGAATGGGAGCCCTTCGGGCCCCGGCCGGCCGGTCCCTCCGGCCCCACAGGGCCCCTCGCAGGCCCTACCGGCCCCTCCCGGCCCACCGCCCGGCCCTTCACCCCCGCCGGCGGGGGTGAAGGGCCGGGCGGTGGGCCGGGAGGGGCCGGTAG
>NZ_RDBK01000043.1:607425-676838 GCF_008042275.1 Streptomyces sp. OR43 | reverse complement strand
GTCCCGCACGTCCCCACCCCGCCCGCGCCCCGGGTCCTCGACACCCTGGTCGACGAGGTCGCCGTCCGGCGCGCCCGGCGCACGCGGCGCGCGAGGTACCTGGTGGCTGCGGCAGCGGCGCTGATCATCGGCGGCCCGGTGGTCGCGGTGATGGCCACCGGCGGCGGCACCAGCAGCGTGGAGGCGGCCGACCCGCACCCCACCAGCCCCGCCGAGGACGCCTTCTTCCACCACATGAAGGAGAAGGCACAGGCCACCGACCCCGTCACCGCGGTCGACGCCACGGTCGGCATGGAGCCGAAGGCCTGGGGCACCCACACCGTGCTGGAGCTGAAGAACGTGAAGGGCCCGCAGAAGTGCCGGCTGATCGCCGTCTCGAAGACCGGCGAGGAGGAGGTCGTCACCTCCTGGTCCGTCCCGAAGTGGGGATACGGCATCACGGACTCCAGCCACCCCACCGCCAGATATCCGCTCTACGTGCACGGCGGGGCGGCCATGGACCGGGCCGACATCGACCACTTCGACGTCCGTACGTTCGACGGCGAACGGCTGGTGAGCGTCGGCGTCTGACCGGACCGCGGGGCCACCGACACGCAATCGATATCCCGGCGCGCGAGATCGATGCCTTCGGCAGGTGCGCGACGGCCCCCCTTCGCATAGGGTTGACGGCTGCCCAATGCACGTCAGAAGGGGGCCTCGGTGGCCGCGCAGGATGCCGCTGTCGATTCGTTGCGGGACCGGGAAATCGGTGTCGAGCAGGAACATCTCGACCGTGTTTACCACCGCCTCGAGGAGAAGATCCACGAGGCGGAATTTCTCATGAATGACGCCGTCAAGCGCGGCCAGGTGGGTACACCGGGAGCGCTCGCCGAACGTGACGCCCAGGTGTTCCGTGCCGGAATCCATCTCAACCGGCTGAACAGCGAGTTCGAGGACTTCCTCTTCGGAAGGATCGACCTCCTGCTCGGCAAGGACGGTGAACGCGGCCCGGACGGTGCGTTCACCTCCGTCGAACCGGCCGACGACGCCGTACGGGAGGACAGCACCGCCGATATCGCCGAGACGCTGCACATCGGCCGGATCGGGGTCCTCGACTCCGACTACGCGCCGCTGGTCATCGACTGGCGCGCCCCGGCCGCCGCGCCGTTCTACCGCTCGACGCCGAAGGAACCGGGCCGGGTCGTACGCCGCCGGGTGATCCGCTCCAAGGGCCGCCGCGTCCTCGGGGTCGAGGACGACCTGATGCGGCCCGAGCTGACCGCGTACCTGGGCGGCGACACGCTGCCCGTCATCGGGGACGGCGCGCTGATGGCGGCGCTCGGGCAGGCCCGCAGCCACACCATGCGGGACATCGTCTCCTCCATCCAGGCCGAGCAGGACCTGGTGATCAGGGCGCCCGCCGCCTCGGTCACCGAGGTCTCCGGAGGCCCCGGAACCGGCAAGACCGCGGTCGCCCTGCACCGGGCCGCGTATCTGCTCTACCAGGACCGGCGGCGCTACGCGGGCGGCATCCTCGTCGTCTCACCGACGCCGCTGCTCGTCGCGTACACCGAGGGCGTGCTGCCCTCGCTCGGCGAGGAGGGCCAGGTCGCGATCCGCGCGGTCGGCTCGCTCTCCGACGAGGCGGCCGGCACCGAGGGCGCCACCACCTACGACGAACCGGCCGTGGCGCGCATCAAGGGCTCCTCCCGGATGCTCCACGTGCTGCGCAAGGCGGCCCGCGGGGCGCTGGAACAGCCCGCGCCCCGTCCTGCCCCGGCGCAGGACGGCCAGCTGGCCTTCGGCGAGGCGGACCAGGCCCCTCAGGAGCCCGCGACCCCCACCCGGCTCAGGGTGGTGGCCTTTGGCGCCCGGGTCGAACTGCACGAGGACGAGCTCCGGCGCATCCGCAACAACGTGCTCAGCGGCACCGCGCCGGTCAACCTGCTGCGCCCGCGCGCCCGCAAACTGCTGCTCGACGCGCTGTGGAACAGGTCGTCGGGCCGGGGCCGCTACACCGATCAGGAGCTGGCGGCCGAACTGCGTTCGTCGTTCGACGAGGACGTCTCCACCGAGACGCCGTTCATCGAGTTCCTGAACGCCTGGTGGCCCGAGCTCACCCCGCGCGGGGTGCTCGCGTCGATGGCCGACGAGAAGCGGCTCGCCCGGTGGGCGCGCCGCACCCTCAACCAGGGCGAGGTGCGCCGGCTCGCGCGCTCCCTGAAGCGCCTGGACGCGGAGGGCCACGGTCCGCTGTCGGTCCACGACGTGGCGATCCTCGACGAGCTGCAGACGCTGCTCGGGGCGCCGCACCGGCCCAAGCGCAAGCGCGAGTTCGATCCGCTGGACCAGCTCACCGGCCTCGAGGAGCTGATGCCGCAGCGCGAGGAGACCCAGTGGGAGCGGGCCGAGCGGCTCGCGGCGGAGCGCACGGAGTACGCGCACGTCATCGTCGACGAGGCGCAGGACCTCACGCCGATGCAGTGGCGGATGGTCGGCCGCCGCGGCCGGCACGCCACCTGGACGATCGTCGGCGACCCGGCGCAGTCCTCCTGGTCCGACCCGGACGAGGCGTCGGCGGCCCGAGACGAGGCGCTGGGCAGCCGCCCGCGCCGGAACTTCACGCTCACCGTCAACTACCGCAACCCGGCGGAGATCGCCGAGCTCGCCGCCAAGGTCCTGGCGCTCGCCATGCCGGGCATGGAGTCCCCGGCGGCGGTCCGCTCCACGGGCGTGAAGCCGCGCTTCGAGACCGTACGGGACGGCGATCTGGCCGGCACCGTGCGCGAGGAGGCACGGCGGCTGCTCGGCGAGGTGGACGGCACGGTCGGCGTCGTCGTCGCGATGAACCGGCGGGCGCAGGCCCGCGGCTGGCTCGCGGAGCTCGGCGAGCGCGTGGTGGCGCTCGGCAGCCTGGAGGCGAAGGGCCTGGAGTACGACGCCACGGTGGTCGTCTCGCCCGCGGAGATCGCGGACGAGTCGCCGGCGGGGCTGCGGGTGCTGTACGTGGCGCTGACGCGGGCGACCCAGCAGCTCACGGTCGTCTCGGGCGAACGCGACCTGCCGGACGAGGACGGGGTGCCGGACCTGCTGAGGGACTGACCGGGGCCGGCGCGCCGGGCCTGCTCGGGGCCGGGGTGCCGGGCTCGCTCGGGGACGGACGGGCCCGGCGCGCGGGATCCTTTTTTCGGTCAACCTGCGCTGGGGGAATCACTTCTCCGGGGTCTTTGTTAGCCTGGAGTCGGCACCGGCTCGATCCAAGCCCCCGGGCCCAACCTTCGTCGCTACGAGCGACCACTTGCCGCGAGGCGAGCATGGCGGGTCGGTGCCGCTCAACTGAAGAAGACAGACCCGCGTCACCCTCCGGTGGCGCGGGTCTGTTTTCGTTTGTGCGGCAGGCGGGGGTTCCGCTGGCCGCCTCATATCTCGTATGGTGGAAAATACTTTCCGAACTGCGGCAGTCATTACCGGCTACCCGTCGGTAGGTGCGAATATCGGAAGGCGTGTCCGGAGAGAGGTAGTTCCGGCCACGCACAGCAATGAAGCTCAGAGGGCGCCGCCCCCCGGTTGCAGGACCCTCTAAGGAAAGCGAAGGACTCGGCCATGGCAACGGCGCCCAGCGTCTCGTACTCGATGACGGTCAGGCTGGAGGTGCCCGCGAGCGGCACAGCGGTCTCCCAGCTCACCACGGCCGTGGAGTCCTCCGGCGGTTCGGTCACCGGCCTCGACGTGACCGCTTCCGGCCACGACAAGCTGCGGATCGACGTCACGATCGCCGCTTCCTCCACCTCGCACGCGGACGAGATCGTCGAAGGCCTGCGCGACATCGAGGGCGTCGTCCTCGGCAAGGTCTCCGACCGTACGTTCCTGATGCACCTCGGCGGCAAGATCGAGATGGCGTCGAAGCATCCCATCCGCAACCGTGACGACCTCTCGATGATCTACACCCCCGGCGTGGCCCGGGTCTGCATGGCGATCGCCGAGAACCCCGAGGACGCCCGGCGTCTCACCATCAAGCGCAACTCCGTCGCAGTCGTGACGGACGGTTCCGCGGTGCTCGGCCTCGGCAACATCGGCCCGATGGCCGCCCTCCCCGTCATGGAGGGCAAGGCGGCCCTCTTCAAGCGCTTCGCCGGCATCGACGCCTGGCCGATCTGCCTGGACACCCAGGACACCGACGCGATCGTCGAGATCGTCAAGGCGATCGCCCCCGGCTTCGCGGGCATCAACCTGGAGGACATCTCCGCGCCGCGCTGCTTCGAGATCGAGGCCCGGCTGCGCGAGGCGCTCGACATCCCCGTCTTCCACGACGACCAGCACGGCACCGCCATCGTCGTCCTGGCCTCCCTGACCAACGCCCTGCGCGTGGTGGGCAAGGCCATCGGGGACGTACGGGTCGTCATGTCCGGTGCCGGAGCGGCCGGTACGGCCATTCTGAAGCTGCTCATCGCCGCGGGTGTCAAGCATGCCGTCGTCGCCGACATCCACGGTGTGGTGCACGCCGGCCGCGAGGACCTGGTCTCCGCCCACGCCGACTCGCCGCTGCGCTGGATCGCCGACAACACCAACCCGGAGTCCGTCACCGGCACCCTCAAGCAGGCCGTCGTGGGCGCCGACGTCTTCATCGGCGTCTCCGCCCCGAACGTCCTGGACGGCGACGACGTCGCGGCCATGGCCGAGGGTTCGATCGTGTTCGCGCTTGCGAACCCGGACCCCGAGGTCGACCCGGCGGTCGCGCGTCTGACGGCGGCCGTCGTGGCCACCGGCCGTTCCGACTTCCCCAACCAGATCAACAACGTCCTGGTCTTCCCGGGCGTCTTCCGCGGCCTGCTGGACGCCCAGTCCCGCACCGTCAACACGGAGATGATGCTCGCCGCCGCGCGCGCTCTCGCCGACGWCGTCGGCGAGGAGGAGCTGAACGCGAACTACATCATCCCGTCGGTCTTCAACGACAAGGTCGCCGGAGCGGTCGCGGGTGCGGTCCGGGACGCCGCGAAGGCCGCCGGCTCGGCTGTGACGGGCCCCACGTCCGTCTGATGTCCGGCGCGTCGCGGGTCGCGGCGCCCCAAACGCCCCTTTAGGGTGGGCGGGCGACGCGTCCCGCGAAGCCCCGCATCAGGTGCGGACCGCTTTTGGGGAGTCGACGGAACGTCACCACGACGAGGCAGTGGTGCTTTTCGTGTGACTCCGGAGGGTGCCGGATTGGCTTTCCCGCCGCAGGTGGGGGCAGGATGCTTTCCCAAGGACTTCGTCCGGGGGAGACCCCACGGGGCGCGAACGTCTAAAAACGGACCCGGGTCCGGGGACTGTCCGAGGGCCCTGGCAGCATCGGCTTCGATCTCACGCCTCACAGGCAAGAAGAACACGGGAGTAACAACATGAACCGCAGTGAGCTGGTGGCCGCCCTGGCCGACCGCGCCGAGGTGACTCGCAAGGACGCCGACGCCGTGCTGGCCGCGCTCGCCGAGACCGTCGGTGAGATCGTCGCCAAGGGCGACGAGAAGGTCACCATCCCCGGTTTCCTGACCTTCGAGCGCACCCACCGTGCCGCTCGCACCGCTCGTAACCCGCAGACCGGCGACCCGATCAACATCCCGGCCGGCTACAGCGTGAAGGTCTCCGCGGGCTCGAAGCTCAAGGAAGCCGCCAAGGGCAAGTAACACCCCTGAGCACGCCGGAGGGCGGTCACCCGACCAGGGTGRCCGCCCTTCGGCGTACGGGCCGCAGAACGCCGTTTCCGGGGCCCGGAGGGGCATCCCGGGGACCGTCGGCCCCCGGGATGAACCCCGCGTCAGACCAGTGAGCCGCCCGGCAGCTCCACCTTCGCGCCGAGCTTCTCCAGCTTGTCCATGAAGTTCTCGTAGCCGCGGTTGATCAGGTCGATCCCGTGCACCCGGGAAGTCCCCTGGGCCGCCAGGGCGGCGATCAGGTACGAGAACCCGCCGCGCAGGTCCGGGATGACCAGATCCGCGCCCTGCAGCTTCGTCGGCCCGGAGACGACCGCGGAGTGCAGGAAGTTGCGCTGGCCGAAGCGGCAGTCGGAGCCGCCCAGGCACTCGCGGTAGAGCTGGATGTGCGCGCCCATCTGGTTCAGCGCCGAGGTGAAACCGAGCCGGGACTCGTACACCGTCTCGTGCACGATCGACAGACCCGCGGCCTGCGTCAGCGCCACGACCAGCGGCTGCTGCCAGTCGGTCTGGAAGCCGGGGTGCACGTCCGTCTCCAGCGCGATGGCGTTCAGCGCGCCGCCCGGGTGCCAGAAGCGGATGCCCTCGTCGTCGATCTCGAAGGCCCCGCCGACCCGGCGGAAGGTGTTCAGGAACGTCATCATCGAGCGCTGCTGGGCGCCGCGGACGTAGATGTTGCCCTCGGTCGCCAGCGCGGCGGACGCCCAGGAGGCGGCCTCCAGGCGGTCCGGGAGCGCGCGGTGCGTGTATCCGTCGAGGCGGTCGACACCGGTGATCCGGATGGTCCGGTCGGTGTCCATGGAGATGATCGCGCCCATCTTCTGCAGTACGCAGATGAGGTCCTCGATCTCCGGCTCCACGGCCGCGTTGGACAGCTCGGTGACACCCTCGGCGAGCACCGCGGTCAGCAGCACCTGCTCGGTGGAGCCGACCGACGGGTACGGCAGCCGGATCTTGGTGCCGCGCAGCCGCTGCGGGGCCTCCAGGTACTGGCCGTCCGCCCGCTTCTCGATCGTCGCGCCGAACTGGCGCAGCACGTCGAAGTGGAAGTCGATCGGCCGGCCGCCGATGTCGCAGCCGCCGAGCCCCGGGATGAACGCGTGGCCCAGCCGGTGCAGCAGCGGGCCGCAGAAGAGGATCGGAATGCGCGACGAGCCCGCGTGGGCGTCGATGTCGGCGACGTTCGCACTCTCGACATGAGTGGGGTCGAGGATCAGCTCGCCCGGTTCGTCACCCGGGCGGACCGTCACACCGTGCAGCTGAAGCAGCCCGCGGACCACCCGCACATCGCGGATGTCCGGCACGTTGCGCAGCCGGCTGGGCCCGCTGCCGAGCAGCGCGGCGACCATTGCCTTCGGCACCAGGTTCTTGGCGCCTCGGACGCGGATCTCGCCCTCCAGCGGGGTTCCGCCGTGGACAAGCAGGACATCGTCTGTGCCGGTCATGAATCTCGCGTTCCGGAGTGGTCGGGCAGGGGGCCAATCGAAAGGGTAATGGCCAGGCACCCCCCTTCCGTAAGAGAACGGGGGGTGTACGAACGTCATGAATCCGCCACAACACGCTGTGCTCTCCGGATCTTGCGGAGGGTTACCGTCCGGATCGCCCCTCCCGGCGTGCGCTCCCCATGCACCCGTGCGCCCTGAGCTGCGCTCGGGCACCCAGGGCGACGGCAGGGCTACTTGGCCCCCGCGAACGACGAAGATGCGGGATCATTTCTGCCATGACCGAGGTGTCCTCGCTCACAGGGCGGCTGCTCGTGGCCACACCCGCCCTGGCGGACCCGAATTTCGACCGTGCGGTGGTGCTGCTCCTCGACCACGACGAGGAGGGCTCGCTCGGCGTGGTCCTGAACCGCCCGACCCCGGTCGGCGTCGGTGACATCCTGGCGTCCTGGGCGGAGCTGACCGGAGAACCCGATGTCGTCTTCCAGGGCGGCCCCGTCTCGCTGGACTCGGCGCTCGGCGTGGCGGTGATCCCCGGCGACGAGGGTCCTCTGGGCTGGCGCCGGGTGTACGGGGCGATCGGCCTGGTGGACCTGGAGACGCCTCCGGAGCTGCTGGCCGCCGCCCTCGGCTCGCTGCGGATCTTCGCCGGGTACGCGGGCTGGGGGCCCGGCCAGCTGGAGGCGGAGCTGTCCGAGGGTGCCTGGTACGTCGTCGAGTCGGAACCCGGGGACGTCTCCTCGCCCCGTCCGGAAAGTCTCTGGCGGGCGGTCCTGCGCCGCCAGCGCAGCGAACTGGCCATGATCGCCACCTATCCGGACGACCCTTCGCTGAACTGATGCCCCGGCTTTCAGTACGCTTGGCGGTTATGAGCACTCTTGAGCCCGAGCGCGGGTCAGGCACCGGAACCCTCGTGGAGCCGACACCACAGGTGTCGAACGGCGACGGCGACCACGAGCGCTACGCCCACTACGTCCAGAAGGACAAGATCATGGCGAGTGCCCTGGAGGGCACCCCCGTGGTCGCACTGTGCGGCAAGGTCTGGGTACCGGGGCGCGACCCCAAGAAGTACCCGGTCTGCCCCATGTGCAAGGAGATCTACGAGTCCATGGGCGCCGGCGGCGACAAGGACAAGGGCAAGGGCGGCAAGGACAAGAAGTAGTCCCGGCGCCACCACGAACAGCCCGGAAGAGCCCCCGGGGCACGCAGTCGCGTGCCCCGGGGGCTCTTCTTCGTGCGCGGCCGTGGCTCTTGCGGGTAAGGGACGGCCGGCGTTGCACGGGCTGCGTCCGCGGGTCACAGAGTGGTGGAGACCACTTGTCGGCGCCTTGGTCCGGACCTACGCTCCTGCCAGTTGTGCAGAACGAAACGTGCGTTGCGCATGTTGCAACGCCTACCGGTAGGGGTACCCGGATGAAGCTTTCTGCCCGCATTGCCGCCCCGGTCGCAGCCCTCGTGCTGGCCGGCCTGACCGCCACCGCCTGCGGTGCGCCGCAGACCTCGGACACCGGCGCCGAGAAGGACGAGAAGACCGGCACGCTGCGCGTCTGGCTGTTCCAGGAGGTCGGCAACCAGCCCAAGGAGAAGGTCGTCGACGCCGCGGTCGCCGCCTTCGGGAAGAGCCACAGGGGCGCCGAGGTCGAGATCGAGTACATCCCGGTCGAGACCCGCGCCCAGCGCGTCAAAGCCGCGTTCAACGACCCGAAGAGCGCCCCCGACCTCATCGAGTACGGCAACACGGACACCGCCGGCTACGTGAAGGACGGCGGACTGGCCGACGTGAGCGCGGAGTTCGCCGCCTGGGACGAGGCCGAGGACACCGACCCGACGGCCAAGGAGTCCGTGACGGTCGACGGCAAGGTCTACGGGGCCCCGCTCTTCGTCGGCGTACGGGCGCTGTACTACCGCACCGATGTCTTCGCCGAGCTGGGGATCAAGGCCCCCAAGTCCCAGGCCGAGCTGATATCCACGGCGAAGAAGATCCACGGGAAGAAGCCGGACCTGTACGGGCTCGCCGTCGGCGGCGCCTACACCTACGGCGCGATGCCGTTCATCTGGGCCCACGGCGGCGAACTGGCCGACGGGAGCGGGCCGGCGTACAAGGCGGCCATCAACGGCGACAAGGCCCGCAAGGGCATCGAGGCCTACACCTCGCTCTTCGGCGACGCCAACTGCCCGGCCGCCAAGTGCGCCGCCATGGGCGGCAACGCGACCGTCACCGCCTTCGCCGCCGGCAAGGCCGCGATGGCCATCGGGGGCGACTTCAGCCACACCGCCGTCGAGGCGGGCGCCGTGAAGGGGAAGTACGCGGTCGTCCCGCTGCCCGGGGTCGCCGAAGGCTCCGTCGCCCCGGCGTTCGCGGGCGGGAACAACATCGGTGTGCTGAAGAGCAGTACGCACCGCACCCTGGCCGTCGACCTGATGAAGGCGCTCACCGGCAAGGAGACCCAGGCGAAGATGTTCGACGCGATGGGCTTCCTGCCGACGTACGCGGACGTGCGGGCCGACGCGGCGAAGCGGGAGCCGTTCGTCGAACCGTTCGTCACCACGCTGGGTGCGGGCACCAAGTTCGTCCCCGCCTCCCCGGCCTGGGGACAGATCGACTCCTCGCTGATCCTGCCGACGATGTTCCAGGAGATCGTCAGCGGCCGTAAGGACGTGGCGAAGGCCTCGGACGACGCGGCGAAGAAGATGGACGCGGCGTTCGCCGACGCGGGCTGACGATGACGGCGAACAGCACGGCGTACCGAGCGCCCACCGCACCTGGCACGGACGGTCCCCCTCCCCGCCCGCTCCGGCGCCGCCGCCCGGCCTCACCCGCCCGGCSGCCGGGCTGGACCCCCTGGCTCTACCTGCTGCCCGCACTCGTCCTGCTCGGCGGGCTGCTGGTCTACCCGATCTACCAACTGGGCCTGATCTCCTTCCTGGAGTACACCCAGGCCCAGGTCAGCGGCGGCGAACCCGCCACCTTCCAGGGATTCGGCAACTACGCGACGCTCTTCCGGGACAGCCAGTTCTGGCAGGTGCTCCTGGCCACCGTCGTCTTCGCCGCGGCCTGCGTGCTGGCCACCCTGTTCACCGGATGCGCGCTGGCCGTCCTGCTGACGCGGGTGCGCGCCCTGCCCCGGCTCGCGCTGATGATGGCCGCGCTGGGCGCCTGGGCGACCCCCGCGATCACCGGATCGACCGTCTGGGTCTTCCTCTTCGACGCCGATTTCGGACCGGTCAACCGGGTGCTCGGGCTCGGCGACTTCTCCTGGACGTACGGGCGCTACAGCGCCTTCGCGCTGGTGCTCCTCGAAGTCCTGTGGTGCTCCTTCCCGTTCGTCATGGTGACGGTGTACGCGGGCATCCGGGCGATCCCCGCCGAGGTGCTGGAGGCGGCCGCGCTGGACGGCGCCTCGCAGTGGCGGATCTGGCGGTCGGTCATGGCGCCGATGCTGCGGCCGATCCTGGTCGTCGTGACCATCCAGTCGGTCATCTGGGACTTCAAGGTCTTCACCCAGATCTACGTCATGACGGGCGGCGGCGGCATCGCCGGCCAGAACCTGGTGCTCAACGTGTACGCGTACCAGAAGGCGTTCGCGTCCTCGCAGTACAGCCTCGGCTCGGCGATCGGCGTCGTGATGCTGCTGATCCTGCTGGCCGTCACGCTCGTGTACCTGCGCCTGATGCGGCGCCAGGGGGAGGAACTGTGAGCCTGCCGTCCCTGTTGCGCGTCCGTCGGCCGGGCCGGCTCGCCGCCGAGGCCGCGGCCCTGCTGATCGCGGCCGCCGTCGCCTTCCCGCTGTACTGGATGGTGCTCTCCGCGCTCAAACCGGCCGGCGAGGTCCAGTCCGCACACCCGAGGCCCTGGACGCTCTCCCCGTCCCTGGACTCCTTCCGCCGGGTCTTCCAGCAGGAGGAGTTCGGGCGCTACTTCCTCAACAGCCTGGTGGTCGCCGGTACGGTCGTCGTCGCCTCCGCGCTGGTGGCCTTCCTGGCGGCGACGGCGGTGACCCGGTTCAGATTCCGCTTCCGCACCACCCTGCTGATCATGTTCCTGGTCGCGCAGATGGTGCCGGTCGAGGCGCTGACGATCCCGCTGTTCTTCCTGATGCGGGACTTCGGCCAGCTGAACACGCTCGGCTCGCTGATCCTGCCCCACCTCGTCTTCTCGCTGCCGTTCGCGATCTGGATGCTGCGCGGCTTCGTCAAGGCCGTCCCCGAGGCCCTGGAGGAGGCCGCGTACATCGACGGGGCGAGCCGTACCCGCTTCCTGTGGCAGATCCTCTTCCCGCTGGTCCTCCCCGGGCTCGTGGCGACCAGCGTCTTCTCGTTCATCTCCACCTGGAACGACTTCCTCTTCGCGAAGTCCTTCCTCATCAGCGACACCTCCCAGTCGACGCTCCCGATGGCGCTGCTGGTCTTCTTCAAACCCGATGAGAACGACTGGGGCGGGATCATGGCAGCCTCGACGGTGATGACCGTCCCCGTGCTGGTCTTCTTCGTACTCGTACAGCGACGCCTGGTCTCGGGACTGGGCGGAGCGGTTAAGGACTGACGTCATGAACTTGGATCTGATCCCGGCCCCCGTGCGCGCCGGCGACCGGGGCCGGTGCGGATTCGTGCTGGACGCGTCCACCACCGTCACGGCGGCCCCCGGCACCGGGTCCACCGAGCGCTGGCTGCGCACCACGCTCGGCGCGGCCTTCGGCGTGCCGCTCGCGCCGGGCGGCGAGGGGACGGCGCGCGCCATCCGGTTGCGCGTCGACCCGTCACTGGCGCCCGAGGGCTACCGGCTGACGACCACGCCCGACGAGAGCGTCGAGATCACGGGCGGCGGCCCCGCCGGGGTCTTCTGGGGCGCGCAGACGCTGCGTCAGCTGCTGGGTCCCGAGGCCTTCCGCCGGGCGCCCGCCGGCGGCGGCACGGCCGCGTTCGGGTTCACGGACATCGAGGACCGGCCCCGCTTCGGCTGGCGCGGTCTGATGCTCGACGTGGCACGGCACTTCCTGCCGAAGGACGACGTCCTGCGCTACCTCGACCTCCTGGCCGCCCACAAGCTGAACGTCTTCCACTTCCACCTCACCGACGACCAGGGCTGGCGCGTCGAGATCAAGCGCTACCCGCGCCTGACCGAGGTGGGAGCCTGGCGCTCGCGTACGAAGTACGGCCACCGGGCGTCCGAGCTCTGGGACGAGACCCCGCACGGCGGTTACTACACCCAGGACGACATCCGGGAGATCGTCGCGTACGCCGCCGAGCGGCACATCCGGGTCGTCCCCGAGATCGACATCCCGGGCCACTCGCAGGCCGCCATCAGCGCCTATCCGGAGCTGGGCAACTCCGACGTCGTCGACACCGCCGCCCTGACCGTCTGGGACAACTGGGGCGTCAACCCGAACGTGCTCGCGCCCTCCGACCACACGCTGCGCTTCTTCGAGGGCGTCTTCGAGGAACTGCTGGAGCTCTTCCCCGCGGACATCTCGCCGTTCGTCCACGTCGGCGGCGACGAGTGCCCCAAGGACCAGTGGAAGCAGTCGCCGGCCGCCCAGGCCCGCATCAAGGAACTCGGGCTGGCCGACGAGGACGAGCTGCAGTCCTGGTTCATCCGGCACTTCGACAGCTGGCTCACCGCGCGCGGCCGGCGGCTCATCGGCTGGGACGAGATCCTGGAGGGCGGTCTCGCCGAGGGTGCGGCCGTCTCCTCGTGGCGCGGGTACGCGGGCGGCATCGCGGCCGCCGAGGCCGGGCACGACGTGGTGATGTGCCCGGAGCAGCAGGTGTATCTGGACCACCGTCAGCACGGCGGCCCCGACGAGCCGATGCCCATCGGGTACGTCCGCACGCTGGAGGACGTGTACCGCTTCGAACCCGTACCGCCGGCCCTCTCCGAGGAGGCGGCCCGGCATGTGCTCGGCACCCAGGCCAACGTGTGGACCGAGGTCATGCAGAACCGGGCCCGTGTCGACTACCAGGTCTTCCCCCGCCTCGCGGCCTTCGCCGAGGTCGCCTGGTCGGCCCTGCCCGCCCCCGCGGAGCGGGACTTCGCGGACTTCGGGCGCCGTATGGCCACGCACTACGCGCGACTTGACGCGCTCGGTGTCGGCTACCGGCCGCAGGACGGCCCGTTGCCGTGGCAGCGGCGCCCCGGGATCCTCGGACGCCCGATCGAGGGAACACCCCCGAACGTGTGAGAGCGGACGCCGGTCCGGTCACCGCCACCACGGTCCCWGGGACCGTGGTGGCGGTGCCGTTCGCGGCGGTGGATCTCCTCGCCGGAGCCGTCGCCCACCGGAGCGGACAAGTCGTACAAGCGCGTGGAACAGCGGCAATTCAGGCTCTGTGCCGAAGAGGTGCGAAAAGGGACCATTCCCCTGACCGGGGACGGATATGCCCTTCGTGGACCCTCGCGTCGGAGCGGTCCGAAGATGTGCCAGAGTTGCCACGTCCGGGCTCTGAGCACGTACCGTACGGCGAAACAGGCCGGACGCCGGGACACCGGGAAGGGGCAGCTGGGTTGACCACGCACGCACCGCAGGCGACGCAGTCCGTCACGCTGCCTGCCTCGCTGGACGAGGCCGTGGCGGCACTCGGCGCCATGCCCGCCGCCGTCCCCGTGGCAGGCGGCACGGACCTGATGGCGGCCGTCAACAAGGGGCTCCTGCGCCCCTCCGCGCTGGTCGGCCTCGGCAGGATCAGCGAGCTCCGCGGCTGGCACTACCAGGACGGCCACGCCCTGCTGGGCGCCGGTCTCACCCACGCACGCATGGGGCGGCCCGACTTCGCCGCCCTCATCCCCGCGCTCGCCGCGTCCGCGCGCGCGGCCGGCCCGCCCCAGATCCGCAACGCCGGAACGCTGGGCGGCAACATCGCCACCGCCGCTCCGACCGGCGACGCCCTGCCGGTGCTCGCCGCCCTGGAGGCCGAGCTCGTCATCGCCGGCCCCGGCGGCGCACGCCGCGAGATCCCGGTCTCGCACCTGCTGGCGGGCCGCGAGATGCTGGAGCCCGCCGAGCTGATCGGCTTCGTCCGGGTCCCGCTGCTGCACGCCCCGCAGGTCTTCCTCAAGGCGACCGGACGGACCGGCCCCGGCCGTGCCACCGCCTCCGTCGCGATCGTGCTCGACCCGGCCAGGCGAGGAGTGCGCTGCGCGGTCGGCGCCATCGCGCCGATGCCGCTGCGGCCGCTGGAGGCCGAGCGCTGGATCGCCTCGCTGATCGACTGGGACGGCGAACGGGGCCTGGCCCCCGACGCGCTGGCCGCCTTCGGCGAGTACGTCGCCGCGGCCTGCATCCCGGACCAGGCACCACCTGCCGACGGGGAAGAGGCGCCACCGCTGCCCCCCGCCGTACTGCACCTGCGGCGCACCGTCGCCGCGCTGGCCCGACGCGCGCTGGGGAGGGCACTGTCATGAGCAACGAGGACCACGCCGACCGGCACGGGGGCTGGGAACCGACCCCGCAGGGCGGTGAGTACGACGCCGAGGCGACCGCCTTCGTCCATCTGCCGCCCGAGGACCTGGCGAACGTGCCGCTGGCCGCGCCCGGCCAGGGCTACGTGCCGCCGATGATCCTGCCGCTGACCCCCGCCGCCGGCCTCGACCCGGCGGCCACCGGCAGCTGGGTCGTCCAGACACCGAACCAGCAGGACCAGCAGGACCAGCAGAACCGGCAGGGACCGGACCCGCAGGACCAGCAGGACCGGCACGGCCTGCCCGACGGCCAGGAGCCCGGTGCGGAGCCCGCGCCCGCCGCGGTGCACTGGCCGGACCCGAACCAGCAGCAGACGCCGTACGGATATCCGCAGCCCGGCCCGCAGGCGGCTCAGGAGTACCCGGACCGGACGTACCCGGACCGGACGTACCCGGACCAGTACCCCGGGACCGCGGCCGCCACCGGCCAGTGGAACTTCGCCGAGACCGAGTCCGTGACCGGCCCCGCCGAGGCGGCCGGTCACACCGGACAGTGGACGATCCCGGTCGCCGACGGCGATCTCCCGGAGGAGTCCGGCGAGTTCTCGGCCTCCGCGCTGGCCGCCGGCTGGTACGCGGACCGCACCCCGCCGGCCACGCTGCCGGGCGGTGCGCCCGCGCCCTGGGCGACGCAGGAACCGCGCCCCGGTGCCGGAGACACCCCGGCGCTGGGCACGGACCTCGGCCCGCTGCCGGAGCCCGCCGCCGAGACGCCGGCCGACGACCCGGCGGACGAGCCCGGCACGGACCCGGCCGCCGACGGCACCGAGGCCGGCTCCCCGGACGCGCCGGACGCCGACGCGGCAACCGGGCCCGAGGACGCGCGACAGGCGGCCGGCCCGGAGCAGCCCGATGCGGCGGCCCCGGACGACGCACTGCCGGACGACGCGGCTCCGGACGGCCCGGTCCAGGACGGCGCGGCGCCCGAGGACGTGGTCCTGGAGGACGCGGTCCCGGACGCCCCGCCGGCCCCCGCGCTCGACCTGCCCAGCGAGCACCCCGCCACCTCCTACGTCCTGCATGTGAACGGCACCGACCGGCCCGTCACCGACGCCTGGATCGGTGAGTCGCTGCTCTACGTGCTGCGCGAGCGCCTCGGCCTCGCCGGCGCCAAGGACGGCTGCTCGCAGGGCGAGTGCGGTGCCTGCAACGTCCAGGTGGACGGCCGTCTCGTGGCCTCCTGCCTGGTCCCCGCGGCCACGGCGGCGGGCAGCGAGGTCCGTACGGTCGAGGGCCTGGCAGTCGACGGTGAGCCGTCCGACGTCCAGCGCGCCCTGGCCGAGTGCGGCGCCGTCCAGTGCGGCTTCTGCATCCCCGGCATGGCCATGACCGTCCACGACCTGCTGGAGGGCAACCACGCCCCCAGCGAGCTGGAGACCCGCCAGGCGCTCTGCGGCAACCTCTGCCGCTGCTCCGGCTACCGCGGCGTGCTCGACGCCGTGAACGACGTCATCGCGGGCCGGGAGGCCGCCTCCGAGGCGGCCTCGGCGCCCGCGCAGGAATCCGCCGAGGCGGACGAGGCCCGCATCCCGCACCAGGCGGCGCCGGGCGCGGGTAGTGTGCAGGCCCATCTCCAGGACGGAGGCATGGCGTGAGCAACGACGCGGCCACCGCGGCGGGCGCTACCCACACGGCGATCAGCATCCCGTCACTGGACGGCCCGGGCGGCCCCGGAACCGAGCAGCCGCTGCTCGGCCTCGGCGCCTCCCTGCCGCCCGCCGACGCCCGTGCCAAGACCGAGGGCACGTTCCCGTACGCCGCCGACCTGTGGGCCGAGGGACTGCTCTGGGCGGCCGTGCTCCGCTCCCCGCACCCGCACGCCCGCATCCTGTCGATCGACACCTCGGCCGCCGCCGGGATGCCCGGGGTGCGCGCGGTCGTCACCCACGAGGACGTCCCCGGCGACAGCGCCTACGGCCGTCGCGTCGTCGACCGCCCCGTCTTCGCTTCCGACCTGGTCCGCCACCACGGCGAACCGATCGCCGCCGTCGCCGCCGACCACCCGGACACCGCCCGGCTCGCCGCCGCCGCGATCACCGTCGAGTACGAGGTGCTGGAACCGGTCACCGACCCGGAGAAGGCCTTCGCCGCCGAGCCGCTGCACCCCGACGGCAACCTGATCCGCCACATCCCGCTGCGCTACGGCGACCCCGAGATCACCGGCGAGGTCATCGTCGAGGGCCTCTACCGCATCGGCCGGCAGGACCCGGCACCCATCGGCGCCGAGGCCGGACTCGCCGTGCCCCGCCCCGACGGCGGTGTGGAGATCTACACCGCGTCCACCGACCCGCACACCGACCGGGACCTCGCCGCCGCCTGCTTCGGCCTGGAACCCGACCGGGTGAAGGTCGTCGTCACCGGAGTGCCCGGCGCCACCGGCGACCGCGAGGACCCCGGCTTCCAGCTCCCGCTCGGCCTGCTCGCCCTGCGCACCGGCTGCCCGGTCAAGCTGGCCGCCACCCGCGAGGAGTCCTTCCTCGGCCACGCGCACCGCCACCCCACGCTGCTCCGCTACCGCCACCACGCGGACGCCGAGGGCCGCCTGGTCAAGGTCGAGGCCCAGATCCTCCTGGACGCGGGCGCCTACGCCGACGCCTCGTCGGAGTCCCTGGCCGCCGCGGTCGCCTTCGCCTGCGGTCCGTACGTCGTGCCGCACGCCTTCATCGAGGGCTGGGCGGTCCGGACGAACAACCCGCCCTCCGGCCACGTCCGGGGCGAGGGCGCGATGCAGGTCTGCGCCGCGTACGAGGGCCAGATGGACAAGCTCGCGGCCAAGCTCGGCATCGAACCGGCCGAGCTGCGGATGCGCAACGTCCTGTCCACCGGCGACATCCTGCCCACCGGGCAGACGGTCACCTGCCCCGCCCCGGTCGCGGAGCTCCTGCGTTCCGTCCGGGACTTCCCGCTGCCCTCGCTGCCCAAGGACTCCCCGGAGGACGACTGGCTGCTGCCCGGTGGCCCCGAGGGCGCGGGCGAACCCGGCGCGGTGCGGCGCGGGGTCGGGTACGCGCTCGGCATGGTCCACATGCTCGGCGCCGAGGGCGCCGACGAGGTCTCCACGGCCACCGTCCGGGTCCACGACGGCGTCGCCACCGTCATCTGCGCCGCCGTCGAGACCGGGCAGGGCTTCACCACGCTGGCCCGTCAGGTCGTGCAGGAGACGCTCGGCATCGAAGAGGTGCACGTCGCGTCCGTCGACACCGACCAGCCCCCGGCCGGTCCTGCGACGCACGGCCGCCACACCTGGGTCTCCGCCGGAGCGGTCGAACGCGCGGCGAAGATGGTCCGCACCCAGCTGCTCCAGCCGCTGGCCCACAAGTTCGGCATGTCCACCGAGCTGCTCCAGATCGCCGACGGCAAGATCACCAGTTACGACGGCGTGCTCTCCACGACCGTCACCGAGGCGATGGACGGCAAGGAACTCTGGGCCACCGCCCAGTGCCGCCCGCACCCCACCGAACCGCTCGACGAGTCCGGCCAGGGCGACGCCTTCGTCGGCCTCGCGTTCTGCGCGATCCGCGCGGTCGTGGACGTCGACATCGAGCTCGGCTCGGTCCGCGTCGTGGAGATGGCCGTCGCCCAGGACGTCGGCCGGGTCCTCAATCCGTCCCAGCTGGCGACCCGGATCGAGGCGGGCGTCACGCAGGGCATCGGGGCCGCTCTGACGGAGAACCTCCGCAGCGCCCGCGGTCTCGTCCGCCACCCCGACCTGACGGGCTACGCGCTGCCGACGGCCCTGGACGCTCCGGACATCCGCATCGTCAAGCTCGTCGAGGAACGCGACGTGGTGGCCCCCTTCGGCGCCAAGCCCGCCTCGGCGGTCCCGGTCGTGACCTCGCCGGCCGCGGTGGCCGCCGCGGTCCGCTCGGCCACCGGCCGCCCCGTCAACCGCCTCCCGATCAGACCGCAGGCGGCCGTCGCCGCTCCCACGTCCTGATCCCGGCCCCGGCGCGGCAGTGACCCAGGGCATGGCCGCGCCGGGCCGGTCCGGGCCACTATGTGCGGATGCACCCCTTTGAAGCCGACCGGTCCGAAAGCGGCCCCACCCTGGCGCAGCTCCTCGCGCTGATCGCCGCCGGGACGCTCGATGTCGCCGTGGCACCGCTCGGCACCGGTGTGCGCGTCAGTGACGTGGTGCTCCACGACCCGGGCGAGGAACGCGACGAGGAGACGTGGGCGGCCACCGGCATGGTCCTGCTGGCCGTCGGCGTGGAGGTCGCCTCGCCCGAGGCGGTCGACGTACTGCGCGCGGCGGACCGCGCCGGGGCCGCGGCCGTCGTGATGCGGCGCGGCACCCGGGGGCCTCGGACGGCTCTGCTGGAGGCGGCTGAGCGGGGGCGTACGGCCTTGCTGACCCGGCGGCCGGAACAGGGCTGGACCGAGGTGCTCGGCCGGCTGCGGACGGCGCTGGTGCACAGCATCCCCGACCGGTCCGGGGGCGCGGCAGGGGTGGACGGCCTGCGGCTCGGCGATCTGTCGGGCCTGGCCAACACCGTGGCGGACCTCGTCGGCGGGGCGATCACCATCGAGGACCCGCAGTCCCGGGTGCTGGCGTACTCACGCATGGACCACGAGCCCGACCCGATGCGCAGGCTCACGATCCTGGGCCAGGAAGTGCCCCGCTGGCGCGTCGTCGAACTGCGGGAGAGCGGCTTCTTCCAGGCCCTGTGGAACACCGACGACGTGGTGCGGCTCCCCGCCGACGACCGGTACGCCGAGCGGCTGGCCGTCGCGGTGCGGCACGGGTCCGAGGTCCTCGGCTCGATCTGGGCCGCCACGGACGGGCGCCCGCTGGCCGAGGACGCGGTCGCCGCGCTGCGGACGGCGGGCCGCGCGGCGGTCCCGCATCTGTCGCACCACCGGACGTGGGGCCGGGCCGCGGCCTGGGCGCGCGAGGGCGCGGTGCACGCGCTCCTGGCGGGCAGCGCGCAGGCCGCGCACGACATCGGGATCGTACGGGGCCGGCCGTACGCCGTGATGGTGGCGGAGGCGCACGACGGCCCCGAGCCCGCGCCGGGCGACGTGGGGCAACGGGTGCTGGACGTCCTCGCGTTGCAGGCCGCCGCGTACCGCCCCGGGTGTGTCACCGCGCGGTCGGGGCAGCGGCTGTATGCCCTGGTGCCGGCCGTGGACGGAGAGACGGACCCCGCGCGCACCCTGCTGGCGACGGCCCGCGGCGTGGAGCGCGGCGTGGTCTTCGCCGGCGCCGGGCCCGTGGTGGCGGACCTGTCGGAACTGCCCGGCTCCCGTGACGCGGCAGAGCTGGTGGTACGGGTGCTGAGGGAGCGGGCCGCACGCCTGCCCGCCGGCGGAACCGGGTCGGCGGTGGCGTCGTACGCGGAGGTGGCGGCCGAGGCGGCGGTGCTGCGGCTGCTGGACCGGGTGGAGCCGCTGTGGGGAGCGACGGAGGGGCCGGTGCACGCGATGACCGCGCACGACCGGGCACACGGCTCGCGGTACGGCGAATCGGTCGCCGCGCACCTCGACGCCTTCGGCGACACGGCCGCCGCGGCACGGCGCCTCAATGTGCACCCCAACACGCTGCGGTACCGGCTGCGCCGGGCCAGAGACCTGTTCGGCGTCGACCTGGCGGACCCGGCCGTACGGCTCCTGGCGGACGTGGGACTGCGCCTGGACAGGCGCACCGCCTGAGGCGGAGCGGAGACCGCACCGCCTCTCATGATCATTTCATTGTCGCTCCGGACGGACCGGCCGGCCAGGCATCGTCGTGGCCGACGAAGACATGCCGGGCCTCGCGCACCGAAGCTGGGCACAACGGCCCGCGGCAGGACGAGCGCGGCGCACGAGCGATCCCTCAGGAGTGTGGTTCAGGTGACATCCGGTTCGGCCCCCCAGCGCAAGCGGGCCCGCGAGGCGGCGCTCGCGCATGCCGTCGAGGACGGCCTGCTCGGCCCCGGCGCGCCCCTGATCGGCCTCCTCGACGTCGACGGGGTGCTGGCCGCGGTGGGCGCGCTGAACGAGGCGTTCGAGGGACCGGCCGCGGTCCACCACACGTTCGCGGCCAAGGCGTGCGGACTGGTACCGGTGCTGCGGCTGCTCGCCGAGGCCGGCATGGGCTGCGAGGTCGCCTCGCCCGGCGAGCTGGAGCAGGCCCTCGCCGCCGGCTTCACCCCCGGCCGGCTGGTCTTCGACAGCCCCGCGAAGACGGTCGAGGAGCTGGAGTTCGCGCTGGAGCACGGCATCGCGATCAACCTGGACAACTTCCAGGAGCTGGAGCGCGTCGACCGTCTGCTGGCCGGCCGCGAGCCCGCCGGACCCATCGGACTGCGCGTCAACCCCCAGGTCGGCGCCGGTGCCATCGGCGCGATGAGCACCGCCACCGCGACCTCCAAGTTCGGCGTCGCGCTCCGCGATCCGGGCGCCGTGGACGCCGTGATCGACGCCTTCACCCGGCGCCCCTGGCTCAACCGCCTGCACGCCCACGTCGGCTCCCAGGGCTGCCCGCTGCCGCTCATCGCCCAGGGCGTCAGCGCCGCGTACGAGCTCGCGGAGCGGATCAACGAGCAGCTGGGGCGCGCACAGATCACCGGCCTGGACATCGGCGGCGGCCTGCCCGTCAACTTCGACACCGAGGACGACCGGCCCACCTACTCGGACTACGTCGCCGAGCTGCGCACCGCCGCCCCCGGGCTCTTCGACGGCCGCTACACCCTCGTCACCGAGTTCGGCCGCTCCCTGCTGGCCAAGAGCGGCACCATCGCCTCGGTCGTCGAGTACACCAAGTCGTCCGGCGGCCGGCACATCGCCGTCACCCACGCCGGAGCCCAGGTGGCCACCCGCACCGTGTTCATGCCGGACGCCTGGCCCCTGCGCGTCGGCGTGTTCGACGCCGCGGGCCGCCCCAAGGACGGACCGCTCCGGATCGTGGACATCGCTGGACCGTGCTGCTTCGCCGGGGACCTGACCGCGACCGCCCGCGAACTCCCGGCCGTCGAGCCCGGTGACGTGGTGGCGCTGTACGACACCGGCGCGTACTACTTCTCCTCGCACTTCTCGTACAACTCCCTGCCCAGACCGGCCGTGTACGGCTATCGCACGGACGCGGCCGGACAGGTCCGCCTCGCCCTGGTCCGCGAGGCCCAGAGCATCCGCGAAGTCGTCGAGGAGAGCGGCCTGACCCACGCGGACGCCCTCGTGGCGCTGTGCGCGGACGGAGCGGAGCAGGAGGTCACGGCATGAAGCGCGTCCTCATATCCGCCGATATGGAAGGGGCGACGGGCACCGTCTCCCCGGCGGACGTCACCACCGGGACACCGCGCTACGAACGTTTCCGCCGGCTGCTCACCCAGGACGTCAACGCCGCCGTCGCCGGGTTCGCCGACGCCGGAGCGGACGAGATCGTCGTCAACGACGCGCACTGCGGCATGGACAACGTCCTCATCGAGGAACTCGACCCCCGCGCCGTCCTGATCGTCGGCCGGCACAAGCCGCTCGGGATGCTGGAAGGACTGGAGGAGGGCATCGACGCCGTCGCGTTCGTCGGCTACCACACCGGTGCCGGCGAACAGGGCGTCCTCGCGCACACCTACCTCTCGCACAGCATCCTCGGCGTCCGTATCGACGGCGAGCCCGTCGGCGAGGGCGGGTTCAACGCACTGGTCGCCGCCGAGGCCGGCGTCCCGGTCGTCCTCGTCACCGGCGACGACGTGACCTGCCGCGAAGCCGCCGCGTACGCCCCCGGCTGCCGGACCGTCACCGTGAAGAAGGCGATCTCCCGGCACGCGGCCGTCTGCCGCACCCCGGCCGTCACGGCGGCCGACATCCGCCGCGAGGCCGCGGCAGCGCTCTCCTCGCCCCCGCCACGGCCCGCCGCGCGCCCCGCGCCGCACGTGGTGGAGGTCGACGTGGACAGCCCGCACCTCGCGGACCGCGCGAGCGCACTGTCCGGAGTGGCACTCTCCGGCCCCCGGACCGTGCGCATCCAGACCCGCGACGCCGTGACGGCGTTGCGCCGCTTCCGGTCGCTCAGCTGGGTGATCGGCGGCGGCCGCGAGGGCGACTGGACCTGACGCCACCGCGGCCGGGACCCCCGCCCGGCCGCCGCTTCCCGACGGCGCGCCCGCACCCGCCCGAGGGGTTTCCCCGCCCCCTTGTACGACGTTGCCCCTGACTGGAGCTGCCATGACTTCCCCCGTACCGCAGAAGGAACCGCAGAAGGAACCGCGGAAGCCGCAACCGGAACTCAGCCGCTCGCTGCGCAACCGCCACATGTCGATGATCGCGATCGGCGGCGCGATCGGCGCCGGGCTGTTCGTCGGCAGCGGCTCGGTGATCAAGACCGCGGGCCCCGCCGCGATCGTGTCCTACTGCCTGGCCGGCGCCCTCGTGCTGTGCACGATGCGGATGCTCGGCGAGATGGTCGTGGCGAAGCCGTCCTCGGGCTCCTTCGCCGACTACGCCCGCACCGCCATCGGGCCCTGGGCGGGATTCACCATCGGATGGCTGTACTGGTACTACTACGTCATCATCGTGGCCGTGGAGGCCGTCGCGGGCGCCGCGATCCTGCACGCGTGGCTCGACCTGCCGCTCTGGGTGCTGGCCATGGGTCTGATGGTCGTGATGACCGCGACCAACCTGCTCTCCGTGAAGTCGTTCGGCGAGTTCGAGTTCTGGTTCTCCTCCGTCAAGGTCGCGGCCATCGTGGCCTTCCTGATCGTCGGCGGTCTCTACGTCTTCGGCGGCTGGCCGGACTCGTCCTTCGACTTCTCCAACCTGACCGCGCACGGCGGCTTCACGCCCAACGGATTCACCGCGATCTTCTCCGCGATCGTCGTGGTCATCTTCGCGTTCGGCGGAGCGGAGATCGTCACCATCGCCGCCGCCGAGAGCAAGGAGCCCGAGCGTTCGGTGGCCCGCGCCACCACCGGGATCATCTGGCGGATCATCCTCTTCTACGTCGGCTCCATCGTCCTCGTCGTCACGATCGTGCCGTGGGACAGCGCCCAGGTCCTGGCCAGTCCGTACGTCGCGGCCTGGAAGATCATCGGGCTGCCGGGCGCCGGTGTCGTGATGGACGTCGTGATCCTGACGGCCGTGCTGAGCGTGCTCAACTCCTCGGTGTACGTCTCCTCGCGGATGCTGCGGGCGCTGGCCACCCACGGCGACGCCCCCACCTGGCTGGTGGCGACGAACAAGCGTCAGGTCCCGGCCCGCGCGATCCTCGCCGGAACCGTGGTCGGCTGGATCTCGGTGCTGCTGGCCTACCTGTCCCCGGACACCGTGTTCACGTACCTGGTGAACTCCTCGGGCGCCATCGCCATCTTCATGTACCTCATGATCGGCGCGTCCCAGCTGCGCATGCGCCGCCGGCTGGAGCGCGAGGAGCCCGAGCGGCTGACCCTGCGGATGTGGCTCTTCCCGTACCTCACGTGGGTGGTGATGGCCGGATTCGCGGCGGTGCTGGTGGCCATGGCCGTCATCGCCGACCAGCGCACCCAGCTGCTGACGAGCCTCGGCAGTCTGGCCGTCGTCCTCGTCGCGTACGCGGTGCGCAGGGCGCGGGGCCGGAGCCCGGAGCCCGCGGGGCCGGCCGTCGCGGGCGACCGGGAGCCGGACGCGGTGTCCGGCCGCTGACCTGGCAGAACGACGGACCGCCCGCCCCTCGGTGTGAGGGGCGGGCGGTCCGGTGCGGAGACCGTGACCGGATTCGAACCGGTGTAACTCGAGTTGCAGTCGAGCCCCTGAGCCTCTCGGGCACACGGTCGGGGTTGTGGTGACATCCCGACCGTAGGCCCCGGCCGGTACGGCGGACAAGGGCGCCTCCCGCCGTGCAACGCGACTGCCATACGGCGTTCACGATCACCGGCGGTCCCGCCCGTCCCGGTCCTACGACCAACGGACGAGAACCGGGGCGACCCACGACAGGTCCCATGCCGGATTTCGCCCCTTACTCTTGGGTTCATGACCGCCCTGGAACCGCGTGACGCCGATGTCTCGCCCCGCACCGAAGACACCGACGACATACCGGGGACAGCGGTCGCCACGGCGCCCGAAGGCGTCCTCGGACGCACCTACCGGGCGCTCAGCATCGGCATCGTCTCCGTCGTCTTCCTGATCGCGTTCGAGGCGACGGCGGTCGGGACCGCGATGCCGGTCGCCGCCCGTGAGCTGCACGGCATCCCGCTGTACGCGTTCGCGTTCTCGGCGTACTTCACCACCAGCCTCTTCGCCATGGTGCTCTCCGGCCAGTGGGCCGACCGGCGCGGGCCGCTCGCCCCGCTCGCGACGGGGATCAGCGCCTTCGGGGCGGGGCTGCTGCTGTCCGGGACCGCGGGCACCATGTGGATGTTCATCGCGGGCCGGGCCGTGCAGGGGCTCGGCGGCGGGCTGGTGATCGTCGCGCTGTACGTGGTGATCAGCCGGGCCTATCCGGAGCACCTGCGGCCGTCGATCCTGGCCGCGTTCGCCGCGAGCTGGGTGATCCCGTCCGTCGTCGGGCCGCTGGCCTCCGGAAGCGTGACCGAGCACCTGGGCTGGCGCTGGGTCTTCGTCGGCATTCCGGTCCTGGTGGTCTTCCCGCTGGCGCTCGCGCTGCCCGCGATCCGGCGGACGGCGTCCGGGCCCGCGGACCCGGCGGCGCCGGTGGAGCTGTACGACCGCCGGCGCATCGCGCTCGCGCTGGGCATCTCGCTCGGCGCCGGTCTGCTCCAGTACGCCGGGCAGGAGCGGAACTGGTTCTCCCTGTTGCCGGCCGCCGCCGGTATCGCCCTGCTCGTCCCGGCGATCCGCGGCCTGCTGCCCCCGGGCACGGGTCGCGCAGCCCGCGGGCTGCCCTCGGTGGTGCTGCTGCGCGGGGTGGCGGCCGGGTCGTTCATCGCCGCCGAGTCGTTCGTCCCGCTGATGCTCGTCACCCAGCGCGGGATGTCCCCGACGATGGCCGGACTCTCGCTCGCCGCCGGCGGCGGGACGTGGGCGCTCGGCTCGTACGTACAGTCCCGGCCCCGCATGGAACCGCACCGCGACCGGCTGATGGTGGGCAGCATGGTGCTGGTCGCCGCGGCGATCGCGGCGGCGACCGCCGTGCTGATCGACGGGGTGCCGGTCTGGACGGTCGCCGTGGCCTGGGCCTTCGGCTGCTTCGGCATGGGCATGGTGATCGCCTCGACGAGCGTGCTGCTGCTGAAGCTGTCCGCGCCGGAGGAGGCGGGCGCGAACTCCGCGGCCCTCCAGATCTCCGACGGCCTCTCCAACGTCCTGCTGCTGGCCGCGGGCGGCGCGGCGTTCGCGGCGCTCGGCGGGGGAGCGGTGGGCGCGGTGCGGTTCCATGCGGGGCCGGGACTGTACGTACGAGCCGAGCGCCCACGTCCCGCCGCCGGCGGCGAGCGAGAGTCCAACCCGACGCACCCGGGGGCGTTCGCGGTGGTGTTCCTGCCGATGGCGGGGGTGGCGCTGGCGGGGGCCTGGGTGGCTGCGCGGGTGCGGGCTTCTTAGCTGGTACCGGTTTGGCCCCATGCGGTGGTACCGTTCTGGTATGGCCATGAACCTGCGTCTTCGTGACGACCAGACGGAAGCCCTCAAGCAGCGCGCCGAGCAGGAGGGCACGAGCATGCACGCCATACTGCTCCAGGCCGTGGACGACTATCTGGCCAGAACCGCTCAGCAGGCCATCGTCCGCAAGACGGCGAAGGAGCAGGCGGCCAAGTGGAGCGAGCTCATGGAGCGGCTCAAGTGAGCTGCGTCTATCTGGCGGCCGAAGACATTCTCGTCATCGCCGAGCACGCCTGCCCCGACATGCAGATCGTGGTCCGCGACGCCGGGCTCCTGGAGTCTGCCGCCCATCGGCCGTCCGCTGCCATGTTCGGCGAGGAGGCGTATCCGGACGTCATCGACAAGGCAGCCGCACTTCTGCAGTCCTTGGCGATCAACCACCCGCTCTTCGACGGGAACAAGCGCACCGCCTGGCTGTCGTGCGTGACCTTCCTGGCGATGAACGGCGTCGATCTCCTCCCCGACATCGACGCGGCGGAACGCCTGGTCATCGCAGTCGCCACCGGCGACATGGACGAGGTCAAAGCCATCTCGCAGGGGCTGCGCGAACTGGTCGTCGACACGGTGTGAGAGCGGTCGCAATTACGTCCGGAGCGGCGCAGTCCGAGGCGGATCGCACCCCGCCCCCCGGTAAGGTGGCCCGGTTGTCGTATCGCGTACGGGCCCGTCCCGGTCCGTGCGGACAGCACCCCACGTACCCGAGAGACCCGAACCGGAGACCGTGACTACTACCGCCTCCCACCACCTCTCACCCGCCTTTCCCGGCCGCGCCCCCTGGGGCACGGCCGGAAAGCTGCGAGCCTGGCAGCAGGGCGCCCTCGAGAGGTACATCCAGGAGCAGCCGCGCGACTTCCTCGCCGTCGCGACCCCCGGCGCCGGGAAGACCACCTTCGCGCTGACCCTCGCCTCATGGCTGCTCCACCACCACGTCGTGCAGCAGATCACCGTCGTCGCGCCCACCGAGCACCTGAAGAAGCAGTGGGCGGAGGCGGCCGCCCGGATAGGGATCAAGCTCGACCCCGAGTACAGCGCGGGCCCCGTGAGCAAGGAGTACCACGGGGTCGCGGTCACGTACGCGGGTGTCGGGGTCCGCCCGATGCTGCACCGCAACCGGTGCGAGCAGCGCAAGACCCTGGTCATCCTCGACGAGATCCACCACGCCGGTGACTCGAAGTCCTGGGGCGAGGCCTGCCAGGAGGCGTTCGACCCGGCGACCCGCCGGCTCGCCCTCACCGGCACGCCGTTCCGCTCGGACACCAACCCGATCCCCTTCGTCGCGTACGAGGAGGGCAACGACGGGATCCGGCGTTCCTCGGCCGACTACACCTACGGCTACGGCAACGCGCTCGCCGACGGCGTCGTCCGCCCCGTGATCTTCCTCAGCTACAGCGGCAACATGCGCTGGCGCACCAAGGCCGGTGACGAGATCGCCGCCCGGCTCGGCGAGCCGATGACCAAGGACGCCATCGGGCAGGCCTGGCGCACCGCGCTCTCGCCCACCGGCGACTGGATCCCCAACGTCCTCAGCGCCGCCGACAAGCGGCTCACCGAGGTCCGCAAGGGCATCCCGGACGCGGGCGGGCTCGTCATCGCCACCGACCAGGAGTCGGCGCGCGAGTACGCCAAGATCCTCAAGAAGGTGACCGGCGAGAAGCCCACCGTCGTCCTCTCCGACGAGAAGGCCGCGTCGAAGAAGATCGACGCGTTCACCGAGGACGGATCGCGCTGGATGGTCGCCGTCCGCATGGTGTCGGAGGGCGTCGACGTGCCGCGCCTGGCCGTCGGTGTGTACGCCACCACCATCTCGACGCCCCTCTTCTTCGCCCAGGCCGTCGGCCGCTTCGTGCGCTCCCGCAGGCGCGGCGAGACCGCCTCCGTCTTCGTACCGACGATTCCGATGCTCCTCGACTTCGCCAACGAGATGGAGGTCGAACGGGACCACGTCCTCGACAAGCCCAAGAAGGGCAGCGACGAGGAGAACCCGTTCTCCGAGGAGGACAAGCTCCTCGCCGACGCCGAGAAGCTGGAGGACGAGGAGACCGAGGAGCAGCTGCCCTTCGAGGCGCTGGAGTCCGACGCGGTCTTCGACCGGGTGCTGTACGACGGTGCCGAGTTCGGCATGCAGGCGCACCCGGGCAGCGAGGAGGAGCAGGACTACCTAGGCATCCCCGGGCTGCTCGAACCCGACCAGGTGCAGCTGCTGCTCCAGAAGCGCCAGACCCGGCAGATCGCGCACAGCCGGCAGAAGCCCGCCTCGGAGGCCGACCTGCTGGAGAAGCCGGCCGAGGACCGGCCGGTGGTCACGCACAAGCAGCTGCTGGGGCTGCGCAAGCAGCTGAACACGATGGTGTCCGCCTACACGCACCAGAGCGGCAAGCCGCACGGGGTCATCCACACCGAGCTGCGCCGGGTGTGCGGCGGGCCGCCGAGCGCGGAGGCCACGGCCGGACAGATCGAGCAGCGGATCAAGAAGGTCCAGGAGTGGGCCACCCGCATGACGTGAGTCCGCGGCGGCACAGCGACGCACCGGCCCGGGGCGGGGAACAGCGGTTCCCCGCCCCGGGCCGGCGTCATGCCGGGGCCGCTACCAGACGAACGGAGCGGACTGTACGGACGTCGCCACGCAGTACACGGTGGCGGACGTCGGGGACGAGGTCACGATCCGCAGTGACCAGTTGGTGGCGGTCGCGGGAGCCGACAGCACCACGGAGTTGGTGCTGTCGCCGGCCGCCAGGGTGCCGGAGCTGAGCTTCAGCGGCCCGAGGGTGATCGGGTTCGGATAGCTCATGCCCGGGTTGGCCTTGGCGGAGAACTGGACCTGACTGGTGACTCCGCCCGAGGTCTTGGAGACCTTGAGCGTCGTCGTGATGCTGTTCGGGTCGGCACTTGAGCCGGCCGGCATCGTGATCGCCGAGGACGTGAGCTTGATCGACTTGGTCGTGCCGTTGTCGGCGGCGGTCAGGGTGGCGAGACCGTTGCCCCACGAGCCGCAGTCGAAGGTGGCCGTCGCGGAGAGCGGGGCCACCGCGGAGGCGGTCGGTGACGACAGGGCGAGCAGGGCGCCGGCCGAACACGCCGCCGCCAGGACCAGCGGCAGGCGTCTTCGGGCAGGTGTGCGGGTGGATGAGATCGACATGACGGGTGGAACTCCTTCCGGTTTGAATTCCGTAGATCCGCCGTCTCGCTGCACTCGGTGCATTTCGCTGTACGTACGGATCTGCGTGCCGGGCCCGGCATGTCGGCAGCAGTGAAACGGTGATCTTCGAAGAAGTCAACAGGTATGTGAGGAACGTCTTCCAAAATCCCTTTAGGGCATTTCCGAAAGGATCAATCGGCTCTCTCTTGACTTCTCTGCACGTGACCTCCTCAATGTGCGCAATCAATGGTCCATGAAAGGGTGTCAGGTGATCCGACGACGAAGACCCGGTGTGACCGGTCTGCTCGCGGCCTGCTTCGTACTGTCACTGGGCTGCGTCGGGGCGACGGCCGCACCGTCCCCACCGGACGTTCCGGCCGCAGCGGCCGCGGCCGCCGCCGGCACGGTGACCCCGACCGTGCACTGCGTCCTGCCCGCGGGCCAGGGCGAGGCGACCGGGCCGCAGGAGATGACCGTCGACCTGTCGCCGGCCGTCGTCGAACCGGGCGGCAAGGTGCACGCGAAGGTGACACTGGGCCCGTCCCCGGCCACCAGCCAGATCGCCCTGGAGAACGTGCCGACCACCATCAGCCTCGACCTGGCGATGTCCGGCGGGGCCACGGGCACCGTCACGGTGCGGGGCGCCGAGTTCAGCATGAACGTCCCGGTCGACACGCCCATGGAGTTCCCCCCGTTCGAAGGTGACTTCCTGCTTCCGGCGGACGCCTCGGGCGAGATCTCGCTGGCTCCGATCCGCACGCTGACGCAGACGAAGGTGTTCGGATCGGTCTTCGAGACACCCTGCGACATCGTCGACGGCGGCGGCTCCATCGGCACGGTCACCGCGGAGGGCTCCGCGGCGGAGCCCGCCACCCTGACCGCGCCCGCCGACCCGGTACGCCCGAACACCGCCGTGAAGCTGGGCGGTTCGGGATGGACCCCGGACGCCTCTCCGGTGCCGTCCCTGTGCGCGGTGGGCGGCGGGGGCTGCGACCCGCTGAAGTTCGTCGCCCACGCCCTCAGGATCGACTCCTACGGCACGCTCACCGGCACCGCGACCCTCGGCGAGGCCGGAGCGGTACCCGACGGCAGCTACGAGGTGAAGGTCAACGACGGGACGAAGGAGGCCACCGCCCCCCTCACCGTCAAGGCCGTCGCGGCCGGCAACCGGGAGATCGAGCTGTCGGCGGACAGCGGCCCGGTCGGCAGCGTGATCACCGTCAGCGGCCGGAACTACAACCCGGACCGCTGGATCAACGTCATCGGCCTCGACGCCGCGGGCAGCACGCTCGACGACAGCGCGGTCTACGCCAAGAGCGGCGCGGACGGCACCTTCGCCGTCGAGTTCACCGTCATCTCCGACGCCGTCGCCGCCGTCCAGGCCGACGAGGGCAACGACCCGGCGACCGTACGCACCGCCCCGTTCACCGTGACCACCGGTGGCGGCGGGGACGGCAGCACGGCCGAGCAGCAGCTGTCCACCCAGGTCAGGGCGGGGACGCTGTCCATGACCCAGGACGGTGACACCGTCGACTTCGGTGAGACGGTCCTGGGCGGGGACAGCGGCGTGCAGCGGGCCCACCTCAACCGGGTGGAGGTGCAGGACGCCCGCGGCGTGAACAGCGGCTGGTCCCTGACCGCCACCCTCACCGGCTTCACGAGCGCCGACGGGAACACCATCCCGGCCGGAGCGGTGCGGTGGGCGCCGGCCTGCACGGCACAGGACGGGAGCGTGGGGGCGCCGGTCGCCGGATCGCCCACCGTGCTCGGGAGCGAGGCGGCGAGCCTCTGCCGGATGAATCCGGACGGATCACGTCCGTTCACCGGCGGGAAGTTCGACGCCGAGGCGGGGCTCGCCCTCACGGTTCCCGAATTCACCCGGCCCGGAGATTACAGCGCCACGCTCACGCTGACCCTGCTGTAAAGGGTCGCGGGAAAAGCACGCACCGAGGACGCCCGTCTGTTCCGTACGGCAAGGGAGCAGGCGGGCGTCGTCCATTCCGCATTCGGATCAGTCGCATTCCGTTTCCTTTGGAGGAGCCGCATGTTCGCGCATCGCAGACCCACCGGAAGACCGGGCAGCCCGGCATGGCGCCGCGCCGTCGCCCTCGGCGCCGGAGCCGTACTCGCCTGGACCGGCGGAACCGTCGCGCTCGCCCCCCTCGCCCACGCCGGCACGATCACCCCGACCGTCCACTGCGTCCTGCCCGCCGGCCAGGGCGAGGCGACCGGTCCGCAGCAGTTCGGCATCGAGCTGACCCCCGACGTCGTCGACCCGGGCGGCAAGGTGCACGCCAAGGTGACGCTCGGCCCGTCCCCCGCCACCAGCGGAATCGGCCTCAGCGACGTGCCCACCACCCCGAGCGTCGACCTCGCCATGTCGGGCGGCGCCACCGGCACGGTCACCGTCACCGGACCCGAGGTCAGCCTCGACGTCCCGTCCGGGAAACCGATCGAGATCCCGCCCTACGAAGGGGACTTCCTCATCCCGGCCAACGCGAGCGGCCCGATCACCTTCACCCCGTTGCGCAACATCACCCGCACGAAGGTGCTCGGCTCCAACTACACGACCACCTGTGAGATCACCGCGGGCGGCGGCTCCATCGGCACCGTGACGGCCGAGGGCAGCGCCGGTCAGCCGGCCACCCTCATCGCCCCCACCGCGGCGGTCAGGCCGTCCACCGCGGTCGCCCTGTCGGGCAGCCGCTGGACGGCGGGCGCCACCCCCGTACCGTCGCTGTGCGCGGCGGACGGCGGCGGCTGCGACGCCGGGAAGTTCGCGAGCAGCTCCCTCGCGATCAACGCCTCCGGACAGCTGACCGGCAGCGCCGTGCTCGCCGCGGCCGGCGCGGTGCCGGACGGCTCGTACCTCGTGAAGGTCGGCGACGGTACGAAGGAGGCGACCGCGCCCCTGACCGTCCGGGCCTTCGTGCCCGACGGCCCCCGAGCCATCGCCCTCTCCCGCGGCAGTGGACCCGTCGGCAGCGTCATCACCGTCACCGGCAGCGACTACTACCAGGACAGGTGGATCAACACCGTCGGTCTCGACGCCGGTGGTGCGACGCTCGACGACACGGCCGTCTATGTGAAGAGCCGGCCCGACGGCACGTTCTCCGTCGACTTCACCGTCTCGGACCCGGCGATCGCCGCGATCCAGGTCGACGAGGGCAACGACCCGGCGACCGTGCTGACCACGCCGTTCACCGTCACCGAGGCCACCGCCACGCTCTCCGCGGGCACGGCCAAGGTCAAGCCGGGCGGCTCGATCGCCGTCTCCGGTGACGGCTGGCCGTCCGGCGTCACGCCCGCCGCCGCCCTGTGCGCCGCCGACGGAACCGGCTGCAACGCCGCCGGCATCAGCGGCTCCACCCTGCGGATCGCCGCCGACGGCACCCTCGCCGGCACCGTCACGGCCGCCGGATCCACCGCGCGGGGCGTCTACGCACTCCAGGTCACCGCGGGCGGGCAGCAGGCCCTCACCGAGCTGACCGTCGCCCCGACCTTCATCGTCCTGACCCCGGCGTCCGGACCGAAGGGCACCGCGGTCACCGTCCTCGGCCAGGGCTTCGCGAAGGTGGCGACCGTGTCCATCACCGGGCTGCGGGCGGACGGTTCGAAGACCTCCGACGCCGTACGCACCAAGGTGGTCGGCCTCGACGGCGCGTTCTCGCAGACGTTCACCGTCAACGCGGCCGACACCGTCGCCCTCCGCGTCCGTGAGGTCCTCGTCAACCCGCGTACGGAAACCGCCGCCTTCACCGTCCAGGACGGCACGGTCCCGGCCGGGGCCTCCTTCGCGCTCTCGCCGCCCGAGGGGCCGCCCGGCACGGTGGTCCAGGTGACCGGCCGGGGCTTCGCGCCCGTCGCCACGGTCTCCGTCACCGGACGCACCGCGGACGGCAAGCAGACCGCCGACTCCTACGTCACCCGGGTCATCGGGCTGGACGGCACGTTCGCCCTCAACTTCACCGTCCGGGACCCGGCGACGAAGGCGATCAGGGCCTGCGAGGTACTCGTGAACGGAAAAACTGTGCAGCAATTGTTCACGGTGAGTTAACGCCGGTTCACGTCCGGTGTACGGAGCGTCGCGAGGGAGTCGGCCGACATGGACGCGCGTAGATGCGCGCCGTTCGGCCGGCGCCCCGCTGACCGGCACTTATGTGTTTCCGGCGCAAGCACCTCCGTTTGAACGCCCGGATTCTGGACGAGGTCTTCCGCTGAGCGGACTGGCTCGCTACTGTCCCAAAAATGTGAACGCCCCGTGGCAGTGCCGCCGCGGAGCGCAGCCGGTGCCTTGGCCAGGCCGGCGGCCTCTCCGTGCGTCGCCGCTGGGACCGGTGGCGCACAACCCGTGGGAACAGCCGCCGCCGCTCACCAAAGAGGAGAGGGCGTCGTGACCGCGGAGACCTCCCAGACGCTCGACCGAGGACTGCGTGTCCTCAAACTGCTCGCCGACACCGACCACGGCCTGACGGTCACCGAGTTGTCCAACAAACTCGGCGTGAACCGCACCGTGGTCTACCGTCTGCTCGCCACACTGGAGCAGCACACTCTGATACGCAGGGATCTGGGCGGCCGGGCGCGCGTCGGGCTGGGCGTGCTGCGCCTGGGCCGTCAGGTGCATCCGCTCGTCCGGGAGGCCGCGCTGCCCGCGCTGCGCTCGCTGGCCGAGGACATCGGGGCCACCGCGCACCTCACGCTGGTCGACGGCACGGACGCCCTGGCCGTCGCGGTCGTCGAACCGACCTGGACGGACTACCACGTGGCCTACCGGGCCGGCTTCCGCCACCCGCTCGACCGGGGTGCCGCGGGCCGGGCGATCCTCGCCGCCCGGGCGAAGCCGGTGGGCGAGACGGCGTTCACGCTCACGCAGGGAGAGCTCGAAGCGGGGGCGAGCGGGGCCGCGGCCGCGCTGATGGGGGTGACGGGGGTCGAGGGCAGCGTCGGCGTGGTGATGCTCACGGACGCGGTCCCGGAACGGGTGGGCCCCCGAGTGGTGGACGCGGCACGCGAGGTCGCGGACGCGCTTCGCTAGCGCGGGGCGGGGTGCGCAGACCCAGCCCGTCCGGCGTTTGAGGACGGAACCGGTCAGGTGGCCCCTGCTCCCGGGGAGTGCCGGCCACCCGGCGGGACGGTTCCGCCCGAATCCGCCAGACCCAGCCCGTCCGGCGTTTGAGGACGGAACCGGTCAGGGGTGGTCCCTGCTCCCGGGGAGTGCCGGCCATCCGGCGCGACGGTTCCGCCCGAATCCGCCAGACCCAGCCCGTCCGGCGTTTGAGGACGGAACCGGTCAGGGGTGGTCCCTGCTTCCCGGGACTGCCGGCCACCCGGCGCGACGGTTCCGYCCTCAAACGCCGGGCAGGCTGGATGGGGCCGGRCGGGCTGAAAGGCGCCCTCAARCGCCGGRCGGGCTGGATGGGCCGGGTGCACCGCGCGGCCCGTTAGATTGGGTGGGTGTTCACACGCCACTCGCGCCCCCGCACCCTCGCCCTGTGCGCCCTCCCGGTCCTCGCCCTCTTCGGTGTCGCCGCCTTCGCGCCGCTGCCGTTCACTCTCGCGCAGCCGGGGACGACGGCGAACGTGCTCGGCGACGACCACGGCACCCCCGTGATCAGCATCAAGGGCACCCCGACCCGGCCCACCGAGGGCCAGCTGCGGATGACGACGATCGTGGCCACCGGGCCCACCGCCGACGTCGGGATCGGTGACGTGATCGACAGCTGGTTCCGCACGGACCGGGCGGTCATGCCGCGCGACTCCGTCTATCCGTCGGGCGGCTCCGAGAAGGAGATCGAGAAGCACAACCTCGACGACATGGCCCAGTCGCAGGACTCCGCGGTCGACGCCGCCCTGACCTATCTCGGCAAGAAGCCCGGCTCGGTCGACGTGACCCTGCACCTGGCCGACGTGGGCGGCCCCAGCGCCGGACTGTTCTTCGCGCTCGGCATCGTGGACAAGCTCGACGGCGACGGCTCCGGCGGCGATCTCACCGGCGGCCGCACCATCGCCGGTACGGGCACCATCGAGGCGGACGGCGACGTCGGCGCGGTCGGCGGAGTCTCGCTCAAGACGCAGGCGGCCCGGCGGGACGGGGCGACCGTCTTCCTCGTACCGAAGGCCGAGTGCAAGGAGGCGAAGTCCGAACTGCCGAAGGGGCTCCGGCTCATCCCGGTCACGACCCTCAAGGGCGCGGTGGACTCGCTGCGGGCGCTGGACCACGGAGGCAAGATCCCGGCCTGCTGACACCCGGGGCCGGCCGGGGCCGGCCGCGGCCATCCCGCCCGTCAGCCCGCCTTGATGAACCCCTCCTCGATCAGCCAGTCCTTCGCCACCTCGTGCGGGTCCTCGCCCTCCACGTCCACCTTGGCGTTCAGCACCTGTGCGACCTCCGTCGTCAGCCGGGCGCTGAGCGGGTCCAGGAGGGCCGCGATCACCGGGTACTTGTCGAACGTCGCGGTGTGGATGACGGGCGCCGCGTTGTAGTTCGGGAAGAAGTGCTTGTTGTCCGTCAGCACGTCCAGGTTCATCGCCTTGATGCGCCCGTCCGTGGTGAACACCTCGCCCAGCAGACAGGAGTCGGACTTCGACACCTGGGTGTAGACGATGCCCGCGTCCATCTTCTTGATGTTGGCGGCCGGGATCGACATCCCGTACGTCTTCTCCATCCCGGGCAGCCCGTCATTGCGGGAGGCGAACTCGTTCTCCACGCAGATCGTCACCGCCGAGGGCTTCTTCTTCGCCAGCGCGGCGACGTCGGAGAGCGTCTTGAGGTGGTACTTCGCGTTGTTCTTCTTGCTGATGGCGAGGGCGTAGGTGTTGTTCAGGGTGGACTGCGGCAGCCACGTCACCCCGTTCTTCCGGTCCGCGTCGCGTACCGCCTTCCACTGCTCCAGCGGGTTGGTGATCGGCTTCGCGTGGCCCAGGTACGTGATCCAGCCGGTGCCCGTGTACTCGTACATCGCGTCGGCGTCGCCCTGCACGATCGCCTCGCGGGCGCTGATGGAGCCCGGCAGGTTCGTCCGGTCCAGGACCTCCGCCCCCGCGGCCTTGAAGATGAGGCCGATCATCTGGCCCAGGATGATGTTCTCGCTGAAGTTCTTCGAGGTGACGGTCAGTGAGGCGCCGTCCAGCGGCTGCCCGAGCCCGGCCGACCCGGGCACCACGTCGTCCACCATCGGGGAGCCGCTCTTCAGTCCGCACCCCGCCATCACCAGGGCCAGGGCGGCCGCGCCCGCCAGGGCCGTCCGCACGCGCCTCGTCCTCATCGCCCCACCTCGAGTCCGCGCGGCGTCAGCGCCACCTCGACCAGGGACGCCAGCCAGTCCACCAGCAGGGCCAGCACCACCGTCAGTACGGAGCCGAGCACCAGCACCGGCATGCGCTGGGTCTGGATGCCGGACGTGATCAGGTCACCGAGCCCGCCGCCACCGCCGAACGTGGCCAGGGTCGCCGTGCCCACGTTCAGCACCAGCGCGGTCCGCACACCGGCCAGGATCAGCGGGACGGCGAGCGGGAGTTCGACCTTCCTGAGCGTCCCCATCGCCGACATGCCGATGCCGCGCGAGGCCTCCACCAGGGTCGGTTCGATCGCCTTCAGGCCGGCCACCGTGTTGGAGAGCACCGGCAGGACCGCGTAGATCACCATGCCGGTGATGGCGGTCGACGGGCCGATGCCCAGCCAGATCACCAGCAGCGCCAGCAGACCGATCGCCGGGGTCGCCTGCCCGATGTTGGCGAGCGCGGTGACCAGCGGCGCGGCCTTGCTCAGACCGCGCCGGGTCAGTGCGATGCCCAGCGGAATGGCGATGATCAGCACCCAGAACGTCGAGATGGCCGTCAGCCTGACGTGCTGCCACCACCGCAGCTGGACCGTGTCACCGGCCAGGGAGTTCTCCGCGATCGAGTCGAGCTCCACGTTCGTGATCCACACGTACGTGATGACCAGCACCACCGCGAGCGCGGCCGGCACGATCACCAGCTTGCGCCAGGTGAAGCGGCGCGGCGGTCCGGCCGGTGGCGGGGACGGTTCCTCCTCCGCGTCGTGGAAGGCCAGGCCCTTGACGTCGTGCTCGCCCGGCGGACGATCCCGGCCGGACGCGGCGGCCGGTCCGGGGGAGCGGGGGCCGGGCGGGGAGTCGGGAGTCATGTGCCCGCACCGCCCTCCAGCTCCTGGACGGTCTGGTGGGTGCGCAGCTCCTCCAGGTCGTGCTGGTGCTCGATGGCGGTCAGCCGGTCGGCCTCCAGGAGTTCGTGCACGGAGTTCATCAGGGTGTGCATGTCGACGACGCCGATGAACTCGCCGCGCCGCCCGGTCACCGCGACCCGTCCGCCGCTGTCGATCAGCACCGCCTCCAGCGCGTCGTGCAGCGTCGCGTCCCTGGTCACCGTGTCGTGCACCAGCTGCCCGGCCCGCGCCAGCGAACCGCGGGCCCGCATCAGGTCGCCGCGCCGCAGCCACTTGTACGGGCGGTTCCTGCGGTCCAGCATCAGCAGCTCGTTGTGCGGGCCGCTGCGCAGCTTGTTGAAGATCGACTGGAGCGGGTCGTCGACCGTCACCGTCGGGAACTCGGCGATCTCCACATCCCGTACGCGCGTGAGGTTGAGCCGCTTCAGCGCGGCGCCCGCCCCGACGAATCCGGAGACGAAGTCGTCCGTCGGATTGGTGAGGATGGCCTCCGGGGTGTCGAACTGCGCGATGTGCGAGTGCTCGCGGAGCACGGCGATCCGGTCGCCCAGCTTGATCGCCTCGTCGAAGTCGTGGGTGACGAAGACGATCGTCTTGTGGAGTTCGTGCTGGAGCCGGATCAGTTCGTCCTGGAGGTGGTCGCGGGTGATCGGGTCCACCGCGCCGAACGGTTCGTCCATCAGCAGCACCGGCGGATCGGCGGCCAGCGCCCGTGCCACGCCCACGCGTTGCTGCTGACCACCGGAGAGCGCGCGCGGATAGCGGCCGTGGAACTCGCGCGGGTCGAGTCCGACCAGGTCGAGCATCTCCTCGACCCGGTCCTTCACCTTCGACTTCGACCAGCCCACCATCCTCGGGACGAGGGCGATGTTCTCGGCGACCGTCATGTGCGGGAAGAGCCCGGACGACTGGATCGCGTACCCGATCTTCCGGCGCAGCTTCACTGGATCAATGTCGGTGACGTCCTCGTCGCCGATCCTGATCCGGCCGGAGGTCGGCTCGATCAGCCGGTTGATCATCTTCAGGGTGGTCGACTTCCCGCAGCCGGACGGGCCCACGAAGATGACGGTCTCCCCGGCCTTGATGTCCATCGACACGTTGTCCACGGCCGGACTGGGGTTGCCCGGATAGATCTTGCTCAGGTCCTCCAGCTGGATGGTCGCGCCGGAGGTGGCGTGGACGGCCGGCTCCGGTCCGGTCGCCTCGACGGTCTCAGACACGGATCCCCCTCGGGATGGTGAGCCGCCCCAGCAGCACGTACGCGGCGTCGAAGAGCAGGGCGAGGACGACGATGCCGAGCGTGCCCGCGAGCACCGAGTTGATGGCGTTGGCGCTGCCCAGCGAGGCGATCCCGCGGAAGATCTCGTTGCCGAGGCCGGGCCCGGAGGCGTACGCGGCGATGGCGGCGATCCCCATCAGCATCTGGGTGGAGACCCGGATGCCGGTGAGGATCGGCGGCCAGGCGAGCGGAAGTTCCACCTTGCGGAGCCGGGTGATCCGCGACATCCCGATGCCCTTCGCCGCGTCCACGAGCGAAGGGTCGACGCCGCGCAGGCCGACGATGGAGTTGCGGACGATGGGCAGCAGCCCGTACAGCGTCAGGGTGATCACCGTCGGCGCGACCCCGAGTCCGACCAGCGGGATCAGCAGACCGATCGCGGCGAGCGACGGAATGGTCAGGACGGTCGCCGTCGAGGTGATCGCGACCGAGGAACCCCATCCGCTGCGGTAGCTGACCACCCCGATCAGGACGCCGAGGACGGTGGCGATGACCATGCACTGGAAGACGGCACTGGCGTGCTGGAACGCGTCGGTGAGCAACTGCTGGTGCCGGTTTCCGAGGTACTCCCAGAAGCTCACACGTCACTCCTCGGCTCAGTCGGTGTCCTGCGCCGCCTGTTCGACGAGCGGGATGATGCGCAGCGGTACGGGGTTCTCCATGACGATCGCCGTGGAGGCCCGGACAATGCCATCAAATCCGACAACCCGGTCGATCACCCGCTGGAGATCGGCGTTGGAGCGGGCCACCAGCCGGCAGAACATGTCACCGTGCCCGGTGGTGGTGTGCAGCTCCAGAACCTCCGGTACGCCGCCCAAGTGGGCCCGTACGTCGGCGCCTTGGCCCTGCTTGATCTCCAGCGTCGCGAACGCGGTCACCGGATAGCCGAGCGCCGCCGGGTCGACGTCCGGGCCGAAGCCGCGGATGACGCCATTCGACTGAAGACGGTCCAGCCGCGCCTGCACCGTGCCGCGCGCCACGCCGAGCCGGCGCGAGGCCTCCAGGACGCCTATCCGGGGTTCGCGGGCCAGCAGCACGATCAGCCGCCCGTCCAGATGATCGATTGCCACGGCCGGCCTCCGAGGGGTCCTGTGATGGTCATCATGTACAGATCGCCCGCCCATCATGGCCATGTGGTGGGCAGATTGCCCAGTGAATTCACGAACTGTTGCGCACCTTGCGAAGCGGCGAGAACCTTCGGACATGACTGAGACGATGCACAGCACCCCCGAGACAGCGCGGCAGGCCGATCCCTTCCCGGTCAAGGGAATGGACGCGGTCGTCTTCGCCGTCGGCAACGCCAAGCAGGCCGCGCACTACTACTCGACGGCCTTCGGCATGAAGCTGGTCGCCTACTCCGGACCGGAGAACGGCAGCCGCGAGACCGCCAGTTACGTCCTGACCAACGGCTCCGCCCGCTTCGTCTTCACCTCCGTCATCAAGGCGTCCACGGACCACGGCCGCTTCCTCGCCGACCACGTGGCCGAGCACGGCGACGGCGTCGTCGACCTGGCCATCGAGGTCCCCGACGCCCGCGCCGCGTACGCCTACGCGGTCGAGCACGGCGCCCTCGGCCTCGCCGAGCCGCACGAGGTGAAGGACGAGCACGGCACGGTCGTCCTGGCCGCCATCGCCACGTACGGCAAGACCCGCCACACCCTCGTCGAGCGCACCGGCTACGAAGGCCCCTACCTCCCGGGCTTCGCCGCCGCCGACCCGATCGTCGAGCCCCCGGCCAAGCGGACCTTCCAGGCCGTCGACCACTGCGTCGGCAACGTCGAGCTCGGCCGGATGAACGAGTGGGTCGGCTTCTACAACCAGGTCATGGGCTTCACCAACATGAAGGAGTTCGTGGGCGACGACATCGCCACCGAGTACTCCGCGCTCATGTCCAAGGTCGTCGCCGACGGCACGCTCAAGGTCAAGTTCCCGATCAACGAGCCGGCCGTCGCCAAGAAGAAGTCGCAGATCGACGAGTACCTGGAGTTCTACGGCGGCGCCGGCGTCCAGCACATCGCGCTCGCCACGAACGACATCGTCGCCTCCGTGAAGGCGATGCGCGCGGCCGGCGTCCAGTTCCTCGACACCCCGGACTCGTACTACGACACCCTCGGCGAGTGGGCGGGCGAGACCCGGGTGCCCGTGGAGACCCTGCGCGAGCTGAAGATCCTCGTCGACCGCGACGAGGACGGCTATCTGCTGCAGATCTTCACCAAGCCGGTCCAGGACCGGCCGACCGTCTTCTTCGAGATGATCGAGCGCCACGGCTCGATGGGCTTCGGCAAGGGCAACTTCAAGGCCCTGTTCGAGGCGATCGAGCGCGAGCAGGAGAAGCGCGGCAACCTCTGAGCCACGGGGGACACCGCACGGGGGCGGGCCGGATCACCGGCCCGCCCCCGTCCCGCTCCGCGCCACGGGCGTCAGCGGGCCGCGGGCGACTGCGGGGCCGACGGCTTCGGGGGACGCGCACCGCCGCTCCCGGTCTTCGGCGTGCCCGGCCCGGCCTTCTTCCCGGGCGGCCCGGCCGCCGGGGCCGGGGCCTCACCCGGAGCCTGCGCGGCCTCCCCGGCCGGTGGCTCGGGCGCCACCGGAGCGGGCTCCGGCTCCGTGGCCGGTGACGGCTCGGGCGCCGGCTCGGGCGCCGGCGGCGCGGCCGGCCGCATGTCCTGCGGGCCACCCGCCGGAGGCAGCCCCAGCGTGTCCAGCGCCTCCTGCGCCCGAGGCGCGTCCAGCGGCGAGAACTGCGGGTTCGTGCGCAGCGCCTCCTCCAGATGGCGGCGGGCCGGACCGAAGTCCCGCAACGCCCGCTGGACCATGCCCAGGTGGTACGCGTACGACGCGTTCCGGCCGCCCGAGTCGACCGCCTGCTCCGCGTACTCCAGCGCCGCGTCCGGATCGCCCGAACGATGCAGCGCCCAGCCCAGCGCATCGGCCACCGCCGCGCTGTGGTGGCCGCGGTCCCACTCCGCCCGCAGCAGCTCCACCGCTGCGGCCGCGTCCCCGTGGGCGGCCTCGAAACGGCCCAAAAGCAGCGACTCGTCCACGCCCCGCGCCGTGCCGCGGGCCAGGGCCGCGCGCAGCTTCGTGTACTGGTCGACCGAGTCACCGTCCAGGCCGAGCGACTCGTACAGCTCGCCCAGCTCCAGCAGATAGGCCGGACGCGGCGACCTCTTCAGCGCGGCCTGGTAGTCGCGCTGCGCCTCGTCCGTGCGGCCGAGGGCCGCCAGCGCACGGGCCCGGCCGGCGAGGGACGCGTGATCGGCGGGATCGGTGCGCAGCGCGGCCCCGTACTGGGCCACCGCCTCCTCCGGCTCACCCCGCTCCCACGCCAGCTCGCCCAGCCGGGACAGACAGGCCGCCTTCTCCGCCGGGGTCTTCGCCCGGTTCGCGGCGTCCTGCGCGGTGGCCAGCGCGTCCTCGCGCCAGCCCCGGTCCCGGTACATCTCCGCCGTCAGACCCAGCGACGGGACACCGGACCGCAGCGCCGCGTACTTCTCCACGGCCTTCGTCGCCGAGGTGTAGTCGCCGAGGCCGTTGTACGCGTCGATCAGCTCCGGGTACACGGCCCACTGTTTGGGCGCCCGCGCCCGTACGGTCTCGCCCCACTTCTTCGCCGTGACGTAGTCGTGCCGGGCGTTGGCGAGCGAGGCGAGGCCCACCCAGGCCGCCTCGTTGCCGCGCTCACCCGGCTGCACGTCCAGCGACCGCTTCAGCGCCTGCTCGGCCCGGGTGTAGTACGCCGCGTCCGAGGCCCGCCGCCCCCGCTCCACGTACGCCGACCCGAGCACCGCCCACGACCGCGCGTCCGAGGGATGGGTGCCGACCCACTTCTGCCGGTCCCCGATGAGCGCCGTCAGATCGGAGAGCGAGGCCGGGGAGCCGGCGGCCGTCGCGCTCATCGCCCGCGAGACCGGGCCGGGCAGCGGCGGCGCCGCGTCCTGGTCGTCGTCGGGCACCGCGACCACCGCACCGGTCACCAGCACCGCCCCCGCCACCACACCGAACGCGGCCCTGCGCAGCGTCGTGCGCAACGAGGCGGGCGGCGGCTCGGCGAGCAGCACGGGGTCCGGCGGGGGCGTGCGGGGCGGGAGCGGAGGAGTTCCGAGGTCATGGTCCGGCCCGGGGGCCGTCGGGGTCTGCCGTGACGTGTCGTCCATGACGATCACTCTGCGTCAGTACGAAGATCACACCGCGCCTTGCGAACGCTGCCGCATACGGGTTCACACCAATGGGCCCGGGTGCCAGTCTTGGATCATGGACGATCTTCTCGAACTACTGCGCGCGGGTCTGCCGGCCGAGGCCCTGATCACCGATCCGGACATCACCGCCTCCTACGCCAACGACATGGCGAGCTTCTGCGAAGCGGGCACACCCGCCGTCGTCACGCTCCCCCGTACCGTCGAGCAGGTCCAGCACATCATGCGCACCGCCACCGCGCTGCGCGTCCCGGTCGTCCCCCAGGGCGCCCGCACCGGCCTGTCCGGCGCGGCCAACGCCTCGGACGGCTGCATCGTGCTCTCCCTGGTCAAGATGGACCGGATCCTGGAGATCAGTCCCGTCGACCGCATCGCCGTGGTGGAGCCGGGCGTCATCAACGCCGTCCTGTCCCGCGCGGTCAACGAGCACGGGCTGTACTACCCGCCGGACCCCTCCAGCTGGGAGATGTGCACCATCGGCGGCAACATCGGCACCGCCTCCGGCGGCCTGTGCTGCGTGAAGTACGGGGTCACCGCCGAATACGTCCTGGGCCTCGACATCGTCCTCGCCGACGGGCGCCTGCTCACCACCGGCCGCCGCACCGCCAAGGGCGTCGCCGGATACGACCTCACCCGGCTCTTCGTCGGCTCCGAAGGCAGCCTCGGCATCGTCGTCAAGGCCGTGCTCGCGCTCAAACCCCAGCCGCCCCAGCAGCTCGTCCTGGCCGCCGAGTTCCCCAGCGCCGCGAGCGCCTGCGACGCCATCTGCCGCATCATGGAACGCGGCCACACCCCGTCACTCCTCGAACTGATGGACCGTACAACAGTCCAAGCGGTCAACAAGATGGCGAACATGGGCCTCCCCGACTCCACCGAGGCCCTCCTGCTCGCCGCCTTCGACACCCCGGACCCGTCCGCCGACCTCGCCGCCGTCGCTGCCCTGTGCACCGCAGCCGGAGCCACCGAGGTCGTCCCCGCCGAGGACGCCGCCGAGTCCGAAATGCTGCTCCAGGCCCGGCGCATGTCGCTCACCGCGCTGGAGACCGTCAAGTCCGCGACCATGATCGACGACGTGTGCGTACCGCGCTCGCAGCTCGGCGCCATGCTCGAAGGCACCGCGGCCGTCGCCGAGAAGTACGACCTCACCATCGGCGTCTGCGCGCACGCAGGCGACGGCAACACCCACCCCGTCGTCTGCTTCGACCACACCGACGCCGACGAGTCCCGGCGGGCCCGCGAGTCCTTCGACGAGATCATGGCGCTCGGCCTCGAACTCGGCGGCACGATCACCGGCGAACACGGCGTGGGCGTGCTCAAGAAGGAGTGGCTCGCCCGGGAACTCGGCGAAGTGAGCGTGGAACTGCACCGGGGCATCAAGCAGGCCTTCGACCCGCTCGGCCTCCTCAACCCGGGCAAGGTCTTCTGACACCCCCCGGCACCCCCCGCCCTCTCAACCCTCCCCGTCCTGCGACTCGTCCGACGGCCACGGGTCACTCATCCACAGGTCGTCGGCCGGCAGCGGCGCGAGCAGCTCGGCCAGCGCCTCGTCGATCCCGAGCAGCTCGGACTCCGTACCCGGCGCGACGGCGTGCAGCGTCCGCTCCACCCAGGTGGCCACCGCGGCGGACGGCACCTCCAGCAGGGCGTTGCCGTCCGGCGAGGTCAGCGCCACGCAGATGACGCTGCGCCCGTCGACCTTGGTGGGCCAGATCCGCACGTCCCCGTGCCCGCACGGCCGGAACACGCCCTCGACCAGCAGATCGCGGGCGAACGTCCAGTGCACGGGGGCGTCGGATCCGATGTGGAAGGTGATGTGCACGGCGTAGGGGTCCCCGGTGCGATACGACAGCCGGGCGGGCACGGGGATGCTGCGCTCGGGCGACAGGACGAGCTTCAGCTCCAGCTCTCGTTCCACGACGGTGTTCATGAGGTGCGTCCTTTCGATGCCTGTGGGCCGGTCGCACGACCGCCCGCACAGGGAGAGAGCGCCCTCCCCGCCATTCATTACGCGACTTCGGGAAAAATATTTCGGAGAGACCGGAAAGTGGTCCAAACACCGGGACCGGCCCGGTGACAGGCGGCTGTCTGGTAGATGTGGACCCTTGTATGAGGACCGGCTGTTCCCCCATCGCCGGCCGGTCCCAGGCCTCGAAGAGATACGGGACCACGGTGATGAGCGCCCCAACCCCGGCACCCGGTGACGACCGACCCCGCGAGGGGTACTACCCCGACCCGTCCATTCCCGGATACGTCCGGTACTGGAACGGCGCTTCCTGGGTGCCCGGCACCAGCCGGCCCGCCCCGCAGCAGGGCGAACCCATGCCCGCCGCACCCGCCGGGGAGCGAGGCCCGCCGCCCGCCTCGTTGCGCACGACGCTGCGCAGGGCGCCCCAAGGGCGCCCGCAACGGCTCAGGTGCGTTCGGGGGAACAGAATCCGTCCGACGGCCCTCACCCGAAGGGCCGTCAGCCGTGCGGGTCGCTCCCCCGGTCTCCCGGCCGCAGGCGCCCGCACCGCAGCAACGGCCCGCGTTCCCGCAGCAGTCCCAGCAGGCACCGCAGCCCGACCAGCCCGTCGTGCCCTGGAAGCCCCCGGTCGACGACCACTTCCAGCAGCTCGCCGCGGCCCGGACAGCGGCCCGCCCGGCGGCGCTCGGCAAACGGTTCGCCGCCCGGCTCATCGACACGGTGGTGCTCGGCGCCCTCGTCGGCGCCGTCGCCGTACCGCTGCTGTCCCGGGCCGCGGACCACGTCAACGAGAAGATCGACGCGGCGAAGCTGTCGGGCGAGACGGTCACGGTCTGGCTGGTGGACTCCACCACGGCCTCGCTGGCCGGCGCGGTCCTCGGCGCCTTCCTGGTGCTGGGCATCCTCCTGGAGGCGCTGCCGACCGCGAAGTGGGGCCGTACGCTCGGCAAGAAGCTGTGCGGTCTGGACGTACGCGACATCGAGTCCCACGACGCGCCCGGCTTCGGTGCCGCCCTGCGCCGCTGGCTGGTCTACGGGGTGCTGGGGCTCCTGGTGATCGGCGTGGTCAACGTGTGCTGGTGCCTGGTCGACCGGCCGTGGCGCCAGTGCTGGCACGACAAGGCGGCCCGCACCTTCGTCGCGGGCTGAGAACCGGCCGGGAGACCGGGGGAGCGACCCGCACGGCTGACGGCCCTTCGGGTGAGGGCCGTCGGACGGATTCTGTTCCCCCGAACGCACCTGAGCCGTTGCGGGCGCCCTTGGGGCGGGGTGCACTGCCCGCATGAGCAACGATCAGCCGACGTCCGGTCAGCCGCCCGAGGACGACCCGTTCTCCAAGAAGCCGCCCGGGTCCCAGCCGCCGCCGTCCTCGGGCTCGCCCTACGGCAGCGCGCCGCCGCCCCCGCCCCCGCACGATCCGGGTCCTTACGGCGGCGGTCCGTACGGCGGAACGGATCCCCTGGCGGGCATGCCGCCGCTCGCCGAACCCGGCAAGCGCATCCTGGCCCGGCTGATCGACTTCCTGATCATCTCGATCCCGCTCTACCTGATCTCGCTGCCCTGGGGCGGCGCGGTCGAGATGTCGGACGGCGGCAACGACGACGACGTCAGCGATGTCTTCGCGCAGACCTACAGCGGGCATCAGCTGCTCTGGTCGCTGATCGCCCTGGCGGTCTACGTCGCGTACGACACGTACTTCACGCACAAGGACGGCCGCACCCTGGGCAAGCGGCTGCTGAAGCTGCGGGTCGCGATGCTCAACGACGGCAGGGTGCCGGACACCGGCAGCGCGTTCCTGCGGGCCGTGGTGCTGTGGCTGCCGGCGCTGCTGTGCTGCCCGTGCCTGTGGTGGCTGATCAACATCGTGCTGATGTTCACGGACAAGCCGTACAAACAGGGGCTCCAGGACAAGGCGGCCAAGACCGTGGTGGTGGTCACCAACTGACGGACGGCCGGGAGGACGTCGGCACCCTCCCGGCCGCGTCGGACGTCAGCGCCTCAGCGAGTGCTCGCCCACCCGCTCGGACGAGGCGCGTGCGGCCGGGATCCTGCTCTGTACGGGGTCGAGGGTGCGGCCCTCGGGTTCGGCAGCGGCGGGGACGGGGTCGCGGTGTACGGACACCGCGGCCCTCGTCCTCGCCGCTTTCGCTGTGTTCCTGCGCGCCGGAAGCGGAACGGTGACGGCCACCAGCAGACCGAGCGCGAGCGCGGCCGTGCAGATGACGGCGATGCCGATGCCCGATTCGGTACGGGACAGCAGCAGCATGGCGAGGGTCGAGAAGACGACGGTCACCGAACCGTAGGAGAGCTGTGCAGCAGTGGGACGCGGCATGGCGGTATCCGTCCTCGGGACGTCGGATGGGCAGTCTCTCGACACGGTTTCGCTGTCAAGTGACTCTACGACGGTGAATGCCCGAGCGGAACGGGTAGTAAGCGTCACCTAACCCACGGTACCGGTGCACGGGGGGCGCATGGAGTCATGTCGCACGCCCCTGGGGGGCTTTGGCGCGCCGGTCCGGCGCGGAGCGATCGTCCGGATAGCGGAAATGGGCTCCTGCATAGTGCACTTGGCCTGTTCAAGTCAAGGTCTGTCTTTTCTTCCGTAACTCCGGTCGAATGTCGTCACTTGTGACGCGTTTCCGCGCGCGGCCCCTTCACACCTCCAAGGCCGCTGCCGCGGGCGTCGGGGAGGACTGCATCACGTGATCATTAAAAGACGGGCGCTTCGCACCGGGGCGGTTGTCGTGGCCATGGCCGCAACCGCCGCCACCGCATCCGCCTTCGCCACCGCTCAGGCAGATGACCAGGCGTCAAGTAGCGCCACCGCCATAGACCGCCGGGACCCGGGGTCGGCCAAGGGCAACGCGCACGACCTCGAAGGCCCGTTCAGCAAGCAGCAGGACGCCCAGCGTCAGGCCGCTCTCGAGCAGGTCATATCCGGCGACAAGAAGGTGTCGGAGCGCAGCGGTTCGAAGGTGGTCAAGCTCGACGACAAGAAGTACGTCGAGCTCGGCCGCGAGAAGACCGACAAGATCTTCACCGTCCTGGTGGAGTTCGGCGACCAGGTCGACAACACGACCATGTTCGACCCGGACGGCGCCGGCCCCAAGCCCGCCGTCCCGAAGTACGGCGGCAAGCCCGGCCCGGCGCACAACAAGATAGCCAAGCCGGACCCCGCGAAGGACAACAGCACCGCCTGGCAGGCCGACTACAACCAGGCCCACTTCCAGGACCTGTACTTCGGCGAGGGTGCCGGCAAGAACTCGCTCAAGACGTACTACGAGAAGACGTCCTCCGGGCGCTACTCGGTCGAGGGCGAGGTCTCCGACTGGGTCAAGGTCCCGTACAACGAGGCTCGCTACGGCTCGAACTACTGCGGTTCGACCAACTGCGCCAACGCCTGGGACATGATCAAGGACGGCGTCAACGCGTGGGCCGCCGACCAGAAGGCCAAGGGCCGTACGCCCGAGCAGATCAAGGCCGATCTCGCCCAGTACGACCAGTGGGACCGTTACGACTTCGACGGTGACGGCAACTTCAACGAGCCCGACGGCTACATCGATCACTTCCAGATCGTGCACGCCGGCGAGGACGAGTCCGCGGGCGGCGGCGCCGAGGGCACCAACGCCATCTGGGCGCACCGCTGGTACGCCTACGGCACCAACGCCGGCGCGACCGGCCCGGCCGAGAACAAGGCCGGCGGCACCCAGATCGGTGACACCGGCATCTGGGTCGGCGACTACACCGCACAGCCCGAGAACGGCGGCCTGGGCGTCTTCGCCCACGAGTACGGCCACGACCTCGGTCTGCCGGACCTCTACGACACGACCAACACCGCCGAGAACTCGGTCGGTTTCTGGTCGCTGATGTCGGCCGGTTCCTGGCTCGGCACCGGTAAGAACAGCATCGGTGACCTGCCCGGCGACATGACCGCCTGGGACAAGCTCCAGCTCGGCTGGCTGGACTACGACGTGGCCAAGGCCGCGACGAAGTCCACCCACAAGCTGGGTGTGTCCGAGTACAACACCAGCAACAAGCAGGCACTCGTCGTCGAGCTGCCCGACAAGGCCGTCACCACCGCCGTCACGACGCCCGCAGAGGGCGCCAAGCAGTGGTGGAGCGACATGGGTGACAACCTCGGCAACACCCTGTCCCGTCCGGTCGACCTGACCGGCAAGTCCAAGGCGTCCCTGGACCTCGCGGGCTGGTGGGACATCGAGGCCGACTACGACTACCTCTACACCGAGGTGTCGGAAAACGGCGGCGCGAGCTGGACCGCGATCGACGGCACCGCCGACGGCGTGGCCATCCCGCGCGACGCCAGCGACAAGCCGGCCCTGACCGACGTCTCCGGCAAGTACAAGAAGCTCTCGTACTCGCTGGACGCCTACGCGGGCAAGAAGATCGACATCCGCTTCCGCTACACCACCGACGGTGGCGCGGGCGGCATCGGCTTCGCGGCCGACACCATCGCGGTCAACGCCGACGGCGCCGCGCTCTTCACGGACAACGCCGAGGGCGACGACAACGGCTGGACCGCCAAGGGCTTCTCGCGCGTGGGCTCGTCCTTCACCAAGGACTACCCGCAGCGCTACATCGCGGAGAACCGCCAGTACGTCTCGTACGACCAGACCCTCAAGGTCGGCCCGTACAACTTCGGCTTCTCCACCACCCGTCCGGACTGGGTCGAGCACTACCCGTACCAGAACGGCCTGCTCATCTGGCTGTGGGACACCTCCCAGAAGGACAACAACGTCTCGACCCACCCGGGTCAGGGCCTGATCCTGCCGATCGACGCGCACGCCAAGCCGCTGAAGTGGTCGGACGGCACGGTCATCCGCAACAAGATCCAGCCCTTCGACGCTCCGTTCAGCTGGTACCCCACCGACGGCTTCACGCTGCACAACGGTGACGTGGCCACGAAGATCAAGCCGCAGCTCGGCGTTCCGGTCTTCGACGACCACAAGGGCACCTACTGGTACAAGGAGAACAAGACCGGAAGCGTGCAGGTAACTGACACCAACACCCGGATCTCGATCGTCAGCGAGCCGCTCAGCGGCTCGACGGTCACCGTCAAGGTGGGTCCCTCGCACAAGTAATTCGGTAAAACCGCAGGTCAAAGCATGATCGGCCGTCGCCCTCTAGCGGGCGGCGGCCGATCGTGTTTAGGTGCCTCTTGTTCAGTTTCTTATTGACACACGACGTCTCACGGGGGAGCGCGGAGCATGGCAGGCGGAGGATTCAGCAAATTGCCGAACGGCAGTGTGGTCGTCGCGATCACACTGCCGAGCCCGGCGGAGGGCGTGGGACCGGACACTCCGGTACGCGTCCTGGTCCACGCGGCGAACCGGGCCCGGGCCCTGACCCGGCTACGCAATCTGGGCCTGCGCGCGGTCTACCTCCGCGGCAACGCGGAGCCGCCCACGCCGGACGAGATCACCGCCGTCCTGCACCACCCCGACGGCCTCCTGTGGCGCGCGAGACCCGAGCGGGCCCAGGAGCTCTGGCACCCGATACGCGCTCTCCTGCGGCCCGCCCTGCCGGCCCGGCAGAGCTGAGCCCTCAGCCGACCGCCGGCTTGCCGGAGAGCACCACGCCGGCGTCCCGCAGCTCGGCCAGCGCCCGGTCCGTCGTCGCCTCGGCGACGCCCGCGGTCAGATCCAGCAGTACGTGCGTGGCGAAGCCCTCACGGACGGCGTCGAGCGCGGTGGCCCGGACGCAGTGGTCGGTCGCGATACCGACCACGTCGACCTCGGTGACCCCGCGCTCGCGCAGCCACGCGGCCAGCCCCGTCCCGTTCTCGTCCTGCCCCTCGAAGCCGCTGTACGCGGCGGCGTACGCACCCTTGTCGAAGACGGTGTCGATCGCCCCGGAGGCGACCGCGGGTGCGAAATTGGGGTGGAAGCCCACGCCCTCCGTACCGGCGACGCAGTGCTCGGGCCAGGAGTGCTCGAAGTCGGGCGTCGCGGAGAAGTGGTCACCCGGGTCGACGTGGTGGTCACGGGTGGCCACCACGTGCCGGTAACCCGGCTGGGCCTCACCGATCAGATCGGTGATGGCGGCGGCGACATCGGCGCCCCCGGCGACCGCGAGGCTCCCGCCTTCGCAGAAGTCGTTCTGGACGTCCACGACGATCAAGGCGCGGTGCATGACGGGTGTCCTTCGGTGGGGGAGTGGCGGCGGTTTCGGGATTACGGGTTACGGGGGTGGCCCCGAGCCTAGAGACTCGGGGCGGACAATCAAGCCCGCAGGGCATATCAAGCCCGTCCGGCGATTGAGGACAAAGCGACCCGCAGGGAGGGGGCGGGCTCGGCCAGGCAAATCAAGCCCGTCCGGCGATTGAGGACAAAGCGACTCCCGGGCGCCCCCCCGGGCACCCCGCACCGCACCCCGTCCCCTCACACGTACTCCGTGGGCAGCACCGGCTCCCCCCGGGACAACTGCATCGCCGACATCGGCAGCCCCGCCCGCGCCGCGATGTGCCGCTCCCGGGCCGCGTCCAGCGGCTCCCGCGCGGCCTCGACCACCTCGCCGCCCCTGACCAGCTCCACCAGCAGCTGCCGTCCGGCCAGCTCCGCCGGGACCGGGCCCGTGCCGATCACCTCGGCCTCGGCCACCCCGTCCTCGTCCAGCCGGCGGGCCGCCCACTTGCGACCGCCCTTCGAGGACTTCGCGCCCATCGACTTCTTCGCCACCGGCCGCAGCTCGTCCGCCGGGTCCGCCGAGGCGGCGCGGGCGACCAGCTTGTAGACCATCGAGCAGGTGGGGTGCCCGCTGCCGGTCACCAGTTGGGTGCCCACCCCGTACGCGTCCACCGGCGCGGCGGCCAGCGAGGCGATGGCGTACTCGTCCAGGTCCGACGTCACCACGATCTTCGTGCCCGTCGCGCCCAGCTCGTCCAGCTGCTGGCGCACCCGGTGCGCCACGAGCAGCAGGTCGCCCGAGTCGATCCGCACCGCGCCCAGCTCCGTACCGGCCACCTCGACCGCCGTACGGACCGCCGCGGTGACGTCGTACGTGTCGACCAGCAGCGTCGTGTCCCGTCCCAGCGAGTCGACCTGCGCCCGGAACGCGTCACGCTCGGAGTCGTGCAGCAGAGTGAACGCGTGGGCGCTCGTGCCGACCGTCGGGATGTTGTAGCGGAAGCCCGCGGCCAGGTCGGACGTGGTGTCGAAGCCGCCGATGTACGCGGCACGGGCCGAGGCCACCGCCGACAGTTCGTGCGTGCGCCGGGCACCCATCTCGATCAGCCCGCGCCCGCCCGCCGCCGCCGACATCCGCGAGGCCGCCGCGGCGATCGCCGAGTCGTGGTTGAGGATCGACAGGATCACCGTCTCCAGCAGCACGCACTCGGCGAAGGAGCCCTCGACCCGCAGGATCGGCGAGCCCGGGAAGTACACCTCGCCCTCCGGGTAGCCCCAGATGTCGCCGCTGAAGCGGTAGTCGGCCAGATAGTCGAGGGTGGGCGAGTCGACCACGTTCTGGTCACGCAGGAAGCCGAGCATCTCGTCGTCGAAGTGGAAGTTCTCCACCGCGTCCAGGACCCGCCCGATGCCGGCGACGACGCCGTAGCGCCGCCCCTCGGGCAGCCGGCGGGTGAACGCCTCGAAGACCGAGCGCCGGCCGGCGGTGCCGGCCTTCAGCGCGGCCTGCACCATCGTGAGCTCGTACTGGTCGGTGAAGAGTGCGGTCGACGGCACACCGACCCGCCGCCCAAGGTCCGCTGAGTTCATGCCGGGGATGCTACCCCTATTTCGTCAAAGTGACGAGATGGGGGTGTCGCGCCCGCCTCGCCACCGGCCCCGTTTGTGCGATGGGCCCTCCCGAGTGGCAGCATGGGTGGGGTGAGCGTCGCCCCCGTAGAGATCGAACGTCCCGAATCGGCCGAGGAGAACCTCGTTGTCCCCGAGCCCGACGTCCCCTGGGTGACGCTGGTCCACAACGACCCGGTCAACCTCATGAGCTACGTGACCTATGTCTTCCAGGCCTACTTCGGCTACTCCAAGGACAAGGCCCACAAGCTGATGCTGGACGTCCACCAGAAGGGCCGCGCCGTCGTCTCCAGCGGCAGCCGCGAAGAGATGGAACGCGACGTCCAGGCCATGCACGGCTACGGACTGTGGGCCACCCTCACCCAGGACCGCAACTAGTACGTCCCGCCCCCGCCCCGCCCGACCACCATCGGAGTCAAACCATGGCCGGCCACTTCGAGGCCACCCCCGGCGGCGGCGCGGCCGTCGCGCTCGACGAGGTGGAGATCGCGATCCTGCGCTCCCTCGCCGTCCAGCTGCTCGAACTCATCGGACCGGGCGACGAACCCGCCGAGGGCGAGGACCCGCTCGCCGCCCTCTTCGCCGAGGGCCCCAGCGAACCGCCCTCCGACCCGGCCCTCGCCCGCCTCTTCCCCGAGGCCTACGGCGACGACGACACCGAACTGCGCGCCGCGTCCGCCGAGTTCCGCCGCTTCACCGAGAACGACCTGCGCACCCGCAAGCGCGACGACGCCCTCGTCGTCGTCCGCACCCTGGACGCGCTCACGCCCGCCGGGGACCGCGCCGCCGTACTGAAGCTCACCGCCGACGAGTGCCGCAACTGGCTGGGCTCACTCAACGACCTCCGCCTCACCATCGGCACCCGCCTGGAGGTCTCCGACGAGGACGGCGGCGAGGACGGCTCCCTCTACCGCCTGCCGGACAGCGATCCGCGCAAGCCCATGGTCATGGCCTATCTCTGGCTGGGCGCGCTCCAGGAAACGCTGGTCGAAACACTGATGCCGTAAGAGACCGGGCCATCGGGTGTACGGGCATTCGGGGGTTCGGGTGTTCGCTCAACGGACGCTCAAATCCGAATAACGATCGCGTCACCTGATCGGTCTTTTTTGCAGCGCCTGGACACCGTTGTCCGCTTTTTCCTGTGGCGTGCGCCACATAATGTCCGCCGGATCACCGATGTGCCCGTGATAAATCTTCACGACCACTCGGGGACGCCACCCCTGTTCCCGGGTAGGCGCGACGAGTCCGGCAACCACCGGCAGCACTCCATCCATTTCCGGGGGGATCAGGACCTGATCCGCAGCCGCAAGGCTCGGATCAGCGTGGAGAAAGGCGCAGCACATGACATCGGCGCAGGTCGACGACAAGGGACAGGGCCCGCACGCCGCAGCCGCGGACGCCACCACGTCCGCCGAGGGCTATCAGCGGGCACTCGGCGCCCGCCAGATCCAGATGATCGCGATCGGCGGGGCCATCGGCACCGGCCTCTTCCTCGGCGCGGGCAAAGCCATCGCCAAGGCCGGACCCAGCCTCATCCTGGCGTACGCCATCGCGGGCCTGGTGATCTTCTTCATCATGAGGGCGCTCGGCGAACTCCTCATGTACCGCCCGGTCTCGGGCTCCTTCTCGGAGTACGCCCGCGAATTCATCGGCCCCTTCGCGGGATTCGTCACCGGCTGGACCTACTGGCTGTTCTGGGTCGTCACCGGAATCACCGAAGTCACCGCGGCGGCCCAGTACATGACGTTCTGGTTCGACATTCCGCAATGGGTGTCCGCACTGATCTTCACGGTCATCCTGTACGGCGTGAACCTGATCTCCGTGAAGCTGTTCGGCGAACTCGAATTCTGGTTCTCGATGGTCAAGGTCACCGCCATCGTCGGCATGATCCTCATCTGCGCCGGAATCCTCACCCTCGGCTTCTCCGACGCCGGTGACACCGCGTCCGTCAGCCACCTCTGGGCCGACGGCGGATTCTTCCCGCACGGCATCAAGGGCACCCTGATGACGCTGCAGATCGTGATGTTCGCCTTCCTCGCCGTCGAACTCGTCGGCGTCACCGCGGGCGAGTCCAAGGACCCCAAGACCGTCCTGCCCAAGGCCATCAACACCGTGCCGTGGCGCATCGCCGTCTTCTATGTCGGCGCCCTCATCATGATCCTCTCGGTCGTCCCCTGGACCGAGTTCTCACCGGATGTCTCCCCGTTCGTCGAAGCGTTCAAGAAGATGGGCCTCGGCGTCGGCGCGGGCATCGTCAACTTCGTCGTCCTGACCGCCGCGCTCTCCTCCTGCAACTCCGGGATGTACTCCACCGGCCGCATGCTGCGCGACCTCGCGCTCAACGGCCAGGGCCCGAAGTTCTTCACCCGTCTGACCAGGAGCGGCACCCCGCTGGTCGGCACCACGTTCTCCGCCGCCCTCATGCTCGTCGGCGTCTGGATCAACTACCAGTGGCCCGGCGACGCCTTCACCTACGTCGTCTCCTTCGCCACCATCTCCGGCATGTGGGCCTGGATCATGATCCTCATCAGCCAGCTGCGCTACCGCCGCCTCGCCGACCGCGGCGAGCTCCCGCAGTCCACCTTCCGGGCCCCCGGAGCCCCGTACACCAGCGTCTTCGCCCTCGCCTTCATCGGCGTCGTCATCATCATGATGGGCATCGACAAGGACACCAGGATCTCGCTCTACTGCGCCCCGCTGTGGGCCCTGATCCTGGGCGTCTCCTACCTGGTCCTCAAGGCCCGCAACCCCGAAAACAAGGCCTTCGCCGGCCGCTGAACCCAGGCCTCGCACAGACCGAGTCCACGATGCGGGCCCTCGCGTACCACTCCTCGGTACGCGGGGGCCCGTCGTCCTATCCTGGGCGCCATGCTGACCATCACCCAGGCGCTGTACGACCAGATCGTCGCGCACTCCCGCGCCGACCACCCCGACGAGGCGTGCGGCGTGGTCGCCGGGCCCGCCGGAACCGACCGCCCCGAACGCTTCATCCCCATGCTCAACGCGGCCCGCTCGCCCACGTTCTACGAATTCGACTCGGCCGACCTCCTCAAGCTCTACCGCGACATGGACGACCGCGACGAGGAACCCGTGATCGTTTACCACTCGCACACCGCGACCGAGGCCTACCCCTCCCGCACCGACGTCACGTACGCCAACGAGCCCGGCGCCCACTACGTCCTCGTCTCCACCGCCGACGCCGACGAGGCCGGACCCTTCCAGTTCCGCTCGTACCGCATCGTGGACGGCGAGATCACCGAGGAGGACGTCCAGGTCGTCGAGGCGTACGCCGCCTCCTGACCTCGGCACCGGCACCCGCCGCAGCGCCCGGACAGGGCCGCCCGCCCGGCCCTGTCCGCCTGTCGAACGCCAACCATCCACCAGGTGAGATCACATTCCGGATCCCGGACCGGGAATCGATACGATGAGCGCATGGTTCCCCATGACGTGAGCGACAAGACGCCGGGCACACTGCTCGTGGCGCGCCTGCACGTCGACCTGTGCCGACTCGCCAGCGCGATCTGTACGAACCACCGGACCGCCGGCCGCGAGGCCTGAGCCGGGCCCAGGCCCGGCGCCGCCCCACCGGACGCCACGCTTCACGCACCACCCCCGCGCGGGGGCAGAGCCGCGCGCCCCACGCCCACCGCCACCACTCAGCTTCGACAGGAGCCCACGCCATGGCCATCGAGGTCCGCATCCCGACCATCCTCCGCACCTACACCGACGGCGCCAAGGCCGTCGAAGGCAACGGGGACACCCTCGCCGACCTCCTCACGGACCTGGAGACCCGCCACACCGGCATCCGGGAGCGCATCGTCGACGGCGAGCAGCTCCGCCGCTTCGTGAACGTCTACCTCAACGACGAGGACGTCCGGTTCCTTGACGGCATCTCCACGAAGCTCAGCGACGGCGACAACATCACCATCCTCCCGGCCGTCGCCGGCGGCATGAACTGATGCGCTATGACAGCCCGCTCGCCGCAGTGGGCAACACCCCGCTCGTCCGCCTGCCGCGGCTGTCACCGTCGGACGACGTCCGCATCTGGGCCAAGCTGGAGGACCGCAACCCCACCGGCTCGATCAAGGACCGCCCCGCGCTCCACATGGTCGAGCAGGCCGAGAAGGACGGCCGGCTCACCCCCGGCTGCACCATCCTCGAACCCACCAGCGGCAACACCGGCATCTCCCTGGCCATGGCGGCCAAGCTCAAGGGCTACCGCATCGTCTGCGTGATGCCGGAGAACACCTCCCAGGAGCGGCGCGACCTCCTCGCCATGTGGGGCGCCGAGATCATCTCCTCCCCGGCGGCGGGCGGCTCCAACACCGCCGTCCGCGTCGCCAAGGAACTGTCGGCGGAGCACCCCGACTGGGTGATGCTCTACCAGTACGGCAACCCCGACAACGCCGGCGCCCACTACGCCACCACCGGCCCGGAGATCCTCACGGACCTCCCCTCCATCACCCACTTCGTGGCCGGCCTCGGCACCACCGGCACCCTCATGGGCGTCGGCCGCTACCTGCGCGAACACGTCGACGGCATCAAGATCGTCGCCGCCGAACCGCGCTACGACGACCTCGTCTACGGCCTGCGCAACCTCGACGAGGGCTTCGTCCCCGAGCTCTACGACGCCTCGGTCCTCACCACCCGCTTCTCCGTCGGCTCCGCCGACGCCGTCACCCGCACCCGCGAACTCCTCCAGCAGGAGGGCATCTTCGCGGGCGTCTCCACCGGCGCCGCGCTCCACGCCGCGATCGGCGTCGGCAACAAGGCGGTCAAGGCGGGGGAGAGCGCCGACATCGTCTTCGTCGTCGCGGACGGCGGCTGGAAGTACCTGTCGACGGGCGTCTACACCGCACCCACGACGGAGGCGGCGATCGCCACCCTGCAGGGCCAGCTCTGGGCGTAGCGCCCCGCGCTTTGGCCMCCCGGCGTCCTCCGTTTCGGGGGCTCCGCCCCCACACCCCCGCTCTCGAGATTCAGCCTCGCCGGCGTTTGAGGCGCGGGGTCCGGGGCGGAGCCCCGGTTACGGGAAGGGGCGGGGAGGGGAACAAGCGCGCCGCAGGCACACCCCTCCCGGGCGCACCCCCAGCCGCGCCCCGCTTCCATCGAACCGGTGACAGCACAGGTGAGTTCCCCCACAACGGCACACTCCGAAGGAGCGACCACCTCTTTCGCGCCTTACGCTCAACGAACCGCACGAACCCTCCCCGTTCCCACGTCTCGGAGGTTCACGCTCCATGAAGCTCACCGTCGTCGGCTGCTCCGGCTCGTTCCCGTCCGCGGGATCGGCATGCTCGAGCTACCTCGTAGAGGCCGACGGCTTCAGGCTGCTCCTCGACATGGGCAACGGCGCCCTCGGCGAGCTGCAGCGCCACGTCGGTCTCTATGACCTCGACGCCATCTTCCTCAGCCACCTCCATGCCGACCACTGCATCGACATGTGCGCGTACTTCGTCGTCCGGTACTACCCGCCCGACGGCGGACGGCCGGCCCGCATCCCGGTCTACGGCCCCGACGGCACGGAGCAGCGGCTCACCACCGCCCACGCCGACACCCCGTCCGACCACGCGATGAGCGAGGTCTTCGACTTCCACACGCTGAAGCCCGGCTCCTTCGACATCGGCCCCTTCTCGGTCCGTACGGAGAAGCTCTGCCACCCCGTCGACACGTTCGGCATCCGCATCGAGCACGGCGGCAGCTCGCTCACGTACTCCGGTGACACCGGCACCTGCGAGGCCCTGGACGAGCTCGCGGAAGGCGCCGACCTCCTCCTCTGCGAGGCGTCGTTCGTGCACGGCAAGGAGGACATCCCGGACCTCCACCTCAACGGCCGCGAGGCGGGCGAACTCGCCGCCCGGGCACAGGTGGGCCGCCTGGTGCTCACCCACATCCCGCCGTGGACCGACGCCGACCGCAACCTCGCCGACGCCCGCGAGGTCTTCGACGGCCCGACGGAGCTCGCGGTCCCGGGCGCGGTCTACGACATCTAGCGCGCAGACGCCCCACGCACGACGAAGCCCTCACCTTCCGCCGGGAAGGTGAGGGCTTCGAGCTGTCGCGGTACGGACCCGGCTTACGCCTTGGTCAGGTCCTCGATCTCCTCCTCGGGCTCACGGCCCGGGGTGGTGAGGTTGAACTTCGTGATCGCGAAGCGGAAGAGCACGTAGTAGACCACTCCGAAGACGAGGCCGATCGGGATGATCAGCCACGGCTTCGTCGCCAGGTTCCAGTTCAGCGCGTAGTCGATGAAGCCCGCGGAGAAGGTGAACCCGGCGTGCACGCCCAGCGCCCAGGTAATGGCCATCGACAGGGCGGTCAGCACCGCGTGGATCGCGTAGAGGACCGGCGCGATGAACATGAACGAGAACTCGATCGGCTCGGTCACACCGGTGACGAACGAGGTCAGCGCGAGGGAGACCATCATGCCCATCACGGCCTTGCGGCGCTCGGGGCGAGCGGCGTGGGCGATGGCGATGGCGGCCGCCGGGAGGCCGAACATCATGATCGGGAAGAAGCCCGACATGAACTGGCCCGAGGTCGGGTCACCGGCGAAGAAGCGGTTCAGGTCGCCGTGCACGACGGCGCCCGTGGCGTCGGTGAAGTCACCCAGCTGGAACCAGGAGACCGTGTTGACGAACTGGTGCATGCCGACCGGGATCAGCGCGCGGTTGATCAGGCCGAAGAGGCCGGCGCCGACGGAACCGAGGCCGGTCATCCACTCGCCGAAGTTGGATATGCCCTCACCGATGGGCTCCCAGACCAGGCCGAAGAAGACACCGAAGAGCACACCGACGAAGGCCATGATGATCGGGACGAGGCGGCGGCCGTTGAAGAAGCCGAGCCAGTCGACCAGCTTGGTGCGGTGGAACTTCTGCCACAGGATCGCCGTGACGAGACCCATCAGGATGCCGCCGAGGACACCGGGGTTGTTGTACGTCGCCGCGGTGTCCGCGCCCTTCTGGATCACCGCTTCGGTGACCGGGAAGGCCTTGAGCACGTTGCTGTAGACCAGGAAGCCCACGAGCGCCGCCAGCGCGGTGGAGCCGTCCGACTTCTTGGCGAACCCGATGGCGACACCGATGCAGAACAGCATCGGGAGGTTGTCGAAGACCGCGCCGCCGGCGGTGGCGAACACGGAGGCGACCTTGTGCCAGCCGAGACCGTCGTCACCGAAGACGTCGGGCTGGCCGAGGCGGAGCAGAATGCCCGCGGCCGGCAGCACGGCGATCGGCAGCTGAAGGCTGCGCCCCACCTTTTGCAGGCCCTGGAACAGGCCGGAGCCCCGCTTCTTCGCGGGGGCCGCCGTAGCGGTGGCCGTACTCATCAACTTCCTCCAGTAGGCAAGGCGCCGCCAGGGACAGGGTGTTCTGGGGGTGGGCGACGACTCGAGAAACGCGCCGCTGCGCGGCGCGTGGTCTGGACCACTGAGTGGTGTAGACCAGTTGTAGCACGGTGAGGGTTAGATAAGGAACCTGCAATTTCCGACTACTTCGCAGTAGCCATCACATACGCTCAGTGACATGCCGAAGGCCCCCGGACCGTAGGGTCCGAGGGCCTTGGCCGAGCGGGGCACACCCCCGCCGAACAGCTACTTCGTGAGGTTCTTCTCGATCTCCTCCTCCACCTCGTCGGGCTCACGGCCCGGCGTCTGGAGGTTGAACCTGGTGATCGCGAACCGGAAGATCACGTAATACACGACGCCGAACGCCAGCCCGATCGGGATGATCAGCCAGGGTTTCGTCGCCAGACTCCAGTTGATGACGTAGTCGATGAGACCCGCCGAGAAGCTGAAGCCGTCCTTCACCCCGAGCGCCCACGTCACCGCCATCGACACACCCGTGAGCACCGCGTGGATCGCGTACAGCAAGGGCGCGACGAAGAGGAACGAGTACTCGATCGGCTCCGTGATTCCCGTCACGAACGATGTCAGGCCGACCGAGATCATCAGGCCGCCGACGGCCTTGCGGCGATGGGGCTTCGCGCAGTGATAGATCGCCAGCGCGGCGGCCGGGAGGGCGAACATCATGATCGGGAAGAAGCCCGTCGTGAACTGGCCGGCCGTGGGGTCGCCCGCCAGGAACCGGTTGATGTCACCGTGCACGACCGTGCCGTCCGACTTCGTGTAGTCGCCGAACTGGAACCAGACGAAGGTGTTCAGGAACTGGTGGAGCCCGAACACGAGCAAGGCGCGGTTGGCCAGGCCGAAGACGCCGGAGCCCAGCCAGTTCAGGTCCACCAGCCACTCGGAGAAGCTGGTCAGCGCGTCACCCACCGGCTGCCACAGCCACGCGCACAGCGCCGCGAAGAGCAGCCCCACGAACGCCATGATGATCGGCACGAGCCGTCGCCCGTTGAAGAACCCCAGCCAGTCCACCAGCTTCACCCGGTGGTACCGCTGCCAGAACCACGCCGACATCAGGCCCATCACGATGCCGCCGAACACCCCCGGGTTCTGGTACTCGGCCGCCGTCACCTGCGCGTCGCCCGTGACACACGTACCGAACCAGGTGCCGCCCGAGACGAACGTCGACCCGCTGTCACAGTCCACCGGGAACGCGTGCAGCACCGCGTAGTAGACGAGGAACCCCGTCACCGCGGCCAGCGCCGTCGAGCCGTCGGCCTTCTTCGCCATGCCGATCGCGACACCCACGCAGAACAGCAGCGGCAGGCCGAGCCCCGAATCCAGCAGCGCGCCACCGGCGGCCGCGAACACCTTGGCGATGTTGTCCCAGCCGAGACCCTCGTCGCCGAACACATCCGGCTGACCGAGCCGGTTCAGAATGCCTGCCGCCGGCAGAACGGCGATCGGGAGCTGCAGGCTGCGCCCCATCTTCTGCAGGCCCTGGAAGAGGCCGTTCCACCACTTCTTCTGTGGGATCGCTGCGCTGCTTGAGCTCATCGGCGTCCTCCCGGAACAGGCCACGTTTGGCGGGTGTTGCAAACTGGTGTAGACCAGTTGCGGTACGGTGCGGAGCCCGCCCGGAAGACAGGGCGCCGGTGATCGTCATCTTTGGTGATGGATCGGCTACTCGCTCGCGAAGTTGGGCCAACCGTGCGTTACCGTGACGAAACGGACCCAGGGTGGGCCGTCGCATGTACGTGAAGAACCAGGGAGAAGGCCATGGCCAGCAAGGCTGAGAAGATCGTCGCCGGGCTCGGCGGAATCGAGAACATCGAAGAGGTCGAAGGCTGCATCACCCGCCTCCGCACCGAGGTCATCGACCCGAGCAAGGTCGACGAAGCCGCGCTCAAGGCCGCCGGAGCCCACGGCGTCGTCAAGATGGGCACCGCGATCCAGGTCGTCATCGGCACCGACGCCGACCCCATCGCCGCCGACATCGAAGACATGATGTGACCCACCGCTGAACCACCGGGCCCCCGGCCCGGCCCCCGCAGGCCCCGCCCGCCAGGACGGGGCCTGCGGCGTACCCGAAGCCCCACCGGCACCGGAACGGCCCACACCCCGCACCCGATAAAGTCGACGCCATGTCTCGTATCGACGGCCGCACCCCCGAACAGCTCCGCCCCGTCACCATCGAACGCGGATGGAGCAAGCACGCCGAAGGATCCGTACTCATCTCCTTCGGCGACACCAAGGTCTTCTGCACCGCCTCCGTCACCGAAGGCGTCCCCCGCTGGCGCAAGGGCAGCGGCGAAGGCTGGGTCACCGCCGAATACTCCATGCTCCCCCGCTCCACCAACACCCGCGGCGACCGCGAATCCGTACGCGGCAAGATCGGCGGCCGCACCCACGAGATCAGCCGCCTCATCGGCCGCTCCCTGCGCGCGGTCATCGACTACAAGGCCCTCGGCGAGAACACCGTCGTCCTCGACTGCGACGTCCTCCAGGCCGACGGCGGCACCCGCACCGCCGCCATCACCGGCGCCTACGTCGCCCTCGCCGACGCCATCACCTGGGCCCAGACCAAGAAGATCATCAAGCACGGCCGCAAGCCGCTGACCGGCACCGTCTCCGCCATCAGCGTCGGCATCGTCGACGGCACCCCCCTCCTCGACCTCTGCTACGAGGAAGACGTCCGCGCCGAGACCGACATGAACGTCGTCTGCACCGGCGACGGCCGCTTCGTCGAAGTCCAGGGCACAGCGGAGGCGGAGCCCTTCGACCGCAAGGAACTCAACGCCCTCCTCGACCTCGCCACCGCCGGCTGCGTCGACCTCACCCAGTTCCAGAACGACGCCCTCGCCCGCACCCTCGGCGAGTAGATCCGGGTAAAGAAGCAACCAAGTCCCCCCGCACAGCGTCGATACGCATACGGGCGCACGGGTCGAACCGTGCGCCCGTCCACGTGTCCGCACCAGGGGAGGGACCCACCATGGCCACGCGCCACCGACACCACCGACGCACCGCACTGGCCATCACCGCCACGCTGCTCACCGTCACCGCCGCGGCAGGCTGCAGCGCCCTCGACAAGACCCTCGACTGCGTCCGCACCGCCGATGCGATCGCCACCAGCGTCGACAACCTCCAGCAGGCCGTCGCCAACGCCTCCAGCGACCCCACCCAGGCCTCCGAATCACTCGACGAGATCGAGAAGGAACTCGGCAACCTCGGCGACAAGACCGACGACGCCGACCTCACCAAGGCCGTCGACAACCTCCAGGCCGGCGTCGCCAACGTCCGCGACTCCATCGACAAGGGCGACGCCACCCCCGACATCAAGCCCGTCACCGACGCGGCAACGGAGATCGGCAAGGTCTGCACCCCGTAACGCCCTGACCCCGGCGCGGCGATAATCGACCCATGACCCGCCTCATCCTCGCCACCCGCAACGCCGGGAAGATCACCGAACTCCACGCGATCCTCGCCGACGCAGGCCTCACCCACGAGCTCGTCGGCGCGGACGCGTACCCGGAGATCCCCGACGTCAAGGAAACCGGCGTCACCTTCGCCGAGAACGCCCTCCTCAAGGCCCACGCCCTCGCCAAGGCCACCGGCCACCCCGCCATCGCCGACGACTCGGGCCTCTGCGTCGACGTACTCGGCGGCGCCCCCGGCATCTTCTCGGCCCGCTGGTCCGGCACCCACGGCAACGACCGGGCCAACCTGGACCTGCTCCTGGCCCAGCTCTCCGACATCGACGCCCCGCACCGCGCCGCCCACTTCGCCTGCGCCGCCGCGCTCGCCCTCCCCGACGGCACGGAACGCGTGGTCGAGGGCCGCCTGCTGGGCACCCTGCGCCACACCCCGTCCGGCACGGGCGGCTTCGGCTACGACCCGATCCTCCAGCCTGAGGGCGAGACCCGCACGTGTGCGGAGCTGACGGCAGCGGAGAAGAACGCGATCAGCCACCGGGGGAAGGCGTTCCGGGCGTTGGTGCCGGTGGTGCGGGAGTTGGTGGGGTGACACGCAAGAGGCCGCTACCTTTGAAACGAAGGTAGCGGCCTCTCTCTGCCTGTGGGCCCGGTGGGATTCGAACCCACGACACACCGGACCTAAACCGGCGCCCTCTAGCCAGCTGGGGTACGGACCCGCCCGCCCCACTCTACTGTGCGACGTTGCGGCGCTTCGAGAAGGTTTCGGTCTGGCTGTGGCAGGACGGGCACAGGTATCGCAGGTTCTGCCGACGATTGTTCAGTCGGTCCCCATCGATGTGATCGACCTCCAGGACAAGGCGGTTTCCCCGCCACGTCTCGCCGGTTCCGCATCTCGCACACTCCCGAGGAACCCCGACATCGTCGAGTGCTCGTCTCAGGAGGGCTGTGCGCGTTCGGTATGTCCCGTCCTCCAGGCGGACGAGGATATCGGCGGCGGCTTTGCGGTGCGAAGAGCGCGTGCCGACCGAATGGCCCTGGCCGGTGAAATGGCCGGTTGATAAGTGATACGCCTCGATATCCCGCTTCAGGCGGGCGCGAGCGCCGCCATTGTCGACCTGCCCCAGCGCATTCAGCACGCCGGCGAGACTTCGTGACTCGGCCACTGCGGCGGCCAGTTCGTGGCGCGGCGTGGAAGGAGGCCCGTACCTGCGCCCACTGGTGAAGTGGGACGTATCTATCCCGAGTCGATCGAGCTTCCTGCGAACGTATCCGTACGGGCTGTCGCCTGGATGGAGGCCCATGTACTCGAACATCTCTCGGATGCTGCATGAATGGGCTGCCGCCTCGGCAAGTAGCTCCTGCGGGTAGGCGTAGTGCGCTCGAACCGGCAGGGCCTCATCGACGAAGTGGGACGTGTCGATGTCGTAGTGCTTGAGTCGTTCTCCCACGTATCGGCACGTTCTGCTGCCCAGTGGTGCACCGAGCCGACGGAGGACGTCGACGAGGCTGGTTGCAGTCGCTGCGGTTCGTTCGAGCCGGTCGCGAGGGTACTTGCCGCTCATCGCGTCCTGCCGCGTTTGCGCCCGCGATAAGTGTCGGTTGCTGCATGGCAGTTGGGACACAGGATGCGGAGATTCTCAGGGCGGTTGTCCCACCAGTTGCCGTTGATGTGATCGACTTCGAGTCGGAGCGGCTGGTTCTGCCACTCACCCTTGTTGCCGCATTCGGCACACGCATCCTCAACCCCGTGGTGCGTGAGCTCTCTGCGTAGCCGCTCGCCAGGAATCCTGCCGTCTGCTGAGCTGCCGAGAACCAGGCGGTTCCCCAGCGCACCCTTGGGGCGATGCGGCGGTGTGCGTACGAAGTGCGATGTGTCGATCCGGAGGCTGGTAATGCGGCGGCTGATATGCGCGTGATTTCCGCCCACCGGATTGATGCCCAGACGACGTACGACCTCGGCCACACTCGTGGAACGGGCGACCAGATCGCGCAGCTTCTCTTCGGTATGGCGCACCCGCGTGTCGACGAAATGCGACACGTCCACGCCCCACTCCGCCACCTTCTTCCGCAGGTAGCTCCGGCTCCCCGGCGTAGGTGTCCCGCCGCACCACCGCACAGCATCATTGACGTTCGTCGTCTCGCGCGCTGCCTCTTCGAGCAGATCTCGCGTATATCGAACCGGCACGTTCCCCTCCGTATCCGGCCGCCCGTTCGCGGCCTCGTACGGAGTAACGAACCGTTTATCGGAGAGTCACGTCCGATATCCGACAAGATGCGGAATGGCCCGCCCCGCTTTGGCGGCAACCGAAGCGGGAAGGGCCATTCCCTGTACAGGACAGGACAGGACGAGACGGGTCAGAACTTCGGGTCCGGCGTCTGGGCCGCGACCAGTTCCTCCGCCTCCGCGCTCGTCTCCACCGACGGGGGCGAGCCCGCCAGCGGCTTGTTGGCGGTCTCCTTCATGCAGGCCACCGCGATCACGCCGACCAGGGCCGCCGCCATCGCGTAGTACGCCGGCATCAGGTTGCTGCCCGACCAGCTGATCAGGGCCGTGATGACGAGCGGGGTCGTACCGCCGAAGATCGACGCCGACAGGTTGTAGCCCACCGACAGGGACCCGTAGCGGACGTTCGTCGGGAACAGGGCCGGGAGCGCCGCGGACATCGTGCCGAGCATGCAGACCAGGGAGAGGCCGAGCATCAGCATGCCGATTGTGATGGCGGGGATGCTGCCCTGGCGGATCAGGAGGAAGGCGGGGAGGGAGAAGATCAGGAAGCCGAGCATGCCCGTCATGAGGAGGGGCTTGCGGCCGAAGCGGTCGGAGAGTTTGCCGACCTGGCTGATGATCACCATCAGGAAGACCATCACCGCGAGCAGGATCAGCAGGCCGTGGGTCTCGCTGTAGCCGAGTTCGTCGGAGAGGTACGTCGGCATGTACGACAGCAGCATGTAGTCGGTGATGTTGTACGCGCCGACCAGGCAGATGCAGAGGATCAGCGTCGGCCAGTAGTCGCGGAAGATCTTGCCGAGGTCGCCCTTGGCGGTGGTCTCGACGCCGTCCGCCGCCTCGGTGGCGTGCGCGGTGCCGCCCTCCAGTTTCTGGAAGGCGGGCGTCTCGTCGAGGCGCAGTCGCAGGTAGAGGCCGACGAGGCCGAGCGGGCCGGCGACGAGGAACGGGATGCGCCAGCCCCAGGCCTCCATCTGGGTGTCGTTGAGGAGGGCGTAGAGCGCGGTGACGAGGCCGGCGGCGCCGACGTAGCCGGCGAGGGTGCCGAATTCGAGGAAGCTGCCGAAGTAGCCGCGTCGCTTGTCGGGGGCGTATTCGGCGATGAAGGTGGACGCGCCGCCGTACTCGCCGCCGGTGGAGAAGCCCTGGAGCATCCGGAAGAGGATGAGGAGGATGGGGGCGCCGACGCCGATGGTGTCGTGGGAGGGGATGACGCCGATGGCGAAGGTGCCGACCGCCATCAGGATCATGGTGAGGGCGAGGACCTTCTTGCGGCCGATCTTGTCGCCCATGGGGCCGAAGAACATGCCGCCGAGGGGGCGTACGAGGAAGGCGACGGCGAAGGTGGCGAAGGAGGAGAGGAGCTGGGTGGTGTCGTTCCCGGACGGGAAGAAGACATGGCCCAGGGTGGCCGCCAGGTAGGAGTAGATGCCGAAGTCGAACCACTCCATGGCGTTACCGAGCGACGCCGCCTTGACGGCGCGCTTGACCGCCTGGTCGTCCGTGATGGTGATGTCCGTCCGGCGCAGCTTGGGGTTCTGGCGCTTTCGGATGGCACGGAAGAGGGCCGGGTGGCGTTTGACCGCTTCGGGGTCGGCCGCCTGGTGGGGGTCGGAGGCCGCCATGGCCGTGTCCTTTCCTCGGTGGGTGTTCCAGGAAAGGCTTCTGCGCGGACATGGCGGGTGCAAACCGAATCGGCCGGGGATTGGGATGTCCATCACATGTTTTCGGCCGTTCGGCCCAATCCGTGGGTGCTTTCCGGCCGATTTGGTCTGCGGTCAGATGCCGAGGTCCTTGATGATCTTGGCGACGTGGCCGGTGGCGCGCACGTTGTAGAAGGCGTGTTCGACCTTGCCGTTCTCGTCGACGACGATCGTGGAGCGGATGACGCCCATCACCGTTTTGCCGTAGTTCTGCTTCTCGCCGAAGGCGCCGTAGGCCTCCAGGGTCTCCTTGGCGGGGTCGCCGACCAGGGTGACCTTGAGGTTCTCCTCGTCGCGGAACTTCGCGAGCTTCTCGGGCTTGTCGGGGGAGACGCCGATGACGTCGTATCCGGCGGCGGCCAGGAGGTCGAGGTTGTCGGTGAAGTCGCAGGCCTGCTTGGTGCAGCCGGGGGTGAGGGCGCGCGGGTAGAAGTAGACGATGACCTTGCGGCCCTTGTGGTCCGCGAGCGAGACGTCGTTCCCGTCGGCGTCGGGGAGGGTGAAGGCGGGGGCGGTGTCGCCGGGCTTGAGTCGCTCGCTCATGGTTCTCCTCGTTGGTACGTGGGGTGTACGGGACCGAGGGTAATAGGGGTGCCGCCGGGTGCGGGAGCGGTCGAGCTGACAGACTGTCGATGAAGGTTTACCGGACGAGGACCACGGAGGCGGCGCAGTGTCGGATGCCAGGAGCCCTGCGCAGATCGAGGCGGACATCATCAGCAGGCGCGAGCAGCTCGCGGTGGTGCTCGATGAGATCGGGGTGCGGGTGCACCCGAAGACGATCATCGGTGACGCGAAGGCGAAGGCTGCCGAGGCCGTGGACCGGACGGCCGGGCGGGCGTTCGTCGCGGTGAACCGGACGGTGTCGGATGTGAAGGCGCAGTTCGTGTCGGAGGACGGTGCGCCGCGTCTGGAGCGGGTGATTCCGGTGGCGTTGCTCGCGGTGGGTGTGGTGGGTCTGGTCGTCGTGTCGGGGCGGCGCAGGAAGCGTTGACCCCCGAGGGCGTGCGCGCGCCTCGCGGCCGGGTAGGTTGCGGGGCGTGAGTGAGAACAGCGACGACAAGCTGCCCATCCGGATGCTGCACGACCGTGTGCTGGTCCGGTCCGATTCGCCCGAGGGTGAGCGGCGTTCCGGCGGCGGCATTCTGATTCCGGCGACGGCTGCGGTCGGGCGCCGGCTGGGGTGGGCCGTGGTGGTTGCGGTGGGGCAGAACGTGCGGACGGTGGAGCCGGGGGACCGGGTGCTGTACGACCCGGAGGACCGTGCCGAGGTCGAGGTGCGGGGCGTGGCGTATGTGCTGATGCGGGAGCGGGATCTGCATGCGGTGGCCGCGGACCGGTTCGAGGGTTCGGTGGATTCGACGGGTCTGTATTTGTAGGCAGGTGGCGTGTGCGAGGCCTGGTGACCATGGTCACCAGGCCTTTTGCCTGTTCTTTGCTACGGTGGTGGGACCCCGACGAGACGCGCCGTACCGGGTTTCCGTAAAGACGACGCACCCGTGTTGTTCGTGTGTTCTGTCGTCGGAGGTGCCGTCATGGCGTGGGTTCTGTTGGTGGTCGCGGGTCTGCTGGAAGTGGCCTGGTCGATCGGGATGAAGTACACCGAGGGGTTCACGCGGCTGTGGCCGAGTGTGTTCACGGGGCTGGGGATCGTGGCGAGCATGCTGTTGCTGTCGCATGCGGCGCGGACGCTGCCGATCGGTACGGCGTACGGGGTGTGGGTCGGTATCGGCGCGGCGGGTGCGGCGGTGCTGGGCATGGTGGTGCTGCATGAGCCGGTGACGGCGGCCCGGATCTTCTTCGTGTGTCTGTTGTTGGTGGCCGTGGTGGGGCTGAAGGCGACCTCGGGCCACTGAGGCCCGCCGGCCCCTGTTGAGGTCAGGGGCGGACGGCGGCGGGGGCGCGGGTGCCGCGGGCGCCTTCGAGGATGCCTCCGCCGCCGTTGTCGTTTCCGCCGTTGTTCCCGCCGCCGTCGTCCCCGCCGCCTGTGCCGCCTTCGGTGCCGCCCCCGTCGCCGCCTCCGCTGTCCGTGCCGCCGTTCGTGAAGCCGCCGATGGGATTGTCGGTGGTGCCGGGCGTGGTCTCGGGGGCGGCACCGAAG
>NZ_RDBK01000043.1:584312-607325 GCF_008042275.1 Streptomyces sp. OR43 | reverse complement strand
GTGGCGGTGATGGCCAGTGCGGTGCGTCGGTGGTGTCGGTGGCGCGTGGCCATGGTGGGTCCCTCCCCTGGTGCGGACACGTGGACGGGCGCACGGTTCGACCCGTGCGCCCGTATGCGTATCGACGCTGTGCGGGGGGACTTGGTTGCTTCTTTACCCGGATCTACTCGCCGAGGGTGCGGGAGGGCTGTCCGGTGGTGCCGGGTGCGGTGTTCTCCTCGCTGGGGAGTTCGGTCTCGTCGGTGCCGCTCTCCAGGTCGAGGCGGAAGTTGGCGACGGGGGTGCCGCGCAGCGCGGTGCGGGTGTACTGGGCCCAGGTCTGGGCGGGGGCGCCGCCGCCGTTGATGCGGGGGAGGCCGAGTGCTCCGTAGAGGGATTCCTGGGCGCCGGTGTCGGGGTCCTGGCCCATGACGGCGATGACGGTGGCGAGGTCGGGGGTGTAGCCGGCGAACCAGGCGGCCCTGTCCTCCTCGGCGGTGCCGGTCTTGCCGGCGGAGGGGCGGCCGGAGCCCTGGGCGGCGGTGCCGGTGCCGCCGTCGACGACGCTCCGGAGGATCGAGGTGGTGGTGTCGGCGGCTTCGCGGGTGACGGCCTGTTTGGTGGTGCGGTCGGGGAGCTTGACGCTCTCGCCGTCCTTGGTGACCTGGTCGACGAGGACGTGGTCGCCGTGTCTGCCGTGGTCGGCGAGGGTGGCGTAGGCCTCGGTCATGTCGAGGACGCTGGCGGTGGAGGGGCCGAGCGCGATGGACGGTGACGCGGTGAGGTCGGGGGTGTCCTTGGGGATGCCGAGGTCGATGGCGGTGGTGCGTACCTTCTCGGGGCCGACGTCCTCGGCCATCTGTGCGTAGACGGCGTTGACGGACTTGTCGGTGGCGGTGCGGACGGTGATGGGGCCGTAGCTGACGTCGTCCTCGTTGGCCGGGTCGTATCCGGTGGGTCCGTCGGGTCCCTGGACCATGCGTTTGTTGGTGCCGTCGTAGATGGTGCTGGGGGTGATGCGGCGGCCGTCCTGGGTGGTGGAGCGGTTGGCGACGGCGGAGGTGAAGACGAACGGTTTGAAGGTGGAGCCGACCTGGTAGTCGCGGCGGGTCGCGTTGTTGACGTACTGGCGGGTGTAGTCGATGCCTCCGTACATGGCGAGGACGCGGCCGGTGGCGGGGTCGATGGAGGCGCCGCCGACGCGGACGTTGCGGTCGGCCTTGTTCTTCTTGCTGGTCTTGGACATGACGTTGTCGTCGACGGCTTCGACGAGGGCGTCCTGTTTCTTCTTCTCCAGCGTGGTGGTGATGCGGTAGCCGCGGGTGGCGAGGGTCTTCTCGTCGAGGATGTCCTTCCGGATGAGGTAGTCCTCGACGGCCTGGACGATGTAGCCGCGTTGGCCGGAGAGGCTGTTGGCGGGCTTGACGGGTCCGGGCAGGGGGAACGTGAGGGCGGCGCGTTCGCCGGCGCCGAGCCATTCCTCCTTGACCATGCCGTCGAGTACGTAGTTCCAGCGGGCGAGGACCGCGGGTCTGTTCTCGGGGTGGGTGATGACGTCGTAGGCGCTGGGGGCGTTGAGCAGGGAGGCGAGGTAGGCGCCTTCGGCGGTGGTGATGTCGCCGATGTCCTTGCTGTAGTAGGCCTGGGCGGCCGCCTGGATGCCGTAGGCGTTGCGGCCGAAGTAGCTGGTGTTGAGGTAGCCCTCGAAGATCTGGTCCTTGGTCTCCTCGCGGTTGAGCTTGATCGCGATGAAGAACTCCTTGATCTTGCGGACGACGGTCTGTTCCTGGCCCAGGTAGTAGTTCTTGACGTACTGCTGGGTGATGGTGGAGCCGCCCTGTTTGCCCTTGCCGGTGAGGGTGTTCCAGCCGGCCCGGGCCATCGCCTTGATGTCGACGGCGCGTTCGGAGTAGAAGTCGCGGTCCTCGGCGGCGAGGACGGCGTGCTGGACGGTGCGGGGGACCTGGGCGAGTCTGACGTTCTCCCGGTTCACCTCGCCGTCGCGGGCGATGACGCTGCCGTCCTTGTAGAGGTAGACGTTGGACTGGGCGGTGGCGCTGGCGTTGGCGGCCGGGATGTCGACGAGTTGGTAGCCGGCGATGAAGCCGCCGATCAGGACCAGTGCGATGAGGACGAGGCCGCCGAGGACCATGCGCCAGGTGGGGATCGCGCGGCGCCAGCCGGTGCGTTTGGGACGCTTGGGCTTCTTCTGCTTGCCCGCGCCCTGGCCCGCGCCCTTGGCCGGGGTGCCCTGTTCCGCGGGGGCGGCAGCGTCGGCAGACAGGTCCCTGGGGGTCCAGCCCGGGTCTGCCGGGTCCCCGTTCGGCTGCTGTGGCTCGTCGCTCATGTCGGTGCAGACTCCTCGGCCGCGGTCAGTTCCCCCATACTGCACTTTTCTGCGGAATAACCACCGGATCGACCTCGGAAAAGCGGTCGCGGCGGTTCCCCCGGCCGGACTAGGCTCGTGCGCTTTGGTGTCCGCGCACGGCGAGGCACCCCGATCGTGGGGGGTGGTTGTGGTGCGGCTCTATGCCGTGGTGGCGGCGGGCGGGTTCCGGCGTTATGCCACGTACCGGATCGAGACGGCCGCGGGGGTGTTCACCAACACCGTCTTCGGTTTCATTCTGGCGTACACGTATATGGCGCTGTGGGACGAGCGTCCGCAGCTCGGCGGGTACGACATGTCGCAGGCGCTCACGTATGTGTGGCTGGGCCAGGCGCTGCTGATGACGTGCGTGATGATGGGCGGCGGCTTCGAGGACGAGCTGATCGAGCGGATCCGTACGGGTGATGTCGCGGTCGATCTCTACCGGCCGGTCGATCTGCAACTGTGGTGGCTGGCTGGTGACTTGGGCCGGGCGGCGTTTCATCTGCTGGGGCGTGGCATCGTGCCGATGATTCTCGGCTCGCTCGCCTTCGACCTGGCGATGCCCGGGTCGCCGGGGACCTGGGTGGCCTTCCTGGTCGCGGTGACGCTGGGGGTCGTGGTGAGCTTCGCGATCCGCTATCTGGTCGCGCTGTCGGCGTTCTGGCTGCTGGACGGGGCGGGGGCGGCGCAGATGGCGTTCCTGGCGGGGATGTTCTTCTCGGGGATGCTGCTGCCGCTGAACCTGTTTCCGGGGCTGYTGGGTGAGGTGGCGCGGGCGCTGCCGTGGTCGGCGCTGCTCCAGGTGCCGGCGGATGTGTTCCTCGGGAAGCACACGGGCTGGGGTCTGGTGCGGGTGTACGCGTTCCAGGCGGGGTGGGCGCTGGTGCTGCTGCTGGCGGGGCGGCTGTTGCAGTCGGTGGCGACGCGGAGGGTGGTGGTCCAGGGTGGCTGAGTCGGTGGAGCCGGTGGCTGTGGCGGAGGAGCCCGTGGCGGCGGTGTTCGTTGCGCGGCCGCGGTGGGCCGAGGGGCTGCGGGCGTACGGGCTGATCGTGGCGATGTGGCTGCGCTCGACGATGGCGTACCGGACGTCGTTCGTGCTGACGACGTTCGGGAACTTCGCGGCGACGGCGTTCGACTTCGTCACGATCCTGCTGATGTTCTCCCACATCGATGTGCTGGGCGGTTACACGCTGCCGGAGATCGCCCTGCTGTACGGGTCCGCGGGTATGGCGTTCGGGCTGGCGGATCTGCTGATGGGGTCGATGGACCGGCTGGGCCGGCGGGTGCGGGACGGCACGTTGGACACGCTGCTGGTGCGGCCGGTGCCGGTGCTCGCGCAGGTGGCGGCGGACCGGTTCGCGCTGCGCAGGCTGGGGCGGGTGTCGCAGGGGGCGCTGGTGTTCGGTTATGCGCTGGTGACGCTGGACATCGACTGGACGGTGGTGAAGGTGCTGATGGTGCCGTTGATGGTGCTGAGCGGTGCGGCGATCTTCGGCGCGGTGTTCGTGGCCGGGGCGGCGTTCCAGTTCGTGGCGCAGGACGCCTCGCAGGTGCAGAACTCGTTCACGTACGGAGGCGCCACGCTGCTCCAGTACCCGCCGACGGTCTTCGCGACGGATCTGGTCCGCGGGGTGACGTTCGTCGTCCCGCTGGCCTTCGTGAACTGGCTGCCGGCGCTGTATGTGCTGGGCCGGGACTATCCGCTGGGCCTGCCGGACTGGGTGGCGTTCCTGCCGCCGCTGGTGGCGGGTGCGTGCTGTGCGGCCGCGGGCCTGGCGTGGCGGGCGGGGCTGCGGGCGTACCGGAGTACGGGAAGTTGACGCGGGGCGAGCGGGAAGAGGCGGCGGACATGGGTGCGAGCGTGGATACGGGCATGGGTACGGGCATGGGGACGGCTCCGGGTGCGGATGCGGACTTCATCGAGCTGGACGGGGTCGAGAAGGTCTTCGACGTCCGTCGCAGGACGGGTTTCCTGCGCAGCGAACGGCGGGAGGTGCGGGCCGTCGACGGGATCAGTTTCCGGGTGGGCCGCGGTGAGATGGTCGGGTACATCGGCCCGAACGGGGCGGGGAAGTCGACGACGATCAAGATGCTGACCGGGATCCTCACCCCGAGTGCCGGTTCGCTGCGGGTGGCGGGCATCGATCCGTCCCGTGAGCGTACGAGGCTGGCGCAGCGCATCGGTGTGGTCTTCGGGCAGCGCACCACGCTGTGGTGGGACCTGCCGCTGCGTGATTCGTACCGGCTGATGCACCGGATGTACCGGATTCCCGATGACCGCTTCCGGGTCAACATGGACCGTTGCATCGAACTCCTCGATCTGGCGGAGCTGTTGGATGTGCCGGTGCGTCAGTTGTCGTTGGGGCAGCGGATGCGGGGTGATATCGCGGCGGCGCTGTTGCATGATCCGGAGGTGTTGTACCTGGACGAGCCGACGATCGGTCTCGATGTGGTGTCGAAGGCCAAGGTGCGTGGTTTTCTGCGGGACTTGAACGCGGAGCGCGGTACGACGGTGCTGCTCACCACGCATGACCTGACCGATATCGAGCAGCTGTGCAAGCGGGTGATGGTGATCGACCACGGGCGTCTGATGTACGACGGTGCGCTCGCCGGGCTGCACGAGGTGGGGGAGAGCGAGCGGATGCTCGTGGTGGATCTGGAGCGTGAACTCCCGCCGATCGTGCTGGAGTCGGAGCATCCGGTGCGCACGGTGAAGGTCGAGGGCGTGCGGCAGTGGCTGGCGTTTCCGGCGTCCGCTTCGGCGGCGCCGCTGGTGGCGCGGATCGCCGCGGAGTACCCGTTGGTGGATCTTTCGGTGCGGGAGCCGGACATCGAGGCCGTGATCGCGAAGATGTACGCGTCGGCCTCCGGCCTGTAGCGCGGTGACGGGAGCGGACGCGTTCAATAGGCTGCACGGTATGACAAGCGAACTTCCGGAGATGCGTGCCTCCGATGCCGAGCGTGAACGGGTCGCCGAGGTTCTGCGCGAGGCGGTGGCCGAGGGCCGTCTGCAGATGGAGGAGTTCGAGCAGCGGCTCGACGCCACGTACAAGGCCCGTACGCACGGTGAGCTCGAACCGCTCGTCCGTGATCTGCCCGCTCCCGGCGGCGGGTCGGTGGCGCCGGCCGTCGCGGGACAGCGGCCCCGGACGGGTTCGCTGGCCCGCTGGCCGGACCGGGTCGGCAAGCCCGCCACGTCGAAGGGCGCTTTCGCGTTCTGGGGCGGGTTCTCCCGGCGGGGGAACTGGACGATCAGCCGGGTGTTCACCGCGTTCGCGATGTGGGGCGGCGGCGAGATCGATCTGCGCGAGGCGAACTTCGAGGACGGCGAGGTCGTCGTCCGCTGCTTCGCGATCATGGGCGGTATGCAGGTGACGGTTCCGCCGGAGCTGAACGTCGAGGTCCGCGGGATCGGCATCATGGGCGGTTTCGGGGAGCACACGAAGGACGACGGGTTCCCCGCACCCGATGCTCCCCGGGTGCGGGTCACCGGTCTGGCGCTGATGGGCGGCGTCGGTGTGGAGCGTAAGCGGAGCAAGGCGGAGAAGCAGCGCGAGCGCGACGCCGAGCGGCGACGGCTGAACGACGCGGAGCGTCCGCGGCTGGAGAAGGGCGACGGCGACCGTTATTAGGGGCGGCAGCCCTTGCCTGCCGCCCGTCCCGGGGGCGGGCCCAGCCTGCAGAGCTGCTTTGCCTACAGCGCGTCCGACGACGGCTCGGCGCGCAGCAGCGAGGCGATGTCGGTCAGGGTGCCCAGGCGGTGGTAGCCGGCGTCGTTCAGGTGGAGGTGGTCGCCGGAGTCGTAGGCGGGCAGCAGTCGGCTGGGCCGCGACGGGTCCTGGACCGCGCGGTCGAAGTCGAGGACCTCGTCGAAGACTCCGCCGGCCCGGATCGCCTCGTTGACGTGTGCGCGTACGGCGTTCCGGGCGGGGGTCCAGTTGCCCTGGCCCTCGTACGGCATCAGGGTCGCGCCGATGACCCGTAGCCCGCGGGCGTGTGCGCGCTCGGTCAGGGTGCGCAGGGCGTCGGTGATCCGGGCGGGGTCGCGTTCCTGCGGGAAGGCCTGGATGTCGTTGATGCCGAGGGCGATGACGACGGTCTTCACGCCGGTGACGGCCAGGACGTCGCGGTCGAAGCGGTCGAGGCCGCGGGGCCCGACCCCGCTCAGCAGGATGCGGTTGCCGCCGATGCCCTGGTTGACGACCGCGTACCGTCCGGCCAGCCGGTCGGCGAGGACGTCGGGCCAGCGGCTGTTCGTGTCGGTGGTGGAGCCGCTGCCCGCGGTGAGCGAGTCGCCGAAGGCCACGAGTGTCCCGGTGGCGGTCCTGCCCCGCACGTCGACGGCGGTGAGGTAGCGCCAGTCGGTGGTGGACTCGGTGGTGCCCCGGGGGCCCTCGGTGAAGGACGTCTGGTGGCTGTTGGGGTGGACGGTGACCGGGCCGCGGGCGGTGGGGGTGCGCAGGGTGACGACGAGGTCGGCGTCGGCGGCGACCGGGACGACGACGGGGTCGCTGACGATCTGTCCTCCGGCGGCGATCGTCACGTAGGCGGCGTTGCGGAACGTCACGGGGACGGCGTTCACGGTGACGCGGTCGACGAGCAGCGGGTGCGTACCGAAGAGGTTGGAGAGGGTGATGCGGGCCGCGTCGCCGCCGATGCTGGTGTGCACGACGTTGCGGATGGTGCGCAGGCTCGGGTCCGGGCCCTGCTCCGGGTCGGTCGCCCCGAGGACGGGCGCGGCGGCCCAGGTGGCGAGCCAGAGACCGGTGGAGCGGGCCGGGGCGGCGGGGGTGCGGGCCACGCCCTGCGGGCCCGCGGCGGCCACGGCGGCCTTCGCCCGGGGTTCGGTGAAGAGCAGGGAGCCGGTGAACGCCACGAGGGCGGCGAGCGCGGCGGTGCCCACCAGGAGGGCTATGAGCAGGGCGGATCCCTGGCGCCTGGGCATGGACGGTGTGTCTCCTCAATCGTTCGTGGGCCGCACCCATGATGCGGCAGGGCTCGGGGAACTCGACGTGCGGCCCGGGAGTAGGTCAGGTAGGCACAATGCGTACGGGGCGCCGGGGGCGACGGTTACGCGGACGGGTGGAGCGGATGGAACGGATCGAAGGTACGGCCGAGGACGCGTCGGCCGGCACGGCGGACAGCGGCACGGGCGCGGGCGGCCCCGGGGGCGGGCCGGAACGGCGGACGGGGCAGCGTCCCTCGGCGTCCCTCGCCTCGTTCGCGTACACGGCCGCCGACGAGGAGAAGCGTCGTGGCGTACGCCGTATGAAGACCACGGCCACCGGCCTCCTTCTGTTGGTCGCGCTGGTGTACGTCCTCGCCACGTGGGCGAAGAACGAGGGGGTGGGCGGCTGGCCGGGCTTCGTCGCAGCGGCCGCCGAGGCGGGGATGGTGGGTGCGCTGGCCGACTGGTTCGCGGTCACCGCTCTCTTCAAGCGTCCGCTCGGACTGCCGATTCCGCACACCGCCATCATTCCCAGCAAGAAGGACCAGCTGGGGGCCTCGCTCGGTTCCTTCGTCGGCGAGAACTTTCTGTCGGGCGGCGTCGTCCGTGACCGGATCCACTCCCTCGCCATCGGCGGCCGGGTGGGCGCCTGGCTCGCGGAGCCGGAGCACGCGGACCGGGTCACCGCCGAACTGGCGACCGCGCTGCGGGGTGCGCTGACCGTGCTCCGTGACGCGGATGTGCAGGCGGTGGTCGGTGAGGCGATCACCCGGCGGGCGGACGCGGCGGAGGTCGGCCCGGGGCTCGGCAAGATGCTGGAGAAGGTCGTCGCGGACGGCGGCCACCGCAAGGTCGTGGACCTGGTCTGCGTGCGGGCGCACGACTGGCTGGTGCAGCACGGCGACTCGGTGATGGACGCGGTGCAGGGCGGGGCGCCGGGCTGGACCCCGCGGTTCGTGGACAAGCGGGTGGGCGAGCGGGTCTACAAGGAGCTGCTGCGGTTCGTCACGGAGATGCGGGACATGCCGGGGCACCCGGCACGCGGCTCGATCGACACGTTCCTGACGGACTTCGCGGCCGACCTCCAGACGGATTCGGAGACCAGGGCCCGGGTGGAGCGGCTGAAGTCGGAGATCCTGGGGCGCGGCGAGGTCCAGGACGTCATCGCGTCCGCCTGGTCGTCCGTTCGGCAGATGGTGATCGCGGCGGCGGAGGACGAGCGGAGCGAGCTGCGGCTGCGGGCCCGCGCCTCCCTGATGTCGCTGGGCGCCAGGCTGGCGACGGACGGGCGGCTCCAGGCGAAGGTGGAGGGCTGGCTGGAGGACGCGGCGGTGTATGTCGTGACGACGTACCGGACGGAGATCACGTCGCTGATCAGCGACACGGTGGCCGGCTGGGACGCGGACCAGACGTCGAAGAAGATCGAGGCCCACATCGGCCGTGACCTGCAGTTCATCCGGATCAACGGCACGGTGGTGGGTGCGCTGGCGGGGCTGGCGATCTATTCGGTGTCCCGGGCGTTCGGCGCGTGAGAGCGCGTGAGCGGCACTTGAGGGTTGGGCGGGGCTGAGGGGCGCCACTGGCCGGCCCGCCTGACAGCAGTCGTCCGGGGGGCCGGGTGCGTATCCGTCCTGTCGATTCGTTCGGATACGCACCCGGGTTACGCGGGGGAGTGCCCATCAGTACGCGCGCCGGGCCGCCCGCGTTCACCCGGTGCAGAAAAATCTCCGCTCAGGCGGCSCGGCGCGTGACGGCCCAGGACGCTGCCGCTACGGTGCCCGCCACGCCGAACACCGCGGGCCAGGCGCCGACCTTCTTCGCCAGCGGGTGCGATCCCGCGAAGGCGGCCACATAGGCGGTGGTCAGGGCGACGGCGGCCCGCGGCCCGGCCTGCCGGTTCCACTCGTACGCGGCGACGCCTCCCGCGGCGGCGAGCGCGACCCCGCCCAGCGGCCGCTTCCTGGTCCACCGTGCGACGGCGTAGCCGCCGACCAGTCCGCCTGCCGCCACCGCCGCTGCCGGAACCTTCGCCATCGCAGCCACCTCAGCCTTCTCGTAGGTCGTCGCCGGACCTGCGGCGTGTCCGCCCGTACCGGCTCTCGGCTCCGAGGCTAACGCGGCGTTCCGGCATCCCGTCGCCGAGGGGGTGCACAAGCGTTTACCCTGGGGGTGAACAGGCGTGCACCCCCTTCGCCTCCCGGCAGCCGAGCACCGTACGGAGACACATGCCCGCGGACATACCGGTCCCAGCCGCCCCCGCGACCCCTGACGTCCGGCCCCCGCACCCCCGCTTCGCGGTCGGCGTGCTGGCCTTCTGCGGGGTCGTCGTCGCCGTCATGCAGACGATCGTCGTCCCGCTGCTCCCGCACATCCCCGAGCTGACCGGCGCCACCCCGGCCGCCGCGAGCTGGCTGGTGACCGTCACGCTCCTCACCGGCGCGGTCTTCACCCCGGTCCTCGGCCGGGTCGGCGACATGTACGGCAAGCGCCGGGTGCTGGTGGCCTCGCTCGCGGTCCTGGTCGTGGGTTCCGTGCTGTGCGCGGTCAGCTCCCACATCGGCGTACTGATCACCGGCCGGGCCCTGCAAGGGGCCGCGATCGCCGTCGTACCGCTGGGCATCAGCATCCTGCGCGACGAGCTGCCGCCCGAGCGCGTCCTGTCCGCCGTCGCCCTGATGAGCTCGACGCTCGGCATCGGCGCCGCGATCGGCCTGCCCGTCGCCGCGCTCGTCGTGGAGAACTTCGACTGGCACACGATGTTCTGGGTCTCCGGACTGATCGGTCTCATCGACATCGTGCTGGTGCTGCGCTGCGTACCGGAATCCCCGCTGCGCAGCCGCGGCCGCTTCGACGCGGTCGGCGCGCTGGGCCTGACCGTCGCCCTCGTCTGTCTGCTGCTCGCGGTCACCCAGGGCGCCGACTGGGGATGGGGCTCGGTCCGTACGGTCGGATTGCTCGCGACCGCCGTGGTCGTGGCACTGCTCTGGGGCGCGTACGAACTCCGCGTCGCGACGCCCATGGTCGACCTGAGGGTCTCGGCGCGCCCGGCCGTCCTGCTGACCAACGTCGCCGCGCTGCTGATCGGCTTCGCGTTCTACGCGAACTCGCTGGTCACCGCACAGATGGTGCAGGAGCCGAAGGCCACGGGGTACGGGCTCGGCGCCTCGCTCGTCGTCAGCGGACTGTGCCTGCTGCCGGGCGGGGTGGCGATGGTGGCCCTGTCGCCCGTCTCGGCCCGGATATCGGCCAAGCACGGCCCGAAGGTCAGCCTCGCGCTCGCCGCCGGCGTCATCGCCGTCGGCTACGGGGTGCGGTACTTCACGAGCCACAGCCTGTGGCTGATCATCGCGGGCGCCACGGTCGTCGCCTCGGGCACGGCCATCGCGTACTCGGCCCTGCCCGCCCTCGTGATGCGAGGCGTCCCGGCCGGCGAGACCGGTGCGGCGAACGGTCTGAACACCCTCATGCGCTCGATCGGCCAGGCCTTCTGCAGCGCGACGGTCGCCGCGGTCCTGGCCAACATCACGTTCCGGGCGGGCGGCAGGACGGCTCCGACGCTCCACGCGTACCAGCTGGTCTTCGTCATCGCGGCGGGCGCGGCACTCGCCGCCCTGGCCGTGACGCTGTTCCTGCCGGGCGGGAGGCCGGCCGGGGCGGGTACGGTCGAGGAGAGCCGCAAGGCGCCGGACACCCGCAAGGAGGGTGTGCGGACGGCAGAACTCCAGGAGGGCGCATGACCGGCGGCCAGGCCATCGCGACGGCCTCCCCCGCCCCCGCCGTCCCCGCGGAGGCGGGCAGCGGCCGGGACGCGATCCTGCGCGCCGCGCGACGGGCGTTCACCCAGCGCCCGTACGCCGAGGTGACGATCCGCAAGATCGCCGCGGACGCCGGCGTGAGCCCGTCCCTCGTGGTCAAGCACTTCGGCCGCAAGGAGGAACTCTTCAACACCGTGGCCGACTTCGGCCCGGCGGCCGCGGAACTCCTCGACGCCCCGCTCGACGCCCTGGGCCGCCACATGGTCGTCACGGTGGTGACCCACCGCCGCGAGCTCAAGTCCGACCCGCTCCTGCGCGTCGTGTTCTCCCTCGGCAACCAGGACGAGCGGTCCCTGCTCCGCGACCGCTTCCACGAACAGGTCACCGACGCCCTGACCGCCCGGCTCCCCGGCCACGACCGCGCCCTGCGCGCCGAACTCCTGGCCGGCCTCCTCCTGGGCCTCGGCGCGACGCTCGGCCTCCACCGCGAGGGCGCGGGCGCGCGCGCCACCCCGGAACACATCGCCGACCTCTACGCTCCCGCGCTCCAGAGGCTGATCACGGGCTGATCGCCCTCTGATCACCGGCACGGCCCCGCGCGGCGCGGGGCAGGGCGGTATGGTCTGGGCCAACCGACGAGGGGGGCCTCACATGTCTGTTCGCGTCCGCATCCGCCTGTCCACGGCCGCACTGGCGATGGCGGCCGCTCTGGTGGGGGCTCTGGCCGGCTGCACCGGGGCGAGTACGCCACAGGGCCCCGGGGACGATGTCCCGTACGTGGCGCCCTCGGCGAACGCGTCGGCGGTGAACAAGGAGATCGAGCAGGACGAGGCCGATGCGGAGGCCTCGGCTGCCGCTGAGGCGAACGCGGCACAGGAGAAGGCCTTCAACAGGCCTGAGGAGGTACGCGACGCCTTCGCCGGCCTCCAGGCCACGTACCAGGACGGCTGCGCACCCGGGGACGGCAACTGCGCCTACTTCCTCGGCCGGGTGAACGACGAACTGAACGGCCTGGACAAGTCGATGAAGGCCGACGCCGGCGGGCCGGACCACTTCAAGGAGCCGATGGCCCGGATCAGCGCCCTGCGCACGACGCTGGCCGGTGACACCTCCACGGCCAATCTGGAGAAGCACCGCAAGCAACTGCTCGGCACGCGCGACCGCATCAACACCTGGATGCAGGGCCACCCGGAGGACTACCGCTGACGAGCGGCGGCGCGCACGTTTCCGCGTACCTCCAGCCCGCCTCCGCGTACGCTCCAGCCCTCCGGCGTTTGAGGAGCGGGGGTCCGGGTGCGGAGCCCTCGGTTACGGAAAGGGGGGTAGGGGACAAAGCCCGCCGCAGGCGCACCCCACCCCGCGGAGCGCCCCGGCGGGCTACGCCAACTCCCGCTCCGCGACCACCTGGTCCCCGCTCAACTCACCGGTAGGACGGAAACCCAGCTTCCGGTAGAACTCCTCGGGACCGTGCGCCCCGGGCACGTATGTCACGGTCGTCCGCGTGCTCCCGCGCCCCCGCAGCTCGTCGTTGACGGCCTCGACGGCGAACCGCCCGTATCCGCGCCCCTGTTGCCCGGCGTCGATGTTCAGCCGCCAGAGCCCGGAACGGAACGGGTCGTCGGGCGTCCCGGGGGCGAACTGTACGCCGATGAAGGCCATGACGAAGCCCACGAGCGTCTCGCCGTCGGCGATCAGCCGCGGCCAGGCGATGTCGGGGGTGGTGTAGGCCTGGGCCAGCGACCAGGCGACGGGTTCGACGAGCTCGTTCTGGTCGGGCCGGACCGAGAGCGCGCAGGCGGCTTCGACGTTGTCGGATGTGACCGGCACGAGCCGGAGCGATGAGGACATCCCCGCAACCTATATTCCCCGGCTGTTCCCGGGCGGGGCGGGGCGGATTCCCGGGCGGCCTCGGCGCGGGCCTGCCGGTTGGTCCACCACAGCTGATGGGCGACGAGCAGCAGCAGGACGACGCCGAGCGTCATCACCAGCTCCGCGCCCCGGCGGTCCCAGGCGTACGCCGTCCTCCGCATCCCGCGCATCGGGCTGACCGCGCCCGTCGCCCAGGGCGTCAGCAAGCACGGTGTCCTGGACAAGGGGTACGCCGGGCACTACCCGGGCACCGCGCAGCCCGGCGGCTCCGGGAACTTCGCGCTCGCCGGGCACCGCAACACGCACGGCGAACCGTTCCGCTACATCAACCGGCTGCGGCCCGGCGACCGGATCACCGTCGAGACCCGCGACGCCGTGTACACGTACACCGTCGACAAGACCCTGGCCCGGACCCAGCCGGGCGACAGCGGGGTCATCGCCACGGTGCCGCGCAGCAACGTGAAGCCGTACGTGGGTTACCGGAGCGCCGGGTCCTATCTGACGCTGACGACGTGCACGCCCGAATTCACCTCCCGGTACCGGCTGGTGGTGTGGGGCAAGCTGACCGGCGTACGGGAGCGCTGAGACCGCGGGCAGAGGTCGTAAGGTTCTCTGACGTGCTCAGACGACGTCCGCAGTTGTTGTGGTTGCTGGTCCCCTACGTGCTCTACCTGGGGGCGCTGCCGTTCGTGAACCGGGTCGATCCCGTCGTGTTCGGACTGCCGTTCCTCTTCTTCTGGCTGCTCGGGGCGACCCTGCTCACCCCCGTCGCCGTATGGCTGGCCCGGCGGGGTGACCGCCGGTGAACGCCGCCGTCGCGACCTCCGTCTTCGGCGTCTTCATGGTCGCCACCGTCGCGCTCGGGCTGTTCGCCGTGCGCGGCCGGCGCGGGGCGAAGGGCGGTGGTCTCGCCGAGTGGTCGGTCGGCGGGCGCAGCCTGGGGACCGTCTTCATCTGGGTGCTCATGGCCGGTGAGGGCTACACCAGCTTCAGCTACCTCGGCGCCGCCGGCTGGGGCTACAACTACGGGGCGCCCGTCCTGTACGTGGTCGCGTACATGTCCTGCGGTTACGCCGTCGGCTACGTCGTCGGGCCGCTGCTCTGGGCGTACGCGCGCAGGCACGGACTCGTCGGGATCACCGACATGGTGGCGCACCGCTTCGGCCGGCCCTGGCTCGGGGCGCTCGTCGCCGTCCTCGCGACCGTGTTCCTGCTCCCGTACATCCAGCTCCAGATCACCGGCATGGGCGTCGTCGTCTCGACGATCTCCTACGGCGCCATCAGCCTGAACTGGGCCTACTTCATCGCCTTCGCCGTCACCACCGGCTTCGTCGTGGTGAGCGGGCTGCGCGGCAGCGCGTGGGTGTCGGTGCTGAAGGACGTGCTGGTCATCGTCACGCTCGGCTTCCTCGCCGTGTACGTGCCCCTGCACTACTTCGACGGCTACGGGCCCTTCCTCGACCGGCTCGTCACCGAGAAGAGCGAGTGGCTGACCTTCCCCGGGCACGGAAACAGCGGCCTCGGACAGGCCTGGTTCATCACGACCTCCTTCCTCAACTCGCTGACCGTGGTGATCTTCCCGACGACCGTCGCCGGCTACCTCGGTGCCAAGAACGCCGACGTGCTGCGGCGCAACGCGATGTGGCTGCCCGCGTACAACGTGCTGCTGTTCGTGCCCATGCTGCTCGGCATGGCGGCCCTCTTCGTCGTGCCGGGGCTCGTCGGCGCCGAGTCGAACCTGGCGCTCTTCAAGCTGGTCGTGGACTCGCTGCCGGCCTGGTCGGTCGGGATCATCGGCGTCGCCGCCGCGCTCTCCTCGATCGTGCCGATGGCCGTCTTCATGCTGGTCATCGGCACGATGTGGGGGCGCAGCGTGCTCTCGCTCGTCCCGCGCTGGGAACGGCGGCAGAAGGGCGCTGCCCAGGTGGTCGTCGTGGTCGCGGGGGGCCTGGCGCTGCTGCTCACGTACACCGCGCCCAACACCCTCGTACGGCTGTCGCTGATCTCGTACGAGGGCATGGCGCAGCTGCTCCCCATGGTGCTGCTGGGGCTGATGTGGCGGCGGCTGACGCTGCTCGGGGCGATGAGCGGGCTCGTCGTCGGGGTGGGCGTGGTCTGCGGGTTCGTGTTCACGGAGAACGATCCGGTGTGGGGGGTGAACGCCGGCATCATCGCGCTCGGCGCCAACCTGGCCGTCGCGCTCGCCGTGACGTACGCCGGCCCGCGCGAGCACGACGGACGGCCGGACGACGAGGTGCTCGCGCGGGACGAGATCGAGGATGAGGACGGGGAGCGGGTTCCGGCGGGATGAGGGCGCGCGGCCGGGCCCTCATCCCGCGGCAGGGCGTCCGCGTACGGAACAACGTCCGCTTCCGCGGCTGGGCGGCAGGGTGGTGCGGGAATCAGGTCCGGTCCCGCAACAGCAGCACGCTGACCGTCGCCACCAGCGCCAGCCCCACCGACAGCAGCAGCGCGCCGTCGGTGCCCGAGTCCGCCGTCGCCACGGCGATCGTCACGGCGACGCCTGCCGACGAGCCGATGTACCGGGCGGTGTTGTTCGCACCCGAACCCATCGCGGCCCGTTCCTGCGGCACCGACTCGATCGCCAGCCGGGGCAGCGCGGCGTTCAGCAGACCGCTGCCGGCGCCCGACACGACCAGGGCCGGGAGCAGCCGCAGCCACACCGCCGCGCCCGGATGCCCCCCGGCGTCCAGCGCGCCCAGCAGGGACACCACGCCCACCGCGTGCAGGACGAAGCCGGCGGCGAGCTGGTGGTGGGCCGCCACCCGGCCCGTCAGCCGGCGTGACTGCAGCGCCACGACGAACCCAGTGCCCGACCAGAGCAGGAACAGCCACGCCGCATCGATCGCCGACAGTCCCAGCGCCCGCTGGAGCAGGGTCGGCAGGAAGCTGAACAGGCCGATCACCGCGAGGCCCGTGAACAGTCCGCCGGCCGACGAGGCCAGGAACGGACGGCTGCGCAGCAGCGCCGGATCGATCAGCGGGGCCGCCGCCCGGCGCTCCACCGCGAGAAATACGAGGGCGAGCGCGAGCGTGGCGAGCAGCAGCAGTCCGACGGGGGCGCGCAGCCAGCCGTCCCGGCCGAGCGTCAGCGCGGTCAGCAGCGCCGTCATCGCCGCACCCAGTACCGCAGCGCCCGCCAGGTCCGGGCGGCCGTCGCGCGGGGCCCGGGACTCCTGGAGCGCACGGAAGGCGAAGGCGGACGTGAGGAGGGCGGCGAGGCCGAGCGCGGTGTACGTCAGCCGCCAGTCGACCGAGCCGAGCGACCCCGCCAGCAGCGGTCCGAGTGCGATCCCCGCGCTGACGAACGCGCCCCAGATCCCCGTCGCCCTGATCCTGGCCGCACCGGCCGGGAACGCTCCGACGAGCAGTCCCAGACTCGTGGCCAGGATCGCGGCGCTCGCCGCCCCCTGGGCGACCCGGGCCAGGGTGAACGTGAGGGTGTCGGTCGTCAGGGCGCCGAGTCCGGTGGTGATGCCGAGGGCGAGCGTGCCGATCAGGAACAGTCTGCGCCGGCCGTAGTCGTCGGCGAGGCTGCCCGCGACCAGCAGGACGGCGGCGAGACCGAGCGGGGTGCCGTTGAGCAGCCAGGCCTGCCCGGAGGGCGGGGTGGACAGGGCGGCCGAGATGCCGGGGAGCGACGCCATCGGCGCGGTGTAGTTCATCAGCGCCACCGTGGTCGCGGCGGAGGTGATCGCGAGGGTCGGTCCGGGGCGTGGCTGAGCGCGGGGTGGCGGCGGGGCGGCCGTCGGCCGCGCGGGGTGAGGACGTACGGGCTGGGCCATGGCATCGCTCCGGGGTCGCCGGGGTTCGCACGGGCGTCGCGCGACCGGGCCGCGGGGGACCGCGGCACCCCCCTGCGGGTTCGGTGAATGAACTCACTGAGGGGATGCTGACGCTAGCACGCAAGGTTCTTTCACTGAACCTGGACGGAGTAAAGTGAACCCATGGCACTCGGCAAGGACTACGCGAACCAGCAGTGCTCGATGGCCCGCGCCCTCGAAGTGGTCGGCGAGCGCTGGACGCTCCTGGTGGTGCGCGACGCCTTCTACGGCGTACGCCGGTACAACGACTTCCTCGTTCACCTCGGCATCCCGCGTGCCGTCCTCGCCACCCGGCTCCAGACCCTCATCGACGCCGGGGTCATGGAGAAGCGCCGCTACCAGGAGTCGCCGCCGCGCGAGGAGTACGTCCTGACCGACAGCGGCAAGGCGCTCTGGCCCGTCATCGGCACCCTCGGCGGGTGGGCGCGCGAGCACCTCCCCGGCACACTCCCGATGCGTGTCTTCGTTCACGCCGACTGCGGTACGGAACTGGGTGCGTACGGCGCATGCCCGGTCTGCTCCGTGCCCGTACCGCCCGAGGACATCGAGATGAGGCCCGGCGACGGGCTCGACACGGACACCGACAATCCGGTCAGCCGCGCACTGCTCTCGCCCCGTCGACTCCTGATGCCCCTGGAAGTCGGTCGTGTATAACGGTGAGAGGTTGAAGTGCCGCGCGACCACGCGGCCGCAGGGGAGCGGAAGGGGGAGGAAGCATGGACGCGAGCGCCACGAAGCGCGTGCGCGGTGGCCTCGCCCGCGTGCTGAGGCCCGCCGGAATTCTGCTCTTCTTCCTCACCGAGGTCCTGCTCGCCGAGGGCGGCAGCCTCTCCGCCGCCGTCGCGCTCGCCGCCACCGCGGCCGCCGGCACCGCGCTCGTCGCCTGCTCGGTCATCAGCGCACGCTGCGCCGTCCCGGTGCCCCGCACCCGGGTCCGTACCGCCATGCGCGACCGGGAGAAACGCACCGCGTTCCTCCCGCAACGGGACCCTGACGCCAAGGGGCGCCGCCGCCCCCGAGCCCCCGGCCATGCCCTCCTGACGGCCGCGTAGGGCTCTCTCCTCCCTGCTTTTCCGCCCCGGACACGTACCCGCCCTGTGCGCGTACGTACGGGCGCCCCGCGCGGATCGTCATGCCGAAGCTGATCCACTTCCCGGCACGACGAGACCCCCGGAGGGCTCATCCATGTCCGCCTTCATGTCCGCATTCGCCAGCCTGGTCGGCGCGCTCGCCGACGCGCTCCACCCGCTCTTCCAGAACGCGTCCACCGCCGCCGCGATCGTCCTGTTCACCGCACTCGTACGCCTCGCCGTGCACCCCCTCTCGCGGGCCGCGGCGCGTGGGCAGAAGGCGCAGCGGCGGCTCCAGCCGCAGATCGCCGAGCTGCGCAAGAAGCACAAGAAGAACCCCGAGCGGATGCAGAAGGCGCTCATGGAGCTGCACAAGGAGGAGAAGGTCTCGCCGCTCTCCGGCTGCCTGCCGAGCCTCCTGCAGATGCCGGCCTTCTTCCTCCTCTACCACCTCTTCTCCAGTACGAAGATCGGCGACGAGGCCAATGAGCTCCTCGGCCACCAGCTCTTCGGCGCGCCGCTCGGTGAGCGCTGGCGCGACGCGCTCGCGGACGGCGGGCTGTTCGGCGCGCAGGGCCTCGTGTACGTGGGGCTGTTCGTGATCGTCGCCGCCGTCGCCACGTTCAACTACGGGCGGACCAAGCGCCAGATGGCCGCCAACCCCGTCACCCCGGCCGCGGGCCCCGACGGGCAGCCGGTCCCGGGCATGGGCGCCATGACGAAGGTGATGCCGCTGATGTCCTTCTTCACGCTCTTCACCGTGGCCTTCGTGCCGCTGGCGGCCGCCCTGTACGTCGTCACCAGCACCACGTGGACCGCGATCGAGCGGGCCTATCTGTACCGCGACATGCCGGCGGCCGGTGCGGCCATGGCCACCGCGGCGTAACCCCGTCCGCGAGCACGCCGGTCCAGTGTGTGAACAGGGTCTTGCGGGGTGATCGGATGTCTTGGAGGATCGGACAAGCCTGCGATGGCCGCAACCCATCCGGCGGGCCCGATCTCTACCGAGGGAGACAGACCGTTGAAGTTGCTTCGTGTGGGTACAGCGGGCGCGGAACGTCCGGCGCTGCTGGACGAGGACGGAACCCTGCGTGACCTGTCGGGGATCGTCACCGACATCGACGACGCGCTGCTCGCCGACGAGGACGCGCTCGCCCGGGTACGGGCCGCCGCGGCCTCGCCCGGGGAGCTGCCCGCGCTCGACGCCGAGGGGCTGCGGGTGGGTCCGCCGCTCGGCCGGATCGGCAAGATCGTGTGCATCGGGCTGAACTACCACGACCACGCCACGGAGACCGGCGCCCAGATACCGGGCGAGCCGATCCTCTTCTTCAAGGCGCCGGACACCGTCGTCGGGCCCGAGGACACCGTGCTCGTGCCGCGCGGCAGCGAGAAGACCGACTGGGAGGTCGAGCTCGCCGTCGTCATCGGGCGCACCGCCCGGTACCTGGAATCCGCGGAGGACGGGCTCGCGCACGTCGCCGGATACGCGGTCGCGCACGACGTCTCCGAGCGCGCGTTCCAGATCGAGCGCGGCGGCACGTGGGACAAGGGCAAGAACTGCGAGACGTTCAACCCGCTGGGGCCCTGGCTGGTGACGGCGGACGAGGTGGCCGACCCGCAGGCGCTGTCGCTGAAGCTCTGGGTCAACGGCGAGCTGAAGCAGGACGGCACGACGGCCGACCAGATCTTCCCGGTCGGCGAGGTCGTGCGCTACCTCAGCCACTTCATGACGCTCTACCCGGGCGACGTGATCAACACCGGCACGCCGGCGGGGGTCGCGATGGGGCAGCCCGATCCGAAGCCGTATCTCCGGGCCGGGGATGTCGTGGAGCTGGAGATCGCGGGGCTGGGGCGGCAGCGGCAGGAGCTGAAGGGGGCGTAGGGGTTCGGCCCCGGGGGTGGGTTGCACCCGGGGGCCGCTCTTGTCCTCAAGCGCCGGACGGGCTGAAAAGCTGTCCTCAAGCGCCGGACGGGCTTGATCTTGCCGGGCTCGGCTTGATTCGCAGGCTCGGCTCGGTGCGCGAGGGTGCTGGGCTGCTCGGTGTGCGACGGCGCTGGTCGGCCACGCACACAGTGCCGACGCCGGACGCGTAAAGATCGGAGGGGTGGGGGCTGCCGCCGGGCAGCCCCCACCCCTCCGGATCGTCCGGGTCCGATCAGTCGCTGATCTTCGTCGCGAACTGTTCCAGCGCCTCGACCACCAGCGCGTGGTCCTCCGCCTGGGGCAGGCCGGACACCGTCACCGAGCCGATGACGCCCGCGCCCTCGACCGCGATCGGGAACGAGCCGCCGTGCGCGGCGTACGTGTCCGGGTCCAGGCGCGAGGCCTCGTCGAACGTCGTCCCCTTGGCCCGGAACCGCGTCCCGACCAGGTACGAACTCTCGCCGTAGCGCTCGACGACCTTGCGCTTGCGGTCGATCCACGCGTCGTTGTCCGCGCTCGAACCGGGCAGCGCGGCATGGAACAGCTGCTGGGCCCCGCGTCGGATGTCGATCGCGACCGGGGCGTGCCGTTCCCGGGCCAGGGCGACGAGCAGGCCGCCGAGCGCGTACGCGTCGTCGTAGCCGAAATGCGGCAGCGTCAGCCGGCGCTCCTGGGCGATCAGCTCGGAGATGGTCGGAGCGGTGGGGTTCATGCGGACTGCTCCTCGGTGGCGTGAGCGGTGGCGGATACGGAGGCGGAGGCCGCGGGCAGGGCGACCGTGACGCCGTCGCGGGCCGAGCGGCGGGCGGCCTCCAGGACGTCCAGCGCGGCGGCGGCCTGGAGGGCGGTCACCGGATTCTCGCCCTTCCCCCGCAGCGCGTCGGCGACCGCCGCGTAGTACGCGGGGTAGTCGCCCGGCAGCGTACGCACCGGGGTGCCGCCGCCCGTGAGCGGGGACTCGCCCGAGCCGAGCCGGCCCCACAGCGCCTCGTCCTCCACACCCCACGGCACCCCGGCCGACGGGCGGGTGCCCTCGCGCAGGGCCGCCTCCTGGGGGTCGAGGCCGTACTTGACGTACCCGGCGGCCGACCCGAGCACCCGGAAACGCGGGCCGAGCTGGGCCGTCGTCGCGCTGACGTACAGATGGGAGCGGACCCCGCTGGTGTGGGTGATCGCGACGAACGTGTCGTCGTCGGCCGCCGCGCCGGGGCGGCGCACGTCCGACTCCGCGTACACCCGGTCCGCCGGGCCGAACAGGACCAGCGCCTGGTCGACGACATGGCTGCCCAGGTCGTACAGCAGCCCGCCGATCTCCTGCGGGTCGCCCGACTCGCGCCAGCCGCCCTTCGGCTGCGGGCGCCACCGCTCGAAGCGCGACTCGAAGCGCTGCACCTCGCCCAGCTCGCCGTCCGCGATCAGCGAGCGCAGGGTGAGGAAGTCGTTGTCCCAGCGGCGGTTCTGGAAGACCGAGAGCAGCAGCCCGCGCTCCTCGGCCAGCGCCGCCAGCTCCCGGGCCCCGGCGGCCGTACCGGCGACCGGCTTGTCCACGACCACGGGCAGACCGGCCTTCAGCGCGGCCGTCGCGAGCGGGACGTGGGTCTTGTTCGGCGACGCGATCACGATCAGGTCGAGCTCGTCCGCCCGCGCCCACAGCTCGTCCGGCGCGGCGGCGAACCGCACCTCGGGGAACTCGGCGCGGGCCTGCTCCCGCCGCTCCTCGTTCGACGTGACGACCGTGTCCAGGACGAGGCCCTCGGTGGCGGCGATCAGCGGGGCGTGGAAGACGGAACCCGCCAGGCCGTAGCCGACGAGTCCGACGCGCAGGGGGGTCCCGGACGATCCGGAGGTCTCGTGAGTCACGTGGGCAGTCATGCCTTCCACTTTGGCAACGCTGTTGCCAAAGTGCAAGCGCGGGAGACAATGGGTCCGTGAACAGGAGCAACAGCGGGGCGAACCTGCCGACACTGCGCAGCCACAACGCGGCGCTCGTGCTCGACCTGCTGCGGGCGGCGGGCGAGCGCGGCATCAGCCGGCTCGAACTCGCCGCGCGGACCGGGCTCACCCCGCAGGCCGTCAGCAAGATCACCGCCCGGCTGCGCGCAGAGCACCTGGCCGTCGAGGCCGGGCGCCGCGCCTCGACGGGCGGCAAGCCGCGCACCGTGCTGCGGCTGGTCCCGGACGCCGCCCACGCGGTGGGGCTGCACCTGGACCGCGACGAGCTGACCGTGGTGCTCGTCGACCTCGCGGGCACGGTGGCCGCGAGCCGTACGGCCCCGCTGGACCTCGGCGCCCCGGCGGACGAGGTGCTCGCGGCGGCGGCCGGGGCGGTCGCCGCCGTGCGGGGCGACGGTGCGCGGACGGTGCTCGGGGTGGGCGTCGCCGTCCCGGGGCCGCTCGACCACCGGGGCGGGGTCCTGCACCGCGTCACCGGGTTCCCGCAGTGGGACGGCTACCCGCTCCGGGACGAGCTCGCCGCGCGGACCGGGCTGCCCGTCGTCATCGACAAGGACACCAACGCCGCCGCCCTCGGACTCGCCCTCCAGACGCCGGACCCCGCCGACTTCGCCTACCTCCACCTGGGCACCGGCCTCGGCTCCGGACTGGTGCTCGGCGGGGCGCTGCACCGCGGGGCCCGTACCGGAGCGGGGGAGTTCGGCCACCAGACGGTCCAGCTGGACGGCGCCCCGTGCGGCTGCGGCGGGCGAGGCTGCATCGAGGCGCTCTGCCTGGCCGCCGTCGAGCGGGGTGACGTCGCCGAGGCCGCACGGGTGCTGGGGACCGGCGCCGCCAACCTGGTCGGGCTGCTCGACATCGACCGGGTGGTGCTGGGCGGACGCCTCGTCGCCGCCGACCCCGACGCGTACGTACGAGGGGTACGCGCGGTGCTCGACGAGCGGGCCCGGCGTGACGGGGCCGACGGGGCGCCCGTACCGGTCGTCGCCGCGGGCGGCGGGGAGCGGCCGGTCGCGGAAGGGGCGGCGCAGCTGATCCTCGCCCCGCTGTTCGGCCGGGTGGCCGGCGCCGCGGGCGGGGGCGTGGAGCCGGCGGCGGACCTGGCGGGCCCGGTTCCCGACGGTACGGATCTGGGCTGATCGAGGGGTTCCGGGCAGCCGGGCGGAGGACCCCTCGGCATGTCGTCGGCGGCCCGTCCGCGGACCCATGACACGGTCGCGGTTCCTGCCGGTGAACTCCGGGCCCGGGGCGAGCCGACCGATTCCGCGAGAAGTGAAGGCTGCCCCGCCATGCCCCCCACAC
>NZ_RDBK01000043.1:545472-584212 GCF_008042275.1 Streptomyces sp. OR43 | reverse complement strand
CCTCCGTGAAGCCCTTCGCCTCGGCCTCCGGACTGTCCGTGCCGATCCACTCGCCGACCGGCTGCCGGGCGATCCGGCGGATCAGGGCGGCGTCCTTCTCGTTGCCGTGCTCGGGCTGGCCGCGGCGAGCGTCGTGCCCGCCGTCGTCCTCGGCGGCCCGGCCGCGGCCGCCCCGCAGCGCCATCCGGCCTCCACCCCGTCCGCCAACCTGAACCCGGCGTCCGCCCCGGAAGCCGCGCCGGCCCACGTGAACCCGGCGGCCGCACCCGACGCCGCCTCGGCCCACCTGAGCCCGGCGTCCGCCCCGGAGGCCGCCTCCGCCGACCAGCAGCCGGCCTGCGGTGACCCGGGGGCCGGCGACTTCCCGATCGACACCCGGATCCACGGCGGCCCGGACACCTACGCCTCCGGCGGCGGCTACGGCACCTGGTTCCTGGACCTGACCAACACCACCGCGGAGTCCTGCCGCGCGATCCACCCGGTCCTGGTCCTCACCGACGAGGACCGCGCCCTGACCTCGGACCAGATCCAGCTGGAGTTCTCCGAGCGCGCCCACCCCGGCGTCGAACACCGTGTCAGCTGGGAGACGACCGACCGCGACGAGCACATCGGCGTCTTCGGCGGCGAGGGCGACGACTCCTTCCCCGGCTTCACCGTGCCGGCCGGCCGGACCGTCACCGTCCAGGTCAGGCTGGCGTTCACCTCCGACACCAGCCCCGGCCGGATCACCGCGAACGCCGCGATCGTCCAGCGACAGCGCACCGGCAGCGGCTCCACGGGCGGGACCCTGGACGGGGAGTGGGTCGGCGAGTCCGAGGACTACCCGTTCACCGTGGTCGAGGACGACGGCAGCGGGAACCTGACGGGCGACGGCACGACCGACGTGCCCGGCGAGGCGGAGGAGGGCGACGGCCTCACCGGGCGGCCCGACTCCAGCCCCGCCCCGCGCCCGGTCGCACCGGGCCGCGATCCGGCCGGGGTGCCGGAACTCGCCAGAACCGGGATCAAGGTCCCGATCCCTCTGCCGGGTCTCACCGTCGCCGGCTTCCTGATCGGCGGCGGCGCCGTGGTGCTGGGCGCCCGCCGGATGCGCCGCAGCCCCCGCTGACCCCGCCGTCCCCGGAGACCGATGGTGGCTCACGGCGGTGTCCCGGCGCCGTGACCACCGGTGTTCATGTCCGTCTGCCACCATCGGCCCGTGGACTTCCCGTACGACCAGGCACCTGGCGCACCGATCCGCTCCGGCATCCCGGAGCACGGCCGCATCCCGAAGTACTACGCCGTCAAGGCGCGCGTCTCCGCTCTCATCGACGAGCTGGGCGAGGGCGGCACCCTGCCGCCGGAGCGCGATCTCGCCCAGCGCTACGAGGTGTCGCGCGAGACCGTGCGCCAGGCCCTGCGCGAACTGATCCTTGAGGGCCGGCTGGCCCGGCAGGGCCGCGGCACGGTCGTCGCGGGACCCAAGATGGAACAGCCGCTCGCCCTCGCCAGCTACACGGAGGGCGTCCGCCGCCAGGGCCGCACCCCGGGCCGCCGCCTCATCGGGCTGGAACGGTTCCCCTGCCCCGAGGCACTCGCCGCCGAGACCGGAACGGAGCCCGGGGAGCCGGTCTGGCACCTGGAGCGGGTGCTGCTCGCCGACGACGACCGGGTCGGCCTGGAGAGCACGTACGTCAGTGTCGCCCGGGTGCCGGACCTCAAGGAGGAGTTCGACGCGGGCTCCTCGTTCTACGCCTATCTGCACGACCGGCTCGGCGTCTCGTTCGGCGACGCGGACGAGCGCATCGAGACCGTGCTCGCCACACCCCGCGAGGCACTGCTCGTCGGCACGCCGCCCGCCCTGCCCATGCTGCTGATCCACCGGCTCTCGCGGGACGCGGACGGCCGGCCGCTGGAGCGCGTGCGGACGCTGTTCCGCGGCGACCGGTTCTCCTTCACCACCCATCTCGACGGACCCGGCTGAGCGGTCGGACCTCGCCGGACGCCCCGCCCGTACGGCCCACGCACCGGCCCCCTACGATCACAGGAAGGTAACGGGTCTGGTCCAGATGTGGGACTCGGTTCACCCTCCCGTTGCCCCGCCGATTCGTCCGGGCCATCCGCACCGAGGAGCGTTGCCGTCGTGAGGGTCATCGTCGTAGGAGCCGGCGTGGTGGGAACCATGCACGCCTGGCACGCAGTCAGCCGCGGCCACGAGGTCGTACAGATCGAGCGCGAGAGCGAGGCGCGCGGGGCATCGCTCCGCAATTTCGGACAGATATGGGTCAGCGGCCGGGCCGGTGGCGAGGAACTGGAGACCGCGCTCCGCGCCCGTGAGCTGTGGGAGTCCATCGGCGCCCGGGTGCCGGACCTCGGCTTCCGGGCCTGCGGCTCGCTCACCCCGGTCCGCACCGCACGGGAGACCGCCGTCGCCGAGGCGGCCGTCGCCCGGCCCGACGCGGCGGCCCGCGGCTACAAGCTGCTCACCGCCGCCGAGGCCCGCGCGGTCAACCCCGCCCTGCGCGGCGACTTCACCGCCGCGCTGTGGTGCGAGCGGGACGCGGCCGTCGAACCGCGCACCGCCCAGCTCGCCCTGAAGCGGGAACTGCTGGCCTCCGGCCGGTACACCTACCTCGGCGGCCGCGAGGTGCGCGACGTCGTCGGAACGGCATCCGTCCGCGACGACCACGGCGATGTGCACACCGGCGACGCCGTCGTCCTCGCCACCGGCGCCTGGCTCGGCGGCCTCGTCCGCGAACTGGCCGGACCGGACCTGCCCGTGCGGCGGGTCCGCCTCCAGATGATGCAGACCGACCCGCTCGGCGAACCGCTCACCACGTCCGTCGCCGACGCCGACAGCTTCCGCTACTACCCGGCCTACCGCGGCGAGGCGCTCGACGCGCTCAACGCCGGCCAGGCCCAGGCCCCCACCGCCGCCGCACACCGGATGCAGCTCCTGATGGTGCAGCGCCGCGACGGCGGACTGACCATCGGCGACACCCATGAATACGAGCACCCCTTCTCCTTCGACACCGTCGAGGAGCCGTACGAGCACCTCACCGCGGTCGTCGAGTCGTTCCTCGGCCGCCCGCTGCCACGCGTCCGGCACCGCTGGGCCGGGGTCTACGCCCAGTGCACCGACACCGGCCGCGTCGTCCACCGCCAGCAGGTGCGGGACGGCGTCTGGCTGGTCACCGGGCCGGGCGGCCGCGGCATGACCTGCTCGCCCGCCATCGCCGAAACGACCGCCGACGAACTGAACTGGTGAAGAAGATGACCCACGACGCCCCGCTGAACGACGCCCCGTCGAACGACGCCCCGCTGAATCTGATCGTCCTCGACATGGCAGGCACCACCGTCGCCGACGGCGGCCTCGTCGAGCAGGCCTTCGCCGCCGCGGCCGCCCGGCTCGGCGTGGAGCCCGGCTCCGCCGACCACGCGGAGAAGCTCGCGTACGTGCGCGCCACCATGGGCGAGTCCAAGATCACGGTCTTCCGCCACCTGTTCGGCGAGGAGACCCTGGCGCAGCGGGCCAACGCGGCCTTCGAGGAGGCGTACGGAGAACTGGTCGACGGCGGCCGTATCGCACCCGTCCCCGGCGCCCGCGAGGCCATCGAACAGCTCACGTCCGAGGGCCGGACCGTGGTCCTGTCCACCGGCTTCGCCCGCCCCACGCAGGACGCGATCCTCGCCGCACTCGGCTGGCAGGACCTGGTCGCCCTGACCCTCTGCCCGGCCGACGCGGGCGGCCGCGGCCGCCCCTACCCGGACATGGTCCTCGCCGCGTTCCTGCGCACCGGCGCGGTGGACGACGTCCGCCGGACCGTCGTCGCGGGGGACACCTCGTACGACATGCTCAGCGGCGTACGCTCCGGGGCCGGCATCGTCGCGGGAGTACTCACCGGTGCCCACGACAAGGACCAGCTGACCCGCAGCGGAGCCACCCATGTCCTCGGTTCCGTCGCCGAGCTCCCCGGCCTGATCGCCCGGGCCGAGGCCTGACGCGCGGCGCCGGTCCGTCCGGGGCGGCGGCGTTCCCGTCTCCACCATGATCAGGCTGTATCTCCCGTCGAACGAACCGCCTAAAATCAGGGACGTCGGCGCTGCACAACGCGGTGCCGCCGGCGTCCCCGCACCTGGCGTACGGCAACTGGAGTCCCACATGGCAGAGCGCAAGCCGATCTCGTCCTGGCTCACCGACATGGACGGAGTCCTCATCCACGAGGGGACGCCGATCCCCGGCGCGGATGCCTTCATCAAGCGGCTGCGGGACTCGGGTCTGCCCTTCCTGGTCCTCACCAACAACTCCATCTACACCGCCCGGGACCTGCACGCCCGGCTCAGCCGCATGGGCCTCGACGTCCCCGTGGAGAACATCTGGACCTCCGCGCTCGCCACCGCCCAGTTCCTGGACGACCAGCGGCCCGGCGGCACGGCCTACGTCATCGGCGAGGCGGGGCTCACGACCGCGCTGCACGACATCGGCTACGTCCTCACCGACCACGAGCCCGACTACGTGGTCCTCGGCGAGACGCGTACGTACTCCTTCGAGGCGCTCACCAAGGCGATCCGGCTGATCAACAACGGGGCGCGCTTCATCTGCACCAACCCCGACGAGACCGGCCCGTCCGCCGAGGGCCCGCTGCCCGCGACGGGCTCCGTCGCCGCGCTCATCACCAAGGCGACCGGCAAGGCCCCCTACTTCGCGGGCAAGCCCAACCCGCTGATGATGCGCACCGGCCTCAACGCGATCGGCGCCCACTCCGAGTCCAGCGCCATGATCGGCGACCGGATGGACACCGATGTGCTGGCCGGCCTGGAGGCGGGCATGCAGACCTTCCTGGTGCTGACCGGACTCACTACGGTGGCGGACATCGACAAGTACCCGTTCCGGCCGTCCACGGTCGTCGAATCCATCGCCGACCTGGTCGAACTCATCGACGTGGCCTGAGCGGGCCGGGTGCGGGGAGCGGGCCGCCGGGCCCGCCGCCCCGCACTCCACCGGCCCAGCGGCCGGGCCCTGCGGATGCGGAAAGCCCCGGCGCGCGTGAACCTTCCATCAGGAGGTTCACGATGCGTTCGATACCCATCACGTTCTGTGCCGCCGCGGTGGCCGCGGCGACCCTGATGCCCGCTTCCGTCGCACTGGCCAATTCCGACTCGGACCGCGAGGACTCGCGGTCCCGGGCCACCCTCACGCTCTCCCCGTCCTCCGTCTCCCCGGGCGGCCAGGTCGACCTGGAGGTCGACGGCTGCAAGGGCAAGGAGGCCAAGGGCAGCTCCGACGCCTTCGTCTCCGAGGCGCGCTTCTCGCCCGGCGGTGACCGGACGCTGTTCGCCGAGGCCCGGGTCCGCTCGGACGCGGAGCCCGGAGACTACGACGTCCAGGTCGTCTGCAAGGGCGACAAGCACCTCAAGGCGTCCGCCGTGCTGACCGTCGTCCACCGCAACCGGCCCATGCCCGTCGCCCCGGTCCGCGCGGGTGGCGGAGGCACCGCCGTGCTCGCCGACCAGGCCACCGCCCAGCAGGGCGGTCCCGGCACCGTGCACGCCGTGATCGGCCTCGCCCTGGCCGCCGTCGCCGCCGTCGCCGTCGCCTTCCGCAGCGTGCGACGCCGCCGCCCGGCCACCGACTGACGTGTCCGCCTCGGACCACTCGGCGGGGCACGGCAGGCTGCTCACCGGAGTGGCCTGGGCCGTACTCCTGCTGGGTCTGTGGCTCTGGGGCCGCGGCATCACCAGCGGCTCCGGAGCCGGTTCCGCGCCGACCACCGGCGACGTCGCCGCGGTCGGCCGGCCGCTCGGCGTCCCGCTGCCACCGGCCCACGACCCGATCGAGGGCGTCGCGCCGCGGAGCGTCGAGATCCCGTCGATCGGGATCCGGGCCCCCGTCGTCTCCCGGGGCCTGGACGAGGACGGGGCGATCGAACCGCCGTCCTTCGACACGCCCCGGACAGTCGGCTGGTACGGCGCCGGCACCGAGCCCGGCGCCAAGGGACCGGCCCTCTTCGTCGGCCATGTCGACACCGAGACCAAACCGGCCGTCTTCTACGGGCTCAGCGCGGCCCGCCCCGGCGCCGAGGTCGAGGTCACCCGGGCCGACGGCAGCGTCGCCGAGTTCACCGTCGACGACGTCCAGGTCTTCACCCGCGAACGCTTCAACGCGCAGAAGGCCTACGGGCCCCGCAAGGACGGCCGGGCCGAGCTCCGGCTGATCACCTGCGGCGGCACGTACGACCGCGCGTCGAAGTCGTACACGGCGAACGTCGTCGTCTCGGCCTACCTGACGGGCGAGAAGTCCCGGGAGAAGGTGCGGGCGGAGGCGGAGAAGGAGGCCGTCGGCAAGGCGGGCGCACCGGCCGGCGGCTGAGCGGCCGGTATCCGGCCCGGCCGGCTGCCCGGTTCTCCGGGCGCCGGCCGGGCCGGTCCTCGACCGCGGGCGCGGGCCGCGGGAGTGGCCCGGCGCGGACACGGGAGGCCTGCGGCGTCCGGGTCCGCCGCACGCCCCACTGTAGGGCCACGAACTTCCCGCACCCAGCCTCTTTCTGACGTTACGTCGATAACCGGTCACCCTCCGCACGCGGTGAGCCGGGGCAGAGCGTGGTGAACCCGCCGTAACAGCTCCTCGACGAAGTCGTGAGGGCCCGGGCCGGTCCCGGGCCCTGTGCCAGGATGGACGGCGATGCGACAGCACCGCCGTCGCACCTCGGTTCTGGGGGAGTGGATGTACGGCAGTCACAACGGCCGGTTCGGCATGCGAGGGGTGTGCGCGGCCGCGGCAGGCGCCGCGCTGCTGCTCGCGGGATGCGGCTCTTCCGGTGACGGCGACGGTGACGGCGGATCAGGGGGCGGGAACCCGGCGGCCATCGGCCAGCAGCCCAAGGGCGCCGACCCGTACTGGGTCAACCCCGACGGGAACGCCGCCCGGCAGGTCGGCCGCTACACCGAGGACGGCAACGAGAAGGACGCCGCCCTGATCCGCCGGATCGCCCGGCAGCCGGTCGGCGAGTGGATCGGCACGGACAGTCCGGAGGCCGAGGCGAAGGGCTTCACGGAGGCGGCCGAGAAGGCCGACCGGGAGGCGCTGCTGGTCCTCTACAACATCCCGCACCGCGACTGCGGCCAGTTCTCCAAGGGCGGCGCCGCCGACGGAGACGCGTACCGCGCCTGGCTGGACAGTGTGGCCAAGGGCATCGGCGACCGGGGCGCGACCGTGATCCTGGAGCCGGACGCGGTGCTGCACCTGGTCGACGGGTGCACCCCGCAGGAGTTCCACGAGGAGCGCTACGACCTGCTCAAGGGTGCGGTGGAGCGGCTCAAGCAGCTGCCGGGCACCAAGGTCTACCTGGACGCGGGCAACGCGGGCTGGCACACCCCGGACGCGCTGTTCCAGCCGCTCCAGCGGGCGGGCCTGGGCGCGGCCGACGGGTTCGCGGTCAACGTCTCCAACTTCCAGACCACCGCGGTCAGCAAGGACTTCGGCAAGCAGCTGTCGGCGAAGGTCGGCGGCAAGCCGTTCGTCATCGACACCAGCCGCAACGGCAACGGCCCGTACACCGGCGGCGCCCCCGAGGAGAACTGGTGCAACCCGCCGGGCCGGGCCCTCGGCGAGACGCCGACGACGTCCACGGGCGACGAGCTGGTCGACGCGTACCTCTGGATCAAGCGGCCGGGCGAGTCCGACGGGGACTGCCGGGGCGGCCCGAAGGCGGGAGACTGGTGGCCCGAGTACGCGCTGGGGCTGGCCCGCGGCACCGAGTAGGAGCGGGTCCGGTCCGGTGGTCCTACGTCCGGGTGAGGCCGGACCCCGCGAGCCCGGCCTCACCCGAGAGGCCCTACGGCACCTCCACCCACGTGCCCTCGGACGGCGTGCCCTTGTCGTCGGTGACGAACAGCATGTACCAGCCCGAAGGCACCAGCGCCCGGTTCCCCGGCACCGTCACCGAGATCTCGCCGTCCTTCTGCTTCAGGTCCAGCGCCACCGAGCGCTGGTCGGTGTCCGTGACATGGGTGACCGCGCTCGGCCGCATCAGCTTCGCCGACTTGATGGACGAGGCCTGGTTGGTGGTGAACACCGCGGTGTCACCGCGCTCGATCTTCTTCGGTCCGGCCGTCAGCTCGGGCCGTGAGTCGCGGTACAGATAGGGCGGGGTGTAGATCTCGACGCGCTGCTCGAAGACGCCCGGCCGGGTGTTGGCCTTGTCGGAGTAGAGCGAGTCGGATCCGAAGATCATGACCCGGCCGTCGGGCAGCAGTACGGACCCCGAGTGGTAGTTGCGGCCCACCGCCGGGTCGGCGACCCGCTGGTACGTGTCCGACTTCGCGTCGTACAGCCGCGCCTGCAGCACATCGGAACCGCCGCGGCCGCGGTAGTCGTTGGAGCCGCCGGTGACCAGCAGGGAGTCGTCGGGCAGCAGGGACGCGCTCGGATAGCGGGTGCCCTCGTCCAGCGAGGCGCCGTCCTTGAACTCCGGATCGGCGTCCTTGAGGTCGACCAGCCGGGACTTCTCGCTGGACTTGTCGGACTCGCCGACGCCGCCCCCGCCGATCACCATGAACTTCTCGTCCTGGGCCGGGGGCAGCCGTACGGTCGCCGAGGTCTCCATCTTGTCCGGATCGCTCAGGCCGGGGATCTTGGTGAACCTGTTCGTCGCCAGGTCCCAGACGCCGGGGTCACGGCCGACGGTGGCGGGGCCGTAGCCCGCGTTCGAGCCGGAGTAGAAGAGCTTGCCGTCGTTCAGCAGGAAGACCGCCGGATAGGTGGGGAACTTCCGGACGATGCCGGTGTACTCCCACTCCTTGGTCTCCGGGTCGTAGATCTCGTCCTTGCCGGGCACGATCTGCCCGATCTCGTCCAGGCCGGACAGGGCGAGGACCTTGCCGTCCTCCAGCGTGGTGAGCGTCGGGTACCAGCGGGCCTCGTTCATCGGGTCGACGGTGATGTACTTCTCCGCCACCGGGTCGAACTCGAAGGCTTCGCGGATGCCCTGGAAGTCCTTCTTGTCGAGGGCCAGCTTCTGGGCGATCCCGTAGACGTTGCGGGTGTCGGAGCCGGACAGACCCGCTATTCGGTAGTTGTCCTCGGTGCCCGTCTCGTACTTCGTGCCGGACTGCTGGGCCTCGACGTAGATGCGGCCGAGCCCGGGGTCGTTGCGCAGGAAGGCGCCGGTGTTCTTGTCGAAGACCTTGGTCGCCTTCTCCACCAGCACCGGGTCCTTGGAGACGAAGGTCTTGCCGTTCTCCTTGCCGGTGAAACGGGTGCCCGCAGGCAGCGTGATCGGCTTGTCCGGGTCCTCGTTGTGCACGATCATCAGGCCGCCGGCCTTGGTGACGTCACCCTGGAGCTTCTCGTAGCGCTTCGTACCGCCGGCGATGAGCAGCTTGCCGTCCGGCAGTTGGGTGTGACCGGCGCAGAACATGTCCTTGGGCGTGGGGATGTTCTTGAAGGCGTTGGTCTCCGGGTCCCACAGCACCGACCGGAAGCTCTTCGCGTCGAAGTTCTTCTGGTTGTTGCCCGAGCCCGCGACGAGCAGCACCTTGCCGGTGTGCAGGAGAGCCGCGTGGATCGTGTTGATCCGGAACTCGGAGGGGATGTCCAGGAAGTCCCAGTGGCCGTTGGCCGCTTTGTAGTCGGCCTGGTTGATCTTGTACGCGTGGTAGCGCTCGGTGCTGAAGCGGTACAGCCACGGCCCGTTCGCTCCCGCGAGCGCGAGAACCACCGCCGTACTGATCGCCATGCGGCGGGTACGGCGGCTCGGACGGTACTTCATGGTTTACGTCCCCCAAGGGCGATCTGCATGGTCTGTTCGTTGCCGTCCCAGTGCGGCTTGTCCTGCTGGGCGGGGGCCGGTGGCCCGCTCGGCGGTGGTGGGCCCGCGCGGCGCTTCTTCTTCTCGGCCCGCATCGTGTACCGCCAGCCGAAGATCGGCGCCGCGGTGATCAGCAGGGCCAGCGCGGCCCAGGTGAGCATGGCCGGATGGCTGTGGCCGAGGACGAAGGACGCCGCGATGGAGCCGGCGAAGACCAGGATGAAGAAGAGGTGGATGCGAAAGGTCCCGAAGAGGGTGTCCGGACTCGACGAGTCGCCCTTGGGCGTCACGACGAAGGAGCTCTTGCGGCGCAGCACGGCGTCCATCAGCGAGCGTGCGTAGACGGGCGCGGAGAGCGCGGACATCATCATGCCGGCGAGACCGCCGGAGCCCTCGGGCTCGTGCGGCGAGACGTTGTGCCGGCGGTTCCAGATGTACAGGCCGATCTGGAGCGCCGAGGCGTTGCCGTACAGCATCATCCAGACGGTGGGGTCGATCTGCACACCGGAGGCGCCCATGCCCAGGAACAGCGCGCAACTGAGGGCCGCGAGGATCCAGTTCATCGCGGACATCGGGTAGAAGATGATCATCATCGTGTAGTTGAAGAGCTTGCCCGCGGGCAGCGAGAAGAAGCCCTTCCAGTACTGCTTGAGGATCGTCTCGTACGTTCCGCGCGACCAGCGCAGCTGCTGGGTGAAGAAGTCCGTCCACGCGGTCGGGCCCTCGCCGACGGCCAGCACGTCCGGGGTATACACCGAGCGCCACTTGCGGCCGGTGTGCGGATTGCGCGCGCGGTGCATCTCGAAGCCGGTTGCCATGTCCTCGGTGATCGAGTCGTACAGGCCGCCGATCTGCTTGAGGGCGCTGATGCGCACCGCGTTGCTGGTGCCGACGAACATCGGGGCGCCGTAGCGGTTGCCCGCGCGCTGGATCAGCGCGTGGAAGAGGAACTGCTGCGACTCGGCGGCCTTGGTGACGAAGCTGTCGTAGTTGCCGTACACCTGCGGGCCGATGACGAAGCCGACGTCCGGGTCGCGGAAGTAGCCGAGCATCCGCTCCAGGTAGTTCGGCATCGGGACATGGTCGGTGTCGACCGATGCGAAGAAGTCGTACGCGTCACCGTGGGCGTCGAGCCAGGCGTTGTAGTTGCCGTGCTTGGTCTTCGCGCGGTGCGGGCCCTTGGCCTGGTTCCAGTGCGCCACGCCCTTGCGGGAGAAGTGGTGCACCCCGAGCCGCAGGCAGACCTCCTTCACGGCGGGATCGTCGCCCTCGTCGAGCAGCCAGACGTGCATCAGCCCGCGGTGGCGGATGCGGACGGCGGCCTCCAGGGTCTTCGTCACCATCTCCAGGGGTTCCTTGCCCGGGACGAAGGAGGTGAGGAAGGCGACCCGGGTGCCGGTCTCCGGCACGACCGGGACCGGGTCGCGTGCCACCAGCGTGGCGTGCGCGTTGGAGAGGACGTTCAGGGTGCGGAAGAGCTCGATCAGACCGATCGAGACCAGCATCACGACGTCGAGGATCAGCAGCGTGTCGTTCTTGAGGTTCGGATCGCGCTGTGTCCAGTGCTCGGGCTGCATCAGCCAGGCGAAGAGGCCGAGCGAGACGAGCGGGGCGGCCCCCAGCAGGAGGGCCGCACGTATCCGGTGGGGCTCCTGGGAGAGGAGCGAGCGGTATTTCACGGTGTACGGCCGGCTGGGGTCGGGCTGGGTCAGAGGCCCGGCGAGCCGGCTGTAGTGCTCGTAGTCGTACCGTGGCAGCGCTTTCTTCTGCCGCCGCCGATGGCCGCCGGTCCGCAGCTGCGGGGGTATCCGAAGCTGTGTCGTCCGGGACGGGTCGTGGTCCTGCCGGGCGCCTGGCGGCGTCGACGTCATGGGTCATCCCCCTGCACGCAGGCGGAGCTGCGTGGTCGCTCGGTCGTTTCGTCTCGTCCTCCGCGTGTTCCCCCTGGAACGCGGCCGACGGCTCAGTGGCGGGTCACCGTTCGTGAGACAAGGAACGGCATCCTTCCGGTTGCATGATGCCTGCTCGGCGTTTGCGTGTGCACGACGCCTCCCCCTTACGTCGAACACAACCGGAATCTCGCTCTCCGATTCCCCCAACTGTGTTTCCCATCGGCGTGGTTGGCGCCGATGACTCCCAGACAGACTGGCCGAACCCGGCTGTGACCGCAAGGGCGAAAGGGGTTAGTACCCGCTCATACGCACGATTTGTGGGGCTCTTGTGAAGAGGTGGTGCGAGGGCGTATGGGGGTGCGGGCGGGAGCGCCTCGCGCCGCCGGAGTGCCGGGTGGTGGCTGCCTGTCGCGGGTAGGTGAGCTGTGCGTGAGCAAAGCGTTCACCGAGTGGCGCCTGTGCGGCGGGTGGGAGGAGGCGTTCGTGCGGGGGCGGTGGCGGGCGTGGAACGAACAAGGCCCCCTCACGCGTGGTGAGGGGGCCTTGACTCTGCGTGCGCCGCCAGGGACTCGAACCCCGGACCCGCTGATTAAGAGTCAGCTGCTCTAACCAACTGAGCTAGCGGCGCCTGCTGACCTGGAGAACTCTACCCGATCTCCGGCCGTGCTCCTGACCATTTCCCCTCCGCCACGGCCTGTCGGATGGTCGTTTTTTCTCTTCTATCCGTCAAAATGCGATATGTCAGGAGAGTTGAGACACTGACGCCCGTACAGATGCGCCCAAAGATCTTGACGAGTGCGGAGGGAATCGCATGACTGTGCCGGCCTTCGAGGAGTACGTACCTGCTGTCGACTGCACCTGTGCGGGATGCGCCGTCCAGCGGCGCGCCGCGGCCACCGGACTGCCGACGCGGTACGGGGGACACCCGGCCGCGCACGGCGCGCGGCGCGCGATGGTGCTGGTCACCGCCGCCGGAGTGGTGCTGGGCTCCGGTCTCGCGGAAGCCGCCGGAGCGGCGGCCGACCCGGCCCCGGTGACGGACCCGGGCCAGGCGGCCGACGCGGCCGACGGCCCGGCCGAGCCGGGGCCGGACAGCCCACAGGGCGGGCCGGGACCACTTCAGGGTGCGGGAGCCTCGGGACCACCGGCGTCCCAGGCGTCGACCTCCACGCTGCGCGAGACGACCCGGGCCGACATCATCAACCGCGCGAAGAAGTGGGTCAGCGCGCAGGTGCCGTACAGCATGTCGAAGTACTGGTCGGACGGGTACCGCCAGGACTGCTCCGGCTATGTCTCGATGGCCTGGAACCTGCCCGGCAACGAATGGACCGGCAGCCTCGCCGCCTACGGGACGCGCATCGCCCGGGAGGAACTGCAGCCCGGCGACATCCTGCTCTTCCACAACCCGGCCGACCCCGGGAAGGGCTCGCACGTCACGGTCTTCGGCGGCTGGACCGACTACACGCACACCCACTACACGGCGTACGAGCAGACCAAACCGCACACCCGCAAGCAGACGACGCCCATGGCGTACTGGACCAACTCCGGCAGCTACGTCGCCTACCGCTACAAGGGGCTGACGAGCGGAAGCGCCGGCAGCGGCTCGTCGAAGACGCAGTTCCCGGGTGCCGCGAAGTTCGGCGCCGGTACGAAGAACGACTACGTCACCCGGCTCGGCAAGATGCTCGTCGAACGGGGCGGCAAGCGTTTCTACAAGGTCGGCCCCGGCCCTGCCTGGGGCAGCGCCGACCGGCTGGCCACCCAGGCGTTCCAGAAGGCCCAGGGCTGGAAGGGCAAGGAAGCCGACGGCATCCCCGGCCCCGACACCTGGCGCCTGCTGGTGAACGGAATCGGCCACGACATCCCCGCCGCGGGCGGCAAGGCCGGGTCCGGCGGCTCCACCGCGGTCCCGGCCTTCCCGGGACGGGGCTATTTCCGGCCGGGTCAGTCCAACAGCCATGTCGACAAGCTCGGCAAACAGTTGGTGAAGAAGGGATACGGCAAGTACTACCTGTCGGGCCCCAGCTCTCGGTGGACCGAGGCGGACCGACGCAATGTCGAGGCCTTCCAGAAGGCCCAGGGCTGGCGGGGCACGGAAGCCGACGGCTATCCGGGTCCGGAGACCTGGCGGCGACTCTTCGCGTGACACGACGCACATGACGGAGGCGGGAATGCGATCCACGGTGTCGGACAGCTCCGGGAACCCGGAGAACCGGGAGGACCCGGAGTACGGGGAGGAGAGGTACGGGGCGGTCCCGGTACGGGAGTGGGTGGGCCCGGAAGGGGCGGGCCGGGTCACGGACGCCTGGGCGGCGGCGGGACAGCGCGCCGGTTCGGGCGGCTGGGCGGTGGAGGACGAGCCGCCCGAACCGGCGATGAGCAGCTTGCCGTCCGGCAGTTGGGTGTGCCGGACGCGGCGGATGCGGGGCGGGGTGTGCCGGATGCGGGGCCGGACGCGGCGGATGCGTGGCCGGGTGTGGCCGATCCCGTTGCTGGTTCGGCCGGGGCGGCTGGGGGCCCGGTGCCGGTGTCCGGGCCGGACTCCGTCGTCGACCTCGTGCTCGACCTGGTTCCCGGCGAGGGTGACCGTGAACCCCGCGGCGCCGGTTTCGGGGCGACCTCGGCGTCCGTGTCGGTTCCGGCGTCGGTCGGGGCGTCGGTGGCGGGTCCGGCCATGGAGGCGGCGGGGGGCGCCCCGGAGCCGGAGGCCGCGCGCCCCGGCCCGGTGTTCCGGAAGGCCGCCGAGGCCGGTACTGCTGGGCCGCCGCTGCTGCGGGATGCCGGGGCGCATGTCTCGGAACTGCTGCCCGCGCCCGCACCGGAGGCGCGCGAGGCGATCGAGGTACGCGAGGTGCGCGAGATTCCGGAGGCTCACGGGGCTCCGGAGGTTCAGGCAGCTCCGGAGGTTCATGGGTCTGCGGAGGTTCACACGGCTCCGGAGATTCACACGGCCCACGAGGTCATGGAGGTCCCCGAGGCCGCCGTGGCCGTCGAGCCCGCCGTAGCCGATGAGCCCGCCGTGGTCCACGAACCTGCCGCGGCGCTCGTCGAGGTGCCCGCGGCCCCCGAGGTCCCCGCGTCCGTGCCGGGACCGGGGCCGGGCTCCGGGTCCGCGCCGGGGCCGCAGCCGGGGTCGCGGTCGGGCCCCGCCCCCGCCTCGCTCTCCCTCATGTTCACCGGCGAGGACACCGGCGAGTTCCGTACCGACGCCCGCGTGGACACCGGCCGGCACCAAGCGGTCATCGCCAACGAGCGCACCGCCTCCATCCCCGTGCACCTGCTCTTCCGCGAGGAGCGCGAGGCCGGGGTGGACCCCGCCGCGCTCCCGGCCACCGTCGTGGGCAGGGCCCCCGAAGGCGAGCAGCCGGCCGGCGTCCGGCGGGCGCCGGTGCCGAGGACCTCGCAGGTGCGGCCCTCGACCCGGCCCGCGCCGGACGCCGACCCCCGGCTCCATGAGCGGCCGGGGCCGTCGCTGCCCGGCTGGGTAGCGGTGCTGACCGGCTTCGGCGGGATCGCCGTGACCGGCGGAGTCCTCTGGTGGACCGGCGCGTTGCCGGCCCGGGTGCTGTCGCGGATCGGGGTCGACGCGCGCCCGTACGACGGACTCGGCACCGGTACCTGGGCGGGGCTCGCGCTGCTGGTGACCGTGGTGCTCTTCGCGTTCGGCGGGCTGAGCCGGGGGCGGGTCGGATACACGTGGGTGCTCACGCTCTTCGGCAGGTACCGGGGCAGCGTGCGGCGGACCGGGCTCATGTGGATCAGCCCGCTGCTGCTGCGGCGCCGGGTCGATGTGCGGCTGCGGCACTGGCGCAGCGAGCCGCTGCCCGCGATGGACGCCAACGGCACCGCGTTGCGGGTCGTCGTCCTCGTCGTGTGGCGGGTCAAGGACACCGTGCGGGCGACGCTGGGGATCGAGGACCACGAGGAGTACCTGCGCGAGCAGGTCGAGGCGGCCATGGCGCGGGTCCTGTCCCAGCTGCCCGCCGACGCCTTCCACGAGGACGCGCACACCCTGCGCAACGCGGAGGCGGTCGGCGACGCGCTGACCCGGATGCTGAAGGCGGACTGCGAACCGGTCGGCGTCGAGGTGTACTCCGCGCAGCCGACCGGCATCGAGTACGCCCCCGAGGTGGCGGCGGCCATGCAGCGGCGCCGGATCGCGGCCATCGACGCCAAGCACCGTGACAGCGTGCTGACTTCGGTGGTGGACGCCGTGGACGACACCGTCAACCGGCTGACCGCCCGGGGCCTTGTCGAGCTCGACGACTACGAACGCAAGTCCCTGGTCAAGGACTTGACGGTGGCCTTCTACACCGGCCGCAGTGGTGGGGACAGCGCCTGAACCGTTCTGCCCGGCGCCTCGGAGACAACCGGAATCCAGCTCTCATTGGTCTGGACATGTTCATGCTGCGTCAATAATCTAGGCCTTGGTCTAGACCGCACGACACGCGCGTAGCAGTGCTCATGGAACTTCCCCCACGTCTCCGAGGAGCGGCAGCAATGCGTAAGAAGACAGGCGCGGCCCTGGTCGGCCTTGCGGTGGCGAGCGTTTCGATGTTCGCGACCAGCAGTGCCAGCAGCCACGGCTACACGGACAACCCCATCAGCCGTCAGAAGCTGTGTGCCAACGGCACGGTGACGGGCTGCGGCAACATCCAGTGGGAGCCGCAGAGCGTCGAGGGCCCCAAGGGCTTCCCGGCGGCCGGACCCGCCGACGGTGCGATCTGCTCCGCCGGGCACGGCGAGTTCGCCCAGCTCGACGACCCGCGCGGCGGCAACTGGCCCGCCACGAAGGTCAGCGCGGGCCAGGGCTTCAGCTTCCGCTGGCAGTTCACCGCCCGGCACGCCACGTCGGACTTCCGTTACTACATCACCAAGAACGGCTGGGACCCCACCAAGCCGCTCAAGCGCTCCGACCTGGAGGCGCAGCCGTTCATGACGGTGCCGTACGGCGGCCAGCAGCCCCCGGCGACCCTGACCCAGCAGGGCACCATCCCCACCCAGAAGACCGGCAAGCACATCATCCTCAGCGTGTGGAACGTCGCCGACACGGCCAACGCGTTCTACTCGTGCTCGGATGTTCAGTTCTGACGCCTGGTCGGTTACCGTGCGGCGCCATGGGGAGCGCAGGCACCGTCGCGGAGCTCGTTCAGGGCCAATGGGGCGACCACCGGCCCGGGTTGAGACATGAGGGAACCCTCCTCACTCATCATCAGGTCGCCTCGGGTGCTGCCGCACGTGCCGCGCTCCTGGCGGAGCTGCTGCCGGCGGGCAGCGAACCGCACCTCGGGGTGCTGCTCGACAACACCCCTGAATTCCCGCTGTGGTTGAGCGCGGCGGCCCTGGCCGGGGCCGCCGTCGCGGGCATCAACCCCACCCGCCGCGGTGCCGAACTGGCCCGCGACATCCTGCACACCGAATGCCGGGTGCTGATCACCGAGCGCGCCCATCTGCCGCTCCTCGACGGTCTCGCGCTGCCGGGGGTACGCGTCCTGGTCACCGACACCGACGCGTACGCCGCGCTCCTCGCCCCCTACGCCGGGGCGCGACCGGGCGACACCGTCCTGAAGCGACCGGTCCCCGCGACCCGGATGCTCCTCTACTTCACCTCCGGGTCCACCGGTGCGCCCAAGGCCGCGATCTGCACCCAGGGCCGGCTGGCGGCGGCGGGACGGTCGCTCGTCGACCACTTCGGGATCCGGGGCGAGGACGTCCACTACATCTGCATGCCGATGTTCCACGGCAACGCGGTGATCGCCGACTGGGCCCCCGCCCTGTCCGCCGGAGCGTCCGTCGCTCTGCGCCGCCGCTTCTCCGCTTCCGGCTTCCTCGACGACGTACGCGCGCACGGCGCCACGTACTTCACGTATGTCGGCCGTGCCGTGCAGTATCTGCTGGCCACCCCCGAGCGCCCCGACGACCGTGAGCACCCGCTGCGGCTCGGCTTCGGCACCGAGGCGGGCGCTGTGGACGCGGCCCGTTTCCGGGAACGGTTCGGGGTGCGGCTGGTCGAGGGGTACGGCTCCTCGGAGGGTGGGGCGGCGATCCAGCGGACGCCGGACACCCCGCCGGGAGCGATCGGCCGGGCCTCGGACCGCGACGATCTCGCGGTCGTCGACCCCGAGACCGGCCGGGAGCGGGTCGCCGCGGTCTTCGGTCCCGGCGGAACCCTGCTCAACGGGGCAGCCGCCATAGGGGAACTGGTCAACCGGGGCCGCACCCCCTTCGAGGGCTACTGGCGCAACGAGGCGGCGGACGCCGCCCGGGTGCGCGACGGCTGGTACTGGACCGGAGACCTCTTCTTCCGCGACCCCGACGGCTTCCTGTACTTCGCGGGCCGCACGGAGGACCGGCTGCGGGTCGACAGCGAGAACCTGGCCGCCGCGATGATCGAGAACATCCTGGCCCGCTGGACCGACGCGGCGGCCGTCGCGGTCTACGCGGTGCCCGACCCGGTCGCGGGGGACCAGGTCATGGCGGCGCTGGCGCTGCGCGACGGCGCGCGGTTCGACCCGGAGGCGTTCGCCGCCTTCCTCCGGGACCAGCCCGACCTGGGGACCAAGATGGCCCCCCGGTTCGTGCGCGTCGTCGAATCGATGCCGGTGACCGCGACGAACAAGGTGCACCGGGTCGGGCTGCGCCGCGAGGGGTTCTGGTCCGGGGGGCCGCTGTGGTGGAACGGGGGCGGCGGCGCGTACGAACCGTTCGGGGAGGGACAACTGGGCCCGCTGATACGGGAGTACGAGGACCACGGACGCCATGACCTGCTGTCCTCACACGGCGGAGGGTTCTGAGGCGGCGGGCTGCGGGGGTGTCGTCCCTCGCAGGTGCGTCACCGCCAGCACGGCCCCCACCAGCAGGAGCAGCCCGCCGGCCACCGAGGCGTACTGCATACTGTGGACGAAGGCGTCCCGCCCGACCGCGATCAGTGAGCCGTCACCGGTGGACAGGGCCCCCGGCAGCGTCTTGCGGGCCACCTCCGGGGCGGAGTCCGGCATGTCCGCGGTGTAGACCGCGGTCGCCACCGCACCCAGCAGCGCCATCCCCATCGCCCCGCCGAACTCCTGCCCGGTCTCCAGCAGCGAAGCTGCAGAGCCGGCCTTCTCCGGCGGGCTGGTGGACAGGGCCAGGTCCGAGACGAGCGCCATCACGGTGACGATCCCACAGCTCATCACGGCCGAGCCGATGAGCAGGATCGCCAGGGAGTCCGTACCCGACAGGGCGAGGACACCGAATCCGGCGGCGGCGATGACGAAGCCCGCGCAGATCACCCGGGCGCGCTCGGTCCGCTGGGCGATCGCGGCGGCCGCCGGCGCGGCCGCGCCGACCGCCAGGGACGGGGCCAGGCTCCACAGCGCGGCCTCCATCGTGCTCATCCCGAGCACCGACTGCAGGTACTGCGTGGTGAAGAAGGACGAGCCCATCATGGCGAACGAGGCCAGCGCGTTCAGCCCGATCCCGGCGGCGAAGTTCCGGTCACGGAACAGCTCCCGGCTGATCAGGGCATCGGTGCGGGTGCGCTGGCGCCGGACGAAGAACCGGCCGACGACGAGCCCGGCGGCGATGATCAGGCCGTTGCGCAGGTCCATCCCCCCGGCGGCCGTCTCCTTGACCCCGTAGACGACCGGCAGCACGGCGCCCATGGACAGCGGCACGCTCAGGAAGTCGAAGCGCCCGGGGTCGGGGTCCTTGAACTCCGGCACCAGGATCGGCACCAGGACCAGCAGCAGCACCATCGCGGGCACGTTGATGAGGAAGACCGAGCCCCACCAGAAGTGCTCCAGCATGACGCCGCTGAGTACCGAACCCAGCGCGATCCCACCCGCCATGGCGCCGGACCAGATCCCGATGGCCCGGCCGCGCTGCCTTGCGTCGCGGAACATGTTCCGCACCAGGCCCATGGTCGACGGCATCAGGGTCGCCCCGCCGATCCCGAGCAGCGCACGGGCCGCGATGAGCATCTCCGGGCTGGTGGCGTAGGCGGCGCCGACCGACGCCGTACTGAAGGCGACCGCGCCGAACAGCAGGAGCTTTCGCCGGCCGATCCGGTCACCGAGCGAGCCCATCGTGATGAGGAGACCGGCGAGCGCGAAGGCGTACACGTCGAAGATCCAGAGCTGCTGGGTGGCGCTGGGCGCGAGGTCCCGGTCGATGGAGGGGATCGCGAAGAAGAGGACGGACACGTCCATCGAGACGAGGAGGAGAGGAAGGAGCAGGACCACGAAGGCGGTCCACTCCCGACGCCCGGCGAGATCGCCGGGACGGGCTTCGGTGCTCGTAGGGTTCGTCATGCCAGGGAATATACGAGCGTTTAAAACAAGTGTCTAGTACGAATGTGTAAAACGTTTGTACATGACCGCGGGCAGCACAAAACACACGAGGCGGTCTCCGTTSAACGGAGACCGCCTCGTGTGGTGTCTGTGCGCCGCCAGGGACTCGAACCCCGGACCCGCTGATTAAGAGTCAGCTGCTCTAACCAACTGAGCTAGCGGCGCGTGCTGACTCGAAAATAATACCTGGTCTCCAGGGGTGCTGATGACACGCCTGTGCATCCCTGGTGACCTGCGCGTTTGTGATCCCGGTCGCATCGTGACGCCACTACAGGTGCCATGGGGTGCCATAGGTGCCTCGCAATGGCGTCATTGGTGTGCCATCATGGCACCACTACAAAATCCGCCCTCGGCGTGCGGAGCCAAGGGCTCTCGCTTCAGGTGCGGTGGGCGGGCTGTCAAGGGGGACGCGTCATGCAGGCCATACAGCAGCAGCAGCAGCAGTCGGCGGCCTCCGGCGCCCTCGCGGCCTTCGCTCGCTTCGTGCTCTGCGGTGGTGGGGTGGGGATCGCTTCCAGCTTTGCCGTCGCGGCCTCCGCCTCCTGGATGCCGTGGGCGCTGGCCAATGCCCTGATCACCGTGGTGTCCACTCTTCTGGCCACGGAGCTGCACGCCCGTTTCACCTTCGGTGCGGGTGGCCGTGCGACCTGGCGGCAGCACGGGCAGTCGGCCGGGTCGGCCGCGGCGGCGTACGGGGTGACCTGCGTGGCGATGTTCGCGCTCCAGCGGCTGGTCGACGCGCCGGGGGCCGTGCTGGAGCAGGCCGTCTATCTGTCCGCCTCCGCGCTGGCCGGTGTCGCACGGTTCGCGGTGCTGCGCCTCGTCGTCTTCGCGCGGAGCAGGCCGACGGTCGCGGCCGCCGGACGTCCCGCGCGTGCGGCGGACGCGGGCGGCCTGACCCCGGCCGACGCCACCGGGTTCTGCCGGGCCGCCTGACGCGGAGCCCCCCGGCGCAACCGAGCCGGTCGGGCGGTGAGGGCGGCGCGGGGCGGGGCGGTCCGCCTACAGCCAACGACAGACGTACCGGCTACAGCGCCAGCGACAGAAGCACCGGCGCCGCCCGCCGGTTCAGCGCGTCCGCCGCCGCGCGCAAGCGATGCGCGTCCTCGACCGGCAGCGACAACGCCAGGCATCCCGCCGACGCCCCGGCCGTCAGCGGCACCGCGGCGCACACCGTGCCGACCGCGTACTCCTGGAGGTCGAGCACGGGCACCGTCGCCGGCTGGCTGTCCAGCTTGGAGAACAGGACCCGTTCGCTCGTGATCGTCCGCGAGGTCAGCCGGGCGATCTTGTGCCGCGAGAGATGGTCGCGCCGCCCGTTCTGGTCGAGCTGGGTCAGCAGGCACTTGCCGATCGCCGAGGCGTGCGCCGCCGAGCGGAAGTCGACCCACTCGTTGACCGCGGGCGTTTGCGGGCCGTCGGCGTACTGGGTGACCCGGATCTCGCCGTCCACGTACCGGCTGATGTAGACCGCCGCGCCCACCGAGTCCCGCAGCTGGACCAGCGTCTGCTGGAGCTTGGCCTCCAGGGCCTGCCGGCGGGCCGGGCCCGAGCCGAGGAGCAGCAGCGAGGAGCCGGTGACGTAGGCGCCGTCGGTGATCTGCTCGACGTACCCCTCGCGGCGCAGCGTCAGCAGCAGGGAGGCGAGATGCCCGACGGGCAGTCCCGTCTCCCGGGCGATCTGGGTGTCCGTCACACCGTTGCCGTGCTTGGAGACCGCTTCGAGAACACGCAGGGCGTACTGCACCGAATGGAACGGTGCGGTCGGTTCGGGCTTCAACGCCACGGTTTCCCCCTACCAGGTTGTGACCGCAAGCTCTGCCACCACGATAGCCGCCAAGAGGCCTTTCAGGGGCGGCTGTTGACTACTGGCCGGTGCGCCCCGGCGCTGTCATCTGGGGCGCACCCGTATGGCATATGCCAGAGTCAAAGACGATCGACGGATGCCGAGGTCACAGCACCGCGTTGAGGAATTCGCGAGTACGTTCGTGTTCGGGATCGGAGAAGATTTTTTCCGGCGAACCCGACTCCACGACCCGTCCCGCGTCGAACATCAGTACCTTCTCCGACACGTCCCGGGCGAAATTCATCTCGTGGGTCACACACAGCATGGTGATGTCGGTGTTCCTCGCGATGTCGCCCAGCAGCTCCAGCACCCCGGCCACCAGCTCCGGGTCCAGCGCGGACGTCACCTCGTCCAGGAGCAGGATCTCCGGCTCCATCGCGAGCGCCCGGGCGATCGCGACCCGCTGCTGCTGGCCACCGGAGAGCTGGGACGGATGCGCGTCGACCTTCGCGGACAGTCCGACGAGGTCGAGCAGCTCCCGGGCCCGGGTCTCCGCCTTGTCGCGGTCCATGCCGAGGACGTTGACCGGAGCCTCGGTGATGTTCTGCAGCACCTTCATGTTCGGGAAGAGGTTGAACTGCTGGAAGACCATCCCGATCTTCTTCCGCGCCTCGCGCAGATGCTTCTCGGAGGCCGGCTTCAGCGAGCCGTCCGCCGCCTGCATGTGGGTCAGCGGATCGCCGTTGATCCGGATCACGCCGTCGCTGACCTTCTCCAGCGTCATGAGCAGCCGCAGGATCGTGGTCTTGCCCGAGCCGCTGGGCCCGATCAGGGTGACGTGCTCGCCGCGCTCGACCGTGAAGTCCAGCTGGTCGAGGACGACATGGTCCCCGTACCGCTTGACGACCTTGTCGAAGCGGACCAGCGGGTGTCCGGAGTCCCGGGGGGCCGGGACCGCGACGGCGTCCGCGGGGGCCGCGGCCGCGGTCTTCTGCAGGGGGAGGGGTTCAGTGGCCAAGGCGCTTCTCCAGCTTCCTCATCAGGAGTGACGTGGGGTAGCTCGCGACCAGGAACACCAGTCCGGCAAGTGTGAACACCTCGGTGTAGGCGAAGTGGTCACCCCCGTACTTACGGGCTTCGAAGACCATCTCCTGCACCGTGATCACGGCGAGGAACGGGGTCTCCTTGAACATCGAGATCGCGTAGTTCCCGAGTGCGGGCAGTACGTTGCGCACCGCCTGCGGCAGGATCACGGCCTGCCAGGTCCGCCGGGGCGTCATCGACAGGGCCCGGCAGGCCTCCCACTGGCCCTTCGGCACCCCGTCGATCCCGGCGCGGTACACCTCCGAGGTGTACGTGGCGTAGTGGATGCCCAGCACCACGATGCCGATGGTCAGCGGCTCCACCGAAGTGAACAGCGCGGCCGCGCCGACCAGCTGGACCAGCAGCGGGGTGGAGCGGATGAACTCCATCACCACCTTCACCGGCACGGTCACGAACCGGCTCGGGGCCCGGCCGGCCACCGCGATCGCCAGCCCGAGCACCGCGGCGACCAGCGTCCCCAGCACCGTGGCCAGCAGGGTGACCTTGAACCCCTGGAGGATCAGCGGCAGCGCGTCGCCGGCCGCGTTCCAGTCGAATCCCTCGTTCACCGGGCACCTCCCGCGGCCGGGGCCGTCACCGCGCTGCGGGACTTCAGCAGACTGCCCCCGCCGGCCGCCAGGCCGAGCCGCCGCTTGGCGGAGCGCTCCAGCAGGTTCATCAGCAGGGTCAGCGCGTAGGCCAGCACGAAGTAGCAGGCCAGCAGGGTCAGATACGCGGTGAGGGTCTCACCCGTACGGCTGCGCAGCTTCTCGATCGCGGTCATGAGGTCGGCCGCCGAGATCAGCCACAGAAGCGGCGTGCACTTCAGCAACTGGATGAAGAGGTTGGTGAAGGACGGGATCATCTGCACCCACGCCTGCGGCAGGATCACCTTGCGCATCCGGTGCAGCGGCGTCATGTTCAGCGCGACCGCCGCCTCGTACTGGGCGCGCGGTACGGAGTTGATGGCTCCGCGCACCACCTCGGCGCCGTAGGCCCCGTAGTTGAGGCCGAACGCGACGACGCCGCAGAGCAGCGGGGACAGTTCGTACCCCGTCAGCGGCGGCATCGCGTAGTAGAGCCAGAACAGCTGGACGTACAGCGAGGTGCCGCGGAAGAACTCCACGACCACGCGTGAGACGCCCCGCGCCACCAGCTGCCGGCTGATCGACATCAGGCCGAGGACGAACGACAGGAACAGCGCCAGCAGGGCGCCCAGGACGGTGGCCTCCAGGGTCACCCACAAGCCCGAGCGCAGTTGTGGGAGATCGTCGGCGAAGGCCGAGAAGAAATCATTCATGCGGTGGGTTCCGTCCCTGTCAGCCCTTGCACAGATCGGCCGTCTTCAGCGTGGCCGGCGGAATCTCGGTGGCCCCGAAACCGTAGTCCCGCAGCAGCTCCACATAGCGGGACTTGTCGGAGACGATCTTCTTCAGCTCGCGGTTGAACGCGTCCCGCAGCTCCTCGTTGCCCTTGCGGAACACGGCGCCGCCCGGGCTGTACTGCTTCACCCCGTCGAGCTCAGGCAGGAACGCCTCGGTGACCTCGGTCTCGGGGTTGGTCTTGGCCAGCCAGCGCAGCGAGATCCCGGTCAGCAGGAAGGCGTCGACCCGGCCGCCCTTGACGGCGTCCGCGCCGTCCTGCGGCTTCTGCAGCGACTTGATCTTGTCCTTGGCTATCCCCGCACCCTCGGCGTACGAGCCCTCGACGGCGCCCGCCATCACGCCGACGGTGATTCCGGCGGCCTTGGCGGAGGCGAGGTCGGTGACCTTCTTCGGGTTGCCCTTCTTCACCATCAGCGCGGTCGGTGAGATGAACTCGGGCTCCGAGAAGAGGGCGTTGGCGCAGCGCTCGGGTGTGATCGCCATCCCGGCGCTGACCACGTCGTACTTGCCGGCCTGAAGGCCCGGGATCAGCCCGTCCCACTCGGAGAGCGTGGGGCGCAGCTCGTCCACCCCCAGCGCCTTGAAGATCTCCCGGTGCAGGGCGGGCGCCTCGCCCTTGAGCTGCTTGCCCTCCATGTAGCCGTACGGGGCCTCGTCGGCGTACGCGACCCGGACGAAGCCCTGCTTGCGCAGCTTGTCGAGCGCTCCTTCGCCGTCCGCCGAGTCGGCACCGGTCTTGCTGCACGCGGTGAGCAGGCCGGGGACGACGAGCAGACCGCCCACGGCTGCCGATCGGTTGAGAAAGCCCCGGCGGGACAGGTTCGGGAAGTCAGCCATGGTTCGCAATCTCCTGGAGGGTCGAACAGTCCGGACAGGGTTGACGCCTGCCCGATCCCGTACGTCTATGCAGGAAGAGGTCGCATGTAACCGAACGGTGGCCGGAGGGTGACCTTCCCGTGTCCGAACATGGGCGGAGTGCGACGGTTCGTGAGCGGTGTGTATTTCCTTGCGTGGCAAGGTGAATGACGGTGAGTTATCCGCAGATGTCCGTCATGAGGTGGCGAAGTGGGGCGCGGGCGGCCCGGGTTGGGATCACCCTTCCGTGTCCGGGCTCGGGATGTGACCGAGCCGCTTGTCCACCACGTTCGGCAACGGCTCCCCGGCCTCCCAGCGTTCGTACATCGCGACGAACTGCTCGCCCAGCCGGTCCCGCCACCCCACCGTGTCGCCGCTCATGTGCGGCGACACGATCAGTCCGGGCACCTCCCACAACGGGCTGTCCGGTCCGAGCGGCTCGCGCCCGAACACGTCGAGCGCCGCCCCCGCGATCCACCGGCTGCGCAGCGCGCGGACGAGATCGTCCTCGACCACCATCGGGCCGCGCCCCACGTTGATGAACCGGGCCGAGGGCTGCATCAGCCCGAAGAACCTGCTGTCGAACATCCCGTACGTCCGCGGGGTCAGTGGCGCCGCGCAGATCACCCAGTCCGCCCGGGCGGTCAGCCGGTCCAGATCCCCGGCGCCATGGATCGTGCGCCGGGCCGTGCGGCCCACCAGCGCCACCTCGACGCCCAGCGCCATCAGCAGCCGGGTGATCTCCCGCCCGACCGGACCGGCACCGACGACCACCGCACGCGAGCCCGCGACCCGGGCCGTCTCGCGGTGGCCCCACCGGTGGCGCCGCTGGAGCTCCAGCGTGCCGGGGAGGTCCTTGGCGAAGGCCAGCACGAGGCCCGCCACGTACTCGGCCATCGGCTGCTCGAAGACGCCCCGCGCGTTGGTCACCACCGTGTCGCTCTCCGCCAGCTCCGGGCAGAGCAACCGGTCGACCCCCGCGCTCGCGGTGTGCACCCAGGCCGGGCGCGGCCCGCCGCCCGGCCAGGCGGTCCGGACGGCGTCCGAGGCGAAGTCCCAGACCAGCAGGACGTCGGCCCGCGGGAGCGCTCCGGCCAGGCCCGCGGCGTCGGTGTGCAGGACCCGCACCCTCCCGGTCAGCGCGCCGAGACGGGGCGGCGGATCGGCGTCCAGGACGAGCAGGACGGGCTCCGGCATGGGGGCGGTTCCTCCGCGTCGGCTGGCTTCGGCTGGGGCCGCGGACGCACCACGCTCGCAGTCGCACCCCACCCCGTCAACAGGCCGGAGCGGTGACCGGGGCGGATGGGGGAATACTGGTAGGAGAAGCAGCAAACGACGCAGTACAGGCAGTGCACGCGGTAAGCGGTAACAGGAAGGGTGGACATGACGACCGTCGGATTCCTCTACCCGGGCCACTTCGCGGAGGACGACTACCCGCGCATGGAGATCCTGCTCGACAGCACCATCAGGCTCGTCGTCCGCCACACGGAGAGCCCCGACGACGCCTATCGCGAGGACGCCCTGCGCGAGCTCGGCACCCCGGGCCGGCTCGCCGCCGGGGTCGAGGAGCTCCAGCGCTCCGGGGTCCAGTCCGTCGTCTGGGCGTGCGACGGCGGCAGCTTCCTGTACGGGCCGCAGGGCGCCCACGACCAGGTCATGGCCGTGGCGCGGGCGGCGGGCGTGCCGGCCTCCAGCACGTCCATCGGCTTCGTCCACGCCGTGAAGAAGCTGGGCGCGAACCGGGTCGCGGTCGCCGCGACCTATCCCGAGGCCGTCGCCGCGCGGTTCACCGCCTTCCTCCGGTCCACGGGCATGGAGGTGGTCGCCACCCACGCGGCGGGCGTGACCGGCGCCGCCGAGGCCGCGGGCTGGGGGCTCGACCGGCTGAAGGAGCTGGCCGCCGCGGCCGACCGCCCCGAGGCGGACGCCGTCCTGCTGCCGGACACGGCCCTGCACACGGTCAGCCACCTCCCCGCCCTGGAGGAGTTCCTCGGCAAACCCGTCCTCACCGCCAACCAGGTGGCTGCCCGCGAGGCGCTGCGGCTGGCCGACCGCCCCGCCTGGTCGCCCCGGCTCGGCGCCCTCTTCGAAGCCCGCGAATCGCCGCCCGCCCCGGTGGAATGGGGCAGCGGACGCGCCTATGCGCACGGCAAGCGGTCCTGAACCGGGCCCCGCCGACCGCCAGCGGGAATAAGCGGAGTCCACCTCCTGTTGTATGTGTCCGGACCAGACGCACCACCGGAGAGGCCAGGACGTGGACGAGATTCGAGGCGACGAGATCCGTGGCAAGGCGGAGGGGACGGCACCCGTGCCCCTCTCGGTCCTTGACCTCGTCACCGTGGGCCAGGGCCGCACGGCGACCCAGGCCCTGCGCACCGGTGTCGAGATCGCCCAGCTCGCCGAACGCCGCGGCTTCCACCGCTACTGGGTCGCCGAGCACCACTCCATGCCCGGCGTCGCCTCGTCCTCGCCGGCCGTGATCCTGGCCCACACCGCCGCCCACACCGAGCGCATCCGGCTCGGCTCCGGCGGCGTCATGCTGCCCAACCACGCCCCGCTCGTCATCGCCGAGCAGTTCGGCACCCTGGAGGCCATGGCCCCCGGCCGGGTCGACCTCGGTCTCGGCCGCGCCCCCGGCACCGACGGCGCGACCGCCGCCGCCCTGCGCCGCACCGAGCGGCTCAACGAAGGCGCGGACGACTTCCCGCAGCAGCTCATGGAGCTGACGCGCTTCCTGGACGACGACTTCCCCGACGGCCACCCCTACGCCCGCATCCACGCGGTCCCCGGCCCCGTCCAGGCCACCTCCGAGGGCGGCGTCCAGTCGCCGGGCCGCCCGCCGCTGTGGCTGCTCGGCTCCTCCGGATTCAGCGCCCGGCTGGCCGGCATGCTCGGCCTGCCCTTCGCCTTCGCCCACCACTTCTCGGCCCAGAACACCATTCCGGCCCTGGAGCTGTACCGCGAGTCCTTCAAGCCGTCCGCCGTGCTGGACGCCCCGTACGCCCTGATCGGCGTCGCCGCCCTGGCCGCGGACGACGAGCGGGAGGCCCGCCGCCAGGTGCTGACCGGCGCGCTGTCGATGCTCCGCCTGCGCTCCGGCCGCCCCGGCCTGGTCCCGACGCCCGAGGAGGCGGAGGCGTACGCCTTCACCCCGATGGAGCGGGAGTTCGTCGACAGCTGGCTCGTCAACATCGTCCACGGCACCGCGGACGAGGTCCGTACCGGCCTCGACGACCTGGCCAAGCGCACCGGCGCCGACGAACTGATGATCACCGCCAACGCCCACGGCGGCGAGGCCCGGCTGCGCAGCTACGGCCTCATCGCGGACGCGTACGGCCTGCCGGGAGCCTGACAGGCCGCCGGCTGACCCGGCCGGCCTCCGGGGGCCCGTCGGCCCCGTGCGGCGTCAGGCCTTCAAAGCCCTGGCGCCGAGCAGTTCGGCGATGCGTTCCGGGGCGACCGCGCGGGAGTAGAGCCAGCCCTGCCCGGTGTCGCAGCCGATCCGGCGCAGCCGCTCCGCCTGGCCGGCCGTCTCCACGCACTCCGCGGTGACGGTCAGGCCCAGGCGGTGGGCCAGCTGGACCATGGCCTCGACGATCGTCTCGTCGGCGGGGCTGGGATGCGTACCGTCCTCGTACCGGAAACCGCGCACGAAGGCGCCGTCGAGCTTCAGGACGGAGACCGGCAGGCGGCTCAGATAGGCGAGGTTGGAGTAGCCGGTCCCGAAGTCGTCGATGGCGATCCGGACGCCCATGTCGCTGAGCGCCTGGAGGGCCTGAAGCGGCCGGCCCGCCGACCCCATCACCGCGGACTCCGTCAGCTCCAGTTGCAGCAGCCCCGGGTCCAGGCCCGTCTCCGCGAGGATCTCCGCGACATCGGTCACCAGGTCGGAGTCCCAGACCTGGCGCACGGCGACGTTGACGCTGATGAACAGCGGCGGCTCGTCGGGGTGGTCCAGCTGCCACCGTCTGGCCTGCCGGCAGGCCGACCGCAGCACCCAGCGGCCGAGCTGCACGATCGAGCCGTCCTCCTCGGCGATCGCGACGAACCGATTCGGCGAGAGCATGCCGAACTGTGGGTGGTTCCAGCGCACCAGCGCCTCCACCCCCCGTACGACCCCGTCGGCCATGCACACAAGTGGCTGGTACTCGATGGTGAACTCGCCGCGTTCGACCGCCGGGCGGAGATTGGACGACAGGGCCTGACGGGTCATCCGGTGCGCGTTGCGTTCGGGGTCGAAGAGGGTCCAGCGGGCCTTGCCGTCCGCCTTCGCCCAGTACAGCGTCGTGTCCGCCGCCTGCATCAGACCCGTGGCCGAGGTGCCCGCGACGGGCCGCTCCACCACGCCGATCGACGCCGACACCGAGAGCCGCTGACCGGCCAGGTCGAAGGGCTGCTGCAACGCGGCGAGCACCGTGCGGGCGAGGTCGGTCAGCTGCTGCGTACCGGTGGACTCCTCGACCAGGATCGCGAACTCGTCCCCGCCCAGGCGCGCCACCAGATGGGCGCCCGTGGGATGCGGGCCCTCCTGCTCGGCGCAGTCCGTGAGCCGGGCGGCGACGGCGGCCAGCAGCCGGTCGCCGACCCGGTGGCCCAGGGTGTCGTTGACGGCCTTGAAGCCGTCCAGGTCGAGGTAGACGAGTCCGATCCGGCCCCGTCCGGGCATGCTGTCGTCCTGGTACGGGACCGTCTCCAGGACCGCCGAGAGCCGCTCGAAGAACAGCGTCCGGTTGGGCAGCCGGGTCACCGGGTCGTGCATCTGGAGGTGGTGCAGCCGCTTCTGGAGCTCGCGCCGGTCGCTGACGTCGGCGACGGAGAGCAGGACCTGGCGGGGCGCGGCTCCGCCGCCCTGCTCGGGGGCCGCGGTCATCGGTACGACGGTGATCTCGGCCCACAGCGAGCGCCCGTCGGGGTGCTTGAGCCGGCGCGTGCAGCGGAAGCGGGAGCGCCGGCCGTGCAGCACCTCGCGGTACGCGTGCCAGGTGCGGCCGTCCGCGGCGAGATCGACCAGGTCGGACGCGGACTGGGCGGTCAGCGCCGCCGCTCCGACACCGGCCAGCGCGGCCAGGGCCTCGTTGGCGGTGACGATGAGGCCCTCGTGGTCGACGACGGCCATCGGGAGGGTGGCGGCCCTGAACGCGGCCCGGTAGTCGTGCAGCTCGGACGGCGACCCGGCGGGCGGCCACATGCCGTCACGTTCCGTGAGGGCCGGCGGCGGGGAAGGGGCTGCTGTGCCTGCCGCGGGCCTGGGCCCTTCGGAGGTTCCGCTCACCGTTCGCTCCCGCCGTGCAGTTCTGTCCCGGACGCCTCTGGTCGGACTGGCCCGCCGCGTGGAGCGCCGTCGTCAGGGGCGGGAACCGCGCAGGATAGCGAGGTGAAGCATAGAGGCTGGCGCCTCGGCCGTTCCAGCGCCCCGACGGTTACGGACCCCGCGTCCGCCGTCCTTGAGCCATTCGCGGGGCGACCCGGTTTGCCCGCGACTGATTGTTTCTGCGCGGTTCTGGTCTGTCCCGGAGCTTCGGTGATCGATTGTGACTGTCCGTGAAACCTGTGCGGAGTTCGGTCGCTGACCCGACTGGTGCAGCCCAACAGGACGTACCTCATGAAACGCCACAAGGTGGTCAGGAGGGTCCCGGAGTCCGCACCCCGCACCGGAGGTAGATGTGCCGCGTCAGCAAGGGCCCGGAGGGGTGGAGAGACCCAGCCCCCGCGCGGTGGCGGCCGGGCTGATCTCCCTCCTCGCACTCGCCGCCACTTCCCTGGTCGCGGGCCCCGCCGTGGCCGCTTCCGGAGAGGCGGCCCCCTGCGCGCTGCCCCGGACCGACGTCCACCACTCGCTCGGCGTGGACAGCTGGAACGGCTCCTATCCACGCCCCGACCACACCCTCGACGCGGTCATGGTCTTTCTTTCCTTCCCGGACGCCCGGCCGGCCACGACCCCCGCCGAACTCGCCGCCGACCACTTCCCCGCCACCACCCAGTTCTTCCAGCGCGCCTCGTACGGAAAGTTCACCCTGCGCCCGCACCCCCAGCGCCAGTGGATCCGGATGCCCAAGCCGTCGGTCTGGTACGGGATACAGCGCGACTGGGACAACGACCGGCGCAGCGCCTATCTGCGCGACGCGATCGACGCGGCCGACCCCGCCGTCGACTTCTCGAAGTACGACATCGTCTACCTGGTCGCCGACCCCGACGCCCCGGGTGTCGACTCCGACGCCACCAAGGTCGTCAACTTCGACCGCCCGCTGCACGCCGACGGCAAGGACATCAAGCGCGTCGTCACCGTCTTCGAACAGCACCCGCCCGACCACAACGTCCTCGCCCACGAGACCGGACACGTCTTCGACCTGCCCGACCTCTACCACCGGCCCTCGGACGGCAAGGGCGACTGGGACACGTACGTCGGCGACTGGGACGTCATGGGCAGCCAGTTCGGTCTCTCGCCGGACCTCTTCGGCTGGCACAAGTGGAAGCTGGGCTGGCTCGACGACCGGCAGGTGACCTGCATCCAGAGCGACCGGGTCGTCACCCTGGAACCGATGGCGGCCGTCCCCGTGCCCGGCGCCTCCATCGGGACCCGGCTGGCCGTGATCAGGACCGGCGAGGGCAGCGCCGTGGCCATCGAGGCCCGCAGCGCCACCGGCAACGACAGGGCCACCTGTACCGAGGGCGTCCTGCTCTACCGGATCCGCAACGAGACGGCCTCCGGCGGCGGCCCGGTCGACGTCCTCGACACCCACCCCGACACGGACGCCTGCTGGGACCGCTCCGTCTACCCGCCGCTCGCGGACGCCCCGCTGAGGGTCGGCGAGACCTACTCCGTGCCCGGCGGCCACACCACGGTCGAGGTTGCCGACCGGACGCCTTCGGGCGCGTGGACGGTCCGGATCACCACGGGGACATGAGTGCGGGGCGACAACGAAGAAGCCCCCTCGCTCTCGCGAGGGGGCTTCTTCCGTCTGTGCGCCGCCAGGGACTCGAACCCCGGACCCGCTGATTAAGAGTCAGCTGCTCTAACCAACTGAGCTAGCGGCGCCTGCTGACGTCGTAGACCTTAGCACCCTGATCCGTGGGAGGAAAAATCGAAATCCGAGGCGCCGGAGACGGCACCGACCGGGCTACCCGGACACAGGCCCAGAGCAGGACGTCCGGCCCCGGGAGCCACGGGTTGCGGGTGTCGGGGGCGACCACCCAGCGAGGCCCGGAAGCGGACGGGCCGCAGGTCAGCGGCGGGACCGTCACCGCGTCGCCGGCGCCGTGACAGAGCAGCGGGGGCACGCGCGGGCCACCGTCCTGCGGCTCCTGCGGGTCCCCCGCGCACCGCGTTCCCGGACCGGACCCCCACTCCTCCCAGTCCAGCAGCGAGGGCAGCCGCTGGGCCGTGCCGGGGGAGGCGAACAGCAGCATCCGGCCGCGGTGCGTGGCGACCGGTCCGGAGCCCGGGCCGTCGGCCCACAGATGCTCCAGCATGCGCCGGCCGAAGAGCGTGGGCACGTTCACCACGTCGAAGGCGGAACCGCACGGCAGGACGCCGGGCGCGGAGGGGTGCGACTCCCACTGGGCCAGGGTGCTGCGCGGATAGGCCGCCGCCCCGGCCAGCCAGGCGGCGCCCGCCGCGGTCACCTGGGCCGCCTGATTCCCGGCCTGCTCGCGCAGGACAGCGAAGATGTCGGCGTCCTCACCGGCGGGGTGGGGCCCGTTGCCGTGATGCAGGGTCGTTTCGTCTGGCAGCCATGCGGTCATATGCACAGGTCTACCCGGAGTGATCACCCGGATTCCGAAAGTTATCGGAAATCGGGACAGGGTGGGGTGGCGAGGAGTATCTTGCGCACCTGGCATATGCCAACGGTTGGACCCGGAGTGATCGCGGGACCCGCCGCACGGACCGCGACGGGCTCGGCGCCAGGACCGTCCCGACGCCCGAAAGGGCCTACGGCCTCGGCTCGTTCAGCAGGCTGCGGCCGAACTCGACCATCTTCACCGCATAGTCCTCGGTCCACTCCGCCCGCTGCGCGATGTCCGCGGTCGTCAGCCGGTCGAACCGGCGGGGATCCGCCAGCTGCGCCGCCGCGATCGCCTGGAACTCGACCGCCCGGTCCGTCGCGGCACGGAAGGCCAGTGTCAGCTCCGTGGCGCGGCTCAGCAGCTCCTTCGGATCCTCCATCGACTCCAGGTCGAAGAAGTGCTCAGGATCGGCGACCGCGGCCGACGGCTCGAAGAGCAGGGGTGCGGGGCGCAGCCGCTGCTGCTCGTTCCGCTCGGGTTGTGGCATGTGGTTCTTCCTCCTCCGGTGGGCCCGACGGCCACCCTCTATTGTCCAGCCCGCCGCAAGGGCGCTTTCAGGGGTGCGCGCCCGTCCGCCCGTGATCCGTCGTGCCCCCGCACGCCCCCGCCGTCAACGTCCCCAGCGCACCCGGTGTTCCGCGAGATGCGCCAGGACGGCGTGGTTGGCCTCCCAGCCGTCCGGGAACTTCACGGTCACGCCCAGCTGGACCGGCTCCGTCGACGGGTGCTCGTCCAGCAGGTCCGAGACGCCCTCACGGCACACCACGACGCAGGCGTGGCGGTGGCGGGAGGCCAGCACGCACAGCCGGCCCGTCTCCAGATGGAACGCCGTGGCGTCCGGTCGGCCCGACAGCGGGTGCAGCACCACCGTGACGTCGAACTCACGGCCCTGGAGCCGGTTCGCCGTGTCCACCGCCACCCCGGTGACACCCAGCTCGGCGAGCGCCGCCCGCACCGCCGCCGCCTGGTCGCGATGGGCCGTACCGACCGCGACCCGGTCCGCCGTCACCGGGGCCGGGTCCGGGGAACGCTCGCTGGTCGCCGCGCCGCCCCGGTCCAGCAGCCGGCGCACCACCAGGGCCACCGCCCCTACCGCCTCCGGGTCGGTGCGCGGGGTGTGCCGGGCCGGGAGCTCCAGCAGACCCCAGCCCGACTCCGCCGCCTCGTCCAGCACCCGGTCCGCCGCCGATCCGTCGGACGCGACGCCGAACGACAGCAGCCGGTCACCGTGGTCCGTGCCGCTGCGGAACGGGGTGTACGGGTAGAACGCGTCCGACACCAGCGGCGCCGCCGAGGCCGGCAGCCGCCAGGAGACCGGCAGCCGGTGCTGCGGCAGCTCCGGGTTGTGCGCGAGCAGCGTGGTCACCGCGCTGGCCGACGGGTCGTAGCTCAGCCCCGCCCACTGGTCCGCGCCGACGATCGAGAACGGGTCCAGCTGGCCCGGATCGCCGACGAACAGCGCCCGCTCGAAGAGCCCGGCCACGGCCAGCAGCGCGTCCGAGCGCATCTGGTACGCCTCGTCGACGATCGCATGGCCCCACGGCTCGACGTTCTTCACATGTGCCCACTTGGCCGCCGTCGAGATGACGACGTCGAGGCCGGCCAGATCCGCCGCCTTCGCCGACTTCCGTACGTTCGCCAGGCCGTCCAGCGCCTTGTCGTACGGATCGGAGTCGTTGCTGTGCAGCCGGCCGACCGGCAGGCCGGGGGCCTTCTCGGCGAGCCGGAGCACCAGGTCGTCCACCTGGGCGTTCGTCTGCGCGACGACCATCAGCGGGCGACCGGCGGCGGCCAGCTCCAGCGCCGCACGCACCACCAGGGTCGACTTCCCGGCACCCGGCGGGGAGTCCACCACGATGCCGCGGGCCGAGCCGTTCAGTGTGTCGTCCAGGATCCGGGCGGTGGCCAGGCCCGCCGCCGCGCCCGGGTCGAATACGGCCGTCACAACAGGTCCTCCGTGGTCACGGGGTCGGGGTGTTCGACGGCCGCCACGCCGCCCGGCGGACCGCCGTGGGTCCACGGGGTCTCCTCCGCGTCCGGCAACTGCGGGCCGCCGCGCTGGTCGTGCTCGAAGAGCGTCCAGGCGATGACGTCACCGGGCTCGGGCACCGAACCCGGGGCGGGCTCCTTGCCGCGGCCCATCCGGTCGGTGATCCGCAGCACCAGCGCGGGAGCCGGGCCGTCCTCCGGGCCGTAACCCGCGAACTCGGCGGTCTGCGGCTTGCCGTCCAGCGAGCGGTAGACCTTCACGCGCTCGCCCAGATGCGGCTGCTCCGCCGTGCGGACCGTGACCAGCGGGCGCGGGGACGGGCGCTTGGACTCGCTGTACGCCATCTCCACCGCCGTCACCTCGCCGAGGAACGCCTCGCCCGCCAGCCGCCGGCCGGCCAGCACCAGCGGATCGTCCAGCGCCTCCTGGGCCTCCAGCTGCGCCTGCGCCGTCTCCCGCGCCGCCAGCTTGCGGGCCGCCGTCACCGCGTCGTCCCGGCGCGGCTGCGGCGGCTCACCGGCCCGCACCCGGTCGCGGTGGCCGGTGAACGACCAGCGGTCGCGGGTCCAGCGGTCCTCCACCCGGGATCCTTCGGGCAGCTCCCGCAGCAGGTCCAGGCCCTGCCACACCGCGTCCCAGGTCGGCCGCAGCACACCGGCCAGCAGCTTCCGGATCTCCCGCTCCGCCGCGGTCAGTTCGGCGAGCCGGGCATCGGCCGCCAGGCCGTCCTCGGCGGCGGCCAGCGAGGTGCGGGCCCGGTCGTACTTCTCGATCGCCGGGGCCAGCAGCCGGTTGTCGAAGTCCGGGTCGGTGGCCGGTCCGGCCGGCGGGCAGAGCAACTGGCCCCCGGCGTCCCTGGCCAGCTCGGCACGGAGCGCGGCCTCGGCACCGCACTCACCCGCCGGCGGGTCGATCCAGGCGAGCAGCGCGCCCAGGTGCTGGTCCTCCAGGGAGGACTGACCGGTCGCCCAGTGCCGGTTCAGCAGATCGGTGCCGGCCAGCAGCAGCGACGAACCCGGCACGCGGGCCCGCTCCCCGTAGTGCGTCAGCCAGCGGCCCAGCAGCGGAACACGGGCGGGCGCCGGATACGGGGTGTCCGGATCGTCCTCGGCGGTACGCCGGAACCGCATCGAGCGGCCCAGCAGCCGGACGAACTCGATACCGGCCCGGCTCGGCACGATCAGCTGCGCCGCGTCCGTGCACAGCTCGGTCTCGACCTTGACCTTCTTGCCCGTGCTGGGGTCGGTCTCGCTGCGCTCGGCGGGCTCGATCACGTCGGCGTACGACTCGATGTACGGCAGGACCGCCTCGGCCAGCTCGGCGAGGAACGCGAACCGCAGGTCCCGGTCGCGCGGCTGGGCCACGGCCAGCAGCCGGGGCGCGTCCCGGTCCGTCCCGACGAGCGCGCCGAGCGGGGCGCCGGCCTCGCCCGCCGTGGTGAGCGGTACGAGCACGAGCGGCCGGTCGCCGAGGCGGCGGTGGCGGACGGTGGCCATCGGCTGCGCGCGGCCGCTCTCCACCGCCTCCAGCCGGGCCAGGGTGCCGATCAGCGACATGGGGTACTGCCCTCCAGCGCCTCGGCGCGCAGCGCGGCCGCCCGGAGCAGCGCGGCGACCGTCGGGTCCGCCGGATCGCCCTCCTTGCCGGCGGCCGCCGCGAGGACCCCGGGGACCGTGGTCAGTCCGCCGAGCTCGCCCCGCACGCTCCGCCCGAGCGCCTCGACGGCACCGGCGGCGCGGGCCTTGGCCCGGCAGTGGAAGGCCAGCTCACAGGCGGCCAGGCACTCAGGTGCGTACGCCGCCGTGACGGACTCGACCGCGGTGTCCAGCTCCTCGGGAGAGCACTCCGGGTCGAAGGTGGTGCCCTCGGGCAGCGCCGCGGCGATGTCCTCGATGCGGGTGAGGCGGGTCAGCTGGCGGCTGGTGACCGCGCGCTGCTTGCGCACGTCGACGACGGACGCGGTCGGCAGGTTGGAGAAGTCCTTCGGGCAGACCAGCAGTACCCGGTGGCCGACCTCCGCGCCGTCCGTCGCCGCCGCGACCCGCTCCAGGGCCAGGACGTACACGGCGGACTGGCGGGCGGCCGCGCCCACCTTCGCCGCGTCGGCGGAGCCGTCGATCATGGGGAAGGACTTGATCTCGACGACCGTCCAGGTGCCGTCGGGGTGGACCACCACCGCGTCCGGCTCCAGGTAGGCGGGCGAACCCGCCACCTCCAGGGCCAGCATCGGGTGGTCGAGCAGCGCCCAGCCGCCCGACCCGGTCGCCTCGCGCAGCGCGAGCGCGGTGCGGGCGGCCCGGCCCTCGGGACCGGCGGCCGAAAGATCGGGTACGGAGACGTCCGCCGGCGGTTCGCCGGGCTCGCCGAACCCCTGGTGCAGCAGGCGCATCAGCTCCGTACCGCCGTCGGCCTTGACGCGGGCCTCGAAGGCGTTGCCCCGCATGAAGGCGAACTGGGACTGGCCGAAGGCGGCCGGTGAACCGAGCGCGGTGGCGAGCGCGCCCTTGTCGACCCCCGCCCCGTCGAGCAGGGCGCGCCGCTTGCAGCCGGGGTTGGCGGCCAGGGCGGCCAGCGCGCGGGCGTCCAGCGGACGGGGCGCGACGGCCGGGCCCCTCAGCTCAGCGAGCCGCCTTCGCAGCGTCACCGCCTGCGGCTCTTCCCGCGGAGGCCGGGACATCGGCCGGGGCAGGTGGGCCGGCCGGTGCTGCTGCATCGGTGGGATCTGCGGAGGAGGTCCGCTGGCCGGGGATTCGCTCACCCGCGGAAGTCTTGCATCCGGCACTGACATCCGTGGACTTCACGGTGGGAGACACCTGTGCGAAACGGGCCTGGACCGCACCCTTGACCCGGTCGGCGAGGCGCAGGACGGGCCTGGCCAGCAGCGCCCCGACGCCCATCACGGCGGCTCCCGCGACAGCGTCCAGGAAGTAGTGGTTGGCGGTGCCCATCACCACGATGACGGTGATCAGCGGGTAGGCGATTCCGGCGGCGCGCAGGAGCGGATGCCTGCCGTGGCGCCACAGGAGGATGCCGCACCAGAGCGCCCAGCCGACGTGCAGGCTCGGCATCGCCGCGTACTGGTTGGTCATGCCGCCCATGCCGCGCGGCGCGCTCGCCTCGGTGCCCCACCAGCCGTACGAGCTGTACTGGGCCATCGTGTCGACGAATCCGTGTCCGGCGGCCAGCAGCCGCGGCGGGCAGGTCGGCATCAGCGTGAAGCCGATGAGGCCGAGCATCGTGGAGGTCATCAGCCAGGTCCTGGCCCGGCGGTAGGCGGCCGAGTGGCGGCGGAACATCCAGATCAGGACGGCCGGGGTGACGAGGTAGTGCAGGGAGGCGTAGGCGAAGTCCGCGGGTATGCCTATCAAGGGGTGCGCGGTGAACAGCCGGTTGAGCGGGTGCTCGGCGTTGAGGAAGAGCGCCTTCTCGAGATCCAGGATGCTCAGCCCGTGGTCGACGGCGGTGGACACGTCGCCCCGGACCAGGAGTCTGCCGCCCGAGTACGCCCCGTACACCAGGGCCAGGAGCGGGAGCTCGGTCCACCAGCGGGGCCGGTGGCGCGGCACTGGCGCGGTGGTGGCATGCGGCATCCGGAAGTTCTCCATCATGTGTTCATGCGGCCGACGGCGGGCGTTCAACCGTACGGTGCGATGCGGTCGCGGTTCGCCCGGGGTGCCGTTTCGGCGCCCCTCGACTGCTCGGATTCGTCTGTGGTCTGTGGGACGCCGGGGCGGCCCACCAGGTTGCCTCACGCGAAGGTACGCGATGATGGAAATCCGGACGATCCGTTTCCCCGCCCCGAGTCGAGCAGCGGAATGTCCGTCCTGCCGGTGTGATTGCCCTTGA
>NZ_RDBK01000043.1:475400-545372 GCF_008042275.1 Streptomyces sp. OR43 | reverse complement strand
CCCGGTCCGCGGGGTTGTCCTCAAGCGCCGGGCCGGCTCGATTGCGCGGGCGGATCCGGCGGGGCGCCGACCTACGCGCCCGCGGACATCGCATGGCGGTCCAGGAAGTCCTTGACATCCACCGAGCCCCGGCCCCGGGGGCGCAGGACCGTCGCCGCGTCCGCCAGCATCGAGCGGATCCGGGAGGACTGGACCTGGTCCAGCAGGTCCAGCACCCGGTGACCCGTCGCCGCCGCCTCCTCCGTGAGGCCCGCCCGCGCGAGGTCCCAGGTCAGCTCGGCGCGGTACAGCGCCAGGTTCCGCGTGAAGTGCGGATCCTGAAGCCGCGTCGCCCGCCGTGCGTGGCGCGCGGCCCTCGACCAGTCGCCCAGCGCCGACCAGCACTGCGCCTCCAGCATCTCCAGCTCCGCCTCCCGGAAGAAGGTCATCCACTCCGGGTCCGCCGCGGACGGCCCCTTCCCGAACGCCGTGTGCGCCCGGCCCAGGGCCCGTTCGCAGCCGGTACGGTCCCCGAGCCCGGCCCGGCCCCCCGCCTCCCGCAGCGCGAGCAGCGCCAGCAGGCGCGGCGAGCCGAGTGGCTGCGCGGCCCGCTGCCCCGCCTCCGCCGCGCGCACGGACTCGCGCGGCCGGCCCGTATCGCGTGCCAGGAACGACGCGTTGCAGAACGCGTGCGCCTCCAGCGCCGGATCCCCGGCCAGCCGTGCGGTGGCCAGCGCCTCCGCGTAGTGCGAGCGGGCGTCGTCGAACCGGCCCGAGTCATGGGCCAGCCAGCCCACCGAGATGGCCAGCTCACCGGCGCCCGCGTGCAGCCGGTCCGCGGTGGAGCGGCGGGTCGCGGTGCCGGAGTCGAGCAGCGCGTACGCCGCCCGCAGGGGCTGCGCGGCCCGCCGGTAGAGGCCGTCACCGCCGTGCCGGTCGTCGAGCAGGCGGATCTGCCGGACCGCCTMCTCGACGGCACCCACCTCCGCCTCGCCGACCCGGCGCTGTGCGGGCACGGCGGCAGCGGCCGCGCCGCCGAGACCCAGGCCCAGGGAGGCGGCCGCCACCGCGGTGGTGCCGCTCGTCATGAATGCGCGACGCAGCACGTCGCTCTCCTCATCGGTCTCGCTGCCGAGCACGAGCAGCGGGGAAGTCGGGGGGTGCGGGGCGTCCGCGACGGCCCGCGCCCCCCGGCCGCGTACCGACTCGCGCGGTGAGAAGCCCAGGTCCGCCAGGGTCGCCCCGGGGAACATGTGCAGGAAGACCCGCTCGTACGCGTAGTTGGGGCAGCGGATCTCGCCGGACTCCACGCGTCCGATGTACCGGGCGTCGCACGCGACCTGCTCACCGATCTCGCGAGCGGACCTGCGTACCGCGGCAGCGAACTCCCCGGCGGAGCGCTGTCCGCGCAGCCGCCGGAAGGCGGTGTTGGGAACTGCCCGTGTCGACACCATGGCGGGGCCCTCTCTGGTGCAAGCCGGGCGCCTGTTTCCGGTGTCCCGGCGGAGCAAGAACGTACCTGCTGTGACGGGACGCACACGCTGCGTTTGCCAACAAACCGGATATCTCGCCCACGATCCGCCATGAACTGCCACCCTTTGGCGCGGTGCTGCACCGTAGCCCTTGACGCGGTCGGCGCGTTGGTCCATGAGGAGACGGAGTCCGGCTCCGCCCGGCGATGAGAGGAGAGGTCCCTTGTTGCACCTCGGTACGGCGACCGGGTCGCGAACGACCGCGACGAGCGCGACGACGGTGGCCACCACGGCGACGACCGACACCACGGCACCTGCCGAGGAGCCCGTAGCCCCCGGCACGCCCCCGGCCCCCGAACCCTGCGACCTCGTGACGGTCCCCGCCCGCCAGGGCCTGGAGGCCGTCGACATCCTGCGGCGCGGCGCCGACCAGGAGGCCGTCGGGCCGGTGCTCCACGACGGTGCGTGCGCCACGCTCGGCTTCCTGGTGCCCCCCGGAACCGCGGCGGCCTGGGACGTACCGGGCAGTGCCTGTACGCAGACCGACGGCCGCGGGCTGCGCATCCCCGCCGAGCCGCCGGCCCCGGGCAGCGGCTGGCTGCTGCCGCCCGCCGACGACACCCCGGTCACCGACCCGGCCGTGCTGCGGGCCGCGCTCGATCAGGCGGCCCGCCTGATCGAAGCGGCCGACAACTGCCGCTGAGCTCATAATGGCCGGACGACGGGTGCCTTGATCAGCCCGTCACGGCCGGTCCCCGACCGGCCCCGGACGTGATGAGCAGGGACGAGGGGCAGTGGCACGTCGAGGAGCGGCCGGCGGCGCGGGCGACCGCAAGCAGCGCGCGGACCGCAGGACCGACCGCAAGGCGGCGCGCGGCTCCGGGCGCCCCGAGGGCAACGTCACCGAACCCGTGGACGGCGGCCTCGCCGAGCTCGTCCCCGACCGGGAACGCCGGCGTGCCTGGACCCTGACGATCGACGGAGCCCCGCAGTCCCATGTGGACCTCGACGACCCGACGCACCTGTCCTTCGAGTACCAGCGCCGCATCGGCCACATCATCGACCTGGCCGCCCCGCCCGGGCAGTCGCTGCACGTCGTGCACCTCGGCGGCGGCGCCTTCACCCTCGCCCGCTACGTCGCCGCGACCCGCCCCCGCTCCACCCAGCAGATCGTCGAGGTGGACGCCGCCCTCGTCCAGCTGGTGCGCCGGGAGCTGCCGCTGGACCCGCAGGCCAGGATCCGGGTCCGCGCCACCGACGCCCGCGCCGGGCTCGGGAAGATCCAGGACGGCTGGGCCGACCTCGTCATCGCCGACGTCTTCAGCGGGGCCCGTACGCCCGCCCATCTCACGAGCACCGAGTTCCTGGCCGAGGTGCGCCGCGTCCTGAAGCCCGGCGGGACGTATGCGGCCAACCTCGCCGACGGGCCACCGCTGGCCCATCTCCGCGGCCAGATCGCCACCGCCGCGACCGTCTTCCCGGAGCTGGCGCTCGCCGCCGACCCGACCGTCTTCCGCGGCCGGCGCTTCGGCAACGCGGTGCTGCTCGCCTCGGACGTGGCGCCGGAGGCCGCGGAGCTGACCCGCAGGGTGGCGACCGATCCGCATCCGGGCCGGGTCGAACACGGGCGGGCGCTCGCCGACTTCACCGGCGGAGCGGCCGCCGTGCACGACGCGGACGCCCGGCCCTCACCCGCCCCGCCGCCGTCCGCCTTCGACTAAACCGTGCGGCGACTCACGCGGAAGGCCCGGCGAGGCGTCACGACTTCACGATCTCGACCTGCGGCGGATGATCGTTCCAGGTGCAGAACACCGACACCGTCGTCCCGTCGTCCCGGGTGAAGTTCACCCGGATCCAGGTCGTGTTCGTCCACACCTGCACCGACCAGCCCTGCTCCGGAGTCGCCGAGACCAGTTCCGCCGCGTCCGTACCGAGCTCGAAGACGATCAGCCCGCCGTCCGTCCGGTAACTCCTCGCCGTGCCCGAGGCCGTGGCCGTCGGACGCGGCGTCGCGGCCGGGGTGTGCGACGGCCTCCCGGACGCCGTCGCGGACGGCTTGGGGGCGGCCGTGGCCCGGCGGGTGGCGGACGGGCTCCTGGTCGGGGACGGCGCCGGGCGGTGCGTGGACGACGACAGGTTCTCGGTGCTGTTGCGGTCGCTCCGGGCACCCGCCTCGATCGGCACCGCGCGCGGCGGGTCGTACGCCGTGCCCGCCATCACGGTGTGCACACCCCACCACGACAGCGTGACCGCGGCGCCGGTGGCGAGCGACCACGCGAGCGCGTGTACGAGACCTCGTTGCATCCGGCACATCCTGCACCACGGGCCCGGCCCTGTCCCCACTACCGCCACCGAGCGGACCGCACCGGGCCCGATGGCGTACGGTGCCGCCCATGCCAAGTGTGCTCGTGGTCGAGGACGACCAGTTCGTACGTTCCGCCCTCATCCGGCACCTGACCGAGGCCTCCCACACGGTGCGCAGCGTCGGTACCGCACTCGAAGCGCTGCGCGAGGTCGCCCACTTCCGGTTCGACGTGGTCATCCTCGACCTCGGGCTGCCCGATCTCGACGGCGCCGAGGCGCTCAAGATGCTGCGCGGCATCACCGACGTGCCGGTCATCATCGCGACCGCGCGCGACGACGAGAGCGAGATCGTCCGGCTGCTCAACGACGGTGCCGACGACTACCTGACCAAGCCGTTCTCCGTGGAGCACCTCTCGGCCCGGATGGCCGCCGTCCTGCGCCGCTCGCGGGCCGCGGGCGGCGAGGCCCCGCCGCCGCGCGTCATCCAGGTCGGCGGGCTCTCCATCGACCCGCTGCGACGCCAGGCCCACCTCGACGGCACGGAACTCGACCTCACCCGGCGCGAGTTCGACCTGCTGACCTTCCTGGCCGGCCGGCCGGGCGTCGTCGTCCCGCGCAGGGAACTCCTCGCGGAGGTCTGGCAGCAGTCCTACGGGGACGACCAGACCATCGACGTCCACCTGTCCTGGCTGCGCCGGAAGCTGGGCGAGACCGCCGCCCGGCCCCGCTATCTGCACACCCTGCGGGGCGTCGGCGTGAAGCTCCAGCCGCCCGCCGCACCCCCGGAGCAGCCCGCATGAGATGGGCTCTGGTCAAGGTCTGCCTGGCCGTCACCGTGATGGTCGTCGTTGCCTTCGCCGTACCGCTCGGCCTCGTCGTCAAGGAAATGGCGCGCGACCGCGCGTTCACCGACGCCGAACGGCAGGCCGCGACGATCGGCCCCTCGCTCTCCATCACCACCGACCGTGCCCAGCTGCAAAGGGCCGTGCTCACCACCGAACCCGGGGCCGCGGACAGGATGGCCGTCCATATCCCGGCGTCCGACGAAGCGGGCAGCGTGGCGGTGGAGATCGGCACCCGGCGCGCGACCCGCGCGGACCTGGAGACGGTACGGGAGTCGGGGCGCGCCTCCATCACCGAGGTACGGGGCGGCTCCGCGCTGCTCCAGCCGACCGCGCTCGGTTCCGGGGGCATCGCCGTCGTCGAGGTGTTCGTACCCGAGGACGAGGTCTCCAACGGGGTCGCCACCGCCTGGCTGATGCTGGCCGGCGTCGGCATCGCGCTGATCGTCGGCTCGGTCGCGGTGGCCGACCGGCTGGGCGTACGCATGGTGGAACCGGCCCGCCGCCTGGCGGGCGCCGCACAGGACCTGGGGGAGGGGCGGCTCGGCACCCGGGTGCCGGAGGAAGGGCCCACCGAACTGCGGTCCGCCGCGACCGCGTTCAACTCCATGGCCGACCAGGTCATCCAACTCCTCGCCAACGAGCGTGAACTGGCCGCCGACCTCTCGCACCGGCTGCGCACCCCGCTCACCGTGCTCCGGCTCAACGCCGCCTCGCTCGGCGAGGGACCGGCGGCCGAGCAGACCAGGGCGGCCGTCCAGCAGCTGGAACGCGAGGTCGACACGATCATCAGGACCGCCCGGGAACAGCGCCCCCAGACCCAGGGGCAGAACGGCGGTCCCGGGGCCGGCTGCGACGCCTCCGAGGTGATCCGCGAACGGATGGACTTCTGGTCCGCGCTCGCGGAGGACGAGGGCCGGGAGGTGCGCCTCGCGGGGGTCGACCGTACGGTACGCATCCCGGTCGCCAGGCCCGAACTGGTGGCCGCACTCGACGCGTTGCTCGGCAACGTCTTCCGGCACACCGCGGAGGGCACCGCCTTCGCCGTCGATGTCCACCACAGCGGCGACGCGGTGATCGTGCTCGTCTCGGACGCCGGCGGCGGCATAGCGGACCCGAAGGCCGCACTGGCACGCGGCGGCAGCGGGCGCGGCGGGGCACGGGGAGCCGTGGGCTCGACCGGACTGGGCCTCGACATCGTCCGCCGGGTCGCCGAGTCCACCGGCGGTGACGTGCGGATCGGGCGCTCGGTGCTCGGCGGCACGGAGGTGCGCATCTGGATCGGGCTCGACGGGCAGCGGCCGCAGCGGCGCGGGCGCGGCCACCGGGTGGGACGGCCGCGACGCAGCGGGAAGCCCCGGTTCCGCTCCGGCGCGGGCCCGAACCTTTAGTGCGGCCGATGCGCTCCTTAAGCCAACCCTAAGAACATCAACCCCGGTCCGGATCATGCCATTTGCCGGATTCGGTGCGGCTAGCGTGCTCTCGCATCCCCCACTTCCGTACGACGAGGCAGGCACGCGATGGGCACCAGCACGCACCGGCGCAAGGCGAGCACCAGGACCAAGGCGATCGGCGCGGTCGTCGCCGCGGCCGTGATCGGCGGCACGGTCTTCGCCCTCACCGGCACCGCCCAGGCGTCGGCGGTCGGCGCCGCGTACACGAGGACCAGCGGCTGGACCGGCGGATACACCGGGCAGTACGTGGTCACCAACGACACCGACCGGGCCAAGTCCGGCTGGACGCTCGAATTCGACCTGCCGGCGGGCACGAGGATCAGCTCGCTGTGGAACGGCGAGCACACCGTCAGCGGCAGCCACGTCACCGTCAGGCCGGCGAGCTGGGACAAGGAGCTCGCCGCCGGCAAGTCCGTCACCGTCGGCTTCGTCACCAGCTCCGACGGCACGGCCGCCGACCCCACCGGCTGCGTCATCGACGGTGCGGCGTGCTCCGTCGACACCGGCGCGACACCGGAACCCAGCGGCCGCCCCACCGAGACCGCGACCCCCACGCCGACCGCCACGGCCACTCCCACACAGCAGCCCACCGAGACGGCCACGCCGACGCCGAAGCCCACCGGGACCGACAGCGGCGGCAGCACGGCGAGTGGCGCGGGCTTCGCCCCGTACGTCGACACCTCGCTCTACCCGGCGTTCGACCTGACCGGCACCGCCACCAAGACCGGGGTCAAGCAGTACACCCTCGCCTTCATCACCTCCGGCGGCAGCTGCGCCCCGCTCTGGGGCGGTGTCACCGGGCTCGGCGACGACCACGTCGCCTCCCAGATCGGCGCCCTGCGGGCGGCCGGCGGCGACGTCCGGGTCTCCTTCGGCGGCGCCTCCGGCTCCGAACTGGCGCTGAACTGCGTCTCGGCCGCCGACCTGGCGACGGCGTACGGCAAGGTCGTCGACGCGTACAAGCTGACCAAGGTCGACTTCGACATCGAGGGCGGGGCGCTGCCCGACACGGCCGCCAACTCCCGGCGCTCCCAGGCCATCGCCCAGCTCCAGAAGTCCCACCCCGGCCTGGACGTCTCCTTCACCCTGCCCGTGATGCCCGAGGGGCTGACCCAGCCCGGCGTGGACCTGATCGCCGACGCGAAGAAGAACGGCGTGGACGTCGGGGCGGTCAACGTCATGGCGATGGACTACGGCGCCTCGTACAGCGGCGACATGGGCACGTACGCCATCCAGGCGGCGACGGCCACCCAGGCCCAGATCAAGGGTGTGCTGGGCCTCTCCGACGCGGACGCGTGGAAGACCGTCGCCGTCACGCCGATGATCGGCGTGAACGACGTGGCCACGGAGATCTTCACGGTGGAGGACGCCACCCAGCTGGTGACGTTCGCCAAGGAGAAGGGCCTCGCCTGGCTCGCGATGTGGTCGGGCACGCGGGACAAGGAGTGCGTGGGCGGGCCGAAGCCGTCCGCGGACGCCTCGTGCAGTTCCATCGCGCAGGAGCCGCTCGCCTTCACGAAGGCGTTCGGCGCGTACAAGGGGTAACCCAGCAGCCATTTTCCCCCGCCCGTGCATCCCGTCCGGCGGTCGAGGACGCCTTCAAGCCCGTCCGGGCGGAAAACCAAGCCCGTCCGGCGACTGAGGACATCTTTCGAGCCCGTCCGGCGTTTGAGGACACCCCCGGACGGGCCGCACGGGCAAAGGGGCGTACGCGCAGTGCCGGTCCGGCGAGCGGGTGTGCTGGGGCGCGGGCCAGGACGTGTCGGGCGTGGCCGCGTCGGTGGCGGCGGTGCTGTCTGCGGTGAACCGGGTGCGCGCCCCTTTGCCCGTGCGGCCCGTCCGGGGGTGTCCTCAAACGCCGGACGGGCTCGAAAGATGTCCTCAGTCGCCGGACGGGCTTGGTTTTCCGCCCGGACGGGCTTGAAGGCGTCCTCGACCGCCGGACGGGCTCACAGGGCGCGCGCCCGGTTCACCGCAGACAGCACCGCCGCCACCGACGCGGCCACGCCCGACACGTCCTGGCCCGCGCCCCAGCACACCCGCTCGCCGGACCGGCACTGCGCGTACGCCGTGACGAGGCCCCCGGCGGCCGCGTGCTCCGCGAAGTCGAGGACCGTGACCTGCACCCCGGCACCCTCCAGCGCCTCCGTGAACGCGGACACCGCGCCGCTTCCCCCGCCCTCGTAATCGCCCTCGCGCCCGTTCACCCGCAACGTGCAGACGAAACGGTGCTCGCCGGCCGGGCCGCGGTCCGTCGTCCAGGAGGTCAGGGCGACCGAGCCGTCCCGGCCGGGTACCAGATACGTCGCGTCGAACAGCTCCCACAGGTCCTTCGGGGTGGCCTCCAGACCGCTGTCGTCGGTCGCGTCCTGCACCGTACGGGAGAAGTCCGCCCGCATCCGGGCGGGCAGGTCCACCTCGTGGTTGCTCCGCAGCAGGTGGGCGATGCCGCCCTTGCCGGACTGGCTGTTGACCCGGATGACCGCCTCGTACGTCCGCCCCACGTCTGCCGGATCGATCGGCAGGTACGGCACCGACCACAGCTCGGAGCCGCTCTCCGCGTGGTGCGCGAACCCCTTGCTGATCGCGTCCTGGTGGGTGCCCGAGAACGCGGTGTACACCAGATCGCCGCCGTACGGATGGCGCGGCGGAACCGGCAGCCGGTTGCAGTGCTCGACCGTGCGGCGGATCTCGTCGATGTCCGAGAAGTCGATCATCGGGTCGACACCCTGGGCGTGCAGATTGAGGGCGAGGTTGACCAGATCGACGTTGCCGGTGCGCTCCCCGTTGCCGAACAGGCAGCCCTCCACCCGCTGCGCCCCCGCCAGTACGGCGAGCTCCGCGCAGGCCACGCCCGTACCGCGGTCGTTGTGCGGGTGGACGGAGAGGATCACGGAGTCGCGGCGGTCCAGATGGCGGTGCATGTACTCGATCTGGTCCGCGTACACGTTCGGTGTCGCGATCTCCACCGTGGCCGGCAGGTTGTGGATGACCGGCCGGTCCGGTGAGGCGTCCCAGAGCCCGGTGAGGCTGTTGCAGATCTCCAGGACGTAGTCGGGCTCGGTCAGGATGAAGACCTCGGGCGAGAACTCGAACCGGATGTCGGCCCCGGGCCTGGCCCGCGCCAGCCGGTCCATCTGCCGCGCGGCGTCGAGCACCACGCCGTGCACCTCGGCCCGGCTGCGTCCGAGGACGACGTCGCGCCAGACCGGCGCGGTCGGGATGTAGAGGTGGACGACCACCCGGTCCATCCCCGCGACGGACTCGAAGGTCCGCTCGATCAGCTCGGCCTTGGCCGGGGTGAAGACGACCACGGTCACGTCGTCGGGCACGGCCCCGCTCTCCGCCAGATGCCGCACGAAGCCGAAGTCGGTGCGGCTGGCCGACGGGTAGCCGATCTCGATCTCCTTGTAGCCCATCGAGACGAGCAGATCGAACATCCGGCGCTTGCGCGGGGTGTCCATCGGTTCGGCCAGGGCCTGGTTGCCGTCGCGCAGGTCGACGGGGACCCAGAGCGGGGCGCGGTCGATACGGGCCTGCGGCCAGCTCCGGCCGGTCAGCGGGATGTCGACGCGGTCGAACGCCGCCCGGTAGCGGTGCGAGGGCATCGAGCTGGAGCGTTGCGGGTTCCAGTGGGGCGAGGCCTCGGGTACGGGGCCTCGGGGCGTGCAGATCGTGGGGAAGCCGTGCATCGGTGACATGACGTCGGACGGGGACTCGGACGTGAGCTCGGACATGAACGCGGTCTCGTTTCGCATCGCCGGATGCGACCGGCACAGCACGGCACCCCGCGGCGGGGTGCCGATCGCTTCAGGCCCCGCCGCGGCAGCCGAGAAGGAGGAGACCGCGGTACGTCATGATCGGTACACTAGCCCCTCAACAAGTCCTCAGACAACCTGACAGGTGAATCCCGTGTCCTCGCTCGGCCCGCTCCACCCCAGCCCCCTGGTCGAACAGGCCACACGTCATCTGCGCGCGCAGATCACCGAGGGGCACTGGCCGGTCGGCACGAAGATCCCCGGCGAGACCACGCTCGCCAAGACGCTGGGCGTGGGCCGCTCCACCGTGCGCGAGGCGGTACGTACGCTCGCCACGCTCGGACTGCTCCGCTCCCGCCAGGGCGCCGGCGTCTTCGTCATCGCCGACCACGAGGCCCAGGAGTGGCCGGTCAGACTGCGTCGGGCCGCGGTCACCGACGTCTACGAGGTCCGCATGCTCATCGAGGTCCAGGCCGCCCGCCTCGCCGCCCGGCGCCGCACCGACGAGGACCTGACCGCCCTGGACGCGGCGCTCGCGGCCAGGCGGGAGGCGGGCGCCGGGCCGGACGACGCCGCGTTCGTGGACGCGGACATCGCCCTGCACCGGACGGTCGTGGCGGCCGCCCACAACCCCGTACTCACCGACCTCTTCGCCGAGTTCGCGCCCGTACTGCGGCAGGCCCTGATCGACCTGGTGGACCTGCTCGGGCTGCGCCGCGGCGACCCGCACCACGGTGAGGCACAGCACCGGACGCTCGTCACCGCCGTGGTGGCGGGCGACGCGGAGTCGGCGGGCCGGGCCGCCCAGGCGGAGCTCCAGGACACCCTGGACCGGCTGCGCGCCGCCTGACCGGCCCGAGGACAGGAGGCCTCTCGGGCCGGTCAGGCCCGACCCGGACGAAGGGTCCTACGCCGCCCCGGCCCCCGAGGCCCGCCACTCCTGTGCGTACTCGTCGAAGATCGCCCGCAGTTGATGGCCGATCTTCAGGTAGTCCAGGTCGTCCAGATTGGCCAGGGAGACGCGGACCGACCACTCCGGTCCGTCGAAACCGCCGCCGTTCAGCAGCACCACGGACGTCTGCTCGGCCAGCCGGAACAGCGGGTCGACCGGCTCGTAGTTCTGTTCCAGGTAGTCGGCGAACTCCTTGCCCAGCGTGCGTTCCGCCTCGGCCAGCAGGTCCAGCTCGATGTAGTAGGCGGCCCGCTTGGGATCCTCGGAGATCTTCATGTGCGCGCCCTCCAGCAGGAGTTCCAGGCGCTGGCGCACGATGGAGCGGATCCGCTTCTTGTACTCCTGGCCCTCGTCCAGCATGTCGAAGAGGGAGAAGAGCGTCATCATCACCTGCTGCGGCAGCGACAGGCCCGCCGTGTGGTTGAGCGCCACCTGCCGGGAGTCGGCGACCAGCCGGTCGATGAACCGCATCCTCTCCGGGTGCAGGGACAGCGACCCGTACCGCTTGCCCAGGCGCTCCTTCTCCTCGGCGCCCTGCGCGGCCAGCAGGTCGTCGATCACGTTGTCGTCGTGCAGCCCGATGACGCCGAGCCGCCAGCCGGTGGCGCCGTAGTGCTTGGAGTACGAGTAGACCAGCAGGGAGTTGCGCGGCAGGTCGGCGGCGAGCGAGCGGAAGCCCTCGACAAAGGTCCCGTAGACGTCGTCCGTCACGACGATGAGGTTCGGGTTCTGCTCGGCGACGATGCCCACGATCTGCTCGGCGACCTGCGGAGCGAGCGCCAGGGACGGCGGATTGCTCGGGTTGACGCAGCAGACCATCCGGACCGACGGATCGGCCAGCTTGGCGATCTCCTCCGGCGGGTAGCGCCACTGCCGCACCCCGGTCTCGGTGAACAGGTTCGCCTCGACGCGCACGACGTCGAAGCCGTACGTGTCCAGCTCGGGGATCTCCAGGTACGGGGTGAACACGGGCACCATCAGGGCGATCCGGTCGCCCTTGCGCAGGATCCCGTTCTTCAGCAGCGAGTCGAAGATGTAGCACATCGCGGCGGTGCCGCCCTCGGTCGCGAACAGGCTGAGGTTTTGCCCCTCCGGCGGCCGGTGGTCGAACATCTCGTCCGCCACGTACCCGCGCACGACCTGCTCGACGTGCGACAGGATCCGCCCGGGCACCGGGTAGTTGTCCCCGATCGAGGAGTCCGCCAGCTCGTGGACGAACGCGTCGGGCACGAAACCGAAGCGCTTGACCGCCAGATCGATGCTCGCCTGCAGCAGCTCGATCCCGGGCAGCTCCGGATGCGTACGCACGAAGTGCGCGAAGCGGTCCGCGCAGCCGGCCTCCTCCGGCATCCCGCCGAGGTTGTCGGCCGTCCAGACCCGGCGGGACTCGGCGATCGCGAAGTAGCCGAGCGCGTGGTACGCCTCCCGGGGGCCGGTGGCGACCCAGTTGGGGTTGCCACGGCCCGCGTTCAGCATGGCCCGGATGGTCTTGCCCTTCTGGCCGGGCTTGTCACTCTGCTCGGACTGGGCGATGGTGATGAACTTGTCCTTCAGCTCGAACGGGCTGAGCTGGGCGAACGAGCGGATCTCCGCACGGCTGAGGCTGGCCTTGGGCATGTCTGCGCTCCCGCGGTTTCAGTGGTTGAGGATGACGATGACGGCGCCCCACACGGTCAGCAGCACATTGCCGACGGCGTACGGGATCGTGTAACCGAGCGTGGGGATCTGGGACTTGGACGTCTCGTTGACGGCGCCGATCGCCGCCGTGGTGGTCTGGCCGCCGGCCAGCACTCCCATCAGGATCGGGAACCTGATCTTCTGGATGTAGTGGCCCACCAGGAATCCGACGAGCAGCGGTACGACGGTGGCGACGGCCCCCAGGAGCAGCAGCCCCCAGCCCGCCGACGAAAGACCACTGGTGAAGCTGGGGCCGGCGTTGATGCCGACCACCGCGACGAACATGCACAGGCCCAGGGTGTCCATGAACCACTGGGCGCCCGGCGGTACGTTCCCGTACGTCGGGTACTTGCCCCGGATCCAGCCGAAGACCAGACCCATGATGAGGCCGCCGCCCGACGTGGACAGCGAGATCGGCACCCCGCCCGCCGTCAGCGCCGGAATGCCGATGCAGCCGCCGAGGAAGATGCCGAGGCCGACCCACACCATGTCCGTCGCGAAGCTCGTCGGCACGGGCTTGCCGAGCTCCTTGCCCGCCGGGCCGACCAGCCGCTCCGGACCCGTCAGCACCAGCGTGTCGCCGCGCTCCACCGGGGTGGAGAGCCGGAAGGGGAACTCGGCGCCCGCCCGGTACAGCTTCTCGATGTAGACCCCGGCCATGAACGGCTCCCGGCGCAGCTCCTCGACGGTCCTGCCCAGCCGCGCCTTCTCGGACGCCACCACGTGCAGCGTCTCGGTCCGGTAGCCGAGCAGCGCCACGTCGTCCGCCTCCGGGCCCACATGCGTACGGGCGTCGAAGTCCACCAGGTCGTGCCGCAGCGCGCTGACCGCGATGGTGTCGCCGTCCCGCAGGACGAGGGACTGGGCCTGCGGCAGGATCGTTCCTTCGCGCCGGACCCGCGTGATGTAGACGCGGCGGCCGAGTGCCTGCTGCTGGGCCTCGAAGTCGGCGATGCTGCGGCCGACGAGGTCGTGGCGCTCGACCGTGTAGGCCCGCAGCACGGTCTCGTAGTAGCCCTCGCCCTCGTCGGGGTCCTCGTCCGGGGCGTCCAGCTCCGCGGCCAGGTCCGCGCTCTCCTTCGCCAGGTCCCGGCGGTAGAGCCGGGGCAGCACGTTGGCGAGGAGCATCGCGCAGAGGATGGTGCCGAGCGGGTAGGTGACGGCGTATCCGACCGCGACCAGGTTCTGCTCCGACTTCACCTCGGCGGAGGAGAGCCCGGGCAGGGTGCCGATGGCGTCCTGGGCGACACCGATCGCCGCCGACTGGGTGAGTGCGCCGCTCATGAGCCCGGCGCCGAGGCCGGGACCGTACCCGAGCAGGACGGCGAAGAGCCAGGAGACCAGCAGCCCGGTCACACAGACCACGACCGCGTTGACGACCTGCGGCAGGCCGTCCTTCTTCAGGCCCCGGAAGAACTGCGGGCCGACCCGGTAGCCGAGCGCGAACAGGAACATGATGAAGAAGAGGTTCTTCACCGTGCCGTCGATCTGGATCTTGAACTGTGCCCCCAGGACCAGGCCCGCGACCAGACAGCCGGTCACGGCACCGAGCGCGATCGCCTTGTAGCGGACCTTCCCGATCAGGAATCCCAGCGCGACGACCAGGAAGACCAGTAGTTCGGGATGGGGCGCGAAGATGTTGCGGTTGAGGAAGTCGATCATTCAGGCTCCCAGGACGCCGACGAGGATGGGACCGGTCAGAGGAAGCAGGAAGTTGGAGAGCGCGTACGTGATCGTGTAGCCGAGCAGCGGAACCGAGCTCTGGGCCACCTGGGTGATGGAGGTGATCGCCGGGGTCGAGCACTGCTGGCCCGCGATGGCGCCGATCAGCAGGGGCTTCTCGATCTTCAGGACCGTCAGCCCGACGATCAGTGAGATGGTCGCGGGGATCAGCACCATGGCGATCCCGGCGAACGGCAGGAGCGCGCCGTACTCCTTCAGCAGCGGCCAGGCCTGGGGTCCGGCGGTCAGCCCGGTGCAGGCGATGAAGACGGCCAGACCCAGGTCCTTCAGCGTGTTCGCGGCCTGCGGGGGAAAGGCCCCGAAGGTCTGCTTCCGGGAGCGGAACCAGCCGAAGAGCAGCCCGGAGACCAGACAGCCGCCGCCGGTACCGAGCGACAACGGGATGTCGCCGATCCGGACGACGATCTGGCCGAGCAGCGAACCCGCCACGATGCCGAGGCCCAGGTAGACGAAGTCCGTCGCGTCGTTCTTCACGACGGCGCCGATCTTGGCGACCAGCTTGTTGAGGCCGGCGCGCGCACCCACCAGGGTCAGCACGTCACCCCGTTCCACCTGCGTCTCGGCCGACGCGGGCAGATGCTGGTCGTTGCGCAGCACGTCGGTGATGTACACGCCGTCCTCGCGGAACTCGGGGTGGTCCCGCTCCAGCTCGGCGATGGTCGACCCGGCGGTGGCCTTCTCGGTCACCGCGACCTGACGGGTGGCCAGTGGGGTGTCGAGACCGGGCACGGCCGGGGTCTCCGGGCCGATCGCCCGGCCGGCCGCGATGATCCCGCGCCGCCGGCCCACCAGCTGGACCAGGTCGCTCAGGGTCAGCTCCAGGTCGGGGGAGGGGTCCAGCAGCAGACTGCCGCGCTTGACGCCCTCCACCGTGACGCCGCCGCCGAGCGAGGTCTCCAGCTCCCCGATCCGGCGGCCGTCCGCCACGGTCACCAGGAAGGTGCGGCCGACCGTCCTGGGCAGCGCCTCGCGCTCGTCGGACTCCAGACCCCGGACACCGCCGCGCATCTTCTCCCAGAGCTCGCGCGAGGCGTCCGCCAGGTTGATGCGCAGCAGCATCGGCATGATCTGGCTGGTGTACAGCACGATGGTGACCAGGCCGAAGAGGTAGCAGACGGTGTACGCGGTGGCGACGTGCCCCTGGTACTGGGTGATCTGGGCGGCGGTCAGGTCGTCGAGCTTGCCGATGGCCTCGGTGGCCGTACCGACCACGGCGGACTCGGTGGCCGCGCCCGCCAGGATGCCCGAGGCGGTTCCCACGTCGAGGTCGAACGCCTTGGCCAGGCCGAAGGCGATGCCGAGCACACAGACCAGTTCGATCAGGCACAGGGCGAAGAAGCGCAGGCTCTTGCGGTTGAGGTTGGCGAAGAACTGAGGCCCGGCCAGATAGCCGAGCGAGAAGATGAACAGCGCGAAGAAGACCGTCTTGACGTCCTCGTTCACGCTGACGTGCCGGGTGCCGATCAGCAGCGAGACGATCAGGGTGCCGCAGATGCCGCCGAGCGTGATCGGTCCGACGCGGATCTTGCCCACGAGGTAGCCGAGGGACAGACAGAGGAAGAGAGCAAGTTCGGGATGGTCGCGGACTACTCCCATCGGGCGTCACCCACCCTGGGTGACATAAGTGATCATCAGGCGCATAAGGGTGAAATTAACAGAGTGCGAGATGACCGGCATGTCTGGTTCGCTGGTGTCGCGGGAACCGTAACGGCTCTCCTGGGGGGCGTTGTTCGGTCACCGGCCCGGCTGCTGTTCTCGGCCATCGTTCGGCGCTCGGCTTCGGGGAAAGAACGCGGAGGTGCCTCCGGAAGGCCCCTGGGTGCGGCACCCCGTTCACCTTCCGGCGGGCGCCGCCGAAGGAATCGGGGGTGGGGAGGGGTGTTTCGGGGGTGTGCCGGAAAACTGGTGCGATCAGGTCCGCTTCCCGGTCGCGGCCGCAAGATCCACTCCCAACAGTGCTGTCACCTGCGGGAATTCAGGAATGAACCAATCCGCTTCCCCTGGATGTGCGCTTTGGCAAGCCTTCGGCCGGACACGGTCTCGTGACTTGCAGGACACGCTCGCGCAACGGAAGCGTCTTCAACTCTTGACACCCACCCCTCCCAGGCAGCAACCTTCCGACATCGACGCATGGGAGCGCTCCCACATCGGACGAGGAAATCTCGTGCGAACGGCACTGCCCGTGTCCTCCCCCCTGAACCATCTGGCACCCGCACTCACCAGCGCGTATGCCACGCAGTGAGCCAGTCCCACCCTGGAACAAGGAGTAGTGGAATGCGTATCACCCGCACCGCCGCCGGTCGGAGCCGCAGAGTCGCGGTCCTGGCCACCACGGGCCTGACAGCCACCGCGCTGTTGCTGACCGGCTGCAGCAGCGACTCGGACGATTCGGACAGCGCCGGCGCCGATGCGAACGGGAAGATCACGCTGACCGTCGCCGACTTCGGGCAGTTCGGCTACAAGGAAGCCGGCCTCTTCGAGAAGTACCACGAGCTGCACCCGAACATCACGGTGAAGGAAGACACCACCGCCGATGAGAAGGTCTACTACCCCAAGCTGCTCCAGCAGCTGAACTCGGGCAGCGGTCTGGCCGACGTCCAGGGCCTCGAGGTCGGGCGCATCAAGGAGCTCGTCGACACGAAGGCGGACCAGTTCGCCGACCTGAGCAAGGTCATCGACGTCAACGAGTGGGTGTCCTGGAAGGAGAAGCAGGCCACCACCAAGGACGGCAAGGTGATCGGCGCGGGCACCGACATCGGCCCGATGTCGCTCTGCTACAACACCGAGCTCTTCAAGAAGGCCGGCCTGCCGACCGACCGCAAGGAAGTCGCCGCCAAGATCGCCGGGGGCTGGGAGGACTACCTCAAGCTCGGTGAGGAGTACAAGAAGAAGGCGCCCGAGGGCACGTACTTCATGGACTCCGCCAGCGCCATGTACAACGCCGTCGTCAGCTCGAACGCGAAGCAGTACTACGACGAGAGCGGCGAGGCGATCTACAAGGACAGCCCCAGCGTCAAGCAGGGCTGGGACCTGGCGGCCGAGGCCGCCGACAAGAAGCTGACCCAGGGCCTCGCCCAGTTCAGCGACCCGTGGAAGGCCGCTCTGCGCAAGAGCACCATGGCCACCGTCGCCTGTCCGGCCTGGATGGCCGGTCAGATCTCGGTGAACGCCGGTGACGCCAACAAGGGCAAGTGGGACATCACCACCGCTCCGGGTGCGACCGCTGCCAACTGGGGTGGCTCCTTCCTCGGAGTCCCGAAGGCCGGCAAGCACGTCAAGGAGGCCGGTGAGCTCGTCAAGTGGCTGACCGCCCCCGAGCAGCAGGCCGCCGTCTTCAAGGCGATCGGCAGCTTCCCGTCCAACAAGGGCGCGTACGACCTGCCCGACGTGAAGACCGCCAAGCTCGAGTACTTCAACAACGCGCCGATCGGTGAGCTGTACGCCGACGAGGCCAAGTCCATCCCCGAGACGGTTCTCGGCCCGAAGGACGGCATCATCAAGGACACCATCTCCACCCAGATCAACAACATGGAGCAGCGCGGCACCAAGCCCGACGACGCGTGGAAGGCCGCGACCAACGCGATCGACAAGGCGATCGGCTGACGGTCGTAGCAGCGGGCGGCCCCCGGGCCGCCCGCACCTGCGTGTTCCCGCCCCCTCGCGGGGGGCGGGAAGCCGCTTCGGCCCGCGCGCCGTGGGCTTCCGTGGGTGGCCGGTCACTGACCGGCCGCTCCGTGGAAGCCCACCGCACGCGCCCCGGCCCGTCCGCCCCATCAGAAGCTGTCGTCCGACCACCCGCCCGGCCCCGCACACCGGTGCGGCCGCTCGCCGCGTTGCCGAACTGCCCGCACGGCCCCGCCATGAGGTCACTCCGGCGCTTTGCGATCGACCGCACCGGCTGCCCGAGCAGGTCCGTCGGAAGTGGGACAACAGCCTCCACCCGGGTAACCCAAGCAATCCAGGGAAGGAATATCGCCCGTGGCCACCTCGTCTCCCACCCGGGATGTATACGCCCCGCCGCCCCCCGGCTCCCAGCGGAAGCCGGTCAGCACCCGCCGGCAGACCTGGCGCAGCCGCCTCTGGCGGTTCGACGACAAGGCATCGCCGTACGCCTACATAGCCCCGTTCTTCCTCGTCTTCGGGGCCTTCGGGCTCTACCCGCTGATCTACACCGGCTGGATCGCCCTGCACCGGGTGGAGATGACCGGCCTGGACCAGATGGAGTGGGTCGGCTGGGAGAACTTCGACAAGATCCTGCACGACTCGGAGTTCTGGACGGCCGTCAGCAACACCTTCCTGATCGGTGTCATGTCGACGGTCCCGCAGCTGCTCGTGGCCCTGGGCCTGGCGCACTTGCTGAACTACAAGCTCCGTGCCAGCACCTTCTGGCGGACGGTCATCCTCACCCCGTACGCCACCTCGGTGGCCTCCGCGGCCCTCGTCTTCGCCCTGGTCTTCCGGGCCGACGGCGGTCTGCTGAACTGGGCGCTGGAGTTCGTCGGCCTGGGTGACACGAACTGGGCCAACGGCCACTGGACGTCCAAGATCGCCATCTCCGTCATCGTGATCTGGCGCTGGACCGGCTACAACACCCTGATCTACCTTGCCGCGATGCAGGCCGTCCCGTCCGATCTGTACGAGGCCGCCTCGCTCGACGGAGCCTCGCGCTGGCAGCAGTTCCTCAAGGTGACGATCCCCTCGCTGCGGCCCACGATCCTGTTCACGATCGTCATCTCGACCATCGGTTCCATGCAGCTGTTCGGCGAGCCCCTGCTGCTGGAGGGCGGCACCCTCGGCGCGATCGGCGGCAACGAGAACCAGTACGAGACCCTCAGCATCTACCTCTACAACTACGGCTGGAACCTGGGGCATCTCGGTCCGGCCGCCGCAGTGGCCTGGGCGATGCTCGCCCTCCTGCTGATCATCGCCGCGGTCAACTGGCTCATCGGCCGCTTCGTACGCAAATCCGCGGTCTGACCGGGAGCGATATCCATGACCATCACCAGCCCCACCAAAGTCCCGGGCTCCGTCATCCCGGCGCGCACCGCGCACCGTGCGCCGAAGCGCGCGAGCCGTTTCAAGCCCGGTGCCGGGCAGCAGCTGAAAGGCGGTCCCTTCGCCTACATCGCGCTGACCGTCGTCGGAATCGGCTCGCTGCTGCCGCTGTACTGGACCCTGGTGGCCGCGTCCCACACCCAGGACGAGGTACTGGCCTCCACGCCTCCGTTCCTGCCCGGCGACCGGCTGTTCCACAACCTCGACGCCGCCTGGAACCAGGCCCACCTGGGCAAGGCGATCCTCAACAGCTTCATCGTCTCCAGCTGCATCACGCTGGCGACGCTCTTCTTCTGCACCCTGGCCGGCTACGCGTTCGCCAAGATGCGCTTCCGCGGTCGCGGCGCGCTGATGACCGGAGTCATCGCGACCCTGACGATCCCGCCGCAGCTCAGCGTCGTCCCGCTGTTCATGATGATGTCCGACCTCGGCTGGAGCGGAAGCCTGGAGTCGGTGATCTTCCCGACCCTGGTCAGCGCGTTCGGCGTGTTCTTCATGCGGCAGTACCTGACCGAGGCCCTGCCCTACGAGCTGATCGAGGCCGCCAAGATCGACGGTGCGAGCAACTTCCGCATCGTGCGCAGCGTCGTGCTCCCGGTGGCCCGCCCCGCGATGATGGTGCTCGGCATGCTCACCTTCGTCCAGGCGTGGAACGACTTCTTCTGGCCCTACCTCGCGCTGAACCAGCAGAACCCCACCCTCCAGGTCGCTCTCGGCCAGCTGAAGGCCTCCTACACCCCCGACGAGAGCATCGTGATGGCCGGCGGACTGATCAGCACGCTGCCGCTGCTCGTGGTGTTCGTCGTCTTCGGCAAGCAGATCGTCGGCGGCATCATGTCCGGTGCCGTCAAGGGCTGACCTCGCGCAGCCCCGCCGTCTTTCCCGGCAGCCCCGCACGGCCCGCGCCCGCCCCGCGGACCGTACGGGCTCCGGAGTTCCACTTCCGCCCCTGTCCGCCCACCCCTGGGAGCGCTCCCGCATGACTGCCGTACGACCCGACATCGCCCCGAAGCAGGCGCCCGAGGCCACGCAATTCCCGACGGGCTTCGTCTGGGGAGCGGCCACCGCCGCCTACCAGGTCGAGGGCGCCGCCGCCGAGGACGGCCGCACCCCCTCCATCTGGGACACCTTCAGCCACACCCCTGGCAAGGTCCACAACGGTGACACCGGTGACATCGCCGCCGATCACTACCACCGCTTCCGCGACGACGTGGCGCTGATGAAGCAGCTGGGGCTGAAGGCATACCGCTTCTCCATCTCCTGGTCCCGGGTGCAGCCCACCGGCCGCGGTCCCGCCGTCGAGCGCGGTCTGGACTTCTACCGCAAGCTCGTCGACGAACTCCTCGAGGCGGACATCGCCCCCGTCGCGACCCTCTACCACTGGGACCTGCCCCAGGAGCTGGAGGACGCCGGCGGCTGGCCCCAGCGGGTCACCACCGACCGGTTCGCCGACTACGCCGCCATCATGGCGGGCGCGCTCGGCGACCGGGTCGCGACCTGGACCACGTTCAACGAGCCGTGGTGCTCGGCCTTCCTCGGATACGGCTCCGGTGTGCACGCCCCCGGCCGCACCGAGCCCGCCGCAGCCCTGCGGGCGGCCCATCACCTCAACCTCGCCCATGGCCGGGCGATCGAGGTTCTGCGCGATCAACTCCCCGCCGGCGCGCAGACCTCGGTCACCCTCAACCTCCACCAGGTCCGCCCGCTGACCGCGAGCGCGGCCGACGCGGACGCCGCCCGCCGGATCGACGCGGTCGGCAACCGGATCTTCACCGGTCCGATGCTGCGCGGCGAGTACCCCGAGGACCTGCTCGCCGACACCGCGCACCTGGTGGACTGGTCGAAGCTGGTCCAGGACGGCGACCTGGCCGCCATCTCGCGCCCGGTCGACGTCCTCGGCGTCAACTACTACACGCCGACGCTGGTTTCGCTTCCGGAGAAGGGCGAGAGCGGCTCTGGCAACGATGTCCACGGCGCCAGCGAGTTCTCCCCGTGGCCCGGTTCCGAGCACGTCGCCTTCCACCTCGCCGAGGGGAAGGAGCGCACCGCGATGAACTGGTCGATCGACCCCGACGGCCTCTACAACCTGCTCATGGACGTCACCCGTGACCACCCCGGTCTGCCGCTGATGGTCACGGAGAACGGCGCCGCCTTCGACGACTACGTCTCTCCCGAGGGCCGGGTGGAGGACCCCGAGCGGATCGCCTACCTGCACGGCCACCTCGACGCCGTGCAGCGTGCGGTGGCCGACGGCGCGGACGTCCGCGGCTACTTCCTGTGGTCGCTGATGGACAACTTCGAGTGGGCGTACGGCTATTCGAAGCGCTTCGGAACCGTGTACGTCGACTACGGCTCCCAGCGCCGCATCCCCAAGGCGAGTGCCCACTGGTACTCCGATGTGATCCGGCGTCACGCCCTGCCGCCGGCGGGCCTCTCCTGATCCTTTTCCGATCCTCGCGCCACCTCTGAGACCCGGCCCCGTGCCGGGTCTCAGTCGTGTGCGCGGCCGATTCCCCCGTCCACCCCCGCCACCTGCGTGGGCCCGTTGACCACGCGCGTAGAGTGGGAGCGCTCCCACGAATTGGCCCGTGGAACGGCGGGCCGGTCCCGTCGAGTGTCAAGGGAGCCAACACCAGGACTTGGTTTGGTTATCCGACTGTGAGAAATTGACCGCGAACGGGAGGCAGCCATGACGGCAGCGCGAGTACGGAGCGGGGGCCGGCCCACGCTCGAAGAGGTCGCGGCACGGGCAGGGGTGGGGCGCGGCACCGCCTCGCGGGTCATCAACGGTTCCCCACGGGTCAGCGCGCACACGCGCGAGGCGGTGGAGGCGGCCGTCGCCGAGCTCGGGTACGTACCCAACCGGGCGGCCCGCGCCCTGGCCGGAAACCGGACGGACGCCATCGCGCTCGTCGTTCCCGAGTCGGAGAGCCGCTTCTTCGGGGAGCCCTACTTCTCCGACATCGTCCGCGGCGTGGGCGCGGCCCTCGCCGACACGGAGATGCAGTTGCTGCTCACGCTCGTCGGCAGCGACCGGGAACGCCGAAGACTCGCCCAGTACCTGACCGCGCACCGCGTGGACGGCGTCCTGCTGGTCTCCGTGCACGCCGACGACCCGCTGCCCGATCTGCTGGAACAGCTCGGCATGCCCGCCGTCATGAACGGCCGCAGGTCCGCCACGGAGCCGCTGCCCTCGGTCGACTCGGACAACTTCGAGGGTGCCCGCGGGGCCGTCGAGCACCTCGTCTCCCGGGGCCGCCGCTCCATCGCGACCATCACCGGCCGGCTGGACGTCTACGCCTCCCAGCGGCGCCTCGACGGCTACCGCCAGGCCCTCGCCGACGCGGGCCACGAACCCGACGAGCGGCTGATCGCCCCGGCCGACTTCTCCGAGGAGGGCGGTGTCCGGGCCATGCGCGAACTGCTCGCCCGCCGCCCGGACGTGGACGCGGTCTTCGCCGCGTCCGACCTGATGGCCGCGGGCGCCCGCCAGGTGCTGCGCGAGGCCGGCCGGCGTATCCCGGACGACGTGGCCCTCATCGGCTTCGACGACTCGGCCGTGGCGCGCCACATGGACCCGGCGCTGACGAGCGTGCGCCAGCCGATCGAGGAGATGGGCCGTGCGATGACCCGGGTACTCCTGGAGCAGATCGCGGGCGAGAGCGCGGAGCGCCCGCAGATCGTGCTGCCGACGGAGCTGGTGGTGCGGGACTCGTCGTGACGGCGGGCGCGGGGTTCGCCGTGAGCGGGCGCGGGGTGGTGCGGTACCGCACCACCCCGCGCCCGTGCCGTATCCCGCGCTATCCCGTAGCGCCCGGCGTCAGCCGCTGCGTGACCAGGTCGAACAGGGCTGTCAGCGGCTCGCCGACGTCCCGGCCGAACCCGGTCAGCCCGTAGGTGACCTGGGGCGGCGTCGTCGGCTCGACCTCTCTCCAGACCAGGCCGTCCTCCACCAGTGCGCGCAGCGTCTGGGCGAGCATCTTCTCGCTGATGCCCTTGATGCTCTCGCGCAGCTCGTAGAACCGGAGGTTGTTGCCGCGCAGCGAGATCAGCACCCAGACACCCCACCTGCTGGTCACGTGGTCGATCACGTTCCGCGCGGGGCAGTCGGTGTGAAACACGTCATACGACGTCCCTGCCTCGCCCTGCCTGTCCTGCACGCTTCCCGTCATGGCATGAGCTTACTCAAAGGTATGTCCTTACCAAAAGTTAGTCCGCGCTCCTAGCGTGCGGGGCAACAGAGGGCAACCCACAAGGGAGCAGATCATGATCGTCGTAACCGGGGCTACGGGAAACATCGGCCGGCCGTTGACGCAGGCACTGGCCGATGCGGGCCGGCAGGTGACGGCCGTGTCACGGCACCCGGCGGAGGTGCCGGACGGCGTCCGTCACGTGGTGGCCGACCTGGCCGAACCTGCCGGTCTCAAGCCCGCGCTGGACGGGGCGGAGGCACTGTTCCTGCTGCTCTCAGGCGACCTGCACGCCGCCGGAGCCAGTCCCGCCGACATCATCGGCGAGGCCGCGGCCGCCGGGGTCCGGCGGGTCGTCCTGCTCTCCACGCTCGGCGTGGTGACCAGGCCCTTCGGCCAAACGCGGATCGCGATGCGCGAGCTGGAGGACGTGCTGCGGGAGTCCGGCCCGGAGTGGTCCATCCTGCGGCCGGGCGGCTTCGCCTCCAACGCCCTGTGGTGGGCCGAGTCCGTCCGCACGCAGCGGCTCGTGGCCGCGCCGTTCGGGGATGTCGGGGTGCCGGTCGTCGACCCGGCGGACATCGCCGCCGTCGCGGCGGCCTGCCTGCTGGACGACCGGCACGTCGGCGCCGCCTACGAGCTGACCGGTCCGGAGGTGATCACCCCCCGCGGGCAGACGGAGGCCCTCGCCGCCGCACTGGGCACGCCGGTGACGTTCCACGAACTCACCCGCGCCGAGGCCCATGCCGCCATGAGCCGGAGCATGCCGGGGGAGCTCGCCGACGACACCCTGGACATCATCGGTTCCCCGAGCCCGGCCGAGCTGGCCATCAGCCCGGACGTCGAGCGGATCCTCGGCCGCCCCGCGCACACCTTCGCCGACTGGGCCGCCCGCCACGTCGCCGCGTTCCGCTGAGCCCGGCCGACGCCGCCGGAACGGCCCCTCGCGCTCGCCGTTCCGCGCGGCCGGCCGGCGGGGGCCCGACCGTAGGGGGCGGCGAGACCGGTGTCCGGCGGTTCTCGACCCGGGCACCGGGAACATGGCAGCCGCCAACCCCGGCCGGGCCGACGGCCCGTTCACAGGGGCGGGCCGAGGCCGGACGGGGCGCACCCGCGCCCCGCGCCCCGTACACCGTCCCGCAGCCGGCTCAAGGCCGCTCCGGAGGGAGGCGGGTGGCGTCGAGCTCTCGACGGAACCGCTGCCTGTGCGCGGTGCGGGGCAGGCAGTCCGGAGCCTGCGGCGGGTGGGCGTGGAAGTCCTGCCGGGCTGCTGACATCGAGTCGCCGACGGCGACCACGACGTACGCGCCCGTGATTACCCGATCGCAGTCGACGCAGATCATGGCCGTACCGCCTGCCGGCGGTCGTGCCTCCACTGCCGCCCCAGACGCAGACCTTCCGGGCACAGCCCAGGGCCGCACAGATCACACACGTACGTGTGGCCCACCCACGCCCTGTATGTCTCCTCACTCCGGGGTCGGGGCCGCTTTATCTTGCTGGGGGTGTGAGTCACCGGGTGCCTCCTTCGGGCAGGGCCGACAGCGTCGGGGAAAGATGAATACGGACGAGCCCTCGTACTCCGGTCGGGCCCCGAGGTTGACGGCTGTCTTGGCTGTCAGCTCGGCTGAACACCACACGCAGTTGGTGCCACGCAGCTGCTGGGCAGACAGTGACGCGACGGGCGGCAGCGGTTCCGTCAGGGGCGGGCTCAACGGAACGCCCCCGCCCGCAGCCGGCGACCCGGCCGGAACGCGGCGCCCAGCGCGGCGGGGTCGGTGAGCCGTCCGGAGCCGGCCGGTTTCTCCAGCCATCCCAGGCCGTCCACATACCGTTCGGCCGGCGGACAGCGGAGCGACCGGCCGGACGCGTGCACCGTCAGGAAATCAGCGCCCGCCAGCTCCTCCACGGACCCGCACGGGACAAGCCACCATGCGAGGTCCGCCGACGGATGGACGAGCACCGGACCGAGCCGGTCCGGGCCGATGCGCTGCATCGCGTCGACCGATCGGCGCACGTCTGCTTCGACGGCCGTCCACAGTCGGCCCGAGTGCAGTCGGGCGAGTTCTCCGGCAGCCCATGCCCGGTGTGTTCTCACCGGGTCGGGGGAGGAGAGCGCCAGCCATTCCGATCCCGGAGTACGTGTCCGTGAGGCCATGACCTGCACGTTAGGGAGTCACGCGAATATGAGTCTCCGCTGATTCTCGAAAATTCTCCGGCACACCTTGGTGATTCCCGGCAATGCTCACGGGTGCACGATCTGGGCCCGCGCCCTGCTGATCAGTCGATGTGCCGTCGACCCGTACACCGCCGACGCGTTGAGTGCGTCCCACACCCGCTGATAGACGGTCAGCGTCGGCTCGTCGTCCAGCCACAGCTCCGCGTGCCAGTCCTCGACGATGGCCAGCCGGTCGTCGTACATCCAGAATCCAGGGCCGGGCGGCACCGCGACCTGGGCGCCGAACGGGACGATCCCGAGCCTCACTGTGTCCAGCCCGATCACACCGGCCAGCCGGTCGAGCTGCGCGGCAAGGACTGCGGGCGGACACACTCCGGCGTGGAGCGCGGCCTCCCACATCAGGATGTGGAACGTCCGGCCCGGCTGGTACAGCAGATCCTGCCGACGCATCCGGGACCGAACCGCCTCGTCTATGTCCCGTGGTGAGCGGTGGAGTTCAGCGAACCGCGCGAACAGGGCACGGGCGTAGTCCGGGGTCTGGAGCAACCCGACGACCATGGAGCTCTGCCAGGCGCGTAGCTCGGTCGACCGCTCGTACTCGACCATGAGGGCGTCCTGCACCGGCTTGTGTCCGGCCCGCAACTGCCTGCGCCACGAGCGTGTATGGGACTCCAGCCCTTCCAGCCGAGCCTGGAGCTCCCCGGCGACTGCAGGGTGCCCGGTCGCCTCCGCCCAGTCCTTGAGGTCCGTCGGCGTGGCCGTCTGCCGGCCCGTCTCCAGCTTGGACACCTTCGACTGCGGCCAGCCCAGGCGGGCCGCGAGGTCCCGGCCGGTGACCTCGGCGCGCAGTTCCCGTAGCCGCGCGCCGAGAGACACCCTGGCCTGCTGATAGTCCGTGCTCACGTATCGAAGCTACCTCCGCGGCTGGTCGTACGGGGAGGCGTGGTGCCAAGCGGCCTCGCGGACCTGCGCATATCGCAGGACCTCCACCGGGTTGGTGATCAGTTCGACGCCGGTCATCCGGTCCTCATCGTCGAAGACCAGCAGAGCCACGACTCGGCTGTCGAAGACCCAGAAGTCCTCGGCCGGCAACCTCAACTCCTCTGACGTTGCCCGGGGCAGAGTGCGGATGTCCTCTCCGACTGCCGTGTTCCGCCGCGCGTTGTCGAGGAGGTACAGCTGCCCCGGCGTGGGTGGCTCGTCCAGGATCCTCACCCTCTCGAACCTGACCCCGAGTTCCGACCGCTCCCGGCGGTTGGTGCACCATTCGTCGTCCAGGTCCCAGCTCACGGTCCGGCCCGCAGTGAACTCACGGTAGGTGTCGGTCTCCTCGTCGGAGGCGTACCGACGACGGGTCTCCAGACGCCAAGCGGAATGCTTCACCTTGGCGAACATTGCGCCGAAGTCTTCGAAGCTGATCAGCTGCGGCACGTGCACCGGCTCCTTCGGCCCGAAGTTGGCGAGCAATTCACGGGGCACGGTAACCGCGCCCTCGTCGGAGGTGAGGTTGTCCAGTTGGGTGAGTTCGCCGGGGTCGGTGACGCGGTCGCCCTGGACCACGTACCGGTCTGTTCCGGGGACCTCGTACAAGGTCGGGCAGCCGTCGTTGCCAGAGTTGGTGCCGACCTTGCGCAGGTATCGGGTCATCGAAGCCTCCTGGGTAGGGGTGCCGCGCACCGTACCCAGACAAGCCTGGGTGCAACAGTGCGTAGAGAGCTGGCTGCCGGGTGTCACGCGCACCCTTGCGGTTGGGCCGCGTGCTGTTGCTCCCGGCCGCGCGGCGGGTCCGACGGGTGGAAGGATGGTGCATGGCGAGTCTTCTGCTGGGAGCAGGGGTCTGGCTGGTCCCGGCTTGGTGTGTCATGCCTTGTCGGGGTGTCGGGCCCGGTGTGTCGTCACCGGCCCGGTTCCTATGGCCCCGACTCGGTGTGTCGCCACCAGGTCGGGGCTTTGTTGCACGACAGAGCGGGCTGTCTTGGCGCCAACGTATGGCATGACATACGCTTGGTCAACCGGGACGCGCCCATGAAGGGATGCGGGCGTGACCGACGACGTGAGCAAGGTGGCGAAGCGGGTATTTGACGCCTTGTCGGAGCTGGAGGGAATCGAGGATCCGACCGAAAGGGCGGCAGCCATCAGTCAAGTCCTCGCGGACCACAGCGCGCGAGCGCCCCGTCTGCGGGAGCTGCGCCGTGAAGCGGTTCTCGCGTTGCGTGCCGAGAAGGTGTCCTACCGAAAGATCGCCGCTCGGCTGGGGGTCTCGCTCGGCACGGTGCAGGACATCGAGCGAGGTCACGGCGGCGCGTGGGGGACGAAGGCACGCAAAAAGGCTGTCACTGAGGGCTCAGTCGACGACGAGTCCCCGGTGCAGTAGGAAGACGGCCGAGCGGTCTTGACCACCGCCCGGCCGAAGCGCACAAGATCCCTGAGAGAGAAAGGCGCTCCGATGAGCGTATCGAACATGCCCGCTTACGGTGACAGTCGGATCGTCACCCCGCTGATCGGTGAACCGACTCTCAGCTGCGAGAAGGATTCGTCTCGGATCGCCCGGCCATCGCCCACGCGGTGACCACTCCCGCACTATCGAATGAGGCCCCTCCCGCCCGGCCGGGCTCCCCTGGGCCCCGCCGATGCTGCGGTCAGGCCGGCCCGCGTAGCGCAAGTCTGCTGATCGCTCCCCGCTGACTCTGCGGCCCGCGCGGCCGCCCCCTCACCCCACGGACTGTGATGCGCCATCCCACCGGCGCGGCTTCGTGCTGCGCTTCTCCGTCATGCCCGGATCCAGCATGGACCCCCGTCCCCGGCGCCCTTCAGGAGCTTGAGGCCACGGCGTCCCGGCATGCGCAGCCGCGGGCGTGGCTGCGTGCTGTGGAGTGGCTCGTCGAGGCGCGCCTGCACCGGGGGGCGGGGGCGACGACCCTGGTTGTCGCGCGGGATCTGGCCGGGCGGATGGATTACCGGCTGGGCTTCGTGCTGTACGACCTGGAGCGCACCGCGGCCCGGTGCGGGGTGTCGGCGGCGACGGTGAAGCGCCATGTCCGGGTCCTGCGGGAGCTGGGCGCGCTGGTGTGGCGGCGGCACGGATCGAAGCGGAACCTGCGGTTACCCGGCCGGTCGTACGCGGGTACGGCGACGATCTACGCCGCGACGATCCCGCCCCTGTACGACGAGGTGATGGGGTATCGGCTGGAGGGTGTCGGGTACGGGGCGCGGGTGGTCGGGGTGACGGACCCGGGTCGGGCCCGTGCCGTGGACGCGTTCCGTACGGCAGGCCACCCTGTGGATAACTCGGATGTGGATAGGCCCAGTTCAGGCGGGCGTGCACCCCATTCTCCCGGGTCCGGCCACGACGTGCCCAAGGTTGATCCGAGTGGGAGGTTGAACGACACCTCGCGCGAGCGCGCGACGTCCGCGACCGCGTCAACTCTCCGGGGTCCAAGGGGCAGGGGTGGTGGGAAAGGCCCGGCGGCCGGGCGCGGTCGGAGAGACCGGAGCCCCAGGCCATCGAAAAGCGGCAACCGCCCGCCGTCACGGCACCCACTCCAGGTCGCCCGGGACATCGCCCTCGCCCGGCAGGTGCGCCCGCTGGTTGCCTGGACTCAGTCGGAGGCGTTGCGCCGGTTGGCGTTCGCGCTGCGCCCGCTGGTCGACCGCGGCCTCGGCGCTCACGACATCGCGGCCGAGCTGCACGGCCTCGCCCTCGACTGGAGGCCGGCCCGTCCGGCGGCGTACATCACGGCGGCCCTGAACCGTGACGGGCAGTCCGACGGGGCCGATCGGCAGGTGGCGCACGGACACGCCGCTGCGTCCCCGTCGGCGGCGTTCTCCCGGGCTGTGGTGGACGTACGGGAATCGTCGGCCGAGGCAGCTGGGGGCGTCGCGCTGGTGGATGCTGACGGCCCGTCGCCGGGAGTCGACGGGCTGACGCGAGAGGAGGTCATCGAGCTTCGCTCTGCCGCCGTAGTCGATCCGGGCCTGATCCTTGTCGCCCTTGAGAACCTCGGCGAGCGTGACACTCGCCGCCTGTACACGAACCGGCTCGTCGACCGCGTGCTGGCCGGGTCGGGCGGAGCATCACCTGCGGGCGCGGGCGCGGGCGCGGGCGCGTGTACGTGAGGCAACCCGTGTGTCTCCTGAGCGGTCAGTCCTTCCGGATTCGGCAATCAGTCGCAAGGTCCAGGACTGCCGTCGGCACTTCGTGCAGGCTGCCTCCGGCAAGGAGTGACGGGCCGCTGGAGGTCGCGCCATGGCGATGCGCCGCCGATCACGAATATGCCAAAGAACCCTTTGGCATCCTCATATCCCAAAGTACTCTTTGGGATATGAGGATCAGTGACCCGAAGGCAATCAGGGCGTTGGCCCACCCGCTCCGGCTCGATCTGCTGGAGCTACTGACCGCGGCCGGGCCCGCGACAGCCGCCCACTGCGGCCGGGTGCTTGAGGTCTCGCAGGCCAGCTGCTCCTTCCATCTGCGCCAACTCGCCAAGTACGGCTTCGTGGAGGATGCCGGTCCGGGCCGCGACCGGCGAGAACGGGCCTGGCAGGTCCCCGAACCGAGGCGGGAGATGCGGATCGCCGTCGATGACAGTCCGGACGTCGGGCCGGCGCTGGAGCGGATCGTCGTCGAACGGGAGACCCGGGCCATCCTCGACCACGTGGGGCGCCGGGACGCCGGGAGTGTGAGCTGGCGGCAGAAGGCAGGCGTCATGGTCACGGCGGTGGCCCTGCTCTCCGCCGACGAGGCCGCCGAGCTCAGAGAACAGTGGAAGGCCCTTCTCGCGCCGTACGTCGCGCGGACCGAGAAGGACAGCGCAGATCGTTTGCCCGGGCAGCGTCACGTCCGGTACTTCATGGCGGGCACGCCGCTACCAGCATTCGAATCGGGGGACAGTGGGCATGAACCGGAGCACTGACGGCTTGATCGACTTCGCGGCCGGGACACCGGCCGAGGGATCCCTCGATGTCGCCTGGATCCACGGCACGGCGGACGAACCAAGGATCCAAGTCCATCACTACGACGAGCACACGGTCATCCTCCGCCAGAGCAAACGGACCAACTACGAGGCCCCGTTTCTCTTTCTGCTGTTCGGCAACGAGCGGGCCTTGCTCCTGGACACCGGCGCCACCGCCGACCCGGAACTGTTCCCGCTGCGCACGACCGTCGACCGGCTGATCACCGAGTGGCTGGACGGGCATCCGCGCGAACAGTACGGCCTGGTGGTCGCGCACACCCATGGGCATGGCGATCACGTGGCCGCAGACGCCCAGTTCGACGACCGTCCCGAGACCACCGTGGTCGCCCGGGAGGAGGAGGCTGTCCGCTCCTTCTTCGGTTTCGGAGACCGCTGGCCGACTGGGGCCGTCACCTTCGACCTCGGCGGGAGGGTACTGGACGTCCTCGGTTCGCCCGGCCACCACAGGAGCGCCATCACCGTCCACGACCCGTGGACCGGCATCATGTTCACCGGGGACACGGTCCTGCCCGGCCGGTTGTACGCATTCGACTTCACCGCGTTCCGCGCCACTCTGGCTCGCCTGGTCGACTTCGCCGAGGCGCACACGGTGGTCCACGTGCTCGGCTGCCACGTCGAGATGGCGAGCGAACCGGGCCGCGACTACCCCCTCGGCGCCACCTACCAGCCCGACGAGCGCGCGCTCCGGTTCGCTGCGGCTGATCTCGCGGCCGTCCGGGATGCCGCCGAGGCCGTTACCGGCCGACGCGGCATCCACCGGTTCGACGACTTCGTCATCTACAACGAGCCCCGCCCGGTCGACCAGCTCCGTCTGATGGCCCGGGGGCTGGCCCACAAGCTCCGCTCGGCACTCACGCGGCGCCGCCGGACGGGCGTGAGCCTCGGGTCAGGCACCGGCCACCGGTAACTCGTCACACGTCAGTACCGGCCTCATGGACAGGGGCAGGTGCGGCGGTGAGGAGCGCGGTGATCTCCTGGGCGAGCTCCGGGCCGAGCTCGCCCCAGCCGTCCTTGTAGCCGTAGACGCTCGCCAGGGTGCGGGCGTCGTAGTCACCGTTCATGATCTCGATGTCGGCGGTCGTGATGAGCGCCGGGTGGGCGACGCCGACAGCGCCCGAGATCTTCAGCAGTTCCTTGCGCAGGGTGCGCAGGTAGACGGCGGCGCGCGTGGCCTTCGAGGGCGCGTCGACGCCGCGCACCAGCCACGGGTCCTGGGTGGCGATGCCGGTGGGGCACTTGTCGGTGTGGCATTTCTGCGCCTGGATGCAGCCGATGGACAGCATCGCCTCGCGGGCGACGTTGATCATGTCGGCGCCCAGGGCGAACGCGACGACGGCGTTCTCGGGCAGACCGAGCTTGCCCGAACCGATGAAGGTGATGTCGTCCGTCAGACCCCGCTCGGCGAACGCGCCGTAGACGCGGGAGAAGCCCATCCGGAACGGCAGCGACACCGAGTCGGAGAAAATGAGAGGGGCCGCCCCGGTGCCGCCCTCGCCTCCGTCGACGGTCACGAAGTCGACCCCGCGATCACCCCGCGCCATCAGAGTGGCCAGCTCCTCCCAGAAGCTCATCTCCCCGACGGCGCTCTTGATCCCGACCGGCAGACCGGTCGCGGTGGCGAGCAGCTCTACGAAGTCGAGCATCGAGTCGACGTCGTGGAACGCGGTGTGCCGAGAGGGTGAGGCGCAGTCCTCGCCGACCGGGATGCCGCGGATCCCGGCGATCTCGGGGGTCACCTTCGCGCCCGGCAGCAGCCCGCCGAGCCCCGGCTTCGCGCCCTGCGAGAGCTTGATCTCTATCGCCTTGACCGGGGCGCCCGCGACTATGTCCTTGAGCTTGTCGAGGCTGAAGGTGCCGTCCTCGTTGCGGCAGCCGAAGTACGACGTCCCGATCTGGAGGACGAGGTCCCCGCCGTTGCGGTGGTACGGCGAGAGTCCGCCCTCACCCGTGTTCTGCATCGCGCCGGCCAGCGCCGCGCCCTTGTTGAGCGCGGTGACGGCCGGGCCGGACAGCGATCCGAAGCTCATCGCCGAGATGTTCACGACGCTCGCGGGCCGGAACGCCTTGGCGCGCCCGCGCGGGCCGCCCAGCACCTTGGCCGAGGGCAGCGGGCTCTGCGGGTCATGCAGATCGGGCAGCGCGCCGGCGAACGTCCGCTGCTTCACGTACGCGTGCCCTTGCACGTGCTCGACGTCCACGTCGGTTCCGAACCCGAAGTAGTTGTTCTCCGCCTTCGCCGACGCGTAGATCCAGGTGCGCTGGTCACGGCTGAACGGGCGCTCCTCCTCGTTGGACGTCACGACGTACTGCCGCAGCTCCGGCCCGATCGTCTCCAGCAGGTACCGGGCATGTCCGATCACGGGGAAGTTTCTGAGCAGGGCGTGCTTCTTCTGGACGAGGTCGCGGGCAGCCACCAGGGCCAGTGCCGCGGCGGCGGCCGCACCTATGCTCCGAGCGCGCATGAAACGTTCCTCTCGTCGACTGCTCGATACCCGACTCCACCGCTGCGCGGCGGGCGGAAGGGGGAAGGGACGCGGGGGGACGCGTCTCGCACATGAGAAAGGGCCGATCCGCGAAAGCGGATCGGCCCTTCATCAATCAGGGTGAGTAACGGGACTCGAACCCGCGACATCCTGGACCACAACCAGGTGCTCTACCGTCTGAGCTATACCCACCATGTCCGGGCGTTTCCGACCGGCCGAGAAAAAGTGTACAGGGTCCGGGAGGGTGCTCGCGCCCCCGTTTCCCCGCCGCCGGTCCCGGCCCCCGAAAGGGCCGTGACCAGCGGCTTTCGGAAGGTCCTAGGCCGAGGGCTGCGACAGGCGCGCGGCGATCGACTTGGCGCGCTCCGAGTCGGGGCCCGGCTGCGGGACGAAGACCGCCTCGCGGTAGTACCGCATCTCCGTGATCGAGTCGCGGATGTCGGCGAGCGCCCGATGGTTGCCGTTCTTGGGCGGACTGTTGAAATACGCCCTCGGGTACCAGCGGCGGGCCAGCTCCTTGACCGAGGAGACATCGACGATCCGGTAGTGGAGGTAGCCCTCCAGCGACGGCATGTCCCGCGACAGGAAGCCGCGGTCCGTGCCGACCGTGTTCCCGCAGAGCGGCGCCTTGCCGGGCTCCTTCACATGCTCGCGGATGTAGGCCAGGACCCGTTCCTCGGCGTCGGCCAGGGTGGTGCCCGCGGCCAGCTCGTCGAGGAGGCCCGAGGCGGTGTGCATCTGCCGCACCACCTCGGGCATGGTCTCCAGCGCCGCGTCCGGCGGACGGATCACGATGTCCACCCCTTCGCCGAGCACGTTCAACTCCGAGTCGGTGACCAGTGCGGCCACCTCGATGAGTGCGTCTTCCGTCAACGAGAGCCCGGTCATCTCGCAGTCGATCCACACCATGCGGTCGTTCATGCGCCCCACCCTACGGGGCGCTCCGCTGTCCCGGCAGGGCCGGGCGGCCCGCAGCGTACGCCTCGGGGCCCGGTTTCCCGTGCTCCCCGCGGCCCCCGTCCACGACGGACGGGGACGGACCCGACGGTCCCGGCGGGCCGGCCGCGGACGGACCCGCCTGGGCCGGCAGCGGGGCGCGACGGCTCACCGGGCTGCCCTGGGAGGGCACCACCGGTTCGGCCGCCGTGACGACCTGCTCCGGGCCACCGCCCTGCGGACGACGGGCCCGGTAGGCGGCCCGGTACGCGGCGGGGGAGGAACCCAGCTGGCGCCGGAAGTGTCCGCGCAGCGCGACCGGCGAGCGGAAGCCGCAGCGGCCCGCGACCTCGTCGACCGAGTAGTCGGACGTCTCCAGCAGGCGCTGCGCCTGCAGCACCCGCTGAGTGATCAGCCACTGGAGCGGTGCGCTGCCCGTGAGCGAGCGGAACCTCCGGTCGAAGGTCCGTCTGCTCATATAGGCGCGCGCGGCCAGCGTCTCCACGTCGAACTGCTCGTGCAGATGCTCCAGCGCCCAGGCCACGACCTCCGCGAGCGGGTCGGAGCCGATTTCTTCCGGTAAAGACCTGTCGAGGTAGCGCTCCTGACCGCCACTGCGCCGCGGCGGCACGACGAGCCGGCGCGCCAGTGCCCCGGCGGCCTCCGTGCCGTGGTCCGAGCGGACGATGTGGAGACAGAGATCGATCCCGGCCGCCGTGCCGGCGGACGTGAGCACATCGCCGTCGTCGACGAAGAGCTCGCGCGGATCGACGTGCACCGACGGGTAGCGCTTGGCCAGCGTCGGTGCGTACATCCAGTGCGTGGTGGCCGGGCGGCCGTCCAGCAGCCCGGCGGCGGCGAGCACGAAGGCTCCCGTGCACAACCCCACGATGCGTGCGCCCTCTTCGTGGGCGCGGCGCAGCGCGTCGAGCGCCTCCACGGGCGGCGGTGAGGTGATCGACCGCCAGGCGGGCACCACGACGGTGCCTGCCCTGCTGATCGCCTCCAGCCCGTAGGGCGCGGTCAGTTCGAGTCCCCCCGTGGTGCGCAGCGGTCCCTCTTCGCCGCTGCACACGAGCAACCGATAACGCGGAACTCCCGCGTCCTGGCGGTCGATCCCGAACACCGAGAGCGGAATGGAGCTCTCGAAGATGGGGCCACCGCTGAACAGCAGCACGGCGACGACCTCACGGCGTCGACGCCCGCTCAGCTTCCGTACAGCCTCCGTTGCGGTGGCGGAGTCCTGGCTCATGACGCTAAGCCCCCCTCGGTGTTCGCGTCTTCCTGGTCCTTACGGGCCTGTCGCACCTGCACATGTCCCCTCGGTCGTGCACGAGTCCCCAGCCTTCGACACCCAAGATCGAATCTACTGCGTCCCGTGGTGCCGTCGTGACAAGTTCACCAACCGGCTTTATGTCGACAAGGCAACCTGGCGGGAAGCATTCGATCACGAAGCGTTTCACTCGTGAGTCGTGCAGGGAAGTGCGCCTGGCGTTCATGGCCCGTCCCCATGGGGTGGAAGCGTACCGCTTGGTCTCTTCCTGCCTGCTGGCAAGGGGGTTGATCGGCCATTTCGACAAGGATTCGACTGAGTCCTGAAGTTGGCTGAAAATATACGGTCGCGTGTGCGGGAATCAGTCGTTCTACCGGCGCACGACCCGCGGGGTGCGGTCACTCCTGTGCGCCCCCTCGGTCGGGCGGGAGGCCGGACCGGAGCGTTCGCGGGCGGCCGTGCGGGCGGACCGGCGGAGCAGGACCCGGCAGGCCACGGTGATCGCGGCCAGGCCGAGGGCGACGGCCGCGGCGCCGCCGGCGGAGTCGCCGTGGGCCAGGAGGACGGCCGGTACGAGCAGGCAGCCGAATACCGCCCAGCGGACGACATCGGTCGCCGGCTGCGCGGCGGGTTCCGGATGCGTGGGCGGGACGGGTGCGGGCACGTGATGCTCCCCGGGGGTTCGGTCGGCGTTCCGGTCGGTACGGAACGGCCGGCGGACCCCCGCGGCAGGCCTGCGGGGGCACGGACACGTGGCTAACGGACCGGGCCCCACCCGGTCACCGGCCCGTCACCGATTGCGGCCGTCCGGGGCCCTGTGGCGTCGGTGTACCGCGCAACCGGCATTGCCATACAGGGCAGGTCTCGGGCATGCTCCGTGGAACGTCGCACGCGCTTTGCGCGGGTCTGGGCAGTGGAGGAGTGGCGCCGTACCCTTGGGGGTAAGGGGTTGGGAAGATGATTCCCGGACACCGCAACACCGCCCGCTGACGCAGCTTCCCCACGTCGCTCTCCTCACGAGGACTCTCTTCGCCGAGACACCGATGGCCGGTCACGAAATCCCCGAACCCGCGGACCGCAAGCAGGTAGCCGACCCCCGGTCGGACCAGCAGGCGGCCGAAGACGCACGCCATGCGTGCGATCCCGCCTTCCGGCACGGTGTCGTCGTCGGTTTCGACGGCTCGACCTCCAGTGAGCGGGCCCTCGCCTATGCCATCGGCATGGCCCGGAGAACGGGCTCCGGCCTGATCATCGTCCATGTCGCCAACCGGCTGCCGACCACCGTCTGGGCGGGCTGCGAGCCCCCCGTCTTCGTCGACGTCCCCGATCACCGCACCGAGGTCCTCGGTCTGGAGCTCGCCTGCGCGGACTACCTCTCCGAGGTGCCGTGGGTGCTCGTCGAGCGGGGCGGGGACATCTGCCACGAGCTGGAGGAGGTCGGCCGGGAGTACTCGGCCGACGCGATCGTCGTCGGGTCCACCCACGGGATCGTCGGCCGGATCTTCGGTTCGGTGGCGGGCCGGCTGGCGCGCCGCGCGCAGCGCCCGGTCGTCGTCATCCCGTAAGGCCGCCGTCTCGTCACGCTGTCCCACAGCGCTGTCGCGTAAGGCCTTCTCGTAGCGCTGTCCCGTAGCGCTGTCGTGTAAAGCCGTCTCGTACCGCTGTCACGAAGGGCCTCCCACGGCGTTCTCCCGTGGCCGTCCCGTCGGGCCGGTTCGGGCTGCCTGTTGTCCCTTGCCTTCAGCGCCTGTTCCGCCCGCTCCTGCGTCAGCCGGGAGCGGGCGGTCTGTTTTGGGTCCCTTCCGCGTCCGTCCTGATCCGACCTCGGCCAACGGCCGGTCTCTTTCCGTCCGGAGAGGGTCGGCATGGCGTCAACTCGACTACGGAAACAGCGGAAAAAACGAAGCTACCGGTCCGTAGATGAGGATTGCGTGTGTGTGAAGGACGCATAAGCGTCAGGGGGGAACAGCACGATCGCATGCACGGGGGGTCGGCGGCGACCCTCTGTTCCGCCCGGATTCGAGGAGGGTTCCGCGGTGGTCCGAGGCGTCACTGCGGCAAACACCGGCGACCGGGCCCGGCCATCTCGCCCCGGGGTTCGCACTGTTGGCATTCGGGATCACCCGCCCGCACGCGGGAGCGGCCCGGCACCCACAGGACGTGGGTACCGGGCCGCGCTCGTGTGTACGTGCGGGGGTGCGACTACTCGACCGTGACGGACTTCGCCAGGTTGCGCGGCTTGTCGATGTCCCGGCCCATGGCCAGCGCCGTGTGGTAGGCGAGGAGTTGGAGCGGGATGCCCATCAGGATCGGGTCCAGCTCGTTCTCGTTCTTCGGGACGAGGATCGTGTGGTCGGCCTTCTCCTGCTCACGGTGGGCCACGGCGAGGATGCGGCCGCTGCGGGCCTTGATCTCCTCCAGGGCCGCACGGTTCTTCTCCAGAAGGTCGTCGTCCGGGACGATCGCGACCGTGGGGAGCGCCGGCTCGATGAGCGCGAGCGGGCCGTGCTTCAGCTCCGAGGCGGGGTAGGCCTCGGCGTGGATGTACGAGATCTCCTTGAGCTTCAGGGAGGCCTCCAGCGCGACGGGGTAGCCCCGGACGCGGCCGATGAACATCATCGACTGCGCGCCCGCGTACTCCTCGGCGAGCTTCTTGATCTCGTCCTCCGACTCGAGGATCTGACCGATCTGCTCGGGCAGCTTGCGCAGCCCCTCGATGATCCGCTTCCCGTCGGCGACCGACAGGTCGCGGATGCGGCCCAGGTGCAGGGCGAGCAGTGCGAAGGCGACCACGGTGTTGGTGAAGCACTTGGTGGAGACGACGCAGACCTCGGGGCCGGCGTGGACGTACATGCCGCCGTCGGCCTCGCGGGCGATCGCCGAGCCGACGACGTTCACGACGCCGAGGACCCGGGCGCCCTTGCGCTTGAGCTCCTGGACCGCGGCCAGCACGTCGTACGTCTCGCCGGACTGGGAGACCGCGACGTACAGGGTGTCGGGGTCCACGACCGGGTTGCGGTAGCGGAACTCGGACGCGGGCTCGGCGTCGGCGGGGATGCGGGCCAGCTCCTCGATGAGGCCGGCGCCGATCATGCCCGCGTGGTACGAGGTGCCGCAGCCCAGGATCTTGATCCTGCGGACCCCGCGGGCCTCGCGGGCGTCCAGGTTCAGGCCGCCCAGGTGCACGGTGGAGAAGCGGTCGTCGATGCGGCCGCGCAGCACGCGGTCCACGGCGTCGGCCTGCTCGGAGATCTCCTTGTGCATGTACGTGTCGTGGCCGCCCATGTCGTACGACTCGGCCTCCCACTCCACCGTGGTGGGCGTGGCCGTCGTGGTCGAGCCCTCGGTCGTGTACGTACGGAAGTCGTCGGCCTTCAGGGTGGCCATCTCGCCGTCGTCCAGCGTGACGATCTGGCGGGTGTGCGTGACCAGGGCGGCGACGTCGGAGGCGACGAACATCTCCTTCTCGCCGATACCGAGCACGACCGGCGAGCCGTTGCGGGCGACGACGATGCGGTCGTTGAAGTCGGCGTGCATGACGGCGATGCCGTACGTGCCCTCGACGGACTTCAGCGCCTCGCGGACCTTCTCCTCCAGCGTGACGGCCTGCGAGCGGGCGATCAGGTGGACCAGCACCTCGGTGTCGGTCTCGGAGAGGAAGACGACGCCGTCGGCGACGAGCTTTGCGCGCAGCTCGGAGGCGTTGTCGATGATGCCGTTGTGGACGACGGCGACCTTGTTGTCGGCGTCCATGTGGGGGTGGGCGTTCTCGTCGCTCGGGGCGCCGTGGGTGGCCCAGCGGGTGTGGGCGATGCCGGTGGTGCCGGTGAAGCGCTTGGGCACCCGGGACTCCAGCTCGCGGACCCGGCCCTTGGCCTTGACCATCTTCAGCGCGGCGGGCTTGCCGGCCGCCGGCTTGCCGGTGATGACGATGCCCGCGGAGTCGTAACCCCGGTACTCCAGCCGCTGCAGGCCCTCCAGCAACAGCGGGGCCACATCACGCTTTCCGATATAACCGACGATTCCACACATAGAGCCTCTGCCCTCCATCGACGTACAGGTACAAGCAAGTAAGTGGGTGCCCGGCCACGGGTCCGGCCCGGCCCGGTCGGGTCCGCCGGTCCCGGCCGCCGGTCTCAGCCGTAGACGATGCGGCGCAGCTGGCGGAGCGAGAGCTCCGGCGGGGCCACCGCCCGGTGCGGCAGCTCGGCCGAGATCCGTTCGAAGATCTCCGTGTTGACCAGGCCGCCGGACTGCAGCTCGCGATGGCGGCGGCGGACGAAGACGTCGGTCGTCTCGTCGAAGTAGGCCAGTACGTCGAGGATCACCCGGGCTGCCTCACCGCGTGGAAGCGCGGTGCTGCGTACCAGGTGGTCAATGAGGTCGTCATGCGACGAGCGGCGTTCGAGCACCCGTCGATATTGCTTCCGAAGGAGCTCCAGCGCAACAATCCTGCCCGATATCGGGCAGATATGCGGTCGAGTGGCGCTCGTTTTTCCGTTCTGGGTGATTCGGGAGCGTCTGAGGACGACGCCCGTGCTCCGGAACGGCCGAGTGCGGTGCGGCTGTGGGGGCCGACGGGATGAATTCGGCCATACGCCCCGGACGGTCGGCCACGTTCATGTGCGGGCGACAAGGGGGAGTGGTCTACACCTTGACCATCCGTGAGGCAGGCGGTACGCATGGCGACGGTGCGAATGGTCAGGAGATCCAGGTGTGATCCAGCAGAAAGGGACCCGGCTGTGAGACTGCACACGACGCAGCGCAGTGCTCTTCCCCGTGCTCTACCCCGTCTTCTCGGTTCGCTGCTTCTCGTCACGGCGGCCGGAATCTCCGCCGCCTGCGCGACCCCCACGGCAACCGCGGCGGGCGGCGGCTCCGCCGCCTCGGCGCCCCGCCCGCTGGGCCAGGTCGTGCCCGCCCCCGCCGCGGTGAGACCGGGGGGATCCCCGTACTCCATCACCGGCGCCACGAGGATCCGCGTCGACGGTTCGTCCGGTGAGGCCCGCAAGATCGGCGAGTACCTGGCGGGCGTGCTGCGCCCCTCCACCGGCTACGCCCTGCCGGTCACCGAACGGGCGGGCTCCGACGGCATCCGGCTCCGGCTCGCCTCCCGTGACAGCGGACTCGGCGCCGAGGGCTACACGCTGACGGCGGGGCGCGGCTCCGTCACCATCACCGCCCGGAAGCCCGCAGGGCTCTTCCACGGCGTCCAGACGCTGCGTCAGCTCCTGCCGGCCCAGGTCGAGAGCGACAGCCGCCAGAAGGGGCCCTGGAAGGTCGCGGGCGGCAGCATCACCGACACGCCGCGCTACGCCTACCGGGGCGCGATGCTCGACGTCTCGCGGCACTTCTTCTCCGTCGACGAGGTCAAGCGCTACATCGACCAGATCGCGCTGTACAAGATGAACACCTTCCACCTGCACCTCTCCGACGACCAGGGCTGGCGCATCGCCATCGACTCCTGGCCCAACCTGGCCACGTACGGCGGCTCCACGGAGGTCGGCGGCGGGCCCGGCGGCTTCTACACCAAGAGCCAGTACAAGGAGATCGTGCGGTACGCGGCCTCCCGCTACATGGAGCTGGTGCCGGAGATCGACATGCCCGGCCACACCAACGCCGCTCTCGCCTCGTACGCGGAGCTGAACTGCGACGGCGTCGCGCCGCCGCTCTACACCGGCATCAAGGTCGGGTTCAGCTCGCTGTGCGCGGGCAAGGACGTCACGTACCGGTTCATCGACGACGTCATCGGTGAAGTGGCCGCGCTGACCCCCGGCAGGTACATCCACATCGGCGGTGACGAGGCGCACTCCACCAGCCACGAGGACTACGCCAAGATCATGGAGAGGGCGCAGGCCGCTGTCGGCAAGCACGGCAAGACCGTGATGGGCTGGCACCAGCTCACCGGCGCGACGCCGGTGAAGGGCGCGGTCGCCCAGTACTGGGGCTACGACAAGACGAGTGCCGCGGACCGGCAGCAGGTGGCGGACGCGGCGAAGAACGGCACCAGGCTCGTGCTGTCGCCGGCGGACCGGGTGTACCTCGACATGAAGTACAACGAGGACACCGTGCTGGGCCTGAAGTGGGCCGGTCTGGTCGAGGTGCAGCGCAGTTACGACTGGGACCCGGCGACCTACCTCGCCGACACTCCGGCGGACGCGGTGCTCGGGGTCGAGGCGCCGATCTGGGCCGAGACGCTGACCGACAGCGACGGCATCGACGCGATGGCGTTCCCGCGGCTGCCCGGGGCCGCGGAGCTGGGCTGGTCCCCGGCCGAGACGCACGACTGGGACACGTACAAGGAGCGCCTCGCGGCGCTCGGGCCGCGGTTCACCGCGCTGGGGATCGACTACTACCGGTCGCCCCAGGTGCCGTGGCCGGCGGAGCCCGCCGCGGCGGGGTGAGCGGGGCCGTCCGGCGGCCGGGGGTACGAGGCCCCGGCCGCCGGACGGACTGTCGTTCTACGTTCCGCGACTGCACGGACGGGCTGTCGGCATGCGTTCCGCAATTGCACGGACGGGCTGTGAGAGATGTCCTCAATCGCCGGACGGGTTTGAGTCACCGGACGGGCTCGAAACGGCCTCCTCGCGGAGCTGCTCCTCGCTCAGGCCGCGGCGCCAGTAGCCGACGAACGTCACCCGCTTGCGGTCGATGCCGCGCTCGCCCACCAGATGCCGTCGCAGCGCCCGCACCTTCGACGCCTCGCCGGCGATCCAGACGTACGGAGTTCCCTCGGGCAGTTCCGCCGCGCGCACGGCCTCCACGGCGTCCGGCGCGTCCTCGTCCCGCACCAGCCAGCTGATCCGGGCGTCGGCCGCGGTGTCGACCGCCTGGCGGTCGCCGGTGTGCGTGACCTCCAGCCAGACCTGCGCGCGCAGATGGGCCGGCAGCCACTCGAGGGCGGCCGTCGCGGCGGGCAGTGCCGTCTCATCGGCCCAGATCAGCACCCAGTCGGTGTCCGCGGGCGGGCGGAACCGGACGGCCGTGTTGTCCTCGACGGCCGGTCCGAGCGCCTTCAGTACGTCACCGGGGGAGGCCGCGGCGGCCCAGCGGCAGGCCGGACCGCCGTCCTCGTGGAGCGCGAAATCGATGTCGATCTCGGTGGCCGAACCGCCGCCGGTACGCCGCTGTGCGCGAACGGTGTACGAGCGCAGCACCGCCCGCTCGTCGGCCGGAAGAGCCCGCCAGGGGCCGAACCAGTTGCCCTCGTTATCGACCGGAACGACTGGTTCCGGCTGTCCGGGGTGCGGGAGGAACAGCGACAGGCTCTGATCGCGGCCGCCGGAGGCGAGCCCGTCGAGCCCCGGTCCGCCGAACGTGACCCGGAGCATGGACGGGGTCAGCCGCTCCGTACGCAGGACGGTCAGCCCGAAGAGCCGGAAGGGATCGACGGGCGGCGTGGCGGCGGTCGTCATGGTCAGGCGGTCTTCTTCGCGTCCTCGATGGCCTTCGCGAGGTCTTCGAGGATCGGCGCGCACTTGTCGTAGCTGTAGATCGGCTCGGTGGTGCGCGGGATGACCTGACCGGCCTTGACCGCGGGCAGCTGCGTCCAGGTCGGCTTGGAGGTCAGGGCGTCGGGCTGGAGGGCCGAGGAGCGGTTGTCCATCATGATGATGTCGGCCCCGTACTTGTCGACGTTCTCCCAGCTCAGGCTCTCGAAGAAGCCCGCCGCGTCGACCTTCGGCTCGACGAACTTCACGCCCAGTTCCTGGAAGTACAGGGTGTCGGCGGACATCTTGGCGAGCGAGACGTAGAAGAGGTCCTGGCTGGCCGAGCCGATCATGACCTTGAGGTTCGGCTTGGACTTCGCGGCGGCGCGCAGCCGGGCCGCGGCCTTCTCGAAGCGGGCCTTGGCGTCGGTGGCAGCCTTGGCCTTGACGTCGGCGCCGAGCGAGGCGGCGAGGTCCTCGTGGCGCTGGATCGCCTGGGGGATCGTGGTCTGGGCGGCCCACAGGGCGACGCTCGGGACGAGCTTGAGAATCTTGTCCTTGGACGCGTCCGGCACGTACCAGAGGGCGTCCTTCTCCCACATGGCCGTCACCAGCAGGTCCGGGCCGAGCGCGGCGTACTTCTCGACGTTGAACTCGCCCCAGACGTTGCCGAGGATCTCGACCTTGCTGATGTCCAGGTCGCCGGCCTGCACGTCGGCCTTGCCGTTCGCGGCCTTCGTGGGGCCGAATACGGCCTTGACCTCGACGCCGTAGTCGTGGAGCGCGGCGGCGACGCCCGTGAAGGCGACGATGTTCTTCGGGACGGACTTGGCCTCGGCGGTCTGCCCGCGGTCGTCCTTGAAGCTCCAGGGCCCGGCGTCGGCGCTCTTGGAGCCGGTGGAACCGGAGTCCTTGGAGTCGCTGTCCCCACAGGCTGCCAGCACGGCGCCCAGGCCAACGGCGCCGCCCATGGCCAGCAGGCCGCGGCGGGTGGGACGGGACACTCGGGCAGTGCGCATGACGGAGTCCGCTTTCGTACGAGCCGGAGACCGGCCGGTGACAAGTTCGAGCGAAGGTTAGCCTAACCTCACGAACTGTCGCCCCTGCGGACGCCCCCGGCCCGGCGACGACCGGGCTCACCCGACGATGACGCCGCCGCCTCCCACCTCCGGGCCCGCTCGGCGGCGGCCTCGGTGTTGGCCGGCCGCGCCGCCACGTGGTCGTCGGCGCAGCCGCTGTGTGCGGCGAGCTCCGCGCTCCGGAAGCAGCAGCACAAGGGGCTGCCAGGGCGCGGACGGGGCTGAGCCGGTCCCGTCACCGGCTCAGCCCCGTGATCCGTCAGGCCGACATGCCCAGCTCCCGGGCGATCAGCATCCGCTGCACCTCGCTCGTGCCCTCGCCGATCTCCAGGATCTTGGAGTCGCGCCACATCCGGGCCACCGGGTACTCGTTCATGAAGCCGTAGCCGCCGTGGATCTGGGTCGCCTCGCGGGCGTTGTCCACCGCGACCGTCGAGGAGTACAGCTTGGCGATCGCCGCCTCCTTCTTGAACGGTTCGCCCGCCAGCAGGCGCGACGCCGCGTCGCGCCAGCCGATCCGGGCCATGTGGGCCCGCATCTCCATGTCGGCGATCTTGAACTGGATCGCCTGGTTGGCGCCGATCGGCTTCCCGAACGCGTGTCGCTCGGCGGCGTACTTCACCGACTCGTCCACACAGCCCTGCGCCAGGCCCGTCGACAGTGCCGAGATGGCGATCCGGCCCTCGTCCAGGATCCGCAGGAACTGCGCGTAGCCGCGGCCCTCCTCGCCCAGCAGGTTCTCCAGCGGGACGCGGACGTCCGAGAAGGAGAGCTCGCGGGTGTCCGAGGCGTTCCAGCCGACCTTGGAGTAGGGGGCGGCGACCGTGAAGCCGGGGGTGCCGGACGGGACGATGATCGACGAGATGAGCGGGGCGCCGTTCTCCTTGCGGCCGGTCACCGCCGTGACCGTGACCAGCTCGGTGATGTCCGTGCCCGAGTTGGTGATGAAGCACTTGGAGCCGTTGATCACCCACTCGCCCGTCGCCTCGTCGCGCACCGCCGTCGTCCGGGTGCCGCCCGCGTCCGAGCCGCCGTCCGGCTCCGTCAGGCCGAACGCGCCGAGCGCCTCGCCCGCGCAGAGCTTCGGCAGCCACTGCCGCTTCTGCTCCTCCGTGCCGAAGCGGAACACCGGCATCGCGCCGAGCGAGACCCCGGCCTCCAGGGTGATCGCCACGGACGAGTCGACGCGGGCCAGCTCCTCCAGGGCGATGCCGAGGGCGAGGTAGTCGCCGCCCATCCCGCCGTACTCCTCCGGGAACGGCAGCCCGAACAGGCCCATCCGTCCCATCTCGCGCACGATCTCGTACGGGAACTCATGGCGCTCGTAGAAGTCGCCGATCTTCGGCGCGACCACGTCGTGGGCGAACTCCTCGACGGTGCGGCGGAGTTCCTCGTGCTCGGCGGTCAGCCGGTGGTCCAGGGACATCGGGGGATCACTGCTCCTTGTGGGACTGTGTGTGCTGCACCGAGAGCGCGCGGACGGTGCGGGACGGGCTCGGTCGGCCCAGGTGTCCGGCGAGCCACACGCTCGTGGCGATGAGCTCGTCGAGGTCGACCCCGGTTTCGATACCGAGGCCTTCGAGCATCCAGACCAGGTCCTCCGTGGCGAGGTTCCCGGTCGCGCTCTTCGCGTACGGGCAGCCGCCGAGGCCGCCCGCGGAGGCGTCCACGGTGGACACGCCGTGCTGGAGCGCGGCCAGGGTGTTGGACAGGGCCTGTCCGTACGTGTCGTGGAAGTGCACCCCGATCGTGTCGGTGTGCACCCCCGACTCGTTCAGCGACGCCAACAGGGTCTGTACGTGGCCGGGCGTCGCGACCCCGATCGTGTCGCCGAGCGACAGCTCGTCGCAGCCGAGGTCCATCAGCGCCCTGGCGACCCGGACGACCTGGTGGACCGGGACCGGGCCCTCCCACGGGTCGCCGAAACACATCGACAGGTAGCCGCGCACATGCACCTGCTCCGCCTTGGCGCGGGCCACCACGGGCTCGAACATGGCGAGCGACTCGTCGATCGTGCGGTTGAGGTTGCGGGCCGCGAAGGTCTCCGTCGCCGAGCCGAAGACGGCGATCCGGCGGGCGCCGAGCGCCAGGGCCCGGTCCAGTCCCCGCTCGTTCGGCACGAGGACCGGCAGCGCCACGTCACCCACGTCCCCTATGTCGCCGAGCATCGGGAACAGCTGTTCCGCGTCGGCCAGTTGGGGCACCCACTTGGGGTGGACGAAGCTCGTGGCCTCGATCGTGGTCAGCCCGGCGACCGCGAGCCGGCGGATGAACTCCGCCTTCACCTCGGTCGGTACGACCGCCTTCTCGTTCTGCAGCCCGTCGCGGGCACCGACCTCGTGGATACGGACCCGGGCGGGCAGGTCCGGGGCCGTCACGGTCATCGGCAGGGTGCGGTCGGTCGTCGTCATGCTTCCTCCCCGGTGGCCGCCGGCACGACCACGGCCAGTACCTGGTCCATGGCCACCGTGGTGCCTGCGGTCACGTCGAGTTCGGTCACGGTGCCGGCGTGCGGGGCGGAGATGACGTGCTCCATCTTCATCGCCTCCACGACGAGGAGGCTCTGCCCGGCCGCGACCTCGTCCCCGACGGCCACCTTCACCACGGTGACCGTTCCGGGCATGGGCGCGGCGAGCGTGTCCGCACCGGAGCGGGCGGCGCCGGACAGCGAGGCCTCCACCGGGTCGTGGTCCCGGACGTGCCAGGCGTCGCCGCCCCGGCCGAACCAGTGGCCCTCCGGGGAGGCGGCGTACGCGAACGCGTGGGTGACACCGGCGAGTTCGAGGGTGATCCGGCTGCCGTCCGCCGTCAGCGTCCTGGCCGTCTCCGCGCTGCCCGGCAGCGGGCCCAGCGGGCCGCAGGTGCCGGAGTCGGGCAGTGGCGGCTGTGCGCCCTCCCCGACGTGGCCGAACGTCAGCTCCGCGCCCGCGCCGCACGGCCGCAGGCCCACCTGGACCGGGTCGTGGCCGGGGATCCGGAAGTGCCGCACCGTACGCGCAGGCATACCGCCGAGCCGCCAGCCGTCACCGGCCGAGAACGGGTCGGACCAGCCATTCGCGTGGGCCGGGCCGGGGGAGTGCTGCCGCAGCAGAGCCGCCGCCGCGTACACCTCCTCCGGCACCCCGTCCGGGACCAGCGCGTCCACCTCGCGCTCCACCAGGCCGGTGTCCAGCTCGCCCGCCACCACGGCCGGGTGGCCGAGCAGCCGGCGCAGGAAGCCCGCGTTGGTCGGGACGCCGAGGACCACCGTGTCCGCGAGCGCCGCCCGCAGGCGCCGCAGCGCCGTCGCCCGGTCGGGGCCGTACGCGATCACCTTGGACAGCATCGGGTCGTACAGGCTGCCGACCTCGCCGCCCTCGGCGAGCCCCGAGTCCGTCCGCACTCCGCCGCCCTGCGGTTCGTGCAGCGCCAGCACGGTGCCGCCCGAGGGCAGGAAGCCGCGGGCCGGGTCCTCGGCGCAGATCCGGGCCTCGACCGCATGGCCGGTGAGGGTGATGTCCTGTTGGGTGTAGGGGAGTTGCTCGCCGGATGCGACGCGCAGCTGCCACTCGACCAGGTCGAGGCCGGTGATCAGCTCCGTCACCGGGTGCTCGACCTGGAGGCGGGTGTTCATCTCCATGAAGTAGTACGAGGCCGGGTCGTTGCCCGGGACGATGAACTCCACCGTCCCCGCGCCGACATACCCGCAGGACCGGGCGGCCTGCACGGCCGCCTCGCCCATGGCCGCGCGCGTCTTCTCGTCGAGCAGGACCGAGGGCGCCTCCTCGATGATCTTCTGGTGGCGGCGCTGGAGCGAGCACTCGCGCTCGCCGAGATGTACCACGTTGCCGTGGCCGTCCGCCAGCACCTGGATCTCGATGTGGCGCGGCCGGTCGATCCACCGCTCCACGAGGAGGGTGTCGTCACCGAAGGAGGCGCGCGCCTCGCGCCGGGCGGCGGCGATCTCGTCCGCGAGGAGCGCCGCGTCGCGCACCAGCCGCATGCCCTTGCCGCCGCCGCCCGCGGAGGGTTTGAGCAGGACCGGCATGCCGATCTCATGGGCGGCTTCCGCCAGTTGGCCGTCCGTCAGCTCACTGCCCGAGGATCCCGGCACCACCGGGACACCGGCCGCGGCGACCGTCTCCTTGGCCCGGATCTTGTCGCCCATCAGGGCGATGGCGGCGGCGGGCGGCCCGATGAAGACCAGCCCCGCGTCCGCGCACGCCCGGGCGAAGCCCGCGTTCTCGGCGAGGAAGCCGTAGCCGGGGTGGACGGCCTGTGCGCCCGTGCGCAGGGCCGCCTCCAGGAGCCGGTCCGCGGAGAGGTAGCTCTCGGCGGCCGGTGCGGGCCCGATCCGTACCGCCGTGTCGGCCTCCCGTACGTGCCGGGCGTCGGCGTCCGCGTCGCTGAAGACGGCGACGGAACGCACGCCCAGCTCCCGCAGGGTCCGGATGACCCGGACCGCGATCTCGCCGCGGTTGGCGACGAGAACCGTGTCGAACATCGTCATCAGTTCCTCACATCCGGAAGACGCCGAAGCCGGCGTCGCCCAACGGGGCGTTGGCGCACGCGGTCAGGGCGAGCCCCAGTACCTGCCGGGTCTCCATCGGGTCGATCACGCCGTCGTCCCAGAGCCGGGCGGTGGCGTAGTACGCGTTGCCCTGGGTCTCGTACTGCTCGCGGATCGGGGCCTTGAACGACTCCTCGTCCTCGGTGCTCCAGTCATCGCCCAGCTGGTCGCGCTTGACCGTGGCGAGGACGGACGCGGCCTGCTCGCCGCCCATGACGGAGATCTTCGCGTTGGGCCACATCCACAGGAAGCGGGGGCTGTAGGCCCGGCCGCACATGGAGTAGTTGCCCGCGCCGTAGGACCCGCCGACCACCACGGTCAGCTTCGGGACGCGGGTGCAGGCGACGGCGGTGACCATCTTGGCGCCGTGCTTGGCGATGCCGCCCGCCTCGTAGTCCCGGCCGACCATGAAGCCCGAGATGTTCTGGAGGAAGACCAGCGGGATGCCGCGCTGGTCGCACAGCTCGATGAAGTGCGCGCCCTTCTGGGCGGACTCGGAGAACAGGATGCCGTTGTTGGCGACGATGCCGACCGGGTGGCCGTGGAGGTGGGCGAAGCCGGTGATCAGCGTCGTGCCGTACTCCGCCTTGAACTCGGCGAAGCGCGATCCGTCGACGACCCGGGCGATCACCTCCCGCACGTCGTAGGGCGTGCGCGAGTCGACCGGAACGGCGCCGTACAGACCGGCGGGGTCCACCTTCGGCTCGTCCACCGGCTGGACGGACCATGGCAGCGCGCCCCGGTCCGGCAGCGTCGCCACGATGTTCCGCACGATCCGCAGCGCGTGCGCGTCGTCCTCCGCGAGATGGTCGGTGACCCCCGACGTACGGGAGTGGACCTCGCCGCCGCCCAGCTCCTCGGCGGTGACGACCTCGCCGGTCGCGGCCTTCACGAGCGGCGGACCGCCCAGGAAGATCGTCCCCTGGTTCCGGACGATCACGGCCTCGTCGCTCATCGCGGGGACGTACGCCCCACCGGCGGTACAGGACCCCAGCACCGCCGCGATCTGCGGGATGCCGGCCCCGGACATCCGGGCCTGGTTGTAGAAGATCCGCCCGAAGTGCTCCCGGTCCGGGAACACCTCGTCCTGCATCGGCAGGAAGGCGCCGCCCGAGTCCACCAGGTAGAGGCAGGGCAGCCGGTTCTCCAGCGCCACCTCCTGGGCGCGCAGGTGCTTCTTCACGGTCATCGGGTAGTACGTGCCGCCCTTGACGGTCGCGTCATTGGCGACGATCACGCACTCCCGGCCGCTGACCCGGCCGATCCCGGCGATCACCCCGGCGGCCGGGGCCGCGCCCCCGTACAGCCCCTCGGCCGCCAGTGGGGCCAGCTCCAGGAAGGGAGAGCCCGGATCGAGCAGGGTGTCCACCCGTTCCCGGGGCAGCAGCTTGCCGCGCGCCACATGCCGGGCGCGGGCCTTCTCACCCCCGCCGAGCCTGGCCGTGGCGAGCCGCTTGCGCAGCTCGTCGGTGAGCGCGTGATGCGCCGCCTCGTTGGCCTGCCAGGCCTCCGAGGCGGGATCGGCCGCGCTCGCCAGCACCGGTGCCTGCTGCTGCATCCTGTCGAGCCCCCTTGCCCGTACCGCAGTGTGACGACCTCGGCCCCGTCCGTGACGGGGGAGGCTGTTAGTGAGCGTTAACGCATCCCATAGGTTAACGACCGCTAACGCACCTGTCTAGAATGACTGTTCATGAGCACCCATGCCGCCGCACGCGTCGCGGCTCCCACCCGCCGTGAGCAGATCCTCAAGGAGGCCGCGCGCCTCTTTGCCGAGCGCGGCTTCCACGGGGTCGGCGTCGACGAGATAGGTGCCGCCGTCGGCATCAGCGGCCCCGGCCTCTACCGGCACTTCCCCGGCAAGGACGCGATGCTCGCCGAACTGCTCGTCGGGATCAGCGAGCGGCTGCTGGCCGGCGGGCAGCTGAGGGTCTCCGAGGACGCCTCCGGTGACAGGTCCCCCGAGGCGCTCCTGGACGCGCTCATCGAGGGCCACATCGACTTCGCCCTCGACGACCGCCCCCTGATCACCCTGCACGACCGCGAGCTGGACCGCCTGCGGGACACCGACCGCAAGAGGGTCCGCCGGCTCCAGCGCGAGTACGTCGAGGTCTGGGTCGCCGTCGTCCGCGACCTCTACCCCGCGCTCCCCGAGCACGAGGCCCGCGCCACCGTCCACGCCGTGTTCGGCCTGCTCAACTCCACCCCGCACCTCGGCCGCCCCGGCGCGCTGCCCGGCCGCACCGACACGGCGGCGCTGCTGCACCGGCTGGCGCGGGGTGCCTTCGCCGCGGCGGGGGAGCCGCAGCCCGTCTGAGCGACGGCCGGACCCGCCGCCCACCCCTCAATACGCCCGGCACGCTGCGCACATCCCACGGCACAATGGGTTCATGCCGATACCCAGCCGCGCCGCCCTCGTCGACCACCTCGTCCGTACGCGCATAGCGGGAGACGTCGCGACCCCGCGCGACAACAACCTCTCCCACTACCGCAAGCTCGCCAACGGCGACCGCCACTTCTGGCTGGGCCTGGAGCTCGGCGACCGGTGGCGCGACGAGCAGGACGTCCTGGCGGTCATGGCCGAGAGATGCGGCGTCAGCGACGATCCGGAGCACCGGTACGGCCAGGACACCATCGACCCCGAGCTCACCGTCGCCGCCCTGGACCGGGCCGCGGCCCGGCTGCGGAAGGCGGCCGACGGGACGGAGCGGGTGCTCTTCGCCACCGGGCACCCGGGCGGGCTCCTGGACGTCCACCGGCAGACCGCCGCCGCGCTGCGGGCGGCCGGCTGCGAGATCATGGTCATCCCGTCCGGGCTGACGGCCGACGAGGGCATGGTCTTCCAGTTCGCGGACGTCGCCGTGCAGGAACGCGGCGCGACCCTCTGGCACACCCACTCCCCGGCCCCGATGGCCGCGATCCTGGACGCCCTGGAACGGGAGGGGCGCCCCATGCCCGATCTGGTCGTCGCCGACCACGGCTGGGCGGGATGCGCGGCGCAGCGCGGACTGGACGCCATCGGCTACGCGGACTGCAACGACCCGGCCCTGTTCCTCGGGGAGGCCGAGGGCACCCTCCAGGTGGCCGTCCCGCTGGACGACCACGTGCTGGACCCGCGCTTCTACGACCCGATGACGGAGTACCTGCTGGACGCGGCCGGGCTGCTCTGACCGGGCTGCGGCCGGCTCAGGGCCCAACGTCCGGACACCGGGGCCCGGTGTCCGGCTCAGGGCCCGGTGTCCGGACACCGGGCCCGGTGTCCGGCTCAGGGCCCGGCGTCCGGACCGTTCCGTGGGTTCGGACGGTTCCCGGCGTCCGGACCGTTCCCGGTCTCCGGACCGTTCCGCGCGGCCCGGGCCCGGCGCCGCTGCTCCAGACCCGGCGTCGGGTCCAGATACACCCGGCGGATCGACGGATAGCGCTCCCGCAGCTGCTGTTCCGCCTCCTCGCAGGCCCACTCGACCTGTTCGGCACTGGCCACGTCCCGGAAGTCGACCTTCGCGGCGATCAGGATCTCGGTCGGTCCCTGGATGAGGGTGGTCAGTTCCAGTACGTCGATGATGTGCGGCACCGAGAGCAGCTCCTCGCGGACCCCCGCCCGCATCGACGGCGAAACCGGCCGGCCGATCAGCAGCTGGGCGTTGGACCGGCCGAGCACCCAGGCCACGTACACGAGCAGCACGCCGATCAGGAGCGAAGCGATGCCGTCCCAGACCCCGGAACCCGAGAGCTGGCCGCCGAGCAGTCCGCCCGCGGCCAGCAGCAGACCCACCAGCGCCGCGGAGTCCTCCATCACGACGGCCTTGACCGCCGTGTCCGGGGTGAGCCGGAAGTAGCGCTTGGCGGGGGTGCCCAGCCGGCCGGCCTCGCCGCGCACCTGCCGCAGCCCGGTGCGCAGCGAGTAGCCCTCCAGCAGGAAGGCGACGGCGAGCACGATGTACGAGACGAGCGGGTCGCCGAGCTCCTCGCCCGAGGCCAGGGTGTGGATGCCGTCGTAGATCGAGAAGACCGCGCCGCCGACGAACGTGGCGACGGAGGCGAGCATCGCCCAGATGTACCGCTCGGGGCCGTAGCCCAGCGGGTGTTCCTCGTCGGCGGGCTTCTCGCTGCGCTTGAGCGCGGTGAGCAGCAGTACCTCGGTGACGGTGTCGGCGACCGAGTGGGCCGCCTCGGAGAGCATCGCGCTCGATCCGCTGATCAGCCCCGCGACGGCCTTGGCCACGGCGATGCCGAGGTTGGCGACCGCCGCGACGATGACGGTGAACGTGGACTCCCCACCAGCGGACTTCTCGTCACTCATGGTGGGGAGTATGGCGGAATCGGCCGGGCGCGGCCTGTTCAGTGCCCGCGCGGGACCCGGACGACGCCCTCCTGGATGACGGTGATCGCCAGCCGGCCGTCCTGGGTGTAGATCCGGGCCTGGCCGAGCCCGCGCCCGCCGGACGCGGACGGCGACTCCTGGTCGTACAGCAGCCATTCGTCGGCCCGGAACGGCCGGTGGAACCACATCGCGTGGTCCAGGCTCGCCCCCACCACGTCGCCGACCGCCCAGCCGCCGCGCCCGTGGGCGAGGAGCACCGAGTCGAGCAGCGTCATGTCGGAGACGTACGTGGCCATACAGACGTGCAGCAGCGGGTCGTCCGCGAGCTTGCCGTTGGTACGGAACCACACCTGGGACCGCGGCTCGCGCGGTTCGCCGACGGTGCCGAAGGGCGGCGCGTCCGCGTACCGCAGGTCGACCGCGGCCCGCGCCTCGATCAGCCGGTCCACGACGCTCGGGTCGCTGAACCGGTCCGCGTACCGCGGCAGCATCTCGGCGGCCGTGGGCAGCGTCTCGGGGTCGGGAGCGGCCGGCATGTCCGCCTGGTGCTCCAGCCCTTCCTCGTACGTCTGGAAGGACGCGGAGAGGTGGAAGATCGGCTGCCCGTGCTGGACGGCGACGACCCGCCGGGTCGTGAAGGAGCGGCCGTCCCGGATGCGGTCGACGCTGTAGACGATCGGCGCGCCCGGGTCCCCCGCCCGCAGGAAGTACGAGTGGAGGGAGTGGGCGGGCCGGTCGGCGGGGACGGTCCGGCCCGCGGCGACCAGCGCCTGGGCCGCGACCTGTCCGCCGAAGACACGGGGCACGATCGCCGAACGGCTGGTGCCCCGGAAGATGTCCTGCTCGATCTGCTCCAGATCGAGGAGATCCAGCAGATCGAGCAGGGCGGCGTCCGGTACTGAGCTCATGGAGAGAACGTAGCCGCTCTACAGGCCCATGGACTTCGCGATGATCGACTTCATGACCTCGCTGGTGCCGCCGTAGATGCGGTTGACGCGGTTGTCCGCGTACAGGCGGGCGATCGGGTACTCGTTCATGAAGCCGTAGCCGCCGTGCAACTGGAGGCAGCGGTCGATCACGCGGTGCGCGACCTCGGTGCAGAAGAGCTTCGCGGAGGCGGCCTCGGCGGCGGTCAGCTCGCCGGCGTCCAGCGCCTCCAGCGCGCGGTCGGCGACGGCCTGGGCCGCGTCGACCTCGGCCTGGCAGGCGGCCAGCTCGAACTTGGTGTTCTGGAACGAGGCGACGGTCTTGCCGAAGACGGTGCGGTCCTGCACGTACTCCTTGGCGAACCGGACGGCGGCGGCGGCCTGGGCGTACGCGCCGAAGGCGATGCCCCAGCGCTCGGAGGCCAGGTTGGTGCCGAGGTAGCCGAAGCCCTTGTTCTCCTCGCCGAGGAGGTCCTCGACCGGGACCTTCACGTCGACGAACGCCAGCTCGGCGGTGTCGGAGACGCGCAGGCCGAGCTTGTCGAGCTTGCGGCCGATCGAGTAGCCCGCGGACTTGGTGTCGACGGCGAACAGGGAGATGCCGAAGCGGCGGTCGTCCTCGCGCGGGGCGGAGGTGCGGGCGCAGACGATCACGCGGTCGGCGTGCACGCCGCCGGTGATGAAGGTCTTGGAACCGTTGAGGACGTAGTGCGTGCCGTCCTCGGAGAGCTTGGCGGTGGTCTTCATGCCCGCGACGTCGGAGCCGGTGCCCGGCTCGGTCATCGCGAGGGCCCACATCTCCTCGCCGGTGGTGAACTTCGGCAGCCAGCGCTTCTTCTGCTCGTCGGTGGCGAGCATCTTGATGTAGGGCAGGCCGAGCAGCGTGTGCACGCCGGAACCGCCGAAGGAGACGCCCGCGCGGGCGGTCTCCTCGTAGATGAGGGCCTCGTACTTGTGCGAGTCGATGCCCGCGCCGTCGTACTCCTCGTCCACGGTGATGCCGAAGACACCCAGCTCGCCGAGCTTCAGGTAGAAGTCGCGCGGGGCCTGGCCGGCCGCGAACCACTCGTCGTACACGGGCACGACCTCGGCCGCGATGAAGGCGCGGATGGTCTCCCGGAACGCCTCGTGGTCCTCGTTGAATACCGTACGGCGCACGGGGTGCCTCCCTGGTCGGCTTCGCTCGGCTTGGCTAAGCGCTTGCTCAGCCTTGGTTAAAAGTTACCCGGCGGTCACCGGAGCTGTCCAGGGTGATGCTGAGCACGCCGGGGGCATCGGCGGTGTGCTGCCGCGCGATCCGCGAGGAGAGCCCGTTTCGCCCGCGCAGCAGTGCCGCGAACCGCGCAAGCCACGCCTCGTCGCTCATCGGGCGCCCGGCGTCCGGCGATCCACCGGCCCACCCGCTCCTCGGAAGGCCGCCATCCCGGAACCGCGAGCAGTGCCCGGTGAGGCAGAGCACGGATGCGGGTACGGATGCCCCGGCGGAGGTAGGCCGTTCACGTCGAGGGCGCTGCGGTGATCCGGGCCGCTGCCCGTGGTCTTCCTGGTGGCGGGGCTGAAGCGGGAGGTGCCGTTGCGGGAGAAGTGAGGGGCGCCGGAGTCCTGGCGGTGCCGGTCCGGTGACTGCCTGGCGTGCTCAGCGCCGGCGGTCCCGGCGCCACTCGTAGAGCCACAGCGCGGAAAGGTAGAGCTCGCTGGGACGAGAGCCGGGACGCTGCCGCGGTGGGCCAAGAAGGCGTGCAGCTTCCACGCACCGCGCGTCGTCGTGGGAGGCGAGCCCTTCCACGGCGGCGACCCGGACCTGCCGGTCCGCGTCCTCCAGCAACGCGAACATCGCGTCGGTAAGGGCAGGATCGCGGTCTCTGCCGTTGCCGACCGTGAGACAGGCTTCCTCCCGTACCGCCCAGTCCGGGTCCGTCATCAGCACCAGCAGCGCCTGACGCACCTCGCCCGAAAAGGCGGGCGGCTCGAACCACGTGCCCAGACCGGATGCCACCGCGCGTCGTACATCGCCGTAGGGATGGCCGGCATGGGGCAGAAGGGCGGCGACGGCGCGCGCGTCAGGGTGCTGTCCCAGAGCCCTGAGCACCTCGGTGAGGACGAACCGGTCCGATTCCCGCGTCGACCACTCGGTGAAGATGTCCAGGGCGGGACCGGCGAACGCATCCGCTTCGTCGTCGTCGAAGAGATGGGTCAGGCGCAGCACCTCGGCGCCGAACAGCCTGTGGGAGGGCTCGGGATGAGTGCGCAGGGCCGCGGCAGCCGCCCAGGTCTCCTGATCGCGGCGGTGCGACAGCAGGATGGTGGCCCGCGGCCACGCGGTGTGGTCCTGGTCGAAGCCCAGTGCGCGGGCCATCAGTTCCTCGAACGAGGGGCTGACGCCGAGCAGTTGCTCCAGGTCCGTGAGGATCGCAGCGTGCCCGTCCCGAACGGACACGCCGCCGAGGGAGAATGCACCGATGCTGTAGAGCTCGTCGTCCTGGACCCGAGCGCGAGCGGCAGCCTCCTCGGCACCGGTACGACGCCGCAGCTCGGCTTCGGCCCCCGCCCGGTACCAGTGGCACGCGAGGTCCCGCGCCTCCAGAAGCTCGGCCTCCGGGTACCTGATCCGCATCGACTGCTCCAGAAGCGCCTCGACCAGTGCGGGCGACCCTGATTTGACTGCCTCACACAACGTCAGCAACTCGTCGGGCCGGCTCAAGCTGGGATCGACGCCGTTCTGCAGCAGCAGTTGGGCGATGCCCCCGGAACGCATCCGGACCGCGAGGGAGAAGGCGGCTTGCTCCGCATCGGCGTCCCGGTCCTCCCGAAGGAGGCGCTCCACCAGGCGGATGTCACCGGCACGAACCGCAGTGACGAGAGCAGGCTCGCCACCCGCATCCGCACCTGTGCTCACGGCCCTGCTCCCCCGTCGCGTATGTGCAGCTCAGTCTGCCGAAGCAGCCTAGAACAGGCTGCAAGTGGAGTCGGCCGCGCAGTAGGGTAGTTGAGAGCGAGGCGGTGCGGCGAGGGCAGGCACATCAGTTGCCGCTGCCCCGGCTTCAGGAGCGGAAGCCGATGACGCCGTAGCCCGGTCGTGCTTGCGCGTGCCGCATCCAGGTGAGGCACTGCATGACGGCGTCCAGGACCTCGGGCTCCAGCGGCGGGGCCTGGCCCGACTCGTCGACCGCACGCTTGGTGGCCTCGAACTGCTGGAGCGCCCGGGCGATGTCCTCGGGCGCCCACTCGCCGCAGCCCGGCGTGTAGGTGTAGGGCAGCGGAGCCGGTGGACGGCTGTGGCTGAAGGTGTCCACGGACACCGCTGTGACACCCAGGGCCTCCAGACCCTGGTCGACGACGGACAGCCAGTCGCCCCTGTGCGGCGTGAAGCAGTCGTTGGGCAGGAAAGCGCCGGTGAGCGAGCATATGCGCTCGTAGGCGTAGCTGTACTGGAAGGCGTGGTCCCGGTTCTCGCTGAAGGGGCCGCCGTGGATGACCGCGGACAGGGCCTGGTCCGCCGTGGGGGAGCCCTGCTCGATCGCGTCACTGTGGTAGTCGTCGTCGCGGACCAGGTCGTCCCCGAACTCGGCGCGTATCACGTTCAGCAATTGGTCGTCGCGGGATCCGACCAGGGCGCGCGTAGCGGCCACGTCCAACAGGTAGACGCTCAGGGAAGAACTCATGGGACGAACCTTAGGTGGCGCCACTGACACTCCGGTGAGGTGTGCCGGACGGCACGGGAGAGATCCCGCCGAGGCTACGCAACAGGGCCTTGGCGCAGGGCGCTTGATGTGTCGCCCGGCCTTGCTGAGATATGTAGCCGCCGTCGGCGATCGTGAGTGTCCGGCCGACGGCGGCCTTTGCGTCAGGCCCCACCCCAGGGCCCCGGGGAGAGTCCTGTTCGCCCGCCTTGACCACGCGTCGGTGTGGCCGGGGCAGGTCCGGTTCAGGATCGGAGTTCAGTTGGTGGCAGGCCGAGGTGGTCGTGCAGTGCCTGGCTGCCGACGGGTGTCACGAGGAGGGCGCGGCTGGTTCCGATGCGCGTCATCCACCCGGTGGCAAGTGCGTGGGCGGACAGGGCGGCGCCCACCGCGCCGGCCAGGTGGGGACGGCGCTCGGTCCAGTCGAGGCAGGCGCGCACCGGTGGCCGTCGTGAGCCGGCGGGTACCGTGATGCCGACTTCGGCAAGCCAGTGGGCGCCCTTGCCGGTCAGGCCCGGCTCAGGTCCCCACTCCAGGAGTCCGTGTTCGACCATCGCGTCGGTGATGGCCAGTGCGGTGGTTCCGGCCAGGTGGTCGTAGCACAGCCGGGCGCGGGCCAGTGCCTGCTGCCGGCCGGAGGCCGCCAGGGAGCGTGGCCGGGGGCTGTGCTTCGGGGCCAGCGCGGCAAGGCTCTCGATCAGTTCGACCACTCTGCGGTCGGCCACCCGTACGTAGCGGTGGCGTCCGTGCCGCTCCTCGACGAGGAGTCCGCCGTTGACGAGCAGGTTCAGGTGCGAGGTCGCGGTGGACGGTGCGACGCCGGCGTAGCGCGCGAGCTCGTTCGCCGTCCAGGCCCGGCCGTCGAGCAGTGCGAGGCAGAAGGCGGCCCGGGTGTTGTCGGCCACCAGTTTGGCCACGCCCGCCAGGTCCACGCCCACGTCCTGGGCTGCGCGCCGAATGTCCACGGTCCCATTGTCGCCGACGTCCCTTCGACGTCCGTCGAAGCGTCCGGGTCCTAGCGTCGGCTCGTGCGCCGGGCTCACCGGCCCCGCACCCGCATCCGCTCACGTACTGGAGTGACCATGACCGCTTCCGACACTGCCGTCACCGTCTCCCACCAGCCCAAACCCCAGACGGACTGGGTGCTCACCGACTCCCCGACGCCGGAAGACGCCGCGGCAATCTCCGACGCGCTGGACCGCTTCAACGTCGAACACACGGGAATCGCCGACCGCAGATCCCTGGCCGTACTGGTCCGTGATCCCGAAACGCGCCAGGTGGTCGGCGGACTGACCGGGCGTACCTCGCTCGGGCTGTTCTTCCTCGACCTCTTCTACCTACCGCCCCGGCGGCGCGGCAGCGGGCTGGGAACAGAGATCCTCCGGCGGGCCGAGGACGAGGCTCGTGCCCGTGGCTGTCGCACGGCCGTGCTCTACACGATCACCTTCCAGGCCCCCGGCTTCTACGAGAAACACGGGTGGAAGCGGTTGGGAGAGGTGCCCTGCGATCCGCCGGGTACCAGCCGCGTCTTCATGACCAAGGAACTCACCGCACCGACCGGTGAACCAGTCCGGGCCCGGTGAAGTCGCCGTGCTCGTTGCACCATCACCTGTTCCGTCCGCTCTGCACCCGCCACAAGCCGCGTCCGGAGCGTCACGGTCCGAGGTGGTGGTGCCGTCCGCTGCTCAACGCACCTCGATGATCAGGATCTGACCGGCTCCGTCGTCACCGTTGACGCCATGCACGCCCGGACGAGCCACGCTCGCTACCTTGCCGAGGACCGCCAGGCCCACTACCTGCTGTCGGTGAAGAACAATCGGCCCACCATGGCCCGGCATGTGACCTGACTGCCCTGGAAGCAGGCACCGGTCCTCGATCAGTCCCGCGACCGCGGGCTCGGCCGCGAGGAGGTTCGCGAGGCGAAGGTGGTGTGCGTGGACGGTCTGCTGTTTGCTTGAATTCACGTGGAACGGCGGGAGGTGTGAAAGTCGCCGTTCCCCTGTTCGATTCCGGGCGCGTGATGTGTCAATTCTGGCGTGAGCCCCGCACTGGCCATCATCCTGGTACGGGATTTGAATACTCCTGGCGGCGCTCAGGTGTCGATCTCGCCGCGCCAGCCGAACTGTAGTAGTTCCTTTGGCAGATACTCGGATTCGATCTCGATGGTGAAGTCGTTGTCGAAGGCCATGCATGCGATGGCGAGAGGGGCGAGAGCGACCAGGCCGTCGCTGCTCAAGGATCGCGCCTCGTCCGCGGTCCAATACTGCCTGTGCCAGTGGAGGAACTCATTCAGTGATGCGTTGAACTTTTCGGCGTCCCCGCGGTTGTAGAGCTGGAATAGTTCAAGCGCCGGGTAAAGGATCTTCAGCAGGGTTTCCTTGTCGGCGATCTGGGCGGCCTCGGGGGTGGCGTGACTGATCGCGGCGACCAGATGGCTCCACATGTCGTTGGAGCGGCGGGCCCAGTAGCTTTGCAGAGCTTCGACCCATTCATAGACGTACTCGTCGAACACTGCTCCGGATGCGCGGAGGAACGACACCGGAACCTGCATGAGCCGGTCGAGGCGCTCCTCCTCACGGCAGATCGTCGCCAGGTAGACCGCAGTGAGCCATGATCCGGCGTGTGTATAGGAGGTCGGTCCGGTTGCGGGGAGTTGCCTCACCTCGCCCGCGATCCCGATGCGGCAGGGCAGGACCCCCTCTGTCGCAGTGGCCGAATCGAACAGCGCGGAGCCGACCTGCATGGCGGTGACCCAAGCCTCCCAGGTCTCGATCTTCTCGGCCTGGGGATCGCCGGCGCAGCGCGACATGGCCACGGTCAAACAGCAGTCAAGGGCGCGGGAGCGGGACATCTCCGATACTTCGAGCCGATCGAGGACCCGATTGGTGCTCGCTGTGAGCGAAGCCATGTCCTCCTGGGTTGCCCCTACTGGGAAGTCGTGGCGGGGAACGCTCGTGACCACTGGTTTCTCTCCTCTAGTAGATCTTGAAGTACTCAAGCACGGAGCCGTCGTAGGAGCCGGCGCTCTCTTTGCCCTTTACTAGAACATACTGCAGTTTCTTGTTCTCAAGGGCATCGAATAGCTTCTCCGCGAGCTGCCTGTCCACACCGCCTCGCTTCCACATCTCATGGAAGATTGTTTCCAGGTATGGCCTCGTTCCTTGCTTGACCATCATGTTTGCGGCTGGACCGGCACCGAGGCGAGGAGGGTTCAGATTTGCCTTCGGTCCTTTTTGCTCAACGACGAGATAGCTGCCGTCATCGCCGATCTCATATAGGTCGTCAAGCATGTTGGCGCCATTTGGTGTCCTGGGGAGATCAACGTATTTGGCTGTCGGGAAAATCTTGGGGATGGCGTGGAGCCTGGATGCCTTCTCGCCGAGCCTCTCCGAGTGCTTGCTGTTGTTGGGGATATCGGCCAATTGATCGCGGTAGGCGCTGGCCGCCGTGTCAAGGTCAGAGTGGTTCTGAGGCGATGGGTCTTCTTTGAATGCTCTTTCAGCGTTGGCGAGGTCCACGCTCACCCTGCTGTTCTTCGCGGCCTCGTCCAACTGTGGGATGTGCCTGGGGTCAGCGGAGTCCGGCTTGAGTGGTGTTCGGCTGTGCTTGATCTCCGAAGGGCCGTGCGGGAGGTCGTACTTGGCAACCCACGCGCCGTTGGCACCCTTCTTGAGGATGGGCAGCTCAACGCCGTCGACCTTGACGTTCTTGTCCCAGCGATGGCCGTCGCCTCGGTAGTGAGTTTCGCGCCACACGTCGTTGTTGTTGGCCAACCACACATGCCTGTCTTGCAGCTTCTTCCGCTCGGCGGCGGTCAGTTCTCGCTCGGCGGGACCTCCACCGCTACCCGCGGAGCCCTCGTCTGCGCGGTGCGTCGGCGAAGCCGTAGCGCCGTCGTCAGCGGTGCCTGCGCCGTCGGGCACGTCGTGGCCGCCGGTGGCGCCGAGGTCGCTATGACCCCCGCCGGACCCTCCACCATCGAGGTTGTTCGTTGGGTGGTGGCCGCCCGATCCGACCGGCCCGCCGCCCTCCAGGTTGTTACTCGGCACGTAGTTGCCCGCCGAGCCCCCGGGCAGGTTGCTTGCCGACCCGCCCGGGCTCCTGCCCGTACCGGCACCCGTGCCAGTGGCCTCGTCGCCGGCCCGCCCCGCGCCGCTCAGGTCGTCGCCCGTGCGGAGAGCCCCGTCCGCGTTGCCGGCGATGGAGTGGGCGCCGGCGCCGACCAGTTCGTGCTCCGGGACCTTGACCGTGGCCGGGGCTTCCGCCCCCGTGGCCACGCCTTCCTGCTTCGCGGCGGTGTGGTGTTGCTTGAGGGTGCCGTCTTCCTTGAGGACGTTGCCCGGGCGGTCCAGGTAGACGGTGTTGCCGTGTTCGTCCGTGCCCTTGAGTACGTTCTCGGGGAGGGCGGTGGTGCCTTCGGGGAGTTTGAGGGCGCCTTCGGGGATGTGGAGGGAGCCGGCGGGGGGTGCCATGCCTTCCGGGAGGCGGACCACGCCGTCGCCCAGGTCGATCGCTCCGGCGGGGATGGCCGTGCCGTCCGGGAGCTTGTAGGAGTTGCTCGGGACCTCGAAGGCGGCCTCCGGGACCGCCGAGCCCTCCGGGAGGTGCAGGGTTCCGTCGGCGAGTTTGAAGCCGCCGTCGGGGAGGGTGATGGTGCCTTCGGGGAGGGCGGGGATCTGGGTGCTGCCCAGGCCCTTGAAGCCGGCCATCACGTCGCCGATCTTCGTCAGGCCCATGCCCGCGCCCTTGAAGACGTACGTCATCGGGTCGACGAACCGGCCCACCTTGCCCGCGGTGGACAGGGCCTTCGCCGCGAGGGCGGCCTTGCCGGCGCCGGAGGCCGCGCCGCCCGCACCGCCCGTGAACACGGTCGTGATGACGTTGAACGTCACCGCGCCGGCGGCGCGGGAGGGGTTCTCGCCCCACTGGTCCCAGGCCAGCAGCGCCTTGCCCGTCTCCTTCATGGCCGTGCGGGAGTCACGCAGGTAGGAGGGGAGCTGGTCCTCGGGGGTCATCCAGTACGCGACGCCCAGCGGGGAAGCGGTGATCGCCAGGCCGGTGGCGAGCTTGCCCAGGCCCGACCAGGCCTGCTTGGCGGAGTCCCAGCCGTCGGTGCCCACCAGGGTGCCCAGGCCCTTGATGGTGCCCCAGACACCGTCGACGAAGAAGCCCTTGACGAAGTCCCAGGCGTGTTCGTGGACGTGCCACCAGGGTTTCGATTCCTCGACGGGGTCGCCCCAGGGCAGGCCCTCGGCGTGCTTGAGGGTCTCGGCGTCGTAGCCGTACGTCCCCTTCTTGCCGGAGCCGTCGTCGATCTTCAGCGCGGGGCCGCCGACCAGAGCGACGATCTTGTCGTGGCAGGCCCGCTCCACGGCCTGGAACGCCGTCCAGGTCTCGATGATCTCGGCGTGGCGGCCGTTGTTCTCGTCGACCAGGTCGCCGTCCTCGCGCCACTTGTCGTCGTCCCGGATCTGGACCAGGAAGGCGTCGGCGTCGAGTTTGAGCTGCTTCAGCTTCTCTACCAGCGGGTGGGCGTCGTTTGAGTACGTGCTCAGCGCGGCCGTGATCGTGGCCAGGTCCGACTTCAGGGACGTCCCGCGGTCCGCGACCGGCTTCGTCGTCGCGAACAGCTGGTCGGCCTCGGGCGCCTTGTAGAACGCCTGGAGGCCGCCGAAGCTGCTGTGCACGTCACCGGCGGACGTGGCGATCGACCCCGCGGCCTTCGTCAGCGCGGTCACGCTGGTGTCCAGCAGGGCAAGGTTGCCGGTGAAGACGGGGATGCCCGACGGGGAGACCGCCTCGTTCTTGCTCACTTGGCGGCCCCCATGTCCTTCAGCAGATCCAGACGCACGGACTTCGCGGCGTCCTGGGCCTGCTTGGCCGTGTCCAGGTCGCCCTCCACGTACTCGTTCGTCGCCGTCGCCGCACCCAGCACAGCGGCCTGGATGCGCTCCGCCATCGACTTCAGCTGCGGCTTCCGCTCCGTCATGTACGTGCCCAGCGCCGCAGCCACCGGCCCCAGCGTCGGATGCGACAACGGCTCCGCCCCCACCGCCACCGGCCCCGCCACCGGCAGTGACGCCGCCGTGCCCGGCACCGCCGTCCCCGCATGCGTCGCCGCCTCCGACATGGCCGTGACCATCGCGTTCAGCGCCTTCTCCAGGTCACCCGCGTGCCGACCGACCTGCTTCAGCTGCCCCTGCACACCCTGCGGCTTGATGTCCCACGCCGTCACTGAAAACCCGCCCCCCGTGCCCGTACCTGATCCGGAACCAGCGCCCGTCGGAAGAAGAAGGAACGATTCTTCCGACGGGCGTCACAGCCAGACCGCTCAGCCGATGTTGTCGACCGCGGCCTTGGCGCGCGCCAGCGTCTGCTGCGCGGTGCCGTCGTTCTTCTCCAGCGTCGAACGGAGCAGCTGGATGATGTTCTTGACCTCCTGCGAGGTCGCGTTCCACCGCAGTTCCTTGCCGTGGTACTCGTCCGCCACGCCGTCCGCCGCGAAGTCGCTCATCGCCGCCTTCACCTGTGTGTCCCGAGCCGTGATCACCGCCTCCAGCTGGGCGATCACCACCTGGATGTTGCCCTGGACCTCGGTGGAGGCGCCCGTGTCGTACGCCCGCCGGTCGGTGTCGCCCGCGTTTCCTGCCATCACCCATCACTCCCCGTGAGAAAGAACGAAAACCCGCCGCCCGCCCGTCGGGCGGGCCGGTGTCAGCGGCCCGAGAAACGGGCCGCGTCGAAGTTGGCCGACGCCATCTGCGTCTTCGCGTTCTCGCCCTGTTCCTGGTCACCCGAGCCGAAGGCCGCGTCCATCCCGGACTGGCCGCCGAGGATTCCGGAGAGCGAGGCGTTCAGCGCCGCGGTGATCTCGTCGGAGCGGTTCTTGAAGTCGTCGAACGCGACCTTGCCCGACCCGTGGAACTTGCCCTCCAGCGGTTCCGCCGCCGCGATCAACTGCCGGATCAGCGTGCCCAGATCCGTACTGGAGCCCTGTGACTTCGACATCAGGGTCGAGAGGACCGAGGCCCCCATGTTGAACTTCATCAGCTTCCCCCACCCGCTCGAACGAAAACCCTCTTGATCGAATACATGTCTATCAACTCGTGCGTCGCTACTGCAATCTGCAATCGGACAGATTGTCGTTGTTGCAGAGTCATGACACCGGGCGCGGTCACGGCGCCCCCTTGAGATGGCGCATCAGTCGCTCGAAGTCCAGCCAGCCCGACAGGTCCGACGGGTCGCCCGGCAGCGGGTAGTACAGCGCAGGGCGCGTTTTCGGGCCGAGAGGCAGAGGCGCCTGCGGCAGGGGTGTGCGGCGGGCGCGGTCGCCCGGCAGGTCGCGGACCTCATCCGCGCCCAGGACGAACGCCAGCGGAACGCCCGGCCCTTCGAAGCGTGCGGGCACCGCCATGTCGCGTCGCGCTTTGCGAAGCTGTACGAGCATCGACTGGAGGCGGTGCCGGGTGGCGAGTGCCTCCGCGAGGGCGGGCAGGGCGTCCACGGGGCACTCCTCGCCGCTTCCGTAGCCGAGCGCCATCGTGACGTGCTCCTCGACGCCCGCCTCCGTGCGCGTGACGCGTACGGTGGCGAGGCCCGGCCGGTCCGGGCCGCCGACCACGACGAGCCAGGTCGGCTCCGGCGCCCTGCGATGGGCCACGTCGGTCAACTGGCTCAGAGACCAGGGCAGGTTGGCCGGTTCCGAGGTACCCCAGCCGGCCGGCGGCTTCCCCGTCAGCTCCCGCCACACCGTCTCCAGGCCGCCGCCCAGCACCAGCCGGTCGTCCGCCGGGTGGACCATGCGGAAGGTCAGGCCGAGCTGGCGCTCACCCGTGTCCGTGACCTCCTGGTAGGTGGCCGCCACCCGCGTGTGCGGGTCGCCCTCCGAAAAATCCGAAGCTTCCGCGGGGTCCGGGGAGCCGGGCGGGGCGAACGCGCCGTCCTGCCACCGCAGTACGGCCCCCGTCAGGCCGTCGTAGTAGCCGTCCCGCTCGTCCTGAACGACCCAGCGCGACGGCCACCCGCCGAGGCTGTCGCGTACGGCGGGGGAGAGCGTGGTCCCCGCCGGGCTGACGATCTGGAGGCCGAGCCCGGCCCCGGCGGCCGCGCGGAAGGCGTCGGAGAGCCAGGCGGTCATCGCGACGACCGGACGGTCCTGGATGACGACGGCGACCTTCTCCGTGAGCACGTCGACGGCGGGCTGCGCGGCGGCCGGTGCCGGGGCGACCCGCACCCCGTCCGACGGCACCACGGTGAGCGAACCGACGGCGTCCGGCGGCCAGGCCGAGCCGCCCACCAGCGCGGTGAGCCGGGTCGCGAACGTGCCCGCGAGCCGCTCCGCCTCCGCGACGCCCGTGGTGGCGCGGGCCTCCGTCCACCAGTACGGCACCGGTGGCGGCGTCGCCCCCAGCAGCCGTTCCGCCTCGCCCTCCACGGCGACCAGCAACGGTGCCTCGACCGAGACGAGCGGGCGGCCCTGCGTGTCGCAGAGCTGCACCACGGCGCCGTCGCCCCGTGTTCCCACCAGCTTGTCCGGGCCGCCGGAGAGCAGGCCCGCGAGCACGGTCCACGGGTCGGGCATGCGGGCGGTGAGCGCGATGACGTCTTTCGTCATGGAGTCGTCCGGTCCTTCGGTGTTCGGGGGAAAAGGTGGTCCACGGAGTCCCTCACGCCGGTGCGTACACCGTCTGGACCAGACGGTTCGGACGGCCCCGCTGGATGAACACGCCTCGGCCAGCTGCCTGTTGAGACGCATAGACGCCGGGGAAGAGCTGTCCCTCGCTCCGGTCGCCGGACATCACCAGGGCCGACGCGCCCGACTCCCGCAGGCCCTGCACCAGCGGCTCGTACATGCCGCGCGAGGCACCGGCCACGCGCCGCGTCAGCACGAAGTGGAGGCCGATGTCGACCGCCGACGGGATGTACGGGAGGAACGCGGCCAGCGGCGACTGGCCCGCCGTCGTCAGGACGTCGTAGTCGTCGACCAGCACCACGATGCGCGGCCCCTTGCCCCAGCTGCCCGGCTCCAGGTCCTCCAGGCGCGCGTTCTCGTCGGGCAGCCGCTTCTCCAGCTCGGTGGCGATCCCGGCCGAAAGCCCGGCGCACAGCTTGGAGTTGTACGCGTAGCCACCGTTGAACTCCTCCGGGACCACCCCGCGCAGCGAGCGCCTCGGGTCCATCACGGCGAAGACCAGGTCGTCCTCGCCGTAACGGTCGACCAGCCCGCGCGCGACCGTCCGCAGCAGGTTCGTCTTGCCGCACTCGCTGTCCCCCAGCACCAGCAGGTGCTGGTCGTGGCCGAACAGGTCGAGCAGGGCGGGTGCCAGCGCCGACTGGTCGAGACCGAGCGGGACCCGCTGCGGCTCGGCGACCGGTCCCGGCAGCCGTGCGGGCTCCAGGATGTGCGGCAGCACCCGTACCGGCTGGGCGACGTCGCCGTGCCAGGTGGCGCGGACCGCGCGTGCCGTGCGCTCCAGCACGGCACCCAGGTCCGCCGTGTCGCAGGCCCCGTCCGTGCGGGGGAGCGCGACCTGGGCGAAGAGCTTGCCGTCGGTGAGGATCCGGCCGGGCTCGTCGGGCGACAGGGTCGCGGCGAGCTTGCGCTCGATGCTCGACTCGCCGGGATCGTTCAGCCGCAGTTCGACACGGGTGCCGAAGTTGGACTGGATGGCGATGCGTACGTCGTTCCAGCGCAGCATGCCCGCGACGACGTGGATGCCGTAGCCGCCACCGCGCTTGAGGATGTCCGCGACCGCGTCGTCGAGGTCGTCGAAGTCGTCGCGCAACGCGCCGAATCCGTCGATGACGAGCACGATCTCGGCGGACGCCAGCTGCGGCAGTCGCCCCGCCGCGTGCAGCGTGCGCAGCTGCTCGACCGAATCGATGCCGTGCTCGCGGTAGAGGTCCTCGCGCACGGCGAGCATGGCGCGGACCTCCTCGACGGTGCGGGCCGCCCGCTCGCGGTCGGCGCGGCCCGCGATGCCGCCGACGTGCGGCAGCTCCGCCAGCGCCTGGAGGCCGCCGCCGACCAGGTCGAGGCCGTAGACGCCGACTTCCTGCGGGGTGTGGGTCAGCGCGAGGGAGAGGACGAGCGTGCGCAGGAGCGTCGTCTTGCCGGACTGCGGGCCGCCGATCACGGCCGCGTGGCCGCCGGCCACGGTCAGGTCCAGGAACCACTGCCCCTGCCACTGCTTGGCCGGGTCGTCCAGCAGGCCGAGCGGCACCCGGAGCGGACCCTGCTGACGGGCGCCGGCCGGACCGCCGCCCGTGGCTGCCGGGCTGTCTGCTGTGCCCGTCGGACTGCTTCCCGTGCCGGCCCGCCCGCTTGCTGTACCGGTCGGACCGCTCCCCGTACCTGCCCCGCCGCCAACCGTGCGCGCCCCTGCCAGGCGCATGCCGCGCGGGCCGACGTCCAGCGGACCGGCGACCGTGTCCAGGGCGATCGCGGAGGGCAGCGGGGGCAGCCAGATGCTGCGGACGCCGGGGGCGGCGCCCGTCAACTGGTCGACCATGATGCCGAGTTCGGTGGGACCGGTCTCGCGGCGACGGGATGCGGGCTCCGGTGCCTGCCGACCGCTGTCCGGTCCGGCCAGGGTGTTGAACGCCTCGTACTCCAGGGCGAGCGGCCCGGTCTCCGCCTCGTCGGCGTGCCGGACAGGACCGCGGTATCCGCCGGAGACGTAGCCCGCCTTGAACCGCGCGTAGTGGCTCGTGTCGACCTTGAGGTAGCCGAAACCGGGCAGCGGCGGCAGGTGGAAGGCGTCCGTGGTGTCCAGGACCGTGCGCGACTCGTCGGCCGAGAAGGTCCGCAGGCCGAGCCGGTACGAGAGGTAGGTCTCCAGCCCTTTGAGCTTGCCGCCCTCGATCCGCTGGCTGGAGAGCAGCAGATGGACGCCGATGGAGCGCCCGATCCTGCCGATGGAGAGGAACAGGTCGATGAAGTCCGGCTTGGCGGTGAGCAGTTCACCGAACTCGTCGATCACGACGAAGAGGTGGGGCAGCGGGGCGAGGTCCGGGCGCCTCGAAGCGCGCAGGGCCGCGTAGTCCCCGATGTCGGCGACGTTGCCCGCGTCCTTCAGGGCCTGCTGGCGGCGCTTGACCTCACCGGCGAGCGAGGAGTGGACCCGCTCGACCAGTCCGGCCTGGTTCTCCAGGTTGGTGATGACGCCCGCGACATGGGGCAGGCCGGCGAACGGTGCGAAGGTGGCGCCGCCCTTGTAGTCGACCAGGACGAGCGCGAGGTCCTCGGGCGAATGGGTGGCCACCAGGCCGAGCACGAGGGTCCGCAGCAGCTCCGACTTCCCTGACCCGGTGGCGCCCACACACAGCCCGTGCGGGCCCATGCCGAGTTCTGAGGACTCCTTGAGGTCCAGGAGCACCGGCTCGTGGGTGTCGCTGATGCCGATCGGGACGCGCAGGAAGGCGCGGTCCCCGCGCGGCGCCCACAGCCGGTCCAGGTCGAGCCGGGCCACGTCGTCGATGCCCAGCATCGCGGCGAACTCGACCGGGCCGGACAGCGGGGCGTCCATCAGGGACTCGGCGGAGAGCCGCAGCGGGGCGAGCATCCGGGCCAGGCCCTCGGCGAACGGCACACCGACCTCGTCCACCGTGCCGTGCGCCTGGACCGGTTCGGCCTCGCGCAGGTCCTCGATGGTCACGCCGGTGCCGTCGACGGTGATGCGTACGTTGACGTGTCCCGGTTCCTGCACCCGCTGTTCGAGCAGGTGCACCACGGTCACGCCCATCTCGCGCAGCCCGACGGCGTCGTCGGGGCGCGGCAGGTCGACGGCGTCCTCGCCGTGTCCGTCGGTGACCACGAGCAGCCGGGAGTTCATGGACAGCGCGTCCCGGCCGGCCAGTCCGCGGCGGACCTCGGCGGCGTACGAGGCCCGGCGGCGCAGCTCCGCGTCGAGCCGGCGGGCCAGCTGGGGTGCGGACGGTGCGATGCGGCGGGCGGCGACCGGGCCGTCGAACTGCTCGGGGTCCAGCAGGTGGGGCAGCCACTTGGCCCACTCCCAGTCCGCTATGCGGTCGCCCGGGGCGGCGACGGCGACGGCCACGTCGTCGGGCGCGTGCAGGGCGGCCGCCTGGACGAGCAGGGCGCGGGCGACACGCAGGCAGTCCTCGCGGGGGCCGATGACGCTGACGTTGCCGACGCGGTCGAGGGGGACGGTCAGGGGGAGCTCGGTGCCGTTGCGGAAGCGGGTCACCACGGCCGAGGCCTCGTTCAGCATGAAGAGGTCGGGGGGTGTGAGGACGGACGAGCCCTGTTCGGCGATCTGGAGGTCCCGCACCGGCATCTCGCCGGTGCCGACCCGTACCCGCAGGAAGTCGTCGTCGACCCGTCGCCGCTCCCAGAGCCGGGCCGGGTCGCGCACGATGTCGTACAGGGAGTACGGCGACGGGTTCAGTACGTCCGCGCGCCCGCGCCGCTCGCGCTCCTCGGCCGACAGCTCCTCGCGCAGGTCCTCCACATAGGCGAGATAGGCCTCGCGCTGTGTGCGGCGGGTGCGCTGGGCCTTGCCGCGCTGCGKGAGGAGCAGGGCCGCGGAGCCGATGACGGTGACCACGAGGATGATCGCGCCGAGTCCGGCGAACTGGCTGTTGCGGACGACCGTCATCATCACGACGGACGACATGACCCCGGCGACCGGCAGGAGCYACATCGCGATGTTGCCCGCCTTGCCCTCGGGCAGGTTGGGCGGCGCCTCGATGGTGCGGGGC
>NZ_RDBK01000043.1:277853-475300 GCF_008042275.1 Streptomyces sp. OR43 | reverse complement strand
GCTTCGAGTGTGCCGGATCCCGCGGAGGGGCATGGAGGGTTCGTCCGTTCTCAACGGTCGCGATGGATGAAACATACACTTCAGGGTGTCCGCCCGGCCGCTTAGCGTCGGAGCGGACCCGAACGCGCGCTTCCATGCCCCTCCGCGGGATCCGGCACACTCGAAGCAGCGCGTCACCGAAGGAACGAAGGAAAGGCCCTCCACCCCATGAGCAGCAACGAAGCGCCGCGCGGCCCCGTCGACTCGTCCCGTGTCCCGCGGTACGCCGGACCCGCGACGTTCGCGCGGCTGCCCCGCCTCGACGAGGTCGGCACGACGGAGGTCGCCGTCGTCGGGGTGCCCTTCGACTCGGGCGTCTCCTACCGGCCCGGCGCCCGCTTCGGCGGCAACGCGATCCGGGAGGCCTCGCGGCTGCTGCGCCCGTACAACCCGGCGCAGGACGCCTCGCCGTTCGCCCTCGCCCAGGTCGCCGACGCCGGGGACATCGCGGCGAATCCGTTCCACATCAACGAGGCCGTCGAGACGATCGAGGCCGCCGCCGACGACCTCCTCTCCACCGGCGCCCGGCTGATGACGCTCGGCGGCGACCACACCATCGCGCTGCCGCTGCTGCGGTCCGTCGCCAAGAAGCACGGCCCCGTCGCGCTGCTCCACTTCGACGCACACCTCGACACCTGGGACACGTACTTCGGCGCCGCGTACACCCACGGCACCCCGTTCCGCCGGGCCGTCGAGGAAGGCATCCTCGACACGTCCGCGCTCTCCCACGTCGGCACCCGCGGCCCGCTGTACGGCAAGCAGGACCTCACCGACGACGCCAAGATGGGCTTCGGCATCGTCACCTCCGCCGACGTCATGCGGCGCGGCGTCGACGAGATCGCCGACCAGCTGCGTCAGCGCATCGGCGACCGGCCGCTCTACATCTCCATCGACATCGACGTCCTGGACCCGGCCCACGCCCCCGGCACCGGCACCCCCGAGGCCGGCGGCCTCACCTCCCGGGAGCTGCTGGAGATCGTGCGCGGGCTGTCCTCCTGCAACCTGGTCTCCGCCGACCTGGTCGAGGTCGCCCCCGCGTACGACCACGCAGAGATCACCTCCGTCGCCGCCTCGCACGCCGCGTACGAACTGACGACGATCATGACCCGCCAGATCGCGGACGCCCGGCAGCCGGCCGTGGAGGCGGGGGACCAGTGAGCCACGACCACCACGACGAGCGGCCCGAGCTCACGCCCGCCCAGCTCGCCGCCGCACTCAGCCCGCCGCCCGGACGCAACGGCGGCGACCTCGTCGTCGAGACGCTCCAGGGCCTCGGCGCCACCACGGTCTTCGGCCTGCCCGGGCAGCACGCGCTCGGCATGTTCGACGCGCTGCGCCGCTCGTCCCTCGGCTACGTCGGCCTGCGCGTCGAGAACAACGCGGGCTTCGCCGCCGACGCCTACGGGCGCGTCACCGGCGAGGTCGCCCCGCTCCTGCTGTCCACCGGACCCGGCGCGCTCACCTCGCTCGCCGCGCTCCAGGAGGCGGCGGCCGCCTCCGCCCCCGTACTGGCGATCTCCAGCCAGATCGCGAGCGCGGGCCTCGGCGGCGGCCGGCACGGCTATCTGCACGAGCTGCGTGACCAGAAGGCGTCGTTCCGCGACATCGTGAAGTCCGTGCACACCGTGCGTACCGCCTCACAGATCCCGTCCGCGATCGCGGCCGCCTGGGAGTCCGCGCTCACGGCCCCGCACGGCCCGGTCTGGATCGAGATCCCCGAGGACGTGCTCAGCGCCGAGACGACCCTGCCCGTCGTCACCGCGATGGACGCCACCCCGCGCGAGGTGCACGCCCGCCCCGAACTCATCGCGGTGGCGTCGCACCTGCTGTCGCACGCGGAGCGCCCGGCGGTCATCGCGGGCGGCGGAGTCGTACGCTCCGACGCGTCCGGCAAGCTGCGCGCCCTGGCGGAGAAGCTCGGCGCCCCGGTCGTCACCACGTACGGCGGCAAGGGCGCCTTCCCGTGGGAGCACCCGCTCTCCCTCCAGTCCTGGATCGAGGACCGGCACACGACGGACTTCCTGGAGGACGCCGACGTCCTGCTCGTCGTCGGCTCCGGACTCGGCGAACTCTCCTCGAACTACTACACGTTCGCGCCCCGCGGCCGTGTCGTGCAGATCGAGGCCGACGCCGGGAAGCTGGAGGCCAACCACCCGGCCCTCGGTATCCACGCCGACGCCCGCGACGCGCTGGCCGACCTCCTCGACGCGGTCACCCCGCGCCCGGACCCGGCCGCCGCCGAGCGCGTCGCGGCGGTGCTCGGCCGGGTACGGGACCGGATCGCCGCCCAGGAACTCACCCTGGAACAAAGCCTCGTCGCCGGGATCAGGACCGCCCTGCCCGACGCGTCACCCAGCTTCTGGGACATGACGATCCTCGGCTACTGGGCCTGGGCCGCCTTCGACGCCCGCCACCCCAACACCATGCACTCCGCCCAGGGTTCCGGCGGCCTCGGCTACGCCTTCCCGGCCGCCATCGGGGCGGCCGCCGCCGACCGGACGAAGCCCGTCCTCGCGGTGTCCGGGGACGGCGGCGCGATGTACTCGATCGCGGAACTCGCCACCGCCCGCCAGTACGACCTGCCCGTCACCTGGCTGATCGTCGACGACGGCGGCTACGGCATCCTGCGCGAGTACATGACCGACGCGTTCGGCGAGACCAGCGCGACGGAACTGTCCCGCCCGGACTTCGTGGCCCTCGCCGAGTCCTTCGGCGTCCCCGCGGTCCGTACGAGCCCGGAGGCGCTCACCGACGACCTGGCCAAGGCCCTCGCGCAGCCCGGCCCCTCGGTCGTCGTACTCCCGGCGCTGCTGCGGATGTTCGCGCCGACGCACCTCTGACGAGGCGACGCGAGGCGACGCACCTCCGAGGCCCTCATGCCTGTGTGCCCGGGACCGCAGCCGTCCCGGGCACAGGCGCGTCGCCTCAGAGCGCGGCGGTCTCCTTGCCGATGACCTCCAGCTGATCCCGCCTGCCCCGGGCGAACTCCTCGCGCTGCGCGGCGTCCTGGCTGCCCGGCAGGTCCCGGGCCGCCGGCAGCAGATCCGGGATCATCCGGAACACCGCGCCGGCCGCGGCCGCCCGGCCACGCAGCCGCGCGGAATGAAGGGACCGGCCCACCATGATCAGCGGTTCGGTCATATGGGTGCGGGGCTTCTTCGCGGCGTTGTCCCGCATGTCCGCGCGGCCCAGCGCGCGCGAACCGATGTCGGCGAGCAACTGCAAGGTCTCCAGGGCCGCGTACAACTGACCGCAGCGATAGGCATCCGTGGACTGCTCCTCCGGCATGGTCCCTCCTCCGTTCCACCGGCAGAGGGCATCACTACCCGCCACGGCCCGCGGCGGAACGCCGCGACGAGGCGTGCGTGAACCCGGGCACGGGAGCGGACACGGAGCGGGGCATGAAATCGGGCACGAACCACCTTCGTCGTACAACTTTCCGCCCGCCCGCGAGTCAACCCAGTGGGCACGCCGGGGGGCGCGCCCACGAACCTCAGGGGACGGGAAGCCACACACATGACGACACCCCGCATATCCCGACGTGCCCGCGGCGCACTCAGTGCCGCGCTCGCCGTCGGCGTGCTCGCACCCGTGGCGGCCGCGGCACCCGCCGCGGCCGCCACACCGACGGCGAGCTGCACCTCGGCGAGGTCCGGGCTCGCCGCCAAGCTGTCGAAGGACATCACCGCCGCGCTCAAGGGACGCGCGTCGACCGCCGCGGTGGCCCTCTACGACCGGACCACGAAGACCACGTGCACGCTCCGGGCCACGTCGAAGTACGACTCCGCCAGCGTCGTGAAGGCGACCGTGCTGGCCACGCTGCTCTGGGACAACGCCAAGCGCGGCCGCCACCTCACGCAGCGCGAGGCCGACCTCAGCACCGCGATGATCACCAAGTCCGACAACAACGCGACCACCGCCCTGTGGAAGCAGCTCGGCGTCACCAAGGTCAACGCCTTCCTCAAGGCGGCCGGGATGACGCACACCGTGCCCGGGTCCGGCGGTTACTGGGGGCTGACCCAGATCACCGCCCAGGACGAGCAACGGCTGCTGACCCTCCTCACCGCCAAGAACTCCGTGCTCACCGACAGCGCCCGCTCCTACGAGCTCGGCCTGATGCGCAAGGTCGTCTCGGGCCAGCGCTGGGGCACGCCCGCCGGGGCCCCGGCCGGCGTCACCGTCCAGGTCAAGAACGGCTGGCTGCAGCGCGCCACCCACGGCTGGCGGGTACACAGCATCGGCGCCTTCACGGGCAAGGGGCACGACTACGTGCTCACGGTGCTCACCCAGGACAACAAGACGATGACGGACGGCGTCAACACCATCCAGGCCGTCGCCAAGGTCGTGCACAAGGACCTGAACCTGCCGCCGGCGAAGCCGCGCATCCTGCGCGACCTGTCCGCCCGCACCCTGCGCCGGGCGGACGCCCCCACCGTGACCCCGCTCCTCCAGGAGGCCATCCCGCCGGTACCCGAGGCACCGGCCGGCCGGATGCTCACCGTGCCCGTGCGGTAGTCCGTCCGGACCAGGGACCTGGGTCCCTGGTCCGGAGCGTGCCGGGTTCGCGGAGCCCGGCACGCTCTCCCCGGGGCCGCGGCACCCCGGCGCCTCGCTCGACGCGGAATCCCCTCCGGGCCCACCGGATGGGTCCCCGGGCCTTCGCTTTAACCCGGGGGACACTTTCCGTAGCGCCCCCGTAACACCTGGGCGCAAGACTCTCGGCATCGCGCAGCTCCCGGGACCGACGGGCTCGACCCTCCACCCGGGCTGCAAGCTCACGACGCGTCCGGCAGCAAGGCCGGTGCGTGCGTGCCCGGCCCGCCCTGTGCGGGACGGTGGAAGCGCCGGGGGCGGTGACCGCGCTTCGTTCCCCCGCGTACCGGCTCAACGGCCGCGTACGCAGCGAAGAGGGAGAACCACGTTGACCACAGAGCCGTACAGCATGCCCGCCGAGCGCGTGACCGGGGCCGAGGAGGAGCTCGACCGGGAGCGGCGGATGGGCGCCGCGACCGGGACCGCGACCGCTGCCCGGGACATCCGGGTCGTCGATCTGACCGACTTCGATGCCCGCCGCGCCGACATCGCCGAGGAGTTGTGGCAGGCCGCCACCGAGATCGGCTTCTTCCAGCTCTCGGGGCACGGCCTCGACCCGGCCGAGATCGACGCGGCGTTCGCCGCGGCCCAGGCGTACTTCGACCTGCCCGTCGCCGTCAAGAGCCGCAACGCGCTCAAGAAGGGGCTGAACACGGGCTGGGAGTACCGAAGTCAGGTACGCCCCTCCACCGGCACCCCGGACGAGAAGGAGTCCTACCAGCTCACCCGGCCGCACATGGACGGGCTCTGGCCGGACGAGGGCGAACTGCCGGGGTTCCGCGAGACCCTGCTCGATTTCGAGCGCCGCTGTCACACCGTCGCCCACCAGGTGCTGTCCTGCTTCGCCGAACGTCTCGGATTCGCACGTGACTTCTTCGCCCGGCGGCACGATCCGGCCAGCCCTCTCCACCAGAGCACCCTGCGGCTGCTGCACTACTACGCCGTCCCCGAGCAGGCACGCGGCCGGGCGGACGGCGGGTGGCGCGCCGGAGCCCACACCGACTTCGACTGTCTGACCCTCCTCTTCCAGCGTGACGGGCAGGACGGTCTCCAGGTGTGCCCCGGAAAGGAGGCGGACGGCCGTGCGTGGACTCCCGTGCCGGCTTGCGGCGACCTCATCACCTGCAACATCGGCGACATGCTCATGCGGTGGAGCGGCGACCTCCTGCCGTCCAACTTCCACCGGGTCGCCACGCCCGGCCCGGACGACGACCAGGGGCCTCGCCACTCCATCGCGTACTTCGCGCAGGCCGACCGGGACGCGGTGATCGCCGCGCCGGACGGGCGCCACGCGCCGATCACCGCCGAGGAGTACCTGCGGCAGCGCATCGCCGCCAACTTCGCCGGCTGACGGGCAGCCGCCCCCAGCGCAGCCGCCCCCCCCAGGGCGACCGCCGCCGCCGTGGCCGCACGCGCGAACGGCCACGGCGGCCCCTTCCGAACCCACGCACGAAAGCGGGGTCCCGCATGTCCGAACCACGTCCGTGCACGCTGCTGCTGTCCGGTGCCCAGGTGGTCACCGTCGACGACGCGCGCACCGTTCACCCCGACGGAGCGGTGGCCGTCGACGGCCACCGGATCGTCGACGCAGGCCCGACCGCCGAGCTGGTCGCCCGCTGGCGCCCGCTCCGCACGGTCGACTGCCGTGGCAGCGCCGTCCTGCCCGGCTTCACCGACGCTCACACCCACCTGTTCCAGAGCCTGGCCCGGGGCATCGGCGACGGCCTGGCCATCGGGCGGTGGCTGAACGAGTTCATGTGGCCGTACGCCATTCACCTCGACTCCGAGGACGCCCGGATCGCCGCCCGGCTGGGTGCAGTGGAGGCTGCCCGGGCCGGCATCACCACGGTCGTCGACCACCACTACGCGCCCAGCGACCCCGAGACCGTGCTGGCCGTCGCCGACGCGATCGAGGAGATCGGACTGCGCGGGGCGGTCGCCCGCGGCATGCTCGGCGACCGTACCGCCGTGGCCGAGGCGCGCGGCCTGCCGACATCCCTCTACCGCTACAGCACCGACCAGGAGCTCGAACTCACCCGGCAGTGCGTGGCCGCCCGTGGCGCCGAGTCCAAGGTGCGCGTCTGGCCCGCCCCTCTGAACCTTTCCTACGGCGACCGGGACCTGGTGCGCGGAGCCGCTGCCCTCGCCCGTGAGCACGGGATCCGCTGGCACACCCACTGCAGTGAGGGGGCCAAGGACCCGCAGAGCTTCCTGGACCGGTACGGGAAACGGCCGGTGGCCTGGCTGGCGACGGAGAACCTGCTGGACGAGCACGCCACACTGGCCCACGCGGTGTGGCTCGACGAGGAGGAGACCGAGGCGGTCGGCGCGTACGGGGCGGGCGTGGCCCACTGCCCCTGCTCCAACGCCTACCTGGCCTCCGGAGCGATGCCGTGGCGCGGCCTGCGCGAGGCGGGCGCGGTGGTGGCCCTCGGCACGGACGGCCCCAGTGCGGGCGGTCGCCAGGACATGTTCGAGGTGATGAAGCAGACCTTGTTCGGGCAGCGCCTGAGCAGGCTCGATCCCTCGGCCGTGCGGTGCGAGGAGGCCATCGAGGCCGCGACACGCGACGGTGCCCGGTACGCGGGTATCGAAGGCGGCGGGGTGATCCGGCCGGGCGCGCCGGCCGACCTGGTGGTCGTGGACCTGACGGGGACAGCCGTGCAGCCCGTGCACCGGGCGGTGTCCGCGCTCGTCTACTCCGCCCGTGCGGCGGACGTGGTGATGACGCTCGTGGACGGACGCGTCGTGTACGAGAACGGCCACTGCCCGGGCGTCGACGAGGAGGCTCTGGCCGCGCACGCCCGGGAGCGGGCGGAGCGCCTGGTGCGGCGGGCGGATTTCGGGGCTCTGACCGAGCCGTGGCGTGACGGGAACCAGGACCGGCGGAGAAGGGTGGCGACATCATGACCGACACGCACACGCAACCGGCACACGGGCAGCGGGAGGAGCAGGAGGAGAGGCAGGACGGGAAGACCGCCGGAGGTCCTGTCGCCGATCCGGTCGAGGCGGTGCCGCAGTGGTGGCGACTCGGTGCGCTGGGCCTGCAGCACGTCCTCGCGTTCTACGCGGGCGCCGTGGTCATGCCGCTTCTGGTGGCTCAGGGCATGGGGCTGTCCGCTGCCGACACGGCGGCCCTGATCAACACCGCGCTGGTGGCCTGCGGGGCCGCGACCCTGCTGCAGACGGTCGGCCTGCCGGGCATCGGCATCCGGCTGCCCGTCGTCCAGGGCATGTCGACCGCGGCCGTGCCCTCTCTGGTCTCGGTCGGCGTCGCCGCGGGTGGGGGGAAGGCGGGACTGCCCACGGTCTTCGGAGCGGTGATCGCGGCGGGAGTGGTCCTCTTCCTCGTCGCGCCCGTGTTCGGCCGGCTCATCCGCTTCTTCCCTCCGCTGGTCACCGGCACCATCGTGATCATCGTCGGCGTGACCCTGATGGGTGTCGCGGCGCGGCAGGTCGGCGGCGGCGACTCCTCCGCAGCCGACTTCGGCACCCCCGCGCATCTCGGCCTGGCCGGGGCCACGCTGGCGGTGATCGTGGTGTTGTCCCGGTTCGCCAAGGGCTTCCTCGCCTCCGTCGCCGTGCTCGTGGGCCTCGCCGCCGGAACGGCACTCGCCGCGACCGTGGGGCGTACGGACTTCTCCGGCATAGGCGAGGCCGACTGGGTCGGCATGCAGGCCCCCCTGCACTACGGCGCACCGCGCTTCGACGTCATGGCCGTCCTCGCGATCGTCCTCGTCCTCGTGATCATCGCGGTGGAGTCCATCGGTCAGTTCTTCGCCGTCGGAGAGATAGCAGGACGCGAGGTCGACGAACGCGACATCACCCGAGCCCTGCGCGCCGACGGCCTGGCGACCGTCCTGGCCGGGCTGATCAACTCCTTCCCGACCACGGTCTACTCGCAGAACGTCGGACTGCTGCGGCTGACCCGCGTCACCTCCCGCTGGATCGTCGCGGCGGCCGGCGTGCTGATGCTGGTCCTCGGCCTGATGCCCAAGGTGGGTGCGGTGGTCGCCGCCATGCCCGCCGCCGTGCTGGGCGGCGCGACCATCGTCCTGTTCTCCACGATCGCCGTCGTCGGCGTGCAGATCCTCGTCAAGGCCGACCTCTCCGACGCCCGCAACACCGTGCTGGTCGCGGCGAGCCTCGGCATCGGCTTCCTGCCCACGGCCTATCCCCAGTTCGCGGAGCACATGCCCACGCGCCAGCTCCAGGTGCTCTTCGAGAGCGGCATCATGCTCGGCACGCTGTCGGCCGTCCTGCTCAACCTGTTCTTCCACCATCTGGGGCGGCTCACGGCCCGCCCCGCGCGGACCCCCACCGAACCGGCCTGAAACCTCTCGTCCGGATCGGGCCGGGCCCGCCCGAGGACCTACGCCGAAGGTCCCGTATTTGTTGCAGCGGGATGAAATCCGCAGCCCACCGCGTTGGTGCCTTCCGGTACAGCAGGTCGATCGGGAGGCACCGCGTGTCGGACGCAGGCGAGCAGAGAAGCGGCGGAGAGCCGCGCGGCTGGGCACGGAGGCTGAGCGGATACGCCTGGCGCTACCGGCGCAACGTGCTGCTGGCGCTCGGCTCGTCGCTCGCCGGCATGGCCGTGATGGCCCTCGTCCCCCTCGTCACCAAGGTCATCATCGACGATGTGGTCGTCGGCCACACCCGGTCCCTGGCCGTCTGGACCGGACTGCTGATCGTCGCGGCCGCACTCGTGTACGTCTCCACGTACATCCGCCGCTACTACGGCGGCCGGCTCGCCCTCGACGTCCAGCACGACCTGCGGACCGAGATCTACGGGACGATCACCCGCCTCGACGGCAGACGCCAGGACGAGCTCTCCACCGGACAGGTCGTCGGCCGGGCCACCAGCGACCTCCAGCTGATCCAGAGCCTGCTCTTCATGCTCCCGATGACCATCGGGAACGTCCTGCTCTTCCTGATCTCCCTGGTGATCATGGCGTGGCTCTCGCCGCTGCTGACCCTCATCGCCGTCGCCGTCGCCCCCGCCCTCTGGTACATCGCCCGCCGCTCCCGCACCCGCCTCTTCCCCGCCACCTGGTACGCCCAGTCGCAGGCCGCCGCCGTCGCCGGAGTCGTCGACGGCGCCGTCTCCGGGGTCCGCGTCGTCAAGGGCTTCGGGCAGGAGGACCAGGAGACCGGCAAGCTGCGCGAGGTCGGGCGCAGGCTCTTCGCCGGCCGGCTGCGCACCATTCGCCTGAACTCCCGCTACACCCCCGCGCTCCAGGCCGTCCCCGCACTCGGCCAGGTCGCGATGCTCGCCCTCGGCGGCTGGCTCGCCACCCGCGGCGAGATCACCCTCGGCACGTTCGTCGCCTTCTCCACCTACCTCGCCCAGCTCGTCGGCCCGGTCCGGATGCTCGCCATGGTCCTCACCGTCGGCCAGCAGGCCCGCGCCGGTGTGGAGCGCGTACTGGAACTGATCGACACCGAACCGTCCCTCCAGGACGGCACCAAGGAACTGCCGGCCGGCATCCCCGCCGGTGTCGAGTTCGACGACGTGCGCTTCGGCTACACCGAGGACCGCCCCGTCCTCGACGGCTTCTCGCTGACCATCGAACCCGGCGAGACCGTCGCCCTCGTCGGCGCGTCCGGCAGCGGCAAGTCGACCGTCTCGCTGCTGTTGCCGCGCTTCTACGACGTCACGCACGGCGCCGTCCTCGTCGGCGGACACGACGTGCGCGAACTGACCCTCGACTCGCTGCGGGCCGCCATCGGTCTCGTACCGGAGGACAGCTTCCTGTTCTCCGACACCATCCGCGCCAACATCGCCTACGGGCTTCCCGACGCCACCGACGAACAGATCGAACAGGCGGCCCGCTCCGCCCGGGCCGACCGGTTCATCGCCGACCTGCCCGACGGCTACGACACCAAGGTCGGCGAGCACGGACTCACCCTCTCCGGCGGCCAGCGCCAGCGCGTCGCGCTCGCCCGCGCCATCCTCACCGACCCCCGGCTGCTCCTCCTCGACGACGCCACCTCCGCCGTCGACGCCCGCGTCGAGCACGAGATCCACGACGCCCTGCGTCAGGTCATGGCCGGCCGCACCACCCTGCTGATCGCCCACCGCCGCTCCACCCTCAACCTCGCCGACCGGATCGCCGTCCTGGAGAACGGCCGGCTCGCCGACATCGGCACCCACGAGGAGCTGGAGCGCCGCTGCGCGCTCTACCGTCGCCTGCTCACCGACCCGGACGAGCTGGGCGGCACCTCGCCCGGCCACCTGACCAAGGCGGCCCCGGACCCCGCCGACGACCGCGCGCTCCAGGAGGAGATCGACGCGGAGTTCGACGCCGAACGGGGCATCACGCCCGAGCTGTGGGTCCGCAAGGAGGAGGAGCGCGAGACCGACGCGGCCGGCACCCCCGCCACGCCCGAGCTCCTCGCCCAGGTCGAGGCCCTGCCCCCGGCGACCGACACCCCGGACGTCGACGAGGCCCGCGCCGTGCACGCCGAGGAGTCCTACGGGCTCCGCCGGCTGCTGCGCGGCTTCGGGCTGCCGCTGCTGGTCAGCCTGGCTCTGGTGGCCGTGGACGCCGGGGCGGGCCTGCTGCTGCCCGTACTGATCAGGAACGGCATCGACGACGGAGTCACCCAGCTGGCACTCGGCGCGGTCTGGACGGCCTCCGCCCTCGGCCTCCTCGTCGTCCTGGTGCAGTGGGCGGCCCAGACCGGCGAGACCCGGATGACCGGCCGCACCGGCGAGCGCGTGCTCTACTCGCTGCGGCTGAAGATCTTCGCGCAGCTCCAGCGCCTCGGCCTGGACTACTACGAGCGCGAGCTGACCGGCCGGATCATGACCCGGATGACGACGGACGTGGACGCCCTGTCGACGTTCCTCCAGACCGGTCTCGTCACGGCCTTCGTCTCCGTCGTCACGTTCTTCGGGATCATGGTGGCGCTGCTGGTCCTCGACGTGGAACTCGCCCTGGTCGTCTTCGCGACACTGCCGCTGCTGGTCATCGGCACGTTCTTCTTCCGCCGCAAGAGCGTCAAGGCGTACGAGCTGGCCCGTGAGCGGATCAGCGTCGTCAACGCCGACCTCCAGGAGTCCGTCTCCGGCCTCCGGATCGTCCAGGCCTTCCGCCGCGAGCGGGACGGCTCCGACCGGTTCGCCGCCCGCAGCGACCACTACCGCGAGGCCCGGGTCCGCGGCCAGTGGCTGATCTCGGTGTACTTCCCGTTCGTCCAGCTGCTGTCGTCGGTGGCCGCCGCCGCCGTGCTGATCGTCGGCGCGGGCCGGGTCGACAACGGCACGCTCACTACGGGTGCGCTGGTCGCCTACCTGCTCTACATCGACCTGTTCTTCGCCCCCGTGCAGCAGCTCTCGCAGGTCTTCGACGGCTACCAGCAGGCCACCGTCTCCCTCCGCCGCATCCAGGAACTCCTCCAGGAGCCGACGTCCACCGCCGACCGGGACGAACCACAGGACGTGAGGTCGCTGCGCGGCGACATCGCCTTCGAGGACGTGTCCTTCGCGTACGGCGGCGAGGAGACCGCGCTCAGCGGGATCGACCTGCGCATCCCGGCCGGCCAGACGGTCGCGTTCGTCGGCGAGACCGGCGCCGGCAAGTCCACCCTGGTCAAGCTCGTCGCCCGCTTCTACGACCCGACGGGCGGCCGGGTCACGGCGGACGGCACCGATCTGCGCGCGCTGGACATGACGGCGTACCGGCACCGGCTCGGGGTCGTCCCCCAGGAGGCGTACCTCTTCGCCGGCACGGTGCGTGACGCCATCGCGTACGGGCGGCCGGAGGCCACCGACGCCGAGGTGGAGGCGGCGGCCCGGGCGGTCGGCGCGCACGACATGATCGCCACCCTGGAGGACGGCTACCTCCACGAGGTCGCCGAACGCGGCCGCAACCTGTCGGCCGGCCAGCGCCAGCTGATCGCGCTCGCCCGCGCCGAACTCGTCGACCCGGACATCCTGCTGCTCGACGAGGCCACCGCGTCCCTGGACCTCGCCAGCGAGGCCCTCGTCAACCAGGCGACCGACCGGCTCGCGGGCCGGCGCACCACCCTCGTCGTCGCCCACCGCCTCACCACCGCCGCCCGCGCCGACCGGGTCGTGGTGATGGACCACGGCCGCGTCGTCGAGGACGGCACCCACGACGAACTCCTCGCCCGGAACGGGCACTACGCGGTGCTGTGGCGCACCTTCATAGGAGAGGACGAGCCGGCGGCCGTGTGAGGAAGGGCGGCTACTCCCGGATGCCGGAGATCTTCCCGGTCGCCAGGTCCGAGCGGACCTTCAGATACGTGTACGTGGGGTCCTGGTCCGACCCCCAGGTGAGCCGGACCGTCGACCAGGTGTGCCCGGCGCCGCTGTCGCCCCCGCTGACACGGAAGCCGGACGGGGCGTTCTGGGCGTGCAGCACACCGTCGGCGCCATGGGCAGCCTCCCAGTCGCCCAGCTCGGCGCGCAGGCCGGGCGTGAGGTAGAAGTCCCGCAACGAGGCGGCCAGTTCGGCGCCGTCCTCGGCGGCGACCGCGTCGATGTAGGCGCCGTAGAAGTGGACGACCTGCTCGTACGCCGGGGCCGCGGCGCGCGCCGCGGCGGCGGCCGGCGCGCCCTGCGGCACGACGGCGGCGGCCGGGACGGCGGCCACGGCGGTCAGGAGCGCGGCGGCGAGCAGCGTGCGGCCGATGACGCGCGGGCCACCAGGACGCCCGGAGGTGCGGAGTCGGGTCATTGCGATTCCCGCCTTTCGTAAGGCTTTCGTACGGCTCTGTCCGGTGGGCCCATCGTGGGCCGGTCCGGCCGGGCGGAACACGGAGCGCGCCGGGTGCAACCTCCGGATGGCCTCCCGCGTCGTAGGCAGATACACGTAGGTGCGCACAGGTGTCGGGTAGGGGCCCGTGTGTTCGACGAGGCGATGGCGATGGGGCTGCTGGTGACCAGAGGGACCGAACGACACGGCGGGCGTACGGGACGCGCGGCGTTCCGCCTGCTCGCCCTGGCTCTGGCGACCGCTCTCGGGCTCGTCGTCGGCGGTGTGGAGGCGAGCAGTGCCGACGCCGCCTCGGTGTGCGCCGGACGGCCCGCGAAGACGGTGAAGTTCTCGACGGGGGAGCTGCGCGTCTACCGGACCCGCTCCTACGCCTGCGCCGTCGCCGTCGCGGCCAAGCCCGGAAAACGGCGCCCGATGTCCGTACAGATCCAGCCCCGCGGCGGCCGGCCCGTCATCGACAGCGGCTCCTTCACCCAGCAGGCCGGACCGGTGACCGTGCACGCGCTGAACCGGTGCGTCCGGGCCTCGGGCACGATCTCCGGGAAGACCGGCACCACGGGCTGGATCCTGTGCTGACCGGATGACGTGAGCACACACCCGCGCAACAGGGTCTGGTGGTGCGGGTATTGCCCGGCTAGGTTCACGACGTCTGTTGTGAACCAAGGGGAGTGTGTATGCGTAAGGCGCTCAGAGGGTTCCTGTCGCTCGCGGTGCTCATCGGCACAGTGAGTGCGACGGGTGCTTCGGCCGGGGCGGCCACCGCCGCAGAACCGGCCGCGGTCCGTTCCGCCGTCAGTGACAGCGGTACGAGCACGGACATCAAGGACCGCATCCTGGCCATCCCGGGCATGAGTCTCATCGAGGAGAAGCCGTACGCGGGATACCGCTACTTCGTCCTCAACTACACCCAGCCGATCGACCACCGGCACCCGTCCAAGGGCACGTTCCAGCAGCGCATCACCGTGCTGCACAAGGACACGTCCCGCCCGACGGTCTTCTACACGGGCGGCTACAACGTCTCCACCAACGCCAGCCGCTCGGAGCCGACCCGGATCATCGACGGGAACCAGGTCTCGCTGGAGTACCGGTTCTTCACCCCGTCGCGTCCGTCGCCCGCCGACTGGTCGAAGCTCGACATCTGGCAGGCCGCCAGTGACCAGCACCGGGTCTTCACCGCGCTGAAGCGGATCTACTCCAAGAACTGGCTGACCACCGGCGGTTCCAAGGGCGGCATGACCGCCACGTACTTCGAGCGTTTCTACCCGAAGGACATGGACGGCGTCGTCGCCTACGTCGCGCCCAACGACGTGGTCAACAAGGAGGATTCGGCGTACGACCGGTTCTTCGCCAACGTGGGCACCAAGGAGTGCCGCGACCGGCTCCAGGGCGTGCAGCGCGAGGCGCTGGTCCGCCGGGCCCCGCTGGAGAAGAAGTACCAGCAGTACGCCGCCGACAACGGCTACACCTTCACCACCGTCGGCACCCTGGACAAGGCCTACGAGGCCGTCGTCATGGACTATGTCTGGGCGTACTGGCAGTACAGCCTGCTCGCCGACTGCGACACCATCCCGGCCGACGCGAAGAGCGCCACCGACCAGGCGATCTGGGACTCGATCGACTCGATCTCCGGCTTCTCCGCCTACGCGGACCAGGGCCTGGCGAACTACACGCCGTACTACTACCAGGCCGGCACCCAGCTCGGCTCGCCCGACATCAGGCAGCCCTGGCTCGGCAAGCTGAGCCGCTACGGCTACCAGCCGCCGCGCAACTTCGTACCGAGCTCCATCCCCATGAAGTTCCAGCCCTGGGTGATGCGCGACGTCGACACCTGGGTGAAGAACCACGCCAACCACATGCTGTACGTGTACGGCGAGAACGACCCGTGGGGCGCCGAGCGCTTCCGGCTCGGCAGGGGCGCCCGTGACAGCTATGTCTTCACGGTGCCCGGCGGCAACCACGGCTCGAACGTCGCCGGTCTGTCCCCGGAGCAGAAGGCCACGGCCACCGCGGCGATCCTGCGCTGGGCGGGTGTCGCCCCGGCCGCCGTCCAGGCGGATCCGGCGAAGGCGAAGCCGCTCGCGAAGTTCGACGCGCGGCTCGACAAGAAGGACCTGACGACCGAGCACCGGCTCGGCACCAGGCGCCCGTAGGGACCCGGAGCGGGCGCTCACTCCTCGTCGGGAGTGAGCGCCTGCTCGGACCAGACGGTCTTGCCCTCGGGGGCGTAACGCGTGCCCCACAGCGTGGCGAGCTGGGAGATGATGAACAGTCCCCGCCCGCCCTCGTCCACCACCCCGGCGTACTTCATGTGCGGGGCGGTGGTGCTGCCGTCCCAGATCTCGCAGGTCAGTCCGCGGTCCAGGATGAGACGCAGTTTCACCGGCGGCCTGCCGTAGCGCACCGCGTTGGTCACCAGCTCGCTGACGATGAGCTCGGTCGCGTCGCCGGTGTCCTCGGCGAGGTTCCAGGCGGCCAGTCGTTCGGCGACCAGATGGCGCGCCGTGGCCGGTGCGGACGCGTCGTGCGGCAGTTCCCAGGCGGCGTACCGGTCCGGGGGCATGGCCCGGGTCCTGGCCAGGAGCAGGACGGCGCCCTGGAGGCCGGGCGCGTCGGGCAGGGCGGAGGCGGCCGCTTCGCACAGGTGCGACAGCGGCCGGTCCGGGCGGGCGAACGCCTGGCGCAGCACACCCGAGGACGGTTCGGCGTAGTCGCGCAGCGCACCGCTGTAGAGGGCGAGAAGGCTGCCCTCGCGCAGCGGAACCGTGGCCGCGGCCACGGGCCCCCGCCCCTCGGCGCCCAGCAGCGGCCCCGCCGGCACACCGGCGACGGAGGCGGTGCCGTCCGGGGCGACGACGAGCGGGGCGGGATGACCGGCCGMGGCCACGACGCACGTCTCGCTGAACGGGTCGTAGACGGCGTACAGGCACGAGGCGGAGAGCGGCCTGCGGTGCAGCGGGTCCTCCGGCGGCAGCTGGTCCCGCTCCCGCACCAGCATCGCCGCGGTGTCGTACACGCGGGCGATCAGCTCGTCGGGCTCCAGGTCCAGCGCGGCGAGGGCCTGGACGACGGTGCGCAGCTGACCCAGGGCGGTGGCCGCGTGGATGCCGTGTTCGGTCACCTCCCCGATCACCAGGGCGGTCCGGGCCCCCGGCAGGGAGATCGTGTCGAACCAGCTCGTACTGTCCCGTCCCGGCAGCACCAGGTGATCCGTGCGGACGGCGGGCTGCTCCGCCGGCCGCTGCGGCAGCAGGGCTCTGCGCAGCGCGCTGACGACGGTGTACTCGTGGACGTAGCGGCGCGCGTTGTCGATACCGAGGGCGGCCCGGGAGGCCACCGCCGCCGCGACCGGGATGTCCTCCTCGGTGAAGGGCTCGGAGTCGCCGCTCCGGTAGAGGCTGACCAGTCCGAGGACCGCACCGCGCAGCGTCAGCGGTGCCAGCAGCAGCGTGTGCGAACCGGCGGCCCGGATGAAGCGCGCCTGTGCCGGGTCGACGTCGGCCCAGAGTTCGCCGGTCAGCGGGATCAGGCGCGGCCGCAGATCGGACAGGGCCTGTTGGAAGGGGGTTCCGGGGGCGAGCGTGCGGATGTCTCCCACCCGGCGGGCCGGCGGGGGCCGTCCCTTGTACGCGGCACGCCGCAGCGGTACGTCGCCCTGCATCGGCCCGGGCTGCGGGGCCTCGCCGCGCAGGAGCGACTCGACGATCTCGACCACGCCGACGTCGGCGTAGGCGGGGACCAGCGTGTCGACGAGCTCGTGGCAGGTGGCTTCGATGTCGAGGGTCGCGCCCACGTTCTCGCGCACGGCGGTGAGGGTGGCCGCCCGGTGCGTGCGCCTGGTTTCCTCGGTCACGTCGATCATGGACACGGCGATGCCGAGGACGGTGCGGCCCTCGCGCTCCTGATCCCCCTGCCGTGCCTCGAGCCGGAGCGCCGTGATGGACAGCGCGCGTCGTTCACCCGGTGCGAGAAGCCGTCCGGTGCCCGGGGCGTGGTCGGGCGCTCCATCCGGACGGGCGTGGAACAGCCGCCGGATTCCGGGCACACCGGTGTCCAGGACCTCGCGCAGGAAGGCGTCCACCGCCTCCGGTTCCTCGAAGCCGCACAGCTCGGTGAAGATCCGCCCCCGCAGCCCGTCGGCCGCGTCCTCGCGGGTGCCGGGCGGGACGCTCGCGCGCGTCACGCGCAGGTGTGTATCGAGTACGCGCACGGGGATGTACGACTGGGAGAACATCATGTCGAGCAACGCCTGCCCGATGGCCCCCACGTCCCCGTCGGACGCCCAGATCCCCCAGTCCGTCCCGGTCAGCGGCTCCACCCACAGCCCCGGGACCTCGTCGTCACGGGTCCGCCACCGGGCGCCGCCTGCCAGGACGTCCGCGACGGGGCGTCCCGCCGCGTCGGCGGCCGACAGCCCGAAGCGCTGCTCGGCGCCCCTGCTCCAGCCGGTGACCACACCGCTGCCGTCCACGACGATCAGAGGGGCTCCAGCCATCACGCCAGCTCCTTCGCCCCCGGACGGGACCCGCGACAGGCGTCCGCGCGCCGCGCGACATACGGCTACCGCACCAGAATCTGCCCTGTCCCGGCCATCCGCCACCGGAGCGCCCGGACGGGCCGCGGGCTGCCGGGCCGCTCCCGTGGCACAGCGCTGCGGGCGGCACGGACGCTCCGGGCGGTACGGACGCGGAGCCGTCCGTACCGCCCGAAGGCGCTACCGGCTAGTACGTGAGCCCGTATCCCACCGGGTACAGCACCTGCGCCGGATCGTCCGCCCGCTGCACCGGCACCGGGAGCCTGCCCTGCGGCTCGGCCCGGCCCGCGATCACCCGGACGGCCGCACGCAGTTCGACGTCGGTCCACGAGTACGAGGCCAGGCTCGCCGCGTATCCCGTCCCGGCCAGCTGGGCGATGTCGTACGGATTGCGGATCGCGACCGTGATCACCGGGACGCCGGTCGCGGCCAGCTCGCGCACCAGGGTGCGCTGCGCACTCGTCGCCGAGACGTTGTACGTCCCCACGACCACCGCGTCCTTGCCCTGCGCGGCGGCCACCGCCGCGTCGATGGCCGCCCTGGTCGGGGCGGTACCGGTGGGCAGGGCCGTGGCCGTGTACCCCAGCTCGTTGAACGCCCCCGCCAGGGTGGTGGTCGGCGGTCCCGTCGTACCGGACGGGGAGGCCGGGTCGGCTCCCACCACCAGCAGGTTCCGGTGCGAGCGGCGCGACAGCGGCAGCAGCGCGCCGTCGTTGGCCAGCAGCGTGGTGGTGTGCTCCGCGATCCGGTCGGCGGCGGCGAGGTGCGACCGGGTGCCGACGGTACGGTCCACGCCCCGCCGGCTGACGAACGGGTCGTCGAACAGCCCCAGCTTCGTCTTGAGCCGCAGGATGCGCAGGATCGATTCGTCGAGCCGGGCCTCGCTGACCTCACCGCTCTTGACGGCCGCCAGGAGGGCGTTCCACGACACCTCCAGGCTCGGCGGGTTGAGCAGCTGGTCGACGCCCGCCTGGAGCGCCAGCACCGGGACCCGCTCGTCGCCGTACTTCGTCCGCACGCCCTCCATGCCCAGCGAGTCGGTGACCACGACACCGTCGTAGCCGAGCTCCTCGCGGAGGATCCCGGTGAGGATCGGCCTGGACAGCGTCGCCGGGTCCTCGGCCGGGTCGAGCGCGGGCACCACGATGTGCGCCGTCATGATCGAGTCGATGCCCGCGGCGATGGCCGCCTTGAACGGCGGCTCGTCCAGCTCGGCCCACTGCTCGCGGGTGTGGGTGATGACCGGAAGCCCGGTGTGGCTGTCGGTGCTGGTGTCGCCGTGGCCGGGGAAGTGCTTGGCCGTGGAGGCGATCCCCGCGCTCTGGTACCCCTTCACCTGGGCCGCGACCATGCCGGCCACGGACTGCGGGTCGGAGCCGAAGGACCGTACGCCGATCACCGGGTTGGACGGGTTGACGTTGACGTCCGCGTCCGGTGCGTAGTTCTGGCAGATCCCGATCGCGGCCAGCTCGGCGCCGGCGATCTGCCCGGCCCGGCGGGCGTCGGACCGCGAACCGCCCGCACCCAGCGCCATCGCGCCCGGCATCAGCGTGGCGGGCTCGCCGACCCGGCAGACGATGCCGTGCTCCTGGTCGGTGGAGATGAGGAGCGGCACGGAGTTGGGCCCCGCCAGCCCGGCCCGCTGGATGCCGTTGGAGAGATCGGCGATCTGGTGCGGGTCCCGGGTGTTGTGCGCCCACGCGAAGTAGATGATGCCGCCCACGTGGTACTTGGCGATCATCTCGGCGGCGGTACGCACCCCGATCTCGGCGAGGTTGGAGTCGATGTCGGCCTGGTCGGGCTCGGTCGCGGAGTGCCCGTAGACCCGCATGACGAAGAGCTGGCCGACCTTCTCCTCCAGGCTCATCCGGGAGATGAGCCGCTTCAGCCGCTGTGTGGTGGCGGCGGAGGTGTGGCTGCTGCTGGCGGACTTCTGGGCGGCGAGGGCGCCGGGGGCGACTGCCATGCCCGCAGCCGCCGCGACGGCGGTTGCCGCGGTGGCGGTGAGGAGGGTGCGTCTGGAGGTGCGGTCGTGCACGTGAGCTCCTTCGGCCGTACTCGATGACGAGGGGGTTGAAAGAAACTGCCAAGGATCACGGATATACAGAAAATAACTTCCGGTCAAGGGTGCGGACCGTTTTGAGCGCGTCCGGAAGTGCCGGGGGTGCGCCCAACGGTGACACTCTGAGCCTGCGCGTCCCCGGCCGTGGCGGGGCGCCGGAAGGTGTACGGGGAGGGGCCTGTTGATGGGTGAGCGGTCGGATCTGGAGGCGCCGCTGTCCGCGCCGCCCTGGAAGCGCTTCTTCCGGCCCGGCGGCAGGGTGTTCCCGAGCCGCCGCCCGAGATGGTGACCACGGGGGACGAGGAACCGGAGGTGCCGCCCGACTGGGTCAGCGTGAGGATGCTGTTGCGGGATCTCATGCCGCACCCGCGGGCCGTCACCCGGGAGCGCATGGCCGAAGTGCGCCGTGAGGCTGCGCGCATGGGCCTGGAGGCCCACGGTGACTTCGCCGCAGTGTGGCCGCGCTGGACCGTCTCGTGGCGGGAGCGATCTGAGCGGACGGACGGTCACCGCAGCCCCACGCCCGCCCCATGTGCCTGGAGCGCCGAGACGGCCGCCGTGATCGCCGGACGGCGGGCCGCGTCCGTACGCCACAGCGCGTACAGCCGCCGCACCGGTACGGGGTCGATCCGCACCGCCACCACCCCGTCCGGCAGTGGCCCGCGCCCCAGCCGGGGGATCATGGCCACCCCGAGTCCGGCGGCGAGCAGGGCGAGCTGGGTGTGGTTCTCCTCGGCCTGGTGGCGGATGTCGGGTTCGTAGCCCGCCGTGCGCAGCGTCCTTACGAGCCAGTCGTGGCAGACCGTCCCCGGCGGCTGGCAGATCCACCGCTCCTTCGCCAGTTCCTCGCGCCGTACCCCGTCCCGGCCGGCCAGCCGGTGGCCCGCGGGCACCAGCAGATCGCACCGGTCGTCCCCGATGTCCGCCTGCGCCACGCCCTCCGGCGCGGGCAGCGGGGCGATGTCCCAGTCGTGGGCGACGGCCAGGTCGATCACGCCCTTGGCCACCAGGTCCACCGAGAGGTGCGGGTCGACCTCCGTCAGCCGCACGTCGAGCTCGGGGTGCTCGCGGTCCAGCTCCGCCAGCACCCCGGGCAGCAGGCCCCGCGCCGCCGAGGCGAACGCGCCGATCGACAGCCGGCCCGTCGGCAGCCCCCGGCGCTCCTCCAGCGAGGTCTCGGCGCGCTCCACGATCGCCAGCAACTCCTGCGCGGTCGCGGCCAGATGAACGGCCTCCTCGGTCAGTGCGACCCCGCGTCCGCGTCGCTCCAGCAACGTCGTACGGGTCTCCCGCTCCAGCTTGGTGATCTGCTGCGAGACCGCCGACGGGGTGTAGCCGAGCGCGGCCGCCGCACGCGCGACGGAGCCGTGGACGGAGATGGCGTGCAGGGCGCGCAGCCGGGCGAGATCGAGCACCGTGGCCTCCGGGGTCCTCGGGAATCATTAGCGCTGCTCAATTTCACCATGAAGAAATCCGTGCTGGTGCTACATGGTCCGCGCACGCGATCCTCGGTGCATGCGCCCCCTCCACATCGCCCTGGCCGTCCTGGTGGCCGCCCTCTGGGGCGTCAACTTCGTCGTCATCGAGCTCGGACTCGACCACTTCCCGCCGCTGCTCTTCTCCGCCCTGCGCTTCCTCGTCGCGGCCCTGCCCGCCGTGTTCTTCGTGGGCAGGCCGAAGGTCGCGTGGAAGTGGATCGTGGGCGTGGGGCTGGCCTTGGGTGTGGCCAAGTTCGGCCTGCTCTTCATCGGGATGGACCGGGGGATGGGCGCCGGGCTCTCCTCCCTGGTCCTTCAGGTGCAGGCGGTGTTCACGGCGCTCTTCGCGGCACTCGTGCTGGGCGAACGGCCGGGAAGGACGAAGCTGCTGGGTATGGCGGTGGCGCTGGCCGGCATCGGGGTGGCCGCCGTCGACGAAGGCGCGAGCGGGCCCGTGCTCGCCTTCGTCCTGGTGATCGCCGCGGCGGCCTGCTGGGGCGTCTCGAACGTCCTGACCCGCCGGGCCGCGCCGCCCGACTCCCTCAACTTCATGGTCTGGGTCTCGACCGTGCCCGTCCTGCCGCTGCTCGGCCTGTCCCTGCTCTTCGAGGGCTGGGACCGCGACCGGGACGCGCTCGCCGCGCTGGACTGGAGCGGCGCCGGAATCATCGTCTACGTCGCCTGGGTCGTCACGATCTTCGGCTTCGGGGCCTGGGGCTTCCTGCTCAGCCGCTACCAGGCCTCGTCCGTGGCCCCGTTCACCCTGCTCGTGCCGGTGTTCGGGATGTCGTCGGCCGCGCTGCTGCTCGGCGAGTCGGTGAGCCCGTTGCGGTGGTGCGCGGCGGCGCTGCTGGTCGGCGGGGTGGCGCTGACCTCGCTCGCGGGGGCGCGGCGGGCCCGGGCCGCCGCGCCGGAGAGGCCCGAGCCGGCCCCCGTAGGCGGGTAGCCGGAACACGCCCCCGCGGCCGGACCGCGAACCGTCCTGCGGTGCGGCTTCGACGGCGCCGGACAGCCCACGTCTCCGAGAGGTCAGGGGCGACCGGCACGAGGGCGCACCCGCTCCGTCATACGTGAGGCGGGCCTCGCCGGGCCGAGTGCCTGAGCCGTTCGGCGAGAGCCTCGACGAGACCGCGGAGCTCATCCGGACGTTCGATGACGAACGGCCGGTCCAGCGAGGCGAGCACAGCGGGCAGCCAGTCGAGCCGGTCCACCCGCAGCTCGACTCGTGACCAGCGCTCCGTCTCCGGGTCCGCGCCGCCCGGGGACGGCAGTTCCTCCACGATCGCGACGCCGGCGGGAAGCCGGGTGTGGATCTGCTCGGCCGTCCCCCGGACCCGCAGGGTCACCTCGTGCCGGTACGGAGCCGTCGCGAGCCCCGTCAGAAGGCGCTCCGCCGGGTCGAGGCCGGCAGGTGGCTCGAACGAGCCGGGCAGCGTCCTCACACCGGAGATGCGATCCAGCCGGAACGTCCGGTCCTCGCCCGCCGTGAGATCCGCAGCCGTGACGTACCACTTGCCCGAGTGGGCGACGACCCCGTACGGGTGCAGTGTGCGTTCGCTGCGCCGGCCGTCGGCGGCGGTGTACCCGACCGAGACCGGGCGGTGATGGTTCACCGCGTCGGCGATCGGGAGCAGGACCCCGGATTCCGGGGCGGCTGCTGCGCCGGGCGGAGCCGTGAAGGCGAGCGACCCGAGGACGGCGTCGAGTCCGAGGCGCAGCCGCTCGGGCAGCACCCGCCGGATCTTGGCCGCCGCCGTCTCGCCCGCCGTGCCCGTTGCCGTCGTCAGACCGGCTCGCCGTCCCGCGACCAGGCCGAGCAGCACGGCGAGCGCTTCGTCGTCGCTCAGCATGAGTGGAGGCATGCGGTAGCCGGGGGCGAGCCGGTATCCGCCGTAGCGGCCGCGTACCGACTCGACGGGCACGTCGAGGTCGATGAGGTGGCCGACGTAGCGCCGCACGGTCCGTTCGTCGACGTCGAGTCGGTCGGCGAGCTCGGTCACGGTCCGGATGCCGCCCGACTGCAGGAGTTCGAGCAGGGCGAGCACGCGAGCAAGGGGACGAGGCATGCTCAGAAGTCTCCCGCACATACCGGGCGGATTCCGCCCGGTATCGGCCGTAGCGTGCTGGTCAGGAACACCGACCAGCCAGGAGAAGACCCATGGACTTCGTCTCCATCCGCATCATCACGGGCGATGTCGCCCGCCTCGTCGACTTCTACGAGCGCGCCACCGGAGTAACCGCCGACTGGTCCAACGAGGACTTCGCCGAGCTCAGGACCGCCTCCGCCACCCTCGCGATCGGCAGCACCCGCACCGTCCCGCTGTTCGCGCCCGGCTCCGCCCGCCCGGCCGACAACCACAGCGTCATCCTCGAATTCCTCGTCGACGACGTGGACAGCGTGCACAAGAACCTGACCGGCTTCGTGGACGACTTCGTCAACGAGCCGACCACCATGCCCTGGGGCAACCGCGCGCTCCTGTTCCGCGACCCCGACGGCAACCTCGTCAACTTCTTCACTCCCGTCACACCGGCCGCCATCGAGAAGTTCGCTCGCTGAGGTCGCTGAGGTCGCTGAGGCGCGAGGGTGGCCGAGGGCCGCTGGCGGCCGCTGAGGGCGACGGCTGAGGGCCTGCGGGGACGACCTGTTGCTCATGGACGGAGGTTCTCCCCGCACCCGTTTCAGTCCTTCGGCGCCCCGAGCCGCAGCAGGTGCTCGCGCCCCGCGGCGAGCATCCCCGGCAGCTCCGCCGCCTCCGGGTGCCAGCGCTTCTCGTACTCCCAGCAGACCCAGCTGTCCGCGTCGAGCGTGTCCAGGCAGGCCCGCAGCGGCAGGACCCCCGCACCCAGGGCCACCGGCGTGGTGTCCTCGGCCGAGGCGATGTCCTTCACCTGTACGTATCCCAGGTGCGGGGCCAGCACCGCATGGCTCGCCACCGGCTCCTCGCCCGCCAGCCAGGTGTGCATGACGTCCCACAACGCGCCGATGCTCCCGTGCCCGACCGTGCCGACCACCCGGGCCACATCGGCCCCCGCTCGGTGCGAGTCGTGGGTCTCCAGCAGGACGCGTACGCCCAGGTCGGCGGCGTACGGCGCGGCGGCGGCCAGCCGGCGGGCGGCCGTGGCGTCGGCGGCTCCGGGGTCCTGGTCGCCGCCGCCCGGGAAGACCCGGACGTTTGACGCGCCCAGATCGTGGGCCAGCTCGATCAGCCCGGCGAGCTCGTCCAGCACCGGCTGGTCCTCGCCCTCGGCGGCCGCCCGTACGTAACCGGCCACGGTCAGGATCTCGACCCCGCCCCGCTCGAACTCAGCGGCGACAGCGGCCCGTTCGGCCTTGGTGAGGCCGGGGTGCACCGGCTCCTCGGGGTGGGCGCGCAGCTCCACCCCCTGGTAGCCGTGCCCGGCGGCCAGCCGGACGACCTCGGCCATCGGCAGTCCCGGAACCCCGAGGGTGGAGAAGGCGAGCTTCACGTGCGTGTTCCTTCCGTCGGTATGCGCCCCTGCACGGTACGGACCGGGCGCGTCCGGCGCGTACCCCGGTCCGTGCGGTGCGACTCGCCCCCGGCCGGGTGCGTCAGGCGCGTACCCCGGTCCGTACCGTGCGACGCACCCAGGACCGGGTGCGTCAGGCGCGTACCCCGGTCCGTACCGTGCGACGCACCCAGGACCGGGCGCGTCCGGCGCGTACCCCGGTCCGTGCGGTGCGACTCGCCCCCGGCCGGGTGCGTCAGGCGCGTACCCCGGCCCGTACCGTGCGACGCACCCGGGCCCGGGTGCGTCGCACGCGTGCCCCGTCCGTGCCGTGCGACTCACCCGGCCCCGGCGGCGCCGCGCACGCCCGCCTCCCGCGGTCCTGCTCTCATCGCCGGGGCGGGGCCGTCGAGCCGCGCACCATCAGCTCCGCGGCGATCGTCGCGATGCCGCCCGGCGGCGGAGCGTCCTTGCCGGTCGCCAGCCGGCCCGCCCGGGCGCCCGCCTCGAAGAGCGGCAGCCGTACGGTGGTCAGGGCCGGGACCACGTCCACGGAGAACGGCAGGTCGTCGAAGCCCGCCACCGAGATGTCCTCGGGGATGCGCAGTCCGCGGTCGCGGATCGCCGCGGTGGCACCCAGGGCGACCGTGTCGTTGGCCGCGACCACGGCGGTGATCCCCGGTTCGCGGCGCAGGAGTTCGACCGTGGCGTCGTAGCCGGAGCGCCGGTCGTAGGAGCCGTGCACGGTGAGCCGGTCCTCGTCGCCCACGAGCCCCACGGCCTTCATCGCGTCGCGGTGGCCCTCCAGCCGGTGGCGGGTCGTGGTCCGCTCCACCGGGCCCGCGACGTAGCCGATGTTCCGGTGGCCCAGCGAGAGCAGGTGCTCGGTGAGACGCCGGCCGCCGCCGCGGTTGTCGAAGGCCAGCGCGGCCACCACGGAGGTGTTGTCGGCCAGCGGGGGGCGTCCGCAGAGCACCACCCGGGTGCCCGCGTCCGCGAGTTTCGCCAGCTTCGCGGAGACCGCGGCCTGGTGGGCCGGGTCCTCGACCGCGCCGCCGGTGAGGACGACGGCCGCGGCGCGCTGGCGCTGGAGCAGGGTCAGATAGGTGAGCTCGCGCTCCGGGGTGCCGCCGGTGTTGCAGACGATCGCGAGCTTCTCGCCGCCCGCCCGGCCCGAACCGTCGCCCGGGCCGCCGATCTCCGTCTGGGCCGCGCCCGCCATGATCCCGAAGAACGGGTCGGCGATGTCGTTGACCAGGATCCCGATCAGGTCGGACGTGGCCGCGGCGAGTGAACTCGCGGGCCCGTTGAGCACGTAGTCCAGGTCGTCCACCGCACGCAGCACCCGCTCCCGGGTGGACGTCGCCACCGGGTAATTGCCGTTCAGCACACGGGAGACGGTGGCCGGGGACACCCGGGCGCGAGCCGCCACGTCCGCCAGGGTGACTGTCATCGAATTCCTCCGAGAAGTGACGAGGGGGGAGTGGACCAAACCAATCAGCGCGCCCCCTCTTGTCCAGGCCGCTGTCGGCAGGCTAGCGTCATACCGCATAGAAAGCGCTTGCTACGGCTGTATGGAGGAACTTTCGTGACACGCAGGACAGTGCGCATCGCCATGAACGGCGTCACGGGTCGCATGGGATACCGGCAGCACCTGGTGCGCTCGGTCCTCGCGATCCGCGAGCAGGGCGGCCTCGACATCGGCAACGGCGACGTGCTGTGGCCCGAGCCCGTCCTCGTCGGCCGCCGCGCCCACGCGCTGGAGGCACTCGCCGAGCAGCACGGTCTGACCGAGTGGTCGACCGACCTGGACGCGGTCCTCGCCGACGACACCATCGACATCTACTTCGACGCGCAGGTCACCTCGGCGCGCGTCGAGGCGATCAAGAAGGCCATCGCGGCGGGCAAGCACATCTACACCGAGAAGCCCACCGCCACGGACGTCGAGGGCGCCCTCGACCTCGCCCGCCTCGCCCGCGACGCCGGCATCAAGCACGGTGTCGTCCAGGACAAGATCTTCCTGCCGGGCCTGCTCAAGCTGAAGCGCCTCATCGACGGCGGCTTCTTCGGCGAGATCCTCTCCGTGCGCGGCGAGTTCGGCTACTGGGTCTTCGAGGGCGACTGGCAGGAGGCCCAGCGGCCCTCGTGGAACTACCGTGCGGAGGACGGCGGCGGCATCGTCGTCGACATGTTCCCGCACTGGGAGTACGTGCTCCACGAGCTGTTCGGCCGGGTCACCACCGTCCAGGCCCACGTCCAGACGCACGTTCCCGAGCGCTGGGACGAGCACGGCAAGCCGTACGCCGCGACCGCGGACGACGCCGCGTACGGCATCTTCCAGCTGGAGGGCGGCGCGGTCGCCCAGATCAACTCCTCCTGGACGGTCCGGGTCAACCGCGACGAGCTCGTCGAGTTCCAGGTCGACGGCACCCACGGCTCCGCCGTCGCGGGTCTGCGGAACTGCCGCGTCCAGCACCGCTCGGCGACCCCCAAGCCGGTCTGGAACCCTGACCTCCCGGTCACCGAGTCCTTCCGCGACCAGTGGCAGGAAGTCCCGGACAACGCGGTCTTCGACAACGGCTTCAAGGCCCAGTGGGAGCTGTTCCTCCGTCACATCGTGCTCGACGAGCCCTACGCCTGGGACCTGATGGCCGGCGCGCGCGGCGTCCAGCTCGCCGAGCTCGGCCTCAAGTCCTCCGCCGAGGGCCGCCGCTTCGACGTGCCGGAGCTGACCCTGTGACGCAGCGCCGCACCCCCGTCGCACCGGAGTGGACACCGTGACGATCCGCCTCCCGCAGGAAGCACCGGAGTTGACCGCATGACGATCCACCTCCCGCAGGGCCCGTACGAGCCCCGCACCACCCCGCTCGACCTCGCCCCCGGCGGCGCGCCCCTGGCCTCCCGTACGGTCTTCTCCGCGGCCCACGTCGTCGCGGACCCGTATGCCGACATCAGCCCCGACTCACCGGCCGCCGTCGACTGGGACGCCACCCTCGCGTTCCGTCGTCATCTCTGGTCGCACGGTCTGGGCGTCGCCGAGGCCATGGACACCGCCCAGCGCGGCATGGGCCTGGACTGGGCCGGCGCCGCCGAGCTCATCCGGCGCTCGTCCGCCGAGGCCAGGTCCGTCGGCGGTGCCATCGCCTGCGGCGTCGGCACCGACCAGCTCCCCGCCGGCCCGGCCACGCTCGCCGAGGTGCGGTCCGCGTACGAGGAGCAGCTCGCCCTCGTCGAGGAGAGCGGCGCCCAGGCGATCCTGATGGCCTCCCGTGCGCTGGCCGCCGCCGCCAAGGGCCCGCAGGACTACCTGGACACGTACGCGCATCTCCTCCGCCAGGCCACCGAACCGGTCGTCCTGCACTGGCTGGGCCCGATGTTCGACCCGGCGCTCGACGGCTACTGGGGCTCCACCGACCTGGACGCGGCCACCGACACCTTCCTCCAGGTCATCGCCGAACACCCCGACAAGGTCGACGGCATCAAGATCTCGCTCCTCGACGCGGAGCGCGAGATCGACGTCCGCCGCCGACTCCCGAGCGGGGTGCGCTGCTACACCGGGGACGACTTCAACTACCCCGAGCTGATCGCCGGCGACGACCGCGGCTTCAGCCACGCCCTGCTCGGCATCTTCGACCCGCTCGGCCCGCTGGCCGCCCACGCGGTACGGGTCCTGGACACCGGGGACACCAAGGGATTCCGCGAACTCCTCGACCCGACGGTTGAGTTGTCGCGCCACCTCTTCCAGTCGCCCACCCGCTACTACAAGACGGGCGTGGTGTTCCTCGCCTGGCTGGCCGGCCACCAGGACCACTTCACGATGGTGGGCGGCCTGCACTCGGCCCGCTCCCTGCCGCACCTGGCGAAGGCCTATGAACTGGCGGACCGCCTGGGCCTGTTCCCCGACCCGGAACTGGCCGAGTCGCGGATGCGCGCGCTGCTCACCGTGCAAGGAGGCACCCGATGACCGACCAGGACCTCTCCCGGCTCTCCATCAACCAGGAGACCATCAAGCAGTGGTCGCTGCCCGAGCTGGCCGAAGGCTGCGCCAAGGCAGGCGTGGACAAGGTCGGTCTGTGGCGGGCCCCGGTTCAGGAGTACGGCGTCGCGCGCACCGCCGCCCTCCTCGCCGACCACGGGCTCACCGTCACCAGTCTCTGCCGGGGCGGCTTCTTCACCGCCCTCGACCCGGCCGAGCGGGCCCGCGCCCTCGACGACAACCGCGCGGCGCTCGACGAGGCGGCGGGCCTGTCCACGGACACCCTGGTCCTGGTCTCGGGCGGCCTCCCGGAGGGCAGCAAGGACCTGTACGGCGCCCGCGAACGCATCGCCGACGCCCTGGCCGAACTGGTTCCCTACGCGGCCGAACGGAACGTACGCCTGGCCATCGAACCGCTGCACCCGATGTTCGCCTCGGACCGCTGCGTGGTCTCCACCCTGTCCCAGGCCCTGGACATCGCGGAACGCTTCCCGGCCGAGCAGGTCGGCGTGGTCGTCGACACGTACCACCTCTGGTGGGACGACCAGGCCCCCGCCCAGATCGCCCGGGCGGGGGCGGCGGGCCGGATCCACTCCTTCCAGCTCGCCGACTGGATCACCCCGCTCCCTGCGGGCGTCCTGCTGGGCAGGGGCCAACTCGGCGACGGCAGCGTGGACTTCCGCGCCTTCCGCACGGCGGTGGAGGCCACCGGCTTCGACGGCCCGATCGAGGTGGAGATCTTCAACGAGGCGCTGTGGGCACGCGACGGCGCGGAGGTCCTGGCGGAGGTCGCCGCCCGGTACGTGGAGCACGCCTGCTGACACCCTGACCGGCGGGCGGATTCCGCCGCCCCGGACCCCGGAGGCAAAAAAGATCGCCCCGGCGTGCAACCCTTCCGTGCCCTGCCGTGTCGTAGGTGTAGTCAGGAGCTTCCGGGGAGGGGTCCGGGGGGATCGGGAGGCGCCTGACAGGGGGAGAGCGAGAGGGGCTCGGTCGAGAGACCGGGCCCCGTTTCGCCGTCACGGCACGGCCGGCCGCACGCCGGCGAGAAGGGCGTGCGGCCGGCCGGGCGCGGGAACCGCCCTACTGCTCGTCGCTGAACTGCGGGTCCTTCTTCTGGTTGTAGATCTCCTTGCCGGACGCGTCGAAGGCGTGGACGTAGGGGCCGGGGCCCGAATAGTGCGGGTCGGAGCTGTCGGTGGAGAGAGCCGCCGCGTACGCGAAGGCGCCGCCGGCCATCGACGCCGGGTACTGCTTCGGGTCGTCGCCGTAGCTGATGGTGACCTTGGCGACGTCCGACGTGTAGTGCCCGGCGCCCCGCATGACGTAGCGCCCCTTGCCGGCGGGCTCCATGACGGAGTTGAAGTACCCGATCATGCGCCCGGTACCCCACAGCCGGTCGTTGATGAACGTGGGCGGCGAGTCCGGGCTGCTGCCCTTGTTGCCCTTCGACTCGCACTGCACGTACTGACCGGCGGAGTCGACGGCGACGACCACGCCGTCCGCGTGCTTCGAGGCGACGGGGGCGCGCTCCGAGACCACCGCGTCGAATCGCGAGGCGTCCGGGCCCAGGCAGGAGCCAAGGATCTTGGAGACCGTTCCCGCGTCGATCGGGGTCGTCGTGGCGCTGGTGATCGTGAAGTCGTCCGCGGCGGAACCCGCGGGAGCCGAGGACGGCTCCGTACCGGTTCCGCCCGATGTGGAGCCCTGCGCCGTGCTCGGCCCCGGTGACGTGGGGGCGCTCGACGGGTTGCCGGCGGGGCCGGCGAGCAGCGGCTTGGCGTCTCCCACCCCGCTGAAGACGGTCACGGCCGCCACACTCAGCCCGGCCACGCCGGTGGCGACCCCCAGCGGCACCCCCCACCTGCGCCGCAGCGAAACACGGTTGTCCTCGGGGCCGATCTTCATCAGGAGCTCCTCTCGGGTCCGCCGGTGGTCCGGCAGATCGCGATCGGAAGGAGCCGCAGGAACACCCTGGGCGTGATTCATCGTGCGACCTCTTCCGCGTTGACGGGATGCATCGAACTGAAGGACGCCGGATCGGTGGCTGTGCCGACGAGGTCGGCTCCCAGCCTCCGCCGCGCCCGGTGCAGCCTGGACTTCACCGTTCCGACCGCCACACCCAGCGCTGCCGCGGCCGCCTGCTGGTCAAGACCCGACCACACACAGAGCTCGACGACGTCGCGCTCATGGCGTGGCAGCCGGGCCAGCGCCCGGTGGATCTGCGACATGCGGAGCTCGTCGTCGACCAGGCCGGCGACGCGGTCCGCGTGGTCGCCCACCGGTTCCTCGTGCGAGACGAGCCGGCGCAGCAACGCCTCGGCCCGCCTCAGCCGCCGCCTGGTGTTCGACAGCAGACGGTCGGCGATGCCCAGTAGCCACGGCAGGGCCGAGTCGCGGTCCAGCACCGTCTCCGACCGCCGGCGCCAGGCGTGCAGGAACACGGTCGAGGTCAGGTCCTCGGCCTCGGCCCAGTCGGCAGTGCGCCGGAACAGGTGGTTGTAGACGGTCTTCCCGTGCCGGTCGAAGATCCGGCCGAAGGCCTCCCGGTCGCCGTCGACGGCCCGCGCCCACAGCTCTCGGTCAGATATCCCTCCGACCAATGCGGCCGGACCGGCGTCGTTCAGTTCCATGCCCTATACGTGTCCGGCAGCCGCCCGGAGGTTCCCGCACGGCAGGAGAGAATTCCCGCACCTTCGATCACCACGGGGCGCCGCAGCGCGAGGAAGGCGACCAGCCGACCGCCGATCTGCCGGCCGGGAACACCGCCGTCGTCTCCTTCGAGGGGTTGGGGCGGATCGGCACCATCCGGCTCACGGCCGGCGGCTGAGCGGGGCCGCGGTCCCGCCACCGGGCTGTGGATTCCGGCTGCCCCTAGGCTCGCCTTCATGCTGAGACTAGGAATCCCCGTCATCGGTGTCACGGACCTTCCCCGCGCAGTGGCCTTCTGGACCACGGCGTTGAACCTCGTCGCTGCCGAGGAGTGGCAGAGCGAGACGTGGCGGACGCTCATTCACCCCGACGGCTCCGGCCGGGCCCTCGGCCTGATGCGCAGCGCTTCCCCGGCCGAGCCGCACCCCCGGATCCACCTGGACCTCTTCACGGACACGGCCGAGGAACAACAGGCGGAGGTCCGGCGACTGGTCGGGCTCGGCGCGCGCACCGTCGACTGGGACCAGTACCCGCCCGATCCTGACTTCGTCGTTCTCGCCGACCCGGACGGCAACATCTTCTGTGTGGTGGACCTGAGCCACGCGCCCAGCGGTGGTGACGGGCCGACGCCCTGACAGCCCGTGCCGCTCCCTGAGGGGTTCCTCAGGGAGCGGAGCTGTGCGCCGGACCCGCGTACGTCTCCCGGGCATCCTCCAGTTCCGGCAGATGCGCCGCCGCCCATGCGCAGCAGGCCGCCATCGGCCCGAGCAACGTCCGTCCGAGCGCGCTCAGTTCGTAGTCCACCCGAGGCGGGATTCCGTCGCCGACCGTACGGATGACGAGGCCGTCCCGCTCCATCGACCGCAGCGTCTCGGTCAGCACCTTCGGTGTGACGCCGTGCAGCGGGACCTCGAGTTCGGAGAAGCGGCGCGGTCCGGCCTCCAGACACCTGATGATCTTCGGGGTCCATTTGCCGCCGATCCGGAACGGCGAGGTGGTGTGGGAGCAGCCCGTGAACATTTCGGGATCAAGTGGTTGGCTCACCCTGACGAGCGTACGTAACTATCGTTGCGGAAACCATGGGGTGCGGGGCTAGCGTCCGCTGCGTCGGCCGGCGGTCAGCGGGCCTTGGCGAGGGGAACCCCATGAGCAGCAGCATCGTCGTGTTCGGAGCGGGCGGACGGGCCGGCAGGCGTGCGGTCGCGGAGGCCGTGGCGCGCGGGCACCGGGTGACCGCGGTCGTGCGCGATCCGGACCGGTACCCGGACCTGGCCGGTGCCGGCGTGACGATCGTCGCCGGTGACGTCACCCGGGCGGACAGCGTCGCCGAGGTCGCCGCGGGGCACGACGCGGCGATCAGCGCCGCGGGCCGGCTCGACATGCCCTCGGACGAGTTCTACGTGAGCGCCGCCCACGCCCTGCTGGACGGTCTGGCCCGTGCCGGGGTCGAACGGCTGGTCCTGATCGGGATCGGAAGCGTGCTGGAGACCGCTCCGGGCGTGGCCGTCCACGACGCCCCCGGCTTCCCACAGGAGGCGCGGGCCTTCTCGCTCGGCCACACCGCGGAACTCGCCGCGCTCCGGGCCGCCGGGACGGACATCGACTGGCTCGTCATCGCCCCGCCGCCCGTGATGCTGGACAACGAGGCCCCGAGGACCGGCCACTACCGGACGGGAGGCGAGCAGGTGATGGCCGACGGCGCCCCGTCCTTCTCCTACGCGGACCTGGCGGTCGCGCTGATCGACGAGATCGAGACGCCGAAGCACCACCGCTCGCTCACCGCGGTGGCGGGCTGACGGCAGCCCCTGGCTACGGAGCCTCCGGCGTGAACTCCTGGCCGAAGAGGTAGCCGCGCAGGCAGTAGTCGAAGCCTGAGTCGTTGAAGAGGTCCGCCCCCTCGCTGCGGCAGTGTTCCGCCAGGCCGTCGGCGACGTGCCAGCGCGTGCCGTCGTACCAGAAGACGCCGCCCGCGTAGTGAATCGTCCGGCCCGTCACGGGGTCCGTGAGGTTCAGGGACTCGTAGTTCTCGGGACGGTCGCGGACCAGGGCGACGAGGGAGTCGGGGACGCCCTCGTAGAAGGACTCCTGGAGGACGAAATCGTCCTCCGCGTACAGATTCAGGTCCGACTCGTGGTCGAACGTCAGCAGCAGCGCGCGGCCGTCCTCCGCGAAGTACCAGACCACCGACTGGCCGCCGCGGTCGTTCCAGGCCAGACGGTGTGCGCCGGGCACCGTCACCGGTTCGACCTCGGCGAGCTTGTCCATGACGGTCGCGCGGCGCCGTACTTCCGGAAGGGGGGTGGCCGCCAGGGCATCCCACGTCTTGTTGCTCATGCCCGCAGCGTAACCACGGCCTCTGACAAGGCCGATACGGACTGCTCTGAGGCTCTGGGCCCCGTTGCTCAGACGGCCACGACCGAGACGCCGGCCCCCGGCAGCGTGGCGGCGTACGCCTTGATGTCGTCGGCGTCGGAGGTCAGCACGGCGCCCCCGCCGTGTGCGGCAGCGACGAAGACCGCCAGTGCGTCCACCGGGTCGGGACGTTTCTTGGGAGGCAACGCGGCGGTACCGATCATGTCGCCCATCGTCTTCCAGTCCTCGACGGTCATTCCCCCTGCACAGGGGAGGCAGCGGGGTACTTGCTCAAGGGGGAAGCGGGCCCTGGCCCCGGGATATACGACGACATCGGCGAGAAGACGCTTCCACGCGTAGGCAGTCTTCGGGCTTGTTCGCCAGGCCTGGGAGAGAGCGGGGCCAGGAACGACCGGCTGATGTCCACCGGCTGCGACGAAGCCCTTGTGCAGGATGTGCGCCCGGCGGTCCTGGCTCACCAGCGCCATCAGCATGCCGGTGTCGTAGACGACGACCGTCATGCCGCGGCCTCATCGTGGGAGGACCGGCCGAGGATCGCTTCGACCTCCGCCCGTTCTTCCCTGGTCGGCTCGATCTCGTCGCCGGCCCAAGTGCCGGTGCCTGCCTGTTCCTCGGCCTCCTCGCGAGCTTCCTCGAAGGGCTTGAAGATCCTTCTGACGCGGTCCTGCTGGTCCATCTGCGCCTGGGCGGCGATCGTCAGGAACGTGGAGACATCGAGTCCGGCGGCCGCAGCATGCTCCCTGATCCGGTCGCGGACCTCGGCCGACATGCTGATGGAGAAGCGCTCGGTTGCCATGACACCACCGTAACACTGAGTGTTACGGCCCCGCGCTGTCAGCCCCGCCCGGTACCGTCACGGTCATGTCCACCAGGCCTTCCACGACGGCACCCACGGCATCGGCCACACCGAACATGGCCGTCCTCGAAGGCGTGCTCGAGCGCATCACGTACGCGAACGAGGAGAACGGGTACACGGTCGCGCGCGTCGACACCGGGCGGGGGAGCAACGACCTGCTCACCGTCGTCGGCTCACTGCTCGGCGCGCAGCCCGGTGAGTCGCTGCGGATGGAGGGGCGGTGGAGTTCCCACTCCCAGTACGGCAAGCAGTTCACCGTCGAGAACTACACGACGATCCTCCCGGCCACGATCCAGGGCATCCGCCGCTACCTCGGCTCCGGACTGATCAAGGGCATCGGGCCGGTGATGGCCGACCGGATCACCACCCACTTCGGCGTGGACACCCTCGACATCATCGAGCAGCAGCCCAAGCGTCTGGTCGAGGTCCCCGGGCTCGGGCCGAAGCGGACGAAGATGATCGCCGCCGCGTGGGAGGAGCAGAAGGCGATCAAGGAGGTCATGGTCTTCCTCCAGAGCGTCGGCGTCTCGACCTCCATCGCCGTCCGTATCTACAAGAAGTACGAGGACGCCTCGATCTCCGTAGTGAAGAACCAGCCCTACCGGCTGGCCGCCGACGTCTGGGGCATCGGCTTCCTGACCGCGGACCGGATCGCCCAGGCCGTCGGCATTCCGCACGACAGCCCCGAGCGCGTCAAGGCCGGGCTGCAGTACGCGCTGTCGCAGTCCAGCGACCAGGGGCACTGCTTCCTGCCCGAGGAGCGGCTCATCGCGGACGCGGTCAAGCTCCTCCAGGTCGACACCGGGCTGGTCATCGAGTGCCTGGCCGAGCTCGCCGCCGAACCGGAGGGTGTCGTACGGGAGAAGGTGCCGTCGCCCGAGGGCGGTGAACCGGTCACGGCCGTCTACCTGGTGCCCTTCCACCGCGCCGAGATCGCCCTGGCCGCTCAGGTGCGGCGATTGCTGCGGACGCCGGAGGAGCGGATGCCGGCCTTCGGGGACGTGGACTGGGACGCGGCGCTGAAGTGGCTCGCCGGGCGTACGGGGGCGACGCTGGCGCCCGAGCAGGAGGCCGCCGTACGGCTGGCGCTCAGCCGGAAGGTGGCCGTGCTGACCGGGGGGCCCGGCTGCGGCAAGTCGTTCACCGTCCGGTCGATCGTGGAGCTGGCCCGCGCGAAGAAGGCGAAGGTGGTGCTGGCGGCGCCCACCGGGCGGGCGGCCAAGCGGCTCTCCGAGCTGACGGGCGCCGAGGCGTCCACCGTGCACCGCCTGCTGGAGCTGAAGCCGGGCGGGGACGCGGCGTACGACCGGGACCGTCCGCTGGACGCCGATCTCGTCGTCGTCGATGAGGCGTCCATGCTCGACCTGCTGCTCGCCAACAAGCTCGTCAAGGCCGTGGCGCCCGGCGCCCATCTGCTGCTGGTCGGCGATGTGGACCAGCTGCCCTCGGTCGGGGCGGGGGAGGTGCTGCGGGATCTGCTCGCCGACGGCAGCCCCGTCCCGGCGGTCCGGCTGACCACCATCTTCCGCCAGGCCCAGCAGTCCGGCGTCGTCACCAACGCCCACCGCATCAACTCCGGCGTACCGCCCCTCACCCAGGGACTCAGCGACTTCTTCCTCTTCGTGGAGGACGAGACGGAGGACGCCGGGGTGCTGGCCGTGGACGTCGCGGCCCGTCGTATCCCGGCCAAGTTCGGGCTCGACCCGCGCCGGGACGTGCAGGTGCTCGCGCCGATGCACCGCGGCCCGGCCGGAGCCGGCCATCTCAACGGGCTGCTCCAGCAGGCCATCACCCCGGGCCGCCCCGATCTGCCCGAGAAGCGGTTCGGCGGCCGGGTGTTCCGCGTCGGCGACAAGGTCACCCAGATCCGTAACAACTACGACAAGGGGGAGAACGGTGTCTTCAACGGCACCGTCGGCGTCGTCACCGCTCTCGACCTGGACGAACAGAAGCTGAGCGTGCTGACGGACGAGGACGAGGAGATCAGCTACGACTTCGACGAGCTCGACGAGCTGTCCCACGCGTACGCCATGACGATCCATCGCTCCCAGGGCAGCGAGTACCCGGCCGTCGTCATCCCCGTGACGAAGAGCGCCTGGATGATGCTCCAGCGGAACCTGCTGTACACCGCCGTGACGAGGGCGAAGAAGCTCGTCGTGCTGGTCGGCTCCCGGCAGGCCATCGGCCAGGCGGTCCGCACGGTTTCCGCAGGCAGACGCTGTACGGCGCTGGATCACCGGTTGCGCGGAGGCGCGGAAGGAGGATCCACGGAGGATCCTCGGAAAAAATGATCGATCAAATCGGTGGGAAACATCACGCAGGTCTTCCGCAACCGCAGGCAAGGGGGCAGGATGAATAAGTTCGCGGCACTCAGTGCCGCGAGTAGGTCCAATGGACGACCCCGAGTGCACTCTCCTGAGCCAAATGGGGGAGGGTGGAGACAGTCAGGGAACCTCGAAGAAGAGGCACTACGTCGGTGAGGGATGACGTGAGCGAGCACACCAGCAACGCTGTAGTACTGCGGTACGGCGATGACGAGTACACCTACCCGGTGATCGACAGCACCGTCGGCGACAAGGGCTTCGACATCGGGAAGCTCCGGGCGAACACCGGTCTGGTGACGCTGGACAGCGGATACGGCAACACCGCTGCCTATAAATCGGCCATCACCTACCTCGATGGCGAGCAGGGCATCCTGCGCTACCGCGGCTACCCCATCGAGCAGCTCGCCGAGCAGTCGACGTTCCTTGAGGTCGCGTACACGCTCATCAACGGTGAGCTCCCGAAGGTCGACGAGCTGTCGGCGTTCAAGAACGAGATCACCCAGCACACGCTGCTGCACGAGGACGTCAAGCGGTTCTTCGACGGCTTCCCGCGCGACGCCCACCCGATGGCCATGCTGTCCTCGGTCGTCAGCGCGCTGTCGACGTTCTACCAGGACAGCCACAACCCGTTCGACGAGGAGCAGCGCCACCTCTCGACGATCCGGCTGCTGGCCAAGCTGCCGACCATCGCGGCGTACGCGTACAAGAAGTCGATCGGTCACCCGTTCGTCTACCCGCGCAACGACCTCGGCTACGTCGAGAACTTCCTGCGCATGACCTTCTCGGTCCCCGCCCAGGAGTACGTGCCGGACCCGGTCGTCGTCTCGGCGCTGGAGAAGCTGCTCATCCTGCACGCGGACCACGAGCAGAACTGTTCGACCTCCACCGTGCGTCTGGTCGGCTCCTCGCAGGCGAACATGTTCGCCTCGATCTCCGCCGGCATCTCGGCGCTGTGGGGCCCCCTGCACGGTGGCGCCAACCAGTCGGTGCTGGAGATGCTCGAGGGCATCCAGGCCAACGGTGGCGACGTCGACAGCTTCATCCAGAAGGTGAAGAACAAGGAGGACGGCGTCCGCCTGATGGGCTTCGGCCACCGGGTGTACAAGTCCTTCGACCCGCGCGCCAAGATCATCAAGGCCGCGGCCCACGACGTGCTGTCCTCGCTCGGCAAGTCCGACGAGCTGCTCGACATCGCGCTCAAGCTGGAGGAGCACGCGCTCTCCGACGAGTACTTCGTCTCGCGCAACCTCTACCCCAACGTGGACTTCTACACGGGTCTGATCTACCGGGCCATGGGCTTCCCGAGCGAGATGTTCACCGTGCTCTTCGCGATCGGCCGGCTGCCGGGCTGGATCGCCCAGTGGCACGAGATGATCAAGGAGCCGGGTTCCCGCATCGGCCGCCCGCGCCAGATCTACACCGGCGAGGTCCTGCGCGACTTCGTCCCGGTCGAGGGTCGCTGACCCACCGGCCACCCCCGCACCATCCCGGCCCTGGGCCGGTTGCCTTCGCCCCGACTGCCGCGCTTTCGCACAGAGCGCGGTGTCCGGGGCGATTTGCTTGCCCGGGCGCTCTTCAAGGGCGCTTCTTCACCGGCGCTTCCTCATGGCAGCGTGCGGGAGCGCTCCCGCGTGAAAGCGAGAAGCGCCCCGCCGTCGATCCCCCCACGGGCCGACAACGAGGCGCTTCCCATGTCCCGGAGCGGATTCCCCCCACGGGATCCGGCCGGGCGTTCAGTGGGAGCCGAAGCTCCTGGGTTCCTCGGTACTGCTGGGTCGTACTGGTCCTGCTGTCCTGCGCTTTTCCTCGTACCGCCTGCGCGTGCCGCCTGCGGTCTGCCGGGGTACGTACCGACGGGAGGGCCGCTCAAAGCTCCCCGGTGCACGTGCCCCGGCCAACGCTTGCCCGGAGCGTCCCCCAAGACCCTCCGTCGGACGTCCCCCAAGACATCCTTTGGCATCGCACTCTTAGACTCGCGAACCCACCGAATGGTTACCCCTGAACCGGTGTGATCTAAGTCTCTTTGTGGAAATTACGTGAAGGACCGCAGGCGCAGGCTGTTCGTCACGACGAAGACCGAGGAGAAGGCCATCGCCGCTCCCGCAATCATAGGGTTGAGCAGGCCAAATGCCGCAAGGGGTAGAGCGGCAACGTTGTAGCCGAATGCCCAGAAAAGGTTGCCCCTGATGGTGGCCAGGGTGCGTCGGGAGAGCCGGATGGCATCGGCTGCCACCTTGAGATCTCCACGAACGAGCGTCAGATCGCTCGCCTCGATCGCGGCGTCCGTACCCGTGCCCATCGCCAGACCGAGATAGGCGGTGGCCAGTGCCGCGGCGTCGTTGACCCCGTCACCGACCATGGCGACCGAACGCCCCTCTGCCTGGAGGCGCTCGATGACGTGCGCTTTCTCCTCGGGGAGTACCTCGGCACGGACCTCGTCGATCCCGACGGCGCGGGCCACGGACTCCGCGACCGCCCGGTTGTCGCCGGTCAGCAGGATCGGGGTCAGGCCGAGCGCGCGGAGATCGGCGACCGCGGCCGCGCTGGTCTCCTTGACCGCGTCGGCGACTTCGAAGGCACCGCGTGCCTCGCCGTCCCAGGCGACCGCGATCGCGGTACGGCCCTGAGCGGTCGCCGCCGTCATCGCGGCGGCCAGGGGGCCGGGGATGCCGATTCCGGCGTCGGTGAGCAGCCGGGGACGGCCGACGAGGACGGTGTGGCCCTCGACGATGCCCTGGACGCCGAGTCCGGGGACGTTGGCGAAGTTCTCGGGGGTGGGGAGTGCGGCGCCGGTGCGGTGGGTGGCTCCGGTGGCGACGGCCTGGGCGATGGGGTGTTCGGAGGCGTGTTCCAGGGCTCCGGACAGGCGCAGGACGTCGGTCTCGGTGGTGCCGTCGGCGGTGTGGACGGTCTGGAGGGTCATCTTTCCGGTGGTGACGGTGCCGGTCTTGTCGAGGACGATGGTGTCGACGCGGCGGGTGGTCTCCAGGACTTCGGGGCCCTTGATGAGGATGCCGAGCTGGGCGCCGCGTCCGGTGCCGACCATCAGGGCGGTCGGGGTGGCGAGGCCGAGGGCGCACGGGCAGGCGATGATCAGTACGGCGACGGCGGCCGTGAACGAGGCCGTCACGTCGTCCGTCACCAGCAGCCAGACGACCAGGGTGACCAGGGCGATCACCAGGACCACGGGGACGAACACCGCCGAGATCCGGTCGGCCAGCCGCTGTACCTCGGCCTTGCCGTTCTGCGCGTCCTCGACGAGCCGGGCCATCCGGGCCAGCTGGGTGTCGGCGCCGACCCGGGTCGCCTCGACGACGAGCCGGCCGGAGACGTTCACGGTGGCGCCGGTGACGGAGTCCCCGGGGCGCACGTCGACGGGCACGGACTCGCCGGTGAGCATCGACGCGTCCACCGCCGACGCGCCCTGGACGACGGTGCCGTCGGTGGCGACCTTCTCGCCGGGTCGGACGACGAAGCGGTCGCCGACGGCGAGCCGGCCCACAGGGACGCGTACCTCCGTACCGTCCCGCAGGACCGCGACGTCCTTGGCGCCCAGGTGCATCAGCGCGCGGAGAGCGGAACCGGCCTTCCGCTTGGACTTCGCCTCCAGGTAGCGGCCCAGCAGGATGAAGGTGACGACTCCGGCCGCGACCTCCAGGTAGATGGTGGAGGCCCCGTCGGCGCGGGAGACCGTGAAGTCGAAGCCGTGCCGCATGCCGGGCATTCCGGCGTCGCCGAGGAACAGGGCCCAGAGCGACCAGCCGAAGGCGGCGAGGGTCCCGACCGAGACCAGGGTGTCCATGGTGGCCGCGCCGTGGCGCAGGTTGGTCCAGGTGGCGCGATGGAAGGGCAGCCCGCCCCAGATGACGACGGGGGCGGCCAGCGTGAGGGAGAGCCACTGCCAGTTGTCGAACTGGAGGGCCGGGACCATCGCGAGCAGCACCACGGGGGCGGCGAGGACGGCTGAGACGATGAGCCGTTGGCGCAGTACGGCGAGAGCGGAGGCAGGGCCGTCGTCGTCGGTGTCGCCGTCCGTAGCCGCGGCCGTATCGGCAGCCGTAGCGGGTGCCGGGGCCGTAGCCGGTGCCGTAGCGGGCACGGGCGCTGGTGCCGGGGTCGCTCTTGCCGGGGCGGGCGGAGCCGCGGGCTTCGGTGCCGGACGCGGTACCGGTTTCGCCGTGTAACCGGTCTTCTCGACCGTGGCGATCAGGTCCGCGAGGCCGGTTCCGGGTCCGTAGGAGACCCGGGCCTTCTCCGTCGCGTAGTTGACGGTGGCGCTGACCCCGTCCATCCGGTTCAGCTTCTTCTCGACGCGAGCCGCGCAGGACGCGCAGGTCATTCCGCCGATCGTGAGCTCGGCCTGCGAGCTCTCCGCCGCCGCGGCCTCGACATCTGTTGCGCTGTGCATGTCCGAACTCCTGAAACGCCGACCGGGCCGTGCCCCACCAGTATCTGCTGGTCGGCCCGGCCCGGCGGCGAAGGGGTGATGCGGGTGCTGTGGATCCCGGTGCGGTCAGGCCCGGCCGGCGAGCTCGTAACCTGCCTCGTCGACCGCGGCGCGCACCGCTTCGTCGTCCAGCAGGGCCTGGGAGACCACGGTCACCTGCCCCGTGGACGCCACGGCCTTCACCGAGGTGACACCCTCGATGGCGAAGATCTCCTCGGAGACCGCGCCCTCGCAGTGCCCGCAGGTCATGCCGGTCACCTGGTAGACGGTGGTCACGCCGCCCTGCTCGGCGCCCGTGTCCGCGCTGTCGTGGCAGGAACCGGTGGGCGAGCAGCAGGAGCCGGTCGCCTGGGGGAGCTGGGTCTCGGCGGTCATCGTGTTCTCCTCTTCGACGAGCACAAATGGATGTGGCGGCTGGGGCCCAGGGGGACTCCGGGAAGGCCGGTGCGCCTCCACACTCTCGACTATATACCCCTAGGGGGTATGAATGCGAGTGGTCCCCGGGGCCGTGGGCCAACCGGGTGAGCGGGCGAGCGGGTGGTCATTCCCGCCGGCCCCGGTTGCCCGGCCGGGCGGCGACCCAGGCGCGGACGGTGTCCGCGTACCAGTAGGGCTTCCCGCCCTCCACGTGGTCCGGAGCCGGCAGGAGACCGTGCTTGCGGTAGGAGCGGACGGTGTCCGGCTGCACCCGGATGTGCGCGGCGATGTCCTTGTAGGACCAGAGCCTTCTGTCCGTCATGCGTGCCACCTCTCTGCGCTGCGCCGCGGCGGTGGCCCGGAGGGCCGTCGGGGGAGCTGCGGCACGGACGCGGTCGATCACTCAGCCTCTGGCCGGTGAACGAGGGTGACGGGAGGTGGGGTGGGCCTGTCGACCGGCTGTGACGGAAAACCCGCGTAACGGAGACATGCGTGACGGGCAGGTCACCGCTGAGACAGAAGAGACACAGTGGGCACAGCACAGACCCCGGGCCCACCCCGACCGTCAGGCGTGCCAGAGCGCCGACCAGGTCCGCGGGCCGACGAGGCCGTCCGGGACGAGCGGCGGGTGGTCGGCCTGGAAGCGCTGGACGGCCACGAGGGTCCGGGCGCCGAACACGCCGTCGACCGCCTCCCACGGCAGGTAGCGCCGGTTGGCGAGCATGCACTGCACCTGCGAGACGCGCTCGCCCTGTTCGCCGAAGACGGTCAGCCCGTCCCCGTCGTAGAAGGCGCAGACGGGGCTGGAGCCGGGCGGGGTCGCGTTGGTCTCCTCGGCTGCGGCGCCGGGTGCCAGGGCGAGCGCGGCGGCCAGGACGAGCGCGGCCAGGGCCGAGCCCTGGGCCGGGCGGGGGAACGACGGAGTCGTACGGATCACGGTGGGGTACTCCTCGAACGATGCGGTGACGGTGGCCGGCTGCCAGGGGCAGCGGGCTCCGTCCTCTCGTCGAGGACAACACCGCGTACCGCCGTCACGTCACTCCCGGGACGGCAGCCGGGACCTGGAGCCGGAAGGAGTTCACACACTTGTCACCGGAGAGAGCGAGTGGACCGTACTGCCGTTGACCGGTGGCTGTACGGTGCACATCTCAGATGAGATCTTTGAACTGCTGGGCCGGAAGAGCGTGTTCAGCGGGGGGCCGCCTTCGCGTACGTACCGCGTGACGCCCATGCACAGATCGCCTCCGGCGCAGGCGGCCGCTTCGCCCTGGCAGGAGCGAAGTGCGAGCGAAGCTCCCCGCTCGCTACGGCCCCGCGCCGGAGGTATCCCGTCGAACCGCACCCGCCGGCCTGCGCGGCGCCGGAGGTTTCCGCCTGGAACCGCACCGGCCGGCCCGCGGCGCCGGAGGTATCCCCGCCGGGCCGCGCCATCGAGCCTGCGCAGCCCCCGGCCGTGCTCCTTCTGTCTACGCGGGTACCGAAACGGCAGACACAGTGTCGGGCCCCCCTCCGGCACGGGCGTGGTGGGATGTTGGCATAGCCGAAAAGGCCACTTTGCCCGTCGCCGGTCCCCGCACGGGAAGAGTACGAACGACGACGCCACACCGGCCGACGCCGCCACCCACGCTGAAGGAGACACCGCATGAAGACCGTCAACCACTGGATCGGTGGCAAGACCGTCGAGGGCGCGTCGGGCAACTACGGCCCGGTCACCGACCCGGCCACCGGAGCCGTCACCACCCAGGTCGCGCTCGCCTCCTCGGACGAGGTCGACGCCGCGGTGGCCGCCGCGAAGGACGCGTACGCGACGTGGGGCACCTCGTCGCTGTCCGCCCGCACCGCGATCCTGTTCCGCTACCGCGCGCTGCTGGACGCCCACCGCGACGAGATCGCCGCGCTGATCACCGCCGAGCACGGCAAGGTGCACTCGGACGCGCTCGGCGAGGTCGCCCGCGGTCTGGAGATCGTCGAGCTGGCGTGCGGGATCACCACGCAGCTCAAGGGCGAACTCTCCACCCAGGTCTCCAACCGGGTGGACGTCTCCTCGATCCGCCAGTCGATCGGTGTCGTCGCCGGCATCACGCCGTTCAACTTCCCGGCCATGGTGCCGATGTGGATGTTCCCGCTGGCCGTCGCCTGCGGCAACACGTTCGTGCTCAAGCCGAGCGAGAAAGACCCGTCGGCCGCCAACCTCCTTGCCGAGCTGGCCTCCGAGGCCGGTCTGCCGGACGGCGTCCTGAACGTCCTGCACGGTGACAAGGTCGCCGTCGACGGCCTGCTGAACCACCCGGACGTCTCGGTCGTCTCCTTCGTCGGCTCGACCCCGATCGCCCGCTACATCCACGCCACCGCGTCGGCCAACGGCAAGCGCGTCCAGGCACTCGGCGGCGCGAAGAACCACATGCTGGTCCTGCCGGACGCGGACCTCGACGCCGCCGCCGACGCCGCCGTCTCCGCCGCGTACGGATCCGCGGGTGAGCGCTGCATGGCGATCTCCGCCGTCGTCGCGGTCGGCTCCGTCGCCGACGACCTGGTCGCCCGGATCAAGGACCGCGCCGAGAAGATCAAGATCGGCCCCGGCAACGACCCCACGTCCGAGATGGGCCCGCTGATCACCGCCGCCCACCGCGACAAGGTCGCCTCCTACGTCACGGGCGCGGCCGCCCAGGGGGCCGATGTCGTCCTCGACGGCACCGGTCACACGGTCGAGGGCTTCGAGGACGGCCACTGGATCGGCCTCTCCCTCCTCGACAACGTCTCCACCGACTCGGACGCGTACAAGGACGAGATCTTCGGCCCGGTCCTGTGCGTGCTGCGCGTCGACACGTACGAGGAGGGCGTCGCGCTGATGAACGCCTCGCCGTACGGCAACGGCACCGCGATCTTCACCCGCGACGGCGGCGCCGCCCGCCGCTTCCAGCTGGAGATCGAGGCCGGCATGGTCGGCATCAACGTCCCGATCCCGGTGCCGGTGGGCTACCACTCCTTCGGTGGCTGGAAGGACTCGCTCTTCGGCGACCACCACATCTACGGCAACGACGGCGTGCACTTCTACACCCGCGGCAAGGTCACCACCACCCGCTGGCCCGACCCGGCGGACGCCCCCGCCGGCGTCGACCTGGGCTTCCCCAGCAACCACTGACCCGTCGCCCCTCCCCGCACAGCGCTGCAGGGCCACTCCCCCGGAGTGGCCCTGCAGCGGTTCGTGACGAGGTCAGCGACCGGCTTCGCGCTCCGCGCCGGCCGCCTCCTCGATCATCCGCTCCATCGGGACGACCGCGACGCGCCCCGAGACGACGAACGCCAGCACCATCGCGGCCACCATGACCACGGTCCCGGCCCACACCATCGTCTCGACCGGCACGGTGTACGCCCCCACGGCCCGCACCACGCACTCGCCCAGCAGCGCCGCACCCCACACCACGGAGAACCGCGTCTCGGCCCGCCGGAACGCGTCCGACTCCGCCGAAAGCCGCGCCCACACCGCGGACTTGGCCGCCTCGCCCCGCGTCAGCCACGGCCGGAGCGCCGCCGACATCATCGGCCGCCCGCGCAGCGCGGTCACCAGGACCACCAGCCCGATCGTGCTGCTGACCCCGCTGTCCTTCAGCAGCATCAGCCGCGGGTCACCGGCCACCAGACTCAGCAGCAGCCCCACCGCGTTGACGGTCACCATCAGCGCCGCGAGCCCGTTGAGCCGCCGGTCGCGCACCACACCCCACACGGTCCGCACACCCGGCACCACGCTGCTCCAGGCCAGCGCACCGAACGTGCCCATCCCCGCCGCCTTCAGCAGGTAGTACGAGGCGAGCGGCACCGCCACATCCACGAGCAGCGGCATCATGCTGTCCAGCAGCGCCTTGCGCGGCGAGAACGCGGGAGCACCGGCCGGAACGCCGGCAACAGGTGCGGTGACGGTGGCGACCGGGCTGCTCATGACGGGTTCCTCCCGTATCGGCGGGGCCCTCGCGGCTCCCGCTCTCGATATGTAAAGACTGGCCGTCGGACCCCAGTCCCCGGCAGAGCCGGGTGTACCGACCTCCGTATGACGAATGTCAGTACCGGGCCAGGTACGAAACCCGTTCGCCGACGGGCCGCGGCGGATGCTGGGATGAGGGCATGACCGCTCCCACCCCACCTCAACACGAGATCCGCGCGCTCCACACCGACACGACCGTGACCGTCTACCAGGCGTACACCCCGGCCCTCGGCCTCCCCGCCGCCCGTGACGGCCGCTTCCCGCCGGCCTGGAAGCGAGACCGCATGACATGGATCAAGCCGAGCTTTCTGTGGATGATGTATCGCTGCGGCTGGGCGCTGAAGGAGGGCCAGGAGACGGTCCTGGCCGTGGAGATCACCCGCGAGGGCTTCGACTGGGCGCTGGCCAACGCCGAACTCTCGCACTACGAGCGGGGCATGCACCCCGACCGCGCCACCTGGCAGCGCACCCTCCGCCACGCCCCGGCCCGAGTCCAGTGGGACCCCGAGCGCGACCTGCACCTGAACCGGCTCCCGTACCGCTCGCTCCAGTTGGGCCTCGCGGGGGAGGCGTCGCGGCGGTACGCGGACGAGTGGACGGTGTCGATCAGTGACGTCACCCCACTCGCCCGGAAGATTCACGAACTGGCGAGGGCGGGCAAAGCAGATGAGGCGGCCGGGATCCTGCCGGGCGAACGGCCGTACCCGGCACCGCCGTCGACACCGGGAACAGAGTGACGTGAGCGCGGTTTCCGCGTGATCTGCCTGTGCCGGCCGACGCTTTCGAGCGACCGGGCGCTTTGCTCGGCCCCGAGCGGTGCGCTCCCACATCATGTCCTGGCTGACGCGACTACCTGGCCTTTCTCGGCCTCGCGGCAGACCTGTGCTGCTCCAGGCGACTTGTCCGCCTCACCTCATGGAGCACGGTTTAAGCGCACGCGCTGCGAGGACAACGCCACTACGATCCTGCGGAGTTGTCCAAAAAAGGGGGAGATCGCTGTGCGAGCGACGCACCGGCACATCATGCATCTGGCTCTCGTGGCAGTGCTGACCGGTTTGGCCGGCTGTTCCGACGGCGCGTCCGGGACCGACGAGGACGCAGGGGCCCCGGGTGCGGCTTCCGGCGCCAGGCCGCCGGCCTCGGCGAAGCCGAAGGCGTTCGATCCTCCGGCGAAGTTCGGTGAGGGGATCGCTCTGCCCGTGGACGAGGACATCAAGGACTGGGGGTTCGCCCTGCACGGGCCCAGGCTGTACCACCGGACCTCCGAGGCCCTCGATGCCTACGACACCCACTCCGGGCAGAAGCTCTGGTCGTCGCCTCTCGGCCGCAAGAACTGGTACACAGGCAAGGAGGGCGTGCCGAGCGACGACCAGACCATCTCCCCGGTCCTCGCCGAGCAGGACGGGCACACGGGCGTCCTCTTCGCGTACGCCGACTACACGAAGGGCTCGGGCACCGAGCGCGACCGGACCGACGTCTACCTGCGTTCCGTCGACGCGGACAGCGGCAAGGCGTCCTGGACGGTCCGGCTGCCCGCGCCGAAGGGGGCGACCGTCAGCGACCTGGAGCCGGCGGTGATCGGCGCCGAGGGCGGAACCGCGGCCGTCAGGGTCCTCACCAGCACGGACGATGCCGGCAGTGACGGCGGCCAGAGCGCCACCACCTACGCGGTCGACCTGAGGAGCCACCAGGTGACCTGGCAGAAGGACGGCTTCGCGGGCGCCGCGCTGGACGGCGGCGTCGTCGTCGGTGCCCAGCTCAGCGAGGAGGCGACCTTTCAGGTGATCGACGGCTGGCACTCCCCGCAGGAGGACCTCGCTCTCGCGGGCCTGGCGCTCACGGACGGCTCCCCGCGCTGGAAGGAGGAGGGCCGCGCCGGCGTGGAGGTCGAGCAGGTGGGAGGCGGCTTCTTCGTCGCGGGAACGCTGCGCGACAGCCGTACGGGCGAGCGCGTCCCCAGCGCGCCCAACGGCAGCTTCATCCACTGCTTCCACGACCAGAGGTCCGTGGTCGTCTGCGACACCAAGGAGACCGCACGAGGCATCGACGCCCAGAGCCGCGAGGTGCTCTGGACCATCTCGGAGGACGACCCCGCACGGAAGAAGCCCGAGGTCGAGAACGCCTTCCACGGAGCCGTCTACGCAACCGCCGACGCCGACGGCGTCATCCTCGACGCCCGCACGGGCAAGGACCGCGGCCTCTACGACAGCGCGAGCACGTACATGATCAACGAGTACGCCGCGGTGGGTATCGACATGGAGGTGTACCCTGCGACCGGCTGAGCCGGGGAGGCGGCACGGCGGTACGCGGACGGGACGGTGGCGATCCGCGAGGGCATCCGCGGAGTCGGGCGGCGAGGAGGTTCAGGGCGTGGGCGCGGCCGGTGGCGTGTTGCGAAGCCCGGCCGCGGCTCGGGCCAGTGCGGCGAGGGCCGATGAGCGGTGGCCGGCCGGCCATGCGAGCACGGTCGTGATGTCCGGGGCGTCGACGACGGGCACCGCGACATGGTCGGGCCACTGCCAGGCGCGGCTGGAGGCAGGGATGACGAGCAGGGTCTTGCCGAGCGCGACGAGCTGAGCGAGTTGTGACTGGGTGTGCACTTCCGGCCCTGGGCCGTCGGGGTAGGAGCCGTCGAGCCGGGGCCATCGGGCGATGGGAAGGTCCGGCACGTTGCCGACATCCGCGAGGGTGAGCTGGGGGCGTGCGGCGAGCGGGTGTCCCGACGGGAGAAGCGCGACTTGGCCCTCGGTGCAGAGGTCTTCGGTATCGAACCCGGCCAGGTCGTCGACCGGCCGGTGCATGAGGGCCACATCTGCGCGCCCGCTGCGCAGGAACCGAGCCTGCTCACCGACCTCGCACAGGACGACTTCGACCGGTGCCGTATCGGTGTCGGCTGCCGACGAGGCGAGGAGGCGTTGCAGCAGTTCGTGTGACGCGCCGGCTTTCGTCACCAGGATCAGTGGCCGCTGGAGATCCTCTGCCTGCCGCGTCCGGCGCGTGGCAGCCGCGACCGCGTCGAGGACCACCCGGGCTTCGCGCAGCAGGACACGGCCGGCGCCGGTGAGGGCCACCCCTCGTCGGTCCCGGGCCAGGAGCTGGACCCCGAGCCGACGTTCCAGCTGCTGGATGGCGCGCGACAGCGGCGGCTGCGCGATCCCGAGCCGCTGGGCCGCGCGCCCGAAGTGCAGCTCCTCGGCCACCGCGACGAAGTACCGCAGCTCACGGGTCTCCAGGTCGTCCACGCGCATGCCCTATCCACCTTTTGATACCCGCCAGGTATCACAGCGTACTTGATCGATATTGGACGAAACGGACGCCGCGCGCCGAGCATGGGAAGCGTGAACAACACCAAGACAGCGCTGGTCACCGGCGCGAACAAGGGAATCGGTTTCGCCATCGCTCAGGGTCTCGGAGCCCTCGGCTTCACCGTAGCCGTGGGGGCGCGTGACGACACCCGACGCGAGGAGGCCGTGCAGCGGTTGCATGCGGCAGGCATGGATGCGTTCGGAGTCGCCCTCGATGTCACCTCCGACGCCAGTGCCGCCGCAGCGGCGACGAGCATCGAGAAGGAGGCCGGGCGACTCGACGTCCTCGTCAACAACGCAGGAATTTCCGGCCGGTTCGCGGACGGGGCGCAGGACCCCACGACCCTCGACCTCGACGTCCTGCGCACAGTCCTGGAAACGAATGTGTTCGGAGTGGTACGGGTGACGAACGCGATGCTCCCACTGCTCAGCCGTGCCGCCTCGCCCCGGGTCGTCAACATGTCCAGCAACATGGGCTCACTGACGCTGCAGACCGGCCCGGTCATGGCCGCCTACGCCCCCTCCAAGTCGATGCTCAACAGCGTCACAGCCCAGTACGCCCGCCGATTCGCTGACACGGACATCATCGTGAACGTGGCATGCCCCGGGTACGTCGCAACCGACTTCACCGGATTCGCCGGGGAACGCACACCCGAGCAGGGCGCCGCGATCGCCCTTCGCCTCGCCACCCTGCCCGACGACGGCCCCCGAGGCGGCTTCTTCGACGACAACGGAGCCGTCGCCTGGTAACTCTGCGCGCGCGAGAGTGCCGAGGTGGCAGTGGGCGGGCCACGCACCTGGCAGGTATTGGGGCGGACGCCGCACCGACATGCTCAGTCTGGCCGGCGAGTCACGCCTGAGAGAGGACGACCCGCGAACAGCGCACGCGTTCCGAGCGAGCCGGCCCTCGCTTCCACAACGTGCCACTGAGCTTCACCACTTGCCGGCGCCCAGCCAACGGCCGGGTGCGCGAGACATCACTCGTGCACCCGGTCATCGTCATCCCGCGAGCCTGATGGACCCCGCATGGTCCGCCGCAACGCACCCCTGACGGAGATAGGCCGCCCGCGCCCGGCGCAGCGCGTCATCGACGGCCAGAGGCCACTCCGACGCGCGGCGGCGGAGATCACGAGGGCCCGGACAGGGGCTCCTCGCCGTCGTAGGCGGCCAGTGCAGCCTGGCGTAGTTCCAGCAGGTCGCTCAGGTCCTCGCTGGATACGAGTTCCTGGTTCAGCGCCACCATGGCCCCGGCCTCGACCGACGCCCAGGCGTGCCGGGCCCGCTTGTTGGCGCGGCGCCTGGTGTCGCTGTGCAGGAAGCCCGCCCCCGCCGCGAACCCGGCAGAGGCAAGGGCCGCGAGGGCGGCGGGAATGCGTACATCCGCCGAGGCCAGCCCTGCCGCACCCGCCGTGCCCGCGAGCAGGGCAGCGGGGAAGCCGAGGGCGATGTCCGCCTTGGCCCAGAAGTCGGCCCGGCGATGGGCGAGATTCCTCTGGCGCGTCGCCTCGTCTCTCATCCGCTCGATCTCGGTGCGGAGGCGTTGTGCGAGTTCGAGTGGGCTCAGGCGCGTGGGTGCGTCAGTCGAAGCGGCCATGGTGTCATTCCAACACGCCAGCGGCAGAGGGTACTTGGGCAGCCCGCACAGCCTTTGCGGGTGGTGGACGTGGGCTTCTCACAAGGGTGCGCGGCCAAGCCGTTCAGCTCGTGAAGTGGATCAATCCGCCCCGCCCGCTCAGTGAGCGATGCCGTCGATCAGTTCGCGCGCTCCCTGACGCAGCAGTGCCACGGCCACGGAGGTGCCGAGGGTGGCGGGGTCGAGGCGGCCGGCCCACTCGTGGGCGTTGAGCACCGTCTTGCCGTCGGGGGTGAACACCTTGGCCCGGAGGGAGAGTTCCCCGTTGCCCTCGACCTGTGCGTAACCGGCGATCGGCGAGTTGCAGTGGCCCTGCAGAACGTGGAGGAACATCCGCTCGGCGGTCGTCTCGCGATGGGTGGCGGGGTCGCCGAGCGCGCTCACCAGGTCGATGAGTTCGGCGTCGCCCTCGCGGCACTGAAGGGCCAGCACGCCCGCGCCGATCGGCGGGCACATGACCTCCGGCGGCAGGATCTCGGTGATCACGTCGGTACGGCCGATGCGCTCCAGGCCGGACACCGCCAGGAGCAGCGCGTCGGCCTCCCCGGCGGCGAGCTTCTCCATCCTGCGGTTCGCGTTGCCGCGCATCGGTACGCAGTCCAGATGCGGGTGCGACGCGGCCAGTTGGGCCGAGCGGCGGACCGAGGAGGTGCCGATCCGGGTGCCGGGCGGGAGCTGGTCCAGGCGGACTCCGGCCGGGTGGACCAGGGCGTCCCGGATGTCGTCGCGCTTGAGGAACGCCGCGAAGGTCGTCCCGGCGGGCAGGGGCCGGTCGGCGGGGATGTCCTTGACACAGTGCACCGCGAGGTCGGCGTCACCGGCGAGCAGCGCCTGGTCGACCTCCTTGGTGAACGCGCCCTTGCCCTCGACCGCGCTCAGGTCGCCCATCCACTTGTCGCCCGTCGTCTTGACCGGGACGACTTCGGTGTGGGTGCCGGGGTGGAGCGCTGCCAGTTCGGCACGGACGCGTTCGACCTGGGCGAGGGCCATGGGTGAGTCGCGGGACACGATGCGGATCAGATCAGGGGCCGACATGGCGCCCATGATAGGCCGTCAGGTGCGTCGGTCCGGCCCGGCACGTCGGCCGGCCGGGAACGGCCCCCGGCGGGCGGGCAGTAGTGAATCATGGTGCAGAGGTGCGGGGTGCGACGGGCGGCCGAGGGGGAGCGGGATGATTTCCGAGCCGGAGATGGCGGGGGAGTTCGAGGAGGCGTCCGCCGTACGCGAAGTGCTGGTCCATTCCGGCCCGCAGGCCGCGGGAGACCGCCCGCCGCGAGCGCCCAGGTCCGGGCCCGGGAGCAGGTGGCTGTGGGCGCTCGGCGGGGCCCTGGTGGCGTCGGCCGTGTGGGGAGCGGTGCTGTTCGCGGACGGATCGCGTGACGGGGTGCCGGATATGCACGGGTACCGGTTGGGCCAGGATCCCTGTGGGGCCGTGGGACTGAAGTCGCTCGGGGCGGCGATCGCGCCGGGACAGCCCGAGAGAGAGCTCGGGGCGATGCCGCTGCGGGACGACGCTCTCGACCGGGCCGAGTGCTACATCCCTCTCGGTGTCGAGCGTGCGCAGAAGCAGTCGGACAACGGCTGGACGATCGACCACACCGTCACAGTCAAGGTCGTGCTGCACAAGAAGACCGACCCGCGCGTCGAGTTCGAGGCGGGGCGGACCGCGACCGGCTTCGGGGTGGCACCGGAGACCGAGGTGGAGGAGGTGCCGGAGCTCGGCGACAAGGCGTACCTGCTCTCCCTGGGAGACGGGGAGCAGGAACTGCGCGTCCTGCACGGCGGCGCGGTCCTCTCCCTGGCACTTTCGGCCTCCCACACCTGGGAGGGTGACAACGGACAGCCGCCCGACGATGCCGTGGAGCTGCCGGATCTGTCCGCCTACAAGGCCGCCATGATCAGCGACATGCGCGACCTCATGTCCGGCCTCAAGGGCTGAACCCCGCTCACTCCGACGCCCCTGCGCGCGGAGAGCGATCGGAGCAACCAGCATGACCACCACGACGATCAGCCCTGCCCGCCACCGCCTCCTCGGCGACCAGACCTGGCAGGCCAGCCGTTGTCCGACTGCTTCTGCGCACGCTCGACACCGAGAGGGATGTAGCACTCGGCCCGGTCGAGAGCGTCGTCCCGCAGCGGCATCGCCCCGAACCCCCACGTCAGCATCGCGAAGCGCCCGTCGTCCGCCGCCCCCGCCGAGCGGTACGTCGCCTGCGCCGCCTCGTTGTCCAGGTCCACGCCCACCCACATGTCGTAGCAGCCCCGGTCCTCGGCCACCGCCGCCAGCGCCCGCGTCAGGGCGCGGCCGATGTCACGCCGGCGGTAGGGCGCGTCGACGGAGAGTTCGTACAGGCACATCTCCGCGCCCTTGTCCGGGTGCAGCATCTCGATGCCGGACACGAAGCCGGCCGGGACGCCGGCCACGTACGCGATCATCATCAGATGGCCGTCCGCGGCGAGGAAGCGGGCCGCCCACTCCGGGCGCGCCGGGCCGTCGTAGAGGTGCTGGGCGGCTTCGAGTTCGGCGACGGTCGTGGCGCGCCGGATATCCACCGGGTTGTCCATGGAACGCCTTTCGGAGGTCGGGCCGGGCCGCGCGGCGGGCATACCGCGAGCGGAGTACGCCGGGGGAGCGCCGTACGCCTTGAGGAGGCCGGGCACTTCCGCCTGACGGCAGCCTAGGCGGGGCGGCGGTCCGCTTAGGCTCGACATCATGGAGACCCCTATTGCGCGTACGTCCAGGTGGCGGCGTCTGCTGCCCCGCTCCCGAGGCCGGTGGGCGGCGGGCATCGCCGCGCTCGTCGTGCTGGCCGGGGCGGGCACCTGGACCGCCGTGGCCGACGACAGCGCGCCGGCCGTCCACCGGCAGGACCGGATGATGCGCGTCGACGGGGTGTCCGTCGACACCTCGTACTTCACCACCGGCGGCACACAGCGCCGGCCCGCCGTGCTCATCGGCCACGGATTCGGCGGCAGCAAGGCCGAGACGCGGGAGCAGGCCGAACAGCTGGCCGCCGACGGGTACGCCGTCATGACCTGGTCCGCGCGCGGCTTCGGTAAGTCGGGCGGCACGATCTCGCTCAACGCGCCCGACCGCGAGGTCAAGGACGTCTCCCGGCTGATCGACTGGCTCGCCGCCCGCCCCGAGGTCCAGCTCGACAGCAAGGGCGATCCACGCGTCGGCGTCACCGGGGCCTCCTACGGCGGAGCCGTCTCGCTCCTCGCCGCCGGGTACGACCGGCGCGTCGACGCCATCGCCCCGGAGATCACCTACTGGAACCTCGCCGACGCGCTCTTCCCCGACGGGGTGTTCAAGAAGCTCTGGGCCGGCATCTTCGTCACCACGGGCGGCGGCTGCGGGAACTTCGAGAAGCAGCTCTGCGACATGTACGAGCGGGTCGCCGTCAGCGGCAAGCCGGACGCCGCTGCCCGCGCCCTGCTCACCGAACGGTCCCCGAGCGCCGTCGCCGACCGCATCAAGGTGCCCGCGCTCATCGTGCAGGGGCAGACCGACTCCCTCTTCCCGCTCGGCCAGGCCGACGCCATGGCCAAGGCCATCGACGCCAACGGCGCACCCGTCTCCGTCGACTGGATCGCCGGCGGGCACGACGGAGGCGACATGGAGACCGACCGGGTGCACAAGCGCGTCAGCGACTGGTTCGACCGCTACCTGAAGGACGACAAGGGCGCCGCCACCGGCCCCGCCTTCCGCGTCACCCGTACCGGCGGCATCGACTCCACCGACGGTGCCGCCCTCACCCGCGGCGCGAGCGGCGATACCTACCCCGGGCTGCGCAGCGGCCCCGAGAGCGTCGAGCTGAACGGCGGCACGCAGAAGTTCAGCAACCCCGCCGGAGCCAACCCGCCCGCCATCTCCGCCGTCCCGGGCGTCGGCGGCGGCCTCGCCCAGCTGTCCACGCTCGGCGTCGGACTCTCCCTTGACTTCCCCGGGCAGTACGCCCGCTTCGACTCCGCCCCGCTGACGGCCTCCCGGCGCGTCACCGGCTCACCGACCGTCCGCGTGAACGTGAAGGCGGGAGCGGGCGACGCGGTGCTGTTCGGCAAGGTGTACGACGTGTCGCCGGACGGGAAGCAGCAGGTGCTGCCCTCCCAGCTCGTCGCCCCCTACCGGATCACCCCCGCGCAGCAGGGCAAGCCCATCGAACTGACGCTGCCCGCCGTCGACCACGAGATCGACTCGGGACACCGCCTGCGCCTCGTGCTGGCCGCCACCGACCTCGGCTACGCGTCCCCGGCCGCGCCGACCACGTACACCGTCTCCCTCGACGGTCCGCTGGCCGTCCCCACCGCGCCCGGTCTGAAGACGGCTGCGGCCACGCTGCCCTGGTGGACCTGGGGCCTCCCGGCCGCCGCCGCCGTGATCGCGGCGGTCCTGCTGCTCTCCACCCGGCGCCGTACCGCCACCCCCGCCCCGGACCCCGCACTCACCGACGTACCGCTGCAGATCACGGGCCTGTCGAAGAAGTACGCCAAGTCCGCCAACCGGTACGCGGTCAGGGAGCTGTCGTTCCGCGTGGAGAAGGGCCAGGTGCTCGGGCTGCTCGGGCCGAACGGCGCCGGCAAGACCACCACGCTGCGCATGCTCATGGGACTCATCACGCCCGACGACGGCGAGATCCGCGTCTTCGGGCGGGCCATCCGGCCGGGTGCGCCCGTACTGTCCCGCGTCGGGTCCTTCGTCGAAGGCGCCGGCTTCCTGCCGCACCTGTCGGGCCGCGCCAACCTGGAGCTGTACTGGCAGGCGACCGGGCGCCCCGCCGAGGACTCGCACATCGAGGAGGCCCTGGAGATCGCCGGGCTCGGCGACGCACTGGCCAGGGCCGTCCGCACGTACTCGCAGGGCATGCGGCAACGCCTCGCCATCGCCCAGGCCATGCTCGGGATGCCGGACCTCCTCATCCTCGACGAGCCGACCAACGGGCTCGACCCGCCCCAGATCCGCGAGATGCGCGACGTGATGATCCGGTACGCGGCCGGCGGCCGGACCGTCATCGTCTCCAGCCATCTCCTGTCCGAGGTCGAGCAGTCCTGCACCCACCTGGTGGTCATGGACCGCGGCCGGCTCGTCCAGGCCGGACCCGTCGCCGAGATCACCGGCTCCGGCGACATGGTGCTGGTCACCTCCGCCGAGGAGATCACCGAACCGCTCGTCGAGAAGATCGCCTCACTCGCGGGCATCGGCTCCGCCGTCCGCACCGACGACACGCACGGGCTGCTCGTCCGGCTCGACGGCGCCACCTCGCCACAGCTCGTCACCGAACTGGTGCGCCTGGACGTGCCGTTGACCGGCGTCGGGCCGCACCGCCGCCTGGAGGACGCGTTCCTCACCCTGATCTCCGGAGGCTCCGCATGATCGCCACGGCAGAAGCAGCAGAAGCGGCCGACGTCGCCGAAGCTCCCGAGGCGCGCGGATACCGTGCCCGGCGCACCCTTCCGCTGCGCGTGGAGGCCGTACGCCAGCTGCGCAGGAGGCGCACCCTGCTGATGGGCGGGGTGCTGGGCGCGCTGCCGTTCATCCTGATCGTCGCGTTCGCGATCGGCGGCACGCCGGACGGTGGTCCCGGGGGAGGTGACCGGGTCACGCTGATGGACACCGCGACCGCGTCCGCGGCGAACTTCGCGGCGACGTGCCTGTTCGTCTCGGCCGGCTTCCTGCTCGTGGTTCCGGTCGCGCTGTTCTGCGGCGACACCGTTGCCTCCGAGGCCAGTTGGTCCTCGTTGCGCTACCTGCTGGCCGCGCCCGTGCCGCGGGCGAGGCTGCTGTGGAGCAAGCTCGTCGTGGCGCTCGGCTTCAGTCTCGCCGCGATGGTGCTGCTGCCGCTCGTCGCGCTGGCCGCCGGGGCCGCCGCGTACGGCTGGGGGCCGCTCGAACTGCCTACCGGCGGCGCGCTCGCGACCGGGGACACGGTGCCCAGGATCGCGCTCGTCGTCGCCTTCATCTTCGTGTCCCAACTCGTCACCGCCGGGCTGGCGTTCTGGCTGTCGACCAAGACGGACGCCCCGCTCGGCGCGGTGGGCGGCGCGGTCGGACTGACCATCGTCGGCAATGTGCTGGACGCGGTCACCGCGCTCGGCTCCTGGCGCGAATTCCTGCCCGCCCACTGGCAGTTCGCGTGGGCCGACGCGCTCCAGCCCGATCTGGAGTGGGCGGGCATGGCGAAGGGCGCGGCGATCTCGGTGACGTATGCCCTGATCCTGTTCGCCTTCGCCTTCCGGGGATTCAGTCGTAAGGACATCGTGTCCTGACCTTGACATTCCGCCGGATCACCGTCCGTCGTTGCCGCATCGAGATCCTTCCGCAACGTCCTCGACGGCTCCGGCGCCCCCGCTCGCACGTCACATTCACACGTAGTGACACGACGACACTGGGGGCCGAACGATGGGACGCAGGACACGGATGTACCGGGGAGCGGTGGGGCTGTTCCTCGTAGGGGGCGTACTTCTCACCGGTTGCTCGGGGGGCGGGACGTACGACACGAGTTCCGCCGAGAAGGGCAAACGGGCGGCCGGTCCCGCACCGGCCGCCCCCGGCGGAGGATCGGCCGCGGACGCGCCGAGGCCGACGGACGGTGCGCAGAAGGCGGACGGTGCGAAGAGGGCGGACGGCCTGAAGGAGCCCGCGGCGCCGGACTACCTGTCCACCTTCGCGCTGGACGTGGACACCGCCTCGTACGGCTACGCGCGCCGCACCCTCGCCGACGGCAGGCTCCCGGGCCCGGAGACCGTACGGCCGGAGGAGTTCGTCAACAGCTTCCGCCAGGGCTACGACCGCCCGGACGGCAACGGCTTCACGGTCTCCGTCGACGGCGCGCGGGCCGGCGCGGAGGACGGTGACTGGTCGCTGGTACGGGTCGGCCTCGCCACCAAAGCAGCGCCCAGCAGCGCCGAACGGCCGTCGGCCGCCCTCACGTTCGTCGTCGACATCTCCGGCTCGATGGCCTCGTCCGACCGGCTCGGCCTGGTGAAGACCTCGCTCGGCATCCTCACCGACGAGCTGCGCGACGACGACTCGGTCTCCCTGGTCACCTTCAGCGACGAGGCGAAGACCGTCCTGCCGATGACCCGGCTGAAGGACCACCGCGGGAAGATCCACGACGCCGTCGACTCCATGGAGCCAGCCGACTCCACCAACGTGGGGGCGGGCGTCCGGCGCGGGTACGAGGAGGCCGTCGACGGCCACCGCAAGGGCGCCAACAACCGCGTCGTCCTGCTCTCCGACGCGCTGGCCAACACCGGCGACACCGACGCCGACGCGATCCTCGAACGCGTCGACTCGGCCCGCCGCGACTACGGCATCACCCTCTTCGGAGTCGGCGTCGGCAGCGACTACGGCGACGCCCTGATGGAACGCCTCACCAACAAGGGCGACGGCCACACCACGTACATCGCCGACGAGGAGCAGGCCCGCAAGGTCTTCGTCGACCAACTGCCCGCCCACATCGAACTGACGGCGCGCGACGCGAAGGCGCAGGTTGCGTTCGACCCGAAGACCGTGGAGAAGTTCAAACTGATCGGCTACGAGGACCGCAAGGTCGCCGACGACGACTTCCGCGACGACAGCGTGGACGGCGGCGAGATCGGCCCCGGCCACACGGTGACGGCGCTCTACGCCGTACGCCTGCGGGACGGAGCATCCGGCCATGTAGCCACCGCGACCGTGCGCTGGCTGGACCCCAAGTCCCGGGCGGCGCACGAGGAGTCGGGCTCGGTCGAGACCGGCGCGATCGACGGCAGGCTGTGGGGCGGAAGCAACGCCCGCCTCCAAGTCGCCGCAACCGCAGCCTACTTTGCCGATCACCTGCGAGGCGGCGCGCTCCCGGGCGCGCCCGGGCTGGCGGAACTGGCCACCAGGGCCGACGAACTGGCGCGAACGACCGAGGACGCCTCGGTGGCGAAGCTGGCCACGGCCATCGCCGAGGCGGACCGCCTCAAGGACGGCCGCGCCGACACGGGAACGGGCGCGGACGAGGGCGAGATGAACTGACGGCACCTCGCGCCGACCGGGTCGTACAGTCCTTCGAAATCAGGCTGTACGACCCGCCCTGTCGCGCCATGATGGGCCCATGGCCTCCCCGTTCCTGACTCTCGCCGTGATCACGACCGGCCTCTACGCCGGTTTCATGATCACCTTCCTCGTCGCGATCATGCCCGGGCTGGCCGCGCTGCCCGACGCCGGCTTCACGGCGGCGATGCGCCGCTTCAACGAGAAGGTCCCGGGACCCGCCTTCCTGGTCCTCTTCCTCGGCGTGATCGCCTTGCCGGCGGTCGCGGCCTTCACCGAGTACGGAGAGGACGGCTGGCCGCTGGTCACCGTGGCGCTGGGGTGTGCCGTCGTCTCCCACCTGGTGACGATCGCCGGCAACATCCCGTTGAACCAGGCGCTGGCCGACTCCGAGGGCGGCGACGACAGCGCGGCCCGTACCGCGTTCGAAGCCCGCTGGAACGCCCGGCACCGCGTCCGTACCGCGCTCTCGCTGGCCGCGTTCGTCCTGCTGGCGGCTGCCGACATCTGACGGGGCACGGGCACCGCCTCAGGCCAGGTGGAAGACCTCGGCGAGCGGCACCATCGCGTCGTCCGCCGCCTCCGACTGCTCGAAGAACCCGGCCATGTCACGCTGCCACCGCTCGTTCACCTCGGTCGCGGCCATCGCCTCACGGGCCGCGTCGAAGTCCTCCGTCTCCAGATAGCCGACGAGCAGCCCGTCCTCGCGGAGGAAGAGCGAGTAGTTGTGCCAGCCCGCCTCGGAGAGCGCCGCGAGCATGTCCGGCCAGACGGCGGAGTGCCGCGCACGGTATTCGTCGACGCGGTCCTTGCGTACGTTCAGCAGGAAGCAGACGCGCTGCATGATCGGGACTCCCGGGCGAGGGGCGCGTCGGCGCGGGGCCGGCAGGCGCACGGTCTGAAAGGTTTCAATCGAGCTGGTCGGAGGTTAGACGGGCGCCGGGTGCAGGGTCAATGGCGCAGCCGTCCCCCGGCCCACTGCCCTGCGGACACGGCGGCTGCGGGCGCCGGCGTCGTGGAGGGCGTACGAGAACGGAAGCGCAGGCGCTCGGCCCGGCGCCGGTGGCACCCGGGCCTCGGCGCCCGTAGTCCTTACGCGTTCGCTACGGCGCCCTCGCTACCGTGCTGTGACCTGCAGAAAAGGCCCTCCCGAAGGAGGGCCTGATATGGGCTGGGCTGATGCGCCCCCGGCAGGACTCGAACCTGCGGCCAAGCGCTTAGAAGGCGCCTGCTCTATCCACTGAGCTACGGGGGCCGGGTGGTGGCCTCGGTGGCCGCCTGAAGCCCTGGACCGGGGCGGTCCGTGACCTTGCCGGGACAAGGATAGGGCTCCGATTGACTCGGCCCGGTTGCTTCACCTGCGTGGCACGATGTGGAGGTTCAGTGAAGCGAGACGATAATCGCAGGTGGGTGCGATTCATGCATCGCTTTTGACGCCTGACGCCCCGGGTGTTGTGCACTCGTTATGCCTGCGCCCCACTCGTCCCCTCTGTCCGGACGGAGGAACCGGCGCGCAGAGGTGTCTATACGCTTCAAAAAGGCGCCAAAATTGGGCATTCTTCGCATGTGGTGACCTTGGACGTACGGCCTCAGCTCATCGACGCACTTTCCGCCCTGCGCGACCGTGTCGCTGCCGTGCGTCTTCCACTCCCGCTCCCAGGAGCTCCACGCGCCCGGCAGACCAGGATCGAACTGCTCGCCCAGCTCGACGACTACCTGCTGCCCAGGCTCAAGGACCCCGAGGCCCCCCTCCTCGCGGTCATCGGCGGATCCACCGGCGCGGGCAAGTCGACGCTCGTCAACTCGCTCGTCGGACGCCGCGTCAGTGAGGCCGGGGTGCTGCGGCCGACCACGCGCACGCCGGTGCTCGTCTGCCATCCGGATGATCATCACTGGTTCGCCGACGTCCGGGTGCTGCCCCAGCTCACCCGCGTCTGGCTGCCGCCCGAGGAGTCCGCCGACCCCGGCCAGTGCGACGACCTCGACGGACCCGACGGGAACGCCGCCGAGGAAGGGACCGCCCTGCGCGTCGAGACCGCCGCCGGGCTGCCGCGCGGCCTTGCCCTGCTGGACGCCCCGGACATCGACTCGCTCGTCGTACGCAACCGCGTCCTGGCCGCCGAACTCATCTGCGCGGCGGACGTCTGGGTCATGGTGACCACCGCCTCCCGCTATGCCGACGCCGTGCCGTGGCATCTGCTGCGTACGGCCAAGGAGTACGACGCCTCCCTCGTCACCGTCCTCGACCGGGTACCGCACCAGGTCATCGCCGAGGTCTCACGGCAGTACGGCGCGCTGCTCACCAAGGCCGGTCTCGGCGAGGTGCCGCGCTTCACCATCCCCGAACTGCCCGAGTCCGCCGGTGGCGGCAGCGGGCTGCTCCCCACCACGGCCGTCGCCCCGCTGCGCGCCTGGCTCACCCATCGCGCGCAGGACCCGGCGGCCCGTCAGCAGGCGGTCGGGCGAACGGCGGCCGGGGTTATCGACTCCCTCGACGTCCGGATGCCGGCCCTGGCCGGAGCAGTCGCGGCGCAGTACGCGGCCGCCGTACGGCTGACCGGGGCGGTGGAGGAGGCGTACCGCAAGGAGGGCGCACGTGTCCGGAAGCGGCTCCAGAGCGGCGGGGCACTCGCCGGGGACGCGCGGACCCGGTGGCGCGGCTACCCGCTCTACAGCACCTCGGAGGAAGTGCTCGACGCACTCGTGGAATCCCTCGCCGCGCTCCTGGAATGCGCGGTGGCCGCCGCCGACGAAACGATCCGCACGACCTGGCGGCGGGAACCCGCGGCCGCCGCCCTCGGCTTCGAGACCAGGGGCCGGGAAGCGGGCGGCTGGGGACCGCCCGAGGACATCCGCGGCCGGATCGCCATGGCCGTACGGAGGTGGCGCCGGGTCCTGGAGGAACTGGCCGAGGAAGAGGTGCGGCTCATGGAACGCAACACCGCACCCGACACCGAGACCGTCGCCGCGCTCCTTGCCGCCGCCCTCCTCGGCGGACGCCGGGCCCGTACCGCGGGCGAGCAACTGGCCGAACGCATCGGCGTCCAGGGCGCGCTGCGCCTGCGCGACAAGGGCGGCGCACTGCTCACCAGCTATCTCGACCAGGTGCTCGGCGGCGAACGCGACCGCCGGCTCGCCCCGCTGGACGCACTCGACGTGGCCCCAGAGCCGCAGGCCGAACTGATCGCCGCGCTGTCCGTACTGCAGAAGGAGAGGTGGCAGCGATGACTGCCGTCACTGACGAAGGTCCGGGACAGAGCCGGGGACCGGGACGGAGCCGGGGACCGGCGGTACCCGGGCGTGGGCCGGCACCCGGGCGTGGAACGGATGGTTCCGGCGCGGATGGTTGTGGCGCGGATCGTTCTGGAGTCGCGGGTTCTGGCACGGCCGGTTCCGGACCGGACCGTTCCGGACCGGACCGTTTCGGCCCGGACGGCCCCGGCTCGGGCCCACGCCCCGGCTCCGGCTCCGGCGAGCAGCCCGGGCACGACGACGCGAGGCCGCCCGGAGGCTGGGACGACGGACTGATCGCCCGCCGGGCCGCTGCCGACACCGGGCAGACCGCGCCCGACGAGGCCCCCGCAGCCGTCCCGGAGGACGACGTACGGCCCCAGGTCGAGGCGTACGTACCCTCCGACAGTCCGCTCAGTTCGCGCCTGGACGCGCTGCGCGAACTCGTCGGCCTCTCCAGGGCCCGGCTGGAGAGGGCCGACCTCGCGGAGGCGGGGCGGGTGCTCGACGAGGCCGCGGCCCGCCGGCGGCTCTCCTCCCGCCACACCGTCGTCGCCATCGCCGGAGCGAGCGGCAGCGGCAAATCGACCCTTTTCAACTCCCTCGCGGGCGCCCAGATCTCCGAGACCGGACTCCGCAGGCCCACCACCGCCGCGCCCCTCGCCTGCTCCTGGACGGACGGTGCCGCGGGGCTGCTGGACCGGCTCGCGATCCCCGGGCGCCTCAGGCGCAGGCCGCAGCCCGGCAGCGCGGCAGCCGACGAGGCGCTCCAGGGCCTCGTCCTGGTCGACCTGCCCGACCACGACTCGGCGGCGCGCGGGCACCGCGACCAGGTGGACCGGGTGCTGGCGCTCGTCGACGCGGTGATCTGGGTGGTGGACCCGGAGAAGTACGCGGACGCCGCCCTCCACGAGCGCTACCTGCGGCCGCTCGCCGGACACGCGGAGGTCACCTTCGTCGTCCTCAACCAGATCGACCGGCTGCCCGGCGAGGCCGCCGACCAGGTCCTGGACGACCTGCGCCGGCTCCTCGACGAGGACGGCATGGCGCTGGGCGAACACGGCGAACCCGGCGCCACCGTCCTGTCCCTGTCCGCGCTCACCGGCGACGGAGTCGGCGAACTGCGTGAACTGCTGGGCCGGTTCGTCCAGGACCGTACGGCAGCCACCCGCCGGCTCTCCGCGGACGTGGACGCCGCCGCGGACCGGCTCCGCCCGGTGTACGTCGCCGAGGGGCGGCCGGGGCTGGGGGAGCGGGCCCGGGAGGAGTTCGCCGACCGCCTCGCGGAGGCCGTCGGCGCAGCCGCCGCCGGACAGGCAGCCGAACGCGAGTGGCGCCGCAACGCCGGACGGGCGTGCGGGACGCCGTGGCTGCGGCTGTGGCGCTGGTACGAGTCGACCCGGCAGCCCGGCGGCCCGGACCGCGGCGCACTCGGCGCCCCGCCGGAGGAGCAGCTCACCGCACGCCAACGCGTCGAACAGGCCGTGCGCACGGTCGCCGACGACGCGGCCGACGGACTGCCCGGGCCATGGGCGCAGGCGGTGCGCGAGGCCGCCGTGCACGGGGCTCAGGGGCTGCCGGAGGCACTCGACGAACTGGCGGGTCGGGCTGCGGGGACGGAGGGCGGCCGGGGCGCGGACGGCGGCGGTATGAACGGTGCGTCGGCCGCCGGTACGAACGGCGCGTCGGCCGGTGCCTCGGACGGTGTCCGAGAAGGGGCTTTCCCGGCTCAGCAGGGGCGCGGGACGAAGCCTCCGCGCCCGGCCTGGTGGCCCGCGGCCGTACTGGCCCAGGTGGTGATGACGCTGCTGCAGATCCTCGGCGGCCTGTGGCTCGCCGGCCAGATCATCGGCGTCCTGCAGCCGGGTCTGCTGACGCCCGCTCTGGTGATGCTGGCGGGCATCATCGGCGGTCCGTTGGTGGAGTGGTCGTGCGCGGCGGCTGCCCGGGGGCCCGCGCGTCGGTACGGCCAGGAGGCCGAACGAAGGCTGCGCGAAGCGGCGGCGGCCTGCGGGCGGGCGCGGGTACTCGACCCCGTGTCGGCGGAACTGGTGCGCTACCGGGAGGTGCGCGAGCGTTTCGTGGCGGTGACGGAGTTTTCCACAACGGGCCGTTAGTCCACAGGCGTCAGCGGGAATTCCGCCTCCCCTTCACGATGGGATCAGTGACCGGACGCAGGAGTGCGGTCACCGATATCCGGACCGAAGGGGAGGCGGAGTCATGAACGAGACCTTGGTGACGCTGGTGGGGAACGCGGCGACCGGTGTGGAGTTCCGGGAAACGGCGAGCGGGGGAATGGCGCGATTCCGGTTCGCGGTGACGCCGCGGCGGTGGGACCGGGAGAAGGAGCTCTGGGCGGACGGGCACACCAGCTTCTACACGGTGTGGGCCTGGCGCTCCCTGGCCACGAATCTGACGGGCTCCGTGGCCGTGGGGGAGCCTCTGGTGGTGCACGGCAGGCTGAAGGTGCGCGAGGAGGAACGGGAGGGGCAGCGCCGGACCTTCGTGGACATCGAGGCGGTGGCGGTGGGACACGATCTGACCCGGGGGACATCGGCCTTCCGGCGTGTGGTCAGGGGCGAGCCGGGGCTGACGGCGAGGAGCGGGGCGCGGCGGGCCGACGAGCCGGACGAGTGGGCCGTGCGGGACCGCCCGGCGGATCGCGAACAGCCTGCGGGCCGGGCGGAGCCGCGGGATACGGAGCGAGAACCGGCCGAGGCCGCCCGGGCGGAACGCCCGGTCACCAGGCGCCGGACGGCCCGTCAGAAGGCCGATGCGGAACTGGTGTCGGCGCCCTGACGCACCACCCGGTTCAGGCGACGAGGACCGCATTCCGTCCCGAGCGCTCTCCCCGGCCGTCTCCCCGGTCCTCTCCAGGGCCGGGCGTAACCCGGCATAACGATTCCGATTCGGAATGGTTGTCAGACGGTATGACGGGGGACTGTGCTTCGCGCGGTCTTTAGGATTCCTCAGTACTCACAGGGCACTTGAGTCGGCTGGCGGGACATTCCCCACACGCGTAACGGACGCGAGGGTCTCGCCCGGAGGGGAATTCTGTGTTTTCTGCTTCTTCAGCGACCGCCTCGTCATCCATGACGACGGCCGAACCCCGACGGACCCGGGGCATAGCCCGGCTCGCCGCCTCGGTGGTTGCATCAGGCCTGGTCGTGGCCGGCGCACTCACCGGCGCCGGTGGCGCGGTCGCCGACGAGGCACCCCCGCACCAGGGCGGTGCGACCGCGACCCTGGACGGGCTGAAGACGTTCGACAGCGCGGTCCTCCACGCCGACGGCAAGAACCAGAAGCTGCCCGCAGGGCTCTTCGAGATGACGGTCGACGGCGGCGGCAAGTTCAAGACGTACTGCATCGACATCCACAACCCCACCCAGGACCAGGCGAAGTACCTGGAGACCCCCTGGAACCAGACCTCGCTCGGCACGAACAAGAACGCCGGCAGGATCCGCTGGATCCTGGAGCACTCCTACCCGAAGATCGACGACCTCCAGGCACTCGCCAAGGAGGCCGGCACGGGCCCGCTCACCGAGCGGACCGCGGCGGCCGGCACCCAGGTCGCCATCTGGCGCTACTCGGACAACGCCGACGTGACGGCATCCGATGTCCAGGCGGAGAAGCTCGCCGACTGGCTGCAGAAGGCGGCCACCAACACAGCAGAGCCCCAGGCTTCCCTCGCCCTGGACCCGGTCGCGGTGTCCGGCAACTCCGGCAAGCGCCTGGGCCCCGTCACCGTCCGCACCAACGCCGGGCAGGTCTCGGTGACTCCGCCCGCGGACTCCGCCAGCGGCATCCGCATCACCGACAAGAAGGGCAAGGCCGTCACCACGGCCACCAACGGCTCCCAGCTCTACTTCGACATCCCGGCAGGCTCAGCCGACGGCTCCGCCTCCCTGACGGTCCAGGCCACCACCTCGGTCCCCGTCGGCCGGGCCTTCGCCGGTGCCACCAAGAGCCAGACGCAGATCCTGGCCGGCTCCAGCGAGTCCACGGTCTCCGCGAGCGCCACCGCGACCTGGGCCGGCAAGGGCGCGATCCCGGCGGTCACCGCGAAGAAGAACTGCGCCAAGGGCGGCGTGGACGTCACCACCAGCAACACGGGTGACGAAGCCTTCACGTACGAACTGGCCGGGGCCCAGCGCACCGTGGAGCCCGGCAAGTCCGAGACGGTGACCGTGCCGGTCGCCGAGGACCAGGCGTACGACGTCACGGTCACCGGACCGGGCGGGTTCAGCCGCACGTTCAAGGGCGTCCTGGACTGCAAGACCACCGGCAGCGGCACCGACGGCCTCACCACCCAGACCGCCGAACAGCCCACCACGACCACCGCCACGGCCGGCGGCAGCACGGCAGCCGTCGAAGGCAACTTGGCCGAGACCGGCAGCTCCAACGCCACCCCGATGATCGCGGGCATCGCGATCGCCCTGGTCGTCATCGGTGGCGGCTCGGTCTTCTTCCTCCGCCGCCGCAAGGACCAGTCCTCGGGCGAGTAACGGGCGCAGACACCAGACGCACGGTCACGACGCGCTGACCACGGCCCCGGTACGGCTTCGGCCGGCCGGGGCCGTGGCGTACCACGGCCGGAACCACGCCGTTCGCGAGCGGGGGCTCACGGGCGCTCGAAGTACTGGAGCACCCCTCCGACGGAGAAGCACAGTGCCCCCGCGAGGGTGCCCCAGTTGGCGATGTCGACGTTCAGGACGCTCGCTGTGGCGGGTCGGGTGAAGTCGGCCAGTGCCGCGCCCATGAAGAGCACGGACCCGAGTTGGTTGACCGCGACGATCCACCAGCCGAGATCGTGGGACCGGACTCCCGGCCGGCCGTGGCAGACCTCCACCAGGGCCAGATGTCCCGAGACGAGGAACAGGGTGCACCCGACCAGGTCGGGGGCCCAGATCAGCCGGTTCACCTGCTGCACCGAGAGTCCTTGCAACAGGGAGCTCAGCAAGTTGATGCCGAAGACAAGCGTGCCCACGAACAGCAGGAAGGTACTCAGCCAGTCGATCCGGCCGGGCTCGTAGCTCCACCATCTCCATCGCCGCGCGGCAAGTGCCCCGGTTCCGTCGTCCTGGCGAGGGGCGTTGACCGCCTGGAGAAGCGACACGTAGCCGCCCGTGTTGAAGAACAGGCCGCCGGCGAAGTAGATCCAGGCTCCCGTCGCCTCACCTGCGCCGAACTGTGCGACAGCGGCTCCGAAGGCGAAGAGGCCCCCGCCCACCGCGAACGCACTCGCCGCGATGGCATTCAGCCTGCGGAGACGACTGACCGACGCACTGTCCGCCCTACGGGAGCGGGGTTCGCGATCGCCGGCCGCCCGCACGGTGAGCAGGCCGCGCTTGCGCGCCCGCCGCGACTCCCAGACCGCGGTGCCGCCGTCACCCAGGCGCCAGGTCAGCCGCGTCGTGAACGGCCCCGCACCCTCGGCGCTCCTCTCGATTCGACTCACCGCTCGACCCTAGCCCCGGGGTGGGCAAATGCCCTTATATGGCTCGAATATATGGCTCGAACCTCGTTGGTGTGTGTGAGTAGGCGGTTCGCATAGCCTCCGCGGGTTCCTTCGGGTGCCGCAGGCTGGGGCGCGCGAGAGGAATCGCCGTTGCTTCGAGCCCATGTCAGAGTCCGTATCGCGCCATATGTTCCTCGCGCCGGCGCGGCCTGGCCGGGCTCGACCCACCACGAGGGCGATGCGGCAACGCCGTAGCCCCTGAGCTGCGACGCCATCGGGTGATGTGGGTCAGCCAGGCGGGTGACAGCGGCCCTCGCAGGCTGCTCCGGGGCCGGCCGGTGCTCCAGGATCGGTGCCGCCGCCGACTCCGGCGGACCATGCACCGACCGGATCTGTGCCGCGCGAGCGGTGCGGCGACGGCTGTTCGAGGAGCCCGATCCCATGCGTTCACGCGTCATCGCTGTCATGGCCGCCGCAGCTGCGGCCACTGCTGTACTTGCGCAACCCGCCCACGCCGCCCCGCTCGTCGACGGTGTCTACCGGTTCGCGGCCCTCCAGGACGGCAAGTGCCTGATCTATCCGAAACCGGGCGGGTACAGGGGCGGGGTGTCGCTGGGTGACTGCACGGACAACGCGAACACCTCGGCGAACTGGCGGGTACGGCAGCGTCCCAACGGAACGATGGAGATCTCCACGGTGGGATCGGACCCCCTCACCTGCTTGAAGGTGAACGACGACTACCGAGTGGCAGCCAACGACTGTGCCGGCAGGTACGCCGAGTGGACCGTCTCCATCGGCTCCGCCGGACCGGGCAGCGTGGTGTGGGCCGACATCGAGCACACCCCCGGCGACGGATCCGGATCGTGGGGGAAGCTGGTGGACGACCCGGGCGTGAACGGCCGCATCGTGGTGAGGCGGGCCCCCATCGAGCCGCACTTCTGGACACCGCAGCAGGTCGGCTGAGGACGCGGCGGATCTCACCATCGGACGCCCCGCCCACGCCCTGTGGTCGATCGGCGGGGTGATCCCGGTGCGCGTGGCGGCGGCGCGCTGCGGGAGTACCCCGCCCGGCGAGCGGCCGGCGACACTCAGTGACAGATCACCTACAAGCGCGGGCACGCGTACGGCCAGGTCAGGCCCATCCACCGATACGGGTTTCCGTCAGGAGGTGGACGTCAGGCAAGATGGGGTGTATCTGCCCACTCATCGATTGCCGGACGGTTTCTCTTGGCTGAGTACATCTACACGATGCGCAAGACACGCAAGGCGCACGGCGACAAGGTCATCCTTGACGACGTGACGCTGAGCTTCCTGCCCGGCGCGAAGATCGGTGTGGTGGGTCCCAACGGTGCCGGTAAGTCCACGGTGCTGAAGATCATGGCGGGCCTGGAGCAGCCGTCCAACGGTGATGCCTTCCTGTCGCCCGGGTTCAGCGTCGGCATCCTCATGCAGGAGCCCCACCTCGACGAATCGAAGACCGTGCTGGAGAACGTCCAGGACGGCGCCGCCGAGATCATGGGCAAGCTGAAGCGGTTCAACGAGGTCGCCGAGCTCATGGCGACCGACTACTCCGACGCGCTCATGGACGAGATGGGCAAGCTGCAGGAGGACCTGGACCACGCCAACGCGTGGGACCTGGACGCCCAGCTGGAGCAGGCCATGGACGCGCTGGGCTGCCCGCCCGGTGACTGGCCCGTCACCAACCTGTCCGGTGGTGAGAAGCGCCGCGTCGCGCTCTGCAAGCTCCTCATCGAGGCGCCCGACCTGCTGCTGCTCGACGAGCCCACCAACCACCTCGACGCCGAGTCGGTGAACTGGCTGGAGCAGCACCTCTCGAAGTACGCGGGCGCCGTGGTGGCCGTCACCCACGACCGGTACTTCCTGAACAACGTCGCCGAGTGGATCCTTGAGCTGGACCGCGGCCGCGCGATTCCGTACGAGGGCAACTACTCCACGTACCTGGAGAAGAAGGCCACCCGCCTCAAGGTCGAGGGCCGCAAGGACGAGAAGCGGCAGAAGCGGCTCAAGGAAGAGCTGGAGTGGGTGCGGTCGAACGCCAAGGGGCGTCAGACCAAGTCCAAGGCGCGTCTCGCCCGGTACGAGGAGATGGCGGCCGAGGCGGACAAGATGCGGAAGCTGGACTTCGAGGAGATCCAGATTCCGCCGGGCCCGCGGCTCGGGTCCATCGTCGTCGAGGTCGAGAACCTCTCGAAGGCCTTCGGCGACAAGGTCCTCATCGACGACCTGTCGTTCACGCTCCCGCGTAACGGCATCGTCGGCATCATCGGTCCGAACGGCGCGGGCAAGACCACGCTGTTCAAGATGATCCAGGGCCTGGAGACGCCGGACAGCGGCTCCATCAAGGTCGGCGACACGGTCAAGATCAGTTACGTCGACCAGAGCCGTGCCAACATCGACCCGAAGAAGACGCTGTGGGCGGTCGTCTCGGACGAGCTGGACTACATCAACGTCGGCCAGGTCGAGATGCCGTCGCGGGCCTATGTCTCCGCGTTCGGCTTCAAGGGGCCGGACCAGCAGAAGCCGGCCGGTGTGCTCTCCGGTGGTGAGCGCAACCGCCTCAACCTCGCGCTGACGCTCAAGGAGGGCGGCAACCTGCTGCTCCTCGACGAGCCCACCAACGACCTCGACGTCGAGACCCTGTCCTCGCTCGAGAACGCGCTGCTGGAGTTCCCCGGTGCGGCCGTGGTCATCTCCCACGACCGCTGGTTCCTGGACCGCGTCGCCACGCACATCCTGGCGTACGAGGGCGACTCCAAGTGGTACTGGTTCGAGGGCAACTTCGAGTCGTACGAGAAGAACAAGGTCGAGCGCCTCGGTGCGGACGCCGCCCGCCCGCACCGCGCCACGTACAAGAAGCTCACGCGAGGCTGATCGACTTGGCTCGTCATATCTACAGCTGCCCGCTGCGCTGGTCGGACATGGATGCCTTCGGGCACGTCAACAACGTGGTCTTCCTCCGCTACCTGGAGGAGGCGCGCATCGACTTCATGTTCCGGCTGGCGCCGGGCGACGGCTCGCCGTCCTTCGCCGGCGGGTCCGTCGTGGCCCGGCACGAGATCGACTACGTGCGCCCGCTGGTCCACCGGCACGCGCCGGTGACCGTCGAGTCGTGGGTCACGAAGATAGGTGCCGCCTCGCTCACGATCGCGTACGAGATCAAGGACCCGGAGCAGGTGTACGTACGGGCGTCGACCATCGTCGTCCCGTACAACCTGGCCGAGGAGCGGCCCCGGCGGATCACCGCCGAGGAGAAGCTCTTCCTCCAGGAGTACCTGGCCGAGGAGCCCGCGGCGGCATGACGGTGTCCGTGCAGTCGTTGCAGTTCGCCGATACGAGGGAGGCCGCAGATCTCGCGGCCTTCCTCGGCCGGCTGCTCCACTACGACCGTGCCGCGGCCGTACGGCTGCAGGCGGGCGGCGGCGCGCTGGCCGTGTTCGGCCGGCCGCCGTCGTTCGAGGTCCTGGCGATCCGGGCCGTGCGGCTGCGGGACCCGTACGCCTTCGACGTGACCGTGTCCGCCGGTGAGCTCCTCGAATCGCTGGAGGAGTCGGCCGGCTCCGGCGTCCTGCCGGCTCCGGTGACGGGTCCTCCCTGGACCGGTGTGCTGCCTCCGCGCGGCGGCTGGCAGGAGCAGCCGGGGCTGCCGGGTCCCGTCGCTCTGGGTACGGCAGTGAGTGAGGCCGTCACCGAGTTCCGAACGCGGGACGGGGCGCTGCCCGAGGAACGGCGCACCCGGGCGGAGCGGGACCTCATCGGGCGGGACATCTGGTCGCGGACCGTCGGCGGTACGGAGCTTCCGCTGCGTGCCGTGCACGCGGCACAGGCGCTCGGTTTTCTGCGTGGCGCCCCCGGTTTCCCCGTGGCCCTGCTGGCGACGGGCGCCTGGCTGCGGCTGCGTACCCCTTACGGGTCGATCGCCCTGCGGCGGGCGGGCGCGGCGGGGGGCCTGGGGACGCTCGCCGTCTCCGTGGGCGGATAGGCACCCGCGGGAACGCGCCTCACCAGCGCATGTGGACGTCCTCGGCCCAGCCCAGCAGGCGTTCCACCGTGATCTCGGTGCCGTCGTCGGTGCGCACGCGGCCGTCGTAGTAGCCGAAGCACTGGTCGGTGCGGTTGTCGATCAGGCCGGTCTCCGTGCGCGTCGACCGGTTGTGGAACGGGGTGAACGTCAGGTCCACCTGGCCGGACGACGGCGTACGGATGGTCCAGGGCGCGAGATGGTCGGCCGGCGACCACCGCCAGTCCAGCTCCTCACCGATCTTGGTGAGCCGGCCGTCCACGCAGAGCCCGTTCTCGGTGGAGCCCGTGCCCGCCGTCCAGCGTCCGCCGAACTGCAGGCCCACCGTGTGGCCGCCGGTGCGTCCGGACGCGGCGCCCCAGTTCCAGTCGACCGTGCGCGGCCAGCGGCCGCGGCCGTGATCCAGGACGGCCCAGGTGTCGTCCCCGTCGAACTCCAGGTACTCGGTGCCGATCCGGACCCGGCCCGACGCGGGCAGGGCGGTCTGCTTGGACGTGTACTGGAAGCGGCGGTCGCTCCACGGCACGACGACCGAGAGCGACTCGTGCCGGGGAGGCCTTGCGACGAGGAGGTCGACCTCCAGGGGCAGCCGGTCCTCGGTCAGACAGCGGGCCCTCAGCCGGGTGCCGGCGTTCTCGTCGCGGATCTCGACCCGTACCTTGCCGCGGGACGGCCGCTCGGGTCCGACCACCACGTCCCGCGAGCCCGGGGCACCCGCGACGGTGTCGGGCAACTCGACGCCGAAGCCGCCGGGGATGATCGCCGTACGCTCCAGTTCGAGGCCGCCCGGTGCGTATTCGAGCAGGTAGACGGTGTTCAGGGCGAGGAAGTCGAGATCGCTGACGGTCAGCGCCACCAGGTGGGTGGGCGTCGTCACGCACCAGTACTCCCACCGTTTCGTCCGGCCCCAGCCGCGCAGATTCGCGCGATGCAGAGGCGACCGGGACCAGCCGACCGCAGCCGGGTTCAGGCTGCCGTCGGGCAGGCAGAGGTCGACCGGCTCGGTGATCTCGCGTTCGGACGTCGTCATGCGCGGATCCTATAGGGGGACTTGCCGGGCGGGCCGGTGACGTGGAGTGCCGGGTTCCGCTCGCCTTCGACCGCGGGTCAGCCCTCGGTGTTCACCATCGAGGCGGCCGCGTACGTGAGGTAGTCCCACAGCTGGCGCTCGTGCTCGGGCGACAGCCCGAGCTCGTCCAGCGCCACCCGCATATGGCTCAGCCAGGCGTCGTGCGCGGCGCGGTCCACCCGGAACGGCACGTGCCGCATCCGCAGCCTGGGGTGCCCGCGCTCCTCGCTGTAGGTGCGGGGACCGCCCCAGTACTGCATGAGGAAGAGCGTGAAGCGCTCCTCGGCCGGACCCAGATCCTCCTCCGGGTACATCGGCCGCAGCAGCGGGTCACCGGCCACGCCCTGGTAGAAGCGGTGGACCAGGCGCCGGAAGGTGTCCTCGCCGCCGACCGCCTCGTAGAAGGTCAGCTCCTGCAGCGTGTCGCGCGGATTCTCAGTCACCCGTCCATGGTCGCAGACGCGCCGGCCGGGCAGGGGGCCCCCGGGGCATGGATCACGCCAACCGCGGCCCTGCCGAGGGCCGGTGGCGAGGGTGGCCCGATCCTTTCGTTGAAGTTCGTTACGCGAACTACTATGGTTCGTGTAACGAATGATTAATGCGGCCATCGGGAGTGGGGTAAAGGATGAGCGGAAATGTGCGGGGCGAGAACGTGAATCGTACGGTGGTGGTCATCGGTGGCGGATACGGCGGTGCGGCGGTCGCGAAGGCGCTCGACGAGGAGACCGACGTCGTCCTCGTCGATCCCAAGGACGCGTTCGTGCATGCGGCGGGGTCACTCCGCGCGCTGGTCCGGCCCGACTGGGCCGACAACATCTTCTTCCCCTACGACGCCCTCCTGCGGCGCGGCACCGTCCGCCGCGAGCGTGCCGCAGCCGTGGACCCCGGCGGGGTCACCCTGGCCTCCGGGGAGCGGATAGAGGCCGCCTACCTGGTGCTCGCCACCGGCTCCGACTACCCGTTCCCGGCCAAGATGGACACCGACCTCTCCGGCGAGGCGCTGCGGCGGATCCACGAGGCGCACACCGAACTCGCCGCCGCCGGGCGGGTCCTGATCGCCGGGGCCGGTCCGGTCGGGCTGGAGCTGTCCGGCGAGATCAAGGCGGTCTGGCCGGACAAGCACGTGACCGTCACCGACCCCGCCGCCCGGTTGGTGCCGGGCTTCCTGCCGGAGTTCCGCGAGGAACTGCACCGCCAGCTGGACGCGCTCGGTGTGGAGCTGCGGCTGGGTACCGAGCTGGCCGAGCAGCCACCGGCCGAACCGGGCCGGGCCAAGTCCTTCACCGTGGCCACGGCCGACGGCGGCGAGATCTCCGCCGACATCTGGTTCCGCTGCTACGGCGTGCGCACCAACGGCGACTACCTCGCCGACGGCCGGGTCGCCGTCCGCACCCCGCAGGGCCGGGTCCGGGTCACCGAGGCGCTCAACGTCGAGGGCCACGACCACATCTACGCCCTCGGGGACATCACGGACGTGGCCGAGGCCAAGATGGCCGGCTACGCGATGAAGCACGCCGAGGTGGTCGCGGAGAACGTCCTCGCCCAGGTGCGCGGCGAGCGGCCCACGGCCACCTACCGGCCGTCCCCCGTGCCTTCGGCCCTGCTCCCGCTCGGTCCCGGCGGCGGGGTGGGGCAGGTGCCGTCACCCGACGGGCCGGTCATCCTGCCGGCGGCGGCGGTCAGCGAGTACAAGGGCGCGGACCTGTTCGTCGGCCGCTTCGCCGCCCTGTTCGGAGTGTCGCGGGGATAGGGGCTTTCGTTTGGATCAGGCCGGATCAGGGGGCGGGCGGGGCGCTTTCGTCCGGTTCCATGAAGACCACCGGTACCTTGTTGCTCAGCACCAGCCGGCCGAGCAGCGTCGCGAGTTGCTCGCGGTCGGCCTCGTCGAGGCCCGCCGACAGGGTGTCCACCCGTCGGCAGGTCTCGGCGTAGAACGCGTCAGCCAGTGCGTCGCCCGCCGGGGTCAGGGCGACCCGGACCGCGCGGCCGTCCTCGGGGTCGGGTTCGCGGCGCACCAGGCCGCGCTGGACGCTGCGGTCCACCAGGCCGGTGAGGCTGGACTTCGCCAGCCCCAGCATCGCGCCGAGCTCGCTCATCCCGTACGGCTGCACCATCAGCACGCACAGCAGCTGGCCCTGCTGTGCGGTGATTCCGTGTTCGCGGCCGGAATCGGCGTACACGGCATTCACCAGGAACGAGGAGCGCACCAATGCGGTGACGATCCCCATCTGTCCGTGCTCGGCCTTTCGCATTCCCCCAGAATACGGCAGGTGCTGGTGGCGGGACCTCGCCGGGAGGGCTGACATTCGTGGTGCGAATTATGTGCGCGGCCCCGATTATGTGCGCGGCCCCGAGATTTCCGGCCGGTACGGACAGCGCGACGGCCGGCGACAGGGTGGTCACCCCCTCGCCGGCCGTCGCGCGGGTCCGAGCGGTCGGTCCCGGCTGCGTGGATCCGAGCGGTCAGTCCCGGCGGATCGTGATCGTGGTCCACGCTCCGACGTGCACCTGGTCGCCGTCCTGGAGCGGTACGGGGACGTAGGGCTGGATCGGGTCCTCGGCGCCGTTCAGCGTCGTGCCGTTCGTCGAGTTCTGGTCGACGACGGCCCAGCTGCTGTCCGGCTGCTGCACCAGCACCGCGTGCTGGTGCGAGACGCCCGGGTCCTCCGGAGGCACGGACAGGTCGATGTCCGGGGACTCGCCCGTGCTGTGCCGGCGGCGGCCGATGGTGATCTGGTTGCCGGTGAGCGGCAGCTGCTGCTCCGGGGAGTACGCCGGGAGGTTGAGCCCGGTGGCCTCGGGGCCGCTGCGCTGCATCATCGCCAGGAAGTACTCACGGTCGGGCGCGATGACCGCGGTCCAGTTCATGGACAGCGGAGCCTGACCCTGGCCCGGTCCCTGGTTCTGCCCCGGTCCCTCGTTCTGGCCCGGGTACGGCGGCTGCTGCATCGGCGACTGCGGGCCCTGGGCCTGCGAGGGCGGGGACAGCAGCCAGTCGTCACCGCCCGTCTGCGGCTGCGGCGGGGCCGGCGGTCCGGGCTGCTCGAAGACCGGGGGAGCCGTCCGCTGGAAGGCGGGCGGCGCGCTCTGCTGCTGGAACGGCGGCGGAGGCGAGCCCTGCGGTGAGTTCTGCTGGAACGGCGGTGGGGGCGAGCCCTGCGGTGAGTTCTGCTGCTGGGCGTGCTGCTGGCCCTGAGGGAACCCCTGCGGGCCGCCCTGCTGGCCCTGCTGCTGGAACGGCGGCGGAGGCGGCGGGCCACCCTGCTGCTGCCCCGGGTGCTGTCCCTGCTGCTGTCCCTGCTGCTGGAACGAGTGCGAAGGCTGCTGACCCGGTCCCGGAGGGCCGGACCGGCCCGGGCCCGAGGAGAGCGGCTCGGCCGACCGGTTGATCTGCGACGGGCGCGAGCTCTGGTACTCGAACGGATCGCGGGGCTCACGCGGCTGCGGCGGGCCGGGCGGCTGCTGGGCCTGGAAGCCGGGCGGCAGATTGAGCCCCGGGACCGGACCGGCCGGCGCGCCGTGCTGCGGAGCCAGCGGCGTGTACGACGTGGCGGTGTTCGTGAGGAAGTTCCAGCGGCACTCCTCGCAGAACGGGGCCATGGCCTCGCGCGGGGTGCGGCACTGGGGGCAGAGCTCGGCATGCTGGGTCGCATCGGGGCCGGAACCCTGCGGATATCCGTAGCCGGGCGCGGGCGGCGGGGGAGGCGGCGGCGGAACGGCGCCCGCTCCGGCCATGCGGTGGCCGCAGACCTCGCACCAGTCCTCGGAACCCGACTGGTGTCCGTTCGGGCAGGTCGGCATGTCGGCGCTTCCCCCTCTCCTCGTCCGGCCCGTGGGCCGTCATTTTTCTTGCGTCGCCGCCCGGCGGACCTGACCGGTCGGGCGGCTCATCAGTGCGGATATGTGACTATTTCTTGACGCGAACTGTCTTCGTGGAGCGCGTTTCGAGTGTCATCTCGTCCGCTTCCGCGACCTTCGCCTTCAGTCGCACAGTACCGGTCGCCGCGTCGACGACGTCTACCACCTTCGAAAGCAGTTTCGCAGTGTCCTCGTTCCCGGACGCCGATGCCAACTGCACCGCACGGCCCAGTTTGGCCGTCGCGCCGTCGAAGTCTCCCGACTTGCGTGCATCGAGCCCCTGCTGGATGACTTGTGCCAGTTCCGCCTGACCCGTGTAGTGCGCGACCTGCGGATTGATCGAGGTCGACGCCACCATGTCGTCGGTCCACACCGCCCGGACCAGACCCTGCGAGAGCGTCTGGGGCGCGCCGCCGGCCGGGTCGGGAAGGATCAGTGAGACGCGCGCAGCCAGCATCTCCTGCCCGATTCCGGCCTCCGGAACCTGCACGCACACGTGGTAGTCGCGGGACTCGTCGCCCCAGGAACCGGTGGGGTAGTCGCCCGCGCGAGGACCGGCCTCGGTTCTGCGGTCGGTCAGCTCGGCCACCGTCGGCGCGACCTGCTTCACGAACTTGATCTGCACGCCGACCGGGGTCCAGAGCCGCAGCGCCACGTCCGCGACCTCCTTGCCCATCGCGTTCTCCATCATCTGCGTGAAGTCCGCGGCCAGCCCGGCCGGGTCGGCGACGATGTCGGCCGTGCCGAGCAGCGCCGAGGCGATCGCTGTGACCTCTTTCACTTCCCAGTCGGTCCCGACACCGCGGGCGTCACACGTGAACCGGCCGGCACACGCGTCGAGCGCGGCCCGCAGGTCCTCCGGGGCCTCGTGCTCGTTGCGCCCGTCCGTCAGCAGGATTCCGTGCCGGATCTCCACATCGGCGGCGCCGAGCAGCCGGTCGGCCAGCCGCAGCCAGGTCCCGATCGCCGTACCGCCGCCCGCGCTGAGCCGGCGCAGGGCCTCCTTCGCCTGGGCCTTCGTCTGCGCGTCCGCGACCGCGAGCCGCCCGTTGCCCGGGTACACGTCCTTGGCGACGTGGGTCCCGGCCACCACGGCGAAGGACGTGCCGTCGCGCAGGGTGTCGACGGCCGCCGCCGTCGCGTCGCGGGCGTTGCGCATCTTCGTCGGCGGGTAGTCCATCGAACCCGAGCAGTCCACCATGATCACCACCGCCGCGTCGGTGGCCCCGCCGGGCCGGTGCGGGGTCGTCGAACCCGACAGCGGAACGCCGCCGGTGGTGCCGCCCCCGGTCGAGGTGACCGTGATGATGCCGTTGACCTCACGGCCGCCCTCGGGCAGATATTCGTTCTGGTACACCTCGACGGAGAACTGCGGCACGTTCGACTTGGAGAAGTTGGCCATCTGATCGGCTCCTTGAGGCTCCACATGTCAGATGAAGACAGATGTGCGGACAACGGCATCGGGGGTGCGGGGACGGACGGAACGGGACTCACCCGCTGGTTCAGGCGGATCCTGCCCCTTGCGGCGGCACGGCGAACGGCAGCAGGGCCACTGTTACGTTGTCGTGGCCCCCGCCGTCGAGCGCATGGCCCACCAGGACCTGGGCGCCGTGCAGGGGCCGCTCAAACGCGTCCTCGGGCACGGCGGCGGCCATTTCGGCCGCGGCCTCCGCGTAGTTCCACAAGCCGTCCGTGCAGACCACCACGAGTCCCGGCCGGTCCGGTTTGAACGACGCGGTGTGCGGCTCCAGTTCGTAGGCGTCCGCGCCGAGCCAGCCCGTGATGGCGTGGGCGCGCTCGTCGGCGTACGCCTCCGCCTCGTTCATCAGGCCGGCCGCGACCATCTGCGCGGCCCAGGAGTCGTCCTCGGTGAGCCGGGCCGGTGCGGTGGCGCGGTCCTCGGGCACCCAGTACACACGGCTGTCGCCGACCCAGCCGACGACCAGCAGCCCGCTCGCCATGATCGCGCCGACCAGGGTGCAGGCCGGGGCGTTCTGATGGCGGTGCGGGTCGTGCTCCTGCGCCTGACCGGGGTCCTGCGCCAGCCGGTTGACCGACTCGGCGGCGGCGACGATCGCCTCGTGCATCGCCTGCTGGGGATGCGTGCCGCGCGGCAGCGACTCCAGCAGCGCCTCGTTGGCGGCGTGCGCGGCGGCGGCCGAGGCCTCGTCGGGCCGGCTCGCCGACGACACCCCGTCGCACACGATCGCGACGACGGCCGGCGAACCGTCCGGCAGCGCGGTGGTCGACACGGCGAACGCGTCCTCGTTGCGGTGATGACGCAGGCCGCGGTCGCTGACCGCGGCGACCGATTCGAGCTCCTGCTCCATGTGGTCGCGCTCGCGCGGCTGGGCGTGGCCGCAGTTCTCGCAGTAGCCGTCGTTGTCGACCCGGCCCGCCCGGCAGGCCACACACACCTTGGCGCCGGCCGACGGGGCCAGAGCCGGATCGGGGGAGGTACGGGGATCAGGCGCGGCCCCCGCGGCCGCCGGCGCGGCCAGCTCGAAGTCGCCCGACGTGCCGGACGCAGTCGGTGCGGCCGGCCCGTCGACACGGGTCGCCGGAGGCACCGGACGCTCCGCACCCGGCGAGGAACCGGGAGCCTGCCACGGGGCGGGCTCCACCGTCTCCGGGGCCGGCCCGAAGCCGGCGCCCGGCGAAGGCTCCCCGGCAGGGGTGGCGATGGCGATCGTCGGGCGGTCCTGCGGCGGCTCGGGCACGGCCGACAGGTCGTACCCGCACGCACCGCAGAACAGGTCTCCCGGCTCCAGCGGCTCCTCGCAGCCGGGACACCTCGACAAGGCCGTCTCCTGTGGCTTCTGCGACATGTTCACACCCACGTTCGGGGGCGGAAACGGTTGGCCCGCTCCACCAGTTCGATCCTCTCGTCACCGGGCTCCGCCAGCCGGGCGAGCATCCGGTACGACCGCTCCAGCCCGAAACGCAGGCCTCGCTCGTCCAAGTCACTGCCGAGCAGCGTCTTCGGCCCCTGCGCCCCGGCGTGCGGAGCAGACTGCGGGTCCGAGGACCGAGCCGTGGGACTACCGGAGAGTACCCAGTCGAGCGCCGTCCCCAGCACCTCGGTCGACAACTGCTCGCGGCGCACCGCGTCCAGACCGAGCCCGGCCAGTCCCGAGACCTGGGCCGAGGCGGCCATCAGATCGTTGATCAGCGGGTCGTCCGGGGCCCGTTCGCGCAGCCGGGCCCGTACCGCGGCGACCCGGGCCGCCGTGAAGTGGATCGACGCCTCCGGCACCGACTCCAGGGTCCGGACGGCCCCGCCCCGGTCCCCGGCCGCGATCTGCACCCGGGCCAGGCCGAACGCCGCGCTCACGAAGCTCGGGTCGGTCATCCACACCAGCCGGTAGTACTCGGCGGCGTTGTCCAGCTGGCCCAGGACCTCCGCGCAGATCCCGAGCGCCAGCTTCGGCGCCGGCTCCCCGGGGAAGGCGTCGTAGACCGCGTCGAAGGACAGGGCCGCGTTCTCCTTGTCGCCGGACACCAGGGAGGTGAGCCCGCGGTACCAGACCACGCGCCAGTCGTCCGGGTGCTTCGCCTCCAGCGAGGCCAGGGTCTCCGTCGCACCGGCGAGGTCGTTCATCTCCAGGGCGGCCCGAAGCTCACGCAGCCGGGTCTCCAGCGAGGCGGCCGGCACGGCCTGGAGCGCGGCGATCAGTTCGGCGGGTGCCGAGGCCATCACCCCGGCGAGGAAACCCGCGTTGGGGTCGCTCGCATCGACCCGGGGCACCGGCAGGGCGAGCGAGGTCCCGCGCACGTCGAGCCCGGCCAGCCGGGGCCCGTTCGCGCTGTACGGCCCCGGAACGGCGCCCGGATCCGCGAGCGGCGCCCTGGGTGCGGGAATGGCCGTCCGGGTCTGCGTGTACGGGAGCGGGGCGCCGCCTCCCTGGCCGCCCGGGGCGCTGCCACGGACATGCGTGGTGGTGGACGGCYGCGGTCCGGCTCCCGCGGCGAACCCGGCAGGCGGGCCCGCGGGCAGCGCGCCCGGAACACCGCCCGGCGGAGCCACCGCCGCCGGCGGGGACACGGGCGGTGCCAGCGGCGCCCGGCCGGCCCGCCGCCGTCCGAAGAGCCCGGCCCGGCCGGGCTCCGGCGTCCGGGCCCCCAGACGCGAGACATCACCGGTCCGGATCGTGAAGAGCTCCGTGTCGGTGACCCGCAGCTCCGCACCGAACAGCGTGGACAGCGCCGGACGCGGACGCCCCGTCTGTAGCGACACCACCTCGCGCAGCACGCCCGTCAGCTGCTCCGCCATCTCCGCGGCGGAGGCGAACCGCCGCGCCGGATCGGGGTCGGTGGCCCGCACCAGCAGCCGGTAGAACGACTCGTAGGTGCGGAACACCTCGATGTTGTCCGGGTCCGGCAGCGAGTCCACGAAGACGTTCGTGTACCCCTGGAAGTCGAAGGTGAGCACCGCGAGTGTCCGCGCGACCGTGTACAGGTCGGAGGCCACCGAAGGCCCCGCCTCCGCGACCTCCGGCGCCTGGTAGCCCACCGTGCCGTAGATGGCCGACTCCTCGTCGTCCATCCTGCGCACCGCGCCCATGTCGATCAGCTTCAGCTGGTCCTCGGTCTGGATCGCGTTGTCGACCTTGAAGTCGCAGTAGAGCAGGTTGCGGCTGTGCAGATGGCCCAGCGCCTCCAGGGCCTCGATGCCGAACGCGCACGCCTGCTCGACCGGCAGCGGATCCCGCTTCCCGGCCGGGGTGCGGCGCTCGTTGGCGATCTCCTTGAGCGCCTTGCCGCCGACGTACTCCATGACGATGTAGCCGTCGAGCGAACCGGTCCGCTGGTCGAGGTGCTCGACGAAGTTGTAGATCCGGACGATGTTGGAGTGCTCGATCTCGGCGAGGAAGCGGCGCTCGGAGATGGCCGCCGCCATGGCGTCCTGGTCGCCGGTGTCGAGCAGGCCCTTGAGCACCACCCAGCGGTCCGAGACCGCGCGGTCCACGGCGAGGTAGACCCAGCCGAGCCCGCCGTGGGCCAGACAGCCCGCGACCTCGTACTGGCCGTGGACGACGTCGCCGCCCTGGAGCTTGGGCACGAAGGAGTACGGGTGGCCGCACTTGGTGCAGAACCCCTCCGTACGCCCCGGCCGCTCGCCCCGGGCCCGGCCCACCGGCGCCCCGCAGTCCGAACGCGAGCAGAACCGCTTGCGTTCCGGTACCTCCGGGTTCTCCATCACCGCGGTACGCGGATCGGGACGCGGCACATCCGGTACGAGCACCAGCCCGGCACCCAGCCGGTTGCGTCCCGAGGCGCCGGTGGACTTGGCCGAGGAACGCACCGAGACCGAACGCGAGGTGGCGCTGCCGGACAGCGCGCGCGAAAGCCGCCCCGACACCGAACGCCGCGACGTCGACGAGCGCGAGGAGGACCGCGAGGACGCCCTCGACGAGGCCTGCGAACTGCTGCGGGCCGAGGAGCTGTTACTGCCCCTGCTGCCCCGGCCGCCGGCCGCGATACCGGTGGGCGGCGAGCTCACCATCCCGTTCGGCGACACCACCGGAGCCAGACCGCAGGTGTCGCAGTACAGCTCACCGCCGCCCATGTCCTCGTAACTGCCCTCGCACGCGGGGCGCTGGCACTGCGTACTCATGGTCATTCCCCCTGTCCGCCCCGCCGCCGCGGCGGCCACGACGCTCCGTCACTACCCGTCCCGCACACCTTGTGCCCCGAAGTCCCCGCACCTGTCATGGGTGCCCCCGCCGGTCCTCGGGGCCGGACGGCCCGCGCCCGGCCAGCATGTCCAGTGCCGCGTCCTGATAGCGCTGCACCGTCAGCGCGGCGACCCGCAGATCGCACGGCGCGCTCCACAGCATCCGGCGCGCCGCGTCGTACCGCTCGATGAGGAACGGGTCCTCCGCCAGCCCGTGCCGGGCCACCTTCGCCTTGTACGCGTCGAGCCGGCCACGCAGCTCCGCCCGCACGGCCAGCGGCGCCGTGACCGCCGTCAGCTGCTCCCGGGCCCGCAGCAACTCCTCGTCGGCCTGCTGCTCCAGGGACTCCAGCAGCGGCGAGAGCCGGTGCCACTGGGCGTGTCTGCGGTACTCCGACGCGGCGGCCAGCCGCTCCTGGAGCGCCGTCGGCGGGCCGTTGACCGCGGGCACCTCGGAGGCGGCGATCTTCGCCAGGACCTCACCGCGCGCCGCCCTGGCCTCGGCCAGGGTGCGATCGGCCCGGGACAGGACGTCGCGCAGCTGGACGAGGCGCTGCTCGGCGTCCTGCCGGACCGCGAGCACCGCCTCGACCTCCCGGCGCACCTCGTCCAGCGCCCGGGCAGCCCGGTCGTAGCGCGTCGTGTCCGGGCGTCCGCCGCCCGGCGCCGAACTGCCGGGCCCCGGGAGCCAGAACGCCAGCGGGTCCGAGATCACCTGCACCCGCAGCGTGGTCAGCTCCTGGACGATCGACTCCAGGTCATCGCCTGCCGGGTGCTCCCCGGGCCGGACGCCGACCGAGTGCGCCAGCGAGTATGTGCGGCGCAGCTCGGCGGCGAGCAGGTCTATCCGGGCGGGCATCGCCGACCACACGGAGTCGGAGGCGACGACCATGTCGAGCGAGCGCGCGTACAGCTCGTTCATCCGGTGGACCAGGTCCTCCAGCGTGAAGTGCTCCGAGAGCCGGGCCGGGCCGGTGATCGAGGGATCGTGGCCGGCGGCGGCGTGTGCCACCGTGACCCCTTGGCCGCGCAGCAGTTCGGTGAGCGCCACCAGGTCCTCGCGGTTGGGCTGACGGCGCCGGGCCCGCACCTCGCGCGCCCGGTTCAGGGCGCCCGTGTACGCGTCGAAGTAGCTCCACAGCAGCGTGATCGACTGCTCGGTGGCGCTCCAGCGTTCCTTGGTGACACCGGTGAGCTCGGCGCCCTCCAGCAGCCGGCGCCCGGCGTGGTCCTGAAGGGCGAGGAGCGAGGTCTCGATCGCCTCGTGCTCCGCACCGAGCCGGGCCAGCGCTCGGTCGGCCTCGTCCCGGTCCATGACGGGGCCGGGAGGCCGGGCCGCGTAGCTGGGGAAGGGGCCCGCGACGCCCATCGATCACCTCTCCGCTCTTCCTGCCGGGCGGGGGGCCCGGCAGGATCAGTGCTGTCGACCGCCGGCCGGTCGTCAGTTGCTCGCCGGCCGGGAACGGTCCTGGCACCGGTACGTGTCAGTCCCGGTACTTGGGCGCCGGCGGCGCCGTTATCCCGGGCAGACCGTCCTGCAGCCACTTCCGGTACGACTGCATCCACAGGCTTTCCGCACCACCGGCGCGGTAGTCGACCAGCACCTTGTTGACCCGGGACACCAGGTCGTCGGCGCCCTTCTTCGTGGCCACCCCGTAGTACTCGGTGGTGAAGGGGGCGCCCTTGAGCTCCACGGCGGGGTCCTGGGCGGCCTGGCCGGCCGCGAGGGCGTTGTCCGTGACGACCGCGTCGACCTCGCCCATCTGGAGCCGTACCAGGCAGTCCAGCTGGTTGGGGACGGTGAGCTTGTCCTCGTCGGCCGCGCTGCCGTCGTGCTCGTCCTTGAACACGGAGCCGAACGACTCCTTCTCCAGTGCCTCGTACGCGGTGGAGCCCTCGGCGGTGCAGACCCGCTTTCCGGCCAGCGAGGAGTTGAAGCCGGTGATCGGCTTGTCCTTCTCCGGACCCTTCTTCGGGTCCTCCTTCGGCGCGAGGACCTGCTGACCGGCCTGGAAGTAGGCCGTGGAGAACGACACCTGGTCCAGCCGGGCACAGTTGATCGTCATCGTCCGGACGACGACGTCGACCTTGTCGTTCTGCAGCGCGGCGATCCGCTGGTTGGTGGGGATCGCCCGGAAGATCACCTTGTCCGGGCTGCCGAGGATGTCCTTGGCGATGGCCCGCACCAGATCGATGTCGAAGCCTTCGAGATTCCCGGACTCCGGGTTGCGGAAGCCCCACTGGAAGCTGTTCTGGTCGACGCCGGCGATCAGCTTGCCGCGGTCCTTGATCCGCTTGATCGCGTCGCCCTCCGCCCGGCCGGGCAGCAGGCTGGCCTCCGGGTCCGTGCAGTCGTCCGCCCGGGCCTGGACGGCGTGGGCCGTCCCCGATCCCGCCCCCGGCGCGTCGAAGGCGTCCTTGCCGCTGTGGGAGAGCGGCAGCAGGGTCAGCGATGCCGTCACCGCGCAGGCCGCTGCCATGGCGGTCACCCCGCCCCAGCCGCGCAGTCGGTGCGGGCGGCCCCCGCGGGCCGTCCCCGGGCCCGTCCTCGGGTCCTTCGCTGTCATCGCTCCCCCTGTCACCGGAACTCCGAGAGCCTGCGGTTGACGCCGACGATCGCCGCCACCGCGCCGAGCACGGCAAGGGCCGCTGCGCCGATCGGCAGCCCGCCCAGGGCCCCGCGCCCGTCCTCGGCGGCCCGGGTGAATTCGCTCTGCTCGTGGGCGAGCGCCTTCCGCAGCGCTTCGTCCACCCGGCTGAACGACTCACCCGTCGAGTCCTCGGCCCCGATGATCTGCTCCAGCGCGGTGTCGTAGTCGCCGCTGTCATCCGTCTTGCGGGCGGTCCGGTGGCGGCCCTGCCACTCGGTGACGGCCGCGATGGCGTCGGCCACGGGCTTGGCGCCCTCGGAGTCGTCGGTCTCCTCGGCGAACTTCGCGGCCTTGCTCAGCTCTTGTCCGAGCGCCTTCATGCCCGTGCCGTAGTCGGTCTCGTACTTGTCGCTCTTGCCGTCCGCGGTGAGCACCGCACCGCGGGCGACCACGGTGAGGTTCTCGCTGGAGCGCGCCTTCAGCGAGTCGATGCGCGCCCGGTTGAGCACGTCCAGGGACTGCTGGCCGTGTGTGTTGGCCTCGGCCAGATCGGACCGGGCCACCGAGTGCCCCACCGCCAGCCACAGCAGGACCACGGTGGCCGCCGCGGTCGCCGCGAGCAGGCCGTGGTTGAACACCCGGTTCGTCCTGCGGTAGTTGCGCCGCTGGGCCCAGAACAGGACGGCCAGCGCGATGACGCCGACGCCCAGGGAGAAGAACGGCCACGTCCGTGCGGAGTGGTAGTCCTGGTCGAGCCGGTCCGTCTCCGCCGTGTACAGCCGCTCGGCGGCCGGCAGCAACTCGTTCGCCATCTTCTGGTTGGCGTAGCGGAGGTAGGCGCCGCCCAGCGGCAGGCCCTGCCGGTTGTTGGCACGGGCGCGCTCGATCAGCCCGGTGTAGCGCGGCAGTTCCTTGTTGAGCGTGGTGATCTCGTGGCCGGACTTCGTCGACGCGTCCGTGTTGGCCGCGGCCTTCACCAGCAGCCGGGAGGCGTCGTCGATGTCCTTCACGTACTGGTCGTGCACCGCGCGCGGCTCCTGCGGACCGGCCAGGAAACCGCTCGCGGCCGCCGCGTCCGCGTCGGCCAGCGAACGGTAGATGCCCGCCGCGTCCGCGCTGAGCGGCTGACTGCGTTCCACCACGTCGTTCGCCGCAGCCGCGCGGTCGCTGATCTCGAACGCCGTCACCGCCCCGAACGCCACGACGAGCAGCGCCAGCACGGCCCCGATGATCTGGAGCCGGCCCGGCTCGGTGGTCGCCGCGGCACGCAGCCGCTCCGTCACGACCGCCCGGACACTGTGCGGCGGCGGCGCGGGCACGGCCGCCGGCGCAGGCTGCTGCTCCGGCGCGTGGTGCGGCGCCGGGCGTACATTCGGCGGGTATGTCACTTGACCTCCCCCTCGGTCACTGACGGTGGCCCGCCCCCCGGCCGATCGGGGGACTGGTACCCGGCCAGAAGTATGGCCGCAGGGACCGGCGTCCACAGGCGAACGCACGGATCCTGCACCGGTCCACGAAGCAGCCGACTCCGATCAGCCGCGGTCACACAGCATTCGATCAAGGCCGACGCCGCCGATCAAGACGATCGGCGGAGCAATCCCCGAGCATCCCCGAAGCGATCCCCCGAGCCATCCCGAAGCAAGCAATCCCCGAAGCGATCCCCGAAGCAAGCATTCCCCGAAGCAAGCGAACCCCTGAGCGGATCGGTCCCCCACTCATGAACACGTCCGGGGCAACTGATCGGTTCCCAAGCGAAGAAGACGCCCCGTAACCCGAAGGCTACGGGACGCCTCCGACAACCGGCGCGCCCGTCCCGGTCAGACGTACTGCGTACGGAGCCTGGCGTGCACCTCCGGCGCCGCGCCCGTGTGGTCCAGGCCCAGCAGCCCGGCACCCAGCACGGGGGCCTCCTTCACCACCCGCACCACCGCCTTGGGAGCGCGTACGGCGAGGAGTTCACCGATCCGGTCGTCCAGCCGCGGGTGGCGGGCGGCCAGCACGCTGCCGCCCAGGACGACCGGCACCGCCTCGTCGAGCAGGCCGAGCCGGGACAGCGCGACCGAGGACAGCGCCACGACCTCCTCGGCCAGCCGGTCCACCAGCCCGCGCGCCACCGCGTCGCCCGCCGCCGCGGTCGTGAACAGCACCGGAGACAGCTCATGCCGCCGCTCCGACGCGATCCGGCCCAGATGCAGCGCCTCGATCAGCGCGTACATCGAGCCGAGCCCGAAGTGCGCGGGCAGCGTCCGGGCCAGCTCGGTCGGCTCGCCGCGCCCGTCCTCGGCGCGCGAGGCGAACCACATCGCCTCCTCGGAGAGCCCCGAACCGCCGCCCCAGTCGCCGGATATCCGGCCGATCGCGGGGAAGCGCGCGGTCCGCCCGTCCGGTGTCATGCCGACGCAGTTGATCCCCGCACCGCAGACGACGGCCACCCCGCGCGGCTCGTCGGCCCCGGCCCGCAGGATGGCGAAGGTGTCGTTGCGGACCTCCACCGTGCGGCCCCAGCCACGGGCGTGCAGGGCCTCGGTCAACTGTTCTTCCTCGACCGGCAGATCGGCGTTGGCGAGGCAGGCGGACACATGGGCGACGGACCCGGCGTCCGCACCGGCGGAGACCAGCACCCGCTCCACCGCCGAGCCGAGTACGTCCACAGCCGTGCCGATACCGACCACCGGCGGCTGGAATCCGCCGCCGCGGGCCGTGGACAGCACGGTGCCGTCCTCACCGATGAGTGCCACATCGGTCTTGCTGTTCCCCGCGTCGATCGCGAGGACCGAACCGTTCACGCCCACGCGAGGTGCTCCCGGTTGTGCGCGACCAGCTTGTCGGTGAGCGCCTCGGCGTACTCGAACTGGCCGATCAGCGGGTGCGCGAGCAGCGCCTTGAACACCCGGCCGCGGCCACCGCGCAGCGCGGCCTCCAGCGCCAGGTCCTCGTACGCCGTCACGTTGGCGATCAGACCGGCGTACAGCGGGTCCAGCTCCGGCACGGCGAGCGGCGTCGCGCCGGTCCCGTCGACCCTCGCCTGCACCTCGATCACCGCGTCGTCCGGCAGGAACGGCAGCGTCCCCCTGTTGTACGTGTTGACGACCTGCACCGCGGAGCCGCCGCCGCCGAGCAGCGAGGCCGCCAGGTCCACGGCCGCCTCCGAGTAGAAGGCGCCGCCCCGCTTGGCGAGCAGCGCCGGCTTCTCGTCCAGTGCCGGATCGCCGTACATGGCGAGGAGTTCCTTCTCCATCGCGGCGACCTCGGCCGCCCGCGAGGGCTTGGTGCCGAGTTCCCGCACGACCTCGTCGTGGGCGTAGAAGTAGCGCAGGTAGTACGAGGGCACCACGCCGAGCCGGTCCACGACCGCCCGCGGCATGTGCAGGTCGTCCGCGATCGCGTCGCCGTGCTCGGCGATCAGCCGCGGCAGCACGTTCTCGCCCTCGGGGCCGCCGAGGCGCACCCCGAGCTCCCAGCTCAGGTGGTTCAGCCCGACGTGGTCGAGGTGCACCTCGCCGGGGGTCACGTCGAGCAGAGCCGCGAACTTGCGCTGGAAGCCGATGGCCACGTTGCACAGGCCGACGGCCTTGTGCCCGGCCTGGAGCAGCGCCCGGGTGACGATGCCGACCGGGTTGGTGAAGTCGATGATCCAGGCGTCCGGGTTGGTGCGCCGGACGCGGTCGGCGATGTCCAGGACGACGGGGACGGTGCGCAGGGCCTTGGCGAGGCCGCCGGCCCCGGTGGTCTCCTGTCCGACGCAGCCGCACTCCAGCGGCCATGTCTCGTCCTGGTTGCGGGCGGCCTGGCCGCCCACGCGCAGCTGGAGCAGGACCGCGTCGGCGTCGGCGACGCCCGCGTCGATGTCCGAGGTGGTGACGATCCTCCCCGGGTGGCCCTGCTTGGCGAAGATCCGCCGGGCGAGGCCGCCGACGAGTTCGAGCCGGTGGGCGTCCGGGTCGACGAGCACGAGCTCCTCGACCGGCAGGGTGTCCCGCAGCCGTGCGAATCCGTCGATCAGTTCAGGTGTGTAGGTGGACCCGCCACCCACTACTGCGAGCTTCATGAATCAGCCCTTTACTCCGGTCAGTGTGACGCCCTCGACAAATGCCTTCTGTGCGAAGAAGAAGACGACGATCACAGGGGCCATGACCAGAACGGTCGCGGCCATGGTCAGGTTCCAGTCGGTGTGGTGTGCGCCCTTGAAGGACTCCAGTCCGTAACTCAGCGTCCAGGCCGCCGGGTTCTCGGAGGCGTAGATCTGGGGGCCGAAGTAGTCGTTCCAGGCGTAGAAGAACTGGAAGAGTGCGACGGCGGCGATGCCTGGCCTGGCCATCGGGATCACGACGCGCAGCAGGGTGCGGAACTCGCCGCAGCCGTCGACCTTCGCCGCGTCCAGGTACTCGTTGGGGATGGTCAGCAGGAACTGCCGCAGCAGGAAGATGGAGAACGCGTCGCCGAACGCCATCGGGATGATCAGCGGCCAGAGCGTGCCGGACATGTCCAGCTGCTTGGCCCAGAACAGGTACATCGGGATGACGACGACCTGCGGCGGCAGCATCATCATCGAGATGACGAGCATCAGCGACAGATGCCGGCCACGGAAGCGGAACTTGGCGAGCGCGTACGCCACGGGCAGCGAGGACACGACCGTGAGGACGGTGCCCAGACCCGCGTACAGCAGGGTGTTCTTCCACCAGGTCAGGAAGCCCGGAGTGTCGAACACCTCCTTGTAGTTGCTCCACTCGAAGGGGTGCGGCCAGAGGTCACGGGTCAGCGCCTGCTGGTCGCTCATCAGCGAGGTGAGGAAGAGGAAGACGAACGGCAGCACGAAGAAGAGCGCGGCCGCGACGCCGAGCGAGTGCACACCGATCCAGTGCAGCAGCGCCTTGCGGCGTGCGACCCGCTCGGCCGGGGTGACGGGGTCACTCGCCGGGCCGGCTGCCTTCGGGGTGTCGAGTACCTGCGCCACGTCACTCACCTGCCTGGATCAGTCCGCTGCGGCGCCGCATCAGCAGTGCGGTGAACGCCATGGCGAGGACGAAGAGAACGAGCGCGACCACACAGGCGGAGCCGTAGTCGAAGCGCTGGAAACCGAGGTTGTAGACCAGTTGCGGAAGCGTCAGTGTCGACTTGTCGGGATAGCCGGGTTCGAACTGCTGCCCCGAGCCGCCCATGACACCGGACGCGACCTTCCCGGCCACGAGCGGCTGGGTGTAGTACTGCATCGTCTGGATGATGCCGGTGACCACGGCGAACATGATGATCGGCGAGATGTTCGGCAGCGTGACGAAGCGGAACCGCTGGTACGGGTTCGCCCCGTCCAGCTCCGCCGCCTCGTACTGCTCCTTGGGGACGTCGAGGAGCGCGGCCATGAAGATCACCATCAGGTCGCCCACCCCCCACACCGCGAGGGCGGTCAGCGCCGGCTTGGACCAGGTGGCGTCGGTGAACCAGCCGGGCGTTCCCATCCCGAGATCGCCGAGGATCGAGTTGACGGGTCCGGTGCCCGGGTTGAGCAGGAAGACGAAGCCGAGCGTCGCGGCGACCGGCGGCGCCAGGTACGGCAGGTAGAACAGCGTTCGGAAGACCCCGGCACCTGTCTTGATCTTGGTGATCAGCAGACCGACACCGAGCCCGAAGACCACGCGGCAGGTCACCATGACCAGGACCAGCCAGAGAGTGTTGCGCAGCGCCGGCCAGAACAGCGGGTAGTCGTTGAAGACGAACGACCAGTTCTGCAGCCCGCTGAACTCGGGGGCCGAGAAACCGTCGTAGCTGGTGAAGGAGAAATAGAGCGTGGAGATCAGCGGGTAGGCGAAGAAGACGCAGAACCCGATCAGCCACGGCGACATGAAGGCCGCCGTCCGAAGCGCCGAGCGGCGGCGCTTCGAACGGAGTGTGTACGTGCTCATCGCGTCGGCTCTACTTCGCCTGGGCGATCGCCGCGTCGATTTCCTTCGCGGTCTTCTCCAGGCCCGCCTTGACGTCCTTCTGGTTGCCCTTCTCGATCTCGAAGCCGAGGTTCTGCAGGGACGTCAGGTACGCGCCGCCGTTCACCGAGGGCGGGGTGGTGGTCGACTTCGGGTTGGCCGCGATGTCCAGGAAGGTCTTGAAGCGCGGGTCGTACTTCAGCTTCGGCGACTTCAGCGCGGCGAGCGTGGACGGCACGTTGTGGATGGCGTTGGCGAAGTTCACCACCGCGTCGGTGTCGGTCGTCATGAACTTCACCAGCTCCCAGGCGGCGTTCTGCTTCTCGGAGGTGGCGGCGATCCCGGCGATGGTGCCGGTCAGATAGCCCTTGCCGTACGTGTCGGCCTCGTCGTCGGCGACGGGCATCGGGGCCACGCCGATCTCGAACTCCGGCTTGGTGTCCTCGGCCATGCCGAGCCGCCACTCGCCGTCCAGCTGCATGGCCACCTGCCCGGTGTGGAACGGGTGCTTCGCACCCCACTCGTCACCGAAGCCGGTACGGAACTTCTCCAGCTTCCGGTAGCCGCCGAGCGAGTCCACCAGCTTCTTCTGGGTGGTGAGCATGTCGGCGAAGGCCGGGTCCTTGGCGATGTTCGACTTGCCGTCCGCGTCGAAGTACGAAGGGTTCCAGCTGCCGAGGTAGTGCTCGGTCGTCGACTCGTAGCCGTGGTAGTTCGGCATGAAACCGAGCCGCTCGTACGAGTCGCCCCTGGTCTTCGTCAGCTTCTTGGCGTCGGCGGCGAACTCGGACCAGGTCTTCGGCGGACTCGTGATCCCGGCGTCCTCGAACGCGTCCTTGTTGTAGTAGAGCCCGTACGCGTCGCCCAGCAGCGGCACCGTGCAGCGCACGCCGTCGAACTGCGTGTACTCGTTCATCGCCTTCGGGAAGGTTGCGTCCGCGTCGATCCCGTCCTTCTTCAGGAAGGGGTTGAGGTCGACGAACGCCTTCGACGAGCAGAACTTGCCCACGTTGTTCGTGGTGAACGACGAGACGACGTCCGGAGCCTTGGAACCGCCCGCGCGGAGCGCCTGGTTGATCTTGTCGTCGGTCATGTTGCCGACGACCTTCACATGGATGTTGGGATGCGCCTTCTGGAAGGCGTCGATGGTGGCCTGGATGCCTTTGACCTCGTTCGGGGCGCTCCAGCCGTGCCAGAAGTTGATGGTCGTCTCCTTGGACGCGTCATCACTGGCACCGGAGCCGCTCTGACCGGTACAGGCGGAGGCGAACAGGGCTATCGCGGCGGTCGCGGCGAGCGCGACGGCCGGCTTCCGGCGGTTTCCGGACATGGTGAGGTCTCCCGATGAAGGGTTGGGACAGGGGGAAGGAAGGGGTATGTGGAGGTGCGGGGTCAGCGCGAGGTGTCGAACACTTCGTCGCGGGTGGTGGCGAGCGCGCTCTCCAGTGCGCCGCGCAGGACGGGGCGTCGGGTCACCTCGCCGGTGATCAGCCGGGGCCGTGACGCCGCCAGTTCGGCGAGTTCGGCGGCCACCCGGACCCGCAGCGGCTCGCCGCCGCGGGCGATCAGCTCACCGGACAGCACGACGACCTCGGGGTCCAGGACGGCGACCATGGAGGCGAGACCGGTGGCCAGCCCGGTGGCGAACCGGTCGAGGAGCCGGCCGTACGGCCCGCCACCGCCCTGCTCCTCGGCCTCGGCCGCCCGGCCCACCAGGCGGGACGCGATCTCGTGATGAGTGCCCGGGCCGCGCACCGCCTCGTCGTCGATGCCGAGCTCACGGGCCAGCCGGGCGAGCACCTGGGCGCCCGCCAGTTCCTGGAAGCCGCCCGCGTTCGCCTTGGTGACCTGGCGGACCAGCGGGGCGCCCGGCACCGGCAGGAAGCCGACCTCGCCGGCGCCGCCGGTGAAGCCGCGGTGCAGCCGGCCGTTGATGACGAGGGCGGCGCCGAGGCCCTCCTCGTTCCACAGCAGCACGAAGTCCTCGTGTCCCCGCGCCGCGCCCAGCCGCTGTTCGGCCACCGCGACGAGGTTCACGTCGTTCTCGTACTCCACCGGCATCGGCAGGAAGGCCGCCAGCTCGTCCAGCAGCGTGGGGGAGTGCCAGCCGGGCAGGTGCGAGGCGTACCGCAGCCGGCCCGTGCCCGGGTCGAACGCGCCCGGCGTGCCGATGACGACCCGGTGCACGTCGGACCGGGTCAGCCCGGCCTCCTTGACGGCCCCGTCCAGCGCCTCCGCGACCTGCCGGACCACGCTGTCGGCGCGGCGCCCGGGGGTCCGCAGCTCGAACTCCCCGACCGTCTCGCCCGTCACATCGGCGACGGCGGCGACGATCCGCTGGGCGTTCACATCGAGACCGGCGACATGCGCGGCCGACGCGTTGACGGCGTACAGCTGCGCGTTGGGCCCGGGCCGCCCGGCCGCGGTCCCGGTCGCGACGACCAGCCCGGCCGCCTCCAGCCGGGCCAGTAGCTGGGAGGCGGTGGGCTTGGAGAGCCCGGTCAGCTTCCCGATCCGGGTCCGCGACAGGGGCCCGTGCTCCAGGAGGAGATCGAGGGCGGCGCGGTCGTTCATGGCGCGCAGAACGCGGGGGGTGCCCGGCGTGGTTCCGGCCATGGTCACTGCACCTGCCCTCTGTTAGGAAAGTTTCCTATTCGGTGGGAGGACCGTAGGGCGCGCGTCACCGGGGCGTCAATGGTCCGCACCGCGGTGGCAACCAAAGCGTTACCTGCGCGGGGGCGTTACGGCCCGGGCCGGCGCGGTGTCACGGAGGCGTGGATACCCGACGCCGCGCGAGCCCGATCGGGTTGCCCGCGCACCACGGACGAGGGGCACCCCGCAGACCTCGCGGGGTGCCCCTCGTCCGTGCGGCGTGCGGCCGCGCGCTACTTCGTGATGTTCGGCGTCGCCGGCGGGATCGGGGTCGCCGCCAGGGACTGGGGCGAGGTGGCCGAGGCGTACGCCGAAGGGGCGGCCATTGCGGCCGTGGGGTCGGCGGCCGAGGGCTCGTCCGGCTGGGCCGGGATGCCGCCGACCATGCGGATGCCCGCCTCGTCGAAGGCGCGCTTGATACGCCAGCGCAGCTCGCGCTCCACACCCAGCGCCTTGCCCGGCATCGTCTTCGCGGTGACCCGGACCGTCATCGACTCCAGCAGCACGCTGTCCAGGCCCAGGATCTCCACCGGACCCCACAGGCGCTCGGTCCACGGGTCGTCCTTGGCCATCAGCTGGGCGGCCTCGGTGATCACGGTACGGATCCGGTCCAGGTCCTCCGTGGGGCGCACCTGTACGTCGACCCCGGCGGTGGACCAGCCCTGGCTGAGGTTGCCTATCCGCTTCACCTCGCCGTTGCGGACGTACCAGATCTCGCCGTTGTCACCGCGGAGCTTGGTGACCCGCAGGCCGACCTCGATGACCTCTCCGGAGGCCACGCCCGCGTCGATGGTGTCGCCGACGCCGTACTGGTCCTCGAGGATCATGAAGACGCCGGACAGGAAGTCGGTGACCAGGTTGCGGGCGCCGAAGCCGAGGGCCACACCGGCGACGCCCGCGGAGGCCAGCAGCGGGGCCAGATTGATCTCGAACGCGCCCAGGATCATCAGGGCGGCCGTGCCGAGGATCAGGAACGAGGCCACCGAACGGAGTACGGAGCCGATCGCCTCCGAGCGCTGCCGGCGCCGCTCCGCGTTGACCAGCAGGCCGCCGAGCGCGGTGCCCTCCACCGCCTGGGCGCTGCGGTTCATGCGCTCGATGAGCTTGGTCAGCGTGCGGCGGACGGCGATGCGCAACGCGATCGCGATCGCGGCGATGAGCACGATCCGCAGACCGGTGTTCAGCCAGGTGGACCAGTTCTCCTCGACCCAGCTCGCGGCGTTGCCGGCCTGCTTCGCGGCTTCGTCCAGCGAGCCGCCGGGCTCGGGCGACGGGGCTGCGGCCAACAGGACGGACAAGGACACGGCGAAACCTCCAGTTGGGCGAGCGCTGAACAACCACACTAACGGGGCATCCGGAATGCTCCGTTGCCGTGAGGGAGGGGAGAGACGCGTCTCACCCGGGGATAGGGAAGAGGTAAGGGACGTGTCCCGCGAGGCGGTGTGTGCGAGCGGTCTGTGGCCGATCGCACACCGGGCGCGCTCGCGGCGGGCAGGCCCCCGAAGCGCCTGTTCCGGCGCGTCCCGTCGTACGGGCGGCAGGGTCCCGGAAGAAAATCCTTCCGGCCCGTTACCCGCACGTGGTGGCGCTTCGACCAGGCAGGAGGGGAGACTGAGACCGGATCGTCCCGGCGCGAGCCACGCGCCGCCGGCGTACAAGGAGGCGTCCACGTGCCGCATGTCCTGGTTCTCAACGCGTCGTACGAGCCGCTCGGCGTCGTACCGCTCCGTCGCGCGCTCGTCCTCGTCCTCGAGAACAAGGCCATGTGTCTTGAGGAGTCCGGCGCCTTCATCCACAGTGCCACCCGTGCTGTTCCGGCCCCGAGCGTCATCCGGCTGAAGCGGTTCGTGCGCGTGCCCTACCGGGGGCCCGTCCCGCTGACCCGCCGGGCGCTCTTCGCCAGGGACGGCGGGCGCTGCATGTACTGCGGCGCCGCCGCGACCAGCGTCGACCACGTCATTCCGCGCAGCCGCGGCGGACAGCACGCCTGGGACAACGTGGTGGCCGCCTGCCGCCGCTGCAACCACGTCAAGGCCGACCGCCATCTGCCCGAGCTCGGCTGGCGGCTGCACCAGCAGCCCGCGCCGCCGACCGGACTGGCCTGGCGGATCATCGGCACGGGGCACCGCGACCCGCGCTGGCTGCCCTACTTGCAACCCTTCGGCGCGGACGACGCGATGGCCCGGATCGACGGCATCTCAGCCTGACGATCCGGGCTTCCGTGTCTGCGGGGCAGGTCTCCTTCCGTGTCCGCGGGCTCCCGAGCCCACGCCTCGCGCCGGGCGTCAGGCGAACCGCAGCTCCGCCGGGTGAGCCATGCGGCGCAGCAGTGGCAACGACGTCGCGGCGGCCAGCAGACACGCGGCGTACACCGCCACGGGGACGAGCAGAGGCAGCAGGGACGGAGCCGTGCCGGGCGCGGCCACGGCGGTGTAGGCCAGGTGGACCGCCATGCCGCCGAGGGTCGCGAGCAGGACCGCGGGGGCCAGCGGGAGCGCGGTCTCCAGGAGCGTGGCCCGGGCCAGCACCGTGTGCGGCACCCCGGCCGCGGTCTGGGCCGCGAGGCCCCTGCGCCGGGAGGCGAGTGACTCCGCCGTGCCCACGGCGAGGCCGAAGAGGCTGATGGCCAGGGCCACCAGGATCGCGGCCCCGGTGAGGTCGATGCCGTTGGTGTAGAAGGCGAGGTCCGCCGCCGTGTGGACGCCCTTCCCGCGCAGGTCGGCGAGCACCACCTCCCGCACCCCCACGAAGGCGATCCCGACCACGGTCACCAGGAGCAGCGCGGCATGGGTGCGCGCGGCGGCCCACGGGTCGTCCCGGAGCCGCCCCGCGGCGATCATGACCGCCGGGCTCTTCGCGCTCGCCGCCAGCCGCCGGCCCATGTGGGCCGCCGACGCGCCGGCCGCCCAGACCGCGCCCGCGCCGGTGAGGGACACCAGGCCGAACACCAGCATCGGGAACGACGCCGCGGACGGGCTGCTGTCCCGCACCACGAGCGCGTACGCCCCGGCGGCGACCGCCAGCGCCGCGACGAGCAGGATCTGCAACCCCCGGGGCCCGCGCTCCGGCCGCACCCGGCGTACCTCGCCGAGCGGCGAAGCGACGACGCGGCGCAGGGCCAGCACACTCACCAGCGCGCCGGCCACCGGCACGCCGAGCACGACCACCACGAAGGCCGCCCAGGCCGTCGCGGGCGGTGTGTGCCCCTGGACGGCGAGGGCCACGACGACGACGGCGAGCCCGCCGGCCGACCCCGCCAGGCAGACCGGCGCGGACTCCAGCGCGCTGATGCGGCGCACCTGCGCGGGTGACGCCCCGGCGAGCCGGAGCCCGGCCATCCGCCGGTCGCGGTGCACGGCGCCGATCCGGGCACACTGGCCGAGGAGACCGAGCACGGGGACGAGCAGGAGCAGCAGCGCGACCACCACGCCGGCGCGCTCGCCCGGCTGGTTCAGGAGGCCGTGTGCGAACGGGATCGAGACCTGTCCCCGGACCGCGGCGACCGTGATCGCGGCGAGCGCGAACACCGTGGCGAGCAGGGCGCCCACCGCGGTGAGCGCGATCCGCCACCACTCGCGGCGGTCCGAGCCGCGGGCCAGGATCCAGGCGATACGTGCGTCAGCCCTCATGGCGGGAGGCCTCCCGGGCGCTCTGGGCGTGCTCCTGGACGACGAAGGGCGTGGCGCCGGAGTGGACGGCCCCGTCCCGCAGCCACACCTCCCGGTCCGCGTACGCCGCGATCTGGGCGTCGTGCGTGATGAGCAGCACCGCGGTGCCGGACTCGCGGGCGGCGTGCACCAGCGCGGTCATCACCTGCTCCCCGGCGAGCGAGTCCAGGGCCCCGGTCGGCTCGTCCGCGAAGACGGCCTTCGGACCCGTCACCCACGCCCGTGCCAGCGCCACCCGCTGGCCCTGGCCGCCACTCAGCTCCCCGGGCCGCAGCGCGGCCTGTCCGCGCACACCGAAGCGCTCCAGCCACTCGTCCGCCCGGTCCCGCGCCGTGGCGCGGGCGGTCCCCGCGAGGAGCAGCGGCAGCATCACGTTGTCGTGCACGGTGAGTTCGGGGATCAGCTGCCCGAACTGGAAGACCACGCCGAAATCGGTGCGCCGCAGCTCGCTGAGGCGGTTCTCCGACGCCCGGTCCAGCCGCTCCCTGCCGTACGACACCTCGCCCTCGTCGGGGCGGACGATGCCCGCCAGGCAGTGCAGCAGCGTCGACTTCCCGCTGCCGCTGGCCCCGGTGACGGCGAGGATCTCGCCCGACCGGAGGGTGACCGAGGCACCGCGCAGGGCCTGCGACCTTCCGTACTGTTTCGTCAGGCCGGTGGCTCTGATCATCGGTTCCGCTGCCCCGTGGGGCTGCTCGGTCTGTGTGCTCATACTGCGTCGACCTCCGCGGTCAGGGTGGTGAGACGGGTGGCCGTCGTGGCCATCCACCGCACGTCGGCGTCCAGATGGGCCAGGGCGTAGTCGGCCGAGAGGACGGTGCTCAGGTCGGCGCCCGGTGTGGTCTTGAGACCGGTCAGTTCGTGCATGCGCACCATGTGGGCGGCACGCTGGGCCCGGAGGTACGTGGCCGCCTCCGCCGTCCGTTCGCCGCCCTCGGCCCCCGCTACCAGGAGCGAGATGACGACCTTGGCGAAGATCTCGTTCGTGACGAACGGAGCGGGCGGGGTGACGCCTTGGGCCCAGGAGGCGAGTTCGTCCGCGCCGCGGTCCGTGGAGCGGTACAGGGTGCGCTCGGGGCCGCCGTCGGAGTCGGTGCCCTCCACGGCGGCCAGGTCGTCCCGCACCAGGCGTTGCAGGGTCGTGTAGACCTGCCCGTAGGCCAGCGGGCGGGCCTGGGGGAAGAGTTCGTCGTAGCGCCGTTTGAGGTCGTAGCCGTGGCAGGGGCTTCCGGCAAGCAGGCCCAGAAGAATGTGACGGGTGCTCATGGGGCGTGACTATATACTCGGTATATGTACTGAGTGAATACTTCGGCGTGGGTGAGAACACGAGGCGGTGGGGGAAGGGCGGACCGGGGGTGGTGCGACGGCCCGCCGGGCGGGCTACTCCGCTACGGCGTACGCCTGGACCGACCAGAGGGAGTAGCCGTACTCGGTCGCCCGTCCGTCGCCCTGGACCCGGATGAAACGGGTGTCCTTCGCGTCCATCCGGACGGACTCGTGCCCGCCCCCGCCGTCGCGGACGGTGGCCGCCGTGCGCCAGGTGCGCCCGTCGGCGGAGACCTGTACGCGGTAGCGGGAGGCGTACGCGTCCTGCCAGTCCAGCACCACTTGGCCGACGCGGGCCGGGGCCGGCAGTTCGGCCTGCCACCAGGCGCCGTCCTCGGGCGGGGAGGACCAGCGGGTCTCCAGGTCGCCGTCCGAGGCGGCGGACGCCGGGAAGTCCGCGGTCTCGTCCCCGGACGAGGAGGCGGTGGCCGTACGCAGCAGGTCGGGGCCCGCCGTGCGGGGAAAGGCCCGGACGGTCAGGGTGGTCTCCTCGGTGCCGAAGGAGAACGGCACCGCGTACTCACCCGCGGGCGTGTCCGCGGGGACGGTGATCTCCACGGGCACCTCGGTACGGGAGCCGCGCGGCACCGTCGTCCGCTTCGGCACCCGCACCTTGATGCCCTTGGGCGCCTTCGCGGTGAGCGCGCCGCGCACCTCGGCCGGGCGGCGCGCGGAGAGCCGGGCCTCGACCCGCAGTGGCTCGCCGCCGATCTCGGCGTCCGTCTCCCCGCGTGCGAGAGCGAGCCGGGCGGCGGGCTCGTCGCCGAACCACGGCACCAGGGAGCGCACGCGGGGGGCCGTTCCGGCGGACGGGGCCGCACCCGCGAGCGGCGGGATGATCAGGGGCGGGGCGCCGGTGAGCGCCGGGGTGGCGGCCGGCCAGCTGATCCGGACCGCGTCCGCCCGCACGCCCTGGCCCGGCGACTGGGTCCAGCCCCGCGCCGACAGCGCGCCCAGGCTCCGCCAGCCCTCGCCCGGCACATGGGCCTGAACCGTCGCGCCCGACACCGTCGAGTCGTCGCCGGGCACCGTCATCGCGGTGACGGCCTCCAGCGGGCGCACCCGGTCGAAGCTCAGGGTGTAGCTGCCCGGACCCTCGGCCACCGTGCCGTTGTCGCGGTCCGTGCCCGTCCAGGCGGCGGACTCCTTGCGCACCCGGTCGAGGAACGGACCGAGCACCCCCTTGCCGACCGTCGCGCCGCCCGTCTTCACGGCCTTGAGCGCCGGCTCCAGGGCCAGCGACGCCTGCCAGGCGGCCGCCCCGTCGTCGCGCGCCTGCGCCTGGAGCAGATCGACGGCCAGCTCGCCCGCCCGGCCGTAGCGCGCCAACTGCTCGCTCCACGGACGCACTTCGTCGTCCAGGTGCCCGTCGGCCAGCCCGGTCAGCCGCTGCGGGGTCTCGCGCATCACCGTGAACGCGGCCCGCAGCCGGCGCGCCGCCTCGTCGCGGGCCGGGGCGCCGTCGGCCGTACGGGACTTCCAGAACGCGGCGAACAGCGGCCGCAGATACGCCGATTCGTCACCGCCCAGCACGGACCCCGCGCTGTTGCCCGCCAGGGCGCGCAGCGCGTCCCGGCTGCGGGCGTCGCCGTCCGCGAGATCGTCCAGGGCCGCCTGCCAGGACTCCTGCGCCTGGTACCCCTTCGGGTTCCAGGCGAAGTCGGCGGCGGTGAACAGCGGGATCCGGGACGCGGACGGCTGCTCCATCGCATTGGCCAGCAGCGCCGCCGAACCGATGGCGACCGCCGGATCCCGGCCGGTGTACGGGCCCAGGAAGATCCGGTCCTGGGCGTAGTCGTTGACCGGGTAGTTGTCCATGGTGACCAGCGGATGGCGGAACGTGGTGCGGGCACCGGCCAGTTCGCCGCCGGTGATGGTCCTCGGCACGACCCCGACGCCGGTCCAGGCGACCTGGACCCGCTCGTCGAGCTCCCCGGCGAGCGCGGTCCGGTAGTCCGTCGCCCCGTCCTGGTAGAACTCCGTCGGCATCATGGACAGCGGCTCCGAGCCCGGATGCCGCTCCGCGAGGTGCCGCGCCACGGCGCTCACGACCCGGGCCTGCGCCCTGGCCGCCGCCTCCGGGCCGCTGCCGAACGTGTCGGCGTCGGCCGAGCAGTGCCACTCGCTGTAGCTGACGTCCTGGAACTGCACCTGGAAGACCCGCACGCCCAGGGCCCACATCGCGTCGATCTTCTTCGTCAGCGCCTTCACGTCGCGGTCCGACGACAGACACATGGACTGGCCCGGAGCCACGGCCCAGCCGAGCGTCACATGCTCGGCGGCGGCCCGCGCGGCCAGCGCGCGGAACTCGGCGCGCCGCTCGGCGGGATACGGATCGCGCCATCGCGCCTGCCGGAACGGGTCGTCGCCGGCCGCGTAGAGGTAGCGGTTCTGCTTGGTGCGCCCCATGAAGCCGAGCTGGGCGAGCCGTTCCTCCTGGGACCACGGCCGGCCGTAGAAGCCCTCGGTCATCCCGCGTACGGCGCCGGCCGGCCAGTCCCGGACGGTGACGCCGGCGATCCGGCCGCCCCCGGCCAGCTGACGCAGCGTCTGCACCGCGTGGAACAGGCCGTCGTCGCCGACGCCGTCCACGGCGACGGTGTCCCGGCCCGCGACCCGGCCGACCGCGACGCGGTAGCCGCCGGACGGCAGATCGGCACGGTCGGGCGCGCGCAGGGTACGCAGCGCGTCCACGGCACCGTCGCCGCCGAACCGGATGACGGGCCCGCCGCCGGGCAGCGCCTCGTGGACGGACCGCACGCCCGCGTCGCGCAGCACCTGGCGGAGCGCCTCGACGGCGTACGGATCGGCGCCGTCGCCGGCGACGAGCGTCACCTCGCCGGAGAGCGGGACCGAGGACCCGGACACCTTGATGCTCTGCGGCCGCGGCCACACGGCGGGCGGCGCGGCGGCGTCGGTGCGGTCCGGTGTGGTGAGGGGATGGGTGCCGGGCGGGGAGGGGGCGGCGACGGCGGCCGGGGCCCCCGCGGAGAGCAGCCCGCCGAGCACGGCCACGGCGACGGCCGTCGCGTGCTTCCTGCGCCTGAGCTGCATACCCGTCTCCCTACGCGCCCACTGGTGGGCTCCGAGCCCACCACCCGCGCGCGAGAGTGTCAATGCGCATGGTCACCATGGGGTGAATGCCCGATATGACGGCCTCGGTGGAGGGTTCTCACCGGTCGGCGGCACACGCGAAAGACCACGCCGAATGGCCGAAACAAGCGGACGTTTTACGGAGAACACGCCCCGGGGGAACGGAATGTGACCCGGAGCACGTTGAACTCGTTGTCATAACGCCTACGTCTGCGGCCGCGTCCGCTGGGTAGGTCTGCTGTGTCCTGCTCTCCACGGCCAGGAGGCCACCATGCCCGCCGCCGCGCAGCTTCTGCTCTCCGCCCTGTCCAAACAGGTACCGGGTCCCGCCCCGTACATCAGCGCGCCCCCGGCCACTCCGAGCACGCCCGGCCCGCTCACGAGCGAGGCGCCGCTGGCCGACGCCATACCCCTGACCAGCGAGCCTCCGCTCGCCGACGCCACACCTCTGACCAGCGAACCCCCGCTCGCCGTCCTCGCCCCGCTGACCAGCGAGCCGGCTTCTTCCGGCAGCGCTCGGGGCATGGAGTCCCCAGGAGTCTGAATGGGCCTGTCCCGGCTCGCCGCACTGCACGGCGTCGCCACCTCCTTCTCCCCGTCCGCCGATGTCACGGTGCCCGTCCCCGAGAGCACGGTCGTCGCGGTGCTCGCCGCGCTCGGCGTCGACGCCACCACACCCGAAGCGGTACGGGAGGCGCTCGCCGCCGCCGAGTCCGCGGCCGGCTCCCGGCTGCTCCCGGCCACGCTGGTGGTCTGGGCCGGAGAGCCGCTGCCCCCGGCCCTGACCGCACTGCCGCCCGGCACGGAACTGACCATCCGCCCGGAGGAGCCCGCCGAGGCCCCGCCGGCCCCGATGCGCGTCCCCGCCGGGGGTACGGTTCCGGCCGAATCCCGCCCGGCCGAATCGCGGGCCGCGGTGGCGGGCCCCGCGGCGCCCGGGCAAGGAGCCCCGTCGCGGCCCCCCGCCGCGCCCGGCTGGTGGACCGAGCCGCCGCTGGGGGTGCACCGGCTGACCGTCCGGGCCCCGGGCGCGCCGGACCGGGAAACCGGCGCGGACGGGCCGGACCGGGAAACCCGCGCGGGTGCTTCGGGCCGGCGGAGCGGCTCGGGCGGGCCGGTGACGGAGAGCTGCACGCTCGTGGTCGCCCCGGCCCGGGTGCCGCAGCCGCCCGGGCGCAGCCACGGCTTCCTCGTCCAGCTCTACTCCCTGCTCTCCGCCCGCTCCTGGGGCATGGGCGACCTCGGCGACCTCGCCGATCTCGCCTCCTGGTCCGGGCGCTGCCTCGGCGCCGGCTTCGTCCAGGTCAACCCGCTGCACGCCGCGGTCCTCGGCAACCCCACCGACCCCTCGCCCTACCGCCCGTCGTCGCGGCGGTTCCCCGACCCCGTGCACCTGCGCATCGAGTCCGTCCCCGAGTACGGGCACGCGCCCGACCCCGCCGCCCTCGACGACCTGCGCCGCCGGGCCGCCGAACTCAGCGAGGCCGTGCTCGACAAGGGCGCCCTGATCGACCGGGACGCCGTCTGGGAGCTCAAGCGGCAGGCCCTCGACATCCTCGTCGCCGTCCCTCTCACACCGGGCCGCCGCGCCGCCTACTGCGACTTCCTCGCCGAGCAGGGGCAGGCCCTGGAGGACCACGCCCTGTGGTGCGCCCTCGCCGAGGTGCACGGCTCCGACTGGCACACCTGGCCGGACGCCCTGCGTGACCCCCGCTCCCCGCAGACCGCCCGCGCCCGCGGTGAACTGCTGGACCGGGTCGACTTCCACTGCCGGCTCGCCTGGCTGACCGACGCTCAGCTCGCCGCCGCCCAGCGCGCCGCGAAGGACGCGGGCATGGCCGTCGGGATCGTCCACGACCTCGCCGTGGGGGTGCACCCGGGCGGCGCCGACACCTGGGCCCAGCAGGACGCCTTCGCGCACGGCATGTCCGTCGGCGCGCCCCCGGACGCCTTCAACGCCCGCGGCCAGGACTGGGGACTGCCGCCCTGGAGACCCGACGCCCTCGCCGCGTCCGGCTACGCCCCGTACCGGGGACTCCTGCGCGGCCTCCTCGCGCACGCCGGGGCTCTGCGCATCGACCACGTCATGGGCCTCTTCCGGCTCTGGTGGGTGCCCGAAGGACGTCCGCCCACCGAGGGCACCTACGTCAGTCACGACGCGGAGGCGATGCTCGCCGTCCTCGTCCTGGAGGCCCACCGCGCCGGCACGGTCGTCATAGGGGAGGACCTCGGCACCGTGGAACCCGGCGTCCGTGAGGCGCTCGCCCGCCGAGGCGTCCTCGGCACCTCCGTTCTCTGGTTCGAGCGCGACTGGTCGGGCACCGGCCGCCCCCTCGCCCCGGAGGAATGGCGCGAGGACTGCCTGGCCACCGCCACCACCCACGACCTGCCGTCCACCGCCGCCCGGCTGACCGGCGACCATGTGACGCTGCGCCACCGCCTCGGCCTGCTCACCCGCCCGCTGGACGAGGAACGCACCGAGGACGGCACCGACACCGCGGAATGGCTCGGCCTCCTCTCCCGCCTCGGCCTGCTCCCCGAGGGCGGCGACGACGAGGAGGCCGCCGTCCGCGCCGTCCACCGCTTCCTGCTGCGCACCCCCGCCCGCATGGCCGGCGTCTGGCTCCCCGACACCATCGGTGACCGCCGCCCGCAGAACCTGCCGGGCACCTGGGACCAGTACCCCAACTGGCGGCTGCCCATCGCCGATGCAGAGGGCCGCCCGGTCACGCTGGAGGAACTCGCCGCCTCGCCGCGGCTGCACCGGCTGATGGAAGTACTCCGACCCCGTCAGGAGCCTCCGAGGACCCGTACGGCACCCCCGGGCGCGCGGCCCTCGTAGGCGTTCGCTACGTTTGCACCGTGGACAAGAAGAACGCTATGCGCGCCGGCGCGGTCGCTGCCGGAACGACGCTGATGATGCTGCTGATGTCGTCCCCCGCGCTCGCGCTGACCCGCGACGACGGCGACGACCCGGGACCGGGCCTGAGCGTGATCGACACGATCGGTCTGTTCGTCGTGGCCCCTCTGGCCCTGTTCGCGGTCATCGCGGGCCTGGTCATGGTCCTCGACAAGTCCAAGAAGCAGGCCTAGTCCCCCCACCGGACACCCAGGACATCCCGGGTGCGCCGCCGGTACCCACGTACCGAGCGGCGCATTCGCATGTCCGGACCCGGTCCCGGTCCCGGAGCGGTGCACGGTCCGCCCGGTAGGTTGCGGCCATGATCGAGTGGGACGTCAAGAAGCTCCGCATCCTGCGCACCTTGCGCGACCGGGGCACCGTCACCGCGGCCGCCGAGGCACTGCTGATGACCCCGTCGGCCGTCTCCCAGCAGCTCTCCAACCTCTCCCGGCAGCTCGGCGTGCCCCTGCTGGAGGCACAGGGCCGGCGCGTGCGCCTGACCGACGCCGCCCACCTGGTGCTCCGCCACGCGGAGGCGGTCTTCGCCCAACTGGAGCGCGCCGACGCCGAACTGACCGGCTATCTGCACGGCGAGGCGGGCGAGGTGCGGATCGCCGCCTTCGCCACCGCCGTCCCCGCCCTCGTCGTACCGGCCGTGCAGGCGCTGCGGGACGAGGACCGGCCGGGGCCGGACGTCCGGGTCCGGGAGGCCGAGGCGGCGCAGGCCTACGAACTCCTCGTCGCCGGCGAGGTGGACCTGGCGCTCTCGCTGGCCGCCCACGCTCCGACCGCGCGCGACCCCCGCTTCGCCGTGCTGCCGCTGCTCGCGGACCCGCTGGACGTGGCGCTGCCGGCCGGCCACCGGCTCGCGGGCGCGCCCGGGCTGCGGCTGGCGGACCTGTCCGCCGAGCCATGGATCTTCGGCGGCTCGGGACCCTGGTCCGAGATCACCACGGCCGCGTGCGAGGCCGCGGGCTTCGTGCCGGAGCAGGCGCACAGCGCCTCCGGCTGGACCGCGATCCTCGCCATGGTCGAGGCGGGCATGGGCATCGCGCTGATTCCCCGCATGGCGTCGGCGGAGCGGCAGAACCGGGACGGTGTGGTGATGCGGGTCCTCGAAGCGGACCGTCCCCGGCGCCATGTGGTGGCCGCGGTCCGGCAGGGGGCCGAGCAGGGCCCGGCGGTGGCCCGGGTGCTCGCGGCGCTGCGCGAGGCGGCACAGCCGTTCAGCCCATCATTCAGCCGTCCTTAACGATTCATGCGAAAACTTTCGATGGACCTAATGGCTTCGCTCGTACGACAGTGACCCCATGACCTTCGGACAGAATGAGAACCAGCACGAGGACCCCCACGCCAACGACGCGGCCCCGTACGGCGGTGGTGACCCGTACGCCGACTACCGCACCACCGACCTCCCCTTCACCGAGCTCGTGGACCTCGCCGACCGCCGTCTCGGCGCGGGCGTGATCGCCGCCAACGACGAGTTCTTCGCCCAGCGCGAGAACCTCCTGGTCCGCGAGCGCGCCGTCTTCGACCCGGAGCACTTCGGCCACAAGGGCAAGATCATGGACGGCTGGGAGACCCGCCGCCGGCGCGGCGCGGACGCCGCCCACCCGTTTCCCGCCCCGGACGAGCACGACTGGGCCCTCATCCGCCTCGGTGCCCCCGGCATCATCCGCGGCATCGTCGTCGACACGGCCCACTTCCGCGGCAACTACCCGCAGCGCGTCTCCGTCCAGGCCACCTCCGTCGCGGGCTCGCCCGGCCCCGCCGAACTCCTCGCCGACGACGTCAAGTGGGACGAGATCGTCCCGCCGACCCCCGTACGCGGCCACGCCGCCAACGGCTTCGAGATCACCGGCGGCCGCCGCTACACCCACCTGCGCCTGTGCCAGCACCCCGACGGCGGCATCGCCCGCCTGCGGGTGCACGGCGAGGTGCTCCCCGACCCGTCCTGGCTCGCGACGCTCGGCACCTTCGACCTGATCTCGGTCCTGAACGGCGGCAGTTACGAGGACGCCTCGGACCGCTTCTACTCCTCGCCGACCCAGATCATCCTGCCCGGTACCTCCCGCAAGATGGACGACGGCTGGGAGAACCGCCGCCGCCGTGTCCGCGACACCAACGACTGGGTGCGCTTCCGGCTGCCCGCCCAGGGCGCGGTCCGCGCGGTCGAGATCGACACGGCCTACCTCAAGGGCAACGCGGCCGGCTGGATCGCCCTCCAGGGCCGTAACGGCGAGACGGGCGAGTGGTTCGAGATCATCCCGCGCACCAGGCTCCAGCCCGACACCCTGCACCGCTTCCCGCTCCGCGCCCGGGCCGTCGTCACCCACGTACGCCTCGACGCCTTCCCCGACGGCGGAGTGGCCAGGATGCGCCTGCACGGCTCGCTGACGGAGTCCGGCGCGGCCGGACTGGCCCGCCGCTACGAGGAGTCGGGCGCGTAACAGGCCCCACGACCACCGCCCGGCGAACGGCTGAGCCCCGCGCCCCGTTCGCCGGGCGGTTCACACCGGGCGCACCCGTCACGCGAGAGGGCCCGGACCGGCTGCGTACACCGGTCCGGGCCCTCGGCCGCGTCCTGCGGGACGGTCAGAGCAGGGTGTTGTACCCGCTGATCGTCGACGTCTCGCCCGCGCCGGTGACCTTGACGCGTGCCGCGTACGGGGTGGTCGCGCTGCCGGTCGCCCGGTACAGCCACAGCACACCGGACTTGTCCTGGACGACCAGGTCGGCCCGGCCGTCGTCGGTCAGGTCACCGGGCGAGGTCATCGAGCGGTATGCGCTCCAGCCGCCGCCGACCCTCGTCCGCGCCGTGAACGGCGACGCCGCCTTGCCCGTGCCCCGGTACAGCCAGAGCACACCGGAGGCGTCGCGGGCCAGCACGTCGGCCCGGCCGTCACCGGTCACGTCGCCCGCGCCGGTGAGCTCGTTGTACACGCCCCAGCCGCCGCCGACCTTCGTCCGCGCGGCGAACGGGGCCGTGCCGGTGCCGGTGCCCCGGTAGAGCCACAGCACGCCCGACGTGTCGCGGGCCAGCAGATCGGCCGTGCCGTCGGCCGTCACGTCCGTGACACCCGACAGCTTGTTGTAGGCGTTCCAGCCGCCACCGACCTTGGTCCGCCCGGTGAGCGTGTTCCAGTCGCCGCTCGTGCGGTAGTGCCACAGCACACCGGAGGTGTCGCGGCCGACCACCCCGCCCCCGCCCGCCTGCACGGTGACCGGGGCGAGCTTCGTCAGCTGGTTGTAGATGTTCCAGCCGCGGCCGATGACCTCCTCGAAGTCCCGGAAGGGCTCCGAGGCGCTGCCGGTCCCGTAATGGGAGCGGAGCAGCCCGTCCTTGCCGCGGGCCAGGAGCAGGTGGTGCGGCCTGACCGGGTACGGGCTGTCGATCGCGAAGCTGCTCGACGCCTCCGGGTTGTGGGTGCCCCAGTTGTAGACCTCGTACACCGCGGAGGCGGTGACCTTCCACGCCGCCGTCTTCGCTCCGGCGCTCAGCGTGTAGTCGATCGTGACGTCGCCCGGGGTGACGTCACAGCGGACCTCGCCGTAGGCCACCGATCCCAGCGTGTGGTCGCAGGTCGCGTTGTCGCCGCGCGAGACCGAGTCGATCCTGATGTCGGCCTCGGACTCCTCCCATCCGCGCTGGCCCTCGGCGGGGGCGAACGTGATCGAGAGGTGCCCCGTGTCCACGGCGTGCACGGTGATCGACTGGGTGACCGAGCCTCCCGCCGTCAGCGTCGGCGTGTTCAGCGCGAGCGTGTTCTGCGCGACGTGCTCGGCCGACTTGACCGTGAGGGTGCGCGCGGCGTGCAGACCGTCCTCGGAGAACGTCGCCGCGGTCTGGGCCTCCTTGACCGCCTTGTCGACGCTCGTTCCGCTCGGTGCGTACGCCAGCCCGACGTAGGCCGTGGTGCCGTCCGCCGCCGTCGCCGTGGCCGAGACCTCCGGGGAGGTCACCTGGCCGTGGGCGTCGCAGAGATAGACACCGGCCACCGCGGCCGCCTTGCAGTCCGAGCCGAGCTCGACGGTGAGCCCCGCCGGTACACCCCCGGCGGCCCAGGCCGGGTCGTTCAGCTGCTTCTTGCTCAGGGCGTAGACCAGGGTCCCGTCGGCCTCGTTGTACCAGCCGTCCGGACCCAGCTCGGCACGGCCCTCGCCGGGCATGAGCGTCCAGTCGCGCCCCATCTCAAAGGCGAAATTGTCGACCGCAGCGGCGGGCACGGCCCCCGCGAGAGCCCCGGTGGCAAGAAGCGCCACCGAGCCCGAAACGGCCAGGATTCTTCGCATACGGTATCCCCCCGGATAAAGGCGGCAGCCCAGCTGCCGCGAAACGCCAGGTACCCCCATGGCGTGCCCGGAACCTACACCACGGGCTCACACGGCCTTCACCGGGGTTCGCGCGCCCCACGCACAGCGGGGGCGGGTGTCCGCGACACCCGCCCCCGCCCTCGGATCACACCTACGCGGTCGCCGCCGCCGCGTCCGCGGCCCGGGCCTTCAGCGCCCGTTCCACGCCCGCTCGCGACTCCGACATCAGCCGTCGCAGCGCGGCGCCCGGCTCGGCCGAGGCCAGCCACGCGTCCGTGGCGTCCAGGGTCTCCTGCGAGACGTGGAGCGCCGGGTAGAGACCGATCGCGACCTGCTGGGCCATCTCGTGGCTCCGCGAGTCCCAGACGTCCTTCACCGCGGCGAAGAACTTCTCGGTGTACGGGGCCAGCAGCTCGCGCTGGTCGGTCTGGACGAACCCGCCGATGACCGCCTCCTGGAGGGAGTTCGGCAGCTTGTCGGACTCGACGACCGAGGCCCACGCCTCCGCCTTCGCCTCCTGGGAGGGCCGCGCCGCACGGGCGGCCGCCGCGTGGCGTTCGCCCGCCGCGGTCCGGTCGCGCGCGTACTCGGCGTCGATCTCCTCGTCGTCGAGCAGCCCCGTGGCGGCCAGCCGCTCCACGAACGCCCAGCGCAGCTCGGTGTCGACGGCCAGGCCCTCGATCGCCTCGGTGCCGTCGAGCAGCGACTGCAGCAGATCGAGCTGCTGCGGGTTGCGGGCCGTGTCCGCGAACGCGCGGGCCCACGCCAGCTGGTGGTCGCTGCCCGGCTCCGCGGCGCGCAGGTGCGCGAGCGTCGCCTCGGTCCACTGCGTCAGACCGGCCTCGCGCCACTCCGGCGCCGCGTACAGGTCCAGCGCCATCTTCACCTGACGGTGCAGCGACTGGACGACGCCGATGTCCGACTCCTTGCCCACACCGGACAGGACGAGCGAGAGGTAGTCGCGCGTGGCCAGTTCGCCGTCGCGCGTCATGTCCCAGGCCGACGCCCAGCACAGGGCGCGCGGCAGCGACTCGGTGAAGTCGCCCAGGTGCTCCGTGACGACCCGCAGCGACTCCTCGTCGAGGCGGACCTTCGCGTACGAGAGGTCGTCGTCGTTGAGGAGGACGACGGCCGGGCGCGCGGTGCCGGCCGGGAACGGCACGGTGGTCCGCTCGCCGTCGACGTCCAGCTCGATCCGGTCCGTCCGGACCAGCTTGCCGGACGCGGCGTCCAGGTCGTAGCAGCCGATCGCGATCCGGTGCGGCCGCAGCGTCGGCTCGCCCTTCGCGCCGGCGGGCAGCGCGGGCGCCTCCTGGAGCACGGTGAACGAGGTGACGTGCCCGTCCTCGTCCGTCTCGATCTCCGGGCGCAGGATGTTGATGCCGGCCGTCTCCAGCCACGCCTTCGACCAGGTCTTCAGGTCGCGCCCGGAGGTCTCCTCCAGCGCGCCCAGCAGGTCGGACAGCCGCGTGTTGCCGAACGCGTGCGCCTTGAAGTACGCCTGGACGCCCTGGAAGAACGCGTCCATGCCGACGTACGCCACCAGCTGCTTCAGGACCGAGGCACCCTTGGCGTACGTGATGCCGTCGAAGTTGACCAGGACGTCGTCCAGGTCACGGATGTCCGCCATGATCGGGTGCGTCGAGGGCAGCTGGTCCTGGCGGTACGCCCACGTCTTCATGGAGTTGGCGAACGTCGTCCAGGAGTGCGGCCACTGCGAACCGTCGGCGTACGCCAGGCAGGCGATCGAGGTGTAGGTGGCGAACGACTCGTTCAGCCACAGGTCGTTCCACCATTCCATGGTCACGAGGTCGCCGAACCACATGTGCGCCAGCTCGTGCAGGATCGTCTCGGCCCGCGTCTCGTACGCCGCGTCCGTCACCTTGGAACGGAAGACGTACTGGTCACGGATGGTGACCGCGCCCGCGTTCTCCATCGCGCCCGCGTTGAACTCCGGGACGAAGAGCTGGTCGTACTTGGCGAAGGGGTACGCGTAGTCGAACTTCTCCTGGAACCAGTCGAAGCCCAGCCGCGTCACGTCGAAGATCGCGTCCGCGTCGAGGTACTCGGCGAGCGACGGGCGGCAGTAGATGCCGAGCGGGACGGTCTGGCCGTCCTTCTCGTAGCTGCTGTGCACCGAGTGGTACGGGCCCGCGATCAGGGCCGTGATGTACGTGGAGATGCGCGGCGTCGGCTCGAACGACCAGACGTCGTCCCTCGGCTCCGGCGTCGGCGAGTTGGAGATCACGGTCCAGCCGGACGGGGCCTTCACAGTGAACCGGAAGGTCGCCTTCAGGTCCGGCTGCTCGAAGCTCGCGAAGACCCGGCGCGCGTCCGGGACCTCGAACTGGGTGTACAGGTAGGCCTGCTCGTCGACCGGGTCGACGAAGCGGTGCAGGCCCTCGCCCGTGTTGGTGTACGAGCAGTCGGCGACGACCTTCAGCTCGTTGGCACCCGCCTCCAGATGCGCCAGCGCGATCCGGGAGTCACGGAACACGGCCGCGACGTCCAGCGCCCTGCCGTTCAGCTCGACCTCGTGGACCGCCGGGGCGACCAGGTCGATGAAGGTCTCCGCACCGGCTTCGGCGGAGTCGAAGCGCACGGTGGTGACGGACCGGTAGGTCCCACCCTCCTGCGCTCCGGAGAGGTCGAGATCGATCTCGTACGCGTCCACGGTCAGCAGGCGCGCCCGCTCCTGTGCCTCTTCGCGGGTCAGATTCGTGCCAGGCACGCGGTCATCTCCTTGATATGTGATGTTTCCGGTCATCCTTCCACGTGACCCGTGCCCAGGGCGATGTCCATTTTCCGCCGGACCGCGCCGGTGGGGCGGGCCATTCTCGTCGTATGACCAGTTACGAGGCACGCGCGATCGACCCGGCCGCGCTGAAGGAACTCCGGGACACGGACGACGCGGGGCGCCCCTGCGTCCCGTACACCGCCACGGAGGCGGGCAGCCCGCTGCGCTGCTGCCTGCGGGGCAACGAGGTGGGGGAGAGGATCGCCCTCGTGTCGTACGCGCCGCTGCGGCGCTGGGCGGCGGCCACCTGGGCCCGCCCCGGGGCGTACGACGAGCAGGGCCCGGTCTTCATCCACGCCGAAGAGTGTGAGGGGCCTGCGGCGGACCGGCCCGGCTATCCGTTCTCCCGGGCGGGCGCGCTGCGGACGGTCCGGCGCTACAACGCGGACGGTCACATCGTGGGCGGCCGGCTGATGGAGATCCCGGCGGACGAGGCGCGGGGCTACGACGAGGCCATCACGGAGGCGTTCGCCGACCCGGAGGTGGCACTGGTGCACGTGCGGGCGGTGGAGTACGGCTGCTGGCACTTCGAGGTACGGCGCCCGGGAACCAGCCTCGCCGGGTGAGGTCCAAGCCCTCCGGCGATTGAGGAGCGGGGGTCCGGGGGCAGAGCCCCCGGACCCCCGCCACGTGGCCGGACGCCGTCAGCCCGCGAGCTCCGCCGCGACCAGCTCCGCGATCTGCACCGCGTTCAGCGCGGCGCCCTTGCGCAGGTTGTCGTTGGAGACGAACAGCGCGAGCCCGTGCTCCACGGTCTCGTCGACCCGGATCCGCCCGACGAAGGACGCGTCCTGGCCGGCCGCCTGGAGCGGGGTCGGGATCTCCGAGAGCTCGACCCCGGGCGCGTCCTTCAGCAGCTCGTACGCACGCTCCACGCTGATCGGGCGGTCGAAACGGGCGTTGACCTGGAGCGAGTGGCCGGAGAAGACCGGGACGCGGACGCAGGTGCCGGACACCTTCAGCTCCGGGATCTCCAGGATCTTGCGGGACTCGTTGCGGAGCTTCTGCTCCTCGTCCGTCTCGAAGGAGCCGTCGTCGACGATCGAGCCGGCCAGCGGCAGCACGTTGAAGGCGATGGGGCGCTTGTAGACGGCGGGCTCGGGGAAGTCGACGGCGCCGCCGTCATGGGTCAGCTTGTCGGCGTCGGCCACGACCTTGGACGCCTGGCCGTGCAGCTCGGCGACACCGGCCACCCCGGAACCGGACACCGCCTGGTACGTGGCGACGGTCAGCGTCCGGAGACCGGCCTCCTCGTGCAGCGGGCGCAGCACGGGCATGGCGGCCATCGTGGTGCAGTTCGGGTTGGCGATGATGCCCTTGGGGCGGTTCGCGATCGCGTGGGCGTTGACCTCCGAGACGACCAGCGGGACCTCGGGGTCCTTGCGCCAGGCGGAGGAGTTGTCGATCACGACGGCGCCCTGCGAGGCGACCTTCTCGGCGAGCGCCTTCGACGTCGCGCCACCGGCCGAGAACAGGACGATGTCCAGGCCGGTGTAGTCGGCCGTGGAGGCGTCCTCGACGGTGATGTCGGTGCCCTCGTAGGCGATCGTGGAGCCCGCGGAGCGAGCGGAGGCGAAGAGCCGCAGCTCGGCCACCGGGAACTTCCGCTCGGCCAGGATGCTGCGCATGACTGTGCCGACCTGACCGGTGGCGCCGACGATTCCGACCTTCACGGGAACTCCCTCAGACGTACGAACGGGCATGGTTGCCGCTTCATGATGCGTCTGTCCACGGCTTCCTTGTCCAATCCATTGTCCGACCTGCGGACACGTGGCGCGCAGCACAGTGGGGCGGGCGCCCGCCGGGCGCCCGCCCCACTGTCGTACGGATCACATGGTCACCGCGACGCGGTTACGGCGTGACCTTCTCGATCACGACGCTGCCGGTGCCCGCGGCGGTGCCGCGGGAGTTCACCATCTGGACCTCGCCGAAGAACTGCCGGCCCTCGGGAGCAGCCCCGGCGACCGCGACCTCGGCACTGACCTGCGCCGATGCGCCGTTGGCCAGGTCCACGGCCTTCGACTCGTCGACGTTGATCGCGCCGAGCGACGGCGAGTAGTACACGTCGCGGTAGTCGTACTCGGTCGTGCCGGCCGGGACGTCGTAGCCCTGGATGACGACCGTGTACGTGCCCGCGGCGGGCTTCACCAGACTGACGGACTCCTCGGAACCGGCCGTGGTGGAGGAGCCCACCTCGGCCGTGCCCTTGTAGACGTACAGGTCCAGGTCGGCGTTGGCGTCCGAGGTACCGCCGATGGCGACGTCCAGCTTCTCGACGCCCGCACCGATGGTCACCTCCTTGACGTACTCGTCGCCCGTGGACATCGACGGTCGCTCGACGTCGGCCGAGCCCAGCGAGCCGCCCTTGAGCTTGCCCGCCAGGTCACCGGCATTGTTGGTGACCGTCCAGTCCACCGCTGCGGGGGTGCCGATCTTCGCCTCGGCGATGGTCTGCACCGCCGGGTCGAAGGTCGCGCCGAGCAGCGAGACGTCCAGCTTGTACGGGTTGTCCAGCAGCGGCGACGTACGCCGGGCCTCGACCTCGATCTCCCAGACACCGGCCTGCGGGTCGGCGTACGAGCGTACGTCCGGGCGGCAGGTGTTGGCCGGGTTCTCGTAGTTCGGGTAGCAGAACGGCGTCCCGCTGTCCTCCACCGCGACCCCGTACGGGTGGATGGAGATGAAGCGGGTCTGGCTGCCCGAGCGCAGGGCGCTCATGGCGACCTCAAGGGTCTTGGAGCCCTCCGGCACGGTCACGAAGTACGACGTGGTGCCGTTGCGCTGCACCGAGCCGGACGCCGTGTACGCGTAGCCCGGCTTCACGAGCTCCTTGGAGACGACGACCGTGGCGAGGATCTGCTGGTCCACACCGGAGGTCTTCGCGTCGTCGACCTGGAGGATCGCGCTGTGCACGCCCGCGCTGCCCGGCTTCGCCTGGACCTTGACCGTCACCGGCTTGCCGAGCGGCAGCGAGACGGTGCTCGGGCCGGTCAGCGTGAAGGTGCCGTCGTTGTACTTCCAGGACAGCTTGTGCCTGACGTCCTTGTCCGGGCCCGTGGTGCGGGTGACCGTGACGTCGTACGACTTCTTCTGGCCGGCCTTGAGGCCGCCCTCGCGGTCGTAGAGGCCGGTGCCGAAGCCGGGGGTCTTCAGCGCGAAGTCGATCGCGGTGTCGACCGGGGCCTTGACCGTGTACTCGTGCGCCGGGGCGCCCTGCTTCTCGATCTGCTTCCAGGCGGCGACGATGTTGATCAGACCGGCACCCTGGGCGTGCGCGGGCACTCCCTTGATCTGGGTGGCGGTGCTGGTCAGCGCGGTGCGCAGATCGGCCGGGGGCAGCTCGATGTGCTTCTGCTTCGCGGCGGACAGCAGCAGCGCGGTCGCGCCGGCGGCCTGCGGGGAGGCCATCGACGTGCCCTGGAGCATGGAGTAGCCGGCCGGGAGGGAGTAGCCCGCCTCCTTGACCGGTCCGCCGGGCAGCCAGGTCTGCGTCGAGTTGATCGCCGCGCCGGGAGCCGTCAGCGTCGGTGTGAAGCCGCCGTCCTCACGCGGGCCGCGCGAGGAGAACGGGAGCATGTCGTACTTCTTGGTGACGCCGGAGCCGTAGTTCGCGGCCCAGGTCTCCTTGGAGATGGACGCGCCGACCGAGATGACGTGGTCGGCGAGGCCGGGGTCACCGATGGTGTTGACGCCCGGACCGTCGTTGCCGGCCGAGATGACCAGCTGGACGCCGTAGATGTCGATGAGGCGCTTGTACAGCTCCGAGCGGGCGTTGTTGCCGTCGTTGAGCGGCGGCAGTCCGCCGATCGACATGTTGACGACGTCGACGCCGCGGTTCACGACGAGGTCGATCATGCCCTCGGTGAGCGCGATGTTGGTGCAGCCGCCGGACCAGGTGCAGGCACGCGAGGAGACGATCTTCGCGCCGGGTGCGGCACCGTTCATCTTGCCGCCGAACAGGCCGTTCGCGGCGGTGATGCCCGCCACGTGCGTGCCGTGCTCGGACTCGATGACACCGATGCTCACGAAGTCGGACGTGTCGCCCGCCGCGTTGTACACGACGTTCTTGCGGGTCTCGACGACGAACGGGACGCGCTCGACGACATCGGTCCGCGGGTCGTCCGTACCGAAGTAGGAGACCTGGTGCTTCTCCTTGTACGGCTTCAGGACGGCGTCGTCGGAGAAGTCCGCGTTGTTGTTCAGGTCCACTCGGGTGGTGCCGGTGACCGGGTCGTACAGGACGCCCCACGTGTCGGTGGTGTCACCGTCACGGTTGAGGTCGCCCGCCATGTCGCCACCCCTGGTGGCGGCCTCCTTGAACACCTTGATCCGGTACGAACCCGCCGGGGCCGAGTAGGTACGGCCGCCGTAGGTGAACGTCGGGCCGGACACGGCGTCCGTCATCTGGAGCCAGGTGCCGTCGCCGTCGCTGACCGGGTCGGTGGCCGTCACCCAGTCGGTGATCTTGCGCTCACCGGTGCTGGTCTTCTGCAGCGCCGGGTGGCCGAGGTCGACACCCGAGTCGAGGATGCCGATGGTGATGCCGCGGCCGTCGGCCTTCGGGTGCTGCTTGACGAAGTCGACCGCACCCGTCTCGAACGACGGGTTGTACGGGTTCTTGGCCGGGGTGTTCTTCCCGGGCGCCGGGTAGGTCCCCGTCGACTTCACCGAGGCCCGGCTGCCGGCCGCCCGGTCGCCCGACGGCGTCGGATCGTCCAGCACGATCTCCTGCTTGAGATCGATGCCGTGGACCGAGGACAGCTTCGAGGCCGCCTTGATGGTGGCCTCGGCGGCCGCGGTGGGCACGGTGGCCCGCACATAGCCGAGTTTGTCGTAGGCCTGCCCGAGCACGGAGCCCTTGACGGCGTCCAGTTGCTCGGTGACCTGCTCGGTCGCACCGGGAGCGGTGGCGACCATCATCGTGATGTTCTTCTCGCCCTTGGCCTTCGCCTGGGTGAGAACCTCGGCGTCGGCCGTGCCGAGCTTGTCCGCCGTGCTGCCGCCGGCGGCGGTCTTGACGGGTGCGGGGGCCGGGTCGTCGGCCGCGAAGACGGGGGCGGCGCCGGTGGCGGCCAGGGCGGCCACCAGTCCGGCGGCGGCCGCGACGCGGGCCACGCGTCTCGCCCCGGGTATGGAGCTGGGGGATTCGGAGGTCATCAGCATCCCTGTATGTGAAAGAGAGAGTCCGGAAATCGGTACCGGATGACCGCTCACCCTTTCGTAAATGACAGGGGTTTGTGGAGAGTTGTGAGGGGCGAGTTGTGGACATGGCGGACTTCCGCCAGTGGTGCCGAAGCGTCACATGGGACGAAACAGTGCATACGGGTGGAGTGGAGGCCTCACCGGGGCAGGATCATCACGTACGCCGCGGGTTCGCGGTCGGCCGCCGCCATCAAAGCCGTCCGCACCACGGTCGCCTGCTGCCCCCGCGCGTCCCGCAGCTTTCGCGGGGTGAGATGGACGACGGTGACGCCCAGCCGCTCCAGGTGCTCGCGCCGCGCGGCGTACGCGGACCACTCGGCCTCGTGCTCCCGCCGGCGGTGGTCGTCGTCGAGCCGGCTGTGGCGCGGGGCCCTGGTGTCCAGCTCCACGGCCACCGCCTCCTCGGGCCAGTAGGCGTCGACCGCGCCCAGATGCGGGCCGCCGGGCAGCCGCAGATCCACGTTCCACAAGGGCTCCGGGAGTCCGTGGGTCCGCACCATGTCGTACAGCCGCTCCTCCGCCAGCGCCCGGCCCTCGGCCAGCAGCGAGTCCACGGCGTTCACCACCTGTGGGCGGTCGAGCACCTTCGCGCGGTTCAACTCGCCTACCACGACCGCGGGTTCGCAGTGGCCGCCGCGGACCGCCTCGGTGAGCAGCCGGCGCACCGCATGGGGGTCCCCGAGCCCGGCGACGGCGTCCGCGAGGGCGCGGGCCACCGGCGCCACCGGGAGGCCCTCCACGTGTTCCGGCCGCGGCAGATCGGAACTGCGCACCAGGCGGACGTACCGGGCCGAGCGCAGTCGCCGGACGCGCGGCACCAGCACGTCGATGCGGTCCGTGGCGAGGGTGGGCGGCGCTGCGGCGAAGCCGTACAACGAGAGTGCGGCAAGGCCGGTGATCATCGCCTCGCCGTAACCGGGATCCGCGCCTGTGGCCTGTGCCGGTACGGTCCGGCGCCCGGCGGCCGGGGGCCGTCCCGCGTACAGCAGCGCCGACCGCAGCCGCTCCCGGCCGCTGAGCGGCCCCGGGTGCAGGACGAAGACACCGGGCAGCGGCTGCTGCCACGGCCCGCCGGTCCGGCACTGCTCGGCGGCCTGTGTGGGGGAGACCCCGTGGGCCTTCAACTGGGCGGCGGACAGTACACGTTGGCGGGCGACGGCGGTGACGCGATGGTGGCTGGGGGAGAGCGGGGTGTCCGAGTTCATGCTCCGGTGTATCCCGCTCGGGGCCGGTGCCTTAACGCCTGTTACAGGTCCGTCGACATTCCAGGACAACGCCGTCCTGAAGTACGGACGTTCGACAGCCGAAAAGGGCGGACCCGCCGGGGATTATGCGCCGGTCACCGGGGGCGTGCCGCGTCGGCCGGGCGCCTGGGGCGCACGCCCCGAGCCTGCCCGTCCGGCGTTTGAGGACGGAACCCTCGCCGAGGTGACCGGCACCCCGGCGAGGACGTCACGCGGGAACCGTTCCTAGACCGCGGCCGAGTCGCACGCCTGGGCCCGCAGCGCCCGGCCCAGGTCGTCCCGGGCCTCCAGCACCAGCCGCCGCAGCGCCGGCGCCGCATCCGTGTGCTCCGCCAGCCACGCGTCGGTCGCCGCCAGGGTGGCGGGGTCGTCCTGGAGGTCCGGGAACAGGCCCTTGACCACGGCCATCCCGATCTGGATGGACCGCTCGGCCCACACCCGCTCGATCACCTCGAAGTACCGGGCCGCGTACGGCGCCAGCAACTCCCGCTGCGAGGACTGCGAGAAGCCCAGGATGGTGGCTTCCACCAGCGCGTTGGACAGGGCGTCCGACTCCACGACGCCGGCCCACGCCTGAGCCTTCACCGCGGCCGACGGCCGCGAGGCCAGGCAGCGCACGTGGTGCCGCTTGCCGGACGCCGTGTCGTCGCGGGCCAGCTCGGCGTCGACGGCCGCCTCGTCGGCCACGCCGTGCGAGACCAGCGGGGACAGGAACGCCCAGCGGAGCTCCTGGTCGACGTCCAGCCCGTCGATCCGGGCCGTGCCGTCGAGCAGCCCGGACAGCAGCTGGAAGTCCGTGTCCGAGGAGGCGACCGCCGCGAAGAAGCGGGCCCAGGCCAGCTGGGGCTCGCTGCCCGGCGCCGCGAGCCGCAGCTCGCGCAGCGCGCCCTCGGCCAGCGCCCGGCCGCCCTCCTCGCGCCACGAAGGAGCGGCGTAGTACGTCAGCGCCGTCCGGGTCCAGGTGTGCAGCATCTGGAGCACGCCGATGTCGGTCTCCCGGCCGGAGAAGGCCAGGACGAGCGAGACGAAGTCGCGGGCCGGCATCAGCCCGTCCCGGGTCAGGCTCCACAGCGCGGACCAGCACAGGGCGCGCGCGAGCGGGTCCGTGATGTCGCCCAGGTGTTCCCTGAGCGTGGCCAGCGAGACCTCGTCGAAGCGGACCTTGCAGTACGTCAGGTCGTCGTCGTTGACGAGGATCAGCTCGGGCCGCTCGGCCCCGGCCAGCTCCGTGATCACGGTGCGCGGACCCGCCACGTCCGCCTCGACCCGCGCGTAACGCACCAGTTCACCGGCGGGCGTACGCCGGTACAGGCCGACCGCGACCCGGTGCGGCCGCAGTTCCGGGTGGGACTCGGCCGCCTCCTGGAGGACGGCCAGCTCGGTGATCCGGCCCGCGGCGTCGTAGGTCGCCACCGGGGTCAGCGAGTTGACGCCGGCGGTCTGCAGCCAGGAGCGCGACCAGGTGGTCATGTCCCGGCCGGACGTCTCGGCCAGCACCGACAGCAGGTCGCCCAGCTGCGTGTTGCCGTAGGCGTGCTTCTTGAAGTAGCGCCGCGCGCCCTCCAGGAACGCGTCCCGCCCCACGTACGCCACCAGCTGCTTGAGCACCGAGGCGCCCTTGGCGTACGTGATGCCGTCGAAGTTCAGCTTGGCGTCCTCCAGGTCACGGATGTCGGCCGTGATCGGGTGGGTGGACGGCAGCTGGTCGGCGCGGTAGGCCCAGGACTTGCGGTTGTTGGCGAAGGTGATCCAGCCGTCCTCGAACCGGGTGGACTCCACCATCGCGAAGACGCCCATGAAGTCGGCGAACGACTCCTTCAGCCACAGGTCGTCCCACCACTGCATGGTGACGAGGTCGCCGAACCACATGTGCGCCATCTCGTGCAGGATGACGTTGGCCCGGCTCTCGTACGACGCCCGCGTCACCTTCCCGCGGAAGATGTACTCCTCGCGGAACGTGACACAGCCCGGGTTCTCCATCGCGCCCAGGTTGTACTCGGGTACGAAGGCCTGGTCGTACTTGCCGAACGGGTACGGGTAGTCGAAGTTGTCGTGGAAGAAGTCCAGGCCCTGCTTGGTGATCAGGAAGACGTCGTCCGCGTCGAAGTGCCGGGCGAGTCCCTTGCGGCACAGCGCGCCGAGCGGGATGTCCAGCGTGGTGCCGTCGTCGAAGGTCCGGCTGTAGGAGTCGGTCACGTAGTGGTACGGACCGGCGACGACCGCCGTGATGTACGTCGAGATCGGCTTGGTCTCGGCGAACCGCCACACCCCGCCGTCGCGGGACTCCTCGGCCCCGTTGCTCCAGACCGTCCACGCCTCGGGGGCCGTCACCTGGAAGCGGTAGGGGGCCTTGAGGTCGGGCTGCTCGAAGTTGGCGAAGACGCGCCGCGCGTCCGCCGGCTCGTACTGGGTGTAGAGGTAGACCTCGCCGTCCTCCGGGTCGACGAAGCGGTGCATGCCCTCGCCGGTCCTGCTGTACGCGCACTGCGCGTCGACCACCAGGACGTGCTCGCCCTCCGACAGGTCCGCCAGGGTCACGCGGACCCCGTCGAAGACGGTGGCCGGGTCGAGTGCCGTGCCGTCCAGGGTCACCGCGTTCACGGACGGGGCGATCAGATCGGCGAACGTCGTCGCACCGGCGCGCGCCGAGCGGAACCGGATCGTCGTCACCGAACGGAAGGTCCGCGGACCGGAGGTCTGCTCGCCCTCCCCGTCGGGGCCACCGACCGCGGAGCGGACGTCGAGCTCGACGTCGTAACCGTCGACGGTCAGCAGCTCGGCCCGCTCACGGGCCTCGTCGCGGGACAGGTTCTCACCGGGCACGAGCACACTCCTTTGTGTCACGTTCGAATACTTTGATCCTCCCATGCCGTCTTCCGGCCCGGCATTCGGGAATGGCGGAAGCCTCCGGCGGTGTTCTCGGCCACAGGATGCGATCGGTCCTCATGAGGAGAGAGATGTCTGACAACAGCACGGTGACCGGCAAGACCCCCGCCGATTTCTGGTTCGACCCGCTCTGCCCCTGGGCCTGGATGACCTCCCGCTGGATGCTGGAGGTCGAGAAGGTCCGTGACGTCGAGGTCCGCTGGCACGTGATGAGCCTGGCCGTGCTCAACGAGAACCGGCTGGACGAGCTGCCCGACGAGTACCGCGACATGCTGGAGAACAAGGCATGGGGCCCGGTCCGTGTGGTGATCGCCGCCCAGCAGAAGCACGGCGACGACATCGTCGGCCCGCTGTACACCGCGCTCGGCACACGCTTCCACAACCAGGGCGAAGGCCCCACCCGTGAGGCGATCGAGGCCGCGCTGAAGGACGTCGGTCTGCCGGCCGAGCTCGCGGAGTACGCCGACTCCGACGCGTACGACACCGAACTGCGTGCCTCCCACCAGGAGGGCATCGACAAGGTCGGCCAGGACGTCGGCACCCCGGTCATCGCGGTGCCCGGCGCGGACGGCGAGCAGATCGCCTTCTTCGGCCCGGTCGTCACCCCCGCCCCGAAGGGCGAGGACGCGGCGAAGCTCTGGGACGGCACGCTGCTGGTCGCCTCGATCCCCGGCTTCTACGAGATCAAGCGGACCCGCACGCAGGGCCCGGTCTTCGACTGACGGTGTGCGCTGCGGGGCCGGTCACCGCCCGGCCCCGCAGCCCGCGTCCCTCGACAGCCGGCCGCCCCTCAGCGCCCGGCCCCGCAGCACGCGCCCCTCACCCGTACAGCGCGTCCAGCTCCGGCAGCCGCAGCGCCACCCGCTCCGCGTCGTCGAAGTCGAAGTCCCACTCCGGGTCCAGTGCGGGATAGTCGATGGTGAACGTGCCCTCGGGCAGTTCCTCGCCCGTCGCCTCCCGGTACGCGTCCCACGCCACCCCGAGCACCGCCTCGCACTCCAGATCCACGCCCTCGGTCGCCGCCGCCCTCACGACCGGCAGTCCGGCCAGCGCGTCGGGGTCGGCCACCACGCGCTCGAACACCTCGCGGCCCTGCGCTATCAGCCAGCCCCGGAAGTAGTCGAAACCGTCGTCCGAGCAGCCGCCGTTGACCGTGTACGCCGCGGCCCAGAGCGGGGCCCGGTAGGAAGCCGCCATCAGGTCCCACAGCAGTTGCTGCGCGGCGAGGATGTCGTCGGCCGGCCGCTCGGCGAGCAGCGCCGTCACCCGCTCGGCCACGGCCTCGGCGTCGGCGGGGTCGACGACCAGGGTGCGCGCGTCATCGATCAGCTTCCAGAAGTCCTTGGAGTCCATGGGACGAAGCATGCGGCAGGGGTCTGACAACGGCGGGGGGACGTGGCGGCGTTGATACGATCACCCGCCCGGTGTCGGTGACCTGCCGGTGCAGCGGCCACCATTCTCCGGAGCTCTCATGCGGCGCACCCTCCTTCCTCTCGTCTTCGTCGCGGCCCTGCTGTGCGCGGGCTGTTCCGACGGATCCGGACCGGCCAAGGCCGAGGCCACGGTCAAGCCCGCGGCAGCCCCCTCCCCGAAGACCGACCACGCGGCGGCGATACGCGCCGCGGTGGCGGCGACGCAGAAGAGCAGCGCCCGGATCGACGAGGAGATCACGATGGGGGACGGCACCAACACCTTCGTCATCTCCGTCAAGGGCGACTTCGACTGGGCGGGAAACCGCGGTCGTCTCGGTGTCGGCCTCAGCAGTCCGGACGACCCCGGCAAGAAGCCGGTCCGGATGGACGAGATCTTCCACGGGGGCACCGTCTACATGGGTGGGCTCCCCGATATGAACGGTTCCTGGATGTCGATCCGGCAGGACCGGGCCGAGGCCCACTACCTGCTGCGCGCCCCGGCCAACGACCCCCGGCACGTCCTGGAACAGGTGGCGCAGATGCGCGGGGTCTCGAGCCTCGGCCTGACCATGGTGAAGGGCGAGGTCACCACGCACTACAGGGGCACGCTCAGCTGGGAGACCGTCACGCTGCGGATGACGAAGGACATGCGGGCCAAGGTCGACGGCATGCCGGAGGAGATCGCCGGCATTCCCGTCCGGGCGGACGTCTGGGTCGACGAGAGCGGCCGGGTCCTGCGTACCGAGTTCGAATGGCTTACGGGGTTCCCGGGGGCTGCCAGGGCGACCATGACCCTGACGGACCACGGGAAGGCGGTCCGGGTGTCCGCACCGCCCGCCGGGGATGTCGTTCCCACGCCGGCCCTCGGCGGCCCGCTGACCGGCTGACCCGGACCCCTGTCCACGTACGGAAGGCCCCCGCGAGTCACGTCCTCGCGGGGGGCCTTCCTTCATCCGCCCGCCCGGCGACAGTTGAGAAGACGATCACGAGGCGGGACGTTCTCGGTGCGCCGGAGTTCAGGGCGCGAGCAGCAGGACGTCCGCGCGCTCCTTGGCGGCCGCGTAGCGCTTGGCCACGTCCTGCCAGTTGACGACGCGCCACATCGCCTCGATGAAGTCGACCTTCTGGTTCTTGTACTGGAGGTAGAAGGCGTGTTCCCAGGCGTCGAAGACCAGGACCGGGACCGAGCCCTGGCCCACGTTGCCCTGGTGGTCGTAGACCTGCTCGACGACGAGCTTGCCGCTGAGCGGCTCGTACGCGAGGACGCCCCAGCCGGAGCCCTGCGTGGTGGCCGCGGCCTTCGTCAGCTGGGACTTGAAGCCCGCGAAGGAGCCGAACGAGTCGGTGATCGCGTCCGCGAGGCCGCCGACCCCGTCCGCGGCCAGGGGCTCGCCGCCGCCGTCGCCGGTCATGTTGTGCCAGTAGATCGAGTGGAGGATGTGGCCGGAGAGGTGGAACGCGAGGTTCTTCTGGAGCCCGTTGACGGCGCCCCACGCCTCCTTGTCCCGCGCCTCCGCCAACTGCTCCAGGGTGTCGTTGGCGCCCTTCACGTACGCGGCGTGGTGCTTGTCGTGATGGAGCTCGATGATCTGCGGATTGATGACCGGTTCGAGCGCCGCGTAGTCGTACGGGAGTTCCGGGAGCGTGTACGTGGCCATGGTCGAACCCTCCAGCTGCTGAACTGTTGTTATTGCAACCTATATGCAAGAGCAGGCTAACAGTAGGAGTGGCTGGGCGGTCATCGGTCCTTCGGCGTAGGACCACGCGTCCACGGGCGCACGAAAACGCCGGGCGGGCCCGAGAGATCGGGCCCGCCCGGCGTGTCGTGTACCGGGGCTACTTGTCCGTGGGGGAAGCGGCGCGCCGCTGCCGTACGACCCCGATCGCGATCAGGACCGCCGTCAGCGCACCCGTCGCCAGCAGCTGGTCGCGGGTGTCGGGCTGGCGGAGCATCAGGAAGAAGATGCCGGCCATGGCGAGGAGCGCCACCACCGTCAGGCCCGGGAAGAGCCACATCCGCACCACCAGCCTCTCGGGCGCCTCGCGCTCCAGCCGGGCGCGCAGGATCAGCTGGGAGACCGCGATGAAGATCCAGACGACCAGGATCACCGCGCCGATCATGTTGAGCAGCCACGGGAACACGTCGTCCGGGCGCCAGTAGCTCAGCAGCACGCACAGGAAGCCGAACACGGACGAGACGAGCACCGCCGTGCGCGGGACGCCGGAGGTGACCTTGCCGAGCCGCTTCGGGCCCTGGCCGCGGGCGACCAGCGAGCAGGCCATGCGGGAGGCGCCGTAGATGTTCGCGTTCATCGCCGAAAGCAGCGCCACCAGGATGACCACGTTCATGATCTCCGCCGCGCCGCCGATGCCGAGGTGGTCCAGCGCCGCGTAGAACGGGCCCACCTCCACGACCTTCGCGTCGTCCCACGGGACCAGCGTGACGATGACCGCCATCGAGCCGACGTAGAACAGCGCGATCCGCCACATCGCCGTCCGCACCGCCTTCGCGACACCCCGCACCGGGTTCTCGGACTCCGCGGCGGCGATGGTGACCGTCTCCAGGCCGCCGTACGCGAAGACGGAGGCGAGGAGTCCGATGACCAGGCCCTCGGTCCCGTTCGGCATGAAGCCGCCCTCGCCGCTGAGGTTGGCGGTCCCTGGAGCGTCCGTGCCCGGCAGCACGCCGAGAATCGCCAGCACGCCCAGCACCAGGAACAGCGTGATCGCGGCGACCTTGAGCGCCGCGAACCAGAACTCGAACTCGCCGAACTTCGTCACCGAGGCCAGGTTCGTCCCCAGGAACACCACCATGAACAGCGCTACCCAGGCCCACTCCGGGGTCCCTGGCAGCCAGCCGCCGATGATCTGGGCGGCGCCGATGCCCTCCAGGCCGACGGCGACACAGAGCAGCACCCAGAACGCCCAGCCGGCCGTGAACCCCGCCCACGGCCCGATCGCCCGCTCGGCGTGGACGGAGAACGAACCGGAGGCCGGATTGGCCGCCGACATCTCGCCGAGCATGCGCATCACGAGCATGACCAGCAGCCCGGAGACCGCGTAGGCGATGACGATCGAGGGCCCGGCGGCGGCGATGCCCGCGCCGGAGCCGACGAAGAGTCCGGCGCCGATGACACCGCCGAGGGCGATCATCGACAGATGGCGCTGCTTGAGTCCGTGGGTGAGGGCCGAGTCGCTTCCGGTGGCGGAGGCGACGGCCGGGGAGCCTGTGGGGGGAGGCGCGGAGGTCCGAGGCATGGACGAGCTCTGTTCGGTCGGTGAGACGGGGGACGGGTACACAGTCTGAACACGCGCCCCGTTCACGAGGAACGGCTGTCCGCTATACGGTCACCAGGCTCACACGCCGCGCACACCCGGCCGTGTGGAGCCCCGCCCGGCCATGAACCCTCGCTTTAGAGGGAATTCACAGTCCGGACGCGGAAGGCCTTCCCGCTCGGCGGCCGCCGCATCTGGTCCCACCTCCGTGACGAGCATCACGCCCCGCCGCGATTGCGTGCCGCCCTTTGTGTGAACCCCACCAATCCCTCAACCGTCCCTTTGTGGGCCGCTGATGGTGATCCCGCCGTGCTCCGTCGGCTAACGTCAGCCCCAGTCTGTCCCCACCTGCCCTCACCCCGCGGAGTCCCGATGAGCACTGCTGCCGCCGCCCCCGTCCGTACCGGAGCGGTCCTCGCCGATCTGCTGCCCGCCGCCCGGCACCGCTACGCCGTGGACACCGCCCTGGTGCTCGGCGGCGCCGCGCTGACCGGCATAGCGGCCCAGATCGCCGTCCCGGTCCCCGGCTCCCCGGTCCCGGTCACCGGCCAGACCTTCGCCGCGCTCCTGGTCGGCACCGCGCTCGGCGCCCGCCGCGGCTTCCTCGCGCTCGCCGTGTACGCGCTCGTCGGCATGGCCGGCATGCCGTGGTTCTCGGCCGGCAGCTCCGGCGCGGGCGGTGCCTCCTTCGGCTACGTGCTCGGCATGCTGCTCGCCGCCACCGTGGTCGGCGGCCTGGCCCGCCGCGGCGGCGACCGCTCGGTGCTGCGGACCGCGGGCACGATGGTGCTCGGCTCCGCGATCATCTACGCGGTCGGCGTGCCCTACCTGGCGCTGTCCACCGGCATGTCGGCGAGCGCCGCGATCGCGGCCGGCCTGACGCCGTTCCTGCTCGGCGACGCGCTGAAGGCGGCGCTCGCGATGGGCGCGCTGCCGGCGTCCTGGAAGCTCATCGGCCGTCGCGGCTGATGCCGTAGCTGCCACTGAGGAGGCTCGCCGGGTCGCATCGCGACACCCGACCGGCGAGCCTCCTCCGCGTTTCCGGGGCGTGGAGGCCCCGCCCCGGAAACGTCCGTCAGGTACGGATGATCACTTCTCGACGGTCACGGCCGGCTCGCCGCTCCGGCGCCTGCGCGCCTCGCGTACGAGGGACACGGCCACCACCAGCACCGCGACCAGCAGCGAGAGCAGCACCTGCTCGCGTCCCGCGTCGTCGGTCAGCATGTAGACCAGCACGAACGAGATCATCGCGATGGTCGCCCAGGTCAGATACGGGAAGAGCCACATCCGTACGACGAGCTTCTCGGGCGACTCACGCAGGATGATGCCGCGCATCCGCAGCTGGGTGAAGCAGATGACCAGCCAGACGAACAGCGCGACAGCGCCGGACGAGTTCAGCAGGAACGCGAAGACGGTGTCGGGCCACTGGTAGTTGAAGAAGACGGCGACGAACCCGAAGACGACGGAGGACAGGATCGCCGCCTGCGGCACGCCCCGCTTGTTGGTCCGGGCGAACGCCTTGGGAGCGTCGCCGCGGCCGCCGAGCGAGAAGGCCATCCGGGAGGCCGTGTAGAGGCCGGAGTTCAGACAGGACAGCACGGCCGTCAGCACGATGACGTCCATCACCTGGCCGGCGTGCGGGATGCCGATGACGTCGAGCGCGGCGACGTAGCTGCCCTTGTCGAGGATCGACGGGTCGTTCCACGGCAGCAGGGTCAGCACGACGAAGATCGAGCCGAGGTAGAAGACGGCGATCCGCCAGATGACGCTGTTGGTGGCCTTCTGCACGGCGCGCTGCGGGTTCTCCGACTCACCGGCCGCCAGCGTCACGATCTCGCTTCCCATGAAGGAGAAGACGACCATCAGCACACCGGTGAGGATCGCGCCCGGACCCTCGGGGAAGAAGCCGCCGGTGTCGGTGAGGTGGGCCAGTCCGGATCCGGCATGGTCCGACCCGGGCAGCACCCCGAAGACGGCGAGCAGGCCGACGATCACGAACGCGCCGATCGCCACCACCTTGATCCCGGCGAACCAGAACTCGAACTCGCCGTACGAACCGACGGACACCAGATTCGTCGCGGTCAGCACCAGCATCACGATCAGTGCCCAGCCCCACTGCGGCACCGCCGGAACCCAGCTCTCCAGGATCTTGGCACCCGCCGTGGCCTCGACGGCGAGCACCACGACCCAGAAGAACCAGTACAGCCAGCCGATCGAGAACCCGGCCCAGCGGCCCAGCGCCTGGTCGGCGTAGGTGGAGAAGGAGCCCGAGGCGGGGCGGGCGGCCGCCATCTCGCCGAGCATCCGCATCACGAAGACGACCATCAGGCCGACCAGCGCGTACGACAGCAGGATGGCCGGTCCGGCGGCGGCGATGCCGGCGCCGGAGCCCACGAACAGGCCCGCGCCGATGACACCGCCGATCGCGATCATCGAGAGGTGACGGTTCTTGAGACCCGCCTGGAGCCCGCCCCGGGGCCCCGTCCGGTCCGAACGGTCCGGCCCGTCGGGCTGGTGGCCCGGCCCTGCCAGAGTCGTCTGCGACGTCATGGATCGAATCCTTACGTTTTCGGATCACTCGGTTGCGTGACTCGCCGCGCCACGGTGGTGGAGCGGCGAGCGATGCATTGAAGCCCGGTGAACCCCGAAAGCGGAACCCATTCCTCCGGTTCCTTGACCGGATCGTTGCCTCAGTGGCATCGCCCACACAGGGCCCGCACATCGGGGCCACACCGCACCCCGTCGTCGGTTACCCGGCGTCGCTCGTGCCACACTCCTCCCATGCGCGTGTACCTCGGATCCGACCATGCCGGTTACGAACTCAAGAACCACCTCGTCGAGTGGCTCAAGGCACAGGGCCACGAAGTCGTCGACTGCGGTCCTCACATCTATGACGCCCAGGACGACTACCCGCCGTTCTGCCTGCGCGCCGCCGAGAAGACGGCCGCGGACCCGGACAGCCTCGGCATCGTGATCGGCGGCTCCGGCAACGGCGAGCAGATGGCCGCGAACAAGGTGAAGGGCGTCCGCGCCGCACTCGCCTGGAGCGAGCAGACCGCCGCGCTGGGCCGCGAGCACAACAACGCCAACGTGATCTCCATCGGCGGCCGGATGCACACGGCCGAGGAGTCCACCAAGTTCGTCGAGATCTTCCTCTCCACCCCGTACTCGGGCGAGGAGCGGCACACCCGCCGCATCGAGATGCTCACCGCGTACGAGAACACCGGCGAGCTTCCCCCGATCCCGGCCCACCACCCGCAGCAGGGCTGACCACCGCCTACCCTGAACCGTGCCGCCGGTATACCCGGCGGCACAGCCATGTCCGCCCGCGCCTCATCGAGGAGATCCGCAGCCGTGCCCGAGGGACACACCATCCACCGCCTCGCGGAGGACCACCTGGACCGGTTCGCCGGGTGGCCGGTGCGGGTGAGCAGCCCGCAGGGCAAGTTCTCCGACAGCGCCGCCCTCCTCGACGGCCGGGTGCTGAACGGGGTGGACGCCCACGGCAAGCACCTCTTCCTCGGCTTCGAGGACACCGGCTGGATCCACATCCACCTCGGCCTGTTCGGCAAGCTCCAGTTCGGTACGGTCCCGGCCCCGCCGCCCACTGACACGGTCCGCCTCCGCCTCCTGAACGACGCGCACCACGCGGACCTGCGCGGCCCCACCACCTGCGCCCTCATCACCGACGCGGAGAAGCGCGCGATAGACGACCGGCTCGGCCCCGACCCGCTGCGGAGCGGCGACGACGGCGAGCGTGCCTGGCAGCGGATCTCCCGCAGCCGGATCACCGTGGCCGCCCTGCTGATGGACCAGAAGGTCGTCGCGGGCGTGGGCAACGTGTACCGGGCGGAGGTGCTGTTCCGGCACGGCATCGACCCGTACCGGGCCGGCAAGGACCTCACCCGCCGCGAGTGGGACGCGATCTGGTCGGACCTGGGCGCGCTGATGCGCGAGGGCGTACGGAACAACCGCATCGACACCGTGCGCCCCGAGCACCTGCCCGAGGCGATGGGCCGCCCGCCGCGCGTGGACGACCACGGCGGCGAGGTGTACGTCTACCGGCGCGCCCGGCAGGCCTGCCACATCTGCGGCACGGAGATCCGCACGGCGGACCTGGCGGCCCGGAACCTGTTCTGGTGCCCGGGGTGCCAGGCCGCGTAGCGGCTGTCCCGGCCCGACCGGCGTGCGGCCTCCGGCCGCACCGTTGTCCCCAGTCGCGGGACGGGCTCGAATCCCCAGCCCGTCAGGCATATTCCCAGCCCGTCCGGCACATTCCGGCCTGTCAGGCATATCCCCGGCTTGTCCGGCGCAATCCAGCCCGTCCGGCGCTTGAGGACAGAGCGCCCGCAGGGCGCTGGGCGCAGCCGACGCCGCTCGGTGTCCGAGTCCCCGCGCGGGCAGAATCAAGCCCGTCCGGCGCTTGAGGACAGAGCCTGTCGCCGGACGGACCCGCACCCACCCTGGAACCCCCGCGGCAGCTACCGCACCCCGCCTAGAACCCCCGCGGCAGCCACGGCGCCACGTCGGACAGGAACGCCGACGACGCCTCCGCCACCGCGCCGGCCCGCAGCTCCCTGACGCGCCCGGCCAGGGCCAGTGACCCCAGGGACTCGCCGCCCAGATACGCGGTGCCCAACTCCCGTACGGACAGCGCCAGATCGGCCGCGTCCTCGGTACGCTTGCACGACGCGCCGCCCTTCGCGTCGGCCGTCAGCCGCCAACGTCCGGCGTTCCAGGGGCAGAACGCGTCCTCGACCTCGAACACGACGTCCAGCGGCCCCCGGTAGGTCCGCGCCTCCAGCGCGGCGCCCACGTCCACCAGTCGCAGATGGAGCGAATCCCGCTGCCGGATGTCGCACCGCCGCACGTCCGACACCAGATGCAGCACCGCGTCGTCCGTCGGCCGGTTCCGTGCCTCGACCGTCGACGTCAGGTCGATCGCGAAGAGGAACCGCCACAGCGCCGCGTAGGCCGCCGGGTCGAGCGCCGCCAGATCGCTCACCACGATGCGCCCCTTGGGGCCCGCATTGTCCCAGTCCGGCTTGATGTGGTAGTTCGTGTAGCCGACGAGCTCCCCGTCACGTTCCGCCAGCAGACACTGCAGCGCCGAGCCGCCCGCCCGTGAACTCTCCGGATCGATCAGCGACTTGCGCTCCCAGCCGGGGCCATGGGCCGGGGTGCCCGGCCGGCCCGGAACCAGCCGCGCGTACACGCTCTCGCACGCGTCGACCGCCTCGTCCTCGCGCGCATACCGCAGCCGCACCTCGTCCGTGCCCTCGGGCACGCTCAGCCGCACCCGGTCCGTATCGATCGCCAGGGACATCTGGCGGGTCGCCGCCCCGTACCCGAAGCGGCCGTAGATCTCCGGCTCCGACGCCGTCAGCACCGCGATCGGCTCACCCAGGGCCCGTACGTCGTCCAGCTGGCGGCGCATCATCGAGGTCAGCAGACCGCGCCTGCGGTGCGTGGACGCGACGCTCACCATCGTGACCCCGGCCGCGGGGACCAGCGCTCCGCCGGGCACGGCCAACCGGAAAGTGAACGCACCCGTCGTCGCGACCACGTCGTCGCCGTCCCAGATCCCGATCGACCGCTCGTACTCGGTCACGGACCTGTACTGCTCGCGCTGCTCGGCGGGCTCCTCGGACCCACCGAACGCGAGCTCCAGGGACGAGAACCACTTGTTCCATTCGGAAGGCTGCAAAACACGGAGCTCTGTTGTCATATGCCATCCCTACCAGGGCTTTCACGGCGAGGCGAGTCGATTTCGAACACATTGTCACAGGGGTCCCCCTGCACCGGAGCCCGCCGGGTGGATAAGGTCCCCGCAATGGCCCGACGCGCAGGAGCAGAGACATATCCGGCCCGATTGAGGAAATCGGCGCACCGGGTACGCACCGCCCTGCGCCGGTCCGGGGTCGACTACTTCCGCGGGGACGGCTCGGACTGGATCGCCCTGGCCGCGCTGCTGCTGACCATTCCGGCGATCACCTGCGCGACCCTGCTGAACCCGGTGTGGTGCTCGCCGACCGTGCTCGTCCTGCCGATCGTCGCGGGCGGCCTCCTGCTGCGGCCCGCCAGCCTGCTCGGCCTGTACGCGACCGCCGCCGCGGCCCTGATCGTGGAGTCCCTCTGGCTCGGCCCGTACGAGGACGGACCGGCCCGGGTCACCCCGGGCACCGTGCTGACGGTCGCCGCCTGCGGTTTCCTGGGCCTGGTCCTCGCCCAGTTCCGCGCCCGGGTCGGCGTGCCGTGGCGGCGCGGCGGCACCATGCTCTTCGACCTGCGCGAACGCATCCGGATCCAGAGCGCCCTGCCCCGCCTCCCGCAGGGCTGGCACCGCGAGATGTCGCTGCGCCCGGCCGGCGGCCAGTCCTTCTCCGGGGACTTCGTCGTGGCGGCCCGCACCAACGGCGGCCGCACCCTGGAGGCCGTGCTCACCGATGTCTCCGGCAAGGGCATGGACGCCGGCTCCCGGGCGCTGCTGCTCTCCGGAGCCTTCGGCGGACTGCTCGGATCGCTGCCACCGCACGGCTTCCTGCCCGCGGCCAACGGCTATCTGCTGCGCCAGGACTGGGACGAGGGCTTCGCCACCTCCATCCATCTGGTGCTGGACCTGGAGTCGGGCGACTACGAACTCCTCTCGGCGGGCCACCCGCCGGCCCTCCAGCTCCACGCCGGCAGCGGCCAGTGGGAGGAGATGGCGGCGGAGGGCCCGCTGCTCGGGGTGTACGACGGGGCGGAGTTCGACGCCGTGAAGGGCCATCTCGCGCCCGGCGACGTCCTGATGCTGTTCACCGACGGTCTGGTGGAGGCGTCCGACCGGGACATCGCGGAAGGCATCGACCGGCTGACGGGCGAGGCCGACCGCTATGTGACCACCGGCTTCGAGGGTGCGGCCTGGCATCTCATCGAGGCCTGCGCCAAGGACGTCAACGACGACCGGGCGCTGCTGCTGCTGTCGCGCCGGTCCTGAATCCGGAACCGTACGGAACCTGCCCGAACCGGACGTACGTCAACGCGGACCCGTCCATCACCGGATCGGGAGCGGAACCGCCTCGCGCCCGCCTGGCAGCAACCGGGCCAGCCAGTGCGAGCGCCCGGCGGCCAGGGGAGCCAGGACCGCGAGGACCAGTACATAGCCCGCGATGAACGGGGAGAGCCGTTCGTCCAGCCCCGCGCCCGCCGCCATCGTGGCGAGGATCAGGGCGAACTCGCCGCGCGCCACCAGGGTCGTGGAGATGTTCGCCGTGGCCTGCGGGCCGAACGCGTACACCTTGGCGGCGGCGAGTCCGGCGACGACGTTCATGGCCAGGGTCACCGCCACGGCGGCCAGCACCGGCCACAGCACGGTCGGCAGGTCGCCGGGATTGATGGAGAGGCCGAACGCGAAGAAGAAGATGGCTCCGAAGGCGTCGCGCAGCGGGTGCACCAGCTTGAGGATGCGTTCCCCCGAGGTGGTGCTGCCGAGCATCAGGCCCACCATGAAGGCGCCGATGGCGTCCGCCACCCCGAACCACTCCGAGATGCCGGCCACGAGGACGGCGGCGCCGAGGAAGGAGATGACGAGGAGCTCGTCGTCCCGCGTGTTGATGAGCTTGCCGATGACCTTGGTGCCGAACCGGGCGGCCAGCGCGAGGATCAGCAGGAATCCGAAGGCCTTGCCCCCGTCGACCGCGGCAGACGCGAGGCTGTCGGCGCCCGAGAGGATGGGCTGGAGGGCCGCCAGGTACAGGGCGAGGAACACGTCCTCGACGACGATGATGCCGAGGATCGGCTTGGTCTCCGGGTTGCCGATGCGGCCGAGGTCCACCAGGACCTTGGTGACGATGGCCGACGACGAGATGCCGAGCACCCCGGCGAGGACCAGCGCCTCCGACGTACCCCAGCCCAGCGCGAAGCCGAAGCCGAGTCCGGCACCGACGTTCAGGGCGAGATAGGCGCCGCCCGCGACGGCCATCTTGCGGCCGCCCGCTTTGAGGTCGTCGAGGTGGAACTCCAGGCCGAGGTAGAAGAGCAGCAGGACCAGGCCGAGTGCGGAGAGCATCTCCAGGTCGTGCGGGTCGGCGACGAGGACGATGCCGGGGGTGTGCGGGCCGAGCAGGATCCCGGCAAGGATGAACAGAGGGATGGTCGGCAGTCCGATGCGGCTGCCGACGCGGGCGAGGACTGCGGCGGCGAGGAAGGCGCCACCCATGGCGATGAGCGTGTCTGCGTGTCCGATGAGCTTGATCCTTCGTGGGGTCGGAGATCGTCAGGTCAAGAGGGCGTCAAGAAATCGTCAGTAATTAGTTTACCGAACGATTGACGATGCAACTATGACGGCCCGGACGGCTTCGACGACCTCGTCGGCCTCGCGGCAACGGGTGGGTACCGACGATGCGGCCTCTCCTAGGCTCGCCCCATGACCGCATCCCGAGCGCAACTGACCCTGGCCGAAGTAGAGGCGATCGCCCGCGAGGCCCATGCCGCCCAGCGGGACAAGGCGGGCCGGCCGTACGGCGAGCACCTCGCGGCCGTCGCCGAGGGGGTGCGGGCGCGGGGCGGCAGCGACGAACAGATCGCCGCGGCCTGGCTGCACGACGCGGTCGAGGACGACGCGCTGACGGAGCGGTGGCTGGCCGATGCCGCGCTTCCGCAGCAGGTCAAGGACATGGTGCTGGCCGTCACCAAGCGGGACGGCGAGGAGTTGGCGGCGTACACCCGGCGCGTCCTGGCCACGCCCGGCGCCCTGCTGATCAAGGAGGCCGACCTCGCGCACAACGCCGACCCGGCCCGCCTCGCGGTGCTGGAACCGGCGACCCGTACCCGGCTGACCGAGAAGTATGCGCTGGTACGGGGTCTGCTCGGGCTCGCCGCCCCGCGACCACCCGCCGAGCGGCAGGATTGAGCCAACACGTCGGAGCCCGGCCCATGAGTGGGCCGGGCTCCGGTGTCTGCGGATGTCCAGGGGCGTGATGTCGCGCGCTCAGAGCTTCGCGGACTCCCGCCGGAAGGCCCAGTTCAAGTCCGGTTCGGTCACGCAGCGCAGGGCGCGTCGCACCGGCGGCGTGCACAGCAGCGTCACCCCGGCCGCGGCGACGACGCTGACCAGCACCAGACCGGTCGGGGAGATCAGCCACTCGTTCCGGTCGAAGACACCGGCGTACGTGGCGCCCTTCACCATGAACCCGTGCAGCAGATAGCCGCAGATCGTGCCGGCTCCGAGGACCGTGAACCACATGTGGCGCCGTGGGACCAGGGACAGGAAGGCGGCGGTGAGCAGCGTCGCGCAGCCGAACAGCGCGAACGTCATCACCACCCCGGTCCACCACGGATTTCCCATGTCCTGGGCGGCCGAGTTGCGCAGGAACCAGCCCAGCTCCATCCGGGGCGCCGCCCAGTAGGCGAAGACCAGCGTGAGGGCGAACAGCGGCAGGGCGAGCATCCTTGCCTCGCGCCGGCGGACCAACTGGAAATGCTCGGGCCTGAGTTGGAGTCCGAGCACGAAGAACGGCAGGAACTGCAGGACGCGCGGCAGATCGAGATCGTCGCCGATGCCGGGGGCGAGCGAGGCGAGGGACGCGATGACGAGCGAGACCGCCAGCGGGTGACGCAGGTTGCGCCACAGCGGTGTGGTGAGCCGCCAGATGAACAGGGCGGCCAGGAACCAGGTCAGGTACCAGGGCTCGGTCAGGGTGATCGCGGCGTCGGGATCGTCCGCGTACCGCCGGAACAGCGAGTACGCCGTCTCGAACACCACATACGGCACGGCGACTCCGGTGACCAGACGCTTCACCTTGGCCGGGCTCATGTCGAACGAGCGTGAGAAATAACCGGAGATGATGATGAAGGCCGGCATGTGGAACGTGTACGTCACCATGTACAGCGCACGCGCGGCCCTGCTCCCGTCCATGACCGGCACCCACGAGTGGGCCACCGCGACCAGCACGATGGCCAGGTACTTCGCGTTGTCGAAGTAGGCGTCACGCCTCTTCGCGCCGGCCGCCCGCTCGGCACCGCCCGGCTGCGCAGGCCGGGCGGGGGTCGCTACGGGGCCGTTCTCCGTCGCCGAAGGTGCTTGGCGTCTGGGCTCCGACTCCCGGGTCGCCGGTGGGAGCGTGGCCCTCTGAAATACGTTCGGAGCTTGGAACATCTCAGGCACCCTAGACGTCTTGATTGCGATTCGTAAAACCGCCGTCGGATATCGCGTGTTCCCGTCGGATCAAATACCAAACCATCGAAATCTGTCCGGTATGGGCGTGTTAATCCCGCTTAAATCGTGCATATCGGCAGGCAGTTGGGGTGCGGGAATTACGTCTCGCCCGGACACGGGTAATGCCTGTGAATAAACTGTGTGAGTACGGAAACGATCGCCGTTTCAATTGCTGCGCACTCCGGGATTTCCGCAGCTGAGCGCTGCGACACCGTCCGTGCGGCTGTCCGGCCGGGACTGCGCCCGGACCTCGTCAAGTGACCGGCGCACAGGGGGCGCAGGGGGCGCAAGTTGGCGCGATATCGCCAGGTCTATCCGTCACCTGGCAGCGACCACAGGGGAGTTGGTGGCACGATGGAAGGCAACGGAGGAGTGCGTGGCCGCACACCTCCGGGCCGGCAAGGCGGACCGACCGAGGGTGTGAGCAGTCGTGGCCATTTCGCTGTCTGTGGTGCTTCTTTTCGCGATCATCCTGGTGGTCATGATCCGAGGCGGCTCCATCAAGCCCGGACCCGCGGTCGTCGCGGTGCTCTTCGGCTTCTTCCTGGCGTCGACCGGCATGGCGCCGTCGATCCAGAGGTTCATGGACTCGATAGCGCAGAGCATCAACCAGATCAGCTTCTGAGGCATCCCGGCCCGAGGGCGGTCCGGCCGCCCCCGGGGCCGCAGCCTCGGCGCACGGTCGGGACATGCGAAGGGCCCGGTCCGGCGGCCATCCCCGAGGGGAGCCGCCGAGCCGGGCCCGAAGCATGGAGCGGGCGACGGGAATCGAACCCGCGTAGCTAGTTTGGAAGACTAGGGCTCTACCATTGAGCTACGCCCGCATACAGCGCACCGCAGGTCACGGGGACCGCGGCACGAGAAGCATCGTAGCGGGTCGCGGGGTCTGCCCGCACACCCGATGACGACGCGCGGCGCCGAGTCCGGCGAAGCCCGCGGAAAGCGTCCGATGCACCACCTGTCTGCATGTACCCTTCGTGTCGCACCGACGGGGTGTGGCGCAGCTTGGTAGCGCGTCCGCTTTGGGAGCGGAAGGTCGTCGGTTCGAATCCGGCCACCCCGACCACCGGCAAGATCGCATTGTGGGAGTTCTCCCCCTTGCCGTTACTATGCAAAATGCGTGCCCGTGTGTCTGATGTACCGGGCTCGGTCCGCGAAGCCGCCTCCTGTGCGGTGGAGCAGAACCCCAAGAAGTCAGCCACCAAGGAGACCGAACCGTGAAGAGCGCCGTGGAGACCCTGAACCCGACCCGGGTTCGGCTCAGCATTGAGGTGCCCTTCGAGGAGCTCAAGGACAGCCTCGACGCGGCGTACAAGAAGATCAACCAGCAGGTCACGGTGAAGGGGTTCCGCAAGGGCAAGATCCCCAACCGGGTCATCGACCAGCGGTTCGGCCGTGGCGCAGTGCTGGAGGAGGCCGTCAACGACGCGCTCCCGAAGTTCTACACCGAGGCCGTCAACGAGGGTGAGCTCAACGTCCTCGGCCAGCCGGAGGTCGACATCACGGAGCTGAAGGACGGCGAACTGCTCTCCTTCACCGCCGAGGTTGACGTACGCCCCGAGATCGAGATCCCGGACTACTCCGGCATCGAGGTCACCGTCGACGCCCTCGAGGTCAGCGACGAGGACGTCGAGAAGGCCGTGGAGCAGCTCCGTGAGCGCTTCGCCTCGACCAACCCGGTCGAGCGCGCCGCCGTCGAGGGTGACGTCGTCACCATCGACCTGCAGGCCAAGGTCGAGGGCGAGGTCCTCGAGGACGGCGTGGCCGAGGGTGTCTCGTACACCATCGGTTCCGGCGAGCTCCTCGAAGGCATCGACGACGCCGTCACCGGCCTGGAGGCGGGTGGCGAGGCCACCTTCACCTCCCAGCTGAAGGGCGGCTCCGCCGAGGGCAAGGACGCGGAGGTCACCGTCAAGGTCACCGCCGTCGCCGCCCGCGAGCTTCCCGAGCTGGACGACGAGTTCGCCCAGATGGCCAGCGAGTTCGACACGCTGGACGAGCTGAAGGCGGACAGCCGCAAGCGCCTCGAGGAAACCAAGCAGTACGAGCAGGCCACCCAGGCCCAGGAGCGCGTCCTCGAGGAGCTGCTGAAGCTCGCCGAGGTCCCGATTCCGGAGAAGCTGCTCGCGGACGAGGTCCAGACCCGCAAGCACAACCTGGAGCACCACCAGCTCGGCCAGATGGGTCTCGACCTCGAGAAGTACCTGGAGATCCAGGGCAAGACCCTCGAGGAGTTCGAGGCCGAGACGTCCGAGCAGGCCGTCAAGGGCATCAAGACCCAGTTCATCCTTGACGAGCTCGTCAACAAGGAGAAGCTGAACGTCAACCAGGAGGAGCTCACCGAGCACCTCCTGCGGCGCGCGCAGTCCTCCGGCATGAGCCCGGACCAGTTCGCCCAGGCCGTCGTCGAGGGCGGCCAGGTGCCGATGCTCGTCGGCGAGGTCGCCCGCGGCAAGGCGCTGGCCGTGGTCGTCGAGGCCGCCAAGGTCATCGACACCAACGGTGAGGTCGTCGAGCTGGAGGACGACGAAGAGGCGACGGAGGAGGCGACCGAGGTGGTCGAGGCCGCCGAGGGCACCGCCGACGCCGCCGAGGAGAAGACCGAGGCCTGAGCCTCGCGCTGAACCCGCACGACGGGCTCCGGACGCCAACGCGTCCGGAGCCCGTCGTCGTATCGGCGGACGCCCCCCACAACCCTTGTGCGGACTGCGGAGCTTGCGCTCCCAGCGAACAGTTGCGGAAGCGGGATGGCGTTGTCCCACCTGCGCGTTAGGGTCCATGAAGAGGAAGGGTCGGGGAGTCCCGGCCCACCCGGTACGAAGACGCTGAGACGGCCGGAGCCGTCAGAGACGAGCAGGTGGATACGTGACGAATCTGATGCCCTACGCCGCCGGAGAGCCGTCCCTCGGTGGAGGCCTCGGTGACCAGGTCTACAGCCGACTGCTCGGCGAACGCATCATCTTCCTCGGTCAGCAGGTCGACGATGACATCGCCAACAAGATCACCGCACAGCTCCTGCTCCTTGCCGCCGAGCCGGACAAGGACATCTACCTCTACATCAACAGCCCCGGTGGTTCGGTGACGGCCGGCATGGCGGTCTACGACACCATGCAGTACATCCCGAACGACGTGGTCACCATCGGTATGGGCATGGCGGCCTCGATGGGCCAGTTCCTGCTCACCGGCGGCACCGCCGGCAAGCGTTTCGCGCTCCCGAACACCGACATCCTCATGCACCAGGGTTCGGCCGGCATCGGCGGTACGGCCTCGGACATCAAGATCCAGGCCCAGTACCTGCTGCGCACCAAGCAGCGGATGGCGGAGATCACCGCCCGCCACTCCGGCCAGACCGTGGAGACGATCATCCGCGACGGCGACCGCGACCGCTGGTACACCGCGGAAGAGGCCAAGGACTACGGCCTCATCGACGAGATCATCACGATCGCATCGGGCGTTCCGGGCGGCGGCGGCACCGGCGCCTGATCCGGCTCCACCGGATCGCACCGCACCGCGCACCGCATCTCTCGTACGCCGAGAAACCCAGCCCACAGAACGCCACCAGGATGGTGAACACCCACATGAACAACTTCCCCGGCGCGTCCGCGAGCGGCCTCTACACCGGCCCGCAGGTGGACAACCGCTACATCGTCCCGCGCTTCGTGGAGCGCACCTCGCAGGGCGTGCGCGAGTACGACCCGTACGCGAAGCTCTTCGAGGAGCGCGTGATCTTCCTCGGCGTGCAGATCGACGACGCGTCCGCCAACGACGTCATGGCGCAGCTGCTGTGCCTGGAGTCGATGGACCCGGACCGGGACATCTCCATCTACATCAACAGCCCCGGCGGCTCGTTCACCGCGCTCACCGCGATCTACGACACGATGCAGTTCGTCAAGCCGGACATCCAGACGGTCTGCATGGGCCAGGCGGCCTCCGCCGCCGCGGTGCTGCTCGCCGCCGGCACCCCCGGCAAGCGCATGGCGCTGCCGAACGCCCGCGTCCTGATCCACCAGCCGTCCTCGCAGACCGGCCGTGAGCAGCTCTCCGACCTGGAGATCGCGGCCAACGAGATCCTCCGGATGCGGACCCAGCTGGAGGAGATGCTGGCGAAGCACTCCACCACGCCGATCGAGAAGATCCGCGACGACATCGAGCGCGACAAGATCCTGACCGCCGATGACGCCCTCGCCTACGGCCTGGTCGACCAGATCGTCTCGACCCGTAAGAGCGCGGCCGGAGCGGCCGCCTGACGTCGGCCTTTACCCCTTGGTACGGCAGGGTCACCCGGCCTCGGCCGTGTGAACCGTGCCAAGGGGGGCCCGAACGGGGGCCCAGGCAAGGTACCGTCGGATAGAGGCACCAGGAGCCGCTGAACCAGGCGTCTCCCAGGCGAAGGGGAAGCACCTCGTGGCACGCATCGGTGATGGCGGCGACCTGCTCAAGTGCTCGTTCTGCGGAAAGAGCCAGAAGCAGGTGAAGAAGCTCATCGCGGGGCCCGGTGTGTACATCTGCGACGAGTGCATCGATCTCTGCAACGAGATCATCGAGGAGGAGCTCGCGGAGACGAGCGAGGTCCGCTGGGAGGAACTTCCCAAGCCCCGCGAGATCTACGAGTTCCTCGAGGGATACGTCGTCGGGCAGGAGCCCGCGAAGAAGGCCCTCTCGGTCGCTGTGTACAACCACTACAAGCGGGTCCAGGCCGGCGAGAACGGCGGCGGCGCGAACCGCGACGACGCGATCGAACTCGCCAAGTCCAACATCCTGCTGCTCGGCCCCACGGGCTCGGGCAAGACCCTCCTCGCGCAGACGCTGGCCCGGATGCTCAACGTCCCGTTCGCCATCGCGGACGCGACGGCGCTGACGGAGGCCGGCTACGTCGGCGAGGATGTCGAGAACATCCTGCTGAAGCTGATCCAGGCCGCGGACTACGACGTCAAGAAGGCCGAGACCGGGATCATCTACATCGACGAGATCGACAAGGTCGCCCGCAAGAGCGAGAACCCGTCGATCACCCGCGATGTCTCCGGCGAGGGCGTCCAGCAGGCCCTGCTGAAGATCCTTGAGGGCACCACCGCCTCCGTACCGCCGCAGGGTGGCCGGAAGCACCCGCACCAGGAGTTCATCCAGATCGACACGACGAACGTGCTGTTCATCGTGGGCGGCGCCTTCTCCGGTCTGGAGAAGATCATCGAGTCCCGGGCCGGCGCCAAGGGCATCGGCTTCGGCGCCACGATCCGCTCCAAGCGGGAGATCCAGGCGAGCGACCAGTTCCAGGAGGTCATGCCGGAGGACCTGGTGAAGTTCGGGATGATCCCCGAGTTCATCGGCCGCCTCCCGGTCCTGACCTCGGTCCACAACCTGGACCGCGAGGCGCTGCTCCAGATCCTCATCGAGCCGCGCAACGCCCTGGTGAAGCAGTACCAGCGGCTGTTCGAACTCGACGGTGTGGAGCTGGAGTTCGAGCGCGAGGCGCTGGAGGCCATCGCCGACCAGGCGATCCTGCGCCAGACCGGCGCGCGCGGCCTGCGCGCCATCATGGAGGAGGTCCTCCAGTCGGTGATGTACGAGGTGCCGTCCCGCAAGGACGTCGCCCGCGTCGTCATCACGGCGGACGTGGTCCGCAACAACGTCAACCCGACGCTGGTCCCGCGCGAGCCGCGGACGATCGGGAAGGGTGACGAGGGGCGGCACGAGAAGTCCGCGTAGCGGTGTCGTAGAGCCGTACGCGAAGGGGCGCCCCGCCGGTTCGACCCGCGGGGCGCCCCTTCGCGTTGCGTGGGTCAGATCTTGGTGCGGGAGGCGTTGTAGAGCTTGGCGGTGATGCCCGCCACCTCGTCCTGGGCCATTCCCTTGCCGGTCATGGAGAGGCTCACGTCCACGCCCATCACGGTGCCCACGGTGCTGTAGTCGGCCCAGACGCAGACGGGGATGGTGAATTCCTTCGGCCCCTTGGCGGCAGTGCCGTCGCCGTCCTTGTTCAGCACCTTGAGGTCCTGGCACTTCATGAGGGCGCCATTGAAGCCGTCAGGCGTGAGGGCCTTGGGGCTGCCGACACGCTGCACCTCCATCCCCTCCTCGCCCTTCGTGAACTCCGACTCCGCGTTGTTGAACGCGTTGTCGATGACCTTCGCCGGGTCGGTCACGTCACCCCAGTAGCCCGTGAGCGTGATCGACTTCAGCGCGAGCGGGTTGTCCTCGGAACCGGACTGATACTGGGCGCCCGCCTTCTGCGGCTTCTCAATGCCGAGACCTTCGAGCTTGGTCTTCTCTTCACCGGTCGGCGCTCCGGACTGCTCGGAGCCGGCCTGCTTCTTGTACCCGTCCAGCGTCGCCGACGGCGTCAGCTTGTACCCCTTGGTGGAGTCCGCGACATCGCTGTTGCTGGCGCCGCCCGACGTCAGGAAGTACACCCCGCCGCCGATCACCGCGAGCGCGACGATGACGCCGCCCACGATCAGGCCCGTCTTCTTCTTCTGCGGGGCGGCCGGAGGGAAGCCCGGCTGCTGCCCGTAGGCCGGCTGGCCGCCGTACGGGGGAGTGGGGGGCTGCTGGCCGTACGGGCCGGGCTGCTGGGCCTGCGGGTAGCCGTAGCCCGGCTGCGGGGGCTGCTGCTGGGGCGGGACGCCCTGGGGGGCCTGCTGCGGGTAGCCGTAGCCGGGCTGCRSCTGCGGCGGGCCCTGCGGCGGCTGACCGCCGTAGGGGCCCGGCTGCTGGCCGTACGGTCCGGGCTGGCCCTGCGGCGGCTGGCCACCGTACGGGCCCGGCTGGTTGTAGCTCATCTGCGGAGTCCCCTGTTCGTGATGCTCATGAGTTCTTATGCGTTCCGAACATCCTGACGGACGGCCCGCGGGCGTGGGGCACCGGGAGGGAGACCGTTACTGAACAAACCGGTTTCAGTGCACGCTTGTGACGGCCCTAAACTGTGGGGCGTGACCGAGAACGCAGCGCAGCAGCCAGTCAGCATCCCCGAACTGCCGACCCAGTACACGCCGGCCGAGGTAGAGGGGAAGCTGTACGAGCGCTGGGTAGAACGCGGTTACTTCGAGGCCGACGAGAACAGCGACAAGCCGCCGTACTCCATCGTCATCCCGCCGCCCAACGTCACCGGATCCCTGCACCTGGGACACGCCTTCGAGCACACGCTGATCGACGCCCTCGTCCGCCGCAAGCGGATGCAGGGCTTCGAGGCGCTTTACCAGCCGGGCATGGACCACGCCGGCATCGCCACCCAGAACGTCGTCGAGCGCGAGCTCGGCAAGGAGGGCAAGTCCCGCCACGACCTGGGCCGCGAGGCCTTCGTCGAGCGTGTCTGGCAGTGGAAGAACGAGTCGGGCGGCCAAATCTCCGGCCAGATGCGCCGACTCGGCGAGGGCGTCGCCTGGTCCCGTGAGCGCTTCACCATGGACGAGGGCCTGTCCAAGGCCGTCCAGACCGTCTTCAAGCAGATGTACGACGACGAGCTGATCTACCGCGCCGAGCGCATCATCAACTGGTGCCCGCGCTGCCTCACCGCGATCTCCGACATCGAGGTCGAGTACCAGGAGGACGACGGCGAGCTGGTCTCCATGAAGTACGGCGAGGGCGACGAGACCATCGTCGTCGCCACCACCCGCGCCGAGACGATGCTCGGTGACACCGCGGTCGCCGTCCACCCCGACGACGAGCGCTACAAGCACCTGGTCGGCAAGCAGATCAAGCTGCCGCTGACCGACCGCACCATCCCGGTCGTCGCCGACCACCACGTCGACCCCGAGTTCGGCACCGGCGCCGTCAAGGTGACCCCGGCGCACGACCCGAACGACTTCGAGATCGGCAAGCGCCACGACCTGCCGTTCCTCACGGTCCTCGACGAGCGCGCCGTCATCACGGCCCCCGGCCCCTTCCAGGGCCTGGACCGCCTGGAGGCCCGTTCCGCGATCGTCGCCGCCCTGCGCGCCGAGGGCCGGATCGTCGCCGAGAAGCGGCCGTACGTCCACTCCGTCGGCCACTGCTCGCGCTGCAAGACCACCATCGAGCCGCGCCTCTCCCTCCAGTGGTGGGTCAAGGTCGCCCCGCTCGCCCAGGCGGCCGGTGACGCCGTCCGTGACGGCAAGGTCAAGATCCACCCGCAGGAGATGGAGAAGCGGTACTTCGACTGGGTCGACAACCTCCACGACTGGTGCATCTCGCGCCAGCTCTGGTGGGGCCACCGCATCCCCGTCTGGTACGGCCCGAACGGCGAGGTCGTCTGCGTCGGACCGGACGACGAGGCGCCCACCGGCGAGGGCTGGACCCAGGACAGCGATGTCCTGGACACCTGGTTCTCCTCGGGCCTGTGGCCGTTCTCCACGCTCGGCTGGCCCGAACAGACCGACAGCCTCGCGAAGTTCTACCCGAACTCCGTCCTGGTCACCGGCTACGACATCCTCTTCTTCTGGGTCGCCCGGATGATGATGTTCGGCCTGTACGTCAACGACGGCGTCCCGCCGTTCGGGACGATCGTCCTGCACGGCATGGTCCGCGACGAGCACGGCAAGAAGATGTCGAAGTCCTTCGGCAACGTGGTCAACCCGCTGGACTGGATGGACAAGTACGGCTCCGACGCGCTCCGTTTCACCCTCGCGCGCGGCGCCAACCCCGGCACCGACGTCCCGATCGGCGAGGAGTGGGTCCAGGGTTCCGCCAAGTTCTCCAACAAGATCTGGAACGCCACCCGCTTCGCGCTGATGAACGGCGCGACGATCGAGGGCGAACTGCCGTCCGCCGACGAGATGTCGGTGACGGACCGCTGGATCCTGTCCCGCCTCAACAAGACGGTCGCCGAAGTCGACGCGTACTACGACGACTACCAGTTCTCCAAGCTCAGCGAGTCGCTCCGGCACTTCGCCTGGGACGAGGTCTTCGACTGGTACGTCGAGCTGTCCAAGACCACGTTCTTCGGCGGTGGCCGCCCGGCCGAGGTCTCCGGCCGGGTCCTGGGCGAGGTCCTCGACGTGATGCTGCGCCTGCTGCACCCCGTCGTCCCGTTCGTCACGGAGACCCTGTGGACCGCGCTCACCGGCCGCGAGTCCGTCGTCATCGCCGACTGGCCGGCCGACAGCGGCTTCCGTGACGACGCGGCCGAGAAGGAGATCGAGCTCGTCCAGCAGGTCGTCACCGAGGTCCGCCGCTTCCGCTCCGACCAGGGGCTCCAGCCCGGCCAGAAGGTTCCGGCCGAGCTGACCCTGACCGGGACCGCGCTCGCCCCGCACGAGGCGGCCATCCGCCAGCTGCTGCGCCTTCAGCCGGCCGGGGACGGTTTCCACGCCACGGCGTCGCTGCCGGTCGCCGGAGCCACCGTCGCGCTCGACCTGTCCGGCACGATCGACATCGGTGCCGAGCGCAAGCGCCTCACGAAGGACCTGGAGGCCGCGCAGAAGGAGAAGGCGCAGGCCACCGGCAAGCTCGGCAACGAGGCGTTCCTGGCCAAGGCCCCCGACAACGTGGTCGACAAGATCCGCGGCCGGCTCTCCAAGGCCGAGTCCGACATCGAGCGGATCACCGGCCAGCTGGCGGCCCTGCCGCAGAGCTGAGACCGGAACCCGGCGAAGCCCCCGTATCCCTCCCGCGAGGGGTACGGGGGCTTCCCCGTACCCCCGCCGCCGGGCGCTGCGCGCGATGTCCGTGCCGGTCCGTAGACTGGCCCCGTGAGTGAGCCCCGCCCTTCCGACCGGCACGACGCGTCCGACTCCGACGAGACCTTCGCGGAGATCGTCGACGAAGCGACCCAGCGCGACCCCGACCTGGCGGTGATCGAGGCCGGGAGCCGCACGCTGCGTGCCGCCTCCGGACCGCCCCAGGGCGACGAGGTCCCCGCCCGCCCCGCCGATCCGGAGGTGGACAAGGCGCTGCGCGCGGTGGAGCAGGAGCTCGCCGGGCGCTGGGGCGAGACCAAGCTGGAGCCGTCCGTGGCGCGCATCGCCGCGCTGATGGACGTGCTCGGTGATCCGCAGCACGCCTACCCCTCCATCCACATCACGGGGACCAACGGCAAGACGAGCACGGCCCGCATGATCGAGGCCCTGCTCGGCGCCTTCGACCTCCGTACCGGCCGCTACACCTCGCCGCACGTCCAGTCGATCACCGAGCGGATCAGCCTGGACGGCTCCCCGATGGACCCCGAGCGGTTCATCTCCACCTACGAGGACATCAAGCCGTACGTCGAGATGGTCGACGCGCAGCAGCCCTACCGGCTCTCCTTCTTCGAGGTCCTCACCGGCATGGCCTACGCGGCCTTCGCCGACGCGCCGGTCGATGTCGCCGTCGTCGAGGTCGGCATGGGCGGCAGCTGGGACGCGACCAACGTGATCGACTCCACGGTCGCCGTCGTCACCCCCATCTCGCTGGACCACACCGACCGGCTGGGTTCGACACCGGGCGAGATCGCGGTGGAGAAGGCGGGGATCATCAAGCAGGACGCGACGGTCATCCTCGCCCAGCAGCCCGTCGACGCGGCCCAGGTGATGCTGAAGAAGGCCGTAGAGGTCGACGCCACCGTGGCCCGCGAAGGCATGGAGTTCGGCGTCGTCTCCCGCGAGATCGCGGTCGGCGGCCAGCTCCTGACGCTGCGCGGCCTCGGCGGCGAGTACGACGGCATCTTCCTTCCGCTGTACGGCGCCCACCAGGCGCGCAACGCGGTGGTGGCGCTCTGCGCGGTCGAGGCGTTCTTCGGCATCGGTGCCGAGCAGACCGGATCGCTCGACGCCGACATCATCCGCAAGGCCTTCGCCTCGGTGATCTCGCCGGGCCGCCTCGAAGTGGTCCGCTCCAGCCCGACGGTCGTCCTGGACGCCGCGCACAACCCGGCGGGCGCCCAGGCCACCGCCGAGGGACTCTCCGAGGCCTTCGGCTTCTCCCGGCTGATCGGTGTGGTCGGGGCCAGCGGCGACAAGGACGTGCGAGGGCTCCTGGAAGCCTTCGAGCCGATCTTCGCCGAGGTCGTCGTCACGCAGAACTCCAGCGCACGCGCGATGGACGCCGACGAGCTCGCGGCGGTCGCCGTCGAGGTCTTCGGCAACGACCGCGTCCAGGTCGAACCCCGGCTGGACGACGCGCTGGAGGCGGCGATCACCCTCGCCGAGGAAGAGGACGAGTACGCGGGCGCCGGGGTACTGGTGACCGGATCCGTGATCACGGTCGGCGAGGCCCGGCTGCTTCTGGGAAGGCGCTGACCAACGTGCGTACGCTCTGTGCATCGACGCTGATCGGCGAGTTCTTCGTGATCGGGTTCGCCGGACTCGTCGCGATGAAGTCCGACGACCTGACGTCCGCCACGGTCTGGACGGTCTGCGGCATCGGCATGCTGCTCTCCGTGCTGCTCTGCGGGATGCTCACCCGCCCCGGCGGCATACAGCTCGGCTGGGCGCTCCAGATCGCACTGGTCGCCAGCGGCTTCGTCGTTCCGATGATGTTCATCCTCGGCGTGGTCTTCGGCGGCCTGTGGTGGGCCTCCGTGCACTACGGCCGCAGGATCGACGAGGTGAAGGCCCGGTGGGCCGCACAGGAGGCGGCACAGGCGCCTGCCGGCAGCTGAGGAGCCGCCGGGCTGCCAAACCCGGCCGCCGGCCCGTCACCGTACCCCTGTAACCTCGCCTCACCGCACCCGTATGCCTGCAAGGAGCCGCACATGACCCAGCGCACCCTCGTTCTTCTCAAGCCCGACGCCGTCCGTCGCGGTCTGGTCGGCGAGATCGTCGGCCGCATCGAGCGCAAGGCCGGCTGGAAGATCACGGCGCTGGAGCTCCGCACCCTCGACCGCGCCACGCTGGAACAGCACTACGCCGAGCACGTCGGCCGCCCGTTCTACGAGCCGCTCGTCGAGTTCATGCAGTCCGGTCCGATCGTCGCTCTGGTGGCCGAAGGCGAGCGGGTCATCGAGGGCATCCGCGCCCTGGCCGGCCCCACCGACCCGATCGCCGCCGCGCCCGGATCGATCCGTGGTGACTTCGGCACCATCACCCGGGAGAACCTCATCCACGCCTCGGACTCGGAGGAGTCCGCAGAGCGAGAAATGAAGCTCTTCTTCCCGGGTCTTTCCTGATCCGCGATCAGCCGAACAGCGCTCATGACCTGGGGCGACCGAAGTAATTCGGTCGCCCTTCGGCATAGGGTCCCCGATCGCGGGAACGCATCCCCCCGACGTAACGTCACCATGAGTGGAACGGCCACCCGTTCTGCTCAGCATGGCGCAGGACCCTCGCGCTGTGTCGGCGTGTCCGGCACTACGATGGAAGCTTCCACGCCCGCAGCGCTCACCTCGCCTACCAGAACAAGCCATCGCTTTCGACTGGGAAGGCCCGACGCATCCTCATGGGGAACAAGGGGAACTCAATGTCGTTCATCGGCCGTGACATGGCTATCGACCTCGGGACTGCCAACACGCTGGTGTACGTCAGGGGGCGCGGCATCGTTCTGAACGAGCCGTCCGTCGTGGCCATCAACACCAACACCGGCGGAATTCTCGCGGTCGGCTCCGAGGCCAAGAAGATGATCGGCCGTACGCCGGGCAACATCGTTGCCGTACGGCCCCTGAAGGACGGCGTGATCGCCGACTTCGAGATCACGGAGCGGATGCTCCGCTACTTCATCCTGAAGATCCACAAGCGCCGCTACCTGGCCCGCCCGCGGGTCGTCGTCTGCGTGCCCTCCGGCATCACCGGGGTCGAGCGACGCGCCGTGATCGAGGCGTCGACGCAGGCCGGCGCACGCCAGGTGCACATCATCGAGGAGCCCATGGCGGCGGCCATCGGCTCCGGCCTGCCGGTCCACGAGGCCACCGGCAACATGGTCGTGGACATCGGTGGCGGCACCACCGAGGTCGCGGTCATCTCGCTCGGCGGAATCGTCACGGCCCAGTCGATCCGGGTCGCCGGTGACGAACTGGACAACGCGATCATCCAGCACATCAAGAAGGAGTACTCGCTCCTGCTCGGTGAGCGCACCGCCGAACAGATCAAGATCACCATCGGTTCGGCGTTCGACCTGGAGAAGGACGAGCACACCGAGATCCGCGGCCGCGACCTCGTCTCGGGCCTGCCCAAGACCGTGGTCATCTCCGCCGCCGAGGTCCGCAAGGCGATCGAGGAGCCGGTCAACGCGATCGTCGACGCGGTCAAGACGACGCTGGACAAGTGCCCGCCGGAGCTCTCCGGCGACGTCATGGACCGCGGCATCGTCCTCACCGGCGGCGGCGCGCTGCTCCGGGGCCTCGACGAGCGGCTGCGCCACGAGACGGGCATGCCGATCCACATCGCCGAGGACCCGCTGGACTCCGTGGCGCTCGGCTCCGGCAAGTGCGTCGAGGAGTTCGAGGCGCTCCAGCAGGTGCTGGACGCCCAGCCCCGACGGTAGAAACCCAAGCGGCCCTCCGCGCGGACGCTGCCGCTCCGCGCGGAGGATCGTTGATATACAGGCACGAACATTCCTACGAGGAAGGCACGGCCGCCGCACGTGAGGGACACACGAGAGAGCCGGCTGCTCCTGGTGCTGCTGATCGCCATCGCTTTCGCACTGATCACGGTGGACATCCGCGGCGGCGAGGAGTCACCGGTGGACGGCGCCCGGCAGGCCGCCGCCACCGTCTTCGGACCGGTGGAGAACGGCGTGGCGGCAGCGGTCGATCCGGTGGGCAACGCCATAGGGGCCGTACGCGCCTCCGGCACCCGCCACGACAAGATCACCGCGCTGGAGCAGGAGAACGCCGCGCTCAAGGTGAGGCTGGGCAGCGACGACCGCAACCGCAGCCGGGTCCGCGAGCTCGACAAGATGCTCAAGAAGTCGGACGCCGGCCAGTACGGCATCAAGGCCGCCGAGGTCATCGCCATAGGAGCGGCCCAGGGCTTCTCCTGGACGGTCACCATCGACGCCGGATCCAAGGACGGCCTCAAGCGCGACATGACCGTCCTCAACGGCGACGGACTCGTCGGCCGCGTCACCACCGTCGGCCCGGACACCGCCACCGTGCTCCTGGCCAACGACCCCGACTTCACCGTCGGCACCCGGATGGAGTCCACCGACGAACTGGGTTTCGCCACCGGCCAGGGCTCGCGCCCGCTGTCCGTCCAGTTCCTGAACGGCAAGGCCAAGGTCAAGAAGGGTGACCGCCTCGTCACCTTCGGCTCCAGCAAGGACAAGCCGTTCGTGCCCGGCGTCCCGGTCGGCGAGGTCGTCCGCGTCGACCCGTCCGGTGGCGACCTCACCCGTACCGTCTACGTCCGCCCGTTCGTCGGCTTCACCAAGCTCGACATCGTCGGCATCGTCGTCCAGGCACCGCGTGAGGACCCGCGCGACGCGGTCCTGCCGAAGAAGGCCGTCAAGCCGGCCAAGCCGAAGCCCACCCCGACCGTCACCGTCACCATCTCGCCCAACGGCGACATCGTCGACACCAGCGGCAACGTGGTCGGGAACATCCACCAGAGCACGAGTCCCAGCGGCAGCCCGGACCCGAACCCCAGCCAGAACGCCACACCGAACGCCGACAACGCGGTAAACGAACAGAGGTAGAGCTGATCCCCATGCGCGTCAACCGGACTCTGCTCTCCATCGTTCTGGTCGTGATCGCCCTCGTCGTCCAGGTATCCGTACTCGCCCGGCTCCAGCTCCCCGGCGCCGTACCCGATCTGCTGCTCATGGTCGTCCTCGGACTGGCCTTCGTGTACGGGCACGTCAGCGGGGCCCTCATCGGCTTCGGCGCGGGCCTCCTCGCCGACCTGGCACCCCCGGCCGACCACGCCGCCGGACGCTACGCCCTGGTGCTCTGCGTCATCGGCTACCTCGCCGGACTGGCCAGGCCCGAGAACGGCCAGCTCAAGTCCGCGTTCCTCCCGATGGCCGTCGTCGTCGCGGCGGCGATCGGATCGACGCTGCTCTACGCGGGCGTCGGTGCCCTCGTCGGCGACACGGCGGCCCGCCATGTGGGCCTCGGCAGCCTGCTGTTCACCGCGGCCGTCTACGACCTGCTCCTCGCGCCGTTCACCGTCCCGCTGATCATGGCCATCGCCAGACGCACGGTGAACGACCCGCTGACCGAGTCCTCCTCCGGCCGCGGCGACGTCGCGGCCGGCTGGCTCGCCGCGGGCACCGGACTGCGGATCGGCAGCCAGCGCGGCGGACTGCGCGTCAAGGCCGCCCGCAACCGCGCCGCACGCGCCGGACGGATCAAGGGAGTCAAGCGACTGTGAGGCCGCAATCCTCCGGGGGCGACCCCCGTACCACCGGCCCGACCACCACCGGGGGCGCCCCGTGACCAACATCCCCGAGACAGGACGGACCCAGCGGGTCCAGATCCGCCTCATCGTCATCCAGGTCCTCGTCTTCTCCCTGCTGCTCACCCTCGGCGGCCGCCTCTGGTACCTCCAGATCCGCAACGGCCAGGAGTACTCCGACGAGGCGAAGAACAACCACGTCCAGCAGGTCGTCCAGCCCGCAGCCCGCGGCTCCATCCTCGACGCCCGCGGCGTGCCGCTCGCCGACAACGAGACCCGCCTCGTCGTCTCCGCCAGCCGCACCGAACTGCTGAAGATGGACGACGACGGCAAAGGCGTCCTGACCCGGCTCGCCGACGTCCTCGGCATGAAGCCCAAGGACGTCATCGACAAGGTCCGGCTCTGCGACGCGAAGACCCCCCAGCCCTGCTGGAACGGCTCGCCCTACCAGCCGATCCCCGTCACCGACGAGGCCACCACCCAGCAGGCCCTCCAGATCCGCGAACGCGCGGAGGACTTCCCCGGCATCTCCGCCGAACCCACCGCCGTCCGCCGCTACGCCGCCCCCGGCAAGGCCAACACCGCCCAGGTCCTCGGCTACCTCTCACCCGTCACCGACGAGGAGATCACCAAGGCCCAGGACACCGACTCGCCCTACCTGCGCTCCGACCAGGTCGGCCGCTCCGGCCTGGAGCGCACGTACGACAAGGAACTGCGCGGCAAGGCGGGCGTCACCCGCTACGAGGTGGACAACCTCGGCCGGGTCATCGGCCAGGCCAAGAACGACGAGGCGGAGGCCGGCGCCAGCGTCGTCACCTCCATCGACGCCCGCGTCCAGGCCGTCGCCGAGTACGAGCTCAACCAGGCCATGAAGACGGCCCGCAAGGAGTTCGACACCAACACCGGCGAGAACTACAAGGCCGACTCCGGCGCCGTCGTCGTCATGGAGGCCAAGACCGGCCGCGTCGTCTCCATGGCCTCCCTGCCCAACTACGACCCCAACGCCTGGGTCGGCGGCATCTCCGCCAAGGACTACGCCAAACTCACCGGCAAGAACTCCAACTTCCCGCTGCTGAACCGTGCCATCCAGGGCCAGGCCGCCCCCGGCTCCATCTTCAAGGTCATCTCCTCCACCGCCGCGGTCAACGCCGGATACCCCTTCGACGGCAACTACCCGTGCCCCAGCTCGTACTCCATCGGCGGCCAGACCTTCAAGAACTTCGAGTCCCAGGGCTACGGCAGCATCACCATCGGCCGCGCCCTCGAAGTCTCCTGCGACACCGTGTACTACGGCCTCGCGCACAAGGAGTGGCAGAAGGACGGCGGGAACAGCCCCAAGAAGAACCCCAACGACTGGTTCTACAAGACCGCCCACCAGTTCGGCCTCGGCAAGGAGACCGGCATCGACCTCCCCAACGAGGTCAGCGGCCGCGTCCCGGACCGCCAGTGGAAGAAGAACTTCGCCAAGGCCAACCACGACGCCTGGTGCAAGCAGGGCAAGAAGGGCGGTACGTACGTCGAGCAGATCGCGTACGAGAACTGCCTCGAAGGCGACAAGATGCGCGCCGGTGACTCCGTCAACTACTCGATCGGCCAGGGCGACACCCTCGTGACCCCGATCCAGATGGCCACCATCTACGCGGCCATCTCCAACGGCGGCACCCTCTACGACCCCACCGTCGGCAAGGCCATCGTCAGCGGCGACGGCAAGACCGTCCAGGAGATCGAGCCGAAGTCGCACGGCAAGCTGCCCTTCACCAAGAAGACGCGCAACGAAATAGACGAAGCCCTCGCGGGTGTCGCGACCCGCGGCTCCGCCGCCTGGCGATTCGGCGGCTGGCCGCAGGACAAGATCCCGATGCACGCCAAGACGGGTACGGCCGAGGTCTACGGCAAGCAGACGACCTCCTGGTTCGCCACGTACACCAAGGACTACTCGATCGTCATGACGATCTCCCAGGGCGGTACGGGTTCCGGGGCATCCGGGCCCGCCGTCCGCAACATCTACAACGCCCTCTACGGCCTCGACGCCTCGGGCAAGCAGGACCTCAAGAAGGCCCTGCTGCCGACCCCGCAGAAGTCGCTGCCGAAGATCCAGACGGACGGCACCATCGACGCCCCGAAGATCAAGCCCTACGACCCCGCGTCGCAGAAGCCGGCCGACGCGCAGACGCTCGCCGCCGTGCTGGGGAGGCGTGACTGATGGCCGGCTTCTCCGTCCAGCGGTACGCCCCCGACCGCGGCGCCTGGGGCCGGATCACCGCCCGCGACTCCGTCGTGCGCCGCCTCGACTGGCCGCTGCTCGGCTCCGCGATCGCCCTCTCCTTCATCGGCTCGCTGCTCGTCTGGTCGGCGACCCGCGGACGTGACTCGCTCACCCACGGCGACCCGTACTACTTCCTCTTCCGCCACGCCCTCAACACCGGCATCGGCTTCGCCCTGATGATCGGTACGATCTGGCTCGGCCACCGGACCCTGCGCGGCGCGGTGCCGATCCTGTACGGGCTGTCCGTGCTCCTCGTGATGGCGGTCCTCACCCCGCTCGGCGCCACCGTCAACGGCGCCCACGCCTGGATCCTGCTGCCCGGCGGCTTCTCGCTCCAGCCCTCCGAATTCACCAAGATCACCATCATCCTCGGCATGGCGATGCTGCTCGCCGCCCGCGTCGACGCGGGCGACCAGCTGCACCCCGACCACCGGACCGTCGCCAAGGCCCTCGGCCTCGCCGCGCTCCCGATGGCCGTCGTCATGGGCATGCCGGACCTCGGCTCCGTGATGGTCATGGTCGTCATCGTGCTCGGCGTGCTGCTGGCCTCGGGCGCCTCGAACCGCTGGGTCTTCGGGATCCTCGGTGCGGGCGCCGCCGGAGCCGTCGCCATCTGGCAGCTCGGACTCCTCGACGACTACCAGATCGCCCGGTTCGCCGCCTTCGCCAACCCGGCCCTCGACCCCGCCGGCGTCGGCTACAACACCAACCAGGCCCGGATCGCGATCGGCTCCGGCGGCCTCTCCGGCACCGGCCTCTTCCAGGGCACCCAGACCACCGGCCAGTTCGTCCCCGAGCAGCAGACCGACTTCGTCTTCACCGTCGCCGGTGAGGAACTCGGCTTCCTCGGCGCCGGACTGATCCTGGTCCTCCTCGGCATCGTCCTGTGGCGCGCCTGCCGCATCGCCCGCGAGACCACCGAGCTCTACGGCACGGTCGTCGCCGCGGGCATCATCGCCTGGTTCGCCTTCCAGGCCTTCGAGAACATCGGCATGACGCTCGGCATCATGCCGGTCGCCGGACTGCCCCTGCCGTTCGTCTCCTACGGAGGCTCCTCGATGTTCGCCGTCTGGGTGGCCATCGGACTGCTCCAGTCGATCAGGGTCCAACGGCCGATAACGGCCTGATCCCGCACACACCGTCCTGCATATCCGCCCCTGGCGCGGATAGGTTCGGTATATGGCGGACTCCAAGCGAGAGATCGAGCGGAAGTACGAAGCCGCGACCGAGACCCGGCTGCCCGACCTGACGAAGGTGGCCGGGGTCTCGGCCGTCCTCCACCGCGGCGTCAGCGAACTCGACGCCGTCTACTACGACACCCACGACTTCCGCCTCGCCACGGACTCCCTCACCCTGCGGCGCAGGACCGGCGGAAGCGATGCCGGCTGGCACCTCAAATTCCCCGTCGCCCCCGGCGTCCGCGACGAGATCCAGGCCCCGCCGGCCGACACTCTCCCGGGCGACCTCGCCGCGCTGGTCCGCTCCCGGGTCCGCCACGCGGAGCTTGCCCCCGTCGTCCGGCTCCTCACCACCCGCGACGTCCACCACCTCGTCGACGACCGGGGCGGCCTCCTCGCCGAAGTCAGCGTCGACGAAGTCTGCGCCGAGCGGCTGCCGGAGAGCGGCGGCCCCACCGCGGCCTGGACGGAGATCGAGGTCGAACTCGCCGACGACGGCGACCCCGCACTCCTGGACGCCGTCGAGAAGCGGCTGCGCAAGAAGGGAGTGCGGCCCGCGGCCTCCGCCTCCAAGCTGGCCAGGGCCCTGGAGGAGACCGCACCGGGCACCGCGCCCCCGGGGAAGAGGGAGCGGCAGGCCGCCCCCGTCACCGCGGCGGACCACGTCCTCGCCTACGTACGCCACCAGGCCGAGGCGATCATCACCCTCGACCCGGCGGTGCGGCGCGACCTGCCCGACTCCGTCCACCGGATGCGCGTCGCCACCCGTCGGCTGCGCAGCGCCTTCAAGACGTACCGCGCCCTCCTCGACCGGCGCGTCACCGACCCGGTCGGCGACGAACTGAAATGGCTCGCCGGCGAGCTCGGCGCCGGACGCGACCACGAGGTGCTCGTCAAACGGCTGCGCACCCACCTCGACGGCGTCCCGCAGACACTCCTCCTGGGCCCGGCCGCCGCCCGGCTGCACATCTGGTCCACCGCCCACGGCATCGCGGCCAGGGAGCGCGTCCTCGCCGTGCTGGACGGCGAGCGCTACGTCGCGCTCCTGGAGAGCCTCGACGCACTGCTCGCACAGCCGCCGCTGCGCGGGCCGGCCAGCCACGCCCCCGGCAAGGCGCTGCCCCGGGCGGTCCTGAAGGACTACGCGCGCCTGGCGGCCCGTGTCGACCACGCCTTCGCACAGCCGCCCGGTCACGACCGGGACGTGGCCACGCACGAGGCCCGCAAGGCCGCCAAGCGCGCCCGCTACGCGGCGGAGGCCGCCAGGCCCGCGCTCGGGAAGCCCGCCAGGAAGTTCGCCAAGCGGATGAAGGCCGTGCAGTCGGTGCTCGGCGACCACCAGGACAGCGTCGTCGCCCGCGCCACGCTGCGCAGCCTGGCCGTCCAGGCGCACGCGGCGGGGGAGACCGCCTTCACCTGGGGGTTGCTGTACGGGGAGGAGGAGGCGTCCGCCGCCGACCGGGAGCGCGAACTACCGCGGGTCTGGGAGAGGGCGTCGAAGCCCCGGCTGCGGACGGCGCTGAAGGGCTGAGTGGCGCGGTACGCTGGATGGTCACCCCTGCCAGCTCTCGAAAGTTCGCGATGTCTGTCGATTCGGTCTTCCCACAGCTCGAAGCTCTGCTCCCGCATGTGCAGAAGCCCATCCAGTACGTCGGCGGTGAGCTGAACTCCACCGTCAAACCGTGGGACGAATGCGACGTCCGCTGGGCCCTCATGTACCCGGACGCCTATGAGGTCGGGCTGCCCAACCAGGGCGTCATGATCCTCTACGAGGTACTCAACGAGCGCCAGGGCGTCCTCGCCGAGCGCACCTACAGCGTCTGGCCGGACCTCGAAGCGCTGATGCGCGAGCACAAGGTGCCGCAGTTCACCGTGGACGGCCACCGCCCGGTCAAGGCGTTCGACGTCTTCGGGCTGAGCTTCTCCACCGAACTCGGCTACACCAACATGCTCACCGCCCTGGACCTGGCCGGCATCCCGCTCTCCGCCAAGGACCGCGGCCTCGACGACCCGATCGTGCTCGCGGGCGGCCACGCCGCGTTCAACCCCGAACCGATCGCGGAGTTCATCGACTGCGCGGTCATCGGCGACGGCGAGCAGGCCGTCCTGGAGATCACCGAGATCATCCGCGCCTGGAAGGCCGAAGGCCGCCCCGGTGGCCGCGAGGAGGTGCTGTTCCGCCTCGCGAGGACCGGCGGCGTCTACGTCCCCGGCTTCTACGACGTCGAGTACCTCCCGGACGGCCGCATCGGCCGCGTCGTACCGAACAAGTCGGGCGTGCCGTGGCGGGTGTCCAAGCACACCGTCATGGACCTCGACGAGTGGCCCTACCCCAAGCAGCCCCTCGTCCCGCTCGCCGAGACCGTCCACGAGCGGATGTCCGTGGAGATCTTCCGCGGCTGCACCCGCGGCTGCCGTTTCTGCCAGGCCGGCATGATCACGCGCCCCGTGCGGGAGCGAAGCATCACCGGCATCGGCGACATGGTGGAGAAGGGTCTCAAGGCGACGGGATTCGAGGAGGTGGGCCTGCTCTCCCTCTCGTCCGCCGACCACACCGAGATCGGCGAGATCGCCAAGGGCCTCGCCGACCGCTACACCGAGGACAAGATCGGCCTCTCGCTGCCCTCCACCCGCGTCGACGCGTTCAACGTGGACCTGGCCAACGAGCTGACCCGCAACGGCCGCCGTTCCGGTCTCACCTTCGCCCCCGAGGGCGGCTCCGAGCGCATGCGCAAGGTCATCAACAAGATGGTCTCGGAGGAGGACCTGATCCGTACGGTCTCCACCGCGTACGGCAACGGCTGGCGGCAGGTGAAGCTGTACTTCATGTGCGGCCTGCCCACCGAGACCGACGAGGACGTCCTCCAGATCGGCGACATGGCGGTCAAGGTGATCGCAAAGGGCCGTGAGGTGTCCGGGCAGAACGACATCCGCTGCACCGTCTCCATCGGCGGCTTCGTCCCCAAGCCTCACACCCCGTTCCAGTGGGCGCCGCAGCTCAGCGCCGAGGAGACCGACGCACGGCTGACGAAGCTCCGCGACAAGATCCGCGGCGACAAGAAGTACGGCCGCTCGATCGGTTTCCGCTACCACGACGGCAAGCCCGGCATCGTCGAGGGCCTGCTCTCCCGCGGCGACCGCCGCGTCGGCTCCGTCATCCGCGCGGTCTACGAGGCCGGCGGCCGCTTCGACGGCTGGCGCGAGTACTTCAGCTACGACCTGTGGATGAAGAGCGCCGAGAAGACGCTGCCCGACTTCGGCGTGGACGTCGACTGGTACACCACCCGCGAGCGGACCTACGAGGAGGTCCTGCCCTGGGACCACCTGGACTCCGGTCTCGACAAGGACTGGCTCTGGGAGGACTGGCAGGACTCGCTCGACGAGACCGAGGTCGAGGACTGCCGCTGGACGCCGTGCTTCGACTGCGGGGTCTGTCCTCAGATGGACACGAGCATTCAGATCGGCCCGACGGGCAAGAAGCTCCTGCCGCTGACGGTCGTGAAGTGAGCAGCCGTCAGTGACCTGACACCGCCCGGCTTCTGACGGGTGACAGCTCGGTGACGAAGGCCCGGTCGGGGAAACCCCCGACCGGGCCTTCGCGTCATGACGTGCATGGAATACGGAAAGCACCAGGCACCCGTGCGGTACGAGGGCGGCGACGGCTGCATCACCGCGCTCGTCAGGATTCCGGTGAGGATCGTCGTGCTCGTCCTCGTCCTGCCCGTGCGGATGATCTGGGACGCCCTCGTCGTCGGCGCCCGTGCCGCCGACCGGATCCTGCTGCGCCCGCTGGGGCGGGCGCTGGCGTGGCTCGGCGAGGTGCTGGTCGTGATTCCGGCCCGATGGCTGTACGCCCAGGTGCTGACCCCACTCGGGCACGGGCTGCGCCGGCTGGCCATGGCGGTGTTCGTATGGCCATGGGTCGCGCTGTGGCGGTACGTGGTGGTCCCCGGGGTCCGATACGGGATCGTGGTGCCGGTCACCTGGCTGTACGCGCGCGTGCTCACCCCGATCGGGCACGGGCTGCGGTGGGTCCGGCGGGCACTCGTCGACCCGGCCGGGCGGGGGATCGCCACCGCTGTGAAGTGGCTGCTCACCGCCCTGCTCGTCCTGCCGGCGGTCCTGTTGTGGCGCTACGTCCTCAAGCCGCTGGGACTGGCCGCCGCCTGGCTGGTGGAGCATCTGATCGTGCTGCCGCTGGCGTGGACGTACCGGGAGCTGCTCACTCCACTGGGTCACGGCCTCGCCTGGTTCCTCGATCTGCTGGTCCGTGGCGTCGAGGCCGGCTGCCGGGGGCTGTGGGCCGCCGTCCGGTGGCTGGCCACGGTGCTGGTCGTGGCCCCGGTGGCCTGGGTGTACCGGCGGATCCTGACGCCCGTGGGCCGGGAGATCGCTGCCGCGTTCGGCGTGGCCTGGCGGGTCGCCGGGTTCGTCTCGCGGGCCGTGGGCCGGGCACTGGTGTGGCTGGCGTGGCACCTGGTCGGGGCGCCGGCGGCCTGGGCCTACCGCGCGGTGTGCACCCCGGTCGGCCACTTCCTGCGCGACGCCGTGTTCGTACCGGCAGGCCGGGCCGCCCGCGCGGTGGGCCGGACGGCCCGGCAGACGCTCCGCGCGGCGCGCGAGACAGTCCGGCAGGCCAGGCGCGACGCCTGGCGGGCGCTGGTCGGCGGGCCGCGCGAACCCGAGCCCCGGGAACCCGGGGGCGTGTCTGCGCGTACTCTGGGTAGTACAACGATCGTGCCCAGCGCGGCGCCCGACCCAGAGATCTCCCTGCGGAAAGAGAAATCCGTCCCGCAGGGGTGAGCCGGACCGGACGCCCCCGGGCCACCGTATTTCGAGGGCGGCGTGCCACCGCGTCCGCTCCGCACCGAGGAGAAGAACCACTGGGCAAGCGACAGCCCGAAGGCCCGCCGCCCGCACCGGCAGTGCAGCGCATCCGACTGCGCTACACCAAGCGCGGCCGCCTCCGGTTCACCAGTCATCGAGACTTCCAGCGTGCCTTCGAGCGGGCGCTGCGCCGCTCCGAGGTGCCCATGGCCTACTCGGCGGGCTTCACCCCGCACCCCAAGGTGTCGTACGCCAACGCCGCACCCACCGGCACGGGCAGCGAGGCCGAGTTCCTGGAGATCGCTCTCACCGAGGCCCGTGATCCGGGCACGCTGCGCGAGCTCCTCAACGACTCGCTGCCGGACGGCCTGGACATCACCGACGCCGTCGAGGCCCGTACCTCGGGTCTCGCCGACCGGCTCACCGCCTCCGTCTGGGAGATGCGGCTGAACGGGGTCGCCGTGGAGGACGCCGAGAAGGCCGTCGCCGCGTTCAACGCGGCCGAGACCGTCGAGGTCGAGCGCCGTACGAAGAACGGCATCCGCAGCTTCGACGCCCGGTCCGCCGTCGTCGACCTGCAGGCCCTTGATCATCAGCCTGATAGGCCCGGGGACAAGGCCTGTGCGATACTGCGGCTGGTTGTTCGGCACGTGACACCTGCCGTTCGGCCTGACGACGTCCTGTCCGGTCTCCGCGTTGTGGCCGACCTGGCGCCGCCGGTCCCCGCAGCGGTGACCAGGCTGGCGCAGGGGCTCTTCGACGAGGAGTCCGGCACGGTGACCGACCCGCTCGCGCCCGACCGCGAGGCAGCCCCGGCCGTCCTACCCACGGCCACCGGGACCGCCGTCGCGACGGCGCCTGAAGGTGCAGGTTCCGCGTAAGGCGGTCGTTGTAGCGCAGCCCTCGGACTCGGGAGCCACCTGGGCCGGGCCGCGCGCTGACCCATAAGACTTTCGCCAGGCCGTGCGCACACCGCGTAGGGAACCGGCGAGCCAGACATTCAGCCCCCGTGCGGCGACCGCGCCCCGGACGGCGGTACCGCGTACCTCATGCGGACCGTGCCGGACCGGAATCAGACGCGGCGCCCGGGAGCCCGACGGGAGAACCGCCCGCATGCCTCAGCCCACCGAACCCGGCACGGCCGGGAACGCAGAAGACAGCAACACCCCCGGGGACAAGCTGCCGCCGCGCCGCAGGCGCCGCGCGGCATCCCGCCCGGCAGGCCCGCCGACCGCGGGCGTGGAGGCCGGAGCCGAGGCTTCGGCCATACCGGCCGTTGACGCCGGAGAGTCGGAGACCAGCAACGAGAGCGCCGCCGAGGCCGCGCCGCCCGTCCGCGCGCGCCGCCGCGCCGTCCGTAAGGCGACGGCTCCCGCCGGTGCGCCGCAGGCCGCCGAGACCGTGGAGGTCGTGGAGCCGGTTGTCGCGGCTGCCGAGCCGGTCGCCGTGGTCGGGGAAGAGGTCGTGGAGCCGGTCGAGGCGCCGCGTGCGCGTCGTCGTGCCTCGCGCAAGGCGACGGCCCCTGCCGGTGCGCCGCAGGCCGCCGAGACCGTGGAGGTCGTGGAGCCGGTTGTCGCGGCTGCCGAGCCGGTCGCCGTGGTCGGGGAAGAGGTCGTGGAGCCGGTCGAGGCGCCGCGTGCGCGTCGTCGTGCCTCGCGCAAGGCGACGGCCCCCGCCGGTGCGCCGCAGGCCGCCGAGGTGGCCGAGATCGTCGAGGAGGCCGTAGCGGCCGAGGCCGTCGAGCCCGCCGTGGCCGAGCCCGCCGTGGCCGAGGCGCCGCGTGGCCGTACCCGGCGCAGGGCCTCCGCGCCCGCCGGTGCGCCGCAGGCCGCCCGGACCGAAGCCGTCGTGGAGCCGGTTGTCGCGGCTGCCGAGCCGGTCGCCGCCGCCCCGGTCGAGGAAGAGGCCGCGGAGCCGGTCGAGGCCCCGCGTGGCCGCCGCCGTGCTTCCCGCAAGGCAACCTCTCCCGCGGGTGCCCCGCAGGTCACGGAGGCCGTCGAGGAGCGCAACGGGAACCTGACGGGCGAGAGCCTGCCCGAGGAAGCCGTGGAGGAGCTCGCCGCCGAGACCGCCGAGGTCGAGGAGGCCGCCCCGCGCGGCCGTCAGCGTCGTCGCGCCACCGCCGCCGCGGGCCGGCCCGAGTTCACCGGCAAGGTCGAGGAGCCCGCGCGCAGGAGCCGCCGGGCGGAGCGCCCCGCCGTCGCCGTGTTCCAGGCGCCGGTCTTCGCCGAGCCGATGTTCCAGACCCCGGAGACCGCTGCCGCCGCAGCCGCCGCCCAGCCCTCCGTCGCGCCCGACGAGGAGCTCGAGGACGAGACCGTGACGGCGGAGGAGCGGACCGCCGCTCCCGCCGAGCCGGCCGCCCCCGCCGAGGCCGCGCCGCAGGGCGGTTCGCGTCGCCGTCGTCGTCGCCGTGGTGAGGCCGCCGAGGCCGAGCCCGTCGCCGAGTCCGCCCCGGCCGCCGCTCCGGTTCAGGAGCAGGCCGAGGACGAGCAGGAGCCTTCCCACGAGAGCGACGCCGAGCAGGACGGGGAGGAGACCGACGAGTACGGCGACCGCCCGTCGCGCCGCCGTCGTCGCGGAGGTCGTCGCCGCCGCCGTGGCGAGTCCGCCGAGGACGACGCCGCCGAGCAGCACGCCGACGACTCCGCCGACCACGCCGAGGACGAGCACGAGCCCGCCCAGGAGCCCGAGGACGAGGGCGACGACGAGCAGGACGACAACGACTCCGGTGCCTCCGGATCGAGCAGCAGCCGCCGGCGCCGTCGCCGTCGTCGCCGCAGCGGTGACTCCTCGTCCGACGCCGAGAACGGCACGGACGACCCGGAGCGTACGGTCGTCAAGGTCCGTGAGCCCCGCAAGAAGGAGGCCGAGCGCGAGCCCGGCACCGGCTTCGACGAGGTCCAGTCCATCAAGGGCTCGACCCGTATGGAGGCGAAGAAGCAGCGCCGCCGTGAGGGACGCGAGCAGGGCCGCCGCCGGGTGCCGATCATCACCGAGGCCGAGTTCCTGGCGCGCCGCGAGGCCGTCGAGCGGGTGATGGTCGTCCGCCAGAGCGGCGAGCGCACCCAGATCGGCGTCCTCGAGGACAACGTGCTCGTCGAGCACTACGTCAACAAGGAGCAGGCCACCAGCTACGTCGGCAACGTCTACCTGGGCAAGGTCCAGAACGTCCTGCCGTCGATGGAGGCCGCCTTCGTCGACATCGGCAAGGGCCGCAACGCCGTCCTGTACGCCGGTGAGGTCAACTTCGAGGCGCTCGGCATGGCCCACGGGCCGCGCCGTATCGAGACCGCCCTCAAGTCCGGCCAGTCGGTCCTCGTCCAGGTGACGAAGGACCCGATCGGCCACAAGGGCGCCCGCCTGACCAGCCAGGTCTCGCTGCCCGGCCGCTACCTGGTCTACGTGCCCGAGGGCTCGATGACGGGGATCAGCCGCAAGCTGCCCGACACCGAGCGCGCCCGGCTCAAGACCATCCTCAAGAAGATCGTTCCCGAGGACGCGGGCGTCATCGTCCGCACCGCCGCGGAGGGCGCGAGCGAGGACGAGCTGCGCCGTGACGTGGAGCGGCTGCAGCAGCAGTGGGAGGACATCCAGAAGAAGTCGAAGAGTAGCGGCAGCTCCAACGCGCCGACGCTTCTCTACGGCGAGCCGGACATGACCGTCCGGGTCGTCCGCGACATCTTCAACGAGGACTTCTCCAAGGTCATCGTCAGCGGTGACGAGGCGTGGGAGACGATCTACGGCTACGTCTCGCACGTGGCGCCCGACCTGACGGACCGGCTGTCGCGGTGGACCTCCGAGGTCGACATCTTCGCGACGTACCGGATCGACGAGCAGCTCATGAAGGCGCTGGACCGCAAGGTCTACCTGCCGAGCGGCGGCTCGCTGGTGATCGACAAGACCGAGGCGATGGTCGTCGTCGACGTCAACACCGGCAAGTTCACCGGTCAGGGCGGCAACCTCGAGGAGACCGTCACCAAGAACAACCTGGAGGCGGCCGAGGAGATCGTGCGCCAGCTGCGGCTGCGCGACCTCGGCGGCATCGTGGTCGTCGACTTCATCGACATGGTGCTGGAGTCCAACCGGGACCTGGTGCTGCGGCGTCTGCTGGAGTGCCTGGGACGCGACCGTACGAAGCACCAGGTCGCGGAGGTCACCTCGCTGGGCCTGGTCCAGATGACCCGTAAGCGGGTCGGCCAGGGTCTGCTGGAGTCCTTCTCCGAGACCTGTGTCCACTGCAACGGGCGCGGCGTGATCGTGCACATGGAGCAGCCCACCTCGGTCGGTGGCGGCGGCAACGGCAAGCGTTCCAAGAAGCGCCGCGGCGGCTCGGGCCAGGACCACGAGCACGACCACGAGCACGTCTCCGAGACGGACACCGACGTCGAGACCGAGGCGGAGGTGGCTGCCGAGGTCGCCGCTCCGCTGGCGCTTCCCGAGCCGGAGTTCGTCCCGGACGAGGAGCTGTACAGCAGCCCGGCCGAGGCCGAGGCGGCAGCCGGTCGCGGCCGTGGCCGTCGTCGGGCCACGCGTAAGGCGACGGCCCCGGCCGGCGCCCCGCGGTCCGCGTCCGCCCCGGCCCCGGTGGCCGAGCCGGTCGCGGAGCCGGAGCCGGTGGCGGAGCCGGTCGCCGTACCGGAGCCGGTCGCCGAGGCGCCGGCCGAGGCACCGCAGGGCCGTACGCGCCGTCGGGCGACCCGGAAGGCGACCGCCCCGGCGGGTTCGCCGGCCCCGGCAGCCGAGCCCGTCCCGGTCGTCGAGCCGGCTCCGGCCGCCGAGCCCGCCCCCGTCGCCGAGGAGCCGGTGTCCGACGCCGACCCGGTCGCCGCGGAGGACCCGGTCGTCGAGGCGCCGCACGTCGAGGCTCCCGCCGAGGAGCCGGCCGCACCGCCGCGTGCCCGGCGCCGGGTGACCCGTAAGGTCACCGCACCCGCGGGTTCCCCCGCAGGGGCAGAGGAGGCCGAGGTCGTCGTGGTGACGGGCGCCGGACCGGAGTCCGCCCCCGAGGACGGCGCCGAACCGGCACCGGCCAAGAAGGCGGCCCGCAAGACGGCGAAGAAGGCCACGGCCAAGAAGGCGGCCGTCAAGAAGACGGCGGCCAAGAAGACCGTCGCGAAGAAGACGACGGCCAAGAAGGCGGCGAAGAAGACGGTGGCGGCCGAGCAGTCGTCGGCCACCGTCACGGCTTCGGCCGACGAGGCCTGACCCACCTGGGGCCCGTGCCTGACCGGCACGGGCCCCGGCACCGCGCGCGACGCAGTCGGGCCGGTCCCTCCACGGGGGCCGGCCGGCTGCGTTCCGGCGCCCGGCCGGTCCCCGTAACCCCACACGGAAGACGGAAGCTTTTCCCACATGCGCAAGATCCAGAAGGCCGTCATACCCGCCGCCGGGCTCGGTACCCGGTTCCTGCCGGCGACGAAGGCGACTCCGAAGGAGATGCTTCCGGTCGTCGACAAGCCGGCGATCCAGTACGTCGTGGAGGAGGCCGCCGCCGCGGGGCTGAACGACGTACTGATGATCACCGGGCGCAACAAGCGTGCCCTGGAGGACCACTTCGACCGGAACTACGAGCTGGAGTCGGCGCTGACCCGCAAGGGCGACGACGAACGGCTGGTCCGGGTCCAGGAGTCCAGCGAACTGGCGACCATGCACTACGTCCGCCAGGGCGACCCGAAGGGCCTCGGCCACGCCGTCCTGTGCGCGGAGCCGCATGTGGGCGACGAGCCCTTCGCGGTCCTGCTCGGCGACGACCTGATCGACCCGCGCGATCCGCTGCTGGCCCGCATGACCGAGATCCAGGAGCGTGAGGGCGGCAGCGTCGTCGCGCTGATGGAGGTCGCTCCCGAGCAGATCCACCTGTACGGATGCGCCGCGGCGGAGGCCACGGCCGAGGCCGACGTCGTCCGGATCACCGGGCTGGTCGAGAAGCCCGAAGCGGGCGACGCCCCCAGCAATCTCGCGGTCATCGGGCGCTATGTCCTGGACCCGGCCGTCTTCGGCGTGCTGCGGGACACGGAGCCGGGCCGGGGCGGCGAGATCCAGCTGACCGACGCACTGCAGCAGCTGGCCGGCGACGAGAAGCTCGGCGGCCCGGTCCACGGTGTCGTCTTCCGCGGCCGCCGGTACGACACCGGTGACCGGGGCGACTACCTGCGGGCCATCGTCCGGCTCGCCTCCGAGCGCGAGGACCTGGGCCCGGACTTCCGCAGCTGGCTGCGCGACTTCGTGGCCACCGAGCTCTGAGCGACCGCTCCCGCACACCCCACCGAGACATCCGCACCAAGGACCAAGGAGAACCCTCATGATCGGCATGATTCTGGCGGCCGGCGCAGGCCGTCGTCTGCGCCCCTACACCGACACGCTTCCCAAGGCCCTGGTGCCGGTCGGTCCCGAGGGGGACGAGGAGAGCCTGACCGTCGTCGACCTGACGCTCGGCAACTTCGCCGAGGTCGGTCTGACCGACGTCGCCATCATCGTGGGCTACCGCAAGGAGGCCCTGTACGAGCGCAAGGCCGCCCTTGAGGCGAAGTACGGCGTGACGCTCACGCTGATCGACAACGACAAGGCCGAGGAGTGGAACAACGCCTACTCCCTCTGGTGCGGCCGTGACGCCCTCAAGGACGGCGTGATCCTCGCCAACGGCGACACCGTGCACCCCGTCTCCGTCGAGAAGACGCTGCTCGCCGCCCGCGGCGAGGGCAAGAAGATCATCCTCGCCCTCGACACGGTCAAGCAGCTGGCCGACGAGGAGATGAAGGTCGTCGTCGACCCGGAGAAGGGCGTTCAGCGGATCACCAAGCTGATGGACCCGGCCGAGGCCACCGGTGAGTACATCGGTGTCACCCTCATCGAGGGCGAGGCCGCCGAGGAGCTGGCCGACGCGCTGAAGACGACCTTCGAGCGCGACCCGGACCTCTACTACGAGGACGGCTACCAGGAGCTCGTCAACCGCGGCTTCAAGGTCGACGTGGAGCCGATCGGCGACGTCAAGTGGGTCGAGATCGACAACCACGAGGACCTGGCCAAGGGCAGGACCATCGCGTGCCAGTACTGACCCGGCTGATCCCCGCACCGGTCGTCGTCGACATCCGGGCCGGTGCTCTGTCCGATCTGGCGGGTGTCCTCGCCGATCAGCGGATCTCCGGTTCGGGAAAACTGGCGATCGCGATCAGCGGGGGTTCCGGACGGGCGCTGCGGGAGCGGCTCTCGGACAGCCTGCCGGGTGCTTCGTGGTTCGAGGTGGGCGGCGGCACGCTGGACGACGCCGTCAAGCTCGCCGAGGCCATGAAGTCCGGCCGGTACGACGCGGTCGTCGGGCTCGGCGGCGGCAAGATCATCGACTGTGCGAAGTTCGCCGCGGCGCGGGTCGGTCTGCCGCTGGTCGCCGTGGCGACGAACCTGTCCCACGACGGTCTGTGCTCCCCGGTGGCCACGCTGGACAACGACGCGGGCCGCGGCTCGTACGGTGTCCCGAACCCGATCGCCGTCGTCATCGACCTCGACGTCATCCGTGAGGCACCGGTCCGCTTCGTGCGGTCCGGGATCGGTGACGCGCTCTCGAACATCTCCGCCGTCGCGGACTGGGAGCTCGCCCACCGGGTCAACGGCGAGGACATCGACGGCCTGGCCGCCGCGATGGCCCGGCAGGCCGGCGAGGCCGTGCTGCGTCATCCCGGGGCTCTGGGTGACGACGGCTTCCTCCAGGTACTGGCCGAGGGGCTGGTGCTGACCGGCATCTCGATGTCGGTGGCGGGGGACAGCCGTCCCGCCTCGGGCGCCTGCCACGAGATCAACCACGCCTTCGACCTGCTCTTCCCCCAGCGCGCCGCGAGCCACGGTGAGCAGTGCGGCCTGGGAGCGGCGTTCGCGATGCACCTGCGGGGCGCGCGCCAGGAGTCCGTACGGATGGCCGGGGCGCTGCGGCGCCACGGTCTGCCGGTCACGGCGGAGGAGATGGGGTTCAGCGCGGAGGAGTTCGTGCAGGTGGTCGCGTTCGCTCCCCGGACGCGGCCGGGCCGCTACACGATCCTGGAGCATCTGGACCTGTCCGCGGACGGGATCCGGGACGCCTACGCGGAGTACGCCGGAGCCGTCGGAGTCTGAGGCCGGGCCCCGGAAAGGGGCCCGGTTTGACCGGGCTGTACAGGTCCCCGTAATCTTGACCGTCGGCGTTTGTTTCGCCACACCTCTGAGCACTGACCTCCCGCTCGTTCGGGAGAGGCCGCTCGTCCAATCCGGATCATCACGGGTCCCCGGACCCGTGTGAGCGGCTGGCTTCAGGGGTTTCGTCTTCGAGTGAGAGTGAGATCCGCGTGTACGCCATCGTGCGCAGCGGTGGTCGCCAGCACAAGGTTGCTGTCGGCGACATCGTTGAGGTTGACAAGATTCCCACCGCCAAGGTTGGCGACACGGTAGAGCTCTCTACTCTGCTCGTTGTCGACGGCGACGCCGTGACCAGCGACCCGTGGGTGCTTGACGGCATCAAGGTCCAGGCCGAGATCGTGGACCACCACAAGGGTGCGAAGATCGACATCCTTCGCTACAAGAACAAGACCGGCTACCGCCGTCGCCAGGGTCACCGCCAGCAGTACACGGCGATCAAGGTCACCGGTATCCCCGCGGCTGCGAAGTAAGGGACTGAGGAGACATGGCACACAAGAAGGGCGCATCGTCCACCCGGAACGGGCGCGATTCCAATGCTCAGCGGCTCGGCGTGAAGCGCTTCGGCGGTCAGGCCGTCAACGCCGGTGAGATCCTGGTCCGCCAGCGCGGCACCCACTTCCACCCGGGCACGGGCGTCGGCCGTGGCGGCGACGACACGCTGTTCGCCCTCGCCGCCGGTGCGGTCGAGTTCGGCACGCACCGTGGCCGCAAGGTCGTGAACATCGTTCCGATCGCCGGCTGATTTTCGGCGCTCGTCGAGCGGTATGACGTGGAGGCGGACCTCACTTCCTGATACGGGAAGTGGGTCCGCCTTTCGCGTGTTGCTCCTACAGGAGCGCACGAGCGAGACATTTCTGCATGTATGTAACTGGAGGTTCCACCCATGACCACCTTCGTGGACCGCGTCGAACTGCATGTCGCCGCGGGTAACGGAGGCCACGGCTGTGCCTCCGTTCACCGTGAGAAGTTCAAGCCGCTCGGCGGCCCGGACGGCGGCAACGGCGGCCGTGGCGGCGACGTGACCCTGATCGTCGATCAGGCGGTCACCACGCTCCTCGAATACCACCACCACCCCCACCGCAAGGCCACCAACGGCCAGCCCGGCGCCGGCGACAACCGCACCGGCAAGGAGGGCCAGGACCTGGTCCTGCCCGTGCCGGACGGCACCGTCGTCCTCGACAGCGCGGGCAACGTGCTGGCCGACCTCGTCGGCCAGGGCACGATGTTCGTCGCCGGCCAGGGCGGCCGCGGCGGCCTCGGCAACGGCGCGCTGGCCTCCGCCCGCCGCAAGGCCCCCGGCTTCGCACTGCTCGGCGAGCCCGGCGAGGCCCGGGACGTCGTCCTGGAGCTGAAGACCGTCGCGGACGTGGCGCTCGTCGGCTACCCGAGCGCGGGCAAGTCCTCGCTGATCTCGGTCCTGTCGGCCGCCAAGCCGAAGATCGCCGACTACCCGTTCACGACCCTGGTCCCGAACCTGGGCGTGGTCACCGCGGGCAGCACCGTCTACACCATCGCCGACGTACCGGGCCTGATCCCGGGCGCCAGCCAGGGCAAGGGCCTCGGCCTGGAGTTCCTGCGGCACGTCGAGCGCTGCTCGGTACTCGTCCACGTACTGGACACGGCGACCCTGGAGTCCGACCGCGACCCGGTCTCCGACCTCGACATGATCGAGGAGGAGCTGAAGCTGTACGGGGGCCTGGAGGACCGGCCCCGTATCGTCGTGCTCAACAAGATCGACATCCCGGACGGCCAGGACCTCGCGGACATGATCCGTCCCGAGCTGGAAGCGCGCGGCTACCGCGTCTTCGAGGTGTCCGCCGTCGCGCGCACCGGTCTCAAGGAGCTCTCCTTCGCGCTGGCCGGCGTCATCGCCGAGGCGCGTGCCGCCAAGCCCGTGGAGGAGGCCACCCGCATCGTCATCCGGCCCAAGGCCGTGGACGACGCCGGGTTCACCGTGGTCCTGGAGGACGACGGCATCTACCGGGTGCGCGGCGAGAAGCCGGAGCGCTGGGTGCGCCAGACCGACTTCAACAACGACGAGGCCGTCGGCTACCTCGCGGACCGGCTGAACCGGCTGGGCGTCGAGGACGAGCTGCGCAAGGCCGGCGCGAGGGCCGGCGACGGTGTGGCGATCGGCGCCGAGGACAACGCCGTGGTCTTCGACTGGGAGCCCACGGTGACGGCCGGTGCGGAGATGCTCGGCCGCCGCGGTGAGGACCACCGTCTGGAGGAGCCGCGTCCGGCGGCGCAGCGTCGTCGTGACCGTGAGACGGAGCGCGACGACGTCAGCAAGGAGTACCAGGAGTTCGATCCGTTCGCGTAGGACGGATGAGTGAAAGGCGTGTCCCCGTACCGGCTTCCCGGTGCGGGGACACGCCTCTTTCGTCGGCCGGGCGATCGGATGGCTGAGACGTGGTGCGCCATCCCGTCGTTGTCCGTCCGTTCAGTTCAAGGTTCGATAAACTCTGACTTCCCACACAACCCTGTGCGCCTCCTGTCCGTCTTCCTTGTGCGAGGGCAGGGCCTGCCCTCGCAACGCCGAGGGGGTAGGGGAAGCGTGAAGGTGTGATTCACGCGAGGCCGCCCGGGGATTGCCGCGAGCCGCGGCCCAGCCGAAAGACGCAAGTGAAGATTTCATTTCTGGTGCGCGACCTCTGCCACATGGGCGGGGTGGTCAGTGCCACACAGAACCTGGCGGGCGCGCTTGCGGCCCGGCACGAGGTGGAGATCATCGCTCTCCGCAAGGTGCGGGACGAGTCCTACTTTCCGCTCGACCCGCGGGTTTCCGTGCGCGCGCTGACCGATCTGCGCAAGCACTCCCCGATGTCGGATCTGGATGACCCGCTGATCGAGGTCTTCCCCAAGGTCTACCCGGTCGACCCGGCCGAGAAGAAGCCGGTCGTCAGCCGGCTGGCCGAGCTGCGGCTCCTCGAGTTCCTCGCGACCACGGACTCCGACGTCGTGGTCAGCTCCAGCCCGCGGAACACGATCATGCTGTCGTACGCCGAGGGCGACTACCTGCGGGTCACGCAGGAGCACTCGATGCCCTCGATCTACGCGAAGTACTACCAGGGCCGGCTGTTCAAGGCGTACCACTCGCTGGACGCGCTCACCGCGCTGACGCCCGAAGAGGTCGAGAGCATCGGCAAGCTGGTGCCGGGCGTACGCAACCGGCTGGCCGTCATGCCGAACTGTGTGCCCCCGGCCCCCGTGCAGTCCAAGACCACCAACAAGGTCATCATCGCGGCCGGCCTCCTCAAGGGGAACAAGAACTTCGCGGCGGTCATCGAGGCCTTCGCCACCGTGGTGGCCAAGCGCCCCGACTGGCGGCTGCGGATCTACGGCGACGGCCCCGAGAAGGCCAGTCTGCGCAAGCAGATCGAGAGCCTCGGCCTGCACAACACCGTGACGCTGATGGGCCCGGCGGCCCCGGTCTCGCCGGAGTTCAGCAAGGGCTCGATCTTCGTGCTCCCCTCCAAGCGGGAGGCGTTCGGCAACGTGATCGTCGAGGCGATGGCGGCCGGTCTGCCCGTCGTCAGCACCGACGCCAACCACGGCCCCCGCAACATCCTCACCCACGGCGAGGACGGACTCATCGTCCCGCGCGACGACACCGCTGCCATGGCCGACGCCCTCCTCGAACTGGTCGAGGACGACGAGCGGCGCAAGCGCATGGGCGAGGCGGCCGTGCGCAACGCGGTCCGCTTCCAGGAGCCTGCCAGCTGTGCGCGCTTCGAGGCGATCCTGCGCGACGCGGCCGCCCGCCGGGCGCTGCCCACGACCGCGACGGCGCAGGTGGATACCCTGGGCTCGGTCCGCATCGACGTCGGCACGCTGCCCCCGGAGGCCCACGGAGCCGAGATCGCCTGCCGCAGGGTCGGGCGCAACCCGGCCGAGGAACGGTTCGTGATCTCGCCCGACGGCAGCGCTGTGGTGCCCTGGCACGGCGGGCTGCCGGAGGGAACCTGGGAGCTGTCCGTGCGCACCCCGGACGGCAACGAGGTTCCGCTCACGGTCGACGGCTACGGCTGCGACGTACGCGATCTGCTCAACGTCAAGCTGCCCCGGGAGAACGGCGGCCCCGCGCTGGAACTGCTGCTCCCGCACCGGGGTGAGATGGACCGGCTGCGGATCCGCAGTGTGGTGCGCGAGGCCCACCTGGAGATCGACGCGCTCGCGGTCGACACCGGGACCATCCAGTTGGAGGCCGCTGCCTGGGGCGTGACCCTGGGTCCCGGCGCGGTCCTGGAGGCCGTGCACCGCAAGGACAAGGACCGGGTGCTGTCGTTCCCGGCAGCGGCACTGGAGGGCCGGCGGATCACCGCCTCGGTCGACTGTGCCGCGCTGGTGACCGAGCACGAGGGACCCGAGCAGATCTGGGACGTGTGGCTGCGCCCTGCTGCGGGCGCGGACCGCGTCCAGGTCGGAAAGCTCGCCACCGACGTCCTGGCGCCCATAGGAGTGTTCACCTTCCCGCGCCCGGTGATCCGGATCCTGCCCGAGCCCAGCAGGACGCTGCTGGCGAAGGTGGGGCGGCGGGTGACGCGGACGCTGAACGGCGGCAAGCCGGCGCCGCGCCCGGTCACGAAGGTCGAGATCCGGCCGTACTACACAGCACTGTCGCAGCTCGCCTTCAAGACGGTGGACGTCGCGCCGTAGGGCGGCGTGGACAGCACGAAGGGGCGGGCCCGGAGATCGGATCTCCGGGCCCGCCCCTTCGGCGTGTGCGGCTACTTCTCCTCGGTGAGGTCCGTCGCCTGCTCGATCATGCGGTCCACGACACGCTGCGAGGCGTGGCCGTCGTCCAGGTCGCAGAACAGGTGGTGGAAGCGCTCGAAGCGCTCGCCGTACTCGGGCCACACCGTGTCGATGTCGCGGATCGAGTCGATCAGCTCGGAGGACGTACGGACCAGCGGGCCGGGCGAGTCCTTCTCGAAGTCGAAGTAGAAGCCGCGCAGCGTGTCGCGGTAGTGCTCCAGGTCGTACGTGAAGAAGAGCATCGGCCGCTTGAGGTGGGCGTAGTCGAACATCACGGACGAGTAGTCGGTGATCATGATGTCGGACGCCAGGTACAGATCGGCGATGTCCGGGTACTCGGAGACGTCCCAGACGAAGCCGTTACCGGCACCGGGCACCTGGTCGACGACGTTGGAGTGGCGCCGGATCAGCAGGACGTGGTCGTCGCCGAGGCGGCGGCGGGCGTCCTCCAGGTCGAGCCGGAGGTCGAAGGAGTACTGACCGGCCCGGTGCGACTGGTCGTCGCGCCACGTCGGTGCGTACAGCACGACCTTCTTGCCCTCGGGCAGCCCGATCCGCTTCCTGATCTCCTCGGCGAGCTTGACCCGCTCGTCGGAGTACAGGTAGTCGTTGCGCGGATAGCCGGCCTCCAGGATCTCTCCGTCGTAGGAGAAGGCCCGCTTCAGGATCGGTGTGCTGAAGCGGTTGGAGGAGACGAGCATGCTCCAGTTCTTCGCTTCGAGCTCCAGACGCTTCTGGTACTCCTTGTCGAAGTGGAGCGTGTCGATGTCATGACCGATCTTCTTGAGCATCGTGCCGTGCCAGGTCTGGACGATGACCTGTCCCGGACGCCGGACGACCCACTCGGGAAGGTGCGCGTTGGTCACGATGTACTTGCTGGAGGCCAGCGCGTCGAACCACTCGGTGCCCCACATACGGACCTTCTCGGCCGTCGGCGGCAGCTCCACCTGGCCGTCGCGGACCGCCCACAGGTGCTTGAGGTCGGCGCCCCGGCGCACCAGCTCCTCGTGCATGGCACGCGGGCTGTCCGAGTACTGCTTGCCGTTGTAGCTCAGGTAGAACACCTGGTCGCGCAGCGGCTCCAGACACTTGGCCTCGTACACCTCACGGCGCAACTGTGCCTGGCGGAACGGCCCGCGCTCCACATCGGCCAGCTCCGAACGGCAGTTGAGCTGCGGGAAGTCGTGCCAGCGGGCCTCGAGCCAGTACCGGCGGCCCCTCAGCGTGGTGTGCAGCGGGAACTGGTCCGAGGCGAGCCGGTCGATGACGAACTCGACGTCCGGACCGTCGGCCTGGCGGAGGAAGAAGTTCCACCGGCCGGCCTTGAGCGGGATCGTGCCCTGGGCGCCGCCGCCCAGCGTCGAGGGGTCGAAGGCCGTCTCGTACGTGCCGTCGGCGGTCCAGTCGACGGGAACCAGGCGCTCGTCGAACCGGCCCTTGGCCTTCAGCAGCAGCTCGGACCCGACCAGGTGAGCCGGCGCGTGACCGGACAGGACGAGCTTGCCGTCCCGCTCGCTCACCTTCGTCATCACGGCACGCTCGGTCTGGCCGCGGAACTTGAGGTAGCCGTTGTGACCGGCGATGACCGCCAGCTCGTGACGGCCCGCCTGCCGGCCCAGGCTCGCGGGCAGCTGGAAGCGGGCGTCCTCGATGCCCTCCTGGACGACGGGGCTCAGCCGGCGCGGTTCCGCGGTCTCGTCGGGTCCGGAGACCATCAGGGCGGTGGACCAGTTGCGGACCCGGGGCTGGGCGTGGCCGTCAGTGCTCTCGGCGGTGACCAGGGCGACGTCGGCGAGCGGAACCTCGACGCGGAAGGCGTGGGCGCCGTTGCGCTCGTCGTCAACCGTGACCGGGTAGCGCCGGACGTCACCGCTGGACTGGTTGGAGACCTGAAGGGTGACGCTCTCGCCGCTTGCCAGCGGGGTACGGATCTCGCCCCGGACCACGACCCGGTCGCCGTCCAGCTCCCGGCCGGTCACCAGCGCGTCGACCCGCTCGATGCGCAGCTTGAGCGCGGCGCCCTCGACGCTCGGCAGCATCCGGAAGTTCTTGTCGAGCCACTGGTAGGGCGGGAAGTTGGCGGCACTGCCGCCGTTCGACTGGATGCCCCGGCGGCGCAGGAGACCGGAGCTCATGACGATCACGCCGATGTGCCAGATGCCCTCCTCCCACTGCCCGTTGTGGCGGAGCTTGGCGGGGTCGAAGGAGAACTCCCAGCCGGACCAGTCGTAGTTGTAGCGCTTCTGCCACGTGTCCGACGTGCGGCCCGGGCGGAAGACGTTCTTCGCGGGGAAGATCAGGCGGCGGCGGGAACCGCCCTTCTTGATCTGGATGAACTTGGCGGTGCTGCGCCGGTTCGGGATGTCGATCTTGTCTATCCAGGCATCGCCGGTCAGCAGCAGCTTGCCCTTCTGCCACTCCACACCGACCAGCGGGGTCCTGAGCTCCAGGTCCTTGTCGATGCGCAGGGTCTTGCGGGAGAGCGTGACATCGCTGCGGTCCAGGGCCTTGAATCCGGCGTACTTGCGCAGGAAGCCGCTGACCTCGACCGGCTCACGGCGCCGCTGGTCGGCGAGGAGGTCGATCAGCTCGGAGATCGCGCCGCGGCGCACCAGCGCGTACTGCACGCGCAGCACGGCGGGCAGCTCGTCCAGGACCTGCGGGTCGACCTGGTCGAGGTAGCGGTTGGCGGCCACGAGGAAGGCCTCGCGGTACTCGCCGTCGCCGTCCGGCACGACGTTGAGGAAGATGCGCAGGTCGTCCCGGAGCACGCGGGCGTCGTACTCCCGCTTGAACTGGGCCCACTGGGGGCCGGGGCGGTCGGCGAGGAACTGGGTCACGGACTCACAGGCGGCGACCCGGTCGCGGACGCCCTGCGGGTCGGTGCGGCGCTGGGTGATCGACGGGGCGGCCTCGCCCTCGCGCTGCCGCCAGTAGTAGACGGGCTCGCCGATCAGGTCGATGGCGTCGGCCAGGTAGTGGGCACGCAGCACCACGGCGCTGTCCTCGTAGAGCACGCCCTCGGGGAACGCGAAGCCGTTCTTCTCCCAGAAGGTGCGGCGCCAGACCTTGTTGCAGGAGATGCGGTCCGCGACGAGCTTGGGGTACTCGGAGATATGGGTGCGCTTGCGGGCCTCGCCGGCCAGCATCTTCAGGAGCGGCACCTGCCAGGACCGCTCGCCCTTGACGTGGAACACGTTGCCGGTGGCGAAGTCGGAACCGGTGTCGTCGAGACTGGCGACCATCATGCGGTAGGCGTCCGGCGGGATGACGTCATCGCTGTCGAGGAAGGCGAAGTACTCGCTCTCCGGCGCCATGTCGGCCAGACCCGCGTTGCGGGCCGAGCCGAGGCCGCCGTTCTCCTTCGTCACCAGCCGGAAGCGCGGGTCGCGCTCGGCGAAGGCGGCGGCTATCGCAGCCGAGCCGTCGGTGGAGCCGTCGTCGACCATGACGACTTCCAGGTCGCTGAAGGTCTGTGCCTCCACCGAGTCGAGGCAGGCCTCGAGGTACTCCTCGACGTTGTACACGGGCACGATGACACTGAGCCGGGGGGTCATGTTTTTCGGCATTCCTTTCGGGTCAGACCCGCTCGACCAGTTCGAGCGCCTGGGTTGGGGAAGGTGCCGGAGTGCGCTCGGCAAGCGGTGTGACGGGGAGTGGTTCCTCTTCGCCGAGGAACACGGTGCGCACGACGCGCTCGGCCGCACGGCCGTCGTCGAAGTCGCAGAAGCGCTTACGGAACGTGTCCCGCAGAGCCGCGGACTCCTCGCTCCGCCACTCGTCGGAGCGGAGGATATCGGTGAGCTGCGCCTGGGTGGTGGCAACGGCCCCGGGAGGCTCGGCCATCAGGTCGAAGTAGGTGCCCCGGACGACCTTGTAGGTCTCCCAGTCGTCCGCGAAGATCACGATCGGCCGGTCGAGGTTGGCGTAGTCGAACATGGCCGACGAGTAGTCGGTGATCATGGCGTCGGCCGCGAGGTAGAGCTCCTCCACGCACGGGTGCGCGGAGACGTCGATCACCCGGCCGCTGGCCTGGAGCTCGGCAAGCCTGCCGGTGGGCTTGTAGAAGTAGTGGCCGCGCACCAGCAGGGTGACGTCCGGGCCCAGTTCCTCGGCCAGCTTCGCGAGGTCGATCCGGGGCGAGAACTCCTTCTGGTACTCGCGGTGGGTCGGCGTGTACAGGAAGACCGTGGAACCGTCCGCCGCACCGAGCTCGCGGCGGGCCCGCGCGACCTCTCCGGCGCCCGCGTTGATCAGGACGTCGTTGCGCGGGTAGCCCGTCTCCAGCGAGGTGTAGGAACACGGGTAGACCCGCTCCCACACGGTGGTGGAGTGGCGATTGGACGTGACGCTGTAGTCCCAGCGGTCGCAGCGCCTGAGCAGGTCCGCCATGTCCATGTTCGTGGAGGCCGGGTAGTCGGCCTGGTCGAGGCCCATCGTCTTCAGCGGGGTGCCGTGATGGGTCTGCAGGTGGATCTGGCCCGGGCGCTTGATCAGCGAGTCCGCGAAGTTCACGTTGTTGATGAAGTACGTGCCGCGGGCCAGCGCCGTCCAGTACTCGCGGGAGCCGACGACGGCCACCTCGACACCCTTGGGCACCCGGCTCACATGCTCGGCGCGCACGGTCCAGACCCGGCGGATGTGCGGGGCCAGGCGGGCCAGTTCCGCGTCGATGGCCGCGGGGTTGCACGCGTAGCCGCGGCCCCAGTAGGCGGAGAAGACCGCGAGGTTCTCGTCCAGGGGCAGCCGCAGCTGGGACTGGTAGATCATCCGCATCGCGGCCCGCTTGGCCCGGCTGATGCGCCGGGTGTTGCTCGCCCGGGTCCGTGTACGCACCTGGTTCGCCCGCGTAACACCGGTCATCGCCGGATAGGAGTCCCTGCCGAGCATCGCGTACTGGTAACCGCGGGCACCGCCCGGACGTTCGAATCCCTCGGGCAGCCGGCGGTTGTAGTCGGCGGCCGCGCGGTGGAAGAATTCGGCCCGGGCATTCCTGGGGAGGCGGCCCGGCTTCTCCAGCACCGTGAGGTAGTGGTCGACCATGGTGCGGAAAAGGGCGGGGCGCCAGGAATCGAATTCCGGATGCTCGTCCAGATAGGTGAATACGCGGTCGTACTGGTCGCATACATCGAAAGGCCCGCGGCCGGCCGCGCCGAGGGTGTTTCCGCCCTCGCGTCGCTGCCGGTGGAGCACGCAGACGCGGTCGAGCAGCGCGATGCTTTCCGCCGTGACCAGGGTGGTGTACGTCCAGGGGACGTCCTCGTAGTGCCCCGACGGGAAGCGGAATCCGTGCGCCTCGACGAAATCGCGACGGTAGGCCTTGTTCCAGGCGAATCGCGGCAGACCGAGCAGCGCGGGCCGCTCCGACAGGGCAAACACGGCGGGCTCGGTGCCGCCGAGGAGGTCCGCCCGCTTGCCGGGCTGCAGCCGGCCGTCCCAGAAGCTGTGCGCGTAGTCGTAGACCAGGATGTCGGGGCCGTCGGTCGCGTCCAGGCGTCCGGCGATGCCGCTCAGCGAGCCGGGTGCCAGCGTGTCGTCACCGTCGAGGAAGAGCAGATAGTCGCCGGTCGCCACGTCCATCCCGGCGTTACGGGCGTGGCCGGGCCCCGCGTTCTCGCCGAGGTGGAGTACGCGCACCCGGGGGTCGCGCTCCGCGTACTCGTCGAGGACGGCGCCGGAGCCGTCCGGCGAGCAGTCGTCCACGGCGACGACCTCGAAGTCGGTGAAGTCCTGCTGCAGCACGGAGTCGAGGCACTCCCGAACATACGCCTGCACGTTGTACGCAGGCACGATGAGTGTCAGTCGAGGCATCCTTCACCAGTCCAGAGAGCTGTCTGCAGGGTCTGTGCGCAGGCACCGATTCGCACCGCGGAATCGTGGGGGAGGGCCTGAGCACCTGAACAGCGTAATTGATCGACATCCACCCGCCGTGGCCTTGTGTTTGCCCCGGCTTCATCCATGACTGCCCGGCTTCACCCGTGGTGTTCCCCGGGTGTCAGACCATGCACGGCTTCATGTCGCACGATAATACGGTTGACGACTATTTGTCTGATTCGGTTTTGCGTGCACGTAAGGTGAACCTGTCGGCGGATGGCGCACGGCAGCACCATGTACAGAGGGAGAGACGCACAGAATGACCTGGATGGTTACGGGTGGGGCCGGATACATAGGTGCGCACGTCGTGCGGGCGATGCTCGCCGGCGGACTGCGGGTGGTCGTGTACGACGACCTTTCCACGGGGACCGCGGCGAGCGTGCCCGACGGTGTGCCCCTGGTCACCGGCAGCGTGCTGGACCGGCAGGCCCTGGACGCCGCGATCCGTGACCACACCGTGACGGGTGTGGTGCATGTCGCAGGCAAGAAGCAGGTCGGCGAGTCCGTCGAGCGCCCCCTCTATTACTACCGGGAGAACGTGACCGGTCTGGAGGTGCTGCTGGAGAGCATGGTCGCGGCGGGAGTCGACCGGCTGGTGTTCTCCTCGTCGGCCGCCGTCTACGGCATGCCCGACGTGGACCTCGTCACGGAGGACACCCCCTGCGCGCCGATGAGCCCGTACGGGGAGACCAAGCTCGTCGGCGAATGGCTGATCCACGCCGCCGCCCGGGCCCACGGACTGCGCTGCGCGTCCCTGCGCTACTTCAACGTCGCCGGTGCGGCCTCGCCGGAGCTCGCCGACGCCGGCGTGTTCAACCTCATCCCGATGGTCTTCGAGCGGCTGGAGGCCGGCGAGGGCCCGCGGATCTTCGGCGACGACTACGCGACGCCCGACGGCACCTGCGTCCGCGACTACATCCACGTGGAGGACATCGCCTCCGCCCACCTCGCCGCCGCCCGCCGGCTGGAGGAGGCCGAGCCCGGCACGGACCTCACGCTGAACATCGGCCGCGGCGAGGGCAGCTCGGTGCGCGAGATGGTCGACCGCATCCTCAAGGCGACGGACCACGGGGACATCACCCCCGAGGTGGCGCCCCGCCGCGCCGGCGACCCGGCTCGCGTGGTCGCGGGCGCGGACCGCATCCGCGCGGAACTGGGCTGGTCGGCCCGGTACGGCGTCGACGAGATGATCGAGTCCGCCTGGCAGGGCTGGCGCCTGCGCCACCCCTAGGGCGTGTTGTGAAAGTAGCGCCGTCCGCCCGAAGGGCGGGCCCGGCGGCGTCTGGTGCGTGCGATCGCAAGGCGCGGCAATGGTCTCGTAGCGGAGCTACTAGGTGTTCTGTCCCGGGAGGTTGTGGACGGGTGATGCAGGTCTCGACTGAGGGATCTTGAACGGGTGAGGGCCTTCCGGGTTCGGTGTGGATTGCGACGTCTACACCGACCAGAAAGGCCCTCGTGCCCCACCGTAATGCACCCCTGACCGAGACCGGACGGCTGCGGCTGGCCCGCTGTGTGGTCGAGGACGGCTGGCCGCTTCGCCGGGCCGCGGAACGATTCCAGGTCTCCCCGACCACCGCCCAGCGGTGGGCCGGCCGCTACCGGGCCCTGGGCGAGGCCGGGATGGCGGACACGGGTCCTGACCGACAACGGCGCCTGCTACAAGTCCTACCTCTGGCGAGAGACCCTGACGGCGGCCGGGATCACCCACAAGCGAACCCGGCCCTACCGGCCACAGACCAACGGCAAGGTCGAACGCCTCAACCGCACCCTGCTCGACGAATGGGCCTACGCAAAGCCCTACCGATCAGAACACGAACGACGCGACGCCTTCCCCCACTGGCTCCACTCCTACAATCACCACCGCGGCCACACCGCGCTCGCCGGCAAACCACCCGCCAGCCGCGTCCCCAACCTCACAGGGCAATACACCTAGGTCCGTCGTTCGGGTCGTGCCGGGCTCGCGCGGCCCGGCATGATCCGAACGAAAGCCCGTGGGGCCTTTGGCCGCGGGGTAAAGCGAATTGCGGAGAATTCGATATCGAGTTCGACGCCACACGCCGGTGTGACGCATTTCGTGAACCGACAGGAGCGAAACGAGGCGGAATGGTTACGGGGGGCCGCCGCTTTTCCTCCGGACGAGTCGCTAAGCGGGTCGGCGGAGCTGTTTCGCCGCGGATGAGCGCGCGGACCTGACTAAGGTCACCCGGTAGGTCGCAGCTGCGACAGGACCGCCGACTCATCGTGGGGCAGATCAGTGAAGGCTCTCGTACTTTCCGGTGGGGCAGGCACCCGGCTTCGTCCCATCACTCATACCTCGGCCAAACAACTGGTCCCGGTGGCGAACAAACCGGTGCTGTTCTACGGGCTCGAAGCCATCGCGGAAGCGGGCATCACCGACGTCGGCATCATCGTGGGCGACACCGAGGAGGAGATCCGGGCGGCGGTCGGCGACGGATCCCGGTTCGGGATCGACGTCACCTACATCCCGCAGTCCGAACCGCTCGGCCTCGCCCACGCGGTCCTGATCGCCCAGCGCTTCCTGGGCGAAGACGACTTCGTCATGTACCTCGGCGACAACTTCATCGTCGGCGGGATCGCCGGACTGGTCGAGGGCTTCTGCGCGGACCGGCCCGACGCCCAGATCCTGCTGACCCAAGTGCCCGACCCGACCGCCTTCGGCGTCGCCGAACTCGACGGGGACGGCAGGGTCGTGGCCCTGGAGGAGAAGCCGAAGGAGCCCAAGAGCGACATGGCGCTCGTCGGCGTCTACCTCTTCACCAAGGTCATCCACGAGGCCGTCCGCTCCATCCGCCCGTCCTGGCGCGGCGAGCTGGAGATCACCCACGCCATCCAGTGGCTGATCGACCAGGAGCGGGACGTCCGCTCCACCACGATCCGCGGATACTGGAAGGACACCGGCAACGTCACCGACATGCTGGAGGTCAACCGCACCGTGCTGGAGACCGTCGAGCCCTGCACGCGCGGCGCCCACGTCGACGACGAGAGCGAGATCATCGGCCGGGTCCGGATCGAGCCCGGAGCCAGGGTCACCCGCAGCCGGATCGTCGGCCCCGCCATCATCGGCGCCCGCTCGGTGATCAGCGACGCCTACGTGGGACCGTTCACCTCGGTCGCCCACGACTGCCGGATCGAGGACAGCGAGATCGAGTACTCCATCGTCCTGCGCGGTGCCTCCATCGACGGCGTCCGCCGCGTCGAGGCCTCCCTCATCGGCCACGAGGTCGAGGTGACCCCCGCGCCCCGGAGCCCCTCCGCCCACCGACTCGTCCTCGGCGACCACAGCAAGGTGCAGATCTCCTCATGACGACCCGCCTCCTGGTGACCGGCGGCGCCGGCTTCATCGGCTCCCACTACGTCCGTACGCTGCTGGGCCCGGACGGCCCCGGCGACGTGGCCGTGACCGTGCTCGACAAGCTCACGTACGCGGGAAACCCGGCCAACCTCGACGCCGTGCGCGGCCACCCCGGCTTCTCGTTCGTCCAGGGCGACATCTGTGACGCGGAACTGGCCGACGGCCTGATGGCCGGGCACGACCAGGTGGTGCACTTCGCCGCCGAATCCCATGTGGACCGCTCCATCGACGGCGGCGCCGAGTTCGTGCGTACGAACGTCCTGGGCACCCACACCCTCGTCCACGCCGCGCACCTGGCGGGCGTGCGGACCTTCGTGCACATCTCCACCGACGAGGTCTACGGATCGATCGACGAAGGCTCCTGGAGCGAGAGCGAACCGCTCGCGCCCAACTCCCCGTACTCCGCCTCCAAGGCGTCGAGTGACCTGGTCGCGCTGTCCTACCACCGCACCCACGGACTCGACGTGCGGGTGACCCGCTGCTCCAACAACTACGGGCACCACCACTTCCCCGAGAAGGTCATCCCGCTCTTCGTCACCCACCTGCTGGAGGGCAGGCCGGTCCCGCTCTACGGCGACGGCGCCCACGTCCGCGACTGGCTGCACATCGACGACCACGTCCAGGGCATCGAGCTCGTCCGCACCAAGGGCCGCGCGGGCCAGGTCTACAACATCGGCGGCGGCACCGAGCTCTCCAACAAGGAGCTCACCCGGCTGCTCCTGGAGGCGTGCGACGCCGACTGGGACACCGACGTCATCCACGTCGAGGACCGCAAGGGCCACGACCGGCGCTACTCCGTCGACTGCACCCGGATCCGCGAGGAGCTCGGTTACGAGCCCCGCAAGGACTTCCGTACCGGGCTCGCCGAGACCGTGCGCTGGTACCGCGACAACCGCTCCTGGTGGGAGCCGCTCAAGGAGAGGGCCGCCCTGTGAGCGCGCGCTGGCTGGTCACCGGCGCCGCGGGCATGCTCGGACAGGACCTCGTGGCCGCGCTCGCCCACGAGGACGTCACCGCCGTCGCCGCGGACCGCACGGCCCTGGACATCGCCGACCCCGGCCGCGTCCGCGACATGTTCGCCACCCACCGGCCCGCCGTCGTGGTCAACTGCGCGGCCTGGACCGCCGTCGACGACGCCGAGCAGCAGGAGGACGCGGCCCTGCGGATCAACGGCACCGGGCCCGCCGTCCTGGCGGCGGCCTGCCGCGAGCACGGCGCCGTCCTGGAGACGCTCCCCGACACCGGCTACGTGGTGCGCACCGCCTGGCTCTACGGCGCGGGCGGCGCCAACTTCGTCCGCACGATGATCCGGCTGGAGGGCATCAAGGACACCCTCGACGTGGTGGACGACCAGCGCGGACAGCCCACCTGGACCGTCGACCTGGCCGCGCGGCTGGTCCGGCTCGGACGGGCCGCGCTGGAGGGCACCGCCCCGGCGGGCGTCTACCACGGCACCAGCTCCGGCGAGACGACCTGGTGCGGCTTCGCCCGGGAGATCTTCCGGCTGCTCGGCGCGGACCCCGCCCGGGTCCGGCCCACCACCAGCGACGCGTACCCCCGCCCGGCCCCCCGGCCCGCGTACAGCGTGCTCGCCCACCACCGGTTCGCCGCGGCCGGGATCGAACCCGTCCGGGACTGGCGCGCCGCCCTGGACGAGGCGTTCTCGGCCCTGCTCGCCGCAGAGCGCCCGCTGATCAGCGGCCGGCCGGGCTGAGCGCGGGTTCTCCCGCCCGCAGCCGCGCGTAGTACGCCTCGCACTCCGCGTACGAGGGAAGCAGCCCCAGCTGCCCCGCCTCGGCGAGCGTGGGCGCCGCGGCGTCCTTCCCGGACAGCAGCGGCACGATGTCCGCGGGCCACTCGATGCCCAGCTCAGGATCGAGCGGATCGATGCCGCGCTCACGCCCGGGCGCATAGCCCTCGGAGCAGAGGTAGAGGACGCCCGCGTCGTCCGTCAGCGCCATGAAGGCGTGACCGAGCCCCTCGGCGATGTAGACCGCCCGGTGATCGGTGTCATCGAGACGGACCGCCTCCCACCGTCCGTACGTACGCGAGCCGGCCCGGACGTCCACGATCACGTCGAGTACCGCGCCCCGTACGCACTTCACGTACTTCGCCTGACCCGGCGGCACGTCGGCGAAGTGGATCCCACGCAGCGTGCCCCGGCGCGAGGTGGAGAAGTTGGCCTGCGCGAGCCCCAGCCCATGGCCCTCGGCCTCCCCGAGATCCGAGGCCCTGAACCACTCATGGAAGCTTCCGCGGGAGTCGGGGATGACCTGGGGCTCGTGCACCCAGGCCCCGGGGATGGAGAGCTGGCGCATGCGATCACGTCCTGTTCCTGGAACTCGCCGGGTCTTCGGCGGTGGAGCCGCCACCCCTGCAACGAGTCGCAGGGCGGAACGGATACGGAACGGTACGGATGCGGACGAAGCGGGGTCCACGGTGCGGAACACGAAGGCGCCGATTCCCGTGCTCGCGTAGATTGCGGGGTCCAGCGAGGCGAACCATGGGGGATGCACGTGTCAGGGGCCAGGCAGGGCGTCACGGAGGCCCGCAGGATCGTCGTCAAGGTCGGTTCCTCCTCTCTCACCACCGCCGCGGGAGGTCTCGACGCCGACCGGGTCGACGCACTCGTCGACGTCCTCGCCAAGGTGCGCAGCGGCGGCGAGCGCGAGGTCGTCCTCGTCTCCAGCGGCGCCATCGCGGCCGGACTCGCCCCGCTCGGACTGCACCGCAGGCCCAAGGACCTGGCCAGGCAGCAGGCCGCGGCCAGCGTCGGCCAGGGGCTGCTCGTCGCCCGCTACACCGCCTCCTTCGCCCGCTACGGCGTCCGTGTCGGCCAGGTCCTGCTCACCAGCAACGACACCAGCCGCCGCGCCCATTACCGCAATGCCTACCGGACCCTGGACCAGCTGCTGGACATGGGCGCGCTGCCGATCGTCAACGAGAACGACACGGTCGCCACGGACGAGATCCGCTTCGGCGACAACGACCGGCTCGCCGCGCTCGTCGCGCATCTGGTCCGCGCCGACCTGCTGATCCTGCTCTCCGACGTGGACGGCCTCTACGACGGCGATCCGAGCATCCCCGGGACCACCCGCATCGCCGAGGTCGCCGGCCCCGCCGATCTGGCCGGGGTCAGCATCGGGAGCGCCGGCAAGGCGGGTGTCGGCACCGGCGGCATGGTCACCAAGGTCGAGGCCGCCCGGATCGCCACCGCGGCCGGCGTCCCGGTCGTCCTGACCTCCGCGAGCCACGCGGCCGACGCGCTGGCCGGCCGTGACACGGGCACCTACTTCCACCGCACCGGACGCCGCTCGGCGGACCGGCTGCTGTGGCTCGCCCACGCCTCCACCCCGCAGGGGTCGCTGACCCTGGACGACGGGGCCGTGCAGGCGGTCGTCGAGCGCCACAGCTCGCTGCTGCCGGCCGGGATCGCCGCGGTCGAGGGCGAGTTCACCGCGGGGGACCCGGTGGAGCTGCGCGATCTGCGGGGCCGGCCGGTGGCCCGCGGCCTCGTCAACTTCGACGCCAAGGAGATCCCGCAGCTCCTCGGACGCTCCACCCGTGACCTGGCCCGCGAACTCGGTCCCGCCTACGAACGCGAGGTCGTACACAGGGACGATCTTGTCGTTCTCGACACCTGACGAACCCCTGAAACGGCTGAAAGTCCAGCCTTCGGGCAGAGACCTTCACGAAAACCGCCCCAAGCCGGGCCGCGGACTGGTCCACTTTGTAGCAGGGACACTGCGGGTTTCAGCACAGCAACACATTCACAGGAGGCCGCCGGTGAGACGAGCGCGCCCGGGGGCGCCGCCCCGAGGAACGGGTGGCCGCGCCCTGACCAGCGTCGGAGCAGGGATCGGCTTCGACACGAGCAGGTCCGCGGACCGGAGAGACGAACGGACCGGGCCCGAACCGGCCTCAGCCGGCCAGGAACGCAACGCCTCGAAGCTGTGGCACATCACGCTCTGCGTCTCCGGCACCGAGATTCCGCTGAAGGAGGTCAGACGCGGCCTCGAACAGCTCGCGCACGACCACCCCTTCCTGCTGACCAGCCGCTACGCCAACGACCACGCGGAAGTCCGTTACTGGGAAGAGGCCCGCGACCTGCACGACGCGGCGGCGGTGGCCCTGCGGCTGTGGGGAGAGCACCGCTCCAGCGCGGGGCTGCCGCCCTGGGAGATCGTCGGCCTGGAGGTCATCGACCGCGAGACGTACCACCAGCGCGTCGCCGAGGGGTACGGGCCGCCCCCGGCCGCCCCGGTCGGCGTGCACCCGTACTGACCGGCCGTCCCCCGGACGGCCGTCTCGCATCACGGGATACGTGACAGATGCCCGCAGCGTGCGCATTACCCTGCGGGCATGACCACGCTTTCGCCGTACGACAACATGTCCCCGGTCGCCCAGGCCGCCTACCGGGCCCGCTCCGCCGCCGCCGACATCGCGCCACTTCCGCGCGCGGCGAAGGACGACGCACTGCTGGCGATCGCGGACGCGCTCGAAGTGCGGACCAGCGACATCCTCGCGGCCAACGCCGAGGACGTGGCGCGCGCCCGCGAGGCCGGGACCAGCGAGTCGGTCGTCGACCGGCTCACCCTCACCCCCGAGCGGATCCGCGCCATCGCGGCCGATGTACGGGACGTGGCGGCGCTGCCCGACCCGGTCGGCGAGGTGGTGCGCGGCTCGACCCTGCCCAACGGCATCGACCTGCGCCAGGTCCGGGTGCCCCTCGGCGTCGTCGGGATCATCTACGAGGCACGGCCCAACGTGACGGTGGACGCCGCGGCCCTCTGTCTGAAGTCGGGCAACGCCGTGCTGCTGCGGGGTTCGTCCTCCGCCCACGCCTCCAACAGCGCGCTCGTGCGGGTGCTGCGTGACGCGGTCGGCGGCTCCGGTCTGCCGGCCGACGCGATCCAGCTGGTGCCCGGCGAGAACCGTGACTCCGTACGCGAGCTCATGCGGGCGCGCGGCCTGGTCGACGTGCTCATCCCGCGCGGCGGCGCCTCGCTGATCCGCACCGTCGTCGAGGAGTCCACCGTCCCGGTGATCGAGACCGGTACCGGCAACTGCCATGTGTACGTGGACGCGCAGACCGACCTCGACATGGCCGTCGCCATCCTGGTCAACTCCAAGGCGCAGCGCCCGAGCGTCTGCAACGCCGCGGAGACGCTCCTGGTCCACAAGGACGTCGCCGGCGCGTTCCTGCCGCGAGCCCTGGACGCCCTCGCCGAGGCCGGCGTGACCGTGCACGGCGACGAGCGGGTCCTGGAGTACGCGGAGGGCACCAAGGCCACCGTGGTGGCGGCGACGGCGGAGGACTGGGAGACCGAGTACCTCTCGTACGACATCGCGGCGGCCGTCGTGGAGTCGCTGGACGCGGCCGTGGCGCACATCCGGCTCTGGTCCTCCGGCCACACCGAGGCGATCGTGACGACCTCCCAGGCCGCGGCGCGCCGTTTCACCCAGTTGGTGGATTCGACGACGGTGGCCGTGAACGCCTCGACGCGGTTCACGGACGGCGGCCAGTTCGGCTTCGGCGCGGAGATCGGTATCTCCACCCAGAAGCTGCACGCCAGGGGCCCGATGGGGCTCCCGGAGCTGACGTCCACGAAGTACATCGTGACCGGCGACGGCCATGTGAGGTGACCGGTGCGATGCGGCGAATGTGCCGTCTCCCTGCCCAAAACCATCCCGCGGGTCTAGGCTGAAGCTGTGCCGGACGACGTGGGGGGCAGGCCGTTCCCGAACGGCTGGGAGCCCGACGACGACCGCGGGGGCGCGGACGAGGACTTCGCCTCCGTGGTGTTCGACGAGGACTTCGTCCAGGCAGCCGAGTTCCATGAACCGACCGCGGTCGAGCGGCTGTTGGCCGCCGCCGAGGCGCGCGCCGAGGCCGACGCCTTCCGCACCCGGGCCGGCGGTGGCCCGCTGGACGATGACCTCTACGACGACGGCTACGGGCCGGGCGGCACCTACGGGCCCGGCTACGACCCGCTCGACGAGGACGACGACTACCCCGTCAGCGGCCCCTACGGGCGTCACGGCGGTGCCCTGCGCCCCTACCGGGGAGCCGCTCGCTGGCACAGGCCGGTGGCCTGGCTGCTCGCACTGCTGATGGGCGTCGGCATGGTCGCGCTGGCCTTCAGCGCCGTCTTCCGCAATACCTCGGGCGACCGCCAGGACCAGGTTCCGCCCCCGGCGACCAGCGGCGTGGACAGCGCGCCCGGGCCCACCGCGGCCCCGTCCGCCGCGGACGGCTACTCCCGCCCGATGGTCTCCGCCGTCCCGCGCACGCCCTGAGCCGCAGAAGCGCCCGCCGGACCCGGCCACCGAGGTTCCCGCCCGCACCTGGCCCCGACGCTTCCGCGGCCGGTGACGGTCCCCGGCCGGTGAGGCTTCCCTGACCGGTGACGCTCTCCCGGCCGGTAACGGTCCCCGGGCCGCTGACGATTCCTCGGCCCGGATCCGCCCGACCGGGGGAACCCCGCGGCAGTTCCCGCCCGTCACCGCGTTTACCTCCGTCGCAATAGACCTACTCTGAAGATATGACCCCTCACCCGTTCGAAGAGGGGGCTTCTCACTTGTCCGCGCATGCCCACGCATGACGGACAGACCCTGTCCGGAGCTTTCCGGCCGGAAGGGGCGCACCGTTTCGGTCCCGGTCGGTGGCGTGGAGTCGGGAGAAGTCATGGCAGACCGCGGAGATCCACCCGAAGGCCCGTCGGAGAACGGGGCGAGCGGCAGCGAGGACGAGTACCGCTCACTCGTCTTCGACGAGTCATTCGTGCGGGCTGCCCGGTTGCAGGAGTTCTCCGCCCAGGAGCGCATGGGGGAGCACGCCCGCGCCGTGCGGAGCCTGCCGGGCCGGTCCGTCCGCAATGGCTCACGGGCCGCGCTCGCCCTGGTTGTCCTGATCGCCCTGGCCTTCGGCGCGGCCGTCTTCATGGGCTTCCGCCACCCCTACCCGAACCCCGTCACGAGACGGGCCGAGCCGCTGCGGATGACCGTCGTCCCGCTGGCCCCGCGCGGCGCCGTGCCCGCCGGTACCCCGGCGGGCCTCTTCGCGAGCAGCCCCGCCGCCTCGTTCCCGAAAGGGGCTGCGGGCATCAGCCTTCCGGTGACCCGGCGGACGGACAACTTCTCCGACAGTCAGGTGTACACCGCCGTGGTCACCGCCAGGGACTATCTGATGGCCTCCTCCCTCGACCTCGACGTCCTCGGCGGGAACGCGGTACGGCCCGTGGAGTCGCTCCTCGATCCGGACCAGATGGAGCAGTTCGAACAGAGCATGGACACCCCGCACGACGACGGTCAGCACGCGGCGACCGGCTGGCTGGTGCGATTCGACCCGGCCGAGGTCACCCCCGATCCGGAGATCCGGGTCCGGGGCACCCTGCGGTATGCCGAGACGGGGGCCGACGCCCTGGAGGTGGTGTCGGACCACACCTTCGCCTATGTGCTTCACCCGGCCGTCTCCGGGCCCCAACGGGCGGGCGGCGCCTCGCTGTTCACCGTACGGCGCGAGATGCGCTTCCGGTTCGACCGGGACGATCTGCGGCTGCACCGGCTGGAGGTGCGGTCCAGCTATGTCCAGGCCGGCCCGCAGTCCTGCCCGGACGAGACCACCGGTGACCTGCGGCCGCTGCGCGCGGGCGAGCGGGCGGTGGCCCGCGGCCCGGTGGGCACCGACCCGTACGCGACGGGCTGGCCCACCGGGGCGCTGTGCGGGACCCTGGAGATCAGCTCCCCGCCGCCCCGGGGCCGGACGGGCCCTCAGGGTCCTCAGGCCTCCGGGACTCCTGTGGGCCGTCCGTAGCGTCGCCCCCGGGCGTCCCGGCACCCTTGCCGCCGCCCGCGCCGGTGAACTTGTCGCGGAGCTTGCCGCCCAGGTCACCGGCGCCGCCCGCTATGTCGCCGACCAGCTTCATCAGCGGGTCCTTGCTGCTGCGCACCGAATCGGCGTAGTGCGAGGCGGACTCCTTGAACGCGTCCGTCACCGAGGTGTCCTTGTCCTCGTCGCGCCGCGGGTAGTGGCCGTCCATGATCCGCTGGTAGTCGCGGGTCTCGGACCACTTCTTCAGCTCGGCCGCGCGCACCGTGGTGAACGGGTGCGAACGGGGGAGCACGTTCAGGATCTTGAGGACGGAATCGCGCAGATCGCCGGCCTTCTCGTACTCGTCGGCCTGGGCGAGGAACGCGTCCACGTTCATCTCGTGGAGGTGGTTGCCGCCGGCGATCTTCATCAGCCCGCGCATCGAGGCCCGCAGATCCTGGCCGACCAGCAGCCCGGCCCGGTCGGCGGACAGCTCGGACTTGCGGAACCACTCGCGCAGCGCAGTGACGATCGCCATGATCGCGACGTTGCCGAGGGGGATCCAGGCCACCTTGAGGGCGAGGTTGGTGAGGAAGAGCAGGATCGTGCGGTACACGGCGTGACCGGAGAGGGCGTGTCCCACCTCATGGCCGACGACCGCCCGCATCTCCTCCTCGTCGAGCAGCTCGACCAGGCCCGTTGTCACCACGATGATCGGCTCGTCCAGACCGATGCACATGGCGTTCGGCTGCGGGTTCTGGCTGACGTACATCGGCGGGACCTTCTCCAGGTCCAGGATGTAACAGGCGTCCCGCAGCATGTCGTTGAGATGGCTGAACTGCGCGTCGCTCACCCGGACGGAGTCCGACAGGAAGAGCAGTCGCAGACTGCGCTCCGGCAGCAGTCCGCTCAGTGCCTTGAAGACGGTGTCGAAACCGCTCAGCTTGCGCAGCGCCACCAGGGCCGAGCGGTCCGCCGGGTGTTCGTACGCCCGGGAGGAGATCCCGGGGAATCGCCTGCGCTGCCTGCTCGGCACCTGGCCTTGGCTCTCGTGGCTGCCGTCGGTCATGAATGGGCCCCCTGTTCGTACGAGACTCTGCTCGCCCCCTGACAAATCCCAGCGTAGGTGCTGGGGCTACGGTGTGCGGGGGGCTGTGGACAACTGAGGAGACGCCCGACATGCCGCACACCGTTGCTCTGCTCGCTGCCGCATCCGAGGACCAGGGGCCGGGCAACACGATCCGCATCGTCCTGATCGCCTCGCTCGTCGGAGCGGCCCTGCTCGCCTGGTTCCTGCTGCGCGGATACCGCAACGACGACCACAACGACTGAGTCGGCGTGAGCGTGCCCGGGGCACCCGCATACGATGTCCGCGACGTCTTCCCTCCGACTCCCGATCGATAGGTCCTGCCGAAGATGAGCCTCACGAGCACCGCACACCAGCTGGTCACCGTCGCCGCCGAGGGCGAGCACGGTGGAAACCACGAAAGTCTCAGCCCGCTCCTCACCGGTGGCGGTGCGTTTGTCGCGCTTCTCCTCCTTCTGTGGATCACCACGCGCTTCAACCGCGACCGCTGAGGCCGAGGCGTACAGCTGTGCCAGTAGGCTCTGCACGCATGGGAGAGCAGGAAGTGCCTACCGGCCGCGGAAAGCGCCGACTCGGCGTGATGGGCGGGACGTTTGACCCGATCCATCATGGACACCTGGTGGCGGCCAGTGAAGTGGCCGCCCAGTTCCACCTCGACGAGGTGATCTTCGTTCCGACCGGGCAGCCGTGGCAGAAGAGCCACAAGGAGGTCTCCCCGGCCGAGGACCGCTATCTGATGACCGTCATCGCGACGGCGTCCAACCCCCAGTTCTCGGTCAGCCGGAGCGACGTCGACCGCAAGGGCCCGACGTACACGATCGACACCCTGCGGGACCTGCGCGAGGTCCACGGCGACGCGGACCTCTTCTTCATCACGGGCGCCGACGCCCTCTCCCAGATCCTCACCTGGAGGGACGCCGCCGAGCTCTTCTCGTTGTCCCACTTCATCGGTGTGACGCGGCCGGGGCACGTGCTCACGGACGACGGGCTGCCGGAGGGGGGCGTCTCCCTCGTGGAGGTCCCCGCGCTGGCCATCTCCTCCACGGACTGCCGTGCGAGGGTCGCCCAGGGGGAGCCGGTCTGGTACCTGGTACCGGACGGTGTGGTCCGCTACATCGACAAGCGCCAGCTGTACCGCGGCGAATGAGCCACGGAGAGGGGCACCGGTGAACGACCGACAGCAGCCGTACGACCCGTACTACCAGCAGCCGCAGATCGTCGGCTACGACGAGTACGGGCAGCCGGTGTACCAGCAGCCCGGGCAGCAGCCGTACGACCCGTACGCCCAGCAGCAGCCCCAGGCGCCGCACCAGGCCCAGCAGCCCCAGCAGCAGGCGCCGCAGGCAGGTCAGGGATACGGCTACGACCCGTATGCCCAGCAGCAACAGCCCGCCGCGCCCCCGCAGCAGTACGACCCGTACGGCACCCAGCACCACCCGCAGCAGCCTCCGCAGCAGGGGTACGGCTACGACGGTGGCTACGGCTACGACACGGGCCAGCAGCCCGCCGCGGTCGACACCACCCAGCAGTGGAGCATCCCGCAGCAGGCCCCGGCGCCCGAAGCCGCGCCCGCCCCGCCCCTGCGGGAGCCGGAACCGGAGCAGGCCGCGGAGCCCGGGACGGGCGTCCCGGGGCCGCGCAGGGGAGACCGCGACTACCGCACGGAGCAGTTCTCCTTCATCGAGGAGCCCGACGAGGACTCCGAAGACGTCATCGACTGGCTGAAGTTCACCGAGAGCCGCAGTGAACGCCGCGAGGAGGCACGCCGTCGCGGTCACAACCGGATGGTCGCGCTGATCGTCGTCGCGGCCCTCGTCGTGGTCGGCGGCGTCGGCTACCTGTGGTCGGCGGACAAGCTTCCCGGTCTCTCCGCGTCGGAGGAGAAGAGCGCCACGGCGACCGGCCCGCAGCGGCGGGACGTCATCGTGGTCCACCTCCACAACACCAAGGCCGGCGGCACCTCCACGGCCCTGCTCGTCGACAACGTCACCACCAAGCAGGGCACCACCGTCCTGCTGCCCAACTCGCTGGCCGTCTCCGACGAGGACGGCGCCACCACCACGCTCGGCAAGTCGGTCGAGGACGACGGGACGTCCGGCACCCGCGAGTCCATCGACGCCCTGCTCGGCACCGAGATCAGCGGCACCTGGCGGCTGGACACCCCGTATCTGGAGAACCTCGTCGACCTGGTCGGCAACATCGAGGTCGACACGGACACCGCTGTTCCCGACGCCAAGAAGGGCGCCGCGCCCCTGGTGAAGAAGGGCGAGGCGCAGACCCTCAGCGGCCCGATGGCCGTCGCGTACGCCACGTACCGCGGTCCCGACGAGGCCGAGGCCAAGCAGCTGATGCGGTTCGGACAGGTCATGCGCGGCGTGCTGCGGAAGATCTCCGACGACCCGAAGGCGGCCACGGTCACCGTCCAGACGCTGGCCCAGATCCTCGACCCGTCCCTGCCCGAGCAGGACCTGGGCGCCTCCCTGGCCAAGCTCGCCGAGCACGCCAAGATCGGCGACTACAAGACCGCGCTGCTTCCCGTGCAGGAAGACGGCACGCTGACCGAGGCCGCCACGGAGAGTGTGGTCAAGGACATCCTGGGCGGCTCGTTCAAGGCCCCGGCCGCGGACGCCGCGGTGCGGGTCGGCGTCAAGAACGCCACGGGCAGCGACCGCGGTACGGAGTCCGCCCGGATCGAGCTGGTCAACGGCGGCTACACCTTCGTCAACAGCGGGAAGTCGGACGCCGTGACCTCCTCCGAGGTCGTCTACAAGGATCCGGCGGACAAGAAGAAGGCGGCCGAGGTCGCCACGACCCTCGGGCTGCCGGCGAGCGCGGTCAAGCAGGGCAAGCCGGCCGGCAACGCGGACGTGTCCGTCGTCCTCGGCGGGGACTACAAGATCAAGTAGGCCTGCGGTACGGCCGGACCGGTGCGCCGGTCAGGTTCGGGGCGGTTCCGGAGTCCTTTCCGGAGCCGCCCCGAAGCCGTTCCCGGACCTGCCCCGGACCCGCCTCGGACTCGCTTCGGCCCCGTTCTGGGGCGCCGCCCGACGACTTCTGGACGGCTTCGAAAGATGACTGCGTGGGCTGTCGGCGGTCCGTGAGACCCTAGAGGTTGATCTGACCGCCGACGAAAGCCTGCATGTGACCGCCACGGACCGCTCCATCGAGCTCATCAACGCCGCCGCTCAGGCGGCCGCCGACCGGCTCGCGCACGACATCATTGCGTACGACGTCAGCGACGTGCTGTCGATCACGGACGCCTTCCTGCTGGCTTCGGCCCCCAACGACCGCCAGGTCAAGTCGATCGTCGACGAGATCGAGGAGCAGCTTCAGAAGAAGCTCGGCGCCAAGCCGGTCCGCCGTGAGGGCGACCGCGACGCCCGCTGGATCCTCCTCGACTACGTCGACATCGTCATCCACGTCCAGCACAGCGAGGAGCGCGTCTTCTACGCGCTGGAGCGCCTGTGGAAGGACTGCCCCGAGATCGCCCTTCCCGAGGATGCCGTGAAGACCCGCGGCAAGGCCGAGGAGCACGCACAGCTCACCGGCGGCACGGAAGGTGAACAGAGCTGACCGGCAGCGGAAGCGGCAGGGGCCGCAGGATCGTCCTCTGGCGCCACGGCCAGACGGCGTGGAACCTGGAACGCCGGTTCCAGGGCACCACGGACATCGAGCTCACCGACGAAGGCGTCGGGCAGGCCCGGCGGGCCGCCCGGCTGCTCGCCTCCCTGAAGCCGGACGCGATCGTCGCGTCCGATCTGCGGCGGGCCGCGGCCACGGCGGCCGAGCTCGCCGCGATCACCGGGCACGGCATCGCGCACGATCCGGGACTGCGTGAGACGTATGCGGGCGCCTGGCAGGGCCTCACCCATGAGGAGATCGTGGGGCTGTACGGCGAGCAGTACGCGGCGTGGAAGCGCGGCGAGCCCGTACGGCGCGGCGGCGGTGAGCTGGAGACCGAGGTCGCCGACAGGGCTGCCCCCGTCGTGCTCGCGCACGCCGACAAGCTGCCCGACGACGGCACGCTCGTCGTCGTCAGCCACGGTGGCACCATCCGGACCACCATCGGCCGGCTGCTGGGTCTGGAAGCGCACCATTGGGAAGGGCTCGGCGGACTCTCCAACTGCTGCTGGTCGGTGCTGGGCGAGGGCGCCCGCGGCTGGCGTCTGCTGGAGCACAACGCCGGCACGCTGCCCGAACCGGTGCTCGGCGACGACGCCTGACCGGGTGCCCGGGCGGCGCTCGCAGGGCGTCTTCGGGCGGCACCGGCCGGATTTCACTTTCCGGCTGGTCACAGGCTAAAGTTCTTCTTGTTCGCAGCGCGGAAACGCAGGGAAACACAGCGGACAGCGGGGCTATAGCTCAGTTGGTAGAGCGCCTGCATGGCATGCAGGAGGTCAGGAGTTCAATTCTCCTTAGCTCCACAATCAGGATCCCGTCCCCGTCAGGGGGCGGGATCCTTGTTTGTTCCCGTCCGAGGGTGTGATCCCTCTCGTTCCCGGGTGCGGTCTCCGAGGATCTCCGGCGGGCTGCCCCCCTTGCGGGCTCATGGCAGAATCGGACCGCCGGAGGGGGAGACGGACCGAACGGGGAGGAGCGTGCGATGCCTGCGAGCCGCCACGAGCTCCCGGACCTGCCCCCGGAGCCCGTCCCGATGCGTCCCCCGGTGATCCGAACGCCCGGTGGCCACACCGGAGTCCTCCCCCCGTGCACGGCCCGCGGCCGCACCCGGAGCTGATCCATGGGTGCACACAGGCGGAAATGCGACTGGTGCGGCAGCGGTACGCCCATCGTCAGGGACATGGACCCGGTCAACGTGGACTACCAGTACTGGTGCGAGGAATGCGCACGGGCGCTGGTCATAAAGGGCGACCCCATCGAGACGTACCGGGAGCTCGAGGGGGAGCCGATCTACGGACGGCTGCTGGAGGAGCACTGCACGCTGAAGCGGTTCTACTCCTTCGCCACCGCCTGACCCGCCTCGGTGACCGGCCGGAGAGGGGCTGATCGGAAACGATTTGGTGGACGGCCGGGGTGACCGGTAATGTTCTCGATGTCGCCACGGGAGACCGGGCAGCGCAGCACGGGGCTATAGCTCAGTTGGTAGAGCGCCTGCATGGCATGCAGGAGGTCAGGAGTTCAATTCTCCTTAGCTCCACAGTGAAGAAGGACTGGCGGGCCATCCGATTCGGATGGCCCGCCAGTCGTTGTGTGTCCGGTCAACTCCGGCCGCTGCCGAGGGCCTTGCGGCCGCTGCCCGGAGGCAGGACGGGCCGCTCGGGAGCCGGTTGTTCGATCCGGAGCGCCAGGGCGGGACAACGGCGTACGGCACGCTGGGCGCGTCCCCGCAGATGCATCGGGACCGCGGCGTCCGCGAGGGCCGGATAGCCGTCGGGGCCCAGTCTGATCAACTCCGGGACGATGTCGGCGCACAGGCCGTGGCCCCGGCAGAGCGTCCAGTCCACGGCCAGCTTCTCGCCGCTGGGAATGGACTCCTCCACATCCTGGTAACCGGGTGCGGGAAGCGGCAGGACGCCGAGCGTCTCGCGGCCGCAGCCGCCGTCCAGCGCATGCGCGGCCAGATCGTCGGTGAACGTGGAGAGCGTGGAGGACAGGAAGCGCGCCGAACCGTCCGGGTGCTTGCAGGCGCCCCGTCCCTTCACCGCCAGGGTCACCTCGCGCAGTGCCTCCAACGCGGCCGGCCCGCCCCCGTTCAGCACGTCGGAGAGCCCGCCCGCGGCGGCCGGCAGCCCGAGCTTGCACGGGCCGCACTGGCCCGCGGTCTCGGCGGCGAGCCAGTTCGCCACGCGCAGGGACTCGCCGAGCGGACAGGTCTCCGGCCCGATCGGCAGGATCGCGCCCGCTCCCAGCGCCCCGCCCGCCGCGGCCAGCGACTGACGGGAGACGACGGTGTCGTGCAGGGCGTTCGCACTGATCCAGTTGCCGTGATAGCCGCCGGTCAGCACGCCCTGCGGCAGTGGGGGCGCTCCGGCCAGCTGGAGCACGTACCGCAGTGGCACTCCCGTGGGCACCTCGACGACCATCGGACGCGCGACCGCGCCGGAGAGCGTGAGGAGTACCGTTCCCGGCTCGTCGGGGAGCCCGGTGTTCCCGTAGCGGCGGGCGCCCATGCGGGCGGCGACGGCGAGTTGAGCGTACGTCTCCGCGTTCGACAACAGGGTCGGGGCGCCCCCGACCCCCGACTCCGCGGCCCGTTCGCGGCGCCCCGGTGGCAGGGCGGGGCCACCGGACGCGGCCCGGATGACGGCCGAGGCCTCCCCGGAGACCATGCGTTCCGGCGTACGCACCACCCGGGCCCGCAGGGGCTGCCCGCGCCGGTCGGACAGACCCCGCTCGGCGAGGGCGGACCGTACCGAGATCTCCGTGGAGTTGCGGGTGACGGCGACGATCAGGGTGCGGGCGCCCAGCGCCTCCGCGGCCAGCAGGGCACCGTCCAGGATGAGGTGCGGGGCGCGGTTGAGGAGCACCGTGTCCTTGCGGCAGGCGGGCTCGCCCTCGCTGCCGTTGATCACGACGACGGGCCGCACCCCGCGCCGGATCGACGCCTTGGCGACGGCCCGCAGTTTTCTGCCGAAGGGGAATCCGGCTCCGCCGCGGCCGGTCAGCGAGATGGACTCGGCGAGCTCCGCCAGACGTTCGCCGGTCATCGGCTCCAGCGGTCCGTGCACCTTCAGGTGCATCCCGAGGTCGAGCCGCTCCACCAGGTCGAAACCGCTGGTCAGTTGGGGGAGGCCGACGACGCGCACTTCCGGTACGTCGGGGAGGGGGATGTTCACGGCCGGTCTCCTGCGGGTGCGGTCCAGGGCTCGCCGGCCGGGGGCGGGTAGAACGGCCCCGGAAGCGGTGCGGTGTCGCCGACGGCGGGCAGTGGGGCGGTCGCGGCTCCGGAGACGTGCGGAGGTTCCTGGGCGGGGGCGTAGGGCGCCGTGGGCTCGTACGCGGTGTACGGAAGGTCCGCCACCGCGGCGGCGGGCGGCGGGCGCAGCGCCTGGACCGGCGGGGCGGGTGAGGGCGCCGGCCAGCGCCCGGACGGCTCGCCTCGCGCGGCCGTTCCGGCGGCCGGGGAGACCGCGCGGTACCCGGCGGCTATTCCGGGCCCGGGCCCCTTGACGCCGCCGGGCCTGCTCGGGGGCGGGCCGGTGAGGCGGTCGGAGC
>NZ_RDBK01000043.1:259214-277753 GCF_008042275.1 Streptomyces sp. OR43 | reverse complement strand
CGGACTGATCACCGCGCTCGTGAAGCCGGACACCCTGCCCGGCGACCCGGATCCGGTGGCCCGCGAGGCCCCGCTGCCCGGCGCGGACACCGCGTCCCTGGCCGGGGCGTACGGGGCGGACGCCGGGAGAGTGGTCCGGGGGTACTCGAAGGACGAGGGCAGCGGGGCGCCGCGCAGCTGACTGCCGAGGCCGCGTCGGCCGGTGCCGGTGCTGCCGGCGTCCGCCCCGTACGCCCCGGCCAGGGACGCGGTGTCCGCGCCGGGCAGCGGGGCCTCGCGGGCCACCGGATCCGGGTCGCCGGGCAGGGTGTCCGGCTTCACGAGCGCGGTGATCAGTCCGGCGATCCGCCGCTTCACCGGCGGTGGCAGCATGCGCAGGCTCAGCACGGCCGCCACGGCGACGAGACACAGGCTGTACATCACGACGACCCAGACCGCGGGCGGCCGGCCCGCGTACAGACCGTGGACCAGCGCGGCGCACCAGGCCGGGTACGACAGCGCGTGCAGCGCACGCCAGCGCCCGGCGACCTTGGCGGGGCCGGTGAAGGCGCTGCGCAGCGCGCCCGTGGCGGCGGCCACCACCATCAGCAGTCCGGCCAGCGCGCCGAAGCCGATGAGCCCCGCCGTGCCCCCGGCCCCGAGACCGAAGGGGACGACGGCGCCGAGCAGCGCCACGTGCCCCAGCGAGACCTTCACCGTGACGTGGAGGAGCAGGAAGCCCAGCGAGGCGGCCGCGGCGGTGCGGTGGACGGCCTGGCCGATCAGCCGCTGGCGCGAGGAGAGGAACAGCCGGTCGGTCGCGAGGAGGCCCCAGCCCACCGCGGCGGTGAGCGAGACCAGCGAGAGGACACCGGTCGTGAAGTCGAGCGTGGCGCGAACACCGTCGCTGCCCGCCACGGCGAGCAGCGGCAGGAGAACCAGCACAGCGACGGTCAGCCCGCCCTGCACCTGGCGGCCCGGCCCCTGGGAAGGGGCGGCCGATGAGCGGATCTTGCGATGAGGGTTCATGGGGGGCGACTCCGAATGGCTCGGCAAAGCGGTCCCGTTGCCGCATGCTAAGTCGCTCCATACCGGCCGGTACGAGGTTTGGATGGTTGCCCCGATAGAGGGCATTACGCGGAGTAACCCCCGCTTCCCGGACGTTCCGACGCGTGGTCCACCGTGCCTCGTGTCCACGGATCGGCGGCGCCCGGATGAGAGCCGGGCCTGTGCGGTACCCTGACGCCATGCGTGCCGTACGCCTTCTGCTTAGCGAGCCGCGCTGATCAGTCCCGACCGGTGAGAACGCCTGGTCGGCATCAGCGCGGCGTCCCCTCCTGTGCGAGGGGCTTTTTCGTTTCCGTAGACGCGTGTCCGTAGACGTGGGCGCCGGCAGATGACGATCGATGGAGCTTTGAGGATCATGAGCGAGACGAATTCCGCAGCCGACGTTGCTGCGCCGCACCGCTATACGGCAGCGATGGCCGCCGACATCGAGGCACGCTGGCAGGACTTCTGGGACGCCGAGGGCACCTACGAGGCGCCGAACCCGACCGGTGACCTGGCGGGCGACCCGGAGCTGGCCGCCAAGCCGAAGAAGTTCATCATGGACATGTTCCCGTACCCCTCGGGTGCGGGGCTGCACGTGGGTCACCCGCTGGGCTACATCGCCACCGATGTCTTCGCCCGTCACCAGCGGATGAGCGGCCACAACGTCCTGCACACCCTGGGCTTCGACGCCTTCGGCCTGCCCGCGGAGCAGTACGCCGTCCAGACCGGCACGCACCCGCGGATCTCGACCGAGGCCAACATCGAGAACATGACGGCGCAGCTGCGCCGGCTGGGCCTGGGCCACGACAAGCGCCGCTCGTTCGCCACGATCGAGTCCGAGTACTACAAGTGGACCCAGTGGATCTTCCTGCAGATCTTCAACTCCTGGTACGACACCGAGGCGGACCGCGCCCGGCCGATCGCCGAGCTGGTCGCCCAGTTCGAGAGCGGCGAGCGCCCGACCCCGGACGGCCGTGACTGGAGCGCCCTGAGTGCCGCCGAGCGCGCCGACGTCCTGAGTGACCACCGGCTGGCCTACGCCTCCGACGCGCCCGTCAACTGGTCGCCCGGCCTGGGCACCGTCCTGGCCAACGAGGAGGTCACGGCCGACGGCCGCTCCGAGCGCGGCAACTTCCCCGTCTTCAAGGCCAAGCTGCGCCAGTGGAACATGCGCATCACGGCCTACGCGGACCGGCTGCTGAACGACCTGGACGGGCTGGACTGGCCCGAGGCCATCAAGCTGCAGCAGCGCAACTGGATCGGCCGCTCCGAGGGTGCGCGCGTCGACTTCCCGGTCGACGGGGCCGGCAGCATCACCGTCTTCACCACCCGCCAGGACACCCTGTTCGGCGCCACCTACATGGTGCTGGCGCCCGAGCACGAGCTGGTCGAGCAGATCACTCCCAGCGCCTGGCCCGACGGTACCCACGCGGTCTGGACCGGCGGCCACGCGACCCCGGCCGAGGCCGTCACCGCGTACCGCAAGCAGGCCGCCGCCAAGTCCGACGTGGAGCGCCAGGCCGAGGCGAAGGACAAGACCGGCGTCTTCACCGGCGCGTACGCGACCAACCCGGTCAGCGGCGAGCAGGTACCCGTCTTCATCGCTGACTACGTCCTGATGGGCTACGGCACCGGCGCGATCATGGCCGTACCCGCGCACGACGCGCGCGACTTCGCCTTCGCGCGCGCCTTCGAGCTGCCGATGCGCTGTGTCGTCGAGCCGTCGGACGACCGCGGCACGGACGCCTCGACGTGGGAGGACGCCTTCGGCTCGTACGACGCGAAGCTGGTCAACTCCGCGAACGGTGAGATCTCGCTGGACGGCCTGGGCGTCGTCGACGCCAAGATCCGGATCACCGAGTGGCTGAAGGAGCACGGGGTCGGCGAGGGCACCGTCAACTTCCGGCTGCGCGACTGGCTGTTCAGCCGCCAGCGCTACTGGGGCGAGCCCTTCCCGATCGTGTACGACGAGGAGGGCATCGCCCACCCGCTGCCCGAGTCGATGCTGCCGCTGGAGCTGCCGGAGGTCGACGACTACTCGCCGCGCACCTTCGACCCGGACGACGCAGACACCCAGCCCGAGACCCCGCTGTCGCGCAACGCCGACTGGGTCAACGTCACGCTGGACCTGGGCGACGGCAACGGCCCCAGGAAGTACCGCCGCGAGACCAACACCATGCCCAACTGGGCCGGTTCCTGCTGGTACGAGCTGCGCTACCTGGACCCGAACAACAGCGAGAAGCTGGTCGACCCGGCGATCGAGCAGTACTGGATGGGCCCGCGCGAGGGTCAGCCGACCGGTGGCGTCGACCTGTACGTGGGCGGCGCCGAGCACGCCGTGCTGCACCTGCTGTACGCCCGTTTCTGGTCCAAGGTGCTGCACGACCTTGGCCACGTCTCGTCCGCCGAGCCGTTCCACAAGCTGTACAACCAGGGCATGATCCAGGCCTTCGTCTACCGGGACAGCCGCGGCATCGCGGTCCCGGCGGCCGAGGTCGAGGAGCGCGACGGTGCGTACTACTACGAGGGCGAGAAGGTCTCCCGCGTCCTGGGCAAGATGGGCAAGTCCCTGAAGAACGCCGTGACGCCCGACGAGATCTGCGGCGAGTACGGCGCCGACACGCTGCGTCTGTACGAGATGGCCATGGGCCCCCTGGACGTGTCGCGACCCTGGGACACGCGCGCGGTCGTCGGCCAGTACCGGCTGCTGCAGCGGCTGTGGCGCAACATCGTCGACGAGGAGAGCGGCGAGGTCACCGTCGTCGACACCGAGCCCGGCGAGGACACGCTGCGCGCGCTGCACAAGGCGATCGACGGAGTCGGCGCCGACATGGCCGGGATGCGCTTCAACACGGCCATCGCCAAGGTCACCGAGCTGAACAACCACCTGACCAAGGCCGGTGGTCCGCTGCCGCGGCCCGTCGCCGAGGCACTGGTGCTGCTGGTGGCGCCGCTGGCGCCGCACATCGCCGAGGAGCTGTGGCGCCGGCTGGGCCACACCGAGTCGGTCGTGCACCAGGACTTCCCGGTGGCCGACCCGGCGTACGTCGTGGACGAGACCGTGACCTGCGTCGTCCAGATCAAGGGAAAGGTCCGGGCACGCCTGGAGATCTCCCCGTCGATCACGGACGCCGAGCTGGAGGCCCTGGCCCTGGCCGACCCGGCCGTCGTCGCGGCACTGGACGGGGCGGGCATCCGCAAGGTGATCGTCCGGGCGCCGAAGCTGGTGAACATCGTTCCGGCCTAGGGTCTTCTGTCCGGATCAGGCGGGACCGCGCGAGCCCGGCATGATCCGAACGAGAGGCACTGGTCGGCGGCTGCGGCGACCGTCGTCGTGACGGTGTGACGGCTCTCCGGGTGTGAGGGCTTTCCCCTACGGGCAGGTTGGGGGTTCCGATGGAACCCTCCGCCTGCCCGTTCCGTTTACGGTGGAGGGGCGGGTGAAACCGTGCCGCAAGCCGTCACACCATCCGAGGGGCGCTCATGGAAGCCGTGATCCTGATCCTGGGGCTGCTCGTCGTCGCCTTCATGGCTCTGGGCGTCTACGCGACCGTCAAGGTCGTCGGCGCGGCCAAGCGCGGCGTGGACCGCACGATCACGCAGGCCCGCCGCACGGTGGAGGACACCACGCTGCGGGCCAAGAGCTACGGGCAGCTGGGCGTGGGCGGCGAACTGGCGCAGCTCCGCCTCTCGCTGCGCACCTCGATGCGGGCCACTCAGGAGGCGCTGCAGGCGGGCGCCGTCGAGGACGCCTCGCTCTCGGAGTCCCTGGGCCTGTTCGAGCGCCTCGGGGTGCACGGCCGCGAGCTGGACGAGGACCTGAAGCGGCTGGAGCGTGAGCCCGACAAGGCGACGGTGGCTTCGCTGCTGCCGGACCTGAAGAAGCGCACCGAACGGATCACGCGCGCCGCGGAGTCCCTGCGGTGGGCCGCGAGGGACCGGGCCCGGCAGTTTGCCGACGACGATCTGGCGGCGCTGAACGTGCAGATCGATGTGGAGGCCGGGGCGCTGCGGCACTGGACGACGGAGGAGCCGGCAGCGGAGTCCCGGACGGCAGCTCCGGAGCCGCCGGATTCTCCGGCGCGCGGTCAGGAGCGGTCCGGGACGGGCCCGGCGGGCGGTGAGGGCGCTCCACAGGCCCCGCAAGCCCTTACGGCTCCGGATCCCCGGCTGCGGGCGGGCTATCCGTGGCAGAAGGCGGCACGGCCGGAGACCACGAACTGACGGCGTTACGGGAAGCGGACCGCCGTGGTGGCGGTTCGTGGTGGTGGCTCGTGAGGTGGTCGGCGGGCGTGGCCGGCGGGAGCGGGCGGCGGCGGTCGGCAGCAGGTGAACGGGGATGGCGGGATGCGGCCCGAAGCGACCGGAACTGATCATTCGGTCGGGGTCGGACTGCCGAGCCCCCTCCCCGGCAGGTAACCTCCCGCTCATGTCCCGCCATGTCGCGATCGTCACCGATTCCACGGCCTACCTGCCGCCCCAGGCGATGGAACGGCATGGCATCACCGCAGTGCCGCTGACCGTTGTCCTCGGCGACCAGGCGCTGGAGGAGGGCACCGAGATCTCGGCCCGCTCCCTCGCCCTGGCCCTGCAGAAGCGCCGTTCCGTGACGACTTCACGGCCCAGCCCCGAGGTCTTCGCGGCCGCCTACCGCGCGGCTGCCGACGCGGGGGCGAGCGCCATCGTCTCGCTGCACCTGTCGGCGGAGTTCTCCGGCACCTACGACGCCGCCCTTCTCGCGGCGAAGGACGCCCCGGTGCCGGTGCGCGTGGTGGACACCGGCATGGTCGCCATGGCCCTCGGATTCTGCGCCCTGGCCGCGGCGGAGACGGCCGAGGCGGGCGGCAGCCAGGACGACGCGGTGGCCGCCGCCGAGAAGAGAGCGGCGGGCACGTCGGCCTACTTCTACGTCGACACCCTGGACTACCTGCGCCGCGGCGGCAGGATCGGCGCCGCGCAGGCCCTGCTCGGTTCGGCCCTTGCCGTGAAGCCGCTCCTGCAACTGGACGGCGGCCGGATCGAACTCCTGGAGAAGGTACGGACGGCCTCGAAGGCCATCGCCCGGCTGGAGGAGATCGTCGCGGAGCGGGCGGGCAGCGGACCGGTGGACATCGCGGTGCATCACCTCGCGGCCCCGGAGCGGGCCGAGCGCCTGGCCGAGCGGCTGCGTGAGCGGATTCCGGGCCTGGCCGACCTGCATGTCAGCGAGGTGGGTGCGGTGATCGGCGCGCACACCGGTCCGGGGCTGCTGGGAGCAGTGGTCTCGCCTCGCTGATTTCACTCTCCGGAGTGGCGTGGTTATACACAACGGGCCGGTTTTCCACCGGAATCGGGGGTGCTCAGCGGGATCCCGTGGATGTGTCTAGCGTCACGAGGCATGGCTTCCCGATCACACCGTGCAACCAGTCGCGCGACCCGTTCTGCAACTCGTTTTGCAAGCAGTCGTGCAAGCCGTCATGCAAGCAGTCGTGTCGACCGTGGCGCGGCCGCAGGCGCAGGCGTGGGCGTGGGCGTGGGACGCGTCGGGCGTGGGCGTGATCTCAGCCGGTTCGCCGGCGCCGGAACCGGGGAGTCCGGGCCGGGCCGTATGCGGGGAGGCGCCGGGAACGGGCCGGGCCGCCGGCGGGCGCGGGGGCGTACGGCCGCGGCCGCGGCCTCGCGCAGCCGCGCGGACGCGCTGATGGCGGGCGGATACGGGGGACGGGTCGCGCGACTGGTTGCACGGTGTGATCGGGAAGCCATGCCTCGTGACGCTAGACACATCCACGGGATCCCGCTGAGCACCCCCGATTCCGGTGGAAAACCGGCCCGTTGTGTATAACCACGCCACTCCGGAGAGTGAAATCGTCCTCGCCGAGGTGGATCGAGAGGTTCTCGAAGGGCACGGTGGTGAGGTGGCGCAGTTGCAGCTCGCGCAGGACTCACGACGCGGTGCCGTCCGCCGGGACAGACTGCCCTCATGGACCCACGACTGCCGCAGACCACCGACGCCTACCTGGAGCGCATCGGCGCCGCCCGGCCCGCCCGTCCCGACGCGGCAGCGCTGCGCGAGCTGCAACTGCGCCACCTCACCACCGTGCCCTTCGAGAACCTCTCGATCCACCTCGGCGAGGACATCGTGCTGGAGGAGAAGCTGCTCCTCGACAAGATCGTGGCGGACCGCCGCGGCGGGTTCTGCTACGAACTCAACGGCGCCTTCGCGGCGTTGCTGCGAGCCCTCGGCTTCCGCGTGACGCTGCTCCAGGCGCGGGTCCACGGTGGGGCGGGGCGGCTGGGCATCCCGTACGACCACATGGCGCTGCGGGTGGAGACGGACGACGGCACGGGGCCGTGGCTCGCCGATGTCGGCTTCGGTGACCATGCTGAGGGCCCGCTCGCGCTCGGTGACCGCGCGGATCAGCGGGACCCGCGCGGCACCTTCCGGTTCGTGCAGGCTCCTGCCGAGGGCGGCGACGACGGGACGCCCTGCCCGTACGGGGACCTCGATCTGCTGCGGGACGGTGTGCCCGAGTTCCGTCTGGACCTGCGGCCCCGGGCGCTCGCCGACTTCCGGGCCGGAGCCTGGTACCACCGGACCTCACCCGAATCCGGCTTCACACGGTCTCCGGTCTGCTCGCGCTTCACCGCCACCGGGCGGATCACGCTCAAGGGCCACAAGCTCCTCACGACGGTGGGGACGGAGCGCCACGAGACGCCGCTGGGGAGCGACGAGGAGGTTCTCGCCGCCTACCGCGAGCACTTCGGGGTGCGCCTCGACCGGCTTCCTCCTGAGGGAGGGGTGGGCGTTTCTGCGTCGAATGGGTGACACACACAAACGGAACGATCAATTCGGACCTTCGGTAACACCTCCACCCAAGCCCTGGCGAGCCGCTTTGTTTGCCTCGAACGCCCCAAGGGTGATCGAATGCGTATTCGTCGGCGGGTCGCTGTCCCGACAATGACGTCCAGTCCTTCGGCCCGAGGTGAAACCGCCCCCGGGAGTGCGTGGAAATGTTCGGCCGTTGGCTCGGAAACAAGGGAGCGACGGGTGCCGTGCGCGGCAACGCCCTCGCCGGACTTGACGTACCGGACTCCGCGGGTGTCCTCAGCTGCCGCGTGCTCGACCCGGTCAACGAGCCGGTGCAGCAGGCCGAGTTCGTCGTCACGGACACCGCGGGACGCAAGGTCGTCGGCGGGGAGACGGACCCCTTCGGCAACGTCCTCGCCACGGTGCCGGCGGGTGAGTACCGGCTGGCTGTCACGGCGGAGGGGTTCACCCCGTTCCACGGTTCGGCCGCGGTCGCCGAGGGCGCTCACGCGGGCCTGGGCGATGTGATGCTCCAGGTCTCCGCGCCTCCGCAACTGCCCGACCCGGGCGAGTGGGAGATCGAGCCGATGCACTCGCAGATCGGTTTCACGGCCCGGCACATCGGCATGGCCCGCATCCACGGCCGCTTCAACACCTTCGCCGGCGCGGTCCGGATCGCCGACCGCATGGAGAACTCGGCCATGCACGTGATCATCGATGCCGCCTCGATCGACACGAACGTCCAGATGCGTGACGACCACCTGCGCTCGGGCGACTTCCTGGACGTCGGCCGCTATCCGACGCTGGAGTTCTACAGCGAGCGCTTCGTCCACCGGGGCGGTACCCGCTGGGGCGTCAGCGGCGCGCTCACCCTGCACGGAGTGAGCCGTACGGTGACGCTGGACACCCAGTACCTCGGCCTCGGCAACGGCCTGGAGGGCGAGACCCGCGCCGCCTGCCGCGCCACCACCGAGCTGCACCGTGAGGACTTCACCCTCACCTGGCAGACGATGCTGGCCCGTGGCATCGCCGCGGTCGGCTCCAGCATCTCGATCGACATGGACATCCAGATCGTTCCGAAGAGCTGACGGGCCGGCGCGGAGCTCCCTTACGGGGCCTCCAGCCAGCCCTCGTACTCCGCGGCGAACGCATCGAGCGCCGCGGAGTCCAGGCGCCGGTCGGGGTCCTCCACGACCAGCAGCCACTGGGCGTCCTCGGCGTCGTCCYCGCCGGCCAGCGCATCGCGTACGAGCTGCGGCTCCTCCGCGACCCCGAACCGGTCGGCCAGCTCTCCCGCCGCCTCCTCCGCACAGTCGCGGTCGGGCAGCACCAGTACATGTCTCACATCGCTCACCCGCCCATTCTCGGGTACGTGCCGGAGTGCCCCGGTCGCAGCCGGGCTGTCAGTGGGCCGTGGGATGCTGGACGGCGATGGCCACCAGAAGGAATTCCACCGACGACCCGCTCGCTCCCCTCACGCTCGCCGTGGGGCAGGAGGACCTGCTCCTGGACCGCGCCGTGCAGCAGGTGGTGGCGGCGGCCCGCGCCTCCGACGCCGACACGGATGTCCGGGACCTCGCCTCCGACCAGCTCCAGCCGGGCACGCTCGCCGAGCTGACGAGCCCTTCGCTCTTCGCCGAGCGCAAGGTGGTGATCGTGCGCAACGCGCAGGATCTCTCCGCCGACACGGTCAAGGACGTCAAGAAGTACCTCGACGACCCGGTCGAGGAGATCACCCTCATGCTGCTCCACGCGGGCGGCGCCAAGGGCAAGGGGCTGCTCGACGCGGCGCGCAAGGCAGGGGCGCGGGAGGTCGCGTGTCCGAAGACCACCAAGCCTGCCGAGCGCCTCTCCTTCGTGCGGGGCGAGTTCCGGACACTGGGCCGCTCCGCCACCCCCGAGGCGTGCCAGTCGCTGGTCGACTCCATCGGCAGCGATCTGCGGGAGCTGGCCAGCGCGGTGTCGCAGCTCGTCGCGGACGTCGAGGGCACGATCGACGAGGCCGTCGTCGGGCGCTATTACACGGGGCGTGCGGAGGCGTCGAGCTTCACGGTCGCCGACCGGGCGGTCGAGGGGCGGGCGGCAGAGGCCCTGGAGGCGCTGCGCTGGTCCCTGTCGACGGGGGTCGCCCCCGTCCTGATCACCAGCGCGCTCGCGCAGGGGGTACGGGCGATCGGCAAGCTCTCGTCGGCGCGGGGCGGCCGGCCGGCCGATCTCGCCCGGGAGCTGGGCATGCCGCCCTGGAAGATCGACCGGGTGCGTCAGCAGATGCGGGGCTGGACGCCGGACGGGGTTGCGGTCGCGCTCCGGGCGGTCGCGGACGCGGACGCGGGGGTCAAGGGCGGCGGGGACGACCCGGAGTACGCGCTGGAGAAGGCCGTGGTCGCGGTGGCGCGGGCCGCGCGTATGGGCCGGGCGGGTCGGTAGGGGAGGCGCCCGGGGGTGCGGGTACGGGTTCGCCCGGCCGGGCCCCCCGTCCTCAATCGCCGGACGGGCTTGAACGTCCCGTTCGGGCGTCCTCAATCGCCGGACGGGCCTGAACGTGCCGTTCGGGCGTACTCAATCGCCGGACGGGCTGGGTTTGGCCGGCCGTAACGCAGTCGGCTCGCCTCGGCCGCGACGCCGTCCGCTCGCGACCATCGAGCGAGACCGCTCGCGGTCCCTCGTACGCAGGACATGCCGAAGGCCCCGGCCGTTCCCCTGGGGAGGGGGACGACCGGGGCCTTCGCTATGCGCTTGGTGCGCCGCACCCGCGTGGCGAACGCAGGTTCGGTGTGCGGCGCGGGGTGCCGGTCAGGAGCGGGAGAGAGGGCCCGCTGAGTCCGTACCGGCGATCACATCAGAATGCTCAGCCCTGGAGGGTGGCAACCTTGGTGGCCAGCGCCGACTTCTTGTTGGCGGCGGCGTTCTTGTGGATGACACCCTTCGAGACAGCCTTGTCGAGGGCACGCGAAGCGTCGCGAACGGCCACGGTGGCCTTCTCGACGTCGCCCGCCACGACGGCCTCGCGGGCCTTGCGGATCGAGGTCTTGAGCGAGGACTTGACGGCCTTGTTGCGCAGGCGCGCCTTCTCGTTCGTCTTGTTCCGCTTGATCTGGGACTTGATGTTCGCCACGAAAGAGCCTTTTCAGGTTCGTTGGATCTTCGATGTGTGTCCTTGCGGCCCGAGAGCCACGAGGCACAGCTGTCCACGGTACCAGTCGCACTCCGACCGGCCCAAACCGGTCTTCGCGCCGCAGGCGTGGGACGATGGAGGCTACGTACAGATCCGACCGACCCGACATCGACCCGAGACACGGCGTTCGGCGTCTCAAGAATCAGGACCCTGCGTGCCCGCGACTCCTCTCCACGTGCCCGAGCCGAGCCGTACCGACCCGGCGCTGATCCGCAACTTCTGCATCATCGCGCACATCGACCACGGCAAGTCGACCCTTGCCGACCGGATGCTCCAGCTGACCGGTGTGGTCGACCAGCGGCAGATGCGCGCTCAGTACCTCGACCGGATGGACATCGAGCGCGAGCGTGGCATCACCATCAAGTCCCAGGCGGTGCGACTGCCCTGGGCGCCCACGACCGGTGAGGGCCAGGGCAGCACCCACGTCCTCAACATGATCGACACCCCGGGACACGTCGACTTCACCTACGAGGTCTCCCGGTCGCTGGCCGCCTGTGAGGGCACGGTCCTGCTGGTCGACGCCGCGCAGGGCATCGAGGCCCAGACGCTGGCCAACCTCTACCTGGCGATGGAGAACGACCTCACCATCGTCCCGGTGCTCAACAAGATCGACCTGCCGGCCGCCCAGCCCGAGAAGTTCTCCGAGGAGCTGGCCAACCTCATCGGCTGCCAGCCCGAGGACGTCCTCAAGGTCTCCGCGAAGACCGGTGTGGGCGTCGACGCGCTGCTCGACCGGGTGGTCCGGGACGTCCCGGCGCCCGTCGGCAAGGCGGACGCACCCGCCCGCGCGATGATCTTCGACTCGGTCTACGACGCGTACCGCGGCGTCGTCACGTACGTCCGAGTCGTCGACGGCCAGCTGAACAAGCGCGAGCGCATCCGGATGATGTCGACCGGAGCCACCCACGAGCTGCTGGAGATCGGTGTCTCCTCCCCGGAGATGACCCCGTCCGACGGTATCGGCGTCGGCGAGGTCGGCTACATCATCACGGGTGTGAAGGACGTCCGGCAGTCCAAGGTCGGTGACACGATCACCTCGCTGAGCAACGGGGCGACCGAGGCGCTCGGCGGTTACAAGGACCCCAAGCCGATGGTCTTCTCGGGTCTGTACCCGCTGGACGGATCGGACTACCCGGACCTGCGCGAGGCCCTGGACAAGCTCCAGCTCAACGACGCCGCCCTGGTCTACGAGCCGGAGACCTCCGCCGCGCTCGGCTTCGGCTTCCGCGTCGGCTTCCTCGGCCTGCTCCACCTGGACGTGGTCCGCGAGCGGCTGGAGCGCGAGTTCGGTCTCGACCTCATCGCCACCGCGCCCAACGTGGTCTACCGCGTCGAGATGGAGGACGGCACCGAACACGTCGTCACCAACCCGAGTGAATTCCCCGAGGGCAAGATCGACAAGGTGTACGAGCCGGTCGTCCGGGCCACGGTCCTGGCGCCCAGCGAGTTCATCGGCGCGATCATGGAGCTCTGCCAGCAGCGCCGCGGCACGCTCCTCGGTATGGACTACCTCTCCGAGGACCGGGTCGAGATCCGTTACACCCTGCCGCTCGCCGAGATCGTCTTCGACTTCTTCGACCAGCTGAAGTCCAAGACGCGGGGCTACGCCTCCCTCGACTACGAGCCCACGGGCGAGCAGTCCGCCCAGCTCGTCAAGGTCGACATCCTGCTGCACGGCGACAAGGTCGACGCGTTCTCCGCGGTCACGCACAAGGACAAGGCCTACGCGTACGGCGTACGGCTCGTCGCCAAGCTGCAGAAGCTCATCCCGCGGCAGAACTTCGAGGTACCGATCCAGGCGGCCATCGGCTCCCGGGTCATCGCCCGTGAGACCGTCCGTGCCATCCGCAAGGACGTCCTCGCCAAGTGCTACGGCGGTGACATCTCCCGTAAGCGGAAGCTGCTGGAGAAGCAGAAGGAAGGCAAGAAGCGGATGAAGATGGTCGGGAACGTGGAGGTGCCGCAGGACGCGTTCATCTCCGTGCTGTCGACCGACGAGTCCGCCGGGGAGACCAAGGCCAAGAAGTAGCCGGCGGACAGGGAGCGAGGAGCGGCGGCACGCAGGCCCCGCCCCCCACTCCTACCGGCCGGTAGACGAACGGGTCCCCGCATCGCAGAACGCTGCGCCGCGGGGGCCCGTTCGTTATGAAGCGGGGTCCCGTTGCCTCTTACGCGGGGCGCGCGGGCGCTTTACTCTGATCACGGCTTCGTAGTTACTCGCCAGTTAAACAAGAACCATCAAGCACGCAGAAGCAAGCGGAGAGCACACCCCAACCAGCAGCCCGTCGTGAAGCACTGCCGCAGGCCCGGAGGATGTCGTGAGCGACACACAGACCATGATCGAGAACCGTCCGCCCTCCGTGGCGACCCTCTTCATCGACCGGGTGGCGGCCACCCCGGACGGGGAGGCCTACCGCTACCCCGTCCCCGCGGCCACCGGCCAGGGACCCGACGAGTGGAAGTCCCTGAGCTGGGCACAGGCGGCCGAGCGGGTCTACGCCGTGGCGGCCGGGCTGATCGCCCTCGGAGTGCTGCCGGAGGAGCGCGTCGCGCTCGCCGCGAGCACCCGGGTCGAATGGATCCTGGCCGACCTCGGGGTGATGTGCGCGGGCGCCGCGACCACCACGATCTACCCCTCGACGAACACCGAGGAATCGGCGTTCATCCTCTCCGACTCCGACAGCCGGGTCCTGATCGCCGAGGACGCCGCGCAGCTGGCCAAGGCCCGCGCGTCCCGGTCCGGACTGCCGCACCTCGCGCACGTCGTCGTCATCGACGCCGAGGGCCTCGCACCGGACGAGAGCGACCCCGAGGGCTGGGTGCTCTCGCTGGCCGACCTGGAGGCCCTGGGCGCCGAGCACCTGGCCAAGAACCCGGCCGCGATCACCGAGCGGGTCGACGCGATCACCCCCGGGCAACTCGCGACCCTCATCTACACCTCGGGCACCACCGGCCGCCCCAAGGGCGTGCGGCTGCCGCACGACAACTGGTCGTACATGGCCAAGGCCACCGTCTCCACCGGCCTGATCACCAAGGACGACGTCCAGTACCTCTGGCTGCCGCTCGCCCACGTCTTCGGCAAGGTGCTCACCTCCGGACAGATCGAGGTCGGACACGTCACCGCCGTCGACGGCCGGGTCGACAAGATCATCGAGAACCTGCCGATCGTCCAGCCGACCTACATGGCCGCCGTCCCCCGGATCTTCGAGAAGGTCTACAACGGCGTCGCGGCCAAGGCCCGTGCCGGTGGCGGGGCCAAGTACAAGATCTTCCTCTGGGCGGCCGGGGTCGCCCGCGAGTACGCGAAGGTCTCCCAGGACAACTTCCGGCGCACCGGCACCGCCTCCGTTCCCTTCGGGCTCGGCGCCAAGCACAGGGTCGCCGACACCCTCGTCTTCGCCAAGATCCGCGAGGCGTTCGGCGGCCGGCTCCGCGCCTGCGTCTCCGGCTCCGCCGCGCTCGCGCCCGAGATCGGCTTCTTCTTCGCCGGCGCCGGCATCCACATCCTGGAGGGCTACGGCCTCACCGAGTCGAGCGCCGCCTCCTTCGTCAACCCGGGCGAGGCCTACCGCACCGGCACGGTCGGCAAGCCGCTTCCCGGCACCGAGGTCCGCATCGCCGACGACGGCGAGATCCTCCTGCGCGGCCCCGGGCTGATGGAGGGCTACCAGGGACTCCCGGACAAGACGGCCGAGGTACTGGAGGCCGACGGCTGGTTCCACACCGGCGACATCGGTGAGCTGTCCGTGGACGGCTATCTGCGGATCACCGACCGCAAGAAGGACCTGATCAAGACGTCCGGCGGCAAGTACATCGCGCCGGCCGAGGTCGAGGGCCAGTTCAAGGCGGTCTGTCCGTTCGTCTCCAACATCCTGGTGCACGGCGCGGACCGTAACTTCTGCACCGCGCTCATCGCCCTCGACGAGCCGACCATCCTCGGCTGGGCCGCCGAGAACGGCATGGAGGGCAAGTCGTACGCGGACGTCGTGGCGTCCCCGAAGACGGTCGAGCTCATCGACGGCTACGTCAAGCGCCTCAACGAGGGACTGCAGCGCTGGCAGACCATCAAGAAGTTCCGGCTGCTCCCGCGTGACCTGGACATCGAGCACGGCGAGGTCACACCCAGCCTCAAGCTGAAGCGGCCGGTCGTCGAGCGTACGTACAAGGACCTGATCGAGGACATGTACGCGGGCTCCCGCGAGGCGTGACAGCAGCCCGAGACCCCCGGCCCCCCGCGCACCGCGCAGGGGGCCGGGGTCTTGTTTTCCCAGGCACTTCGGTAACTCGACGCGTATGCGGGGGGCCGATCTGTCACTCTGTCCGTGTCGTCAGCGGCGCTGGGCCGGTGGGCCCAAGAGGGTTCGTCCCAACGGAGAACAGGCAGAGCGAGAACAGGTCAGGAGCCGCCCTGTGGGGTCCATTCCCTTGCAGCGGGACATCGTGCAACGTCCCGGAACCAACGGCGCGTCCACGGGCGCACAGCCCGTCGCCCGGACGAGCCTGCCCGGCAACCTGCTGGCGCCCGCCGCCGGCCGGCGGTTCGTCGCGGCGGCACTCGCCGAGTGGAGCGCGCTCGGACTCCCCGCGGCAGTCGGCTTCAGCGAGCGGCTCGGCGACGACGCGGCGGTCGTCGTCAGCGAACTCGTCACCAACGCCGTCGTGCACGCCGGGACCAACGTCGAACTCCTCTTCCGGCTGGAGGAGGCCACCGAGGACGAGGCCGCCGCGCTGGTCCTGGAGATCTCCGACCACCACCCCGCCCGTGCCGTACGCAGCGACGGCTCCGAGGGCGGCTTCGCGGGCGCGGCCGGACCCGGCGAGCCCGCCGAGTACGGACGCGGCCTGGAACTCGTCGCCACCCTCGCCGAACGCTGGGGCATCACCTACCGCACCGGCCTCAAGACCGTCTGGGCCCGGCTCCCCGTCGACGACTGGAACCCCTTCCCCGACGCCCGCCCGGAGCCCGGATTCCAGCAGGGGCTGCGCGCCGCCGAACTGCTCGCGCCCACCGCGCGCCGCGCCCTGCGCGACGACGCCGACTGGGCGGGCCGCGGCGCGCTGTCGTTCCTCGCCGAGGCCTCGGACCTGCTGGCCGGCCAGCTCGACGAGGACATCGTGGCGGCGCTCGCCGGACAGTTACTCGTGCCCCGGCTCGCCGACTGGTGCGCGATCTGGCTGGAGCCCGAAACCCCGGGCCGCGCGGCCGTCCCCCGTCTCGCCAAGGTCTGGCACGTCGACGAGACCCGCATCCAGCCGCTGCGCACCCTGCTGGAGGGCGACCCGCTCCGCCTCCCCGAACGGGTCGGCACCGGACCCGTATCCATGCCGTGGCCCGGCAGCGCGGAGGACGGCGGGCAGCCGGACGGGCTCGAAGGCGTCACCCTCGCCTACCGGATCACCTCGGGCGGCCGCACCCTCGGAGCCGTACTCCTGGGCCGCGAAGGCATCGCCCGCGTCCCCGACGAGGTCACGGCCCTGATCGAGGACTTCGTCCGCAGGGTCGGCCTCGCCGTCGGCGCGGCCCGCGCCTACACCCGGCAGGCCACCATCAGCCGCATCCTCCAGCGCGGACTGCTGCCCAGCAAGGTCGCCGACATACCGGGCGTCGTCAGCTCCCTCGTCTACGAACCCAGCGACGACGGGGTGGTCGGGGGTGACTTCTACGACATCTTCCCGTGCCCGGGCGACCGCTGGTGCTTCGTCCTCGGCGACGTCCAGGGCAGCGGTCCCGAGGCCGCCGTCGTCACCGGGCTCGCCCGCCCCTGGCTGCGGCTGCTGGCCCGGGAGGGCTTCCAGGCCGACGAGGTCCTCGTCCGCCTCAACCGGCTGCTCCTCGACGACGCGATGGAGGCCGCCGAGGCGGCCGCCCTCATGGTCGCCGCCGCCGGCGGCCAGCACTCGGCGGACAGCGGACAGTCCCGGTTCCTCTCCCTGCTGTACGGGGAGCTCGTACCGCTGCCCGGCGGCGGCGCCCGCTGCACCCTGGTCAGTGCCGGGCACCCGCTGCCGCTGCTGCTGCGCCCCGACGGCACGGTGCGGCCGGCCGCCGAACCCCAACTGCTCCTCGGCGTCATGGACGACGCCGTCTACGAGACCCAGAGCTTCGACCTGGCCCCCGGCGACAGCCTGCTCTGCGTCACCGACGGGGTCACGGAGCGGCGCTCGGGGCCGCTGATGTTCGACGACGAGGACGGGCTGGCCCAGGCGCTCTCCGGGTGCGCCGGTCTGAGCGCGGAAGGCATCGCGGACCGCATCAAGCACGCCGTGCACGCCTTCGCGGAGCGCCCGCCGGACGACGACCTGGCGCTGCTGGTCCTCCAGGCCGAGTAGGCCGGGGCGCGCGGCCGTCCGGCCGGTCGAGCAGGCACGTACCCGCGTGGCGTCCGGTTGCCGGGCGGCGCGCGACAATGGGCGGTATGCCTTCCGTACTGCCCGATGGTGAGCCCGTGCCCGACGACGGGGCGCTGCCCCGCCATGCCCTGGAAGGCGCCGCAGAACGCCCGCTCGGCTTCTACCTCCACGTGCCGTACTGCGCGACGCGCTGCGGCTACTGCGACTTCAACACCTACACCGCGACCGAGCTGCGCGGCTCCGGCGGTGCGCTGGCCTCCCGCGACAACTACGCCTCCCACCTCATCGGCGAGGTCCGCCAGGCCCGCAAGGTCCTCGGCGACGACCCGCGCCAGGTCCGTACGGTCTTCGTCGGAGGCGGTACGCCGACGCTGCTGGCCGCCGCCGACCTCGTCCGGATGCTGGGAGCCATCCGGGAGGAGTTCGGCCTCGCGGACGACGCCGAGATCACCACCGAGGCGAACCCGGAGTCCGTCGGCCCGGAATACCTGGCCGAGCTGCGCGAGGGCGGCTTCAACCGGATCTCCTTCGGGATGCAGAGCGCCCGGCAGCACGTCCTGAAGATCCTCGACCGCACCCACACCCCCGGCCGGCCCGAGGCGTGCGTCGCCGAGGCGAGGGCGGCCGGCTTCGAGCACGTCAACCTCGACCTGATCTACGGCACCCCCGGCGAGTCCGACGACGACTGGCGCGCCTCCCTCGACGCGGCGATCGGCGCCGGGCCCGACCATGTGTCGGCGTACGCCCTGATCGTCGAGGAGGGCACCCAGCTGGCCCGCCGGATCAAGCGCGGCGAGATCCCGATGACGGACGACGACGCGCACGCCGACCGGTACCTCATCGCGGACGAGGCGATGGCCGCGGCCGGCTTCTCCTGGTACGAGGTGTCGAACTGGGCCCGGACACCGGAGGGCCGCTGCCTGCACAACGAGCTGTACTGGCGCGGGGCGGACTGGTGGGGCGCGGGGCCCGGCGCGCACAGCCATGTCGGCGGGGTGCGCTGGTGGAACGTGAAGCACCCGGGGGCGTACGCGCAGGCGCTGGCCGAAGGACGCTCGCCCGGCGCGGGCCGCGAGATCCTCTCCGCGGAGGACCGGCGCGTCGAGCGCATCCTGCTGGAGCTGCGGCTCGTCGACGGCTGCCCGCTGTCGCTGCTCGCCCCGGCGGGGCTGGCGGCGGCGGGGCGAGCAGCGACAG
>NZ_RDBK01000043.1:197178-259114 GCF_008042275.1 Streptomyces sp. OR43 | reverse complement strand
CCCCGTAACCGGGGCTCCGCCCCGGACCCCGCTCCTCAAACGCCGGAGGGGCTGGAAGTGGGGCACTCCGTCCCCGGGCCCGCTCCTCAAACGCCGGAGGGGGTGGACGTGGACGGGGCCGTCACGAAGTCGATCAGTTCCTCCACCCGGCCCAGCAGCTCCGGTTCCAGGTCCCGGTAGGAGCGGACCGTGGACAGGATCCGCTGCCAGGCCGCCCCCGTGTTCTCCGGCCAGCCCAGCGACCGGCACACACCCGTCTTCCAGTCCTGGCCGCGCGGCACCACCGGCCAGCCGGGGATGCCGACGGACGACGGCTTCACGGCCTCCCACACGTCGATGTACGGGTGGCCGACCACCAGGACGTTCCCGTCCGAGATCTGTGCCGCGATCCGGGACTCCTTGGAACCCGGTACGAGATGGTCGACCAGCACCCCGAGCCGCGCGTCCGGGCCCGGGGAGAACTCGCGCACGATCGCGGGCAGGTCGTCGATGCCCTCCAGGTACTCCACGACCACGCCCTCGATGCGCAGGTCGTCGCCCCAGACCCGCTCCACCAGCTCGGCGTCGTGCCGGCCCTCCACGTAGATGCGTCCGGCCCGCGCCACCCGMGCCCGCGCGCCGGGCACGGCCAGCGAGCCGGAGGCCGTACGGGCGGGCCGGGCCGGGCCGCCCGCCGACGGGCGCACCAGCGTGACGACCCGGCCCTCCAGCAGGAAGCCGCGCGGTGCCATCGGGAAGACCCGGTGCTTGCCGAAGCGGTCCTCCAGGGTCACCGTCGGGCCCTCGGCCGTCTTCTCGCACCGGATCACCGCGCCGCAGAAGCCCGTGACGGCCTCCTCGACGACCAGATCGGGATCGGCGGGCACCTCGGGAGCGGGGGCGGACTTCTTCCACGGCGGGGTCAGGTCCGGCTGGTAGCTGCGCATCGGACGACGATAAGCGGGGAGCGGGCTACGACACGCCGAACCGGGCAGCCAGCTGATCGCGCTGGGCCCGTACGAACGCGGCGTCCACCACGGCCCCGTGTCCCGGCACGTACAGCGCGTCCTCGCCGCCCAGCGCCAGCAGCCGGTCCAGCGCCGCCGGCCAGCGCGCGGGGAACGCGTCCGGGCCCGCCTGCGGCTCACCGGACTCCTCGACCAGATCGCCGCAGAACACGACCGCGGGCGAGCCGGAGAGGCCGGGTACCAGCACCGCGAGATCGTGGCCGCTGTGCCCCGGCCCCGCGTTCACGAGCCGCACCTCACGCCCGCCGCCCAGGTCGAGCGTCCGCTCGGCGCGCACCTCGTGATGAGGCGCGACCAGCGCGTCGGCGGACTCGGCCGCGTCGTGCTCGGGCAGGCCGTGCCGCACCGCGTCGGCGTGCAGTTCGTCCGCCCCGTTCCGCAGCAGTCCGGCCATGCCGGAAGCGCCGTACACCTGCGCTCCGGCGAAGGCCGCCGCGCCCAGCACGTGATCGAAATGGGGGTGGCTGAGTGCGATATGCGTCACCCCGCGGCCCAGCAGGGCCTGGGCGTGGGCGCGTACTTCGGCGGCTTCACGGAGTGACGATCCGGTGTCGCAGAGCAGCACGCCGTCCGTCCCCGCCACCAGGGCGACCGTCGCATCCCACACCGGAAGGCGTCGCCGGCCCATTCCGTGTCCGAGTCGCTCCCAGCCGAACTCTTCCCAAGAGGCGTCCATGCGGCGACGCTATCGGCAACGACCTGCGCGATCTCGCGGTAGCGTGGCCGGTCGCCCTTGCTAGGGAGCCACCCCGTCGCCGTACACTGGCCGGGGGATTGCTGGCACTCGTATGCACAGAGTGCCAGGGACAGACCCGGGAACGGCCCGAGAACCACCGAGGTACACAGCTGGAGGTGTGCGCGATGCTCAGCGAACGCAGACTCGAAGTGCTGCGCGCCATCGTCCAGGATTATGTCGGAACCGAGGAGCCCGTCGGCTCCAAGGCGCTCACGGAGCGGCACAAGCTGGGGGTCTCCCCGGCCACCGTCCGCAACGACATGGCGGTGCTGGAGGACGAGGGCTTCATCGCCCAGCCGCACACCAGCGCGGGACGCATCCCGACGGACAAGGGTTACCGGCTCTTCGTCGACAGGCTCGCGGGCGTCAAGCCCCTGTCGTCGCCGGAGCGCCGTGCCATTCAGAATTTCCTCGACGGCGCGGTCGACCTCGACGATGTCGTGGGTCGGACCGTACGGCTGCTCGCGCAGCTGACCCGGCAGGTCGCCGTCGTGCAGTACCCCTCGCTGACCCGCTCGACGGTGCGGCACGTGGAACTGCTGTCCCTGGCCCCCGCCCGGCTGATGCTCGTGCTGATCACGGACACCGGCCGGGTCGAACAGCGGCTGGTCGACTGCCCCGCGCCGTTCGGCGAGACCTCTCTCGCCGATCTGCGGGCCCGGCTCAACAGCCGGGTCGTGGGACGCCGTTTCGCGGACGTCCCGCAGCTGGTGCAGGACCTGCCGGAATCCTTCGAGAGCGAGGACCGGGGAACCGTGTCCACCGTGCTCTCGATCCTCCTCGAATGCCTCGTCGAGGAGACGGAGGAGCGGCTGATGATCGGCGGCACCTCCAACCTCACCCGTTTCGGGCACGACTTCCCTGTGATGATCCGGCCGGTGCTGGAGGCATTGGAGGAGCAGGTGGTGCTGCTGAAGCTGCTCGGTGAGGCCAAGGACTCGGGCATGACCGTACGTATCGGGCACGAGAACGCCCACGAAGGGCTCAACTCCACGTCCGTCGTCGCGGTCGGCTACGGTTCGGGCGACGAGGCAGTCGCCAAACTCGGCGTGGTCGGACCGACCCGCATGGACTACCCCGGAACGATGGGAGCGGTACGCGCAGTGGCACGTTACGTCGGACAGATCCTGGCGGAGTCGTAAGTGGCCACGGACTACTACGCCGTACTCGGCGTGCGCCGCGACGCTTCGCAGGACGAGATCAAGAAGGCCTTCCGGAGGCTCGCCCGCGAGCTGCATCCGGATGTGAACCCCGATCCGAAGACCCAGGAGCGGTTCAAGGAGATCAACGCCGCTTACGAGGTGTTGTCGGACGCTCAGAAGAAGCAGGTCTACGACCTCGGCGGCGACCCGCTGTCCGCCTCCGGAGGCGGTGGCGCGGGCGGATTCGGACAGGGCGGCTTCGGCAACTTCTCCGACATCATGGACGCCTTCTTCGGTACGGCGTCGCAGCGCGGACCCCGTTCGCGCACCCGCCGCGGCCAGGACGCCATGATCCGGCTGGAGATCGACCTCTCCGAGTCGGCCTTCGGCACGACCAAGGACATCCAGGTCGACACGGCCGTCGTCTGTACGACCTGTAGTGGCGAGGGTGCCGCACCCGGCACCTCCGCCCAGACCTGTGACATGTGCCGCGGCCGCGGCGAGGTCTCCCAGGTCACCCGGTCGTTCCTCGGCCAGGTCATGACCTCGCGGCCCTGCCCGCAGTGCCAGGGCTTCGGTACGGTCGTGCCGACCCCGTGCCCGGAGTGCGCCGGTGACGGCCGCATCCGCTCGCGGCGCACGCTCACCGTGAAGATCCCCGCCGGTGTCGACAACGGCACCCGCATCCAGCTCGCGGGCGAGGGCGAGGTCGGCCCCGGCGGCGGCCCCGCCGGCGATCTCTACGTCGAGATCCACGAGCTGCCGCACGCCGTGTTCCAGCGGCGCGGCGACGATCTGCACTGCACGGTCACCATCCCCATGACGGCGGCGGCCCTCGGTACCAAGGTGCCGCTGGAGACGCTCGACGGACTGGAGGAGGTCGACATCCGGCCGGGCACCCAGTCCGGCCAGTCCGTCCCGCTGCACGGGCGGGGCATCACGCACCTGCGCGGCGGCGGTCGCGGCGACCTCATCGTGCACGTCGAGGTGATGACCCCGACCAAGATGGACCCGGAGCAGGAGCGCCTGCTGCGCGAGCTGGCGAAGCTGCGCGGCGAGGAGCGGCCCACCGGGCAGTTCCAGCCCGGGCAGCAGGGCCTGTTCTCGCGGCTGAAGGACGCGTTCAACGGCCGTTAGATCCACGCGACGACGGCGTACGGGCCCGGTTTCCGGGCCCGTACGGCGTTGTGGACGGATCCGTGGCGCATCGTGCGGGGAAGTCCGTACCGCATTGCGGACAAATCGTTGCAGCGGGGTGCGCATCACGGGGCAGGGGCGACATGACACGATGCGGTCATGTCATCCGCGTTGACCGATCTCTGCCGGTTTCCGATCGTGCAGGCCCCGATGGCGGGCGGACCCTCCTGTCCGCAGCTCGTCGCGGCCGTCGCCGAGGCCGGCGGGCTCGGCTTCCTGGCCGCCGGGTACAAGACCGCGGACGGCATGTACAACGAGATCAAGCAGATGCGCGGGCTCACCGGCCAGCCCTTCGGCGTCAACCTCTTCATGCCGCAGCCGAACCTCGCCGACCCGGGCGCCATCGAGGTGTACCGGCACCAGCTCGCGGGCGAGACCTCCTGGTACGAGACCCCGCTCGGTGACACCGACGGCTGCGGCGACGACGGCTACGAGGCCAAGCTCGCCATCCTGCTGGAGGACCCGGTCCCGGTCGTCTCCTTCACCTTCGGCTGCCCCTCCCGCGACACCCTCGACGCGTTCGCCGCTGCGGGCACGTACACCGTCGTCACGGTCACCTCGCCCGAGGAGGCCCAGGCCGCCCAGTGGGCGGGCGCCGACGCCGTCTGCGCCCAGGGCGTCGAGGCGGGCGGCCACCAGTCCACGTTCCGCGACGACCCGCAGGCCGACGGCACGGGCACCGGGCTGCTCTGTCTGGTGGCCCAGGTCCGCGAGACCGTGCAGATCCCGGTCATCGCCGCGGGCGGCCTGATGCGCGGCTCCCAGATCGCCGCGGTCCTGGCGGCGGGCGCCGATGCCGCGCAGCTCGGCACGGCCTTCCTGGTCTGCCCCGAGTCGGGCGCCCATCTGCTGCACAAGCAGGCCCTGACCAACCCGCTGTTCGTCCGCACCACCCTGACCCGGGCCTTCTCGGGCCGCCCGGCCCGCGGCCTGGTCAACCGCTTCGTGCGCGAGCACGGACCGTACGCCCCCGCCGCCTACCCGCAGGTCCACCATCTGACGTCCGCGCTGCGCAAGGCGGCGGCCAAGGCCGGGGACGCGCAGGGCATGGCACTGTGGGCGGGGCAGGGGCACCGGATGGCACGTGAACTGCCCGCGGGCCGGCTGGTCAGGCTGCTCGCCGAGGAACTGGACGCCGCACGGACGGCACTGAGCACGAGGAGCACACAGTGACGGCACCCGTCTTCGTCGTCGACCGGATGCCGCAGGGGCCCGGGTTCGTCCTGGAGGGCCCCGAGGGCCGGCACGCCGTCTCGGTGAAACGCCTGCGCGCCGGCGAGGACGTCGTCCTGACGGACGGCCAGGGGCACTGGGCGGAGGGCGTCGTGATGGCCGCAGAGGGCAAGGACCGGCTGGTGATCACCGATCTGGAGTCCGTCCACGAGGAGCCCCGTCCCGACGTCCGCATCACCGTCGTCCAGGCGCTGCCCAAGGGCGACCGCGGCGAACTCGCCGTCGAGACGATGACGGAGACCGGCGTCGACGCGATCGTGCCGTGGCAGGCCGCGCGCTGCATCACCCAGTGGAAGGGCGACCGCGGTCTCAAGTCCCTGGCGAAGTGGCGCAGTACGGTCCGCGAGGCCGGCAAGCAGTCGCGCCGGGTCCGCTTCCCGGAGGTGGCGGACGCGCTGACGACCAAGCAGGTTGCCGCGTTTCTGGCCACGGCCGACTTCGCGGCCGTGCTGCACGAGGACCAGGACTACGACAGCGAGCCGCTGGCCACCGTCGCGTTGCCCGAGAAGGGCGAGATCGTGCTGGTCGTAGGCCCCGAAGGAGGCGTGTCGCCCGACGAGTTGGCCGTCTTCACCGCCGCCGGCGCCCGCACCTGCCGGCTCGGACCGACCGTCCTGCGCACCTCGACGGCGGGCACCGCGGCGACAGCGCTGCTGCTGGGGCGCACGGGCCGCTGGTCATAGGCCCGTCGCTCCGGGGCGGTTGTGGCCGCAAGCGGTCTACCGCCGCGCGAGCAGTGGTGGGAAGCTGCCCTTATGGGGACATCAAGGGCATGGGGTCGCCGGGCGGCCCGTCGCTTTCCGGCCGTGGTCTGCCTCGCGGTCACCGCCGTCGCGGGGCTCACCGCCTGCGAACCCGCGGACGGGCTGAACACCGCGTCGATCGCCGTGACCACGGACCGCACCGCCACCCGTGCCCTGGAGCACGAAGGCGTCGACGTGCAGTGGCTGACGTGCAGGGCGAAGGCCGACGGAGGCGACGCGAAGGCGTCGTCGGCGCGGGCGGGTTCGGCCACCGCCTCCACGCGCCGCGTTGCCGACGTCGACTGCAGCGGCCGGACCAAGGACGGCCATGACGTCACCGTCGCCGGCGAGGTCCGGCACGCGGTCGACGGCCGGTGCGTGCGGGGCGACCTGACCGCGAAGGCCGACGGCCGGACGGTGTTCCGCGCCAGCCTGCTCGGCAACTGCGACGCGCCGCCCTCGACTCCCGCGCCGGGCGACGGCAAGGGCGGCGGGGGAGGGGCCCGGCCCACGGTGACCGTGACCGTCACGGTCACCGAACAGCCCCGCGGCAAATGAGCACGCCCGCCGGGCAACCGGGCGTCGCCGCCCGCCTCTTGACGGGCCCTTCGCGTGTGCCGGACACCGACCGTGCGGCGTACTCCGGCCAACTTCGTTCCGCAGGCCACAGCCGCGGCCTAGGCTGATCGTCGTGACACAGCCTTCCTACCTCCGGTACCCCCATGTCCAGGGCGACTCGATCGCCTTCACCGCCGAGGACGATGTCTGGCTCGCGCCGCTCGACGGCGGCCGCGCCTGGCGTGTCAGCGCCGACAACCGTCCCGTCACCCAGCCCCGGATATCTCCCGACGGCACCCTCGTCGCCTGGACGTCCACGCGGGACGGGGCCCCCGAGGTGCATCTCGCCCCCGCCGACGGCGGCCCCTCCCGGCGGCTGACCCACTGGGGCGACGCGCGCACCGCCGTACGGGGCTGGACGCCCGACGGTGACGTGCTGGTCACCAGCACCCAGGGCCAGGTCTCGCTCCGGCGCTCATGGGCCCGCGCCGTCCCGGTCGACGGCGGTCCCGCACGGACCCTGCCGTACGGACCGGTCGGCTCCCTCGCGTACGGTCCCGGCGGCCGGGTCCTGCTGCTCTCGGCCACGATGGGGCGCGAGGCCGCCACCTGGAAGCGCTACCGGGGCGGTACGGCCGGCAAGCTGTGGATCGCGGCGGAGGGCGACCCGGCGGAGTTCGTACGCGTTCACGCGGAGCTCGACGGGAACATCGAGTGCCCGATGTGGGTCGGTGACCGCATCGCCTTCCTCTCCGACCACGAAGGCGTCGGCGCGCTGTACTCCTCACTCCCCGACGGCACCGGCCTGCGCCGGCACACCGGCGTCGAAGGCTTCTACGCCCGGCACGCCACCACCGACGGAACCCGCGTCGCCTACGCGTCCGCCGGTGAACTGTGGCTCCTGGACGGCCTGGAGAGCGACGAGCCCCGCCGCCTCGACATCCGGCTCGGCGGCCAGCGCGCGGACCTCCAGCCGCACCCCGTGCACGCCGGCAGCCATCTGCACACCGCGTCGCCCGACCGCACCGGCCGCGGCAGCGCCGTCGGGTCCCGGGGCGCTGTCCACTGGGTCACCCACCGCGAGGGCCCGGCCCGCGCGCTGGCCGTCGAACCCGGCGTACGGGCCAGGCTGCCGCACGCCTTCCAGGCCGACGGCGACCAGCACGTCGTCTGGGTCACCGACGCGGAGGGCGATGACGCGCTGGAGTGCGCGCCCGCCACCGGCACCAGCCCCGGCGGCGTACCGCGCCGCCTCGCCGCCGGCCGGCTCGGCCGGGTCCTCGACCTGGTCCCCGCACCCGACGGCAGCCGTTTCGCCGTCGCCGCGCACGACGGGCGCGTCCTCGTCGTCGAGCGGGAGAGCGGCGAGGTCCACGAGGTCGACCGCAGCGAGCACGGCGACGCGTCCGGCCTCGTCTTCTCGCCGGACTCCGCCTGGCTCGCCTGGTCGCACCCCGGCCCCGAACCGCTCAGCCAGCTCAAGCTCGCGCACCTCGCCGACCTGTCGGTGTCCGAGGCGACCCCGCTGCGCTTCCGCGACTTCGCACCCGCCTTCACCACGGACGGCAAGCACCTGGCCTTCCTCTCCGAGCGGGCCTTCGACCCGGTCTACGACACCCATGTCTTCGACATGGCGTTCATCGGCGCCTGCCGGCCGCACCTGCTGACGCTCGCCGCGACCACCCCTTCCCCGTTCGGACCGCAGCTCCACGGCCGCCCGACCGAGAAGGAGAAGGGCGGTGACGGAGAGGACAACCCCACGGCGCTCCCCGTCACCCGCATCGACCTGGACGGCCTCGCCGACCGGATCGTGCCGCTGCCCGTCGAGGCCGCCAGCTACTCCTCGCTGCGGGCCGCGAAGGACGGGCTGCTGTGGCTGCGCCACCCGGTGACCGGAGTGCTCGGCACGAGCGCCGCCACACCCGACGCCCACGGCCCCGAGACGGCCCTGGAGCGGTACGACCTGGAGAAGCTGCGCTGCGAGGAACTCGCCTCCGACGTCAGCCGGTTCGCAGTCAGCGGCGACGGCAAGCGCCTGGTCCTGCACAGCCACGGCAAACTGCGCGTCGTCCCGTCCGACAGCCGTGTGTCCGGCGGCTCCGACGACGACGGCGACGACAGCAACGTCACCGTCGACCTCTCCCGCGTCCGCCGTACCCTCGACCCGGCCGCCGAATGGCGCCAGATGTACGACGAGGCCGGCCGCATCATGCGGGACAACTTCTGGCGCCCCGACATGGCCGGCATCGACTGGGACGGCGTCCTGGACCGCTACCGGCCCGCCCTGGAGCGCGTCGCCACCCACGACGACCTCATCGACCTCCTGTGGGAGGTCCAGGGCGAACTCGGCACCTCGCACGCCTATGTGACCCCGCCCGGCGGCTGGCGCGACGACTCGGCCCGGCAGGGGCTGCTCGGCGCCGACCTCTCCCGCGCCGACGACGGGAAGTGGCGGATCGACCGCATCCTGCCGTCCGAGACCTCCGACCCCGCCGCCCGGGCCCCGCTCGCCGCACCCGGTGTCGCCGTCCGCGCGGGTGACGCGATCACGGCCGTCGACGGCCACCCCGTCGACCCGCTCACCGGCCCCGCGCCGCTGCTCACCGGCTCGGCCGGCAAGCCCGTCGAGCTGACCGTCTCCCCGGTCGACGGCGGCGACCCGCGCCACGTCGTCGTCGTGCCGATCGCCGACGAGGAGGCGCTGCGCTACCACGACTGGGTCGCCGGCCGGCGCGCCCATGTGCACGAGCAGTCCGGCGGCCGCCTCGGCTACCTCCATGTGCCCGACATGGTCGGCTCGGGCTGGGCGCAGATCCACCGCGACCTGCGGACCGAGGTCGCCCGCGAGGGCCTCGTCGTGGACGTACGGGAGAACCGCGGCGGCCACACGTCGCAGCTGGTGGTGGAGAAGCTGGCCCGCCGCATCGTCGGCTGGGACCTGCCCCGCGGCATGCGGCCCTCCAGCTACCCGGGCGACGCGCCGCGCGGCCCCGTCGTGGCCGTCGCCAACGAGTTCTCCGGCTCGGACGGCGACATCGTGAACGCGGCGATCAAGGCGCTGAACATCGGTCCCGTGGTCGGCGTACGCACCTGGGGCGGCGTGGTGGGCATCGACAGCCGGTACCGGCTCGTCGACGGCACGCTGGTCACCCAGCCCAAGTACGCGTTCTGGCTGGAGGGCTACGGCTGGGGCGTCGAGAACCACGGCGTCGACCCCGACGTCGAGGTCGTCATGGCGCCGCAGGACCATGCGGCGGGCCGGGACCCGCAACTGGACGAGGCGATCCGGATCGCCCTGGAGTCGCTGACGCGGACACCGGCGAAGACGGCGCCGCCGCTGCCGGAGTGACGTTCAAGCCCCGCCGGCGATTGAGGGTCCGGGAGTCCGGGGACAGCACCCCCGGACCCCCGGACTCCCGGAACCCCGCGCCTCGAACGCCGGCGGGGCTGAATCGGCAGCGCCCCCGATAGGCTGCCCCCGTAACGGATCACCGAGACAGAGGAGCGCACCCCATGGCAGGAGAACCGCAGCCCGACTGCCTGTTCTGCAAGATCGTCTCGGGTGAGATCCCGGCCACCATCGTCAGGGAGACCGACACCACCGTCGCCTTCCGCGACATCAACCCCCAGGCCCCCACCCACGTCCTCGTCATCCCGCGCGTCCACCACCCCGACGCCGCGTCGCTCGCCGCCGCCGAGCCGCAGATCCTCGCCGACGTGGTGCGCGAGGCGGGACAGGTCGCCGCCGACGAGAAGGCCGGGGAGACCGGGTACCGGGTCGTGTTCAACACCGGTGCCGGAGCCGGGCAGACCGTCTTCCACGCCCACGCCCACGTCCTGGCCGGCCGGGGCCTCGAGTGGCCCCCCGGCTAGGACCGGAACGAAGCAGCCGCACCCGTGTCCGTACGCGAACTCGTCGTCCTCGGTACCGCCAGCCAGGTCCCGACCCGGCACCGCAACCACAACGGCTACCTGCTGCGCTGGGACGGCGAGGGCATCCTCTTCGACCCCGGTGAGGGCACCCAGCGGCAGATGCTGCGGGCCGGCGTCGCCGCGCACGACATCGACCGGATCTGCGTCACGCACTTCCACGGCGACCACTCGCTGGGCCTGGCCGGGGTGATCCAGCGGATCAACCTCGACCAGGTCCCGCACCCCGTCACCGCCCACTATCCGGCGAGCGGGCAGCACTTCTTCGACCGGCTCCGGTACGCCACCGCCTACCGTGAGTCCGTCGAGCTGACCGAGGCGCCGGTCGCCGCCGACGGGCCGCTGGCCACCACGGACACGTACACGCTCAGCAGCCACAAGCTCTCGCACCCCGTCGAGTCGTACGGCTACCGGCTGGTCGAGCCCGACGGGCGGCGCATGCTGCCCGCGAAGCTCGCCGAGCACGGCATCGCCGGACCGGACGTCGGCCGGCTCCAGCGCGAGGGCGCCCTCGACGGCGTCACCCTCGACGACGTGTCCGAACGCAGGCGCGGACAGCGGTTCGCGTTCATCATGGACACCAGGCTGTGCGACGGCGTGTACGCGCTCGCCGAGGGGTGCGACATGCTGGTCATCGAGTCGACCTTCCTCGACGAGGACGAGAGACTGGCCACCGACCACGGCCACCTGACCGCCGGCCAGGCGGCCCGGGCCGCGCGGGAGGCGGGCGTACGGCACCTCGTGCTCACGCACTTCTCCCAGCGCTACCCGGACCCGGAGGCCTTCGGGGCCCAGGCCAGAGCCGCCGGGTTCGAGGGCGAACTGACCGTCGCCCAGGACCTGACGCGGGTCCCGGTACCGAGCCGTCACCCGTAACACGTCACAGCACCATCCTGCGTAAGTGAGAAGACCCGTGCACCTCCCCAAAGCCGAACTCCACCTCCACATCGAAGGAACCCTGGAACCCGAACTGGCCTTCGCGCTCGCCGCACGCAACGGCGTACAACTGCCCTACGCGGACACCGAGGAGCTGCGCACCGCCTACCTCTTCGACGATCTGCAGACCTTCCTCAACCTGTACTACGCGCTGATGGCGGTGCTGCGGACCGAGGACGACTTCACCGCACTCGCCGACGCCTATCTCGCCCGCGCCGCCGCCCAGGGCGTACGCCACGCGGAGATCTTCTTCGACCCGCAGGCGCACACCGCCCGCGGCGTGGCCATCGGCACCGTCGTCGAGGGACTCGGCCGGGCGCTGGAGCGCAGCGAGGAGAAGCACGGCATCTCCACCCAGCTGATCATGTGCTTCCTGCGCGACCGGTCAGCCGACTCCGCACTGGAGACGCTGGAGGCCGCGAAGCCGTATCTGCACCGGATCAGCGCCGTCGGACTGGACTCCGCCGAGGTCGGCCACCCGCCCGCCAAGTTCCGCGAGGTGTACGCGGCGGCCGAGGCGCTCGGACTGCGCAAGGTCGCCCACGCCGGCGAGGAGGGCCCGCCCGCGTACATCACCGAGGCGCTCGACGTGCTCGGTGTGGAGCGCATCGACCACGGACTGCGCTGCATGGAGGACCCGGAGCTGGTGAAACGGCTGGTCGCCGACCGGGTGCCGCTCACCCTCTGCCCGCTGTCCAACGTACGGCTCCGCGCCATCGACACCCTGGAGGAGCACCCGCTGCGGGCCATGATGGACGCCGGGCTGCTCTGCACGGTGAACTCCGACGACCCCGCCTACTTCGGCGGGTACGTCGGGGACACCTTCCACGCCGTCCACGAGGCGCTCGGCCTGGAGCGCGAGCAGCTGCGCACCCTGGCCCGCAACTCCTTCGAGGCGGCCTTCCTCGACCACGACGAGGAGCGCAGGGCGCGCTACCTCTCGGAGGTCGAGGCGTACGCGTTCGACTGACCGCCGCCCGACGGGCCGGCCGTCCGGAACGCACTCCTGACCAGGCGCCGACGGCGCAGCGCGGGCAGGCTGATCTCCGTGACGGCCTGCTCGGGCGCGCCCAGCTTCGGCACCGCCCCGGGCACCGCGCCGGTGGTGACCGCGAGCAGGGCCGCCGGAGCGCCGCCCCTGCGGCGCACCGAACCGGGCACCAGCGGACGGCCACCGGTGTGCAGGGCCACCGCCGTCACCGGGACCGCGACGAGCAGGGTCACGGCGCCCAGGACCATGCCCATGACCGGGAAGCCGGCCCCCTCGGACAGCACACTGCCGAGCACCGGACCGCAGGCCACGCCGACCGACGAGGCCGAGCCCGCCAGGACCGCCCAGCGGCCGCGCACGTCCAGGGACGCGGCCAGCCCGATCAGATACGACAGGACCACCGGGTAGACGGTGTTCCACAGGATCTCGCCGGTCGCGAACGAACCGAGGTCCCCGGCGGACGAGCTGAGCACGATGCTCGCCGCGATGATCACGGTGCCCAGCCCGATCGGGACCGCCCGCCCGAGCCGGGCGCCCAGCACCCCGGCGCCCATCACGCCGAGCAGACCGGCGCCGAGCGCGGCCGCGAACACCGCGCCGATGGTGACTTCGGAGAGCCCGACCTGGTCCACGCCGATACGGCTGCTGACGCCCCACAGCGCGTTCTGGGCCATCGACCAGACGAGCATGCCGCCCGCCAGCACCAGGCCCGAGCGGCGGTGCGGCAGCCGTCCCGACGCGGGGACGGCCGGACCGGCCGGAACCGGGCTGCCGAGCCGGGAGGTGGCCGGCCAGACGAGCAGCGCGACCAGGGCGATCGACGCGAACGGCAGCCGGTGGCCGCCGCCCAGGTGCGGGATCGTCAGATACAGGGCGCCCGCGGTCGCCGAGACGCTCAGCAGGCCCAGGGACGACGTCCGGTGCGGATCGCGCTGGGCGGCGATGCCCGCCGCGGCCACCGCCGTCGCCGTACCGGAACCGAAGCCGCCGACCACGGCGCCCAGGACCACCAGCGGCACGGAACCCGCGAGCGCGGCGCAGCCGTACCCCAGCACGGCCAGCACCAGTCCGGCCCGCGCCGGTCTGCGCGGCCCGTACGTCTCGACGCGGCCCGCCAGGCTGAAGCCGGCGGAGGCCGAACTCAGCAGCAGGGCACTGCCGACCAGCCCGGCCTCGGCCGTGCTGAGACCCAGATAGACGGAGAGCCGTCCCACGATGGTGGGGAGCAGATAGGCGGCGAGGTAACCGGCGGTGAACACGGCAACCAGAGGCCACGCGGCGCGAGGGCGCGAGGACATGGGCGTTCCTGAAGACATGCCAGAAGAGGCGGAGAGAAAGACAGAGGGGGTAAGGCGGAATGCGTGAAATGCGGGGAATCGGCACACTCGTCGGTCATGTCGCCAACGGTGGTCGCGGGCCAATTTGTATCAAGTGCTCCGGGCCGACCGAAAGTCGCCTCGCTGTGATCTGAGTCACTTATGCGTTTGCCGTGTTTCTATGCGGGTAACAGCGCATGTTTATGCAGGTCAGCCGTGTGGGCGCGGACCCGGCGCAGGCACCGGCGCGGGCCCCGCACCCACGGCCGGGAATCGGGCACACTGGCCGCAACCGCCACGACCGGGGAGTGCAAGGTGAGCGCTGAGATGCCGGACATCGACCCGCTGGACGGGCTGCGTGCCCCGCAGGACCCCGACTGCGACGTCTTCCTCACCGGCACGGTCTTCCTCGACATCATCTTCACCGGCCTCGACAGCGCCCCGGTGCGCGGCACCGAGTCCTGGGCCCGTGGCATGGGATCCAGCCCCGGTGGGGTCGCCAACATGGCCACCGCGCTCGCCCGCCTGGGCCTGCACACCTCACTGGCCGCGGCGTTCGGCGACGACCACTACGGCGAGTACTGCTGGGACGCGCTCGAACAGGGCGAGGGCATCGACCTGTCCCTCTCGCACACCGTGCGCGGCTGGCATTCCCCGGTGACCGTCTCGATGGCGTACGAAGGCGAGCGGGACCCGTTCGGCGAGGGCGTGTGCGGCGGCGCGGGGGCAGTCGGTGCGGGTGTAGCGCATGGCCTCCTCGGCGTTGGGGAGGAAGGCCTGGCAGTGCTCCAGGTCGGTCAGGCCGTCGAGGTCCCAGCGGCCGGTCTCGTCCCAGCCGACGTCGGCGAAGACGAGGGCGCCCCGGCGGGCCGCCGTGGCCACCCAGGGTTCGCTGCGGCCGGGCGTGAGCGAGGCGATGGCAGCGCGGGACCGGGGCGGGCCCCCGGTCCCGCGCTGCCATCGCCTCGCTCACGCCCGGCCGCAGCGAACCCTGGGTGGCCACGGCGGCCCGCCGGGGCGCCCTCGTCTTCGCCGACGTCGGCTGGGACGAGACCGGCCGCTGGGACCTCGACGGCCTGACCGACCTGGAGCACTGCCAGGCCTTCCTCCCCAACGCCGAGGAGGCCATGCGCTACACCCGCACCGACTGCCCCCGCGCCGCCGCACACGCCCTCGCCGAACGGGTCCCGCTCGCCGTCGTCACGCTCGGCGCCCAGGGCGCGTACGCGGTCGACTCGGCCACCGGGACCACCGCCGAGGTCCCCGCGATCGCCGTCGAGGCGCTGGACCCGACCGGTGCGGGCGACGTCTTCGTCGCCGGCTTCGTCACCGGAACCCTCGCCAACTGGCCCCTCGCCGACCGCCTGGCCTTCGCGGGCCTCACCGCAGCCCTCTCCGTCCAGGAGTTCGGCGGCTCGCTCTCGGCCCCCGGCTGGGCGGAGATCGCCGCATGGTGGCAGCGGATCCGCACCCTCACCGGTCAGGACCCGGCCGCACTCCAGCGGTACGCCTTCCTCCAGGACCTGCTCCCCGCCGCCGCCCGCCCCTGGCCGCTGCGCCGGGCCGTCCCGACGATCGGCTTCCGTCCGTGACCGGCCGGCTGCGCCCGGCAGGTAAAACCCCTGGTGTTGTCCGTACCAAGTCGTAGGCTGGGTACACCTGAGGTTTTCGAGCAGCGAGAACCCCGCAACGGGAGGTATGTGCAGGCCCGAGGGCCGGCCCATGACTCAGACACCCACACAGCCGCAGGCGCGTGCCCACATCAGCATTCCGGCCGCTCACCCCATGGTGATGCTCCTGGGAGCGGGCGACTCGCTGCTGCGCGTGATCGAAGCGGCGTTCCCGGCGGCCGATATCCACGTCCGGGGCAATGACATAAGCGCGACGGGCACCACGGCGGACATCGCCCTGATCCAGCGCCTGTTCGACGAGATGGTGCTGGTGCTCCGCACCGGGCAGCCGATGACGGAGGACGCTGTGGAACGGTCGATCGCGATGCTCAAGGCCACCGAGAACGGCAAGGCGGACGGCACCGAGACCCCGGCCGAGGTGCTCACGCAGAACATCCTCTCCAGCCGCGGCCGCACGATCCGCCCCAAAACGCTCAACCAGAAGCGGTACGTCGACGCGATCGACAAGCACACCATCGTCTTCGGCATCGGTCCCGCCGGTACCGGCAAGACGTACCTCGCCATGGCCAAGGCGGTCCAGGCCCTGCAGTCCAAGCAGGTCAGCCGGATCATCCTGACCCGCCCCGCGGTCGAGGCCGGTGAGCGGCTCGGCTTCCTGCCCGGCACGCTCTTCGACAAGATCGACCCGTATCTGCGCCCGCTCTACGACGCCCTGCACGACATGCTCGACCCGGACTCGATCCCGCGGCTGATGGCGGCGGGCACGATCGAGGTCGCGCCGCTGGCGTACATGCGCGGCCGGACCCTCAACGACGCCTTCATCATCCTGGACGAGGCGCAGAACACCAGCGCCGAGCAGATGAAGATGTTCCTGACCCGGCTCGGCTTCGACTCGAAGATCGTCGTCACCGGCGACGTCACCCAGGTCGACCTGCCGACCGGCACCAAGAGCGGTCTGCGCCAGGTGCAGGACATCCTCGAAGGCATCGACGACGTGCACTTCTCCCGGCTCACGTCCCAGGATGTCGTCCGGCACAAGCTGGTCGGCCGTATCGTCGACGCGTACGAGAAGTACGACAGCCAGGGCGACCAGGACGGCCAGGCCGGCAAGGGCCGGGGCCGCCGCAACGGGAAGCAGTAGCAGCGCACCATGTCGATCGACGTCAACAACGAGTCCGGAACCGAGGTCGACGAGCAGGCGATCCTCGACATCGCCCGCTACGCGCTCGCGCGGATGAGGATCCACCCGCTCTCCGAGCTCTCGGTGATCGTGGTGGACACCGCCGCCATGGAACAGCTCCACATCCAGTGGATGGACCTGCCGGGCCCGACGGACGTGATGTCCTTCCCGATGGACGAACTGCGTCCGCCGGCCAAGGACGACGAGGAGCCCCCGCAGGGACTCCTCGGTGACATCGTGCTCTGCCCCGAGGTCGCCAAGAAGCAGGGCGAGGACGCCGAGACGCAGCACTCCATGGACGAGGAGCTCCAGCTCCTCACGGTCCACGGGGTGCTGCACCTGCTCGGCTACGACCACGAGGAGCCCGACGAGAAGGCCGAGATGTTCGGCCTCCAGGCGGCCATCGTGGACGGCTGGCGCGGCGAGCACGGGCTCACCGGCCCGTCCCCCGCCCCCACCGTCTCGTGAGCCTGCCGCTCGTCTTCGCGGTCGTCCTGCTCGTCGTCGTCGGCTGGCTGGCGGCCTGCGCCGAGGCCGGGATCGCGCGCACGTCGAGCTTCCGGGCCGCTGAGGCGGTCCGCTCGGGGCGGCGCGGCAGCGACAAGCTGGAACAGGTCGCGTCCGATCCGACGCGCTATCTCAACGTCGCCCTGCTGGTGCGGGTCGCCTGCGAGATGGCGGCCGGGGTGCTCGTCACGTACGCCTGTCTCAAGGAGTTCCCGGAGACCTGGCAGGCGCTGGCCGTCGCCATGGGCGTGATGGTCCTCGTCTCGTACGTCGCCATCGGTGTCTCGCCGCGCACCATCGGCCGTCAGCACCCGCTGAACACGGCCACCGCGGCGGCGTACGTGCTGCTGCCGCTCGCCAGGATCATGGGGCCGATCCCGCAGCTGCTGATCCTCATCGGCAACGCGCTGACGCCGGGCAAGGGGTTCCGCAAGGGGCCGTTCGCCAGTGAGGCCGAACTGCGCGCAATGGTCGACCTCGCCGAGCAGGAGTCGCTGATCGAGGACGAGGAGCGCCGCATGGTGCACTCCGTCTTCGAGCTCGGCGACACGCTCGTGCGCGAGGTCATGGTGCCGCGCACCGACCTGGTCTGCATCGAGCGCTACAAGACGATCCGGCAGGCGCTGACCCTGGCGCTGCGTTCCGGTTTCTCGCGGATCCCCGTCACCGGGGAGAACGAGGACGACATCGTCGGGATCGTCTACCTCAAGGACCTGGTCCGCAAGACGCACATCAACCGGGACTCGGAGGCTGATCTGGTCTCCACGGCGATGCGCCCGGCGGCGTTCGTGCCCGACACGAAGAACGCCGGTGACCTGCTGCGGGAGATGCAGCAGGACCGCAGCCACGTCGCCGTCGTGATCGACGAGTACGGCGGCACGGCGGGCATCGTCACCATCGAGGACATCCTGGAGGAGATCGTCGGCGAGATCACCGACGAGTACGACCGGGAGCTCCCGCCGGTCGAGCCGCTGGTCGACGGCTGCTTCCGGGTGACCGCCCGGCTGGACATCGGCGACCTCGGTGAGCTGTTCGGCCTCGACGAGTACGACGACGAGGACGTGGAGACCGTCGGCGGACTGCTCGCGAAGGCACTGGGGCGGGTGCCGATCGCGGGCGCCTCGTCCGAGGTCGCGCTTCCCGACGGACGCCGGCTGCGGCTGACCGCGGAGTCGCCCGCGGGCCGACGGAACAAGATCGTCACGGTGCTGGTGGAGCCGCTGGCTCCCGAGGAGGAGGCGACGGCATGACACCGAAGCAGCTCAGGGCGTTCTGCCTGGGGTTCAACGCGAGCGTGGAGGAGTTCCCGTTCGGGCCGGAGACCTCCGTCTTCAAGGTGCTCGGCAAGATGTTCGCGCTGACCGCGCTGGACGCCCGGCCGCTGACGGTGAACCTCAAGTGCGACCCCGACGACGCGGTGCGGCTCCGGGAGGAGTACGAGGCCGTGGCGCCGGGGTGGCACATGAACAAGCGGCACTGGAACACCGTGACGGTGTCCGGCCTGCCGGACGCGAAGCTGCGCGAGCTGATCGAGGACAGCTACGACCTCGTGGTGGCGAAGCTGCCGCGGGCGGAGCGGCTGCGGCTGGACCGGTCGTAGGCCGGGGCCGGCTCTCTCACTTCCGCCAGAGCAGGTGGTGCACCACGTCGCTGCCCGGGCTCGGGACCTTCTCCAGGTGGAAACGGCCGGTCAGCTCCTCGGGGCTCTCCCACAGCCGTTCGCCCGCACCGATGTCGAGCGGGGCGACGGCGACGTGCAGCGAGTCGATGAGGTCGGCGGCGAGGAACTCCCGGACCGTGGCGACACCGCCGCCGATGCGTACGTCCTTGCCCTCGGCGGCCTCGAAGGCCCGGTCGAGGGCGTCCTTCGGGGACGCGTCGAGGAAGTGGAACGTGGTCTCCCCGAGCGTGAACGACGGGCGTTCGTGGTGGGTGAGGACGAACACCGGGGTGTGGAACGGGGGCTCCTCGCCCCACCAGCCCTGCCAGTCGTGGTTCTCCCACGGGCCGCGCTGCGGGCCGAACTTGTTGCGGCCCATGATCTCGGCGCCGATGTTGTTCGAGAAGTCGCGGGTGAAGTAGTCGTCCAGGCCGAGGGTGCCCCCGGGGTCGGTCCGGTTGGGCCAGTGGGCGGTGGCACCGGCCCAGGAGACGAGCGCACCGGGGTCGGCGCTGCCGAAGGGGCGCTCGAGCGTCTGCCCCTCCCCGGCGCCGTAGCCGTCCCGGGAGACACAGAAGTTCTGGACGCGGACCAGCTGTTTCATCGGATCCCCTTCCGGTTGCGATCTGCAACCGGTTCTCAAGCTATCTAGACTGCTCCCATGTTGCAACCAGTTCCCGTGGGAAAGCTGCCCGTGTCGCCGGGCCGGTCCGGCTGCCCGATCAACATGACGGTCGAGCTCCTCGGGGACCGCTGGAGCCTGATCGTGCTGCGCGACATCATGTTCGGCGGCCTCACCCACTTCCGGGAGCTGCTCAACGCCTCCATGGAAGGCATCGCGTCCAACATCCTGGCCAACCGGCTGGCGAAACTCGTCGAGGCGGGGCTGCTCACCCGCGACGACGACCCGAGCCACCGGCAGAAGGTCGCGTACCACCTCACCGAAGCGGCCGTTCAGCTCGTCCCGGTGATGGCCCAGCTCGGCGCCTGGGGCGCCCGCTGGCTGGACACGGCGCCGGAGCTCACGGTGCGGGCCGAACTGCTGGCCGCCGGAGGCCCTCCGATGTGGGAACGCTTCATGGCAGAACTCCGGGCCACCCATCTGACCGGGGCGCCGGCCCGCACGGACGGCGTGCTGGCGGAACTGACGGCCGCCTACGAGGCAGCGTGCCGTCCGGCGACCGGCATCCCCTAGGACCGCCTCAGCCCTGCCGCCACCACGCCCGCCGCGACGACCAGCAGCCCGGCGGCCACCGCGACCACGGTCCGTACGCCGTCGAACAGCGAGCCCTGGGTCGTCGCCAGTACGCCGAGCAGCGGGATCCCGATCGTGAGCCCGACCTGCTGGGTCGTGGTGACCAGCCCCGTCGCCAGGCCCTGCTCCGCGTTCGGCACCCCCGACGTGACGGTGAGGCCGTACGCGATGATCGCGCCGAGGTGGCACATGCTGGCGAGCGAGACCGCGACCGTGGCCAGCCAGACGCCCGAATCCGTACCGAGCCCGAGCAGGGCCGCGATGAACAGCCCCTGGCCCAGCAGGGAGACGGCCAGGGTGCGCCGGGCACCGAACCGGCCGATGACCTTCGGGGCGTACACACCCGCCACCACCGAGGCGACGCCCTGTACGCCGAAGACCAGCCCGGTCCCGAAGGCCGACAGATCCAGGACCTCCTGGAGGTACAGGGTCAGGACGAAGACGATGGTGCTCATCATCGAGAAGGTGAGCAGCCCGCCCAGGTTGCCGAAGGCGACCGTGCGCCGGCGGAGCATCGGCAGCGAGACCAGCGGGGCTGCCGCCCGGGACTCGACGGCCACGAAGGCGGCGAGCAGGACGGCCCCGGCAGCCAGCGAGGCCTGCACGTCCACGCGGCCGAAGCCGTGTTCGGCCGCGGTGGACAGGGCGTAGATCAGGGCCAGGAGCCCACCGGTGACGGTCACGGCGCCGGGTACGTCCAGCCGCGGCCGGTCGGGCGTCCGGGACTCGGTGAGCAGCGCGGGCGCCGCCGCGAGGACGGCCACCGCGGCCAGGGTCAGCAGCCCCATCGTGGAGCGCCAGCCGAGGGTGTCGGTGAGGGTGCCGCCGGCCACCATGCCGACGGTGAACCCGAGGGAGAGCAGGGTGCCGCTGATACCGAGCGCCCGGTCCCGCTGCGGCCCTTCAGGGAACGTGGTGGTGAGCAGGGACATGCCGGTGGGCACGATGGCCGCCGCACCGAGTCCCTGGAGGGCCCGCCCGGTGAGGAAGGCGGCCGGGTTCCAGGCGAAGGTGGCGAGCAGCGAGGCGGCGCCGAAGACCACGAGTCCGGTGAGGAAGAGCCGACGGCGGCCGTAGAGGTCCGCGATCCGGCCGAAGAGCAGCAGGAAGCCGCCGGACGGCAGGGCGAACGCGGTGATCGCCCACTGGAGACCCGACCGGCTCAGGCCGAGGTCGTCACCGAGGACGGGCAGCGCCACGTTCAGTACGGAGAAGTCGAGCGACACCATGAACTGCGCGGCGCACAGAACGAGGAGCACCAGCCGGGCCCGGCCGGAGAGCCGGTCCGGGGCGGGCGGTGCGGGGACGGGAGGGGTGACAACTGCTGGGGGGCCCACCCCGCCCGAGCGTGCACCTGGGAGCCCGCACCGTGCGCAAACTCTCCGTTCTCCGGCCCACCCCGCCCGAGCGTGCACCTGGGAGCCCGCACCGTGCGCAAACTCTCCGTTCTCCTGTCGACCCTGCTGGCCGGAGTCCTCCTCCCGCTCGGCGCGCCCACGGCCGGCGCCGCCGACAACGGCAGCTGGTCGGTCTTCCCCGCCACCGCCGACGCGGGCACGAGGCCGTACTTCTACCTCTCCGCCGACCCCGGCGCGACCCTCACCGACAAGGTCACCGTCACCAACAAGACCGGTGAACCGCTGACGTTCCGGCTGTACGCCGCCGACGCGTACAACACCGCACGCGACGGCGGATTCGCCGTCCGGACGCCAAGCGAGAAGCAGCGCTCCGTCGGCGCCTGGGCCAAGGCCGGGCGCGACCGCGTCACCGTGAAACCGCACGGCTCCCTCACCGTGCCCGTCACCATCAGGGTTCCCGAGGACGCCGAACCGGGCGACCACCCCGGCGCGCTCGTCGCCCTCGACGAGCGCATCGACCCCACCGACGCGGGCGCCGTCGCCGTCGGCATCCAGAAGGCGGTCGGCGCCCGGATCTATCTCCGGGTCAACGGCCCGACGATGCCCGCGCTCTCCGTCGAGGACGTCGAGGTCGAGCACACCGCGCCCCTGGTCCCGGGCACGGGCAAGTCCCGGGCCGTCATCTCGTACACGCTCCACAACCGCGGCAACGTCACCCTCAGCCCCGAGGTCGCCCTCAAGGCCGAGGGCCTCTTCGGCCGCACCCTGCTGGCCCGCGACCTCAAGCGCATCCCCTCCGAGCTGCTGCCCCGCCAGGAGGTCCGGCTCACCGAGGAGTGGGCGGGCGCGCCGCAGGTGGAGTGGGGCGAGATCAAGCTGACCGCGAGCGCCCGCGACACGCGTGAGTCCGCCTCCGTGTCGTACTTCGCCCTGCCCTGGCTGGTCGCCGGAGTGCTGCTGGCGGCGCTGGCCGGGGGCGCGGCGCTGTGGATCCGGTCACGCCGCAAGCGCCGCCGCACGGCCTGAGAGACGGGTCCGGTGGCCGCGGCGGGCGCCTTGGTGCCCCGCGGCCGCCGGGATCGGGGACAATGGGCGCCATGAGCGCTCGACCTAACCCAGAAGCTGCTGCGCAGCAGGCTGAGAACACCGCCCCCCACCGGGCCGGTTTCGCCTGCTTCGTGGGCCGTCCCAACGCGGGCAAGTCCACCCTTACGAACGCTCTGGTCGGCCAGAAGGTGGCGATCACGTCCAACCGGCCCCAGACGACCCGGCACACCGTGCGCGGCATCGTGCACCGGCCGGACGCACAGCTGATCCTGGTCGACACCCCCGGCCTCCACAAGCCGCGCACCCTGCTGGGCGAGCGTCTCAACGACGTCGTACGCACCACCTGGGCCGAGGTCGACGTCATCGGCTTCTGCCTGCCCGCCGACCAGAAGCTCGGCCCCGGCGACAAGTACATCGTCAAGGAACTCGCGGGCATCAAGAAGACGCCCAAGATCGCGATCATCACCAAGTCCGACCTGGTCGAGTCCAAGCAGCTCGCCGAACAGCTGCTGGCCGTCTCCCGCCTCGGCGAGGAGCTCGGCTTCGAGTGGGCGGAGATCATCCCGGTCTCGGCGGTCAAGGACGACCAGGTCGGCCTGCTGGCCGACCTGATCGCCCCGCTGCTCCCGGAGAGCCCGCCGCTCTACCCGGAGGGCGACCTCACCGACGAGCCCGAGATGGTCATGGTCGCGGAACTGATCCGCGAGGCCGCGCTCGAAGGCGTACGGGACGAGCTGCCGCACTCCATCGCGGTCGTCGTCGAGGAGATGCTGCCGCGCGAGGACCGCCCGGCGGACAAGCCGCTGCTGGACATCCACGCCAACGTCTACATCGAGCGGCCCAGCCAGAAGGGCATCATCATCGGCCCGAAGGGCAAGCGGCTGAAGGAAGTCGGCACGAAGTCGCGCAAGCACATCGAGGCTCTGCTGGGCACCCCGGTCTTCCTCGACCTGCACGTGAAGGTCGCCAAGGACTGGCAGCGCGATCCCAAGCAGCTGCGCAAGCTGGGGTTCTGACGCCGTCGGCGGCCTGGCCGCCCCGGGCCCCGGGCGGCCTGGCCGCCCCGAGACCAGTCAGACGTACGCCCGTGGTCTCACGCGCCCTCCTTCAGGACGCGTGAGACCAGGGCGCGCTGGGCGTCGGTCAGCCGCGGGTCCGCGCAGTGCACGGTGCGGCCGTCGACCGTGATCCGGTAACTGAAGCCGTCCGGGACGCCCGTCGCGGAAGCCTCCCGGCCGCCGGAGAGCGCCGATGCGGCCAGGGCCTCCCACTCGTCGGCGTCGGCCCGTCCCGAGGTGTCGATCTCGCGATGGCGCGCGATACCGGCGAAGCCGCCGGTCCTACTCACCTGGATCCGCATGCGGTGTCCCTTCCTCGACGGGCCCGGCCGGCTACGCGGTCGGCACACCCACCTCCGACCAGGCCTTGAGGACCGCCTCGACCTCGTCGCCCTCGCCGAAGCGGCTGCGGGCCGCCGCCACGGTCAGACGGGCGAAGGACGCGAAGTCCGCGTCCACCGCCAGTTCACCACCGGTGAGCACATCGAACCAGAGCTGGCCCGCCCGCTCCCAGGAACTGCCGCCGAGCGCGGTGGCCAGCAGGTAGAACGCGCGGTTGGGGATGCCGGAGTTGAGGTGGACCCCGCCGTTGTCGTCGCCCGTGTGGATGTAGTCGTCCATCGAGGCGGGCTGCGGGTCCTTGCCGAGCACATCGTCGTCGTACGCGGTACCGGGCGCCTTCATCGAGCGCAGCGCCACGCCCTGGACGCGGGGCGCCAGCAGCCCGGCGCCGATCAGCCAGTCGGCCTGCCCGGCGGTCTGGCCGAGCGAGTACTGCTTGACCAGGGAGCCGAACACGTCGGAGACGGACTCGTTGAGCGCGCCGGACTGGCCGTAGTAGTTCAGGTTGGCCGTGTACTGGGTCAGCCCGTGCGCCAGTTCGTGGGCGATGACGTCGATGGCGACGGTGAAGTCGAGGAAGATCTCGCCGTCCCCGTCACCGAAGACCATCTGCTCGCCGTCGAAGAAGGCGTTGTTGTACTTCTCGTCGTAGTGCACGGAACCGATCAGCGGCAGTCCGTTGCCGTCGATCGAACGGCGGCCGTAGGCGCTGAGCAGCAGGTCGAAGGTGGCACCGAGACCCGCGTAGGCGCGGTTGACGCTGGCGTCGGACGTGGGGTCCTCGCCCTCGGCACGGACCTTCGTGCCGGGCAGATCCGTGCCGTGGCGGCAGTCGTAGAGCGTGCGGTCGGGTTTGCCGGAGCGGTCGTCCTCCGGCGCCGGGTTGATGGTGGGCCGGACGACGGTGGTGACCTGGCGCCGGGTGCGCCGGGCGGCGTCGGCCTCCAGGGTGCGGCGGGCCGGGCCCGCGAGGACGGGGTCGTCGGACTGCGACAGCTTGTCGAGGACGTGGGGCGGCACGATGGTGCAGAAGACAGGACGGTGTTCGTGCTGAGATCGAGGCTGCATACACACGACTGTGGCAGTGCGTGATTGTGATGTCACTGGTTGCCACCAGGATTGACGAAATAGAGTGATCCCTCACTGTTCACCCGTTACCGGCGCCCGATCCCGCATACTGATACGGCACGGACGTCTCGGGCGCCCCTCGGTTAGTCTCTTCGCATCATGCGTTTCGGGCTGCTTCTTCTTAGCTGCCGCGGCGAGGGCCTGTAGTCGTAGGCCGACCCCCTCCCCGCGGAGTCTGGTGTTGCAGCAACACAGTCGGCCGTCCCCTTGCAGGACACCCGAGGAGCCCTACGCCATGACCGCAGTGAACCCCGCGCAGACCCCCGCCGCGAACGCCGTGGGCCGCCCCACGCCGATCACCAACGCCACGGGCCTGCAGAAGCCGTCCGGGATGCCGGTCCACAAGTACGGCCGCTACGAGGCCGTCGAGATCCCCGACCGCACCTGGCCCGAGAAGCGGGTCACCAAGGCGCCCCGCTGGCTCTCCACCGACCTGCGTGACGGCAACCAGGCCCTGATCGACCCGATGTCGCCGGCCCGCAAGCGCGAGATGTTCGACCTGCTGGTGCGCATGGGCTACAAGGAGATCGAGGTCGGCTTCCCGTCCTCGGGCGAGACCGACTTCGCGTTCGTCCGCTCCATCATCGAAGAGGGCGCGATCCCCGAGGACGTGACGATCTCCGTCCTGACGCAGGCCCGCGAGGAACTGATCGAGCGGACCGTCGAGTCCCTGCGCGGCGCCCACCGCGCCACCGTGCACCTGTACAACGCGACCGCCCCCACTTTCCGCCGCGTGGTCTTCCGCGGCTCCAAGGAGCAGGTCAAGCAGATCGCCGTGGACGGCACCCGGCTGGTCATGGAGTACGCCGAGAAGATCCTGGGCGACGAGACGATCTTCGGCTACCAGTACAGCCCCGAGATCTTCACCGACACCGAGCTGGACTTCGCGCTGGAGGTCTGCGAGGCGGTCTGTGACGTGTGGCAGCCCGAGGAGGGCCGCGAGATCATCCTCAACCTGCCCGCCACCGTGGAGCGTTCGACGCCGTCCACGCACGCGGACCGGTTCGAGTGGATGTCGCGCAACCTGTCGCGCCGTGAGTTCGTCTGCCTGTCCGTCCACCCGCACAACGACCGCGGCACCGCCGTCGCCGCCGCCGAACTGGCCCTGATGGCCGGTGCGGACCGGATCGAGGGCTGCCTGTTCGGCCAGGGCGAGCGCACCGGCAACGTCGACCTGGTGACGCTGGGCATGAACCTGTTCTCGCAGGGCGTGGACCCGCAGATCGACTTCTCGCAGATCGACGAGATCCGCCGCACCAGCGAGTACTGCAACCAGATGGAGGTCCACCCGCGCCACCCCTACGCGGGCGACCTGGTCTACACCGCCTTCTCCGGCTCCCACCAGGACGCCATCAAGAAGGGCTTCGACGCCATGGAGGCCGACGCGGCCGCCCAGGGCAAGACCGTCGACGACATCGAGTGGGCGGTCCCGTACCTGCCGATCGACCCGAAGGACGTCGGCCGCTCCTACGAGGCGGTCATCCGGGTCAACTCGCAGTCCGGCAAGGGCGGCATCGCGTACGTCCTGAAGAACGACCACAAGCTGGACCTGCCGCGCCGGATGCAGATCGAGTTCTCCCGGATCATTCAGGCCAAGACCGACGCCGAGGGCGGCGAGGTCACGCCGACGCAGATCTGGACCACGTTCCAGGACGAGTACCTGCCCAACCCCGACAACGCCTGGGGGCGCGTACAGATCCGCTCCGGCCAGACCACGACCGGCTCGGACGGCCAGGACACGATCACCGTCGAGGCGAACGTGGACGGCTCGGACACCGTGCTCACCGGCACCGGCAACGGCCCGATCTCCGCGTTCTTCGAAGCGCTGCAGGCCATCGGGATCGACGCGCGGCTGCTGGACTACACCGAGCACACGATGAGCGAGGGCGCGAGCGCGCAGGCCGCCTCGTACATCGAGTGCGCCATCGACGGAAAGGTCCTGTGGGGCATCGGCATCGACGCCAACACCACGCGGGCCTCCCTGAAGGCGGTCGTCTCGGCGGTCAACCGCGCCACCCGCTGACCCGGGCGCCCACAAGGGTGCGAAGTCGCACGGTTCGTGAACCCGTCCCCCGCTCCCGGGGGGCGGGGTTGTGAACTGCTGTCGTTCTTGTGTGTATGAGTGCTTTTCAGCGCCCGGAAGTGAGTCCGGTGGCCTGACGGGTGACGGTGGGAACGAACGTTTCGGGGTCGAATGGGTGACCTTGTCGGTGATGGCTCGTTGTGCCGAGTGCGGGTTACTCGGCGGCTTCGGGGGGTGTGGCGGTGGGTGGTGTACGTGAGTTGGCGGCGTCGTTCGTGGCCCCTGGCCCTTCGGGGGTGGCGGTGCGTGACCGTCTCAAGCACCTCACCGCGCAGGACGTGCACGTGCTGCGGGCGGTCGGTGCCCCTCAGGGCGCGCTGGCTTCCCGGGATCTGAAGGCCCGGTGCGCGGACGGCCCGGACCACAGCACCGAGTCCTGGGCCGGGCGTAAGCGGGAGCTGACGAAGGTGTCGTCGTCGCGGATTGCGGGGGCGATCACGAAGGCGACTCATGATCAGTGGGCGTTGGCCCGGCGCTGCCAGGCCGCACACATCCGGTCGTTGGAGGCCGGAATCAAGGTGCTGAAGCACCGGTTGTCCCTTCCGGTCGGAGAGAAGGGCACGAACGTGCCCCGGGTGGTTACCGGTCCCGGGGTGAGTGGTTCCACAAGTCCCGCCGCCTCAAGGCCCTGGAACACCGGCACGCCGCCGCAGTGAGGGACTGGCAAGCAGGGTGGGTCCGGGTCGTGCGGGGTGGGAAACGGCTTCTCACCACGCGCCATCATCTCGCCGAGGCAGGGCTGACCGAGGATGAGTGGCGGGAGCGGTGGGAGGCGGAGCGCTGGTTCCTGGCGGCGGACGGTGAGTCGGGCAAGCGGTACGGGAACGAGACGATCCGCGTCACCCCGGACGGGCAGGTCAGCATCAAACTGCCCGCACCCTTGACCCACCTCGCCAACACCCCACACGGCCGCTACACCCTCACCTCCACCACCGTGGCGTTCGCGCACCGGGGCGTGGAGTGGGCCGACCGCGTCGAAGGGAACCGGGCGGTCGCCTACCGCATCCACTACGACACCGCCAAGGACCGCTGGTACCTGACCGCGTCCTGGCAACGCCCCGCCGTGCAGACCATCCCCCTACAAGCGGCCCGTGCCGGGGGTGTGATCGGTGTGGACACCAACGCGGATCACTTTGCCGCCTACCGTCTCGACCCGCACGGCAACCCGGTCGGCGAACCGCACCGCTTCGCCTACGACCTGACCGGCACCGCCCACCACCGTGACGCGCAACTCCGCCACGCCCTCACCCGCCTTCTGCACTGGGCCAAACAGACCGGCGTCACCGCGATCGCCATCGAGGACCTGGACTTCGGTGCGGAGAAGACGCGGGAGAAGCACGGGCGCAGGAAGCGGTTCCGGCAGCTGATCTCCGGCATCCCGACCGGCAAGCTCAAGGCCCGGCTCGTCTCCATGGCCGCCGAACAGGGCCTGGCGGTCATCGCGGTGGATCCGGCCTATACGTCGATGTGGGGTGGTCAGCACTGGCAGAAGCCGCTGACCACCCTGCACCGGAAGATGTCCCGTCACGATGCCGCTGGTATCGCGATCGGGCGACGCGCCCTGGGACACCCGATCCGGCGTCGGACGGCACCGCCCCCACACGACCGGAGCGATCGTGTGGGGCATCGGACCGTCCAGGCCGCACCAGGTGCACGAGGGCGTGAGGGAACCCGCCCCCGCATCCCCGGACCACGGACACGATCCGAGCCACCGGACGCGGCGAGAACGCGGGCGACCAGGACACCCAAAACCGTTCGGGATGTCCGCAGCGACCAGGCATGGGTCCAAGACTCACTCCTGCTCACTGAATAGGAACGGTTCGGCCATCTCCGGACGGTTGTGACGAGCAAGATGCTGACGCCGCTTCACGGATGTGGTTAACATCACGTCCAACACGGCAATGTTGCCGGAGCGTTACGGAGGTGTTCGACGTGCGGTCAGCCCTGGGACAACATGCCACAAAGCTGCGTATCTGCGGCATCCGCACCCTGTGGGACGCCATCGGCGACGGTGAGTTCTTCTGCCCCGGCTGCGGAGGCGACCGCAACTACCGCCGCCTGACCGGGCGCCGCCGCTTCGCCGTCCTCGGTGTGCCGCTGCTGCGGCGCGGCACCGTGGGCCCGGTCGTCGAATGCGCCGCCTGCCACGCCCACTTCGACACCGAGGCGCTCGACCACCCCACCACTACGCGGTTCTCCGCGATGCTCAGGGACGCCGTCCACACCGTGACCCTCGGGGTCCTCGCGGCCGGCGGCAGCACCTCCCGTACGGTCCTGGAGACGGCCGTCGAGACCGTGCGCGGCGCCGGCTTCGACGACTGCACCCAGGAGCAGCTCGCCACCGTCGTCGAGATCCTCTCCGCCGACATCGGCCACAACTCCGCCTTCGACCCCGCGGCCGAGGCATGCGGCGCGGCCCTCGCCATCGAGCTCCACGAGGCGCTGGAGCCCCTCGCCCCGCACCTGGCGCCCGCAGGCCGCGAATCGATCCTGCTCCAGGGCGCCCGGATCGCCCTCGCCGACGGCCCGTACAGCCCGGCCGAACGCGAGGTGCTGACCACGGCCGGCGGGGCACTGCGGCTCCGCGCCGAGGACACCGCACGCCTCCTCGCAGCCGCGGCGCGCACGCCCTCCTGACAACTCCGGCCGCGCGACGGCCCGGTAGGGTCGCTCTCTTCGGGTGGCGGAAGCTCCCGGAGCCCCGATTGCGAGCTCCCCGATGAGCGCCGAAGAATCCCGTGCACGCCTGCGCCTCGATGCCGCGCTGGACCGCCTGGCCGTCACGTTCGCCGGCCTGACAGCCCGCCCCGACGAGCACAACTGCGTGTGCCACTGGGGCGCCGCCGAGGAACTCGCGCTGCTCAAGGTGGCGGACACGGAGCTGGACCCCGACCTCCTGCGGCGCACCTGGCAGGCCCCCGACTGGCGCGACCACGCATCCGTCCTGCCCAGGATCCTGCCCCAGTTCGCCCGGTCCCTTGTCGCCGGTCGTGCCGGTCCCTGGTACGCGGAGGCGGGCTGGTCGTTCGCCCGGGGCCGGTGGGAGCAGTGGCCCGCCGCACAGGCCGGGGCGGTCCGGGAGTTCCTGCACGCCTGGTGGGCCCGCACCCTCGTCGATCCCCGCCCCGTGGTGCCCGTCCCCGACGTCCTGGCCCTGGCCACCGAGGCGTCCGCCGCCGTCGCCCCGTGGCTCGGCGTCTGGGAGACGCTGACGGGACCACCGGCCGACGGACACCTCGCCGCCCTGGTCGAACGGTGGGAGTGGGAACTCATCGGAGACCAACTGCCCTGGAACTCCAGGGACGACAACGAGGAGGAGATCCGCACCCGGCTGACCTCCTGGCTGGTCCGCAACGCGCCCGCCCGCCTCCGGTCCCACGGCGCACCGGCGGAACTGCTCAACCGGATACGGCTGCTCGGCCTCGACGGCGCGGCCCGCTGGGAGGACCCCGGCTGGGACGGGCGGCCCTTCTGACCCAACGGGTCCGTCGCCGCCCCGATGCCGCGCTACTCCCGCGGGAGTAGCCGGGCCGCCGCACCCTCCCCGGCAGTAGCCGGGAAGTCGGCCCCCGGTGCGACGTATCGGCCCCGGCCCGACGGGAGTCTGGACATGACCGGACACCCGTACGGAAGGGGGGCCTCCCATGAGGGCCGCAGCACAGGACGAGGACGAGCGGACACGGCCACGCAGCAGGTGGCGGATGCTGCCCTGGGCGGTCGTCGCGCTCTGGGTCGCCGTGATCGCGCTCGCCGGCCCGCTGGCCGGCAAGCTCGGGGACGTACAGGTCAACCGCGCCGTCGACTATCTGCCGGCGAGCGCCGACTCCACCCAGGTGGCGAAGATCCAGGACACGCTGCCCGGCGGTGAGTCGACCGACCTCGTCCTCGTCTACCACCGCGACGGCGGACTGACCGCCGCCGACCGGGCCACGGCCGCCCGGCAGACCGCCGAGGTCGCGGGCGCCCACACCCTCACCGCACCGCCGCGAGCCGTGCCCTCCGAGGACGGCACGACCCTGATGTACCCGGTCTCCACGACCGAGCCGGGCCAGGACGACGAGGCGCGGACCGCGTTCGTCGACGACGTGCGCGAGACCGTGAAGGGCGACGGCGGACTGGGCGTCGAGGTCGGCGGGCCCGGGGCGCTGAACGTCGACGCGCAGAAGGTATACGGCTCGCTCGGCGGACCGCTGCTCTACACGACCGTCGCGGTCGTCGCGATCCTGCTGATCCTCATCTACCGCAGCCCGCTGCTGTGGCTCGTGCCGCTCGTCGTCGCGGGCGTCGCCGACGCCCTGTCGATGGCGGTCGTCTACGGCCTCAACCGGGGCTTCGACGTCACCGTCACCGGCCAGAGCTCCGCCGTGATGACCATCCTCGTCTTCGGCGCGGGCACCGACTACGCCCTGCTGCTCGTCTCCCGCTACCGCGAGGAGCTCACCCGCGCCACCCGGCCGCACGAGGCGATGGCGGCGGCGCTGCGCGGCTGCGGCCCCGCCGTCGTCGCCTCCTCCGCCACCGTCGCGGCGGGCCTCCTGTGCCTCCTGGCCGCCGATCTCACCAGCAGCCGGGGCATGGGGCCCATCGCCGCGGTCGGGGTGCTGTGCGCGCTCCTGGCCATGCTCACGCTGCTCCCGGCGATCCTGGTGCTCCTGGGCCGCCGGGTGTTCTGGCCGCTCGTTCCCGTATACGGCTCCGAGCCGAAGAAGCGCCGCTCCCTCTTCGCCGCCATGGGCGGCTCCGCCGGACGCCGACCCGTCGCGGTCCTTGTGACCGGCGGGGTACTGCTCGGCGCTCTGTCGCTCGGCGCGTTCAACCTGCCCGGCGACCTCAAGCAGGAGGACTCCTTCACCAGCAAGCCGGACTCCGTCACCGCCATGAGTACCCTCGCCGACGCCTACCCCGGCCGCTCCAGCCAGCCGATCACCGTGCTCGCCCCCACCGGCCGGGCCGGTGCCGCGCTGGCGAAGGCCCGTACGACCGAGGGCGTCGCTTCCGCCGAACGCGGCCGCAGCGGCGGCGGCTGGACCGAGCTGTCCGTCGTCGCCGAGGCCGGGCCCGAGTCCGCGGGTGAACGGGACACCATCCACGCACTGCGCGAGGGCCTGGACGGCAGCCATGTGGGCGGGCCCGGCGCCCAGCAGATGGACCTGGAGACGGCCAGCTCCCGGGACCTGGGCATCGTCGTCCCGCTCGTCCTGCTCTCCGTCCTGCTGATCCTGATCGTCCTGCTCCGCAGCCTCGTCGCCCCGTTGCTGCTCGTCACCGCGGTCGTCGCGGTCTGGGGCGCCGCGCTCGGCATCGGCGGGCTGCTCTTCGAACCGGTCCTCGGGCTGAAGGGCACCGACCCCGGCCTGCCGCTGCTGACCTTCGTCTTCCTGGTGGCCCTCGGCGTCGACTACGGCATCTTCCTGATGCACCGGGTCCGCGAAGAGGCCCGGCGCGGCGCCGAGCCCACCGAGGCGGCGCTCACGGCCCTGCGCACCACCGGCGGCGTGATCGCCTCGGCGGGACTGGTCCTCGCAGCCACGTTCGCGGTCCTGACGAACATGCCGCTGACCTCCCTGGTCGAGATGGGCTTCGTCATCGCCGTCGGCGTCCTGCTCGACACCTTCCTCGTCCGCACCTACCTGGTGACCTCGGCGAGCGTGGCCCTGCAGAGGAAGATGTGGTGGCCCGGCGCGCTCAGCCGGACCCCCGCCGCACCGGCCCCGCGCGAACCCGAACTCGTCGGGACGCCCTGACAGTGCCCCGCCCCGTACCGGAGGATGGCGGCGTGTCCACCACCGCACGCCGCCGCGACCGCATCCTGGCCGTCGTCAACCGCGACCCGATGCACGCGCCGCACAAGACGCGCACCGACGCCCTCGTAGCCGTGGGCGCCGGTGCGCTCTCCGCCGCCCTCGCCCTGTTCGCCGACGACGCCGTCGCGCCCGACGCGCTCGGCTGGCTCCTGCTGATGGCCAGCGCCGCACCGCTCGTGTGGCGGCGACGGAACCCCGTCCTCGTGCTGCTCGCCATGGTCCCGCTGCTGATGCTCTACCACGGCCTCGACAACGCCCATACGGCTCCGATGCCGCAGACCTGGATCGTGCTCTACACCGTGGCCGTGACCGGCCGCCCGCTGCGCACGCTGCTCACCGGCATCGGCGTGACGTCCGTGATGGTGACGGTGGTGCTGAGCATCGACGCCCATCAGGGGCTCGAACTGCTGCGCATCTCCGGGTGGATCTTCGCCATCCTGTTCTGCGGGGTCGACGTACGCATCTACCGCCAGTACGTGGCCTCGGTCCTGGAGCGCGCCGAACGGGCCGAACGGACCCGCGAGGAGGAGGCCCGGCGCCGGGTCGCCGAGGAACGGCTGCGGATCGCCCGCGACCTGCACGACCTGCTGGCCCACAGCATCACCCTCATCGGCGTGCAGACCTCGGTCGCCTCGCACATCCTGACCGTCGACCCGGAACGGCTCGACCGCCGGGCGATCGCCGCCTCGCTGGACGACATCGCGGACACCTGCCGCGAGGCCAGGGCGGAACTCCGGACCACGCTCCAGGTGCTCCGCGACACCGGCCGGGGCGACGGACAGGGCGACCAGCACGACACGGACGGCCCGCTGCCCGATCTGGCCGCCCTGCCCGGCCTCGTACGGGCCGCCGAGGCGGCCGGGGCCCGGGTCGACCTCCGGGTGCGGGTACCCGACGGCCGCCTCGCCCCGGCGACCGGAGCGGCCGCGTACCGCATCGTGCAGGAGTCCCTGACGAACGCGGTACGGCATGCGGGCCCCGGCGTCCGCATCGTCGTCGCCATCGGCCCCGCCGACGCGGGCACCCTGCGCGTCACGGTCACCGACGACGGCACCGGCCCGGTGGACGACGGCTCCGCGCCCGGCTTCGGCATCCTGGGGATGCGGGAGAGGGCCCGGAGCACGGGCGGCACCCTGGACGCCGGACCCCGCCCCGGCGGGGGCTTCGAGGTCTCGGCACTGTTGCCGTTCCCGGAACAGGCACAGACGCCGGGACGAGCGCATGGCCCGGAACAGAAACAGACATCGGGACGAGCGCATGGCCCGGAACAGAAACAGACATCGGAGACCGCCTCATGATCCGCGTACTGCTCGCCGACGACCAGACCCTCGTCCGGGCGGCGTTCGCGATGCTCGTGGGCTCCGATTCGGGCATGGAGGTCGTCGGCGAGGCCGCCACCGGTCTCGAAGCCGTCGCACTCGCCCGCTCCGCCCGCGCCGACCTCGTCGTGATGGACATCCGGATGCCCGAGCTCGACGGCATCGAGGCGACCCGTCGTATCGCCGCCGACGAGGACCTGGCCGGAGTGAAGGTCCTGGTCCTGACCACGTACGACACCGACGACCACATCGTCGACGCACTGCGCGCCGGCGCCTCCGGCTTCCTGGTCAAGGACACCCGGCCCGCCGATCTGCTCGCCGCGATCCGGACGGTGGCCGCGGGCGAGGCACTGCTGTCGCCCGGCCCGACCGCCCGGCTGATCGCCCGGGTCCTCAGCGCTCCGCAGCCCCCGGCCGGAGCAGGGCCCGGCGGCCCCGGGATGCTCACCGACCGGGAACGCCAGGTCCTCGCCCTCGTCGCACGGGGCCTCAACAACACCGAGATCGCCGAGACCCTCGGCCTCAGTCCGCTCACCGCCAAGACCCACGTCAGCCGGATCATGGGCAAGCTGGCCGTCCGGGACCGGGCCCAGCTCGTGATCGTCGCCTACGAGTCGGGGCTCGTCGTGCCCTCGGGCGGCGGCGCGGACGTGCGCTGAACGGAGCGGATCCGGGGGGAGGGCCCGCCGGGCCGCCCGCGTACCGGACAATGGAGCCATGAGCTTGTTCCGGGACGACGGCGTGGTGCTCCGCACGCAGAAGCTGGGCGAGGCCGACCGGATCATCACGATCCTGACCCGCGGCCACGGCCGGGTACGGGCCGTCGCGCGCGGCGTCCGGCGCACGAAGTCGAAGTTCGGGGCCCGGCTGGAACCCTTCTCCCACGTGGACGTGCAGTTCTTCGCCCGTGGCAGCGAGCTGGTCGGACGCGGGCTGCCGCTCTGCACCCAGAGCGAGACCATCGCCCCCTACGGCGGCGGCATCGTCACCGACTACGGGCGCTACACCGCCGGCACCGCGATGCTGGAGACCGCCGAGCGCTTCACGGACCACGAGGGCGAGCCCGCGGTCCAGCAGTACTTGCTGCTGGTCGGCGGTCTGCGGACCCTGTCCCGCGGGGAGCACGAGCCGAACCTCATCCTCGACGCCTTCCTGCTGCGCTCCCTCGCGGTCAACGGCTACGCCCCGAGCTTCGTGGACTGCGCCCGGTGCGGAATGCCCGGTCCGAACCGTTTCTTCTCCGTCGCGGCGGGTGGCGTCATCTGCGGCGACTGCCGGGTACCCGGCAGCGTCGTACCCTCGGCGGAGGCCGTCACCCTGCTGAGCGCACTGCTCTCCGGCGACTGGGAGACGGCGGACGCGTGCGAGGCGCGTCATGTCAGGGAGGGGAGCGGGCTGGTGTCCGCCTATCTGCACTGGCATCTGGAGCGCGGTCTGCGTTCGCTGCGGTACGTGGAAAAGTAGACACAGGGAGACGGAAAAGCTCATGGCAGTACGCGGAATCCTCGGCGGCCGCAACCGGCGGGACTACAAGACCCCGGAGCCGCACCCGTCCGGTGCCGTGCCCCCGAAGATCCCCGGCGAGCTGGTGCCCAAGCACGTCGCCGTCGTGATGGACGGCAACGGCCGCTGGGCCAAGGAGCGGGGCCTGCCGCGCACCGAGGGCCACAAGGTCGGCGAGGGCGTCGTCATGGACGTGCTCAAGGGCTGCATCGAGATGGGCGTCAAGAACCTCTCGCTGTACGCCTTCTCCACCGAGAACTGGAAGCGGTCCCCGGAGGAGGTGAAGTTCCTCATGAACTTCAACCGGGACGTCATCCGCCGCCGCCGTGACGAGATGGACGAACTCGGCATCCGGATCCGCTGGGTCGGCCGCATGCCGAAGCTGTGGAAGTCCGTCGTCCAGGAGCTCCAGGTCGCCCAGGAGCAGACCAAGGACAACGACAAGATGACGCTGTACTTCTGCGTCAACTACGGCGGCCGGGCCGAGATCGCGGATGCCGCGCAGCGGATCGCCGAGGACGTGGCGGCCGGGAAGCTCGATCCGTCGAAGGTCAACGAGAAGACGTTCGCGAAGTACATCTACTACCCCGACATGCCGGACGTCGACCTCTTCGTCCGCCCCAGCGGCGAGCAGCGCACCTCCAACTACCTGATCTGGCAGAGCGCGTACGCCGAGATGGTCTTCCAGGACGTGCTGTGGCCGGACTTCGACCGCCGTGACCTGTGGCGTGCCTGTCTGGAGTTCGCCCAGCGCGACCGGCGCTTCGGCGGTGCGGTGGAGGCGGCACGGGAGGCGGAGCCCACGGCCTGAACCCGTGGCCGGTACGATCACGGCTCTTCACACTCCAGGGGGGCCATGAGCGAGCAGCCGGAGGCCGTGCACGGTGCGGTCGAGCTGAGATACGAACCGGAGCTGCGGGACTACACGGTGGCGCTCCGCGCCCGCAGCCGGGTCAGCACGGCCGGCCGGCGGCAGCGGATTCTGGTGGGGGCCGCGACGGGATGTCTCGTCGTGGCCACCTCGCTCTCGCTGGCGCGGGGCACCGACGTGCCGGTGGGACTGCCGGTGGCGTTGCTGCTCTGCGGCTCGGTGCTGTTCCTGACCCCGTGGCTGGTGGCACGCCAGTTGTTCCGGTTCGTGCGGCGGCAGGGCGAGTTCCGGGTGCGGGTCGACGAGTCCGGCGTCGGCGTCGACACGGACAGCACCAGTGCCGTCGTCCGGTGGCAGGCACAGCCGCGGTACGCGGAGACGGCGGACCTGTTCGTGCTGTTCAGCGACGACAAGAACGCCACCGCCCTGACCGTGATAGCCAAGCGCGGCGTGCGGGACGGCTCCGACGTGGACCGGCTGCGCGAGATCTTCGACCGGCACCTGACCAAGGTCTGACCACCGGGGCCCGTCAGGACCGCCCCCGGGGTCACCCCTCGGCGTTCGCGCACTCCATGCACGTACCGAAGACCTCGACCGTGTGGGCGACGTTCACGAAGCCGTGCTGCGCCGCGATGGTCTCGGCCCACGTCTCCACCGCCGGGCCCTCGACCTCGACGGCCTTGCCGCACATCCGGCACACCAGGTGGTGGTGGTGGTCGCCGGTCGAGCAGCGGCGGTAGACGGACTCGCCCTCGGTGGTGCGCAGCACGTCGACCTCGCCCGCGTCCGCGAGGGACTGCAGGGTGCGGTAGACCGTGGTCAGCCCGACCGAGTCACCGCGGTGCTTGAGTACGTCGTGCAGGTCCTGGGCGCTGCGGAACTCGTCCACCTCGTCGAGCGCAGCGGCCACCGCTGCCCGCTGCCGGGTCGACCGGCCGCGTACCGGTGCAGCGTTCGTTCCACTGATCGGCGCCGTCGCCACAGGAGCCTCCTCGTGTCGCCCGTACGTGTGTCGGGCCATTGTGCCAGTCCGCACCGGCGGCGGGGTCAGGCCGACCGCGCAGGTGCGTCGTCCGCTGCCGGGCGGGTGGCCGGTACTTCCAGGGTGCACCGCTCGTCCGCCGTTTCGCGCCGCCGGACCCGGATTCCGGCCAGCGGGGCGGCGAGCAGGGTCAGGGCGATGAACACCCCGATGGCCAGCAGCACGATCGTCGCGCCGGGCGGGACGTCCTGGTAGTACGACGTGATGGTGCCGGCCAGCGTCACCGCGACCCCGGTGACGACCGCGAGCACGAACGTCACCTTGAACGAGCGCGTGATCTGCTGCGCGGCGGCGACCGGGACCACCATCAGGGCGCTGACCAGCAGCAGCCCGACGACCCGCATCGCGACGGTGACGGTGACCGCGGCGGTGACCGCGATCAGCAGGTTCAGCACGCGCACCGGGAGGCCCGTGACCCGGGCGAACTCCTCGTCCTGGCTGACGGCGAACAGTTGCCGTCGCAGCCCCACCGTCACCAGCAGCACGAACGCCGCGAGCAGGGCGATCGCGGTGATGTCCTCGGAGGAGACCGTGGACAGCGAGCCGAAGAGGTACGAGGTGAGGTTGGCGTTGGAGCCGGTGTCGGAGAGGTTGATCAGCAGGACACCGCCCGCCATGCCGCCGTAGAAGAGCATCGCCAGGGCGATGTCGCCGCGGGTGCGTCCGTACCAGCGGATCAGTTCCATCGTGACCGCGCCCACGACGGCGACGGCCGTGGCCATCCAGACGGGGCTGGTGGAGAGCAGGAAGCCGAGGCCGACGCCGGTCATCGCGATGTGGCCGATGCCGTCGCCCATCAGGGCCTGCCGGCGCTGCACCAGGTAGATGCCGACGGCGGGGGCGATGACGCCGACCAGCACGGCGGCGATCAGGGCCCGCTGCATGAAGGGAGGGGTGAGGAATTCCATGATCAGCTCAGCAGTCCCGTCCGGACGGGCTCGGAGGCCGCGTGGGGGTGTACGTGGTCGTGGCCGGGCAGGGCGTGCTGCCCGAGGGCCTTCGGGGGCGGTCCGTCGTGCATCACGCAGCCGTCGCGCAGCACGACCGCCCGGTCGATCAGGGGCTCCAGCGGGCCGAGCTCGTGCAGGACGAGCAGCACGGTGGTGCCGGCCGCGACCTGCGCGCGCAGGGTCTCGGCGAGGATCTCCTGGCTGGCCAGGTCGACGCCGGCCATGGGCTCGTCCATGATCAGCAGCTCGGGTTCGGAGGCGAGCGCGCGGGCGATCAGCACGCGCTGGTGCTGACCGCCGGAGAGGGCGTCCACGGAGTCCTTGGCTCGGTCGGCGAGGCCGACGAGCGCGATGGCGCGGTCGACGGCGGCCCGGTCGGCCTTGCGCGGCAGCCCCAGCCGGGTGCGCGAGAGCCGCCCGGAGGAGACGACCTCGCGGATCGTGGCGGGCACCCCGCCGGCCGCCGTGGTGCGCTGCGGTACGTAGCCGACCCGGGCCCAGTCACGGAAACGGCGCAGCGGGGTGCCGAAGAGTTCGACGGTGCCGCCGGTGAGCGGGACCTGGCCGATGACGGAGCGTACGGCGGTCGACTTGCCGGAGCCGTTGGCGCCGAGCAGGGCGACGACCTCGCCGCGGCGCACGGTCAGGTCGACGCCGCGCAGCACGGGGCGTGCGCCGAGGGTGGCCGTGGCGTCGCGCACGACGATCACGGGGGCGGGCGTGGTGCTCGCTGTGGTGCTCTGGGGCTCGGGCATGAGCGCCTCCGGTGATGCTGTCGCGCGGTTCGGACCGGTCGGGTCTGCGGGGTCGTGGGCCGGCTCTGCGGGAATGCTCACTTCGCGCCGAGCGCCTTCTGCAGGGCGGCGAGGTTGGACTCCATGACCTCGATGTAGTCATCGCCCTTGGACTTGCCGGTGATTCCCTCCAGCGGGTCCAGGACGTCGGTCTTCAGGCCGGTGTCCCGGGCGACGGTCTTCGCCGTCTTGTCGCTGGCCAGCGTCTCGAAGAAGACGGTGGTGACCTTCTTCTCCTCGGCGATCGCGTGCAGGGCGCTGATCCGGGCCGGGCTGGGCTCGGCCTCGGGGTCGATGCCGGCGATGCCCTCCTGGGTGAGGCCGTAGCGCTCGGCCAGGTACCCGAAGGCGGAGTGGGTGGTGATGAACGTCTTGGTGGTGGTGTTCTTCAGCCCGTTCTCGTACGCGCTGTTCAGCGCGTCGAGCTTGGTGACCAGGGCGTCGGTGTTCTTGCGGTAGTCCGCGGCGTGGTCCGGGTCGGTCTTCTCCAGGGAGGCACCGACGCCCTTGGCGACCTGGGCGTACTTCACCGGGTCCAGCCAGATGTGCGGATCGGCGCCGGCCTCCTCGCCCTCGTGCTCGTGGGCGTGCTCCTCGCCGCCGACCTCGGCGCCGTGGTCCTCCAGCGTGGTGAGCGTCGAGGCGTCGACGGTGTGCTCGGACTCGGAGAGCTTGATCGCGTCGTCGACGGCGGGCTGGAGGCCCTTGAGGTAGAGGATGTAGTCCGCGTCGCTCAGGCCACCGACCTCCCGCGGGCTGAGCTCCAGGTCGTGCGGCTCCACGCCCGGCTTGGTCAGGGTGGAGACGGAGACGTGGTTTCCGCCGATCTGCTCGGCCAGGAACTGCATCGGGTAGAAGGACGCCACCACGTTCAGCCTGTCGCCGTTCTTGCGGTCGGCGGCGTCGGATGTGGAGCAGGCGGAGAGGGCGGTGAGGCCGAGGACGACTGCTCCGGCGACGGCGGTCGTGGGTATGAGGCGGCGTACGTTCATGACAGTCATTTTCAACAAAAGTGGAAACGATTGTCAACAAGGCCGATGAGATGCCCCGGGGACGGGCAGCTCGGCGGACCGGTCCGATACCGATTTGATCGAAGGGGCGTGCCCGCCGGTAATCTGAGGCATTCGCGCACCCGTCTCCCGACCACCACCCCCCACCGAGGCGCTTCGCGTCAGCCCTGTCCAGTTCCGTCGTCGTAATGAAGAGAGCACCGTGGCCGCCGACAAGATCGACACCATCGTCAGCCTGAGCAAGCGCCGTGGCTTCGTCTACCCCTGCAGTGAGATCTACGGTGGCCAGAAGGCCGCCTGGGACTACGGGCCGCTGGGTGTCGAGCTCAAGGAGAACCTCAAGCGTCAGTGGTGGCGCTACATGGTCACCTCGCGCGAGGACGTGGTCGGACTCGACTCGTCGGTCATCCTGGCGCCCGAGGTGTGGGTGGCCTCCGGTCACGTCGCCACGTTCTCCGACCCGCTGACCGAGTGCACCTCCTGCCACAAGCGCTACCGCGCGGACCACCTGGAGGAGGCGTACGAGGAGAAGCACGGCAAGCCGCCGGTCAACGGTCTCGCCGACCTCAACTGCCCCAACTGCGGCAACAAGGGCACCTTCACGGAGCCCAAGCAGTTCTCCGGCCTGCTCTCCACGCACCTCGGCCCGACCCAGGACTCCGGCTCGGTGGCCTACCTGCGCCCCGAGACCGCCCAGGGCATCTTCACCAACTTCGGCCAGGTGCAGCAGACTTCCCGCAAGAAGCCGCCGTTCGGCATCGCGCAGATGGGCAAGTCCTTCCGGAACGAGATCACTCCGGGCAACTTCATCTTCCGCACCCGCGAGTTCGAGCAGATGGAGATGGAGTTCTTCGTCAAGCCGGGCGAGGACGAGCAGTGGCAGGAGTACTGGATGCAGCAGCGCTGGAACTGGTACACCGGCCTCGGCATGCGCGAGGAGAACATGCGGTGGTTCGAGCACCCCGCGGAGAAGCTCTCGCACTACTCCAAGCGCACCGCTGACATCGAGTACCGCTTCCGCTTCGGCGGCAGCGAGTGGGGCGAGCTGGAGGGCGTCGCCAACCGCACGGACTACGACCTCAAGGCGCACTCCAAGGCGTCCGGCACCGACCTGCAGTTCTACGACCAGGAGGCCGGCGAGCGCTGGACCCCCTACGTCATCGAGCCCGCGGCCGGTGTCGGCCGCGCGATGCTGGCCTTCCTCCTGGACGCCTACGTCGAGGACGAGGCGCCCAACGCCAAGGGCGTCATGGAGAAGCGCACCGTGATGCGCCTCGACCCGCGCCTGGCGCCGGTCAAGGTCGCGGTCCTGCCGCTGTCCCGCAACCCGCAGCTCTCGCCGAAGGCCAAGGGCCTCGCGGCCGACCTGCGGCAGAACTGGAACATCGAGTTCGACGACGCGGGCGCCATCGGCCGCCGCTACCGTCGCCAGGACGAGATCGGCACGCCCTTCTGCGTCACCGTCGACTTCGACACCCTCGACGACAACGCGGTGACCGTGCGCGAGCGCGACACCATGAAGCAGGAGCGCGTCTCGCTGGACCAGATCCAGGCGTACCTCGGCGCCCGTCTGCTCGGCTGCTGACCGGCTCCACCCGTAGCACGAAGCCCCCGGTTCCCCCTTACGGAACCGGGGGCTTCGTGCACACTGGGCACACTCGCCCTCAGGAGGCACGGATGCCGTCCATGACCACGAGCAAGGTCAGCAGATGGGACCAGCACGGCCGTGAACACGTCGTTCACGTGCGGAAGTCGGGAGTGCAGCGGCAGCTGAGCTGCGACACCTGCGACTGGCGCAGGCGCGTGCAGTTCCTGCCGTGGCTCAAGGCCGAGGAACACCTCGCCGAGGCCCACCAGGCGACGGTCGACCCGACGGCGACGTAGCGGACCGCACCCGGCGGGAGGAAAAGGCGGTGCCGCGGCCGATCGGGCCGGGGTACCGTTTGCGCATGTATTCGTTCTTCCAGATCTACGAGTGAGAGTGCGGCGGGTCCGAACACCCGCCGCCCACCGGACCGATCCAGGGTCTTCTGAGACCTCACTTTCACCACGAATGGGAGAACCCCGTGGCCAAGAGCCGTAACAACCTTCTCGGTGTCGGCGGACAGCGCAAGAAGGTGTCCCGCGCCGAGCAGCAGGGCGCAGGACCCGAGCGCAACGCCGACCGCAAGACGGCCGCCGAGCAGAAGGCGGAGCTGCTGCGCAAGATGCGCGAGCGCACGGCCGGTACCGAGGCCGAGCCGTCGGACGCCGCAGCTCCCGCCGCCGGACAGGACGCCCCGGAGCAGGACGCGCCCGCCCGGGGCTGACGCCTCCTCGCACCCAGTGGTCCGCACGACCGTGGGCCCGGAACACCTCAGGTGTTCCGGGCCCACGCCCGTAGCGGGCGTCCCGCTCTCATCCCACCGTGCGCGGCAGCCGCAGGCTCAGCAGCGCCGTCAGGGCGACCGCCGCCAGCTGGACCAGCAGCGTCACGATCAGCGCGTCCCGCATGCCCGAGCCCGGCGCCAGTGCCAGGAACAGCGAGCCGAGCGTCGCCACGCCCAGGGCCAGCGCCGCCTGCTGGGTCGTCGTCATGACGCCGCCGCCGACCCCGGCCCGCTCCGGCGGCACGTCGGAGAGGACGATGCGGAACAGGACGGGCAGTTGGAGGCCCTGGCCGAAGCCGGCGATCGCCAGTCCCGGCATCAGGCCGAGCAGGCCCAGGCCCGACCAGCCGCGCCACACCGTGAGGGCGAGCACGACGACGCCGGCCGCCTGGACCAGCCCGCCGGCCGTCACCACACGGCTGCCGTAGCGCCGCACCAGCCGCGGACCGGCCAGCGAGGCCGCGAAGAAGGCCACCGCCATCGGGGCCATCGACAGTCCCGACTCCGCCGGGCCCAGCCTCAGCCCCTGCTGGAGTGCGACGGCGATGACGAACATGAAGCCGCCGAAGCCGATCGAGAACGGCACCACCAGCGCCAGCCCGCGCCGCAGCGACGCGAGCCGCAACAGGCTCGGCGGGATCAGCGGGACCAGTCCGCGCCGGTCCGCCCGTCGCTCCACCCGGTAGAAGGCGACCGCGGCGAACGGGAACAACGCCAGCGAGACCCAGGTCCACAGCGGCCAGCCCGCCGCCCGCCCCTCGGTGAGCGGGGCCAGCAGCGTCACCAGTGACACGGCGAGCAGCAGCGTGCCCGGTACGTCGATGGGCGCCGGCCGCTCCGAACGGGTCTCCGGGACCGCGCGGGCCGCCAGGACCAGCCCGACGGCCGCCACCGGCACGTTGACCAGGAACACCGAGCGCCAGCCCGCGCTCTCGCCGAACACCGACGAGAGCGGCGCGGCGGCGACGAGCACCCCGCCCAGGATCTGGCCCGCGACCATGGAGAGCCCGGCCGTGGCCCCGTACAGGCTCATCGCCCGGGCCCGCCGGTGGCCCGAGGTGGCCGCCTGGATGGTGGCGAGCACCTGCGGCAGCATCAGCGCCGCCGCGGCGCCCTGGGCCACCCGGGCGCCGACCAGCGTCCAGGCGTCCGGCGCCAGTCCGCAGGCCAGTGAGGTGAGCCCGAACGCGGCCATGCCCAGCAGGAAGAGCCGGCGCCGGCCGGCCATGTCGCCGAGCCGGCCGCCGAGGACGAGCAGGACGGCGTACGAGAGCCCGTACCCGGCGACGACCAGTTCCAGCAGCGCGGGACCCGCGGCGAGGTCGTGGTCGATCGTGGGCAGGGCGACGTTCACGATGAAGAAGTCGATCAGGGGAAGGGCCGCACCCAGCAACACGGTGAACAGCCCCAACGCGCCGAGCACCGGGGCGGGGTGGTCGTGCCGCACCACGGGGGCGGCGGTGGCGGATGTCTTCGGCCGTACAGAGGATTCACTCACGACACCGACGATCGCTCTTCCCGGAGCCTGGTACCAGAGTGTCTTTATCCTGGTACCAGGAGCACCTGTCATGGCTACGGCCGGTCCCGCATGCTGGAGGAATGACGACGATGGTGACGGCAGCGCGGCGAGACCCGGAAGCGCCGCGGATTCCGGCGGCCGATATCGAGGACGCGACCGGGACCGAGATCCGGCGGCACGAGCTCGCGGACTTCCTGCGCAGCCGTCGGGAGCGGATCACCCCCGAGCAGGTAGGGCTGGCCCGGGGCGGCCGCAGGCGCACCCCGGGGCTGCGGCGCGAGGAGGTCGCCCAGCTCTCCGCCGTCGGCGTCACCTGGTACACCTGGCTCGAACAGGCCCGCGACATCCACGTCTCGCCCCAGGTCCTCGACGCGCTCGCCCGCGCCCTGCTGCTGGACCACAGCGAGCGGACCCACCTGTTCTCCCTCGCGGGGGCGGTGGACCCGGCGCCCGGCACGGAGTGCCCGAGCATCACCCCGGCGCTGCGCACCCTGCTGCGCCAGCTGGAGCCGATCCCGGCCTGCGTGCAGAACAGCCGGTACGACATCCTCGCCCACAACCGCACCTACGGCCGGATGCTGTGCGACATGGACGCCGTGGCGGTCGCGGACCGCAACGTCATGCTGCTGGCCTTCACGAACGAGGAGTGGCGCACCTCCGTCATGGACGTGGCCGCGGTGACCCGCCTCATGACCGCGAAATTCCGTGCGTCGATGGCCGGGCACCTCGCTGAGCCCGCCTGGAAGGCGCTGCTCAAGCGGCTGGAGGCGGCGTCACCGGAATTCCGGGAGGCCTGGGCACGACACGAGGTCCTCGGCCCCGGACCCCGGTCCAAGATCTTCCGCAATGCCCACGTGGGGCTGTTGCGCCTGGAGACCACGGACCTCTGGCTCGGCCCGTCGTCCGGTCCGAGGCTCGTCACCTACGCCCCGCGCGACGAGGAGACCCGCGAGCGCCTGGAGCACCTTCAGGCGCTCGTGGTCGCGGCCGAGGAACGGCTCGCGGGTGCGTGAGTGAGGGGAGTGGTGGCGGGCCCTGGTGTTCGTCCCCGGGACGGCTCGCGGGCGCGTGAGTGAGGGGGAGCGGTCTCAGGCTCTGGTGTTCGTCCCCGGGGACCGGCTCACGGGCGCACCGGGCGGGCCCGCGACCGCGGGTTCCTCCAGCCGTTCCGCGGTCCGGCGGGCGGTGCCCCGGGCCCAGCGCCCGCTGCTCACCGTGCCGACCAGCAGGACGCACACGCCACAGCCGGTGATGATCCACCAGGCGGTCCTGGCCGCCGCGACGAAGTCGCCCGCCGCCCCCGCCCCGGTGCCGTACGAGGAACCGGCGTCGGCCACCCCTGCCGCGAGGACCGCGCCGATCACGGCGACGCCCAGCGTCTGGCCGATCTGGCGGCTGGTCGAGGCGACCGCCGCGGCGACGCCCGCCTGGGAGCGGGGCATGCCGGAGACGGCGGTGTTGGTGATGGGTGCGTTCACGGCGCCGAAGCCCAGGCCGAACAGCACATAGGCGGTGAACATCGAGGCCGTCCCGGTCTCCGCGTCGAACGCCGCGAACATCAGCCCGCTCGCCGCGATCGCGACGCCCGCGACCAGCAGCGGGATGCGCGGTCCGCGACTGGCGACGAGCCGGCCCGAGAACGGCGACAGGACGCAGACCACGGCGGCCATCGGCAGCATGTAGAGACCGGCGTCGAGTGCGCTGAGCCCTCGCACATCCTGGAGATACAGCGTGTTGAGGAAGAGGAAACCGCCGAGGGCGGCGAAAGCGCTGACCGCGATGACGGTGGCGCCGCTGAAGGGGACGCTGCGGAAGAAGCGCAGATCGATCAGCGGGTCGGTGCGCCGGGGCTCGTACAGCAACAGGCCGGCCAGGGAGGCCGCAGCGAGCGCGGCGAAGAACAGGATCTCCGCCGAGGTCCAGCCTTTCTGCGGCGCCTCGATGATCGCGTACGTCAGCGAGCCCAGCAGTGTGATCACCAGCAGCTGGCCCACCGGATCCGGGCGGCGCGCCTTCGGAGCGCGGGACTCGGAGACGTACCGCCAGGTCAGCAGCAGTGCGGCGATGCCGATCGGCAGGTTGACCCAGAAGATCGACCGCCAGCCGACCGAATCGACCAGCAGGCCGCCGACCACCGGTCCCGCCGCCATGGAGACGCCGACGACCGCGCCCCAGACGCCGATGGCCCGGGCGCGTTCGCGGGGGTCGGTGAAGGTGTTGGTGATGATCGACATCGCCACCGGGTTGAGCATGGAGCCACCGACGGCCTGGACCATCCGGAACGCGATGAGCGCCTCCAGGCTGGGAGCCAGCGAGCAGAGCGCCGAGCCCACGGTGAACAGGACGAGCCCGGCCATGAAGACCTTGCGTCTGCCGATCCGGTCGGCGGTTGAGCCCGCGAGCATCAGCAGGGAGGCAAGGACGAGCGTGTACGCGTCGATCGTCCACTGCATCCCTGCGACGCTCGCGTCCAGGTCATGGCGCATGGCGGGCAGGGCGACGTTCAGGACGGTGTTGTCGAGGCTGACGATCAGAAGGCTCATGCAGCAGATCGCCAGTACGAGCATCCGCCGCCGGTGGCTGAGCTCAGGCATGCATGGATAGTACGGCTAACTAACGACTTCCGCTGCCAGCGCCTCGGCCGCCCGGGCCACCAGCGGATGGTCCCCGGCCGCCCCCGCGTCCCCGTCCGGCTTGGTCGTCAGCACGGCCAGCACCACCGGGGTCCCGTCCGGTGTCCAGGCGATGCCCACGTCGTTGCAACTGCCGTACGAGCCTCCGCCGGTCTTGTCCGCCACCGTCCACTCCGGCGGCAGCCCGGCCCGGAAACGCGTCCCGCTCGTCCGGCAGTTCAGCAGCCAGCCGGTCAGCCGCTGGCGGTCGCGGGCTTCCAGCGCGTCCCCGAGCACGAGACGGGCGTAGTCGCGCGCGATTGCGGCCGGGGTGGTGGTGTCCGTGCGCCGCCCGGGCTCGGCCGAATTGAGATCGGGCTCCCAGCGGTCCAGGCGCGTCACCGGATCGCCGATCGAGCGGCTGAAACGGGTGACCGCACGCGGGCCCCCGAGCTCGCGCAGCAGCAGGTTGGCCGCGGTGTTGTCGCTGTCACAGACCGCCGCTTCACAGAGCCGCTCGATGGTCAGCCCGCTCGCGAGGCATTCCGGGGTGTCGGTGATCCGTGAGTCGGGGACGCAGTCCTCCTTCGTGTAGCGCACGAGCCGGCCGAGGACCTCGCCGTCCCGGTCCAGATCCCTCAGCACGGCCGCCGCGGCGAGCGTCTTGAACGTGGAGAGCACGGGAAACCGCTCATCGGCCCGGTGGCGGACGAAGGCCCCGGTGGCCACGTTGTACGCGAAGGCGCCCACCCGGGCGCCGTGGACGCGCTCCAGCTCGCGCAGCCGGGCGAGGGCGGAGCCGGGCCCCCGGGTCCGGGCGGCGGCCCGGGAGGGCCCGGCGGCGACGAGCAGGGCACCGGCCGCGCCCGCGGCGCCCAGCGAGAGCAGGGTGCGACGGGTGGGGGCCGCGGTGGCCGCTCCAGCCGCTTCGGCAGCTCCGGCCGCCGCGGTCATGGACGCGGTCCGGCCTGAGGAGCGGGTGGGGTTCATGATCATCGTGTCCCTCGGTCAACGGTTCCGTAACGACGCCCTCACGCTACGTGCCCGCACTGACAGCGGGCCCGCGCCACCCGGCCGCCCGCGCCACCGGAGCAGTTCCCGGCGTACGCGACAATGGGGGAATGACCACGCTCGCCCCCTCGCCCCAGCTGCTCCGCATCGGCCCGCACACCGTGCAGCCGCCGGTGGTCCTGGCCCCCATGGCCGGCATCACCAACGCGCCCTTCCGTACCCTGTGCCGGGAGTTCTCGGGCGGTAAGGGGCTGTTCGTCAGCGAGATGATCACGACGCGGGCGCTGGTCGAGCGCAACGAGAAGACCATGCAGCTCATCCGCTTCGACGCGACCGAGACCCCGCGCTCGATCCAGCTGTACGGAGTGGACCCGGTCACGGTCGGCAAGGCCGTCCGCATGATCGTCGACGAGGACCTCGCCGACCACATCGACCTGAACTTCGGCTGCCCGGTCCCCAAGGTGACCCGTAAGGGCGGCGGCTCGGCGCTCCCGTACAAGAGGCCGCTGCTGCGCGCGATCCTCAACCAGGCGGTCTCCCAAGCGGGCGACCTGCCGGTCACCATCAAGATGCGCAAGGGCATCGACGACGACCACCTGACCTTCCTCGACGCCGGCCGGATCGCCGTCGAGGAAGGCGTCACGGCCGTCGCCCTGCACGGCAGGACGGCCGCCCAGCACTACGGCGGCACCGCCGACTGGGACGCCATCGCGCGGCTCAAGGAGCACGTCCCCGAGATCCCCGTCCTCGGCAACGGCGACATCTGGTGCGCGGACGACGCGCTGCGGATGATGCGCGAGACCGGCTGCGACGGCGTGGTCGTGGGCCGCGGCTGCCTGGGCCGTCCCTGGCTCTTCGGCGACCTGGTGAGCGCGTTCGAGGGCACGGAGACCCGGCAGGCGCCCTCCCTGCGCACCGTCGCGGACGTGATGCTGCGGCACGCGACGCTGCTGGGGGAGTGGATCGGCGACGAGACCCGCGGTGTGATCGACTTCCGCAAGCACGTGGCCTGGTACCTGAAGGGCTTCGCGGTCGGCTCCGAGATGCGCAAGAAGCTGGCGATCACCTCGTCACTGGAGGAGCTCGGCTCGCAGCTGCACGAACTGGAGCTGGACCAGCCCTGGCCGGACGGGGCCGACGGCCCGCGGGGGCGTACCTCGGGCAACAACCGGGTCGTGCTCCCGGACGGCTGGCTGAAGGACCCGTACGACTGCGCGGGCGTCAGCGCGGACGCGGAACTGGACACGTCGGGCGGCTGAGATACGCCCGTGGGCGGAGTGACACCTCGTGGGGGTGATGGGGCACCGGGTGCCCCATCACCCCCACTGCTCATTTGAGCGTTGGATCGGGCGGGAATCGAAGAGATCCGGCCGGATTCCCCGGTCAGGGGTGTCTCATGGGTCACTTCCGCCTTGCCTGCGTGGCGTCACGTGACCGATGGGTCACCCAGGGCTGCCTGGGAGGCGTCCGTATGGTGACATCTGAGCGCCACTTCCGGCGTGATCCTCGCCACGCCTGATGGGTTCATTGCTCAGATGAGCACCTTTACGCGGGGTCCACTTCTCAAATGATGGCACTGGGTGCCAGGTGGCTCTCCTTTGATCGATCGACGCTTCCATCGCGTTGCGTGGTGAAAGGGGTCGGAACCGGTTGCCATGCGTGGTCATTCATTCAAGAAGTGAATACTTTCGCTCGATCGGGCTAGAGGGCGCTCCACTTTCGATCTGCTGGCGGACGGGTGGTTGAGGCCGCACGACGCGCAAGCGCACATACCCAGACACCTTCGATCTGGGTATGTTCCTCGCCGTCAGGGCAGCCACCGCGTCGTCGAGGAGTCGAGACCCGTGTCGGAAAACGAAGACCTTCAGAAGTTCGTCTACGACTTCACCGAGGGCAACAAGGAACTGAAGGATCTGCTCGGCGGGAAGGGTGCCAACCTCGCCGAGATGACCAACCTCGGACTTCCGGTTCCTCCGGGTTTCACCATCACCACCGAGGCCTGCAAGGTCTACCTCGACAGCGGCGACGAGCCGGCCGAGCTGCGCGACGAGGTGAGTGCGCACCTCGACGCCCTTGAGGCGCGGATGGGCAAGAAGCTCGGCCAGGCCGACGACCCGCTGCTGGTGTCCGTCCGCTCGGGCGCCAAGTTCTCGATGCCCGGCATGATGGACACGGTCCTCAACATCGGCCTCTCCGACGCCTCCGTCGTCGGCCTCGTCGCCCAGTCCGGCGACGAGCGGTTCGCGTGGGACTCCTACCGCCGCCTGATCCAGATGTTCGGCAAGACCGTCCTCGGAGTCGACGGCGACCTCTTCGAGGAGGCGCTGGAGGCCGCCAAGGAGGCCAAGGGCGTCACCGTCGACGTGGATCTCGACGCGGGCGACCTGAAGAAGCTGGTCAAGCAGTTCAAGAAGATCGTCACGCGGGACGCCGGACGTGACTTCCCGCAGGACCCGCGCGAGCAGATGGACCTGGCCATAAAGGCGGTCTTCGACTCGTGGAACACCGACCGGGCCAAGCTCTACCGCCGCCAGGAGCGCATCCCCGGCGACCTCGGCACCGCCGTCAACGTCTGCTCCATGGTCTTCGGCAACCTCGGCCCGGACTCCGGCACCGGTGTCGCCTTCACCCGTGACCCCGCCAGCGGCCACCAGGGCGTGTACGGCGACTACCTGCAGAACGCGCAGGGCGAGGACGTCGTCGCGGGTATCCGCAACACCGTGCCGCTCGCCGAGCTGGAGTCCATCGACAAGAAGTCGTACGACCAGCTGATGCAGATCATGGAGACGCTGGAGACCCACTACAAGGACCTCTGCGACATCGAGTTCACCATCGAGCGCGGCCAGCTGTGGATGCTCCAGACCCGGGTGGGCAAGCGCACCGCCGGTGCCGCCTTCCGGATCGCCACCCAGCTCGTCGACCAGGGACTCATCGACGAGGCCGAGGCGCTCCAGCGCGTCAACGGGGCGCAGCTGGCGCAGCTGATGTTCCCGCGCTTCGACGACGAAGCGAAGACGGAGCGGCTGGGCCGTGGCATCGCCGCGTCGCCGGGCGCGGCGGTCGGCAAGGCCGTCTTCGACTCGTACACCGCGGTCAAGTGGTCCCGTTCCGGCGAGAAGGTCATCCTCATCCGCCGTGAGACCAACCCGGACGACCTCGACGGCATGATCGCCGCCGAGGGCATCCTGACCTCGCGCGGCGGCAAGACCTCGCACGCGGCCGTCGTCGCCCGCGGCATGGGCAAGACCTGTGTCTGCGGCGCCGAGGACCTGGAGGTCGACACCAAGCGACGCCGGATGACGGTGGGCGGGCGGGTCATCGAGGAGGGCGACGTCGTCTCCATCGACGGCTCGACCGGCAAGGTGTACCTCGGCGAGGTACCCGTCGTACCGTCGCCGGTCGTCGAGTACTTCGAGGGCCGGATGCACGCGGGCGCCGACGACGCCGACGAGCTGGTCGCCGCCGTGCACCGGATCATGGCGTACGCGGACCGGGTGCGCCGGCTGCGGGTGCGGGCCAACGCGGACAACGCGGAGGACGCCCTGCGGGCCCGCCGGTTCGGCGCCCAGGGCATCGGGCTGTGCCGCACCGAGCACATGTTCCTCGGCGAGCGCCGCGAGATGGTCGAGAAGCTGATCCTGGCCGACACCGACCAGGAGCGCGAGACGGCTCTGGAGCAGCTGCTGCCGCTCCAGAAGGCCGACTTCATCGAGCTCTTCGAGGCGATGGACGGACTGCCCGTGACCGTGCGGCTGCTGGACCCGCCGCTGCACGAGTTCCTGCCGGACATCACCGAGCTCTCGGTCCGGGTGGCGCTCGCGGAGTCCCGCAAGGACGCCAACGAGAACGACCTCCGGCTGCTGCAGGCCGTGCACAAGCTGCACGAGCAGAACCCGATGCTCGGTCTGCGCGGGGTCCGGCTCGGCCTGGTCATCCCGGGGCTGTTCGCCATGCAGGTGCGGGCGATCGCCGAGGCCGCCGCCGAGCGCAAGAACGCCAAGGGCGACCCGCGCGCCGAGATCATGATCCCGCTCGTCGGTACGGTCCAGGAGCTGGAGATCGTCCGCGAGGAGGCCGACCGGGTCATCGCCGAGGTCCAGGCCGCCACCGGCACGAACCTCAAGCTGAAGATCGGCACGATGATCGAGCTCCCGCGTGCCGCGCTCACCGCGGGGCAGATCGCCGAGGCCGCGGAGTTCTTCTCCTTCGGCACCAACGACCTGACGCAGACGGTGTGGGGCTTCTCGCGCGACGACGTGGAGGCCTCGTTCTTCACCGCGTACCTGGAGAAGGGCATCTTCGGGGTGTCGCCGTTCGAGACGATCGACAAGGACGGCGTGGGGTCGCTGGTACGCAGCGCGGTCGCGGCCGGCAAGGCCACCCGTCCCGACCTGAAGCTCGGCGTCTGCGGCGAGCACGGCGGCGACCCCGAGTCGGTGCACTTCTTCCACGAGGTGGGCCTGGACTACGTCTCCTGTTCCCCCTTCCGCATTCCGGTGGCCCGCCTGGAGGCGGGCCGGGCGGCAGCGGAGTCGCGGGGCAGCGACAGCCGCTGAGGCGGCAGAGCCACTGATTCCGCGGCGGCCGCAGGACCGGACGACCCTCAACGGTCGGGCGGCGGCCGCGGAATTCCCTGAGGCGGCGGCACCCTGTGCGGGGGTGCCGCCGCCTTGTCATGGGTGCGTGCCGACGAGGAATGTGAGCGCTTTCTGTAATGTGCGCGTCACTTCATTGCTTCGTTTAATGCGCAAAGAGATGAGTCGGAACGAGGCCGGGTGCGGTGCCGGGCCGGAAACGGGACCGGGGTGCGGTCCATGGATCCCCACCCATGGACCGCACCCGGCTTACCCCCGTCGAGTGCGGAGCCGCACCGTCGCCAACCGCCGCCGAACGAGCAAAACCCCCCACGGCCTTCACCCGCTCTTCCGGTGGCTTCGGAATCGCACCCGACGTCGTACAGCCTTTCGGGTGACGGTGGGTCGGGGCGAGACGTTTCACCTCTGGCCGAAACCCCGTGGTGACGTGCTGTAACTCTTCGCATACTCTGACGCGGGGGCAATTGCAGGTGCAAGGGGTGGGGGTTCGGTGCTGCGTATCCATGTCTCCGGGTGGGACCTTTCCAAGGTGCGGATGGCCACCGGGCCGGACGCGTTATGGGAGACCATTCTCAGCTTTCACCGGCTGAGGGACCGGAGGGCTTCCACGGTGTTCGGGAAATGGCGTTCGGAAGCGCGACCACGGTTGAATGGTGAAGTACGTCTGCTGTCCGCCGTGGTTCCACCGCGCGGCTATTTCCCGGACTTCCTGACGCCTTCTCGGGAAGGCGCCGAACCGATGGACTTCACCACCGGAATGGAAGCCCTGCGCGACACCCCGCCCGAGCGGCTGCGGGCCGATCTGGAGGTGCTGGGCGCCCAGGCGGCGGCCGGCGGCCGCGGCGCGGCCCGGCAGGCGGTCCGGCCCGTGGCGCTGGACGCGCTGGGCGAGGGCCGGGCGGAGCCCCTGGGCCGGCTCATCGGCGTGCTGCGCGCCTACCACCGGGCCGCCGTCGAGCCGTACTGGCCGCACATCCAGGCCAGCGTCGAGGCCGACCGTGCCCTCCGTGGCCGCGCGCTCCTGGACGGCGGCGCCGAGGAACTGCTCGCCTCGCTCCCGCCCGTGATCCGCTGGCGGGCCCCCGTACTGGAGGCGGACTACCCGGTCGACCGGGAACTCCACCTGGACGGCCGCGGACTGCTCCTCCAGCCGTCGTTCTTCTGCCGCGGCACCCCGGTCGTCTACCGGGACCCGCTGCTCCCGCCGGTGCTCGTCTACCCCGTGACCCATGCCGCCGCCCCGGTCTTCGCCGAACCGGGCCCCTGGCTCGGCCGGCTGCTCGGGAACACCCGCTCGACGGTCCTGCGGGTCATAGGCGACGGCTGCACGACCAGCGAACTCGCCCGCCGGGCCGGAGTGTCCCTCGCCTCGGCCAGCCAGCACGCCTGTGTGCTGCGCGAGGCGGGCCTGGTCCACACCCTGCGCCACGGCAGCTCGGTCCTGCACACGCTGACCCCGCTGGGCGGCTCGCTGCTGCGGGGCGGTGCGCCGCTCGCCGTCTCCTGAGCCCGCCCGGCTCCGGCCTCCCGCGCGGCGGGCGAGGTTTTCCGTCCGGCGCCGCGCGGGAAGGATATTTCGTCCGGCGCCGATGAGTTCCCGGCGGACCCGCTGTCTACCTGTCGTAGAGCGGTTCGAACAACAGCGCACGGGAAACAGCCCGAGAGAGCGAGACGGCCATGCCTCAGATGATTTTCGTGAACCTGCCGGTCAAGGACCTGGAGACGACCAAGGGCTTCTTCGGCAAGCTGGGTTACTCCTTCAACCCCCAGTTCAGCGACGAGCGCACCGCCTGTCTCGTCATCAGCGACACGATCTTCGCGATGCTCCTGGAGGAGCCGCGCTTCAAGGACTTCACCAAGAAGGAGATCACGGACGCCTCGACGCACACCGAGGTGATCCTGGCGCTGAGTGCCGAGAGCCGCGAGAAGGTGGACGAGCTGGCGGACACGGCGCTCGCCTCCGGCGGATCGCCCGCCAACGAGACCCAGGACCTCGGCTTCATGTACGGCCGCTCCTTCCAGGACCCGGACCACCACATCTGGGAGGTCGTCTGGATGGACCCGGCGGCCGTCGAGGCCGGCGGCCAGCCCGCCTGATGGCGGGGAAACGGCCGCGCGGCCGCCGGTACGGGCGCCGCGCGGCCGGGGAGCCGGTCAGCCGCGGAACGGCCCCGTGACCTCGTACGTGATGCCGCCGGAGGAGCTTCCGCTCGTCCCGCGCTGCGAGGAGAAGTAGAGCCGGGTGCCGTCCGGGGAGAACGCCGGGCCGGTGATCTCCGAGCCGGACTGGCCGCTGATCCGCAGGAACGGGGCGACGGTGTCGTCCGGGGTGATCAGGCAGATCTCCATGTTCCCGCCGTCCTCGGCGACGTACAGGTCGCCCGACGCGGACCGGGTGACGTTGTCGACGCCGGTGAGCGGGGCGCTGCCGCCGGTGACCAGTGAGTCGTCGTAGGCGAGCGAGAGGGCGGACGCGTTCGCGTCGTACGCCCACACCCGGTTGTCGCCCTTGGTGGTGAACCAGCAGGTGCCCGCCGCGTAGAAGCAGCCCTCGCCGCCGTTGAACACCTTCGCGCCGGAGACCTGGTAGCGGGTCTGGGTGGGCGAGCCGTCCGGGTCGGGGACCGTTGCCCAGGTCACCGGGCCGGAGGTGCCGGTGCCTGCCACCAGGACCTGGAGGGTGCCGGAGGACAGGTTGCCCCAGGTGGTGGGGCGGAAGCGGTAGAAGCGCCCGTCCGTCTCGTCCTCGGTGAGGTAGACGTACCCGTGGTCCGGGTCGGCCGCCGCGGCCTCGTGCTTGAACCGGCCCAGCGCCGGGCGCTGCACGGCGGCGTTCACGCCCCAGGGGTCCGTCTCGTAGACGAATCCGCGGCTGACCTCCTCGCAGGACAGCCAGGTGTTCCACGGGGTTCGCCCGCCCGCGCAGTTGTTGTTGGTGCCGGACAGGATCCGGGAGGCGGAGGTGACGGTTCCGGAGGAGTTGAAGCGCACCGCGCTCGCCCCGCCGCCGCTGCCGGAGGAGACCTCGGCGTTGGAGACGTAGATCCAGCCGCTGCCGTCGGCGAACGTGGCGCCCCCGTCGGGCGCGCTGTGCCAGGCGTACGAGGTGCCGGGGACGGTCTGCCCCGAGCGGGCGATGATTCTGCTGGTGAAGCCGCTCGGCAGCAGGATGCCGTTGCCGTTGGCCGCCTGGAGCGCGCCGTACGGGCCGGTGGCCGGCTGGGCGGGGCCGGCGAAGGCGGCACCCCGCCACAGGGTGCCGCCGAAGGCCGCCGCCGAGCCGCCGATCACCGCTGTGCGCAAGAAGGTCCGACGTTCCACGATCACTCCACGGGTGACGTGAGGGCCCGCCGGTCCGGTCGGCCCGGCGGGTCGAACGTCAGGACAGTAGAGGGACGCAGTTGACGGAGCGTCAACAGATGGTGAACGGGCCGTGACCGCTCCGTTCGGGCCGCCTTCCGGCGCCCGTCAGTCCGCGCGGACCTCGAAGACCGGCACCGAGACCTCGTCGTCGTCCAGGCAGGCGCCCGTCGCGAGGTCGAAGCGCTGCTTCAGGAGCGGAGAGGCGACGAACGGCTGCCCGCCCTGCGAACCGACCAGCCCGCGCGACAGGACGTACGCGCCGGTGAACGGGTCACGGTTGTCGATCGCGTACGTGCGTCCCGCCCGGTCCACGAACAGCGCGACCTGCCGGCCGTCCGGGAGGAGGGCCGCGACCCCGCGGCCGGGCGTCAGCAGCGAGCGGTCGCAGACCGTGAGCCAGTCGGTCCCTGCGGCCAGCCGGATGACCCGGGTGTCCTGCGCGGTCTCCGGCGTCCCGTTCATCGTCTGGGTCGTCATCAGGAGGCGGTCCCTTCAAGAGTGCGGATGGCGAGAACCGGGCCCGCGAGGATGTCCAGATCGGGCTTGACCTGGTCGCGTTCCGGGACGAACCGCACCGACGGATCGGGAGCGTCGGGTGCGTTGACGAAGGTGACGAAGCGGCGCAGCCGCTCCGGGTCGTTGATGGTCTCGGCCCACTCGTCGCGGTAGCCGCGGACGTGGTCGGCCATCAGCCGCTCCAGCTCGTCGCAGAGCCCCAGCGAGTCGTGGACGACGACATCCCGTACGTGCTCCAGGCCGCCCTCGATCCGGTCCAGCCAGGTCGAGGTGCGCTCCAGCCGGTCCGCCGTGCGGATGTAGAACATCAGGAACCGGTCGATGAGGCGGACCAGTTCGGCGTCGGACATGTCCTGGGCGAGCAGGTCCGCGTGGCGCGGGGTGGCGCCGCCGTTGCCGCCCACGTAGAGGTTCCAGCCGCCGGCCGTGGCGATGATCCCGAAGTCCTTGCCGCGCGCCTCGGCGCATTCCCGGGCGCATCCGGAGACCGCCGACTTCAGCTTGTGCGGGGAGCGCAGGCCCCGGTAGCGCAGCTCCAGGTCGATCGCCATCTTCACGGAGTCCTGCACGCCGTAGCGGCACCAGGTCTGCCCCACACAGGACTTGACCGTCCGCAGCGACTTCCCGTACGCGTGCCCCGACTCGAAGCCCGCGTCGACCAGCCGGGTCCAGATCAGCGGCAGCTGGTCGACGCGGGCGCCGAACAGATCGATCCGCTGACCACCGGTGATCTTGGTGTAGAGGCCGAAGTCGCGGGCCACCTCGCCGATCACGATCAGCTTCTCCGGCGTGATCTCACCGCCGGGGATGCGCGGCACGATCGAGTACGAACCGTTGCGCTGGAGGTTGGCCAGGAAGTGGTCGTTGGTGTCCTGGAGGGCCGCCTGTTCGCCGTCCAGGACATAGCCGCTCGCGCCGACCGTGGGAGCCAGCGAGGCGATGATCGAGCCGACCGTGGGCTTGCAGACCTCGCAGCCGTCGCCCCCGCGCGCCGCCTCACGGCCGTGCGAGTCGAGCAGTTCGGCGTACGACGTGAGCTCCAGGGTGCGGACGATCTCGTACAGCTCGCTGCGGGTGTACGCGAAGCAGCCGCACAGGCCCTTGTCCTGGCTCTGCGGGAGCAGCTGGCCGATGACCTTCACGCAACTGCCGCAGCCGGTACCGGCCTTGGTGCACTTCTTCACCTCGGGCAGCGTGCTGTGCTCGCAGATCGCGCCCTTGGTGACGTTGTGGCAGGAGCAGATCACGGCCTCGTCGGGCAGCGAGGAGGGGCCGAGGGTGACCGGGCCGCCCGCGCCGGCCGGCAGGACCAGCTGCTCGGGGGCGACCGGCAGGACCGTGCCCGTCATCGGGCGCAGCGTGCCGTACTGGTCGGCGTCCCCGACGAGCACCCCGCCGAGCAGCGTCCCGTCCTGGCCGATCACCAGCTTCTTGTAGACGCCGGAGCGGGAGTCCGCGTACACGACGTCCAGGCAGCCCTCGGAGGTGCCGTGGGCGTCACCGAAGGACGCCACGTCCACACCGAGCAGCTTCAGCTTCGTCGACAGGTCGGCGCCGGTGAACGACGCCTCCTTGCCCGCGATCACCCCGGCGGCCGTCTGCGCCATCTCGTACCCGGGCGCCACCAGTCCGTACACCCGGCCGTCGGCGGCGAGCGCGCACTCGCCGATCGCGAACACCGCCGGGTCGGAGGTGCGGCACTCCTCGTCGACGATGATGCCGCCGCGCTGCCCGACCGCGAGTCCGCAGTCCCGGGCCAGCTGGTCGCGGGGCCTGACGCCGGCCGAGAAGACCACCAGGTCCGTGGCGAGCGATGAGCCGTCGGAGAGCGACATCCCGTTCACCGAGCCGTCCTCGCCCGCGGTGACCTCCTGGGTGCCGACGCCCGTGTGGACGGTCAGGCCCATGTTCTCGATGGTGCGCAGCAGCGCCGCGCCGCCGCCCTCGTCGATCTGGACGGGCATCAGCCGGGGCGCGAACTCCACCACGTGGGTGTCGAGTCCGAGCCCCTTCAGCGCGCCCGCCGCCTCCAGCCCGAGGAGCCCGCCGCCGACGACCGCGCCGGTCGTCGCCGTCTTCGCGTACTCCTCGATCGCGAGCAGGTCCTCGATCGTGCGGTAGACGAAACAGCCCTCGGCGTCCTTGCCCGGGACGGGCGGGACGAACGGGTAGGAGCCGGTGGCCAGCACCAGCGTGTCGTAGCGGAAGGTCTCGCCGGAACGGGCGGTGACCGTGCGCGCCTCGCGGTCCAGCGACTCGGCGGGGTCACCGACCCGCAGCTCGAAGCCGTGCCGCTCCATGAAGCCCTGCTCGACCAGCGACAGGTCCTCGGGGGTCTTCCCCGAGAAGTACGAGGTCAGCTGCACCCGGTCGTAGGCGGGGCGGGGCTCCTCGCACAGGACGACGACGCGGGCGGTGCCGGCGGCGGGCGTCAGCCCCCGGTCGGCGAGAGCCTCCAGGAACCGCTGGCCGACCATTCCGTGCCCGACGACCACGATGGTCGCCGTGGCCGCTGCGGTGGAGGTGTGGGGGGTCGGGAAGGTGGACACCGGCATCTCAGAAGCCTCCGTCGTTGGTGAGCAGGTGGAGCAGGGACGTTTCGGCGGGGAGCGGCGCGTCGTCCTGCCAGGTGCGGGCCAGGGTGCCGACCGCGGCGAGATCGCCGAGCAGCACACCGCCCGCCAGCCGGTCGCCGCGCACGACGACCGTGCGGTACGCGCCCCGGGTGGCGTCGGCCAGCCGGATCACGTCGTCGCCGGGCAGCGGCCGGGAGTCGCCGAAGGCGGCGAGGTCGAGCGACGCCGTACCGGGGTCGGCCGGGCCGTTGAGCGTCAGCCGGGTCAGGGCCCGGGTGCCTTCGTACCGTGCCGGCCGGCCCGCGAGGACTTCCGCGAGCACATCGGCCTGCTCCAGCGCCGGCCCCGCGAGCCCGTACACGGTGGAGCGGTGCTCGGCGCAGTCGCCCACGGCGTGGATGTACGGATCGGAGGTGCGCAGCTCGTCGTCGACGACGACGCCCTTGCGGACCTCCAGACCGGCCGCCTGCGCGAGGCCCGTCCGGGGACGCACCCCGCAGGCCAGCACGGTGATCTCGGCCGCCAGCTCGTAACCGTCGGCGAGCTCCACCGCCCGGACCGCGCCGTTGGCGCAGCGCAGCCCGCGGACCCGGCACTCGGTGTGCACCTCGACGCCGAGGGACTCCAGATGGCTCCGGAGCAGCCCGGCCGACTCCGCGTCCAGCTGCCGCTCCATGAGGTGCTCGCCCTGCTGGGCCAGCACCACCTGGGCGCCGCACTCGGCCAGCGCCCGGGCCGCCGACACGCCCAGGAGGCCGCCGCCGATGACGACCGCGTTCACCCCCGGCCGCACCGAGGCGCGCAGCGCCAGGCAGTCGTCGAGCGTGCGGAAGGCGTGCACCCCGTCCGGCATCGTGTTCCCGAGCCCGCGCAGCGGCGGGAGTACCGGGTTGGAGCCGGTCGCCAGTACCAGCCGCCCGTAGCGCACCACACTTCCGTCGTCGCAGTGCACCAGCCGGTCGTCCCGGTCGATCCGCACCGCCCGCACCCCGCGCCTGACCTCGGCCGGGGGAAGGGCGATCACGTCCGCCGGATAGCGCCCGGCCAGCACCTCGGCCAGCAGGACCCGGTTGTAGGGGGCGTGCGGCTCCTCGCCGATGACGGTGACATCGGGCACCCGGGCGGCCAGGCGTGCGCCCGCCATCCCGGCGCCGATCACCACCACCCGCGCCGTGTTCTCCGTCCGTGTCCTCATGAAAGGAAGCGTGACCGGGGGGTGTTACCCGTCCGGATCCCCACTGTTTCCCGGGAGGAACCTTGCGCTCAGCGTCCGCGGAACGCGCCTGTGAGGGCCGCTGACGGCCCCGAGCTCAGAATTGGCTCAAGAATCCCGGGATGGTTGGACGGGGCACGTACCGCTTCCTTAAGGTCGCGACCATGCCTGACATCACCCTGACCACTCTCGTCGTGCTCTGCCTCGCCGCAGCCGCGGCCGGCTGGATCGACGCCGTGGTCGGGGGCGGCGGACTCCTCCTGCTGCCCGCACTGCTGCTCGGACTGCCGCACGTCCCGGCCGCCCAGATCCTCGGCACGAACAAGGCCGTCGCGATCGTCGGCACCTCGGGCGCCGCCGTCACCTATGCGCGCAAGGCGCCCGTGAAGGTCGGCACGGCGCTGCGGATCGGGCTGGCGGCGCTCGCCGGATCGATGACCGGTGCCTTCTTCGCCGCCGGGATCAGCAGCGACGTGCTGCGCCCGGTGATCATGGTGGTGCTGGTGGCCGTCGCCGCGTTCGTGATGCTGCGGCCCCAGTTCGGCCGGTCCGCCGAGGACGGCACGGCGCCCGCGGTCACCCGGGCCCGCACCGTCACCGCGATCGTCCTGGTGGGTGGCGGCATCGGCCTGTACGACGGGCTGTTCGGACCGGGCACCGGCACCTTCCTCGTACTGGCGCTCACCGCGGTGCTCCACCTCGACCTGGTGACGGCCTCCGCCACGGCGAAGATCGTCAACGTCTGCACCAACGGCGGGGCGCTGGCGATGTTCGCCTACCAGGGCAACGTGATGTGGCAGCTGGCCGCGCTGATGGCGGTGTTCAACCTGGCGGGCGGCCTGTTCGGGGCGCGGATGGCGCTGCGCAAGGGCAGCGAGTTCGTCCGCGGGGTGCTGCTGGTGGTGGTCTTCTCGCTGGTCGCGAAGCTCGCCTTCGACCAGTGGCAGGCCTGACGGTACGGGGCCGGGCCCGGCCTCAGCGCACGCCGGTGAGATGGGCGTACGCCACCACGTTGCCCTCGTAACCGGTCGACGGGGAGAACCCGCCGCCGCAGGTGATCAGACGCAGCGAGGCGTGCTCCGAGGCCCCGTAGACCCGTCGGTCGGGGAAGTCCTCGTTGTCGTACACCTCGATCGCGTCGACCGAGAAGACGGCGGTGCGGCCGTCCTGGCGGAGTACCTCGACGGTGCTGCCCTTCTTCATCGACCCCAGGTCGTAGAAGACGGACGGGCCCCGGTCGTTGTCGACGTGCCCGGCGACGATCGCGGTGCCCTTGGCGCCGGGCGGCGGGCCGTCCTCGTACCAGCCGACGAGGTCGGTGTCATCGGCCGGCGGTACGTCGAGGCTGCCGTCCGGTCCCAGTCCGAGCCGCATCATCGGGGCGTCCACCCGGATGCCCGGGATCGTGATGCGGACGGGCGCGGAGGGCCGCAGCGGGTCGGCGACCGGGGATCCGGGCAGCAGTCCGGGGCCGGCGGCGAAGGCGTCGGCGGCGGCCGGGGCCGGCGGGGTCAGCCGGGTGTCCGCGCCGTTCCGGACCAGCCAGAGGCCGGCCAGCGCCGCGACGACGAGCAGCCAGCCCTTGGCCTTCTGGGACACGGTCGTCCTCCGGAGAGAGAGAAGGGTCCCGTCCCGGTGGCGCGGGGCCACCGGGACGGAAACCGGGCGGTACGGAGAGGTGGAAGTCTCCGTCAGCTGCCGTCCTGCGTGCCGCTCGCCCGGCGACGCAGGAGCCAGGCTCCGCCTACGGCGGTCGCGGCGAGTACGCCGGCTCCCGCCGCGATCTGGGTGGTGTCCGGTCCGACGCTGCCGCCGACACCGGTCTTCACAC
>NZ_RDBK01000043.1:189236-197078 GCF_008042275.1 Streptomyces sp. OR43 | reverse complement strand
TGCGCAGTCCTGCTCGCCTCGTGACCGGCACCGCCGCCGCGGCTCTCGCCGCTGCCGCGCTCGGCCTCAGCGCCGCCGCCCCGTCCGCGTCCGGGGAGTGCGGGGGCATCCGGTACGAGGGCCGACCCGGAGGCCTCGGCCTCGTCGAGCCCGGTGGTGTCGTACTCCTCGGAGTCGTACAGATCCGAGGGCAGACCGGCACCGGCGGGGGAGTCCTCGTCGGAGGGCAGACCGGCACCGGCGGGGGAACCTTCGTCGGAGGACACCGCGGCGCTGTCCGTGCCCGTGGTGTCCGTGGTGCCCGCGGCCTTCACCTGGATCTCCCCGGTGGCCCGCTTGCCGTTCTCGCAGGCCACGTCGATGCTGTACGGCCCCGGCTCGATCGTGCCCGGCACCTGGAACGAACCGGCCAGGACCTCCTTGAGGGTGGCCGGTGCCAGCGCGAAATCGGAGGCGTCCAGGGCGCTGGCGTCACCGGTGGCGCCGGTGTCGCCGCGGCAGGCGGTGGTGTTCACGGTGACCGTGGACCCCGGGGCGGCACTTGCCGGAGTGATGTCCAATGGCCCGAGCTCATCCCCGTACGCGGACGGGGCGGCGGCGCTGAGGCCGAGCGCGGCAGCGGCGAGAGCCGCGGCGGCGGTGCCGGTCACGAGGCGAGCAGGACTGCGCATGGGGGGTTCCTCCGAGCGGGGACGGCGCGGGCTGGTGTGTCCTGGGTCCGAGCTAACGGCCCTCCCGCCACCCATGCCTGCTGACACCGAGTCAGCATTCACCCGTTCGGACCGGCGCCGCCTCCTTGCCACCGCCCATGCGCGCAGGTCACAGCGGTGATGGTGGGGCGGGAAGTCCGTCCTTCGGTGCCCGGTGCCGATCGGGTGATGCCCGCCGAGGTGAAAGTGGCGTACGTCACATGCATGACCGGGGCGTCCGCGGGCACACGACGCACACCCCCCACGGGACGGTGTGTGCCACCGCCTCCGGCCACCGCCTTCACCGGGCTCGCCCCCCCTGGGCCCGGTGGGGGCGGTTTCCTGTGCGGCCGGGCGTCCCTCAGCCGGGCTCGGCGGCGGACCAGCTGATGACGGGCGGCCGGACCCTCGCGCAGAGCGGCTGCCCCTTGGCGTCGGACAGGGGCAGCCGTGCGGTGAGGTGCCCGGAGCGCACGGCCGCTTCGAAGATGTCCGCGTCGATGTCGGCGAACATCAGCTTGGCCCGCCGGAACATGGAGAACAGCCCGTCCCCGTCGACCGTGCCCCATGACAGGTAGACGAACCGTCCGCCGAGCCGGTTCTGCACGTACGGCCCGCTCACCTCGATGCCGTCCGGGCCGGCGGCGGTGGTGCAGTCCAGCGTCCAGCGGGCGGCGGGGGCGTCGCCGCGGTGCAGCCCGAGGAGCTCGTCGGGCCGGTCCTTGCGCTGGACGCCCACGTGGATGTTCTCGCGGCCGGCGAAGTCGCCACCGGGCCCGCAGTCGCGGCCGGGCAGGCGGGAGCCCTCGATGTGGATCTGCATGCGCGACGGAGGTCCTTGGGTCGGGTGCGGTGCGGGTCTCATGGTTCATTCTCGCCGCGGGGCCGCGGGGCCGCGGGGGCCGCCGGGGTCCCGCGGCGTCAGAGGGTGTCCAGGGGTGCGGCCTCGTACGCCGCCGCCAGCCGCTTCATCAGTTCCTCGTCGACCGTGAACTCCGTGCCGTCGATCCGGGCCACCGGTGCCATGCCCTGCGAGTTGGTGACGAACGCCGACCGGTAGGACCCCAGCCCGTTCAGGTTCACCGGCCGGCGCAGCGACGGCACCCCCACGCCGGGCAACTCCTGTTCCAGCAGCGCCATGGTGATGCCCAGCAGGGCGGGCGCCTGCGGCCAGATGACCGAAGTGCCGTCCCAGAACCCGATGTTGGTGATCGCACCCTCGGTCACGGCCCCGTCCGGCAGGGTCAGCAGGGCGTCATCGAAGCCGCTCCTGCGGGCGAGCTCCCCGTAGTACGTCTGGCCGAACTCGCCGGGGCGCTTGAGATGCGGCACGGTGCGCGCGTACGGAACGGACTTCAGACCGACCGGACGCGGGTCCATCCGGGCGGGCCCGCGCACCGTGACCATGACGGTCGTCGCTGCGGCGCCCGGCGGCCGCAGTCCCTGGACCCGCACCGAGGCGTCCGAGGCCCCCGCGCCCGCCAGGGCGTGCCGGATCAGTTCCCGTACCGGGCCGCCGTCCAGGGGAAGTTCGAACAGTTCCCGGTTCGCCGAGTCCAGCCGCTCCAGATGCAGCGCCAGACCCCGCACCCGGCCGCCCCTGACCTGCATGGCCGTGAAATGGCCGTAGCCGGAGAAGGCGGCCGTGCGCAGGTCGTCCTCGGTGGCCGGATGTCCGTCGAACTCGGCGTAGGGGTGGGGTGCGGCCGCGGGAGTCGTCATGCCGTCCACCGTATGCCGACACACGACGCGGGAGGGCCGGAGGGCGGACGCTTGACCTCAACCATGGTTGACGTACGAACCTCTTCGCATGGACCTCACCACAGCCGGAAACACGGCCACCGCTCTGCCCGAGACCGCCGAGAGCGCCGAGAGCGCCGAGAGCGCCGAGAGCGCCGAGAGCGCCGAGAGCGCGCCTTTGAGGGTCGCGGTCATCCTTGCCAGCAACCGTGAGGGCCGGTTCGCACCGGTCGTCGCCGACTGGTTCCGCTCCCGCAGCGACGGCCACCCGGGCATCGAGACCGAGCTGCTCGACGTCGCCGCACTCGACCTTCCGACCGCCCTCTCCCGCCGTCCCGGCCCGGAGGGCCAGGCCGTGCTGGCCGAGGTCGCCGGCCGGCTCGCGGCCGCCGACGCGTTCGTCGTCATCACGCCGGAGTACAACCACTCGTACCCCGCCCCGCTCAAGAACCTCATCGACTGGCACTTCACCGAATGGCAGGCCAAGCCCGTCGCCTTCGTCTCGTACGGCGGGGTCTCCGGCGGTCTGCGCGCGGTCGAGCACCTGCGGCAGGTCTTCGCCGAACTGCACGCCGTCTCCATCCGCGACACCGTCTCCTTCCACAACGCCGGCGCCCTCTTCGACGACGAGGGCAGGCACCGCGACCCGGTCGGCCCCGACGCGGCGGCGAAGTCCCTCCTGGACCAACTGGTCTGGTGGGGGCGGGCGCTGAGGGGTGCCAGGGCCGCCCATCCGTACGGCGGCTGACTGCGCGGCGGTCTCACCCGGCCGATAATCGGGAGCAGGACCACGCTGCCGATCCGAGGAGACCGAAGGTGACACCGCCCGCATGGCTGACCGTGCTGACCACGACGGACAGCGAGGAGAAGGCCCGGTTCCTGGCGCGCGGTGCGGTGGAGGCCAGACTCGCCGCCTGCGTCCAGATCTCCGCGCCCGTCACCTCCGTCTACCGGTGGCAGAACGCCATCGAGTCGACCGAGGAATGGCAGCTCTTCTTCAAGACGACCGCCGAACGGTACGACGAGCTGGAGGTGTACCTCCAGGAGGCGCACGACTACGAAACCCCGGAGATCATCGCCCTGCCGGTGCTCCGGGGCAGCGCCCGCTACCTGGGCTGGGTGTCGGCGGAGACGGCGCCGGTGACCTCCCTCTGAGGGGCGTCACCGGCCTCCACCCGCACCGCGCACACCTTGAACTCCGGCATCTTCGAGACCGGGTCCAGGGCGGGATTGGTCAGCGTGTTGGCCCGGCCCTCACCGGCCCAGTGGAACGGCATGAACACGGTGTCGGCCCGGATCGCCACGGTGATCCGGGCGGGCGCCACCGCCCGCCCGCGCCGTGAGGTCACCGCGACCGGGTCGCCCTCGGCCACCCCGATCCGCTCGGCGAGCCGGGGATGCAGCTCCACGAAGGGGCCAGGAGCCGCGGCGTTCAGCTCCGCCACCCGGCGGGTCTGCGCCCCCGACTGGTACTGGGCGACGACCCGGCCCGTGGTCAGGACCACCGGATACTCCGCGTCCGTCTCCTCGGCGGACGGCCGGTGCGTGACGGGGACGAACCGGGCCCGCCCGTCGTCCGTCGCGAACCGGTCCAGGAACAGCCGGGGTGTTCCGGCGTGCTCCGTGTCCGGGCACGGCCAGAAGACGCCGTCCTCGGCGGCGATCCGTTCGTACGTGATGCCCGCGTAGTCCGCCGGGCCGCCCGCCGACGCCCGGCGCAGCTCGTCGAAGACCTCCTCCGGGTCGGCCGGGAACCCCTTCCCGTGCCCGAGGAGGCCGGCCAGCCCGTGCAGCACGTCCAGATCGCTGCGGACACCCGCGGGCGCGGAGACCGCACGCCGGCGCAGCAGCACCCTGCCCTCCAGATTCGTGGTGGTCCCCGTCTCCTCGGCCCACTGCGTCACCGGCAGCACCACATCGGCCAGCGCGGCCGTCTCGGAGAGCACCACATCGGCGACCGCGAGGAAGTCCAGCGACCGCAGCCGCTCCTCCACATGCCCCGCGTGCGGCGCGGACACCACCGGGTTCGACCCCATGACCAGCAGCGACCGCACCTCGGTGCCCAGCGCGTCCAGCAGTTCGTAGGCGCTGCGCCCCGGACCAGGCAGCGAGTCCGGATCGACGCCCCACACCCCCGCGACATGGCGGCGCGCCGCCGGGTCGGTGAGCTTGCGGTAGCCGGGCAACTGGTCGGCCTTCTGGCCGTGTTCACGACCGCCCTGGCCGTTGCCCTGGCCCGTCAGGCAGCCGTAACCGGACAGGGGGCGGCCCGCACGGCCGGTGGCCAGCGCGAAGTTGATCCAGGCGCCGACCGTGTCCGTGCCTTTCGCCTGCTGCTCGGGGCCGCGCGCGGTCAGCACCATGCCGCTCTCCGCGTCGCAGAACATCCCGACGGCCGCGCGCAGTTGCGGCACCGGGACGCCGGTCAGCCGCTCCACCAGTTCGGGCCAGTGGGCCATCACCCCGGCCCGCGCCTCGTCCCAGCCGCTCGTGCGCTCCCGTACGAAGTCCTCGTCCACCCGGCCCTGCGCCACCACCAGGTGCAACATGCCGAGCGCGAGCGCCAGATCGGTGCCGGGCCGCGGGGCCAGATGGAGGTCCGCCTGCTCGGCGGTCCTGGTGCGGCGCGGATCGATGACGATCAGCCGGCCGCCGTTCTCCCGCAGTTCGGTCAGATAGCGCAGCGCGGGCGGCATCGTCTCCGCGAGGTTCGACCCCACGAGGATCACGCACCCGGTGCGCGGGATGTCCTCCAGCGGGAACGGCAGCCCGCGGTCGAGCCCGAAGGCCCGCTGGTGCGCGGCGGCCGCCGACGACATGCAGAACCGCCCGTTGTAGTCGATCTGCGAGGTGCCGAGCACCACCCGGGCGAACTTCCCGAGCGCGTACGCCTTCTCGTTGGTCAGCCCGCCCCCGCCGAAGACCCCCACCGCGTCGGCCCCGTGCGCCGCACGCGTCCCCCGCAGACCGTCGGCGATCCGGGCCAGCGCCTCGTCCCACCCGGCCGGCACCAGCTCCCCGCTCACCGCGTCACGTACCAGTGGCCCGGTCAGCCGCACCGCGGAGGAGAGCACGGCGGGCGCCGACCGGCCCTTGCCGCACAGCGCGCCCCGGTTCACCGGGAAGTCGGTGCGCTCCTCCACCTCGACGACCGCGTCACCGGCGACCGGGCGCAGATTCATGCCGCACTGCAACGCGCAGTACGGGCAGTGGGTCGCGGTGGCGGCAGTCGCGGTGCTGGTCATGCCCCCAGACTGGGAGCCGGGTGTTACACGGGCGCCCGCTCCCGGTTACACCGCCGGTACGCCCACCTCAGCACGCCAGGCACCCGGCCGTGAGGTGCGGAGCGCCGTCACCCGTCGTCCGCGGCGAGGGCCTCGGCCACGCCCGGCTCCCTGGGCCCCAGGAAGTGCGGATCCGGCTCGAACAGGGCGTCCAGGGCCGCCTTCCCCGCCGCGAACACCTCCCGTGTGCCGCCGTAGTACCAGGTCACATCGTGTGCGGCCTCGACCCCGACGCCGTACACATCGATGCCCGCCGCCCGGCACAGCGCGATCGCCCGCCGGATGTGGAATCCCTGGCTCACCAGCACGGCCCGCTCGACCCCGAAGATCTTCCTGGCCCGCACACACGAGTCCCAGGTGTCGAAGCCGGCGAAGTCGCTCACGATCCTGCTGTCCGGCACCCCGTGCGCGACCAGGAACGTGCGCATCGCGTCCGGCTCGTCGTACTCCACCCGGCTGTTGTCACCGGTCACCAGCACGACCTTCACCTTCTTGTCCCGGTACAGCTCGGCCGCGGTCCGCAGCCGGTTCGCGAGATACGGGGACGGCCTGCCGTCCCACAGCCCCGCGCCGAACACCACCGCGACCTGCTGGGCGGGCACGTCCGCCACCGTCCTGACCCGGGCATCGGCGACCGTGTGCATCCAGGTGGCCGGGGCCAGCGCCAGCACACAGGCCGCCATCACGCCCTGGACGGCCAGACGCCGCCCCCGCCGGGTCCGCGGCAGCCGGGGCCGCAACCGGGCGGCGGTCCTCCGCAGCGCTCCCCATGGCTTCATCCGCATCGCCGTCCCCACCCGTCTCGTGCCGTCGTCATAGCCGCCCCCTATCGCTTGACGAGCGGAAGGCCGAAGCGGTTCTCCGTGACGGCCCGTCGGTAGCATCGGCCGATGTTGCTCCCACGGCTGATCGCCTCAGATCTCGACGGAACCCTGCTCCGTAACGACGGCACCCTGTCGCCCCGCACCCTGCGCGCCCTGCGCACGGCCGAGGACGCCGGCACGGAGATCGTCATCGTCACCGCCCGGCCGCCCAGGTTCGTCGACCGGCTTGCCGAGGCCACCGGCCTCGCGGGCACGGCGGTCTGCAGCAACGGGGCGCTCGTGTACGACATCGGGACCCGCACCGTCGTCTCCTCGCGTGTCCTGCCCCTGACCACCGCCCAGCGGGTCGCCACCGCACTCGCCGCCGCGGTGCCCGAGGTGGGCTTCGCCCTGGAGACCGGCAATCAGGTGCTGTACGAACCGGCCTACCGGCTGCGCATGTCCGAGGACGTCGGCGCCGAACTCCCCGTACCGACCCTCGCCGACCTCTGGCTGACCGAGGCCCCCGTCACCAAACTGCTCGTCTGGTCGGACCGGCTCGACGCCGACACCCTGCTGGCCGCCGCCCGCCCGGGCGCGGGCGACGAGGTGCAGCTCACCCACTCGGGCGGGCGCGGCCTGCTGGAGATCAGCGCGCCCGGCGTCACGAAGGCCGGCACCCTGGAGCTGCTCTGCACGGCACGGGGCATCGATGCCGGCGAGGTCATCGCCTTCGGCGACATGCCCAACGACCTCACCGTCCTCACCTGGGCCGGCACCGGCTACGCCATGGCCAACGCCCACCCGGCCGTGCTGGCGGCCGTGGCGACACACACCGCCACCAACGAGGAGGACGGGGTCGCCGACGTCATCGAGCGGCTGTTCGCTGGTCAGGTCCGGACCGCGGCGGCCGTCTGACAGTGGGCAGGTGCCCTCGGTGAGGTGGCGGAAAACGGCTGTGACCGGCGCGCAACGAGGCGGCAACCTGCGCCCGGCACCATCGCTCCATGACGGAGCCGGCACCGGAACGTCCCCAGGAGTCCCCGCCCCTCGACAGCACGGCGCATGAACGCTTCCACGGGCCTCCGCCCCCGCACAGCACCGCGCACGCGCGTCCCCAGGAGTCCCTGCCCCTCGACAGCACGGCGCAACTGCTGACCCGTATTACCGCACAACTGGGCACCCAGCTCAGCCTCGTCTCCCTGAACGGAACCCGACGGCCCATGCCCCGCACCCGGCTCAGGAGTTCCGTCACCGTCCGCAGCGCCCGCGGGTCCCGGCTGCCGTGCGCGACGGCGACGAGGGCGGGGGCAGGAGCGGGGGCGG
>NZ_RDBK01000043.1:182964-189136 GCF_008042275.1 Streptomyces sp. OR43 | reverse complement strand
GCCCCCGCTCCTGCCCCCGCCCTCGTCGCCGTCGCGCACGGCAGCCGGGACCCGCGGGCGCTGCGGACGGTGACGGAACTCCTGAGCCGGGTGCGGGAGCTGCGGCCGGGGCTCGACGTCCGGCTCGGCCACATCGAGCTCAACGAACCCCTCCTCCCGCGGACCCTGGACGGCCTCGGCAACGGTGAGGCCGTCCTCGTGCCGCTGCTGCTGGGCCGCGGCTACCACGTGAAGCAGGACATCCCGGAGGCCGTCGCCGGCGCCGCGGACCTGCGCACCCGCACCGCCGGCCCCCTCGGCCCGCACCCGCTGCTGGTCGAGGCGCTCCACGGCCGGCTCGCCGAGGCGGGCTGGCGTCCCTCGGACGACGGGAACCGCAACAGCGCCGTGGTGCTGGCCGCCGCCGGTTCGCGCGACCCCGAGTCGGCGGCCGGCACCCGCCGCACCGCGCAGTTGCTCAGCGAACGGCTCGGCGGGGTGCCGGTCGTGCCCGCGTACGCCTCCGCCGCGACGCCCACCGTCCCGGCCGCCCTGCGCGCGCTGGCCGCCCGCGGCCGCCGGAGGGTCGCCGTCGCCTCGTACTTCACCGCCCCCGGACGCTTCGCCTCGGCCGCGGCGGCGGAGGCCACGTGGATCGCGGCCGCCCCGCTCGGCGCCCACCCGGCCATGGCGCGCCTGCTGCTCCACCGCTACGACCAGGCACGGGCGGCCGGCGGGCCGACCCACGAAACCCTGATGAACACACGTTTCCTGGCCTCCGCCTGAGCCCTCCTGTCGGTGCGGCCGATTACTGTCGTTCCCATGAACGGCACGGACGGCACCGACGGTACGTACGACACGGACACCGCGCACAGCACGGGCAACGCGCACGGTACGGACACCGCGTACGGCACCCAGGACCCCGGCACGGCGCCCTACGGCGCCGCCGACGCAGAGCGCTGGGACACCGAGCCGGACAAACGGCCCGGCCGCACCGCCTTCCAGCGCGACCGCGCCCGGGTGCTGCACTCCGCGGCCCTGCGCAGGCTCGCCGGGAAGACGCAGGTCGTCACCCCGGGCACCCGCAGCCACGTCTGGGACGCCAGCCCGCGGACCCGGCTCACGCACTCGCTGGAGTGCGCGCAGGTCGGCCGGGAACTCGGCGCCGCGCTCGGCTGCGACCCCGACCTGGTCGAGACGGCCTGCCTCTCCCACGACATGGGCCACCCGCCCTTCGGGCACAACGGCGAACAGGCGCTCAACGACTTCGCCTCCGACTGCGGAGGCTTCGAGGGCAACGCCCAGTCGCTGAGGCTGCTGACCCGCCTCGAACCCAAACGGTTCGTGCCCGACACCCGCACCGGCGAACTCGTCAGCGTCGGCCTCAACCTCACCCGCGCCGCGCTCGACGCCGCCACCAAGTACCCCTGGCCCCGAGGCGCCCACCCCACCGACCCCGGCTCCCCGAAATTCGGGGTGTACGAGGACGACCTGCCGGTCTTCCACTGGTTCCGCAAGGGCGCCCCTGAAGGCCGCAAGTGCTTCGAGGCCCAGGTCATGGACTGGTCCGACGACGTGGCGTACTCGGTCCACGACTTCGAGGACGGGCTGCACGCCGGGCACATCGACCCCAACTGCCTCGACGCCGAGCCGGAGCGCCAGGACATCTGGGCCGTCGCCATCGGACGGTACGTCCCCGCGGACACCGATCCCCAGGAGCTGTCCGACGCACTCGACCGGCTCATCGGCCAGGACTGGTGGCCGCACGGCTACGACGGATCGGCCGTCGCCCAGGCCCGGCTCAAGGACGCCACGAGCCAGCTGATCGGCCGGTTCTGCCTCGCCGCCGAGAGCGCCACCCGGCAGGCGTACGGCACCGGACGCCTCGGCAGATACGATGCCGAACTCGTCGTTCCCCGTGAGGCGCGCCACGAGTGCGCGGTCCTCAAGGCCGTCGCCGACCGTTACGTCATGCAGCGCGCCGAGCAGGAGGAGATCCGCGCCGGCCAGCGGATCGTCATCGCCGAACTGGCCGCCGCGCTGACCGCCCGCGCCCCCGAAGGCCTGGAGCCACAGCTGCGGGCGCTGTACGAGGCGGCCCCCGACGACCGCGCCCGCAAGCGGGTCCTGGTCGACCAGATCGCCGCCCTGACCGACGCCTCGGCCCGCGCCCTGCACCACTCGCTCACGGCACGCCGGAACTGAACGGGCCGGGCCCCATGACCACTGGGCGTGACCTGATCGGGTCACACCCTCTTTCGCCATCACGCTGCGTGCGGGACGCTCGCAGTTGGCGCCGCGCAGCAAGCACCGAGGAGGCATCAAGTGGTCGACGCACATCGGACGTTCGTCATTGTCGGCGGAGGACTGGCCGGAGCGAAGGCAGCGGAGACGCTCCGGTCGGAGGGTTTCAGCGGCCGGGTCATCCTGATCGGCGATGAGCGCGACCATCCGTACGAACGCCCGCCACTCTCCAAGGGCTACCTGGGCGGGAAGGAGGACCGCGACAGCGTCTTCGTCCACGAGACGGCCTGGTACGCGGGGGCCGACATCGAGCTCCACCTGGGCCAGCCCGTCACCGTGCTGAACCGCGAAGCCCGCTCCGTGGAGCTCGGAGACGGCACCGTCATCCACTACGACAAGCTGCTCCTGGCCACCGGCGCCGAACCGCGCCGCCTCGACATCCCGGGCACCGACCTGGCGGGCGTCCACCATCTGCGCCGCCTCGCCCACGCCGACCGGCTGCGCAACGTGCTGGCCGCACTCGGCCGCGACAACGGCCATCTGGTGATCGCCGGAGCCGGCTGGATCGGCCTGGAGGTCGCCGCGGCGGCGCGTGGATACGGCGCCGAGGTCACCGTCGTCGAACCGGAGGCGACCCCGCTGCTCAAGGTCATCGGCCCCGAGCTCGGCCAGATCTTCACCGACCTGCACAGCGACCACGGCGTCCGCTTCCACTTCGGCGGCCGTCTCACCGAGATCGTCGGCCAGGACGGCATGGTCCTCGCCGTCCGCACCGACGACGCCGAGGAGCACCCCGCCCACGACGTCCTCGCCGCGATCGGCGCCGCCCCGCGCGCCGCCCTCGCCGAGGCCGCCGGGCTGGAGATCGCCCCGCGTGAGCAGGGCGGCGGCATCGCCGTGGACGCCTCGCTGCGCACCAGCGACCCGCACATCTTCGCGGCCGGGGACGTCGCCAACGTGGCCCATCCGCTGCTCGGCACCCGGCTGCGGGTGGAGCACTGGGCCAACGCGCTGAACAGCGGTCCGGCCGCGGCCCGCGCCATGCTCGGCCAGGAGGTGGCCTACGACCGGGTGCCGTACTTCTTCTCCGACCAGTACGACCTCGGCCTCGAGTACTCGGGCTGGGCGCCGCCGGGCAGCTACGACCAGGTCGTGATCCGCGGCGACGCGGGCAAGCGCGAGTTCATCGCGTTCTGGCTGAAGGACCACAAGGTCCTCGCCGGGATGAACGTGAACGTGTGGGACGTCACGGAGACCGTGCAGGAACTGATCAGGGCCGGACAACCGGTCGACCCGGACGCCCTGGCAGACCCGTCGGTACCACTGGAGTCCCTGATCTGAGAGGTTGCCCCTCGCGATCGCCGGATGGGCTGGGGGCGGCGGGCCGCCCGTGGGGTGCGCGTCACGTCCGGAGGGGCCCCGGGCCCCCACCACCGGACAAGGGGCGCACCCCGCATCCGGCGGGGAGACCCGCACCACCCCAGCCCYTCCGGCGATTGAGGATGGACCCCCCCGCCCGGGGAGGGGCGACCGCTCCGGGCGTGGGTTGTCGTAGCTCACCCGTAGACTTCACTCGTGGCAGGCAGGATCAATGACGACGACGTGAAGGCGGTCCGGGACGCGGTCCCGATCGACGCCGTCGTTTCCGAGTACCTCCAGCTGCGCAACGCGGGCGGGGGAAACCTCAAGGGCCTGTGCCCCTTCCACGACGAGAAGTCGCCCTCGTTCCAGGTCAGTCCGAGCAAGGGCCTCTTCCACTGCTTCGGATGCCAGGAGGGCGGCGACACGATCGCCTTCGTCCAGAAGATCGACCACCTGACGTTCGCGGAGGTCGTGGAGCGGCTCGCCGCCAAGGCCGGCATCACCCTGCGGTACGAGGAGGGCGGGTACAACCCCTCCCACCAGCGCGGCGAGCGGATCAGGCTGGTCGAGGCCCACAAAGCGGCCGCCCAGTTCTACGTCGAACAGCTGGACGGCCCCGAGGCCGAGATCGGCCGCAAGTTCCTCGCCGAGCGCGGCTTCGACCAGGCGGCGGCCGCCCACTTCGGCGTCGGGTACAGCCCCGCGGGCTGGGACCACCTCACCCGCTATCTGCGCGGCAAGGGCTTCAGCGACAAGGAACTGATCACCTCCGGCCTCTCCCAGGACGGCAGGCGCGGCCCCATCGACCGCTTCCGCGGCCGGCTGATGTGGCCGATCAGCGACACCGCGGGCGACATCGTCGGCTTCGGCGCCCGCAAACTGCGCGACGACGACAACGGCCCGAAGTACCTCAACACCCCCGAGACGCCGATCTACAAGAAGTCCCAGGTGCTGTACGGCATCGACCTGGCCAAGAAGGACATCGCGAAGTCCAGCCGGGCCGTCGTCGTCGAGGGCTACACGGACGTGATGGCCTGCCATCTCGCCGGGATCACCACCGCCATCGCCACCTGCGGCACGGCGTTCGGCGGCGACCACATCAAGATCCTGCGCCGCCTCCTGATGGACAACGGCAGCGCCCGGGTGATCTTCACCTTCGACGGGGACGCGGCCGGCCAGAAGGCCGCCCTGCGCGCCTTCGAGGACGACCAGAAGTTCGCCGCCGAGACCTATATCGCGATCGCCCCGGACAACATGGATCCGTGCGATCTGCGCCTGGCCAAGGGTGACGAGGCCGTTCGCGACCTGGTCGAACCCCGCACCCCGCTCTTCGAGTTCGCCCTCCGCCAGATCGTCGCCCGCTACGACCTGGAGACCCCGGCGGGCCGTGCCGCCGCGCTCGACGAGGCGGCCCAGGTCGTCGCCAGGATCAAGACGGGCAGCGTGCAGCGCGAGGTCGCCGTCCAGCTCGCCGGCTTCGTCGGCATCCTGGACCAGGAGTACGTCGTCCACCGGGTCAACCAGCTCGCCCAGTGGGCCAGGGGCCGCGGCGAGCGGGGACCCGCACCCGGCGCGCGCGGCGGCGCACGGCGCCAGGAGGTCCAGGCGCCCGCCGCCGCCCCCTCCGGTCCCGCGCTCAACCTCCGCAGCCCGGCCCACCGCACCGAGCGCGAGCTGCTCAAGCTCGCCCTCCAGAAGCCCGCCCTGGTCTCCCCGGCGTTCGACGCCTACGGGGTCGACGAGTTCACCGCCCCGCCGTACGCGGCGGTCCGCCAGTGCATCGCGGAGGCGGGCGGTGCGGAGCTCGGCGTCCCCGAGACCCGCGAGTACCTCGTCCAGGTGCTCGACGCGACACCCAACGACACGGTCCGCAAGCTCGTCACGGAGCTCGCGGTCGAGGTCTTCCACGGCAAGTCCATCGACGAGGCGTACGCGGGCGAGCACCTGGTCAAGGTCCGCCTGCGCGCCGTCGACCGCCGGATCAACGACGTCCAGGGCAGCCTCACGCGCCTCGGCAGCAACGTCGCCCCGGACCACCTGGCCGCCGCGCAGAACGAGGTCTGGGTCCTCCAGCAGTACGCCCAGTCCCTGCGCAACCACGGCGCCGACGCGCTCTGACGGCGCGGCACCGGACCCCGCGCCGGTAACCGGCCGTCACGCACCGAACTCAGAAAGTCCCCGCACGCCCCTCGTGGCGGCTGTGTGTCGTACCCCACACTGGGTGGCGGTGCTGGACCGGTCGGCAAACCGGGGGACGCCGCCCCCGATCACCGGTCGGCCCGAGTCATCGGAGCGCGGCCGGCCCACCGAACGGTGGTCCTCCGTCCCCGCGTTCCGGCAGCGATCACCTGGAGGTCGCCCCCGTGCAGACCCGGACCGTGACCGAAACCGAGCGTGTCCCGGCCATCCCCGCGCAGACCCGGGCCGTGCATCACCCCGAGGCCGCGGCGGACCCGCCGACCGAAGGCGTGGTCCCGCAGTTTGTTGAGGGTCTTGGACTCGATCTGCCGGATGCGTTCGCGGGTCACACCGAAGATCCGCCCTATCTCCTCCAGGGTGCGCGGGCGTCCGTCGGCCAGCCCGTAGC
>NZ_RDBK01000043.1:109143-182864 GCF_008042275.1 Streptomyces sp. OR43 | reverse complement strand
CCGCCCCGCAGACCCCGCCCGAAGCGCCACCGGACCAGTCCGAACCGCCCGAGGCCGTCATGGAGGAGTCGGAGCTCCCCGAACCACCCGAGCCGCGCAGCCGCCCGGACACCGGCGGACCGTCGTCGGACCTCTTCCGCCAGTACCTGCGTGAGATCGGCCGCATCCCGCTCCTCACCGCCGCCGACGAGGTGGAACTCGCCCGCCGCGTCGAGGCCGGCCTGTTCGCCGAGGAGCGCCTGGCCCGCACCCCGGACCCCGACACGCGCCTCGCCGTCGACCTGGACCGGCTGGTCGTCATGGGGCGGATGGCCAAACGCCGCCTCATCGAGGCCAATCTCCGCCTCGTCGTGTCCGTGGCCAAGCGCTACATCGGCCGCGGGCTGACGATGCTGGACCTGGTCCAGGAGGGAAACCTCGGGCTGATCAGGGCGGTCGAGAAGTTCGACTACGCCCGGGGCTACAAGTTCTCGACGTACGCGACCTGGTGGATCCGTCAGGCCATGTCCCGCGCCCTCGCCGACCAGGCGCGGACCATCAGGGTCCCGGTCCACGTCGTCGAACTCATCAACCGCGTCGTCCGGGTCCAGCGCCGGATGCTCCAGGAGCGCGGCTACGAGCCGACGCCCGAGGAGGTCGCCGCCCAGCTCGACCTGACACCGGAACGCGTCGGCGAGGTCCTGCGCCTCGCCCAGGAGCCCGTGTCCCTGCACGCCCCGGTCGGCGAGGAGGACGATGTCTCGCTCGGCGACCTCATCGAGGACGGGGACGCCGCGTCGCCCGTGGAGTCCGCGGCCTTCCTGCTGCTGCGGGAACACCTGGAGGCGGTGCTCTCCACCCTCAACGAGCGCGAACGCAAGGTGGTCCAGCTGCGCTACGGGCTGGCCGACGGACGCCCGCGCACCCTGGAGGAGATAGGGCGGATCTTCGGTGTGACCCGCGAACGCATCCGGCAGATCGAGTCCAAGACCCTCAACAAACTGCGGGACCACGCCTTCGCCGACCAGCTCCGCGGCTACCTGGACTGACAGGCAGCCGCGGACAGGCCCTAGTCGACCTCGGCGACCGCCTGCGCGAACTGTGCCGCGTACAGCCGGGCGTACGCGCCGTGCGCCTCCAGGAGCTCGTCGTGCGTGCCCTGCTCGACGATCGACCCGTTCTCCATCACCAGGATGACGTCGGCGTCCCGGATGGTGGAGAGCCGGTGCGCGATCACGAAGCTCGTACGGCCGTGCGCGAGACCGGCCATCGCCTTCTGGATCAGCACCTCGGTACGGGTGTCGACGGAGCTGGTCGCCTCGTCGAGCACCAGTATCACCGGGTCGGACAGGAACGCCCGAGCGATGGTGATCAGCTGCTTCTCGCCGGCGCTGACGCCCGAGCCCTCGTCGTCGATCACCGTGTCGTACCCCTCGGGCAGGGTACGGATGAAGCGGTCGGCGTGGGCCGCCCGCGCCGCCTCCTCGATCTGCTCCCGGGTGACGTCGCCGGAGGCGCCGTAGGCGATGTTCTCCGCGATGGTCCCGCCGAACAGCCAGGTGTCCTGGAGGACCATGCCGATGCCCGAGCGCAGGTCGTCGCGCGACATCTTCGCGATGTCGACCCCGTCGAGGGCGATCCGGCCCCCGGTCACCTCGTAGAACCGCATCAGGAGATTGACCAGCGTCGTCTTGCCGGCGCCGGTCGGGCCGACGATCGCGACCGTGTGACCCGGCTCGACGCTCAGCGAGAGGTCCTCGATGAGCGGCTTCTCCGGGTCGTAGCGGAACGACACGTTCTCCAGGGACACGCTGCCGCGCAGCTCCCCGGGGAACTCGCCCTCGCCCTTGGACGGGTCGGCGTCCTGCTCCTCGGCGTCCAGCAGCTCGAAGATCCGCTCCGCCGAGGCGATCCCGGACTGGACCAGGTTCGCCATCGAGGCGACCTGGGTCAGCGGCATGGAGAACTGCCGCGAGTACTGGATGAAGGCCTGCACATCACCGATCGACAGCGCGCCCGAGGCGACCCGCAGCCCGCCGACGACGGCGATCAGCACATAGTTCAGGTTCGAGACGAACATCATCAGCGGCTGCATGATCCCGCTGTTGAACTGCGCCTTGAACCCGGCCTCGTACAGCGCCTCGTTCTGCTCGGCGAAGTCCCGCGCCGACTCGTCCTGCCGCCCGAAGACCTTCACCAGGGTGTGCCCGGTGTACATCTCCTCGATGTGGGCGTTGAGCTTGCCCGTCACCTTCCACTGCTGGACGAACTGCGGCTGCGAGCGCTTGCCGACCTTCGCCGCCACGACCACCGACAGCGGCACCGTCACCAGCGCGACCAGCGCCAGCAGCGGCGAGATCCAGAACATCATCACGAGCACGCCGATGATGGTCAGGAGCGAGTTGATCAGCTGCCCCATCGTCTGCTGCATCGTCTGCGAGATGTTGTCGATGTCGTTCGTCGCCCGGCTCAGCACCTCGCCGCGCTTGGCCCGGTCGAAGTACGACAGGGGCAGCCGCGACAGCTTCGTCTGGATGTCCTCACGCAACTGGAACACGACCCGGTTGATCACCCGGATCGACAGGCGCGTCGACACCAGCATCAGCAGCCCCGCACCGACGTACACGGCCAGCGCCACGAGCAGCACCCGGCCGATCGCGTCGAAGTCCATGCCCTGCCCCGGGGTGAAGTCCACCTTGGAGAGCATGTCGGCCAGACCGCTGTTGCTCTTGCGCAGGCCCTCGACGGCCTGTTCCTTCGTCGTCCCCGCGTCCATGCCCCGGCCGACGACACCGGCGAACACCAGGTCGGTGGCCTTGCCGAGGATCTTCGGGCCGACCACCGACAGCGCCACGCTCAGCGCGACGGCCACCAGCATCACGTACAGGGTGGCCTTCTCGGCCGCGAAGCGCTTCAGCAGCCGCTTCGACGAGCCCTTGAAGTCCATGGAGCGGTCGGTCGGAGCCCCGCCCGCCATCATGCGTCCGCCAGGCCCGGCCATTACGCGGCCTCCGCTTCCGTCAGCTGGGAGAGAACGATCTCCCGGTATGTCTCATTGCCGTCCATCAGTTCGTGGTGGCTGCCGGAGCCGACGACGCGGCCCTCGTCCAGCACCAGGATCCGGTCGGCGTCGCGGATGGTCGACACCCGCTGCGCGACGATCACCACCGTCGCCCCCCGGGTCTCCCGCAGCAGCGCCGCGCGCAGCGCCGCGTCCGTGGCGTAGTCCAGGGCCGAGAAGGAGTCGTCGAAGAGGTAGATCTCCGGCCGCTGCACCAGCGTCCGGGCGATCGAGAGCCGCTGCCGCTGCCCGCCGGAGACATTGGTGCCGCCCTGCGCGATCGGCGCGTCCAGGCCGTGCTCCAGCGCCTCGACGAACTCCTTGGCCTGCGCGATCTTCAGCGCGTGCCACAGCTCCTCGTCGGTCGCGTCCGGGTTCCCGTACCGCAGATTCGTCGCGACCGTCCCGGAGAACAGATACGGCTTCTGCGGGACGAGGCTCACGGTCTTCGCCAGCAGGACCGGATCCAGCGTCCGTACGTCCGTCCCGTCGACCAGCACCTGGCCGTCCGTCACGTCGAACAGCCGCGGTACGAGACCGAGCAGCGTCGACTTCCCGCTGCCCGTCGACCCGATGATCGCGGTCGTCTCGCCGGCCCGCGCCACCAGGTCCACCGAGCGCAGCACCGGCTCCTCGGCGCCGGGGTAGCGGAAGTCCGCACCGCGCACCTCCAGATGCCCCTGCACGGTGAGCTCCCGCACCGGGTTCACCGGCGGCACCACGGACGAGTCGGTCTCCAGGACCTCCTGGATGCGCTCGGCGCACACCTCGGCACGCGGCACCATCATGAACATGAAGGTGGCCATCATCACCGACATGACGATCTGCATCAGATAGGAGAGGAACGCGGTCAGCGCGCCGATCTCCATCCCGCCGCTGTCGATCCGGTGCGCGCCGAACCAGACGACGGCGATCGACGACACGTTCACGACCGTCATCACGGTCGGGAACATCAGTGCCATCAGCCGGCCCGTGGACAGCGCCACGTCCGTCAGCTCGGTGTTCGCGCCCCGGAAGCGCTCCTCCTCGTAGCCGTCGCGCACGAACGCGCGGATGACCCGGTTGCCGGTGATCTGCTCGCGCAGCACCCGGTTCACGGTGTCGAGCCGCTCCTGCATCGTCCGGAACAGCGGACGCATCTTGCGCACGATCAGGCTCACCGCGACGCCGAGGACCGGCACCACGGCGAGCAGCACCGCCGACAGCGGGACGTCCTGGCCGAGCGCCATGATGATGCCGCCGACACACATGATCGGCGCCGACACCATCAGTGTGAACGTCATCAGGACCAGCATCTGGACCTGCTGCACGTCATTGGTCGTACGGGTGATCAGCGAGGGCGCGCCGAACCGGCCGAGCTCGCGCGCGGAGAACGACTGCACCCGGTCGAAGACCGAGGCCCGGACGTCGCGGCCGAGCGCGGAGGCGGTGCGGGCCCCGATGTAGACGGCCCCGATGTTGCAGACCACCTGGGCGATGCTGACGACGATCATGACGCCGCCGTACTGGACGATGTAGCCCGTGTCCCCCTGGACGACACCGTTGTCAATGATGTCCGCGTTGAGGGTGGGCAGATAGAGCGTGGCGCAGGTCTGCAGCAGCTGGAAGACGACCAGCAGTGCGATCGGTTTCTTGTACGGGCCGAGATAGGCCCGCAGGAGTTTTATGAGCACGCGTGTCTCTCGGAGTCGGCGAGGTCGGGAGTCGACCCATTTTCGGGTACCGGCCACCGGGACAGCGAACGTTTTTATTCAAGTCCAGGTCAAAAAACGGACCGGGTCCATAATTCCCTGGTCCGGACCACGCCGGGGACCCGGACGCGTCACCGAGAGCACGCGCCCCACCGCACGGCGTGGCACGCCAACCGCACCCTCACCGCGCGGCGCCGAACGCCAACCGCACCCGCCTCACCGCACGGCGTCGAACACCAACGGCACCCGCATCCGCCTCACCGCACGCCGTCGAACGCCCCCGGATGGATCTGGTTCCGCGTCGCCACGTACTGCTGGCGCACCGCCTGCCCGACCGGCAGCTCCTCGCCGGGCTCCAGTACCTGCGCCGCGGCACCCTGCCACGCCGGGGGAGTGCGCCCGTCCAGCGTCCCCTGCGAGACGCCCAGGGCCCAGGCCGCCTGCCGTGCCGCACCCAGCGCCGCGTACTGGGCGGGCTGCGGCACGACCACCTGGGTGCCCAGCAGCGCGGGCGCCAGACCCTGTACGGCCGGCAGCTCCGCGGCGGCGCCCAGCAGGAACACCCGCCGTACCTCCACCCCGCGGCCGCGCAGCACGTCCAGCGCGTCGGCCAGCGAGCACAGCATGCCCTCGAACGCCGCCCGCGCCAGATGCTCCGGCTTCATCGACTCACGCCGCAGCCCGCTCAGCGTCCCGGCGGTGTGCGGCAGATCCGGAGTGCGCTCACCCTCCAGATACGGCAGGAGTACGAGCCCCGAGGCCCCCGGCGTCGACTTCAGCGCCAGCGCCGACAGCTCCTCCAGCCCGTCGACCCCCAGCATTTCGGCGGTGCCGCGCAGCGCCCGTACCGCGTTCGACGTGTGGACCACCGGCAGATGCATCCCGGTGGCATCGGCGAACGAGGTGATCATCCCGGTCGGATCGGCCAGCGCCTCATGATGGACCGCCATCACCGAACCCGAGGCCCCCAGCGACACCACCGCGTCACCGACCGCGACCCCGAGCCCGAACGCCGCCGCCATCGTCTCGCCCGTACCCGCGGAGATCAGCAGCCCCTCGGGCGTCGTCCCCGCCGAGTCGGACGGACCGAGCACCTCCGGCAGCGCAGCCTGGTGCCCGAGCGCGAGCTCGACCAGATCCGGCCGGTACGACTCGCTGCCCGCCGACCAGTACCCCGTACCCGACGCGGCACCGCGGTCGGTGGTCCGCCGGGCGGGCCGGCCCAGCAGCTGCCACACCAGCCAGTCGTGCGGCTGGAGCACGGCGGCGACCCGCCGCGCCAGGTCCGGCTCGGTCCGCGCCAGCCATCGCAGCTTCGACACGGGCTGCGCCGCCTGCGGCACCGCCCCGACCGCCTCGGCCCAGGCCTGCCGCCCGCCGAGCCCGTCGATCAGGTCGGCGGCGGCGACCTGCGCCCGCCGGTCGTTGCCGAGCAGCGCGGGGCGTACGAGATTGCCCTGGTGGTCCAGCGGCACGAGCCCGTGCTGCTGCGCCGACACCCCGATGGCCTGCACTCCTTCGAGCAGGCCGCCGGCGGCGGCCTCACCGAGTGAGAGCAGCCACGCCTGAGGGTCGACCTCGGTGGCCTTCGCGTCGACGGGATGTGCGGCGTATCCCTGACGCAGTACGGCACCCGTGTCCGTATCGCAGACCACGATGTGCGTGAAGGCGGATGAACTGTCCAAGCCGGCGACTATGCCCATACATGGATTCTGCCGCACCCCCGGCGGTTTCCCGACCGGTGGTGCGGCAGACGTGAAGACGGGGACTCAGGTGTTCGTCGTTCCCCAGTCGTCCTCACCGTTCGCCCCGCGCCCGCGCAGCGACCGCACCCGGTCCGCCACCGACGCCGGCACCTTGTCGCCGACCTTCTCCTCGACCGCGTGGTACGCCTTCCCCGCGAACTGACGGCCGCTCTGGGCCGCCGTCTCGCAGGTGTTGCGCACGGCCGGGTTCTGGGCGAACTGACGTGCGGACTTCTTCAGCTGCTCGTAACGCTCGCGCCCGGCACGCGTGCCGAGCACGTAACCGAGGGCCACTCCGGCGATGAACGTGAGCCGGTACCGCATGGCTGCCACCCTTCCTTCGCTCCGTGCGACGTGTGCTGCTCGCCTACCCGCAGACGCCCGAGATCACCCCGGGCGATACCGATTGGCAAAGCACCCCCCTGCTTGCGCTAATGTATGTGTCGCAGCGAACGCGCGCCGCCCGGCAGCAGCCAGGCAGGTACGTTCGAGGCAACGCAGCAATCCCCTGTAGCTCAATTGGCAGAGCAGCCGGCTGTTAACCGGCAGGTTACTGGTTCGAGTCCAGTCGGGGGAGCGCGATCCCCTGTAGCTCAATTGGCAGAGCATTCGGCTGTTAACCGGAGGGTTACTGGTTCGAGTCCAGTCGGGGGAGCGGAACGGAAGAGGGCCCTGCGGGGTCCTTTTTCGTGTGTCCGGATCCGGTCCGCGAGGGCCCCTGCCGCAGTGATGCCGGTGGGGCTCGAGTGACTCTTTCGCGTCAACTTCGTGGGGGCCGGAACCGGGCAGCGAGCAGCGCGGTCTTCATGGTCATCAGTAGCCGGGCAACCGGAGCGAGAGATCGTATGACCGGCTATGCTGCGGCAGACGGCGCGTACACATGTACGCGCCACGCCGAAAAGGGGCGGTAGCTCAGCCGGTTAGAGCAGCGGACTCATAATCCGTCGGCCGTGGGTTCGAGTCCCACCCGCCCCACCGAGACTGGTGTTCGAGGAATCGTTCCGACCAGCACACGAGCGCCTCAAGCGGCTTCGGCCGCAGCGGGGCGCTCAGCCGTTTTCCGGCCCCTGCGTGAGCGGTGCGTGAGCGGCCGTGCCGGAAGGCTCGGAACGGCGGGCACGGGGGACGACCGATTCAGCCTTCCGTGCCACCTCCTGATCGACCTGAGGCAGCAGGCTCGTGTACGTGTCGCCGGCCAGCTGGATCGTCCCGTGCCGCAGCGTCTCCTTGATCGCATGGAGGTCACCGCCGCCCGCGTGGATCAGCGTCGCCGCCACGTGCCGCAGGTCCCGCAGATTGATCGGCGGCAGGTCGGCCTCACGCGTCAGCCGGCGGAAGACGTCCGACACCTTCTCCGGGTGCAGCCACGTCCCGTCCTCCTGGACGAACGCCTTACCGGTGTCCGTCCACGGCAGCCGGCGCTCCTCGCACGCGGCCCGTTCCGCGGCCTGGCGTGCCCGGTGCTCCCGCAGGATCTCGACCATGGCCGGACCCAGCGCGATAACGGCCTGGCTGTCCTCCGTCTTCGGGAGGCTCTCGACGGGAGTCCACCCGTCCTGAATGATCGTCTTCGATACCCGCAGCGTCCCGTTGACGACGTCGATGTCCGCCCAGCTCTGCCCGACCGCCTCACCGCGGCGGAGCCCCCGGAACGCGATGAGGCAGAACAGCGCGTACAGGCGGTCCCCCTCGGCGTGGTCGAGGAACTGGCCCACCTGCTCCGGCGTCCACACCATCACCCCGGACGGCTTCTCACCCGTCTCCCGCCACCGCTCCACGTGCTCGGCCGTCCACAGCAGCGCCTTCGGCCGCTTGCCCGAGGCCAGCTCCACGTGCGACGCCGGGTTGAACGTCAGCATCTGGTTCGAGATCGCAGAATTCAGCGCGGACCGCAACGTCGCCCGGATCCGCTGCTGGGTCGCCGGCCCCGTGACCCGGCGGTACGGAGGCAGGGCCGCCAGCTTCGCCCGCTCCTCGGCCAGGCGGGCAGTCTCCGACTCCGGCGGCCGGGACCTCTTCCCCCATGTCGCCCTGCGCTCCTGCTCGCGCCGCTCCTCGTTCTCCGCCTCGATCGCCTCGTTGGCGTCGTTGATCGCGTCGAACATCTCCACCAGGTGCCCGACGTTCAGCCGGTCCAGCTGGAGGTGCCCGATGCGGGGGCGCAGGTGCACGCGGATGTGGGAGGCGTATCCGGTGAGGGTCGTCTTGCGGCGGCGCTTCGCCTCCAGCCACTCGTCCAGCCAGTCGCCGACGGTGAGGCGGCTGGTCAGTGACTGCCCGGCACGGAAGCGGCGCCGTGTCTGCTCCAGGTCGGGCAGCGGCGCCTTCTTGTCCTTGCTGACGTTCTCCAGCAGGTCGCCGATGCGGACCTGCCCGTCGGCGTCGTCGCCGTCCGGGAGGGCGAGCAGTGCGCGGACCTGGTCCAGGGCCTCCTGTGCTTCCTTCGCGGTGCTGTACCCGGAGCGGGAGAACGACCGTCGTGTGCCGTCGCCGCGGGCGGGCAGCTCTTGCCGCACCGCGTACACCCCGTGCCGGCGGCTGGACAGCTGCGCGCACGTCTTGCCCAGCGCCCTGCCGTCAGCGTCCCGGCAGTAGCAACGGCGGTACGTCGAACCCTTCATACCTAGGCTCCTGTCGCCTCAGCCTCTTCTCCGCCGGGGCTCTGTTTGCTCAGCTCCGCCGTCTTCCGGATCCACTCTTGCAGAGCCTCGGCGTCGCGCCAGATGGATTCGACTTCCGCGTAGTACTTCACGGTGTCCGGCCAGATTCGGACCAGTTCCGCCTGGGCCTCCTGCCCCATCTCGCGAAGCGCCTCGTACTTTGCGTACTTGATGCTGCCCTGCTGACCTTGACGCAGGACTTTCGATAGCCGCTCCTGAAGTTCGATCGCAACTCCGTGACCCCACAGGCCGTGAGCGACAACGGCCGCCATGATCCAGCTGGACCCGCTCTTGTCGTCCGGCGGTTGGAGGAACGCTGCCAGCTGCAGGGTGCTCTCCGCCTGGTCAAGCTGTGCATGTCTTGTCAGCTCTTCCGGATTCACTGCCGGGTACTGCTCATGCAGTACCCGCACCCAGACGTCCGACAGGGCTGCCAACTGCAGGGACCGCAGGTCCCCCGGGTCGGTGGCTTGATAGTCGACACCCAAGTTCTCAACCTTCGCGCGGTGAAGGCTGTAGATGAACTCGTGCCCTTGTTTGATGCGTCCCAGGTGGTCCCCTTCGAGGCTGGAGAGGGCCCCCAGGATCTGCTTTCGAGCCGCGCGGATCTCCGGAGTCAACTGCTCGTCGGGGGCTGCCATGACTGGCAGGACGGACCGCAACTGGTCCATCGCTGCCGCGGTCTGCGCCTTCAGCATGTCCGCTTGGGCACCAATGGCGGCGAACTCTCTGGCTACGGCTTGAATCTCGCCCTCGCCCGATGACGTCATCTCATCCACGGTCAGTCCGAACATGTCCGCGATGGCCCTGGCCTCACTCAATCGGATGGCGCGCGGCCGTTCCACGTCGCGCTGCTCCATCTTCGCGATGGCCGTGCTGTGGAGCTTCAAATCGTGCTCCATCTCAAGGACCCGGGCTACGTCGGACTGGGTCATAGCCCGGTCCTCCCGTTCCTTTCGCATCCGCCGACCGAAGCGATCTTCCGCGAACATCCACGGTTGTTGGTGATTACCCATGGGAGCAAGGTACTACCCGGTGCAGGTTGCCACCAGTGGGGGTTGAGGCGTATACCTAATCGAGCAACCCCGAACCTCATGGAGGTATTCATGGGTCAGGACGTCACGTCCAACACGCTCAGCGCTCCTGCTGCTGAGCCCTTCCTGACCACGGAAGAAGTCGCTGCCCGCTACCGGACCTCGACCACGACGGTCAGCTGGTGGAGGCGCAATCAGTACGGACCTAAGGGCATCAAGGTCGGCCGCCGTGTGCTCTACCCGCAGGCCGAGATCGAGCGCTTCGAGCGCTCCCTCGCCGAGCAGGTCCAGGAGGCGGTGTGACGGCCGGCCTCTCGGTCGCCGAGATCCTCGACCTGCCCGCGCTCGTGCCCCTGTGGCCGACCGTCGGCAAGGCGATTCAGCAAGCCGAATCCACCACCTACCAGCTGGCCAAAGAGGGGCGTCTGCCCTTCGAGGTCATCCGGTTCGGTCGGCGCCGCTACGTGCGGACCGTCGACCTCCACCGATTCCTCGGGCTCATCCCCGAAAACAGCGAAGCCGCCGGCGCGGGAACGCCAACGGCTTCGAGCGAACCGACCAACCAGACCACGTGAATAGCAGAGAGGGCCGATCCACCATGAGTATCTCAGACGCCAACGACAGCCGACAGGCGACGCCCGGACAGACGGAACCGGCCAACGTCCGGGCCACCGTCACCGTCGCGCAGGTCATGAACCTGCCCCTTGAGCAGGTGCTCACCGACCTGAACATCCGGGTCATCGAGTCGTCGATCACCGACGCCAACTTCTACGGCGGCGTCCACATCGGCAACGGCCGGACCACCATCCTCACCTCGCCCGGCCGACACCCGTTCGTCACCGACACCCTGGTCCGCCACCTCATCGCCCAGTCCCTCGGACTTGACACCGACCCGCTCCCCAAGCCCTTCGCGATTGAGTACACCGACTTCACTGACCGCGCCCGTAAGGCGGTCAGCGCGTGACCGAGACGCACACCACCGCGGCGGCCCAGGACACCCTGGGCCGCCCGGCCGGGGCCTGCCTCATCCCCGACTGCGACGGCCAGTGGCACTACGACGACACCTGCTCCACCGAACTCGGAGAACTCACCTTCGACGACGGCGCGACCCTCCCCGTCGAACACGTCGCCATCGCCGGACACCAGCCGTACATCGTCGCCTTCGGCTACGAGCACCACTCGGTCAACCTGCGCCGCCACATGACCCGCCCCGACGAGGTCCGCGACTTCGCGCAGCAGCTGCGGGACCTCGCCGTCAGCCTCGACGCCGCCGCCAACCACCTCGCCACCCTGGCCCCTGGAGAAGAGAGCACCGGTTCGTGAACAGCAACACCGAGCCGCTGACGGCCGACCCGCAGATCATGCACAACTGGGTCACCCAGCACTTCGGCGCGACACCGCCCGGCCTCCTGGCCGTGTGCTCCACCAGGAACTACGCCGGGATCCGCACCGCCGACGCCAGCAACCTCGTCGAGTGGGCCATCCGCGAGGACCGGGCAGGCGCCGAAGGCATCTACGTCAGGGTCACCACAATCACCCCCGGCTCCGTCACCAAGGGACGAGGCAAGGCGGCAGACTCCCACGCCCTCATCGACATGTGGTCCGACATCGACTTCGGCGACGCCGGCCACCAGACGGACGGGCTCCCCAAGGACGCGGCCGAAGCGGCTGACATTCCCGTCCTTGCAGGACTGCCCGCCGCCACGGAGACCCACCACAGCGGTGGCGGGCTGTACAAGCGGTGGAAGCTCACCACCCCCGCCATCATCGGCGAGGACATCGACCACGCCGGCGCCGCCCAGCTCGCCGCCGACTGGCAGAACATCCTGCTCCTCGGTGCCCGAAAGCTGGGCGTCGGATACGGGGCCGGAGTCAAGGACCTGGCACGGGTACTGCGCCTGCCCGGGACTATCAACCGCAAGCCTGGCCGCACCCCGGTCATGTGCCGGGTGCTGGACACCGACGGGCCCAGCTACACGCTGGAAGAGCTGCTCGAACTCGCCGACGCACTCAAGCCCAAGCCGAAGCCCGCCCCTGTCCGGGCTGCACCCGCACCGCGGCCCGCCACGGTCCGCAGTGCTCGCAGCGACGGGCCGGGCCCGATCGAGATCCTCGGCAACCACCCGTGCTGCGGCGAAATCCTCTCCTTCGTCGGCTGCACCTACCACCAGCAAGAGCCCGGCAGTTGCTCGTACTGCGGTGGGGACTGCCAGCAGTGGCTGCGGCCGGGCTGGTCCACGGGCGCGTCCACCACCGGCGTGTCCGTCCATAAGGGCGGGGCCGCCGTGACCGTGCGGACCGACAACTTCCCCGGCTTCGACCCCGGCTCGCTGAACCAGGTCCTCTCCCCGGGCATGCTCTTCGCCGCCCTGCACCACAGCGGCAACCTGGCCGCCGCAGCCGCCGACATCAGGCACGCAGCCAACGACAACGGGCAGGCCACGTCAGCCGCCCGCGCCCTGCCATCCGAAGTGCTGGCAGAAGTGCGGGCCACGTCACGGACCGGAAGGGGGCAGCACTTGCGTCCCGTACCCGCCCCCCGCCCGGCACCGCCCGTCGACGGGGCCAACGCCCTTCAGTACGCGGAGCCCGAAGAGCGGGCACAACCCGACGAAGGTGAGCCGCCCGCGGCCGAGGTCGGCTTCGACCTGGCGGAAGTCTTCAACCTCCCCGGCGTCAAGGCGCACAAGAACTACAAGGTCGACAACCGCGGCGTCTTCATGCGGCGCCCCGGCAAGGGCGACGAGCCCGACACCTGGGTCCGCATCACGTTCGCACCCATCGTCGTCACCTGCTCCTACGTCGACAGCGACGGCGAGCAGCTGGTCGAGCTCGCATGGACCGAACGCGGCAAGGTCGTCGCCAAGCCCGTACCCCGCGACGTTGCCAAGCGCGGCCGCGAACTCATCAAGTACCTCGGGTCCGCCGGCCTGCCCGCCATCGAGGCCGACGCCCGCCCTCTAGAGCGGTGGCTCGCCGAGTTCGAGGTCGAGAACCTCGGCGTCATCCCGCACGAAACGATGCCCCGCAACCTGGGCTGGCAACGTGACGGGCAGTTCGTCGCCGCCCCCGACAAGGGCGTCAAGCTTGAGGTGAAGTACGACGAGCAGCGCGTGCCGTCCACTGCCTACGGCACAGCCGGAACCCTCGACGACTGGCGCACCGCGATGGGCCGCCTGGAAAACTACACCGTCCCCAGGATCATCATCGCCGCGTCCCTCGCCGCCCCTCTCCTGAAGCCCCTAGACGTCCGGTCCTTCACCGTCGACATCTCCTCGCGCTCCACCAAGGGCAAGACCACCGCCCTCCAGTGCGGTTGCAGCGTGTGGGCCAACCCGAGCGAAGACGCACCCGCCATCTCCAACTGGCGCGGCACCGCCTTCGCCATCGAGAAGCGGCTCAACCTCGTGCGCGGCCTGCCCACCTTCCTCGACGAGACCATGTCTGTTTCCGACGAGACGATCATCGACTACGTCCTGTACCAGCTGCCGATGAACCAGGGCAAAGACCGAAGCGGCGGATACGCCGGAGCCCTCCCCTGGGAAACGATCCTGATGTCCACCGGGGAACGAACGATCCTCTCCTACACCCGGAACCAGGGCGCGGCAGGCCGCGCCCTGTGCACCACCGAGGCGCCGTTCGGAAACAACGGCGGGCCGACGGCAGTCAGCACCCGCGACGCCGTCCTGCAGAACTACGGTCACGCCGGCCCCGCCTTCGTCGAACTGGTCCGCAAAGGACTGGCACGGGAAGGGGGACGGGAGCGGCTGAGGACCCGCCACAAGGAACTCACGGAGCAGTTCCGGGGGGACAACGACATGACGGGCCGCCGCGCCCCCATGGTCGCAGCCCTCGCCCTCGCGGAGGCCATGGCCTGCGAGACAGGAATCCTCCCCTACGACCCGCTGCCGGTCACGACGTGGCAGCGTGTGTTCACTTCCGCCAACGCCACCGACAACCAGGCCGAGATGGCCATGGACGTCGTCCGCGAGTACCTGGCCGCCCACTCCTTCGAGCTGTGGCCGGGCGGCATGGACCAGCGCCCGCCCCTGCGCGGCTGGCTGGGTGCCGTGAAGACGACCGACAGCGAGACCCGCATCGCCGTCCTCCCGGAACGCCTCCGCGGCATCCTCGACGACGCCGGATACAAGCTCGACGCGGTCGTCGACACCTGGGCCGACGCCGGATACCTGGTCTCCGCCGTCGACAAGAAGAAGGTCACGTATCGCATCGTCACCCGGTTCGACGGGCGCACCGCCCGCTGCTTCCAGTTCACGCCGCTCGCACTGGGAGAGGGCAGCGAACAGCAGGTGGTGGCATGAACTACCGCAAATCGGAACGCGTTACGCACGCCACCGTAACGCCGGAATCCGTGCCTTTCCGCAGGTCAACATCCCTGGCCCGTCTCGGCGTTACGCGTTACGCAACCTGGCGGGACGTACACCTTCCCTCCGCCGCGCGCATGCGTGCGTGCGCGGGCGCGCACCCGCACACACACAAGGGTGTGCCTTATCTAGGTAACTACGTAACAGAAGTAGAAGAGAAGAAGAAAGACCAGGTCACTACCCCTCTTTGCCGTTACGCAGACCGTTACGCAGCCGCTACGCAGTGCGTAACGCTCGCTTCCTCCAGCCCGGACCGGACCGAGGTGACCCATGCCTGACAACCAGCAGACCTTCACCCCGCGCCCCTACCAGACCGAGGCGATCCAGGCCCTCACCGCCGGCTGGCAGGGCACCAACAACCGACTCGGCGTCGTCCTCCCCACCGGAGCAGGCAAGACCGTCGTGTTCTCCAACCTGATTCGCGACCGCCTCACCTCACTCAACGGACGCCCCGCCCTCGTCATCGCCCACCGCGAGGAACTCCTCGTACAGGCAGCCGACAAGATCAAAGCCGTCTGCCCCGAACTCCGAGTCGGCATCGTCAAAGCGGAGAAGGACGAGCACCACGACCACGACGTCATCGTCGCCAGCATCCAGACCCTGGCCGTCGAACGACGACGCAAGGCCATCCGAGACGTCGGCGTGATCATCGTCGACGAGTGCCACCACGCCGCAGCCAAGTCCTACATGACCGTCCTCGAACACTTCGGCGCCTGGCGCGGCATCCCCGTCGCAGGCTTCACCGCCACCATGACCCGGCAAGGAGGCGGCCTCGCCGACGTCTGGCAGGAAGTCGTCTACACACTCGACATCCTCGACATGATCAAAGGCGGCTACCTCTGCGACGTCACCGGCAAGCGCGTCGTCGTTGACGGGCTCGACCTAGACAAGGTCAAGTCCCGTGCCGGAGACCTGCAGGACGGGCAGCTCGGCCAAGCCCTCGACGACTCCGGAGCCGCCGACGTAGTGGCCGACGCCTACAAAGAGTTCGCCGCCGACCGGCCGGGCGTCGTCTTCACTCCGACCGTCGCCACCGCCCAAACGATGGCCGACGCCCTCAACGACGCAGGCATCACGGCCGCCACAATCTGGGGCGACATGCCGCGGGACGCCCGGACCACGGCCCTGAACTGGTACCGCGAAGGCAAGGTCCAGGTCCTTACAAACTGCATGGTCCTTACGGAAGGCTTCGATGCCCCGTGGACCTCATGCGTGGTCATCGCCAGGCCCACGAAGTCCGCCGGCCTCTACTGCCAGATGGCCGGCCGGGGCCTGCGCCCCCATCCGGGCAAGGAGAAGGCCCTCATCCTCGACGTGATGGGCGCCTCCACCAGGCACAAGCTCGCGTCCATCGTCGACCTCACCGCCAAGGAAGTCGGCGCTCCGAAGGACGGACAGTCCCTGGGCGAGGCCTCCGACGAGACCGACCTCGCAGCGTCCATCGGCGAGGTCGAGTGGGAGGACGTCAACCTGTTCCACGAGTCCCCGGTCCGCTGGCTCCAGACGGACGACGGACTGTGGTTCATCCCGATGAAGGCTGGCAGCTTCCTCTTCCTCATCCGCGGTGCCGAGCCCGGCACCCACCGGCTGCGCGGCTGGGACCAGACGCAAGGCGTCCTTGCCCCCGACGTGGACCGTGAGTACCCGCTCGATGAGGCGATGCGGTGGCAGGAAGCCCGCGCCCGCCAACTGGTCCCGCCCGTGTTCTTCGAGAGGGCGGCCCGTCACCGGGATGGGGCGCCGAGCGCGAAACAGCGGGCGTGGTGCCGCTACAAGCGGGTCATCATCCCGGCCGGCAGTACGGCCGGAGAGGTCTCGGACCTGATGGACATCCACGAGGCCAGCCGAGCACTCCGTAGCTACACCCCTGCGGCGCTCGCCGCCTGACCGGAAGGCACACGATGAACATCGCTACCCCGGGCGCCCCAGTTGTGTCCGTCCCGGCCGCAACTGCCCGCCCTCTCGTCATCGGGCTCGACCTCAGCCTCACCTGCACCGGCGTCGCCGGGGAGGGCTGGGCCGACTACATCCGCCCGAAGACTCTGCGCGGCCACCCCCGACTGAACCTGATCGTCGACGAGGTCACCTCCTTCATCAAGAAGGCCGACCTGGTCGTCATCGAAGGACCGTCGTTCGGCGGTGGTGTTGCCCACCGGCACGAGGACCTGGCCGGGCTCCGTGTCATGGTCCGTCACGCCTGCTGGCGCCGCGGCATCCCCTACGCCTTGGTCCCGCCGTCCTGCCGGGCCCTGTACGCCGCAGGCAAGGGCTCTGCGTCGAAGGGTGAGGTCCGAGACGAGGTCGCCCGCAGGTACGCCGTCGAGCTCGATGGAGTCGGCCGCTACGACATGGCCGACGCCTACGCCTTGCTGGCCATGGGACTGCACCACCTCGGTACCCCGCTCAGTGAGGTGCCGGAGAAGAACGCCACGGGCCTGGCCGGATGCCAGTGGCCCGACATGGAAGGACTCGCGGCATGACGTCCAACGAACTGCTGATCCTGGCGGCCGGCCTGTACCTCGGGTTTGCCGTCACCGCCGCCATCCACATGGTGTGGGCGGGCATCGGCGCGGCCCGCGCCGCCCGCTCCGGGCAGGCGGCGGCGACTGCAGCCCTGAAACGCGCGGCTGGCGACCAGGCCCTGACCGTGTTCCAGCTGGACCGGCTCATCAGCAGGCGGAAGGAGCAGGTATGAACGACGAGGGCGAGAAGGGGTACGGAGTAGTCCGTACCCCTGGCGGGGAAGAGGCGGAGCTGGCCCCTGCCCTTCCCGGGCAGATCCTCCGGCGCGCCGACGGGGCAACCGTTGCTCAGCAGGCAACAGACGACAGCCCTCCTTCGGGAAGGTCAGTCGTAACCGAGACGGTCACGCTTCACTCGGGCCGGGAGACGACCTATCACCTAGGTGTGGGGCAGCAGCCCACAACTGTGGTGCAGAGGACCACGGTTGTTGCTCAGCAGGCAACGACTGGCGGGGAGGAGGTGGAGCGACTGCGTGCTGTCGTTGCCCGGTGCCAGGCCCTCGCCGACTGGCTGAGCCGACACTCCGGCCTCGGTGTGGACGTCGAGGCCGACGGCATCCGCCGCGCCATTGGCGACCGGCTGCACACCGCGCTTGGCGCCCCGTCCGTGCCGGCCGAGTGGGAGCAGCACGGCTACCCCGACGTTCGGGGCCGCTGTCCTGCCTGCGGGAACACCCGCCTCTTCCTCGGCTCGGGCGGCTACGTCACCTGCCCCCGCATCGGCTGCCCCGAACCCGACGCCGCCAGCACCCTCCTGGGGCACGCGGTCGGTATCGAGCAGCTGGCCGCTGACCGGGACCAGGCCGCGGCCACCGTCGAGCGGGTGCGGGCCGAGTGCGCGGCGATCGGTACCCCGCACATCTGCAACGCCGTCGACCGGATCCTCGCCGTGCTCGACCAGCCGAAGGAGGAGCGGTGACCCTGTGCCTGCTGTGCGACGAGCACGACGCCATGGGCGGCATGCTGTGCCCCGGCTGCACGAAGGCGACCGTCGTGCGCCTGGAGTGCCTGCCCGACCTGTACGCCGGGCTCCTGCCCTTCCTGACCCCGTCCACGGCCGTGAGCCAGGGCCGGTCCGGGAAGGGCGGCCCCGCCCCGCTCCCCGTCGTCGAGGGCGTCCTCGACCTGCGTGGCCCCGGCGGCATGGTCGGCGTGGCCGAAGACTGGCTGAGCTCGGTCCGGGACGCGCGCCAGATGCGGCAGCCCGTCCCGGCCGGCTCGGTTGAAGCCCGGCTCAAGGCCGCGGCCGCTGGGCTGATCGTCAACATGCCGTGGATCGCCGTGTCCTGGTCGGAGGCCGGCACGTTCGCCGGAGAGATCCGTGACCTGACGAATTCGGTTCGCTCGATCATCGCGCCGGAGCCTGCCCTTGACCGCGGCCGACGGATCGGGCACTGCCCGGCGATGGACCCGGCCGGTGTGCTCTGCGGCGCCGTGCTGTGGCTGCGCCCTGGCGAGAAGGCCGTGTGCTGCGAGTGGTGCACCACCCGGTACCCGCCCTACGTGTGGGGCCAGTTGAAGGCGTGGATGGGTGAGGACGAGAAGGCGCGCGATGCCGCGTAGCCCTTGCGCGTCTAAGCCTGGGTTAGATAGAGTCTCCCCGTGAACGCGATCCCATGGCGGGAACGGGTCCGCGGGGAGGACGCGCTGGTGGAACAGCTCCAGACCCTGGTATCCGAATCCGCCAAACGAAGAGCGCTCGCCCTGCTCGATGGCGTTGACGAACTCGGGACCGTGGCCGAAGTGGCCAGGGAGCTCGGAAAGTCGTGGAACGCCGTTGACGCGGCGATCAAGAAGAACGGGCCCAGCGGCCCGACAACCGAATAGAAGCGGGGCCGGACGACAGCTCCCAGGTGGTGGAACACCTGGAGCGGCCGCGTCGCCCGACCCCTGACCGAAAACCATCCTGATTGCGCCAGGAGGCTCGGCCATGCCGAATCGTATTGCACGTGCACTATCTGCACCCCCGCCCGGTCGGCGACTGATCGCCGTCGGCACCGTCCGCCACCACGGCGGCCGCACCACCACGGTGCGCGCCACCGAGGCCGGCGTCACCGGCACCATCCGCCCCGCGGGCGGTACCCGATGACGACGCCCCTCGTCCTCAGCGACGACACCCGCACGCTCCTTGGCCAGCTGGCCGACACTCTCGACGCCCGCCGGCCGAACGCCGAGATGAGCGAGCCGATCCGCCTCGCCCGCGCCCTCGTCCTCTCCGAGCAGCTGCACGGACCGACCGAGGCCGCGTTCGACGCCGAGCAGGACCTTCTCGCCGCCGCCCCCCGCGTCACCCCCGGCACCAGCCGCGGCGAGTACGCGGCGAAGCTCCGCCTCATCGCGCAAGGGGTGAGCGCCGGATGAGCGAGGACCGGCCGATTGTGGCCCCGCAGCCGCGCCGCAACGCCGACGGCACCACCACGGTCACCGCCATCGTGTACACCGACATCCGGCTCACCTGCCCGGACTGGTGCATCGTTGAGCACGGCTACCCGCACCCGCCGGCCAAGACGGAGATCACGCACCGGGGCGACCCGGAGTGGGCGTTGGTCGAGACGCCGGAGACAGGCCCGACGAGCCTGGTCCAGGTGGGCCTGGTCCAGTGGCCGTTCAGTGACCAGGCGCAGGTGTTCCTCGCCGTGGAGACGGACGACGGGCACAAGGAGGTCGGCCCGACCGGTGCACGCCGGATCGCGGCCGCGCTCCGCGCCCACGCCGACCACATCGATGCCATGGCCGCCAAGCTCGAAGCGATCCGGGCCGGTGAGAGCCAGTGACCGGCGCACTCACCCTGGCGCAGCGGCGCGCGAAGGTGCGCCAGCTGGCGCAGGACGGGGCATCGAACCGCGCCATCGCAACGGAGCTCCGGATCTCGAAGGACACCGTGGCGCGCGACCTGGCCGCCCCGGTCGAGACACCGGTGCAGCTGATGGCGCAGCGTGCGGCGCACACCGAGACGGCCATGAGCCAGCTGTGCGCCGCAGCTCAGGCCGCCCTCCACGCCGATCCGGCGCACACCATCACCGACGACGAGACGGCCCGGCGCTGGTGGACGGAACTGCGCGCCACCGCGTTCGAGCTGCTGGTGCACGCCGACCAGTTCGCCGACTACTACCCCGGCGCAACCGAGACCGGCGGTGCGCCATGACGTACCACGACCTCGGCTACTACGGCCTGTTCGGCATCCTCGGCGCCCTCGTCCTCCTGACGCTGCTGCCCGACGGATGCCGCGCGCACCGCCTGCTCGCCCGCGCCGTCCTGGCCGCGCTCCTCGTCACCGCCGCCATCGTCGGCTTCTCGTACTGAAGGACCCCACCATGAACACCACGCTGCTCGCCGCCATCGAAACCGCTCACGCCCACACCATGGCCGCACCCCCCGCCGCCGGGGGCGCCGGCGGATCCGTCCCCATCAGCGTCCTGCTGATCATCGCCCTGTCCGGTGTGGCCTGGTGGATGTTCAAACACGGCGACAAGAACAAGAAGCTCCACCTCATGCCCGGCTTCGTCTGCCTCGGCCTCGGCCTGTCCATGTCCGGCACCCAGATCGGCACCATGGTCAACCAGCTGTTCGGGACCTTCGCGCAGATGATCGCCCAGTTCGCCAGCAACGCCTGACGATGACCGAGTCCGAGGATGACACCCTCGAACTGCCTCCCGTCCCCGAGTTCGGGAACGGGAGGCCCCGGTGGGCCGCGCAGCGCATCCACCCCCGCCGCCTCGCCCGCGGGCACCTGATCCAGTGGGCCAGGCTTCGCTCCTGGACGATCGCCACCGGCCACCCGTCGCCCGGCACCGCCATCCCGCGTCGCGTCGCCGGGCTCACGGCCGCCTCGCTCCTCGCCTGGCGAACCGGCCACCAACAACCCCAACTCCTCGCCTTGGCGGCCGGCGCCTACGCCATCACCGCGTGGCGGGACGGGCGCCCCGTACCCCCGACCCCACCGACCGAAGAGGAGCTGCGCCGCCGGGTTGTCCTCGGCGTGCAGCAGCTGCTCGCCGACGACCCCGCCGTGTTCGTCCGGGACGTGTACGACGCGTTCCAGGCCCGGCCGGCCGCCGCCCACCTCGACGACGCCCGGCTCCGCGCCGTCCTCGTCCAGTGCGGCATCACCATTCACCGCAGCGTCCGCGTCAGCGCGGACAAGACCGGCCGCAGCGGCATCAAGGCCGCCGACATCGAAGCCCTGCTCTCCCCCACACCCGTAGAGGCCCCTTCCGAGGCTGTAGACGCAGGTCAGCAGCCCACAGAAGAGGCCGTAGACCGGGCGTAGAGCACCCCGTAGACCGCCCGAGGAGGGCCCGTGTCCCGCCAGACCGACTGGTTCCGCATCTACGACAGCGCCCCCGTCACCGACATCGACCCGGCTGCTCCGTACCGCAAGGACCGCAGCTACGACCGTGGGGCCACATGGGAGGCCGCGCCCGAGATGAAGGGTGAGCACCTGAAGTTGGAGATGACCGAGGCCCTGCTCGCCGACCTCACGATCGGCATCCGTGACGGCGTCGTCGTCATGCAGAGCCCCCACCCCATGGGCGGCCTCATCCGCTACACGCCTATCCGCTGACCTGACGGCTGCCCGATCCGCCCGACACAGTGCGGGCGGTGAGGGGAGCCGGACAGACCGGCCCGCACCCAGGAGGACCCCATGGAGCTCACCCACTACCAGTGGACCGCAACCGGCACCCGCATCGAGACAGGCGAGCCGTGCGACGGCTCTGGCGCAGTCGAAGCGGAGAACCCACGCGACGCCGAGGCGATGGTCCTCGGCTTCTGCAAGGGCCAGGGCATTCAGCCCGACGACATCGTCCTCACGTACACCCGCAACAGCTGACCAACCCCGAGGCGGCCGCATCACTGCCAGGCGACCACGGCCGCCCCGGGCCCCATCCCCAACCACGAGACAGGACCACGATCATGGCACTCGACCCGATCAGCATCGAAGAACTCCAGCGCCGCAACGCTGAGTCCCAGCAGCAGCGAGACGCCGAAAAGGCCGCCGGGGACAAGGAGTAGGTGTAGCTACACCAGGGCCCCGGCCTTCGCCGCGACGACCGGGGCCTTCCCGCACGCGAGGGCGGCAGCTGACTGAGTTCCTTGAAGGAATTCAGTTGGGAGGCCTCCCGCGCGCGAGGACGGCACGTACCCAATGAGGTTATCCACGCAGTTCAGGGCGGGGCCTTCCCGCGCGCGAGGACGGCACACTGGACGCATGGAGTACCTGCTGCCGCCGATCGGCACCCTCACCACATCCATGGCCGCCATGTCCGCCGGCGTCCAACCCGCCACCATCCGCGACTGGGTACGGCGCGGCATCCTCACCCGCTGCGGCGGCAGCCCCAAACGGCCGCTCTACCGTGTCACAGACGTCGAAGCAGCCCGGTCCGCAGCCAAGCCGACCCGCAACGGCCAGCGCGGTGTCAACGCCGCTTGACGTGCGACGATCCGTGCGCCACGATTTGACCACCACACGCATGCCCCGAGGCCCCGCCCATCACCGGTCGGGGCCTTCGCTATGCCCGGAGGAGGTGCCCATGGCTCTCCCCGACGGCGTCCCGACCGTGACCGTGGTCGACAGCCGAACCCACCCAGACGGCGGCCCCATGCGCGGCCGCGTCACCCTCACCCCCGAAGCCCCCGCCGTGACCAGCATCGAGCACGGCCACATCGTCATGGGCGCAGTCACCGGCCGATGGATCAACGGAGCCCTCTACCCGGCCAGCGACCCGACCGGACAAGGCGACGCCGGCCTGACGGTCCTGCCGCACGACGCCCCCGGCTACACGCCAACCGGCTGGACGTACCGCGTCCACGAACGCCCCGACGACGCCCCCGAGCGCAGCTACCCGATGCTCGTCGCCGCAGCCATGGGCACCATCGACCTGGCAGCCGTTGCGCCCGTGGAGCCCTACACCGGGGACTACGTCCTCGTGCCCGGCCCTCCTGGCCCGCCGGGCGCTCCCGGATCTCAGGCCAACGCGGAGGCCTACACCGACGCGGCCATGAGCGCCGAAGTCACACGGTCCAATGTTGCCTACGCCCCGCAGGCCGCCGTCACCATCACCAACCTCCTGGCCACGAACCCCGCGTACTTCGGGCACCGCGGGCAGGGCATGGTCAGCCCCGAGCACACCATGGCCGGCTACCGGGCCGCCGTAGCCGCCGGGGCCAAGGCAATCGAGGTGTCCGTCAACGTCGCCGCGGACGGAACGCTCGTCTGCTGCCACGACACGACGCTGGACCGCACCACGTACAGCACCGGCGCGGTCAACACGTGGAACTGGTCAGAGCTGAAGAACCGGGTCCTCACCAACGGGCGCGTGCTCCACGGCCAGGGCTGGACCGACCAGCCCATTCCGACCCTGCGCGAAGTTCTCGACGAGTTCCTCGGCCGCGTCGTTATCTTCCTTGAGGCCAAGGGCAACGACGCCGTCGTGCCGCTCCAGACGATGCTGGACACCTTCTACCCGACCGCGAACAAGAGCGTCGTGTGGAAAGCGCACATTGGCACCCTGTCGCTGCCGTGGGCCAAGGGCGCCGGGTTCAAGACCTGGGTCTACGTGGACGACGGAACCACGGACGCCGCGATCACGGCGAAGGACCAGTACATCGACTACCTCGGCGTGCAGACCAGCATGGCCGACGCCCGCGTCACCCAGATCGTCGCGCGCGGGAAGCCGGTCTTTAGCTGGCCCGTTTACCGCCGCAGCCAGCGCGACCGGCTCGCCGGCCTCGGCGTCGTCGGCATGATGACCAGCGACATTCAGTACCTCAGTCGCAGCACCCCCATGCGCACCGCATCGCGCTGGGACAACCAAGTCAAAGAGCCCGGCGGCACCCCGACCCTCGACTACGACGCGACCTACGCGCTCAAGTTCGACGATGCTCCGAGCGCGGGCTGGGTGTACATCAACGCGGCCGGCCAGTCCTACGGGCTCGGCACCTACTGCCCGATCGTGGGCGGCGCCGGCGGGTACCGGATCTCGTTCGACATGCGGTTCGAGGGCATCCCCGCGATCACGACCGAGCATGCAGGCGTGTACTTCGGGAAGTTGAGCGACGACGCGTACAGATTCGGGACGGCCAACGCCAGCGGCGGATACCACGTGGTGATGCGCGCCAACGGCCAGATGCAACTCAACCGGCACACCGCAGGCGTGACCACGGGCACGGCGCTCGGCACGGTGCAGAACACCACGGCCGTCGTTCCCGACAACCCGATGAGCTTCCAGCTCGACGTCACCGCCACCACGATCGAGCTGCGGCGCACCGACAGCACCGGCTGGACCACCGGGCCGATCGCCGACGCCACCTACCGCGGCCTGTACTTCGGGCTCAGCAACGGCGGCATCACCAACCTCACGACGAAACCCCACTGGCGGAACCTCGTCATCACCCAGCTCTGATCAGCGCGTGCGCTTCCCGCGCTCGCTCCACTCCAGGACCAGGCCCACCAGGACGACCGCGGCGCCCAGCACCACGCCAGGCAGCCAGCCGGCCACACGGCAGCCGATCGCCACGACCAAGCCAGCCGTGACCAGGCCCACCGGAACAGTCACTCGCTTCACGCCCACCACCCCCAAGGCGCGACACCGTACAGAGTCGAGGTGCCCCATGGCCAGACGAGCAGGCTGGCGGGTGTGCTCCAACCCCGGCTGCCCTGAGTACACCGACCAGGGCAGCCGCTGCACCGAGCACCGGCGCGAGGCCGAGCGCAAGCGCGGCACCGCACAGCAACGCGGATACGGCGGACAACACCGAACCCGCTTCCGCCCCGCCGTTCTCGCCCGCGACCCCAACTGTGCTTGCACCGATCCGTCTCACGGTCACGCTGTCCCCTGCGGCCAGCCCTCCGTCCACGCCGACCACTGGCCACGCAGCCGGCGCGAACTCACCGCGCAAGGCCTGGACCCCAACGACCCCCAGCACGGCCGCGGCCTCTGCCCGCCCTGCCACAGCAGCGAGACAGCGGCGAACCAACCAGGAGGATGGAACCGATGAGCGACAGCCAGCTGACTATGAACGACAGCTTCATCGGGCTGCTGTCCCGCCAGCACATTGCAGACGTCGAAGCCCACCTTGTTCAGCAGGGCTTCCGAGTTGGCGAGCAGGCTGTCACGCACGTGCCGCTCACGTTCACCGGCCGCTCCCCCCTGGCCCCGCCCCTGCCCCTGCCCGTACCCCTGACTGTCGTGTCCATCGGCCACGCACAGAACAGCGCGAGGTGGAACCGGTGAGCACCAGCATGAGCGCCACCGACCTACGCAACCTGGCCGACGCCCTCGACCAGCTGGCCACGACCGCCCGCGAGACAGGCGTACAGGTCGGCGGATACAGCGGGCAGTACATCACCGCCAACGACCACGAGCTGCGCTGTGAATGGGTCGCCACGGGCGACAGTGACGCCGAGCCCGGCCACTACCTCGTCGAGATCCCGGACGGCACCTGATGCCACAGGCGAAGGACAGCAAGGGCGCCAAGACGCCGACCAGGCGCGTGCTGGCCACCATCACCGCGGACGACGTGGCCGAGCAGCGTGCGGCACTCTGCGCGTGGGCCAAGGACAACGGCCTGGCCCCCGAGGACGTAGCGGCCTCACCTGGGCTGACGGTGGAGAAGCGAGGCCGGCGCACGGTCATCGTCTACGCAGAGTTCCAGCGCGACGACCAGGGACGCATCATGACGGACCCCGCCGATCCGTCCAGCGCCTGGACCATCCCCCGGACAGCTCCCCTGGTCGGGCCGCTTGCCAGCTACGAAGGATTGGACGGTCTGGCTGATCGTCACGATCAGTGAGGCCGGCTGATGATCACCCCGGGGGAGGGACCCCGAGCAAGATCACCAGACGGACCGCCGGGGAGGTGGCTCCCAGGTTTGCCGGGTTCAGAACTCGCGCTGATCTTGGTCTGACGCCCCGCTGATCATGCCCGCTGTCACGCAAGGTGACGGCGACTCTGCCGCGCAACGCGGCCTAGTTGGAGTGATCGATATGCCCAAGGGTGGAGCAAGAACCCGGTCCGGTCCGGCCCCCGACCCCACCGCGCTCCGGCGCGACCGGGACGCCGGCGAGTGGACGATCCTGCCCGCAGAAGGCCGCCAGGGCGCAACGCCCGACTGGCCACTGACCGCGCAGGCGGAACGCGAAGAGGATCTATGGGAAGACCTCTGGGCCAAGCCCCAGGCTCTGGTCTGGGAGCGGTACGGCCAAGAGGTGGAAGTCGCCCTGTACGTCCGGCGCCTGGTCGAGGCAGAGGAGCGAGGTGCTGCCGCCGTGCTGACGACTTTGGTCCGGCAGATGGCCGACTCCCTCGGCCTGACGACACCAGGGATGCGCGCCAACCGGTGGCGCATCGACCGGGGCAGCGAGCAGGACGAGACGCCGGCCGCGCCTGGAGCCGTTCCGGATATCTCGCCGACCTCGGCACGTGCCAGGCTGAGGGCGGTCTCCGGTGGTAGCGGCTGACGACGGCACCTGGTCTCTCGACTTCCCGACGCTGTTCGTCGTTCCGGACTGGATCACCAGGCACTGCCGGCTCCAGTCGGTGGGCGGCCTCGACAGCACGCCGCGCCCGTTCGAGATGTACGACTGGCAGCTCCGCATCACCGCCAACCTCTACCGGGTCAAGCCGGCCGCCGAGCTGGGGAAGCTGTCGACTGCTTTCTTCTACCGCCGTGTTCAGGCGGTGGCCCCGCAGAAGTCGGGCAAGGGCCCCTGGGCGGCGTCCATCGTCGCGGCCGAGGGTGTCGGGCCGGTGCTGTTCAACGGCTTTGCGCGGGGTGGGGAGCGGTTCCGCTGCTCCGACCACCGGTGCGGATGCGGCTGGGTGTATGAGTACGAGCCAGGCGAGCCGATGGGCCGGCCGTGGAACAAGCCGCTCATCCAGATCACGGCGACATCCGAGGACCAGACCGACAACACCTATCGCCCGCTGCAGGAGATGATCCGCAACGGGCCGCTCTCCGAGATCATGAAGGTGGGCGAGCAGTTCATCCGCCTGCCGAATGACGGGCGCATCGACGTCGTCACGGCCAGCGCACAGAGCCGACTGGGCAACCCGGTCACGTTCGTCGCGCAGGACGAGACCGGCATCTGGGACGACGGCAACGGCATGACCAAGGTCGCGACCACCCAGCGGCGCGGCCTGGGCGGCATGTCCGGGCGCTCCCTGGAACAGACGAACGCCTGGGATCCCACTGAGAACTCGGTGGCGCAGAAGACGGCCGAGACGAAGGTCAAGGACGTCTACCGCTACCACCGGCTGCCGCCAAAGGACTTGGACTACTCCAAGAAGTCCGAGCGGCGCCGCATCCACACCGCTGTCTACCAGGGCAGTCATCACGTCGACCTGGATGCCATCGAGGGCGACGCCGCCGAGCTGATGGAGAAGGAGCCCGCAGAGGCAGAGCGCTTCTACGGCAACCGGATCACGGCCGGTATGGGGACCTGGCTGCAGCAAGACCGCTGGGATGCCCGCCTCGCCCCCCAGGAGGTGCCCGCCGGCACGCGGCTGGTGCTCGGCTTCGACGGCTCGGACGTGGACGACTGGACCGGCATCAGGGCCGAGACCCTGGACGGTTACCAGTTCACCCCCACCTACGGCCCCGACAACCGGCCCTGTGTCTGGGACCCGGCCGAGTGGGACGGGCAGGTCCCGCGCCTTGAGGTCGACGCCGCGGTGGACGAGCTCATGGACCGCTACGACGTCGTCCGCATGTATGCGGACCCGCCGTACTGGCCCAGCGAGATTGCTGCCTGGCAGGCCCGGTATGGCGAGAAGCGTGTGAGCAGGTGGGAGACCTATCGGATCGTGCAGATGCACGCCGCGTGCGAGCAGCTGCTCACGGACGTCACGAAGAAGGACACCACCTTTCGCCATGACGGATGCGAGACGACGTCCATCCATATGCGCAACGCCCGCAAGAAGGCCCGCCCGGCACGGCGGTACATCCTCGGCAAGCCGAACGACCACCAGAAGATCGACCTTGCCGTGGTGTCGGTCCTTACGCACGAAGCCGCCCGGAACGCGATCAGCGCCGGCCAGGCCAAGCCCAGGAAGCCCGGACGAATGATCGTGATGAGGACCAGGAGGTGATGCGCTGATGGACCGCACACCCGACGACTGGGTTGCCTACCTGGCCCGCGTCCACGAAGCGCAGAAGCCCAGCCTTGAGGAGCTGAACCGGTACTACGAGGGGCAGCAGCCCCTCACGTACATCCACCCCGATCTCCTTGAGGAGCTGGGCGACCAGCTGAAGCAGGTCGTCATCAACTGGCCGCGCCTGGTCGTCGATGCGATTGAGGAACGCCTGGACGTCGAGGGGTTCCGTTACGCCGACGACGAGGCCGCCGCGGATGAACTGTGGAAGATCTGGCAGGCGAACGGCATGGACGAGGCCACGCAGCAGGGGCACGTGGACGCCCTGACAATGCGGCGCGCGTTCCTGGTCGCCGGCACGAACGAGAAGGACCCCGACACGCCACTGGTGACGGTGGAATCGCCGCTGCAGATGGTCGTCGACTGGGACCCGCGCACCCGCACGGTCCGTTCGGCGCTCAAGCGGTACCACGAGCAGGACCCCATCACGGCGGCCGTCACCGAGCAGTGCGCGACGCTCTACGTGCCGGGCGTGACGCACTTCTACAGGCAGACGGCGCCGGGGAGTTGGGCGGAGACCGACCGGGACGAGCACGGGCTGGAGGTTCCGCCCGTCGTACCGCTCGTGAACCGGCCCCGGCTGCTCAGTCCCGGCGGTGTGTCCGAGCTCGCTGACGTGATCCCGCTGTCAGACGCCGCGTGCAAGATCGCGACGGACATGATGGTCTCCGCCGAGTACCACGCGATGCCCCGCCGGGTTGCGTTCGGTGTCGGCGAAGAGGACTTCCAGGACGAGGACGGCAACGCCGTCTCGATGTGGTCGAGGATCGCCGGCCGGATGTGGGCGACGTCCAAGAACCGCAAGACCGGAGTCGACGGCGACGGTGCCGACGTCATCCAGTTCCCCGAAGCCCAGCTCAGCAACTTCCACAACACCCTGAACCAGCTGGCCCGGCTCACCGCTTCGCTGTCCGGGATGCCGCCGCACTTCCTGGGCCTGGCCACGGACAGCCCGCCGTCCGCCGACGCGATCCGCTCCTCGGAGACGCGCCTGGTGAAGCGTGCCGAGCGCAAGCAGCGTGCATGGGGTGGTTCCTACGAGGACGCCATGCGCCTGGTGCTGCGGATCCGGGACGGCGAGTGGGACCCCCGGGCCCGTGCGCTGGAGACCCTGTGGCGCAACCCGGCCACACCCACGTTCGCGCAGATGGCTGATGCCAGCGTGAAGCTCGTCCAGGTCGGCATCCTGCCGATTGAGCAGGCCCGCGAGGACCTCGGCTACACCGCCGCGCAACGGCAGCGGATGCGGCAGATGGACGGTGACGCCCTCGACCGGGCGATCGGCGGCGACCTGGCGGCCGAGTACGGGCCCAAGCCCACCCCGGCCCTGCCTGCTCCGCAGCTGCGGGAGTAGCCGTGGCCACGGACACCCGGACGATCGCGCTCGACCACTACCGGCGCCAGCAGCGCGCGGCTCGCCGGGCCGTGAACCGTGTACAGACCCTGTGGCGCAGCATCGACCGGGGCGACATCAGCGGGTCGTGGGAGCAGATCGCCCCCTCGCTGGAGCAGGCAGTCATCGCGGAGCAGATCGCGGCCGCGGCGATGGCAGACGCGTACCTAGACGCCATCCAGGCAGCCGAGGGCGCCGAGGTGGCGGGCGCCGGCCGAGTCGTTCCCACCGCGCTTGCCGGCATCGCCTCCGACGGCCGCTCTCTGCTGTCCCTGCTCTACCAGCCGGTCATCGGGTGGAAGGTGCGGATGCTGGCCGGCCAGTCGATGGAGGACGCGGCGCGCGGCGCACTGTCGAGCGCGTTGCGGATCACCGCAACGCAAGTTGCGGACGCCGGCCGGGGAGCGGTGGCGTCGGGCATGGCAGGGCGGCGCACCATCCAGGGCTACGTCCGGGTCGTTCAGCCTCCGGCTTGTGCCCGGTGCGTGATCCTGGCGGGCAAGGAGTTCGGGTGGAACAGCGGCTTTCAGCGGCACCCTCGGTGCGACTGCATTCACCTGCCGACCACCCTGATCGCCCGCAGCAGCGGACGGCGGCCCACCACAACGGACGTCACCGGCGGCCGCGGGTTCCTCGACCCCCGGGCCTACTTCAACGGCCTGTCCAGGGCCGAACAGGAACGCGTCTTCGGCGCGGCCAGTGCCCGGGCCATTCGCGAGGGCGCCGACATGGGCCAGGTCATCAACGCCCGACGCGGCATGTACCAGGCAGGCATCGGCGACGGCCGCGTCTCAGCTACCCGAGTTGGCTCCCGGCGCGGCTCTCGCTACTACAACGTCGAGCGGCGGCGCGCCATCGACGCCGGCGAAGTCCCCGCGGACGTCGGGCGCGCGTTCCGCATCCGCACACCGCGGCTCATGCCCGAAGAAATCTTCCGACGCGCGGCCAGCCGCGATGAAGCCATCGCCATGCTCAAGCGCTTCGGCTACCTGACCTGATCCCCGGTGCAACGCCGACGGGTCCCACTCCTGCAACGGGAGCACGTGATGAGTACCCCCACCGAACCGAACGCCGACCCGGCCGCGGGCAACCCGCAGCAGCAGCCGGCGCCCTCCGACCCCGCCGTCGAGCCTGTGACGGTCGAGCCTTCCGGCAGTGAACCCGCTGGCGACGTTCCCCTCGGTCCTGCCGGGGAGAAGGCGCTGGCGGAATGGAAGGTCCGGGCGAAGGAGGCCGAGCGGCAGTCCAAGGAGCAGGCCGCCCGTATCCAGGAGTTCGAGGACCGCGACAAGACCGAGGCCGAGAAGTTGGTCGAGCGTGCCACGAAGGCCGAGGAACGGGCAGCAGCAGCCACCCGGCTCGCCACCGCGTCCAAGGTGGAGGCGTTGGCCGCCGGACGCTTCCAGGACCCGCAGGACGCCGTTGACGCCCTTCAGGGTGCCGAGTTCCTCACCGAGGACGGCGGCATCGACCGGGACGCCATTCAGGCCGCCCTGGACGGCCTGCTGGAACGCAAGCCGCACTGGGCTGCCACCGCACCCGGCCCGCGGGTTCCGGCGCCGGACCCCTCTCAGGGGGCGAGGCCGGGCGGTACGTCGACCCTCGGCCAGCGCATCGACGAAGCCGTTGCCGGCGGCGACACCAAGCGCGTGCTGGCGCTCAAAACGCAGCAGCTCCGCGAGATCAGCCAACAGACCAAGTAGCAGGGCAGGCCGACCGCCTCGCCCTCACCCAACTCCGTAAGCGAGGACCCCGTCATGGGCGCAGTTTCTGGGCAGGGCACGACCTATAACCTGCCGAACTACCACGGTGAGCTCTACACCGTCACCCCCACCGAGACCCCGTTCCTGGCGGCCATCGGCGGCCTGTCCGGCGGCAAGCGGACCAAGTCCGTCGAGTTCGAGTGGCAGACCGTCGACCGCCGCGCCTCGACCGCCGGCAACGCGGTCGTCGAGGGCGCGGCCGCACCGACCGGCGTGGCCCGCTCCCGCTCGAACGTCTCCAACGTGGTGGAGATCCACCAGTCGGCCATCGAGGTGTCCTACACCCGGCAGGCCGCGACCGGCATGTACGGCGGCATCAACATCGGCGCCGACGACAACCCGATCAACGACGAGCTGACCGCGCAGATCACGGCCGAGCTCGAAGCCATGGCCGTGGACGTCGAGCTGTCGTTCCTGACCGGGTCCTACGTGAAGCCGGCGAACAACTCGACGGCCCGCAAGACCCGGGGCCTGCTCACCGCGATCACGACCAACGTGAACGCCAACGGCGGCACCCCGCGCGCCCTGTCGAAGGCGATCATGGACGCGCAGCTGTCGGCGATGTTCGCCGCCGGCGCGAAGCTCCCGCAGGACTCCACGGTCTTCATGACCGGCCCGGGCCAGAAGGTCAACCTGTCCAACCTCTACGGCACGGGCTCGCTGAACCAGCCGACGATGACCCGCAACATCGGTGGCGTCGCCGTCGACACGCTGGTCACCGACTTCGGGACGTTCGGCGTGATGCTCAACCGGTGGATGCCGGCCGGACAGGTCGCTGTCGTCGACCTCTCCGTCTGCGCCCCGGTGTGGCTGGAGATCCCCGGCAAGGGCCTGCTGTTCGCCGAGCAGCTCGCCAAGGTCGGCGCGTCGGAGAAGTGGCAGCTGTACGGCGAGGTCGGTCTGGAGTACGGCCCCGAGATCTACCACGGCGTCATCAAGGACCTCAGCTAAGGAGACGCCGTCATGGCGAAGTTCAGCAGCGCGAAGTACCCGGCCCTGGTCCTGCAGGACGACAAGGGGATCTGGGCCACGTTCGCGGACGGAGAGCTCGAGACCACGGACGCCGCGGTCGTGAAGCGGCTCCGCGGTCTCCCCGAGTCCGAGGGCATCTCCGAGGTCAAGGCTGCGGCCAAGGCCGAGGACGACGCCAAGAAGGAGTAACCGTGGCGACCCTGGCGACCCCTGCGGACCTGGCGGACAGGCTCGGCCGTGATCTCACGGACGTAGAGGACCGCCAGGCGCCCGCCCTTCTGGATGACGCCACCTCCGTCATCATCGACCGGTTCCCGCGGTACGCCACCGTATCCACGGCCGTCTCCAAGAAGGTCTGCTGTGCGATGGTCCTGCGGGTCCTGCGGAACCCGAACGGGCTGCGGCAGGAGTCCATCGACGACTACTCCTACACGGTCGACTCCTCCCGCTCCGCAGGGGAGATCTACCTGACCGAGACGGAGGTCGACGAACTGCGGCCGCCACGCACCACGGCATTCACCATCGTGCACGGTGCGCCATGAGCGAGGAAGCAGCCCTGACCCAGGGCCGGGCGGCTGCCGAACGCCGGATGCGGGACCTCGTCATGCTCTACACCCAGGGCCCGGACACCTTCGACCGGGACAGCGGCACCACGGTCCCCGGCACGCAGGCCGTCCTGTATGCGGGGAAGGCCCGCATCAAGCCGGTGGCCCAGTCGGCCGGCGAGGACGTGCAGGCGGGCGAGCGCGAGCTTGTCCTTCGGGAGCTCGAGGTGTCGCTGCCCTGGTCCACCCAACTGCCGGGCGTGCGACTTCTGCCTGGCGCCCGCATTGAGGTGCTGGAGTCGGACGACTCCCGCATGCGGGGCGTGACTCTGTGGGTGACGGGCGGGCAGCTGTCCGCCCAGGCCACCGCCTGGCGGATCAGTGCGGAGGAACGGACGTGAGCGGCAACCCGTTCGACGCACGAGACGTCCGGCGTCTGCAACATCACCTCCTGCGCGGCATCCCGCAGGCACGGCGTGACACCCGTGCAGTCGTCGCCCGTGGCGCACTGAACATCAAGACGGAGTGGCGGGCGAACGCCCGGATCTCCGCACCGAAACACGCTCCGTACTACCCGCGGACCGTGAACTTCGACGTGCTGACCTTCGGCCCGGACCAGGTCCTGGCCATCATCGGCCCAGACAAGGGCAGCCAGCAGGGCGCGCTCGGCAACATCCTCGAGTACGGCTCGGTGAAGAACCCGCCACACAACGACGGCGGCCGCGCCCTGATCAACGAAACCCCCCGCTTCGAGGCGCAGATGGCACTCATCCTGCAGCGCGGACTGACGTGGTGGTGACCCGATGACAACCCCAACCGTTCTGCCCCACGTCGATGCCGTTCAGGAGGCGCTGACCGGGGCCGGCCTGACCGTCTACCTCGGCGGCACCCCGAGCAGTACCGGATGGGTGCCGCCCGACAAGTTCGCCGTCCTCTACCCCGACCCGGGCATGGCCGGCCGGGCGTCTCTGGCCGACGACCGTGGCGACTTCACGGCCACGTTCCAGGTGACGTGTGTGGGCGGCTCCGTCGAGCGCGCTCTCTGGGTCGCTGACCGGGTCCGCCGAGCCCTGTCCGTGCCGCTGTCCGTGGACGGCCGCAAGACGTGGCTGCCCGAGGACCAGGGCGGCCCTCCCGTACAGCGCGACGACGACGTGACGCCGCCGCTCTGGTTCGTGCCGGTGCAGTACCGGATCCAGTCCATTCCCTCCTGATCGGAGACCACCATGGCGACCCTCGCCACTCAGACCGTCGCCCTCGGCGGCCTCGCACCTACCTACGCAGCGGCCGCCGGCGGCGGCGACAAGGTCGAGTGCGGCGACCGGAACTTTCTGCACGTCAAGAACGGCTCGGGCAGCCCCGTGACGGTGACCCTGACGTCGACCGCGTCCGTGCGCGGGCAGACCGCGGCGAACGTCGTCGTGTCCGTCCCCGCGTCCGGGGAGCGGATGATCGGCCCCCTGCAGCCGGACCTCCTGCTGAACCAGGCCGACAATCTGTGCGCGGTCGGCTACTCGTCCGCGACGACCGTCACGGTCGCCTCTCTGCGCATCTGACCCCCACCCATCCCTGTCTGCCCCGCGCCAACGGCCGGGGCTTTCTTCATGCCCTGGAGGGCTCATGTCTGACCTGATCAGCGACGGCAAGACCCGCGTGGCCTGGCTGTCGACCTGCGCGAACATCAACGCCCCGACCGTGGCCGAGCTCAACGCGGGCGCCGACTACACCAAGCGCATCACCCCGGACGGCCTGAAGGTCGACCCGTCCACGGCGGACGTCGACACGTCGTCGCTGGCGTCGAAGTTCGACACCAAGACCGTCGGCCGTGTCGGCTACGACACCGAGGTCACGTTCAAGCGGGGCGACAACCCCACCGACGACGCCCCCTACTCCACCCTGAAGTACGGCGTGTCCGGCTTCCTGGTCGTGCGCCGCGGCGTCGACTACGCCACCGCGTGGACCGTGGCGCAGAAGGTCGAGGTGTACCCGATCGCGTGCGGCGAGCCGCAGAACAGCTCCCCGGCGGCGAACGAGGTCATGAAGTTCGTGTCGCCGATGAAGGTCACGGACCCGCCGGCGACGGCCGCGACGGTCGCCTGATGCCCGACATCAAGGCCCTGCTTGCCAAGGCCAAGCCGCGCGAGCGCACCGTCAAGATCATGCTGGACGGTGCGCTCGCTGGGGAGATCGAGCGCCTCGAGGCAGAACTCGTCGAGGCTTCCGAGGACTGGCAGCCCTCCGACCTCACCGAGTCGCACCCGGGCGGCGTCATCGCCCAGCAGATCGCCGAACTCCGCGAGAAGGCCCGCGAGGCCGAGGCCGAGTTCAAGTTCCGGTACATCGGCGACGAGGAGTATTCGTCCCTCCTGGCCGCGCACCCCTCGACGAGCAAGGAAGAACTGTTCGACTCGGACAGCTTCCCCCGCGCGCTGATTGCCGCGTCGTGCGTCGACCCGGTCATGACCGTGGACGACACCAAGGACCTGTTCAAGGTCATCAACCAGGGGCAGATCCAGGCCCTGTTCGACGCGGCCTGGGACGTCCACAACTCCAGCAGCCTCGTCCCTTTCTCGTTGGCCGCCTCCGCTCTCCTGGCGGCGGTCGGTGGCGGCGAGAAGTAGAAACCGCGCGGGCCTGGGGTGTCCCCCGCTCGGTGTTCCTCGGCCGCGTCGTCGCCCCTGGCGAGCCGGCGTGGATCGAGGAAGACCGGGCGTGGGCCCTCGCCCTCGCCGAGGTCGAAGCGGACACCTGCCCGGACTGCGGGCAGCCCTGGTCCGAGGCCACTGACGCAAAGAACGAGTTCGCGTATGCCGCCGACCTCGTTCTCTGCCACGCCTGTGCCACATCGGCCAAGACCGTGCGCGCCCATCAGAACGGCAAGGGCAGCACCGACGGCCTCCACGTCCACCTCGAACGCCGCAACGCGAAGAACACAGGAGGTGAGCCGTGGTAACCCGTTCCGTCACCGTCCGGCTGCGCGCCGACATCTCCCACTACACCCGGGGCATGCGGACCGCGTCCGACACCACGACGAAGCTGGCGAACGCGGGTGCGGCAACCGGTGCGGCGATGCTGGCCGGCTTCGCGGTGGCGGCGGCCGCAGCCGCGAAGTTCGACAAGGCCCTATCCAACGTCCGCGCCGTCACCGGTGCGTCAACTGCAGACATGGCCAAGCTCCGCGCGGCCGCCCTGGACGCGGGTAAGACCTCGGTATTCACGGCCACCGAGGCGGCGAACGCAGAGGCCGAGCTCGCCCGCGCGGGCGTCAGCACCGCCAACATCATCGGCGGTGCGCTCACAGGCTCGCTCGCACTGGCCGCATCCGGGCAGGTCGACCTGTCCGAGGCGGCCACCCTGTCCGCGCAGGCGATGAACACGTTCGGCTTGCAGGGCAAGGACGTCGGCCACATCGCCGACCTCCTCGCGGCCGGCGCAAACAAGAGTGCCGCCGATGTCCACGGGCTGGGCACAGCTCTGCGTCAGGGCGGTCTCACGCGGGTAAGACCTCGGTATTCACGGCCACCGAGGCGGCGAACGCAGAGGCCGAGCTCGCCCGCGCGGGCGTCAGCACCGCCAACATCATCGGCGGTGCGCTCACAGGCTCGCTCGCACTGGCCGCATCCGGGCAGGTCGACCTGTCCGAGGCGGCCACCCTGTCCGCGCAGGCGATGAACACGTTCGGCTTGCAGGGCAAGGACGTCGGCCACATCGCCGACCTCCTCGCGGCCGGCGCAAACAAGAGTGCCGCCGATGTCCACGGGCTGGGCACAGCTCTGCGTCAGGGCGGTCTCCTCGCCCACCAGACAGGGCTGACCCTTGAGGACACTGTCGCCACCCTGTCCGCGTTCGCGGACCACGCCCTGATCGGGTCGGATGCCGGTACGTCGCTGAAGACGATGCTGCAGCGCCTGGTGCCTCAGTCCAAAGAGGCCGAGGCCGCCATGGACAAGATCGGGTTCTCGGCCTACGACAGCAGCGGCAAGTTCGTCGGCCTATCCGAGACCGCCCAGCGCATGAAGCTCTCGTTCGGAAAGCTCACCCCCGAGGCCCGGAACAGCGCCATGGCCACGATCTTCGGGTCGGACGCTGTCCGGTCCGCCACGATCATGTACGAGCTCGGCGCGAAGGGCATCGACACCTACCGCCGCGCGGTCGACGACCAGGGCGCCGCCCAGCGGATGGCCTCCGTCCAGACCGACAACCTCATCGGGGACATCGAGCGCCTCAAGGGTGCGATCGAGGTAGCTCTCATCGAGGGCGGGTCCTCCGCCAACGGCGCCCTGCGCGGCATGGCGCAGGGTGTAACCAGCCTGGTCAACGCGTACAACGGCCTGCCCGCCCCGGTGCAGCACGCCGTCACGCTGTTCATGGGTGTTGGTGGTGCCGTGACTCTGGTCGGTGCGGGAATGGTGCTCTTGCTGCCGCGCATCGCGGCGACCCGTGCCGCGCTGGCGTCCATGGGTGTCACCGCAGCCCGGGCCCGGATGTCGATGATGGTCCTCGGCCAGGTCGGTGCGGTCGTGGCCGGCCTGGAACTGGTCTCCTACGCCTCGAAGCGAATCCAGGAGACGTTCAAGGATGCCCCGCCCAGCACGGCGAAGATGGCTCAGTCGCTGGTCGACCTGGGCCAGAAGGGCAAGGTGGCCGGGGCCGCTTACGACCAGTTCGGGAAGGACCTTGACGGGTTCGGCCACGCGGTACAGCGCATCGCCCACCCGACCGGGCAGAACCGTGCCACGGACATCGTCAACAGCGTGACGCTGGGCCTTACCGAGGGCCTGGCCGAGACCGATATCGCCCTGCAGGACGCGCACGACCAGATCAAGGTCGTTGACGATGCTCTCGGTTCGCTGGTCAGCTCCGGTCACGCAGACGTTGCGGCGCAATCCTTCGACGCCCTCGCAAAGAGCGCCATCGACCAGGGCACGTCGGTCGAGAAGCTGAAGACGCTCCTGCCGCAGTACACCGACGCCCTCGCGAACACGAGCGTTGAGCAGCAGCTCACCGGCAAGTCATCCAAGGGTCTCAAGGACGACCTGGCGATGACGAACGAGGAGCTGAAGAACCAGAAGTCCGCAGCCGAGGAACTCACCGATGCTCTGAAGACCCTGAACGGGCTCAACATCGGGGCGGCTGAGCAGGAAATCAGCTTCCGCAAGTCGCTGGCTGACCTCACCGCCGCGGTGAAGGACAACGGGCACTCGCTGGACGTCACCAGCGAGAAGGGCCGCGCGGTGAAGGGGGCATTCCTCGACGCGGCGAAGGCCGCCATGGAGCACGCGCAGGCAGTGGCCGAGCAGAAGAACTCGGTGGAGGCCGGCAACGCGGTCCTGGCCAAGGACGTCGAGGCGCTCAAGGCGACAATGCACGCGGCCGGGTTCTCGAAGGACGCCATCGACAAGCTGACCGCGGCCTACACCAAGCTGCCCGCCTCGGCGACGACGAAGGTCAACGCCGAGACGAAGAAGGCCATCACCGACCTGCAGGCCGTGCAGAGCAAGGTTCGCGCGACCAAGGGCAAGTCCTTCACCATGTCGGCCCTGACCAGCACTGCCGAGAAGACGCTGAAGGACCTCGGGTTCAAGGTCACCCACATGAAGGGTGGCAAGGTCAGCGTCACGGTGCCGACCGGCTCGGCAATCTCCCAGGTGGGCGCGATCCAGCGAGCCATCAACGGGATCCAGGGCAGGCCCGTCGGCATCGGCGTCTACCTCAAGGCAACCGGCTCGGACACCGACGCCAACGGCGTACCGGACATGATTCAGGCGCGCCGCAACGGCGGGCTGATCCGTCGGTACGCGTCCGGTGGCGAGGTCCTGCAGATGTACCCGTTTGGTGGGCCGATCTCCGGCCCGGGCACGGGCACGTCGGACAGCATCCCCGCCCTGGTCAGCAACGGCGAGTACATCGTGAAGGCCGACGCTGTACGAAAGTACGGCGTCAGCATGCTGGACCGGGTCAACGCCAAGCGGTTCGCCGACGGCGGGCTCGCCGGGTTCACGTACACCCCGACTGGCACCGCTGTACTGGGCGGGCCTGGCGATGCGAAGGAGCGCTACGACTCCCTCATCGAGAAGCTGAAGGCGGCGTTCGCGGATCTCGCGAAGGCTCTGGCCGACCTGAAGAAGAAGACCGACGCGCTGAAGGTCGCCGAGAAGAAGCAGGCCGCTACCCGCAAGGACGGGGCCCGCAAGGTCGGCGAGGCCGAGGACAACCTGAACCGGGTTCGCCGCGGGAAGCACACGCACGCGCAGCTGCTGGCCGCTGAGAAGAAGCTCGCTGATGCCCGGCGCAACGCGGCCAAGGCCAACGCCGCGGCAGCGGACCGGACTTCTGCTGCCCGGAAGGCGAAGACGACCGCCGACGCCAAGGTCAAGAAGGAGAAGGGCGACGTCTACGCCCTCGATGCGGCGCTGGGTCTGAAGAAGGGAGCGAAGGCGCCCAGCAGTTTCAACCTGACCGCGTACCAGAAGCAGCTGACGGCCTCGCTCGCCGCGACCACGAAGTGGCGCAACAACCTGGCGAAGATCGGGAAGCGGGGCGGGCAGGAGATCCAGGACCTGCTGGAGGCCATGGGTGAAGACGGCTACGCCCTGGTCAACTCGTTGGCCGGCGCCTCGGACAAGCAGTTCAAGGACATCGTGGCCAAGCTCAAGGCGACCGGATCGACGGCCAAGGCGACGCTGGATGACCTGACGAAGCAGCTCAACGCCTCGACGAAGGTCAACCAGCAGTTCGCCATGGACCTGCAGGCCCTGGCCGCGATGGGCTACGGCGACCTAGCCCAGCTCCTGGCCGCGCAAGGCGACAGCGCCGCGATGGAACTGGCGCATCAGGCGGCAACCGGAAAGAAGACCGACGTGGACGCCGCCAACACCGCCGTCGCCAAGGCGGGCAAGACACTGTCCGGTGAGGACCTGGCCAACTCACTCCTGCTACTCACGACGCTGCGGGGTGCACCCGGCCGGGGCTACGCCGACCTCATCGCGGCTGGCCTGTCCGCAGGCACCATCAAGGACCTGGTGCCACGGATGCTCGACCAGATCAAGAAGCTCCCGGCCCAGTACCGGGATGCATTCCTGACGCAGTTCACCGGCCAGACCGGTATCAAGACGATGGCCCGGGGCGGCATCCTGACCGGCCCGCAGATGGTCCTCGGCGGCGAGGCCGGAGTCCCGGAGTCCTGGATCCCTCACGATGGCTCCGCCCGGTCCCGGTCCCTGCTGCAGGCGACCGCCCGGCTCATGGGCTACGACGCCCGACCGGCCGGCAGGTTCGGCACGAGTGGAGGCCGCGGCGCTGGTGCGCACTACGACCAGCGCGTCACCAACCTGACCCTCAACGGCGCCAAGCAGACCAGCGCGGAGCAGATGCGCGACGTGGCCCGCCAGTTGACGTTCGTCTCCTGAAGGGGGCCGCATGTACACACCAGGCCAATCGCTGGGAGGCCGCGCAGCCAACCTCGGCCCCATCCCACTGGGTCAGGTTGATGACCAGGGTGTGGCGTGGTTCCTGCAGAAGCTCGACGGCTGGGACTCGGCCGAGGTCCGCTCCGAGTCCCAGCTGCGGGAGGCCGAGCATGGGGCGTGGGCCTCGCCCGTCTACCTTGGCGAGCGACCCATCACCCTGTCCGGGACGATGCTCGCCCCGGACCTGGCCACCCTGGACGCCGCGGCGGACAGGCTGCGCGCGCTGCCTCTCATGGGGGCCGTGCTCACCGTCATGGAGACCGTGCCGAAACGGGCAGTCGTCCGCCGCTCCGGCCGGACGCTCATCGACTACCAGACCGACACGGCGGCCACGTACAGCGTGCTGGTCACAGCCGCTGACCCGCGGCTGTACGCCACCACCGAAACCGTCACCACGCTCCGTCTGCCCACCGTCGCCGGGGGCCTGACCCTGGCGGTCACGTTCCCTATCACCATCGACGCCACGGTGGTTGCGGGAGACACGGTCGTTGTCAACGCAGGGTCGATCGACGCACTCCCGCAGATCAGAATCAGCGGCCCGGTCTCCCAGCCGCTTGTGTCCGTCACCGGACCAGATGGTACGGCCACCTCCCTGCTGTACGGCGGGGACATCGAGGCAGGGGACTGGGTCGACCTGGATTGCGACGCGCACACCGCGTACTACAACGGCACCGCGTCTCGCCGCTCTCTGATCTCAGGCGCATGGCCGGCGCTTCAGCCCGGTGCCTCCAACCTCGCCTTCCGGGCCGGTTCCTACTCGGCGACCGCGGCCCTCACTGTCACCTATCGATCCGCCTGGATGTGAGGCACGCATGACCATCACCGCGTTTCCGATCAACGCTTCCGGGGGCTCTCCGTCCTACGCCTCGCAGTCGTTCCGGCAGGCGCTCGCCGCACTGCTGTCGCCCGGTTCCGGCGGCCTGCAGGTCCAGGCAGGAGTCCGGCCAGGAGGCGGCCTCACCGTCTCTGTGGCCGGGTCCACCATCACCATCACCGCAGGCGCCGCAGTCGTCCAGGGCGGGTCCTCGACGACACAGGGCCCGTACCTCTTCTACTCCGACGCCTCCGTCACCCGGACCCTGACCGCGGCCAACGCCACGAACCCGCGCGTGGACGTGGTCTACGCCCGGATCCGCGACACCGACTCCGACGCCTCCGGGGCCAGGGACGGGGACGTGCTGTACCTGGCCGGCACACCGGCCGCCTCCCCGGCCACCCCGACGCCCACGGATCCGTCGTACATCGTGCTCGCCACGATCAACGTCCCGAAGTCCGGTGCCGGCTCGGCGGCCGTGTCCACGGCAACGCGCGCCTACACGGCGGCCGCAGGCGGGGTTACTGTCGGCTCGGTCGCCCCGGGCGCCCCGTACACCGGGCAGCTGTGGGACTCCGGCGATGGCCTGCGGCGCTGGACCGGCACCGAGTGGCGCTACCTGAAGTACGACCCCGCGGTGTCGAGGCAGCTCCTCGCGCCGACGTCCTACCCGGCGACAGCCACGTTCACCGACTTCAGCGCGGCGCAGTGGCCGCCACTCACGTTCACCGTCCCGCCGTCCGGATCCGCGTGGATCTCCATCGGTGGCGCCATCCAGAACCAGGTCACCACCACGGCCACCGTGTGGGTGGTCTGGCGGGCCTCCGGCGGGTACACCCAAGCTGCGGTGGCCGCGAACGCTATCGCGTCCGCCGGCGGCCGCATCTACGCCACCCGCCGCGTCCTGGTCACCGGTCTGACCCCGGGCGTGACCGTGACCCTCACCCCGCAGTGGTACGTGTCCAGCGTCGGGACCGTCGGCGGACAGACGTTCACCACCGACGGGCAGCTCAGCGTGGAGCCCGTCGCATGAACCGACGCGGCCAGCCGGTAGAGCTGGACTGGTACGGATGCGACCTCCGATCTGGGCAGATCATCGAGGAGCTCCGCGCCCTGACCACTTCTGCCCTGTCCAGGAAGCTCGGGGCCTCGGCCACCGCAACCTTCAGCCTTGCTCTGGCCGGCGCCCCTGCTGAGTGGGAAGCCGCCACCACCCCCGGCCGCACCATGCTGGTCCCCGTCGACCGGGCGACAGATACCCCGCTCGGCGCCTGGATTGCCCTGACCCGGGCAGGCGGCACCAGCCCCACTCTCGAACTCGGCGGCGCCACCCCCGAGGCCTACTTCGACCGCCGGTACACCGCCCCCATTACCGGTTTCGGCGTCGACCAGGCCACGCTGTTCACGACGACTGGTGCCCCGCTCCTGGTCGACGCCCCACCCTTCGCCTTCGACGCCCCGGCCACCGGAACGCCCGCGACGTACAGCGTGGAAGACGGCGACGACCGCACCATCCTGTCGGTGTGGCAGGAACTCACAGCAGGTGGCGGCCCCGAGTGGACAGTTGACACCGCCTGGGCTCCCGACCGATCCGGGTTCGTGCTCCCCATCCGTATCCGCCCGAAGATCGGCACCATCACGGACACCCCCGAGGCGGTATTCGACCTGCCCGGCTCCATCTCGAACTACCGGCTCTCCGAGTCCTACGAGGAAGGCAAGGGCGCAACCAGCGTGCTGGCCTCAGGAGAAGGCGAAGGAACCGCACGGCTACGGTCCGAGCTGGCCACGGCCACCGACCTGCTGAACGCCGGGTACTGCCGATGGGAACACCGCTACACCCCCGCCGACGGAGTCACCGACCCCAACGCACTCACGACCCACGCCCGCGAAGAACTCGCCGTCATGCGGTCCGGCGGAACTGTCTGGACGCTGGATGCGATTGCCTCGCAGGCACCCCGCCCGGTCGCCGACTTCGGACTCGGCGACAGCATCCGCGTCCAGGTCGACCGCTCCCCACGCCACCCCAAGGGCGCATCCGTCACCGCACGCTGCTGGTCCTGGTCCCTCGACCCCGCCGGTAACTCCGTCTCACCGATCCTTGTAGAGGACTCCTGATGGGCCGACAACTCGAACAGCTGCCCCCCGACATGTCATCCCTCGCCCGGCAGATCGCCCAGCTACGCCGCGAACTCCGGGAGCTGCGCGCGGCCAAGCGGGCCGGCCACACCGCCATCTCTACTGGCGGGCTCATCCTGAACGACTCCAATGGCGACATGGTCGCCGAGGTGGCCACGGACTGGAACGAGCGCGGCGTCAGCGCCGTCGCCGTCTACGACACCCGCCTCGGAGACGAGTACTACGCAGCCCTCGCCGCCGGTGACCTGTGCTTCGGCGTCGCCGGCATCACCGACGAAGCGGACGAAGGGCGGATCGGGTTCGCGCGCATCGACGAGACTATGTACGAACTGCTGATCTCCTCCGGCAGCCGGCCGGGCCGAGCCCCCGCAGCGATCAACATGTACTCGGAGACCGGCGTTGCAGTCGGCGACAGCAGGCTCGACGTCACCGCGGGCTCCATGTCGGTGAGCGGGACCCTGAAGGCCGGCAACTGTGCCTGGGGAACCGTCACGATCACCCCGAACGCTGCTGGAGTCCCCACCGCAATGGCCGTCTCCGGCTTCTCCCTCACCGGAACCTCGTTCACCGCGCAAGCCACCCCCACCACCTCCGTCCCCGGCACCACCGTGGCCGGCGTCGGCATCACCAACGCTTCCGCAACGGGCGTGACCGTGTGGCTGACCAGAGGAAATACGGCCGCAACCGACGTCAACTGGATGGTGATTGGCCAATGAGCACCGAGCCCGAGCCCGTTCCGCCCGTCTTCCAGCCGTCCCTGTACTACAAGGTCACGGCCATCGACGAGAACCCCAACTGCGTCAACTACGGAGCGACCTTCACGGTCGACGAGTTCTACTCCAACAACGGCGTGAACTGCCGCGTGTGGTGCGGAAAGTGCCGCAGTTACATGCGCACCCTGACCGGCGAGCTGCTCGACCCGCAGCCCGAGGTCGTCTGACCAACGCCGACCCTCGCCCCGCGCCGACCGGCCCGGGGTTTTCTCATGCCCTGGAGGGGCTATGGCTCGTATGCCGGGTGCCGTGTGGCACGCCGTCCGCAACTACACCGAGGACGGTCAGGACGCTGTCCGCGGCGTCGTCGTCCACATCATGGCCGGAACCCTCGAAGGCTCCCAGGCCTGGTTCAACAACCCCACCGCGCAAGCCTCGTCCCACTTCGGGACGGGCAAGGCGGGTGCACTTCGGCAGTGGGTCGACACCGACGACCGGGCCTGGGCTCAGGCCGCCGGCAACCGCACCTGGCTGTCCGTGGAGAACGAAGGCGTCGGCGGCGACGCCTTGACCGATGCGCAGCTCGACGACAACGCCGCGGTGCTCGCCTGGGCGCACGAGACCTACGACGTGCCGCTGCGGCTGGCCTCAGGGCCCGACGATCGCGGCCTCGGCTACCACGCCATGGGCGGCTCCGCCTGGGGTGGGCACACCTCGTGCCCCGGGCCGCGGATCGTCCAGCAGCTCCCCGAGATTGTGGCCCGGGCCAAGCGGCTCGTGGCCGGACCAACCGAGACCGAAGAGGACGACATGGCGCTGAACGCCGCTGACGTGACCCGCATCCTGACGACGGACGGCATCGTGCCTGCCCCGTCGAACGCACCTGACGCGAAGACCAACAAGTTCTGGACGGTGGCCTCCCACTTGGCCACCACCACGGCGGCCGTGCGCAGCATCCAGGACTCGCAGGCCGACCAGTCCAAGCAGATCGCCGCCCTCACGAAGGCCGTCGCGGCGCTCACTGCGAAGCTGGAGGGCTGATCCGTGAACAAGCTCATCCTCGACCTGGCCGAGCGCGCGGGCTGGACTGGCGCCCAGGCCGCGATCGCCCTCGCCGCCACCGAACTCGCAGACGTCTCCGCCTGGTGGGCCGCCCCCGTAGCGCTCGCCCTCGCCTCCGCGAAGGGCTGGGTCGCCGGGCGCCTCGGGAGGAAGGGCACCGCGTCCACGCTGCCCGCTGCGTCGGACCCGGCGTCGCACCCGACGGGTGTCTGAGCTGCCCACCGAGCACCACGGGAGTACGTATGGACGCTGCCATGGCGGCCGCACTGTCTGCGGTGCTGGCTGCGCTGGTCACCGCGGCAGCGGCCGCCTACGGCTCCCGAGGCGCGGCCAGGGCGACCCGGGAGGGCGGAGTCATCACCGGATACGACAGCCTCACCGAACGGCTGGTGAAGGAGCGGGACAAAGCAGAGCTGGACCAGTCGACGGCTGAAGCGAAAGTCGCCGCACTGGAGTTGGAAGTGTCGCGCCTGCGGATGCTGGTCACGCAGCTCGGGGGGACGCCATGACGAGAGCGGAGCGACTGCTGTACCGGCGCCGCCGCGGCCTCTGGGTTGTGGCGGCGCTCCTGTTCCTGAGCGGCGGGCTGGCTATCGCGTTCCTTCAGATCGACAAGGCGGAGTCTCGCGCGGACCAGCTGGCGGCCGAGGCGGACCGCCGCGGCGGGGCCGTATCCACCCTGGCCACGGACGTGCGCACGCTCCGGTCGCAGATCCAGGCGAAGGGCGGCACCCCCGAGGCGCCCGACCCGGAGCAGGCCGTGGAGGATCTGCCGGCCCGGGCCGAGGTGCCGGTCCCGATCCCGGGGCCGCCGGGACCGCGGGGTGAGCAGGGTGAGCGCGGCGCCACGGGCGCGGCAGGCACCCCTTCACCGGGCCCGTCCGGCGCGACCGGGCAGGAGGGCGCAGCGGGTGTTCCTGGTGCGACTGGACCTGTTGGCCCGGCCGGTCCGGCCGGACCGCGGGGCGAGCAAGGCCCAGCCGGAGCACCCGGCCCAGCAGGTCAGGACGGGACGGACGGCACCGACGGGGCGGACGGCCGCGACGGCCAGACCTGCCCGGCCGGATACTCGCTCCAGCCACCGCCGGGTGATCCGGACGGTTTGATGTGCCGGCGCGACGTTCCGACCGCACCCGACCCGGCGAAGACGGCCAGCGTCCTCGGTCTGCCCGTCGACCGGCGCCGCACATGATCACGCCCCTCGTCTCTGGCTTCGGCCGGCGGCGGGGGGCGCTTTCGTCGTTCCGGCCCACCGCGAAACCCTCCAACGGCACCATGGGCCAAGCACAGCCGTAGAAACTCACGCAATCCCGAAGCAGCGGAGGCGGCCATGACCTTACATTTCATCGCGAAGGACCCGGAAACGAACGGTGACCACTGCCCGACGATCTGGTTCGACGACGAGGCACAGGAGTTCGTCATCCAAGGGTGGAAGGCAGGCGCCGAACTGGAAGCGAAGTGCCGCAAGGCAGGACCGATCCCGGACACCGAGGCCGTAGTCCGGCTCCCCGCCCGCATGGCCGACGCACTGAAGGAGGCCCTCAATGTCGCAGCCGGCACTGCCGCCGTTCGCTGAGCTCCTGGCGCAGTGCACCACCTCGGCCGTCCACCTGGAGACCCGGGACGTCTACGCGGTCGACGAAGAAGACCAAGACCTGAAGGCCTGGCGCTCCGGGGAACTGCCCACGGAGGACGACCCCACTTCGTGGTGGGGCACGTTTCATGACGCGATCGGGGCCGCCGTCGGCCGTGGCGTCACCGTCCAGCGGGCCCGGGTCATCTCAACACCCGCCACGGAGTACATCCGATTCGAGTACGCCTGCACCCCACGCAACCTGGCGGCAGGCGAAGACGTGAGGTGGCTGCCCCGGGACCAGGCGCTCGGGCTCGTCCTGCCCGCGCACGACTTCTGGCTGTTCGACGACCAGCTGATCCGGTGGCATCACTTCGCCGGAGATGGGGCCCACCTGCGCGACGAGCTCGATGACCGGCAGACGATCGTCAAGCAGACCGCAGCGGCATTCCGCGCGGTGTGGGATCGGGCCGTTCCACACCAGGAGTTCACGATCCGCTGATGGCCACCTCCCCGTCAGCCCGCGTCCAGGAGGCACGCGACCGCATCGCGGTTCGCCTGCGCGCTCTCCGTTCCGACGCGGGCCTGACGGGGCAGGAGCTCGCCGAGCGCACCGGCTGGCAGGGCTCGAAGGTCTCCCGCCTCCAGGGCGGTCGCTCGCACCCGTCCGACGACGACATCCGTGCCTGGTGCCGGGCCTGTGGCGCGGAGGACGAGGCCGCAGACCTGATCGCTGCCAGCCGCCAGGCGCAGCAGATGTACACCGAGTGGCGCCGCATCCAGCGTGCCGGCCTGCGCGGTGTGCAGCAGGCTCGGCGCCCGCTGTACGAGCGGACGAAGGTGATGCGGGTCTACTGCTCCAACGTCGTCCCGGGCATGCTCCAGACGCGGGCTTACGCGACCGCTCTCCTATCGGAGATCGCCCGGTTCAGCGGCACCCCGGACGACTCGGCGGCGGCGGCCGAGGCGCGGCTCGAACGCTCGCAGATCATTCGTCGCTCCGGTCGGCAGTTCCTCATCCTCATCGAGGAGGGGGTACTCCGGCGACAGATTGGCGGATCGGATGTCATGGCTGAGCAGTTGGGCTACTTGCTTCAGGCGGCGACGCTGCCGTCCGTGGTGCTGGGCATCGTTCCGGCACGAGCCGCAGCGATGTGGCCGCTGGAGGCGTTCACCATCTTCGACAGTGAGCAGGTGGCAGTGGAGCTGCTGACGGCCGCGGTCACCATCACGACGCCCTCCGAGGTAGCCCAGTACCTTGCTGCTCACGAGGCACTGACTGCTGCATCTGCGCACGGACCAGGAGCCTTGCGGCTGATTGCGCAGGCCGTTTCCGTGCTCGCGTAGAAACGCGTAGAAACTCTCGCCCGAAGCAACATGCCCGCCCCTACGGTCAGCGGTATTCACCGACCGACGACGGGGGGCATACCCGTGATGACGCTCAAGGTGTACGCGGTAAACAGGGCGGGGACCACGACCCGCGTGTTACGGCCCGAGACGCCGGTGGTGCCGGCCACGACGGTGGACGAGTCGGCCGCGTTTCCGGACTGCCAGTGCGAGAAGTGCCGGGCCGAGGGCAAGGCGGACTTGTCGTACCGTGTCCTGCTCGACCACACGATGTTCTGCCCGGCCTGCCTGGCGGGGGCGCCGTGCGTCACCAAGGGCGCGCTGGGGCGAGCGTGGCGCCGGGGGCGGGCATGAGGTGCGACCGCTGCGACAAGCCGATGGCACCCGACGAGTCGGTCCCGTACACCGTCCCCGGCGCGACCGGGCCCGGCGCGACCGGGCCCGGCGTCACCATCCGCGTCCACCGAATCGTCTGCAAGATCCCGCCTACCCACACTCGCTCGTACCCGGCGCGCTGATCCCCCCGCCCGCGGCGACGCCGATGCGCCGCGGGCGGGTGACCGAGCCCCGACTGCCCCCGTGGTCGGGGCTTCGTCATGTCGGCCATTGCCGTGCGCGCGCTGGTACGGGACAATGTAATCACCCCTGGTGGGGGCCGGTTTGAAGTGGACAGCTTGCGTGAGCGGTGCGTGAGCGGAGGTCCCGGAGGGGGCCAGAATTACCGGAGTGAGCCAGCGGTAAGGGTGAGTAAGACCCCCAATTTGCAGGGTTTCCGGAGTGAGCCAGAGTGAGCCAGTCTCTAACCTGGCGACTCATAATCCGTCGGCCGTGGGTTCGAGTCCCACCCGCCCCACCGAGCGTCCCCAGGCAGAATCGTTTTGGCCTGGGGTGTCGCGCTTTCCGGTGCGTTGATGCGTGCAGCGGACGGGGCGTCGGCGGAGTCGCTGCGTTGTCGTGACCTGGGCTTCCCCGGTGCTGTGGTCGTGTGGAGTGCTCCACGGTCCCGATCGGCACCTCAACGAGCATGGCGCCGGGCGCCTCGTTCAGCAGGCCCGGCGACTGTTGCCGGCCGGTGCGGTCCTGGGTGACGCGTCCGAAGACCGCCACGCCTTGCGGGTCGCATGGCGAACAGCCGGACGTCACCAGCGCGAGGCGGTGCCCGTAGAAGAGGGCCCAGCCGGTGAACCGGACGGCCACGCCTGGGACGTGCCCGGCGAGATGCTGTTTCCCGCGCCCTGGGCCTCTCCGGTGCGGACGCCATGACGCCCATGCCCATGCCCTGACTCCGAACCGCTCCGCCGACGGGCGATGACTCCGCCGTCAGTTCTCGGGAGGCCGCGACGGCGCTGGCTTCAGTCCGTCCAGGGTGAGGTCCAGGAGGCGTTCAGCCTGTTCTCGCTGCTCGGGCCTGGCCGAGGTGAGGGCGATACCGGCGAGGGCGGCGAACATGTCGGTCGGGCTGATGTCGGACCGGATGGTTCCGGCAGTGGTATTGGCGTCCATCAGGGTGCCGAGGGCGGCCTGAATCATCTCGTGACTGTCGGCGTACGGATTGGTTCCCGAGTTGACGACGGCTCGCAGGGCGTCGGCCATGCCGAGCTTGGCGGTGGCGTAGTCGATGAAGCGGCGGGTCCAGGCTCGCAGGGCCTCAGGCGGTGACATCGCCGCAAGGAGGCCGGGGACGGCGTCGCACAGCCGGGCCACTTCGTTGCGGTACGCCGCTTCGATCAGAGCTTCCCGGGTCGGGAAGTTGCGGTAGAGGGTGCCGGTTCCCACGCCTGCCTCTCTGGCGATGCGCTCGAAGTGCGCATCCAGCCCCGCCTCGGTGAACACGCGCACCGCGGCGGCCAGGATCTTGTCCCGGTTCCGCTGTGCGTCGGCCCTCAGAGGGCGTCCTGCATCCCGGGTCATCAATGACTCTCCTCTGGCTTCATTTGCTAAGTGGGGGGCCCTCCACTTAGTGTCGGTGAAGTGGCGGTGCCTCCACTTTCACTCTAGGGCACGGCCATCCCCACTCCTTCACCGAAAGGGCTGTGCATCATGTCGGGAATCGAAGGAAAGGTCGTGGCGATCACGGGCGCCGGCAGCGGCATCGGTGAGGCGACCGCGCTTCTGCTCGCCGAGCGCGGTGCGAAGATCGTCCTCGGGGCACGCCGTCCGGAGCGCCTTGAAGCCCTGGCAGCCCGCATCGAAGCGGCCGGTGGCGAAGCCGCCTGGGCCCGCACGGACGTGACGCGACGCGAGGACCTCTCCGGCCTCGTCGAGCTGGCGCGCGATCGATACGGCAAGCTCGACGTCCTCGTCAGCAACGCCGGAGTCGGCTTGATCTCCCGTCTGGATGACCTGCGCGTCGAGGACTGGGAGGAGATGATCGACGTCAACCTCAAAGGCGTCCTGTACGGGATCGCCGCAGCCCTTCCCGTCTTCCGGCAGCAGGGCTTCGGGCACTTCGTCAACACCGTGTCCACCGCCGGACTGCGCATCGTGCCGCTCCAATCGGTGTACGCGGGCACGAAGAACGCCGTGCGCACCATCTCGGAGGGCCTGCGCCAGGAAGCCGGCGACCGCTTGCGCGTGACCGTCGTCTCGCCCGGCGCTGTCCGCACGGACTTCGCGGAACGCATGGATCCGGCTGTGAAGGACCAGATCGACAAGATGATGGAGACGGCTCTGTCGCCGGACGCGGTGGCCCGTGCCATCGCCTTCGCCATCGAACAGCCGGACGGTGTTGATGTAGGTGACATCGTCGTTCGCCCAACGGCCCAGGGATAGCGCCGCCGAGCGCGTATCGGGACCAGGTTCCTCCGGTTCCGGGCGACGGGTGACCGTGTGGTGCCGCACTGGATGCCGTCCCTCGGAGGGCGCGCGGCAGGCCCCCGGTGATGGGCCGGAAGAAGAGCGCGGGGCCCGGACGAAGTGACGTCCGGGCCCCGCGCGGTTGTCAGTGCTTCATGAGGGCGAAGACGCCCCAGCCGAGGTACTCGCGTCCGTAGCGCGCATACCGGGTGGGCTCGGTGATGAGTTCCGCCCTTACGTCCGGGGCGAGTTCGTCGTCCGGGTTCTCATCCAGCCAGCGGCGCATGCTGAGCCACTGGGCTGCGGCGTAGCGGTCCCAGCTGTCCTGGTCGGACAGCATCATCTCCACGACGTCGTACCCCAGTTCCCGGAACTGCTCGAGCAGTTCCGGGAGGAGCAGGAAATCGGCGACGGAGGTGGCGTGGCAGGCCTTGGCGGTCTCCTCGTCCGGAGGGGGCTGCCGCCAGTACGGCTCGCCGATCAGGATCATTCCTCCGGGGCGCAGGCTGCGGTCGAGCAACTCGATCGTTCCTGCGACGCCGTCGCCGATCCAGGTGGCGCCGACGCAGGCGGCCAGATCGACCGGCTCGTCGGCGACATGGCCGGCGGCGTCACCGTGGAGGAACCCGACCCGGTCGGCGACACCGAGTTCGGCGGCGAGGGCACGGGCCTGCTCGGTGAAGAGCGTGCTGATGTCGACCCCGGTGCCGGTGAAGCCCAGATCGCGCGCCCAGGTGCACAGCATCTCGCCCGAGCCGCTGGCCAGGTCGAGTACCCGTGTTCCGGGGGCGAGGCGGAGGGAATCGCCCAGGGTGGCGAACTTGTCCGCGGTCAGCGGGTTGTGGATGCGGTGGCCGCTCTCGCGGATGGTGAAGATGCGGGGAAGGTCCATGACCGTGTTCCTTTCCGTCATGCTTTGAAACGGGGGGACTGCTTGTGGGCGCGCACCTGGCGCGAGATCTCCTTCAACGGCCTTACCAGCTCGGCGCGCAGCCGCGCGTCGGTGCGGGAGGCGGCGTAGGCGGTCTCGCGTCGCAGCCGGTCTTGACTGTCCGGGCGCCGCTGGGTGAGGTGCCCGTCGGCGACGGCCGACAGAACGGCGCAGCCCGGTTCGCTGGTGTGGGCGCAGTCCGTGAAGCGGCAGTCGCCGGCCGGTTCGGTGATCTCCGCGAAGGTGTGGTCCAGGCCCTCGCCGGTGTCGTGCAGGCGGACGCCGCGCGGGCCCGAGGTGTCCAGCAGGACCCTGCCGCCCGGCAGCGGCAGCAGCTCGCGCACGTGGTGGCGTGCCGACCCTTGCCGTCGCTGCCGCGCATCGCGCCGGTGGCCAGGAGATCCTCGCCCGGGAGGCTGTTGCCGAGGGTGGACTTGCCCGCTGCCGAGGGTCCGAGCAGGGCGACCGTGCCCGACACGACGGCGGCGAGGACGTCCAGGCCCTCTCCGGTCGTGGCGCTGGTGACCAGCACCTGCACACCCGGGGCGATCTCGGCTTGCCGCGCCCGCCGACCGGCGGCCACCCAGTCGCCGGTGCACGGCGTCAGCCGGTCACCGGCGCCCGACGAGGGGACGACCGCCGCGCGGACGGGGCCGGTCTCGGTGAGGAGGTCGCACAGGCCGCGCCCGGCCCGCACGACACGGCCCGGAGCCAGTCCGGCGGCCCGGGACGCGGTGAAGGAGAGTTCGCGTTCCGTGCCCCAGCCGTAGTCGGCCGGAGCCGGGACACGTGCGGGGAGAGAGGGAACGGATGGAGGTGTAGTGAGTTGATGGGACAACGTGGAGACCCTTGAAAGGGGGCCGCCGCCGGACCACAGGCATGCCGGAAAAGCTCCCTAAGGAGGAGAAGTGCGGCAGGCGAGGGTCAGGACGAGACCCGGGAAGTGAGGATGATCCGGGCACCGCGCGCAGCGGTGTGCTCCACCATGACCATGCAACTCACCTCCTTGGAATCTCCGTGCGAACGTGTTGTCGCTGATTGAACGTTAACAGGATGTGCGGACGCCGACATCGTGGGGCCGTACATCGAACGCGTAGGTCACCGATGACTGCCGGCGTTGATGTGCCGGCGGCGCTCCTGCGGTGTGTGCTCGGCCGCTCAGCTCGGTCGGGCGTCGGGAAGGGCGGCGGTGGGCACGGCGGGGGCGGGATCGACCGAGCGGCGCTTGATGATCAGGAGGACGATCAGTACGACCTGCAGAACGATCGGGAGCACCATCCCGGCCGACGTCCTGGGGTCCGTGCCGACGGAGTTGGAGAGGAGTCCGAAGTCCCACAGGCCGTGCACGGCCATGGGGAGCAGCAGGCTGCCGCCGACGCGCAGACACAGGTAGAAGAAGTAGCCGGAGGTCGAGACGACGACGGCCTGGAGCACCACCCGTGAGCCGTCACCGAATGCGTTGCTGAGATGGACGAGGCCGAAGACGAGGGAGGAGTACAGGGCGACCTTGCCCTCGGTGAGTCCGGCCCGCTTGAAGACCTGGACGCCGATGCCGCGGAACATCAGTTCCTCGGCGATGCCGACACACGCGGTCATGGCGAGCAGGGACAGGACCAGAGACGCCTTCTGGGCCGTCAGATTCGGGTAGTTCATGCCCAGCAGTGCCGCGGCGAGCATGGAGAGCGGAACGAACCACACCCATGTGCGGGCAGGCGCCCGGTAGTGCAGGACCTCTCTCCACCAGCCGAGCCAGGTCACCACGGCGGCGCCGAACAGAACCGACACGGCGATCGGAACCAGCCCGTTGCGGATCACCGATTCCGTCGTCGGGAACTGGCTCTCGGAGCCGCTGGTGTCGATCCCGATCGCGGCTCCGGTCCCCTTGAGGACCGCGAGGTAGGCCACGACCACGACCAGGAACCACGGCCACGTCAGTTCTCTCCCGCGACGTGCGGACACTGCGACGTCAGGCATGCGCCCCGCCCCCTCTTCTCGCGCGGTGATTTCGGAGCGGAGGCAACCGTGTGGGTGAGCCTGTTTCCGCATACCGAGTTAAAAGTCACGTTATCGCACAGATGGCCGACCTTTGACGGTGCCCGGCGTGTCTGCCCGGCGTGACTGTCCGGCCTGATTGCCCGGATTCGAGGGCCGGTGACGCACCGGTCGGAGACTTCCTCCGGCCCGCCCGGGCGGCCGACGGGAGCCGGGCACGGAAGGATGCGTGGGTGGGGCACCTATATCATCAGGCGATGTCATCGGTTGATGACATCGTCCGGTGGCGTCATTCGGCGACAGGAGATCCGCCTCGTGCATCCGATAGGTTCCCCCGCTTCCACGCCCTGGCGGCAGCGGGCACTCGTCCCCGTGCTGGTCTCCCTCTGCATGCTGGTCGCGATCATCAGCAGCCTCGGGGCGCCGCTGATTCCGACGATCGCCGCCGTGGACCACGTAGCGGTGTCCGACGCACAGTGGTCCCTCACCGTCACGATGCTCGTCGGAGCCGTCGCGACTCCGACCATGGGGCGCCTGGGGGACGGCCCGCATCGCAAGACGGTGATCCTGACGGGCCTGGGCGTGGTGATCGTCGGGAGTCTGCTGGCCGCCCTGCCACTGGGGTTCGCCTGCCTCATCGGGGGGCGGGCGCTACAGGGTGTGGGCATGGGGCTGGTGCCGCTGGCGATCGCCACCGCACGCGATTCCGTGCCGCCGCAGCGGGCCCGGTCGGCACTGTCGACGCTGTCGCTGACCACGGCGGCCGGTGTCGGAATCGGCTACCCGGTCACCGGACTGCTCGCCGAGACGCTCGGGATGTACGCGGGCTTCTGGTTCGCCGTGATCGCCACTGTCCTGGCCTTCGTCGCCGCCGCGCTCGTCCTGCCGAAGACTCCGCAGCGTCCGGCGCACCCCATGGACGTGCCGGGGGCGCTGCTCCTGGCCCTCGGCATGGGCGGTCTGCTGTTCGCCCTCACCGAGGGAGAGAACTGGGGCTGGGGGTCGCCCCGGCTCCTGGTCCTCGGGGCGGCTTCTTTGCTGGTCCTGCTCGGCTGGGCGCTGCACGGGCTGCGTACCGCTCATCCGCTGGTCGATCTCCGGCTCATCCGGGACCGTACGGTCTTCGCCGCGCACCTGACCACGATGATGGGCGGCATCGGCATGTACCTGCTGATCTCCCTCGTGACCCGGTACGTGCAGACCCCGTCGAGCGCCGGCTACGGACTGGGGGCTTCCGTGGTGGTCACCGGTCTGATCCTGGTGCCGTTCTCGGTGGGAAGTCTGGCGGCGGGCCGCGTGGTGCGGGTCCTGGTCAGGACCCAGACGCCCGTGCGACTGCTGCCCGTGAGCTGCCTGTTGTCGCTCGCGGCACTGCTGACCTTCGTGTTCGCCCATGGTCATCTGTGGCAGATCTTCGTCACGATGACCCTGGCCGGGCTCGGTGTCGGCATGAACTTCGCGGTGACTCCGGGACTCGTCGTGGCGAGCGTCCCCGCGCAGGAGACGGGAAGCGCCATGAGTTTCAATCAGGTGGTGAAATACATCGGTTACTCGGCCGGCAGCGCGCTGAGCGCGGTGATCCTCCAGGCCGCCACCTCGCCCGGACAGGGGTTTCCGCCCGAGAGCGGATACCGCACGGCCGGGCTGACGGGCTGCGCGGTCTGGGCCGCCACGGCCGTGATCGGCTACGTACTGATCCGCACCGGGCTACGGAGCGGGACGCGGGTACGGGACACGCGCCCCGTGGTGGCCGGTGCGGGCGCGGAGGGTGAGGGCCTCGTTCCCGGAGCCGGGACACCGCGATGAGCGGCGAGGCGCCGGGGCGCCGGCGGGACGCGGCGCGCAGCCGTGAGCGTCTGCTGACAGCGGCGAGCGAACTGTTCGGGGAGCGGGGCTTCGACCGCACCACCATCCGGGACATCGGCCGACGGGCGGGCGTGGACCCGACGCTGATCGCCCGCTACTTCGGCAGCAAGACCCTCCTGTACATCGCCGCGCTCCAGGCGGAAGCGGGCGAGGTGGCCCTCGCCGACCTGTACGAGGACGAGCGGCTGCGCGAGGTCTTCGACCGGGCCGACCGCCGTGGCCCCGTCCCCCTGCTCCAGGTCGCGGTGCGGCCCCTGGACGACCCGGCGGCGCAGGAGGCCACACGGGCCGCGCTGCACACCCGGCTCGTCGAGCCCCTCCACGAGCGCTTCGTCCGTGAAGGGACGGACCGGCCGCGGCTGCGGGCCGAACTGGTGGCGGCCGCGATGGCCGGGGTCCTGCTGGGCCGGCACTCCGGAGCCTTCGACGAGCTGGCCGCCGCCGACCCCGGCGATCTGATCGACCTGCTCCGGGGCACCCTCCTGAGCGAGGACTAGCGAGGACTAGCGAGGGCCGGTAAGGCCTGCGTGAACCGGCCAGAACCGGCGAGGTCGCTACGATGCGCCGTGACCGAAACGACCGAACCCGATGTATCCCGCACCCGAATATTCGCCGACCTGACCCCGCTGCGAACCTCCCCCGACTACCGGCGGCTCTGGTTCGGCAACACGGTCTCCTGGGTCGGGCAGGGCATGACGTCGCTCGCCGTCTCGCTCCAGGTGTACGACCTCACCGGCTCCGCCTTCTCCGTCGGACTCATCGGGTTCTGCTCGCTCGTGCCGCTCGTCGTCTTCGGGCTGTACGGCGGAGCGATCGCCGACACCGTCGACCGGCGCAAGCTGGGACTGGCCAGCGCCTCCGGGTCGTTCCTGCTCTCGGTGGGGCTCGTGGCGGTCACCGTGGCCGGGATCGAGCAGGTCGGGCTGCTGTACGGGATCGTCGCGCTCCAGGCCATCTGCTTCGCGCTCAACTCGCCTGCCCGCAGCTCGATGATCGCCCGGCTGCTGCCGGCCGGGCAGCTGCCCGCGGCGAACGCGCTGACCTCGATGACCAGCACCACGGGCATGCTCGTCGGACCGATGCTCGGTGGGCTCATCGTCGGATGGTGGGGATACCGGGCCGCCTACGGAGTCGACGCGATCACGTTCACGGCCTCGCTGTACGCGATGTGGCGGCTGCCCTCGATGCTGCCGGACCGGGGCGAGAAGGAGGCCGGGGACACGAAACGTGCCTCCGTCAGGGACGGGCTGCGGTTTCTCGGGACCCGGCCCAACCTGCGGATGACCTTCTTCACCGACCTGTGCGCCATGGTGCTCGCACAGCCGCGCGCGCTGTTCCCCGTCGTCGCCGGGCTCTGGTACGGGGGCGACGCGAAGACCACCGGACTGCTGGTCGCCGCCCCGGCGCTGGGGGCGCTGCTGGGCGGGGTGTTCTCCGGCTGGCTGGGGCGGATCCGGCGGCAGGGCCTCACGGTGCTGTTCGCCGTCGCGGGCTGGGGCACCGCCATCGCCGTGTTCGGACTGACCCGCCAGCTCTGGCTCGGGCTGGTCTTCCTGGCCCTCGCGGGCGCCGCCGACACCACGTCCATGGTCTTCCGCAACACCATGCTCCAGGCCGCCGTGCCCGACGAGATGCGGGGCCGTCTCCAGGGCGTCTTCATCGTCGTGGTGGCGGGCGGCCCACGGCTCGGGGACTTCCTGGCCGGATCCGTCGCCGACCTGGCGTCGCCGGGGCTCGCCGTGACCGGCGGCGGGATCGCTTGTGTGGCCGCGGTGGCCCTCCTGGCGCTGCGGTGGCCCGGGTTCGCGCGCTACGACGCGCGTGAACCGGAGGCGTGATCGCGCTACGACGCGCGCGAACCGGAGGACTGTGATCCGGCGGGCGAGACCCAGGGTGGTGTTCCTCATGACCGCAAGGTGGGCACCTGCCGACCGGAACGCCACGAGAACGGCTTCGCCCCGCCAAGCGTGTGCTCGGCGGGGCGAAGAGGAACCGGCCCGTGCCTCGAGTCACCGCGTCCCGTCAGGCCCCGGGGCGCGGACGGGGCGGATCACCCGAAGGCCAGCTTGTCGTTCCAGCCGGACCCGATGACCGTCTTCACCGGCGCGTTGGTGTTGGTGGTGGACGGGTTGTAGATGGCCATGTGGCCGTCCGACGCGAACCGGGCCCAGATGTCCGGGATGCCGTCGTTGTTGATGTCCGGGATACCGATCGCCGTGTTGACGTTGGCCTCGGTCCAGCTGGTGCCGAACGGGACGTCGCCGTTGAGCGAGTTGGCCGCCAGCTTCAGGGAGTCGAGGTCGACGCTGCCGGCGACGGAGCCCGGCTTGCCGTGCCGGGCGTACATGTTGCCGTTGTCCAGGTTGCGCCAGAGCAGGTCGGGCGTGCCGTCCTTGTTCATGTCGGCGAGGTTGACGACGTCGCGTCGCGCCCAGGCGTCGGAGTTCATCAAGGTCGCGGCCCGGAAGGTGGCCCCGCTGTAGCCGGAGAGCACCCAGAGGGCCATGTCCGTGCGCAGGACCAGGTCGGGCAGCTTGTCGCCGTTGATGTCGCCGATGGCCTTGAGCTGGGTCCAGGTGGACGGCGCGGGCGCGTTCGACGGGAGGCGGATCTTCAGCCGCCGGCCGACGTCGAACGAGCCGTAGCCGTCGCCCGGGTAGAGCCAGAACCCGCCGTCCGGGTTCACGGCGAAGAGGTCCGTGGTTCCGTCGCCCGGGTAGGCGTCCTGGTAGTGCGCGATCAGCGCTGCCTTGCCGGTTGCCGCGTCGTACCAGTGACCGGCCGGGGCCAGTACCGGATTGCCGTCGGCGTCCAGGGTGTACGAGGAGGTCAGCTGGGTGTACAGCTCGCCGCCGGGCTGACCCGGATACGTCCGCAGCACACCGGACTTGTCGATGAGGAGCAGGTCCGGGGTACCGTCGCCGCCTGTGTCGCCCGGGGCGTCGGCATTGTCCCTGGGGGGAACGTAGGTGGTGTGGTCCGTCCGCGCGCTCGCGTTGCCGAGGCTGTCGTAGGCGTAGACCTGGAGCGTGTTGGGGCCGGCGTTCGGCGGCCGCAGGGCGGGGACGGTGGCGACGCCGTCGGCGTTCGCGTTGACCGGGACCGGGCTGACCCCGCCCCAGGCGTAGGTGAACCTCACGGCCCCCGGCGATTCGAAGGTGATCGGGCCGGTCAGGCCGAACTTCACCGTCGCCCATGTGGCGCCGTCCGCCGTGGCCTTGAGGAACACGTCACTGGTGACGACGGGCTGGGACGGGCCGCTCGGGTCCACCGTGATGCGGCAGGGCTCGGTGCCCGGCGGGTAGGTGCTGGACGTCGCACCCGCCGCGTCCTTGCCCATGGCGTCCCAGGAGAAGGTGGTGTTGGTGGTGATGTCCTTCAGCAGCGGATCGCTGGACGGGATGGTGTACGTGGCGGTGCCGCCTGAGCCGCCGATCGGGACCTCGACACCGGCCGGGACCGTGCCGCCGGTCTTCCAGAACCGGAAGCGGACCTTGCTCATGTTGTTGTCGGGGTCCTTGGCGGTCACCGACAGGGTGATGTTGGTCTTGCCGACCGTCACGCCCGCGCCGGGGGCGGGGGTGCAGGGGCCGCCGGGCTTCGAGGTACCGCCCGTGGGCTCGGACGGGTTGCGGTTGTAGACGGCCTCGATGGTCGCGGAGGTCGCCTTGAACTTGCGCCAGGTCTGGGTGTCCGACTCGCTCGTGGCCCGCATGCCCAGGGTGACGCTCGAATCGCCTCGGTCGGTGGCGTACTGGGCGGCGTCCTTGACGTTGAAGGCCTCGTACTCGTCCGGGCAGGAGCTCGACGACCAGCCGTGCGCGAAGGACTTGCGCTGGATCTCGTCGGACCAGCTCGGCTGTGCGTTCCACGTCGTGCCCGACGAGATCGCGCCGGTGCGCCACAGCTGGAACTCGCGGTCCGTGCAGGACCAGGAGTGGTTGTTGAGCACCTTGAAGGTCGCGCTGGTGATCTTCGCGCCCTTGATGCTCTTCGACCAGTCCATCCGCCAGAAGGAGCGGGCGGTGCCGCCCCCGTCGGACTCGTGGCCCACGCGGGCGTCGGAGGTGCCGGAGGAGAAGTTGGTGCCGTTGAAGAAGCTGGTGCTCGGGTACGGCTTGTAGGCCACCGTCCATGCGTCCCAGCCGGGGTTCAGCGGCGGGTCGACGAACAGGGGGTACGTGATGTCCTTGCGCGCCGTCAGACCGGTGGCGGCGAAGCCGAGACCGAGCCGGGCGGCGTGGGTGTCCGCGCCGTCCAGGGTGATCGGCAGCGGCGCGGACTGCGCACCGGGCTCGATGCCGGTCAGGCCCGACAGCTTCAGCACGTCGGCCGGGGTGGCGACGGAGGTGCGGTTCGGGGTGCCCTCGGGCAGTTCGGGGTCACGGCCGCTGGAGTCCCAGGTGAACGGCGTCGGGACCGAGCCGACCTCCTTGCCGGCCTTGTCCAGGACCTGGACCCTGCTGGCCTTGCGGTCCTGCCGGAACACAGCCGTGGTGGAGCGCAGCCCGTACGACACGGTCCTGAGCGCTTCCTGCCGCGCGGCCTCGGCGGTCTTGACGATCAGGACCTGTGCCATGCCGCCCTCCTCCCGGGCGACGAGCAGCAGGTCGACGCCCGGGAGGACCTCGGAGTACAGGGCGCGCGGCCCGTCGAGGACCGGCTCGGGCAGCGCGTCCGGCCAGGTGTACGCCACGGTGTGGCCGTCGAGTTCGACCTCGGCGAGCACCGTCTCACCCGGCGTCCCGGTGCGGGCGAACGAGCGGTCGGCGCGCGCCTTGCGGGCGGTGCCGCTCGCGAAGCGGACGGGAACGGCCGGGTTCGCGGGTGCGATGCCAAGGCCCCTGGGGGCCTTGGCCGTGCGCTTCAGGGTGTTGTCGACAGGGGCCCACTGGCCCTTGGCATTCTTCGCCCGGGTCGGCGCGGCCGTGATCCGGGTCTTGTAGCGGCCGTTGGGCAGTGCCCAGGTCAGCGTGGTGGCGCTGGTCGCCGTGTCGACGAGTACCTGCGCGTGGGTGCGCAGGGCCTGGGCCATCGCCGTGGCCTCGTCGCGCGGGCCGGTGGAGGCGGGGGCGGCGTCGGTGGCTCCGGCGGCACCGTCGGCGGTGGTCGGGGAAGAGCCGCCGGGCTGCCACCAGGGCAGCAGTGCGGCGGTCAGGGCGGCCAGCACGAGGCCGAGGGTCAGGGCCAGCCGCGTGCGCGTGCGCACGAAGGGGCTGAGAAAACGGGGCGGCGCGGTCACGGCGGTCTACTCCGGTGGGAACCAAGCGGATTGAGGACAGCTCAGACAGCCCCAGTCGGCAGGCCACGGGGGCAGAAGGCGGGCACACGATCACACATGTGAAGCGTTGACGTCCAGGTGTGAAGGTTTTATGAATCCGTTACACACCCATGGGCTCGGCTTGACTGGCCGTCAAAGTGATCCGGATGGCGGCTTTTATGGGTCGATATCGATGCGGGGTGCGGGAATGTCCCCAACTTGCTGATCATTCGTCAGTGGAGCGGTCTGACCCGTTTCACCCCGTGCCACAGATCACATATGTGGCTCCGTGGCACCGCTCGTCGATCTTGAATATGTGGCGGACATGCCAGAGAGTGCGCACGCACGCGTCTGAGGCAGAGGTGTGCCATCCGGTGTTTTCCGCACCTCGTCCATTGTCTGAATTGCCAGGGTGGGAGTCGACGCGCATGCGTGCTTCAGGTCCGCTGTCATGGTTGGGGCGGGGACGCCTGGCCATGACGGAGTCACAACGACGGCACCGGCGGCGAAGCCGCACGGCGATCGTCCTGCTGTTGTCCTCGGTACTGACCGTGACCAGCCTGGGCAGCCAGGCACTCGCCGTTCCCGGTCCCGGCATGAGCCGCGAGGAGTCGATCGCCCAGGTCGGCCTCCCGGACCTGCCGGAGGCCACCACGGTCGAGGGCGACGCGGCCGCCGACAAGACCCTGACCCTGGCTCCGGAGAACCCGGTCGCGCCGTACACCCCCACCGCCACGGCCGCGTGGACCTCCGGTACGGGTCAGGCCACGCTCGACGCGACCAGCGCGCCCGGCACCACCCAGCCGGTCAGCAACGACCTGCCGGTCGCCATCGGCGTCCCCGAGGGCGGTGACGCCGCCGCCCTGGCCGGCGACTGGACCGTGGGCGTGGCCCCGCAGACGACCTCGCAGGACGCGGGCGTCTCCGGCATCGTCATGAAGCTGACCCCGCCGGCCACCGTGGACCCGGCCGCCGAAGTGGCGATCAGCATCGACACCACGGGCTTCGCCGACCTCTACGGACCGCAGGCCGCCGACCGCTTCGGTCTGATGCTGCTGCCCGAGTGCGTCTACTCCTCCCCGACCGAGGGCGACTGCGCCGACGGCGGTGGCACGAGCACCATGTCCCTCTCCGACGGGGACAAGGACGTCAAGAACGGCAAGAAGGACTTCCAGCGCCTGCGCAGCACGGTGAAGACCGTGGCCGCCAAGGACGCGCCGACCCGGACGAAGACGGCCAGGAACGCGGCCACCCGCAAGGTCCTCAGCGGCAGCATCCCGGTCTCCAGCCTGGTCGGCGAGGGCTTCGTTCCCTCCGGAGCGACCAAGGCCTCCTACCGGGACGGCGTCCAGCCCGCGGTCTCCGCGAACGGCGGCGCCGCCGTCGGCGGTCTCGACACCGGCTCGTCGGTGTCCGGTGACTTCACGGCCTCGCCGCTGCTGTCCTCGGGCGCCTGGGCGGCGGGCTCCTCCTCGGGCGCCTTCACCTACTCGTACGACATCCAGGTCCCGGAGACCGCCGGCGGCCTGATGCCGAAGGTCAATCTCGGGTACTCCTCGCAGTCGGTCGACGGCCGCACGTCCTCGTCGAACAACCAGGCCTCCTGGATCGGTGACGGCTGGGACTACAACGCGGGCTCCATCACCCGTACGTACGCCAACTGCCGCCAGGACTCCAAGAAGGCCGGCTCCAACAACGCCACCCACCGTACGGCGGACCTGTGCTGGGGCTCGGAGAACGCCACCCTCTCTCTCGGCGGCATGACCACCGAGCTGGTCTGGGACGCGGCCAAGGGCAAGTGGTTCACGGCCAACGGCGACGGCTCCACCATCCAGGTGATCAAGGGCGAGAAGACCGGGAACGGCGCCAAGGACGGTGAGTACTGGGTCGTCACCACCAAGGACGGCACGAAGTACCACTTCGGCAAGAACAGGCTCCCGGGCTGGTCCGACCACGGCGACGCCGCCGACGACCCGACCACCGCCTCGGTGCTCACGGTCCCGGTCTACGGCAACCACGCGGACGAGGACTGCTACCAGGGCCCCACGACCACCGACTGGACGAAGTCCTGGTGCACGCAGGGCTGGCGCTGGGGCCTCGACTACGTCGAGGACATCCACGGCAACGCCATGTCGATGTGGTGGAAGAAGGACGTCCCGAACTACTACGCCCGCAACTTCAACTTCAAGGACCCGGTCGCCTACGACCGTGACGGCTGGCTCGACCACATCGACTACGGCCAGCGCAGCGACACCCTCTTCACCGCGACCGCCCCGGCCCGGGTCGGCTTCGCGGTGAAGGAGCGCTGCTACACCGTCGACGACGTCACCTGCTCCGATGCCAACTTCGCCTCGAAGGACCCGCGCAACTACCGGCCCTGGTTCGACACCCCGGTCGACATGCGCTGCGAGGCCGGCAAGAAGTGCTGGAACGCCGGCCCGTCCTTCTGGTCCCGCAAGCGCCTCGACACGATCACGACCTCGGCCCAGCGGCGCACCGACACCGCGGCGCGCCAGGTCGTCGACGAGTACCAGCTGAAGCAGAGCTTCGCCAAGCTGCTGACCGGCCCGAACACGGCGCTGTGGCTGGAGTCGGTCCAGCGCACCGGATACGCCCGCAAGGGCTCGACCGACGCGAGCGTGCAGCTCAACACGGTGCGGTTCGAGCCCAACACCGAGGACATGCCGAACCGCGTCAAGGCGGTCCACGCCTCGCGCCCCGGCTTCTCCCGGCTGCGCATCGGCCGCGTCGTCAACGAGTACGGCGGCGAGACCATCGTCACGTACAAGCCGATCGAGGGTGACTGCCTCACCGGCGACCTTCCCCTGCTCGACCAGCGGCCCGGCGAGGACCGTGCCACGGCCATGGCCCGGCTGCAGGCCGAGCTCAAGGGGAACGACCGGCTCTGCTACCCGTCGTTCTGGAACCCCGACCCCGAGGTCGAGGACATCGACTGGTTCCACAAGTACGCCGTGGACACCATCGAGGAACTGCCCAACATCGACGGCAACTTCACCACCAGGACGGAGTACCGGTACAAGAGCCCGGCCTGGAAGCTCGCCGAGGCCGAGTTCTCCAAGAAGTCCCAGCGCACCTACTCGCAGTTCGCGGGCTTCGAGCAGACCACGGTGCTGACGGGTCCGGTCATCGAAGGCGCCGCGGACACCGCCGGCCAGCGTTCCAAGTCCGTCACCCGCTTCTTCCGGGGCCTCGGCGACACCGTGTCCGTCAAGGACATCACCGGCGCCGAGATAGCCAAGGACCGGGAGCCGTTCGCCGGCCGGATCGCCGAGGAGCTCACGTACAACGACTCCACCAAGGCCGACTCCGACTGGCTGTCCCGCTCGATCACCAGGCCCGAGGCCACCGAGCTCGCCAAGCGGGACCGCGACGACGGCCTGAGCCCGCTGCGGGCCTGGCGGGTCACGGAGCCCGAGGAGATCGCGTACACCAAGTCGTCCGGCACCAACACCGACGACCCGCGCCCCCTGCGCACGGTCAGGACGACCTCGAAGTACGACGCGACCTACGGTCTGCCGACCGAGGTCGAGTCGCTGGGCGACGACGACCCCACCAAGACCGGTGACGAGTCCTGCACCAAGCTGGAGTACCTGCACCGGCCCGACAAGAACCTCATCGGTCTGTCCAAGCAGGTCCTGGTCTCGCCGACGACCTGCGCGAACGCCGACTGGGCCGACCTCGGCTCGCTGAGCGGCGCCACCCGCACGGCCTACGACGGCACGGCCTACGGCACCGCGCTCGGCGCCTCGACCCGTGGCCTGGCCACCGAGTCGTGGACGCTCAAGGGCGACGGCACCGGCCTCCGGTCCGCCGGCACCAAGGCGTTCGACGCCGTCGGACGCGTGGTCAAGGAGACCCCGGCGGACCAGCTGGACCAGCTGGTCCCGAAGTCCTCCACGATCGCCTACGACTCCATCGGGCCGGCCACGGGCCAGGTCTTCAAGGTCACCACGACCAACGTCCTCGGGCAGCGCCAGATACAGGAGCTGGAGCCGGGCCGCTCGGTCACCGTCAAGACGACCGACGTCAACGACCTGGTCAGCGAGGCCGTGTACGACCCGCTCGGCCGGCTCGCCGAGGCCTGGGCCCCGGGCCGTACCCCCGGCACCGGCGTGGCGGACTTCCGCGCGGTCTACACGGTCCCGAAGGAGGAGACCGACCCCACCGACTCGAAGATCAAGATCCGCAAGCCTCCCTACGTCACCACGTACGCGCGTGGCTACGAGGACAGGATCGAGACCTCCGTCACCCTCTACGACGGCCTCGGCCGTGAGCGGCAGACGCAGGAGGAGGCCGACGGCGACGCCGGCTGGCTGATCACCGACACGCTGTACAACAACTCCGGCGAGGTCTACCAGACCAACAACGCCTACCTGACCGACGAGGCGAAGCCGGGCGAGCTGTTCAGCCCGCTCGCCGACACGGCCGTCCCCAACATCACGCGCTACACGTACGACGGCCTCGGCCGCGTGCTGAAGGAGACGCCGTACCTCAAGTGGATCGACCCGGACACCAAGGAGTCCTTCTCCAAGGCGTACGAGGACCGGGCCATCCGCTACGAGTACGGAGAGGACTGGTCGAAGGTCGTCCAGCCGGAGGGCGACTCGTCCTACCGCGTCTGGACCGACGCGACCGGCCGCACCGTGCGCACGGACACCTTCAACCCGGCCGCCCCCGGCGGGTTCACGTCCACGCGCTACCGGTTCGACGCGCACGGCCAGCTCCAGACGGCGACCGCGTCGGCGGACACCACGCACCCGTGGTCGTGGACGTACGACCACACCGGCCAGGTGGAGACGGCGACCGACCCCGACGCGGGCGCCTCCCGCACGACCTACGACGCGTTCGGCCGGGTCGAGACGACCAGGAGCGCCCGCGGCGTCACGGTCTGGAACGGCTACGACGAGCTGTCGCGTCCCAAGGAGGTGCGCGAGAACAGCTCCAGCGGCAAGCTGCTGTCCTCGTTCACGTACGACACGGCCCCGGGCGGCAAGGGCATGCCCGCCACCGCCACCCGCTACACCGATCTCCAGGCGTACACCCAGAAGGTCAACGGCTACACCAAGGAGTACCAGCCGACCTCGACCACGCTGTCCCTGCCGCAGTCCATCGTCGACACCTGGGGTCTGAAGAAGGACTACACGTACGACTACACGTACAACGAGCGCGGCATGCTGGACGAGACCACCCTTCCGGCGGTGGGCAAGTTCGACGCCGAGAAGCTGGTCGTCCGCTACAACAAGGACGGCAAGCCGCTCTCCATCTCCGGCAAGGACTGGTACGGCTCCGAGACCACCTACGACGCCTACGGCCAGGTGCTCCGCTCCACGCTCGGCGCACAGCCGTACCGCGTGTGGGCGCAGAGCGCCTTCGACGAGGGCAGCGGCGAGCTCACCGAGCAGTCGGTCTACCGCGAGAAGGGTGACGCCACCGCGGACAAGAGTGTCGTCGGCGGCACCCTCGTCTCGAACCGGGCGTACAGCTACGACCCGGCCGGAAACGTCACCTCGATCGAGGAGAAGTCCACCGGGATCGCGGAGCGCCAGTGCTTCGTCTACGACCCGCTGGGTCAGCTGAAGTCGGCCTGGACCTCCAAGGACCGGACGAGCTGCGTCAACCCGAGGAACGCGGACGGCTCGCTCAACAAGAACGCGGACGGCACGCTCCGGGCGGCGTCGGGCACGGACGGCTCCGGCTACTGGCAGGAGTACGAGTACGACCTGCTCGGCAACCGCACGAAGCTGACCGAGAACGACCTCTCCGGCGACACCACCAAGAACGCGGTCTCCACGTACGCGTACGGCAAGAACGCCGCCAAGGACCAGCCGCACACGCTGACCAAGGTGTCGAAGAGCTACACCACCCCCGCGGGGGCGCAGATCACGGCCGAGGCCACCCGGCTGTACGAGCTGACCGGCGAGACCAAGTCGGTCACCTCAATAGAGAACGGTGACAAGCAGGACCTGACCTGGACCTATGACGGCCAGGTCGACCGGATCACCGGTGCGGGCACCGGCGGCAAGACCCCGTACGTGGGCCTCGGCCAGAAGTGCCTGGACCTGAAGTCGGGCACGGCCGCGGCCGGCCAGCCGATCCAGCTCTCCGACTGCAACGCCTCGGCAGCGCAGAACTTCAAGTTCACGCCCACCCCGGGCACGGCGGCGGCGCCGCAGACGGACCCCGACAAGGGCACGCTCTCGGTGCATGGCACCTGGTGCCTCCAGCCCGCGGCCAACACGGCCGGGTCGGCGCTCCAGATCCAGAAGTGCAACGGATCGGCCGCGCAGGAGCTGAAGCGCAACACCACCGGTCAGCTGACTCACTCGGCCTCCGGCCTGTGCCTCGCGGTGCAGGGCTCGGCGAACGTGAACGCGACGCCGATCGTGCTCACCACCTGTGCCTCGGCCCAGGCCGCCCAGCAGTGGCTGCCGCAGAACGACACCCGTCACATCTACGGCCCCGACGGCGCCCGGCTGCTCACCATCCAGGGCAAGCAGGCGACCCTCCACCTGGGCGAGGCCGAGGTGACCGTCCAGCAGGGCGGCGCTCTGGTCAACACCCAGCGCACCTACGGGGTTCCGGGTGGCGCGGTCATGCGCTACGCCTACGGCACCGGCGCGGACACCCTGGTCGCCCAGACCACGGACCATCAGGGCAGCGCGTACACGGAGGTCGGCCTCTACGGCGGCATGCCGGTCCGCATCCGCAAGCAGGACCCGTTCGGCAACGAGCGCGGTACCGCCGGCACGGACCTCAAGGACCACAAGGGGTTCCTCGGCCAGACCCGGGACGACTCCTCCGGCTACCAGCCGCTGGGTGTCCGGCTGTACGACCCGGTGGTCGGACGCTTCCTGTCCGCCGACCCGGTGCTCGATGTGAACGACCCGCTGCAGTCCAACGGGTACGCGTACGCGCAGAACAACCCGGTCACCTACTCCGACCCGACCGGTGAGTCGATCGTCCTGAGCGCTTCGGAGAAGGCCGCGGCCCTCGCGGGTGCGGGTCTGTCCGCGGCGCAGGTCGCGCAGGCGCAGGCGATGCAGGGCAAGTCCCTCACCTCCGTCATCCTGGCGGTCGCGTGGGAGACGCTGAAGGACTTCATCGGCATCAACGACGCCATGGCCTGCTTCGGCGGCGACATGTGGTCCTGCGTCAGCATCGTGGTCGACGCCATCCCGTGGTCCAAGCTCGGGAAGATCCCATCGGTGATCAAGGCGGTCAACCGCACCATCGAGGCCATCAAGGCCTTCAAGGTGGCCAAACGGGCCGCCGAGCTGGTCCTCAAGGCCGCCAAGGCCGCCGAGGCCGCCGCGCTGAAGGCCAAGAAGCTGGCCATCGAGAAGGCCAAGAAGGAGGCCGCGCAGAGGGCCAAGAAGAAGGCCGCCGAAGCCGCCAAGAGAAAGGCGGACGAAGCGGCCGCCGCGAAGCGGAAGACGGGTAACCCCGTCCACAAGCAGGCCCAGGCCAAGGCCGCACCCAAGTCCTCCTCCCACCCGAGCGCGGGCAAGGGCGGCGGTAGCAAGAGTTCGGGGGGCGGTGGCGGCGGCAAGTCCGGCGGCTCCTCCCGCAGCAAGGGCGGCACCAGCGGCGGCGGCGGCTCCGGCCGGGCCGACGGCGGCGGTTCCTGCCCGGCCAACAGCTTCGTGCCCGGCACGAAGGTGCTGATGGCCGATGGTTCGACCAAGCCGATCGAGAAGGTGAAGGCCGGCGACAAGGTCGTCGCGACCGACCCGGAGTCCGGTGAGAGCGTCGTCCGGACGGTCACCGCCGAAATCAAGGGTCAGGGCCTCAAGCACCTGGTCGAGGTCACGATCGACCTCGACGGCGACAGCGGCTCGAAGACGGCCCGGATCACCGCGACCGCCGGCCACCCCTTCTGGGTCGCCGAACTCGGTGAGTGGATCGACGCCGCCGACCTCGAGTCCGGTGAATGGCTCCGCACCAGCGCGGGCACCTACGTCCAGGTCACCGCGATCCAGCGGTGGACCGCGCAGGACGCCACGGTCCACAACCTGACCGTCTCCGACCTGCACACGTACTACGTGCTGGCGGGGGCTACGCCGGTCCTTGTTCACAATTCGCTTCCGTGCCAATCGGATATGGAGGAGGGCCTCAGCAGGGCCCACGCGGCGGCCGACAGTTTCGACAACCCGGGTGGGATGTCGGGCCACGCCATCCTCGACGATGGCACCAGATTCGACCTTTCGTCGGGTGGGGACGGCCGTAACCTCAGGCCTGACCACGTCGCACCTTCCGGAACCACGGCTGAGAACTTCCATCATCTCGAGAATCAGACCGCGGCCATCATGCGCCGTACTGGTCAGAACGCCACCCTCTACATCACCGGCACCTACGGTGCGTGCAAGTATTGCCTTCCGGCCATGCGTGCAATGATTCCGCAGGGCGGAAGAATGTTGGTGATCTGGCGGAACGACAGCGGAGCAATAAGGAATCGAATGTTCATTGGCGGGGCTGACAGTTAGCGATTGGGCGGAGTTCCCCGGCCGACAGGTTCGTGCCGGGGAACCGCCCCCTGCTTCCGGCCCGTCCGACAGCGGCCGCGTGCAGGACCCGCCAGGGAGAATGAATCCCTGAACGTGAAGTAGCACGCCCACCTGCATGGTGAGCAGATGGGCGTGGGTGCCATAATGACCGAATGATCAACCCGTCCGATATCGATTCCTCCGATCTCCTTGGCCGCTGGCGTGGTCCAGCGCGGCTCCCCGCGGTTCCACCGGCAGACTTTCCTCTCCATCTTCCGCTGCCACTCAGGAAGTGGTACGGGCTCACGTCTTGCTGGCCCGAGGTTCGTTCTGCCGGCACGAACGTTTATGAACCATCCCGTGTCCGGACTGGCGTGGATCGGGTCGCATTTATGGAGGACTCGACCGGCGACTGGGTTTGGGCGTTCGATCCCGATCAGCCGGATATTGTCTATGAGGGAGAGTCGACCAGGGCTCTGCGCCGAAGTCCCGAGGATCTCGCGGAACTGCTTGTGCATGCGACCGTGAGGTCGGTCATCCTGCTGTCCGGTTCCGGCAGACTGGGTGCGCAGGTACCGGACGAAGCGTTGCCCCAGATTCTCGATCCGCTGGAATGCGTGGATTTCGGCGGATGGCGATGGCCTCGTCCCGGATATCGAATCCACGTCGCCAACAACCTTATGGCGGAAGTCGGTCCGGCAGTTGATCCGCAGGCGCCATGGCTGAACAGGGCCGGATATTCTGCCGTGAGGATCGCAGGTCTGCACGACTCGGATCTCGATTATCTGGATTCTTTCCCCATGGTCACGTGGATTGATATGGGTCTCGGCGTCTAAGGGCTGTCCCGCCAGGAATTGCGGGACAGCCCTCAGTGGACCTTCGCCGAAGCGCGAAGCGGTTCCCTGGAGGGACGCCGACGACCTGACGTGATACGCGCAGCGCCCGGCCGAGAAATCCCGGCCGGGCGCTGCGCGTATGCGTGGGCCCGGCCCGCCCCCCGGGTGCGTCCGCCGGTACGGAGGCAGTGCGGAGATCATCACGCGGGCGGCCGCCCCAGCCGGGCCGGGGGACAGGTCAGGAGACGTCCTCGATCTCGGGCATGTCGCCCCCGGTCGTCGTCCCGTCGATCAGCGAGAACGCGGCGCCCTGCGGGTCGGTCAGCGCGGCGAACCGGCCGAACGGCATGGTCATCGGGCCGAACCGGAGTTCCGCCCCGAGCGCCTTCGCCTTCTCCACCGCGGCGTCGCAGTCGGCGACGGTGAAGTACACGTTCAGGTGCGCCGGCATCTCGGCCGGGAACTCGTCCGTCATCTTCATCCGGCCGAGTACGGGGTCCGAGCCCAGGTCGTACAGCGTGAAGTCGACCGCGTCGTCGACCATGCGCTTCACCCCGTAGCCGAACACCGCCGGGAAGAAGGCGTCCGCCTTCGCCGGCTCCCGGGTGAAGACCTCGGCCCAGGCGTACGCGCCGGGCACCGTCCGCGCCTCGAAACCCTCGTGGGTGCCCGCCTGCCACACCCCGAAGGCGGCGCCGCCCGGGTCGCTCGCCAGGACCATCGTCCCGAACTCGCCGACCTGCATCGGCTCCACCAGGACCGTGCCGCCGTTCTCGCGGACCTTGGCGGCGGTGGCCGCCGCGTCCGGCGAGGCGAGGTACAGACACCAGGCGGGGGGCACGTCCTGGCCGGGCACGGGCGGCATCAGGGCGGCGACCGCCTTGCCGTCCACGTAGGCCTGCGTGTAGTTGCCGAACTCGGGCAGCGAGTCGCCGTACGTCCAGCCCAGCACCTCACCGTAGAAGCGCTTCGCGCCTTCCAGGTCGCCGAACGTCGCGTCGGCCCAGCACGGTGTGCCCTGTGGTTCTGCGGCCATGGCCGGTCATCTCCTCACGTGGGAACGGGCCCCTTTGCCACGCTAACCACCCCTCGCCCCTCCTGCGCGCCGGACACGGGTCACGGTCCCGGCGGGTCCCGTCGCACGACCGAGCGGGCGACGCCGAGGTCCACCAGGTCCTGTGGGCGCAGCCGCAGCTGGCCGGCCGTGGCGTGCACCTGGTCCGGGGAGCGCTTGAGGATCGCCGCGGCGAGCTCCGGGGCGATGACGGAGAAATAGCTGTCCGCCGTGACATGGGTGCGGTCCGGCGCCGCCAGGGCCAGCGCCCCGCCCGAGCCGCCCTCGCCGATCACCAGCGTCGTGACGGGGACCCGGGCCGCCGCGATCGCCGCGAAGGCGTCGGCGATGGCCGCGCCCGCACCGGCGCGCTCCGCCGCCGCGTCGTTGGCCGCGCCCGGGGTGTCGACCAGCGTGAGGACCGGGACCCCGAGCCGGTCGGCCAGCCGGATCACGCGGGCCGCGGTGCGGTAGCCGGCCGGGCGGGTCGCGGTGCCGCACTGCGCCACGTAGGCGACCGGCTGTCCCTCGTGCAGCCCGAAGCCGCACAACAGCCCCGGGTCCGTGCCCCCGCAGCGGTCGCCGCTCAGCGGGAGCCGCACGGTGAAGTAGGCGTCCAGATACGCCTCGGCGTGCGGCCGTGACGCGGACCGGGCCCGGAGCACCGCGTCCCAGCCTGTCCGGGGAAGCCCCGCCGAGGAGAGCGCGGCCGGGACCGGGGCGGGGGCGGGCGGGGTGTCGCGGAGGGCGAGCAGCCGGAGCCAGTGGCCCACCGTGGCCGGCAGTTCGCCGGGCGGGACGACCGCGTCGGTCTGGCCGGCCGCCAGCTGGCCCTCGGCGGTGTAGGCGTCCGGGTCCGCGTCCGGCGGCCGGACCCGGGAGCCGGCGAACCCGACCTGCGCGCCCGGGAGCGCCAGGATCACGTCGGCGCCCGCGCCCAGGGTCGCCCWGCCGCCTCCGGTCGTCGGGTCGCGCAGGACCGCGAGCTGCGCCGGACCGGCCGCGCGCAGCCGGGCCGAGGCGCGGGCCACCCGGTGCAGCTGGGTGAGCGCGATCATGCCCTCCTGCATCCGGCTGCCGCCCGTCGCGATGAGCGAGACGAGGGGGAGCCGCCGGGTCATGGCCTCCTCGTACGCGGCCTCCAGCCGGTCGCCGGTGCGCTGTCCCAGTGAGCCGCCGAGGAAGCCGAACTCGAAGGAGATCAGCACGCAGGGCCGGCCGCCGACCGTGGCGGTGCCGTGGACGACGGACTCCTGCTCGCCGGTACGGGCGGTGGCCCTGGCCCGGGACTCGGCGTACCCGGACCAGTCGAGCGGTCCGTCGCCCGCGGTGTCCCCGGTGGGTGCGGCGGACTCGGTGAAGTCGGCGGTGAGGGCGGCGACGGCCTCACGGGCCGTCGGGCGCTCAGCCATGGAGGGACCGCTTCATGATCTTGCCCAGGTCGTTGCGCGGCAGGGCGTCCAGATAGCGGACGGTGCGCGGGCGCTTGTGCGGGGAGAGCTGGGCGGCGACATGGTCGGCCAGCTCGGCGGCCGAGGGCGGGGCGGCGGGGTCGGCCGGCACCACCCAGGCGACGACGCGTTCGCCCAGGTCCGGGTCCGGCTCGCCGGTGACGGCGGCCTCGCGGACGCCCGGGTGGTCCAGCAGCGCGTTCTCGATCTCACCGGCGCCGATCTTGTAGCCGCCGCTCTTGATCAGGTCGGTGGCCTTGCGGCCCACGATCCGTACGTACCCGTCGGGGTCGAGCGTGGCCATGTCGCCGGTGCGGAACCAGCCGTCGGCGGTGAGGGCCGCGGCGGTGGCGTCGGGGCGGTTCAGGTACTCGGTGAACAGGTTCGGGCCGCGCACCTGGATCTCGCCGATGGACGCGGGATCCGCGAGCGGGGTCCCGTCCTCCTCCACCAGGCGGAGCTCGACGCCGCGCAGGGGCGCGCCGACGGTACCGGGGCGCGGTTCGCCGTCGGCCCGGACGCCCGTGTTCATCAGCGTCTCCGTCATGCCGTACCGCTCGATGACCCGGCGGCCGGTCGCGGCCGCGATCCGTTCGTGGTCGTGGACCGGCAGCGCGGCCGACCCGGAGACCAGCAGCCGCGCGCCCGCGAGGGCCTTCGCGAGGCCACCGGAGGCCGCCGGTTCGTCGAGCGCTTCCGCCAGCCGGTGGTACATCGTCGGCACCCCGAACAGCATCGTGCCGCCGGAGCCCAGCTCCCGGGCCACGCCCTCGGTGGAGAACCGGCCGAGGTGGCGTACGGAACCGCCCCGGCGCAGCGGGCCGAGGATGCCCAGGATCAGTCCGTGCACATGGAACAGGGGCAGGGCGTGGACGAGGACGTCGTCCCCGGTCCACTGCCAGGCGTCCTCCAGCGCGTCCAGCGAGGCGGCGATCGCCCGGCGCGGCAGGACGGCGCCCTTGGGCGGGCCGGTGGTGCCGGAGGTGTACACGACCAGGGCGGGGGATGCGGGGG
>NZ_RDBK01000043.1:39168-109043 GCF_008042275.1 Streptomyces sp. OR43 | reverse complement strand
CCTTCACCGGTCGTCGGTCGGTTACGGAGTCACGACGGTGCCGCCGAACGTCACGACGAGGTGGCCGTCCGCAGCGAACGACCAGTCCAGGCCTCCGTCGTACGCGGAGCAGCGGGAGCCGTTCGAGCCGGTCCAGAACTGGTTCGAACTGTCCGCGTCGCCGACCGTCTTGTCGTTGGAGCCGCTGCCGCTGCGGCAGGACGTGTTGTTGCGGTAGACGGAAGTGCCCTTGTCGAAGGAGAAGTTGCGCTCCTCGTTGTCGATGGAGACGTTGTCCGACACCGTCATCGAGCCGGGATTGCTGTTGTACGTGAATCCGTGATGGCCGTTGCCGTAGGCGATGTTGCGGCGCACGACGTGGTCGACCTCGATGCCGTCGCCGCCGAGCTTGAAGCCGTTGCGGTCACCGTCGGCGTTCACCGTCCCGTCCGACAGCGTGCCGTTGCTGTAGGAGAGCGAGTCCTCGATGGTCACCGGGCCGATGGGGCCGGTCTCGTTCTTGGTGTAGAGGTCCCAGCCGTCGTCGATGTTGTTGTGGGACACCGTGTAGCGGAAGACGTTCCCGGGGCCGGAGGTGAGCTTCGAGGCGAAGCCGTCGGCGTCCTCGCCGTCGGAGTCGGCGTTGTCGTGCGACTCCGAGCTCAGGATGAGGTTGTCGGCGGGCCACTCGTCGTCCGGGGTGGTCGAGGCGATCCGTGAGATCTGCAGCCCCGAGTCGTGGTTGAAGCGTGTCACAACGCGTTCGACGATGTTGTTGCTGCCGCCGACGAAGATCCCGTTGTCACCGGCGTGCTCGACGACGATGCCGTTGATGTGCCAGAAGTCCCCGTTGACGGCGAGCCCGCGGTTGGCCGGGTCCTCGCTCATCTCCGCGAAGTTCAGCACCGGGCTCTCGCCCGGGTAGGCGGCCAGGGTGGTGCGGGCGCTCGCCGAACCGTCGTTGCCCGGCGCAATGGTGACGGTCTGTGCGTAGTGGTACGTACCGCCGCGCAGGTAGACCGTGCCGCCGGAGTCGACGCGGCTGATGGCCGAGGCCAGGGTCGTCGGGTCCGCTTCTGTTCCGGCTGCGCCGTCGGTGCCGTCCGGCGCCACGTAGAGGGCGGTGGCGTCCAGCGTCGAGGGGACTACGGACGCAGCGCCGGCGAGTGCCCGGTGCGGCGTGGGCGCTGCCTGAGCGGTCGCGCCGCTCACGGCGGCCAGCGAGCCGGCCAACAGGCTGACGCATGCGATGACGGGTTTGATCTGCATCGTTCGACTCCAGGTGGGGGTTGGTTCGTTCGACGAGTGGGTGGGGCGCGTTCGTGCGGCTGCGGGGCCCGCCTCTGGGTGGGGCGGCGGACCGGGCAACTGTGCTGCCGGCTCGGCGATGCCGGACGGTGCGACCGCGGCCACGTCCGGGGAAAAACGTGGGTGCCCCTTCTGTCGAGGCCTTGGCCATGGCACCGTGTCTGTTCGAGTCCGTGAACGGGGTCTCACGGAGAGGAACCGTCATCGTGGTGTGCAAGCGCTTTCCATAGACCCTAAGGGTCCATCATGTTCACGTCAATGGACATGTATCTGAAACATAATCATGATGATGAACAGCTGATCGAGGTCCCCCCTCGCCCCGAGACCCGCCACGACCGCCCATCGCCACGTCTGCCGGGCCGCCCCCGGAGCCTCCGGTCTCGGGTGTCGCCTTCACCGCGGTGGCGCGCCACGACACCGGGAGCGGCGAGGTCGCCGTATACGACCACTACGGCGACGGACAGGCGTCGTGCGGGCGATGCCGATCAACGCGGCCGCGGTCTTTGTTCGGATCAGGCCGGATCAAGCTGGATCAGGCCGGGCCGGGGAGCGGGATGCGCACGAAGTCGCCGTCCATCTCCGCATTCATCTCGCGCGCTGAGTCACATCTGCCGTATTCCTATGAGTGCATCATCAAGTAACCAGGCATCAGACCGGAGTTGAGCGTGCCGACAATGAACCGGAACCGTATCCCCCTGGCCGCAGCGGCGGTCGCGGCCGCGGCCGTCGCGCTGACCGGATGCGGCACCGAGGTACCGCCGCTGGAGTTCGGGTCGGCGAAGCCGTCCGGCGCCCGGCTCGACGCCCGGCCACCTCAGGGGAGTTCGGTCCCTGTGACGCAGTGGCCGGACGCGTGCGCGGCCCTGAGCGACGAGGAGATCCGGGCGATTTTGCCGCAGGCGGAGGAGTTCGAGCGGGAACCCGTCAAGGTCACCGTCCTCAACTTCAACCCGCTCACGGAATCGGCCCCGGGGACCACGGGCGACGTGGCGAAGGGAGGCTGCAAGACCGCGTTCGGTCTGCCGGCCGAGTACGAGAGCGAGCACAACAGCACCATCCGCATCGTGTTCCAGAGCGTCGCCGACCCCGCGCTCGTGGCGCAGGGGTATGCGAAGGACCAGGAGTACGCGGCGAAGAACGGCGGCCAGGACCCCGAGAAGTACCGGGACCTCGGCGACTCGCTCGGCCCGGCGGGGTGCTTCGTTGAGGACGATGACCAACTGGTCTGCCATCAGGGGCCTTACGAGTTCGAGGTGAGCGGTTCCTCGACCGCGGACGGTGTCGGGGAGTACCCGGAGGCCGACAAGAACTGGCGCGAGAAGGTCCTGACCGAGGTGGTCCGGACGCTGAGCGCCCGCATGGCCGGCCAGGCATGACACCGAACGGGCGCCCCGCCCCCGGCGGAGCGCCCGTTCGTCTCACCGGCCCGGCCGTGCGCGGGGACGCGGCGCGGCAGGGTCGTTATCGACGGCCGCGTCCTCCGTCAGGGGGCCTCCCCGGTCTTCATCCGGGTGCAGGTGACCACCCGGACCCGGCCGTCCGCGCGTGCACCGGGGAACGTCAGCACCGCGCCTTCCACCGGTGAGGCCGGCCCGCGTCGGCGACGGCCCATGTCCTGGCCGTCGGCCAGTCCGCCCGACACGGTGCAGGCGCGGGCCGGCGTCTCGTCGCCGACGTCTGGCACCTCCCGGATGGTGTGTCCCCGGCCTCCGCGGGACACCTCCCCCTCCCCCGCTCGCCGTTCGTGGCGCGAGACACGCCACGTACCGGGCCTGCCGGGGTTCCGCTTCACTCGGGCCGCGTTGGCCGCGCGTCAGGCTCCGCCGCCTCGGCGACGCGTTTGATGTGCGCCAGCCGCCGGTCCCAGTCGGCCGCCAGGGAGGCCATCCACCGCGCCGTCGCGTCGAGCGCCGCAGGCCGTACCGCGTACCGCACCTCGCGACCGACGCGGGTGCCGGAGACCAGCCCGGCGGCGTCCAGGACGGCCAGGTGCTTGACCACCGCCTGCCGTGAGACGGGAAGCCGTTCGGCGAGGGTGGTCGCGGTGGCCTCGCCCCGCGCCGCGAGCAGATCGAGCAACTGGCGGCGCGTCGGATCGGCGAGTGCGCCGAGGACATGACTGACGGCATCGGCGGTGCCGGGACGTTCTTCCGTCATGCGGCGGGTTGTTCGGCACGCGTCTTGAGCGCGTCGAGCTCCAGGGGCCAGCCTCCGGTGTGGTCCTTGAGGTTCTGACTGCGCAGCTCCTCGGACCCCGCCAGGGCCGCGAACCCGCTCTCGACGACGCGCAGCCGCGTCCGGTCGCCCTCCGGGGTCAGGGTGAACTCCACGAGGGTGCTGTTGTCCTCACGCAGTTCCTCGCCCGGGAACGCACTGGTCCAGCGGTACGCCAGGTACGTCGGCGGACTGACCTTCTCGACACGTACCGGGAAGTCGCCGTGCTCCGCGTGCTTCGCCACCATCGTTTCCCCTTCCCTTGCCACGGTGCCCGGCAGGCTCGCCTTGTCGGCCACCCAGAAGCCGGGCTGGGCCACCAGTGACCAGACACGCTCCAGGGACGCCTCGATCAGAGTTTCGCGTTCGATCCGGTCCTCGCTCATGAGATGACTTCCTTTCTCGTTGCCGCTTGACTTGCAACTCCAGGGTTGCACGATGAAACGTCATGCGCAACCCGCGCGTTGCACGAGGCGGAGGGGTCGACGGGCGCCCGCAGTGCAATCAGAAGGTTGTTCATTCGAACATCGCGATGGTAGAAAGTGCTCATGAGTGTCGCTACCCGCCTGGACCTGACCCTGCGACTGGTGCAGGGGTCCGATCGCGTCTCCGTTTCCGAGCTCTCCCGGCGACTGGGCGTGTCGGAGATGACCGTGCGCAGGGACCTGGATGCCCTGGAGGCCCAGGGCCTGGTGCGGCGCGTTCACGGTGGAGCCGTGGCGACGCGGTCCCGGGGTGAGGACGCCGGATTCTCGGCGCGTGAGCCGTGGCAGGCCGCAACCAAGGATCACCTGGGAGCCGCGGCGGCCGCGTTGGTCGAGCCCGGATCACGGGTGCTGCTCGATGCGGGCACCACCACGGTGCACGTGGCCGAGCACCTGGCGGCGCGGGCTCCGCTGACGGTCGCCGTGCTGAGTCTTCAGGCCGCGCTGTGTCTGGCCGACCGACCGGGCATCGAACTCCTGGTCGTGGGCGGGCGCTCGCGGCCCGGCGAGCGGTCGTTCGTCGGGCCGCTGGCGCTGCGGACGCTGGAGTCCTTGGCCTTCGACTGCTTCGTCATGTCCATCGGCGGTGTGCACGCCGCGGACGGCTGGTCGGAGTTCTCGCTCGACGACGCCGCTGTCAAGCAGGCCGGGCTCACGCGTGCCGACCGCACCATCGCGGTGGCGGACGCGACCAAGCTCGGCGTACGCGCCTTCAGCCGCGTGGCGCCCCTCGAGGCCGTGCACTGCTTCGTCACCGACCGGGCCGCCGGAGAAGCCGGCACCCATCCGAGCGGTCCGCAGACCCTGGACGCCCTGCGTGAGGCAGGCGTCGAGACCGTACTGGCCTGACCCCCCGTCCCCGTCCGCCCCCCGATTGAGGAGTGCCGCCTTGGCCACCGATCCCCGTTCTCTGATGATTCTCGTCGCCGGCCCGTACCGATCCGGCACCGGCGACGACCCCGACAAGCTGGAGGCCAACGTCCGTGCGATGAACGAGTCGGCTCTCCTCCTCTTCCGCGCCGGGCACCTGCCCGTCACCGGCGAGGCCCTCGCCCTGCCGCTCCTGGATGCCGCGGGAAGCACCCGGCCCGGAGACCCGCTGTTCGACGAGATCTTCCACCCGGTCGCCGAGCAACTCCTCGCCCGCTGTGACGCCGTTCTGCGGATCGGCGGCACGTCCGAGGGGGCGGACCGGATGGTCACCCGGGCCCGCGCCCAGGGCCTGGCCGTCTACACCGGCCTCGCCGACGTCCCGGCCGCCCGATGACCGCCGGCCTCGACACACCCGACCGCCGTGGCCGCACCGGCCTGGACCGGCACGGCCTCGGTCTGACCGGCAATCCCCGCGTGCGGATCCGGGATGTGGAGGTGCTGTCCTGCGACTGGTACGTCCTGCGCAGGACGACCTTCGACTACGAGCACACCGACGGACATGTCAGCCGCGAGCAGCGGGAGACGTACGACCGCGGCGACGGGGCGACGATCCTGCTCCACAACGCCGCCCGGCGCACCGTGCTGCTCACCCGTCAGTTCCGCCTGCCCGCCTACGTCAACGGCCACCCCGACGGCATGCTGCTGGAAGCAGCGGCCGGGCTCCTCGACGGTGACAGCCCCCACACGGCGATCCGCCGCGAGGCCGCCGAGGAGACCGGACACGTCATCGGCACTCCCGAGCACGTCTTCGCCGTCTACATGAGCCCCGGCTCCGTCACCGAGCGCCTGCACTTCTACGCCGCCCCGTACGACCCGGTGAACAATCCGACCGGGACGACGGGCATCGCGGCCGAGGGCGAGGACATCACCACCGTCGAGCTCCCGTTCACCGAGGCGCTGGGCATGGTGCGCGCCGGCACGATCGTCGACGCGAAGACCATCATGCTGCTCCAGTGGGCCGCCCTCGACGGCCCGTTCCGCCCGCCGGGCCCGCTCCCGCACGCGAACTGACCGTCGTGCGACAGCAGCCTGTGGGCCGAAGCCCGGCGGTCAGAGGCCGGCGAGGAGGCGCTCGAGCGGGGCGGGTACGTGGTCGGGTTCGAGTGCCTCCACGAGGACGCGGCCATAATGGATCTTGCGCCCCTTCTTCGTACCGAGAAAGCGCCGCACGCGCTGCTGCGGGGTTCGGCCGCGCTGGGCGGGCTGGTGCAGGAAGGTCTGGAAGGCGCGCCCGTCCCCCTCGGCCCGGATGAGCTCCTCCACGCGCGTCACGCCCAGAGCGCGGATGAGTTCGTCCTCCAGGTCCGCGGCGCAGACGAAGAACTCCTCCTGCGCGGCATCCGCGCGCTCCAGACCGCGCGTGTAGTAGGGCCGTTCGGCCTCGTCGCACAGCCCCGTGAGCCGAAGGCCCAGTCCCGGCGGCCCGAGGAGGCGGGCGAAGCGTGCGACGCTCATGGCACCGCCCATCGGCAGGACGCAGATCCCTTCGGCCGCCAGGTTCCGGCCGCGGCGCGCCGCCAGTGCGTTCACCGCCGCCGAGTCGCTCGGCCCCTCCAACAGGACGGCCGCCCGGACCGGTAGCCCCGCGGCCAGTTCACGCGCGGTCTCATCAGGGCCGCCGGCCGCCCACGCGATGACGGTCTCCCGGAACAGTTCCATGTCGGCCACGGAACGAGTCTCCGCTCTTCCCTGCTCCGGCGGTAGTCGATTACTGGCGTCGTCCGGCCGTACGTGAAAGATGGCACGCGTGACTCATGTGATCGGAGTTCCGGCTCCCGACGACGCGGCAGCCCTGGGCCCTTTGCAGTTGACGGTCTGGTTGCAGACCTACCCCGACGAGGAAGCGGGCGTCGATGAGGCCTGGATACGCGAGCACCGCGGCTCCTCCGCGACCGCGGAGGGTATCGCCGGGTGGCGGGAGTTCATCGAGGCGGCCGGCCGGCAGCCGGACCTGCTGTTCTGCCGCGTGGTCCGCGCCGGGACGGAGATCGTCGGCTTCCTGTGCGGCCGCCGGGGCGAGGTGGTGACGCTCGGGCCGATGTATCTGCTGGAACAGGCGCGAGGCCACGGAGCCGGGGGCCGGCTGATGGAAGAGTTCCTCGCCTGGGCCGAAGGCGCACCCGTCTTCCTGTGGGTCACCGAGTACAACGAGCGGGCGGTCCGCTTCTACGAGAGGTACGGATTCGAGCCCACGGGCGAGCGGGAGCTCTGGCGGGGCCGGCTGCCGAACGTGCGCATGGCCCGTTCCCGTACGCCTGGTGCCGAACGCGGCCTCGGCGGATCATCCGTCACCTGACCACCGGGCTCCGGGCCGCGGCCCCGTCCGCCCTCGCTCGACGCAGGCGACTACGGGGTGCCCGTAGGGTCACTCGGTGCGACGTACGCCGCGCGTCGGCCAACCGGTCCGCCCGCCCTTCAGTGTCCGCCGTCGGGGGACAGGTACTCGCTCAGGACCGCACGCAGGGCAGTCGGTTCGCGGCCGATCAGGCCGGCCAGAGTCGGGTCGACCGTGGCGAACTCGCCCGCGCGGGCGGCCTCGAAGATGCCCAGCACCTGGTCCGCCGCCCCAGCCGGCGCACCGTTACCCCGCAGTTGGTCGCGGAACACCTCGTCGGAAGCGGTGGCCCTCGTGATGGTGCGGCCCGTGGCAGCGGTGGCGAGGCCGGCGACATCGTCGAAGGTGAGCGCCTGCGTGGAGGTGAGCGGCGGTGTGGGGCCGTCGAACCTGCCCTCGTCCGCCAGGACGGCGGCGGCCGCATCGGCGAGGTCGGCGTGTGCGGTCCAGCTGACCGGGCCGTCCTCGGGAAGGACCAGGCTCCCGGATGCGGCGGCGTGGCCGAGGAACTGCACCGCGGCCGACGCGTGGAAGCCGTTGCGCAGCGCCGTCCAGGGCACGCCCGACTTGCTGAGCGCCTGCTCCGTGGCGGCGTGGTCGCGGCAGGCCTGGAAGCGCGAAGCGGGGTCGGCGCCCATGTGGCTGGTGTAGAGGATGCGGCGGGCCCCCGCGGTGGCGGCCGCTTCGATCGCGGTCCGGTGGAGCCGTACGGCCTCCTCACCCATGCGGTCGACGGACACGAGGAGGACCTGGGTGGCGCCTTCGAAGGCGTGAGCGAGGCCGGCCGGGTCGTCGAAACTGCCGTGCCGCACGCGGATGCCCCGGTCGGCGAACGCCTGTGCCTTCTGCGGGTCCCGGACGCTGACGCCGATCCGGTCCGCCGGTACGCGTACCAGCAGCCTCTCGACGATCTGCCGCCCGAGCCGGCCTGTCGCTCCGGTCACGATGATCATGTCGCACTCCGCTCATTGTTCCAGTGGAATCATTTTCACGATAACACCGATACTAACGACGGAACCAACATCGCTGTATCGTTGATACATGCCACCGTCTCCGCGCAGCACCCCAGGCACCGGCGCCACCCCCGACATCACCCCGCAAGGGCACGATCAGCCGCGGCAACGGGTCATCGAGGCCGCCGCCGACCTGCTGGCACGGGAGGGGCGCGACGCGGTCACCACCCGGGCCGTCGCGGTGGCGGCCGGCCTGCAACCGCCCGCCATCTACCGCCTGTTCGGCGACAAGGACGGGCTGCTCGAAGCGGTGGCCGAGTACGGCTTCGCCCGCTTCCTGGCGGCCAAGCACGTCGACCCCGATCCGTCGGAGCCCATCGACGACCTGCGGGCCGGATGGGATCTGGCGGTCGAGTTCGGGCTGGCCAACCCGGCCCTGTACTCACTGATGTACAGCGAGCCGACAGAGCCCGCGTCGGCCGCCTTCAACGCGGGAATGGAGATCCTCAGGGGCCGGATCCGGCGCCTGGCCGCCGGCGGCTGGCTCCGCGTGGGCGAGGAACTCGCGGCGATGATCATCCACGCCACGGCACGCGGCGCGGTGCTCACGTGGCTGTCCCTCCCAAAGGACCGGCGCGACCCGGCGCTGCTGACCGCGCTGCGGGAATCCATGGTCGCCGCGGTGACCAGTCAGGAACCCGCCGTACAGAGTGCGGGCCCGGCCGGCGCCGCACGCGCACTGCGTGCGGCACTGCCCGAGCAGACGGCCCTCAGCACCTCGGAGCAGCAGCTCCTGAGGGAGTGGCTGGACCGCCTCGCCTCCGGCGACCGCAGCACCTGACGGGCAAGCCGCCACGCATACGGCACCCGCCTCCGGCCGGGGACGGGGCCCGGCCCGTGGGTTCAGTCGGCAGCCGGCGCCCCCAGCTGCTCCCGGTACGCCCGGGCCGTCTCCACCAGTGCGTCCAGGGTCTCCCTGGTGCGCAGGAGATCCTCGATGTGCAGGGAGAGCCGATCGCGTTCCTGGGCCATCCGCTCCAGCGCGGAGTCGGAGTTCTCCCTGCTCGGCGCGTCGACGCAGGGCAGCAGCTCGGCGACGGTGCGGCTGGACAGGCCTGCCGCGTACAGGCGCTGGATGAACGCGACCCGTTCGACCGACTCAGCCGTGTAGTGCCGCTGACCGCTGGCGCTGCGGGTGCTGGCGAGCAGGCCCTGCTCCTCGTAATAGCGCACGGAACGCACGCTCACCCCGGCTCGCGACGCGAGCTCCCCGATGCGCACGGAACCTCCCGGTTGTGTCCTGCGTCACAGGGCTTGCCTCTGACGTCAATGTGAGGTTTTAGCGTAACTGCATGCCCGAGGTCCGGGCATCGCTCAACGCTGAGGAGTCCTCACGTGACATCTCTTTTCACCGGCTACTCCCTCGCCGGTCTGGCTCTGCCCAACCGCGTCGTCATGGCCCCCATGAGCCGGGTACGGGCCGCGGCCGGCGGGCTGGCGACACCGTCCATGGCCGCCTACTACGCGCAGCGGGCCAGCGCCGGGCTGATCGTGAGCGAAGGGGTCCAGCCGAGCAGGATCGGGCAGTCCAATCCGGGGACTCCGGGGCTGCACACCGATGAGCAGGTCGCGTCCTGGCGCCCCGTGACCGCAGCCGTCCATGCCAATGGCGGACGGATCTTCGCCCAGATCATGCACGGCGGCCGGGTCTCGCATCCCGACACCACCGGCATGCAGCCGATCGGGCCGTCAGCGGTCCCGGCCGTCGGCGACGTGTTCACACCGGCCGGGCCGCAGCCCGCCCCGACGCCACGCGCCCTGGAGACCGCAGAGGTACCCGAGCAGGCGGAGTCGTACGCCCGGGCCGCCCGTCGCGCCGTCGAGGCCGGCTTCGACGGAGTGGAACTGCACGGCGCCAACGGCTATCTGATCTCCCAGTTCCTCTCGTCCAACGCCAACCTGCGCACGGACCGCTACGGCGGCCCGGTCGCCAACCGGATCCGCTTCGCCGTCGAGGCCGTCGCCGCCACCGTCGACGCCGTGGGCGCTGCCAGGACCGGAATCCGTCTCTCTCCCGGCGGCTCGTTCTGGGGAGTCCAGGAGAGCGGAACCATCGAGTTGTACACCGCGCTTCTGGCCGAACTGGCCCGTCTCGAAGTGGCCTACGTACATCTTGAGGCCACCGCCGAGGAGGAGGCCCTCCTCACTCTGCGCCGGGCATGGCGGGGCGCGCTGATCGTCAATCCCACCCTCCCGATGGGGCCCAAGCAGACCGGACGGGACGACGCCGACCACTGGCTCGGGCAAGGGGCCGACCTGATCAGCTTCGGCCGCGCCTTCATCGCCAACCCCGACCTCGTCGAGCGGCTGCGCGGCGGACTTCCGATCGCCCCGGTCGACGAGACGACGTACTACCAGGGCGGCGATGCGGGCTACCTCACCTACCCGGCCCATCAGTACGCGGCCTGACTCCCCCGCGCCGGCGCCCGGTCCGCCTCACCGGCCGTCGGCGGCCCGCGGGACGCAGTCGAGTACCACGTGGCCCAGGGGTCTCGTATGTTCCCCGGCGACACGCAGACCGGCGGCCGACACCAGGGCCGCGTAGCCGCCGGGGCTGCGCTCGCGGCCGCCCGCGAGCACCAGCATGCGCAGATCCATCTCCGCGAACTCGGCGGAATCCTCGCCGGAGGTGCCGTCCGCCTCGGTGACGACGACCCGGCCCCGGTCACCGGCCGCCGCCGCGCATCCGCGCAGCAGGGCACGGGCCCGTTCGTCGTCCCAGTCGTGCACCACCTTGTGGAGTACGTAGACGTCGGAACCGGTGGGAAGCGGGGCGAAGAAGCTCTGGCCGACGGCCTCGCACCGGTCCCCGAGCCCGCGTGCGGCGAGGAACTCCCGGCCCCGCTCGACGGTCTCCGGCAGATCGACCAGGGTGGCCCGCAGACCCGGGTGGTTCCGGAGGACCTCGGCGAGCAGGGCACCGCGGCCTCCGCCGACATCGGTGACATGGCGGGCCTCGGACCAGTCGTAGCCTTCCGCCGCATCCCTCACCAGGGCGGGGCCGGCCGACATGGTGGCGTCGAAGGAAGCTCCCCTCTCGGGGTGGGCCGCGAGGTGGGGCCAGAACGGGGCGCCGAAGACCGTCTCCCAGGCGGGCTCCCCGGTGCGGACGGTGTGCAGCAGTCCGGTGAACGCCAGGTCCATCGTGCCGCCGAAGCCGTCGAGGTCGAGCCCGGGGCGCAGGGCCGCCGGGTGGCCGGAACGCAGCAGCTCCGCCGTCTCGTTGAGGCCGAAGCGGCCCGGCTCCGGCTCGGTGAAGACGCCGTGGCACACCAGATGGCGCAGCATCCGTCCGAGCGCGTCGGGGTCGGTCGCGGAGCGGCGGGCGAGTTCGGCGGTGTGCGTGGTCCCTTCGGCGATCAGGTCGGCCAGGCGCAGGGTGGCGGCCACCCGCAGGGCCATGGGCGTGACGAGGTCCATCAGCGGGCCGATCGTTCTCCAGGCGCGCATGACGTCCTCGTGCTCGTCCCCGGGCGCGGTCGGGTCCCTCGCGGTCTCCTTTCGCGGGGCGTCCCGCCGGTGCGGACGGCCTCGTGTCCCGTGGTCCGCATCAGACCAGACGGCACCCTGCCGCGTCGGCCACCAGGCCGCTCGGCGCGCGTTCCCGCCCGGGTGCGCAGGGTTTCTGATGCCGGGTCGGGAGCCGCCGGCCGCCGCGGCCGTGCGCTGCCGGGCGCTGCGGGCGTCCGCTCGCGGGGGCCGGCGGGCGGGAATCGCGGCACGTGACGCACGCCATCCTTTGCGCCCGCGATCTCTGGGAAGGTCTCCGGTACGGTGTCGAACGCTCCGGGTCCGAGCGCCCTGGAGCGCTTCGACACCGCCATCTGACCACCGGATGCCGCTACGTGCGTTCCGTGCGACATCGCCTGTCCTGAGGCCACGTGCCCGTGACACGACTGGGGAGTTTGATGTTCGACAAGGTATTGGTCGCCAACCGCGGGGAGATCGCGATCCGGGCGTTCCGCGCGGCGTTCGAGCTCGGGATCTCCACCGTGGCCGTGTACCCGCACGAGGACCGCAATTCCCTCCATCGCGCCAAGGCCGACGAGGCGTACCGGATCGGGGAGCCCGGGCATCCCGTCCGGGCCTACCTCTCGGTGGAAGAGGTGATCAGGGCCGCTCGGAAGGCCGGCGCGGACGCGATCTACCCGGGTTACGGCTTCCTGTCGGAGAATCCGGACCTCGCGGCTGCCTGCGCCGACGCCGGGATCACGTTCGTCGGACCGCCGGCGCCGGTACTGAACCTGACGGGGAACAAGTCCCGGGCGGTCGCGGCGGCCCGGGCGGCCGGAGTTCCGGTGCTGAAGTCGTCCGAGCCCTCGGAGGACGTGGACGCGCTCGTCGCCGCTTCCGAGGACATCGGCTTCCCGGTCTTCGTGAAGGCCGTCGCCGGAGGCGGCGGGCGGGGGATGCGCCGGGTCGCGGAGCCGGGTGAGCTGCGGGAGGCGATCGACGCGGCCATGCGGGAGGCCGGGTCCTCGTTCGGCGACGCGACCGTCTTCCTGGAGCAGGCGGTGATCAACCCTCGCCACATCGAGGTGCAGATCCTCGCTGACGCCGAGGGCAACGTCGTCCATCTCTACGAGCGCGACTGCTCGTTGCAGCGCCGCCACCAGAAGGTGGTCGAGATCGCGCCCGCCCCGAACCTTGACCCGGAGCTGCGGGACCGGATCTGTGCCGACGCGGTAGCGTTCGCGCGCCACATCGGGTACGTGAACGCGGGCACCGTAGAGTTCCTCGTCGACGAACGCGGCAACCACGTGTTCATCGAGATGAATCCGCGGATCCAGGTCGAGCACACCGTCACCGAACAGGTCACCGGACGGGACCTGGTGATCGCGCAGTTGCGCATCGCCGCCGGCATGACGCTGCCCGATCTGCATCTCACGCAGGACGACATCACCCTCAACGGCACGGCGCTGCAGTGCCGCATCACGACGGAGGACCCGGCCAACGGGTTCCGGCCGGACACCGGCACCATCTCCGCGTACCGCTCACCGGGCGGACCCGGCGTCCGGCTGGACGGCGGGACCGTGCACACCGGGGCCGAGGTGTCGGCGCACTTCGACTCGATGCTGGTCAAACTGACCTGCCACGGGCACGACTTCACCAACGCGGCCCGGCGTGCGCGCCGGGCCATCGCGGAGTTCCGGATCCGCGGAGTGGCGACGAACCTGCCGTTCCTGGGGGCCGTACTGGATCAGCCCGACTTCCGGGCCGGCCGCATCACGACCAGCTTCATCGAGGAGCATCCGGAGCTGATCCGGGCCCGGCCGTCGGCGGACCGGGGCAGCCGCATGCTCGGCTACCTCGCCGAGACCACCGTCAACCGGCCGTACGGCCCCCGGCCCTCGGTCATCGAGCCCGCCAACAAGCTGCCCGCCCTGCCGCCCGGCACACCGCCGGCCGGGTCCCGGCAGCGCCTCGCCGCCATCGGTCCCGAGGCCTTCGCCGCGGAGCTGCGTGCCCAGTCGGCCGTCGCCGTCACCGACACCACATTCCGGGACGCCCACCAGTCGCTGCTCGCCACCCGGGTCCGTACCCGTGACCTGCTCGCCGTCGCCCCGCACGTCGCGCAGACCGTGCCCCAGCTGCTGAGCATCGAGTGCTGGGGCGGGGCCACCTACGACGTGGCGCTGCGTTTCCTCGCCGAGGACCCGTGGGAGCGGCTGGCCAAGCTCCGGGAGGCCGTGCCGAACATCTGTACGCAGATGCTGCTGCGCGGGCGCAACACGGTGGGCTACACGCCCTACCCCACCGAGGTCACCGAGGCGTTCGTCGCCGAGGCCGCGACCACCGGGATGGACATCTTCCGCATCTTCGACGCTCTCAACGACGTGTCCCAGATGCGTCCGGCGATCGACGCCGTCCGCGCCACCGGTACCTCGGTCGCCGAGGTCGCGCTCTGCTACACCGCGGACCTCTCGGACCCGGGCGAGACCCTGTACACGCTGGACTACTACCTGCGTCTCGCCGAGCAGATCGTGGCGGCGGGTGCCCATGTGCTCGCCATCAAGGACATGGCCGGGCTGCTGCGTCCGCCCGCGGCCCGCACCCTGGTGACGGCGCTGCGCGAACGTTTCGACCTGCCGGTCCACCTCCACACCCACGACACCGCCGGTGGGCAGCTGGGCACGCTGATCGCCGCGATCGACGCCGGTGTGGACGCGGTGGACGCCGCGGTCGCCTCCATGGCCGGGACGACGAGCCAGCCGCCCCTGTCGGCGCTGGTGGCCGCCACGGACCACACCGAGCGCGCGACGGGCCTCTCCCTCCAGGCGGTCGGTGACCTGGAGCCCTACTGGGAGGCGACCCGGAAGGTGTACGCCCCGTTCGAGTCCGGGCTTGCCTCGCCGACCGGCCGGATCTACCACCACGAGATCCCCGGCGGGCAGTTGTCCAACCTGCGTCAGCAGGCCATCGCCCTCGGGCTGGGCGACCGATTCGAGCTCATCGAGGACTGCTACGCCGCGGCCGACCGCATGCTCGGCCGGCTGGTGAAGGTGACGCCGTCGTCGAAGGTCGTCGGCGACCTGGCGCTGCATCTGGTGGGGGCGGGCGTCGAGGCGTCGGACTTCGAGTCGGACCCCGGCAAGTTCGACGTGCCGGACTCCGTGATCGGATTCCTGCGGGGTGAGCTGGGCGACCCGCCCGGTGGCTGGCCGGAGCCCTTCCGTACCCGCGCGCTGCAGGGCCGTCCGGCGAAGACGCAGACGCCGCACCTCTCGGGCGAGGACCTCGAGGCGCTGCGCGAGTCACCGCGCGCGACGCTGAACAGGCTGCTGTTCCCGGGCCCGACCAAGGAGTTCAACGCGCACCGCGAGGCGTACGGCGACACCTCCGTGCTGCCGACGCAGGACTTCCTGTACGGCCTGGAGACGGAGACCGAGCACACCGTCACGCTCGACCCCGGTGTCACGCTGCTGATCGAGCTGGAAGCCATCTCCGAGGCGGACGAGCGCGGTTACCGGAGCGTACTGGCCACCCTCAACGGGCAGTTGCGGCCGGTGTCGGTACGGGACAGGTCCGTCGCGACCGATGTGAAGGCGGCGGAGAAGGCGGACCGCGGCAACGAGGGCCACGTCGCCGCCCCGTTCGCCGGGGTCGTGACGCTGCAGGTCGAAGAGGGCGCTTCGGTATCGGCCGGCCAGACGGTCGCCACCATCGAGGCGATGAAGATGGAGGCCTCGATCACCGCACAGGCAGCGGGTGTGGTGCGCCGCCTGGCGATCGGCAGGGTGCAGCAGGTCGAGGCCGGTGATCTGCTCATCGAGGTCGGCTGACGTTCCGGACCCGTCCGCACGTCCTGTGTCCGTGTGTCCTGTGTCCAGATGTACGCGGACGGGCCCGCCGCGCGGTCTCAGCTCAGCCGGAACACCGGACCGCGCGGCGTGAACGGCAACGCGGCACCCTGCGGGATCAGGAAGGCGTGCTCGCGCCGGATCCTCAGGGTGTCGCACCACCCGTCGGTGATGACGAGCACCGGGGCCGTCGGCGGGAAGTCGTCGGCCCGCTGCAACAGGTCTATGCCCGGCTGGAGTTCGGTCCCGCCACGGCCGCGGACCCGCACCCGGCCGGCGATCCCGGCCGGCGGCAGGTAACCGGCGTCGTACGCCGCCGCGTCGCAGAAGACCACACGCGCCGCGGGTACGTCGCGTGCCTCCGCGTACGAGGCGATGGCGCCCAGCGCCTTGCCCAGGAGGCCGTTGTCCATCGAACCGGAGGTGTCCAGGACGACGCCGAAGGTGCAGCGCGCCGTCTCCTGCGCGGGGAAGTACCGGCCCGCGCGCGGGATGCCGGGGGTCGACGCCTGCCTCCGTGCCGGGCGCGCGTACGACCGTACGGGCTCGGGCCGCGGGACATACGCGTCGAACCAGCGGGCGAGTCCCACGTCCCACGGCACGGGCGGGTGGGCCAGCGCCCGGATCTCCTCGACGAGTCCGGAGGGCAGAAGCCCGCGCTTCCCGTACTGGTGCAGATCGAAGCCCTGGACCAGCCCGCGGCGGTAGAACTCGTCCAGGTCGGTGTACGCGCGGGCCTCGGCGTGCGGCAGCGGTTCGCCGAGGATGTCGCCCGCGCCCCTGCCCCGCAGGGTGGCCAGGCGGCGCTGCCGGCGCAGGTCGGTCGCGATGCGGTCGTACACCTCCTCGGCGGACAGCCCGCGCAGGCCGGGGTCGTACAGCAGCCCATCGGGCATGTCGCCGACGCGCATCTGGACGAGCCAGTCGTTGACGACGTAGTCCGCCGCGACGTTGAACAGGAACGGATCGCGGCCACCGCGGCGTTCGCCGTGGCGCAGGGCGGCGTGGAGCATCTCGTGGGCGAGGACGAACCGCCACTGCTCGTCGCTCAGCGCCCGCAGCGGGTTGATGTAGATCTCGCCCGCCACGGAGCTCACGGCGGCGATGGAGATGCTCTGCGACCGGGCGAGTTCGGCGTCGGCCACGACGGTGAGACCGGCGGCGAGGCCCCCGAGCAGCGGGTAGGAGGAGACGAACCAGTTCAGAGCCCGGTCCCAGGGCGGCTGTGGTGCGCGTACGCCGCCGACGCTGTCGCGGCGCCCGCCCGCCACGTCCATGGCGGCGGAGACGCTGCGGGTGAGGGCGCGCGCGAAGGAGGTCTCCCAGTCGGGGACGGCGGAGTTGTTCCACGTCCGCCAGGTGGTGAGTACCTGGTCGGCCTGCCCGCCCGCGGTACCGCAGTCCTCGTACAGGGCGGGGATGCCGTCGCGGCGCCAGCGGGCGGCAAGCTGCTCCTCGTCGCCGCCGGGGTAGGAATCCGGCAGGTCGACGGGAGGACGGCCGGTCGGATGGGTGAGCAGGAAGCGGTTGACGACCACGCAGCGGGCCGCGAGGTCGAACCGGTCGGGCTGCTCGCGCGGGCCGTGGGCGGCGGCCGGCACATGGCCGAAGCCCAGATGGAGCAGGCAGTGGGCAAGGACCCAGGCCCACTCGGCCGGATCGGCCCGCTTCGTGGGGTGGACGTGGACGGTGCCGTTGGAGGTGACGACGGCCAGTCCGGCGGCCGGGGTCAGGACGCAGTCGGGCTGTCTGCACACGGACGCCTCGACGGCGGCGAAGGCCGGGTTGCGTCTGGCCAGGGCGAGCCCGGCGGCGAAGGCCTCGGTGGCCGGGTCGGACGTGCCGCCCTTGCCTGCTTTCCGGCCCTTGCTGTGGGCCCGGTGGCCGGTGGTGGTCTTCATCGTCTGGCCTCGACCAGCCGGGGCATGTCGCGTGCGGCTTCGACGAGGAACCAGGCAGGCAGCACCGGCTGACCGTCGGTGTCGTCCGCGATGACGGTCTGCGCGACCTCGACGGAGATCTCGGCGAGGTGCACGAGCAGCGACTTGGCCCGGTAGGCGGTCTGCCGCATTGATGCCGAGACGTGTTCCTTGCGCCGGGGCAGCTCCTTCACGAGCCGTCCGCGGAACGCCTCGGCCAGGTAGTACAACAGGTCACGGTCCTCGATCCGGGCGGGCCAGGAGGCGTCGCCCTTCAGGATCGCCTCGATCCCGAAGGAGTGGCGCACGATCTTGGCGTACCCGCAGAACGACACGGCGTGGGCGGGGGTGAGCGTGCCGTGCACGATGACCTTCAGCGTCTCCTCGTCGATGTCCGGCCCGAAGGAGTGCAGCGCGTCGGAGAGCATGTGCCAGGACCGGGGCGTGGAGAAGGCCTCCTCGCTCTTGGGCGGCTGGGACCAGAGGTGGTCGGGGCGGTCGACCAGGTAGTCCGTCACCCACGGATGGACCCCGTTCTCCCCCGCCCACACCAGCCAGTCCGCCGAGGAGGCCCGCAGATGGACGTGGGTGAGGCGGTTGACCAGCGCGGACGCGATGGGCCTGGCCAGCGCGTTGTCCGTGGCACGGTTGCCCGCGCCGATGACGATCGAACCGGCCGGCAGCTCGTACGACCCGATCCGCCGGTCCAGGATCAGTGAGTAGAACGCCTTCTGGACGTCGGGGGTGGCGGCGTTGAGCTCGTCGAGGAAGAGGCAGTAGGGCTCGTCGCGGGCGATGGCCTCCGGCGGGCAGAACACGGAGCGCCCGTCGCGGATCTGCGGCACGCCGATCAGGTCCTCGGGTGCGAGCTGCGTCCCGAGGAGGCTGACGCACTCCAATCCCAGCGATTCGGCGAACTTCCGTACAAGCGACGACTTCCCGATACCGGGCGCTCCCCAGAGGAACACGGGCCGCACGGTCGCGAGCCCCAGCAGCAGTTCGGGTATCTGGGCGGGAGTAACGGTAACGGCGGCCTGCACGCTGGTGAGTTCCTCAGGGGTTCGGGAGTCGAAGCCCGCTCAGTATGCGGAGGCAGGATGACGCGCGCAGCCGAATTTCGCCGCGCCGTCCCACGTCGTCCGGTGCGGTCTCAGGGAATGTAGCGGCGAAAGCCCTGGGCCGCGGCCTTGAAGCCGCACGCTTCGTAGAAGGTGTGGACGTAAGCGTCGTCCGCGGCCAGCAGCTGCACCTTGTAGCAGCCTTCCGCCGCGGCGAGGTGGACGGCCGCGTCCATCAGCAGGCGGCCGACGCCGCGCCGCTGAGCTGTGCCCGCCACCACGACGTTCTCCACGAACAGGATGCCCCGGCCGCCACGGGTGAGGTTCGGCATGACCAGGCAGTCCGCCGTGCCGGCAAGGGTGCCGGCGGCGTCTGCCACCAGGACGGTGCGACCGCGCTGCCGCGAGATCTGTTCCCACACGTCGTGCGCGGCCGCCGGGGGCAGCGGGGCATCGTCCTGGTTCAATTCGCCGTAGAGGGCCAGCAGCACCGGCAGGTCGAGCTCGGCCGCCGGCCGCACGGTGATCTTCATGGGCCCAGCCTAAGGTCTTTCGTTTGGATCAGGCCGGATCAGGGGGCGGGGTCCGGTGCGTGCGGCTGCAAGGCAAAAAAGGGAGTCACTGCCGAGCATGGGCGACCGACGACAACGCGGCAGGCACGCGCACCGGTCCCCGCGAGCCCGGCATGATCCGAACGAGAGGCTCCGGGCGTGGGGCCCGCCCGCCGGTCCGGCCCGCATGTCACTGTGGAGCCATGACCCTTGACGTTCGCCCGGCATCGGACTTCGAGGATGTCCGTGCACTCCTCGGCCCGAAGTCGTCGGGCGCCAACGTGTGCTGGTGCCTGAGCTACCGGATCCCGTCCACACTCAACAACGAACTGCGCGGTCCGGCGCGCGGTGCGCACGTCGCCGAGTTGTGCCGGCAGAAGCCCCCGCCCGGCGTGCTCGCCCATGACGGCGACGAGCCGGTCGGCTGGGCCGCCGTGGCTCCGCGCTCCGAGACCTCGTTCGCACGCAGCCGCAGGATTCCGCACGTCGACGACCTGCCCGTCTGGTCACTGTGGTGCATCCGCGTACGCCCCGGCCACCGGAAGCAGGGCATCTCGCACGCCCTCATCGCCGGCGCCGTCGAGTTCGCCCGCGCCAACGGCGCGCCGGCGATCGAGGCCTACCCGATCGACAACGGTGACGACAGAATCGACCTGACGATGGCCTACGCGGGGATCCGGAAGAACTTCGAGCGCGCCGGGTTCACGCATGCCGCCGACACCACGTCCGTGCTGGCGGGGCATCCCCGGGTCCTGATGCGCCTCGGCCTGCGCTGACGGCACTCCCCGGCCGGTACGAAGCCTGGCTCACCGCCGGCGCAGCTCGCCGAACCACCTCACGATGGCCGTCGTGGCGGCGACGTTGGACCCCAGATGACGCGACCCCTTGTAGTCGGCCTCCCCGAGATCGACGACCGGTACGCGCAGCCCCCTGCGGGCCAGAGCGGCCCGGCAGTGCTCCGTGTTCTCCGTGGTGGCCTGCTCGTCCCCCGTCGCCATGTAGAGCCGGACCGGAGCGCGGGGCTTCCAGTCGGTGCACACGGCGTCGGTCGTGCGCAGGGCCGCCGCCAGCGCTCCGGTCGGGTGCGTGAGCAGGGCGCGCCCGTGCTCCGTCAGCAGTTCGTCCAGGGAGTCCGGGATCCCCTGCATCAGTTCCTGTCCTGTGTGGGCCCCGTCGAAGAGTTCCTCGACGGTGTGCGCGTAGGTGCCCCGGAAGACCTCGGCGGGCCGGTCGTAGATGCGGTGCAGCCGGTTGAACGCCACCAGCGTGTACGCCGCGTACACCACACTGGACTTCTCATCCAGCGTGCCCGCGACCAGTGCGGGCAGCTCCGCTCCGCCGAAGTCGTACGCCCCGCTGACCGGGGCCAGCGCGCCCAGCCCGAACCAGCGGTCCTCGCCCGCCTCCAGAGCCCTGCCCAGCCCCAGGGCGGCCGACGCCCCCTGCGAGAATCCGGTGACGAGGACCTCGCGATCCAGTACGTGTCCGGTGCGGGGCGCGAAGGCGCGGGCGGCCCGCAGCATGTCCAGCGAGGCGGTGGTCTCGGAACCGATGTCCATCCACGGGTGGAGACCGGGGCCCTTGCCGAGCCCCAGGTAGTCGGGCGCGACCGCCGCCACACCGGCAGCCGCGTGCGCGATCACGGGCGCCGAGTGGAACACGGCTCGCCGCATGGACGGGGAGTCGTCCTTGTGGGAGCCGGTGCCGTGCGCGAAGGAGACCGGCTGCAGGTGGCGTTCCGTGCCGAGCGGCACCGCGAACAGCCCGCTGGCCGTGGTGGGTTGCCCTTTCGCGTCGACCGTCCGGTAGATCAGCCGGTAGGCGACCACTCCGTGACGGACCGTGTCGTCCCCGAACCCGGCAGTGCGCAGTTCGGCCGCCGCGGCGTGCGGGCTCGCGAGCGTGTACAGCTTCTCGGCGGAGACCAACGTCCCGCGGCCGGACTCCTGGCGAGGGGTTCGCTGTTCTGAGGCAGCGGCGACGGCCGGCGTGGTGGCGCCGGCGGCGACCGGACCGCTCAGCAGCACACCGCAGCAGACTGCTGCCACGTGCGCCCTCAGCCGTACTCGATGACGGGCCACGCCGAGCGCTGAAGTGGTGGGCGAGTGGGCCACAGGTTCCTCCAAGTACGTTTCGAAGACCGGCACTTCACCCTCGCGCGTCACGCGCGTGGGCGCACTGGTGCGGGCCCCCGGGCAGCCCTTGGTGCTTTCCCCCCTTGCTCGCGTGTTGCGCCTGCGTCGCGACCGCAGAGCCGAAAACCCCCAGGATCCGGGTGCTCGGTCCGGGCAGGATGACGGTCCCGCTGGGCCCTCGCGGCCCGCGCCGACCTGCCGCCGGAGGTGACCCGACGGCTTGCGGAGGATCCGGTCCCGGGGGTACGGGCGGAGCTGGCCGAGAACGCCGCGATCGACGACCCGGTGATGCGTACCCTGGCGGGCGATCACGACGACAGCTGGCGGCGCGGCCTCGCCCAGAACCCGAACGTGCCTCTCGACGTACTCATCGGCCTGTCCCGCACCACCCGGATCGGCGCCACCCTGCTGCCACGCATCGCCTCCGCCTCCCCCGCCGAAGTGGACGAACTGGCCGCGTCACCGGTCCCCGCCGCACGGATGCTCCTGGCCCTGCGCCGCGATCTTCCTACGGGGATCCGCGACGCGCTCGCTGCCGATCCCGACGCGAAGATGGTCAAGGCCATCGCTCCGCACTCCGGCCTCTCCGACGTACAGCTGCGGGACATGACCCGCCGTCACGGGACCCGGATCGCGGCTGGAGTGGCGGCCAACCCGGATGCGACACCGGGTCTGCTGGAAAGCCTGGCCCGGCACGATCCACCGGTGCGCAGGGCACTGCGCACCATCGCCCGGCACCCGCACGCACCCGCGTCGGCTCTCCTCGTCTGCCTGTCGGACGACAAGGCGCGGGAGGCGGCCGCCGCGCATCCTGCACTGCCGGGGCACGTCGTCGTCGCACTGCTCGCGGGCCCCGACCCGCAGGTGGCGGAAGCCGCGGCCACGAACCCGTCGCTGCCGTCCGCCGTGATGGGGGGCCTGGTGCCCCGCCCGTGAACCGGTGAGGAGACATACGTCACGAGCGGCCCTGTCACATTCTCCCGAGCCGGCCCGTCACAGAGGTGTACCCGTCGTCACCTCAAGGAGTTCACCATGGAAGCGCGTCTGAACCTGTTCGCCAACCCGCTGGCAGCCAAGTCCTTGAAGCACCTGGTCGCCGCGGGCAGGGCCTTCGCGGACTCGACACTGCCGGCCGCTACGGCGGAGCTGGTGAAGCTCCGCGCAAGTCAGATCAACGGCTGCGGTGTCTGCACCGACATGCACACCAAGGACGCCACAGCGGCCGGCGAGACGGCGACCCGCCTGCACCTCGTGGCCGCCTGGCGGGAGGCGACGGTGTTCACCGACGCCGAACGCGCCGCGCTGGAGCTGGCGGAGCAGGGCACCCGCATCGCGGACGCGGCCGGAGGCGTCACGGACGAGGCCTGGGCGAACGCCGCCAAGCACTTCGACGAGGACCAGCTCGTCGCACTCGTGGCGACCATCGCGTTCATCAACACCTTCAACCGGCTGAACCTCATCGTCCGGCAGCCCGCGGGCGACTACCAGCCCGGCCAGTTCGGATAGTCCCGAGCCTTCGGGACGAGACCGCCTCGGGGCTGCCCGTGTCAGCGGGTGGCCCCAAGGCGCCCGCTGGTCCGCGCCCGTCCGCGGGCACGGCCGGTCACTCCGTCCGGCGGGGCAGCCGCAGCTCGCCCGCTCTGAGGCCGGCCTGGAAGCGTGAGCCGGCGTCGAGCGTCGCCATGAGCTCCGCCACGCGTCGCCGATAGGTGCGCAGCGAGACGCCGAGCCGTCTGGCCGCCGATGCGTCGGTGAGCCCCGAGCCCAGCGCGTCGATGATCGTGCGGCCGTCGGCGTCGAGATGGGGGATGTCCCGCCTCAAGTAGGCGTCGAGCTCCATGGAGTTGTCCCAGAGGGCGGAGAACAGCGCGTGCACGCCGTCGACCACGGCGGTGGAAGTCGTCACGGTGTAGTCGCGGCCGGTGGGCGTATCCCGGCCCGCGAGGATCGTCACCCGCCGGTCGATGATGATCGTCTCGTGCGGCAGCGGCGAGCCGCTGATCCGGACGAGGGCGCCCTGACTCTGCACCAGTCGTACGTGCGCGCGCGTCGCCTCGTCTGCGAGCGCCATCGGGCTGAGCAGTTTGCGGGAGGTCAGCCCCGGAGAATCCGTGGCCCGCATGCGGTTACGGATCGCCGCCCGGGCCGCCGGCTGCGACCAGGTGTCGAGGTCCCGTGCCGCGCAGAGGAATTCGGTGCGCGCGGACTCGAAGAGGTGACCGGCACGCGCGATCAGCTCCGCGTCACCCTGAACCGAGAACATCTGTTCATTCCGCACTCCGCCAGTCTGGCAGCAAGCTGCCATGGGCTCGCCCTGCCTCACCCATGGCGCACACCATGGATCCCATGACGATCAAGACCTTCTCCCTCGGCGGAGACCTGACCATCCGGCGCCTCGGATTCGGCGCCATGCGCCTGGCGATGGGCACCTTCGACGGCCCCGCACGCGACCCGCGCACCGGCATCGCGGTGCTGCGGCGCGCAGTGGAGCTGGGCGTGAACCACATCGACACGGCGGGCTTCTACGGGAGGGGCACGGTCCGGGCCAACGAGCTGATCCGTACGGCTCTGGCTCCTTACCGGGACGGCCCGGTGATCGCGACGAAGGTCGGGCCCCTGCCCGGACCCGACGGTGTGCCGAGCGGACAGGCGACGCCCGGGCAGCTGCGCTCGCTGGTCGAGGCGGATCTGCGCGCCCTCGGCCTCGACCGGCTCGACCTGGTCTATCTGCGGGTGGGCGGCATGACGGGGCCGGGCGGCGAATCGATCGCGGAACGGTTCGCGGTACTGGCCGGGCTGCGGGAGGAGGGGCTGATCCGGCACCTGGGCGTCAGCAATGTCGACGCCGTCCAGTTCGCCGAGGCCCGGACGATCGCGCCCGTCGCGGCGGTGCAGAACCAGCACAGCGATGACCTGGAGCTGCTGGCGGAATGTGAGGCGTCGGGTATCGCGTACGTGCCGTACTTCCCGCTCGGCGGTGGCCGCAGCCCGCTCGACACCGAGCGGCTCACCGGGGTCGCGGCCGGGCTCGGCGCGACTGCCGCTCAGGTACGGATCGCCTCGCTGCTGGCCGTGTCGCCGTCGGTGCTGGCGATTCCTGGCACCGGTTCCCTGGACCACCTGGAGGAGAACCTCGCGGCGGACGACCTCGTGCTCGGTGGGGAAGACCTGCGGGAGCTTCGGGGCTGACCGTGAGGAGCCCGGTTTCGGCGTGCGGTGCGCCCTGCTGGAGGTGAAACGCCCCGCTCTTCCGACGGCAGGGGGACCATGGCCCCATGCCTCCCGCCGCCACACCTCCCCGAGCAGCCGGGGAGAAGGCGGCCCTCCGCCTTCTCCCCGACGAGGCCCTCCAGTCGTGCACGGTGGTCGCCAACAACACGATGAACCGCGAGCGTGGCCTCCACGGCGTCAACAGCTACGCCCGGGAGCTCGGGTTCGACCCGATCGCCCATCTTTCGGCCCGCTCCGCGTCACCGTCCTGGCTCGACCTGTGCAGCGGGGAAGGCCGTGCCCTGCGGGCTGCCGCGGCCCGGCTGCCCGCAACCGCCGTACTGACGGGGGTCGACCTCGTCGGCCCGCTCGATCCCGCTCCCCCGCCGCCGGGCGTCGAGCTCATCACGGCTTCCGTCACGGACTGGGAGGCTCCGCGGGCGTACGACCTGATCACCTGTGTCCACGGGCTGCACTACCTCGGTGACCAGTTGCGCATGCTCACGCGTGCCGCCTCCTGGCTGGCTCCCGACGGGCTGCTGGCCGCCCATTTCGACCCGGACTCGGTTCGCCGGCCCGACGGCAGCCCGGCCTCGCGCCCGGTGCTGGCCGCTCTGCGTACTGCCGGATTCACCTACGACGCGCGCCACCACCGGCTCACGCTCCGCGGCCCCCGCCTTGTCCGATTGCCTTTCCGCTACGCCGGCGCCGATCCGGCGGCGGGCCCGAACTACACCGGGCAACCCGCTGTCGCCTCGTACTACACCGCGGCGGACCACTGAAAGAGGCAGGGCCCGGAACCATTGGTTCCGGGCCCTGCCTCAGCAGTAGCGGGGACAGGATTTGAACCTGCGACCTCTGGGTTATGAGCCCAGCGAGCTACCGAGCTGCTCCACCCCGCGTCGTTGTGATCCCCAGCCTATGCCATCGCGCCGGTTTCCCCGACCACTCCTTCGCCGGGGCCGGAGCATCCGGTCGTCGCCACGGAAGCGGTCTCTCGCCTGACAACCGGCCGGTCGCACAAAGGTCATGTGTCGTACGGTAGTTGCCTCAGCACACTACGAAGAGGGAGTACGCGTATGCCGGTCGCGCTCGGTCTCGGTCTGCCGCAGACGAAGCAGTACGACTTCGGCCGCGACGTCACCGCTGTGGCACGCGCCGCGGAGGCCGTCGGGTACGAGAGCCTGTGGGTGTTCGAGCGCCTCCTCTTTCCCGAGCCCGCGGTTCAGGGCCTGTACGGCGTACCGGGGCTGGCCTGGCCCGACCATTACCGCAGCGTCGCCGATCCGCTGATCACACTCACGCTGGCCGCGGCGGCCACCGAGCGGGCCCGGCTCGGCACCAGTGTTCTCGTCGCCCCGTTGCACGTGCCCTTCCAGCTCGCCCGTTCGCTGGCGACGCTCGACGCCGCAAGCGGCGGCCGGGTGATCGCGGGGCTCGGCACCGGGTGGTCCCTGGACGAGTACGCGGCGGCTTCCGTGGCGCCTTTCGAGAAGCGCGGTGAGGTCCTCGACGAACTGCTGGACGTGTGCGCAGCCGTCTGGGGTCCGGCCCCCGTCTCGTACCAGGGCAATCTGACCACGATCGCACCGTCCGAGGTGGGGCCCAAGCCCGCGCGTCCCCTCCCCGTCTATCTGCCGGCCTCCGGCCCTCGGGCCACGCGCCGTCTGGTCGACCGGGCGGACGGCTGGATGCCCGTCGCCACCGGGGCCTCGCAGCTCGCCGAGCAGTGGCAGCGGGTGCGGGACGTCGCCGCCGAACGTGGGCGCCGCAGCCCGGTCGGGGTCTGCCTCCGTGCCAACGCGCGGTACAGCGCCACGCCTGTGCCCGGAGTGGACCGGCAGCCGTTCCACGGCAACGCCGCCCAGATCGTCGAGGAYCTCRCCGCGCATGCCGCGACGGGTGTTCCGGAGATCCTGCTCGACCTCCAGACCTCGCTCCGTGACGCCTCCGAACTCGTCGACGTGGCAACCGAGGTGTACGAGACAGCACGGGCGGCCGGGGTCTGACCGGGGCGGGCGCGCGGCGGCTCGGGCGCCCCAGTAGTTTCTCGTGGGCAGCTTCAGTGGAGACCGACGGAGGAACGTGCCCCATGGACGACCGCATCGCGCTGGCCGAACGGTTCGAGGAGGACAGGCGCCACCTCAAGGCGGTCGCGTACCGCATGCTGGGTTCGGCGAGTGAAGCCGACGACGCGGTGCAGGAGTCCTGGCTGAGGGCCTCCCAGGCCGATGTCAGTGAGGTGCGGAACCTGACCGGCTGGCTGACCACGGTGGTGGGCCGGGTCTGTCTGAACATGCTCCGCAGCCGGCGTACGCGCCATGAGGAGCCGCTTGACCGGTATGACCGGGCACCGGAAAGCGGTGAGGGGCAGGATCCGGAACAGGAGGCGCTCCTCGCCGACTCCGTCGGGCTCGCACTCCTGGTGGTGCTGGACAGGCTGGCTCCGGCGGAACGGCTCGCCTTCGTGCTGCACGACATGTTCGCGGTGCCGTTCGCCGAGATCGGCCCGCTGCTCGACCGTTCCCCCGACACCGCCCGGCAGCTGGCAAGCCGTGCCCGCCGCCGGGTGAAGGGCGGCACGGTGTCGGCGGACCCCGAGCCGTCCCGGCGTCGGCAGGTCGTCGAGGCGTTCCTGTCCGCCTCCCGTGCCGGGGACTTCGAGGCACTGGTGGCGCTGCTCCACCCCGATGTCGTGCTGCACGCCGACCCGTCCGTCATTCCCACCCCCGAGCCCGTCGTGGTCCGAGGCGCCCACACCGTGGCGAAGGGCGCGATGGCCGCCACCGGCCGTGCGCTGTTCACCGGGGTCGCGCTCGTCGACGGAAGGGCCGCGCTGGCGATGGCGCCGCACGGACGGCTGCGCCTGGTACTCGGCTTCACCCTGGTGGACGGTCTCATCACCGTGATCGACGTCGTCGCGGACCCGGACCGGATCGCCCGTCTCGACATCGGCGTCCTGGACGACTGACCCGGACCGGGGTCCGGTAGCCGACGCGTCGTCACCGTCGGCCCGGACCCCGGCTCCCCGGCCCGTTGTCGTACCCCTGTGGCAGGGTTTTCCCAGGGGCCGAACCCAGTGTCCCGATCCCACTGTCGGAGGCGGTCGCACGGCTGCCGAAGGAGCGCTCACCATGTCCGGACCCGACGATGCCCGTACGTCGCCGGCCGCCGCGGCGGCGCTGCTCGCGCCCGACCATCAGAGCGTGGGCGAACAGGTGCTGCACGCTTTCGACCACCCCGACGCCTACCTGCGCGAGCGCGCCGGCCGGCTGGCGGACCGCGGCATCGACGAGCCGGTGCCCGGCCTCGCGTGGATAGCGCTCGTCGATGCCCTGGCCGACCACCGGCTGCTCGCGGAGCTGGACTGGAAGGAGGACCCCCGGGAGGTCCGCTCCCAGTTGAGAGGGCTCGACTCGCGCCCGTCCGTGGACCCCTGGGTACTGGTCGTGGAGGACGACATGCTCCTGCCCACCGATGAGTTCCTGCGGAGCTGTGGGCGGCACTACGCGGATGTCGGTGCGGCGCTGGCCGTCCTGGACATCGAGTCCGACTGCTACCCCGTGGTGTGTCTGCGCGCCGCACGGGTGGAGGAGCTGACCGCGCTTGCGCGGCGGGCGGGTTTCACCGCGTGGGCGCTGGGAGTCTGATGGTGGGCGGCCCGACGGGGCTGCGGGCGGGACCGGTCGGGCTGTCAGGCCACCGTGCGGGTCAGGAGACGGTAGGTGACGCCGTCCTTGGTCCGGGCCAGCTTGCCGCCGATGACCAGATAGCGGCGGAGCGCGGCGCAGTCCTCGTGGACGGTGAGGAGGGCGTCGTTGACTTCGCGTTCGGTGTAGGTACGGTCGGGCCGGAACAGCGTGTGCGCGAGGTGTTCCAGGAGCTGCTCGCGACGTGCCGTCTTGCGCGGGATCGTTGTCAGTCGCCCTTGGGAGAAGAGGGCGGCCACACCATGGCTGGAGCTTGATTGGTCGGACATGCCCCGGAGCCTCTCAGCCGGATCCGGCGCGCGGCAACAGATTTCTCGGTGGCCCCGGTCCGCTCCGGCGCGCGGGACGGAGCTACGGCACCTGCTGCCGCGCGGCCCGAGGCCTGCGGGGGTACCGAGTTGACGTGCGGGAACCCCCACGGTTTCCTGCTGCGATGACTCAACTTCGCATCGAGCAGATCGAGCAGGCGGACGGCGACACCGTGCTCGGGCACTGGCAGTACGTCCACAACACGATCATCCCCACGGCCGTGCTGTCGCTCGCCGAGGTGCGCGAGCGTGCCGGACGCAACCGGCTCACCGTCGCGTATCTCGACGAGGTACCGATCGGCTGCTCGACCGTGCGCCCGCCCGCCGACGGCGCTTCGGTGGCCACCGTGATCGCGCGCATACTTCCGGACCACCGCGGCAGGGGATTCGGCGGACAGTTGTACGAGCGCGGTCTGGCGGACGCACGCGCGCTCGGCGCCGAGGTGATCGAGACCTGCGTGCTGGAGTCCAACCCGGAAGGGCTGAGCTTCGCGCTCGGCCGCGGATTCGTCGAGACCGAGCGCTACGTACTGCCCGGTGACAGCGTGCCGTTCATCGATCTTCGGCTGGTCTGACCCCGCGGCGGAAGGCGGCGCTCCGCGGGGGGCCGCGGAGCGCCTGCTGTCAGTCCTGGAGGGCGGCGAGTTCGCGCACCGTCGCCATGTCGCTGAAGGGGATGAGCTGTTCGCCGACGATCTGGAAGGGCTCGCTGCCCTTCCCCGCCACCAGCACGATGTCGTCGGGCCCGGCCGCCGACAGGGCGAAGGCGATCGCCGCGCGCCGGTCCGCGTGGCGTTCGAAACTCGTTCCCGTGGCCATGAGGCCGGGGGTGATCTGGTCCATGATCGCCTCGGGATCCTCGTTCCTCGGGTTGTCGGAGGTCAGGACGCAGAGGTCGGAGCGGGCCCCGGCGATCTCGCCCATGCGTGCCCGCTTCGTGACGTCCCGGTCTCCCCCGCAGCCGAACACGGTGATGACCCGGCCCGTGGCGAAGTCCCGTACGGCGCTCAGCACCTTGTCCAGGGAGTCCGGTGAGTGGGCGTAGTCCACGATCACGGCCGTGCCGCGCGGTGTCTCGAACCGTTCGAGCCGCCCGGGAACCGGCGGCATCCGGTCGAGCGCCGCCACCAGCCCGGCGAGGTCGTGTCCCAGCAGGTGGCAGGCCGCCACGGAGGCGAGTGCGTTGGAGACCGAGAAGCGCCCCGGCACCGGGATCGCCGCCGGGTACTTGCTGCCCTCGTGGTGCAGGGTGAAGCGGGTGCCGAAGGCGTCCATGCTCAGGTCGGTGGCACGGAAGTCGGCCGGCGCGTCGATCCCGTACGTGGTGACCCTGCCCGGCATCGTCGGCACGATGGCGGCCCCCACCGGGTCGTCCACGTTGACCACGGCACTGCGGCACAACCCCTGGAAGAGACGGAGTTTGGCGTCGCGGTAGTGCTCCATGGTGCCGTGGTCGTCCAGGTGGTCCTGGGTGAGGTTGGTGAAGATGCCCACGTCCAGGAAGGCGTGGTCGACCCTGTGGTGCAGCAGGCCCATCGACGTGGCCTCCAGGACCACGGTGGAGACCTCCTCGTCGCGCATCCGGCCGAGGAGGTACTGGAAGTCCGGTGATTCCGGCGTGGACAGGACCGAGCGGGGCATCGGGATGAGCGCGTCGCCGATGCGGCTGCCCGCCGTTCCGATGACTCCGACCTTCGCACCCTCCGCGATCCTCAGCAGGGACTCGACCATGTACGAGACGGAGGTCTTCCCGTTGGTGCCGGTGACGGCCACCATGTTCATGGCACGGCCGGGTTCTCCGAAGTACCGGGAGGTCACGACGGCCGCCGCGGTCCGGGTGTCCGCCACCCGCACGACGCACGCCCCGGTGCCCGCGGCGTGCACCGCGGCCAGGATCTTCGGCGCCCCGCTGTCCAGGAGCACGGCGACGGCTCCCCGCGCCAGCGCCTGGCCGACGGCCTCGGGGCCGCCCTCCAGATGCCCGGGAACGGCGATGTAGAGCGAGCCGGGCGTGACGCGATGGGCGTCGAAGCAGGCTCCGGCGGCGATCGGGGTCTCCGGATCACCGAGGAGGACCTCGTGATCGTGACCGGCCAGCAACTCCCTCAGGTTCATGCGGGGTCCTCTCGAGAATGCGGCTCGGCCCGTCGGCCGCCGTCTCGGGGTTGCCGACGGCGCGCCGCGGGAGCTGCGCATGGTGCGGGGTGCTGCGGTCTGCGCAGCGAAGGGGTGGGGCGGCTCCACTGGCGGAGCGGGGGTGCGCGGCCGGGACGGGAAAGTGCGTCGCGGGGCGGCCGGCGGCGGTGGGGTCCTGGTCAGCCGTGGCCGTGCAGGGCGCGGCAGCGCGCCCGGGGAGCGGCGGGGCCCAGCAGTTGGGACGCCTGTCGCAGGCACTCCCTCACCGCATCCATGTGACCCATATGGGGAGTGTACGTCCCGTGGGCGGTGCCGGATCCCGGTCGTCGTCGCAGCCAGGGACGGGAGAGCTCCGTGTGAGGTCGTCGGGCCGGTGACTCCGCCGGCTGGGGGCCGTCTGATCGCGGTCGGTCAGGCGGGGCGCTCGTGCGCATGCCGAGGGCCTGCCACAGGGGAGCGGTGTGCTCCCGTGCGACAGGCCCCTCGGGACCGGTCGTCCGGTGTCAGGCCGTGTGCAGGGTCAGCCCGTAGCGGTTCAGGATCTCGTTGACCGGCTGGTGCCAGGTCTCGCCGCCGGAGCTGCAGTTGCCCCAGCCGCCCGAGGTGACTCCCTGTGCCTGGTCCCCGCTGATGAAGGATCCGCCGGAGTCGCCGGGTTCGGCGCACACGCTGGTCTTGGTCATCTGGTGGACCGCGCCCTGGCTGTAGTTCACCGTCTCGTTGGTGGCGAGAACGCTTCCGCAGTGCCAGTGCGAGGTGGATCCGGAACGGCAGACCGAGGCCCCGACCGGTGCCACGGCGGAGCCGCGTACCAGTTGGTCCGAGACCGTTCCCCAGCCGAGCACCACGGGGACGGTCCACCAGCCGTTGCCCACACTGACCCAGGCGTAGTCGTTGTCCGGGAAGGAGGACCCCTGGAAGCTGCCGATCCCTGACCCGTCCCAGCCTCTGACGGAGGCGCCCGCCTGTCCGCAGTGTCCGGCGGTGACGAAGCCGCCGTACACGGAGAAACCGATGGAGCACCGGACGTTGCCCGTGTAGTACGGGTCTCCGCCGACGGTCCCGGCGGAGAACGTCCGCGGGGCCTCGGCGGTGTGCTCGACGGCTACGGGACCGGCGTCCCGGGCCCGCTCGACGAACTGTCGGACATCGTTGTCGGAACGCGCCGAGGAGACGACGTCGACGACGACCTTGTTGGCCTCGGGGTCGACGTGCCAGCTGCTGACACCGGCGGGTGCCTGGAGACGGTCGATCTTCGCCTTGGCGGCGTCGAGACTGCGCGCGGTGTGCGTGACCAGGCGGACGGCGGCGCCCGTCGCCCGTACGGCGGCTGCCTTCTTCTGGCTGGTGACGGCGACGGTGAGGCCGCCCGTGGCCGGGTCGAACCAGGAACCGCCGTACGCCGCTCCGGCGGCGCGTTGTGCGGCGGGCTGGATCGCGGTCGCCGACTTCTCCGCGGAGAGCCGCGCCTTGGCCTGACTTTCCGTCAGGCCGAGGTCCTTCTGCATGGCGGCGAGCAGGCCGGCGGACGCCTGCCGTGTGTCGGTGGCGCTGCGGTCGCTGGTGGTGGGGGTGTCGGCGGCCTGGGCGGACGGGAAGCCCGCTCCCGCCCAGGCTCCGAGGAGGAGCACGGCGGACAGGGCGGTGCGTAAGGCCGTGGTGCGTCTCATGGTGTTGGCCCTTCTGTTGTTCCGGCGACGTGGGGGAGGAACAGCAGGCGTCCGGGGGACGCCCGCTTGAGAGCGCTCTCAGAGTGTGCCGATCCGGACTGTAGCCGAGCACCGTTAGCAGGTCCATGCCAATGACGCGGCCGATCCGGCGGGCCCGTGTCAGGGCCGCGCCGGGCGGTAGGTGAACGGGCTCCACAGCTCACGCAGAGCCTCGCCGTCCCGCCAGGAGCCGGACCCCACGGCAGCGTCCGCCGCTCCCCAGATCCTGATCGCGGCCCGCGACGCGTCGCCGAGCGGCTGCCACCCCGGATCACCGGCGGCCGCGAATGCCGCCCAGGCCGCGACCATCCGGGCCGAGAGGCGGTGGTCCTCGGGCGTGGGCGGACCACCGATCAGGAAATGGGCGCTCGCGTCGGCGATGTTCCCGAAGGCGAAGGGAACGTCCGCACAGTGCCAGGCGTACACCCCCGGCCCGGCACCACCCCGCTGCCGGGCGAAGCGCGACAGGAAGGTGCGCCCACCGCCCCGCACGTGCGCGTCGGCGAGCCGGTTGCTGTACTCGCCGTACATCAGGTCCCCGGCCACCGCGAGGTAGGTCTCGTACACCGACGCCTCGGGCATGATGCGGCGGTAGCCCTCCAGCACGGGGTCCGGGATCCCGAAGTCCTCGGCGAAGCGGCTCAGTTCCGTCATGGTCGTGACCTCGGCGCTGCTGCCGACGGCGTCGAACAGCCAGTACTCCTGGGTGGTGTGGCAGACGAGAAGATCCACGCCGGAGGCCACCCCGTCCGCCAGGGCCCCCAGCGGGTCGGCACGCAGGAGACGCCCGTCGGCGACCGGGCCGAAGATGACGGGGTCCCAGGAGATGTGTCCGGAGTGCGGGTCCTGCCGGTATCCGTCCGCCACCGCGTCGGACGCCCTCACCAGGGCGTGCGGGGACGCGGCCGCCAGGCCCGTGTGCGTCGCGGGGACCCCCGCCTCGGCGGCCACCTTCCGCGTGACGTGCTCGGCGAGTTCCGGGGCGAAGACCGGGCCCACCGCACTGTGCGCGATCGCCCTCCGGAACAGCCCCCGCGCCCCGTCCATGGCCATCAGGCAGGCCACCGATGTCGCACCGGCGGACTGACCGGCCACGGTGACGTGGTCCGGCGCCCCGCCGAAGGAGGCGATGTTGTCGCGCACCCACTCCAGTGCGGCGATCTGGTCGAGCAGTCCGCGGTTCGGCGGGCAGCCGTCCTCGTCGTCGGCCGGCACGTGGCCGAAGCCCTCGAACCCGACCCGGTAGTTGAGGGTGACCACCACGAGGCCGGCGCGGGCGAGCGCCGCGCCGTCGAAGTCCGGCTGGGCGCTCGACCCGAAGGTGTAAGCCCCTCCATGGATCCAGACCAGCACCGGCAGGGGGCGCGTCTCGGCCCCGCTCCCCCGCTCGGGGGTCCAGACGTTGAGGCTGAGGATGTCCTCGTCACCGGGCGACCAGCGCGGTGCGCCCGGCAGCTCCGCCGACTGCGGCGAGACCGCGCCGTACTCCACGCAGTCGCGGACGCCCGCCCATGCGTGCCGTGGGCGGGGTTCCCTGAACCGGGCGGCGCCGAAAGGCGGTTCGGCGTACGGAACGCCGAGTACGGCGACGATGCCCCGGTCCGGGGCACGACCGCGTACTCGGCCGCTCACCGTGTCGAAAACAGTGGTCAAGGCTGCTCTGCCATCCTTCGCTCGCCGCCCGGCCGGACGGCAGGAAGATCAGAATGGCAGAGCGGCCGACTGCGGTGCGAACGGATTGCCCGTCGCCGCACACGGGTGCGTCAACGGGTGGAGAAGGCGTGCAGGGTCGTCGAACGGTAGGTCCGGCCGGGGCGCAGCACCGTGGAGGGGAAGGACGGCTGGTTGGGTGCGTCGGGGAAGTGCTGGGCCTCCAGGCAGAAGGCGTCGCCCTGCCGGTAGAGGCGGCCGGAGGTGCCGGTGAGGGTGCCGTCGAGGAAGTTCCCGGTGTAGAGCTGCATGCCGGGTTCGGTGGTGTACATCTTCATGACCCGGCCGGATTCGGGGTGGGTGACGGTGAGCGCGTACTCGGGCCGGGACGTGAGCCCCTTGTCCAGTACGTAGTTGTGGTCGATGCCCTGGGCGATCACGGTCTGCTCGTGCGGGGTGCGGGCCTGGGGGCCGATGCTTCTGGCACGGCGGAAGTCGAAGGGGGTGCGGGCTACGGGAGCGAGTTCGCCGGTCGGGATGAGCGTGGAGCCCACCGGGGTGTAGCGGGTGGCGGCCAGTTCCAGCTGATGCCCGTCGATCGTGCCGCTTCCCTCCCCCGCCAGGTTGAAGTACGTGTGGCTGGTGAGGTTGACGACGGTGGCCCGGTCGGTCGTGGCCTCGTAGTCGATGCGCCAGGCGCCGCGCGGGGTGAGGGTGTAGGTGACGCGGACGGCCAGGTTGCCGGGGTATCCGGCCTCGCCGTCCGGGCTGGTCCGGGTGAGGACCAGCCCCGTGTCCGCGCCTCGGGTGAAGGGCTCGACGGTCCACATCCGCTTGTCGAAGCCCCGGTCACCGCCGTGCAGGCTGTTGGGGCCGTCGTTGACGGGGAGCTGGTAGGTGGCGCCGTCCAGGGTGAACCGCCCGTCGGCGATGCGGTTTCCGTAGCGGCCGATGAGTCCGCCGAAGTAGGGCGACTTGGCGACGTAGTCGTCGAGGTTGTCGAAGCCGAGGGCGATACCGGTGGTCCTGCCGTGGCGGTCGGCGGTCTCCAGGGACTGGATGATGCCGCCGTAGGAAAGGGCCTTCAGCGTTGTCCCGCCGTTGCTCAGGGTCCAGCGGTGGACCGCCGTGCCGTCGGCGAGCCGGCCGAATAGCTCCTTCACGGGGGCCTGTCCGAATGGGCTGCGACGGCCGTCGGATGCGTGGGCGGCGCCCGCGCCGGCAGCGGTGATGCCTGCGGCGGCCGCGGCCGTCAGCACGGTGCGTCGGGTGGTGCTGGGCATGGGTGAATCCTTGACGGGGAGGGAGTTACGAGCCGACCTTGCGTTTGTTGTAGACGTCGAAGCCGACGGCGGCGAGCAGCACCAGCCCCTTGATGACCTGCTGGTAGTCGGTGCCGATCCCCACGAGCGACATGCCGTTGTTGAGGACGCCGAGGACGAGTCCGCCGATGATGGCGCCGAAGACCGTGCCGACGCCGCCGCTCATGGAGGCTCCGCCGATGAAGGCCGCGGCGATGGCCTCCAGTTCGAAGTTGGTTCCCGCCTGGGGTACGCCGGCGTTGAGGCGTGCGGCGTAGACGATGCCGGCGAGCGCGGCGAGCACGCCCATGTTCACGAAGACGAGGAACGTGACGCGCTGGTCCTTGACGCCGGAGAGCTTCGCGGCGGCGCGGTTGCCGCCGAGCGCGTACACATGACGGCCGACGATGGCGTTGCGCATGACGTAGCCGAAGCCGATGAGGAGAACGGCGAGCAGGAGGAGGACTACGGGGACTCCGCGGTAGCTGGCCAGGGTCATGGTGAAGGCGAGTACGGCCGCGGCCAGGGCCACGCACTTGGCGAGGAAGATGTTGCGGGGCAGCACGTCCAGTTCGTAGCGCTGCTGACGGCGCCGGTCGCGGACTTCCTGGAGGAGGGCGAAGGCCAGGAGCGCACAGCCCATGAGGAGGGTCAGGTTGTGGTAGTTGGTCTCGGGACCGATCTCGGGGAGGTAGCCGGTGGAGATCTTCTGGAAGCCCTCGGGGAACGGGCCGAGCGAGCGGCTGCCCAGGAGGATCTGTGTGCCGCCGCGGAACAGCAGCATTCCGGCCAGGGTGACGATGAACGACGGGATGCCGACGTACGCGATCCAGAAGCCCTGCCAGGCGCCCGCGACCGCTCCGACGATCAGGGAGAGCACGAGGGCCAGGACCCAGGGAACATCGTGCTCGACCATCATGACCGCGGCGGCCGCGGAGACGAACGCGGCCAGTGATCCGACGGACAGGTCGATGTGCCCGGCGATGATGACGATCATCATGCCGATGGCGAGAACCAGGATGTAGCTGTTCTGGAGGACGAGGTTGGTGACGTTGTTCGGCTTGAGCAGGACTCCGTCGGTCCATATCTCGAAGAGGACGACGATCAGCCCGAGGGCGATGAGCATCCCGTACTGGCGCATGTTGCGGCGGGCCGCGTCCAGGAGGAGGGTGCCGGTCGCCGGGGGCGCGGCCGGGGATTCCTTGCCGGTGCGCTGCGGGGTGTCGGTGGTGGCCTGGGGCATTCCTGCTACCTCTTGTCGCTGGTCATATGGCGCATGAGGACCTCCTGGGTGGCCTGCGCGCGCGGGACTTCGCCGGTCAGCCGGCCGGCGGCCATGGTGTAGATGCGGTCGCACATGCCGAGGAGCTCGGGCAGTTCGGAGGAGATGAGCACCACGGCCTTGCCCTGGGCGGCCAGCCGGTCGATGACGGAGTAGATCTCGTACTTCGCGCCGACATCGATCCCCCGGGTCGGTTCGTCCAGGATGAGGACGTCGGGACCCGCGAAGATCCATTTGCCCAGGACGACCTTCTGCTGGTTGCCGCCGGAGAGGCGGCCCGCCTGTTCGAAGACCGTGGGCGTCTTGATGTTCATGGAGGTGCGGTACGACTCGGCGACGCGGGTCTCCTCGTGCTCGTCGACGATCCCGCGCCGCGAGACCTTGTCCAGGGCGCCGAGGCTGATGTTGCGGCCGATGGTGTCGATGAGGTTGAGGCCGTACTGCTTGCGGTCCTCGGTGACGTACGCGATCTTGTGGCGGACCGCTTCGGAGACGGTACGGGTACGGATCTCCTTGCCGTCCTTGAGGACCGTGCCGCTGATGTTGCGGCCGTAGCTGCGGCCGAAGACGCTCATGGCGAGTTCGGTGCGGCCGGCGCCCATGAGCCCGGCGATGCCGACGATCTCGCCGCGGCGGGCCAGGACGGAGACGTGGTCGACCACTTTGCGGTGCTGGTCGATCGGGTGGTGGACGGTCCAGTCGCGGACCTCCAGCGCGGGGTGTGCTCCGGGGTCGCCTTCGTACGGGGTGCGTTCGGGGAAGCGGTGGTCGAGGTCACGGCCGACCATGCCGCGGATGATGCGGTCCTCGGTGGTGGATCCTGAGCGCACGTCGAGGGTTTCCACCGTCCGGCCGTCGCGCAGGACGGTGACGGAGTCGGCGACCTCGGTGATCTCTCCGAGCTTGTGCGAGATGATGATCGACGAGATGCCCTGGCCCTTCAGCTCCTTGATGAGCGTGAGGAGTTTGGCGCTGTCCTCGTCGTTGAGGGCGGCGGTCGGCTCGTCGAGGATCAGCAGTTCGACCTTCTTGGAGAGCGCTTTGGCGATCTCGACGAGTTGCTGCTTGCCGACGCCGATGTCCGCGACCCTGGTCTGCGGGTGCTCGCGCAGGCCGACCCGGTCGAGCAGGACGGCCGCGTGGCGCAGGGTCTCGTTCCAGCTGATGAAGCCGCGTGTGGCGTGTTCGTTGCCGAGGAAGATGTTCTCGGCGATGGAGAGGTACGGCACCAGGGCGAGTTCCTGGTGGATGATCACGATGCCGCGCGCCTCGCTGGCCCGGATGTCCTTGAAGGCGCAGCTCTCGCCCCTGAACCGGATCTCGCCGTCGTAGCTGCCGTGCGGGTGGACTCCGCTGAGGACCTTCATCAGGGTCGACTTCCCGGCGCCGTTCTCCCCGCAGATGGCGTGGACCTCGCCCTGGGCGACGGTCAGGGAGACGTCGGAGAGCGCTTTGACACCGGGGAACGTCTTGACGATGGACCGCATCTCCAGGACGGGTACGGCGGCGGCCGGGGGGCCGGCCGTCGGGGTCTTCATCGGAGGTCGCTCTCCTTGATGTAGCCGGAATCGACCAGTTCGGCGCTGTAGTTGGTCTTGTCGACGCTCACCGGGTCGAGCAGGAACGACGGGACGACCTTCTTCTCGTTGTCGTACGTCGTGGTGTCGTTGACCTCGGGCTTCTTGTCGTTCAGTACGGCGTCGGCCATCTGGACGGCCTGCTTGGCGAGGGCCCGGGTGTCCTTGTAGACGGTCTGTGTCTGCTGCCCGGCGATGATCGACTTCACCGAGGCCACCTCGGCGTCCTGGCCGGTGACGACGGGGTAGGGCTTGGAGCCGGTGCCGTATCCGTCCGACTTCAGCGCCGAGATGATGCCGATCGAGATGCCGTCGTACGGGGAGAGCACCGCGTCGACCCGGTCGGAGGAGTAGGCACTGGTGAGGAGGTCGTCCATGCGCTTCTGGGCGGTTCCGCCGTCCCAGCGGAGCGTGGTGATCTGGTCCAGTTTCGTCTGCTTGCTGCGGACGACGAGCTGCTTCTTGTCGATGTACGGCTTGAGCGCCTTCCAGGCGCCCTGGAAGAAGTAGCGCGTGTTGTTGTCGTCGGGGGATCCGGCGAACAGTTCGATGTTGAACGGCCCCTTCTCGGTACCGGACTTCAGCCCGAGCTTGTCCAGGATGTAGCCGGCCTGGAGCTCGCCGACCTTCTCGTTGTCGAAGGAGGCGTAGTAGTCGACGTCGGGGCTGCCGAGGATGAGCCGGTCGTACGAGATGACCCTGATGCCCTGCTCCCCGGCCTGGTGCAGCACATCGCTGAGGGCACGGCCGTCGATGGCGGCGACCACGAGGACGTCCACGCCCTTGGTGATCATGTTCTCGACCTGGGAGACCTGCTGGTCGACGTCGTCCTCGCCGTACTGCAGATCGGTCTTGTAGCCGAGCTTCTTGAACTCGGCGGCCATGTTCCTGCCGTCGGCTATCCAGCGTTCCGAGGACTTGGTCGGCATCGCGATTCCGATGGTCGAGCCCTTGCCGCCCGACTTCTTGTCCTTGCTGCCGCCCTCGCTGCTCTGTCCGCAGGCGGCGAGCGTCAGGGAAAGGGCCAGGGCGGTGAGGACCGTTGCGGTCCGGGCGACGCGCGGGGCGGACGCGGTACGTGAGGTGCGCATGGTCGGTCCTCCGGGTGCGAGGGGAGCGGCTGGGCGGGTCGCTTCACCCTCATCGATGGTTCGGTATTTCGGACGTGGTTCGGCGCACGCGACGACGAGGTACTCGAAATCCCGCCGCCCGGGGCATGCCCCGGGGTGCAAGGCAGTCGGCGCAGGACAGTTGAGCTGACCGTCGTTCGAAATCTCGTCACGCGTTCGAAATGTTGGCGTGACGGTAGTGAGGGAGCGGGGAGACTGTCAATGGGTCACGCAAGCGCCGTCGCCACAACTCCCACCAGGAGCAGGCGGTTTCGGCCGCGCGGCCAGGACCTCCACGTTCCGCACACGAGGCGGCTCGGCACGGGGGCAGCGGCAGTCAGCAGGCCTGGCCGATGGCGCTGCGGAGCATCGCCACGGTGGTCGCCGCCGCGGCGCGCTCCGCCTCGTCGTCCGTGGCGCGCACCCGTTCCTCCAGCAGCACGACGGCGGCCTGGAGTACGCCCACCCGTACCGGAACGCTCTGCATGGCCGTGAGCACGGCGGCCGCCTGCTCGGCCGGCGTCGCGGTCGCGGCCTGCGGAATGAGAGTGGCGATTCCGCGCCCGAGTGCACGGTCACGAGGCGGCTGAGCCGCGGCAGTGGTCACCGAGGAAGTCTGCCGCACCCGGGGCGCGGAATGGGTCAGCGACTTGGCCGAGGTGTCCCGGTGCCGCTCTGGAGATGCCCGTGGACACGCGACAACAGGGCCGCCAGCCGGGCGCGTTCGCGCGCGTTCAACGGCGCCAGAACGTCGTCCTGCACGGCCGTCGCGTCGGCCTGAAGGCGGTCGTACAGCGCACGGCCGGCCGGGCTGACGGTGACGGTCACGCGCCGCCGGTCGGTCATGTCGCGCGCCCGTTCCACCAGCCCGGCCGCGTCCAGCTCATCGATGATCTTCACGATGTCGCTGCGGTCGATCGCCAGCCGCACCGCCAGTTCCCGTTGCACATGAGGTCCGAGATCAACCAGCGCGGCCAGCACGGCCATGTGCCTCAGCCGCAGACCGCGGTCCGCCAGCCGCTCGGCGAGGCGGCTCCGCGCGGTCTTGCCCGTCCAAGACATGAGGTAGGTCGTGAGTCCCAGGAGACTGGGCGGCGTCTCGTTCTCGTTCACCCGCATATCGTAGGTGCATACCCATCTTGGGTATGCACCTACGAGGTGTCTGACGCGGCGATCGCGACGCCCTCTCCCCCGTTCTGTCGCTACCCCCGCGCCCAGGTGCGCATGGCCGCCCGGGAGGAGAAGGCGGCAACGTCCTTGTCGAGCGGCTCGTCGGTGTACTGGTGGATGCGCCAGGACGCCTTGATACGCGGCTTTCCGGCGGTGACGTAGTCGGCGATCCAGAGACCGTCCCCGGCGTACGACGTCGTGTCGTGATTCAGCCAGAAGTAGCGGTTGCAGTAGAGCAGGACCTTGTGGTGCGGACGCCGCCGTTTGACCTCGCGGATGAAGCGGTCCTTCTCCGCGTTGCTCGCGTGGGTGCCCTCGCCGTTCTGCTCCCAGTCCACGGCCAGCAGCTCGCCCGCCTTTTCCGGTGCCTTGCTCAGGAAGTATTCCGCCTGGGCCGTGATATTCCCCGGCCACAGGAAGTGGTAGAACCCGACCACGCATTCCGCGTCCCGGGCTCGCTCGGCCTGGGCCGCCAGACGCGGATTTATGTACGAACGGCCCTCGGTGGCCTTGATGAAGACAAAGTCCAGCCCGTCCGTTTCGAAGGACGGCTGATAGGCACTGACGTCAACACCGTGCAGCATGGGTACCGCCTCACGCAGGGTCCGGTCATTCCACTTCCTTCCCTGATACGTGCCCGCACCATGCGGCTCCCATCCGTCCGACCAGCCGGGAGAATCAGTGCGACGGCGCGTGGAATAGCTCCGGCCCGACAGCGGTTGGTGAACCGGCGAGACCCGTTTCACGTCACGCACGCACGCACCAGCGGAAGGTCGGATCCATGAAGATCGGCATCATCGGCGCAGGGAATATCGGCGGCAACCTCACCCGGCGCCTCACCGCCCTCGGCCACGACGTGTCCGTCGCCAACTCGCGCGGCCCGGAAACGCTCAGCGCGCTGGTCGCGGAGACCGGGGCCACCGCCGTCACCGCCGCCGAGGCGGCGAAGGGCGCCCAGGTCGTGGTCGTCACCGTTCCGCTCAAGGCCGTCCCGGCCCTGCCTTCGGGTTTCCTCGACGGAGCCGCTGAGGGCGTCGCGGTCATCGACACGGGGAACTACTACCCGCGCGAGCGCGACGGGCGGATCGCGGCGATCGAGGACGGCCTGCCGGAGAGCCGGTGGACGGAGGAGCAGATCGGCCATCCCGTCATCAAGGCCTTCAACGGGACCTACGCACAGGACATCCTCGCCAACGGCCGTCCCAGCGGCAGTGCGGGCCGCCAGGCGCTGCCGGTGGCCGGAGACGACGCCGCGGCGAAGCGGACCGTCCGTGACCTGATCGACGAACTGGGCTTCGACACGGTGGACGCGGGCGGGATCGACGAGTCGTGGCGCCAGCAGCCGGGGACGCCGGTGTACGGCGACCGGGGTGATGTCGCAGCGATCGAGAAGGCCCTGGCCTCGGCGTCGGCCGAGCGGACCGCCGAGTGGCGGGCCTGAGGTCCGTCCGGCCGGTGTGCGCCGGGGGTACGGGACGCGCGGCCCAACCCCGGCGGGGGTGAGTACGCGCCACGCACCCGCCCGGGGGAATGGGCGGACTGGTGGGTCGTCAGCACACGCCCGGACGGATCGAGCCCCCGCCGGGGACCGGCGACGACAACGCCGAGGAGATGCCCGAGCCGGAGGCTACGGCCGCCTCGGCATGCTGTCGCCCTGCCCGGACGCTCGGCCCTCCGGGGCCCCTGTGGTGTGTGGGCATCGTCGGGGTTCCGCCTCTGCCTCCGACGTCATCGGACACCACGCCGGAAGCAGAGGCGGAAGCGTCCTCTAGGAGCTCGCGCCGGCCCCGGTCCGGTCGTCTTCCTGCCGGGCCGGCAGGCTGTCCATGAAGGAGCTGACGGAGAACACCGCGCGTCCGGGACCGGGCGGCCCGTAGCCGGGAGGTGAGCTGAGTCCGTACTCCTCCATCGTCGAGCGATAGGCCTCCAGCAACCGGATGTGGTACTCCAGCGGCGCGCCGTCCGGGTTCGTTTTGCCGAGCGGTGTCGTCGGTTCGGGGCACCAGGTGGTGAAGCGCGGGGTGATGCCGTGCGACATGAAGAACCGCAGGCCCTCGGTCGTGGAGTCGATCGCCTCCTTCACCGTGGTGAAGCCGAACGGCTCGGCCATCTCCACGCCCGCGACGAAGTTGGGGATGACGTTGCGCGCACCGAAGACATCGGCGGAGTCCAGGATGCGGCGGTGCCACTCGTCGCGTCCGACGTAGCGCTCCTTGCCGGGGCAGTAGAGCTCGAACAGCCTGCGGTCCCACACCTCGTAGTTGGGGTGGTAGATCTGCACGCCGTAGTCATGGAAGCGCTGGACGTCTGCCTTGGGCAGAGCCTGGGCGACGACCTTGCCGATCCAGCGGCCGGGGAACCGTTCCTCGATGGCCTTGGCGTACTGGCCGTAGAAGTCGGCCTCGTCCCGTCCGCCGATGTGGGACGTGATGGCGCCGCCGGTGAGGGTGTAGGCGGTCGAGGTCTTCGCCGTGTCGTACCGGTCGATGATGGCCAGTGCCTCCAGGACCTCCTCGACGGGCTTCACCCCGGTGTAGGGGCGGCCCGCCGCCTTGTGCTGACGCCAGTTGTGGTTGATGTCGCAGTACTGGCACTCCTCCTTCGCGCCGAAGTACTGACAGACGCGGAAGACCGTCAGGTAGACCAGGTAGCCCCATTGGATGGTCGGCGCGACCTCCATGACCGACTTGCCGTTGCCGAGGGTGTGACGGTAGTAGTCCGGCATGGGAGGCAGGCCCACGTCGGAGATCCGCCGGCCGTCGAGGTACAGCCCGAGCACTCCGTCGGCGTCGGACGCCACGCGGTACGGAGACGCCGGATTGACGCGCACGGAGACCACCGTGCGCCGCAGTTCGTACGGGCCGCCGGTGAGCACGATCTCCTCGGGCGGACGGCGCAGCGCCGCCGCGCCGAGCTCGGGCAGGGTGCCGTGGTCGAACGAGAAGATGAAGTACGACTTCGGCTTGACGTCACCGCCCTCGTTGTCACTGAGCGCGGACTCGTCGAAGGCCACACCGCCGCGCAGCAGGTCCTCCTTGATGACGGCCTCCCGCGGCACGTGCGGGAACTGCTCCATCAGCCGCTCGATCAGGCGGGTGCGGCTCGTGTCGGTACTGCCGGGGTCGGTTCGGCCGGTCATGTGCGGGCTCCTGGGTCCGGTCGTGGAGGGTGTCGCGCGTACGCCGTCCTGTCCAACGAACCAGGGACGCGAAGCGTTCGCGCTTCCGGCCGCCGAAACGGCCTGAACCCGGCGCCCGCCCCTATGTGACCGGTGAGTAGGGTGTGGGGCCCGGGAGCCCGTCGGCCGTGCGGCCGTTCCGACGCCCCGGGGTTGCCGCAGTCGGCCGCGGAACGGAAGTGCTCATGCCCCGCACCATGTCCGTGTCGGACAGCATCGTGGTTCTCGCCGAACCCTCGCTCGTGTACGACCACTTGAGCGACCCCACGGAGATGGGGCGCTGGAGTCCGGAGAACCGGGGCGCGACGGTGCTCGGACAGCGTCGGGGCGCGTACGTCGGGATGGTCTTCGAGGGCCGGAACAAGCGCGGGGCCTTGCGCTGGACGACCAGGTGCACGGTGACGGCGGCCGACCCGGGCGAACGGTTCGCCTTCCGCGTCCATGCCATCGGTGCGAAGCGGCCCCGGCTGCCGGGGGCGATCGCCACCTGGGAGTACCGCTTCGAGGCCGTGGACGGCGGCACCCGGGTCACCGAGATCTGGACGGACGACCGCCGCGCCTGGCCGGACTTCGTGGCCAACGCCTTCGACCGGGCAGCCACCCGGGGGCACACGTTCGCCGAGTTCCAGCGCCGCAACATCAGCACCACGCTCCAGCGTCTCAAGGCGGCACTGGAGACCTCGTCGGCCGACGAGGCTCCTCAGGTGTGACGAGCCGGCGTGCCGTCACTTGTTCCAGTGGGTGGGGCGGCTGAGCGAGGAGGGCAGCCTGGTGGCACCGTTCCCCTTGGCCGCGTTGAGCTGGGACTGGGTGAGGAAGAGCGCCCCGGTCAGGTCGGCGCCGGACAGGTCGGCGTCCCGGAAGTCCGCGCCGATCAGATCGGCCAGCCGCAGGTCGGCGCCGGCGAGGTCCGCGGCGATGAGGTAGGCGCCGCGCAGATCGGCACCCCGCAGATCCGCCCCTCCCAGGCGGGCGGCGATCAGGTCGGCGCCCCGGTGGCTGCGCTTCTTCTTCCGGGGGGCGGTGGCGCGCACGAGTTCGCTGGTGCGGGCGAGCAGGGCGGCGACACCGCCACGGTGCGTGGCCACGTCCAGCTCCGCGAGGGCGTTCGCGTCGAGGCGGGTGAGGCGTTCGGTCTCGTCCAGGCTGCGCCGGACCTCTGCGCGCAGGGAGCGGGCCGGCGCGAGGGACACCGCCTCCGTGAGATACCAGAGGAGTTCGTGGAGCTGCCGTACGACCGGGAAGACCTGGAACATCTGCTGGGCGCTCTCCGGAGCCGTGCGCCAGTCCCGCCCGCCGAAGGTCTCGCCCGACACCTTCTGGCCCGCGCCGAAGCAGTCGTACACCGTGCAGCCGGCGAAGCCCTCGGTCCGCAGGCGGGTATGGATGCCGCAGCGGAAGTCCTCCTGAAGGTTGCGGCAGGGTTGGCCCGCGTCCTTGTTGACGGCGAAGTCCGCGGAGCGGGTGAGGGTCAGCGCGACGCAGCACAGCCCGAAGCAGTTGCCGCAGTCGGCGCGCAGCGCGGCACGGTCACCGCCGTCGTTGCCGTCCGCCCCATCGGTGCCGGGGGCGCTGTCGTTCTCGGGCACGGTACGTGAGTCCTTCGGTGCGCGGTTCGTGAGCGGCCGAGCCTACCGAGTTCCGCTGCCAACCCCACCACGAGGGGCCCGCGACGGGCTGCGGCCCCGGGGCCGCCCGCACCGTCCGGAGGCACCGCGACCATAATGATGGCCAATACATCTTTTGGGAGGTGGCCACCACCGTGGCGAACGCACCGGTCGACAGCATTCCGGCCCGGCGGGTCCTGACCGATCCCGCGGGTCTGACCCGGTACCAGCACGACGAGGCCGAGTGGGCACCGTACGGAACTCCCCTGGCCGTGGTACGTCCGCAGAGCACCGAAGAGGTGCGGGACGTGGTGCGCCACTGTGTCACCCACCGCATCCCACTGGTCCCGCGCGGCGCGGGTACCGGTCTGTCCGGGGGCGCGAACGCCGTCGACGGCGCGATCGTCCTGTCCTTCGAGGACATGAACCGCATCGTCGCCATCGACCGTGCGGAGCGACTGGCCGTCGTCCAGCCCGGTGTGGTCAACGACGATCTGCGCGCGGCGAGCGCGGAGCACGGGCTGTGGTACCCGCCGGATCCGGCGAGTTCCCCCTGGTCCACCATCGGCGGGAACGTCGCGACCAACGCCGGTGGCATGTGCTGCGTCAAGTACGGCGTGACGCGCGACTACGTGCTGGGACTCGAGGTCGTCAACGGACTCGGCGAAGTCGTCTCGCTGGGCCGCCGGACCGCGAAGGGTGTGGCGGGATACGACCTGGCCGGGCTGATGGTGGGGTCGGAGGGCACGCTCGGGGTGATCACGGAGATCACGGTGCGTCTGCGGCCCGCGAGGCTCCAGGAACGGACGGTGGCCGGGTACTTCTCGTCCGTCGTCGCCGCGGGTGAGGCCGTGAGTGCCGTGACCGCGTCCGGCGTCATCCCCTCCGCGCTCGAACTCGTCGACCGCCACTGCCTGGCCGCGGTCGACGCGTGGAAGAAGATGGGCCTGTCCGCGGACGCCGACGTGGTGCTGCTCGGCCGTGTCGACACGCCCGGCGCCGAGGGTGACGCCGAGGCCGAACTGGTCCGCGACTGCTTCGAACGCGCCGGGGCGACCTGGGCCGCGGTCTCCACGGACCAGCAGGAGGCGGACGCCCTGTTCCAGGCCAGGCGGCTGGCCTATCCGGCACTGGAGCGGCTCGGTCCGGTGCTGACCGAGGACGTCTGCGTGCCCCGGACCGCCGTGCCGGAGATGCTGGCCAGAATCGAACGGACGGCCGCCCGGCACGACGTTCTCATCGCCAACATCGCACACGCGGGTGACGGCAACCTCCATCCGCTGATCATCACGCCGCCCGGGGACGAGGCCGCGCGGGGGCGCGCCCAGAACGCCTTCGAGGACATCCTGGACGATGCGATCGCGCTCGGCGGCACGGTGACCGGTGAACACGGGGTGGGGCTGCTGAAGATGCGCGGCATGAACAAGGAACTGGGCCCGGCCGTGCTCGGCATGCACCACGCGGTCAAGGCAGCACTCGATCCGCACGGCATCCTCAACCCGGGCAAGGTGCTCGGGAGCGTCTGACCCGGTTGTCAGTGGGCCGGCGCACACTGGCTCCGCAGCACACGGCGAAGGGAATCCGGATGAGCGCCGGCGAGGAAGAGACCGGTTTCGAACCGGCCACCGGCGAGGGCCCTTTGCCTCCGGGCCCGGCCGACCGACGAGCCGCCTCGGTGCGGACGGCGTTCGCCGGGATGCTCCAGATCCGGCGCCTGACGAACACCGCAACCGCCTCCCCGGAGACGGTTCCGGCTGCCTGGGAACTGCACCGGACGGTACGGGCTGTTGCTCTGGCCCTGGAGGCAGCAGGGCTGGCCGCGTCGGCCGTTGACACCTCGGGCCGGCGCACGGCGACGGGGTACCGGGTGGCCGCGGGGCCGTCACCGGGCACCGCACGGGTGGAGTGGCTCGGCCCTGCGGGCAGCGGCGCGGCGCACGAGGAGGAGAGCGAGCTGACCCGGTGTGCCGCGGTGCTGCGGGAGTTGGGTTGGATAGCCCTGCTCTACCGCGGACCGCGCAGCCGCCGGTTCCTGGAGGTCGAACCACCGACGGGTGCGGCTCGGCCGGACAGGCCGCGGTGGCCGGACACCCGGCGGCAGGTCCGCCTCAGCGCTCGGCGAGGGTCGTTGTCAGACCCATGAGGGATGCTGGTGGGTCCGACACCTCTGACCTGGAGATGCTGAGATGCGCAATGACGAACTCGCCGCGGCGCAGGCGTACGTCCGTTTACTGGAAGCGACACGGGCGGCGCTCTCCGATCCGGACGACGCCCCGCTGTACATGCCGTTGCTCGCCTCACCGATCGCCGAGGCGGACGGCGCGCTGCGCCGCGCCGGTCTTTCGGGAAACGAGTCACGGTTCTTCGACCTCGTCCGCTCGCTCCAGCCCAGCTTGTCGGGCAGCGGGCACTGACCTGAGGCTTTCACGGCGCGGCCGCACGCCCCACCGGCCGGCCCGCCCTGATCACCAGGGCGGGCCGGGCCCGTTTTCGGGCGGGGCCCCTGGCCGGCCGGGGCCCCTGTTCCGCCGGGCCCGTCTTCGGCCGGGTCGCCCCGATCCGTGGTGAATTGATTCAACCCCGTTCAAGCTCAGACGAAGACCGCCTGGTCGCTTGACTAGTGAGCGGCGTCCTACCTAGCGTACGTTCGGATGAAACGATTCACACGTTCCGGCGATCACGCTCGTCGGGTGACTCTGCTTACGAGGTGTTCATGTCTGATGTGTCGGCCGTCAAGGCAGCCCTGAAGTCCCAGGTGATCGAGACCCCGTCGTGGGGTTACGGCAATTCCGGGACCCGGTTCAAGGTGTTCGCGCAGCCGGGGGTGCCGCGGGACCCGTTCGAGAAGATGGAGGACGCGGCGCAGGTCCACGCGTTCACGGGCGTCGCGCCGAAGGTGTCGCTGCACATCCCGTGGGACAAGGTGGCCGACTACGCCGCGCTGACCCGTCACGCCGAGGGCCTCGGGCTGCGGATCGGCGCGATCAACTCCAACGTCTTCCAGGACGACGACTTCAAGCTGGGCTCGGTCACCCACCCGGACGCGGCGGTGCGCCGCAAGGCGACCGGGCATCTGCTGGAGTGCGTCGACGTCATGGACGAGACAGGGTCCCCCGATCTCAAACTGTGGTTCTCCGACGGCACGAACTACCCGGGGCAGGATGACATCGTTGCCCGTCAGGACCGGCTGGCCGAGGCGCTGGCCGAGGTCTACGAGCGGCTCGGCGACGACCAGCGGATGCTGCTGGAGTACAAGCTCTTCGAGCCCGCCTTCTACACGACGGACGTACCCGACTGGGGCACGGCGTACGCGCACTGCCTCAAGCTCGGCCCGAAGGCGCAGGTGGTCGTGGACACGGGCCACCATGCCCCGGGCACGAACATCGAGTTCATCGTGGCCCTGCTCCTGCGAGAAGGACGGCTCGGCGCCTTCGACTTCAACTCCCGCTTCTACGCGGACGACGACCTGATGGTCGGGGCGGCCGACCCGTTCCAGCTCTTCCGGATCATGCACGAGGTCGTGAAGAACGGTGGTCTGCGCTCCGAGACCAACGTCAATTTCATGCTCGACCAGTGCCACAACATCGAGGCGAAGATCCCCGCGGTCATCCGGTCGGTCGCCAATGTGCAGGAGGCGACGGCCAAGGCCCTGCTCGTCGACATGGACGCGCTCGTCGCCGCACAGACGTCGGGCGACGTGCTCGCCTCGAACGCCGTACTGATGGACGCCTACAACACCGACGTACGGCCGCTGCTGGCCGAGGTCCGCGAGGAACAGGGCCTGGCCGGGGACCCCTTCGCCGCCTACCTCGCCTCCGGCAACCAGGAGCGCATCGCCACCGCCCGGGTGGGCGGCACCCAGGCCGGCTGGGGCGCCTGAGCCCTTGCTGCACCGCTACGCCGCTGACCGTCGACCCGCACCTCCCGTCCCGAAGGAATGCTCATGACGTCCCCGACGCACGCCGAAGTCGCCGCGCTCCTGGAGCGCGCGCGCCGGATCGGCTCCGACCCCCGCAACACCAACTACGCAGGCGGCAACACCTCGGTGAAGGCGGCCGGCTCCGACCCGGTCACCGGAGGCGAGACCGAACTCCTCTGGGTCAAGGGCTCCGGTGGCGATCTCGGCACCCTGAAGGAGGAAGGGCTCGCCGTGCTGCGCCTGGACCGGGTCCGCGCCCTCAAGGAGGTGTACCCGGGCGTGGAGCGCGAGGACGAGATGGTGGCCGCGTTCGACTACTGCCTGCACGGCAAGGGGGGCGCCGCGCCGTCGATCGACACCGCCATGCACGCACTGGTCGAAGCGGCGCACGTCGACCATCTGCACCCGGACTCGGGGATCGCCCTGGCCTGCGCGGCCGACGGGGAGAAACTGACCGCCGAGTGTTTCGGCGACAAGGTCGCCTGGGTGGGCTGGCGCCGCCCGGGGTTCCAGCTCGGGCTGGACATCGCGGCCGTGAAGGAGGCCAACCCGCAGGCCGTCGGCGTCGTCCTGGGCGGTCACGGGATCACCGCCTGGGGCGAGACGTCGGAAGCGTGCGAGCGCAATGCCCTGTGGATGATCCGTACGGCCGAGACCTTCCTCGAGGAGCGCGGCCGGCCCGAGCCGTTCGGAGCCGTGCTCCCCGGACGGGACGCCCTGCCCGTGGACGAGCGCCGGGAGCGGGCGGCGGCGCTCGCGCCGGTGATCCGCGGCCTGGCGTCCACCGACCGGCCCCAGGTCGGTCACTTCACGGACGCCGCGCCGGTGCTGGACTTCCTGTCCCGCGCCGAACATCCGCGGCTCGCCGCCCTCGGCACCTCGTGCCCGGACCACTTCCTCCGTACGAAGGTCAGCCCGCTGGTGCTCGACCTTCCCGCGGACGTTCCGGTCGCCGAGGCGGTGGAACGGCTGAAGGCGCTGCACGGGGAGTACCGCGAGGCGTACCGGGCGTACTACGAGAGGCACGCCGTCCCCGGCTCCCCCGCCATGCGCGGCGCGGATCCCGCGATCGTGCTGGTGCCCGGCGTCGGGATGTTCTCGTTCGGCAAGGACAAGCAGACCGCCCGCGTCGCCGGGGAGTTCTACCTCAACGCCATCAACGTGATGCGCGGCGCGGAGGCCGTCTCCACTTACGCGCCGATCGAGGAGTCCGAGAAATTCCGGATCGAGTACTGGGAGCTGGAGGAGGCCAAGCTGCGCCGGATGCCGAAGGCGAAGCCGCTGGCCACCCGGGTCGCGCTGGTGACCGGGGCCGGTTCGGGGATCGGGCGCGCCATCGCGCACCGGCTGGTGGCCGAGGGCGCCTGTGTGGTCGTGGCGGACCTGAACGCCGAGAACGCGGCCGCGGTCGCGCAGGACCTGGGCGGCCCGGACCGGGCCGTGGCCGTCACGGTCGACGTCACGAGCGAGGAGCAGATCGCGGAGGCGTTCCGGGCCGCCGTGCTGGCCTTCGGCGGTGTGGACCTGGTCGTGAACAACGCGGGGATCTCCATCTCCAAGCCGCTGCTGGAGACGACGGCGCGCGACTGGGACCTGCAGCACGACATCATGGCGCGCGGCTCGTTCCTCGTCGCGCGCGAGGCCGCCCGGGTCATGCAGGCGCAGAAGCTCGGCGGCGACATCATCTACATCGCTTCCAAGAACGCCGTGTTCGCCGGCCCCAACAACATCGCGTACTCCGCCACCAAGGCCGACCAGGCCCATCAGGTGCGGCTGCTGGCGGCCGAGCTCGGCGAGCACGGGATCCGCGTCAACGGCATCAACCCGGACGGTGTGGTGCGGGGTTCGGGGATCTTCGCCGCGGGCTGGGGCGCCCAGCGCGCGGCGACGTACGGCATCGAGGAGGAGAAGCTCGGCGAGTTCTACGCGCAGCGGACCCTGCTCAAGCGCGAGGTGCTGCCCGAGCACGTCGCCAACGCCGTGTTCGCGCTGACCGCCGGCGACCTCACGCACACCACCGGGCTGCACATTCCGGTGGATGCCGGTGTGGCTGCCGCCTTCCTGCGATGACCTGGACACGATCTCCATGGCTGTGAACCCCATCGACGCCGCGGCCGGCGAAGCCGTCTTCGCGGCTGTGGACCTCGGCGCGACCAGTGGCCGGGTGATCACCGGCCGGGTCGGGCCCGGGAGGCTCGAACTGGCCGAGGCGCACCGGTTCGCCAACACGCCGGTGCGGCTGCCGGACGGTCTGCGCTGGGACGTACTGGCCCTGTACCAGGGGATGCTGGACGGGCTGCGGGCAGCCGGGCGCACGGGTCCTGTCGCCTCCGTCGGAGTCGACACCTGGGCGGTGGACTACGGGCTGCTGGATGGCGACGGAGCGCTGCTGGGGCTGCCGTTCCACTACCGTGACACGCGCAACAACGGGGCTGCGGAGCGGCTGCCGGACGGCTGCGGTGTGCGGGAGCTGTACGCGGTCGGCGGACTGCAGCACCTGCCGTTCAACACGGTCTTCCAGCTGCTCGCCCACCGGACGACCGCCCAGTGGGGGGCCGCCCGGACGCTGCTGCTGATGCCCGATCTGCTGGTGCACTGGCTGACCGGATCGGTCGGCGCGGAGAGCACGAACGCGTCGACGACCGGCCTGTTCGACGCGCGGAGCGGCGACTGGTCCGACGCGCTGATCGGGCGGCTGGGGCTGGAGCGTGCGCTGTTCCCTCCGCTGCGTGAACCGGGCACTCCGGCGGGGACGCTGCTGCCGCACGTCGCCGAGTACACCGGGCTGCCCGGCGGCACCCCGGTGACGACGGTCGCCTCGCACGACACGGCGTCGGCGGTCGCGGCGGTCCCGGCCACGGAGGCGGACTTCGCGTACATCTCGTGCGGCACCTGGTCGCTGGCCGGACTGGAACTGGACGCTCCGGTGCTCTCCGAGGAGTCCCGGGCGGCCAACTTCACCAATGAGCGCGGGGTGGACGGCACGGTCCGCTACCTCCGCAACATCATGGGCATGTGGCTGCTCGAGGAGTGCCGCAAGGTGTGGGAGCGTGCGGGCGCGCCCCTCGGTCTGGCCGGTCTGCTGGCCGACGCGGCCGGGTCGCGGCCGTTCGCCGCGGTGATCGACCCGGACGACGCGTCGTTCCTCGCACCGGGCGACATGCCTGCCCGGATCGACGCGTATCTGCTGCGTACCGGGCAGACGCCGCCGCGGACGCCCGGCGGTTACGTGCGCTGTGTGCTGGAGAGTCTGGCGCTCGCGCATCGCAGGACCCTGCGCAGGGCCGCCGAGCTCGCGGGGCGCGATCCGGTACGGATCCACCTGGTGGGCGGCGGCTCCCGCAACGAGCTGCTGTGCCAGTGGACGGCCGACGCGAGCGGACTGCCGGTGACGGCGGGACCCGCGGAAGCGACGGCGCTCGGCAACGTCCTGGTCCAGGCCCGCACCCGCGGTCTCGTGGACGACCTCCCCGGAATGCGGCGGCTGGTCGCCGGCACCCAGGAGCTGCGGCATTACGCGCCGCGGGGTGACCGTCACGACTGGGACCGCGCCGAGGCCCGGCTCGGCCCGTGGCACGGGCGTGCGGACGCCGGGGCGGAGGTCGGTGCGGTCTGACCCGGGCGGTGACGTCCGCCCGCCGCACCGATGAGGTCCGGCGGGCGTGCCGCCCGGCTCAGCCGGCCGTACCGCCGTGGGCGCGCGTGCAGGGCCGGCCGCCTCAGCCGGTCGTCCCTGTCGCGGGTCCGAGGCCGAGCTCACCGTTGCCCAGCGGCGCGAAGTGGCGGGCCACGTGCTCGTCGGTGACGCCGGCGAGCTCCGCCGGGCTCCACCGGGGGTTGCGGTCCTTGTCGATGATCTGGGCGCGCACGCCCTCGACGAGATCGGGCCCGGTAAAGGCGGTGGACGAGACGCGGTACTCCTGGTCGAGGGCCTCTTCCAGGCTGTCCAGACGGCGCGCTCGCCGGACGGCCGAGAGCGTCACCTTCAGTGCCGTGGGCGATTTGGCCAGGATCGTCGCCGCGGCCTGCTTCGCGGCGGGCACCCCGCATCCGTCGAGACGTCCGACGATCTCCTCGACCGTGTCCGCCGCGTAGCACGCGTCGATCCACTCGCGGTGGGCCGACAGCTCGCCGGCCGGGGCGTCGCCGGCGTACCGCTCGGCCGCGGCGACCACGGCTTCCGGCGTGGCGCATGCGTCGAGTGCGGTGAGCAGGGCGGGCAGGTCTCCCGACGGTACGAAGTGATCGGCGAGGCCGCACAGGAGCGCGTCGGCCGCTCCGACCGCGTCGCCGGTGAGCGCCAGGTGCAGGCCGATCTCTCCGGGGGCCGCGCCGAGCAGGTAGGTGCCGCCGACGTCGGGTACGAATCCGATGCCGGTCTCGGGCATGGCGATCCGGGAGCGTTCCGTGACGATGCGGAGTGAGCCGTGGGCGGAGACGCCGACCCCGCCGCCCATGACGATGCCGTCCATGAGGGCGACGTACGGTTTGGGGAACCGGGCGATGCGGGCGTTGAGCCGGTACTCGTCGCGCCAGAAAACCAGGGACGTCCGGCCGCCGGCCAGGGCGTCGTCGCGGATGGACCGGATGTCTCCGCCCGCGCACAGACCGCGCTCACCCGCGCCGGTGAGCAGCACCGCGATGACCGAGGGGTCCTGCTCCGCCGCGTCCAGCGCCTCGCCCATGCGCAGCACCATGGCGTGGTTCAGCGCGTTCAGCGCCCGGGGCCGGTTCAGCGTGATGTGGCGGACGCGTCCCTCGGTGTGCAGCAGGACGGGATCCTCGTGGTTCATGCGTGCGCTCCGGTCAGCCCCAGTGCCGTACGTCCGCCGGTCACGGACGATCTTCCGCTGCCATTGTGCGCGGCGGCCCCGGGCGCTCGGCAGGAGGGGTGGGCCGCCTCCGGGACGCGCGCGGAGCGCCGTCAGACGCTTCCGCGCTGTGGCAGCCGTGCCTGACCCGCCTGACAATTGAGTCACGCCGTACGGCAGCCCCGCCGGACGATCTTCGGAGCACGAATGACCGATCACGACCGGCCCCCGTTCATCCCCGTCCCGCCCCGCCTGTTGGTCGAGAAGACCCACAGCAGCGAGACGGCGACGGTGGAGCGGCTTGCCATGAACCGCACCGGCAGTTTCGAGTGGGACCTCGACGCCCGGACACTGGACATCGACGAGGCCGGTCTGCTGGTCTTCGGCCTGGATCCGGCCGTTTTCGACGCCCGGCCCGAGTCCCTGATGGAACGCCTGGACCCGGCTGAACGGATCCGTCTGGATGTGGCGATCGACGAGGCCGTCAAGGGCGGGAGCACCTCGTACAGCGTGCACTTCCGCGTTCCGCTGGATGACGGCGGCGATCAGTGGACCCATGTCCAGGCGCGCATCCTGCGCGGCACCGACGGGATGGCGCACCGGGTGATCGGCCTGGTGCGGGACGCGACCGCGGAAGTCACCCATTCGGCCTTCGTACTGGATCTGGAAAAGCGCCGTCAGCGACAGACAGACATAGTTGAACGAACGACCAGCGCATTGTCGCGAGCGGTGACCGTCGACGACGTCACCGCCGCGCTGACCGGGCCGGGCGGGCTGGCACGGCTCGGCGCCGACGGGCTCGCCCTCGGCCTGCTGGACAACACCACGCTCAACGTCATCGCCCTGAGCGGCGAATCACTGGAGGTCGTCGACGAGCTGGGCTCCGGCCGGCTCGACCCGAAGTTTCCGCTGGCCGACACCGTCCTGAGCGAGCGGCCACGCTTCGTGAGCTCGCTCGACGCACTCACCCGGCGCTATCCGGTGCTGGAGCCGTTCGTGGGACAGCTCAAGTTCCAGGCGGCGGCCTATCTGCCGCTCGTCGCCCAGGCCAAGACCCTCGGCGGGCTGGCGCTCTTCTACCGCGAACGCACCGCCTTCACCGCCGACGAGCGCAACCTCTGCCTGGGGCTCGCCGCGATCGTCGCCCAGTCCCTCCAACGGGCCACGCTCTTCGACGAGGAACGCGAGTTCGCCACCGGGCTCCAGTCCGCGATGCTGCCCCGCCGCATCCAGGACATCGAGGGCGGAGAGATCGCCGTCCGCTACCACGCCGCGTGGAGCGGCCGTCAGGTGGGCGGCGACTGGTACGACGTGATCGCCCTGCCCAAGGACCGCTTCGGCATCGTGGTCGGCGATGTGCAGGGCCACGACACACACGCGGCGGCGATCATGGGCCAGCTGCGCATCGCGCTGCGTGCGTACGCCGCCGAGGGGCATCCGCCGTCGACGGTGCTGGCCCGGGCCTCCCGGTTCCTCGCCGAGCTGGACACGGACCGCTTCGCCACCTGCACATACGCCCAGGTCGACCTCGCGACAGGAACGGTGCGGGTGGTAAGGGCCGGCCACTTCGGCCCGCTGATCCGGCACACGGACGGCCGGGTCGGCACCCCGCAGGTGCGCGGCGGCGTCCCGCTGGGCATCGCGACCGACTTCGGCGACGAGGAGTTTCCGGAGACCCGGCTGGACCTGGTCCCGGGCGAGACGCTGGTCCTGTACACCGACGGTCTCGTGGAGGAGCCGGGCGCCGACATCGATGCGGGGGTGCGCACGCTCATCAACGAGGTCAGTGCCGGGCCGGCAGGCGCAGAAGCGCTGGCCGACCATCTGTCGGACCGGCTGTGGGAGCGCTGGGGCTCGGGCGACGACGTCGCCCTGCTGGTGCTGCGACGCAGCCCCGACCCGGGGTCCCCACGGGCACCGCGGCTGCATCAGTACATCCACCAGGCCGATCCGGAGGGGCTCTCCGACGCCCGGACGATCGTGCGTCAGGCCCTGACCGACTGGAACATGTCCGAACTCGCGGACGACGCCGAGCTGGTGACCGGCGAACTGCTGGTGAATGTGCTTCTGCACACGGAGGGCGGGGCCGTCCTCACCCTCGAGGTGCTGCCCGAACCGGTACGGCGCGTCCGGCTGTCGGTACAGGACCGCTCCAGTGCCTGGCCCCGGCGCCGCACACCCGGCGAGACCGCGACTTCGGGGCGGGGACTGCTGCTCCTCGACGCCGTCGCCACCCGCTGGGGCATCGAGCCCCGTGGCGAGGGCAAGGCGGTCTGGTGCGAGATCGGGCCGGCCGCGCCACCCGTGTCCGCACCGGTCCGCAGGGAGCCCACGGGGCCCGTGGACCGCCTCGGCAAAGGCGGCTCGGACCGTCCCGGCTCCCTGGGTGCGCAGAGCTGACGGCAACCACATATCGGGGGACCGTACGGAGGGCAGAGGTTTGGGGGGCAGCCTGGAGGCCGCAACCTCGAAGGCGCAGCGTTGGGGGGGGACGACATCGAGGGGCGGCATCGAGGGACACATCGAGAGGACGGCATTGAGGGGCGCGCCTCGTCCCACAGGACAGGGCGCGCCCCTCGGCCGGTGTTCCGGGCACAGTCAACGCGCCCGGGTCCCGGCGTACGTCAGTGCTGCGCGGTGCGGCGCTTGCGCACGGACCACATGATGCCGCCACCGGCCAGCAGCACGGCGACAGCCGCGCCACCGATGATCGGCGTCGCGGACGACGAGCCGGTCTCGGCCAGATCCGGCGAGCTGGGGCTCGGCGCGGCCGCGGCAGGCGCGGACGACGAGGCGGTCTCGCTGGGAGTGTCGGTCGGCGTGGGAGTCGCCGTGGTGGGCGTCTCGGACGGCTTCGTCTCGGACGGCGTCGGCGTGGGCTCCTGCGTCTCCTCGCACACCGGTGCCTGCTTGGACTCGTCACGCGAGTACTTGTCGCCGTCACCGGCCTTGACGACCAGACGGACCGTCAGCGCCTTGTCGTGCTCGGGCAGCGCGATCGTCTTGTCGAGCCCCTTGCCGAAGGTCTCCGTCGGCAGGAGGTCCTTTCCGTCGACGGTGACGGTCACCTGGTTGGTGACGTCACCGTTGTACGCGGTCAGGTGCAGGCTCACTTCGGTACAGGTCACGTCCCAGGTGGGGGTGTGAGCTGCGGCCGGACCGGCGGTGAGAACCGCACCGGTCAGACCGACAATCGCGGCGGCGGCGAGGGTTCCCGCAGCACGCCACGATCTCCTGGGTATGGTCATGGATTCTTCCTCCGCAAATGTTTCATCGCCCGAATGGCGGTGGGGCGCACAGTACTGCCCCCGTCCCCTCTGTGTGCACCCGCCCCACAGACCATTCGGCTTCACAACTGACCCCACATCGCCTCCGGTTGGGGCAACCCGGACACGGCCACCAACAGGGCTTCATCGCTGCCGTGGCGCGAAGTGAACGTCCGACGCCGGAGCGTGCCCGTGGGGTAGTCCGCGGGCACGATCACCCGCGGACCGTCAGAGCGGCCGGTACATGATGTGAAGTCCCACGAACCCCTTCTTCGGGTGGTCGAACCCCTCCGGCAGGGTTCCCAGGACCTCGAAACCGAGGGAGCGGTAGAGCCCGACCGCGGCGGCGTTGCCTTCCACGACCGCGTTGAACTGCATGGCGCGGAACCCGGCCGCGCGAGCCCAGTCGATCGTGTACACGCACAGGGCCCGCCCCACACCCTGTCCGGAGCGCCGGGGGTCGACCATGTAACTGGCGCTGGCCACGTGTGAGCCGTTGCCCATCTGGTTGTTGTTCATCTTGGCCGTGCCCAGGACGCCGCCGTCCTCGTCGACCGCGACCACCGTGCGGTTCGGGGGTTTCAGGAGCCACCAGTCAAGGGCCTCGGCCTCCGCGAGATCGAGAGGGTAGGTGAACGTCTCGCCCGCGGCGACGATTTCGTGGAAGAAGGGCCAGATGGCGGGCCAGTCCTCAGCGGTTGCTTCCCTGATCAGCATGGTGCAAAGAATGTCTGGTCCGGGAGCCGCCGGCGAACGACTTACCCCGGCTGCCCGCTGTCCGGCGCGGGCTCCGGCGCGGAGGTGTCCGGCGCAGCCGCATCCGGGCCAGCAGCCCCGCGACGCCGCCACCTTCGCCGGCCTCCCATTCACCGGCTCCCCGTTCACCGTCATCCCGTTCGGCGGCTCCCCGTTCACCGTCATCCCGTGTGCCGTCCCCCAGCGCACCGGGCTCCGGCCGTTCAGCCGATGCCTCCTCCGCCCCCGGCGGACGCGCCGGACCGGCCGAGGTCACCGGCACCTCGGGTTCGCCCGAGGCTCCTGCATCGCCCGCCACTTCGGAACACCGCCTTTCCCCCGGTCGCGGGGCCGCGCGCAGTTCGCGTGCGCTGTCCAGCTCCATCCCGAGGGTGACCCGCCGCCAGAGGATCTCGTCCGGTTCATCGGCGAGCATCAGCCGTGCCATGGCCTCGCGCCCGGCGGCCGATCCGCCCTGGCCGAACACCGGTACGGGCCGGACCCGGCCGAGATAGGCACGCTCGTACGGATCGTCCACGACCTCGGCCAGTTGGATCGGGTCCAGCCCTTCCCCGACGACGGCGGCACGGGCCCAGGGGTCCTCGGTAAGGGCCAGCAGCCGCTCGGTCCGACGGGAGCGCCAGTTGCGCGCCCGGCAGTCCGTTCCCGCGTCCAGTCGACTGCGCATCCACGGCGGGCTGTTGCCCACCATGAGTTCGGGCGACCGCGCGGCCAGCCCGCCCAGCTCCTGCGCGAGATAGAGCCACACCACCGCTCGGTAGCGATTGAGGTAGAACGCGACCGGCGTGACACAGCCCGCACGCGCCAGCCGGCTGAAGCGGACCGGACTGATCCCGAGCAGCCGGGCCCCGTCCGCGGTCCCCACGGTCCGCACCCGCTCCTGCAGCATCCCGGGGAATCCGTCCTGCGACGTGAACCGGTCGATCTCCTCCCGGCGGACGCCGGCCCGCCCTCCGGGCTGCCGAGCCTCCACCCGGACGATGCCCAGATGGACGGCCAGCGCGAACTCTCCGCGCCTCAGCTCCAGTTCCGCCGCGGCCCTGCTGACGGTGATCATGTGAACGCCGTCTTCCCGCACCGCTTCCGTCATCGGCATGACGCTTCTCCCCCGTGAGTCCCGAATACTCTCCGTGACCACGGTAGTACGGAAACGGCAACCGCCGCCCGGCCTGTGGATAACCTCTGGACAGGGCGGCGGCACCGACCGCACCCTCAGACCCTGTTGACCCCGGCGCTCCCGTCCTGCCGTGCGGCCACACCGAGGTGCTCCCCGACCCGGTTGACCAGCAGCGTCATCTCGTACGCCACCTGCCCCACATCGGCCTCCGCCTCACTCAGCACACACAGGCAGCTGCCGTCTCCGGCAGCCGTCACGAAGAGCAGCGCCTCGTCGAACTCCACCATGGTCTGCCGGGCCTTTCCGGCACGGAAGTGCCGGCCCGATCCGCGGGCAAGACTGTGCAGTCCGGACGACACGGCGGCCAGATGCTCCGCGTCCTCACGCGCCAGCCCCGTGCTCGCTCCCGTGACCAGACCGTCGTTCGACAGCACCAGGGCATGCCGTATGTGCTCCACCCGGCTGGTGAGATCGTCAAGCAGCCAGTCGAGTCCCCTGTCCAGCGCCATTCTGTTCCTCCCCGTTCATACGTTCCCCGTGCCCCGCTTGTGCGCAAGCCTTACGCACCGGTCACGTACGGGCAAGCGCCCCGCTGCGCATCACCGGGACGGAATCAGGCCAAGACAGCTCAGCCGACCGAGTCCAGAAGCCGTGCGGTGTGCATCCGGCCCGCGTACTCGACCATCCGGATCAGGACTTCCTTGCCCGAATCCCGGTCTCTGGCGTCGCAGAGCACCACCGGTGTTCCGGGGTCGAGATCGAGGGCGCGCGACACATCCCGTTCGCCGTACGAGCGAGCCCCCGCGAAGCAGTTGACGGCGACGACGAAGGGAATTTTGCGGTGCTCGAAGTAGTCGACCGCCGGGAAGCAGTCCTCCAGCCGCCGGGTGTCCGCCAGAACCACCGCGCCCAGGGCGCCTTGGGAGAGTTCGTCCCAGAGGAACCAGAACCTGTCCTGGCCCGGGGTTCCGAACAGGTACAGGGAGAGCCCGGACCTGATGGTGATACGTCCGAAGTCCATGGCGACGGTGGTGGTGGTCTTCTGGGCGACGCCATCGGTGTCGTCCACCGACTGTCCGGCCTCGCTGAGGAGTTCCTCCGTGCGGAGGGGCCGGATCTCGCTCACTGCGCCGACGAGCGTCGTCTTGCCGACCCCGAACCCGCCGGCGACGAGGATCTTCAGGGCCAGGGCGTCGTTCGGAGCGGCTTCGGCGGACTCGTCCCGGGGGCTGTCGGCGTGCTCGGTCGGCATGGACCACTTCTCTCACCAGTGAGCCCCAGGACGTCGAATGCGCAGGTCAGGGTCGTCACAAGGTCTCGGATTCAGTGCATCTTCGGCAGGCGTACGGCGACAGCATGGCAAACCGGCACCCAGTCCGTGGGGTGCGATCACTATTTTGAGGATGTGACTGTTTCGGGCCACCCGATGCCCGGAACCGCACGAATTCCGGTGCGATTGTCAGCCATCCGATTGTTCTTGGCCGATAACCACGCGCAGCCCTTCCCCGGCTCCGTGTTCCTGCTCGCTGCGGAGCTGCTCCTCGCCCAGGAGGGAGCGCAGCTTCTTCCATCGCCGGGAGTGACGCTGCGCCACCGCGGCAGGAACCGGACCGTCCGCCGGCGCGTCCGGTCCCGACCGGGCCGAAGCGCCCAGCAGCCGCGCCGCGGCGCGATGGTTACCGAGGCCGAGTTCGATGTCGGCGACGAGTTCGCCCGCCACCGATGCGGACCGGCGGTCACGGAGATCGAGCATCAGACGGGCGGCCTGCGCCGCGTAGCGCCGGGCGCGGAGCGGGTCACCCTCCCACCGGCTGATCTCCGCCAGGACGAACCGGGTCCACGCGTCGGCCAGGGGATCGGGGGCGGTCGGGGTCCACTCCCCCGACGTCGCGATGACGTCCATGGCCGCCTCGGGTTCGGCCTGGACCAGGGCCAGTGCGAGCAGGGCGACCGTCACTCCCTTGCCGGGACCGAACTCCGGCGCGCGCGGCAGGTGTTCCAGGGCCTCGGCGAATTCCGTGGCCGCCTCTTCCGCCTCTCCCTTCCACAGGCGCGCGATGCCCCTGATCTGGGCGAGCTGCCCGACGCAGGTGCTGTCGCCGTCCCGGACGGCGAGCGGCCAGGCCTCGGCGAGCACCGGGTCCGCCGCCTCCAGATCGCCGTCGCACACCATGAGCTGGGCGAGCAGCCACAGCGACCTCGCGGGGCGCGCGCCGAGCGTGGCGTCGAGCGCCCGCTCCAGGTACCGCCGCCCTTCAGTGACCCGGTCATCGGCGACCCAGTGGAACCACAGCGAGACGGCGATGCCCGAAGCGGTCTCCGCCTCCGCGGCGGGCGACAGCGGAGCGGTGGCGGGGTTCATGGCGGCGTACAGGTCCGGACGGGCCGAGAGCACGAGTTCGTCCGCCTCACGGTGCCGCCCCATCCGCCACAGGAGGGCCGCTTCCTCGGCCACCGCGGCGTAGTGGCGCCGGTGGTGCAGCACGACGGCCCACCGGTCGCCGCGCGCGTCGAGCCGGGCAGCCCCCGTCCGCCGGGCCGCGGCAGGCATCCGGTAGCGGCCCTCGGCGTCCGTCAGCAGCACGCACAGGGCCAGCCGGTCGAGGGAGGCCAGCACCTCCGCGACGGGCAGCGCCCCGGAAACACAGACGGCCTGCACGGCGGCCAGGCCGAAGGGGCCCTCGAACACGGAGAGCCGTTCCCAGAGCAGTTGTTCCGCCGCGTCGCACGTCAGATAGGTGCGCTCGGCGTCGGCCAGGGGGCCGGGCCGGGCAGGTGGGCCGAGCGGATCGTCGAGTACGGCGTCCAGGGTCTCGTCGCCCAGCCGGCCGGCCGCATGCCGTACCGCGCCCGGAACCGCGTCGAGCAGGTCGCACAGTTCCGAAACCCGGGCCCGCAGGGCGGACACCTCCGCACCGCCGTCTGCCCGGATGTCCGGGAGCGGGCATCCCGCGGCAGTGGCCGCGGCGGTGAACACCCGCATCGCTTCGGACCCGTCCAAGGGGCCGAGCAGGAGGGCCGCTTCGCCCGCCAGACACAGCCGGCGCCGGGCGGTGACCAGGAGCGAGACGCCGGGGAACTCGTTGAGCAGGCCCGCGATCTGCGACCTGGCGTGGGGTCCGAGGTGTTCGCAGTCGTCCACCACCACGAGCGCGTCATGAAGGTCCTGGCCTCGCAGCCGGCGGGCGGCCTTCTCGGGGGCCGCACCCGCCGGTGCCGACGTCGGCGACAGCCAGATCACCTGTCGGCCCGTCAGGAGTTCCGTTTCGGCCGCGCGGCGGGCCAGCCACGACTTGCCGATGCCCGGCGGGCCGTGCACGGTGACCAGCCGTTCTCCCGTCAGGAGCCCACTGAGGCTGCGTATTTCCTGGTCTCTTCCTGCCATCCGCCCAGTCCTCCACATCCCGATGATCATGCCCACACATGCTCATGGCATAGTCCGATGCACCTCGTCCGTCTCCGCCGCCAACCGGTGAATCCGCCAGGAAGAAACGTGTCACGCAGCGAACACACCCTCAGCGAAGCCGACCGCACGGTGATCCATGCGCTTCAGATCGCGCCCCGCGCGGGCTGGAGCCGGCTGGCTCCGGTTCTGGGGAGCCGTCCGGACACACTGGCGCAGCGCTGGGCCAGGATCACCGCCGCAGGAACGGGCTGGTGCGGGGCGCTGGCACTCCACACGGGAGAGACGCCTCCCTGCATGGCCTGGATCGAGGTCCTCTGCACCGGCGAGCGGAACGAGATGCGGTCCGCCCTGCTCACCGAGGATCCGCATGTGCTGTCGGTGTTCGAGGTGACCGGGGCCCGCGCCCTGCTCCTGTTCGTCGCCTTCCCGGATCTGTCGATGCTCGACGAGCACATCTCCACCCGGTTACTGCGCCTTCCCGGCGTGACGGGAACCCGGACCCATCTCGTCACCGCGGTCCATCGCACCGGGGCCCGGTGGCGGCTGGACCGGCTGACGCCCACACAGGCCCATCGTCTGATCGACCTGCCCGGCCGCCCGCGTGAACCGGGCGCGAGCGCGGCCCCCTCCCTCAGGCCGGAGGACCGGCGGCTGGTCCTGGCCATGGCGGGTGATTCGCGGCTCTCCGTGGCCGAGCTGGCCCGGCGGCAGGGCCGGAGCGAGTCCGCGACGCGACGCCGGCTCATCCGGCTGGAGAGCAGTGGGACCCTCACCCACACCTGCCGGCCGGCGCCGCTCTACTCGGGCTGGCCCGTCTCGGTCGTGATGTGGGCGGACTCTCCGACGCCAGACCTCGCGACGGCTCAGCCCATCGTCCACCTGCGGGAGACGGTCGAGTTCATGTCGGTCACCGGTCCGCACAACCTCGTCATCGCCCTCACGCTGCGCTCGCTCGATGACCTGCCGGCCTGTGCGGCCACCCTGACGCGGCGGGTGCCGGGGCTCAGGATCGCGGACGCGATCGTCGTCCTGCGGTGCCATAAGTTCGCCGCCCAGGTGCTGGGCTCCGACGGCCGCCGGATCGGCACGGTCCCACCGGACATCTGGACGCGCCCGGTTCCGCTGCCGGCACGCTCATGACGACCGCGGCGGGGGTGGTGAGCAGGAGACGTGGCCGGGCGTCTTCGAGCCGCGCGCCCGGTCGCCCACGCGCCGGGCGCGCCCGCGGTCTCAGCCGTACGAGAGGTCGCTGCACACGTCGTCCGCGGCGGAACGGGATCTGTCCGTGACGTCGGACGGCAAGGAGCCGGGGGCGGGTGACGCGGGTGCCGGTGACGCCAGGGCCGGCGAGGGGTCGTCGGCGTAGTCACGGCCGACGATCACCTGGATGCCTGCCTCACCGGACTCCTCGACCCGGGCTCCGCCGAGGAACCGGGCCGTGGTCTCGGCCCCGGGCTTCTCGCCGGGCCCGTAGGTGACGACGGTCCGCTCCTGGTCCTGGGAGTTCGCCGTGGCGGTGCCGGTGACGGTGAAGCCGTGCGTACGCAGGAACTCGGCCGCCCGGGCCGCGAGTCCGGTCACCGTGGTGCCGTTGTAGACGGCCACGTCGATGCCCGTGCCGGAGACGGGCGTGGCGGAGGCGGTGGCCGGTGCGGGCGCCGGCCCCTTGTCACGGCTCGTGCCCGCCGCGTCCTGGCCGTCGATCGTACGGTCGGCCTTGAGCGTCGCCCACAGCGCGTCGGCCTCCGCTTCCACGATGGCGACGCGGGCCCCCTCGTAGCGCCAGGGAACCGTGAGGAACTTGGTGTTGCGCAGGTCGATGTTCTTCATCGACAGGGCGAACCTCAGCAGTTTGTCGGCCGAGCCGAGGCCCGGGTCGACGGTCATCGCATCGGTCGCCGCGTTCGCCAGGGGCAGCAAGGTGGCCGGGTTCAGGCCGCGGGACTTGACCTGCTTGATGAGGGAGCCCACGAACGCCTGCTGTCGCTGGATCCTGCCTATATCGGAGCCGTCACCGATGCCGTGCCGGATCCGTACGTAGTCGAGCGCGCGCTGTCCCGAGACCTCTTGGGGGCCCTTGGCGAAGACCCGCTCGCCCCGGGTGGGGCGCTTGGGGTTCAGATCCCGCTGGTAGATGTCCTGCGGAAGGCAGACGGGCACGCCGCCGACGGCCGACGTCAGTGCGGAGAATCCGGCGAAGTCGACGACGACGGTGTGGTCGACGCGCAGACCGGTGAGGTGCTCGACGGTGTTCTGGGTGCAGGCCGGATTGCCCTCGGCGGTCTCCCCCACCGAGAAGGCCGCGTTGAACATGACGTGCTGCTGCGGGGCCGTCCACGCGCCGCCGGGCTTCTTGCAGGACGGGATGTCGACCAGTGAGTCGCGGGGGATGGAGACGGCGACGGCGTGCTTGTGGTCGGCGTAGACGTGCAGCAGGAACGCGGTGTCGGAGCGGCCGACGTCGCCCGTGCCGCCGCCCAGTCCGCTGTTGTCGCCCGCTCGCGTGTCGGATCCGATGACGAGGACGTTCTGTCCCGCGGACGTGTCGGGCGGCCGGTCGCCGGAGATGCCGTCGGAACTGAACGTGTCGATGCTGCCGGTCAGTTTGAGATAGCCCCAGCCGGCTCCGGCGACCAGCAGGACGAGGAAGGACAGCCCGATCACCGCCGTCCGCCGCAGCCGGCCTCCCCGGCCCACGGCCCCCTTGTGACTGCCTGTCATCGATCACCCCGTTCGTCCGGCTGCCGTACGTAAGGACCGGCATCGGCCTCGCACGGTTGCACGGTTGCGCTGTTCGGCAGGTTGCGGTGGCCTCGTGGATCACCGGCCCCGTCCATCCTCGGTCCGATCCCCTGTCCACGACCGGTTGCCGGAAACATTGACCGGAAGACGCCCGGTACCGCCTGTGCCCTGGGCAAATCCCCGCCGATCCTGAAGAGTGGGTCCACGGTCGTGAGGACAGGGCGCGCCGCCGCGGGTCCGCTGTGCCTGCGGGACCACCCCGCCGCTTCACGGCCCGCGCGTCCAGGGAACCATAGGGGAAGGGCCGTCGTCCTCTTCGGTGGCGGCCGACGGAACACTGATCAACGGATCACCGGATCATTGGAGGAAGTTCATGGGTGTGACCCTGGCCAAGGGCGGCAACGTCTCCCTGTCGAAGGAGGCGCCCGGCCTGACCGCGGTGACGGTGGGCCTGGGCTGGGACGTGCGGACGACGACGGGCGCCGATCACGACCTCGACGCCAGCGCGCTGCTGTGCTCGGACGCCGGCAAGGTCCTGTCGGACCAGCACTTCGTCTTCTACAACAACCTCAACAGCCCGGACGGTTCCGTCCAGCACACCGGTGACAACCTCACGGGTGAGGGCGAGGGCGACGACGAGTCCATCAACGTGGACCTGGCCGGCGTCCCGGCGAATGTCGCCAAGATAGTCTTTCCGGTCTCCATCCATGACGCCCAGAGCCGGGGGCAGAGTTTCGGCCAGGTGCGCAACGCCTTCATCCGGGTGGTGAACCGCGCCAACGGGGTGGAGCTCGCCCGCTACGACCTGAGCGAGGACGCCTCGACCGAGACGGCGATGGTGTTCGGTGAGCTGTACCGGCACGGTGCGGAGTGGAAGTTCCGTGCGGTCGGCCAGGGTTACGCCTCCGGGCTGGCCGGCATCGCGACGGACTACGGCGTCAACGTCTGACCGCCCGCACGGCGAAACCCGTGCGACCGGGCCCGGTGCCCGACCCGGACATCCGGGTCGGGCACCGGGCCCGGTCACGTCACCCTTCCTCGCTCCCCTGCCCCGGTCCGGCCGGGATCCGGCTGATCCTGCTCGGCCACCAGGCCTTGGGACCGATGTCCACGACCAGCGCCGGGGCCAGCAGCGAACGCACCACCAGGGTGTCCAGCAGCACTCCGAAGGCCACGATGAACGCGATCTGGGCGAGGAACGCCAGCGGAATGACGATGAGCGCCGCGAAGGTGGCGGCCAGCACCACTCCGGCGGAGGTGATCACCCCGCCCGTGCTCACCAGGCCTCGCAGCACTCCCTGCCGGGCCCCGTGCTCCAGGGCCTCCTCCCGGACCCGTGACATCAGGAAGATGTTGTAGTCGACGCCGAGGGCCACCAGGAACACGAACCCGTACAGCGGCACGGACGCGTCGGTGCCGCTGAAACCCAGGACGTGCTCGAAGACCAGCGAGGAGACCCCGAGGGTCGCGAGGAAGTTGAGCCCTACGGTGGCCACCAGCAGAACGGGGACCAGCACCGACCGCAGCAGCCCCATCAGGATCAGCAGAATGATCACGAGGACCACCGGCACGATGACGCCGCGGTCGCGCTCGGCCGTCTGCTGGGTGTCGTACTGCTGCGCCGTGTAGCCGCCGACGACCGCGTCGGCTCCCGGGACGCCGTGCACGGCGTCACGCAGACGCTGGACCGTCGCCTTCGCCGCGTCGCTGTCGGCCGCGTCGTCCAGGGTCGCGTCGATGCGTACCCGGCCGTCGACCACGAGGGGCGGCCCGTCGCCCGGGCGTCCGGACTCGGTGACGGGTGCCGCGGAGGCGACGCCGGGGGTGCCGGCAGCGGCGGCGGTCACCTTGTCGGCCCGGCCGGCTGCCGCGACGATCACCGCGGGGTTTCCGGAGCCTCCGGGGAAGTGCTTGCCCAGCGTGGCCTGTGCCGAGACGGACGGGGCGTCGTTCACGAAGATCTCGTCCAGAGGCACGCCCTTCGACGTGAGCGTGGGTGCGAACGCCGCGCAGGCGACGAGGACCAGGGTGGTGGAGACCCACACCTTGCGCGGGGACCGGTCGACGCGGCCGGCGATCCGGCGCCAGATGCCGTGCCCGCCCGGCTCCTGGCCGGCGGGACGGGGCCTGGCCGGCCAGTAGGCGGCCCGGCCGCACAGGACCAGTACCGCGGGAAGGAACGTCAGCGTGCTCAGCACCGCGCAGACGATGCCGATGGCGCCCACCGGCCCCAGGGCCCGGTTGTTCGTCAGATCACTGAGCAGCAGCGCGAGCAGACCCAGTGCCACCGTGGCGGCGCTGGCGGTGATCGCTCCGAAGGACCGCCGGAGCGCGGCGAGCGCGGCGGCCGTCCGGTCGCCGTGCCGGGAGAGTTCCTCCCGGAAGCGTGCGGTCAGGAGCAGGGCGTAGTCGGTGGCCGCCCCGATCACCAGGATGGACAGGATGCCCTGGACCTGGCCGTCCACACGGACGACGCCGTGGTCCGCGAGGGCGTACACGACGGCGCAGGCGAGACCCAGGGCGAGTACGGCGCTGAAGATGATCAGGAACGGCAGCAGCACGCTGCGGTAGACCAGCAGCAGGATCACCAGCACAGCGGCCAGTGCCACGCCCAGGAGCAGGCCGTCGATTCCCGCGAACGCGTCCTTGAGGTCGGCCTGGCTGGCCGCGGGCCCGGCGATCTCCGCCCGGGTGCCGGGCACGGAGCCGGCCGCGGCGCGTACGCGGTCCAGGGTGTCCGGCAGCGCGTCACCGAGGTCCGAGCGCAGTTGCACGACGCCGGAGAGCGCCTGGCCGTCCTCGGACGGCTGTGCGCCCGATGGCGTGCCGACCACACCGGGCTCCCCGGCCAGGGAGGCGAGTGCGCGCGTGGCGTCTTCCTGCGCACCGCCCGGGATCCGGCCCGTCCGGCCGGTCCACACGACGATCGCGGGTACGGTCCCGGACTTCTGGAACGCCTTCTGCGCCTCGGACACCTTGGTCGACTCGGCACTGCGCGGCAGGAAGGCGGCCTGGTCGTTCGTCGCGACCTCGCCGAGCTTCCCGGCGTACGGGCCGAGCGTTCCTCCGATGCCGAGCCAGACGACGAGCAGGGCTACGGGCACCAGCCATCGGACGATGCGGTGCCGCGGTGCGGGCTTCATTGCTTCCCCATGGGTCGATACACGTGATATCTCTCGGCCATTCATTATCTCAATCAATGAGAGATATTACGGTGGGGGTATGCGTACAGCAGACGGAGGCCCGGACAGAGGCACGAGCGACGGCTTCACGGGGCTTCAGTCGTTCGCTGTGCTGCTGCGCGGGATGACGAGCGAGCTCAACCGCGTCACCCATCAGTTCGCCCAGGCCCAGGGCCTCCATCCCACAGATGTGCAGGCCCTCATCGCCATCCTCGACGCCGAGCACGGCGAGGACGGCTCGGCCATGACCCCGGGGAGACTGCGTGAGCAGCTCGATCTCACCTCGGGTGCGGTGACGGCGTGTCTCGACCGGCTGGAGCGTGCGGGGCACGTTCACCGCGTCCGCGACGGCGGCGACCGGCGGGTGGTACGTCTGCACTACGCGCCGGCGGCGAAACTGGTCGCCCGCGACTTCTTCAGACCGCTGGCGGCCGCCACCGATGCGGCCCGGCGCCAGTTCGACGAAGCCGAACTCCAGGTCGTCGTCCGCTTCCTGGAAGCCATGAACGACGAGCTCACGCACCTGAGGGGAAGCGGGAGCGGGCCGTAGCGGGGCGGCAGCCGGCCCCTCAGAGGGCGCGCAGGCCGTTGATCACCTCGCGGAGGATCCGTTCATCGGGCAGCTGAGCGGGTGGTACCGGGCGGCTGACCGTGACGTAGCCCGATTCGAGCAGGTCGCCGAGCAGCACGCGCACCACGCCGACGGGCAGGTCGGCGTCGGCGGAGAGTTCGGCGACCGACTGCGTCTCGGTCCGGCAGAGGGCCAGCAGCGTCCGGTGCTCCGGCCCGAGCAGCACGTCCTCGGAGCTCCCGGTCACGGTGTCGTCCAGGGTGACGAGCGCGATCAGGTCGAAGCGCGCGCCGCCCGGACCCGGCTCGGTCCGCCCGCCGGTCATGGCGTAAGGCCGGACGAGGGGTCCCGCGTCGGCGTCGTACCACTGGCTGCCCGGCAGTTCGTACGGGTCGGGGGCCTGTGGGCCTCCGTCGGTCATGGACACTGCGCTCCCCGCCCCCTTCAGCCGGCTGCCGACGGATGCTCGGCGAAGCGTGCCGGGGTACGCAGGTGCTCACCGACCCGTTTGACGAGGCGGGCCATCTCGTAGGCGACCAGGCCGATATCGGCGAACGCCGTGCTCAGCACGGCGAGGCACGACCCCTCCCCCGCGGCGGCGACGAAGAGGAATCCCTCGTCCATCTCGACCATCGTCTGGCGCACGCCCCCCGCCCGGAAATGCCGTCCCGCACCCTTGGCGAGGCTGTGGAACCCGGAGGCGACCGCTGCCAGGTGCTCTGCGTCCTCACGGCTGAGCGCGCTCGACGCCCCGACGGCGAGTCCGTCCCCCGAAAGCACGACCGCGTGCCGGACCTCGCCGACGCGGGTCACCAGATCGTCCAGCAGCCAGTCGAGTTCACCGGATCGGCGGGGTACCCCGGTCCTCTCGTTCGCGATCATGCGGGGTCTCCTTCGCTGGGCGGGCGGACCGAGCCGGGTCCGGGC
>NZ_RDBK01000043.1:36537-39068 GCF_008042275.1 Streptomyces sp. OR43 | reverse complement strand
CGGTGGTGCCGGGGGCTGCCGCCGGGGATCCCGGGGCGGCGCCGCCGCCGCGTACCCACCCGGCCCGGTAGGCGGTCATCCGGTCCCTGGCCTGTTCGGGGGTACGGTGCGCGGCCGTGTCCTCGGCCGGTCCGCCGGTCGGGGGCGGTTCGGGCCGCGGTTCCTCACGGAGCTGGGGTACGAGGCTTGCCTGCCGCACACGGCGGGGCAGCGTCTCGTCGTCGCCGTCGCCTTCGGCAGGTGTCCGTGGCGCCGGCCCGGTCTCGTCCTTGGCCTCCGGCCGGCGGGGACGCAGCGACGTCACCTGGGCGGTGGGTCCGGTGCGGGACTCCAGCGCCGGAACCGGGACGGGTGCGGGGAAGGCGGTGCCCTGTGGCCGGACGGCTCGGGGTCCCGGCCCGAAGGAGGTCCGTTCATGATCGTCCCGCCGCTCGACGGATGCCTTCTGCGGCGCCGCCTGCTCCTCGGCCGGCGGCAGTGCGGTCTGCAGCAGCGCCGTCGGCAGCAGGACGACCGCCGTGGTGCCGCCGTACGGGGAGGTGCGCAGCTGGACCTTGATCCGGTGCCGCACGGCGAGCCGGCTGACGACGAACAGGCCGAGCCGGTCGCTGTCGAACAGATCGAGGGCCTCCGCCTGCTCGATGCGGCGGTTGGCATCGCCGAGCAGTTCGGCTCCCATGCCGAGGCCGCGGTCCTCGATCTCCAGTGCGTAGCCGTTCCCGACGGGTTCACCGGTGATGCGCACCTTGGTGTGCGGGGGTGAGAACTGTGCGGCGTTCTCGACCAGTTCGGCGAGCAGGTGGGTGAGGTCGGCGACGGCCGTGCCCTTCACCGCGGCGTCGGGGAGCCTGCTGACCTCCACCCGGGCGTAGTCCTCGATCTCGGAGACCGCCGCGCGCACGACGTTGGTCAGGGACACCGGCATGCGCCAGGCCCGGCCTGGCGCGGCACCGGACAGGATGATCAGGCTCTCGGCGTGCCGGCGCATCCGGGTGGTCAGGTGGTCGAGGCGGAAGAGGTCGCTCAGCTCGTCGGGGTCGTCGGCCCGGCGCTCCATGCTGTCCAGGAGGTTGAGCTGGCGGTGGACCAGCACCTGGCTGCGCCGGGCGAGGTTGACGAAGACGCCGGAGATCCCGTCCGCGAGCTCGGCCCGCTCGACGGCGGCGCTGAGAGCGGCCCGGTGGACCGTGTCGAGGGCCTCGCCGACCTGACCGATCTCGTCCTGGGAGGCGAGTCCCGGCGGAGCCTCGGCCCGGATGTCGAGCTCTTCGCCCGCGCGCAGCCGCTGCATGGCCAGGGGCAGTTTGCGCCGGGCGATCTCCAGAGCGCTGTTCCGCAGGCTGACCAGTTCCACGACGAGCCCGCGCCCGATGCGCACGGAGATCACCAGGGAGGCGGCGACGGCGACACAGCCGAAGATCACGGCAGCGCCGGACGGGCTGAGCAGTCCGTGGGTGAGGGGGTCGGCGCGGTCGGCGGCGCGGTCTCCGGCGCCGGCGGTGATCCGTCGCAGTTCCCCACGGACGTCGTCGGCGGCGCGCTGCCAGTCGGTGGCGGGCACGGCCCGCGCGGCGTCGCGGCCGGGCGCCGCCGTGAGCACCTTGTCCTCCGCCGTCTGGATGGAGCGGTAGGCGGGCAGCGCGGTGAACTTCCGCCAGGCGGTGCGTTCCGTGGCGGGCAGGTCGGCGCCTGCGGTCTCGGTGAGGCTGCGCCGGGTGTCGACCGCGCCGGTGAACAGCCGCAGCGGGCGGTCGTCCAGGGTGCCGACGCGTGCGGCGGTGGCCAGCAGGGCGTCCTCGCGGGCCAGCATTTCGTCGGCGCGGGCGAGTTCGAGCAGGACGCGGGCGTCGGAGCCGAGGGCGTCGTCCTGGATGCCGGTGAGGGCCCCTGACACGGCGAAGGCGGCGCTGACCGCCGATGTGTAGCGGTCGTACGCGGCGTCTTCGCCGCCCTCGGCGCCCGTGCTGTCTCCTTCTTCCGTCCGCAGTTCCTGGGCGAGGCCGAGGAAGTGGTCGAGCCGGCCGGCCAGGCCTCCGGGGAGGTTGCCGGTGTCGGCGACGGTGTGGCCGTCGCCGAGCCGCAGTGCGTCCAGGGCGGTGTCGGTGCGGCCGGCGCGCTCCTTCAGGGCGGCTGCGTGTGCGGTGCCGGGGTCGGCGGACTGGAGCATGGCCGCCTTGCGTTCGTTCTGGAGAGCCGAGACCGCTGCCGCGACGGGCGCCCTGACCTCTTCGTCGACGCGCTGCAACTGGCGCAGCCGTGCCACGTCCTGGGCGGTGGACACGGTGGCGAAGCCCCAGAGGGCCAGCAGGGAGACGACGGGCAGCATGAGCAGCGAGATGATCTTCGCGCGCACGGTCCTGGGACGCAGCGCCCGGCGTCCGCGGGGGATGGCTGTGCCGTACTCGGCCGGCGGACTGTCGTGCTCGGCGCTCTCGTCGGCGGGCGGTCCCGCGTGCGCGCGACGGCCTCGGGCCGGAGGCGTGGTCGTGGGCCGGGCGTCGGAGGCACCGGGGTCCGGGGTCGTGCGGGGT
>NZ_RDBK01000043.1:0-36437 GCF_008042275.1 Streptomyces sp. OR43 | reverse complement strand
GTGCGGGGAAGGCGCGAAGGGGCCGGGCCGGCACCCCGCGGACGGCCCTGGAGGGCCGGAGTTCGAGAGGGAGGGACGGAGCGCGGCGCACGGCCGGGTCGCTCACATCCGGAGAGCGGACGTCACGGCGGGCAGGCGGGGGCGCTCAGCACCATGGGCTCGCGCACGCTCACTCCTGCAGGAATCGGATCTGCGCCGGGTCGTCGTCGGCCCCGGTAACGATGGGTGGCAGCGGGGCGGTCGCGCGGCCCTCACCGTCAGCAACTCTACCCTAACGTTAGAGTAGAGGTTGGCCGCGGTCGCGCAGATGCGGCCCGCCACGAGGAGAAGGGCCGGGGCCACGGGCGTGGACGACAGGCATATGCAGATCGGCGAGGTCGCCGCGCGGACCGAACTGTCCCTGCGCACGATCCGCCATTACGAGGAGACGGGCCTCGTCGTTCCTTCCGCCCGCTCGCAGGGCGGCTTTCGGCTCTACACCGAGAGTGACGTGCAACGGCTCATGATCATCCGCCGCATGAAGCCGCTCGGTTTCACACTCGACCAGATGAGTGACCTGCTCGACGCGACAGACCGCCTCGACGCGGGCGACGCGCTGGACGCCGGTGAACGCGAGGAACTGCTGGGCCGGGTGCGCGAGTTCGAGCGGGCCGCCGCGGAACAGGTCACCAGGCTCCGTATCCAGCTCTCCCGGGCCGAGGACTTCGCCGGCACCCTCCGTGCACGCCTGCCGCAGGACACGCCCGGCTGAGCCGGACCGTGCGACGGTCGGACCGACCGGCACCCCGGCCGCGGTCGCCCGGACGGACCTCGTCCCGTCGCGGGTGGCCGTCCCGTCGCGGGTGGCAGGCGCGTCGAGGGTGGCCGGCGCGTTGAGGGTGGCAGGCGCGTCGAGGGTGGCCGTCCCGGCGCGGGTGGCCGGTGGCCGGACCGGCGTAGGTGGCCGGCGGCCGGACCGGCGTAGGTGGCCGGTGGCCGGACCGGCGCGGGTGGCCGGTGGCCGGACCGGCGTAGGTGGCCGGTGGCCGGACCGGCGCGGGTGGCCGGTGGCCGGACCGGCGTAGGTGGCCGGCGCAGGTGGCCGGCGCGGCGCAGCGGGGGCCGGAGGGCATCATCTGCCCCAGCCGCCGGTCGCCGCGACCGACCGGCGGGCCTTGTCCAGGGGCTCGGCGGTCAGCTGCGAGGCGCCTGGCACGGCCTCCTCGACCCCTCCGGCGGACGCGTCGCCACCCTGTCCTCCTTCAGGTGGCGGACCGGCTCGCCAGGTACTCGGTCATGCCCTCGCCGGTGAGCGGATAGTAGTCGGAGAGCCTGGCGCCCTCGTCGAGGCGGCGACGGGCGAACGCCTCCCGGTCCTGGTGGAGCAGGGAGTCCTCGGCGAGCGGGACCGCGTTCCGCTGCGGCACGACGACGGCCCCGTCCTCGTCGGCGACGATCAGGTCGCCAGGGGTCACCAGTGAACCGCCGACCCCGACGGGCACGTTGAACGCGGCCGGGAACAGCTCGGTCTGCGAGGCGTAGTGGGGGGTGACACCGGTGCACCAGATGGGCACGCCGAGCGCGCGCACCCGGGCCGCGTCCCGCACCCGGCCGTCCACCACGATCCCGGCGCCGCCCCGCAGCTTGAAGTAGCGCACGAGCATGTCGCCGAGGCAGCCGGTGAAGTGACTGCCCTGGGCCGAGATGACCAGCACATCGCCCGGCCGGATGGATTCGAGTACGCCCCACAGCGGGGTCTTGCGCTCGATGTCCTCCTGCTCCGCGCCGTTGAAGACGTCTTCCCGCTGCGGCAGGAACTGCAGCGTCACGGCACCGCCGGTGACCTTGACGTCCGGTTCCCGGTGCAGGGGCACGGGCCCGTCGATGAACGTCCGGGTGATGCCCATCTGGTGGAGCTTCGCGCAGGCGGTCGCCGCGCTCACATCCTTGAGTGCGTCCACCATCTGCGGGGTGGGCCGTACATAGGCGGAGGTGTGGACCGGTGATCGCATCGACTCATAGGCACCGGCCCCCTCCGTCCCGTCGCCGAGGGTCTCCCCCGCCGATGCCGTTTCCTGATTCCCGATCGAGTGCATGCACGTGCCTCTCCGCGCGCTCGCCGCACGCAACGCCAGTGACATCATCGCCTATCGATGGTAGATAACAGCCAATCGATTAGTGCTGTCAATGCGTCAGGAGCCCTCCATGAACGGTGCGACCACGGATACCGCCGACTCCCCTGCTGCCACCGGGTGGTTCGAGGAGGCCCGCTTCGGCCTCTTCGTCCACTTCGGCCTGTACAGCCTGGCGGCGCGGCACGAGTGGGTGCGCAGCCGAGAGTCCATGTCGCAGCAGGAGTACGACCGTTATCTGCGCCGGTTCGATCCCGACCTGTTCGACGCCCGCCAACTCGCGCGTACTGCGCGGGAGTCAGGGATGCGCTATGCGGTACTGACCGCCAAGCACCATGACGGGTTCTGCCTCTTCGGCTCGGCGCTGACCGACTACACGTCGGCGCGCGTGACGGGCCGCGACCTGGTCCGCGAGTTCGTCGACGCGATGCGCGCCGAGGGGCTGCGCGTCGGCCTGTACTACTCGCTGCTCGACTGGCACCACCCCGACTTCCCGGTCGACGAGCACCACCCGCTGCGCGACACCCCGGCCCGGCAGGAGCCCCGCGACATGGAGCGCTACCGCGCCTACATGGAGGGCCAGGTGCGTGAGCTCCTCACCGGGTACGGACCGATCGACACCCTGTTCTTCGACTTCACGTACCCGGAGAAGGGTCCCGAGGAGTGGGGGGCCGAGCATCTCCTGGCCACCGTGCGGGAGTTGCAGCCCGGCATCCTCGTCAACGACCGGCTCGGCATTCCGGGCGACTACGTCACGCCCGAGCAGTACCAGCCCGACCGTCCGCTGGAGCGTGACGGCGCGCGCGTGACGTGGGAGGCCTGCCACACACTCAACGGCTCATGGGGCTACGACCGCGACAACCACGACTACAAGGACCCGGCGCTGCTGGTCCGCATGCTGGTGCAGTCCGTCGCCTGCGGCGGCAACCTCATCCTGAACGTCGGGCCCAACGGCCGGGGCGCCCTTGATCCGCAGGCCCGCGCCACGCTGCGGGCCATCGGCGCGTGGACGGACCTGCACGCACGCTCCGTGCACGGCGCGGGGCCGAGCGCCTTCGAGCCGCCGTCGCACGCCCTGTACACACAGTCCGGCGACCGCCTGTACCTGCACCTGCCGGCCTGGCCCCTCAAGCACCTTCATCTGCCCGGGCTGGCCGGGCGCGTGCGCTACGCCCAACTCCTGCACGACGGTTCGGAGATCCGGTTCCACGAGACGGACGGCGCGCGGCACGAGCACAACAACCTCGCGCCCCCGAGTCAGCCGCCGGGGACGCTGACCCTCACCCTGCCCATCGCCCGGCCCGACGTACTGCTCCCGGTGATCGAGCTGGAGCTGGAGGCGAGTGCCTGAACCGACGGGTTGCGGCAGCACCCTTGAAGAAGCAAGGAGCCGCCTTTAGCATCAACAATCGATAGACGATAGGCCTGTTGGAGGCGCGGTCCGACCCCGCCTCCACGGCATCGCACCGCCCCGCCGGGCGAACCGAGCCCGCGGACACCCGCACCCTCCCGCCGCCGTTCCAGCCAGGAATCCGCGACTGGAAGCCAGCTATCGATTATTCACGACTACGCAACGGAGCGTGTCCCGATGAAAACAATGTGGCGCCGCGCTTGCGGGCTCGCCGTGGCCCCCCTGGTGATGGCGTCGGCCGTCGCCTGCGGAGGCGGGTCCGACCAGGCGTCGGAGGGCACGACCCTCCGCGTCATCGTGAACATCACCCCCAACCTGACGGAGAAGTACTGGAACGACCTCTTCGCCGGGTACGAGAAGACTCACCCCGGCGTGAACGTCAAGCTCGAACTGACCGGCACGATCTCGGCGGACGCGAAGCTGAGGCAGGACCTGGCGGCGGGCGATCCGCCGGACGTCGCGCAGCAGATCACGCCGACCGCCGACACCGCTTCGCTCTTCGCGGACCTGACCGACCAGCCCTGGACCGCCAAGACGCCGCTGGCCGACCAGTACGCCGTGGACGGCAAGCACTACGTGGTGGGTGTGGGTGAGCAGATACAGTCACTCGTCTTCTACAACAAGGCCGCCTTCGCGAAGGCGGGGCTCGACGCGACGCGGATCAGGACGCTGGATCAGTTCACGTCGGCCATGGGCAGGTTGAAGGCAGCCGGGTTCAAGCCGCTGCAGACTGCCGGACAGTGGGTCACGGGCTCCCAGTTCTCGATGATGGCCGACGCGGGTGTGCTCACCGCCGATCCCCGGTGGACGGCCGAGCGCAACCAGGGCAAGGGCTCCTTCGCCGAAAGCGGCTACCTGCCCTACCTGGAGCACTACAAGAGCTGGATAGACGAGGGCTACCTGGAGAAGAGCGCGCTCGGCCTCACCTACGCGGACGGGCAGACGGCGTTCCTGAACGGCAAGTCCGCGATGTACGTCATGGGCTCGTTCTTCGTGCCCGCCGCGGACGCCGCGAAGAAGAGCGACGCCATCGGGGTGTTCACGATGCCGACCGACGGGGCCTATCCGTCCGGCCAGTTCGGCAACATCTCGAACCCCTACGTCGTCGTGAACAAGTCGCGTCACAAGGCCGAGGCGATCGAGTTCGTGAAGTGGGCGACCACCGATCCGGAGGCCATCAAGAGCCAGCTGGCCTCCGACGGCAACCTGCGCGAGGGCTTCACGTACCCGATGTCCAGCCTCGGCACCTCCGTACAGCAGATCCTCGACAAGGCACCGTCGGTGATCGTGAAGTCCGGGGAGAGCCAGCCGATCGCCGGCTTCAGCGACGAGCTCAACAAGCAGATCCAGTCCCTGTACACAGGCGCATCCCCCGAGGACGCGGCCGGCGGATTGGACAAGTGGTGGAACTCGCAGAGCTGACCGCGGGGGCCGACCGGCAGGCGCGGCGTCGGGCGAGACTGCGTGAGTCGGCCGTGTCCTTCGCGATGATGGGTCCGGCCGTCCTCCTGTACACGGTGATGACCGTCGTGCCCGTGGGAGTCGCCGTCTATCTCAGCCTGACCGACTGGGACGGCTTCTCCACCGCCGCGTTCATCGGGCTGGACAACTACAAGCACCTGTTCGACGACCCGAGTTCGTCCGACGCCTGGTACGTGACGGCACTGATCGCCACGGTGGGCACCGTCCTCATGGTGGGTCTGGGACTCGTGTACGCGCTGGCGCTCAAGGGCCGTTCGCGCGCGAACTCCTTCTTCCGGGCCGTCGCCTACTTCCCGCACGTCATCAGCGCACTGATCCTCGGCTATCTGTGGGCGGCGATCCTCGGCACGAACGGCGCCATCAACAACACCCTCGCGAAATTCGGCATCGAACCGCTCGGATTCCTCTTCGACGAGCAGTTCGCGCTGATCTCGCTGATCGGCGTCATCGTGTGGGCGGGGTTCGGCTTCAACGTCGTGCTGTTCGTGGCCGCGCTGCAGACGGTGCCGGCCGAACTGCTCGAGGCGGCGGCGATCGACGGCGCCTCCAAGCGGCAGATCAACCGGCGGATCGTGATCCCGATGATCGCGCCCGTGGTAACCGTGGCGACGGTGCTGAACCTGGTGGGGCTCATCCGGGCCTACGACATCGTCGTCAGCCTCACCGGCGGCGGTCCGGCCGGGTCGACGCAGACCTTCACCTATCTCATTCTCGCCCGGTCGTTCGAGGGCACCAAAGTCGGATACGCGACCGCGCAGGCGGTGTTCCTGATGGTGGTCTCCGCGGTGCTCGCCCTCGTGGTGACGGCACTGCGCAACCGCCAGGACCAGGCCGCGACAGGAAGTTAGGAGCCGTTGGTGGTCGTACTGGAAGCAGAGGTCCGCGACAGGCCGAAGGCCGCGCCGGCCAGAGGCGGGGAACCACCGGGCGCGGAGCGCGGGGAGCCTCGCTCGCCCGGCCGGTGGGTGCTCCTCGGGGTGCTCTTCGTCGTCATGATCGTGCCGGTGTACCTGCTGGTGGTGAACGCCTTCAAGTCCCAGCAGGACATCCTCGACAACCCCTTCTCGGTGCCGCTGGGCGGGCTGACCTTCGAGCACATGTCGGCTGCGGTCAGCAGCCCGCAGTTCAACGTCATCGACGGTTACGGCTTCACGCTGTTCCTCGTCGTGCTCGTCGACGTGCTGTGCATCCTGCTCGCCGGCCCCGCCGCGTACGCGATCGCGCGCAGCCTCAAGCGGCGGACCCAGCTGGTCCTGCTGTACTTCCTGGCCGGCACGTTCATCCCGGGCGCCGCTGTGATCATCCCGGTGATCTACGTGCTGCGCGAGATCGGGCTGGCCAACACCGTGACCGGCCTGGTCGCGCACGATGTGGCGTCCACGCTGCCGGTGAGCATCTTCCTGTTCGTCGGCTTCATCCGCACCATTCCGGTGGACATCGACCATGCGGCGACGATCGACGGCGCGGGCCGGTTCCGGACGTTCTGGGCCATCGTCTTCCCGCTGATGCGCCCGGCGGTGGTCACCGTGCTCATCCTCAACTCGATAGGGATCTGGAACGACTTCATCTCACCGCAGATCCTGCTCAGCCCGTCGTCCGGCCACTACACGGTGACGACGGCGGTCTACGCCGGGATCAGCCAGTACTCGACCGATCTGACGAAGGTGTTCCCCAACCTCCTGCTCGCCATCGCACCCGTCGTCATCTTCTTCATCTACATGCAGCGCCACATCATCAGCGGTCTCACCGTGGGCGCCGTGAAGGGCTGACCCGGACCGCGTCCCCGTTCCCGTCCGAGAAAGAACCGAGAGCCGAGAAAGGACCACGCGTGCTGAGAATCCCGAAACGACGGTCCCGTGGAGGACCGTGGACCGCGGCCGTCCTGTTCGCGTCGCTGGCCATGGTCGCGGTGGGGCATCCCGCCGCAGCCCATCCGGTCAAGTCCAAGGCGGGGCAGACCTATTACGTAGCACCGTCCGGCCGGGACACGGCGGACGGGAGGAGCGAGAGGTCCCCGTTCCGGCACATCCAGAAGTGCGCCGACGTGATGGTGCCGGGCGACACGTGCCTGGTCCTGTCCGGGACGTACGAGGAGACGGTCGTGCCGGCGCGTTCGGGCACCGCCGAACTCCCCCTCACCTATCGCGCCGCTCCGGGCGCCGAGGTGACGGTGAGCGGTGCCTCCCGGATCAGCGGCTTCGAGCCGGTCTCCGCCGCCGACTTCACCGAGATCGCCGCGACCGACCCGTTCGCCGCCGGCTCCCAGTTCAGCGACGCGGTGGCGGACGGGCACATCTACAGCACGAGCGCCGACCTCGGCCCGGATGTGAGCACGGTGCAGGTCTTCACCGACGGAAGGATGGGCGTCGAGGCCCAGTGGCCCCATCCGGGCCTCGACCTGCTCGCTCCGTCGCTCCAGTACGCCGGTGCGGGCAGCGCGGACGCCACCGTCGCCGACGCGGATCTGACCCGTCCGGCGGGGTACTGGGACGGCGCCCGGGCCCTCACCGGCTACTGGTACGTGTCGGCCACGACCACGGTCAAGAGCTCCGCCGTCGGCTCCGTGACGCTGGACGCGGCGCCGCCGTGCGTCCACAAGGTCGTTCCCGCGGAGACCCGGTACGCGCTCTCCGGGAAGATCGGTGAACTCGCCCGTCCGGGCGAGTGGTTCTACGACCCGGCGGCGAAACGCCTCTACGTCTACAGCACCGACGACCCGGACACCCACACCGTCGAGGTCAAGCGGCGCACCCTCGGCTTCGACCTGACGCACACCTCTCACACGACGATCGACGGCATCGGCCTGTTCGCCACCACCATCACCACGGGCCCCTCCAGCACGGGTGTCACCCTGGACGGCATCGACGGCCGGTACCTCTCGCACTACACGGACATCACCCGGGGCGCGACGGACTGCGGCAGTACGGTGACACGGGGCGTCGGCGACAGCGGCATCGTCCTCGACGGCACCCGGAACAGGATCGTGAACAGTGATCTGTCGCTGAGCGCCGGAAACGGCATCGCGCTCCGCGGACAGAACAACACCGCCACCGACAACGTGATTCACGACGTCGACTACATGGGCACCTACGCGGCGGGCATCGCCGTCCAGGGCAACAGCCAGACGGTCACGCACAACACGATCTCCCGGGTCGGCCGCAGCGGCATCAACCTCCAGTGGAACGAGGTCGCCGGCCTCACTCCGGGCAAGGACCTGATCGCGTACAACGACATCTCCGGCTACGCCCGTATGAGCCTGGACGTCGCCGCGATCTACACCTGCTGCAGTGCCTGGATGATGGGCACCTCCATCGACCACAACGTGCTCCACGACCCGGCTCCGGCCACCACCTCCACCACGTTCGGGATCTCCGGGGTCTACGCGGACAACGGCCAGAGCGACCTCGTGATCGCGAACAACGTGGGCTGGGGCAACCGGGAGGGCACGGTGATGCTCAACGGTCTGGGCACCGGATCGCACGACAACGGCGTCTACAACAACACCGGCGGCATGACGCTGTTCTACGTGAAGGAGCCGGGGCAGTCGACCGGCACCGAGATCTACAACAACGTCGGAACGATCCGGGGCCTGACCGGCGCCACCGACGGCGGGCTGCTCCTCTCCCACAACCTTCCCGCGGAGACCGACCCGTTGTTCGTCGACGCGGCGAACCACGACTACCGGCTCTCCGCCGGATCGCCCGCACGCGGTCAGGCGCTCGCGCTTCCGGGGATCAACGACGGCTCCACGGACGCGCTGCCGAGCCTGGGCGCCTACCAGTACGGGGCCCCCAAGTGGACAGCGGGAGCCCGTCGGTAGCCTGCGGCCGCACGTGCGGGGGCCCGGGTCCGGAGGTTCCGGACCCGGGCCCCCGGCTGATCCGTCAGTCCGGCTTCGGCGCGGTCCTCCTGGGCGTCGTCCGCTTCGTCGACGCGGCCTTCTTCCGCGGCCGCTTCGTCTCCCGTGCGTCGGGAACGGGCCCCCGGCCGGCGGCGTGGTCGGCGAATGCCTGGGCCGCCTTGGCGGGCTCCCCGGACCTCAACAGGCCCACGAGACGACCGTGTTCATCGGCCATGGCGCGCCTGTCGCCGTCGAAGAGCGGGTCGGAGATGGCCCGCAGAGTACGCAGACTCGGCTCGATGACCTCCCACATGCGGGCCAGGAACGGATTGCCCGCGAACCGGCTGACCAGGGTGTGGAACTCGATGTCGGCATCGCGGAAGCTGCTGACGTCGTTCGTGCCGACCGCCTCGTGCATCCTCTCGACCTGCGCGTCGAGCTCGGCCAGCTGGTCCTCGGTGATGTGCTCGGCGGCGAGCTGCGCGGCGAGGCTCTCCAGTGGCTCGCGTACCTGGCGTGCGTACTCCGCGTCCCGCGAGGAGATCTCGACGACGAAGTGGCCGCGGCGTGGGACGTGCGTGAACAGGCCTTCACGGGCAAGCCTCTTGACGGCCTCGCGCACCGGGGCCTGGCTCACGCCGAGCCGCCGGGCGATCTCGGATTCGACCACGCGATCGTTCGGTGCGAGATCACCCTCGACGACGGCCTGGCGGAGCAGGTCGTACACCTGGTCCGAGATCAGGGTCTTGCGGAACCGGTCCTTGTTGGTGGCCAGCGTGGAGACGAACCCACCGGACGCATGTGATGCCATGAATTCCCAATCCTGCGCTGGGGCACGTCAGTTGCGACATAATACGCGCCCGTCTTCTCTCGATGGAGTCACACCGAGGTTTCCAGCTGATCGGCCAGCCACTCCAATTTGACTACCTCGTGGGCGGCCCCGCCGCCTTCGTGGTCGTTGAACGGATAGACCCGTATCTGCTTGTCGGACTGATCCACGTTCCCTCGGGCGCCGTAGTGGTTGAACGCCGCGTACACCGTGGAGGGCGGGCAGATGCGGTCCATCAGCCCGACCGAGAACAGAGTCGGCGCGTTCGCCCTCCGGGCCAGGGCGGCCCCGTCGAAGTAGGACATGGTGCGGGCCACCGTGGCCGCGTGCTCCCGGTGCCGCTTCACGAACCGGGTGACCTCGTCGTACGGAGGCATGTCGGTGATCGTCGTGGCGCGCGGGAAGTGGCACAGGAACGGCACGTCCGGCATGACGGCCACGAGGTCGGGGACGAGCCCCGCGGCGGCGAGCGTGATGCCACCGCCCTGACTGGTTCCGGTGACCACGACGCGGGCGGGGTCGATGGCCGGGTGCGTACGCGCCGCGGCCACGGCGCGCACCGCGTCGGTGTAGAGGCGCCGGTAGTAGTAGCGGCGCGGGTCGAGAACACCGCGGGTGAGGAAGCCGGGCGCCGCGATGTCGCCGGTGGCCGGGTCGGCGTCGGGTGTCTCGGCGCCCTGGCCGCGGGTGTCCATGACGAAGTGCGCGTAGCCCGCGTCCGCCCACAGACGCGTCTCGTGGGGCGCTCCCCGCCCGGTGCCGTAGCCCAGGTACTCCACGACGGCCGGCAGTGGGCCGGTGCGGGTCACCGGGAGGTGGAGCCAGCCGCGCACGGGGTGACCGCCGTAGCCCGCGAACGTCACATCGAAGGTGTCGATCGTGACGAGCCCGTTGGTCACCGGCTCGAACGAGACGGCGAGGCCGATGTCCTCGTGCCGGTCAAGGGTTTCCTGCCAGAACGCGTCGAAGTCGTCCGGCTCGGCGAGAGCCGGCCGGTAACGCTCCAGTTCGTCCAGGGGAAGGTCGAATTGTGCCATGAGCATCTCCGCGGAGGTCGGGGCCTGCTCTCGGCGATGCCGAGTCGGCCGCTGATCATCGCCTATCGATCATCGAGGGAATCGAATCAGGGGCGTTCGAACACTGTCAACCGGGTGGACGGTCAGCTGTCGAGTCCGTACACGCGGACCGCGGTCGTCCGCAGGACGCGATCGCGCTGGTCGTCCGTCAGGTGCGCCAGACCGAACCGGGACATCGCGAGCGAGTCGGCCCGGGAGCCGCGGGGCAGACAGATGGGCCAGTCGGAGCCGATGACGCAGCGGTCCGGGCCGAGGGTGTCCACGACGTGCCGCACCATGTGCGCGATGCGTTGCGGCGGTGCGCCGTGGTGTTGGGTGAGCAACCCGGAGATCTTCACCACCACGCCCGCTCCGCCGGCCGCCCGCTCGACGTCGCGGTACCACTCCCCCACCTCGGGCGTGCGCGGGTCCGGGGGATTGCCCAGGTGGTCGACGACGACCTTCAGCTCCGGGTGCCGGCCGGTGACGTCGTACGCCGCCCTCAACGCCCCCTGATGCAGGTTGAGCTGGAGGACCACGCCTTCTTCGGCCAGCACGGGGACGAGCGCGCGGGCCGCCTCGGGAGTGTCCGTCCAGGAGGTTCCGCCGATCCGCATCCCGTTCGGACGCGAGGCACCCCACTCGTGCAGCAAGGCACGGAACGGGTCCGGCCCGTCAGCGCCGTGGACGTGCAGGTTGGCCACGTACCCGGCGACCAGGCCGGGTCTGCGCAGGCGCAGTTGCCGCAGCGCGCGGGTCTCTCCCGCGTCTCCGCGCGACGCCTCGACAAGGATCGCGCCGGCCAGGCCGAGACCCGCGCCCGAGCGCTCCAAGTCGCCCTCGTCGTAGGAGTGATGGTGCTCACTGCCGGGCTTGATCCACGGGTATCCCCAGGCCGGATCCCACAGGTGGACGTGGCAGTCGATCACGGTGCGCCTCCTCCTCGGGCTTGCGGGGCGGCTCCTGAGTATTGACACGTCGGCTCCCCGCCGGTGAGTCTAACCATCGGCTATCGATGGGCGATTATTCAATGCTTACGTGACGAGGGAGCAGGTGTTCTCGATGCTCAGCCCTGAGCGGACCGGCGGCACACATAGAGGGCAAGGGGCACACGGGCCTTTGCTGAACGCAACCCGTACCGTTACCGACATCCCCCGATGGGCAGCACTGGAAAGGCAGTTGTTCGCCTTCCAGGACAAGGCCTGGCGGCTCTTCGCCGACCGCTACACCGAGGGCGACGGGCGCCTCGTCTTCCGCGACACGCTCGGCCGGGGGCCGGACGGCCGGGACGGGGTGGACGACTTCTACGAGCCGTTCTTCAACTGGCCGACGCTGTACCTGCTCGGCGGGGGCGCGGATCTGCTGGCGGCCGCGCGGCGGCACTGGAGCGGCGTCACCGCGCAGCTCACCGACATGGGCATGCTCGTCGACGGACTGGAGCGGGGCTACGACTGGTTCCACCAGGGCGAGGGGCTGCTCCTCTTCTACGGCCTGTGCCTCGCCGACCCGGACGACGAGGAGCTGCGCGGACTCGCCCTGCGCTTCGCCGACTTCTACCTTCCCGGCGGACCCAACTACGACCCGGAACACCGTGTGGTGCGCGCCCCGCACAACGGCTCGGCGGGCCCGCGGTTCGGGTTCAGTGACGTGGAGCCGTGCTTCCCGTGGAGCCCGGCCCTGCGGCCGTACGGCATGCCGCTGGACGGGGTGGACGACCGCGCGTCCTTCGACGATCTGGAGGCGTCACCCGAGCGGGCCCGGGCGTACGGCCGGGCGATGTGGGAGCGGATGGGCCGCGGCGACACGATCGTGAACCTCGCGGCCACCGGCCTCGCGACCCAGGCGTTCCTGTTCAGTGGCGAGCAGCGCTACGCGGACTGGGTGGCCGAGTACGTCGGCGCGTGGCAGGAACGGCTCGACGGCCGTGCGGTCGTGCCCGACAACGCCGGGCTGAACGGTGTGGTGGGCGAGTACCTGGACGGTCGCTGGTACGGCGGCCACTACGGATGGTCCTGGCCGCACGGCCTCTCCCCCGTCGGCAGCGCCACCGTGATCGGCGCCGCCAACGCCACCCTCCTCACCGGAGACCGGGACTTCCTTGACCTCGCCCGCAATCCCCTCGACGTCGTGATGTCCCATGCCGAGCAGCGCGGCGTGGGCGACATGGGCACGCTGGGCGAGCGATGGGAGCCGCACCTGCGCGCCATGACGGCCGAACGCACCCTCATGGTTCCTCAGCGGCACAACGACTCCGGCTGGTTCGACTACACCGTCATGCCGGGACAACTACCGCTGGCGCTCTGGCACTTCAGCCGTGACGAGGCCGACCGGGACCGGATCGAGCGGCTGCGCGAAGCATCCCGCTGGGACTGGACGGCCGTGCACACCCAGCGCATCAAGGACGAGGCGGGCCATGAGGAGCCCTGGTACGAGTTCCTGCACGGACGGAACCCGCAGTATCCCGAGCGGATGCTGCACAGCGCGCTGGCGAGCTGCGCCGAGCGCGTGGAGGCGATCGAGAACGACACCGTCGACCCGGCGGTCGGCCCGGACGCTCTGGACATCCACCACTGGCAACACCTCAACCCGGTGGTGACCGAGGCCCTGTTGCAGCTGACCACCGGCTCCCCGCAGGTGCTCTACAACGGCGGCCTGGCCCACCTGCACGTGCGCTACCACGACGCGGACGCCCGCCGCCCCGGCCTGCCGCCGGACGTCGCCGCGCTCGTCTCCGACATCCGCCCGGAGCACACGGTGGTGGAACTGGTGAACCTCGGCGACGCGGCGCGTTCCCTGCTGGTGCAGGCGGGTTCGTTCGCCGAGCACCATGTCGCGACCGTCCGCGTGGACGACGGCCCCGCGCAGCCGGTCGGCGGGCCGTACGTCCGCGTGGGACTCCCCGGGAACGCGCGCATCCGGCTGACCCTGACCATGACCCTGCGCGCGGGCCGCGCGGCCTGCGCCTCACCGTGGGAGACCGCATGACCGACCGGCCGGTGGCCAAGCGGCTGCCCTTCACCCTGCCCCGCCTCGGTCTGGGCACCGCTCCGCTGGGCGGTCTCTTCGAGGACGTCAGCGACGAGGACGCCGCCGAGACACTCAAGGCGGCGGCCGAGGGCGGGATGTCGTACGTCGACACCGCTCCCCGCTACGGACACGGCCTCGCCGAGCGGCGCCTGGGCCGGCTGCTTCCCTCCTCCGGGGGCCCCGCCCCGGTGATCTCCACCAAGACGGGCTGGCTGCTGCGCCCCCGGCCGGACGGCTCGCCCGGCGAGGTGATCACCGACTGGACCGAGCGCGGCATCCGGGAATCCCTGGAGTCGAGTCTGTCCCGCCTCGGCCGCTCCAGCATCGACATCCTGTATCTGCACGACCCGGACGACTACCCGGACGAGATCCGCCGCACGGCCTATCCGGCGGTGCGCAGGCTGCGTGAGGAAGGCCTGGTCAAGGCCATCGGATTCGGCATGAACCACAGCGGTCCGCTCGCTTCGTACGTGGCGGAGTTCGAGGTCGATGTCGTACTCATCGCGGGCCGCCTCACCCTCCTCGACCACGAAGCGCTCACCGCGCTGCTGCCCGTGTGCGCCAGGACGGGTACCTCGGTGGTGGTCGGCGGTGTCTTCAACACGGGCCTGCTGGCCGACCCTTCTCCCGACGCCATGTTCAACTACCTGCCGGCTCCGGCGCAGATGGTGGAGCGGGCCAGGCAATGCCGGGCGCTGTGCCACGCGTACGAGGTGCCGATCCACGCCGCCGCAATCCAGTTCCCCCTGCTGCATCCGGCCGTCGACTCGGTCGTCCTCGGCTGCCGTTCGGCGGCCGAGGTGACGACGAATGCGGCGGCCGCCCGCTTCCCGGTCCCGGAGGAACTCTGGCAGCGGCTCGCGGGGGCCGGGTTCGTTCCCGGGCAACTGCTGGAGGAGCGCGTCGGGCGCTGAGGCGTATCCCCTGGCATGTTCTTTCGCGACCGCCGGCTTCGTACGGGGAATGGCCCCGGCCAGGGGAAGGAGCGGACGGGCCTGACCCAAGGCTTCGATATCGCGGTTCACCCACCAGGCTCCACGCGTGTACCGGCGCCGAACCTGTGTCCAGGCGTTCCCATACCGGGGGCTCGTACGTTCTGTCTCAGCCGGCGCAGCAGTCGCCGTCCATCAAGGAGGACCGGATGTCCGAGAACACGAACCCGGAGCAGGAGCAGGACGACACCGAGGCCGAGGTCGTCGCGCACACCGAGAACGACGGTTTCGAGCCGGAGGTGCCCGGCTGCATCGTCAACGGCAGCAGCGCACTCTGACCCGGTCCATCGAGTCCTGAGCGCGGGGCGGGCTACCCGGATCCCGGCTTCATGCCGCGAACCGGGCAGCCCGCGCCTGCGTCCGCCCCGAGGCCACGGCACCGGGGCCCGACCGTCTCCGGCCAGGCCATGAGAGAGCGCCGAATGACTTCCGTCGCCCGTCCTCCGGCACAGCGCCGGCACCCCCGCACGGTCCGGCAGGGCCGCGTACACGAACTCCCCGAGTGCCTCGTCCTCCTGAGCGGACCGGGCCACAAGGCACCTGACCGCGGCTCTCCCGGCCGGGTGACGCCGTGAGGATACTTCTCTGCCCGCTCAGCGACGGCGGCTACCTCTACCCGGTGATCGCTGCCGGGCGTGAGCTGACGCGCCGGGGTCATCACGTCAGTGTCCTGGGCCGCTCGACCGCCGCCCCCGTGGTCGCCGAGGCCGGCCTTCCCTTCATGACGGCGGAGGACTACGGCGGCCTTCGGGCGTTCTCGGCAGCCTGGTGGGGAACGACCGGCCAGGTGCAGTACCTGGCGACCGTGCGGGCTGCCCGGGAGGCAGGAGCCGATCTGCTGATCACCTCCGTCCTGTGCAACGGGGCCCTGCTCGCCGCCGAGGTGCTGGACATTCCCGTGGTGGTGGTCGGCCTCTCGGCCCACCTGTGGGACTACCGGTCAGGTGGAGAAGGGGAACCGCAACTGGGCAGGACTCGCAAGAGCCGCACCGGCGAAGGGCTGCAACTGTACGCCGAGGTGCGGGAGCAGGCGGGTGAGGCCGCACGCGCATGTCGCTGGGAGGGCAGCCCGCTGCTCGGTGACGCGTTGCTGCTCCGCGGTGACCCGGCGCTGGAGCACCCGGGCGCCGAACTGCCCGAGCGGGTACGTCACGTGGGACCGCTGGTCTGGGAACCGGCCGCCGACCCCGCCGAGGTGGGATGGGTCGAGGACCACCTGGAACGGTCCGGCAAACCCGTGGTCTATGTACACATGGGCCGCTTCTTCGGGGGCAGGAGCCTGTGGCCCCTGCTCAACGCGGCCTTCACCGGCGGCCGGTTCCAGGCCGTGGTCGAGCAGGGCCGGTCCACGGACCCGCAGCCCGCGCCGGACGCCGACCTCGTCCTCGTACGCAAGCCGTGGATGGGTCCGCTCATCGACCTGGCCGGCCTGGTGCTGACCAACGGCACCTCCGCCCCGGTCCTGGGCGCCCTGCTGCGCGGACGGCCCCTCGCGGTCTCACCCAACGGTGCCGAGCAGCCGCTACTGGCGGGCGCCTGCCTGCGGGCCGGTGTGGCCGCGCACATCCCGAACGCCCCGTCCGAGGAGCCGTCCGCATCGCTGGGGTCGGTGTGGGAGGACAAGGGCCTGCGGACCCGCGCGCGCGCCCTCGGCAGCCGACTGGCCGCGATGGACGGCGCGGCCCGCGCGGCCGACATCGTGGAACGGACGGCCCAGGCCTCCACCACACCGAAGGAGGATCATGGATACGCGACCAGCCGGCCTTGAGGAGGCCGCGAAACGTCTGTCCGTGGGCACACGGCAATGGGTGGGGCGTCACGCCGACTACCTCGGTTCTCCGGCCGCCCATGCCGAGCTGCCGACAACCCCGCACGTGAAGGCGCTGCTGCAACTCGCGCTGCTCTGCCGTTTCTGGGGCAGGATCGCGCCGACGGACGTCGACCTCGTCGTACCCGCCGGGGTGGTGGAACGCACCTGGGCGCGTTCGGACTTCCCCCGTCTGGTCACCGCCGACCCGAGGTACGCGCGACAGTTCCAGCTGATGTACGCGGCACTGGCACCGGCCGGGACCGCTTCGGACACGCACAGCGTCGTGCCGGCCCGGCTGGAGGCCGATGGATTTCTGACGCCTCGCCGGAAGAACCCGTACCTCCACCTGGAGAGTCGGTTCTACGCCGACCTGGCGGGCGTCGGGCACCAGTTGGCCTCCTACCGGGAACTGTACGCGGACAGCCTGCTGGCTCGGGCCTCCGCGCTGCGGGTGGCGGAGCTGGACGTCTGCGAGATCACGCACACCGTCTTCCACCTCAGCGAGTTCGGGTTCCGTGATCCGGGGCTGACCAATGGCGAACGGAAACGGGCGGTACACGTCGTGGAAAGCCTCACGGAGCACTGCGTACGGCAGGGGGCGTGGGATTTCACCGCGAAGCTCGTGCTCGCCCAGTACTGCCTGGGCGCCGATCCGCTGAGGACGCCTTCGGGGGCGGCCGGCATCCGGATGCTGGCGGATGCGCTGTCGCCCGACGGTGCGATTCCGGGGAAATCCGTGACCGAGCGGGCCGCGCCGACCGCGACGCCCGTGGCGTTCTTCAGGCGTGCCTACCAGTCGACCCTCGGAACGGCCCTGGCGATGCTCATCGTCTTCGGTGGCCGATCCGGCGGGCTTCCGACAGCGGGCGCATCAGTGATGGGAAGTGTGCGATGAGCCTTGACCAAGTGACCCGTACCGGGGGCGAGCGTCTCCTGCGAGGCAAGCGGAACTGGTGGTTCCTAGGTGCCGGGGGCATCGCCCGCCTCGGCTCCCGGCACCTCACCGCCGAAGGGGCGCTGCTGCCCGAGACGGAGCGCTGGCTGGACGAGAAGGGCCTGTTCGCCGCCAGTCCGGTCCGTTCCTATTCGCTGACCGTCCTCACCAGCACTCATTGCAACCTGGGCTGCGGATACTGCTTCCAGAACACCGCCCAGGACCCGGCGGGCGGCGGACGCCCGCCCCGGATCGCCAGGAGCCGGCTCACCTCGAAGACGATCACCTCGGTCCTCGACTTCACCCGACGGCAGATGGCCGCCGCCGACCTGGAGAGGCTGAGGATCCTCCTCTTCGGCGGAGAGCCCCTGCTCAACCCGCGCGGCTGTCTGGAACTGCTGGAGCGGGCCGCGGGCATCGGGCAGACGTCGGCCTGGATGATCTCCAACGCCACGCTGCTCACCCCGCGGCTGGCGCGGCAGCTCACCGAACTCGGACTCGACTCCGTCCAGGTCACCTTCGACGGCGACCGCCCCGACCACGACCGGATCCGGACCGGCAGGGCAGACGGCGGCGGGACCTTCGACACGATCATCGGCAACATCGTCGGGGCCTCCGAGGCCGCACCGGTCCGGTGGACCCTGCGGGTCAACGTCTCCCAGGAGAACATCCACGGGATCGACAGCCTGATCGGCCGTCTCGCTGCCGCGCTCGACCCCGCCCGGTGCACGCTGTACTTCGCCCGGGTCGGCGATGTCGGCATCGGATACGCCAACGACCTGCGCACGGGCGAGCTCTCCGCCGCCTTCGTCCGGTGGCAGCGCCGGGCTCTCGGCCTCGGCTTCACCGTGACCCGCCCCGGTGCCCGCCGGCCCTGCACCACCTGCGGTCACTCCGGCGGACGCTACGGGGCGGTGGTCAGTGCGGACGGGACCCTCTCCAGTTGCTGGGAGACGGCGGGCAAGTCCGACTGGGAAGTCGGCACGGTCGCCGACGGATACGTGGCCGGCGCGAAGGCCGAAGACCGTTGGATCGCCTGTGAGGACCTCTACCGCTACGACGAGGGCGCACGGGCAATCGCGGAGTTCCGCGACACCGTCGACACTGCACTCCTCGACCACCTGGACGAGACGGGGCGCCTGTAGCCATGGCCTCCTCACTCGACCGGCTTTCCGACGGSGCGCTCGACTGGCTGGGGGGAAGCCTGGACCACTTCGACCCGTACTCGTCGAGCGCCCCGTCGGCGACGCACACGAAGGCGAAGGCAGCATTGGAACTGGCGCTGCTCTGCCACTGCGCGGGGCGCCTGGACAGCGCCCCCGGCTCGCTGGAGGGGGCTGCCGACCTGGTCCGGGCACTCTGGCTGCGTCCGGACTTCCCGGACCTCTTCGACGTCCACCCCGGGCACGCGTCCTCGTACTGGCTGATCTACACGGCACTCGCCCCCGCCGGGATCAACGTCACGCCGATGCGGGTGAGCCCCGGCTTTCTCTCGCCGCACGGGAAGTCCGCGTACCAGCGCATCGAGATCCGCTACTACGCGGACAAGGCCGGTGTCCGCCACGGGATCGAGCCGTACGCCGGCCTTGTCCCGCTCAGCCCGCTCGTCGCACACCCGGCCTTGGAGCCGGAGGCCGCGGAACCGGGGCACACGGAGCCGCTCGCGGCCCCGCAGGCGTACGCCCTGACGCACACCGCCTTCTATCTCAGCGACTTCGGCCGTACCGACCCCGGGCTGACCGGCGACGTCACGGCGCACGCACGGGACCTGGTCCGCCGCATGCTGGACCACTGTGTCGCGCATGACCGGTGGGACCTGGCCGCAGAACTCCTCCTCACGGAGTTCATCCTGGGCGCCGATCCGCTGCGTACGCCTTCGGGAGCCGCGGCCGTGGAGTGCCTCGCACGGGCCCAACTGCCCGACGGCTCGATACCCGTCCGGTCTGCCGCGCTCAGGGCGTCGGGATCGGACACGGCTGCGGATTTCTTCAGCAAGGCCTACCACACGACCCTGGTAACTGCCCTGATGGCTCTGATCGTCTCGTCGGAGAGGGCCTCATGACACCACGTCTGGTACTCATCAACCGCGACTACACCCGGCTCTGGTTCGGGCAGGCGGTCTCGTCCGTCGGGGACGCCGTCTTCAGCACCACCCTGGTGCTGTGGGTGGCCACCGTGCTGGCGAAGGACCGGAGCTGGGCACCGATGGCGGTCAGTGGCATCCTGCTGGCGGCGGGCATCTCCGTCCTGATCATCGGTCCGCTCGCGGGCGTGTTCGTCGACCGCTGGGACAAGCGCCGCACGATGCTCCGCACCGAGGTGGTCCGCGGCGGGCTGGTGGCCGTGCTGACCGCCTTGTCCTTCCTGCCGATCGATGCCCTCCCGGTCGGGGTCTGGCTGGCGATCGTCTACGCGATCGTCCTGACGCTCAACGCGGCAAGCCAGTTCTTCACCCCGGCACGTTTCTCGGTCATCGGTGATCTGGTGACCGGGGAGGCCAACCGTGCGCGGGCGGCCGGCATCGCCCAGGCCACCGCCCAGACCGCCTGGATCATCGGGCCGCCCCTGGCCGCGCCGCTGCTCTTCACCGCCGGCCTCCAGTGGGCGCTGCTCCTCAACGCGCTGTCCTACGCGGTGTCGTACGTCGTGATCCGCTCCATCGGGGCGGACCGCCAAGTGGCCGGAACCGAGAAACCCGACAGTGGATCCACCTCTCGGCCCAGCAGCCTGCTGCGGGAGTTCACGGCAGGCATCCGCTTCTTCCGGCGCAGTAGATTCCTGGTCGCGCTGACCGTGCTCGCCGTCATCGGCCAGTTCGGGACCGGCGCCCTGAGCACCCTGAACATCTTCTTCGCGACCGACAACCTCCATATGCCCGTCCACCTCTACGGCTACATCGGCACGGCCATGGGGCTGGGCGGCATCGTCGGCGCGCTGTGCGCCGGGCGTGTGGTGCAGTGGATCGGGGCGAGCCGCACCACCTGGGCGGGCCTGATCCTGAGCGGCCTCCTGCTGTTCGTCTACTCCCGGCAGACCGGATTCGTCGGAGGCGTCGTCCTGCTCTTCGTCTTCACCGTTCCACTCACCATGCTGAACACGGCGATGGCGCCGCTCCTGCTCGACGCCGCGCCTGCCGAGTACCGGGGCCGCGTGGTTTCCGTGTTCTACCCGGTGACGCGGCTGGCGTCGATGCTCTCCGCCGTGCTGTCCGGCTGGCTCGCCGGCTCCGCGTTGCGGGACGTCGGGGGCTCCTTCGCCGGTATCCGGTTCGGCCCCGTCGATACCGTCTTCGCGATGTCCGGCGCGCTCGTCATCCTGTCCGGCGTCTACGCCTGGACCGCTCTCCCGCGCGGGGACGCCTCCGGGGAGGCCGGCCCCGGGCCGGCCGCCGCACCGGACGAGTCGCTGCCCGCTGCTCCTCGAGGGAGCACCCAGTGAGCAGAGGGAGCGGGGCTCAAGGTCATCCGCCGCGTGAAGCCGCTCGGCTTCGCCCTCGACGAGACACGCGACCCGCTCGACGCGACGGACCGTCCGGACGCGGGTGAGGATCTGGGCACGCGCGAGCGCGACGGCCCGCTGGATCCGCGTACGCGGATCCAGCGGGCCGTCGCGGAGCAGGTCACCGGGCGCTCCCCATCCGGCTCTGCCGGGCCGAGGACTTCGCTGCCGCCCTCCGTGCACGCCGGCCACAGGAGACTTCGCCCTCTTCCGTAAGGTCCTGATCGCCCGCACCACCGGCGGCGGCCTGGGAGATGCCTCGTTCCCTGCCTGCGCGCCTACCCGGCCGTTCCTCGCAGCGGACCGGTGGCGGTGGCCCACGGGTGGCTTCAGGATCCGCTGGACCGTCGGCTTCTAAAATGCGGCGGCACGCCGACGCCTCAACCGCCGTGCCGGGCCGGCGGCGACATCCCGTCGAGCAGCACGTCCCGCAACGCTTCCACCAGTTCCAGGCCCCGTGCGCGAACCTCCGGCGCCGCCTCCTCGCGCCGCCGCTCGGCGACGACCGCGAGCGCCGCAGCGGCCTGGCGCGCGAAGAGCGCGAGCAGGTCGAGTTCGGAGAGGCTGGACCGGGACTGCGCGACGGGATCGAGGACTTCGAGCACGCCGAGCACACGGTCCCGGTGAGCGAGCGGCGCGGCCATCAGCGCGTCAGGGACGTACCCGGTCGACTGCGCGACGTCCCGGGCGAACATGCCCTGGTCGCGCAGGTCGTCCACGACCATCGGCTCGCCCGAGACGAGCACCCAGCCCGCCAGCCCCCGGCCGGCGGGGAACCGGGAGCCCACGAGTGACTCCTCGCCCTCCCCGGCCACTGCCTGGAAGACCAGTTCGTCGGCCTCCTCGTCGTGCAGCAGCACGGAGCTGGCCGCCGCTCCGAAAATGGCCCGTGCGGTATCGACGACGGACTGCAGCAGATCGCGCTCGGCGCTCCCGGCCCGAGTCGCGGCGCCCGCGCCGGTGGCGGGGACGAGGCCGTGGGACTGGCTCATGATTCACCTCGGGTTCCTGGTGCGCCGATCCGCACGTTCGCGGCGGAGAGGTACAGCGCGTGTTTGATCTGAAAGGGAGTCAACTTCGGTCGGCTGCCGAGTAGTCGTGCGCACATTCCGCTGATGAAGGGAGTGGCGAAGCTGTTCCCCGTGGTGCGGATGGTCCTGCCGCCCGTCCAGGCCACCTGCACGTTCTGGCCGGGTGCGAAGAACTCCACGGGCGGTGCGGGGTTGTAGAGGAAGAGCCCGGAGTCGTCCTCGCGGTGCGTACCGACGGAGATCACCGACGAGAACCGCCAGGGGAAGCTCTCCACCGGTGTGTTGTGGGCCGACGCCACCAGCGTGGTTCGGGTGAAGAACGCCTGGTCGGCCAGGGACCTCAGGGTCTCGAGGAATTTCGGGCGGGTCGTGGACAGGCTGAGGTTGACCACGTCGAAGCCCTGGTCGACGGCCCAGCGCAGTCCGGTGAGCAGGGCGTCGCCGCTGCCGGTGAAGCCCTCGCCCAGCACCCGCACGCTGTACAGGTCACAGCCCGGCGCCACCCGGCGGACGATTCCGGCGCACGCCGTTCCGTGGCCGCATCCGTCACCGGTGCCGTCCGGCAGCGGACCGCTGTCGACGACGTGCAGGCTCCCGTCGGCGGCCGGTACCACCTCGTACGAGCCCTGCACGGGCCCGACCGAGGGGTGACCGCACTCCACCCCGGTGTCGACCACGCACACGCGTACGCCCGAGCCGTCCGACCACGCCGAGGGGTCGGCGGGCGGGGTGTCCGCGAGCAGGTCGAGGTCCTCGGGATTACGGTCGCGCAGGCTCCAGGTGAGCCCTCCTGCCGTCCGGGTGGTCATGGGGTCCTTCCTTCCGGCCCGGTCCGGCGGCCGGTGCTCCGGGCCGCGGCCGCGCTGTCGTCGGCGAACGCGGCCGCGCGGTCCGCGCCGAGCCGGTGTCCCTTGGCGGCGAAGTGCTGCCGCGCCGTGCGGGCCGCCCGCGCCGCGTCGCCGTGCAGGGCCAGCGTGCGCAGCGTGTGGGCGAGATCGAGGGCCGCGGTGCCGCGGACCACCGGGGAGTCCGTGTCGGCTGCCGCGGCGGCCGCCCGGCTCGCGCCCGCCCGCGCCGCGGCCGGCTCCCCGGTGAGGGCGAGGGCGCGGGCTCGCAGGCCCTCCGCGTCGGCGGACTCCGCCGGGGGCAGAGCGGTCTCCTCGGGGCCGGGCAGGGCCAGGGCCGGTGCCGGATCCCCCCGGTCCAGCAGGATCCGGGCCCGCTCGCGGGCGATGCCGGGCAGCGCGCCCGTGGCCCCGAGTTCACGGCCGGCGCGGGCGGCCTCGTCCAGCAGGGCGAGTCTGCGGTCCGGGGTGCCCGTCAGCGCCTCGACCTCGGCGGCGAACAGCGGGACGAACAACGCGCTCTCGGCGTAGCCGAGGCCACCGGCGAGCCGTGCCGCCTCGGCCAGCCTCTCGCGTGCCTCGTCGTGGCGGCCCTGCAGGGCCAGGAGTACGGCCAGCGGGCAGGCCAGGGTGGCGCGGACGGTCGGCCGGCCGGCGCCATGGGCCGTCAGCAGTTCCTCGCAGCGTGCGACGGCTCGCCCGACCGGAGTCGGGCCCCGCCACAGGGAGATGCCGACCGCGCCGAGCGCCAGGGCCCGTTCGGGTTCGGCGTCGGCGCGGCCGGCGTGGTCCAGTGCCTGCCGCAGCAGCGACTCGGCTTCGGCGTGCCGTCCCCGCCGCTGCCGGTCCTGGGCGATGCGGACGCAGGCACGTGCGATGCCCTGGTCGTCGCCCGCCACCCTGAAGAGCGGGAGGGCCGCCTCGGCCACCTCGGTCGCGGCCCCGTGCCGGGGGTCCAGGGCCGTCAGCGCGAGCCGGGCGTGGGCGGCGCCCAGCCGGTCACCCGTCCGGTCGGCCGTGTCGAGCGCCCCGGCGAGGAGTTCCCGGCCGCGCGCCGGCTCGCCGCGGGCGACCTTCGTCTCGCCGAGCCTGCGGGCGGCCTCGGCGGCCGCCGGTTCGCCGGGAGCGGCCAGGTCCAGGCCCTGCGTCAGGAGATCGTCGGCCCACGACAGGTCGGAGCGCGCCAGCGCGGCCGCGCCGGCCCGGACGAGCAGGGCGGCGGCGCGCGTACGCAACGCGTCGGTGTCCGTGCCGCGCGTCCCCAGTTCGGCGAGCAGACGGTGGGCCCGGGCCAGGTGGGTGCCGACGGCGGCGTCACCCGCCTCGTGCCCGACGAGGACGCGGGCGGCGTCCTCGTGGCGCCGGGCGCGTACCTTCTTGGCCATACCCCGGTAGGCGGTCTCCTGGACGAGGGCGCTGCCGAAGCGGAGTACGGAGCTCATGGCCAGGGTGCGGCCCCCGGGCTCGACGAGGCGTCGTCGTACGAGGCCGCGCAGCAGCCCGGCTGCGGACCCGGTGGGGAAGGAGTCCTCGGCGTCGGCGAGTTCCGTCAGGTCGGCGGGGCGGAACTCGCGTCCCAGGACGGCGGCCAGCTGGAGCAGGGTCCGCTCCTCGGGCGGCAGCGCGTCGATCCGGGCGCCGAGCAGGGCGTGCACGGTGAGCGGCAGGTCGTCGCACTGGGCCGCCACGGCTGTCAGGTGTTCCAGGTACAGCGGATTGCCCTCCGCGCGGTCGAGGGCGCCCTCCAGCACTCCCTGCCGGTGGGCCGCCACCTCGATCAGCTCACCGGCGAGCAGGGCGGCCTCCTCGCGGGTGAGCGGCGTGAGCATGAGCGAGGCGGAGCGCATCCGGCCGCTGCCCCATCCGGGATGGGCCTCCAGCAGTTCGGGACGCGCGGCGCACACCACGGCGACGGCCGAGCGGTCGAGTTCGTCCAGCAGCCGCTCCGCCATGTCGAGCAGCGGCGCGGAGGCCCAGTGGCAGTCGTCCAGGACGAGCACCACGGGCCGCTCGCGGGACAGCCCGTCCAGCAGACAGGCCAATGCCATGAGGGTGCCGTCGGCCGAGGGGCTGGGTGTGCCGTCCGCCAGCAGACCGCTCCGCAGCAGGCCCAGTGCCTGCTCGGCCTCGATCCGCTCGTGCACCGGCAGTCCTGCGAGCCCGGCTTCCTCCCCCACGGCCGCGAGTACCTGGCGTACCGCTTCGGCGAGCGGAGAGAGGGTGCCGGTCTCACCGTAGGGGCGGCACCGGCCCTCGCCGTAAGCCGGGCAGTCCCGGAGCCACTCGCGCAGCAGGCGCGTCTTTCCGAGGCCCGCCTCGCCGTAGACAGTCACCAGGTGCGAACGGGGGTCCGCCGTCAGTTTGCGCAGCAGCAGGCGGAGTTCGGCCAGTTCCTGCTCGCGGCCGATGAACGGGGTGTCGAAGCGGCGGACCCGCTCGGGGTCGTCCTCGTACAGAGCGGTCAGGCGGTGGGCCGGAACGGGGGCGTCGACGCCCTTGAGGGACAGCGCTCCGGCGGATTCGGTGACCGCCGAGGGCCCGGCGGCGCGCAGGGTGGCGGGCCCGATCAGGATCTCGCCCGGGCCGGCGTGCTGTTCCAGCCGGGCGCCGATGTTGACGACCTCGCCGGAGACCAGGGCCTGCCGGGCGGCGGGATCGACGCTCACCACGACCTCGCCGGTGTTCACACCGATGCGGACGGCGAGCCGTACCCCGTGCTCCCGCTCCAGTCCGGCGTTGAGCCCGTCGAGGCCGGTGATCATCCCGCGGGCGGCGGCCAGGGCCCGGTGGGCGTCGTCCTCGTGGCGCACGGGGACACCGAAGACGGCCATCACGGCGTCCCCGATGAACTTCTCCACCGTTCCGCCGTGTTCCTCGATCCGGGCCCGCATCAGCGCGAAGTACCGGAGTGTGACCGTGCGCAGGGTCTCCGGGTCGAGCCGCCCCGAAAGGGCCGTGGATCCGACGAGGTCGCAGAAGACCACGGTCACCACCCGGCGTTCCTCGGCCGTCGCGGAACCTGCCACGGGCACGCAGGCGCTTCCGCACCCGGGACAGAACGCCGCGCCGTCCGGCGGTGGTCCGGGGCACCGGGGGCACTTCATCCGTAGGGACCCGGTCATCAGAACAGCGCTCCGCCGGCGATCTCGCTGTGCGCCTGCACCTCCGGCTCGGCCGCGTCCAGCCGCTCCTTCAGGCCCAGCAGCAGGGTCAGTTCCTCCGCGCTGAGGCCCTGGAGCACCTCGCGCTGCTCCGGTGACAGGCTGTGCAGCGGGAACCCGGCGTCCTCCAGCGTGCGGAGGCGGTCGCGATCGTGCGCGTGGTCAGTCATGAGCGCTCTCCGATACGTGAGGTGCCGTGGCGATGCGGTCGAACAGCTCGGCGAGGACGGTGACCGTGTGCAGCGCGCTGACGCCGACCAAGGAGCGCCGCGCGGGGTCCAGCGGCAGCCGGCCGATGAGCCGGTCCAGCTCGGCGCTGTGCCCGTCGTCGAGGTCGGCGTGGAGGCGTACGGTCGCGAACGCGGCCTGCGGCAGTCCCGTCTCGCGTGCCAGCCGGGCGGCCAGCCCGGGTGCCGGCGCGTTGCCCTCCAGTACGGCGATGTAGCCGAGCAGGGCCACGGGATGGCTGTGCTCGATCCAGTAGTACTGCGCCCCCACCAGGGCGGCGACGTGGGCCGGCGGAACGGAGCCGGTCAGCTCGCGCGGCGCCGTCCCGGATACCTCGGCGTCGGTGAGCAGCCAGTCGTCGTGGCCGCGTTCCTGTGCGGCGTGTGCCCGCAGATAGCGTGCGAGGGGCGCGGCCAGCGGGTCCTGCGGCAGCCTCTCGCACCGGGCGGCGGCCCGCTCCATCAGCGGCACGGAGGCGCGGATCACCTGGTGCATGGCGCGCAGGTAGTGCCGGTACCGGCCGGGGAGCCCGGCGTCGGAGCGCCACATGCGGGCGGCGGCGGACCTCAGTACGGGCTGTACCAGGGACAGTTCGAGCCGCAGGCCGGCGGCGGCCGACGTGTTCACGCGGGAGCCTCCTCGTCCCCGGGGCCGCCGAGCAGCACGAGCGGCGCGTACGGCGCGCTTCCGTACCGCCGCATCAGCACCTCGGCCCCCGCATCGCGCTGGAGCCGGGCGCCGAGTGCGTCCATCGCGCCGGCCGCCGGGCGGGATCCGGTCCGTTCCGCGGCGGCCAGCGCCTGGGGCCGCCGTGCCAGGCCACGGCAGTCGGCGCAGGAGGCGACGCCCGCGGTACGGATGGCGCGCAGTACGGGTGAGTCCTGGACGCGGCGCCGTATCCCCGGCCAGTCGTCCGTGGCGATGTGTCCCAGGCGCAGATGTCCGGGCACCGGGCGGGCGTCCACCACACCCTGGTTGCAGCAGGCCGTGACGGTGCCGTCGAAGGCGACCACCGGCCAGGCCGCCATCGCGCAGGGTGCCGGCTTCGCCCGGGTACCGCCGGCCTGCGCGGTACGCGCGGCTGCCCAGCCCGCTGCCCGGCCCACGGGCCTGACGTGGTTGACCAGTACGGCTGCACGGTCGCGGAACTCGGCCCGTATGGACGCGGTGAGGTCCGCGAGATACGGGTCGTCCACAGATTGTCCCACCACGTGAAAGCTCACGTCGATTCCGCTCTCCATGATGAGATGCACCGCACGGAATGCCGCCGCGCGCGGAACTTCGCGTTCGTGGAATACGTCGATGCTCGCCGAGAAATGTTCGACGTGACCGAGTGCGCGCATGATGCGGTCGGGAACGCGCCCGTCGGCCGCGAAGAACATGCCGCTGAGCACGGAGGTGCGCGTCCCTGCCGAAGCGGCGAGCCCGGCGAGTTCGCCGACGAGCGCGGGCCGCAGCAGCGGCTCACCGCCCGTGAGCATGAGGACTTCGGGACGGTCCCGGGCGGTGAACCCGCCGATGAAGCGGCGCAGCGCCGCGGCCGGGGTGTCCTCACCCCGCGGACCCGACGATGTGGAGCAGTGGGCGCAGCTCAGCGGGCACCGTCTGGTGAGCGTGGCGAGCAGCCCGGCAGCCGGAACCGGACGCAGTTCGATGATCTCCGCCAGTCGCATCGCGTCACCTCCGTCGGTCAGCGGGGACAAGCGGCGCCAGGGTGCGCGGGAGCGGTTCGGTCGCGGTTGGCGCCGGGTTGGGGTCCGGTACGCGGCGCAGGGCCGGCCGGGTGTGCGGGGTACCGAACCCCGCCTGACGCTTCGCCCTGCTGTATGCGGCTATTACCGCTTTATCCCGGCGGGTGCGTTGCTGCATGCACCTTGAGCCATCCTCGGCCCCATGGCCCCGCCTCCGCCTTGTGACCATGCTGTGAAGAACGGAAGGAATTCCTCGAATTCCCGAAGTTCTCACGGCTCCTCGCGGATTCGCTCACCCCCCCGACCGCACCCCGGAGGCTTTCGTGCACGCAATTGCCCACTCTTCCCTGAATTCCGACGACACCGGCTGGGGAAAGGGCTGAGGAAAATGACCGACACGTTCACCGAAATCCGCACCGGAGAGGCGGATCCCTGGATGACGCGAGAGGGCGCGGGCGAGGCCGGTACCGGCCTCGCTCAGCTCCGCGTCGACCTTCTCGGCCCTCTGCGAGCCTCCCGCGGCGGCCTGCCTCTGCCGCTCGGTCCGCTCAAGCAACGTCTCGTCCTGGCGGTTCTCCTCACCCGTCCGAACACACCGGTGTCGCTGGAGGAACTGACCGACGCCCTGTGGCCGGACGATCCGCCCCGCACGGCCCGCAAGAACCTCCAGGTGTACGTCTCCAACCTCCGCCGGGTACTCGACCCCGACGACCTCGGCCGGCTCCGTCACGGCCCCGGCGGGTACGTATTGCACCTCACCGCGGACGAGTGCGACAGTCTGCGGTTCGACGAACTGGCCCGGCACGGCGATGCCGAGCTGCGCGCGGGTGCGCCGAACCGCGCCGCCCTCCTGTACCGCCGGGCCCTGGACCTGTGGCGTCACGCGCCCTTCAGCGATCTCGCGGCCCGCGCCGATGTGCTGCGTGCCGCCGTGGCGAGGCAGCACACCCGTCGGCTGGCCGTGTACGAGGCATGGGCGGAGGCGCAGTTGGAGACCGGCGAGCCGGCCCCGGTCGCCGACACCGTGGACGAGATGGTGAGCCGGCACCCGCTGCGGGAACGGCTGCGCGCCGCCCAGGTCACCGCGCTGCACCGGGTCGGCCGCAGAACGGAGGCGTTGGCCGCGTACGACGACTGCCGCCAGCAGCTCTCCCGGGAACTGGGGCTGGAGCCCGGTGCGGCGCTGCAGTCGGCCTACCGCTGTCTGCTGGAGAGCGCCGCCCCGTCCCGGCCGCGCGGCGGACCCGCCGGGTCCCGGCTGCTGCCGCCGGACCTCGCCGACTTCACCGGACGGGAGCGGGAACGCGAGGCGCTCGGCGCACAGTTGGGCTCCGAGGGCGGACCCCCGGTGCTCCTCACCGGACCGGCCGGCATCGGCAAGACGGCACTCGCCGTGCAGGTCGCGCACCGTCTCGCCGCCCGCTACCCCGACGGTGTGGTCGCCACCCGGCTGTGCGCCGAGGACGGTTCCGTCCGCCCGTGGTCATCGGTGCTCGCGGAGCTGGCCCGTTCCCTGGGCTGCGCCGAGCGGCTGCCCCCCGACCGGGAGGAGGCCGCCACCGTCTGGCGGTCCTGGCTGTCGGGGCGCCGGGTCCTGCTGCTCCTGGACGACGCACCGGACGCCGCCGCCCTCGGCCCGCTGCTGCCACCGTCCGGCCCCACCGCCGCACTGGTCACCTCCCGGAGCCGGCTGCCCTGTCTGGAGTCCGCGCACCGGACCGAACTCCCGCCGCTGTCCGCCGATGAGGCGCTGCGCCTGCTCGGCCACATCATCGGCCGGACCCGGCTGGCCGCCGAGCACGGCGCCGCCGAACGCATCGTCGCCGCCACCGGGTTCCTCCCGCTCGCCCTGCGGGCCGGCGGGAACCGCCTCTCCGTGCTCCGCCATATGCCGCTCGGGCAGTACGCGGACCGCCTGGAGCACCCTGCGGAGGCGTTGGACGAACTCTCGTCCGGCGGCCTCGGGGTCCGTGCCCGTCTGGCCGGTGCCTGGGCCAGGCTGCCCGGCCCCGCGCGGGTCACCCTCCGCGCCCTGGCCGCGCTGCCGGACCCCGCCTTCTCCCTGCCCGTCGCCGCCCGCGTCCTGGGCCTGGACGGACGGGAGACACAGCGCGCCCTGGAGGGCCTGATCGACGTCGGTGTCCTGGCGCCGCCGTCCTGCCCCGAGGTGACCGCACACCGGGGGTCGGAAGCGGAGCCCGTGCGCTACGAACTGCCCTGGCTGACCCTGCTGTTCGCACGGGAGCAGGCGGCCGGGCCGGGAACGCGGTGCTAGGAACGTGCCGGCCGGCCCGCACCGACGCCGCCGTGTCCGCGCGTCCTCGGCCGACCGGGCGCGGGGGAGCCTCCCGGCCGCCTCCGGCCCGACCGGCGCGAGGTGCGGCGGCGCCGTCCGCGGCCGGTCGGGCGCGGGCGGCCGAGGTGCGCGGTTCAGGCGCTGCCCGGGGCCGGGGCGGAGGACTGCACCCGGGCCAGATAGCCCGCCTGGAAGCGGCTGGCCGCACCCAACTGCTCCATGATCTCGGCGATGTGCTTGCGGCAGGTGCGCAGCGACATCCCCAGACGCCGGGCCACCATCTCGTCCTTCATGCCCTCCGCAAGCAGCCGCACGATGGCCTGCTTCACCTCGTCCCGCGCCGAACTCTCCGTCCAGGCCGGATGGTAGGGCTCGGCCAGCGACCAGGTGTGGTCGAAGGTGGCGCACAGGTACGCCACCGTGGACGGCTCGTGGATGACGATGGCCGCGTCCAGGTCGTCCTGGTGCGGGATGAACACCGTCTCCCCGTCGAAGGCGACCATGCGGCCGAACAGTTCGCTCATCGTCCTGATCTCGGCGCCCTCGTCGGTCATCCGCCGGGCGTACTCCTGCGTGGGCAGGTGGTAGCGGGCCGTGTGCTGGTACAGCGTGCGCATCCGCACGCCGCGGCGCAGCATGTCCCGGTCCTGGATGAACGCCTGCTCCAGCAGCGTCGGGGAGCGACCCCCGCCGGGGTGGCAGGTGCGGACCTCCTGCCGGCATCTCATCGTCGCCTCGGTGATCATGCCCACGACCGTCTTCAGGTCCGTGACCTCCGTCAGCGGCGGCCGCCCCTGCCACCGGCGCCGGCTCTCCGCATAGAACGGCGTCAGGAGGGCCAGCTCGCCCCGGAGCTGGTCGATCTCGGCGAGCTGCCGGCGGAGCCCCGCCTCCTTCGGCGCGACCAGGGCGGCGATGGCCGCGTCCGGGGCCACCGGCACCAGCCGGTCGGAATCCTCGGGCAGATAGCGCAGCAGCAGCAGACCGGTCAGGGTCGCCACCGCCGAGGCCGCACATCCCTCCGTCAGCCCCAGTGTCGCGCCCAGCGTCTTCGCGTCGCACGATCCCTGGTCACTCACCCACCGGAATACCCGGACGGCGTCCTCGGACAACTGCGTGCCGGACACCGTCCTGCCGGCCGCCCCGCCAACACCCGGTAACTGGCCGTCCTCACCCATGGCGCCCACCCCTCATCAGCCAGATGGCTCCGCCCCCGCCCGTACAGATGTCTATTGTTCAGATGCGCGGTAGATATTCCCAGACCCCCTGGAAGGAATCACCGTGGAACGCACCAAAGGGGCAATCACCCTGCTCCTGGGACTCCTCGCGCTGCTTCTCAGGGGCCGGGTCCGCTTCCGGCGGCAGCGGGCCGGTGGTGACGGGGGTACGGCCCGCGAGGTGCTCAATCAGCCTCCGCGGCCGGTGCGCGGAGACGATGACGACACACCGGCCGTGCCCACACCCCACTGGTGACCGGCGGTCCGGTCGCCCCCACCCGGCGGCCGTCGTGGGCATCTGCGGCCCCGACGATGGGCAGGAGTGCCACCACGGACGGGAGGGCGAGTTGACGGACCCTGGATGGCTCCGGCCGCCGACGCCGGCACCGACGCCCGACTCGGAGAACCACGCCGCACGCATGAGGTGTTCACCTCTTCCCGGCCTCTCCCACCTGCTCCGACCGCCAGGACTCACCGGGCGTCAGGGCACTCGGCGGAAGCGGTCCGGGCCGCGCCATGGCCGTTCGAAGACACGGCAAGCCCCGTCACGCCGCGCTGTGCGCCGTGGGGTTTGATGTACGTCAGTCCGATTCCGGCGGAGAGTGATGAGGCTGCGATGAGTGAACCGGCGAAGCCCGAGATCGAACGTCCGGCAGGTGACCCTCCCCAGGAGCTGACCATCCGGGACCTCGTCGTCGGGGACGGGCCCGAGGCGAAGCCGGGGCGGGTCGTCCGCGTTCACTACGTCGGGGTCACCTTCGAGTCCGGAAAGGAGTTCGACACCTCCTGGGACGGGGGCAGGCCGTTCAAGTTCGCCGTGGGGGGCGGCAGGGTCATCAAGGGCTGGGACCGGGGCATCAGGGGGATGAAGGCCGGAGGCCGGCGCGAGATCATCGTTCCCCCGCGCCTCGGCTACGGCAACCAGTCCCCCTCGCCGTTGATCCCGGCGGGTTCCACGCTCGTCTTCGTGGTGGATCTGCTCTCCGTAGCCTGAGGAAGGCCGCCCGGTTCTCCCGGCCTCGCCATCGGCGGGGTCGCCGGGTGGACACGGGTGATCCCGGAGACCTCTCCCGTGCGCCGGTCAGACGCGTGGGCCGAGGAAGAGGCCGCCACTCGCGTCGACGACCTGGCCGGTGACCCAACGAGCGGCGTCGGACGCGAGGAAGGCGACCACGTCGGCCACGTCATCGGGCCCGCCGAGCCGGTCCAGCGCCGTCATGGCGGTGATCTGCTCAGTGAGGCCCGGCACGTCGAAAACGGCTCCATTGGCCGGTGTCCGGGTTGCGCCCGGAGCGACGGCGTTCACCGTGATCCCCCGGGCCCCGAGCTGGTTGGCCAGCGTTCTGCTCATCGTCTCCACGGCGGCCTTCGTCATCGCGAAGGACGTCTGTGCCGAGTTGGCCATCCGGGTCGCCACCGACGAGATCGTGATGATCCGGCCGCCGTCGGGCATCAGGTTCAGCGCGCGCTCGATGATGAAGTAGGGCGCGCGCACGTTGACCGCGAACAGGTGGTCGAACTGCGCCCGGGTCGTCGTCCCGAGCGGGCCTGCCGGCGGGGCCGCCGCGTTGTTGACGAGGATGTCGAGCGGCCGCCCGGCCAAGGCGTCCTCGACAGCGGCGAAGAGCGTCTCGACGTCGTCGGCCACGCCCAGTTCGGCCTGGACGGCGAGCGCGGCCCCACCGGCGCGTTCCACCTCCTCGACCGTCGTCGCCGCCCCGCCCGCGTCCGTGCCGAAATGCACGAGGACCATGACCCGTTCGGCCGCGAGCCGGGCCGCCACGGCCCGCCCGATGCCGCGCGACGCACCTGTCACCAAGGCCGTTCTGCCGACCGGACCGCTCATATCGCACACCCCACACGTGTTAGTCACTAACATTACGGTAGCGTCTATCACATGATGGAGCGGAAACCGACCCTTCGGGATCGACGGCGGTCAGAGACACGGCGCACGATCCAGGCGCACGCGATCCGGTTGTTCACCGACAGCGGCTACGACGCGGTGGCGGTGGCCGACGTCGCCGAGGCCGCCGGTGTCTCGGCCATGACCGTGTACCGGCACTTCCCCACCAAGGAAGACCTCGTGCTCATCGAGCAGCCTGCCCGGCTCATCGCCGAGCGGGTGGCCGCCTCGGCACCGACTTTGCCCCTGGTACGCCGCGTCGGCGGCGCGCTCGTCGACGCGGCCGCGGCGCTGACCGGAGGCGACGGGGACGAGTCGGCGGCGAGCGAACGGCTGCTGCTGGACTGCCTCCGGCTCATGGTCTCGACGCCGGCGCTGAGGGCGCGGCATCTGGACAGCCAGTACGTGCTGCAACAGGCCATCGTCGACGCGCTCGGGGAGGACACCACGGACTCCGACGCCGCGTTCCGCGCCCGGGCGGCGACCAGCGCCTGCCTGGCCGCGATGCACACGGCGCTGACACGCTGGGCCGAGGACGACGGACGGACCGACCTGCCCGACCTGATCGCCCGGGCGCTCACCGCCTCGTTCGGCGACCTCGCCGGTGTCACCGACGAGAGGAAGTGAGGCGGCCGGGCCTGCAACGCCTGGATCAACTCTGCGAGCTCACCCCTACGCGCGGTAGCGCGCCGCGCGCCACAGAGGACCGTTCACTCTGAGCGGGCGGAGGAGCGGAAAGGGCCGGAGAGCTTCAACTCCACCTCGTCGGTCAGGTCCATTGACTGCATCCGTCAGGCCGCCGTGACGCATATGAGCGGTGAGCACCCGTCGCACCGAGGGACGGGCCACCTGGGCGGATCCAGGCAGCGGCCGGCCGTAGGAATCGACGGCTTCCGGATCGACCCCGCAGGCCGCCGCGAGCTGGATGACGGCGGTACCGCCTCGTTGTCAGCTGTTTTCAGCTATCACGTCGTCCATGAAATCGGCTCCGGCGGCGAGCGCAATGTCCGGGCCGAGAGCGGCGGACGGAGTGTGAGCGCCGGGCCGCCCCTCGCCCGCAGCGAGCCGGAGCGCGGTCTGCGCGGCAACGGCGGAGGTGAAGTCCATGGCGTCACCGGTCCGGAGCCAGCCTTCGCGGACGGTGCCGTCGGGCCAGTTGATGACGGCGTGGCCCCAGGTGTGGGGGCGGGGGCGCGGAGCCGCCTTGGCCGTGATCCCGGACATCCGGCGGATGGCGAAACTCCGCACAGCCCGGTTCCGCAGGATCGCCGACAGCAGCGGCAGGACCGCTCGAACGGCGAGCGAGGCGGGAACGAGACCGGAGGTCGCCGAAACCGAGGGGGCTCCGCTCGCCCGGTGCGCGGCGATGAGTTCACCGGAGGGGACACCGACCGAGGACACCGGCTCCCCACCGGGCAGGGTCAGTCGATGGACCTCTCCACCGAGACGGGTCCTGACCAAACGGCCACCTTCGTAACGGCGGCCCCCCATCGCGAGGCCGTCCACGACGCCGGCAGCGAGGGCGGCTCCGAGCGCCCCTTCCTCGACCGCGACGGAAGCGAAGGCGTCCACCCGTACCCGGCTCGGCACGGGACGGTTCTCGCACAGGCGCGCCACGATCGCCTCGGTTCCGACGACGCCGAATCCCGCGCCGGTCACCAGGGTGCTTCCTGCGGCGGCCGCCTCGTCGTGCAGGGCGAACAGGCGCTGGACGGCGGTCGGGTCATTGGCCTGGTCGAGGTAGTGGCCGCCCGGCATGCAGGCGCGTGCGATCGGAACAGCGCTCTCGGCGTAGTCCCCCGTGGTGTTGACGACCACGACGGGCCGCCGGCGGCTGATCTCGGCCGCCATGGCATCCACCCCTGACGCGACGACGATCTTCGCGTCGGCGTCGAGCCCGAGGTCGGCGGCGGCCTTGCGCAGCCGACCGGCGTCGCGCCCGACGAGCACGGGGGCGACCCCGGCCGCCACGAGCTGTGCCGCGACGGCCCGGCCGACCCGGCCGTTGGCCCCCAGAATCCACATCTCACCCTGCGTCATGGTCTCCCGCTTTCCGTGATGTCTCATTGTGTCATCACTAGGCTAACACTGATGTCACAGTGAGACATGTCCGTGTGTAGGATGCGGGCATGGCACGTTGGGACGCAGGAGCTCCGGAACGTTTGCGTCAAGCGGCGCTGGACCTGTTCGGCGAGTACGGCTACGACGCCGTCACAGTGACGCAGATCGCGGAGCGGGCAGGGCTGACCCGTCGGACCTTCCACCGGTACTTCCCGGACAAGCGGGAGATCCTCTTCGCCGGCTCCGAGCGGCTTCCGCCTGCCGTGGCCGATGCCGTTCTCGGCGCGGATCCCGGGCTTGCGCCGCTGCGGGCGGCACTGTCGGCCCTTCGCGAGGTCGGTACGCAGGTCAGCGCGACGGTCACCGATTCCGGTCGTCGCAGAGCGATCATCAATTCCACCGCGGAGCTGCTGGAACGCGAGCGAAGCAAGTCGGCCGCGGTCACCGCCGCACTTCAGGACGCCCTGGAACGGCGCGGGGCCGGACCCACCGAGGCGCACCTCGCGGCACGCGTGGCCTCCATCATCTCCGAGGAGGCCTTCACTCGCTGGGCCCATGGCGAGGGCCCCTTCCCCAGGTGTTTCGATGCCGCAGAGACCGCGCTCCACGCGGTGCTGAACGGGAACAGCTGAGCCGCAGCCATCGCCGCCGGGCCCTGCCACCCACGCCGTCGGGAGCGGCGAGGCCGGCCTGAACTCATGCCGGCGGACCTGCGCACACGGACCGATGCCCGGCGCCCATCGAGCGCCGGTGCTCGCACACGGCATGTGCGTCGTAGCGGGTGAGCTCGCCATATGTGGGATGGCCCGTCCTTCGGGACGGTGGACGGGTTTCAGAGGGTGGATGGACGGGTTTCAGAAGGTGGGCCGGGAAGCGATCCGTGCGCTCTGGGAGAAGGTGCTGGCCAACCGTCCCCGCTTCGAGCCGGAACAGCCACTGCCGACACTCGTCAGCGGCGACATCGCTCTCACCTCGACCCCGCCGAAAGACGGGGCCGGAGCCCGGGCGCAGGTC
>NZ_RDBK01000042.1:33338-47251 GCF_008042275.1 Streptomyces sp. OR43 | reverse complement strand
CCCATGAACACGGCACCGACTCTGTCCCAGCGGTCCTCCGGGACCACAGACCGCCAGGGCGGTGGCGCCAAGGCCTGGACCGTGACCGCCCTGCTGGTGGTCTTCATGATGGTCAACTTCGCGGACAAGTCCGTGCTGGGCCTGGCCGCGGACGAGATCCGCGCCGATCTCCACCTGAGCGCCACCCAGTTCGGCCTTGCGAACAGTGCGTTCTTCCTTCTCTTCTCGGTCTCGGCCGTCGTCGTCGGCCTCGTCGCCGACCGGGTGTCACCGAGGCTGCTGCTCCTGGTGATGGCCGTCCTGTGGTCGGTGGCCCAGGCGCCCGCTGCGTTCGGCGGCGGACTGGCCGTACTGGTCGCCTCCCGCGTCGTTCTCGGCGCCGCCGAGGGGCCGGCCTTCCCCGTCGCCCAGCAGGCGACCCTGGCCTGGTTCCCCAACCATCGGCGCAACCTGCCCGGGGCCCTGATCACCCTGGGCGTGACGCTCGGCGTCATCGTCTCCGCGCCCGGCCTGTCCTGGGTCATCCAGCACCACGGCTGGCGGGCCGCCCTGTGGGTGCTCGCCGCCGCCGGTCTCGCATGGGCCCTGGCCTGGAAGCTGTTCGGAGCGGACGGCGGCCACCGCACCGAGGAGAAGGGGGCGTTGCCGGCTGCTGACACCCCGGCCCCCGTTCCGTACGGACGGATCCTCGCCACGCGCACCTGGATCGGGGCCACGCTCGCCTACTTCACGAGCTACTGGTCGGTGGCGCTGATGCTGGTCTGGCTGCCCTCCTACCTGCGCAACGCCCTCGGGCACCCGGCTCACACGGCGTCCGTCCTCGTCGTCGTCCCCTGGACCGTCGGCGCCGTGGCACTGCTCGCCCAGGCCGGCATCACCGGCCGGCTCATGCGCCGCGGTGTGAGCAGCCGCCGGGCGCGCGGCTGGGTCGGAGGGTGGCTGCTCGCGCTGGGCGCCGCGTGTCTGCTGGCGCAGACCTTCGTGGACGGTTCCACGGCCAGGACCGTGCTGGTGGCCCTGGGGTTCGGTCTCGGCGGCTCCTATGCGACGGTCGCGGCCACCACCGTCGCCGAACTCGCCCCCGCCGGCCGCAGCGGCGGATCGCTGGGCGCGATGAACGCGGTGGTCACCGCCGCCGGTCTCGCGGCCCCCGCCGTCGTCGGTGCGCTGGTCGACGCCCGGGGCGACAACGGCTACCACCTCGCCGTCACGCTCTCCGGCGCGCTGCTCGTGATCGGAGCGGCGGCCTCCTTCCTCCTGATCGACCCGGCCCGCGACACCGCCCGGCTGGCACGGTGAACCCCACCGCCGCACACGGGGCCCGGCCATCCGTCCGCCCCGCCCCCACACCGAGGAGCCTTCCTGTGAGCGCCGCACCGGTACTCGACACCGCACCCCTGGACCACGCCGTGACCGCACTGCGCGAGGGCATGGAGACCTGGACCCGGACCGGTCCGGACGAACGCATCGGCCTGCTGGAACGGATGCTGCCCCGCATCGCCGAAGGCGCCCCCGCCATGGTCGCCGACGCGGCACGCGCCAAGGGCTACGGTGCCGACTCGCCCTGGGCCGCCGAGGACTGGGTCACCGCGCCCTGGGCCCTGGCACAGACCGTGAGCGCGTACCTCCACGTACTGCGCAGGCTCTCCGACGGGCGTGACCCGGTCCCGGCGTGGGCCGTCCGCGACCGCGGCGGGCGCACCGTGGTCGACGTCTTCCCCGCCACGGGCACGGACCGCCTCCTGCTCAGCGGCTTCTCCGCACAGGTGTGGACCCTGCCCGGCACCACGCGCGAACAGGTGCTGGCCAGGGCGGCCGGCGCCTACCGGGGCAGCCCGGGGGCGCCCGCCGTGGCACTCGTTCTGGGAGCCGGGAACGTGGCGGCCATCACTCCGCTCGACATCGTGCACAAGCTGTACCTCGACAACCAGGTCGTCATCGTGAAGATGAACCCGGTCAACGACTACCTCCGGCCGCACTTCGAGAAGGTGTTCGCGGAGTTCGTGGACCGCGGATGGGTCCGCTTCGTGGACGGCGGCCCCGCCGAGGGCGCCTACCTGACCGCGCACGAGGGCATCGACACCATCCACGTGACGGGCAGCGAGCGCACCCACGACGCCATCGTCTGGGGCACGGACGAGCAGGCGGAACGGCGCCGGCGCGAGGACACACCGCTGAACGACAAACCGTTCACCAGCGAACTCGGGGGAGTCAGCCCCTGCATCGTCACCCCTGGCCCGTGGACGGACGCCGACCTCCGCTTCCAGGCGGAGCACATCGTCACCAGCAAGATGAACAACTCCGGCCACAACTGCGTCGCCAGCCAGATCCTCGTGGTGCCGCGGGACTGGGACGGAACCGAGCGACTGCTCGACGAGATCCGCCGGGTCCTGAGCGAACTCCCGCCCCGCAGCGACTACTACCCGGGCGCCGCCGGACGGCTGTGCGACGTCGTCGAGGCGCACCCCGAGACCGAGTTCCTCACCGGGGAGGCGTGCGGAGCCCTCGTGCCCGACATCACACGCCCGGACGATCCGATGTTCACCGACGAGGTGTTCGCCAGCGCACTCGGAGTCGTACGCATCGAGGGCCGGGACCCGGCCGAATTCCTGCGCCGGGCCACCGACTTCGCCAACGACACCCTGCCGGGCACCCTCGGCGCCACCCTTCTGGTCCACCCGCGTACCGAACGCGCACACCGCGAGGCCGTGGACACCGCGATCGCCGAACTGCGCTACGGCACGCTCGGGGTGAACTGCTGGTCGGCGTTCGGCTTCCTCCTCGGATACACGCCATGGGGCGCGTTCCCCGGACACACGCGCCAGGAGATCGGCAGCGGAATCGGCTTCGTGCACAACGCCTTCATGCTGGAGGACGTGGAGAAGACGGTCCTCCGGGCCCCCTTCGCCCCGTCACCCCGCGGCCTGTTCACGGGCTCGCCCTCGTTGTCCCCGCGCCCGCCGTACTTCGTCACCAACCGGACCGGCCTGACGACCGTGCGGCGCCTCACCGCTTTCACCGCCGCACCGAAGCTGCGCAAACTGCCGGGCATCTTCCTGTCGGCGCTGCGTGGTTGAGCCCGAAGAACCTAGTCCTGGCGCTGCAGGACGTAGAGGTCCCCGGAGTCGGGGTCTCCGATGAAGACGTAGAGCTTGGGACGTTCCGGGGTTCCGAGTACCGACCAGGCGTCCATGGGGCACGCGTCGATGGACACGGTCACCGTCTGGGTCTGCGGTCCGGCGCCCGGGTCGTACTCCCACGTCCCGGCGCCGGTGCACGGGTGCCTCACGGTCTCGAAGGAGTCGTCGAGGTCGAACGTGTCGACGCGGGTGGCCGCGGCGTGACCGTCCGCCGTGAGGCTGAGCCTGCCGGCCTTCCCGTCGGACCATGTCCCCGCCACCTGTTCCGTGTTGAGCCGCGGAGGCGCGTAGCCGATCCCGGCGGCCAGCGCGATGCCGCAGAGCGTGCAGGTGGCGACGACGGCGAGCGTTCCGTACATCGCCACCCGCCCGAACATGGCCGCGCCGGTGAGATGTCGACGGTCCGGCAGCAGAAGCCTTCGGGCAGTCAGCGCCGCGGGTGTGAGTGTCATGGTCAGCAGGAGCCAGCCGACTGCGCCCGCCCACGGGTCGGCCTCGACCCCCACCGCCAGAAACAGCAGGGCGGCTCCGACAGCCGTCAGCGCCGGGACCCACCACCACGCCTCGCGTCCCGAGAGTCTGCGGCCGAGCCAACCTGCCACGGTCAGGAGCGGCATCACCACGCCGACCGACACCAGCGCGCCGAGCACGGCTCCCACCGGCACCAGCACGATCAGGAGAAGGAGACCCAGAGCGTTGTAGGCGAGGCCAGGGTTCTCCTGGACCTGCCCCCACATGAAGAGCGCGATCCACCCGATCACGGTCTCGACGAGGAGCACGGACATGGAAGCCGTCAGTACCGCGCCGAACCTGTCCCTCACACGTGCCTGGGCCCGCCCCGCACTCTCCAGTTTTGAACTCATTCAAATCCCCTCCCGCTCCGCATCCTCCTCCATGCGGAGCGGGTCCGTGCAACCGGCTACCTGTTGTGGCTCAACGCAGCCCGTAATAGAGCGAGTTGTGTGCGGTGTCCGGCAGGTACAGCACGTCGTTCCCGTCCGAGTCGCGCCGTACCGCCAGTCGGTCCGCGCTCACGCCCGGCGCGGCGGACTGCGAGGTCCACGCGGTGTCCGGACGGGTCGCGGCAAAGACGCGGTCGGTGCCGGTGGTGGTCACGTAGTAGACGCGGCCCGCCTCCGTCTCGTCCCAGGTGATCCCGAGGGCCGCGGCCGTCTGGCCGCCGGCGTACACCGTCTGGCGGACCCAGCTGCTGCCGCTCGGATACGCGTAGTACACACGGAAGTCGCCGCCGCTGTCGGCCGAGCGGTAGCGGTAGGCGACCTTCGGAGTGGCGCCGTCGAGGGTGAGTTTGGCGCTCTGCACCGCCGGGCCCGGATAGGCGTTGTCGATGCTCCACTCCTCACCCGTGGTGAGCTCCTGGATCACGTCGGACGTGGCCGGGGTCACCGGCGTGGTGACGGCCGCGCCCGCGCTGTCCGCGAAGGCGCCGGTCGCCGGGTCGTAGCGGAGGTAGGAGAGCTGGTGCCGGAACGCGGTCGCGGGCGCCTTCGCCCACTCGTAGAGGAGGTGTACGCGCCCGGCGGCGTCGACCGTCAGGTCGTCGGGGTACACGGAGCGGTTCAGCGCGCCGGCGAACGTGGCGACCACGCTCCAGTGCGATGCGGCGTTGTCCCAGCGGTAGAGCTTGCCGGGGCGCTGGTCGGAGCCGGCGCCGACGCGGGCGGCCAGGTACAGGTCGCCGTTGGGGGCGGTGGTCACGACCGGGTAGGTGATGGCCTCGCCCTGGTCCGGCAGTTCGGCCGCGTGGTCCGTGACGGCCCCGCCGGGCGCCTCGGTGCGGAAGTAGCGCCAGGGGTTGGCGTGCATGGAGGTGAACACGTGGAGACGGCCGCTGCCGTCGCGTGCGACCGACGGCTGGTTGTGGCCGTTGTCATCGGGGAACTCGGCCTGCTGCCCGTTCGCGGCGAGCAGCGGCAGCCGGCTCCACACGCCGTCCGGGTCGCGGCGGGCGATGGCCGGGCGGTGCGTCGCGGCCGTGGCGCCGGGCTCGTTGAAGGCGAAGTACGTGTACTGGCCGCGGCCCTTGTACGTCGCGGCGGGCGTCCACCAGGCGGCCTGGTTCGACGAGTCCATCGCGTACGGAACCTTCTCGATCACCGTGGCCGCGGCCGCGGCGCGGTCCGTTCCGGCGGCCTGGGCGGCCGGGCCGGGTGTGAGCAGGGCGGCCAGGGCCGCGGCCGAGGCGGCGGCCGTGCGTGCCGTGGGACGTCGCAAGGTGAGCTCCTTCGCGGGCGGGATGGGCGGAGGCGTGAGAGCGGCCGAGGTCGCCTCGTTCCTCCGGTGCGCGGGAAATTTACAACAGATCCCATATCGTGAATAGAGATTGCACAATGGGGATCTGAGATACCCCTACGGGAATGCGTGTGCGGGATGACGGAGGGCCCGGTGAAGGCTGATCCGCCTTCACCGGGCCCTGGGCCGCCCCGCGTTGTCTCAGCGCTTGATGAGCGCGGAGACCTCCTCGCCGGCCTTCCTCATCGCGTCCTTCGGCTTCGACTTGCCGACCAGGACGGCCTGGACCTGCTTCGCCACGGCCTCCTCGATCTGGGCGTTCTGCGCGAACTGCCAGAACGGGCTGCCGGTCGCGGTCTTGGTGATCTTCTCCGTCCACTCGGTGGTGAACGTGTCCTGCGCGACCTTCGGGTCCGCCAGCCCCGCCGTGGTGGACGGCGGCAGGGCACGGGAGACGAAGTACTCGGAGGTGGTGGCGAGGTCGGAGGTGGTGTGCAGGGCGAACTCCGTCGCCGCGTCCTGGCCCTTGCCGTTGACGATCGCGATCACACCGCCCCAGAGCAGCGCCTGCGGGGTGTCGCCGGAGCGCAGTACCGGACGCGTCATCGGCTGCATGGCGTCGGCCAGCGTCTTGTCCTTGGACTGGGCCGCGGTCACGCCCTTGCCGATGACTGCGTCGTCGTAGAAGGCGGCCTTGCCCTGCCCGAACAGGGCGCGCGCGTCGAAGCGGTCCACGTCGGCGGCGATCAGCTTCGCGTCGTGCAGCTTCTTGTACCAGGTGACCGCGTCGACGGAGGCGTCGTCGCCGATGGTGACCTTCTCGCCCTCCATGAGCGTGCAGCCGAAGGTCTGCATCCACGGGAAGATGTCCTTGAGCTGCGCGACCTTCGTGGCCGCGGCGTACGGCACGACCCCGCCGCCGAGCCCCTTCACCGCCCGGAGCGCGTCCTCGAACTCCTCGACCGTGACGGGGTGCTTCTTGACGCCGGCCTTCTCCAGGAGCTTGGAGTTGGCGATCACACCGATCGAGCCGGTGTTCCACGGCAGTCCGTACTGCTTGCCGTCGTACACACCGCTCTTCAGCGCGACGTCCGTGTAGCCGCCCTTCGGGGCGACGGAGCCGAGGTCGGCGAGCTTGCCCATCTGCGCCACCGCGGCGAGCCACGCGATGTCGAGGTGGATCGCGCCGGTGGTCTCACCGCCGCCGAGCTTGAGGGTGAGCTGGCTGAGGTACTCGTTGTACGGGTACGAGACCGCCCGGACCTTGGACTTCTCGGCCTTCTCCCAGGCGGCGATGATCTTCTCGATCGCCGGTCTGGCGGCCTCTTCGTTGAGCGACCAGGAGGTGAAGTCGAAGTCCTTGGACTTCGTGTCGCCTCCGTTGGACGCGCTGCCGGAGTTGGACGGGGACGGCGCGCAGGCACCCAGCGCGCCGACGCCGGCCATACCGAGCGCGCCGATACCGAACATGCGCAGCGCGCCGCGGCGGCTGATGCCAGAGGTGGTCATGGTGTCTCCATGGGAGGGGGCGGGAGGTGAAGGAGTGCGGGGGGCTACTTGACCGAGCCGGCGGTCATGCCGCCGACGAGGTAGCGCTGCAGGAACATGAAGGCGACGACCACCGGGATGGACACCACGAGCGAGGCGGCCATCAGCTCGGGCCAGGCGGCCTGGAACTCGCCGATGTAGGTGGAGACGAGGCCGGGCGGCAGGGTCTGCTTCTCCTTGTCGGCCAGCGTCACGGCGAAGATGAAGTCGTTCCAGCCGCGGACGAAGGCGAACAGCCCGGCCGCGATCATTCCGGGTGCGGCCAGCGGCGCCACGATGGAGTGCAGCGTCCGCCACCGGGAGGCGCCGTCGATGGACGCGGCCTCCAGGAGGGCGTCCGGGATGGTGTCGAAGATGCCCTTCAGCATCCAGACACAGAGCGGCATCGTGAACGTGGTGAAGGACAGCACCAGCGCGGTGTACGTGTTCAGCAGGCCGAAGCTGGAGAACACGGCGTACAGCGTCACCAGCAGGAGGGCCTGGGGGAACATCTGGGAGGCCAGCACCATGTGCATCAGCGAGCGCCGCCCGCGGTAGCGGAACTTGGAGAACGAGTACCCCATGTACGTGGCGACGACCACGCTCAGCACGGCGGTGATCGAGGCCACGACCAGCGAGTTGATCATGTACTTGATCAGCTGGTCGTTCTCGGCGAGCGCGGTGAAGTTGCTGAAGGTGAGGTGGGTGGGGATCAGCTTCGGCGGGAACTGGAACGCGTCCTCGGGGCTGCTCAGCGCGGTGGCCAGCAGCCAGTAGACCGGCAGGAGGCCGAAGGCGCCGATCACCAGGACGGCGGTCCAGGCGGCGATCCTGGAGCGGAGCAGGTCCTTGCGCATCCGGCGTCGCGAGGTGTTCCCGGCGGACGTGGCGGACGGCTTCAGCCGGCCGGTGCCGGACAGCGGGGTGGAGGTCGTGGAGGTCATCAGGCGTCGCCCTTCCGCTCGGTGATCCTGAGGTAGACGACGACGAGGAGGAGCAGGAGCAGCATCCACAGCCCGCCCAGGGCAGTCGCCCGGCCGATGTCGAAGCCCTTGAAGGCGGTCTGGTACACCGCGGTGGCGAAGGTCTCCGTGGCGCCGGCCGGCCCGCCACCGGTGAGCACGTAGATGGTGTCGAAGTGCTGGAAGTTCCAGATGAACTCCAGGAGCAGCACGATCGAGGCGACCCCGCGCACCTGGGGCCAGGTGACGGCGAAGAAGCGCCGGACCGAGCCGGCGCCGTCGATGGAGGCCGCCTCGTGCAGTTCCTTGGGCACGGTCTGCAGACCGGCCAGGAGCATCACCATCATCCAGGGGAAGCTCGCCCAGGTCTTGGTGACGATGACGGCGAGCATCGCGGTGCCCGGCTGTCCGAGCCAGGACACCGACTCGTCGATGATCCCGGTGTCCATGAGGACGCCGTTCAGCACGCCGTAGTTCGCGTTGAAGATCCACATCCACAGGAAGGAGACCACCACGCCCGGGATCACCCACGGGAAGAGGAACAGGCCGCGCATGAAACCGCTGCCCTTCAGGCCCGAGTTCAGTGCGAGCGCGAGCGCGAACCCGAGCGCGAAGGGGACGATCGTTGCCCCGACGGTGAAGACCAGGGTCTGCTTGAGGATGGTGAGGAAGTCGCCGTCCAGCCAGTAGGTGAAGTTGTCGAGACCGACGAACTCCCGGCCCGGCAGGCGCAGGTCCTGCTTGAAGAAGCCGGTGAACAGGGCCGACACCAGCGGATAGATGATGATCGTCGCGAAGAGCGCGATCCCCGGTGCGGTCAGCAGCAGTGCGAACGCGCCGTTGGAGAGTCGTCCACCGGTCCGCTCACGACGTGGAGCGGCCTTCCGTGGAGGTGCGGCCGTACTCATGGATCAGTCCTCTCGAACGGTGCGGGAGCGGTGGTGCGGGGCGTGCCGCGGTGGCTGCGCTCCGAAGGAACGGAGGCGCAGCGGCCGGACGTGAGCCGTGAGCCGCGCCGTCCCGTGCGCCGGCCGAGGCCCTGTGTGAAGGTCATGCTGCTCTACTGAACGCAAGTTGCAGCATGCGGGATCGTTCTCCATATCGTGCGAAGGCGTCAACCCTTTTGGTCGGTGAATCGCCGGTTCTGTGCAGAACCGGCGAGCCTGTTGACCTGCCGTGAACTCGAACGGTAGCCCTCGCCGACGGCATCGTTGGCTGCGCCGGAAACTTACAACACATCCCACTGGCTGAACAGTGGTTGCACAATATGGATGTGATGTACGTTCGTGGTCGCTCCGCTGTGGCGGAGGGAATCCGTGCTTCACACCGAGGAGGCCGCCCCGTGCGGGAAGAAGAGGTCCATTACGACATCGCCGTCATCGGCGGTGGCCTGGCGGGGACCTGCGCGGCCATCGCCGCGGCCCGGCTCGGCCGGCGCGTCGCCCTGGTCAACAACCGGACCGTGCTGGGCGGCAACGCCAGCAGCGAGGTCCGGGTCTGGGTCTGCGGAGCCTCCGCGCACGGCGTGCACCGCTGGGCCCGGGAGACCGGCATCATGGGCGAGCTGTACACCGAGAACCAGTACCGCAACCCCGAGGGGAACCCGTACTACTGGGACCAGGTGGTCCTCGACGCCGTCCGGGCCGAACCGAACATCGACCTCTACCTCAACACCGACGTACGCGAGGTCGACGCGAGCGGCCCGGACGACGCGCGCGAGGTGCACTCGTGCACCGGCTGGATGATGGGCTCCGAGCGGCGCATCACCTTCCACGCCCGGCAGTTCCTCGACTGCACCGGCGACGGCCTGCTCGGCCACCTCGCGGGCGCCCGCTACCGCATCGGCCGCGAGGCACGAGCGGAGTTCGGCGAGCCCTGGGCGCCCGAGGAGGCGGACGAGGCGCTGCTCGGGTCGACGATCCTCTTCTACACCAAGGACCTGGGCCGGCCGGTGAAGTTCGTGCCGCCCGCCTCCGCCCGCGACCTCACCAGCACGCCCATCCTGCGCAACCGTGTGCTGCGCACCGGCGACAACGGCTGCGACTACTGGTGGGTCGAGTGGGGCGGCGAGCTCGACACCGTCCACGACAACGAGCGCATCCGCGACGAGCTCCAGTCCGTGGTCATGGGCATCTGGGACCACATCAAGAACTCCGGCGAGTTCCCGGACGCCGAGAACCTGACCCTGGAGTGGGTCGGCAGCCTCCCGGGCAAACGCGAGTACCGCCGCTTCCTCGGAGACCACGTGCTGAGCCAGCAGGACGTCCTGGAGCAGCGCCAGTTCGACGACCGCATCGCGTTCGGAGGCTGGTCCGTCGACCTCCACCCCGTGCAGGGGATGTACGCCGACGAGCCCGGGGCCCGCCAGCGCTACGCGGACGGCATCTTCCACATCCCGCTGCGCTCGCTGTACTCGGTGAACGTCACGAACCTGATGTTCGCCGGGCGCAACATATCCGCCACCCACATCGCGTTCGGCGCCACCCGCGTGATGGCCACCTGCGCCACGCTCGGCGAGGCCGCCGGCACGGCCGCCGCCCTGTGCGTGGCCGAGGGCATCGGCCCGCGCGAACTCGCCGCGACCCGCCCCGAGCTGGTGCGCCGGGCCCTGCTGCGGCAGGACGCCTCGGTGATCGGCCTGGCCGACGACGACCCCGGCAACCTGGCGCTGACGGCCCGGGTCACCGCCTCCTCCTACCTGAACCGGCTGGCCGCGGAGCCGACCCCGGAGGCGCCGGGCGAGCCGTGCCCGCTCACCCGCGACCTCGCGCTCCTGCTGCCGGCCGACCCCGTGCTCGACACGGTCGACCTGCTGGTCCACGGCGCCCCGGACGGACGGTCCAGTGAACTCACGGTGGAGCTGTGGAGCACCGGCCGCCCCGAGAACGCCGTCCCCGCCGACCAGCTGCTGACCACCACGGTGACCGTGCCGGCCGGCGGCCCCCACTGGGTCACCGCCCGCCTCGGTCACCGCCCGGACGCCCCGGAGAACGTCGTCCTGATCGTCCGCGCCTGTCCGGGCACGGCGCTGGTCCTCGTCCCCGAACGCACCGACGGCGTTCTCGCGCTGCGCAGCCGGGCCGAGGGCGATGTGGCCGTCGACCACGACATCCCCGAGGAGGACGGCCAGCTGGTCCTGGAGTGGCAGGCCCGCGGCCTGCGCCGCAGGAGCTTCGGCTTCCGCGCCGCCCCGGAGACCGAGGCGTTCCGGCCCGAGCGGGCCGTCGGCGGATTCCAGCGCCCCTACGGCGGGCCGCAGATGTGGTCGTCCGGCCGGCTGGCGGACCCGGAGCCGGCCGGGCAGTGGCTGCGCCTGGACTGGGACGAGGCGCAGCAGCTCGCCGAGGTGCGTGTGGTGTTCGACGACGACGTCGACGAGTACCTCAACAACCTGCACCGGCACCGCACCCCGTTCGAGGTCATGCCGGAACTGGTCCGCGACTACCGCGTCCAGAGCCGTGAGCCCGACGGCACCTGGCACACCCTGCTGACGGTGACGGACAACCGCCGCCGCCACCGCGTGCACGGGGTGCGCGGCGCGGACGGCGGGCCGGTGAGCACCGACGCGCTGCGGCTCGTGGTGGACGCGACGCACGGGGCGCGGCACGCGCACGTGAGCGCGTTCAAGGCGTACGGCGCGTAGGCGCACGGCGGGAAGGGGCCCGTACAGGTCGGCCGCCTGTACGGGCCCCTTCCTTGCGGCGGGAGACTCGGGCTTCGCGGCGGGTGACGCGGCTCGCGGGTGGCGCGGTTTTCAGCGGGTGACCCGGACGGCTCTTTCGGCGGGCGGCCCGGACGCGAAGTCCGGCGGGTGAGTCAGATCGCGCCCAGTGCCTGGCTGATGGCGTCGGCCGCCTCGATGACCTCGCGGGTCAGCGCGAGCCGCTGCCCTTCCTCCTCGGTGTGCCCGCCGAGGAGGGAGGTGGGGCCCCACAGGGAGATGGCGGCCACCACGTCGCCCGAGGCGTCACGGACCGGAGCGGCCAGGGAGGCCCGGCCCAGGGCCCGTTCCTCGGCCTCGACGGCGTAGCCGGTGCGGCGGACGGTGTCGATCTCGGCGTCGAGGAGATCGTGGCTGGTGGTCGTGTAGTCCGTGTGCGCCGCCAGCGGTTCGGGCAGCAGCGTGCGGCGCTCCTTGGGCGTGAGCCCGGTGAGGAGGCACTTGCCGATGCTGGTGGCGTGCAGCGGGGCGGTGTGTCCGGCCTGGGTGTACGACTTCGGGGCGCGCGCGCCCTCGAAGTTGCACAGGAACATCAGCTCGGTGCCGCGGCGGATGGCGACGTTGGCCCCCAGCCCGGTGCGGGTGGCGAGGTCCTGGAGGACCATGCGGGCGGCACGGTGGACCGGATGCCGGTTGGTGGCGGTGGCGGCCAGCGGGAGGATGCCGAGGCTGAGCCGGTAGAGGTTGCTGACCGGGTCGCGCTCGACCATGTCGAGGCGTTCGAGGGTGGACAGCAGACGGGAGGTGGTGGAGGATCCCAGCCCGGTGAGTTCGGCGACGTCGGAGACGCGTAGCTCGGCGCGGCCCGAGTCGAGTGCGCGCAGCACCGAGACGGCTCGTTCGACGCTCTGGTTCGTCCCGGCGTCGGTCGCCCGAGTAGCCATGACCCTCCTCATTTTGCAAGTCGCTTGCACTATCTGCATCAGCATATCGCGTCGGTCGGAGCGGCGGCGGTGAAATCCATGGCCGGAACGGGCGCGGGCTGCCGGCCGTTCCGGCCATCCAGGACAGGGGTGGACATCATGCCCACGCCCGCCACCGTCAGGCCTGATCGCCCGGGAACGGCTGTCACAGGGCGGTTCTAGGGTGAGCGGATGAACGGACAGGATGCAGGAAATCCCCGGGCGGCACTGCCCGCGCACGCCATCGAGGTCGGAGCCGGACCGCTGGACCGGCCGGCCCGTGACTCCATGGGCGGCCGGCCGTACCTCGATCCCGGGCAGGAGTGGCCCGTGTGCTTCTGCGGGGAGAGGCTGGCGCTGTTCTTCCAGCTCGACGTGCCCGCTGAGTTGGAACCCTTCGGCGGGGACCATCTACTGGTGTTCCACTGCGGCGCGCACAACGAAGCACCCGATGCCGAGTACGCCGGCGGGCGGCTCGTGCCCCGGTACTGGGACGCTCCGCAATCGCCCTATCCGGGGCCGTTCTGGCGCATTCTGCTCCAGCGGCGGGCGGACCTTCCGGCCGCCGAGCGCGAACCCTCCATATGCGCCCTGCCGTTGACGCTGCGGCCCTTCGATGACGTCCCCGACTCGCGCGGCATCGGAGCCCTGGCGTTCAAGCTGGGCGGTACGCCGTCCTGGGCGCAGAGCCCCGTGTCCTACACCTGCGCGTGCGGCGCCGAGCTGCAGTACCTCTGCCAGGTGCCGGAGAACATGGAGTTCGCGGTCCATGCCGACGCGCCCGAGCAGCCCTACAGCGTGGGGGCCGACACCTACGGGATGTTCCTCGGCAACGAGGTCTACCTGATGGCGTGCCCGGCGCACTGCGACCCGGCGGCGGTCTGGCCGGAGGTCCAGCATTTCTGAACCGGGCAGCGGGGCGGGGGCGGAACGCGCCCCCGCCCGCCTCGGCGTCAGGCGGCCGGGCGCAGCCCGAACCAGTCGAAGGCCGCGCTGCCCCGGGTCGCGTACATGCCGACGACCCGGCCGGTGAAGCCCCCGGCGACCTCCGTGGTGAGGTAGCGGCCGTCGAGCGCGGCCAGGACCTCGAAGTCGCCCCCGGCCGTCTCGTAGCCCAGGTGGAGGGTGTCGGGCCCGCCGATCCGGAGGCCGGGCGGGGCCACCGCCTTCGGGTCCGTGACGGACGGGGGCAGGGTCACGTCGGTGGTGACGTCGATCCGGAGGGTCAACGGGCCCGGCGGCACCGTGCGTTCGGCCACGCTGTGGCACAGCGGGCCGATCCTGGCGACGACGTGGACCGTGCCGGCACCGTCCGTCTCCACCCGGTAGTGGTGCGCCTCGTCAAGCCGTACGACGAAGGCGGTGGCCCCGCCCGGCCTCCGGATCGGCGGGCCCGACACCCTCCACC
>NZ_RDBK01000042.1:0-33238 GCF_008042275.1 Streptomyces sp. OR43 | reverse complement strand
CCAGCTGGAGGTCACCCGGTCCATGGGCGCAGTCGGCACGAGTGCCCAGCTGGAGGTCACCCGGTCCATGGGCGCAGTCGGCACGAGTGCGGACAACGCAGCCTGCGAAAGCTTCCACGCGTCCCTGAAACGGGAGACACTCCAGGGCGCCCGCGACTACGGCGACGCCGACACTTGCAGAAGGACGGTCTTTGCCTGGCTGTCCCGCTACAACACCCGCCGCCGGCACTCCGCCAACGGCCACCTCAGCCCCAACGAATACGAACGACGACACCACGCCGCTAAGCTCACGCTCGCCGCGTGATCAATGACCGCGTGTCCACCGCCATGGGGGAAGGCCCCCTGAGGCTGACCGAACGGCTGGTCTCGCACTGGTCCCGTAGGCGGCTTGGTGCGGGTTCGCCGCCTTCCTGAACGCAGACCTCGCGCGCCGGAACACGCGCTCATCAGGCAGCGGTCGGCGCGCGTCGTCCGCTTGGTGCCGCGCGCTCCCGGCCGCCGGCACCCGACGAGGGACGGCCGAGCAGGCCGGGCTGCGCCCAGGTTTCGGGAGCAGGTTTCCGGGAGCGGTGAGTGACGTGCTGTCGGTGCTCGGGGGGATGCGGCGGGGGACTACGGGCGATCTGCGCGAGGCATTGACATGTCCAGGGCGAATTGGAATCCTGCGAGAACCCTCTTCCATCGATGTAAACACCGGCATCGGCTTGAGCGTCGCATCGGAGGCCGACCTTGGAACGGGACCATGAAACTCACTCGCCGTCTTTCCCGCGCCGCCGTCCTTGCGTTGACCGGCGTGCTCGCGGTCATCATGTCCCTGTCGTCCGCAACGCAGGCCGGGGCGGAACAGACCATCAGGGCCGCGGACCCGAGTGTGATCCGGGTCGGCAGCACTTACATATCGGTGCAGTCGGCCGCTGGTGGCATCGCCGTTCGGCAGGCGTCCTCGACGGCCGCGCTGGCATCGGCGCCCGCCCGGCAGGTGTGGTCGGACACGGTCGGTCACGGCGAGGTCTGGGCTCCGGAGATCGTCATGGACGGCGGCCGCTACTACATCTACTTCTCGGCCGGCCGCGGGGCGGCCCACAGGATGTACGTCATCAGCTCGGCGAGCCCGGACAGCGGCTACACCGGAGAGAGCCGGCTGGCCCTGCCGGACGGCAAGTGGGCGATCGACGGGACCCTGTTCACCTTCGGTGGGCAGCGCTGGTTCGTCTGGTCCGGCTGGGCCGGTGACACCAACGTCGAGCAGAACCTCTACATCGCGCGTATGAGCAGTCCCACCACGCCGACCGGCGCACGCCACGTCATCTCGCAGCCGCGGGAGAGCTGGGAACGGGTGGTCGGCAACCCGTTCATCAACGAGGGCCCCGAGGCGATCAAGGACCCGAACGGGCAGTTGCACATCGTGTACTCCGCCAACGGCAGTTGGAGCGACCAGTACTGCCTGGCCGACCTCCGCCTGCGCCCCGGAGGCGACCCGGCATACGTCTGGGACTGGTACAAGTCCAACGGCTGCCTGTTCGGCTCCAACCGGGCGACGATGATGTCCGGCTGGGACCCGACGCTGTACGTCAACGGTCCCGGCCACCACAGCTTCGTTCTGCTCAACGGCGACATCAGCACCAGCCCGCCCGCCGGCCCCCGATTCCCCTCGATGTTCCACGCGGTGCCGAAAGGCACGCCGTACGCGTGGGAGAACCGGTACTGGTACACCGGCACGTTCGCCTGGTGGGGCAACATCACCTACAGTCGCGCCAATGTCCCCGGCCCGGCCACCGACACGGGCTGGAGCCTCAAGTTCTTCGAGTAGGCCCTGTACTCGTGAAGCTGCCGTTACCCGTCATGTAGCGGATCGTGACTGACTTCCGAGGTTCGTAGCGGGGGCATGCAGGTTGACCCGGTTCTCGTACTCGCGACGGGCCTTGCGCTGGGCCGGGACCGCCGCGGTGCCGTCGAGGGCCTGGCACAGGTCGAGGAGTCGGCGGTGGATCGCGGGCACGGCGGTGACGCGCAGGGTGTAGCCCTGTCCGCGCCGGACGGTCACGCCCTGGTCGAGTGTGGTGCGTTCGGCGGGTTCCAGTTCGGTGGCGCGGAGGAAGTCGGCGACCTTGCCCGGCATGTCGAGGATGACCGGCAGTTCAGGGGTTGAGGTGTCCGGGTCGGCGGCCGTGTACTCGGGCAGGAGGTCGGCGACGGCGGTGCGGATGGCGCCGCGGCTGACGTCGTGGTCGCGGGCGAGGGCCGCGATGGACTGGCCTTCCAGGTACGCGGCGCGTACGACCTGGGTTTTCCCGTCCGGGATGGCCGGGCGGCGTCCGCCCTTGTTGCCTTTGGCCTCGGCGGCTCGCAGTCCGTCGTAGGTCAGCTCGCGCTGGAGTTCGCCGGCGGCGGCGAGGGTCTGCACCATGAACTTCACGGTGGACAGCAGCTCGCCGGTACGTGGGTGGCGGGCGGTGAGGTCCATCGCGGAGAACGCGCCGTCGTGGATGCGCAGGGCGAGACGGTCGCGGTGGAGGACGTCGAGGATGTGCCCGGTGCCGCGCACGAGCCGGAACATCTCGGAGATGTGCACGGAGTCGCCCGGCCGCGCGTAGGTCAGCAGTTCGGCGAACTTCGGGCGCTGAAGCGGGTGGAGGCGGCTGGAGGTCCCGGCCTGCTCCTCGAAGATGACCGGGTCCTCGATCCCGGCCTCCGCCAGAACGAGGTTCTGACGGTCGGTCGACTGCTGGTCGGTCGACACCCGTTTGTAGACCAGGTTGGCCATGCCGCTCCCCGTGTCGGTGCTGGCATTCGACCCTAGCTGTCAGCAAACCCTGTCAGCATCTGTCATCGGATCTGATTGGATCTGCGCCGCTGCCGGCCCCCGGAAAGCCGGGGTTCATTGGACGCCCGCCGTGCCTGTCGTCATTCGATCGTTTGACGACAGGCACCGCGGCTGTCCTTGCGGTCGTGAGCGGTGTCAGTCGGCGATGCGAATGACGATCTTGCCGAAGGCGCCGCGGGCGAGGTGCTCGTACGCCTTGATCGCGTCGTCGAAGGTGTAGACGGTGTCGATGACCGGGTCGAGGCCGTTCTTCTCGATCCAGGCGTTCATGTCGAGGAAGGCGCGGCGGTGGCCCACCGCGATGCCGCGGATGGCGGCCTGGCTGTAGAGGAGGGACAGGACATCGAGTGGGGCGGTCATGCCGCCGAGGAAGCCGACGAGGGAGATGTGGCCGGCGGCCCGGGTGGCGTGGATGGACTGGTTGAGGTTGTCGCCGCCGACGACCTCGATGACCTGGTCCACGCCCTGACCATCGGTGAGCTCGCGTACCTTCTCGGCCCAGTCCGGGGTGGTGCGGTAGTTGATGAGGTCACTGGCGCCCAGGGCGGCCGCCTTCTCCAGCTTGTCGTCGCTGCTGGAGGTGGCGATGACGCGGGCGCCGAGCGCGCTGGCCATCTGGATCGCGAACAGGGACACCCCGCCGGTTCCCTGCACCAGGACGGACTGGCCGGGCTGGAGCTGGCCGTACTCGACCAGCGAGTACCAGGCGGTCAGCGCGGCGATGGGCAGGGTGGACGCCTGCTCGTCCGTGAGGTTGGCCGGGGTTGGGACAGCCGAGTTCGCTTCGAGGATCATGTATTCGGCGAGGCCGCCGTCGATCGGGCCGCCGAGCTGCCAGTCGGGCTCGTCCCGCGCCGGGGCGCCGTCGAGCCAGTGTGAGTAGAAGTGCGACATGACACGGTCGCCGACCTTCCACTCGGTGACGCCGGGGCCGAGCTCGGCGACCACACCGGCGGCGTCGTTGACCGGGATGAGGTTCTTCGGCATCTTCTCCGGGTTGTAGACGCCGTCGACGATCGCCTTGTCGCGGAAGTTCAGGGAGACCGCGGAGACCTTCACGAGGATCTGACCGGGGCCGGGCTTGGGGGTGGGGCGCTCCGCGAGGCGGAGGTTGTCCAGGCCGAAGTCTTCGAGCTGCCAGGCACGCATGACACGTGCTGCTTTCGTTTGCATGTGGGGGGAGAGCGGTGGGGAGCGGCGCGGCTGGCCTTTAGGCGGTGGTGTCGTCGTGGGTGACGGTGACGACGATCTTGCCGACCTGGCCGTTGGCCTCCATGTAGCGATGGGCGTCGGCGATGTCGGCCAGGTCGAAGGTCTTGTCGACGACGGGGGTGAAGGAGCCCGAGGCGAGTCCGGCGTTGATGAACGCGACCGCGCGGCGCAGGCGCTCGGGGTCACCCGTGATTTCGAAGAGGGTGTAGGTGCTGGTGTTCAGTGCAGGGAAGGACTGTGCGTTGGGCAGCGGGGTGGTGCGGGGGTCGAGCGCGCCGTAGACGACCAGGTGGCCGCCGGGGGCGATGCCCTTGGCGAGGGTTTCGACGCCGGGTCCCGCGATCGGGTCGAAGGCCAGGCGCACCCCCTTGCCGCCGGTGATCTCCGCGATGCGGGCGGGCAGGTCCTCGTCGTCGGTGACGATGACGTCGGCCGCGCCGGCGTCCAGGAGGCGCTGTTTCTTGGCTGCGCCGCGGGTGGTGGCGATGGGGATGGCGCCGATGTGGCGGGCGATCTGGAGGGCGGCCAGGCCGACGCTGCTGGAGGCGGCGGTGATCAGGACGTGGTCGCCCGGACGTACGCGGCCGCTTTCGGCGAGGGGGCCGTAGGCGGTGATGTAGGCCATCCACACGGCCGCCGCGGTGACGGCGTCCACCTGTGCGGGGCGGGGGACGACGGCTGCGGCCGGCAGGACGACGCTGGTGCCGTAGGTGCCGTACTCGTTCTGCAGGAACGCGGGCACGACGGCCACCGGGTCGCCCGCGGCGAACCCGCTCACGCCCTCACCGACTGCCTCGATGACGCCTGCGGCCTCGTAGCCGAGCGTGGAGGGGAAGACCGGCTGGTAGAAGTAGGCGCCTTCGCGGTACATGATCTCGGCCCGGTTCAGGCCGATCGCATCGACCCGGATACGTACCTCGCCCGCGCCCGGAGCGCGGGAGGCGACATCGCGGAGAGCGAGGACCTCGGATCCGCCGATCCGGTCGAACTGCACGAGCTTTGCCATGGTGCACCAGCCCCAGGGGTAGAAAACGGGAGAACACCGGATTATCCCGGCGTGCTCTCCACTCTGCCCCAAGCTTTGACCACGGTCAAATTACGATGACCATCGAAGTATGTACCTGGTGCGATGCCCTCGGCAGGCTCAGGCGGTGTCTGCCGCCTCTGCCGCCAGGGCGGCCAGCACCGCTGGCAGCAGCCCCGGGAACCGCTCATCCATCTCGTCGGTGCGCAGCGCGTTCATCTTTGTCGTCCCCACGTAGTACTGGCGGATCACCCCGGCCTCGCGCAGTACGTTGAAGTGATGCGTCAGCGTCGACAGCGACACCGGCGCGACGAAGGTCCCGCAGCTCAGGTCCGCACCCGCACCCGCCAGCTGGGCCACCACCGACCGGCGTACCGGATCCACCAGCGCCTCCAGGACCTGGTGCAGAGAGACCTGTGACAGGTCGGGGTGCTCCACCGTCCGGGGGGCGGTGCGGGGGCGGGCCACGGTGACTCCTTGCGGCTGATGAATACGGCCGTCCCATACTACGACCGCCATCGAAGCATGGGACGATGCTTCCGCCTGGCCTGCCGCTTCGGCGCGGTGTCGGCCTGGACGGCACCGCACAGCCGTCCAGGCCGTCGTAGCCCATGTCGCGACCTATGCCAGGGCCCCCGCCTGGCCCTCACCCGGAGACCGCGGCCGGTTCATCGCCGGGGGCACGTGGGCTCGGCACGATGCGGGCGGTCAGGTCCAGATCGAGGCGCCGGTTCATGTCCAGCTCGAACCGGCCGTAGGGATTCACGTGCGTCCAGAACAGCGGAGACAGTGCGCGCCGGTCCGCGTCAGTGAGGGTGTCGGCCCACTTCGGATCGGCAAGGACCTGCTGCACCAGCAGCGTGTTGACATAGACCAGAGCGGACTGAAGCAGGTGCAGCGCGAGCATGCTGACCTCCTGGGATTCCTTGTCCGCGCCGGCCAGGTCGCCGTCCTTGCGCCCGAGTTCTTCGATCGCCTGGTAGGTGGGGTGCTTGGGGCCCGGACCGTGCGCACCGCGTTCGTGTGCGACTACCTCGCCGACGTCGAGATGCGCCAGGAGATCCACGAAGGGCTCCAGGTCGTGGAGAACTGGAACTCCGCGAACAAGGACCTCTTCTACGGCCGCCGAGGCCGAGCAAGGTCCTGCGCCGCGTCACCCGCGGCGCTGGGCGATCAGTTCCCAGTTGATCGTCTTGGTGGACAGCACCGGCGCGAGGTGGGGCCACTGCTCGTCCTGCCCGCCGGCCGGCCGGTACAGCTTCGCGGAGCCGATGTTCTTCAGCCTCGGCAATCAGCTTGAAGTCGAGCATGTGGGCGAAGGCGAAGCCGACGATGGACGCGCCGTGGGTGTCGGTGTACTGCCGGTCGACGTCCATGTCGGTGCAGTGCCGCAACACGCCCTCGATCATCGAGGCAACCTCGGAGGCCGAACAGCTCTTGAGCTGGGAGTAGATGCAGACCGACTTCCGCTCGACGTGCCAGTAGATCATCACCCCGGGGCCGCGGTAGCGCTGGTGCCACTCGGTCATCAGGTTGCTGGACCAGGCGCCGAACTTGCGGCTGTCGGAGGCGCACGCCGTCCCGGCGCCCCACCACATCTCGTCCCGGGCGGCGAAGGTGGCGTTCACCAGCTTGCGCAGGGCCGCGCGCATGTTGGTCCGGTTGACGAACAGGTGCCGCACCCGCCGCAGTGTCGCCTCGGACTCGCCGTGCTTGCCGGTCACCGCGACCCGCTTGATGCCCATGTTGGTGCCCAGCCCGAACAGCACCAGCAGTAGGCGGCGCCGCAGCACGTCCTTGGACAGGTTCTCCCTGGTGGCCACGGAAGTGAACTCGGCGATGAAGTCCGTGTCGAACTCGGCGTACTTCAAGATGTCCAGCAGGTCGATGGTGCCCCAGCGCCGTTCGATCTCGCCCTTGACCGCCACCAGGTTCTCATGCTCCTCCTGCTTCGCCCGCGGGGAGACCCGAATCCACGGCTCGCCGTGCTTCTTCACGATGGCCACCCTGCCCGTCGTGCCCTCCGCCAAAGCGCTCTCGAAGCGGTCCAGTGAGGTGCGGAGCCGCTCCTGTAGGGCGCTGATGAACTCGCCGGAGTCCTGCGGCTGGCCCAGCGCGGCGTAGTGCACGTCCCGGTTGTCCTCGAAGTCGGCGGGCAAATCGTCCTCCGGGTTGCGCCACCGGTTCGCCCCCACCACCCAGATCTCCCGCCGGCGCACCGCGTCCCGCAGTGCCACCAGCGCGCACAGTTCGTACGGGATGCGCTCGACCCGCCCCTTGTCGTCCACCACCGCCGCCCGCCACTGGTCCGGCACCACCCCGGCCAACGGCACACTCTCCGCCGGATCGAAGAACGCCCCCTCCTTCAACGGCTTCTCCAAATACCGTTTGAGCAGGTCGATCGCGTCCATCACCGGCCGGTAAGCGGTGTTGTTGCACTTCCATTCCAGCGAGCCCAGCAGCGGCGCGAGCATCCGCCGCCAGTGCGCCGAGTACGACGACCACAGCACCGTACGGACCCGCGCCTTGTACCGGGCCTCGTTCGCCGCGGCCTCCGCCGCCAGCGCCTTCAGCGTCTTCTCCCCGCCGACTACGGGGTAGATCACCCGCCGCACCGTGCCGGACGGCTCCAACAGCGCCGCCTCCGCGACCCGCAGCAGCATGCCTTCCTTGCCCCGGATCTTCTTCAGCTCGGCGTTCAGCTCCTTGTCGACCTTCCGCTCCGCCCGAGTGTTGATCTTCAGTACGAGCTGGATGAACAGGTCCACCAGCGAGTCGGTGATCTCCGTCTGCCGCACATGGCACAACGCGGCCAGCAGCGTCAGGCGCCGGGCGGGCGTCATCCGTTCCAGGTTCGCCGGGTACTCCTTCGACGCCCGCGCCCGCCACGCCTCCACCAGCTTCTCCGACACATCCGCGAACAAGTCCGCGGGCAACTCCGGCCACCGCACCCGCTGGAGCTTGTTCACCTCCGCCAGCAGGCTCTCCAGCCGCGGCGCCCCCGGATCGGCCTTCAACTCAGCGAATTGCGACCGCCCACCGCCCGCCACCGAGCCCGCACCGGCCGCGCCCTCGCCCGTCTCACCCCCGCTCCCGACGACCAGGTCCTCCAGCCGGGAGCGCGTCGCGTGCGAGATCCGCCCTAACCTGCTGCGGCAGAACTGGGCCTCGAAGTCGGTGACCGCCCGGCCCACCAGCCGCTGTACCTTCGCCGGCGCCGGCGGCTCGATGTGGTCATTGCGGCACCTGGCCACCACCGCCGCCATCAGACGCTCGCGCGAGAGCTCCACCGGACACAGTTCCGCGGCCAGCCACTCCGCCAGCCGCTCCTGGTCCTCCTCGGTCCCCGCCCGGAATCCGAAAGCCGTACGGATCTCCGGCCGGTGCCGGGTGATCGCCCGGCCCTGCCAGTCGTACGCCGCCCACTCCTCTGCCGGTACCTTCACCTGCTGGGCCACCTACGCCACCGCGGGCGCCGGAACTTCCCCCGCATTCTCCGGGAACCGCGCCTCGACCTCGAAAAACTTCAGCAGCAGGGCGAAGCCCAGCCGATTCGCCCCGGTCTTGTTCCGCAGCCGCACCACTTCGTCCTCAAGAAGCGTCCAGACCTCGATCAGGTCCTCTGGCTCCCACTCCTGCCGCACCGGTGCCTCCGCGCCTCAACCAACTTGGATCTCTAAATCGTGGCGGTCACCGGTCTCAACTGGACACGAAGCGCTGAACCACACCGCAGGCCCATCACGTTCTGCTACATGACGGGAAACGGCAGCTTCACGAGTACAGGGCCGAGTAGAGCGCCCCGCCCCGCTGACGCAGTCGAGCGGCTGTGGACCGTGGACGGCTCCCTGCTCCCGGTCCGGGAGCGGGAGGCCGGCGCCTCCTCGGCCGGCTCGATCGCCAGGAGCTGACGCAGCCGGTGAACGTCTCCACCCACAAGGCCTCAGCCCGCAACGCCCCACCCGTACAGGAGAAACACCCGCCCAACAGCCTGCCTTAACAAGCTTTGGGCCGCCGGGCACTACCGCACCGCCCGCTGCCGCCTGGTGCCCCGGCTCGCCACAGCGCTCAGCGTGCCCACCCCGCCCGTACGCAAGCCCGGCACCGCCTGGACGAGGTGCCGCAGCCGTCGGCCAACGGCGCCGAGCCGGCCGGGCACGTCGGCCTCGGCTACGCGCGCCTCCACTGCCGGGCAGTCCCTGGGCCCCCAGTCCTTGGCCCCCAGCTCAATTCCCTCGCCGAGGCAGGGGTGGCCCGGACCCTCCTCGAGGCCGATGTCCACCCGCGCCACCCGGCGCCCCGAGCCGGAGCAGACGTCGCGCGCGGCCGGGGACTGCGGGCATCCGGGGTGGCAGTCACGATTGTCGTGCACGAGCACGGTGCGGGCCTGCCATGGCTGTTGTGGGCGGAGGAGCCCCCGGTCCCGCCGTCAGCATGCCCGCCATCGGCGTCGACGGGCTATTAACTCTTCCGGTCCGCGGACTTGAGGCGAAGTGCGGAGATAAGGAAGAAGAGGCCGCCAAGGAAGGCATAACCGGCGAGATTCGTGAGCGTGGCTCCGTCCTTGCCGGCCTGGAGGAAGAAGCTCGCGCCGACGAGGGTGGAAATGGCGCCGCTCACGATCATCGGCCACTGCCCGCCCATCCGACGCCGGACCAGGCCCACGGCGAGCTGCGCGATGCCTGCCGTGACGGCCCAGATACCCCAGACCCGCAGGACGGCCGGGATTCCGGAGGTGAGCGCGACCGCCAGGGCAATGCCGGCGAGAACGCTGAGCCCGATGTTCACGGACAGTCTCTTGGCCGCGCCGTCGGCCGACCGGGCCGAGCGCAGGTCGACCACCACGCAGGCCGCGTCGAAGAGGGGATAGAGCACCAGCAGCGTCCCGCTGAGCAGGCCCAGCGTGTCGGCCGTCATGAACAGCAAGGCGGCCCAGACGGCGGCGAACGCGAAACGCAGGAGGTAGAGCTTGCGCAGAGCCACCGGGGGAGGTGCCGATGCGGTGGGAGCGGGCCGGCTGACAACAGTGTCCATGGTGCGACCGCCTTCAATGTGAGGGAGAACGTTCGGTCTCCTTTCATCATTGGCCGCTCCGTCCAACGTGTCAAGACAGAACGTTCTCCCTCCGTTGTAGGGTGGGAGTCATGAGCCGGAAGACACAAGAGATCAGCACGTCCGGGGCCCGAGCGCGGCTGCTCGGGACGGCGATCAGGATTTTCTACGCGGAGGGGATCCACTCGGTCGGCGTCGACAGGATCATCGAGGAAGCGCAGGTGACCCGGGCCACCCTCTACCGTCACTTCTCCGGCAAGGAAGATCTCGTCCTCGCTTACCTCGAGCAGGCCGACCAGGGCATCAGAGCGCAGGTGTCGGCCGCTCAGGAGGGCGGTGGGACCCCGGGCGACAGGGTCCGTGCGGTCGGCCGCTCCATCGCCGAGGGCATCAGGTCGGAGGGCTTCCGCGGCTGCGCCTTCCTCAACGCCGCAGCCGAGTATCCCGATCCGGCTCACCCGATCCACCAGGCCGTTCTCGCGCACCGGCAGTGGTTCCTCGACACCGTCACGGGCCTGATGGCGCAGGTCGGAGACGCGCCCGCCGAAGCGGCGGGTCGGCACTTCGTCATGCTCCGGGACGGGGCCATGGCTGCGGGATGTCTCTCCGATCCGGGATTGATCACCGAGACGTTCCTCGAGGGCGTCGAAGGGATCTTGCGGGCACGTTCCGCAGACTGAGTCCGGCGGCCTTCCTGGCGAGGCGGCGGTTGCTCAGGGCGTGGGGCAGGCCCGCGTTGATGCCTTGCGCCTGACGCGGTGCACATTCCGGCGTCGCCGTGAGCGGGCCCGGAGCTCGCCTCCGCCCTCACGCGTTCGATGGTGTCCTCGGCGGCTCACGACCGCTCAAGTGGAGGCGAACCGTTCCGGCGGATGAGCCGTCGGTCGAGGTGCCCGTGCTCTCCACACGAGCGGAGTCGAATCGCCGCCGGAGAAGGCCCTCGGAGGATCAGGCGGTCCGTCTGCCCTCGGCGCGCGGAACGAGGCGCGGGGTGACGGTGGCTCGCGCGGTTCCCGTCCCGGCGGCGAGGGGCCGGGACGGGAGAGCTCGTCAGGTGTGGGTGATCTCGGTCATCTCGAAGTCCGCCTTTGCCGCTCCGCAGTCGGGGCAGGACCAGTCCTCGGGAATGTCCTCCCAGCGGGTTCCGGGGGCGATTCCCTCTTCCGGCCAGCCATCGGCCTCCGCGTAGATCCAGCCGCACACCAGGCACTGCCATGTCTTCATGAGGGCTCCACGTACTCGAAGTCGATCTTTTCCCGCACGCCGCAGTCGGGGCAGCACCAGTCGTCAGGTATCCGGCTCCAGGGGGTGCCTGCGGGGAAGCCCTCGCGAGGCGCCCCGGTCCGCTCCTCGTAGCGGTACTCGCAGACCGGGCAGGCGTAGTGGTGTCCGGGACTCGACGTGCTCATGCGGCGTGCCCGTAGCGGGAGAGGAGGGCCTCGCGTTTGGAGGGCTGGATGTTCGCGCGGGTGACGTCGCCTTCGTAGTGGGCGACGACCCGTGGGTCCATGACTCGGCGCCACAGGGGTGGGAAGTAGGCCAGGAGGATCATTCCGGCGTATCCGGCGGGAAGTTCGGGTGCCTCGTCGAAGTGCCGGAGGGCTTGATAGCGGCGGGTGGGGTTGGCGTGGTGGTCGCTGTGGCGCTGCAGGTGGTAGAGGAAGACGTTGGTTGTGACGTTGTCACTGTTCCAACTGTGCCGGGGGGCACAGCGTTCGTAGCGGCCGGAGTCGGTGCGCCGGCGCAGCAGGCCGTAGTGCTCGGTGTAGTTGATGACTTCGAGCAGGCAGAAGCCGAAAACGGCCTGGAAGCAGAGGTAGGGCAGGATGCCGGGGCCGAAGGCAGCCGTGAGCGCGGCGAAGAGGGCGAGTGACATCGCCCAGGCGTTGAGTACATCGTTGCGCGGCGTCCAGGGGCCCTTGCCGAGACGCTTCAGACGGGTGCTCTCGAGGGTCCAGGCCGAGTGCAGGCTTCCGGAGACCGTACGGGGCAGGAAGCTCCAGAAGCTCTCACCGAGGCGGGCGCTGGCGGGGTCCTCGGGGGTCGCCACGCGGACGTGGTGGCCGCGGTTGTGCTCGATGAAGAAGTGTCCGTACCAGGTCGGCGCCAGGGCGATCTTCGACAGCCAGCGCTCGACGGACTCCTTCTTGTGGCCGAGTTCGTGCGCGGTGTTGATGCCGATGCCCGCGACGCCGCCGAGCGTGAGAGAAAGGCCCGTACGGCCTGCCGTGGAGAGGTCGCCGTGGGTGATCAGCCAGCACCCGAAGACGAGCCCGGCGTACTGCACGGGCAGATAGAGGAAGATGCACCAACGGTAGTAGCGGTCCTGCTCCAGCCATGACAGTGCGATGTCCGGCGGGTTTGCGGTGTCCTTGCCGAAGAGGTGGTCGATGACGGGGACGATTCCGTACAGCAGGACGAGTCCGGTCCACCAGAAGACGCCGAGTCCGGTCGTCTCCACAAGTCCCCAGGAGATGAAGGGCAGCAGGGGTACGAGGAGTCCGATGAGCCACAGGTAGCGCTTCGGATCGTGCCAGGCCACAGCTGTGTGCGCGGTCTCGGATGATTCCGTCATGCACCGGCTCCTCAACTCGTGGGACACATGCGTGAGTTAACGTCGAGTAGTTAGACAGTTTCACTAAATAGTGTCAAGATTTTCGACAGGATGCGGCTTGCTGGATACAGTGAGCCAACCATGACAAGGTTCCGTGAAAGTGTTCGATCGCTGCTTCGTGACCAGGTGCTGGACGCGGCTTACGAGCTCGTCACCACCGAGGGCTGGGGCAAGCTGCGGATGGCTGCGATCGCACGGATCGCAGGTATCAGCCGGCAGACTCTCTACAACGAATTCGGCTCGAAGGACGTCATCGGCCAGGCCCTCATCGCGCGTGAGGCCGACCACTTCCTCCTGGGTATACAGCAGGAACTGGACGCGCACCGCAACGACTTGGAGGCGGCCGCTGCGGCCGGCGTCGGCTATACCCTGCGCCAGGCGTCCGACAACGCGCTCATCAAGTCGGTTCTCACCAGCGCACGCGGCGGTGAGGACGACCTGCTCGCCTACCTGACCACCCGGCCCGAACCCGTTTTCAATACCGCGTCGGCGATGCTCGATGCGTACGCGGCCGATGCCTGGCCCGAAGTCGACGCGGAGTCCCGCAGCCTCGCGGTGGAGACGATTGTGCGACTGACGGTCAGCCACATCGTGCAACCCGGCGCCTCCCCGGAAGAGTCCGCCCGCCGCATCGCCCGGATCACCGTCCTCACGGCCCAGTACCCACGCCACTGACAATCGCCTGAAGGGCGGGGAGGCTGGGCCGGCCCCCCGTATCTGCAACCGGGCCCGGGTGCGAACCGGCCCTGCCGACCGTGCGGGCCGCGGTGGCATGTCGGCCGTGGCACGTTCCAAACGGCGGCCGTCTCGGTCGTGGTGGCCCCGGTGGGGATCGGAATCCGTCGCACCTGACGGACGCACAGCGGGCTCTGGTGGAGCCACTCCTGCCCGCCGCGAGGGCGGGGCCGCAGGGTGGGCGGGGGGAGAAGCACCGACGGCGGCGGATCGTTGACGGTCACCAGCCGATGTCCCTGGCCGCCAAGTAGCTCAGCCAACTGCTCCGGAGGTGGCGGGGATCGCCGCCGTCGAGCGGCGATCCCCGCCAGGTGCCGCACGATCGGGGCTGCGACGCTCTGCCGTTCCGCCGGGCAGGGGCGGGGTACCGTCGGAATCGAGAGACGATCACGTCAGAGGCGTTTCGATGACGATCATGACGGCGTCGTCCTTCGGTGTCCGCCCACACGATGCAGAAGGCCGCGCCGGAAACGCTCGGGACAGGCGTTGGGGTCGCTCTCTCGGTCCAGCCGGTGATCCGCTCGGCGAGAGGGCAGAAGGTGCCGGTGGAGTCGCGGGCCCCCACGGCGTCGGTGTACATGCCTCGGTCGAGGTAGGCCACCAGCTCGCTCATGCTCGACCGGCGGTGGACCACGGTGCGGAACGCTCCGAGCAGCGTGTCGAAGGCCTGCCCCTGTCGGTTCTCGTCAGCCCGGGCCGAAGGAGAGCCAGGTCCCCGCAAGCCCCTGCTGCCCCGCCCCGGGAACGGACCAGTCGCAGACGCCGTACGGGAAGATCACCTTCAGCGCACTCAACTGCCCTCCGGTCAAGGGCACTCGATAGTCCTCAGGGGTCACCGGCCGCTTACGGCACTTCACGATGTCGTTGGCCACTTCGGCCCCGGCGACCATCCGAGGCGAGGTCCATACCGGGTAGAGCGTGTTGCACGCCGTATTGCCGATGCCCTCCACCTGCGGCTCCTCGATCTTCTGCGCGCCGATGCCCCGCGTCCAGCAGGCGTCCGTAAGTCCCGTCGGCCGATTCCGGACGATCTTGTCGATGGGGGCGTCGTTCCCCGTGTCGCCCTTGATGGCGGTCAGCCACCGGTCCATGTCGGACACCATCCCGGCGAGCGTGAACCCGTGCCCGCTGGAGCGGGTCAGCATGACCTGGTTGGCGTGGGTGCCGTTGGCCTTGTCCAGCCGTGCCCGGGTGGAGAAGGAGTGGAAACGCATGTGCATGTCACCGGTCGCCGCGTCGTCCACGTAGTCGCGGTAGTCGATGATCGGTACGTTGGCGAGCCCGCCACCGCCGTTGAGCAGACGGCCTGTGCGATAGGCGAGTCGGACCGCCGTGAGATCGGCGGCGGTACGGGATGCGACCGGCTCGGCGTCGGGGCCGAGTCCGCCGATACGCCTGTTCAGGTCGATGAACTGGTCCATGCCGATGGTTCCGTCGTTCAGGGCCTGGAGCCCGTACTGGATCCCCGTGTTGTCCAGGGGCCTGCGCGTCTTCCCGGTCTCCGGATCCTTGCCGTACACGTTCACGGCGTGGCTGTAGACGTCACAGCGCGCACCGCCCGGGTTGGTCGCGGGGTCGTAACGCCGGTCCGCGGGCAGCTGGGCCGGGCAGTACACCGTGGGGTTGATCCGTCCGGCCGCCCTGGCCAGGCTGGCGATGCTCTCCCACTTCCCGAACCCGGAGACCGCCCGCTGCTGCTCCTGGGTGAACGCGTCGGGCGCGACCTGAGTGAAGTAGTGGTTCAGGAGCTGTGCGTCGCTGAGTGTCTGGATCGTCCCGAAGGCGACGTCGGGGAAGCTGCAGCCGGAGAGGATGCCGTCGAGCAGCCCCGGGTAGTTGTCGGCGATCTGATGGGTCTGGTACGAGCCGCCGGAGCAGCCGTTGCCGATGGTGAAGGCCGGTTCGCCGTACATCTCCACGAAGTGTTCCTTGACCATGCTCATGGTCTCGGCGGCCAGGACGTCGTTGCAGTTGTTGCCGAAGACATTGAGGGAGGACGAGGCGACGCCGTACCCCTTGCTGAGATACGCGTCGTTCATGATGCCGACGGTGTTGCGGCCCTGGACGTACCAGCCGCCCGCACAGCCCCCGCCGAATCCGTACACCAGGCGCCCGTTCCAGCCCGGACCGCGCTGCAGTGGGTCGGGGCCGGGGGACTGCGGATCGTGCAGTACGGCCGTCTCGTAGATGGCGCGGTTGATGGTGCCGGTCTCGACGCGGACGATGTACGGGACCTTCACGCCGGTACTCGTCGTGGCGGTCGCGAGGTCGACGGGGCGTACGGCCGGGTCGGGCAGGCGGACGAACGTGCCCGCCGTGGTGCGGTACATGTAGTCGACGCGGGTCCTGATCGAGCAGTCCTGGTCGAGCGGCGGCCCGAGGGTGACGCCGGTGACCGTCTTGAACTCGGCGGTGTCACAGACGAACGGCTGCTCGTGCGGCCCGGAGAAGACCGGGCCGGTGGCCGGGTGGTTCTTGAGGGCCAGTTGCCCGGATTCCGCTCCGGGGGCGCTTGCCGTGAGGAGGTTGTCGCCCGGGGACAGGCCCTTGACCAGGCCGGTCAGCGCGCTGTCGCCGGAGAGCCGGAAGGCCGAGGTCACGTCCCGGCCGCCCACCTCGACCCGTACCGTGCCGGCCGGTGTCGACGCGGGCACCGCGACGCGTATCAGGGCGTCGTCGCCGGACACCGTGCCGGGCCGTGACGACAGGGCCGTCACCTGGAGCTTCCCGCCTTCCAGACTGCTGGCCGGCGTCGCTGTCGCGCCGACCAGGACACCCATGATCGCCAGACCGGTAAGGCCCAGCCGGGCCGGTCTCCTCGTGGCTGCGGTGAACGACATGATGAAATTCGCCTCACTTCCTGGAGCGGGATTGCGTACCGGTGAGTGGGATGCGTACCGATGCCCGGACACGGTGGTCACCAGTTCGTGAACGCCCCGTCCGCCGCCCGCAGATGAGGCCGCTCGGCCGCGGTGGCCTGGTAGCGGCGTGCGGCCTCCCGGTCGATGTCGACGCCGATACCCGCAAGTTCACTCATCTCCACCCGACCCGGAACGATCGTCGGCCGCGCGGTGAACAGCGCGGCGATCTCCGGATCCGGATCGGTCTGATGTTCCTGGATCGCCACATTCGGGCACGCCAGATTGAGCTGGAGCGACGAGGCGGCGGTCACCGGCCCGAGCGGGTTGTGGGTGGCCAGCTTGATGTGATGGGTCTCCGCCATCGCCGCGATCTTCTTCGCCTCGGTCAGGCCCGCGGCCACCCCGATGTCCACGCGCGCGTAGTCGATCAGATCGTCCTCGATCAACGTCCTGAACTCCCATTTGGAGCCGTACTGTTCGCCTGCCGCGAGCGGAACGCCGGTACGTGCCCGCAGCATCCGGTAGCTGTCCGGGTTCTCGCAGCGCAACGGGTCCTCGACGAAGAACGGGCGGGCCGCCTCGATCTCCCGGCACAGCGTCAGTGCCTCCGGCGGATCCAGGCGCGTGTGGACATCGAGGATCAGCTCGACCTCGTGGCCGACCGTGTCCCGCACCTGGTGGAAGAGCTCCACCGAGTCCCGCAGGCAGCGGCGGGCATCGAGGGTGTCGTCCGCGTCGTGCGGCGCGGCGAACCGCAGATGGCGCCAGCCCTCGGCGACCAACTCGCGGCAGCGACCCAGGAACCAGTCGCGGTCGTGGTAGCCGTCGCCGACGTGAACATAGGCGGGTACGTGATCACGTACCCGGCCGCCGAGGAGTTCATGGACCGGTACCCCGAGCGCCTTGCCGCGGATGTCCCACAGGGCTACGTCGACCGCCGCTATGGCGGCACCGAGGAAGCGGTCGGCGGGAAAGAAGCCCCGCCGGAACATCACCTGCCACAGGTGCTCGATCCGCCGCGGGTCCTCGCCGGTGATCAGCTCCGCGAGATGCTCCAGACCCCCCGCGACCGCCCGCTGTCGCGATCTGATGCCGACCTCGCCCAGACCGTGGATGCCCTCGTCGGTGTCGACCACCACCAGCATCATGCTGTCGCCGTGGTCGGGGAGAGTCAGCACTTCCAGGCCGGTGATCTTCATTCCACTCCTCTATGAAAACGTTCCCGCAATGTCAGCATCATTCTCGAGAACGCATCATTGGGGGCAGTCGGGCCCCAGCGCAAGACCCCTGCACCGAGTGGCATTTCGTCGATGAACAAGTCGTGTCGGACGTCTTGACACGTCCCGGGAACGTTCGCAAGCATCAACCGCGTTCGCAGGATCCAGACGACGAGGAGGCCGTCCGTGGCAGTTACGATCCGGGAGGTGGCGAGTGCCGCCGGTGTCTCCGTCTCGACGGTGTCCCGTGCGTTCACCGCGCCTGACCAGGTGCAGCCGGCGACCCGGCAGCGCATCCTCGACGCCGCGGCCGAACTGGGCTACTCCGCCAATCCGGCGGCCCGTTCGCTGCGTGGCGGGTCCACCGGAACCCTCGGCCTGATCGTCCCGGACATCGCCAACCCGTTCTTCCCGCCGATCATCAAGGCGATGCAGGCCCGCGCCCGCCGTCTGGGCTACACGGTCCTGGTCGCCGACAGCGACGAGCGCGAGGCGGACGAACTGGCCGTCATCGCGGCCGTGTCCAAGCGGGTCGACGGCATGATCCTTTGGGCCTCCACGCTCACCGAGGAGCGCCTCCATGAACTCGCGGGCCGGATGCCGCTGGTGGTGGTGAACCGCCACGTCCCCGGCATCCCCGAGGTCCGTATCTCACTCTCCGCCGGGATCGCCCAGGCCGCGGAGCTGCTGAAGGCGTACGGTCACCGGCGCTGCGTCTTCGTCAACGCCTCCCGCGCCGAACTGAGCCGCGGCAAGTCCATCCAGGAGTCCTTCGAGGCGCTCGACCTCTCCTTGCAGGAACTCGGCCCCTACGAGCCGAGGTTCGAGACCGGTGTGCACGCCGCCACCCTGGTCGCCGCTCACGAGGCCACCGCCGTGATCGCCCACAACGATCTGGTCGCCCTCGGTGTGCTGCACCAGATGGCCAATCTCGGGGTGAGCGTGCCCCGCGACGTGAGCGTCATCGGCATCGACGACACCCTGCTCGCTTCCGTCTCCACCCCCGGCCTCACCACGATCAGGATCGACCCCGAGGAGATCGCCACTCGTGCCGGGGACCTCCTGATCGAGATGATCGCCGGCACGGCGGGGCGTGGCACAAAGGGACTTGATGCCACGTCACCCCTCGTTGAGATCGGCTCCCGCCTGATCCCCCGGGCTTCGACGGGCCCCGCGCCCACCCACTGATCCACAGCGAAAAGCACCGCACCGAGCTTGCCCCTGCCCTTCTTGGAGCCGTCATGCCCAGATACTTCCGCTATGCAGCCATATGTGGCTCCGTGGCCCTGACCGCGACCCTCGCGGGCTGTTCCTCCCTCACCCCGACCAGCGCCGAGACCTCCGGCGATCTCGTCCTGCGGGTGCAGGGGATGCCCCCGGCCACGGACAAGCCGGGCCTCGCCCTCTTCAAGAAGCAGGTCGCCGACTTCGAGGAGGCCCACCCCGGCATCAAGGTCAAGGGCTCCACCACGGTCTTCGACCCGCTGACCTTCTCCGCCAAGCTCTCCGGCGGCAACGTCGAGGACGTCATCAAGGTGCCGCTGACCGAGCCGCAGCGCCTCATCCGGCAGAAGCAGGTCCAGCCGATCACCGGGCAGCTGAAGGAGTGGCAGCACTTCAAGGAGTTCAACCCGCAGGTGCTCCAGCAGCTCACGGACGACGGCGGCGACGTCTACGGCGTACCGCAGAACCCGTACGCCCAGGGCCTGGTCTACAACCGTGAGCTGTTCGAGCAGGCCGGCCTCGACCCCGACAAGCCGCCGGCCACCTGGGAGGAGGTCCGTACCGCCGCCGAGCAGATCAGCGAGAAGACCGGCAAAGCGGGCTTCGTCCACGAGTCCAAGGACAACCAGGGCGGCTGGCAGCTGACCATGCTCTCGTACGCCTTCGGCGGCGAGCTGCAGAAGCAGGAGAACGGCAAGTACACCGCCACGCTCACCGGGGAGCCGACGAAGAAGGCGCTGCGGCTGCTGAAGGACATGCGCTGGAAGGACGACTCGCTCGGCAAGACGCTGCTGGTCAACCAGAACGATGTGATCAAACAGTTCGCGGCCGGGCAGGTCGGCATGTTCATGGGCAGCCCGGGGACGTACCGGCTGGCGAAGATGCAGTTCGGCATGGAGAACACCGACGCCTTCGGGGCCGCCCCGATGCCGCAGTCCGGCGGCGACGCGACCCTCACCGGCGGCGACATCTACATGGTCCCGAAGTCCGCCGACAAGAAGCACGCGGCAGCGGCCGTCGAGTGGCTGACCTTCGCCTACGCCAAGCCGCAGTACAGCACCGAGATCGCCGCAGCCCAGGCCAAGGCGCTCTCGGCCGACCCGAAGTCCGCGGTGGGCGTACCGACCCTGCCGGTCTTCGGCCAGAAGCGGCAGGCCGAGATCAACGCCGCGATCAAGCCGTACGTGAACGTGAAGCTGGACCACTTCAAGCCGTACACCGACGGGCTCGCGACGCTGGAGCTGAAGCCGGAGCCGCCGTACCAGGCACAGAAGCTGTACACCGCGCTCGACCCCGTGATCCAGGCCGTGCTGACCAAGCGCGACGCCGACATCGACTCCCTCCTCGCCTCGGCCGAGAAGGACGTCAATGCTCAGCTTGCCGCGGACCAGAAGTAGCCGGCCGATGACTCTGCTCACTGCCTCCCGGCGCCCCGCCGCAGTGTCCAAGGAGCTCGCTCCGCAGTCGCCGCCCATGTGGCGGAAGCGTGGCAGCGGCGCCCGCACACAGCTCACGGCCTGGCTTTTCCTCGTCCCCGCACTGCTCGTCTTCGGGCTCTTCGCCTGGTGGCCGATCGTGCGCAGCCTGCTCCTCAGCTTCCAGCGCACCAACCTCGTGGAGCCGGCCGCCTGGGTGGGCCTGGACAACTTCCGTACGCTCTTCGACGATCCGCTGCTCGCCACCGCCGTCGGGAACACCCTCTTCTTCGTGGCACTCGGCCTGCTGATCGGCTTCCCGGCGCCACTGATCCTCGCCGCCGTCATGTCGACCGTGCGACGCGGCGCCGGCGTCTACCGCTTCCTCGTCTACCTGCCGGTCGTCATCCCGCCGGTCGTGGCAATCCTGCTCTGGAAATGGTTCTACGACCCCGGCAGCGGCCTCTTCAACAGCGTCCTCGGCAAGATCGGCCTCGGCCCGTACCCCTGGCTGGAGTCCTCCGACAGCGCCATGCTGTCGCTCGTCCTGGAAGCCACGTGGGCCGGAATGGGCGGCGCCGTTCTCATCTACCTCGCCGCCATGGTCTCCATCCCCGGCGAGCTCTACGAGGCCGCCGAGGTCGACGGCGCCGGCATCTGGCGCCGCATCTGGCACGTCATGCTTCCCCAACTGCGTGCCGTGATCGGCCTGTTGCTTCTCGTTCAGCTGGTCAACACGGTCCAGGTCTTCACCGAACCGTACGTCTTCACCGGCGGCGGCCCCGACAACGCCACCCTCACGGTCCTGCTGTTGATCTTCCGTTACGCCTTCCAGGACGGCGAGTACGGCCAGGCCGCCGCCCTCTCCTTCCTGATGGTGCTCGCCCTCGCCCTGCTCTCCGCGGTGTATCTGCGGGCCACCCGCAGCTGGAGCACATCATGACCACAGCACTCACCACGTTCGTCTCGACGAACGACCGGCAACGGCCCGGCGTCCGCGCCGCCGTGCGCTCCATCCAGGCATTCACTCTCCTGCTGCTGCTGCTCATCGGCATCGGACCGCTGTACTGGATGCTCAAGGGCGCGGTCTCCCCGCCCACCGAGCTCACCACCCAGCCGCTCGCCCTCTGGCCGGACCGCCCGGCCCTCGGCAACTTCGCCACCGCCTACACCGACCTCAGTGTCGGCCGCTATCTGATGAACACCTTCCTGGTGGTCGGCGGATCATGGTTCGTGCAGCTCTTCGTCTCGGCCACGGCGGGCTTCGCGCTGTCCGTGCTCAGGCCGAAGTTCGGCAAGGCCGTCTACGGGGCGATCCTGGCCACCATGTTCGTGCCGTACACCGTGAACATGGTCAGCCTCTTCATGACCGTGATCGACGTGCCGTTGCTGCACCTCAACCTGGGGGACACGTACTGGGCGATCTGGCTGCCGGCCGGCACCAACGCCTTCACGGTGCTGCTCGCCAAGCAGTTCTTCGACGCCCTGCCCAGGGAGCTGTTCGACGCGGCACGGGTCGATGGGGCGAGCACCCGCCAGTTGCTCACCAGGATCGTGCTGCCGATGAGCAAGCCGGTCCTCGCCGTGATCAGCCTGCTCGCGGTGATGCACTCCTGGAAGGACTTCATCTGGCCGCTGATCGCCATCACCGACCCGGAGAGGCAGCCGATCAGTGTCGCGCTGGCGCAGCTCGCCACACAGGCCCCGCAGGACCAGCTGATCGCCGCGATGGTGCRGGCCGTGGCCCCGCCGGTCCTTGTCTTCGTCGTCTGCCAGAAGTACATCGTCGCCGGGCTCGGGTTCACCGGCGTCAAGGGCTGAGCCCCACCCACACCGGACCAACAGAAGGGCATCTCCATGTCAGTCGCCCGACGCAGACTCATCCAGGGCACCGCCCTCACCGCCGGTGCCGCACTCCTGCCGAACGTTCCCGCGTACGCGGCCGCCGACCCGGTCACCGTCGAGGCCGACGGCATCAGACTGGTCGGCCGCAGCGACGGCAGCGTCCTCGTCCAGGACCGTGCGGGAACCGACCGGGTCCTCCTCAGCCACTTCATGATCAAGGACACCGCACTGGGCCAGCAGCGCACTTTCGGCGGCAGCCCCGCCCTGATCACACTCCCCGACGGACGGCCCGCGATCCAGGTCACGTACACGATGGGGAGCAGCGCGCCCGGAGTCACCGTGCGCGGCACCTTCGACGTCGCCGCGCGCAAGGCGCACCTGAAGTGGGAGGTCGCGGGCTCCAGCACGCTCACCCCGTCCGGCTTCCAGTTCTCCCGCACGGTGTACGGGGCGAGCGCGCCGGAGTCCTACGAACCGCTGACCGTCTGGGAGCGGGATGCCCGGGGAGGCATCCCGTACGAGGTGAACGCGGGCGGTGCGTACGTGGAGACGTGGCAGGGGGCGAAGGGCTTCTTCTGCCTCTCCTCCACCAACCCCGCCGGCACGAACGCGACATGGATCCACGCGCCCGGCACCTCGACCGGCGCGAGCACCGCCGTCACCGAGGCCGATCTGGTCCTCGGCGACCTGCGCCCGCGCGCGGCGGGTGCCATCGCCGCCGGGCGGCCGCTCGGCGTGGAGGTGTGGACCGACCAGCCGTTCAACCTCTACAAGGCGGCCGGGCAGACGATGACGCTCCAAACGCAGGTCGTCAACGGGTCGGGAGCCGCCAGGAAGGTGACCCTGACCTGGTGGGCACGGGACTTCGGCGGCAAGAAGACCGGTGGCGGGACCCTCTGCAAGGACCTCGCGGCAGGCGCCGCCTGGAACGCCTCCTTCCCTCTGACCTCGCCCTCGCAGAACATCGTGTTCACCGGTGTGGAGGCGGTCAGCGGCGCCGACCAGGCAATCGCCCGCACCAATCTGAGCGTGCTCCCGGAGTTCACGTACCGGGCCGGCAAGGAGTCGATGTTCGGCCTCGCGAACTACCCCTGGCTGCTCCAGCCCAGCAAGGAGGCCGTACTGGGCCTGGTCAAGACGCTCGGCATCAAGTGGATCCGGATCGCCTACGCGGGCGCCCCCGGCATCGACATCGCGACCCTGGACGCCCACGGCATCGGCCACAACGTGCAGCTCAGCGGCATCCCCGTGGGCGGCAGCCCCGAGCAGATCGCCGCCTGGGCCGACACCAACGTCGCCAAGGCGCTTGCCGCCGACGCCGCGTACTTCGAGGTCAGCAACGAGGTCAACCAGCCCTGGATGTCTGGTCGTGGGGCCGACGCCTACGTCCGTGACGGCCTGCTCCAGGTCACCACCCGCCTCGACGCGGCCGGTTCCAGGATGAAGGTCATGAACGCCGGGCTCGGTGGCATGGACCACGTCTGGACCAAGAACTTCCGTGATGCGGGCGGCTGGGACCTTATCGATGTTTTCGCTTTCCATCCCGGCCGCGGTAACTTCACGCCCGACTTCGCGCCGCCGCCCGAGGAGTGGACCCAGGGCTCGTCCGGGACGTACTGGAACTTCCTCGGTGCTCTGCGCAAGGCGCGGCAGGTCATGGCGGAGTACGGCGGCGACAAGGAACTGTGGCTCACCGAGGCGTACGCGCCCACCCGTCCCAACGTGTGGTGGAGCGATACCTACCGGCACGCCGCTGAGAACACGCTGCTCTCGCTCGCCCTCGCCAAGTCGGAGAAGGTGCGCGCCGTCAACTGGTACCAGCTGCACGACTCGGTCATCCACCACCCTCAGGAGGCCGACCCGGCCAACCCCGAGTACCACTACGGCCTGATGAACCGCGACACCAGCGCCAAGCCGTCGCTGCTCGCCTTCGCGACCGCCGCCCGGGTCCTGGACCAGGCCGGGTTCGTCCGCCATCTCGCCTTCCCGGACCGGGATATCAAGGGCCTTCTGTTCACGACTCCTGACGGCCCGTTGTCGGTCATCTGGTCCCGTAAGGAGGGGTACGTCCTGAACTCGGAACACGGTGAAGACCCTTGGTACGCGTCGCCGGAGCCGTGGGTCGACACGTGGACGACCAGGACGGAGGTCGTGGCCGCAGCGGCCGCCGGCACCGTGCGCGAGCTCAACTGCATCGGCCAGGAACGTGTCCTGAAGGCCTCCGGTAACGAGGTCACCCTCACCGTCGACGGCGCGCCGCGCGTCTACTACGGCCTCGCCGCCGATCCCGACCGCAAGCCCGGAAGCAGGGGACGCAGCGCATGAGGAACGAAACCGCACGGCACGACAGCACCGTCGTCGGCGGCGGCCTGGCCGGGGTCTGCGCGGCCATCGCCGCGGCCCGCCTGGGCCGGACCGTCGCACTGATCAACAACCGGCCGGTACTCGGCGGGAATTCGAGCAGCGAGGTCCGCGTCTGGGTGTGCGGCGCGACCGGCCACGGCAAGAACCACAACGCCCGCGAGGGCGGCATCATGGGCGAGCTGCTCGTGGAGAACCAGTACCGCAACCCGGACGGGAACCCGTACTACTGGGACGCCGTGGTCCTGGACGCGGTACGCGCCGAGCCCGGCATCACGCTCTACCTCAACACCGATGTGCGCGAGGTCGAGGCCGAGGGCCCGGACGACCGGAGGCGGATCACCTCGGTCACCGGCTGGATGATGGGCTCCGAGCGCCGGATCCGCTTCGAGAGCCCCGTCTTCCTCGACTGCACCGGAGACGGCCTGATCGGCCACCTCGCGGGCGCCCGCCACCGTATCGGCCGTGAGGCGCGCGACGAATTCGAGGAGGCGTGGGCCCCGGAGTCGGCCGACGGCATCACTCTCGGCTCCACGCTGCTCTTCTACACCAAGGACGCCGGGCGTCCGGTGAAGTTCGTGCCGCCGGACTTCGCCAAGGACATCAGCACCACCTCCATCCCGCAGCGCCGGATCATCAGGGCGGGGGACAACGGGTGTGCGTACTGGTGGATCGAGTTCGGCGGAGAGCTGGACACGGTGCACGACAACGAGCGGATCCGGGACGAGCTGTGGTCGGTGATCTACGGGATCTGGGACCACATCAAGAACTCGGGTGAGTTCGACGCGGCGAACATGACGCTGGAGTGGGTGGGGTCGGTGCCCGGCAAGCGGGAGTACCGGCGCTTTCTCGGTGACTACGTCCTGCACCAGAAAGACATACTCGGGCAGACGGAATTCGCCGACCGGGTCGCCTTCGGAGGCTGGTCGATCGACCTGCATCCGCCGCAGGGCATGTACGCCACCGAGTCGGGTGCCCGGCAACTGTTCGCGGACGGGATCTACCACATCCCGTACCGCAGCCTGTACTCGGTGAACACCGAGAACCTGCTGTTCGCCGGGCGGAACATCTCCGCCAGCCATGTCGCGTTCGGCTCGACCCGGGTCATGGCGACCTGCGCCACGATCGGGCAGGCGGCGGGCACGGCGGCGGCGCTGTGCGGTGCCGGGCAGGTCGCGCCGCGCGAACTTTCCGTACCCGAGCTGCACCGGGTGCTGCTGCGTGAGGACGCCTCGCTCATCGGCCTGGCTTCGACGGACCCGCAGGACCTGGCGCTGCGGGCGACCGTGACCGCGTCATCTGCCCTGTCCTGCCTGGCAGTCGAGGACGCCGGCGAGCTGTGGCCGCTCACGGCGGACGCCGGACTCGTCCTTCCCGTCGACCCGGACCTCTCCGGCCTTGAGCTGTTGGTGGACGCCGACCGCGAAACCGAACTCGTGATCGATCTTTATGATCCCGAGCTCGGCCAGAACTATGCCCCGCGCCGCCTCGTCATCTCCACCACCGTGCCGGTCGCCGCCGGTCGCCGGCAATGGCTCAAGACCGGCCTGGACTGGTCCCCGGACACCCCGCGCAACGCCTTCCTCGTCATCCGCGCGAACGAGGCGATCGCCCTGCACCGTGCCGGCCGGCCGACACCCGGCGTCCTGTGCTTCACACGTGTCCCGCTGCGTGCGCAGGACGAATCCCCGCAGTTGCTGCGCGAGTGGACGGACGATGGTCTGCTGCGCCGTACTTTCTGCTTCCGGACGGGGGAGACGGCGGCGTATGCCCCGGCCAAGGCCGTCGACGGGTACGCCCGCCCGTACGCGGGCCCGCACATGTGGGTCTCCGCACCCCTGGCGGACGATCCCTCGCCCTGGCTCTCGCTCACCTGGCCCGAGCCGGTCGCTCTGGGCCGTATCGACGTCGTCGCCGATGACGACGTCAACGAGGACCTGATCAACCTGCACCACCACCGCACCCCTTTCGATACCCTCCCCACGCTTCTGTGCGATTACCGCGTGGAGGCGCGGGAGGCGGACGGCACCTGGCGCGTGATCGCCCGCGCGGATCGGAACCGACGACGCCGCCGGTCGCACGCACTGGCGGAGCCGGTTACCACATCGGCTGTCCGGATCGTCGTGGAGGCCACCAACGGTACGGACGCGGCGCACCTCGTCGCTGTGCGCGCCTACGCGGCGGGGGAGTGACGCGATGGTCGCGAGAGTGCTGGTCACCGGGGCTGCCGGACGGATCGGGCGAGCGGTCCTCACGCTGCTTGCCGAGCGCGGGTGGGAAGCGAACGCCCTGGTCCTCGACGACCCCGGTGACCTCCCGGCCCGCATGGTCGTCACCGGTGACGCGGCCGACGCGGCGGCCGTCCGGGCAGCCCTGGAGGGCACCGACTCGGTCATCCACCTGGCTGCGATTCCCACTCCCGAGCACAACAGCGCCGTCGAGGTGTTCACGGCCAACAGCCTGGCCACGTTCACCGTGCTGGAGGAGGCCGGGCGGGCGGGGATCCGGCACGTGGCACTGGCGAGCTCGTGGGGTGTCACGGGCCTGCCCTGGACGGCGGCCGAGCATCCGCATCCGCTGTACGTGCCGGTCGACGAGGCGATGGACTCCCAGGTCGCCGACGCCTACGGCCTGTCCAAACAGGTCGACGAGCTGACCGCGCGGATGATGGCGCGACGGCACGGCATGAGTGTGGTGTGCCTGCGCTATCCGTACGTGGGCGGCTTCGAGGAGCGGCTGCTCGCACACGCGGCCCGGCTCACGGCCGACCCGGCTGCCGGTGCCAGGGACCTGTGGACGTACCTGGAGGTCCATGACGCGGCGAGAGCGGCACTGCTCGCGCTGGACGTGCGGGGCAGCGGCGCGCACGCGGTGCACCTCTGCGCCCCCGAGATCATCGTCCCGTACCCGACGGAGGAACTGCTGCGCCGCTACCACCCCGGTACCGTGCTGCGCGGCCGGCTGCCGGGCCGGGCGGCTCCGGTCGACACCTCGGCGGCGCGCAGGCTCCTGGGGTTCACGGCCAGAAATCTCGTCGGGGGTGCCACTTCCTCTGAGACGGCACCTTGAGGTCCGGCACCGCCGTCTTCCACCGTTAGGCCGGGTGGTCGCCTGTGACGGGCTTCTGGTCCGGTGTGAGCGGCCTGGGGTGGACGGCTGTGCTTCTGCGGCTACGAGCCGGGGGGTGGGGAGCAGCGGACGCGTTCGCCACCGGTCCGTATCGGCCGCGAGAGCTCCGGTTCACGCCGGCCATTGCGACACCGGGCGAACTCGGCGCTGTGCACGATCAGTTCGGCGTCGGCGTCGGCGCCTGCCGGCAGGTCATGCTGGGGTCTACCGGGCGTCACCTGAGCCCTGCACAATCGCCGGTATGACGATCACCACGAGCGCTGCCCCGCCGCCCATGCGCAACCGGCCCGTCGTGCTCGTCCGGGGGTTCCTCACGGGTGGTGTGGCGGGGGTGTTTCTGGCGGCCGTCGTTGTCGGGATCATCCTTTCGTACGAGTTGCTGATTGCCGGGGGCGTGTGCCTGCTCGCGGTCTACGTCCTGATCCGGTACCTCGCCGGCCTGCCCAGGCGCACCCGGGAGGCGGAGGTCCCGCCGTACCTGGCTCTCGCGGTGATCGAGAGCCTGGAGGCCGTCGGGGGTGAAACGAGCGACATACCGGTGAAGTTCGACCTCACCGTGGCACCGGACGACGCACCGGCGTTCCGTGTCGAGTTCACGCAGGACATCAACCTCGCCGACCTGCCCGATTACCGGCCGCGCCGCATCCTGGTCGTCCAGTATCCGCCGGACCGGCCGCTGAAGGTGAGGATCGTCAAGCGGCCGGCACCGGACTGGGAGGAACGGGCTTCCTCGGCCCGCCTTGACTCGGCGCCCGGACCGGCTCGGGCGAGCGAGGCTGTGGAAGGCTGTGGTGCCCCCCTGGTCGGTTTCCTCGGGTTGCTGCTCGGCGCGGCTCTTGTCGTTCTGCTGTTCCGCGCGGACCTGTCCGACCACAACGACTCCGGTACCGCGCGGCCCTCGGTCTCTTCGTCCAGCACCTCCTCGTCGTCCACGACCAGCGTGTCGTCGGCGTCCGGCACGGTGGCCCTGGGTCCCGGGCAGTCCTTTCTGGAGGAGGGCGTGCTGGGCCGGACCGTGGCCGGGCTCGCGAGGGGCGCGGACAGGCAGCGGGCGCTCACCGTAGTTGTGCAGGAGCGCCTGCTGACGGTCGTCTTCGCCCCTGCCGGTGCCCGGGCGGCCCCACGGATCGACCTGGATTCTCTGCCGTACGAGCGTGTTCCGGCCCTGGTGAAGGAGGCCACGACCACGCTCGGTGTCGCCTCCCCGCGTACCTGGCAGGTCATTGCCGACGGCCTGACCGGCAGGGTGGCCCTCAGGGTTTCGGTGTCCGGCTCCGAAGGCACCGCCTATCTGGAGGCGGACGGGCAGGGTCAGGTCGTACGGCGCGTCTCGGCTGGAGGCTGATCCATGGACTGGCATGTGTACCTGGTGCTGTGGTGCGGGGTGTTCGGGGCGTGGGCGGTGCTCGGATACGGGAGGTCGCTGGCCGGGATGACCCGGACGCAGCGGGCGGTTTGGGTGACGGGACGGATCGAGCGGGTGGACGAGCCCCGGCACGGAAGCTCCCCGAGCGAGGGGATAGCCGTGGTCGTCTCCTTCCAGGACCCTTCCAGCGGGCAGGAGTTCACCGTCACCAACGAGGGTGAGCGCGGCGAGAGGATCAGCGTCGCGTGGAAGGGCCGGGAGATCGGGGTCCGCTATCCGCGCGGCAGGCCCCACGCCTTCCGGTTCGCCGGCCGTCTCTCCGAAGGCGGACGCGGCCTCGGCTGGGCGAACTTCGCGCTCTTCCTCGTCTGTGCCGGTCTGGTCGCCGCCGCCGCGATCGACTGGGGCTGGCCGTGGGCGCTGGTCGGCTTCTGCGGGCCCTGGGCCCTGTCCGGCCTGTACCACCTGCCCGGGAACATCCGCGACAGGAACCGCCGCATCGGCCAACTGGCGGCCATGGCCGCCGTGTCCGGTCGTGTTGTCGCCGTCCTCAAGAGCGTCACCGTCGACTCCGGTGACGGCGGCACCATGACCAGTCTGATGCCGGTTGTCACCTTCACCACCCTGGACGGCAGGGAGGTCACGGCCTACTGCGAGTCCGGAATCCCGGACCCCGCCCGGGCGCGGGGCCTGAACCTCACGATTCACTACGCCCTGGACGACCCGGCCCGCTTCGTCCTGGACGTCGAGGCCGAACGCCGCTCCTGGCAGTGGGACATGGTCGTCAACGTGGTGGGCGTGCTGGTCGTGGCGGCGGCGGCCGTGGTGGGGGCGGTCGCGTTGTGACGAGGTGGCCGGGCTGCTTTCCTGTCATGGAGCCGCTGACGTTCGACTACGAGAACCTGCATCTGCGCGTGGAGCGAGGGGTGTTCGAACTGTTCACCATGGGCAGGTCCGAGCTCCGGGTACCGCTGCGGTGGCTCGGGGCACTGGTGTACTACAAGAAGCCGGCCCGGCCCGGCCAGTTGTTCATCGGTACCGTACGCGATCCGGGCGCCGCGCTCTACGGCACCGACCAGGCAGCCTTCTGGTACAGCATCTCGCCGGCGTTCCGGGTGCCGCCCGGCGACGAGCCGTTGTTCCGCGCGTACTTCACCGAGGTGGCCGCGCTCGCGGGCCGGGGGGTTGTCTGAGAGGAACCCGCGGAGCGAAGGTCTTTCAGCACGGCCCTCGGTACATCCAGGTCGGCCGGGGGATCGTCGAGGTCTTCCCGCACACCGACCTCATCGGGCCGCACCGCTACCCGCCGGCCTGGGTGACGGTGCACGCCGGGACACGTCGAGGGGGCCGGGCCCGGCTGTGCTTCGTACCGCCGGGGACCTGGGCGAACCGGTGCACGCGAGCGTGACGGGCGCCGGGCCGGGTGTTCCCGGGCGCCGGTGTCCCTCTGCCGTGCCTCCCTTACCGAGCTCGCTCATCTGGCCGCCCGCTCGTTCGCTCGGTTGTGTCGTGGGGATTCGATGTCAGCGTAGAGCGGGCGTGGTGTGTGAGGCGCTTCCTGGCCGTGGACGTTGATGGGTGCCTGGTGGTGATGCGGTGTCCGCTAGAGTCCGGTGTGGGCCGTGACTGGCGCTGAGGTGGACAACCACCGGGGAGCGGTCTGACGAGATGTCGTTGCCGTGCGCCTGGGCGAGTGGTCAGCAACGCCTGGGGGCAATGATGTCCGTGACGCAGACGGCCCAGCTCATGGATGGCAGGGGTCTCGCCGAACGTATCGTCAAAGAGGCTGCTGCGAAGGCGGCGGAGATCTCACGGCGCACGGGTGCCGGTCCGTGTCTGGCGACGGTGTTGGTGGGAGAGGATCCGGCGTCGGTCGCGTATGTCCGTATGAAGCGGGCGCGGTGTGCGAGGGCGGGTATCCAGTCCCGGCACATCGGTCTGCCGGCCGCCACCACGACTGCCGAACTGATCGGCACGCTCGCCGAGCTGTCCGGTGATCCGGAGGTCCACGGCATTTTGCTTCAGCATCCTTGTGGCCCGCATATCGACGAGCGAGCGGCGTTCGAGGCCATCGCTCCGGAGAAGGATGTCGACGGGGTCACGATGCGTTCCTTCGCCGCGATGAGCTTCGCGCTGCCGGGTTTCGTGTCCTGCACTCCCGGCGGGATCGTGCGATTGCTGGAGGCGTACGACGTAGGACTCGCGGGCAAGCGTGCCGTCGTGGTGGGCCGCAGCGCGATTCTCGGCAAACCGGTGGGGATGCTCCTTCTCGCGAAGGATGCCACGGTGACGTACTGCCACTCGCGTACGGCGGACCTCCCGGCGATCGTCCGGGAAGCGGATGTCGTGGTAGCGGCAGTAGGGCGGCCCCGGTTGATCCGGGGCGAGGACATCAAGCCTGGTGCAGTGGTGATCGACGCCGGTTACAACCCGGGCAATGTCGGGGACGTGGACTTCGACACCGCCCGGGCCCGTGCCGGTCTGATTACCCCTGTGCCCGGCGGCGTCGGGCCGATGACCATCGCCGTCCTGCTCGCGCAGACCGTGGAAGCCGCCGCGAACCAGCTGGGAATCGGGGAGCACTGAACGTCTTCCGCGCAGAACTGGAGACCGCGTAGTCGGGTCGGCTGTCCTTTTGGTGACGGCTCGCCGCTGGTAAGGGCGGTGAGCCGCCACGGAGACGGGTCCGCAGATCTGTCAGGTGGGGGCGGCGGGTTGTCCGGCTCGGGCCCGGGTGCTGGCGGCGCGGTGGACACCTCACGGTGCCAGGCGGTCGGGCCGGGGGTCGTAGGAGGCCGGTAGAGCCTGCTGGCTGTTCGGTTCAGGCAGGGGGGATGTGATGGACGTGGTGCGGCTCAGGGAGTCGTTGGCCGAGCAGGGAGTGACAGTGTTGTTCAAGGTCGGTGCTGAACGCCTGAGCGATGGAACGAAGCCCTGGACCTTCGTCGCGAGTGGGACTCCGTTCCGGGATGATCTTCTGGTTCGCACTGATGCTGTCTCCCTGGAGGCATGCCTGCGGGTCTGCCTTCCGCAGCTGCGTGAGCTCGGTGTGGTGATCCTTGATTGACGGGGCGGCCCAGGGTGGGCGGCGAGCCGTGATCGGGCTTCCCGGAGGGTCCTGGTGGGATTGGGACATCGTCGCCTGGGAACCTGGGCGGTTGCGTCTGGGGGCCGGGCATGACCTCTCGTATGCCCACAGCCTGGAGCTTGTGTTCAGCGACCCGGTCTTCGTCGCGTGCCCGGCCTTCTTCCAGGACCCGGTGTTTCGTGCGCCGACACCTGACGAGTTGCGGCTCGTTGCCGGGCAGGTCGGTGAGACGCCTCCCCTGTTGATCGCCTTCGAGGCCGAGGCGGGCGGCCCGGTACTCGCCTGCGGCCTGATCGCGGCCGGGAAGCTCGACATCGTCCAGGGAACCGTCTTCCGATACTGGCGCGAGAATCTGTCAGTCGGGGAACGTCTGGCTCCCTGGGTGACACCTCCGGCTTGATCGGTCCCGTGTCCTGTGCGGCCGCCGTACCAAGGCCTTCACCCGAAGGCGGGACAGCCGCGAATTCCTCGAGCAGCCTGCGGTTCTTGAGGCAGTGGCAGAGCTGGCCGAGCAACCGGTTGAAGAGATCGCTGAGCGGCGGCGTGTCAGTCGGAGTGTTCGTCGCGACGGCGCGGGTAGTGGGCTTTGGCTCCCATGGAGGCCGTCAGGGACGCGAAAGCCCAGAGATAACCCGCATGGCTGAGACGATCGTTCTTCACCCGGCGCCGGGTGATGCCCGACTTCTTCCCCGAAGCCCGGCCGGCGTGGAGCTTCGGGCCACGGGCGTCGGCGAACCGGGTGCGATCGTCCTCGATGCCGGTCGAGGCCGAGGTTGAATCAGCCCTGATGCTGAGCTTCGGTCCGTACTACGGGCACAACCTGAGCGCCCTGTGGGACCGTCTGAGTAGGGATGTCGAGCGCCCGGTCGAGATTGTCTGGGAGAACGCTGTAGTCAGCCGTGGCCGCATGGGCGATGAAGCGTTCGAGGCGATCGCGTCCGTCCTGGTCCGAGCTGCCGCGGAAGACGAGTTGAACGCGCCGGACAAGAGGCTGACCGTGCGTTTCACCTGATGTGGAAGTGCGGCGGCGGCTGCCTCGCCGAGCCGCCTTACTTCCCGGGGGTCTGCGGCTCGGCCCGGCGCCCCCTGCCGGGTACCATGGCGAAGACCGCGAAGGCCACGCCGAGCAGACCGAAGATGATCGCCATGTTTCCCTTCGTCTGGATGCCCGCCTGCCGCACGGCGGTCTCTCTCTCCCAGAGCGCTGCGCCCTGTTGATTGGCGGTCTGGTACTCGGCCAGGCACTTCATGTGCGGCTGAGTGGGTGCAGCGTC
>NZ_RDBK01000041.1:19951-49350 GCF_008042275.1 Streptomyces sp. OR43 | reverse complement strand
GTGCTCGGAACGGGTGACACCCTGCGGGCGCGGGTCACCGTCCGCAACACGGGTCAACGTCCCGTGCTGGAGACCGTGCAGGCGTATGTCAGCGACACCGTGACCTCCGTGACCTGGGCGGAGAAGGAGCTCAAGGCCTACCGTCAGGTGCGGTTGGCCCTCGGCGTCCACCAGGCTGCACTCCGCGACCGGCAGTTCGATGACGACCTCGCGCGATTCGCCGGGGGCCAACCGCACCTGACGGTAGGCCTTGAGCTCCTTCTCCGCCCAGGTCACGGAGGTCACGGTGTCGCTGACATACGCCTGCACGGTCTCCAGCACGGGACGTTGACCCGTGTTGCGGACGGTGACCCGCGCCCGCAGGGTGTCACCCGTTCCGAGCACGTCGGTGATCACCTCCAGACCGGAGTACGCGACCGTGGTGTAGCTGAGGCCCTCGCCGAACACGAACGCCGGACGCTGCGTCAGGTCGGCGTAGCGGGTGCCGTGCTGGCCGCGGACCTGGTTGTAGTACGTCGGCTGCTGCCCCGCATGACGTGCGAAGGAGAGCGGCAGCCGGCCGGACGGCTCGATCAGGCCGAGCGCGAGTTCGGCGACGGCCCGGCCGCCGAGCATGCCCGGGTTGAAGGCGTGCACGATCGCCGCTGCGCGGTGGGCGGACGGCGGCAGGACGAGCGGCTTGGAGCTGATGACGACCACGACGACCGGCTTGCCCGTGGCGACGAGCGCGTCGAGCAGCGCGATCTGGCCGCCGATCAGCTCCAGGGTCGCCGTGGAGCGGCCCTCGCCGACGAGCTCGATGCGGTCACCCACGACCGCCACCACGTGGTCGGCCGCCTCCGCGGCGGCGACCGCCTCGGCGATCATGGCCTCGGACGGCTCCGCCGGGACGACGATCTCCGGCCGCGGCTGCCCGTCGGGGAAGAACGCGCCCTCGGGGTCCGGGCCCACGGTCAGGATGTCGGCACCCCGGGCGTGTGTCACGGTCCAGCCGTCCGGCACATGCTCGCGGAAGCCGTCCAGCACGGTACGGATCATGGCGCGCGGATGCCCGTCCGGCAGCCAGTCCGCCTGGCCCGACGAGCCCGCCCAGTCGCCGAGCTGGGTCTGCGCGTCATCGGCGTTGGGCCCGATGACGGCGACCGTACGCGGCGCCGATCCGGCACCCGCGACCGCGCGGCCGTCGGGACCGGCCCCGAAGCCGCCGGCCAGCGGCAGCGTGCCGTCGTTGGCCAGCAGCACCAGCGATCGGCGCGCCGCTTCGAGGTTGAGCCCGGTGTGGTCCGCGCTTCCGATGACCGCGGCCTGGCGCTCGCTGTCGGGGTGGCGCGGATTCTCGAAGAGGCCGAGCTCGAACTTGAGCGTGAGAATGCGCCGGACCGCCGCGTCGATCTCCGCCTCGTCGAGCAGGCCGGTGGCGACCGCCTCCTGGGCACCTTCGAAGAAGGCCGGCGTCGTCATCACCATGTCGTTGCCCGCGCGGACCGCGGCGGCCGCCGCCTGCGTGTGGTCGGCGTACACATGCTGCTCCCACACCATGCGGCCGACGTTGTCCCAGTCGGTCACCAGCGTGCCCGTGTAGCCCCACTCGCCGCGCAGCACCTCGTTCAGCAGCCAGTTGTTGACGGTGACCGGCACGCCGTCCATGGACTGGTAGCCGAGCATGAACGTCCGGCAGCCCTCGCGGGCGACCCGCTCGAACGGCGGCAGGAACCAGGAACGCAGCTTGCGCCGGGAGATGTCGGCCTCGCTCGCGTCCCGGCCGCCCTGGGTCTCGGAGTAGCCCGCGAAGTGCTTCGCGCACGCCAGGACCGCCGTCGGGTCGTCCAGCCCGTCGCCCTGGTAACCGCGCACCATCGCCGAGGCCAGCTCGCCGATGAGGAAGGGGTCCTCACCGAACGTCTCGCTCACCCGGCCCCAGCGCAGGTCCCGGGTGATGCACAGGACCGGGGAGAACGTCCAGTGGACGCCCGTCGCCGCCACCTCGACCGCCGTCGCCCGGGCGATCCGTTCCACCAGCTCCGGGTCCCAGGTCGCCGCCATGCCGAGCTGGGTGGGGTAGATCGTCGCACCCTCCCAGAACGAGTGGCCGTGGATGCAGTCCTCCGCGACGAGCAGCGGGATCCGCAGCCGGGTCCGCTCGGTGAGCGCGGCAGCCTCCAGAACCCGGTCGGGGGAGGCATGCAGGATCGATCCCGCGTGCATCTCCTCGATGAGGTGCCTTACCCCGTCCTTCGCGTTCAGCTGCAGCATCTGGCCGGCCTTCTCCGGCAGCGTCATCCGGCCGACCAGATCGGCAACGCGCTCCGGGACGGACAGAGCGGGGTCGAGGTAAGGCAGGGAGGAGCCCACGGGAGTTCCTTTCACAGCGTCGGCGGGAGGGCGCGGCACGGCACAACTCGGCCGCAGGGACCCACCGTACGCTGAATCCCGACCGGGTGGTAAGTATGTGGCTTGCGACGGTACGCAGGGGTGCCGTCCGAACCGACCGGGAGAGTGACGAGTGACGGGTGAGGCGCCTCGGGGCTATGCGAAGGGCCGCGCCAAGCGCGTGGAGATCCTCGACCAGGCGATGGCCCTGTTCGGCGAGGCGGGCTACCGGGGTGCCTCGCTGCGTGTGATCGCGACCCGCTGCGGTATCTCGCACCCGGGCCTGCTGCACCATTTCCCGACGAAGGGATCGCTGTTGCTCGCGGTTCTCGAACACCGCGACAAGGTGGACGGGGAGTTGTTCTCCCTCGGTGAGCCCCGGGGTGTGGACTGTCTGCGCCGGCTGGTCGACCTCGCTGTGCTGAACGCCGAACGGCGGGGAATCGTGGAACTGTTCTCCGTGATCGCCGCGGAGGCGACCTCTGCCGAGCACCCGGCTCACGCCTATTTCGTCGAGCGGTACCGCAACCTGGTCCTGAGTACCGCGGTCTCGTACCGGGAAGCCCGTGACGCGGGGGCCCTGCGGGAGGGGATCGACCCCGGCGAGGCGGCGCAGCAGCTGATCGCGCTGATGGACGGACTTCAGACGCAGTGGCTCCTCAGCGACTGTACGACGGACATGGCCGGCGTGATGCGCGCCCACGTGCAGGCGCAGCTGACCGTGCCGCTCTGAGCCGTACCGGGCGGTGCGGGCGGCCCGGATGTCCGGAATCACTGCGTCCGTATGGGGAGAGCGCGGCGGGTGCCGCCGGACCTCTTTACGGCCTTGTCATGTGCCGGTAACTTCCGAGCTGCAAGAGATTGCAGCAACATTCCGGCTGGCATTTCAGCCGGACCGCCCCCATCGCTCGGACCTTGAGGCGCGTCAGGGTTTCCGGCGGGACGACGCAGGTCCCCGACTCCTGCGTCCTGGACGCCGCGGCTTCGCCGTCGCCGTGGCCCTTCCCTGGAGACACCGATGAAACGCACCCCTCACCGGCTGCTGAGACGCCCCCTGGCGGCAGCCACGGCCGCGGCCGCAGTACTCGGCCTGTTCACCGCACTGCCCGGAACGCCCGACCTCGACGCCAAGCCCGTAGCCGCCGCCGAGACCTCCACGACCGTCTTCTACTACACCAAGACGAAGAACTGGGCTGCGTACAACCTGCATTACGCGCAGGACGGCGGTTCCTGGACCACCGTGCCCGGCGTGGCGATGGAGGCCGCGTGCACCGACTGGGTCAAGAAGACCGTCTCCCTCGGTACCGCGGCGGGGTTGAAGGCGACCTTCAACAACGGCTCGGGTGTCTGGGACAACAACGCCGGCAACAACTACGACCTGGGCAGCGGGAACGTCACCGTCAAGGACGGGGTCGTGGCCCACAGCGACCCGTGCGCGGGCACCGGCCCGGACCCGAGCCCGACCGGCGACGGCGCGAACACCGCCTCGGTGTACTACTCGACGGCCACGGTCGGCTGGACCACCACCAATCTGCACTACCAGCCCGCCGGCGGCTCCTGGACCACGGTGCCGGGTGTCGGCATGGAGCCCGCCTGCACCGGCTGGGTCAAGAAGAAGGTCGACCTCGGCACCGCCACCTCGATGCAGGCCGTGTTCAACAACGGAAACGGGGTCTGGGACAACAACAACGGCGGCAACTACACGATCCCCGCCGGCGTCAGCACCGTGAAGGACCGCGCGGTGGCCAAGGACGCCAAGGACCCGTGCGTCGCCGAGCCGCCGGACACCGAGGCACCGACCGTGCCCACCGCGGTGACGGCCAAGGCCGACGGGGTGGCCGTCATCCTCTCCTGGGAACCCTCCTCCGACAACAAGAAGGTGACCAAGTACCAGGTCACGCGGACCGGAGGGGCCAAGGGCTGCGTCGTCACCGATGTGAGCTCGACCGTGCTCTCCGAGTCGAACCTGGAGGAGAAGACCGCCTACACCTACACGGTCAAGGCGGTCGACGCGGCGGGCAACACCTCCGCCGCCTCCGCGGCAGCGAAGGCGACCACCGGGGTGAGGCCGCCGACGGCCGCCCAGGGCAAGCCACTGGGCACCGACCCGCGCAAGGACCCGATCTACTTCGTCCTGACCGCACGTTTCAACGACGGGGACGCCGGCAACAACCGCGGCGGCAGCCAGGACGTGAAGTCCGGCAACGCCGCCAACAACGACCCCATGTTCCGGGGTGACTTCAAGGGCCTGGTCAACAAGCTCGACTACATCAAGGGCCTCGGCTTCTCGGCCATCTGGATCACCCCGGTCGTCCTGAACCGGTCCGACTACGACTACCACGGCTATCACGGCTACGACTTCTACAAGGTCGACTCGCGCCTGGAGTCCGCCGGAGCCTCGTACCAGGACCTGATCAACGCGGCTCACGCCAAGGGCGTGAAGATCTACCAGGACGTCGTCTACAACCACTCCTCGCGCTGGGGCGCCAAGGGCCTGTTCACCCCGACCGTCTACGGCGTCCGGGACAGCCAGTGGAGCTGGTACTACGACGAGAAGAACGAGGGCTTCGAGTACGACGGCCTGACCGTCGACCCCAAGAGCGGCAAGTCGTACTACAACGGCGACCTGTGGTCCACGGCCGAGCCCGCGGGCAACACCTGTCTCAACTGGGGCAAGGCGACCGGGGCCACCTCGCCCGAGGGCTACAGGATCTACAACTGCCAGTGGCCCAACCCCACGTCGGGCATGTTCCCGAAGGAGTACTACCACAACTGCTGGCTGGGGAACTGGGAAGGCGAGGACTCCCGCTCGTGCTGGCTGCACGACGACCTCGCCGACTTCAACACCGAGTCCGCACCGGTGCAGAACTACCTGATCGGCGCGTACAACAAGTACATCGACATGGGCGTCGACGGCTTCCGCATCGACACCGCCGTCCATATCCCGCGCACCACCTGGAACCGCCGCTTCCTGCCCGCGATCCAGGAGCGTGTCACCCAGCGGTTCGGCGCCGAGGCCGCGCAGAACTTCCTGGTCTTCGGTGAGGTCGGCGCGTTCGTCAACGACAAGTGGAACCGCGGCTCGGTCAACCACTCCGCGCAGTTCTTCACCTGGAAGGAACGCAAGGAGTACGCCGCCGACGACGCCAAGGCCGCGCTGGAGATGTACGACTACGAGAACCAGCTCGGCACCGGCGCACAGCCGACCTCGGACAACGCCTTCCTGAACGGCAACACGTACCACGCCCCCGACCACAGCAAGTTCTCCGGCATGAACATCATCGACATGCGCATGCACATGAACTTCGGGGACGCCACGAACGCCTACAACAACGGCAAGGACTCCGACGACTCGACCAACGACGCCACCTACAACGTCGTCTACGTCGACAGCCACGACTACGGGCCCAACAAGAGCAGCGAGCGCTACACCGGCGGTACCGACGCCTGGGCCGAGAACATGGCCCTGATGTGGACCTTCCGCGGCATCCCCACCCTCTACTACGGATCGGAGATCGAGTTCCAGGCCGGCAAGAAGATCGACTGCGGCCCCACCTGCCCGCTGGCCACGACGGGACGGGCCTACTACGGCGACCACCTCGCCGGGAACGTCACGTCCTCGGAGTTCTCCAAGGTCGACTCCGCCACCGGTGAGGTCGCCAACACGCTGGCCAAGCCCCTGGTCAAGCACGTCCAGCGGCTCAACGAGATCCGCCGGGCCGTCCCGGCTCTGCAGATGGGCCAGTACTCCACCGAGGGCATCACCGGCCAGATGGCGTACAAGCGCCGGTACACCAGTGGCACGACGGACAGCTTCGCCCTCGTCACCGTCACCGGCGGAGCCTCGTACACCGGAATCCCCAATGGCACGTACAAGGACGCCGTAACCGGCGACACGCGGGTCGTCACCGACGGGAAGCTCACCGTCGCCGCGCCGGGCAAGGGCAACCTGCGCGTCTACGTGCTGAACGGCCCGGGCATGATCGGCACCGCGGGTCCCTACCTGAAGTAGGCGGCCGGCAGCAGCGGGCGGACGCCCCGACGAGCCGGCCGTCCCGGCCCGTCGGGGCGTCCGCGCGTGCGCCGACGGCCTACGCGGCGCGGCCGTCGGCGGCCAGCAGGGCCTCCCGGCCGATCAGGGCGGTGGAGCCGGGTGCCGTGCAGGCGAAGGCACCCGCCACCGCGCCCAGCCGGGCGGACCCGAGGGCGTCCCGGCCTTCGAGCCGTCCGTACAGGAACCCGGTGACGAACGCGTCGCCCGCGCCGTTGCTGTCCACCACCGGGGCGGGCGGCACGGTCGCCGGGACGTGGCGCGGGTCCGGACCTCCGTCGCGGGTGAGGACGTAGGAGCCTTCCGCACCCGCCGTCGCCACCACGGTGGCGGCACGGCCCTCACGCAGGATCTCCCGCATCAGCGCGGGCGTACGGTCACCGGTCACCGCCGCGCTGAAGAAGACGAGGTCGGAACGGAGCGCGAACTCCCGCTGATGGACGGCCAGCCCGTCCCAGTCATGCAGATCCGTGGAGACCGGGACACCGAGGGCCTCGATGTCGTCGTACAGGAAGCGGGTGAAGTTCATGATGGACAGATGGACATGGCGGGCGCGCCGCAGCCGGGGAAGATAGAAGTCCTGCGGCATCCGCAGGTCCTCCGGGTCGCGGGCGTCGTAGAACGACATCCGCCGGCCCGTCGCGTCCACCAGGTTCACCGCACGGCGGGTACCCGCCGCCGAGACCACCGGGTGGAACTCCACATCGCCCTTGGCCAGCCGCTCGCGCACCTGCGCACCGGTCCAGTCGTCGCCGATGCAGTCGAGCAGCGCCACCTCGAGCCCCAGTGCACGGGCGCCGAGGGCCACATTGCCCCCGGTGTGACCGGGCCACTCCTCGATCGGGCCGACCATCACCGAGTCGGCGAGCGGCACGGGCAGGGCGTCGACGCGGACGATGGTGTCCACTCCGCTGCCGCCGACCACCAAGACGTCGTATTCCGTTTGCTGTTGGACCACTGTTCCGCCTCTCCGTTCCCGCCGTGATCAGTATGGCCGAGGCTCCGTACGGGCGTCCGGCCGCTACGGGCTCCGGCCGGAGGTTCTCACCTCGGCTTCATGGGGAGCAGCCGGGCAGTTCGCCGAGGTCCTGCGCACGGCCTTGTGGGGCAGCCGGTCCGTCCCGGGGGCGGTACGGACGGCCGTTCTCTGCGCGCGTCCCGCAGGCCCGCTGGCTATGCTCGATCGGGGGCCGACGACCTGACTCACATGGAGGCACCCATGCTGCCGCTGCCCGCACCGCGCGACTTCCCGCCGCGCATCGCCACCGGCGCGTTCATCCTCAATTCCGGTCTGGGCAAGCTCAAGGCGGACGAGGCGACCCAGCAGGGACTGCACGGTATGGCCTGTACCGCCTACCCGTTCCTCAAGAAGATCGAGCCCGGCCGGTTCACCCGGCTGCTGGCCTGGTCCGAGATCGCGGTGGGCGGCAGTCTGCTGGTCCCCGTCATCCCGACCAGGCTCGCCGGACTGGCGCTCACCGGGTTCTCCGGCGGGCTGGTCGGCCTGTATCTGCGGGTGCCGGGGATGCGTGAACCCGGCAGCCTGCGGCCGACCCAGGACGGGATCGCGCTGGCCAAGGACTTCTGGATGTTCGGCATCGGGCTGGGCTTCCTCGGCGCGGGCACACGCCGGGCCTGCGGGCCGGCACACCGCCGCCGGCACCGCGGGTGCGCACACTGACCCACCGGGATCACCCGATCGTACGCGGGGTGGTGGCACGTTCTCCGTGCCGCCGGCCCGGCGTCAGCCGCGCACCCGGGCCATCAACAGGGCCACGTCGTCGTGGCCCTGGGGAGCCCGCAGCTCGCGCAGCAGCCGGTCGCAGGACTCCTCCAGGGACGGATCCGGATCGCGCAACAGCCCCAGCAGGCTGTCCAGCCTGCTGTCGATGTCGTCCTCCCGGGTCTCCACCAGTCCGTCCGTGTACAGCACGAGCCGGTCGCCGGGCCGGAGCGGGACGGTGACGTCGCTGAACGGCACACCGCCCACACCCAGCGGCGCCCCGGGCGGCAGATCGAGCAGACGCGGCGCACCGTCCCCCGGGACCAGCACCGGCGGGAGATGACCGGCCGTGCTCACCCGGCACCGTCCGGCGTCCGGGTCGTAGACGGCGTACACACAGGTGGCGAACGGCGGGTCGAGGTCGGCGGTGATCTCGTCGAGGTGGCCGAGCACCTCCGCGGGCTGGAGACCGAGCCGGGACAGGGTCTGCGTGGCGGTCCGCAGCCGCCCCATGGTGGTGGCGGCGTTGATCCCGCTGCCCATCACATCGCCCACCACCAGCGCGGTCCGCCCGTGCCGCAGCCCGATGACGTCGAACCAGTCCCCGCCGACCTCGTACCGCGAAGCGGCCGGCTGATAGCGGGACGCCACCTCCAGCCCCACCGGATCGTGGTGGTCGCGCGGCAGCATGCTGCGCTGGAGGGTGAGCGCGGTCTCCCGCTGCTGCCGGTACAGCCGGGCGTTGTCGATGCTGACCGCCGCACGGGCGGCCAGCTCGCACGCCATCAGCTCGTCGTCCTCGGTGAACGGCAGCGGATTGTCCGTCCGGATGAGGTCGATCGCGCCCAGGACCTCGCCCCGCGCGATGAGTGGCACCGCCATGTAGGAGTGCGCGCCCGCCTGCGCGAGGAGCTCGGCCGAACGGCTGTCCCGGGCTATGCGCGCGAGTATGCCCGCGTCGAGGTACGGCTCCCGGACCGGCCGGCCGGTCCGCACACAGCGGGTGATCAGCCGGTCGGCGCCGTACTGGGCGGCGTGACCCGGCGGGTCCGCCGCCTCCACCACGGGGTTCGGCCGCGCCGCGACGATGGCCAGGGCCTGGATCAGGATCGGCCCCTCGGTCAGCCCGGGGTGCCCCTTCAGGACGCTGTCCAGGACATCGACCGCGGAGACGTCGGCGAGCTCGGGCACGGTGACCTCCGCCAGCTCCAGGGCCGTCTGCTCCAGATCCAGCGTGGTGCCGATCCGCACCGAGGCGTCGGCGATCTGCGCCAGACGGTTCCGGGCCCGTTCTGCCTCGGCACCCGCCCGGTAGCGGTCGGTCACGTCGATGAGCGACACGGCGATCCCGAGCACCCGGCCCCCGGAGTCGTCCAGCCGGTACAGCGAAACCCTCCACGCACGGTCGGTGCCCGGATCGGCCCGAGTGCGCCCCACCACCTCGTGCGACACCTGTGACACACCGCTGTCGAGGACCTCGCGCATCGCCGCCTCGATGGGCTCGGAATCCAGGAACGGCAGCGCCTCTCCCACCCGGCGGCCCAGGTGGCCGGCCGCGCTCAGCCCGTCCATCCGCTCCAGCGCGGGGTTGGCGGCCAGATAGCGCAGGTCGTGGTCCAGGACCGCCAGGCCGATCGGCGACTGGTCGACCAGGCGCACGGACAGCGCGAGATCACGTTCGACCTCACGCAGCGTCGCCCCGTCCGCCGCCAGCCCCAGCGCGTAGAAGTCGCCGCGGTCGTCCTGCAGCCTCATGTTGCGGAACTCGAGCAGCCGGGAGGTGCCGTCCTTGTGCCGCACGGGGAAGACGCCCGCCCACGCCTCGCCGCTGCTCATCACCTCGGTGAACAGCCTCAGCACCAGCTCGAAATGCTCCTCGTCCACGAGGACCCGTGCGGCGAACCGGCCCAGCGCCTCCGCGGGCGCGTAGCCGAGCAGCGCCTCCGCCTGCGGACTCCACAGCACGATGCGTCCCTCCGTGTCCAGCACCATCGCGCCCACACCGAGGACGTCGAGCAGGCCTCCCTCCGGGGACCGGTGCACGCCTTCCCCGCGCGCGTCGCCCCAGCCGGTCCGCATGTCATCAGTGCCGCCCACAGACGATCCTTCCCATGCAGTCCTCGCGCCCGGACGCAGGTCCGCTGTCTCCCATGGTCGCCCCGGAGCCACCACTCCCGCAGCTTCGACGGCCGCACACCAAGTGCCGCAGGGGTTTCGGAAAGCCGAGGGCGGTCACCCGCAGCGTACGGAGCCGAACAGACGAAGACGACCGTCAGGAGAGTGACCACCCATGGAGAACTGGCGCATGCTCGCGGCCTGCCGCGAGGAGGACCCCGATCTGTTCTTCCCCATCGGGAGCACCGGTCCCGCGCTGGTGCAGACCGAGGACGCCAAAGCGGTGTGCCGGGGCTGTCCCGTACGGCAGGAGTGCCTGCGATGGGCCCTGGACAACGGCCAGGACGCCGGGGTGTGGGGCAGTCTGGACGAGACCGAACGGCGCGCGCTGAAGCGCCGCTCGCGCAGGCGGGCCAAGGACCCCCGCTGACGGCGAGGGCGGCGTCACACCCATGGCCGCCCTGCCCGCCTGGTGTTTCTCCGGCAGCCGGGTACACGATGAAGCATGGACACCACGGCTTGGATCGTCATCGGCGCAGTTTTCGTGCTGCTCACGGTGGGCGTCGCCGGCGTTCTCCTGGTACGGGTCCTGCGCGCCAGGAAACTGCTGGCCGACGCCGGGATCCCGCTGCGCGACAAGGCACTGCTCTGGGCGGCGGTGATCTACACGGTGTCGCCCGTCGACCTGTTGCCGGACCCCGTCTACCTCGATGACATCGGCTTCCTCCTGCTGGCCCTGCGTTCGCTGCACGGTGCCGCGCGGGCCGCCGGAGTGGGCAGGCACGGGGAGCGGTCGGCAGAGGCCCGGAGCCTCGTGCCGTAGAGCCGTACGTACCGCGTGCGGGGGAGCGGCGTCCGGATTCCGGGCGTCGCTCACGTGCGGGGAACCGGATCCGCCGCGCTCGTTGACAGCTGAGCACGTACACGTCACTCTCCTGGGAGAGCGCTCTCCCATCCGGTTCCGGGACACCGGTCCCTCACTCTTCTGCCAGGAGAGAATGTGCACAGACCTAGCGCAGCCCTGCCCGCGAGACCGCGTCCGGGCACGCTGCTGATCACTCTTCTCGCGCTTCTCGCGTCGTCGCTCGTGATGCTGACGGTGCCCCCTGCCCGAGCCGCCGAGTCGCTTCTCTCGCAGGGGAAGAACGCCACCGCCTCATCCCACGAGGGGGACGGCTACGCGGCCTCCGCGGCCGTGGACGGAAACCTGACCGGCACCCGCTGGGCCAGCGAGTGGCGCGATCCCCAGTGGCTCCAGGTCGACCTCGGGGCCACGGCCGACCTCAGCAGGGCCGTGCTGACCTGGGAGTCCGCCTACGGCAAGGCGTACGAGATCCAGGCCTCCGACAACGGGTCGGACTGGCGGACCCTCAAGACCGTGACCGCGGGCGACGGCGGAACGGACGACGTCGCCCTGTCCGGCTCCGGCCGCTACGTCCGGATGTACGGCACCGCCCGGGCCGGAGGATACGGCTACTCCCTGTGGGAGTTCCAGGTGTACGGCACCACCGGCCCGCCGCCGGCCACCGGCGGCGCGGTCCGCGTCACCGGCTCGCAGGGCAACTGGCAGCTGACCGTCGACGGAAAGCCCTACCAGGTCAAGGGCCTGACCTGGGGCCCCTCCGTCGCCGACGCGGGCCGCTATCTCCCCGACCTCCGTTCGATGGGCGTCAACACCATCCGCACCTGGGGGACCGACGCCTCGTCCAGGCCACTGCTCGACGCGGCCGCGGCCAACGGCATCCGGGTCGTCAGTGGCTTCTGGCTCCAGCCGGGCGGCGGTCCGGGCAGCGGAGGCTGCGTCAACTACCTGACCGACGACGCGTACAAGTCCGCCTCGCTCACCGAGTTCGCCAAGTGGGTCGACACGTACCGGAACCACCCGGGCGTCCTCATGTGGAACGTCGGCAACGAGTCGGTGCTCGGACTCCAGAACTGCTACGGCGGTGACGAACTGGAGAAGCAGCGCAACGCCTACACCGCCTTCGTCAACGACGTGGCGAAGAAGATCCACACCATCGACCCGAACCACCCGGTCACCTCGACCGACGCCTGGACCGGCGCCTGGCCCTACTACAAGCGCAACGCCCCCGACCTCGACCTGTACTCCGTCAACTCCTACGGCGACATCTGCGGCGTACGCGGTGCCTGGGATTCCGGCGGCTACACCAAGCCCTATCTCATCACCGAGGGCGGCCCGGCCGGTGAGTGGGAGGTGCCGGACGACGCCAACGGCGTCCCGGACGAGCCCACCGACGTCCAGAAGGCCGAGGGCTACACCAAGGCCTGGAACTGCGTCACCGCCCACCAGGGCGTTGCCCTGGGCGCGACCCTCTTCCACTACGGAACGGAGCACGACTTCGGCGGCATCTGGTTCAACGTGGTGCCCGACGGCAAGAAGCGGCTGTCGTACTACGCGCTGAAGAAGGCGTACGCCGGATCCACGGCCGGGGACAACACCCCGCCGGTCATCGGCAACATGACCGTGCAGAACGCCAACGGGGCGCCCGCCGGACAGGAGTTCACCGTCCGTGCCGACGTCCGTGACCCGGACAACGACGCGGTGACGTACAAGATCTACCTGAGCGGGAACTACGCCACCGGTGACAAGGCCCTGGTCGAGGCCGCCTGGCGCGCCACGGGCGACGGCACCTTCGCGGTGAAGGCGCCGGACCGGCTCGGGGTGTGGAAGGTCTACATCCAGGCCGAGGACGGACACGGCAACGCCGGCATCGAGACCAAGTCCGTGAAGGTCGTCGTGCCCCCGGTCGCCGGCACCAACCTGGCTCTCGGGCGGCCGGCCACCGCCACGTCCGCGCAGGCGGGCAGCGCCGGCTGTCCCTGCACGGCGGCGATGGCGACCGACGGCAGAATGGACACCCGCTGGGCCAGCGACTGGAGCGACCCCCAGTCGATCCTGGTGGACCTGGGCGAGCGCAAGGCGTTGCGCCACGTCCAGCTCGTGTGGGACCCGGCCTATGCCAAGGCGTACGAGGTACTGGTCTCGGACGACGGCGCCGCCTGGCGGTCCGTGTACTCCACCACCAGCGGCAACGGCGACGCCGACGACCTCGACCTCGCGCAGACCGCCCGCTATGTGAAGCTCAACCTCACTCAGCGGGGCACCGGTTGGGGCTACTCGCTCTGGGAGTTCGGCATCTACGGCTGACCGCCGGCCGTGCGCCGGCGGGGAGCCTTCCCACCGGCGCACGGCCCTCGTGGGGCGTGTCGATGGCGGGCCGCGGGCGGGGAAGCGCCCAAGGTGGGGGTATGAACGTCGCAGACATCCTGACCGATGGATACACCCGCATCCAGGAGGCCGTGCACGCGGCCGTCGAGGGTCTCGAACCCGACGACCTCAACGCCCGCCCGGACGATGGGGCCAACTCGATCGCCTGGCTGGTCTGGCACCTGACCCGGGTCCAGGACGACCACCTCGCGGACGCGGCGGGCACCGAGCAGGTCTGGTTCACCGAGGGCTGGGCCGCACGCTTCGATCTGCCCTTCGCCGAGGGCGCCACCGGTTACGGGCACAGCAGCAAGGAAGTGGGCGCGGTCAAGGTCGGCTCGGCGGACCTGCTGCTCGGCTACTACGACGCCGTGCACGCGCGTACGGCCGAGTTCCTCCTCGGCCTCGACGGCAAAGCGCTCGACCGCGTCGTCGACGAGGCGTGGTCCCCGCCCGTCACCCTGGGCGTCCGGTTGATCAGCGTCCTGTCGGACGACCTCCAGCACGCGGGACAGGCGGCCTTCGTGCGCGGCTGCCTGGAGCGCCGCTGAGCGCGCCGGCCCGGGCCGGAGTCACCACGCCCCGATGACCGGCGCGCCGGGCGGGTGCTGCCGCCAGGCCTCGTTGAGGTGGGTGAGCCGGCCGGCCGGGGCCGGCTCGCGGCGGCCCGATGTGCCCCGGAGCTGACGGTCAGCCGGGCGTCGCCGCCCTCGGACGGGCCGGAGCCATGTCCCGTGCGACCTCGCGTGCGGTGTGTCCGAAGAGTTCGATGGCCCGGTTGGCGCCGTCGGACCGCCACATCAGGCTGTATCCGAGGGGTGTGTCCCCCTCCACCGGGACGTAGGAGATGCCGGGCCGGCCGTGGTACAGAGCGACGTGGGCCCCTGCCAGCAGGGCCCCGCTGCCGGCGGCGACAAGCGTCAGGGCCTCCTGGAAGTTGGTGACGGACGGGCCCGGCCCGACCGGTCTGCCGCTGGGCGTGCGCGTCGGCAGCCGGTGCTCCAGCCAGTACTCCGGAATGTCTCCCGCGATCGTCAGCAACGGCACCTCGGCCAGGTCCTCCAGCGTCACCGTGTCCCGTCCCGCGAGAGGGTGCCCGGCGGAGACCGCCAGCACCCTGTCCTCGGCGAGAAGCGTCGGGCCGTGCGCCAAGTCGTCCTCGTGCACGGGAAAATCCGTCAGCTGGAGGTCGAAGTCGCCTCTCCGCAGCATCCCGTACGGATCGGAGAAGGGCACTTCGCACACCTCGACGGCGAGTTCGGGATGCGTCACGCGGAGTTTCGCGGTCGCCTTCATGACCATCTCCCCGGCCAGCGGCGTCGAGAAGCCGACGTGGAGGACCCCCTCGATGCCGCGCGCCGAGGTGACAGCCCGCGCCAGGGCGTTCTCGATGCCGCGGTAGTGGGGTTCGAGATCGTCACGGAGGCGGCTGCCCAGGACGGTGAGCACCACGCTGCGACTCGTGCGGGTGAACAGCGGCGCTCCCACACGGCGCTCCAGCTTCTGGACGAGCTGACTCACCCGGGCACGGGAGAGGCGCAGCCGGTCGGCCGTCCGGCCGAAATGCAGTTCCTCGGCGAGGACGAGAAAGCACTCGAGCTCGTTCTGGTCCACGTAGGTCTCCGGGGTCGCGTAGGAGCGTAGGACATGGATCGGTAAGCCTGGCTGTACGAACGTTGCGATCATCGCTGTTGTTCCCCTCCGGGGTGTGAAGAAGGCTTGGGGCACCACCAACACCCACCACTCCGGAAGGGGTTACTCGTCATGAGTGCCTTGAGTACGCCGAACGGCCTGGACGCGCGCAAGTGGGGCATCCTGCTCGTGCTGTGCGGCGCGATCTTCCTCGAAGGCATCGACGTCGCCATGCTCAATGTGGCGCTGCCTGCGATCCGTGCCGACCTCGGACTCTCCACAGGTGAGCTGCAGTGGGTCATGAGTGCCTACGTCCTCGGCTACGGCGGCTTCATGCTTCTCGGCGGACGGGCGGCCGACCTGTTCGGGCGCCGTCAGATGTTCGTCCTCTGGCTCACCGTCTTCCTGCTGTTCTCCGGGCTCGGCGGATTCGCCACCGAAGGGTGGATGCTGATCGTGGCGCGATTCATCACGGGTGTCTCCGCGGCCTTCATGACCCCGGCCGGCCTGTCCATCATCACCACGGGCTTCGCCGAGGGTCCGGAACGGAACAAGGCCCTGCTCGTCTACTCGGGCACCGCCGCGGGTGGCTTCACGATCGGGCTCGTCGCCGGTGGTCTGCTCACCTCCGTCGGCTGGCGGTGGGTGTTCTTCGCCCCGGTCGCTCTCTCCTTCCTCCTCCTCGTCGCCGCTCTCGCCCTCGTCCCCAAGTCGGAACGCCCGGACAGAACCGGTAAGCGTGTCGATATCGCCGGTGCGCTCACCGTCACCGCGGCCCTGCTGCTGATCGTGCTGGGTGTGGAGCGCGCGGCCCACGCCGGGATCACCGCCAGCGCCACGACCCTGCTGGCCGGCCTGGCGCTCCTCGCCGCCTTCCTCGTCATCGAGCGGCGCTCCGCCGAGCCCCTCGTACGGACGGGCATCCTCCGCAGCGGATCCTTGGTGCGGGCGAACCTCTCGGCGATGCTGTTCGCCGCCGGGTTCTTCGGCTTCCAGTTCCTGATCGTGCTCTACCTCCAGGAACTGCGCGACTGGTCCACGCTGCAGACGAGCTTCGCGATGCTGGTCATCGGGGTCGACGCGATCCTTTCGCCGGCCCTCACTCCCCGGCTGGTGAACCGCTTCGGCAACGCGAAGGTGATCCTGGGAGGACTCCTGCTGGCCGTGCTGGCCTACGGGCTGTTCCTGCCGCTGGGAGCGGACTGGAGCTATGCGGCGATGTTCCCGGGCCTGATCATCCTGGGCCTCGCCTTTTCGCTGGCGTACGGCCCGCTCACCATCGCGGCCACGGAAGGGATCGCCGAGGAGGAGCAGGGTCTCGCGGGCGGTCTGCTCTACACCGCCTTCCAGTTCGGTGCCGCACTCGGACTCTCCGCGGTCACCGCCGTCAGCGTGGCCGCCACGCATGAGGAGACGCCCGCCGCACTGCTGGACGGCTACCGCGCCGGACTGCTCGTCCCGTTCGTGGCCGCGGTGCTTGCCGCCCTCATCAGCACCTTCGGACTGCGCACCCGGCGGGGAGACGAGCCGTCCGCCGCTGCGGACGCGGTCGGCGAGCCCTTCGACGTCCCCGTCTCCCGCTGAGGGCCGAAAGCAAACGCGTACCGGAGCCCCCTCGGAACGCGGTCCTCGTGGACAGCGCCACCGCCTGGGCCGGCATGGACTGCGGAGCGGCTGTGGAATCAGGCCGACCGGGCGGACGCGCCGCGGGTGCGGGCGTAATGACCCGGGCCGGTGCCCACGACCCGCTTGAAGTGGCGCGTCAGATGGGACTGGTCGTAGAACCCCACGGCGCCCGCCACCTGTGCGGCGGGCATGCCGCGCAGGAGCAGCCGGCGGGCGAGATCGACGCGGCGCCCCGTCACGTACTGGTGCGGAGCCATGCCGAACTCCCGGCTGAAGGCCCGCACCAGGTGCGCGTGATGGGCGTGCAGCCGCAGTGCCGCGTCCTGGAGCGTGATCCCCTCCACGAACCGTTCGTCGAGCAGATCCCGCAGCCGGTGGGCGACCCTGCGGTCGTGGACGTACCGTACGGGCTCCGGACGGCTGCGCAGATGCCGGTCGAGCTGTTCGGCGACCAGGGCGAGACGGCTTGCCGCCTCCAGTTCGTCGCCCGGACCGGCGAGCGTCGTGTGCAGGCGGGCGATCCGGCGGCGCAGGGCCGGATCGCGCAGGACGGGCCGGTCGACGGCCATGCCGACGAGCGCCTCGTCGACCTGGGCGACGTCGAGGTACAGGACGCGCTTGCGGAATCCGGCGGCGGTGGCGGCGCCGCCGTTGTGCGGCACGTGCGGAGGCAGCAGGGTCACCACGTCGGTGAGCACCCCGTGCTCGTGACGGTCCAGGTCGTAGCGGACCATGCCCTCGTCCACGATGAGCAGCGTCCAGGCGTCATGGGTGTGCATCGGGTAGGTGTGGTCGGTGAAGTGGGCGTGGAAGACCTCTTCGATTCCCGCCACCGACGGACGCCACGCGGTGATGTCCGGACGTGCAGCCATGAGCCGATCGTACGCCCGGCCGGCTGCTCCCCGGCCCGGGGAGCAGCCGTGCAAAGTTCGTACAAGACGGGGCGGCGTGCGGCCGGGCAGGCTCGGGGCCATGACAGATGAACTCGCCCCCGTCCGCTTCGACACCAAGATCGCCGTGCTGCTTCGGGACGACCTGGAGACCTGGCAGCGCCTCAATGTGACGGCCTTCCTCGTCAGCGGGCTCGGTACGGTCGTGCCCGAGGTGATCGGTGAGCCGTACGCCGACGCCGACGACACCCGGTACCTGCCGATGTTCCGTCAGCCGGTGCTGGTCTTCGAGGGGTCGAAGGAGCTGCTGACGACGGCCCACACCCGGGCGGTCGGCCGGGGGGCGACCCTGTCGGTGTTCACCTCCGACCTCTTCGCGACGGGCAACGACCGGGACAACCGGGCCGCCGTCCGTGCGGTGCGGCGGGACGGAATGGACCTGGTCGGGCTGGCCGTGCACGGTGCCCGCAATGCCGTCGACAAGATCCTCAAGGGCGCGTCGATGCATCCCTGACCCCGTGGGACGCGCGCACGCGGCCGGTTGTCTGCCGGCCGCGCGGGCGTCACAGGGCGCGTGCGGCGACGTACGGCAGCAGGGTGAGGAGCTCCGCGAGAGGCTCCGGCGCCAGGGCCACGCTCTCCAGGCAGGCGCGCGCACGCTCCAGGTGCCGGTCCGCCTCGGCCAGGGCCGCCGCGCGTCCGCCCGCCTCCTCGACCAGCCCGGCCGCCCGCCGGGCGGCGCGGTCGTCCAGTGCTTGGCCCGTACGCAGCAACGCGCCCAGGCGCTGGGCGGCCGGGCCGCCGGCCGTGAGGGCGGTGAGGACGGGGTACGTCTTCTTCCGGCGCCGCAGGTCGCTGTGGACCGGCTTGCCCGTGACCGACGGGTCGCCCCAGATCCCGAGCACGTCGTCCACGGCCTGGAACGCCACACCGAGATGGCGGCCGGCCGACGTGAGTGCATCGGTCTCCGAGCGCCCGGCGCCGCCGAGGACGGCGCCCAGTCCGGTCGCGCAGCCCAGCAGGGCGCCCGTCTTCTGTTCGGCCATCCGCCGGTACTCGTGCGGCTGCACGGCATCCGGCCCGGTCCAGGGCCGCGACTCGAAGAGCAGGTCGTCGGCCTGACCGTGCACCAGGTCCTTGAGGGCTCCGGCCAGCAGCCGGACGGCCGGGCCGCAGGCGCCGCCGGGAGCCCCGGCCAGTGTCTGGACGGCGAGCGCGAAGAGCGCGTCGCCGGCGAGGACCGCGGGTCCGGTGCCGTAGGCCTTCCATGCGGTGGGCCGCTGCCTGCGGGTCTCGTCGCCGTCCATGATGTCGTCGTGGAGCAGGGAGAACGTGTGGATCAGTTCGACGGCGACCGCGCCGAGGACCGCGCCCTCCGCCTTCGCGCCGACGGCCTCCGCGCCGAGCACCGCCAGGGCCTGCCGGACCCCTTTGCCCTGGGCGCCGGGGAGGTCGTGGCCGGCCCCGTCCCAGCCGAGGGAGAACGCGGTGATCTCGGCATGCCACGGATGCAGCTGCCCGACCGCCCGGCCGAGCGCCGGACGGACGAGTGCGCGGCAACGGGCGAGTGTCTGCGGCGCCTCGGTCCGCTGGGCCACGGGAGGAGTCATCGGAGGCCGCCCGCCGAGGGCATGAGGTCTCCGGCCGGCGAGGGCATGGGGTCTCCGGCCGCCGCCGTGCCGCCGGCCGGTGTCACGCCGAGCTCCGCGTACGCCTTGTCGACCATGTCGCGGGCGTTGAGCAGTCCGATCCGGTCCAGCGTGAGCCGCAGTTCGTCCAGCTCCGCGGCGGTCGCGGCACGGTCGCGGCCGAGCCGGGCGAGCGACTTCACGAGCCCGAGCCGGGCGAGCGCCTCGCCCCGGGGCTCGGTCATCGCGCGGAACTCCGCCAGCGCCTCCTCGTACACCGTCCGGGCCTCCTCGTAGCGCCCGGCACGGTAGAGCACATTGGCGCGCATCTTGTGGTTGTAGGCGAGGGCGCTCGACAACTTCATCGCACGGCAGGTGAGCTCCGCCTCGGACAGGAGCCCGAGTGCGCGCTCCGGGTCGTTGTCGCGTACGGAGATGATGTCGGCCATCCCCCGCAGCGCCCAGGCGCGCCCGCGCTGGTCGTCGGCGTCCCCGGCGAGCCGGGCCGCCTCCTCGAACATCTCCAGGGCGGTGTCGAACGACCCGGTGTTGCGGTGGATCTGGGCGATGCCCTCCAGGGCCCAGACGGTGTGCCGGGCCTCGCCGCGGGCACGTGCCTCGGCGAGGAGCTGCTCGTGCAGCGCGGCGACCGTCCGGTAGTCGCCCTGGATGCGGCCGGTCTCGGCGAGTCCGGCGAGTGAGTAGCCACGCGCGACCACGTCCCCGCCCGCTTTACCCAGGTCCGCGGCCAGCCTCAGCAGGCGGAAGGCGAGCCGCAGTTCGCCGCGCTGCCGGGCGAGCGTCCCGCCGCTCCACAGCGCCCAGGCCATGGCCCCCGTGGCGCCGGCCGAGCGTGCGGCCCGGTAGCTGGCCTTCCAGGCGCGGTCGGCGTCCTCGACGTGACCCAGTCTGCGGTGGGCCTCGGCCACCGCGAGCCCCGTGCGGGCCACTTCCTGGGCGGAGCCGGCGAGTTCGGCCTCCCTCAGGTGACGTTGCCCCTCGGCGAGTACATCCGTGAGGGATGCGTTCACGGACATCTTGGTGAGGGCGCCCTGGTACTCGGGCGCCATTGCTTTGCTGTGCATGGGAGCCTTCCGTGCGTGCACGGGGTGACGCGGCGGCAGCATCTATGCGCGCTGTGTATACATCGCGCGTATAGAGGTGCGGGCGCCGGACCCCTGCGTTGGTGGGGGGTGGGTCGAGGTCGGTCATGTGCGGCATGCGGCCTTGTTGTGGATCAAGACGGCGAATGCGCGTGGTGGGTTGCTCGGTGATCCGGGAAACCGCGCCGCAGTTGCCGCGACCCGGGCGGGCCCTCGGCGGCAGGAGGGCCGGGGGCAGGTGGCGGGTCAGCCGGATCCGGCTGTGAGATGGGCGGTGAACCAGTCCCGGGCCAGCTCGGCGACCTCGTCCAAGGCGCCCGGCTCCTCGAAGAGATGAGTGGCTCCGGTGACGACGTCGAGCCGGTTCTCGCAGCGCAGCCGGGCCTGCGCCTGCCGGTTCAGTTCCAGGACCCGGGTGTCGTCGCCGCCTACGATGAGCAGGGTGGGGGCCCGTACGTCGCCGAGGCTGTCGCCCGCCAGGTCGGGCCGGCCGCCCCGGGAGACGACGGCCCCGATCCCCGCGCCGCGCTCCGTGCCGACGGCCGCGGCGGCCCGCAAGGCCGCCGCCGCCCCGGTGCTCGCACCGAACAGGCCGACGCGGCCGGGGGTGCGACGCCGCACCCAGGCGGTGGCGTCCACCAGGCGCCCGGCCAGGGTGTCGATGTCGAAGACGTTGGCGCGGTCGGCCTCCTCGGCGGGGGTGAGCAGGTCGAAGAGCAGGGTGCCCAGTTCCGCCCGGTTCAGGGCCGCCGCCACCGCACGGTTGCGCGGGCTGTGCCGGCTGCTGCCGGAGCCGTGGGCGAACACGACGAGCGCTCCGGTGTCCCCGGCCGGGGTGAGCTCACCCGGCAGCATCACGCCGCCCGCCTCCACCGCCACCTCGGCTCCGGTCCGAGAGGGGTCCGCGGCCCCGGCCCGGGCCAGCAGCGAGACGACTTCCTCGTCCGGGGTCTGCCCGAAGTCCTGGTACCACTCACCCACGGCGGAGAACCCGGCCGGAGCCGACAGGCACACCAGCTCGTCGACCCGGTCGCCCAGCCGTTCGGCGGCGTCCGGCGGTGCGACCGGCACGGCCAGCACCACGCGCGCCGCTCCCTGGGCCCGGGCCACCGCGCACGCCGCGAGTGCGGTCGCGCCGGTGGCGATGCCGTCATCGACGATGATCACCGTGCGTCCCGTGAGCGGAACACGGGGCCGGTCGCCCCGGAAGGCCCGGGCCCGCCGCACCAGCTCGGCCTCCTCCGCCCGTTCGACCGCGGCGGCATCCGCCTCCGACACCCCGCCGCGACGCACGACGTCCTCGCTGATGACCCGTACGCCACCCTCCCCGATGGCACCGAAGCCCAGCTCCGGGTGGTACGGGACGCCGAGTTTGCGCACCACGATGACATCCAGAGCGGCGCCGAGTTCCTCGGCAACCCGGAAGGCCACCGGTACGCCGCCACGCGGAAGTCCCAGAACGACGGGGTCGCTCGACGCCAGTGGGCGCAGCGCCTCGGCCAGCTGCTGGCCCGCGTCGGCGCGGTCGGTGAACAGCACAGGGGTTCACCCCCGGATCGAGGAAACGGGCGGCCGCCCGTACGCCTACTTCGAATCAACACCGTACGCCGCGCGCCCGCAACCGCCGGGGGCCGTCCCGCCGCCGTGATCCGAGCCGGAGCGGCGCGGCGGGCGGGGCTCCGGCTTCCGGGCGGTCCGCAGCCGGGAGAACCTCCTCGCTAGATGACAATGAAAACGATTGTCGATAACGTGTGGCGAGTCAGGCGCGAGGCCCCGGGACGGGTGCTGCCGCCTGCCCGGGTCCTGAACTGCATGGCGAAGAGGGGTAGTCGTGGCACATCTGCTGATGGTCGAGAGCTGGGTCGGATCGATGAGCAGGCTTCTGCCACGGGCGATCCGGGAGGGCGGCCACGAGTTCACCTTCCTCACCCGCGACCTCCACCACTATCTGCGCGCCGCACCCGAGGGCGTCACGCACCCGCTGCTCTCGGCCCGCCATGTGCTGACGGCGGACACCAACGACACCGGCCTGCTGCTGCCGTTCGCCGAACGGGCCCACGCTTGCCTCCGGTTCGACGGAGTGATCACGTCCTGCGACTACTACCTCCCCGTCGCCGCCGCGATCGCCGCCCGGCTGAACCTGCCGGGGCCCGCCCCCGCTGCCGTGGAGAACGCCTGCCGCAAGGACCTCACCCGGCGCGTCCTCGCGGAAGCGGGCGTGCCCGGACCGCGGTTCGCCGTCTGCCGTGATCACGCCGAGGCCGTGCGGGCCGCCCGGGAGACCGGTCTGCCGCTGGTCCTCAAACCCGTCGACCTGTGCGCCGGGATGTTCGTGCGGCGCGTGGACGACGAGACGGGCCTCGCCGAGGCCCACCGGGCACTCATGGACTTCCCCGTCAACGCACGGGGCCAGGCCCGCGCGCCGGTGGTCCTGCTCGAGGAGTTCCTGCACGGGCCCGAAGTCAGCGTGGAGACCGTGACGTTCGCCGGCCGCACCGAGGTGGTCGGGGTGACGGACAAGAGCACGGGCGGAGCACCGGCCTTCGTGGAGACCGGCCACATGTTCCCCGCGGCACTCACCGACGAGGACGACCGCGCGGCGCGGGAGACCGCCGTGCGGGCCGTCCAGGCGCTCGGCCTGGACGGTGTGGTCGCGCACACCGAGATCAAGCTGACGCCTGACGGCCCGCGTGTGGTGGAGGTCAACCCCCGCCCGGCCGGCAACCGCATCACCGAACTGGTCCGCCATGTGACCGGCGTCGACCTCGCGGCAGCCTGCGTGAACGTGGCACTCGGGCGGACACCGGACCTGCGGCCACGCGCCACCGGACTGCGCAGCGCGGCCATCGCCTTCCTCGTGCCGGAGGCAGGGGGAGTACTGGAAGGCGTCGACGGCGCCGACGAGGTGGGAGAGGCCGCCGACGTCCTGGAACTCAGTGTCGCGAGACCCGGCACCCGGGTCGGCGTGGCGAACAGCAACAACGCGTACCTGGGACACGTCATGGCCGGTGACGCCGATGGTCCGGGCGCCCGGGCCGGCGCCGAGGCGCTCCTCGCCAAGCTGCGCCCCCAGGTGGTGAACCGATGACCGTCCCCGCCCCCACTGCCGCCTCGTACGAGGATCTCGTCGCCGGAGTCCTGGCCGGCCGCTTCGGGCCCGACCCGCGAACCCGCCACATCGCCATGGCGTTCACCACCCGCCAGTCCGTACGGCACCCGGGCCGCGGGAGCGGATACCGCAACGAGGTACTCAGCCTGCGACTCGGCGCGGCCGTCGGCTCCTGCGCGGTCGAGCCGGGAGAGCTGCCCGCCGAGGTCGTCGACGACTGCGTCGGTGCGGATGTCGCCGCGCTGCTCGGCCACCGGCTTCCCCCGGTCCGGGTCGCCGCGCTCGACACGTATCTGATGGCGGTGCTGCCCCACGGCCCCGGATCGGGTGCGCGGCCGTGGCCCCTTCCGGCCGGCGGCTCGCTGGAGAAGTCCCGTGCGCGGGCACGCGCCGTCGTCGGTCTGCTCGACACCCCGCCCGGCTCCACCGTACTCGTGGTCGGGGTGGTCAACTCCCTGCTGGAGGCGCTGCGTGAGCGCGGCCTCGCCTACACACCGTGCGACCTCAAGGGCGGTACGACGGAATGGGGCGAGCCGGTCCGCAGCGACGCGCCGGCCGAGCTGGACCGCTGCGACGCGATCCTGGCCTCCGGGATGACGCTGGGCAACGGGAGCTTCGAACCGCTGCGGGAGCACGCCCTGCGGCACGGCAAGCCCCTCGTCGTCTTCGCCCAGACCGGCAGCGCGGTACTGCCCCGGCTCATCGGTGCCGGAGTCACCGCCGTGTCCGCGGAGCCGTACCCCTTCTTCTGGCTCGACGGCGGCGCCGGAACCGTTCACTGCTACGGAGACGCCCTGTGACCACCGCACTCCTGCGCCCTGCGGGCAACCGGGAACTCCTCGGCCTCGTCGGCGGCACCCCGCTCGCCCGCATCACCGCCCATCTGCCCTTCCCGCACCCCGGGTTCTGGGCCAAACTCGAAGGCTTCGCCGTGGGCGGGATGAAGGCCCGCGCCGCCGTGTCCATGCTGCTGGGCGCCGAGCGGCGCGGCGAACTGCGCCCCGGCGCACCGGTGGTGGAGTCCACCTCCGGCACCCTGGGCATCGGACTCGCCTTCGCGGGCCAGGCGCTCGGCCATCCGGTCGTGCTGGTCGGCGATACCGAACTCGAACCATCGATGCGCGGTCTGCTGCACGCCCACGGCGCCAGGCTGGAACTCGTGGACCGTCCGGCTGCCGAGGGGGGCTGGCAGGCCGCCCGGCTGGCCAGGCTCCGGGAACTGCTCACCGAACTGCCGGGGGCCTACTGGCCCGACCAGTACAACAACCCCGACAACACCGCCGGTTACGCGTCACTCGCCGCCGAGATCACCGGCCGCCTCGACCATGTGGACGTTCTGGTGTGCAGCGTCGGAACCGGCGGGCACAGCGCGGGCGTCGTCGGTCCGCTGCGCAGGCGCTGGCCCGGGCTGCGGCTGATCGGTGTCGACGCCACCGGCTCGACGATCTTCGGACAGCAGGCCAGGCCCCGCCTGATGCGTGGACTGGGCAGCAGCATCCATCCGCGCAACGTGGCCCACGAGCAGTTCGACGAGGTCCACTGGGTCGGACCGGCGGAGGCCGCGGACAGCTGCCGGCGGCTGGCCAGGGACAACTTCGTCAGCGGTGGCTGGAGCACCGGTGCCGTCGCACTCGTCGCGGCCTGGGCGGCCCGCGTCCATCCGGGCGCCGTCGTCGCGACCGTCTTCCCCGACGGGCCGCACCGCTACCTCGGCAGCATCTTCGACGACGGTTTCAACGCCCTGCACGGGCTCGGCCCGGAGACCGCGGCCACCCGCCCCATGGAGATCCGCCACCCGCAGGCCGTGGAGGCGACCGGCTGGACACGCTGCCGCGCTGTCAGCGGACACCGCCGGCCCGCACGGCCACCGGTGTCGCGCGGGCCCGGAGCGGCGTCGGCGGCCCGCGTGCCCACCGGAAGCACTCCACCGCGCGCCCGCCCCTACAGCGTCCGTCTGCCGTACGAACCGGAGGAGTCCCGATGAGGGCCTCCCGGCGCACCGTCGGGCTCCGGCTGGCCGAACCGCTGCGGATCTCCCGCTCCACCACGACCGCCCGTGACGCGGTCCGGCTGTCCATCGAGCACCAAGGGCTGCACGGCCACGGGGAGACCGTCACCAGCGTGTACTACGGCCTCGACACCGCGGCCGTCGCCCACTGGCTCGACCGGTGCGGCCGCGCGCTGGCGCGGTTCCCCGACCCCGAGACGGCCCTGGAGATCCTGTCCGGGCAGGCGTCCGGTGACCTCGCAGACACCGGCGGTCCCGTCGCCCCCGGAACACCCCCGGCGGTGGCGGCCGCCGTCGAGTCGGCGCTGCTCGACCTCGTCGGCAAGCGCGCGGGCGCCCCCGTGCACCGCCTCCTCGGCACGGCCACCGCGCCTGTTGCCGCGACCGCCAGGACCATCGGGATCACCTCGCCCCACCACGCCGGCGCCCTCGCCGCCCGGCTGGCGGCGGAGGGGTTCACCGTCATCAAGGTCAAGGCCGGTTCGCCCGATCCGGAGGACGATGTGGCGCGTGTGCGTGCCGTGCGTGCCGCGGCCCCGCACGTACGGCTGCTCCTGGACCCCAACGGCGGCTGGAGCAGCACAGCGGCGCCCGCCCTGCTCGGCCGCTTCGCCGAACTCGGCGTCGAGGCCGTCGAACAGCCTGTAGCCCCGGGCGACCCCGAGGCCCTGGCCCGGCTCGCCGCAGGCTCGCCCGTGCCCGTCATCGCGGACGAGGACGCCGTCGGCATCGAGGACGCCCGACGGCTCGCCGGCCGGGTCCACGGCATCAACGTCAAACTCGCCAAGTGCGGGGGCGTGAGCGCCGCCCTGCGCATCGCCGCACTGATCGACGGGAGCGGCACCGGCCTCATGCTCGGCTGCCTCACGGCCAGTTCACTCGGCATCGCCCCGGCCGTGCACTTCGCGGGCCGTGCCCGGTGGACCGACCTCGACGGACACCTGCTGCTCGCCCACGACCCGTGGACGGGAATCGGGGGAACCGACGGCACCGTACGGGCGAGCAGCCACCCGGGCCTGGGCGTACGCCCGCGCACACCGTACGACGCGTCCCGTTCGCACCTGGGCGGCAGCTCCCGGGGGCATCGTCACGAAGAAGAGGTGCGGTCGTGAGCACTTGGCGCGAGATACGCGCCCTGCCCCCGGCCGTGCGCCTCCTGCTCGTCAACCAGCTCGGGGTCAACACCGGCTTCTACCTGCTCATCCCGTACCTGGCCGTCCATCTCAGCGACGACCTCGGGATGTCCGCCGCCGTCGTCGGCACCGTGCTCGGTGTGCGCAACCTCAGCCAGCAGGGACTGTTCGTCATCGGGGGCTCGGCCTCGGACCGGCTGGGAGCCCGCCGCGTCATCATCGCCGGATGCGCGCTGCGGTCAGCCGGCTTCGCCCTCTTCGCGTTCGGCGACGGGATCGCGGTCCTGCTCGCCGCCTCCGTCCTCAGCGGAATGGCCGGCGCCCTGTTCAACCCCGCCGTCCGAGCCCACCTCGCCCAGGAGGCGGGGGAGCGCAGGCCCGAGGCGTTCGCGCTGTTCAACGTCTTCGCGACGACAGGAGCCCTCATCGGCCCCCTCCTCGGCAGCGCTCTGCTCCTGGTCGACTTCCGTGCGGCCGCCCTCACGGCGGCAGGGATCTTCGCCGTGCTGACCGTCGCCCAGGCACTGGTCCTGCCGCCCGGCCGGGCCGTACCCACTACCAATGGTGTCTTCGCCGACTGGCGTGAAGTGGCCGGCAACCGCCCGTTCATGGCCTTCGCCTGCGCGATGGTGTCCATGATGGCGCTGGAGAGCCAGCTCTATCTGCTGCTCCCCGATGGCGCGCGCCGGGCCACGGGCTGGGACGGTGCGGCGGGCCTGGTCTTCCTCGTGGGAACGCTCGCCGGACTCGCGTTCCAGCTCCGCATCACCCGCGCGCTGAAACGGCGGGGCAGCCGGGCGAAGTGGATCGGAGCGGGCCTCGCCCTGATGGCCGCGGCCTTCGTGCCCCCCATGCTGGTGACGTCGGGCGCCCCGCCGGACGCCGCTGTGAGCCAGACCGCGCTGCGCGCGATCCCCGTACTCCTTGGCGCTCTGCTGCTCCAGACCGGACTCATGATCGCCCAGCCGTTCGTGATGGAACTGATCCCCGAGTTCGGCAGGGCCGGCCTCACCGGGACGTATTTCGGAGTCTTCTACGTCGTCTCCGGCATCGCCGCCGCTCTCGCCAACACCGCCGTCGGCTGGGCGATGGACACCGGCGAGCGCATCGGCGCCGGCTGGCTGCCCTGGGCCTGCTGCCTCGTGCTCGGCCTCGTCTCGGCGGCGGGCATCGCCCGTCTGCACCGGCGCGGCGCGCTGCCCGGCCGGCCGCTGTCCGTTTCCGCCCATGTCTGAGCGGAGCCGATGTCTGAGCAGAGCACGTGTGCCAGGAGAGCCGTGTGTGAGGAGACCGACCATGTCTGAGGGAAGCCGGTGCCTGAGGATTCCGCCCGTGCCTGAGGAGCCTCTGCCGGGCCCGAGCAAACCGCCCCTGCCTGACGAGCCTCTGCCGAGCCCGAGGAAACCGTCCCTGTCCGAGGAGAGCCCCGTGGACGACGCCAATCTGCTCACCGATCACCCGGCGCTGTACGAGGCCCGCTTCCCGGACCCCCAGCGGCTCGCCGGACGCTGGACCGAGGAGACGCTCAGGAGGTACGGGTCGGGACCTCGCGTCCTGGACCTCGGCTGCGGCACCGGCCGCGACGCCGCGTACCTCCAGTCGCAGGGGCGCACCGTGACCGGCGCCGACCTCTCCGGCGCGATGCTCCGACACGCCGCCCGGGAGCATCCGGGGCCGGAGTATCTCCGCGCCGACCTACGGGAGTTCGACCTGCGCCCACGGAGGTTCGACGCCGTCGTGTGCCTGGACAGCGCGTTGCTGTACTGCCGGACCGGCGCCGAGACCGACAGCTTCCTCCGCTCGTGCCGACGCTGCCTGGACCCCGGCGGCCTGCTCGTCGCCGAGATGCGCAACGGTGCGTACTTCCTCGGCCGCGCCGCACTTCCCGAGGCCCCGGCCGTCCACACCTTCACCCATCGCGGCGTAGTCCACCGCTCCGTCACCCGGCTGCGCGTGGACCCGGCAGCCCGCCTGCTCCACCGCAGCCGCACCTGGACCGCCGACGACGGAACAGCCCCGGTCGAACAGCGCTCGGCCTGGCGCCTGTTGCTTCCCCAGGAACTCCGCCGGGCGCTCCTCGCGAACGGGTTCCAGGTCCTCGCCCTCCACGACGGGCCCGGGCCCCGTACCGAACCCCCGTGGCGCGAGGGCGACCTGCCCGCCGGAACGGCCGACGCCGACCGGCTTCATGTGATCGCCCGGCGCACGGACGACTGACCGCCGCGCCCTCCCGCACGCTCCCGCCCTCCCGCACGCCCCACCGGATCAAGGACTGCCCATGCACAGCGACAGACACCCCACGACAGCAACGCACTTCCCCGGCCTGCACCGCCGCGGCTTCCTCGCCGCCACGGGCGCCGCCGGTCTGGGCGCCCTCGCGCTGACCGGCTGCGCGGACACCTCGGGCACCGCCCCCGACGACGGCGGGAACGACGGCACACCGAAGCGCGGCGGCCGGCTGCGTGCCGCCTTCGCCGGAGGTGGGGCGAGCGAGACCCTGGACCCGCACCTGAGCAACCTCTTCGCCGACGCCGCCCGCGCCAAGGCCCTCTACGACAAGCTGGCCGACTACGGCGGAGACCTCTCGGCACGGCCCCGCCTCGCCTCCTCCTGGGAACCCAACGACCGCCTCGACCGGTGGAAGGTCTCGCTGCGGGCGGCACTCTTCCACGACGGGCGGCCCGTGACGGCGAAGGACGTGCTGTACAGCTACCGGCGGATCGCCGACCCCGGGCGCGCGTTCCGCGCCCGGGCGTCACTCGAACCGATCGACCTGGCCGCC
>NZ_RDBK01000041.1:19250-19851 GCF_008042275.1 Streptomyces sp. OR43 | reverse complement strand
ACCCTGGACCCGCACCTGAGCAACCTCTTCGCCGACGCCGCCCGCGCCAAGGCCCTCTACGACAAGCTGGCCGACTACGGCGGAGACCTCTCGGCACGGCCCCGCCTCGCCTCCTCCTGGGAACCCAACGACCGCCTCGACCGGTGGAAGGTCTCGCTGCGGGCGGCACTCTTCCACGACGGGCGGCCCGTGACGGCGAAGGACGTGCTGTACAGCTACCGGCGGATCGCCGACCCCGGGCGCGCGTTCCGCGCCCGGGCGTCACTCGAACCGATCGACCTGGCCGCCAGCCGGGCCCTGGACGAGCGGACAGTCGAGTTCGTCCTCAAGCGGCCGACAGCCGAATTCCCCCATGTGATGGCGGCGTTCGGCGCGTACATCGTCCCCGCCTCGGCCCGCGACGGTGACTTCGACCGCCGGCCCGTCGGCAGCGGTCCCTTCCGCCTCGTGTCCTTCGCCCCCGGCCGCTCCACCGTCCTGCGCCGCAACGACGACTACTGGGACGGTGCCCCGCACCTGGACGAGCTGGAGTTCGTCGTCGCCAACGAGGAGGCCGCGCGCGTCAACGCCCTGCTCGGCGGCCAGGTCGAGGCCAGGTCGA
>NZ_RDBK01000041.1:0-19150 GCF_008042275.1 Streptomyces sp. OR43 | reverse complement strand
GGACATGGCGTGCATCACGATGCTCAGGAGGGCGCGGGCTTCGATGGGGTTGCCGCAGCATTCCTCGTGCACGTTGCCGTATTCGTCGTCGTGCCCGAGTTCGCCCTCGGGACGGCGCACGTAGTCCGTCCACAGGCGTACGGCTTCCCCGGAGCCCGCCACCGCATCCCCGTGTCCCTCCTGCCGTGCGCACTCCCGCTGCGGCCTTATCCGTTCGACACCATGCGCGAACGTGGCACGATGTGTGCCATGACAACGAACCGAAAGGCCCATGCCGCGTAGCCGGCCAGGACGCGTCCGGGCCCGTGCTCCCCGCCACCGGACGCGGGAGGCAGGGCCGGACATCGACGGCCTGTCGTCGGCCGCGATGTCCGAGATCGTCCGCCTCGAACGCACCCGCAACTATCTGGGACCCGGGGATGTCGGCGCGGCCGTACGCCTGTGGACGGACTACGTGCGCCGTCCCGAGGGCGAACTCGGGCACGACGACGAATACGGCAACGTGCACGAGGAATGCTGCGGCAACCCCATCGAAGCCCGCGCCCTCCTGAGCATCGTGATGCACGCCATGTCCCGTCGGCACGCTCGCGAACTCCGGCAGATCGTCGCCCGGCTCGACGACTGACCGTGGCCTACGACGTCCCGCCTGTGTGTGGCACGGTGTCGACGTCGTGGTGAATGGGCGTCCGCGTTCCGGTCAGCGGTGCGCCCGTTCCGCCCCGGCGCTCCGCGACGATCTCCGCCGCGATGGACAGCGCGGTCTCCTCCGGCGTGCGGGCTCCGAGGTCGAGGCCGATCGGGGAGCGGAGGCGGTCCAACTCGCTCTCGGTCAGGCCGGCTTCGCGCAGCCGCTGGTTCCGGTCCTCGTGCGTGCGCCGCGAGCCCATCGCACCGACGTACGCGACGGGCAGGCGCAGGGCCGTCTCCAGCAGCGGAATGTCGAACCTGGCGTCATGGGTGAGCACGCACAGGACGGTGCGCTCGTCGGTGGCGGCGCTCGCGAGGTACCGGTGCGGCCAGTCGACCACCACGTCGTCCGCCTCGGGAAAGCGGGCCCGGGTGGCGAAGACGGGCCGGGCGTCGCACACCGTCACATGGTGGCCGAGGAACTTGCCCGCCCGCACCAGCGCCGTGGCGAAGTCCACGGCGCCGAACACGATCATCCGGGGCGGCGGCACGCTCGACTCCACGAACAGCGTGAGGCCGCCCGGGCAGCTCGTCCCGTCCTCCGCGATCTCCACGGTGCCGGTACGGCCGCCGTCCAGCAGGGCCTTCGCCTCCGCGGCCGCCCTGCGGTCCAGGGCCGGTCGCCCGTCGAGGCTGCCCTCGTACGATCCGTCGCCCCGGACCAGCAAGGCCCGGCCGAGCAGCGCGTCCGGCCCGCGGATCACGCGGGCCAGCGCCACCGTCTCGTCGCGGCCGGCCGCCGACAAAGCCGCCCGGAACACCGGCTCCCGCGAGCGCACCGGTGCGACGAGGACGTCGATGACGCCGCCGCAGGTCAGTCCCACGGCGAAGGCGTCCTCGTCGCTGTACCCGAACCGCTCCCGCACGGTCCGGCCGTCCTGGAGTGCCTGGACGCACAGTTCGTACACGGCGCCCTCCACACAGCCGCCGGAGACCGACCCGATGACGGTGCCTTCGCTGTCGACGGCCAGGGCCGCGCCCGGGGCGCGCGGCGCACTGCCGTCGACCGCGACGACGGTGGCGACGGCGAAGTCGCGGCCCTCCTCGGACCAGCGGTGGAGGGCCGCTGCGATGTCAAGCACCCCGGGGTTCCTCCGCAGCCCGCTGACGCGCCTCTTCCGCCGCCGCGAGGACGCGGTCGGGACGGATCGGCAGATGGCGGTGGCGTACCCCGGTCGCATGCCACACCGCGTTGGCGATGGCGGCGGCGACGCCCACGATGCCGATCTCACCGACACCCTTGATCCCGACCGSGTCCTCGGGGTCGTGGTCGTCCACCCAGTCGGCCTCGATGTGCCGCACGTCGGCATGGGCGGCGACGTGGTAGCCGGCCAGGTCGGCGTTGACGTAGCCGCCGGACGCCGCGTCGCGGACCGCCTCCTCGTGCAGGGCCATGGAGAGCCCCCAGGTCATGCCGCCGACGAGCTGGCTGCGGGCGGTGAGCGGGTTGACGATGGTGCCTGCGGCGAAGATGCCGAGCAGCCTCCGTACGCGTACCTCGCCGGTGGTGACGTCCACGGCGGCTTCGGCGAACTGCGCCCCGTAGGCGTGCCGTTCCTTCTGCGCGAGGGCGCCGATCGCTTCGCTGGTGTCCGAGCGGGTGGTGATGCCTTCCGGCGGAACGGATCCGCCGAGGGCGAGGAGTCCGCGCAGTTCGTCCGCCGCCAGCCGCACCGCCCAGGCCCAGGAGCGGGTGCCCATGGAGCCGCCGGCGATCCACGCCGGGCCCAGGTCGCTGTCCCCGAGGCGTACCCGGACGCGGTCCGGTGTCACGCCCAGCGCGTCCGCGGCGACCGAGACCATCGCGGTCCTGGCCCCGGTCCCGATGTCGGCCGCGTTGATCCCCACGGTGAAGGTGCCGTCCGGGTGCGCGGTGACGGCCGCTGTGGACGCGCCCGCGCCGGCGGGGAAGGATGCCGCCGCCATGCCGGTCCCGAGGAGCCAGCGTCCCTCGCGGCGCACTCCGGGGCGGGGGTCCCGGCCCGCCCAGCCGAAGCGGCGGGCGCCTTCCTCGAAGCAGGCGAGCTGGTTGCGGCGGCTGAAGGGGAGCCCCGACACGGGACCCCTCTCCGGCTGGTTGCGCGCGCGCAGCTCGATCGGGTCCAGACCGCACTTCTCGGCCAGTTCGTCGATGGCCGATTCGAGAGCGAAGGAGCCCGGTGTCTCCCCCGGTGCCCGCATCCAGGTGGGGGTCGGCACGTCGAGCCGCACCAGTCGGTGCCCGGTGCGATGGGCGTCGGCGTCGTACATGGTGCGTCCCACGCCGGCGCTCGGCTCCACGAACTCGTGCACGGTCGACGTGAGGCTCGTCGACCGGTGGTCGAAGGCCCGCAGGCGGCCGCCGGCGTCGGATCCCAGCGTGACGCGTTGCAGGGTGGGGCTGCGGAATCCGACCAGCGAGAACATCTGACGGCGCGTCAGTACGACGCGGACGGGCCGGTGGAGCAGGGTCGTGGCCATCACGGCCGCCACCTGATGGGGGGCCAGTCCCTTCGACCCGAAGCCGCCGCCCACGTGCTCGGAGCGCACCCGGACGGACGACGGGTCGAGGGAGAAGAGCGACGCGAGTTCGCTCGCCACCCAGAAGGTGCCCTGGTTGGAGTCGAGGACATCCAGCCGGCCGCCCTCCCACCGGGCCGTCGCGGCGTGCGGCTCCATGGAGTTGTGGTGTTCCTCCGGGGTGGAGTACTCCTCGTCCACGACATGGGCGGCCTCCCGGAGCCGGGCCTCCAGGTCCCCCTTCTCCGTGTCGGCCTGCTCCATCGCAGGCCCGCCGGGCGTGTAGGCACCGGCATGCCCGGCGAAGAACCCCACGTCGTGCGGTTCCTCGTCGTAGCGCACCACCAGCGCCTCGGCGGCTGCCCGGGCCTCCTCGGACGTCTCGGCGACGACCAGCGCCACGGGCCAGCCCATGAACGGCACCCGGTCGTGCTGGAAGATCCCGACGACCGGGTTGGGCGGTCCCAGCATGCCCATGTACGCGGTGTCGACACGCGGTGCGTTCTCGTGGTGGAGCACGGCGAGCACACCGGGCATGTCCCGGACGGGCGCGTCCTCCACGGACCGGATCCGGCCGCGGGCCACGGTGGACAGCACCAGCCAGCCGTGGGCCAGTTCGGCGAAAGGGATCTCGCCGGCGTAGCGGGCCGCACCGGTGACCTTGTCCCTGCCCTCCACGCGGGTACGGGATGAGCCGACCGCTCCCGTGACGGTGGTGTTCTCGGTCGTGGTGGTCATCGGGCGGCCTCCTCGGCGAGTTCGGTGAGCACGGCCGTAACGAGGTTGCGCATCAGGGTCACCTTGTATCCGTTGTCCGCAAGGGGCTCGGCCGCCGCGAGTTCGGCGTCCGCCGCGGCGGCGAACGCCTCCGCGTCCGCGGGGCCGCCGGTCAGTGCCCGCTCGGCCGTCCGGGCCCGCCAGGGACGGGATGCCACCGCACCGAGGGCCAGGCGCACTTCACGTACGACGCCGTCCTGGACGTCGAGCGCCGCGGCGACCGAGCCGATCGCGAACGCGAACGAGGCCCGTTCACGTACCTTCCGGTAACGGGAGCGCGCGGCGACGGCGGCCGGGGGCACGGTGACACCGGTGATCAGTGCGCCGGGCGGAAGGGCCGTTTCGAGGTGCGGGGTCTCCCCCACCGGCAGATAGAAGTCGGCGACCGCCAACTCACCCGGTCCGTCGGACGTTTCGTACGAGACGACCGCGTCGAAGGCCGCCAGCGCGACCGCCATGTCCGAAGGGTGGGTCGCCACGCAGTGCTCGGAGGCGCCGAGAATCGCGTGGTTGTGGTGTTCGCCCGCCCGTGCGGGGCAACCACTCCCGGGGGTGCGCTTGTTGCACGGCTTGGCGATGTCGCCGAAGTAGCCGCAGCGGGTCCGCTGGAGCAGGTTTCCGCCGACGGTGGCCATGTTGCGCAGCTGTCCGGAGGCGCCGGCCAGGACCGCCTGCGCCAGGGCCGGGTAGTGCCGGCGTACCTCGGCATGGGCGGCGAGGTCGCTGTTGGTGACGGTCGCGCCGATGCGCAGTCCGTCGTCGGGTGTGAACGCGAGTCCGCCGAGCGGGAGTTCCTGGACGTCGACGAGCAGCGTCGGCCGTTCCACGCCGGTCTTCATCAGGTCGACGAGGTTGGTGCCGCCGCCGAGYAGGCGGGCGCCGGGGTCCTCCGCGAGCAGGGCCACGGCCCCGGACACGTCGAGGGCGCGTTCGTATCCGAATTCCCTCATGCCACCGCCTCCTCGGCGTCGTCCGCGGACACTTCCGCCGCACGCGCCACGGCCTGCACGATGGACATGTACGCGCCGCAGCGGCAGAGGTTGCCGCTCATCCGTTCGCGGATCTCCTCCGCGGTGAGAGCGGGCACCCCCGCCTCCGGCCGGATGTCGTCGGTCACCGCGCTCGGCCAGCCCGCCGCGTGTTCCTCGATCACCGCGAGTGCCGAGCAGATCTGGCCAGGGGTGCAGTAGCCGCACTGGTAGCCGTCGAGGTCGAGGAAGGCCTGCTGGACCGGATGCAGCCGGTCCCCGTCGGCGACGCCTTCGATGGTGGTGATCGCGCGCCCCTCGGCTGCGACCGCGAGTTGCAGACAGGCGACGGTCCGCCGCCCGTCGAGCAGTACCGTGCAGGCGCCGCACTGTCCCTGGTCGCAGCCCTTCTTGGTACCGGTCAGATCGAGACGCTCACGCAGGGCGTCGAGGAGGGTGGTGCGGTGGTCGACGGGCAGCGTGTACTTTTCGCCATTGATGTTCAGGGTGATGGCACTGGACGTCGATGGGGCCATGATCAGCCTTCTTTCGCATTGCTTATGCGCGTCGTACGAGACGATTTCCGGCAGCGTGCCGGGAGGGAGAGGGCGGTTCGGGTGGGGGCGTGCGACCGGGGACGCCGGTCGGTCTCATGGGCCGGATCTACCGCTACGATGGAGGTAAGCGGACACCTGTCCGCTTACCCGTCGAACCTAGCGGACAGCTGTCCGCTTAGCAAGGCCGTCACGGCCGTGTGTCCGGAAGGAGGAGTCGTGGACGACGACAAGTGCACGCCCCAGCGTCCGGACGCCCAACGCAACCGCGAGCGCATCCTGGCTGTCGCCCTCGTGGAACTGACACGGTCGGCGGACGCCCCGGTGAGCGTGATCGCGAAGAAGGCCGGTGTCGGGCAGGGAACGTTCTACCGCAACTTCCCGAACCGAGAGGCACTCGTCCTGGAGGTCTACCGCTACGAGATGCAGCAGGTCGCGGACACCGCGGCCCAGCTCCTCGCGACCCGCACCCCCGACCGGGCACTGCGGGAGTGGATGGACCGGCTGGCCCAGTACGCCATGGCCAAGGCCGGCCTGGCCGTCGCCCTGCGCGCGACCGCCAGCAGGTACGGCAGTCTGGCGCAGCTCGGCCACGGCCCGGTGACCCGCGGTGTCGCGCTCCTGCTGCACGCGAACGAGGAGGCGGGCACCATCCGCCCGGGGGTGACCCCGGACGACTTCCAGCTCGCCATCGCCGGTCTCTGGCAGCTCGACCCGCAGAGCGACTGGCAGCCGAGGGCCGCCCGCCTGTTCGACCTGGTGATGGACGGGCTGCGGGCCGGGGCACCCGGCGCGGGCGGAGCGCCGGCATAGCCCGGACTCCGTGCGGTTCACGAAGCTGCGCCCCCGATGACCACGGTGCGCGCCCAGGCGGGCGGTTCGTCGGGAACGTACTCGGATTCCTCGTCCCACCGCTGCTCACGCGGCCGGTCGAACAGACCCACCACCGTCCGGCACGGCGGCGGCGTGCCGGGCCAGGGCGTCTGCCCGTCGGTGAGGGCCACGATGACATCAGGCCGGGGCCGCGACCGGAGTGCCCCGGCGAAGCCCGAGCGCAGGTCCGTTCCGCCACCGCCGACGAGCGCGATGCCCTCGGCACGGCACAGCGGCTGGACGACCCGGGTCGCCGCGTCGCACGCCAGGACGGTGACCAGGTCCCGCCGGCCGCCCACGGCCCGGGAGATGGCGGCGACCTCCAGCAGCGCACTGCCCAGTTCGGCGTCGCTGACCGAGCCCGAGGTGTCGACGACCACCCCGACGCGCGGCGGCCTGCGCCGCAGGCTCGGCAGCACGACACCGGGCACGCCCGCCGAACGCCGGGCCGGGCGGCCGTACGTGTAGTCCTCGCCGGCCCCCGTGCCCGACACCGCGGACCGGAGCGCCGCCCCCAGCAACTGCCGCCATGGCTGGGGCGGGTGGAACGCCTCCTGTGCCCACCGTTTCCACCCCTTCGAGACGTTCCCCGGCCGGCCGACGATGCCCTGGGCCACCCGGAAGCGCACCGCGTCCCGCTCCTGTGCGCTGAGACCGTGGGCGCCGTCCGGCCCCAGGTCCCACTCCCGTTCCAGCCCGTCGGCGCCGCTGCCGCAGTCCAGCCAGGCCAGGTGCTGGGTACGCGGTCCGAGCCGGAACTGGCGCAGGTAGTCCTCCATGAGTTCCCCCTCGGGCAGTTCGAGGTGCCGGGGCTCCACCGCCCCCGCCGGCCGCACGAGTCCGTCTCCGAACACGTCGTCGTTGATCTCGCAGTCGGCGGCGATGTTCATCCGAAGCCGCTCCGCCGGACCGGCCGGCCCGTGCTCCCGTACGAACCGGTCGCCGCGCCCGTGGTGGTCGCGCAGGAGGTGCGACACCTCGTGGACCCACACACCGGCGAGTTCCTCCACCGGTGTCCGGTCCACGAAACCGGGAGAGGCGTAGCAACGCCAGTGCCGGTCGACGGCCATGGTCGGGACCCGGGGCGACTCCACGAGGTGCACGGCGAACAGCGCGGTCGCCAGGTAGGGACGGGCCCGGGCCGCCTGCAACCGGGCGGCGTAGAGCTTGCCGAGGTCCAGGGCCCTCGCTTCGCCCGGGGTCACCGGCGGGCCTTGGTCGCGATCGCCGCACGGGCCGCAGCCTGCTCAGCGCGCCGCGAGAGCGACACGGTTCCGGCGAGCGCCTCGATCGACTCCGGCACCTCCCAGTCCTGCTGCCGCAGCGCGGCGAGGGTCGTGGCGGGGACGACGACCAGGTCGGGGGCGCCCGTCTCCAGTGCCCGGGCGAGCACGGCCCAGGCCGCGTCCCAGCGGGCCTTCTCCGGAGTCCGGCGGACCGCCGCCACCACCCCGTCGAGTACGGCCTGGCGCAGATCCCCCCGCTGGGGCAGCGCGGCGCCTGCCGGGTCGGCGAGCAGGTCCTCCGGGTCCGGCAGGTCCATCCGGTCCAGGCTCGCCAGCAACTCCAGCCCGGGACCGTCCCCCACCGCGCCTCTGACGAGCAGGGACAGCGCGTCGCGCGAGGCGTCGGCCGCAGTGGCGAACGCGATCAGACGCAGCGTCATCTCCCAGCTGCGCGGGGAGGGCCATGCCCCGCCCCGGCGCGTCTCCCCGCTGGGCAGCCGGTGCACGAGTGCGGGGCGCGCGGACAGCAGTCCGCACACCGCGCGGCGGGCGAAGTCCACGGCCTCCGTGAACCGTTCGGGCGCGAGCCTCGGCAGGGTGGCCCGCGGCCACGTCCCGCTCAGTCCGCGCACCACGACCTCATGGTCATGGGCCCACTGGAGGTGCACGAACCGATTGGCGAGGGGAGGGCTGAGCTCCCATCCGTCGGCCGCCGACGAGCGCGGGTTGGCGGCTGCCACGATCCGCACACCCGGCGGGAGCTGGAGCGCGCCGATCCGTCGCTCCAGTACGAGACGGAGCAGAGCGGCCTGCACGGCGGGCGGCGCTGTGGACAGTTCGTCGAGGAACAACAGCCCACGGCCTGCCCGCACCAGGCGCACCGCCCAGTCCGGCGGCGCCATCGGGACGCCCTGTTCCGCGGGATCGTCACCGACGATGGGCAGGCCCGAGAAGTCGGACGGCTCGTGCACGCTGGCGATCACCGTGGTGAGCGGGAGGTCCAGCGACTCGGCGAGCTGGGTGAGGGCGGCGCTCTTGCCGATCCCCGGCTCGCCCCACAGCAGGACGGGCAGGTCGGCGGCGACGGCCATGGCGAGGGCTTCGAGCTGGATGTCGGGGCGCGGTTCGGTGGTGGTGTCGCGCAGGAGGGCCATCAGCTCCCCGGCGATGTCCAGTGGCGACGCGGGAGCGGGGTCGTCGTGGTGGGTACGGATGGGCGCGGGCAGGGTGCGTGTGGGCATGGTGGTCACCTGAGGGGTCTCGGTACGGAGGGGAGCAAAGCTGGGGGCGCGGGGCGAAGGGGCCCCGGATCAGCGGACGGTGGCGAGGCGCGGACGCCGGTACGGGTGGCGGCCCCGGGAGCGCCGGTGCTCCGGAAGGGGGTGGCGGGGACCGGATCCGGCGAGGTCTGCCCGGAACAGTCCGTAGTCGATGCGCCGGCGGGCCGCGGTTTCCAGCTCGTCCCGCAGTGGGCCGCCGCGCAGGACGGCTCCGGGACCCAGCAGCCCTTCGACGACGGCCAGCGCACCTTCGATGTCGCCGTGGTCCAGGCGCTCCCGGACACCGGTGAGGCAGTCAGGGCGGCGGTGAGCCTCGTCGATGGCCTGGAGGCAGGGCATCGGCGTCCCGGTCAGGGCGGCCAGAAGCTCCTCGCGGCGGAGTTCGGCCGGGTCGTGGTCGAGCGGGACCAGCACCCCGCCGACGAGCCCGATCCGGTGCCGCGCTCCTCGGCACGCCACGAGGCGGGGCTGTCCGGCCCCGTCGGGGACGGGTGCGGGCCCCGTCGGCACATACTCCGGAATCAGTGCCCGGGCGACCAGGGGGTGCAGCCGGTCGGCCTCGATCGCCCCGCTGCGGACCAGTTCCAGGTCGGGCAGTGCCCAGACGGCCGCGTCGGGCAGGACCGGCAGGACGCGTCCGGCGGTGTCCGGGGACGCCTGCGCGATCCGCAGTGCGGGCGGATCCGCCCCGTCCCCGTGCGCGCCCTGTTCGAGGAGCAGCCGGTGCCGGCCCCCGAACCGCACGACGAGCGGACCGGCGGACCGGGCCTCGGCCCGCAGCAGCAGGACCGCCTCGGCCGCCCACCGCCCGGTGGCGCAACGCCGGCCCGGCGGTATCAGGGCCCGCACGCGCGGGTCCACGCCGGCACCGTCATCGGCGTCGTCCGGCGGGCGGTCTGCCCCGCACCGGATGCGCAGTTCGTCCGTCACGCGGGCATCCCACAGATGGCGATGGAGGTCGAGGCGGAAGCGCCGGCTGGGGCGGGGATGCGGATGGCGGCGGGCGTCCGCGTCGGAGCGGGAGCCGTCCCACACCGCGAGGCTGATCCGCTGGCCGGCGTCGGCCCATGCCGGCGGGGTCCTGACCACGAGATGCAGGGGGTCATGGCTGCCCGGCTCCCCGGTTTCGTACCGGGCCAGAGCCATCGTCAGGCCCGGGCGCAGCAGCCCGTGCGGAGCGATTCTCGGAAGGTTCCAGCGCAGCAGGTCCGGCACCAGCCGGCGCAGGTCGGCCCGTACCCGGGTGGCGAGTTCCCGGCCGTGCGTGTGCGCCAGGGTACTGAGTCGGAGATCGACGTCAATGCCCGCGGCAGCGCACGCTCCGGCCCAGTCGCCGACGCGGCGGCGGGCGGTCGCGGTCTCGATCGTGGAGGGCGGCACGGCGAACTCGCGTACGCGCAGCCAGAAGGTGAGGAAGGGATCCGTATGGGCGTTCTCAGTGAGCATCAGCACTCACCTTGCGCGGACGGGTCCCCCAATCGGTGATCGGTGTGTGTCGTCATCGCGGGAGAGCCTAGCGACCCGCTCGCGCGCCCGCCAGGAGATTTCGCGTGCACCTTCCGCACCCGGCGCTCGGACCATCGTGCGGCGTGGGCGCATAGGGTGCCGGAATGATCGCAGTTCCGGAGGCCTTCGCACGAGGCACCATCGAGCGCGAGGGCGCGAAAGGATCCGCCTGGATCGCCGAACTGCCTTTGGTCGTGGATGAGTTGATGGGGCGCTGGGAGTGCGTTCCGGATGGGTATGTCATGCACGGAGGGGTCGGTGTCGTCGTCCCGGTACGACGGCACGGCGCGGCCGACGCCGTGCTGAAGGTGTCGTTCCCGCACCCGGGCAACGTCCACGAGCCGGATGCCTTTGCCGCATGGGGCGGGCGGGGGGCCGTGCACTTGTACGCGCGCGACGACGCGCGCTTCGCGATGCTGCTGGAACGGGTAGGGGCGCCGGACCTCGGAGAGGACGAGGACGAGGACGAGGTCGTGCGGGTGGCGGGACTGATCAGCCGGCGGCTGGCCGTTCCCGCGCCGCCCGGTCTACCCCTGCTGCGGGACCGGGCCGGGGCATGGGAGGGAGCACTGCGCAGGGACGCCGAGGAGTTGGCTCACCCGCTGTCGCGGCACGTGATCGACGCCGCCGTGGCGACCGTCCGTGAACTCGGCGCCGCTCAGCCGGACCTCCTCATCCACGGCGACCTCCACGCCAGGAACATCCTGCGCGCAGACCGCGAGCCATGGCTGGCCGTCGATCCCAAGGGGTACGTGGGCGACCCCGCGTACGACGGCGGCAATCTCCTGAAGACGCGGGCGCCGGCACTCCTGGGGAGCGGCGATCTGCGTCGGGCCGTCGACCGGACACTGGACGTCTTCACCGAGGCCGCGGAGCTCGACCGCGAGCGCACCCGACGCTGGGCTCAACTCCACGCGGTTCAGGCGGCCTTCTGGGGCCGACGGCACGGCTTCCGCAGAGCGCGCACCGGCCCGCGACGGGACCGGCTGACAGAGTTCGCGGACAGCCTGGCGCACGCGCTCACCGATCGGCCCTGAGCACACGACGGGCGCGGAACGGCACCGGTCCGCCCGACAGCCGCCTGCGGCGGCCCCGCCGGTGCCCTCCCGCCATGCCCCCCGTCCGGCGCGGGACTGCGTTCGGACGCCCGCACGGGGACGCGCCTCACCTCGTCGGCCGGCTCGCTCCTCAGCCGGCCGACGAGACGGAGGCGGCTGCGGGCACCGGCACGGTCGCTCCCGCCGCAGAGGGCCCCGCGAGAACCGGGGCCCAGGCGAACGGCGGGTCCGGGATGTCTCGTCGCAGTACCGGGGCGACGTCCGACTGGAAGAGTTCCAGGGAGTCCCGGTGCTGTGCGTCGGTGAGGCCGCCTGCGTCGGCGTGCAGGTGCAGGACCGTGTGCCCGAACTGCTCGTGGTAGCGGTGCACCTTCTCGATGACCTGCTGGGGGCTGCCGATCAGCGCCGAGCTGCGCTCGACGAAGTCCTCCAGGGTCGGGAACACCGGCTCGACGCCCAGCTGCTTCTGAAACGCGAGATGGCCCTCGAACACCGGCCGGTAGGCGGCGATGGCCTCCTGCGAGGTGCGGGCCGTGTGGTGACCGGCCGTCCCCGCGCCGACCACCGCCAAGGCCGGGTCGTGGCCGTGGTGCTCCCACCGCTCGCGGTAGTGCCGGATCAGTTCGGCGTACGGCTCGATCGCGTGGGTGACGTTCGCCGAGAAGAGCGGGTCACCGTAGCGTGCGGCGAGGTCGACCGACTCCCGGCTCGTGGCGCTGCCGTGCCACACCCGGACGGGCCGCTGGAGCGGCCTCGGCCACACCTCCGCCTCGGTCAGCTCGGGACGGAAGCGCGGTGAGGCGGTGACCTTGTCCTGGCGCCAGAGCCGGCGGAACAGCTCATAGCCCTCAGCGTTGCGGTCCCACTGGTCCTCGGGCGTGACCTGGAACAGCTCGCGCTGTGCCGTCCCGTTGCCCTTGCCGATGATGAGGTCGAGGCGCCCGCCGGACAGATGGTCGAGCGTGGCGTAGTCCTCGTACGCGCGCACCGGGTCGAGCAGGCTGAGGGTGGTGACGGCGGTGAACAGCCGGATGCGGGAGGTGAGCGCGGCGACATGGCTGAGCACGACGGGCGGCGAGGAGGAGATGAACGGCCTCTCGTGCCGTTCGCCGACGCCGAAGCCGTCGAAGCCCAGCTCCTCCGCGAGCAGCGCGTTGTCGATCACCTCCCGGAACCGTTCGGAGGTCGGTTTCCGGACGCCGGTCACCGGGTCCGGGGCGTGGATGATCAGAGTGATGGCCAGGAACTTCATGACGCCACCGGTTCGGCCGCGCCGTCGTCGGGGTGAGCCAGGCCGAGGTGGTCGCGCAGCGTCGTGCCCTCGTACTCCGTACGGAACACACCCCGTTCCTGAAGGATCGGGACCACGGTGTCGGCGAACACGTCCAGTCCGCCGGGCGTGATGTGCGGGACCAGGATGAAGCCGTCGGCGGCGTCCGCCTGGACGAAGTCGTTGATGGTCGACGCGACGGTGCCCGGTGAGCCGACGAAGGCCTGACGGTTGCCGGTCTCGATGACGAGGTCGCGGATCGACCAGTTCTTCGCGGCCGCGAGCTCCCGCCACTCCCGGGCGGTGGCCAGCGGATCGCGGTACATGCGTACCTGTGCGCGGCCGCGGGCGATCGTGTGTTCGCCGAGGTCCGGGTCGATGTCGGGAAGCGGTCCTTCGGGGTCGTACGAGGACAGGTCGCGGTTCCAGACGAACTCGAGGTGCTTGATCGCGGTGGCGCCGCTGACCTGCTGCCGGCGTACCTCGCGGGCCAGTTCCTGCGCCTCGGCGTCCGTGTCGCCGAGGACGAAGGTCGCGGCGGGCAGGATGAGCAGCTGATCGCGGCTGCGGCCGTGGCGGGCGAGCCGGCCCTTGACGTCCGTGTAGAACGCCTGCCCCTCCTTCAGGGTGCTGTAGCGGCTGAAGATCGCGTCGGCGCCCTGTGCCGCGAACTCGCGTCCGTCGTCGGAGTCACCGGCCTGGAAGATCACCGGGCGGCCCTGGGGGCTGCGCGGGACGTTGAACTGCCCCTCGATGTCGAAGTGCTGTCCCTTGTGCGCGAAGGATCCGGCCCGGGCGTCCCGGAGGAAGGTGCCGGCTCCCTGATCGGCGACGATCTCGTCGCCCCGCCATGAGTCGAACAGTTCGTTGGCCGTGGCGAGGAACTCCTTGGCCCGGGAGTACCGCTCCTCCTGCGGAAGGAACCCGCCGCGCCGGAAGTTCTCGCCCGTGAAGGCGTCCCACGAGGTGACGACGTTCCACGCCGCGCGCCCGCCCGAGAGGTGGTCGAGGCTGGCGAACTGACGGGCCACCTCGTAGGGCTCGTTGAACGTGGAGTTGATCGTGCCGGTGAGGCCCAGGTGTTCGGTGACGGCGGCCAGGGCGGACAGGACGGTGAAGGTGTCGGGGCGCCCCACGACATCCAAGTCGTATATCTTACCGCCCTGTTCGCGGAGCCGGAGCCCTTCGGCGAGGAACAGGAAGTCGAACTTGGCGCGTTCGGCGGTGCGCGCGAAGTGGGCGAACGAGCTGAACTCGACGTGGCTTCCTGCCGCGGGATCGCTCCATACGGTGGTGTTGTTCACGCCCGGGAAGTGGGCGGCGAGATGGATCTGCTTGAGCGGCTTGCCGTTGCCGGCGCCGTTGTCGGTGCTCATATCGGTGGTCCCTCCGGCTCAGACGGCGGCGTAGCGGTTGGCGGGGCGGGCGAGTCCGAGCAGCCCGCGCAGGGTGTCGGCCTCGTAGGCGGTCCGGAAGGCGCCGCGGCGCTGCAGTTCGGGTACGAGTTCACGGGTGATCGCCGGGAGGTCGTGGGCGGTCGCCGCGGGGCGCAGCCGGAATCCGGTGAGCCCGGCGCGCTGCCATTCCAGGAGCAGGTCCGCCAGGTGCGCGGGTGTGCCGGTGAAGACCTTCGCGTCACTGGTGTACGGATATCCCGCAAGGCCGTCGAGACGGTCCCGGCGGGCTGCTGCGGCTCCGGGATCGTCGTCGAGGAAGACGACGAGGTCCCCGAAGACGTGGAGGGGATCCGCCGCGCGCGCCGCGGCTGCCTGTTCCGCACGGATCTCTTCGATGATGGTGCGGGCCTGGCCGGCGTCGTGCGGAGTGACATAGCCGATGTCCGTGGAGCGGGCCACCAGTTGGAAGGGCACGCTTTGGTGGGCCAGAGCGCTGACGACCGGCTGTCCCTGCGGGGGCCGGGGCGTGATAGAGGGGCCCTTGACGCTGAAGTGCCGTCCCTCGAAGTCGATGTAGTGCAGCTTGTCGCGGTCGATGAAGCGGCCGGTGGCGACGTCGCGTATCTCCGCGCCGTCCTCCCAGCTGTCCCAGAGACGGCGCACCGCCTCGACGTAGTCGGCGGCCTCCTCGAAGAGTTCGGCGGTCAGGTCGCGGACGGCCGGCGTGCCCAGGTCCTCGATGTCGAAGTGCGGGAACGTGCGGCGGCCGAAGTGGGCGGCTTCGTTCTGCCGGGCCGACACCTGGATGCGCAGACCGGCCCGGCCGGTGCTCACGTAGTCGAGCGTGGCGATCGCCTTGGAGAGGTGGAACGGCTCCGTGTGCGTGGCGACCACGGTGGGGACGAGCCCGATGTGCCGGGTCAGCGGGGCCACGCGAGCGGCGATGAGTACCGCGTCGAGGCGCCCGCGCTCCTGGTCGGTGCGGCCGTCGGGCTCGCCGAACCGCGAGGACTGGAGCCCGAGCGCGTCCTCGATCGTCACGAAGTCGAGCAGGCCGCGTTCGGCCTCTCGGACGGTGTCGGTCCAGTACGCGGCGGTGAGCAGTTCCCCGGGACGGGCCTCCGGCTCGCGCCACGCGGCCGGGTGCCAGCCCGCGCCGTTGAGCGCGACGGCGAGGTGCAGGGGGGCGGACAGGGGAGGATGCGGGGATGACGATGCGGACACGACGGGGTGCCTTCCTGATCGACCGTGGGTGATCGCCGGGCCTCGTCGGGAGGTTCGGCGTCGCGGGTACGGGTCAGGAACAACAGAGCGCGCCGGCCACGCGCTGGAGGTCGATGTGGGGCCGGGTGTAGAGGTGGACGCGGCGGCGGGGGGCGAGCACCCTGACGAGCGGGCAGGTCACCGGTGGCATGACCGTCGCCTCCACTCTTCCGGCTCGGCGGGCCCGGAGGCCTCGCGTTTGCGGAACCCGGACGGGCCCCGCCTGGTCGTCACCTGGAGCACCCCGTCGCGCAGGAGGGTTGCCGCTCAGCAAGCCAGGGCTTGACGCTGACACTCATGACCTGCACGGAACGCTACGCGCGCCGGGCTCGCCGCGCAATGCCCGGCGGATCATGGCCGTACACGCCATGCTGCGAACGACAACAACGCGGCTGCGCCGTCTGTTCCGTCCACCCGCCTTGTCAGGGCCGAGAGTTCATGGGGCGGACACAGTCCGGCCCACGGCGTTGCCGGCATCCCCTGTTCATCCCGGACGGGACGGATCCGAGCACCGGGGCGTACCGAGCGGGGCCGGCCGGCCGGAACCGCGGCCGGTGAACAGGCCGGCCCCGCCGATGACGGCGGCGAGGACGTTCATCAGCAGATTTCCCGCCGCCAGAGGTCTGGCTCGCCGTCTGGATCTGTCCGGCGAGGAAACGGCCCACGACTGCCGCCAGGGCACCGGCGGTCGAGAAGACGGTCATCCGGACGAACGGCACCCCGATGCCGGCGCGTCGCGCCCCTTCAAAGTCGCCGCCGACCGCGAGGACCTTCCGGCCGTACGCGGTGCGGCGGAGGCCGTGAAGAGCCCGCGGGTCAGTCCGCCAGGCCGGCAGCCAGGGTCGCCCCCAGTTCCCAGCACGCCTCGGTGTCCGCCTTGGCGATCTCTCCCGTGACTTTCACGGCGTCCGCCGCACGGCGCCATCCCAGCCCCGTCGTGATCGACTCGATGGCCCGCACGGCACCGGTGACATCGTTTCCACCGTGCACGTAGTACCCGAAGGGACGGCCCCGGGTCGTGTCCAGGCAGGGATAGTAGACCTGGTCGAAGAAGTGCTTGAGAGCGCCGGACATGTAGCCGAGGTTCGCCGGGGTGCCGAGCAGCACACCGTCGGCGGCGAGGACGTCGGACGCCGTCGCGGCGAGCGCCGCGCGCCGGACGACCTCGACCCCCTCGATCTCATCCGTCGTCGCACCGGAGACGACGGCTTCGAACAGCGCCTGGCAGTTCGGCGAGGGCGTGTGATGGACGATCAGCAAAGTAGCCACACCCGGAACCCTGCAGGGACCGCCGCGCTGCCGCAAGCGAGCGGCGCCCGGCGCGCCGGGCGCCGCTCACCCGGAGCCGGCGTCCGCCGGATCGGGCCGGCTGTCCAGCCAGTTCTTCCGACGGCTCCGCGGCCGTGCGAACGCGGCACCGGATCCTGCCACCGCGGCACGAAAGGTCAGGTGGAAGCGCTCGATGGTGATTCCCTCACCGGACCTGTGAGCACTCAGCGTTTGTCCTGCGTCCACGATGTCGTCGACTATGGGTTCCTTCACGGATGACCGGCTCGACGGAGAGGTGCGGCATGACATCCGGCCAGGACGCCCGCCAGGGCATCGGCATCCTCGCGGACGACCTCACCAGTGCCGGGGACGGGGCCGCCCCGTTCCGCCGGACCGGCCACGAGGCACGGATCCTCCTGTCCGCGCCGGCGGCGGAACTCCCGCCCGTCGCCGGGGTGACCGCGGTCGATCTGGGGACCCGGCTGCTGGACGAGGAAGCCGCCGCCGCACGTACGGGCCGGGCCGCCCGCCGGTTCGCCGGCAACGAACTGCTGTTCAAAACGGTGGATTCGACCCTGCGCGGCCATGTCGCGGCAGAGGCCCGGGCGGCATGGGCGGGATCGCGACGCCGGGCCGTCGTCATCGCTCCCGCCTTTCCCGCGGAGGGCAGGGTGACGGTCGAGGCGGTCCAGTACGTGCGGGGCGTACCGGTCCACGAGAGCGACTTCGCCCGCGACCCCGTTCATCCGGTGCGGTGCTCCGACCTCATGACGGTGTTCCCGGACGCCGTCGCGGTCGGACCGGACCGGGCGGCGGAGCTGCCCGGCCTGATCCGCCGGGGCGCTCTGGTCGTCTGCTCCGCCGCGACGGACGGCGACCTCGACCGCCTGGTCTCGGTGGTCCCCCGCCTCGACGACGTCCTGTGGGTCGGATCGCCCGGGCTGGCGGCCGCCCTGGCCCGACGGTGCGCACGCGTCGACGGACCGGTCGCGCCCGCACCGGCACCGGCACGCCGACCGCTCGTCGTCGTCGGCAGCGCCCATCCGGCGACCCGGCGACAGCTGGCCGCGCTCCGCGCCCGGGCCGACGTCCAGGGGGTCACCGTCGGCGACGATCCCACCCCGGCGGCGGAGGCGCTGCGCGCCCTGACCGCCCCCGTTCTCACCGTGCAGACACCCGATGAACGCCATGCGCCGCACATCGCGCGCGCCCTCGCCCGCTCCCTGGCGTCAGTCGTACGGACACTGGCCGGGGAGCATCTGGTCGACGCACTCGTCGTCACCGGCGGAGAGACGGCCGCCGCCGTCTTCCAGGCCCTCGGCATCGACGGGATCGACCTGCTCGACGAGCCCGAACCCGGCGTCGCCCGGGGGACCCCGATCGGCCCGTCGTCCCTCCCCGTCCTGATCAAGGCGGGCGGCTTCGGCGACGACGAGACGCTGCTCCGGCTGTGCGGGCCGGTCCTGCAGCCGCTCAGTACCCGCCTCTGAAGGGCGGTCCCGACCCGACGGCCGGCGCAGCGGGGCCCCGGACCGTCGTCCGGACTTCAGGGGCGTGTCAGGACCGGTGTCCGAAGAACTCGACCTCCGCGACGGCCACCCGGCGCCCCTTGCCCGTGCCGTACGCGGAGTCGACCGTGAGCCGCACGGCGACCGTGTCCGATCCCCGTATGTCGAACGTCTGCTGGCCCGGCTCGTCGGCCAGCCGGACCGTCTTGCTGCTCTCCTTGCCGTCCTTCGAGGTCAGCACCACGGTGATGCGGGCCGGCCTGGCCTGCGTGAGGAATTCGTCCTTCCGCGCCGAAGTCCCGGAGAAGATCACCATCTTCAGCAGCCTGACCGGCTGCGTGAACGAGCAGTCCAGGTGCGCGCCGGTTCCGTCACCGCTCTCCCGCGGGGCCCAATACCGGTTGTTGAATCCGTCGAAGGCCGCCGCCGCCGGATGTCCCGGAGCGGAGCCGGAGCTGCGGAACGCGGACGGCTCCACCGCCTCCGGGGCCCCCGTCTCCTCCTTGGCGAGGCCGAGCAGGCCGGACAGGTGCGGCAGCGCGAACCAGATCCCGGCCGCCAGCAGAAGCAGCACGAACGGCAGCGCGAACCTCGGTCTGCGCCGTCCGCGCCGTGGCCGCGTCCCCGCGGCACGGCTCTTCCCCGGCCTCCGCCGAAGAATCCGGCGCCACCATGGCGGGCGGAGGGCGGGGGGCGGCCCCGGGTCGAGGAGCAGGGCGCACCGGACGCAGAGGGTGCGTTCCGGGGCGTTCTCCGCGCGGCAGTTGGGGCACACCACCGGAGCGCCCGCGTCCGGCCCCGGCGGGGTCGGGGCCGGGGCCTCCGGACCGGGTGCCCAGGCGTCGGGGCCGGGGGCCGGCCCGTCCGGAACCTCTCCGGGACGCCGGGGAGCCGCCGCTGCCGACTGCGCCCGGGGAGCCGGTGCGGTGGGCAGTGCGGTGGGCGGTGCGGTGAGCGGTGCCGTGGGCTGTGCGATGGGCGGTGCGGTGGGCGGTGTGMTGGGCATGCGTACAGG
>NZ_RDBK01000040.1:14400-54938 GCF_008042275.1 Streptomyces sp. OR43 | reverse complement strand
GCATCCGCGGCCGCTGTCACCTGCGCTGCCCGGGACACTGTCCCGGTGTTCCGGGCAGCGTCCGGGCCGACGCCCCGGACTTCGCGGGCCCGCAGCACCCAGTTCCGCAGGGTGTTCCTGTTGATGCCCAGGTCGGCGGCGATGCTCTTGTAGGTCGCCCCAGGTGTGGACTCGAACAGGTCCACGGCATCGGTCTTGAACTCGTCCGAGTAGTCCTTCATCGCCATCGGCGGTCTTCTCGCTTCCTCCGGATCAAGCAGATCCAGTATCAGCGTGTCCACCACTCAGGGGGAGGCTCCCGCGGCCTGCAACGACATGAGTGCTTCCGTGACCATCGAACACCGTCGGGGTGTCGTGGTGCTCGCGCTGATCGCGGCCTTCATGGTCTTCGTCGACGGCACGATCGTGAACCTCACCCTCGCCCAACTCACCTCGCACCTGCACGCCTCCCGCTCCGAGCTCGAATGGGCGGTCAACGCCTACACCCTCTCCTTCGCCGCGGTGATGCTCGGTGCCGGCGCGATCACGGACGCCCTCGGTGCGAAGTGGACCTTCGCGGCCGGCCTGCTGGTCTTCACCGCGTCCTCTGCAGTCTGCGCGTCCGCCAACTCGATGCTGGTGCTCAACTTCGCCCGGTTGGTCCAGGGCGCGGGCTCTGCTCTATTGCTGCCGAGCGCGCTCGTCCTGGCCACGGCATCCGCAACCGATGAGCAAGCGCGGAACCGACTCGTTGGCTGGTGGGCCGCCGCCGGGGGCGTCGGAATGGCCTCAGGTCCGCTGCTGGGCGGGGCGCTCGTCGCGCTCGCGAACTGGCGTGCCGTGTTCGCCGTCAACGTGGTCATCGGGATCCCCGCCGCCCTCTGGAGCATCCGTTCGATGCCCACCACCGCGCGGGGCGGTCGGCGCCCCGACATCGTCGGCATGGGCTGTGCGACCGCACTGATCGGCGGTCTGGTCTTCGCGCTCGTCCAAGCCCCCGCGCAGGGCTGGCTGAGCCCCGCAGTCATCATCGCCGCCGCGCTGACGGTCACCGGGCTCGTCGGCTTCGTCTGGGTCGAACGGTCCACCCCGGCACCTCTCCTGCCGACAGTCGTCTACTCTGACCGCAGGTTCGTCGCCACAGCCGCACAAGGCGCATTGTTCAACTTCGCCTTCTACGGGCTGCTGTTCGCGATGAGCCTGATGCTCCAGCAAGGCCGCGGGCTCAGCGCGCTCGTCAGCGGTTTGCTGTTCCTGCCTCTGACCGGCCTCATCTCGATCGGCAGCATCTGCGCCGCCCCACTCGCGCGACGGATCGGAACTACCGCAGTCCTGGGCATAGGCCAGGCCGGGCTGACCACCACGTTCCTCGCGGTGGCGTGGGCCAGCACGTCATCGGCGCTCTGGCTACTGGTGCTTGCCCTTGTTCCCGCCGGGTTCAGCTCGGGACTACTCGTGCCCACCATGACCTCGCGGTCCATCGCCGCCGTCGAACCTGCCCTGCACGGGGCCGCGTCCGCAGTCTTCAACACCTCCCGCCAGATCGGCGCAGCCATCGGCATCGCCGCCTTCGGCCCACTCCTCGGGCCCACGCACAACCTCAGAGAGGGGTTCATCACCTGCGTGGTCGTCGGCGCAGGCGCCACCGCGGTCGCCCTGCTCCTCACCGCGCTTACACGACGGGCCGCCGTTGCCGCACCCCCAGGCAGGCCGAGTATCCAAGGACCATACGCAACCTCGGCCCATGACGCCGCCGCCAACCTGCCCGAACGCACTTGACCACCATCCAAGGGGGAACGTGCTCCACAAGAACGCGCCAAGGTCCTACCCGTGATTGTGCACCTGCCGTACCGCGGGTTCGGGCCCGACATCAACCACGGCATCGACCACGCGGCGCTCCGTGGCGACTTCCCTCCCCTGGCTCTGTACACGACAACCGGCTCTGGTCCACTTCGTGTGGTCGCGTCCACTGGGTGACCGTTGATCCTCGCCTCATGGTGGTTGTGCTGGTCGTAGGCGGTCAGCGCGCGCAAGACTGACACTGGCCGCGAATGAGCCTGGCTTCCCTCATCAGGCCCCTTGGAATCCGTCGTCTAGGCTGGCGCAGTGGCTAATGAGCAGGAGCAGGTGCAACCTTCGGGAGTGTGGGCCACGGCGGTGGGAGTGGCCAGGGTGCGGGCGCTGGAGACCGAGCGGGACAACGCGCTGTTCTGCGACCCACTGGCACAGGCCTTCGCCACCGCCGGCGGCCTGTGGCCCTCCTCGCCGCCGCTGCCCGATGACGAGGCCGCGCGACGCCGTCGGCTGGCCGTGTCGCTCTCCATCGTCATCAGGACGAAGTTCCTCGACGACCTGCTGCAGCAGGCCTCCGCGTCCGGGGTCCGGCAGGTCGTGCTGCTCGGCGCCGGCATGGACAGCCGGGCCTTCCGGATGGACTGGCCCGAGGGCACCCGGCTGTTCGAGGTCGACACCGCTGCACCACTGGACTTCAAGACTTCGGTACTGCGCCAGGAGCGGGCCGTCGCACGCTGCGAGCGGATCACCGTCGCGGTGGATCTGCGTGAGGACTGGCCAAGCGCTCTGGCCGCCGCAGGGCACGATCCGGCCGCGCCGACCGCGTGGATCGCCGAAGGACTGCTGATCTATCTGCCCGAGGACGCGGTGGAGCTCCTGCTGGCCCGGATCAGCACGCAGTCGGCGGCAGGCAGTCGGATGGGGCTGACATTGGGATCGCGCGGCGTGATCGAGCGCTTCGGCGCGGAGGCCGTGCCGGGATCGGCGGCGTCCATGTGGGTCTCGGAGATGCCCGACGACCCGGTGGGCTGGCTGGCCGGGCACGGCTGGGAGGCCGACAGCCACACCCTGCGCGAGCGCGCTGCCGCCTACGGCCGCCCGATCAGCACCCCGCCGCAGCGCGAGGAGTGGCCCGGCGGACTGATCTCGGCGGCCCGACCGTAAGAACTCCTGGCTAGCGGCGGGCAGCCAGCCCACAGCATCGGTCACCAGAGGCCGAAGAACCGTGTCCACCAGGTGGGCCGTGCCGCCTCGCCGACACACAAAACGGCCATCGTCCCGTCGGACCGAATCTTGAGTGCATACACCGACGGGAGGCCGAACCACGGAATTGGCAGTGGGTTGTTACCGTTCGAGACGGTTCCCTCGAACGAACAAGGCAGGTCAGCAGGTGTCAGCTCTAGACTTATACGCCCACGCCGCCACCAGTGGCGACGTACTTGGAGCTGGAATCGGCACCGGTCCCGGGGGCTGGGAAGCTGCTGTGGGGCCGGATTTCCTCGATGTTCCCGGTGGCAGCCTCCTACGGAGGGACTACGGACTCGTGGAGATCAACTTCTCACCGGACCAGCATGGGCTCCGGGGACAGATGTCCTGCTTCGGCTTCGGCGTCAAGCCCCAACGGCTGCTGTACGACCTGTCCCCGAGCACCGTGCCGCTTCCGCTTTCGCGGAAGTACGGGAAGTTCGCGCCCCGACTGCCGTTGGAGGAACTTCGGGCCGCCATCCTGTCCCTGGGACACTCGGTGGAGCTCGAAGAAACCTCGCGCGACATGCACCGCTACTGCGTATCCAAGTCTGCCGCCCGCATCGACGTCATCCTCGATCCTGATCCATACGGTGCAGGCCCCACCGATCCGGACGGACACCAGGTAGGGGACGTATGGTCCATCTCCCTCTGGTGACCGGCCCGAGCTTCGGACCAGTGGATGTAAGACATCGAAGCTGAGCCCATCTCGTCAGCCGAATCGCTTGACGGATACCGCCAAGGCACAACTACGCGGCCTTGGCGTTTCACCGGTCGTGTTTCAGCACCACGGACTGGTGTTGCAGTCGGCGACGCCAGGCTGGGCGAAGCTCTGCGAGGCCGGGACCGTATTGGTCGCCCGAGTGGACTGGGTGCTAGCCGATGGGGCTGTGCTGGTATCGGGCACCGGGGGCATCCAGTGAACGGCGCTCTCGCGGAAGGATGCGTTGACCGGCGCGAGGTCCACACCGCTGGTGTCGTCGAGAGCCGGGACGTTGATGCCGATCTCCGGAATGTCGCAATCGACCGCCGCGACTCGACTGCCGCAGTTGGCACAGAAGCCGCGCTTGGCCTTGCCCGGGAACGTCTCGAACCAGGTCGGCTCACCTCCCTCGCCCGTCCACGTGACCCGCTCGAAGCCGACCCACCACATCACCGGGGCCCCACCGAGCTTCACACAGTGCCCGCAGTGGCATGTGTGCGGGTATACCGCAGGGCCCGTGACGGTGAAGCGGATCCGACCACACAGACATCCACCAGTGCGCACTTCGGCTCCCTCGGGGGTGGCATTCATCCAGTGGCCTCCGCGACAAAGTAGGCAAGTTGAGCCCATCAGTCTGACAGCCTTCCCATCACGGCGGGCAGCAACAGGCCGCGTCGCCGCCGCCCGTTTTGGACGGCAGCATGGCCCCGGGCCCGGTTTCCTGTGAAGTCGCGCCAATTTCGTCCTGGTCGCGCAGCGTCCCATCAGACTGGCCAGATGTCACAGGCTCCGAGGGTGTACGGCAGCGAGCATGATGACCTGGCCGGCTGCGGGGATGGTCGGCGGTGGGCGGGCCAGCAGTGCGCAGGGGGGTGTCGCGGGTGCAGGCAGTTCAGTCTTGCAGCCCGGTCTCCGGCCGGCAGACCTCGCACGGATCGATGTCCGGCTCGGCCAGGGCCACCATGGCGTCCTCCCGGGAGATCTCTCCGATCCGGCCCGGGGAGATGGCGCACCCTCCACGGTGCAGCAGGGCCGCCGCCGAGGAGCGGCCGATCAGTTCCCGGCTACCACGGAGCCCTTGCGCGCCAGCGTCCCGCCTGGACATCTCCCCCGCCCCCCTGCCGGGCTGCCACCGTCTACCAGACCATGCACATTCGCCAGGAGGTCAAGATCACGCCTCCGGTCATGAATCCGGAGCTGTGATACCGATCCTCCTCGGCCGTCAGGATCACTCATAGCTCGCTTCGTTGGAGTGATCCTGTGCGGTCAGCGCTCCCAGGTAGTCGTCGAGGAGCTGGATCTGCCGCCGCCCGGCCCGCTACCGGACGTGCCCACCTGGCGGAGCTGAGCGGGCGGGCCCGACAGACAGGCGTCCGGCCGGCGTTCGGGCGCCCGCCGAGCAGCCGGCGCCGGTGCCGGCCGTCAGGCCAGGGGTGCCGTGGAGGGCATCGGCCTCATCCGACCCTTCCAACCAACACTCCGGCGAACCTCCCGGCCACAGCACTAGATCGCTATCTCGACAAATCGCTGGGCCCTGCGGCTCGGACCGACGGGCGCGCCCCGGAGGATCGGCGGCGGCTCGGGGCCAGGTGGATCGGGCGCCCTACCGTTGGCCGCCCGCCGACGTCGGCCTGGCGCCCCATCCAGGCCGGGGACGGGGACGGGGCGACACTACGCAGAGACGCAGAGCGGCGGGTGCTCGAGCACGCGGGGCTTGTACTCGACCATCTGGATGCGGCCGTCGAACGTGCGGTGCTCGATCATCTCCAGGGCGACGTCCGGATAGCCGTCGTAGATGCGTTCTTCACCCGTGGCCCCGGTGATCACCGGGAACATCACGACCCGGAACCGGTCGACGAGTCCGGCACGCAGCAGGGACCGGCACAGGCTGAGGCTGCCGATCGTGCTGAGGAACCCCGAGCCACTCGACTTCATGGCGCGGACCGCCTCGACGGCGTCGTCGCGGACGAGCGTGGAGTTGGCCCACGTCAGGGGCTGCTCCTTCAGCGAGGAGGAGAACACCACCTTGGACGCTTGCGTGAGCTCGTCGACGGACGCCTCCTCCTCGGGGCGGAACTCGTCCTGACCAGTCGGGACCTCGCCTGCGGCGAAGCCCGACATCAGACGGTAGGTGTTCGCTCCCATCAGGTAGGTGACCTCGGGCTGCTCACCGAGCCATGCAAGGTACTCCGGGCCCTCAAGGCCCCAGAACCCGGGCCACCCCTCACCCGATGCGTAGCCGTCGAGGGAGGTGATGAAGCCAACGAGAAGCTCCGACATGGCAGTGTCCTTTCCTGCGTTCTCACAAGCTTGGACCGGCCGGGAGCCACAAACTCATCGGCCGCGCTGCGGAGCAACGAGAAACGGACCGGCCAACCGCCAATCGGGTCGTCACTCCGGACGGGCCGTGGGCCCAGTCGGCCGGCCCGGCAGCACACCTTTCTGCAGCCGGCCGTCGCCATCCGGGTAGGCGACCCACAGCGTGCCCTGCGTGGACGAACGGGATTGCGGCCTGCCCGTCCGCGGGTAGGCCGCTGCCACGCCGCCCTGCCTCAAAGGTCGACCCTCATGATCACGATCACTATGTGATTCGCACCGTAGCCGGTCACGGTCAATGGTCCGGATGGGGTCCACCGTGGCCACGGCCCGGACCTGGCCCGGCAGGACGAAACGCCATGAGAGGGTCATGCGCCCAGATGCGGGGGTCTGACCGGCTGCCTCTGTAGGTAGCGACCATCCACGATCCACCGGACAGGGCCAAACTGTGCCCGAACTCGTCAGTAGGGCTCCGAGTTCCCGCGCTGACGGGTAGTCGGGCGTCGCAGCAGTACGGGACGCAGCCTGCTATACCCGCGTACCGACACCGGGCGGAGAGTCGTGAGTTCGTAGGCAGGCATGCCAGCCAGCTCGGTGGCGCATTCAGTGTCGACCAGTACGCTGTCTGGGCGGGCCACCGCGGTGAGCCGGGCAGCGATGTTGACCGCTGCGCCGTAGACGTCGCCGTAGCGGCTGAGTACAGGGCCGTGTGCCAGCCCGGTTCGTACCTGCGGGAGCCTTGATTCCGCTTCGGTACGCGCGGTGAGCTCCAGGCCTATGTCGGCGGCCGCGGACGCCGACTCGCAGACGAAGAGCACCTCGTCACCGATGGTCTTGACCACCCGCCCCCGCCCTTCCGCGACCACATCGCCGGTCAGGCTCTCGAACCGGTCGAGCACCCCGGCTAGTTCGATGCTGTCCAGCCCTCGGGTCATCCGCGTGTAGCCCACCATGTCGGTGAACCCCACTGCCCGGTTGCGGACATCGCCACCGCCCGCGGTCCGGAGCCCTCCACCCGCCGTCGAACCCACCGGCTCGGCCTTCCGCGCCGCCGCCCCCTCCAGCGGCGAGACGGGCTGCTCCTCCGCTTCGGCGATCAACCGGTCTGCATACGCAGCGAGATGCCGACGCCACACATGCCCCTGCAAAAGCTCGATCTCCGGCAGGAGCGTCGCAGCGTGCCCCATCAGCTCCCCCGCGCCGGGATTGGCCGAGCCGTGGTTCATCCAGGTCCAGAGCGTGTGCACCTGCCATTCGGCGAGCCGGGACAGATGGTGCCCCAGGGCCCGTACCATCATCGTCTCGCTCTCTTCGGTGATCAGTCCGGCCTCGATGAGCCGCTCCCCTGCGCGCAACGCGTCGACGTCGGCATCCGTGAACACCCGCGCGTCGCCGTCGACTGTCGGGAAGCCGAGCGCACGCCAGATCCGCTCCGTGCGCTCGGGCCGCACCCCGGAGCGCTCGGCCGTCTCCCGTCGTGTCCAGAGGCGCCCGGTACCGAGCAGCACCTCCTCGACGGTTCGGCGCAGTCGGTCACCGCTGGGCGGGGCCACCGGTTCCCGTTCAGGCTCGGCCGCGTTCACGTGGTGTGGACGATCAGCACGTCGAGGTCTGCCTTCCTGGCGATATCCGCGGGTACGGAGCCGAGGATGCGCCCGGCGAGTGAGCGCAGCCCCCGGTTGCCGACAACCACGAGATCGACGGCGGACTCCCGGGCGACCTGTACCAGCGCGGGCACCGGTTCGCCCTGCACTGCGACTGCCCGCATGTTCACCGCGCCCTGCGCACGTGCCCGGTCACCGGCGGTACGCAGAGTGCTCTCAGCGGGCGCCGAGCCCACCACCTGATACGCCTCCGCTCCCAGTTGGTCCCGTGCCAGGTCCAACTCGGGCCCTCGCATCGGCAGATAAGCGCAGGCGATCACCAACTCCGCCCCGCAGGCGGCGGCCAGGCGGGCAGCCGCCTCGACCGCTGCTAACGACGAGTCCGAACCGTCGGTGCCGACCATGACCGTCCGATAGGCAGTCAAGATTCACTCCTTACTCCAAAGTCAACTTACTCAAGAGTAAAATAGGGTGCAGCCCCGGCGCCGGACAAGGGGGTGGGCGCACGACACGAGCGCGCTGTCACGCGGTCACCCGTTCTCGAGGCGCCACTGCGCACGCGGTGGCTCAAGATCCACCAGACCCGCTAACAAAGCAGGCGATCTGGCGGGGTAAGCCGGCCTTCCATGGGAATAGGCTCCACCCTGTGGTCCTTCGCCCTGGTTGTAGGGCTTCTCACTCTGACTCCCGGACTCGACACGGCGCTGATCTTGCGCACGTCGGCTCTCGGCCGGCGCGGGAGCGCCATGGGTGTCGTCCTCGGAATCCAGACCGGCACCCTGATGCGGGGTGCGTTCACCTCCCTCGGAGTGGCTGCAGTGCTCACGGCCTCCCATCTCGCTCACGCCGCGTTGCGCTGGATCGGCGCTGCATACCTGGTCTGGATGGGGTTCCGCATGCTCCGGGGCACCTTCCGGGGGCTGCCTCGGCAGACCAGGAGGACTGTGTTCTGGCTGCCGGCCCGGACTCGGTCAGCGGAGGTTGGCGGCAGGGGACGCTCACCAACCTCCTGAACCCGAAGATGGGCGCCTTCTACGTCGCGTCCTGCCTCAGTTCATCCCCCAGGTACCGACCACTTCACCATGGGCCTCCTGCTCACCACGGTGCACATCTTGATCGGCCTGCTCTGGTCTGCCGTCCTCATCGGCTTCGCCCGCGTTCTGCAGGGGTGGCTCCGCAAGCCCCACGCTCGCCGTGCGCTCGGCCGCATCACCGGCACCGTCATCGGCGTCTTCGGTATCAGGCTTGCCCTCAGCAACTGACGACCCGAATGTCAGGGTTCAGCGACCTGCTCAGCACCGGACCCAGATCAAGATGGACTCGACGTGGAGCGCGGCCGCCTGGGAGGTGATGGCCGGTTCGTCCGTCCGCAGGGCCAGGCCGCGCCACTGCTTGAGCCGGGCGATGCGCCGAGCTTGGGCCCCGGCCTCGCTCGCATCGGCAACAGCTGAGCGTCACGCCGGCGGCCGGGCGAGTCTGGTGGCCACGGCGTCGAGGACCCAGTCCAGGCCGGTGGCGAAGGACGTCTCGGCGTCCACGTCCGTGCCGTCGTACACGGCCTTGGCCAACGCCGGGAAGCGGCCGGTGGCCAGCATGCTCGTCATGTGGGGGGCCGTGGGCGCGCTGCCAGTCGTGCTTGGACAGGCCCGTGGCGTGCTCGGCCCGCAGATGCGCGGTGTCGCGCTTGATCGCGCCGATGAAGTAGGCACTGACCGCGGCACCCTGGACCTGCGCGAAGGGCTCGGCCAACTCGCTCTGGAAAAGGCGGGGCTACTGGCGGAGTTCCAGGCGCTGTCCCGTCCCGAGGGGCAGGCCATGCGCATCCTGGGCACGGACGGGGCCGTCCTGCGTGACTGGCGCCCCCGTCCGGACGACCGGGCCCATCCCGAGATCGACCGGGGTCAACTCCGCGATCTGCTGCTCGGCCCTCTCGACGTCCGGTGGGGCCGTGGCGTGAAGCAGGTGGTGCCAGGGACCCGGAACGGCGTGCTGGTCCATTGCGCGGACGGGCGGCAGGAGACGTTCGACCTGGTGATCGGCGCGGACGGTGCCTGGTCCCGGGTCCGCCCGGCGGTCTCGTCGGCGACGCCGCACTACACCGGCGTCACCTCTGTCGAGACCTCCCTCGACGACGTCGACACCCGCCTTTCCCACCTCGCCCGGCTGGTCGGCGACGGTTCCGTGGCGGTGTACGGCGTGAACCGGGCTCTCGTCGCCCAGCGCAACAGCGGCGGCCACGTCAAGGTGTACGCCCAGCTCCGTGCCCCTCTGGACTGGCACGAGAACCTGGATCTGGCCGACGTCGAAGCCGTGCGATCGAGGCTGCTGGCTCTGTTCGACGGCTGGGCCGCTCCTGTCCTCGACCTCCTTCGCCACGGCACTGCCTTCGTCCACCGCCCCCTCCACGTCCTGCCCGTGTCCCACACCTGGACCCGCGTTTCCGGGGTGACGCTCCTGGGCGACGCCGCCCACCTGATGCCCCTCTTGGGGGCGGGCGCGAACCTCGCGATGCTGGAAGGCGCCGAACTCGCCGAGTCCATCGCCGCCGGCCCTGCGGATCTGGACGAGACCGTCCGCGCCTTCGAGGAACAGATGTGGGCACGGGCCGGCAGGTGGGCAAAGATCACGACGGCCGGTCTGGAACGCCTCGTGAGCCCGGACCCCGCCGACGCCCTCGCCCTCTTCGACCAAGTCCAGCCATCCTGACTGCCAAGCGTGAGAGCACCAGCACCAGCAGCTCGCCACGGCTTCACGAGACAGCACGGCACCGCCGCAGTCCCTTCCGGCAAATCCACCGTCGGACGAACGCACGGACGCCTGCACCGAACGCAACCCTCAACCCGCTACCGCCACTGGTCCGATCCTCCTTGCGGGCCGGTGATGCAACTCGCCGCGCAGGTCGTCCGGGACCCGTTCACTCACACCGCAGACTCGGCAGGAAACCGCAGATGGACAGGGAATGGACTATCGCCCAGCGCGCGACGCAGTGACAGTCCGCCAGCACGAACGAGAAGCTGTGAGAATCTGACAACTTCAGGCTTCCCCGTGCGTTGGGCAGGCCCCAGGTGACCTATTGGACAAGCCTCCGGTTGGGGTGGGCAAGCCCTCGTGACCGGGCAAGCCCGCCGCGGAGCCCAGCTGCCCCGGTGCGTGAAGGCCTCCGGACCGGGCGGGGCACCAGGTGACCGATCGGGTCGGGAAGTGGCCCGCGCCCCGGCATCACCGCAATCGGGCCACGCGCCGCCTCCTGCCGAGAACATCAAGCCGCCGGTCGAGTACGAGCACCCCCAGATGGGCCGACTCCCGCACACGGTGGCCCGATGTCCGCTGCTCCGCCGGTGAACTCGGCCAAAAGCATGCACAGTTCCAGTCCCGTACGTGACGATGCAGAGCGGTCGAGTCGAGTGCGGCGCGACCGCCAGGGCTACGACTTCCCCGCAACGGGGAGACAGGTGGGCACGGGGGCATGCGGTGGGGTGGGACGGAAACGGTACGTCCGGGGCAGCGGGTCGGACGGTTCACAGTGCTGGCCGAACTTGCGAGCGGCGGAATGGGGCGGGTGTACCTGGCGCGGTCACCGGCGGGACGTACGGTCGCACTGAAGACGCTGATCACGAACAACGCGGACGACCGGCGCCGGTTCGCCCGCGAGGTCGCGTGCGCGCAGCGGGTACGCGGTGTCTACACGGCTAGTGTCGTTGACGCCGACCCCACGGCGCAGGTGCCGTGGATGGCGCAGGAGTACATTCCGGCGCCTTCACTGAAGGAGCTGGTGGAGGATTGCGGCACGCTGGGACCGGACGCGCTGCACTGGGTGGCTGCCGGCATGGCGGAGGCCCTGGCCTCCCTGCACTCAGCAGGGCTGGTGCACCGGGACATCAAGCCGTCGAATGTGCTGCTGCCGGTGGAGGGGCCGCGCGTGATCGACTTCGGTATCTCGCAGGCGCACGACCTGACCCGGACCCAGTCGGCGCTCGGCACCGTGGCATACGCCTCGCCGGAACAGGCCCGGGGGGAGCCGACCACTGAGGCGTCCGACGTCTTCTCCCTGGGGGCGACCCTGTACTACCTGGCGGTGGGGAGGCCGCCCTACCTGGACATCGAGGAGATCTCGGCTCTGGAGCTGCTGATGCGCGCGGCCACCGGCGAGACCGATGTCTCCGGCCTCCCGTCCGTATTGAACGCCCTCGTTCTGCCCTGTCTCGATCTGAATCCGCGGGCGCGGCCCACGCCGGCCGAGCTGATCGCTCACTGCGCCGACCGTCTCGGTGACGGTCCGGCGGCCCGCAGCGACGGGAGCGTGCTGGACGCCCGGTGGACCGCAGCCATCGAGCGACACCGTGCCGAGCGGACCGATGCCCTGCGTGACGCGCTGCGGCACGTTGGCACCACCGGCCGGACCGCCCGGCCCAGGCGCACCGAAGCGGACGAGCCGACGCAGGCCGTGGCAGAGCCGGCCGGGACGGCACACCTGCCCGGCCCGCCGGCCACCGCCGCGTCCGCACGGAGCCGGCGTGTGCGGCTGACCGTCAGCGGGCTGGCCGCGGCGGGCGTGTTGGCCGGCACACTGCTGGTGCTGAGTCCCTGGGACGGGTCCGGCGACGGGGGTGGCACAAGCGCCGCGGGAGCCCCGGACCGGCCTGTGCGCTTCCTCGAAGTGGAGCGCGAACAGCCTGGAGCCTGTCCCGGCAGCGGGACGTCCGAAGCCGCCCCCTTGGCGACATCGCAGCCCGGGGTGCCCTCGGGTCGCGGCTTCACCTCGGACGACCGGCAACAGTGCGTGACCGTCTCCACCGCTCCCGGCATGACTGTTACCAGGTTCAGGCAGGTCTCAGCGTTCGAGGACACGGAGGACGGAGGGCCGGGCGGATGGTCGGTGCGGGTGGCGTTCGAGAGTAAGGACGCCAAGGCGTTCACTGCCCTGACCGGCAGGGTGACGGGCCGGATCGCCCCCACGGATTCCCTGGCGATCGTCCAGGGCGAGGGCCGGCTGCTCGCCAAGGTCACGGTGATCGGCCGCATCACGGGCGGCGAGGCCGTGATCGCGACCAGACTCGGACGCAACGAGGCGCTCTTCCTCGCCAACGTGTTGGGGGCCCCGTCCTGAATCCCCGCAGGCGGCCACAAGGGCCCCAGCCACCCGCTCAATGGCCACCGAGCACGCCGCAGCACCTCGTCGTAGGTGCCGTTCGTCTCGGCGCAAGGACGAAACCTCACGTTCTCGCCAAGGATCTCGTGGGCAGCGGGCCGGGTGCCTACGGTCATCGCCTCGGAGGTCGTGTCAGCCCCGCTGATCGCGTCCCGCAGCTCCGAGGGCTGGTCGTCGGCCGCCCCGGGCTGGAGGACGGCCACCGCGCCGCTAACGGGCGGTGAAGTGGTGCCGCCGATCCAGGCGGTGGACTTTCCCTTCACGCCGAGCGAGCTGTACCACCCCGATTCGTTCGGCGTCACCGCGATCCACACCCCTACTTCTTCGCCGCCTCCGCCGCCACACCACACCACCCCGGGACCGGACCCCGCCGATAGCCATGGTCAGCCGCTCGTGGGTGCAGGGTGGTGCGGGTGGCCGAAGTCCGCATCCGTAAGCCACCCGTATTGGGGATCGGCATGCTGGCGTGTGGGGGCTTCGCACAATGGGCCGCCGTCGCTGCCGGGCGAGACCCATACGCCGCGCCATCGTGGGTGCCGGTCTGTGATGGGATAGCCGCAACTGCCGCAGCGGACGACTGGGACGCCGTGATCGCCCAGCAGCCGGGTCAGTTGGCTCGGCTGGAGCTCGGGGACGCCGTCTGAGTCCCCGGTGTGGCCGGACATCATGGTGGAGCTGTTCCAGGTGGCCGCGTCGAACGTGTCGGCCCAGGTGGTGTCCGGGCCGACGCCGTGAAAGGTCCGCCATCCGAATACGGGTGTACCTGGGCCATTCTTTTCGGGAGACTCGCAGAAGGACTCGAGCACCGGAGCGGTGTAGCCAGGACGAACCGTACGGATGTCGGTTTCCAGGATCGGCCGGATCACGGTATGCAGGGCGTCGAGGGCGGAAAGCACACCGGTTTCGAGTTGGTTCCGGCCGCGCTCGCCTGCCTGATGCGCCGCGCACAGCACCATCTGCTCCAGGGCGCCGTCGAGGAAGACGGCCTGCTCGACTACGGCTTCACCGTTGTCCGCGAGGACAACGCGGTGGCGCATCCTGGCGCCCTCGATGTCGCCGGTCCACTCCACGGACTCGCCGGCCCGGACGGCCTTCGCCCCATCAGCCGGAGTCGGATATCGGTTGGCCAGGGCGATGCGCGGATCATCGTCTTCATCTGGAAGCTCGTCCCAGTCAGGTGCTTCCCAACCGGCGGGCTGCGAGACGGCCTGCCGTCCGGGGGCGGTCTGCACGGTGCTGCGCTGCCGGGACGCCGTGCGGTTCTTCTTGCGCTTCTTCGGCATTGATTGTGGGCTCCATTCGTCTCCTGCGCCGGACAGGTCCTCGATCGTGTCATTTGTCGATGCGTCAAATGATCCGAACGCGATAATCCTTCCCAGGCTCCCCAGTGGGGCCGGCGGCCCAGCAGCGGGCCGTGCGGTCAGCGACCGGGCGCTGTCTCCCGGGTGGCCGCAGCCGGTACGAGGTCTGCGGGCTCGGCCCTGGTGTGGTTGCGTACCAGCAGGCAGGCGAGTGCTCCGGCCGGGACCAAGGCGATCGGGAGGATCGCGGTGACGTGCATCGTGGCCCGGCAGCCCGCTCAGGATCCGCGTCATGCGCGCACCCTCGCCATCGGTCATGCGCGCACCCTGCCAGCCCCCTCTGACTACGCTCCCTTCTCGCAAGAGGGACGAAGGGCGAACACGCCAGCTCGGCCCACGCAGGCGCCACCCCGCAGGGCTATGCGGCAAACTCAGCACGACAACGCTCGAGCTCATTGGGCAGAGCCAGTACTCATGCACAACACCTGGGACAAATAAGTACAGTTGGTCCGTCTGGCCAGGCAAGTGCTTACCACAGGAGAGACACCGGAGGGGCGCCCACGGGGGGTCTGGGTGCAGGCGTGGCCACAGTGAGTGACACCCAGCCTCGGACCGTCTCCTGGTGCGCATCGCCGGCTGTGCTCGTGGTCGCCGCCTCCGCACCTCGACAGAGCACGGCGTTCGTACTTGGCTAGGGTGCGACCATGGCTACCGTCCGCGCCCACGACCCCGCCCTGCTGGACCCCAAAGGCCCGGTGATGACAGCGATCGCGTGCACCGTCGGCGCGGTCCTGTTCCTCGGCGCGGGAGGGGCCTTTGTCTATGTCGCCGTCCACACCGTTGCCGACTTCCACGACACCGGCAGCGGGTGGGTGTGGGCTGGCGTCGGCCTCGCCCTGGCCGCGGCATTCATCGCCGTGGTCGGGTTGTCCACGATCTCCTCCGCCCGTGCGGAGCGGCGAGCCACGCTCCAGCTCGCCGCCTTCGGCGTCGACGCGACCGCCCTGGTTCTGGCGGTCGCTCCTCCCCACCGACCAACGACAACTACGACCAGGTCCGGCTCCTGATACGTGTCAGCGGCCATGGTTTCGAGCCCTTCGAGAGCGGCAGCGAAGTCCCGAAGTACCGGTTCGGCAGCGCCACACAGGGGACGGTGCTGCCCGCCCGGGTCAATCCGGCCACCCCTCGCATTCACCATCGAGCGACCGCCTGCGCGCCCGGCCCACGAGGCCGGAGACGCATAGCTACGACGTGAATCACGTCCCATGTTCACACGCTTGTCTCATGTGCGGTGAGCAGCTCAGACCACCGCGGCCTTGCACCCGTCCCACGGGACTCGGAGCGCATCCGGGACAATACGCGGCGGCCAGACCGCTACCACCCCGGGCTCACACCCCCGCACCCGTCGTGCTGATCGGTGTGTGCTCTGGCCGGACCACACGCTCAGCCGAAGGCCGCCTGCTTGTAAGTCAGTTACCAGTCCGAGCGATCACGTACGACGGCCCGTCCGCACCTCGCGTTCAACCACAGGCCGTGCTTCGCCGTGCTTGGCCAGAAGTCGCCTGCGCAGGTCGTGCGGTACGGAGCTTGCTCCTGGCCCACACTCGTACAAAGTGTCACCGCAGCCGGAGCAGTGGTAGCCGATGTCCCATTCAATCGACGAGACCGGCAATGTGAAGAAGCGCAACCATACGGTCGGAGTCCAGCGCCAGTAGACGGCAACGGCCGGTGGGTTCGAGAACTCTCCCAGGTCGCGGTCTGTCCACGCCGGCGATCGAGGGCCTCACCCGGTTTGTCCCGATACACCGGGTGGCGGGCTCGCGTTCCAGTTCTCCTCGAAGGACTGGGCTTCCGCGACCAGCCAGGCCACCAAGTCGAGCACGCTCGGGGTGGGTTGCGGGGAGACACCTGTGAAGAGACTCAGACCATAGGGGCCGGGCGTCTCGGTGTCCGGCAGCACGATCGCCAGTTCTCCGGTGTCGATTTGGTTCTGGACGAGGACACGGGACTGAAGAGCGACACCGTGTCCCCGCAGTGCCGCCTCGATGGTGAGGTAGGAGTGCGAGTAGGTGGGGCCCGCGCCCGCGGCCTGCGACAGTTCGATGGTGCCGTGTCGCCTCACCCATCGCTTCCAGTCGACCTGGTCGGGGATGAGGGACTCGAACTCGTCGTGGAGCAGAGTGTGCCGCAGAAGATCGCCGGGTCGTTGGAGCGGGGCCGATTCAGCGAGGTACCGGGGACTTGCCACGGCCACGAAACGGTCCTGCAACAGATGCCGTTTCCGCAGGCCGGGGTAGTTCTCGTTACCAGGGCGAATCGCCACGTCCACCCGGTCGCGGACGAAGTGGACGGGCGGCACGGATGCCACCACCCGGACGTCCGTCTGCTCGTGCGCCTGCAGGAACGGGCCCAGGCAAGGCATGAGCCACCGACTTACGACCGACGGCATGGCGACGATGGTGACTTCCGTCCGGAGCTGGTCGCGTCGGACCTCCCGGGAGATCTGTTCCAGGTCCTCGAGGAGGGGCTGGAGCCGACTGAGGTAGAGCTGACCGGCGTTCGTGAGCTCAACGCCCTTGGGGCGGCGATGAAACAGCTCGACGCCGAGCCACTTCTCCAGTTGGCGCACCTGATGGGCGACGGCGCCGGCGGTGACGTGCAACTCGGGTGCTGCGGCGGAGAAGCCCTCGTACCGCGCCGCTGCCTCGAAGGCGCGTATCGCCAGCATCGGCGGAAGTTCGCGGGCCACCGCCTAGCCCCAATTTCCTTGGGTCATGATGTGCCTTTCTCTCGCTTGTAGCACCAGATTTGCCACCTTAATCTGAACCGCCAACGGTTGGAGAGCCAATGACATTCGGGCATGGGCCACACACGACGCAGTCTGCAAGGGGGCGAGTCCTCATCCCCTGGTCGAGGCAGGAGGGGCACGGGTCCCCTGCGATCGTGCGAGCGCAAGGGAGCCACCTCTACGACGAGGACGGCAACGCGCTCCTGGACCTCAGCAGTGGGCAGGTGGCGCTGAACCTGGGGCACGGGCATCCGGCGGTGGTGGAAGCCATCCAGCAGCAGGCCGCCACGTTGTGCTGGGTTCCGTCGAGCTTCCGGAACGACAAACGCCACCGCTACGCGCAGATGCTGAACGAGATCTCACCGTGGGACGAGGGCCTGCGCGTCCACTTCACGTCCGGAGGAGCGGAGGCCAACGACGACGCCGTCAAGACCACGCGGATGGTCACGGGACGCTCGAAGATCCTCACGGCATATCGGTCGTACCACGGGAGCACCCTCGGGGGAAACGCGTTGTCCGGCGTCGACCGCTGGCGCGATCCGTACCCGTCGCTTCCCGGGATTGTGAAGTTCTTCGCCCCATACCCGTACCGAAGCCCGTTCGGAGACGTCTCTGCCGCGGACGAGACCGTGCAAGCGCTGCATCATCTGGAGCGGATCCTCTCGCACGAGGGAGCGCACAATGTCGCCGCCCTGCTGATCGAGCCCGTGACGGGAAGCAGCGGATTCGTGCAGTACCCGCCCGGATATCTCGACGGGGTGCGTGACCTGTGCACCCGGCACGGAATCGTGCTGATCTTCGACGAGGTGATGACGGGATTCGGACGCGTCGGGGCGCCGTTCGCCGCGAACCGTCTCGGGGTGGAGCCCGACATCATCACGTTCGCGAAGGGCGCGAGCTCGGCCTACGTCCCGCTCGGTGGTGTACTGGTCCGGGAGTCGCTGGCCCGGTACTTCGACGCCGAGTTCTTCGACGTCGGGCACACCTACTCCGGCCACGTCCTCGCCGTCGCAGCGGGCATCGCCGCACTCGAGGTCTACACGGAAGAGAATCTCTTCGAGAGGGCCCGAGAGCTCGAGAAGCAGCTCCGCGACGGTCTGGAAGGGCTTCAGGAGCGGCATCCGGTCATCGGAGACGTCAGGGGACTCGGGGCGCACTTCGCCCTCGAACTCGTACGCGATCGGGACACCCGCCAGCCCCTCGTGGAGTGGCACGACCCGTCGAGCTCCACACCGATGGACGCCTTCTTCGGCGCCCTTCGCCGACGCGGCGTTCACACGTACGGGCGCTACAACATCGTCGCCGTCACACCTCCGCTCACGATCTCCGACCGCGAACTGCAGCACGCGTTCGACGCCCTCGACAGCGCGCTCACCGAACTGGAGGCAGCTCTCGAGGACGGCAAAGTGCTCGTACATGGTCCCAAGCCGGCCGTCGGTACATGAACCCGGGCAATGATCAGGGGACGGTCGAACTTCCCAGTGCGCGGAGGGGAAAGACGTCGTGCGAATCGACCGACCTGTTCAACCGGTCGACGGGTCATCGAAGATGGCTGCCCACCGTCAAGTGGCCGAGCACCGATAGCGGGTACGCGCCCGGGTTATCCTCCCAGCGGTCGGTTCCCTTCTCCATACCGCAAGGTCAGCTTGTTCTTTATCTACCAAGCGCTTCCGGGCTTGCCGATGGCTTTGAGGGTCTCGGGGCGCTTGACCGTTTTGCCGACGTCGTAGCGGAGTGCCCGGTGTTTGTTCTTAGTGCCTGGTGGCCGTCCGGGGCCAGCGCCGCGGGGCTTGGGAACACGGGCCGGGCAGGCGAGGTGGGCGCGGATGTTCCTGAACCCTCGGCGGACCCGGGCGGGGGTGAGGCGGTCGGAGGTGGACGGTTGTTCCCAGGGCCGGCGAAGGTCTTTGGCGAGGGGACGGGCGAGCCGGAGCTGGGTGTGAGCGACGATCAGGATCCAGGTCCAACGGTCCGCTGCCTCGGGAGTGCGGAGTTTCGGGGTGGTCCATCCGAGGGTCTGCTTCGCGAAGCGGAAGGTGTGCTCCAGGTCGAAGCGGCGGAGAAACGCCTGCCAGAAGCGGTCCACGTCGTCCGGGGTAGCACCGGTCTTCGAGGACCATAACCACACCGGCGGGGCATCCCGGTCCTTCGACAGATGCTCGACCTTCAACCGGATCAACGTACACTCCACCAAGGGCAGTTCACCATCATGGGCGGGCCAGGAGCAGCGGTGGGTGAGCCGGGGGTGGACCCGGTCCCATGCCTGAGTTTCTGCCTTGCCGTAGTTGGTGGTGTCGGTGACCGTGGTGATCACGGGCTCGGGCCAGGTCTCCGGTTTGGTGAAGCGGAACTCCGGGCCATGCTTGGGCGGCCGACCGCTGACACCGTGCGTTCGCGGTGGCTTCGGCAGATGCATCACTCGGTCGGCGCGGACCCGGCCGACCATCTCGGCCGGCAGGTCGCGCAGGACCCAGGCCAGGCGGGTGACGTCGTAGCCGGCATCGCTCACGATCGCGATATGCGGGTCACCCCAGTCTGCCCAGAACAGCCGATCCGCCGAGCACGGAGCGTCCGAGCGAAGCCACGGCGACCCATCAACCGCCAGCACCAGGCGCCCACCATCGAAACGCGGCAGCGGCAGCCCGGCCAGCACTTTCCGCAGCCGGCCCATATCCATCCGGCCGTGGTTCAGGCCGCCGTTCATCGCGCCGTGCCCACGCCGATGCTCGGGCAACAGGGTCAAGTCCACCGGGGACTCAGCCTTGAAGGAACTCGATGAGCTTCGGCGCGAGCTTCTTGGGCGCCATGACCACCGCTCCGTGATTGAGGCCCTGGAGCATGTGATGGTCGGCGTCGGGCAGCACCTCCGTGACCGCTCGCGCGGCGCTCTGGAAGCCGTCTGGGCTCTTGGAGCCGGTCATGACGAGGGTCGGAGCAGTCGCGGGCGACCACATCTCGGCGGTGAGGGGTTTGCCCTGCTGGGTATCGCCCATGACCGCGATGTCGTAGGGCAGGGTATGGGCCATCGCCTTGAGGTTCGACCACACTTTGGGCATCAGCCGCATCGATCCGACCATGAACGCGGGCATGCCCTGGGCCTTGGTCATGAAGGTCTTGACCGCCTCGCTGCGCCGGTCCTGGGCGATCAGGCTGTCGATGTGCCGTGCGAAGTCTTTCGGTGGTCCGAAGTCGCTGGGTGTGACGGCGAAGGGCGGCTCGTAGAGCGCGAGCCGCTTGATGTTCAGGCCAGCCGCGGCGGCGCGCAGAGCGAGTACCGCACCGGACGAACTGCCGAACACCGAGGCAACACCGCCTGCGTGCTCTATCAGCGCCGCGACGTCGTCGATCTCGCGCCGCACCGTGTAGTCGGCGTTGTTGCCGCTGGCGCCCCGGCCGCGGCGGTCATAGTTGACGACGGTGAAGTGCGGGGCGAGGAGGCCGGCGAGCTTCTTGGTGTCGGAGCGGTCGGCCAGCGCCGAGGCCACCAGGATTGCCGTAGGCCCGCTGCCGGACTGCTCAAACGCGATGGGGGTGCCGTCACTCGAGACAACCGTCGACTTCACGGTGCCCGCCGGCTGGGGAGTTGCTGGCATGCTCTTCCGTCCGCTCCACGTGGAGGTGCCGTTACTTCTGATGCAGATGGGACAGCGGCTCGGCGAAAAAATCATCGGTCCCGCAGCATCGATTTTTGAACCTCGTGCGCTAGCGGCCGTGGCCTCCGTCATCGTGGTGGTCCGTCCGCACCCAGGCGACTGGCTGAGCGCGGGTGGCTGGTCCTGGAGGCGTCGGAGATGTTCAACGCTCGCCGCGGGTCCGTGGCCGGGCCAGGCGGCGGCCCATCCTCGTGATCATCGACCACTGGATGATCGCCTCGCTGGTGACGGTCAGGGTTTCGTAGTCGCGGGCCAGACAGCGAGAATGCATCAGCCATGCGGACGTGCGCTCCACCACCCACCTGCGGGGCAACACCACAAACCCTTCCATGGTGTCGGTGCGCTCGACGGCCTGGAGGGCGAGCGCGCGTTTCTCTCTCGCCCATCCGATCAGGCCGCCGGTGCAACCGCCATCGGCCCAGACCAGGGTGATCTCACGGCGCAGGGTGTGCAGCCGCTGAAGCAGGGGCACGGCCGCATCCCGGTCGCCGACGGTCGCGGCGGTCACCACGACGACCAGCAGCAGGCCGAGCCTGTCGGTCACAGTATGCCGTTTGCGGCCCGGCACCTTCCTCCCGCCGTCGTACCCGCTCGAGGAAAGCGTCACCGAGGCCGAGGCCCGCACCGACCGCGCGTCGATGATCCCCACCAAAAGCTCCGCCTCCCGGCCCTCGCGCTCACGAACCTTCCCACGCAGCCGGTCATGGAACTGCGCGACCAGTCCGTGCTCCCGCCACCGCCGGAAGAAGGCATGAACCCGGCCCAGGCAGGGTAGTCCGCGGGCATCGCACGCCAGGAGATCCCGCCCAGGACCAGGTAGCGGATCCGACCACCACGTTCCAACACCGGTCGAGAAACGGCTTGTCAGATGGCTCGTGGTCACAGCCACTCCGTATTGCGATTCTCATTTGAGTGAACAGGGAATTCCCATTGGCGCGCGTCAATGGTTCCAGCCAATGGCCGGTCACGGGGACCCCGACCCCCAGAGACGCCCATCGGTTTGCAAGTCTGAGCAAAGACGCTCGGATGAGATTCGGCCAGGACATCGGCGTGAGACTCAGCATCTGCGGCCCGCCTCCGCTGGGCCCCCAACGCCGATCCCCGGTCGCGCCTCCTCGCGTTCCTCGACGGCATCGTGGACGTGGCGGCCCGCAACAACGGCCTGCTCGCAGCCCTGGGCAGGCCGTCACCCCCACCCAGCGCCAGAGTCGCCTTCAGCGTCCGGCGTCGTGCCGCCTGTGACGGCTTCTCCAGCGAGGCCGCTGTGGAGGACCTCCCGTTGCCATTGGCGTCGCGGCTGGGTATGCAGGCGCCAGTAGTGTTCGGCGATGTCGTCGGGGTCGAACGCCGTACCCGCAACGACGGGACCGTCCACGGTGACGCCGGCCACGTGGACGCCGGAGGGTCCATATTCCTGGTCGAGCAGAGTGACCAGGGTGCGCACTCCGGCCTTGCCGAGCGAAAGGCTCACGTACTGGGGCTTCGGCTCGGGCATTCCGCCTGTGATGATGAATGAACCACTCCCCCGCCGCGCCATTTCGGGGGCGAGGTGGGAGGCGGCGGTGATCGCTCCGACCACGTTGACCGCCCAGGCATCCAACTGGGCGTGCGCGGACAGTTGTCCGGGTCTGTCCGGCTGGATGATCGCCGCGTTGTAGACAACGACGTCGGGGAGGCCGAACTCCGCGGTCGCAGTGTCGAGGGCGGCGCGCAGCGCCGTCTCGTCGGTGCTGTTCGCTGTCAGGGCGATGACTGGCACACCGAAGGGGGAAACCGCTTCGGTCACGTCGGCAAGTGTTCGAGCGGTCCGTGCGATGAGCGCAATCGGCAGTCCCTGCCGTGCGAATCGGCGGGCGACCGACCGGCCGATCCCTGGACCGGCTCCTATGACCACTGCTCCCGGCATTTCTGGCTCCTTCGCTGGATGATGGCTGACAACCGGGACGTTAAGGTGTCACATCGGTGTGAAGGTCAACCTTGGAGCGGGGTGTCCATGCGGATCGGTGCCTTGGCCCGGACGGCAGGCGTCAGTCGGCGGTTGCTGCGCTACTACGAGGAGCAGGGGCTGCTCCGGCCGCTACGGCTGACAAACGGCTATCGTGAGTACTCCGAGGCTGACGTCACCGCTGTGCGCCATGTCCGAGCCCTGCTGGCCGCAGGCCTGCCCACCGCGGTCATCGCCCGCCTGCTGCACTGCGTCCATGACGACGGTGAACGCCTCATTCCGTCGACCTGTCCCGGAATGGTCGCTGACCTGCAGCGAGAGCACCGCCGCATCACCGAGACGATCACAGAGCTCCAATCCTCTCAGCAGGTGCTCGGCACCATGCTCACCGCCGCCCTACGACAACCCGGCGGCGGCCCCGGCCGGCGTGAACAGGACGGTCCAGCGGAGTCGGCCTGACGTCAGGAAGCGCCCCGACTCCAGTGACCGTCCACGCACGGGGCTGGGCCAAGCTCCGGGTGGGGCCGTAATGGCAGGGGCGAGGCCGGGCAACATTCCCGTTGGCCGGACGGCGGGTTCTCAACGTGGCCGTCGCCGCAGTCGCAGTGGATGTCATCGGTCTCGCCTCGCACCGTCCGGCCGGCCGGACGATCGCCGGCCACATGTGCGTGGACCTCGTGACCGGCGCCCTGGCCGCGGCGAGCCGAACTCGCCGCAGCCTCACCGGATCGGTCATGCACACCGGCCACGGGGCCCGGGAGCGGCGCGTCCCTTGCGAGAGCACGCACCGCCCGTCGTGACCGTCAGGCCCGCTCCGCCACTTGGCGCCAACCGGCAAGAACCACCAGGCCTCCGATGGCCGCGAGGACCATGAGGGCTACGCCGAACACCGTGGCACCGTTGGTCAGTCCCACCGCATCACTCAGGTATCCGGCAGAGACAGGAAGAGCGCCGGCGAAGACATACCCGCCCACGTTGAGAGCGGCGTTGGCCTCCGCGAGGCGCTGCGGAGGAACGCTGGAGAGAAACATGGCGAAGGCCATGGCGCCGGCGATGATCCGGCTGGTACTGCCCAGCAGACCCGAGAGGAGCGAGGGACCGAGCGAGAGCACAAACGATGTGGCGGCAATGCCGGGTGCGAACACGGCTATCTCCAGGGTGAGTTCACGACCTCCCCCTTGCGGGACGGCGGGTACACGCACCCAGGCGCCCTTGGGTGGCGACAAGGGGCTCCGGATCGGCATGCGCAGTACGGCAAACACCGCGGTGACGAGCAGCGTGGCCTCGACGACGAAGACGGTGACGGTAGGTGCGGGCATGGTTTCCGAGAGGACCCCGGCCAGGAAGGGGCCGAGACCGGCGCCGAAGACCATCGCGCACGAAGCGAGCAGGGCGGCGGTTCTCCTGCGTTCGGGGCCGCCCACGTCGGTCACCGCAGCCATGCCCGCCGAGACCACAGCACCGACCGCCATTCCGGTGAGCAGCCGGGCCACGATCAACGCGGCCACACTGGTGGCGGTCGCGAAGATCAGGCATGCGATGAGGGCGAATACAAGGGCGGGCAGCAGTACGGGCGCTCTACGCGGAGGACGCCGAGGTGGAGATCGCCTTCTCGCCGGACTGGGGCGGCAGCCTGGTGGGGACGGAAATCAGCTCCAGCAGACACTCGGACTGCGGACCGCCCCCGTAACGCCCGGGCGTCAGGACGATGGCGAGGGGCGCATCGCCCTTCGGCCGCGAGGTGGGTCTTGGTGGTGAAGCCGTCTCGGGCCCGTCCCAGGCATTCGCCGATTTGACCGCCTCCTCCAGCCGGACGAGCAGATTCCGCAGCACCGGATCGACCTGGTTCGTCCCTCGCCTCGCATCGGCAGCGCGCTGGCGAGCCCGCACCACGGTGAAGTCCACCGACACGTCCCAGTCGATCCGGGCAGGAGTTGGACTCCGCTGTCGCCCGGTCAGTCGGACGTCGGTGGCGCGAGCAGCACCTCGACGTCGCGGGCGCGCAGCGCGTCGAGGAGGGCCGGGTCAGCCGAGGTGTCGGTGACGAGGGTCCAGCCGGGCTGCCAGGGGGCCCAGGCGTGGAAGGGGGAGGCTCCCAGCTTCGCCGCGTGGGCGAGGACATACACCCGGTGCGACCGGCGCGCCATCAGTTCCTTGAGCCTGATCTGCTCCGCGTCGGCCTCGCAGATCCCGAGTGCGGGAGAGACGCCGTCCGTGCCAAGGAACACCGCGTCGAAAGTCATGCGTTCCAGCGCCGCTTCGGCGAGCGGGCCGACGAACGCGTGACTGAGCGGCCGGTAGTGGCCACCCAGGCAGGTGAGGTGCACGCCTTCGGCCCCGCCGAGTTCGAACACCGCGGACAGACTGGGAGTCGCGACGGAGACCCCGTCCGCCACCCCGCGCAGGGCCCGGGCCAGTGCGGCCACCGTGGAACCGGCGTCGAAGAGCACCGTGGCGCCTGCTGCGATACGGGTCAACGCGAGCGCCGCGATGGCCCGCTTGGCCTCGGCCGCCTCGTCCGTGCGCCGCTGCAGGGACGTCTCGGCGGAAGCGGTCAACGCCATGGCTCCGCCGTACGTGCGTGCGAGGCGTCCGTCGGCGGTGAGGCGGGCGAGGTCACGGCGGATCGTGGACGGGCTCACCGCGAAGCGCACACTGAGATCGTCCACCCCCGTCGGACCGGCGTCCTGGGCCAGCTCCACGATGCTTTCGCGCCTGGCGCGGGCTTCCGCACTGGTCATCGGAGCCTTTCGGTGGCAAGGGCGACCGCTTGGCGAAGCGCCTCGACCATGCTGCCGCCCCGGGCGGTGCCGGTCCCGGCGATGTCGAAGGCGGTGCCGTGGTCGACGGAAGTGCGGATGACGGGGAGTCCGACGGTGACGTTGACGCCGTTCTCGATGCCGAGGACCTTGACCGGGGCATGGCCCTGGTCGTGGTACATCGCCACGATCAGATCGTAGTCCCCCCGGGCGGCCAGGAAGAACGCCGTGTCCGCGGGAAGCGGGCCTTGGGCGTCGATGCCGTCGGCGCGCAGCGCCGCGAGGGCGGGAGCGATCTTCGCCTCCTCCTCGCCGTTGCCGAAGAGGCCGTTCTCGCCCGCGTGCGGGTTGATGCCGCAGACGCCGATGACGGGCTCGGCGGTCCCCGCCCGCACCAGGGCCTGGTGACCGCGGCGCACGGTGCGCTCGACCAGGGGCGGATCGATGCGGTTCACCGCGTCGATGAGGCCGAGGTGGGTGGTGACATGGATGACGTTCAGCGCAGGGGTGGTCAGCATCATCGACACCTCGTCCACCCCCGTCAGCCGCGCGAGCAGTTCGGTGTGTCCGGCGTACTCGTGACCGGCGAGCCGCAGGGCCTCCTTGTTGAGGGGAGCCGTGCAGATGGCGTCGACGTCGCCGCCCAGCGCCAGCCGCGCGGCCTCCTCCACGTAGCGGAAGGCGGCCTCGCCCGCCTCCGGGGCGAGCTGTCCCCACGGCAGGCCGGCGGGGAGCAGGTCCAGGTCGACGACGTTGACGCGGCCGGGAGTCCAGTCGGCGTCCCCGGGTCCGGACACCGTGACCACGGTGTCGCCGCTGCCGACGAGGGCGGCGGCCTCCCGAAGCCTGCGGGCGTCACCGATGACCAGGGGCCGGCAGCCGTTGACGATGTCGGGGTGGKCGAGCGCCGCCATGACGACCTCAGGGCCGACACCCGCGCCGTCCCCCATGGTGACCGCGACCACGGGGCGGTGGTCGTCGGCAGGCGTGGCCGTCCGGGGCCGGTCGGGGCTGTGCAAGGGGGCGTTCATCGCGGTCCTCCATCGAATGGGGTGTTCGTGCCTGCGGGAGTTCGGGGCGTTGTTCCGGGGCGGGCCGGGCGCTTGTGATCCGGGAGCAGTGCCTCGACCATGCGCACCAGCGAATCCTGGCCGCCGTGGCTTCCCGGACGGATGACGACACCGCGTCCTTGCGGGGTGCGGCAGAGCACCGCGCCGTGGTGTACCTGCCCGACAGGCAGCAGCGAGGTGACCGCGAGCGCGTCCAGGAGGGTCCGGGCGGTCTCGCCGCCGGTGAGGACGAGATCGGCGTTCGGCGGCAGCCGTCCGGCGACGGCCCGGCACAGGCCGTGCACGAGGCGGGGCGCCGCCGAGGGATCGACCGTGCCGGTGCGGGCGATGCTGAACACCGTGACCGGGGCGGGCAGTTGGACGGGCCCGGGACTCGTGTACGGGGCGCGGCCGTGGCCGACGGCGGTGCCGGGGGCGCAGCGCTCGGTGTCCGGTGCGCCCGGCCGGCCGCTCCGGGGGTCGGCGGCCAGGGAAGCGGCAAGGAGGGAAGCGGCAGGAAGGGCCGTGTGCTGGGCACCACGCGCAGAAAGCTGCGCGATCTGCGCAGCCGCGCCGCGGTGTGCGGTACCGACGACCACCACGACCGGACGGAGGGTCTCCGGTGCCGGCCGGCCGGGGCCGATGCGCCGTCCCCCGGGGCCGGTGCTCTGCACCCCGCCGGCGCACCGGCGCCCCAGGGCGGCGACGATCCCGCCGGCGCCTATTGTCCGTACAGTCCGCGGCAGCCTGAGCAGGGCTTCTGCGAGGGCGTCCAGATCGGCGTCCGTCTCCGCGTCGCACACCAGGGACGTGCCGGCAGCAAGACCGGAGCGCAGCCGGTGTTCCAGGCTCCGTGCTCCGGCCCGTACGTCGTCCAGGCGTACGGCGACGGTGCGGGCAGCGCCGAGTGCCTCGGCCACCGACCGGGGCGGCGGTCCGGGTTCCGCCTGCCAGGCGTCGGTGCGGTGCAGCGGGACTCCGTGCAGCCGGACGACCCCGTCGCGGACGGTCCGGCCGGCGGCGGGGACAGCGGTGATCACCAGGAGACCTTCCGCCCCCTCCCCGAACGCCCGGGCCTCCGGGGCGAAATGGCCCCGGAGCAGCGAGTCGGCCTTCTTCACCAGCCGTCCGCCCTCCGGTTCGTGGCGGCGCACCGCGTATGCCACGAGCAGCGCCGCCCCAGCAGCACTGCTCCGCCGCGAGTCGAGGTCGATGACCCGGGTCCGCCCGGGCGGACCCGAGGCGGCCGGGTCGAGATCGATCGCGCGGCAGCAGGGCAGCAGGGCCGCGCACTCCGCCGCACCGGACAGGTCGTCCGCGAGCACCACGAGCGACGAACCCACTTCGTCGTCGATCCCTTCGAACGGCACGAGTGGCACGAGCGGCCTCCTTCCCTCCCCCGTCGTCCGCGGCTTCCTCGCCCGCGGGCGAGGCGAACGACCGCCGGGGCCACGCACGGGGCGGCCTGCCGCAGCCCCACGGCGGTCCGGGCCTTCGCGGCCCAGCATGACAGTCATGCGCACTTCGCGCGAGACCTCTTGCGTGAAGTGCGCATGACTGTCACCGTCGACTGCACGCCCCGCGGCCCGGAGTGCCGGGCGCGGCTCGGCACCATCGCCGCCTTCGTGGAAGGAATCCCCATGGCCACCGCCCGCGACGTCCATCTCCCGGGCGTGGTCGTCCCGTTGTCCCCCCTGGTGCTCGGCACCATGACGTTCGGCGACACCGTCGACCGGGCGGGCGCCGCCGACCTGCTCGACACGGCACTCGACGCGGGCATCACGGGGGTGGACACGGCGAACGTCTACGCCGGCGGTGAGACGGAGCGCATTCTCGCCGGGCTGCTGCCGTCACGACGCGACCGGATGGTGCTGGCCACCAAGGCCGGCATCCCGCACCCGGACCAGGAGGGCCACGCCCCGCTGTCGCGTGCGGGGCTGCGGGCAGCGCTGGAAGGCAGCCTGAAACGGCTCGGCACGGAGTACGTCGACCTCTTCTATCTGCACCAGCCCGACCACGCGACACCGGCGGCCGAGACGATGGAGGCGGTGGCGGAGCTGGCATCCGAGGGCCGCATACGCGCACTGGGTGTCTCCAACTTCCCCTCCTGGCGGGTGGCCGAACTCATGCGGCTCGCCGACGAGATGAACGCGCCGCGGCCCGTGGTAGCCCAGCAACTGCACAATCTGCTGGCCCGCCGCATCGAGGAGGAGTTCATCGAGTACGCCGCGCACCCGACGGCACGCGGGATACGGCTGATGGCCTTCAACGCCCTGGCAGGCGGCTTGCTGACGGGGCGATACTCCGGGCGGGAGAAGCCTGGCGCGGGCCGGTTCACCACCTCCCGTCTCGCCGATGCCTACCACGACCGCTACTGGAACGACGAGTTGCTCGCGGCCGTGGCCCGGCTGACGGAGGTGGCCGAGCTGGCCGGGATACCGCTCGCCGCCCTGGCGCTGCGCTGGCTGCTGCACCGGGAGTCCACCCACGCGGTCCTGATCGGCTCGTCCGACACCGCCCAGCTGCGCAGCAACCTGGAGGCAGCAGCGGCGGGCCCGTTGCCCGAGGACGTGCTCGAAGCCTGCGAACAGGCGAGCAACGGGCTGCGCGGCCCCATGCCGCCCTACCACCGCTGAGGGCTGTCCCGTCACAACGCGCCGCAGACACTCTCGCCGCACCTGGCACCGCCCCTCGACGGAGCAGGCATCGCCTGCCGCGCCACTGCTGGAACCATTCCTCATCAGTGAGCGGGAGTGAATCCTGGACCCTTTCCTGTTCGTTGCGGTCGTATCGAACGGGCCTTCAGGTTCCCGGTCGGGATCCTGGAGATCACCTGTCGAAACCGATTGCGGCGGCCGTGCTCCTCCCGTCTCTTCTCCGCGATCCGCCCGGCCGGGCGGACCCTCCCCGTCCGCCCGGCCGGGCATTGCCAGGACGCGGTCGGGTGTCGCCGACCCCGGCACAGGAATCACAGGGCGGTGCCGGCGACCCCGGCGCGGGAATCACAGGGCGGTGCCGCCGGCCCCGGCCCCAGCGAACCGCAGCCGCAGTCCTCGTCGCTGCCCGCGACGAACGGGTGGCCCGTCCCCTTCGCCGTCCGGCCCTCGGCGACGTGCGGGACTTCGAACACATGGCGTCCCGCGCCTCGGGTCAGTGGCGCTCCGCCGCCCGGGAGATGGATGTCGGCCCGCGCCCCGGGCGGCACCAGGACCTCCACGACCAGGGTCGCCCCCTCGATGCGCCAGCCGGCCTCGGCCCTCCCGTAGGGCGTGAGGTGGGCAGCCCACGCACGGGTCAGCGTGCCCCCGGGCCTCGGTGCCACCCGGATGCGGCGCCAGCCGGGTGCGGCGGCGGCGAGACCTGCCACGGTGCGGTGGAGCCAGTCGGCCACCGAGCCGAGCGCGTAGTGATTGAAGGACGTCATCTGCCCCGGGTTGACGCTGCCGTCGGGCAGCATCGAGTCCCAGCGCTCCCAGATCGTGGTCGCCCCCATGGTGACGGGATAGAGCCAGGACGGGCAGTGCCGTTCGGCGATCATGCGGTGGGCGAGCGGGGCGTGGCCGGCCAGGCAGAGCGCCTCGCAAATCAGCGGGGTTCCGGCGAATCCGGTGGCGATACGGAACCCGGCTCGGCGCACGAGGTGCGCGAGACGTTCCCCGGCGTGCCGCCGCTGTGCCTCCTCGGGGAACAGACCGAAGCACAGCGCCAGCGCGTAGGCGGTCTGGGAGTCGGACGAGAGACGTCCGGCCGGGGTGACGAACTCGTCGGCGAACGCGCCGCGAAGGCGGGCGGCGAGGGCACGATGGCGGGCGGCGTCGTCCTTCTCGTCGAGCAGTTCCCCGATGTCGGCCAGCAGGTCGGTGGAGTGGACGAGGTGGGCCAGGGCGACGAGCCCGGCATCGGTGCGGGCGGCGGCGGGGTCATCGGGCGGCGCCCCCGGGTCGAGCCAGTCGCCGAGCTGGTCCGGGTCCCGCCACAGCCCGCCGCCCTCGGCTCCGTGGCCGGACGCGCACGCGATCCATGCGGTCATGGAGGGGTACTGGGTGCGCAAGAGCTCCAGATCACCGGTCTCCCCGTACAGCGCCCACGGGACCAGGACGGCGGCGTCACCCCACAGTGCGTGCGGCTGTCCGCCCATCGACGGGTCGAGTATGTCGGGGACCACCAGGGGCACCGAGCTGTCGGGGCGGGCCAGTTGTTCGGCGGCGAGGTCGCGCAGCCAGCCGGACAGCATGCCGGTGCAGCCGTACAGAAAGGCGGCGGTGGGTGCGAACACGGCGATGTCGCCGGTCCAGCCCATTCGTTCGTCGCGCTGCGGGCAGTCGGTGGGCAGGTCGACGAAGTTGCCGAGCAGCGAGTGGACGACGTTCTCGTGGAACCGGTTCAGCGTCGCGTCCGAACTGTCGAACCATCCGGTGCGCTCCAGGTCGGTGTGGAGGACGACGGCTTCGACCGCGGCCTCGTCGAAGGGGCCGGGCCAGCCGTCGAACTCCGCGTACCGGAACCCGTGAAAGGTGAAGCGGGGCTCCCATGTCTCGGGCCCCCCCGCGCCACGCAGCACGTAGGTATCGGTGGCAGCGGCCCGGCGCAGAGGTCGTACGGCGATTTCGCCGTGCTCAAGGACTTCGGCGTGGCGCAGGGTGACGGTGTGTCCGGCGGAACCTGTGACGCGTATCCGGAGCCGTCCCACGAGGTTCTGACCGAAGTCGGCCACGGTGCGACCGGAGGGCGTGGTGAGTACCTCGCGAACGGGGACCGTGCGAGTACGGCGGACCGGTGGGCCGGTGGGTGCGGTGATCCGGGCGGTGGGCGGCGGGAGTTCGCGCACCCGGGACCAGCCACGGGTGTCGTGGCCCGGCCGGGACCAGCCGTCCCGCTCCAGGCGGGCGTCGTAGTGCTCGCCGTCGTACAGTTCGGAGCGCAGCACGGGGCCGGTGGCCCCGTGCCAAGCGGAATCGGTGGCGACGGTCCGGACGGTGCCGTCGGTGTGGTGCAGCTCCAGCTGGGCGAGGAAGGCCCGCTGCCGCCCGTAGTGGTGGCGGCTGCCGCCGTCCCAGCCGAGGCGTCCCGTGTACCAGCCCTCGCCAAGGAGGGCGCCGATCGTGTTGGGGCCGGGCCGCAGCAGGGCGGTGACGTCGTGGGTACGGTGGCGCAACCGGTGGTGGTAGGAGGACCAGCCGGGTTCGAGCACCTCGTCACCGACGGGGACTCCGTTGATCTCGGTCTCGTAGACGCCCAGGCCGGTGGTGTAGAGGCGGGCTGAGGCGACGTCTCCGTGGATGCGGAAGTCCCGGCGGAGCAGGGCCGCCGGCAGTGCGCCCTCGTCGTCGCCGGTATCGGGGGTGACGAACGAGGCGCTCCAGTCGGCGGGGTCCAGCAGCCCCGTCTCGACGTCGGCGGGCTCGGACCAGGGGCTGGGAGTGTCGTCGGCGCCGCCCCACACCCGGATCCGTACGGTGGCGCGTTCGCGCGAGGCGAGCAGGGGGCCGGGCCAGGGAACCAGCACGGACTCGGCGCCGGGGGTGCGCCCGGTATCGGCGAGTATCGCGCCGTCGGCTCCTTCGATCCGTACGCGGTAGGCGCGCTGCGTCCAGTCGGGTTCGTCGGTCAGGGTCCGCCAGCTCAGGCGCGGGGCCGGTTCGCCGATGCCGAGTGCGTGGCGGTGGTGTTCGAAGGTGGGGGCCGTCACCGTCGTCGGGTACTGCACGGTGGGTCCTCTCAGTCCAGTTCGACGCGCAGGACCTGCGCGTACGGGGTGGGGGGCCGCCCGGCGGGCAGGTGGACATCGAGGCTGTCCGGGCCCTCGGTCCAGCTCACCGGGGTGTCGGCGCCGAGCAGGGTGATGCGGCGGGGCGGGGTACTGACCAGGCCCCGGGAAGGAGCGAGGCTCTCGATGCGAACGGTGCGGTCGTCGGGCCAGACCATCAGGAAGACGTAGAGGGTGCGGCGGTCGGCTCCGACGGTGAAGCGGAGATCGTGCGGGGTGTAGACGAGCGCCTTCTCCCTCGCGCGGTCGCCGGTGACGTTGGTGGGGCCTTCTCCGTAGACCTTCCAGGGGCGGCTGCCGAAGACGGCTTCGCCGCATCTGTCGGTCCAGGCACCGAGCGAGTCGAGGACGGCGCCGGTCGCCTCGTCGATGGTGCCGTCCGGGAGCTGGGGGACGTTGAGGAGCAGGCAGCCGTTCTTGGAAACGGTGTCGACCAGCAGGTGAACGATCTCTGGGGCGGTCTTGTAGCGCTCGCCGTCGGCGTAGAACCAGTCGCCGATGCTGGTGTCGTACTGCCAGGGGCGCGGGTCGAGACCCCCGAGCTGCCCGCGTTCGACGTCGAGGAGTACGGCACCGCGGTCCTCCTCGGGAATGGTCTTGATGGAGACGGTCCCCTCCGGCCTGCGGGCGTAGTAGTCGGCGAGGAACTCCAGACCGCGGCGGCTGGGCGGGGCAGCCTGGCAGACACTCCCCTCGTCGAACGGCATCCTGGAGTCGTCCAGGTAGACGAGGTCGGCGTCGTGGCGGAAGGTGACCTCCCGCAGCCGCGCATAGAAGTCGTCGACGAAAGCCGCGTCCGGCTTGTCGCCGGGGCGTCGGGGACGGCCGTACAGGGCCCGCGGGTCGAGCCCTTCCCACCACGTGCCGGTCCCGTCCGCCGCGGTGAGGTGTCCGTCGTACGGAACGCCCGCGTGGGGACCGTCGGCGTCCCGGCCGAACGCCGAATCGAGCCAGCGCCACGTCCAGGAGCCGGCGTGCATGCTGACGCCGAAGCGCAGTCCGGCGGCGCGGGCAGCATCGGCCCAGCGGGCGACGATGTCGGTGCGCGGCCCGACGTTGACGGAGTTCCACGGCTGATGGGAGGAGTCCCACAGGTCGAAGTTGTCGCAGTGCGTCGCAAGGGAGACGAAGTAGCGGGCACCGGTCCTGCGGAAGCGGTCCATCAGTTCCTCAGGGTCGAACCGTTCGGCCTTCCAGGAGTGGCACAGATCCTTGTGGCCGAAGACGGAGGGGTGGCCGAAGTGTGCGCGGTGGTGGCCCGTCTGACGTGCTGCCCGCTCCCTCTCGAACCCTTCGGTGCCTTCGTAGGGGCCGTAGAGGTGGCGGGCGTACCAGTCACCCCTGCGGGCCACGGACTGCGGGCCCCAGTGCGCCCAGATACCGAGCTTCGCGTCACGGAACCAGTCCGGCACCCGGTGGCCGCGCAGCGATTCCCAGTCGGGCCGGTACGTGTTCCTCGGGTCATGGTCGGCGGACATCCAACTCCCTTTCCCTTGACGGCATTCAAGTGGCATGCCACCTTCTGGCCATGTCTGACTTCCTGGAACGACTGGAACGACTGGAACGACTGGAACGACTGGAACGCACGGAACAACGCGGGCGAGCAGCTGCGAACACCGACCGGGTCCGGGTGGGGGCCGCCTTCTACCACGAGTACCAGCCCACCGACCGCCTGGAGACGGACCTCGATCTGATGGCCTCGACGGGGCTCTCGCTGATCCGGGTCGGCGAGTCGGTGTGGTCCACTTGGGAGCCCGAGGACGGGGTCTTCGACATGGACTGGGCGGTACCGGTCCTGGACGGGGCGCACGCCCGCGGCATCCGCGTACTGCTCGGCACCCCGACCTACGCGGTGCCGCCGTGGCTGCAGCGCGCCCACCCGGAGATCGCGGCGGTCCGGGCGGACGGCGGCCGGGTGCCGTGGGGAGCCCGGCAGGAAGTCGACTTCACCCACCCGGTGTTCCGCAGGTATGCGGAGCGGGTGGTGCGCCGTGTCGTCGCGGCGCACGCGGACCACCCCGCGGTGGCCGGGTTCCAGGTGGACAACGAGCCGGGTCTGCTCCTGCTGCACAACGACGGGGTGTTCGAGGAGTTCGTGTCCCGGCTGCGCGCGCGGTACGGGAGCGTCGAGAGGCTCAACTCCGCGTGGGGGCTGACCTACTGGTCCCACCGGCTGTCCTCCTGGGCCGAGCTGTGGAGGCCCGGCGGCAACACCACCCCGTCCTACGACCTGGCCTGGCGCCGCTTTCAGGCGGATCTGACGTCCGAGTTCATCGCCTGGCAGGCGGACATCGTGCGCGAGTACGCCCGGCCGGGGCAGTACGTCACGACCTGCCTGGCGGTGACCCGCCCGGCGGTGGACGAGGAGGCGGTCACGGAGGCACTGGATGTGACGGCCGGCAATGTCTACTACGTGGCGCAGGACGAAGTGGCGCTGCCCGACGAGGGCCGACGGTACGAGGGCGGCTGGTTCGGCCAGGGAGTGTGGCAGATCCACCTGTCGGCGGACCGGCTGTGGGGCGCCCGCCAGGAGCCCTTCCTGGTCACCGAGACGAACGCCTCCTCCATCAACGCGTCGCACGCCAGCCATCCCGGCTACGAAGGGCAGTTGCGGCAGGCCGCCTGGACGCTGGCCGCGCGGGGCGCGCGCCTGCTGCAGTACTGGCACTGGCACACGCTGCCGTACGGGGCGGAGACCTACTGGGGCGGCATCCTCGGGCACGACCTCGAACCCGGTCGTACTCAGCGCGAGGTCGCCCGGGTGGCCCGGGAGTTCGAGGCGGCCGGGGATTCCCTGACCGGGCTGATCCCGGACTCGGACGCCGTCTTCGTCCGGTCCGTGGAGAGCGACTGGGCGATGCGGTGCCAGCCGCCGCTGTCGCTCCCGGGGACCTACACCCCCGATCCCCGGTCGTACGAGCGCATATTCGGCGCGTTCTTCAAGGGGTTCTTCGACGCGGGCGCGCAGGCCCGGATCATGTCGCCCCGGCAGCTCGCCGCCTCCCTGCGCCGCTCCCCCGGCACGCTCCCGGGCATCCTGGTGGTGCCCGGTCTGTACCTGTGCGACGACGAACTGCCGGATCTTCTCGACGGGTACGCGCGCTCCGGCGGCCATCTCGTGCTGACGTTCCGGACCGGTTACGCCGACGAGGAGGCGCGAGCCCGCGCCGAGACCGCCCCCGGTGCGGTGCTGCGGGCGGCAGCGGGGGTGCGTTGCGCGGAGTACTCGAATCTGACCGGCCCGCTGACCGTCACGGCGGCCGAGGGGTCCGGGCTGCGGCTCGCATCCGGCGCGCGGGCCCTGGAGTGGGCCGACGGCCTGGAGCCGGACGGTGCCCTGCCGCTCGCCCACTACGTCCACCCGCACTTCGGAAGGTGGCCGGCCGCGACCGTCCGGGACCACGGGCGTGGCCGGGTGACCTACGTCGGGACGCTGCCGGACAGCGCCTTCGCCGAGGGGCTGGCCCGGCAGGTGGCGGGCTGCACGACCGCGGCGGCGTGCTGGGGGCCGCTGCCCGCGACGGTGCACGTGACCTCGGCCCGCAACGGGTTCGGCGAGCGTCTGTGGTTCGTCCACAACTGGGCGTGGGAGCCGGTGCGGGTCGCTGTACCCGAGGCGGTGCGGGACCTGCTCGGCGAGGAGCGCCTCGCCCCGCATGAGGAGCTGCGGCTGGGCGCGTGGGACGTCCGGGTACTCCGCGCGGAGGGCGGCCGCGACGCGCGTCACGCCGGACCGCCGGGCGCGAGCGGACGCAGCAGGAACTCCATCCGCCAGGGCTGAGGCCGCAGTTGGTGGCGGTCCAGGGGGGCCGGCCCGCAGGAGGCGCTGCCGAGTCCGTGCTGGGCGACGTCCAGATGGAGGTGGAGGCGCTCGCCCGGCACCAGATCGTGCGGATGAGCGGACGCTTCGAGCTGCTCGACGGACCAGGGGCGGACGGTGAGGCCGAACACTCCCATCCCGCCGGCCGCCTCCACGCGGAGTCCGCGGCCGGTGGCGGGATCGGTCAGTTCAGCCCAGCGGACGTCGGCTCGCCTTCCGTTCTCCTGCGGGACGACATAAGGGGTCTGGAGGGCGGCGACGTCCGCGGCGAACACACCGACGCGGGCGGCCTGTGCACTGTCCGGGTACGCCTCACCCGGGCCCTTTCCGTACCAGCGGACCCGGTCGTGGCGAGCGGGCAGAGTGAAGCGCACACCCACGCGCGGCAAGGTCAGACCGTCCCAGGGGCCGTCCGGGGTGACCTCGACGGTCAGCCGCAGCGCCTCGCCGTCCGGGGCCCAGATATGGCGGACACGCAGACCGTGCGGCAGTCCGTCCGGCGCCGACCTGGAGCGCACCTGCAACTCGTGCGGGCGCCGCTCGACGCTCTCGGTGCGCAGCACCAGGCGGTCCAGTCCGGCCCTGCGCCAGAGGCGCAGGGCCGAGTTCGCGCCCATGCCCCGGTCGTTGTCGGTTGGCGCCCGCCACACGTCGAGGTACGGGCCCTCCAGTTGCAGGCCGGCCAGGTCTGTCGGCAGCCCGGTGCCCTCGTCGAAGGTGCGGGGCGCCGGGGTCCGCCCGGGTCCGGTGGCCGCCGGGTGGGGGACGGGTCCGCCGACTCGGGCCTGCGCCCAGGCGACCTCGTGACCGGCCGGCGCCCACGGTTCGCCGGCCGCCAGCACGGCCCGAACCGTCAGCCAGGTCTCCCCCGTGGGCCCGGCAGCACAGCCGGGCGGTTCCGGCAGGCAGGGCAGTGCCGGGAAGGGCATGTCCGCGTCGTGGCGCGCGGGCACCGGTGGCGTCTTCAGCTCGCCGTCCGCGACCGGGATCCCGTCCGTTTCCAGGGTCCAGCGGAACAGCAGGTGCGCCAGGTCCCGTGTGTCGTACCGGTTGCGCAGTGCGATCCGGCCGGCCGCGGGGTCGAGGCCGATCCCGACCGGCTCGATGGCCTTCTTGTACGCCGCGAGGCCGGGCGAGGGGGTGCGGTCGGGGAAGAGCAGCCCGTCGATGCAGAAGGTACCGCCGTGGGGGCTGTCCCCGAAGTCGCCGCCGTAGGCGAAGTACGTCCTCCCGTCCTCGCCGGTGCGGCGCAGGCCGTGATCGATCCACTCCCAGACGAAGGCCCCGGCACAGCGGGGGTGGGATTCCAGGGTGCGCTGGTACTCGGCGAGCGAGCCGGGACCGTTGCCCATGGCGTGCGCGAACTCACACAGAAGGAAGGGCAGTTGTCGTCGACGGGCCTCCGCCTCGGGGGCGTCGGCCGTCTCGGGGGGCGTCTCCTCCTCATGGCGGCCGATGCGGTCCACCTCGTCCACGGGGGCGTACATCAGACTGTAGAAGTCGGAGTGGCGGTAGGTGCGGTCCCGCTCGTAGTGCAGCGGCCGCGACGGGTCGCGCTCCCGGGTCCAGTCGGCGAGGGCTCCCAGGTTGGTTCCGTGGTGGCTCTCGTTGCCCAGGGACCAGATGACGACGCTGGGGTGGTTCTTGTCGCGCTCGACGGTGCGTCGCATCCGGTCCAGGATCATCGGGCGCCACCGGAGGTCGTCGGCGGGGTTGCCCACCCAGTCCGCGTGGATGAAGCCGTGGGTCTCCAGGTCGCACTCGTCCATGACCCACATGCCGAGTTCGTCGCAGAGGTCGAGGAAGGCGGGGTGCGGGGGGTAGTGCGCCGTACGCACCGCGTTGATGTTGTGCCGCTTCATCAGAAGCAGGTCCTCGCGCATGGCGCCGCGCCCGATGGCGCGGCCCCGGTCGGGGTCGTGCTCGTGCCGGTTGACGCCGCGCAGCAGCACGGGGACGCCGTTGACGGTGAAGCGGCCGTCGCGGATCGCCACGGTGCGGAAGCCGATGCGCAGGGGGACGGGTGCTGCGCCGGAGAGGGGGGCGAGGTCGGCGTCGTACAGGCGCGGCAACTCGGCGCTCCACGGTTCGATGCCGGGCAATTGGATCGGCCGGTCGGCGGGGTGGTCGTGGACGCCGAGGCCGGGCAGCGACACGAGAGCGGGGACGTCTGACTCGATGCGCAGGGTCCCGCTGCCCCGTTCGTGGTCGTAGGAGGCGTACACGAAGTAGTCGCCGATCGATCCCGGCGGGACCTCCAGCAGCGTCACGTCGCGGAAGATGCCGGGCAGCCACCACATGTCCTGGTCCTCCAGGTAGCTGCCGGAGGACCAGCGGTGGACGCGTACGGCGAGGTCGTTGCGGCCGCGGCGCAGCGCGGGTCCGGCGTCGAACTCCGAGGGCAGCCGGCTGCCCTTCGAAGTGCCGAGTTCGACACCGTTGAGCCACACCTTGAAGCAGGAGTCGACACCCTCGAAGCGCAGCACGGTGGAGCCCTTGCCCGTGACCGGCCAGTCGCCGGGCAGCTCGAAGGTGCGGTGGTGGTCGCCGGTCGGGTTGGCGTCGGGGACGTGCGGCGGGTCGATGGGGAACGGGTAGGCGGTGTTCGTGTAGCGCGGCACGTCGTGGCCCTGGAGCACCCAGTGGCCGGGGACGGTAAGCGGTGACCAGGAGGAGGCGTCCTCGGCAGGGCCGCCGGGCGCGAGGAAGTCGAGGGGTGCGTCGGCGACCGGCGACAGGCGGAAGGACCAGGTGCCGCCGAGGTCGAGCCGTCGGCCCCCGAGGGGGAAATGGGCGCGCGGCGCGAGACGGCCGCTCCCCGGGTTCAGATCGGCCCAGTAGGCCATGGGGGCGGTGGTGGCCGTCGGGTCGCCGTGGTGCGGTGCGGTCGCCGCCCGGCGGTCCGTCTCCGTCATCGGTCCCTGCCCTTCGGCCGGCGGACGCTGTCGCCCGTCTGGAATCGGCCGCTCGCTCATCGCACCGTCCAGTCGCCGGGGGCCGTGAACTCCCAGGTGCCGGGCTCCACTTCCCGTACGTCCCGGCCGCCGCCGGGCAGTGGCATTTCCACCCGGGAGGGCGCGCCGGGTGGCAGCGTGACGGTCAGCCGGAATGCGTCCGGCTTTCGGTGCCAGGCCACGGACGCGCGTCCCCGCGGTGTCTCGTACCAGGCGCTCGCCCAGGTGAGGCCGCCCACCGGGGCGGGCCGGACGACGATGCGCTCGTAGGCGACGGAGTCTGCCGCCTGCCTGAGTCCCGCCAGGGAGCCGGTGAGCCATTCGGAGGCAGCGCCGAGCATGAAGTGGTTCTGGGAGGAGCCGCGGGTGGGGCCGTCCCAGCGTTCGGTCAGCGCGGTCGCGCCGTGGGCGAGTTGGTAGCCGTAACTGGGGCCGTCGGTGCGGCTCAGCAGGTCCGCGACGACGTCGTCGCGTTCGTGCGCGGACAGGACCCGCAGCAGCGCGGGCAGGGCGACCTCGCCGACGGTGATGTGGCTGTCGGCTGCCCGAACCGTGTCGACCAGGTGGTCCAGCACGGCCGTGACCTCTTCGGCGGGGACGGCGCCCATCTCCAGGGCGAGCGCGTCGCAGGCCTGGCTGCCGCTGCCGTAGGTGTGGCGGACCGGGTCGAAGAACTCCGTGTGGAAGGCCCGGGCGACACGGTCCGCGAGCCGGCGGTGGGCGGCGGCGGCGTCGGACCGGCCGATCGCCTCGGCGATGTCGCCCAGCGCGGCGGCGATCCGCTGGTGGGCGTAGGTCGCGGTGACCGCCCTGGGGGTGGAGTTGTCGAACGCGATCCAGTCGGCCAGTCCGTGGTGCAGCAGCAGGCCGTCGTCCGAGCGGGAGTGCAGGTGGCCGAGGTAGCGCAGCATGTCCGGGTAGTGGGTGCGCAGTGTCGTGGTGTCGCCGTAGGTGCGGTACAGGTGCCAAGGGGCGAGGACGAGGGCGCCGCCCCAGTTGGCGTCGTCGCGGAACTTGTCCTCGAACACGGTGTACTCGGGGGCGATGCCCGGCACGAGGCCTTCGCCGGTCTGCGCGTCGGCCATGTCGCGCACCAGCTTGCGGTAGTACGCGGCGACGTCGTAGCCGCCGGCCACGACGGGGAAGACGAGGTGGGCCTGCTCCAGCCAGCCGAGCTTCTCGCGGTGCGGGCAGTCGGTGAGAACGCTGAACATGTTGCCCTGAACGGCCCGGTCGATGATGCGGTGGATGCCGTTCAACAGATCCGACGAGCAGCTGAAGCCGCCGGCACGCGCATTGGCGGTCCGCATGACCTCGCCGCGTACGGTGTCCGGCGCGGGGTCGCCGGGCAGTCCCTCCACCTGGAGGTAGCGGAATCCGTGGTACACCGTCGCCGGGGCCCATACCTCGCCTCCCGGGTCCCCGCGCAGGGTGTAGCGGTCGTAGCAGGGGGCGCCGGTGAAGCGCTGGTTCACCGTGCCGTCATCGGCGAGCAGTTCGGCGGGGCGGATCACGACGGAGGCCCCTGCGGGTCCGGTGACCGTGAGGCGCGGGCGGCCCGCGATGTTGACGCCGAGGTCGAAGACCTGGATGCCGGGCCTCGGTTCGGCGACCGACACCGGCGCGACGGTGTCGAACTCGGCACTTCGAAGGGCAGCCGGCTGCCCTCGGAGTTCGACGCCGGACCCGCGCTGCGCCGCGGCCGCAACGAC
>NZ_RDBK01000040.1:0-14300 GCF_008042275.1 Streptomyces sp. OR43 | reverse complement strand
GGGCGAGGACAAGCAGGAACTCCGCGGCCCCGGTGGCGGCGAGCGCGTCGAGCCGCATCGTTTCCACGATGTTGATCCCGGACTCCACGAGCAGGGTGCGGTGTACCGGCAGCGTGGCGTGCCCCCGGCCGGGCGCGATGTGCTCGAACGCGATGGTCTCGCCGCCGACGAGGGCGGGCCGGCGGGCGGCCAGCCACTGTCCGGCCGCGGCGCCGGGCCCGGGAGCGCCGCCGGTCTGGCCGGTGAAGACCGCCGCGTCCGCCCAGTGGCGCGACCAGCCGGTGCCGATGAGGACGGCCTCGCCGGCGGCGACGGTGACGCCCGCGGCGCTCTCGGCGGCGGCGAGGTCGTCCGGGGTGATCTCGTATCCGGCGGGCAGCACGGGCACCCCGTGCAGCCGGGCGACGTCCAGCAGGACGCACCGGCCGACGTACGGGGTGAACTCGTCGATGCCGAGGCGGGCGAAGCCCTCGTGGCTCTGCTGCTCGGCGGCCGTGAGCCCTCCGTACAGCAGTCCGTCGTGGGAGACGTGGGCGAGCGCGTCGACATGGGTGCCGACGTGTCCGCCGGTGATGACGATCTCGTTGGCCGCCGAGCCGCCGTCCTCACGCACCATGTCGCCGTGGCGGCGCTCCAGCAGGAGGCGGAACGGCGGGTGGTTGGGCGACTGCGGCATGCCCCGCCGCATCGGCTGCGCGAGGTCGACGACGCGCGCTGTGGCGAGGGCGTGCCAGAGCGGTGTGGGCAGGACGCCGGGGGCGCCGGACATGGATGTCCCTTCATCGGGCTTCTGGGTGGGGCCGGCGGGGGCCTTGGAAGTGGATCGGCGCGCGTGGTGCGGCCGTACGGAGCCGCTCATACGGCACCCTCGTCGATGAGCGCCTTGAGCTCGTCGGCCGTCAGGCCCAGCCGGCCGCTGTACACGGCTTCGTTGTCCGCTCCGTGCGGGCGCCCCGTCCAGCGGATCGAGCCCGGGGTGGCGGAGAGCCGGAAGAGGACGTTCTGCATGCGCAGCGGGCCGAGTTCGGGGTCCTGGACGGTGGTGAGGGAGTCCAGCGCCCGGTACTGCGGATCGGCGAACACGTCACGGATGTCGTAGACCGGGCAGACCGCCGCCTCCGCCTCGGTGAAGGCGGTCATGACGTCGTCCAGGTCGCGGGCGGCGATCCAGCTCCCGACGTGCTCGTCCAGGAGGTCCGCGTGACCGGCGCGCCCGGAACCGCTGGCGAACCAGGGTTCGTCGATGACCTCCGGGTGGCCCACCAGGCGCAGCACCCGTTCGGCGATGGACTGCGCGGAGGTCGAGACCGCCACCCAGCGCTCGTCCCGGGTGCGGTAGGTGTTGCGCGGGGCGTTGTTCGCGGACCGGTTGCCCGTACGGGTGGGTACGGTGCCGAGCTGGTCGTACGCGGATGCCTGGGGGCCCAGCAGGGTCAACAGCGGTTCCACGATGGCGAGGTCGACGACCTGCCCCGGTCCGCCCCGCATCGTCCGGTGCAGCAGCGCCGTCTGGACGGCGGACGCGGCGACCAGGGCGGCGATGCCGTCGGCCAGGCCGAACGGGGGCAGCGTGGGCGGACCGTCGGGCTCGCCGGTCACGGCCGCGAAGCCGCTCATCGACTCGGCGAGGGTGCCGAACCCGGGACGGCGGGCGTACGGGCCGAACTGGCCGAACCCGGTGACCCTGGCGATCACGAGGCCCGGGTTGGTCTCGTGCAGCCGCTCGGGGGCCAGGCCCCACCGCTCCAGCGTGCCGGGGCGGAAGTTCTCGATCAGGACGTCCGCCTGCTCGACGAGGCGCAGCAGCAGCGCGGCGCCGGCCGGACGGGAGAGGTCGAGGGTCACGGTGTGCTTGTTGCGGCCGAGCATCTTCCACCACAGGCCGGTGCCGTCGCGGGCGGGGCCATGGGTGCGTGCGGGGTCGGGGCGCCGCGGATGTTCGATCTTGATGACGTCGGCGCCGTAGTCGCCGAGGACGGTGGCGGCGAGCGGCCCGGCGAACAAGGTGGCGCAGTCGAGCACGGTCAGCCCGGCGAGCGGACCCGGAGGGGGCACGGGCCCGGCTCCGGAAGGGATGCGGGACGGCACAGCGGCTCACACCTTTTCAGTCAAGCCTGTTTCTCCTTGCGGAACAGTGTTACCAAAAGCTAGCATGCGGCACGCTCGCACAGAAGAGAAACGACGTTTCCCCCAGGGGATCCGGGACCGGAAGGCGGCAGAGGACTTGGCACGCTACGACCTGCTCGTGAAGAACGGCACGCTGGTCCAGCCATGGACCGGCGAGATCCGCGCCGACCTCGCGGTCCGGGACGGGGTGGTGGCCGCGATCGGCGACGACCTCCCCGCATCGGACGCCGAGGAAGTGCTGGACGCACAGGGCAAGATGGTGTTCCCGGGCGCCGTGGACGCCCACTTCCACCTCGGCATCTACCGGCAGCTGGGGGTCGACGCCGCGCAGGAGACGCGCTCCTCGCTGGTCGGCGGCGTCACCAGCGTGCTGTCGTACTTCCGCACCGGGGAGCACTACCTCAACCGGACCGGTCCGTACGCGGAGATCCTGCCCGAGGTCCTCAAGGCGGTGGAGGGCCTGGCACACACCGACTACGGCTTCCACCTCGCTCCCATGGACACCGCCCAGACCCGGGAGATCCCGGCACTGGTGGCGGACAGTGGGGTGAGCTCGTTCAAGTACTACATGTTCTACAAGGGGTTCAACCTTTCCGCCGACTCCCGCGACGCCCGCGGCTTCCGGATGACCGCCGAGGGCGAGGAGTACGACCTCGGTCACCTCTATCAGCTGATGGAGGCGGTCGCGGCGGCCGACGCCGCCCGTCCGGACGGCCGCGTCTCGCTCTCCCTCCACTGCGAACAGGCCGAGCTCATGCGCCTGTTCATCGACCGGGTCCGCGCGGCGGGCGATCCGCAGACACTGCGCGCCTACAGCGAGGCCCGGCCGCCGCTCACCGAGCGCGTGGCCATCGGGGAGGCGGCCACGCTCGCCCACGCCACCGGCTGCCCGGTCAACCTCCTGCACCTGTCCAGCGGGGAGGCACTCGACGCGGCCCGCGCCGCCCGGGCGGCCGCACCGGGCACGGACATCCGGGCCGAGGTGACGCTCCATCATCTGTGCCTGGACCACGAGAGTCTGGACGCGGCCGGCTCCGGTCTCGGCGGCAAGGTGAATCCCCCGATCCGGACGACGGCGGACAATGAGGCACTGTGGGCGGGGGTGGCGGACGGCACCGTCGACTGGGTGGCATCCGACCACGCGTGCTGCATGGAGGAGAGCAAGGGCGACGCGCTGTGGCCGGCCCTGCCCGGGTTCGGCGGGACCGCTCTGCTCTACCCCCTGCTGCTGTCGGAGGGATACCACCGGCGGGGAGTCCCGCTGCGCCGGATAGCCGAGCTGGTCTCGGCCTCACCGGCCGCCGCCTACGGACTGGCCGGCCGCAAGGGCTCGTTGATGGTGGGGCATGACGCGGACCTGGTGCTCGTGGACCTGGACGCGGAACGCACCGTCACACCGGAACTGCTCCTGTCCGGCCAGGACCACTGCCCCTTCGACGGGCGCGCCGTACGCGGCTGGCCGACCACCACCGTGCTGCGCGGGCAGATCGCCTACCGCGACGGCGAGGTCACCGGGACGCCGCGGGGCCGGTACCTGTCCCGCTGACCTACGGGCCGGCACAGCCTGCGCCCCTGCCCGGACCGGCGCACCAGCCGGTCCGGGCAGGGGCGTTCGCCGTGCGCATGCGCCGTGCGCCCTCGTCGGCCGGAACGCACGGACACGGTCACCGGCCGGAACGTTCGTACACGCCCGCCGGCCGGAACGCGCAGCGGGGCGGACCGCGTCGCCGCGGTCCGCCCCGCCGAAGGGCTGCTCACATGCCGTCGCGGGTCCACTCACCCCGCGAGCGGGACCGCAGCGGCATGGTGGAGGGCTGCGGTGCCTGGTGCGGCTCGTAGTTCTCCGCCTCACCACCCCAGTTGATCCACTCCTCGGTGGTGTACCAGTTGATGAGTTCACCGTCCGAGCGGATGATCCACGTGGTGTCCTCCTCCGCGACGAAGTGTCCGTGCTTCACGAACGGCGGGCGGAAGCAGTAGGTGCCCGGATCGATGTCGCCGAAGTTGTACGTCATCCGACCGCCGAGCGTGTAGAACTCCTCGTAGCAGGGGTGATGGGCCAGCCGGTGGTCGTTCCAGCCCTTGGGAGCGAGAATCAGCCGGGTGTAGAACCCGGTCTTCTCGTCGCGGTGCAGCAGCTTGATGTACAGCGGGGTGATCGGCCCCACGGTGGGCGCGGCCACCCACTCCATCTCGTCCGGGTCCCGCACGGTGACCTCACCGGCTGCCTCCGCCGAGCGCTCACCGCCCAGGGCGAAGTCGGCGGGGCCGTACTCACGCCAGTGCAGCACCCGGCTGCCCGCTTCGATCGACACCGCCTCCATCGGCACCCCGGTGGGGACCTGGACATAGCCGCCCGCTCCCAGCGCCGTGCCGCCGTACGTCAGCAGGCCCGAGACGACGAAGAACTCGGTGTCCGCGGACGGAACCCCCGCTCCCCGCGTCCAGTCGGTGTCGAACTCGAGGGAGAGCGCACTGGACCCGTCCTCCTCGTCGGTGCTGAGCCGCCGCTCGCGCACCTCGCCCGTACCGCCCGGCAATTCCGCCACGTGCCATACGTAGTCGTCCTCATGGATCAGTTCCACATGCGGGCGCACCGCGCCACCGCCTCTCGTTCGTCGTGCCGTACCGGGGTCCTACCGGGACCGCAACGGACTTGCGCCGTCACGGAGTTCGCGTTTGAGCACTTTTCCCGCCGCGTTGCGCGGGAGCCGGTCCAGGACCTCCAGCCTGCGCGGCAGCTTGTATCCGGCCAGCCGGGGGCGCAGGTACTCGGCGAGGTCCTCGACGGCGGCCGGGGGGACGCCGGGCGCCCACACCACGAAGGCCGTGACCCGCTCGCCCCACACCGGGTCGGCCGTACCGGCGACGGCACACTCGGCCACGGCCGGGTGGAGGAGGAGCGCCTCCTCCACCTCACGGGGGTAGACGTTGAGCCCGCCGGAGACGATCAGGTCCGTCTTGCGGTCGACGATGGTCACGTACCCCTCGTCGTCCATGGTGGCGACATCGCCCACCGACAGCGCGCCGTCCGGCGCCCTGCAGGCGGCCGTGGCCCCGGGATCGTCGAGGTAGCCCGCCATCAGGAAGGGGGACGCGCTGAAGAGCTCGCCCGGCTCGCCGGGGGGCACGGGCCGGCCTTCGTCGTCGACGACACGGACGTCGGTCAGATACCAGGCGCGGCCCACCGAGCCCGCCTTGCGACGGGCGTCGACCGGACGGAGGTCGGTCACCACGCCGCCCTCGGTCGATCCGTACAGTTCGTGGACCCCGCAGCCCGGGAAGGCGTCCAGCACCCACTCCTTCAGCGGAACGGGCAGGGCGGCCGCGTTGAAGTACAGGGTGTCCAGGGCGTCCAGGCGGTACCGGGCGGGAGCGTCCTCGCCCAGGGCCCGGATGGTCTGCGCGTGCGTCGGCACCAGGAACATCGACTGGACCCGGTGCTTCTCGGCCAGGTCGAGCATGCGGGCGGGGTCCCAGCGGGGCAGCATCACGACGGTGCCGCCGGTCAGTACGGGCGCGAACCCGAACATGAACCCGGCCCCGTGGCTCATGGGGGCGACCGCCAGGCTGGTCCGGCCGGCGCCCAGGCCCCATTCGTGCGCCGAGAGCAACGCGGTCAGCGCCCTGCCGCGATGGGTGAGGAGCGCGCCCTTGGGGCGGCCGGTGGTGCCGGAGGTGTACTGGACGCAGAAGATGTCGTCGCCGCTGATCCGCACCAGCGGATCGCGGTCGGGTGCGGCGGCGAGCGCCTCCTCGTAACCGCGCCCCACGCCGGGCCGGCCCACGGTGAGCACGGCGGCGATCCGGTCACCGCTCGCCGCGACGGCGACGAGTGCCTCCTCGGCCCGGTCATCCTGGACGATCAGCGCACGCGCCCCGCTGTGGCCGACGATCCAGCCGATCTCCGGCCCCGTCTGACGGATCCCCAGCGGCACCATCGGCAGCCCGGCCTTCGCCAGAGCGGCCGCCACCTCGGGGTACTCCAGGCAGTTGCCCAGCAGGACCGCGACGGGATCCCCCGGCACCAGGCCGGCGCCGAGCAGCGCCTGGGCGAGCCGGTTCGACCGCTCGTGGACCGCGGCGAAGGTCAGCGCGCGCCCGGCGTCGATGACCGCGGTGCGCCCGGGGGAATCAAGGGCGCGCTCGCGCACTCCGTCCGCCATGGTGACGGTGGCGCCGTCGGCCAGGATCCGCCGGACCCGGTGGGGCAGGGGTGGTTCATCAGGCATGACGACGTCCTCCGCGGGCCCGGCGTTGATCGAAGATGAGCACTCCCCTTATGTACTGCCACGGTTCCACCTACGTCAACAAAGTTTCCCCATGAGGAACGAAGGACGCGCGACTCGGGCCGCGCCGGGGAAGCGGGCGTGGCGGTCATCGCCGTCCGGCACTGGCGTGTCGGCACTGCCGTACGCCACAGTGGAACACTGTTTCCTTTCGGAGGTGCGTCGGATGCGTTATGTCGTGATCGGCTGCGGAAATGTCGGCGGGGGCGTCGCACGGCTGCTGCGCGCGGAGGGGCACGAGGTGGTGGGCACCACCACCTCGCAGGAGCGACGGGCCGAGGTGGCCGAGATATGCGGTGCGGCAGTGGTGCTCTCCGGCCGGGACAGCGAGGCGATGGCGAGGATCGCGGAAGGGGCCGACGGGCTGGTACTGACGGTCAGCCCCCGGCTGCGGCGGGCCCTGGACCCGGCCGCCCGGGCAGCCGAGTACGCCGACGCGCTGGTCGCGACGGCGCGGGCGGCCGCCTCGGCCCACCCCCGGGTGGTGATGGCCGGTTCGGTCTCCGTCTACGGTGACGCCGACGGCCCGGTCGTCGACGAGACGACGCCGCCGACCACGAGCGAGGACGCCTCCCCCCGGAGTTTCCTGGCGGCCGAGGCAGCGGTGCTGGCGCCGGCCGGAGGCGCGGTCGTACGGCTGCCCGACGTCACCGGGCATCCCGGCGACCTCGACGACACGGCCCGGGTGAGACTCGCCCACGAACACCTCGGCGGCATCGTGCCTTTCGCGTCCGGCGCCCTGCGGCACCGGATCGACCACCAGGACGCGGCGGGCGCCCTCGCCTTCGTCCTGACCGAGGGGCTGACAGGGCTCTACAACGCCGTGCCCGATGCCTCGGTTCCGCCCACCAACGCCGAGTCGTTCGGCAAGGTCTGCGCCGCCGCCGGACTCCCCCCGCTCACCTTCGGGGAACAGATCCGCACCCCCGCGCACCCGATCTCCTCCGCGCGGCTGCGCCGGGCCGGGTTCACCTTCCAGCACGCCTGAGATCGGCTCCGGCGGCCGGTCCCCGCCGGGGCTCAGGCCGCCGGCCCCGGGGCGGCGCGGTCCGCCAGCGCACGGCCCAGGATGCGGCCGAAAGCCATGGCGGGGGTGAGACACATCCCGGAGCAGAACGAGTTGCCGTTGACCGCCGCCGAACCGATCACCTCGCCCACCGCGTAGAGGCCGGGAATCACGCTGCCGTCCTCCCGGCGGACACGCAGACGGGTGTCGACGTCCAGACCGGCGAAGGTGATGACGGTGACCGGCCTGTTCTCGACCGCGTAGAACGGTGGCTCCACGAGCGGCGCGGGCAGATGGGTCCGGCCGAACTCGGGGTCGTGCCCGGCCGCGACGAATCCGTTGTAGCGGTCCGTCTGCGCCACCAGGCCACCCGGGGCGATGCCGGCCAGGCGGGCGAGCGCCGGAAGGTCCGGCGCCCGGTGCAGACCGCGTCGCCGGCCGCACACCGCGTCGAACTCCTCCGGGGTCCAGCCGTGCACCATCGGCTGCGACATGCGGAGCGCCCGGGCGTCGAAGACCGTCCAGAAGGTCATCCGCTCCAGACGGGCCAGAGCGCGCTCCTTGCGGTCGATGGACGGCTCGTCCTCGGCGGTCCAGCGCCGCCCGCGCATATCGACGTACACCTCCCACGGCGGCCGTTCGGGAGCGACGAGCTGGGGGCGGTGCACCCAGTCCACCCGGAGCGTCCCCGGCTCGGGCGGCAGGCCGCCGAAGGTCGGCAGATACATTCCCCGGCCCTGGATACCGGCCCCCACCGCGCGGCCCAGGCGGATCCCGTCGCCCGTCGCGGTCGGCGCCGCCGATGTGGTCAGCGGAGCGTTGTCCAACTCGGCGAAGAGTCCGGGGTCGTGGCCGAACCCGCCCGTGGCGAGGACGACGGCCGCCCCGCCGAAGAACCGGCCGTCCGCGGTCACCACCCCGGCCACCCGGCCGTCCGGAGCGGAGCGGAGCTCCGTCACTTCGGCCCTGCTGTGGAGCCGGACGGCGCCGGAGGCCAGATGCGGGGCGAGAAGCCGGCGCAGCACCGTCAACAGCGCCGGGCCGCCCGGCACTTCGGACGCGTGGACCGTGCGGGGGACGAGGTACTGCTCATGCCCGTGGACGATGCGCGGGGTGGCCGGGTCGACGACGAGACCGGCGTCGAGCAGCCACTCCAGCACGGACGGCTGTTCCCCCAGCGACAGCCGGGTCAGATCCTCGCGCCCGGTCCCGCCGCTGATCCGCGCGATGTCCCGCCAGTGCCGCTCGGGGTCGTCCTCGATCCCCCGCGCCCGCTGGAGGGAGAAGCCGCCGGCCGAGAGATGACCGCCCGACCACGGCAGGGCCCCGCCGATATCGGCGGTCTTCTCCAGGAGTACGGCCGACGCCCCGCCCTCGGCTGCCGCGATCGCACACGCGATCCCGCCGGGGCCCGCACCGACCACCACGACATCTGCCTCACCGCCCACCGACAGCCCCTCCCGCACGACCGGCCGACCCGAAGCGTTCCGCTTCGTGAGACACCGTTTCCCATACAGGGTGGTTCGGTCAAGACACCGAAGCGAGGACGGCACCATGCGGCGACCACCGAACGGGGCGCCGTACGGTGGATACTGACGCCATGACTCCCGGACCACGTGACAGTTCACCTGAGCGAGGGCCGGTCACCGACCTCGGCGCCGATCACCGAGGACCGCGCGCGACCGCCGTCCTGCGAGGCCTGCGGGCGCCCCGGCTCGCCCCGTGGGAGCACCTGTACGAACCATCGGCTCCGCCCGGCCCCGGCGCCCTGCGCACCGTGTTCCTCGGCGTGTCCACGATCCTGCTCGACGACGGCGACTGCGCCGTCCTCACCGACGGGTTCTTCAGCCGGCCCGGCCTCCTGCGCATGCGCTTCGGCCGTCTGCGACCGGACCGCGCCCGTATCGCCACCGGCCTGCSGCAGGCCGGAATCGGCCGCCTCGACGCGGTGTTCGTCGTCCACTCGCACTACGACCACGCCCTGGACGCGCCCGAGGTGGCCGCCATGACGGACGCCCGGCTCATCGGCTCGCCGTCCACCCGCAACATCGCACGCGGGCAGGGGTTTCCCGACGAACGTTTCCAACCGGTCGTCACCGGCGAGCCGTTCACCATCGGGCGGTTCACGCTCACCGCGCTGCCCGCCCGGCACAGCCCGGGCGACCTCGCTCCCGGCCGGATCGACCGCCCGTTGCGGCCGCCTGCCCGCGCCACGGACTTCCGGACCGGCGACTGCTACACCCTGCACGTCCGGCACGGGCGGCGCCGGCTCCTCGTCCACGCCAGCGCGCACAGCCTGCCCGGCGCCCTCGACGGGTACGGCGCCGACACCGTGTACCTGGGGATCGGCGCGCTCGGCCGGCAGGACGAGGCGTTCCGGGAGGAGTACTGGGCCCGGCTGGTCACGGCCACGGGCGCCCGGCGCGTCGTCCCCGTCCACTGGGACGACTTCTTCCGCTCCCTCGACCGCCCCCTGCGGCCGTTCCGCGCCTTCCTCGACGATTTCACGGCCACCATGGACTTCCTGACCCGGAAGGCCGCGTCCGAGGGCGTCGCCCTGGCACTGCCCGTGCTCGGCCGCCGGGCCGACCCCTGGCCTCGATGACGCGGGCATCACAGCCCGACGCCCGCACCGCCGCTCCGCAGCACGTCACCGAGTACCGCCACGCCTTCGGCGATGTCGGCGGGTGTGCTCGCGGCGTAGCCCAGGACCAGTCCCGGACGGTGCGGCCGCTGACTGTGCCAGGACAGGGGGTGCACCTTCACGTCGCGGGCCAGCGCCATCGCCGCCAGCTCCGTGTCGGCGCACTCGGCGTCGAAGGTGATGGTCAGGTGCAGACCGGCCGCGGCGCCGTGCACGATCGCGCCCGGAAGGTGGGCACCGATGGCCTCGATCATGGCGTCCCGGCGGTGGCGGTGATGCCTGCGCAGGTGGCGCAGCTGGCTTTCCATCGCACCGGAATCCATGAACCGGGCCAGGACGAGTTGCGGCAGGGCGGCGTTGCCGAGGTCCGCGAACCGTTTGGCGTCCACCAGCGCGTCGCGGTACTTCCGCGGGGCGAGGACCCATCCGATGCGCAGGGCCGGCGCGAGGAGCTTCGAGACACTTCCGGCGTAGAAGACGTGCTCGGGAAGCACGGACCGCAACGCGGGCACCGGGGTCCGGTCGTAGCGGTGTTCGGCGTCGTAGTCGTCCTCGATGATCAGCCCGTCGTGTTCGCGGGCCCAGCGTGTCAGTTCGCCCCGCCGGCCGCCCCGGAGGACGACACCGGTGGGGAACTGGTGCGCGGGCGTGAGGAGTACGGCCGCGGCACCGGTGGCGCGCAGCTGATCGACCCGTACGCCTTCGGAGTCGACCGCGACGGGCGGGGTGTCCAGCCGGCAGTTGCGCAGATGCTGACGGGCCCCGAGGGATCCGGGGTCCTCCACGGCGATCGCGCAGATGCCGTCGTCGCGCAGCACCCGTCCCAGGAGCGTGAGCGTCTGGGCGGTGCCCGCGACGATGAGGACCTCGTCGGGGTCCGCCCTGATGCCGCGGTTCCGGGCGATCCAGTGCGCGATGGCCAGGCGAAGGGCCGGCGTTCCGCGTGGGTCTCCGTACCCGAGGTCGGATGCCGCGAGCTGGTCGAGGACACGGCGTTCGGTACGCAGCCACGCCGCGCGCGGGAACGCGGCAAGGTCGGGGAGCCCCGGGGAGAGGTCGATCCGTGCCCGGGCGCTGCGCATCGTGTCGTAGATCTCGGCGCCGGGCACCGCGGTGAAGACGGAACGCGGGGACGGCGGACCGGCCGGGGCGGTGGGTCCGGTCGCCCTCGTCACCCGTGCGGGCACGCCGACGACGATCGTTCCGTTGCGTCCTCGTCCGGCCACGTGCCCGTCCTCGACCAGGCGTTGGTAGGCCTCGGTGACCACGCCGCGCGAGACGCCCAGTTCGCCTGCCAGGACCCGGGTGGCCGGCAGCCGGCTGCCCACCGGCAGCCGGCCGTCGGCCAGGGCGAGCCGGATCTGCCGGGTCAGCCAGTCGGACTTCCCTCCTCCCGGCGCCTCGTCGACGGCCAGATGAAGGAAGTCGGCCCCCGGCACTATGGACCTGCCCGAAGCACCCTCATTGGATCTGTTCATCAGACCATTGTGGCAACAGAGTTGGGCCATGAACACAGCCACAACCCCTTCCTCCCCCGCGTCGGCAGGCGACTACGTGCATGGCTACTCGCCGCGTGAGGGACGGCGGTTGGGCGACCAGGCGGACACGCTGGCCCAGTTGCTGCACGCCGGCACGGCCTACCGCGCGGGCAGCCGGGTCCTGGAGCTCGGATGCGGGATCGGCGCCCAGACCGTCCATCTCCTCCGGTCGAGCCCTGGAGCGCACATCGTCGCGGTCGACCGGTCCGAGGAGTCCCTCGCGCGGGCCCGCGCCCGAGTCGCGGGGTCCGCACCCCGGGCCCAGGTGGAGTGGCACCGCGCCGACGTGTACGACCTGCCCTTCGCCGACGCGGAGTTCGACCATGTCTTCGTCTGCTTCGTGCTGGAACACCTGCCGGATCCCCGGCGGGCGCTGACCGGACTGCGGCGGGTGCTGCGGCCCGGGGGCACCATCACCGTGATCGAGGGGGACCACGGGTCGGCCTTCTTCCACCCCGACAGCCCGTTCGCCCGCGCCGCGATCGACTGCCAGGTCCGCCTCCAGGCGGCGGCCGGGGGCGACGCGCGGCTCGGCCGACGCGTCCAGCCGCTGCTGTCCGGTGCCGGGTACGACGAGGTCGCGGTCCGCCCCCTCACGGTCTACGCCGACGGGACGCGGCCCGCCCTGGTCGAGGGCTTCACCCGCAACACCTTCATCGCCATGGTCGCCTCCGTCCGGGACAAGGCGCTGGCCGCTTCCCTCACCACCACGACCGCCTGGGAGCAGGGAATCGCCGACCTGCGCCGCGCCGCCGAGGTCGACGGAACGTTCCACTACACGTTCTTCAAGGGCGTCGCCGTCAATCCGCCGGGCCGAGCCGTGGGCTGACCGGGCCGGGAGCCGGCCCGGGCCGGGTTCACGGATGACGCGCATGGCTTCGTTCCCCGGGCCGGGGCTCCGGCACCGCCGGAGCCCCGGCGGAGTCAGCCGGCGGGGAAGTTGTCGGGTGTGCTGATCCTGCTCTTGAGCAGCGTCCCCGATTCCGTCAGCACGCCGCTGCTGCTGTAGTCACTGCCGTCGCAGGTGCCGGGCTTGAGCGCCGCACTGCTCTCGGGAGCGTCCGAGTAGGTCCAGTTCGCGTAGCCGATCTTGAGCTGGTCGAGCAGGTCCAGCCATGCCGTGGTGCTCGCCCGGTCCAGCGCCCCGCCACCGGTGGCACTCACCGTTCCGAACTCGGTCACGAAAAGCGGGAGTTGGGAGGACGCCCGGCTCACCGCGGCACGGTAGGAGTCCTTGTGGCTCGCGGCGTAGAAGTGGAACGCGTACATGATGTTCGTGGCGTTGACGGGGTTGCCGACGACCTCGCTCTCGCTGGAGCCGTCCGACACCCCCAGGGACGACCAGCCGCGGGTCCCGACGATGACGACGGCGTCAGGGTCGGCGGCACGGATCACCGGGATGACCTGTTCGGCATAGTTCTTGATGGCCGTCCAGCTCACGCCGTTGGGCTCGTTGGCGATCTCGTAGATCACGTTCTTCTTGCCGGCGTTGCGGGCCGCGACGGACGCGAAGAACGTCTTGGCGCGGTCGAGGTTGTAGTTCGGATCGCCCGGCGTCAGGGTGTGGAAGTCGATCAGGGCGTACATGCCTCGCGCCTCGGCCATGTCGACAAGGCCGTTCACCCGGCTGGTGAACCCCGCCGGGTCGGTCTCGTAGCCGTCCTCCTGCACATACATGGCGACGCGCAGCAGGTCCGCCTTCCAGTCGTTGGCCAGCGCGTCCATGGACGCGTTGTTGTAGCACTGGCTGAACCACTGGATGCCGTGCGTGCTCATCCCGCGCAGTTGTACGGGGCGGTCGTACTGGTTGCAGAGGTGGACGCCACAGACGTGGACCTGTCCGTTGACGCCCACGGGCGTGCCGTCGTCACCGGGGTCGGTCCCGGGATCAGTCCCCGGGTCGGTCCCGTCGACGGTACCGGTGCAGGCGACGCCGTTCAGCGTGAACGCCGTCGGCTTCGGGTTGGCGCCGGTGAAGGATCCCACCATCCCCACGTCGGCCGTCGCGCCGGTGGCGAGCGTGCGGTTCCAGTCGACGCCGACGGCACTGACCGTGGAACCGGACTGCGACCAGGTGGCGTTCCACCCCTGGACGAGCTTCTGCCCCGCGTCCGGCATGGCGACGTCGAGCTTCCAGCCCGAGACCGGTGCGCCCAGATTGGTGATCTTCACACCGGCCTGGAAGCCGCCCTGCCACTGGCTGGTGACCGTGTAGTCGACCTTGCATCCGGCGGCAGCCACCGCCTGGGGGCCGTACAGGGCGGTGAGGCCCAGGATCGTCGCGCAGGTCGCCAGTAGAGCCAGAAGGCGTTTCACAGCAGTCCTCCTCGTACGAAGCGGAAACGGCAGGACGGGAGCGCTCCCGAACGGCGTCGGCCGTGGAACGCCGGTCCCGCTGATGGATGGAAACGGCCTCGACATGGGCCCGGTCGGCCACTCGTCGTCGCGAGGTCACCCCGCGGGCCCGATCACTCCATGGCGCCGAGTCCGGTGGGACGCAACGGAATTGGGAGCGCTCCCAATCTCGGGGGACGCGAGACGCGCCGTCAAGGCGTTGGACAGGATTCGCCACCACCACGGCCTTCGGACGCGCCGGACCCGCGAGCCCGCACCGCCCGACGCGGCGCCGGCCCGCCAGCCACTCACCGCCCGAGACGCCGCCCACCCGCCAGCCACCCACCGCCCGAGACGCCGCC
>NZ_RDBK01000004.1 GCF_008042275.1 Streptomyces sp. OR43 | reverse complement strand
GTCCGTGCCGTGCAGATCGTCGTCCTCGACGTGAACAGCCTTGTCCGCACCCATCGACAACGCCTTGCGCAACGCGTCCTTGGCATCCTCCGGACCCACCGTCAGCACGGTGACCTCCGCATCGTCCGCCGCGTCCGCGATCTGCAACGCCTGCTCGACCGCGTACTCATCCAGCTCCGACAGCAGACCGTCGACATCCTCACGATCCAGCGTCAGGTCATCGGCGAAATGCCGGTCACCGGTCGCGTCGGGCACGTACTTCACACAGACAACGATCCTCAAGCTCACGCCGGCTCTCCCTGTACTTCGTGGTGTCTCTGAAACGATCCTATGGCACCCAGTACCCTTCGTAAAGGTACCCAGTGTCGGATGCGCGACACCGATGCTACGTTTCCGGCATGACCGATGACCGCGGGCCGGCCAAGAAGCCCCCCATGCGTGACGTGCTCGCCGAGGCGGCCTTCGCGCTCTTCATGGAGCGCGGGTTCGAGCGGACCACGGTGGATGACATCGTCGCCAGCGCGGGTGTGGGGCGCCGGTCGTTCTTCCGGTACTTCCCCTCGAAGGAGGACGCGGTCTTCCCCGACCACGAGCGTTGCCTCGCGGACATGACCGCCTTCCTGGAGGCCGCCGGTGAGGGCGATCCGGTGGAGGCGGTGTGCGACGCGGCCCGGCTGGTCCTGCGGATGTACGCGGAGAAGCCGGAGTTCTCCGTACAGCGCTACGGGCTCACCCGGGAGGTGCCCGGTCTGCGCACCTACGAGCTCTCCGTCGTACGCCGCTACGAGCGGACCATGGCCGGGTACCTGGAGCGCCGGTGGGCCGACGCCCCCGACGCCGCCCTGCGTGCGGAGGTGATCGCCGCCTCGGTGGTCGCGGCGCACAACAACGGGCTGCGGTCCTGGCTGCGTTCGGGCGGCCGGGGCGATGCCGGTGCCGAGGTCGACCGGGCGCTCGAACTCGTCCGCGCCGTATGGGGACCGGCCGCCGAGCGGCCGCCGGCGCCGGCGGCCGAGGACGAGGTGATCGTGATGATCGCGCCGAAGGGCGCACCGATGTGGCGCGTCGTGCAGCGCGTGGAAGCGGCGCTCGACGAGGAACGCGGCACCACTGAGAGGTAGTTCACTCGACGGTTCACATCCTCCGGCACTCAGTACCTTTACTTCGTGGAACTAAGTGCCATACGGTGCCCGTGTGCCGTCGCCGGAGGTGCGGCGCACCCAACCGAGCGCGGGAGGCCCAGACGTGTCCATCACCGGAATCGACGTGGAACCCACAGCTCGCGACGCAGTGGAGCCGCGCAGCACGGAGGGTCTGGTCTACCAGGTGTGCCGATGGTGCGGCACCGCGTCCTTCCGCAGGCTCCTGTGCCCCGTCTGCGCGTCGAGCGACCTGGAGTCGGAGCAGAGCGACGGACACGGTGTCGTCGTGCGGTCCAGCGTCGTGAACCGCTACTCGCGCGTCATGCGCAACGAGTCCCTGGTCCGCTTCCCCGAAGGCTTCGTGTACCGCTGCCGCATCGTGGGCGCGGCTCCCCACCTGGTGAGCGTCGGCGACCGGGTCCGGCCCGTCGGCGGGAAGACCTCGGAAGCGGGCGAAGTGGTACTCGAACTGTGCGACCCGCCGGGAATGGCCGACTGGTACGCGTGAGCCGGCGCCGTCACGCGTCCAGATAGCGCAGCACGGCGAGGCTCCGCCGGTTGTAGCCGGTGGTGTGCCCCGGCCCCGGCTTGTCGAAGACCGCGTTCAGGTTCTTCTCGACCGCGCTCAGCGAGATGTGCGGCTTCTGCGCGATCGCGGCGTCGGTATGGCCCTGTGCCAGCGCCTCAAGGACGGTGCGCTCGCGCGGGGTCAGCCGCGACAGCGGGTCGCCGTGCGCACTGAGGATGGCCAACTGCCGTACGGCTTCCGGGTCGAAGACCGCCCCGCCCGCATGGATCCGCTCCAGCGAGTCGAGGAACTCCTCCACCTGCGCCACCCGGTCCTTGAGGAGATGGCCGGTTATGCGCATTGCAGCCCGGCGGGGTGCGGTGGCCCGTACGCCCGTCCTGCGGTTTCCCGCAGGGTGCCGGCCGCCGCTGCCCGTGCGCATGGTCTGTCGCTCCGGTACGCGTGGTCTGCCGCTCCGGGGCCGGGGCCCGAGTCATCCGATGAACCCTGCGCAGCACCCTTCTCCCGGCGGGTTCGCGCCGCTACCATCGGGACGCGTATGGGAGCGCTCCCACATCCGTACCCGCCCCGTACCGCCCCTGTCGGCGGTCTCGTTCGGAGAGGACGTTTCCGTGCGCTCAAGCGCCAGACCCCTTGCCGCCCTCCTGGCAGCACTCACCCTTACCGCCGGGCTCTTCGCCACCGGCGCTCCGGCATCGGCGCGAGCCAACGATGTCGTACCGGCCGCCGAGCCATCCGATGTGTCCCTGGCTGCGGACACGTACGACTGGAAGAACGTCCGCATCGACGGCGGTGGTTTCGTCCCCGGGATCATCTTCAGCCGGTCGGAGAAGAACCTCGCCTACGCCCGCACCGACATCGGCGGCGCCTATCGCTGGGACCAGGCGGGCAAGCGGTGGACCCCGCTGCTCGACTGGGTGGACTGGGACCACTGGGGCTGGTCCGGTGTGGTGAGCCTCGCCTCCGACTCGGCCGACCCGGACAACGTGTACGCCGCCGTGGGCACGTACACCAACAGCTGGGACCCGGACAACGGCGCCGTGCTGCGCTCCTCGGACCGCGGCGCCAGCTGGAAGGCGTCCGAGCTCCCCTTCAAGCTCGGCGGGAACATGCCGGGCCGCGGCATGGGCGAGCGCCTCGCGGTCGACCCGAACAAGAACTCCGTGCTGTACCTCGGCGCTCCCAGCGGCAACGGCCTGTGGCGGTCCACCGATTCGGGGGCGACCTGGTCCGAGGTGACGGCCTTCCCGAACCCGGGCAACTACGCCCAGGACCCGACCGACACCAGCGGATACGGCAACGACAACCAGGGCGTCGTCTGGGTGACCTTCGACGAGCGCACCGGCAGCGCGGGCAGTGCGACCCAGGACATCTACGTGGGCGTCGCCGACAAGGACAACACCGTCTACCGCTCCACCGACGGTGGCGTCACCTGGTCGCGGATCGCCGGACAGCCGACCGGATACCTCTCCCACAAGGGCGTGCTCGACTCGGACAACGGCTACCTGTATCTGACGCTGAGCGACACCGGCGGGCCGTACGACGGCGGCAAGGGCCGGATCTGGCGGTACGCCACCGCGACCGGTGCGTGGACGGACGTGAGCCCGGTCGCCGAGGCGGACACGTACTACGGATTCAGCGGGCTGTCCGTGGACCGCCAGCATCCCGGGACCCTGATGGCGACCGCCTACAGCTCCTGGTGGCCGGACACCCAGATCTTCCGCTCCACGGACAGCGGGGCGACCTGGACGCAGGCCTGGGACTACAGCAGTTATCCGAACCGCACCAACCGCTTCAAGCAGGACGTGTCGTCCGTGCCGTGGCTGACCTGGGGTGCCAACCCGACGCCGCCGGAGACCTCGCCCAAGCTGGGTTGGATGACGGAGGCGCTGGAGATCGACCCGTTCGACTCCAACCGGATGATGTATGGCACCGGCGCCACGATCTACGGCACCGAGAACCTCGGGAACTGGGACTCAGGCAGTCAGTTCACGATCACGCCGATGGTGAAGGGCCTTGAGGAGACGGCCGTCAACGACCTGGCGAGCCCGCCGTCCGGAGCCCCGCTGCTCAGCGCGCTCGGCGACATCGGGGGCTTCCGGCACACCGACCTGGACGCCGTTCCCGGCATGATGTTCACTTCGCCCAACCTCACCTCGACGACGAGCCTCGACTTCGCGGAGGCGAGCCCCAACACCGTCGTACGGGTCGGCAGCGCCGACGCCGCCCCGCACATCGGCTTCTCCACGGACAACGGGTCCAACTGGTTCCAGGGTTCCGAGCCGGCCGGAGTCACCGGCGGCGGCACGGTCGCGGCGGCGGCCGACGCCAGTGGCTTCGTGTGGAGCCCGGAGGGTGTGGGCGTGCAGCACACCACCGGGTACGGGAGTTCGTGGTCGGCGTCCACCGGGATCCCGGCCGGGGCGACCGTCGAGTCCGACCGGAAGAACCCGAAGAAGTTCTACGGGTACAAGGCCGGCACCTTCTACGTCTCCACGGACGGCGGCGCCACCTTCACCGCGAAGGCGTCGACCGGCCTGCCCGCCGACGGCAACGTCCGCTTCAAGGCCGTGCCCGGCATCGAAGGCGATGTGTGGCTCGCGGGCGGCAGTGCGACCGGGGCCTACGGGCTGTGGCACTCCACCGACTCGGGTGCGACGTTCACCAAGCTGTCCGGGATCGAGCAGGCGGACTCGGTCGGCTTCGGCAAGGCGGCTGCGGGAGCCTCCTACCAGACGCTCTTCGTGACCGCGAAGATCGGCGGTGTGCGCGGTGTCTTCCGTTCCACGGACGCGGGAACGACGTGGACCCGGATCAACGACGACGCGCACCAATGGGGTTGGATCGGCGCTTCCATTACCGGTGACCCGAGGATCTACGGGCGGGTGTACGTCTCGACCAACGGGCGCGGGATCATGTACGGAGACTCCCCGGACGGTGACGGAGGCGGTACGGACCCGGGCACGGATCCCGGAACCGACCCCGGGACCGACCCGGGCAACCCGCCCGGGGACACGGCCTGTTCGGTGACGTACAAGGTCACCAACCAGTGGTCCGGCGGCTTCCAGGCCGATGTGACGCTCACCAACACCGGCACTGAGACCCTGGACGGCTGGCAGCTCGGCTGGACGTTCGCGAACGGACAGAGGGTCAGCCAGATGTGGAACGCGACACCCACGCAGGACGGGGCGAAGGTGAAGGCCGCGAGCATCTCCTGGAACGGACGGGTGGCGCCGGGAGGCTCAGTGGGCTTCGGGTTCACGGGCACCCTGACGGGCGGCAACGCCGCGCCGGCCGCGTTCGCCCTGGGTGACGAGGCCTGCTCCTCCGGCTGACGGACGAGCAGGGGGACGGGGGAGGGGGGTCGTAGCCGCCGCAGCCGAACGGCCCAGTGCCGCCAAGCCCATGGCCCTCGACCCGAAGTTCTTCGCGGCATGGAAGAGCCTGCCGGGGCCCGTGCAGATGTGGTCGTCCGGCGAACAGAAGGCCGGGGTCATCATCGCCGCGGTCTGGGGTGGTCAGGCGGCCGCGGCCAGCGACGCCGGCTCGGCTGGCTTCCAGCTGTCGAGCTCGCGGCGAAGACTGTTGGCCGCCTCGGGGCTGGGGTTGATCGGCATCTGCAGACCGATGAAGTCCGCGGCGATGATGACCCCGGCCTTCTGTTCGCCGGACGACCACATCTGCACGGGCCCCGGCAGGCTCTTCCATGCCGCGAAGAACTTCGGGTCGAGGGCCATGGGCTTGGCGGCACTGGGCCGTTCGGCTGCGGCGGCTACGACCTTTCGCCAGTCGAGCAGCTGCCGGTCGTCCTGCAGCTCGATGGTGATGCGGCTGCCGGATTCACCGGAGAGGATCAGGTGGTCCCCGTTCCGTTCCATGCTGATCGGCTTGGCGTCCAGGAGGCGGATGGCCGCTGCCAGCTCGGGCATCTGCTGGCGGCCCATGACCGCCAGCCACGGCTTGTCGTCGCCCTTGGCCTGGGTGCGGGCCACTGCGAGCGTGTACCGGTTGGTGGCCCAGGTGTAGAGGTGGCCGTCGGCGAACTCGAAGGTGATGACCTGGACGGCTTCGGAGTCGTTGCGGTCCCCCATGTGGGGCTTGGTCTGGGAGACGATCCGGCTGAGGGTGCGGTCGGCGATCGTGATCACGGTGAACTCCTGGGATGCTTGGGTTGGGTGCCCCCGCCGCTTGCCTCGGCGGGGGCGCTTTACGTGAGGCAGGTCAGACCCGGACGGGCATGAGAACCGCCCGGTACGTGTCGTCGTCGACGGGTTCGACCAGGGCCGGCTTCGTCGGGGTGCTGAACCACAACCGGACAGCCCCCTCGATCGGGGCGATCAGCGAGGTCAGGTAGCCGGGCCGGTAGGCGATCTCGAAGCCGTCGAGGCCTTCCTGTTCCACGTCGATGTGGCTGCGACCGGACGGGCCACCGGTGCCGCCGCTGACGGTGGCGCCCCGGCCGTCGAAGGCGATGCGGATCGGTTTGACGTCTTCTTCGTTGACCAGGGCGGCCCGTTTCACTGCGGCAACCAGGTCGGCGGCGTCGAAGGTGGCGACGCCGACGGCCTCGTCCTTCTTCGGGAAGAAGCGGTCAATGTTGGGGAACTCGGTGGCAATGCATCGCCCGGTGACCGCCACCTGCTTGTTGGACAGGGCGGCCACCCCGTTCCCGGCACTGGGGAATCCGATGGCCACTTCGCCGCCGGCGAGAGCTTTGGCGGTGGCGGCCAGGTCGGGGGCGGGGATGAGGAGGCTGCCCTCGGTGCCCGTCCACGGCATGGTGTGTTCGACCATGCGGTAGCTGTCGCTCGCCCGAACCCGCAGCCTGTTTCCGACGGCTTGCACATGGGTGCCGCCGAATGCTTCGAACCGGCCGACCGCATCCTTCTGCGGCATGGCCACGGCGGCAGCATGCACGGATGCTGTGGCGAACAGGACGCCGTCCACCGTCCCCGACTCTGCCGGGGCTTCGGGCAGGTTCGGGTAGTCGCCGTCCGGCATCAGCGGCAGCTGGAACTGGTTGCCCGGGCTGGTGACGTCCAGGTGGTGTTCGTCGGCGACCAAGTCGACCGGCCCGGGCGGCAACGCCGCGGCCACATCGGCCAGCATGCGGCCCGACACCACAACCTTGCCCGGCTCCAGAACGGTGGCGTCCAGGGTTCCCCGGGTGCTGGTTTCGTAGTCGAACCCGGACAGGGTGACGGCGCCTACGTCGGTGGCTTCGATGACCAGCCCGGCCATGATCGGAACCGGCGGGTTGCTCGGGAGGCGGCGGTGGGCCCGCTTTGCCGCGTCCGCGAGCTCCTTCTGCTCGATGCGCACCTTCACGGCTGCGGCTCCTGGTCGAACAGAACCTCGACCTGGAACGGCGGGAGCTCCTGCACGGTTTCCTCGTCCGGGTTCCACGGGAACGGGCGGCCGGTGCCGACGACTTCGGTGTCGGGGAACAGGGCGTCCTGCGTGTACTGCATGGCTTGCTCCTTCGGAAGTGGTTGGGCGCCGGGCCGGGGGCCGGTGGCATCCGCCGGCCCGGCGGGTTTCAGGCCGCAGCGGCTGTCTGCGGGAGCTGGCCGAGCGGGATGGGTTGGGTGGTCTCGCCATCCGTGAGAGGCGACCAGTCCGGGGTGCGGGCCCCCAGTCGGACGACCGACCCGCACTCGAACCGGGTAGCAGTCGGAGCCTCCGCTTCGGGTGCTTTGCCGCGGGCCTCTTCGAGGTCCCGGATGCGGGCCGTCAAGTCACGGATCTGCCCGTCGCGGATGGTGATGGTGTCCTCGGCGAAGCTGAGCTTCGTCTCGGCAGTCCGACGCGCCCGGTTTGCATCCGACGTGTCGTTGATGAGCTGCCGGATCAGGGCGTTTGCGTGCTGAAGCCGCTCCGCAAGGCGCTTGACCTCGGCCACGAGGGTCTTGCACTTGTCCGACGCCCGATGCTTGGGCCGGTCGTCGCGGTGCAGGTGGCGGATTATGACGTTGCTCATCGCTTTGCCTTCCGGGTGAACAGGCTGGGCTTGACGGCGAATGCGCAGAACACGAGGCCAATCAGGGCAGCGGTGATCGTGTACGCGGTCACGCGGCGGCCGCCTCATCGAGGAATCGGGTGAGTCCGCCGTCGAGCGGGCACGGGGCGAGGTCGTCCCAGATGCTGTTCAGCAGCTCCGGCGTCGGCTCCGGGGCCGGGATGGAGCAGCCGGCGGGGAGGCTGACGTAGCCGGAAGCGACGGAGTCCGCGTAGTCCCGCTCCGCCTTGAGATCCCGGGGCCGGTCGACGAGGCCGAGGCTGCGGACCAGGGCCGAACCAGCCGCCTGCTGGGCTTCGGCGGGGGCCTCCGGGAGGACCCCGAGGAGAACGGCCTGCACGGTCGCGACCGGGCGGCGCTTCATGCCGCCACCGACCCGTTGCGCTGGACGGGGATGCCGATGTGACGGACCCCGTCCTCAGCGGCGACCTGGGCGGCGACGTCGGCGCGCGCTTCGCGCACGGCCACCAGGTCATCCGCCACGTTCGCGAGCCGGCGCAGCTGGTCGAGAGAGGCGTCCGTGACATCGACCTTCAGTGCCCGGCCGATCCGGATGAAGGTGCGACCGTTCGTGCCGGTCTCCAGCGCGATGGGGTCGTCGCCCCAACTGATGGACGGGTTCATGACGCCCTCCGGGCGGTGCGGTAGTTCGCGGTCTGCAGGGCGAGGTTGGCAGCCCACTCCGGGTAGTCGGCGTCCGTGGAGCACGCCTCGGGGTGGGCCAGCAGGAACAGGTCGTTGGCGTAGGCGATGCGGTCCGATGGGGAGAGCGTTTTGTCCATGGCCCTCAGGCAGACGTCGCGCGCCAGCTGCTGCTCGACCACGGCGGCCGGCACGTCCAGGGCGGCGATGGTGCGGGGCGTGACGATCGGGTCGACGTGGGTGAGGCAGATGCCGCCCGCGTAACCCTCGACGGACACGACAGGCTCGCCGTGGCCGAGGATCCAGGCCGGGGTGCGGGTGGCCGTGTCCAGCTGCTTGAAGAAGTGCGGGTTCTCGCCGGGGAGCGTCAGGGGGTACGCAGTGACGGGCGTACCGACCGGGTACCGCTCGTTCCACTCGTCGGCCTGGCGCTGACCCTTCTTCTTGGCCGCTTCGAGGCGGGCCTGTCGGCGGGTCATGACGTCACCGCCACGGTGTCCTCGGCGCCGCGCAGGGCCGCGTAGTAGTCCGTGACCAGCTGCCGCACCCGGGCCATGTCGCCGTCCTGCGCCGCCGTGCGGATCGCCGACAACGCGTCCTCGGCCGACGTGTCCGCCCCCTTCGACAGGGGCGGCCTGACCGCGCCGCGGCTGAGCTTGTCGGCCATGCGGTAGATGGCTGTCGCGCGGACCCGGGCGGCCTTGTTGCTGGTGCCCTCCTCGGCGGCCTTCTTCTCCAGCCACGCAATGATCTGCGCGTCCCGGTCGGCGATTGCTTCGATGCGTACAGCGGCGACGCTCTGCTTCTGCGTCGTCTCCGCCTCGTGGAGCGGCGTGAAGACCCGTGTCCCCTGCTCCGTTGCCGTCTTGCACGGCCACTGGCTGACAACGCCGTCTTCCCAGCAGACCGCGCACAGCCAGGAGTTCGGCTCACCGCAGTCGTCGAAGACGGGGATGTGGAAGCGGACCGGGAGCTTAGCGTTCTCCTCCAGCGAGAAGCCGGCGAGGAGCTCGTAGTCGGGGTGGTCGGGGGCCTGCAGGAGAGTGGCGCGCTGGCTGCACTCCTCGTGCTCGACTCGCTTGCCGGCCTGCACGTTGCTCTGGCAGGTTCCGCATGCGGTCGGGCCGGCGTGCTGGCTGCAGCTGGCGGTCCCGATGGCGCGCTGCTCGGCCCAGAAGGTGTCGTCGTTCATTCCGCACCGTCCTTGGCGCCGTTGATCTGGCGGGCGAGGCCGAGGGCCCAGGGGTTCACGAACCCCTCGTCGTCGCCGTCGGCCAGGTCGTCCAGCAGGTCGGCGAGCGCGCCGCCGACGTCGGGCTGCATGAGGGCGATGTACTCGGCGTTCCACGGCTCGCGGATCCCGCCGTACCCCGACTTGATGCGCCCCGAGGCGACCACCTCGGACTCGACCGAGCCGGCCGGGTGGGCGTGGGAGTAGACGGCGCTCGTGCAGGTGGCGCGCGGCGACCAGACGGAGCTGGTGACCCACGGCCCGTCCGTGGCGTGCTTCACGTGCTTCCGGAGCTTCGCGACAGCGGCGCGGATCTCGACGTCGGGGGTGGGGTCGTTCGGGGGTGCGGATGGAATGATGGACATCGGTCCACCTCTCTGTTCACGCGGATGGTGTGGTGGATCTGAGGTCGGCCCGGGCTTCGCGGTTTCGGGTCGGCCTCTTTTGCTGCTGTTAGGCAGCGGCCTTGACGGGGTGCTGACTGGAGCGGCCGTTGCGGAGCCTGCGAGGTTCCGGCGGCCGGCTGCTGTGCGCCTTGTCGGCGTCGGGGGCCGGGTTGCGCTGGGCCTCGAACCAGGCCTTGATGCCGTCGGGGCCTTCGAGGGGAAAGGCGAGCTTCCGTCCGATCGGGAAGCTGCCTGCGGACGGCGACTCGTCCTTGTACCGGCGGTTGTAGAGCGTCTTCACGCTGAGACCAGTGAGGCGCGACGCCTCATCGATCCAGACGTGTCCGGGCGGGGCAGGCGTGGGGTTCTGGCTGGACCTGGGCACTGGCTACTCCTTTCTAGGGGCGCACTTCGGGTGACAGGTCGTCCCTACTTCGGGGACGGTGGGGGCATGAAGAGAACCAGCACGGCGACCCCGAGGGCCTCCGACAGCTGATGCGCTTCATAGACGGGCAGGTCAGGCAGTTCGCCACTCACGAGGCGACCGACCTGCGATCGAGAGATTCCACTGGCTTCGGCGAGCATTCGCACGGAGTAAGGGGCCCCGCGACCTGGGTGTTCCATGACCCATTTGAGGACTGCAAGGTCTCTGAGTTCATAGCGCACACTCAATGGTTCTCCCCCGGTGCAGAGGTGCCTTTCACTGCCCTTGAGTCAACACCTTGCGGGACGATTCGTCAACACTTCAGGGACGCTCGAATCCCGACTGTCGGCCGAGTTCGTGGCTGGATAGCATTGATCTATAGACGATCCGTCCCGGATCCAGGATGGTTGTAGGGACTGACCTGCAACTTTTCCGGCATTCAACGACTTCTAGAGAGACAGTCGGTACTGAAGTGACACGAAAGGACGAGGACATGACGGCCGCAGCGACCGCTGAGGACCACCGCCCCACCGGACCCTCACCCACGGGTGCGCTGTCCCGACTCATCCTGGAAGTGCAGGAGAGCGGCCTCTCCTACCAGGACATGGCCAACCGCGCCGTAGACCCCGACACCGGCACCCGGCTCGTGAAGCAGGCCCTGCAGAAGCTGGTCAAGACACCCCCCGTCAATCCGCCCCTGCTCCCGCAGCTGAAGGCCATCGCCAACGGCACAGGGGTGCCCCTGCGGCGAGTAAAGGAAGCGGCAGCAGATCAATGGCTTGGGTACCAGGCCACGGAGCTCGCCGGCTACGGCGACGAAGTCCGCATCATCCTCGGCCACCTGGGCGGGATGTCACCCCAGGAACAGCGCCGCTGGCGGGCCATGATCGAAGCCGACGAGCGAGCAAAGCGCGACGACGAGTAGCACACGGCAGGGTGGGCAACCCACGCCTGACCGAAAGACATTCAAAGTAGACAATTACTGAACTGATTGTCGATCACCCGTAACTAGTCGTACCCTTCCACAACGTGCGCATATGACCGACCCGTCACATGCGCACCTACCAACGGGAGGGCGCTCTATGCTGCGCGCTGTATACGAAGCCGCCGACCTCGACGCAGGGGTCATCTCCAACTGGCGCGAAGACCGCGGTCTCTTGCAGATCAGCGTCGCCCGCCACGCAACACCCACACAGTTCACCCAGGCCCTCAACGCGACCCTGGCTGACATCCTGGAGTGCGCACACTGGTACCAGGTGTGGCGGGGGGAGGTCATATCCATCGCCTCCCCCTCAAGCCCGCTGCGCGTGCGTTTTCAGATCTCCGACTTCAGCCCCGCACCGCTCGTCGACATGCGGGAACGCAAGGGCCTCGTCACCATCCACGTCTCCCCCGACGCGCTGGTCGACGAGTTCGTGCAAGCGCTCAACGCCGCCGTGGGGGAACTCCTCGCCGGCGGACAGTGGTTCCAGCTATGGCGCGGGGAGATCGTCACCATGGACTCCCCTGACGTGGCGCTCGTATAGGCGCCAGCAGGAGGGCACGGCATGCCGGGATACATCGAGGACCGCTGGTACACGAAGCGGCCCGACCCTGCGACGGGGAAGCGGCGCGAGACCGCCCGCCACGGGCAAGGAAAGCGGTGGAGAGTCGCGGGGATTCCCGGCGTTCGCGACCGGTCGTTCGAGAAGCTCGAAGGCCCGCACGGGGCAAAGGCTTGGCTGAAGAAGTCCGCGACTGACGCGACATCCGGTGAGTTCTACGACCCGCGCGACGGCTCAATGACCCTGCGAGACTATGTAGAAGAGCACTGGTGGCCAACCGTGCGCTACCCGCCCACCACCAGGCCCGTAGTGCAGTCGCGCGTCTTCAGGCACATCCTTCCGCACGTAGGCAGCCTCGCCTTGAACCGGATCGGCTTCGACGAGATCAAGGCGTGGCAGGTGCGCGCCGAGAAGGACATTGACGTCGGTACGCTCGCCGTCACATGGGCACACTTCTCAACGATCCTGCAAGCCGCACACAAGGCCAAACGCATCCCGGCCAACCCCTTCCGGGACCCCGACCTTCGGGCGCCGCGTGTCCCGACAAGCAAGGCGTTCGCTTGGTCGCAGGAAACTGTTGCGGCCGTGCGCAAACAGCTCCCGGACCGCTACGGCATCCTGGTGAACCTGGCGGCGGGCGCCGGGCTCCGTCAGGGCGAGGCTTTCGGCCTCTCACCGGATGACGTCGAGGGCGAAGACATCCGCGTAGTCCGGCAGATCCTGAAGGTGAACGGGCACTTCGCCTTCGGGCCGCCGAAGCGGAACAAGGAGCGGAACGCGCCGTGTGCCCCCGAGCTGGCGGCCGCCGTCAAGGAGTACGCCAACCGCTTCCCGACCGTCGAGGTCACACTGCCCTGGATCGACCCGGACCGCCCGAACATGGCGTGGGACGATCGCCCGCTGCGGTCGGTCCGACTTCTGGTCACCACGCAGTTCGGGAACGGCATCAACAAGGACACGTTCAACGACAAGCACTGGAAGCCGGCGCTTGCCGATGCCGGCCTCATCCCGGCGGCGAAAGTGACGCTGGTGGAGCCGAAGGCCGGCAAGCATCCCTGGCGCAAGGAGAAGTGGGAGATGCCGCGGGAGTTTGGGTTCCACGCTCTGCGGCACACCTTTGCCAGCGTCGTCCTGTCCGAGGGCGAGACCATCACTCAACTTGCTGCGTGGTTGGGGCACTCGGATCCGGCGTTCACGCTCCGGACCTACGTGCACTTCATGCCGAAGTCGGGGAATCGCGGCCGGGCCGCGCTCGGAAGGTTCCTAACGGGCGGTCCCGCCTCCGTGGTCGAGGGCGTCGAGGGCGTCGAGGGCGTCGAGGGCGTCGAGGGAACTCTGCCCGTCGATCCGTAGTGGATCTCCCCAGATTCTCCCCAGAGGCTGACTGGCGCGAAGATGGCGGTCGGATTGGAGCACTCCGACCGCCATCTTGCTGGAGCCCTTGGGATGCATCGTCCCAGCTAGCGCGTCGACACGGCCGGCCGCGGCGCCGCCGCCATTCCGCTCCCGATGTGGAAGCTCGGGTGCGGGGGCTGGTTGTAGGCCGTGTTCTGCCAGGCCAGGGCCGTGCGGTAGGTGGTGTCGTGGAGCAGTGTGGTGATCTTCGTGCCGGTCTCGTACGGCGTGGAGTAGATGCGCAGAGCGGTGTTGTTCGTCGTCGCCCAGACCACTTCCTCGCGCCAGTCGCCGAACAGGTCGCCGGAGATCGCGGGAGTCGCCTTGGTGCCGTTGTTCGAGTGGACCGAGGCCCCGGTCAGCTGCCTGGTGTCGCCGGAGGTGCCGTACTTGTCGATGTGGGTGCCGTCGAGGAGTTCCCGGGTGGTGTCGCCGTCCCACCAGGACAGGAAGTTGGCGCTGGAGGGCTTACGGCTCGCGACGACGGCGCCTTGGGGGTTGCGTACCCCGTCGGCCGCCGACGACCAGGACTCGGCGCCGGCGCTGCCGGACCAGATGTCGTCGCTGACGCCGCGTCCGTTGTCGCCGGCGGCGGGCGTCGACCAGATGATCCGGCCGGTCCTGGCGTCCGCCATCCAGGACGAGGGTTTCGAGCTGTCCTCGTCGACCTTGAACTCCTCGAGACCTGATCGGGAAGGGTCCAGGTCACCGACGTGCATGGCGTCGCCGTGGCCGTTCTTCGTGGTCCACAGGGCGTTGCCGTTGTCATCGACGGCCATGGCTCCGTAGACGATTTCGTCCTTGCCGTCCGCGTCCACGTCGGCGACGGACAGCTGGTGGTTGCCCTGGCCGTCGTATCCCTTGCCGGAGTTGGTCGAACTGTTGGTGTCGAAGGTCCAGCGCCGGGTGAACGCCCCGCCCCGCCAGTCCCAGGCGGCGATCACCGTGCGGGTGTAGTAGCCACGGGCCATGATCAGCGAGGGCCGGGCCCCGTCGAGGTAGGCGGTGCCGGCCAGGAACCGGTCGACGCGGTTGCCGTAGCTGTCACCCCACGACGAGACCGTGCCCCGCGCCGGGACGTAGTCGACGGTGCCCATGGCGGCGCCCGTCTGCCCGTTGAACATGGTCAGGTACTCGGGGCCGGACAGGACGTAGCCGGAGGAGTTGCGGTGGTCGGCCGACGCGCTGCCGATCACCGTTCCCCTGCCGTCGACGCTGCCGTCGGCGGTCTTCATCGCGACCTCGGCCTTGCCGTCGCCGTCGTAGTCGTACACCTGGAACTGGGTGTAGTGCGCGCCGGAGCGGATGTTGCGGCCCAGGTCGACGCGCCACAGCCGGGTGCCGTCGAGCTTGATCCCGTCGACGATCGTGTTGCCCGTGTAGCCGGACTGGGAGTTGTCCTTGGCGTTGGTGGGCTGCCACTTCAGGACGAAGTCGAGTGCGCCGTCGCCGTCGAGGTCACCGACCGAGGCGTCGTTGGCCTCGTAGGTGTAGGCGACGCCGTCGGGGGTCGTGCCGCCGGCGGGCGGGCTGATGGGCACGTCCTTGTAGCCGCTGCGGAACTGGATCGCGTGCACGGAGTCGCTCTGCTCGACGCCGCCGACGATCGCCCGCACCGTGTAGTCGGCCGAGTTGGGGGCCCCGGCGTGGAAGTAGTTCGTCGAGCCGGTGACCGGTGCGGCGTTGACCTTCGTACCGGCGCGGTAGACGTTGAAGGACACGTCGTCGGCGTCGGTGGCCAGCCAGCGCCAGCTGATCAGATTGCCGGCGTCGGTGTGGACGCTGACGACGCCACGGTCCAGCGCCTCCGCCTGGCGCGCGGTCGCGGCATGCGAGGTCTGACCGGTGACGACCAGTCCGGCGGCGGCCAGCACGCCTGCGGTGACGGCGCCGATCACGGTACGGGTACGGCGGCCTCGGGGGGACCGGGAATGCTCAGGAGCCACGGTGCGTGCCTTCCGGAGTGGGGGTGTCGGGTACCCCTCAGTCACCGCCGGGCCCGGAAAGGTTGCCGCCGGGGCGCACCGGATGTGCGCGGAGCTCCGGGCGAGCCGGCTTCACCCGTCTGCCGCCGTGCGATGGCGGGCCGGGCGCGGTACGCGCAGGCTGTCGGCAGAGCTGCCGATTCGCAGGGGCGGCGGAGCCAGATGGGGGTGCGACGTGCCGGACGCCGGTGCACCGGTCCCGGGGGCGTCCTCGGCCGACGGGATGACGGACGCCCTCCTGGACACCTTGTTCAGCCAGTCCGCGGTGGGACTGCACGTGCTGGACACGGAGTTGCGCGTGGTACGGGTCAACTCCCTGTCCGACGCGGTCGCGCCCGAGCACATCGTGGGACTGCACTTCACCGAGGCCTACCGGGTCGACGACCCGGAGGGGTCGGAGGAACTGCTGCGCGGTGTGCTGGAGAGCGGCGTGCCGGTCCTGAACCATGTGATCCGCGGACAGCTCAGGGGGGCGCCCGGGCCCGACCGTAGTCTGACGGTCACGGTCCACCGCCTCGACGACCCGCCTCGACGAC
>NZ_RDBK01000039.1:6315-14426 GCF_008042275.1 Streptomyces sp. OR43 | reverse complement strand
GACCCCCCATGTCTCACAGCACCACCGGGCGCGCTCGCGCCATCGCCCTGACCGCCGCCGCCCTGGTGTTGGTTCCCCTCCTGGCCGGTACGGCAGCGTCGGAGCCCCGGACCAACGCCCCCGCACCGGCCACGACTTCGCCCACCTCCTCCCCCGTGACGCCGCCATCGCCGCGTACATCGACGGGCTCTGCGACGGCGCCGACATCTCCGTGAAGATGCTCGCCAAGGTGCTGCCGTACGGGCAGTGCGCACTGCGGACCTCACTGAACCGGCTCCAGGAGGAGGGGCACCTGCGCCGGGGCAGTGAGTGCGTCGCGACGGAGGAGGCACTGATCTGGGTGACGCGTACGTTCTTCTCCCGTACCTCACGCAAGGACGAGTGGTGGGCGGCGTACACGCGGGGCGATGTACCGCAGACGCCCCAACGGCCCACCCGTTCGCGCTCGTTCATCCTCCTGGCGGCGCTCGGTGAGACGGCCCCCACGCTGACCCTGTCCGAAGTGAACTGCGTGACGCTGGAACCGCAGCTCAGCGAGTGGTTCGAGCGCGGCGCCACCGAAGCCGAGGTCATGTCCGCGCTGACTCAGGGACTGCCGGCGGTCATCCACAGCCCGGTCGACTTCGTCGGCGCGAGGCTCCTGAAGAAACTGCCACCCGCCCGCATCGCCCCCGTACGCCAGGTCGTCCTGCGGACCCTGGAATGCCGCGAGTGCCGAGCCCCCGGCACCCCCGAGGCAATGCGCGGCGGCATCTGCGGCGCGTGCCGGGGCAAGCCCGCCGACGTACCCAGCGGCCCGGCGGGAGCCGTTCCCGTACAGGGCGTGCGGGCCCGGATGAGCGCGGTCCGGGCGGGGCTGGTGCCTCGGGCGGAGCGCACGTATCGGTGACGCCCGGCCGGGGTGCGTGAGGTCACCTCGGCGGTGACCGCCCACTCGTCCCCGCCGAGGGCGGCTCCCACGACCTTCCGAAGGACAGCCCCGCCCTCGTACTCAAGGAGTTCGCGGGCATGGTCGCCGCACAGGGCTGACCTCACCCCGAGGGCCTGGATACCGCCTGGGTCGGCCGCCCTGGCCCTGCTCGCGCACGCGGTCCCGCGCCTCATGGGGCAGGACGCGAACGGGGACTGAAACAGGGCATGGTTGGCGCGCTCCGAAGGGCAGCGAAGCTCCGGCACCAGCAGGGCCGTAGGGGGCGGCCCGGACCGGACCGCCCCCTACCTTCCCGTCGGCAGACCGCCCGGGCGACGCAAACTGCTGTGGCTACTGCACGGTGAGGGTGAACGCCGTGTCCGCGTAGGCGTTGGCCGTGTTGATGCTGAGAACGGAGACGGTGTTCGGGTCACCGCCGCAGCGGGTGTTCGGCGGGGCCTGGACGATGAACGTCGCCCAGTTGCTGTTGCTTGTGACGTGGACCGCCGCGTCCTTCAGATCGTCGATGTCGGGATCCGACACCCTGACGCAGTACTGCCCGGCGGCGGTCCTCCAGGACTCGGAGACGTTCTTCTGCGCCAGGAGCGTGCCGTTTGTCGCCACCTTGGCGGCGGCGCGGGCGTGGGGGGCGTACAGGTCGATGGGGTCCGCCGCTGCCGTACCGGCCAGGAGGGGAACCGACACCAGGGCGGCGGCGGTCAGGGCGATGGCGCGAGCGCGCCCGGTGGTGCTGTGAGACATGGGGGGTCTTCCTTCTTCTCGGCCGCGTCACCCGTGTACCGGGGCGGCCGGGTTGTGCCGGCGAGCGGGGGTCCCGCCCTCCCGGTTTCGGGGCGCGAGGGTCAGGGGACGAGCAGCATGAAGGGTGCGTCGGCCAGCAGAAGGCGTTCGCCGGTGTAGACGGTCAGCGTGTCTGCCGCGTTTCCGCATGAGGGTGTCGGGTAGGTGGCGAGGTTGATCGCGTACTGCGGGCCGCCGGACGTGACGAGGGTGGCGACCGGGGTGCTCCGGCTCACGTCGATCCTGGTGTTGTCGTCGAACGTCACGCAGTAGGTGCCCTTGGCGGCCTTGGTGGACGACTTGATCCCCTGGGACTGTGAGCGGGTACCGTCCGCGTTGATCAGCGCGGAGGCCATGGCGTGCGGGGCCTTGGCCTTCACGGCCGCGTCATCCGCGAGGGCGACACCCGCGACCGCTCCTGCGGACAGGAGGCTCAGCACGGCAGCCGTCCCGACGATTCCCCGGCGCGCCTTGATGGTCTTGAACATGGTTTCCTTCCCTGGGCGTGACCGCCGAACTGGCGTGATCACTGTGCGTATGCAATCGGATACACAGGGTGATGTGCAAACGCCAGGTGAACCCGTCACTCGAACGCACCAGGAACGACCCGTGCGCGAGCAAAATCAAGAAACGGGCACCGGCGCCCAGTCGGTCCAGGGCGTCACGAACCCAGCACCCTTCCCGCGCTTCGCTGCTGACGGCCTCCCACCGATTCCACCCGAGTCAACCCGGCCGCCCGTCCTTCAGCTGCCGCTCAGCGGCGATCCCCAGGCTGGATCGTGACGCGCTCGCCTCGTCAGGTGGGTAAGCAGATGTTCCGCCGTACTTGAGGCGGTGGCTTGCGGCGCTCCAACTGAGATCAGCGCGGCGCAGAGCCGTGCCGGCGCCGGCTCCGGCACGTCCGAGGCGGCCAGGAGGGGAAGCACCAGCAGGAGGCGGGCGGCCGGGTCCTGAACGCCTTCGGCCGCAGAGGAGGGGCTGTCGGCGAGGCGGACCAGTTCGTCCCATGCCAGCCCGACTCCCGAGAGATCCCCTTCCCAGCTCGCGACCTGTTGGGCGTGGCTGCGGCCCGGATGAGTGAGCAGGTAGTCGATGCCGTACTCGCCGACCATGTTGCGATGGACGACCACAGCCCCGGGGCCGTCCTCAGCCGGCGCACGGAACACCGGCCAGCGTTCGGGATCGAAGAGGACCTCGGACAGGGCATCGGCATCAGCGCCGTCGTCGCCGAACCACTCCGGACCGGGACGTACGGCACTCGCGCCTCCGCCGCACACCGGCATGAGGTAGTTCGACCAGAACCCCGGGCGATCCAGCAGTGCCTCGCCGGCCACCAGTGGCCCGTCCTCGTACCCCTTGATCAGCACCTCTGGATTTTGTCACCGGCCACTGACACGGCCGGTCCCGTTCGGGATCGGTGCGGGGGTGTCCCCGCTACGGACAGCTCGCGGCTGCCGGGGGTTGTCGGGGCGCTCCCTACGTGCGCCGCCGGCGGCTCCACACCCGCCGGTCACGTCGTTGGCAGGGCTCCCCGAATATCCCGTGACCCCGAACGCACCACCAACTATCTTGGCCCGATGACAAAGATCAAGCAGGTCCAGATCACCTTCGACTGCGCCGACCCCGAGCGCGTCGCCCGTTTCTGGTGCGCGGCGCTGGGGTACGTCGTGCCGGAGCCGCCGGAGGGTTTCGACAGCTGGGAGGCGTACAAGAACTCGCTGCCGGCCGAGGATCTGCCGCTGTCGGGGTTCGCCTGTTCCGACCCCACCGGCGCGGGCCCGCGCTTGTACTTCCAGCGGGTTCCCGAGGGCAAGGTCGTCAAGAACCGGGTGCATCTCGACGTGCGGGCCGGCACCGGGCTCGTGGGTGAGGAGCGGCTCGCCGCGCTTGAGGCCGAGTGCGCCCGGCTGATCCCGCTCGGGGCCGTACGCGGGAAGCTACTGCTGGCCGATGAGGAGAACGAGTCGTGCCAGCTGATGCAGGACATCGAGGGCAACGAGTTCTGCCTCGACTGAGCGGACAGTGGTGCTCGCGTGCTCACGCACCCGCCGCGGACATCGTCACGCCGCGGTCGGTGCTTCGTGCGTGGGTGGTAACAACCCCTGATTTCGGATGAGTTGACGGGGCCGTCACCGCCACACTCGGCCGTGTCGCTTGTACACAGGGCCGGTCCGCGGACCGGTCTCGGGGGAATCGGGATGCAGCATGAACGCGAAGACAGACGGAGTACGGTCAGTACGTCGGGCCCTGCGCAGCACCCTGGTGGGGGCGGGTGTGGTCGCTGCCCTGCTGGCGGCCACCGCCTGCCAGCCGTCCGGGGGTGACGACAACGCCGCCGGTCCGTCGGGCTCCGCCTCGGCGGGGAAGAGCCCGGCGAAGAGCACCGAGTCGTCGTCCAGTGACTCCGGGACCGGGACGAGCAGCAGTGCCGGCGGTGACGCGACCGGCGACAGCGGCGAGACCGGCGGTGGCAACGGCACCGACCACCAGGACTGCGCGGTCACCGACCTCCGCCCCTCCGTCGAGCTCCAGGACGCGGCCGGGGAGACGCCCCGCCACTTCCTGCTGACCGTCACCAACGGCAGCGCGTCGCCGTGCGTCCTCAACGAAGCCCCGCTGGTGCGGCTCGGAACCGGCGACGACGCCTCGATCGTCGAGACGCTCGAAGCGCCGGACACCGAGCCCCTCGTCGTCGAGGCAGGTGGCAAGGCGTACGCCGGGTTGTACATCTTCGGCAACGACGAGGGCGGCGAGGCGGAGTACGACCAGTCCGCCCGGTTCAACGCCACCCTGGTCGCGGGCGAAGGCACCGAACTCAGCGGGAAGCTCGCCTTCGACCTGCCCGACGGTCTGCACACCGTCTCCTACGACGACGCGGCGCGGGTGAACGGCTGGGCCGGCACCGAGGGCCTGGCCATGCGGCCGATCAACCAGCTCTGAGCGGCCGGCGCGGCGGGCCCCCACCGGACGCCGCGCCCCCACTCACTCCTCGCCCTGCGGAAGCAGCAGCGCGGAGTCCGCGTGGACCGTGACCCGTATGGGGACGAACTCCGTTGCCTCCACCCGGGATTCGCCCGTCCCCGGGTTCTGCGCATAGCGCGGGTGCGCGCCCGCGCTGATCTGCCAGCGGATGCGGTGGCCCGCCGCGAAGCGGTACGCGGTGGAGCTCATCGGGACCGTGACGTGGGCCGGTTCCTCGCCCGAGGTACGCAACCGGGCGTACCCGTCGCAGACGTTGGTGGAGCGGCCCGCCGCGTCCACGTCGCACAGGCGGGTGAAGACGTCCCCGTGGCCGGTGTCCGTGGACGCGGAGATCCGGGCGGAGACCGCGCCCAGCACCGTGACGGGTTCGGTCAGGACCGGGCCCGTGAACGTGAGGACGTCGTCGCGGGACTCCAGCGTGCCGTTGTCCCGGGCGCCGGCCGGGAGGGAGAGCAGCGGGCCGCCGAGGGAAGGCGTGGGGGCGGCCGGGTCGTGGCGGACGGCGGCCAGGGCGGCGGTGTCCGTGGGCGGCTGCCGGGTGAGGTGGCCGTCGGGGGTCGGGAACCAGGAGGTGGTGGCGGGGTCGAGCGGCCAGGCGTCGAGGTCCTGCCACGCCGCGTCCGCGCCGCCCGTGTGGACGCGTACGGGGGTCGGGCGCAGGCCGGAGCGGTCGTCGCACAGGTGGGCGCGGAGCCAGGCCAGGCTTTCGGCGAACACCTCGGGCCAGCCCTGCTGGAGGGCGGAGGCGTGGGTCCAGGGGCCGGCGAGCAGGGTGACCTCGGCCCCTGACGCCTCCGACGCCCCCAAGGCGCCCGACGCGCGCAGCCGGGCGTACTGCGCGAAGGTCTGGTCGACGAGGGCGTCGTGCCAGCCGGTGATGAGGGCGGTGGGGATGCCGGGGCGGTCCGCCGCCGCGGCCGCCGAGGCACCCTTCCAGTACGGGTCGTCCGCTTCCGGGTGCGTCATCACGTCGTCCAGCCAGGGCACCTCCTGTCCGAGCGCGGCGGCGTAAGCCCCTCTGAGCGGGCGGGCGTTGACGACGTCCTTCAGGTGGCGCTTCAGCCGCAGGGTCGCCTTGACGAACGGACCCATGCCGCGGTGCTGGTACGTCATACCGGCGCCGACGAGGAGCGCGTTCTCCAGCTTCAGCGCGCCGTCCGTGTGGAAGAGGGCGTACGGGTCGTGCAGGCCGACCTGGACCGCCATCGCCTTCAGCTCCGGCGGCGGGTCCAGGGCCAGGGCCCACTGGACGTAGCCGAGGTAGCTGGGTCCGACCGTGCCCAGGGTGCCGTTGAACCAGGGCTGTTCGCGCAGCCAGCTCACCGCGGCGAGGCCGTCGGCGGCCTCGTTGCGCCAGAGGTCGAAGGTGCCGCCGGAGCCGCCCGTGCCGCGGCAGCTCTGGAGGATCACGTGGAAGCCCTGTTCGGCGAAGAGCATCCCGTACTGCGGGGACCAGGGCACGCCCCGCCCGTAGGGCGAGCGCACGAGGAGGGTGGGGAAGTCGCCCTCCTCGCGGGGGAAGTAGTGGTCCGTGATCAGCGGGCTGCCGTCGGCGGCGGGGACGGAGAGGCCCGGCTCCCAGCCGATCCGGTGGCGCTTGGGCGGGAGCCCTCGCCAGGTGGCGCGCATCATGCGCGCGGACAGCGGCGGCTTCGCGGCCGACGGCGTCCAGGCCGGCATCGGCCGGGCTTCGTGCGTGGGTGATGTCATCGTTCGCCTCCGTCGCTCACTCATTCTCGTACTGCGTACGAGAATAGACGATGCTTGGATGAACGAGACAGGAGCCGCAGCAGTGAGGAAGGGAACAGCAGGATCGTGACCCGTGCCGAGGGACCCGGCCCCGCCGGTGTCGACCCACGAGAACTCTGGCTGGCCCCGGACCCCGACCGGCCCCGCCGGGGGCGCAGGCCCGCTTTCAGCCGCGAGGCCATCACGGTCGCGGCCGTCGCCCTGGCCGACGCCGAGGGAATCGACGCGGTCACCATGCGACGGGTCGCCGCGGAGGTGGGCGCGGGTGTCATGTCGCTCTACAGCTACGCCCCCGACAAGGAGACGCTGCTGGACCTGATGATCGACCATGTCAACGGCGAACTGTCCGCGTCCGGGCCGCTCACCGGTGACTGGCGGGCCGATCTCAAGGCCATCGGGCGCCTCCAGCGCGACCACATGCTCCGCCACCCCTGGCTGGCCACCGCCGTGCCCGCACGCCGGACCCTCGGACCCCGCACCCTCGCGTTCCTGGAACACGCCCTGGCCGCCCTGCGCCCCAGCGGCCTCGACGGCGGCACCCGGCTGGAGGTCTTCGCCCAGCTCACCGCGTTCGTGGCCGGGCACGTGGCCCATGAGGTGGCGCAGGCCGAGGCCGCGCTGTCGCCGGACCGGGCCGCGGCCGAGGCGCTCTACCTCACCGCCGTCGCCGCGGACGGCCACCACCCGGAACTAGCCGAGGCCCTCGCCTCGGCCGGACGCCCCGTCACCCCGGACGCCACGTTCGCCCGCTTCCTGAACCGGCTGGTCGACGGCCTCGACGCGGGCTGACCGGGCGCTCGCGGCTCGTGGCCGAGACGCGCCGGAGCGGTGCCGGTCCGTCTCCTGCTTCCTGCTTCCCGCCGTGAGTGGCCCGGGCCCGGGCGCTCGGGCTCCCGGGCTCAGGTGGTGCGTGCTCGGATGTGCGCGCGTTCGCCCTGCCGGCCGAAGAGGATCAGCAGCTCGACCGCTCGGCCGTCGGCGCTGCCCAGGAAGTGCGGAAGTCCGGTGTCGAACTCCGCGGCCTCGCCGGGCGGTAGCACGAGCTCCTGGTCACCGAGGACCAGCCGCAGCCGTCCGTTGAGGACGTACAGCCACTCGAACCCCTCGTGCGTCTGCGGCGTCGGTTCGGCCGGGGCGCCCCGGCCGGGGATGAGCATCTTGAACGCCTGCATCCCGCCCGGCCGGCGGGACAGCGGGATGAACGTCATGCCGTGCCGGTGCAGCGGCTTGAGGTGGACCCGGGGGTCGCCGGTGGGCGGCGCGCCCACGAGGTCGTCCAGCGGCACTCCGTAGGCGCGGGCCAGCGGGAGGAGCAGTTCCAGGTTGGCGCGGCGCCGGCCGCCCTCCAGCCGGGACAGCGTGCTCTCCGAGATCCCCGTGGCCGCGGCCAGCTCGGCCAGGGTGATCCGGCGCCGCCGCCGCAGCGCGCGCAGTCGCGGGCCGACGGCGTCGAGCACGCACCACCTGAGCCCGGGAGCCCGAGCGCCCGGGCCCGGGCCACTCACGGCGGGAAGCAGGAAGCAGGAGACGGACCGGCACCGCTCCGGCGCGTCTCGGCCACGAGCCGCGAGCGCCCGGTCAGCCCGCGTCGAGGCCGTCGACCAGCCGGTTCAGGAAGCGGGCGAACGTGGCGTCCGGGGTGACGGGGCGTCCGGCCGAGGCGAGGGCC
>NZ_RDBK01000039.1:0-6215 GCF_008042275.1 Streptomyces sp. OR43 | reverse complement strand
GCGCTCTTGAGGTTGCGGGCCGCGTTGCTCGCGCGGCGCTCGGCCCGCTCACGGCGCTCTTGAGGTTGCGGGCCGCGTTGCTCGCGCGGCGCTCGGCCCGCTCACGGGCCTGCTGCAGCTCCCGCTTCTCCCGCTTCAGTTCCTGCTCGCCCATGACCTCGTCCGCACCTTCGGTGCCCGGCGCGTGCTCGACGGGGTGTCACTCACCGCGTCGCCCGGCCACCGTGTCGGCCTGATCGGGGAGAACGGGGTCGGCAAGTCGACTCTGCTGCGGCTCCTGGCCGGGGCGGACGAACCCGAATCCGGCAGCGTCACCCGGCCCGCCGACGTGGGCTTCCTGCACCAGGAGATGGCGTTCGACACGGGTTCGACGATCACCGACGTCCTGGACGACGCACTGCGCGAAGCCCGGGCGGAACTGGCGGAGCTCGACCGGCTCTCCGCGCTGCTCGCCCGTACCCCGCAGAGCTCCCCGGACCACACCCCGCTGCTCGCGGCGTACGGCGAACGGCTCGAACGCGCCGAGGAACGCGAGACGTGGGACGCCGACCGGCGGGCCGCGATCCTGCTCACCGGGCTCGGCCTCGGTGCGCTGGAGCACGGGCGGACCCTCGGCTCGCTCTCGGGCGGGCAGCGCGGCCGTCTGGCACTCGCCGCACTGCTGGTACGGCGGCCCTCCGCCCTGCTGCTGGACGAGCCGACCAACCATCTCGACGACGAGGCCGCGGCGTTCGTCGAGCGGCAACTGCGCGGCATGACGGGACCGGTGGTGATCGCCAGCCACGACCGGGCCTTCCTCGACGCCGTCTGCACGGACCTGATCGACCTCGATCCGGCCGTCGACGGCCCCGTACGATACGGCGGCGACTACACCACCTACCTGACCGAGAAGCGTGCCGAGCGGGCCCGCTGGGAACGGCGTCACGCCGAGGAGCAGCAGGAACTTCAGGCCCTGCGGCGCTCGGCCGATGTGACGGCGCGCATGGTCGCGCCCGACCGCGGGCCGCGCGACACCGAGAAGATGGGGTACGGCCTGCGGGCCGGCCGCGTGCAGAGCCAGATCGCGCGCCGGGTCCGCAACGCCTCCCGCCGGCTGGACGAGCTGGAACGCAACCGGATCGCCGAGCCGCCCCCGCCGTTGCGGTTCCGGTACACCTCGCCGGCCGGGCCGGCCGCGGAAGGCACGCTGGTGTCCCTGCGCGCAGTACGTGTCCCGGGCCGTCTGTCCGTCGACCGCCTCGATGTCTCGGCGACCGAACGCCTGCTGGTGACGGGCGGCAACGGTTCGGGAAAGTCGACGCTCCTGGCGGTGCTCGCGGGCACTCTCGCCGCCGGGGGCGAGGTGGGCCGGCGGCCGGGGCTGACGGTGGGGATGCTGACGCAGGACACGGAGTTCGCCCGGCCGGACCGTTCCGTCCGGGCGACGTACGAGAAGGCGCTCGGCTTCGAGCGGGCAGAGGCGGTGCCGTTGGCATCGCTGGGCCTGATGCACGAGGCGGACCTGGGCAAGCCGGTGGGACAGTTGTCGGCCGGCCAGCGTCGCAGGCTGGCCCTGGCCGTGCTGACAGCGCGTCCACCCCAGCTGCTGCTGCTCGACGAACCCACGAACCACCTGTCCCCGCGTCTGTGCGACGAGCTGGAGGAGGCCCTGGGGACCGGCCCCGGGGCCGTCGTCCTGGCCAGCCACGACCGCTGGCTGCGCAGGCGCTGGCAGGGTGGCGAGCTCCGGCTGCATCCGGCAGGGGAGGAACGGGGAACGGGGTGAGCGTCACGCCTGCACGTCCGGAGCCCGGAACATCCACGCGGGGCGGACGTTCCGCCCCGCGCAACGTCGCGAGGCCCGGTCTGCGGGCGGTCGGTGCTCCCACCGCCCCCTGCTTCAGTGCGCCGGAGCCGTTGCGGCGGCCTCGATCAGCAGGGCCTGCCCCGGGTTGAGCGTCGGCATCGGAAGCCCCGCCCCGGTCAGGACCGTGCCGGGCATCGGCACCCAGTCCTCGACGGCGGCCCGGTACCAGGCGGGCGCGACGACCTGGTGCAGGGAGGGCAGCCCGGCCTCCGTGCGGATGCGCACCCGGTAGGACCGGCCGGGGGCGAGCCCGGGGAGGCGGACCCGGCCGGACTGGGCGGGCACGGAGGTCTCCGTCCGCGCCCAGCAGTACAGCGCGGCACCGGCGTCCGGTGCGACGACGCCGTGCAGGTACGTCGCGTCGTCGGCGAGGTCCGCCCTGACGACCCGTCCGCCGTGCAGCAGCCCGCGTACCTCCTTGTAGAGGGCCGCCCACCGGGTCAGCGCCTCCCGCTCCGCGGGGGTGCGCGCCGTCAGGTCGTCCTCGATGCCCGCGTGGCCGAACAGCGCGGTGATCAGGCGGAACGAGTCGTCGGCGGCCCGGCCCGTCGTGTGGCTGCGCGGGCCCCCGACATGCGCGCCGATCAGTTCGGGCGGCAGCAGTTGTCCCGTCCAGCGCTGGATGGCCTGGCGCTCCACCGGGTCGTTGCAGTCCGAGGCCCACACCCGGTCCGTTCGGGCCAGGACGCCGAGGTCGACGCGTCCGCCGCCGCTGGAGCAGGATTCGATCTCCAGACCGGGCCGGCGGGACCGGAGCGTGTCCATCAGCCGGTACAGGGCCCGGGTCTGGGCGTGCACCCCAGGCCGGTCTCCGCCGTCCGCGTCGCGGTGGACCGCCTCGTGCAGTTCCCGGTTGTGGTCCCATTTCAGGTAGTCGATGCGGTACTCGGCGACGAGCGCGTCCAGCGACTCCAGCAGATACGCGAACGCCTCCTCGTGGGCCACGTTCAGCACGTACTGGTGGCGGGAGCTCGGTCCGAGGCCCGCTGACGGGCCGAGGATCCATTCGGGGTGCTCGCGTGCGAGGCGGGACCGGAGGTTCACCATCTCCGGTTCCACCCAGAGTCCGAACTGCATGCCATGGGCGTGCACCCGCTCCGCCAGCGGGGCCAGACCGTCGGGCCACATCTGCGGGTCGACGGTCCAGTCCCCGAGCCCGGCCGTGTCGTCGCGCCGGCCGAGGAACCAGCCGTCGTCCAGGACGAGGCGCTCCACCCCGACCGCGGCCGCGTCGTCGGCCAGTGCGAGGAGCCGTTCGGGGCGGTGGTCGAAGTAGACGGCCTCCCAGGTGTTCAGGGTCAGCGGACGGGGTGACGACGGGTGCCCGGGCCGCGAGCGGAGCATCGTGTGGAAGCGGCCGGCGAGCCCGTCGAGGCCTTCGGCGGACCAGGCGAAGTAGCACTCGGGCGAGGTGTAGCTGTCGCCGGGGCCGAGCCGGATCTCGCCGGGCGTGAGCAGTTCGCCGCCGCCGAGGACACCGCCGTGCACGCCGGCGCCTTCCGGCAGCCGTTCGGCCAGCCAGCGCTGGTTGCCGCTCCAGCCGACGTGCAGGGCCCAGACCTCGCCCGTACGGAATCCGAATCCGGGTACGCCGGCCGTCAGGAGATGGGGTGCGTCCAGACCCGGGCGTCCTCGGCGGACCTCGCGGACGTGGCTCGCGAAGGCGAGCCGGCCTCGTTGCGGGGAGCGTTCGCGGCACCACTTTCCGGTGAAGTCCAGGATCTCCCGGGCCCGGTCAGGCACCGGGAGCAGGGCGGTGATGGAGGCGAGGTCGTACGGGGCGGGGCCGGGTGCGCCGGCCGGACAGGACATCCGGGTGCGGACGGCCAGGACACCGGACGGGTCGAGGCGGTAGGTGAGGGTGAGGTCGAGCCCGGCGTCGGTGTCCCGCAGCGCGATGACGAGCGCGTCCGGGCTCTCCTCGGCGCCGGTCATCGTGACCCGGGGGGCGGTGGCCGTCCCGGCCCGGTGGCCTTCCTGAGCGGGCGTGCCCGACCAGCCGTCGGCCTGGGTGGGCCAGACCGTGAACTGCCGTGGCGCGTCGAGTGCGCAGTGGAGCGAGGCCGCGTCCGCCGACAGGGCCAGGGCCGCGAGACCGTCTTCGGTCAGCGCGCCGAGATCCTCGCCCCAGTGCAGGACGCGGGGCAACGGCGTGCGGAGTTCGACGACGAAACTCACCCCGGCCGCGCGCAGGTGTGCGATCCGGGTGGTGCTGCGGGTCATGCCGTGTCCTCTCGGAGCCGGTGGGCCGCGATCGTCTCGCGTCCGCTCGCTTCGTGGCCGGTCACGCGTAGGGGTCGAGTGACCCGTCAGGCGTAGGGGTCGAGTGACCCGTCAGGCGTAGGGGTCGAGTGACCCGTCAGGCGTAGGGGTCGAGTGACCCGTCAGGCGTAGGGGTCGAACGGGATCCCGGCGGGCTTCGCCCGGTCCAGATGGGAGGCGAAGCTGCCGTCCTTGAGACCGAACACCGCACTGCCGAAGTCGGCCTGGACCAGCTTCTCCCGGATGCCCGCGGGGTAGCCGTTCCAGCCGACCAGATCGGGGAACTGCCACTGGTGGTAGTGGTTCTCCGGCGGCTCGTCGCCCGTGGTCGCGCGGCGGAAGCAGTGCGTGCCGATGCCGTCCTTGTGGTAGACGACCTTCGGGTGCGTCCCGTCCCACAGCATCCCGTCGCGGCCGTACACGTTGAAGTCGCCGTGGGCGGAGGTGGACACGTACTTCGCCTCGTTGTCCTGCACCCACACCACGACATGCTCCCAGTCGTGCCGGTGGCCGCCGAGACCGCTGCCGGCCACGGCCTGGTCCTTCTCGAAGTAGAGGCCGTACATGACGGCGCACCAGCCGTTGTTGCACAGGGAGCGTGCGTAGCCGTTCGTGTTGTCCAGGTCCCAGGAGTCGTGGCAGCTGCCGTTGACGGCGCCGGTGGTCTTGAGTCCCGGTGCCACGGTCCCGTCGGCGCCGATGGCGGGTGTCGGGTAGCAGCCGTCCCCGTCGTAGTCGAAGGCGGGCTGGAATGTCTGCTCCAGCCCGTCCGCACCGGCGGGCAGAGCGCCCGGCACGGCCGCGAAGGCGCTGCCGGACGAGGCGACGACCAGGGTGGCGGCAGCGGACAGGGTGAGTAACGCCTTGCGGAGCCGTCCTGGGTTCTTCACTGTTTCCTCCTGGATCACGCCTGCCGGGACTCGGCCAAGCCATGGCATGCCCATGTCGAAGGCCGTGGAACCCCGTGACCCCCGGCCGTGATCGCCTTCGCGTCATCCGTCACGCGTAGTCCAGGTAGCAGTGGCCGGCGATCCGGCTGGTGGGATACCCGAGTTCCGCGTCCGTGAGCAGGCGCACGAGGAACTCGCCCATCCCGCAGTCGTATCGCTCCCAGGCGTCGAAATCCGGGCGGACGAGCACCGGCCAGTCATCCGGATCGGGGGCGCCCGTCTGCCAGACGAAGACGATCTCCTGTTCCGACGATCCCCAGCGCAGGAGTCCGCCCGGTTCCGGGAACCGGGCGTGGGGCCGCCACAGGTCGTGCACATACGCCCCGTCCGTCCCGGCCGACTGCACGAGATCCATGCCGCGCACGCCGGGAATGAGCAGTTCGACGTACATGTCGAAGCTGCCGACGCCGAACAGGTCGACGATCTCCTTGTAGTCGCCCGGCAGCCGTGTGCCCAGGGCCTGTTCTGCGGCGGGCCAGTCGACCGGCGTCCGGGGAAGCGGCTCCCAGCCGGTGAGCAGGCGCAGCTTCTCCGTCCACGAGGCACCCTCCGGCAGCCCCTCCGCTGCCGGGTCCGCGCGGTCGGCGACCACGACGACCGCCTGCTCCCGTCCGGCACGGATCACCCGCGCGCATCCGATCCAGTCGTTCCAGTACGGCCACGCGCGCATCTCCAGCAACTCCTCGGCGAAGGGCTCGACGAGCGGCAGGCCGGTTCGCGCGTTGACCGGCTCCACCCTCCGGCCGTCATCGATCAGCGTCCGGGGGCTGCCCGCCCTGCCGGAGATCTCGTCGACGAGTGCCTGGAAGTCCGTTCCCTCCGGCACGTCCAGGATGACCGGTGGCCGGGGGGCGGGCGCAGGCCCCAGCACGTGACGGAGGTGCTGCCAGACGGTGTTCACGAATGCGGGTTCGACCATGACCAGCAGTCAACCGCATCCCTCTGACAGTCAGCGCCTGAGCCCGGGTGCAGCGCAGCGTGCCGCACGCAACGTGATGCGGTGACGTCGTACGCAGCGTGGCAGCCCCACCCGGCCTGACCGAGAGCGAGTTGGACCGCCTCCGCTCCCCGATCGGCCTCGACCTCGGAGCCCGCACGCCGGAGGAGACCGCGCTGTCCATCGCGGCGGAGATCGTCGCGGAGCGCCGGGGCGGAAC
>NZ_RDBK01000038.1:76588-86780 GCF_008042275.1 Streptomyces sp. OR43 | reverse complement strand
GGCCTCGGCACCCGCGAGGCCCGCAGCGTGCCGTACGCCGACGACGACCCCCGCCAGGCTTCCCCCACTCCCTCTCCCGCCACCGCGCCGGCCCTGGCCCGTTCCGTGCCGAAGCGGCTGAAGATCCCCGCCATCGCGGTGGACGCCCCGTTCACCCCGCTGTCGATCGGGGCCTCCGGCCGCCTGGACGCCCCTCCCCCGAACGACCAGAACCTGGTCGGCTGGTTCCAGGGCGGCGTGACGCCCGGCGAGCGCGGCGCGTCGATCGTGGCGGGTCACGTGGACACGCTGACCGGCCCGGCCGTCTTCCTCCAGCTGCGGTTCCTGCGGCCCGGAGCCACGGTCGACATCACGCGTACGGACGGCACGGTGGCCACGTTCAAGGTCGACACCGTCGAGACGTTCAGCAAGGCCAAGTTCCCCGACAAGCGGGTCTACGCCGACACACCGGACGCCCAGCTGCGCCTGATCACGTGTGGCGGCACCTATGACAAGAAGGCCAAGGACTACGTGGACAACGTCGTCGTGTTCGCGCACCTCGACTCGGCCAAGAAGGGATGAGCCGACGTGCTCCCCCGCGGAAAAATCCCGTGCGCCGGACCACGGACCCCTGTTAGCGTCCGCAGCGTGAACAAGCGCGCCGCTATGACGACGACGCCGGAGAGTGTCCCGGCGCGCTGACTGCTGACCAGTGAGAAGCCCCGGGGCGAGTGCCCCGGGGCTTTCGCTTGCGGTCACTCGCCCTCCGTACGCGAGGAGACCGCCATGCACGACCACCGCAGACTCGGCCGCGAGCTGGAGCTGTTCGACACCGACCCGCTGATCGGCGCGGGACTTCCGTACTGGCTGCCGGACGGCGCCGCGCTGCGGCACGCCCTGGAGGAGTACATCCGCACCGCCGAGCGGCTGGCGGGCTACCGGCACGTGTACTCGCCGGTACTCGGCAAACGGGAGCTGTACGAGATCTCGGGACACTGGTCGCACTACAGCGACGACATGTTCCCGCCGATGGACCTGGGCGGCGAACAGGTCGTGCTCCGGCCGAGCCTGTGCCCGCACCACGCGGTCATCTACCGCTCCCGCGCGCACAGTTACCGCGAGCTGCCGCTGCGTATGGCCGAGCTGGGCGGCATGTACCGCTCCGAGCTCTCCGGGGTGCTCGGCGGGCTGACCCGGGTCCGGGCCATCCAGCTGAACGACGCCCACATCTTCTGCACCCCGGACCAGGTCGCCGAAGAGGCGCGGGCCGCGCTGGACATGATCCGACAGGCGTACGAGGCACTCGGCATCCGCCCGGTCCGGTTCCGGCTGTCGCTGCCGGGTCCTGGCGGGAAGTACGTCGCCGCGCCGGAGATGTGGCAGCGCTCGACCGCCCTGCTGGCCGAGGTCCTCGACGCGTCAGGGCTGCCGTACGAGGCGGTCGAGGGCGAGGCCGCGTTCTACGGGCCGAAGATCGACGTCCAGGTCGCCGACGCGGCGGGCCGCGAGTCGACCCTGTCGACCGTCCAGGTCGACTTCCACCAGCCGGAGCAGTTCGATCTGCACTACATCGGCGCGGACGGGGCGAAGCACCGGCCGGTCATGGTGCACCGCAGCATCATCGGCAGCGTGGAGCGGGCCGTCGCCCACCTCATCGAGCAGCACGGCGGCGCGTTCCCGCCCTGGCTCTCACCGGTCCAGCTGGCGATCCTGCCGGTCTCGGACGCCGAACTGCCGGACGCCGAGTCCCTGGCCGGACGTTGTGCCGCGCTCGGGCTGCGCGCCGAGGTCTCCGGCCGGGAGCGGGGCAGTCTGGGGGCCAGGATCCGGGAGGCCCGGCTGGTGCCGTACCAGGTGGTCATCGGCGCGGCGGAGGCGGCGGACGGCCTGGTGGCGCTGCGTCTGCGCGACGGCCGCCGCCTCGATCCGCTGCCGGACTCGGAGGTGCTGGAGCGGATCGGCGCACTGGTCTCGGCGCACAGCACCGAGGTGTGGGGCACCGGTCATTAGGCTGTGACGGGCTTCGCCTCGGTGCGCGGGGCTCCTCCGAGCGCTCCGGCCAGCGTGGACGCGACGACCAGCAGGGCGAGGACGACCGTCATCGTGAGCCGGAGTCCGACGTGGTCGGCCAGGAAGCCGAGCGCGGGCGGACCGACGAGGAAGGCGAGATAGCCCGCGGTGGAGACCGCGCCGACCCGTGCCGCCGCGTCGCTCGGGTGGTCACCCGCCGCTGAGACGGTGACCGGGAACCCGAGCGACGCGCCCAGCCCCCACAGCACCGCGGCCGCGCCCGCCATCGCCGGACTCGGTGAGACGATCACCACCGCCAGGCCCAGCGCGGCGACGACCGCGCTGATCCGGACGACCTGGACGGGGCCGAAGCGCTCCAGGAGGGGGCCGCCGGCGAAGCGGCCGAGAGTCATCGAGGCGGCGAACACCAGGAAGGTCAGCGAACCGGCGGTGGCGCTCACCTCGTAGCCGTCCACCATGAGCAGCGGCAGCCAGTCGTTGGCGGCCCCCTCCGCGAAGGCCATGGCCAGCACGATCACCCCGATGAGAACGAGCCGCCGGTCCCGCCACACGGCCAGCTGGCCCCGCCATCCGCCCGGTCCGGAGGTATCCGCCTCCTCCTTGCCCGTGCCGTGCGGGATCGCCCGGACGGCCAGGACCGCGGCGGCGGCGACGAGCAGGGAGACGGCTGTCAGGTGCAGGCCGACCGGTATCGCGGCCGCCGTCATCGCCATGCCCAGCAGCGCCCCGATCACGGTGCCCAGACTGAAGCAGCCGTGCAGCACCGGCAGCACGGGCCGGCCGATGACCCGCTCCACGTCCGCGCCCTCGATGTTGAACGCGACCTCGGCCAGCCCCATGCCGCCACCGAACAGGGCCAGTCCGCAGAAGACCCCGCCCGCCAGACCCAGGCTCGTGCCCGCCGCGACGACCAGCAGCCCGGCGACGATCAGCGCCGCGCCGACGGTGATGGCGGCCCGTCCCCCGTAACGGCGCACGAGCGGACCGGACGAGGTCACGCCGGCCATCGAACCGGTGGAGAGCCCGAAGAGCACCAGGCCCATCGCGCCCGTGGACACGTCGAGTCCGTCCCTGACGGCCGGGGTGCGCGCCACCCAGGAGGCCGTGCCGGTTCCGGCGGCGAGCATGAAGAGGAACAGGGCGGCGCGCCGGCGGCGTGTGGCGGCATCCATCAAGCGGGCCTCGGCAGTCCAGGAGAGGATTCAGCAGGAGCGTACGATCGTACGCCCTTGGAGTGTACGCTCGTACCCATGACGGACCACTTCGCGGGAGATCCGCGTACGAACCATGAGCGGATGCTCGCCGGCGACCTCTACATCGCCGACGACCCGGCGATCGTGGAGGCCCAGCGACGCGCCGTGCGCCTCGCCGCCCGCTATCTGGCGGCCTACACCGAGGACCCGGACGCCGCGCAGCCCGTGGTCGCCGAGCTCCTGGGCGGACTCGGCGCCGGTGCGCACATCCGGCCGCCGCTGTACGTGGACTACGGCTCGTACCTCACGGTCGGCGAGGACACGTTCATCAACTACAACCTCACTGCCCTGGACGTCGCCCCGATCACGATCGGCCGCGACTGCCAGATCGGGCCGAACGTCCAGTTGCTCACCCCCACCCACCCGGTGGAGCCGGAACCGCGGCGGGACAAGCTGGAGGCGGCGCGGCCGATCACCATCGGCGACAATGTCTGGCTGGGCGGCGGCGCAATCGTGCTGGCCGGTGTGACCATCGGGGAGAACAGCGTCATCGGCGCGGGAGCGGTCGTGACCAAGGACGTCCCCGCCAACGTGGTCGCGGTCGGCAACCCGGCCCGGGTGATCCGCTCGATCTAGCACCTCTCGGCAGAAGGAAACACCGTGGCGACCGGACAGAACGACCCCGAGCGGCGGGAGCGCATCATCACCGCCGCGCTCGACCTGATCGCGGAGGAAGGGGTCGCCGGGACCTCGCACCGCAAGGTCGCCGCGCGTGCGGGTGTGCCGCTGGGCTCGATGACGTACCACTTCGGCGGCATGGACGAGCTGCTGCGGGAGGCGTTCACACGCTTCTCCAGCAGCATCGTCGCCGTTTTCGAGGAGCGCCTCGGCGCGGCCACCACGCTCGACGAGGCGCGGGAGGCCGTCGCCGATCTGGTGCACCACCTGTCGGGGGGCAGCCAGCGCGAGCTCGTCCTCACCCACGAGCTGTACACCCTGGCCGCCCGCAAGCCCGCCTACCGCGAACTGACCCGGGAGTGGATGCGCCGCAGCCGCGTCGCCCTCGAATGGCACTTCGACCCGGCGACGGCACGTCAGCTCGATGCCCTGATCGAGGGCCTGTCCATCCACCGCGCCCTGGAGACGGAGCCCCACGACCGGGCCCTGACGACCGAGGCGATCGCCCGCATCACCGGGGCCCCCGGCGCGCGTTCCTGACGCGCGCCCCCATGTCTCCTGGCCGGCACCCCACCTGACCAAGGTGCCGGCCAGGTATTGCCTCGTCCGTCCGCATCCGCCCGGCGGCGCGGCCTGGCACAGGCGCCTGCGGCCACTTCCCGCCTCCGCCCCGTTCCCGCCCGCACGCCCACCCGGCCCCGGCCCGGACGGTCTCGTCAATCTCCTGAAGCCAACCGCACTCCTAACTGAGCGCAGAACGGGTCAATTGCCTTTCCGCTGCCGTTAATTGTTGCGCAGGGAGGGGTTGGACGAGGCTTCTGTTGCACACCTCTTGACGTTCTCCAGGGCGCGGTGGATGGACAGGCCCTCGATCAGGGCATCGAGCTGACGTGCCGTCGCCGGGTCGAAGTGCCATTCGAGGGCGACGCGGCTGCGGCGCATCCACTCCCGGGTCAGTTCGCGGTAGGCGGGCTTGCGGGCGGCCAGGGTGTACAGCTTTGCGCAGACAGTCCTGGATCAGTTCCACGAGGTCGACCGGTACCCCGGTCAGGTCCGGGTCCTCCTGTGCGATCCGGAACAACAGCGCGTGCACCCCGCTGGCCGCCGCGCCGAACGGAAGGCGCCCGGTCGAGGCGTACGCGAGCACCGCGCCCAGGCAGAACACGTCGCACGCCGGGGTCACGCGCTCGCCACGCACCTGCTCCGGCGACATGAAGCCGGGGGAGCCGACCCCCAACCAGGGCTACGCGTACGGCTATCCGCAGCAACCAGGTTTCGGGCCCACGCCTCCGTACGGCCCGGTCCAGCCGGCCGGCCCTCAGCCGCCGTCCCCGCGCCGCGGTGCCGGGTCGACCATCGCCCTCGTCGCCGTCGCGGTGCTCGTCGCCGTCGGGGCGGGCGGGTCCGTCTACGCGCTCATGAACGACCGCGGGGCGGGCACCACGGCTTCCCCCACCGACTCGGCCGATCCCTCCCCGGCGGACGACTCCTCCCACTCCCCTTCCCCCGACGGACCGCAGGACCCGTCGCCCAGCGACGACGGGCAGAACGGCGACGAGGAGGGAGCCGTTCCGCAGGAGTACGTGGGCACCTGGTCCGGCAGCATCGACAACGCCGCCGGACACTCCACCCGCGAACTCGTCATCCGGCAGGGCGAGGTGGGCGACGTCGTGCTCACGCTCACCGCGGAGGGGCCACTGGACACCGGCGGCTCCTACCGCTGCGTCTTCCAGGCGGATCTCGCGACGGAGCCGTCCGAAGGCGAACCGGTCAGCATCGGCCCGTCCGCGGTGACGGAGGGCGAGCCGATGACGTCCTGCACACCGGGCAGCTCCACCACACTCACCCTGCTCCCGGACGGCACCCTGAGCCGGGTGAACACGGACTCCGGGGAGAAGCTCACGTACACGAAGTCCGACTGAGCCGACGCAGGTCGAAGACCCCCGGTCGACGCCGCCCCGCAGTGGCCGGTCCGCAGTGGCCGGTCCGCCACGGCCAGCCCGCAGCAGCCGGCCGCCGTGGCCGGTCCGCAGCGGCCTCATCAGGACCCGGCACCGCTGGGGCGGACCCCTGGCCCGAAGCGCCCCTACATCAGCGGCTTGACCGACATCAGCAGATGCTGGTGGGCCCCCTCCGCCGGACCTGCCGCGTCCTCCCGCGTCGCATGCCCGGTGACCATGGCGCGCTGCCCCGGCCCCATCAGCCTGAGCCGGACGACCGGGGCGTCGAAGGAGGCCAGTGCGTCCATCAGGTACGACGGGTTGAAGGCGACCGTCAGCTCGTCCGTGCCCGTCAGCTCCGCGGGCAGCCGCTGGGACGCGACATCGTCCTCGTATCCGGCCTGGAGGAGCACCGCGCCGTCCCGGAAGGCCAGGTGCAGCGGGCTGTCCCCGTCCGCCACCACCGAGACCCGCTTGACCGCCTCGACCAGCGGCTCACGGTCGGTGACGGCGGCGACCGGGTCCTTCATCGCGAACAACTTGTCGTGGCGCGGCAGCCGCCCGTCCAGGAGCCGCACCGTCGTGCGCATGCCGTCCAGCTCGAAGCCGGCCGAGCCGCCGTCCAGCGCCAGGCTGACCAGGCCCGCCCGGCCGAAGGAACGGGCGATCTCCGTGAGTCTGCGGGACGGGACGACGACATCGGCCGAGACGTCCGCCGCCGCGGGCTTCCACGCGAGCCGGCGGACCGCGAAGCGGTACCGGTCCGTGGCCGCCAGGGTCATCCGGTCCCCGTCGAGCGCCAGCCGGATCCCGGTCAGCGTCGGCAGGGTGTCGTCCTTGCCCGTGGCCACCGCCACATCGGCGACGGCCGCCGCGAACTCCTGTCCGTCCACCGCCCCGAGCACATCGGGCAGCGGCGGCAGGGACGGGTAGTCGTCGAGCGGCAGGACCGACAGACCGAAGCCGGCGCCGCTGCCCGTCACCGTGAACCGGGACCCCTCGACCGCGCACTCCACCGCCCCCTCGGGCAGCACCCGGCACACGTCCAGGAGCCGGCGGCCCATGACCAGCACCCGGCCGGGCCGTATGGTCTCGGCCGATACGTCGATGCGGGCGGACGCCTCGTAGTCGAGGCCGGAGATGTGGAGCCTGCCGTCCGCCGCTTCCAGCAGCAGTCCGCCCAGCACGGGAACGGGCGATCTAGTCGGCAGCACCCGGGCCGCCCAGGCCACGGCATCCACGAACTCGCCGCGTTCGATCCGGAACTCCATGGTGGTGACCTCTCCTCGCGCGCCGGCCGTCTCCGGTCTCCGACGTTAAGGGGCACCACTGACAACGCGACGAAAAGGCGGCTGCGGCCGACGACAGCGGCCACCCCCGTGAGCCGATGRCGTCGTCCCCCGCACCTCTCCCCCGAAAGGCCCGCAACCGCGTTCGGACTCTAGGGCGCGGGCTGGACGAGGGAAAGATTCAGTTCGCACGGTGTGGCCGGCCGGAGGTATCAGTTCGCACAGCCGAACCGGTACGCTGCACTCCGGTTTCTGGCGGGAGTACGGGGACGGGGGCGGCGGAAGAGTGCACGCGCGGAGGCGGGCCGAGGACGTCATACGGATGCACGGACTTGCCCGGTCGGGCGGCTCCCAGGAGCTGCTGCGCTGGGTGTCGGGGCGGGCGGACGGCTGGGCGGGACTGCTCGACGGCGACGGCACCGTTCTGCATGGCGTCGCCCGGGCCCCCGAGTCCTCGGTCGTCGGGGCGGCCCTCGCGGCGGAGGGCGCCCGGGAGCTGACCGCGCTCGGTGCCCGCTCCTTCTCGTTCGACGAGGACACCCACACCGCTCTGCTCTACTCGCTGGACGCCCCGCCGGACGTTCCCGCACCGGTGCTCGCCGTGGTCGGCCGGCGCCCGCTGCCCGAGGGTCTGGCCACGCTCCTCGCCGACGCGGCCCTGCCGCTGGCCCTGTGCTGGGCGGCCGAGACCGTCGAACGCAAGCGCCGTCGCGTCGACCTGGCGGAGTCCCGCGGCCGGGAAGCGGTGCTGCATCTGCTGATGACCGGCCAGTTGTCGATCGCGCACCAGGTCGCCGGCGCCCTGAAGCCCAGCCTGCCGGACCCGGTCCGGGTCTGCGTCGTCGAGTGCGCGGGCCGCGACCGGGACGAGGTGGCCCGCATCTGTGCGGACCTCTCCGGCGGAAGGTCCTGGATCGTGCGGTGCCCGGTGTACGCACGCCACCTCATCCTCATCGTGCCCGCACGCCCCGGGCACTCGGACGGGCGGCTCGGCCCGCAGGTCGCCTCGGTGGTGGACGACTGCGTCGTCGGCATCAGCGAGGACGTGACACTGGCCGACACGGCGACCGCGTACCGCCAGGCGTTCCACGCGCTCGCCGTCGCCCGCGGACTGCCGGAGCGGCACGCCCACTTCGGCTCGGCTCCCGAACTCGCCCTGGTGACCGGCGCGGAGGGCGCCCGGTGGGCGGACGCGCTGCTGGCCCCGCTGCTCGCCCATCTGCCGCGCCGCGGCCAGGACCCGGGCAGCCAGGAACTCGCGGCGACCCTCGCCTCCTGGCTGGCGTTCTCCTCGCACGCGACCGAGCACCTGAAGATCCACCGCAACACACTGGCCGCACGGCTGCGGCTGATCGGCGAGCTGCTGGGCATGGACCTGCACAAGGTCGCCGACCAGTCCGCGCTCGACCTGGCCCTGCGCGTCCGGGCCACGCCGGCCCTGCCCAGGCCCACGCCCCGGCAGGCAGGAACCGGCGCGGAGTCCGTGCGCTCGCTGGACGAGATCCTGCGCCTGCCGGCGGTCCGTGCCTGGGCGGCGCAGCAGGTGCAGCCGCTCGGCGCCCCGGGGACCGGCGGCTCCGCCGACCCGCACACCACCCTGCGTACCTGGCTGGACCACGAGGCCCAACTCGGCCCGGCCGCCGAGGCGCTGCGCATCTCCGTGCCCGGGGCGCGCAAGCGGCTGACCCGGCTGGAGACCGTGCTCCAGCGCTCACTCCTGCGGACCCCGAGCGCCCGCTACGACCTGTGGCTCGCGTTCCGGGCGCTGGACCTCGCCGGCCCTGGATGACCGGAACGCAGGGGTGCGCCGGACGACCACCGCGCGGACCCCACCTGCCCCGGAGGACGGGAACGGGGGGTGCACCGGGCCGTCGGGCCCGGCGCACCCCCCGTTCCCGGGGAGTTCAGCCGGTCAGCAGCTGAGGTTCGATCCGGCCGTGGTGCCGAGGATCTGCACGAAGGCCTGGTACTTGTTGATGCGGCTCTGGACCTGGGCGGGGTTGCCGCCGTTGCACTCCAGGGAACCGTTGATGGAGCGGATCGTCTCGCCGAACCCGGCGCCGTTCACCATGGCGTTGTGGGCCGTCATGGTGCCGGGACCGTTCTGGGTGTTCCAGTACCAGAGGCCGGTCTTCCAGGCCACGGAGGCGTTCTGCTCGACCAGGTAGGGGTTGCCCAGCAGGTCGATGCCGAGCGCGTCCCCGGCGGCCTTGTAGTTGAAGTTCCAGCTGAGCTGGATCGGACCGCGCCCGTAGTACGCGGCCTGGCCCGCGGGGCAGCCGTAGGACTGGCTGGTGTCGCAGTAGTGCGGGTAGTTGGCCGTGTTCTGCTCGACCACGTACACCAGGCCGCCCGTCTCATGGCTGACGTTGGCGAGGAAGGCGGCGGCCTCCTGCTTCTTCACCGTGTCGCTGCCGGTGTTGGCGAAGCCCGGGTAGGCGCTCAGCGCGGCGGTCAGACCGCTGTACGTGTAGAAGGAACTGCGGCCCGGGAACATCTGGTTGAACTGCGCCTCGCTGACGACGAAGCCGCCGGACGAGCCCGGGTCACCCGGGTCCGTGCCGCCGCTTCCGCAGCTGCCCTGGTCGGCCCAGACGTCGGAGCTGCCGGGCTTTTCGTTCTGGGTCCACCACTTGGCGGTCCAGTTGTGCCCGTTGTACGAGGCGGCGCCGCCGCCCGTATAGACGGAGGAGGAGTTCCAGGCAGCCGCGCACGCGGCCGCCGAGGCGGTGGTGGCGGGGAGGATGACGACCGTCGCGACGACCGCGACCAGCGCGGCGAGCAGGCCCATGACGCGTTTGATCATGTGATCACTCCTTCGGCGCGGCGCACCGAGCTCATCGGTGCGCCGCCATGGGGGGTGCCGACACTCAAGCGTCATGGTCTGGACCTGTCAAGGTCTAGACCAAAGCCAGGGGACCTTCCCCACCCGGCCCCCAGAACGGCCCCGGCACCATGACCTCGCACGACGCCATGGTCGGCGGTGCGGGCTTCGGTGAGACGATCCGGTCGCTCAACGGGGCGCTGGAATGCGACGGCGGCAACCCCGCGTCCGTGGCGGCGAGGGTCGCCAAGTATGAGC
>NZ_RDBK01000038.1:49353-76488 GCF_008042275.1 Streptomyces sp. OR43 | reverse complement strand
CGGTGACGAGATCCGAGTTACTTAGGTATGCCTAACCTCACCCACCACGCGTGGGTTAGGTTAGGCATACCTAAGTAACTCGGATCTCGTCACCGTCCCTCAGGAGACCTCGGATGCGCCCATTCAGCGCCCGCGTCACACAGCCGACTCCCGCCGAGCGCATGCTGTCGATCCTCACCGGCGCCCATTCGATGACGGTGGTGAGTGACGGCCTCGACCCCGTCGAGGTCCATCGCCTCGACGGCACGGCCGCGATGGGCCATGTCCATCTCCACGAGCCGTCCGGGACCGGCTCCGCACATCCGGCCGCGCCCGTACCGGTCCGGCTGGAGTTCACGGATATCGCGCCCACACCCGTACGCGACCGGCTGCGCGCCCGCGTCACGATGACCGGGCTGCTGGCCGCGCCGTACGACGCGGAAGCCACCAGCAGCGTCTGCATGGAGTTCGGCCAGGCGGTTCTCGACGACTGCGGGGGCCGCACGTACGTTCCGCTGTCCGCGCTCCAGACCGCCACCCCGGATCCGGTCGCCCCGCACGAGGCGGACATGCTGACCCACCTGATGGACAGTCACGCAGAGCTCGTACCGCTCCTGCTGCGCCTCGTGCGCCCCGCGCCCGACAAGAGCATGCTGCGCGCCCTGCCGGTGGCGCTGGACCGGTACGGCATCACCCTGCGCCTGGAGTACGCCCGCAAGCGGCGCGACGTACGGCTGCCGTTCGCGACGCCCGTGAGCGAGATCAACCAGGCCGCACCGCGGATCCACGCCCTGCTGACCGCCGCCCGTCGCGCGTCCCACCCCAGCCGGCTGTTCGCCTGACGTCGTGCGGAGTCCGGTTCACCGCACCGCGGAAGCCCGGCGTCGGCCATGGCTGCGTCCCGTCGGCACCTCCGCCACGAGGCGTCCGCTCTCAGGTGTCCTGGGTCCCCCGCAGTTCCTCCACAGCGGCCCGCGCCGCCGCACCGATCACGGCGTCGGCGCGCGGCAGCTTGGTGTCGGCCCGCGCCGCCTGGGTGAACACCACCGCCGTATACGCGCTGCCGTCCGCGAGTTCGACGACGCCCGCCTCGTGGCGCAACGCCCCGAAGGTGCCGGTCTTCCCGTAGACGGTGACATCGTCGTAGGGGAACCCGGAGGCGAGCCGGTGCGTCCACGGCTGGCTGCGCATGACCTCGCGCATGAAGGCGCAGCTGTCCTCGGAGGCGGCCTGCCCGGTCCAGATCGCGCGCAGGAGGCGTGCCATGTCCGACGCCGTGCTGGATGCCTTGTACGCCGGGTCGTACACGCCCGCCGGCACGACGGTGTCGTTGTCGCTCACGCGTGCCAGGGCGGCGTCCAGCGAGCGGGCACCCGTTTCGGCGACGAGCCGGCTGAACGTGCTGACGACGCCTCCGTGGATGTGTGTGCCGGGCATGCCCAGTTCCTGGCACATGGCGTCGACCGCGTCGGCGCCCACCTCCCGGAGAACGGCGGCGGCCGCGGCGTTGTCGGAGATGCTCATCATCTGCGCCACCAGGTCGCGCAGTGACATGGTGACGGGGTCCCGAAGGAGAGAGACGCCGGTCGGGCCGGGGACGCGGTCCGCCGGATCCAGGGTCAGCCGACGGCGGGGGTCGATCAGATCCGCGTCCGCGAGCCGGCAGAAGGCGACCATGAGGGGCACCTTGTAGACCGAGCCCATGGGCAGCCGGACGTCGGGATCGATCGTGACGCCGGCCGACGGGCGGTGCAGTTCCGCCACGTGCAGCCAGCCGCGGACTCCCGCGTCGTCGAACATGCCGCGGATGGTGCGCTCCACGCCACCGCGGCGCCGCGGGCCCGTCACCGTGCCGCCTTCCGGGCCAGGGCGTCCTCGAGCAGCCGCGCCGTCGAGGCCGTCCCGGCCGCGCCGGGACGTCGTGGGTTCCAGGCCACACGCAGCCGGAGGGGCAGTGGCGGGTCCGTCGCCGCCCGGCGCACGACCCCGGAGGCGCTCAGCGCGTCGTCCGCCGTGACCAGCACCGCCTGGCCCGACGCGACCAGGGCGAGACCGGCACGCTCGTCGGCGACCGCCACGGTGTCCACCCGGCGCCCGCGGCTGGCCAGCGTGTCGATGAACAGGTCATGCGCCGCCGGCGCCTCGGCTCGCGGACGCACAGCGAAGGGCAGGTCCAACGACACCGCACCGCCTGCCTGTTGGCGGCCCATTGGGGCGAGGACCCAGGTCGGCAGCAGGATCACGCGACCGGCGGCCAGCCCGTGCAGTACCGAGGGGTGCCGGATCACCGCCAGGTCGAGCCGCCCGGCCTCGACATCGCCGAGCAGCGCGGCCGTTGACGCCGTCACCATGCCGATCCGGGTCCGTTCACCGGCCCGGACAGGTGCGGATGCCACATCGGCTGCGAGGGATGCCGGCACTTCGGGAACCAGCCCGAGTCGCAGCCGTCTGCCGCCCGCGTGCTCGCGCGCACCGGTCTCCCGCAGTTCGGCCAGGGCCGCCAGGGCCCGGCGGGCGTGTGGCAGCAGCAACGCCCCCTCCTCGGTGAGGAACACCCCGCGCTCGCGGTCGAACAGGCGGACGCCGAGCAGGGCCTCCAATCGGCGCAGGCCCTGCGACAGCGGTGGCTGCGTGATGCCCACCCGCTGAGCGGCCGTGCCGAAGTGTTCCTCCTCCGCCAGCGCGACAAAGATTTCCAGATGCCGTTCGGTCAGCACTGTCCCCCCTGACATGCGGCGATATGGCTTGCGAATCACCCTGATGCCGAGAGCCTATTCGACATGTGTCCGGCGGCGGGTTTGACTCCCGACGGGGGTTGCCCGCGAGGGCATCGGCAGGGCGGTGGACGGGCCGCCCGCACATGTGCGCCCTCCGCCGAAGCCGGGGGTGATCTCCGGCGGGCGATCGGACGGAATCGGAACGGAGAGAGCACCTTGACGCGTGCCCGCAGCCGGAACACGTACACGGGACACGAGCCGCGGCGCCGCGGACGGCGGCAGCTCGGCATCGTCGTGGCCCTGGCCCTGCTCGCCGGAGGCGGCTACGGCGCCTACAGCGTCTGGGGCGGCGGCGCGGAAGAGGACGATCCGCAGATCGCAGCCGCACGGAAGCCCTTGGCCGCGTTCCTCGCGGCATGGGAGAGGCACGACGCGAAGGGGGCCGCGGGCCACACGGACTCGCCCGACAACGCCGCGTCGCTCCTCACCTCGGTACTGACCAACCTCAAGCCCTCCCGTACCACCATCGTCAACGCCAGCGGCAGCAAGGAAGGGGACGGCAAGGTCCGCTTCCCCTTCTCCGTGGCCATGGAGGTTCCCGGTGCGGGCGGGGTCACCTGGCGCTCCCGGGCCCAGGTGAACCGGATCTCCGGAACATGGAAGGTCGTATTCACCTCGCCGATGATCCACCCGGAACTCGAGCCGGGGCAGACACTCGCACTCAAGGCGGACGACACCCGGGCGAAGGTGCTCGACAGCCGGGGCCGGCCGCTGCGGGCCGCGTCGCTCGTGGGCACCGTCGACCCGGTCAGCGGCAAGGGCACCTCGGGTCTTGAGGCCCGTTACGACAAGGTGCTCTCCGGAGGCAGGAAGGCGGGCAAGTCCCTTGTGGTGGCCGACCGGCAGAGCGGACTCGCTCTGAAGAACCTCGGCGCGGCCGGCTCCGCCGAGGGCCGTCCGGTACGTACCACCATCGACTCCCGCATCCAGACGGCGGCAGCCGACGCCGTGGCCGGGACGGAGCACCACGCGGCGCTCGTCGCCATCGATCCGCGCAACGGCCATATCCTGGCCGCGGTCAACCGGCCCGGCGGTCTCAACCGTGCCCTCGAAGGGCGCTACCCGCCCGGCTCCACGTTCAAGGTGGTCACCACGGCGGCTCTGCTGAAGGACGGCACCCGGCCCGCGGACGGCGCGGCATGCCCGAAGTTCGCTCATGTCAACGGCCAGCGCTTCGAGAACCAGGGGCAGTTCTCGCTCCCGGCCGGCTCGACGTTCACCGATGTCTTCGCCCAGTCCTGCAACACGTACTTCGTCAACGCCCGCAGCCGGCTCGCCGACACCGACCTGCGGGATGCCGCCCGGGCGTTCGGGATCGGGGGCAGCTGGGACGTGGGAACCACCACGTACGACGGCAGTGTGCCGGTCACGACGAGCGACAACGACAAGGCTGCGGCCACGATCGGGCAGGCGCGGGTCCAGGCCTCGCCGCTGGTGATGGCCTCCCTCGCGGCCACCGTCAAGAACGGCGTGTTCAGTCAGCCGGTTCTGGTGCCGGACGCGGTGAAGAAGAAGTACACGGCTCCGGCGGCTCTCGATGCCGGGGTCACCGCTCAGCTCCGCGAGCTGATGCGTGCGACGGTGACGTCGGGATCCGCCCGTGTGCTGCGGGAGCTGCCCGGCCGCCCGCACGCGAAGACCGGAACGGCCGAGTTCGGAACCGGGAAGCCGCCCCGCACTCACGCCTGGATGATCGGTTATCAGGGCGACTCCGACCTCGCGTGGGCGGTCCTTCTGGAGGACGGGGGATCCGGCGGCGCCGACGCGGGCCCGGTCGCCGCACGGTTCCTGCGCAACCTGACCCGCTGAGCCGACAACGATGCCCGCCGGAAGGGCTCCCGGGCCCGCGCATGCGATCGCGGACGTCGCGTGGTCTCGGGCCTCGGCCGAAATGCGGGTATGGCGGGTGAACTGCGGCCGGCCGCCGGGGAACAGCCGAAGCCGACACACCGCGCGCCGCCCGGAACGGTACGAGCCGGTGGACTCCCGGAACGGTACGAGCCGGTGGACTCCCGGCCCGTGCCGTTCAGGGCCGCGCGAGCGCGGGATAGTCGTTGTAGCCCTCCTCCCCGTGGACGTGCATCAGGAACTCGGGGCGGATCTCGTTGAGCGGCGCGCCCGTGCGCAGTCGCTCGACGAAGTCGGGGTTGGCGAGGAAGCCGCGGCCCAGGGCGATCAGTTCGGCACCCTCGGCCAGCAGCCGCTCCCCTCGCCCCATGCCGCCGTCGGCCGCTGCCTCCTCCCGCGACAACACCGGATTGGCGATCAGCGTGCCCGGCCAGGCCTTGCGGAGCCGGGAGAAGAGGGGCCGGTCCGGATCGGCGTGGACCACGTGCAGGTAGACGGGAGCGATGCGCGCGAGTGCGGGCAGAAGGGCCGCGTAGAGGTCCTCGGTGTCGCCCTCTTCGACGCTGTTGACGGCAGCTCCGGGCGAGATGCGTACGCCGACCCGATCCGGACCGATGGCCTCCGCGACGGCGCGCGTCACCTCGACCGTGAAGCGGACGCGGTTCGCTGCCGGGCCGCCCCACGCGTCGGTGCGGCGGTTGGTGTTCCCGGCCAGGAACTGGTGCAGCAGATGGCCGTTGGCCGAGTGCACCTCCACTCCGGCGAAGCCTGCTTCCACGGCGTTGCGGGCCGCCGTGGCGAAATCGGCGATGGTGGACCGGATGTCCCGCGCCGACATCTCGCGGGGCGCCACGCCGTTCCGCAGCCCGCCCGGTGTCTGCAGCGTCTCCGGGAAGCGCACGACGGACGGTGCGAGCGGGAGGTGACCGCTGGTGTCGGGATGACCGACCCTGCCGCCGTGCTGCAACTGGAGGAACATCGGGCTCCGGCCGGAAGCCGCACGCACCGCGTCGGTGACCCGACGCCATCCGACGACCTGCGCGGGGCTGTGGATCCCCGGGATATGCGGATAGGTCTGCCCGACGGCGTTCGGGGTCGTGCCTTCGGCGATGATCAGACCGGCCGAGGCGCGTTGTGCGTAATGGGTGGCCATCAGCTCGCCGGGGACACCGTCGGCCCCCGCGCGATTGCGCGTCAGCGGGGCCATGACCAGCCGGTTCGCCAGTCCGATGCCACCGAGCCGAGCAGGTTCGAAGAGTCGGGATGCGGAGGATTCCTGCTGTGTGTGCGTCATGCCGGTAACGTAGAACCTGACATTGATGTGAGATTCAAGTCCTGGGGTGCGTATGCGGATCGGGGAACTGTCGGCTCGTACCGGTGTCGGGGAGCGTTCCCTGCGCTACTACGAGGAGCAGGGGCTGCTGGCGGCCGACCGGACGCCGGGCGGGCACCGCGACTACCCCGAGAGGGCCGTCGACCGGGTCATCCGCATTCAGGAGCTCTACGCGGCCGGTCTGCACAGTTCGAAGATCGCGCGGATCCTGCCCTGTATGCGCGACGCGGACGGCGGCCCCTCCCTGCGGGCCACCCCCGCCCTGGTCGACGAGCTCACCACCGAGCGGAACCGGATCGACCGCATGATCGGCGACCTCCTCCGCTCCCGCGAGGTCCTGGACGACGTCATCGACACCGCGGCGGGCGGTGCCCCCGAGGAGCCGGACCGGAATCGGCACGAACCAGAAGGAGTTCCCCATGCCTCTGACCCGTGAAGAACGCGAGACGTTCCTGGCCGAGCCGCATGTGGCGGCCCTGGCCGTGACCTCGGCCAAGGAGGGCCGGGCCCCCCTCGTCGTGCCGATCTGGTACATGTACGAACCCGGCGGCGACCTGTGGATCATGACGGGCCGCGACTCCCTGAAGGGAATCTCGATCGCCGCGGCCGGCCGGTTCTCCCTGATGGTCGAACGGGTCACGCCCACCGTTCGTTACGTCTCCGTCGAGGGCCGCGTCACCGCGACCCGCGACGCCACCCGCGAGCAGCTGGTGGAGATCTCGTCACGCTATCTCCCGCCCGAGAAGGTCGACGGCTACGTCGACTTCGCGTGGCGGGAGCACGGTGAACAGGTGGTCATCCACATGCGGCCCGAGCACTGGCTCAGCGCCGATCTGGGCGGAGCCTGAGACCGCCCGGATGACTCCGCAGCCGCGCGTACGGGTGCGGGGGCTCAGCCGCCCAGGAGAGGGAACAGCCGCATGATCGCGGCGACGGGCACCGTACCGGCGGGCCGGGCCGCGGGATCCTCGTCCCGGTCGCGGTAGCCGGCCACCAGGCGGCGGATCGACGCGGCGAGTTCGGCCGTCTCCGCCGGGGTCAGGTGGACCACGGCGCTGAACGACTCGTCGTGCCTCCATTCGTCCGGCGCCTCGTCCCGGTGCGCCAGCCAGTGCTGGTGGCTCTCGTCCTCCAGTCCGCGTGCCGTCACGGCGAACTCCTCGGGCGCCTCCTCGGCGGGCGCCCAGCGCAGCCGCCACGGCCGCACGCGACCACCGCTGTGCGGCGCCTCCTCGATGAGGCCGTGGCGGGCCAGCTGGCGCAGATGGAAGGAGCACAGCCCGGAGCTGTGGCCGAGCCGGGCGGCGGCCTGGGTGGACGTGACCGTGCCGAGCTCGGCGAGCAGGTCCAGGAGAGCCACCCGCACCGGATGGTCGGGCAGACGCGGGCGGGCGCGGTGCAGCAGGGGATCCACACAGGGGACTTGGCGGTTCTCGTCGCTCATTTTGCAAAGAGTGCTACTTTGCAAAGCATTCGGTCAAGTGGCGCCACGGGCCGGCCGGGGACGCCCCGGCCGGCCTCGGCCTGCACGGAAGGCGTTGATGCTCCATGGCGGTTCGGTTCGATCACACTGCGCGGGACCGCCGGGTGCGTCTGCTCGGGGAGCCGGTGGATGCGTACCCGCGGGTCGCCCCGGAGGCCGTACGGGGTTCCGTACGCCGTATCACCGTCGTCGGCGAGGAGGTCCTGCGGCGACGCTGCCAGGAGGTCACCCGGTTCGGCACGCCTGAACTGTCGCGCCTGATCGACGACATGTTCGCCACGAACCAGGTGGCGGAGGGCGCGGGCCTCGCAGCCAACCAGGTCGACGTGGACCTGCAGTTGTTCGTGTGGGACATCACGGACGAGTGGGGGGTACGGCACGTGGGGCACATCGCCAACCCGGTCCTGGTGGAGGTTCCGGCCGGGGAGCGTCGTCTGATCGAGGAGTCCGAAGGGTGCCTGTCCGTGCCGGGGCCCTACCGGATGGTGCCCCGCCTCGACCGCGCCGTCGTGCGCGGCCGGGACAGGAACGGTGAGCCGCTTGTCGTCGAGGGCCGGGGGTACTTCGCGCGGTGCCTTCAGCACGAGACCGATCACCTTCGCGGCCGGCTGTATCTGGACCGGCTCGCCCAGCGGGAGCGGAAGGCGGCCCTGCGCGAGATGGCGGCGTCCAAGGACGAACGGTTCGCCCGACGGGCGGCCCTGGCCGAGAAGCTCGGCAAGTAGAGCGGAGCCGCCCCGCACTCCCCTGCGCGGAAGTCCTGCCGTCAGGCGGGACCGGCGGTCTCCGGCATCCCGGTGTCCAGGGGGCGCAGGAACCGGCGTTCGTACCGCCGGATGCAACCGGTGCGGCGGGCCAGTTCGAACGCGGCCTGGCATTCGGGATCGGTGGCGCTGTCCGTGCGGTAACGCTCGTACGCGGCGAAGCCGGGGAACGAGAAGAGGGCGTAGGCGATGTCGCTGTCACCCTCGCTGGGCAGGAAGTAGCCGTGGTGGGTGCCGCCGAACCGGTTCACGAGGGCGACCCATCTCCGCCCGTACTCCTCGAAGTCCTCGATGCGGTCGGGGTCGATCTCGTACTTCAGATGAATGGTGATCACTGACCCCATGATGCCTCAGCGACGGACGGGGACCGGGGCCGCCCGTGCCGGGATCACCGGTGCCCGTTACCCGAACTGGCCCGGCCGGTAGTCGCCCGCGGGCTGCTGGACGATGACGTTCACCCGGTTGTAGGCGTTGATGAGGGCGATGAGCATCGTCAGCGCGGCGAGTTGGTCCTCGTCGTAGTGCGCGGCGGCGTTCGCCCAGGCCTCGTCCGTGACGCCTCCGGCCGCGTCCGCGATGCGGGTGCCCTGCTCCGCCAGCTCCAGCGCGGCGCGTTCGGCGTCGGTGAACACGGTCGCCTCCCGCCAGGCGGCGACCAGGTGCAGACGGATCTCGGTCTCCCCGGCGTGCGCGGCGTCCTTGGTGTGCATGTCGGTACAGAATCCACAGCCGTTGATCTGACTCGCGCGGAGCTTCACCAGCTCCTGCGTGGCTTCGGGCAGGGTCGAGCCCACGATCACCTTGTCCGCCGAGTTGATGTACTTGAAGAACTTGGCCCCGGCCGCGTTGGCGAACAGGTTCAAGCGAGCAGTCATGGTGCGCTCCCGTGCCGTCGTCGATGGAGACCACTGTCCGACAGAGCAGGTCGCACCGCATTCCGTGGCGGCGCGTGACCGTTCGAGATGCAGGTGTGGGGACGCGCTGATTCGCTGGTGGGGTCGGCTCTCCCCCCGAGACCCAGGAGTGATCATGAGTGTTGCGGATGAAACCGGCGGCCGCGCGGAGCGCATCCGCGCCAAGGCGCAGGAGATGAAGGAGGCGGCCGAGCGCGTCTCCGATCCGCAGGAGCGCCGGCGTCTGGAGGACAAGGCGCGCCGGCTCCAGGAGCGGAGCGATCAGGTGACCACCAAGGGCGAAGGCGGCACGAACCCGCTCTGACCGGACGACGGCCGCTCGGGGGCGGCAGGGGCCGGGCCCGGCCCCGGGTCCCCGGCCGCTTCCCGTGCCGGGAGAGGCGAGCCGTCCGGCGGCACGGCGTGCCTACTGCGTGAACCGGGGCAGCCACTTCACCCGGTAACCGGGGTGCCCGGCGTATTCCGCGGCCATCTGCCGGACCACGAACCCCAGGCCGAAGGCCCGGCCGGAGGCGAAGTCCCGCTGCGGGCGGTCGACGTCCAGGGCGGCGACCTCCGCGTACTCGTCCAGGAGCACCCGGTTGGTCTCGATGCGCTGGAGGGTGCGCGCGGGGTCCTGCAGAGCGATGTGGCGGTCGTAGCCGTGCGTCCTCAGGGTGAACGCGATGGCACCGGTCCGGTCGTGGATCTCACCGGGCACCTCGGCCGGGCACCGCCAGCCCTGGCCCCCCGCCGCACGTGCGGCCTCTTCTTCCTCGTCGAGGCGCGCCCGGACGAACGCGACCAGCTCGGAGTTGTCTGTCATCTGGTGGTGCATCCTTCCGCTCGGCCCCACGCCTCAGGAGCCGTGCCGGAGCGTATCCCGTCGCCCTGTCCGCGCTCGTGCCCGTGGTGTTCAGTGGCCGGCGTCCACGGGTTCCAGTACGAGGACGGGGATCTGCCGGTCGGTCTTCTCCTGGTAGTCGGCGTAGTCGGGGTACGCCTCGACGGCGCGCTGCCACCACAGGGCCTTCTCGTCGCCGGTCACCTCACGGGCGGTCATGTCCCGGCGCACCGGGCCGTCCTGGAGTTCGGCACGCGGGTCGGCGGTGAGGTTGTGGTACCAGACCGGGTGGCGCGGAGCCCCGCCCAGTGAGGCGACCACCGCGTACGAGCCGTTGTGTTCGACCCGCATCAGGGGCGTCTTGCGGATCTTCCCGCTCCTGGCGCCGAGCGTCGTCAGGACGATGACCGGCATCCCCCGCATGGTCGTCCCCTTCGTCCCGCCCGAGCTCTCGTACTGCTCGACCTGGTCACGGACGTGAGGGGTGGGGCTCGGTTCGTATTCGCCCTGAAGCGGCATGGCAGTTGTCCCGTCGTCGGTATCCGGTCGCGGCGCTCATCGGCCGCGTCCCTCTCATCATGACTTCAACACGCCCGGCCGCCGCAAAACCCCCGCTCCCCCGACGTGTCGGTCCGCGCGAACGGTCCGGCCCGGCTCGTTCGGTGTCCGCCCGTCCGCGTCCGCCTCGGTCCCCGGGTTTCTGCGTCCGCGCCCCGCCTCAGTCCCCGGTCACTCCGTCCAGGCGTTCGCGCACCAGATCGGCGTGGCCGATGTGGCGTGCGTACTCGCCGATCATGTGGACGTGCACCAGGCGCAGCGAGAAGACCTCGCCGTTGTGGACGAACGTGTCGTCGAACGACGCACCGGCGACGATCTCGTCCGCCAGGCGGCATTCCTCGACCAGCCGGGCGTAGTCCTCGGCGGCCCGAGCCGGATCGAGGTCCTCGAAGTCCGCGTCCTTGCCCTTCTCCGGGTCGTACATGGGGGCGAGGTCCTGGCCGGCGAACCGCTGCCGGAACCAGGTGCGTTCGACCTTGGCCATGTGGCGGAGGAGTCCGAGCAGGGAGAGGTTCGACGGCGGGGTGGTCCGCTCGGCGAGCTGCTCGCCGGTCAGGCCGGCGCACTTCTGGAGAAGGGTCGCGCGGAACCATCCCAGGTATCCGGTGAGCATCTCCCGTTCAGCGGCGACGAGCGAACCGTCGGTACGAGTGGCTTCAGGCGCTGTCCATGTCATCCGACGATCATGCCCGCCCACCTGCCGTTCGCACGAGTGTTTTACGCGTGCATCCCGTAGTCCGTGTCGTCGGACGACGAGCCGGTCACGGAGGTCGTGACGCTGCCGACGAGCCCGAGGACCAGGAAGAGGACCAGCAGCGCCTTGCCTGCGGTGCTCATGACCAGGGGCCGGGTCGCGGAACGCCCCTGCCGTTCCGGTACGGAGAGCGCGTCCTCGCCGAAGAATCCCTTGGGGTAGGCGGGGCTGAGCATCGTCACGTAGGCGGACACCCGCATCTCGTAGCGGAGGGCGGCCGCCGTGGCTTCGAAGAGCGGGCGGGGCATGCGTCCGAGGATCAGGGTGATGATCCACCACACGACCGCCAGGGCCCACCACCCGTACGTGGCGAGGCTCTGCACGATGGCGGCGGGAATCACCAGGATCAGCCGGAAGAAGACGGCCAGCCGGTTGAGCCGGGTCGGGCGGACGTCGATCCGGACCGGGTAGGCCGACGGCTGGGTCAGCGTGAACGGCGGGTAGCTGTCGACGAGGAGCATGCTGCTCGCGGCGACCCTGGTGCGGTAGGCGAGGGTCGCCGCGAGGAAGCGGAAGACGGGTTCGGGCAGCCGTCCCAGGACGAGGGCGGCGAACCAGCCGAACACCACGGTGAAGAACGCCGCGATCTCCAGGAAGAACAGCACGACGAAGTGCGGGATCAGCAGCAGCAGACGGAACAGCACGGTGAGACGGCGCTGGCGGGCCGGCTCGATGATGTCCAGCACCGGCCGGAACTCGTCGGCGTCCGCGGCCCTGCGCCCCGGACTCCACTGCGCGTCGGCCATGTCGCTCCCCTTAGGCGGGTGATCTGTACGCCCGCGGACAACGCGGCGTCATCTCACGCTGGGACCACCCGGGGCGGCCCGCAAACGGCGACGGGCCGATCGAGTGCCCGCCGGCCTTCCCGCTGCTTGCCGGGTCAGCTCTGGTGGCCGCCCCCGCGGGTGAGGCGCGCGCGTACTCCCTGGCGCACGCTCGTCCAGGACGTGGCCGCGCGTCCCGTCCGCTCGCCGGTTCGCTTCCCGGTTTGCTTGCCGGTTCTCTTGCCGGTCGGCTTCGGCTTCCCCGGCGCCTTCCCAGTCGTCTTCGCAGTCGTCTTCCCGGCCGCCTTCGCAGTCGTCTTCGCTGTCGGCTTCCCAGTCGTTGTCTTCCCGGTCCTCGGGCCGGCGGGCTTCCGCCGCCGGGCCGGGGCCGGAACGGTCTCGCGCCACGGTTCGGCCGCCAGCACGTGGTAGCGGTGGCTCAGACGCCGCCCCAGCACCAGATAGCCGAGCAGCGCGCCCGCCGTGTTGAGAATGACGTCGTCGATGTCGAAGGCCCGTCCCGCGACCAGCGCTCCCTGGACCAGTTCGACGACGACGATGACCATCACGGTCAGCAGGACCATGCGGACCATGCGCAGCCGTCGTGGTACGAGCACGGGCAGCAGCACGCCGAACGGCATGCCCAGCACGAGGTTGCCGCCGGCCTGCTTGCACGCGGCCAGAAAGGTGTAGTCCTCGGCGTACTGCCGCAGCGAACGCCCCGGGCGGAGGTTCGACGTGACGAGATCCTGCGAGGCGGGCGACGGTGTGAGTGTCACCTTCGCCAGCACGACGGAGAACCCGACCATGGCCAGGAGTACCGCCACCAGAATGGTGACCTGAAGCAGCACATGGCTCCACGCCCTGTGCCGTGTTCCGTTGCGCGCGTCTCTTCCCGCCTCTGCGTCCATGGGCGACAGATGCCCCCGACCGGCCGCACCACACCTGACGTCCGCGCACCGGCCACCGGAACCGGCGTGGTGCGACGCGGGCCTGCGGGGGCCGGACCGGCCGGACGTGGGGGTACGCGAACGGCCGGCGGACACGGCGGGACCGGCTACCCGGTGGTCGACGGCGACGTCGCCAACAACCGAACTGGCAGGGGATGGCGGGAACCGGGACGGACAGCCGCCCCAACCGCGTGCTCAACCCCGTGGTCCGGGGCAAACGGTACGACCCGGACGGCAGCCCGCTTCAAGGCGCGCGGCCCCGACTGGGGGCCGTGCGGCACGCGGCGCGCGGCCCCCGGTGCCACACCCGCCGCGCCGCGCCGGGAGCAACACCTACGGCCGGACGGACGGACGGCGGCGAGGATGCTGTCGTGCCGAATTCCCCCGCAACCACCGAGCCGGCCGCCCGCGGCGTCGCGGACGGTCCCCGCGCCCATGCGGCGCTCTTGCTCCTGTCGGCGGCCTCCGGGGCGGCGGACGCCTTCGTCTTCATCTGTGTCGGCCAGGTCTTCGCCGGTGTGATGACGGGCAACCTGGTGCTGCTGGGCGCCGCGGCCGCGGGGTCCGGTGAGGAGGGAGTCGCGCTGCGTGTGGTCACCGCGCTGGTCTCGTACGGATGCGGGGTGGCCTGCGGCGCGGTGGCGGGTGAGCGGACGTGGTGGCGGCTGCCCGTCATGCTGCTGGCGGAGGTGGGGCTGCTCACGGCCGGCGCTGCGCTGTGGGCGGGCGGCCTGATCAGGTCGGACGCGGACCGACTGGGCCTCCTGCTCGTCATGGGGCTAGCGATGGGCATCCAGGGCCGTGTCCGGGCGACGCCCACGAACTACTTCACCGGGACGCTGACGTCCCTCGTCGGACGGCTGGCCCTCGGGTCGTGGCGTCCGGGTGACGGCTGGGTGGCCGGCCGGCTGCTCGCCGTCGTGGCGGGCGCGGCGGCGGCCGCGCTGACGGTGCGCCTGTGGCCGTCGTCCGGTGCCGTGGCTGCGGCGGGACTGGCGGCCGCGGCGCTCCTCGTCGAAGCCGCTGGGCGGCGGACCGTCCGGGCGTAGGGCGGGTGCGCCCGGACAAGGGGAAGCCCCGGCCGGATCGGGGGATTCCAGCCGGGGCGGTTCTGGTGTGGGCGCTCAGCGCGTCATCCACGTATAGGTGAACGATAAATCATCTGGCCGTGTTCCCGGGAATCCGCGGCCCTGCCTGTGATCCAGGGCACGGACGCCCGGCCCGGGGGTACGGCTTCGCTCACCGGCCACGAGGACCGCGGCATCACTCACCGGCGGCGGGCACTCCGTTGCCGTAACGGCGGTGGAACTGCTCGATCCGGCCGGCCGTGTCCAGCACCTGACGGGTCCCCGTGTAGAAGGGGTGGCTCGCCGACGAGGTCTCCACGTCGATGACGGGGTAGCTCCGGCCGTCCTCCCAGGTCACCCGCTGATCGGAGTCAGCGGTGGAACGGGTGAGGAAGGCCGCTCCGGCGGCGCGGTCACGGAAGACCACGGGACGGGAGACGGGGTGGATTCGGGACTTCATGGGCGTTCCTTCCCTGGTGCGCGATCGGATGGACGACCGGGTGCGTCCGGCAGCGGCCGGGCGGAGGTCAGCGTTCCTCGCGGAACAGAACGTGCAGGCCTGCGGCGGGGTCGTACTTGCGGAGCACCAGACGGTCGGGGTTGTTGCGGCGGTTCTTGCGCGTCACATAGCTGCGACCGGTTCCGGCGGTCGAGCGGAGAGTGACGACGGGACGGGTCTCACTGCGGGCCATGGGCACCTCCGGGGTTTTGTACCGATCCCACCCCTTGGTGGTAACGGGATTCGTTTTCGTTCTGCTCGTGCAACGCGGGCACACCCCGGCGCATTCCCGGTCCGCCGACCACCTCCCGCCGGACTCCCGAGCACCCTTCGGCAACCGTCACGCGGGGCCGCCACGCTCGTTGATCGCTGTGCCCGGCACTTCAGCCGACTTCCCGAGGAACGTGAGCCATGCGCCTGAAGAACACCCTGACCACCCTCGCGGCCACCGCGATGATCACCGCCTCCTGCATGACCGCGGCAGGCCCCGCGGCCGCCGCCGGAGACACCGCGCCCGCCTGCGTGGCGCGCGACGTCATCAAGCAGAACAAGACGGCCTGGACGACCAACAACTGCGGCCGGAACATGCACATCCAACTGGTGATCAACAACGGCCCCGACAGGAGCTGCTGGACCACGTCGCCCGGCGAGACCCTCGAGTGGAAGTGGAAGATGGGCTCGTACGGCCGCATCGCCCTCTGCTGACACCGCGGAGACGGTCATCGCTCCCGGAGCCTCCGCCCAGGCGGGGGCTCCGGCCCGCATATGCCCGTGCGCGCACCGCGCGAGAACGGCGCACACGGGCGCACATCAACCATCGGGCTCCGAGTGACTTGCATCAACGCCCGCAGACAGCAAGGGTGTTCGACGGAATCGGGTTCCGCTCAGCCGCTGACATATGCCGGATGCAAGAACGCGTCGAGTGTTGCCAAACCACTTACGGGCTCGTGTCGGCTGTGCCACAGTCGTATCCGGTCCACCCTCAGACCTGGTTGTACCGCGCCTGTATCGGAGTACGACATGCCGCCCCACCCGCCTGCGGACCGCCCCGCGCCCCAGCCGTCCGAACGTGAAGCCGTCGACGCGTTGATCAACCGGACACACCGGCTGCGCGGAGACGTGGACGCGGTGCGGCGTGACACCGTCCTCGTCGACGAGGACGACCCGCAGCTGCGCTGGCAGCGTGCGCTGTGCGATCTGGCGGTCCATCAGCTCGATGATCTCGGGGCGCATCTGGGACAGCTCAGGCAGGGGCTGCCGTCCGGGGCCGCGGAACAGTTCACAGCCGGGGCGGCGCAGCCCGCCGGCCCGGCCCAGCTCGCCGAGGAGCAGCCGGGTTCGCTGATCGGCCGGGTGGGCAGCGCCGAATGGAATCTGCTGACCGACGAGGTGAGCTGGTCGGACGAACTGCTCCAGATCTTCGGCCGCACACCCGAGGCGGGACCCCTCTCACTGGACGACCTGCCCTCCGTGCTCCTGCCCGAGGACCAGCCCCTGCTCACGGCCCTGGTCACCGACTGCCTGGTCGACGGCAAACCGATAGACGGCGAGTTCCGCATCCTGCGCACGGACGGGCGGTCGCGGACCCTGCACATGATGGGCGAACCCGTCCTGGACGCGGACGGCTGCACGGCCTCCATGTGGGCGGTCCTGCGCGATGTCAGCGCACTGCGCCGCAGCCAGCAGGTGGTGCACCGTACCCAGGACTCGCTCCAGCGACAGCAGCACATCGCCAGGACCGAGCGCCGGATGGCCGTGGAGCTTCAGGAGGCCGTGCTTCCCCCATGGCGGGGGTCGCTGACCCTGCCCGACCAGGGGCCCGGTTCGCTGGACATCGCGGCCCACTATCTGCCCTCGGATTCCAGCGCCCTGATCGGCGGCGGCTGGTACGACGCGATGCAGCTGCCGGACGGCCGTACGCTGCTCACGGTCGGCGATCTGACCGGTCACGGCATCCAGGCGACCTCCACCATGGCGATGATCCTGGGCGCGCTGCGCGGCATGGCGGTGGCCGGGATCGAGCCCGGAGCCCTGATGGGGCACCTCAACCAGTTACTGGAGACATCGATCCAGCCCGCCCTGGGCAGCGCGGTGTGCTGCCGGTTCGACCCCGCCACCCGCACGCTGGACTGGGCGCAGGCCGGACACCCGGCGCCCCTGCTCTTCCGCAACGGCGTCGGGCGCCCAGTGCCACTGCCGGACGGAGTGCTCCTCGGGGCGGCATCCGGGGTCGCGTACGAGCAGGACGAAGTACACCTGCTGCCCGGTGATGTACTCGTCCTCCACACCGACGGGCTGGCCCGGGCTACCGGGAGCACGCACAACGGTCTCCGTCCGGGCACGGAAGCACTGCTCGGACTCGCGCCGCGCTTCTCCGCAGCCCGCACGGCGCAGGACTGCGTACGCGCCGTCGCCGAGGAGTTCGGCGGCACCGAGCGACTGGACGACGCGTGTGTGCTGATCGCCCGCATCGGCGCGTAGCCGCATCGACGGGGAAGAACGAGCACTGAAGGGGACGACGGCATTCCCACGGGGCGCTTCTTCCTGACAGCGTCTCGTGCGCGTGTCGTCGCCAGGGATCAGATCTCCGAACTCCTCAGATCTCCGAGCTCCTGGGCCTCTTGATGATGGAGCTCCGGGGCAGCGAGAGCTGGATCTCCTCACGCAGGTCCTCGATCTTCGCGTAGCCCGCGAACTGACCCGTGAGCCGGTACATTTCGCGCAGCCGGTCCCAGGTGCGGTGCGAGGAGGTCTCCCCCATCGTCACCAGGGCCAGTCGTGCGTAGCGGTCGGCCTGCTCGGGGTCATCGGCGATGAAGCAGGCCGAGGCGAGGGAGATGTAGTCGAAGATCTTCGACCGCTGGCGTCCGTTGACCCGCAGTTCCAGCGCCTGCTTCGCGTGGCGCTGGGCGGTGACGGCGGCCGAGGGGTCGTGCTCGGCCAGCGTGCGGAAGGCCAGTGCCTGCATACCGTGCAGATCGGCCTCGTCGAACATCTGCATCCAACTGGGCGGCGGTACATCGCCCTTGTCGGAGATGAAGAGCTCTTCGGCCCGGCCCAGGGTGCGCCGCATGGCCTGTCCCCGGCCCATGGACGCCTGAGCCCAGGCCTCGATGGTGTGCAGCATCGCCTGGGTCCGTGGCAGGACCATGTCGCCCGAGCCGGATTTGGCGAGTTTCATGAGGTCGAGTGCGTCGTCGGGACGGCCCAGGTGGACCATCTGCCGGGCTGCCCGGGAGAGCGCCTCGCCCGCCCGCGGACGGTCCCCGCCCTCACGCGCGGCGTGCGCGGCGATGACGAAGTACTTCTGGGCGGTGGGTTCCAGGCCGATGTCGTGGGACATCCAGCCCGCGAGCACGGCGAGGTTGGCGGCGACGCCCCAGAGGCGGCGCTGCAGGTGGTCGGGGTGGCGGTAGGCGAGCATGCCGCCCACCTCGTTCAGCTGGCCCACCACCGCCTTGCGCTGGAGGCCTCCGCCGCGGGAGGCGTCCCAGGCGCGGAACACCTCCACGGAGCGTTCCAGCGCCTCGATCTCCTCCGAGCCGATGGGCGCGGCCTCGTACCGGTCGTAGCCGGCCGGGTCCGCGTGCACGGGGTCGTCGATACGTGGGGCGTCGGCCGCCAGTACGGGGTCGGTGTGCAGCCAGTCGTGCATGGGGCCGGCGATCGTGGAGCCGGCGGCGAGCGCGGCGCCCGCGCTCACCAAGCCGCGTCGGTTGAGCATGAGGTCCATTCCCGTGAATTCGGTGAGGACCGCTGCCGTCCGCTCGGGCGCCCACGGGAGTTGGTCGGGATTGTCTGCCGTCCCGGCCTCTCGCCGTTTCCCCACACGCCCGCGTCGGCCGAACCCGAGGTCCTCGATGGTCACGACACGACCGAGCCGCTCGGTGAACAGGGCTGCCAGCACTTCGGGCACCGGATCGCGCGGGGACTCCCCCATGTCGATCCATCGCCTCACGCGCGAGGTGTCGGTGGCCAGTTGGGGGTGGCCCATGGCCGCCGCCTGCCTGTTCACCATTCTCGCGAGTTCGCCCTTGGACCAGCCGGCAAGGCCGAACAGGTCGGAAAGGCGGGTGTTGGGTTCTCCGGTCACGTCAAGCCCCCAGGTTCTCGGCTGTGTTGACAGTAACCCCCTGTCAGATGCCCTGCGACTATTCGCCAGGCTTCGCCAGGGGTCGCCATGTTCTCTGCCACGGGCACGCCGGTGTCAGGTAGGAGTGCGCCACCCCGCCCGGCAGCCCTAGGTACTCCCCAGGGTGCCGAACGGCCGCCGGCCGGGGCGGCGCACGCAACTTGTCGGCGCACGAAGGGATCTGTCTCGCCCATGTACACAGCATCGTCCTCCGTGTCCGCCCCGCCCCGGCCGCTGCGTCCCCTGGGAGCGGGTGGCGGACCGTATCTCGATCCCCGCGCCACCGTCCCCGCGCCCGGCATCGGGCGGACCCGGCGCGTGGCAGGGCCGGGCGCCCCCTCACTGAGCGGAAGACTGGACCTGTCCGGTCCGCAGGGTGCCCAGCTGAGGATGGCGATCGCCTCGGTGCACCGGATCTGCCCGGAGTTCAACCCCGTACAGGTACTGCGGCGCAGCGGCCGTTCGGTGCTCCTCGTCGGTTCCACCGGCCGCGCGACCGCGGTCGCCAAGTGTTTACTGGACCACTCCCCCGCGTGGTCGGAGCGGTTCCGCCACGAAATAGCGGCATACCGGGCGTTCGTCCGGCACCGCCCTCCGGTCCGGGTTCCCCGGCTCATCGCAGCGGACCCGGAGAACTGCACCCTGGTCATCGAGCGGATGCCCGGGCGGGTGGCGGCGCTGACGAGGCACCCTTCGGAGGCTCCGCCACGGGCGGATCTGCGTGCGGTACTCGGTGCGGTCAGCCGGGTCAACGCCTGGCGTCCGCCGGCCGGTCTGTTCGACGCCCCGCTGGACTACGCGGCACGGATCGCGCGCTATCACGAGCTCGGTCTGTTCACCGACCGCGATCTGGGTGACCTGCAGAAGCTGCTGCACGGCCTCGCCGTCGCCGGCGGCCGCCAGGGCATGGGGCAGTTCTGCCACGGTGACGCGCTGCTCTCCAACATCCTGCTGTCGCCCACCGGTCCGGTACTGGTGGACTGGGAGCACGCCGGCTGGTACCTGCCGGGCTACGACCTGGCGACGCTCTGGGCGGTCCTGGGTGACGCCCCGGTGGCGCGGCGTCAGATCAGCCAGCTGGCCCAGGTCGCGGGGCCCGCGGCGCGGGATGCCTTCCTGGTCAATCTGATGCTCGTGCTGACACGGGAGATCCGTACGTACGAGACGGCCCTGCAGCGGGCCATGCGGGACACCAGCGCGCCGGCCCGGACCGCGCAGGAGCGTCCGGGTGCGCTCTCCTCGGGTGAGGAGCAGCGGCTGCTGCTGCGCCGCCTGCACGATGACTGCGCCATGGCGCGGAGTGCGGTTCGAGCCGCCGTCGGCACTCGCTGACCTGTCCGACGGGGATGCGCGCTGCGGGTCCGGTGCCGACACACCGGGCCCGCAGCGCGCTGTTGTGCTGTCCTGCCCGCCCGGAGCGGTGAACCCGCTCAGTGGGCGTGAGCCTCAGTGGGCGTAAGTCTCAGTGGGCGCGGACGATGTCCACGTCGGACGCCTTCACGAAGGCGATGCGGTGGCCGATCTGGACCGTCACGTACTTCTCCTTGCCGCGGAAGTAGGCGTGGTCCAGAGGGTAGGAGGAGTCGATCGTCGGTGCGTAGAAGAACCCGGTGGGCGCCTCTCCGCCGCCGGGATAGGACTGGCCGGCCTTGATGGTGTACTGCAGGGCCGTGCCCACCCGCTGGTCCGTGAAGTCGGCGGGGTACTCGGACTTCTCCGGGTACGCGACCCCGTACACCGGTACCTCCGCCTTGCCGGCCTTCGGCCTGACCACGTAGCCGGATGTGGGGGTGGTGGTGCGGATGCGGGCCGGGGTGCTGAACCAGGCCTTCTTGCCGTACCACCAGATCGCCGTCCAGCCGGGCGCGTGGTCGGCGACGACCGCCTGCTGGGTGGCGCTGATCTTGCTGCCCCAGTCGGCGGCGCAGTTGGTGCCGGGAGAACCGTCCGTGTGCAGGCCCGGGTCGGAGAAGAGCGGCGCGTCCTCGGAGGGTTCCGTGTGCAGCGGCACGGCGCTGGAGCCCTGCACGGGAAGGTCGACGCCCTTCTCGCAGTCGCGGAACGCCTGCTGGTTGTCCTTGAACCGCGGGCTGACGGTGACGAGTTCGCTGCTCCTACGGGCGGTCGGCACGGTCGGCTTGCCGAGGAGCGCCATGAAGCGGTTCCAGTCCCAGTAGGTGCCCGGGTCCCAGTGCATGTTCTTGGTGCCGGCGGCGCTGGTGGGCGGCACCCCGTCGTGGCCGATGATGTGCTGGCGGTCGAGGGGGATGTCGTACTTGGCGGCGAGGTAGCGCACCAGCGCCGCTGTCGAGCGGTACATCTCGGGGGTGTACCACTTCGCGCCCTCGGTGGCGACGCCTTCCTGCTCGATACCGATCGAGTGGCTGTTGAGGTACCAGTTTCCGGCCTGCCAGGCGACGTCCTTGTTCTTCACCATCTGCGTGACGTGCCCGTCGCCGGAACGCACGACATAGTGGGCCGAGGTCTGCTTCAGCGGGTTCTGGAAGATCTTCAGGGTGGTATCGAAGTCCTCCTCCGTGTCGTGGAGGACGATGAACTTGATCTTGTTGCTCTGCGGCCGGTCCGCGGTGTCGTAGTTGCCGTACGTCTCCTTGTCGGCCGGATCGCCGGTCTGCTGGTAGGCGGCCGGGACCCAGTCGCAGTCCAGACCGCGCGGGCACTCCGGCCGTACCCCGTCCGCGCCCGCGTGTGCCGCGGGACTGAGCAGCGCGAGACTCAGTGCGCCGACGGTGGTCAGCGCGCGTGCGCGTCCGGTCCTCTGCTTGGACGTCATGACAACCCTTCTTGGAGCTGGGCGTTTCCCGAGCCGTGCGTGTCGAGCGGTGTTCGTGTTCCGATCTCGCGTTCCGCTGTGCGCGCACACTCTCTGACCTGAGGTGATGGCACGTCAAGGGTGTGGTCGGGGCCGCGGGTCGAGCCAGTGGACCAGACCACTGGCAGGTGCTCTGACCTGCGAAGGGAAAGCGGCAACGGGATTGTGGCGGTGCCGTGTTACCTGAGTTTTACGCAGGGGCGCGCCGACCGGCGGGGCGCTGCTCCCTCCCTCGAACGAGCGCACTTGTTGTGTGACTAATGGCGGTTGTGCGTGCCCCGAACGGACGAAGGGTAGTGCTGGCGCGGACACGAACGATCCGCGTGACGCTCACGCGGAGGCTCACCGAAAGGCCTGACGCACATGGCACAGCCCTTCACCCTGCCGGACTTCTACGTTCCGTATCCGGCGCGCCTCAACCCGCACGTCGAGGAGGCGCGGCAGCACACGAAGACGTGGGCACGGGCCATAGGGATGCTGGAGGGGTCCGGCATCTGGGAGGAGAAGGACCTCGACTCCCACGACTACGCGCTGCTCTGCGCCTACACCCATCCCGACTGCTCGGCCGAGGCGCTGTCCCTGGTCACCGACTGGTACGTGTGGGTCTTCTTCTTCGACGACCACTTCCTGGAGCTGTTCAAGCGCACCCCGGACCGTGAGGGGGGCAAGCGCTACCTGGACCGGCTGCCCGCGTTCATGCCGATGGAGCGGGGTGCGCCGACGCCCGAGCCGGAGAACCCGGTCGAGGCGGGGCTGGCCGATCTGTGGGCGCGGACGGTGCCGGGGATGTCGGACGCGTGGCGGGTGCGGTTCGCGGAGGCGACGAAGAATCTCCTCAACGAGTCGTTGTGGGAACTCGCCAACATCAACGAGGGCCGCATCGCGAACCCGGTCGAGTACATCGAGATGCGGCGAAAGGTGGGCGGCGCCCCCTGGTCGGCGGGGCTGGTGGAGTACGCGGCGCATGCCGAGGTGCCCGAGGCGGTCGCCGGTGAACGGGCGCTGCGCGTCCTGCGCGACGCGTTCTCCGACGGCGTCCATCTGCGCAACGACCTGTTCTCGTACCAGCGGGAGGTCGAGGACGAGGGCGAGAACAGCAACGGGGTCCTGGTCCTCGAGCGCTTCCTCGGCTGCTCGACGCAGGAGGCCGCCGAGGCGGTCAACGATCTGCTGACGTCGCGGCTGCAGCAGTTCGAGAACACGGCACTGACCGAACTGGGCCCGCTCTGCGCGGAGAAGGGCCTTGACCCGGCACAGACGGCGGCGGTGCTCGCGTACGTCAAGGGGCTGCAGGACTGGCAGTCGGGCGGCCATGAGTGGCACATGCGCTCCAGCCGCTACATGAACGACGGCGGGGCCGGACAGGCCACGCCGGGCTTCGGGATGGCCGCCGCGTCGATCCGGCTCACTCCCCGCTCGGAGTCCGCCAGGGCACGCAGCCACACCCATCTGCCCTACCAGCACGTCGGGCCGTCGCTGCTGCCCGACTTCGACCTGCCCTTCGGGACGACGCTCAGTCCGCATCTGGACGGGGCCCGGGAGCGGATCGTCGCATGGGCGGACCGGATGGGCATCCTCCAGGCGCAGCCGGGAGTCCCCGGTTCGCACATCTGGGACGAGGAGCGGCTGCGGGCGATCGACCTTCCCCTGTGCGCGGCGGGGATCCATCCGGACGCCACCCCCGACGAGCTCGACGTCTCCTCGCAGTGGCTGGCGTGGGGGACCTACGGGGACGACTGGTTCCCCGTGGTCCACGGGCGCACCCGCGATCTGGCAGGGGCCCGGCTGGCCAACGAGCGTCTCTCGCTCTTCATGCCGCTGGACGGCGCCGCACCGCCGGAGCCCGTCAACGCACTGGAACGCTCCCTGTCCGACCTCTGGGAGCGGACCTCTGCCCCCATGGACGACCGTGGCAGGCGTGCCTTCCGTACCTCCATCGAGGACATGACCGCCAGTTGGCTCTGGGAGCTGGCGAACCAGGCGCAGAACCGGATTCCCGACCCGGTGGACTACGTCGAGATGCGCCGCATGACGTTCGGTTCGGACCTGACGATGAGCCTGTGCCGGCTGGGGCACGGCAGGAAGGTGCCGCCGGAGATCTACGAGAGCGGCCCGCTTCGCTCCCTGGAGAACGCGGCCGCCGACTATGCCGCGCTGCTCAACGACCTGTTCTCGTACCAGAAGGAGATCGAGTACGAGGGTGAGGTGCACAACGGCGTCCTGGTCGTTCAGAACTTCTTCGGAGTCGGCTATCCGACCGCGGTGGGGATCGTCTATGACCTGATGAAGTCCCGGCTGCGCCAGTTCCTGCATGTCGCCGAGCATGAACTCCCGGTGCTCTACGACGACTTCGATCTGAATGCCGAGGCGCGGGAGATCCTCGCCGGTTACGTCCTGGAGCTCAAGCACTGGATCGCGGGCATCCTGATCTGGCACCGGGACTGCAGGCGCTACCGCGAGGAGGACCTGCGCCGGGGCACCGCGGCCCCGTGGCACCTGAGCGGTCCCACGGGGCTCGGCACCTCGGCGGCGCAGGTGACCTCGCTGTTCGCTCAGCTCTCCGGGGTCAGCGTGTAACGGCGTCCCGCCCGGGCCCTGATGACCTTCTCGCCGCTCGTGAACAGCGTGCTGCGTAGGGTCACTTCACGGGTGCGGCCCGCCGTGACCACCACGCGGCGGGCCTTTCCGGCGGCCCATTCGATGTCGATGGTGAACCCGCCGCGGGCGCGCAGCCCGCGCACGGAGCCGTCGGGCCAGGCGGCGGGCAGCGCGGGGAGGATCTCGACGGTGTCGTGCTGGCTCTGCAGCAGCATCTCCGCGATGCCCGAGGCGGCGCCGAAGTTCCCGTCGATCTGGAACGGCGGGTGGGTGTCCCAGAGGTTGGGCAGGGTGGAGCTCTTCAGCTGCTCCGCGAGCATCTTGTGCGCGTGGGCCCCGTCCCGGAGCCGCGCCCAGAAGTTGATCTTCCAGGCCTTGGACCAGCCGGTTCCGCCGTCCCCGCGGGCACTCAGAGAGACTGCGGCGGCCTCGGCCCAGGTGCTGCCCGCCTCGATCTGCCGGCCTGGGTGGAGGCCGAAGAGGTGCGAGACGTGACGGTGGGTGTCAGCCGGGTCGTCGCGGTCGGTCTTCCATTCCTGGAGCTGACCCCACGAGCCGACGCGCAGGCCGGGGTCGAGGCTGTCGAGGGCCGTTTCGAGACGACTGCGGAAGGCGGGGGCATCGCCGAGGGTACGGGCGGCCTCCAGGGTGCTGGTGAGGAGGTCGTGGACGATCTGCTGGGACATCGCGGCGCCGGCGGTGAAGTCCCCGTGCTCGGGCGAGTAGCTCGGCGTGACGACGAGGAGCCCGTCCCGGGGGTCCGTGCGCAGGTTGGCGAGCCAGAATTCGGCGGCCTCCTTCATCGCCGGGTAGGCGGTGGAGCGCAGATAGCCGGTGGAACCGCTGAAGCGGTAGTGCTCGTACATCTGCTGGGTGAGCCAGGCGGCGGCCTCGGGGAACCAGAAGGCGGTCGACCAGTCGTGGACGCCGGTGAAGCCGTACGGGTTGGTCTCGTTGTGCACGACCCAGCCGGGGGTGCCGAACATCTCCTGCGCCGTCCTGCGGCCGGGCTCGCGCATGGCCTCGACGTAGCGGTCGTAGGGGGCGGTGGTCTCGGCCAGGTTGGTGACCTCGGCGAGCCAGTAGTTCATCTGGAGGTTGATGTTGGTGTGGTAGTCGGCGGACCAGGGCGGACTGGTCGCGTTGTTCCACACGCCCTGGAGGTTGGCGGGCAGCGAGCCGGCCCGTGAGGAGGCGATGAGCAGGTAGCGGCCGTACTGGAAGAAGAGCGCCTCCAGGGCCCGGTCCGCGGCGCCCGGTCCGCCGGTGTAGGCGCTCAGCAGTTGGTCGGTGGGCAGGTCGGGGAGGTCCTGGCCGATATCGAGGGCGACCCGGTCGAAGAGGGTGCGGTGGTCGTTCACATGGGCGGCGCGCAGGCTCTCGTACGAGGTGCCCGCGGCGGTGTCGACGGCGGCCGTGACCTTACGGTGCGGGTCCTCGCCTCGGTAGTCGGGGTAGATGTCCGCGTAGTCGGTGCCCGCCGCGAGGCAGAACCACGCGCGGTCGGCGCCGGTGACGGTGAGGCTGCCGTCCGCCCCGGCGGTGACCTCACCGCCCGAGGTGCGGACACGGATCTGGGCCTCGAAGCGCAGGCCGTTGTCCTTGAGTGCGCCGCGGACGGTCAGGCGGTCTCCGGCAGCGGAGGCGGTGTAGTCACCGCGCGGCGAGGTGTAGCGCAGGGTGAAGGCCACGTGCCCCGGGCTGTCCGCCGTCAGCCGGCCGGCGATGACGGAGCCCGGGTGGGAGACGAAGAACTCCCTGGTGTGGGCCACCCCTTCGTGCGTGTAGGCCACGGACGCCAGGGCGGTGCGCAGGTCCAGGGCGCGCCGGTAGGAGGCGTCGGGGGCGGCCGGTGCGTCCGGTACGTCGAGGTGGAGCTCCCCGAGGACCTGGTAGGCGCCGTAGCCGCGGCGCGGCTGTCCGAGTTCGGCGGCCACGGCGTCGGGGCCGAGCGATCCCTCCCGGTCGAGGCGTTCCTGCACCGCGGCCAGGGCTCCGGGCCTGGGGGCGGTCCAGTTGCCGAAGTCGTATCCCTGGGCCGAGCCGGGTCCGCCGGTCCAGAGCGTCTTCTCGTTGAGGGTGAGGAGTTCCGAGGCGAGCGTTCCGTGCACGCTCGCGCCCAGGGCCCCGCCGCCGATGGGCAGCGATTCGCGCTCCCAGCCGGCGGCGGGCGCCCGGTAGTGGAGTACGGGGTTCGGCAGCTCCGCCTTTCGCTCTCCGCTCCCCGATTCATCGGAGGTACCGGCGGCGGCTGCCGTCCCGGAAAGAGCCGGAACGCCCCATGCCAGGGCACCGGTTGCACCGATCGCCGTCTTCACCGTGGTACGTCGTGTCATCCCGGATGTCATGCCGCATGACGCTAGAGGTCCGACGACTGACCCGACAAGACGCATGACGAAGCGGCCTCTTGGACGGAGGCCGCGTGTACTTGGACGGAAATGGAGTGGCCGAACGGCGGCCCCGCCGGCTCAGCCCTGCTGGAAGAGCTCGGCGGGCAGTGGCTTCAGGAGCGTGTAGAGATCATCGGTGATGGGACGGTCCCAGCTGGCGATGGTGACGAGGACACCGTCGCTGCGGTCGAACTGCACGCAGGAGATCCGGCTCTCGGAGAGCTTCACCCGGCGGACGATCAACAGGTTGTCGCCCTGCATCACGGGCATGTCCTCGGTGCCGGTGACCTCGACCGGCTCGTCGTTCTCCAGCGCGAGCAGCAGCTGGGCGACCTCGAAGGGGACCTGGCCCTCCTCCGTCTCGCGGGCGGGCGAGCCCTCCGGCAGGTTACCGATGATCATCGCGGGGCCGCGGCCGCCAAACAGGTCGTAGCGCAGGAACACGCCCTGACAGCTGCCGTCGGGAGCGGGCAGCAGACCGGCGCCGAGGTTTCCGGGCCAGTCGCCCGGGTCCATGGCCAGGACGTCGAAGTCGGGGCCCGCGGGTGTGGCGGCGCTACGGCGGCGGAGGAAGGACATGCAGACATGTTACGTGTCCGGGGCCGCCTCGCCGAGCCGGGCCCGGGCAGCCCTCGGCCGCCCCCGTCGTCACGGTCGGCGAGGCCGAAG
>NZ_RDBK01000038.1:0-49253 GCF_008042275.1 Streptomyces sp. OR43 | reverse complement strand
CCTACGTGGCCGGCTGGATCACTCTCCGTGTGCACTCGGCCCTGGAGGCCGTCGGGCTGACGGCCGCCGTCTCACTCGCCCTGACCGACGCGGGAATCAGCTGCAACGTGGTGGCCGGCTTCCACCACGACCACCTCTTCGTCCCCCCGTACGAGCGGTCCGCCGCCGTCACCCCGTGCCCGRCTCCGAGGCCAGTGCCTCCAGCACGGCGACGGCCTCGGCGGACCGCTCGTACGGGACGAAGAGGTGGTCGTGGTGGAAGCCGGCCACCACGTTGCAGCTGATTCCCGCGTCGGTCAGGGCGAGTGAGACGGCGGCCGTCAGCCCGACGGCCTCCAGGGCCGAGTGCACACGGAGAGTGATCCAGCCGGCCACGTAGGAGTAGGGCAGCCCCGCCGCGACGGCCTCGGATTCGGGGAGTACCAGCGTGAGCGCTTCGGCCTCGCCGACCGTGACGACGGGGGCGGCGCCGTCGGGCACGCGTCCGTCGGGCGCGGTCGTGTAGACGTAGCGTCCGGGGTGCAGCTCCGGACGCAGGTCGCTCAGCAGGGTGCGAAGATCACTTTCACCGGTCACACCCACCACGCTACCCAGCATGGGCGCTTCCGCCCGTGAACGCGCCGTGCCGGGCGTTCACGACGAAGGCGCGCCACTGCGCCGGGTTGAACACCAGCGGCCGGCTGCCCGGGCGCCCGGCGTTGCGCATCGCGATGAATCCCTCGACGAAGGCGATCTGGACGTCGCCGATGCCCTGACTGCCGGAACGCCACCGGGCGTTGCCGAGGTCGAGTTCCGGCTTGCCCCAGCGGGCGAAGTGCTGCTGGGGTGTCGTCCTGGGTGCCACGTCGGCTCCTCCCGCTCGTCCTTGGGCCGGGACAGAGCCTAGCCATCGCGGGCGTTCCCGAACAGGCCGCGGTGCGCGCCGGACGCGGCCTGTCCGGGAGGGGTCCCGGCGTCAGCCCGTGGGCGGTTCGGCGCCGACGAGCCACATGGAGAAGAACTGCGCCCCGCCGCCGTAGGCGTGGCCGAGGGCCCGCCGGGCCCCGTCCACCTGGTGCTCGCCGGCCTGTCCTCGTACCTGGAGTGCGGCCTCGGCGAAGCGGATCATCCCGGAGGCGCCGATGGGATTGGTGGACAGCACGCCGCCCGAAGGGTTCACGGGCAGGTCGCCGTCGAGCTCGGTGACTCCGGCCTCGGTGAGCTTCCAGCCCTCGCCCTCGTCGGCGAAGCCGAGGTTCTCCAGCCACATCGGTTCGTACCAGGAGAAGGGCACGTACATCTCTACGGCGTCGATCTCCCGGCGCGGGTCGGTGATCCCGGCCTGCCGGTACACGTCGGCGGCGCAGTCCTTCCCGGCCTGCGGCGAGACGAAGTCCTTGCCTGCGAAGAGGGTCGGTTCGCTGCGCATCGCACCGCCGTGCACCCAGGCGGGCGGGTGCGGTGAACGGTCGGCGCCCGCCCGGTCGGTGAGGATCATCGCGCAGGCGCCGTCGGAGGACGGGCAGGTCTCCGAGTAGCGGATGGGGTCCCAGAGCATGGGCGCGGCCTGGACCTTCTCCAGGGTGATGTCCGCGTCGTGGATGTGCGCGTACGGGTTCTTGAGCGCGTTGCGCCTGTCCTTGTACGCGACGAGGGAGCCGACGGTGTCCGGCGCCCCGGTCCGGCGCATGTAGGCCCGCACATGCGGGGCGAAGAAGCCGCCCGCGCCGGCCAGCAGCGGTTGCTGGAACGGGATGGGCAGCGAGAGGCCCCACATGGCGTTGGACTCCGACTGCTTCTCGAAGGCGAGCGTGAGGACGGTCCGGTGCACGCGGGCGGCGACGAGGTTCGCGGCGACGAGGGCGGTCGAACCGCCGACCGAGCCCGCGGTGTGGACGCGGAGCATCGGCTTGCCGACCGCACCGAGGGCGTCGGCGAGGTAGAGCTCCGGCATCATCACGCCCTCGAAGAAGTCGGGGGCCTTGCCGATGACGACGGCGTCGATGTCCGCCCAGGTCAGCCCGGCGTCCTGGAGGGCTGCCACGGCGGCTTCGCGGACGAGGCCGGCGAGGGAGACGTCGCGGCGGGCGGAGACGTGCTTGGTCTGGCCGATCCCGACGACGGCCACGGGCTCCTTAGGCATGAGCACTCTCCCCTTCGAGAACGGCGACCAGGTTCTGCTGGAGGCACGGGCCGGACGTGGCGTGGGCCAGGGCCCGGTCGGACTCGCCGCGGTGGATGCGGGCGGCGGCCTCACCGAGGCGGATCAGCCCGGCGGCCATCACCGGATTGGCGGCCAGCGCGCCGCCCGACGGGTTGACCCTGACCTCGTCGCCCAGGCCGAGCGCCTTGCGCAGCACCACTTCCTGGGAGCTGAACGGGGCGTGCAGTTCGGCGGTGTCGACGGGTCGTTCGAAGACCCCGGCGCGTTCGGCGGCGAGCCGGGTCGACGGCGACTCGGTGAGCTCGCGCACTCCGAGGCCGTGGGCCTCGATGCGGTGGTCGATGCCGCGGATCCAGGCGGGCCGGGCGCACAGGGCCCGCGCGGTGTCCCCGGCGGCCAGGATCACGGCGGCGGCGCCGTCGCCGACGGGCGGGCAGTCGCCGGTCCGCAGCGGCTGGACGAGGTAGTCGCCTGCCGGGACCGTTCCGCTGAGCTGCGCGTGCGGGTTGTCCGAGGCGTCCGCGCGGCTGCGGGCGGCGACCTCCGCGAGCGCGGTCTCGTCCGTGTCGCCCGCGTCGATCAGCGCCTGGGCCTGGAGCGCGGCGAGTGCGACGGAGTCGGGCCACAGCGGGGCGGTGTAGTACGGGTCGAGCTGCCGGGTGAGGACGTCGCGTACCTCGCCGGGCGAGGACTTCCCGTACGCGTACACGAGCGCGGTGTCCGCCTCCCCGGTCTGGATCTTCACCCAGGCCTCGTACAGGGCCCAGGCGCCGTCCATCTCGACATGGGACTCGGAGATCGGCGGGTGCGCCCCCACGCCGTCCAGCGCCATGGTGAACGAGAAGGCGCGGCCGGCGAGGTAGTCGCTGGAGCCGGAGCAGGTGAAGCCGATGTCGCTGGTCCTCAGGCCGGTGGCGTCGAGGACCTGGTGCAGAACGGGCATCAGCATCTCGACTTCGGACAGTTCGTCGGTGCGCCGCAGATGGTCGGTCTGCGCGAAGGCGACGATCGCTACGTCTCGCATCTAGACCAGCTCCCTGTAGGCGTCGTAGTCGGCATCGGGCTCGCCGGTGGGCCGGTAGTGGTCGGGGTGGCGGTTCCCTTCGGACCAGACGGGTTCGACCCGCAGTCCCATCCGCACCTGGTCGTACGGGATTCCGCCGATCCGGGCGTGCAGGGCGAGGTCCGCGCCGTCCAGGGCGATGTGGGCGTAGACGTAGGGCACCTCGATGTCGAGGTTCTTCGCCTTGATGTTGACCACGCAGAAGGTGGTGACCGTGCCGCGGGGTCCGACCTCGACCCGTTCGTCGGTGGCGACGCCACAGGTGGGGCAGGCACCGCGCGGCGGGACGTACACCTTCCTGCAGGACGGGCAGCGTTCCCCGACGACGCGGCGGCCCGCGAGCGCTTCGAGGTAGGCGCTCTGCGCGCGGCCCGGCGAGTAGGTGTAGTCGAGGCGTGCGGGGGTGACGATGCCGGTGACCGGGTCGGCGAACTCGCCGTCGTGCGGGGCGGATCCGCCGGGCTCGCCTTCGCCTTCGTACGGTTCGAAGCAGGCGATGTCCGTGATGGCGCCGGTGCGGTGCTCGGCCCAGCGGACACGGACGCGCATCCCGGTGTGGACGGCGTCGGGTCCGGGTGCGTCCAGGACGTGCAGGAGCGCGGTGTCGGCGCCGTCGAGGCGGACGAGCACCCAGGCGAAGGGGGTGTCGAGGGGCTGGTCGCGGCGGGGGTACGGGTTCCACGCCCAGGTGGTGACCGTTCCGGTGACCGCGACCTCGACCAGGTCCCGGATCTCCTCGGCGGTGACGGGGTCGTACTCGACGGGCGGGACCAGGACCTTGCCGTCTCCGGTGCGGACGCCGAGCACGGTGCGTTCACGCAGTCCGGTGAGGAAGGCGCTCTGGACCGGGCCGAGGGAGCGGGTGAAGGGGAATTCGACCACCAGCGGTGCGCTGAGTATGCCGGGCACGGGTTCCTCCTGGGTTCAGTGCCGCCGGTAGACGGGCGGGCGCTTCTCGGCGAAGGCGCGGGCGCCCTCCTTGGCGTCGGCGGTGGCGAAGACGGGCCAGCCGCGCTTGAGTTCGGCGGCGAGGCCGTCGGTCTCGGTCATCTCCGCCGTCTCGTACACCGATGCCTTGACCTCCTCGACGGCGAGCGGGCCGCAGGCGTTGATCTGCTCTGCGACGGCGAGGGCGGCGTCCAGGGCGGTGCCGTCGGGAACGACCCGGCCGATCAGCCCGATCCGGGCCGCTTCGTCCGCCGAGTAGGGGCGGCCGGTGAGCAGCATCTCGAGCGCGTGGGTGCGGGCGATCTGGCGCGGCAGCCGCACGGTGGAGCCACCGATGGGGAAGAGGCCGCGGCGGACCTCGAAGAGGCCGAAGGTGGCGCTCTCGCCGGCGATGCGGATGTCGGTGCCTTGCAGGATCTCGGTGCCGCCGGCCACGCAGTGGCCCTCGACGGCGGCGATGACCGGCTTGCGGGGGCGGTGGTGGCGCAGCATGGCCTTCCAGTGCAGATCGGGGTCGGCCGTCATCCGGTCCCGGTACTGCTCGCCCTCCATTCCCTTGCCGGCGAGGGCCTTGAGGTCCATGCCGGCGCAGAAGCAGCCGCCGGCTCCGGTGAGGACGACGGAGCGGACCTCCTCGTCCTCGTCCGCGGCCAGCCAGCCGTCGTACAGGCCGACCAGCATCGGCAGCGAGAGCGCGTTCTTGCTCTCGGGCCGGTTCAGGGTGAGCACCAGTGTGGCGCCTTCGCGCCGCACGGTGAGGTGTTCCGTACCGCCCATGGTCTGTCTCCCGTCTCAAGGCTAGAACAGGTTGCAGTAAGCGGCGAAGCAGTTCAATAGTTTTCTGACAGGCAGTCAGATTTCTTCCCGGGCCCCCTTCCCACTTGTGCCGGTCGGCGCTCTAATGACCGCCGAGCCACCCAGCAACCGGGGTCAGGAGGAACGGTGGAGTACAACCTTGCCGACCTGTTCGAATCGGTCGTCGACGCTGTCCCGGAACGCGAGGCGCTCGTCTACCTCGACCATCCCGGAACAGGTGCCGAACGCCGGCTCACGTACGCGGAGCTCGACACCGCGGCCAACCGCGTCGCCCACCACCTCATCGAGGCGGGCATCGGTCCCGGCGAACATCTCGGGCTGCACCTCTACAACGGCATCGAGTACCTCCAGACCGTACTGGCCTGCCTGAAGGCCCGCATCGTCCCCGTCAACGTCAACTACCGCTACGTGGAGGAGGAGCTGGTCTACCTCTACCGCGACGCGGATCTGGCGGCACTGGTCTTCGACGCGGAGTTCGACGCGCGCGTCGCCGCCGCCGCCCCGCAGGCACCGAAGCTGCGCCATCTGGTGCGGGTCGGGACGCCGGCGGACGGCACAGCCGGGCCCGACGCGGTCGCGTTCGCGGCGGCCGAGGCATCCGGGGACGCGGGGCGCGGCTTCCCGGCCCGGTCGGCCGACGACCAGTTCATCATCTACACGGGCGGCACCACGGGCATGCCCAAGGGGGTGATGTGGCGCCAGGAGGACCTGTTCTTCTCCGGCCTGGGCGGCGGCGCGCCGACGGGCGACCCGGTGAAGGCCCCCGAGGAACTGGCCGAGCGGGTGGCGGCCGGCGGGGAGGGCATCACCTTCTTCCCCACTCCCCCGCTGATGCACGGCACCTCGACGCTCACCGCGTTCATCGGCTTCAACTTCGGACAGCGGGTCGTCGTCCATCGCAAGTACGTTCCGCACGAGGTGCTCCGTACCATCGAGAAGGAGAAGGTCACGAGTGTGTCGCTGGTGGGCGACGCGATGCTGCGGCCGCTGATCGACGCGTTGAAGGGCCCGCTGAAGGGCACCGACTGTTCGGCGCTGTTCTCCGTCTCCAGCTCGGGCGCGATCATGTCGGACTCGGTGCGGGCGGAGTTCCAGTCGCTGGTGCCCCACGTGATGCTGCTGAACAACTTCGGCTCGTCCGAGTCCGGCTTCAACGGCACGGCGACCGCCGACTCCGGTCCGGAGAACGGCTTCCGGCTCCGAGTCAACGCCCGTACGGCGGTCGTCGACCCGGCGACGTACGAACCGGTGGCCCCGGGCGAGCCGGGACGGATCGCCCAGCGCGGTCACGTACCGCTCGGCTACTACAACGACCCGGCCAAGACCGCCGAGACGTTCTTCCGCAGGGCCGACGAGCGGTGGGTGCTGCTCGGCGACATGGCGACCGTCGACGCCGAGGGCATCGTGACCGTGCTCGGCCGGGGTTCCCAGTGCATCAACACCGGAGGCGAGAAGGTATATCCGGAGGAGGTCGAGCAGGCGCTCAAATCCCATCCGGATGTGTACGACGCGCTGGTCGCGGGCGCTCCCGACGAGCGTTGGGGCAACCGGGTCGCCGCCGTGGTGCAGCTGCGCGAGGGCGCCGACGCCCCCTCGCTCGACGACGTCCAGGCGCACTGCCGCACCCGGCTGGCCGGTTACAAGATCCCGCGCCATCTGGTCATCACCCCGCAGATCCAGCGCTCCCCCAGCGGCAAGGCCGACTACCGGTGGGCCCGCACGGTCGTCGCACCCCGGCCGGCGGCGGACTGAGACGGGGCGAATCACCCGAGTGCCCGGCCCCGCGTCCACGACGGACGCGGGGCCTTCGCCACGACGTAAGCCATTCGGGCACGGCCCGTGAGCAACCGGGCACCCTGCGTGGCATCGAAGGGTGATCGCCCATAGCTTCGGCTCATGAGGAAACGACACATCAACTGCCTCGTGAGCATCGCCGCCGCCTCGGCCGCCGGACTGGGCGTCGTCGCCCCGTCCGGTCCGGCCGCCGCCGCGGGCGGCCACGTGGTGCGTCCGGGCCAGTCCATCCAGGCAGCGGTGGACGCCGCCCGGCCCGGTGACACCATCGTCGTCCGGCCCGGCACCTACCGGGAGAGCGTGCTGATCACCACGCCCGGACTGACCCTGCGCGGCTCCGGAGGCCGTACCGTCATCGAGCCCGGCGCGAGCACGGACCGGACCGAGAACGCCTGCGCCAAGGCCGGCAACGGGATCTGCGTCCTGGGCACGGCCCAGAACACCGTGGACGACGTGTCCATCAAGTCCCTGACCGTGTCCGGCTTCACCAGGAGCGGCGTCTGGGCGTCCTGGACGGACGGGCTGGAGGTCCGCTCGGTGACCGCCGCCTCCAACGGCGTCTGGGGCATCGCGCAGCAGCGGTCCACCCGCTCCGACCTCCGGCACAACACCGCACGCTCCAACGGGGACGCCGGCATCTTCGTCGCCAACAGCGTCGACGAGGAGGGCGGTGCCACCGACACCGGCGGGACCCGGGTCCGGGGCAACACCCTCACCGACAACCGGATCGGGTTCACCGCCCGGCGCGTACGGAACCTGATGGTGAACGACAACACCTTCACCGCCAACTGCAGCGGGGTGTTCGTCGTGGGCGACGAGGGAACGCCGCAGGCCGGCGCCATGACGATCCGGTCGAACCGGATCACCGGCAACAACAAGTTCTGCGCCGCCACCGAGCGGCTGCCCGCGATCCAGGGTTCCGGGATCGTCCTCACCGGCACCGAGTCCACCGAGGTGCGGTCCAACGTGATCCGCGACAACGTGGGTGCCACCCCGCTCTCGGGCGGCGTCGTGCTGTTCAAGAGCTTCGTGGGAGCCAAGAACACCGACAACACCGTCAGCGGCAACACCGTCCTGGGCAACCGGCCCGCGGACCTGGCCGACCAGGACACCGCCGGCACGGGAAACCGCTTCACCGGCAATGTCTGCACCACCTCCGCACCGGCCGGGATGTGCTGACCGGTGTTCCCCCGCACGAGGAGAAGCGAGACGGAATGACCACCGTGAGCACCACCCCCACCACCACTCCCGTCCAGCCGGTCCCCACCCCGCAGCCGGCCATGCGGCTGCGCGAGATCGTGTTCGGGGCCGCCCGCTCCGCGGCCGTGCGCGCCGCCGCCCGGCTGCGTGTCGCGGACGCGCTCGGAGACGGCCCGGCCACCGCGGACGAGCTCGCCGCSGTGGTGAAGACCGAACCGGGGCCGCTGCGACGGCTGCTGCGTGCCCTGTCCTGCTACGGCATCTTCGCGGAGAACGCCGACGGCACCTTCACCCACACCGACATGTCGCGGCTGCTGCGCGAGGACGACCCGCACAGCCTGCGGGACATCTCGCTGTGGTGCACGGAGCCGTGGACGTGGGAGGTCTGGCCCCGGCTGGACGACGCGGTGCGCTCCGGCGGCAACGTCTTCGAGGACGTGTTCGGCAAGGAGTTCTTCGACTACCTCCACCAGGACGCCCACGAGTCGGCCCAGGTGTTCAACCGGGCCATGACGACGTCCAGCGTGCAGTCCGCACGGGACGTCGCCGCTCTGCTCGACCTCACCGGGGTGTCGGTCGTCGCCGACATCGGCGGGGGTCAGGGGCACGTGCTGGCGAGCCTCCTGGAGAAGCACCCGTCGGTCAGCGGCACCCTGATGGACCTGCCGGGTGTCGTGGCACGGGCCGACGAGCGGCTGCGGGACGGCGGTTCACTCGCGGGCCGGGCGTCCATCGTGGCCGGTGACTGCCGCGAGGGCATTCCGGTGGCGGCCGACCTCTACATCATCAAGAACATCCTGGAGTGGGACGACGACAGCACCCGCCGGGCGCTCGCGTCCGTGTGCGCCGCGGCGCGTCCCGGGGCCCGGGTCGTCGTCATCGAGAACCTCGTCGACGACACGCCGTCGATGCGGTTCACCACCGCCATGGACCTGCTGCTGCTCCTGAACGTGGGCGGTGCCAAGCACACCCGGCAGAGCCTGGTCGACCGGCTGTCCGACGCGGGGCTGGCGATCGGCGAGATCCGGCCGGTCAACCCGTACCTCCACGCGTTCGAGTGCGTGGTCCCCGGCTGACGCGTTGCGCACATGACAGGGCCCCGGGTCCGGCCTCGCGGCCGGGCCCGGGGCCCTGTCATGGCGTCATGCGGTGGAGTCGCGCTCCCAGCGGTAGAACTCCTGCGCCATCGCGTCCTTCGGTCCGCGCCAGGTCTGCGGGTCGTAGGGGCTGACGAAGGCGGTGAGCCGGTCGCTGATGTCCTTGAACGCCGGATGGCCCGTCACCTTGGCGATCTCCGGGCCCGGCGGGCGCTCGGACTCGATCAGGTGCAGATAGACGTCGCCGAACTGGAACAGCTTGCGCCGGGTGACGCCCACCAGGTGCGGCAGCTCACTGCTGTCGGAGGCGGCGAACAGCTCGGCGATGTCCGGCGCCGATTCCGGCGCCATCCGGGCGACGATCAGAGCGTGGTGCATCAGGTGGTGCCTTTCTGGTACCCGGTCCGGGGCCCGGCCAAGGAGGCCGGGCCCCGGACCGCCGTCGGCGGACGGTGTGTCAGTTGGCCGGAACGGCGGCCGTGCGGCGCTCGCGGTCGCGCTGCTCGATCTTGTCCCGGATGAGTTCCATCTGGACACGGGAGTTGCGGTTGATGTTGTCGGTCATCCACGCGTCGTCGACCGGGGCGTCGGGGCGCATGGCGAAGTCCTGCGTCCAGCGCATCCGCGTGCCGCCGGGCGCCTCGGCGTACTCCCAGTGGATGTCCATGTGCTGGAACGGGCCGGGTTCGACGCGGCGGGCACGGACGGTGCGTCCGACCCGGTCCGTGGTGCGCTCGGAGACCCAGCTCCACACCTTGTCGTTCTCGTCGGGGTGCATGGTCAGACGGAAGGTGGTCCGCTCGCCGTCGCGCTCGATGACCTCGACCGAGGCGTACTCGCTGAAGAGCCGCGGCCAGTTCTCCAGGTCGTTCGTCATGTCCCAGACGAGGTCCAGGGGTGCGGCGATGATGATCTCGTTCTCGGTGTGTCCGGACACTTCAGGCTCCTGTCATAAGGCTGTTGTTGACGAGGTCGAGGAACTCGCGGGGGGTCTTGCAGCGGTCGGCGTCGGCCGGCAGCGGCTGCCCGTGCCGGTTCTCCAGTACGCCGACGATGCCGAGGAGGCCCAGCGAGTCGAGGCCGAACTCGTCGAAGGCCGTGTCGGACCGGTTCTCCATCTCCCGGTGGTCGACGGTCAGTCCGGCCCCCTTCTTCATCAGGGACGCGAGCTCTTCGTACGTCAGCCGGTCGGTCATGAGGGCTTCTCCTTCTCGGGGGGGTGTCGGTGAGGTTCACGCGGGGCGCCGGAGCACCATCGCCGCGTTGGAGCCCATGAGGCCCCGGCTGAGCACGAGGGCCGTGCGCAGCTCGGCGGGGCGGGCCCGGCCCATGACGACGTCGAGGTCGTGGCAGACCTCGAAGACGTTGGGCGTGGGCGGGATCAGGCCGTTCTCCATGGCGAGGACGGCGGCGGCCGCGTCCAGGACGGGGGCTCCGCAGTAGGCCCGTCCGATACCGGTCTTGGGCGCCGTCACCGGGACGCGGCGGCCGTGCGCGCCGAGCGCGTCGGCCAGTGCCAGTGCCTCGGCCCGGTCGGCCGCCGGGACTCCGAGTGCGTCCGCGAAGACCACGTCGATCTCCTCGGGGGCACAGCCGGCCTCGCGCAGTGCGCCCTCGATGGCGTGGGCGAGCCCTTCGCGGGACTCCTCCCAGCGCATCGCGGTGGTGAACGTGGCCGCGTGACCGGCGATCTCGGCACGGACCCGGGCGCCACGCTCCCGGGCGGCCGTCTCCTCCTCGACCACGAACATCGCCCCGCCCTCGGCGGGCACGAATCCGCAGGCGTCCGAGGTGAACGGGCGGTAGGCCCGCGTCGGGTCCTCGGCGGCGCTCAGGTCCCGGTAGCCGAGCTGGCAGACGACGGAGTAGGGCGCGAGCGGGGCCTCCGCCGCGCCGACCACCACCGCGTCGGTGCCGCGCCGGACGGACCGGTCGGCGTGCGCCAGGGCGTCGAGGCCGCCCGCCTCGTCGCTGGCCACCACCGCGCACGGCCCCTTGAAGCCGCCGCGGATGGAGATCTGGCCGGTGCTGGCCGCGTAGAACCAGGCGATCGACTGGTAGGGGCCGACGTACTTGGAGCCCTGGCCCCACAGCCGCTGCAGTTCGCGCTGGCCGAACTCACCGCCGCCCGAACCGGCGGCGGTGACCACGCCCACGCTGAACGGGGCGTCCTCGTAGTCGGCGCGGCCCAGTCTGGCGTCGTCCAGTGCCATGTCGGCCGCGGCCATCGCGAAGTGCGTGAACCGGTCGGTCTGCACGAGGTAGCGCTCCTCGATCAGCGAGACCGGGTCGAAGCCCCGGACCTCGCCGGCCACGTGCAGGGGCAGTTCCTCGCACCCTTCCCGGGTCACCCGGTCCAGGACGCTCATGCCTTCCAGCGTCCGCTTCCAGAAGGCCTCGGTGGTCGTGCCGTTGGGGGCGACGACGCCGATACCGGTGACGACGGTCTGCCGGGGCTGCCGGGCCTTGCTCATGGTGTCCTCCCACCGCTTCTGGTCAGGGCCACCGCGGACTGGAACCCGCCGAATCCGCTGCCGACCGACAGGACGCTGCGCAGTTTCAGGGGACGTGCGGTGCGGGGCACGTAGTCGAGGTCGCACTCGGGGTCCGGGGACTCGTAGTTCGCCGTCGGCGGTACGGTCTGGTGGACCAGGGCGAGTACGCAGGCGGCGATCTCTATCGCGCCGATCGCCCCGAGCGAGTGCCCCACCATGGACTTGATGGAACTCATCGGTACGTCGTGGGCGTGTGCGCCGAGCGCCCGTTTCACGGCGGCGGTCTCGTGCCGGTCGTTCTGCTTGGTGCCCGAGCCGTGCGCGTTGACGTAGTCGATGTCCGCGGCGGCGATGCCGGCGTGCCCGAGCGCCCGGTTGATGGCCTCGGCCATCTCCAGGCCCTCCGGGGTCAGCCCGGTCATGTGGTAGGCGTTGCCGAAGGTCGCGTAGCCCGCGATCTCGCAGTACACCGTCGCGCCGCGGGCGCGTGCGTGTTCCAGTTCCTCCAGGACGAGTACCGCTCCGCCCTCACCCATCACGAAGCCGTCGCGGCGGGAGTCGAAGGGCCGGGACGCGTGTTCCGGGTCCTCGTTGTTCGCCGAGGTCGCCTTGATCGCGTCGAAGCACGCCACGGTGATCGGGGTGATCGGGGAGTCCGATGCCCCGGCGATGCACACGTCGACGCGGCCTTCCTCGATGGAGTGGAAGGCGTAGCCGATCGCGTCCAGGCCGGAGGTGCAGCCCGTGGAGACGGTCTGCACCGGTCCGTGCGCGCCGACCTGTTCGGCGACCGCCGCGGCCAGCGAGCTGGGTGAGAAGGCACGCTCCAGATGGGGCCCGGCCGGACGGTGGTCGACGTCCCAGCGTGCTCCGCTGCCGCTGACGGCGACGTAGTCGTGCTCCAGCCGGGTGGTGCCGCCGACCGCGGTGCCGAGCGAGACGCCCATGCGCCACGGGTCGGTCCGCTCCGGGTCGAGGCCCGCGTCGGCGAGGGCCTCGCGGGCGGCCACCATCGCGAACTGCACATAGCGGTCCGCGCGGGCGACCTCCTCCTCGTCCAGTCCGTACGCCGCCGGGTCGAAGTCGCACTCGGCGGCGATCCGGGACCGGAAGCCGGCCGGGTCGAAGAGGGTGATGCCCCGGGTCGCGGTGCGGCCGTTGGAGAGGAGGTCCCAGAAGGCCGGGGTGCCGATGCCGCCCGGGGCGACGACGCCGACGCCGGTGACGGCCACACGCCGGGTCATGAGGCGGCCTCGGTTCGTTCTGGCGGCGCGCCCCGGTCGGCCGGCTCGGTGACCTCGGTGTCGACGTGGCCGAGTTCCGGGCGGGGCGCGAGCGGGCCGAGGTGGAAGACCATGCGCGCCTCGACGTCTCCGACGTTGCGGAAGCGGTGACGTACGTTCAGGGGGATCAGCAGTCCCTGGTCCGGCCGCATCGCGTACGGCTCACCGTCCAGGTCCACTTCGAGCAGCCCGTCCACGACGTAGACGAACTCCTCGGAGTACGGGTGGTAGTGCTCCGCGATGCGGTCGCCGGGCTGAATGATGGCCAGTCCCATGAAGCCGCTGGTGGCGCCCACGGCCGTCGGGGTGAGAAGGGCGCGCAGGTCACCCCCGCGCCTGGTGTTGGGCTGGGTCTCACTGAGGTCCACGATGCGTGGCCGGTGCATGGTCATGACTGCTTTCCTCCTGGCGCATGGCGCGTTGTGTCGACGGGTTGAGCGAGAACCCCCCAGAGTGCTGCTGCGCGGCTCAGGACTCCGCGGCCCGCCGGTCGGTGATCAGCGTCATCTCGGACCGGGCCAGGAAGCGTGCGGCGTCCTCGTCGCTCGACGGCACGGCGTTCGCCTCGCCGTCGAGGAGACGGGCGAGCCGGGCGGCCTTGCCGGGGCCGTGGATGCCGAGGGCCTTGGCGGGCTGCGCGTCGAGCGGGCCGCCCACCTCCAGCAGACGCACCACGATGTCGTCGCGCTGGAAGATCGTGCTGCTCTCGATGGGGCTGCCGGTGTTGTCGGCCTCCTCCTCGTCGTGCTCGGCCAGAAGGCGGGCCAGCGCCATTCCGCAGCCCTCCTTGGCCTGGTAGAACAGCGCGTGGCGCTTGCGCTCCCCGGCCGCGTGGCGGCCTGTCGTCACGTGGTGGACGGTGGGCAGGGCCGCCCGGGTGAAGAACATCCGGGCGGAGTCGGGATCGGCCAGATCGCGGTCCTGCTCCAGGTACGGGTTGATCGCCTCCTCCACGGCCCGGACCTCGGGCTGCCGGGAGACGTGGCGCAGGGCCGCGAGGAGGTCGCCCTCTACCTCGACCGCGCGCACCACCCGGTTGCCGTGCATGAACAGCGAGGTGCGGCGCAGTCGGGTGTGCTCGTCGACCCGGGCCTGCGGGGAGTCGTAGTCGGCGAGGATCTTCGCGACGATCTCCTCCGTGCCCGGCTTGACGGTGAACGTCAGCGCGTGGCGCACCACCCCGTCCCCGAGGCGGGGCGCGGCCTGCAGACCGCCCTTGACGGGCTCGAAGCTCTCCTCGAAGGCCGCTCCGGTCTCGCGCAGGACGCTGAAGCGCAGCGAGCGGGTGTCGCGCACGCAGCTGTGCAGGGGCTGGACCGTGGCGACGTGGTCCTCGCTGTTGACCCAGGCGAGGAAGGGCGGCGCGCTCTCCCACTCGCTGGTGATGAGCCACTGCGACGGGTTCTCGATGGACTGGCACAGCTGGTCACTGATGTGGCCGGGGATCGAGGCGACCTGGTTGCGCATGTGCTCGTACGCCTCCAGGAACTGCTTCTGGGCGCCGTCGTGCAGGTCAAGCAGCAGGATGACCCGCAGCCTTGATCCGTCGAAGGCGGACTGGGAGGTCCGTTCCGAGAGCGTGGTGGTCATCTTGCGAACTCCTTCGAGACGGGGGGAGAACCGGCCGGGCCGGTGGAAACCGTCGAGTGGGGGGCGGAGCGGGGAATCTCCCGGCGGATGCGCACGGTCCGCCCGGACCGTGGGCGACGTCTCCGTGACCGATCGTGAAACGCTGGTCCGGCTGACGCGAGATTTATGAACCGTTCAGGTGAGCGGGCGTCCGAACCGCTCCGAGAAGGCTCCGACAAGGGCATGGACACTGCATCTGTACGGCGTCCGAGCAGGAGCAACTCATGAACGAGAACGTCGACGTCCAAGTACCGGTCCTCATCGTGGGCGGCTCCCTGGTGGGCCTTTCCGCGTCCCTCTTCCTCGGCCGGCTCGGCGTCGAGCACCTGCTGGTCGAGAAGCACGCCGCCACTTCGACGCACCCACGGGGCCGCGGCAACAACGTCCGCACGATGGAGATCTTCCGCCGGGCGGGGGTGGAGCCGCAGATCCGTGCGGCCGCTTCCGTCCTGGCGGAGAACCACGGCATTCTGCAAGCCGGTTCACTGACCGGTGACGACCAGGAGTGGCTGTTCAAGGAGATCGACCCGGGTGGCGCACTGGCCCGTTTCAGCCCGAGCGGCTGGTGCCTGTGCAGCCAGAACGACCTGGAGCCGGTGCTCCTGGACCGGGCCCGGGAGCAGGGTGGCGATCTGCGGTTCTCCACCGAGCTGCTCTCGTTCGACCCGGACGCGGCGGGGGTCGGGGCGGTCCTGAAGAACCGGGAGACGGGCGAGCACACCACCGTGCGCGCCGACTACCTGATCGCGGCCGACGGTCCGCGCAGCCCGGTCCGGGAGCAGTTGCGCATCGGCCGTTCGGGTGCCGGTGACCTCTTCCACAACGTGAGCATCACCTTCCGGTCCCGGCAGCTCGCGGACGTGCTGGGCGACCGGCGCTTCATCGTCTGCTACCTGACCAATCCGGAGGCGGACGGCGCGCTGCTGCCGGTGGACAACGAGCAGGAGTGGGTGTTCCACGCGCCGTGGCAGCCGGACCGGGGCGAGACGCTGGAGGACTTCACGGACGAGCGGTGCGTGGCGCACATCCGCAAAGCGGTCGGGGCGCCGGACATCGACGTCGAGATCACCGGCAAGGCGCCGTGGCATGCGGCGGAGCGGGTGGCCGACCGGTACTCACGGGGCCGTGTATTCCTGGCCGGCGACTCGGCGCACGAGATGTCGCCCACCGGGGCGTTCGGCTCCAACACGGGCATCCAGGACGCGCACAACCTGGCGTGGAAGCTCGCGGCCGTGCTGCGCGACGAGGCGGGACCGGGCCTGCTGGACACCTACGAGGCGGAGCGGCGCCCGGTGGCCCGGGCGACGAGCGAGCGGGCCTCGGCACGTTCCGGCGAGCACAGCCACCCGGGGTACGCGGCTCCGCCGACCGTGGGCGGCGGGAAGCGGGGCGGGATGCTGAACGTGGCGCTGGGCTACCGCTATGTGGACGGCGCGGTGCTGGGCATCGGTCCGGAGTGGCCCGTGGTGCCCGAAGGCGTGCAGCTGTCGGGTGAACCGGGCAGCAGGGCACCGCACCTGTGGGTGCGCCGGGCCGGTGAGCGGATCTCCACGCTGGACCTGTACGAGCGGTCGTTCGTACTGCTGACCGACGCCGCGGACGTGGCGTGGCGCCGGGCGGCCGCACGGGTGGGCGAACGGCTGGGAGTGCGGCTCGACGCGTTCGGGATCGGCACGGGCCCGGGCGGGGACCTGGAGCCGGAGGACGGTGCCGACTGGGCCGAGGCGCACGGGACGAGCGCCGAGGGTGCCGTGGTGGTGCGCCCCGACGGGTTCGTCGCCTGGCGTGCGGAGTCGGGCGTCGAGGACGCCGACGCGGCGCTGCACGAGGTCATGGTGGCGCTGCTGCGCCGGGACTGACGCCGGCGGCGACCGGGCTCAGCCCACGCCGAACGACCGGAGGGCCGCGMGGAACTCCTCCGGTCGTTCGGTGTGCACGAGGTGGCCCGCGTCGATGGTGAGGTGCCGCGCGCCGGGGATCTGCCGGGCCATCCGGGCGATGTCCTCCTGGTCGATCCGGCTCCGGGGACCGCCGCCGATGACGAGCGTGGGAGCGGTGATCTCACCGAGGAGTTCATGGCCGGCCGGATCCGGGTCGTTGAGCTGGGCGTCGATGGCGGGCACCAGGGGCCAGTCGAAGTCCAGCTCGCCGGTGGGGCGTTCGGCCGCCGCGCGGGGCGGGTCGAGCGGCAAGGGCGGCGGCGCCTCCTCGATGACGAGGCGGCCGATGAGTCCGGGCTGCCGTTCGGCGAGCAGATACGCCGCTGCGCCGCCCATGGAGTGTCCGACGACCGTGGCACCGGCGAGGTTGCGTACTTCCAGGAAGGCGTGCAGGTCGTCGCGGAACAGCTCGAAGGAGTAGCGGCCGGGCCAGTCGCTGAGTCCGTGGCCGCGGAAGTCGAAGGCGTACACCCGGTGCCGGGCGGCGAGCCGTTCGGCGACGGTGGTCCAGGTGGTGCTGGAGCCGCACCGTCCGTGGACGAGGACGACGGGCGGTGCGGACGGGTCGCCCCACACACGGTGGGCGAGCCGGATCCCGCCGGCCTGGACGCTGTGCACGTCCGGGTCCAGAAAGGCGGTGACGGTCCGGACGAAGGCGCCCGGGTCGTCGAGCCAGGGGAAGTGCCCGGCGCCGCGTTGCACGGTGAACTCCGATTCCGGGAAGAGTGCGGCCAGTTCGGCGGCCCGGTCGGGCGTGGTCACGCCGTCGTACTCCCCCGCGAGGACGAGCACGGGGGACGGCAGGGTCCGCAGGGCGGCGACCGTCGCGGCCGGGTCGAACGCCCCCGGCCCGTCATAGGCCCGTGCCGCATCGGAGTTGATCTGCCGCGCGGACAGAGCGGCGTGGGACCGGGCGGCGGCGTCCCAGCGCCCGTACAGGAACGGTCTGGCCACTGTGCGCAGTTCGTCCGTCATGCGTCCGGCCCAGATCTCCTCCAGGGCCCCGAGCGCCTGCGCGTACCAGGGTTCCGCGCTGCGCAGCGCGGCGGCCTCCCGGGCCTCGCGCTCGACGAACGGGAAGCCGACCGCCCGCGTGGTGGGGGCGACGAGGATCAGGCTCCGCACGGCCTGCGGGTACCGCGCAGCGTAGAGCGCGGCGAGGTCCCCGGCCGCCGAGTGGGCGAGCAGGTCGGCACGGTCGGTCCCCAGGTGCCGGCGCAACGCCTCGACGTCCTCGACGAGCCGGTCGCACCGGCAGGTGGAGATGTCGTCCGGCACGGCGGAATCCCCCGTCCCGCGCAGATCGAGGACGACCAGCTGACGTACGGCGCAGAGCCCGCCGAGGTCCCCGAGATAGGCGCCGGCTCTCATCGCACCGCCCGGCAGACAGATCAGGGGCTCGCCCTGCCCCATGACCTGATAGGCGAGCTCGGTCCCGTCGTACGTGCGGAAAGTCGGCATGGACCCATCCAAACAGGGCCGACCGGGTGATGCGGCCGTGTTCGGTACGGGCGTACCCGCGGCCCGTGCCCGATACGCCGCACCTCTTGCCACACCGGGGAAGATCCTGAATTACTGCTCCCGGAAGGAACGACCGAATGATCGGTCGTCCGCACGGTGCACGGAAGGAGACCGGCATGGCGGTGCTGCTGGACGCGGCGGAGCGGATGGGCCGCGAGGAGCTGGCGGCGCTGCAGCTGGAACGGCTGCGGGCCACCCTGCACCACGCGTACGACCGGGTCGGTCACTACCGGCAGGCGTTCGACCGGGCGGGGCTGCATCCGGACGACTGCCGCTCGCTGGCCGATCTGGCCCGGTTCCCGTTCACCACCAAGGCCGATCTGCGCGACAACTACCCGTTCGGGATGTTCGCGGTGCCCGAGGAGCGGGTGCGGCGGATCCATGCCTCCAGCGGGACGACGGGCCGCCCGACGGTCGTCGGCTACACGGAGAAGGACCTGGACACCTGGGCCGACGTGGTGGCCCGCTCGATCCGGGCGGCCGGTGGGCGGCCCGGGCAGAAGGTCCATGTCGCGTACGGTTACGGGCTGTTCACCGGCGGGCTGGGCGCGCACTACGGGGCGGAGCGGCTCGGTTGCACGGTCATTCCGGCCTCGGGCGGCATGACGGCCCGGCAGGTCCAGCTGATCCAGGACTTCCGGCCCGAGATCATCATGGTGACGCCGTCCTACATGCTGACGCTCCTGGACGAGTTCGAGCGGCAGGGCGTCGACCCGCGGACGACGTCGCTGACGGTGGGGATCTTCGGGGCCGAGCCGTGGACGCAGGAAATGCGCCGTGAGATCGAGGAACGGTTCGCGATCGACGCGGTCGACATCTACGGCCTGTCCGAGGTGATGGGCCCGGGTGTGGCGCAGGAGTGCGTGGAGACGAAGGACGGGCTGCACATCTGGGAGGACCACTTCTACCCCGAGGTGGTCGACCCGTTCACCGGCGAGGTGCTGCCCGAAGGGATGGAGGGCGAGCTGGTGTTCACCTCGCTCACCAAGGAGGCGATGCCGGTGATCCGCTACCGGACCCGCGATCTCACCCGGCTGCTGCCCGGCACGGCCCGGGTCTTCCGGCGCATGGAGAAGGTCACCGGGCGCAGCGACGATCTGGTGATCCTGCGCGGGGTGAACCTCTTCCCGACGCAGATCGAGGAGATCGTGCTCCGCACGCCCGGGGTGTCGCCGCACTTCCAGCTGCGGCTGACCCGCGAGGGGCGGCTGGACGTGCTGACGGTGCGGGCCGAGGCCCGGGCCGGAGCGACACCGGAGCAGCGGGAGGCAGCCGCCGCTTCGGTCGCGGCGGCCGTCAAGGACGGGATCGGGGTCTCGGTCGGGGTCGAGATCCTCGATCCGGAGACGCTGGAGAGGTCGGCCGGCAAGTTCAGGAGGATCGTGGACGAGCGGGAGCAGCGGGGCGGTTGACGCCGACGCCGGGCAGGAGTCCGACGCGCACCGGCCGGGCCGTGTCACACTGCGCCCGGGGCGGGCCGGGCCGGAGCTCGCCCGGTCCTCGACGGGCCGGTCCTGGCGCCCCGGAGCTCGCCCGGTCCTCGACGGGCCGGTCCTGGCGCCTCAGGCGAAGCGGTCGCGGAGCTCCCGCTTGAGGATCTTTCCGCTGGCGTTGCGCGGGAGGCCGTCCACGAACACGACCCTCTTCGGCGCTTTGAAGTGGGCGAGCTTCTCGCGGGCGTGGTCGATCAGTTCGGCCTCGGTTGCCTCCCCGCGCAGCACGACGACGGCGGTGACGGCTTCGATCCAGCGCTCGTCGGGCWGCCCGACGACGGCCGCCTCGGCGACGGCGGGGTGGGTGTAGAGCGCGTCCTCGACCTGGCGGGATGCGACGAGGACGCCGCCGGAGTTGATGACGTCCTTCACCCGGTCGACGACCGTGAAGTAGCCCTCCGCGTCACGGACGGCGAGGTCGCCGGAGTGGAACCAGCCGTCGCGAAACGCCTCGGCGCTCTCCTGCGGCTTGTCCCAGTAGCCGCTGCACAGCTGGGGCGAGCGGTAGACCACCTCGCCCGCGGTGCCGTCGGGGACGTCCTTGCCGTTCTCGTCGACGACCTTGGCCTCGACGAAGAGGACGGGCCGGCCGCAGGAGTCCATCCGGCCCTCGTGCTCGTCCGGGCCCAGGACGGTGGCGAGGGGGCCGATCTCGCTCTGGCCGAAGCAGTTGTAGAAGGCGAGCTCCGGAAGGCGTGCGCGCAGGCGTTCCAGTACCGGGACGGGCATGATCGACGCCCCGTAGTACGCCTTGCGCAGACCGCCGAGGTCGCGGACCGCGAAGTCCGGGTGGTTGGCGAGGCCGATCCAGACGGTCGGCGGGGCGAAGAGGCTGTCGGCCTGCCCCGACTCGACGAGGTCGAAGATCCGGCCCGCGTCCGGCGCGTCGAGGACGGTGTTCTCGGCGCCGACGGCGAGGTAGGGCAGCAGGAACACGTGCATCTGCGCGGAGTGGTAGAGCGGCAGGGCGTGCACGGGCCGGTCGCCGGCGCGCAGATCGAGGGCGGTGACCGCGCTGACGTACTCGTGGACGAGGGCGCCGTGCGTCATCATCGCGCCCTTGGGCAGGGCGGTCGTGCCGGAGGTGTACAGCAGCTGAACGAGGTCGTCCGCCGCCGGTTCGTGCGCGGACGTGAAGGGGCGCGGGGTGTCGAGTTCGGCCAGCAGCGAGCCGGCGTCGTCGCGCAGCGGCCGTACGGCGTACCCCGGCGGGACGCGGCCGGCGAGGTCCGGGTCGGTGAGCACCAGGGAGCTGCCGGACTGGCTCAGGATGTACGCGAGGTCCTCGCCGGTCAGGTTCTGGTTGACCGGCACATGGACGAGTCCGGCCCGGGCGCAGGCGAGGTAGGCGATCAGGTACGCGTCGGAGTTGTGGGCGTACGAGGCGACCCGGTCCCCCGGGTGCAGTCCATGGCCGTCCATGAGGACGGCGGCCGCGGTACTGACCGCCTCGTCGAGCCCGCGGTAGGTCCAGGCCCGGTCGGCGTACCGCAGGGCGGTCCGCTCGGGGCTGCGCCGTGCGCTGCGGGTCACGACTCCGTCGACTGTGCTGCTGCGTACACCGGTCATGGCGTGATCCTGTGCGGCGGGGGCCGTGGGGTCAAGGCCCCGGTCCGCGGCCGGGCCGGCGTGGCGGCTGCCGGCCGCCGCGGTCAGGGGCTGATCGCGAGGAAGACGAAGGCGGCGAAGATCGACAGGTGGACGCCGCCCTGGAGCAGGGTGGCGCGCCCGGGTACGACGGTCAGCGCGCCGACCACCACGGTCAGCACGAGCAGCACCATATGAGTGGCGCTCAGCCCGAGGTGGAGCGGTCCGGACAGCCAGATCGAGGCGAGTGCGATGGCCGGGATCGTCAGGCCGATGCTGGCCATCGCCGAGCCGAGTGCCAGGTTGAGACTGGTCTGGATGCGTTCGCGGCGCGCCGCCCGCACCGCGGCCAGGGTCTCGGGGAGGAGCACCAGCAGTGCGATCACGACGCCGACGACGGCCTGCGGCATGCCGGCCGCCTCCACGCCCGACTCGATGGCGGGCGAGACGGCCTTGGCGTCGCCGACGACGGCGACCAGGGCCACCAGGAGCATCGTGAGGCTCAGGGCGGTGGCTCCCCGGCCCGGCAGCGCCGCCCGGTGCTCGTCCTGTTTGAGATGGCCGTCCTGGGTGAGCGGGAGGAAGTACTCACGGTGCCTGACCGTCTGCACGGCGACGAACAGGCCGTAGAGGAACAAGGAGGCGACGGCGGCGAAGGTGAGCTGCGCCGCCGAGAACTCCGGACCTTCCTTGCCGATGGTGAAGGTCGGCAGCACCAGGCTGAGCGTCGCCAGGGTCGCCACGGTCGCGAGGGCGGCGCCGGAGCCCTCCGCGTTGAAGACGACGACGCGGGTGCGGACCGCACCCACCAGCAGGGAGAGGCCGACGATGCCGTTGCAGGTGATCATCACCGCCGCGAAGACGGTGTCCCGGGCCAGCGCGGACGTCTTGGGGCCGCCGTCCGCCATGAGCGTGACGATGAGCGCCACCTCGATGACGGTCACGGCGACGGCCAGGACGAGCGAACCGAAGGGTTCACCGACGCGGTGGGCGATCACCTCGGCGTGATGCACGGCGGCCAGGACGGCGCCGGCGAGGCACAGTGCGACCACGGCGACGGCGAACGGCGGCAGCTCACGCCCCCAGCTGAACACCAGAGCGAGCGCCGCGACGAGCGGCACGACCACGGTCCACCGGGTCGCCAGTGACCGGATCGTCGCGCTCGTGTTCATGGGCCATACGCTGCCAGAGCGGACCGGTACCCGCTCGCCGGGAGGGACAACCGGAGCGGGCCGGACGCCCTGGTGCGCGAGCGGGAGCGGCGCTCGCCCGGAGGGGCGCCCGGACAGGTCGTCAGCCGTGGCCCTCCCAGTACGGTTCGCGCAACCGTCGTTTGTACAGCTTGCCGTTGGGGTCGCGGGGCATCGCCGTGATGAAGCCGAGGGTCTTGGGTCGTTTGTACCCGGCGAGCAGCCCGTCGCAGTGTCCGAGGATCTCGGCGGCGAGCTCGTCGCCCGCCTCGTGCCCGTCGGCGGCCTCGACGACCGCTCTGACCTCCTCGCCCCAGTCGGCGTGCGGGATGCCGAAGACGGCGGCGTCGGCGACCGCGGGGTGGCTGAGCAGGGCGCTCTCGATCTCGGCGGGGTAGATGTTCACGCCGCCGGAGATGATCATGTCTATCTTGCGGTCACGGAGGAAGAGATAGCCGTCCTCGTCCAGGACCCCGAGGTCACCGACGGTGAAGAAGTCACCGATGCGGCTCTTCCTCGTCTTGCCCTCGTCCTTGTGGTAGCTGAAGCCACCGGTGCTCATCTTCATGTAGACGGTGCCCAGCTCGCCCGGGCCGAGCCGGTTGCCGTCGTCGTCGAAGACCGCGAGTTCACTGATCGGCCAGGCCCGGCCGACGGTGCCCGGCTTCCTCAGCCAGTCGTCGGCGGTGGCGAAGGCGCCGCCGCCTTCGCTGGCCGCGTAGTACTCCTCCACGCACCGGCCCCACCAGTCGATCATGGCCCGTTTGACGTGGTCGGGGCAGGGGGCGGCGCCGTGGATGGCATGGCGCATCGCCGAGACGTCGTACCGCTGCCGGACCTCGTCGGGGAGGGCGAGCAGACGGTGGAACTGGGTGGGGACCATGTGGGTGTGGGTGCAGCGATGGGTGTCCATCGCCCGCAGCATCTCCTCGGGCGACCACTTGTCCATCAGGACGAGGGGGTGGCCGATGTGCAGGGCGGCACCCGCGAACTGGAGGACGGCGGTGTGGTAGAGCGGCGAGCAGACCAGGTGGACGTTTCCGTCGAACGGCTTGATGCCGAAGATGCCGAGGAAGCCGCCGAGGTAGCTCTCCTCGGGAAGCTTGCCGGGCAGCGGCCGGCGGATACCGCGCGGCCGGCCCGTGGTGCCGGAGGTGTAGTTCATGACCCAGCCGAGTGTCCGGCCCTCCGGGGGCGAGACCGGCCGGTTCTCCAGCAGTTCGGTGTACGGGCGGAAGCCGTCGACCGCGCCGACACCGTAGCGGTGGCTCGCGGGCAGCTTCGCCTCGTCGGCGGCGGCGGTCGCGGCCTCGGCGAAGCGTTCGTGGGCGATGAGCACCTTGGCGCCGGAGTCGGAGACGATCCAGGCGATCTCCGGCCCGACGAGGTGGTGGTTGACGGGGACGAGGTAGAAGCCGGCCTGCGAGGCGGCGAGGTACGCGGTGAGGAACTCGACGCCGTTGGGCAGGACGACCGCGAAGGCGTCACCCTCTTCGAGTCCGGCCGCGCGCAGTCCGTGGACCATGCGGTTGGCCTCGGCGTGCAGCCGCCCCGCCGTCCACGTCCCGCCGTCGGGCGCGGTCAGGACCGTGCGGTCGGGGTCGGCGGTGGCCTGGGCCCAGAAGCCGTTGGGCGGCTGGTTCATGAGGCACTCCGTCCGGCGATGCGGTTGATCCGGTCGATGGCTCGTTCGAAGCCGCTGGTCAGGTCGTCGAAGACGGCCTGCACGCTGCGTTCGGTGTTCATCCGGCCGACGATCTGCCCGACGGGTGTGCCGAGCAGGGCGCCCGTCTCGTACTTCTGGATACGGGAGACGGCCTCGGCGACCAGGAGCCCCTGGAGCGGCATGGGCAGGGTGCCGGGACCCGACGGGTCGTCCCAGGCGTCGGTCCATTCGGTACGGAGCTGGCGCGCGGGCTTGCCGGTGAGGGCGCGCGAGCGGACGGTGTCGCCGGAGCCCGCGGCCAGGAGCTTGGCGGTCAGGGCCCGGGAGTGCATGTCGGCCTCCTCGGTGGTGAGCCAGAGGGAGCCGAGCCAGACGCCCTGGGCGCCCAGGGCGAGTCCCGCGGCGATCTGTTCACCGCTGCCGATGCCTCCCGCCACGAGGACGGGGAGCGGTCCCACCGCGTCGACGACGTCCGGGACGAGGACCATGGACGCGATCTCTCCGGTATGGCCGCCCGCCTCGTATCCCTGCGCGACGACGATGTCGATGCCGGCGTCCGCGTGGTGGAGGGCATGCCGGGCGCTTCCGGCGAGCGCGGCGACGAGGACGTCCTGGTCGTGGGCGCGGGCGACGACGTCGGCGGGCGGTGAGCCCAGCGCGTTGGCGAGGAGCTTGATGGGGTAGTCGAAGGCCACATCCAGCTGGTTGCGGGCGACTTCCTCCATCCAGCCCGTGATGCGCCAGCCCGACGCCTCGCCCTCGGCGAGTTCGGGGACGCCGTGTCTGGCGAGGGTCTCCTGGACGAACTTCCGGTGGCCGGGCGGGATCATCGCCTCCACATCGGCCTCGCTCACGCCCTCCACCTTCTTCGCGGGCATGACGACGTCGAGACCGTAGGGCTTGCCGTCGGTGTGTTCCTGCATCCAGTCGAGGTCGCGTGCGAGGTCGTCGGGGGCGGTGTAGCGAACCGCGCCGAGTACGCCGAATCCACCGGCCCGGGTGATGGCCGCGGCCACCGCCGGGAACGGCGTGAAGCCGAAGATGGCGTGCTCGATCCCCAGTTTTTGACTCAGCTCCGTCTCCATGGGCGGCAGGATGCCGCAGTCCGACAACCGAGGGAAGAGATTTTCTGATGCAGTGTCAGATTCTTTGTGATCCCGGGGGCTACGGGACGGCGGAGGGTGACAGTACCCTCTGCTTCGGCAGGAAGTTTCAGGCTCGGACAGGATTTCGAAAGTTACTTTCACAGCATGGGGAAGGGGTTCCGGATGACCGAGGACACGGCGGGCGGGGGCATCAGCCGGCGGAGGCTGGGCGGTGGGATGCTGGCCCTGGGCGGCGCACTCGCCCTGGCGCCCGTCCCGTTCGCGGCGGCGGCGTCTGCCACGGAGTCGGGGGCGAGGTCGTCGGACATGAGCAGAGGGACCGCGGCCGGGACGCCGTCGGGGCAGGGCAGGCCGACGCTGCGGCGCGGGTCCGCCGCCCGCGCGGGACTCCTTCAGGAGCCGCTCGACCAACTCGTCACCGAAGCGGAGAGATATCTCGCCGACTCCCCCAAGCACCCGTGGTACGCGGGCGCCGTCCTGCTCGCGGGGCGGGGCGGGACGGTGGCGCTGCACCGGCCGATCGGCAAGGCGGTGCGCTATGCGGCGTACGACGAGAAGACCGACACCGGTGTGGAGTTCCCTGCCGACCAGCAGATCGACATGGCCGAGGACACCGTCTTCGACCTGGCGTCGGTGTCGAAACTGTTCACCTCGATCCTCGCCGTGCAGCAGATCGAACGCGGCAGGCTGGAGCTGGAGGCGCCGGTCGCCTCCTACCTCCCCGACTTCGCCGGCGGTGGCAAGCAGGACATCACCATCCGTCAGCTGCTCACGCACACCTCGGGTTTCCGCGCCTGGATCCCGCTCTACAAGGCGCCCACCCGCGAGGGAAAGCTGGAGCTGATCTGGAACGAGGTCCCGGCGAACCCGCCCGGCACGGCATACCTCTACTCCGACCTCAACCTGATCTCGCTCCAGCTGGTACTGGAGAAGATCACCGGACTGACCCAGGACGTACTGCTCCGCGAGCAGATCACCGCTCCGCTCGGGATGCACCGCACTCGCTACAACCCACCGGCCTCCTGGAAGCCGAAGATCGCCGCCACCGAGGACGCCAGGCTGCCCTGGTCCGGACTGGAGCGCGGACTGGTCTGGGGCGAGGTGCACGACGAGAACGCGTACAGCCTGGACGGTGTCGCGGGCCACGCCGGGGTCTTCTCCTGCGCCTGGGACCTGGCGATCCTCGCCCGCACCCTGCTCAACGGCGGGGTCTACGGCCGCGCGAGGATCCTCTCCGACGCCTCGGTCGACCTGCTGTTCACGGACTTCAACACCGCGTTCCCCGGTGATGCGCACGGTCTCGGCTTCGAGCTCTACCAGCACTGGTACATGGGGGCGATGGCCACCCCGCGCACGGCGGGCCACACCGGCTTCACGGGCACCAGCCTGGTGCTCGACCCGACCACGGACTCGTTCCTGATCGTGCTGGGCAACTCGGTCCACCCGGTGCGCAGCTGGCGCTCCGGCAGCGCGCCGCGTGTCGCCACCGCCAATCAGATGGCCCGGGCGGTCGCGGTCCGGCCCGCCCGCGGCCGTACCGCGTGGTTCTCCGGCCTGGCGAGCGCCTCGTCATCCACGCTGGCCCTCCCGCCCCTCGCAGTGAAGTCGGCGCGGGCCCGGCTGAGCTGCGCGTTGTGGTGGGACACCGAACCCGCTTCCGACTTCCTCTTCCTGGAGGCGTCGGCGGACGGCGGGACCACGTGGCAGCCGGTGCCGTTCACCACTGCCGCGGCATCGCCGAGCGGGCAGCAGCAGCCCGAGCCGCATCCGGCGGGCTCGGTGTCCGGCTGGTCGGGCCGGGTCTGGCACCGACTGGAGGCGGACCTCGCGCAGTGGGGCGGCGGGGAGTTGCGGCTGCGCTGGCGATACGCCACGGATCAGCTCTACGTAGGCCGCGGGGTGTACGTGGACGCCATCAAGGTCGAGGACGGCGGACGTACGGTCTTCGACGAGGGCCGGCCGTCCGACGCCCGGCGCATCGAGGCGAACGGCTGGGCCGCTTCCGCGAACTGACCAGCGCGCGACGAACGGCCGGGGCACGGCCGGGCCATTGCGCCAGGCCGCCCCCGGCCGGGACACGGCCGACCTCGGCATCTCGGCACCTCGGCACCGATGCGCTCACTTCGGCAGATCGGCGTCGAGGAACGGCGCAAGGAGCGCGAGCAGTTCCTGAGGGCGGTCCAGGGGAACGATGTGGCCGCAGTCCTGAAGATGGTGCCCGGTCAGGTCGTCGGCGAGGGGCCGGAGCTGACGTTCGAGCGCGGTGCCGACGGGGTGCGAGCCGACGGCCATCGTGGGCATGGTCAGCCGGGCCGTCGCGACGGCATCCTGAAACTGCCGTGCGCTGGTGGGCAGGGCCCGGTAGTAGGAGAACGCACAGCGCAGGGCCTCGCTCCCGGTGTACGCGCGGACGAAGGCCGCACGGAGGTCTTCGGGTACGCCCCGCCCGAGCGTGCCCGCGTCGAGGAACCATTCGATGTACGGGGCCTCGTTGCCCGCCAGGACGGTCTCGGCGAGTCCGGGGACGTCGTGGAAGCCGAACCACCACGGGGCGCCCCCCGCGAACGCGCTCTCCGCTCCGGGGAGGCGGCCGAGCAGCGCCTCCATCACGACCAGGCGCCGCACGCGACCGGGCCGGCGCAGCGCGAGCATGGCGGCGGGAGCGGCGCCCGCGTCGATGCCGACCACGGCCGCCGAGCTCTCACCGAGTGCGTCGAGCAGCCCTTCGGCATCGGCGGCCAGGGTGCCTGCGTCGTAGCCGGCGACGGCACGTTCGCTGGCTCCGAAGCCGCGCAGGTCGGGGGCGATGACCCGGTACTGCCCGGCCAGCCGGCTCATGATGCCGCTCCAGAGCTGCCAGGTGTGCGGAAAGCCGTGCAGCAGCAGAACCGCGGGGCCGTCCCCGGCGACGGCGACGTTCAGTGCGACGCCGTTCGTGGCGATGCGGCGCAGGCGGGGTGTGGGGGTGACGGGCATGACGGATCCTTAGTGGTTACCATTCATGACCATAAAACGATAGGTAACCGTCGGACCTTTGCCCAGACGGCACTTTCAGGAAAGGTGGTGAGCCACGGGTGACCACCCCGGAGCCCCGAGCCGCCCGCCGTGGGGAACACGGCGACCTGTTCGATCCCCAGTGCCCGACGCGGCAGTTGCTGGACCGCCTGGGTACCAAGTGGACGTCCATGGCCGTCAAGACACTGGCCGATGCCGCACCGGACGAGGTGCGCTTCGCGGAGCTGAAGCGCCGGATGCCCGGTGTCTCGCAGAAGATGCTGTCCGTCACGCTGCGGAGCCTGACCCGCGACGGGCTGGTGTCGCGCCGGGTCGAACCCAGCGTGCCGCCGCGGGTCTTCTACCGGCTCACCGGACTCGGGCTGTCCCTGGAGGCCGTGCTTGCAGGGCTGCGCACGTGGGCGGAGGAGCACATGGCCGAGATCGACCGCTCCCACTACGCCGTGGAGCAGGAGGCCGAGGGGACCGCGGAGGCTTAAGGGCCTCTCGTCTGGATCATGCCGGGCTCGCGGGGTCCGGCACGCGCATCTGCGGCGTTGTCGTCGGTCGCCCATGCTCCGCAGTGACTCCCTCCTCCACCTTGCGGCTGCACGCACCGGACCCCGCTCCCTTATCCGGCCTGATCCGAACGAAAGACCCCAGTCCGGACCCGGATCGCCCGTTACCGCGCGTTGGCGCAAAGGGCTCCACTCGAGGGAGCGGCAGCGGGCAGCTCTCAGGGGCGCGACCCAGGACCTTACGTTTGGATCGGGCGGAGCCGGGGGGCCGAGCCCGGCCGCGATGCTCTGCCGCTCTGCGCCGGAAGTCGGTTCATCCCCCGCCTCATCTCAAGATTCTTTTCAGGGTCGAAATATTTCGACCCATCTGCTCCTCACTTTTAATTCCTCCGCCACCTGGTCAGCTGATGCGCGCACAGAACCCCCAGCTCATCCAAGGTGGCGCCGACAGACACTCCGCACGTCCGACGCACCGTCACGCGAAGATCCGCCTCAACGATCGGAATCCTTTCGTAACTGTCAGCGGCGAATGTGCGTATGCGCCCCATCCGCCATCCCTCGCGACATGAACGGAATCGGATATCCGCAGTTCAAGGGAGCCATGGGCCCCCGAGTGCCGCTTTACCTCCTCGAAATATTTCGGAAATGTAGCGTTGACGAGCCGCCCGGGCGGGCGCATACTCTCCCTCGCTCCCTTGCAAGGCCGATCAACTTCTCGCCACGGAAACGCGTTTGACCGCGCGTCCCGTGTCGGGCGAACCGTTCTGCGCACAGTCCACCCCCCTTCCGGGCGGCCCGCTCATGCCGCCCGGCGACCGGAAGAAGGTGCTGGAAAGTGATCGTCAATTCATCGCACGGCGGCGAAGCCGCACGTCCGCAGCCGCGCTCACGGGCACGAAGGGCCGGCGTGCTCGCCCTCGCGGGCCTGCTCACGGCGGCGGGGGTCCTCTCGCTCGCGGGCACCGCCGAGGCCGCGACAACACTCGGGGCGTCCGCCGCCGCCAAGGGCCGCTACTTCGGCACCGCCGTAGCCGCCAACCACCTGGGCGAGTCCGCGTACGCCTCCACCCTGGACACCGAGTTCACCATGGTGACCCCGGAGAACGAGATGAAGTGGGATGCCGTCGAGGCCTCCCGGGGCAGCTTCAACTTCGGCTCCGCGGACCAGATCGTCAGCCACGCCCAGGGCAAGGGCATGAAGCTGCGCGGTCACACGCTCGTGTGGCACTCGCAGCTGCCCGGCTGGGTCAGCGGACTCGGCGCCACCGATCTGCGCTCGGCGATGAACAACCACATCAACCAGGTGATGGCGCACTACAAGGGCAAGATCTACGCCTGGGACGTCGTCAACGAGGCCTTCCAGGACGGCAGCAGCGGGGCCAGGCGCAGCTCGCCCTTCCAGGACAAGCTCGGCAACGGCTTCATCGAGGAGGCGTTCCGCACCGCCCGGGCCGCCGACTCCGGGGCCAAGCTCTGTTACAACGACTACAACACCGACGGTCAGAACGCCAAGAGCAACGCGGTCTACGCCATGGTGAAGGACTTCAAGCAGCGCGGCGTGCCGATCGACTGCGTCGGCTTCCAGTCCCACTTCAACAGCAACTCCCCCGTTCCCTCTGACTACCAGGCCAATCTGCAGCGCTTCGCCGACCTGGGTGTCGACGTGCAGGTCACCGAGCTGGACATCGAGGGCTCGGGTTCGGCGCAGGCCGCGAGCTACACCAAGGTCGTGAACGCCTGCCTGGCCGTGACGCGCTGCAACGGCATCACGGTGTGGGGCATCCCGGACAAGTACTCGTGGCGCAGCAGTGGCACCCCGCTGCTGTTCGACGACAACTACGGCAAGAAGCCGGCGTACACCGCCGTGCTCACGGCCCTGGGCGGCACCGGTGACGGCGGGGGCGACCCGGGCACCGGCGGCGGCGCGTGCACGGCCACGTACACCAGGACCAGCACCTGGGGCGACCGCTTCAACGGGCAGGTGACCATCAAGGCCGGTGGTGCGGCGATCAGCACCTGGACGGTCCCCGTGACGGTGACCTCACCCCAGAAGGTCTCCGCGACCTGGAACGGCACCCCGTCCTGGGACGGCAGCGGCAACGTGATGACGATGAAGCCCAACGGCAACGGCAGTCTGGCCGCCGGCGCCTCGACGTCCTTCGGGTTCACGGTCATGACGAACGGCAACACCTCGGCGCCCGTCATCGGCGCCTGCACCGCTTCCTGATCCGTCCGGACGTGCGGGCCACGGGCTACGGCATCCCCGGACCGCCCGTCCCCCACGGCGCGAGGGCACCGTCTCCCGGACGGTGCCCTCGCCTCGTCCGTGTGCGGGCCGGACAGGCATGAGCCGATGACTCACCGCAGCGCACGGGCCCCGGCCTGCGCCGCCACCTCCGCGGGCGCGGGCGCCGTCGACTCCCGGACCACCAGGCGTGGCCTGATCAGGAGCGAGCGCCCGGCGACCGGCGCCGAGTCGATACGGGAACGCAGCTGCTGGAACGTCTCGGCCGCCATCTCCGGCAGCGGCTGGCGCACCGTGGTCAGCGGCGGTTCGAAGAGGTCGGCGAGCAGGATGTCGTCGAACCCGACCACGGACACGTCCTGCCCGGCGTTGCGGCCGGCGTCCTTGGCGCCCCGGCAGATCCCGATGGCGCACATGTCGTTGATGGCGACGAACGCGGTGGGCGGGCGCGGGCCGCACAGCAGTTCACGGGCGGCCTTGCGCCCCAGTTCGGCGGCGTCCTTGTCGCCGAACTCGGCGGTGTCGGCGCCGGGCCACACGATCGCGTCGGCCGGGTCGAGGCCGGCCGACTCCAGGGCGGCACGGAAGCCGCGCAGCCGCTCACGGCGGTTGACGCTGTTGACCGAGCCGGACACGAACGCCAGCCGGCGGTGCCCCAGTTCCAGCAGATGACGGGTGGCGAGCTCGGCCCCCATGGCGTTGTCGACGCTGATGGAGGCCAGCGACGGCGGATCGCCCGCCTGGGCGGTGCGGTCGAAGGCCACCATCTTCAGGCCGCGGCTGAGCAGCGGGGCCACATGGTCGAGCGAGGGCAGCGAGGAGCAGAGCACCACGCCGCTCACCCCGTCGGCCAGCAGCTCCTCCCCGTACTTGAGCTCACGGGCCGGATCGCGCTCGCTGTTGCAGAGCAGTACGTGGTAGCCCTCGGCCAGCGCGATGGCCTCCAGCTCCCGGGCCAGCGCCCCCCAGAAGGGGTTGGCGACGGACGGCACGATCAGGCCGATGACCTTGATCCGGCCGGTGCGCAGCATGCGGGCCGCCCGGTTGGGCCGATAGCTGAGCTGCTCGATCACCTGCTCCACGCGGGCCAGGGTCGCCGCCTGCATACGGTCCGTACGTCCGTTGAGGACGTTCGACACGGTGCTGGCGGAGACACCCGCAGCCTCCGCGACCTGATGGATCGTTACCCCGCTCATGCCACCTCCGGTTCGGAACGTGTTCAGCCACACTAGTGTACCGATTTACTGAACTCTCTTCACCGGTACACCCGTTAACTTCCCCGAAAATTGTTGTGCATCAGCTGTTGACGCGCCTCTCGGGGCGTTCTTAGTCTCAGTGCATCGATTTACCAGTGCTTCCCAGCCATGGCCGGGATGCCATCGCTGGATCGATCCACTGCCTCCGCCTCAAAAGGGGTGTCCAATGGAACTCAAACGACGGTCGCTGCTCGCCGCCATCGGCGCAGGTACGGCTGCGGCCGCACTCTCGGGCTGCGGCACCGGCTCCACGGCGGCCGGCTCCGCCGACGGTCCCGCCGAGGGCGAGATCACGCTGCTCACCCCGATCTACGAAGGCGCCAACGGCAAGACGCTGTTGGAGAAGGAGATCCTCGGCGGCTTCCGGAAGAAGTATCCGGACGTCAAGGTGAACGTGGACTACACCACGTACGCGCAGCTCAACGAGAAGATCACCACGGGTATGGCCGGCGGGCTGCTGCCCGACGTGATGATGATGGGCGTCGGGTGGATCCCGCCGTTCGCGGCGAAGAAGGCCATCGCTCCGCTGCCGGAGAAGTTCGCCACCGCGCACGACTACGAGAAGCGGGTGCTGGAGCCGTCGCGCTACGACGGCAAGCTGTACGCGCTGCCGGTGGTCCTCGACACCCGCATCGTCGTCTACCGCAAGGATCACTTCGCCGAGGCGGGGATCAAGAAGACCCCCGCCAACTGGGCCGAACTGCGGGCCGTGGCGAAGCAGCTGACGAAGGACGGCCGGATCGGCTTCGACCCGTTCTCCATCGACCTGCGCCAGTGCTGGGAGACCTTCCTGTTCGCCAACGGCGGTCAGCTGTTCAGCGCCGACGGCAAGAAGGTGCTGTTCACCGACAGCCGGGGAGTCGAGGCGCTCCAGTTCTTCAAGGACCTGTCCGCGGACGGCTCCGCCGACTACACGAAGAAGACGGACGCCGGTGCACCGTCGAACGTCCAGACGGGCAAGGCGTCGATGATGATGACGACGAGCGCCCTGTGGGAGCAGGTCCGCACCCAGAACCCGGAGCTGTTGAAGGACGACACGCTCGGCGCGTTCGTGCTGGCCAACCGCAAGCCGGCGATGCTCCAGGGCGGCACGCTCGTCACTCAGTCGGCGAGCTCCAAGCACCCGGCGGCGGCGCGTGCCCTGGTCGAGTACCTCGCGACCCCCGACTCGATCCTGGGCGCCGCGAAGCAGCGCGGCTCGGTACCGGGGCTCAAGGACCTCAACGAATCCGGCTACGTGAAGGAGAACAAGTTCGTCGATCTCTCCCTCCAGAACATGGGCGCCGCCTGCTCCGAGGGCGGCACCCCGGCCTGGATGGAGATCCGCGAGAAGATCAAGCCGACGCTGGAGCCGGCGATCGTGGGCGGCCAGTCCGCGAAGGACGCCATCGCGGAACTCGGCCGTCTCGCCGAGGCCGCCATCGGCCGGATGTGAGGCGCCACTGTGGGAGCTGTATCCGTACTGAAGGCACGGCCCGCGCGGCCGCCTTCTCCGCCTGAGAAGACCCGGCCCGCCAAGCGGCGGACCGGCAGGACCCCCACGGGCCCGGGTCGCCGCCGGCAGCGGGCCGGCATGCTGATGGTGGCCCCCGCGCTGCTGCACGCCGCCCTCTGGATCGGCCTGCCGGTCGTGGCGTCGGTCTTCCTCGCCTTCACGAAGTACGACGTGCTGACGCCGCCGCAGTTCGTGGGCCTGGACAACTTCAAGGAGATGCTGGACGACGCGGTGTTCCGCAAGTCCATCGTCAACACCGTCATCTACACCTTCTTCACCGTGCCGTTCGGCATGATGCTGGGGCTGCTGCTGGCACTCGCCCTGCACACGGGTCTCAAGGCGCGCGGGATCTTCCGTACCGCGATCTTCCTTCCGCAGGTCACCGCCACCGTAGCGATCGCCCTGGTCTGGCTGTGGATCTACAACCCGAACAACGGGCTGCTCAACGCCCTGCTCTCGTCTCTCGGGATCGACGGCCCGGCCTGGCTCTCGTCGACCACCTGGGCGTTGCCCTCGGTGATCCTGGTCGGGGTCTGGCAGGGCATCGGCATGAAGATGCTCATCTACCTGGCCGCGCTCCAGTCGCTGCCGAGGGAACTGTACGAGGCGGCGTCGGTGGACGGCGCGTCCAAGGCCCGGCAGTTCTTCTCGATCACGCTGCCGCTGCTGAAGCCCGCGACGTTCTTCGTGCTCATCACCTCGATGATCACCGCGTTCCAGGCGTTCGACCAGATCTACATCCTCACCGAGGGTGGGCCGGCCAACAGCACCACGATGATGACGTACGAGATCTACAAGTCCGCCTTCCGGGAGTTCCGCGTCGGCTACGCCAGCGCCCAGTCCCTGGTGCTGTTCGTCCTGCTGATGGGCTTCACCCTGGTCAACCGGCGGATCATGGGAGGCACCCGTGGCCACAACTGAGCTGCACAAGCCCGGGGTCGGGCACACGACCCGCCCCGTGGCGCAGCGGAAACCGCTCTCGGCCGGCCGGGTCGCGCTCTATGTGACGCTGTCCGTCATCTCCCTGCTGATGGTGGTGCCGTTCGTCTGGATGGTGCTGACCTCTCTCAAGACGCCGGTGGAGATCGCGTCGCAGGACGCCGGACTGCTGCCGGAACACTGGGACTTCAGCAACTACAGCGAGGCGCTGAAGGCCGCGCCCTTCGCCACGTACGCGCGCAACAGCTTCATCATCGCGACCAGCCACACCGTGCTCAATCTGCTGATCGCCTCGATGGCGGGGTACGCGCTGGCCCGGATCAGGTTCCGGGGCAGCGAGGTCATCTTCTACCTCTTCATCGCGGCGCTGATGATCCCGACGTACACCAAGGTGCTGCCGGAGTTCCTGATCGTCCGCTTCATGCCGCTGGCCGGCGGGAACGACCTGTTCGGCCAGGGCGGCAGCGGCTGGCTCGACACCTGGTGGGCGCTCATCGTGCCCGGTGCGGTCACCCCGTTCGCCGTCTTCCTCTTCCGGCAGTTCTACCTGGATCTTCCGGTGGAGCTGGAGGAGGCCGCCCGGCTGGACGGTCTGGGCGAGTTCCGGATCTACGCCCGGATCATGACGCCGCAGGTCAAGCCCGCGCTCATCACGGTGGCGCTGCTGACCTTCGAGTCGTCCTGGAACAACTTCCTGTGGCCGCTGCTGGTGACCCGGACGGACAGTCTGCGGGTCATCCAGGTGGGGCTCTCCGTCTTCAAGACGGAGAACGGCCCCCAGTGGCACTTCCTGATGGCGGGCACCACGCTCGCCACCCTGCCCATGGTCGTCCTCTTCCTGATCGGCCAGCGCTACTTCGTGCAGGGCTTCGCCACCGCCGGTCTCAAGTGACCGGTCCCGGCCCCCGACGGCCGGTTATCGAAAGGGTTACCCCCCATGTCTGCTGATCTCCAAGGCTCCCGCGCGCTGGTGACCGGGGCGGGCCACGGCATCGGCCGCGCCATCGCCGTCGCCCTGGCCGAGGCCGGCGCCGATGTCGCCGTCCACTACCACTCCTCCGCCGACGAGGCCGCGAGGACGGTCTCCGCGATCGAGGCGCTCGGCCGCAAGGCCAAGGCCTTCCAGGCCGACGTGACGGTGACGGCCGAGGTGGACCGCCTGGTCGAGGAGGCCACCGGATTCCTCGGCGGGCTGGACGTCCTGGTCTGCAACGCCGGTCATCTGATCGGGCGGGCGACGATCGCCGAGATGTCCGACGACCACTTCGACCAGGTCATCGACACCAATCTGACCTCGACGTTCCGTACGGTACGGGCGGCGCTGCCGCATCTGAAGGAGTCGTCCGCCGGGCGCGTCATCACGATGTCGTCGCTCGCCGCGCACAACGGCGGCGGCCCCGGCTCGGTGGCCTACGCGGCCGCCAAGGCCGGTATCCGCGGATTCACCAAGGGTCTGGCCAAGGAGCTCGGGGGCAGCGGCATCACGGTGAACACCGTCGCCCCCGGCTTCATCAAGGGCACCGCCTTCCACGACACGTTCACCGCGCCGGCGGCGCAGCAGGCGATGGAGGCGGGTATCCCGGTGGGCCGGGCCGGCACGCCCGAGGACGTCGCCTCGGCCGTCGTGCACCTGGCCTCCCCCTCGTCCGGCTTCCTCACCGCGACCACGGTGGACATCGACGGTGGCGTATGGCCGCGTTGAGGCGGATCGCGCGGGAGCGCGGCGGCTGGTGGCACGCGTACGTCTGCCCGGCGCACGGGGTGGAGCTGGACCACGGCGATGTGCTCGGCGGGGCGTTCCCCGAGGGCGGTGCGCGGTGTTCGTACGGCTGCCGGGTGGACAACGAAGCGGTGCGCGGCGCCTGGCTGGTGCTGTCGCACCAGGCGTGGGCGCGGCACCTGCGGGTGCTCGCCCACCGGGGCGAGCGTGTCGAGGTGGTGGCACGGCTGGCGGAGTACACCGCTCTGTACGAGGAGCTGGCCACCGCTCAGCACGGTGAGGCGCAGGGCTGGATGCTGCGCGGCCGTCTCTTCCACCAGGCGCTGACCGACGCGATCTGGGCGGTGAACATCGGCCACACCGTCATGACGCTCGCCGAGCACGGCACGGACGACCTGTCCGGGGTGCTGCCGCTGCTGGACTCCCTGGAGCGGGCGGCGCTCGACGCCCGTGCCGTGCTGATCGGCAAGGATCAGCTCGCCTCGAACTACACCGCGTGGCTCAATGCCGCGGGCGCCGCCACCGGGCGCGCCGCCGCGGCGGTACGCGGGCAGGAGTGGGACGGGCACAAGGAGTGGCTGGAGGGCGACAGCGGACTGTACGCGCATCTGCGGGTCGCGGTCGCCGACGACGGCTGGGAATGGGAGGGCAGCACCTACTACCACGGGTTCGTGCTGCGGGCCGCGCTGCTGGCCCTGCGGGGCACCGATCCGGCGGCGATCCCCGCGGATGTGGTGGCTGTGCTGGCGGGGATGACGGACGTCCTGGCGGCGATCGCAACGCCGGGCGGGATTCTTCCCGCACTGCACGACGGCCCCTACCTGCGGGATCCGCTGGCTCTCGAGTGGCTGGAACTGGTGGCGCTGGCTCAGCAGTTGGTTCCGTCGACCGCGCTGGACGCGGTCGCGGCGCGGGCCCGTGCCGAGCTCGGTGCCGGCGACGACGGGCTGGACCGGGAACTGGGCGGCTGGTTCGCGGGGCCGCCCCTGCCGGAGCGCCCGGCGCCCGGCGCGCTCACGCTGTTCGGCGCCGCGGGCTATGCCGTGCTGCGCGTCGCGGGTATCCACGCGCTGCTGGACTTCGGCCCGCACGGCGGTTCGCACGGCCATCGGGACAAGTTGTCTCTCTATCTCTATGGCGACACCACGTCGTGGCAGCCCGATCCCGGCCAGGTTCCCTACGCCCACGCCGAGTTCCGTGATCTGTACGCGTCGACCGAGGCTCACCCGGCGTTCCGGGTGGACGGTCGCGAACAGGCGGAGTGCGCGGGAGCGTTGCTCGCTTCGGACGACCGCTCCGTCACGGCGGAGGTGACCACGGCGTACGCGGGTGTGCGCGGGATCCGGCGGATCGTGGCGGGCGCCGGCTATCTGGTGGACCTGCTGACCGTGACGGCCGACGAGGCCCGCCGCATCACCGCCCAGCTCCGTCCCGGCACCGCGCTGGACGTGCAGGTGCAGGCGGCGGGCGCGGCCCGCACCACCTGGTACGGCGACGAGACGCTGCACGGCTGGCACACGCACCGTGCCGAGGTGCCGGTGCGCCCGGTGACCCGGCCGGGTCCCGGCACGGCAGACGACCCGCAACGCAGCCGGACCCGGGTGGACTTCACCGCCGACACCGACCGGGTCACGTTCGCCTCGGTGTACCAGGCGGCATCGGCCGGACCCGCGGTCACCGACGTACGGCTGGACGGCGACGGGCTGACGGTCTGCCTGGCCGACGGCACCACCGCACGGTTCCGGACGGAGGACTGACCCTTGTTGCTCTCGGCGACCCCGCCGCCCGGCCCGCGCCCCGCGCAGGAGAAGCGGCTGTACGAGGAGGCCGCCCGCCACCGCGGGCTGACCCCGCCCCGTACGCATCCCCTGGCCAGCATCACGTGGCTCGGCCCCGCCGCCTCCAATCCGGCCCTGGCCTACCGGGCCGGCGGCGACCCGGCGCATCTGGCGGAGAGCCTGCGCTGGATCGAGGCCGCGGTGCGGCTGCCGCACTGGGGCAGGGCCCACATGCCGGACCACGACCTGGACGCCGGCTGGCTGCTGCACCATCTGGCCCTCGCGTACCGGTGGGTCGGAGACGACCTGCCGGACGGGGTGCGGGCGCTGCTGCGGTACAAACTGCTGCTCCAGGGGCGGCGGATGTACGAGTTCGCGGTGGCGAGCGAGGGCCGCTGGTGGTCGTCGTCGTACTGGCAGAACCACAACTGGATCTGTTACGCGGGTCTGGCGACGGCCGGGTACGTGCTGGGCAAGGAGGAGTGGACCGAGCGCGCCAAGGACAACCTCGGGACCGTCCTGGACCTGATGCCGCAGGATGGATCGCATGCCGAGGGCGTCGTCTACTGGCGTTACGGCGTACCTTTCCTCGCCGCCCACCTGGACCTCCTCAAGGAGGCGGAGGGCATCGACTGGTGGGACCGGGGCGGATTCATGTCGCACACGTTCCGCTACCGGCTGCACCAGACGGCGCCCGGGTTCGCGTTCAACGTCGACCACGGAGACTGCCACGACCGGCGCAGCGGTCACAGCGCCGGTCTCTACTACCGGCTCGCCGCCCAGTACGCGATCCCGGAGGCCCAGTGGCTGGGCGATCTGGCCTCGGGCGAACTGCTGTGGCCGGAGGCGGCCGAGAGCGGGGTGCGGCCGGGCATCCTGCCGGAGGCCTACCTCGAATACCTCTGGTACGACCCGTCGGTGCCGGCCGCCCGGCCCACCGGGACGCGGGCGTTCTTCCCCGATCTCGGGCTGCTGGCCGCGCGCACGGGCTGGGACGACGACGCCACGCTGGTGTCGTTCAAGGCCAGCCCCGGTGGCGGTCACCGGGCGTGGGAGACCGCCGGGAAGCACCGGGCCGAGAAGGGCTGGGACACCCTGAACCAGGGCCATCACCACCCCGATTCGGGTTCGTTCGTGTTCGTGTCGCAGGGTGCGTTCCTCGCCGTGGACGAGGGCTACAGCAACCGCAAGCGGGCCGCGCACCACAATCTGCTGCTGGTGGACGGGCAGGGGTACGCGGACGAGGACCGGTACCACGTGTACCGGGACATCCCCTTCGAGCGGCAGGCCCGGCAGCGCGATGTGCTCGTCTCCGACGACTGCGAGTGGGCCCACGCCACGGCGGAGATCGCCGCGATGTACGACGCGGGCCTGGGGGTGCGGCGGCTGGACCGGACGCTGGTGTTCACCCCGTCGGGGCGCCTGGTGCTGCTGGACCTCGCCGAGGCGGACGCGGCACGGGAGTGGACGTTCCTCCTTCAGACCGACCGGCCGACCGAGCCGCAGCAGGACGGCAGCCGGCTGATCCGCTCCGGGGCGGCCTCGGCCCGGTTGCGGCAGTTCGCCCCGGCCGACGCCCGCATCACCACGGAGGTCACCGAGGTGGAGGCCAACCCGACGTCGAGCACGCCCGAACTGCGCCTCACCCGCACGCTACACACGCTGCGCTCGGCCACGACGCGGTCGGTGGAGGGGCTGTTCCTCACCACGATCGCCCCGGGAACGCAGACGGAGGCCGCCCGGGTTCCCTGCACGGCGGGCCAGGGCGTGACCTTCGGGACCGAGACCGTGCTGCTCTCGCCCGTCGCCCGGCGCATCCGCGCCGAGGGGGTCGTCGCCGACGCGGCAGCCGTCCTGCTCACCACGGGCGACGCACCTCACGTCGTGGCGGCGACCCGGCTGGAGCTGGGCGGCACCGTCCTCCTCGACGTGACGGAACCCTACACAGGAAAGGTCGGCTGACCATGCAGGCAACTCTCTCGTCCGGCTGGCCGACGCTGCTGCGGCGGCTGGAGTTCGTGGCCTACCCGGCCGCCGCCGGGGCCGCGTTCGCCGTGCTCTCGCTGGGGGTGGTGACCTGGCTGCCCGCGCTCGCGGCGATGGCGTACGGGCTCCAGCGGTGGCGGGCCGAAGGGGACGGCCGCGCGTTCGTCATGACGTTCAGGGCCTTCCCGCAGTACTGGCGGGCGCTGTGGCGGCATGCGCTCGTCTCCACGGCGGCCGGAGTCGTGCTGGCCGCCAACATCGTCCATCTGCTGGGCCGTTCCGAGCCGTGGACCTTCGTGCTGCTCGCGGCCCAGGTGGGCATCGCGGCCGCCCTGGTCATCCACCACGTGGCGTTCGCGGCCGAAGCCGGCCGGACCCCGGGCGGCACGGTCCGCGGCTGGACCCGGGGCGCGCTGGCGCTCGGCTTCGGTTCGGCCGCCCGGGGCACCGCCCTGCTCGGCGCGGTGGTGTCCGCCGTGCTCCTCTCACTCGTCGTACCGCTCGGGCCACTGCTGCTCGGCCCGAGCATTCCCGTACTGCTCGCTCTGTCCTTCGCTGATCCCAGGAGGCACACCCCATGAGCCACGCACTGCGTACCGCCCTCGTCGCCGCGCTCGCCGTCGGCGCCCCGCTCGTCCTCCCCCCGCCGTCGGCGGCCGCTGCCGCCGCCACCGCCTACTACGTGTCGCCGTCCGGCAGCGACAGCAACTCCGGTACGTCGGCGGGCTCCCCGCTCGCCACGATCCAGAAGGCGGTCGATCTGGCGCCGACGGGCGCGGTGGTCAACCTCGCCGCCGGTACGTACAAGCAGGATGTCGTGACCAAGCGCGCCGGCGTCACGATCACCGGCCCGGCGAACGCCGTGGTGAAGGGGGCGGGCGACGCCCGGATCATCCAGGTGCAGCACGACTCGACGACGCTGAGCGGATTCACCGTCGACGGGCTGCACGGCTCGTCCACCGATGTGGCGGGGTACCGCCTCAAGCTCATATATGTCATGAGCACGACTCCCGGTAACGGGGTGGGCGGTCTGCGCGTCACCGGAATGACGCTGAAGAACGCGGCCGACGAATGTCTGCGCGTTCGCTATCTGGTGACCGGCGCCGACATCTCCGGGAACACCATCACGGACTGCGGTGTCGCCGACTTCAAGTTCGGCGGCGGGGGCAAGAACGGCGAGGGCATCTACCTCGGTACGGCTCCGGAACAGCAGGGTGCGAACGGCGCCCCGGACGCTGCCCCCGACATCAGCAGGAACAACCGCATCCACCACAACACGATCGCCACCCGGGGCAACGAGTGCGTCGACGTGAAGGAGAACTCGACGAACAACTACGTGGAGTACAACGACTGCAGTCAGCAGAAGGACTCCAGCTCCGGCGGCCTGGACGCGCGCGGCAGCGGCAACATCTTCCGCTACAACACCATCCACGACAACGCCGGCGCGGGCATCCGGCTCGGCGGCGACACCGCGACCGACGGCGTCGACACCAGCGTCTACGGCAACACGATCACCGGGAACGCCGGCGGCGGCATCAAGTTCATGCGCACCCCGCAGGGCCCCGTCTGTACGAACACGATGAGCGGGAACACCGGCGGCGACGCCGTGGGCACGTACGGCAGTGAGTACACGCCGACCGGTGCGTGCCCCCAGTGAGCGGGCGGGGACCCGCGAGACGCGGGGTACTGACGGCGGCGGCCGGGCTGGCCGCGGTCGTGGCGAGTGCGCCGGGCGCGCGGGCCGCCGAGTCAGCGGGCAGCGGTGCGCGCCGCTCGCGCTGGACGACGTCGTGGGCGACCGCGCAGACCGCGCCGACGCCCACCGACACGGTGGCGAACACCGGTCTGACGCAGGGCACGTTCACGGCGCGGGTACGGCTGTCGGCCGGCGGCCAGGTCCGGCTGCGCTACGGGCACGCCTTCGGCACGGTGCCGGTCCTCATCGGTCCGGTCACCGCGGGCGGCAGTCCCGTGACCTTCGGCGGGCAGCGGCAGGCATGGCTGGCCGCGGGTGCCTCACTGACCAGTGACGCGGTCGCGGGCCTGCGCGCCGTCGAGGCCTCCCTGCTGACGATCCGCACCGAACTGCCCGGGCCCACCGGCCCGTTGTCGTTCCACCGCAACACCCACGCCTCGCACCACGTCGACGGGGTCCGCACCACTTCGGTGTTCCTGCTGACGGGCGTCGAGGTGACGGGCGCGCACGGGCCGGTCATCGCAGTGCTGGGCGACTCCATCGCGGAGGGCGTCGGCACACCCGACGACTCCGATCTGCGCTGGCCCGACCAACTGGCCAGGCGCCTGCCCGGCGCGGCGGTCGCCGATCTCGGGATCAGCGGCAACCGCGTGCTCCTGGACGACGCCCGGTTCGGGCCGGGCGGGCAGGCCCGCTTCGACCGCGATGTGCTGTCCCTGCCCGGGCTGCGGACCGTTCTGGTCCACCTCGGGGTCAACGACCTCCAGCAGCCGCCCAGCCAGACGGACCCGGCGCTCGTCCTGGCCGGCTACCGGCAGCTGGTGCTGCGCGCCCGGGACGCCGGACTGCGCGTGATCGGCGCGACCATCGCCCCGTTCGGCGGCTGGACCCGCTGGACGCCCGAGCTGGAGACGGTGCGGCAGCGGATCAACGCCGCCGTGCGGACCGGCCGGGTCTTCGACGCCGTGGCCGACTTCGACGCGGCGCTGCGCGATCCGGACCACCCGGAGCGGCTGCTGCCCGCGTACGACAGCGGCGACGGCCTCCACCCCAGTCCTTCCGGCCACGCGGCGCTCGCCGCGGCCGTCGACCGCCGACACCTTCTGTGAGGGCCCGCATCATGAACCCAGGCACCACCAGGGGCACCACGCGCCGCACCGTCCTCGCCGGTGCGGCTGCGCTCGGCGCGGCCGCCGCCCTGCCGCTCACGCTCGCGTCGGGCACCGCACACGCCGCGGACCCGGTCGACGACGCCGCCTCGCTCCGGACCCGGTGGCACACCCTCCTCACCGGAGGCCCCGGTCTCGACCTCACCGACCCGCGGATCGCCGCGGCCGTGACGAGGATCGGGAAGGCCGCGACCACCTCCGCCAAGGGACTGGACCCGTCCCGCGCGGACGGGCTGTTCCCCGATCTGACCAGCACCACGCTCTCCAACCACGTCACCACGTCGTTCAAGCGCCTGGCGACCGTGGCGACCGCGTGGGCCGTCCCCGGCACCGCCCAGTACGGAGACTCCGCACTGCGGGACCTGCTGCTGGCTGGCATCGACTGGATGCTGACGAACCGCTACGGACCGGAGCACACCCGGTTCGACAACGACTGGGACTGGGAGATCGGCTCCGCCCTCGCGCTCAACGACGCGGCCGTGCTGCTGTACGACGTGCTCGGTACGGAACGCCTCGGCCGGATCAACGCGGCCGTCCGCGGCTACACACCCGACCCGAACCTCTGGCGGGCCGACCGGCAGATCGCGACCGGCGCCAACCGGGTCTGGATCTCCACCGTGGTCGCCGTGAACGCGGTGCTCCGCGACAGCGGCGACGACCTCGTGCGGGTCCGTGACGCTCTTTCGGACGTCGAGGGTTCGGGCGCGAACAGCGTCCTCGCCTTCAACGACACGAGCGCGGCGTCCGAGGGCACGGGCGAGGGCTTCTACTCCGACGGCTCGTTCCTCCAGCACTACAAGCACCCGTACAACGGCGGCTACGGCAAGGAGCTGCTGAACAACCTCTCCCGGCTGCTGAACCTCCTGGCGGGCACGTCGTGGACGGTCACCGACCCGGACCTCGACAACGTACGGCTCTGGGTCGACGAGGGTTTCGACCCGCTCCTGGCGCGCGGCGACGTGATGGCGTCGGTCTGCGGGCGCGAGATCGCCCGGCCCAGCAAGCAGGGCCACGTCTCGGCGCAGACGGTCATCGAAGCGGTGGTGCGGCTGATCCCGAGCTTCCCAGGAGAGACCGCCGAGCGGTTCACCGCCCTGGTCAAGCAGTGGATCGCCGAGGACACCTACCGCGACTTCCTCGCCGTCACCGACCTCGCCTCCCTCGTCGCGGCCCGGAACGTCCTCGCGTCCCCCGTTCCGGCGCGCGGCCCGCTGGTCGCCCACAAGCAGCACCCGCGGATGGACAAGGCGGCCCACCACCGGCCCTCGTTCGCCCTCGGCATCTCCGCGTACTCGTCGCGGATCTACAACTACGAGTCGATCCAGAACGAGAACCTGCACGCCTGGCACCTCTCCGACGGCATGGTCCTCCTCTACACCGACGACCTCGGCCACTACAGCGAGGACTACTGGCCCACCGTCGACCCCGCCCGACTGCCCGGCACCACCGTCCTCGCGGGCCGGCCCGCCGACGCGGCGGGGCAGCGCACCACCAGCACCGCCGACTGGGCGGGCGGCGCCGCGCTGCCGGGGACGACGCTGGGCGCGTACGGCATGGAGCTGCGGGCGTTCGGCAGTTCGCTGCACGGCCTCAAGAGCTGGTTCTGCCTCGACGACGTCATCGCGTGCGTCGGCTCGGGGATCAGCGCCGACGCGGGCACGGCCGAGACGATCGTGGAGAACCGGAAGCTGCGGGACCCGGCGGCGGCGCTCCTCGTCAACGGACAGGCCGCCCCCGCGGACACCGGGTGGTCGGCGCGGCTGGACCAGGTGCGGTGGGCGCATGTCGCGGGGACCGGCGGTTACGTCTTCCCCGAGCCGGTGACCCTGCGCGGGCTGCGCGAGGACCGGACGGCGACCTGGCGCGAGATCAACCTGAAGTACGGCACGGACACCCCCGTCACCCGCCCGTATCTGACGCTGTGGCAGGACCACGGGACCGCGCCGCAGGGGGCGGGCTACTTCTGGCTGCAGGCACCGATGGCCTCCGCCGAACGGACGAAGCAGTGGTCGGCGGCGCCCCCGGTGAAGCTGGTCGCCCGCTCCACCGCCGTGCACGCGGTACGCCGCTGCGCGGACGGGCTGCTCGCCGCGAACTTCTGGGGCGCCGGAACGGCCCAGGAACTCAGCGCGGACGGACCGGCCTCGGTCCTCGTCCGGCCTGAGGGAAAGACGGTCACCGTCTCGTTGTCGGACCCGACCCAACTGCGGTCCTCCGTCGTGCTGGACCTGGCCCGGCGCAACCTGAGCGTCGTCTCGGCCGGCCCGGGCATCACGGTGGCGCCGACCGGTACCGGCATCCGCATCACCGCGGACACGACAGAACTCCACGGTGCAACCCTCGACCTCACCCTGAAGAGGAGCTAGACCCTTGCTGTTCGACATGCCCCTGGACCGGCTGCGCGACTACCGGCCGGAGCCGGAGGAGCCGGCCGACTTCGACGCCTTCTGGGAGAAGACGCTCACCGAGACGGCCCGCCACGGCCTGGACGCCGAGTTCGTCCCGTACGACGCCGGATTCGCCACCGTCGACGTGTTCGACGTGACGTTCCGCGGCTGGGGCGGCCAGCCCGTGAAGGCGTGGCTGCTGCTCCCCCGGGACCGCCCGGGCCCGCTGCCTGCCGTCGTCCAGTACATCGGGTACAACGGCGGCCGCGGCATCCCGTACTCCTGGCTCACCTGGAGCGCCCTGGGCTACGCCCATCTGGTGATGGACAACCGCGGGCAGGGCGGGGGCGGCAAGAACACCGCGGACACCGTGGACATCGGCCCGGACGGGAACGGCTCCTCCTCCCCGGGCTTCCTGACCCGGGGCATCGAGGACCCGTACCGGCACTACTACCGCCGGCTGATCACGGACGCGGTGCGGGCCGTCGACGCCGCGAAGGCGCACCCGGCGGTGGACGCCTCGCGCGTCGCGGTGCTCGGCGGCAGTCAGGGCGGCGGCCTCTCGCTGGCCGTGGCGGGACTGCGCGACGACGTCGTGGCGGCCGTCGCCGATGTGCCGTTCCTCTGCCACTACCGGCGTGCCTCGCAGATCACGGACGCCGGCCCGTACGCGGAGATCGCCCGCTGGCTGTCCGGGCACCGCTTCCGCATCGACGAGGCGATGGAGACCCTGTCGTACTTCGACGGCGTCAACTTCGCGGCCCGGGCGACCGCTCCGGCGTGGTTCTCGGTGGGGCTGATGGACAAGATCTGCCCGTCGTCCACGGTGTTCGCCGCCTACCACCGCTATGCCGGACCGGCGCAGATCGAGGTGTTCACGTACAACGGGCACGAGGGCGGCGCGGAGTACGACCTGCCGCGCAAGATCGCCGCGCTGCGGGGTGTGTTCGGCCGACAGGGCGAGTGAGGTCAGCGGCGGGTGCCCGTCACCGGCCCAGCGCCGCCATCGCGGCGTTGTGGCCGGGGACCCCGCTGACCCCTCCGCCGCGCACCGCCCCGGCCCCGCACATCAGGACGTTCGGGTGCGCGGTCTCCACGCCCCAGCGCCCGGTCTCCGGTGTGGCGTACGGGAAGGCGAGGTCCCGGTGGAAGATGTGGCCCCCGGGCAGCCGCAGGTCCCGTTCGAGATCGAGCGGCGTCTTCGCCTCGATGCACGGCTCACCGTTCGCGTCGAGCGCCAGGCAGTCGGTGAGCGGCTCCTCCAGATGGGCGTCGAGCTCGGCCAGCGTCGCCTCGAGCAGCGTGGCGCGGGTGCTGTCGTGGTCCGCGGCGAAGAGGCGCGCCGGGGTGTGGAGGCCGAACAGGGTCAGGGTCTGGTAGCCGCGGGCGGCGAGATCCGCGCCGAGGATCGAGGGGTCCGTCAGCGAATGGCAGTAGATCTCCGAGGGCGGGGCTGCGGGCAGCCGGCCCGCCGCCGCGTCCCGGTAGGCGTCGGCCAGCTGTCCGTACCCCTCGGCGATGTGGAAGGTCCCGGCGAACGCCTGACGCGGGTCCACGGACCGGTCCTTGAGCCGGGGCAGCCGGGTGAGCAGCATGTTCACCTTCAGCTGGGCGCCTTCGGCGGGCGTCGGCGGCTCGTCGCCGAGGAGGGCGGCGAGCGCCTCGGGCGAGGCGTTGACGAGGACGCGGCGCGCGCCGACGGCGGTCTCACCGCTGTCCGTCCGCACGATCACCTCGGCGTGCGTCCCGTCGGTGTCGACGCGGACCGCCTCGTGCCCCGTGCGGATCTGCGCACCGGCGGCGCGCGCGGCGCCGGCGAGAGCGTCGGTGAGCGCGCCCATGCCCCCGACCGGGACGTCCCAGTCGCCGGTGCCGCCGCCGATCACGTGGTAGAGGAAACAGCGGTTCTGGAGCAGCGAGGCATCGTGCGCGTCGGCGAAGGTTCCGATCAGAGCGTCCGTGAGGACGACTCCGCGGACGAGGTCGTCGTCGAAGGTGTTCTCGACACTCACGCCGATGGGTTCCTCGAACAGCATCCGCCAGGCGTCCGGGTCGTCGATCCGCTGCCGCAGCGCGTCCCGCGTGGGCAGCGGTTCGGTGAGCGTCGGGAACACCCGCTCGGCGACCTGCCCGGTGCGTCCGTAGAACCGCTGCCATGCCTCGTACTCCCGGTCCGAGCCGGTGAGGGCGGCGAAGGAGTCGCGGGTGCGGTCGCCGGCGACCAGCAGGCCGGTGGGGCGGCCGTCGCGGACGGCCGGGGTGTACGAGGAGACGGTCCGCTTGCGTACCGCGAAGTCCAGGCCGAGATCGCGGACGATCTTCGACGGGAGCAGCGACACCAGGTAGGAGTAGCGCGACAGCCGGGCGTCGACCCCGGCGAACGGACGGGTCGAGACGGCCGCTCCCCCGGTGGTGCCCAGCCGTTCCAGGACCAGGACGGACTGTCCGGCGCGGGCGAGGTAGGCGGCGGCGACGAGGCCGTTGTGGCCGCCGCCGACGATCACTGCGTCATAGCTGTCTCGTACGGGCATGTCCCTTGGTAGCACGGACGCCCGGCCCGGACCAGGTCCGGATGTCCACCGGCCGTCGGGCCAGGGCCTCTCGTTCGAATCAGGCCGGGTCCGCGGGGTCCGGCATGGTCCGGACGATGGGTCCTAAGGGCGGGACGGCCCTCAGCCCGACGGGATGCCCCGCTGCTGCCGCAGCGCCGCCACCTGCCGGTAGAGCGCGACGGCCTCCTGGCTCCTGCCGAGCTGTTCGAGGCAGTGCGCCTCGTCGTTGCGCCCGGCGAGGGTGTCCGGGTGGTCGGCTCCGAGGATCCGGGTCCGTGCCTCGGCCACCTGCCGGTAGACGGTGAGGGCGTCGGCCCAGCGGCCCAGCCAGCCGAGACCGACGGCGACCTCGCGGCGGCTGACCAGAGTGTCGGGGTGGTCGGGACCCAGTACGCGTTCGCGGTGCGCGCAGACCTCGCGGGATTCGGCCAGCGCCTCTTCCCAGCGGGCCAGCCGGCCGAGGTTGACGCCCAGTCCGTGGCGGGCACGCAGTGTCTCGGGGTCGGCGGGGCCGCTGACCCGGGTCCGGTCCTCGACGAGCGCGCGGTAGAGCTCCAGGGCCTCGGTGCTGCGGCCCAGCCGCCCGAGGCTGATTCCGACCTCGTAGCGGGCCGCGAGGGTGTCCGGGTGGTCGGCGCCCAGCGCCTGCGCTCGGGCCTGGACGACTTCCCGGTAGGTCTGCAGGGCCTCCGTCCAGCGGCCGAGCCGGCCCAGGGTGTACCCGACCTCGTAGCGGGTGACGAGGGTGTCGGGGTGGGCGGCGCCGAGCAGCCGGGCGCGCGCCTCCGCGACGTCGCGGGCCATGCCGTACGACTCCTCCAGCCGCCCGAGCCTGCTGAGGTTGAACGCCAGGTTGTGGCGGCAGCGCAGGGTGTCCGGGTGGTCGGGCCCCATCGAGCGTTCCCGGGAGGTGAGAACGGCGGCGTACAGCTGGTGGGCCTCGAAGTGCCGGCCGAGCTGGCCCAGGACGTACGCCATCTCCTGGCGGGCAGCGAGGGTTTCCGGATGGTCGGGGCCCAGGCCGCGCTCACGGCCCTGGGCGACATGGGCGAACTCCCGCAGCGCGTCCGCCGCCCGTCCGGTCCGGCTGAGGGTGAAGCCCACCTCGTACCGGCTGGAGAGCGTGTCGGGATGGTCGGGCCCGAGGACGCTCTCGCGTTCGGCGGCGACCGCGCGGTGGACCTCGCCCGCCTCCTCCCAGTGGCCGAGCCTGCCGAGGTTGAGGCCGGCGCTGTGGCGGCTGGCGAGTATCGAGAGGAGCTCCGGTCCCGGGGTGGGCCGCCCGGCACCGGCCGGCCTCCCTGCGGCGGGCTGTCCGCCGCCGGTGGTCCAGGCGCCGGTGAGGCCCGCCGAGTGGTCGACCGAGTCCGGCAGCATGGCAGCGGTACCGGTCGCCTTGTGCCCGGTCGTCATGCCGCGGGTCCAGTCGGGCAGGCGCGGTGTGGGGGCGGCGGCGGGCCTCGGCGCCTGGACCACCGGCGGCGGACAGCCCGCCGCAGGGAGGCCGGCCGGTGCCGGGCGGCCCACCCCGGGACCACCGGAGCTCC
>NZ_RDBK01000037.1:10344-43343 GCF_008042275.1 Streptomyces sp. OR43 | reverse complement strand
CTTCCCCACCCCACCCCACTCCTGCTCAGAAGGGCACCGCCGCCATGGCAGCACCGAGAGAACCCGCACTGGCCCCAGCCTCCCCCGACGCCGAAACCGACAGACCCGTCGGTGGTGGCGACAAGCTGGTCCGCTCCCTCACGCACCGACAGACCACCATGATCGGACTGGGCTCCGCGCTCGGCACCGGCCTCTTCCTCGGCTCCGGATCGGCGATATCCGCCGCAGGCCCTGCCGTAATCCTCTCGTACGTGGCCGGGGCCGCGCTGGTCGCCATCATCGCCGTGCTGCTCGGCGAGATGTCCGCCGCGCACCCGGTCCAGGGCTCCTTCGGCACCATCGCCCACCGCTACCTCGGCCCGTGGGCCGGCTTCCTCAGCCGCTGGCTGTACTGGTTCAGCGCCGTCGTCGTCATCGGCACCGAGGTCGTCGCCTCCGCGCTCTACATCCGCTGGTGGTGGCCGGACGCACCGATGTCCGCGGCCATCCTGGCGATCGCCGCGGTGGTGCTCGTGGTCAACATCATCAGTGTGAAGTCGTTCGGCACCACCGAGTTCTGGCTCTCCACCATCAAGGTGGTGGCGCTGTGCGCGTTCATCCTGTGCGCCGCCCTGCTGGTCTTCTTCGGCCTGCCCGACACCAAGGCCACCGGCTTCGCCCACCTCACCGACGACGGCGGCTTCCTCCCGCACGGGGCGAGCTCCGTCTGGCTGGCCATGTCCGTGGTGATGTTCGCGTACGCCGGCTTCGAGGTCGTCGCCATCGCGTCGGCCGAGGCCGCCGACCCGCAACGCACCATCCGCACCGCGATGCGCCAGCTCGCCTGGCGGCTGAGCTTCTTCTACATCCTGTCGATCATCCTGGTGATGGCGCTGATCCCGTGGCGACACATGGCGGCCGGCGACGGCAGTGTCGAAACCAGCCCGTTCGTGCAGGTCTTCTCGGACGTCGGCGTGCCTGCCGCGGCGACCGTCACCAACGCCGTCGTGCTCATCGCCGCCGTGTCCGCGGCCAACGCCCACCTCTACGGGGCGTCCCGACTGCTGCACTCGCTCGGCGACGACGGACTGGCCCCCGCCCCGATGGCCAGGCTCAGCCGCCGCGGCGTCCCCGCCATCGCCCTGGCCGTATCCACCCTGGGCATCGCAGCCGCCGCTCTGCTGGCCTTCTACGACGTCAGTGGCCTCTTCAGCATCATGATGTCGATCGCCATCTTCGCCGTCCTGCTGGTGTGGCTGCTGATCCTCGCCTCGTACGTCGCCTTCCGGCGCCACCGGAACGCGCATCCCACGGAATTCACCGGGTTCAGCATCCCGGGCGGCAGCATGCTCGCGGTCCTTGCCGGAGCCGGAGTACTCTCCGTCGCCGCCACCGCGGTGAAGGTCCCCGACATGCGCCAGGCCGCCGGCATCGGCCTCGCCTTCACCGTCGTCCTTGTCGCCTGCTACGGCCTGACCACCTTTCGCCATGCACGGCAGAAGTAGCAGCCGCCCCGGGGGCCCTGCCCGCGGCATCCTGACGCCTGGCCTGCTCAACATCGGTCTGCCGCGAACAGCTCCGATACCGGCGCCACCTTTTCGCGCGGACGTGGGAACCGTCCACGCACGCACGTGACCAGTCGAGTTCGCCGACGGCGTTCAGCTCCGCGAGCATGAGCCGGTGAAGCCGGTCGAAGACTCCCGCTTTCTGCCACCGCTCCAGGCGGCGCCAGCAGGTCTGCCCGAGCCGAACCCGAGCTTCAGGGGCAGGATTTGCCCGGCCACCAAGATCGTGTTGCGAGCTCGTAGGCAGGCTCGTCGTGACCGACGGTACGGCTGGATGGCTGTCGATGGGTGTATCCAGCTTTGGACAGCTCGCGAGGCAGGCCGTGAGCTGCTCCGACTCCGCCCGCACCCGGGCCGCGGCCCCAGTCATTCGATCAACGACACCATCGGCACTGTTTCCCCGACCGTCACAGCTCCCCGCATGGGCTTGAGCCGCCGGTCCTGGTCGGCGCGTGGCACACGCCCTAGGTGGGTACCGCTTGTTACGGCTCGCCTCAGGGCGGTGTCAGCGCGGGGCTCGCTGGTCGTAGTCGCGCCGGCGTGCTTGGATCTCGGAGGCGTTCGCGACGGTCCAGTCGTAGAGGTGGGCGAACGGCTCGCGCAGGGATTCGCCGAGAGAGGTCAGCGAGTATTCGACGCCGACCGGCGAGGTCGGCAGCACGCGGCGCTCGACCATCCCGTTGCGTTCGAGCCGGCGCAGGGTCTGCGTGAGGACACGTTGCGTGACGCCGTCGAGGCGGCGCTTGATCTCGTTGAACCGGCGTGGTTCGACCAGGACCGCCATCACCATCATCGACCACTTGTCGGCGATCTGATCGAGGATGGGCCGGCTCGGACAGTCGGCCCGAAACACCACGTCGTGCTCGGCGATGGCCCGGTAGACGGCCTCAGAAGTGGCCATAGCGGTATCCTCCACGATCCCTGGGATGCCTGAAGTGCCTTATTGACGCAGGTCACAGCCGGTTTCACTGTAGGTATGCAACAGGAACCAGAATCCTGCCAGGTACCTAGGGGAAAAGCCATGGGCCACGACGACTACCAGACCTTGCGCGTCAGCCGGAAGGACGCAGTCACACACGTCACGATCGACAACCCGCCGATCAACGTCCTCAGCGTCGCGGTCATGACCGACCTGCGGCGCCTGCTCACCACGCTGGCCGGCGACGACACCGTACGCGTGATCGTGTTCGACAGCGCGGATCCGGACTTCTTCCTCGCCCACGTCGACATGACCGCCACCCCGAACGCCCTCGCCGGACTCATGGCCGACCTGCCGGACGGCGTCAACGTCTTCCAGGCAGTCGGGGAGCAGCTACGCCGCCAACCTCAGGTGACCATCGTCAAGCTCGCCGGCAAGGCGCGCGGCGGCGGAGCCGAGTTCGTCATAGCAGCGGACATGGCGTTCGCAGCGACCGGCACGGCCGGGCTCGGCCAGATCGAAGCTCTCATGGGCATCGTCCCTGGCGGTGGCGCCACGCAGTACCTCACCGAGCGCGTCGGCCGTCACCGCGCCTTGGAGATCGTGCTCGGCGCCGACCTGATGGATGCCGAGACCGCCGAGCGGTACGGCTGGGTCAACCGAGCCGTTCCCGCCGACCAGCTCGACGAGTTCGTCAACCGCCTCGCCGGTAACATCGCCGCGCTGCCCGACGGCGTTGTCGCGGCAGCCAAGCATGCCATCGTTCCCCGCGATCATTCTGACGGCCTGGCGCGGGAGAACGCCGCCTGGGCCGGGCTCGTATTCCGACCCGCCACAGCACAGCTCATGGACGCCGGTCTGGCCAACGACGCCCAGACTCGGGACGGCGAACAGGACCTCGAGAGTCTGTTCCGCCATCTCGCCGGGTAGCGGAACCTGTCTCGCCCTCTGCGCCAGCCGGCAGGGCTGGTGGTCCGGCTTTTGCGGAGGCTCAGTCAAAGCCGTGGAATGTCGACGACGAGCTGTGTCCGCCGGCTGTCACGAACGCCGTTGTCAGAGGCCTGTTGGACCATCCGTTCCGTGACCGCAGCAGGGGAACCCGCGGTGGCAGGTTCGGTGCCGTCTGAAGGATCAGAAGGAGGACGGGTTAGGCCAACGGGCAGCGGATGACCTCACCCCGCGCCTTGGTGAGCCGGCGGCCGGACTCACGGATCAGGACTGCGACCTCGACGAGCTTGCAGCAATCGAAGAGGAGCTCGTGGCCGCCCGGCGGCGGGAGCTGGTTCCGCACCTGGAACGGCATCTCGCGGCAGCAAGGGAAGCGGGCAACTGGTATGCCCGTCATGTGCTCGCGCGGATTCCGGCCGAGACCGCCGGCCACACGTCACTTGCCGCCCTGTTGCGGGCCTGCTCCCGCAATCTGGGGGACGACCAGGACTCCCTCTCGACGAGGCTCTGTGCACTCGCGCAGGGAAACCCGCCGCCGCGCGCGAATCCTCCTGCCGTGCGCCGTTGGCAACGATGAGGACCTTCGCAGGGCGGCGATCCGGCTGCTCGGCTTCGTCCCCGAACCGGGCGATCTCTACCTGCTGGCCACGCTGCGCAGGACTCGGACGAGGGAGTCCGCAGCGCGGTCGTGGGCACGCTCGGCAGCCACGGGACAGAGCAGGCGGCCGTCGACCTGCTGTTTGAACCTGCTGGACGACCCGCGCCCGCAGGTGCGCGTCTGCGCCCTCAGCTCCCTCGGCTTCCTTCAGCAGCCCAGGACCCTGCCGAAGGTCCGCTTGCTCGCGAACGACGGCAACCCCCGTGTTCGCGCCTCGGTCGCAATCGCCATGGGCCGCTCTCCCGCCCCACAGCCCGCAGACCCCGCGACCTCGGCTGTGCCCGGCCAACTGGCAGCAGACGCCGACCCGTACGTTTGTGACCAGGCAGCCGAAGCCCGTCAGCGCAAGCACCTCCGCAGCCAACGATCACAGCAACCGGGCTGGGGAAGAATCGCCTACCGCAGCCGTCTGGTGACCTGAGGGGTGGCCGGCCGGCTCCTGGACCGCTGCCGGGTCGGTCTCAGCGCAGTGGGCGGAAGAACTCGGTGATGTCGCCGGCGAGCAGTCCGGGCTCTTCGTGGGCGGCGAAGTGTCCGCCGCGCGGCATCGACGTGTACCGGGTGATGTTGTAGGTGCGTTCGGCCCAGGAGCGCGGGGGCCGGGTGAGGTCGACGGGGAAGACGGCGACGGCGGTGGGCACTTCGACCTTCTCGATACGCCGGGTCAGGCCGCGGGCGTACTCGTAGTAGGGCCGGAACGACGTCGAGATCGTGCCGGTGAACCAGTACAGGGAGGCCTGGGTGAGGACGAAATCGTCGGTGAACCGGGACGACAGGTCGCCGCCCGAGTCGCTCCAGGCGCGGTACTTCTCCACGATCCAGGCCAGCAGGCCGGTCGGAGAGTCCGCCAGGGCGTGGGCCAGGGTGAGGGGCCGAGTGTTCTGCTGGTGCTGGTAACCGCCTTCCTCCGCGCTCCAGTTGGCGACCTGATCGAGGTAGGCCTGTTCGTCCGGGGTGAGGCCGGCGGCGTCGTACTCCTGGGGTGCGGCGACCGCGAGCAGGTGGATGCCGGCCAGCGACTCCGGGTAGGCCTCACCCAGACGCGAGGTGATCCCCGCGCCCAGGTCCCCGCCATGGGCGGCGTACCGGTCGAAGCCGAGCTCGTCCCGCATGAGGCGGTGCCAGATCTGGTGGGTCTGGAGCGTCGGCGGGAGGTCCGGGCGTTGCGGCGAGAACGCGTAGCCGGGCAGCGAGGGGACGACGACCGTGAACGCGTCGGACGCGTCGCCGCCGTGCTTCGACGGCTCCGCGAGACGCCGGGCGAGGTCGGTGAGCTCCAGGAAGGTGCTGGGCCAGCCGTGGGTCAGCACGATCGGCAGGGCGCCCGGCCGCTCGCCGTCGAACCGGAGGTAATGGACGGGCGTGCCGCCGATGGTGGCCGCATGGTGCGGCAGGGCGTTGATCCGCGCCTCGTGGGTGCGCCAGTCATAGCCTGTGGCCCAGTACTCGGCCAAGCGGTGCACCTCGGTGGTGTCGGCGCCCGCTTCCCAGCCGTCGACGGGCCACCGGGTGGGCCACCGGGTGGCGCGTAGCCGCGCGCGCAGGTCTTCGAGTTCCGCATCGGTCACGGCGATCAGCGCCGGGTGGTCGGTCATGTGCCTCTCCTGGTCGTGCTCACGTGCTCACGTGCTCAGTGCTGGTCGACGACGTCGCCGGCCCGCGCCGACCCGCGGTTACCGCGTGGCGGTGGCCAGTGCCGCGCGGATGACGTCGTCGCCGGCGGGCCGGCCCTTCTCGTTCGAGTACGGCCCATAGGGGGCGCCCCACACCGGTGTGCCCGTGGCCTGCCGCCAGCTGTTGGCCAGCGGGCCCGCGTCCACCACGCCGTACCCGATGGAGTCGATGAAGTCGGTGACCGCCGCCTTCGCCGGCGCCGAGTCCGCGGCGATCGGCAGGTACGACCGGTCGGCCGCCCCCGCCGGGCGGGCGAGTGTCAGCAGGTGCTTGAAGTAGATGGTGTTGAAGGCCTTCACGAGCCCGGCGTCCGGGACGTATCGCAGCAGCAGCTCGCTCGAGGTGAGCGATCCACTGTCGAGCTCGGGGATGTGCCCGTCCCGCTCGGGGCCGTAGTTGCACGTGTCGATGACCGTCTTTCCCGCCAGTGGTGCGGCGGGAAGGTCGGGGAAGGCCGTGACCGGCACCGTGACCACGACGATGTCACCGGCCGCCGCGGCTTCCGCGCTCGTCGCCGCGGAGGCCCCCGGACCCAGTCTCGCGACCGTGTCCGTGAGCGTCCCGGGACCGCGCGAGTTGCTGAGCACGACCTGGTGGCCGGCCTCGACGGCGAGTCGCGCGAGGGTGCTGCCGACGGCTCCGCTTCCGATGAATCCCACAGTCGTCATGTTCTCGGCGTCCTTCCGGGAGAGCCTTGTCCTTGTACGAGCCTTGCCCTTTCCTGCTGTCAGCCGGCGGGGAAGTAGTGGCCGTTGTCCAGATCGGCGAGCAGGCGGGGCTGGGCCGGCTCCCAGCCGAGGGTCCGGCGGGTGATGAGGTGGGACGTCGGGTAGCTCTGCGTGACGACGTTCGTAAGGAACCCGAAATGTGCCGGCAGGATCAGCTCGTCCAGGGGAACGCTCTCGGCGGGCAGGCCCAGGCGGCTGCCGATGGCCTCGGCGATCTCGCGGAACGGGACACCCTCGTCCTCGACCGCGTGCCAGTAGCTGCCGGCCGGGCCCTTCTCCAGCGCCAGACGGAACAGGGAGGCGGCATCGCGGGCGTGCACGGCGTTCCACCGGTTCGTGCCGTCTTCGGGGTAGCCGGCGAAGCCCTTCTCCTTCGCGAGCGCGATCAGCATGGGGAGAAAGCCACGGTCGGTCGTGCTGTGCATGATGTTGGCGATCCGCACGACCGAGGACCGCACGTTCTGCTCGGCGAGTCCGATGACGGCGGACTCCACGACATTACGGGCCCGCAGGGTGCCCTTTTGCTCGTCGCCGACGGGCAGGGCCGGGTCTTCCTCGGTACCCGGCCGGCCCAGGTACGTCCCGGTCCCGGGCGAGCCGATGCTTCCCGCCGCGACCAGCGGCTTACCGGTCCCCGCGAGCGCCTCGCCGTAGGCGAGCATGACCGGGAGCTCCGCGGCGGCCACGGCAGCCATCCCGCCGGACGGAAGCAGGTCCTGCCGGTGTGCGACGTGGATGACGCCGTCGGAGTCCGCGGCCGCCTCCTTGAGCCCGTCCAGGTCCTGGAGGTCGCCGCGGCGTATCTTCGCGCCGAGCGCGGACAGTGCCGCGGCGGCCGTGTCCGACCGGACGAGGCCGGTGACCTCGTGTCCTGCGGCGATGAGTTCGGGGATGATGTACGAACCGGAATGGCCGGTCCCGCCAGTGACGAAGACGCGCAACGTACTGCTCCTTGTCGTGATGTGGTGCGCGAAGTGGTGGTGCCGGGTGGTGCGGGCGCGCTCAGCCGCGGAGGTCGACGCCGATGGCGACGTCGAAGGTCCCCGCGCCGTTCCGGGCCAGGCCCATCAGCAGCGGCCCGATCCCTTCCAGCCAGCGGGCCATCTCCAGGCCGCCGACGTCGAGGGGACGCAGTCCGAGGCTCGCGATGAACGCCGACACGTCGGCCTTGGCCCGTGCGTCGTCTCCGGCGAAGAGCAGGTCCAACGGACGCTCCTGGACCAGGACATGGCCGAACACTGTGTTGAACGCCTTCACGACATGCGCGCCCGCCGGCGCCGCCTCGGCGATCTCCTGCGCACCGGACGTGCCCTCGGGAGTGACCACCCCGGTGGCGTCGGCGTCGAAGGTGTTGGAGATGTCGACGATGACCTTGCCGGCCAAGGCATCCCCGTACTGGGCGACGACCTGCACGGCGCTGGTGTAGGGCACGGCGAGGACAACGATGTCGCCCACAGGGACGGCGCCGAAGGTCCCCACCGTGGCCCCGGCGCCGAGCTCGGCGGCCAGGCCCTTGGCCTTGGCGGCGTCACGGCCGATCAGCTCGACGGAGTTACCGCCCGCTACCGCACGTGAGGCGATGGCGTGGGTCATGCCCCCGAGACCGATGAAACTGATGCTGCTCATGGTGAGTTCTCTCTTCCTCTGGCTTCTTCGGTGGTCGTTTCCTGGGTGTCACAACCGGCCGGTACGCTCGATCACCTGGCCGGCGAAGTCGAGTAGCTGGTCAAGGCCGGCGAACATCGTGAAGGCATCGAAGTACGCCTCGTCGACACCGGATTCGGCGTACCGCTTCAGTTGGTCCGCGACCGAGCCGACGGACGTGCCCGGCTCGAGGTTGATCCGCATGGCCGTCTTGAGTGCGTCGGGATCGCGGCCGGCCTCCTCCGCCGCTCGACCACAAGCGACCGGCGCCCTCGTCCTGGCTACTGGCCGACGCAGCGGGCGCCGGCCCCTCGACCCCGAGCCAGCCGACCCCGCTGCGGCCGACCCGGCGCATCGCGGCCTCACTGGCACCCCCGATCCAGATGGGCGGCCCGCCCGCCTGGACCGGACGGAGGCCGGCGTGGACCGGTGGCATGGTGAAGAACTCGCTGTCCCAGGACACGGGACTGGTCGTCCACCACGCCCGCAGGAACGCCAGGGTGTCGTCGAGCATCTTGCCGCGCCGGCTCCAGTCCGCGCTGCGGACGATGTCGTACTCCTGCTTCATCCACCCCACCCCCACACCCAGGCCGAGGCGGCCGCCGCTGAGCACGTCGAGCGTGGTCAACTGCCGGGCCAGGTGCGGCGGCTCGTAGTAGAACGTGCTGAGCGTGCTGGTGTTCAGGCGTACCCGGTCGGTCGCCGCCGCAGCGACGGTCAACAGCAGCATCGGGTCGAAGGAGCGGGCCATCTGTGGCCCCCGGTCCAGGTAGCCGTTGCCCAGATCAACCGGCGTGACCAGGCGATCGCCGACCCACAGGGTGTCGTAGCCGAGGTCCTCGAGTCCGCGGACGAAAGCGCTCAGGGCGGGGGCGTCGCTGACCGCGGGCCCGACTAGGGGAATCACGAAACCGAGCTGCATTGCGTTGCGCCTCCTCGGGCGAACTCTTTCGCCACTATTGAAATCCGGAATCTGACATTTGGCATCGACGCGTCGGTGGTTCCGTCAATTAGCCGGAGCGCACGGCCCCCTATTCGCCGACTGTTTGGCCGGCCCCGGGGGTCAGCCCGTAAACTCGTTGACGCCCAGGGCGAAGTTCACGTGGCCGATTCCGTTGCCGGCGAGGCCTACCGTGAGCACGCCCGCTCCTTCGAGCCAGTGCGCCATCTTCAGGCCGCCGACGTCCAGCGGGCGCAGTCCGAGACTCTTGATGAATGCCGCCACGTCCGCCTTGCCCTGCGGGTCGTCACCGGCGAAGAAGACATCGGGCCGGCCGTTCTCCAGAACGCCGCGGAAGATGGTGTTGAAGGCCTTGAACACGCTCGCGTCGGCCGGGGCCACCTTGGCGACTTCCTGCGCGATCGAGGTCTCCTCGCTGTGGGCCAGGCCGTCGCCCGTGGGGTTGAAGGGGTTGCTGATATCGACGATGGTCTTGCCCGCGAGGGCGTCTCCGTACTGGGCGACGGCCGGAACGACCCCGTCGTACAACATGGCCGTGATGACGATGTCCCCGGCCGGGACGGCGCCCCACTCACCCGTCGTCGTGCCGCCGCCCAGAGCCTGGGCCAGGGCCTCGGCCTTGGAGTGATCGCGTGCCATGATCTCGACGGTGTTGCCGCCCGCTACCGCGAGTGCGCCGATCGTGCGGGCCATGTTCCCCGCGCCGATGAAGGTGATGCTGCTCATGAGCTGTGCTCTCTTCCTGTTCTCGGGGGCACCTGTTCTTGGGGCGCCGCTCTGTCTCGTTCGCGCGTGGTCCGGTCTCGTTCGTGCATGACCCGGTCTCGTTCGTGCCTGGTCCGGATAGCGGTGGTGCCGCCGGCGGCGGCAAGGTCCAGCCCGTTGACGTAGCTGGAGTCGCCGGAGGCCAGGAACCGGGCGATCGCGGCGATCTCCTCGGGGCGGCCCAACCTTCCGCGGGGGATCAGGGACTCGAAGGCAGTCCTGGTCGTCTCGTCGAACAGCTCTTCCTGCTTGGCCGTGCCGACCTGGCCGGCGGTCAGGACGTTCACCCGGAGGTCCAGGTCGTACAAGTGGTCCAGGTCGTCCAGGTCGGACGCGTCACCCTGGACCGCGGTGACGTCGCGGCCGATCAGGGCGACGGCCTCGTCCAGTGATTCCTGGCGCCGGGCCTGGATGAATACATGCGCTCCTTCCCCGACGAAAAGCTTGGCCCCGGCCAGTGCCAATCCGGTGGATCCCCCGGTAATCACCGCTATCTCGCCATCGAGCATTCCCATGATCGCTCCATTGGATTAATGAGCAGCAATTACCGATCCCGCATTCTTGTACCGAATTCTCTCGGCCCCATGAACGATGCCATTGGCCCGAGCGGGTGTCCAAGACCCGTTTTGGCCGTGGTGATAACCTCAAGGCATTGCCGGACCGGGAGCAGGGTCTCAGCAAAGTGGTGCTTCGTCCGGATTGGTGATCATGCGATTCCGAGGAGAGCGAGGGGCCGGTGGGGGCTTCTCGCGTTGTGTCGCAGGTCGGCGGCGATGTTGGTGGTGCCGGCGAGGCGGAGTGCGCCGATGGCGAGGTTGCGCCAGGTGGCCATCGCGCGGGGTGCATTGCCGGTCCGTAGCTGGGAGGCGTCCTCGGTGAAGGTGGTGTCCCGGACGTGGTGTAGCGATTCGACTGACCAGTGTCCGCGGATCAGGGTCGCCAGTTGGGCGGGCGTTGCCCGCTCTGCAGTCAGGCTGGTGACCGCGTAGACGGTGTACAGGGTGGTCTTCCCGGTCTTGCGGTGCACGCGGTGGCGTTTGAGTTGGATGGCCTGTTGGGCGCCGGGGAACTGGAGGTTGTTCACGGTGCAGACCTTGATGCGTCTGATCTCGCTGCGGCCGTGACCGGTGGCGCGGGTGCGGTCCTGCAGCGGGATCTGCTTCCAGGGAAGGGCTGCGAGCTGCTTGCGGAGCTTCTTCTGGTTCCCCTTGGCGATCACGATGTAGTGCGCCGAGCGTCCGGTCAGGTAGGCGGCGTGCTCGTGCTGGGTATGGAGTGCGTCGCTGGTGACCACTGCATCCGTGAGGTTGCCGATGGTGTCCAGGAGCGGTTTGAAGCGGGTGATCTCGTTCGTCTTCTCGCCGACGTCGAGCTGGGCCAGGACCAGGCCGCTGGTGTGGTCGAGCGCGGCGAGAAGGTGGATCTTGCGCCCTCCTGCGCGGGCGGCTCCGCGCAGGCTCTTGCCGTCGACGGCGATTCCCCGCAGACCATTTGCCTGTTGTGATGCGTGGTGGCGGTCGGCGAGCCAGCGTCCGACGGCCTGATCGAGGGCGTCGCCGTCGACGCGGGAGAGTACCCGGCGCAGGGTTGCCTCTCCGGGCACTGGGTGGTGCCCGGTCAGCACGTCGTGCGGGGCGCCGAGGGAGGCCCGCACTGTCTGCGGCGCGTCGGCAGCCCATTCGCTGATCGCCAGGAGCGAGGTCGCTCCGGTCAGCACGGCCGCGGCGGCCAGCGCCAGGACGTAGCCGAGAGCGTGCCGTATCCCGCGAGCGGCTCGCGGATCGGGGACCTCGGCCAGACGTTCCAGCAGGCCAGGATGCTCGGCCGGCTGCAGAGGAGGCTGACCACGGAACTGGCCAAGGATGGGAGGGATCAGGGCGGATGCAGGTGCAGGCACGGTCTTCCGCAGGGGTCATGGGAACTCGACACTCACATGATCATGGAATTCGGTGCCTGCGTCGGTTCTGTCCACCCTGACACGGCTGGCGGCAACGAGGGACGTTCGGGACTTGCGACGCCCCGAGAGGATCTTCGCGTGTTCAACTTCTGGATCGAGAGCTGCCGGCCGCAGTGGATCCGGCCGCGACGCTGTCATGGCCGGCGGGTTGCAGGGCTATGAAGCTCAACTGCCCGTGGTGGTCGAGGACGCCCAGCACCTTCACCGGACCACGCGTGCTTGCCCGGGCGTTGGCCGGCGGCATTCTGCATGAGGCGGAAGGCCGACAATCTGAGCACCTCGAAGCCACCATCCGCTGTGCGCACGGTGGTTGAGCGGCTCAGGCGACCGTTGATTCTTGATTGACCCGGTTGGTGCGGAGGCGTCGCAGGTGCTTCTGGACGGCGTTCCGGCTGAAGCTCAGGCATTTGACCTGGCTGTCGAGGCGGGCGAATTCGGCGTCGAACAGTGCGACCAGGTCGTCTCCGTCGTCTGCTTCGTCCCCGTCCACCTGGTTCAGTTGGTTCTTCTGGAGCAGCGGCAGGATCAGTCTGGTCGGCAGCCCTGATCTGACCAGGCTGCTCACCAGCGTTGCCTGTTCGACGTCCGCCTCCTGATAGTGCCGGTAGCCGCTCGGTGCGCGCTCCGGCCTCAACAGCCCCCGCTCCTCGTAGTACCGCAGCATCCGGATCGGAATCCGGGTGCGCTTGGACAGCTCACCGATCCTCATGAACCGCTCCTTGACTCTCACATGAATGAGAGACTTTACGGTACCGACCATGAGTACTCAACCCACCGAAATTGCTGCGGAAGCGCCGCCCAGGTTGCCCTGGGGAGCACTGCTCCTTCTCTCGGGCGCGGCCTTCGCCACTGTCACCACCGAACTGCTGCCCGCGAGCATGCTGCTGCAGCTCAGCGACGGCCTGGACATCACACCCGCGACCGCCGGCGGACTGGTCGGCGCATGGGCACTGACGATCGCCGTAGCCAGCGTCCCGCTGACCCGGCTGACCGCACGGGTACCGCGCCGACGGCTCTTCACCCTCATTCTGCTGCTACTCGCCCTCGCGACCACCGGCACCGCACTCGCCCCCTCGTACGGGTGGGCGCTCACCAGCCGTATCACCGCTGCTGCCGCGCACGGCCTCTTCTGGTCGCTGCTCGTGCCAACGGTGGCCACACTCGTCCCGCCGGCGCGGACCGGCCGGGCCGTCTCGGTCGTGCTGGCCGGTCCCGCGATGGCCAGCATCGTCGGCATTCCGCTCGGCGCTACCGCCGGCGTCGCGCTCGGGTGGCGGGTCTCCTTCGGCGCATTGGCGGCGCTGCTCGCGCTGGCGGCCCTGGGTATCCGTTCCCTGCCGCTTTCAGACGCGCCCCAGCCAGCCGTGCGGCAGGAAGGCCGAGACCCGGCACTGTGGACCGTACTCGGCGTCGCGCTGGCCGGAGGGCTCGTCATCACCGGCCACTTCCTGCTCTACACGTACATCGCACCGCTGCTCAAACAGTTCGGCGGTTACGAAAACGCCACCAGCGGCATACTGCTGTTCGTCTTCGGAGCGGCCGGGGTGGTCGGCACCATCGGGGCCGGATCACTCTCCGACCGGTTCCCGCGGCAGGCGCTCAGCTGGGTCAGTGCCGCCTTCGCCGGCAGCGCCGCCTCACTGCTCCTACTCGATCTCCATCTCTCCGTGGCAGTCGTGGTGATCGCAGGCTGGGGCGTACTCATCGGGTTGCTGCCACCGGTCTTCCAGATGCACCTGCTACGGATCGCCTCCCCCGGTCGGGAGGCCGCCTCCGGGGCGATCGGCATCACCGTACTCAACCTCGGTATCGCCACCGGGGCGACGCTCGGCGGGGCAGTACTCGACAACTGGCAAGCCGGGGCCCTACCCGCCGTCGCCGCTGCGGTCATCGCCGCAGCCACCTTCGGACTGGTGGTCAACGGACTCCGGGGCAGGGCCCGTCACCAGTGAGAATTCCGGAGCTGAGCCCACCGACGTTGTCCGAGAAGGTGACGACCTCGGAAGCGCAGGTGCACAGGATCGCTCCGCCGCAGAAGCAGTGGGGGAGGCGGTTGTAACGGCCGCCGTACCAGGGAGAGCGTCCGTGCGGCGGGGGACGGGTTTCGCGGGCAACGGTGGTGACTGGCGGAACGCATCGATCGTATCGGTGACCGTCAGGGCGCGCGGGGCGCCAGCCTTCGCCGCGTCACGGGCGGTGCCGCCCATGCTGTGGCTTCCGGAGCATCCCCATCCAGCCCCGGAAGCCACAGCCCCCAGAACGACTGCGGTGAGTACCCGAGAAACATCGCCGCCGACCTGCGACYCAACGCGAGAAGCCCCACCGGCCCCTCYCTCTCCTCGGYATCGCATGATCACCAATCCGGACGAAGCACCACTTTGCCGAGGCCCTGGGACCGGGAGGGGCTCCATGGATCTGGATCTGCGCAAGTTGCGCTACTTCGTCGCCGTCGCCGACAGGCTGCACTTCGGCCGCGCCGCCGAGGACCTGCACATCGCGCAGCCTGCGCTCAGCCGGCAGATCCGCGCGCTGGAACAGGACCTCGGCGCCCCCCTGTTCACCAGGGACAGCCACGGCGTCACGCTGACGGACGCGGGCCGACAACTCCTCGACGACGCCGGTCCGTTGCTCGCCTCCGCGCAAGCGGTCAGACGCCGGGTGACCGCGGCTGCCCGTGGCGGCCGGCGGCTGGTGGTCGGTTTCCGTGCGGGGATCCCGGTCATCCCCGCAGCGCGAGAGTTCGGGGGCCGCCATCCGGACGTGGTCGTGGACGTGCAGCGCATGGAATGGGACGACCAGGTCCCTATGCTGCTCGACGGCCGCGTCGACGTCGGCTTTGTGCGGCTGCCTGTCGACGAGACCGGCCTGCGCCTGACCCCGCTCTACACCGAGCCGCTCATGGTGGCGCTGCCCGCGGACCACCCGCTGGCCGGCAAGGAGGAGGTCACCGAGGCGGACCTGGCCGGTGAACCGCTGATCTGGCATGCCGACCCGAGCACGCAGCCCACGAGGCGTCCGCTCCCCGACTCCGGGCTCCGGGTGCGCGGGGTGGAGGAGAAGCTCGAGCACGTCGCGGCCGGCCGCGGCATCTCGTTCGTGGGGCGCTCGGAGACCGTGTTCTACTCACGGCCGGACATCAGGTACGTACGCGTCCCGGACCTGGCGCCGGACCAGGTGTTCGTCGCGATGGCGGCGTCGCGCACCTCGCCGCTGGCCGACGACTTCTTCGCTGCGGCTCAGGCGACGGCCGAGATCACGGCGGAATGCGGGAACTATGAGATGTGGCAGCTTGTGACCGATGCCGCTGCAGAGCACGGTTGAGCAGTTCGGCTGACAACAGCCGAACCCGACCTTCACGGTTTTCCATGTTCAACCTGTTCACGTTCAAGGACGGGAAGATCATCGAGAAGCGGGCCCACTACAACCTGGCCGGCACCATGGACCAGCTCACGGCCGGCTCCGCGGCCTGACGACACGCGCGTTGGCCTGCAGGCTGAAGCCTTCCTCCCGCAGCAGGGCGGCGACGGTGTCAGCGGAGACCCGGTGCCCCTGGCGGGTGAGCTCCGCCGCCAGCTTCCGGGTTGACTTCGTCGTCCATCGCAGCGGCGACATCGGGTCGCCCCGCTCGTCGGGCTCGACCAGCACCAGCAGTGCCGGCCGCAGCCCAGAGTCCAGCTCGGCCGCCTTTTTCCGCCCTCCGCCGGGATGGCGCACCCGCCCCAACGGTGCCTGAGCAGAGCCCAGTTCAGCCGCCCCACGCGAGACCGTGGCCTCCCGTGCCCCGGCTGCAGCGGCGACGATCCTGATGCCGCCATGCCCCAGCGACAGTGCTTCCGCCCCTATGGCCAGCCGACGCTGACGCTCGTCCAGATGCGGCAACAACACCTGGAACTTCGCCGCCAGAACGGCCTCGATCCCCTCCGGTCTCCCCATACCAGACCAACGAGCCCCACAGCTGGAAGCCACGACTTGTTTCCCGGCAAGCCCTTAGGGCAGGAGGAGGACGCGGCCAAGCTGAGACCGGTCTTCGAGTAGCCGGTGTGCTGCGGCTGCCTCGGCGAGCGGGAGGCGGGCGTGCACGGCGGTGTGCAGTTGCCCGGCAGTCGAGTATTCGGCGACCTCGGTCATTTCTCGGCGGGCCTGCTCGGGGTCGGCCGCGCGCCATGCGATGAGCGAGAACCCGGCCACGGACTTCAGGGCGAAGAGGTCGGTGAAAGGCAGGCTGGTCAGCTCGCCGCTCGCAGCTCCGTAGATGACGATCCGGCCGAACGGAGCCAGTACGTCGAAGCTCCGCTGCAGGGTCTCGCCGCCGACGGAGTCGAGAACGACGTCCACGCCTCGCGGTGCGGCCTTGCGGACCTGGTCGGGCCAGTCACTGTCCGTGTAGTCGATGGCGATGTCGGCGCCGCACCTGCGGGCGAAGTCGAGTTTGGCCGGTGAGCCGGCGGTGGCGATGACCGTGCCGGCGCCGAGCAGTTTGGCGAGTTGTACGGCCAGGTGGCCGATGCCGCCGGCCGCGGCGTGGATCAGTACCGTCTCACCCGACGCAAGCCGGCCGGTGCGCAGGATCCGGAGTGCAACCGGGGCGCCCATGGGCAGCATGCTGGCTGCACCGAGGTCGAGTCCGTCGGGTATCGGGGCGAGCCATTGCGCGTCGGCGACGATGTAGTCGGCGAACGCGTCCTCGGCCAGCCCTGCGACTCGTCGGCCGACCTGCTGTGTGTCGACGCCGAGTCCGGCGGCTTCGACGGTGCCCACCACGTCACCGGTGAGTTTGCCGGGCAGGGGGCGCTGGAAGATCGCCCCGCTGGACGGCCCGCGCCGGAACTTGGTGTCGACGAAGTTTGCCCCGATCGCCTCGGCCCGGATGAGCACCTGGCCCGGCCCCGGCGTGGGGATTTCGGCCTCCTCGATCGTGAGGACGTCCGGATCGCCGTATTCGTAGTAGCGGACTCGTCGCATGATGACTCTCCTGAGGGGCCAACGGGCAAGGGGTCTCCGCCGGCAGCTAAAGTGGACTTCCGGTCAGCTTCGGCGACCGTACTGGACCGTCGGTCCAGTTGTCCATGCGGGGTGAGGACTCGATGACAGAAGGCCGCCGCGAACGTGCCGACGCGGCACGAAATCGGCACGCGATCCTGCTGGCGACCGAGGAACTCCTGGCACGGCACCGGCCCGAGCAGATCTCGATGGAACAAGTCGCCGCCGCAGCCGGCGTCGGCAAGGGCACGGTCTTCCACCGCTTCGGCAACCGCATGGGCCTTATGCGGGCGCTGATGGCAGAACGGGCCCTTGCCCTGCACGAAGCCGTCACGACAGGCCCACCGCCGCTGGGCCCGGGTGCCACGTCACGAGAGCGCCTCCTCGCCTTCCTCGACGCCGTCGTTGACGTGGTAGCCCGCAACAAGGGACTCCTGGCCGCGCTCGGCCACGCCGTGACGACAGCACACAAGCCCGAAGAGGATCCGCGCAGCGCGCACCCCGTCTACCAGTTCTGGCACAGCCACATCACCTCGCTGATCAGCCAGGAGCGTTCGGACCTGGACGCCGAACTCCTGGCCCATATCCTGCTCGCCACCCTGCATAGCGACCCGATCCTGCGCCTGCTGGAGCAAGGTGACGGCCAGCGCCTCGCCGATTCGCTGCGCACCTTGGTGACCGCCTCGCTCAACGCCTCGGCGGGCAGAACCGAGCCGGGGAACAGCCGCCACCCGAACGCCCCGCAGCGGTGAGTATCCAGCGGCGCGCCGACCGCGCTTCGCGAGCCGAAGGTCGGGCGAGCCTCAATCCATCGACATGGATTGAAGTAGGTTGCGGCAGGTTGAAGCCGCTGGTTTGTTCAGCTTTCCGGTCAGGCCCGACTCCCAGAGGAGGTCAGCCAGGCGGCAGAAGGCGGCCCTGCGCTTCGCTGTCCGGTGATCAGAATCCCGTCGGCGCTCAGTCCTCGGAGTCCGTGCTGCTTCGTCCGGCATCGCGGCGGAAGTCGGGCATGCCGAGGTGAACGGTGGAGGGCTGTCCCGCACGGTCGCGCATGGCCTCCAGCCGGCGTGGCAGTCAACCGGGCATCCGAAGGCTACCGGGGCGAAGGCAAGACTGACGCCAAGGACGCGGCGATCGTTGCCGATCAGGCCCGCATTCGGCGGGACCTGCAACCCCTGCGGCCCGGCGACGAACTGGTCACCGAACTGAAGATCCTCACCTTTCACCGACGCGACCTCACCGACGACCGCACCCGTGCGATTAACAGGCTGCGGGGCCGCCTCACCGGAATCTTCCCGGCCCTCGAACGAACTCTGGACGTGACCAACGCTGGGCCCCTCGTCCTGCTCACCGGCTTCCAGACCCCGGTGGCCATCCACCGCACCGGTGCCCGCCGACTGGAGACCTGGCTACGCAGCCGCAAGGTCCGCGGCGCCGCCCAACTGGCGCAGGCCGCCGTGGAAGCTGCCGAGCGCCAGCACACCAGCGTGAGCGGGGAGAAGCCGACCGCCCAGCTCGTGCACACCCTGGCGAGGGAGGTGATGCGCCTCAACGAGCAAGTCGCCGAGATCGACAAGCTCATCCAGGCCCTGTTTCGCGAGCACAAACACGCCGAGGTGATCGCGAGCATGGCCCCTGCTGGGTGCCGAGTTCCTCGCAGCTACCGGCGGAGACATGACCGCCTTCGGCGCCCCGGACCGGCTCGCCGGGTTCGCCGGCGTCGCCCCGGCTCCCCGCGACTCGGGTGAGATCAGCGGAAACCTCCACCGGCCCAAGAGATACAGCCGCAGCCTCCAACGGGTCTTCTGCACCTCCGCGTTGATCAGCATTCGCAGCTTCGAGGATTCACGCGCTTCTACGAACGCAAACGCGCCGGGGGCAAGCGGCATACCCAGGCCGTGCTCGCACTCGCCCGCCGACGCGTCAACGTCCTCTGGGCTCTTCTCCGTGACAATCGGTCCTACGAGCCCGTACCGCCGGTCCCGACCGCCGCTTGAGCACGACATATCCGCGAGGAATTGCGGTCGACGGGCAGACGCATACGCGGGAAGATCCCCAGACCGAGGGTCGAAGGCGGGGAGTCCGGTGATCACTCAGGGCATGAAGGTCACGACGCGTTGCGATGACTGCGGCGGTGTGTTGATACGCGACATCGGCCAGTTCATCGACCGCGGGCAGGTGTGGTGGGGCACCGAAGGGAGATGCCTGACCTGTCCCACTGCGTGGTGTGAGCAGGACAGCGGCGGAACGACCCCCGAGGAGATCCGGCAGGCGCTGCTGGCAGAGCACGGACCCGCTCGACTTCGTCTTGCAGGGTCCGAGTCGAGTCTTGTCCCTGTCTTGCACGCTCTGCGGGAGACACACGGGCTGTCGCTGGCGCAGGCGCGGGCAATGGCCGACGAGCTGAGGACCGCCGGCCTGGTGGGCACGTTGGTCGAAATGGAACATGTGGCCGCAGGGCTCCGCCGTCGCTCAGTTGCAGCGACCGTCGAGCCGGCGGCCGACTGACGGCCAGCGCCCCAGCCAGAACGGCTTGACAAGAAGATGAGGAATCGTCGCGTTCGGAGGACGGCCCGTACTGCTCGATGAGGTCACAGGTACCTGTACCGCCCGCGTAGGGCGTCTTGTCGCACTCATCATGGTGGTCACGCCGCGGCCGCTTCGTCGGGGCCGCCGACGGCGCGGGCTCCGGGGCGGCCTCGGGAACCGGGACCGCGCCCGCCCACTCCATGCCCAGCGCGGTGAGAGCGGCGATGTCCAGGAGCGGTTCTACCGATCAGTGGGTGGGTGGTTGGCATGGGTGGATCAGTTTGGTGCCTGCTGGCGGGAGCGCTTGGAGAACTCCTGACGAAATGATCTCGGAGGTGGTTGGATCGCTGGTGGTTGGATGGCTCCGGGACTGTTGATCCGGGGGCGCGAAGTGGCGCCGCCGAAGCGGTGGGAAGTCGACGACGAACTGTGGACGGCCATCGAGCCGCTGCTGCCGAAGGTGGAGCGCCGAGCCCGCCATCCCGGGCGGAAGCGGCATCCGGATCAGCTGGTGTTCCAGGGCATCCTGTTCGTGCCGCATACCGGGATCGCCTGGGAACACCTGCCGCAGGAGCTCGGCTTCGGTTCGGCGATGACGTGCTGGAGGCGCCCGGCCCAGTGGACCGAGGCCGGTGTGTGGCCCCGGCTGCACAAGGCTCTCCTCGCCAAGCGTCGCAGCGCCGAGGCCCTGGACTTCTCCCGGGCCGCAGTCGACGGTTCCCACGTCCGCGCGCTGAAGAGGGGATCCAAGACGGAACGAAGCCCTGTTGCCGCCGGCGACGGCCTCCTGCCGTAGAGCCCGAGGCCCGACGGGGAACCGCACCATGGGCGGGCATCCGGATACCCGGACGAGCCGCCGGCGGGCACCACGGCGAAGGCCGGTGGCCCTTGTCCCCGTTCAGCCTTGTGCCGGCGCGGCAGCGCCGTTCACGCCGGGCTGGTCGATCATCAGGCGCAGTCGGTGCAGCCCGCGACGGGTGTGGCTCTTGACCGTCCCCAGCGGCACCCCGGTGCGTTCCGCGATCTGAACTTGTGTCAGGTCCTCGTAGAAGGCCAGGCACAGTACCTCGCGCTGGGTGTGCGGCAGCTGGTGCAGGGCATCGACCAGCAGTACGCGGTCCAGCACGTCGTCCGGTGCGCTCTGGGCCGGCACGGCAGGCGCGGCACCGTTCGTGGCCGAGTCGACGACGGCCAGACGGCGCGTCCTGGCGGCAAGCGCGTCGATGATCTTGCGACGGGTGATGCCGACCAGCCAGGCACCGAGCGCGCCCCGTTCTGGCCGGAAGCCGTGCCGGCCGCGCCAGGCGCCCACGAAGACCTGCTGGGTCACGTCCTCGGCCTCGTGGACGTCTCCGAGGGAGCGGGTGGCCATGGTGTGGACGAGCGAGCCCCAGCGCCGGTAGATCGCGGCGAACGCTTCCTCGTCGGCGGCGGCGAGGCCCAGGGCCAGATCCTCCTCGTAGCGCGGTCCCTCCTGGGGCGGGGCGGGAGCGGGGGTCGGTCGCGTGCTCGTGTTCATGGCCTGATTCCTCCTGCCGTGCCGGATGCGGGGACGGAAGGTCCTGCGCCGAACGGCAGGTTCGCCGGTCCGCCGTACGTGGCCGCCGTGTGACCACCAGTCTTGGACGCACAAACGACGCAAGCAACATGCGTCGTTTGTGCGTCGTACAGTGACGGTATGGACACGACGAGGGGCAGCGGTGAGGACCGGGTAGGCGAGGGCGGTCCGGAGGTCGGCGGGCTGACCACCGGCGAGGTGGCCAGGCGTCTGGGGGTCGCTCCCACGACGATCCGTACGTGGGACCGCCGGTACGGGCTCGGCCCCGAGGCCCACACCGGCGGCCGGCACCGGCGCTGGACCGCACGGGACGTGGCCCGGCTGGAGCGGATGTGCGCATGGACGGCGACCGGACTGCCACCGGCCGAGGCGGCGCGCCTGGCGCGCACGGAGGAACCGCCGAGGGCGGCCCCGCCCCGGCACGTGCCCGCGAGTGCGCCCCGGCCCCCGGCCGGTGCCCGAAGCCGGGCGGGGAGCGGTCTGCGACTCGGCGACGTACGTCAGGAGTGCCGGGGAATCGCCCGGGCGGCCCTGCGCCTCGACGCCGTCGCCCTGGACCGGCTGCTGCTCACCGCGATCACGGAGCACGGGCTGGTCGCGGCCTGGACCGAGGTGATCATGCCGACGCTCCAGGCCGTCGGCCGCAAGTGGGAGACCTCGGGTGAGAAGTACGTCGAGGTCGAGCACTTCCTCTCCTGGCACGTCTCCGGCGCGCTGCGGCGGTCCGCGCCCCCGACGGCCGCCGACCGGCGTGGTGCCACCACGGTGCTCGCGTGCGTGCCGGGGGAGATGCACACGCTGCCGCTGGAGGTGTTGTCCGCCGCGTTGGCGGAGAGGGGTGTACCGGTGCGCATGTTCGGCGGTGCGCTGCCCGTCGAGTCGCTCGTCGCCGCGGTGCGCAGGACCGGGCCGGCCGCCGTGGGGCTGTGGGCCCAGTCCCGGACCACCGCCAGCCGGCCACTGGCTCAGCACGTGGCCGCGATGGAGTGGGGCGTTCGGGGTGCTCGCCGCGGGCCGGTCGTCCTGGCCCTCGGACCGGGATGGGCGGGGCAGGCGCCGACGGGCGTGGCGCGTCCGGGGGGACTTGCCGAGGCCGTCGCCGCCCTGGAGGCGGTGGCCGCCCAGTGACGTCGCGTCGTCGGGGTCGCTCGGTCGTGGCTCCTGGCATCGATCGGCGGAACGTGGTCCGCTGGACCAGCGGCCGCCTCTGCGCCATCCGTCGCAGACGGGCCGCGCCCGGTGCCCCGTTCGGGGGGCCGGCCCGTGCCGGCTGGTCCGTGGATCCCGTCCGGGGGAGGGGCCGGGGACGAGTCCCGGCTTCCGGGCGCCACAGGTAGCGCGTCGACCCAGGAGCGACATGACTGACGAACACCGCCGGGCGCCGGACGCCGTCGTCATCGGCGCGGGCCTGGCCGGTCTGGCATGCGCGCTGGACCTGTCCCGCGCCGGCCACAGGGTGGCCCTGCTCGAGGCGTCCGACGCGGTGGGCGGCCGGATGCGCACGGACCGGCGCGACGGGTTCTTGCTGGACCGCGGGTTCCAGGTGTTCAACACCTCGTATCCGCAGGTGAAGCCGCGCCTGGACATGAGGAGCCTGCGCCTGCGGCCGTTCACGGCGGGCATCGTCGCGCACACGCCGAAGGGGCCGGTCCGTCTCGCCGACCCGACGCGCGAGCGAGGTGCGGTGGGGAACCTGCTGCCGGGGCGGGTCCTGTCGGCACACGACCTGGCCGCCCTGACAGCCCTCACCGCTGGGGACGCCGTGCTGCCCGCTGCCGTCGTCAGAAGGCGCCGGGAGGGCTCCACCGCGGCGGCCCTGACCCGGGCAGGGGTGTCGGACACCGCGATCGACGACATCCTGCGGCCGTTCCTGTCGGGTGTCTTCCTGGAGGACCGTCTGGAGACCTCCGCGCGCTTCTTCCACCTGATCTGGCGAAGCATGGTGCGAGGGACTCTGTGCCTCCCGGCGGCAGGCATCGGCGCGGTGCCGGCCCAGCTTGCAGAAGGCCTTCCCGACGGGGTCCTGCGACGGGACACGCCCGTCGAGGAGATCACCGACGAGGGAGTGCTGCTGAGGGCCGGGGACGAGGTGCCGGCCCGGACCGTCGTGGTGGCGACGGACCCGGCGACGGCCGCCCGTCTGCTGCCCGGACTGACCGTGCCGGACGGTCGCACGGTCACCACCTACTACCACGCCACCGACCGCACACCGATGGCCGAACCCACCCTGATGGTGGACAGCACGGGCACGATCCTGAACACCTGCGTACTCAGCGAGGTGGCCCCCGGCTACGCGCCCCCCGGCACCGCGCTGATCTCCACCTCCGTCCTTGGAACGGACCCTCCCGGCAGGGCGCAGGCGGTGCTCCGGCGTCTGGCCGGGCTCTACGGCACCGACACGAGCGGCTGGCAGCAGATCGCCGCCCACACGGTCGAGGGCGCGCTGCCGGCGATGCTTCCGCCCTGGCCGCTGAGCCGCACCACCCGGCTCGGCCCCGGACGCTACGTGTGCGGGGACCACCGGGCGACGGGCTCCGTACAGGGCGCGCTGGCATCGGGAGCGCGCGCCGCGCGCGAGGTGTCCGCCGACCTGGGGCGGCAGAGGTGACGCCGGCGCGCATCGTGATCCGCCGCATCCGTGCACGGCACGGGGCCCGTAGCACTGACCGACGGGAAGACCTCGTCGCAGGCGTATCCAGGAGTGAAGTGTGGAACTGAGCGGCGCCCGTGTCCTGATGGCCGGTGCCACCGGAGTTCTCGGCGGTGCGATCACCGCCGAAGTCGCCGGCCGGGGTGCGCGTGTGGCCCTTTCCGGACGCGACCCGAGCCGCTCGGGCCGTGCGGCCCCGGCGTACCGAGGCGCTCCGACAGCGCGCTTCGGCGTCTATGATCCGGCTTCGTGCGCTCGCGCCGTACGGGAGACGTCGGCTGTCCGGCCGGGACACCTCGACGCGGACTTCGCCCAGCGTCCGGTGGCAGGCACCGCGCCGCCGCTGCCCCGTGGCGGTGGCCCGCGGCACGTGGCCGCCGCTGCCGCGGACGCGCTGGCGGCGGACGCCGAACCGGTGCGCACGGGCCCGGACCGAACGCCCGTCGTGGAACGGCGAGCCCCGTGACGCTCCCCTCCGCCGACACGTCCGACGTGATCGTCGTCGGAGGTGGTGCAGCCGGTCTCAGCCTCGCACACCGGCTGCTGGAGACCAGCTCCGCAACCGTCACCGTGATCGAGCCGCCGGACGGTCCGCTCCGCCCGGCGGGGCGCACCTGGTGCTACTGGCACGCGGGAGTCGACGGCCTCGAAGAGGCCGTCGGCGCGTCATGGGACGTCGTGCGCGTGTACGGCGCCGACGGCCGCCCGGTCGCCGTCGAACCGGCCCCGTTCACCTACCGCATGGTGCGCTCCACCGATTACGAAAGGCTGGTCCACGGCCACCTGGCCCGTTCGGAGGGCGGGCGGGTGCTGCGCGCGACAGCGGAATCGGTGCACAGCGTGGACGGAGGCGCGGAGGTCCGTTGCAGGCTGCCCGAGGGCGGGACCCGGACGCTGCACGCCCGTCACGTGTTCGACTCCCGGCCGCTCACCGCCATGCCGCCGGCGCGCACGCAGTTGCTCCAGCACTTCCGCGGCTGGTTCGTCCGCACCGAAACCGAGCGGTTCGATCCCGCGGTCGCCGATCTCATGGACTTCCGGGTTCCCCAGCCCGCTCACGGGCTCGCCTTCGGCTACGTCCTGCCCCTGGCACCCGACCGGGCACTCGTGGAGTACACCGAGTTCTCCGCCGGAGCACTGACCACGGAGGCCTACGAGACGGCACTCGGTCACTACTGCCGCGACATCCTCGGCCTCGGCGCGTTCACGGTGGATGACACCGAACAGGGGGTCATCCCCATGACCGACGCACGCTTCCCGCGCCGGGCCGGGGCCGCCGTGTTCCGGATCGGGACGGCGGGCGGTTCCACCCGTCCCGCCACCGGCTACACCTTCGCCGCCTCGCAACGACAGAGCGGAGCCATCGCCGCCGCCCTGCGGGACGGGCACGGGAGGATCCCCGCCCCCTACGGGCGGCGCGCGCTGGCCATGGACGCGATACTGCTGCGCGCCCTGGACACCGGGCGGATCAACGGCCCGGACTTCTTCACCGACCTGTTCCGCCGTGTCCCGGCCGAGCGCCTGCTGCGGTTCCTCGACGGCACCACCTCGATACGGGAGGAGTGGGGCATCGGGCTGCGCACCCCTGTCCGGCCGATGCTCTTCACGGCAGCAGAACTGCCCTTCCTTCCCCGCCGCTCCCGGCCCGTTCCACGAAGGGGAGAGAGCAACCGATGAGCCTCCCACGCGACCACGATCCGGCCCGCGCCTTCGATCACGCTTCGCACACCTACGACGGCCTCACCGCCCTCAACCCCGGCCACCGTGCCGGTCTCCCGCTCTCCGCCCGCCGGCTCCGCCTTCCCGACGGCGGAGCCGGGTTGCATCTGCCGGAACTCGGATGCGGCACCCGCGCCTCCACCCGGGCCCTGCTCAGAGCCGCGCCCGGCGCCCGGATCACGGCGGTGGACACCTCCGCGGGCATGCTGTGCCGCGCGCTCGCCAAGCAGTGGCCCGCCCGCGTGCGCATCCTCCACCTGACCGCCGAGGAACTGTCGAAGGGCATCGCGCGCACCTTCCTCGCAGGCAACGGCGGCCCGACCACGACAAGGGAGCGAACCCAGTGACAGCCCGCAGCACCGTCCCGGCCGCGCGGGGCCGGGACCGCAAGGCCGAGATTCTGTTTCCCGCACCCGGCGCGGACCGCTTCCGGCGGGGGGACGAGCCGTCCGTCGCCGTGATCGGGGGCGGGATCGCCGGTCTGGCCGCGGCCACCCTGCTGGCCGAACGCGGCGCCCGCGTGACCCTGTACGAGAAGGACAGCGCACTCGGCGGCCGGCTCTCCGGCCGGCGCACCACACTCGTGGACGGCTCTCCGGTGACCATGACCCGCGGGTTCCACGCCTTCTTCCGCCAGTACTACAACCTTCGTGGTCTGCTCCGCCGGACGGACCCCGCGCTGTCGCGGCTCACGCCGCTGCCCGACTACCCCCTGCGGCACAGCGGCGGCCTCACCGACAGCTTTGCCCGTGTTCCGAGGACACCGCCCTTCAGCGCACTCGGCTTCGTCGCCCTCAGCCCCACGTTCGGCTGGCGCGATCTGGCAGCCATGGACGCCCGGGCCGCGCTCCCGCTCCTGGACGTACGCGTGCCCGAGGTGTACGAACGCTTCGACGACCTGAGCGCCACCGCGTTCCTGGAAAGCGTGCGCTTCCCGGAGGCCGCGCACCATCTGGCCTTCGAGGTGTTCTCGCGCAGCTTCTTCGCCGACCCCCGCGAGCTGTCCGCCGCCGAACTGCTGCTGATGTTCCACATCTACTTCCTCGGATCGGCCGAAGGCCTTCTCTTCGACGTACCGACCGAGCCCTTCCCCCAGGCACTCTGGGATCCGCTCGGCGACTACCTCCAGGGCCTCGGCGCACTCGTGCGCACCGGTACCCCCGTGCACGAGATCATTCCCCGCGACGGCGGAGGAGCGGACGTGCGCACCGAGGCCGGCACCGACCGCCACCAGGCCGTCGTGCTCGCGCTCGACACCGCCGGGCTGCGGCAGACCGTCGCCGCGTCACCCGGTCTGGGCACGTCCACCTGGCGCGACAGCATCGCGGCCCTGCGCACCGCGCCGCCCTTCCTCGTCTCGCGGCTCTGGCTCGACCGGCCGGTGCGCGCCGACCGGCCCGGGTTCCTCGGCACCAGCGGCTACGGCGGCCTGGACAACATCAGCACCCTGGAGCGGTACGAGGGCGAGGCCGCCCGCTGGGCAGCGCGTGCGGGGGGCTCGGTCGTCGAACTCCACGCCTATGCCGCCGATCCCGCGGCGGAGCGGAAGGACGTGCAGGACGGGCTGGTCGACCAGTTGCACGAGGTGTATCCGGAGACCCGGGAGGCGCGCATCGTCGACGCCCGGCACGAGTGGCGCGCCGACTGCCCGTTCTTCGAGAGGGGTTCGCACCGCAGGCGCCCCACCGTGCGCACTCCCCACCCGTGGCTGACCCTGGCCGGTGACGCGATCCGCTGCGACCTGCCCGTCGCCCTCATGGAACGGGCCGCCACCACCGGCTTCCTGGCCGCGAACGCCCTCCTCGCCGACCGGGGAGTCCGGGGACAGGTGCTGTGGACGGTCCCCCGGACGGGCCGTTCCCCGCTGCTCCGGGCCGTCGGAGCGATCGCGGGGCGTCGCACGTCCGGTTGACCGGTGGCCTGCCACGCGCCGGGGAGAGGGAGGCCACCGGTGCGTGGTCAGCCGGGAAAGCGTCCGGTGCTGCGCAGCGCCCAGCGCCGCTCGGCATAGGCCAGGTCGTCGCGCCACAGGCGTCCGGCCGTGCGGCGCATCAGCGGGCGCAGTGCAGGAGCGGCGGCCCGGGCGAGAGCGAAGCCGGAACGGTCCGAAGCCGCCACGGTCGCCTCGACCACGGCGGTGCGCGGACGTTCGTGGTCCGGTCGGGTCAGCGGCGTCGCGTGCGTTTCCACCACGGACGTGGACCCCTCGCCCTCGGTGATGCGCATGACGACCGTACGGGGTTCCGGAGCGGTGAACTCGGCCCGCACCGGGACCACCATGCGCCCGGCGACCCGGAAGGAGACATCGACGACGAACGCGTCGTCCTCGTCGCCCTGCGGCTCCCGCACCACCGACAGATCGACGAACGAGTACGGGTGGAACCACGAGCCGTGCCAAGGGTCCAGCCGGTTGGCCACCACGTCCTGCGGTTCGCACCGCCCCACCGCCGTGAACACCGCGTCCACCCCCCTGCCCGCCGGGGGCCGCGGAGGCACCCGGGGGAGTGCCGTGGGGTCCTCGCCGCCCACCTCGTCCAGCCGGGCCCAGATCAGGACCCCGTCGTCGTGGACGGGGAAGGGCTGCCAGCCCGCGGTCGGAGAACCGTTCAGGGCGAGGCCGTGCCAGTGGCACACGAGCGTGCCGCACACCACCCGGCTGTCGCGCAGGGGTGCCCCCAGATGCGGGCAACTGCCCGGGCCCGCATGCAGTTCACCGTCGTCCGAGCGCCACAGGACCACCTCCACCCCACCGACCGCCGTGCCGTACGGCCGCTTCCCCGGACGTACCTCCCGGGAGGCTCCGACGACGAACCAGTTGCCCGACGGACGGGCGGACGCACGTTTCAGGGCCTCGGCGATGAGCGCCGGCCGCGCCTGACGCCAGGTCGGTGCCTGCTTCGCCCAGTCCGGGCCGGAACGCCTGCGCCGCAGCGGTGGCGACCAGCGCCTCCCGCTCCTTCGCTCACTCACCGCACAGATCCCTTCCGGTTGACCGCCGCCCCCGCTGCCCCGACCGCGCGACGCGGGGCGCGTGCGCGCCACCGTGCACCGGCCACCCGCAGCACACCCGCCGCGGCGGTGGCCGCGCGACGCCGGCGGCCCACCACCGCACGACGATGCAGCACGCTGTAGTCCTGTCCGGCGATCGCGTCGAGAATCCCGCCGTAAAGGGTGAACGCGGCGTGGATACAGGGGCGGACCCGCGGATCGAGCATGCCGATGCCCGGCTCCGCCGTCCGGTACACCTTCCGCGTCATCGCCGCCGCGTCCACCAGGGCCGCCCGGATGCGCGCGTCGCGATGCCCGGTGAGCCGGCTCCACTCCAGCAGCTGCCGGTCGACGCCATGGGCGGCGAGCAGGTCGCCGGGCAGGTAGACACGGCCGCGGTCGAGGTCCTCGCCCACGTCCCGGAGGAAGTTGGTGAGCTGGAAGGCCACACCGAGGGCTGCCGCGTGGGGTGCCGCCTCCTCCCGCGGCGTGACCGTGCCGAGGACCGGCAGCATCTGAAGCCCGATCACGGCCGCCGAGCCATGGACGTACCTCTGCAGATCGGCGTAGGTCGGATAGTCGGTGACCGTCAGGTCGGCGCGCATCGAGGAGAGGAAGTCGGCGAAGAGCACATGCCCGATGTCGTACCGGGCCGCGGTGTCGGCGACGGCTCGCACCACCGGTTCGTCGCCGGTTCCGGTACGCAGCCCGTCGGCGAGGTCGTTCTCCAGGAGGCGCAGCAGCCGGTCGCGCTCCTCGGGTGTCCGGTGCCCGTCGAGGTCGTCGACGATGTCGTCCGCCCAGCGGGCGAAGCCGTACAGGGCGTGCACGGCGGAGCGGCGTTCGAGCGGCAGCAGACGCGTGGCCAGGAAGTAGGTCTTGCCGTGGCGGGCATTGAGCCGTCGGCACTGGGTGTAGGCGGCGCGCAGCGAGGGATCGGTGATCCCCGCCGCGTCCAGTTCATGACGGGTCATCAGTACCTGCCGGGGCCGGGACGGTGGACACGCCGGCGGTGGCCGGCAGCGGACGCGCTCGTACGGGTCGGGGGCCGGTGCCGCCGGTGATGCGAGCGGCCGCGAGTTTTCCGCTGATGAGGACGGTCGGAACGCCCACGCCGGGAGTGGTCCCGCATCCCGCGAGCACCACGTTCTCCACCCCTCTCACGAGATTGCGGGGGCGGAACGGTCCGGTCTGGGCGAACGTGTGGGAGACCGAGAAGGGACTGCCCGCTGCATGGCCCCGCGCCGCCCAGTCGAGGGGGGTGACCAGGACCTCTTCCTGGACGCTGTCGGCGAACCCGTCCAGGCCCCGGCGTTCCAGTTCAGCGACCAGACGATCGCGGTAGCGCGGGCCGAGGTCCCTCCACGTGGCGGCCCGGGGGCCGACCGTCGTGTTGGGGCAGGGGGCCAGGACGTAGTGGAGGTGACGTCCCGGCGGTGCCAGGGACGGGTCGTGGGTGGTCGGTCGGGTGATGAGCAGAGAGGGGTCGCTCATCAGCTCGCCCGTCCGGGTCAACTCGTCGAACGTGCGCTCCCACGCGCCACCGAACGAGATGGTGTGGTGGGCAAGCTGCGGCCACGTGCGGTCGGTGCCCGCGTGCAGGATCACGGCGGACGGCGAGTGGCGCAGCCGGGCCGGACGCAGCGGCCGCCGCCCCAGCAGGTCGTATGCGGCGGGGAGTTCACAGGTGAGCACCACGGCGTCGCAGGGGATGCGCTCGCCGGAGGAGAGACGGACGGCACGCACGCGTCCGGCCGAGCGCTCCAACGTGCTGACTTCGGAGCTCCAGCGCAGATCGGCACCGGCGTCCGCCGCCGCATCGGCCATGGCGCGGGGGAGCGCGTGCATGCCGCCCTTCGGGAACCAGACGCCGGCCACGGTGTCCATGTAGGCGATCACGGCGTAGGCCGCGAGCGCGCGGGCCGGGGCCACTCCCGCGTACAGCGCCTGGAAGGAGAAGACGCGTCGCAGGCGGTCGTCGGCGATGAAGCGGCCGATGCGGCCGTCCAGCCGGCCGAACCCGCCCAGCGCGGCCAGCCGGGCCAGATCAGGGTGCAGCAACTGGAAGGGGGAGTCGAAGTTCGTATCGATGAAGCGGCGCATCTGCGCCCGGTACAGACGCTCCAGCCACCGCCGCAGATCGCGGTAGCCCGCGGCCGCCGCCGGTCCCGCGAACCGCCGCACCTCCGCCTCCATCGCGGCGCCGTCGGTGCGCACGTCGAGTGAGGACCCGTCCGCGAAGCACGCCCGGTAGGCCGGATCCAGAGCCATCAGCTCGACGCGGCGGTGGAGGCTGTCCCCGACGGCGGCGAACGCCTCCTCGGCCAGATGCGGCATGGTCAGGACGGTGGGACCGGTGTCCATCTCGTACCCGCCCACGCGCACACGGCCGGCCCGGCCGCCGGGGCCGTCGTCGCGCTCGACGAGGGTGACCCGGCGCCCCGCACCCAGCAGGTGCAGGGCACAGGCCAGCCCGGACAGCCCGGCACCCACCACGACGACGTGATCGGTCGGCCCCGGCACCCTCTTCACGCCGTCTCCCGTGCTCGGCGCGGGCGCGCACCCGTGGCGCTTCGGACCAGCGCGTCGAACTCCTGGCGCACGGCCGGGTGCGCACCGGCACGTTCGAAGTGATCGCGGCTCATCGCGGTCAGCTCCTCGATCTTCTCCTCCACCAGATCCTGGGCGCCGGTGCGCCTCAGGGCCGCCCGCACGTGCCGCACGGCGTCCTCGGACCCCAGGTCCGCGTCCGGAGCCAGCACGGCGGCGGCCTGATGATCGTCGGCGACCTCCGCGAGTTGTACGGCGAGCGCGAGCAGATAGGTGAGCTTGCGGGACCTCAGGTCGTCGTCCGCCGGCTTGCCCGTCAGGGCTGGGTCACCGAAGGCGCCCAGCAGGTCGTCATGGAGCTGGAAGGCCAGCCCCGCGCATCTGCCTGCCGCCCGCAAGGTGTCCAGCACCTGATCGTCCGCCCCGGCCAGCGACGCGCCCAGCGCCAGGGGCCGGGCGGCCGTGTACAGGGCACTCTTCAAGGTGCCGATGGCCAGTGCCTCACCGATACCGGACGAGCGAGCGGCCTGAGCATGCAGGTCGCGGTACTGTCCGGCGACCATCTCGGTGCGCATCGCCCGCCACTCCTCGTGCAGCTGCCTGCCGTGAGGCGTACCGAGTGCCGTCTCCGTGAGCAGGTCGTCCGCCCAGGCGAGCGCCAGGTCACCGACGAGGACGGCGGCCGAGGTTCCGAACGACTCCGCGGAGCCGTGCATGCCCGCTGCCCAGTGCCTGCGGGCCAGTTGGACATGCATGGCCGGGGCACCTCGGCGTCGCAGTGAGCCGTCCATCACGTCGTCGTGCACGAGCGCGCATGCCTGGAGCAGTTCCAGGGCTGCTCCTGTCCGCAGCACCGCGGTGGCGTCACCGGTTCCGCCCGCGGCGCGCCAGCCGCAGAGCGTGAACGCCGTGCGCAGCCGCTTGCCGCCCCGCTCGACCAGCGCGGCCAGGCGGTCGGCCAGCTCACGGGCGAAGACGGGATCGACGGCACGGGAATGGCGCAGTCGTACGTCGAGAACGTCCATGAGGACGCTGCCCACCGCATCCGCGCCGACGGCCTCGGGGAGAGGACCGTCGTCGATCTCGGCCGGTGGGGCCACCACCGGCGGCAGTCCAAGCATGCACAACCCCTTCTCACTCCCGGTCATTCGCACAACAGTGCTTCCGTCGGATGCGTCGGTGCGGATGCGCCGCCTCCGGTCGAAACGGCGCTGGTGTCGGACGGATTCGTCGCGGTGGTCCGTGGAGGGGCGACTCACGGAGGCCTGTCACCCCGCGCGTGTTCCTGTGCGCGCACTTCCGCGAGGTCGGTCAGCCGGTCGAGTTGCCTTACCGGCCGGGCGACGCGGTGGTTGCCGGCCAGCAGATCCCGGTGCCGGTCGAGGAACGCCCAGTAGCCGGCGGTGTACGGGCAAGCGTGCTCGCCGGTCCGGTCGCCCGGCCGGTGGACACAAGGACCGCAGAAGTCGCTCATACGGTTCACATAGGCGCCCCCGGAGGTGTAGGGCTTCGTCGTCATCCGGCCGCCGTCGGCGTACTGGGACATCCCGACGACGTTGGGGAGCATCACCCAGTCGTAGCCGTCCACGAAGCAGCGGTGGAACCAGTCCGTGACGGCGGCGGGGTCCCAGCTCCGCTGGAGTGCGTGGCTGCCCAGGATCATCAGACGGGGGATGTGGTGCGTCCATCCCGTGTCGCGCACCTGGGCCAGGACGGTACGCAGGCAATTGGCCCGGACGGCGTCGGCATCCAGGTCGTCCCACCAGCCGGGCAGCGGGGCGGTGTGCCCGAGTGCGTTGGAGTGCCGGTAGCCGTCGCCGAAGTACCAGTACAGCTGCCAGACGTACTCGCGCCAGCCGGCGATCTGCCGTACGAACCCCTCCACGCTGTTCAGCGGTGCCCGGCCCGTGCGCCAAGCGGTCTCCGCCTGCCCGACGCACTCGGCGGGGTCGAGCAGGCCGAGGTTGAGGGAGGAGGAGAGCAGGCTGTGGCTCATGACGGGGTCGGAGGCGAGCATGGCGTCCTCGTGCGGCCCGAACGTGACGAGCCGGTCATCGAGGAAGCGCCGCAGGGCCCGTAGTGCCTCCCTACGGGTCGCGGGGAACAGGCGCGGGCCGTCCCTTCCCACGAACGAGACGTCCCCGTCCTTCTCCCATCGGTCGAGGTCGTGGCGGACCTCGTCGTCGATGGCGTCCTCACGGGGCCGGTAGGGAGGGGGGACCTGGAG
>NZ_RDBK01000037.1:0-10244 GCF_008042275.1 Streptomyces sp. OR43 | reverse complement strand
CCTGGAGGGAGGCGGTGTCGCGGGGCGGGGGTTCCCGGTTGTCGTGGTCGAGGTTCCACCGTCCGGCCGCGGGCCGGTCGCCCTCCATCAGCAGGTCGTGCTCCCGGCGCACCCAGTGGTAGAAGTCCTCCTGCCGCAGGCGCTTCCCGCCGTGCCCGTCCGCCCAGGCGGCGAAATCGGCGTTCGGTACGAGGAATCCGCGGGCGGGGCCCACCGTCACCTGGGGCAGGGCACGCATCAGGCGGATGGCGGCGTGGGAGGTGGGGTGGTGGACGCCGACCGGGCGTCCGCGCGTGGCCCGGTCCAGTCCCTGCCGGTAGGTGTCGGCCCGTACGTACGTGACGCGGTCGCCGAGTTCGGCCGCGCGGTGGCGCATCGCGGACAGCACGAGGTGGGCCTTGGCCCGGTGGAACCGGCGCCGCCGGAAGACGGAGCGCGCCTCGATCATGAGCAGGGGAGTGTCGCGTCCGGGGCCCCCGTCGCCCGGGGTGAGGAAGTGGGGGCCGAGTTGGTCGCCGAAGAGCCAGTGCACGGGGGGATGCCTCCTCAGTCGCGGCCGCGGGCGTGCTTGAACCGCGCGAGCCCGTCGGCGAGGTCGATGAGCGGGCCCGGGTAGTCGAGCCGTTCACGTTGCTCGGCCGGGAGCCGCCAGGGTTCGTGCACCTTTCTTCCCGCCAGGTCTGTGAGCTCGGGAACCCAGCGGCGCACGTAGGTGCCGTCCGGATCGAAGCGCTTCGCCTGGAGGAGGGGGTTGAGGACGCGATGGGGCCGCGTGTCGGTGCCGGTGCCGGCGACCCACTGCCAGTTGAGCTGGTTGTTGACGATATCGCCGTCGACGAGGAGGTCCAGGAAGTGGCGTGCGCCGATCCGCCAGTCGACGTACAGCGTCTTGGTCAGGAAGCTCGCCACCAGCAGGCGTGCGCGGTTGTGCATCCACCCCTCGTGCCGCAGCTGGCGCATGGCCGCGTCGACGATCGGGTAGCCCGTGCGTCCCTCCCGCCATGCGGCGATGTCCTCGGCCGCGTCGTCCTCGTTCCGCCACTGGTCGTGGTGGGTGCGGTAGTCCTGGCCGGAAACCTTGGGACGTGCCGCCAGCACCTGGTGGTGGAAGTCCCGCCAGCACACCTGGCGTACGAACGCCTCCGCGCCGGGACCGCCCTGCTTGCGGGCGCGGTGGACGAGCTCCACCGGGGACAGGGCTCCGAAGTGGAGATAGGGCGACAGCTTGGACGTCGCGTCACCCGCGAGGTCGTCATGGCGGTCCTCGTACCGGGAGAGTCCGGAACGCGTCCACCGTGCGAACCGGTCGCGGCCGGTCGTCTCCCCTCCGCGCAGAAGACCGGGCGACGTATCGCTCACGCCGGCCCGTTCCGGCAAGGGCTCACCGCGCGCCCCGTCGGGGACGCGCACGGACCGGGGCGCGGAGAAGGGCATCCTCAGCGACTCCTGGGACCAGCGACGGAAATACGGGGTGAAGACAGCGAAGTGGTCGGAACCCGCGGGCGTCACCGCCCCCGGGGCGACAGCGGTGATCACTGTGTCGTGCACACGCAGGGCGACCCCCGTTTCGTCCAGGGCTTCGCGCAGTTGTTCCTCGCGGCGGTGGGCGTACGCGGTGACGCCGGCGGCCATGTGCACCTGGGTGGCCTCGCACTCGGCGGCCACCGCGCAGACCTCCCGGACGACCGGCCCCCCGCGGACCACGAGCCGGCCGCCGCGTCGGCGCAGCGAGGCGTCGAGGTCGTTGAGGCAGTCGGCGAGAAAGGCCCGCCGGTTGGGAGCGTCGAACCCCGTCGCGTGGATCCCGGAGTCGAGGACGAACAGCGGCACCACCTCGTCCGCCGCCATGAGCGCCGCGTGCAGCGGCGGATGGTCGTGCAGACGCAGGTCCGAGGTGAACAGGACGACCGCGACGGTCATGGCTTCACTCCTGGCGCAGTGGTGCGTTGGCGGATGCCTTGTGCTGCCCACTTCGTCGGCGGTGGCGGCGCCGGATGCGCCGGCGGGGCCGATCACCCTTGTGGGCTGTCATTCCCTTGGCGGCGGCCTGGGTGATGTTGCGGGCCATGCCGCCGAAGACGACGGCGTGGAAGGGGGAGACGGCCCACCAGTAGGCGTGGCCGAGGAGCCCACGCGGGTGGAAGAGCGCACGCTGCCGGTAGCACGTGCGGCCTTCCTCGTCCGTCTCGACGTACATCTCCAGCCACGCCAGTCCCGGCAGGCGCATCTCCGCCCGCAGCCGCAGCAGCCGGACCGGCTCGATCTCCTCGACGCGCCAGAAGTCCAGCGAGTCGCCGACCCGGAGGCGTTCGGCGTCGCGTCGGCCGCGGCGCAGCCCGACACCCCCGACGAACCGGTCCAGCCAGCCGCGGACGGCCCAGGCGAGGGGCAGGGAGTACCAGCCGTTGTCACCGCCGATTCCTTCCACCACCTTCCACAGGGCTTCGGGCGACGCGTTGACGGACAGTTGCCTCTCGTCCTCGTACAGGCTGCCGCCGGCCCAGTCGGGGTCGGTGGGAAGGGGATCGCTGGGCGCTCCCGGCACGGACGCGGACGACCAGCGAGTGGCGACCTGAGCCTCTCGGACCCGCCGCAGCGCCAGGGCCAGGGCCTCGTCGAACGGCAGCGGCCTGCCCGGAGGGTCGGGGACGTACCGGGCGATGTCGTGTTCCTGGCAGACGACCTCATGACGGAGCGACTCCGTCAGGGGGCGGGCGATCGAAGCCGGTACAGGAGTCACCAGACCGACCCAGTGGCTGGACAAGCGGGGGGTGAGCACCGGTACCGGTACGATGATCCGCTTCCGGAGGCCGGCGACGGCGGCGTAGCGGCGCATCATCTCGCGGTAGGTGAGCACGTCGGGTCCGCCGACGTCGAAGGCGCGGTCGACGTCGTCCGGCATGGTGGCCGCTCCGACGAGGTAGCGCAACACGTCGCGGACCCCGATGGGCTGCGTCCGGGTGTGCACCCAACTGGGCGTCACCATGACCGGCAGCCGCTCGGTCAGATAGCGCAGCATCTCGAACGACGCGGACCCCGAGCCGATGACGACGGCGGCCCGCAGCACCGTCGCGGGTACCGGGGAGTCGAGGAAGACGCGACCGACCMCCGCGCGGGAACGCAGATGGGGCGACAGCGACTGCTCGGGGACGCCCCGCGGAGTGAGACCGCCGAGGTAGACGATCCTCCGGATGCCTGCCGCGTGGGCCTGATCGGCGAAGATGTGTGCCGCGCGGCGGTCGGTGTCCTCGAAGTCGGCGCCCGACGAGAGGGCGTGCACCAGGTAGTAGGCGACGTCGACGCCACGCATGGCCCCGGCGACCGAATCCGGGTCGGTGACGTCCCCCTGGATCTTCTCGACCTCGGACGCCCAGGGCTGGTCCCGGAGTTTGGCGGGGGAGCGGACCAGACACCTCACTCGGTATCCGGCCCTCAGCAGCTCCGGCACCAAGCGCCCGCCGATGTACCCGGACGCGCCGGTCACCAGGCAGAGCATTCCCTCCGCGTCCTGCTGTCCGTTCATTGCCGCACATCCCTTCTCCCGGCTCGTCCGCGGCACCGTGCCCTTCGATCGATCATGGACCCCACAACATGACCGTGCCTGTCGCGGCGAGGCGGCCCGCGACCGTGACGAGGAACCGGGAACCGCCAGCTTCCGCCCTCGTCTCGATGCGCGCGCCGCGCAACGGCACCCGCGTACGCACGTCCACCTCGAGCCCCACCACCGCGCTCGAGGTCATGCCGCTGCTGAGCAGGACCGCTTGTCGTCCGGCCTCCAGAACCGCGGCGAGGGGCAGGTGCTTCGGCCGGCCGGACAGGAGCACCGGGTGCCCGGGATCGCGCGGGGCGATCACGAGGTGTCCTCGGGACGCCCGCGCCAGCATCACGTCGCCTTCGGCAGCGGCGCCGACGGCTGCGGCCGAGGGATGGAGCAGGCCCGGTTCCGCCGGTTCGTCCCGGGGCGCTGCCGTGTCCGCCGAGCGGACGAGCCGCATGGTGCACGACCCGAAGGGCTCGCCCGCGTGGAGGTACTCCGCCGTGACGCGGTGGGCGACCAGCGAACCCGCATCGGTCACAAGGTCGCTCACGCTCACCCGTACGGACACGTCGGTGGCACTGCCGCGCTCCAGGGGGCGCGTCCGCAGACGCAGGCCCAGGCTCACCGACACCGCTTCGAGCGTCGCGCGACCCGCCGCGGGACGACCGAGTTCCACCGCGGTGGCCAGTTGCCGGGTGGACTCCAGCATGATCAGGGGATGGTGGGGTACGGCGGTCTCGGCACGGTCGTTGAGGGGGTGGAGGCGGGGCCACTGGCACCGGGCCGCGTAGCACCGGCTGCTCAGACGGTCCATGGACACCACGAGCAGCGACGCCATCGTCTCCAGGCCCAGCGTTCGCCAGGTGAGCGGGAGCGCCCCGCTCGCCGAAGGCGGTGCCGGGCGGGCTTCGTCCCCGCTCCGGTGCGAACCGCGCGCGCCGAACGCCTGCTCTGTCGCCATGTCGTGCATGAGCGTCTCCTAGCCGGAAGACCTCGCGGCGCAGGCCGCCCGCGCGGGGGTCGTCACCCCCTACTTCGCGTTCGGCCGCTGCGGCGGATGCACCCGACAGCGGGTTCCACCCCACAACCGGTCGGATCGTTCGCGTCGGCTGCCTGGCAGGCGCCGTCACAGGGGCGAGCGGCCCCGCGGAGGAGACGGATCCGCACCCGTGGGCCGTGGCGATCGCGCCGGGCAGCCGGGTGAGGCGCGCGGACCGGGGCGCGGAGGCACCGGTTCGGAGCGTGGAGCAAGTGGCACGTGCACGGAAGCGGGCCGACGCCCGATGCCGATGCCGGCCGACCTGCCGCAGAGCGGCGGTCCTCGGCGCCCTTTCTGCCCTGGCCCCCACGCCCGAGGACCAGCACCGCCCCGGTGCATCCATTGCCTGCATATCGGTCGAAATAAGGGCATGAGGCTAAAAGAGGAACTTCCCGTCGATCACCATCTCGCCGCGGTCTACCGGTACGGTGCCGGGTTCTGCGGCATCGTCCTGCTGGTCTTCGCCGCTCTCGGCTTCGCCGATGCGCTGAGCCCTTTCGACACGGGTGGCGACACGATCGCCGGCATGAGTACCAACGTCGCGCTCAGCACCATTTCCGCCGTCGTCGGTGTGGCGCTGCTCGCCGGGGCGGTCATCGGCGGGAACTTCGCCTCCGTCCTCAACATGACAGTCGGCGGCCTCTTCGTGCTGAGCGGCTTCGCGCACATCTTCGTCCTGGACCGGCCTGCCAACGTCCTCGACTTCGGCATGACCAACGTGATCTTCAGCTTCGTCATGGGACTGGTCATCGCCACGTTCGGGATGTACGGCCGTGTCTCCAGCAAGCTGTCTCACGACAACCCGTACTGGCGGCGCCGCCACTTCGAGCAGGCGCCGTCGGAACGCGAGCCGGCCTCCGTGCTGGCCCGTCGCGAGGCCGGAGACGAGCTCGACGCCCGCCCGGCCCCCTGAGGTCGCACGCCTGATGCCGAGCTGCGCGTGCGGGCGCGGCGGGGGTGGCTGGGGCTGGGGCTGTTGGGCGTATGCGGTCAGTGACATGCCGCCCCCCGCTTTCGGTCCCTGGGAGAATGAACCCGCCTTATGGCGGGCCCGGAGCTCCGAAGAGTGGTCGTCGGGGCCCCGGACCCCAGTCCTGCCTCCCGGGCCGCAGGTACTCGCCGGGTGCCGGGGCAGTGGCCCGGCACCCGGCGAGTACCTGCGGCCCGGGCAGTGGCCCGGTGGCCGAGTTGTCGGAGCTCGGCCGACACGCGAATGACGTCCGCGCAGGCCCCGGACCAGGGTCATTCGCGTACGACGTGTGGCGGCCGAGCCGCATGAGGCCATGACCGAACCGTCTGACGAGCAGTCCTTCAGGCCTGAGGGGGCGGCTGTCACGGCCCCCATGTCCGGGGCGGCGGAGCTCTCACGCGTCGTTCAAGCCTGGTGCGGGCGCCCGGTGCGGTCCCAGTTCCCTCAGGACCTCGCCGAGCTGGGCGGTGGTGAGCGCGGGGCCCGGCAGGGGTGCGGGTGCCGGGCGCAGGCCGTCCAGGAGCAGAGCGAGGGGGCGGTGCCAGGCGTCCGGCGTGGTCGCGGCCGTCAGGGCCGGGACGGCGCGACCCAGAGCGGCCAGCGCGAACAGGACGTCCTCGGTGGTGGCGTCCGCGCGGACGGTCTCCTCCTGTCGCCCGCGTTCCAGCAGGAGTTCGATCGTTTCCCGGTTGTGCGTGTGCACGGCGTCCAGCGCCTCGATGCCCTCGACGTGCGTGGTCATGAGGTCGTTGGTGCCACGGTCGGCGGCGAGTGCGTCGAAAACGGCCCGGAGGTAGTTGTTCAGTCCCGTCCATGCGTCCACGGCCGACCGTGCCCGCTCACCCGCCTCCGAGGTGGCGGACAACTGGTCTCGGAAGACGGCGTCGACGAGTGCTGCACGAGTGGGGAAGTGCCGGTAGAGCGTCGCGTTGCCCACGCCCGCCCGACGGGCGATCAGGTCGAGCGGGGCCTGCAGTCCCTGCTCGGTGAACACCTCGTGGGCCGCCTCCACCAGGAGTTGCCGGTTGCGGCGCGCGTCGCGTCGCTGGGGGGCCGTGGCCTCACCTGTGCCGATGGTGATCATCCTCCGAGAGAAATGGGGAGCTGTCCCCGGTACTGATGGTATCGTCGCACTGCAAAATGGGGACTACTCCCCGTTTAGTGAGGTGGCCCCCAGGGGGTGCCCCGAGTCCGTACGTTCGTGCTTTCGGGAGGGATCGGCGTGAGCGGGAACAGCAGCAGAACCGCACTCGTACTCGGCGGCGGAGGCCCCGTCGGCGGCGCATGGCTGACGGGAGTGCTCGCCGGCCTCGCGGACGCGGGCATCGGGCTTCATCGCGCCGACGTGGTCATCGGCACCTCGGCGGGCGCGATCTTCGGCTCCCGGCTGGCCTGTGGCCAACCGCCCCGCGAGCTGTACGAACGCCAGCTCGCCGGCGACGACCGCATCACGCTCGATGTCACCACGGCCCGGACACTCCGCTTTCTCTGGGCGGCGCTCGGATCCCGCGACCCCGAGCACTCTGTACGACGCCTCGGCCGCGCCGCCCTGGGCGCGTCCACCGCACCGCGGTCCGAGATGTACGACGCTGTGCGGACCCTGCTGTGCGGAGCAACGGACTGGCCGGCAAAGGCTCTGCGGATCGCCGCGGTCGACGCGCTGAGCGGTGAGGTGAGGGCCTTCGACGCGGACACGAAGGCCGACCTCGTCGACGCCGTGGCCGCGAGCTGCGCGGTGCCCCTGATCTGGCCGCCGGTCGCACTGGACGGCCGCCGGTGGATCGACGGCGGCAGTCGCTCCACCGCAAACATCCAACTGGCGGGCGGGTACGACCGGGTGCTGGCCGTCGTCCCCATTCCCCACGCCGTCGGCCCGCACCCCAGCGCCCAGCAGCAGGCTGCCCGACTGGCCGCCGGGGGAGCGGCCGTGTCGCTGGTGCGTCCCGACCGCACGGACCGGCGCGCGATGGGACGCGACATGACGGCGAACGCCCGCGTCCCCGCTGCCGCCCGCGCGGGATACGCCCGTGCCACGGCGCTGGCAGCCGGCGTGGCGGACGTATGGCTCGGCTGATTCCCCGTACACGACGCTCACCGAAAGGCCACCTCATGCAGGCACCCACCATGGAGGAACTGGCACCCGGCGGCCTTGACCTGGCGAGGAATCCGTATCCGGCGTACGCGGCCCTGCGGGCCAACGGCCCCGTGCACCGTGTACTCGTTCCGGGCAGTGGGGAGTGCTGGCTGGTCGTGACGCGCGACGCGGCCAGGGCCGCACTGACCGACCCGAGGCTGCGCAACGACATACGCCACTCCTCGTCCTGGCGGACCGACGGCGGCCACGCCCTCGGCCGCAACATGCTCCAGAGCGACCCGCCGCTCCATTCCCGCTTGCGGGCTCTGGCGGCGGGGCACTTCACGCCGGGACGGATCGCGGCCCTGCGGCCGGGGATCGAGAGGGTCGCGACGGAGCTGCTTGCCGCGCTGCCCCGGGAGGGGACCGCGGACCTGGTGAGCGGCTATGCGCTGCCGCTGCCCATCACGATGATCTGCGACCTGCTGGGCGTTCCGGTGACGGACCGGCCCGCCTTCCACGACTGGTCGAACGAGCTCGTGTCGCCGACCTCACCACAGGCGGCAGGGTCCGCGGCCGCAGAACTGACCGGCTACCTCACCGGACTGACCGCCCGGAAGGCCGCCGCCCCGGACGGCACTCTGCTCAGCGACCTCGCAGCCGACGCCTCCGGCCTCACCGCCGAGGAACTCCTCGGCATGGCCTTCCTGCTCCTGGTCGCGGGCCACGAGACGACGGTCAACCTGATCTCGGGAACCGTCCACGCACTGCTCGCCCACCCCGGGCAACTCGCACTGCTGCGTGCCGACGTGAGCCTGGTCCCGGCTGCCGTGGAAGAGAGCCTGCGGTACAACTCGCCGGTCCACGCCTCGGCCTTCCGCTTCGCGGCCGAGCCCCTTGACCTCGCCGGCACTCGCATCGGAGCCGGTGAAGCGGTCCAGGTCTCCCTTGCCGCGGCTTCCCGCGACCCGCACCATTTTCCGGACCCCGACCGCTTCGACATCACGCGTCGCGCCTCGGGCCACGCCGCCTTCGGTCACGGCCTGCACCACTGCCTGGGCGCCCCACTCGCCCGTGCCGAAGCCGCGGTCGCCCTTCGACTGCTCCTGGAGCAGCGCCCGGAGATGGCCTTCGCCACCGATCCCGCGCAGCTGAACTGGCGGACCGGCACCCTTCTCCGAGGGCTGGCCGCACTGCCCGTCCACTTCTCCTGCTGACGAGCTCCTGCCCAGCGGTCGGTCCGGCCACGCCCATCCCAGTCCGGCCGAGGCCGTTCGGGCGGCGGCCGGCCACCTTTTTGGCTACCGGTCGCGAGGAACCACCGGACAGTTCCGGGGTTCTCCTGCTATCCAGGGTCGGGCTTGGAGAATGCTTGCCGGCTGTGCGCGAGCAACTCACGTACCGCGGGGTTGTGCGTGCTCTTCCAGATCAGGGCCAGCAGGGCGGGTGTTTCCACGTCGTCGATCGTGCGGGCGATGATTCGGTCGCGATAGCTCGCGGCCATCGAATCGCTGAGGATGGCGACGCCGAGTCCGCGAGCGGCGAGGTCGGCAATGGCATCCGCGGCGCTGGCCTGGAACGCGATCGCGGGTTGGAGGCTCTGCGCGGTGCAAGCACGGTCGAACACAGTGCGCAGACCGGTGCCGGGTGGCATGCATACGATCGGGTGGGCGATCAGTTCGCGCAGCGTGACCCGCCGCTGTTTCGCCAGAGGATGCCCGGCCGGCACTGCTACGACGAGCCGCTCACTGATGATCGTCAGCGCTTCCAGCCCGTCGGGGGTGGCGGTTGCGGTCCCGATAAGAGCCAGGTCGACGGTGCCGGCACGTACCCCTTCGACGAGGCGGTCGGAATGGTCCTCCAACAGTGAGATCTCCACTCCGGGATGCGCCCGGTGGAACGCAGAGAGCGCGTCAAACAGTGGCGTGACGGTGCAGCCGATGACCATCCCAACCGTGAGCCGGCCCTGGATCAGATCGGTGACATCACCCACCGCCTGGCGAACCGCCCGAGCCGCGGCGAGCGCCGCGCGGGCGTGTTCGAGCGCGGCCTTTCCCGCGACAGTAAGGGTGGCAGTGCGCGCCGACCGGTCAAACAGCTCGGCCCCGAGTTCACGTTCCAACTGGCGGATCTGAGCACTGACGCCGGACTGGCTGATGTGTACCCGCTCGGCCGCCCGGGTGAAGTTCTGTTCTTCGGAGACCGCGATGAAGTATTCCAGCTGTCTCAGCTCCATGACTGGAAATTGTAGCTTCCATCAGATCCATCTGTTGGACTTCTGGTCAGTGGCCGACCAGGCTGGGAAGCACCAAAGCCCGACGTCAGGAGGAACCCATGCCGGAATACGAGAAGGCCATGCGACCCGAAGACATCACCCGCTTGTTCGTTGAGCGATCCAACGCAGGTGACGCGGCCGGGGTCGCCGCACTCTACGAAGAGGACGCGGTGATGGCCTACCCGCCCGGCGACCGGACGGTGGGCCGGGAAGCGATCCGTGCGCTCTGGGAGAAGGTGCTGGCCAACCGTCCCCGCTTCGAGCCGGAACAGCCACTGCCGACACTCGTCAGCGGCGACATCGCTCTCACCTCGACCCCGCCGAAAGACGGGGCCGGAGCCCGGGCGC
>NZ_RDBK01000036.1:10362-22910 GCF_008042275.1 Streptomyces sp. OR43 | reverse complement strand
TTGCGGCGGCGGCTGCCTCGCCGAGCCGCCTTACTTCCCGGGGGTCTGCGGCTCGGCCCGGCGCCCCCTGCCGGGTACCATGGCGAAGACCGCGAAGGCCACGCCGAGCAGACCGAAGATGATCGCCATGTTTCCCTTCGTCTGGATGCCCGCCTGCCGCACGGCGGTCTCTCTCTCCCAGAGCGCTGCGCCCTGTTGATTGGCGGTCTGGTACTCGGCCAGGCACTTCATGTGCGGCTGAGTGGGTGCAGCGTCGCGGTCTGCTTCGCAGCGGGAGTCCTCGAAGCGAACCGATGTGCCGCCGTGTTCGCCCTGTGGCTCATCGGCCGCCTTGGAGGCCGCGTCCATCGCGACCGCAGACAGGATCACCGCCGTGATCATGCTGATCATGGCCACGACGATGCACAAGAGGGCTCCGGCACTACGTCCTTGGGATGTCATGAGCGGGAGAGTACCGACAGGCCCGAACTGCTGTTCATCCGGCGGTACTTGTTGACTCGTACGCCCAGTGTGCCCGAATCGCCCTATGCCCCCCTGTACCTCGCCCGCCCGGACGCCCCCCCGGCGTTCCCGATCCGGGCCGGGCCCCGGGGCCCGGCCCGGCCACGGTCCTGGCAGGACATGTACGCGCCCCGCCGTCACGGCAGACGGGTCTGCCCAACCGGCCCGCGTACGCACGGCCCTGCGACCACCCCACTGCGCCGGGGCAGTTGCAGGGCCGCCGCTGTTTTTGCCTGCGCTGCGGCACGATCGCCGGCACCGTGCCACGACACCCTCCGCGGCGCGCGCCCGAGCCCCGCGCCAGCCGGGATCCAGGTCTCGAAGCCCGCCGCCATCAGCCGGCCGTACCAAGGGGGAGACCTCGCCGATTGGAGAGGTGTGTTCGGCGAGGCCTCACATGGTCGTGCGGCAGCTGGCCGGAACGGTGTGCGCCTGGGTGAGCTCGAGCCTGCCGAGGATGTCCGCCGGCTTGCTTTCCGTGCCCGGCCCACCGCCCGCGCGGTGCGCTACGAGCTGTCCACCGTGCCCGGCCCACCGCCCGCGCGGTGCGCTACGAGCTGTCCACCGCGCCCGGCCTGCCCGGCGAGCCGCCGCGCCATCCCAGTGAATTCGACCGCCTGCTGAAGACGGCACCGGCCGAGCGCCCCCGTACTTTCCTCGTGGACCAGGCCCAGTGGCTCAACGGCGAGGCGTCTGAGTACGTCCGCTACCTGTGGGACGAACCCTCAACCCGCCTCGCATTCATTTTCGTCGGCGGCGAGGGCTGCCACACTGCTGCGCCGCGAGCCGACGCTGTCGTCGCGGATCTTTATCCGGCAGCACTTCGCCCGCCTCACCCCGGCCGAGGCCGGTGAGACGATCCCGCTGTTCCACCCGGTGTGGGCAGACGCCGACCCCGATGACATCGCTCTCGCCGACCAGCGTGCCGCGCACAACAACTTCCGTGACTGGGCCCGCCTCACGGCCCACGTGCGTCTGGCGCTTGCCCGTACGGGCCGGCCACGGGCGGACCGGGAGGCGCAGCGGTGGGCGTTCGGCCGGCTGGGCGGCTCCGCCTGATGCCGCCGCACGCGGCCCGCGGCTCATCGCCCGTGTCTGGGAGCACCGGTGGAACACGAGGAGGCGGTGGGCCTGCTGGACCCGATCAACACGCTCGGTGAGATCGCCGTGGACGTTCTGCTGTGCGGCCCCGCTGCCTCCCGGTGCTGCCCGCCCCGCACGGCACCGCGCACGGCGGACCGTTCACCCTTCACCGCGGTCATGGACCGCGGACGACGTGCGCGTCACCCGCACCGTGCCGGCCGCCCACCACCGGGCGGTGGGACGGGTCGTCATCCATCCCACCGTCAGCGGGAGCTGCCGGCTGCTGTGGCATGACGTCCTGCCCGCCGTGGCCGACGGCAAGCCCCCCAGAGCCTCCTCCCGCGCAGCCCGCGGAACCGAACCCGCCAAGGAGTACTCAGCGCACGCCGCCCTGAAAGCCGCGGCCGTGCACCAGCTGACCCTCCTGCGCGCGCACCGCAGGGGACTGGGCGTAGGGGCGGACCCGGTAGCCCTGCACCAGGCCACCGGCACGGACGTGATCACGGTGCACCATGCCGAACTGCCCGCGGACCTGGCGCATCTGCTGCACCACTGCGATCACCGCATCGTCGACAGCTTCACCGCGATGGCGCAGCTGCACCCGCCGGCACCAGAGCTCCCCACACCCGGACCTGCCGCGAGCGGCATCGCCACCACGCGAGCCCGCGGCTGATGCCGGGCCCGACGCCGAACCCGCGGCCGGCAGCTTCACCCGGCCGCCGGCAGGACCGCCACCAAGGCGCTCCGGCCTGTCGCCGGATGCGGCCGGCCGGTGTCGGTGACAGGCCCCCCAGACCACCTCTATGCAATGAAACAACGATCCGTTGTTTCATTGCATGCACGGTAGAGTGACGGCATGGCAGCTGATGCTCAGGACACCGCCCGCGCGAGACTGTCCGCGTTCGCGGAGGATTCCACCGCCGGCTGGACAACCGCGCACCATCTGGAACAGGACCTTGCGCTCCTGCGGCGCCTGCTGACGGCCGCCGCCAACCATCAGCAAAGCGGCAAACACCATCCCGACGTGACAACCGATGATGTGGGTGCTGGGCTGAGCCTGTTCGACGACATGCGCGTGACGTTGGACTGGCTGGAGACCCAGGTGGTCATCGAGGCCCGGCGCCGCGGCATGGAGTGGCGGCAGATCGCCCAGCACCAGGGTCTGAACTCGTCCCAGGCAGCTTCGCAGCGCTACCAGCGGCTGGTGACTCGCCTCGAAGAAATCCGTCAGGGCATCCGGTAGAGGAGTGGAACAGGAGATGACGGACCAGCCGCAGGAATTGTTCACTGCCGTCGACGCGCTGCTCGCCGCCGTCGATGACGGCGGCGTGCTGCCCTCTCTGGACGATCGGGTCAGGCTGCGAGAGGCGGCAGGGCTGACCCAGGCCGCCGTCGCTCAGGCCCTCGGCGTACGGGTTCCCAGCATCCAGGCATGGGAGGCAGGCCGTGCCGAGCCGAAAGCCGAACGCCTTGAGGCCTACCGCAGGCTCCTCGACGGCCTTTCCCGGCGATATCCCGCTTCCGCCACACCGCCCGGCAGCAAGGACACCGCCCCGCCGCAGCAGCATGCCGGCACACCCCTCGCGCCGCCGACGCCGCCTGCCGCAGCCGCGGCACCGCCCCGCCCGGCGGCAGGCCGCAGGAGCCAGCCCTCGAAGCGTCCGGACGGGAAGCAGACCACCCCCATCAAGGACACCGCCGCAGTCGCAGACCCACGGTTTGCCAACGGGCCGCTCGCGGTCGTCGATGTCGACACCGACGGCCATGCACTCGCGTATTGCGTCGGTGGCCTGGTCCTGGACGTGCCCGCCAAGTCCATCCCGGCCCTGGCCGACTGGACGCTCAAGGAGGCCAGGCTCGGGGCGCCGAAGCTGTCCGGGCCGGGCAAGGACGCCGACCCGCTGCTGGTGCTCACCGAAGCGGCGCTCAAGCGCTACGGCCTTCCGGTCACCCTCACGGACGAGGAACGGCTGGCCGGGCGGATCCCGGAGGGCCACAAGGTCATCAAGCAGCTGGTCCGCGCGGAGTGGAAGCTGACCAAGCGCGGATTCGGGCCGTGGGCGCGGATCTACCGCCCCGCGACCGGTTCGGAGCGGGCCTGCGTGCAGATGTGCATCCCGTCGTGGAACGCACTGGACTCCCGCCACTGGGGCGAGGCCGCCCACCTCCCGCCCGCCGAACTCGCCCGCGTCCTGGGCACGTACGCGGCCCGGGTGATGACGCCGCGCGGATCGACCGCGGTGACCGGCCTGGAGCTGATGACCGCGCTGCACCCGCCGACACGGGCCTCCGAGCCGGACGCCGACGGCAGGCGGCACTCCGAGCACAACCCCGGCAGCCTGGGTAAGAACCCGGTCGACTGCGCCCCGTGCGAGGCCCCCGACGGCCACCCGCTCCTCAAGGACCTGCCGCGCTTCCACACACGCGGCCCTGGGGAGAAGCTGTTCGAGGAGGCGTACGACTGGGCGCGGCCGATGACGGATGCCGAGTGCACCCTGCGCCACCTGGTCGGCATCGACGTGAACATGGCCTTCGCCGCCGGCGCGAACGGCCTGGTCGTCGGCCTCGGCGCGCCCACCCATGTGAAAGCGCCGGTGTTCGACGCGAAGCTGCCCGGCTCCTGGCTGGTCGACCTCTCCCACGTGAATCTGTCACGGGTGAAGGCCGGCAAGGACAAGTGGGCGGACCTGGACGCGAGTCTGCTGCCCAGCCCCTTCACACCCAAGGGCGAGCAACCACAGGGCCCGGCCTGGTACGCGACACCCACCGTCGCCTACGCGGTGGAACTCGGCTACGACGTCACGCCGCTCGAGGCGTACGTCCGCTACGACAACGGCCGCTACCTGGACGGCTGGTACAACCGGCTCCGCGACGCCTTCCTTGCCACGATGGCCGACCTCGGGGTCCACACGGACCTGGCACCGGCCGACTTCCTCGCCGCGATGGACGGCTGGCGGCAGCCCGACCCGGACCTCGCGATCGTCGTGGACGCAGTGAAGGCGACAGTGAAGGGCGGCCTGGGCAAGCTGCGCGAGCGACCCCGGGGCGAGGGCTGGAAGCCGGGGCAGCCGTGGCGGGCCCTTGCCCGCCCGACGTGGCGGCCGGACATCCGCGCGGCGGTCATCTCCCGCACCCGGATCAACCTCCACCGCAAGATCGTCAAGCACGCCGCGTTCACCGGCCAGTACCCGGTCGCGGTCCTCTCCGACTGCGCCGTCTACGCAGCCAACGGCACCAGCCCCCTGGATTTCCTGCCCTACCGGGACGGCAAACCGCTGCCCGGCGGGTTCAAACTCGGCATCAACCCCGGCCTGGTCAAACACGAGGGCACCCAGAGCCTCCTGTGGGGCGAGGAGGTCCGCGAACGATTCGACGCCCCGGCACTCAACCTCGCCCGCTACATCAAGGACGGGCAGATCACGGACAAGGACAGCGGGGAGTAGCAGGCGATGAGCATGTTCGCAGACAGCCTGGACCAAGCGGTGCAGCGGGCGTTCACCCGCCCGGCCCCGAAGTCAGCCGGCGCCCAGATGCGGTACCTGGTCAAGCAGTACAAGGGCACCAGAGCGGTCGCCCAACTGCTCCGGATCTCCCAGCGCACCGTCGAGCGGTACGTGAAAGACCAGATCAAAAAGCCCCGCCCGGACCTCGCCGCGCGCATGGACCGCGAAGTGAAAGCGCGCTGGCAGCCACACATCCGGGCCAAGGCCAAGGAACGGGCAGCGACGACCGGCGGCATCGTCATCGACACCCGCGCCCGGCTCGGCTACACCGCCCCGATCGGCTCCACCGACCAGGACCGCATCCGACACCTGACCGTCGCCCTGCCCCCGCAGTACGCGGCGCGCCTCTTCGACGCCCAGGAGGCCGGCACCACCGACCAGCAGCTCCAGGAGATCGCTGCCGAAGCACTCAAGGAGATCTACTTCCAGGACAGCGGCCGCCGCGCCGGAAGCCTGGAAGAGGTCCGCTTCACCGACATCGAGCACCTCGACTTCGACCTGTAGATCCCGAACATCCGCGAGCCCCCTCGACAGCATCATGCTGCGGTCAGAACCGCTCGGCCGCGCGGAACTCGATGCCCACGACAACGGAGGCGATCTCGTCCTTGCACCACTTCTCGGGGGAGTCGTGATTCACCAGGCCGCCGCATAGGCCATGCGCAGCAGTTCCGCCCCGGTGCGGTCACGCATCAGCTCGTCCATCCGCTGCGCCCGCGCCCGGCCCCGTACGGCCTGGGTCTCGCGCTCCCCCCGTCACCGTGCCGCCATGGCCGTGGTCCCCCTGCCCCTGTGCGTCCGACAACGCGGGCCGGACGGAACCGTCGTCCCTACTGCCGGACAGGGCCAGGCACCGCCGCAGCCCTCGCCCAGGGCACACCCAAGGCAGCGAGGGCGACCTGCTGCTCGGCAGCGAGCTTTCCCCACCTCGCGCGGGCGTTCGATGTCCATACGCCCAGCTTCACGGTCACCGGTTCCATCGCGCCGTCGACCGCGATCTCGACGGCTGCACCCCTCGGTACGGGCCGGTCTGCACCTTCCCGCTCCACCCACTGCGTGAGGGCAGCCAGGCCCCGCTGGAACGCCTGTTCCGCCTTGCTCGGGCCATTCGTCGCACGCGCAACCGCCGGCGCTGCAGTGGGCCGCACGACGGGTTGTACGCCCACCTTCGACAGCCGCTGCTGCTGCTCGATCGACAGCTGCGCCCACGTACCCGGCCGGGACTGCCGTTGGAGCCACTTGCCCAAATCGTCGCCCTCGAACACCACCCCCGGCTCGATGGCCGGCAGGACGCCGTCGGCGCCGACGAGGTCCGCCAGGACGCGGTAGTGCCGCTGCCAGTCCAGCGGCCACGGGCAGTCCCAGTCCCCTCGCGCCATCCCTGCCCAGCTCCGTGGCGAAGCGCCCATCGCGCTCGCGATCCAGAAAGCGGCCGGCATGTTCGGCCGATGGCTGCCAACCGCCGGCAGCACCTCCACCACACTGACCTTGCTCGGAGTGCGTCCGTGACCTGCCAGATCAGCAGCATCGTCTTGTACGGCAAGCAGCCCGACCAGGTGGAAATCCTCCCCTTCACTCCAGGCAAGCTGAGCATCGTCACCGGCGACTCCCGCACCGGCAAGACATCCATAGCCACCATCACCGACTACTGCCTGGGCAGCACCAACTATCCGGTTAAGGCCGGCGTCGTCCGCGACTTCGTCCAGGCATACGCAGTCCAACTGGTAGCAGGAGACCGGCAGCTGTTCACCGCCCGCCCGGCCTCCGCCACCACAACTGCGGCGCCGCGCCTGTGCCTGATCTTCCAGCCAGCAGGCTCCCCGCCACCGGCCATCGATGAGCTCGACTTCACCATCCCGCTCGATGTTGCCCGCAACATGATCACCGAGTTCTGCGGCATCGACCGCAGCGTACGCATCCCCACACGCGGCACGGTGCTCAACCCGTCGATCCGACACGCCCTCTTCTTCTGCTTCCAGGGGCAGAACGAGATCGCCAATCCCGAGCAGCTGTTCCACTCACAGGGCCAAGAGTGGAGGTCCTCTGCGATCCGCGACACGCTTCCGTACTTCCTCGGTGCGGTCGACCCCGCCCAAGCAGAACTCACCGCGCGCCTGAAGACTGCTCGTCAGGACCTCAAAGCCCACGCACAAGAACTCGCAGAAGCCAGTCGGCGCACCCACGCCCCAGGCATGGCCCGCGCACTGGTAGCCGAGGCCATCCAAGTCCAGCTCCTCCCGCCCCAGCCCGAGGAACCGGATCTCCCCACCACCCTCGCCCTCCTCAGCGAAGCAATCGAGTCGGCTCCCCAGAACCTCACCGACCTGCCCAGCGAGGACCCGCTGGCGCTCCTGGAGCGTGAACGGGAGGGCTTGCGGACCCAGTACAACCGAATCCGCGCCCAGATCGGCGATCTGAAGGCACTGCTGTCCGACAGTGGGGACTACCTCGGTGCCGCCCGCGACCAGCACGACCGCCTGGCCTCCCTCGGCCTATTCACCATCCGTCCCGATGACCCGGAGCAGGCGGCCTGCCCGCTGTGTGCCTCCCCGGTCACGTCGGCCCATGACATCGCCACCCAAATCCGCGACGACCTCGCACGCCTCGACGACGACGTCGAATTCGTCTCCGACGACACCGCCCGCACGCGCACCCTGATCGAGGAAGCCCATGAACAGCAGCGCGACATCAACGCCGCGCTGGTCCGCAACCGGCAGGCACAACAGGAACTGGCCGCCGGCATGAGACAGGCCAACGCGCTGGCGAATCAAGCCCTGCGCGCCGCGAGCGTCCAGGGACGCATCAGTCTTTACCTCGAAACCGCTGCCCTCGCACAGACCGCACCCGCCGTGCGTGACCGGACAGCCGCTCTCACACAGCTCATCGGGGAACTCGAGGACGCCCTCGGCGAGGACACCCAGGCCGACCGCCTCGCGAGCTTTCTGTCCCGGATCAACCAGAAGATCACCACCAAAGCCCGTGCCCTGCGCCTCGAACATTCCGAACACCCGATCCGCCTCGACCTCGTAAAGCTGACCGTCGTCGCAGATACCCCGCGCGGCCCTGTCCCTCTCAGCGATATGGGAAGCGGTGAGAACTGGCTCGGCTATCACATCGCAACCCTGCTGAGCCTGCACGAATGGTGCACGGAGCAGAATCGCCCCCTGCCGCGCTTCCTGATCCTGGACCAGCCATCGCAGGTGTACTTCCCCTCCGACTACGACGGGACTGCTCCCGAACTCCTTGGCAACGATCGAAACATGCTCCTCCGGGCATACCAGGTCATCGCCGACACGGTCGAGCTGCTCTCCCCTGGCTTCCAAGTCATCGTTATCGAGCACGCGGACCTGGACGGAGAGCCCTTCCGTAGTGCTGTCGTGAGGCGCTGGCGCGGCACCGGAACCGGACTGGTCCCAAATAGCTGGATCGACACCGCCGGCTGACGGCCGTGGGGCGCAGCACGACTACGACCAAGATGTGCGGGTGGAGTCTGGGCGAGGTGGCGGCCGACGGGTCCGGAACGGGACGATCGGTGCGGCCGCCGGGATGCCGGCGAGAACCTGATGTCCTCGCTCATGACGGCAACATGGGTTGAGAGCCGCAGGTCGAGAGGGTCGGCGCCGTGCAGTACACCCATGCGCGAACCCCGGGTCTCAGCGGTGCCCGGGGTTTCGCACACTCCGGCTCACGCCCAGTTCATGCCGAGCTTCCGTAGTGCTTCCCGCTGGTCGGCGTCCAGGCGGTCCCTCCTGCATTTCGTGTTAGAGATCCATATGCCGAGCTTGACGGTCACCGGCGCCGCCTCGCCGTCGACCACGATCTCCACGACCGCGCCCCGCGGGACGGGCCGCTCCGGGCCTTCCCGTTCCACCCACTGCGCGAGGGCTGACAGGCCGCGCTGGAACGCCTGCTGCGCCTTGCTCTGGTCCTTCGCCGCACGAGCGGCTGCCGGGGCGGGAGTGGGGGCCTCAGCGGGCTGCACGCCCAGCCTGGTCAGTCGCTCCTGCTGTTCGGGAAGGAGCCGCGCCCAGGTGCCCGGCTGCTTCTGCTGCTGAAGCCATTTGCCGATGTCGTCGCCGTCCATCAGGACGCCGGGCTGGATCTCGGGCAGGCTGCCGTCGGCGTCGACAAGGTCGGCGAGGACGCGGTAGTGCCGCTGCCAGTTCAGCGGCCATGAGCAGTCCCAGTCCTCATCGACCGCGGCCAGCTGCTGCGCGCGCACGGCGGCCCGTTCCGCGTCCTTGCCGAGGCCGCCCTTGCGTCGGAGGTTGGCGAGGTGCTGCCCGATGGGCACCATCGCCTCGCCCTCGCCCCACACCGCGTCCTGACGGGGAGCGAGGTGCCCGGTGGCCCGGCGGTAGGAGCGGAGCGCGGCGAGCTTGGTCTCCCATGCTTCCTCGCCCGGCTCCCAGACCATCCCAGCCTCCGGCGCGTCCAGGAGGGTCTTGCGCCGCTCCTCCAGTTCACCTGCCCGCAGGGCCTTCCGCTGCTGGTGCACCCACCTGCCAAGCGGAAAATCCTTCGTCACCCCTACCTGGACCTCGACGTCGTAGGGCACGGCGTGGACGCCGGTGATCTCGTTCTCCTTCCGCCATCGGATGAGGGCCTGGTAGCCCTCCAGCCACACCAGCGACTCCGGGCGGTAGACCCGCGTTCGGAGGAACGCGGCGATGGTCGCGGCGTCGCGCGGGCTGGAGAAGTGCAGCAGGGCGGCTTCGGCGGCGGCCTGGGTGTCGTCGTCCTCCTGGTCCTCGCCGTCGCTCTCGCCGCCAGCCCCCACGATCTGCCCGTCCTCGTCACGCCGGACGTGGACCTTGCGCTTGCCGCTCGTGAGCGCCCGGGAAGCGAGCTGCTCAACGAGTCGGTCATCATGCGAGCGCAGGCCCTGGAGGACCGCTACAAGGGGGCGAAACGAGGCGCTGGCGACCATGTCGGTCGGGTCCTCGTTCGGCTCCAGGAAGACCGGCACGATGATCCTGGCGACCTTGGTGGAGCCGTCCTTGTTGAGTCGGAGCGCCCGGCCGATGTTCTGCACGATCTCGACCTGGGAGCCGCGGGTGTCCGCGAAGCAGATCGAGTCGACTCCCCGCTCGCCGGTGATGTCCACGCCTTCCCCGAGAACGCGACAGCTGGCGAGGAAGGCGCGGTGGACCCGGCGCCCGGCCGCGTCGATGCCGTTGGCGAACTGCCGCAGTACCTCGCGCCGCTCGGACACGAGGTGGTCCCCGCACAGCCACGCCGACCACACCCGGTCTGGCGGGACGTGGCGGCCGGCCTCCAGCTCGTAGAAGATCGCGTCGATCGAGGACTTCGGGAGCTTGTCGGCGGCGGCCAGATCGGCGTCGGAGGCGTCGTTCAGGTACAGCTCGGCAGCCGTCTCGGGCAGCTTGTCAGCGAACGCGCGGGCCTCTTCTACCTTCTGGTGGAACGTCATGACCGTACGCAGGTTGTACGCGGCGGCGTGCTCCAGGAGCGCGGTCTGCAACAGGGCCAGACGCCGGCCCCGCTGCGCCTCCTCCGACTCCCCGAGAACCGGCGAGGGATCGCGGATCTCCAGGACGTCGATCTCGAATCCGGCAAGGATTTCGCGCTCGATGGCCTCGCTCAGACCGAGCTCCGCGAGCCACGCGCCGTAGGTGCCCTCCGGGTCGTCCGACATCGTCGCGAGCTCCACCTCCTGGCCGTCCGCGCCCTTCTGCGGGCGGGCGGCGGCGAGGATGCGCGGGGTCGCGGTCAGGTAGAGCCGGAAGTCCGCCGGGATACGGGCGTTGTCGTGGATCGCCGCCCACGGACGGCCAAGATCACCAGCGGTTCCATGGGCCTCATCCACGATGGCGAGGTCGAACCGGTCCATCTGCTGGCCGTAGAGGCGCTCTCCGCCCGCTAGAGCGGCTTCCAGCGGCCCGCGAACCTTCCGCTGGCCCACGGGAGCGTCGATGTCCTCGCGGTCCACGAGAGAGGCGTACGTGGCGAACACGATGACCGGCCCGTGCCCGGCCCACAGGGCGAGCTGGATCGGGTTGGAGGTGGTGCGCACTCCCAGCTCGCTCAGCACCGCGTCGTTCTCCAGCGAACACACCGCGACCATCGGGGACCGGTGACCGACCGCACGCCACGCCTGGGCAGTCTGTGCGAGCAGGTCTAGGGTCGGCACGGTCACGAGGAGCCGGCCGTCCGCAAACGACTCCAGCGCGCACGCGGCGGCCGTGATCGTCTTGCCCGAGCCGGTCGCTGACACGATCGTGCCCCGGGCACCCTGAGCGGGCACAGACAACCTTGTAGGAAAACCGACCCACTTACGGAAAGCCGATTTCTGGTCGACCTGGTGTTCCTTGAGCTGAATCGAAGACATTCCCTCGTCTCCCTGCCGTGTAATGAAGTACCTCTTGAGCGAGGTGCGCATAAGGGGCGCGGTCCCTAGCGGGATCTGCGACTGATGGGTTTGATGTGGCCTCGATGCATGATGGCTCGCACGGACACCTCGAAGGCTCGGACGGCTGCTCCATGCTCGGCACGCGCGGCCTGCCAACTTTCGCGTTGCCCGTACGAGGCTCGGAGGCGTTCGTAGGCGGTGATCAGACGAGAAGCCTGAGACGCAAGGTGGTCACTTCCAGGAGTCATGAAGAACCGAGTAGCCACCTCGTACCGGAGCGGCTCCAGAGGTGGCAGCTCCGAGTCAGGTTCCCCCGCTGGGGACACGTCCAGCATTTGCCCGCATAACCGGTTGTACATGGAGGAGAGATCAACACTCGCCCCTAGGAGTCGGGATAGATCTTCTTTGCGCCTTTCAACCCGGCGTCTTATTCCGTCACCGAGAAGAACCAGGGATCCACCAATAACAGCCGCAAGTAGAGCCACCAACTGCTCCATGACACTCTCCCTTAAGGACTTGGGGTGTCCAGCGTTTTCGCCAAAGGTACATGCTGCATCAACTTGATGCACGAACTACACTGGAACCCACGCGAACGAGTGCCCCCCACCCCTCATAGCCAGCCCCGGCCCGCGGCAGCGGGCCGTTGGGTTGGGGAGCGCAGCGGACCGGCCCAACCCGGTGCGGAGCGAAGCGGAGAACCGGTCAGGCCGGGCGAAGACCGGCCCGGCCTGGGAGCGCAGCGGACAGGCCGTCACCACCCCGGCGCAGCCGGGGTGGTGAGCACCTCGCGCAGCGAGGTGCAGCGCGAACCGCGGAGCGGGAGCGCAACCACCGGGCGCAGCCCGGTGGTTCGCTTACCCATCGCGCAGCGATGGGGTACCCGCTCCGCGGTTCGCGCTGCACCTCGCMSKGCGAGGTGCTCACCACCCCGGCTGCGCCGGGGTGGTGACGGCCTGTCCGCTGCGCTCCCAGGCCGGGCCGGTCTTCGCCCGGCCTGACCGGTTCTCCGCTTCGCTCCGCACCGGGTTGGGCCGGTCCGCTGCGCTCCCCAACCCAACGGCCCGCTGCCGCGGGCCGGGGCTGGCTATGAG
>NZ_RDBK01000036.1:0-10262 GCF_008042275.1 Streptomyces sp. OR43 | reverse complement strand
CCACGAGAGCGGAACAACCGAGTCGGAATAGGACCGGTCGTTCACTATGTCCTCGCTGTGTGCATTGCCTGCCAAGCCCGAAGGCCTGCCAGGACTTTCAAAGGAACCTCGAACCTGCCGAAACAGGTCGGGGTATCAACATATCTGGCGTTGACTTTTGGCACGCTGTTGAGTTCTCAAGGAACGGACGCTTCCTTCGTACTCACCCTCGCGGGCTTTCCTCCGGGCGCTTCCCTTCGGTCTTGCGTTTCCGACTCTATCAGACTCTTTCGTGTCCGATTCCCGGTCGAAGCGGGTCTTGCATTTTCGCTTTCCAGTTCTTCGCTTTCGCGCTTTCCCTTTCCAGCGAGCTCAACTCTACCAGAGACTTTCGGGCCTGATTCCCACCCCCGGGCCCAACCTGACGCCCCGTCATGGCCGGGCCCGTGGTCCAGGCCGCGGGCCGCTTCTGGCCCGCCCGCATCGGGCCGCGGCGTCCCGGAGAGTCGGCGCACGCGGGCCGGCCTGGCACGCGTATGAGTAACCCGCGTACGTGCCGTGGGACTTCGGCCGACAGCTGCACAGCCTCACGACTTCCGGTAGAAGCTTGCTGCAGCACGATCGGACGATGCTGGTCCAACGGGCAAGGGTCGCAAGGGTTCCGTCGAGCCCTTGGCTGTCCCATATCCGCACCCCGTTCGGGAGGACCGCGGTCCGTTGGTGCGGTGGCCAGGCGGCTGAACCGGGCGAGTACCACGTCGAGTGGGCGGTGGACGAGGACATCGCCTGGGCGCGGAACGCGAAGCCCGCTGCCGAGGCCCAGCCGGGCGTCTGGTCTGGCGGGCGCTGCCTTGTCCTGCGCGGACGAGTGCACCTCACCGTGGACGGGGGCAGCCGTGCTGGACCTCGGCGGCACGCAGATGCTGCTGGATCCTGCCGCCCCGTTGCCCGAGTCTGTTGCGGACACATGGGTCGAGCTAGTCCTCGAGCGCGAGACGGTCGCCCTCCACTCCTTCCGGCTCTGGCAGGAGGTCTGCCCGGCAGGCACCGAAACTTCAGAGCCGACGCCGATCGGCGCAATGGCGAGATGCCTCGGCGCCGGCAGGGCAAGCGGCGGCTCTCAGTGGCTCGTACTGCGGAAGAATCGCCGGGTGCCTGTATCCATCGACCGCAGCCGGTCCCTTCAGGAACTCGAAAGTGCTCGCTGGCCGGCTTCCCCGGCTGACGCCACATACGTCGTGGCGACAGTGCATGCCCTGCGGAGCAAGCCTGTCGGAACTCTGACCGTCGAGGACCTGCGCCTGCTGATCGGTCAGGACGTCGGGCTGCCCGTGCTCCTCACGCTCGCGGTGGAGGTGCTCCGTGACAACCCGCTGGCCGCGGGCGACATGGACGAGGGAGATCTGCTGCGCGCGGTCCTGACCAGGAACCCCGCTGTCTGGAGCGCCTACGCGGACCTCGCGGAGCAGCTGACGCTCGCAGTCGGCGGTCTGTCCGGCCTCTCGCCAGACCTGCTGAGCGCGATCGAGCGCTTCGTAGGCTCCGTCCGAAGTCCCTGACGGGCGCAGCCGGCGGTCGTTCGCTACGGGTACTGCCCACCGAGGTCGTTTCACAGTCCTGGCCGTGCGGCGCGGACGACCACGGGTGAATCACACCAGTCGCCCGGCTGACGCGCATCCATGGTCCGCGAGGACCTTTCTTCCGGAGCCGGAGACAGAAGCGACGGCGCCCGTGGGACGACGAGCTACTGAATGTTCCAGCGATGTGGGTGATCAGCGTCGTGGGGGGGCGAACACGTTGAGTTCACCCCAGCGGCCGACGGTGACCTGGGTGGGAGAGGCGCTCCGGTGTGTGGGCCGGGCCCGGTCCTCCAGTGGCGTCCAGCTGCCGCTGCCTCCGTCCCACTCCGAGCTGTCGATGGTCAGGAGCAGGCTCATCGGTGTCGTGCAGGCCAGGCAGTCCATCGGGTACGGATCGGTCGCATGCCAGGAGGCGAAGCCGCCCACGCGCCAGCCGGGCGGGATGGACAGGTCGTACTGGTAGCCGAGCGGCTCTGTCGTGGTCCCGTCCGCCGACTGCTCGGCATCTTCCTCGAGTGATTCTTCCCAGGCGTCGATCCTGGAACACAGCTCCTCGGGCAGAAGACCGGCGTCCGGGTAGGTGACCACCTGCTCCGGGTACAGGACGCAGGGCTCGGGCACGAAGCCGTCGGACCCCACGACCAGCGGCTGCGGAGGCGCCGTCAGTACCTCGCCGACCTCCCACGACCGCCGCCAGCGCAGGTGCAGCTTCAGGTCGTACCTGCCAGGGCCGTGCGCGTTGAAGGGGCACCAGAACACCTGGAGCAGATCGCAGTCGCCCGGCCCCGCCGGAAGGTCGGGCACATCCCGCCGGTACAGCTGCGCAAGGCCGACCATCGGCAGCGGGTCGGTCTCGACCGCCCCCGCGATCCGGTGATCCCGGGACAGCTCGCCCAGGACTTCCCGTTCCTCGTCCGTCGGGCCGGAGGCCGGTTCGCGTGCCCATGCCGAAGCCAGGACCTGTCGATAGCGGCGGATGTCGGCAGGCCGTCGCCCGCGCCCGCGCCGGTGGGCCTCGCCGCACACGGGCCACGGCTCGGCCGCCGGCCACCACATCGGACCGCCTACGGAGCTGGCTGTCGGATCCGGTGCACCCGGGCGCGGGTGCAGCCGCGTTGTCGTCCCCCGAAAGTCGGCCAGATCCGGGAAGAGCGCCTCGATATCGAGCGGGCGCGAAGGCGTGGTCCTCGTCATGAACGCGACCTTAGACACCGGGCCTACGCGCCCGAGCTCCCACCCACGCGAGCCAGCACATCGTCGGCCAACTCTGTCGTTGTCAGTTCTCCGTCGAGGAACACGGTGTCGCTGGGCAGCGTGCGCATGGCGGCCGCGCACGGCTCGATCCTGGCCTTGCACCACTGCCGGACGCGTTCATCCTGCTCGGGATCGTCCGGAGTGAAGCTCCGCCCCTCGATCCGCTTCCTCAAGACCTCCTCGGAGACCTTGAGGAAGAAGTGATGGACCACCATCCCCGCGTCCTCCAGCGCGCCGAAGACTTCTTCGGCGTACCCCGCGTTGATCAGGGTCATGGGAACGAGTACGGGCTTCTGGTACTCCTCGACAAGACCCACCGCCAGGTGCGCGACCTGCCTTCGCCACAACCGCAGATCCTGGAAGTCGCCGGTCGAGACCTCCACGATCTCGCGCAGCACGTAGCCAACCATCTCCGGGTCATAGACCAGCACCTCGGGCCAACGCCGACGCAGCTCTTCGACGAGCGTGGTCTTCCCACTGCCGAACGCACCGTTCACCCAGACAATCACACGTATCTCCCCGTCGCTGAGGCCCCGGTCGGGCACACGTCATCCGAGCCAGACACTGGCCGCGTGCACCGGCACCGGCGCCGATCCCGTATCAGCCGAGGCGGGCGGCAATGGTTCGCGCGCACACCAGGGACTCGGTATGCGTCGTGTCCACCTCCAGGTCGTAGATCACCCCTTCGTGCACCGTATCCGCCTGCGCCGCCGCCATTCCCTGCGTTCGATCTCCTCGTGCGACCTCACGCCCTGCCGCGACCGCGCTCTCGCACCTGACGCCGACCCACAACACGGGCAGTCCGCCCAACGCCCTCTGCCAACGCTGCTGGGACGAGGCTCCGCCGAGGAAGACATCATCGATGACCACCCTCGCGCCCGCACGGACCATCGCCACCACGCCACTCATCCAGGCCGCCTCCAACGCCCGGAACTCCGCCCCGACGTTCACCCCGCCATCCGCCGCGAACACGATCCCCTCGTCAGACGCCTGCATCCTCGCGGGCAGGGCGTCGACGAACGAGTCGCATCCGAACGCCAGCCACGGAACGGGCAGTACGTCCTGCAGGCACCGTACGATCCCGGACTTCCCCGAGCTCGAACCACCGTTGAGGATGATCATCTGAGTCGTCACCGAGCCACAGTAGGTCGCTCCTCCCACGGGATGAACCGGATATCGGCGGAAGCTGCTCAGCAAGCTGGGCACACGATCTCGTGACAACGGGCTCTGCCACACGCGATCCCGCCGCCTGCTCGCTCGCGATACTTCGGCCATGGACAGCTACGAGTGCACGGCGACGCTTGAGTGGTGGGCTAACCCATTGACCTGTCTGAGCAGTCTCCCTGTAAGGGTTGCGCCCGCGCTGTCGGAAACAAACTGGACCTGCGAGGCAGCTGTCGAGCCTCGCGTGGCCGTAGAGGTGGCTTTGTCCACGAGTACGGGTTCTGGTCCAACTTCTGTGGTGTGCCTACTCCCTGTGACCGTTGATCTTGCTGGTAGATCTCGCGAGATCGTCTGGAAACTGCTGGTGCCGACGACGTCCGGGCTGATGGTTCTGGGCTGTGCGCGAGGTACCAGGGGCAGTGGCAGAACCGCCCGACCAAGCTCGACGACTTCAAGCCCTACCTGCACGAGCGATGGGCCGAAGGCTGCACGAACGCCTGGACCCTCTGGGAAGAGATCAAGGCTCACGGCTACACCGGCGGCTAGGGAACCGTCCGCGCCTACCTCCAGCCGTTCCGCACAGCCCCGACCGCACCAGCAGCCCGCCCGCCGTCCCCACGCACGGTCACCAGCTGGATCCTGACCCACCCCGATACCCTGCCGGAGAGCGAGCGCCTGAAGCTCAAAGCCGTCCTCGCCGACTGCCCCGAACTGGATGCCCTCACCGGGCACGTCCGCGCGTTCGGGAAAATGCTCACCCAGCTCCAGGGCGCCCAGCTCCCGCAATGGATCAAGGCGGTCCGCGCCGACGACCTGCCCCGCCTCCATACCTTCACCAACGGCCTCGAACGCGATCTCGTAGCCGTCACCGGCGGCCTCACACTGCCGTGGAGCTCCGGCGTCGTCGAAGGCCACGTCAACCGGATCAAAATGATCAAGCGCCAGATGTACGGCCGGGCTGGCTTCGGCCTCTTGCGGAAACGAGTCCTGCTGGCGTCCTGACGGGCCCGTCACGAGCTCTGCTGGAGTCGCTCCGCAGCCTGAGCAGGGGTGTCGTAGTAGCCAGGCCGTGCCAGCAGGACCGAGCTGAAGTGGTAGCCCTGCTCTTCCTCGGGCTCATCGTCGGCCGCGAACGGACGCCAGAAGCTCAGCAGCAAGTCCGGGGCAATGAATGAAGCATCCTCGTCAGGATCTTCCTCAATCGAGGTGAACTGGCCCATGCGCTGGACAACCTCACGGGCCGGAAGCGCGAACACGTCGACACCCTGAAACAACACTCGGTCCGTCTGGGACGACGGCCTTCCCAACTCGATGGCTTCAAGCATGTCTCGCATGCAGTGGATGCTGATCATCAGTCCGCTGGGACGGAAGACGTGCTGCCCCGGCCGATCAGACTCCGAGACCGCGGAGAGATCGCGGAGCGAGTCCAGCGCCGTGTTGGCCGCGTGCCGAGTCATACCGATCCGCAACGGGCCAACGCCGGTCGGTGGGGCGAGGTCGAAGTCCATGTGGGCATGATCCCAAACAGGTCTGTCAACGAGTCACGACGGGCCATTCAGTCCCGGCAGGTTACAGAGCGTGAGAGCTCCACAGAAGTTGGACCAGAACCTACTCGGGTTCTGGCACAACTTCTGTGACGCGGCCACGCTGAGTGACGGCTGAGCTTCCTTGGGCAGTATGCGAAGTCGCCCGAAAATGAGCCGTGGTCCGGGCGGTTGGGATAACAGTTCGGGGCCGTGGAAGAGATCGTGCTCCGGTTGCAAGAGCTGTTGTTCCCGTCGATTACGGACGTCGCGGTGCTGTCGGTGGACGTGAGCATCGCGATAGTTCGCGTCGACGCCGAAGGCACTGCGAACGGTGCCGCTTGCCCGGCGTGCGAGGTCTGGTCGAACCGGGTTCATGGTTCCTACCTGCGGTTTCCCGCTGATGTGCCGAGCGCCGGACGAAGCGATGCTCTCCGGCTGAGGGTCCGCAGGTTCACCTGCGGTAACTCAGAATGCGCACGCCGGACCTTCGTCGAGCAGATACCCGGCCTGACCCGTCGACACGGTCAACGGACCGAGCGGCTGCGTTCGACGCTGGCCTCGGTCGGTCTCGCCTTGGCGGGCCGGGCCGGCGCTCGGCTGAGCTCCGTGCTCGGGGTGTCCGTCAGCCGGAGTACCGTCCTGCGCCTGGTCGACGCTCTTCCTGAGCCGGAGGTGCCCGCCCCGCGTGTGGTCGGCGTCGACGAGTACGCCACCCGCAAGGGCCGCCACTACGGCACCGTTCTCGTCGACGTCGAGACCCGCCGTCCTGTCGACCTACTGCCCGACCGGGAGGCATCGAGCCTGGCGGCCTGGCTCGCCGATCGGCCCGGCGTCGAGGTCGTATGCCGGGACCGGGCGCCATTCTTCGCCGAGGGCGCCAGCGCCGGTGCACCGCAGGCCGTCCAGGTCGCGGACCGGTGGCATCTCTGGCACAACCTGAGCGAGGCCACCGAGCGGAGCGTCGCCCAGCACCGTCGCTGCCTCTGCACTTTGGTTCCCACGGCCTCTGAACCCGGGCCCGATCTCGGGGCCGTTCCGGCCGCGGACTCGTCCGGTTCTCCTTGGCCGCGCGGACACCGATTCGCCGATCGGACCCGGTCCCGGCACGCTGCCGTCCACGCGCTGCTGAAGGCGGGGCACAGTCGACGGTCGGTGCAGCGGCAGCTCGGGATGACCTACCGCACCGTCAAGCAGCTCGCCGACACCGCAACACCGGAAGAGCTGTTCACCGGTCAGTGGCAGAACCGGCCCTCCGTCCTCGACGACTACAAGCCCTACCTGGATGACCGCTGGAACGAGGGCTGCACCAACGCCTGGAAGCTGTGGGAGGAGATCGTGCCACTCGGTTACAAGGCCAGCTACCAGCGCGTTCGCGCCTACCTGCACGACAAACGCACCTCACCGCAACCGGTGACCGCCCGGCCGCCCTCGCCCCGGACCGTCGCCGGATGGATCCTCCGCCGTCCGGAGACCCTCACCGAGACCGAACAACTCCAGCTCAAGGCCGTACGGGCGCACTGCCCAGAACTCGATGCCCTCACCGGGCACGTCCGCTCCTTCGCGACCATGCTCACCGAGCGCCAGGGCGAGCGCCTGCCCGACTGGCTCGACGCCGTCCGGCAGGACGACCTGCCCAGCCTGCACACCCTCGCCGCAGGCATCGACCGCGACCGCGACGCCGTCATCGCCGGCCTGACTCTGCCCTGGAGCTCAGGCGTCGTGGAAGGGCACGTCAACCGGATCAAGATGCTCAAGCGCCAAATGTTCGGCCGCGCAGGCTTCGCCCTCCTGCGGAAGCGCGTCCTCCTGTCCTGATCACCGAAGACAGGAGGAACTCCATGGCAGCCGCGGCGGCGGGTGTGCAAGCCTTCCCCTTCCAGAATTCTGACGGAGAAGGCCCTGATGACCAGCGACGACGCCCTCGATCAGTTCAGACACATCGCGCGCGAGCGGGCATTTGGCAGGCATGTCGGGTCGGACAGGCTCATCCAGGCAGGTCTGGACGCGCTGATAGCTGGGGTCGAAAGCCCGTCCCTGGCCATGCTCGCGGGACTCCTCCGGAGCGAAGAGCCCGAAGCGCCAGAGCTCTTCGGCCAAGTACTGGACGAGCTGGGACTGCTCTTCCACCCGCCCTCGGACCCCCGGGCCGCAAAGTGGGCGATGGCCTACTGGATCGCCGGTCAGATCGCCGACGGCTCCCTGGATCCCGCCGCCGGCACACACCTCATCTGGGCAGACATTGCCTATGACCTCGGCTACCCCGAAGAGCTAGAACCTCTTGTGCACTGCGCGCACAACCTAGACGGCTGGGAGGAGAGCTGGGGAGTCTCCGTCGAGGAACTCAACGGAGAAGCGATTGAGGCAGCGAATCAGTTCCTTAGCAAGGGGTCGGGAGCCGAGGCGCGGGACTGACCGGCGGTTCGCTCGCCACCGGGATTGGTCACCCGCGAGCTGATCTGTCACTCAGCGTGGCCTCACCACAGAACCTGGGCCAGAACCCGTACTCGTGGACAAAGCCGAGACAGAGACTGCGGAGCCAAGCGGTGCCAGTCACATGCCGCACCCGTAAGCCCAGCTCTCAAGGAGCTGCATTGTTCGCCACCGCCACAGCCAGCTGCACTGTTCGCCATCGCCCCCAGCGGCGAACGCACTGAGCGCGCCGGCCATCTCCACGGGCTCCTCGCTCACCGTTGCCGGTGAATAGCGCAGCGGCCTGCTCCGCCAGGTCCGGGAACTGCCGCAGGTCATCGGGCCACTCGGTCGAGTTCAGGTTCGTCTAGCCATGCCGTTCACGTCCGGTAGACCGCACCGCCTGGGCCAACCCCATGGATTCGGCTACAGCGCGCGGTGGAAGTTCCGCCAGGATTTCGGGCGGGCCCCGTTCGGCCGGTGGTCATACCGCCGAGAGCCCGCGGTTGACGGTGCGCCGGGTTGGTGACAGGTCGCGAACGGGTGGGCGTCTGACCGATGTGGTCACCCACGGTCCGGCGCCGATGCAGGCGCGGCGGCCGGGGCCCGGTACTCCTTGGCGTACGCAGAACCGCATGATCCGGTGGGCGGGTACGGGCCGCGGTGAGGTCATGGGTCCCGCCCGGTGCTGCGCGCGAGATCCACAGCAGGCGTCCGGTCAGATCGGTGACCTCCTGGACGTTCACGCCGTGGCGGCGGTGCTTGGCGGAAAAGTCCGGCCGGCTGCCGCCGAGGCGGTCGCACGCGGCGAGGGTGCAGTCGAGCAGGACGAAGTCCGGGTCGCCTTCACGCAGGACTCCGGTACTCACCAAGAGGCCGAAGCCGGCGGCGATCTGCGCGAGGGGGCTCGCGCTTGCGCAGATGCACCAAGCCGACCAGCGCACGCTGGTGCGGTAGATGAGCATGGTGACCCACTCAACCAGCGCGGCGGCAGGTCAGGCGCGGCAGCAGGCAAGCCAACAAGGGCCCCGTATCGGCGAGTTGCGACTACGATCACTTGCCCGACGGCAAAGGGGCCTCGTTCGTTGCTAATCCCGGTCGGTGTGCGGTTGCCCAGGAGAGGCCGGGCAGACATAGATCTGCATGCTGTCGGTGCTGCCGAGGTCAGCCGAAGATGATCTCAACGTCCTTGTCCAAGCAGAACTTCATGACGGTAATCAGCTGACGGGTGTCATCGATGCGTCGTGCGAGGACGGTGTCGCTGCCCTCGTGTTGCCGCTCATCGATGATGGCTTCCAGCCGGGGCAGCATGGCCGCGCATTGAGCGGGTGCGAGGTCCGGACCACCGTCATCTGGATGGTCGAGTAGTGGTGCCAGCGTAGTGGAGACGCTGCTCCAGGAGCGGTCTCCGTCGAAGCCGTGCATCTCGGACAGGGTGAAGCCCTCAGCCTGGGCCAGCCACTCCCTGAACATGTGGAAGCCGGTGTAAGACCAGGAGACGTCCGGGCTGGTCACATCGTCGTCCCCGGGAAAGAGTACGAGCCCCATCCTGTCCTCCTCGTTTGTCCGGTGCTCAGGATCGGTCGTCGGGAGCGACTCGGCAACTGAAATGACCTGCCGCATGGTTGGTGTGATCAGGTCGTCGCAGGAGTCCTGGACAGCTCCATTCACCGGGGCTGACCCCACACACATTCGGCAAGTGGGTGACCGCACTGCGCCGCGAGGGCGCCAACGCATCGCTCCGGGGTGGTCCTTGCGGACTTCCCTGGACGATCGGGTGCTGCTCGTCGGGGACTAGTGACGAACGAACTTGACGTTGCACCAGCTGCGCCCGTTGTTCGGGGTCTCGAAGCCGGCCGCTGACCGGGTCATCGACCACCTGGACCCCTGCTGGCGCTACAGCCTCGGCGGCGCTTCAGCCATCACTCGGTCGGTGACCACTTTGACAAGGCTCCACGACCAGACCGCAGGATCTCTACCGGGGTGCGTGTGGAAACCATCCGCGCACGCGCCCGCCCAGTCCAGCTCGCCGGCCGCAGACTGAAAGCCTAGTGAACGCAGAAAAGCCCCGTGCCACAAGGGCACGGGGCTTAACTATCAAAAGGAGTTCGGCGGCGTCCTACTCTCCCACAGGGTCCCCCCTGCAGTACCATCGGCGCTGAAAGGCTTAGCTTCCGGGTTCGGAATGTAACCGGGCGTTTCCCTAACGCAATGACCACCGAAACACTATGAAATTAACCAACACCGGATGAAAACACGGCCGTTCGTTATTTCAGAACTAACACAGTGGACGCGAGCAACTGAGGACAAGCCCTCGGCCTATTAGTACCAGTCAGCTCCACCCGTTACC
>NZ_RDBK01000035.1 GCF_008042275.1 Streptomyces sp. OR43 | reverse complement strand
GTCCCCGCCCAAGCGAAGGAACCCCAGCCATGAGCAAGCCGAACCGGAAGATCGTCCGCCTCCAGCAGATGCGGGCTCAGCGCGCCGCCGTCGCGAAGACCCAGTTCGTCGACGTCGTCTTCGAGAACGAGCAGGGCTACGAGGAGACGTGCACGTTCCCCGTGCAGGACAACTGGCCGCTGGAGGTCATCGAGGAAGTCGAGGAGAAGGGCGGCAACGCCAACATCAACGTCCTCCGCGAGATCGCGACCCCACCCGAGGCGTTCGACCGCCTCATCAAGGTCGCCCACCTCACCGTCGGCGAACTCAAGGACATCCTCGAAGAGATGGACGGGGAGGCGGGCACCGACCAGGGGGAAGGCTCCGGCTCCTCCAGCTCCTCCGCGAGCACCCCGGAGCCCTCCGTGCCGACATCCAGCGCTACTACCCAGGTCGCCGCCTAGACGAGTTCTGGGCCATGTCCTGGGGTGAGGGCTCCATGAACTGGGCCGAACTCCGCGACCTGGTCGAAGCCCTCCCCGAGGACTCGGCCACCCGGGCAGCGTCCGGAGGGGACGTGGACGGGCGGCGCTGGACCCAGGACACCTACATCCACGCCGCCCAGTACAACGCACTCATCCTCATGATCCGCGTCCTGTGGGCCGCCCACCTCAAGGGCGAACCACCCGACATGTCATCCATCGACCCCCCGCAGTTGGAGGCCGACGAACGGCAGGCCGAACAGGAAGCGGCAGCAGCCCGGTACAACGAGGCACTCCTCGACCAGTACTCGCCCGGCAGAACCGACGACCAAGACGCCGTCGACTACTGGGCCAGCCAAATCCGCGAACTCGAAACGCAGTAGGGGAGGGCAGCATGGCCGAGCCGACGTTGGTCGGATCCACCCGGGTCTCACTCATCCCCGACACGTCGTCCTTCGGTGACCGGCTCCGGGTCGAGCTGCCCGCCGCGATCCGGCAGCCGGCGAAGCTCGCCGGCCGGGTCGCGGGCGATGAGATCCTCGACGGCATCCAGCGGAAGCTGGCCTCGGCCACCCCAACCGTCCGCGTGGGCGTCGACCTCAAGACAGCGCTGGCTACCGCGCAACTCGACAAGCTGACGCGAGCCCGCACCATCCAGGTCACAGCCCGGCTGGACGACAAGGCGGCCACCACGGCTCTGGGCAGGTTGACCCGGGACCGCACGGTCAAGGTCACCGCCTCCCTCGACGACACGGCAGCCCGGACAGCGTTGGGGAAGCTGACCGACCAACGCACCGTAAAGATCACTGCGAGTCTCGATGAAGCCGCAGCGAAAGCGGCACTGGGAAAGCTGACCGCCGACCGCACGGTGAAGGTAACAGCCCAGGTCGACGACACCGCGGCCAAGGCGAAGCTGGCAGGGTTCGGGCAGACCACGGTCGACATCGTCGCGAAAATCCAGGACGCCGCATACAAGCGCGTCGAGAAAGCCCTCGACCGGTTGACCCGGGACCGCACAGTACTGATCCGGGCGACCGCCGACACCCGGGTCGCAGCGAACGAGATCCAGAACCTGATCAGGAATCGCCGCGTTCGTATCGGGGCCGACGTCGACACCCGGGTCGCGGCAAACGACCTGGCGAACCTCATCCGCCGCCGCACCGTCCGGGTCACCGCCCGCGCCGACACGGCAGGCGCCAACACGGCCCTGACGTACCTGACCCGGGACCGCACGGTCAATGTCCGTACTCGGGTCCTTGGGGTCGGTTCTCTCACCAGCGCCCTCACCGGGCTCGGTGGGGCAGCGGATGGCGGGGGCGGCCTCGGCCAGCTCCCGAAGAAGATCCTGCTGATCGGTGGGGCGATCCTCACGTCCCTGCCGACGATCGCATCGTTCGGCTCCGCCCTTGCGCAACTGGGTCCGCTCGCGGCCCTGGCCGCCCCGGCTGTCCTCACGCTGGGCACCGCGTTCGCTGCGATCAAGGTGGGCATGTCCGGGGTCGGGGACGCCATCAAGGCTGCGTTCGCCGACACGTCCGGTGAGGCCAAGGCCGCGGCAACCGCGACACGGCAGGTCGAGTCGGCGCAGCGGAGCTTCGCGAACGCCCAGCGCGGTGTGACGGACGCCGAACGCAGCCTCGCCCAGGCGCAGCGCGAGGCCCGGCAGGTCCAGGGCGAACTGTCCGCCGCGCGCAGGCAGGCGATCCGCGACCTGGAGGACATGAACCAGCGCCTCCACCAGGGCGCGTTGGATCAGAAGCAGGCCGCGTTGGATGTGGAGCAGGCCGAACTGGACCTGCAGAACGTGCGCAGTGACCCGGCCGCCACCCAGCTCCAAATTCAGCAGGCCGACCTTGCCCTGGAGCGTGCGAGGGCTTCGGCGGAGGAGCAGTCGCGGCAGCAGAAGCGGTTGCAGGTCGACACCGCCGCCGCGAACAAAGCCGGCGTGGCCGGGTCGGACGCGGTCGTGCAGGCGCAGGAGCGGATCCGGGCAGCGAACGAACAGGTCGCCCAGCAGGAACGCGCCCTCGCTGACGCGCACCGGGCCGTCGCCGACGCTGCCCGCGCCGTGGCCGACGCCCAGGCAGACGCGGCAGCCCAGACGTCGAAGCTCGACACGGCCCTTGCCAAGCTCAGCCCGAACGCCCGCAACTTCGTCGGCGCCCTGAAGTCTTTGGCCCCGGCCTGGACGGCGCTGAAACTCGACGTACAGGACCGGCTGTTCGCAGGGCTGGGAGCCCGACTGAAGCAGGTGGGCGGCCAGGCGCTGCCCGTGCTGCGGCAAGGGCTGTCAGGCGCGGCCGGGGCCCTGAACACCATGGCGAAGAACGCGTTGACGGCCGTGTCGAACCTGGCGAAGACGGGCCAGTTGAAGGGGGCGTTCAGCGTCGTCCGTGACGGCTTGAACAACCTGAACCGGATCCCCGGCCAGATCGTCACCGGACTCGGCCAGCTCACCATTGCGGCCGGCCCGGCATGGAAGCGCATCACCGCTGGTGCGGGGTCAGCCATGGACAAGGTGATGGACAAGCTCGCCAAGGGCTTGAAGAGCGGCAAGCTCGAAGAGGCCATCAACACCGCCCTCGACGTGGCGGTGGCGTTCGGGAAGGTGCTGGCCGACGTCTTCGGGATCCTGAAGAACGTCATGGGTGCCGCGTCCGAGGCCGGCGGCGACTTCTTCGCTGTGGTCGGCTCCGCACTGAAGGAGCTGCGCCGGGTCACCGCCCTCCCGGAAGTTCAGGACGCACTGAAGGCAATCTTCACGGCGTTGAACGCGGTCGCGAAGCTCCTGGCCGGCGCCCTCGGCGCCGCCCTGCTGGCCGTCATGCCGGTCCTCGCGGCCCTGGCCCCGGTCATCACCCGCATCGCGGGCCTGCTTGGCCCGGCCATCGCTGAGCTGCTCCGCACCCTCGGTGACGCCCTGCTCCCCGTGGCGAAATCCCTGGGCCCTGTCCTCGTCGTTGCCACCAAGGCCGTCATCGCCCTGGTCAAGGCCGTCTCGCCGCTGCTGCCGGTCCTGGGTCAGCTGATCGCGGATCTACTTCCGCTCGTGATCCCGATCTTCGACATGCTCATCGTGGTCTTCAACGGTTTGGCGCCCGTGATCACGCTGATTGCCAACCAGCTCGGCCCGATCCTCACCCCGATCATCGAAGGGCTCGCAGCGGTCATCAAGGAACTGGCCGAGCAGTACGCCGCCCAGTTCATGCTCGTCCTGCAGCAGCTCCTGCCGATCCTCCCGATGCTGATCCCGCCGCTGTTGGAGCTGGCCAAATCCATCGGCGACATCCTGCTAGCCGTCGCCCCGCTGCTCCCGCAGCTGGCCCTGTTGGCAACCCAGTTCCTCCTTCAGCTGCTGCCTGCGCTCATGCCGCTGCTGCCGCCGCTGATCCAGTTCACGACGCTGATGACACAGTTCGCAACCGCCGTCATCATGACGCTCGTCATCCCGGCAATGCAGAGCTTCATCGACACGATGAAGACGCTCCGTGACAACCTCCAGCCCGGTGTTGACGCGGTGAAGTGGCTGACCGAAGCCATCGCCAGGGCTTTCGACTGGCTGTACGACCACCTTCTCGGGCACTCCGTCATCCCGGACATCGTGCGCGGCGCCATCAAATGGTTCACCGACCTGAAGGACCGGGCCCTCCGCATCTTCCAGTGGGTGAAGGACGGGATCCGCGACAAGTGGGACACGCTGTGGGGCAACGTCAAGGACACCGCATCCAACGCCTGGGGCGCTGTGAAGCGGGGCTTCGACACCTTCGCGGACGGACTGACGGGCGCGTTCGAGACCCTGAAGAAGGGCATCGGCCGGGCCTGGGACGGGCTGAAGGGCCTCGTCAAGGCACCGGTGCGCTTCTGGATCGAGACGGTCTACAACAACGGCATCGTCAAGGTGTGGAACAAGACTGCCGCAAAGATCCCTGGCGTGGGCGACCTCGACAAGATGTCCCTCCCGAAGGGATTCGCCCGCGGCGGTGTCCTGCCTGGGTACAGCACCTACAGGCAGGGCGACGACCAACTCGTCCCGATGCGCCGCGGCGAAGGCGTCTACGTCTCCGAAGCCATGCGCGACCCTTACGAGAGGGCACGCCTCCACGCGGTCAACCAGGCCGCCATGCAGGGCCGCTCGCTGCGCCAGTTCCGGGGCTTCGCGGAGGGCGGCATCCTCGGCGGGATCACCGACGCCGTCAGCAGCGTCCTCAACAAGGGCGCCGACGTCGCCCGAGGCGGCCTCGCCGACTTGGCAGCATCCGCGTTCAAGCCGATCAAGTCCGGCATCCGCAAGGTGCTGGGCAGCAACAAGAACACCTACCCCGGCATGATCGGCCAGGCCCCGATCGGGTTCATCGACAAGGCCATCGACTACATCCGCGGGAAGGACCTCCCCCCGGAGGGCACCGGGCAGTGGATGAAGCCCGTCAACGTGCCATATGGCACCCCGTTCGGTAAGGCCGGGCTGCTGTGGTCGTCCGGCCGGCACACCGGCCTCGACTTCCCGGCGAAGACCGGCACCGCCGTGCATGCGGTCGACAACGGCGAGGTGGCCTCTGTCACCTCGGGCGGCCCCTACGGGAAGCACGTCACGATCTCGCACGGCGGTGGCCTGTCGTCCCTGTACGCGCACATGTCGGCGATGGTCGCGAAGGCCGGGCAGGGCATCAAGCGCGGCGCCCGCGTGGGTTCCGTTGGTGCGACCGGGAACGTCACCGGCCCGCACCTCCACCTCGAAGCCCGCATCGACGGCCGGGCCGTTGACCCGATGCGCTACCTCGAAGGCGGCACGGGCGTCGAACCCGGCACCGGGGTGGAGCGGTTCCGCGGTGTGGTGACGCAGGCGCTGGGGCAGGTCGGCCAGTCCCTTGCCCTCGTCAACACCACCCTGCGCCGCATGAACCAGGAGTCCGGCGGCAACCCCCGCGCCGTCAACCGCAACGACATCAACTGGATCAACGGCACGCCCTCCGTCGGCCTGATGCAGGTCATCGAGCCCACGTTCAACGCCTACGCCGGGAAGTACAAGAAGACCGGGCCCAAGCTCTACGGCGTCTCGGTCGACCCGATGGCGAACATCTACGCGTCCATGCGCTACGCCCTCTCCCGGTACGGATCCCTGTCTGCGGCGTACAACCGGATCGGCGGCTACGCGCACGGCGGCATCATCGGCGGCGGTGTTCACATCAACACGGGGCTGTCCCGCATGGGCGGGTACGCAACCGGCGGTGTGATCCGCATCGGCGGGAAGACCGTCGACACCGGCCCGCTCCGGGCCGCGGTCGGCGGCGACTTCCTCAAGCAGCTGACCGGCACGGCGACGTCGATCAATGCCGCGATGACGAAGGTTGCCACCGCGCTGAAGAACGCGTTCAAGGGCGTCAAGACCACCCTCGACGACAAGCTCCTCAAGGCCGTGACCACGCAGAACAAGGCGTTGCAGAAGCTCGCCRCCGACCGCGACAAGATCCGGGCGAAGATCGCCGAAGCGACGACGTTCGCCGCCGACACAGCAAAGAGCGGGACCAGCTTCGCCGCCCTCACCAGCCTCCCCAACTCCGGGCTCCCGTTCGGTGCCAGCGGTGTACTGGCCGGGCTCAAGGTGCGCCTCGGCCAGCTCAAGACGTTCTCCGCGAACCTGGCCGCCCTCGCCAAGCGCGGCCTGTCCAAGGACCTCATCGGTCAGATCATCGCCGCGGGCCCCGAGCAGGGCGCACCGTATGCCGCCGCCCTCGTCGCAGCCACCAATCAGCAACTGAAGGACATCAACGCCACCCAGGTCCAGATCGGCAAGGCAAGCACGGCGTATGGGCAGTCGGCCGCGGACGCCATGTACGACGCCGGCGCCATGTCGGGGAAGGGCTACCTCGCGGGCCTGAAGGCTCAGGAGACGGCGATCGTGAAGGCGATGATCGCCCTGGCGAAGAAGGTCCAGAAGGCCATCAAGGTTGAGCTGAAGATCAGCAGCCCGTCGAAGGTCCTCGACGCCCTCGGCCGGTTCACGGGCATGGGGTTCGTGCGTGGCATCCGCAACACGATCCCGCAGGCCGCCGAAGCCGCTGCGTCGATGGCCCGTGTGGTCCGCTCCACCACCGCGGCCACCATGGCCCGCACCGAAACCCGCACGGTCAACAACACCAGCGGGGACCGGGTCCTCCAGTACAACGCCCTCGTCCGCGAAACCGCCTCCAGGCGCAGCATCCTCGATGCCCTGTCCGCTGAGGAAATGCTCCACCGACCCGTGATGAGCGGAGCCTGACATGCCCATCCTTGTCGCACCCGTCACCACCCCCGGCGAGCAGCAGCCGCCGTGGGAGTGGCCCCAGCGCCTCATCGAAATGCCGACGGTGTCGTTCACCGACCCTGCCGGCCGCGTCACGACGCTCACCGACTGGGAACGAGGCTGGGTAGTGCAGCCCGGCGCCAAGGGCCTCGACATGCCCGGGTATGCGATGGCGCAGGACGAGTCGCCCGGCATCGACGGGTACGAGGTGCGGCAGGTCCGCGCCCAGGGAAAAACGATCACCATTCCGATCGCGTTCTGGGCGAACGACAGCCGCGCCGCCTACCTGGCCCGCCGCCGCACCCTCATCCGCTCCCTCAATCCGAAACGCGGCCAGGGCACCCTCACCCTCACCCAGCCCGACGGGGCGTACCGGACCATCGGCGTCCTCTACAGCGACGGCCTGGAGGGCGACGAGTCCCTCGACGCGGCCGGGGCCCGCTGGTGCGTTGCCGCCCTTGTGTTCGCCGCACCGTCCCCGTACTGGCTGGGTCAGGAGGTCACAACCGGGTGGGCTGCTGCTCTCGGCGGGGACTTCTTCCCGTTCCTGCCCCTCACGGTCGGCGACTCCCAGGTCCTCGGCTCGGTGACCGTCGACAACGACGGGGACGACGACGCCTACCCCGTCTGGACCATCACTGGCCCCGCCACCTCGGTCACCCTGACCAACGTCACGACCGGCCGGACCCTCGTCCTGACTCGCACCATCACCGGCGCCGACGAGATCGTCATCGACACCCGGGAGCGGCGCCAGACCGCCCTCCTGAACGGGGTCACCAACCTGTGGCCCAACCTCAGCGACGCCTCCACGTTGTGGCCGCTGGAGTCCGACATCAACGAGCTGTCGCTGACCGTCGCCGGATCCACATCCGCCACCCGGGTCCGCATGACGTACCAGCCCCGCTACTTGGCCGCCTGAGAGGAGGACCCCCATGAACGACACCGCACTCCGCGTCTACGTGCGCAACCCCGCCCTGCAACGCATCGGGCAGATCGACGACTACACCAGCCTGCTGTGCGTCCCCCGGTACAACGCGATCGGGGCGTTCACCCTGGAGCTCTCCGCCGACTCCACCAAGGCAGGCCTGTGCGTCGAGGGCAACGGCCTGATCATTCGCACCGGGACCGGGGACCTCGTCGACTCGGGGCCGATCCGCACCGTCGACTGGGCCCGTTCCGAATCCGACGCCGGGTCCGGGAAGCTAACCGTCACCGGGGTCAGCGACACAGCGCTCCTCGCCCAGTACACGTGCTGGCCGAACCCGGCCGCCGCGATCGGAGCACAAGCCGACACCGTGTACAAGATCAGTGAGGTGAAGGCGGAGACCGCGATGAGGGCCCTCGTGAACCTGAACGCCGGCCCGGGCGCCCTCGCGTCACGCAAGAACGCACTTCTGACCCTGGCCGCGGACGGGACCCGCGGCCCCACCATCACCCGGCAGATCAACCAATTCGACAGCCTCCTCACCGTCCTCACCGACATTGCCGACGCGGCAGGCCTCGGCATCCGCGTCGTTCAAGTCGGCGCCGGACTCCAATTCCAGGTGTACGCACCCGTCGACCGGTCCGGCACCGCCCGATTCAGCTTCGGGCTCGGCAACCTCACCGACGCGAACTACACGACGACGCCACCCACCTGCACCCGGGCTCTCGTCGTCGCCGGCGGGCAGTCCACACCGCGGGTCTGCAAGACCTACGACCGCACCGACCCCCTGTTCCCCGCCCTGGTCATCGAGCAGTTCGTCGACCTCACGTCCGTCGACACCGCCTCCGTGGACCTGACCGCACAGATGGACCAGGCCGCCGAGGAAGCCCTCACGTCCGGGGCCGGGAAGGGCTCCCTGTCGATCTCTCCGATCGACCTCCCGCTGCTCCGGTACGGGCGCGACTACTCGGTCGGCGACACCGTGGCCGCGCAGGTCCGCAACACGTGGACGACGGACGTGGTCCGCGAGGTCACCCTCAGCTGCACCGCCTCGGAAGGCACCACCGTCAAAGCCGCTGTCGGATCCGACAGCGGGGACAGCGCGGTCGCCCGCATCTACCAGTACATCGCCCAGGTCAAAAGGGACGTTGGGCGCCTGAAGACTAGGAAGGCCGCCTGACATGGCTGAGTTCAGTGCGCCGTTCGACGGCAGCCCCATCGCCACGCAGTCCCAGTGGTCCCGCATGGCCCGCCGCTGGGGCATCGACGGAGTTCACGCCGACGATCCCGTGTCCGCCGCCCTCAAGGTGACCGGGAACGGCTCCGGGAACGTCAGCCTCGCTGTCGGTGAGGCGTTCGTGAACGGGTTCTACTACAAAAACGACGCAGCCCGGAACGTGGCCGTCACCGCGAACGCCGGCTCGTCAGCACGCATCGACATGGTCGTTCTCCGTGCCAGCATGAGCACGAAAAAGGTCACCGCTGAGTACGTGACCGGCGGCACCAGCGCTCCGACCCTCGCCACGGACGAAGCCGGCGTGTACGAAGTCCCCCTCGCCCAGTGCACCGTCGCCGCCGGGTCCTCCGTCGTCACCGCCGCCAACGTCGCCGACCGGCGCTGGTTCACCGGGCGAGGTTCCGTCCCCAGCGTTCCCGGTGCCCGCCGGCCCAGCGTCCGCGGTCAACTCCTCGTCGAAGGCAGCAGTCTGTACGTCGGCGACGGTGCCGGATGGCAGTGGCTGGCCTCCCCTGGTGTGCAAGACGCCACGTACACCCCGGTGTGGTCGGCTGGATCCACCACCATCAACTGGGGCTCCAACTCGCAGAACATCGGCCGCTACCAGGCCGTCGGCCGCCGCGTCGACCTGACCATTCAGCTCATCCCGACCGGGAACCCGCCCGCCTACACCGACCCGATCGAGGTCAGCCTGCCCCCGGGCCTGCCGTGCACCTCTGTCCACCGGTCGATGTTCACCTGGCACTTCAACAGCTCCAACGGCAACGGCGGCATGCAAGGCCTCGCCATCACATACCCGTCCACGTCCACGCTCCGGATCGCCCGCATGCGCTACTCCGTGACCACCACCACCGGGGGCGGCGACCCCTTCCCCGACATCAGAGACGTCCTGACGAACCTGCCCATCAACATGCGCGCCGGAGACATCCTCACCCTCGACGGCTCCTACTGGCTCGCCTGATCGTCACCCATAAACCAACACCATTTGGAGGCAAGCCGTGAGGCACCTTTTTGGGGGTTCCACCAGCGACTACGCCATGGAAAGGGTCGGGAACCAACTCCTGATCCGCCCCGGCGCGGCAGGCACTGTCTGGGACTCGGTCACGGGCGGAACACAGCTCACCGACCTGACCGATCTGACCGGCAGCCCCGTATCGACGATCACCGCAGACGGTGACGGCGCCGTCGCCTTCTACGGCCCCGACGGCGCCACGTCGCTGTACATCGACTTCGGGTACGGGCACCGGTACGCCCTCACCGCCGTCGACATCGGGTCCCTCCTCGCCGACAAGCTCGACAAGGCCGGCGGGACTGTCACCGGGGCCCTCTCTGTGACCGGCGTGCTTGCCGCACCGGGTGGTCTCACCGGCCCGGCCGGGGCCACCTACCTGACGAAGACGGCGGCGGACGGCTACTACTCGCCGACCGGTGCCATGCTCGGCTCGTCGAACCTGTCCGATGTGGGCTCGATGCGTATGGCCCGCGAAAATTTGAAGGTCGGACGCAGCGACATCGGCGTTTACGCCCCGGCTGGCTGGGGTGGGTTCTGGCGGGCGAAGCGGGACGCCGCCGCAGCCGGCACAGCCTTGGCCCGGGTTGTGACCGTGGGCGGGTCGGCGACGCAGGGCTTCTACGCGTCGAACCCGATCACGAAGAGCTGGCCCGGCGTGATGCGGACCGCCCTGCAGACGGCTTACGGGGATGGTGGTGGCGGGTTCATGACGTCGTCCCTCAGCTCGACGATCCTTGCGTCCGGGGACGCGCCCGCCCTGGCCGCGTGGACGACTGCGGGTGCGATCGTCGGCCAGACCGGGACGTGGGCGCAGGGGGGATCGAAGTACGGGCCGGGCATCTGCTACCTGTACTCCGACACGACCGGTGGCACGATGACGTTCAAGGCCCGCGGCACCACGGTGAAGATCTACACGGTGGTCGGCAGTGGGACACGCCCCTCGATGACGTACAAGATCGACGCGGCGTCGGCGGTCACCGTCGCGCAGCCGTCCGGCACGGCCGCCATCCAGGTCACCACCATCACCGGCCTGTCGAACACCACGCACACCGTTGTGCTGACTGTCGGAACGACGACGACGGGGAACTACCTGTCCGTGTGCGGTGTGTCCGGCGAGAACGCGAGCGGCGTCGTCGTACACAATCTGGCCCTGGCCGGGGCACGCTCCGACTCCTACGGCCTCAACGCCACGACAGCCCTGAACGCGACGTGGAACGGAGGTGTCGACTACCCGTGCGACCTGGCGATCTACACTGCCGGGCCCAACGATGCCGCGGCGAACACGACCGGTGACGCATGGGCCGCCAACGTCGCCAAATGGATCAAGGCGGTGCGGGACACCGGGACGGCGACCGGCGACACCGACATCATCATCGCCACCCCCCACCTCGGCACCCACGACGTCACGAACTTCAAATACCAGGACTACGCAGAGAGGGCCCGAGCCCTCGCCGACGTCTACGGCTGCGCAGTCGTCAACTGGTGGGCGATGGGCCGGAACTCCTGGCAGTACTGGAACTCGCTGGGCTACTGGGGCACCTCAGCCGGCACCGGGGCGGCCGGAACGGACGGCGTCCACATGTCCGACGCCGGGTTCACGTTCATGGCGAACGCCCTGCTGCCCCTCCTGACGAGCTGATGGCGATCATCGTGGGCAGTGAAGTAGTCGGGCCGGGCACCATCGCCGGTGCACTGCCCGCCTTCGAAGGGCTGCGCGCCGAGGTGACCGCCCCGGCCGGCACGGATGCGGGTCCAGCGCCTGGCGGCGGACCCGTAGTTGCTTGGGTTTTGCTGCACGACCCAGGCTCCCCGGGTGAGGCCCGTCTGGACCCTGTGTTCCTGTCCGCCGGCCGGGCGTGGACACCGGACCAGTACCGGGCCGCCTACGGACAGCAGTTCACAGTGCGCGTCGTGCGGGCCGGGTAGGCCATGCGGCTGGCCGGAGGGTGAGCCGCCCGGTGCGGCCGCGGTCCCACTAGTAGTCCTTGCCGAAGAGGCGCACGATCCGCAGGTGCTCGTCGGTCACTGGGGCCTCCCTGACTTGCTTTGCCCGCTGTACCAGGGCAGGGCAAGGCCGTCGTTGGCCGCGCGGGGCACTAGGTGCAGGTGAAGATGCATCACAGATTGCGTGGCTTCCCGGCCTCGGCTGGTGATGACGTTCATGGCCTGGTCCGTAGCCTGCATGAGTTCGGCGGCGCGCCGCATCGTGGCTGCGGCCACGGCGGGGTCGGTCGCGAAGTCGCGAACGTGCGTCTTCGGGATGATCAGGGTATGTCCGTCGACCACTGGGTTGAGCGGGACGATCGCGATGGTGTCGGACCACTCATGCACGAACGTGGCGGGCGCGCGCCCGGTGTTGATCTCGCAGAACGGGCACTCGGTCATGGCGTCTCCGGGGTGTCGTACTGGGTCAGCGTGAACGTCAGGGCGCCCTCGGAGCGCACGACGTCGGCCACTGTGCCCATGGCAACGAAACTGCCGGTGCCCGGCTCGACGCAGGCCACGAGGCGGCCCACGAGCGGGTCAGCCTGCGCCTGCTCTTGGAGTTCCGCGTCGGCGACGGCCATGACAGCGTTCACCATGGTTGCGGACGGGTAGCCCACGATCGTGTTCACGGCCTCCGCGTACCGGGCGTAGCGTTCGGCGCTGCTACTCATGATCCCTCCGAGGGTTGGGCGGGAAGGTGGCTTGCGAGGTGTTCGCTGTACATCGCGAGACCTTGACCGACCTGACGGCCCCATCCTTCGGGGTCGGCGGGCCTGCCTGCCGCGTCCCATTCCTCACCGAGGTCTTGCAGGGTGGCCCAGTAGGCGCGGCACGACTCGCACTGGCTGCTGATGGCCACACGCTCCCAGGCCACGGTCAGTCGGACTCTGGGGTGACGAGATCTGCCATGACCTGCTCCCAGCTGTCGAAGTGCAGTCCCCGGTCGTCGATGTAGACGGTCGCGGGGAGCTTGCGGTTGGTGACGAGGACACGGCCTCGGTCGTTCCAGAACTCGTGGGGGCGGGCGCCCTCCATCTCCCAGGTGGACGTGATGCCGAGCCGGTTCGTGATCCACAGTGCGACGGCCTGCGGGTCGCGGCTGGTGTGGATGAACACGGCGTCCCGGCGCATCAGCTCGTGGAGCCCGTCTATGGCGCCGGGCATCGGCTCGTCGTAGATCGTGCCGTCCTGCCAGCCACGGCTGTACGCGTGGATCACTCCGTCGAAGTCGACTGCGATCGTCATGTGGTCTCCAGGTTGTTGAGGGCGCGCAAGGTGGCGCACTGGTCGTGGCTGATGGGCGGGCTGTCGCAGCTGTCGTGGCCGTCGTAGGCCGAGCACTCCGCGCAGATCGTCCGGCCCCGGTACTCGACCGGGCGGTGTAGGTCGCGGACTCGGTGAACGGCTGCCGTGGCGGATGCGGCAAGCTCCGCGAGGTCGAGTTCGTCGAGGTCCGCCAGCATCTGGTGGGCGCCGGCGCTCAGGTCATCCCAGCGACTCACGGGCGTTCCCTCACGTCATCGTCGATGCCGAGTGATCCTCGGAGTCGGTGCAGTCGATCCTGAGGCCAGCAGGTGAAGCGGCCTCGCCGTACAGCGTCTGTCACCAGTGGGTCGGCCGACTTGTACGCCCGCAGGAGCAGCCGCAGCCATTCCACGTCCGTCCACTCCACGTCGCGGTGGTAGCAGCGAGGTCCTGAGCTGCGCGTGTCTGCCGGTGGGCATCCGATTTCGACGGGGCCGCCGGAGACCTCTTCGATGACCAGGTCGCACCCGGGGTGAAGCTCCCGCCCCGCCTTGATCGCTTCGGCTGCGTCTCCTAGCGTGCGGCGCTCGGTACTCATGATCGCCGGATCGTGGGACACGCACAGGACGTAGTAGGTGCTGCTCACGCCGCACCCCTGACGCCCGCCGCGAGAACGGCCTTCGTCAGCTCCAGGGCCTGCTGCTCCGTGAACCCGGCGTCCATGTAGGACCGGTACAGCTCGTGCACCTGGGCGGCGGCAGCAGCAAGCGCGGTCATCGGATCGGACGGCTCAGGCATCCGGGGCCTCCTCAGCAACCGGGCCCTGGATGCAGGTCTCGGGGCAGGCGTGCGGGCGTTCCGGCGAAGCCGTGGACCACATGCGGCAGCCGTTACAGAACCCCCAGCCCTCAGCGGTGATCTCGAAGTAGCTGTACGGGGTTCCGTCGGGGTGCACCCCCGCCCCCGCCGCCACCGAGGAGCCGACGCGATGACCGAGCTCCGCATCCCCCTCGACGACCTCACCAGCGACCAACTCGACCAGCTGTACGCGCGCGCCGAACGGGCCGAGGCCGAGGTGCGGGACCTGCGCGAGGAAATCCGCACAGCCAACATCGCCCGCACCGACGCCGAGCGTGCCCGCGATCGGCACCGCTGGTACGCCGAAGACGCAGGCAGGCAGTGCGGCCTCCAACGCACACGCGCCGAGCAGGCCGAGGCCGCCAACGACCGCGTGCGGGTGTGGGCTGACGGCCCGTGCCCGACCCGCCCCAAGGGCTTCGAAATCACCGGCGACCGGGCGTTCGGCTACGTCCAGGCCATGGACGAGATTGCGCAACTCCTGGCCGGACACGGACCGATCGCCGCCCTCGACCAGGCGCAGCAGCCCACCACCCCAGAGACACCCACCCAGGGCGACGCCTCGATGCACTGGACATGCGCGCACTGCGCCGAGCCGATCATCGGCACCGACTGGACATGGAAGGACGGTCAGGACCCCGCCGTGTCCGTCTGGGACAAGCCGCGGTTCCACGTCGACCGGGCCGAGTGCCAAACCGCAGTCCGAGGAGAACCGCATGCCCAGCTTCACGAGCCGCACCATCACCAGCACCCGCCGCGAATGGATCGTGCCGGCCGCCGAACCGTGGGGTGCCACCGGCGCCGAGATCGGCAAGGCCTGGTCCGCGGCCGAGGCCGCCTACCGGGAGCACTACAACCTCCCCGCCGACCGCGCCCTGTCCGACGACGCCCTGCGCTTCCATGTCACCGACGACACGATCGTCATCGCGTTCACCACCGAGGAGCCGGCCCGATGATCGACCGCCACAACCCGGACCAGCCGCTGCTGCTCATCGACGTCGACGGGCCGCTCAACCCCTACGCCGCGAAGCCGCACCGTCGGCCCGAGGGGTACACCACCCACCGGATGCGCCCGACCGGATGGGAGCAGCCGTACCAGAAGCCGCTGCGTGTCTGGCTCAACCACGGCCACGGGGCCCAGCTCGCCGTCCTTCCGTACACCCTCGTCTGGGCCACCACGTGGACGCACGAGGCGAACGAGTGGATCGGCCCCCACCTCGGGTTGCCCGAACTCCCCGTCATCACCTGGCCCGAGCGCCCCGCGGCCGGCCCGTACTGGAAGTCCGAGCCCCGCGTCTTCTGGAAGACCGCCACGATCGTCGAGTACGCGGCTGGCCGCCCCTTCGCGTGGATCGACGACGACATCACCGACCTCGACCGCGAGTACGTGGCCGCCCACCATGACGGGCCCGCCCTGCTCCACCACATCGACCCCCGCGTCGGCCTGCTTCCCGCGGACTTCGAAGCCCTGGGCGCCTGGGCTGCGGCGCTGGGTACCACCGAGGAGGCGGCCCGATGACCGCCGCGACGCCGCGCCCGATGCGCCTGGCCGCCACCCCGCGAACCGCTGACATCCTCCGCCGCTGCTACCGCGGGGAACCACCCGCCGACGTCCTGGAGCGGGCGCTGCGGATGCTGGCCACGGCTGACGGGCATCTCACCCCCGACGGCAGAATCCGCACCGCGAGAGAGGCCGCCCGGTGAACGACTGCGACCCGCTGTGGCTGCCCGACGAACTGGCCGCCACCGTGCCCCGCATGCGGCGGATACCCGTCGACTACAGCCGGCCCGCCACCCGCGGACCCACCCGCCATGACATACCGCGGAGGCGGCGCCGGCGACGGGTTCGGACCGTGCCCACCGGGAGATACCTATGACCGGCCTCTCCACCCGGCAGCGGGAAATCCTGTGGCACCGCGCCCAAGGCCTCACCGGCCCCCAAATCGCCCGCCACATGTCCCTGGCCGTAGCCACCATCAGCTACCACGAACGCATCATCTGCCACACCCTCCGCGCCACCAACATCACCCACGCCGTGCACCTCGGCCACCTCGCGCACCTCATCGGCGCCCGCCCCGACTGCGGCGACCGGGCCGCCTACCTCCGCCACCTCCGCCGCCACGAACCCACCTGCCCAGCCTGCAAAGCCGCCAACGCCGAACACGGCATCGCCCAACGCGCCGGCCAACTGAAAGAGGCAATATGACCACCCCGCCTGGCTCGACCCGCGAGCAGCTCCCCGACGACGTCCTCGCCCTCCTCGCACCCCGCCACTACCTGTCGACCGCGTGCGAAACCGCCCGGCTGCTCGACGGGGCGATCATCCGCAACCCGGAACGGGGTGACCTTCCCGGGCTGCGGGACCGCATGCACCAGCGTTGCCGGCTCAACCACAAATTCACTGGAGTGCTGTGCGGATGCCCGTGCCACCGCGCACCGCAGACCACCTAAACGAGTCACCGGTGCGAGTGATCAGCCGGAGTGGCACAGGGCAATCAGCCCAGAGACAGGCTACTCAGGCAGGCATGGCAGGCGACACAGACCGCATCGAATTCAGGTACCACCTCAAGCAGGCAATGAAGGAACGCTTCGGACCACGGCGCGACTGGCCCTTGGACCTTCGCGCCGCCACCGCCCAGCTAGAGCAGATCTGGCGCTTCACTGGAGACGACTTCCACACCTTCGTGGACTCCGTCAAAGGCTCACTAGAACAACAGCCCTACCATCGAGGTCTCCCCATGGACCCGCTCATGCGAGCCCTCGCCCGGGAATGCGGAACAGACGAGTACCCCTCTGAGATCGCCGTGGCGTGGAGCATCATGCTCGGCCTGAGCGTCCTGCTAGGGGGCCGACTTGTGGAAGTGGAGCACGCCCTCGTCGCTGCCCGAGACGCATGGCGGGCAGACGCAGAGACCCCGCAACTCGCCATGGCCGACTGAACGACAGCGGCCCCCACCAACCAGGTAGGGGCCGCGTCGTCGTGTCTGCCTACGGCCAGAAGAGCTTGACCTCTTCTGGTGCCTGCCGTGCCGCGGGAACCGATGGCTCAACCACCGTGTACCCCAACGCGCGCAGCACCCGGGCCGCCGAATCCGGGGCATCCCTTACCGCAGCCTTCAGCTGCATCAGCCGCCAGGTCCGCAGATGCTCATTGATCACAGCCTTCCAGCCGTCGGCAGTGTCGATCGCGAACTCCCGCACCAGGAACAGGAGCACATCCTCCAAAGCCGGCCGCATCCGGTGACCGCCGACCGGCAAGTGCATCTCGGCTAGCCGCGGCAAGCGGTCACGCTTCAAGCCCTGCTTCGGGCGGCCCTTGTCTGCCAGGCGCAAGAGGTACGCCATCTCGTCTCGATGTGCGTGCACATGCAGGTGCGCACCAGGGGGGTCGTTGTTGCTCCGCACGTACTCGAACCGCACCAACGGATCGGGCACGCCAGCGTAGAAAACGTGCACGTCGGCAAGGTCTGTTGCCATGAACGTGCTGGATCCGTCCCAGCAGCAGAAGTACCGAACGCCCAGACTCAGACGCTCCTCGCCACTGATACGGATCGGGATGCGTTGGACAACCTCACTGCTATCTATCGGTGAGACCTGGACCTTGGGACCTCGGTTGATCGCATGAAAACGCGGGATGTCCTCACCGAGAACACCCCGCGTTAGAGCAGTCAGTTGGTCAGCAAAACCTGCAGCCAACTCATCAAGGGCCTTGGCCTCTTCAGCTGTCACCTTCGAGAAGGTAGTCCAGACCCTCGATCGTGTGCCACACGTCCAGCTCATCCATGCTGAGGCTGTACATGGCCGCGCGCTCGGCGAGCTCTTCGTAGCTCATGTTCACGCTGGCCAACAGCTGCTCGCGCTGGACCTCAAGCTCGCTGCGGGTCCTATGGATCACAGTCGGCATAACTCGCTCCCCAGAATCGATGGCCTCAGTGAAGCAGGGGCCACTGACAACGATGGCGTCGACCCAGGGGAAAGTCACCCTCACGGGTCCCATCTTTGGGCTACCCGTTACCAGGCGTCCGAATGCAGGGCTGGCCTCACTCCGACGGAAGCCGGCCCGCAACGTCGGCCGCCAGCTCCCGCGCCTCCCGACCCTCCGAGCTGTCGTCCGCCAGGGCCATCAGCAGACGGACCGCGTCCCGGGCCTCGGGCAACGTCAGCAGCGGCAAGCGTGGATTGGTGGGGTACGTGCCGGTCGGTGGGGAGGAGTCCATGCCTGGACAACGCGGAAGGCGCGGGCGGGCAACGGGTCTTTCGCACGGCTGGGCGGTCCGAACGATTACTGGTACTTCGAATCGGCGGACGGGGTGCCGTGGGTCCGGCATCCGCTTGTAAAGGACAGCTGCCCCCGAAACCCGCAGGGCCGGCTGGCGTCCTGCCATGTCGGGACTTGAGTCTCAGGGGGCAGTGAAAACGAGCGACCAGCGATCGCCGAACTTTCCTGCCCGCAACTCCGGGACGAAGCCGGCCTGCCGACGCCCGACCGACTTGGTCTTGCGCAGGGTGCGCCCCGGGTAATCCACCCCAGTCAGATCCCCCTCGGGGGTGTACCACTCGTGAGACTCGCCAGGACGAACGATGCTTCCGAACGAGGCCGTCCACAACTCGCGCCTCTCAGGATCAATCACCTGGACGCCCTGCCCATAGCGGTTCGACACCCACAGCATCTCGTCCGGAACGCGCACCTCGTGGTCAGGCGCGGCAGCCATGAGCGCCGCAGCGCGGTGCGACGTGAACAACCACACGGTCGCGTCGTAACCGATGCGGCGGTCTCGCGCAATGCGGTCCTTCATCGTGTCGACCTGAATGGCCGAGTCCTGAATCTCAACGGCGAAGTACATCAGCGCACCGTTGGGGCCACGTGTCTTGAGGCCCACATCAACGCGTCGACCGTAGCGTGGATGCGCGACCTCCGCCTGCGCCCCCCATCCCGGCCGCGTCAACTGGTCAACGAGTATCTGCTTCGCCATCAAGTGCCGCCAGCTCTCCGATTCGGAGGCCAGACAGTCCGAGTCGGGAGCGTGGGCGAAGTGAGCGGCGATCTTCTGCCCACGCTTAAGAATCACAGGCGCCGCACACATTGGGCAGCGGTAGGCGTCCTGTTGCAGATGCCGTGCAGCTTCCACCGGCATGCCATCCGCACTGTGCGCAATCCACATGGGTCGCCCTCCTAGGCGTCGAAGAGGTGCGGGACGACCCACACCGCGGGTGTCGATGTTGTCCGGGTCCGCGTGATCGCGCTACGAGTTCGAGCGTTTTCGGTCCCTTGGGACGCGGACCCCGCCCGCCGATCTGGAAACGGCCGGGCAGCAGACGCCACCCGGCCGCAAGGAACCACAAAGACAGGTCACCCTGCCGCGCGCACCATCGCCCGCATGCGCTCCGCCGCAGCCACCAGGCCGTCGGCGAGCCCGCCGGCTTCCTCCAAGGCCACGAACACCGTGAAGCCGCTCCCGTCCTCGACCAGCAGATGCGGACGGCGCAGCTCGGGACGTGAACTCCCCGGTTCCGCACTCAACCGGACATGGCCAAGCAGCTGCACCTCGCCACCCATGTCCGGCACCAGGAGATCCACCATCTCCCCGCCGTGATCCAAATCCACAAGGAACTTCTGATTCGCCGCCACGTGGTCCTCGACGCACCAGGCAGGGCATTCGACCCAGATCTGCACGCCGTCCACCAGGGCCGGACGGAGTCGCGGGGCCGGCGGCTGCGTGGGGACCGGAGCCGAGACGACCGGGGAGGCGGCGGGCAGAGACGAGACCGAGGTGGACTCGGGCGCTACGATGCTCATGAGTACTCCTTTGATCGGGATAGGACTCGCGACCAGACGGGTGGTGCCGCTGGTCACAGGCCGGGCGGATGATGACCGCCCGGCCTTTTGACGTCCCCAGGCAGAACTCACCCAGGGCCCTGCTGCGCCGGCTGGTGAGGTCGACGTGAGATGAGGCTAGAACGTGTCAGCAAGATCCGTAGGACGCGGAGATCTGAAACCGGACTGGATCGCATATCAACTTTGATGATCCAACAGGGTGAAACCGCAGGTCAGCGCACTTGTGAGTGCGCTAAGGTGGTGGGCCGCCGGGCATGATCGGCAACGCGTCACCAGGCGAAACGGAAACCGACGGTGGGCTCGGGGTGCCGAGAAGTGCCTGGAGCCTCCGAGAAGGTACCGCTGAAGACGCTTGCTCACATGTGGCCGAAAGGTGACCGTGGAACTGCGGTCGGCCCTTTCGTGCCCGCAACTCCGTCAGCGACCGAGGGTGGTGTGCCGCACAGGTTGGGCGGCGGCCTGGCGTACCTCGAACGTGCTGATCACCCGCTGAAGCCGACCTTCCTTGGCGAGGTCGTACATCGCGTCCCAGGTGGTGGAGCGCGAGTAGCCGCACGCCTGGCTGACGTCAAGCGGCCAGACTCGGGCTCCCGGTGCATAGGCGCCGGCGTCGAGGGCCGCCAGGAGGTACTGGCGAACGGCGGCACGCTCGACACTGTCGTCGTATGACAGTCGGGGGAGGTTCCATCCCAACCCTGTGTGGCCCATTCCGTTGTAGGGCGGGCGTTCCGACAGGTGCGCCGCGTTCTCCGCTCGCCTGGCTTCCGGGTAGTTATCGAACCAGGTCAGGTCTACGTACTCCACGCAGTGCCACCAGTTCTTGTCATGGGCGTGCGCCTTGAAGCGCTTCGCAGGGTTCCTGCTGATGCCGATGTACAGCAGGTCGTGCTCGTGGTCGTACAGGCGGTAGAGCGCGGTGCGCTCGGCAGGTTCGGGCATGTGGACCCTTCCTCTTACGCGGAGCCGAGTCTCGTTAGACGTGCAGGCTGTGCGTACAGTGGTGAAGCGGGCATAGCGGCATGGCCCCATGGTGAAGTTGAGCTCGCCGTGGTGCAGGTCAGCGGCGTGAGCGCTTGTGGAACTACTGGACTACGGTCCGCTACCTAGACGTGTAAGTCAAGCGGGTCGCGGAAAGACGCAAGGAGGAGACTTGGCCGGGAGTAAGCCGGGCTACAAAGAGATCGCCGATGAGCTGCGCATGCAGATCGAACGCGGGAAGTATCAGCCCGGCGAACAGATTCCGAGCCAGTCGGCCCTGATGGCCGAGTTCAAGGCCGGGCGGGAGACTGTCACCAAGGCGCTTCAGCTGCTGCAGGACCTGGGGCTGACAGTCAGCGCCCAGGGGCGGCCAGCGACGGTTCGGGAGTTCAAACCGATTCGGCGGCCAGCTGTCGCCCGACTCTCCAAGTCGGTCTGGGGTGGCGGTGCGTCCATGTGGTCTGTGGATGTCCAGGACGCCAAGCCGGTCGTCGCCGGCCTGGAAGTTCGGGCGGTGGAGGCAGCCCCTCGCGTTGCTGAGGCGCTCGGGATCCGGCGAGGCGAGTCCGTGATCCTGCGGAGTCGGCACTACGTCCTCCGCGGCAAGCCGGTGCTGATGTCCGACTCGTTCCTTCCGGCCGATCTGGCGGCGGGGACGCCGATTGCCCAGGACGACACGGGTCAGGGCGGGGTTTACGCCCGCCTGGAGGAGCTCGGGCACGGCCCGGTTCGGTTTAAGGAGGAGGTTCGTGCACGCATGCCTTATCGGGCGGAGGCCGCCCTGCTTCAGCTGCAACCGGGGACCCCGGTCGTGTGCATTGTCCGTTCCGCCTTCGACGCCGAAGGCAGGGTCGTCGAGGTCAATGACATGGTCCTCGATGGCGGGAGCTACATCCTGGATTACGTGATCGACGCCTAAAGCTGCCCGTACCTTGTCGCCCCCGCCTCTCGGCGGGGGCCTTTTTGCGTTCTGGGTGACCTGCAACTCGTGGCGCTTGACTTAGACGTGTAGGTGGGCGCACTCTTGGAACACGCCGACCTACACGTCTAAGTGGGCCGGGATGAATCGTGCCCATCTACCCGGGAGCAGCTATGCGCCACGAGATCCAGAGGGCCGCGGAGAACGTGGCCGTCGCCCCCACCGAATTCCTCAACGCCGCCGAGGTCGCCATACGCCTCCGCGTCTCCCGCTCCACCGTCTACAACCTCATCGCCTCCGGCCGGCTCACCGCGCACTGCAACGGCGGCGGCAAGATCCGCCCCCGTGGCCTGCGTGTCCCCGAGGCAGCCGTCAACGCCTACCTGGCCAGCTCGATCATCACCCCGAGCGAGGTGGCGGCATGACCCCCTCGATCGCCCCCGCGTCGGCCCCGCAGTCCCCGAACGATGTGGCCGCCCACGACGAGGCCTCTTACGTCCGCCGCCCGGCGATCGTCCCGGTGCAGGACTCCCCGAAGCCCCCCACGGAGCTGGTTGCCCGCCGCCGCTTCATTCAGCAGCGGGAGTGGTGACGGTGTTCCGTTCCGCAGACCTTTCGGACGCTGACAAGGCCACGAAGCAGGCCATGTACCGCGCCAACCAGGCGGCTGAGCAGGCCGAGGCCGCCCGTATCCAGCGTGAGTCCGCCGAGCAGGCGCAGACCCGCTAACCCACAGTCTGCCGCGGTTGCGGGGTGACCTCCCCCGTACCCCCGTGACCGCGGCTCTCCACCCCTTCGCTTCACCCACCTCTTCTCACAGATAGGCACCCCCATGTCTCCGTACCTGATGTCCACGTCCTCGCTGGCCGCCCTGTCCGACGCCGACGGTGCGACCGTCTCCGACCTGGCCGCGTACCGCCGGTCGACGATCACGGTCGCCCAGGCCGAGCAGGCCGCGGCGGTCGCCGACCCGGACCGGCTCGGCCGGAACCTCCTCACCGAGTACCGGGCCGCCTGGTCGACGGGCGACCACGACCAGATGACCGCGGTCATGCTCGCCGCGATCGACCTCGACCACGCCACCCCCGACGCGCCCCGCCTCATGGACGAGATCCGCGGCATCCGCTACCAGGCCGCCGCCTGATGGCCGGGCCGCACTCGATGCGCGTCGAGCTCATCAGCTTCGGCTTCGCCCACAACGAGAGGGAGGAGGGGAGCAGCCGGCCGCCGGTCGCCGACATTGTGATCGATCTGCGGCAGCACCTGCGAAACGGCACCGGGTCCGACGTGCTGGTCGCCGCGACCGCCGGAACGATCACCGCGTTCGCCGGGGGCTCGCACCGACCCGTGACCGCCGCCATCGGCTGCGAGGACGGGCAGGCCGCGTCGCCCGCGTTCGTTGCCGCCCTCGCCGATCTGCTCGGCACCAACGTCCTCACCGTCCACCACCGCGACGCCGTCGCCGCCGCCGCTGCCATCAGCAGCTACTAGCCCCCGAAAGGGCCACCCATGGGATTCCTCGACCGCCTCATTGGCCCGCCCAGCACCGGATCCGCCGGATCGATCGGCACCACCGGCCAGGCCACGCCGAACAACACCCCGGCCCCCAAGTTGGAGCGGGCCATCAAGGCCGAACACCGTGGCCGCCGCGAGGCCGCCCGCGCCCACTACAGGACGACCGGTGACAGCGGCCCCATGTGGCAGGCCAAGGCCGACGAGAACGAAGCGATCCGCGCCAGCCGCCGCGGTCGCCGCCGTTAACCACAGCTCTGACCCGGCCCGCCCTGTCGTCCCCAGCCCGCCGGCTGGTGGCGGCAGAGAGGCCCGGACCAACCGGACCCTCAACCAGAAGGATTCCTCCATGAGCTTGTTCCGCAAGTCGCCCGAGCAGAAGCAGGCCGTCGCCGACATGAAGGCCGCCGATAAGGCCCTCAACGACAACACCGACCGGGAGAAGCGGGCCGGGATTCGCGACGAAACCCCGGAGTACCTGCGGCTCAACACCGCCGCGAACCAGGCCGCCGCGAAGGTTTCGCGGTGGCGCGGCGGGACCCGCTAACCCTTGAGAGGAGTCGCACCGTGCACCCGTATCTGATCACCGCGAAGCCGGGCCGGTTCCGCCGGACGCTGACCGCGGTCCGTGTGTGGACGGTGCGGATCCTCGCCCTGGCAGTCATGACCGTGCTGGGCGCAGCCGTTCTCACCGTTCGCTGCGCCCGCCCGATCGTCAACTACGTCGCCACCCGGGCCATCTACCTGGAGCTGTGGGCGGCGCAACGCATCGGCCGACCCCCAGTCAGCGGATTCGTTGGGGCCGGGATCACCGACGAGTTCGTTGCCGAGTTCCACCGCGCCCGCCGATCCGCGACCACCAACGCCTAATCCGGAAGGAATCGCACCGTCATGACGACCAGTCCGCCCCAGGTGAACGGTTACCCCCGACCCCTGCCCGTGATCACGGACTGGCAGGCGTTCCTTGGGAC
>NZ_RDBK01000034.1 GCF_008042275.1 Streptomyces sp. OR43 | reverse complement strand
CGTGCCACCACCGCACCGCGCAGCCACTCCCCGTACGGCTGGATTCAGCCAATCTCGCGCAGCGCTGTCCGGTGCCGCCCGCTCCTCTCCCGCGTCCGGATCGCGCCCCGGCCATGTCCCCCGCACCCGAGGCGTCTCGCCCCGGACGTGCGGACCGGGCCGCGCACCGCCGCCTCGGGCGGTTCCGCATCGCCCGCGGGGAGCGCGCCCGCACCACCGCTTTCGCGCAGAGAGCCGCCCGGACGGCTTGCGGGYAGCCGTGCCGATGCGGTGAGTTGTCCGCGTTGGGCCGGAGAACCGTGCTTCTTCCTCCGCCGCCCCGACTCCCGGTCCCCCACACCGGAACACCCCGCCTCCCGGCCCGGACGCCGGGACCCCACACGCCCGGTTGTCCGAACCCACACCGAACCACCCTCACCGTCCCGATCCGGAAAGGCGGACACCGCATGACGCCGGTCCCTCACCGCAGCCACGCCGACGACCTGCTCTCCTTCATCAGGGCCAGCCCCTCCCCGTACCACGCCGTGGCGAGCGCGGCCCAGCGCCTGGAGAAGGCCGGTTTCCGTGAGCTGCGGGGCACCGACGACTGGACCGGCACCACGGGCGGCAGTTTCGTCGTCCGCGGCGGGGCCCTGATCGCCTGGTACGCCCCCGAGGGCACGCCCTCCCCCACCCCGTTCCGGATACCCCGTTCCGGATCATCGGCACCCACACCGACTCGCCGAACCTGCGGATCAAGCCCACCCCCGACACCGGATCCGCCGGCTGGCGGCAGATCGCGGTGGAGATCTACGGCGGGGTCCCGCTCAACACCTGGCTCGACCGCGACCTGGGCATCTCGGGCCGGCTGGCCCTGCGGGGGCCGGGCGGCCGGACCGAATCCCGGCTCGTCCAGATCGACGAACCGCTGCTGCGCGTACCGCAGCTGGCGATCCATCTGGACCGTTCCGTCAACGACGGCCTCGCGCTGGACCGGCAGCGGCACATCGCCCCGGTCTGGTCGCTCGGCGCCGCGGAGGAGGGAGCGCTGTTGCGCAGGGTCGCCGCGGCGGCCGAGGCCGAGCCGGACGAGGTGCTCGGCTGGGACCTGATGCTCCACGACATCCAGCCGCCCGGATACCTGGGCGCGGAACGGGAGTTCCTGGTCGCCTCGCGGCTGGACAACCTGGTCTCGGTGCACGCCGGCGTCACGGCGCTGGCCGGTGCGGCGGCGGCGGGCGGGGAACCCGCGTACATCCCCGTCCTGGCGGCCTTCGATCACGAGGAGGTCGGCAGCGGTTCGGACACGGGTGCGCAGAGCCCGCTGCTGGAGAGGGTGCTGAGCCGTTCGGTCACCGCCCGTGGCGGCAGTCAGGAGGACTGGGCGCGGGCCCTGTCCGGCGCGTTCTGCGTCTCCGCCGACATGGCGCACGCGGTCCACCCCAACTACGCGGAGCGCCACGACCCCGACCACCACCCGCTGCCCAACGGCGGCCCCACCATCAAGGTCAACGTCAATCAGCGCTACGCCACCGACTCGACCGGGATCGCGGTGTTCGCGTCGGCCTGCGAGCGGGCGGGCGCGCCGTGGCAGCCGTTCGTCTCCAACAACGCGATGCCGTGCGGTACCTCCATCGGACCGCTCACCGCGGCCCGGCTGGGTGTGCAGACCGTCGACGTGGGGGTGCCGGGCCTGTCGATGCACTCGGCCCGCGAGCTGTGCGGGGCGGACGACCCGGGGTATCTGGCGGCAATCCTCGGCGCGTTCGTGACCTCGGACTGAACGCGGGTACGGGGCGGGGCCGGACGCCCCACCCCGT
>NZ_RDBK01000033.1:99281-100957 GCF_008042275.1 Streptomyces sp. OR43 | reverse complement strand
CAACTACCGACCACCGACCACCACCGGCTCCTCTCCCGTCGGGACGAACCCCGTCCGCGTCAGGACCGACCGTGATGCGGTGTTCGTGACGGTGGCTGCCGCGCGGAGCCTCGTCAGGGCGTACGTCGTCGTGCACAGGGTGAACAACTGGCGGACCGTGGACGTCGCCAGGCCCCGGCCCGTGGCCTTCTCGGCCAGGCGGAAGCCCAGTTCGGCCTCGCCGTCCGCCACGTCCACCAGGTTGAAGCGGCCCAGCACCTCGCCGTCCCGTGTCGCCAGTACGTGGAAGTGACAGGCGCCTGTCGCCTGTTCGGCGAGGCGCTCCGCGAGCTGGGCGGCGAAGTGGGTGAAGTAGTCGTCGCCGCGGTCGGGCACCGAGGCCGCGAAGAAGGCGCGGTTCTCCTGCTCGAACGCGAGGAGGGCCGGGGCGTGCTCGGGGCGCAGGCGTTGGAGTTCGGGCATGGCGGCAGCGTATGCGGAGCCGGTGGTGGTCGGTGGTCGGTAGTTGACGGTGGACGGTGGGGGGCTGTCCGGCCGGTCAGGCAGGGCGAGGGGCCGAGGAGGGGGACGGAGCCGGGGTCATGCCGCGAACAGGCTCATGACGGCTGGTGCGGTCAGGCGTCGTCGCGGGGGTCGGCCGGTGTCGGGCCGCCGAGCATGGCGAGGGTCAGGACGTTGCCGGAGATGCCCCAGCCGCCGTCGGCGACCTCTTCGACCAGAACCATGGTGGTATTGCGGGCGCGTTCGCCGTAGATCCCGACGAACAACTCGGTGGTGCGGGTGACGATCTCCTCCTTCTGCTGCGGGGTGAGGGTCTTCTCGGGGACCTTGAAGTTCGCGAAGGGCATGGCTGGTTGTTCCTTTCTCAGTGGGGCGTTACAGGCAGCTGCCCGCGGGGTTCAGATGATTCCGCCGTTGGCGCGGATGACCTGTCCGTTGATCCAGTGGCCGGCGGGGGAGGCCAGGAACGCGACGACCTCGGCGATGTCGGCCGGGGTGCCGAGGCGCTCCAGCGGGGGCTGGGCGGACAGGCGGGCGATGGTCTCCTCGTCCTTGCCGTCCAGGAACAGGTCGGTGGCCGTGGGTCCGGGCGCGACGCTGTTGGCGGTGACGTCCCGGCCCCTCAGCTCCCGGGCCAGGATCAGCGTCAGCGCCTCGACCGCACCCTTGCCGGCCGCGTACGCGCCGTAGCCCGGGAAGGCCAGCCCCACCACGGACGTGGAGAACGTGACGATCGCACCGCCGGGGCGCAGGCGCCGGGCGGCCTGCTGGACGACGACGAACGTGCCGCGGACGTTGGTGCGGTGCAGGTCGTCCAGATCGGCCAGGTCCAGCTCGGCGATCGGGGCCAGGTGCATCCGCCCGGCCGCGTGCACGACGACGTCGACGCCGCCGAACTCCGCTTCGGCCGCGTCGAACAGGGCCGCGACCGCGTGTTCGTCGGCGACGTCCGCGCGCACGGTGATCGCCCGGCCGCCGCTGCTGACGGCCTCCTTCGCGGCGGCTTCGGCCTCGGCCTGGTTGCCGGCGTAGCCGACCACGACGGCGTACCCGTCGGCGGCCAGCCGGCCGACGGTCCGGCGGCCGATGCCGCGCGAGCCGCCGGTGACGATCGCGACGCGGGGTGAGGCGGAGGGCCGGGACGGGGCGGCGGTCCCGTCGGCGGAAGCGGCGGA
>NZ_RDBK01000033.1:34712-99181 GCF_008042275.1 Streptomyces sp. OR43 | reverse complement strand
GGGGACGCGGCTGGCGGGTGGTTTGCCGGCGAGCGCGGTGTGGCCGCGGTGGTGATTGTAGGAGTGGAGCCAGTGGGGGAAGGCGTCGCGTCGTTCGTGTTCTGATCGGTAGGGCTTTGCGTAGGCCCATTCGTCGAGCAGGGTGCGGTTGAGGCGTTCGACCTTGCCGTTGGTCTGTGGCCGGTAGGGCCGGGTTCGCTTGTGGGTGATCCCGGCCGCCGTCAGGGTCTCTCGCCAGAGGTAGGACTTGTAGCAGGCGCCGTTGTCGGTCAGGACCCGTTCGACGGTGATCCCGACGCCGGCGAAGTAGGCGTGTGCCCGTGTCCAGAAGGCGGTGGCGGTTTCCTTCTTCTCGTTGGCGTGGATCTCGCTGTAGGCGAGGCGGGAGTGGTCGTCGACGGCGGTGTGGGTGCGGGCGTGTTTGGCGATGTTGGTGAGCGCTTCTTGCACGATGCGGTAGGCGGTGAGGTCCACTCCGGGCGTCAGCGGCCGGGATTCTCCGTGGGTGGTGACGGTGACAGTGAGTCCTGCGGCGGCGTGGGTGTCGAGGAGTGCGGGGAGCTGGGCGAGGCCCGGGGCGGGCTGGAGGGGGTTGTCGGGCGTGTCGCCCTGCTGGCGCAGGAGCGTGACGGTGGCTTTCATCTCGCGCAGGGCGGTGCCGGTGGTCTCGCCGAGGGCGGTGACCAGTTTCTCGGCCTGTTCGGGGTGGCTGCGGATGAGGAGGGCGGCGGTGGTGGCCTGGGCGTTGGCCAGGGCGAGGTGGTGGGCGGAGACGTCGTGGAGTTCGCGGGCGATGCGCATGCGTTCTTCGGCGACGCGGTGGCGGGCTTCTTCCTCGCGGGTGCGTTCGGCGTGGTCGGCGCGGGCGCGTACGGAGTCGAGGTAGGCGGTGCGGAAGCGGGCGGTGGAGCCGAGGGCGGCCGGCAGGAGGAGGTAGGCGATCGGGCCGATCACCATGAGTGCCAGGGATTCCCCGGCGGGACCACCGATGACGCAGGCTCCGGCGACCAGGACGACGGCCGCAAGCGTGAGGTTGCGGGTCGTTTTCCGGTCGGTGCGTTCGGCCAGGGAGTAGAGCGCCGCCATCAGCGGGGCGAGCAGCAGAACCGTCATCACGTAGCCAGCCAGGGCCATGGCCATCGCGCACACGATGGCGAGGGTGGCGACGGTCCTGGGCCGGGAGCGGTGCCAGAGCAGGGCGGTGCAGGAGATGCCGGCCAGGAGGACGCCGAGCCAGCGGTGGGCGGGGGCGGTCAGGTGGTCGACGTTGGCGAAGCTGCCGGGAAAGGCTACGACGAACAGCACCAGGGCCACCGTGGTGTCGGCGCCGCGGGGGTGACGGCGCAGGTAGCGCTGCCAGGTCGTGATCATCGTGCCTTCCACCTGTAGGGGTTGTGGGTGCGTGCGGGACGGCGGAACGTCGCGGAGGGGGCCGGCCGCCCGTTTCCGGGTAGTCGGCCCCCTCCAGGTTGTCACTGGTGAACGGGCAGTCCTGGCTGCTCGGCCTCGGGCCGTGCGGGTGTGGCGTCCTCGTCGCGGGTCAGGGCGTGGCCCTCGACGTCGACACGGGGCACGATGCGCTCCAGCCAGCGGGGCATCGTCCAGGCGTGCTTGCCCAGCAGGGCGAGTACGGCGGGCACGATCGTCATCCGTACGACGAGCGCGTCGAACAGTACGGCGCTCGCGAGCCCGAACCCGATCATCTTGATCATGGGTTCGCTGACGCCGATGAAGCCGGAGAACACCGAGATCATGATGACGGCCGCGGCGGCGACCACCCGGGCGCTGTGCCGGAAGCCGGAGACGATGGCCTGGCCGGGGCGTTCGCCCTTCAGGTGGGCTTCGCGGATGCGGGTGACGAGGAAGACCTCGTAGTCCATGGCGAGGCCGAAGACGATGCCGACCATGACGATTGGCATGGTGTTCATGATGGGGCCGGTCTGGTGCACGCCGAGCAGGCCGGCGAGCCATCCCCACTGGAACACGGCGACGACCGCGCCGAGGGCGGCCAGGACCGACAGCAGGAAGCCGAGGGCCGCCTTGAGCGGGACCAGCACGGAGCGGAAGACGACCAGCAGCAGGAGGAAGGCCAGGCCCACTACCAGGGCGAGGTAGGGCACGAGGGCGCCCTGGACCTTCTGGTCGCTGTCGATGTTCGCGGCCGTGCTGCCGCTGACCATGAACGTGGTGCCGGTGGTCTTCTCGACCGCCGGGCGGTCGTCCCGCAGGGTGTGGATCAGGGTGCTGGTCCGCTCGTCCTGCGGGTCGGTGGCGGGAGTGACGGAGAGGACCGCGGTATCGCCCGCGGTGTTGAAGCGCGCCGGTGACACGGACACGACGCCATCGACGGCACCGATCTGGCGGGCGCTCTCCGCCACGGCGGCCTTGGGGTCCTGCGCGTCCTTGGCGTCCACGACGATCGTCAGCGGGCCGTTGAAACCCGGGCCGAAGCCGTCGGCGAGGGCGTCGTAGGCGCGGCGTTCGGTGGTCGAGGCCGGCTTGGACCCGTCACCCGACGTGCCCAGGTCCAGCTGGGCGGCGGGCAGGGCGATCACGCCCAGTGCCGCGACCGCCACCAGCAGCACCGGCAGGGGCCGGCGCACCACCAGGCGGGCCCAGCGACTGCCCAGATTCGGCTTCCCCTCGCCCCCGCCCGACACCGCGTTCCGCCCGCCACTGCGGGCGGAACGGCGCGTCGAGCGTGCCAGGGCGGCGCGCGGGAAGATCCCGAGCAGGGCCGGGACCAGCGTGACGGCGACCAGCACGGACAGCGCCACAGTGCCGGCTGCGGCCAGCCCCATCTGGGTCAGCGTCGGGATGCCCACCACGGACAGCCCGGCCAGACCGATCACCACAGTCAGGCCCGCGAACACCACCGACGACCCGGCCGTCCCCACGGCCACTCCGGCCGCGTCCTGCGGCGCGAGCCCCCTGGCCCGCTCCTCCCGGTAGCGAGAGACGATGAACATCGCGTAGTCGATCCCGACGGCCAGGCCCAGCATCATCGCCAGCGTGCTGGTGGCACTGGACAGCCCCAGCGCGCTGCTGAGCGCCATGATCGTCGCGGCGCCGATCCCGACGCCGATCAGCGCGGTCAGCAACGGCAGCCCCGCCGCGGCCAGTGAGGCGAACGTGATCAGCAGGACGACCGCCGCCACCACGACGCCGACCAGTTCGGTCGCCCCGCCCGACGGCTGAGTGGCCAGCACCGAACCGCCGACCTCGACCGTCAGCCCCGCCTCCCGGCCGTCCTCGACAGCCTGCTCCAGGTCCTGCTTGACCTTGTCATCGACGTCCTTCGCCTTCACCTCGAAGGTGACCGACACGTACGCCGTAGTGCCGTCCTCGCTCACCGCACCCGTACCGTACGGGGCGGCCGCCCGGACCACCTGATCGAGTCCGCCCACCCGGTCCACGACCGCCTCGACGGCCGACCGGTTCTCCCGGTCGGTGAGCTTTTGGCCCTGCGGGGCCACGAACACAAGCTTCGCGCTCGCCCCCTCGGACGCGGCACTGCCGGTACTGCCCGCGGGGAAGCGGTCCTCGATGAGGTCGAAGGCGCGCTGCGACTCCGTCCCCGGCATCGAGTAGGAGCCGTCAGGCGCGGCCGGAGCCAGCGCCGACGCCATGCCCGCGGCGACCAGCGCCAGCACCCACAGCACCAGGACGCGCCAGCGCCGTCGGAAGGCCGATCGGCCCAATCGGTCAAGAAAGGCAGCCACAGAAGGATCTCCACATCCGAAATTCGGGGAACCGTTCCACCCTGTCCGGCCAGGCATTTCCCGTCTTCGTGCGGCTGCCGACAGTTCCCTACTGCATCCGCAGTAGGCGTTGCTGCGGGCGGTCGCCACCCATTGCCGCCCGCATAGACCCACCCGCAGCCGCCGCCCCGCACACCTGGGACGAAGTGCCCGCTCACCTGTATCGCATCCCCCGCCAAGAACGCCGCCTGATCCTCGGACCCGACGAACGGCAACAGGCAGCCCACCGCCAGCACTGCCTGCCCTGGCACATCGGCCCCGGCGCCGGCTGCGGCACGCCCATCAACCGCTACGGACCCTCCAGCTATCACGCCTGCACGGCTTGCCGACGCAGAGCCACCGCAAGGTCGACGGCACCCTCGGGCTACGCCTCCTGAGACCGAGTCGAATTCAGCACCGACCACCTCAGTCTGCACCTCGCCGTCAGGGCCGGCCCAGAAGTGCCCGCCCAGCCACAGCCGCGGCCTGACTTCGTCCCACGGCGTCTGCGGGTTGGACACGCCCCGGCCCTCTGAACTGTCCTCACGAACGCTCCTCTCCGAGGACTCAGCGGCACAGTCAGTCGAGCGCCTTCCCTGCTCGATGCCCTGTCACGTCCCTTGACTGTCAGGTCACCCACTGCGGTCCCCCGGCTCGAACCGCCAGCGCCTGCGTGACTCGGCGGCGGACCGATGGTCATGGCTGGGCATTGCCGACCGCGCCCAGCTCCGCCTTCAACCGCTGTTCGCCGACCGGCGCCGGCCACGGGAGAAGGTGACGGCACACGACAAACTAAGCCCCGCCCGTTCCAGCGCGGGTTCAGCAGCTTCCACACGACACGGTGCTCGCGTCTCATGGAAACGGACCGTCTCTCGACAGCCAGCGAACGGGAACAAATGTCCGGGCCTATCGATCTGCACCGAAACTCCCGCAGGACACCTTCTCTTCGCCCAGCATTGGACCATGGACATAGTCGACTTGGGTTCGGTCGCAGCCCTTCTCTCCGTTCCCACTGCCGTAGTTGCGGCGTGGTGGACCAAGCGCAGCGCAGAAGGCGCAACTTCTGCCGCACTCCTCGCCGGGCGAATCCAGGCAGATGCCGCCATCGCAGCGGTGCAGAGCCAGAGCTTCCTCGACCGGGATCAGCAACGCAACATTGCGCTCGGCAGCGCGTGCCTGGAGTTCCTGAGTGTCTCCGACGCCCTGGTGGGCGTCGTGAAGCGACTCCCGAGTATCGATAGCAATGAACGCCAAGCACTCGTGGCCAAGCACGCCGTCCCGGTAGAAACGCGCTACGCCTCACTGGAGCTACTTGCACCTCCTGCTCTCCTTGCAGCAGCAGAATGCCTTCTCTCGCAATGCCGCCTCCTGGAACGCTGCGCCCTCGATCGCGCGGTACTACGCGCAACGGTCAGCGCGCTGGAGGCAGGTTGGTGCCCCGGCGACCCGGAAGACTGCACCGACGACAGTCATGACGCGGCGTACGTAGCCTGGGAATTCATCGTCGATTGGGCACGCAAGGACGAGGAGAAACGAAGAAGCGATCGGGGTGTTCTGGACTACTGCCTCCGCAACAGCGCCACCCTCACCGAAATACAGGTAACTCAGACTCTCCGTCTAGTCGACCGATGCCCAGCCATGTGGGACCAACTGATCGGTGGATGGGTTCGCGACCCGCTCATCGAGCGCGTCGAATCCCACCGGAAGGACTTCGTCGCTGCGGCCCGCGCCGCGAGCCTGACAGTACCGCCGGGCACTCAGCCCAGGGGCCTTGAACGGTCGAGTTCTCCGGCTCGCCGCAACTGCCCAGCGTGATGGCATGGGGCAGCATTTCAGCGGGCGCCCCCGCTCGCGGGGAACCCCCGCCGACACCAGCCAGCAGGGGTGTTTCTCTCACACGCGTCTCACCAACTACGTAGACGCGCCTGGGCCACAGCGAGCTGACCTGGCCTTATGCACCTCGCCGATCCTCTACGTCCGGCTTCACGTACCAACGCTTGGTGGTCTTGACGTTGGTGTGCCCCGCCCATCGTGCCAGCAAGTGATCCGGCGCCCCATGACTGGCCAGGCAGGTGAAGCACGCGACGCAGGAGCGCCGTAAAGGCGCATACGACGTAATTCCGCCTTCCGCAGACGGATCCTCTTCCGTAGACGAAGCCCTTTCCGTGGGCGGCGCCTCTTCCGACCGCATGTTGAAACACGGGGAAGGACAGGGGTTGCCTGGACCAGGGTGGTGATGCGATGCCACGGGTCGAAGTGGGCGCGACCCGCACCGCTGCCCGCACTTTCGCTCCTAGTCCGGCCCCCGCCGCTCCTCGGCCGGCTGCGATGGGTGCGTCGGCGCGCCCGAAGGACACCGTCCCCGGCGCGGAGAACTCCGGCGCGAGCCCTGGCGACCGTGGTCGCGTCACCTCGCCAGAGGCGCGGGACGCGGGGCAGGTCCGACACGGGTATCAAGGCGGACTCCCAGCAGGTCGCGGCGGCGAAGTCAGGTCAACCCTTCGGGCTCTGGGTCAACTTCTGTGATGGCAGGACCGTGGCTGACGACCGGCATCAAACGCAAGCCACTCCAGGAACTCACTCCCACCGAGAAGACCCTCAACCGGGCGCTGGCCGCAGCACGAGCGCCTGTTGAACGCGGTGTCGCGAGCCTGAAGTCCTGGCGGATCTTCCGCAGGTCCCGGTGCAGCCCCAACCGCATGACGTCAATCGTCAAGGCCATCCTCACGCTGGAGCGGCAGCGCTGAAGATCCTTAGTGAGCGCTTCGTCTGGCTATCACCGCCGCATGAAGCGCTCACGCGGAACCGAAACCCTTGGGGTCAGTCCTGATCTTGGCCGTACTGGGCCGCGTACCAACTGGAGTCGATGGCGGGGTTGCGCAGCGCCCCCCAGAATCGGTCGTCAGGTATCGGTGGCAGGGGCTGATTGCCCAGGTCCGCATGCAGATCCGCACGCCAGTCGAGAGTGAAGTGACTCCGGGTCTCCGCGCTCTCGCACACGGACCTGTACGGGGACCCCCAGATCCCGAGGGCTATCTTCTCAGCGGCCCACCTGCGCGTGTGGTCCCGGCCGGTGTCGGCCTGTGCGAGCACCGCGCGGAGTCGCAAGGCGAGCGGGCCGGTCTGGTCAGGCTGCGGCAGGGCCACACCGCACTCCCACGCGTCCAGGGCTGACTTGACCTCCGGGTAGCTGTTCAGACCCGTTTCGACCGCCAGTCTGCGCAGCTGCTTCCGCGCGGCGTCGACCACCTGCTCATACGGCAGGACCGCGATCAGCGCACCGAGTTCCTCATGCCCGTCCAGGTGACTCACGTGGAGGAGGTCGGTGGGACTGTAGGACAGGTCCAGCTCTGGCAGCTGCTCATCAGGTGCGGGAAGGGGCTCGTGGGCACTGTACTGCGGCCTGGCAGGCGGACGCGCCTCCCAGAACAGCCGGCCGTTGAAGGTGACGACACCGGCGTCCTGGCCGCGCTCAAGCGTGCCGGCCAGTTCGGCCAGATACTCACCCAGCGAGTCGGCCTGCCCGAAACTGGTGCCGGTCTCGTCGAAGAACCGTCCGATCACACCGAAGGAGCCCCGCCCGGTACGGCAATCCATCAGAAGACCGTCCGATGTCACGTCGTAGGAACCGAACTTCACGTAATCGTGAAGCCAGTAGCCCTCGGTCTCCCCGTCGAGGCCCTGGTCGATGCCGCGCATGAACCCGGTGTCCCCGAGGATTCCGCTCACTCCGAGCAGCCGGTCGCCCGTGCTGAAGCGGAAAGCCTCAGGTCCCTCCAGCGCCCCGTTGTGCCGGAGGAGTGAAGCGACCAGGTCCGGAGGAAAGGTGACCCCCAGTTCCTGTTGCGCTGCTGCGATCTCCTCGCCGCCTGCAGGCGGCCGAAGCGTGGCAAACGTGCGGGGCGCATGCTCGCGCAGCCACGCGTCGATGCGAGTCCATGAGTCCCGGACCAGGTCTGATGTCATAGGGCCGACCTTAGAGCCAGCGGCTGACAATAACTTGATCGTCGCTCACCAGCCTTGCCGCCGGTTGGCGTTCAGGCCGGCAAGCTTCGAGCGGTCCCTTGTCCCGGCTCACCAAGCTGCTGGCACCGGACGCTGTAGCCGCCCACTCGACACTGAGGCGCTCAGTCGCAATCACCCGATCGGTGGCCAACTCGAAGAAGCTCAGTGAGATCACCCCGCCCCATGAACGAAGATCATTCATGGAGAAAGATCCACTTTCCATACAGGCCCTAGTTTCCCTGGGCCGTCGTCTCGCGCAGGTTCGCCTGGATGCGGGCCAGGGCTTCCACGGCCGGCAGATGCGTGAGGCCCTCCGAGAGAGGGAGATGGGAGGGGCAGAACCACACACAGTGAGCAGGGTGACCAGCCCAGTCATCCGGATACGTCGTTGTGAGCCGGAAGCTCACGAGGGTGAAGTCGCTGTACTCGAAGCCTGAATGCCGGGGCGGAACACGGCATATATCGCAGGACGGCGGCATCATCGGGCGTTCTCACTCTCTGACGGGTCGATCCGATCCCTGATTGCCGCTCACGGTAGCGGACCACGAATGCCGAGCCGGAGCCCGCCTTCATGAACGCGTGTGGGTGCAGCCACCGTTGTTCATCGGCGTGAAGACAAACGACGTTGCGGTGACCGCGGGTCGCAGCGAAGACGTAGTCGGGCACCCTGTCGACGCCCGGCGGTGCTGATCGTGGACAAGACCGGCGTCGTCAGGAAGGCACCCACACCGTCGGCGTCCAACGCCAGTACACCGGTACCGCCGGTCTACGCACGTCTACGCAGGTCAGCGTCAGCATGCCGCGTTGGACCGCGACCTGTGCAACCCGCGTTCCCGGACCGACCAGCCCGCCGGCCCGGCCGCCACCAGGCTTCAGCCCCAGCGTGATCACGGGCTACATGCTGGCTGCTCTCGCGGCAGCCCGACCTCACGCCACGCATCCGTCACCCTCGCTGGTCCAGCGCGGCGAGCAACTGGCTCGCGCGTCCGTCCGCTGCGGCGAAGGTGAGGTGGTCGTGAAAGTCGCGGGTCTCGACGATCAGGCCGTCCCTGATACGCAGGACCTGGATGTTGGCGGTACGGAAGGTGCGGCCGGTGGCGGGGTACAGGCCCTCGTAGTCGAACTCCGCGATCACGACCTCGGGGTCGTCGGTCTTGTGGACGTGGATGTTCTCGGCGCGCAGGCGGATCGCGTCGGCGGCCTCCAGGGCGGCGAAGCGCTTACGGAGTTCCGCCCGGCCGTGGATACGGCGTGGGGGAACCGGCGAGAAGACGATCTCCACCTCGGCGTCCTCCGCGTAGAGCTCGGTGAGTTCGCTCCACTTGCCCGCCGAGACAAGGCCGATCAACCGCCCGAAGATCTCTTGCGGCGCAGTGGGTGCAGGCATGGCTGACCTCCGTGATCCTGCCGCCTACAATCGGATAGGCGACTCCGTTTCCGAACGATACGGATACGCGACTCCGTTTGTCCAGGCATGGTGAGGTCCACTTGACGACTGATCAGACTCCCCCCGACACGGGCGCGAAGCCCTTGCGCGCCGACGCACGGCGAAACCGCGCGCGGCTGCTGGAGGTCGCCGAGGCGGTCTTCACCGCGCGGGGCACCGGCGCTTCCACGGAGGAGATCGCCCGCGACGCGAACGTCGGAATCGCCACCGTGTTCCGGCATTTCCCCACCAAGGAAGCCCTGCTGGAAGCGGTGCTCGTCCGGCGATTGGAACGGCTGGCCGAGGAGGGACGACGCCTGGCGGCCGAGATCGGTCCGACGGACGCCCTCTTCGCGTTCTTCGACCTGGTACTGGATCAGTCTCCGGTCAAGAACGCCTTCGCTGCGGCGCTCGCGGACGCGGGAGTCGATGTCCGGGCCGCTACCTCCGAGGCTGGACGCGCCCTCGGCGAGGTGCTCACCAAGCTCCTCGACAGCGCCCAGCGGGCCGGCGTGGTGCGACGGGATCTGGAGGTACCGGAGCTCACGGCGATCCTGGTGGGCACCTGCCGCATGCTGGAGCACCTGGACGGCCACCCGGAGTCCGCACATCGCGCCCGTGCGGTCGTCCGCGACGGACTGAAAGCGCGCACCGGGAGCATGGAAGGGCCTTTGCCGCACGGCCCTTCCCGCTCCTGACTGTCGGCGTACTCGCCTATGTACAGAGAGCCGCGTACGGATGAATGTGCAGAGCGACTGGAGCGAGCCGACCAGGTCGCCGCCGCGGTGCCTGGCGGGAGCGGCGGGTGCATGGGAAGGACGAGGCTGACGGAAGAGGTACTGGCCTGGCTCATCACGTCGCAGGGGCGGACGACGGCCATCACCATCGACGCCCAGGGCCATGTCGAGGACGCCGATGGCGCCGACGCCGTAATCCCGCCGGGCGAGCGCCCGGTGTCCACGTCGCTCTCTCGCTCGATGGTGGACGGCACCGCCGCCGCCTCGTAGCGACGGTCCGTGATGTGCGCGTAATCGGCCTTCGCCTCCGGCCGAGTGCCTGGTTGATCAGCGCCCGGCGACAAGGGAAAAGCGCCCCGGCCGTGCCCAGTGCGAGCGCGAGGCCGGTTTGCTCGATCGTTTTGCTCGATCGTCTTGCACAGCGCGCAAGGGATGATGGGGATGGCATGACGGAACGTGAGGTCAGGAGACACCATGGCGAAGCGGGTTCACCGACCCCGTGAGGATGCCGAGTTCGATTTCATCCTCGGAATGAGCAGAGTTCCGGTCCTCGCATACTTCGCCGGAACATGGCCCAAGGCAATCGAGCCCTGCCGGGTGATGGACCTCGTCGTGGATGGCGTCGCCGACGACTACACGGGTCGCCTTACGGCCGTCCGCGCCGACATCACTCGCTGTCCGGCCGCGACCCAGCGGTACGAGATCACCGGAGCCCCGTCCTACATCCTGCTGAAGGAGGGAAACGTGGTGGCGCACGGCACGGGACCTATGACCGTCACCGAGATGCGGACGTTCCTGGACCGTCACCTCTGAGCCGTCGCCGCAGCCATGGCCGTGGCGCCCGTCCCATCCCGCCCATGGGAGCTGCGCCGCCTGCGAGGCCATTGCCTATCCGCTTCCGACGACTGCGTTTTCACCGGTCAGGGGTAGGGGGTGGCGTCGTTGTCGCTGCAGGGATGAGCATCGCCACCGCCCTGTACACCGCGGCCGAAGGCGCCAGGCGGCGACAAGCCGCTCGGCGCGCACGTCCAGCCGCACGGCCCGCCGGATGTCACCTCTCAGCCACTGCGCGGACGCCCTCGACCTCGTCGCGCTCGCGCAGTGCGGTGCGCGCCGCCGCCTCCCCCGGCCGCCGCCTCGACGCCCACCACGCACAGCCCGGCCCCACGCCATCTTGGGCAACCCCAGAACAGAACAGAGCAGCACCGGCAGCCACCGCTCCGCTCACGCCGCTCGGAGAAGTACGCCGCTCTCATCAGCGGAGCCCTCATCCCCGACCGGACCGAGATCCGCATCCGCGTCCGCATCCCCCGTGCCCGGCCCCGCACTGGCCGGCCCTGCACCCGGACCAGCCGGCCACCCGTGCCACCGGCCCCCCCTGCCCGCCCAGCGGCACGCGGAAAGCCGAACGGCTCACCGCGCGTCGGTACGGGGCACGTGCATGCCCTCGTCCGCGCCATTGACGCGGTCATGCCTCCCCTGCATCATCGTGGGAGCGCTCCCACAGGTGTCCCGCACCGATGGCACCCATCGACCACTCACACCGGGCGTCCTGCCGACCGACGCGGCGCTCGCCCGAGGAGGACACGTCATGCCGCTCGCACACCTCCCCGCCACCGGCCGGTTAGAGCAGCCGCCCCGCAGGACCGGACGAAGCGCGGGCAGACGCCCCGCCGCAGCGCTCGTCTGCGCCCTGGCCACGGTCGCCGCCCTCGCCACCGCTCCCCCGGCCCCCGCCGCGACCGGCCGGGCCACCGCGGACCCGGCCGCAGTAGCTACGGCCGCCGACGAGGCGTCGACCGTCGCGGTCTCCGTCAACGCGGGGGTGGGGCTCGGCACGATCGACAAGGCGGCGTTCGGGGTCAACCACGCCCTCTGGGACGCGCACATGAACGACCCCGAGGTGACCGGTCTGCTGGGCGAGGCGGGTGTCGGCATGATGCGCTACCCGGGCGGCTCCTACGGCGACATCTACCACTGGAAGGACCACACCGCCCCCGGCGGCTACGTGGCTCCCGGCACCACCTTCGACGAGTTCATGGGGAGCGTCCGCGCCTCCGGCTCCCAGTCGATGATCATCGCCAACTACGGCACCGGCACCCCGCAGGAGGCGGCCGACTGGGTCCGGTACGCCAACGTCACCCGCGGCTACGGGGCGAAGTACTGGGAGATCGGCAACGAGATCTACGGCAACGGCCACTACGGCAACGGCTGGGAGGCCGACGACCACCCGGACAAGAGCCCGCGCGAGTACGCCCGCAACGTCCTCGCCTACGCGGGGGCGATGAAGGCGGTCGACCCGACGATCAAGGTCGGCGCCGTGCTGACCACGCCGGGCGACTGGCCGGACGGCATCACCGGCCCGGGCGACTCGGCCGACTGGAACCACACCGTGCTGTCCGCGGTCGCCGGGACGATCGACTTCGCCATCGTGCATTCCTACCCGGGCGGCGCCACCGCCGACGAGGCCCTGGAGCGGACCGCCCGGCTGCCCGGACAGCTCCGCGAGGTCCGCAGGCAGATCGACCGGTACGCCGGCGAACGCTCGTCGAGGATCGGCATCGCGCTCACCGAGGTCAACTCCAACGTCCAGATGAACAGCCGCCCCAACGGCCTGTTCGCCGCGGACACCTACATGACGGCGCTGGAGAACGGTGTCTTCAACGTCGACTGGTGGAACGTCCACAACGGGCCCACCAAGGTGGAGACGGTGGACGGCGACACCGACTTCAACGACTTCGGCCTGCTCTCCAGCGGCGGCTGCGTCGGCGACGTCTGCCAGCCCGCCGTGAACACGCCGTTCCACCCGTACTACGGCCTCAAATCGCTGACCGAGCTGGGCCGTCCCGGCGACACGATGGTCGCTTCCTCCACCGACAGCGACCAGGTGTCCGCGCATGCCGTGCACCGGGCCGACGGCACGCTGAGCGTGATGCTGATCAACAAGGACCCGCTGAACTCCCTTACCGCAAACATCAGTTACGCCGGATACACGCCCACCACCCAGGCACCGGTCGTGCACCGGTACGGCCGCGGCGACACCGATATCACCCGGGTGGCCGCCAGCGCCGGGGGAGCGCAGGTGCTGCCGCCGTACTCGATCACCACGATCACCGTCGCCCCGCACGCCGCCGCGGCCTCGGTCGGCGCGCCCGGCACACCGAGGACCACGGAAGTGGACAGCTCGACCGCCACGGTGAGCTGGACGGCCCCCACGAACGGCAAGGCAGTGCGTTACGAGGTGTACGAACAGCTGGGCACCAACGCGCAGTTGCTCGCCACCGCCACCTCCGCCTCGGCAACGCTGCACAACCTGCCGCCGGGCTCCGAACACACGGTCAACGTCCTCGCCCGGGACGCCGACGGCCGCCTCTCGCGCCCGTCCGAGCCGCTGACCTTCGCCACCACGGCTCCGCTCGACAGCAGCTGTCTGGTCAACTACCGGGTCGACAGCGGCTGGGGCAACGGCTTCGTCGCCACCGTCACCGTCTCCAACGTCGGTGACACCCCGGTCAACGGCTGGACCCTGGACTTCACCTGGCCGTCCACAGGCCAGTCCGTACAGAGCTCCTGGAACGCGAACGTCACCGGCTCGGGCACGCGCGTCCATGTGACCGACAACGGCGCCAACGCCGAGCTGGCCCCGCGCGGCGGCTCCACCGCCACCTTCGGCTTCGTCGGAGCCAACGACGGCGCCAACCCCGCCCCGACGACGTTCACCCTCAACGGAACGGTCTGCCGCACCTCCTGACCCGCCGCCTGCGGCCCGGACCCGCCGGAGGGCGGGCCGGACCACAGGCGCGGGAGGACCGTCGCCCGCACCCCGGAGGAGGCCGGCGGCGAACCGGAACCTGACTGGCCGGCTGGCTGGCTGGCTGGCTACAGCACTGCCACCGGACAGGCAGACCGCCGATCCCGCATGGGTCGCCGCCCGCCGCGCAAGCCCTTCACCCTGGACTCATACCTCTCTGCGCCGCCGACGGCGAGGTGGAGGTCGGCCCTCACAGGCGGGGAAGGGCAGGTCGCGTCGTGACGTTCGCCGGCCCGTCTGCCGAAGCGTCGTGCGTCTCAGGCGGAGGTGTTCGACATGAGAGGGCTCGGACGAGAAGTGCGGCGAGGGTGGTCGTACAGGGCCCAGTCGGTGGAGCGGCCGGTGAGTTCACGGGTCACCGGTCACCGGTCCGAGTTTGCGCAGCTCCCGCAGGTGCAGCAGGTGCAGCAGTACGCCAAAGAGGATGGCGGTGTCGTAGGCGAGCAGCCGTACGCCCAGGACAGAGACGGCGTAGACCACGGCAAGCACGCGCAAGGTGGGCGGGCCTTGTCGGCTGGCGCACGGTAGCGTTCCCGCCTCGTTGCCAGCTCAGGCGTCACCCATGACGAGACCCTCGATGGTGTGCTTCTGGGTGATGGGCGTCAGCTGGTCGACGACCGGGCAGTGCAGATGCCGCCGGACGCGCTCGGGCAGCGCCTCCCAGAAGGCACGCGTCACGGCAGTGTCATGCCGTTCGCCGTTGGCGGCCTCAGGACCGTCCACCCCCAGAACCAGCACGGGACGGGACTTCGCGGAGTCGTTCCTCGTCCCGCGGTGGATGGTGAGGGCGCTGCGCGCCGAAATGTCGCCGCGCTGCGGGTACTTACGTACGGCGCGTTCCTCGTAGCGCGGGTAGTGGGACCGAGGCGGGAACATGCCGTGTCCGAACTCCGGGCTGTCGTCCCACTGGGTACCCGGCGCGATCTCGAAGGGGCCCATGTCCTCCTCCGTATCGACGGCGGTGACGTTGAAGGCCAGAGAGGTGAGCCGCCGCTCCGCACGGGTTTCCTCGGGGAGGGGGAAGTCCCGGTGCCAGGGCTGGTTGACTGCGCCTTCGAGCGGTACGTCGAAGCCGAGTTCGACAATGCGGTAGTCGGCGCCGAGCACGGCCTCGCAGACCGAGCGCACCCAGGGATGGTCCACGAGTTCGACGAAGCCGCGCAGCTGCTCGGGGTGGATCTCCACGTAGTAGCGGTGCGGACCGCGTCCGACGGTGCCGCCGGGCCGTGTCAGGGCCTCCCGGAAGGCGGCCTCGATGTCCTCGCGCAGGCGGTCGGCCCACTCCGTGGTGAACGCGCCTTTGCGGGCCGTGATGCCGAGCGAGTACAGGGCCTCGACCTCGGTGCTCACGTTCACGTCGAGGTCGGCCGGGCAGATTCCGGGGTGCGCGTGCGGGCTCATGCGTGCCTCCTTGCAGCAGACTGTCCGAGACATGTTGCAACGATGATTTCAACGTTGCAACACTTGCGGCCGAGAATCTTGATCGCTGCCGGGGGCGGCATGTCAGGATGGCGTGGTGAGCAGCAGCCTGAAAGACGTAGCCGCCCGCGCCGGGGTTTCGGCACGCACCGTGTCGAACGTGGTCAGCGGTTCCGCGCGGGTCGCGGCGGAAACCCGCCGCCGGGTCCAGGAAGCGATCGACGAACTGGGATACCGGCCCAACCTCGCCGCGCGCAGCCTGCGGGCCGGTCGCACCGGCATCATCGGGCTGGCCATCCCGGAGCTGCACTCCCCCTATTTCGCGGAGCTGGCGGGCCTGATCGTGGAGGAGGCACGGAAACGCTCCTGGACCGTGATCATCGACCAGACCCTGGGGGACGCCGAGGCGGAGCGCCGGTTGCTGACCGGCCACGGTGGACGCGTGATGGACGGGTTGATCATCAGCCCGTGGGCGCTGACCGCTCAGGAGTTGGCGTCGACCGCGAGATCTCTGCCGATCGTGTTGCTCGGCGAGCGCAGCCCCCAGGGCTTCGCCGACCGCGTGGCCGTCGACAACGTGAGCGCCGCGGATGAGGCCACCACTCATCTGCTGATGCTGGGGCGCCGCCGTGTCGCGGCCATCGGCCTGCAGCCACATCTGCACAACGGAACGTCCGACCTGCGCGCCGAGGGCTACCGCAGGGCGCTGCGGCGGGCCGGCATCAAACCCCGGCCGCAGTGGGAACGCTCCGTGGACACGCTGCACCGCAAGGACGGCGCCCTGGCCCTGGCGGACCTGCTCGACAGCGGCGACGAAATCCCGGACGCGGTGTTCGCCTTCAGCGACGAACTGGCCCTGGGCGTACTGCACATGGCGTACGAGAGGGGCGTACGTGTTCCGGAGGAACTCGTGGTCGTCGGGTTCGACGACATCGAGGACGGCCGTTACGGCCGCCCGACGCTGACCACGGTCTCCCCCGACAAACGGCAGATCGCTCAGCTCGCCCTGCAATGCCTGGCGGATCGGATCTACAGCCCGGACAACGAGGTCCCTCCCTCGGACCTCACGGCCCCGCACCGCTTGGTGATACGCGGCAGCACCACGCCCGTCGCCTCCGCAGGTGACGGGCGTACGCCATGAGCTCGAGTCCCAGCAGCGGAGCCCCGACCTCGTGCATCGAGCCGCCGACGGCGAGCGCCCCCAGATCGACTGCGGCAAAACCCGCGCCGTCGAGCATGCCCACGACCAGTTTCTTCACCTCCGGGTCGTCGCCGGACCCGAACAGGACCGTGCGCGGTCGGTCAGCACCGAAGTCCCTGTAGTGCTTCTTCGGCCTGGCCCCAGCGGACCGAGAAGCCTCACGGCCTCACGCAGGACCCTCAGCAGACCCGGTGACGGTCGACCAGGAGGTCGATGACCGCGGTGGTGTAGGCGTGGGCGGTGCCGACCGATACGCCGAAGGCCGCGGCGAGCTGGGCCAACGTGCCGTGCTTGCGCAGGTACACCAGAGCGACGAGCCCGCTCAGTGAGCCGTCTATCCGTTCTTCCCGACCCGCACGAGGGCCGTGATGGCGCCGGGCGCAACGGCGATCGCTGCTACGAGCGTCACGACGTTCTGAGGTGACGGGCCGGTGTAACTGGCCGATACCTGTATGTCTGAACTCAGAAGATAGGCAACCAGAACGATAAGAAGAGAGGCGCCCAGAACCCCCATACCCCATCCCTTGGCTGCGGATGGAGTGCTCCGCGGCACCCTAGCGATCAGCCACCAGAGAACCGCAAAAGCCACAGCACCTAAGAACATCAGGCTCATTGCAGACCCCCACACTGGTTCCGGAACAGGTCAGATGACAGTTTCATGCCATGCGAGCTCCGTCACCCCATTCAGCCGTTTCGCCGGACCCGTTCGGTGATGGCGAGAGTCTGTCGTGCTGGTGCTACTACCGGGCTTGCAGGTCGCAAACGAGACCGTACTCGCCGACTCCGCAGGCGTGGACGCGCTCGGCAAGCACCCTCGCCCCGCGTACGCCGCCTCCACGCCCGAGACGGCGCCGGCGGGCATCGCCACCCGCACCGAGCGAATCCAGCTCACCTCCGGCATCACCGTGCTCAGCTCGGACGACCCGGTGCTCGGGCACACCAACAGGTCGAGACCCTGGGAATCAGCGGGAGCAGGATGAGCGTCACGGAGCCGCAGGGCTCCAGCACGGGCGTTTCGCACGGGCGTCACGATTTGACCGGATGCTGCCTCCGTTTTACTGTCGCATACATACGGAGGCAGCATCCGTTTTTTGATGCGGCCGCAGGACCACCACAGGAGGACGCGTGAACGCCGGTGAACAGCGGGGGCGCAAGCCCCGTGCGGACGTGCAGCGCAATCGCGTGGCCCTCCTGGAGACAGCCCAGCGGCACTTCCTGCGGCACGGGGTCGGCACCTCCCTGGAGGCGGTGGCCAAGGAGGCGGGCGTCGGACCCGCCACCTTGTACCGGCACTTCCCCACCCGGGAGGCCCTGCTGGCCGCCGTGCTGCAGACGCGCTCCGAGGAGCTCGTCGCCCGCCAGGCCGACATCGAGGAACTCGGCGACGCCGCCGAGGCGTTGGAGCTGTGGCTGCGCGCGATGGTGGAATACTTCAGCGCCTACAGCGGCCTGCCGGAGCCACTGATGACCGCGGCCCGGGCGCAGGAACCGGACAGCCCGCTCACGATCCCCTGCGACATCCTCATCACCACCACCGACCAGTACGTGCACGCGGCGCAGCGCGCGGGACACGTGCGCGCGTCCGTAAGGGGATACGACCTCTTCCTGGCGGCGTGTTCCCTCGCCTGGATCAAGGGCAACGACGCCGAGGAGGATTCGCTCGACCGCCTCCGCTCGCTCATCGCGAGCGGATATCTCGAGCGAGACACCCTGGCATAGCGGCCCGACACCCGCTCCACCCCACCCTTCCGGGCTGCGCGCCGCGCAGCCTCGCCTCGCGCTGCCCCCTGGGCCGACGCGACCTTTCAAAGGACAAGTCATGAAAATCACCGTGATAGGCGCCGGCGCCATCGGCGGAAACCTCGCCTCCAAGCTCAGCACCACCGGTCACGACGTCCAGGTCGCCGGCGCCCGCGGTCACGAGGCGGTCCGGGCCGAGATCCTGGAATCCGGGGCCCGCGCGGTTGCCCTGGAGGAGTCGGTCCAGGACCGGGACGTGATCATCCTGTCGATCCCGTTCGGGGTGGCGGGACAGCTGGCGGACCTCTTCGCGTCGGTGCCCGAGGAGACCGTGGTCATCGACACCGCGAACTACTACCCGGGCATGCTCGGCGAGCCGATCAAGGCGGTGGACGACGGCCAGGTGGAGAGCGAGTACACCGCGCAGCTGCTCGGCCGGCCCGTCGTCAAGGCGTGGAACGCCGCGCTGGCCGAGACGCAGCGCACCCGCGGAGTCCCGGCGGGGACTCCCGGCCGTATCGCCATCCCGGTCGCCGGCGACTCCGACGAGGCACGGAAGGTGGCCATGAGCCTGGTGGACGACACCGGCTTCGACCCCTACGACGCCGGCGTCCTGGCCGACTCCTGGCGCCAGCAGCCCAACGGTCCTGCTTACTGCACCGAGTTGACCCTTGCGGAGCTGCCGGCGGCCCTGGCCGCGGCCGACCGCGTCAAGGACGCGGCCGTCCGTGACAGCGTCCCGGAACGCTTCGCCGCCCTTCCGGCCGACGCCACCCTCGACGACATCGTCGAGATGAACCGCGCCGCCCACCGCTGACCCGCCCGGCGCCCCCTCGTGCACCAGCCGCACGAGGACGGCGCTGTCAGCACCTCACGTACCGCCACCCGCGAACGCCGCGCGTACGTGAGACGCATCGACGTGGGACGAGCCCGACCGGGACGCAGTCCATCAGGCTCCGCGCTGCGGCCCGTAGCCCCGGCGTGCCGCCACCGTGAGCGTCCACGACGCGTGCCGCTCCTACGCGGTGCGCCGCCCACCAGCGGCACCGCTCACGTGGCCGGCTCCGCGCTTCAGAATGCCCCGAGCCGCGCCGCATACGCCGTGGCCGTGGCTGCGCGCCCTGGACCGCACCCCTTCCGCGCCCGCCCCACCCCCTTTGACCTCGTCCGAAGGAACCACCATGACAAGCCGGCAGATGATCCTGGGCATGCAGTTCACCGGCGGCTACGGCGCCGAACCCGGAGCCTGGCGCCTGCCCGGCGCGAATCTGCGCAGCTACACGGACATGGACCAGTTCGTGCGGTACGCGCAAGCCGCCGAGCGCGGCAAGATCCAGCTGCTGTTCATCGCCGACACCCCGGTCCTGGACGTCGACCTCACCCACCACTCCCCGACGATGCCGATCGATCCGCTGCTGCTCCTGACCGTCCTCGCGCGCGAGACCGAGCGCATCGGCCTGGTCACCACCGCCTCCACCACGTTCAGCGAGCCCTACAACCTGGCCCGCCAGTTCAAGGCCCTGGACGTCATCAGCCACGGCCGGGCCGGCTGGAACGCGGTCACCACCTCCCACCCCACCGCCGCCGCCAACTTCGGGAGCCGGATCCCCCCGCGCGCGGAGAAGTACGAGGGGGGCCCACGAGGTCATCCAGATCGTGCAGGGACTGTGGGGCAGTTGGGGGCAGGACGCCTGGATTCTCGACGTCGGGAACAAGCGGTTCGCCGACATGGACAAGATCCAGCCCGTCAACTTGCAAGGCAAGCACGTCGCCTCCCGCGGCCCGCTTCCCATCCCGCCTTCCGAACAGGGCCAGCCGGTCATCTTCCAGGCGGGCGGCGGAAGTTACGGGCTGGAGATCGCCGGCCGCTACGCCAGCGGTGTCTACGCCAACCCGTACACCATCGCCGACGCCCGGGCGCAGCGCGAGGCCCTGCGGGACGCCGCCGAGCGCGCCGGACGCGATCCGGACGAGGTGAAGATGCTCGCCGGATTCATGCCGACCATCGCCGCGTCCGCCGGGGCCGCCCTTCAGCGGCGGCGCTTCCTGGACGAGGTCGTCGATCTGGAGCAGCGCGTCCGCTATCTGGGGGCCATGATCGGTCTCCCGCTCGGCCCCGCGCAGCTCGACGAGCCGCTGACGGAACAGCAGTTGGCCGATGCCGAGCCCAGCCCGCACGACCCGCGCTCCGCCCGCGCGCTCGAAGTCGCGCGCGAGGGCTGGACGCTGCGCGACGTGCTCGCCCACGGCGTCATCGACTACCACCCGGTGATCGCCGGCACGGCCGCCGACGTGGCCGACCACATGCAGGAATGGTTCGAGGCGGGGGCCTGCGACGGCTTCACGATCGCCCTCGACGCCTTCCACGACGGCTACGACGCCTTCGTCGACCAGGTCGTCCCGCTCCTCCAGGAGCGCGGCCTGTTCCACGAGGACTACGAAGGCGCCACCCTCCGCGCGCACCTCGGCGCCCACGAGCAGTACGGCCTCGACCCGCGCCTCACGAAGCAGCCCCGGTCATGACCCCCACCACCGCCGAGTCGGCCGGCTCCGCGCAGGCGTTCCGCGACGCCATGGCCGCCGTCGCCTCCCCGGTCGCCGCGGCCTCCGCCATGGACGGTGCCCGCCCGCACGGCAGCACGGTCGGCGTCTTCGCCGCGCGCCGGGTGGAGGAACTCGGCCACCACCGCGGCTGACCACAGGTGCCTGGCCATCGCCGGGACTCCGGCGGCTTGGACGAGGGCGAGCCGGTCGCGGTAGCGGCCGGCCTGTTGCCGCGCTGCCCGGTCAGTCGTCCTGCGCTTCGCCCTGGGCGATCTCCACGTGGTGGTGCAGGGTCACGAGCCCGGCAGCGGCTCCCCCACCGGTTACGGCCGAGCAGGCGAGGAGCAGGCCTGCTGCCGCGACTGCCAGCCTGCGAGGTGTGGCCGCCGGCTGGAGCAGCGCTTTCACACGCTGCGGCACGGGCCCGCCCGCGGCTCCCGCGGCGAAGACGGGCCGAGTGGAGCTGTCGGCGTTCTTGGCCAGGGCTGCGCGGCCGATGGCACGCGCTGTCAGGTTGCGGTCACCGACCGCGGTCGCGGCGGCTTCGTCGGCGACGCGTTCGACGGCCAGGCCGATGGCGTTGCGCAGTCCGCCCATGGCGGGGTGGCAGCGGGTGGCGAGGTCGCCCGCGGCGAGGAAGTAGTGGTGGCGGCCGGCCAGATGGGCCCGTTCGTGCGCGAGGAGGGCTTCTCTCTCGGGTCCGTCCAGGGTACGCAGCATGCCGGAGGTCACCACGATGCGCCCCGGGCTCCCGGGAAGGGCGTAGGCGTCGGGTTCGGGGCTGTCCAGGACGCTGAGGTCTCCCGCGGAGGGCGCGTCGCGCAACCGCGTGTGCGCGGTGCGGTACTGGCGGAGCTGACGCAGCGCCGCCCGGAACACGGCGCAAGCGCAGACGGACAGCGTCCCGAGGACGAGCGCGGTCACCGGAAAGACGACCACGGCGGGTGCGACGTCCAGGGGGCGGATCAGGTGACCGAGGTGGGCCAGGGCGGACACGGTGAGCGCGCCGGCGAGAAGCAGGCCGCCGAGTGCCGCGAGCCAGCCGGCCGCCAGCACACACGCGGTCGTGGTCAGCGTCCACATCGCAGCCACCGGGCTCTGGCGGGGTCCTGCCCACCGGACGAGTACCGGAGCCGCGAGTGGCATCAGCAGCGGCACGATCAGGGCGGTGATCACTGGCCGCCACCGCTCCCCAAGAGGTCGCGCAGTATGCGTTCGTCCTCGGGATCCAGATCGGAGACGAACCGGGCGAGCACGGTCTGGCGGTCGTGGTCCTTGTCGAGCTCGTGGTGCATACGCTGAGCGGTCAGGCCCTGGGCGTCCTGGACTGGGAAGTAGGCGAATCCGCGACCGGAGCGTTCCCGGCCGACGACGCCCTTCCCGAAGAGACGGGTCAGGGCCGTCGTCACGGTCGTGCGGGCCAGCTCGGCCGCCAGGCTCTGCTGTACCTGGCCGACGGTCTGAGGACCGTCCGCGGCCCACAGCGCCGCGAGCACGCTCGCCTCCAGCTCCCCCGCCGCTCTGCGCTCGGCAACACCCTCCGCCATGGCACTCCCCCATCTCCGGATCGTCTACAGTTCAGTAGACCGTCTACGTCATTGTAGACGCCCGGTGGTTCTGTCCCGGCTGCCCCCTGCCCGCGTTCAGTGAGAGGCCACCCGACCATGGCCCTACATGCCATCACCTCGTCTCCACGCGCGGTGAACCTCCTCGACGTCCAGTCGCCGCTGCCGGCGTCCGGCGTCCCGGGTATCGCGCCGGGGACGGAGGAGCCGAGACCGACGTGGACCCCTGCCTCCTGCCATCGTCGCTGTGATCGCCACTGCGTCCCTGCTCCCGCTCGCAGCCGAACCGCTCCGTTCCCGGCGAGCCGCCAAGCACCGGAATGAGACCCCTTGATGCCTCTCGCCTACGACGGTTCGGCCATCGACGGCCCCGCCTACCTCAAGATCGTCGACCTCGCCCACCGGGCCCCCGGATGGGTCGACAGCCTGGTCACGGGCTGGTCGGCGTACGGGCTGGGACTGTTCGCCCTGCTGATGCTCATCGCGTGGTGGCAGGCCCGCCGCGCCGGGACCCCGGCCGTGATCACCGCGCTCGCCGTCCCCCTGATCACCGTCCTCGCCTTCGGCGTCGACTCCCTTCTGAAACTGGCAGTCCACGAGGACCGGCCCTGCGACCAACTGCACGTGGCCACCCTCGAAGCGTGCCCCGCACCCGGCGACTGGTCCTTCCCCAGCAACCACGCGGCCCTCGCCTCCGCGGCGGCCTTCGCACTCCTTCTCGTATCGCGCCGACTGGGCCTCATCGCCCTGGCCGCAGCGGGCCTGATGGCGGCCTCCCGGGTGTGGGTGGGTGTGCACTACCCGCACGACGTCCTTGTCGGATTCGTTGTCGGCGCCCTGGTGGCCCTCCTCACCACCTGGGCAGTGCGGCGCAAGCAGGACGCGATCGCCGCCCGACTGAAGGACGGCCCACTGCGTCCACTACTGGCCGCGACGTGACCCGCCGCCCGCCCGCACTCTCGTACGGCGGGATCGCCCTGGCCTCACCAGCCGCCTCAGCTCTGCTCACCGCCACGCTCGGTGCGACGCACCGGCCACTGTCTGGCGACGCGTTGCCGGCCCTTCGGAAACGGTGAGTCATCGTCGTCGGCATCGCCGGTTCGGCCAACCGCCGGATCAGCCGCGTGGCGAAGCCGCGCGAGCCGCGTGGCGGGCGGCCAGGTATCCGAAGGTGAGCCCCGGACCGATCTGGCACCCCGCGCCCGGATACTCCGCGCCCATGACGGAGTTCGCGTCGTTGCCGCATGCGTACAGCCCGGGGACCGGCTGCCCGTGCGCACCGAGGACCTGTGCTTCGGGGCCGATCCTGAGCCCGAGCGAAGTCGCCAGAGGTGTCGGAACCACGGCGACCGCGTAGAAGGGTGCGCGTTCGATCGGGCCGAGGTTGACGTTCGGTCCATGGGCGGGGTCGCCGTACTGACGCCCGAAGGAGTGCCGGCCCTTGCCGAATTCCGGGTCGGTGCCGGTTCGGGCGTGCCGGTTGCTGTCGGCGACGGTGCGGGCGAGGCCGTCGGGGTCCACCCCGATGACGGTCGCGAGCTCGTGGAGAGTCCGTCCGGAGCGCAGGTAGCCGGAGGCCAGGTGCCGCTTCAGGAAGGGTCGGGGCGTGTGCGGGCGGATCATGCCGAGGCCGTACGCCGCCAGGGCGCGTGCGTCGGTCACGAGCCAGGCGGGAATCGTCGGCACGGAGGCATGGGACTCGTACATGGCACGGGTGAAGCGGTGGTACGAAACCGATTCGTCCACGAACCGGCGTCCGGCGGTGTTGACCGCGATGATGCCTGGCTTGGCCCGGTCCCATATGTGGGGGAAGACCGCGGTGGAGCCGTCACGGCGGCGCCCGACGGAGCTCGGGAACCACAGTGCGTTGTCGTCGCAGGGTTCTCCGAGCGTGCCGCCGACCGCGCGGGCGAGGGCGATCGTGTCGCCGGTGGCGCCCTCCCCGGCCCGCGTGAACTGCGGGACGGGGTGCGGCAGGTAACGGGCCCGCAGCTCGGGGCCGGCGGGGAATCCCCCGCCGGCGAGGACGACTCCGGCACGGGCGGAGACACGGAGGGTGCGGCCGTTGTACGAGACGACGGCGCCGGTCACACGGCCGGCACCGTCCGCGACGAGCTCGACGGTCTGCGCGGCGAACCAGACGTCACCGCCCCGGCGCAGGAGCTGGTGGCAGAGGTTCGCGGTGAGGGCGTTACCCATGGCGAGCCGAGTGCCGCGCGGGTAGCGGAGCATGTCCCACGCCCACCGCGCACCCAGGCGCAGTGCAGTGGCCGTTCCCCTGATCGACCCGCGGAAGATCTTCAGAAGGTCGTTGACTTCGGACCGTCGGACCATGAGCGTGCCGCGGAACAGCGCGAACTCCGGAACTGGTCGGCGCACCCGTCCGAAGCGGACTCGGCCGAGGCGGCGGCCGTCGAACGTGTGGGGCTCGAGGGCCCGTCCGGTGCCGTGACCCGGGATCTCGGGGTGGTAGTCGACGACCGTCGCGGAGTGCCGGAACGAGACACCGATCGTCTCCAGACAGTCGATCATCCCGGGTCCGTGTGCGAGGTAGCTCTCGCGCAGCTCTCGGGGCGCCCGGTCGCCGACAAGGGCGTCCAGGTAGGCGTGCGCTGCGGTGGTGTCCGCCTCGGGATCACTCTGGTGCCGGTGCCCGGGGATCCAGGCCGTTCCGGCGGAGAGGGCAGTGGTGCCGCCGAGCCATTCGGTCTTCTCCAGGACGAGCACGTCGAGTCCCTCGTGGGCTCCGACAACTGCCGCTCCCAGTCCGCCGGCGCCGGAGCCCAGGACGAGGAGGTCCACCTGCCGGTCCCAGGAGTCGATCATCGTGCGGTTCCCTTCGAAGTACTGGGGGTCGGCTCGGGCTCCCCTGCGGGGGACGGCTTCGGGCCCAGTGACCGGCCAGGTGGGCAGGTCGCTGGGAAAGCTGCGGTACGCCTCGGGCCCGTTTTCCTTGCGTATCTTCCGGGCCCAGGTCCCGCTGGGACCGGATCGTCGTGCGGTCGAAGTCGGACGGGCATGTGCTCGGCACACGACGGGGCGGGCGGCAGCCATGCTTCCGCCCGCCCCGTCGTACGCGTGCGCGTCCCTGTCGGGCCCGGTTGCTTCCGGAGCAAGCCGGGGGCCGGCCCGGCCGTTTGGCTTCCTCGACCACCCGCTCGCCCCGGCGGCTGGTCAAGGCCTGCCCGGACCGGAGGTGCGTTCCGCGGAGTCCACGCCCCGGCCTTCGCCCGCCTACAGCCCGAGGTAGATCTGCCGGACGCGCTCATCGTGCGCGAGTTCCTCGGACGGGCCGGACATGGCCACTGAGCCGTTCTCCATCACCAGGCAGTGACTGGTGACGCCGAACGTCAGCTTGGCGTTCTGCTCAACGAGCAGAAGACCCAGCCCTTCGCTCCGCAGGCGGACGAGGATGTCCAGGACGTTCTCGATCAGCTTCGGTGAGAGGCCCATGGAGGGTTCGTCCAGCAGCAGGAGCCTCGGCCGTGACATGAGAGCCCGGCCGATGGCCAGCATCTGCTGCTGGCCTCCGGACAGGTCGCCGGCGGCCCGGCCGCGGAAGTCCCGCAGGACGGGGAAGAGGTCGTACACGTGGTCGAGGGTGTCGCGTGTTTCTCCCTTCCATGACCGGCTGTACGCGCCGAGCAGCAGGTTCTTCTCCACCGGGAGCCCGGGGAACACGTGCCGGCCCTCCGGGACGTAGCCCACCCCGTGCCGGACCATGTCCCGAGCCCGTACCTTGCTGAGATCGGTGTCGCCGAGGGTGATCCGGCCGCTGCTGCGCGGGACGAGCCCCATGAGCGCCTTGAGCGTGGATGTCTTGCCGGCGCCGTTGGAGCCGATGATGCCCATGGACTCGCCCGGGGCCACGCTCAGTGCCACGGATCTGACGGCGCAGACTCCCCCGTAGTGAACGGTCAGGTCGGTGACGGCGAGGCTGTCGGTGCCCGTCCCGGCGGCGGAGGACTCGGCGGCGGTGGTGGTCATCACGGAACCTCCGGTGCGGCGTGTACGGGTAGGTCGGCCGGCGCCGAGTCGCCGAGGTACGCCTCGATGACTTCGGGGGTCGCCGCCACTTCGGCGGGTGCGCCTTCCGCGATGACGCTGCCTGCGGCGAGGACGGTGATCCGTTCGCACAGGGACATGACGAGTCCCATGTTGTGCTCGATGAGGACGACGGTGACGCCCTGGTCGCGGATGGACCGGACGATCGAGGACAGCTGTCCGACCTCCTCACCGTTCAGCCCGGCCGCCGGCTCGTCCAGAAGCAGGAGGCTGGGCCGTCCCGCCATGGCTCGCGCTATCTCGATCCTTCGCTGGATGCCGTACGGGAGCGACTGCGGATGGGCGTCGGCGAAGGCCGTGAGCCCGTACTCCTTGAGGATGCGATCCGCCTCCGCCTGGAGCCGGTGTTCGTTGGAGAGGACACCGACGGGCCACACGGCGTACTGCCAGACCGTGCTCGTGCGGGACCGGTCGAGGACGACAAGGATGTTCTCGCGGACCGTCATCTGGGAGAAGAGGCGCAGATTCTGGAACGTGCGCGCCATTCCCGCCAGGGACAATTGGTACGGGCGGGCCCGGCTGATGTCGCGGCCGACACCGGAGACCTGCCCGGCGGAGGGCCGGTACAGCCCGCTGATCACGTTGAACAGGGTTGTCTTTCCGGATCCGTTGGGGCCCACGATGCCGCGGATCTCGCCACGCTTCACCGTCAGCGTGACGTCGTTGAGCGCGGTCAGCGCCCCGAACCGCTTGGTGAGGTGGCTGATCTCCAGGGCCGGCCCGCTGTCGGCTCCACCACCGGGCACCTGCTCGGCGGGTACGGGCTCGGGCAGGTAGGGGCCCAGTTCGGCGGATCGCACCTCGTCGCTCTGCCTGCGGCGGGCGATGGCTTCCCGGATTCTTTCTGGGATTCCGGCGAGTCCGGTGGGAGCGAAGACGACCATGAGGACGACGATGGTCCCGTAGCCGAGCTGTGCGTAGACGGCGAAGTCGACGAGGGCCTCACGGATCAGTACGAGGCCGACCGCGCCGACGACGCAGCCGATGAGGCTGCGCCGGCCTCCGATGATGACCATGGCCAGCAGCAGGAACATGTTGCTGAGGCTGAAGGTCTCAGGGGCGACGTACCGGATGAGACCGGCGTACAGGATGCCCGCGGCCCCTCCGTACACGCTGGCGAGTGTGAACGCGGTCATCCGCAGCAGCGGGATCTCCGCGCCCATGGCACCGGCCGCCAGGGCGTCGTCCCGCATGGCGCGGAGCCTGCGGCCGAGCCGGGTGCGCACCACGAAGGTGCCGAAGGCGAGGGCCAGCCCGAAGACCACGATCTCCAGGTAGTAGTAGAGGTACTCGTCGGCGAGATCGATCCCGAAGAACGGCGGCACCGGAATGCCGGAGATGCCGTCCGCTCCCCCGGTGATCTCCGCGTTGGTGATCCAGTTGACGAATCCCAGTGCGAGACCGAGCGTGACGATGCCGAGGTAGTGGGACTGCATCCGCAGCGCCGGCAGGCCGACGAGGAGTCCCACCAGGACGGTGGCTGCCAGCCCGACGATCGCCGCGGTCCAGAAGCCGAACCCGGAATGGGTGGTCAGGATGGCCGTCGTGTACGCGCCGACTCCGAAGAAGGCGACCTGGGCGAGGTTGATCTGGCCCGCGACTCCCATGACGAGCCCCATGCCGATGGCGAGGAGCGCGAAGATGATCGCGATGTCGACCACGTGGATCGAGTAGCTGTTCAGGCCGTACGGGAGCAGGTAGGCGGCGACGCACCCCAGCAGGATGAGCGCCGGCTTCGATCTGAGGATGCTCATGCCCGGCTCACCGTCCTTTCACCGAAGATGCCTGTGGGCCGGATCATGATGGCCACGGTGAAGACCAGGAAGGTGACCAGGACGGAGTAGCCCTGGAAGTGGTCGCCGGCGTAGGAGTCCAGGACGCCTATGGCCAGGCCGCCGACCACCGCTCCGGGGATACTGCCGAATCCGCCGAGCATGGCGGCGGCGAAGCCCTTCACGCCGAGGGCGCCCCCGAGGGTGGCGTCGACGTAGAGCATGGGTCCTGCGAGGCTGCCGGCCAGCGCCGCGAGGCCGGCACCGATCGCGAAGGCGAGGGCGTTGCTCCGGCCGACGTGGATGCCGACAGCGGTGGCGGCCTCGTGGTCCATGGCCACGGCCTGCATCGCGGCTCCTGGCTTGGTGCGCTGAAGGAACAGGGTGAGCAGGACCACGGCTACGGCGGTGACCGCGATGACCATCAGGTCGTAGGTGCGGATGCGGATCCCCATGACATCGATGGGCCCGGAAGTGATCGGCGAGGGCATGGCCCGTCCGGTGGTTCCCCAGATGAGGGTGGCGGCTGCCTGGAGGACGGTTCCGAATCCGATGGTGCCGATCAGCATCAGGTCGAAGTCCTTGTGCTCCAGCGGGCGCAGGACCCGCTCGATGACCAGACCGATGATGCCGGTGACGACGATGGCGATGACCGTGGCCGCTATGAACGGCATGTGGGTGGTGAGGTAGAACGTGGAGGCGGCGTACGCGCCGATCATGGCGACATCGGCGTGGGCGAAGTTGACCAGGCCCATGGTGCGGTAGACGACGGAGAATCCGACAGCGATCAGTGCGTAGATCGCTCCGAGGCTGAGACCTCCGACGAGGGTTTGCAGGGTGACTTGCATGGTGGCTCCCTGATGCCGGTGCGGAGCCCGGCTCTCGGCTCGACGGGCTGGTTACTGAGCTGCGGAGAGCTTTCCGTCCTTGATGACGCCGATGGTGGTCTCGAAAATGCCGACGCCGGTCTCGTCGTAGGCGAAGTTGCCGAGCAGGCCGGTGTACTTGGTGGCCCGGATGGCGTCGGCGAGCTTCTTGCCGGTGGCGCCGCCGCTGGTCTTCAGCGCGGTGAGCACGATGTTGGTGCCGTCGTACGCCTTGGCTCCGTGGAGCTCGGCGTCCTTGCCGTACTTGGCCTTGTAGGCCGTGGCGAAGGCGCGGCTGGCTTCGCTGATCTCATTGCTCAGGTAGGGCGAGCTGACGATCGTGCCCTCGGCGTTCGCGGCGCCGGCGGTGTCGATGAAGACCGGGGTGCCCTGCGGGGCCGCGCCGGCGAACGGGGCGGTGATGCCGAGGTCGCGGGACTGCTTCACGATGAGGCCGGCTTCGACTTCTTCCGAACCGATGAAGATGGCGTCGGGCTTGGCCTGGCGGATTCGTGAGAGGGAGGCGCTGAAGTCCTTCTGGTCGGTGGTGACGACCTGGTCGGTGACCGGGGTTACGCCCGCCTCCTTGAGCGCGGCAGTGAAGGCGTCGTGCTCGCCCTTGCCGTAGGAGCCGTTGTTGGAGATCATCGCGATCTTCTTGAACTTCTTGGTCTTGACCAGGTAGTCGGCCAGTGTGGAGTCGTAGGTGGTGCTTGTGGGGCCGTTGAGGAAGAGGAAGGGGCTCTTCACGTCGACGAGCGCGGTGGCCTGGCCGGAGGTGATGTTGGGTATCTCCGCCTGCTTGAGGATGGGTGCCATCGCCACGGTGACGGCGCTCTCGGCGGTGCCGATCATCGCGACGTAGTTTCCGCTGTCCAGCTTGCGTGCGATGTTGGTACCGGTGGTCGGGTCGCCCTGGTCGTCGAAGACCGTCAGGTCGATCTTGCGGCCGTCGATGCCGCCCTTCTTGTTCCACTCCTCGACAGCGAGCTTGGCTCCCTTGGCCTCCCAGTCGCCGAGCGAGGCGAGCTGGCCGCTCTGCGCGTCCACCACGGCGAGCTTGATGGGACCGCTGCTGTCCGCGTCGTCGGAGGAGGAGTCACCGGGGGCGCTGCATGCGGTCGCGGCGAGGAGAACACCCAGCGCGAGGGCTGGAGCGGCGACGATGTGACGGTTTCTTGCACGCATGGGAATCATCCTTCGTCCTGAAACTTGCCCTGGTAGATGTCGTTGATGTTCCAGTGACCGGGCGTGGGGACCGGCTCGTTGACCATGGGGATGTCGATGACGGCGGGCCGTCGTCGCTCCACTGCCGCGGCCAGTACCTTGGCCAGTTCCTCGGCGGTGGACACCTCGTAGCCGTCGGCTCCGCAGGACCTGCCGTATGCGGCGAAGTCGGGGCTGTAGGGCGCGCCGTCCGGCCCGGTGAAGTCGCACCCGTACCCGCGGCCGTAGTTGGAGCGCTGAAGGTCGGAGATGGTGCCGTGGGCGCGGTTGTTCATCACGGCGAAGATCACGGGCAGGCCCTGTTCCACGGCCATCGGGACCGCCGGCAGCTGAGCGCTCATCCCGCCGTCGCCGATGAGCGCGACCACGGTGCGCTGCGGCTGTGCCATCTGCACGCCCACCGCCGCGGCCGGTCCGAAGCCCATCGTGGAGGCTCCGCCGGGGGTGATGAAACGTCCCTCGGGCGGCAGGTCGTAGGACTGGGCGACGCCGTTCTTGTTCCAGCCGACGTCGGTGACCAGGATCGCGTCGGCCGGAAGGCTCGCCCGCAGGTCGGCGAGGATGCGCTGGGGCCGCAGCGGGAAGTCGTCGGCGGCCCCGTTCTCGTCTGCGGTGCTGAAGAGTTCGGCACGGCTGGTGGCGATGGTCTCCCGCAGTCCCGGCCTGCGTGTGGGCTCCGGCCGAAGCGCGCGGACGGCCGCTTCGATGGCGCGTACGGAGTGGCCGACGTCGGCCACCGCACCGATCTCCACCGGGTAGTTGCGGCCGATCTCGGCCGGGTCGATGTCGATCTGGATGAGCTTGCTCGGTGGGAAGTTCCAGGTGTAGGCGGCTTCCCAGGAACTCGCGTCGGTCTCGGCGAAGCGGGTGGCGAGGGCCAGCACCACATCGGCGTCCTTGGTGTGGGCGTGCGTGGAGTCCAGGCCCCAGAAGCCGGGCATGCCGAGCAGCAGGGGGTGCCGGTCGGGGATGGCGCCCTTGCCCATGAGGGAGTGGGCGAGGGGTATGTCGAGGTGGTCGGCCAGCGCGAGCAGCGCCTGCTTGGCGTCGGGGGTGCGCAGTCCGCCGCCGAAGTAGATGAGGGGGCGTTCGGCCTCGATCAGAGCCCGGGCGATGCGCTCGGCGGTCTCCTCGGTGAGTCCGGGGAGCGCGCTGTCGGGCAGGGCGTGCGATCCGGGGACGTACGGCTCGACCTGGCGCGAGAAGAGGTCCATGGGGACGTTGACGAGCACGGCGCCGGGTCGGCCGGAGGTCGCGGTCCAGAAGGCGCGTTCCAGGGTCCGGGGCAGGTCGGCGGTGCGCTGGACGGGCCAGGCGCGCTTGCAGAAGGGCCGGTAGATCGCGGTCTGGTCGGCGTCCGCGTGGAGGTTGACCTCCTGGTGCGGATGACGGCCGTAGTAGTAGGAGGGGATGTCTCCGGAGATGACGATGAGCGGGACGGAGTCCATGGCGGCGGTGGCGACGCCGGTAACCGCGTTCATCATGCCCGGGCCGACGTGGGTGAGCAGGACGCCGGGCTTTCCGGAGGCGCGGGCGTAGCCGTCGGCGGCGTGGGCGGCGGCCTGTTCGTGGCGGGCGATCACGAAGTGGACGGTGCTGGGGCCGAGGGCGTCGAGGAGGGCGATGTTGGTGTGCCCGCACGTCCCGAATACGTATTCGACGCCGTACGACTCCAGTTGGGCGACGAGGGCTTCAGCAGCGGTAACGGTGGTCACTGGTTCTCTTTCGTGAGGTCGTGGCGATCGCCCCAGATGGACAGGTTGCGGAGCATGAGGGTTTTGACGACGGTGTAGTCGTCGATCAGCCAGCGCGGCGACTCGCGTCCGAACCCGGAGTCCTTGACCCCGCCGAACGGGACGTGGTCCAGGCGGTAGTTCGACGTGCCGTTGACGATGAGTCCGCCCACCTCCAGACGGCGCCAGGCGGTGAAGATGCGGTTGATGTCATGGGTGTAGAGGCCGGCCTGCAGCCCGTAGCGGCTGGCGTTGCACTCGCCGATGACCGTGTCGAAATCGTCGTAGGGCATGACGGCGACGAGTGCGCCGAATACCTCGTGGACGACGACCGAGGCCTTGGCCGGCGGGCCGGCGATGATCGTCGGGGTCGCGGTGGCTCCGTCACGTGTACCGCCTCGCAGTACCGTGGCACCGAGGCCCTTGGCCTCGGCCGACCAGCGGACCACTCGTTCCGCCGCGTCGTCGTCGACCATGGATCCGATGTCTGTCCGTGGGTCCATGGGATCGCCGATGACCAGGGTGTCGACCGCCGCGGCAAAGGCGTCGAGGAAGTCGGCGTAGCGGCTGCGGTGCACGTAGACGCGCTGGACGGAGATGCAGCTCTGCCCGGAGTTGCTGTACCCGGTGCGCGCCGCGGTCTTGGCCGCTGCCTCGATGTCGGCGTCCTCGCAGACGATCGTGGCGGCGTTGCCCCCGAGTTCGAGCGCCAGCCGCTTGGCGCCGGCGGCACGTGCGACGGCCGCTCCGGTGGCGGCGCTGCCGGTGAAGCTGATGACGTCGACCTCGGTGGCCGCGCACAGTGCGGCGCCGACGTCTCCCCCGCCGTGCAGCAACTGGACCGCCTGATAGGGCATACCGCTCTCCAGGAGCAGGGCCACTACGGCTGCCGAGATGCCGGGCGCTTGCGGCGGAGCCTTGACGAGGGTGGTGTTGCCCGCCGCGAACGAGGCACCCAGCTTGTGCGCCAGCAGGTTCGCGGGAGCGTTGAACGGGGTGATGGCAAGGGCCACTCCGGCGGGGGCTCGGTAGGTGAAGGCGCTGTTGCCGACGCCCGTGTGCCAGCCGGCGACCGGCAGGGTCTCCCCGTCGATGCGCCGGGCCTCGGCCGCGCAGACCTCGAAGGTCGAGGCGACCCGCTCGATCTCGACGCGGCTGTCCTTGACCGGTTTCCCCAGCTCCAGAGCGAGCAGTTGGGCCAGTTGGTCGCGGTGGGCCAGCGCGGCCACCGAGGCGCGCTGCAAGATCTCGGCCCGCGCCGCCGGGGCGAGCGTCGCGACCTGGGGGGCGTACTTCCGGGCGTCCGCCACGGCCCGGTCGATCCCGGCGGGCAGCGCGGTGGGAGCCCGGCTGACGGTGCGTCGTAGGTAGGGGCCGTTTCGTTCCGAGGCCGCTCCGTCACTGGACCATGCACCCGCCAGGAAGGCCGGTGCGTCGACGACATCCGCATCGGCGACGGATTTGAGGATGACTTCCAGCATCACTTCTCCAGACAAGCCATCTAGCGGTTTTCGTAGACCGCCTTGTGGACTGGCGTGTAACGTACGGGCGCCGGTTGGGCTTGGCAATAGCCCGCACGAAAGAAGTTGAATTTTCAGGTTTCGCACCGAATCGGTGCCACCGGCTGGACATGCCGTCGTCCTGGTGTATCTCTGACAGGCACTCCGGAACAGACCCTACGAAGGAGGAATCATGGATTCCGATCAAGGACCGGGCGGCGTACGCAGCGTTCGCAGAGCCCTGGACATCCTGTCGCTGCTGACCGAGGACCAGCCCGTCGTCTCACTCAAGACGATGGTGGAGGCAACCGGCCTGGCGAAGACCACTGTGGTCAGGCTGGTGCAGACACTGGAGGGCTACGGGTTGCTGTGGTCCACGGACGCGGGTTACGCGGCGGGGCCGGGTCTGTGGCGCTGGGCCCATCTCGCTCACCAGAGCTGGGAGCTGCCGCAGGAGACACTCAAGCTGCTGCGGGAGCTCGCGGACCGGCGCGGTGAGACAGCCAACGTGATGATCCGGCGCGATATCCACCGCGTCTGCGTCGCGCAGCAGGAGAGCCCCCAGCCGCTTCGCCACGTGGTGCGGGTGGGCGACGAACTGCCCCTGTGGGCAGGCGCTTCGTCCAAGGTGCTGTTGAGCGGCGCGAGCGACGCGCTGCTGCAGCGGATCGCGCTGGCCTCGCCCCATGGCAGACCCCACGCCGAGCGCCTGCGGGAGTGGGCGGATCAGGTCACCGAGCAGGGATACGCGGTGAGCCACGGCGAGCGCGACGTGGGCCTCACGGCCGTGGCCGCGCCGCTCACCACCTCGTCGGGCATGGTCGTCGCGGCGCTGTCCCTCAGCGGCCCCAGCGCCCGCATCACGCAGGACGCGATCGACGAGTTCGCCCAGGACCTGATGCAGGTGGCCGCACAGATCATGTCGCAAGGGTTCGACCACCCCCTGGGACCGCGGAGCTGACCAGCGTGCCGGAAAAGCGGTGCCGTCCCCCGGCACCGCGTGAGGAGACACCATCTATGGATGTGCGACCGCTCGACGACATAAGAGTCCTGGACCTGACGAACGTCCTGGCAGGGCCGTACTGCAGTTACCACCTCATGCTCCTCGGGGCGGAGGTCATCAAGATCGAACGCCCCGGGCAGGGCGATCTGGCCCGGAACCTCGGCCCCGACCCGGACCTGAACCGCGCCGGCATCGGCGCTTCCTTCCTGGCACAGAACGCCGGCAAGAAGTCCGTGGAGCTGGACCTCAAGGATCCGGCCGACCGTGACGTCTTCGAGGAGATGCTCGCCGGCGCCGACGTCCTCCTGGAGAACTTCCGCGCCGGTGTGCTCTCCCGGATGGGCTACGACCAGGAGCGCCTCGACCGGATCAACCCCCGGCTGATCTGCTGTTCCATCTCCGGCTTCGGCCAGAGCGGGCCGATGAGCGACGCACCGGCGTACGACCAGATCATCCAGGGACTCTCCGGGATGATGAGCGTGACCGGGACCGCCGGCACAGCCCCGCTGCGGGTCGGATTCCCCGTGTGCGACACCACCGGCGGCCTGTCCGCGGCCCTCGCGGTCAGCGCCGCGCTTCTGCACCGGGAACGCACGGGGCAGGGCAGCAGGCTGGACGTCTCCATGCTGGAAACATCCCTGTCGGCCATGGGATGGGCCGTCTCGAACTACATGGTCAGCGGTGTTCCCCCGGAGCCGATGGGCGACCAGAACGCGACCGCGGCCCCGTCCGGCACCTTCCGGACGGCAGACGGGCCGCTGAACATCGCCGCCAACCAGCAGCGCCAGTTCGAAATCCTGTGCCGGCTGGTGGGCGCCCCGGAGCTCCTGACCGACCCCCGCTTCACCGAACGCGAGAGCCGCAAGGCCCACCGGGAGGAACTCAACTCCGCCCTCAACCACGCGCTCTCACAACGCCCGGCAGCGGAATGGGAGCAGTTGCTGACCGCCGCCGGAGTTCCCGCGGCCCGCGTCCTCACCGTCCCCCAGGCCCTGGCCCAACCCCAGTTGCGGCACCGGGGATTCATCGCCGAACTCCGCCGGCCCGACGCCTCGGGCACCGTGCTGCCCGTACTGGGAAGCGGGGTGCTCTTCGACGGGGAAGCCTTCCTGCCCCGGACCCCGCCGCCGTTGCTGGGTGAGCACAATCATGAACGGGACGAGCTCGCCTCACGCTGGGCCGCCACCGTCACCACCGCGAAGGAGGCGACAGGCTCATGAGCACGTCCGCGTCCACATCCGCCCACGACGAGGCAGCACAGTGGTGGGCCACCGCCGTGAGCCACATCGAGCCCGGTTCCATCGAACTACGGGACCGGCCCGTGCAGGGCCTGATCGGCTCGGTCGGCCTCGTGGACACCCTGTGGCTCCTGTTGCGCGGAGCCCTGCCCTCACCACGCGAGTCCGCCCTGCTGGAAGCCGCCCTGGTGGCCGGGGTCGACCACGGGCCCCAGGCGCCCTCGATCGCTGCCGCGCGCATGGCGGCGACCTGTGGCGTGGGGCTCAACAACGCGATCGCCACCGGGGTCAACATGCTCGGTGACGTCCATGGCGGAGCAGGCCAGCAGTGCGTGGAAATGCTCGAAGAAATACGCACCCTTCACACGCAGGGCCTGGACTGGGATACGTCCGCCACCGAGGTCATGGCGCTGCACCAGGCACGTACCCGCTACCTGCCGGGCTTCGGCCACCGCTTCCACCCCGTCGATCCCCGCCGCGATCCGCTTCTGAGACTGACGGAGGAGGCCGTGGCCGCCGGGGTCGTGGCAGGCGACCACCTGCAGGCCGCCCTGGCTGTCGAACGCGCCCTGCGGCAGCGCCGCGCCGGCGCCCGTCCGGTACCGATGAACATCGACGGCGCCACCGCCGTCATCTACGCCGAGCTCGGTTTCCCCGCCCCGCTGGCCAGGGGCCTGTTCGTCATCAGCCGGTCGGTGGGCATCCTGGCCCACGCGTGGGAGGAGACCGGGCAGGGCCGCCGGAACAAGGGCCCCATCCCCCGGTCCATCCTGCCCGCCTGCCTGGGGACGGGCGTTGCCAGGGTGCCCGTGCGTGATTCGGCCGCCTGGGCCGTGGAGTTGAGAACGAAGTTCGGGGTGGGTGAGCCGTCGGCGGGGCGCACGACGAACGAGGCCGTCTCGGGGGTCTCCTCGGTGCGTTCGGCGATCTCCATGCTCTGCCAGACAGCGCCGTCCTCGACGTCGGCTCGGGCGTAGAGGCGCGCCTCCAGGGCGATGAGGGCGTTCGCCATGAGCCAGTAGACCTCGTCCCAGGCGGCTGCCACCGCCGGAGTCACGGCGTCACCGAGAACGTCGGCGACGGCCGCGAGGAGGTGGCGGGCTACCACGGTGTACTGGTCGGAGGTGATGCCCAGCGAAGCGTGTTTGTTCGCTATGCGGCCGAGTACGGCGTCGGGGCGCTCATCGGGGTGTTCCACGAGTGCGGTCGCGAAGGCTGCGACCGCGCCGGCCAGTGCCTCACGCTGGGCGCCGCTGGCCTGGTTCGCGCGGTTGAACAGGTCGCGCAGAAGTTCGGGACGTTCCTCGAACATGCGGCGGTAGAAAAGTTCGGTGATGGTCCCGAGCGACGCTCCGACAGCGGGGAGCGTACTGCGGACGATCTGGGCCGACTGACTGGAGAGCATGTCTACTCCGAATTGGCATTCACGATGCGAGTCGTTCCATGTGCCGCGGACCCGAGTGGCGAGTCCGCCTTCTCCGTATTGACTGGGCAGCGGCCGAGTACGTGACACCCGATCAGAACCCGGCCGCTGAGCGACGAAGTGGAATGCCGGTGTCCGGAGAGGGGTTACGGGATCAGTCGGCCGGGAGGACCCCATGGGCCCGAAGGAACCCGAGGAGGGAGGCGGTGAACTCGGCGGGGCGTTCGAGGTGGGCGAGATGGCCGGCGTCGTCCACGATCACCGACTCGGCCACAGGCAGGCCCTTGTGCAGCAGTGCGGCCCATCGCGGTCCGCAGATGACGTCATGACGGCCGGCCAGTACGAGGCTCGGTGTGGTGACGGCGGCCAGCCGGTCCCGGAGGTCGAAGGGGGAGTCAGCGCCTCCGGCGGGAGCCGCGTACATCCGGAGCGTGTCACGAGCAGGCGCGAACTCTGTCTCCCTTCCCCAGTAGTCGAACAGATAGGCCGGCATCGTCGTGCGCAGGACGGCGGTGGCTCCGTTGTCGTCCAGAACGTCGAGACGGCAGGTGAGGGCGGCGACGTAGCGGGCGACCTCCGGATGCTCGTCGACGTGGTCCTTCGCGAACTGATCCATGGCGGCCACCGCCGCTGACCAGAACTCCTCGTCGGCAACCGGTGAGGAGTCGTACAGAACAAGGGCCGACAGCAGACCTGGATGTTCGAGGGCGTACCGCTGAGCGACGAAGCCCCCGTGCGAGTGGCCCAGTAGGGCGACCTGCGGCACTGCCAGGTGTTGGATCAGTGCGTGCAGGAAATGCGAGTACGCCGCCACGGTGTAATCGCCCGGATCAGGCAGCCGACCGGAGTCGCCCGTGCCGACCGGCTCGACGTAGACCATGGTCAGGGAGTCCTCCAGACCGGTCATGCGCAGGTACTCCCAGCCGATGCCCGGCCCGCCCGGGTGAGCCACGCATACGGGGCCGGAACCGGCGACGTGGTACCGCAACTCCAGGCGGCCGGGCCCGTGAGGGACGGTGATCGTGTGCGTTCCGGGAGAGAGGGGCGAGAAGGGATCTTCGGGTGTCCGCGGGAGTGTCCGAGGCTGATATATGCGCTTCACGCCTTCCGATGATCAGTGAAGGCCAGGGATCGAGCAAGCAAGAACACAACGTGTGATGACACTGTTATGACTGGTCGACAGCACTGTCGCGCTGGGCCGGCATGCAGGATCTCCTCGAACAGCGTCTTCGGCCGACCGCTCTCAAGCCGCGCGAGTACGACCCGATGACGGGCTGGTACAGGCCTTTGGGCTGGGCTTTCTCCAGGAACGACTGGGCCTGGAGGGGGCACGGATTATGGGCGGTCACCCGTGCGGGACACGGGGAACGCTCCTACCCGTGGCGTACCACTCTCCCTCACGACACCGTTGACAGTGCCGGGGGCAGTGCAAAAGTGTGTGAGGTTGCGGTACGCTCATCACAGTGTTCGCGACGTTGGGTTGGACACCCTTGAGGCGTCGCGAACGCCATGGCACCCACCACTGAGAGTCCGGCGGGTGCGGTGTGCCCCGGACGCCGAACCGATCCCCCGCACCCGGCGTCCGGGGCCTCTCCCAGCCGCCGGAGCACTCTGCGCCGCGTCACCTGGCGCGGTAGAGGCATCGACCGCCCCCAGGACACGGGCAGCCCCGACGAAACGTCGAGCGGGCTGCGCGCAGCGTTGATGCTTCCGCGTCCTCTTCTGCGGGGGGCCGGCCCTGCGACACGGTGCTGAACGGTGGCGGCAGGGTCCACGGACACCAGCACGGCCTCAGGCCTCCCTGACCCGTAGTCCCTCCTGATGAGACGTGGTGGCCACTCGGCGAAAGGCCCGAGCCGCGCTGTCAGAAGAGCCAACGGGGCCGGGCCCGCCGGCTGGCAGAGGGGGCCGGTTCCAGTTGCGCAGCTTGTCGGGGTTCAGGACGGCCCAGACATGGGTGACTCCATGGGCACTGATGTCGAAGCTGATGACAGCGGCGACCCGGTCGTGGTGGCCGACGACGATCGCAGTACGGCCATTGGCGGAATGGAGGCGCAGCGTGGTGTGCGGGCGGGGGGCCAGGAGCGTCAGGAGGGCGCGAGCGACGTGCCGGTCACCATGTACCGGCCTGTTCAGGGCGCGGATCTTACCTCCGCCGTCGAAGAACGCGGCGGCGTGCGGACACAGCAGGGAGACCAGGTACGTCGCATCGGTCGTGGCACAGGCGCTCCGGACGGCGCGGACGATCCTGTCGTGGTGCCGCGGGGAGTCGGAGCGCGCCTCGGTGGCGAGCAGGCTGCGGCGCTCACGGCCGTCGCACGCGAACGGCGCCTGCCCCACGAGGCCGACGACCGTTTCAGGGGGCATGGCGAAGGCGTCGTCGAGCGCGAATGCCGCACGTTCGGACGGGGAGAGGGAGTCCAGAGCAGCCAGCAGGACGCCGCTGATTTCCTCCCGTAGCGCCCGGTCGAGTGCGAGGGGGTTATGAGGGTCCGCCCCGCAGGTGTGCGGCAGCCGGCGTTCGGGCACGGACAGGCCGGCCAGACAGATGGAGCCCGTGTTCCTGGTCAGCCAGGCACGGGGATCGGCGATCGCTGACCGCTGGTTGTCGGTCAGGCCGTACCAGCGCCGGTAGGTGCCGGTGACGGCGGCTTCGGCGCCGAGCCCCGTGCCCAGCATCCAGCGAGCGACGTCGAGGAGGTGCTGCCGCTCTTCCAGCAGCTCCGCGATCGGTGCCGTGTCACCGGCCTGACCCATGAGGTGTCCTTTCACTCTTCCAGCACCACGTGGACACCACCGCACACGATCGCAGTGCCCTCGGCAGTGCAGACCGCACGGAAGCAGATCGTGTGACAACGACTCATGGCCGATGTCCGGTCCGCGGAAGAGACGGGCCGGATCCGAACCGCGACAGTGTGACAGCATGAATGGTCGTTCTCCGGCAGACCTCGTTCAACCGATGGAGGAATCCACCATGCCCGCGATCCTCGTCCACGGCGTTCCTGACACCCACCACGTGTGGGACGGTGTGCGCCGTCGCCTGAACCGGCCCGACATCGAGGCCTGGGACCTCCCCGGCTTCGGAGCCGGGCGCCCGACCGGATTCGGTTCCACCAAGGAGGAGTACGTGGACTGGCTCATCCAGCGCCTGGAGCGGGTGGGCGAGCCGGTGGACTTGGTCGGGCACGACTGGGGCTGCATCCTCACCCTCCGCGTCGCCTCCCTCCGCCCTGACCTCGTGCGTACCTGGGCGGGTGGTAACGGACCCGTCAACGCCGCGTACGTGTGGCACCCGCTGGCCAGGATCTGGCAGGAGCCGGGCGAGGGCGAGCGCTACATGTCCGAGCTGCGGACGGACTCCTTCGCCGAGGAGTTGGCGGCCGCCTTCGACGTGCCGCTCCACCTGGCGAAGGAGATGGCGGGCCGGGTGGACGAGCCGATGAAGGACGCGGTCCTCAAGCTGTACAGATCGGCGCTCACCATGGGTGCGGAGTGGGAGCCGGCACTGTCCGCGGTGTCGGCGCCGTGCGCCGTGTTCTGGGGGGCGCGGGACCCTGCCTGCCAGATCGAGTTCGGGCGCAGGCTCGGTGACTCCCTGCGCGTCTCCGAGGTGATCGAGCTGGACTGCAACCACTGGCCGGTGCTCCAGCGTCCGGCGGAGGTTGCCGAGCTCCTGGAGCAGCACTGGAGCGTGCACGCCGCTCACTGACGAACGCGTCGGCAGCGCGGCCGGACCGCGGTCGGGCCGGCCGCCGGTCGCGCTGCACGGGCGTCCGCCCCGTGTCACACGGTGCGGCGCCGGGCGGTCTTAACGGGTGAAGCCGAGAGGAACAGAGGACACCGTGCGTGAGATCTTGATCGTGGGCGGCGGTTACGCGGGTTTCTACACCGCGTGGGGCCTGGAGAAGAAGCTACGGCGAGGTGAAGCACGGGTGACCGTGGTCGACCCGCGCCCCTACATGACGTACCAGCCGTTCCTGCCCGAGGTGCTCGCCGGGTCGGTGGAGGCCCGTCATGCCGCGGTCTCCCTCCGGCGCCACCTGCACCGGACCCGCCTGATCGCGGGCTCGGTGACGGAGATCCGCGAAGGCGCACACGCGGTGACGGTCCGGCCGCACTCGGGGCCGGACTTCGACCTCCACTACGACGTGCTGGTGGTGACCGCCGGAGCTGTCACACGCACCTTTCCGATCCCAGGGCTGAGCGACCAGGCGTACGGCCTGAAGCATGTCGAGGAGGCCGTGGCGATCCGGGACCGGCTGCTCACCTCGTTCGACCGTGCGGCGCCCCTGCCCCCCGGCCCCGAACGGCGCAGGCTGCTCACCGCTACCGTCGTCGGCGGCGGGTTCTCCGGGGTGGAGGGCTTCGGCGAGCTGCTGGGCCTGGCGACCGCGCTCCTCAAGCACTATCCGGAGATCGAGGCGGAGGAGCTCGCCTTCCACCTGGTCGAGGCCCGGGGCCGGATACTGCCCGAGGTCACCGATGGGCCGGGGGAGTGGGTGGTGCGCTCGCTGCGCAAGAGGGGCGCGCGGGTCCATCTGAACACCCAGCTCCTCTCCGCGAACGGCGGGCACGTCGTGCTGTCGGACGGAGAGGAATACGATTCGGGTCTGCTCGTGTGGGCGGCCGGGAACGCCGCCAACCCGGTCGTGCACAACCACACCGACCTCCCCGTCGACGAGCGGGGCCTGCTGAAGGTGCGCGCGGACCTCCGTGTCGGGACGGACAACGAGGTCGTGGCGGACGTGTGGGCGGCCGGTGACGACGCGTCCGTCCCGGATCTGGCCGCCGGCCGGCCGGATGCCCGCACGGTGCCCAACGCCCAGCACGCGGTCCGCCAGGGCAAGCGGCTGGCCAAGAACATCCTTGCCTCACTGCGCGACCGGCCGACGAAGGACTACGTGCACCACAGTCTGGGCGTGGTGGCGACGCTCGGTCTCGGCCGTGGCATCTTCCAGTACCGGCGCCTGGTCATCAAGGGTTTCCCGGCCTGGTTGATGCACCGGGGCTACCACGTCCTGGCCGTGCCGAGCTGGGAGCGCAAGGGGCGAGTGTTCGCCGTCTGGGCGACCGCCGCTCTCTTCGGCCGCGATGTCGTTTCCCTCGCCTCGGTCCAGCGCCCCAGGGAGGCCTTCGTCGCCGGCGGTGACCCTGGACGAGAGGGCGGGAGGACGACGGACGCCGTCGTCGGTTAGCGCCTTGGACTCCGTCGGGCGGCCGTGTCCCACGAGGGCCACGGCCGCCCGCGGCTTCACCGCTCCACGACGCTGCCGGAGGGGGGACGGCTCGGCTCAGTGGTTGGACGCCCGGTACAGACCGCGGCCGACACGGCGGACGCGGGACTGGCCCACGAGACGGTCGAGCGTGCTCCGGACGGCGTTGATGCTGCCACTGTCGGTGTCACGTCCCAGTGCTGACGCGACGTCCCGGGCACGGACATCCGCCTTCCCTGCTTGCGCGAAGTAGTCCAGGATCTGCTCGGTGAGCTTGCCGTACGCCTTCGAGCTGTCGGTTTCGCCGTCGATGCCCCCCGCCGTTCGGCTTCCGGCACTTTCCCCGGCCTCGTTCAGGGGCGGCAGAGGTGCCGGCGCCGCCGTGGCCTCTGCCGCCTCCTCCGGCGGACGGGGCGCCTCGGGCGCGGAAGCGGACTCGGGCATGAGGGCCTGAAGGGCGCCCAGGGCGCGCTGTACGGAGTCCAGGTGAGCGGTGACCGCGGCCAGTTCCCTCTCCAGCGCCTGCTTCTGGATCTCCAGACGCGCCAGGTCCTCCTGGAGGCCCTCGGCGGTGATCTCGATGTTACGGGCCATGGGGGTCACGGAGACCATGCGTTCCTCTCGTCCTGACCCCTTGTTCCGGCGGGGCCGCCCGATGCGGGCTCCGTCACCCGGCCCTGCACCGGGTTGCAGAATACCCGGACATCGCGGAAGGGGGACCCATACGGCCGGGGAGCGCAGCGAGCCGACGGCGCTGCGAAACACACCGTCCGCGGCACCGTGCACGCCTCACCGCTCCGTCAGGTTCGGCGCCTCAACGAAGGCCGCACCCCGCGCTCTTCGTCCGCCCCGGATTATCCGCACCCCGGGTAGGCCCGGTCGGCGGACGCAGTAGTCGTCCGAGAGTCTTGGAGACCGTGTCGATGCGTGCGTCCACCGTGTCGATCGCCTCGCGGAGCACGATCAGCCGTCCTTGGAGCAGGGCTGCCTCCGCCGCCAGTGACGCGATGGTGGCAGCCGGATCTGTCTGCCGGTCAGTGCTGGGGGACATCCCTCGTCCTTCCTCGGCTCGTGCCGTCGGCCCGTGGACAGGTCACGGCGGGTTCAGCGAAAGACCGAACGCATGGGCTGACGTGTATCCCTGCCATGCTTCTCCCTGTTCGCTGGGGGACTCGCGCGGGCGTCGCCACGAGCCGTCGACACCGCATTGACCGGACAAGGAGGAGCGCTGTGACAGCCCTGGCGGACGGCCCGCCGGCCTACCGCGTTGAGCAGCCCGGGGCGGGAGCGTCCTGGGAGAAGGGAGCATCGTGGGGCAGCACGTAGAGGACCTCGAGGACCACGTCGTTCGTGCCCCGGTTCTCACCGACGTGCACATGGTCCGCGCCTGACGGCTCTTCGAGGAAGCTGCCCTTCTCGTACACACCGTCGGAGTCGCACGTGGCGTCGAAGTGGCTCAGCGTCCCCTGTCTGACGTAGGCGTACAAGGTCCCGTCGTGGTAATGCCATCCCGTCGCCTGTCCGGGCGGGACGGTGACCTCACGGAGGACGTAGTCCGTGTCGCCGATGGTGTGCTGGGCCAGCACCCTGCCGCTGACGCCGGACCCTCCGGGAGTGGCGTGGGCGGCGCCCGGGACCAGTGAGAGCCCCAGGAGGGAGGTGGTGACGGCTACGGCACGCAAGGTGTGGGACATGATGATTCCTTCTGGAGAGGGTGTGTGAGAGGCCGTCACGGGTAGATGCACCTCATGACCGGGCCCGCCCGAAAGGGCGCACTGTATTACTTTGAATGCAATGTTCGGGGAATCGGCGTATCAAAGTGTGTTTCTTGATGCTGACGACCTGCGTCCGTCTCCTTCCGGGCACCGCCGGAGCGGTGCGGAAGCGGGGCTCCGCGTGGTGCCCCGGACCTGCTGCGGCTGTTGCAGTGGCGCGGGTAACGTGCGCGGTGCGGCGACCGCGTTCAGGCGGAGAGGGTCTTTCAGGAGGAGACGGTATGGAACCGGCGGTTGACACCATGCCGATCGCGGAGCTGCTCGATGAGCGGCGGCATCTGCTGGAAGTCGCACACTGGATGCTGGGCAGTGGCGTCGCCGCCGAGCTCGTCACCGACGAGGCCTACCGGGAGTGGTACGGGCTGTCCGATCGCCAGCGGGGCCGCATAGGGACACCGCGGACCTGGCTGACCCAGGTGGTGGGAAGCATCTGTCTGGCGCGGCTGGACGCCTTTGCTCAGGCCGGTGAACCAGCGGCACTCGCGCGGACCTGTGAGGGCTTCGGGTCGGGACCGCAGGAGGACACCGGCGCGCAGGGGGCGGGGACTTCGGGCAGGCCGGCACCTGCGGAGCGAGCCGCGCCGGTACGCGACGTCTTCGCCGTCGCCGCCCGGGAATCCGTGGGAACCCCGGGCCGGTCCGGCACCCGCCTGCCCGGCCCGGTCTCCGTGGAGCCGTTGGACCGGGCCCGGCACAGCCAGTCGGCCGGTGCGGCCCGGCCCATTTCGGGGCGCCGGAAGGACGAACTGGTCGACGCGGTACGCGACGCGTGTGCCGCCGAGGACGTCGACCGCCTGACCTCCCTGCTGGACCCCGACGCAGCCGTGTTCTACGACGGCGGAGGCAAGGTCCGCACGCTGACGCGACCTGTCATCGGCGGCGCCCGGGTCGCTCGAAGCCTGCTGACACTGTTCGGCCGGCACCCGCGCACCACCCTGCACACCAGTCCTGTCAACGGGCGCGCCGGTCTCGTCGTCCGCTACGGCGATCAGGTCGCCGCAGTCGTCGGCCTCGACATGGCCGGCGCCCGGGTCGTACAGGTCTGGGTTGTCCTCAACCCTGACAAGCTGCGCTCCTGGAACCGCCCCTGTGTCCGGCCACGTGCTGCGGCAGGGGGCCCGCTCAGGCACGGCTGACCACCGCGGATCGGCCGGCGGAGTGCAGGAAGGCGGCGATCTTCGCCGGGTTGAAGACCCACATCACCTGGTGGATGCCACGGGACGTGGCCGCGATCGTCATGAAGGTGGCGGGCCGGCCTTCCCTGCGGAGCAGGATGCCACCGCGTCCGTTGGCCTCCACCGGCTCCGCCTCGATCGTCGGCCAGAATCGGGGGTACGCCGTGGACAGGTTCGCCACACGCGCACGGCCGAGGACGGGGACCCGAGCCGCTCCGCGGATGCCGTTCCCGTCCGACAGGCTGACCGCGTCGGGGGTGAGCAGAGCTTCCAGGCCGGCGACATCGCCCTTCTGGGCCGCGGCGACGAAGGCCTGGAGCAGCGTCCGGTGTTCGGTGGCATCGACGCTGTCCCGCTGGTCGTCGGTGAGGTGCCTGCGTGCGCGGCTCACGATTTTCCGCACGTTGACGGGACTGAGCCGCAGGATCTGCGCGATCTCGGGATAGCCGTAGTCGAAAGCTTCCCTCAGGACGTACGCGGCGCGCTCGGTCGGGGAGAGCCTCTCCAGTACCAGGAGCAGGGCGAACTCCAGCGCTTCCGCCCGCTCGGCGCCGACCTCCGGGTCGTGGCTGGTGTCGACGGGCTCGGGCAGCCACGGACCGATGTAGGTCTCGCGGCGGACGCGGGCCGACTGAGCCACGTTGATGGCCAGCCGGGTGGTGGTGCTCGACAGGAAGGCGATGGGGCTGATCACGACGCTACGGTCCGTCCGCTGCCAGCGCAGCCACACTTCCTGGACGACGTCCTCGGCCTCCACCGAACTGCCCAGCACGCGATAGGCGATGCCGAACAGGCGGGGCCGGAGTTCCACGAAGACGGAAACGGCTTCGTTCAGGTCGCCTTCCACGGGGGGCGCCTCTGGATGCATGATCCCTCGGCCTCCGTTTCTCTGTTGCCGGTGTGTGGGCGGAGGCGGTCGGCTGACTCTCTGTCGAAGACCTCGGGAGCGGCCGGCCCCATCGAGGCATCCGGCAGGGCGCTGTGCACGCCTCCGTCCCGAGTGACCGGCGAGGCGGACGCTTCGTAACACTTTCGCGGGGATTTGTTTCCGGCGGTCCGGACCAGCTGCTCGTCCCGTGCCGCGGTGCGTCCTTGCCGTGACGGATCCGGTCATGGCCGGATGTCACACCCGCACCGGGCGTCCGGTCTTTCCAGTGAAAAGCGGCAATGCGAAACCTGACGCTTTTCTCGTTTCACGAGCCACCCCCGGAACCGATATCCGTTTCACCTACAGGAGTCATTCCATGAATTGGCGTGTGCGGGGCCTCTGCCTGCGTGAAGACCCTGAACTCTTCTTTCCGGTCGGAAGCATCAACAGTGGGCCGGTGACGATACAGACGGAGGACGCGAAAGCGGTCTGCCGCCGTTGCCCCGTCATGCAGCGGTGCCTGGCGTGGGCCGTCGAGATGGGACCGGTCGAGGGCATATGGGGAGGTACCACGGAACGGGAGCGCCGCGCCCTGCGACGGCGTCCGGTACGTGTGCGGTGTACGGCGGAGAATGCCGCCTGAGCGGGCCAGGACGCCGCCAGGGGCCGGTCGGCACAGACGTGGGTGGGCGGGGTGGTCCGGATTCCGGCCACGCCGCCCACCCACACCGCTGTCCCTTCGGGCCGCTGCCGCGGTCAGGCCTCCGAGTCCCGCTCTGCCTTCACAGCCGAGATGTCGAGGCTCAGGTGGACCTTGTCGCTGATGAGGACACCCCCGGTCTCCAGCGGTGCGTTCCAGACCAGCCCCCAGTCCGAACGCCGCAGCGTGGCGGAGCCCTCGAAGCCGACTCGATGGGCGCCGTCGGCGCCGACGCCGGCCCCTCCGTAGACCAGGTCGATGGCCAGGGGCAGTTCGATGTCCTTGATACGCAGGCTGCCCATGAGGCGGAACTCGTCGTCGCCGAGCGGCGAGATGCCCGTGGAACGGAAGGTCATCAGGGGAAAGGTCGCGGAGTCGAAGAAGTCGGGTCCCGCGAGGTGCGCGTCCCTGTCCGCGATGCCCGTGTCCAGGCTGTCGGTCTGGACACTCACGTGCGCCCGGGAACGTGACGGGGCGGAGCCCTCGAGTTCCAGAAGGCCTTCGAAACGGTCGAACCGGCCGCGGACGTTCGTGATCATCGCGTGTCGGACGGAGAAGCCGATCGTGCTGTGGACCGGATCGATGGTGTACACACCGGTCACGCCCGGGTACGAGCCCGGGTTCTTCGAAGCGGCCTTGTCACGTTGTATCAGCATGGTGGTTCGCTCTCTCTGTGGTTGCTGTCCGAGGGCGGCACGGTCTGCCGGCGCTTCGACTCGTGCCGGAGATGACGAGGGGCCCGCCGCGCCGCGATGCGGACGACAGGCCCCCTCCGACCGGAGCGGATCCCTCTGCCGGGGTCCGCCCCTTCCGATGGCTCAGTGCTGCTGCGCGAGCCAGTCGGCGAAACGGGTCGCGGCGATCTGCGCGTCCGGACCGGGAAGCAGCGTTGCCTCCTGCAATTCCGCACCGAAGTACGGAGCGTGCACGTCGGTCACCACCTGGCGAGGGTCCTTCTTTGCGGCCAGGCCCTTGCGGATCAACTCGTCGAGCTGGAACTCCTCCGGGCCGGCGACCTCGACGACTCCGCCCACCGGTGTCCCCACCGCCGTGCGGCCGACGGCGGCGGCCACGTCGTCCGAGTAGATGGGCCGGATCCTGACCGGCGCCAGCCGGACGGTGTCACCGTCGGTCGCCGACTCGGCGATGCCCTTCATGAACTCGAAGAACTGCGTGGCGTGCACGACGGAGTACGGGATGCCCGATTCCTTGATCAGACCCTCCTGTGCCTGCTTGGCACGGAAGTAGCCGCTCTCCTGGAGCCGCTCCGTGCCCACCACGGACAGCGCCACGTGGTGCGTCACACCGGCGTTCGCCTCGGCCTTGAGGAGGTTGGTGGTGGAGGTGCGGAAGAACTCCATGACGGCCTCGTCCTCGAACGAGGGGGAGTTGGAGACGTCGACCACGACGGAGGCGCCGGTCAGGACCTCGGCCAGGCCCTCGCCCGTGAGCGTGTTGACGCCGGTGTTGGGAGCGGCGGGCACCGCCTCGTGACCGTGCTCGTTGAGCTTAGATACCAGCTTCGAGCCGATCAGACCGGTTCCGCCGATGACTACGACCTTCATGGTGAATTCCTTTCGGGATGTGCGATATGGCCTGCACTTGGAGAGACCGGGTACTCACTTCTTCTGTGACAAGAAGGCTGCCTGCACCGGCATTTCTCATCACCAGGCATTACTCGACGAGCTTTCCCTCGGTGGAGACTTCCGCCATGAGGGACAAGATCTCGTCGGGCACGGCGGAAATGGGCTCGTGTGTGATACCGGTCGCCGGGGACCAGACGAGGTTGACGCGGAAGGCAGGATCCATGTCGGGGAAGTCGCTGCGGTTGTGACAACCACGGGTCTCCCTGCGTTCCAGCGCCGCTTCGAGGGTGGCGCGCGCCGCCAGCGCCGCCGACTTGAGGTCGAAGGCGTGGGCGAGGTCCTGGAAGCCGGCGATGTCGGGATGGACCCCGACGTTCTGCATGCGCTTCTCGATGGTGTCCAGTTCCGCCAAGCCGGTACGCAGCCCCTCGTCGTCCCGGACGACACCCGCGTGCTGGGTCATGGTGTCGCGGATGGCTCGCTGGAGCGCGCGGACGTTCTCGGGCCCGTCGGCGGCGAGGAGTGCGTCGACCTCGGAACGCGCGTGTGCCACAGCGGTCGTGGACCGGGGCTGCGCGGTGAGCGACTCCGAGTACGCGGCAGCGGCCCGGCCGGTGATGCGGCCGTAGACGAGGAGCTCGATCAGGCTGTTGCCGCCCAGGCGGTTGGCACCGTGCAGACCGCTGGATGCCTCACCGATGGCGTACAGGCCCCGGACGTCGGTGCTGTGGTCCTCGGGACGTACCCAGACGCCGCCCATCGAGTAGTGCGCCGTGGGGGCCACCTCGATGGGATCCCGGGTGATGTCGAGCATCTGCAGGTCCAGGAGCGTCTGGTACACCCGGGGCAGCCGGCTCATGATCGTCTGACGGGGCAGGTGGGAGACGTCGAGCCAGACCCCTCCGTTGGCCGTGCCACGGCCTTCTCTGATCTCTGTGTAGGACGCCAGGGCCACGCGGTCGCGCGTGGAGAGTTCCATGCGCTCGGGGTCGTAGCGGTTCATGTACCGCTCGCCGAGGGCGTTGCGCAGGACGCCGCCCTCACCGCGGGCGGCCTCGCTGACCAGGGTCCCGGCGGCGTTCTCCGGTTCGATGATGCCGGACGGGTGGAACTGCACCAGTTCGGGGTCGCGCAGGCGGGCTCCGGCCTCGACCGCCAGTCGGAAGGAGTCGCCGGTGTTCTCGTCCCGGCGCGATGAGGTGCGCCGCCAGATGCGTGTGTGCCCCCCGGCCGCGAGGATGACGGCGTCCGCGTGCACGAGGTGCCGGGTGCCGTTGGCCAGGTCGAAGCCGTAGGCCCCGAAGACGGCACCGTCGTGGACCAGGAGACGTGTGATGTACACGCTGTCCAGCATCGGTATGTTCAGCTGGTTCGCGCGCCGGATGAGAGTGCGCTGGATCTCCAGGCCGGTGTAGTCACCGGCGAAGGCCGTACGGCGGAACGTGTGGGCACCGAAGAAGCGCTGCGAGATGCGGCCGTCCTCTTCGCGGGCGAAGGCCATGCCGTACCGCTCCAGGTCGTCGATGCCCAGGGCCGCGCCACGGGTGACGATTTCGGCGGTGCGGGGGTCGCCGAGCAGGTAGCTCTCCTTCAGCGTGTCCGCGGCGTGCTGCTGCCAGGAGTCCTCGGGGTCCATGGTGGCCAGGGCCGCGTTGATGCCGCCGGCAGCCAGGGAGGTGTGGGTGTCCTCCTTGGGGCGCTTGCCGACGGCGATGACGTCGACACCGGCCTCGGCCAGCTCGATCGCCGCCCGCAGGCCGGCCCCGCCGGTACCGATCACCAGCACCGTGGTGGATAGACGTTGTTCGGTGAGAGGCACGATTGCTCCCGTCGCTCTGGATGGTCACTGACTAGGACCAGGTCAGGCGGCCGTTTGTGACGGGGGCGGCGCACGCGTGTCACACCATGTCGCCGTCCCCGGTCAACCTGGCGAACCCGACGCCCGTACGAGCCGTGCCGAGATCTGCCCGACGTCCTAGGAGAGTGACGACATGACGTACGTCATCGCACAGCCCTGTGTCGACATCAAGGACCGGGCCTGCGTCACCGAGTGCCCCGTGGACTGCATCTACGAGGGTTCACGCACGCTCTACATCCACCCGGCGGAGTGCGTCGACTGCCATGCGTGTGAACCTGTCTGCCCGGTGGAGGCCATCTTCCACGAGGACGATCTGCCGCGGCACTGGGCCCACTATCTCGCCGTCAATGGGGAGTACTTCGAAACGCGGGGATCCGAGCCGCGGGGACAGCGTGACGCCCCCGGTGATCACCCCGTCGTCGAGGCACTCCCCCGGCAGAGTTCACGGAAGAAGGGCATATCCGTCTTCAGCGTCCGTAAGGAAGAAGCGGCCGACGCAGATCTGTGGTTCCCCTCCTGACCGCCCTGAGGGCCGTGCAGGTTCAGCGGGCGAGTGTGATCGTGGTGGGTGTGCCTCGCCACGCCATGCGCGCGTAGGGACACAACGCGTCGGCCTTCGCGAGAAGAACGTCGGCCGTCTCCGGTGCGACGCCGGGCCACCGCACCACCAGATCGACACGCAGCAGATAGCCACCGTCCTCCGGGTCACGTCCGAACGCGACGGTCGCCACCACGGAGATCGCCGCAGGGTCGAGTGCCTCCTGTCGTGCCAGCAGGCTCAGGGCGCCGTGGAAACACGCGGCGAAACCGGCGGCGAAGAGCTGTTCGGGGTTGGTTCCCCGGCCGTCGCCGCCCAGCGCGGCCGGCATCCGCAACTGGAGGTCCAGGGCGCCGTCGGCCGAGCGCGCGTGGCCGGAGGCCCGGCCGTGCGAGGCCGTACCACCGTGCACGGTCACCGTGGTCGTGTAGATGGGCGAGAACTCCACCCCGTCGTAGTCCATTTCCGTAGACAGGGTGGGCAACTGGATCCGCTCATGCACGGCATGACTCCGTTGTGGTCGTGGTACGCGGCCCGATAGGGCCCGGGACTACCAGATGACCGGAAGGCGAGCGCTCTTGTGACGTCTGCCCCTCGGAGCCGCGACACCTCGGCGGTCGGTCAGCCGCGCAGAGAGGCCACGTACGGCGCCAGTTTGGCCGGGCTCATCACCCACATGAGCCGGTCGATACCATCCGCCGAGATGTCGGCGGTCAGCAGGGCGACGGCTTCGTCGTCGGACGAGACCAACACGGCCGGCCTGCCGTTCGCCTCGACCCACCTGATCTCCGATCGCGGCCAGAAGCGCGGAGCGAACGCCACGAGGTACTGAGAGACGTGCAGCCGCCCGATGACCGGGATCCTGGACGCGCCGCGCATGCCGTTGCCGTCCGAGTAGCTGACGACGTCGGCGGTGAGCACGTCCTCCAGCACGGACAGATCGCCGGTCCGTGCCGCGGACAGGAACACCTCCAGCAGCCGTCGGTGGGCTTTGGGGCTGACGGCCTCCTTGCGCTCGGCGGCCAAGTGCCTCCGGCCGCGGCTGACCAACTGGCGCGCGTTCGCCTCAGTGGTCTCCAGGATCTCCGCGATGCGTCCGTAGGAGTAGTCGAACGCCTTCCGGAGCACGTAGGCGGTGCGCTCCACGGGGTTCAACTTCTCCATCAGGAGCAGGACCGCCATCTCCAGGGCCTCGGCCCGCTCCGCGCCCAGTTGTGGATCCTGCGCGGTGTCGACGGGCTCGGGAAGCCACGGTCCGATGTAGGACTCCCGGCGTACCCGAGCGGACTGGGCCAGGTTGATCGCCAGCCTCGTGGCTACCGTGGTCAGGAAGGCAGCCGGTTCGTGCACCTGCGAACGATCGGTGTTCTGCCACCGCAGCCAGGCATCCTGCACGATGTCCTCGGCCTCGGCCGTGCTGCCCAGGATGCGGTACGCGATGCCGAAGAGCTGCGGTCGGGCCGCGAGGAAATCCTTCGTCGCTTGATCAAGGGTGCCGGGTCGGGCGCCAGCGTGCATGGAACGTCCCTTCTGGCTTCGTGCACCCCATGCTACAAGCGGCCGCTGACAGACGCTCCGACGGCCGGTGGTGGCGTGCCTTCAGCGCCCTCATTTGGCACACCGTGGCAACGGAACGCCGGTCAGGGGTGCCCACTCCGTGGACTCCGCTCCGTCACGGAACGATCGCGTACCTGGTCAGGAGGGCGAACCGTCATGTACCTCAGGAGGCGCTCACCGTGTCGGACAGGACGCCGGCTCTCGATGGCCTGCACTACATGCTGACACTGTTGTTCACGCTCGTGGCCCTGCACGTGTGGAGGCAGGGTGTCCGGTCACCGGGAGCGGAGGTCCGCGACCGGGTGGACCACCTCCTGCACTTCACCATGGCGGCGGGCATGGCCGCGATGCCCTGGAGCTTCTACCGGCCTCTGTCCGGCCGGACGACGACGGTGCTTTTCGCCGCCGCCGCCCTGTGGTTCCCGCTCACCGCATTCCGCCACCGGCGCGGGGGCAACCTCGCGCTGATCTCCGGCAGGCTGCCGTCCGCCGCCGGCATGGCCGCGATGGCCTGGATGTCGTGGCCACCGCCCGGCATGGTGGTTCCCGCCCACGAGACCCTCGCCGGAGGTGCCACGGCCGCACCGCACCCGCTGACCCACGGTCATACCGCGAGCGTCTCGATGACGGCGAGCATGGTCACCGCCGCGCTGACGGTGTATCTCCTCGGCTGCTCCCTCTGGTCGTTGACGCGCCCCATGCCGGCGCTGCGGACCTCGACCGACGCCGTGCACCGCGCCGCCGCGACGGACCCCTGCGGGCACGTGCGCGACGGCGCCATGGCGATGGGCACGGCCGTGATGCTGCTCCTGCCCCACTGACCCGTCTCAGCCGACGCCCACGACGGCCTTGCCGCGCATCAGGAAGTCCGAGAGATAGCCGTCGTGGGGCACTCCTGGAGCCATCCAGTAGGTCGGATGGTCACCCGCGTACACATTCGCGATGGTGGGTTCCGCCACCAGCAGGTCGAGCAGTGCACGATCGCGGGAGAGGACCGAGAGCACCAGCGTCTCCCGCAGCGGAGCAACTCCGTCCGAGCGCTTCCACGGAGCCACCCACACGCAGGGGAAGGGCAGTTCGGTCCGCAGCTGCGGGGCGCCGGCGTCGACGACCTGATGAACGGCCGGTCGCAGGACGGCGCTGCCATCCCCGAGGTCCTCGACGATGCCGTCCCCACCGAGCCAGGCGCGGGTCCCCATCGCGACCGACCGCAGGTAGGAGTCGAGCGCCCGAGCCCTGTCGAACGGGCACACCGGGAGAACCGCGCGGGAGTCCTGGGGCGGCAGGCCCGGCAGCCGGGACAGACGCGCGGCGAGGGCCTCGGCGAGCGGTGCCGGGTCGCCCTCGACGAATACGGCGGTGGCGTTGACGCACGCGGTGCCCGCTTCGTCGGCGACGGACCCCACGATCGTGTCCAGGTGCTCGCGCCAGTCCGTGTCCGCGGTGACGAGGATCTTCGTCCTGCCGGGCCCCTGAGGCAGCACACGCGCATCGTGCGCGTAGCGGGCGACGACTTCGTCGCCGCCGTACACGACGGCGCGGTCGGCGCCGCGGATCAGAGTTCCCGCGGTGTGGTGGTCCGTCGGCAGCAACACCAGCCGGTCCGTCCCGACGCCCGCCCGGTGGAGTGCCCCGACCAGGCGGTGCGGGGTGAACGGCTCCCGTCGCGACGGCCGTACGGCGACGCGGTAGCCCAGGGCCAGTGCCTCCAGCCACACCCGGTGGACGCCGGGGTGATTGCCGGAGGCGTTGACGGCGAACACCTCGCCCCTACGCGCCCACACGGCGTGCCCGGCCGCGGATGAGGGATCCCGTCCGTCCCGGACCGTCCCGCGCGGCCTGCCCTGCTCGGCGGACGAACGTGCGCGGCTGACGAATCGCGCGGTGCCCCGGGTCGCGTCGCGCACCACGGCCAGCGGAGTACCTGAGGTCCTGCTGACCAGGTGCTCGTACTCCCGCACGCCGAGCCCGCCGACGGTGCCGTTGGCGAACTCCTCGGCGGCCACTTCCAGCAGCGCGTCAAGGCCGGCCGGAGGGAACGCGTCGGCTCTGCGCAGTGCGGCCAGCGCCCGGTCGACGTAGACCGGCGGTACCAGGCTGAGCCGCGCCACCTCGGCACCGGACACGTCCGTCACCCTGCCCGGTACGCGGGTGCGGTAGGGGCCGCGATGGCCCAGCGCGTCCAGGTACAGCGGTTCGGGGGCGTCTGCCGCGGCCATCAGTACACACCCTCGATCACGGTCTCGCCCTTCACCGTGGTCACGGGTGCCACGTCCGCCACGGCGTCGCCGGCGTGGCCGCTCACCGGAAGTGCGCGTACGGCCGTGTCCCGTTCGGCGTTGTTCGGGATGAGCATGGACTTGCTGACGTGGCTGACCACCACCTGACCCCGCCGGCCCACCTCGACGCGTTCCTTGGTGGCGGGGTCGACGACGGAGAGGAACACGTACGGCGACACCGGGTCGAAGACGCAGGGCTGCGAGGAGCCGAGGCCGGCTCGCTCGAGCAGTGCGGTGAGCATCATGGTGTTGCCGTACATGCCGATGAGCGGCACGTCGGGGAAGACCTCCGTGGCCAGCAGATGACGGGTGTCGGGGTCCATGTGCGTGCCGCCCCAGACGATGGCCCGGACGGAGGCGTTGATCCGCTCCAGGAGGTCGTCCTCGCGGGCGAAGCGCTCCAGCAGCGGAGTGGTGGCGGCCAGCACCCCGATGTCCTGGGTCAGCAGAACGCGCCGGCACTGTTCGACGAGATGGTCGGTATAGGACTCGACCTCCTCGCTCCGGCCCGCGGCGATCAGCTTCCTGACCCACCGCGGGTCCATGTCGATGCTCAGCCCCGGGCCGCCGAGGGACGCCGCCGCCCTCTGGAGCACGTCCCCCACGAGGTGCGGGCCGGTCGGCGCCACGGTCAGCCACTGTGCACCGGTGGGCAGCCCGTGCTCCCGCAGACGTGTGTCGACCTGCGCGGTGCTGTGCCGCGTCCAGTCGTCGAGCTGCACGACCCGCTTGGGCGCCCCGGTCGTACCGCCGCTGTCGAAGACGTTGAGCAGCCGGGCGTCGCCGCCGTACCCCCGGGGGATCAGGTCGGCCACCGGGACATGGCGCAGTTCGCCGGTCAGGTCGGGGAAGAGCGACAGGTCGTCGACGCCCCTGATGTCCCGCCGCGGGTCGAAGTCGAGCCGTTCGGCCCGGTCGAGCCAGTAGCGGGAGCCGGTCGCCGGGTCGAAGTGCCAGCGCACGGCCGCGCGTACGAACTGGTCGGGGTCGACGCCGTCGGAGGGCCCGGCGTCCAGGACGGAGAGGTAGTCGTACGTCATGATCGGTCCTTTCCCGGCACGGGCTCGTGCGGAAGAACGGTGATGGGGACGAGAGCCGCGCGACAGCCGAGGGACCTGGTCATCGGCTGAACAGTTCGAAGGCGACAGCGGGACCGCCGTCGAACCGGGCACGGTGGGCGCCGGTGCCGGCGGACAGGAAGCGGCGCGCGTACGTCTCGGGGTCCTCCTCGGTCAGGGCTTCGATGTAGGTCCGGTGCCGCAGCAGGGACTGCACCCCCCGTTCGAAGCCGGCCCGGGCGGACACGGCGTGGGACGGCGTGGGCGAGTTGGCGACGGCCACCCATCGCACGCCGTTCCAGGGCGGAAGTCCCCGCTCGGTGAGTTCCGGGAAGATCCAGCGGTTGCCGGCGTCCGCGGCCGCGTCCAGCACCGCGCGTCCCACCGCCCTGTGGTCCGGGGTGTTCCAGGCACCGGGGGCCCACGTGTCCCGGTGGTTCAGCGTGATCACCAGCTCGGGACGGTGACGCCGCACGGCCGCGGCGATGTCGCGCCGCAGCGGGACGCCGTACTCGACCACACCGTCCCGGTGGTCGAGGAACTCCACCACGCTGACGCCGACGGCCGCGGCGGCGGCACGCTGCTCCGCCTCCCGCAGCACCCGGGCCCGCTCGGGAGCCAGCGTGTCGATGCCCGCCTCACCCCGGGTGGCGAGCACGTAGGTGACCTCCCTGCCGGCGGCCACCCAGGAGGCCACGGCCGCCGAGCATCCGTACTCGAGATCGTCGGGATGGGCCACCACGGCCAGGGCCCGTCGCCAGTCGTCCGGCATCGGCCGCAGTGGTGCGGGCGTACGGCCGGTCATGACTGGGCTCGGTCTGCTCGCACGTGCGCGGGAATCAGGCTTTCCAGCGGAACCGAGGGATCGGCGAGGACGGCATCTTCCGTCTCCACGCCCGACTCGATCAGAGCGCGGACCGTTCCGATGACATCCCACACGTTGACGCTCATCCCGGCCAGCGCCCGTCTGCCGGACATCCAGAACGCCACGAACCGGAGCTCTTCCCGTGAGCCGCGGAAGACGACGCGGTCGTAGCCGCCCGGTTCCGTGTACCCGGTGTACTCCATGCCGAGGTCGTACTGGTCGGTGTAGAAGTACGGCAGCCGGTCGTACACCGCTTCCCGGCCGAGCATGCTCAGCGCGGCGGTACGCGGCTGATGCAGGGCGTTGGCCCAGTGCTCCACGCGCAGATGGCGGCCGAGGCGGGGGTGGAAGGCGTTGGCGACGTCACCGGCGGCGTGGACGCCTGCCGCGGAAGTCCGCAGGTGCGCGTCCGTCACGATGCCGTTACGCACGTCGAGGCCGGCCTCCTCGGCCAGACGGACGTCGGGAGTGATGCCGACGCCCACCACCACGGCATCTGCGGGCAGGTGACTGCCGTCGGCGAGACGGACTCCGTCGACGCGGCCCCCGGTACCGGTGATGCGTTCGACGCGGGCGTGGGAGCGGACATCCACACCGTGGTCCATGTGAAGGCCGGCGAAGACCTCGGCCGCCTCCCGGCCCAGTACCTTCGACAGGGGCAGCTCCCCGCGCTCCAGCAAGGTCACTTCCGCCCCGGCCGTACGAGCCGCCGCCGCCGTCTCCAGTCCGATCCATCCACCGCCGACCACCACGATCCGCGCACCTGCGGTAAATGCCGCCTTGAGCCGGTCGCTGTCCTCCATGCGCCGGAGGTACAGCACGCCGTCCAGCCCCGCGCCCGGCACGGACAGGCGGCGGGGCGAGGAACCGGTGGCCAGGAGCAGCCCCGCGTAAGGCACGCGACGGCCGTCGTCCAGCGTCACCTCGGCGGCATGTGGGTTCAATGACGTCACACGCGTGCCCAGGAGCAGGTCGACGTCGTTGTCCCGATACCAGCTCTCGGGATGCACGTAGAGGGAGTCCCGGCCCTCCTTGCCCAGGAGGTACCCCTTGGACAGCGGTGGCCGGATGTAGGGCCGTTCCCGCTCGTTCCCGATGACGAGGAGCGGCCCGTGGTGGCCGTGCTCGCGCAGTTCCTCCGCGGCCTTGGCGGCGGCCAGGCCGCCTCCGACGATCACGAACGCATGAGTACGCGGCATGAGATACCCGTTCCAGTTTGTGAGGCGTACACGACGAACCGAGCGGTCCGACACTTTTCAGACCGGGCGAGGACACGTGGTGTGACACGACCGGGCGGGCACCCCGGGCCGGGCACCCCGGGTGCTCACCGTGACCGCCTCACCAGCGGGCCGGCCGCGAAACGGCCAGGACGCGCGGATGGCCGTGCTCGGGCAGTGGGAGGAATCCGTGCCGCGCCAGCTCCTCCACGATCCGGGAGCGCGACGCGGGCCACATCCAGAACGATTCCGAGTGCGTGCGGAGCACTCGGCGCTCGTCGCGCACCCAGTAGTCGACGCGCGCGCGGATGCGGTAGCCCGCCGCCGACATGGACATTCGTCCGCCGTACGCGTGCGCGCCCACCCGCTTCTCCGGCAGCCGGTGCACGATGTCGCGAGCGGGCGGCGTCTCGGGCGGCAGCTCCAGGAAGAGCGACCCGCCCGGGGCCAGGGCAGCGTGGACGGCGGGCCAGAGGACGTGACGCGCGGCCGGTGGCAGACAGGCGATCGTGTTGTGGCACACGGCCACGTCCGCGACCGCGTACAACTCCGCCCGGTCCAGGGCGTGCGGGTGCACGGTCACGCGATCCCGCTGACGCTCCGGCAGGACGGCGAGTCGGGTGAGCAGAGAGGTGCGCATGGCCCGTGCGGGTTCGATCGCGTGGATGTCGGCCTCGGACTCCGCCAGGCTCATCAGCGTGACCCGTCCGGTCCCGGCACCGATGTCCAGTATGCCGAGACGGGCCTGCGCGACCTGCCGGGCGTAGAGGTCGCGGACGCGCTCTCCGTCTCGCTCGGCCTGCAGGATGTCGTAGAACTCGGCGGTGACGGCGTAGGAGTCCGGCTGAGTGACGGGCGCCGGTGTGGTGACAAGGTGCATGCCCACCAAGACAGCATGCGGGCCGAGCATGTGACACGTAGTGAACGCAGGGGGTCCTACTGCGGGGCGGGGGTGACACCCGCCACGGGCCCGTGCTGTCACAGAGGAGTGGCACGCGTAGTCATCTCTCTGCCGGTCTCCGAGCCGGACCTGCCACCGACCGCCACCCGCGAGGGCGCGACCCGGATCGGTGGCCCCGAGGCCGCGCACCGGCGGATTCCGGCCGCGTCAGGCCCCCGAACCCCGACGGAAAGCGGAAGACATGGTTATGACCGCACGCTCACCCCAGGTATGGCTGCCCGCGCAATTCGTCCGTCTCGCCGATCTGCCGCCAGCACTCGAGTACGCCTGCTGGGACGGCCGTTCGGCCTTCCCTTCGGACCCGGCTCGGGTGGAGTTCTACGCCCCGCCCCTGACCAAGGACATCGACATCATCAGGAAGCCCCTGTCCGGCATGACACGTCTCCGGGTGGTTCAGGCACTCAGTTCGGGCACGGACGGACTACGAGGAGAGCTCGACCGGCTTCCCCGTCCGGTCACCCTGTGCGACGCGCGCGGTGCCGCCGCTCCCGGCACGGCCGAACTGGCCCTGACGCTGATTCTCACCTCGCTGCGGGGCATTCCGGATTCGGTCCGCGCCCAGGACCGCGGGGCGGGGGACACCCACGTCTTCTCCTCCCTGTACGAGCGGTCCGTGCTGATCGTGGGCTACGGCGCCGTGGGTTCCGCGCTGGAGGAGCTGCTCCTGCCCTTCGGCTGCGTGGTGACCCGCGTCGCCAGTCGGGACCGGGACGCGCTCCTGGGGCCGGTCCATTCCACCGCGCGTCTGCCCCGGCTCGTGGCGGACGCGGACGTCGTCGTGCTGTCCACGCCCCTGACCCCGAAGACCCGTCAGCTCTTCGACGCGGGCATGCTGGCCCGCATGAAGGACGACGCCCTGCTCGTCAACGTGTCCCGTGGGGCGGTTGTCGACACCGACGCCCTGCTGAAGGAGACCCACGAAGGCCGGCTGCGGGCCGCCCTGGACGTGACGGACCCCGAGCCGCTTCCCCCGGGACATCCGCTCCGGTCCGTACCCGGTGTGCTGCTCACCCCGCACATCGGCGCGTTCACCGCTGGCCTCTGGCCTCGCCTCGAAAGGCTCATCCGCTGCCAGCTGATCCGCTTCGCCGCGGATGAGGAACTCGAGAACGTGGTCCGCCGCTGACCCCTGGGCACCGGGCCGGATACCGTGCCCGGCCGGTCGCTTCGTGCCCCGGGAACAGCCCCTGTCACACCCGAACGGTACAGCCGGTCATGGTGACGACAGCAGTTCATGAATCATGCCCGAACAGCACAGCCGTGGACGAGCCGGACGCGCCGTGCCACAGGTATGCCCCGGTCCCCGCGCCCGGGCGGCCCGTCGGATCGCCGGCACGCGCAGCCATGGATGGAACGGCGGCCGTACGCCCCGTGCCACAGCGGCGCCACACATCCACGGCAGAGCCCCGGACAGGGGTCCCGGCCGCGGCGAGCTGCGGGTGACGCAGGGAAACAGGTGAAGAGATGGGCTACGACAGCCGACCGGTCGAGCCGGAGCAGGGGCACACGGGAGAGGGAGTCGCCCGCTGGGTGGACAGCCGAGTGGGCCGCCGCGGTGTCGCCCGCTCGGCTCGGCGCCCGGTCTTCCCCGACCACTGGTCGTTCATGCTCGGCGAGATCGCGCTCTACAGTCTGGTGGTCCTGATGATCACCGGCGTCTATCTGAGTTTCTACTTCCACCCCTCCTCCGAGCTCGTGGTCTATGAGGGCAGCTACCTCCCCCTGAGAGGCCGACTCGTGTCGGAGGCCTTCGACTCGACGCTGCACCTCTCCTTCGACGTCCGCGGCGGTCTGCTCGTCCGCCAGGCACACCACTGGGCGGCCCTGATCTTCGTCGCCGCCGTCTTCGTCCACCTGCTGCGGGTCTTCTTCACCGGTGCCTTCCGCAAGCCCCGAGAGCTGAACTGGCTCTTGGGGTTCGGACTGTTCATCCTGGCGATGTTCGGTGGCCTCACCGGCTACGACCTGCCGGACGACCTGTTGTCCGGCACCGGCCTCCAGGTCGTGAACGGCACGATCCTGTCGGTCCCGGTCGTAGGGACCTACCTGTCGTTCTTCCTGTTCGGCGGTGAGTTCCCCGGTGAGGATCTGATCGCCCGCTTCAACACCCTGCACGTCCTGGTCATTCCGGGCCTCATGATTGCCCTGACGGTCGCTCACGTGGCCTTGGTCATGCGCCACCGGCACACGCAGCACGCCGGCCCCGGCCGCATCCGCCGCAACGTCGTCGGACTTCCGCTCAGGGTGTACGCGGTGAAGGCCGCCGCCTCCTGCTTCATCGTGGCCGGCGTGATCTCCGTGATGGCCGCCGTCGCCCAGATCAATCCCGTGTGGAACTACGGCCCCTTCCGTCCCGACCAGGTCTCCGCCGGCTCCCAGCCCGACTGGTACATGGGCGTCGCCGACGGACTGCTTCGTGTCATGCCCGGCTGGGAGATCGGCCTCTGGGGCCACACGCTCGCCCTGGACAACCTCCTGCCCCTGCTGTTCGGTGTGCTGCTCTTCTTGGCCCTGGGGGCCTATCCGTTCATCGAGGCCTGGGTCACGGACGACGACCGCGAGCAGCACCTGCTGGACCGCCCCCGCAACCGCCCGGTGCGCACCGCTCTGGGCGTGGCCTGGCTCAGCGTCTATGCGGTCGCGCTCATCGGTGCCGCGAACGACATCATCGCCATCCGTCTGCACGTTTCGGTCAACTCCGTGACCTGGGCCGTGCGCATCGGCCTTTTCGCCGTCCCGGTGCTGGCCTTCCTGATCACCAAGCGCGTGGCCCTCGCTCTCCAGCGCCAAGACCGCGACAAGGTGCTGCACGGGCGCGAGAGCGGAGTCATCAGGCGCCTGCCGCACGGCGAGTACGCCGAGGTCCACGAGCCCCTCGACCAGGCCCGGCTGCACACCTTGACCGCGCACGAGCAGTACCGACCCCTGGAGGCCGCGCCCACCGGCACCGGGGACGGCGCCGGACCCAGCCCGGTCCAGCGCCTGCGCAGCGGGCTGAGCAGGTTCCTTTACGGCCCCGGCACGCAGGTTCCCAAGCCCACGGCCACGGAGTACGCGGAGATCACCGGCCGGCACCGGCCCTGATCCCAAGATGCCCCGCGGAGAGTGGCATCCGACATGTCACACCTTGGTCTTTCCGCCTGTCTCAAGGATGAGAAGGCAGCACAACGTACGGCCGAGGCGACCGGCCCCTTCACCCGGCGGCCCGCCCCGCCCCTCCGCGGTCCGTGCAGCCGGCCTTCCACGCGGCGCATCCCCACAGGGGGAGTCCCGCGCACCGATCCCAACCGAAAGGCATTCGCCATGAACCGAAGCTTCTTCACCGCCCGGGCCCGTACGCCGATGAACGTCCTGGCCGCCGCCACCGTCGTCGCCGGGCTGCTCGTCACCACGGTCCCCCCGGCCTCGGCCGACAAGGGCGGCAACGTCAGACCCCCGAAGCCCACCGTCGTTCTGGTCCATGGTGCGTTCGCCGACTCAACGAGTTGGAACGGCGTCATCGACAGGCTCCACGACGACGGCTATCCGGTCGTGGCCGTCGCCAACCCGCTGCGTTCCCTGAGCGGTGACGCCGCCTACCTCGAAGCTGTCCTCGCCGGCATCGACGGGCCCGTGGTCCTGGCCGGTCACTCCTACGGCGGTTCGGTGATCAGCAACGCGGCCACCGGGAACAAGAACGTCAAGGCGCTGGTCTTCCTCGCCGCCTTCCTCCCGGAGAAGGGCGAGAGCGCTGCCGACCTGGCCGGCCGGTTTCCCGGCAGCACCCTCGGTGAAGCGCTGCGTCCGGTACCGGTCACGAACGCCGACGGCTCGCAGGGTACCGACCTCTACATCCAGAACGACAAGTTCCGCCGGCAGTTCGCCGCCGACGTGCCCCGCAACACGACGGACCTGATGGCCGTCACCCAACGACCGGTCACCGAGGCCGCCCTCGGTGAGAGCGCGGCCGAACCCGGCTGGAAGACCATTCCCTCCTGGGTCCTGGTGGCCGCCCAGGACCGCAACATCCCCGCCGCCGCCCAGGAGTTCATGGCCGAGCGGGCAGGAGCCAGGACCACGGAGGTGCGGGCGTCCCACGCGGTCAGCGTCTCGCAGCCCGGAAAGGTCACCGGCGTCATCGAGGACGCCGCTCGCTCGGTGCGCTGATCCGCACCACGCGATCCGGGGCCGGCGGTTCACCCGTCGGCCCCTTCGCCTGCCCGGAACACAGCGGCCCCGGCGCTTGCGGTCCGCCCGGCCGTGCTCGCTGACCCCGTTCCCCCGACCGCCGAACCGCCCGTGCACGCCCGCACCGGCCCCGGCCGCGCAAGGAGCGACTCATGCGCCGCGAACCGCGGATCATTCCGATAGGCCCCGGTCATCTCGCCCGCACCGTGGCGATGCACCGGCGCTGCTCGCCACAGACCCTGTGGAGCCGTTACCACCGGGCGATGGCTGACCCGCGCACCTATCTGCCCGCTCTGCTCTCCCGACCCGGTTCCGTACACCTCGCGGCGCGGGGCGCCACCGGTCGCATCGTGGCCATGGGCCATCTGATGCCGGATCACACATCCGCGGAGGCGGCGCTTCTCGTCGAGGACTCATGGCAGGGCCGCGGACTCGGCACCCGCCTGCTCCACCACCTGGGGCAGCACGCGCGCGCCGGAGGCTGGACGACCCTTCACGGCTTCTTCCTGACCGGCGACGAACGGGTCGAAGGGATGCTGCGTCACGCGCCCTTTCCCGTCCGGCGGACGGAGGAGGGCGGTGCCGTAACCGCCTGGGTCCGGGTGAACGACCTGGCGCCCGGCCAGTCCTCTCGCCGACGGTGAAGCCCGGACAGGGCGCCCCCGGGCGGAGTGAAGGGGGTACGGACCACGACACGCCCCCGGCATGGTGAAGGGGGGCGCCGGCGATGGCACCCCCCTCACCGACCCGCTCCCTCCGGCCGGCCTGCCACCCTCGGTGGCCCATACTCACGCCAGGGCGTCGGGGTACAACTCGTCCTCGAACGCCGCGGTTTCCAGGAGTGCCTTGACCGACGTCAGGTATCGGGCCGCGTCCGCCCCGTCCACCAGCCGGTGGTCGTACGACAAGGACAGGTGCACCAGATCCCGGATCCCGACTACCTCCTCGTCACCACTGCGCACGACACCGGGCCTCCTGACCGTGGTGCCCACGCCGAGGATCGCCGCCTGGTTCGGGGGCACGATGACCGTGTCGAACAGTGCGCCGCGCGAACCGGTGTCGGAGAGAGTGAAGGTCGCGCCCGACACGTCGTCGGGGGTGAGGTGGCCACTGCGGGCCCGGTCCGCCAGGTCGTGGACGGCCCGGGCGAGTCCGGCGACGGTGAGGTCACCGGCCGCCTTGACGACCGGGGTCATCAACCCGCTCTCCGTGTCGACGGCGATGCCGACGTTCTCGGTGTCGAAGTAGGTGATCGTCCCCTCGTGGTCGTTGATCCTGGCGTTGACGACGGGATGAGCCTTCAGAGCCTGGGCGGCTGCCTTGAGGAAGAAGGGCAGGGGGGACAGCTTGAGGCCCTCGCGGGCCAGGAAACCGTCCTTCGCCCGGTTCCGCAGGCGCATCAGACGCGTGACATCGGCCTCGACCGTGCTGGTGAGCTGTGCCTGCTCCAGCAGCGCCTTCCTGAGGTTCTCGCCGATGGCCCGGCGGATACGGGGCATCGGGACCGTGCGACCGCGGAGCGAAGATGCTTCCGCGGGGGCCGTGTGCACCGGCGCTGGACCGGGCTGGGTCCGGCGCCGTCCCCGGTGCCGGTGGGCGCGGCCTCCAGGGGTCGGTACTGCTCGTGTGCGGTCAAGG
>NZ_RDBK01000033.1:18843-34612 GCF_008042275.1 Streptomyces sp. OR43 | reverse complement strand
GGTCGGGAGAGCAGAGCGGGCAGATAGGTGCGCGGGTCAGCCATCGCCCGGTGGTAACGGCTCCACAGGGTCTGTGGCGAGCAGCGCCGGTGCATCGCCACGGTGCGGGCGAGATGACCGGGGCCTATCGGAATGATCCGCGGTTCGCGGCGCATGAGTCGCTCCTTGCGCGGCCGGGGCCGGTGCGGGCGTGCACGGGCGGTTCGGGGGAAGCCGGCGGAGCGGACGGGACAGGTGCCACGACGGGCGTGTCCGGTGCGGATGGCGCGGACCCGGCGGGGACCGATGCCGGGCCGGCCTGCGCACCACCGGCCGGGGGCGAGGCCGCCGGAGCCGTCTCCGGCGCGCCGATGACGCCGAGTGCTGCGCCGACCTCCGCCGTCTCGTCCTCGGCGACGAGAATCTTGAGCAGAACGCCGCCCGAGGGCGAGGGGATCTCGGTGTCGACCTTGTCGGTGGAGACCTCCAGCAGCGGCTCGTCGGCCTCCACACGTTCACCGACCTGCTTCAGCCAGCGGGTCACGGTGGCCTCGGTGACGGACTCGCCGAGGGCCGGCAGCGGCACGGAAACGGTCATGTTGTCGTTCAACTCCTCACGGTCCGGCGGGGAGCGATGGCCCGCCGGACCTGTCGTCCACGGCCTGCGTCGGAAGACCCAGGCATTGTCGGTCGCCTTCCGCAGCCGCTCACCGGTCGAGGCCGTAGCGGGTGCGGGCCTGTGCCACCGTCGCGGGCGGAATCCGGTCCGCCCGCGCCAGCCGGTCCAGGGCGGTCACCACGATCGACTCGGCGTCCACCCGGAAGTAGCGCCGCACGTCGTCACGGGTGTCGGACAGGCCGAAACCGTCGGTGCCCAGCGAGTAGTAGTCCTGCGGAACCCACTGGCTGATCTGGTCGGGTACCTGCCGCATCCAGTCGCTGACGGCCAGCACCGGCCCAGGCGCCCCGGCCAGCGCGCGAGTGACGAAGGGGACGCGCTCTTCGCCCCTCGTACGGGCGTCGTCGGCACGCATGGCGTCCCGGCGCAGCTCCGTCCAGGAGGTCACCGACCACACGTCGGCGTCCACCTGCCACTCGGAGGCGAGCAACTCCTGAGCGCGCAGGGCCCAGTGGATGGCCGTGCCGGAAGCCAGGAGCTGGAGCCGGAGTCCGGTCGCGGTGGGTGCGGCGGACCGGAAACGGTATATGCCCCTGACGATGCCTTCCTCGATACCCGGAACCGACGGCATGGCGGGCTGATGCCGGGGCTCGTTGTACACAGTCAGGTAGTAGAAGACGTTCTCCGGCTGCTCGCCGTACATCCGGCGCAGTCCGTCCCGGACGATCACCGCGATCTCGAAGGCGAAGGCCGGGTCATAACTGACCGCCGCCGGGTTGGTGGAGGCCAGCAGGTGCGAGTGCCCGTCGCCGTGCTGCAGGCCCTCACCGGTCATCGTCGTGCGCCCGGCGGTGCCGCCGACCACGAACCCGCGGCCCATCTGGTCACCGAGCGCCCAGAACTGGTCGCCCGTCCGCTGGAAACCGAACATGGAGTAGAAGATGTAGAACGGGATCATGGGTTCGCCGTGGGTGGCGTACGACGTCGCGGCGGCGGCGAACTCGGCGACGGACCCGGCCTCTGTGATGCCCTCGATGAGCAACTGCCCCGTCGTGCTCTCCCTGTAGTGGAGCAGTTGGTCCGCGTCGACCGGATCGTAGGTCTGGCCCTGCGGCGAATAGATGCCGGCGGTGGGGAACATCGACTCCATGCCGAACGTACGGGCCTCGTCGGGGATGATCGGCACCCATCGTGCCCCGCTCCGCGGTTCGCGCATCAGGTCCCTGACCAGCCGGACCAGCGCCATCGTCGTCGCGACCTCCTGGTGGCCCGATCCCTTCTCCAGTTCCTCGAAGGGTCTGGCGGACGGTGCCGGCAGTGGCCCGGCCGTGACCCGCCGCACCGGAGCGGGTCCGCCCAGCGCCGCCCGGCGCTCGCGCAGGTATCTGACCTCCGGCGAGTCTTCCCCCGGGTGCCAGTACGGGACCTCCTCACCGCCGAGCGCACTGTCGGGAACGGGCAACTCCAACAGGTCGCGCATCGCCCGGAACTGCTGCGTTGTGAGCTTCTTCATCTGGTGGTTGGCGTTGCGTGACTCGAAGGCCGAGCCCAGCGTGTGGCCCTTGACCGTCTGGGCGAGGACCACCGTCGGCGCACCCCGGTGCGTCACGGCGGCCCGGTAGGCCGAGTACACCTTCAGCGGCTCGTGCCCGCCGCGCGAATTCTCGAACAGCTCGACCACTCGCGCGTCGCTCAGGGAGGCCGCGAGGGCGGACAGGGCGTCACCGGTGAAGAAGTTCTTGCGGATGTATGCGGCGTCCCGCGCGGCGAGCGTCTGCATCTGTGCGTCCGGTACCTCACCCAGGCGCCGCACCAGGTCGCCGTCCGCGTCCTGCCCGAGCAACGGGTCCCAGGCCTCGCCCCACAAGGTCTTGACGACGTTCCAGCCCGCGCCGCGGAACCGTGCCTCCAGCTCCTGGACGATCTTCGAGTTGGACCGGACCGGCCCGTCCAGGCGCTGGAGATTGCAGTTGATGACGAAGGTGAGGTTGTCCAGGCCCTCACGCGAGGCCAGCGTCAGAGCGGCCGTCGACTCCGGCTCGTCCGTCTCCCCGTCGCCCAGGAACGCCCACACCCGTGAGGCCGAGGTGTCCTTGATGCCGCGGGCCCGCAGATAGCGGTTGAAGCGAGCCTGGTAGATGGCCGCGAGGGGCCCCAGCCCCATGGAGACCGTGGGGAACTCCCACAACCACGGCAGCCTCCGGGGATGCGGATACGACGGCAGCCCCTGACCGCCGGCCTCCCGGCGGAACCCGTCGAGTTGCCGTTCGCTCAGCCGTCCCTCCAGGAACAGCCGCGCGTAGATGCCCGGGGAGGCGTGTCCCTGGAGGAAGAGCTGGTCGCCGGATCCGTCGTCGTCCTTGCCCCGGAAGAAGTGGTTGAACCCGATCTCGTAGAGCCAGGCCGCCGAGGCGTAGGTGGAGATGTGACCGCCCAGTCCCAGCCGGGAAGCACGGGTGACCATCACCGCGGCGTTCCACCGGTTGAGCGCGGTGATTCTGGTCTCCATCTCCAGGTCACCGTCGAACTCCGGCTGCGCGGCGGCCGGGACGGTGTTGATGTAGTCCGAGTACAGCAGTCCCGGCAGGGACGTCCCCGTCCTGGCCGCGAACTCGTGTACCCGCCGCATCAGGTACACCGCCCGTTCCGGCCCCGCGTTGCGCACGACGGCGTCCAGGGACGCCTGCCACTCGGCGGTCTCGCCGCGGTCACGGTCGGGCAGTTGATCGAGTTCGCTGGACACAGGTGTATCGGAGGTCAGGGAGGGGTCACTCATAGCAGCCTTCTTGTCACGCGTCGGGGTTCGGCGGCACCGGCCGTGGTCATGGCGGATGTCGCGGGACGACCGGTCTGGCAGGGAAACCGGGGCGACGAGGTATCGCCGGCCGGCGGGCTCAACGGCTCTTGAGCCACTGGGTGAACGTCTGGTGGCCCAGATGGGCGCCAGGGCCGGGAAGCAGGGCGCGCTCCGCGAGCACCGCACCGAAGAACGGGGTCCGCGCGTCGGCGATGACCGGTCCGGGCCGGCCCAGGACACCCAGCAACTCGGCAGTGACGTCCTCCAGCCGCAGTTCCTCGGGGCCGGCCGCCTCGATCACACCGAACTCCGGTACGCCCAGTGTGACATGGGCGAGCCTGGTGGCGACGTCGTCCGCCGATACGGGTTGCAGCAGCAGCGGTGGCACATGCACACCGTCGGGCCGGGTGCCCGACACCGCCGCGGCCTCCACCGACTCGTAGAACGGTGTGGCGCGCACCACGGTGTACGGCACGGTGGTGTGCCGGGCGAGCGCCTCCTGGGCCGCCTTGGCCCGAAAGTAGCCCGAGTTGACCCGGCCGGCGCCCACCACCGACAGTGCCACGTAATGCTCCACGCGCGCCGCGGCGACGGCCCGTACGAGGTTGCCCGTCGCGGTGGTGAAGAACTGGGTGCTGATCGCCTCTTCCCGGGATGGCGCTTCGGTGACATCCACCACCACATCGGCTGTACGCAGCGCCCGTTGAAGGGCGTCTCCGCCGCTGATGTCGACTCCCTCCCCACGCGAAACCGGCACGACCTCCACCCCGTGGTCCCGCAACCGCACGACGGTTCTGGAACCGATCAGGCCGGTGGCACCTGCAACGACGACTCTCATCTGGATCTCCTCGGTCGGGGGCCGGTGACTCCGGGTGTCCCGAGCAGGTGGCGGATACCGACATACCACCGTGCTCATCTCACCTAGACAGGTCTCACACGCTTCGTGTGACACAGTGCGGCCGAGGTCGTACGGGCCGATGGTCGCGCGTGTCACAGACCCGACCGGTACGCGGTCAGGAGAGGGAGCGGTCCTCGGGACCGGAGATGACTCCGTGACGGCGGACGACGTGCCGCCCGGACACGGCACCACCATGGAAGGCGCGACTCGATGTCGGAGAACGCACAGCACACCCACCACGCCCATCACGGTCACGGAACCGGCGGTGAGGACGGGCCCAGCTGGACCCGCGCGGCGAAGATGCTCCAGGACGCCTCGCCGGTCGTCGTGCCCGAAGGCGCCTCGGCGATGACCATCCACGTCGAGTGGGAGCCCGGCGACCCCGGCACCCCGCCGCACCGCCACTCCGGCCCGGCGTTCGGCTACGTCATCAAGGGGGCCGTCCGCTTCGAGCTGGAGGGCGAGCCCGAACGCGTGGTCGAAGCCGGCGGTACCTTCTGGGAGCCGGGAGGCGACGCCATCCACTACCAGGACGGCAACGCGCGCAGTGACGAGAAGACGGAGTTCGTCGTCACCATGATGTGCGCGCCCGGCAAGCCCATGCTCGAACTGGTCGACCCGGAGGAGCTGAAGGAGCGCGCGCACCTGCGCGCACCCCGGCCCACGGCCTGACCCTCCCGGGGACGAACGCACGAGGCGGGGCCCCGTACCCGTGACACCGGCCGCAGCCGGGAGGTCATGGGTACGGGGCCCCGCCCTTTGTGAGGAATGCTCGCTACTCCACGAAGTACGAGTCGTGCTTGTCGAAGAACGCGGCGCGCTCCTCCTCGGAGGCGTTCCCCAGCCGGGAGACCTGCTCGAAGTACTCCTCGCGCGGGGCGCCGGGGGTGAAGAGCAGCAGCATGTCGGCGGGGGCGTCGGAGTCGTTGCGGAAGGCGTGCAGCCCGCCTTGGGGAACGTGCAGGAAGTCCCCCTTGCGGGCATCGACCCATTGCACGCCGTCGAAGACGCGCACGGTGCCGTCCAGAATGAAGAACGACTCCGAGATCCTTCGGTGGAAGTGGGTCTTGGGCCCGCCCGCCCGTGGACGCATCTCCACCCGGTACAGGCCGAACTCACCCCGTGTGGTGCTCGTGGTGGCCAGATAATGCGTGGCGTCCTTGCCGCCACCGCTCTCACCGAGGTCCGGCGGTGTGGTGGCCGGCCGGAAGACGGCGCTGACCTCGCCGTCCTCACCCCAGTACTTCTTCTCCGGGTACGGGTACGACATGTCTGCTTCCTTTCCTGCGGCCGGGACTCCGTGGAGCGCCGGACCGGACCGCCGGCAGGCGGTCCTCCGCACAATGAGACCGTGGCCTCCGCCGTCGGGACTGCGGAGAGCGTCGGCCGGATGTCATTCGATGGCTTGGCGACGGGTGAAGCGGGACACCAGCGGCGGCTCCATCAGCCAGCCGTGGGTCCGTCCGTGGGTCCGCCCGCGGTGCGGACGAGACCCTGCGGCGGCGGTCCGCCGCAGGGTGAGGAAGGCGACCGACGCGCCGATGGCGAGCAGGCCCGCGCACAGCGGCATGGCCCGGCTGAAGGACGCGTCGAAGGCCGCGCCCGACCGGTAGGCCTCCGGCCCCATGCCGGCCAGCAGCGGAAGCGCCGCGACGGACACCAGCCCGGCCGCCCGGGCCGCGGCGTTGTTGATGCCGCTGGCCAGGCCGGCGTTCGAGGCGTTCACCGAGGCCAGCAGCGTCACGGTCAGAGGAGCGACCATGATGACCATACCGGCGCCCATCACCAGCAGGGCCGGGAGGACGTCGTGGAAGTAGGAGGCGTCCGGACCGACCCGCAGCATCAGCAGCATTCCGGCCGCGCATACCAGCGGGCCGGCGGTGAGCGGAGCCCGTGGTCCCAGTCGCTGGGTGAGAGTCCCGGCGTGGGACGAGAACAGCAGCATCAGCACGGTGTTCGGCAACATCGCCGCACCGGCGCCCAGGGCCGAGTACCCGACGACGATCTGCAGTTGCAGGGCAGTTAGGAAGAAGAACCCGCCCGTGCCGGCGTAGACGCACAGGGTGATCACGTTGACGGCGGCGAACGGCCGGGAGGAGAAGATCGTCGGCGGCATCATGGGGTCGGCACTGTGGCGTTCCACCTGAATGAACGCGGCCCCCGCCACGACACCGCCGACTGCCGCCGCCACGGCCACCGTTCCGCCGTCCGGGGCCTCGGTCAGCGCGTACGTGACCAGGGCGAGAGCCGATGCGCCCAGGACGGCTCCGGGGATGTCGAAACCGATCCGCCTGCGGGCACCCGCGCCGGCCGGTTTCTTGCGGGGTGCGCCCACCGACTCCGGAACATGGCGCAGCGCGACGGGGACGCACAGCAGGGCGGGGACGACGCTCAGCAGGAAGGTCCAGCGCCAGCCGGGGCCGTCCACCAGCCACCCGCCGAGGAACGGCCCGAGTGCGGCGCCTATGCCGCCGAAGCCGGACCACAGACCGATCGCACGCGGGCGGTCGTCCGGGTGGAAGGAGGCCTCGATGATCGCCAGTGAACCGGGCGTGAGCAGCGCGCCGCCGACGCCCTGCAGTGCCCGGGCGGCGATCAGCGTGGTGGTATCGGGGGCCAGGCCGCAGAGGACGGAGGCGACCGCGAACCACACGGCACCCAGGACGAAGACGCGGCGCCTTCCGAAGCGGTCGCCCAGGGACCCGCCCAGCAGGATGAGGCCCGCCAGAGTCAGCATGTAGGCGTTCACCGTCCACTGCAGCACGGCGAGATCGGCGTCGAAGTCCTCGCCGATGCGCGGCAGCGCGACGTTGGTGACGGTCGAGCCGAGCAGTACGACACCGGACCCCAGCGCGGTCGCCAGCAGGGTCCATCGTCCACGGGCGTCGGCGACGCGAAGAGCGGCAGTGCCCTCGGGAGCGGGGGAGCGTTTCATGCCGGGTCCTGCCCTCGTTCGGCGCCGCGCTCGCGAGCGGCGTACTCCTGCAGCGGGTCGCGGACGTTCCGGACGGCCGCCGCGAACTCCTTCGGGTACTCCGCCGGAAGGTGTCCCGTGAGGCCTTCTGGACTGTCCGTCGCACCACCGGACTCCGGTTGCTTCGCGAGGTGGCCGAAGACGGCCACGGGTGCCGCCCGCGCGGGGCACACCGCGCGGGCGAAGCTCTGCCCACTGCCGGCCCAGGCCCGTCGCAGCGAGGCGAACGCGTGGTGGTCTGACATGCGAGTCCTCGGAAGAACATCGCTCCAGGGAGGGCCGGGCCTGCCGGGGGAGCGGAGTCGGTCGGCGGACGACGGTGTCCGGCTGGGGCGGGTTCTGTCCGTCGCCCGGTCGGAGGTCGGGGCGAGCGGGCGACGGACAGCATGTGGCCGGCTGGGCCGGATCGGCTGACTCAGCCGAACATCCCGGGCTTGTAACCGCCCGCGGGCTGCCGGTTGATGACGTTGATGCGGTTGTAGGCGTTGATGACGGCGATCAGCGAGATCAGGGCGGCGAGCTGGTCCTCGTCGTAGTGCTTCGCTGCCTGTGCCCATGCTTCGTCCGACACGCCGCCGGCCGCGTCCGCCACGCGCGTACCCTGCTCGGTCAGCTCGAGTGCCGCGCGCTCGGCGTCGGTGAAGACCGTGGCCTCGCGCCACACGGCCACGAGGTTCAGCCGCTGCTGGTTCTCACCCGCCGCGGAGGCGTCCTTGGTGTGCATGTCGGTGCAGAAACCGCAGCCGTTGATCTGGCTGGCACGGATCTTCACCAGTTCCTGAGTGGTGATCGGAAGAGCCCCCTGGACCGCCGCTCCGGCGGAGTTCAGGTGCTTCATGACCTTGCCGGCAAGAGCGTTGCCGAAGTAGTTGATACGCGCGTCCATGATGAATCTCCTCAGGTCTGAACACTTACGCTCCCCCTGACCGACGGCGCTCGCGTTTTGTGACAGGGGTGCTCGTCCGCGCTCGTCCCACGGCCCCGCCCTTTCACATCACACGACCTCCGGGGCACACGGTGTGACTGAAACGTGTGTACGTTGGCCCGCTCCGGGCGTTGACACCAGGAGCGGGCGATAGCATCGGGCAACTGGACCAGGCCGTCGGCCCGAGTCGGCGCCGCCCATCCGGGCCCCGGGCGCGGCGAGCGCAACATCAGCGAACACAAGGTGATCAGCATGGCTACCGAAAGTGTCCTGTACCCGAGTCTCATCGTCCCGACCGGGCACGTCGAGCCCGTGCCCCGACGTGTCCGGGGGATGATCGGAGGCCGTGTCGCCTTCGACACCCGCCGCGCACTGTACGTGTGGGAGTGGCAGGCGTACCCGCAATTCAGCATCCCGGTCGAGGACTTGGTGGACGGAGTTCTCCACGATGACAAGCACACCGAACAACTCGGTGCCGGGCCCGCGCACCGGCACACCCTGCAGGTCGGTTCCGAGGTGCGAGCGGGAGCGGCGTGGGTCTGGGGGGAGGGCGCTCCCGGGGCCTTGCACGACACCGTGCGTTTCGCATGGGAGGCGCTGGACGCCTGGTTCGAGGAGGACGAGCCGGTCTTCGTCCATCCCCGAAGCCCGTACTCGCGCGTGGACGCCCTGCGTTCCCGCAGCAGTGTCCGAGTCGAGGTGGACGGCGTCGTGCTGGCTGAGGCCTCCGAGTGCGTGAAGCTGTTCGAGACCGGCCTGCCGACCCGCTACTACCTCGACCGCACTGCCATCGACTGGACCCGGTTGCGGCCTTCGGGCACGTCGACCCGTTGCCCCTACAAGGGCACGACGAGCGGCTACTGGTCGTTCGACAGCGACAACGCTTCCCACGAGGACATTGTCTGGATGTATGACTTCCCGACCGTCCAGGCCAACCGCATCGCGGGACTGGCCGCGTTCTACAACGAACACGTCGACCTGTACGTCGACGGCTCGCTGCTGCCCAGGCCCGTGGATCCGGCCGGGCCGGCCTCCGACTGAGGCGGTCCCTCCGCCGCCCGACGGGTGCGGGACTGCGTCGCTTGCGCGGGCGGGCGGCGGTGACGGGAATTACTCGGGAAACGCATTGGCCGACGAGCGGGCGAAGAACTCTGCCCCACGGGTGCGTCACACATCGCCCGCCCGCACGGTCTCATGAGGTGAAAAGCCTGGCAAAAGCCACCGCCTCAAGGAGCAAGCCGTGAGCGACATCATTCTCGAGCCCGCCGCGCAGGAATTCGCCGACGCGACCGCCAAACCGCCGCTGCTTTACGAACTCGGTGTCGAGGGAGCACGCAAACTGCTCGACGACGTCCAGTCCGGGCCGATCGAGAAGCCCGAGGTGGACGAGAAGTGGATCACCGTGGCCGCCGATGCCGGCGAGGTGCGCGTGCGCATCGTCAAGCCTGTCGGCCACACGGGCGCGCTGCCCGTCATCCTCTACGTGCACGGCGGCGGCTGGATCCTCGGGAACGCCGGCACGCACGACCGCCTCGTGCGCGAGCTGGCCGTGGGCGCGTCGGCGGCCGTGGTCTTCGTCGAGTACGACCGTGCCCCCGAGGCAAAGTACCCCGTCGCCATCGAACAGGCCTACGCCGTCGCCCGGTGGGTCACCGCAAAGGGCGCCGAGGAAGGACTGATCGGTTCCCGAATGGCTGTCGCCGGAGACTCCGTCGGCGGCAACATGACTGCCGCCCTCACCCACCTGGCCAAGCGGCGCGGCGATGTGACCTTCCTGCACCAGTCGCTGTACTACCCCGTCACCGACGCCGGGCAGGACACGGAGAGCTACCGCGTCTTCGCCCACGGACCCCACCTGACGGCGAAGGCCATGGAGTGGTTCTGGAACGCCTACACCACCGACCCGGAGGAGCGGAAGGAGATCACGGCATCGCCGCTGCGTGCGACCATGGGCGAACTCCGGGGACTGCCGCCGGCGTTCATCGCGGTGGACGAGAACGACGTTCTGCGCGACGAGGGCGAGGCGTACGCCCGGAAGCTGATCCAGGCCGGTGTGCCGACCACGACCGTCCGCTACAACGCCAGCCTGCACGACTTCATGATGCTGAACCCGGTCCGCGGAACTCAGGCGTCCACTGCGGCGATCGAGCAGGCGATCCATGTGCTGCGCAAGGCCCTCGGCACCGACTGAATCTGTTCCGCGCGGTAATTCCGCGAGAATTCCGGCCCCGTGGACGCCCTTTGGCGCGTCCGGTCCGCCGGTCGAATGAAAGGCCCACTCATGAGCGCACAGAAACCCACCATTGTCCTTGTGCACGGCGCGTTCGCGGACTCGTCCAGCTGGAACGGCGTTGTCGAGAAACTCCAGTCGCACGACTATCCCGTGGTGGCCGCCGCCAACCCCCTGCGCGGACTGACCGAGGACAGCGCCTACGTCAGGCAGCTCCTGGCGTCCGTCGACGGGCCCGTGGTCCTCGTCGGGCACTCCTACGGCGGCTCGGTCATCAGCAATGCCGCCAAGGGGCTGGACAACGTCAAGGCCCTGGTGTTCGTCGCGGCCTTCCTGCCGGACGAAGGAGAGAGCGCTGTCGCACTGTCCGAGAAGTTCCCGGGCAGCACCCTCGGAGAGAACCTGCGGCCAGTGCCGATCACGCTCCCCGACGGGAGCGAGGCAGTCGATCTCTACATTGAGAAGGCTCGGTTCCACCAGCAGTTCGCCGCCGACGTCCCGGAGGGGGCCGCGGCCGTCATGGCGGCCACCCAGCGCCCCGTCGTCGACGCCGCGCTGGCAGAGGACGCATCGGCCCCCGCGTGGAAGGACATCCCGTCCTGGGTCCTCGTGGCCTCCGAGGACCGCAACATTCCGGCACGTGTGCAGACGTACATGGCCGAGCGTGCCAACGCCACCGTGGTGAACGTCGCCGCTTCCCACGCGGTCGCCGTCTCCCGTCCGGGCGAGGTCGCCCGCCTGATCAACGCCGCGGCGCAGGCGACCGGCTGAGCGGTCGGTGGGACGCCGTCGCCCCGGGAGGCCGGCGGCGACCCACCGGTCCACCGGCCGCCGAGCCGGTCCCGCCTCCGCACCGTCGTCGAGACACAGGGAGTACATCATGGACACGACTAAGCATGCTGCTCGTGGGCTGGCCGACATACAGGCCTACCTGTACCGCGAGGCGCACCTGGGCGCGGCTCGCCGACGTGTGGCCGCCTTCACCGCCAGGACTGCCGGGCTGACCCACCGACAGAAGCGCGACCTGGAGGAGTGGTACCTGGAGGAACAGAGGTACGTGGCCCGCATGGTGACCGATCACATCGCCGACAGTGTCGGCGCGGCCGAGGCGGCGCACCACCGCCGGTTCGGGTACTGGGTGCGGGGAACGCTGCTCGCCATGGCCGTGATCAGCGTGGTGGCCTTCGTGTGGGCAGCGGTCGTCGTGGCGTCGATGACCTGATCCACGGAGCACGTCGTGGCATCGGCCACCCTGATCCCTCGAAGCGCGTCGTCGGCCACCTGATCGACAGCAGACATCACCGGGCCGCCTCATCGGTCCGGAGCGATTCCTTCCGGCCATCGGCGTCCCGGCCGGTTCGCGGATGGCGCAGCTCGCCGTTCCGCCGCGCCGCCGCGATCGTCGCCCTTCCTGACCGGCTGCCGCCGAGGTCACACCATGATCAGGGGAGGCGGACGGCGGCGGGCGCGAGCAGGCGGGGACGGGCTGAAGAGGTCCAGGGCGGCTCCTCGCGGAGCGCGAACCGCTGGATCGAGACAGGTTCTACGGAAGGTGAAACGCCGGGGTATCGTGACGGCCGGGAGGCTGCCATGGTGAGGCACGGAGCAAGAACCGAACTCATCGGTCGGCGGGAAGAGTGCAAGGTCCTCGATGACCTCCTCGCGCAGGCCAGGGCCGGCCGAAGCAGTGCGGTGGTGGTGCGCGGCGAAGCGGGCATCGGAAAGACCGAACTGCTTCATCACCTGCTCGAACAGGCCACCGGGTGCCACGTCCTCAGGGCGGCCGGCGTGCAGTCCGAGATGGAACTGTCCTACGCGGGGCTGCACCAGCTCTGCGCCCCTCTGCTGTCCCACCTCGAAGGTCTTCCGGAGCCGCAGCGGAACGCACTCAGCACGGCCTTCGGAATGCGGGTCGGTGACGCTCCCGACCGGTTCCTGGTCGGTCTGGCCACCTTGAGTCTGCTCTCTGCCGCCGTCGGCGACAAACCGCTGGTGTGCCTGGTGGACGATGTCCAGTGGCTGGACCGTGTCTCGGCCCAGACCCTGGAGTTCGTCGCCCGACGGCTGCTCGCCGAGTCCGTCCTGCTCGTGCTCGCCGTCCGGGAGTCCGGCTCCCGTGAATTGTTCGCCGATCTGCCCGAACTCGCTGTGCGCGGACTGAACGAGCGTGACTCCCGCAGGCTCCTCGACTCGGTTGTCACGGGTCCGCTCAACCAGCGGGTACGGGACCGCATCGTCGCCGAGACGCACGGCAATCCGTTGGCCCTGGTCGAGCTGCCGCGAGGCCTGACCCTCCTCGAAATGGCCGGAGGCTACGGGATACCCGAGACGCGGCCCCTGTCCAGCCGGATCGAGGCGGGCTTCGTCGCCCGTATCCAGTCCCTTCCGCCGCAGACACAGCAGTTGCTCCTCATCGCCGCCACCGAGCCGTCCGGGGATGTGTCCCTGCTGCGGGACGCCGCCACGTACCTCGGTATCGACGTGGAGGCCGCGGCCACCCAGGCCGAGGCGTCAGGTCTCATGAGCCTCGGCGCCTGGGTCCGCTTCCGGCACCCCCTGGTCCGCTCCGCGGCCTTCCGCGCGGTCGGGTTCGAAGAACGCCGGCGTGTCCACGGGGCGCTGGCCGAGTCGATCGACGCGGCGCTCCTCCCCGAACGCCGTGTCTGGCACCTTGCGAGTGCCACGGCGGGCCCGGACGAGTCCGTCGCCGCCGAACTGGTGGGATCCGCCGGCCGAGCGCACGCGCGAGGTGGTGTCGCGGCGGCGGCGGCCTTCCTGGACCGCGCCACGCAGCTGACACCTGATCCCGTGCGGCGCGGAGAGCGGGCCCTGGCCGCGGCGCGGGCGAAGTACCTGGCGGGCGCCTTCGACACCGCGCGGGGCCTGGTCGACGCGGCGGAGCTGAGTCCTCTGGACGAGGTCGGAGCCGGACGTGCGACCTTGTTGCGAGGGCAGATCATGTCCGCGGCCAAGAGCGCCAGCGCCGGACTGCCGCTCCTGCTGGAAGCGGCCCAGCGGCTCCAGCCGTTCGACCCGGCACTTGCCGACCAGACGTACAGGGACGCGATCTACGCGGCCCTGACGGCGGGCCGACTGGCCACCGGTGGGGTCCGCGACGTCGCGGAGGCGATGCTGAGCACACCTGACCGAGCCGACACCACGAGCCGCGAGATCCGCCTGCTGACGGGTTTTGCCCGCTTGGTCACCGAGGGCTACGCCGTCGGTACGCCGATCCTCCTGGATGCCGTGACGGCGTTCCGAAAGGAGGAACCCGCACGCGAGGACGGCCTGGGCTGGCTTCCGTTCGCCTGCCGCATGGCACACAGCACCTGGGACTTCGCCGCGTGGTCGGAACTTTCGGCGCGGTTGGTCGATCTCGCCCGGGGCAACGGCGCGCTCTCCGTCCTGCCTTCGGCCCTTCTGCTGCGGCTGTCGAACCGGGTGTTCGCCGGAGACCTCCGTGACGCGGCCTCCCTGTGCGTGGAGGCGAGCGCGATCGGCGAAGCCACCGGCAGCAGCTTCTTCGCGCACTACGGTGCCCTCGTCGTGGAGCCGTTCCGAGGCAGGGAATCGGCGACCCGGCAAGCGATCGAGACCCTCACACAGGACCGATCTCTGCGCGGTGAGGGAAAGGTGGCGACGGCTACCCAGTGGGCGGCAGCCGTTCTCTACAACGGCCTGGGCCGGTACGAGGAGGCTTACTCGGCGGCCGAGAGAGGATGCGAGAATCCGCAGGAACTCGGACTGTCCCTGCAATCCCGAGTGGAGTTCGTGGAGGCGGCCGTGCGGCTGGGGCATACCGCGCGTGCGGCCGGGGCCGTGCGGACGATCGAGGAGATGGCGCAGGCCAGTGGTACGCCATGGGCACTCGGCGTGTCCGCTGCCGGCCGTGCTCTGGTGAGTGAGGGGGAGGCCGCCGACGCCCTGCACCGGGAGGCGGTCGAGCGGCTCGACGCGGCCGGTGTCCGGATGGACAGCGCCCGGGCACGGCTCCGCCACGGCGAGTGGCTGCGACTGCAGAGGCGGCGGGCGGAGGCTCGTATCCGGCTGGGCGAAGCCCACGAGATGCTCGACGGAGCCGGGGCCGAGGCATTCGCGGACCGTGCCCGGCGGGAGTTGCAGGCCGTCGGCGTCAAGCTCAGTGGGCGTGCCACGGCGGTGCCGGCGGTTCTCACCGCGAAGGAGGTCGAGATCGCCCGCCTCGCTCAGAAAGGCTTCACCAACCCGGAGATCGGCGCCCGGCTGTTCCTCAGCCCGCACACGGTCGACTGGCATCTRCGCAAGGTCTTCGTGAAACTGGGGATCTCCTCCCGTAAGCAGATCGGCTCGATCCCTTTGGAATCGGTGGAGACCGCGCCCTGACCCTCCGGCGGGCGGACGGAGGTTCAGGCGGCGGGAACCCCCGGTTCAGCCAGCAGGGCGGCTACGGTGTCGATCTCCACCTCTCGTGTCAACAGGCGGTGCACGGGACAGCGCCCGGCTGCTGCCAACAACTGCTCTCGCTGAGCGGCCTCCAGGTCCCCGGTGAGCCCGACGTTCTTGATGATGTGGCCTCGCTCCCCGAACCGCACGGCCACGTCGACACGCTCCAGTGGCCACTCGTGCCGGTCTGCCAGTGCACGTACGGCCATGGAGGTGCAGGAGCCCAGTGCCGCGAGCAGGAGCTCTCCCGGCGTGGGGCCCTCGTCGGCGCCGATGGGGTCCGGCTCGTCGGCCGTCAGGCGATGAGTGCCGATTCCGACAGAGCGGGTGAGCCGTCTGCCTTCGGCGATGGTCACGATGCGCGTGGTCATGGGGCTTCCTCTCGGCCGGGGTGCGGCCGTGGTCCGGCTGATCCCTTTGCCACAGAGACCGGGCGGCCCACACGTGTGTGACAGGTCGGCGGGAGTATTCCCGGCGGTACCACGGCAGGGCTCCTGAGCCGCTGACCCGTGCCGTCGGATCAGCCGGCGGCGGGACCCCCGCCTGCGGGTAGTCGGACGCGCGCCGACGCCGCTCACAGCACCGTGTGCAGGAGTTGCCGGGATGCGACGCCCAACTTGGCGTAAACCTTGCGTAGATGCCATTCCACGGTGTGAGGACTCAGGAACAACTGGGCGCCGATCTCGGAGTTGGTGAGCCCTTCCTTGGCGAGACGCGCGATTTGGCTCTCCTGCGTGGTGAGCGTGGCCACGGGGGCACCGCTGCGGCGGGCCACGGTCTCGCCCGCGGCCCGCAGTTCGTCGGCGGCGCGCTCGGCGAACGCGTGTGCACCGAACCGGGCGAAGGAGGCGTGTGCTGTCCGCAACTGGACACGGGCGTCGCCACGGCGGCCCTCACGCCGCAGCCACTCCCCGTACAGAAGGTG
>NZ_RDBK01000033.1:0-18743 GCF_008042275.1 Streptomyces sp. OR43 | reverse complement strand
ACCTTGCGTAGATGCCATTCCACGGTGTGAGGACTCAGGAACAACTGGGCGCCGATCTCGGAGTTGGTGAGCCCTTCCTTGGCGAGACGCGCGATTTGGCTCTCCTGCGTGGTGAGCGTGGCCACGGGGGCACCGCTGCGGCGGGCCACGGTCTCGCCCGCGGCCCGCAGTTCGTCGGCGGCGCGCTCGGCGAACGCGTGTGCACCGAACCGGGCGAAGGAGGCGTGTGCTGTCCGCAACTGGACACGGGCGTCGCCACGGCGGCCCTCACGCCGCAGCCACTCCCCGTACAGAAGGTGCGACCTGGCAGCCTCCATGGCGACCCGGGTACGTCCGAGTCGCTCGATCGATTCCTTATACAGGTCCTCTGCGCCGCCGCCGTGGCCCAGCAGGGCCCGGGAGCGCGTCTGGACACCCAGCGACCAGTCCGTGGCGGCCGCGTCCGTCTCCGGGACCAGCCGGGCCAGGGCCGCCTCGGCCTCGTCGAGGTGACCGCTGCGCACTCCGGCCTCCACCAGCTCCACCAGGGCCCAGTTCGCCGTGACGAGGTCATGCGCGTGCGCGCTCGCCAGGCGGGCGGCGTCCAGTGCCTCCTCGTGCCTCCCCAGACCGTTGAAGAGCACCGCCTGTGCCCGACGAGCCACGGCCACGCCGATTCCCTCGCCGCGGTCGAGCGCCTCCTGGCTGTTGGCCTTGATCAGCGGGACCGCTTCGCCCGGGAGCCCTTGCCACGCGGCCAGTGTCATCCTGCCGTACGGCGAGAAACTGCTGCCGATCGCCTCCTGGACCCGGTCCGTCTCCGCGATGAGCAGCTGTGCCGCTTCCAGTTCACCGGCGCAGATGTGGCTGACCACCCGCGAGTTGAGTGCCAGTGGCAGTTCGGTCAGCGCGCCGAGAGCGCGGGCGGTGCGCACATGGCGTGTGACCAGCTCCGTCCAGCCCTCGTAGTCCCACATCTCGGCCGCCATCGTCGAAGCCGGCCACGACCATCGCAGGATCTCGTCGGTGCCGGTCTCCCGGCGGAACGCGCGCACCGCGTCGCGGGAGGCGGGGACCGCGTCGCGGTACCCGGTCAGGAAGCGGGTGGCGAGGGCATCGAGCAGCAGATCGGAGGTGCGCGGTGGCCCCCCGTGCGGTGGCGACGTCTTCCGCGCGGCCGCCGCCACCGCACGCATGTCCGTGCCTGCAGTGAGGTGTCCGGAGAAGATGGCCGTTGACAGCGCGTCCAGGAAGGTCTCGCGGGCCAGGGCGGCATCGAGGGGGACCAGACGGCGCGCGGTGACCAGCAGCCGGGGGAGTGCATCGTCGACGCGATGGGAGGCGAGGGAAATCCGGGCGTCGACGAGGTCCGCGCGTGCATGGCCCAGTTCATCGAGAGCACCGCTGCGAGCCAGCTCCAGCAGGTCGCGGGCCGCGGCGGGCGCGCCGGCGCGGAGCTTCGCCTGAGCCGCCGCGAGGGCGCGCATCGCCTTGCGCCGCGGGTGAGGCGTCAGCACGGCCGCGTGCGCGAGGAACGCGGCGGCCGCGGCGGCGGCACCCCGGGCCGACGCCCGCCCGGCCGACGCCTCCAGTTCGGCGGCGATGGCCTCGTCCGGCCGGACCGTCGCCCGCGCGAGGTGCCAGGCGCGACGGTCCGGATCGAGCACCGGATCCGTCGCTTCGGCCAGTGCCCGGTGCACCTCCCGCAACTCCGCGAGTCCGGCCGACCGGTAGATCGCGGAGCGCAACAGCGGATGCTTGAACCGCACCAGCGCCCCCACATCGAGCAACCCTGCCGTTACCGCGGGGCCGGCGGCGTCCGGGTCGATGTCCAGCCGCTCTACGGCACTTCTGAGCAGCGACATGTCGCCGATCGGTTCGGCGGCCGCCGCCAGAAGCAATCGCTGGGTCATGGCCGGCAGCTCGCGGACCCGTGCGAGGTAGCTCCGCTCGATGCGGACCGCCACCCTTCCGGGACCCGGGCGGGCCGCACCCTCGGCGGGTTCGGCGTCCACATGCCCGTCGGTGAGTTCCAGCAGGGCCAGCGGATTACCGCGCGCTTCGGCGAGGATGCGCTCGCGGATCCGCTCGTCCATGGGCCCCTCAGCACCTGCGTCCAGCAGCGCGCGGGCGTCCGGGTCGTCCAACCCGTGCAGCGTCAGCTCGGGCAGGCCCGCCAGGTCGTCGCGGCCCCGCTGCTCACGGGAGGCGAAGACGAGCGCAAGGGGTTCGGCGAGCATCCTGCGCGCCACGAACGCCAGCGTCTGCGCGGAGACCCGGTCGAGCCACTGGGCGTCGTCCACGAGACAGAACAGCGGTTGACGGGCGGCCACGTCGGTCAGCAGCCCGAGCGTGGCCAGACCGACCAGGAACCTGTCCGGAGGCGGCCCCGTGCTCACACCGAACGCCGTGGCCAGCGCCGCCTTCTGCGGGGGCGGAAGGGAATCCGCGTGTCCGAGGAACGGCGCGCACAACTGGTGCAGTCCCGCGAACGGGAGCTCCATCTCCGATTCGGCACCCGCTCCACGGGCGACACGGTGCGTGCTGACGCGCTCCGCCAAGTGATCCAGGAGCGCGGACTTCCCTATCCCGGCGTCGCCGCGCAGAACCAGTACCGCACTGCGTCCGTCCTCCACCTCCGCGACCAGACCTTCGAACACGCCGTACTCACGGAGCCGGCCGCGCAGCCGCCCCGGACCTTCTCCACTCACGCTGCCGCCCGCACGCGGCGAGCATAACAACAGGGTTCGCGGCGGGGGCGATCGTGCGTGCTGCGGCCGGACGCAGGCGGCACGGGTCGGGCCGCGTCTGGAAAGCCGTACCACCGACAGCGTCCCGTCCTCGCCGGCCGTGACCTGGATCATGGGCATGGGAAGGCATGGATCCCGCGCGACGAGCGATGTTGGCTGGGCGGCATGAACGAGAACCTCACGATGCCGTTCCCGAACCCTTCCCACTGGATTGACGGCCGTGCCGTCACCGGCTCCGGATTGCTGATCGACGTGGTCAACCCCGCCGATGAATCGGTCATTGCCCAGTTGCACGAGGGCACGGCCGACGACGTGAACATGGCCGTGGACGCCGCGGTGGCCGCCTTCCCCGGGTGGGCGTCGACGTCCCCGCAGCACAGGGCGGATGTCATGCGGCGGCTGGCCGAAGGCCTGCGGAAGCACGGCGAGGAGCTGGCGGCCACCATCACTCTGGAGATGGGCGCCCCCATAGCCTTCTCCCGGCAGGCGCAGGTGGGTTTTCCTGTCGCTTCCACCCTGGCCGCGGTAGCGGCCTCCGAGCGGTTCGAGTGGACCGAGTCGGTCGAGAACTCCCTCGTCGTGCACGAGCCCGTCGGGGTGGTCGGAGCCATTACGCCGTGGAACTTCCCTCTGCAGCAACTGGTGACGAAGGTGGTCCCCGCGATGCTGGCGGGCAACAGCGTCGTCCTCAAGCCCTCGGAGATCTCTCCGCTCAGCGCCCGCATGTTCGCGGAGATCGCCACGGAGGCAGGAGTCCCGGACGGTGTGTTCAATGTGGTGCAGGGGACCGGCCCGGTCGTCGGTGAGGCTCTCTCGCGGCATCCGAAGATCGACATGATCTCGTTCACCGGGTCGACCCGCGCCGGCAGGAGCGTCTCCGTCGCGGCTTCCGGGACGGTGAAGCGGGTCGCGCTCGAACTCGGGGGCAAGGCGGCCCACATCATCCTGCCCGAGGCCGACCTCGACTCCGCCGTCACCCGCGGGCTGGCTTTCGCATGGGCCAACGGCGGTCAGGCGTGCGGTGCTTACGTGCGCATGCTCGTCCCCGAGGAGCTTCAGGCAGCCGTGGTCGACAGGCTGCGGACCGCCGCCCTGGACTACGTGGTCGGAGATCCCGCCTCCGAGGACACGAGGGTCGGCCCACTCGCCTCGGAGACGCAGCGCCGTCGCGTCGACGGCTACATCCGTCGCGGCATCGCCGACGGCGCCACACTGGTGGTGGGAGGGGCAGGCCGGCCCGAGGGTTTCGAGACCGGCGCCTACGTCAAGCCGACGATCTTCTCCGACGTCGCCTCCGAGTCGGTCATCGCCCAGGAAGAGATCTTCGGTCCCGTTCTCGTCGTCATCCCGTACACCGATGACGATCACGCCGTCGAGATCGCCAACGACACCATCTACGGACTCAACGCCGCGGTGACCGGCGACGAGGACCACGCCATGGCGATCGCGAGGCGCCTGCGCGTCGGTCAGGTCGACGTCAACGGTGGACAGCACAACTTCCAGGCACCGTTCGGCGGGTACAAGCAGTCCGGCAACGGCCGCGAGATGGGCCGTGCGGGACTTGAGGAGTTCCTGGAGACCAAGGCGATCACGCGCTGACGCACGGGCCGCCTGCCCCCGGTCGGCACACGGTCAGGTGGGAATGAGGTCGTCCCGGTGGGCGTTCACGTCTTCGGCCCACTGTGTCCGGCAGTGGACGTGGGAGCGGAGCGTGCGGCACACGTGTGTGCCGCCCCTCCCGCGGTCCCTTCCTGACGAGCGCGCATCGGCGCGCCCCGTCCGGGAGGGGACGGCTACGGGCGAAAGGACGACGATGGCGGATCGGGCGGCTCTGGCCGCGTTCCTGCGGGCACGCCGAGAGGCACTTCAACCCGAGGACGTCGGGTTGCCCCGGGGCCGCCGCAGGCGTACCCGGGGGCTTCGCCGCGAGGAGGTCGCGGTTCTCTGCGACATGTCGGTGGACTACTACACCAGACTCGAACAGCCGCGAGGCCCGCACCCCTCAGAACAGATGCTCGCCGCGATCGCCCGCGGACTGCGCCTGTCACCGGAGGAACGCGATCTCCTCTTCCGGCTCGCCGGTCACGCCCTGCCGCGCCGTGTGCGTCGTAGTGATCACGTGGATGCCGGGATGATGCGCATCCTGGACAGACTGCAGGACACCCCCGCCCAGGTGGTGAACCACCTGGGCGAGACGCTGCGACAGACGCGCCCGGCGGTTGCGCTGCTGGGCGACATGACGGCCTACACCGGGGCGGCACGCAGCTCCCACTACCGCTGGTTCACGGACCCCGCCGCCCGCCTCGTCCACCCCGAGAGCGATCACGCCGAGCAGAGCCGGCTCATGGTGGCCGACCTCCACAGCGCCTACTCCCGCGAGGGGGGCGACTCGGATGCCGCCGAGCTCGTGGCGGCGCTGAACAGGGAAAGTACGGAGTTCGCCGGCATTTGGCGCGAGCGGCCCGCACTGGTGCCGCACTGCACCACGAAGCGTTATCTGCACCCACAGGTCGGGATGCTGGAACTGGACTGCCAGACGCTCGTCGACCCCGACCGGTTTCAGCGCCTCGTGGTCTACACCGCGAGGCCGGGGACGGAAAGCCACACCGGTCTCCGGCTGCTTTCCCTCCTGCCGGTCTGACAGCGCGGGACCCGGGGCTGCCGCGATGAACGGAAGCCTCGGGTCAGGCCCGGCCGGACTCCTCGTGGGACGGACGGCACACGAGCGGAGCCGGGGTCCGGCCGGTTGCCGATGGCGACGACGCGGACGAAGTAGCCGCACCGCAGCGGTCCGTTGAACGAGGTGATGCACTCGCGCCCGGGCGGGCACCTGTGCGCCACGCACAGCAGCGCGACAGCGGTCCGCCACGGGGCGGGGTAGCGTGCATGTCACACTCTCCGCCCATAACAGTGGCAGGCATCGATGCACCACCGGGTGCCACGGTTGTGTGGCCGTCCTGCATCCTGTGCTGCGCGCACCGTCGCCGCGATCGCCCTCGACCGCCACACCCTCCGCCCGTGACGGGTGCCGGAAGGAGCGCGGCGCGTCGCTCTCCGAGTGAGGCCGACCGGTTCACGGAGAGCCGGAGGCGATGCCGCGGGCCGACCGGATGGCGGACGCGTCTGTGACAGCCTTCGAGCAATCTCACATGTGGAGTGTGTCACAAGGTATTGACGCACGGTGTGAACTCTGCTGCGGGTATGTTGACGGAGATCGTTCCCCACCATCGTTCACGGGAGCTCGCCATCCCCGGATCCACCTGAGGAGCCACGTCGTATGATCGCCAGCTTGCTTCCGGACCTGGTCGGCCGGCACCGCGAGTGCGCCGCACTCGACGGCCTGTTGGCAGGCCTGACCGAGGGCGGGTCCGGGGTGCTGGTGATCCGCGGCGAAGCCGGCATTGGGAAGTCGGTCCTCCTGGAGTACCTGGCCGAGCGGGCGTCGCGGACGGACGTGACCCGGGCGCAGGGCATCGAGGCCGACATGGAACTGCCCTACGCCAGCCTGCATCAATTGTGCGCGCCGTTCCTTCAGGAGATCGGCGACCTGCCGGGGCCGCAACGCGACGCCCTGCGTGTGGCGTTCGGCATGGCGGCCGGAGATCCGCCGGATCGCTTCCTGGTCGGCCTCGCCGTGCTCACCCTGCTCACCAGGGTCTCCGAGGCCCGCCCGCTTCTCGTCCTGGTCGATGACTCGCAATGGCTGGACCAAGTCTCCCTGCAGACGCTGGAGTTCGTGGCGCGAAGGCTCCTTGCCGAGGCGATCGCCATAGTGTTCGCGGTGCGTGACCCCGAGGGACAGGGCACCCTCACCGATCTGCCGGTGCTGCAGATCGGCGGTCTCGGCGCCACCGCCGCGGCCGAGCTCTTGGAGACCGCTGTCAGCGGGCGGCTGGACAAGCGGGTCCGGGAGCGGTTCCTGGCCGAGATGCACGGCAACCCGCTCGCGCTCCTCGAGTTCTCCCGGGGTCGCAGCGCCGCCGAACTGGCCTACGGGCTGGACTCGTCCGGTCCGCCAACCGTCCACGGCCCGGTCGTCGGCCGGGTCGAACGGGACTTCGCCAGCCGGCTCAGGTCGCTTCCCGACGCGACACGGACGCTGTTGCTGATCGCCGCGGCCGAACCGGTCGGCGACGCAAGTCTGTTGGCCCGTGCGGCCACCACGCTGCGGATCGCGCCCCACGCCGCCCCGGCCAAGGCCGCCGGCCTGATCGAGTTCGGCGAGTCCGTCCGGTTCAGGCATCCGCTGGTCCGCTCGGCGGTCTACCACGGAGCCGCACCCGAGGAACGCAGAGCGGCACACCGGGCTCTTGCGGAAGCCACGGATCCGGTCCTCGATCCCGACCGGCGTGCCTGGCACGCCGGGCAGGCCGCAGAGGGTCCGGACGAGGAGGTCGCGGCAGGGCTGGAACGCGCGGCTGAGCGCGCACGGCAGCGCGGCGGCATCGCGGCCGAGGCGGTACTCCTGGAACGTGCCGTCGAGGTGACACCCGACCGCCGTCCACGAGGGCGCCGGGCCCTGGCGGCGGCAGAGGCGCACTTCTCGGCCGCGGCGCCCGATCGGGCCACGGAGCTCGCGACGGTGGCCGAGCTGTGCCCCCTGAACACGCTGGACCGCGCCCGACTGGCTCGCCTGCGTGCCAGGATCCTCTTCGCGCGAAGCCGCAGCGACGAAGCGGCGCCTCTGCTCCTCGACGCCGCGGCGCAGTTCACCGCCGCAGGCTCGCCACTGGCGCGGGAGACGTACTTGGAGGCGATCAGCGCGACCATCTTCGCGGGCCGTGTGCACGGTCCGACCGGCGCCCGGGCCGCCGCCATCGCGGCCCGCGGGTCGGGCGCGCCCCCCTCCGGCTCCACCGCGGCCGACATGCTCCTGGAGGGCGTGGCCGCGCTCCTCACGGACGGATACGAAACCGGCGTGCCCGCGCTGCGCGCAGCGCTGGAACTGCTGGCCTCCGAGGAGCTCCCCACCCGGGAGGCGACCATGCGCTGGCTCCTGCTGGTCCCGGTCGCACTGGAGGCGTTCATCCACTACGCCTGGGACCTGCACGCCTGGGACACCCTGTCGAGTCGGGCGGTGCGTCTGGCCCGCGACATAGGAGCGCTCGGCGCACTGCCGCCGGCCCTCATCTACGCCGGCGGGGTGCACATCCACTACGGCGACTTCGCCGAAGCAGCCAGGATGATCGACGAGGCCGACGCGCTCGCCGCCGCGACCGGCCACGCGCCGCATACGTACGCCGCCCTGGTCCTGGCCGCGTGGCGTGGCGAGGCGGACGTCGCCGCCGGGATCGTCGAGGAGGCCAGACGCAGGGCCGACCAGCGGGGTGAGGTGTCGCTGCTGGGTGCCATGGGCTACATCCAGGGAGTGCTGTACAACGGTCTGGCCCGCTACGAGGAGGCGTTGGAGGCCGCCCGCACCGGCATCGAGCACGACGGGTTCAACTTCGCCGGTCTGTCGCTGGTCGAACACGTCGAGGCCGCCACCCGTTGCGGCGAGCTGGACCAGGCCAGGGCCTCACTCGACCGGTTGGTCGCACTCACCCGGGCCACCGACTCCGGCTGGGCCCGTGGTGCCAGGGCTCGCAGTCAGGCCCTCCTCGCCGACGGCGAGGAGCCCGATCGGCTGTACCGGCTTGCGATCACCGAGTTCGGGCGCGGCGGCGTAACCGTGGAGGTGGCGCGTACCCACCTGTTGTACGGCGAGTGGCTGCGCCGTGCCCACCGCCGGTCGCTGGCCCGCGAGCAGCTGCGTACGGCTCACAAGATGTTCGACGGGATGCGGGCGCAGGCATTCGCCGAACGAGCCCGCCGCGAGCTGCTCGCCACCGGTGAGCACGTCAGCGTGCGGGAGGCCAAGCCGACGAGCGTGCTCACCCCCCAGGAGTCACAGGTCGCCACGCTCGCCGCCGACGGCATGACGAACGCCAAGATCGGCGCGGAGCTGTTCATCAGCCCGCACACGGTGGAATGGCACCTGCGCAAGGTGTTCACCAAGCTCGGGATCAACTCGCGTCGGGCCCTGCCGGGTGCCCTCGCGGGGCCGCCAGCGGACTCCGGCGACGAGGGCATGGCGCGGATGGGCTGAGGGTCCGTAGGGCCCCTGACTCCGTAGCCTACGGACCCGACCACGGACTCCAAGGGCGCGGCAAGGGGGGCCGTGGACGGAGGGTGGAACCATCGCCCGCAAGGGCGTTCGTTCACCCAGAGGAGCCCTGATGTCCGTGTCCAGTCCGGAGACCACCACACACCCCGGCCCGTCGGCAGCCCGTCCCGCCGAGGGCGACCTGGACACCGCTCTGGACGTCTTCCTGGTCCAGCGGAATCGGCTCTTCGGCATCGCCCGCCGGATCGTCGGCGATGCCTCGGGAGCCGAGGACGTGGTCCAGGACGTGTGGGTGCGCTGGCAGCTCACCGATCGTGCGGGGATCAGGAATCCGTCCGCGTTCCTGGCCACGGCCACCACCCGTCTGGCGATCAACGTCATCCAGTCGGGGCGCCGACGCCACGAGACGCCGTCCGAACCACACCTGGCCGACATCGGAGACCGTGCCGCCGCCGACCCCGTGGTGTGTGCTGAGCGAGCGGCGGCGATCGAGTCGGCCCTGGCCATGCTCATGGCCAGACTGACGCCGGACCGGCTGGCCGCCTACGTCCTGCGCAAGGGCTTCGACTACACCTACGAGGACCTCGCCAAGCTGCTTCGGATCAGCGCCCCGAACGCACGCGTGGTGGTCCACCGGGCCCAGGCCCGTCTCGACAGCGAACGGGAGCGGCCGATCCCCACCGAGACCCACCGTCGCCTCGTCGATGCGTTCCGGACCGCGGCCGACACCGGCGACCTGGAAGCTCTCGTAGGTCTGCTCGTCCCGGAGAACCGTGTAAGCCGTCTGACCCCCGTACGCCGCAGACCGGCCCGGCCGGTGCACCTCCGGGCGCGCCAGGCCGCGTGACGCGCCTGCGGTTCGTCCGCCGCGCCCTCGCGCCATGCCGGGAGACCGCACATCTCATCGATCGACAGCATCGGGATCGAGCTCACCGCCGTCGCACCGTCAGCGCGCCGTGAGAGGCTGCGGCCGTCTCAGCCCCGGCAGCAGCCGCGCCTCGTGCCCTGCCCGCCGTGGAAGGCATGGACCCGCCGGTGGTGTCCCCGAGACGCGTGTCGCACGGCTTGTCACAAACGCGCGAGGCGTTCGGTCAGCAATATGTTCTGGAACGGGCGCGCGGCAGCCGAGCGTGCCGGCACCCCACCAGACGATATGTCCGAGCGTGCATCGAATGTTGAGAGAAGGAGCGCCATGAAGATCGCAGTCATCGGCGGAACCGGACTGATCGGTTCGCAGGTCGTGCGCAATCTGAATTCCTCCGGACACGAGGCGGTACCGCACTCACTGTCCACCGGAGTGGACGTCATCACCGGCCAAGGGATCGAACAGGCGGTCGAGGGTGCCGACGTCGTCGTCAACCTGACCAACTCGCCGACGTTCGACGAGGCCTCACCGGCCTTCTTCCGGACCTCGATGGACAACCTGCTGGACGCCTCCCAGAGGGGCGGCGTCGGTCACTTCGTCATCCTCTCGATCGTCGGGGTGGACCAGGTGCCGCAGCTCGACTACTACCGTGCCAAGGTCCTCCAGGAGGACCTGCTGAAGGCCGGTCCCGTCCCGTACTCGATCGTCCGGGCCACGCAGTTCATGGAGTTCATTGACGCCGTTCTCTCCTGGACCGCCGACGCCGAGGCAGTCCGGCTGCCGGCCACACCGATCCAGCCGATCGCTGCCAGGGACGTGGCCGCGGCTGTGGCGGAGGTCGCCGTCGGCGCACCCCTCAACGGCATCCGCAACATTGGTGGCCCCGAGGTGTTCGCCCTCGACGAGCTCGGCCGCGTCACCCTGTCCCACCAGGGTGACGACCGCCCCGTGGTCACGGACCCCACGGCCGGTATGTTCGCGGCCGTCGAGGGAGAGGTCCTCACGGACCGCAACGCTCACCTCGCCGCCACTCGCTACACGGACTGGCTGGCCTGACGGAGCCCTCCGCACTGACGAGCGGCCGGCCATGGCGTTTCCGGCTGTCGTGAGGCTTGGCCGCCCCGAGAACGCGGTCGCTCGGCGGCCGGCGTGTGCGGCCCCAGGGGCGCCGCGTGACGGGGGCGACCGCGTGTTCCGGATCCTGCCGCCGTCGCCCTCTCCGGTGTGTGGTGAAACCCACTGTCCGGACGCGTATGGGCGGCGTCGAGCGAAAGGTGATATCCGTACGCCGGTTCTTCGGCTTCCGCCCGTACGCCGGCATGACCGCCGACGACACACGCCCCAGGTGTATTGCCCTGCACCCCGGTCAGTCCGTGCCGTCGGCCACGGCACCGCGGCTTGTCACCGGTGTCACGGATCGGCTCCCTGCCCGGTCAGACGTGGTGGGCCCCCGCCGGTGCCGGCGCCGCACCGATACAGGTGCCCAGGGCCGGTCTTCCGGATCGGGTCCGGTACACGGCTCGGGCTCACGAAGGGACGACGGCACGATGACACCACAGGCGAAGCTGCCCGCACCACAACAAGGCCTTCTGCTCACACACTTCCTGACGGTGCGTGACGTGGCCGTGAGTCGTCGCTTCTACGCGGACGTCTTCGGCGGAGAAGTGGTCATGGCGGAGAACCCGGCGATGGTCAAGATCGCCAACAGCTGGATCATCATGAACCCCGGCGGAGGGCCCACCGCGGACAAGCCGGGGGTCACACTGGAGGCGCCCCGAAGCGGTGAACCCGTTTCGAGCTTCCTCAACGTGCGTGTGGCCGACATCTCCGCCTTCCACGCCCACGCGGTCGCCGTAGGGGCCGACTTCCTCACGCCGCCCGTCGACCGCGGGTCCGAGCTGCGCTGCTATCTGCGGGACCCCGACGGCTACCTGGTCGAGGTGGGCCAGTCCACCGGTCTGCTGGTGGGGACGCACGCGGAGGCGTCCGCGGTATCCAGTTGATGTCCGGGCACGCAGCGGGTTCCGCAGGAATGACCGCGCCAAGCCGGCACACGCCGCCGTCCGCACGGGCCGATCAACGAAAGAGGGGTTCCGGAATGAAGGTCGCCGTGTGGGACGACGGCGGGCAGATCGGGGCCGAGACCGCCCTCCAGGTCAGGGATCACGGCCACGAGGTCGAGCTGCTCTCCGCGCCACGAGGTCTTGACCCGTTCACGCAGCTGGAGATCACAGAGGCGTTGCGCGGCTGCTCGGTGGTGATCGATCTCCTGTGCCGGCCGTCCTCAGCCGTCGGAACCCTCACCGAGGACCACGGGTTCCTCGTCGACGAGGAAGCCCTCGCCGACTCGTGGACCCGCTCCACTCGCAGACTGTTCCAGGCTGAGGCAACGGCTGGTGTCACGTACCACGTCGCTCTGTCCGTGGCAGGGCTGGACCGCATAGCGAACAGAGGGGTCTTCCGAGCCCTCAAAGCCCGGGAGGCGATGATCCAGCGTTCCAGGCTCCCTCATTTCATCCTCCGCTCCACGCAGATGTTCGAGTCGGCGGAGGAGATAGCAACGGCGGGCACGGAGGACTGGATCGTATGGGTGCCACCGGTCGAAGTGCGTCCCGTAGCCCTGAAGGACGTGGCCGTGCTGCTCGCGCACACCGCTGTGTCCCGGCCCAGGACCGGTGTCCACGAGATGGCCGGCCCGGAGCAGCTCGGGCTGGACGCCTTCGTAGGTGCCGCCCTCACGGCGAACGCGGAGTACAGACGTGTGTTCACGGATGCCCGCAGCCCGTTCTTCGGCGCACGTCTGGGACCGACCGATCTCCTTCCCGAAGCGGACGCGTTCATCGCGCGGACGAGTTATGAGGAATGGCTCGCCGGCCGGCCCTCACCCGAGACCAGTTCCTGACGCCGGGTGGCCCACGAGCCGAAGGCGGCTTGCGGAGCGACGTACCCTCCCACGGCATGAAAGAGACCCGCTGATGACACGTCTGCATATATCCATGCTCGGAGCGGTCCGTGAACTGGAGGCGGCGGAGCTTCCCTCCGTCGGCTCGGTCCTCACCGGCCGACCGCTGCGCCGGTTCGACCGGACCGTGGAGTGGGTCGTCGCGCACGGCCAGGTCCTGACCTCGCTCATCGAGGAGCTGCACCTGCGAGGGATGCTGAGCGAGAGCGCCCTCCGCACGCTCGGCGCCGCAGCCGTCCCGCGCCCGTCGACACCCCGGGAGGAGCGTGAGCTGTGCCGCACGGAGCGTCTGAGCGCCTACTGGCACTGAGGTCGTCCGCCGAGAACATGGCCGCCGAGGAGGAGCACGGCACGCCCGGAACCCTCACGGACCCGGTCCCGAAGATGGTTCTCGCGCCGCTGACCGGCGCGGCCGTCTTCCTGGTCGTCACGATCGACGGCGGCGGCGAGAAAGCCGTGCGAGAGCTGTTGCCCGACCTCGGTTCGCTGGAGCGCGCCGTCGGCTTCCGGGCCCTGCCCGACGGCGGACTGAGCTGTGTGACCGGCATCGGCTCGCAGGCATGGGACCGTCTGTTCTCCGGTCCGCGCCCGGCCCGGCTGCATCCCTTCGAGGCCCTGCACGGGGCTGTGCACCGAGCAGTCACCACCCCCGGGGACCTGCTGTTCCACATCCGTGCCTCTCGGCTGGATCTGTGTTTCGCGCTGACCACGGAGATCATGAACCGTCTGCGCGGAGCCGTCACCGTCCAGGACGAGGTGCACGGTTTCAAGTACTTCGACGAACGGGACCTGCTCGGATTCGTCGACGGTACCGAGAACCCGACGGGCGACGCGGCGCGGACCGCGGTGCTGGTCGGTGGGGAGGATCCCGCGTTCGGGGGCGGCAGCTACGCCGTCGTGCAGAAGTATCTGCACGACCTCGACGCCTGGGAGGCCCTCTCGGTCGAAGCGCAGGAGAGCGCCGTGGGCCGCCGCAAGATCTCCAACGTGGAACTCGCGGACGACGCGAAGCCCGCGGACTCACATGTCGCTCTCACCACAGTCACCGACGCGGCCGGCAACGAGCGCGAGATCCTCCGTGACAACATGCCGTTCGGAGCCGCGGGCCGCGGGGAGGTCGGTACGTACTTCATTGGCTACGCGCGCAGCCCCGAGGTCACCGAGACGATGCTGAAACGGATGTTCCTGGGCACGGAGAGGGCACCGTACGACCGCATTCTCGACTTCTCCACGCCGGTTGACGGGCTGCTTGTTCTTCACGCCCACAACGGACTTCCTGGAGGACCCGCCGGGACCGCCGACCGCGCAGGATCCCCCCGGCAGGACCCCGCCGCGGTGAACGCGTCCGGTGCGCCGGGCGTGCAGGGTGCAGGGGCGAGGTGTCGGCCGCAGGGCGCTCCGCCCGGCTGGGAAGGCGCGGCCCCACGTCACAACAGTGGGACGAAGGCTGTCTTCAAGCACATACGGCAGTTTTCGTGCCGCTTTTCCCGAAGGTACCTGGAACGGTGCAGGGGAGAGCGGCGTCCCGGCGGCATCGCCGGCACCCCGAGGAGTTCACGTGACCAGCACATCGCAGGGACCAGAGTCCGGAGCCCGGGCGGCCCATCCGGAACACATCGGCCATGTCATCTTCATCACGGCTGCTGCTGCGATGGGTGGCTTCCTCTTCGGCTACGACAGTTCCGTCATCAACGGCGCCGTCGAAGCGATCCGCGACCGGTACGACATCGGTTCCGGAACGCTCGCCCAGGTCATCGCCATCGCCCTGATCGGCTGTGCGATCGGCGCCGCCACGGCGGGCCGGATCGCGGACCGCATCGGGCGCATCCGCTGCATGCAGATCGCCTGGGTGTAGCGGGTTTCGTTGAGCAGCTCAGCTTCGGGGGTGCCTGGGGCGGCGAACATGATGTCGCGCAGGGGGTGTTCGAGGTGGGGGTCGAGTGCGTCGCAGGCGTCGTCGAGTGCGGCGGCGTACGGCGGGTGAGCCTCATAGAGTGTCTGGCCCATTTGGGGGCGTTGGCTGCCCTGGCCGGTGAAGAGGTAGGCGATGCGGGGTGTGGGTGCGGCGGTGCCGCGTACGAGTGCGGGGTGTTCCTGGTCGGTGGCGAGTGCGGTCAGGGCGTCGAGGGCCTGGTCCCGGTCACCCGCCAACACCACCCCACGGTGCTCAAGGGCCGCGCGTCCGGTCGCCAGGGTGCGGCTGATCGCCACCGCCGAGTCCGGGCGTTCCCGTACGAAGGTGGCGAGGCGTGCCGCCTGGCTGCGCAGGGCGGCCGGGCTGTGCGCGGACAGCGGCCACAGCACGGGTGTGCTGTCGTCGGTGTCGGGAGCGGATTCCTGTAGCTCGGGTGCCTGTTCCAGGATGACGTGGGCATTGGTTCCGCTGATCCCGAAGGACGACACGGCGGCCCGGCGCGGCCGGTCATGGTCGGGCCAGTCGGTCTCCTGCGTCAGAAGCCTGACGGCCCCCGCCTCCCAGTCGATGTGCGGGGACGGGGTGTCCACGTGCAGGGTGCGGGGGAGTACGCCGTGGCGCATGGCCTCGACCATCTTGATGATGCCGCCCACCCCGGCCGCCGCCTGGGCGTGCCCGATGTTCGACTTCAGTGAACCGAGCAGCAGCGGCTCGTCGTTCTGCCGTTCCTGTCCGTAGGTGGCAAGGAGGGCCTGGGCCTCGATGGGGTCGCCGAGCTTTGTACCCGTCCCGTGCGCCTCGACCGCGTCGACCTCCGATGCCCGCAGGCCCGCACCGGCCAGGGCCTGGCGGATGACGCGCTCCTGGGAGGGGCCGTTGGGCGCGGTGAGGCCGTTGCTCGCACCGTCCTGGTTGACGGCGGAGCCGCGTACGACCGCGAGCACCTGATGACCGTTGCGCCGGGCGTCGGACAGCCGCTCCACGAGCAGCAGCCCCACCCCCTCCGACCACCCGGTGCCGTCGGCCGAGGCGGAGAAGGACTTGCACCGGCCGTCGGGGGACAGCCCTCGCTGCCGGCTGAACTCGACGAACGTGTCGGGGCGGGCCATCACGGTGACGCCGCCGGCGAGTGCCAGGTCGCATTCGCCCTGCCGCAGCGCCTGGGCGGCCAGATGCAGGGCGACCAGGGACGAGGAGCACGCCGTGTCCACGGTCACCGCGGGCCCTTCGAGACCGAAGGTGTAGGCGACCCGCCCCGAGATCACGCTCGATGTGTTGCCCGTGAGGAGATAGCCCTCCAGATCCTGCGGGGCCTTGAGCAACCTCGACCCGTAGTCGTTGTACATGACCCCGGCGAAGACCCCCGTTCGGCTGCCCCGCACGGTGCCGGGGTCGATTCCGGCCCGCTCGAACGTCTCCCACGCGGTTTCCAGTAGCAGCCGCTGCTGCGGATCGGCCGCAAGGGCCTCGCGCGGGCTGATCCCGAAGAACTCGGCGTCGAACTCCCCTGCCCCGTACAGGAATCCGCCTTGGCGGGAGTAGGAGGTACCGAGGTGGTCCGGGTCCGGGTCATAGAGGTTCGCCAGGTCCCAGCTCCGGTCGGTGGGGAAGCCTCCGATGGCGTCCTGCGCCGATGCGACGAGGTCCCACAGGTCGTCGGGCGACGACACGCCGCCCGGGTAGCGGCAGGCCATGCCGACGATCACGATGGGATCGTCCTGGTCGGTGGGCCGCGCTCCGGTGATGAGGGCGCCGGGAGCCGCGGCGGGGCCCCCGGGCAGCAGGGTCAGCACATGGGCGGCCAGGGACCGGGGGGTGGGATGGTCGAAGACGGCCGTGGTGGAGATCCGCAGACCGGTGGCCGTGGCCAGCCGGTTCCGCAGATCGACACCCGCGAGGGAGTCGAAGCCCAGATCCCGGAAGGCGCGGGAGTCGTCCAGTGTCTCCGAGGTGGCGTGACCGAGGACGGTGGCCGCGGTCGTCCGTACCAATTCAGCGACCGTACGCTGCCGTTCCTCCTCCGGCAGCCCGGCGGTGCGGGTCGCCCACGAGCCGGCTCCGGCGGCATCGGCCGGCGCTGCCGAGGCGCGCGGACGCCGTGTACGGACCAGCCCACGCAGCACGGAAGGCAGAACCCCCTGCTCCGCCCTCGCCCGCAGAGCATTCGCGTCGGTCCGTACGAGGACCGGTGCCGGGTCCTCGCCGACAACGGCCGCATCCAGCAGCGCGAGGCCGTCGGTGACGGAGAGCGGGGTGAGCCCCGACCGCTGCCAGCGGGCCAGCTCGGTGGCCCCGAGGCCACCGCTCATCCCGTCGGGCACGTCCCAGAGTCCCCAGGCGAGTGAGGTGGCGGGGAGGCCCAGGGCGTGGCGATGCTGTGCGAGGCCATCCAAGTAGGCGTTGGCGGCAGCGTAGTTCGCCTGTCCGGAGTTGCCGGTGACCCCGACGATCGACGAGAACAGCACGAAGTCGTCCAACTCGGCATCGGCCGTCAGCTCGTGCAGGTGCGAGGCCGCATCGGCCTTCGTACGGAGCACGGCTTCCAGCCGGCCCGGAGTGAGGCTCCCGATCGTCACGTCGTCCAGTACGCCCGCCAGATGGAAGACCGCCCCGAGGGGCTGCGCGGAAGAGATCGAGGCGAGAGCCCCGGCCAGGTCCTCGCGCGAGGACACGTCCCCCTGGGCGAACCGCACCTCGGCCCCGGCCTCGGCGAGCTCGGCGGCCAATGCTGCCGCACCTTCGGCGTGTTCACCGCTGCGGCTCAGAAGCAGCAGCTGCCGGGCTCCGTGCCGGGCCACGAGATGCCGGGCCACGAGTCGGCCGAGACCACCGGTGCCGCCGGTGATCAGGACCGTGCGACGGCCGTAGTCGCGGCCTTCGGGAGCGGACTCTGCGGTGTGCCCCCGGGTGACCCGGGGTGCGAGCAAGGCGGTCTCACGCAGGGCGAGTTGGGGTTCACCGAGCGATGCGGACGAGAGCGCCGCGAGATCCGGGGTGTCCCCGTCGACATCCACCAGGGCGAACCGGCCGGGGTGCTCCGACTGCGCCGACCGGACCAGCCCCCAAACGGCGGCCGACCATGGATCGGGAACAGCGTCGCCCGCCACGGCCGCCACCGCACCACGCGTGAGGACCAGCAGCCGCGCATCGGCGAAGCGGTCCTGCTCCAGCCACTCCCGTACCAGCTCCAGGGTGTGCCCGGCCGCGCCGCGTCCCGGCGGAACGCTCACGGCGACGACATCGGGCACGGCCGCGTCCGGCGCGAGATCCCCGAGCGCGGTGACATGGAGGGTCTGCGCCCGGGCCGGGGTGTCGTGGGCGACGGGTACCCAGTCGATGCGGTGGGGCGTGGGCGTGCGGCCACCGGGTGCGCTGAGGGCCGACGCCTCGACGGGCAGCAGAGCGAGCGACTCGGCCGACAGAACCAGATGGCCGGCCGGGTCGGTGACCGTGAGCCGTCCCGACGACCAGCGGGCGCGCACGGTGGTGGCGCCGGTGCTGAAGAGTTCGATGCCCGACCAGGCGAAGGGCACGGGCAGACCGGCACCCTCCTGCGCCTCCCGTCCGACCAGCGGATGCAGGGCCGCGTCGAGCAGCGCCGGGTGGACCGGGAAATCCGCCGCCTGATCCAGCAGCTCGTCCGGGAGCGTGAGTTCGGCGACGAGGTCGTCGCCGTCGCTCCATACGGCCCGTACGGCGCGGAAGCTGGGCCCGTAGGCATAACCGAGTCGGTCGAGCCGCGCGTACAGGGCTTCGACATCGAGAGGCTCGGCGCCGCGCGGCGGCCAGGCGGCGTCCGCCGCGGCCGGCCGGCCGGCCGCGGCCGGAGTCAGGGTGCCCGTGGCGTGCCGGGTCCAGTCGCTCGCCGGGTCCGGGCGTGTGTGGATGCTGAGGGAACGGTCGCCTTCCGCGTCGCCCGGACCGACGGCCAGTTGGAGGAGCAGGGAACCGGTCGCGGGGAGTGTCAGGGGAGACTCCAGCGTCAGTTCCGCCACCCGAGGCGCGTCCACGGCCTCGCCGACGGCGAGCGCGAGGTCCACGAAGGCGGTTCCGGGCAGAAGCGTGCGGCCGAGGATCTCGTGGTCCGCGAGCCAGGGGTGGGCGTCCTGCGACAGTCGGCCGCTGAACACCGAACCGCCCTGTTCCGCGAGTTCACCCGCCGCGCC
>NZ_RDBK01000032.1:108899-116372 GCF_008042275.1 Streptomyces sp. OR43 | reverse complement strand
TCGACCGGCTCGTCTTCGACGACGGCTACTCCCTCGGCGCCCCCTCCGTACGGGCCGCCGTCGCCCGGCACACCGGCGGCGTCGACCCGGACCGGGTCATGACGACGAGCGGCTCCGGCGAAGCACTGGCCCTGGTGATGTCCGCACTCCTCGATGCCGGCGACGAGGTCGTCGTCGTCCGGCCCGGGTACCACCTGCTCGTCGAGTACGTGACCGCCCTCGGCTGCACCATCAAGGACTGGCACCTCGACCCGGCGCGGGACTGGCACCCCGACGTCGACGAGCTCGCCGGCCTGGTCACCGAGCGGACCAAGGCGATCATCGTCAACTTCCCGCAGAACCCGACCGGCACCACCGTCACCGAGGACGAACTGCGCCGCATCGTCGCCCTCGCGGGCGAGGTCGGCGCGTGGCTCCTGTGGGACGGCGCGTTCCGCGACCTCACCTACGGGACGCCGCCGCTGCCCGACGTCACCACGCTCTACGAGCGGGCCGTCAGCTTCGGCAGCTTCTCCAAGGCGTTCGGGCTTCCCGGACTCCGCTTCGGCTGGTGCGTGGCACCCGCCGAGCTGCTGACCGACTGCGTCCGCATCCGCGACTACACCACGCTCCACGTGTCGCCGCTCAACGAACTGCTCGCCCAGGCCGTACTGGAGAACGCCCCGGCGTTCGTCCGCCCGCGCCTCGACCAGGCCGGCAGGTCGGCGCGTGGCTCCTGTGGGACGGCGCGTTCCGCGACCTCACCTACGGGACGCCGCCGCTGCCCGACGTCACCACGCTCTACGAGCGGGCCGTCAGCTTCGGCAGCTTCTCCAAGGCGTTCGGGCTTCCCGGACTCCGCTTCGGCTGGTGCGTGGCACCCGCCGAGCTGCTGACCGACTGCGTCCGCATCCGCGACTACACCACGCTCCACGTGTCGCCGCTCAACGAACTGCTCGCCCAGGCCGTACTGGAGAACGCCCCGGCGTTCGTCCGCCCGCGCCTCGACCAGGCCGGCCACAACCGAGAGCTCCTGCTCGACTGGGCCGCCGCACACCCCGACCTGGTGTCGCTGGCCGCGCCGGCCGGCGGCGTCAGCGCGTTCCCCCGGCTCGTCGACGTCCCCGACGTCGACGCGTTCTGCGACGCGCTGTTCCAGAAGAGCGGCGTGCTCGTCATCCCCGGCTCGTGCTTCGACAGCCCGCAGCACGTCCGGATCGGCTTCGGCGGCCGCACGGACCAGCTGACCCAGGGCCTCGAACGATTCGCGGACGCCCTCCGGGAGACGCGTCGCTGAGCCGTCGCACCACCCTCCTCCCTCGCGCGAGCGACACCCCCGTCCCTCGCGCGAGGGAGCACCTGATCACCGCGTGGAGCGACGACCGCGCACAGGGCCGACTGCCATAATGACCGGCGTGAACCGAGCGAGTGCGTGGCGTGACAGCTGGACCGGAGTGCTGCGGCGGGCCTCGGTCCTCCCACGCAACCCCGCCTTCGTCGCCACGCTGTGCGGGCTCGCGATCGCCGAATCGCTCGCCGAACTGGTCGCCGAGCGCGGATCGATCCCCCGGATGTTCGCGGCCACCACGCAGAACGCCACCGAGAACGGCAGCAGCATCCAACTCGCCATGGTCATCGGCCTGTTGTGCCTCTGCACCGCCCTGCCGCTGGCCCTCCTGCGCCCCGTCCTCGCCGGAGTCACGGTCACCGCGGCGAGCTTCGGCTCCCTCACGGTCTTCCACACGCTCACGCTCGCGGGCTTCGCCGCCCAGCTGATCGCCCAGTACCGGCTCGGCCGCTGCGGCCACGTCCTCGCGGCGACGCTGTTCAGCGTGCCGTTCCTCGCCCTCGCGCTCGACGTCGCGAGCGCCGGATCCGCGGACGCCACCGACTACCGGGTACGCGTCGTTCTCCTCGCCGCGCTGGCCCCGACGGCCGCCTTCGCGGGCCTCGCCCGCCGCGCCCGCGAGGGCGACCGGGAACGCGACGCCACCCGCGAGGTCATGGCCGGCAGCCAGTGGGAGAACGCCGCCCGCGAGGAGCGAGCCCGCATCGTCCGCGAACTCCACGACGTCGTCGGCCACCACGTCTCCATGATCGCCGTCCAGGCCGAGACCGCCCGCATGGCCACCCCCGGCATGCCCGCCGCGGGCGGCGAACGCCTCCTCAGCATCGGCGACACCGCCCGCGCCGCCCTCACCGAGATGCGCCGCCTGCTGGGCGTACTGCGCGACGACGACGAGCCGCCCAGCGGCGCCGAACGCCGGCCGCAACCCGACCTCACGCAGCTCGACGACCTCCTCGACGAGGCCCGCAAGGCATCCACCTCCACGATCCGGCTCATCCTCAGCGGCAGCCCCCGCCCCATGGGCCCCGGCATCGAGCTGGCCGTCTACCGCATCGTCCAGGAGTCCCTCACCAACGCCCGCAAGCACGCCTTGGGCGCACCCGTCGACGTCGAACTGCACTACGCCCACGACGCCCTGCACGTCAGCATCCGCGACAACGGGCCCGGAGCGCCGCCCGCGCCGCCCGGCAGCGGCGGTGGCAGCACGAACGGGAGCGGCAGTGGCAGTGGCAGCAGCGGCGGCTACGGCCTGCTCGGGATGCGGGAACGCGTCGCCGCCGTCGGCGGGCAGGTAAGCACAGGTCCGGCGGATGCCTGTGGATTCATCGTCGAAGCCAGTTTCCCCGCCAAACCAGAACGGACCCCATGACCACGCCGCCGTCACCGATCCGCGTCGTCGTCGCGGACGACCACCTCGTCGTCCGCACCGGATTCGCCGCGCTCCTCGACTCCCAGCCGGAATTCACCATCGTCGAGACCGCCACCAACGGCGTCGACGCGGTCCGCGTCTGCCGCGAGGTGTCCCCGGACGTCGTCCTCATGGACATCCGCATGCCCGAGATGGACGGCATAGAGGCCACCCGGCAGCTCCTCGGCGACGCGCCCGACGGGGCGGACGTCCCCCGCGTCCTCATCCTGACGACCTTCGACCTCGACGAGTACGTCTACGACGCGCTGCGCGCCGGCGCCAGCGGCTTCCTGCTCAAGGACGCCACCGCCGAGCGGCTCTTCGACGCGGTCCGCGTCGTCGCCGCCGGAGAGGCCCTGCTCGACCCCGGGGTCACCCGCCGGCTCATCAGCGAGTTCACGAAGCTGCCCGCGGGCAACCCGGCCGCCAAGCCCGCGTCGCCGGCCCTCCACACGCTCACGGCCCGGGAGACCGAGGTCCTGCTGCTCGTCGCCGAGGGCATGTCCAACGGGGAGATCGCCGCCCGCCTCCACGTCACGGAGGAGACGGTCAAGTCACACGTGAGCCGGACGCTGACCAAACTCGGTCTGCGGGACCGCACCCAGGCCGTCATCACCGCGTACGAAACGGGCCTCGTCGTTCCGGGAGCCCGCCGCACCGACTGAACCGTCGCGACTGAACGAGTCGCTCCGACGGAACCTCTGGTGGTCAGCGCCGTTGCTGAAGTATAAGCGCGGCGCTATTCGCTGTTGCTTCCCCGCAGGGCGTTCAACTGCGGCATCGCGTCAGTTGAAAACCACCTCTCCCACCCGTCCCGGCACCACCGCCGGACACCGTTGCCTCTTCAGGGCGCTCTCATGGATGCTTGCGGCCGAGCGAAGCTGTGCCGCGTAGAACACCGTGTGGCAATTTCCGTGAGGAGAAGAGCGCTGTGAGAGTGACGGTGCGGGCGCCGGACGACGGAGAGTTCCCTGACCCGTCGGGGGAAGGCAATCGAGGCGGTGGTCCGGAAGGAAACGAAGGAATTCGTCCCGGCACCATCCAGAGAATTTTCCCGTACGCAAAGCGATATCGCTTACGGCTTTCCTTTCTTGTGGGCGCCTCCGCGCTCAGCGCAGTCGTCACCGCGGCCAGCCCGCTGCTGTTCGGCATCGTCATCGACAAGGGCATCGTGCCCGGCAAGATGGACGTCGTCGTCTGGGTCGCCGCGGCGCTGCTCGGCCTCGCACTGGTCGACGCCCTGACGCAGTACTTCCAGGCGAAACTCTCCGCCCAGATCGGCGAGGGCCTCGTCTACGACCTGCGCACCCAGGTCTTCCGGCACGTCCAGGCGCAGCCGATCGGCTTCTTCACCCGCGCCCAGACCGGGTCCCTCGTCAGCCGGCTGAACACCGACGTCATCGGCGCCCAGCAGGCCGTCACCGTGCTGATGGCCGAGACGGTGAACACCGTCCTGACCCTGGTCCTGGTGCTCGGCGCGATGTTCTTCCTGTCCTGGCAGCTCAGCCTGGTCGCCCTGCTGATCGTTCCGCTCTTCCTGATCCCCGGTAAGGCCATCGGCCGGCGCATGCAGCACCTCGCCCGCGGGAGCATGCAACTCAACGCCGAGATGGGCTCGTTGATGAACGAGCGGTTCAACGTCGCCGGTGCCATGCTCAACAAGCTGTTCGGGCGCCCCGAGCGCGAGACGGCCTACTTCGCCGAACGCGCCCGTGCCGTACGGGACATCGGTGTGAAGACGAACGTCACCGCCCAGAAGCTCGGCATCATCATGGGCGTCACCGCCTCCGTGACGCTCGCCCTGCTTTTCGGCTTCGGCGGAGCGCTCGTGGTCAACGACGTCATCGCCGTCGGCACGCTCGTCTCCCTGGTCACCCTCGTCGGCCGGCTCTATACGCCGGTCCAGCAGCTCTCCAGCGTCCAGGCCAACGCCATGACCGCCCTCGTCAGCTTCGACCGGGTCTTCGAGATCCTCGACCTCGACCCGCTCGTCAAGGAGCGGATGGGCGCGGTCGACCTGCAGCTCACCAAGCCCGGCGCGGCACCGGACGTGCACTTCGACGGCGTCTCCTTCCGCTACCCCACCGCCGGCGAAGTCGCCCTGGCCTCCCTGGAGTCCACCGACCACGCCCGCGGCCCGGAGCGCGACGACGGGGGATGGGTCCTCGACGGCATCAGCTTCCGCGCCCCGGCGGGCAAGCTGACCGCCCTCGTCGGCCGGTCCGGCGCCGGCAAGACGACCATCACGAACCTGATGCCCCGGTTCTACGACCCCGTCTCCGGAACCGTACGCATCGGCGGCCACGACCTCCGCGACCTCACCATGAGGTCCCTCCAGGACACGATCGGCGTGGTCACCCAGGACGCCCACCTGTTCCACGACACCATCCGGGCCAACCTCCTGTACGCCCGCACCGACGCCACCGAGCCCGACCTCGTCGAGGCGTGCCGCGCAGCGCAGGTCTGGGACGTCGTCGAAGCGCTCCCCAACGGCCTGGACACGGTCGTCGGCGACCGCGGATTCCGCCTGTCGGGAGGAGAGAAGCAGCGCATCGCCCTCGCGAGGCTGCTCCTGAAGGCGCCCCCCGTGGTCGTCCTCGACGAGGCCACCGCGCACCTGGACGCCGAGTCCGAGGTCGCCATCCAGCGGGCCCTCAGGACCGCGCTCAAGGGCCGCACGTCCGTGGTGATCGCCCACCGGCTCTCGACCATCCGCGAGGCCGACCAGATCCTCGTCATCGACGACGGCCGGGTCCGCGAACGCGGCACGCACGAGGAGCTGCTGGCGTCCGGCGACTTGTACGCCGACCTGTACTACACGCAGTTCGCGCGGCAGGCCGTGGGGGAGACCGACGGCGGCGACGTCGTGCTCGGCGCGGCCGGCCCGTCCAACTGACCTGCGGCGGCCTGCCGTTGTAGAACCTCTTGTTCCACCGTCCTTTCCTTTCCTTCCCTTCCCGGAAACACCTGAAGAGGAGACAGCCATGCGTACCGTCACCTTCGACTTCGAGAACGACGAAGCCCGATTCAAGGTCCTCATCAACGACGAGGAGCAGTACTCGATCTGGCCGGCCGACCTGGCGGTCCCCGGCGGTTGGACCGAGACGGGCGTCAACGCCTCGAAGGCCGAGTGCGACGCCTATCTGGAGGAGACCTGGACCGACATGCGGCCCAAGAGCCTCCGCGTCGCGCTCGACGGCGAATAAGGGGCCCCACGGACATGCCGCACGTATTCACCAACGGCATTCGGCTTTCCTACGAACGGTCGGGCCGCGGTGAACGGGTCCTCATGATCATGGGGTCCTCGGCCGCGGGACGGGTCTGGACGCTGCACCAGACCCCCGCACTGAACGCGGCCGGCTACCAGACCATCACGGTCGACAACCGGGGAATCGCCCCCTCGGACATCCCCCCGGGGAAGTACACCCTCGACGACATGGTCGCCGACACCCAGGGCCTCATCGAGGCCCTGGACGCGGCGCCCTGCCGCATCGTGGGTGTCTCCCTGGGGGCGATGATCGCGCAGGAACTGGCGATCCGCGCGCCGCACCTCGTCCGGTGCGCCGTGCTGATCGCCACCAAGTCGCGCTCCGACGTCACCCGTGCCGCGCTGGGAGCCGCCGAACGGGCCCTGCTGCAGAGCGGAACCAAGCTGCCCGCGGACCACCAAGCGGCCGTGTCGGCGTTGCAGTGGCTCTCCCCTTCCACCCTCAACGACGACAAGGCCGTGTCGCTGTGGTGGGAGACCTTCCGGCTCTCCGGCGGCGAAAGCTCCGTCGGGCAGTCATGGATCAACACGGACGCCGACCGCAGAGAAGCACTCCGGAACGTGTCCGCACCTTGTCGTGTCATCGCATTCAGCGATGACTTCATCACCCCGCCACATCTCGCCGCCGAGGTCGCCGAGGCGATCCCTGACTGCGATTACGTGGAAATTCCCAAGAGCGGTCACTTCGGGTATCTGGAACGTCCTGACGAGGTGAACGCGGCAATCATCGAATTCCTGGACAAGAACTAGCGGAACCGCGTGGGGGGCGTCATGAACGGTGAACTGGAAAACAGGCGTGACCGATCGACCGATCTGCCGGCACAGAAACTGCCTACGGACCGGCCGCACACGCCGAACCGGCTCACCGACGTGGCACGCGAGGAGCTGGTGGCGGGTGGCGACGGCGGGCGTGTGGCGCTGCCGTCGGTGGGTGGGGTGCATGAGCTGATCGCGGAGCGGGCTGCGGCGGTGCCTGATGCGGTGGCTGTGGTGGCCGGCGCGGAGTCGGTGACGTACGGCGGGTTGATGGCGCGGGCCAACCGAATGGCGCACCTTCTCTGTGACGCGGGTGTGGGTGCGGAGTCCGTCGTGGGTCTGTGTCTGCCGCGTGGTGTGGACATGGTCGTGGCGGTGCTTGCGGTGTGGCAGGCGGGTGGTGCGTACGTGCCGCTGGACCCTGAATACCCGGTTGATCGGCTTGAGTTCATGCTCGCGGATGCGGGTGTGCAGGTGTTGGTGGGTGAGCGGGCGGTGGCTGAGGGGTTGCCGGTGGCGGGTCGTGTGGTGTGGCTGGACGATCCGGGTGTGGTGGACGCGCTGGCTGGACTCCCGTCGGTGGCGCCGGATGTGGTGACCGTTGCTGACCAGCTGGCGTATGTCATCTATACGTCGGGTTCGACGGGTCGTCCGAAGGGTGTGCAGGTCGCGCATGGTGGTGTGGTGAATCTGGCGCTGGCTCTGAGGTCGGCG
>NZ_RDBK01000032.1:103031-108799 GCF_008042275.1 Streptomyces sp. OR43 | reverse complement strand
GTGGTGCTGCTGGGGCGGCATGCGGGGTCGGACGATGTGGTCGTCGGCACGCCGGTGGCGAACCGGAATCGTGCGGAGACGGAGGGCTTGATCGGGTTCTTCGTGAACACGTTGGTGATGCGGACGGATCTGTCGGGTGATCCGTCGTTCCGTGAGGTGTTGGGGCGGGTGCGGGAGACGGCGCTGGGTGCGTATGCGCATCAGGATGTGCCGTTCGAGCAGGTGGTGGAAGCGTTGGTGTCGGAGCGGGATCGCTCGCGGACGCCGTTGTTCCAGGCCCTGTTCAACTACGACTTCGTGGAGAGCGAGAGCGAGAGCGCGAGCGAGGGTGGTGTGGGCGGCGACGCGGCTACTGGTCCGGTGGATCGGTCGGTGGACCGCACGGGCAGTGCTGCGGAGCGGGTCGACGCGAAGTTCGATCTGCGTCTGGTGCTGAGTGACAGTGGTGGGCGGTTGGGTGCGGAGTTCGAGTACAGCACCGCGTTGTTCGATGCGGTGACGGTGGAGCGGTTGGGTGGGCATCTCGTCACGCTGTTGTCGGCGGTGGCGGCGGATGCCGGTCAGCGGGTGGGCGCGTTGCCGGTGGTGTCGGCGGGTGAGCGCGAGGTGCTGGTCCGGGGATGGAATGCGGCGTCGGTGGATGTGCCGGCTGTGGGTGGGGTGCATGAGCTGATCGCGGAGCGTGCGGGGGTGGTGCCTGATGCGGCGCGAAGTTCGATCTGCGTCTGGTGCTGAGTGACAGTGGTGGGCGGTTGGGTGCGGAGTTCGAGTACAGCACCGCGTTGTTCGATGCGGTGACGGTGGAGCGGTTGGGTGGGCATCTCGTCACGCTGTTGTCGGCGGTGGCGGCGGATGCCGGTCAGCGGGTGGGCGCGTTGCCGGTGGTGTCGGCGGGTGAGCGCGAGGTGCTGGTCCGGGGATGGAATGCGGCGTCGGTGGATGTGCCGGCTGTGGGTGGGGTGCATGAGCTGATCGCGGAGCGTGCGGGGGTGGTGCCTGATGCGGTGGCTGTGGTGGCTGGTGGGGAGGCGTTGACGTATGGCGGGTTGATGGGTCGGGCGAATCGTCTGGCGCGTTATCTGCGGTCGGTGGGTGTGGGTTCGGAGTCGGTGGTGGCGTTGTGTCTGCCGCGTGGGATCGACATGGTCGTGGCGATTCTTGGTGTGTGGCAGGCGGGTGGGGCGTATYTGCCGTTGGATCCGGAGTATCCGGTGGAGCGGCTTGGTTTCATGCTGCGCGACAGTCGGGCGACGGTTYTGGTCGGCACTGAGGATTTGGTGGATGAGTTGCCGGTCGGGCGGCTGCGGACGGTCGTTGTCGATGATCCGATGGTTTCTTCCGTGCTGGCAGGGATGTCSTCGRAGGCGCYTGGAACGGTGGTGTCTKCGGGGCAGTTGGCGTATGTGGTTTATACGTCGGGTTCGACGGGGCGGCCGAAGGGTGTGCAGGTCACTCATGGTGGTCTTGTGCATTATGTGGTTGCGGTGGGGGAGCGTGCTGGGTGGGTTGTTGAGGGTGGCCGGTTCGGGTTGTTGCAGCCGGTGGTGACGGACTTGGGTAACACGGTGGTGTTCGGGTGTTTGGTGTCGGGTGGTGTGTTGCATGTGGTGGATGCGGATGTGGCGGTGGACGGGKSTGGGGTTGCGGKGTTCGTCCGGGAGTGGGCCATTGATTTCGTGAAGGTGGTGCCGTCGCATTTGGCGGCGTTGGTGGCGGGTTGTGGTGGTGAGTTCGGTCCGTTGGTTCCTCGGCGGGGTGTGGTGCTGGGTGGTGAGGGTGCGTCGGCGGCGTGGTTGCGTGGGTTGGTGGAGGCTGCCGGGGATTGTGTGGTGGTGAATCACTATGGGCCGACGGAGACGACGGTTGGTGTGGTCGCGGGTGAGTTGGTGGCGGGTTCTGGTGGTCTTGTGGATGGTGTGGTGGGTCTGGGCCGGCCGCTGGGGAACTCGCGGGTGTATGTGCTGGACGGGTTTTTGAATCCGGTTCCGGTGGGTGTGGTGGGTGAGTTGTTTGTTGCGGGTCCGCAGGTGGCGCGGGGTTATGTCGGTCGGGCTGATGTGACGGGTGAGTGTTTTGTTGCTGATCCGTTCGCTGGTGATGGTGGGCGGATGTATCGGACGGGTGACCGGGTTCGCTGGCTGGGGGATGGCCGGTTGGATTTCGTGGGCCGTGCGGACGGTCAGATCAAGGTGCGTGGGTATCGGATCGAGCCGGGCGAGATCGAGGCCGCGCTGCTCGGTCACGCGCAGATCGCTTCCGCTGTGGTGACGGCCCATGGTGTGGGGGCGGAACGTCGACTCGTGGCCTATCTGGTTCCGGCAGATGCGGAGATCGGGATTCCCGCGGTCGGGGAATTGCGCGGATTCCTCGGTGACCGGCTGCCGGACGGCCAGCGTCACCGCGACATCCAGAACAGCCGCGTCAAAACTCTGCGACGCGAACTGCAACACCCGCGCACCCGGCTCCACACCCAGCGCCGACCTCAGAGCCAGCGCCAGATTCACCACACCACCATGCGCGACCTGCACACCCTTCGGACGATCCGGGTGTGGTGGACGCGCTGGCTGGACTCCCGTCGGTGGCGCCGGATGTGGTGACCGTTGCTGYCCAGCTGGCGTATGTCATCTATACGTCGGGTTCGACGGGTCGTCCGAAGGGTGTGCAGGTCGCGCATGGTGGTGTGGTGAATCTGGCGCTGGCTCTGAGGTCGGCGCTGGGTGTGGAGCCGGGTGCGCGGGTGTTGCAGTTCGCGTCGCAGAGTTTTGACGCGGCTGTTCTGGATGTCGCGGTGACGCTGGCCGGAGGCGGAGCCCTGGTGGTGGCCTCCACCGAGCAGCGGCGCGTGCCGGCGCGGCTCGAGCAGTTGGTGCGGGCCGAGGGTGTGGTGTCGGCGAGTGTGTCGCCGTCCCTGCTGGGTGTGCTGGACGAGGCGGTGCTGCCGGGTGTGCGGAGTCTGTTCGTCGGGTCGGAGCGGGTCGGCGAGGCGGTCGTACGCGAGTGGGGTCCTGGCCGTCGGTTCTTCGTCGGGTACGGACCGACCGAGATCACGGTCATCGCCTGCGCCGGCCTGGCGGATCCGGACGTGCAGGGTGCCCCGTCGATCGGCCGGCCGCTGGCGAACACGCGGATGTATGTCCTGGATGAGCAGCTGCGTCCCGTCCCCGTGGGCGTCGCGGGTGAGCTGTATATCGCGGGTGCCGGTGTGGCCCGTGGCTATGGCGGTCGTCCTGGTCTGACGGGTGAGCGGTTCGTCGCCGATCCGTTCGCTGCCGACGGCAGCCGGATGTACCGGTCCGGCGACGTAGTCCGTTGGCTGGCCGACGGGCGGCTCGACTTCGTCGGCCGGGCCGACGGTCAGGTGAAGGTCCGCGGCTTCCGTATCGAGCCGGGTGAGATCGAGGCGGTCCTTGCCGGTCATCCGCAGGTCCGTACGGCTGTGGTGACGGCCTTCGGTGAGGGTACGGATCGTCGTCTGGCTGCTTACGTGGTTCCGGCCGACGGCGCGGTCGGGATGCCTTCGACTGGCGAGCTGCGGGAGTTCGTGAGCGGTCGGCTGCCGGAGTTCATGATCCCGTCCGTCTTTGTCGAGGTGGCCGGGCTGCCGCTGACGGCCAACGGCAAGCTGGACCGTTCGGCCCTGCCCGCCCCCGAGGTGCAGCATTCTGCGGGCGAAGGCTTCGTCGCTCCGTCCGGGACGACGGAAGAACTCGTTGCCGGTATCTGGGCCGGAGTCCTGGGCCTCGACCGCGTCAGCGCAACCGACAGCTTCTTCGAGCTCGGCGGCCACTCACTCCTCGCGACGCAGGTCATCTCCCGCATCCGCGAGGTCCTGGGCGTCGACGTTCCCGTGGCGGCCATGTTCGATCAGCCGACCGTACGGGGCCTGGCCGCGGTGGTCGAGGACACCGCGCGCGGTCCGCTGCTGGAGCCGGTCAGGCCGATCGACCGTACCCAGCCGCTCCCGCTGTCGTTCGCGCAGCAGCGTCTGTGGTTCCTCGACCAGCTCGAGCCCGGGTCCACCGAGTACAACCTGCCGCTGCCCATCCGTCTCGACGGCGACCTGGACGTGGACGCGCTGCGTGCGGCGCTGGACGCGGTCATGGCTCGCCATGAGGTGCTGCGTACGCGTCTGGTGGCGGACGCGGACGGCGTGGCCCACCAGGTGATCGACCCGCCGGCCGCCTTCCCGCTGCCGACGGTCGACCTGTCCGGCAGCGACGATCCGCTGAGGGTGGCGGAACAGTTGATCGCGAGGGACGCCCTGGTGCCCTTCGATGTCGCGACCGGTCCGCTCGTCCGGGCTTCCCTGATCCGGCTCGCCGACGACGAGCACGTTCTCGCGCTGTCGATGCAGCACGTGGTGTTCGACGAGTGGTCGGGACGCGTCCTGCGACGCGAACTTGCCGCCCTGTACGAGGCGTTCCGCGCGGGCCGACCGGACCCGCTGCTGCCGCTGCCCGTCCAGTACGCCGACTTCGCGGTCTGGCAGCGCACCTGGCTGGACGGCGTCGAGCTGGAGCGCCAACTCGACTACTGGCGCGGCCACCTGGCGCGACTCCCGCAGCTGGAACTGCCGACCGACCGGCCCCGCCCGGCGGTGCGCCGGTCCGAGGGCGCGGCGACGCGCTTCACCGTGTCGGCGGAGACCGCGGACGCGCTGCGCGCGGTGGCCCGCGAGTCCGGCGCCACGATGTTCATGATGCTCCTCGCCGCCTTCGACGTCCTGCTCGGCCGGTACGCGGGAGCGGAGGACGTGGTCGTGGGCACGCCGGTCGCCAACCGGAACCGTGCCGAGACGGAGGACCTGATCGGGCTCTTCGTCAACACGCTCGTCATGCGGACCGACCTGTCCGGCGACCCGACCTTCGGTGAACTCCTCGGCCGGGTCCGGAACACGGCCCTGGGCGCTTACGCCCACCAGGACCTGCCGTTCGAGCAGCTCGTGGACGATCTCGTCAGCGAGCGGGACCGGACCCTCAGCCCGCTCTTCCAGGTGTTCTTCACCTATGCGGCGGAGGAGGCCCGCGACAGCGCGAGCCTGCTCGCGCAGGCTGACAGCGAGTCCGCGTCCGCGTCCAAGGGCGAGAGCCGGCCGAGGGAGGACATACGGATCAAGGGGACGGATGCCGGAACCCGGACCGCCCTCTTCGATCTGACCCTGAGGTTCGGCGACACCGGCGAAGGCGGCCTGTCCGGTGAACTCGCTTACAGCACTGCACTGTTCGACCCGGCGACGGTCGAGACGATGGCCCGCCACCTGGTCACGGTGCTGGACGGCGTCGCCCGCGATGCGGATGTGCGGGTGGGTGAGCTGTCGGTTCTGTCGGCGGGTGAGCATGAGCGGTTGGTGGCCGATGGCGACGGCGGCCAGGTGCCGCTGCCGGCGGTGGAGGGTGTGCACGAGCTGATTGCCCGGCATGCGGTGGTGTCTCCGGACGCGGTGGCGGTGGTGGCGGGTGAGGAGTCGCTGACGTATGGCGGGCTGATGGCTCGGGCGAGTCGTCTGGCGGGTCATCTGCGGTCGGTGGGTGTGGGTGCGGAGTCGGTGGTGGGGCTGTGCGTGTCGCGGGGCGTGGATTCGGTGGTGGCGGTTCTCGCTGTGTGGCTGGCGGGTGGTGCGTATGTGCCGCTGGATCCTGAGTATCCGGTGGAGCGGCTGGAATTCATGTTGGCGGACAGCGGGGTCGAGCTCGCCCTCCAGAAGCATGCCGTCCTGCACCCAGTACATGCCGGGCTCGTCGGCCAGCTCGGTGTGGAAGAGCATGCCC
>NZ_RDBK01000032.1:100129-102931 GCF_008042275.1 Streptomyces sp. OR43 | reverse complement strand
TTCGCTGGTGATGGTGGGCGGATGTATCGGACGGGTGACCGGGTTCGCTGGCTGGGGGATGGCCGGTTGGATTTCGTGGGCCGTGCGGACGGTCAGATCAAGGTGCGTGGGTATCGGATCGAGCCGGGCGAGATCGAGGCCGCGCTGCTCGGTCACGCGCAGATCGCTTCCGCTGTGGTGACGGCCCATGGTGTGGGGGCGGAACGTCGACTCGTGGCCTATCTGGTTCCGGCAGATGCGGAGATCGGGATTCCCGCGGTCGGGGAATTGCGCGGATTCCTCGGTGACCGGCTGCCGGAGTACATGGTCCCGTCCGTTTTTGTCGAGCTGAGCGAACTCCCGCTCACCGCGAACGGCAAGCTCAACCACGCCGCACTGCCCGAACCGCAGGTCCATCAGTCCGACGTCGAGGAATTCGCGGTCCCGGTCACCACCACCGAAGAACTACTGACCGACGTCTGGGCCGAGATCCTGCGTGTCGAGCGGGTCGGCGTGGAGGACAACTTCTTCGACCTGGGCGGGCATTCACTGGTCGCCACGCAGGCGGTCTCCCGCATCCGCGAGGTGTTCGGCGTCAGGGTTCCCCTGTCGGCGCTGTTCAACGAGCCGACGCTGCGCGGCTTCGCCGCGGTCGTCGAGGGCGCCGCCCGCGACACCGCTCCACCGGTGACGCGGATCGACCGGGACCACACGATCCCGGCCTCCTTCGCGCAGCAACGCCTGTGGTTCCTTGACCAGTTCGACCCGGGCTCCACCGAGTACATCTCCCCGCTGCACCTGCGCCTGCGAGGCGCCCTGGACGTGGCGGCGCTGCGTGCGGCGCTGGGCGGCGTGGTCGCGCGGCACGAGGTGCTGCGGACGCGTCTGGTCGCGGACGCGGACGGTGTGGTGCAGCAGGTGATCGACGAGCCGGCGCCGTTCGACCTGCGGGTCGTGGAGGTGCCGGCAGGGGCGGACCCGGTGGTCGCCGTACGTACCGTGGTGGCCGCGGACGCACAGGTGCCGTTCGACCTGGCGCGCGGGCCGCTGCTGCGCGCGACGCTGGTGAGGGTGTCGACGCAGGAGCATGTGCTCGCGCTGTCGATGCACCACGTGGTGTCGGACGAGTGGTCGGGGCGGGTCCTGCGGCGCGAGCTGATGGCGCTGTACGACGCTTTCCGGAGCGGGGACCCGGACCCGCTGCCGCCGCTGGCCGTGCAGTATGCGGACTTCGCGGTCTGGCAGCGGGAGTGGCTGACCGGCGACGTGCTCGACGCGCAGCTCTCGTACTGGCGCGACCGCCTCGGCGGCCTGCCGGCCCTCGAACTGCCCACCGACCGCCCGCGCCCCGCGATCCGCTCCACCGACGGCGGTTTCGCCGAGTTCCGTGTGCCGGCGCAGACGGCGCAGCGGCTGCGGGCGCTCTCCCGCGAGGCCGGCGCCACCATGTCGATGACCCTGCTCGCGGCCTTCAACGTGCTGCTGGGTCGCTACGCGGGCACCGACGACGTCGTCGTCGGAACGCCGATCGCGAACCGCAACCGGGCCGAGACCGAGAACCTCATCGGCTTCTTCGTCAACACCCTCGTCATGCGCACCGACCTGTCCGGCGACCCGACATTTGCCGAACTCCTCGGCCGCGTCCGGGAGACGGCGCTCGGCGCGTACGCGCACCAGGACCTGCCGTTCGAGCAGCTCGTGGACGACCTCGTCGTCGAGCGTGACCGCTCGCGCAGCCCCCTCTTCCAGGTCCTCTTCAACTACGACACGGCGGACACCGCGGCCGGCACGGCGCAGCGACACGCCGACCTCCTGTGGGAGGGCGGCGCCGAGCTCACCGCGGACTTCTCGGCAGACCGGCCGATGCTCATAGGCGTCGACCTGGCGGTCAGGGTCGGGGACACCGGCGAGGGCCTGGCGGGTGAGGTCCAGTACAGCACCGCGCTGTTCGACGCGGCGACGATGGAGCGTCTCGGCGCGCATCTGGTGGCGGTGCTGGAGGCGGTGGCCGCCGACGCGGATGTGCGGGTGGGTGAGCTGTCGGTGCTGGCTGCGGGTGAGCGCGAGCTGCTGGTGGCGGGTGGCGATGGTGGGTGTGTGGCGCTGCCGTCGGTGGGTGGGGTGCATGAGCTGATCGCGGAGCGGGCTGCGGCGGTGCCTGATGCGGTGGCTGTGGTGGCCGGTGCGGAGTCGGTGACGTACGGCGGGTTGATGGCGCGGGCGAATCGTCTGGCGCATCACCTGCGGTCGGCCGGAGTGGGGGCCGAGTCGGTGGTCGGGCTGTGTCTGCCGCGTGGTGTGGACATGGTCGTGGCGGTGCTTGCGGTGTGGCAGGCGGGTGGTGCGTACGTGCCGCTGGACCCTGAATACCCGGTTGATCGGCTTGAGTTCATGCTCGCGGATGCGGGTGTGCAGGTGTTGGTGGGTGAGCGGGCGGTGGCTGAGGGGTTGCCGGTGGCGGGTCGTGTGGTGTGGCTGGACGATCCGGGTGTGGTGGACGCGCTGGCTGGACTCCCGTCGGTGGCGCCGGATGTGGTGACCGTTGCTGRCCAGCTGGCGTATGTCATCTATACGTCGGGTTCGACGGGTCGTCCGAAGGGTGTGCAGGTCGCGCATGGTGGTGTGGTGAATCTGGCGCTGGCTCTGAGGTCGGCGCTGGGTGTGGAGCCGGGTGCGCGGGTGTTGCAGTTCGCGTCGCAGAGTTTYGACGCGGCYGTTCTGGATGTCGCGGTGACGCTGGCCGGAGGCGGAGCCCTGGTGGTGGCCTCCACCGAGCACCGGCGCGTGCCGGCGCGGCTCGAGCAGTTGGTGCGGGCCGAGGGT
>NZ_RDBK01000032.1:84107-100029 GCF_008042275.1 Streptomyces sp. OR43 | reverse complement strand
CCGACGTGGTGACGCCGAACATGACGTCGTCGCCGCCGGAGTACAGGGACAGGACGGCGGCCCAGGCGGCCTGAACGACGGTGTTCGGAGTGAGTGTCGGTGGCGGCGCGCGAACTCGGTCAGTCCGGTGCCGGCCACCTCCGCGGACAGCGGTACGAGGGCCTCGCCGGGGCCCTCGTCGCCGGTGGCGTGCTCGATGCCCAGGGAGGTCGCCTCGGTGATGCCGGCGAGCCGCTCGCGCCAGTACGCGCGGGCGGCGTCGAGGTCCTGGCGGGACATCTGCGGTCGGTGGGTGTGGGTGCGGAGTCGGTGGTGGGGCTGTGCGTGTCGCGGGGCGTGGATTCGGTGGTGGCGGTTCTCGCTGTGTGGCTGGCGGGTGGTGCGTATGTGCCGCTGGATCCTGAGTATCCGGTGGAGCGGCTGGAATTCATGTTGGCGGACAGCGGGGTCGAGGTTCTGGTCGGGGAGCGAGGGGTCGTCAGGGGCCTCGATCTGAGCGCGGTGGTGAATTCGGTGGTGTGGCTTGAGGATGTGGCAGGGGAATGCCCCGTGGGTTCCCCTGCGGTGAAGGTTGTTCCCGGTCAGTTGGCGAGTGTGATCTACACGTCGGGTTCGACGGGGCGGCCTAAGGGGACGTTGGTTTCTCACGGRTCRRTGGTGGCGTTGTTCGCGGGTTGGGAGGTGGCTCATTTCGGTGGGGAGCCGTTGAGGTGGCTGTCGGTCGCGAGCGCCAGTTTCGACGTGTTCACCGGCGATGTGGTGCGGTCGCTGTGTTCGGGTGGCGTACTCGTGCTGGGTCGGGTCGGCCTCCAGGTCGACGTGGACGAGTGGGTGGGCGTCCTGGCCGGTGCCGGCGTGAACGCGCTGGAGTGCGCGCCGCGGTATGTGGACGAGCTGGTCGGGTTTGTCGAGGGTGGCGGTTCGGCGGCGGGGCTGGGTCTGGGTGGTCTGCGTCTGGTCGTGGTGACGACGGACGTGTGGCGGTGGGGCTCGGTCGCGCGGGCTCGGGGTGCGCTCGGTGACGGCGTGCGGTTGTTGTCGGCGTACGGCGTGACCGAGGCGTCTGTCGACTCGACGTACGGCGTGCTGACTCCCGCTGCCGGCATGGGTGAGGGCCCTGTGCCTATTGGTGGGCCGCTGCCGAATACGCGGCTTTATGTGCTGGACGGATTCCTGAACCCGGTACCGGTCGGTGTGGTCGGCGAATTGTTCATCGCGGGTCCGCAGGTCGCTCGGGGCTACGGAGGTCGGCCCGGCTTGACGGCGGAGCGGTTCATCGCGGACCCGTTCGCCGTCGACGGCAGCCGCATGTACCGGTCGGGCGACCGCGTGCGGTGGCTGGCCGACGGCCGGCTGGAATTCCTGGGGCGCGGGGACCAGCAGGTCAAGGTCCGCGGCTTCCGGATCGAGCCGGGTGAGATCGAGGCGGTCCTGACCGCCCACCCCGAGATCCGGACCGCCGTCGTGACGACCTTCGGTGACGGCTCGGACCGTCGACTGGTGGCCTACGCGGTGCCGGCCGACCCGGCTGCGGGCATTCCGCCGGTGGGCGAACTGCGGGAGTTCGTGGGCCGGACTCTCCCCGGGTTCATGGTTCCTTCCGTGTTCGTCGAACTGGCCGCGCTGCCCCTCACGCCGAACGGCAAGGTCGACCGCGACGCGCTACCCGTTCCGGACGGTGTGCGGCCCGAGCTGGAAGGGTTCGTCGCGCCGGCGAACGCGACCGAGGAACTCCTCGCCGGGGTCTGGGCGCAGGTTCTCGGTGTCGACCGGGTCGGGGTTCACGACAACTTCTTCGAACTCGGCGGCGACTCGATCATCAGCATCCAGGTCGTGGCCCGGGCGCGGGAGCACGGCGTCCATGTCACCGTCGCCCAGCTCTTCGACCACCAGACGGTGGCCGGCCTCGCCTCGGTGGCCGAGGCGCAGAGCGCGGCTCAAGCCGAACAGGGCCTGGTGATCGGTGACTTCGCGCTGTCCCCGATCCAGCGCTGGTTCTTCGAGCAGGGTCTGGACCGGCCGGATCACTTCAACCAGTCGATGCTCCTCGACGTCACCCGGCCGGTGGACCCCGACCTGATGCGCACCGCGACAGCGGCCGTGCTCGAACAGCATGATGCGCTGAGGTCGCGGTTCGTCCGGGAGACCGTCAGGGACGGCGAGGAGGGCGGCACCTGGGTCGGCCGGATGACGGCCGCCGAGCCGGCCGACTGCGTCCGGGTCATTCGCAGCTCCGGCCTGGACGACGACGAGGAGTGGGCCCTCCTGAACGCCCGCGGCAACGAGGCGCAGGCCGGCCTCGACCTGGCGGACGGACCGCTCCTGCGCCTCGTGCTGTTCGACCGGGGCGACCGCGGACAGCTGCTGTTCCTCGTGGCCCACCACCTGGTCGTGGACGCCGTGTCCCTGGCCGTGATCCTCGACGACCTGGCATCCGCCTATGGCCGGATCGAGCGCGGGCTCCCGGTGAAGCTGCCGGCGAAGACGACCTCGTACCTGAGCTGGACACAGCGGCTCACGGAGCTGGCGGCGTCCAGCGAACTCGCCGCGGAAGCCCCGTACTGGAGGCAGGCGGAGGCGGCGGGCGGCACGATGCCACGCGACCGCGAGGGCGCCAACACCCTCGCGTCCGTCCGGGAGCTGTCGGTCACGCTCGATCCCGAGCAGACCGAGCGCCTGCTGCGCGAGGTGCCGAGCGCGTACGGGACGCAGATCAACGACGTGCTCCTGAGCGTGCTGGGCACTGTGCTCACGGAATGGTGCCAGGCCCCCTCGATGGTCGTGGACCTGGAGGGCCACGGCCGCGAGGACGTCGGAACCGACATCGACATCTCGCGGACCGTCGGCTGGTTCACCAGCGTGTACCCCGTCGTCCTCGGCGGAACTTCCGGCGGATCCCTCGGGGACGGACTCCGTCGTACGAAGGAGTACCTGCGGCAGATCCCGCGCAAGGGCCAGAGCTACGGCCTCCTACGCCACATGACCGACTGGACCCCGGGGCCGGGCGCGGAACTCGCCTTCAACTACCTCGGCCAGACGAGCCAGGCGGTCGGCCGGGCCGACGGCTCCGGCGGACGGTTCGTACCGACCGGCCGGGCGCTCGGCGACCCGCAGCCGGCGCAGGGTCTCCGCACCCACCTCATCGAGATCAACAGCCAGATCGCGCTGGGCCGCCTCGAGCTGGTCTGGATGTACAGCGATCAGGTGCACGACCGTGCGACGGTGCTCCGCCTCGCGCAGCGCTACCTCAAGGTCCTCGAGGACCTCATCGAGTACTGCTGCCGCCCCGAGGCCGGCGGATACACGCCGTCCGACTTCCCCCTGGCCGAGGTCGACCAGGAGCTGCTCGACCTCATACGACAGCGCTTCGACTCACCCGACCACACCGGTGAGATCGCCGATTCCGGAGGTGCGTGATGACGGCATTCGACGCGGCGGCAGGCCGACGAGGTCGGGCGATCGAGAACATCTACCCGCTGACCGCCCTGCAGCAGGGCATGCTCTTCCACACCGAGCTGGCCGACGAGCCCGGCATGTACTGGGTGCAGGACGGCATGCTTCTGGAGGGCGAGCTCGACCAGGACGCCCTGCGCCGGGCGTGGGAGCTCATGTTCACCCGGCACGAGGTGCTGCGCACCACCGTCGTACGCGAGGGCGTCGCGACGCCGCTCGCCGTGGTGTCGCGGTCGGTCCCGCTGCCGCTCCGGTTCATCGACGTGTCCCACCTGGACGAGGCCGGCCGCCGGGAGGCGGTCGACGCCCACCTCACCTCCGACTGGGAGAGCGGCGCCGACTTCGCCGCCCCGACGCTGGTGCGCATCGTCGTCATCGCCCTGGCCGCGGATCGCCACCAGCTGGTGTGGAGCTACCACCACATGCTCCTCGACGGCTGGAGCGCGCCCATCGTGGTGGCCGAGCTCATGGACGCCTATCAGGCGTTCCGCGCGGGTAGCGAGCCGCGGCTCCCGGCCCGCAGGCCCTTCCGGGACTTCGTGGGCTGGGTGTCCCGCCAGGACCTCGACGCCGCCCGCGCGTACTGGCGCGAGCGGCTCGCCGGCATCACCGAGGCGACCTCCCTGGGCATCGAGCACGCCACCGGCGACGAGGGCCCCGGCGAGGCCCTCGTACCGCTGTCCGCGGAGGTGGCCGGCACCGGACTGACCGAGTTCGCGCGCCGCCACCGACTCACGCCGAACACCGTCGTTCAGGCCGCCTGGGCCGCCGTCATGTCCCTGTACTCCGGCGGCGACGACGTCATGTTCGGCGTCACCACGTCGGGCCGCGACGGTCAGCTCGACGGCATGGAGTCGATGGTCGGCATGCTGCTCAACACCACACCCGTCCGGATCCGCGTCGACCGCGACGAGCTGGTCACCACCTGGCTGACCCGTCTGCAGGACGAGCAGGTGCGGGCCCGGCAGTACGAGCACACCTCGCTGGTGACGATCGCGGCCTGCAGCGAACTGCCTGCAGGAAAGCCCCTGTTCAACAGTCTCTTCGTCTTCGAGAACTTCCCGGTCCAGGACCTCGAGGAGGAAGAGCGGAACGCGGCCGCGAGCGGCCTGCGCGCCGGGATGAACTACGGGCGCGAGCAGGCCAACTACCCGCTGAGCGTGACCGCGAGCTCCGGCCGTGAGCTGCAGATCAAGCTGTCCTACGACCGCTCCCAGGTCGACGCCGACACGATCGACCGGATGGCCGGTCACATCGCGCGCGTCCTGGAGTCGATCGTCGCCGACACGGGCGCGCGGGTGGGTGAGCTGTCGGTTCTGTCGGCGGGTGAGCGTGAACTGGTGGTGGAGGGATGGAACGCGTCGTCGTCGGTCGGGTTGCCGGTCGTGGGCGGTGTGCACGAGCTGATCGTCCGGCATGCGGTGGTGTCTCCGGACGCGGTGGCGGTGGTGGCGGGTGAGGAGTCGCTGACGTATGGCGGGCTGATGGCTCGGGCGAGTCGTCTGGCGGGTCATCTGCGGTCGGTGGGTGTGGGTGCGGAGTCGGTGGTGGGGCTGTGCGTGTCGCGGGGCGTGGATTCGGTGGTGGCGGTTCTCGCTGTGTGGCTGGCGGGTGGTGCGTATGTGCCGCTGGATCCTGAGTATCCGGTGGAGCGGCTGGAATTCATGTTGGCGGACAGCGGGGTCGAGGTTCTGGTCGGGGAGGGACGAGTGGGTGGGCGTCCTGGCCGGTGCCGGCGTGAACGCGCTGGAGTGCGCGCCGCGGTATGTGGACGAGCTGGTCGGGTTTGTCGAGGGTGGCGGTTCGGCGGCGGGGCTGGGTCTGGGTGGTCTGCGTCTGGTCGTGGTGACGACGGACGTGTGGCGGTGGGGCTCGGTCGCGCGGGCTCGGGGTGCGCTCGGTGACGGCGTGCGGTTGTTGTCGGCGTACGGCGTGACAGAAGCGTCGGTCGACTCGACGTACGGCGTGCTGACTCCCGCTGCCGGCATGGGTGAGGGCCCTGTGCCTATCGGCGGCCCGCTCCCGAATACGCGGCTTTATGTGCTGGACGGATTGATGAATCCGGTGCCCGTCGGTGTGGTGGGCGAATTGTTCATCGCGGGTCCGCAGGTCGCTCGGGGTTATGGGGGGCGTCCTGGTCTGACGGCGGAGCGGTTTGTTGCCGATCCATTTGTGGGCGACGGGTCGCGGATGTATCGGTCGGGTGACCGGGTGCGGTGGCAGGCCGATGGCCGACTGGAGTTCCTGGGCCGGGCGGATGAGCAGGTCAAGGTTCGTGGGTTCCGTATCGAGCCGGGTGAGATCGAGGCCGTCCTGACCGCCCACCCGCAGATCCGCACCGCGGTCGTTTCGACCTTCGGGGAGAGCGCGGATCGCCGGCTGGTGGCGTACGTGGTGCCGGTCGACGCGGCGTCGGGTGTCCCGTCGGTGGGTGTGCTGCGGGAGTTCGTGGCGCGGAGTCTGCCGGGCTTCATGGTTCCCTCGGCGTTCGTTGAACTGGCCGCGCTGCCCCTCACGCCGAACGGCAAGGTCGACCGCGACGCGCTGCCGCTTCCGGAGGGCGTGCGGCCCGAGCTGGAAGGGTTCGTCGCGCCGGCGAACGCGACCGAGGAACTCCTCGCCGGGGTCTGGGCGCAGGTCCTGGGTGTCGACCGGGTCGGGGTCCACGACAACTTCTTCGAACTCGGCGGACATTCCTTGCTCGCCACCCAGGTGGTCTCCCGCATCCGGTCCGTGTTCGCGACCGAGGTCCCCCTGTCCGCACTGTTCGACCACCCGACGGTCCGCGCACTGTCCGATGTCGTCGTCAGCTCGGACGAAGCGGTCAGCGCACCGCCCATCACGGTGACGGGCCGCGACCACGAACTCCCGCTCTCCTTCGCGCAGCAGCGCCTGTGGTTCCTGGACCAGCTGGATCCCGGATCCACCGAGTACCACGTGCCCCTGCTGGTGCGCTGGCCCGGCGACCTCGACGTCGAGGCACTGACCGCGGCACTGGGCGCGGTGGTGAAGCGGCACGAGATCCTGCGGACCAGGCTGGTCCCGGGCGCGAACGGCGTCGCGCACCAGGTGATCGACGAGCCGGCCCCCTTCGTCCTCCCGCGCACCGACGTCTCGGGTCACGACGACCCGGCCGCGGCCGCCCGGAAACTGGTGCACGCGGAGGTGATGGCACCGTTTGACCTGGCCCGGGGACCGCTGGTCCGGGCCACCCTGATCCGGACGTCCGCAGACGAGCACGTCCTGGCCCTGGCCGTGCACCACGTGGCCTTCGACGAGTGGTCGGTACGCATCCTTCGCGAGGAACTCGCCGCCCTGTACGAGGCGTTCCGGGCCGGCGAGCCGGACCCGCTGCCGCCTCTGGCCGTGCAGTACGCGGACTTCGCGGTGTGGCAACGGCAGTGGCTGACCGGCGACGTGGTGGACACCCACACGGCGTACTGGCGCGACCAGCTGGCCGACCTGCCGGCGCTGGAACTGCCGACGGACAGGATGCGCCCGCCGGTACGGTCCACCGACGGAGCGGCCGTCGACTTCTCCGTCCCCGCACCGGCCGCGGACGCCTTGCGGGCGCTGTCCCGCAAGAGCGGCGTGACGATGTCCATGACGCTGCTCGCCGCGTTCGACGTGCTCCTCGGCTGGTACACGGGGTCGGCCGACGTCGTGGTCGGCACCCCGGTCGCCAACCGGAACCGTGCCGAGACGGAGGACTTGATCGGGTTCTTCGTGAACACGCTGGTCATGCGCACCGACCTGTCCGGCGACCCGACCTTCACCGAACTCCTCGGCCGGGTACGGAAGACGGCCCTGGCCGCGTACGCGCACCAGGACCTGCCGTTCGAGCAGCTGGTGGACGAGCTGGTCACGGAGCGGGACCGGTCCAGGACCCCCCTCTTCCAGGTGTTCTTCAACTACACGCCCGAGACGAACGCCGGTCACAACGCCGGGAACAACGCCGGTCGTCACGACGGTCGCAACGACGGCCAGGACCGGCGCGACGCGTACGAGGCCGATGCGTCGCCGGTCGACGTCCTGGCGGCGACCTCCGTCAACTTCGACCTGGCCGTCGCGCTGGCGGACCACGCCGGCGCCCTGGCGGGGCAGATCGAGTACAGCACCGCGCTGTTCGACGCCGCGACCGTGGAACGGATGGCCGGCCACCTGGTCGCGTTACTCGAGGCCGTCGCCGCGGACGCCAAGCAGCGGGTGGGTGAGCTGCCGGTGCTTTCGGCGGGTGAGCGCGACCTGGTGGTGGAGGGCTGGAACGCGGCGTCGGTGGAGCTGCCTGCGGTGCGTGGGGTGCACGAGCTGATCGCGGAGCGGGCGGTGGCGACCCCGGATGCGGTGGCCGTCGTGGCCGGCGCGGAGTCGGTGACGTACGGCGGGCTGATGGTGCGGGCGAATCGTCTGGCGCGTCACCTGCGGTCGATGGGTGTGGGTGCGGAGTCGGTGGTCGGTCTGTGCCTGCCGCGTGGCGTGGACATGGTGGCGGCCATGGTCGGCGTGTGGCAGGCCGGGGGTGCCTACCTGCCGCTGGACCCCGAATACCCGGCCGACCGGCTGGAGTTCATGCTCGCGGACGCCGGTGTGCAGGTCATGGTGGGCGAGCGTTCGCTCGTGGAGGGCCTGCCGGTCGAGCGGGGTGTGTGGCTGGACGATCCGGCCGTACGGGAGGCCCTGGTCGGGCTGCCGTCGGAAGCGCCGGAGGTGGTTTCGGCCGCGGACCAGCTGGCGTACGTGATCTACACGTCGGGGTCGACCGGGCGCCCGAAGGGCGTCCAGGTCGCGCACGGCAGCGTCGTCGGCATGGTGTCCGCGCTGGCGCCGGTCCTCGAAGCGGGCCCGGATGTGCGCATGCTGCAGTTCGCGTCGTTCAGCTTCGACGCGGCCGTCCTGGACGTGGCGGTGACGCTCGTTTCCGGCGGTGTCCTCGTCGTCGCCACGTCCGACGAGCGGGCCGAGGCGGCCCGGCTCACGTCGATGCTGCGCGCCGACGGCGTGCGCGCGGCGAGTGTCGTCCCGTCCCTGCTGGGCGTCCTCGACCCGGAGGACGTGTCCGGGGTCCGGACCCTGCTGCTCGGCGCGGAGCGCCTCACCGAGCCGGTCGCCCGCGCCTGGTCGTCCGGTCGCCGCCTCGTGAACACGTACGGCCCGACCGAGTCGACCGTCATGGTGACCGCCGGTGCCGTCGCCCCGGATCTCCCGCGGATGCCGGCGATCGGCGCCCCGGTCGCCAACGCCCGGCTGTACGTTCTGGATGGGTCGATGAGGCCCGTGCCGGTCGGTGTGCCCGGCGAGGTGTTCATCGCCGGTCCGCAGGTCGCTCGCGGCTACCGCGGGCGACCCGGACTGACCGGCGAACGGTTCGTCGCCGACCCCTTCGCGGCCGACGGCACGCGCATGTACCGCTCGGGTGACCGGGCCCGCTGGCTGCCGGACGGGCAGCTCGACTTCGTCGGCCGGGCCGACAGCCAGGTGAAGGTACGTGGCTTCCGTATCGAGCCGGGCGAGATCGAGGCGGTCCTGACCGGCCACCCCGAGATCCACTCCGCGGTCGTCGCCGCCTTCGGCGACGTCGAGGACCGGCGCCTCGTCGCCTACCTCGTCCCCGCGGACCAGACCGCCGGCATCCCGCCGGTCGGCGAGCTGCGGGAGTACGCGGCCAGGTGGCTGCCGGCCTTCATGATCCCGCCGACCTTCGTGGAGCTCGCGGCCCTGCCGCTGAGCCCCAACGGGAAGCTCGACCGTACGGCCCTGCCGGAGCCGGACGGGGAGCGACCGGACCTCGAGGAGTTCGTGGCTCCGTCGGGTGACGCGGAGGAGGCACTGGCCCGGCTCTGGATCGAGGTGCTCGGGGTGGACCGGGTCGGCGCCACGGACAACTTCTTCGAGCTGGGCGGGCACTCGCTGCTCGCCACCCAGGTGACCTCGCGCATCCGGGAAGCCTTCGAGCTCGAGATCCCACTGTCAGCCCTCTTCGACCACCCCACCGTGCGGGGCTTGGCCGCCGTGGTCGAAGAGCTCATCTGGTACGAGATCGACCACATGCCGGAAGACGAAGTCGTCCAGAGCCTGGACAGCTACGCGCAGGGTGCAGAGTCCGACGAGAACGGGGTTTTCTGAATGTCCATCTCCCCTGCGGGGCTTCTGCAGAAGCTTGAGAACATCGGCGTTCGCTTCACCGTCGTCGACGGAAGGCTGCGGATCTTCGCGCCCAAGGGCGTGCTCACCGAGGAACTCCGGACCCAGCTCCAGGCCCGCCGCGACGAGATCGTCGCGCTGCTCGTCGACCGCAAGGCGGAGTCGACGACCGCGGCCGACCAGGCGCCGCCGATGACCGTCGCCGACCGCACGGAGCGGCTGCCGCTGTCCTTCGCGCAGCAGCGCCTGTGGTTCCTCGACCAGCTCGACCCCGGATCGGTCGAGTACAACGTGCCCATGCCGATCCGGCTCGGCGGGGTGCTGGACCTGCCCGCGCTCGGCGCCGCCCTGAACGCGATCGTCGCCCGGCACGAGGTGCTGCGCACGCGACTCGTGGCCGGCGACGACGGCGTGCCGCACCAGGTGATCGACGCGGCGGCACCTCTGCCGCTGCCGGTGGCCGACGTGTCCGGCGCGGAGGACCGCGGTTCGGCCGTATGGGCGTTGATGGCAGCGGACGCGGCGCAGCCCTTCGACCTGGCGGGTGGCCCGCTGATCAGGGCCCTGCTGATCCGGCTGGCTCCCGACGAGCACGTCCTGGCTCTTTCCATGCACCACGTCTCCTTCGACGAGTGGTCGAAGCGCATCTTCCACGACGAACTCCTGCTCTCCTACGAGGCGTTCCGCTCCGGCCGCCCGAACCCGCTGCCGCCGCTCGACGTGCAGTACGCGGACTTCGCGGTGTGGCAGCGGCAGTGGTTGGACGGCGAGGTTCTGGACGGACAACTCGCCTACTGGCGCAGTCAGGTAGGCCGGGTTTCGGCCCTCGACCTGCCCACCGACCGGGCGCGGCCTGCGGTGTGGTCGCCGGCCGGTGCCATGGTGCGGTTCACCGTGCCCGCGCGGACGGCCGACGGCCTGCGCGAGCTGAGCCGGCGCAGCGGCACGACGATGTTCATGACGCTGCTGGCGGCCTACGACGTCCTCCTCGCCCGGTACGCGGGCACGGACGACGTGGCGGTGGGTACGCCGGTCGCCAACCGGAACCGCGCCGAGACCGAGAAGCTGATCGGCTTCTTCATCAACACGCTGGTGATGCGCACCGACCTGTCCGGGGACCCGACGTTCGAGGAACTCCTCGGTCGCGTACGGGAGATGTCCCTCAACGCCTACGCCCACCAGGACCTGCCCTTCGAGCAGCTCGTCGACGAGCTCGTCACGGAGCGGGACCGGTCGCGCAGCCCTCTGTTCCAGGTCCTGTTCAACTACTTCACCGAGGACGCCCCGCAGGGCGGCGGCCGTGACTCGCGCGACCCGTCTCACGACCGCCCGCGCGACGCGGGAGAGGCCGGCCCGGACGACGGCCTGGCCCTGGGGAGCGTCGCGGGCGACGTCGTCGCCAAGTACGACCTCCGGCTGATGCTGACGGACGGCGGCGGCGCGCTCTCGGGTGTGATCGAGTACAGCACCGCGCTGTTCGACGCCGTGACGGTCGAGCGGATGGCCCGACACCTGGTGTCCGTGCTGGACGCGGTGGTCGCCGACGCGGCACAGCGCGTGGGCGAGCTGCCCGTGCTCACCGCCGGTGAGCGCGACGTCCTGGTGGACGAGTGGAACGCGCATGCTGAGCCGCTGCCCTTGGTGGGCGGTGTGCACGAGCTGATCGCCGAGCGCGCGGCGCGGACGCCGGACGCGGTGGCGATCGTGTGTGAGGAAGATGCCGTCGATTACGCGGAGTTGATGAGCCGGACGAACCGTCTGGCGCACTACCTGCGGTCGGTGGGTGTGAGCTCGGAGTCCGTGGTGGCGCTGTGCCTGCCGCGTGGGATCGACATGGTCGTGGCGATTCTCGCGGTGTGGCAGGCGGGCGGGGCGTATCTGCCGCTGGACCCGGAGTACCCGGTCGAGCGGCTGGGCTTCATGCTGCGGGACAGCCGGGCGACGGTGCTCGTGGGCACCGAGGAGCTGGTCGACGAACTGCCGGTGGGGCGCCTGAGGACGGTGCTCGTGGACGACCCGATGGTGCGGGCGGCACTCGCGGAGCTTCCGGCGGAGGCGCCGGAAGTCGACGTCTCGGCAGCGCAGTTGGCGTACGTGATCTACACGTCGGGTTCGACGGGTCGTCCGAAGGGTGTGCAGGTCGCGCATCGGGGTGTGGTGAACCTTGCGTTGGCGCAGGCGCGTGCGTTCGGGGTCGGCGAGGGTGACGGGGTTCTGCAGTTCGCGCCGTTCGGTTTCGACGCGGCCGTGTCCGAGGTCGTGGTGACGCTGGCGGCCGGTGGCCGGTTGGTCGTGGCGACGGCGGAGGAGCGCGGTGAGCCGCGCGCCCTGGCCGCGCTCGTCCGGGAGAAGGACGTGCGGGTGGCGACGCTGCCGCCGTCGCTCCTGGCCGTCCTCGAGCCCGCCGACCTCGCCGGCCTGCGGACCCTTGTCACGGCCGGTGAACGGCTGGAGGAGGCCGCGGCGGCCCGCTGGCGTGGCGGGTACCGCCTTCTCAACGCGTACGGTCCGACGGAGGCGACGGTCTGCGCGAGCATCGCCGTCCTCGCCCCGGAGGGGGAGGGCGTTCCGCCGATCGGTGCGCCGATGGCCAACACCCGGGCGTACGTTCTCGACGGTCAGCTGCGTCCGGTGCCGGTCGGCGTGGTGGGCGAGCTGTTCATCGCCGGTGTGGGTGTGGCGCGTGGGTACGGGCGCCGGGCGGACCTGACGGGTGAGCGCTTCGTCGCCGACCCGTTCGCTGCGGACGGCTCGCGCATGTACCGCTCGGGTGATCGGGTGCGGTGGCTGGCGGACGGGCGGCTGGAATTCGTCGGCCGGGGCGACGACCAGGTCAAGATCCGCGGCTTCCGCGTCGAGCTGGGCGAGATCGAGTCGGTCCTGGCCGGGCACGCGGCGCTGCGCACGGCGGTCGTGACGGTCGACGGGGTGGAAGGCGACCGCCGGCTGGTGGCGCATGTGGTGCCGGAGGACCAGGAGGAGGGGATTCCGGCCGTCGCCGAGCTGCGGGCCTTCGTGGGGGAGCGGCTGCCCGGGTTCATGGTTCCCTCGGTGTTCGTCGAGCTGGCCGCGCTGCCGCTCACGCCGAACGGCAAGGTCGACCGGGCCGCACTTCCGGCACCGGACGCCGTCCGCCAGGGCATGACCGGCTTCGTCGCGCCCGCGAGCGTGACGGAACAGCTGCTGGTCGAGGTCTGGGCCGCGGTGCTGGGCGTGGCCGAGATCGGCGCGGCCGACGACTTCTTCGAACTGGGCGGGCACTCGCTGCTCGCCACCCAGGTCGTCTCCCGCATCAGGGAGGTCTTCGCGGCCGAGATCCCGCTGGCCGCGCTGTTCGACCACCCGACGGTACGGGAGCTGGCCGTGGTGGTGGACCAGGCCGGCAACCAGGTGGCGGCCGCCGTGCCGCCCATGGCGGTGGCCGACAGGAGTGAGCCGCTGGCGCTGTCGTTCGCGCAGCAGCGCCTGTGGTTCCTCGACCAGATGGAGCCGGGCTCCGCCGAGTACAACGTGCCCCAGGCGATCGTCTGGGCCGGCGACCTGGACGTCGCGGCCCTGAGTGAGGCGTTGACCGCGGTGGTGACCCGGCACGAGGTGCTGCGGACCCGCCTGGTGGCCGGTGCGGACGGCGTGCCACACCAGGTGATCGACGAGCCGACGCCGTTCCCGCTCGTGGTGACGGACGTGTCCGGCGACGTCGACCCGCTCGCCTCGGCCCGTGAGGCGATGCTCGTGGACGCCGTCACCCCGTTCGACCTGGCCGACGGACCGCTGATCCGCGCCACGCTGATCCGCGTACGACCCGACGAGCACGTCCTCGCGCTGGCCATGCACCACGTCGTCTCCGACGAGTGGTCGGGCCAGATCCTGCGACGCGAACTCGCCTCCCTGTACGACGCCTTCCGGGCCGGCGAGCCCAACCCGCTGCCGCCGCTGACCGTCCAGTACGCGGACTTCGCGGCGTGGCAGCGGGAGTGGCTGACGGGCGATGTCCTGGATGCCCAGCTCTCCTACTGGCGCGCCGCGCTGGCCGACGTGCCCGAGCTGGAGCTGCCCGTCGACCGGGCGCGGCCGGCCGTTCGGTCCTCTGCGGGTGCGGTCCGGCGGTTCAGCGTGTCGGCGCGGACGGCGGAGGCGCTGCGGGAGCTGTCGCGTGAGTGCGGCGCGTCGATGTTCATGACGCTGCTGGCAGCTTTCGACGTGCTGCTGGGCCGGTATGCGGGTGCGGACGATGTGGTGGTGGGGTCGCCGGTCGCGAACCGGAACCGTGCCGAGACGGAGGGCCTGATCGGGTTCTTCGTGAACACGCTGGTGCTGCGGACGGATCTGTCGGGTGATCCGTCGTTCCGTGAGCTGGTGGGTCGGGTGCGGGAGACGGCGCTGGGTGCGTACGCGCATCAGGACGTGCCGTTCGAGCAGCTGGTGGATGAGCTGGTGACGGAGCGGGACCGGTCGCGGACCCCGTTGTTCCAGGTCCTCTTCAGCTACGTGGCCGGGGAGTCGGACGGCGCCGTCGAGGACGCGGCGGGCGAGGGCCACGGCGGCCTGCCGGACGCTGCGGACGACCTGGGCGCGAGCGAGCTGCCGGTCAAGTTCGACCTGGCACTGACGATGAGCGACGCCGACGGAACCCTGACGGGCACGATCGAGTACAGCACCGCGCTGTTCGACGGCACGACCGTGGAGCGCTTGGCCGGCCACTTGGTCACGCTGCTGGAGGCGGTCGTGGGGGAAGCGGACTGCCGGGTCGGCGAGCTGCCGGTGCTGTCGGCGGGCGAACGTGAGCTGGTGGTGGAGGGGTGGAACGCGTCGGCGGTGGAGCTGCCGGCGGTGCGTGGCGTGCACGAGCTGCTCGCGGACCGGGCGGTCTCGGCCCCGGATGCGGTGGCGGTGGTTGCTGGTGGGGAGTCGGTCACGTACGGCGGGTTGATGGCGCGGGCGAATCGTTTGGCGTATCACCTGCGGTCGATGGGTGTGGGTGCGGAGTCGGTCGTCGGCCTGTGTCTGCCGCGTGGCGTGGACATGGTTGTGGCGATGGTCGGTGTCTGGCAGGCCGGTGGGGCGTACGTGCCGCTGGACCCGGAGTATCCGGCCGATCGTCTGGAGTTCATGCTCGCGGACGCGGGGGTGCAGGTCGTGGTGGGCCGGCGGTCCCTCGTCGAGGGTCTGCCGGTCGGGCAGGGTGTGTGGCTGGACGATGCGGCTGTACGGGAGGTCCTGGGCGGGCTGCCGTCGGAAGAGCCTGAGGTTGTTCGCGCCGCCGATCAGCTGGCGTACGTGATCTACACGTCGGGTTCGACGGGCCGCCCGAAGGGCGTGCAGGTCGCGCACGGCAGCATCGTGGGCATGGTGTCCGCGCTGGCTCCTGTGCTGGCTGCCGGGCCGGGTGTGCGGATGTTGCAGTTCGCGTCGTTCAGCTTTGACGCGGCCGTCCTGGACGTGGCGGTGACGCTCGCTTCCGGCGGTGTCCTGGTGGTGGCGACGTCGGAGGAGCGGGCCGAGGCGGCGCTCCTCACGTCGATGCTGCGGGCCGAGGGTGTGCGCGCGGCGAGTGTGGTCCCGTCTCTGCTCGCCGTTCTGGACCCGGAGGCTGTGTCCGGTGTCGAGACCCTGCTGCTGGGTGCGGAGCGCCTGACGGAGCCGGTGGCGCGCGTCTGGTCGGCCGGTCGTCGGCTGGTGAACACGTACGGTCCGACCGAGGCGACCGTCATGGTGACCACCGGCGTGGTGGAGCCCGAGGGCGTGACGGGCGCTCCTGCGATCGGTGCGCCCGTGGCCAACGCCCGTCTCTACGTGCTCGACGACCGGCTGAACCCGGTGCCGGTGGGTGTCGCGGGTGAGTTGTACATCGCGGGACCGCAGGTCGCTCGCGGATACCGGGCGCGACCGGGCCTGACGGCGGAGCGGTTCGTCGCCGACCCCTTCGGCGCGGACGGCACGCGCATGTACCGGTCGGGTGACCGTGCCCGTTGGCTGGCGGACGGGCAGCTCGACTTCGTCGGGCGGGCCGACAGTCAGGTGAAGGTGCGTGGCTTCCGTATCGAGCCGGGTGAGATCGAGGCGGTCCTGGCCGCCCATCCGCAGATCCGCACCGCCGTCGTGGCCGCTTTCGGCGATGTCGAGGACCGGCGCCTGGCCGCGTACCTCGTCCCCGCGGACCAGACGGCCGGTATCCCTTCCGTGGCCGACCTCCGCGCGTACGCCGGCGGCCGGCTTCCCGCCTTCATGATTCCTTCGGTGTTCGTGGAGTTGGCGGTGTTGCCGCTGACGCCGAACGGGAAGCTGGATCGTGGGCTCTGCCTGATCCTGAGGGTGTGTGGGCGGGGGT
>NZ_RDBK01000032.1:73773-84007 GCF_008042275.1 Streptomyces sp. OR43 | reverse complement strand
ACTCCCGTCGGTGGCGCCGGATGTGGTGACCGTTGCTGACCAGCTGGCGTATGTCATCTATACGTCGGGTTCGACGGGTCGTCCGAAGGGTGTGCAGGTCGCGCATGGTGGTGTGGTGAATCTGGCGCTGGCTCTGAGGTCGGCGCTGGGTGTGGAGCCGGGTGCGCGGGTGTTGCAGTTCGCGTCGCAGAGTTTTGACGCGGCTGTTCTGGATGTCGCGGTGACGCTGGCCGGTGGTGGGGCGCTGGTGGTGGCCTCGTCGGAGGAGCGGCGCGTGCCGGCAGAACTTCAGGTTCTGGTTCGCGGCGAGGGTGTGGTGTCGGCGAGTGTGTCGCCGTCGTTGCTGGGTGTGCTGGACGAGGCGGTGCTGCCGGGTGTGCGGAGTCTGTTCGTCGGGTCGGAGCGGGTCGGCGAGGCGGTCGTGCGCGAGTGGGGTCCTGGCCGTCGGTTCTTCGTCGGGTACGGACCGACCGAGATCACGGTCATCGCCTGCGCCGGCCTTGCGGATCCGGACGTGCAGGGTGCCCCGTCGATCGGCCGGCCGCTGGCGAACACGCGGGTGTATGTCCTGGATGAGCAGCTGCGTCCCGTCCCTGTCGGTGTGGCGGGCGAGCTGTACATCGCGGGTGCCGGTGTGGCTCGTGGCTATGGCGGTCGTCCCGGGCTGACGGGTGAGCGGTTCCTTGCGGACCCGTTCGCCGCGGATGGTTCGCGGATGTACCGCTCGGGTGATGTGGTGCGTTGGCTGGCTGATGGCCGGCTCGACTTCGTCGGCCGGGCCGACGGTCAGGTGAAGGTCCGCGGTTTCCGTATCGAGCCGGGTGAGATCGAGGCGGTTCTGGCCGGTCACCCCGGGGTTCGTACGGCTGTGGTGACGGCGTTCGGTGAGGGTACGGATCGTCGTCTGGCTGCTTACGTGGTTCCGGCCGAGGGCGCGGTCGGGATGCCTTCGACTGGCGAGCTGCGGGAGTTCGTGAGCGGTCGGCTGCCGGAGTTCATGGTTCCGTCCGTCTTTGTCGAGGTGGCCGGGCTGCCGCTGACGGCCAACGGCAAGTTGGACCGTTCGGCCCTGCCCGCCCCCGAGGTGCAGCATTCTGCGGGCGAAGGCTTCGTCGCTCCGTCCGGGACGACGGAAGAACTCGTTGCCGGTATCTGGGCCGGAGTCCTGGGCCTCGACCGCGTCAGCGCAACCGACAGCTTCTTCGAGCTCGGCGGCCACTCACTGATGGCCACGCAGGTCACCTCCCGCATCCGCGAGGTCCTGGGCGTCGAGCTCGCCATGTCGGTGCTGTTCGACCAGCCCACCGTACGTGGCCTGGCCCAGGCCGTCGCCGAGGCGTCGGGAACGGTCGCGCCGCCCATGACGGTCGTGGACCGCACCCAGCCGTTGCCGCTGTCGTTCGCGCAGCAGCGTCTGTGGTTCCTCGACCAGCTCGACCCCGGGTCGACCGAGTACAACGTCGCACTCCCCGTGCTCCTCGACGGCGTGCTGGACATCGCCGCCCTGAATGCCGCCCTGGGTGCGCTCGTCGCGCGCCACGAAGTGCTGCGCACGCGCCTTGTCGCGGACGCGGACGGCGTGGCCCACCAGGTGATCGACCCGCCGGCCGCCTTCCCGCTGCCGGTGATCGACGTGTCCGGCAGCGACGATCCGCTCGGCCTCGCCGAGCAGATGGTCGCCCAGGGCATGAGCGAGCCGTTCGACCTCGCGGCAGGGCCCCTGTTCCGCGGCACGCTGATCCGGCTCGGAATCGGCGAGCACGTCCTGTCGCTCGCCATGCCCCACGTCGTCTCCGACGAGTGGTCGGCGCGGATCATCCACCAGGAGGTGGCGGCGCTCTACGAGGCGTTCCACGCCGGCGAGTCGGACCCGCTGCCGCCGCTGCCCCTGCAGTACGCCGACTTCGCGGTATGGCAGCGCGATTGGCTCAGCGGAGACGTCGTCGAGGGACAACTCGACTACTGGCGTGCTCAGTTGGCGAGTGTGACCGAGCTGGAGCTGCCCCTCGACCGGACCCGTCCGCCCGTCCGGTCGTCGGTGGGGTCGAGCACGCAGTTCACAGTGCCCGCCGAGACGGCGGAGGCGCTGCGCGGGCTCTCCCGCGAGAGCGGCACGACGATGTTCATGACGCTCCTCGCCGCCTTCGACGTCCTCCTCGGCCGTTACTGCGACACGGAGGACGTCGCGGTCGGCACGGCCGTCGCCAACCGCAACCGTGCCGAGACCGAAAGCCTCATCGGCTTCTTCGTCAACACGCTCGTCATGCGCACCGACCTCTCCGGCGACCCGACCTTCGCCGAACTCCTCCACCGCGTCCGGCAGACCGCGCTCGGCGCCTACGCCCACCAGGACCTGCCGTTCGAGCAGCTCGTGGACGACCTCGTCACCGAGCGGGACCGGTCCCGGACGTCCCTGTTCCAGGTCTACTTCAACTACGTACGGGACGGAGCCGGAGCGGGGGACGCCCCAGAATCCGACGCACAGGATCAGGGCCGGCATCAGGACCGGCAGGAGACCCAGGACGCAGCGCCCGCCGACGCGACAGCCGCCACCGCCACTGCACCCGGCGCCGACGCCGCTTCCACCGTCCCCGGTCCCGCCATGACGCGCGACCTCACCCTCTCGGACCTCTCCCTGACCTTCCGGGACAGCGGCGACGGCGCCCTGTCCGGCGAGATCGAGTACAGCACCACGCTGTTCGACGCCACGACCGTCCAGCGCATGGCCGGCCACCTGGTCGCCGTCCTGCAGGGCGTCCTCGACCCGGAGCGCCGCATCGGCGCCCTCGACCTGCTCGGCGAATCCGAGCGCTCGACGCTGCGACGGCTCGGCACCGGCACCGAGACGGACACGGAGGGACGCCCCGTCCATCTGCTCGTCCAGGAGCAGGCGCACCGCACCCCGGACGCCGTCGCCGTCGTCGAGGGGGACCGCCACCTCACGTACGGCGCGCTGAACGCGCAGGCCAACCAGCTCGCCCACCGGCTCATTGCACAAGGCATCGGCCGCGAGGACGTCGTCGGCGTGTGCCTCGCCCGCAGCCTCAGGACGGTCGTGGCCCTGCTCGCCGTCCTCAAGGCCGGCGCCGCCTACCTGCCCTTCGACGCCGACCAGCCCGTCCAGCGGCTGGAGCACATGACGGAATCCTCGGGCGCGGCGCTGGTCATCACCGAAGCCGCCCTGGACAAGCGGCTCTCGACCCTGTCCGCGCCCCGCCTCCTCATCGACGCCGAGCGACGGGACATCGCCACCACCGGCGCCACCACCGACGATCCCCAGGTCGACGTCACCTCGCAGAACCTCGCGTACGTCATCTTCACCTCCGGCTCGACCGGCCTGCCCAAGGGCGTGCTCGTCCAGCACCACTCGTGGAGCCTGCAGCTCCAGGAGATGGGCCGGCGCTACGGCCTGACCTCGTCCGACGTGACGCTCCAGATGGCGTCCCTCACCTTCGACGCCGCGCAGGAGCAGCTCTTCGCCACCCTGCTGCTCGGCGGATGCCTCGTCCTGCGCGGAGCGGAGCAGTGGGCGCCGGAGCGCGTCCTGCACGAGATCCGCAAACAGGCCGTGACCTCCGTGGAGATCACCCCCGCACTCTGGGAGATGATCATTCCCGGCCTGTCGGCCGGCGCCACTCTCGGCCCGGACTTCCGCCGGCTGATCCTGGGCGGCGAAGCGGTGTCGCCGCAGGCCCTCGACCAGTGGTTCGCGCAGACGTCCGTGCCCATCTACAACACATACGGGCCGACCGAGACGACCATCACCTGCGTCGCCTCCGAGCTGTGGGGGCCGGTGCCCTTCGTGCCGATCGGGCTTCCGATCGCGGACACGAAGGTCTACGTCCTCGACGCCCGGTTCAAGCCGGTGCCCGTCGGCATCCCGGGCGAGCTGTACATCGGCGGCGCGGGCGTGGCGCGCGGCTACGGCGGCCGCCCGGCGCTGACGGCCGAACGGTTCGTCGCCGACCCGTTCGCCGGCGGCGGAGCGCGCATGTACCGCTCCGGCGACCGGGTGCGCTGGCTCGCCGACGGGCAGCTGGAGTTCCTCGGCCGTGCCGACCACCAGATCAAGGTGCGCGGCGTCCGCATCGAACCGGGCGAGATCGAGGCCGCCCTGGCCACCCACGCCGGCGTCCGGTCGGCCGTCGTCACCGCCTTCGGAGACGGCATGGCCCGCCGTCTCGTGGCGTACGTGGTCCCGGCCGACCTCGGCGCGGGCATCCCGCCGGTGGCCGAACTCCGTGACCACCTGCGCCAGAGCCTGCCGGAGTTCATGACCCCCGCGGTGTTCGTCGAGATCACCGAGCTGCCCCTGACGCAGAACGGCAAGCTCAACCGCGCCGCGCTCCCGCAGCCCGACCCCGCCGCCCACGCGGACACCCACCAGTACGTGGCCCCGGAGGGTGCCACCGCGCAACTGCTCGCCGGGATCTGGGAGCAGGTCCTCGGAGTGGACGGGATCGGCGCCGACGACGACTTCTTCGGCATCGGTGGCCACTCGCTGCTCGCCACGCAGGTCATCTCCCGTGTGCGCGAGGTCTTCGGGACCGAGGTACCGCTGTCGGCACTGTTCGACCGGCCCACGGTTCGCGGCCTCGCCGAGGCGATCGACGCGTCCGGCACGGGCGTGACGGTGTCGCCGGTGACCCCGGCCGACCGCGACGAACCGCTGCCGCTGTCGTTCGCCCAGCAGCGCCTGTGGTTCCTGGACAGGCTGGAGCCCGGTGCGCTCGGTCACGTCCTGCCGACCCCGATGCCCTGGACCGGCGACCTGGACGTGGCCGTCCTGGGCGCGGCACTGAGCGGCGTGGTCGCCCGGCACGAAGTGCTGCGCACCCGGCTCGCCCCGGGCGCGGACGGCGTGCCGCGGCAGGTCATCGACCCGCCGGCGCCCTTCCCGTTGCCGGTCGTGGACGTGTCCGAGGCGGCGGACCCGGTGGGCGCCGCGCGCGCCCTCGTGGCAGCCGACGCGGCCACCCCGTTCGACCTGACGAACGGCCCTCTCGTTCGCGCCGCCCTCATCCGCATGGCCCCGGACGAGCACGTCCTGGCGCTCACCATGCACCACGTCGTCACCGACGAATGGTCGGAACGTATCTTCCAGCGCGAACTGGCCGCCCTGTACGAGGCGTTCCGCGCGGGCGAGCCCGACCCGCTGCCGCCGCTGACCGTTCAGTACGCGGACTTTGCGGTCTGGCAGCGACAGTGGCTGTCAGGCGAGGTCCTCGATGAGCAACGCGCCTACTGGCGCGACCGGTTGAATGACGCCCCTGCGCTGGAGCTGCCGACGGACCGGCCCCGTCCGGCCGTACGGTCCTCGGCGGGCGCGCAGACCGCGTTCACCGTGCCGGCGTCCGCGGCGGAGGCGCTGCGCGCCCTGTCGCGCCAGAGCGGTGCGACGATGTTCATGACGCTGTTGGCGGCCTTCGACGTGCTGCTGGGCCGGTATGCGGGTGCGGACGATGTGGTGGTGGGGTCGCCGGTCGCGAACCGGAACCGTGCCGAGACGGAGGGCCTGATCGGGTTCTTCGTGAACACGCTGGTTCTGCGGACGGATCTGTCGGGTGATCCGTCGTTCCGTGAGCTGGTGGGTCGGGTGCGGGAGACGGCGCTGGGTGCGTACGCGCATCAGGACGTGCCGTTCGAGCAGCTGGTGGACGAGCTGGTGACGGAGCGGGACCGGTCGCGGACCCCGTTGTTCCAGGTCTTCTTCAGCTACGACACCGAGGGCGCACCGGAGGCCCCGGGCCAGGGCGGCGGCGACGAGGGAGAGTCGTCCGGCCATGTCGATCGCACCGTGCAGTTCGACCTGGCGCTGCGGCTCGGCGACAGCGGGAACGGTGGCCTGTCCGGGCAGATCGAGTACAGCACCGAGCTGTTCGACGCGGCGACGATGGACCGGTTGGCCGGCCACATGGTCACGCTGCTGGAGGCGGCGGCGGAGGAAGCGGACTGCCCGGTGGGTGAGCTGCCGGTGCTGTCGGCGGGTGAGCGCGACCTGGTGCTGGAGGGCTGGAACGCGGCGTCGGTGGAGCTGCCGGCGGTGCGTGGCGTGCAGGAGCTGATCGTGGAGCGGGCGGTGTCGGCTCCGGACGCGGTGGCTGTGGTGGCCGGCCCGGAGTCGGTGACGTACGGCGGGTTGATGGTGCGGGCGAATCGTCTGGCGCAGCACCTGCGGTCCGCCGGCGTGGACGCGGAGTCGGTCGTCGGTCTGTGTCTGCCCCGTGGGGTGGACATGGTCGTGGCGATGGTGGCGGTGTGGCAGGCCGGGGGTGCCTACCTGCCGCTGGACCCCGAATACCCGGCCGACCGGCTGGAGTTCATGCTCGCGGATGCGGGGGTGCAGGTCGTGGTGGGCGAGCGGGCCCTGGTGGCCGGTCTGCCGGTCGAGCAGGGTGTGTGGCTGGACGACCCCGCCGTACGGGGCACGCTCGCGGGCCTGTCTTCGGAACCGCCTGAGGTTGTTCGCGCCGCCGATCAGTTGGCGTACGTGATCTACACGTCGGGGTCGACCGGGCGGCCCAAGGGCGTGCAGGTCGCGCACGGCAGTGTGGTCGGCATGGTCTCGGCTCTGTCGCCGGAGCTGGGCGCCGGGCCGGGCGTGCGCATGCTGCAGTTCGCCTCCTTCAGCTTCGACGCCGCCGTCCTGGACGTGGCGGTGACGCTCGCCTCGGGCGGTGTCCTCGTCGTGGCGACGTCGGAGGAGCGCGCCGAGGCGGCGCTCCTCACGTCGATGCTGCGGGCCGAGGCCGTGGTCGCGGCGAGTGTGGTTCCCTCCCTGCTGGGCGTCCTGGATCCGCAGGCCGTGTCCGGTGTGGAGACCCTGCTGCTGGGTGCGGAGCGCCTGACGGAGCCGGTGGCCCGTGCTTGGTCGGCCGGCCGGCGGCTGGTGAACACGTACGGTCCGACCGAGTCGACCGTCATGGTGACGACGGGTGTCGTGGACCCGGGCCGTCTCACCGGTGCGCCCGCGATCGGTGCGCCTGTCGCCAACGCGCGTCTGTACGTCCTGGACGACCGGCTGAACCCGGTGCCGGTGGGTGTGGCCGGTGAGGTGTACATCGCGGGTCCGCAGGTCGCTCGTGGCTACCGTGGTCGCCCTGGCCTGACGGCGGAGCGGTTCGTCGCCGACCCGATCGCCGCCGACGGCATGCGCATGTACCGCTCGGGTGACCGTGCCCGCTGGCTGGCGGACGGGCAGCTCGACTTCGTCGGCCGGGCCGACGGCCAGGTGAAGGTGCGCGGTTTCCGTATCGAGCCGGGCGAGATCGAGGCGGTCCTGACCGGCCACCCCCGGATCCGTACCTCCGTCGTCGCCGCTTTCGGCGATGTCGAGGACCGCCGCCTCGTCGCGTACCTGGTCCCCGCCGATCAGACGGCCGGCACCCCGACCGTCGCCGACCTCCGCGCGTACGCCGGCAGCCGACTGCCCGCCTACATGATCCCCTCCGGGGAGGCGGAGTTCTGGCGGGCTGCGGAGGCGGCGGTGGAGCCGTTGCCGCGCGTCATCGAGGGTGGTGCGAACCGGGTGTCGGGGGCGCGGCGGGTGTCGGTGTCCCTGGAGGCCGGGCTGACGGAGCGGTTGCTGCGTGAGGTGCCGGCGGCGTTTCGTACGCGGATCGATGACGTGCTGCTGAGCGTGCTGGGGGCGGTGTTCACCGAGTGGACTGGTACGCGGTCTGTTGTGGTGGATGTCGAGGGCCACGGCCGTGAGGACGTCGGGGCGGATATCGACGTGTCGCGCACGGTCGGCTGGTTCACGAGCGTGTACCCGGTGGAGCTCACCGCTCTGGTCGACGGTGACCTGGGTGCGCTTTTGCGCCGTACGAAGGAGTACCTGCGCGGTGTTCCGCGCAAGGGTCTGGGCTATGGTCTCCTGCGCCATCTCACCGACTGGACGCCGCTGGGGCAAGCCGAGGTCGGCTTCAACTACCTCGGCCAGTCCGGCCGCCGACCCGATGATGACGACAAGGCCATCGACGCCGGACGCGCGCAGGACGGGCGGGGCGGTCGCTTCCGGCCGCTGCCCGGCTCCCTCGGCGAAGGGGAGTCGTCGCAGAACGAGCGCTCGTACCTGATCGACGTCAACAGCCAGGTCAGCGACGGCCGCCTGCAGATGGTGTGGACGTACGGCGCCGAGGTGCACGACGAGGCGACGATCGCACGCCTCGCCGAGCGGTACGTCGAGGTGCTGGCTGACCTGATCGAGTACTGCTGCCGCCCGGAGACCGGCGGCCACACGCCGTCCGACTTCCCGCTCGCGCAGATCGACCAGGCCGTGCTCGACCGAGTCGCGCAGAACCTGCCGACCGAGATCGAGGACATCTATCCGCTCACGCCCCTCCAGCAGGGCATGCTCTTCCACACGCGCCTCTCGGCCGACCCCAGCATGTACTGGGCCCAGAACGGCCTGCTGCTGGAAGGCGAACTGGACCTCGACGCCCTCACGCTGGCGTGGGAGCTGGTGTTCTCCCGGCACGAGGTGCTGCGCACCGCGGTCGTCTCGGACGGCGTGCCGCAGCCGCTCGCGGTCGTCTCCCGTGCCATACCCCTGCCCCTGGAAGTGCTGGATCTCGCACACCTCGACGAGGAGGAGCGGCGCGACGCGATCTCCGCGCACTTGGAGGCCGACTGGGCGCGTGGTGCGGACTTCACGGCCTCCACGCTGGTTCGTCTGGCGTTGGTGCGTCTGGCCGAGGGTCGGCATCAGCTGGTGTGGAGCTATCACCACCTGCTGTTGGACGGGTGGAGTGTGCCCATCGTCCTGGGTGAGGTCCTGGAGGCGTATCACGCGTTCCGTGCGGGCCGGCGCCCGGAGTTGGGTGTGCGGGCGTCGTTCCGGGAGTTCGCGGCGTGGGTTGCGGGTCAGGACGAGGAGGCTGCGCGGGAGTACTGGGCCGGGCGGTTGGCCGGGTTCGGTGAGGTGACGTCGCTGGGCGTGGAGCGGGCGACGGGCGAGGAGGGTCTGGAGGAGCTGCATCTGCAGTTGCCGGCGACGGTGGCGGGTGAGGGTCTTGCCGGGTTCGCGCGGCGTCATCGGTTGACGTTGAACACGGTGGTGCAGGGCGCGTGGGCGCTGGTGCTGGCGTTGTATGCGAGTTCGGACGATGTCGTGTTCGGTGTGACGTCATCGGGTCGCGGCGGTCAGATCGACGGCATGGACGAGATGGTCGGCCTGCTGCTGAACACCACGCCGGTGCGGGTGCGGGTGGAGCGTGACCGGCCGGTCGCGGAGTGGCTGGCGGGGCTGCAGGACGAGCAGGTACGGGCCCGCCGCTTCGAGCACACACCACTGGTCACGATCACTGACTGCAGCGAACTCCCGGCGGGTCAAGCGCTGTTCAACACTCTCTTCGTCTTCGAGAACTACCCGGTCGAGGAACTTGAAGCGGGTCAGGCGGACTCGGCGGAGAGCGGCCTGCGCACGGGCTTCAACCACATGCGCGAACAGGCCAACTACCCCCTGACCGTGGCCGCCAGTTCGGCGCACCACCTCGCACTCCGACTCTCTTACGACCGGGCCCAGTTCGACGCGACGACCGTCGAACGTCTCGGCGCGCACCTGGTGGCGGTGCTGGAGGCGGTGGCCGCCGATGCGGGGCAGCCGGTCGGCGAGCTGTCGGTGCTGGCTGCGGGTGAGCGCGAGCTGCTGGTGGCGGGTGGCGATGGTGGGTGTGTGGCGCTGCCGTCGGTGGGTGGGGTGCATGAGCTGATCGCGGAGCGGGCTGCGGCGGTGCCTGATGCGGTGGCTGTGGTGGCCGGTGCGGAGTCGGTGACGTACGGCGGGTTGATGGCGCGGGCGAATCGTCTGGCGCATCACCTGCGCGGGATGGGTGTGGGGGCCGAGTCGGTGGTCGGTCTGTGTCTGCCGCGTGGCGTGGACATGGTGGCGGCCATGGTCGGCGTGTGGCAGGCGGGTGGTGCGTACCTGCCGTTGGACCCTGAATACCCGGTTGATCGGCTTGAGTTCATGCTCGCGGATGCGGGTGTGCAGGTGTTGGTGGGTGAGCGGGCGGTGGCTGAGGGGTTGCCGGTGGCGGGTCGTGTGGTGTGGCTGGACGATCCGGGTGTGGTGGACGCGCTGGCTGGACTCCCGTCGGTGGCGCCGGATGTGGTGACCGTTGCTGACCAGCTGGCGTATGTCATCTATACGTCGGGTTCGACGGGTCGTCCGAAGGGTGTGCAGGTCGCGCATGGTGGTGTGGTGAATCTGGCGCTGGCTCTGAGGTCGGCG
>NZ_RDBK01000032.1:64910-73673 GCF_008042275.1 Streptomyces sp. OR43 | reverse complement strand
CCAGCTGGCGTATGTCATCTATACGTCGGGTTCGACGGGTCGTCCGAAGGGTGTGCAGGTCGCGCATGGTGGTGTGGTGAATCTGGCGCTGGCTCTGAGGTCGGCGCTGGGTGTGGAGCCGGGTGCGCGGGTGTTGCAGTTCGCGTCGCAGAGTTTCGACGCGGCCGTTCTGGATGTCGCGGTGACGCTGGCCGGAGGCGGAGCCCTGGTGGTGGCCTCCACCGAGCACCGGCGCGTGCCGGCGCGGCTCGAGCAGTTGGTGCGGGCCGAGGGTGTGGTGTCGGCGAGTGTGTCGCCGTCCCTGCTGGGTGTGCTGGACGAGGCGGCGCTGCCGGGTGTGCGGAGTCTGTTCGTCGGGTCGGAGCGGGTCGGCGAGGCGGTCGTACGCGAGTGGGGTCCCGGCCGTCGGTTCTTCGTCGGGTACGGACCCACCGAGACCACGGTCATCGCTTCCACCGGCCTTGCGGACCCCGAGGCGCAGGGTGCCCCGTCGATCGGCCGGCCGCTCGTCAACACCCAGGTGTACGCCCTCGACGAGCAGCTGCATCCCGTCCCCGTGGGCGTCGCGGGCGAGCTGTACATCGCCGGCGCCGGTGTGGCCCGTGGCTACGGCGGTCGTCCCGGGCTGACGGGTGAGCGGTTCGTCGCCGACCCGTTCGCTGCCGACGGCAGCCGGATGTACCGGTCCGGCGACGTGGTCCGTTGGCTGGCCGACGGGCGGCTCGACTTCGTCGGCCGCGCGGACGAGCAGCTGAAGGTCCGCGGCTTCCGCATCGAGCCGGGTGAGACCGAGGCGGTTCTGGCCGGTCACCCCGGGGTTCGTACGGCTGTGGTGGCGGCGTTCGGCGATGGTACGGATCGTCGCCTCGCTGCGTACGTGGTCCCGGGCGACGTCACCGTCGGGATGCCTTCGGCCGGTGAGCTGCGGGAGTTCGTCGGCGGTCGGCTGCCGGAGTTCATGATCCCGACCGTGTTCGTCGAGCTGGCCGGGCTGCCGCTGACGGCCAACGGCAAGCTGGACCGTTCCGCGCTGCCGGCCCCGGAGGTGCGGCAGGCGTCCGGAGCGGAGTTCGTCGCTCCGTCGGGAGCGACGGAGGAGCTTGTCGCCGGGATCTGCGCCGAGGTGCTGGGTCTCGACCGCGTGAGTGCGACGGAGAGCTTCTTCGAACTCGGCGGGCACTCGCTGCTCGCGATGCAGGTGATCGCCCGGATCCGCGAGGCGCTGGGCGTCGAGCTCGCCATGTCGGTGCTGTTCGACCGGTCGACCGTACGCGGCCTGGCCCAGGTCGTCGCGGAGGCGTCGGGAACGGTCGCGCCCCCGATGACGGTCGTGGACCGCACGCTGCCGCTGCCGCTGTCGTTCGCGCAGCAGCGTCTGTGGTTCCTCGACCAGCTCGACCCCGGATCGACCGAGTACGTCCTGCCCATGCCGATCCTGCTGCACGGGGCGCTGGACCTGGCCGCGCTGACCGCGGCGCTGGACGCGATGGTCGCGCGGCACGAGGTCCTGCGTACGCGTCTGGTGGCGGACGCGGACGGCGTACCGCATCAGGTGATCGACCCGCCGGCCGCCTTCCCGCTCGCGGTGGTCGACGCGTCCGGCGAGTCGGACCCCGACACATACGCTGCGGAGCTGCTGCGTGCCGAGGCGACGAAGCCGTTCGACCTGACGGACGGCCCGCTGGTCCGAGCCACCCTGACCAAGGTCGCGGACGAGAAGAACGTCCTGCTGCTGGTGGCGCACCACGTGATCTTCGACGAGTGGTCGGACCACCTGTTCCAGCGCGAGCTGTCGGCCCTCTACGACGCCTTCCGCGCGCAGGAGCCGAACCCGCTGCCGCCGCTGAGCGTGCAGTACGCCGATTTCTCCGTCTGGCAGCGCGCATGGATGTCCGGTGACCTCCTGGACGGCCAGCTCGCCTACTGGCACGCCGCGTTGGCCGGTGCGCCCGTACTCGACCTGCCCACGGATCGGCCGCGCCCGGCGGTTCGTTCCTCGGCTGGTGCGGTGCAGCGGTTCAGCGTGTCGGCGCGGACCGCGGAGGCGCTGCACGCGCTGTCGCGCGAGTCCGGCGCGTCGATGTTCATGACGCTGTTGGCGGCCTTCGACGTACTCCTGGGCCGGTACGCGGGCGCGGAGGACGTGGTCGTCGGCACGCCGGTCGCGAACCGGAACCGTGCCGAGACGGAGGACCTCATCGGGTTCTTCGTGAACACGCTGGTGCTGCGGACTGATCTGTCCGGCGACCCGTCGTTCCGTGAACTGCTGGCGCGCGTGCGCGAGACGGCGCTGGGTGCGTACGCGCATCAGGACGTGCCGTTCGAGCAGCTGGTGGACGAGCTGGTGACGGAGCGGGACCGCTCGCGGACCCCGCTGTTCCAGGTCCTGTTCAGCTACGTCGCCGACGGCGGCGCGTACACCAACCCGGACGGCGTCCTGCCGTCGAAGTTCGATCTGTCGGTCCGGGTCGAGGGAAGCGCCGACGCCCTGTCGGGGCAGATCGAGTACAGCACCGCGCTGTTCGACGCCTCGACGATGGAGCGCCTGGCGGGTCACCTGGTCACGCTGCTGGACGCCGTCGTTCTCGACCCGGGGCAGCGGGTCGGCGAGCTGCCGGTGCTTCCGGCGGCTGAGCGTGAGCTGGTGGTGGAGGGCTGGAACGCGTCGTCGGCGGAGCTGCCGGCGGTGGACAGCGTGCACGAACTGATCGCCGAGCGGGCCGTGTCGGCCCCGGATGCCGTGGCCGTGGTCGCCGGCGGGGAGTCGCTGACGTACGGCGAGCTGATCACCCGGGCGCATCGTCTGGCGCATCACCTGCGGTCGATGGGTGTGGGCACGGAGTCGGTGGTGGGGCTGTGTCTGCCGCGTGGGCTGGACATGGTCGTGGGGATGGTCGCGGTGTGGCAGGCCGGTGGCGCGTACGTGCCGCTGGACCCCGAATACCCGGCCGACCGGCTGGAGTTCATGCTCGCGGACGCGGGTGTGCACGTCGTGGTGGGTGAGCGGGCCTTGGTAAAGGGGCTGCCGGTCGGGCAGGGTGTGTGGCTGGACGATGCGGCTGTACGCGAGGCCCTGGCCGGGCTGCCGTCCGACGCACCCGAAACGACCGTATCTGCAGCCCAGTTGGCGTACGTGATCTACACGTCCGGTTCGACCGGCCGGCCGAAGGGCGTGCAGGTCGCGCACGGCAGTGTGGTCGGCATGGTCTCGGCTCTGTCGCCGGAGCTGGGCGCCGGGCCGGGCGTGCGCATGCTGCAGTTCGCCTCCTTCAGCTTCGACGCCGCCGTCCTGGACGTGGCGGTGACGCTGGCCTCGGGCGGCGTCCTCGTCGTGGCGACGTCGGAGGAGCGGGCCGAGGCCGCGCTGCTCACGTCGATGCTGCGGGCCGAGGGTGTGCGCGCGGCGAGCGTCGTCCCGTCTCTGCTGGGTGTCCTGGATCCGGAGGCCGTGTCCGGTGTCGAGACCCTGCTGCTGGGTGCGGAGCGCCTGACGGAGCCGGTGGCGCGCGTCTGGTCGGCCGGTCGTCGGCTGGTGAACACGTACGGCCCGACCGAGGCGACCGTCATGGTGACGACCGGTGTCGTGGACCCGGAGCGGCTCACCGGCGCGCCTGCCATCGGTGCGCCCGTGGCCAACGCCCGTCTCTACGTGCTCGACGAGCGGCTGAACCCCGTCCCCGTGGGTGTGGCCGGTGAGGTGTACATCGCCGGTCCGCAGGTCGCGCGTGGCTATCGGAGTCAGCCTGGCCTGACGGGTGAGCGGTTCGTCGCCGATCCGTTCGCTGCGGACGGCACCCGGATGTACCGGTCGGGTGACCGTGCCCGTTGGCTGGCGGACGGGCAGCTCGACTTCGTCGGGCGGGCCGACAGTCAGGTGAAGGTGCGTGGCTTCCGTATCGAGCCGGGTGAGATCGAGGCGGTCCTGGCCGCCCATCCGCAGATCCGCACCGCCGTCGTGGCCGCTTTCGGCGATGTCGAGGACCGGCGCCTGGCCGCGTACCTCGTCCCCGCGGACCAGACGGCCGCCATCCCGTCCGTGGCCGACCTCCGCGCGTACGCCGGCGGCCGACTGCCCGCCTTCATGGTCCCGTCCGCCTTCGTGTCGCTCGACGCCCTGCCGCTGAGCCCAAACGGCAAGCTCGACCGTGCCGCCCTTACCGAGCCGGCAGGCGCGCGGCCCGAGCTGGACGCGTTCGTCGCCCCGGGCACGGCCACCGAGGAGCTGCTCGCCGGTGTCTGGGCCCAGCTCCTGGGGCTGGACCGGGTCGGCGTGACCGACAACTTCTTCGAGCTGGGCGGCCACTCGCTGCTGGCCACGCGCGTCAGGTCGCGGGTTCGGGAGCTGCTCGGGGCCGAGATCCCGCTGCACGTGCTCTTCGACCGGCCGACCGTGCGCGGTCTGGCCGCCGCCGTGGAGAGCGCCGGCCGGGCGGACGCCCCGCCGCCCGTCGGCGTGGCGGACCGTACGCAGCCGCTGCCGCTGTCGTTCGCGCAGCAGCGGCTCTGGTTCCTGGAGCAGATGGACCAGGAGGCCGCCGAGTACAACGTCGCCCTGCCGGTCTGGCTGCGCGGCGAGAAGCCCGATGTCGGCGCCTTGGCGGCCGCTCTCGGCGCCGTCGTGAGGCGGCACGAGGTGCTGCGCACCCGGCTCGTCGCCGGTGCGGACGGCATCCCGTACCAGGTGATCGACCAGCCGGCGGACGCCTTCCCGCTCGCGCTCGTCGACGTCTCCGCGGAGCGCGATCCGGTTGCCGCGGCCCGCGAACTGGTCGCCGCCGACGCGGTGCTGCCCTTCGACCTGGCGGCCGACGCGCTGATCCGCGCCCTGCTGATCCGGGTCGCTCCCGACGAGCACGTTCTGGCGCTGTCGGTGCACCACGTCGTCTTCGACGAGTGGTCGGACCAGGTCTTCCGCCGCGAACTGGCCGCACTGTACGAGGCGTTCCGCGAGGGCCTGCCGGACCCGCTCCAGCCGCCGGCCGTCCAGTACACGGACTTCGCCGCCTGGCAGCGGCAGTGGCTCTCCGGTGACGTGCTGGAGTCGCAACTCGCCTACTGGACCCGGAACCTGGCGGGCGCCCCGACGCTGGAACTGCCTACCGACCGACCCCGGCCGCTCGTACGGTCAACCGAGGGCGCCGCCCTCAGGTTCACCGTCCCCGCGCGGACGGCGGACGCGTTGCGCTCCCTCTCGCGCGAGCGTGGCACGACGATGTTCATGACGCTCCTCGCCGCCTTCGACGTCCTGCTGAGCCGCTACGCGGGCTCGGAGGACGTGGTCGTGGGCACGCCGGTCGCCAACCGGAACCGCGCCGAGATCGAGGACCTCATCGGGTTCTTCGTCAACACGCTCGTCCTGCGCACCGACCTCTCCGGCGATCCCTCCTTCGCCGAACTCCTCGGCCGCGTGCGCGAGACCTCTCTCGCCGCCTTCGCGCACCAGGACCTGCCGTTCGAGCAGCTCGTGGACGAGCTGGTCGGCGAGCGGGACCGGTCCCGGACGCCGCTGTTCCAGGTCATGTTCACGTACGAGTCCCAGGAGCCAGGCGCCCTTCCGGGCCGCGGTGACCTCTTCGGCCCCGACGCGCTCGCGACCGACTTCCTCGCGGACAGCCTTCCCGCGAAGTTCGACCTGCTTCTGACGCTGGGCGACGGCGACGGCCACCGTGACAGCGACGGTTCCGGAGACGGCCGCGGTGGTCTCGTCGGCGAGCTTCAGTACAGCACCGCGCTGTTCGACACCTCGACCGTCGAGCGGATGATCGGGCACCTCGTCGGCCTGCTGGAGACGGTGGCCGCCGACGACACGCGTCCGCTGTCGCAGGTGTCCCTGCTGTCGGCGGACGAACACGACCGCTTGGTCGCGGAGTGGGGCGACGCCGTGACGCCGTCGCCCCAGGCCGGAGGCGTACCCGCGCTCATCGCGCAGCGGGCCGCGGAGGCCCCCGACGCGGTGGCCCTCGTCAGCGGCGAGCAGCGCGTCACGTACGCGGAGCTGATGGCAGGGGCGAACCGTCTCGCGCACCTGCTGCGCGATGCCGGCGCCGGCCCGGAAACCGTCGTCGGACTGTGCCTGGACCGCGGCGTCGACATGGTCACGGCCATGCTGGCCGTGTGGCAGGCCGGCGGCGGCTACCTCTCCCTCGACCCGGCGCAGCCGTCCGAGCGGCTCGCCTACATGCTGGCCGACAGCGGCGCGAAGGTGGTGGTGACGCAGCAGCGTCACGCGGCGACACTGACCGACGTACTCACCCAGGTACAGGCGGACACCCACGTCGCGCCCCTGCTCGTCGTCGACGCCCCCGAAACCGCCGCGGAGATCGGCCGGCGTCCGGCCACCGCACCACCGGACACCGCCACCGAGCCCGGACAGCTCGCGTACGTGATCTACACATCCGGCTCGACCGGCCGCCCCAAGGGCGTCCACGTCCCGCACGCGAACGTCCAGGGCCTCTTCGCCGCCGTGGACCGCACGGAGACCTTCGACCTCGGGCACGACGACGTGTGGAGCGTCATCCACTCCTCGGCGTTCGACTTCTCCGTCTGGGAGATCTGGGGCGCGCTGACCCACGGCGCCCGGTGCCTCGTCGTACCGACCGAGACCGTGCGGCAGCCGTGGCTGCTCCGGGACGTCCTGGCTGACGAGGGCGTGACCGTACTCAGCGCCACGCCGGAACTGTTCCGGCAGCTGGCCGAGGCCGCCGGCCCGGGCCGCACGCCCACCGACCTGCGGTACGTCGTCTTCGGCGGCGACGCGCTGCAGCGCGTCCACGTCGAGCGGTGGGCCGACGCGTGGGGCCTGGACACCCCCGCCCTCGTCAACATGTACGGCATCACGGAGACGACCGTCCACGTCACCCACCACCGGATCGACGCCGCCGACACGGCGGCCGACCCGAGGCTGCCGGTTGGCCGCGCGCTCCCCGGCTGGCGCGCCCTCGTCCTCGACGAGCACCTCATGCCCGCACCCACCGGGGTGCCCGGCGAGCTGTACATCGGCGGCACCGGTGTCGCGCGCGGATACGGCGGCCGGCCGGCGCTCACCGCCGAGCGCTTCGTCGCCGACCCGTTCGCGGCGGACGGCTCCCGGCTCTACCGCTCCGGAGACCGCGCCCGCCTCCTGGCCAACGGGACCCTGGAGTACCTGGGCCGGGCCGACAAGCAGATCAAGGTCCGCGGCTTCCGGATCGAACCGGGCGAGATCGAGGCGCTGCTCGCCGCCCACCCGGCGGTCCTGTCCGCCGTCGTGACCGCTTCCGGTGACGGTGCGGACAGGCGACTCGTGGCCTACCTCGTCCCCGCCGACCACACCGCGGGCGTCCCGGACGCGGGCGAGCTCCGCGCCTGCCTGCGCCGCGAGCTGCCGGACTACATGGTCCCGGCCGCCTTCGTCGAGCTCGCCGCGCTGCCCCTGACCTCGAACGGAAAGCTGGACCGGGCGGCACTGCCGCAGCCTGAACCGTCCCAGGCCAACACCGCCGGGTTCGTCGCCCCGGCCGGCGCCACGGAGGAACTGCTCGCGCGCATCTGGTCCGAGGTGCTCGGCGTGGACCGGATCGGCGCCGACGACAACTTCTTCGAGGTGGGCGGGCACTCGCTGCTCGCCACCCAGGTCGTCTCCCGCATCCGGGAGGCGTTCCGCGCCGAGGTGCCGCTGTCCGCCCTGTTCGACCGGCCCACGGTGCGCGAGCTGGCACCGGTCCTGGAGGACTCCGGCACCGACACCGTCGTGCACCCCCTGACACCGGCCGACCGCAGCCGGCCGCTGCCGCTGTCATTCGCGCAGCAGCGCCTGTGGTTCCTCGACCAGCTGGCGCCCGGCGCGGTGGAGTACGCCCTGCTGTCGCCCGTGGCATGGAACGGACCCCTGGACGTGGCCGCGCTGGGCGCGGCGCTGGGCGGAGTCGTGGCCCGGCACGAGGTGCTGCGCACGCGCCTGGTCGCCGGTGCGGACGGCGTGCCGCACCAGGTGATCGACGCGCCGGCGCCGTTCCCGCTGCCGGTCGTCGACGTGTCCGACTGCCTCGACCCGGCGGAGTCCGTGCGGGAGCTGGCGGCCGTGGACGCGGCCGTGCCGTTCGACCTCGCGACCGGCCCCCTGGTCCGGGCCACTCTGTTCCGGCTCGGCGCGGAGGAGCACGTACTGGCGCTGGCGATCCACCACGTGGTCTTCGACGAGTGGTCGGACCGAATCTTCCACCGCGAGCTCGGAGCCCTGTACGAGGCGTTCCGCGCCGGCGAGCCCGACCCGCTGCCCCCGCTGACCGTGCAGTACGCGGACTTCTCCGTGTGGCAGCGGCAGTGGCTCGACGGCGAGCTGCTTGAACGCCAACTTGGCTACTGGACGCAGCAGTTGGACGGTTCCCCCACCTTGGACCTGCCCACCGACCGCCCTCGGCCGCCGATCCGGTCGACGATCGGCGCGGTGACCAGGTTCGAGATTCCGCAGGAGACCGTAGAGCCGCTGCGTGAGCTGTCGCGTGAGTGCGGTGTCTCGATGTTCATGACGCTGCTGTCGGCGTATGTGGTGCTGCTGGGGCGGCATGCGGGGTCGGACGATGTGGTCGTCGGCACGCCGGTGGCGAACCGGAATCGTGCGGAGACGGAGGGCTTGATCGGGTTCTTCGTGAACACGTTGGTGATGCGGACGGATCTGTCGGGTGATCCGTCGTTCCGTGAGGTGTTGGGGCGGGTGCGGGAGACGGCGCTGGGTGCGTATGCGCATCAGGATGTGCCGTTCGAGCAGGTGGTGGAAGCGTTGGT
>NZ_RDBK01000032.1:54340-64810 GCF_008042275.1 Streptomyces sp. OR43 | reverse complement strand
GTGGTGCTGCTGGGGCGGCATGCGGGGTCGGACGATGTGGTCGTCGGCACGCCGGTGGCGAACCGGAATCGTGCGGAGACGGAGGGCTTGATCGGGTTCTTCGTGAACACGTTGGTGATGCGGACGGATCTGTCGGGTGATCCGTCGTTCCGTGAGGTGTTGGGGCGGGTGCGGGAGACGGCGCTGGGTGCGTATGCGCATCAGGATGTGCCGTTCGAGCAGGTGGTGGAAGCGTTGGTGTCGGAGCGGGATCGCTCGCGGACGCCGTTGTTCCAGGCCCTGTTCAACTACGACTTCGTCGAGGGCGGCGGCTCGTTCGAGAGCGGCAGCGGTGTCGACGAGGTCCTCGCGAAGTTCGATCTGCGTCTGGTGCTGAGTGACAGTGGTGGGCGGTTGGGTGCGGAGTTCGAGTACAGCACCGCGTTGTTCGATGCGGTGACGGTGGAGCGGTTGGGTGGGCATCTCGTCACGCTGTTGTCGGCGGTGGCGGCGGATGCCGGTCAGCGGGTGGGCGCGTTGCCGGTGGTGTCGGCGGGTGAGCGCGAGGTGCTGGTCCGGGGATGGAATGCGGCGTCGGTGGATGTGCCGGCTGTGGGTGGGGTGCATGAGCTGATCGCGGAGCGTGCGGGGGTGGTGCCTGATGCGGAGATCGAGGCGGTCCTGACCGGCCACCCCCGGATCCGTACCTCCGTCGTCGCCGCTTTCGGCGATGTCGAGGACCGCCGCCTCGTCGCGTACCTGGTCCCCGCCGATCAGACGGCCGGCACCCCGACCGTCGCCGACCTCCGCGCGTACGCCGGCAGCCGACTGCCCGCCTACATGATCCCCTCCGGGTTCGTGGAACTCGCGGCCCTCCCGCTGAGCCCCAACGGCAAGCTCGACCGCGCCGCCCTGCCCGACCCGGACAGCGCGTGGACGGGTGCGGCGGGCGAGTTCGTGGCGCCGGGCACGGCCACAGAGGTGCTGCTCGCCGACATCTGGGCCCAGCTCCTGGGCCTGGAGCGCGTCGGTGCGGCGGACAACTTCTTCGAGCTGGGCGGGCACTCGCTCCTCGCCACCCAGGTCGTGTCCCGCGTCCGCGACGTGTTCGGCACCGACATCCCCGTGGCGGCCATGTTCGACCACCCGACGGTCGCGGGCCTCGCCGACGTCCTCGCCGCCACCACGCCCGGTGCGACCGCGCCGGCGTGGACGGTCGTCAACAGGGACGACGCGCTGCCGCTGTCGTACGCGCAGCAGCGTCTGTGGTTCCTGGACCAGCTCGAGCCCGGATCGGTCGAGTACAACCTCCCGATGTACCTCCCCTGGGACGGTGACCTGGACGTCGCGACCCTCGGCAAGGCGCTCACCGCGGTCGTGGCCCGCCACGAGGTGCTGCGGACCCGGCTGGTGGCGGACGCGGACGGCGTGCCCCACCAGGTGATCGATCCGCCCGCCGAGTTCCCGCTGCCCGTGGTGGACCTCTCCGGGTGCGCCGAGCCGGTGCGCGAGGCCGAGCGGCTGGCGTTCCTGGACACGATGGCGCCGTTCCGTCTCGCCGACGGCCCCCTGGTCCGGGCCACCCTGATACGGCTCGGCGAGGGGCAGCATCTGCTGGCGCTGATGATGCACCACGTCGTGTCCGACGAGTGGTCGGCGCGGATCCTGCGACGCGAACTCGTCACGCTCTACGAGGCGTTCCGGGCCGGTGAGCCCGACCCGCTGCCGCCGCTGGCTGTGCAGTACGCGGACTTTGCGGCCTGGCAGCGCGCGTGGCTCGACGGCGACGTCCTCGAAGGACAACTGGCCTACTGGACCGAACAGCTGGCCGAGGCGCCCGTACTCGACCTCCCCACCGACCGTCCGCGCCCGCCGGTGCGGTCGACCGAGGGGGCGATGGCACCGTTCACGGTCTCGGCCGAGACGGCGGAGGCGCTGCGCGCTCTGTCCCGCTCCAACGGCACCTCGATGTTCATGACGCTGTTGGCGGCCTTCAACGTCCTGCTGGGGCGGTACGCGGAGGCGGACGACGTGGTTGTGGGCACGCCGGTGGCCAACCGGAACCGGGCCGAGACCGAGGACCTGATCGGCTTCTTCGTCAACACCCTGGTGCTACGGGGCGACTTGGCGGGCAAGCCGTCGTTCACGGAGCTGCTCGGTCGGGTGCGCGAGACGGCCCTGGGTGCGTACGCGCATCAGGACGTGCCGTTCGAGCAGCTGGTGGACGAACTCGTGACGGAGCGGGACCGGTCCCGCACCCCGCTCTTCCAGGTGTTCTTCAGCTACGGGGCGGGAGAGGGCGAGGAGGTCCGCGGCACGGCCGACGCCGAGGAGCGGCTCGCCGGCGCACCCGGCCAGGTGGCCGCGGTCTTCGACCTGTGGCTGATGCTGGAGGAGTCCGGCGACGGCACGCTCCAGGCAGGCATTCAGTACAGCACCGCGTTGTTCGACGCGGCGACGGTGGAGCGGATGGCGGGGCATCTGGTCACGCTGCTGGACGCTGTCGCGGCGGACGCGGACCGGACGGTTGACGAGCTTCCGGTGCTGACCGCGGGTGAGCGGGACGTCGTGGTGCGGGGCTGGAACGACACGGATGTGGAGGTGTCCGGGGTCGGTGGGGTGCAGGGGCTGATTGCTGAGCGGGCCGCCTCGGCTCCGGATGCGGTGGCTGTGGTGGCCGGCGGGGAGTCGGTCACGTACGGCGGGCTGATGGGTCGGGCGAACCGTCTGGCGCGTCATCTGCGGTCGGTGGGTGTGGGTGCGGAGTCTGTTGTCGCGGTGTGTGTGGAGCGCGGCGTGGACATGGTTGTGGTGGGGCTTGCGGTGTGGCTGGCGGGGGGTGCGTATCTGCCGCTGGATCCGGAGTTCCCGTCGGACCGGCTGGAGTTCATGCTCGCCGACAGTGGTGCGGGTGTGCTGGTGGGTCACCGGTCGGTGGCTGGTGGGCTGCCGGTGGAGTCGGTCGCCTCGGTGGTCTGGCTCGACGACGCGGAGACGCGGTCGGCACTGGAGAGCCTCCCGTCCGCGGCCCTCGATGTGCCGTGTGCCGAGGACCAGTTGGCCTACGTGCTGTACACGTCCGGGTCGACCGGTCGCCCGAAGGGTGTCCTGGTCGGCCAGAGAAGCCTGGTGAGCTTCCTGGCCGGTATGGCACAACGTCCGGGGCTCGACTCGGACGATGTGCTGTTGGCCGTGACGACGTGGGGCTTCGACATCGCGGGTCTGGAGCTGTGGCTTCCGCTGGTGGTGGGCGGCCGCGTCGTGGTCGCCGACCGTGAGGTGGTGGGCGATCCGGGCGCGCTGGCCGGCGAGCTGGAGCGCTGGGGCGTCTCGGTGATGCAGGCGACACCGGTGACCTGGCAGACGCTGGTCGCCGATGGGTGGGCGGGATCGCCGGATCTCGTGGCCCTGGCCGGTGGTGAGGCACTTCCGGACGGCTTGGCACGTGCGCTGGTGGAGCGCGTGGCGGGTGTCTGGAACATGTACGGGCCGACGGAGACGACGATCTGGTCGACGTGCGAGCAGGTCACCTCGGAGGGGTCGTTGGGGATCGGGTCGCCGGTGGCGAACACCCAGGTGTATGTCCTGGACGGTCGGCTGGAGCCGGTGCCGGTGGGTGTGGCGGGTGAGCTGTTCATCGGCGGTGCCGGGGTGACCCGTGGCTACCTCGGCCGTGCAGGGCTGTCGGCCGAGCGGTTCGTCGCCGATCTGTTCGCGGCGGACGGTTCGCGGATGTACCGGACGGGCGACCGGGTGCGGTGGATGTCCGATGGCCGGCTGGAGTTCCTGGGCCGCGCCGATGAGCAGCTGAAGGTGCGTGGTTTCCGGATCGAGCCGGGTGAGATCGAAACGGCTCTGGTCGGGCATCCGGCCGTCGGCTCGGCGGTGGTCGTGGGTCACGGACAGGGTGTGGAGCGTCGCCTGGTGGCGTACGTGGTTCCCGCCGACCAGGCGGACGGGGCTCCGTTGGCCGGTGAGCTGCGCGATTGGCTGCGTGCCGGGCTGCCGGAGTACATGGTTCCGTCGGTGTTCGTCGAGCTGGCGGCGCTGCCGCTGACTCCGAACGGCAAGATCGACCGCAAGGCCCTGCCCGAGCCGGCCGAGCTGCGCGGCGAACTGGACACCGCCTTCGTCGCTCCGGCCACGGTCTCGGAGGAACTGCTGGCGGGGATCTGGTCGCAGGTGCTTGGTGTGGACCGGGTCGGTGCCATGGACTCCTTCTTCGACCTGGGCGGTCACTCGCTGCTCGCGACACAGGTGATCTCGCGGATACGGGAGGCGTTCGGGGCCGAGGTGCCATTGTCGGCGCTCTTCGACCGGCCGACCGTGCGCGGCTTGGCGGCCGCGGTCGAGACCTCCGCCGCAGACGCCGCGCCGCCCGTCGCACTGGCGGACCGTACGCAGCCGCTTCCGCTCTCCTTCGCCCAGCAGCGCCTGTGGTTCCTGGACCAGCTGGAGCCCGGCTCGACGGAGTACACCATGTCCACCCGCCTCCGCCTCGACGGCGACGTCGACCTCGAGGCCCTGAGCGCCGCACTGAACGCGATCGTCGCCCGGCACGAGGTCCTCCGCACCCGTCTGGTCGCCGGCGCCGACGGCGTCGCATACCAGGTCATCGACGCGCCGGCCCCCATGCCCCTCCCCGTCCTCGACGTCTCCGGGAGCGTGGATCCGCAGGGTGCAGCGAACGACGTGGTCACGAAGGACGCCCTGACGCCGTTCGATCTGGCGAACGGCCCCCTGCTGCGGGGCATGCTCGTACGGATCGCTGCGGACGAGCACGTGCTGTCGCTCGTCATCCACCACGTAGTCTTCGACGAGTGGTCGGACCGGGTCTTCCAGCGTGAACTGGCCGCCCTGTACGAGGCGTTCCGTGCGGGCGAGCCGAACCCGCTGCCGCCGCTGGAGTTCCAGTACGCGGACGTCGTCGCCTGGCAGCGGCAGCGGCTGACCGGCGATGTGCTCGATTCCCATCTCGCGTACTGGCGCGGCAAGTTGAGCGGCGCGTCGGAACTGGAGCTGCCCACCGACCGGCCGCGGCCGGCCGTGCGTTCCACCGAGGGCGCAATGGTGCGGTTCGAGGCGCCAGCGGGGACGGCGGAGGCGCTCAAGGGGCTGTCGCGCGAGCACGGCACGACGATGTTCATGACGCTGCTCGCCGCCTTCGACGTCCTCATGGGCCGCTACGTCGACTCCGACGACATCGTCGTGAGCACGCCGGTCGCCAACCGGAACCGTGCCGAGACCGAGGGCCTGATCGGGTTCTTTGTCAATACCCTCGTGCTGCGCACGGATCTCTCCGGCGACCCGACGTTCGCCGAGCTCCTCGGCCGGGTGCGCGAGACGGCCCTCGGTGCGTACGCGCACCAGGACCTGCCGTTCGAGGAGGTGGTGGACGCCATCGCCGATGTACGGGACCGTACCCGTGGCCCCCTCACCCGCGTCTCCTTCAACTACGCGGCCGAGGCGGCCGGAACCTCGGCCTCCGACCGGAGGAGGGCCGACGGGGCCGGCATGGGCATCGAAACCGGCACGGGTCTGCTGCCGGTTCAGTTCGACATGGTCGTGGCGCTGGGGGAGGACGACGGTGCCCTGACCGGAGAAATCCAGTACAGCACCGCGTTGTTCGACGCGGTGACGGTCGAGCGGATGGCGGGGCACATCGTGACGTTGCTGGGAGCTGTCGGCGCGGACGCCGAGCGGCCGGTGAGTGAGCTGCCGGTACTGACGGCGGCCGAGCACGACCAGGTCGTACGTGAGTGGAACGCGACGGCGGAGTCGCTGCCGTCGGTGGGCGGGGTGCACGAGCTGATCGCCGAGCGGGCGGCGCTGACGCCGGACGCGGTGGCAGTGGTCTGCGGCGAAGTCTCCGTCGAATACGCGGAGTTGACGGGCCGGGCGAACCGTCTGGCGCACTACCTGCGGTCGGCCGGCGTGGGCTCGGAGTCCGTGGTGGCGCTGTGTCTGCCCCGTGGGGTGGACATGGTCGTGGCGATGCTCGCCGTCTGGCAGGCCGGCGGCGCGTACCTGCCGCTGGACCCGGAGTACCCCGCCGACCGGCTGGGCTTCATGCTGAGCGACAGCCGGGCCACGGTGCTCGTAGGCACCGAGGAACTGGTCGACGAGCTGCCGGTCGGACGCCTTCGGACCGTGGTCGTCGACGCCCCGGCGGTCGTCGCCGCGCTGGCGGAGCTGCCGACGAGTGCCCCCGAGGCGCCGACGACGCCCGACCAACTGGCGTACGTGATCTACACGTCCGGCTCGACGGGCCGTCCCAAGGGCGTCCAGGTGGCCCACGCGGGTGTCGTGAACCTCGCGATCGCCCAGGCCGGAGCGTTCGGCGTCGGCGAAGGCGACGCGGTGCTGCAGTTCGCCCCGTTCGGCTTCGACGCCGCCGTGTCCGAGGTCGCGGTGACCCTGGCCGCCGGTGGCCGACTGGTCGTGGCGACCGCGCAGGAGCGCGGCGAGCCGCGCGCCCTGGCCGCCCTCGTCCGGGAGAAGGACGTGCGGGTGGCGACGCTGCCGCCGTCCCTGCTCGCCGTCCTCGAGCCCGCCGACCTGAAGGGCCTGCGCACCCTCATCACCGCCGGCGAGCGACTGGAAGAGGCCGCGGCCAACCGCTGGAGTCGCGAGTACCGCCTCCTGAACGCCTACGGTCCGACCGAGGCGACGGTCTGCGCCAGCATCGCCGTCCTCGACCCCGACGCGGACGGTGTCCCGCCGATCGGTGCCCCGATGGGCAACACCCGCGTCTACGTCCTCGACGACCGGCTGCGCCCCGTCCCCGTCGGGATGACGGGCGAGCTGTACATCGCCGGCACCGGCGTGGCCCGCGGATACCTGGGCCGCCCCGGCCTGACCGCCGAGCGGTTCACGGCCGACCCCTTCGCCGCCGACGGCAGCCGCATGTACCGCTCGGGTGACCAGGCGCGCTGGCTGCCGGACGGCCGACTGGAATTCGTCGGCCGGATCGACCACCAGGTGAAGATCCGGGGCTTCCGCGTCGAACCCGGCGAGATCGAGACGGCCCTCGCCGCGCACGCGGCCGTGCGCACGGCGGTCGTGACCACGTACGGGGAGGCCGCCGACCGCAAGCTGGCCGCCTACCTGGTGCCCACCGACCACGAGGAAGGTATCCCGGACTCCGCCGACCTGCGGGAACTGCTGCTGCGGACCCTGCCGGAGTACATGGTCCCAGCGGCCTTCACCGAGATGTCGAGGCTGCCCCTCACCACGAACGGCAAGGTGGACAAGGCGGCGCTGCCGGAGCCCAAGACGGTTCGCTCCACCAGTACGGAGTACATCGCGCCGTCGGGCGAGGCGGAGGAACTGCTCGCGGAGATCTGGTCCGAGGTCCTCGGGATCGAGCGGATCGGCGTCCACGACAACTTCTTCGAGCTGGGCGGCAACTCGCTCCTCGTCACCCAGATCGTCGGCCGTATCCGCGGCGCCGGCCACGACATCAGCGTCGGGGACCTCTTCGACCACCCGACCCTCGCGTCCGCCGCGCCGCTGATTCAGATCCAGGCAGAGGACCCCGAGCTCCGCTCGGTGGTGACCATCCGCGCGGGCCGGACCAGCCCCGCGATCTTCGCCGTGCACACCCTGACCGGCGAGGTCGCCGCGTTCGCCGAGGTCGCCGGGCACCTGGCCGAGGGGCAGCGGCTCTACGGGCTGCAGGAACGCGGCCTGACCGGCGAGGACGCGCCGCCGTCGTCCGTCGAGGAGATGGCGACCACGTACATCGGCGAGATGCTGCGGGTGCAGAAGGAAGGCCCGTACCTGCTGGTCGCGCAGTCCGGGAGCTCGTACGTCGCGCTGGAGATGGCACGCCAGCTCACGGCCATGGGCAAGGAGGTCGGCGGCGTCTTCCTCATGGCGCCGGCCCGCCAGCCCTTCGCCTGGCGCATGCCGACCCAGGCGTTCGGCCGGTCCGACAAGAAGCTGCTGGCCGCGCTCGAATCGGCACTCGACGGACCCGAGGGGACGAAGCTCTCCCGCGCCGACGAGAAGAAGGTCCTGAAGCTCGGAGCGCCGGACGACGAGATCGGCAAGGGCGTCCGCGAGGGCGACAAGCACGCGCTGCGGATCATGCGCGCCCTCGCCATCAACCATCTCGCCTACTCGTACTACGGCGAACTCATGCACCGAGGCATGCGCAACTACGACGGCAGGGTCGTGCTCCTCATGCCGCGCGACGACAAGCCCAAGCCGTACAAGTGGACCCTCGAGCAGTGGCAGATCCCCGTCACGCGCGGTCCCGAGGTCGTGGACGTGCCCGGCGAGCACTCGACCGTCTTCTACGGCGAGAGCGCCGAGGCCATCGGCGCCTACCTGAGCGCCGAGATCACCCGCAGCGGGCAGCAGGACGGAGGGGTGTCCGCATGACGACGGAGCACACCAGCACGTACGAACTTCCCAACGGGCGCAGGATCACCTGCGTCAGCCCGGCGGAGGCCAAAGTCCTGTGGGCGGAGGCCGTGGACGTGGGGCTCTACAGGTCGGCCGCGGACGCGCTGCGGCCCGGTGACACCGTCCTCGACGTCGGGGCGAACATCGGAATCGTCTCTCTGATGTTCGGCTGGAAAGTACGTGACCTCAGGATCGTGTCCGTGGAACCCGCGCCGACCACGTTCTCCTGTCTGGAGGCGAATCTGCGTAGTCATCTGCCGGGCGCCGTCGCCGTACGCAGTGCGGTGGCCGACCGGTCCGGCGAGGCGACATTCACCTATTACCCGAGGTCGACCGGAAACTCCGGACTGTTCGCGGACCAGCAGGCAGACGACGAGAACACCCGGGTATTTCTGCGCAACACCGGAATCCCGGAGGAATACATCGGCGAGATAGTCAAGGATCTGCACCGCGGTATCGGCATGACCGTGCCCACGCTCACCGTCTCCGATCTGATCCGGGCCCACGACCTGCCGGAGGTCAGCCTGCTGAAGATCGACGTGGAGCGTGCGGAACACCTGGTCCTGGCGGGAGTCGAGGACGCGCACTGGCCGCTCATCGGCCACATCGTCGCCGAGGTCCACGACGAGGCCGGCAGGCTCCGGACCCTCACCGACCTCCTCGAACGGCACGGCTTCACCGTCGCGGTGAACCAGCAGCCCAAGCTCGCGGGAACGGATCTGTACGAGCTCGCCGCCACGCGGCCGTAGGGCGGGACAGGGCGCCGCACAGCACTGCGGAGAGCCCCCGGAGAGCGCGACAGGGCGTTCAAACGCCGCCGCGCAGCAGTTGAACACGGCGCCGGAATGACTGCCGGTGACCGCACGCCACGTACGCCATGGCGCCGCTGGATCAATGATCCAGCGGTGTGCCATGGTGAGGCGGGGGATTCTCCTGACGACGCACCGGCATGCACTTATTCAGCTTTCTCATTTGCAGGGGACAACTGATGCTTTCTGACGCCAAGCGGGAATTGCTGAAGCGACGCCTCAAGGGAGAGCAGGTATCGCGCCGTGCATGGGAGCCGCGTCCCGACGGGCCCCTTCCGCTGTCCTTTGCCCAGCAGCGCCTCTGGTTCCTCAGCCAGTTGGAACCCGATTCGACCGAGTACAACCTGTCGATGCGCGTGCGCTGGGACGGCACGCCCGATGTGGCGGCGCTGGGCGCGGCGTTGAGCGGTGTGGTGGCCCGGCACGAGGTGCTGCGCACGCGCCTGGTGGCCGGTGCGGACGGCGTGCCGCACCAGGTGATCGACGCGCCGGCGCCGTTCCCGCTGCCGGTCGTCGACGTCTCCGGCAGCGCCGATCCGGCCCAGACCGTACGGGAGTTGGCGGCGGCCGACGCGCAGGTGCCGTTCGATCTGTCGACCGGACCGCTGATCCGCGCGACGCTGCTGCGCGCGGGCGACGGCGAGCACGTCCTCGTGGTCGCGCTGCACCACGTGGTCTTCGACGAGTGGTCGGACTCCGTCTTCCACCGTGAGCTCATGGCCCTGTACGAGGCGTTCCGCGCCGGCGAGGCCGACCCGCTGCCGCCGCTCGAGGTGCAGTACGCGGACTACGCCGTGTGGCAGCGGCAGTCGCTGCGGGGCGACGTGCTGGAAGGTCAGTTGTCCTACTGGCGCGACCGACTCTCCGGCGCGGCGGAACTGGACCTCCCCCTCGACCGCCCGCGCCCGCCCGTGCGTTCATTCGCCGGCGCCACCATGGGCATCCACATCCCGGACGACGTCGCCGAGGGCCTGCGTGAGCTGTCGCGTGAGTGCGGTGTCTCGATGTTCATGACGCTGCTGTCGGCGTATGTGGTGCTGCTGGGGCGGCATGCGGGGTCGGACGATGTGGTCGTCGGCACGCCGGTGGCGAACCGGAATCGTGCGGAGACGGAGGGCTTGATCGGGTTCTTCGTGAACACGTTGGTGATGCGGACGGATCTGTCGGGTGATCCGTCGTTCCGTGAGGTGTTGGGGCGGGTGCGGGAGACGGCGCTGGGTGCGTATGCGCATCAGGATGTGCCGTTCGAGCAGGTGGTGGAAGCGTTGGT
>NZ_RDBK01000032.1:0-54240 GCF_008042275.1 Streptomyces sp. OR43 | reverse complement strand
AGATCGAGGCGGTCCTGACCGGCCACCCCCGGATCCGTACCTCCGTCGTCGCCGCTTTCGGCGATGTCGAGGACCGCCGCCTCGTCGCGTACCTGGTCCCCGCCGATCAGACGGCCGGCACCCCGACCGTCGCCGACCTCCGCGCGTACGCCGGCAGCCGACTGCCCGCCTACATGATCCCCTCCGGGTTCGTGGAACTCGCGGCCCTCCCGCTGAGCCCCAACGGCAAGCTCGACCGCGCCGCCCTGCCCGACCCGGACAGCGCGTGGACGGGTGCGGCGGGCGAGTTCGTGGCGCCGCGTTCCGACGTGGAGCGGATCCTGGCCGAGGTGTGGGCCGAGGTCCTGGGCGTGGAGCGGGTCGGGATCGAGGACAACTTCTTCGAGCTAGGCGGCGACTCCATCATCAGCATCCGCGTCGCCGCGAAGTGCCGCGAGCTCGGGGTCCACGTGACGGTGGCACAGCTGTTCAGCCACCAGACCGTCGCCGCCCTGGCCTCGGTCGCCACGAGCGAGAGCCTGGCTGACGCCGAACAGGGGCTCGTCGTCGGCGACTTCGCGCTTACGCCGATCCAGCAGGACTTCCTCGACCGCGACATGCCCCGGCCGTCGCACTTCAACCAGTCGGTCGTCCTGGAGGCCACCGGGCCCGTCGATCCCGACGTCCTGCGCCGGGCCCTGGGTGCGCTGGTCGAGCAGCACGACGCGCTGCGTGCCCGGTTCGTGCGGGAGGAAGGCCGGTGGACCGGCCGGATCCTGGCCGCCGAGCCGGCCGACCTGCTCGCCGCCGTCGACGTCTCCCACCTGACCGCCGACGCCGACCGGCACCTCCTGGACGCCCGCGCCACCGAGATCCAGGCCGGCCTCGATCTGACCGACGGCCCCCTCCTGCGCGCGGCCCTCTTCGACCGCGGCGATCGCAACGAGCTGCTGCTGCTCGTCGTCCACCACCTCGTCGTGGACACGGTCTCCTGGCCCGTGCTCCTTGAGGACCTCGAGGCGGCGTATCGGCAGGTCGAGCAGGGTGCCGGCGTCGTGGAGCTGCCCGCCAAGACCACGTCGTTCCGGCACTGGTCGCAGCGCCTGGCAGAGCTGGCGGCGTCGCCGGAGCTCGCGCTCGAAGCCCCCCACTGGCGGCAGGCGGAAGCAGCGGTCGTCCCGCTGCCCCGCGACCACGACGGTCCGAACCGGAACGCTTCGGTGCGCAACCTGCGCCTGTCCCTGGACGCCGAGCTGACCGAGCGGCTGCTGCGCGAGGTCCCGGCGGCGTACCGGACGCACATCAATGACGTGCTGCTGAGCGTGCTGGGCGCGGTGTTCACCGAGTGGACCGGCACGCGGTCCGTCGTCGTGGACGTCGAAGGCCACGGCCGCGAGGACGTCGGCGCCGACATCGACGTGTCCCGGACCGTCGGCTGGTTCACCAGCGTCCACCCGGTGGAACTCACCGGGCCGGCAACCGACGGCGACCTGGGTGCGTTGCTGCGCCGTACGAAGGAGTACCTGCGGGGCGTCCCGCGCAAGGGCCTGGGCTACGGCCTCCTGCGCCGCCTCACCGACTGGACGCCGCAGGAGCGCACCGAGGTCAGCTTCAACTACCTCGGACAGTCGGGCCGCCGCCCCGACGCCGGTACCACCGAGGCCACCGAAGCCGCCCACGGGGTTCCCGCCCTGCGCTTCCGCCCTACCGGCCGCTCGCTCGGCGAGTCCCAGTCCCAGGACGGCATCCGCGCGTACCTGATCGAGGTCAACAGCCAGGTCGCCGACGGCCGCCTGGAGATGGAGTGGACGTACGGCGCCGAGGTGCACGACGAGGCGACCGTCGGGCGCCTCGCGCAGCGCTACGTCGACGTGCTGGCCGATCTCATCGCGTACTGCTGCCGCCCCGGCACCGGAGGCCACACGCCGTCCGATTTCCCCCTCGCGACGCAGCTCGACCAGGCCACGCTCGACCGTGTCGCGCGGAGCCTGCCGACCGAGATCGAGGACATCTATCCGCTCACCGCCCTCCAGCAGGGCATGCTCTTCCACACCAGCCTGTCCTCCGACCCCGGCATGTACTGGGCCCAGAACGGCCTGCTGCTGGAAGGCGAACTGGACCTCGACGCCCTCACGCTGGCGTGGGAGCTGGTGTTCTCGCGGCACGAGGTGCTGCGCACCGCCGTCGTCTCCGAGGGCGTGCCGCAGCCGCTCGCGGTCGTCTCCCGCGCCGTCCCCGTCCCCTTGGAGTTGCTGGACCTCTCTGCGCTCGACGAGGAGGAGCGGCGCCACGCGATCTCCGCGTACCTGGAGGCCGACTGGGCGCGCGGCGCCGACTTCACCCTGCCCACGCTCGTGCGGATCTCGGTGATCCGGCTCGCCGAAGACCGGCACCAGCTTCTCTGGAGCTACCACCACCTGCTCCTCGACGGCTGGAGCATCCCCATCGTCCTGGGCGAGGTCCTGGAGGCGTACCGCGCCTACCGCGCTGGCGAGGAGCGGCCGGCGCTCGCCGCGCGCGCCCCGTTCCGGGACTTCGTCTCCTGGGTCGCCGGACAGGACCTGGACGAGGCGCGCTCGTACTGGCGCGACCACCTCGCCGGGGTCACCGAGCCCGTCGCCCTCGGTGTGGAGCACGCCACCGGGCAGCAGGGGCGGGACGAGCGGCAGGTGCCGCTGCCGGCCGAGGTCGCCGAATCGGGCCTCGCCGACTTCGCGCGCCGCCACCGGCTCACCCTCAACACCGTGGTGCAGGGCGCCTGGTCGCTGGTGCTGGGCCTGTACGCGGGCTCCGACGACGTGGTGTTCGGCACGACGTCGTCCGGTCGTGGCGGACAGATCGACGGTATGGACTCCATGGTCGGTCTGCTGATCAACACCACGCCCGTGCGCGCCCGGATCGAACGCGACCGGTCCGTGGTGGAGTGGCTCGCCGCACTGCAGGCCCAGCAGGTGCGGGCCCGCAAGTACGAGCAGACGCCGCTGACCACGATCACCGAGTGCAGTGCGCTCGCCCCGGGGCAGGCGCTCTTCAACACGCTGTACGCCTTCGAGAACTACCCCGACCAGGCACGGGTCGAGGGCGGCGAAGGTGGGCGGTACACGGACGGAGACGGGCTGCGTGCCGGCGCCAACTACGGCCGCGACCAGTCGAATTACCCCCTCGGTGTGATCGCCTCCTCCGCGCGGGAGCTGGTGGTGCGCCTGTCGTACGACCGTGCGCACTTCGACGACGCCACCATGGAGCGGATGGCCGGCCACCTGGCCACGGTCCTGACGGCCGTCGCCGAGGACTCCGGGCAGCGGCTCGGTGACCTGCCCGTCCTGACCGAGGCCGAGCGGGACCGGCTGGTGCGGGAGTGGAACGACACCGCCGGACCGGTCTCCACCGCGGCCGGAGTCCACGAGCTGGTGGCCGAGCGAGCCGCGGCGGACCCCGACGCGACCGCTCTCGTCTCCGGTGAAGTCTCCCTGAGCTACGCCGAGTTGACGGCCCGCGCCGCGCGCCTCGCCCGTCATCTGCGGGACGCGGGTGTGGGGGCCGAGTCCGTGGTCGCCGTGTGCCCCGAGCGCGGGGCCGACATGGCCGTCATGGTCCTCGCGGTGTGGCAGGCCGGGGCGGCCTACCTTCCGCTGGACCCGCAGTACCCGGCCGAGCGACTGGAGTTCATGCTTGCCGACAGCGGCGCCACCGTGCTCGTCGGCCACCGCTCCGTCGGGTCCGAGCTCGCGGCGACCGCCGGTCTCGACACCGTCGTGTGGCTGGACGACCCGGACACCCGTACGGCGCTCGCCGCGCTGCCCGCCGCCCCGCCGTCCGTGCCGGTCCTGGCGGACCAGCTCGCGTACGTGATCTACACCTCCGGTTCCACCGGCCGGCCGAAGGGCGTCCACCTTTCCCACCGCGGGCTGGTGAACCTCGTCGCGGCGCAGCAGGCGGCGCTCGGGACCGGCCGCGACGACACCGTGCTCGGGTTCGCGCCGTTCAGCTTCGACGCCTCGGTGTGGGAGCTGGTCATGGCGCTGGCCGTCGGCGCGACGCTGGTTGTGGCCGAGGCGCCGGACCGGGCCGACCCGGCCCGGCTCGCGTCGCTGGTCACCCGCAGCGGGGTGAGCGTGGCGACCGTGCCGCCGTCGCTGCTCGAGGCGCTCACGCCGGGCGACCTGGACGGCGTGACCACGCTGGTCACCGCGGGCGAGCGGCTCGACGCCGGCCTGGCCGCCGTGTGGCGGCAGCGCCACCGCCTGTTCAACGCCTACGGGCCGACCGAGACCACGGTCTGTGCGAGCGTCGCCGAGGTCGAGGACCCGGCCGTCAAGGGCGCGCCGCCGATCGGTGCGCCGATCCTCAACGCCGGCGTGTACGTCCTCGACGCGTCCATGCGCTGCGTGCCGGTCGGCGTCCCCGGCGAACTGTTCGTCGGTGGCCCCCAGTTGGCGCGCGGCTACGGAGGGCGCCCGGCGCTGACCGCCGAGCGGTTCGTGGCCGACCCGTTCGCCGCCGACGGCTCCCGGCTGTACCGGACCGGCGACCGCGTGCGGTGGTCGGCGGACGGGCAGCTCGAGTTCCTGGGCCGCGCCGACGACCAGCTGAAGGTGCGCGGCTACCGGATCGAGCCGCTGGAGATCGAGGCGGCGCTCATCGCGCACCCGGGCGTCCGGACGGCCGTCGTCGTCGCGTTCGGGGACGGCTCGGACCGCCGGCTCGTGGCCTACGCCATCCCGGCCGACCACGCGAAGGGCTTGCCGCCCGTCGCCGAGCTGCGCGCCTTCGCGGGCGAGCGGCTGCCCGAGTTCATGGTCCCGTCGGTGTTCGCGGAGCTTGCCGGGCTGCCGCTGACCCCGAACGGCAAGACCGACCGGGCGGCGCTGCCTGAGCCCGCCGGCTTCCGGACCGGGAGCGGCGGCCGGTACGTCGCCCCCGCCACGGCCACCGAGGAACTGCTCGCCGACGTGTGGGCGCGCGTGCTCGGCGTGGAGCGGGTGGGGGTCCTCGACGGCTTCTTCGAGCTGGGCGGCCACTCCCTGCTGGCCTCCCAGGTCGTCTCCCGGGTCCGCGAGATGTTCTCGGTGGAGCTTCCGCTGGCCGCCCTGTTCGACCGGCCGACGGTACGGGGCCTGGCCGCGCTCGTCGACGGCGCCGCCCGTGACGCCGCGCCGCCGGTGACGCCCGTCGCGCGGGACGCGGCCCTGCCGCTGTCGTTCGCCCAGCAGCGCCTGTGGTTCCTGGACCAGCTGGAGCCCGGCTCGGTCGACTACAACATGTCCACCCGTCTGCGGTTCGCCGGCGAGCTGGACGCCGCCGCCCTGGGCGCCGCCCTGGACGCGCTCGTGGCCCGCCACGAAGTCCTGCGGACCCGCCTCGTCGCCGGTGCGGACGGGGTGGCGCAGCAGGTCGTCGACCCGGCGGCCGGCCTGCCGCTGCCGGTCGTGGACGTCTCCGGTGCCGCCGACCCGCAGGACGCCGCCGACCGGCTGATCGGCGCCGACGGCCTGACGCACTTCGACCTGGCGAACGGACCCCTCATACGGGCCACCCTGCTGCGCCTGGCGCCGGACGACCACGTCCTGAGCCTCGCCATGCACCACGTCGTCTTCGACGAGTGGTCGGACCGGATCGTCCGGCGCGAACTGGCCGCGCTGTACGAGGCGTTCCGGGCCGGCGAGCCCGACCCGCTGCCGCCGCTCGCCGCGCAGTACGCGGACGTCGCGGCCTGGCAGCGGCAGTGGCTGACCGGTGACGTGCTCGACGAACAACTCCACTATTGGCGCACCCAGTTGGACCGGACGCCGGTCCTCGAACTGCCCACCGACCTGCCGCGTCCCCAGGTGCGTTCCACCGCGGGTGCCGTCACCCGCTTCAGCATCGCGCCGGACACCGCGGAGGCGCTGCGCGCGCTGTCCCGCGAGAGCGGCACGACGATGTCCATGACCACGCTCGCCGCGTTCAGCGTCCTCCTCGGGCGCTACGGCGACACGGACGACGTCGCGATCGGCACGCCGGTCGCGAACCGCTCGCTCGCCGAGACCGAGGACCTGATCGGCTTCTTCGTCAACACGCTGGTCATGCGCTCGGACCTGTCCGGCAACCCGTCCTTCGCCGATCTCCTCGGTCGGGTGCGGGAGATGGCCCTCGGCGCGTACCGGCACCAGGACCTGCCCTTCGACCGGCTCGTCGACGCGCTCGTCGCCGAACGCGACCGGTCCCGCAACCCGCTGACCGACGTCATGTTCAGCTACGTGCCGGGGGAGCCGGGCGACCCCGGCGACCAGGGCTCCGTCCCGGTGCGGACGGCCGTCACCGGGACCGGCCCCGAGCCCGTCCCCGTGAAGTTCGACCTGGTTCTGACCCTGGCCGACGACAACGGCGCGCTGACCGGTGAACTCCAGTTCAGCACCGCCCTGTTCGAGGCCACGACTGTCGAGCGAATGGCCGCGCACCTGATCACCCTCCTCGAAGGCATCGCCGCCGACGCGGGACAGCACGTGGCCGAGGTGCCGCTGCTGCCCGAGGCCGAGCGCCGGCTGCTCGTCGAGGAGTGGAACGACACCGCCGCCGATCTGCCGTCCACCGGCGGCCTGCACGAGCTGATCGCCGCTCAGGCCGCCGCGACGCCCGACGTCGTGGCTGTCCTGGCGGGCGAGCAGTCCCTCACGTACGGCGCGCTGATGGCCCGCGCGAACCGGCTGGCCCACCGCCTGCGCCTGGCCGGCGCGGGACCGGAGTCCGTCGTCGCGCTGTGCCTGGACCGCTCCGCCGACATGGCGGTCGCCTCGCTGGCGGCCTGGCAGGCCGGGGCGGCGTACCTGCCCCTCGACCCCGCCTACCCGCTGGAGCGGCGCCGGTTCATGATGAGCGACACCGGCGCGTCGGTGCTCGTCGCCCACCAGGAGGTGGCCGCCGACCTCGTCGCGGACCTCGCCGCCGATCCCGCCGCCGACGGCTCCGTGGGGACCGTGCTGCTCCTGGACGACCCGGCGACCCTGACGGAGCTCGACGCGTTCCCCGCGACGCCGCCCGGGGTGCGCTCCCTGCCCGACCAGCTGGCGTACATCATCTACACGTCCGGTTCGACGGGCCGGCCGAAGGGCGTCCACGTGCCGCACCGCGGCGTGACGACCCTCGCCGAGGCGATGCGCCCGCTGCTGCAGGCCGGCCCGGGCGACCGCGTCCTCGGGTTCGCCTCGTTCAGCTTCGACGCCTCCGTGTGGGAGGTGGTGATGGCGCTACCGACCGGCGCGACCCTGGTCGTCGCCGAGCGGCAGGACCGCACCCCGCCCGAGCGGCTGACCTCGATGATGCGGCGGACCGCCGTGGGCCTCGCCTTCATGACGCCCACGCTGCTCGGGGTGCTGTCCCCGGACGACCTCCCCGACCTCGCCGCGGTACTCGTCGGCGGCGAGCGGGTGGAGGCCGCGCTCACCGCCCGGTGGCGCCGGCGACTGAAGCTGCTGAACGTGTACGGGCCGACCGAGACCACCATCGCCACGACCGGCGGACAGGTCACCGCGGACGGCACCCCGCCGATCGGCACCCCGTTCCTCGACGAGCGGGTCCACATCCTCGACCCGGCGCTCAACCCCGCCCCGGTGGGCGTCGCCGGAGAGGTGTTCATCGCCGGTGCCGGCGTCACCCGCGGCTACGGCGGCCGGGGCGCGCTGAGCGCCGAGCGCTTCGTCGCCGACCCGTTCGCCGCGGACGGCACCCGCATGTACCGCTCGGGCGACCGGGCCCGCCGACTCGCGGACGGGCGCATCGAGTTCGTCGGCCGCGCGGACAACCAGGTGAAGGTGCGCGGCTTCCGCATCGAGCCCGGCGAGATCGAGGTCGTCCTCGCCGGCCACCCGGGCGTCAGGACCGCCGTCGTGACGGCGTACGGCAGCGGTACGGAGCGCAAGCTCGTCGCCTACCTGGTGCCCGCGGACATGGCCGAGGGCATCCCGCCCGTCGCCGAGCTGCGCGCCCACGTCGGCGAACGTCTCCCCACGTTCATGATTCCGGCGCTCTTCACCGAGATGGCCGGAATGCCGCTCACCAGGAGCGGCAAGATCGACCGCGGCGCCCTGCCGGCGCCGGACGGGGCGAGCGCGGCGGCGTCGGCGGACACGTACGTCGCGCCGCGCACCGAGGTGGAGCGGGTCCTCGCCGAGGCGTGGGCCGAGGTCCTGGGCGTGGACCGGGTCGGGATCGAGGACAACTTCTTCGACCTCGGCGGCGACTCCATCATCAGCATCCGCGTCGTCGCCCGCGCCCGGGACTTCGGCGTGCACGTGACGGCGGCGCAGCTCTTCGATCACCAGACGGTGGCCGGACTCGCCACCGTGGCGGCGAGCGAGAGCACTGCCGACGCCGAACAGGGCGTCGTGACGGGCGACTTCACTCTCTCGCCGATCCAGCGGTGGTTCCTCGGCCGCGAGCTGCCGCAGGCGGCGCACTTCAACCAGTCCACGGTCCTGGAGGCCGACGGCTCCGTCGACCACGCCCTGCTGCGGGTCGCGGTGCGCGCGCTCGCCGAGCAGCACGACGTGCTGCGCTCCCGCTTCGTGCGGGAGGCGAACGGGGAGTGGGCCGGCCGCCTGGTGGCCGCCGAGACCGCCGACCCGGTGTCCGTGATCGACGTCTCCGCCGTGGACGACGCCCTGGACGAGGCCGCGTACCTGGAGACACGCGCCACGGAGGTACAGGCGAGCCTCGACCTGGAGCGGGGGCCGCTGTTCCGGGTCGCCGTCTTCGAGCGCGGCGACGACCGGGACCCGCTGGTCCTCGTGGTGGCACACCACCTCGTGGTCGACGCGGTCTCCTGGCCGGTGCTGATGGAGGACCTGATCTCCGCCTACGCGCAGGCCGAAGCGGGCGCCGCGACGGTGGAGCTGCCCGCGAAGACGACGTCCTTCCCACGGTGGACCCAGCGGCTCGCCGAACTGGCCGACTCGCCCGAGCTGGCCGCGGAAGCCCCGTACTGGCGTGCTGCCGAGGCCGGCGCCGCACCCCTGCCGCGCGACCGCGCCGGGAACAACCGCGCGACCACCGCCGGCGAGGTCGTGGCCACGCTCGACGCGGACCTCACCGAACGCCTCCTGCGCGAGGTGCCGAGCGCCTTCCGTACCCAGATCAACGACGTCCTCCTCGCCGCGCTCGGCACGACCCTGACCTCCTGGGCCGGCGCTCCGTCCGTCGTCGTCGACCTGGAGGGCCACGGCCGCGAGGACGTCGGCGCCGACATCGACGTGTCCCGGACGGTCGGCTGGTTCACCAGCGTCTACCCGGTGGTGCTCACCGGAGCCGCCGACGGCGACCTGGGCGCGCTGCTGCGCCGTACGAAGGAGAACCTGCGCGGCGTCCCGCGCAAGGGCCTGGGCTACGGCCTGCTGCGCCACCTCACGGACTGGAGCCCGCAGGGGCACGCCGAGGTCAGCTTCAACTACCTGAGCCAGAACGCCGCGCGGACCGGCGACCGTACGCCCGCCACCACGCGCGGCGGGGCGGGCCGGCTCCGCCCGGGCAAGGGCTCGCTCGGCCGCGCCTGGTCGACGGAAGGTGACCGCACACACCTGCTCGACGTCAACTGCCGTGTGGCGGACGGGCAGTTGGAGATGGTGTGGGCGTACGGCGCCGAGGTGCACGACGAGGCGACCGTCGCGCGCCTCGCGGAGCGGTACGTCGAGGTGCTCGCCGAGCTGATCGAGTACTGCTGCCGGCCGGAGACGGGTGGCAGCACGCCGTCCGACTTCCCGCTCGCGCCGCGGCTCGACCAGGCCGCGCTCGACCGTGTCACGCGCGGCCTGCCCACCCGGATCGAGGACATCTACCCGCTGACCGCCCTCCAGCAGGGCATGCTCTTTCACACGCGGCTCTCCGGCGACCCCGGCATGTACTGGGTGCAGAACGGGCTCTCCCTGGAGGGCGAGCTCGACTTCGACGCCCTGGAGCAGGCATGGGAACTGATCGTCTCCCGGCACGAGGTGCTGCGCACCGCCGTCGTCTGGGACGGCGTGCCCGAGCCGCTGGCCGTCGTCTCCCGCTCCGTCCCGCTGCCCCTGGACGTCCGTGACGTCTCGCACCTGGACGAGGAGGCACAGCAGCGGGCGATCCGCGAGCACCTGGAGGCCGACTGGGAGCAGGGCGCCGACTTCTCCGCGCCCACCCTGATGCGGATCACCGTCATCAGCCTCGCCGACGACCGTCACCAGCTCGTCTGGAGCTACCACCACCTGCTCCTCGACGGCTGGAGCCTCCCCATCGTCATGGGCGAGCTGCTGGAGGCGTACGACGCCTTCCGCACCGGCCGGGCCCGGCCCGACCTGACCCCGCGCGCGCCCTTCCGGGATTTCGTCGCCTGGGTCCACGGCCAGGACCTGGACCAGGCGCGCGCGTACTGGCGCGAGCGCCTGGCCGGGATCACCGAACCCACCACGCTCGGCGTGGAGCGGGCCACCGGTGACCAGGGCCGCGCCGAGGCCCAGGTGGCGCTGTCGCGCACGACCGCCGAGTCCGGCCTCGCCGACTTCGCCCGCCGTCACCGGCTGACGGTGAACACCGTCGTCCAGGGCGCGTGGGCGCTGCTCCTCGCCCTGTACTCCGGCACGGACGACGTGGTGTTCGGCGTGACGTCGTCCGGGCGCGGCGGCCAGGTCGAGGGCATGGACTCCATGGTCGGCCTCCTGATCAACACGACCCCGACGCGCATCCGCGTCGACCGCGAACAGGCGGTCGTGGACTGGCTGGTCGGGCTGCAGGACGAGCAGGTGCTGGCCCGCCAGTACGAGCAGGTTCCGCTGGTGACCATCGGTGAGTGCAGCGAACTGCCCGCCGGACAGGCGCTGTTCAACAGCCTCTTCGTCTTCGAGAACTTCCCGGACCAGACCCTGACCGAGGGCCGGGAGACCTCCGCCTCCAACGGCCTGCAGGCCGACCTCAACTACGGCCGCGAGCAGGTCAACTACCCGCTCCACATCACCGCCGGCGCGGGCCGCGACGTCAGGATCAAGCTCTCCTACGACCGCGCCCACTTCGACGCCGAGACGGTCGAGCGCATGACCGGCCACCTGGCCACCCTCCTGGACGCCCTCGCGGCCGACGAGGGCCGGCGCGTGGGTGAGCTTCCGGTGCTGACCGTGGGTGAGCGGGACGTCGTGGTGCGGGGCTGGAACGACACGGATGTGGAGGTGTCCGGGGTCGGTGGGGTGCAGGGGCTGATCGCTGAGCGGGCCGCCTCGGCTCCGGATGCGGTGGCTGTGGTGGCCGGCGGGGAGTCGGTCACGTACGGCGGGCTGATGGGTCGGGCGAACCGTCTGGCGCGTCATCTGCGTTCGGTGGGTGTGGGTGCGGAGTCCGTGGTCGCGGTGTGTGTGGAGCGCGGCGTGGACATGGTTGTGGTGGGGCTTGCGGTGTGGCTGGCGGGGGGTGCGTACCTGCCGCTGGATCCGGAGTTCCCGTCGGACCGGCTGGAGTTCATGCTCGCCGACAGTGGCGCGGGTGTGCTGGTGGGTCACCGATCGGTGGCGGGCGGGTTGCCGCTGGACTCGGTCGCCTCGGTGGTCTGGCTCGACGACGCGGAGACGCGGTCGGCACTGGAGAGCCTCCCGTCCGCGGCCCTCGATGTGCCGTGTGCCGAGGACCAGTTGGCCTACGTGCTGTACACGTCCGGGTCGACCGGTCGCCCGAAGGGTGTCCTGGTGGGCCAGGTGAGCCTGGTGAACTTCCTGGCCGGTATGGCACAACGTCCGGGGCTCGACTCGGACGATGTGCTGTTGGCGGTGACGACGTGGGGCTTCGACATCGCGGGTCTGGAGCTGTGGCTTCCGCTGGTGGTGGGCGGCCGCGTCGTGGTCGCCGACCGCGAGGTGGTGGGCGATCCGGGCGCGCTGGCCGGCGAGCTGGAGCGCTGGGGCGTCTCGGTGATGCAGGCGACACCGGTGACCTGGCAGATGCTGATCGCCGACGGCTGGACCGGGCGGCCTGGGCTGCGGGCGTTGTGCGGAGGCGAGGCGCTGCCGGGCGGGCTGGCCGCGGCCCTGGTGCGGCGGCTGGCCGAGGTCTGGAACATGTACGGGCCGACGGAGACGACGATCTGGTCCGCGTGCGAGCAGGTCATCCCGGGCGGGGCGTTGGGGATCGGCTCGCCGGTGGCGAACACCCAGGTGTACGTGCTGGACGGCCGTCTGGAGCCGGTGCCGGTGGGTGTGGCGGGTGAGCTGTTCATCGGCGGTGCCGGGGTGACCCGTGGCTACCTCGGCCGTGCAGGGCTGTCGGCCGAGCGGTTCGTCGCCGATCTGTTCGCGGCGGACGGTTCGCGGATGTACCGGACGGGCGACCGGGTGCGGTGGATGTCCGGTGGCCGGCTGGAGTTCCTGGGCCGTGCGGATGAGCAGCTGAAGGTGCGTGGTTTCCGGATTGAGCCGGGTGAGATCGAAACGGCTCTGGTCGGGCATCCGGCCGTCGGCTCGGCGGTGGTCGTGGGTCACGGACAGGGTGTGGAGCGCCGTCTGGTGGCGTACGTGGTTCCCGCCGACCAGGCGGACGGGGCTCCGTCGGCCGGTGAGCTGCGCGATTGGCTGCGTGCCGGGCTGCCGGAGTACATGGTTCCGTCGGTGTTCGTCGAGCTGGCGGCGCTGCCGCTGACCCCGAACGGCAAGATCGACCGCAAGGCCCTGCCCGAGCCGGCCGAGCTGCGCGGCGAACTGGACACCGCCTTCGTCGCTCCGGCCACGGTCTCGGAGGAACTGCTGGCGGGGATCTGGTCGCAGGTGCTCGGTGTGGACCGGGTCGGTGCCATGGACCCCTTCTTCGACCTGGGCGGTCACTCGCTGCTCGCGACGCAGGTGATCTCGCGGATCCGGGAGGCGTTCGGGGCCGAGGTCCCGTTGTCGGCGCTCTTCGACGGGCCGACCGTGCGTGGTCTGGCGGCGGCGATCGAGAGCGCTGCGGGTGTTGCGGCGCCGCCGGTCGTCCTGGCGGACCGTACGCAGCCGCTTCCGCTCTCCTTCGCCCAGCAGCGCCTGTGGTTCCTGGACCAGCTGGAGCCGGGCTCGACGGAGTACACCATGTCGACCCGTCTGCGCCTGACCGGGGCCATGGACGTGGTGGCCCTGAGCGCCGCTCTGGACGCGATCGTCGACCGCCACGAGGTCCTGCGGACCCGCCTGGTCGCGGGCGCGGACGGCGTGGCGTACCAGGTCATCGACGCGCCGGCCGCCCTGCCCCTTCCGCTCGTGGACGTGTCCGGGACCAGGGACCCGGAGGGTGTCGCCGACGACCTGTTCGCCAAGGACATCCTGACGCCGTTCGACCTGGCGAACGGGCCTCTGGTGCGGGCCGTGCTCGTACGGATCGCTGCGGACGAGCACGTGCTGTCGCTCGTCATCCACCACGTCGTCTTCGACGAGTGGTCGGACCGTGTGCTCCAGCGCGAGCTGGCCGCCCTGTACGAGGCGTTCCGCGCGGGCGAGCCGAACCCGCTGCCGCCGCTGGCCTTCCAGTACGCGGATGTCGTCGCCTGGCAGCGGCAGTGGCTGACCGGCGATGTGCTCGACGGCCAGCTGGGCTACTGGCAGCGTGCGCTGGGGGATCTGCCGACGCTCGACCTGCCGACCGACCGGCCCCGGCCGGCGGTGCGCTCCACCGAGGGTGCGGTGGCCCGGTTCGTCGTTCCGGCCGAGACGGTACGGGCGCTGCGCGCCCTGTCCCGTGAGCGTGGCACGACGATGTTCATGACGCTGCTGGCGGTCTTCAACGTCCTGCTGGGGAGGTACGCGGAGGCGGACGACGTGGTCGTGGGCACGCCGGTGGCCAACCGGAACCGTGCCGAGACCGAGGACCTGATCGGGTTCTTCGTCAACACGCTCGTGCTGCGCACGGACCTGTCCGGCGCGCCCACCTTCGCCGAGCTCCTCGGACGGGTGCGCGAGACGGCCCTCGGTGCGTACGCGCACCAGGACCTGCCGTTCGAGCAGCTCGTGGACGCGATGGACGTCGAGCGGGACCGCTCGCGCAGCCCGCTCTTCCAGACGCTCTTCAGCTACGTCGCGGGGGACCCGAGCGAGCCGCAGCAGGAATCCGGTGACAGCGGAGCCGACACCGGAGCCGCCCCCGCGAGCAGGTCGGCCGCCGACGCGGCCGCGCACAGCGGCCCCGTCCCGGTGAAGTACGACCTGGCGCTGGCCCTGGCGGACGCCGAGGGCGCGCTGGCCGCGGAGATCCAGTACAGCACCGCGTTGTTCGACGCGGCGACGGTGGAGCGGATGGCGGGGCATCTGGTCACGCTGCTGGACGCTGTCGCGGCGGACGCGGACCGGATGGTTGACGAGCTTCCGGTGCTGACCGCGGGTGAGCGGGACGTCGTGGTGCGGGGCTGGAACGACACGGATGTGGAGGTGTCCGGGGTCGGTGGGGTGCAGGGGCTGATTGCTGAGCGGGCGGGGTCGGCTCCGGATGTGGTGGCTGTGGTGGCCGGTGGGGAGTCGGTCACGTACGGCGGGCTGATGGGTCGGGCGAACCGTCTGGCGCGTCATCTGCGGTCGGTGGGTGTGGGTGCGGAGTCTGTTGTCGCGGTGTGTGTGGAGCGCGGCGTGGACATGGTTGTGGTGGGGCTTGCGGTGTGGCTGGCGGGGGGTGCGTATCTGCCGCTGGATCCGGAGTTCCCGTCGGACCGGCTGGAGTTCATGCTCGCCGACAGTGGTGCGGGTGTGCTGGTGGGGCACCGGTCCGTGGCGGGCGGGTTGCCGCTGGACTCTGTGGGGTCGGTGGTCTGGCTGGACGACGCAGAGACGCGGGGGACGCTTGAGGGTCTCTCGCCCTCGCCCCTCGATGTGTCCTGTGCTGCCGATCATTTGGCGTATGTGCTGTACACATCCGGGTCGACCGGTCGCCCGAAGGGTGTCCTGGTGGGCCAGAGAAGCCTGGTGAACTTCCTGGCCGGTATGGCACAACGTCCGGGGCTCGACTCGGACGATGTGCTGTTGGCGGTGACGACGTGGGGTTTCGACATCGCGGGTCTGGAGCTGTGGCTTCCGCTGGTGGTGGGTGGCCGTGTCGTGGTGGCCGGTCGTGAGGTCGCGGCTGACCCGGGCGCGCTGGCGCGTGAGTTGGAGAGCTCGGGTGCGTCGGTGATGCAGGCGACGCCGGTGACGTGGCAGATGCTGATCGCCGATGGGTGGGCGGGATCGCCGGATCTCGTGGCCCTGGCCGGTGGTGAGGCACTTCCGGACGGCTTGGCACGTGCGCTGGTGGAGCGCGTGGCGGGCGTCTGGAACATGTACGGGCCGACGGAGACGACGATCTGGTCGACGTGCGAGCAGGTCACCTCGGACGGGGTGTTGGGGATCGGGTCGCCGGTGGCGAACACCCGGGTGTACGTGCTGGACGGCCGTCTGGAGCCGGTGCCGGTGGGTGTGGCGGGTGAGCTGTTCATCGGCGGTGCCGGGGTGACCCGTGGCTACCTCGGCCGTGCGGGGCTGTCGGCGGAGCGGTTCGTCGCCGATCTGTTCGCGGCGGACGGTTCGCGGATGTACCGGACGGGCGACCGGGTGCGGTGGATGTCCGATGGTCGGCTGGAGTTCCTGGGCCGTGCGGATGAGCAGCTGAAGGTGCGTGGTTTCCGGATTGAGCCGGGTGAGATCGAAACGGCTCTGGTCGGGCATCCGGCCGTCGGCTCGGCGGTGGTCGTGGGTCACGGGCAGGGTGTGGAGCGTCGCCTGGTGGCGTACGTGGTTCCCGCCGACCAGGCGGGCGGGGCTCCGTTGGCCGGTGAGCTGCGCGATTGGCTGCGTGCCGGGCTGCCGGAGTACATGGTTCCGTCGGTGTTCGTCGAGCTGGCGGCGCTGCCGCTGACCCCGAACGGCAAGATCGACCGCAAGGCCCTGCCCGAACCCGATGGGTCCTTCGGTGCGCTGGAGGGTCTGTACGTTCCTCCGGCTACGGTCTCGGAGGAGTTGCTCGCCGGTATCTGGTCGCAGGTGCTCGGTGTGGACCGGGTCGGTGTCACCGACTCCTTCTTCGATCTGGGCGGTCACTCGCTGCTCGCGACGCAGGTGATCTCGCGGATACGGGAGGCGTTCGGGGCCGAGGTCCCGTTGTCGGCGCTCTTCGACCGGCCGACCGTGCGCGGCTTGGCGGCGGCGATCGAGAGCGCTGAGGGTGATGCGGCGCCGCCGGTCGCCCTGGCGGACCGCGCCCAGCCGCTTCCGCTCTCCTTCGCCCAGCAGCGCCTGTGGTTCCTGGACCAGCTGGAGCCGGGCTCGACGGAGTACAACATGTCGACCCGTCTGCGCCTGCCCGGGACCGTGGACCTCGTCGCTCTGAGCGCCGCACTGGACGCCGTCGTCGCCCGGCACGAGGTCCTCCGTACCCGTCTGGTCGCCGGCGCCGACGGCGTCGCGTACCAGGTTGTCGACCCGGCCGGCTCCCTGCCTCTCCCCGTCCTCGACCTCTCCGGGAGTGCGGACCCGCAGGACGCCGCCGCCCGTCTGGTCGCGGAGCTGGGCACGGTCCCCTTCGACCTGGCGAACGGGCCCCTGATCCGGGCCACGCTCATCCGGCTGGGGAGCGACGAGCACGTGCTCGCGCTGCTGATGCACCACGTGGTGTCCGACGAATGGTCGGACCGGATCCTCCGACGCGAACTCCTCGCCCTCTACGAGGCGTTCCGCGCCGGCGAGTCGAACCCGCTGCCGTCGCTGGCCTTCCAGTACGCGGATGTCGTCGCCTGGCAGCGGCAGTGGCTGACCGGCGACGTGCTCGATGGCCAACTCGACTACTGGCGGCGTACGTTGGCCGCCGTGCCGACGCTCGACCTGCCGACCGACCGGCCGCGGCCGGCGGTGCGCTCCACCGCCGGTGCGGTGAGCCGGTTCGCCGTTCCCGCCGAGACGGTCCGGGCGCTGCGCGTGCTCTCCCGCGCCCACGGCACGACGATGTTCATGACGCTGCTCGCCGCCTTCGACGTTCTCATGGGCCGCTACGCCGGCACCGACGACATCGCCGTCGGCACCCCGGTCGCGAACCGGAACCGGGCCGAGACCGAGAACCTGATCGGCGTCTTCGTCAACACGCTCGTGATGCGTACGGACCTGTCCGGCGACCCGACGTTCGCCGAACTCCTCGGCCGGGTCCGCGAGACCGCCCTCGGTGCGTACGCGCACCAGGACCTGCCGTTCGAGCAGCTGGTGGACGACCTCGTCACGGAGCGGGACCGGTCCCGTACCCCGCTCTTCCAGACGCTCTTCAGCTACGGCGCCGAGGACCTTCGGGACACCGGAACCCACGACGACGAACCGACCGTCGCCTCTCCGCGGGAGTCCGACGGCTCCGGGTTCGTACCGGAGTCGCTGCCCGTCAAGTTCGACCTCATGGTCACCCTGGGCGAAGGCGAGGACGACGGCTCGCTCGCCGGCGAGATCCAGTACAGCACCGCACTCTTCGACGCCACGACCGCGGAGCGGATGGCCGGGCACCTGGTCACCCTCCTCGCGGCCGTCGCCGGCGACGACGCGGACCGGCGGATCGGCGATCTGCCGCTGCTGACCTCGGCCGAGGGCGACCGGCTCCTGCACGAGTGGACCGACAACGCGGCCCCCCTGCCGCTGGTCAGCGGGATGCACGAGCTGATCGTCGGGCGGGCCCTCGCGACGCCGGACGCGGTCGCCGTCGTGTCGGGCGAAGAGACCGTCACCTACGGCGCGTTGATGTCCCGCGCCAACCGCCTCGCGCACCACCTGCGCGACCTCGGCGTGGGTACCGAGTGCCCGGTGGCGCTGTGCCTGGAGCGCGGCCCGGACATGGTCGCCGCGGTCCTCGCTGTCTGGCAGGCCGGGGCGGCGTACGTCCCGCTCGACCCGGGCTATCCGGCGGACCGCCTGGCGTTCATGCTCGCGGACAGCGGCGCCGCCGTCCTGGTCGGCCACCGCGCCGTCGCCGCGGACGTGGCGGCGGGAGGCGAGCTGGACACGGTGGTGTGGCTGGACGACCCCGACACCCGTCCCGCCCTCGCGGCCCGGCCGGACACGTCGCCCGGGGTGGCGGTCCACCCGCAGCAGCTCGCGTACGTCATCTACACCTCGGGTTCGACCGGCCGCCCGAAGGGGGTGCAGATCACCCACGGCGGTGTCATGAACCGCATCTCGTGGATGCAGGACCAGCACCAGCTGACCGCGGCGGACCGCGTGCTCCACAAGACGCCGCTCACGTTCGACGCCTCGGTCTGGGAGCTCCTGTGGCCGCTGTCGAACGGCGCCGAGCTCGTCCTCGCCGCTCCCGGGCGGCAGGGCGACCTGGACTACCTGGTGGAGCTCGTCGAGTCCCGGCGGGTGACGGTCGTGCAGTTCGTGCCGTCGCTGTTCAAGCTGTTCGTCTCGCACGCCTGGCCGTCGTCGCTGTCCGCGCTGCGGATGGTCTTCTGTGGCGGTGAGGCGCTCTCGGCGGCCGACGTGACCCGCTTCTACGCCAGGAACGCCACGGCGCTCGTGGCGAACCTGTACGGCCCGACCGAGAACACCATCGACGCGGCGAGCACGGTGTGCCCGCGTACCGACGGCACGACGGACTGGTCGCCCGGCGGCCTCGTCCCGATCGGCCTGCCGCTGTCCAACGTACGGCTGATGGTCCTGGACGAGCGGCTGAACCCGGTGCCGGTCGGCATCGCGGGCGAGCTGTACATCGCCGGCGCGAGCCTCGCCCGGGCCTACGGGCACCGGCCCGCGCTGACCGCGGAGCGGTTCGTGGCCGATCCGTACGCGGGCGACGGCTCCCGCGCCTACCGGTCCGGCGACCAGGTGCGCTGGCGCGCCGACGGGCGCCTGGAGTTCCTCAGTCGCATCGACCAGCAGGTGAAGGTGCGCGGATTCCGCATCGAGCCGGGGGAGATCGAGGAAGCGCTCGCCGCCCATCCCCAGGTCCGGTCCGCGGTCGTCACCGCCTGGGGCGAGGACGAGGACCGCCGCCTGGTGGCCTACCTGGTGCCGGCCGACCACGCCGACGGGATGCCCGCGGTGGCCGAGCTGCGCGAGCATCTGCGGCGCAGCGTCCCCGAGTTCATGGTCCCGTCCGTCTTCGTCGAACTGGCCGACCTGCCGCTGGCACCCAACGGCAAACTGGACCGGGCGGCGCTGCCCGAGCCGGAGCTCGGCCGCACCGACGCGGACACCTCCGTGGCCCCCACGGGTGCCGTCGAGGAGCTGCTCGCGGGCATCTGGTCCAGTGTTCTGGGCATCGACCGGGTCGGCGCCGAGGACAACTTCTTCGAACTGGGCGGACACTCGCTGCTCGCCACCCAGGTGATTTCCCGGATGCGGAACGTCCTSGGCGCCGAGGTCCCGCTGGCGGCGCTCTTCGACCAGCCGACGGTCCGCGGCCTGGCCGCGACCCTCGCGGAGACGGCCGACCGGCCGGATCTCCGGCCGGTGACGCCCGTCGGCCGGGACCGGATGCTGCCGCTGTCGTTCGCGCAGCAGCGGCTGTGGTTCCTGGACCGGCTGGAGCCCGGATCGCTGGAGTACAACTTGCCGATGCGGGTCCGGATGGGCAGCGACCTCGACATCGCCGCCCTCCAGGGGGCGCTGACCGCGATCGTGGCACGGCACGAGGTGCTGCGGACGCGCCTGGTCGCGGACGCGGACGGTGTGCCGCACCAGGTCATCGCCCCGCCGACGACCTTCGTACTGCCGCTGATCGACGTGTCGGCGGAAGGCGCTCCGTTCCTCGTGGCCGAGAAGCTCGTCGCGGCGGACGAGGCGACCCCGTTCGACCTCTCCGCGGGCCCGCTGATCCGCGCCATGCTGATCCGGGTGGCGGCCGACGAGCACGTCCTGGCCCTCTCGATGCACCACGTGGTCTCGGACGAGTGGTCGACGCGCATCTTCCAGCGTGAACTGATGTACCTGTACGACGTGTTGCGTCAGGGCGGCGAGCCGTCGCTGCCGGCTCTGCCCGTGCAGTACGCGGACTTCGCTCTCTGGCAGCGGCAGTGGCTGACCGGCGAGGTGCTCGACGCGCAACGCGACTACTGGAAGGAGCAGTTGACCGGCGCTCCGACGCTTGAGCTGCCCACCGACCGGCCGCGGCCGGCGCTCTGGTCGCCGGCCGGTGCGACGGCGCGGTTCGAGGTCCCCGAGCCGACGATGACCGCGCTCAGGGCCCTGTCCCGCGAGCACGGCACGACCATGTTCATGACGCTGCTGGCCGCCTTCGACGTGCTGCTCGGCCGGTACGCGGGCTCGGACGACGTGGTCGTGGGCACGCCGGTTGCGAACCGGAACCGGGCCGAGACCGAGGACCTCATCGGGTTCTTCGTCAACACGCTCGTGATGCGCACGGACCTGTCCGGCGACCCGACGTTCGCCGAACTCCTCGGCCGGGTACGGAAGGTGGCCCTGGACGCGTACGCGCACCAGGACCTGCCGTTCGAACAGTTGGTGGACGAACTGGTGACGGAGCGGGACCGGTCGCGCAGCCCGCTGTTCCAGGTGCTGTTCAACTACTTCACCGAGGACGGCCGGTCCGCCGACGCTCCCGCCGACGACGACCGCCTCGACCCCGAGTCGTTCCCGGACGACTCCGGAACCACCATGACCAACCGCTTCGACGTGCGCCTCGTGCTCACGGACGGCGGGGACGCGATGTCCGGAGCGATCGAGTACAGCACCGCGCTGTTCGACGCGAGCACGATCGAGCGGATGGCCGGGCACTTCGTCGCCCTCCTCGACAATCTGACCGCGGACGCGCACCGAAGCCTCGGCGAGCTGCCGATGCTGACGGCGGCCGAGCACGATCAGGTCGTACGGGAGTGGAACGCGACGGCGGAGCCGGTGCCGGCGGTCGGTGGCGTGCATGAGCTGATCGCCGGGCGGGCGAGTGCTTCTCCCGATGCGGTGGCGGTCGTGTGCGGCGAAGCCTCCGTCGAATACGCGGAGTTGATGGGTCGGGCGAACCGTCTGGCCCACTACCTGCGGTCGGTGGGTGTGGGCTCGGACTCGGTGGTGGCGCTGTGCCTGCCACGCGGGATCGACATGGTCGTGGCGATGCTCGGCGTGTGGCAGGCCGGTGGTGCGTATCTGCCGCTGGATCCGGAGTACCCGGTGGACCGGCTGGGCTTCATGCTGCGGGACAGCCGGGCGACGGTGCTGGTCGGTACCGAGGAGCTGGTGGACGAGCTGCCCGTGGGACGTCTGCGGACGGTGGTCGTCGATGCCCCGGCGGTCGCTGCCGCGCTGGCGGAGCTTCCGTCGGCTGCGCCCGAGGTGACGACGGCACCGGACCAGCTGGCGTACGTGATCTACACGTCGGGTTCGACGGGTCGTCCGAAGGGCGTGCAGGTCGCGCACCGGGGTGTGGTGAACCTGGCGCAGGCGCAGGCGCGTGCGTTCGGGGTCGGCGAGGGTGACGGGGTGCTGCAGTTCGCGCCGTTCGGTTTCGACGCGGCCGTGTCCGAGGTCGTGGTGACGCTGGCGGCCGGTGGCCGGTTGGTCGTGGCGACGGCGGAGGAGCGCGGTGAGCCGCGCGCCCTGGCCGCGCTCGTCCGGGAGAAGGACGTGCGGGTGGCGACGCTGCCGCCGTCGCTCCTGGCCGTCCTCGAGCCCGCCGACCTCGCCGGCCTGCGGACCCTTGTCACGGCCGGTGAACGGCTGGAGGAGGCCGCGGCGGCGCGCTGGCGCGGCGAGTACCGCCTCCTCAACGCGTACGGTCCGACGGAGGCGACGGTCTGCGCGAGCATCGCCGTCCTCGACCCGGACGGTGACGGTGTCCCGCCGATCGGTGCCCCGATGGGCAACACCCGGGTCTACGTCCTGGACGACCGGCTGCGCCCCGTCCATGTCGGGATGACGGGTGAGCTGTACATCGCCGGCACCGGCGTGGCCCGCGGTTACCTGGGCCGCCCGGACCTGACCGCCGAGCGGTTCACGGCCGACCCCTTCGCCGCCGACGGCAGCCGCATGTACCGCTCGGGTGACCAGGTGCGCTGGCTGCCGGACGGTCGGCTTGAGTTCGTCGGCCGGGTCGACCACCAGGTGAAGATCCGGGGCTTCCGCATCGAACCCGGCGAGATCGAAGCCGCCCTCACCGCGCACGCGGCCGTACGCACGGCGGTCGTGACCCTCGACGGTGCGGAGCAGGATCGCCGACTGGTGGCACACGTCGTGCCGGCGGACCAGGAAGAGGGGCTTCCGGCGGTCGGCGAACTCCGCGCCTTCCTGGGGGAGCGGCTGCCCGGGTTCATGGTTCCCTCCGTGTTCGTGGAGCTGGCCGCGCTGCCCCTCACGCCGAACGGCAAGGTCGACCGGGCGGTGCTCCGGGCGCTCGACGGCGTGACCGTGGCCGGAACGGGGCAGGCTCATGTCGCGCCCCGGAGCGAGACGGAACGCGTCCTCGCAGAGATGTGGGCCGAGCTGCTCGGTGTGGAGCGGGTGGGGGTCGAGGACAACTTCTTCGACCTGGGTGGTCACTCGCTGCTCGCCACGCAGGTGGTCTCGCGGGTGAGGGCGGTGTTCGGGGTCGATCTTCCGCTCGCCTCGGTCTTCGACCGGCCGACCGTCGCGGCCATCGCCGCGGTCGTCGGAAGCGGCGCGGAGGCGGCGGGCGTGGAGGGCGCCGAGGACACGGAGTACGAGGAGTTCGACCTCTGATCGGTCGCCTCATCCTCAGGTAGGAGACCGCCCCTCCCTCCTACGAGGGAGGGGCGGTCTCTTGCGTCCCCCACGTGTGCGCTCTGCAACTTCGCTCTTTTCCGTGACGACTCGGACCCCTGTTTTTTCCTAGCCTTTCCTTCATGGACAAGACGATCGATGGGTCACAGGCCGTGATCGAGGTCAGGGACGTCTACAAACGTTTCGGCAGCACAAAGGCACTGGACGGCATGTCGTTCTCCGTCAGGCCGGGGCAGATCACCGGCTTCGTCGGTCCGAACGGCGCCGGCAAGTCGACGACGATGCGTGTCATCCTCGGCCTGGACAAGCCGGACAAGGGCAGCGCGCTGGTCGGCGGGCAGCCGTACCAGACGCTGCGCACGCCGCTGAAGCACGTCGGCGCGCTGCTGGACGCCTCCGCCGTGCAGCCGAGCCGGACGGCTCGCCATCACCTGCTGTGGCTGGCGCACTCGCAGGGCCTCGGCGCCGCCGCGGTGGACGAGGCGATCCGCAGGGTCGGCCTCCAGGACGTGGCGGGGCGCAAGGCCGGCGGGTTCTCCCTGGGCATGCGGCAGCGGCTGGGCATCGCGGCGGCGCTGCTCGGTGACCCGCCGATGCTCATGCTGGACGAGCCGTTCAACGGCCTGGACCCCGAGGGCTTCAGGTGGATGCGGGGCTTCCTCGCGTCGCTCGCGGAGCAGGGGCGTGCCGTTCTGGTGTCCAGTCACCTGATGAGCGAGCTGCAGGACTCGGCCGACCACGTGGTGGTCGTCGGGCGCGGCAAGGTCGTCGCCGACACGAGCGTGCGGGACCTGCTCGCGTCGGTGTCCGAGGGGCGCGTCACGCTGCGCACGTCGGCTCGTACGCAGGCGATGGACGTGCTGGCGCGGGCCGGTGCGACGGTGAGTTCGACGGGCACGGACACGATCAGTGTCACCGACCTGCCGGCCGAGCACGTGGTGTCGGTGCTCGGTGCGCACGCGGTGCCGTTCTCCGAGGTGTCCTCGCACCGTGCGTCCCTGGAAGAGGCGTACATGGAGCTCACCCGGGACTCCGTGCAGTACCGCGGGGTCGTCACCGGGGAGGCCGGCCGATGACCACGACCCTCTCGCCGCCGCCCGCCGCGCGGCGGCAGGACCGAGGCGGCTTCGGACGCGTCCTGCGCGCGGAGTGGACCAAGTTCCGGACCGTGCGCGGCTGGGTGCTGAGCACCATCGGCGCGCTCGTGGTGACCTGTCTGGTCGGTCTGCTCGCCACGGCCCAGAGCAACGACGGCGGTGCCAACGCGGCGAAGCTGCCCGTGGGTCCGTCGGGCGACGCGGTCAACGACGCCTTCTACTTCCTGCACCAGCCGCTGAAGGGCGACGGCGGCATCACGGTGTCGGTGTCCTCGCTGACCGGTCAGGTCGCGGCGTCGCCGACGGAGAACAAGCCCGGTCTGGCGCCCTGGGCGAAGGCCGGCATCATCGTGAAGGAGTCCCTCGAGCCGGGGTCCTCGTACGCGGCGATGATGGTCACCGGGACGCACGGCGTGCGGATGCAATACGACTTCACGCACGACACGGCGGGGCTGCCCGGCGCGGCGTCGGCGGAGGCGCCGCGGTGGCTGCGCCTCGAGCGCTCCGGCGAGACGGTGACCGGCTTCCAGTCGACGGACGGCAGCAAGTGGACCGAGGTGGGTAGCGCCCGCCTGAAGGGGCTGTCGGAGTCGTCGCAGGTCGGGCTGTTCGTGACCTCGCCTTCGGCGACGGAGGACACCGGTACCGGAACGGGCTTCAACCCGGCGGTCGCCACCGGCACGTTCGGCGCGCCCACCCTGAGCGGTGGGTGGAGCGGCGACGCCTGGGAGGACCAGCAGGTCTCCGACGGCGCCGGTACGAGCGGCAGTTACAGCCAGTCGACGAAGGGCGACGCGGTCCGCGCCGACGGGGGCTACCGCATCACGGGCGCCGGTGACATCGCGCCGGTGGTCGGCGGGCCGGCCGCCAGTGGCGTGCGCATCCTGTCGAACTTCCTCGTCGGCGCGTTCGCCGGGCTGATCATGATGGTCGTCGTGGCCGCGGGCTACATGACCGTCGAGTACCGGCGCGGTCTGATCGGCGTGACGTTCGCGGCCAGTCCGAGCCGCGGGCGGGTGCTGGTGGCGAAGGCCCTCGTGGTGGGCTGCGCGGCCTTCCTCGCGGGGACGATCGCCGCCGCCCTCATGCTGCCGTTCGGCGCGTCACGGTCCCTGGCGAACGGCTTCCCGGTCCTGACGGTGCCGTCGGCGACGGAGCTGCGGGCCATCGTGGGCACGGGCCTGCTGCTGGCGGTGGCGAGTGTGTTCGCCCTGTCGGTCGGTGTGCTCCTGCGGCGCAGCGCCGTGACGATCACGGTGGTGGTCGTCGGCATGGTGCTGCCGTACCTGCTCGCCACCGCGTCCGTTCTGCCGCCCACGGCCTCGGACTGGCTCCTGAAGGTCACACCGGCCGCCGGGTTCGCCATCCAGCAGACCGTCACGCACTACGACCAGGTCGTCACGGTGTACTCGCCGATGCACGGTTACTTCCCGTTGGCGCCGTGGGCGGGCCTCGCCGTCCTGTGCGCCTATGCCGCGGCCGCCTTCGCCGGCGCCCTGGTCCTGATCCGCCGGAGGGACGCATGAGGTTCGCGGGACGCGCGGAGTGGACGAAGCTGCGGACGGACGCCGCCAACGTCTGGCTGCTGTTCGGTGCGGCGGCGCTGACCCTGACGGTCGGCGCGGCGGTGGCCATGACCTCCCGGTGTGACTCGATGGGCTGCGGCGAGGACGCCACGAAGCTCAGCCTCACGGGTGTGATGGTCGGTCAGGTCGTGGTCGCGATCGTCGCGGTGCTGATGGTCGGCAACGAGTACAGCACCGGCATGATGCAGAGCACGGTCGCCGCGGTGCCGCGCAGGCTGACCGTCCTGTTCTCGAAGGCGGCCGTGCTCAGCGCGGTGATCGTGGCGGCGGGTGCCATCGCCGTCGTCGGGTCGCTGCTGATCGGCGGGCTGGTCCAGCCGGGCCGGGGCTTCACGAAGGCGCACGGCTACGAGGCGATGTCGCTGGCCGACTCGGAGACGCTGCGGGCGGCCGTGGGGTCCGTCCTCTACCTCGCCCTGATCGGGCTGTTGAGCCTCGGTATCGCGTTGATCGTGCGGAGTTCGGCGACGGCGATCGGGATCGTGCTGGGGCTGCTGTTCTTCTTCCCGATCCTCACCCAGGTGATCACCGACCCGGACTGGCAGAAGCTGCTCCAGCAGATCGCCCCCATGACGGCCGGCCTGTCGGTCCAGACGACGATCGGCATCGAGCAGCTCCCGATCGGTCCTTGGGAAGGTCTCGGTGTGGTGGCCCTGTGGGCCACCGGAGCGCTCACCGTCGGCGGCGCGATGCTGCGCCTGCGCGACGTATAAACAGCCCAGGCTACCCGCTAAACCCCCGGGCGGGTAAGGCGGTCTCGTGTTCAACTGCGCGAAGGCGCTGGTTGAACACGAGACCGCCGTTTCTCTGTTCCTGCGCCTGTGGATGGTCAGGCACCTCTCGTCGTACGCTGAGGGCGCCCAAATTGCAGTTGCGCAGCTTTCGGAGGTTCGGGTGAGGAAGTACTGCAAATCGTACCCACTGGGTGAATTGCGCGGCTTTCCCGGCTGGGCGGCCGGCGCGCAGCCCGAGGAGCGCGAACTCGCCGACGACACCACGGTGTTCCTCTGCGATGAATTCACGGTCATGCTGAGCCCTGTCGGTGTGGACAAGGACAAGCGGCTCTTCACCGAGGACACCCCTGAGTGGCATGAATTCTGCGAGTCCACTCTTAAATTCAGCATCCCGGACGACCTGGCATTCGCCTACGTGGAGTCCGAGCAGTCCTGAGCCGGCCGTTTCGATGGGAGAGAAGAACCATGGATGAACTGACCGAGCGCCTGAGCGTCGAACAGAGTGTGGAGGTCGGCGGACCCGAGCCCACGCTCGAGGAGCTGCACACGCGGCTGACGGACATCGGGACCGTCTTCGTGAAGTTCACCGAGACCAGAGGTGGCACCGACCTGGGCATACGCCTGGACCGGGAGGCCACGGACCTCGGCGGCGCCGACTTCGACGCCCGGACCGGCACGGTCCACGTCGAGGGCACCCTGACGCTCAACGGCGACCGTGTGCGCTGCGTCGCCGACATCGACCTGGCCACCCTGAAGGGAGTCGGTCGACTGGCGCTTGCGGAGACGGCCGACGCCTGACGGCTTCCCATCCGAATATCGGATGACGTCGATGACGAGTGCTGTGAGATCCGCGGACCCGGTCCGCTCTCCGGTCGGGAACACCCCGATGGTGGATGTTTCCCTGGACGTGTACGGTACGCCGCGGAGACTGCGACTCAAGCTGGAATCCAAGAATCCCTTCGGTTCGCTGAAGGACCGTATCGCCGTCTCCCTGATCGACCATGTGGCCGACCGTATCGACAAGGAATTCGGCGTCATCGAGTCGACTTCGGGAAATCTCGGGATTGCCATGTCGGCCGAATGTGCCGCACGTGGAATCCCGTTCACCGCTGTCGTCGATCTGCGCACCAGCACATTCTTCGTCGATCGTATGCGCGGCCTCGGGGCCGAGGTGCGGGTGATCGACGAACCGGATGCCGCCGGCGGATATCTGCTCAACCGCATTCGGTACGTCAAGGAACAGCTGGAGCTCCGCCCCGGCCTTGTCTGGACGAATCAGTACCGGAGCGAGGCGAACCCGAACGCCCATTTCGAGAGCACGGCGCCCGAACTCCTGCGGCAGGTGCCCGGTCCGGCGACGGTCCTGGTCCCCGTCTCCACGGGCGGCACGCTCGCCGGGCTGACCCGGTTCGTCGAGGCGACCGGCACGGACTGGCACCTCGTCGGTGTCGACGTGCACGGCTCCGCGGCGCTCGGCCCCACGTCCGGCCGGCGGTTGCTGTCCGGGATCGGGGCGAGCTGCCCGTCGAGCTTCCTGGACCCCGCCACCGCGACCGTGCAGTACGTCGACGTCGCCGAGGCGGTGGCGGCCTGCCTGTGGCTGTCCGAGGAGGCCGGCATCGGCGTCGGCGGCAGCTCCGGGGCGACCGTGGCCGCCGCGCTGCGGATGTTCCGGCAGGACCCGGCGGTCGAGGAGCTCGTGTGCCTCTGCCCCGACGGGGCGGACCGCTACCGGATGACCATCTACCACGCCGACTGGCGGATCGCCCAGGGAATCACCACTGCCGGGACGGGCGGCGCCGTCGTCTACCGCGCCCTGGGCGAGAGCGGAGAATGATGTCCATCGAGACACGCGGGCTGCTGACGCTGTCCGAACTGACCCGGGAGGAACTGCAGGGCCTGGTCGCCAGGTCCCGCGAGCTCTTCCTCGACCGGACGGCGCACGACAGGCCGCTGCGCAACAAGTTGATCGGCCTGCTCTTCGCCAAGACGTCGACGCGCACCAGGACCGCCTTCACCAGCGGCGTCGTACGGCTGGGCGGGTTCCCCGTCACGTACGGGCCCAACGACCTGCAGACGGCGACCGGTGAGTCGATCAAGGACACTGGCCGCATCCTCGGCTCCATGCTGGACGCGCTCGTCGCGAGGACGTCCGGACCGCTGGACGACCTGCGGGAGATGGCCGGCGCCGGGCGGCTGCCCGTCGTCAACGCCATGGCCGCCGAGGAACACCCGACCCAGGGAGTGTGCGACCTGGCGACGATGCTCATGCGGTTCGGTTCGCTCGAGGGCATCTCCGTGCTCTACCTCGGCGAGGGCAACAACACGGCCTCCGCTCTCGCCCACGGCCTCTCCCACATCCCGCGCAGCCGCGTCACCTTCGCCACCCCGTCCGGCTACGGACTGGACCCGCAGGTGCTGGACGCGGCCGCGAAGCGGGCGGCCGCGGCGGGCGGCAGCGTCCGTGAGGTCCACGACACCGACGACCTGCCGGCCGACGTGGACGTCGTCTACACGACGCGCTGGCAGACGACCGGCACCGTCAAGGCCGACCCCGACTGGCGGGAGCGGTTCCGCCCGTTCCACATCGACGAGCGGTTCCTCGCCCGCTGGCCGGACGCCACGTTCATGCACGACCTGCCCGCGCACCGCGGCGAGGAGGTCTCCGGCGCGGTCCTCGACGGCCCGCGCTCGATCGCCTGGCAGCAGGCGGAGATGAAGCTGACCAGTGCCATGGCCGTACTGGAATGGGTCGTGGCCGGCGACGAGCCGGCGACCAAGCGCAGTTGACGAACCGCCGCGGACGGCCGCCCTCCTGCGCGGGCCTGTTCGCCGTCCGCGGCCTTTTTGACCATTCGGCATTGATTCAGGCAATTCTCTGGAGGACGAGCACCCATGTCTGACGAGCTGTACTTGCGATCCAAGGTCATCGTGGAACCACTGGTGGACCGGTTCTATGTCTGGCCGCACACCCTGGCGCCCGTCCAGGCCGCGATGAACCTCGCCTTCCTGCAGGTACCGCTCCTCGAGTCCTATCTCCAGTCCCCGAAAGTCCACGTGGCGGCCAGCGTCAACCCCGAGCTGCGCGGCGGCTACTTCATCAACATCGCCGAGGAGCGCGCCGACGAGGTGCGCGACCTGCTGGCCACCATCAAGCGCGAGCGGGCCGCCATGCTCCGCTTCGCCGAGGCGATCGCCGAGGGCCAGGAGCTGCTCCGCGCCAACGCCACCGGGTTCGACCTGACCCCGCTGTACCCCAAGCTGCCCAAGGAGCTCGCCGGCCTCGTCGAGCTGGCGTACGACACCGACAACCAGGCTCAGATGCGCTTCATGGAGCCGCTGGCCTACCACAGCGACATCTACCAGGAGGCCCGCCAGTCGGTGCAGCTCTCCTTTGAGACCGGCATCGAGCGGCCGTTCATCCTCAGCACGCCGCGCCTGCCCTCGCCCGACGTGCTGGAGCTGGACATCCCGCTCCGCCACGCCGGACTCGAGGCGCTGTTCAAGGCCCGGGTGCAGCCCACGACGCTCGCGAAGCTCCGCGAGGCCCTCGAACTCGACGACGCCCGGACCCAGCGGCTGTCCGGCATGCTCAGCGAGCGGCCGAGCCTGGCCGAGGACCGGCACATCGACGCCGGCGGCCGCATCCGCTACTTCGGCCACGCCTGCCTGGTCCTCCAGTCGCCCGAGGCGGCCGTCGTCACCGACCCGTTCATCAGCGCCGACAACACCGCCGGCGACCGCTACACCCTCGACGACCTGCCCGACTACATCGACCTCGTGCTGATCACGCACGGCCACCAGGACCACATCGTCCTGGAGACCCTGCTCCAACTGCGCGGCCGGGTCGGCCAGATCGTCGTCCCGCGCTCCTCGCGCGGCAACCTCGCCGACCCGTCCATGGCGCTCATGCTCAAGCACCAGGGCTTCCCGGTGACCGAGGTCGACGACTTCGACGAGGTCGAGTTCCCCGGCGGCAAGATCACCGCGACGCCGTTCCTCGGCGAGCACTGCGACCTCGACATCCGCGGAAAGTCCACGTACTGGGCCGAGTTCGCGGGCAAGAAGGTCTACATCGGCGCGGACTCCTCCGGCATCGACCCGGTGCTGTACCGCTACGTCCGGCAGCACCTGGGCACCGCCGACCTCGCCTTCCTCGGCATGGAGTGCGACGGCGCCCCGCTCACCTGGCTCTATCAGGCGCTGCTGACCAAGCCGGTCACCAAGAAGATGAGCAACTCCCGCAAGCTGTCCGGCTCCAACGCCGCCCAGGCCGCCGACATCATGGTCGAGCTCGGGGCCAAGGAGGCGTACGTCTACGCGATGGGCGAGGAGCCCTGGCTCGGCCACGTCATGGCGACGACGTACACCGAGGACACGTACCAGATCAAGCAGATCGACGAGTTCATGAACTGGTGCAAGGACCACGGCATCAAGGCGGGCCACCTGTACGGCCAGCAGGAATGGCGCTGGTAGGCGGACGTCCGGCAACTCAACGGCTCTTGAGGAGACAGACATGACAGTGCAGGACCTGTTGTACGTCGAGCTCTACACCCGGCACGCGCCGACGGCCGTCGACTACTTCGTCTCGGGCATGGGCTTCACCCGCATCGCCGATTCCGTGGAGACCGACCGGAGTTCCATTCTGCTGCGTCAGGGGGAGACCCGGCTGATCGTGACGTCGGGCCCGGGCACCACCCGCTTCCTCGACCGGCACGGCGACGGCATCGCGGACATCGCGTTCAGCTGCGACGACGTGGCGGCGACGCACGACGCGGCGGTGGCCGCCGGCGCCCGGTCCCTGGGCCTGGCGCACGGCCACCCGGTCGTCTCCGGTTTCGGCGACGTCGCGCACACGCTGCTGCCGCACGCCACGGCGGCGACCGCCGAGCTGCCGCCGGGCCGCAACTGGGTGCCGACCACGCCGGTGCCGGACCCCGCGCAGGAGGGTCCGGTCCGGCTGCTCGACCACATCGCGGTGTGCCTGGAGGGGCACCGCCTCACCGAGTACGCGGACTTCTACGAGGCCGCGTTCGGGATGTCCCGCTACTCCTCCGAGTACGTGGCTGTCGGCGACCAGGCGATGGACTCGATCGTCGTCCGCAGCGACTCCGGGCGGGTCACCTTCACCCTGGTCGCCCCGGACCCGTCGAAGGAGCGGGGGCAGCTCGACGCCTTCCTCGACCGCAACGGCGGACCCGGCGTCCAGCACCTCGCCTTCCTGGTGGACGAGATCATCCCCGCGGTGCGGCGGATGAGCGAGGCCGGCACCGAGTTCCTCGCCACGCCCGACTCGTACTACGACGTGCTCGCCGAGCGGATCAGCGGCATGCGCGAGGAGGTCGCGGAGCTGCGAGCCGTCCAGGTGCTCGCCGACCGCGACGAGTGGGGCTACCTGCTGCAGCTGTTCAGCCGCTCGCCGTACGAGCGCAACACCCTGTTCTTCGAGCTCATCCAGCGTCAGGGCTCGCGCGGCTTCGGCAGCGCGAACATACGGGCCCTGTACGAGGCGGTCGAGCGAGACCGGCTGGCCGCGGGGTGAGCGGCGCGGCGGCGGACGGCGGCGCGCCGGGCCCCTACACCCTCGCGGACTGGTCGGACCTGGCCCGCGCGGGCATGGAGCCGAGCGTCTGGGACTTCTGCGCGGGCGGCGCGGGGGAGGAGCGGACCCTCGCGGCCAACGTGGAGGCGTACGACCGCGTGCGCTTCCGCCCGCGGGTGCTCACGGGCGTGGGGCGACCGGACACCACGACCCGGATCCTGGGCCGGACCTGGGCGGCGCCCGTCGGCGTCGCCCCCCTGGCGTACCACACCCTGGCGGACCCGGCGGGCGAGGTCGCCACGGCCTCGGCCGCCGGCCGGGCCGGCCTGCCCCTCGTGGTGAGCACCTTCGCGGGGCGGACCTTCGAGGACATCGGGCGGGCCGCCACGGCGCCGCTCTGGCTGCAGGTCTACTGCTTCCGGGACCGCGACACGACCCGGTCCCTCGTCGAGCGTGCCGCGCGGGCCGGCTTCGAGGCGCTGGTCCTCACGGCGGACGCGCCCCGGCTCGGCCGCCGGCTGCGCGACCTGCGCAACGGCTTCCGGCTGCCGGACGGCATCGTGCCCGCCAACCTCACCGGCGCCGGTTTCGACTCGCCCGCGGACCACGCGCTGGCCGAGTTCGACGACGCCCTGGACTGGCGGGCGGTCGCCTGGCTGCGGGAGACCAGCTCGCTGCCGGTCCTGGTCAAGGGCGTCCTGACGCCCGCCGACGCACGGCAGGCGGTCGCGGCCGGGGCCGCCGGCATCGTCGTGTCCAACCACGGCGGCCGCCAGCTGGACGCCGTCCCCGCGACGCTCGACGTCCTGCCGGAGATCGCGGACGCGGTCCGGGGCGCCTGCCCCGTGCTCGTCGACGGCGGTGTGCGGCGCGGCTCGGACGTGCTGGCCGCGCTCGCGCTCGGCGCCGACGCCGTGCTCCTGGGACGTCCGGTACTGCACGGCCTCGCGGCCGGCGGCGAGGCGGGCGTCGAGCGGGTGCTCGGTACGGTCGTCGACGAGCTGGTGGAGACGATGACGTTCACGGGCACGCCGTCCGTCGACCGGGCGGGCCCGCCACTCGTCGGCGGGCCGGAGGAGCCCGGCAACCGGCTTCCCGTACCGCCGCGGGAGCGGTCCGCCGCCCGCGGGCTCCGCAAGGAGGAGCTGCACGGCAGCGTCTCCGCCCCGGTCCTGGACACGATGAACTTCCTCAACGAGGTCACCCACCGCTACCCGGACGCGGTGTCGTTCGCGCCGGGGCGCCCGTACGACGGCTTCTTCGACACCGAGGACGTCTTCCGGTACCTGCGCGGCTACCTGGACCACCTGGCGGCGGAGGGCGCGAGCCCCGAGCAGGTCCGTTCCGCGATCTTCCAGTACGGGCCGACCGCCGGGCAGATCCGGGAGCTCGTCGCGGACTCGCTGCGCAAGGACGAGGGGATCGACGTCCCGCCGGCGTCGGTGGTCGTGACCGTGGGCTGCCAGGAGGCGATGTTCCTCGCGGTGCGGGCCCTCATCTCCGGCCCCGACGACGTGCTGCTCGTCTCCAGCCCCTGCTACGTGGGCATCACCGGCGCCGCACGGCTCCTCGACGTCGAGGTGGGCACCGTCGAGGAGGGCGAGAAGGGCTTCGACTGCGCCGTCCTGGAAACCGCGATCCTCGCCGAGCGGGCCCGGGGCCGGCGCCCGCGCGCGTTCTACGTGATCCCCGACCACTCCAACCCCTCCGGCACGTCGATGACGCTGCCCGCCCGCCTGGAACTGCTCGACCTGGCGGAGCGGCACGACATCCTGATCCTGGAGGACAGCCCGTACCGGATGGTCAGCCCCGGCGAGCAGCTGCCGACGCTCAAGTCCCTGGACCGCGGGCACCGGGTCGTGCACCTGGGCTCGTACTCCAAGACGCTCTTCCCCGGCACCCGGGTGGGCTTCGTGGTCGCGGACCAGACGGTCGTCGACGACGCGGGCCACACCGGACTGCTCGCGGACGAACTCGCCCGCATCAAGAGCATGCTGACCGTCAACACCTCTCCGGTGAGCCAGGCGGTCACCGCCGGCATGCTGCTCTCCGTCGACGGGCGTACCTCGGAGTTGAACACCCGCACCGCCGCGTACTACGGCGACGCCATGCGGGCCACCCTCCGGGAGCTCGACCGGCGCTTCCCCGAGGACGAGCGCGGCGCGCTCGGCATCGACTGGAACGAGCCCGCCGGCGGCTTCTTCCTCGCCGTGAACGTCCCGTTCCGCGCGGACAACGCCGCGCTGGAGCGCTGCGCGGAGGAGTTCGGCGTCATCTGGACGCCGATGTCGTACTTCTATCCGCACGGCGGCGGCGAGACGAGCCTGCGGCTGTCCGTCAGCTACCTCAGCCACGAGGAGATCGTGGACGGCGTCGACCGGCTGGCCCGCTTCGTCCGGGCGCAGGCGCACCGAACCGACTGATCTGTCTGCTTCACGGCCCTGCTTCACAAGCCTGATTCCCGATCAACGCACGGAAGGACGAGCGGTGCTGGCAGCAAAGATTCTCATCCGCAGCAGAACCCGTATGTGGGGGTGGACGTTCCGATGACCGCATTGACCATCGCGCCCGACGCCGACGTCACGGAGGCCCGCGCCTCCCGGACCAAGACCACCACCAAGGCCCGGATCGTCGGTGTCGGCACGGCGAACAGCGAACACTCCTACACCCAGCAGGAGTTGCTCGACCACTTTGCCATCGAGGACCCCAAGGTCCGTTCCGTCTTCCTCAACAGCGCCATAGACCGGCGCCACCTCGCCCTCCCCGAACTGGACGCCGAAGGCGCCCTGATCGAGGAGAGCCAGGGTGAACTGCTCGCCAAGCACAAGCGGATGGCGCTCGAGATGGGCGCCCGTGCCGTACGCGCCTGCCTGGAGGACTCGGGCCTCGAGCTGGCGGACATCGACTACCTGTGCTGCGTGACCACCACCGGATTCCTCACCCCGGGACTGAGCGCCCTGCTCATCCGCGAGATGGGCATCTCGCCGCGCACCAGCCGGGTCGACGTGGTGGGCATGGGCTGCAACGCCGGCCTCAACGCGCTGAACGCCGTGAACGGCTGGTCCGTCGCCAACCCCGGCAAGGTCGCCGTCATGCTCTGCGTGGAGGCGTGCTCCGCCGCGTACGTCATCGACTCGACCCTGCGCACCGCCGTGGTGAACAGCCTCTTCGGGGACGGCGCTGCCGCGGTCGCCCTGATCACCGACACCGAGGACACCGCCCACGGCACCCCCGACGCGGAGACCGAGTCCGGCAGCCCGCGCGTCCTCTCCTTCGCCAGCCACCTCATCACCGACGCGATCGACGCCATGCGCTTCGACTGGGACGACTCCCAGGGCAAGTTCAGCTTCTTCCTGGACCCCCAGGTCCCGTACGTGGTGGGCGCGAACGCGGAGCAGATCATCGGCCGCCTGCTGGACGGCGCGGGACTGCGCCGCAGCGACATCAGCCACTGGCTGGTCCACTCGGGCGGCAAGAAGGTCATCGACGCGGTCCGGGTCAACCTGGGCCTGACCCGGCACGACGTGCGCCACACGGTCGATGTCCTGCGCGACTACGGCAACCTGTCGAGCGGCTCGTTCCTGTTCTCCTACGAACGGCTGCTCCAGGAACGAGTGACCCGATCCGGGGACTACGGCGTCCTCATGGTCATGGGACCCGGTTCGACCATCGAGGCTGCGCTGGTGCAGTGGTGACGGAGAAGAAGATGACAGACGCGACGCGGGACCCCGCCCTCCCAGCCGACCTCGCCGACGCGGGGGACCACGTCCTGCTGCGCGTCGACGGCCGGCAGACGATCTCCGCGGAGATCGTCGCGGCCGTCGCCGCTGCCTGCGACCAGGCGGAGGACCAGGACGGACGCGCCACGGTGGTCGTGCAGGTGTCCGGCTCGCCCGAGGGACCCCGGGCCCGCGACCTGACCGTGTCACTGGTCAACAAATGGGAGCAGGTGCTGCGCCGTCTGGAGCGGCTGCCCGCGGCCACCATCGCCGTCGCCACGGGCGACTGCGGGGGACTGGCCCTGGACGCCTTCCTCGCCGCGGACTACCGCATCGCGACCCGCTCGGCCCGCCTGACGGTGCCGGTGGAGGACGGGGTGACCTGGCCGGGCATGGCGCTCTTCCGGCTCGCGAAGCACGGCTCGAACGCGGCCGTGATCCGCCGGGCCGTGCTCTTCGGCACGCCCGTCGAGGCGGCCGACGGGCTGGCCCTGAACCTCGTGGACGAGGTCGTCGACGACCCGGCTAAGGCCGTGGCCGTCGCCGTGGAGCGGTCGGGCGCCGTCGCCGGGACCGAACTGGCCATCCGGCGCCAGCTGCTCCTCGACGCTCCCACGACGAGCTTCGAGGAAGCCCTCGGCGTCCACCTCGCGGCGTGCGACCGCACGCTGCGCCGCGCCGCGGCGGCGGGAGGCCGGTCGTGAACCGCACCGAACCCGTGCCGGACGGCGCACTGGACGAACTCCGGGCCGTGTGCGGCGAACTCGCGCAGGCGCGTGTGGCCCTCGCGAAGGCCGCCGCCCGCGCCGACGAGGTCATCGCGGCTCTGCCCGAACCGGCACGCCGCTCACCCGACCAGCGCGAGGCGGCCGCCGCGGCCCGGGCCGGGGCGCGGGAGCTGCGCGCCGCGTTCCTGGGCGAGCACGCCGACGCCGTGTACGACGAGCTGACCGCCGGCCGCACGCGCTACCTGCGGGTCGCCGAGCTGGCCGACGGCGCCGCGACGGCCTTCCCCGGTCTCGTGCCGACCCCCGAGCGACTGGCGACGGAACGCTCGCGTCCGCAGGCGGAGAAGGAAGGGGACGAGATCGACCAGGGCCTCTTCTTCCGGGCGGTCCTGCGCTCGCCGGCCGCGGGGGCGCATCTGCTCGACGCGATGCTGCGGCCCACACCGAGAGCGCTCGGGCTGCTGCCGGAGTTCCTGCGCACCGGCAAGGCGGACCTGGGATCGGTGCGCCTGGAGCGGACGGAGGGGGCCGCGCGTCTGACGATGTGTCGTGACGACTGTCTGAACGCCGAGGACGACCAGCAGATCGACGACATGGAGACGGCGGTCGATCTCGCGCTGCTCGACCCGGCGGTGGAGGTCTGTCTGCTGCGGGGCGGGGAGATGACGCATCCCCGGTACCGGGGCCGGCGGGTCTTCAGCGCGGGCGTGAACCTCAAGACGCTGCACGGTGGCGGGATCTCGCTCGTCGACTTCCTGCTGCGTCGGGAGCTCGGGTACATTCACAAGATTCTTCGCGGCGTGCTGACCGGGGACGCCCCGGGAGGGCTGCCGGCCACGGTGGAGAAGCCGTGGGTGGCGGCGGTGGACACCTTCGCGATCGGTGGTGGTGCTCAGATCCTGCTGGTGTTCGACTGTGTGCTCGCCGCCTCGGACGCGTACTTCAGCGTTCCGGCCGCCAAGGAGGGAATCATCCCGGGGGCGTCCAACTTCCGTCTGGGCAGGGCCGTCGGTCCGCGTCTGTCCCGGCAGCTCATTCTCGGCGGCCGTCGGCTGCGGGCGAGCGAGCCGGAGGCCCGGCTGGTGTTCGACGAGGTGCACGAGAGCGAGGAGCTGGACGAGGCCGTCGAGGCGGCGCTGGGACGGATGCGGGGTTCCGCGGTCCTCGCCAACCGCCGGATGCTGAACCTCGCGGAGGAATCCCGGACCGGGTTCCAGTCCTATATGGCAGAGTTCGCGCTCCAGCAATCGTTTCGGCTGTACAGCCCCGATGTGATCGACAAGGTGGGGCGATTCGCTGCTTCCGCTTGATGGCCCGAGTGGTGCTCGCATGACGCGAAGCAGCAGTTGAACACTCTTGCCATCCGGCCGGTATCGTGCCGGCGCTCGGGTTTCGCTCGGGCGCCGGCCGAACGTCGTCCGAGCGTCGTCTGAACGCCGCCTCGAAGTCCGCCCTGAACGCCGCACGAACGTCGGTGCGTACCGGCCGGWCGGCATCAACTTCTGTGACTGATGTGACGCGTGTTCAGCTGGGGAAAGTTGAATCGTCCGGTAGACACGGCGGGGTCGTCAAAGTGACGATGGTAACGAACGGCACGGCAGACAGGAGTGTTACGGGGGGCCGAGATCGTGGTGCTCTGCTGCCCTCCCGCAGGTTCCAGGACGCATGATGGCGCCAGCGCGTTGGGACCGTCGGGGGTGGGGTCGGGAACGGCAAGTCAGGTGCTCGGCGAACAGTATTCGGATCGCCATTCGAGTCGACTCGAATGGCGCACTCCGAATCGGAACCGGATTAGGTGAATGCCTTGATTCAGTCAGTTCGCATGCTCAAATCCTATTCGGACAAAGTTGCCGACGAGGGCGACAGGGGGCCGTGGAATCCCTCTGATCGGCACGGGAATGTCTCCCTGATGTCGATCGAGTTACTTCTTCCGGGAGAGTCTCCGCGTTCGGAGGGTCTGGACGAGGAACACATAGCGAGACTCGCGGAGATCGACACACAGACTCCCGCGATTCTTGTGGACCGCCGCACCATGCGGGTGATCGACGGCATGCACCGCCTCATGGCCGCGAAGCTGCGGGGCCATGAGCTGATCGAGGTCGAGCTGTTCGACGGAACGCCGGAAGAAGCGTTCCTGCGTGCGGTCGAGGTGAACGTCTCCCACGGCCTCCCGCTGACCCTGGCCGACCGACGGGCCGCCGCCGGCCGCATCATCGCCTCCCACCCGCAGATGTCGGACCGGGCGATCGCCCGGGCGGCCGGCCTCGGCGCCAAGGCGGTCGCGGCGATCCGGCGCCGCGCGGCCGACGCGCTGCCCCAGCTCAGTGCCCGCATCGGCAGGGACGGCAAGACGCGTCCGCTCAGCAGCGTCGACGGGCGCCTGAGAGCCGCCGAACTGATCGCCGAACGCCCGGAGGCGTCACTGCGCGAGGTGGCGCGCCTCGCCGGTATCTCGCCCGCGACCGTCAGCGACGTCCGCAAGCGGCTCGAGTCGGGCCTGGCCCCGGTGGTCGAGCCGGCCCGCGCCCCCGAGGCTCCCGCCGACGCCCCCGCGGACCCGCCCGCGGCCGCCGACGGCGCCGACCGGCGCGTCGAGCCCAAGCGGAACCAGCTCCCGGCGGACCCCGCCGCAGCCCTGCTGGAGAAGCTGCTGCGGGACCCCTCGCTCCGGCACAAGGAGGGCGGCCGGCAGCTGCTGCGGCTGCTGCAGCAGCAGAACGCGGTGGCGACGCGCGCCGGCGAGGAGCTCATGGAGGCCGTGCCGAGCCACTGCGGCAGCCTCGTACTGGACCTGGCCCGGTACTACGCGGGAACCTGGACGGACTTCGCGAAGCAGCTCGACAAGCGGGTGCGCCAGGAGAACGAGCGCGGATCCGGTGAGTGACATGCTGACGGCCGAAGCGTGACCGGGTCGGCGGCATTTGAGGCCGCGCGCCAGGAAATCGCGCACATGTTCGAAAATACAGCCTTCTTTCGGAAACACATGGAGGACAACGGTCTCCGCCCCGGCGATATCAAGGACGCGGACGACTTCCTGCGTATTCCGCCCACCTCGAAGCGGGACTACCGGCGCCACTTCCCTGCGGGGGTGCTCGCCAAGGGGTACACCCTCAACTCGCCCCACGTGATGCGCTTCCAGAGCTCGGGGACGTCCGGAGACCGCCTCAACAGCGCCATCCATCCTCTCGTACGACCTGGCGCGGCGGCAGGCGACGGCCCTCGCGGTCAACCGCCGGTTCGACGACCTCTGGCGCCCCGGCAGCCGGCCCAGGACGTGCGGGTTCGCCCCGCCGAACTGCTCGGACGTGGAGTGCGCGACGGGCCTGTCGACCCTGGAGGACCGGACGCCGCCGGACGGCACCGTGGTGCTGTCCGGCGCCCACGACCTGATGGCGACGCCGGAGTGGCAGAGCGTCAAGGCGCTGGACGAACCGGAGATCTGCGAGCCGGACCTGCTGCTGGTGGACTCCACGCACTTCGCCTCCCTGGTCAGGTGGGCGCGGCGGCTCGGGCGGCGGATCGCCTCTCCGCGCACGCTGCACATGGTGAGCGGCTACACCCTCATGACGCGGGTGGCGCGGCGGGAGATCGACGCGTTCATGGGCGCGGACATGCCCGTCGGCGACATGATCGGCATGTCCGAGCTGGGGTACCTGGGGTTCGAGTGCCACCAGGGCCGCCGGCACATCAACGACCAGGACTTCTACCCGGAGTTCGTCCGGGACGGCCGGCCCGTCGAGCCGGGCACCATGGGCGAGCTGTACGTCTCCACGCTGGACGACACGCTCGTGCCGCGCATCCGGTACGCCACCGGGGACTACTTCACCCCGCTGGGGGACGCGTGCGACTGCGGCAGTGACCTGCCGGTGGTGCGGATCGAGGGCAGGGCCACGAGGCGGTGCGCCCGCGGGGCGGCCGCCTCGTCTCGCCGGGCGCCGTGGACGCGGCGGTCGGCGACGCGCCCTGGATGGACCTCTACAAGCTGGAACAGGACACGACGGGTGCCTGCACCTTCCGCTATCGCGCCAACCCCGCCGAACAGGCCGGGGACGCGTCGGGGATGGAAGCCCGCCTGCCCGATGCCCTGGAGCCGAACCCGGTCCGGGTCGATGCCGTCGACTACCTCGCGTGCGAACGCAGCGGCAAGTTCCAGGCGTGCGTGTCCCACCTCTCCGCGGAAGGCGCATGGTGATGAAGGAACCCAGTCGGGACGACTTCCCGGCGCTGGGCCGGGAGATCGACGGACGCGCGCTCTCGTACCTGGTCAACGGGGCCACGACGCTGAAGCCACGCTCGGTCATCCGGGCCGTCTGCGGCTACTACGAGTCCAACGGCGCGAACATCCACCGGGGAAGCACCGGCTCTCCGAGGAGGCGTCCGACGCGTACGAGTCCTCCCGCACGGTGATCGCCCGGCACATCGGCGCGGACCTCCGCACCGCCCTCGTCGACGGCGCCCTTTCCGGAGTGTCCAGCCTGTTCCGTCCGGTCAAGCCGTGAGCCCTCGTGGTGGGTTGCCTTGACGGAGTTGCGTGGGCACGAACCTCGCGCATCACCACCGTGAGGTGCGGCTGCCGGTCCTCGGGCAGTGCCGCGTCCGCCGCCACCGCAGGAGTGGTTTCCCGCCGAGTCGGGCGGCGGTTCTTCGCAGCGGACAGAGTCCGCGGCCGCGCTCGCTGAACGGGTTCGGCAGCATGCGGCACAGCCGGTCGCGCCGCCTCCGGTACCGAGGTGGCTACGCGCTTGCGGGCGTCAGGCGTCCACGCGCTCATCCAGCCGGATGGTCACGGTGTCCCCTTCCTCTTTGCCGATCGCCCTGCGCAGGTCCGCCTTCACCGGCAGCTTGTGCGTACCGTCTCCCAAGGCCATGAACGAACTCTGGAACGGATGACCGTCAATCGTGCCCCGGACCTTCACCAGGCCGCGGGTGCCGAAGAACGCGGCCGACTCGGGCCACACCACGTAGGTCCAGCCGCCCTTGTTCGGGCTCTTCCGCAAGGTTGCGGTGAACTGTTGGTCCAGCACGGGTACCACCTCTTCAGGAGCTTCCGATGACAAACAGGCTGTTGCCGTCCGGGTCACGCACACCGAACATGGGCGGCACTGCGGACCCCATCCGCAGGACCTCCGCATCGGCGTCGACGCCGTGTGCGCGCAGGGCCGCGTGGTCGGCGTCGGCGTCCCGGGTCGACAGACGGATTCCGGTCGGGATCCCTTCGGGAACGAGCGCGATCGTCGTCGCTGCCCCAGGCGGTGCCACCTCGATCCAGCGCCCGTCGCCGAAGGGCACGTCCCGGCGTACTTCGAAGCCGAGCGCACCGACGTAGAAGTCGATCGCCTTCTGCTGATCGGTGACGCGGACCCCGATCGTGGCGACCTGTGTGATGTGGGCTGTCCTGCTCATTGCCTGCCTCCGATTCCGCGGCGTACACCAGGTAGGACGGGAGCGGACCGGGAAACTCATCGCTGCCCGCGGAGTTCCACCGGCAGTGCCGGCCGTCGGACGCCGTCGACCGAGGCCGGGATCGGCCTCGGGTTCGGGCCGGGCGTGCCGGTCGGTGCGAACGGCGTCGTTCTCACAGGGTGGCGCGGCCTGCCCTCCTCCGCCCAGCGGGGGAGCGTGTCCAGGCGGACTCACGCAGCAGTCGCAGTCCGTTGAGGCCGACGACGACCGTGGAGCCCTCGTGGCCCAGGACGCCCAAGGGAAGCGGCAGGTGCCCGGCGAGGTCCCAGACGACCAGGACGGAGATGAAGAGTCCGGCGATCGCGAGGTTCTGCACCACCAGTCCGCGGGCCCGCCGGGAGAGCCGGATGACCTGGGGCACGGTGGCGAGTTCGTCGCGCACGATGACGGCGTCCGCGGTTTCCAGGGCGAGGTCGGAGCCCGCCCGGCCCATGGCGATGCCGGTGTGTGCGGCGGCGAGGGCGGGGGCGTCGTTCACGCCGTCGCCGATCACCAGCACCTTCCGCCCGGCCGCCTCCTTTTCCCGTACGGCTGCGGCCTTGTCCTGCGGCAACAGTCCGGCCCGTACGTCGGTGATCCCGACCTCGGCCGCCAGGCGGGCGGCGGCACGCGGGTTGTCGCCGGTCATCAGCAGCGGGGCGCTGCCGGTGAGCGCGGTGAGGGCGCAGACGGTTGCGGAGGCATCGGGGCGGAGCCGGTCGGCGATGCCGAGGACACCCATGGGCCGGTCGTCGATCAGGACCACTGCCGTGGTGTGGCCGCCCTCTTCGAGTGCGGAGACCGCCGCGCGTACGTCTGCGTGGGCGGGGAGGCGACCGGGGGCGCTGACGGAGACCGCGGTTCCTTCGACGGTCGCGGCTACCCCGACGCCGGGGGCGGAGGTGAAGTTCTCGGCGGCGGGGATGCGGAGGCCTCGCTTCTGGGCGGCATCCACGACGGCGCGGGCCAGCGGGTGTTCGCTCGGGTGTTCCGCCGCCGCTGCCAGGGTCAGGAGTGCGTCCTCGGACAGACCGCTGCCGGTGAGCGGGCGGACGGCGGTGACGCGGGGCGTGCCTTCGGTCAGGGTGCCGGTCTTGTCGAGTGCGACGGTGTCGACCTGGCCCAGGCGCTCCATCACCACGGCGGACTTGACCAGTACTCCGTGGCGTCCGGCGTTGGCGATGGCGGAGAGCAGCGGCGGCATCGTCGCCAGCACCACCGCGCACGGAGAAGCGACGATCATGAAAGTCATCGCTCGCAGAAGGGAATCGGTCAGGTCCGAGCCGAAGGCCAAGGGGATGCCGAACACGGCAAGGGTCGCGACCACGAGGCCGAGGGAGTAGCGCTGCTCGACCTTCTCGATGAAGAGCTGAGTCGGTGCCTTGGTCTCGGATGCTTCCTCGACCATCGCCACGATCCGCGCGATCACGGAGTCCGACGCGTCCCGCTCGACCTCGACGCGCAGGGCGCCGGTGCCGTTCAACGTGCCGGCGAAGACCGCGTCCCCGGGCTGCTTGGCCGTCGGCAGCGACTCGCCGGTGATGGTGGCCTGGTCGACGTCGCTGTGCCCGGCCAGCACGCGGCCGTCCGCTCCGATGCGTTCGCCGGGCCGGACCAGGACCGTGTCCCCGGTGACCAGGTGCGCGGTCGGCACTGTTTCCTCGTCGGTGCCGTCCCGCAGCCGGGTGGCCGTGGAGGGTGCGAGGTCGAGGAGGCCGCGTACCGAATCCTGGGTCCGGGCCGTGGCCAGGGCTTCCAGGGCGCCGGAGGTGGCGAAGATGACGATCAGCAGGGCTCCGTCCATCACCTGGCCGATCGAGACGGCTCCGATGGCGGCAACGATCATCAGCAGGTCGACGTCGAGGGTCTTGCCCCTGAGGGCCTGCAGGCCCGCCCAGGCAGGCTCCCAGCCGCCTGTCACGTACGACACGGCGTAAAGCGGACCCCAGATCCATGCCGGGACGGAAGCCAGCTGAAGCGGCAGCGCCACCAGAAAGGCGGCCGTGGCGACAGCGGCCCACCGTGCCTCGGCAAGTGCGAGTACGCGGGTGCGCCTGGGGGGACGGGCCGACTGCGGGGCGGGCACCGGTTCCTTGTGCTGCATCACGGCAGACGGCATGCGGGAGCAACCCTTCGGGGGCATGGATCGGGCGAGGTTCACGATACAGGAACACATGAACAGGTCTTCATTTGTCGTGACTACGATGGGCCCATGGGTCATGGAGCCGACGACAAGAGCACCGCCACCACACGCGAACGGCTTGACGTCGTGGGTGCCGCCGACGTCGCCGCGACCCTCCAGGCGTTGGCCACGCCTTCCCGGTTGTGGATCCTCGCGCGCCTCCAGGAAGGCCCCTGCTCGGTCGGGGAGCTCGCCGAAGCGGTGGGCATGGAACAGTCGGCCTGTTCGCATCAGCTGCGGCTGCTGCGCAATCTGGGACTGGTCGCGGGGGAGCGCAAGGGGCGCTCGATCGTCTATGCCCTCTACGACCACCACGTCGCCGAACTTCTCGACCAAGCACTCTTCCACGTCGAGCACCTGAGGCTCGGCCTGCGCGACGCACCGCTGGAGGCGTGAGTAAGAAAAGCGCCGGCGGAGCCGGTCGCACGCCGCCTCGGAAACCGGCCCACGGGGATGCCGAGCCATCGCTGCCGACGGGGAACAGGCCGAGAATGTAGACAGACGCACAGACGCACAGACGCACAGACGCACAGACGCACAGACGCACAGACGCAGGGCAGGCGCGAGCGGGCGGCCCTCCGGCTTGGGGAGTTCTCCGCGCTCACCTGCACAAGTGCTGGCTCCGCGCCACCCGCCCCGTGCCCCACCTCGTCGCCACAAGCCCCGCGCCGAGCAGGCCCGTCGACGGAATCAGCTCCCTGCTCCGGTGTCCGGACGCCGCCCGACCACGGCAGCCGCGTTCGCTGATGTGAGAGGAGCCAGGCATGGCGGAAACGGAAATCGTCGATACCGCGCTCGAACAAGCACTTGAGCGCCTCGCGCTACTGGCCGATGCGAGTAGCGCCCTGGCCGGCACACTCGACCTCGAGGAAGCGCTGAGGCGCCTGTGCGACGTGGTACTGCCACAGCTCGGGGACTGGTGCGCGATCGACCTGCTGAGCGACCATGAGGCGGCCCGGCGCGTCGTGGTGGCGCATCATGACGAGCGTGAGCTGCCGACCGGGCGGCTGGAGGGCACGCTCCCGCCGCCTCCCGAGGAGTCCGCCGACCCCCTGGCGCGGGTGCTGCGGGGAGTCGGCCCACTTCTTCTCAAGGGCGACGACCTTCGAGAAAACGACGAGCTTCTTGAACGCGACGACCTTCGAGAAGGCGACGGCGAGGCCTTCCACTCCGTACAGAGGGAACTCTTCGACAGGCTCGGCGCCCACAGCGCCATCATCGCCCCGCTGCGCACCCGCAGACACGTGGTCGGTGCTCTGACCGTCGCCCGGGGCACCTCGCGGCCGGCCCTGGCCGACGAGGATGTCGCCCTTCTCGAAGAGCTTGCCCACCGCACCGCCCTGGCCGTGGACAACAGCAACCTCTTCGCCTCCGTGCAGCATGTCGCCGAACGCTTCCAGCGTTCACTGCTGCCACCCCTGCCGGTCAGCCGTCCCTACCAGGTCACCGCGCGGTATGTGCCCGCCCCCACAGCCGCAGAGGTCGGCGGAGACTGGTACGACCACTTCCCGTTGCCCAGCCGTGCGAGCGCCCTGATCATCGGGGACGTGATCGGTCATGACGTACAGGCCGCCGTCACGATGAGCCAGTTGCGCAACATGCTCCGTGCTCTGGCCTGCGACCGGCGAGAACCACCCAGCGACATCATGCACCGCCTCGATGTCATCACCGAGGCCCTCTACCCGGCGTACATGGCCAGCTGCATCTACGCATGCCTCGAACCCGCCGGCCCACACCACTGGTGCCTGCGTTTCTCCAACGCCGGGCATCCGCCGCCCCTGCTCGTCGAACACGATGGCGACACCCACTACCTCGACGACTCCCACGGCCTTCTCCTGGGCGTGGACCCCACGCAGGAACGTCCCGACTGCCAAGCGCTCCTGCCACCCGCGGCAACCCTCCTCCTCTACACCGACGGCCTGATCGAACGCCCGGGCGAGAGCGTCGGACACCGGCTGCGCCGGCTCCGGGAAGAGGCCGCCGCACTGGCACGCGAGCCCCTCGACACCTTCTGCGACGAGGTCCTCGCCGACTTCGGCACCGGAAGCACCGACGACATCGCCCTCCTCGCCCTCCGTACGCCCCGCTGACCTGCCGGCCCGGTTGCGGCGGCAGGCTGGGCGGCGGGTGGGCGCCCACGCTTGTCAGGCGGCGTTCTTCTCCGGGGCACGGCCGGCGCCACGAACAGGGGCGGTGTCTGCGTCCTCGGCGACCGAGGCCGTCGCCGATACCCCGATCCCGAGCTTCTCGAGGATCTTCTTCTCGATCTCGTTGGCGAGGTCGGGGTTGTCCTTGAGGAAGTTGCGGGCGTTCTCCTTGCCCTGGCCGAGCTGGTCGCCCTCGTACGTGTACCAGGCGCCGGCCTTGCGGACGAAGCCGTGCTCCACGCCCATGTCGATCAGGCCGCCCTCGCGGCTGATGCCCTGGCCGTAGAGGATGTCGAACTCGGCCTGCTTGAACGGCGGCGCGACCTTGTTCTTGACGACCTTGACGCGGGTGCGGTTACCGACCGCGTCGGTACCGTCCTTCAGCGTCTCGATTTCGCTGGTGATGGTGGGCGGATGTATCGGACGGGTGACCGGGTTCGCTGGCTGGGGGATGGCCGGTTGGATTTCGTGGGCCGTGCGGACGGTCAGATCAAGGTGCGTGGGTATCGGATCGAGCCGGGCGAGATCGAGGCCGCGCTGCTCGGTCACGCGCAGATCGCTTCCGCTGTGGTGACGGCCCATGGTGTGGGGGCGGAACGTCGACTCGTGGCCTATCTGGTTCCGGCAGATGCGGAGATCGGGATTCCCGCGGTCGGGGAATTGCGCGGATTCCTCGGTGACCGGCTGCCGGAATACATGGTCCCGTCCGTTTTTGTCGAGCTGAGCGAACTCCCGCTCACCGCGAACGGCAAGCTCAACCACGCCGCACTGCCGGCCCCCGACAGCGTGCTCCAGGACCAGACGGGCTTCGCCGCGCCGCGGACCGAGGTGGAGCAGATCCTGGCCGAGGTGTGGGCGCAGGTTCTGGGCATCGACGAGATAGGCGCGGAGGACAACTTCTTCGAGCTCGGCGGCCACTCGCTCCTCGCTACCCAGGTGATCTCCCGCGTCCGTGAGGTGTTCGGCGTCGAGGTGCTGCTGTCGGCGCTCTTCGACGAGCCGACCGTGCGGCAGTTCGCCGCCGTGATCGAGGGCGCCGGCACCGCCGCCGTCGCCCCTCCGGTCGTGGCCGTCGGCCGTGACCAGGCCCTGCCGCTCTCCTTCGGCCAGCAGCGCCTGTGGTTCCTCGACCAGCTGGAACCGGGATCGTCCGAGTACAACCTGGCGACGTCCGTCCGCTGGGACGACGACGTCGACGTGGCGGCGCTGCGTGCGGCGCTGGGCGGCGTGGTCGCGCGGCACGAGGTGCTGCGGACGCGTCTGGTCGCGGACGCGGACGGTGTCGCGCACCAGGTCATCGACGAGCCCGCGCCGTTCGACCTCCGGATCGTGTCGGTGCCGGCGGGATCGGACCCGGACGCCGCCGTACGGGCCGTCGTGGCCGCGGAGGCACAGACCCCGTTCGACCTGGCGCGCGGGCCGCTGCTGCGCGCGACGCTCGTGAAGGTGTCGACGCAGGAGCACGTCCTGGCGCTGTCGATGCACCACGTGGTGTCGGACGAGTGGTCGGGCCGGATCCTGCGGCGCGAGCTGATGGCGCTGTACGACGCTTTCCGGAGCGGGGACCCGGACCCGCTGCCGCCGCTGACCGTGCAGTATGCGGACTTCGCGGTCTGGCAGCGGGAGTGGCTGACCGGCGACGTGCTCGACGCGCAGCTCTCGTACTGGCGCGACCGCCTCGGCGGCCTGCCGGCCCTCGAACTGCCCACCGACCGCCCGCGCCCCGCGATCCGCTCCACCGACGGCGGTTTCGCCGAGTTCCGTGTGCCGGCGCAGACGGCGCAGCGGCTGCGGGCCGTCTCCCGCGAGGCCGGCGCCACCATGTCGATGACCCTGCTCGCGGCCTTCAACGTGCTGCTGGGTCGCTACGCGGGCACCGACGACGTCGTCGTCGGAACGCCGATCGCGAACCGCAACCGGGCCGAGACCGAGAACCTCATCGGCTTCTTCGTCAACACCCTCGTCATGCGCACCGACCTGTCCGGCGACCCGACATTTGCCGAACTCCTCGGCCGCGTCCGGGAGACGGCGCTCGGTGCGTACGCGCACCAGGACGTGCCGTTCGAGGAGTTGGTCGACGAGCTCGTGACGGAGCGCGACCGTTCGCGGAGCCCGCTCTTCCAGGTCCTGTTCGACTACGACAACGGCCAGTCCGGCGACGTCGGCGAGCCCGAAGCCGCGCGAGAGCCCGAGAACTCTGCCGAGCCCCAGGGTCCGGCGCCGGACGCGCTGCCGGTGCGGTTCGACCTGGTGCTCACGCTGGGAGCGTCGGGGGACGAGCTTTCGGGCGAGTTCCAGTACAGCAGCGAGCTGTTCGACCCGACCACGATCGAGCGGATGGCAGGCCACCTCGTCACCCTCCTCGACGCCCTCGCCGAGGACGCGGGCCGGCCGATCGACGACCTGCCGGTGCTGACCGAGGCCGAGCGGTCCCGCCTGCTGCACGAGCGCAACGACACGGCCGAGCCGCTGCCCGCGGTGGGCGGCGTGCACGAACTGATCGCGGCCCGCGCCGCCGCACGCCCGGACGCCGTGGCAGTGGTGTGCGGCGACGACTCCCTGGAGTACGGGGACCTCGTGGCGCGCGCCAACCGCCTGGCCCACCACCTGCGCGATGCGGGTGCCGGTGCGGACACCGTGGTGGCCCTGTGCCTGCCGCGCGGCATCGACATGGTCGTGGCGGCGCTCGCGGCCTGGCAGGCGGGCGCCGCCTACCTGCCGCTCGACCCCGAATACCCCGCCGAGCGCCTGGAGTTCATGCTCGCGGACAGCGGCGCCAAGGTGCTCGTCTGCGCGGGCGCGACGGCTGCCGGCCTGGCGGCGGAGACCGTGATCAGGCTGGACGAGTCGGCGGTCGCGGACGCGCTGGCAGGGCTCCCGGCGAGCGCCCCCGACGTGACGACGGCCCCCGACCAGCTCGCGTACGTGATCTATACGTCGGGTTCGACGGGTCGTCCGAAGGGTGTGCAGGTCGCGCATCGGGGTGTGGTGAACCTTGCGTTGGCGCAGGCGCGTGCGTTCGGGGTCGGCGAGGGTGACGGGGTGCTGCAGTTCGCGCCGTTCGGTTTCGACGCGGCCGTGTCCGAGGTTGCGGTGACGCTGGCGGCGGGTGGTCGTCTGGTGGTGGCGACGGCGGTGGAGCGGGGCGAGCCGCGTGCGCTGGCCGCGCTCGTGCGGGAGAAGGACGTGCGGGTGGCGACGCTGCCGCCGTCGCTCCTGGCCGTTCTTGAGCCGGCTGATCTGGCGGGTCTGCGGACGTTGGTGACGGCGGGCGAGCGGTTGGAGGAGGCCGCGGCGGCCCGCTGGCGTGGCCGGTACCGCCTTCTCAACGCGTACGGTCCGACGGAGGCGACGGTCTGCGCGAGCATCGCCGTCCTCGCCCCGGAGGGGGAGGGCGTTCCGCCGATCGGTGCGCCGATGGCCAACACCCGGGCGTACGTCCTGGACAACCAGCTGCGCCCCGTGCCGGTCGGCGTGGCCGGTGAGCTGTACATCGCCGGCGCGGGTGTCGCCCGCGGCTACCTCGACCGGTCCGCGCTCAGCGCCGAGCACTTCCTCGCCGACCCCTTCGCCGGGGACGGCAGCCGCATGTACCGGTCGGGCGACCGCGTGCGCTCGCTGCCGGACGGGGAGTTGGAGTTCCTGGGCCGGGCGGACGACCAGGCCAAGGTGCGCGGCTTCCGGATCGAGCCCGGCGAGATCGTCTCGGCGCTGGCCACCCACCCTGCCGTACGCACCGCCGCGGTGACCCCCTTCGGGGCCGGGAACGAGCAGCGTCTCGTCGCGTACGTCGTCCCCGAGTCCCAGGCCGAAGGCATCCCCGCGGTCGGCGATCTGCGGGACCACCTGCAGCAGTCTCTGCCCGCCTTCATGATTCCTTCGGTGTTCGTGGAGTTGGCGGTGTTGCCGCTGACGCCGAACGGGAAGCTGGATCGTGGGGCTCTGCCTGATCCTGAGGGTGTGTGGGCGGGGGTGGCGGGGGAGTTCGTCGCGCCGCGTTCCGAGGTGGAGCGGGTCCTGGCGGGGGTGTGGGCTCAGGTTCTGGGTGTGGAGCGGGTCGGGGTCGAGGACAACTTYTTCGAGCTCGGTGGCGACTCGATYGTGAGTATCCGGGTGGTGGCTCGGGCGCGTGAGCTGGGTGTTCATGTGACGGTGGCGCAGCTCTTCGATCATCAGACGGTGGCGGGCCTGGCGTCGGTGGCGTCGTCCGAGAGTGGGGTTGTTGCGGAGCAGGGTGTGGTGGTGGGTGAGTTTCCGCTGACTCCGATCCAGCGGTGGTTCCTGGGGCGGGAGTTGCCGCGGGCGGGGCATTTCAATCAGTCGACGGTTCTGGAGGTCGACGGGTGGGTTGATGTCGAGTTGTTGCGGTCGGCGGTGGGTGCGCTGGTCGAGCAGCATGATGTGCTGCGTTCGCGGTTCGTGCGTCGTGACGGGGCGTGGGTCGGTCATGTGCTGGCTGCTGAGACGGGGGATCTGGTCACGGTCGTCGACGCGGCGGGCGTSGTGGGTGAGGACGAGGCGGAGTTCCTTGAGGCGCGGGCCACCGAGATCCAGGCCGGTCTCGACCTGARYGAGGGGCCKCTGGTGCGCTTTGCGCTGTTCGAGCGCGGTGMCCGCGGCCAGTTGCTTCTCGTKGTGGTCCATCACCTGGTGGTGGACGCGGTGTCCTGGCCGGTGTTGCTGGAGGAYCTGGCGTCGGCGTATGCGCAGGTGGAGCTGGGTGTCGGCRGYGTGGAGCTGGTGGCGAAGACGTCGTCGTTCGTGGCGTGGGCGGAGCGTCTGGAGGAGTTGTCGGCTTCGKCGGAGGTTGTGGSGGAGGCGGAGTTCTGGCGGGCTGCGGAGGCGGCGGTGGAGCCGTTGCCGCGCGTCATCGAGGGTGGTGCGAACCGGGTGTCGGGGGCGCGGCGGGTGTCGGTGTCCCTGGAGGCCGGGCTGACGGAGCGGTTGCTGCGTGAGGTGCCGGCGGCGTTTCGTACGCGGATCGATGACGTGCTGCTGAGCGTGCTGGGGGCGGTGTTCACCGAGTGGACCGGTACGCGGTCTGTTGTGGTGGATGTCGAAGGTCACGGCCGTGAGGACGTCGGGGCGGATATCGACGTGTCGCGCACGGTCGGCTGGTTCACGAGCGTGTACCCGGTGGAGCTCACCGCTCTGGTCGACGGTGACCTGGGTGCGCTTCTGCGCCGTACGAAGGAGTACCTGCGCGGTGTTCCGCGCAAGGGTCTGGGCTATGGTCTCCTGCGCCATCTCACCGACTGGACGCCGCAGGGGCAAGCCGAGGTCGGCTTCAACTACCTCGGCCAGTCCGGCCGCCGACCCGACACGGCCGGCGCTGCCGCCCAGGACAGCAGCCGTGTCCGCTTCAGGCCGTCCGGCGACCCGCTCGGTGCGGCACAGTCGGCCGAGGGCGAGCGTCCCCACCTCATCGCTGTCAACAGCCAAGTGGCCGACGGCCGCCTGGAGATGGTGTGGACGTACGGCGCCGAGGTGCACGACGAGGCGACGATCGCACGCCTCGCCGAGCGGTACGTCGAGGTGCTGGCTGACCTGATCGAGTACTGCTGCCGCCCGGAGACCGGCGGCCACACGCCGTCCGACTTCCCGCTCGCGGCGCCGATCGACCAGGCCGCGCTGGATCGCATCGCGGGCCGCTTCCCGACCGAGATCGAGGACATCTATCCGCTCACGGCTCTGCAGAAGGGCATGCTCTTCCACGGGCAGCTGTCCGAGGACTCCGGCATGTACTGGGTCCAGAACGGCCTGTTGCTGGAAGGCGAACTGGACCTCGACGCCCTCACGCTGGCGTGGGAGCTGGTGTTCTCCCGGCACGAGGTGCTGCGCACCGCCGTGGTGTGGGAGGGAGTGGCCGAACCCCTCGTCGTGGTGTCGCGGTCCGTGCCGCTGCCCCTGCGGTTGGTGGACTTCGCGCACCTCGACGAAGAGCGGCGGCAGGTGGCCTACGAGCAGTTCCTCACCGAGGACTGGGCGCGTGGTGCGGACTTCACGGCCTCCACGCTGGTTCGTCTGGCGTTGGTGCGTCTGGCCGAGGGTCGGCATCAGTTGGTGTGGAGCTATCACCACCTGCTGTTGGACGGGTGGAGTGTGCCCATCGTCCTGGGTGAGGTCCTGGAGGCGTATCACGCGTTCCGTGCGGGCCGGCGCCCGGAGTTGGGTGTGCGGGCGTCGTTCCGGGAGTTCGCGGCGTGGGTTGCGGGTCAGGACGAGGAGGCTGCGCGGGAGTACTGGGCCGGGCGGTTGGCCGGGTTCGGTGAGGTGACGTCGCTGGGCGTGGAGCGGGCGACGGGCGAGGAGGGTCTGGAGGAGCTGCATCTGCGGTTGCCGGCGACGGTGGCGGGTGAGGGTCTTGCCGGGTTCGCGCGGCGTCATCGGTTGACGTTGAACACGGTGGTGCAGGGCGCGTGGGCGCTGGTGCTGGCGTTGTATGCGGGTTCGGACGATGTCGTGTTCGGTGTGACGTCATCGGGTCGCGGCGGTCAGATCGACGGCATGGATGAGATGGTCGGCCTGCTGCTGAACACCACGCCGGTGCGGGTGCGGGTGGAGCGTGACCGGCCGGTCGCGGAGTGGCTGGCGGGGCTGCAGGACGAGCAGGTACGGGCCCGCCGCTTCGAGCACACACCACTGGTCACGATCACTGACTGCAGCGAACTCCCGGCGGGTCAAGCGCTGTTCAACACTCTCTTCGTCTTCGAGAACTACCCGGACCAGGCGCTGGTCGAAGGCCGGGAACTTTCCTCCGAGAGCGGTCTGGAGACCGACCTCAACCACGTCCGGCAGCAGGCGAGTTACCCGCTGAGCGTGACCGCGGGCGCCGGTCGCCGACTCAAGATCAAGATGTCGTACGAGAAGTCCCAGTACGACGCGGCGACGGTCGAGCGACTGGCGGGTCACCTGGCCACCGTGCTGCAGGCGGTTGCCGAGGAGGGCGACTGCCGGGTCGGTGAGCTGCCGGTGCTGTCGGCGGGTGAGCGCGACCTGGTGCTGGAGGGCTGGAACGCGGCGTCGGTGGAGCTGCCGGCGGTGCGTGGTGTGCAGGAGCTGATCGCGGAGCGGGCGGTGTCGGCTCCGGACGCGGTGGCTGTGGTGGCAGGCTCGGAGTCGGTGACGTACGGCGGATTGATGGCGCGGGCGAACCGTCTGGCGCATCACCTGCGTGGGATGGGTGTGGGTGCGGAGTCGGTGGTCGGTCTGTGTCTGCCGCGTGGCGTGGACATGGTGGCGGCCATGGTCGGCGTGTGGCAGGCGGGTGGTGCGTATCTGCCGCTGGACCCCGAATACCCGGTCGACCGGCTGGAGTTCATGCTCGCGGATGCGGGGGTGCAGGTCGTGGTGGGCGAGCGGGCCCTGGTGGCCGGTCTGCCGGTCGAGCAGGGTGTGTGGCTGGACGACCCCGCCGTACGGGGCACCCTCGCGGGCCTGTCTTCGGAACCGCCTGAGGTTGTTCGCGCCGCCGATCAGTTGGCGTACGTGATCTACACGTCGGGGTCGACCGGGCGGCCCAAGGGCGTGCAGGTCGCGCACGGCAGCGTGGTCGGCATGGTGTCGGCGCTGGCTCCGGTCCTCGAAGCGGGCCCGGGCGTGCGGATGCTGCAGTTCGCGTCGTTCAGCTTCGACGCGGCCGTCCTCGACGTGGCGGTGACCCTCGCTTCCGGAGGCGTCCTCGTCGTGGCGACGTCCGAGGAGCGGGCGGAGTCCGGCCTGCTGACCTCAATGCTGCGGGCCGAGGCCGTGGTCGCGGCGAGTGTGGTCCCGTCGCTGTTGGGCGTCCTTGACCCGGAGGAAGTGTCCGGTGTGGAGACCCTGCTGCTGGGTGCGGAGCGCCTGACGGAGCCGGTGGCCCGTGCTTGGTCGGCCGGTCGTCGGCTGGTGAACACGTACGGTCCGACCGAGTCGACCGTCATGGTGACGACGGGTGTCGTGGACCGGGGCCGTCTCACCGGTGCGCCCGCGATCGGTGCGCCTGTCGCCAACGCGCGTCTGTACGTCCTGGACGACCGGCTGAACCCGGTCCCCGTGGGTGTGGCCGGTGAGGTGTACATCGCCGGTCCGCAGGTCGCGCGTGGCTACCGTGGTCGCCCTGGCCTGACGGCGGAGCGGTTCGTGGCCGACCCGATCGCCGCCGACGGCACCCGCATGTACCGCTCGGGTGACCGTGCCCGCTGGCTGGCGGACGGGCAGCTCGACTTCGTCGGCCGGGCCGACGGCCAGGTGAAGGTGCGCGGTTTCCGTATCGAGCCGGGCGAGATCGAGGCGGTCCTGACCGGCCACCCCCGGATCCGTACCTCCGTCGTCGCCGCTTTCGGCGATGTCGAGGACCGCCGCCTCGTCGCGTACCTGGTCCCCGCCGATCAGACGGCCGGCACCCCGACCGTCGCCGACCTCCGCGCGTACGCCGGCAGCCGACTGCCCGCCTACATGATCCCCTCCGG
>NZ_RDBK01000031.1:13260-57751 GCF_008042275.1 Streptomyces sp. OR43 | reverse complement strand
CCGGACCGGCCGGAACCTGGCTCGGCGACGTGCCGGCGGGCCCGCCGCTGGGCACCGGCTTCGGCGGCTACCGGACGACGAGGGTGGAGTGCGGACCGGGCACCGTGCTGTTCATGTACACCGACGGACTGGTGGAGCGGCGCGGCGAGGACATCGACGTGTCCGTCGGCAGACTCGGCGAACTGAGCCTGCCGGAGAGCGGCGATCTGGAGGAACTGCTGGACGCGGTGCTGGAGCGGTTCGGCCCGGGCGCCGAGGACGACATCGCCGTGATGGCCTCACGGTCCCGGCAGGTCCCCGGCGGCGACTGTGTGACGGACTGAGGCCCGGGCCCGCCGTGCTCATCCCAGTTCGAGACTGGTGATGCCGAACAGCCCGCTGTGATCGACGTCCGGCGCCGGTCCGGTGTACATGCGGGCCGTCTCGAACGACGGGGTCAGCCCCAGCTCCTCCGCCAGCCGTACCGCAGCCGGATTCACGTCGGGCACGTCCACGGCGACGGGCGCGGACGGATCGGTGGCCGCGAGCGCGCTCACCAGGGCGCGGGCGATCTCCGGCGTCGCCGCGTACAGCGGGCCGATGCGCGAGGACGTGCGGCAGGCGCGCAGCACGGCGAGTCCCCGCACCTCGCCCTCGGACAGCGCGACCAGCGCGGTGCGTCCCGGCGTGGTCGTCCAGGCCGCCAGGAAGCCGTCCCGCTCCGCCGGGAAGAACCGGCGGTCGTACGCGGTGACCTGGCCGAAGGGCAGCGTGCGGGCGTCGGCCAGCGTGACGCCGGGCGGCGGCGCGACGTCGAGCGGGACGAGTCCTTCGTAGCGCAGGTTCGTCCAGGCCTGACCGAAGCCGGACTTCCGGTAGTTGGGCTGCTGCTCGACCACTCCGTCGAGGCCGGTGTTCCGCCCGGCCAGCCGGGCCGTCCCGGTGGCCCAGATCCGGCTCCCGTACCCCTGGCCACGCAGTTCCGGGCGGGTCAGATAGAACCCCAGGAAGCCGAAGCCGGAGCCGTAGCGGACCACGGAGACACAGGACGCGGGCACCCCGTCGAGGCGGCCGATCAGGAAGCCGCACGGATCGGCGGCGAAGAACGCCTGACCGTCCGTGAGTCCGGGGTTCCAGCCCTCGGCATGGGCCCAGTCCGCCATCATCCTGATGTCGTCCGCGCTTGCTGTGGTGATCTCGAATGTCGGCACGGCACCACCATGGACCCCGCGCGCGGCCCGTTCAACGACGCCGGGCCCCGCTCACACGAACAGGAACGCGCCCGCCGTCGCCGCGCCCAGCGCCGTCCCGGCCGTCACCTGGCCCACCGTGTGGTAGCCGAGCGCCACCCGCGACCAGCACACGGCCGCCGTCATCAGGTACCCGAACAGCCACCACGGCGAGTGCACCGCGGCGAGCAGCGCGACCGCGGCCGAGGCGACCGAGGCGTCCACCGAGATCTTCCACACCGTGTTGACGGCCAGCAGGACGACGGTCATCACCCAGAGCCCGAGCATCGCGGTCAAAATGCCGGTGGGGGCGCCGCCCAGCACCATGACCGCCGAACCGGTGCCGATGGAGCCGAGGATGACGAAGAAGATCGGGGCCCGCTTCGTCCGGTCGACGACATGGCGGTCGCCCCAGGTGCCGCGCCCGCGCTCCCACTCGATGTAGCCGGCCGGGACGAGCCCGGCGCACAGGGCGCCGAGGAAGCCCCACAGCAGCCCCGTCCAGTGGCCCGCCGCCGCCAGTCCGATGGCGAGCATGCCGGCCAGCAGGACGTTGCGCGGCTGGAAGACGTCGGTCACGGTGCGCGCGGTGGACGTGCCCGTCTCGTGGGTGGTGCTCGTGCTCATGCCTGCTGCTCCTGCTCCTGCTCCTGGACCGCTGTGGACGCTGCGAGGACCTGCCGGGCCCGCTCCGGTTCGACCGTGCGGTACGCCGCCGCCACCCGGACCAGCCAGGCGACCTCACCGTCCTGGTCGGTGGCGTGCTGGGTGCCGACGGCGGCCGCGTCGCCGGCCGGGGCCCCGGCGCTCCGGGCCGCGAGCGCCGCCTTGATCCAGTAGGCGTCGGCCAGCGGCCCGGTCTCCCGGGTGGTGCCGCCGTCCGCGGCGGCGGCCTCGGCGGCCGGCAGCAGCGCGTCGGGCACGTAGTGGCGCAGCTTCTCCACGGCGTCGGCGATGTCCGCGGCCCACCGGTCGACGCGCAGGTCGGCCGGGGTGCCGAAGCGGGTCAGCTCGCGCAGCAGCGGTGCCGGGGGGTCGAAGGGCTGGTCGGGGAAGGCCGTCATCAGCTCGTACCAGAGGGCGTGCAGCTTCACCTGGGCGCGCCAGAGCGTCGCCCGGCGGCCGAGGTTGCGGCACGCGGGGACGGAGGCGCCGATCGCGAAGAAGGCGAACAGCACCACCTGCGAGGCCTCGGTGATCTCGTCGAAGCGCAGCGCGAAGGCCTCGCCGGGCGGGTCGACGACGCTGACCCAGAGGAACAGCGTCCGGCTGACGGTGTAGCCGACGCCGATGAACATGGCGAACGTCATCATCGCCAGGCCCACCCGCAGATGGCGCCGCCCGGCGCTCGCGGTGGCGAGCGCCCACTGGTAGGCGCAGACGGCGGAGGCGGCACCGAGGTAGAGGTAGAACACGCTCATGTAGAGCGTGGCCCCCCACTGCCCCGCGTGGTCGGCGACGAAGCGGTCCGACGGCGTGGAGCGGTCGACGACGGTGAAGAACAGCACTGTCAGCAGGACGAGCGTGGCGACGGAGGCCTTCGCCGCGATCTGCTGGATCTTCCGTGCGAACCGCACGTGGCGCGGCACGGCCCCGGCATCGGCGTACTGGCCGTAGATCGCGACGATGTAGCTGAGAATGGCCAGAATCGCGACCGTCGCCGTGTAGTGCTTGATCAGCACCGAGAGATCCGTGACCGGGCTGTCGTTGAGCCCGATGCGCACGGCCCGGGTCTTGGTCCACAGCGCGGCGGCGAATCCGGCGTAACAGCCCCACAGGGCCCGGCGGCGCCGGTCCTCCTCGTCGCCCCACAGGGCGGCCGGCATGCGCCACACGGCGACGGCTGTCATCAGGCCGGCTATCAGATAGCCGGCGACGTCGAGCGGGGTCACGGCGGAATTCCTTGTGGTGGGGGGACGGGGACCGGGGAAACGCGGTGCTACGTACGGCGGAACAGGCCCCGGCGACGGTGGGCGACCGGGCGCGCGAGCGAGTTGGCGAGCCGCCCCACCATGTCATCGCTCGTCACGTCCCTCGCCATGCGGGGGATGAGCGAGGCACCCAATTCGGCCATGCGTTCGTCATGGGTGTCGTACTGGGCGCGGGCCTGCACGGCGTCCGCGCTGCCGAGCGCGTCCGGGCCGACGACCCGGGCGATCAGGGAGGTGTCGAAGACGGGCAGCAGCCGCCGCAGCTGCTCCGCGTCCAGCGAGGTGCCGTGGTCGAACCACTCGTGGCACAGCTCGTGCAGGATGACGTGCTGGGTCTGGTACGCGGTGGGGCGCCGGCGGTAGAGCACGACGCTGGTCCCGCCGCTCTTCAGCCGCAGCCCGCAGGCCGCGTTGACGCGGGCGAGCCGGTCGGGCATCTCGTGCAGCACGATGGTGCGGCCGCGGGCCGCCTCCATGTTGGCCACCAGCCCCTCGACGGTGAAGGGGGAGGGCAGCGGGAGCCCGGCCAGCCCGGCCTCGCACTCCTTCCGCAGTTCGCGCATGGACACCTCACTGACCCCGTGGTCCGCCGTCGGCCGGTGGCTGCCGGTCCTGCGCGTCCTTCAGCAGGGCGAGCGCGAACTGCAGGAGCTCCGGCGGCAGCCCGTCCTCGTCCAGCCCGCGCCCGGCCAGCCCGCTGATCTCGCCCGTACGCCGCTTCGCCAGGAACTGCAGCCCCGCGACGACGTCGTCGACGACCTCGGACTCCTCCTTGAAGAAGCGCCAGTCCACGCCGAAGCCGAGGCCGAGCGCCTTGAGGATGTCCTCGGACGGCTGGGTGACCTTGCCGGCCAGGATGTTGGAGAAGTAGCTGTGGGAGAGCGACCCGCCGCGCTCCTTGACCAGGTCGGCGAAGACCCGTCCCGAGATCTTGCGGCCGGGGAAGGTCTTCTCGACCATGTACTCGACCTTCTGCCGCAGCGTGCGCAGCTCCGGCGCGCGTCCTTCGCCGTCGTCCATCCGGCCCCCACGTTCACGTCCGCCGCACGGGCGTCTGTCCGGTGCCGCGCGGTGCTCGATTCGGTCAACGGGCTCGTACTGTAACGAACCCCGACGCGGCGTCCACGGCCCGGGATCCCTGACGGCACACCGGAAAGGGATGAAGTGGAGCATCTTGCTCCGGTCTCCGGAGCGGGCTTGCGCAAACACTTTGCGTCACTGTTAACTCGAAAAAACATGGGCAGGGGACCACGAGGGGAGTCCCTTGCCCGTGAAGACTCCTGCGCGGACCCGGCCCGTACGGGAAGGCCCGGCGCGCACATGGGTGTAGCCCTTCACGACGGGGGATGCGTGAAGGGCTACGTCTGCATTATGGCCCCTGGTCAGGCAGTCATCAACTGACCGGCCGGTCAGCGTTCTTGGTGAACCCCGCCCGGCCTCGTCCAGGAGGTGCCGCCGCGGTGGCGCGAGGAGCGGCCCGCGGGCGGGATCCGCGCCCGGCCGGGCCGGGCCGGCCGCGGCGGGGCCCGGTGCAGGCAAGGTTATTTCCCCCGTCCGGCCCGGGAAATCTACCGCGGCTATGCTAGATGCGATGGCTCGCACAATGAGAGTTTCTCGTTCGGTCAACGAAGTCGGCGATACGCGGCAGGTGCACATGCCCCCCGAAACCCCTCCGCATGCCACTGACCGTCTCGATGACGACGACTACCCCGCCTACACCATGGGGCGCGCCGCCGAGATGATCGGCGCCACGCCCGGATTCCTCCGCGCGATCGGCGAGGCGCGGCTGATCACCCCCCTGCGGTCGGAGGGCGGCCACCGGCGCTACTCCCGCTACCAACTGCGCATCGCGGCCCGCGCCCGGGAGCTCGTCGACGGCGGGACGCCGATCGAGGCGGCGTGCCGCATCGTGATCCTGGAGGACCAGCTCGAAGAGGCGCTCCGGCTGAACGAAGAGCTGCGCCGCCCCACCCCGGGCCGCGACACCGCCTGACCGGGCCGCCCTCCGCCCGTTGGGCTCCGGGTCGGGGGCCGTAGCACGGAGCGACGAATATCTATAGCCGCAAGCACAGAATTTTATGCAATGCCCGGTGAAGGTTTATGACGCGCCGGGCGGAGCGAAATTACTTGCCGCGCCCGCTCGCATTCATTGTGCTACTGTGGATCTCAGTTGCAGTTGTGGTTCCCAAAGACTCCAAGTGCTCTCCTCGGCTAAATGGGCCGGTGGGTGCGCTTTTGTATTTTCCGGCTCATTATCCGGATGGGGTAATCATCGCGGCGACGCGGGACTGGCACAGTGCCAGCCCCCGGGCTCTGCCCCAGAAGGAGATAAACATGGCTACTGGCACCGTCAAGTGGTTCAACGCGGAAAAGGGCTTCGGCTTCATCGAGCAGGATGGTGGCGGCGCTGACGTCTTCGCCCACTACTCGAACATCGCCGCGAGCGGCTTCCGTGAGCTGCAGGAGGGCCAGAAGGTGAACTTCGACGTCACGCAGGGCCAGAAGGGCCCGCAGGCGGAGAACATCACCCCCGCGTGAATCCGATGACACCGGCGCTTACGCGCTGAGTGAGCATCCACAGCTGGGGCCCGCACCTTGGGTGCGGGCCCCAGCTCGTTGCTTTTCCCGGGTCCGCCCCCGTGCACGCCGTGCCGGCACCACCGCCACGAGCCGCCGGGGAAGCCCACAGGACCCACGCTCTTCACCCTGCGGCGGACGATCCGCCATGGCTCCCGGACCACCGGTCCGCCGGAGCCCCGTGACGAGACCGCGCAGGCCCGCATCCCGGGCCGGTTCGTCCGTCATTGCGAAGCACCGGACCCGGTTCTGCCGGGCCCGTATCGGCTCAAGACCGGCTGCCGGGCTTCGTTCACGTATGCCAACGGCCCGTTCTTGCGATTCTTGTGCCGCTCTTCGCGCAATGAATTCCTCGATACGCGCCATATCGAGGAAAGGTTCCGCATGAACCGCGAACGCACAACTCGCTCCAATGACCGTTTTTCCCGTACCACCCGCAGCGGTGGAGCCACCGGTTCCGGCGGCTCCCGTTCGGGTGGCGGCGGTTTCCGCTCGCAGGCCCCGGGCAGCCGTCAGGGCGGCGGCCAGGGACGCTTCGGCGCCCCGGCCCAGCGCTCCGGCGGTGGCTACGGCCGCCGCCCCGCCGCCAAGCAGGGTGAGTTCGCCCTGCCGAAGACGATCACCCCGGCACTGCCCGCCGTCGAGGCCTTTGCCGACCTGGGCATGCCCGCGCCCCTGCTGGCGGCGCTCACCGGCCAGGGCGTCACCGTGCCGTTCCCGATCCAGGCGGCCACGCTGCCCAACTCGCTGGCCGGCCGTGACGTGCTCGGCCGCGGCCGCACCGGATCCGGCAAGACGCTCGCCTTCGGTCTGGCCCTGCTGGCCCGCATCGAGGGACAGCGCGCCGAATCCCGCCGCCCGCTGGCCCTGGTCCTCGTGCCCACCCGCGAGCTCGCCCAGCAGGTCACTGACGCGCTCACCCCGTACGCCCGCTCGCTGAAGCTGCGGATGGCCACCGTCGTCGGCGGCATGTCGATCGGCCGGCAGTCCGCGGCGCTGCGCGGCGGCTCCGAGGTCGTCGTCGCCACGCCCGGCCGGCTCAAGGACCTGATCGAGCGCGGCGACTGCACCCTGGACCGGGTCTCCATCACCGTGCTCGACGAGGCCGACCAGATGGCCGACATGGGCTTCATGCCGCAGGTCACCGAGCTGCTCGACCAGGTGCAGCCGGAGGGCCAGCGGATGCTGTTCTCGGCGACCCTGGACCGTAACGTCGACCTGCTGGTCCGCCGCTACCTGCACGACCCGGTCGTCCACTCGGTCGACCCGGCCGCCGGTGCCGTCACGACGATGGAGCACCACGTGCTCTACGTCCGCGGCGCCGACAAGTACGCCACCACGACGGAGATCGCCGCCCGCGACGGCCGGGTGATCATGTTCCTCGACACCAAGCACGCCGTGGACAAGCTCACCGACCACCTGCTCAGCAGCGGGGTGCGGGCGGCCGCGCTGCACGGCGGGAAGTCCCAGCCGCAGCGCACCCGGACCCTGACGCGGTTCAAGACCGGCCACGTCACGGTGCTGGTTGCCACGAACGTCGCGGCCCGCGGTATCCACGTCGACAACCTCGACCTGGTCGTCAACGTCGACCCGCCGAGCGACCACAAGGACTACCTGCACCGCGGCGGCCGTACCGCCCGGGCCGGTGAGTCCGGCAGCGTCGTCACGCTGGTGCTGCCCAACCAGCGCCGCGAGATGACGCGTCTGATGGCCGACGCCGGGATCACCCCGCAGGTCGCCGAGGTCCGCTCCGGCGAGGCCGAGCTGAGCCGGATCACCGGTGCGCAGGCGCCCTCGGGCATCCCCGTCACCATCACCTCGCCGCCGTCCGAGCGCCCCAGGAGCGGTTCGTCCTCCCGCGGCCGGCGCAGCCGGCCCGCCCAGGGCCGCCGCTCGTCGGCGTCCTCGGCGTCCTCGGCGTCGGCCTCCTCCCAGCCGCGGGGCGGTGGCGCACCGCGCCGCTCCTCCGGCGACCGCGCCGCCTGACCGACATTCGCGTTCCCGCCCGGTTCCGTCCCCCGGTTCCGTCCCCCGACCCCGTTGAGGCACTATGCGCTGCGTCATCGCCCGTTTCCCGTTCGACCTGTTCAAGCACGAGGTCGAGGAATCGATGAAGGGCATCAAGCCCGAACCCGTCACCGGGGAATCGGTGATCATCAGTCGTCGTGTGTACCCCGTCAAGCAGGTGGGCGAGGTCATCACCCGGCAGGACCGCCGCGACTTCTCGGCCGGTGAGGTGACCAGGGCGCTCTCGCGTCTCGGTTTCACCTGCCGGTCCGTCCCGGCGCCCGCCGCGCCCGTGGTGCTCAGCCCGCTGGAAGCGGCGTCCGCCGCTCTGGGCACGCCCGGCCAGGACGTCTGAGCCCGCACCGTCGCACACCGGGGCCCGGTCTTCCCGCAACCGCGGAGAAGGCCGGGCCCCGGCATGTGCCGGGTCAGCTCCAGAGCGCCTCGGCGAGCGCGACACCGGCGTACGCCGCGCCGAGACCCGCGCCCACGCTCGCCACCGCGTTGGCCGCCGCGGAGAACCGTGCCCCGCCCTCGGCCAGCCGCAGCGTCTCGTAACCGAACGTCGAGTACGTGGTCAGCGCCCCGCAGAGCCCCGTCCCCAGCAGCAGCTGGAGGTGCGAGGACGCGGCGCCGGCCGCCACCGCGCCGGTCAGCAGACCCAGCACCAGACAGCCGCTCACGTTCACCGTGAAGGTCCCCCACGGGAAGACGGTGTCGTGCCTGGACTGCACCGCCCGGTCGGTCAGGTACCGCAGCGGCGCACCCACCGCCGCACCGATGATCACCAGCAGCCAGTTCACGGGCGCTCGCCGCCCTTCCGTCCGGGCCGGACGGTCTCCAGCGCGCGACGCGTCACCCACACCGCGCTCCACACCGCCGCGAGGGCCGCGAGCAGGGTCAGGCCCAGATAGGCCAGACCGGTGCGGGCCCGGCCGCCGGCGACGAGGCGCTCGATGTCCACGGCGTAGGTGGAGAAGGTGGTGAACCCGCCCAGTACCCCGGTGCCGAAGAACGGCCGGACCAGACGGTGCGGCGTCCACGCCTCGCTGATCACCACCATGAACACACCGATCACCGCACAGCCGACGACGTTCACCACGAGGGTCGTCCAGGGGAACGTGCCCGTCCCGGTGGGCCACAGGAGCGCGGCCCCGTAGCGGGCGGAGGCGCCCGTCGCGCCGCCGAGCGCGACCACCGCGACGACGGCGGTCTGCGGGTGGTGGGGCTTCGTGGACACACGTCTCCTGCCGGTCGGGCGCTGCCGCCAGATTATCGCCCGTGCGCCGCGGGGGAGCCTTGTCCAGGGCACTGCCGTCGTCGCCCGAAGCGCGGCGGACGGCAGTGTGACGACAGGCCCTAGGGTTGCCCGGGTGTATGCCAACGGGGAGTTGCGGACAGCAGCCGCAGGGGACGTCGGCCGGGGCCGCATTCCCCGGCAGCGGGACGGGGCGCGGGGCGGCCGGGAGCCGGAGGGCCGTGCGTCGTGGTGGCGGCGGCACCGTGTGCCGGTCGTCGCCGTGGCCGTCGTCCTTCCGCTGTACGGGGTGTGGGCGGCCTTCCTGGCCACCGGCGGCGGCGACCTCGCCGCACAGCTGGCCTGGTCGGGGTTCACGGCCCGCCACCCGGGCGCGGCCTACAACCTCTCCTGGTACGGGGGGATGCACACGGCCAACTACAGCGTCTTCTCCTCGTATGTGATGGCCTTCCTCGGTGTGCGGACGGTGTCCGTGGCCGCCGGGATCGCCGGCACCTGGTTCATGGCCCTCCTGTTCGCGCGCCGGGGTGTGCCGCACGCCGTCGTGTCGGCGGGCCTGGCGGCGCTCGCTCTGTGGTGCAACGTCGCGTCGGGGCGTACGACGTTCGCGCTCGGGGTCGCCGTCGGGCTCGTCGCCTGTCTGTACGCGCACCGTTCGGTGACCGCCGCCGTGGCCGGGGCGCTGGCGACGATGGCCAGTCCGGTCGCGGGGCTGTTCCTCGTGGTGGCGGGGGCGGCGTATCTGCTGGACCGGCAGTGGCGCAAGGGCGCGGTGCTGATGGTGCCGTTCTTCGCCGTCGTGGGCGCCACCACGGTGCTCTTCCCGTTCGAGGGCGAACAGCCCATGCACGCCAACCGGTTGTGGATGCCGATCGTCGTCTGTGCCGTCCTCGCCGTCGCGGCGCCGGTGGGGCGGGAGTGGCGGCTGCTGCGGTACGGGGCCGTGGTGTACGCGGTCGGCGTCCTCCTCACCTACCTCATCGCCTCCCCGATCGGGACGAACGTGGAGCGGCTGCTCGGGCTCGTCGCCGTGCCCGTGCTGGTCATGGCCGTCCTCGCCCTCGTCGGCGAGAAGGCGTGGGCGCGGACGGCCGTGGTGGCGGTGGCCCTCGTGCTGTCCGCCAACTGGCTGGTCGACAAGACCGTGGACGACCTCCGGGTCTCCACCGAGGTGCCGTCCTGGGCGTCCCGCACCGAGGGGGTGACCGGTGAACTGGACCGCCTGGGCGCCGGTCTCGGCCGCGTGGAGGTCGTCCCGGCCCGCAATCACCGGGAGGCGGCCGTGCTCGCCCCGCACGTGAACATGGCGCGCGGCTGGAACCGCCAGCTCGACGTCGAGCGCGGGCGGCTGTTCTACGACGGGGCGCTGTCCCCCGACGCCTACCGGGCCTGGCTGGACCGGTGGGCCGTGGGCTACGTGGTGCTGCACCACGGGCAGCCCGACGGGCCCGCCGAGGCCGAGGCGGCGCTGGTCAGGACCGGACAGCCCTGGCTGGAGCAGGTGTGGCGGGACGACGGGTGGACGATCTACCGGGTGCGGGGCGCGACGCCGCTGGTGGACGCGCCCGCCCAGGTCGTGCGCGGCGACGACGCCGAGCTGGTGGTGCGGATGCCCGAGGCGGGCTCGGTGACCGTCCGCCTGGCGCATTCGCCGTGGCTGCGGGTCCGCGGCGTCGACGGCGCCCACCGGGGTTGCCTGCGGCAGGACGGGGAGTGGACGAGGCTGACCGTGCCCAGGGCCGGGACGTACCGCCTGGACTCGACGTACCGGCTGCCCCGCCACAGGGGCTGCTGAGGCGGGGCGCCCGGTTCCCGCCCTGAGCGGCGCGCGGGCCGGACCTGCGGTTTCACCCGATCGGCCACCGTATCTGCGCGCCGGGCACGGAGGCCGCAGGGTGGTTCCATGTGGCTCCGTCACCGACTCTGGCCGGCCGCCGCGGTCCTCCCGCTCACCCTTCTGGTGCTGCGGGACGCCCCGGTGCGCTTCGCGCCGCCCCCACCGCAGGCCCGGGCGCACGAGCGGGCGCCCGGGGTGCCGCAGCCGGCGATCGTCACCCGGGCGGCCTGGCACGCGGACGAGCGCATGGTGCGGGAGCACGCGGTCTACACGGGCGCCGTGCGGGCGGTCTTCATCCATCACACGGGCGAGTCCAACACCTACGACTGCGCCGACGTACCGCGCATGCTGCGGGCGGTCGAGGAGTCCCACATCAAGGGCAACGGCTGGGACGACATCGGCTACAACTTCCTCGTCGACCGGTGCGGCACGATCTACGAGGGCCGGGCCGGAGGCATCACGCGTCAGGTCCGCGGGGCGCACACCACGGGCTTCAACGCCGACAGCGTGGGCATAGCGGTGCTGGGCAACTACGGGCGCGGGGCCGAGGTGCCGAAGGCCATCGTCCGGGCGCTCGCCGAGGTGGCCGCGTGGAAGCTGCGGCCCGGGGCCGATCCGCAGGGCACGGTGCGGCTGGTCTCCACGAACGACGCGAGCCGGTACGCGAAGGGCGAGGCGGCCGTGCTGCACGTCATCTCGGGCCACCGCGACGCCTACCAGACCAACTGCCCCGGCGAGGCGCTGTACGCGAAGCTGCCGGCGATCCGGGCCACGGCGGCGGCCCTGCGCCAGGCCCGGACGGGCACGGCGGACGCGGAGCCACCCCACTGAGCCCGGTGCACCACGCAACCATTTTGCACTAGTGCATAAACTCTTTATACCTAGTTCGAAATGGGTTAGCATGCCGTCATGTCTGCCACGACCCCGCTTCCCGTGACCCTGACCGGCCGCCACGTCCGCATCGAACCGCTCTCCCCGGACCACCTCGACGACCTCTTCGCCGCCGGCGGCGGTGACGACGAGGTCTGGCGCTGGCAGGGCGGGCCGACCCCGCACACCCGGGAGGAGCTCGGCGAGAAGCTCACGGCGCTGCTCGCGGCCGGGACGTACCTCCCGTTCGCCGTCATCCACCGCGCGAGCGGACGGGCGGTCGGCTGGACCACGTACCTGGACGTCGACGTGTCCCACGAACGCCTGGAGATCGGGTGGACGTGGTACGGCCGCGCGTACTGGCGCTCGGCGGTCAACACCGAGACGAAGCTGCTCCTGATCGGCCACGCCTTCGAGGAACTGGGCATGGGCCGGGTGCAGTTGAAGACCGACCATCTCAACGTCCGCTCCCAGAACGCGATCGCCCGGCTCGGCGCCCACCGCGAAGGCGTGCTGCGGCGCCACCGCCGCCGCCCCGACGGCACCTGGCGCGACACCGTCTACTTCTCCCTGCTCGCCGACGAGTGGCCCGAGGCGAAGGCCCGCCTGGAAGCCCGGCTCTGACCTCTCGCTCACCGGCACGCGGCCGGCTGCCGACGCCCGTACGGGTGCGGGCCCCCGGGTCCGTGTCCACCGGCCGGTGGACCCCGGGGTCCACCGGCCGGGGCTGCCGGGCGAAGGGCCCCGCGAACCAGCATGGACGCATGAGAACGCGACCCGTACACATGGCCCGTTGGAGCGCCCGGCACCCGTGGCGCGCGATCGTCGGCTGGTTCGTCTTCGTGCTGCTGTGCCTCGGCGCGGGCATCGCCGCCGGCAACAACCCCGCCACCACCAAGGACTTCTGGGTCGGTGAGGCGGGCCGCGCCGAGTCGATGGCCACCGACGCCGGACTCCAGCGCCGGCCCACCGAACACGTCCTGATCCGCGCCAGGTCGGGCCCCCTGGACACGGAACGGGCCGGAGCGGCGGCCCGCGACCTCACCGCCCGGATGGCGGCGCTGCCCGAAGTGGACCGTGTGGAGCCGCCCGCCCGCTCCCAGGACGGCATGGCCCTGCGCGTCACCGTGGTCATGAAGGGTGCCGAACTCGACGGCAGGAAGAACGTCGTCCCGCTCCTCGACCGGACCGCGCAGGTGGCCGCGGCCCACCCGGACCTGATCGTGGAGGAGACCGGCTCGCCCGCCATCAGCAAGGGCGTCAACGACCAGCGCGGCGAGGACCTCGCCCTGTCCGAGCGCCTCTCCCTGCCGGTGACGCTGGTCATCCTGCTGATCGTGTTCGGCTCGGTCGTCATGGCCGGTGTGCCGCTGCTCCTGGCGCTCTCCTCGATCGCCGCGACGATGGGCCTGGCCATGCTGGCCTCGCATCTGATGCCCGACCCCGGCGTCGGGACCAACATGATCCTGCTCATGGGCCTCGCGGTCGGCGTCGACTACACCCTCTTCTTCCTCAAGCGCGAACGCGAGGAACGGTCCCGGGCCGCCGGCCGGCTCAGCTCCGAAGCGCTCGTGGAACTTGCCGCGGCGACCGCGGGCCGGGCCGTCGTGGTCTCCGGTCTCGCCGTGATCGTCTGCACCGCCACCCTCTACCTGGCCACCGACGTCATCTTCTCGTCGCTGGCGACCGGCACCGTCCTCGTCGTCGCCGTGGCCGTCCTCAGCTCGCTCACCGTGCTGCCCGCGCTCCTCGTGAAGCTAGGCCACCGCGCCGAACGCCGTGCCGCGAAGAAGGCCGCCCGGCGCGCGGAGCGGGGTGTGCCGGTCCGTACGAAGACGGCGAAGCCCGAGCACGGCCGGCTGTTCGGCGCCCTCATGCGTCCCGCGCAGCGCCACCCCGCGATGACCCTGTGCGTCTCGGTCCTGGTCATGCTCGCCGTGGCGGCGCCCGCGCTGGGCCTCAAGCTCGTCGACCCCGGCCGGGACACCTTCTCCCGCGACATCCCGGCCATGCGGGTCCACGACCGGCTGACCACGGCGTTCCCCGAACTCCTGGTCAAGCACGAGGTGGTGACCCGCGGCGCCCCGGACCGGGCGCCCGAGGTCAGGAAGGCCCTGACCGAACTCGGCCGGGCCGCCCAGGCGGACCCGCTCTTCGCCCGCACCGGCGAGCCCGTGGTGCGCACGTCCGCCGACGGCCGGACCAGCGTGCTGGAACTGGCGGTGCCGCACCCGGCGCCGTCCGACGAGGCCATCGCGTCCCTGGACCACCTGCGCGACCGCTACATCCCGTCGACCGTAGGCCAGTTGGGCGCGGTGGACACGGGGGTCAGCGGTGATGTGGCCCGCGGTCAGGACTATGTGCACCACGAGCGGAGCAAGCTGCCGCTGGTGATCGGTTTCCTCCTGCTGCTCACCTTCGTCACGACCGCGGTGGCGTTCCGCTCGGTGGTCGTCGGGCTGCTCGGAGTCGTACTGAACCTGCTCTCCGCGGCCGCCGCACTCGGCGCACTGGTCCTGGTCTTCCAGGGCACCTGGGCCGAGGGCCTGCTGGACTTCGACTCCCTCGGCGCGATCGCGTCCCGGGTGCCGCTCTTCCTCTTCGTGCTCCTGTTCGGCCTGTCGATGGACTACCAGGTCTTCGTCGTCAGCCGGATCAAGGAGGCCATGGACCACGGGATGACGGCCCGCGAAGCGGTGGCCGACGGCATCGAGCGCTCGGCCAAGGTGGTGACGAGCGCGGCCCTGGTCATGGTCACGATCTTCGCGGCCTTCGTCTTCCTGCACCTCACCGAGATGAAGCAGATGGGCTTCTGCCTGGCCGTCGCGGTCCTGCTGGACGCCGTGGTCATCCGGATGCTGATCCTGCCGTCCGCCCTGCTGCTCCTCGGCGAGCGTGCCTGGCGCCCGCTGCGCCGCAGGCCCGGCGGCGGCGTCCCGACCGTCCCCGTCGGCCGGCCCGTGCCCCGCGTAGGCTGACGGACATGCTTCCACGGCCCCGGCGCGGCGATCCCGTCTGGATCTGGGTGCTGCACGGGTGGGAGGTCTTCTCCTGGGGGCTGATCGCCCTGGTCACCCTGATCACGATGGCGGGCGGCACCCCGGCGGACCGCAAACTCGGGATCCTCGCGCTGACGGCCGTACTCGCCCTCTGCTACGGCCTGGTGCGTACGCGCCCCGCCGGACGGGCGGCGGCCGGATACGGATACCTCGGCGTCCTCGTCGTCGTGCTGGGGCTGCTCGCGTACCTCGGTGACGGCTTCGGGGTCTTCTACACCGTGACGCTCACCCAGTTCATCGTCTTCGCGGACAGTCCCCGGGGTGCCATCGTGTTCACCGGCCTCGGCGCCCTGGCGATCACCCTCGGCGGCGGTCTGCGCGAGGGCGGGCAGCCGGACGTGTTCCTCACGAACACCGTCTCCTCCCTCGGCGTCTGGGCGGTGGCCGTCGTGATGACACTTTTGACGCCCCGTGCGCTGGCCCAGCGCGACGAACGCGCGGCCCTGCGCGCCGAGTTGGAGGACACCCAGCTCGAACTGGCCGAGGTCTACCAGCGCCAGGGCGCGGCGGAGGAACGCGAGCGCCTCGCCCGGGAGATCCACGACACCCTCGCCCAGGGTTTCGCCTCCATCATCGTGCTCGCCGAAGCGGCCAGGTCACAGCTGGCCGTGGACGTCGAGCGCAGCGCCCAGCAGCTCCGGTCCATCGAGCAGACGGCCAGGGAGAACCTCGCCGAGGCCCGGGTCCTGGTCGGCGCCGCGCCCCGCAGCGGCGTGGCCGCCGGATCGGTCGCCGCGACGCTGCGCCGCACCCTGGACCGCTTCCGCGAGGACACCGGACTCGACGTGTCGGCGGACCTCGCCGACATCGACTGCGACCAGCCCACCCGGATCGCCCTGCTGCGCTGCACCCAGGAGTCCCTGGCCAACGTCCGCAAGCACGCGGCGGCGACGACGGTCGGCGTGGTCCTGGCGCCCGGACCCGACGCCGTGGAGCTGGAGATCACCGACGACGGGCGCGGGTTCGACGTCGAGGACTCCCACGGCTTCGGCCTGGACGGCATGCGCAAACGGCTCGCCGAGTTCGGCGGCGGCCTCACCGTCACCAGTTCGCTCGGCGACGGCACGCGGATCCTCGCCACCATCCCGCTCACCCCGAACGGCCAGGAGTGACATGACACCCGACCCGTCCGATATGGGCGCCCCGTCCCACCCGGGCGCCCCGTCCGCCCCGTCCGCCCCGCTCCCGCTGCGGATCATCCTGGCCGACGACCACACGGTGATGCGCGCCGGGCTCATCGCGCTGCTCTCCTCGGAACCCACCGTCGAGATCGTCGGCGAAGCGGGCGACGGCCGCGAGGCCGTCCGCCTCGTCGAGCGGCTCCGCCCCGATGTGGCGCTGCTGGACCTGCGGATGCCGGTACTGGACGGGGTGGGCGCCACCCTGGAGATCGTCGCGGGCCAGGCCCCGACCCGGGTGCTGATCCTGACCACGTACGACACCGACGCGGACATCGAGCGGGGCGTCGAGGCGGGCGCCACCGGCTACCTCCTCAAGGACGCCACCCGGGAGCAGCTGGTCGAGGCGATCCACTCGGCGTCCCGGGGCGAGACGGTCCTGGCCCCGCGGGTGGCACAGCGCCTGGTGGCCCGGATGCGCCGGCCCGTACCCGTCACCCTGACCGCCCGTGAGTCCGAGGTGCTCCGGGCGGTCGCGGACGGGCTGTCCAACGCGGAGATCGGCCGCAGGCTGTTCATCGGCGAGGCGACCGTGAAGACCCATCTGCTGCGGATCTTCGCCAAGCTCGACGTCAACGACCGCACGCGTGCGGTGGTCGTCGCGCTGGACGCGGGTCTGCTGCGGGGGCGCTGACGCTTGCGGGACGGGCCCGGGGTACGGATCGTCCGCGGCCGGCCCGCGCGGTGGAACGGCGCCGGACACCACGGCGGACCCGGCGCTGCCGCGCGGGCTCCGCCTCCTGCCGCGTGGACCGGCACCGACTCGTCAACCACCACAGGAGAACCATGCGCACCGAGACGCTGCACATTCCGACCGCGGACGGCCGGGCGGACGCCTTCGCGGCCTTTCCCGACGACGGCGAACGGCACCCAGCGGTCCTGATGTACCCGGACGGCTTCGGGATCCGGCCCGTGCTGCGGGACATGGCCCGCGAACTGGCCGGCCACGGGTACTACGTGCTCGTCCCCAACATCTTCTACCGGCACGGCCCGACACCGGTGATCGAACTTCCCGCGCACATCGGAGCCGAGGAACGTCCCGCGGTCTTCGCCCAGTTGATGCCTCTGATCGAGGCGCACACCGCGGAACGCACCCTGAGCGACGCCGAGGCCTACCTCGGCTTCCTCGCCGCCCGGGCCGAGACCGACGACGGGCCGGTCGCGGTGACCGGCTACTGCATCGGCGGTCTGGTGGCGACCCGCACCGCCGTGGCCCACCCCGGCCGGGTGGCCGCCCTCGCCGCGTTCCACGGCCCCGTGGGCGCCGACGGGACGGACAGTCTCGCGAAGCTGACCGCGGAGGTCCATTTCGGCCACGCCGCGAGCGACTTGACGCCCGAGGCGCTCGCCGAGCTCAACCAGGGCCTGGACGCGGCGGGGGTGAACTACACCTCCGAGATCTATCCCGGATCCGTCCACGGCTTCACCATGTCCGACACCGATGCCTTCGACGCCGGTGCCCTGCGGCACCACTGGGATCGGCTGCTGCCTCTTCTCGCAACCGCCCTGGCCCGGTAGCCGAGGACGGCGGCGCAGCCGGGGCTCCCGCGCCGGCGATACCGCCTACAGCGCGTCCGGCCCTCGCTCGCCCGTGCGGACCCGCACCACCGTTTCGACCGGCTGGGTCCACACCTTGCCGTCTCCGATCCGGTCGGTGCGGGCGGCGCGCACGATCGCGTCGACGACCGGGTCGGCCTCCGGGTCGGCGACGACGACCTCGATGCGGATCTTGGGCACCAGGTCGACCCGGTACTCGGCGCCCCGGTACACCTCGGTGTGGCCGTGCTGCCGCCCGTAGCCGCTGGCCTCGGTGACGGTGAGGCCGTGCACGCCCAGTTCCCGCAGCGCGGTCTTCACCTCGTCGAGGCGGTGCGGTCTGACGACGGCGGTGATGAGCTTCATGAGGCGGGGTTCCTGTCCTTGGAGAGCGGCGTCGGCCGGGCGKGCACGGCCTGCGGAGCGCCATGACCCAGGGCGCCGTGATCGTAGGCGCTCTCCGCGTGCAGTGTCTGGTCCAGGCCGGTGAGCTCCTCGTCCGCCGAGGCCCGCAGACCCATGAACCGGTCGACCGCCTTGCCGATGCCGTACGTCATGAGGAAGGTGTACGCGGCCACGGCCAGTACGGCGACGGCCTGCCGGGCGAGCTGGCCGAACCCGCCCCCGTACAAAAGCCCTTCGGCGCCGCCGGTCATCGCGGCCGTCGCGAACAGGCCGATGAGCAGGGTGCCGACGATGCCGCCGACGAAGTGCACGCCGACGACGTCCAGCGAGTCGTCGTAGCCGAAGCGGAACTTCCAGGCGACCGCGTACGAGCAGATGACGCCCGCGGCGAGGCCGACCGCGGCGCCGCCGAGGATGCCCACGGTCCCGCAGGCGGGGGTGATCGCGACCAGCCCGGCGACCGCGCCGGAGGCGGCGCCGAACGTGGTGGGGTGGCCGTCGCGCTTCTGCTCGACGAAGAGCCAGCCGAGCAGCCCGGTGCAGCCGGCGACCAGGGTGTTGAGCACCGAGGCGGCCGCCAGCCCGTTGGCGCCGAGCGCGGAGCCGCCGTTGAAGCCGAGCCAGCCGAACCAGAGCAGTCCGGCGCCGAGCATCACCATGGGCAGGTTGTGCGGACGCATCGCGTCCTTCCTGAACCCGATGCGCGGCCCCACGACGAGCGCGAGCGCCAGCCCGGACGCCCCGGACGCGATCTCCACGACCAGCCCGCCGGCGAAGTCGAGCGCGCCCAGCGCGTCCTTGATCCAGCCGCCGGGTCCCTACACCCAGTGGGCGACGGGGGCGTAGACGAGCAGCGTCCACACCGGCACGAGGACGAGCCAGGCGGCGAACTTCGTACGGTCCGCGATGGCACCGCTGATGAGCGCCGCGGTGACGATCGCGAAAGTCAGCTGGAACGTGGTGAACAGCAGGGTCGGCACGCTGCCGGTCACGCTGTCGGGCCCGATGCCGGCCATGCCGACGTGCCGCAGATTCCCGACGAGGCCGCCGAACGCGTCGTCGCCGAAGGCCAGCGAGTACCCGGCGAGCAGCCAGACGACGGTGACGAGAGCGATCGACACGAAGCTCATCATCAGCATGTTGAGTACGTTCTTCGTACGGACCATGCCGCCGTAGAAGAGCGCGAGCCCGGGCGTCATCAGCAGAACGAGTGCGGTGGCGGCGAGCAGCCAGGCGGTGTCACCTGTGTCGATGCCGGCCGCGGCCACGGTCACGGGGGTCACGGGGATTCCCTCCTCGGGGCGCGTGCGGTGCGGGCGACTGAGAGCGTGACCGGTGCGCGTTTCGTCGGAGGGACCTGGATGTTTCCGCCGCATTTCGTTGCGCGGGAGTTGCCGAAATCTCACGGCCGCCGCCGCCGACGCCGACGGGCGCGGGCCGCAGCCGGGCCGAACGAGCCGGGTACCTCCTCCGGGCACCGTGACGCACCCCGCGGATCCGCACCCCGGCAGGGTGAGGCGGCGCACGCCGGGGCTGCGCATACTCGGTCACATGAAGAAGCACGGGCAACTCGCCGACTTCCTCCAGGCGCGCAGGGGCCAACTGCGGCCCGAGGACGTCGGACTGAAGACGTACGGTGAGCGGCGGCGGGTGCCGGGGCTGCGGCGGGAGGAGCTCGCGCTGCTCGCCGGCATCAGCGCTCCCTACTACTCCCGGCTGGAGCAGGGCCAGTCGCACAACGCCTCGCCCGAGGTGCTCGACGCCCTGGCCGGTGCGCTGCGGCTGGACGAGTCGGAACGCGCCCACCTGCACGCCCTGGCGCGCGCCCCGAGAGGGGGCCGGTCCGCCGCCCGGCCGAGGGCGGAACGGATCAGCGAGGCGACCCGGGCCCTGCTGGCCGCTCTCGACGGCACACCCGCCATCGTCCTGGGGCGCCGCAGCGATGTCCTGGCCTGGAACCGGCAGGGGCACGCCCTGTTCGCCGGCCATCTCGACCGGGGCGGCCCCGACGAACCGGGCGGGCGGCCCAACATGGCCAGGGCGGTGTTCCTCGACGCCCATACCCGCGAGCTGTACGCCGACTGGCCCGCCAAGGCCCGCGCGGTGGTGGGCAACCTGCGGCTGACTGCCGGACGGCACCCCGGCGATCCACTGCTGGCCGCGCTGATCGGTGAACTGACCATGCGAAGCCGGGAGTTCGCCACCCTGTGGGCGGACCACCGGATCCTGGCCTGCGACACCGCCGACTACGAGATGCGCCACCCGCTGGTCGGGACACTCACCGTCACCCAGCAGACCCTGCAGAGCCCCCAGGGCGACGGACCGGCCCTGGTCGTGGCCACGGCCGCCACCGGATCACCGTCCGCGGCCGCCCTGGCCCTGCTCGCCCACGCCGTCGCACCGCGGGAGACGGCGGCCCGGCCGCGGCACGACGCGAGCCCCCGCACCGCCGGCTGACCCGAGCCGCTTCCCCGCCTCACCGCCCTTCCGGGGTACCCATGACTTCGGCGCCGCGCCGCGGCTGCCGCATGCCCGAAACCGGAGAAGGAACCATGTCCAAGCGAGCCATCATGACCACCGTGTCGGCCTTCCTCGCGGCCGCCGCGGCCCTCACCACCGCCGTGCCGGCCGGCGCGACGCCCGGCAGCGGCGGGTGGCTGACCGATGTCCGCGTCGCCGCCCACTTCGACCGGAACGCGGGCCAGGCCCCGGAGAACATCGCCCTGCTGCCCGACGGCACGGCCTACGTCACCTTCGCCGGCGCCCGCCAGGTCGTCCACATGACCCCCGGCGGCGCGACCCGCGTGCTGGCGACGCTGCCCGCGCCCGCCGACGGGGGCGTCCACACGCCGGTCCTCAAGTTCGCCCTGACCACGGGCATCGTCCGCGCCGTGGACGGCACCGTGTACGTGCTGTACGCCACCGGCACCTCCGACCTGACGGGCCTGTGGCGTCTGCGCCCCGGCCAGGAGCCCCGGCGCATCGCCGCGCTGCCCGCGAACGGACTGCCCAACGGGCTGGCCCTGGACGAGCGGAGCCGGCGGCTGTACATCACCGACTCCGTCCTCGGCACCGTGTGGACCGTCCCCACCACCGGCGGCACGCCCACCGCCTGGTCCACAGCGCCCGAACTCGCCTCGACGGGCTTCCTCGGCGCCAACGGCGCGAAGCTGCACGACGGCGCCCTGTGGGTGAGCAACCTGGACCGGGGCACCCTGCTGCGCATCCCGGTCGGCCCCGGCAACCGTGCGGGCACGCCCCAGGTCAGGGCATCCGGCCTCGTCGGCATCGACGACTTCGCCTTCACCGGCCGCGGCAACCAGGTCCTCGCCGCACTCAACGGCCCCAACCAGGTCGTCCGCATCCGCCCCGACGGCACCAGCACCACCGTCCTCGACGCAGCCGACGGACTCCAGGGCCCCACCTCCCTCGCGCTGCGCCACGACGACGTGTACGTGCTCAGCGCCGCCTACACGACCGTCGACCCCAACCTGCTGCGGGCCCGCCTGAGTTCGCGCCGGTGACCGGCCCGGCGGGCGCCGCGCGGGCACCCGGCGTCCGCCTGCCCCGCAGGGCTCGGCATGGCGCGCCGCCCACGCCTGTCGCGGAATCCCTGCCTTTGTCGCCGCCCGCCTGCAGGTTTGTCCGCGAACGGTAACCGAGGCAGCCTACGCGGCCGTTCGTGTGTCTTGATGGGTGCACGGCATCGGCGGAGCGGACAAAGGGGCGGGCGGACATGGCGAAGCACAAGGGCAGGGCATGGCATGTCCGGCTTCTCGCGGCGGCGCTCGGGGTGACCGCGATGGCCGCCGGCGCCTCCGTGTGGACCGCGCAGGCCGGCACCGCGGAAGCGGGACCCCGGGCAGGTGTCTCGTCGCCGGAGGCCGGGCACGAGGACCAGGTGACCAAGGTCGCGGAGGACATCGCGCACGCCTCGGACCGCGGCGCCCGGGGCGTCAACATCACCATCGACGACGGCCCGGACCCGAACTGGACGCCGCAGGTGCTGCGACTGCTCAAGGACAGCGGTGTGAAGGCCACGTTCTGCATGGTCGGCACGCAGGCCCAGGCGTATCCGAACCTCGTCAAGGAGGTCGTGGCCGACGGCCACCGGCTGTGCAACCACACGGTCTCGCACGACACCGCCATGGACAAGAAGTCCGAGGCCTACCAGGCCAAGGAGATCCTGGACGCCGAACGCATGATCACCAAGGCGTCCGGCGGCGTCCGGCCGCAGTACTACCGGGCCCCGGGCGGCGCCTTCACCCCGTACAGCCGGAAGCTCGCCGCGTCCCGGGGGATGCGGCCGCTGGGCTGGAACGTCGACACCAAGGACTTCGAGCGGCCCGGCGTGGACACCATGGTCGCCACCGTCAAGAGGGAGATCTCCGACGGGCCGACCGTCCTCTTCCACGACGCGGGAGGAGACCGCTCCCAGACGCTGGCCGCGCTGGGCCAGGTCCTGCCGTGGCTGAGGGAGCAGGGATACTCCTTCGGCTTCCCCGTCCGCTGAGGACGGCCGTCGCCCGTGCGGCGGTTCAGTCCCGGCGCAGCGCGGAGCGGCCCGCGTAGCGCGCCGAGTCGCCCAGCTCCTCCTCGATGCGGATCAGCTGGTTGTACTTCGCGGTGCGGTCGGAGCGGGAGAGCGAGCCGGTCTTGATCTGGCCGCAGCCGGTCGCCACCGCCAGATCCGCGATGGTGGTGTCCTCCGTCTCGCCCGAGCGGTGCGACATGACGGCCGTCCAGCCGGCCCGGTGGGCCGTGGTCACCGCGCTCAGCGCCTCGGTCAGGGTTCCGATCTGGTTGACCTTGACCAGGATCGAGTTGCCGACGCCGGTGCGGATGCCCTCGCGCAGGAGCGTCTCGTCGGTGCAGAACACGTCGTCGCCGACGAGCTGGCAGCGGTCGCCGACGCGGGCGGTCAGCTCACGCCAGCCGTCCAGGTCGTTCTCCGCCATCGGGTCCTCGATGGAGACGACCGGGTACGCGTCGACGAGCTTCGCCAGGTAGTCGGCGTTCTCGGACGGGGTGCGGCGTACGCCCTCGCCCGCGTAGTCGTACACCCCGTCGCGGAAGAACTCCGACGACGCCGGGTCCATGAGCAGGCCGATGTCGGTGCCGGGGCGGTAGCCGGTGCGTTCGATGGCGGCCATCACGAAGTCCAGCGCCTCCTCGGCGGTACGCAGCGCGGGCGCGAAGCCGCCCTCGTCGCCGACGCCCGTGGAGTGCCCGGCGGCCAGCAGGTCGCGGCGCAGGGTGTGGAAGACCTCGCTGCCCATGCGTACGGCCTCGGCGAAGGTGTCCGCGCCCACGGGCGCGATCATGAACTCCTGGAAGTCCAGCGGGTTGTCGGCGTGGGCGCCGCCGTTGACGATGTTCATCATCGGCAGCGGCAGGAGGTTCGCCCCGGCGCCGCCCAGGTAGCGGTAGAGCGGCAGGCGGTGGGCCGCCGCGGCGGCCTTGGCGGTGGCGAGGGAGACGCCGAGGATCGCGTTGGCGCCGAGCCGGGACTTCGTGGCGGTCCCGTCGAGGGCGATCAGCGCGGCGTCGAGCCCCGCCTGGTCCGCCGCGTCCCGGCCGCGCACGGCTGCGGCGATCTCCCCGTTGACGTGGGCCACCGCGCGGTCGACGCCCTTGCCGTGCCAGCGCGCGGAGTCCCCGTCGCGCAGCTCCACGGCCTCCCGGGTGCCGGTGGAGGCGCCGGAGGGTACGGCCGCGCGTCCCAGGGAACCGTCCGTCAGGACGACGTCGACCTCGACGGTGGGGTTGCCCCGGCTGTCGATGATCCGGCGGGCGGTGACGGTCTCGACAGCGGCGTCGGCGGGTTCGGATGCTTGTGCGGGCATGGGTGTTCCTTGCCGTTGTGGTGTGCCGTGGCCCCGGCTGCGACAACGCTGGCGCTGGACCCGGCACCGCAAACATTACAGCAATGCTGCTCAGTTTGGCTGTTCAGTATGGCTGTGCAGATCAGTTACGCAGCTTTGCTGACCAACGGGGTAAAGTGCCCTATGCCCACCCCGGAAGCCGCCGCCGTCGCCGCTGAACTGCGTACGGCGATGGGCAAGCTCACCCGACGCGTCAAGCACGAGGACCGCATCCCGCTGGGACAGGTGGCCGTGCTCGGCACGCTCGACCGCGACGGCGCCATGACCACCAGCGACCTCGCCGCCGACCAGCGCGTACGCCCCCAGTCGATGGCCCGGGCGGTCGGACTGCTCATGGAACAGAACCTGATCACGCGCCGGGCGCACCCCACGGACGGCCGCAAGTCGCTGGTGGAGCTGTCGGACGCGGGCCGGGCCGCGCTCGAAGCGGAGCGCGGCCGCAGGGCCGGCTGGCTCGCCCAGGCCATCGAGGCCGAACTCACCGATGAGGAACGTACGTTGCTGGCCCGCAGCGCCGCTCTCCTGGAGCGTCTCGCCACCCGGTAGACAGGGTCCGCGCGGCGCGCGAACACGCCGGGCGCCGGGCCGGCCGGCCTGCGCGTCATGCGGACATCGAGGTGACGCCAGGAACGGCCGGACGGCCCACCGGCTGTGTGCCGGTGGGCCGTCCGTCAATGAGCTGTACGTCGTCCGTCGGTGAACCGTCCGTCGGTGGGACGGACCTACTTCCGCCACACCTTGCTCGTGGCGATCTTCCGCAGCTGAGCGAGGGTCAGCGCGGGTTCCGCACGGGTGGCGGCCTCGTTCTGGTTCGCCGTGTTGAACGCGGAGATCACCACACGAAGGCCGTCGGGGCGGATCGTGTCGACCTCCCTCATCTTCACGCCCTCGCCACCCTTCTCGCCCGGTCCCTCACGCGTGACGACCTTCGTGCCGTCCGGCAGAACCTCCGTGCCGGCGCCGAACAGGTCGCCTTCCACGTCGGACATGTCGGGCTGCACGTTGATCTGGACCAAGCTCCTGCCCCGGCCGTCGTCGACCACCACGTACGCGGCCTCCGTCTCCTGCTTCCCGGACGCCTTCACCTCCAGGCCGTCGGGGAGCTGCGCGGTCAGCCGGTCCAGGATCACGGCGCCGCTCAGACCCTTGACCGGCTGCGCCGGCGCCTGCTTCTCAGGCGCGGGAAGGGACGCGGCGAGGGGGCGCCACTCCTCGGCCCGGACCAGTTCCTTCATCCGGTCCAGGGAGAGCGGCGGGGTGGAGCGGCTGACCGGGGCGTCCTTCTCCGCGGGCGCGTTCCATTCGGACACCGAGATCCGGTAGCCCTCGGGCGTCAGCAGGTCCGCATACCACCACTTGGTCTCCTCGCGGCGGTCCGGGTACTCCCAGCCCTTGAACAGCACGAGGCGCGAGCCGTCCTTCAGCGTCGTGGCGGAACAGGCCTCGAACGTGTTCAGGTTGCTGTCCGGGCAGGAGAGCTCGTCCTTGTTCGGCCGCCCGGGGTCCTCCCGGTTCAGGGTCACCGACAGGGCGGCCTTCCCGTGGCCGTCGTCGTACACGACGGAGGCGACGCCTTCCGGACGCGGGCGCTTGCGGTCGTCCGTATCGCCGCCCCCGCCGACCGGCTGTTCACTGAGCTGCCCTTCCGGCAGCAGAGCCGCGAGCGTTCCGGCCACCGGGGAGAGCGCCGAGGACGCGCCACCGACCTCGCCACCGTTCTGCGAGGAGCCGATGCCTCCCGTGACGAACGATCCGCCGAGCCCGATCGCCGCCAGCGCGGCCACGCTGCCGGTCACCGCGGCGCTGCGGCGCAGCACCGTCCGGCGCCGGCCGCGTGCGACCCCGCCGTCCAGGAGCGGCCGTCCCGCGACGGAGAACTCCTCCCCCGCCTGCTTCATCAGTCCACCGAGGCCGTCCTCGAAGGACTCCCGGTCCTTCCTGTCACCGTTTTCGAGCATGCCGATCACCACCGTCCCCACACCTGTGGAAAAGAGAACTGGAAAGAAGAAAAAGAAGACTCAGTGCACGGCCAGCTCGCCGATGCTGCCGCCGAGTTGCTCACGCAGCCGGGCGAGCGCCCGGGTGCTCCGGGTGCGTACCGCGGCCGAGCTGACATGCAGCGCGTCCGCGGTCTCCGACACCGACCGGTCCTCCCAGTAACGCAGCACGATCACCGCCCGGTCCTTGGGCGGCAGCGCCCGCAGCGCGTCGAGGAGCGTCATCCGCAAGGACGCGTCGCCCGGCGCCTCGCCCGGCCGGTCCGGCAGTTCGCCGCTCGGCCGTTCCCCCGCCGACCTGCGCCGCCGGTGTCCGAGATAGCAGCGCACCAACACGGTCTGCGCGTACGCCGCGGGGTTACCGAGACGCGACGTACGCCCCCAGATCACATACATCCGGCCGAGCGTCTCCTGTACGAGATCCTCGGCGAGATGTGTGTCCCCGCCCGTCAGCAGGCACGCCGAACGGAACAGATGGCCCATACGCGCTTCCGCGAACTCACGGAACGCGCCTTCCTTGGACTGCCTCAACGGTCACCCCCTCTCGCCTACACCCTCTTAGATGCGGTGGCCGCCGGGAAATGTTTCACATCGTGCGGCGGAAAACGACAGGCCGGGGAGCCCGGCCGTTCGGACCGGAAGCATGGCCGGTCGGCCGAAGCGGTGCCGGACGGAGCGCCATAGCGTCCCTCTCGTCAGTGACACCGTGGAGAGGACGACCCGATGGACCAGCGAGCTTCCGCCCCCGGCACCGGCGCGACCACAGAGTTCGGGACGGACATCGTCGGGCTGCTGCTGGAGGCGGTGAGCGGCGCGGTCAGGCAGGAACGCGCAGACGTCGGCACGGAGAGCGTGCTTGCCGCGCTCGTGTCGGGTGACTCGGCCGCGGGTTCCGCCATCGCCCCCGGAATGAGGGCCTCCGGCTCGCTCGCCGGATCGATCGGGGTCCGTGGGACGTCCGTGTGGGTCAGTGACGACGGGACCGAGGACGCGGCGGGAACCCCGGACGACGAGCGGGAGATCGACGCCGTCTGGCGGGAGGTCCGCCAGGACCGGTCCAGGAAGCTGCGATGGCAGAACCGCAGGAAGGAGGCATCGGAGCAGGAGGGTACGGAACTCCCCCCGGTCACCGGTGCGTTGAGGGCCTGCCTGCGCATGGCGCTGGAGGCCGCACGGCTGGAGGGCGCCCTGTGCGTGGGCGTCCGCCACGTGGCGCGGGCGCTGGTCGAGCGGCCGGGGACCCGTGCCCGGGAGGCGATGACCGTCGAGAAACTGGATGTCGCCGCCGCCTCGGCCGCGCTCGGTGCGTTGCGGGGAAGCGACGCGGAGCCGGAGCCGGAGGCGGGCTCGGTGCTGGTGCTGCGCAAGTCGGGTACGTTCGGGAAGAGCGGCAATCCGCTGACCAGGAAGTTCACCGCCTGGATCTTCGGGGGCGGTGCCGGGTTCGGCTCCGCCGTCGTGAGCGCGGTGCGCGCGGAGGCGCTACGGGGAGCGGTGCGGCGTGGGGCGCCGGTGCAGGAGCCGGTCGATGTGCTGCTGGGCATCCTGGCGCTGGACCGGTCGTTGACCGTCGCGGGACGGGAACTGCCGGCGGCGCTGACCGGGGCGAACCGGGGTGCGGAACTCCTGCGCCGCCACGGCGCACGGCAGGATGCCGTCGCCCGCGTACTGTTCTCTTCCGCCGAGATCACCGAGATCACCGAGATCACCGAGAGCACCGAGGGCGGGACCACGAGGGGGGACGGCACCGACGGACGCGACCGGCGGCTGCTGCACGTCGCGCAGTTGACCGCCTCCGCACAGGACTCGCCCACGGTCGGCACGACGCATCTACTGGCCGCCCTGCTGGACGCGGCCGGGACGGACGCGGAGACAGCGGCGGAGATCGAGCGGGTGCTGACCGAGGGCGGGGTGGACGTCGCCGCGCTGCGGGCGGAGCCGGAGCTCCGGGTCCCGGGAGGAGCGGCGCGAGCTGCCTGAGGCCGTGACGGTCCGCCCGCGCACAGGAGGAGAACGACCGTTGGGAACGGCCCCCACAGGGAGGACACCATGATCGCGGCAACGCAGGCGTGGCGGGGGATCAGCCGCGAGGCCACCGCGATCCGTGACGCGGTGCGTTCCGCACCCCGCCGGACCGTGGCCGTGGAGTCGGTACTCGCCGGCCTGGCGCTGCTGTGCGCGCTGGCGCCCCTTCCGCTGGTCCCGCCGCCCCACCCGGTCATGGCCGCGCTGCTGGGCGTGTGGGCGGCGCTGCTGGTGCCCGCGCGGCGGATCCACCCGGCGCTGACGGTCCTGTGCTGCGTGCCGGTGGTGGCCGGGGACAACGTGTGGGCGATGGCGGTGGTGCCGTGGGTCGTCTGGTCCGCCGCGCGTCGCATCGCTCCCGTTCAGCACGCATGGCGGGTGGTCGGGCTGAGCGTGGCGGGTTCGGTGCTCGCTTCGGCCGTCGTCCTGTCCCTGGACGGGATCCCGGACATGGCGTACCTGTTCGCCGCCGCCGGTGGAAGCGCGCTGTTCATCCTGATGCCCGCGCTGTCCGGCCTGATGCTGGGGCGCCGCCGTCGGCTGACCGGGCTGCTGCGGGAGCGCAACGCCTACCTCGAACACGCCCGGTCGCTCGCCGACGAGGCGGCCCGCATGGAGGAACGGGCGCGCATCGCATCAGCGACTACTACCCGCAGCGCCGGGTGATGGAGCGCATCGCCGTCGCCGGAGTACCGCTGTCCTGAACAGCCGGGGTCCGCGCGGAGGGACGGGTCCCGGCGCGCGGACCCCGGCTGTTCAGGACAGCGGTACTCCGGCGACGGCGATGCGCTCCATCACCCGGCGCTGCGGGTAGTAGTCGCTGATCGCGTAGTGCTGGGTGGCGATGTTGTCCCAGATCGCCACGGAGTCCTGCTCCCAGTGGAAGCGGACCTGGAACTCGGGGACGCGGGCCTGGAGCACCAGTTCGTCCAGCAGCTCACGGCTCTCGGCGTCGGACAGGCCCACGATGCGGGTGGTGAACGGCTCGTTGACGTAGAGGAGCTTGCGACCGCTGCGCGGGTGGCGCACCACGACGGGGTGCTCGACAGGCGGCAGGCTCTCGCGGAAGTGCGCGATCTGCTCCTCGGTCATGGTCGAACCCCAGCTGGGCACCCAGTCGTGGACCGCGGTGAGGTTCTCTACGCGTGCCTTCATCCCGTCGGAGAGATTGTCGTACGCCGCTCCCATGTCGGCCCACATGGTGTCGCCCCCGGCGGCCGGCACCTCGACGGAGCGCAGGACCGAGCCGAGCGCGGGTGCGGCCATGAAGGAGTGGTCGCTGTGCCAGATGTTCTCGTTGCCGACGGCCATGGCGTCCTTGGCGAGGCGTGACACGCCCACCGTCCCGGACTTCGGGAAGAACGGGTTGACCTCGGGCGGGCCCCAGATCGCGGCGAGGTCGAGGTGGTGCTGCGGCTCCAGTCCCGTCTGGCCGCGGAAGAAGATCACCTTCCACTCGAGCAGTGCCTGGCGCAGTTCCTCGGTGGTCGCCCCGTCGATCGGCCGGGACAGGTCGACGCCGCTGATCTCCGCCCCGATGTGCGGGGTCAGCGGGCTGATACCGAGGATCCGGTACTGCGCCGGCTCGGCGCCGGGCGCGAGGCGCTCCAGTGTCCGGCGGCCGTAGCGCATCAGCGGCTTGTCGAGTACGGGCTTCGGGCCATCGGTGGTCACGGTGGCGGCCATGGGTTCCTCCCACAATCGACGTTGATTACGTAACCGGCAGTATCGATATAGCGTCGCGACGGGGCAAGGGGTCTGGAGGAAAAGATTCCGGTGAGTGACAGGGGGCGGTGCACGGGCCCCGGCAGCGGCCCGTGATAGCCCCGGCTGCACCACGGCAGCAGCAGGCAGGAGGGCGGGCACGACAGAGCAGCCGCCCCCTCACCGGGGTGCGGCGGGAAGGCCGGCGAGCGCGGGAGCGGTCCTACCGACTCAGGACGGGACCCCGACCGCACGGCCGATCAGGTCCACCACGGAGGCCACGAGTGCGTCGTCCGGCATGGTCTGTTCGCCGACCAGCCGGAACAGCAACGACGCCGCCACCAGGGTTGCCGCGGCCGCCAGGTCGGCGTCCGGCCGCACGTCGCCGCGGGCGACACCACGCTCCAGCAGGTGCCGGGTCTCGCTCATCACCCGTGCCGTATAGGCCCGGTAGGCGCCGGGCTCCGCCTCGGCCTCCGCCGCCGCCCCGATCACCCCTGCGAGCAGACGGCCGACACCGGGCTGCCGGTACGCCTGGGCGCGCGCCGTCAGCACGGCGCGCAACTCGGCACGGAAGTCCCCCATGTCGGGCACGGACAACGGCCCGATGCGCGACTCGGCCGCGGCGATGATCAGATCCTGCTTGGTGGGCCAGCGGCGGTACATGGCGGGCTTGCTCACGCCCGCGCGTGCCGCCACGGCATCCATCGTCACGGCGCTCATTCCGCTCTCCGCCACCAGCTCGACGACGGCGTCGAGGGCCGCGCCCGTGACCCGCTCCTCCCGGGGGCGGCCCGGCCCCCGGCCCGACGGCTTCATCCGGTGCTCGACCATGCCGCGACCTTACGCGGGCAGGGGGGACCGCCCGTCGAAGGGGCAGGGGACCGGACGTTCAGCCGGCGAGCCCGCTGCGCAGCACATGCTTGGTGACCTTCCCCGAAGGCGTCCGGGGCAGCTCGGGCCGCAGGACCAGTTCGCGTGGGATCTTGTAGCGCGCGAGGCGCGGCTCCAGCCACTCCCGTAGGTCGTCGAGGCTCGGCCCGACGTCGCCCCTCGGCACCACCACCGCCACCACGGTCTCGCCCCACTGGGCGTGCGGACGGCCGACGACGGCGACGTCGAGGATGTCGGGATGGCCGCGCAGTACGCCCTCCACCTCCTGCGAGGCCACGTTCTCCCCACCCGTGATGATCATGTCCTTGAGCCGGTCCACCACGGTGACGAAACCGTCCTCGTCCACCCTGCCCAGGTCGCCGCTGCGGTACCAGCCGCCCACGAACGCCTCCTCGGTGGCCTTGTCGTCATCGAGGTATCCGACCATGCGGGTGTCCGACCGCAGCCAGATCTCCCCCGTCCGGCCCGCGGTGGCGTCCGTGCCGTCCTGCGTCACGATGCGCAGGTCGACACCGACCATGCCGCCGCGCCCGATCGAACCCGCCTTCTCCACCTGCTCGGCGGGCGCGAGCGACGCACCGACGGGCCCCATCTCGCTCATGCCGTAGACCTGGTGGAAGTTCTCCGAGCCGTACGCCTTCATCAGCCTGCGGACCGTGTCCGCGTCCATCGGCCCCGCCCCGTAGATCCAGGAACGGACCGAGGACAGGTCGTACGCGTCGAAGTCGGGCACCGCCTGCACCGGGGCGATGAGCGCGATCGGCGCACCGAACATCGCGGTGATTCGCTCCCGTTGCACGGTCTCCAGCATGACGCGGGGCTCGTACTCGCGCTGGAGCACGACCGTGCCGCCCAGCAGGAGCGTGCCCATCGCCCAGTTGTTGAGCGGGGACGCGTGCCAGATCGGCATGCAGACGAGGAACCGCTCGTCGCGGCGGAGAGGGACGGTGGCCGCGGTGTACGTGGCGGTCAGGGCGATACCCCGGTGGGTGTGCACGCAGCCCTTCGGACGTCCGGACGTGCCCGAGGTGTACAGGATCTGGGCGATGTCGGTGTCGGCCCCGGGCTCGCCCTGCCACTCGGCCGCCCCCGCGATCAGCGCCTCGAAGGACCCGGCCGGCTGTTCGCTCCCGGTCGCGTCCGGATGGCTGACCAGCCAGCGGACCTCGTCGGCCGCGCCGGTGGCCCGTTCGCCGATCTCCTGGTCGACGAGCGCCAGCCGGGCACCGCAGTGCCGCAGCTGATGTTCCACTTCGGCGGTCTGCAGCTTGTGGTTGACGGGCACCAGCGTGGCACCGGCCAGCCAGGCGCCGAAGGAGGCGAAGAGGAAGGCCGGGGTGTTGTACGTCATCACTGCCAGGCGGTCCCCGGGCCGGAGCCCCGCTTCCCGCAACACGGTCGCCGCCCGGCGGACGGCGGCGCCGAACTCGCCGTAACTCCACCGCCGGTCGCGGTAGACCAGGGCTTCCTTGCGGCCGGCCGCCCGGACGACGCTGTCCAGCATGGCACTGAGGTGCACGCCTTCTCCTGGGATCGCGGGCCGGGGCGTCCGGCCCTTGTCGGGAAACTATGAATGATGGTTCACTTCTTTCATGGCCTACCGCAAGACCCCAGCCGAAATTCAACGTCTCGAATCGGCCCGTGAGCATCTGGTCACCCGGGCGACCGACGTCGTCGCCGAAGTGGGCTGGTCAGGGGCATCCGTGACCGCGGTCGCCGACGCCGCGGGCATCGCGGCGGGCTCGGTGTACCAGCACTTCGCGTCGAAGGCCGCCCTCGCGGTCGAGGTCTTCCGGCGGGCGGCGGGGCATGAGGTGGACGTCCTCGAATCCGTGCTGAACGGGTCCGGGACCCCGGTCGAGCGGCTCGCCGACGGCGTGCGGGTCTTCGCACGGCGCGCCCTCGAAAGCCGCGGCCTGGCCTATGCCCTGCTCGCCGCGCCGGCCGACGCGGCGGTCGGCGCGGAACGGCTCGTCTTCCGTCGCCGCTACCGAGCGCTGTTCGCCGAAGTGATCCGCGAGGGCATGGCACAGGGACTGCTGCCGCCCCAGAACGGGGAGGTCACCGCCGCCGCGCTCACCGGCGCGATCGGCGAGGTCCTCGTGGCGCCGCTCGGCGCGCCGAAGGACGACGACCAGGACATCCTCGCCGAACTGACCGCCATGGCGCTGCGCTGCGCGGGCGCGGCCCCTTCGTCCGCGCATCCCTGATCCGTCATCCGTCCCGCCCAGGAGGGCTCTTCATGCCTGCGTCGCCCGCACCCCACAGCCGTCCCACCGCCACCACCCACGAGGTGACGAACCAGCCGCCGCCGCTGACCGGCCACGATGTCGCCGACGACCCGGTGCTGATCGAGGGCGTCCGCCGCGAGGGTGCCGAGTGGTACCTGGACGACCTGCACCGGCTGGGCCGCCGCGCCGGCAGCGAGGAGGTGCAGCGCTGGGCGGACGAGGCCAACCGCCAGGAGCCGAGGCTGCGCACCCACGACCGCTACGGCAACCGGATCGACGAGGTCGAGTTCCACCCCTCGTACCACGCCCTCATGGACGTGGCGATCAGCGAGGGCCTCGGGGGCGCCGCGTGGGCCGACGAGCGGCCCGGTGCGCACGTGGCCCGCGCGGCGGGCTTCATGGTGTGGAGCAGCGCGGAAGCGGGCCACGGCTGCCCCGTCTCGATGACGTACGCGGCGGTCCCCGCCCTGCGTCATGCCCCGGACCTCGCCAAGACGTACGAACCCCTGCTGACCAGCCGCGTGTACGAGTCCGGTCTGCGCACCCCCGCCGAGAAGCCCGGACTGCTGGCGGGCATGGGCATGACGGAGAAGCAGGGCGGCACGGATGTGCGCGCCAACACCACCGCCGCCGTACAACAGACGGACGGCACCTGGCGGCTGCGCGGGCACAAGTGGTTCACGAGCGCCCCGATGAACGACCTCTTCCTCGTGCTCGCCCAGGCACCGGCGGGGCTGTCCTGCTTCCTGGTCCCCCGGGTCCTGCCGGACGGCAGCCGCAACACCTTCCGTATCCAGCGCCTCAAGGACAAACTCGGCAACCGATCGAACGCCAGCAGCGAGCCGGAGTTCGACGACACGGTGGCCTGGCTCGTCGGCGACGAGGGCCGGGGCGTGCGCACCATCATCGACATGGTCACCATGACGCGCCTGGACTGCGTCCTCGGTTCCGCCGCCGGCACCCGTGCGGCGCTCGCCCAGGCGACGCACCACGTACGTCACCGGTCCGTGTTCGGGACGAAGCTCATCGACCAGCCCCTGATGCGCAACGTCATCGGCGATCTGGCGCTGGAGTCCGAGGCGGCGACCACGCTGGCCCTGCGCCTGGCCGGCGCGGCGGACCGTGCACAGCAGGGCGACACCCAGGAGCGCGCCTTCCTGCGGCTGGCCACCGCGGTCGGGAAGTACTGGGTGTGCAAGCGCCAGCCGGCCGCCGTCGCCGAGGCCCTCGAATGCCTGGGCGGCAACGGGTACGACGAGGAGTCCGGCATGCCCCGCCTCTACCGCGAGGCCCCGCTCAACGGCATCTGGGAAGGCTCCGGCAACGTCAACGCCCTGGACATGCTGCGCGCCCTGGCCCGTGAGCCGGAGTCGCTCCAGGCCCTGCGCACGGAGATCGAGGCCGCCGCCGGGGGCGACCGCCGTCTGGACTCCGCCTGGCAGGAGCTCCAGGGCGAGCTCGCCCTCACCGAGGACGCCCCGATCCGGGCCCGCCGGGTCATCGAGCGCGCGGCGCTCGTCCTCCAGGGCTCCCTGCTCGTGCGCCACGCACCGGCCGCCGTCGCCGACGCCTTCTGCGCGTCCCGGCTGGCCGGCGACCGCGGACTGGCCTTCGGAACACTGCCGCCCGGGACGGACTTCACCGGGCTGCTCACCCGTCTGCCCGTCTGACCGGCCCTCCGCGGCCGGCTCCCCGTCGCGAGCCGTCCGCGGCGCGCACCCCTGTCTCTTACGTTCCCGTGACGTGCCGAGTCGCCGCCGCCCGGCCCGCCCTGCGCGCCCTACGGTGGACGGCATGCGAGTACTGGTCACCGGCGGCGCCGGGTTCATCGGTTCGGAGATCGTGCGGACCCTCGTGTCGGCCGGGCACGAGGCGGTGGTGCTTGACGCCCTGCTCCCCTCGGCGCACGGTGCGGGCGCCACCGCGCCGCCCGGTGCCGGCAGCGGGTTCGTCGTGGCGGACGTGCGCGACCGCGAGGCCGTGGACCGTGCGCTGCGCGGCATCGACGCGGTCTGCCACCAGGCGGCGATGGTCGGCCTCGGCAAGGACTTCGCGGACGCGCCGGACTACGTCGGGTGCAACGACCTGGGAACGGCCGTGCTGCTCGCCGCGATGGCGGGCGCGGGGGTGCGGAACCTGGTCCTCGCCGGATCGATGGTGGTCTACGGGGAGGGTCGGTACGACTGCCCGCTCCACGGGCCGGTCCGGCCGGGCCCCCGCGCGGAGGCCGATCTGGCCGCGGGCCGCTTCGAGCCCCGCTGCCCTTCCTGCGGAACGGAACTGGCTCCCGGGCTTGTCGGCGAGGACGCGCCGGTGGACCCGCGCAACGTGTACGCGACGACCAAGCTCGCCCAGGAACACCTCGCCTCCTCCTGGGCTCGGGCGACGGGCGGCCGTGCCGTGTCGCTGCGCTACCACAACGTGTACGGGCCGGGCATGCCGCGCGACACCCCGTATGCCGGTGTCGCCTCCTTCTTCCGTTCGGCCCTGGCCCGGGGCGAGGCGCCGCGCGTCTTCGAGGACGGCGGCCAGCGCCGGGACTTCGTCCATGTGCGGGACGTGGCCGCCGCGAACGCGGTCGCGCTGGAGGCGGTCGCGGAACGCGGGCCCGGCACCTTCACCGCGTACAACACCGGGAGCGGGCAGCCACACACCATCGGCGAGATGGCCGCTGCCCTGGCCTCGGCCCACGGGGGCCCGGCCCCGCAGGTCACCGGTGAGTACCGGCTCGGGGACGTACGCCACGTCACGGCGGACTCGCGGCGGCTGCGCGACGAGTTGGGCTGGAAGCCGACAGTGGGGTTCGCCGAGGGGATGGCGCGGTTCGCGGCGTCGCCGCTGCGGGAGGCGGCCGGGGTGGGAGCGGGGTGAGGCGAGCGGGGTGAGGCTCACGCCACCGGCAGAGTCACCTCGAAGCAGCAGCCTCCGATGACGTTGCGGACGTCCGCCCGGCCGGCGTGCGCCTCGACGATCCCGCGCACGATGGCGAGTCCGAGCCCCGCCCCGGCCGGCGGCGTACGGGCATGGGTGCCGCGCCAGCCGGTGTCGAAGACCCTGGGCAGATCCTCCTCCGGAATGCCGCCGCAGCCGTCGGTCACCGAGAGCACCACTCCGCCGCCCGTGCGGTGCGCGGCCACCGCGACGGTGCCGTCGGCGGGGGTGCGGCGGATGGCGTTGATCAGGAGGTTGCCCAGGACCCGGCTCATCTCCTTGCCGTCGACCTCGACGGGCACGGCCTCGATCCGGTCGCCGACCAGCCGCACCCCGTGCTCGCGGGCCAGCGGATCGGCCCCGGCCAGCGCGTCGCCCACCAGGTCGTAGACGGAGATCCGGGTGGGGGTCAGGGTGAGCGAGCCGGCGTGGATGCGGGAGAGCTCGAAGAGGTCGCCGACCATGTCGTTCATCCGCTCCACCTCGGTGCGTATCTGCCGCAGATAGCGCCGTGAGTCGACGGCCATGCCGTCCTCCAGCGCCTCGGACATGGCGCGCAGACCGGCGAGCGGGGTCCGCAGGTCGTGCGAGATCCAGGCGACGAGCTCCCGCCGCGAGGTCTCCAGGGCACGCTCCCGCTCGCGCGAACTGTCGAGCTTGGCGCTGGTGGCGGCCAGTTCGCGGGTGAGTGCGGCGAGTTCGGCGGTGGCCGGGGCCTCGGGGGCCGCGAACGTCCCGCCGTCGCCGAAGGAGCGGGCGGCGAGCGTCAGATCGCGGCTCCTCGCCGCCACCCAGCGGCCCAGCAGCATCGCGGTGACGAGCGAGACGACGGCGGCCATGGCGACGACGGTGGTGACCACGGAGAGGTCGTGCGGCGACAGGAACATCGCCCAGGCGACGGTCAGTGTGCCCGCGAGCATCGCGGTGACGGCCACCGCGGCGACGACGGTCAGCGAGACGACGAGCGAACGGTGCCGGGAGATCCGCAGCACGATGGCGCCGAGGAGTCCGGCGGCCGCGGCGCCCAGGAAGGCGAAGAGCGCGATGAGGAGCATGTCCGTCATGCCGGTGCTCCCGAACCGGCATCCGTGGAGGAGACGGGCGCGGCCGGACCGGCCGGCCGGTCCGCGGGCAGGTCCAGTCGGTAGCCGACGCCCCAGACCGTACGGATCAGCTCCGGGCGGGCCGGGTCGGCCTCGACCTTCCCGCGCAGACGGCGGACGTGGACGGTCACGGTCGACAGGTCCCCGAAGTCCCAGCCCCACACCTCGCGCATCAGCTCCTCCCGGGTGAAGACCCGGCCCGGATGGCGCAGGAGGAAGGCGAGCAGGTCGAACTCGCGCAGGGTGAGGGCCAGCGTCCGGCCCTCGAACGTCGCGCTGCGGGCCGCCGGGTCCAGGACGAGGCCCGCACCTGCGAGCAGTGCCGGGCGGCCGGGCGGCGTCACGGCCGCCCGGGCCCGGCGCAGCACGGAGTCGACGCGCAGGACGAGTTCGCGGGGGCTGAACGGCTTGGTGACGTAGTCGTCGGCCCCCGTCTCCAGGCCGAGGATGCGGTCGTCCTCGTCGCCGCGCGCGGTGAGCATGATGACCGGCACGGGTCCCTGCGCCCGCATGCGGCGGCAGACCTCGAACCCGTCCATGCCCGGCAGCATCAGGTCCAGGACGGCCAGGTCCGGGCGCCGGGCGGCGTACTGTTCGAGCGCGGCCGGGCCGTTCGACGCCCGGGCCACCTCGTATCCGGCCCCGGTCAGGTAGCCGGTGACCACCTCCGCGACCGTGGGGTCGTCGTCCACGACGAGTACGTGGCCGCGGGCGGCGGGGCGGCGCGGTGAGGGGTCCGGAAGTATCGGAGGGAGGAATCACGCGGCTCACCCTACGGAGAGGAAACCGACAAATCGGGTTCCGGAATCTTACGAAATATGGACGTCGGCAGGTGGCGACCCGGGAGGGTCCGCGCTCCCTCTCCGCAGGTGCCAAGGTGGTGGCATGCAGCCGACCCCGGACCCGACCCCGGTGAGGGGTCCGGGGTCGGGTCCGGGGTCGGCTGCATGCCACCACCTTGGCACCTGCGGAGAGGGAGCGCGGACCCTCCCGGGTCGCCACCTGCCGACGTCCATATTTCGTAAGATTCCGGAACCCGATTTGTCGGTTTCCTCTCCGTAGGGTGAGCCGCGTGATTCCTCCCTCCGATACTTCCGGCCCCCGCGCCGACCTCGTCCTGCCGTGTCTGGACGAGGCCGCCGCCCTGCCCGCGGTGCTGGCCTCGGTCCCTCCCGGCTGGCGGGCGATCGTCGTGGACAACGGTTCGACCGACGGCTCGGCCGAGCTGGCCCGCTCCCTGGGCGCGACGGTGGTGCATGAACCGCGGCGGGGCTTCGGCGCGGCCTGTCACGCCGGACTGCTCGCCGCCGAGGCGGAGTTCGTCTGCTTCTGCGACTGTGACGGCTCGCTGGATCCCGGGCTGCTGACGGGATTCGTCCGCCGGGTCGCCGACGGTGAGAGCGACCTGCTGCTCGGCCGCCGTCGTCCCGAGGGCCCGGGGGCCTGGCCGCTGCACGCACGGGCGGGCAATGTGGCGCTGGCCCGGATGCTGCGCCGTCGCACCGGTCTGCGCCTGCACGACCTCGGGCCGATGCGGGCCGCGCGCCGGACCGATCTGCTGGCACTCGGTCTCACCGACCGTCGCAGCGGATACCCCCTCCAGATGGTGGTCCGCGCGGCCGACGCGGGACTGCGCGTCAGCGAGACGGACGTCCCCTACCTCGCCCGGACGGGGAAGTCGAAGGTCACCGGCACCTGGCGGGGCACCTGGCACGCGGTGCGTGACATGCGCGCCGTACTGGCGGAGCCACCCGTCCGGATGGGGGCCCTGCGATGAGCGCGCCCGAGTCCGGCCCGGCCCCGGCCGGGGTGACGACCCTCCTCGTCATCGCGAAGGAGCCGCTGCCCGGCCGGGTGAAGACCCGGCTCACCCCGCCCTACTCCCCCACCGAGGCCGCGCGCCTCGCCGAGGCGGCGCTGGCCGACACGCTGCGCACCGTCCGGGCGCTGCCCGCCGCGCGGCGGGTGGTCGTCCTCGACGGGAGGCCCGGGCCGTGGCTGCCGCCCGGCATCGAGGTGGCGGAGCAGGGCCCGGGAGGCCTCGACGAGCGGCTGGCCGCCGCGTTCGCCGCCTGCACCGGGCCGACGCTCCTGATCGGGATGGACACCCCGCAGATCACGGCGGCCGATCTGGCGCCCGCCCTCTGCCCCACCGCCTGGGACGTCTGCGGCGCCTGGTTCGGCCCCGCCGAGGACGGCGGGTTCTGGGCGCTGGGACTGGCCGAACCCGACCCCGGACTCCTGCGTGGCGTACCGATGTCCGTGCCCGAGACCGGCGCGCTGCAGCGGCGCAGGCTGGTCGACGCAGGGCTGTCCGTCCGCGACCTTCCACTCCTGCGGGACGTCGACACCGCGGCCGACGCCGCGCACGTCGCCGCACTCGCACCGGACGGGCGGTTCGCCGCCGAACTCGGCCGGCTGACCCGGGCGGCGGTCCGATGAACCGCACAGGCCGCGATCAAGGTCTGCTGAACCCTCCGCACGAGGACGTCACCGCGTGGGACACCGGCTCATGGGGCACCGACCCCTACGCCAACGCCCTGCGCAACGGACACGGTCCGCTGTTCCTGCGTCGTACGGACGGCTGGTTGCTGCCGCTGGACGTGGAGCGCTGGTGTGCCGGCGCGGACGCCGCCGACCTGTCGGCACTGCGCCGTTGCGAGGGCCCCGTCCTGGACGTCGGCTGCGGGCCGGGAAGGCTGGTGGCCGCGCTGGCGGCCCGCGGCCACCGCGCGCTCGGCATCGACGTCAGCGAGGCCGCGGTCGACCGCACCCTGCGGCTCGGCGGTTCCGCGCTGCGCCGCTCCGTCTTCGAACCGCTCCCGGGCGAGGGCCGCTGGGGCACCGTGCTGCTCCTCGACGGCAACGTGGGTATCGGCGGCGACCCGTCCGGCCTGCTGCGGCGCGCGGCGGACCTGCTGGCCCCGGGCGGACTCCTCATCGCGGAGACGGCGCCCCACGACATCGACGAGCGGGTCCGGGTGCGTCTGGACGACGGGGGCGCTGCCGCCGCCGGACCGGCACCCGCCCCGTTCCCGTGGGCCCGGCTCGGCACACCCGCGCTGCTGGGATACGCCCGCCGGCACGGCCTGCACCGCGTCGATCAGTGGGAAGCGGACGGCCGCTCCTTCGTCTCCGTACGACGCAGCCGGACCGTCCGGACCACCAGCCAGAGCGCCGACACCGAGAACAGCGCGGCCGTGATCAGCAGCCAGTTCCCGAGGAACACCTCGGGGGACAGCCCGCTCGCCGGCTCGTAGCGCTCCGCCTGCCGGGTGATCAGCGGGAACCACATGAGCAGCAGCAGCCCGGAGAGGAAGACCGGCACCCGGACGAAGTTCACCAGGTCCGGGCGCCGGCCGGCCGCCCGGCACAGCAGCCGGTCCGCGCCCGCGTACAGCGGGACCAGCACCAGATCGTGCACAAGGGCGGCACCGACGAACCACACGATCACGCCCCAGGTGTCGCCCGCCAGCAGCCGCACGCCCGCATATCCTGCCAGGGCGAAGGAGGCGGCCATCAGCAGGAGGTGCAGGGGCCCTTCCCCGTACCATCGCCGCACCACGGTGCCCGGGTTCACGCGGTTCACAGTGCTCCAAAGGTCAGCCGGGACACCCATTTGGTGTTGAGTACGCCGGGGGCGGCCGGGACGATGACGCGTGCCGGATAGCCGTGATCGGGTGTCAGGTCCTCCCCGTTGACCTGGAGGGCCAGCAGGGAGCGCGGGTCGCGTACCTGGTTGTCGCGCAGGGCGGCCCGGCGGAACGGCCCGCTGCGCTGTACGGACTCCACGAGCACCCCCGGGGCGTCGTCCGGGTAGCCGGCGAGCGCGGCCAGATCCCTCAGCCGGACGCCGCGCCACCACTGGTCCGAAGTGGACCAGCCCTCCACGCACGCGATCGGGAGCGCCGCGCTGTACTGGTCCATGGCCAGCAACTGCGCCCGGGTGAAGCGGAGATCGCCGGCCGGCCCGCTGACGGTGAGCCACCAGCCCTCCCCCGTATCGGCGGGGGTCACGCCGACCGCGGCGGCCGTCTTGTTGATCTGGAAACCGCCCGGCCCGGAGCCCGGCTCGGCCGCGCCATGCGGAGTGAGCGCGGCGAGACGCCGCAGCGGCCCGTCGAAGCTCCGTCCGGCGGAGGTGATCAGCAGGACCAGCGAACCGGCTCCGACCATGGCCAGCGCCCCGCGGCGGGACAGCGTCGGCGGAGCGGGCGCGGGCGACTCCAGCGGATCATCCGGCACCTTCGCGCTGAGCCCGCCCGACCGCAGCACCCGTACGGCCTGTGGCGCCCGGAGCCCGGCATGAGCGAGGAACGCGGCGAAGAACACCCACGCCCCGTAGAAGTGCAGCGGGTAGAAGGAGCCCGGGAACAGGTACTCCAGCTGGATGTTGAGCAGCCCCGTGACGAACTCGAACAGCACGCCGCCCACCAGCAGGAGCAGCGAGATCCGTTCCAGGGCGTGCCCGGGGGAACGGGCCGGCGGCAGCGCGAAGAGCCGCGGAACCACGGACCAGAGCTTGGCCAGCAGAACCGGGACGAGCACGATGCCGAGGGTGACGTGGAGCCCCTGCGTCAGCCGGTACAGCCAGTGCGGACCGGTCGGCCAGGCGAAGAGGTAGAAGCCCAGCAGCCCCTTGTCGGGCGTCTTGTCGTTGACCGGGTTCAGGTCCGGGTTGTAGGCGGCGTACGACAACAGACCGGTCACGAACAGCACGGTGATCCCGACGAGCAGGACGAGGCCGAGCACGGCGGTGAACCGCACGCCCCGCACCGGGCTGCGCCAGAACCCCGGCGCGGAGGGCAGGTGTTCGAGGACCGTCGTCGCCCGGCCGCCGAGGAGGCGGGAGAGGAACGCGGGTGGGGTCGGACTCTGCCGACGGCTGTCGCCCATGCCCCGACGCTATGCCGGGGTGGGAGGGGTGAGGCGGTTGCGACTCCTGACGAAACGGTGACGTCACCCCTGGGACGCACGGCCGCTCCGTGCCCGCCGCCGCGTGGACCACGGAATCTGACGGTTCGGTGACGCGCCCGGTCACCACGCCCGCGCGCCGCGGTGTCGTGCGTACGGTGCCTGCGTGAAGACCGAGGACCGTACCGAACCCGCCATCGAGCCGCTCCCCGCACAGCGCTCCGGGCACCGCCGCGACCTGGCCGCCGCCGCGGCGGGCGTCGTACTCGTCGCCGCGGCCGTACTCGTCGGCCGCGCCTTCGATGACCCCGCCCGCACCCTCGTCGTCCACTGGCCGCCCCTGCTCGCCACCTGGTACCCGCACCTCGGGCCGGGCACCTGGATCGCGCCCGTCGTCGCCGCGGCCGTCATCGCGTACGGTCCCGTCCTCGCCGACCGGCTGCGGTGGCGGGGGCTGCTGCTCAGCTGCTACGCCGCCTCGCTCGCCTGGGTCCTCTCGCTGGCCATGATCGACGGCTGGGGCCGCGGCATCGCCGAACGGCTCACCACGAAGCACGAGTACCTGCGGGTCATCGGCCGCTTCGACGACATCGGTGGTGCGCTGCGCGGTTTCAACGAACACATCCTGAGCGGCGCGCCGGGCAACTGGCCCGCCCACATCGCCGGACACCCGCCGGGCGCCACGCTCACCTTCGTCCTGCTGGACCGCATCGGGCTCGGCGGCGGCGCCTGGGCCGGGATCTGGTGCGTCGTGACCGGCGCCACCGCCGCGGTGGCCGTCCTGATCGCGGTACGCGTCCTGGCGGACGAGCGCACCGCCCGCCGCGCCGCTCCGTTCGTCGTCCTCGCACCGGTCGCGATCTGGGCGGGCACCTCCGCGGACGGCTACTTCACCGCGGTGGCCGGCTGGACCGTCGCGCTGCTGGCCCTGGCCGCGACCCGCACGGTCCGCAGCCCCGCGGCGGCAGCACTGGGCGCCGGTCTCCTCTACGGGCTGACCTGCTACCTGAGCTACGGTCTGACGCTCATCGCGCTCCCGCTCCTCGCCGTCCTCGTCCTCACCCGCACCGCCCGGCCGCTGCCCCCCTTCGTCCTGGGCGCTCTCGTGGTGCCGGTGGCCTTCACCCTCGCGGGCTTCAACTGGTGGGAGGCGTACCACCTGCTCGTCGAGCGCTACTACCAGGGAGCCGGCGGCGTCCGTCCTTACTGGTACTGGGTCTGGGCCAACCTCGCCTGCACGGCGATCGCGGTGGGACCGGCGACGCTCGCGGGCCTGCGCCGCAGTACGGCGGGGGCCCCCGGGGCCCTGCGCATCCTGCGCACCGGGACGACGGCTCCGTCGCAGCGGCTGGCCCTGCTCGTCTCGGCGGCGCTCCTGGCACTGCTGGCGGCCGACCTGTCCGGGATGAGCAAGGCGGAGACGGAACGGATCTGGCAGCCGTTCATGCTCTGGCTGCTCGCCGCGGCCGCCCTCCTGCCCGTCCGGGGCCGGCGCGGCTGGCTGGCCGCGCAGGCGGTCGTGGCACTGGCGGTCAACCACCTGCTCTGGACCGGCTGGTAGCCGACGGGGCGTACGCCACCGGCCGCGTCCACGCCCCGGTCACCGCCGCGCCGCCGGTGGCCCCGCTTCACTCGGCGGGGTGGAGTCCGCAGCCCACGGGGGTTGTTTCGGCCCCGCCGCGCTCAGGTTCCCCCGGTGGTCTGCCGAACGATGAGCGCATGTCACTGAACAGTCTGCGCTCCCTGGCCCGCCGCGTGGTTCCCACCTTGCTGGTCGCCCACGTCGTCCTCCTCCCCCTTCAGCCCGCCTCCGCCGCCGAGCGGGCGGTCCAGCCGTGCCGGTCGGCCGCCGCCTGCGGTTCGGTGATCGTCGCCCCCGTCTCCCAGGCCGCCCCGGAACACGGTGACTGCACCAGCCCGGAACCGGTCGTGTGCCTGATCCGGAGCGAGACGCCGGAGGAACGCGAGATCGCCCGCGACCAGCGAATGGCCTACCACCAGCTCCTGGTGGACATGGAGCGCACGGAGTGCGCCATGCGCGCCGAAGGGCGCTCGGAGGAGGACATCGCGCGCGCTCTGGTCCAGATGCGCAACGACGCCAAGGACGTCATCCGCGCCGGCATGACCCCGGAGCAGGTCGCGGAGCTGGAGGCACGCAACCAGAAGAAGTACGGCAACCCGCTCGGCCCGACGGCGGACCAGCTCTACCTGAAGTACGGCTCCTGGGAGAAGGTCGCCGAAGCCGCCACCCGTTCGAGCGCGGCCGTGGACCAGGAGCTCGGTCTGGAGTTCCGCCACTGCTCCTGCGAGGTGCTCCGGGCGGCCTGATCCGACGCCGGTCCGGCCCGACTGCCTGCGCAGACGGGCCGGACCGGACACTGCCGGATGTCAGCTGCCGGCACCGCTGCCGGCCACGACGCAGGACCGGCTGTTCTCCCAGCCCCATCCGTCGCCGTCGGGGTCGGAGGAGCTGCCGTTGACGCAGTACGGATAGCCGTTGGGCGCGGTGCCGCCGCCCGTGCCGCCCCCGCCGCCCCGGCTCGCCGTCGTCGCCGTGGACGGTGGTGGTCCCGGAGGTGGGGGCGATGCCGTTGGCGCCGTTGATGAAGCGGTTGCCCCCGGCGGTCAGGAGTTCGCGTCGAAGCCGTTGACCATGTCGAGGTACGCGACGCCGCTGCCGTTGCCGCTCCAGGACCAGCCGATGTAGCCCACTCCCAGTGACTGCGCGGTCGCCGCTGGGCGTGCGCCACGCACAGGATGATCGGACCGGAGCGCCTCAGGTGGTCCCGCTCGCCGGGGGCGACCGCTTCATCAACGGCGCCAACGGCATCGCCCCCACCTCCGGGACCACCACCGTCCACGGCGACGACGGCGAGCCGGGGCGGCGGGGGCGGCACGGGCGGCGGCACCGCGCCCAACGGCTATCCGTACTGCGTCAACG
>NZ_RDBK01000031.1:9524-13160 GCF_008042275.1 Streptomyces sp. OR43 | reverse complement strand
TGCGCCCGTCGCCGCGAACGGATGCCCGGTGGCGAGGGAGGACCCCGCCACGTTGAGCTTCTCCCGGTCGACGGGCGCCAGTCCCTGCTTCTCCCAGGCGGCCAGCGTGGCGAGCACCTGGGAGGCGAAGGCCTCGTGGACCTCGAAGAGGTCGAAGTCCTCGACGCCGAGCCCGGCCCGCTCCAGCATCCGCGGCACGGCGTACGCGGGCGCCATCAGCAGTCCGTCCTCGCCACCCCCGTCCTGGTCGAACCGACGAAGGTCAGGGCCGCCGACGGCACCGTCCGCCAGGTGTCCGTCCCGGCGTTCGCCCAGCCGGTGCGCCGCGGCTCGCTCGCCGAGATCCCGTTCGACAACGCCCGCGAGGCACCTTCGGACGCCGTCCTCAGCCGCAAGCAGCCGGACGGCAGCTGGCAGGACGTGACGGCGGCGGAGTTCGCGGCCGAGGTCCTCGCCGTCGCCAAGGGCCTGATCGCGGAGGGCCTGCGGGGCGGTGACCGCATCGCGATCATGGCGCGCACGACGTACGAGTGGACGCTGCTCGACTTCGCGTCCTGGGCCGCCGGCCTGGTCACCGTCCCCATCTACCCGACCTCGTCCGCGTTCCAGGCCCGCTGGATCCTCCAGGACTCGGGCGCGGTCGCCTGCGCGGTCGAGACGGCCGACCAGGGCCGTGTCATCAGCCAGGAACGCAGACAGCTCGGCGACCTCACGCACCTCTGGCAGTTCGACACGGGCGCGCTGGGCCGGCTGAAGAAGCTCGGCAGGAACATCCCCGACGACGCCGTGGCCGCCCGCCGCGCGACGTACGAGTGGACGCTGCTCGACTTCGCGTCCTGGGCCGCCGGCCTGGTCACCGTCCCCATCTACCCGACCTCGTCCGCGTTCCAGGCCCGCTGGATCCTCCAGGACTCGGGCGCGGTCGCCTGCGCGGTCGAGACGGCCGACCAGGGCCGTGTCATCAGCCAGGAACGCAGACAGCTCGGCGACCTCACGCACCTCTGGCAGTTCGACACGTGCGGCTCCTCGGCATCGGGGTCGGGCGGTTCACCTGGTCCGTCCGGCGACAGGCCCTGATGCCCGCGCCGGACCGTGCTCAACTTCTCTGCTGCTCAGACGCGTTCGAGGATCGCCGTGACTCCCTGGCCGCCCGCCGCGCAGACCGAGATCAGGCCGCGGCCCGGGGCGTCGCGCTCCGCGAGGAGCTTCGCGAGGGTCGCGACGATCCGTGCGCCCGTCGCCGCGAACGGATGCCCGGTGGCGAGGGAGGACCCCGCCACGTTGAGCTTCTCCCGGTCGACGGGCGCCAGTCCCTGCTTCTCCCAGGCGGCCAGCGTGGCGAGCACCTGGGAGGCGAAGGCCTCGTGGACCTCGAAGAGGTCGAAGTCCTCGACGCCGAGCCCGGCCCGCTCCAGCATCCGCGGCACGGCGTACGCGGGCGCCATCAGCAGTCCGTCCTCGCCGCCCACGTAGTCGACCGCGGCGCTCTCGTACAGGGAGAGGTACGCCTGCGGCTCCAGACCGTGGCGCTCGGCCCACTCCTCGCTCGCCAGGAGTACGGTCGCGGCGCCGTCCGTGAGCGGCGTCGAGTTGCCCGCGGTCATCGTCGCGTCCGGGTGGTCCGCGCCGAACACCGGTTTCAGCGTGGCGAGTTTCTCCACGGTGGAGCCCGGGCGCAGGTTCTGGTCGCGGTCCAGGCCGAGGTACGGGACGACCAGGTCGTCCAGGAAGCCCCGGTCGTACGCGGCGGCGAGCCGCTGATGACTGGTGGCGGCGAGGAGGTCCTGCTCCGCGCGGCCGATGTCCCACTGCCGGGCGGTGACCGCCGCGTGGTCGCCCATCGACAGGCCGGTGCGCGGTTCGGCGTTGCGCGGGATGTCCGGGACGAGGTGGCGGGGACGTACGCCCGCAAGGGCCTTGGCCTTCCCGCCCGTCGACTTCGCACGCCGGGCCGACAGCAGCAGCCGGCGCAGTTCGTCGTTGACGCCGAGCGGCGCGTCGCTCGTGGTGTCCGCGCCGCCCGCGATCGCCGAGTCGACCGCCCCGAGCATGATCTTGTTGGCGGCGGCGATGACCGCCTGGAGGCCGGTGCCGCACGCCTGCTGGAGGTCGTACGCGGGGGTGCGCGGGTCGAGCCGCGAGCCGAGCACCGTCTCCCGGGCCAGGTTGAAGTCCCGGCTGTGCTTGAGGACCGCGCCCGCGGCGAACTCGCCGACCTGCTGCCCCTGGAGACCGAAGCGCTCGACCAGACCGTCCAGCGCGGCGGTCAGCATCTGCTGGTTGGAGGCCTGTGCGTACGGGCCGTCGGAGCGTGCGAAGGGGATACGGCTGCCGCCGATGACCGCGACCCGGCGGGGCTGCGGGAGTGCGAGGGGGATCAACTCGACCAACTCATCTCGACCAACTCCTGACTCTTGAGTAACCTTACTCCAGAGTAAATCTACGACCGAGCAGGGAGTCTGGACAATGGCCGACCGCTATCTGCACCTCACCAGCACGACAACCGGCCGATTCCTGACCCGGAGACTCGGCCTGCCCCAGCCCGCCCGGCTGCGCCGCTGGACCCTGGAGTCCCAGACCCTCACCGGCCCGGTCCTCCACCTCACCGCCGGGGAGTCCGCCGCCACGGACGAGCTCCGCACCGTCCTCGCCGCCTGCGGCCCGGAGATCACGGCCCGCGCCGACCGGCCCGCCGGAATCGTCCTGGACGCCACAGCCGTCGACACCGCCGCCGGACTCGCAGCCGTGCACGCCGCACTCCACCCCGTCGTCCGCTCGCTCGCCCCGGGCGGCCGCATCGTCGTCCTCGGCACCCACCCGTCGCCGGACGACCACCACCAGGCCGCCGCCCAACAGGCCCTCGAAGGGTTCGTACGCTCCCTGGGCAAGGAGATCGGCAAGGGCGCCACCGTACAGCTGGTGCGCATCGCCCCCGGCGCGGTCGCCGCAGCCGGGTCCACCCTGCGCTTCCTGCTCTCGCCCCGGTCCGCGTACATCAGCGGCCAGGTCATCGAGGTGACCGGCACCGCCCCCGAACCCGTCGCCGACTGGGCCGCCCCGCTCGACGGACGCACCGCACTGGTCACCGGAGCCGCCCGCGGCATCGGCGCCTCGGTCGCCTCCGTCCTCGCCCGGGACGGCGCCCACGTCATCTGCCTGGACATCCCGCAGGCCCAGGAGGACCTCGTCCGCACCGCGGACCGGCTCGGCGCCACCGCCCTGCCGCTGGACATCACCGCCGACGACGCGGCCGAACGGATCGCCGCCGCGGCCCCGGACGGCCTCGACATCCTCGTCCACAACGCCGGCATCACCCGCGACCGCCGCCTCGCCAACATGCCCGCCGACCGCTGGGCCTCGGTCATCGACGTCAACCTCGACAGCGTCCTGCGCACCACCGACGCGCTGCTCAAGTCCGGAACCGTCAACCGGGGCGGCCGGATCATCGCCACCGCCTCCATCGCGGGCATCGCCGGCAACAACGGCCAGACGAACTACGCGGCCAGCAAGGCCGGCATCATCGGCTTGGTCCGCTCGCTCGCCCCGCGCGCCGCCGCCGACCACGGCGTCACGGTCAACGCGGTGGCCCCCGGCTTCATCGAGACGAAGATGACCGCGGCCGTCCCGCTCCTCATC
>NZ_RDBK01000031.1:8592-9424 GCF_008042275.1 Streptomyces sp. OR43 | reverse complement strand
CCCGCCGACCGCTGGGCCTCGGTCATCGACGTCAACCTCGACAGCGTCCTGCGCACCACCGACGCGCTGCTCAAGTCCGGAACCGTCAACCGGGGCGGCCGGATCATCGCCACCGCCTCCATCGCGGGCATCGCCGGCAACAACGGCCAGACGAACTACGCGGCCAGCAAGGCCGGCATCATCGGCTTGGTCCGCTCGCTCGCCCCGCGCGCCGCCGCCGACCACGGCGTCACGGTCAACGCGGTGGCCCCCGGCTTCATCGAGACGAAGATGACCGCGGCCGTCCCGCTCCTCATCAGGGAGGCGGGCCGCCGCATGAACTCCCTCTCACAGGGCGGCCTCCCGGTCGACGTCGCCGAGACGACCGCCTGGTTCGCCCAGCCCGCGTCGAACGCCGTCAACGGCCAGATCGTCCGGGTCTGCGGCCAGAGCCTGCTGGGAGCGTGACGCGGATGCCGAGCCTGCTGCTCTCCCTGGCGCGCGGCGCCGCCACCTCCCCGTTCAAACGCGCGGGCAGGCCGGGCGCCACCCTGCCCGCCGACCGCGGGGCCTCGGTCATCGACGTCAACCTCGACAGCGTCCTGCGCACCACCGACGCGCTGCTCAAGTCCGGAACCGTCAACCGGGGCGGCCGGATCATCGCCACCGCCTCCATCGCGGGCATCGCCGGCAACAACGGCCAGACGAACTACGCGGCCAGCAAGGCCGGCATCATCGGCTTGGTCCGCTCGCTCGCCCCGCGCGCCGCCGCCGACCACGGCGTCACGGTCAACGCGGTGGCCCCCGGCTTCATCGAGACGAAGATGACCGCGGCCGTCCCGCTCTCCTCATC
>NZ_RDBK01000031.1:0-8492 GCF_008042275.1 Streptomyces sp. OR43 | reverse complement strand
CCCCTGGGAGCCCGCCTGTTCGACCCGTTGATGACGGAGGACGGGGCGCTGGCCGACAGCGTGGGCCGGGTGCTGGGAACGGGGCCGGGGCGGGGCATCGGSCTGATGTACCTGCTGTGCTGTGTGGCGATGCTGGCGCTGGTGGCCCTGGCGCTGCGGCTGCCGGTGCTTGCCCGCTTCGACCTCGATGTGCCGGACGCCGAGCCGGACGACCTCATCGGCCTCCGGGAACGTGCCGCTGCCCTCGCCGCGTCCGCACCGAGCGCCGAACCCGCCCCGGCCCCGTTCCCAGCACCCGGCCCACGCTGTCGGCCAGCGCCCCGTCCTCCGTCATCAACGGGTCGAACAGGCGGGCTCCCAGGGGGGCGACGAGGCCGTGGCCGATGGGGAGGGTGGACCAGGCCACCATGGTGTTCAGGGCGAAGACGCGGCCGTGGAAACGCTGCGGGACCTTGACCTGGACGATCGTCGAGTACACCCCGTTCACCAGGCCGATGGCGCAGGACATCCCGAAGACGCCGGCGCCGATCACCCAGAGATCGGCCCGCAGCCCGGTCACCGCACCGGCCAGGGCGAACACCCCGGCCAGAGCCAGCATGCCGCGCACCCGGCGTCTGCGGGGCCCGCCCCAGACTCCCATGATCAGTCCGCCCGCGACGGCACCGGCACCGCCCGCCGTGGCGACCGCCGCCGCCCCGTCCAGGGTGTCGAAGGACAGCACCAGGGGCGTCACCAGCAGGAAGAGCGGGGAGAGGAAGAGATTGAGCGCGGCGAACCACAGGAGCATCGACCGGAAGCCCCGGTGCCGCCAGGTGTAGGCGAAGCCCTGCTTGATCTCCTCGACGACCGGTTCCCGGCGGCTCCACGGCAGGGTCCGGGGGAACCTGACGCACAGCAGGACGGCCACCGCGACCGCGTAACTCGCGATGTCAAGGATCAGGATGCCGCGCAGACCGATGCCGGCCATGAGTGCCACTGCCATGAGGGGTACGACGAACTGCGCCGTTCCGAAGGCGAGTTGGACGATTCCGTTGGCGTGGCCGAGATAGCGCTTGGGGACGAGCTGCGGGACGGCCGAGCTGTACGCCAGTCGCTGGAAGGTGAGGGCCACCGAGAGGCTGCCGAGCAGCAGGTACAGATACCAGGTGTCCATGACGCCGCCCAGCAGGAGGCAGAGCATGGCCACCTGGCTGAGCCCCGCCGCGATGTCGCCGGCGAGCATGACCTTGCGCCGGTCGAAGCGGTCCACGATCGCCCCGGCCAGCGGGCCGACGAGGATGCCGGGCAGCATCGCCACGACCGAGTACAACGCGAACCGAGTGAGTGAACCGGTCTCCAGCAGGATCCAGATGGGCAGGGCGAACTCCGTGAGCGCGGAGCCCACGATCGAGCCCAGCTGCCCGAGCACGACGGCGAGGAAGCGTGCCGCACCCGGCGCGGGAGCACTCGTGGCCTCCGCGGGAGCACCGGTTGCCTCGGCGGCGCCACCGGCCCCGGCGCCACCGGCCCCGGCACCACCGGCCCCGGCCCCACCGGCCCCGGCGTCGCCCGCGGCCGGGTCCGCCCTTACCTCCGCGCCACCGGAAGGCCCGGTCTCGGCGTGGAACCACCAGGCCGCGTCCGGGGAGTGCGCGGGCAGCGTGCCCGTGGCCTCCGCCCGGATCGCCTCGTGAACGCTCGTCACCGCTTCGGCGACCTCGGCGGCCCGGTACTTCACGAAGAAGTGGCCGCCCCGGTCGATCACCGCGACCGCCGAGCGCTCCGCGAGCAGCAGCCACTCCCGGTAGCGCTCCTGGTAGAAGTCGGCGGCCGGGTCGCGGTCGCCGACGAGCGAGACCAGCGGCGCCCTCAGCCGGGGTGCCCCCGCCTCGACGTCGGCGATGGCCCCGGTGAAGTACTCCTCGGCGGCCTGGCTGTCGCGGCGCATGTTGCCCACGATGAACGCGGTCTGCTCCCGGTCGAGCTGGGAGGTGTCGACGCCCATCCCGGTCAGCCAGTTGACGTACACCCGGTTGCCGAGCAGCGATTCCAGGGACGCCACCTTGGACAGGGCGCCGAGTACCCGCCCGCGCGGCTTGGCGAAGGGGAACTGCGCACCCGCGTACACCGCTTCGAGCTCGCGGCCCGATGCCTCCAGGAGGCGGGCGGTGGCCACGGCCAGTGCGGTGCCGACGCCGCAGTGCCCGTACACGATCAGCGGCCCCTGGACCCGTTCGCGTATCTCGGCGGCCAGGCAATCCGCGAGTTCCCCGAAGGGCAGGTGTTCCTCGGTCACGCCGACGTCATGGCCCGGGATGGCCACGGACCACAGCTCGTAGCCCTCCGGCAGGAGGTCGGCGACAGGCTGGTACACGACCGCGCTGCCCCCGCCGTACGGGACGCAGACCAGGGTGGCGCGCAGCTGTCCGGAGGGGGCCGGGGGAGTCAGGCGGTGCAGCAGGCGGCGGGGTCCCCGGGCGTCCTCGGGGAGGTCGGCCAGCGCCGCCAGGTCCCTGACCGTGCGGCACGTGAACAGGTCCATCACGCTGACCGGCCGGGCACCCGCCCCGGGGAGCAGTTTGCGGGCACGGGCGACGACCTGCGTGGCGAGGAGCGAGTGGCCGCCGAGGTCGAAGAAGTCCTCCTCCGCGCCGACCTCGTCGAGGCCGAGCACCTCGGCCCAGATCCCCGCGAGCACCCGCTCCGCAGGGGTGTCGGGCGCACTGGCCGCACCGGCCGTCCGGTGGATCTGCGGGGCGGGCAGGCCGCGCCGGTCGAGCTTGCCGTTGGGGGAGAGGGGAAGGACGGGCAGAACCGTGAAGGAGACGGGCACCATGTAATCGGGCAGCACCCGCTTGAGGGCGGCGCGCAGTTCCTGCGGATCGGGTGCCGGTTGCCCGTCCGCGGTGACGAGGTAGGCGGCGAGCCGCTTGTCTCCCGGGCTGTCCTCACGTACGACGACGGCCGCCTCGGCGACCGGGGGCAGGGCGCGCAGGGCCGACTCGATCTCGCCGAGCTCGATACGCAGCCCGCGCAGCTTCACCTGCTGGTCGATGCGGCCGAGGTGTTCCAGGGCGCCGTCGGGGCGGCGCCTGCCCAGGTCGCCGGTGCGGTAGAGCCGCGAGCCCGGCGGGCCGTACGGGTCGGGGACGAACTGGCGGGCGGTCAGCCCGGGGCGCCGGTGGTAGCCGAGGGCGAGCCCGGCCCCCGCGATGTGGATCTCACCCTGTGCGCCCGGAGGCACCGGCCGCAGTGCCCGGTCCAGGACGTAGAGGCGGATGTTGTCGACCGGGAAGCCGATCGGGACCACATCGGGCCGTGCCTCGCACTCCCACGCCGACACGTCGACGGCCGCTTCGGTGGGCCCGTACAGATTGGCCAGGGCGCAGCCGGGCAGCACCTCCCGGAACGCGCGCGCCGTGTCCGGCGGCAGTGCCTCGCCGCTGCAGACGACGCGGCGCAGGGCCGTGCACCGTCCGGCGCCCTCCTCGGCGAGGAAGAGGGGCAGCATCGAGGGGACGAAGTGGGCGACCGTGATGGGGGCGGAGCGGATGAGTTCGTGCAGGTAGGCGGCGTCCTTCTGGCCGCCGGGGCGGGCCAGCACGAGGCGGGCGCCGGTCATCAGCGGCCAGAAGAACTCCCAGACGGAGACGTCGAACCCGGCCGGGGTCTTCTGGAGCACGGAGTCGTCCGGCCCGATGGGGTAGGCCCGCTGCATCCACAGCAGGCGGTTGACGATGGCGCGGTGCGTGTTCGGCACGCCCTTGGGGCGTCCGGTGGAGCCGGAGGTGTAGATGAGGTAGGCGGGGTCGTCGGGCGTCGGCCGGACGGGGCTCCGGGGCGTGGGAGCGCTCCCGTCGAGCGGGTCGTCGTCATCGAGATACAGGACGGTGGCCCGGCAGTCCTCGGGGACCGGGGTGCCGCGCAGGGTCAGGAGCACCCGCGCGCCGCTGTCGTCGAGCATGAACGCGAGCCGTTCGGGCGGGTACTCGGTGTCGAGCGGCGTGTAGCAGGCACCGGTGCGCTGTACGGCGAGGAGGGCGGCGACCAGTTCGGGGGAGCGTTCCGCGCCGACGGCGACGACGTCGCCGGGGGCGGTGCCGGCCGAGAGGAGCCGGGCGGCGATGCGGTCGGCCGCGGCGTCCAGTTCGGCGTAGGTGAGGCTGCGGTCTTCGGCCGTCACGGCGGTGGCGCCGGGCGTGCGCGCGATCTGCTCGTCGATGAGGGAGACCAGCGTGGCGTCGTCCGGTGTCGGCACCTCCGTACCGTTGAAGTTCTCTATCTCCAGCGCGTGTTCACCGGGGGAGAGCAGATCGAGCGCGGACAGCGGCACGTCGGGGCGGTCGGCGACCGCGTGCAGCAGCCGGTCGAGGTGGGCGGCGAGACGGGCGATGTCCGCCTCGTCGAACAGGTCCGTGTTGTAGTTGAACGCGCCGCGCAGCCCGTCCGGCCACTCCATCAGGAAGAGCTCGACGTCGAAGCGGGTGCCCGCGGCGCGCAGACCGTAGGCCTCCACGTCCAGGCCCGGACCGGCGGTGGCCTGGTGTCCGGTGGCGTAGTTCTGTACGGCGAGTACCGCCTGGAAGACCGGGGAGCGGGAGACGTCGCGCTCCACCTTCAGCTCGGTGACCAGCTGCGCGAACGGCAGCTCCTGGTGGGCGTACGCCTCGAGGCAGGTTTCCCGGGTACGTTCCACCAGGGTGGCGAAGGACGGATCGCCGTCGAGCCGGGCGCGCAGCGCCAGGACGTTGACGAACATGCCGACCAGCCCCTCGAGTTCCGGTTCGGGGCGGCCGGCGACGGGCGAGCCGACGGCGAAGTCGCGCTGGCCGCTGAACCGGGCCAGGAGTTCCTGGAAGGCGGCCAGGAGCACCATGTGGAGGGTGGCCCCGTGCGTCTTGCCGAGGGCGGCGAGCCGGTCGAGGAGGGCGCGGTCCACCTGGAATCCGTAGCCGGCCCCGTCGAAGGTCTGCCGGGCCGGGCGGGGCCGGGCGGTGGGCAGGACGAGGGGCTCCGCACCGGCCAGTTCCCCGGCCCAGTAGGCGACTTCGGCGGTCAGCGCGTCGCCGTTCAGCCGGTCGCGCTGCCACTGGGCGAAGTCGCCGTACTGAACCGGGAGTTCGGGCAGCACAGGGGCGTCGCCCTGGAGGTGGCCCGCATAACAGCGCAGGATCTCGGAGATCAGGATCTCGCTGGACCAGCCGTCGCTGACGCTGTGGTGGACGACGAGCAGCAGGATGTGGTCGCGGTCGGCGACGCGCACCAGGAGGGTACGCAGCAGGGGCCCGGCGGCCAGGTCGAAGGGCTGGGCCCCCGCCTCGTCCACGAGCCGGGCCGCGTGTTCCTCGTCCGACGCCTCCACCAGGGGCAGTGGCGCGGGCGCGGGCTCGGTGATCTCCAGGACCGGGCGGCCGTCGTCGGTCACCGGGTACCGGGAGCGCAGCGTCTCGTGCCGGGCGACCACGGTGTCCAGGGCGCGTGCCAGCACCTCCCGGTCCAGCTCGCCGCGCAGCCTGCGGGCGACGGGGATGTTGTACGCGGCGGTGCCGGGCGCGAACTGCTCCATGAACCAGAGCCGTTCCTGCGCGAAGGAGAGCGGCGGCACGGCGCCGTCGGGGCGCCGGGGCACGGCGGGCCGGGGCGCGGCGGTGCGGCCGGCCGTCAGTCGGCGGCTGAGCAGGGCGCGCTTGGCATCGGAGAGACCGGCGGAGGATGGGGCGGCGGAGGATGGGGCGGTGGTGTCGCTCATGACGGCGTACGGGTTCCTTCCAGTGCGTCGCCGTCCGCGGTGAGGAGGGCGGCGGCCTCCTCGTCCGACAGGGCGTCGATCTCGGCCATCAGGGCGGCTTCCACGGCTTCGGCGAACTCCGCGACCGTGCGGTGGGTGAAGAGGGTGCGCAGAGGGACGGTGAGTTCGGCGGTGGCCCGGACGCGGGCGATGACCCGGGTGGCGAGCAGGGAGTGTCCGCCCAGGTCGAAGAAGTCGTCCAGGGCACCGACGCGGTCGATGTCCAGGACCTCGCGCCAGATCTGGGCCACCAGTTCCTCCGCCTCGGTGCGCGGGGCCAGGTAGCTCGCGCGGAGTTCGGGGCGCCGGTCGGGGGCGGGCAGGGCCGCCCGGTCGAGCTTGCCGTTCGGGGTGAGCGGCAGCCGGTCCAGGACGAGGATCGCGGCGGGCACGAGGTGGGCCGGTAGGAGCGCTCCCACAGCGCTCCGCAGACCGGCCGGATCGAGCGCCGGGGCGGCGGACGCCGGGACGGCCGGGTCCGTGGCGGGCGTCGGGATGGCCGGGTCCGTGGCGGGCGTCGGGATGGCCGGGTCCGTGGCGGCGGGGACCACATAGCCCACCAGGGTGTCGCGGCGGGCGACGACCACCGCCTCGGCGATGCCCGGTTGTGCCAGCAGCGCGTTCTCGACCTCGCCGGGCTCCACCCGGTAGCCGCGCACCTTGACCTGGCCGTCCAGTCGGCCGAGGAATTCCAGGGCGCCGTCGGCCCGGCGGCGCACGAGGTCGCCGCTCCGGTAGCGGCGGGAGCCCGGCGGGCCGTACGGGTCGGGGACGAAGGCGCGTGCGGTGGCACCGGGCCGGCCGGTGTAGCCGAGGGTCACTCCCGTACCGCCGATGAGCAGTTCGCCGGGGGTGCCGGGCGGGACCGGGCCACCGTGCTCGTCGCACACCGTGGCGGTGACGCCGCCGATCGGTGTGCCGATGGGCGGGCGGGACCGGGTGTCGGCCGCACCGAGGTCGGCGGTCGTGGCGATGACGGTGGTCTCGGTGGGGCCGTACGAGTTGACGAGCCGTACCCGGTCGCCGAAGCGCTCGCGCCAGGTGGCCACGGCGGCGGCCTGCACCTGGTCGGCGCCCAGGATCAGCAGCCGCAGCCCGTCCGGCCAGGCGACGACGTCGAGGTCGCCGACGAGGTGCTGCCAGTACGGGGTCGGCAGGTCCATGACCGTGACATCGGCGGTGAAGTCCTCGGCCAGCTGGTCGGGCAGCGTGGCGCCGGCGTCGGCCACGACGAGGGTGGCCCCGGCGGCCAGCGCGGGGAACAGTTCCTCCGCGCAGGTGTCGAAGCTCAGTGAGGCGCAGTGCAGGACCCGGTCCCCGGCGGTGACCCCGTACCCCTCGCGCATCCAGCGCACCCGCTCGGCGAGTGCCCGGTGCGGGACGAGGACGCCCTTGGGCGAGCCGGTCGACCCGGAGGTGTAGACGAGGTACGCCGGGTCGWCGGGGAGGGGCGCGGCCGGGCCCTCCTCCGCCGTGTCGGGGCGGGGGGCGGCCAGGCGCTTTTCCGCCGTCCCGGATCCGGCCGCTTCGGGGCCCTCCGCGCCATCGACGCACAAGGTCCGTACGTCTTCGGGGCCCTCCGTGTCCTCGACGCACAAGGTCCGTACGTCCTCGGGGACTTCGGGCGGTGTGCCGTGGCGGGAGGTCAGGACGGTGCCGGCGCCGCTGTCCGCGATCATGTACGCGATCCGGGCGGGCGGGTAGTCGGGGTCCAGCGGGAGGTAGGCGGCGCCGGCCCGCCAGGCGGCGAGCATCGCCACGACGGCACGCGGGCCGCGGGGCAGGAGCACACCGACGGTGTCCCCGCGCCGCACCCCGCCGGCCGCCAGCCGGGCTGCCAGGCTGCCCGCCGCGTCCCACAGGGCGGCGTACGAGAACGAGCTGTCGCGCCCGCGCAGGGCCTCGACGGCGGGCCGGTCGCGCACGGTCCGTGCGATGGCTTCGTACACGGTGGGCGGACCCTCGGGCAGGTCCGGGCCCCGGCCGGCCGTCTCCAGGGCGGCGCGTTCGGACTCGTCCAGCAGCGGTAGCAGGTGGACGGGTGTGTCCGGGGCGGCGACCGCGGCACGCAGCAGCGTGTCGAACCAGCGCCCCAGCCGGGCGACCCGGTCCCGGTCGAGCAGGTCCGTGCGGTAGCCGAAGACGGCGACCACGTCCTCGCCGTCCCGGCGCACGTCCAGCGTGAGGTCGAACTTGCACGCCCGCATACCCGGGTCCAGTTCGGTGCAGCCGAGACCGGCGAACGACGCGTCGCGCAGCAGGCCGGGGTCCTGGGTGTGGACGGTCAGCATCGTCTGGAACAGCGGCGTGCGCCCCGGATCCCGGTCCAGCCGCAGGGATTCGGCCAGTTCCTCGAAGGGGATGCGCTCGTGGGCGAAGGCCCCGAACACCGTGGAGCGGGCACGGCGCAGCAGGTCGGCGAACGTGGGCGCGCCGGACACGTCGGAGCGCAGGACCAGGGTCCGTGAGAAGTAGCCGATGGCCCGCTCCTCGTCGGGGCCGGACCGGCCCGCCGTGGGGACACCGACGCAGAAGTCGTGCTGTCCCGTGCAGCGGTACAGCGTCGCCTGGTAGGCGGCGAGCAGCACCATGAACGGGGTGCAGCGCCGGGCCCGTGCCAGGGCGTCGACCAGGGGCCCGAAGACGTACGGACCTTGTGCGTCGATGGCGCGGAGGGCCCCGAAGCGGCCGGATCCGGGACGGCGGAAAAGCGCCTGGCCGCCCC
>NZ_RDBK01000030.1 GCF_008042275.1 Streptomyces sp. OR43 | reverse complement strand
GGGCGGGGGTCCGGTGCGTCGGCCCGCGCGCCCGTGAAAAAGCCCGTTGACGCAGCACGGAGGCCCGCTGCTACTCTCGCGGAGGCCGTGCGACAGAACGAGGAGGTGGTACCCGTGAACGCAATAACGACATGGGTGCTCCCTTCCGGAGTCATGGTCGGGCGATAGGTCGTCCGGGAGCGCCGCATCCGAGCACTCCCGAAAGGCACGACCATGCAGTTCACATCCGAACAGCACCTCGACGACGGCGTCCTCGAACGCGCATTCACTCTCGGGGAGATCCCCGGCATCCTGTGGACGCCCGCGTCGGCATCCTCGTCCACCTCACCGGCACCGCTGATCCTGCTCGGCCACCCTCCGCTCGGACTGGGCAGGATGTACCCGCGACTGGCGGCCCGGGCCCGGCACTCCGCGGCGCAAGGCTTCGCCACGGCCACCATCGAGCTCCCGGGAAGCGGCGACCGGCCCCGCCTGCCCGTCGTGGACGGGGCCCGCGCCGACCTGCGCCGGGCGTTGGAGGCCGGCGAGCCGGTCAGCGACGAGATCGTCGACGCGCTCGTCCTCCCGCTGGTCGAGCAGGCGGTCCCGGAATGGCAGATGGCCCTGGACGCCCTCCTGTCGCTGCCCGGGATCGGCGGGCCGGTCGGGTATTCGGGGGGCGTGATCTCCATCGGCATCCGGCTGGCGGTGGTCGAGCCGCGCATCGCGGCCGCCGGCCTCTTCGCCGGCAGTCTTGTGCCGCGTTCCATGTTCGAGGAGGCCCGCCGGGTCACCGTTCCTCTCCATGTCCTGTTGCAGTGGGACGACGAGGGAAACGACCGGCAGGCGGCCCTGGACCTGTTCGACGCCTTCGGGTCCGAGGAGAAGACGCTGCAGGCCAACATGGGGGGTCACACCGGCGTCCCGCAGTTCGCCGGGGACGACGCGGCCAGGTTCTTCATCCGGCATCTGAAGTGAGGCGGCCCGGACGCCGGGCCACCGGCGGACGGTAGGCGATACCGGCGGACGCCAGGCGCTGCCGCCGGAGGGCGGAATCGCCGTGCCCCGGCCGGCCTCCCGGCCGGCCGGGGCACGGCGCTCAACGGCCTTGACCTGAAGTGCCATTGAGCTTCTAGCGTCTCTCTCGGTTGAACACCGACGACGGGAGAACACGCTCATGATCCTCGTGACCGGAGCCACCGGAAACATCGGCAGCGCGCTGCTGAAGGAGCTGCACGCACACGGCGCCGGACCGCTGAGAGGGCTCAGCCGCCACGCCGCGCAGGCCGCCTTCCCCGAAGGAGTCGAGGCCGTGCAGGGCGACTTCGCGGAGCCTGCGTCGCTGACGGCCGCACTGGAGGGGGTGCGGGCACTGTTCCTCGTATCGCGTCTGGGGCCGGACGCCGACATCCTGGAAGCCGCGCGGCAGGCGGGCGTGCGGCACGTGGTGCTGGTGTCCTCGATCACCGCCCTGACGCATCCGCACCTCGTCCCCGCCCAGGAGAACCTGGCGGTGGAGCAGCTGCTCAAGGAGAGCGGCCCGGCCTGGACGATCCTGCGGCCGACCCAGTTCGCCTCGAACACCCTGATGTGGGCGGACTCGGTCCGTGAGCGCGAGACCGTTCTCGCACCGTACGCGGACACCGCACTGCCGACCATCCATCCCGCGGACATCGCGTCGGTGGCACGGGTGGCGCTGACCGAGCCCGGCCACCGGGGGCGCACATACGCCCTGACCGGCCCGGAACCGGTGTCGGCCCGTCAGCAGGCCGAGGCCATCGCGGCAGCCCTGGGCCGGGAGGTGCCGTTCGCCGAGATCAGCCGCCGACAGGCCCACGCCCGGATGGCCGCGGTCTTCGGAGCGGAGGCCGCGGACGCGGTGCTCGACGTCACGGGCGGAGACGTCAACGACGAGCTGCTGGCGGTACGCGACACGGTTCCGCAGGTCACCGGGGCCCCGGCCCGGCCGTTCCGGCAGTGGGTCGCGGAGAACGCGGCGTACTTCCGCTGAGACACGGCCGGTGTCCGTGCTCCGTCAGAGGGCGATCAGGCCCGCCGCCGTCTCCCGGAAGCCGCAGGCATCGAAGTAGAACGACCGCAGATGCTCTTCGAAGTCGACGTGCAGCCACGCGCACTTCGCGGCACGGGCCTCCTCCGCGGCGACGGCGACCAGCCCCGCGCCGATCCCTCTCGACCGGAGATGCCGGGCCACCACCGTGTCCAGGGCGAAGGCGTGCGCTCCTCCGTCCCAGGCCACGTTGACGAACCCGGCCAGCGAGCCGGCGTGCCGGGCGCAGACCCAGCCGAGGCTGTGGCGCTCAAGCCGTGCACGCCAGTCGGCCGGAGTCACCGGGGAGCCGAAACCCTCGGCGTGCAACGCGTCGAGCGCCGTGTTGTCGAAGTCACCCCGCCACTCGTACGTGATCGTCACGCCCGGGATCATAGTGCCCCGGCGCGACGCCGTCCGGAATCGGAATCGGCATGGACATAGGCATCGGCATAGGCGTCGGCGTCGGCGTCGGCGGTATGTGCATGGGATCGAAGGGGCCACGTTTGTCGTGGAGTTGGCCCGGCCCGCGCGCCCCGCTCAGCTGTGCCGCATCCAGACGTTGGGCTCCCGGTACACGCCCTGGTCTGCGGACCGGTCGATCCGGAGCAGGCTCAGGCCGTCCGGAATCACGTAGTCGCCCGATGCGGGAAGGGCCAGGCCCGTCCAGCGCTCCCACTCGGCGACGGTGCCGGTCATCGTCTGCGACGCGGGCGCCGCCGCGAGGATCTCGGCACCGAGACGCTGATGGGTCCGCAGCCACGGGTCGAGGGCCATGCCGTCCTCACGGTTCCAGCGCATGAACGTCTCGATGGGTGTCAGCGGATACCGGGCCTTCGTCGTCGGACGGACCGGCGCGATGACCCGGTCCAGGCCGGCCTCCCCGGCCGTCCGGCGCAGAGCCTTGATCGTCTCCCCCGCCAGCCCGCGCCCCTTGAGCGACGGAGTGACGACAGCTCCGCAGATGACCAGCGTGTTGGCTTCGGTCCCCCGCTCCCGGCCTTCGACCGCGCGGACGAGGGCCTGGGTGTACCCGCTGGGGAGCGTCTCGGTCAGACCGTCCCAGTGGATGGGTACGCCCCAGCCCGACGCGACCGGGACCTCGCGCTCGTCCACCAGCGTGAGGTCCAGACCGGCGAACCACTCACCGACCCTGCCTATGTACTCCTTCACCAGGCGGTCGGCGCTGATGAATGCCGGAAAGCCCTCGCTGAAGAGCTCCTTCAGCTGCTCATCCGGCCAGGTACGCGCGTCGGTCCGCTCGATCGTGTAAACCATGCCTCTTCCTAGCATGGACGTTCCGGTGCGCCAGGCAGTCGGATCAGGCGGGCCGGCCGGTCGGATCGGGCCGGGTCAGGCCGGGCCCGCACCGCGGAAGGCCCGCCGGTAGCTGTCCGGCGGGACGCCGACGATCTTCTTGAACTGGCGCCGGAGCGTCGTGGCGGTCCCCATGCCGGTGGCGACGGCGACCGCCTCGATGCTGTCGTCGGTCGCCTCCAGCAACTCCTGGGCGCGGCGCACCCGCTGGATCAGGAGCCACTGGATCGGGGTCTGCCCGATGACCGACCGGAACTGCCGCCCGAGGTGCCGCGGGCTCGTGTTCGCCTTCCGCGCCATGTCGGTCACCGACAGCGGCTGGTCCAGCCGTTGCTGGACCCAGGCGAGCAACTGGGTGAGCGCGTGGTCGCCCGAGGCCCGCACCGGGGTGGACGCGAACTGGGCCTGGCCGCCCGGCCGGTGCGGCTGCATGACGAGGCGGCGGGCGACCGAGTTGGCGACGGACGCCCCGTGGTCGAGGTGGATCAGGTGCAGGCAGAGGTCGACGGCCGCGGCCTTGCCCGCGGACGTGAGGACGCTGCCGTTGTCGGTGTACAGGACGTCCGGGTCGACCTCGGCCAGCGGATGGCGGGCGCTCAGCTCGGCGGCGTGGGCCCAGTGGGTGGTGGCCCGCCGGCCGTCCAGCAGGCCCGCGGCACCGAGCACGAACGCCCCGGTGCACAGCGAGGCGACCCGCGCACCCGCCGCGTGCGCCGCGCGTACGGCCTCGACCAGCTCCGCGGGCGGGGGCACGTCGATGTCGGCGCCCGCCGGCACGATCACGGTGTCGGCGGCCGTCGCCCGGTCCAGCCCGTGGTCGGGCTCGACCGTGAACGGGCCGACCCGCACCGGGCCCGGCCCGCAGAGCTGTACGTCGTACCAGCCCTCCGTCGCCTCGCGCGGGGGGTTGCCGAAGATCTCGTACGCCACGCCCAGTTCGAAGTGCAGGAGGTCACCGGCGGCCAGCAGCGCGACAGTTGGCATGTCCGAAAGTGTACGCATGCTGTCGGTCCGGACCCTCACGGTCGTGCTCCGTCCCCGCCGAGACTGAAGTCCTCACCACATCGAGAGCGAGCGGGGAACCATGAACACAGGGGCTGCGGTAGTGGTCTACGGGGCGACCGGGCACACCGGGCGTTTCATCGTCGCCGAGCTGCGGCGGCGCGGGTTCACCCCGGTCGCCTCCGGCCGGAACGCGGCCCGGCTGGAGGCGCTGGCGGCCGAGTGGGGCGAGGTGGAGGTACGGCCGGCGAACGTGGACGACCCGGCCGCCCTGGACCGGGCCCTCGCCGGTGCGGCGGCGGTCATCAACTGCGCGGGTCCCTTCGCGCTGACCGGCGCCCCGGTCGTCGAGGCGGCCCTGCGGGCGGGGATTCCCTACGTCGACGTCGCGGCGGAGATCGAGGCGAACGTCGCGATGTTCGCCGACCACACGGAGGCGGCCCTGGCATCGGGCACGCACGTGGTGCCCGCGATGGCCTTCTACGGCGGACTGGGCGACCTGCTGGTCAGCGCGGCGACGGGCGGGGCGACGGCCGCGGACTCGGTCGATGTCGCGTACGGGCTGAGCAGTTGGCGTCCCACGGCAGGCACCCGGGAGGCGGGGCAGGTGTCCCACGACCGTCGCGCGGGCCGTCGGGTGCGGTTCACGGACGGCGCTCTGCGCTACCACCGGGACGAAGTGACGCGGGGCGAGTGGCTGTTCCCCGAGCCGCTGGGCAGACGCGCGGTGATCGAGGAGTTCACCATGGCCGATGTCGTCACGGTGCCCAGCCATGTGAAGGTCCCGGAGGTCCGCACCCATATGTCCGTCGAGGCGGCGGGCGACCTGGCGGGCGAGGACACCCCGGCACCGGAGGCGGTCGACGCGCTGGGGCGCTCGGACCAGACGTTCGTCGTCGATGTCGTGGTCCGCACGGAGGGCGTCGAGCGCCGCGCCACGACACGCGGCCAGGACATCTACGCGGTCACCGCGCCCCTGGCCGTGGAGGCCGTCGCCCGCATCCTGACCGGCCGCACCCGCACCACGGGCGTGGCCTCGGCCGGTGCGATGTTCGACGCGGCGGACTTCCTGCGCGCGCTGGCCCCGCACGTGACGGTCGACCTGCCGGGGTGAGCGCGGGCACACCCCGTCCGCCCCGCCCCTTCGTACGCTCACGCCAGGAACGCCGACACCAGCTCCACGAACCGATCGGCGTCGTCGACCCACGGACAGTGCCCCGCCCCCTCCTGCACGACGAGCGTGGCGTCGGGGAACAGCCCGGCGAAGGCGGCCACCGAGCGGGGCGGACTGTTCAGGTCGAACTCGCCCGCCAGCAGCAGGACGGGCGACCGGAAGGCTGCCAGCGCCGCACGGGTGGCCGGCGGGTCGAAAGCGCCCTCGGCCCCGAAGTGGGCCACGGCGTCCGGGTTGTCCGGCCGGCTCGCCGCGTGATGGTCGCGCGCCGCCTCGTCCCACCGGCCGTAGAAGAACGGATCCAGAGCCGCCTCCGTGTGGTCGGCGAACATCGCGACGTTCGCCTCGATCTCCGCCGCGACGTCGACGTAGGGAATCCCCGCCCGCAGGGCCGCCTCGACGACCGGGGCGCCGGTCAGCGCGAAGGGACCCGCGCAGTTGATGACCGCCGCCGCACCGGCGAGGGCCCGGTCCAGGGCTCCCGACGAAGCAGGTCAACGAGCGGATCATCGCCCACCTCCTGCGCACCGCCGAAAGCTCCTACCCCGGCCGGCCCGTCCATCTCGTACCCCCCGAAGTCACCGCGCGAGGCGGGACCACCCGCCGCGGCGAGCCGATCGAGGACCTGCCGGCCGTCGCCTGCATCGGCGCGTTCGACTCGGGCACGGTGCTCCTCGGGTGGCTGCGGTGGTGTTGTGTACGGCCGCCGCCGTAACGAGGGGGGCCCGGCGGAACGTTCCCTTCACCTTTTGCCGCTGCTCAGGCCCGGTGGACGGATGGCCGTCCCGTACGCCGACGGTAGTAGGACACGGCGACCGCGCCGAGCAACGGGCCCCAGAGGATGAGCGGCTGGTACAGCAGACCGACGACGGTGTGGCCGGTATGGGTCATGTCGGCGTGCGGGAAGGTCCACCACCACGCCATCGGCGCCCACAGCGCGGTGAGGCAGACGGCTCCGGTCAGCGCGGGCACGGTGGCGGCCAGGGGGTGGACCGTACGCCCGCCCACGCGCGGGATCCAGCGCGGCAGCACTTCGCCCCACGGGCGCACCAGGCCGACGGTCAGGAGCGCCAGCAACTCGGTGACCACGCTCAGGAACAGCATCCACGCCTTCGCGCCCGGGGTTGCGAAGGCCTCGAACCCCTCGGCCGTGTAGCCGGCCGGGAAGCCGAGGACGAGCGCGATGCGCCAGAGGCCGGTGGGAAGGACCACGAGGGCGGCCAGGTGTGCGCAGCGGACGGCCCAGCGCGGGGCGGGCGACGCGATGGCGGTATCGGGCGGGGCGGCGTGGGTGCGCTGTGTCGGTCGCATGACGTCAGCCTGTCGTGGGTATCCGCTCGTCTCATCGCCCCGCGAGGTGAGTTCGGTGCCTGTGCGGGGAGGAGGCGAGGCCCCGGATGCCTCCGCCGTCCGGGGGAGCGGCGGTCGTCCCGCCGTATGGGGCTATGCGCCGCCCGGCTGGGTGGCGGTCCTCAGTCCTCGAATTCCCGGGCCAGTTCGTCCCATGCCAGGCTGCGCAGGCCGGCGGGGTCGTTGTCGTTCGTCGGAGTGTCCGCGGTGTCCTGGAACCAGACGACGACGAGTGCGGAGAAGTACCAGCCCGAGTCGTGGGCGGGGTCGATCGCGCCCGAGTCGAACGCGCCGATGCAGGCGACGGCCGGCAGGTCCTCGATCGGCTCGCCGCGGCGGGTGGTCCCGCCTCGCGCGGTGACTTCGGGGGGTACGAGATGGACGGGCCGGCCGGGGTAGGAGCTTTCGGCGGTGCGCAGGAGGTGGGCGATGATCCGCTCGTTGACCTGCTTCGTCGGGACGCCCTCGATGAGGCCGCCGTAGGTCGAGCGCAGCCGTAATTCGGTCAGGGCGATGCCGCGGCGCGGCGACAGGGTGAGGTGGCTCAGGGACATGGACGGACGGTACCGCCGGGTCCCGCCGCGCACGAGTGACCGGCGGTAGCGGGGGATCAGGGCTCAGTCGGTGACGAAGTGGTCGAACTCGCCCGCCCGGACGCCCTTCGCGAACGCCTCCCACTTGGCCCGGGTCGTCGTGACGACGTTCTCGGGGTCGCTGGTCTCGCGCAGGTGGACGAGGTCGTCGCCCTCGCCGAAGGCGATCTCGATCCAGGGGCCGGGGCCGGGTTCGTCCTCGGGGGCGGCCCGGGTCCAAGTGAGTGTGTCAGCCATGGGGGTGCTCCTCCTTGAGCGTGCGGAGGAGGGCGCGCAGGGCGGCGGGGGTGGTGCGGAGTATCGCGCCGGTGGGGTCGCCCGATTCGGTCAGTCCTATTGATCCGCGTCGGTCGGTGCCCACGTGAATGCAGGCTTCGCCCTGTGCGCAGTACGACGACTTCTGCCAGGTGTGCTGGGACAACGTGGCTCCTTTCACAGGCCCTTGGCGACCCTGTGGATGAGGTCCTGGGACTTCACGACGTTCAAGGAAGCCGCTTCGAGGCGTTCCAGGAGGAGGCGGTACTGGGAGAGTTGCGCTTCGGCGTCGATGAACACAGGACCGTGGGACTGATCGAGTTGTGCGGTGTCGAGGGCGGGTACTGGCCCGTGCACGTAGTACAAGGACTGTCCCGACCCCGGATAGTAGGTGGCTTCGAAAGGGATCACGCGGATGGATGTGTGAGGGAGCTCGCTCACCTTGAGCAGATGCTGTAGCTGCCCGCCGGCAACCTCCACACCGCCGAACCTCATGTGGAGTGCGGCCTCGTGAATGACGGCCCGGTAGGGCGAAGGGTTCGAGCGGTGGAGCACGGCCTGTCGCTTGATGCGGTACGAGACCCGGTGCTCGATTTCAGGCGGGGACAGTTCCGGAACGGCTTGACGGTAGATCTCCCGAGCGTGATCGACGGTCTGGAGCAGGCCGGGAATGTGGATGCTGTGCGCCGCGTGCAAGCTGGTGCCGTGGTGTTCGATCTCGGCCAGATCGAGCAGCTTGGGCGGCAGGATCTCGCGGTACTCCTCCCACCAGCCGCGCTTGCGGTCGGTCGTCATGGACACGAGCGCCTCGACGAGCGCTTGGTCGGTGCAGGAGTACGTATGGGCCGCGACCCGTACGCGATCGGCACTGACCCCGAAGCGTGCGACTTCTATGTTGCTGAGCTGCCCTGAACTCGTGCCGAGGAGGTCGGCGGCCTGCGTGGTGGTCATACCGGCGCGCTCTCGAAGTTTGCGCAGTTCGGCGCCGAGCCGTGCGCGGCGTGCGGTGGGGGCGGCCCTGCCTGCCATATCGAACTCCCCTTGCAATACATCCCGTTGATGGGTCACTCACACGAGTGGTTCAGCGCAAGGATTCTGGTTCATTGATGCAAAGAATCTTTGCGACCGTCTAATCTCCGTCTCAGGCCACCCGCCCGGAAGCACCCCGCTCGACGGAGCGGCCTCGTCACCGGGCACCGCAGCACACCTCATCCACGCTTCGCCGTCCCTCGTGATCGGAGAACTCCATGCCCACGGCCACCGTAGCGCCGCCCTGGACGTACACCCTCCAACTCCCGCAGGATCCCCGGGCTCCCGGGGTCGCCCGTGCCACGCTCCGCAACGTGCTCCGCGCCCACGGCATGCCCGAACTCACCGAAACGGCCGAACTGTTGGCGAGCGAACTCGTCACCAACGCCTACCGGCACTCCTCGGGGCCGTACTCCCTCCGTATCCGCGACGCCGGCCGCAGCCGGATCCGGCTCGGGGTCTGGGACACCGAACCCCACATCCCCGCCCCCTTCCAGTGGAGCGCGCAGGCTCCGCAGGAACTGGCCGAGCGCGGGCGGGGGCTGTACCTCGTCACGCTCTACGCGGAGAGCTGGGGCGGCTACCCGATGCGCGGCGGGCTGCCCGGGCAGGGAGGGAAGATGCTCTGGGTGGAATGTGCCGGCTAACCGTACGGTCCGGGGGGACGAGTCTCCGTGACGCAGGCCCACCGGCCCGGCCGGGGTCTTCGGCCCTCACCTCATGCGGGCAGTTTCGTGTCGATGACGAAGCTGATCTCGACGAGCTGGCCGGGCAGGGTCAGTTCGGTGATGCCCAGAACCGTGCTGGCCGGGCGGTGGTCACCGAAATACCGCAGATTGCCCGCCATCGTTGTTGCGCCGTTCTGGCGCAGGTTCACCAAGTACAGGGTCTGCGAGACGATCTGCTTCCGGGTGGCGCCGTAGTGGTCCAGGATCCGGTCCATGTTGGCGTAGGTCTGTTCGAGCTGGGCGGCGAAGTCGCCCGGGTGAAGGAACTCGCCCGCGTCATCGAACGAGACCTGTCCGGAGACGTGGATCAGCTCGCCGGACCTGATCGCCTGCGAGTAGCCGAAGTCGTTCTCGGCCGGCACGTCAAAGCTGAAGGAATCAAGGGTGGCCATGGTGTTCTCGCTCCCGCTTCGCTCTCTTGTGGTTACTCAGGAACTGTAGGAGAGTGGCGGCTGACCTGGAAGAACGCACTTTTCGGTGACTGAGGAACCTTATGGTGACCAAGCAACTGCTCAAGGGCCTGCCCGAGGATGCCGACCTGCGGCGGGCGGACTCCCTGGCGCGGGAGATCTTCTCGGACGTCGCCAACAAATGGGCGCTCCTGATCATCGAGGCGCTCGGCGAGGGCACCCTGCGCTTCAGCGAGTTGCGCGACGAGGTCGAGGGTGTCAGCCACAAGATGCTCACTCAGAACCTGCGCATGCTCGAGCGCAACGGCCTGGTCGACCGGAAGGTGTACCCCACCGTGCCGCCACGCGTCGAGTACACCCTTACCGGGCCGGGGCGGGCCCTGCGCGCCGCGGTCGATGTCATCTGTGACTGGACCCAACAGCACCTCGGCCATATCGAGAGCGCACGCGGCCGCTTCGACACCTGACGTGCGCGGGTCGGTGCCCTCGCGTCCGGGCGGCCGCTGCCGCCCTGGTCACTTGGCTCCCCACTCCTCCACGGAACAGGGGGATGGTGAATATGTGCCTGTTTCATTCGTGCGACACCCGCGAGTTGGGGGCGCAGTAGACGAAAGGGCCGTGCGATGAGCCGGGCTTCCGAGGACTCCAACCGGCGCATGCTGCGGGCCCGGGACGCGATGGACCGGGCGTACTCCCAGCCGCTCGACGTGCCGGCTCTCGCGCGGATCGCGCATGTCTCCGAGGCGCACTTCTCGCGCACCTTCCGGGACACGTTCGGCGAGACGCCGCACCGCTACCTTCAGCGGCGCCGGGTCGAGCGGGCGATGTTCCTGCTGCGGGAGACCGACCGGAGCGTGACGGACATCTGCTTCGAGGTCGGCTTCGGGAGTACGGGGACCTTCAGTCGTACGTTCCGGGAGATCGTCGGCCGGTCGCCGAGGGTGTACCGGAAGGAAGCGGTGGTCACGGGGGTTCCTACCTGCTTCACGATGGCGTGGACGCGACCGAGTGGCTGATCGGGGCTGGAGCGAGGCGTGGGGCGGGTGCGGCCTCCGGTCGATTGACAAAGCGGAGCAGTGTTCCGGATACTAAGTGGAGCGACGTTCCGTTTTGGTTGGCCGACCACGCGGGACGCCCCTGACCACCATGTCCGCCGCCGGTCGAAAGAGACCCGTGCGCGGTCGGTGCCATCGAGAAGGAGCCCTCCCCGTGAGCACATCCGCATCCGCATCCGCATCTGCATCCGCATCCGCGTCCACCAGCGAGAGCGGACCCGCTCTCGACGCCTTGGGCTCGCCCGCCCCCGTCCTGTCCGTCAGTCCCGTGACCCTCTCCGTGCCGGGCCGCCCCGTCGATCTCCAGGTGCGCGTCTCCGCACCCGTGACCGGAACCGCACTTCCGGTCCTCCTCCTCTCCCACGGCCACGGCCCCTCGAACAACCTCTCCTCGCTCAACGGCTACGCCCCGCTGGCCGACTTCTGGGCCGCCCACGGATTCGTCGTCCTCCAGCCCACCCACCTCACGTCCAGGACGCTGAGCCACCTCGTAGCCGACGCCCCCGGAGCTCCCGACTTCTGGCGTTCCCGCGCCGAGGACATGACGCACATCCTCGACCGGCTCGACGTGATCGAGAACGCCGTGCCGCAGCTTGCCGGGCGGATCGACCACGGCAGCATCGGCCTCGCCGGACACTCGCTCGGCGGCTTCACCGCAGCCCTTCTCCTGGGTGCCGGGCTCACCGACCCCGCCACCGGCAACGTGGTGCGCCTCGTCGAGCCCCGGATCAAGGCCGGCGTCCTGCTTGCCGCGCCCGGCCGGGGCGGCGAGGTCTTCAACGGGCCCATGGCCGGGCAGTGGCCGATCATCGGTGGCGTCGACTTCTCCACCATGGCCGCACCCGCGCTGGTGGTCGCGGGGGACAAGGACGACTCCCGGCACTTCACGGACATGGGACCGGAGTGGCACGCCGACCCCTACACCCTCGCCCCCGGGCCCAAGGACCTGCTCACCCTGTTCGACGCGGAGCACGGGCTCGGCGGGATCGCCGGATACGACGCCGCCGAGACCACCGACGAGAGCCCTGCACGCGTGGCCGCCGTGGCCCGGCTCAGCGCCGCCTACCTCCGGACCCGGCTGCACCCCGGCGATCCGGCGTGGCGGACCACCTCCGAGGCGCTGACGACCGGCCCCGACGCGGTGGGACGGGTCGTGTCCAAGTAGGCCGCTGCTCCCCGCGGCAGGAGCCCGTGCCGATTGAGCAGTTACGGATAAGTTTTCGGGGCGCCGGGGTCGTAGCGTGGACGTCATGTTCAACGCCATCACGCACTCGCAGATGTACGTCCTCGACCAGGACGCGGCCCTCGACTTCTACGTCGGCAAGCTCGGGCTGGAGGTGGCCGCCGATGTCGACCTCGGATCCATGCGCTGGCTGGCCGTCAGTGTCCCGGGCCATCCGGAACGGCAGATCCTCCTGGAGAAGCCGGGCGCTCCGGCGATGTCCGAGGAGACGGCGGCGCAGGTCCGCGACCTGGTGACGAAGGGCGCGATGGGCGGCTGGGTCATCCTCACCACGGACGACTGCCACAAGACGTACGAGACGCTGCGTGCCCAGGGCGTCGAGTTCATCGAGAAGCCCACCGAGCGTCCCTACGGCACGGACTGCGGTCTCCGGGACCCGTTCGGCAACCGCATCCGCTTCACGCAGCCGAAGACCGCCGGCTGACAGGAGGAGGGGAGAGTCCGTCTCCCCGGTCTCCCCGCTCACCTGACGGATGGCCGGGCCTCTGGCCGAACGGCCGAGAGCCCCCTGACGGGCCGCCGGTGGGGCGTTCGTCAGGAGGCTCGCGGGGGTGGGTTCCGGCTGGGGTCAGGACTTCGAGTCGGCCTGCTTCATGGAGCTCACCGCATCGGCGATCGTGCCGCTGTACAGGCCCAGCTTCGGGTCGAGGACCTTCACGTCGGGGCCGAGCGGGAAGTTGAGCTGCTCCGCGTTGGGCATGTGGTCGCCGTCGGCCAGCACGTTCAGCTCGTTGATCCAGGTCAGGGCGCCGTCCGCGCCGCTCGGGTTGAGGTCGATCACCGCGATGGCGGCGGTCTTCGGCTTGACCGGGTAGGCGGGGGCGCCGCCCAGGCCGCCCGGGACCAGCGGGGTGACGTCACCGCTGTGGTCCTGGGCGCTCGCGCTGCCCAGGCTGACCCGCGGGAAGTAGCTCAGACCGCACGCGTTCGCGCCGGTGTTGTTGACCTCGATCACCTGCTGGGTGGCCGAGCCCTCACGGGCGTACACGCGCACCGAAAGGTTCTCGCTCGTGCACGGGTGCTTGTAGGCGTAGCTGTCGCTGGTGTTGCCGCCGGTGGTCGTGCCGGTCTTGGTGGCACCGCTCTTGGACGTGCCCGTGCTGGAGGTGACCTTCTCCGCGGAGCCGCCGGTCGTCGCGGTGCCGGAGGAGTCCGAGGAGCCGTCGGAGCCGGACTGCTGCGAGGCGCCCGCCGAGGCGGCGCTCTTCGCGGCGTTGTCCGCCGGGCCGGCCGACTTGGTGCCGCCGCCGTCCCCGCTGCAGGCGGTGAGAGCCAGGGCGAGCACGGCGGTGACGGCTGCGCCGAGGGCGGCGGTGCGCTTGCGGGAGTGGATCGTACGCATGTGGATTCCCCGAGTGTGTGACGGTCGAGTGTGGAGGTGCTGCCGAGGCCCGGAACTTGCGGCGAACCGCACCCCCTCCTGACCTGCTGACATGTGAAGCCTCCCGCCCGCCGCTCATGTTCTGCTAACGCTCGGCTGACGTCCTGCTGACGTGCCCGGAATGGCGGCATCCACCCGCGTGCGGCCCCGGTCGCGAGGCCCTGTTCGGTACGCTCGGCCGCAGCCGGGGTGATGTGGCCCACGTCACGCGTGACTTCCGCGGTGTGATCACCGTTAGATGTGATGTGCCCAAGCCTGCCTTTTCGGACGAGACCGCCGCTGTGCCGCCTCCGCCGCCCGTGCCCCAGCCGTTTCTGCTGACGCCACGGCAGGGGGAGGCGGCGCGTGAGCTCCTTTCGTACGTGAGCCGACTGCCGCTGACCACCGTCGATGCGCAACTTCTCGCCGTCGTGGTGGCGATCCGGGCCGCGCGGGCCGGGATCGGGAACCTCACGGGTACGGACCTGCGGTCGCTGCGGCTGGACGATCCGGCGGGGGCGGTGGGTGAACTGGCCGCCGCCGGCTGGCAGGTGCCCGACTCGCTGCTCCACGGGGACCCGGACAAGCCCGCCGGGATCGTCGTACCGGAGATGGCGCCGGGCCCGGAGCACGTGCTGCCCCTGGGCAAGGGCACGCGGTCGAAGGTCTCGGGATGGGCCATGCGTACGCGCATGGCGAAGCCGGTCAAGAAGGCCTCGCCGGCCGCGCGGCTCGCCGCGCTGTTCCTGGCCGCGTACTGCACCGACGAACTCCTCGGCGAGGCACCCGACGAGCTGCCCGTCGCCTGCTACCCGGCGGTGCCCGTCCTCATCGAGAAGGGGTTCCTGGCCGAGATCTCCGGGCGGACCTACCGGCTCGGCCCGGCGGTCCGGCACCTCGCCGGCCTGTTCCGTACCCCTGAGGAGGTCGCGGAGCTCGCGGCCGAGGAGGCGGCGCGCAGGGTGGCGCGGGAGGCGGCGGCCGCGGCCGAACTCGAGGAGGTCACCCCGGCCCAGTGGGCGGAGTGGAAGTCCGGGATCAGTCCGGCGCTGCTGCGGCACGTGGAGTCCGTGGAGCAGTGCACGCTCTGCCGGCCCTCCTTCGGGCGCGTCGCGAAGGCGTTCATGTCCGCACCCTCGCCCGTCCCCGCACCCCGGCCCGCCGCGAACGACCACGGCACATGGCGGGAAGCACATCCCGAGTGCGGCCGGGAGGCGGCCGAGTTCACCGTGGCCTTCCGCGCGGAGCACGGGCACGGGCCTTCGTACGGACAGTTGTGCAAGGGGCTGGGCTGGAAGAAGCTCTCGCGCTCGTTGCGCGGCCTCGTCGTGAGCGGGATCGTCTCCGACGGCTGGCTGACCGAGACCTCTCCGGTGCCGTGGACCCTGCGCCCCGGGAAGGCCGCCCAGGCACAGGGCATCGTGCTGCCGGGGCAGTCGGCGGCGGCACGCAGCACACGCTGAGCCGCGCCGGGCTCAGGAAACCGGCGGTGTACGGAGGGCCTCGGAGGCTGGAGGCGTGCCTTCGTCCGTCTCGCCCCGTGCCGTGTTCCGCGCGGAGAGGACCAGCGTCGCGGCGATGAGGAGCGCCGTGATGATGCCCGTGACGAGGACCGGGGACGGCGCGAACGTGGCGGCCAGGACGGCGAGGACCGCGACGGGATGGAGCACGTCGGCCGTGCGGCCCAGGCTGCCGGTGCGGTGGTGCAGCAGCCAGACGAGGGTCACGAAGACGGCGACCGGGATGGTGTAGACCGCCGCCGCGGACCGGTCGGAGAGGTGTCCGTGGCCGGTCGTGTGGGCCACGTTGACCGCGAGACCGGCGCCGACCGCCGCCGCGGACGCGAAGACCAGGTAGTGGCCGTAACCCCACAGAAGTGCCATGCGCAGGGTGGTGAGCCGGTCGTGCACGCGCGCACTCCGCGCGAAGTAGAGCCACCACAGGGCGAAGACGGTCAGAATGCCGCCGACGACCAGGGCGGCGAGGTCGCCGAGTGCCGTGTGGGAGTCGAGCGCGGCGTGTACGGCTCCGGTGGCCGCGGTGATGGACTCGCCCAGCACGATCAGGGTGAACAGGCCATACCGCTCGGCGATGTGGTGCGGATGCCAGGTGGTGGTGGCCGAGCGTTCCGCCCAGGCGGGTACGGCGATCTCGGCCAGGACCAGGATGCCGAACGTGACGAGGCCGGTGTCCTCGGGCAGCGTCAGACGCACGACCCAGCCGACCTGTACGACGAAGATCCCCACGGCGTAGCGCAGACACGTGGAACGCCGCTCGGGGTCGGACCGGGCGGCCCGCAGCCACTGGGTGACCATGGCGAGCCGCATGATCACGTAGCCCCAGGTGATGACCGTGAAGTCCTCGTGCTGCAAGGCCTGTGAGGCCCCGGCGGCGAGGACGAGGGCGCCGGTGATCTGGACGAGGGTGAGCAGCCGGTAGGGCACGTCGTCGGTGTCGTAGGCGGAGGCGAACCAGGTGAAGTTCATCCAGGCCCACCAGATCGCGAAGAACACCATCGCGTAGCCGAGGACGCCGTGGCCGATGTGTCCTTCCGCGAGTTCGTGTTCGAACGCCGTCGCCGCCTGGGCCACGGCCGTGACGAAGCAGAGGTCGAAGAACAGCTCCAGCATGGTCGCGGTGCGGTGCTGTTCGTCGGACAGACGGGCGACCATGGGCCGGTGCCAGGAGGCGGGGGAGAGCGGGGAGGGTTGCGAAGAGCTCATGGGGGCGCATTCTTCCTGTGTTCCGGCTTCCTGTGTTCCGGCCGGGAGGGAGCGTGGCCAGGGTGTCGTGGCCGGGCGTCGGGCGTCGGGCGTGGGGCGTGGGGCGTCGGCGGTGAGGTAATCCGCTGGCGCGGCAGCCGGGGTCCTGCCAGACTCCGCCGCATGACGTACGGAATCGAGAACCACCCCATCCGTTGAGCGCCCCGGAAGAGCGCGGAGCGCTCACTTCCCGGTCGTCGCTGTACCGGTGCGCGATGTCCGTCCAGCTGGCCGAGCCCGAAGGCCCGTGGTCCCTGGAGTACGCGGCACCGCCCGATCGCACCCCACCGACGAAGCGGGCCCACCGCAGCCGGCGGCAGATCCGGGCCGAGCTGACCGACGCGCTCACCTCGTTGCTGGTGGAACCGGACGCCTCCGCGGCCGCGGAGGAACTGCAACGGCGTTTGGCCGCCATGGATCCACCGGTCCGGCACCACAGCATTCACCTGATCGTGAGCGGGCTGTCGCTGGAGAACGAGGCGCGGGCACGTGCGCTCGCTCGGTGCCTGGTTCGTACGGGACGCAGCGTCCGGTCCGTCTGCGTCGGGCTCGCTCTGCTGACCCGGCTCGGAGAGCCGGAGGACGTGCCGTGTCTGAAGTCGCTGGCGCTGCTGCGGGACCTCGTACGCCCGGTCATCCACACGCTCGACACCCTCGACAGGCGGGCCGCGGCCCTGATCCACCTGCGGAACGAGGCGCCGAAGCCCGAACTGAGCAGGCTGCTCGGTGCGCTCGGTGCGGGGTATGACGCCGATGTGCGGGAGCGGCTGGTCGCGCTGCCGCGGACGATCGGGCCCGAGAACGCCCGGCGGGTGGCGGAGGCTGCGCGACTGGAGCGGTTGCTGGAGCTCGACGAGGCGGACGCGGGCTCCTCGGGGCCGGTCGGCACACCGCGGGTAGGGGCCGCCGAACTGGTCGTACAGGCGGCCTGGTTGTTGTTCCGGATGACCTGTGTACGTGACTCGAGTCCGGAGATCCTCTCCTATCAGGAGGCCGTTCGCGCGTACGAGGCCATGGCGCGGGCCGCCGCCCGTCACCTGGAGCCCACCCTTGACCACTACGCCTTGCTGCTGTCAGCGGCCCAGGAGCTCTCCAGCGGGACCGGCGTGCTGCACGACTGGGGCGGGCCGGGGCGGCGGGAGGCCGTGGTCGCGGAGCTGGTCGCCGTCCTGGACCGGCCCGCATGGCGGACGGTCGTGGACGAGGAGGCGGAGCCCGGGGGCGTGCGGCGGCGTACCGAGTGGGCGCGGCGGGCCCGGCGGCAGTTGGCGCGTGGCCCGGCCGGACCGGTGGAAGGGCTGCGGATCGACGTCGCCGAACGTGATCCCCTCGACCCGGGCACCGTCGAGGCCCGCATCGTGGTCGACGGCCGCCCTCTGGTGCCGGCGGTCTTCGGGCGGGGGACCGTGCACAGCCCGGAATGGCTGCTGGACAGCGGCCGGCTGCGGGCCACGGAGGAACCTCGGGAGGTGGAGCTCGCGGAGGCGTACTGCTCCGAGGGCTGTTGCGGTGCGCTGTACGTCACGATCCGGCGGGCCCGCGGCGAGGTGGTGTGGTCCGACTGGCGGTGCCCGCCCCCGCCGCCGTCCGCGCTGCATGTGCGTGAGATCCCGGAACTGCGCTTCGACGCGGCCGCGTACGACGCCGAGGTCCGTCGTGCCGAGAACGACCACACGTGGACCTGGCCGGCCCGCAGGACCGCCCGGCTGATCGCCGCCGGACTGCGTGACCGGCCGGAGCTGCTCACCCGCTGGGGCGTGGAACTGGGCTGGGCCGGCACGGCGTTCAGTGACCTGGACCAGACGGTGTTGTGCCTGCGGTACGCGGGGGACGACGGCTCGCCGGAGTACTTCATGTGGTGCGTCCAGGAGGACGGAACCCTGCCCGAGGACCGTGCGGCCGACGCGTTGCGCCGGCTGGCGTCGGAGGATCCGAGGACGTACGGGGCGTAGCGGGCCGGTCTGCCGCGCGTGCTGCTGGTCTGCCGATGGGCCGTGGGCGGGTCCACGGCTGGTCGGCGGCTGATCCGCGGCTGGTGCGTGGCCGGTCCGTGGCTGGTCCACCGTTCGGGTGATCTCCGTCCGGMGGCGATCWGCCGGTGGGCCGCCGGGCGCTGGGGGAGGAGGCAGCTTCCGGGCTTCCGTACGCCCGGAAGCGCGGCGTGTCGGGGATGCCGGGTTTGGCACAGTGCCGCTCCACGATCAAGGACCGGGGTGAGTGGGGAGTGGTGAGCGGTGAGCGGTGTGCGGCAGAGGCTGAGTGATCTGGCGGGTGGCGGGGGCGGTTCCACGGGCGGCGACCAGTTGAGGCACAGCGACGGGGCGTGGCTGCRGGCTGCGGGGGGTGCGGAGGGGATGGGCGTACATCTCGGCCCGGTGCGGACGGAGCTGGCGACCGCGCACGAGGGGCTGCTCGCGGGGACGGTCGGCCTGAGCGCGCTGGCCGAGCTGGGTGCCGTACGCGAGTCGTGGGAGCGGCGCTTCGAGACGGCGCGCCGTGAGTGCGGTGCGCTGGCCGGCAACCTGCGGGCGGTCGCCCGGGCACAGGGCGAGACGAACGAGACGGTGAAGTCGTCCTTCGCTCCGGTGGCGAGGCGGACGCGCGGGGTCGAGCGATGACCGCGGGGGCGGGGTCATCCGAGCTGACCTGGGCGCAGTTACGGGACCTGAACTGCTCCGAGCTGGAGGGTGCGGCCGACGGCTGGGGCAGGGCGAGCAACCGGGCCGATGCCGGGCGGGACCGGATCGAGAAGCAGTTGCTGAACGGATTGCGCGAGACGCAGCAGGGCGCGGCGGCGGACGCGGCAGTGGGGCGGTTACGGCAGCTGAGCCGGAACCTGCAGTACGTGTACACGGAGTGCGGCCTCGTCCGTACGACGCTGAACAGCCTCGCGCACGAGATGAAGGCTCAGCAGCGGGCGCTGCGGGAGGCGTTGGAGGATGCGCAGGCGCTGAGGTTCACCGTGCACGCGGACGGGTCGGTGACGTATCCGGAGGCGGGGGAGGGCCTGGTCGACGGGAAGCCGCTGGCGGGCGGAACGGCGTCGGCGAAGGGTGCGCCGGGGCTGCTGGCGCCGTCGGGGCTGGTGGCCCCGAACCCCAACACGGCCAAGGCGCAGGACATCGCTGACCGGGTGGCGAAGGCGGTGCGGACGGCGGCCGAGGTCGACTGGCGGTTCGCCAGGATCCTGCGCAAGCTGAAGGCGGAGGAGGGCCTGAAGGTCCCGGACCGGACGTGGACGGACGCTGCGGGCGACGCGGCGGTGGTCCGGAACGTGGCTGGGGGGTACCTGAAGTCGGGCATCCCGTACGACGCGAGCCCGGCGGCGCGGGGGGCGTG
>NZ_RDBK01000003.1 GCF_008042275.1 Streptomyces sp. OR43 | reverse complement strand
GTGCGGGACTGACCCCGGAACGTCTGACCCGTGCGGGGGCGGAGCTGGCCGACGAGGTCGGCTTCGACCAGGTGACGGTCTCGGCTCTCGCCCGGCGGTTCGACGTCAAGGTCGCGGGCCAGTTGCGCAGCAGGGCGTCCAGGGCGTCCACGATCCGCGACCAGGACTCCTGGGAGTCGGGCGCGCTGTGGCTGAACCCGCCCTGCGCCTCCAGGCTGACGTAGCCGTGGAAGACGCTGCCCAGCAGCCGGACGGCGTGCGTCTGGTCCGGTTCGGTCAGTTCGTAGCCGCGCAGGATCGCCCGGGTCATCCGCGCGTGCCGGCCCCCGGCGCTGGCGGCGGCCGCCTCCGGGTCGAGCCGGTACTGCGCTGCGGCGTACCGGCCGGGATGCTCGCGGGCGTAGTCGCGGTACACGTCGGCGAAGGCGCCCAGGGCGTCCTTGCCTGCCCGGCCCGCCAGGGCGGCCGCTCCCCGGTCGGCGAGCTCCTCCAGGGCCAGCAGGGCGATCCTGGTCCTGAGGTCGTGGGAGTTCTTCAGGTGCGAGTACAGGCTGGCGACCTTGACGTCGAACCGCCGGGCGAGAGCCGAGACCGTCACCTGGTCGAAGCCGACCTCGTCGGCCAGCTCCGCCCCCGCACGGGTCAGACGTTCCGGGGTCAGTCCCGCACGCACCATGAGCCACTCCTCTGTTCCGGCTACACCCATCATGCATCTACCTAAACTCTTTAGGCAAATATCGGCCTGGCATAGGCGTGGCTGATCACGGTGCCGGACCGGTCGCCCACCCATGCCCCACCCCGACTACTCTCGACAACTCACGTACTCCACAAGGCCGGTGGCGCTTGACGGACCGGCCGGACCCTCAGAGCGGAGACTCTTCATGTCCACGGAGACCGGCCCGGCCGTCGATGCCGGACCGCGCGGCCACAGGATCGTGCCGGGCCCGAAGGGCCTGCCCTTCCTCGGTAACATGCCGCAGTTCGGCAAGAACCCTCTCGCGTTCTTCGAGCGGCTGCGCAGTCACGGAGACCTGGTCCAGTGGCGCTTCGGCCCCAACTCCTGCGTGTTCATAGCCGATCCGGAGTGCATAGGCGAACTGCTCACCGAGACGGAGCGCACCTTCGACCAGCCGGCGCTCGGCATCGCCTTCCGTACCGTGATGGGCAACGGCGTCGTGGTGGCCCGCGGCACCGAGTGGCGTCGCAAGCGGTCGCTCGTGCAGCCGTCCGTCCGGCCGAAGCAGGTCAGGTCGTACGCGTCGACCATGGCAGGCAGCACGGTGGAGCTCGCGGACAGCTGGTCGGGCGGCGAACGCATCGACATCAAGCGGGAGATGGCGGCGCTGACCCAGAAGATCGCCGTCCGCACGATCTTCGGCGTCGACACCCCCGCCGACGCCGAGGCGATGGGCCGGGCGATGGACGTGGCACAGGCGGAGATCGGCAAGGAGTTCGCGGGCATCGGCGCTCTGCTCCCGGACTGGGTGCCGACCCCGGGCCGGGCCAGGATCAAGAAGGCCGCCGCGGTCATCGACGCCGAGGTGGGCCGGGTCGTCGCCCGGCACCGCGACGGCGGGGACGAGCGTCCCGACCTGCTCAGCCGGCTGCTCACGGCCGTCGACGAGACGGGCGCGAAGCTCGACGACCGGGAGATCCGCGACGAGACGGTCACGCTGTACATCGGCGGCCACGAGACGACGAGTTCGACGCTGGTGTGGGCCTGGTACCTCCTGTCCCGCAATCCCGGGACCCGGGCCGCCCTGACCGAGGAGCTGGACCGGGTGCTCGGTGACCGCGAGCCGGGGTTCGACGACTACGCGCAGCTCACGTACACCCAGGCGGTGGTCAAGGAGACGCTGCGGCTGTACCCGACGATCTGGCTGGTCACCGGGGTCGCGAAGGAGGGTGCACGGATCGGCGGTCTGCCGATTCCCGAGGGCACCAGGGTGTGGAGCAGCCAGTGGGCCACCCAGCGGGACGAGCGGTGGTTCCCCGAACCGGAGGAGTTCCGCCCGGAGCGGTGGGACGCGGAGACGGGCGACGAGATCGCGGAGTACGCCTGGTTCCCGTTCGGCGGCGGCCCCCGGGTCTGCCTGGGCACCCGGTTCGCGATGGTCGAGGCGGTGCTGATCCTGGCGGTGCTCGCGCGGCGCTTCGAGCTGGACGTCGATCCGGGCACGGTCAACCCGGTGCCGACGCTGACGCTGCAGCCTGACCGCGAGGTGATGGCGACGGTCCGGGCGCGGTAGCGGATTCCGGCGGAGCGGGCAGGGCAACGACAGACATGCACCACCGGGGATCGCCCCGGCGTCGACAGATACTGAACCGATATGTCCGATCTATCGCCATGATCCGGGCATACCGTTCAGAATGTCCCTGTCGGCCGTACCGGCCACCGGGGCCCTGTGGCCCCGACCGCAGGCTGTCGATCTCGTCGATCCCAGGGGAGAAACATCATGCGTCCAGGTTCCGCTCTCACCGCCTCGCTCACCGCCGCGGCCGCCCTGGCCCTGACGGCCACCGGCGCCTCGGCCACCGCCGGCGCGGCCTCCCCCGGCACGTCGGCCCGCCCGGCCCACTGCCAGGAGAAGGCCCTCAGGATCTCCGCCTCCCCCGGCGACCGGCACCACGTGGCGCGGATCGCGGTCACCAACCGGGGCGGCCGCACCTGCGTCGTGGACCGCATCCCCACGGTCACGTTCCGGGGCCTCGACGGCTCGGCCCAGCCCGTCCCGCCCGCCACCAGCGGTTCCTACGTACTCTCCCCGGGTGAGCGCGGCTACGCGGCCGTGCGCACGGCGGAACGCGGCACGCACCGGGGACATGTCGTCCGCAGCCTGTCCGTGGCGGCGGACCCCGCGCACTACGGGGTCACCTTCGGTGCGGCGACCGTCGGTATGGACCGCGGGATCCGGGTGTGGGAGCCGGTGACCACGCTGTGGCACACCTCGCGCGGCGCGGCGGACCGGGCGCTGGCGGCGGGAACGCGCTGAGCCGCGTACGAGCGGGGCCGGGACGACGGGCGCACCCGTCGCCGTCCCCGCCCCGCGGACGCACTACAGCGTCACCGTTCCCGTTCCCTCCGCCGTGGCCCCCGTCGTCTCCGCGACCACGCGGTACGGGCGGTCCGTGCCCTCGGCGGTGACGGTCAGGGTCGCCCCGTCGCGCACCACCCGGAACGCTGCGGCGGTCGCGCCCGTCAGGTCCGGCACGGTGACGGAGGTGCCGTCGCCGTCGGGCTCCGTGGAGGCCCCGCCGAAGACCCGCAGGGTCAGCCCGTCGAGCCAGTCGCTGTCGGGGCGCTGGTCGTCGGCCCCCCAGGGGAGCACCGCGCCGGGGCGCACCAGGATCGGCAGGCTGTCGAAGCCGTGGGTCTCGTGGCGCCAGACCGGTCCGGTGACCCTCTCGCCGGTCAGCAGCACGGTCCAGGTGCCCTCGGGGACGTAGTACTCGACCTGCCCGTCCTCCGTGAAGACCGGCGCGACCAGCAGGTCCGGTCCGAGCATGTACTGGCGGTCCAGCATCCGGGTCGTCGGGTCTGCGGGGAACTCCAGCAGCATGGGGCGCATCATCGGAACGCCGGTGCGGTGGGCGGTGACGGCCGCCCCGTACAGGTACGGCATCAGCCGGTGCTTGAGCAGGGTGAACTTCCGGGCCACGTCCACCGCCTCCTCGCCGAAGGCCCACGGCACCCGGTAGGACACGTTGCCGTGCAGCCGGCTGTGCGAGGACATCAGGCCGAAGGCGAGCCAGCGTTTGAAGACCGCCGGGTCGGGTGTGCCCTCGAAGCCGCCGATGTCGTGGCTCCAGAAGCCGAAGCCGGACAGCGAGAGCGAGAGGCCGCCGCGCAGCGACTCGGCCATCGCCGTGAACGAGGCGAAGCAGTCGCCGCCCCAGTGCACGGGGAACTGCTGGCCGCCCGCGGTGGCGGAGCGGGCGAAGAGGACCGCTTCGCCGTGGCCGCGCTCCTTCTCCAGGAGTTCGAAGACCGTGCGGTTGTAGATCTGCGCGTAGTAGTTGTGCATGCGCTCCGGGTCGGAGCCGTCGTGCCAGACGACGTCGGTGGGAATGCGCTCGCCAAAGTCCGTCTTGAAGCAGTCCACGCCCTGGTCGAGCAGGAGGCGGAGTTTGCTGTTGTACCACGCGCGCGCGGCGGGGTTGGTGAAGTCGACCAGGGCCATGCCGGGCTGCCACAGGTCCCACTGCCAGACGTCGCCGCCCGGGCGGCGCACCAGGTAGCCGAGTTCGGCGCCCTCCGCGAAGAGTGCGGACTTCTGCGCGATGTACGGGTTGATCCACATGCTGATCCGCAGCCCGCGTTCCTTGAGCCGGGCCAGCATGCCCTCCGGGTCCGGGAAGACGTCCGGGTCCCAGAGGAAGTCCGACCACTGGTACTCGCGCATCCAGAAGCAGTCGAAGTGGAAGACGGAGAGCGGGATGTCGCGCTCGGCCATGCCGTCGACGAACGAGGTGACGGTCTCCTCGTCGTACGAGGTGCAGAAGGACGTGGTGAGCCAGAGGCCGAAGGACCAGGCCGGCGGCAGGGCCGGGCGTCCGGTCAGCGCCGTGTAGCGGGCCAGGACCTCCCTGGGCGTCGGCCCGGCGACGATGTAGTACTCCAGTGACTGGTCCTCGACGCTGAACTGCACCTGGCCGACGGACTCCGAGCCGACCTCGAAGGAGACCTTGCCGGGGTGGTTGACGAAGACGCCGTAGCCGCGCGACGAGAGGTAGAACGGGATGTTCTTGTAGGCCAGTTCGCTGCTCGTGCCGCCGTCCGCCTGCCAGATGTCGACGGTCTGCCCGTTCTTGACGTACGGGGTGAAGCGTTCGCCGAGGCCGTAGACGTTCTCCCCGACATCCAGGGCGAGTTGGGCGACCATGTGGTGGGCGCCGTCCGGGGTGGTGGCGAAGGCCGTGCCCTTGGTGTCGACGCCGGTGAGGCGCCGGCCGTCGGCGTCGAGGAAGGTGATGCCCCAGGGCCCGTCACCGTCCATGCGCAGGGTCAGTGGCCCGCTGGTCAGCTCGGTGACCGCCCCGTCGCGACGGGTGCGCGCTCCGGCGGCTGCCGGATCGAGGCCGGGGAAGGCGAAGTCGGGTCCGCGACGCACCCGTCCGGCGTGGTGGGTCGTGCGCACGCCGATGATGCCCTCGGCCGGGGAGAAGCAGTCGACCGTGATGAGGGGCGTGTTGAGCGTGTCGCCGCGCTCGGCGACACGCTTGACCGAGGCGTAGGCGGTGAACTGGTCGGCGCCGACGCGCAGATCGCGGATCTCGGTCGCGTAGGAGGCGCGTACGCCCTCACGCATGAGCCAGAAGCCGTCGGTGAACTTCATGCGGACTCCTTGCCGGGGGCAACTGGAGGGACGGGGACGGGGGTACGGACGGTGTGGCTCATGCGTCCTCGCCGGTGAAGGCGATCCGGGCCAGGCGCACCGAGCCGCGCAGGGTGACGCGCAGATCGGCGGTGCCGGAGGCGTTCAGAGCGGCCCGCACGGTGCGGTAGTCGTACGGTCCGTCGGTGGCGGCGACCGGGACGGTGACCGTGGTGTCCGCGACGGAGATCAGTACGGCTCCGTCCCCCGCTGCGGAGACCTCGACGCCGCTTGCTCCGGATGCGAAGTCGCAGCGGCGGTAGAGGAGTTCGTTGCTCCCGGTGACGGCGGTGACCGCGTCGCCGTCCACCTTCGTCCGGTCGACGATCTCGGTGCCCAGCTGCTCGTCGTAGTCGGCCGCCTCCAGACCGCGGGTCAGGACGGGACGCGGTCCGGACGGTTCTCCGTCGAGGGTGACGACGGCGACCAGGCGGATGTCCGCGCTGGAGGCTCCCGCCTGGATCTCGTACGTGCCCGGGTCGACGGTCCAGCGGCCGTGCGCGACGTCCCAGTGGCCGAGCTCGGTGACGGGGACGAGGAAGTCGACGCGCCCGGCGGCGCCCGGGGCCAGGTGCAGCCGGTGGTGCCCGGCCAGCTGGCGCAGCGGCCGGACGACGGACGGCGCCRCCGCGCGCACGTACAGCTGGGCGACCTCGTCCGCGGCGACGGAACCGGTGTTGGTGACGGTGAGCGAGACCCGCACCAGGTCGCCGTCGCGCTCGGCGTGCAGGGCGCTGTAGGTGAACTCGCTGTACGAGAGGCCGTGGCCGAACGGGTAGAGCGGGACGCCCTCGTAGTAGAGGTAGGTCTGGCGGGAGCCGATGATGTCGTAGTCGAGCAGGCCGGGCAGCTCCGCGTCGGAGGTGTACCAGGTCTGCGGCAGCCGGCCCGCCGGGGAGACGTCGCCGGCGAGGACGCGGGCGAGTGCCGTTCCCGCGGCCTGGCCGCCGTGGGCGGTCCACAACAGTGCGGGGAGCGTGGCCGCCGCGTCGGTGAGGGCGTACGGGTAGGCGGAGGTGACCGCGAGCACGGTGCGCGGGTTGGCGGCGTGGGCCGCGCGCCACAGGCGCTCCTGCTGGGCGGGGAGGTCGAGAGTGGTGCGGTCCTCGGTCTCGCGGCCGTTGATGTGGGCGTCGTTCCCGGCCACGACGATCACGACGTCGGCGGCTGCCGCCGCACGGGCGACGGCGTCCTCCCCGCGCTCGGTGACCTCCATCTCGAAGACGGTTCCGCCGGTTCCGGCGGTGCCGGAGATTTCTTCGCCCGGGGCGGCAACCTTTACGCCGTCGGCGGCAACAGAGACATACCTACCCGTTCCCACGTGCAGAAGGCGGTGACCGCCGGCATGACCCTCCACCGCTTCCCGCCGGAAGGTCTCCTGGACGATCCAGCCGCCCGGCTCGTCCGCGGAGGCGCGGACGAAGCCGTCCTCGGCGACCGACAGATAGCGGCCGGACGGTTCCCGCAGGGTGATCAGGCCGTTGCCCCAGTCCACGAGCGCCAGCTCGGACGGGGTGTCGCCGCAGGTCAGCGGAGGCAGGTCGGTGCGGCCCGCCAGCAGCGCCGGGTCGAGGGCGCCTTCCGCGCCGCGTACCGGCTCCCGGCTCCCGTCCGCCTCGGGAATCCGCAGCCAGCCGTCCGCGCACTTCAGCCGGACCAGGTCGACACCTTCCGCGTGGACGATGTGCTCCGCGCCGAAGCGTTCCCGCAGTCCGTCGAGCGGGGTGGAGCGGTGGATGAGGGTGCCGCTGTACCAGTCGAGCTTGCAGGCGTCCGCGAGGAGGCCGACGACGGCGACGGTCCTGCCCGCGGCCGGGTCGAGCGGCAGCAGCCCGTCGTTCTTGAGCAGCACGACGGCCTGCTCGGCGGCTTCCAGGGCGAGCGCCCGGTGGCCCTCGGTGTCGAAGGCGTCAGTGTGCGCGTACGGGTCGAGCTCGGGGTCGAACTCACCGAGCGTGAAGCGGAGTTCGAGCAGTCGGCGGACAGCGGTGTCGATGTCGTGCTCGTCGAGGAGGCCCTGCTCCAGAGCGCCCCGGACGCGGCCGGTCATGATGCCGGAGTCCTGGCCGTGGTCCGTGAAGCTGTCGACACCGGCGCGCAGGGAGGCGGCCGTCGCCTCCTCGTGCGTGTCGAAGTAGTGCTCGGAGTCGACGAGGTTGGACGGCGCGCCTGCGTCGGAGCAGACCACGAGCGACCGGTCGGTCCAGGCGCGCAACTGCTGGGACAGATGCGGCGAGACGTGGTTGGGGCGCCCGTTGACCAGGTTGTACGCCGGCATCACACCGGCCACCGCGCCCGCCTGCACGGCGTCGCGGAAGGCCCTGAGGTCGTACTCGTGCAGGACCCGCGGGCGGACCGAGGACGAGGAGGTGTCGCGGTCGGTCTCGTTGTTGTGGGCGAGCCAGTGCTTGAGGACGGGGGCGGTCCGCCAGTAGAGCGGGTGGTCGCCGCGCAGTCCCCGGGTGTACGCGACCGCGATGGCCGAGGTCAGCCCGGCGTCCTCGGAGTACCCCTCCTCGCCGCGCCCCCACAGCGGGTTGCGCAGCAGATTGACGGTCGGGGCCCAGACGTTGAGGCCGACGCGGTCGTCCTGGGCGCGCTTGGCGCGGACCTCGTTGCCGACGGCCTCGCCGACCCGCCGCACCAGCTCACCGTTCCAGGTGGCGCCGAGTCCCACAGCTTGCGGGAACACCGTGGCCGGGCCCATCCAGGCCACGCCGTGCAGGGCTTCCTGGCCGGTCCGGAAGGCGCCGAGCCCGAGCCGGTCGACCGCCGGCGCGAACTGGTGCAGCATCGCGATCCGCTCGTCGAGCGTGAGCTGCTGAAGCAGGTCGTCGACGCGCTTGGCGAAGGGCAGCTGCGGGTCGCGGAAGGGCTGCGGTTGTTCCGTCACGTGCGGGTCCCCTTGGAGAGGTGGGAGGTATTCCGGTGCCTGCGCCTCGTACGAGCGGCTGAGAAGCCCCGGAAGATCTTTCGAAGCGCTTCGATGCTCGATGGCCAACCCCGCGCATGTCAAGGGCTCGTCCTCGACCTCCGTACGCGACAACCCCCCAATGCGCCAGGAAACGGTTCGGAAACAGGTCGGAGGAATCTGGAAACGGACTCTTGTGCGGCCGAGGCCCTTCACTTAACCTCGCTGCAACATCGAAGCGCTTCGACAGAGCTTCGATGGGGCGCCCGGCGCCCTTGATCTTCCCGGGACGGCGACAGGTTCTGCCGCTTCCCTGTTGAACCGCTTCACCTGCGGCCGGTCACGCCGGCCCAGTCAGCAACGCTCCACCTCAGACACAGGAACCGAACGGCGGCCGCCCGCCACGTGTCGTCCTGGTGCGCCTCGAAGGGTTGACGCAATGACGCCGAATTCCACCCCCTCCTCCACGGCTCCGAGCCGGAGAAGCTTCCTCGCCACGGGCGCGGTCGCCGCTGTCGCCGTGGCCGGCGGGGTACCGCTGCTCGCCGCATGCGGTGGCTCGGGTTCAGGTTCAGGGAGCAAGGAGGGCACGACAACGGGCAAGGCCCTCAAGAAGGTTGTGCCGTCCTACGCCCCGCTGAACCTGGTCCGGCCCGACGTCGCGGGCGTCAACGGTTCGAGCCCCGGCTTCACCAAGCTGCCCGACCCGCTGGTCGTCTCCGTGAAGTCGGTCCCGGGCAAAGGCTCGTCGTTCCGCGTCATGACGCCGCTGTGGGGCACCGTCCCGAAGAAGAACAACCCGTACTACACGGCGGTCAACAAGGCGGTCGGCGCGACGCTCAACTTCGACCCGCAGGACGGCAACACGTACCAGGACAAGATCGGCGCGGTCCTCGCCGGTTCGGACATCCCGGACGTCATGACGATCCCCGGCTGGAACATGCAGGGTCAGATCCGCAACGCGATCACCGCCAAGTTCGCGGACCTCACCCCCTATTTGGCAGGCGACGCCGTCAAGAAGTACCCCAACCTGGCGAACATCCCGACCGGCGCCTGGCAGTACTCCGTCTTCGGCGGCAAGCTGCGCGGCCTGCCCATGCCGACGTCGATCATCGGCAACGCGCTCTTCTACCGCAAGGACCTGATCGGATCCGGGGCCCTGCCCGCCAGCGCCGACGACCTGCTGGCCTTCGGCAAGGAGCACACCGCCCCCAAGCAGAAGGTCTGGGCATTCGACGACCTCTGGACCTGCATCCAGATGATCTTCGGCGTGCTCCCCGACGCACCGCACTACTGGCAGCTGGAGAACGGCAAGCTGGTCCACAAGATCGAGACGAAGGAGTACCGCGAGGCGCTGGCCTTCGCCCGCAAGCTCCACGACGGCGGGTACGTCCACCCGGACGCCGAGGCCGGCAAGGACGCCGACGCCAAGATCCGCTTCACCAGCGGTCACACCGTGATGTACAACGACGGCACCGGTGGCTGGAAGGGCATGGTCACCGAGCAGGCGGCCGCGAACCCGAAGTTCGACATGCAGGCGCTCGACTTCTTCAGCGCCGACGGCGGCAAGCCGACCCTGTGGCAGTCCGACCCGGCCAGCATCTTCACCTTCCTCAGCAAGAAGCTCCCGAAGGAGAAGATCGAGGAGTTCCTCGCGATCGCCGACTACGCCGCCGCGCCGTACGGCACCGAGGAGTTCATGCTCACCAACTACGGCATCAAGGACACCCACTACACGATCAAGGACGGGACCCCGACCTATACCCCGCAGGGTGTCCAGGAGGCGCAGCCCTCCACCTTCCTGTTCCTCGCCTCACCGCCCCACGTCATCGCCTACCCGGACCAGCCGCAGCTGGCCAAGGACTACGCCGGCTGGATGGCGCGCCAGGCCCCGAACGTCAAGAAGCCCCTGTTCTTCGGCATGCAGGTCGTCGAGCCGCAGCGGTACGCGTCCCTGTACACGCCGTTCGACGACCTCCAGAAGGACATCCGCCGCGGCCGCAAGAAGGTCAGCGACATCGACGAGGCCGTGAACACCTGGAAGAAGAGCGGCGGCGACAAGCTGCGCGCCTGGTACCAGGACATCCTCGACAAGAGCGGCTCCGGCGTCTGACGCGTACGACGCGCACCGACCGTACGCAGCACAGCACAAGGGCCGCCGGACGCACGGAGTCCGGCGGCCGGGGCGGAGAGCACGACATGGGGAGCACACGGTGAAGCCACGGGCCACGGTCACGACCGACCCGGACCGCACCGCCGACGGGGCCGGCGCCCCGGTCGGCGGCGGTGACGGAAGGGACGCCGGCGACGCAGGAGGCGCGGGGACGGACAGGTCCCGCGCGATCGGCACGCGCGGATCCCGTACGGAGAAGAAGGCGAAGAAGGCGAAGAAGGGGCCGTCGAAGAGCGGCCCAGCGGGCACCGGGCCGCAACTGGGCGGCATCACCTGGCGCCAGCGGCTGTACCGCGACCGCACCCTGGTGCTCATGACGGTACCGGCCATCGCGCTGTTGCTGATCTTCAACTACATCCCGTTGCTCGGCAACATCGTGGCCTTCCAGGACTACGACGTGTACGACCTGGGCATCACCGGCAGCCCCTTCGTCGGCTTCGACAACTTCACCCGGATCTTCGAGGACTACCGCTTCTGGGAAGTCCTCATCAACACCCTGGTCATCTTCGTCACCCAGCTCGTCCTCTTCTTCCCCATCCCGATCGCCATCGCGCTGCTCCTCAACACGATCATGAGCGCGCGGGTCCGGGCCTGGGTCCAGGCAGTCGTCTATCTGCCCCACTTCTTCTCGTGGGTGCTCGTCGTCACCGTGTTCCAGCAGATGTTCGGCGGGGCGGGACTCGTCGCCCAGTGGCTGCGCGACCACGGTCACGAGGGCTTCGACCTGATGACCAACCCGGGCTTCTTCAAGTTCCTGGTCTCCGCCCAGGCCGTGTGGAAGGACGCCGGCTGGGGTGTAATCGTCTTCCTCGCCGCGCTCGCCGCCGTCAATACCGACCTGTACGAGGCCGCCGCCGTGGACGGCGCGGGCCGCTGGCGCCGGATGTGGCACGTGACGCTGCCCGCCCTGCGTCCCGTCATCGCCCTCCTGCTCGTCCTGCGGGTGGGCAGCGCGCTCAACCTCGACTTCGAGCAGATCCTGCTCCAGCGCGATCAGGTCGGCTCCGGTGCTTCGGAAATCCTGGACACCTACATCTGGTGGACAGGCATCAAGACCGGCGACTTCGGCTACGCGGCCGCAGCCGGTGTCTTCAAGGGACTGTTCAGCGTCGCCATGGTGCTGGGTGCCAACAAGGTCGCCCACATGCTGGGCGAGCAGGGGGTGTACTCCAAGAAATGACAACTCTCCTGGAACGTGAGACGGACCCGGCAGAGCCCGCGCCGCGCGCGGAGACTCCGCTCCAGCGCGCCCTGCGGATGGAACCCCGCCCGGTGTGGGAGGAGGAACCGACCAAGGCGGGTCTCGCCTTCAAGGGAGTCGGACTCGTCGCGATCTGCGCGATCGTGATCATCCCGATCTGGGTGGTGCTCGTCACCAGCCTCTCCGACACCAAGGCGATCAACGACGCGGGCGGCCTGGTCGTCTGGCCGAAGAGCATCACCTTCGTCGCCTACAAGGAGCTCCTCAGCGGCGGCGCGGTGACCCGCGCGGCGGCTGTGAGCGTCGGTCTCACCGTCGTCGGCACAGCGGTCAGCATGGTCGTCTCGATCCTCTGCGCGTACGGGCTCAGCCGCCGCGACTCGTACGCCCACCGTCCGCTGCTGATGACCCTGATGGCGACGATGTTCTTCGGCGCCGGCCTCATCCCCACGTACCTGCTGGTCACGGGCATCGGGCTGAGCGACAGCTACTGGTCGATGATCCTTCCCAGTGCGATCAGTGTCTTCAACGTGCTGGTCCTGCGCGGCTTCTTCATGGACACCGCGCCCGAACTCATCGACGCGGCCCGCATCGACGGCGCCGGCGAGTGGCGCATCCTGCTCCAGATCATCATGCCGCTGTCGCGCGCCGTGATCGCCGTGATCTCGCTGTTCTACGCGGTCGGCTACTGGAGCCAGTGGTTCAACGCGATGCTGTACATCCAGGACAGCGACAAGTACCCGCTGCAGATGATCCTGCGCCAGCTGGTCCTCCAGCACCAGGTGCCGCCGGGGGCCATGGGCGCGGCGGTCAGCAACGGGTCGATCAACAGCCTCGCCGTCCAGATGGCGGTCATGATCCTCGCGCTGATCCCGGTCGCGATCCTGTCGCCGTTCGTCCAGAAGCACTTCCAGAAGGGCATGCTCACCGGCGCCGTGAAGGGCTGACCCTGCACCGGCGCCCTGAAGGGCCGGCCCCCTGCACCGGCGCCGTGAAGGCCGATCCCCACACCGGCGCCGTGAAAGGCCGATCCCCGCACCGCCTCCGCTCCCCCGTCCCGTTCCTCCCCTTGTCCGGAAGGTGTTCTCGCCATGCGCGCTTCCTCCGCGCCCACGCCCCGTCGCAGAACCGTGCTCGCGGGGGCCGCCGTCGCCGCGGCCGCCGCGGCCCTGCCGGCCGCGGGCCCCGCCGCGGCCGCGTCGAAGCACCACGCGGACGGCCTCGCCGAACCCCATCGCTGGCGGACCGCCGCCATCGGCGGGACCGGATTCGTCACCGGGGTGCTGTTCCACCCTTCCGTGAAGGGCCTGGCCTACGCCCGCACCGACATCGGCGGCGCCTACCGCTGGGACGGGCACAAGGCCCGCTGGACCCCGCTCACCGACCACCTCGGCTGGGACGACTGGAACCTGCTCGGCATCGAGGCCCTGGCCGTCGACCCGGCGCACCCGGACCGCCTCTACCTGGCCTGCGGCACGTACGCCCAGTCCTGGGCGAGCCCGGGCGCGGTGCTCCGTTCCGAGGACCGGGGCGCGACCTGGCGGCGGACCGACCTGACGGTGCGTCTGGGGGCCAACGAGGACGGGCGCGGCGCCGGAGAGCGGCTGCTCGTGGACCCGCGGGACAGCGACACGCTCTGGCTCGGCACCCGCCACGACGGGCTGCTGCGCTCCACCGACCGGGGCGTCACCTGGGCACCCGTCGACTTCCCCGCCACCGCGACGGCGAGCGGACAGGGCGTGATGTTCCTCGCCGCCGCGGGCCGGGCGGTGTACGCGGGCTGGGGCGATGGCGGCAGCACGCTCTACCGTACGGACGGGACCGGCGGCTGGGAGGCCGTGCCCGGGCAGCCGTCCGGAAGCACGGCGACGAAGGTCCCGGTCCGGGCCGCGTACGACGCGCGCGGCCGTGCCCTGTACGTCACCTACGCGGACGCCCCGGGCCCCAACGGGCAGTCCGCCGGCTCGGTGCACCGGCTCGACACGGTGACGGGCACATGGAGCGAGGTCACGCCGGTGAAGCCGGACGCCGCGGCCGGTGACGGCTTCGGCTACGGCGGTGTCGCGGTCGACGCGCGCCGCGCCGGCACGCTCGTCGTCACGACCAACAACCGTTGGTCGCACATCGACACGGTGTTCCGCTCCACCGACGCCGGCGCCACCTGGTCCTCGCTGAAGGACACCGCGGTGCTCGATGTCGCGGAGACGCCGTATCTGCGGTGGGACGGCGAGCCGAAGTTCGGCTGGTGGATCCAGGCCGTGGCCGTCGACCCGTTCGACTCCCGGCACATCGTGTACGGGACCGGCGCGACGCTCTTCGGCACCCGCGACCTCGTCCACTGGGCCCCGGAGATCCGGGGTCTGGAGGAGTCGTCCGTACGGTTCCTGGTCGCCCCGCCGGGCAAGGGCGCCCGACTCCTCAGCGGCCTCGGCGACATCGGCGTCATGTACCACGACTCGCTGACCGCCTCCCCGTCGCGCGGCATGGCGTCGAACCCGGTCTTCGGCACGGCCACCGGCCTCGCCCTGGCCGCGCTCAAGCCGTCGTACGTCGTACGGACGGGCTGGCCGTCGGGGTCGGACTCCGCCGGGGCGTCCTCGGACGACGGCGGCAGGACCTGGCAGCCGTTCGCCGCCCAGCCGGAGATGGCGGCGTCCGCTCCCGGACCGGTCGCGGTCTCCGCCGACGGGTCGGTCCTGCTCTGGTCGTTCGTCCACTGGGACGGCACCAAGTACCCGGCCCACCGCTCCACGGACGGCGGGGCGAGCTGGACGGAGGTCGCCACGTTCCCCAAGGGCGGCGCCCCGGTCGCCGACCCGCTGGACCCGCGGCGCTTCTACGTCTACGACACCGACACCGGCGCGGTCTTCCGCTCCACGGACGGCGGCGCGACGTTCACCATAGGCGCGACCGGACTCCCCTCCGGCGACGTGCAGTTCAAGGTGGCGGCGGCGCCCGGCCGCAGCGGCGATCTCTGGCTCTCCGCGAAGGACAACGGACTGTTCCGCTCGACGGACGGCGGGCTGACGTTCGCCGCGGTGGCCGGCTGCCAGGCCTCGCACGCCCTGGGCTTCGGCAAGGCCGCGCCGGTCAGGGACCGCAAGCGCCCCGGTGCGGGCTACCCGGCGATCTTCCAGACGGGCCGGGTCTCCGCGACGTACGACGGCGTGGCGGTGCTGCGCTCGGACGACGCGGGCGCCACCTGGGTCCGGCTCAACGACGACTCCCACCAGTGGGGCTGGACCGGCGAAGTGATCACCGGCGACCCCCGCGTCCACGGCCGTGTCTATCTGGGCACCAACGGCCGCGGCATCCAGTACGCAGAACCCCAGTAAGGAACGAGAGACGCCATGCCGTCCCTGCGCGACGCGGCCCGTGGCCGCATCCTCTTCGGAGGCGACTACAACCCCGAGCAGTGGCCCGAGGAGGTGTGGGAGGACGACGCCCGGCTGATGAAGGAGGCCGGGGTCAACTCCGTCACCCTCGGTGTCTTCTCCTGGGCGAAGATCGAACCACGCCCAGGTGCCAGGGAGTTCGGCTGGCTGGACCGGCTGATGGACCTGATGCACGCCCACGGCATCGGCGTCGTGCTCGCCACCCCGACCGCGTCCCCGCCGCCGTGGATGGGGGCGCGGCACCCGGAGACCCTGCCGCGCACGGAGGACGGCTCGGTCGTCTGGTACGGCTCACGCCAGCAGTTCTGCGCCAGCTCCCCCGTCTACCGTCGCTATGCCGCGGCCCTCACCGAGGACCTCGCCGCGCGGTACGCGGACCATCCCGCGCTCACCGTGTGGCACATCAACAACGAGTACTGCACCCACTGCTGGTGCGACGAGACCGCCGCCCACTTCCGCAGGTGGCTGCGCAGCCGGTATGTCACCGTCGACGCGCTCAACGAGGCATGGGGCACCGCCTTCTGGAGCCAGCGCTACGACTCCTGGACGGAGATCCTGCCGCCGCGCAAGGCGCAGTACATGAAGAACCCGGCGCAGGTGCTGGACTTCAAGCGGTTCACCTCCGACGCGCTGATGGAGTGCTACGTCGCCGAGCGGGACATCGTCGCCCGGCACTCCCCGCGCGTCCCGGTGACGACGAACTTCATGCCGCTGTGGTCGGGGCAGGACGCCTGGGCCTGGGCGGCGCAGGAGGACATCGTCTCCGTCGACATCTATCCGGACCCGCGTGACCCGCAGGGCGGGCAGTACAACGCGATGCTCGCCGACATGACGCGTTCACAGGCCGCCGGCCCGTGGATGCTGATGGAGCAGGCGGCGGGCCCGGTCAACTGGCGGGGTGTCAACCACCCCAAGCCCGAGGGCCTGAACCGGCTCTGGTCGCTGCAGGCCGTGGCGCGCGGCGCCGACGCCGTCTGCTACTTCCAGTGGCGGCAGTCCCGGCAGGGGTCGGAGAAGTTCCACTCCGGGATGCTCACGCACGCCGGTGAACAGGGCCGCACGTTCCGCGAGATCAAGCGGCTGGGCGCCGAACTCCTCACGCTCGGTCCGGCCGTCGGGGGCGGTGACGTGCCGGCCGACGTGGCGATCCTGCACGACTGGGACTCCTGGTGGGCGGGCAGCCAGGAGGGCAGGCCGTCCTCGCTGCTCGACTACGCCGAGGTCGTGCAGCGCTGGCACCGCGCGCTGTGGGAGAACGGTGTCGTCACGGACTTCGCCCGCCCCGACGCCGATCTGAGCCGGTTCAAGGCGGTCGCCGTACCTCATCTGTATCTGCTGGACGACGCCTCGATCGACAATCTCGTGGCGTACGCGCAGGGCGGCGGGACCCTCGTCTGCGGCTTCTTCAGCGGTGTCGCCGACGTGGACGACCGCATCCGGCCGGGCGGCATGGACGAGCGGCTGCGCGACCTGTTCGGGATCCGCACGCTGCACGAGTGGTGGCCGCTGGAGGCGGGCGAGACCGTGGAGTGCGAGGGCTTCGAGGGCACCCTGTGGTCGGAGGAGCTGGAGGCCGCTGAGGGCACCGAGGTCGTGGCCGCGTACCGCGCCGGCGAGCTGGCCGGGCTGCCCGCCGTGCTGCGCAGGGGCCGGGCCCGCTACCTGTCGACGCTGCCGGAACCGGCGGCACTGCGCGGGCTGCTCGGTGACGTGGTGCGGGAGGCCGGCGTGGCCCCGGTCCTGGCCGGACTGCCCGACGGCGTGGAGGCGGTCCGCCGCGGCGGCCTGCTCTTCCTCCTCCAGCACGGCCGGGACACCGTCACCGTGCCGGTTGCGGGCTCGTACGAGGACCTGCTGACCGGCCGCACGGTCGAAGACCGCGTGGAGCTGGGCCGCCACGGGGTCGCCGTGCTGCGGAGCACCGCCCCATGACCGCCCTTGCCCCCGTCGACGGCACGTGGGAACCGCGCCCCGCCACCCGCTGGGAGGACGCCTTCCTCGGCGGCAACGGCCGGCACGGGGCGATGGTGTACGGGGACCCGGCCGACGACCGGGTCATCGTCAACCACCACACCCTGGTCCGGCCCAACGGCTCCGAGCGGCTGCGTCCGCCGGAGCTCGCGGACCGGCTGCACCGGGTGCAGAGCGCGCTGCTCGCCGGGGACACCACGGCCGCCGAGCGGTTCGGGGCGGGCCGGCCACTGGTCTGGGTACAGCCGTTCCATCCGGCGTTCCAGACGCGGATCCGGCCCGTCCCGGACGCCTCGCCCGCTTCCGGCGGCACGGAACCGCCCCCGGGCTACCGCCGCTCGGTCGATTTCGCCACCGGTGAGATCACGGCCGAGTGCGAAGGCCGGCGCAGCCGGGTCCTCGTCTCCCGTGCCGACGACGTGATCGTCCAGTACGTCACCGGCCCCGGGCTCGCGGTGGACCTGACCCTGGACCACGCGCTGCCGGGCGCCCCGCCGCACCTGGCCGTCGGCCGCAGTATCGTGCTGACGCCCGACGGCGGCCGGCTGACCCTGCGCGTGGGCTACCCGGACAGCGAGGCCGCCTACACCGGGGTGACCGTAGTCCGGGCGGACGGCGGCAAGGTCTCCGTGTTCGGCGAGGGCATCCGGGTCGAGGGGGCCCGCGGTCTGCTGCTGCTCACACGGGTGCGACGTCACACGGGCACCCTGGACCTCATGGCCGAGTGCGCCGCCCTGCCGCGCGACGACTACCCGGCCCTGCTCGACCGGCACCGCGCCCTGCACCGCCCCGCCTTCGAGCGGGCTTCCCTGACGCTGGACGCCGATCCGGCGGAGCGCGCGCTGCCCGGCAGCGAGTTGATCCGCAGACCGGACAGTCCCGCCCTGCTGGAGCGGCTGTTCGCGGCGGGGCGCTACCACCTGTACTCGTCCTCCGGCGTTCTGCCGCCCCGGCTGACCGGCCTGTGGACGGGCGACTGGCACACCGCCTGGTCCGGGGCGTTCACCACCAACGCCAACCTCAACCTCCAGATCGCCTCGGCGGCGGCCGGCGCGCTGCCGGAGGTGTCCGAGGCCCATGCCTCCCTGGTATACGGCCAGTTGGCCGACTGGCGGGACAACGCCCGGTCGATCTTCGGGGCGCGGGGCATCGTGGCCCCGTCCCACACGGACGGCGAGTCCGGGTTCACCCGCCACTACCAGCGCGCCTACCCGCTGCATCTGTGGACGGCCGGTGCCGACTGGCTCCTGGAGCCGCTGATCGAGCATGCCGAGACGAACGGGGCGACAGATCCCCGGCTGGTCGACGCCCTCCACGAAGTCGCGCTGTTCTACGAGGACTTCCTGACCCGCACCGGCCCCGACGGCACCGTGGCCGTCGTGCCCTCGTACTCACCGGAGAACCGTCCGGCCAACGCGAGCTGGGGGACGGTGAACGCGACGATGGACCTCGCGGCGGCCCGCCACGCCCTCACCGCCTCGGCCGACCGCTCCCCCACCGCGCCGTCCTCCACCCGGCGGCGGGCGCTCGCGGACCGGCTTCCCGCGTACCGGGTCAACGAGGACGGCGCGCTCGCCGAGTGGGCGTGGCCGGGGCTGGCGGAAACCTACGACCACCGCCACCTCAGCCACCTCTATCCGGTGTGGCCGCTGGACGCGATCAACCCGTACGACACCCCCGAACTCGCGGCCGCCGCACACCGCGCGCTGGAGCTGCGCGGATCGGAGAACGACTCCGCGCACGGGCATCTGCACCATGCGCTGATCGCCGCACGGCTGCGGGACGGGGCGCGGGCGGTCTGGCAGCTCAACGTCGCCGAGGGCGACACGGTGACGGCGGGTCAGCCACTGCTGGCGCTGGAGGCGATGAAGATGGAGTCCCGGGTGCACGCCCCGGCGGACGGCGTGGTGGACAGGATCCTCACCCGCCCCGGTGCGCAGGCCGGGACCACGCCGTCCGTGGGGACGAGGCCCCGGGTCGGCTTCAGGCCCACGATGCCGTTGAACGCCGCGGGGACCCGGCCGGAGCCCGCCGTGTCCGTACCCAGGGCGAGGTCCGCGATACCGAGGGCCACGGCCACCGCCGAGCCGGAGCTGGACCCGCCGCTGACGCGGTCCGGGGCGTGGGCGCTCGCGACCGCGCCGTAGGGGGAGCGGGTGCCGACCAGGCCCGTGGCGAACTGGTCCAGGTTCGTCGTGCCGATGACCAGGGCTCCGGCGGCCCGGAGGCGCGCCACGGCGGGGGCGTCCACCGCCGGTTCGTACGCGTAGGAAGGGCAGCCCGCCGTGGTGGGCAGGCCGGCCACGTCGATGTTGCCCTTCACGGCCAGCAGACGGCCCGCCAGCGGAAGGAGTTCACCTGCGGCGAGCCGGGTTTCGAGGCTGTGGGCCTCCTCCTCCAGGTCGCCCTGCGGGCGCAGGCCGATCCAGATCTCCGGACGGTCCACTGCCTCGATCCGGGCGTACGCGGCGCGGATCCGGGCGAGGACAGGGGTGGACATCAGCGTGCTCCTCGGTTCGTGCGGGTGAGCGGGGCCAGGGTGATCAGGGCCGTTCCGGCCTCCACCTGCGCACCGGGGCGGGTGAGGATCCTGTCCACCACGCCGTCCGCCGGGGCGTGCACCCGGGACTCCATCTTCATCGCCTCCAGCGCCAGCAGTGGCTGACCCGCCGTCACCGTGTCGCCCTCGGCGACGTTGAGCTGCCAGACCGAGGCCGCGAACTCGGCCTCCACCAGCCGGCCGCCCGGCATCACCGTCACCTCGGCGGCCGGCGGGACCGGCGCGTCGGCGGCCTCCGCCCGGGCGAACTCGCCCGCCGCTTCCCACGCGTCCCGCTCGGCGGCGAAGGCCGTGCCCTGGCGGCTGCGGAACGCGGCGATCGAGTCCGCGTTCCCGGCCAGGAACTCCTCGTACCGGGCCAGCGAGAACTCGCCCTCCTCGATCCGCGGGACGAACCGGCCGGAGATGATGTCGGCGCGGAGCTCCAGGAGTTCGTCGGCCTCCACCGGGTACCACTTGATGCGGTCGAAGAAGCGGAGCAGCCACGGGGAGCCCGGTTCGAACGCGCCGCGTTGCTGCCAGCCGGACCAGACCTGGGTGGTGCGGCCGACGAACTGGTAGCCGCCCGGACCCTCCATGCCGTAGACGCAGAGGTAGGCGCCGCCGATGCCGACGGAGTTCTCCGCGGTCCAGGTGCGGGCCGGGTTGTACTTGGTGGTCACGAGGCGGTGGCGCGGGTCCAGCGGGGTGGCCACCGGTGCGCCGAGGTACACGTCGCCGAGACCCATGACGAGGTATTCGGCGTCGAACACCGTGCGGTAGACGTCGTCGACCGAGTCCAGGCCGTTGACCCGGCGGATGAACTCGATGTTCCACGGGCACCACGGAGCGTCGTCGCGGACCCCCGCCATATAGCGGGCGATGGCCTCGCGGGTCGCCGGATCGTCCCAGGAGAGGGGGAGATGCACGGTGCGGGAGGGAACGGTGAGGGCGTCGGTGGGCGGGAGCGCCGCCTCGGTGCGGTGAAGGAGGTCGAGGAGTTCGGTCTGGGGCAGGACCGTGGGGTCCGTCTGGATCTGGAGCGAGCGGATGCCCGGGGTCAGGCCGGTGATGCCGGGGACGGCCGCCGCCGTCAGCGCCTCCATGAGGGCGTGGACGCGCATCCGCAGGGCGAGGTCCAGTTGCATCGGCCCGTACTCGACCAGGACGTTGTCGTCTCCGCTGCGGCGGTAGGTGAGGACGTCGTCGCGGTACAGGATGCCGCCGTCGGTGATCTCGGGGCGGGGCTCACCGGTGACGGTCACGGGCAGGAAGCGGACCGTGTCGCCCGGGCGCAACTGGCCCAGCTTCCAGCGTTCGGACGTCACCACGGTCGCCGGACAGACGAAACCGCCGAGGGAGGGGCCGTCCGGGCCCAGCAGCACGGGCATGTCGCCGGTGTAGTCGACCGCGCCCACGGAGTACGGCGTGTCATGGATGTTGGACGGGTGCAGACCCGCCTCGCCACCGTCCGCCCGGGCCCAGCGCGGCTTCGGACCGATGAGGCGGACCCCGGTCCGGGCGGAGTTGAAATGGACCTTCCAGTCGGCCGCGTAGAAGTCGTGGATGTCCTCCTCGGTGAAGAACTCCGGTGCCGCGTGCGGGCCCTCGGCCGCGGCGATCTGCCAGGTGCCGGTCAGAGCGGGGCGTTCGCCCGCCGGTACGGGGGTGCGGTCCGGCACGCACGTCCCGCCGTGCAGCACGTCGCCCGTGCGCAGGGCCCGGCCGCCGTGCCCGCCGAAGCGGCCGAGCGTGAACGTGGCCGCGCTGCCCAGGAACTCCGGGACGTCCAGGCCACCGCCGGCGAACAGGAGGTACGTCCGCAGGCCGTGCTCCTGCGGGGCGCCGAGCGTGAGGGTGGCGCCGGCCGGGACGGTCAGCGGCTCCCACTGCGGGACCGGTACGCCGTCGACCGTCACCGGGGCCGCCGCGCCCGTGACGCACACGGTCGTGGGGTGGGTGAAGCGCAGCGCGGGGCCCTGGAGGGTGCACTCCAGGCCGGGCGCGCCCGGGGCGTTGCCGAGCGCGGAGTTGCCGAGCCGGAACGACAGATCGTCCATGGGGCCCGACGGCGGGACACCGACCTGCCAGTAGCCGGTGCGGCCCGGCCAGTCCTGCACGGTGGTCAGGGTGCCGCCGGAGACCACCTCGATGCGGGGCGTGGGGTCGTCGATCGTGGCGAGCGTCGCCGTGGAGTGGGTCGCGGCACGGACCCGCTCGTCGGCCAGTGCGGCCCGGACCAGCCCGAGGTTGGTCTCGATGCCGTCGATCCGGGTGGCGGCGAGCGCCGCGTCCAGCCGCGCCAGGGCCTCGGCGCGGTCGGTGCCGTGCGCGATGACCTTGGCGAGCATCGGGTCGTACGCCGTCGTGACCTCCGTCCCCGTCTCGATCCAGCCGTCCACGCGCAGGCCCTCGCCCCGGGGGAAGCCGACCCGGGTCAGCAGGCCGGCTCCCGGGCGGTGGTCGCGGCTCGGGTCCTCGGCGTAGACCCGCGCCTCCACGGCATGGCCGCGCGGTGCGTCCGGCTGCCGCACGACGGAGGTCTCGCCCTGAGCCAGGCGCAGCATCCACTCGACGAGGTCGACGCCGTGGATCTCCTCGGTGACCGGATGCTCGACCTGGAGGCGGGTGTTGACCTCCAGGAAGTACGCCTCGGACCGTGCGGCGTCGTAGACGAACTCGACCGTTCCGGCCGAGCGGTAGCCGACCGAGGCGCACAGCTCCCGTGCGGAGCCGGTCAGTTGTGCGCGGACGCGGTCGGGCAGGCCGGGGGCCGGGGCCTCCTCCAGGACCTTCTGGTTGCGGCGCTGGAGGGAGCAGTCGCGGTCGCCGAACGTCACCACCCGGCCGTGCCCGTCACCGAACACCTGGACCTCTACATGGCGCGCGTCCTCCACCAGCCGTTCCAGGAAGACCCCCGCCGACGAGAACGACGCGGCGGCCACCCGCTGCACCCGCTCCCAGGCGCCCGCGAGTTCCCCGGCCGACCGGCACGCCGACATGCCGATCCCACCGCCGCCGCCCGTGGCCTTCAGCATCACGGGATAGCCGATGCGCTCGGCGGCCGCCAGCGCCGACGGGAGATCCGGGAGGAGTCCGGTGCCGGGGGCGAGCGGGACTCCCGCCGCCTCGGCGGCCGCGCGGGCCGTGTGCTTGGCGCCGAAGAGGTCCAGCTGGGCGGCGGTCGGCCCGACGAAGACGATTCCCGCCTCCTCGCAGCGCCGGGCGAACTCCGCGTCCTCGGACAGGAATCCGTAACCGGGATGGATCGCCCCGGCCCCGGTGTCCTTCGCGGCCCGCAGCACCAGATCGGCGTCCAGATAGGACTCCTTGGCGGGCGCCGGGCCCAGCCGGACCGCCGTGTCCGCGAGCCGGACGTGCGGGGCCGACCGGTCCGGGTCGGAGAAGACGGCGACCGTACGCAGGCCGAGGCGGCGGGCCGTACGGATGATGCGCACGGCGATCTCGCCACGGTTGGCGATCAGGAGCGTGTCGAAGGTCATCGGAGCCTCGAAGGTCATCGGCTCGTCCCGGTGGCGGCGGCCGTGACGGTGGCTTCTACCGCCGTCGGGTCGAAGGCGTTGCAGGGGTTGTTGATCTGGGGGCAGTTGGAGACCAGCACCAGCACGTCCGTCTCCGCCCGCAGGGTGAGCGCCATACCGGGGGCGGAGAGGCCGTCGACGATGCCGAGCGTGCCGTCCTGCTCCACGGGCACGTTCATGTACCAGTTGATGTTGGACACCAGATCGCGTTTGCCGAGCCCGTGCCGGGCGCCCTCCGCCAGGAAGTTGTCCACACAGGCATGCTGCGACCAGGTGTGATGGCCGTAGCGCAGGGTGTTGGACTCCTTGGAGCACGCGCCGCCGACCGTGTCGTGGCGGCCGCAGGTGTCCGCGGTGACCGTCATCAGCGGGGTGTGCTCGTTCGACATCAGCACGCTGCCGGCCGTGAGGAAGAGACCGCCCCCGGCCTGGATCGTGTCGGGCGCGCTGTAGCGGACCGCCGTGTCATGGGCGTCGTACACCAGGAAGTCCACCGCCTGGTTGCCGTGCAGATCGGTGAGGGTCAGGTGCTCGCCGGCCCGGACGGTCGCGGACCAGGCCGCGCGGGCGGGAATGACGGTCGTCGAAAGGACCGTGGCGGACGTGGTCATGCGAGCCCCCGGGCGGTGAGGAAGTCGGCGGTGTTGAGGAAGGCGCGGCGGCCCTCCGGTGTGGCGTCCCACAGGGCGTCGCCCGGCGACGTCGGCCGGGCGCGCCAGGCCAGCACCTCCAGCGGCGTGCTCGTGTAGGCGGGGCGGGGGTCCAGCGGATGCGGGACGTTCGCGATCAGCACGGTCAGGTCCTGCTCGGCGCGCAGCGTCACCGCGGCGCCCGCTCCGGCCGAACCGGTGAACGCGGCGGTGCCGTCCTCGTGGATCCGGACGCCTTGGAAGAAGGAGAGCGACGGCGGCAGGTCGCGTGGTTCGAGGCCGTTCTTCGACGCGGCCAGCTTCAGCAGTTCACGGCCTGCGGGGGAGGCGGACTGGGGCGTGCCGTCGCCGTACCGTTCGGTGTTCCTCCGCAGGGTGGAGGTGCCGCACAGGGCGTCGTGCCGGCCCGAGGAGTCGGCGGTCAGCGTGGCGAGCACCCGTCCCTGGTCGGAGAGGAGCAGCCGGCCGGCGCCCAGGTAGGCGTTCCACTGGACCTTCACGGTGTCCGCGGTGTTCAGCCGCTCCCACGGCCGCCCGTCCGCGTACAGCAGCAGATGCGCGCAGGCGTCGCCGGCCAGGTCGGTGAGGCGGAGTTCGGTGCCCCGGGCCAGGACGCGGTGCGTGTAGTTGCCGCCCGCGACCGTCTCGGCCCAGACCGGGGTGGCGGGGGCGGTGTCCGGCCAGTCGCTCGCGGGCACCACCGGCATGGCCCCGCTCCGGGTGCCGTGCTGGGCGCGGGCGTGGTCCCGGGCTCCGTGTGTCGTCGCTGTCGCCATGGCTGAACCTCCGGCTCGACGTGTTGCCGATGGATGTTTCTGTCGCGCGACAGAAATTAGGACGCCGGGGAGTCATGGCCATTGCCCGTTCGTTGCACGGGAGTTACCGAGTACTCACCAAGATCGCGACGGGCGGGGATGTGCGACGATCGGCCCATGCCCCGTACCTCAGGAACCGGCGGCCGGCGGGTCGGCCGGCCGCGCGCCACCCAGCGCCCGGACAGCGGACTGTCCGCGCGCGACGAACTTCTGGCCGCGGCCGCCGAGCTGTTCACCACGCGTGGCTACGCGGCGACCACCACCCGGGCCGTCGCCGAACGGGCGGGCATGCGGCAGGCGACGATGTACCACTACGTGGCGGGCAAGGAGGATCTGCTGGCGGCGCTCCTGGAGTCGACCGTCACGCCCTCGCTCGCCCTCGCCGAGCAACTGCTCGCGGACGGGGGCCGGCCGGCCGAGGACCGCCTGTGGGAGCTGTGCCGGGCGGACGTGGCCCTGTTGTGCGGGGGCCCGTACAACCTGGGCGCGCTGTACGTGCTGCCGGAGGTCCGGGCCGAGCGCTTCGCGGACTTCCACCGGGTGCGGGCGGCGCTGCGCGCGGCGTACGGGGAACTGCTGGTCGCCACCGAGGCGGGCGCGGCGCTCGACGCGGACGAGGCGCGGCTCCGGGCGGACCTGGTCTTCGGGCTCATCGAGGGCGTGATCCTCGTGCATCTGTCGGAGCCCGGGCGGGAGGCGGAGGTGTTCGCGGCGGCGACGGCGGACGCGGCGCTGCGGATCGTGGGACCGGGTCCGGGTACGTGTGCGCGTCCGGCGGCGGGCGCGGGGGCGCGGCGTAAGAGCTGAGCGGGGGCCGTGGTGCCGGGCGGCAGGGTCCCCGCACGGATGCCGGCCGGTCCTTGTCACGCGGACCGGCCGGCAACGGTGCTTGGTCCTTCCTCCGGGGCGGACGGGATGTGCTGACGGTGCGGGAGGCGGGGGCGGGGGCCTCAGGCCCGGGCGCCGCTGCGGCCGCTTCTCATCGACGCGCCTGCGCAGACCAGCCCCAGCAGGACGGTCAGACCGCCGATGATGACGTTGTTGAGCACGACGCCCATGTCCGGACTGCTGCCCACCACCCAGGGCGAGATGATCATCCAGGCACCCATGGCGCAGATGGCCCAGCTCAGGCCGTACATCCGCTGCGGCATCGCGGTGAACCCCAGCCCCAGCACGGCGATCGCGATACCCATGATCAGGTTGTGCGTCACGAGCGGGGCCTGCGAGGTCGTGAAGTGGAGCACCCAGGGCGATACGGCGCAGTACAGACCGACCAGGAACACCGGTCCGTCGACGAGTGCCACGTCGCGGCCACCCATCATCCGGTCGTAGCGGTCGCGCATTTCGGAGACGTCGGGGTGTCCGGTCATGTCGTGACCGGCGTGCGAGACGTTTGACATGGTTCGTCTCCTTTGGTTCCGCGGGTCCGGCGGCCGCTGTGTGCGGCAAGCGGCCCGCTCTGCCATTGTGCTCTTATATGTCCCTTATGTGTAGGTTCAATGCGGCAGAATCTCCGCAGGATCCGCATCCGCGCCCCGGTCGTCCAGCCGTCGGGCCAGTGAGACCAGCTCAGGCGTACGCAGCACCCGGGCGCCGTACCCCGGCAGCGGGACGTGCAGCGGACCCGTCCAGCGCGTCGGGACCGACCCGAGCCCGTACACCGCACCCGCCAGCGCCCCGGTCACGGCCGCCACGGTGTCGGTGTCGCCGCCCACGTCGATCGCCGAGGCCAGCGAGGCCTCGTACGAACGCGTCGTGCGCAGCGCCCACACCGCGGTGCCCAGGCAGGGCCACACCGCGCCGTTGAACTCGGTCGCCCGGTCCGGATGCCAGTCCGGTGCCAGGACGGCCGCCCAGCGCTCCCGGTGATCCGTGTGCACATCGGCCAGCGCCTCCGGGACGGCGGCGAGCGGGTCGGCCCCGTTCAGCGCGACCCGGATCAGTTCGTGCAGGACGGCGGTGCCCTCCCAGGCCGCGCGGTCGCCGTGCGTCAGGGCGGCGATCCGCCGGGCCGCGTCCATGGTGGTGGCCCGTGCGTCGGCGTCCGGCCGCCGCGGCCCGGCGAAGTACACCGCGGACGTGGCGGCGCGCATCAGCGAACCGTTGCCCGCCGCCCGGCCGTTGATCTGGAAGTGCAGCGCCGCGGCGCTGTCCCACGGATCACCACTGGTCAGGACGTCCTCGGTCTGGAGGCCGACGTCCTTCGGATCGCCGGCCGCCCACCGCCGGAACCTGTCGAAGAGGTCGGGCAGGTCGAGTCCGCCACGCTCCAGCAGGGACTCCCCGACCAGCACGGCCATCTGCGTGTCGTCCGTGGCCTCGCCCGGATCCCAGCCGCCACCGCCGCACATCGTGCCGGTGCCGTCCGGGAAACGGGCGGTGTAGACGCCGGCCGGCCCGAACTCGAACGGCGCGCCCAGCGCGTCGCCGACCGCCGACCCGACCACCGCGCCGGCCACCCGGTCCTGCCTGCTCAGGGGGTTCATCCGGTCAGCGTACGGAGGCCGACCGCTTCGCGTACGCGCGATACGCGGCCCCCAGCAGCACCGTGGCCGTCAGGAAGAGGACCGTGAACCACTGGAAGTACCAGTGCCCGCCCGCCGGGTCGTACACCGCGGCCCGCGGCCAGGCCAGGTTGACGGTCATCACCACTCCGTAGACGAAGGCCAGCGCGTTCACCGGCAGGCCCCAACGGCCGAGCGTGAAGAGGGGGGCGCCCGTCTCGTCGTGCGGCGGGCCGGAGGCGGGGGACAGCGGGAGGCGGCGCAGCCGGCGCAGCAGCATCGGGCCCGTGACCATCGCGTACGCCAGGTACAGCATCGCGATGCACGTGGTGCCGATCGCCAGGAACGCCTCCGGTGAGCCCAGGTTCAGCAGGCCGAGCGCCGCGGCCGCCGCGCCGACGAACAGGGCCGGTGCGGCGGGCATCCCGGTGCGCGGGGAGACCTTGGCGAGCCGGGACGAGCAGGGCAGCACCCCGTCGCGCGCCATCGAGAACAGCATCCGTGAACCGGCCGTCTGGATCGCGAGCGTGGCCACCGCGACGGCGACCGCCACATCCGCGAGCAGCGCCCGGCCGACGCCGTCCCCGAGGCTGCTGGTCAGCACGTACGACAGGCCTTCGGTGGCCAGCCGGCCATCGGTCAGGTCCGGCGCGGCCAGGATGCCCGCGAGGACCAGCAGCCCGCCGAGCGCCCCCGCCGAGGCCAGCGCGAGCAGGATCGTGCGCGGGGCGGTGCGGCGCGGGGAACGGGTCTCCTCGCTCATCTCGCCGGCGCTGTCGAAGCCGATCAGGACGTAGGCCGCGGTGAACGAACCGACGAGCAGCGCCCCGAGGGCGCCGCCCTGGCCGCCGGTGTGCAGCGTGACTCCGGGGCTGCGCTCGGTGTGGGTGAACAGGAGCACCATGATGAGCACCGCGCCGATGATCTCGGCCGTCACCCCGATGCGGTTGACCGCCGACATGACCTTGTTGTCGAGCAGGTTCACCGTCGTCGTGAGGGCCAGGAGCGCCACGGCCAGCAGCGCGGCGTTGGCGGCGCCCGTCGCCGTGGTGGGCGCCGGGTCACCGCCCACCAGCTGGAAACCGGACCAGATCGCCGGCAGGACCACCTGGAGGGCCAGCGCCGCGGCGGCGACCACGACGATCTGCCCGATCACCATGATCCACCCGGCGTACCAGCCGAACGCGGGTGTGCTGAGGCGGGTCGACCACTGGTAGATCGCGCCGGACAGCGGATAGCGGGCGGCGAGTTCGGCGAAGCACGCGGCGACCAGCAACTGGCCCACGAGCACGGCCGGCCAGGTCCAGAAGAAGGCGGCGCCGCCGAAGGAGAAGCCGAACGCGAAGAACTGGAAGACGGTGGTCAGGACGGAGATGAAGGAGAAACCGGCCGCGAACGAGGCGTAACGCCCCATGGACCGGTGCAACTCCTGGCGGTAGCCGAAACCGGCCAGGGAGGCGTGGTCGCCCTGGCCGGCTCCGGCGGGATCCGGACGTACGTCCGTTGGTGCGGTGGCGGTCATGTCAGCCCCTGTCGCCGATTTCCTGTCGGGCGACAGAAATTAGGGACGCGCTGTTTCCGGGGCGTGACGAGGCCGTGTCCGCGCGGGGCCGAAGTGCTCACGCCCTGCGGCGGGTTGCCGGGGGAGTGGCGCGGGCCCCGCGCGGGAGGTACTACTGGGCGGGCATCAGGACCGTGTCGACGATGTAGACCGTCGCGTTGGCGGTCTGGACGTTGCCGCAGACGACCTTCGAGGAGTCGTTGACGGTGTACGCCATGTCCGAACCGGACGTCGTCAGTTCGCTCTTCTCCAGGGTGTCGAAGGATCCCTTCTCCAGCTGCTTCGGCGTCAGCTTCTGGCCCACCACGTGGTAGGTGAGGACCTTGGTGAGCGCGGCCTTGTCGGCGAGCAGCTTGTCCAGGTCGGCCTTCGGGACCTTGGCGAACGCGTCGTTGGTCGGCGCGAACACCGTGATGTTCTGGGCGTTGTTCAGGGTGTCGACCAGTCCGGCCTTCTTCACCGCGGTGACGAGGGTGGAGAGCGCCGGGTTGTTCGAGGCGGCCGTGGCGACCGGGTCCTTCGCCATGCCGTCGAAGGAGCCGGCGCCGTCCTTCGGCACCGTCGAACAGGCCGGACCGAAGGGCTCGTTCATGGGCGTGGTGTCGCCGGCGGCGGGCTCCGACGGCTTGTCCGACGCCTTCGCCGAGCTGGCGGTGGAGCCGGCCGCGCTGTCGTCGGAGTCGCTGGAGCAGGCCGTCAGAGCCAGCGGCAGGACGATCGCGGCGGAGAGCGCGACGGCGGCGCGACGGGCGTGGATGACCTTCATGGTGTTCTCCTGATGTGATGGATGGGTGACCGTTCGGTCACGTTTGGTGATGGACGGGGGGTGTGAGAGGTGCGGTGCCGGAAGGCGTACCTGCCGGGCGCGGTCCGTACGTGCGTGATCGTGCAGGGGTAGAGGGCGTTCACCAGTCCACCCCCAGTGCGGCGGCCGCCTCGGCCCCCGAGCGGCAGCCGTCCTCGTGGAAGC
>NZ_RDBK01000029.1:73691-79052 GCF_008042275.1 Streptomyces sp. OR43 | reverse complement strand
CTGGATCGTGAGGATGTCGACGGTCTGCTGTCGGAGCTGGATGAGTACGCGGTCGAGCAGGCGTTGCAGATCGCGGACGCGGCGGACGATGCGGAGGTCACCGTGCTGACGGTGGGTCCGGAGGATGCCAAGGACGCGTTGCGCAAGGCGTTGTCGATGGGTGCGGACAAGGCTGTTCACGTCGAGGACGACGATCTGCACGGCACGGACGCGATGGGGACGTCGTTGGTGCTGGCGAAGGCGCTGGAGAAGACGGGTTACGACCTGGTGATCTCGGGCATGGCGTCGACGGACGGCACGATGGGTGTGGTTCCGGCGCTGGTGGCCGAGCGGCTGGGTGTGCCGCAGGTGACGCTGCTGTCCGAGGTGTCGGTCGAGGGCGGTGTCGTGCGGGGCCGCCGGGACGGTGACACGGCGTCCGAGCAGCTGGAGGCGTCGCTGCCGGCGGTCGTGTCGGTGACCGACCAGTCGGGCGAGGCCCGTTACCCGTCGTTCAAGGGGATCATGGCGGCGAAGAAGAAGCCGGTCGAGTCGCTGGACCTGGACGACCTGGGGATCGACGCGGACGAGGTCGGTCTGGCCGGTGCCTGGACCGCGGTGGATTCCGCGGCCGCGCGTCCGGCCCGTACCGCGGGCACGATCGTCAAGGACGAGGGCGAGGGCGGCAAGGCTCTGGCCGAGTTCCTGGCCGGCCAGAAGTTCATCTGAGCCCCGCGCGCGCATTCCTTCGTTGTTTCTTCGTTCAATCGCAGGAGATTGAAGTCCCATGGCTGAAGTTCTCGTCTTTGTCGACCACGTGGACGGTGCCGTCCGCAAGCCCACGCTGGAGCTGCTGACGCTCGCCCGCCGCATCGGTGAGCCGGTCGCGGTGGCGCTGGGTGCCGGTGCGGCCGGCACGGCCGGTGTGCTGGGTGAGCACGGTGCGGTGAAGGTGCTGGTGTCCGAGGCACCTGAGTACGGCGACTATCTCGTGGCGCCGAAGGTGGACGCGCTGCAGGCGGCGTGCGCGGCGGTGTCTCCGGTGGCGGTGCTGCTGCCCTCCTCCGCGGAGGCCAAGGAGATCGCGGCCCGTCTCGCGGTCCGGATCGGCTCCGGCATCATCACCGACGCGGTCGACCTGGAGGCCGGTGAGCAGGGTCCGGTGGCCACACAGTCGGCGTTCGCGGCGTCGTTCACCACGAAATCCCGTGTCTCGCGCGGTGTTCCCGTGATCACGGTCAAGCCGAACTCGGCGCCGGTGGAGCCGGCGGCGGGTGCGGGCGAGGTCCAGAAGCTGGCAGTGGAGTTCTCCGCCCTGGCCACCGGCACCAAGGTCGTCTCCCGTACCCCGCGCGAGTCGACGGGCCGCCCCGAGCTGACCGAGGCCGCGATCGTCGTCTCCGGCGGCCGCGGCGTCAACGGTGCGGAGAACTTCCACATCATCGAGGCCCTCGCCGACTCGCTGGGCGCCGCGGTCGGCGCCTCGCGCGCCGCGGTCGACGCGGGCTGGTACCCCCACACCAACCAGGTCGGCCAGACCGGCAAGTCCGTCTCCCCCCAGCTGTACATCGCCTCGGGCATCTCCGGCGCGATCCAGCACCGGGCCGGCATGCAGACCTCCAAGACCATCGTCGCGGTCAACAAGGACGCCGAGGCCCCGATCTTCGACCTCGTCGACTACGGCGTCGTCGGCGACCTCTTCAACGTCGTCCCGCAGCTCACCGACGAGATCACCGCCCGCAAGGGCTGACCCCGCCGGACACAGCACACGGCGCAGCCAACGGCCCGGGGCCGCACGGTGGGTTTCCACCGTGCGGCCCCGGGCCGTTGTGCGCCGTGGTGCGTGCCGGTCAGCCCAACAGTTCCTCGATGAGGTCGGCGGCCCGCGGGGTGCCGCCCTCGGCCCGTGCCTCGGCCCGCAGCCGTGCCGAGCGGCCGGCGACCTCGGGGTCGTCGACGAGTTCGGTCAGCGCGGTCCGCAGCGTCTCGGCGGTGGCATCCGCGGTGTCGATGCGGCGGGCCACGCCCAGTTCCACGAGCCGGTCGGCGTTCATGAACTGGTCGGCACCCYGCGGGACGGCGATCATCGGCACCCCGGTGTACAGGCCTTCGGCGCTGCCGCCCATGCCGGCGTGGGTCACGAACGCGTCCGCCTGCTCCAGGATCGCGAACTGCGGTACCCAGGAGTGCACTTCGACGTTGTCCGGGATGGCACCCAGCTTCGCCCGGTCGGTGTGCCGGCCGATCTGGAGCACGACGTGCCAGCCGGGCAGGTCGCCGAACGCGGCCAGGCACTGACGGTAGAACTCGGGCCGGTCGGTGTATGCCGAGCCCAGCGAGACCAGCAGTACGCGCTCCGCGTCGGCGGGGCGGGTCCAGCTCTGCTCGGCGCCGCGCCCGCCGAAGCAGGGGCCGACGAACGTCACGGTGTCCGTGTCCACGTCCTCGCCGTGCGGCTGCATCGCCCGGGGGATGAGGGCGAGGGTGTGGTCGGGACGCCCGGCGAAGGCGTCCATGTCGGTGGTGGACGCGCCGCAGCCGGCGAGCCAGCCGGTGAACTTCGCCCGGTACGCGTCGGCTCCGGGCAGCGCCCACAGGTGGGCCGCCACGTCCTGTTCGTATCCCTCCCAGGCGACCATGGCCGGGGACAGCTGCATGAACGGGCGCTTCTGCGACTCGGCCAGCGCACGCCCCGCGTACGCCCCGATGTCGTACAGGTACAGGTCCGCGGGGTCGTCGTCGTAGACGGCCCTCAGCTGCGGAAGCACCTGGACGGCGTCGTCCAGGAAGAGGCCCATCGCGCCGATGGCGTCGTCGGGCCAGTTGTTGTCGGCGACCGGCAGGGTGGAGCCGTACGGGACGAAGTCGGCCCCGGTGGCCTCGATCCGGTCGGCCACCGCCGGGTCGTTGGCATACGTCACCCGGTGGCCGCGGGCCACCAGTTCACGGATGACCTCGATACTCGGCAGGACGTGGCTGACGGCGGGGATGCCGACCATGGCGATGTGGGCACGGCGAGGACGTGACATGGAAGATCACTCGATTCAGGTCTGCGGCGAAAAGGACACGGCGCGCCCGTGCGTCGGCCACTGCGGCCCGGAGGCCGGGTCGTGGGCGCGCACAGGGCGTACCGGACGGAGACGGGGCGCTGCCCCGTCCCGTGTCAGCCGTAGAGCTGTCGGAAGAACATGCCAAGGACGATAGTCGGTGGCCGGGCCCGTCGCACATGCTTTTCGGCCGGGCCGGGCACCGCGGCCGTCAGGCGGACGGGGCGGCGGCTTCGAGCGCGTCGACGGTGCCCGACATGATCGTGCGCACATGCGTGGTGATGTGCTGTGCCGGCCAGTCCCACCAGGCCAGGGCGAGCAGCCGGGCGATGTCCCGGTCGTCGAAGCGGGTGCGGACGAGGCGGGCCGGGTTGCCGCCGACGATGCCGTAGTCGGGCACGTCCTTGGTGACGACGGAACCGGCTCCGATGATCGCGCCGTTCCCGATCCGTACGCCGGGCATGACGGTCGCGCTGTGGCCGAACCAGACGTCGTGGCCGACGACGGTGTCCCCGCGGTTCGGCAGTCCGGCGAGCAGGTCGAAGTGGTCGGCCCACGAACCGCCCATCGTCGGGAACGGGAAGGTCGAGGGGCCGTCCATACGGTGGTTGGCACCGTTCATGATGAACCGCACCCCCGTGCCCAGGGCACAGAACCGGCCGATGACCAGCTTCTCCGGACCGTAGTGGTAGAGCACGTTCCGCGTCTCGAACAGCGTGGCGTCGTCCGGGTCGTCGTAGTAGGAGTACTCCCCCACCTCGATCAGCGGGGACTTCACCAGAGGTCTGAGCTGCACGACCCTCGGCTGGCCGGGCATCGGGTGGAGAACGGTCGGGTCGGCCGGTACGGGCATGTTGTGCGGTTCCTCACGGGGCGGCGGGCAGGACCGGTCCATGATCGTGCCCACCGCCCCGCAGCGACAGCGGTTTACCGCATCCGCGCTCCTCGGCGGAGGCTCGTCGGGGCGTCGGAGGTCAGGGCTGGAGGGGCATGGTCCAGCAGTTGGACGAGGTGCCCTTGCCCGAGAGCCGGTCCGTCATCCAGGAGATCGCATCGCCCTGGTCGGTGATCAGCGGGACCAGGTGGTTGGTGAGGAGCTTGTCGCCGAGGTTCGGCAGGACGACGGCGTCGTAGGTGACGTCGGCGCCCTTGCGGCACCAGTCCACGGCGAGTCGGCGCGCCTGGGCGTGGGGCACGATGTCGTCCTGCACACCGGTGGCCAGGCGCACCGGGCCGGTGGGCTTCAGCGTGCCGATGCGCTGCTTGTCGAGGGCGGCCTGCGCCTTGGGCTCGGCGGCGATGACGTCACCGAGGGACTTGCCGCTGGTGGTCCATTTGCTGCTCTTGGTGAAGCCGTAGCCCAAGATGGCGTCACCCACGCACATGGTGGAGGCGTCCTTCAGCGCGGCCCGGCCGGCGTCGTTGACGTTGGCCTCGACGACGTCCCGCAGATCGGCGTCGGACTGGGCGAAGCCGTTGATCGACCAGGCCAGGGCTCCGGCGAGGGCGCTGCCGTCGATGCCCTTCATGGTCGCGGTCAGGTCGGCGGGCGGCGCACCGGCGTAGGTGCCGGCGAGCTTGACGTCGGGTGCGTAGGCCGACTGGAGTTCGGCCGCCGACGCGCTGGCTCCGCCGCCCTGGCTGTAGCCGTACAGACCGGTGCGCGAGTCGGACGTGATCGAGGTGCCGGGCAGCTGACGCGCGGCACGGACCGCGTCCAGCAGGGCATGGCCCTGGTCGAGCCGGTTGACGTAGGTGTGGAGCCGGTCCGTCGCGCCGAGGCCGACGTAGTCGGTGACCACGACGGCGACGCCCGCGGAGAGCAGTCGGTAGATCGCCAGGGTCTCGTAGCCGACCGACACGGTCTCGGGGGTCAGGGCCAGCGGGTGCTGGAGGCTCAGGGAGGGCGCGCACTGGTCGCCCTGGCCGACGGTTCCCGAGGCCAGCGCCACCAGCGGACGCGGGCCCGATCCCTTCCAGCCGGCGGACGGTTCGATATAGGCGCCGGKCACCGCGACGGCCTGTCCGCCCGAGTCCGTGGAGCGATACATCAGCCGGGTCGCGGTGMCCGGCATCGGGCGGCCGTCCAGGCCCGGCAGGCTCAGCCCGAGGGGCAGCGGCTCGTGGCGGATCACCGCGCCGTTGGCGGAGGGCAGTTCCGCCGGCGGGTTGTAGAACGCGGGGATGGTGACCCCGCGGGAGACGACGGGCTGCGACCCGTCGGTGGCGGAGGCGGGTGCGGCGTACCCGGCCACGCAGGCCGCGGCGGTCACGGCGACGGCCACCGCGCGCATGCGTCCGGGGCGTGGCCCGCGGGCGGGGGAATCCATGGGGG
>NZ_RDBK01000029.1:4728-73591 GCF_008042275.1 Streptomyces sp. OR43 | reverse complement strand
GGGCAACGGCGACCGCATCGTCCTGGACCGGGTGCGCGTCCTCAGCCACCAGGACAGCCTGCGCCTCCAGGGACGCGCGTACGTGGCCGACTCGTACATCGAAGGAGACGTCGACTTCCTCTGGGGGACCGGCGGTGTGTTCGTCCGCGACTCCGAGCTCAAGGCGCTCGACCTCGGATACATCAGCCAGATCCGCAACGCTCCCGACGGGCCGGGCGTGGTCTTCTCCGGTACCCGCCTCACCCGCGGCCGGTCGTGGCGGACGGGTCCCAGCCGTCCAGCAGGGTCGCCGGATCGCGCCAGGTGAGCGCCTCGGCTTCGGTCAGTTGCCGTGAGCAGGACAGTCGCTGCGAGGTGTCCGCCGGAGCCCCGCGCAGGTCCGTGCTGCCGTACTCCCAGAAGCGCAGTTGCTGACCGCTCGTGCAGTCGAATCCGGTCAGACCCCAGCCGACGGGCGCCACATGCGCGTCCATGGCGGTGTCGATGAAGACGGCCTGGCTGGCGGGGAATCGGCTGTCGATGCGACTGAGCAGGACGCTGCCGTCGGCCACGCCCGGCGCGCGGGTGAGGCGGGTACCGGAGAAGACCACGCCCGGCCCGTCGGGAGCGTTGCGGATCTGGCTGATGTATCCGAGGTCGAGCGCCTTGAGCTCGGAGTCGCGGACGAACACACCGCCGGTCCCCCAGAGGAAGTCGACGTCTCCTTCGATGTACGAGTCGGCCACGTACGCGCGTCCCTGGAGGCGCAGGCTGTCCTGGTGGCTGAGGACGCGCACCCGGTCCAGGACGATGCGGTCGCCGTTGCCCCGGAACGCCTCGGACTGCGAGCCGCCGTCAGGGGTGAGGTTGTGCACGGTGATGCTCCCCAACCGGAAGTCGTCGGCGTCCACGCCGAACGCGGCACGCCAGCAGTTGAACCGGTCCGGTTGCGGCAGTACCCGCCGAGGGCAGTAGCTCTGCTCCGGAGGCACGTCAGCCATGGCGGAGTCGCCGTTGAGCACGCTGTTGTTGGGGTAGGCGACGACGGTGCGGCCGGCTCCGGAGCCGTTCACCCGCAGGTGCGGCCGGCTCTGGCCGATGTAGACGATCTCCCGGTAGGTGCCGGGGGCCACATCGATCGTGACCTCCTGCTCGTTCCCCTCCGGGACGAAGTCGACGGCGCCCTGCACCGTGCAGAAGTCGCCGCCGCCGTGTGCGTCCACGCGCAGTTCCGCGGTTCCGGGGCGGGGCGTGGCGGCGGTGCGGAACCGCCACGTACGGGGCGAGGTGATGCCCGCGTGCCCTTCGAAGAAGCCCGGGTCCACGGTGACGTAGTACTGCTTGCCCGGGTCCAGGGTGCGGTGCAGCAGGACGGTGGCGGTGCGGCCCTCGACGACGACCGGCTCGTAGGTCCAGCGATGCGGTTCGCCGTAGTCGGAGCGTGCCCCGCCGATGAGGCGCTGGTACGACGCCGGGTCGGCGAGGTCGATGGTGTCGACGGCGCTGCCGTCGGGGCGGTGCACGGTCAGGCGGCCCCCGGAGCCGACCCGGACGTCCTCGTCGAAGGTGAGGCGCAGGGGCGTGTCGGCGCAGACGGCGCCCGCGGTGCCGATGGGGGCGACCGCGGCCGGCGCTCCGGGGGGGTCGGGCAGGACCCCGGCCACTGCGGGCAGGGGTACGGCCGTCGGGGCGAGCAGGACGGCGAGGACGGACCCGGCGCGGAGCACCGGTCGTAACAGGGCAACGAGCTGACGTGATTTCGTTCGCATGGGAGCGGCTCCTCATCCCGGCATACCTATGGCATGCCAGCGATGGAAGCACATGACCCGCAGGGTGAACACCCCTTGTACAGCCCCGGAACGACGGCCCGTACGACGACTGCGGACCGACGCGGACAAGGCGGACCAGCCGGACCGACCGGGCCACTTCGCCATGGTCCGGCACCTGTCCGGACGGAAACCCACCGTCGGAAGCGCTGGTCGCGGCGGCGGGGGATCACCCTCGGCCATCTGGTTCGATCGCATCCCTGAGAGCAGCACTCCCTTGTGCCCGGCGGCCGCGGAAGACCGCCACGGGGCGCGCCGACGACGGCCCTCCAGGTGCTCGCGGGAACGATCTCGCCCAACGGGCGGACAGTTGGCCTACCAGTGGCATACCATGCGTCACGGGCGTGCAGGGCGAACGGTACGGTGGCCCGGACCACAGTCACGGAGTGCCAGGAGGACGGCATGACCCCACCGAAGGCGGATTCGACCCCGCGCGAACCGGCCACGTCGTCGATCGCCGCCACGGCAGATGAGAGCCTGGAGAACCGGGCCCGCAAGGCATTGGTGGACTGGCTGACCAAGGAGCACCCCGCTCCCGGCCAGCCGGTCCCTGTGCGGGAGTTCGCCCGGAGGCTGGGGATGAGCCGTACCCCTGTGCGCAGCGCGGTCGGCCGTCTCTACGAGCGCGGCCTGCTCGCCTACGACCCCGTCGCCGGTTTCACCGTCGCCATTCCCTCGCTGTCCAGCATCTACGAACTGTTCGAGCTGCGGCTGATGCTCGAATCGCACGCCCTGCGCCTCTTCGGGGAGCGCACCGACCGGCAGCCGCCGGCCCGGCTGCGCGAACTCGTGGACGAGGCCGACGTACTGGCCCGGGAGTCGGTGGAGGACCACACCCGCTACATCGACTTCCGGGAGAACGACGGCCGGTTCCACCGCGCCATGGTGGAACTGGGGGGGCTCCCCCGGTTGTTGGAGCTCCACGACGACCTGCATCTCAGCATCCATGTGACCCGCACCGGCATGGAGGCCCCCATCACCGCGTCCAGGCTGAACACCGCCGTCTCGGAACACCGCGCCGTGGTCGACGCGCTGGAACGAGGCGACCGGTCGGCGGCCCGGGACCTGTTGGAGGCGCACATCCTGCGGGTGCGTGACCAGACCATCGCCTTCCTAGCCCGTCCCACCATCTAGGGGAGACCATGTCGGGACCTGCGGTACCCACCAGCAACGCGCGCACCGCACACCGCCCGCTCCGACTGGAGCGACCGGAGCTGACCGGCGGACCGTGGCGCCGGTGGCGCGACGTCAACCGCGCCGTCAGCCTGCCGCTCGCCCGCGAGTGGCTGGAGCGCGCCGGCAATCTGGACAATCTCAGGATCGCCGCGGGGGATGCTGCCGGTGAGCACCGTGGTCCCGTCTACATGGACTCTGACGTGTACAAGGTCCTCGAAACAGCGGCCTGGGAACTCGGGTCCGCCGACGACCCCGATCTTGCCGGGTTCCTCGCGGACACGACCCGGTTACTGGCCCGCGCCCAGCGGGACGACGGATATCTCGACTCCGCCTACGACGTGAACCAGCCGGATCAGCGCTACAGCCGGCTGGTCGACAGCCACGAGATGTACTGTGCCGGCCATCTGATACAGGCCGCGGTGGCCGCCCACCGCACCACCGGCGACACCGCGCTGCTCGACGTCGCGCGCCGGTTCGCGGACCACCTCGCCGATGTGTTCCTGGAGCACGAGGGACCTGGACTGGACGGCCATCCCGAGATCGAGACCGCGCTCGTCGAGCTCTACCGGACGACGGGTGAGGAACGCCATCTCGCGCTGGCCTCCGTCTTCGTGGAGCGGCGCGGGCGGGGTCTGGTCGGCGCGCACAAGCACGGCAGAAGGCACCGTCAGGACCATCTGCCGGTGCGCGAGGCCCCGGCGGTCACCGGTCACGCGGTGCGGGGCCTCTATCTGGAGGCGGGAATCGTCGACCTCGCCTCGGAGACGGGCGACGACTCCCTGCTCGATGCCTCCGAGCGCCGCTGGCTGGACATGGTCGCCGCCCGGACGTCCCTGACCGGCGGTCTCGGCTCGCGCCAGGTCGGCGAGGTGTTCGGCGAACGGTACGAACTCCCGCCGGACCTCTCGTACAACGAGACGTGCGCGTCGGCCGCGAGCATCCAGTGGAGTTGGCGGCTGCTGCTGGCCACGGGCCGGGCACGGTACGCCGACCTGATCGAGCGCACCCTCTACAACGCGTTCGCCGCGGCGCGCTCGGCCGACGGCCGGACCTACTACAAGGGCAACCCGCTCCAGCGCCGGGCGGATCACGCCGAGGCCGTAGGCGATCCACGCTGCCGCGACGAGTGGTTCTTCTCCGCCTGCTGTCCTCCGGCGGTCACCCGGCTGGTCGCCTCCCTCGAACACTACGCCGCGACGGTCTCCGGGCACGCCGGTGTGCCGACCGTGCATCTGCACCAGTACGCGCCTGTCTCCCTGACCTCCCCCTTCGCCGGCGGCCGGATCGGGCTGCGGGTCGAGACGGACTACCCCTGGCAGGGCCGTGTCGCGATCACCGTCGCCGAAGCACCCGAAGGACCATGGGCGCTGGCGCTGCGCGTCCCGCCGTGGTCCACCCGGACCCGGCTGGACACCCCGGACCACAAGGACGTCGCGGTCACCGCCGACCAGGACGGGTACGCGGTGGTGGAGCGTGACTGGCGGGCCGGGGACACCGTGGTGCTGAATCTCGACATGACTCCCCGGCTGACGCTTCCGCACCCGCGCGTCGACGCGGTGCGCGGCTGCGCGGCCGTCGAACGCGGCCCGCTGGTCTACTGCTTCGAGCAGGCCGACCAGCAGGACGGCGCAGCGGTGGACGACCTGGCCATCCGCCCCGACACGGTCTTCGAGGAGGTCGCGCACGGCGACCTGGACGGTCTCGGCCCCGCTGTCACTCTGCGGGCCCCCGCCGTCGCCGTGTCAGGAGCCCATGAGGCGGGGCTCCCCTACCGCACGCTCGGCGGCCCCGCCGCCGTGGACACCGCACGGCCCGTCACCGCGACCGCAGTGCCCTACCACCTGTGGGACAACCGCGGTGACGGCGCGATGCGGGTCTGGATGCCGCTGTACGCCGGGGACACGGGGCCCGCCTCCGTGTGACCTCCCGGCGACCGCCCGGGCATCCGGCCCTGCGGCCGGCCGGTAACCGGCGCGCGGTCAGCCTCGAAGGGCACCAGGCAGCCCCGGGGGCTTTCGCTCCGGCGGACCACCGGGCGGCCTGGCCGGACGCCTCTCGCGGGCGGCGAATCGACCGTGGACCACCACCCATCTCACCGAGGAGACACACCTCCATGAGTGATCCGGTACGCAGACGACTTCTCCGCTTCGGCGCCCTGGCCGCCGCTGCGCTCCCGCTGGCCCGCTCCGGCGGCGCGGCAGCCGCCGGCCACGGCGGCCCCCGCTTCCCCGACGCCTGGTTCCCCGTGACCGACCACGGTGCGGTCGGCGACGGCGCCACCGACTGCACCGCCGCCGTCCGGGCGGCCGTGAGCGCCTGCCATGCGGCCGGCGGTGGGCACGTACTGATACCCGCCGGGCGCTGGGCCACGGGCCCCATCCACCTGCTCAGCGGCGTCGACCTGCACGTGGCCGAGGGCGCGACGGTGCTTTTCAGCACCGATCCGGCCGCCTACCTGCCGGTGGTGCGGACCCGCTGGCAGGGCATCGAGGTCTTCAACTACTCACCGATGATCTACGCCTATGGCCAGCACGGCATCGCGGTCACCGGGCGAGGAATCCTCGACGCCCGGAGCGACAACGCGCACTGGTGGCCGTGGAAGGGCTCCGGACAGTACGGCTGGCAGCCCGGAATGCCCAATGAGCGGGCCGACTGGGCGACTTTGGAGCAGTGGGGTGCACAGAACGTGCCGGTCGAGGAGCGTGTCCTCGGCGAGGGCCACTACTTGCGCCCCAGCTTCATCCAGCCGTACGCGTGCACGGACGTACTGATCGAGGGCGTCACGCTCCGCAACTCCGCTTTCTGGAACATCCATCCGGTGCTGAGCCGTGACATCACCGTGCGCGACGTCCGGATCGAGTGCGAGGGGCCCAACAGCGACGGCTGCGACCCCGATTCGTGCGAGAACGTAACGATCGAGCGCGTCACCTTCGCCACGCATGACGACTGCATCGCCATCAAGTCCGGCCGCGACCAGGACGGCCGACGGGTGGGCGTGCCGTCACGGCGCATCCGGATCCGGGACTGCGTGTACCTCAGCGGCGGAGCCGCTGTGGCGATCGGCAGCGAGATGAGCGGCGGCGTGTCGGACGTGCTCGCCCAGCGGCTCCGCCTGCCCTTCGACCCCGCCCTGGGCGAGGCGTCCGTAGCCTCCGTCCTGGTCGTCAAGTCCACCCCGGCAAGAGGCGGTTACGTCAGAGACATCCACGTCGTCGACGTGGATGCGCCGGCCTGGACGTACGTGCCGTTCGAGGTCACGTTCCAGTACGCCGGTGACGCCGGCGGTGCGACACCCGCCGAGGTGACCGGGCTCTCCGCTGCGCGCTGGTCGATGCGCGGCCCCTGCGAGTACCCGGTGCGCGTGCGGGCCCGGCCCGAGGCTCCGGTCAGCGACGTCACCCTGGACCGCCTGACCTTCGACGACGCCGCACAGGACATCCTGCTCCAGTCCGTGAACGACCTGACCGTGCGACACGTCATGGTCAACGGCCGCCTCCAGGAAGGCGCGCCGTAACCCCAGGAGACCTCTCTCGGCCCTGCCACACGCGTGGCCAACAGATGTCGCCGCACAGGGGGTTGACGCACCCGACGCTCATTCGTACGTTGATTTGCATGTCCACTCACCCACGCATAGATATTCAATCACCGAGTCCGGGTGAACCGGTCTACGGCGCCGGCGTCTGGCACTTCGCCACGTACGTCGACCGCTACGCCACCGACGGATACGGCGAACCCCGCACGGTCCTGGACGCCATCGAGCTGGCCGGTGCCGTCGGCGACCTGTCCGTGCTGGACCTCAACTGGCCCTTCCCTCCGGGGGGCATCAGCACCGCCGAGGTACGCGACGCGTTGGCCGAACAGAAGCTGCGGGCCATCGCCGTGACCCCCGAGTTCTACACCGGCAGGTTCGCCAGGGGCGGCTTCACCAACCCCGACCCGGCCGTGCGCCGCCAGGCCATCGACCTGGTCGCCGCCTCCGCCGAAGTGGGGCGCGAGCTCGGGGTCGAGTACGTGAAGATCTGGCCGGGACAGGACGGGTACGACTACCCCTTCCAGGCCGACTACACGGACCTGTGGGCCAAGTCGGTGGAAGCGCTGCGCGAACTCGCCCAGTCCTTTCCCGACGTGAACTTCGCCATCGAGTACAAGCCGCGTGAGCCCCGCAACCGGATGGTCTTCTCCTCCGTCGCGCGAACCCTACTCGCCATCGAGGACATGGGAGTGGACAACGTGGGGGTCCTGCTCGACTTCGGGCACTCGCTGTACGGAGGCGAGACCCCCGCGGAGGCCGCCCGGATGGCGATCGCCCGCTCGAAGCTCTTCGCCATCGACGTCAACGACAACTTCCGCGGCTGGGACGACGACATGGTCGTCGGATCCGTCCACCTTCTCGAGACGTTCGAGTTCTTCTTCGCCCTGCACGACGCCGGGTGGGACGGGGTGTGGCAGCTGGACCAGTTCCCCTTCCGCGAGGACCCCGTCGAGGCCGCGCGCGCCGGCATCCGCACGATGCGCGCCTTCCACCACGCCCTCGGCTACCTCGACCGCGACGCGCTGGCCATCGCTCAGGCCTCGCAGGACGCGCTCGGCGCCCAGCGCATCGCCAAGCGGGCACTGTTCCGTGCCCTCGCCGAGTCGGAGAGCGAGTCCGCGTGACCCCGACCGCGGAGGCCACCGCCCCGCTCGCCGTTGACGCACCCGCGGCCCGCGCCTACCACGGGACCGGCGCGCGCCTGCGCGCCGCCTCGCCCACCGAGGCAGCCGCCGAACTCGCCGGAATCTCCGCCTCCGTACGATGCGATGTCCTGACCACGATCCAGGCGGCGGGGATGGGGCATGTCGGCGGCGACCTCTCCGTCACCGATCTGCTGGTCACCGCGGTGTGGGGGACCCTGCGCATGCACCCGGACGAGCCGGACCACCCGCAGCGCGACCGCTTCGTGCTCAGCAAGGGACACTGCGCCGCGGCTCTGTACTCGACGCTCGCCTCCTGCGGGTTCTTCCCACGGGCCCGGCTACGCGAGTTCATGGCACCGCTGTCGCCGCTGAACGGCCACCCCGCCCGGCTCAAGGTGCCCGGCGTGGAGACCAACACCGGTCCGCTCGGTCACGGATTCCCCGTCGCCACCGGCATCGCACTCGGTTCGCTTCTACGGGGAGAGAGCTGGCGAACCGTCGTCGTCCTCGGCGACGGCGAGATGCAGGAAGGCAGCAACTGGGAGGCCGCCATGACGGCCGCCCACTACGGTCTCGCGAACCTCACCGCCGTGGTGGACCGGAACAGGCTTCAGCAGGGGGCCCGCACGGAGGACACCTCGTCCCTGGAACCCCTCGGCAGGAAGTGGGAGAGCTTCGGGTGGGAGGTCCGCGTCATCGACGGTCACGACCACCGGGCGATCAAGCAGGCGTACGCGCCGTCGACCACCGGACGCCCCGTCGCGGTCATCGCGCAGACGGTGAAAGGCAAGGGCGTCTCATTCATGGAGGACCGGGTCGAGTGGCACCACAAGGTACCCACCGACGAACAGGTACGCCTCGGACTTGCGGAGCTGGGCCGATGAACAGCCTTGCGCAGGAGGCGGTGCTGTACGACTGCCGGGTGGACTTCGCCACCGAGTTGGCCGCCCTGGCGCGTGCCGACGAGCGGATCGTGGCGGTGTGCAACGACTCGGTCGGCTCCAGCAACCTCGTGCGGTTCCGGGCGGAGTTCCCCACCCGGCTGATCAATGTCGGCATAGCCGAGCAGGACATGGTCGGTGTTGCCGCAGGGCTCGCCAACGCGGGATTCGTCCCGTTCGTGTCCGCGGCCGCACCGTTTCTCACCGGTCGCGCGCTGGAGCAGATCAAGGCGGACATCGCCTACACGCAACGGCACGTCGTCCTGTGCGGCCAGAGCCCGGGCATGGCGTACGGCGAACTGGGCCCCACCCACCACTCGATCGAGGATCTGTCGTGGATGCGCGCGGTCTCCGGCCTGGAGATCATCGTTCCGGCCGATCCGTCCGAGACCCGTGGCGCGGTGCGCTACGCCGCCGCGTCGGGCAGGCCCGCGTACATCCGCATCCCCCGGTTCAAGGTGCCCGCCGTCATGCCGGAGGGCACGGGGTTCGAGACCGGCCGGGCCACGCGGCTCACCGAGGGCCGGGACGTCACGCTGATCGCCGTCGGCACCATGGTCTCGCGTGCGCTGGAGGCCGCCCGCGTCCTCGGCGCGGAGGGCGTGTCGGCCCGCGTTCTCAACATGGCGTCAGTCGAACCGCTCGACGAGGCCGCCGTGGTCGCCGCCGCGCGGGAGACCGGGGCCATCGTCACCGCGGAGGAAGGACTGCTCTCCGGCGGGCTCGGCGCCGCGGTCACCAAGGTGGCGGCCGAGCACCATCCCGTACCCGTGTGGATGTTGGGTGTTCCGGGCTTCGCACCGACGGGCAGTGCGTCCTTCCTGCTCGACCACTTCGGCCTGAACGCCGAGGGGATGGCCGGCGCCGCACGATCGGCCATGGGACGGGCTCGATGAGGCCGCATCTGCTCGCTGTCGATCAGGGCACCAGTTCCACCAAAGCCCTGCTCCTCGACGCGGTCGGAGATGTCGTCGCCCGGGCCGTGATCCCGCTGGCACAATCGCACCCCGGCCCCGGCCGCGTGGAGCAGGATGCCCGGGCGCTCCTGGAGAGTGTGCGGACCGCCGTCGCCGACTGCCTGCGGGACGCCGATCCGCGCAGCGTGGCCGGTCTCGCTCTCAGCACGCAGCGCGAGTCGGTCGTCCTGTGGGACGCGGCGACGGGAGAGCCTGTGGCCCCGCTGGTCAGCTGGCAGGACCAGCGGGGCGGCGGGCTGGCGGCCCGCCTCGGCCACGAGGGTCACGGCGACGACATCCGGCGGCGTACCGGGCTCCCCCTCGACCCCATGTTCTCGGCCCTGAAGATGGCCGCGCTGCTCGACGAGTACGACCCCGGCCGCACCCGTGGGCTGCGGCTGGGCACCGTGGACGCGTTCCTTCTGCAGGCGCTCACCGGAGAGCCGGTCACCGAGATCGGCAACGCCTCCAGGACCCAACTGCTCAGCCTCGCCACCGGCGAGTGGGACGGAGAACTGCTCGGCCTGTTCGACATTCCGCGCCGGGCGCTGGCCCGGGTCGTGCCTTCCACCGGGCCGTTCGGAACGGTACGGCGGCTGGATCCGCTGCCGGACGGTACCCCCGTGCTCGCGGTGATGGGCGACTCGCACGCCGCGCTCTTCGCACACGGTGGATGGCGTCCCGGCATCGTGAAGGCCACGTACGGCACCGGCTCCTCCGTCATGACCGTCACGGACGAATCCCGGGCGGCCGAGAACCTGTGCACCACCATCGCCTGGTCCACCGGCCGCCCGGCCTACGCCCACGAGGCCAACATCCGCTCCACCGGGCGCACCGTCACCTGGCTCGCGGATCTCCTCGGTGCCTCCCCCGACGAACTGATCCGGCTCGCGGCCGGTGCCGACGCGGGTGACGTGACGCTGGTCCCGGCCTTCGGCGGGATCGGCGCTCCCTGGTGGGATGCGCGGGCGGTGCCCGTGCTGGCCGGGTTCGATCTCGGTACCGGTCGTGCTCAACTGGCTTGCGCGGCACTGGAGTCGGTTGCCTTCCAGGTCGGCGACGTACTCGCTGCCCTCCCTGCGGCACGGTACGTGGTGGCCGACGGCGGGCTCAGTCGCAGCGACGCCCTCATGCAGCTCCAGGCCGACGTCTCGGGCGTCACCGTGGCCCGCACCTCACACCATGAGATGTCCGCTGCGGGAGCGGCACATCTCGCAGGGCTCGGACTGGGTCTGTGGACGCTCGACGAACTGGCGGAACGGGCCGACAGCCGCCTGCGGTTCAGCCGGCCCGCATGGGACCGTGCGCGGCGTGACACTGCCCGGGCCCGGTGGCGACGACGGCTCGGCGCCGCCCGCGAGCTCGGAGCGGTCCGCCCGCCCAGTGAGTGAGGGCCAAGGCATCCGGAGAACGCGGAGATGTCGTGACCGGCGTGGATCCGCAGGCCCTGCCCCACCCCGCAACGCGGCACGAAGGCGAGTGGCGAGCCTGCGTGAAATCGGACGCATCACGCGGCGACCGTCTGCTCACCCGAGCATTCGACCGGCGATACATTGGCCGCGTTGGACACGTTCGGACTTGGAGAAGAGAGGCACGATGGCGGCAGGATGGTCGGATCCCGGACCTGACCATGTGCGGCTGCTGGTCAAGGTGGCCCGTATGTACCACGAGCGTGGTGTGCGGCAGCCCGAGATCGCGGCGCAGCTGAGCATGTCGCAGCCCCGTGTCTCCCGGCTCCTCAAGGAGGCGGTCGAGCGCGGTGTGGTGCGCACGGTGGTCGTCTCCCCCGACGGCGTTCACGCCGAGCTGGAGGAGGCCCTGGTCGAGCGCTTCGCGCTCCGGGACGCCGTCGTGGTCGAGGTGGAGGGCCCGGGAACGGACGTGATCCCGGCCCTCGCCGCCGCGACCGCCACCTACCTCGACGCCACGCTCAAGGGGGGCGACACCATCGGGGTCTCCTCGTGGAGCGCGACGCTCCTGGAGTCCGTGAAGATCATGCGGGCCAGGACGTCGTCCGTCGCCCACGAGGTCGTCCAGCTCCTCGGCGGCTCCGGCAGCCCGGAAGTACAGTTGCACGCCACACGCCTGACGAGCCGCCTGGCCGAACTGACAGGTGCCCAGCCGGTGTTCGCTCCGTCTGCCGCGCTGGTCGGCAGCCCGCAGCTGCGTGACCTGCTCTCAGAGGAACCGGCGATGGCCGAGACCATGCAGGCGTGGTCCCGGCTCACGCTGGCCCTGCTCGGGGTCGGCAGCCTCGACCCGTCGCCTCTGCTGCGCCGCTCCGGCAACGCGATCACCGACGAGGACCAGCGGGACCTCAGGGAACTGGGGGCAGTCGGTGACGTGTGCGCCCGGTACTTCGACGCCGACGGGCATGCCGTCGACGCGCGCTTCAACGACCGCCTCATCGGCATCGAACCCGACCGGCTGCGGGCGGTGGAACGCCGGATCGCGGTTGCCGGAGGCATGGACAAGGCTGCCGCGATCCGCGGTGCGGTGCTCGGCAAATGGGCCAACATCCTGATCACCGATGTCGAAGTGGCGAGGGAACTGCTGAAGTGACGCGCCGGGTCACGGCACGTGGACGCACAGGCCGCTGCCGCGGCTCCGGACCACCGGGGGCCGGGCCGCGGCGCAGCCCGTCGTCGCGCCGCTGACCGGTGGGCCGCTCCCCCGCGTCAGCGCCCCGTGGACCGGGCGGTCAGCAGGTACCGTCCGCCGCGGCGGGTATCGAAGGACACCACGCACTCCTCGGGCCGGCCGGCATCGGCACCCTCGACGTCCACCGGGTGCGGGGTCCGGACACGCACCGGGTTGCCGAGCAGCGAGCGCACCTCTGCGTGCGTGATCCCGTCCGCCGTCCACGCGAGATCGACCTCGAATCCGCCCCTGGCCCGCATCCCGCGGATGGAGCCGGCGGGCCAGGCGTCGGGAAGCGCCGGCAGCAGGGCGATCTCGTCGGCGTGGCTCTGCAGCAGCATCTCCGTCATGCCGGAGATCCCGCCGAAGTTGCCGTCGATCTGGAACGGCGGGTGCAGGTCGAAGAGATTGGGGGCGGTGCGCGCGGGGGTGAGCAGGTCCGCCAGGTGCTTGTAGGCCCGTGCCGGGTCCAGGAGCCTGGCCCACATGTTGATCTTCCAGGCGAGCGACCATCCCTGACCGGCCGCTCCGCGCAGTTCCAGGCTCTTCACCGCGGCAGCGGCGAGTTCGGGGGTCGTGCGCGGATTGATCTGCGCGCTCGGGAAGACGCCGTACAGGTGGGACACATGACGGCTGCGGACCAGCGCGGCCTCCTCCCAGTCCTCCAGCCACTCCTGGATCTGGCCGAGGTACCCGACCCGCGTGGGCGCGAGACGGTCGCGGACCTCACTGACCCGCTCGACGAGTCCGGCGTCCCTGCCCAGTTCCCGGGCGGCCTTCCGGTAGGCGTCGAACAGGTCCCGCAGCAGCTGCATGTCGATGGTGGGACCGGCACAGATACTGACGCTCTCGCCCTCGTCCTGGTGATGGGTGACCTCGGGAGACTGCGAGGGGTTGGTGACGAGCCAGCCGGTCTTCGCATCGACGACGAGCGTGTTGACGAAGAACTCCACCGCACCCTTCATCACCGGGTAGTTGCGGCTGAGCTCGCCCCTGTCACCCGTGAAGCGGTAGTGGTCCCAGAGCATCAGGCAGAGCCATGCGCCACCGGTCGGCCACATGCCGTACTGTGCGGCGTCCACGGGCGCGGTCCCCCGCCAGCCGTCCGTGTTGTGGTGCAGCACCCAGCCGGGTGCGTCGTACATCGCCTTGGCGGTACGGGTTCCGGACTCGGCCAGCTCGTGGACCATCTGCACGGCCGGGTCCCAGCACTCGGCCAGGTTGGCGGGTCCGGCCGGCCAGTAGTTCATCTCGAAGTTGATGTTGACGGTGTACTTGGACTCCCAGGCGGGGTTGAGGCTGTCGTTCCACAGGCCTTGGAGGTTGGCAGGCTGGCCCGGTGTCCGGGAGCAGGAGGCCAGCAGGTAGCGCCCGTACTGGAAGTACAGGGCGGCGAACTGCGGGTCCTTGCCGTCCGAGAAGAGCGGGATGCGCTGATCGGTGGGCAGAGCGGTCCGCTCCGAGGGCCCCAGGTCGATGGCGACCCGGGAGAACAGCTGCCGGTAGTCGGCCACGTGGCGGCTGCGCAGCTGCTGGTACGGGCGTCCGGCCGCCGGGGCGAGGTGGCGGCGGGCCCGGTCCTTGGGATCGGCTCCGGCATCCAGGTAATTGCGGTAACTCGTCGCCATGGAGATCAGCAGGGTCACGCTGTCGGCGTCCTCGACGGTCAGCACGCCGTCAGCGGTGGACACGCGGCCGCCCTCGGTCCTCGCCTGGGCGAGCGCGCGGAAGTGCACGGACCCGGGCAGGCCGTACCAGTCGCCGCTGACGCCGTCGAGCGCGACGGTGTGCGCGTCCACGGTGGAGCCGGTCGCCCGCTGGGGTGTGGTGAAACGGGCGGTGAAACCGATGGCGCCCGGTGTGTCGGCGGTCATCCGCACGACGATGACCTGGTCTGGGCTGCTGGCGAATACCTCCCGCACGTGGCGGACTCCGGCGCGCGTGTAGCCGGTGCGCGCGACGGCGGTCTCCAGGTCCAGCTCGCGTTCGTAGTCGGTCACTTCGCCCGTGCTGTCGAAGGCGAGTTCGAGGTCACCGAGCACTTGGTAGGCGACCTGCTCGGAGGGACTGCCGATGAAGTCGGTGTCGATGAGCCGCTGCGCCTGGTTCCACTTCTCCTCCACCACCAGGCGGCGGATCTCGTCCAGGTGTGTGCCGGCACCGGGACGGACGTAGTCGTGCGGGCCCCCGGCCCACAGGCTGTCCTCGTTGAGCTGGAGCCGCTCGGTGTCGGTTCCGCCGAAGACCATGGCGCCGATCCGTCCGTTGCCGACCGGCAGTGCCTCCAGCCATTCCGCCGCCGGGGACCGGTACCACAGGCGCATGGGGTTGGGGCCGTGCGCAGAGCCGCCGGCCGCCGGTGCGGCGCCACCGGCCGCTTCGGCCGCCTGTGCGTTTCCGGCGCTCAGAGCCATCGACGCCGCGGATGCTCCGGCTACAACCAGGACGTTCCGCCGGGACAACTCGGACATGGGGTGCCTCCAGATGTGTGGTGCGGTGCGGGCCCGCACCGGGGGTGCGGAGGTACGGGCCCGCACCGGTGGGGACCGTCGCCGGTCCCGCGGACGGGCCCGTACCTCTCGGGGTGTCCGGTCAGAGACCGGTCACTGGGTGTCGCCCTCGGGCAGCGGGTACGGGAAGTCGGCGGAGACACCGATCTTGTCGTACTCCATCTTCGAGGCGTCGTAACCGTCTTCCCAGTTGGCGTTCTTCACGTCGTTGCACTGGTAGCTCTGGTAGCTCTGGTCGGTGGTCTTGCCGACCTCGATGTCCTCGAAGCTGAACCCGCAGCCGCCGGCGTCCATGTGGACACCGCGGGTTCCGCTGTCCGGCATGGAACCGTCCGGGATCACATCGCCGATGACCATCTGGCGGACGTGGTTGTCGATCGTGTGCGGTTCGACGTTGCTGACTCCGTAGGTGTAGAAGGCGCCCATGTCACCGCTGTCCAGACCGGCCTGGTCGATGCGCAGGTACTCGAAGGTGTTGTCTCGGGCGTAGTCGTCCGCGGGAGCGACCTCGGGCCGCACTTCGAGGCTCACGCCGTAGCGCGCACTGTGCTTGATGTGGCTGTGGCTGATGGTGTTGTGACCGGTGTTCTGGAGCTCGATTCCGGAGGCGTCGCCGGGCACCAGTTCGCCGTAGTGGGTGATGTAGTTGTTGGTCAGCAGGTGGCCGTTGGAGGTGTTGCCCTCGCCCGGGTACGGGCCCTCCACCTTGATGCCGTCGCCGCCGATGTTCTCCAGCAGGCTGTCCCTGACCGTCAGTCCGTCGTTGGCGAAGAGCGCGTACACCGCGTGGTATCCGGTGTCGGATATGTGCAGCCGGGACAGGGTGATGTCCTTGCTGTTGGTCACGGTGACGGCGCCGAAGCGGTTGCGGGGAAGCTCGATCTGCCGGTCGTACTCCGGGTACTTGTGCGGCTCGCCGGAGTCGCCGTCGCTGATCCAGCCGTAGCGGTACCAGTCGACGAAGTCGGTGTACTGGAGCGAGAGCCCGTCCAGGGAGAGGTTCTGCACGCGCCGGTCCGGGCTGGGTCCGGCCAGGTTGAACAGCGTCTTCACGGTGGGCCGCAGAACGGTGACGTCGTTGATGTCACCACGCGGCTTGTAGTACACCTGGCCCTTCTTGAAGTCCATGTAGTACTCGCCCGCCTGGTCCAGGAAGTCCAGCGAGTTCTGCAGGAAGTACCGGGACCCCCCGCGGGAGTTCATCAGCGCGTAGCGGGTCCAGTACTTGAGGGTCATCTGGTTCTTCGCCGGGTTCCAGTCCCGGATCGGGACGGTGTCGGTGAACCAGCTCCAGCTGCCGCCCGACCAGACGACGGCCGAGGCCTGGTCGAGATTCCAGCTCGCGTCCCAGTCGCCGGGGCTGGAGTACAGCCACTGGCGGACGGCCTCCTTCTCCGGCTCGGAGAGCACGGAGGTCATGTAGGGGGCCCACTCGTCGTCGGACTTGCGGTTGGGATACCGGGCCGTGGTGGCACGCTTGCCGTCCTCGAAGAGGGTGTAGAAGGGCTTGTCCGTGCCGACGTCCGCACGGTAGATGCCGTCCTTGTACTCCTCCCAGCCGGTGACCGGGGCCGCGCCCATCACACGGGCCTTGCCCGCGCCGTCGTAGGAGCGGTAGACCACCCGGTGCCCGTCGGCACCCGAGTCCCGGTCGTCGAAGTCGATCGTGGTGGAGACCGGGTAGTCACCCGCGCGCAGATTGACGTTGATGTCGCACCGCATGCGCCCGGGACGGTTGAGGCCCTTGTCGCGGATGTGGTCGCGGGCGCCTTCGATGGTCTTGAAGGGGCTGGTCTCGGTGCCCTTGGCCCGGTCGCTGCCGTCGGGCGCGACGAAGAGATCGGTGGCCTTGCAGCCGGCCGCCCGCGCCTGCGCGTCGGGGACGTTCAGTGTCGCTCCGCTGACCAGCAGGGCGCCGGCCGCCAGCAGCAGGGGAAGTCTTGACCTGTCTCGTACGAGGGTGGTGAGGGGCATGAGGTCTCCTTGCCACGTGCGTTGTGTGGCTTTGTCGTTCGGGCGTGCGGCCGCCGGGAGGGCGCGGATCGTGGCGCACCGGGGCGTGCTCCTGCACGCGATGACGACGTCCGAGCACGTCATCGCGGCTTCACGTTCGGTCGGTCATCGCCCGCCGGTCACCGGGGCGCAGGACTGCTCCGCCCGGGCCGTACGTGCGCGGAAGGGCGCAGGAAGGATTCGGCCCGGGTAACCGCGGGCACGGGGTGCCGTCGCGCGGGCCGTCATGATCGGGGGCGGTCGCCCCCGGAGCGTTCCAGGTGTCCCGGACCGGGCCGGGGAGGGTGTTCAGGTCCGGACGGGAGGCACAGCGCCGGTTCTTCCGGACCCCGTCCCTCCGGTCCTACGTTCACGCAGCGTTTCCTCCTCGGGGGCTTCGCCGAGCACGATCTGGTGGGTCACTGGCTGAGCACGATAAGTAAGATGTTCGCGCCCGGTCGCCGTCAATACGCCGGAGCGAACAATAAGTTGATGTGTGCGGGACGTCATTCCCGTGGCCCTCCGAGTCATAAGTTCACCCAACCGTGGAGTGGCAAAGCCATGACATTCTCCGATCCGCAGGCGTTTCCCCAGCTCAGCGAGGAGGACCGGGCGGCCCTGTCCGACTACTCGCGCCGGCTGCCCGCGGCCGTGCGTCTGCGCAGCAGCATCGTCCTGGCCCTGGCCGAAGGGCTGACCAACGCCGAGGTGGCTCAGCGGTTCCAGGTCAGTCCCGCCACGGTGGCCAAGTGGCGGGACCGCTACGTGCGCCGGGGCGTCGCCGGACTGAGGGACGCCCCCCGCTCGGGCCGACCGCGCAGCGTGACCAGACGGGAGGCGGAGGCGCGCATCGCGGAGGTGCTCGCGCAGGCCGGCGACGGCACTCCGGTGCCGTCCACCCGCACCCTGTCGGACGCTCTGGGCCTGTCGCAGTCCACCGTGGCGCGCATCCGGCGCGAGCAGGCCGCCGAGCTGCCCGAGAGGGTGCAACCGCCGAAGGGCGGGCGCCGGCGAGGGGGCGGCCGAAGCACGGCGGGAACGGCCCCCGCCCCGGCACGCCTCCCGCACAGGCCGCCCTCGGACCACGTGTACGCGCTGCTGCGCGACTGGATCGTCAGCGGCGAACTCGCACCAGGTCAGCCGCTCGTGGAGGCGGACATCGCCCGCCGGGTGGGCACGGGCCAGGCACCGCCGCGCGAGGCGATCAAGCGCCTCGCGCACGAGGGCCTGGTGACCTCCCAGCCGCATCGCGGCACGCGCGTGGCCCGGATCCCCGAGCAACAGGCCCAGGACGTGAGGGACATCCGGGTCATGTTCGAGGAGTACGTGGCCCGTCGCACGGCCGGCCGCCTGGACGCCGAGCACACACGGCTGCTGACGGACGATGTGGCACGGCTGCGCCTCGCCGTGGACAACGGCGACATCGCGGCCTTCCGCAGCGCCGACATGTCGTTCCACCGGCATGTGTGCGCGGCCGCCGGCAACGACGCGCTGCTCCGGCTGTGGCGCGTGATCGAGACCAGCCTCTGGGATCTCCACGTACTGGGCGACCCCCGCTACGACGGCGGCTGGGGCGCGCTGGCCGAGCACCACGCGGATCTCCTGGAGGTCCTGCGCTCCGGGGATCCCGAGGTCGCCGGGTCGATGTTCGCCGCCCACGCCGCGGGCGAGGTGGACGGCTACCTGGCCGGCCCGCAAGGCCCGGGCGCCTCGGGCTGACAGCCGGGCGGCCTCGGGAACGCTCCGGCTCGACGGTCCGCACGGCGCGGGGCAGAACGCGGAACCGGGCCCCGGCCCACGGGCCTGGGCGGGGTATCACCGGACGCAGCCGCACGGGCGGACGGGAGTCGGGCCGGCCGGGACGGACCGTGTACGACCGGCCCGCGGGTGCGAGGTCGCCCCCCTCTGGTGCGGGCGACGGACCTGCCGGGGCCTGATCCGGGCTCATCGGGCACAGCATGTACTCCGACATGGCGTTTTGCCGTCCACGAACCGTGCAGCACAGGCGAGTTCGGCGTTACCGCAGAGCCTCCAGGTCGTCACTTGTATGATACGTTACGACTGTTGAAGGGGTGGCACGGGGCCTCCCCCTCGACGGCGCGACGCCATGGCCCGCGCCAAGAGAAAACGCCCCCGAAACATCAGCAAACGGCGCGGTCGTCGAGCGCGAGCCGCGTGCCCCGGCACCATCCCCCGCGGCCCGCGCCCGGACTTCCCGGACCACAGGTCACCGGTCCAGGGAAGCACCAGCCACCCCGGAGGCCTCCCGCGCCTCCGTCCAGGGGCTGCTAACGAGCACTCAGAGGGGGAGCAGATGAAGATCACCGGATACCGGTCCCTGCGGACCGTGCACAACTGGGGCCGCCCCGTCGGGGACGCGAACGGCTTCGTCGCCAGCGGGGTCACCGAAGTCCCGTTCATCCTGGTCGAAACCGACGGCGGTCTCACCGGCGTGGGCCTGGGGGCCCACACCGAGGCCCATCGGATCTTCCCCGCCATCGAGGGTCAGGACCCCCGGGCCGTCACCGCCCTCTACGACCGGATGCTGGCCCACACGTTCAAGGCCGGCCACGGCGGGTCCGTGTTCGGCACCATCGGCGCCTTCGACATGGCGCTGTGGGACCTCAAGGCGAAGATGGCCGGTGAACCACTGTGGCGCACACTCGGCGCCGCCGACCGCTTCGTTCCCGGTTACGCCTCCGGCCTGGACATCGCCCTGGACGACGAGCAACTCGTCGCGCTGTACACCGGCTGGGCCGAACGCGGCTTCACCGGAGCCAAGATCAAGGGCGGACTCGACACCGACCGCGACATCACGCGGCTCAACGCGGTGGCGGACGTACTACGAGCCACCACCCGCTCCCCCGCCCTGATGCTCGACGTCAACGAGACCTGGGGCAGGCACCAGGCGGTGCGGCTGCTGGCCCGCATCGAGAGCCACGTCGACCTCACCTGGATCGAGGAACCGGTCCGCCGGTGGGACGTGTCAGGCAACCGGGCCGTCGGGCGAGCCGCACGCACTGCCGTCGCCACCGGCGAGAACCTGACCGGACTGGAGCAGTTCCGTCCTCTCCTGGCCGGGGACGCCGTGCAGGTGGTGCAGACCGGCAGCGTCTGGGGCATCACCCACTTCCTCCGGGTCGCCACCCTCGCCCACGGCCAGGACCTGCCCGTCAGCCCGGTCGGATACGAGACCAACCCCCTCGCCCACGCCGCCGCCGCGACCCCCAACCACCTCGTCACCGAAGTGCAGGACACCTCGGCCCCGGTGGGACTCACCGTGGACCAGGAGATCGCCCACGGCGGTATCGTCCTCGGTGACTCCGTGGGGCTCGGCATCACCGTCGACGAGGCGGCGATCGCACGGCTCGAGGAGACGGCCGGCTGGGCCCAGCCGGCCGGACCCCACGTCCGGCCGTCCGATGCCGGCCTGCGCCTCGTGGCCGAGTCCGGAGATGACGGCCGGCCCACCGACAACGCTGCCGTCGGGCGCGCCCGGAAGGGGATCGCCCCGTGACACGACCACGCGCCGTCCTCGCGATGAACCCGCCGGGTCTGCCCGGCTCCCTCTTCGACGAGAACGCGTTCGCCCGCCTTCGCCGGGCCGCCGACATCGACACCGGCCTCGTTCTCACCGAACTGGACTCCGCCCGCTCACGGGAGACCCTGGCCGGAGCGGACATCCTCGTGGCGGGCTGGAACGCCCCCGTCGTCCGCGCCGCCCACCTCCCGTATGTCTCCCGGCTGCGGGCCGTCGTCTACGCGGGCGGTGTCGCCGCGACCTGCCTGGAGGATCCCCAGTCCTTCGCTGCCCGCGGGGTGGTCGCCGCCAACGCCCGGGCCGCCAACTCCGTTCCGGTGGCCGAGTACACGCTCGCCATGATCCTTCTGGCCGGCAAGCGGGCGCTGCCCGCCGCGCGGGCGTTCCGGCGTTCCAGGAGCGTTCCGGACCATCCGGCCACGCACTCCGTACCCGGCAACTACCGGCAGACCGTGGGCATCGTCGGCGCCTCCACAGTGGGTCGCGCGGTCCTCGCCCTGCTCCGCTCCTTCGATGTCGACGTGCTCCTGTACGACCCCACCCTCACCGCGGAGGAGGCCAACGGCCTCGGTGCACGGCCGGTGCCGCTCGACGAACTCATGAGAAGCAGTCACGTCGTGTCCCTGCACCAGCCGCTCACACCGCGAACGCGGGGGCAGATCGACGCGGGCCTGCTCGCCCTCATGCGCGACGGGGCAACGCTCGTGAACACCGCCCGTGGAGCCGTCGTCGACCAGGACGCCCTGACCGCGGAGCTCGGCAGCGGCCGGATCGACGCCGTACTCGACGTCACCGACCCCGAACCGCTCCCCGCGGACAGTGGCCTGTGGTCGCTGGACAACGTCGTGCTCACCCCGCACCTCGCCGGTTCCATGGGCGGTGAGCTGCACCGGATCGGAGACGCCGTCGTCGACGAGGTGGAGCGGTTCGCGTCGGGCCGTCCGTTCGCCCACCCGGAGGACCTCGCGGCCTCCGCGCGCGCCAGGGTCCGGTGAGGCGCACATGCGTACCCGAACCGCCGCACGCACCCCGGCTCTGACAGAACTCGGCTTCGGCGCAGCACAGTTGGGCAACCTCGGACGGGTCACGAGCGACGAGGACGCCTCGGGCGCCGTCGACGCGGCCTGGCGGAGCGGCGTCCGCTACTTCGACACGGCCCCGCACTACGGGCTCGGGCTGTCCGAACGCCGCCTCGGCGCGGCCCTCTCGCGGCGTCCCCGGTCCCAGTACACCGTCTCCACCAAAGTGGGCCGGCTGCTGGTGCCGAGTCCGCGGACGGCACACCTCGGCGACGACGGCGGATTCGTGGTGCCCGCGGCGTTCCGCCGCAGCTGGGACTTCAGCCGGGACGGGATCCTGCGGTCCCTGGAGGCCAGTCTGGAACGTCTCGGCCTGGACCACGTCGACATCGTCTATCTCCACGACCCCGACGACCACTGGCAGGAGGCGTCCACGACAGGCGTCGAGACCCTCGTCGAACTGCGCGACCAGGGGGTGGTGAAGGCGGTGGGCGCCGGAATGAACCGGACCGGGATGCTCACCGAGTTCGTACGCCGCTGCGACGTGGACATCGTCATGGTGGCCGGCCGCCACACCCTGCTCGACCACTCCGCCGCGGACGAACTGCTCCCGCTCGCCCTGGAGAGGGGCGTGGGCGTCATCGCCGCCGCGGTGTACAACTCCGGGCTGCTCGCGGCTCCCCGCCCACCGATGCACGCCACCTACGACTACCGGCCGGCCTCCCGTGAAGTGCTCGGCCGGGCCACCGCGATCGCCGATGTCTGCGAGCGGCACGGCAGCAGCCTCCCGGAGGCCGCCATCGCCCACCCCCTGCGACACCCGGCGGTCACCTCGGTGGTCCTCGGCGCACGGAACGCCCACCAGTCCCGCATCAACGCCGAGCGGCTGGCGGCCCTGGTCCCCGACACCCTCTGGGACGAACTGACCGCGCTGTCCCTGCTTCCCGCGAGCCCGGCGACGCTGGCCGCGGACGGACGGACATGAACGTCACCGGCTCCGCGCGGCCGGATGCCGCACGGCCGTGTCATCACTACGGAAGGAACGCCATGGAACACCGTACGCCCGAGCCGGACACGGCCGCACTCGCCGGCTGGCTGCACAGCTGGATCACGGAGGAAGGCGCGGTCAACGGCTTCCACAACCACAGCGTGTGGGGCACGAACCCCTTCACCTTCCTCGACTTCACCAGCGGGCACACCACGTTCGCCGGCCCGGCCGTCGGGGCCTTCGCACAGGCCCTGGCGCAGCAGCCCGACGAGCGGGGCATCGCGCTGCTGCGGCGTCTGGTGCGCTACCAGGCCACGGAGTTCCAGGACGACGGCCAGTACCAGCACATCGGCTTCCAGGTCGGTGAGTCGGCGACCACCGGCCTCATCCACAACGCCGTCGGCAGCCTCGGTGTGCTGCTCGCGCTGAAGCACGCACGTCATCTGCTGCCCGACGACGAGGTGGACGCCGCGCTCGCGGCCGTACGCCGCAATCTCGACGCGTGCGAGATGTACGGGGGCGGCCGGGCCGGTGAGGACGGCACCTGCAACCAGGAGTACGCCCGGGTGTGGGTCAAACAGCTCTACACGGAGCTGGCCGACGACAAGACCTACGCGGAGCAGATACCCGAGGACCTCGCCACCCTGGTGCGCCTGTTCCACCACCGGGGTGTACCCGACGCGGACAGCTCCGGCACGTTCCGCACCGTGCAGGACCGTACCGAGGGCGGCATTCTGGAACCGGCCGAGTACTACGGCCTCATGATCGTCCCCTTGGTGCTCGGCTACCGTGCCCAGGGCGATCCGGAGCTGCTGGCCGAGGCGAGGCGGCTGTGCCGGCACGTGGCCCGCTCGGCGTGGACCGACGAAACCGGCGCCGTCCGCTACCACCGCTACTGGTACGTCCAGGGCGACCGCGCCCTGAAGACGGACACTCCCATGCTGATCGCGGGCATGGGCCTGACGCTCTACGGCATCCACGAGGTGCTGGCCGAGGGTCCCGACGCCGAGCTGGAAGCGTTCACCGAGTCGTGCCTGGCCACCTATGCGGGCTACCAGACGCCCGGTGGCTACTTCGCCTCCGCCAGTGGCTGGCACAACGAGGCCGACATCGCGCCCAGCACCGCCTGGCACGCCCACGACCTGATGTTCCTGATGGCGCGACTGGGACCGGGCGACGGCTTCTGGGACAAGGTGCTTGCCCCCCGGGACCGGCAGTCGGTACTGATCAGCGACCGCGCCTTCTGGGCCGAGTCCGGCGTCCACTGGTGCGTGCGGTCACCGCTGACCGCGGGGGACCTGCACATCTACGGACGCAAGGACAAGGCCATCTTCACCCGGGAGTTCTTCGCCTGGACCGACCGTGAGCCGCTGCCCGAGGACCTGCGGTATCCGGCCGCGCTCGAGTTCTTCGTCGCCAACGACGGCATCTACCGCGTCGACGGCGACGAGGCACTCACCGACATCACGGCCGTCGGCCCCCTGCCCTACCGGGGGCGGCTGTGACACCGGGGCACGACCCGCATCCGCACCCCCCGCAGTCCAGCGAACGTTGATCACCAGCTTTCCCTACCGAGGAAAAGAGAGTCGACAATGATGTCTGCCAACCGAGGGAGCAAGGCGCGCGGAGCCGCCCTTGCCGCTGTGGTTCCGCTGCTGCTCCTCGCGGCCTGCTCATCGGGCTCCGGTACGTCCGGCGGCAAGGACGGCGAGATCCGGATGATGGTCAACCTGACCGACAACCTCGACCGGGCCTACTGGGAGAAGCTGGTCAAGCCGTTCGAGGACGAGACGGGTCTGAAGGTGAAGATCGAGGGCCCGACCGGCAAGTCCGTCGCCGAGTCCTTCCCCCAGCAACTTGCCGCGGGGACCGCCCCCGATGTCATCCAGTCCATCTTCCCTGACGACGACACGGCTCCGGAGCTGGTCGACCTCAGCGGTGAGGCCTGGGCCAAGGGGACCCCGATGTTCGACGCGTACGCCATCGGCGACACGCACTTCGCCGTCGGCGTAGGCACCCAGACCCAGTCGCTCGTCTACTACAACAAGACCGCGTTCGAGAAGGCCGGCATCACCGCGACTCCGACCACATGGAAGGAGATGACGGCCGATCTGGGCAAGCTCAAGAAGGCCGGCTACACGCCGATGCAGACCGCGGGCGACTACCAGACCGGCCTCCAGCTCCAGCAGATCTACCACCCGACGCTCAACGAGCTCCACCCGAAGTGGCAGAGCGCCGTCACGGACGAGAAGCTCACCGTGGGCGATGCCTACAAGCCCGCCTTCCAGATGTACGCGGACTGGATCGACGCCGGATACATAGCCAAGAGCGACGCCGGGCTCAACCCCTCGCAGGCGGACGGTAACTTCATCGCCGGCAAGGCCGGTCTCTACACCAACGGCAGCTGGTTCGCCGCCACGCTGGCCAAGGCCGGGAAACTGCCCTTCGAGGTGGGCGTGTTCTCCCCGCCCGCCGCTGACGGCAAGAGCTATCCCGGTCCGCAGGGCGCCACCATGGCCAACCCGTACATGGTCCACAAGGGCGCGTCGGACGAAGCCGGCGCGAAGCGGCTGGTGGAGTTCCTCGTGACCGACCCGGCGGCCGTCAAGGCACAGCTCGGTTCCGACGGGGTGTTCCGCCAGGAGTCGGACGTCAAGCAGACCGGAACCGACGCCCTGATCCAGGGCATTCTCGATCATGCTCCCGCGCTCGTCGCCGTGGGCGAGGGCCAGGGCAATGTCCGGCTGCCGGTGACGGGCTTCAACCCCGAGTTCACCGAGGTCGCTCAGAGCCTCTACACGGGGGCGAGCCCGGCCGAGGCCGCCAAGGCCATCGACCAGTGGACCGACGAGAACCGCTGACCATGGCACGCACACTCCCCTCGAAGCAGCGGCGATGGCGCAACGCGGGCGCCAGTATCAGCATGGTCGTCCCCGCGGTTCTGATCTACGCCGCACTCCTGGTCGTACCGGTGATCTACGCGTTCTACTACAGCTTCACCGAGTACAACGGATTCCCCACCCGCGTCCCCGAGTTCATCGGGCTGGACAACTACCGCACCATCTTCGATTCCGACGACATGACGGGCACCATGGTGATCACCGCCGTGGTGGCCGTGGTGGGCGCGGTCGTCGTCAACGTCGCGGCGCTCGGCCTCGCGCTGCTGCTGAAGCGCACCAACCGGTTCAACACCTTCGGCCGGGTGGTCATGTTCTACCCGCATGTCCTGAGCGCGCTGGTCGTCGGCTTCCTCTGGCAGGCGATCCTCGGGCCCCAGGGTGTGGTCAACACCATGCTGGAGAAGGTCGGAACCGACGGCCTGCCTTTCCTCAGCGACCCCGACTGGGCTCTGTGGTCGATGATCCTCGTCATCGTCTGGTCCCTGTTCGGCGTGCAGTTGATCCTGTATCTGGCGGGGCTCCAGGCCGTGCCGGAGGATCTGCTGGAGGCGGCGAAGCTCGACGGAGCCGGCCGGTGGCAGACCTTCCGTGCCGTCACCTGGCCATCGCTGGCTTCCACGGTGACGGTCGCCGTCATCACCTCGGGCATCTCGCTGCTGAAGACGTACGACGTCGTCGTGTCGCTGACCGGGGGCGGTCCCGCGGGATCGACCAAGACCCTCGCCTACTCGATCCTCGCGGTCTCGTTCCCCCAGCGGAACATCGGCTTGGCATCGGCCCAGGCCGTGCTGCTGATCCTCGCGGCCGCGGCCTTGTCCCTCACGGTCCTCTTCCTGCGCAGGCGCGCCGAGAACGACGCGGAGTCCATCGGATGAAGAAGACACCCACCTCGGCCGCCGCCCTGCGCGTGGCGTTCGTCACCCTGACGTCCCTCGGCATGCTCGTGCCGATGTACCTCCTGGTGGTCAACGCCTTCAAGAGTCAGCGGGAAATCCTCAGCAACCCTTTCACCCTGGACCTCGGCACCGCGACGTTCCAGCACCTCGCGGACGCGTGGAACAACCCCGACTTCAGCATTCTCAAGGGCTACGGCACCACGCTGGCGCTGGTGCTCTGTGTGAACGCGCTGGCCATGGTGGTGTGCGCGCCCGCAGCCTACGTACTGGCCCGCACACCGAAGCTGATCTCCCGGCTGTTGCTGTTCTTCTTCATCGCGGGGATGTTCATCCCGACCCAGGTGATCCTGGTGCCGGTCATCTTCGTGCTCCGCGCCGTGGGACTGATGGGCACGATGCCCGGCCTCATCCTCTTCATGACAGCCACCACCATCCCGTTCACGCTGTTCGTCTTCTTCGGCTACATCCGCGTGCTGCCCCGGTCGCTGGACGAGGCCGCGGCCATCGACGGGGCCGGCAAGTACCACACGCTGTGGCGGATCATCGTGCCGCTGATGCGGCCGATCATCGCCACCGTGTTCATCCTGAACTCCCTGAGCGTGTGGAACGACTTCGCCAGTCCGCAGATGATCCTCGGCCCCGGCAGTGACGTCTACACCGTCACCACCGGTGTGTACGCCGCCGTCGGCCAGTACTCGACGGACTACACCAAGGTGTTCCCGACCCTGCTGCTCGCCGTGATCCCCATTCTGGTGATCTTCGTCGTGATGCAACGTCACGTCATGAGCGGCCTCGCGGCAGGAGCCGTGAAGGGCTGATCCCCGACGGCGGGGCCGGCCGGGCGTCCTCCGGCCGGCCCCGCCCGTCCCTCTCCTCCCCCACATCCGACCGGCCCGGCCCTTCCGCCCGGCCGGCAGAGGCCGTTGGCCCGCGTCATGAAGGAGCCTCGCCATGCCCGCCCCCCGTACCCCGCGCCGTGTAGCGTCCGTGATCCGCCTGCGCCCGGAACAGGAAGAGAAATACCGGGAGTTGCACCGGTCGGTCCCGCAGCCGGTCCTGGACACCCTGTCCCGCGCCCACATCACGTCGTACTCCATCTTCCTGCGCGACCACACACTGTTCGCCTACTACGAGTACACCGGCGACGACTACGACGCCGACATGGCCGCCGTCGCCGCCGACCCGGAGACCCAGTGGTGGTGGACCCTCACCGATCCCTGCCAGCAGCCTCTCGGCTCGGCGGAGCCCGGGGAGCGCTGGGTGGACGCGGAGGAGGTCTTCCATCTGGACTGACGCGCCGTCCGCGGGCTCCGCCCGGCCATCTCCCACCGCCCCGCCCCCTCGCGCCCGGTCTCCGGCGCCCGGTCCTGTCGCGACGCTTGTGCGGGGTCAACGGGAGTCATAGTCTGCACATGTCATACATGTTCTGTTTGCCTGCGGTTCTGGCCCGGGCTGCACAGGGGCTGTCGGGCTCCTCTCCGGCGTCCGCTCATGGCCGCCGGGACGCCGGGACGCCGGGACGCCTCGAAGAGGACCGGCTGTCGCGTCCGGGACGGAATCACGGAATCCAACGAAAGGCTCCTTCATGTCACGAACCGGGAGACGACCGGCGCGGACCCTGCTGGGCTCCGTCGCCCTGGCGCTGGTGACGAGCGTCGGCGTGCCGGCGGCCGGCACCGCGTCGGCCGCGCCGTCCGGCCAGGCGGCCTCCTCCGGGGCCCTCACGGTCTACGTGTCGGCCTCGGACGGCGACGACGGAAACAGCGGGAGCCGCGATGCCCCGCTGCGGACGATCACGGCGGCGCGGGACGCGCTGGCCGGCCGCACCTCGGCCGAGGCACGCGGCACGGTGTACCTCCGGGGCGGGACATACGTCCTCGACGACACCGTCCGGCTCAGCGGCAAGGAGAACTCATGGGTGACGTACGCTGCGTACCGCGATGAGACGGTCACGCTGACCGGGTCGCACGAACTTCCGGCGGACGGGTGGCAGAGGCTCACCGACCTCTCGGACGACACGCTCGCCGAGCCCCGGTACTCCTCCAACACCCGTCTGAACACACCGGAACTGCGCGACGGCGTATGGGTGTTCGACCTCGGCGCGCACGGGATCGACCCGGGCACGCTCTACAAGAACGGCTTCAACTGGGTCCAGCAGCCGTTCGCTCCGGAACTCGTCGTCGACGGCGGCACCCAGACCCTGGCCGAGTACCCGAACGGCGACGCGTGCACCACCACGGAGACCGCCTGCCACCTGTGGGGGACGGGAGCCAAGTGGAAGGCCGACGGCCCCCGGGACCTGATGAACGTGGACCCGGACGCCCGCTTCGGGCCGGAGAGCGCCTGGAACGGCTCCGGCACGACGCCCCGCGCCCAGTTCGAGGACAAGAAGCAGTTCCTTCCCGACACCGGGCAGCGGGACACCTGGAGCCCGGAGGAGATGCGGCGCATGACCCCGTCCGTCTTCACCGTCGGCGGCCGCGCCGTCAGTGGCGACCGCTACCGGAACTGGGCACCCGAGGCGGTGCCCGTGGTGGATGATCCGGGCACCCGCGGATTCGGCGAGTACTCCGACGTACCGGTCCAGCTGGATCCGCGCTGGATCGAGGACATCGACAACACCGAGTCCGAGACGGAGGGCTGGCTCTCGGGCTACCTCGGCAACAACTACGCCAACGACATGGTGCGCATCCTGTCGTGGAGCGGCGAGCAGCTGTATACGAAGTACCCCTCCATGTACATCCCGCAGGACTCCTGGACCAAGGTCAAGGTGCTCAACGTCCTGTCGGAGATGGACACGGCCGGCGAGTACTACATCGACCGCTACCACGACAACGACGTCCTCTACTACCGGCCCCCGAACGGCACGGTCGAGGGCAGGACCACCACGCTGCAGACGTTCGACAAGAACTTCATGCTGCTCGACGGCACCCGGGGCGTGACGGTCCGCGGCCTGGCCATGACCGGGTCGCTGATCAGCGGCGTGCAGCTGCTGGACGCCGTCGGGACCCTCATCGACGGGGTCGACATCTCCAATGTGAGCATGGACGCGATCCGGATCGGGCGCACGACGGACACGATCACCAGCATGCCGGACTACGAGACCGTGCAGGGCGGGCACGACAACGTCGTGCAGAACTCCTACCTCCACGATCTCGGCGGCGGAGGCGTACTGCTCGGCGGCGGCGACCGCGCCACGCTCGAACGCGGAAACAACGTCGCCCGCCACAACGAGATCACACGCTTCTCCAAACTCGCCACGTACACCCCGGCCGGCTACATGTACGGCGTGGGGAACACGTTCGAGTACAACTACGTCCACGACGCTCCGCACATGGCCGTGCAGATCATGGGCAACGACATGCGCGTCAACCACAACCACTTCTACGACGTGGTGAAGAACGCGGGCGACATGGGGGCCGTCTACGCCGGGCGGGACTTCACCTACCTCGGCAACGAGATCGCCTACAACCACTTCGAGAAGATCGGGGGTTCCAACGACGCCCTGTACATGGACGACGGCGCGACCGGAGTCCGCTTCCACCACAACGTCGTGAGCGACGCGAAGTCCGGCGTCAACTTCAACTCCGGCCACAGCAACACCGCGAACGACAACGTGTTCATCGGGGTGGACCACGTGGGCCACGGCGGCATCTACCACAAGAACGGCGAGACGCGCCTTCCCCTGGCCAACAGCTGGGTGCTGGAGAGCCGTTACAACACGTTCCTCGACGTCCGCGAGGGCGAGAAGTACAGCGCGACCCCCCGGACCGTCGCCGCCTGGCACGCGCACTACACGAACGGGAAGCAGAAGTACTCCGACGGAAAGCCGATCACGTATCCGGAGGTCAACGACTGGTACGTGCCACGCGTGACCGCGACGGGCGAGGAGTGCACGGCCGCCGTCTACACCACGTCCGGGACCAACGGCTGCAGCCGCGCGACGGTGTGGGAGGATCCCGACTCGGTCTGGGTGCCGTCGCGGGTCGAGATCAACCACGCGGTGATCGTCGGCTGCTGCGGCTTCATCGAGACGAAGGCCGACTTCGCCGAGCCGGCAGCGCAGTACAGCCTGTCGCGGTGGAGCAACCGGGTCAACACCAGCCCTGTCCTGGCCGCCTCGGTGGCTGAGACCGGCCTCGACCTCGGCACGCTCAGGTTCTCGGCCTCCGGCTCAGTGGCGCGGTCGTACGGGGCTGCCTGGGTCAGGGAGTGGAACCGCAGCGTCACGACGCAGGGCATCGGCCGCCCGGCGAACCGCGACACCGACGCCGTCCACCGGTAGCCGGGTGACGCCGTCTCCTCACGCCGGGGCATCCACGCACACGGATGCCCCGGCGTACGTCACGCGCCGGACGTGTCGAGCGGTCGCCGGCGATCCCAGGAGGACGTGATGTGGTCCCGCATCGCCTCGGCCGCCTCGTCGGCGTCCTGGGCGAGCAGGGCGGCCGCGATCCGTGCGTGCGCCTCATGCGTCAGCTCGATGTGCTCACGCGTGGGATCGCCGCTGTACTGGGGGTAGCGCACGGCCTTGCCCTGGATGCTCGACACGATGGCGCGCCCGAACGCGTCCCGCGACGCACGGTGGATGATCTCGTGGAACTCGATGTCGGCGCGGGAGTAGGCCTCCGGGTCACCTCGCAGAGCCGCGAGTTCGTCGAGCTTGGCCGAGAGCGCCGCCGCCTGCGTGTCGTCCATGAGACGCGCCGCGCGGGCGGACATGGCGCACTCGAGGGTCGTCCGGATCTCGATCAGATTGTCGAGGAAGACCAGCCGGTCCTTCCGTTGGAAGAGCGCGTCGAGGATCAGGGGGTCGAGCAGACTCCACTGCTCCTGATCGAGGACGACCGTCCCCCATCCCTGGCGCGTCGCGACGAGGCCCTTCTCGGAGAGGGCCATGGTCGCCTCACGGATGACGGTGCGGCTCACCTCGTACTGTTCGCACAGGACGCCCGCCGAGGGAAGTGCCGTTCCGGGCGGGTACTCGCCGAGCACGATGGCCGTCGCCAGGCTCTGCACGACGGCGGCGGCGAGGGGAGGCCGACGCCGTTGACGGGGGGACACGGCAACGGCGTCCGCGGATGGGTTACTCATCTGGTCAGCGACTCCCAATGTGTGTGCAGGTGTGCCCGGTCCCCACTGTCCGAGGGCTCAAGGCTAGCGGAACATGCTAAGGTCATCACTCGTATCATAAGTGATGACTGAGGTTTCCGGTCACGCCACCGCCCCGGAAGCGAGAGCATGCCCGGGGCCGGACCGGTCGCCCGCGAAAGGCACTTCGGGCACGCACGGCCAGGGCCCGGGGGCGGGATTCGCCCGTCACCACCGTGCGACACGCTTCGACCGAAGGCGGGGTGCGACGCATGTCACTGGGTTCCGGTCCACGGCCAGGACGGAAACGGCGGGCCGAGGAGCGTGACCACAGGAAGACCTGGAGCGCTTGGCATCAGGTTACTCCCCGGTCCTCAATTCGCACTCAGGGATGGGGTGTTGAGGGAGCCGGCAGTAATCGACCAGGCGCGGTTCCGCCCGGCAGCGGCTGAGCGGAACCATCGGAGCCGCAGGCACAACCGACACCGTACGGAGGCAATCCGAAGTGAGTCAGCGCAACGCCCTGGTGGTACGCGGCGGCTGGGAGGGGCACGACCCGGTCGGATGCACCCGGATGTTCATTCCCCGGCTCGAACGCGCGGGGTTCGACGTATCCGTCGCCGAGGACCTCTCGGTGTACGAGGATGCGGACCTGCTCGCCGCCACCGACCTCGTCGTCCACTCATGGTCCGGGGGTGAACTGACGCTCCTCCAGGAGACGACGCTCGTGTCGGCCGTGGAGGCGGGAACGGGTTTCGCCGGCTGGCACGGCGGCGTCATCGGAACGAATGTCGCCGCCGCTCGCTATCTGCGCATGGTGGGCGGACGGTTCCTGTGGCACCCGGACGGGTTCCAGGACTTCACCGTCCGCATCACGGCCCTGCCGGAGCGGGACGGCCAGATCACCCAGGGCATCGAGGACTTCGACGTCCTCACCGAGCACTACTGGGTGCTGACGGACACTCTGAACACGGTGCTGGCCACCTCGGTCCTCTCCCCCGACGGCGGCCAGTGGGACGAGCCGGTCGAGTTCCCCGTCGTGTGGACGCGCCGCTGGGGAGCCGGCCGGGTCTTCGTCTGCACCCTCGGCCACCGCGTCGCGGACCTGGAGGTGCCGCAGACCGCGAAGATGGTCGAACGGGGCCTGGTCTGGGCAGCACGCTGAGGTCCGGGGCGGCCGCCCGCCGGTGCGCCGGCCGCCCCGGGCCTCAGCGGGATCCGCCCCGGCGGCGACCCGTGCGTCAGGAGCTTGCGCGGGCGACGACCCGGTAGCCCACGTCCCGGTGCGGAACGCCGACCGGGGTGCCGCGCATCCTCTCCAGCAGCAACTCGGCCCCCAGCTCGCCGATGAGCGTGCCGGGCACCGCCACGGTGGTGAGCGAGGGGACGAGGTGCCGGGCCAGCTCGAAGTCGCCGAACCCGGCCAGGGCCAGCGTGCCGGGGACGTCGATCCCCCGGCGCACGCACGCCTGCAGGGCACCGGCGGCGAAGACGTCGCTGGAGAACATCACGGCGTCCGAGTCCGGATGCCGCTCCAGCACAAGGTCCAGGAGCGTGACGCCGGTGTCCATGGTGACGGGCTCCGGCCCCGCGTCCACCGTGCGCGGAGCAGTCCCCAGCAGCTCACGGACAGCGGTCGCGTAGCCGTCGAGCCGCTCGGCGGCCCGGGGGTCCCCGGAGGTGTGCCGCCCGGCGAACGTGATCCTGCGCCGGCCCCGTTCCACGAGGTGCCCGACCATCGCGGCGGCCGCCGCCGCGTTGGAGAAGCCGACCAGCAGGTCCACCGGATCGTCCGACCAGCCCCAGGTCTCCACGACGGGCACTCCAGCGGCGGCCAGCAGGGCACGGGTTCCGGGGGTGTGGTCGGTTCCCACCATGAGCAGTCCGTCCGGCCGCCGGCCGAGGAAACTCCGCAGCACGTCCTCCTCGTGCTCCGGCCGGTAGTCGGTCGTGCCGACGAAGATCTGGTAGCCGTGGGCCGCCAGGACGGTCGAGAAGGCGTGAACGGTGTCCGCGAAGACCGACGCGTTGATCTGCGGGACCAGGACACCGACSGTGCGGCTGCGGTTCGACGCCAGGTTGCTGGCGGCGAGATTGGGCACGTAGCCGGTCGCCGCGATGGCCGCTTCGACGTTGGCCCGGGTCTCGTCCGGCACCGACCGCGGGTCGCGCACGACCCGGGAGACCGTCTGGGCGGACACCCCGGCCGCCGCCGCCACGTCCGACAGGGTCACCGAACGGGTGGCGGAACGCTTGCGTGGGCGGCGGGGTGGCTGGGTCACATCCGAGACGATATCCATTGCGCCCGCCGCCGCGCCGTCCGCCCGGCCGGTCCGGGCGGACGGCGCGCCCTGCGTCACAGCGCTCCCCGTGCGGCCAGGGAGCGCATCAGATCGGCGATTCCGAAGGTCCACGGCTCGCAGGCATCGCTCGGCCTGATCCGGCTGACGAGTGAACCGAGCCGGGGCGTGGCGATGGTGACCAGGTCTCCGTCGTGATGGGTGAAGCCCTGGCCCGGGGCGTCACGGTCCTCGACGGGGGCGAACATCGTGCCCAGGTAGAGCACCGCACCGTCGGGGTACTGGTGGTGCGGGCCGATCAGCTGACCGACGAGGTCCAGCGGATCGCGGCTGATGGCGGACATGGAGGACACCGCGTCGAGCCGGTACCCTTCCTCGCCCTCGACGGTCAGGGCCACCGCCGCCTTCCGCACGTCGTCCATCCCGAAGGCCGCGTCGAAGAGCCGCACGAACGGCCCCAGGGCGGCAGAGGCGTTGTTGTCCTTGGCTTTCGCCAACAGCAGCGCCGAACGTCCCTCCACATCACGGAGGTTGACATCGTTCCCGAGAGTCGCGCCCACGACCTTCCCTGCGGAGGAGACGACTATCACCATCTCCGGTTCGGGGTTGTTCCACCGCGAGACGGAAAGGACCCCGGCATCGGTCGCGGTGCCGACGGCGGCCAGCACGGGGGCCTTGGTGAAGATCTCGGCGTCGGGCCCGATGCCCACCTCCAGGTACTGACTCCACATCCCCCGGGCCACCAGGAGGTCCTTCAACGCGGCGGCCTCCGGTGAGCCGGGCCGAAGGGATGCCGGATCGTCCCCGACGAGTCCGCGTATCCGCTCGCGCACCTCGGCGGCGCCGGAGGCGTCGCCCCGCACACGTTCCTCGATCACCCGCTCCAGCATGGACACCACGAAGGTCACGCCGGCGGCCTTGACCGCCTGAAGGTCCACGGGGGCCAGCAGCCAGGGACGTGCGGGATCACGTGAATCGGGCGGTGTGTTGGCCAGCAGTTCGTCGAGTCCGGCGAGGCGCTCGCCGTCGGCGGTGCGCAACTGCGCCGCCGGGTCGGGCGTTTCGCAGAGGTCGCGGACGGTCGGGAAGGTCCTCGTCACGTCGTGCACACCGCTCTCGCGGACGGCGACGACGCAGGGACCGATGCCGGGCTGCCAGACCCGGCCGACGAGGGCCCCTTCCGTGCCGTCGTCGGGCAGGGTGGTGGCGGCGTCGGGCCACTGGGTCATGTCGTTCCTCTCAGGCCTTGCGGAAAACGGGCGGGCGCTTCTCGGCGAACGCGCGGCGGCCTTCGGCAGCGTCCTCGGTGGCGAAGCAGATCGTCTGCAGGTCCCGTTCGTAGGCGAGAGCCTGGTCCTCGGGCAGATTCCCGGCCGCCCGCAGGTTGATCTTGGCGGTCTCCGCCGCCACGGGGGCCCGGGAGGCGATGACCGCGGCAAGGGCGCGGGCCCGGTCGAGCAGTTCACCGGGGGCGACCACTTCGCTGACGAGGTGCCACTCCAGCGCCCGTGCGGCGTCGATGCGGTCGCCGGTGAGCAGCATGAGTGCCGCGTTGCTCGGGCCGGCCGCACGGCTGAGGAAGGCCGCCATGCCGCCGCCACCGATCCAGCCGAGTGTGATCTCCGGTGCTCCGAAGGACGCCGTCCGTGAGGCGATCCGGATGTCGCAGGACAGAGCTGTCTCCAGCCCGCCGCCGAGGGCGTAGCCGCCGACGGCCGCGATCGTGGGCGTCCGGGCCTCGCGGATGGCGTCGCAGTAGTCGACGCGGTTGCGGAACTCCCACGGCGTGCGGTAGCCGTCGAGTTCGCGGATGTCCGATCCGGCACTGAAGGCGCGCCCGCCCGCACCGGTCAGGATCACCGCGCGGACGTCGTCCGTGGTGTCACACCATTGCACGGCCCGCACCAGGGCGCGGGACATCTCGGGGGTCACGGCGTTCAGTTTCTCGGGCCGGTTCAGCGTGAGGGTGGCCACACGGTCGGCGACGTCGAGCAGGACGTGTCCGGTGCCGAGGTCGGGCGGGGTGCTGGTGGTGTCGGTCATGCTCGTCCTGCTTCCTTCGTGGTCCGGCTCGCGCGGTAGAGAGCTCGCAGCCGGCCGACTGCCGCCCGGTGGCTGGTCTCGCCTGCCAGTGCGTCCCGGACAACCGCGGAGCCCGCGCGCTGGAAGCCGATGTAGCCGGCATGGCGGGGACGGACCCACGCCTGTTCACAGGTGGCGGTGGTCCGGCGGTAGAAGTCCGCTGCGACGATCGCCGGGTCGGTCCAGGCGGCGCGTGCGCTCGGCTGCCCGCTGTGCCGGGGCAGGAATCCGCACTGGGTGGAGGGCGACATCAGCCAGCGGATGTGGTCCAGGAGTTCCGAGGTGGGGGTGCAGCGGGAACTGACGGCGAGTCCGGTGCCGCCGAGGGTGGATCCCGGCCGTCCCCCCGGCCCGGCGGCCGGGGCGTCGGTGAACGACAGCCGGTCCGCATAGGTGACGTAGCCGTACACCAGCGGGCAGTGCGCCAGGCGGTCGGTGCCCGCCATCAGCTCCAGCAGCCCGATCGGGTTGAGAGTGCGCGTACGGGCGGGTGCGCGGGCGTCGATCCCGGCCATGAGGTCCAGGACGGCGCGTCCCGTCGTGTCGCTGATCAGTTCACCGGGGTCGGCGGCCGGTTCCTCGCCGAGGGCGACCGCGACGGAGGCGAAGGTGAGGAAGGCGTGCGGTCCGGCGAGCGACAGGGCCACCGGGGCGCGGCTCGCGAGGCCGAGCACCTCCTCCCAGGTGGTGGGCGGCTCCCCGGCAAGGTCGGTGCGGGTCGCGGAGACCTGGGTGGCGGCGTCCAGGGGCAGGGCCCACTGGCTGCCGTCCATCGCGTACGAGCGCATGGTGGGTCCGATCGAGCCGGCACGCCAGCCGTCCAGTTCCTCCCTGCCGAAGAGATCGTCCAGCGGGCGGAGGCAGCCCGAGGCGATTGCCTCGCCGAGGTGCGGATGGTCCAGCACGACCAGGTCGTACCGGGCGCAGAGCTCGTCCACGGGATGGGACTCGAAGCCCTCCAGCGGCTGGACGGACCAGTGCACGAGGTCGCCGGCCGCCGCGGCGAGGGCGTCGTGGCCGCGCGGGTGGTCCCAGGTCAGTCCGGTGTAGGTCACTGGGTCTCCGTCACGGTGCCGGAGGCGAACAGCGCATCGATCTCCTCCTGGCCGAGGCCCGCTTCGGCCAGGATCTCGCGCGAATGCTGGCCGGTGAGCGGGGCGCCTCGGTCGATACGAGGCGGCGTGGCGGAGAACTTGTAAGGGAACCCGGGCACCTTCACACGGCCCTCGGTGGGGTGGTCGTAGGTGACGAAGGTGCCGTTGTGGCGAATCTGCGGGTCGTCGACCAGGTCCGCGTAGCCGTAGACCGGTCCGGCCCATACGCCCGCGGTCTCGAAGGCGTCGAGCCAGTGGCGCGAGGTACGGGTACGGAGCCGGGAAGCGGTGCGCGAGAAGAGTTCGTCGCGGTGGGTCCAGCCGTGCTCCTCGTCCTCCATGGACAGGAAGCTTTCCTCGCCGAGGAGTTCGCCGAGTGTCTTCAGCGGCGGGAAGGCGAGGACGATGTAGCCGTCGGCGGTCTCGAACGCGCCGTAGGGTGCACGGATGTAGACGTGTGCGTGCGGTTCGGCTGAGCGGTTCTGCGCCAGGCCGCCCACGGTGTGCACCGACAGTTCCTGCATCTGGAGTGTCGTGACGGCGTCGAGCATGTTCACCGTCACGAGCTGTCCCTCACCGGTGCGTTCGCGGTGCAGCAGCGCAGCGAGCACCCCCTCGAAGGCGGTGGACGCGGTGACGGCGTCCACCAGGTACTGGCCCGCGGCCTGCGGTGCCGCGCCGGCGCGGCCCGCGGAGAGCATGGCACCGGACATCGCCTGGAGAAGCAGGTCCTGTCCGGGGCGCTGGGCGTAAGGACCGTCCTCGCCGTAGCCGGAGATGGAGACGTACACGAGCGACGGGTTGATCTCCGCCAGCGAGGAGTAGTCGACGCCGAGGCGGTCGGCGACGCCGGGACGGTAGTTCTGCAGGAAGACGTCGGCGTCGGCCACGAGCCGGCGGAGCACCTCTTTGCCGTCCGGGTCCTTGAGGTCGACGGCGAGGGAGCGCTTGTTGCGGTTCAGCGAGAGGAAGGAGACGTTGATCCGGTTCCCGCCCGCGCCTCCCGCGGCAGCATGACGCTGCCACTCCCCGGTGACCGGCTCGACCTTGACCACGTCGGCTCCGAGGTCGCCGAGCCGCTGGGCCGCGAACGGGCCGGCCATGGCGATGGAGCAGTCGAGGACCCGGTACCCGCTGAGTATCCCGGGCTTGTCAGGCGTCGTCATGGGACTCCTTGAAGGGGAGGGAGGCGAGGAGGAGGGAGGGAAGGGGACTCACCGCGCCTTCGCCGCATTTGTTGTTCCAAGCTCTTTGTTAGCGCTACCGGCAGCGCTAACATTCACGCTATGCGGGCACCGCTCGCAGTGTCAACGCCTCGATCCGCCCCGCGGCGCCCGGCCGGCACCGGGAAGATGGGAACCACCGATGAGTCAACCGCAAGCAGCACTCGTGACCGGCGCCGGCGGCGCCCTCGGACGCGCCATAGCCTCCCGTCTGGCCGCCGACGGGCACGATGTGGCCGTGCTCGACCGCGACGCCGCATCACTGGAGCAGACGGTCGAGGAGGTGCGGAAGTCGGGTGCCCGCGCCTTGGCTCTCACCACCGACCTGCGCGACGCACAGGCGGTCGAAGCGGCGGTCGAACGGACCGCGACCGAGCTGGGCACCCTGCGCGTCCTGGTCAACAACGCCGCCGTATACCCGAGCCGGCCCTTCCTCGACGTGCCGCTGGCGGAGTACGACGATGTGGTCGCGGTAAACCAGCGCGCCTACTGGGTCGCCGCTCAGGCGGCCGCGCGCCGCATGGCCGGCACGGGCGGCGGGGCGATCGTGAACGTCGCCTCGATCACCATGCACGGAGGCTGGGACTCGCTCGCCGCCTACATCTCCACCAAGGGCGCCGCCGTCGCCTTCACCCGCGCGCTCGCCCGCGAGCTCGGGCCTGCGGAGATCCGCGTCAACTGCGTCTCCCCCGGCGCGTTCCCCACGGCGGCCGAGGAGATCCACGACGATCCCGAGGCCTATACGCGGCATGTGCTCGACCATCAGGCACTCAAGCGGCGCGGCCGCCCGGAAGAGCTCTCCTCGGCTGTCTCCTTCCTCGCCGGACCGGACTCCTCCTTCGTCACCGGCCAGTGCCTGGAGGTCAACGGAGGGTGGGTGATGGCGTGAACCTGAACGGACGCGACTACGACCGTCACGCCGTCGCCCGTCACGCGGGCGACCTGGCAGCCGCCGGCGGTGTGCGGTCCGTCGTCCTGGACGACGGCTCCGAACGCGGCATCCGCACGCTGGAGTTCCGTACCGGCGCAGGACTTTCCTTCGATGTGCTCGTGGACCGGGCCATGGATCTCGGCGGGGCGGAGTTCCTGGGCCGCGGGTTCGGCTGGCGCTCCGCGACCGGATTCCGCCACCCCGGCCTGCACGAGTACCGCGACGACGACGGCCTGTCGATGATGCGCAGCTTCTCGGGTCTGCTGCTCACCGCCGGTCTCGACCACACGCTGTTCGGCGCCGAGGTGGACGCCTCGCAGTACCGCTACCCGCCGCGCCGCACCGCCTCCCACGCACTGCACGGCCGGGTCGGCAACCTGCCCGCCCGGCTCACCGGCTACGGCGAGCAGTGGCAGGACGAGGACCACTGCGTCCTCTGGGCGGAGGGCGAGGTCCGCCAGGCCGCGATCTTTGGCGAGCACCTGCGGCTCACCCGCCGCATCGAGGCCGATCTCGGCGGGACGGAGATCCGGCTCATCGACCGGGTGCGCAACGCCGGCTTCGACCCCACACCGCACATGTTCCTCTACCACATCAACGTCGGCTGGCCCTTCCTGGACGAGGGCGCGCGCTACGAGCTGCCGCTGCGCCGCACGCTGTGGCAGAGCGACAGCGTCGCCGAACAGGGCGTCTCGAACACCGAGATGCCGGGCCCGCTGTCCGGATTCGTCGAGCAGGTCTACGAGCACGAACTGGAACCGGACGCCGACGGCTCGGTACGGCCCCGGCTGGTGAACGACCGCCTGGGAATGTACTTCGAGCTGGAGTACGACCGGGCGCAGTTCCCGTCCTTCTTCCAGTGGATGCACCTGCGCGAGGGCGCCTACGCCGTCGGCTTCGAGCCTTCCACGCACCATGTACAGGGCGAGCCCGCGGCCCGGGAGAACGGATCCATGACGTTCCTGGAGCCGGGTGAGGAACGCCTGTACACCACGACGTTCCGGGTAGGCCGGACCGGCTGATCAACCGACGGAGCGGACCGCTTCGCGGGGCCGAGCACCGGCCCCGACAACGGCGCGGCCGCTCCGGATATGTGGGTCACAGGGTGGCGAGGGTGGAAGGGCAGGCACCCGGGCCGGGCCGGCGGGGCACGGCGCTGCGGCCGCGATCGTGCGGCGCCCGGCCGGCAACATCCGCGCCCACGTGTCTGCGGGCTGGACCGGGCGGCCGCGCATCACTCGGGGGTGCCCGTCAATGACATGTCACCACTCTGTCAGGCGCGCTCCCAGAGCGCCGGCGTGTCTGCGGGCTGCCCGGTTCCTTGCGCCTGGTGGGTCTGGACGCACCGGTAAGTGACGCCGTTGTACGTGACCTCGTCGCCGACCTGGTAGACGTGGCCGGCCCCCCAGGATCCCTGCGACGTCTCCGTGCCAGGCGTGTCGCCGCTCTGCGCGGTGGTGGTCGTGAGGACGAGCCCGTACGTCTCCAGGAGTGGATTGATGGGCTGAAAGTAGGTGGTGCCGCCGCTGGTGCAGTTCCCGGATCCGCCCGAAGTGACACCCTGCGCCTGACTGCCCGAGATGTAGGGGCCGCCGGAGTCGCCGGGCTCCGCGCACACCGTTGTCCTGGTCACCCCGTTGACGGTGCCTTCCGCATAGCTGACGGAGGTGTCGTGCTGCTCGATCTCACCGCAGTGCCAGCCACTGGTGGAGCCGGAACGGCAGACCGCCGCGCCAACCAGCGCCTGGGTCGAGCCCGCCACTTGGACGTTCTCACCACCCGCCCCCCTGACCTGTGGTACAGCTGTCCAGTCCTTCTCGGTCTTCACCCAGGCCGTGTCCTGGCCCGGGAAAGTGGACGCCTGGAAGGTGCCTTGGGTGACCATGTTGAAGCCGGTCGTGGCCGTACCCGCCGTGCCGCAGTGCCCGGCAGTAGCGAAGCCTTGATCGTCTCCCTTGGTGACGGAGAAGCCGACGGAACAGCGTCCGGCCTGTACATAGAAGGCGTCGCCGCCGACGATGTCGTACAGGGCGCGGGGCCGTTCCGGGGAGAGACTGATGTTCACGATGGCCCTGTCCACCCCAGCAGCCGCGGCAAGGGCTTCCGCGGCGTCACTCCTGGGGGCCTGCACCGTCACCCGGTTCCTACGGACGTCGACGTACCGCACCGGCGTGTCGAGGCCCTTGGCGTCGGCCGCGGCCCGGTCCAGTTTCGCCGCAGCGTCCCGCAGCTCGTCCAGGCCGTACGGGACGACTTGCGCCTCGGCGCCCGCAGCCTCGATGACGGGGGCGTCGGCCGCGTCGTTGGTGGCCACGGTGAGGCTGGCTGAATCCTGGCCGTGCACCCACGCGCCGGCGAAGTTCTTGCCCAGAGCGATCTGGAGATGGCCGGCGCGCGTACCTGCCTCCGCCTCGTTGCCCAGCCGCTCGCGCGCCTGCTCGGGTGTCAGGTGCAGATCGCGCTGCAGCGCGTTCAGCAGGGCAGCGGACGGCTCGCTCCACCCGGGGGCCGCCCCTGCCGCCAAGGGCGCGGATGCGGTTGCGGGCGCGGGCTGCTCGGCGGCGAACGCGACGGGCAGGCCCGTCAGCAGGAGGGCTCCGACCGCGGTCAGCGCAGCAGGTGCGGCTCCGGTGCTTCTGTGGGCCATCAGGTGCTCCTTGTTCCATCGGAAGTTGAGACCACAGGCATTACCGAAACGGCAGCAATGATGCCTTTTGCGCCCATGCTTCCGGCGTGATGGCCGACAGGAAGGCACCATGCGGCCTAACTGCCTCCACGCACCACTCGCCGCATGCAAAGGCATGTCCGGGAACTGCGTACAGACCAACGTCTAGGCGGGCAGCTTCGGACCGCCGCAGCGGCCGGTGTGTCCCCAGAGGCTTTCCACCGCGACGCCGGGTGCGCGGCCGTTGCCGCCCGTCCAGCAGGGCATCTGCCCCGGACAGCGTCACACCAGGAACCCTTACCTGCCCTCAAGTTGGCGGAAGGTCAGTGTTGAGTCTCTCGGCAGGCACTCGCTCGATGCGGGTCCAGCCCCTCCAGCCCCGCTCCTCCAGGATCGCCAGCAGCCGCGCGGCGCCCGGTGAGGAACCGATCATGGTGGAGTCCAGCAGGCCGACGAACCGGTCGTCGATGCCGTCGTCGGCATCCACCTCGCCGGCCTCAACAGCGCGAATCATCAGGCGCTCCATGATGTCGGCGACCTCGACGATCCGCGGGTCGTGGTCCGGCCAGTCGAGTGCGCCGCTGAGAAGGCTGTAGAGCTTCACCGTGTCGGGGTCGTCCAGCTCCTCGTGCTTCTTGGCGATCACGGCGTCGATCAGGTGCGGCACCTGGGCGGCGATCATGATCCAGGCGTCCCGCTCCATGTCGATGTACTGCTCCTCGACGCCAAGCCCGCGCAACCGGTCGAGGTAGTCCACGACGCTCTGTGGGAGCGCCAGGTGCTCTCCGGCAGCGAGACGGGCGAGCCGTCCGCGGGTGCCCTGCAGCCGCCGGATCTCGGCTCGCAGATCCTTGTCGATCTCCTGGACGCCGCCGGCGAACTCCTCCGGGCCGGCGTCGAGGAGTTCCTGCACCCGGGCCAGCGGCACGCCGGCATCTGCCAGGGTGGGATCCGGATCAGTCGCACGATCGCGCCAGCGTCGTAGGTCCTGTATCCGGACCGATCGCGCCGGGCTCCGGCAGCAGCCCGATCCGGTGGTAGTGGCGTACCGCCCGCACCGTCACGCCGGCGTGGGTCGCAAGCCGGCTGATGGTGAGCATGGGTCTCAGACTGCTTCAGGCGATCTTCCGGCGGTAGGCGGTCATCGCGAAGACGTACGCGACGACGAGGATGCCGACGCACCATACGAGGGCGGTCCAGATGTCGTCGCCGACCGGCTGCTGGGCGAACAGGTTGCGGATCGTGTTGACGATCGACGTCACCGGCTGATGTTCGGCGAACCGGCGCACCGGGCCGGGCATCGTCTCCGTGGGCACGCAAGCCGAGCTGACGAACGGCAGGAAGATGAGGGGGTAGGCGAACGCGCCTGCTCCCTCGACCGACGACGCGGAGAGCCCGGGGATCACGGCGAGCCAGGTCAGCGCCAGGGGGTCGGCCTGCTTGAGGAATGGCCCGACCCGACAGCGGCACCGGTTGGTTCCGGCCTCGACCTCCGCCCAGCTTCTCGAGCTGGCCAACCGCTCCAGCTCCGAAACCGTGTATCCGATACCGGCGACGCCGGCCGGTTCAAGCGGTGTTCTGGTGGTGCAGTGGCTGGAGGGGTTCGGGGGCGGCTTCGCACAGGGCGACGAGTCCGGTGGACAGTGCCTGACGCGCCTCGGGCGTCATGCGGTTCATGGCCTGGGAAAGAGCCTGCTCGCGGCGACGCCGAATTTCCCGAAGGTGGGCCGCGCCGGCGTCGGTCAGCTCCAGCTGGACTTCACGGCGGTCCTCGGGGCGGGGGGTTCTGCGGAGGAAGCCGGCTGCCTGAAGGCGGTCGCACAGACGAGTGACCGAGGGGGCGGCTATGGACAGATGGTGGCGCAGGGCGCTGAGGTTGATCCCGGGCTCACGTTGAATGATGTACATCACACGTGTCTGTGCGGTGGAGACGGGTGCGGTACTGAGGACATCGCGGCTGCGCTCCCAGGCGATTTCGAGCAGTTCCAGGGCCTGGGTCACCTCCGACAGGGCATCGGCCACCTGCGAGTGGAGGGCGGCGGGGTCCTCGCGCATGTGACACTCCCGTTGGACTTGTGCCCGTTTCGGACGGTCGATATGAGCAGGCGCAGCAACAACGATATGTCAAGGAAAGCAGGGCCAGCAGCGGTGGAGAGACCCAGTGCAGTCGAACGCGCTCTACGTGAGGCCGCGCCGCATGAGATTTTCGACGTGCTCCATGCCCTGATCGAGCGTCGCTATCAAACCGTGGCGGTGGAGCTTCTGATGGCTGACTACGCCATGACCAGGCTGCAGCCGGTCAGCGTTCTGCCACAAACCCGTGAACCCCTGTCGGTGTACGACACAGACGCAGGCCGCGCTTTTGGTGCCCAGGAGCCGTACTGCGTCAAGGACGGGCATCTGTCCACCGTAACGGTTCATCTGCCTGTCAGCGTGCGGGGGGACAGGCTCGGAGTGCTGAGCGTCACGCTGCCGCCCGGTAAGGACGAAGTGGCGACTGACGTGATAGACGATCTTCAGGAGTGTGCGCGTGCGCTGGCGCACGAGGTCGTCGTTGCGGAGCGGGACACCGACCTGTTCCTCCAGGCCCGCCGGGCCGAGCGGCTGACTCTGGCTGCCGAGATGCAGTGGCAGCTCCTGCCCGGGCGGTCGTGCTCCCGGATCGAGTACAGCCTCGGCGCCCAGCTCGAACCCGCTTACGCGATCTTCGGGGACAGCTTCGACTGGTCGGCCTCTGCGGACGACCTCACTCTGACGGTCAGCAACGGCATGGGCGAAGGCATCGACGCCGCTCTGCTCACCAACCTCGCCGTCAACGCGCTGCGCAACGCCCGCCGAGCAGGGCTGAGCCTGGCGGACCAGGCGTTCCTGGCTGACCAGGCTGTCTACGGCCAGCACCAGGGGCGGCAGTTCCTGTCGACACTGCTGCTCCGCTTCCATCTGCCGACCGGAGATGTGGAGATCATTGACGCCGGGTCGCCCCGCATCTGGCGGTTGCGCAAGGGGGTGGTAGAACCGATCGAGCTCGACGCCCAGATGCCGCTGGGTATGTTCGAGGACACGTCCTATGCCTCGCAGCACTTCACGGTCGAGCCCGGAGACCGGTTGCTTTTCATCAGCGACGGCGTCTACGACGCTTTGTCGCCCGCGGGCGAGAGGTACAGCCTCCACGCGCTGGCCAAGTCGATCACCAGCACGCGCCTGCTCCCCGCGTCACAGGTCCCGAGAACGATGCTGCAGGAACTGCTGGGGCATCGCGGGGCCGGCCCGGCCGCGGATGACTCGCTGGTCGTCTGCCTGGACTGGCACGGCCGCCCGGCCACGCGCTAACCACGACGTAGAGGTGGAAATCTTACAGAAGCGGTCTTTCGGCACTTAGCTCCAGGAATCCGTCTACGGGGTCGAGATCGCGGGATACGCGGAGTGCCGAGCATGAGGCGCCCTCAGAACCATCGCGGCAGGGGGCGGGTTGCCATGAGCGACGCGCCTGCGAGATGGTTGCCGGAAGGTAAGTATTTCGTCCAGGTGGAAGGCGGTGAGACTCGCCACAGGCGAGTCCCCCCTCATGACCCCTCTCAAAGGAAACTCCGTCACGAAGACTCAAGAGCGTCCGGCGTCCGGTGTGTGGGGCATGGCCCCGTATCCCGTGATCGAGGCCCACGCGGATGGCACCGTCATCGAGATCAACCCTGCGGCCTCTCACCTGCTGGCGGGGGCGCTGCCCGGGGCCACCATGGCAGACCTGGCTCCGGCCTGGCTCGCCAGGGCCCACCACGAGGCGGTCCTCCGCACCACGCTTCCGGCCCAGGATTCTCGGCACAGCGGCCCGCTCCCTTCGGTGTCGGGGCAGATCGAAGCGCAGAGCTTCGTGGCGCATCCCACCCGGGGACGGGACGGGAATGTGGTGTGGTGGCTGATCGAGGACACCGACCGGCGGCTCGCCGAAGAAGCGTTGGCCTCCGAGCGCGAACGCACCACATTCCTCTCGGAGGCCTCCAACGTTCTGCTGGCTTCCCTGAACTCCGACCGGTGCATGACGGCCACCGCACAGCTCGCCTCTCAGTATCTTGCGGATGCGGCGGTCGTCGTGGCTCCGGCCAGGGGTCACAAACTGCCCGTCGCCCATGCCACCGCGGGTCAGGAGGCCATCCGCAGTCTGATCGTGGCGGATCCGTCGCAGCTGCCGGGCCTGAAGGAGGCTTTGCAGGGCTTCCCGCCCGTACCCTCGCGGTGGCTCGACCCCAGGACGCTGCCCGAGTGGGTCACTCCCCCAGGGCACGCCGGGGAGATCGGGTCGGTCGTCATCACCCCGCTGCCCGGCCACGGTGTTCCGGCCGGTGCGCTGATCCTGCTGCGCGGCAGTGGGCAGTTCACGGAGAACGAGGAGATCTTTGCCCGGCTGTTCGCCGCTCGGGCAGGTGCCGCTCTGTCAGCCGCCCGGATGTACGCCGAACAGACCGAAATCACCAAGACACTGATGCGTGATCTGCTGCCGCCACAACTGCACCGGATCAATGGGGTCGAGTTCGCCGGTGGCTACCGCCCGGCGGGGGCGACCGAGCGCGTCGGGGGGGACTTCTACGACGTCCACCCGGGCAGCACCGACACCGGGGCTTCACTGGTGGTCCTGGGGGACGTCTGTGGCAAGGGTCTCGACGCAGCCGTACTCACCGGCAAGATCCGCAACACCCTGCACGCGCTCGTCCCGATGGCGGACGATCACCAGCGGATGCTGCAACTCCTCAACGGGGCGCTCCTCAACTCCCATCACGCCCGTTTCGCCACCATGGTCATGGCCTCGGTCCAGCGTTCGGACAAAACGGTACGGCTGCGCCTGACCTCGGCCGGCCATCCCCCGCCCTTGGTGGTACGGGCCGACGGCCGGGTCGATGAGATCCAGACCCACGGCACACTGATCGGAGCCCTTCCCCTCGTCGAGTCCCACACCGTGGAAACCACCCTGCAGCCCGGTGAAACCTGCCTGCTGTACACCGACGGGATCACAGAAGCCCGCGGCGGGCCGCTCGGCGACGACCTCTACGGCGAAGAACGCCTGATGGAGGCACTGTCGGAATGCGCGAACATGCCCAGTGAGGCAGTCGTCGAGCACATCCAGATGCTCGCCTCGCAGTGGCTGCGCGAGGGCAGACACGATGACATGGCCGTCGTCGCGATCACCGCACCCCTTACCAACCACCTGAGCGCGGTGAACGGCCACACCCGGGGCAGGTACACCGCATGACTACATGCACGACCGCCGACGGCGGTGACCTCCAGGGACTTCGGGAGCGGTTGTGGGCTGCGGCCGTCGATCGCGACGAGTTCGCCGCCGCCGGCCTCGTCCTCACCGCCCTGGACGACGGAATGGACGCCGAATCGGCCCTCCTGGACGTGATCGCCCCTGTGCAGATGCGGGTCGGCACCGAATGGGCGGCCAACCGCATCACCGTCGCGCAGGAACATGCCGCCAGTGCCATAGCCGAGCGCGTCGTCGCCGCTCTCGCCCACCACCCCACCTCCCTCACCACACCGCATCTCGGCCGGGTCACCGTGGCGTGCGTGGAACAGGAATGGCATGTTCTGCCCGCCCGCCTCCTCGCCGAAGTCCTCACCCTGCGGGGCTGGGAGGTCGACTTCCTCGGCGCTCAAGTTCCCACCCCCCACCTCGTCGCCCACCTCCATCACACCGGTGCGGACGTAGTGGCCCTCTCCTCCTCCATCCCCACCCGGATCCCCGCAGCCCACGGCGCGATCACCGCCTGCCAGTCCATCGGCGTACCCGTCCTCGCCGGCGGGGCCGCCTTCGGACCCGACGGCCGCTACGCACGCCTGCTCGGCGCAAACGCCTGGGCGCCCGATGCCCGCACCGCCGCACAGCAACTCGCGGACGGAATCGCCGCGCCCAACCTGGCCGCCGGGCGCCTGCAGATCGATGACCTGCCCCACCTCGCGGATCAGGAATACACCCTTGTCACCCGCACGCAGGGGCAACTCGTCAAAGAGGTCCTTGCGCAGATGGAAGAGCGCTTCCCGGCGATGGCCGCCTACAGCGATCAGCAGCGTCGGCGCACCGCCGAGGACATCGCACACATCGTCGAATTCCTGACCGTCGCTCTTTACACCGACGACGACGACCTGTTCACCACCTTCATCACCTGGACCGCGAGCATCCTCACCGCGCGCCACGTCCCCGCTCAGTCCCTGCACCCAGCCCTGGACATACTGACGGCCGAACTGAAGGAATTCCCCCGATCCATCCGGCTGCTCGGCCAGGCGCGCGTCGCCCTGGACTGCACTGCGGCAGCCGCCGGCCGACATTCCGGAGCTCTCACATGACCGCGATGCCCCGCCCCTCCTTCACCCTCACCGTTGAAGCCGGACCGGAAACCGCGTCTCTGCGGCTCGCAGGTGATCTGGACTACGACACGGCCGACGAAATCCTCCAGTACGCGGAGAACTGCATCGCCGAGCTGTCAGGTATGCGCGACCTGTACCTGGACTGCGCCCAGTTGAGAGCCTGCGACTCCATGGGCGTCTCCACACTGATCCAGATCCACCGCAGTTCCACAGCGCGTGACGTGCGCCTCCACCTGGAGAACCCGCCACCGTTCCTGGAGCGGATCCTGCGCCTCACCGGAATCCGCCACCTCTTCGCCATCGATGGCCAGGAATCCCAGCACGGACAAGCCCAACAGCCACACGCCGACGAGCTGTCCGCACGGGCCAAGAACCCGTTGCACGCCTCCCCGCCTTCAGCGCCCACCGTGTGACCAACACGAGGGGCCGAAGCGGCGAGGCTTGAGCCACCCCAGTGCCGGAGCAGTCCCGGCCGGCGCGCAGTTGGACGCACCGCTGCCAGGGGCATGCGGAACCGGCGAGACCGAAACTGCATCCAAGACCGTCTGCCACCACCTGTCCCGGCGCACTGCCGACTGGGCCGAGGCCGAGGACCTGACCTCGACCGTGTTCCTGCACGCCTGGCGCCGGCGGTCGGAGACGGTGCTGGACCGCGACTCGGCCGTGCCGTGGCTTCTGGGCATCGCCGACCGTCTGCAGACCACGCGCATCAGACGCGGCCCGCGTCCACCGCGAGGACACCCTGACCTCCGGCGCCGACGCCAAGGCTTGCGCGGCCCTCCCACTCGGTCATGCGGCCATGGAACCCGGCCCCCACCATCACCACCGGTGCTGCGTCGTTCAGAGGTAGCGCCGGATCGGCACGACCGCAGCCTCTCGGGCACGCTGCATGACGGAGCGGCGCTTCCACCGGCCACATTCGATGAGCACGCTCTTCTCCTTGTCCTCCTCGAAGTGCCGGTCCAAAGCAGCGGTGAAGTCGCAGTCCATCACGGCGAGCATGACCTCCTCGTCGTGGTCCAGCGAGCGCCGGTTGAAATTGGTCGAGCCGACCAGTGAGGCGATCCGGTCGACGGTGATGACCTTGGCGTGCAGCATCGTCGGCTGGTATTGGTAGATCTTCACGCCGCAGGCGATCAGTTCTTCGTAGTAGCGCTGTCCGGCGAGTTGGCAGACCCTCTTGTCGGTGTGGGGGCCAGGCAGCAGGATCTCGACCTCCACCCCGCGCTTGGCGGCGGCACAGAGCAGTCGGGTGAAGAAGGCGTCGGGAGCGAAGTACGCAGTGGTGAGCCGGAGGCGTTCCTCAGCGGATTCGAGGACGACCCGGATCAGAGTCTGCATGTCCTGCCAGCCGAAGGACGCCGAACCGCGCACCACCTGGACCACCGCTTTGCCCTGCTGCTCGCAGGTGACGAATCGGTCATGGCTGTCGAACAGTTCGTCGTGGCACTCGGCCCAGTTCTGGGCGAACGCGGCGGCCAGTCCGTCCACGGCCGGCCCGCTGACCTGTACGTGGGTGTCCCGCCACTCGTGTTCGTTGCGCGCGTCACCGCACCATTCCTCGGCGATCCCGACACCACCGGTGAACGCGGTCCGCTCATCGATCACGAGGACCTTGCGGTGGCAGCGATGGTTCTGCTTGAGAGGCGAGAGATAGAGAGGCTTACGGAACCAGGCGACTTCCACCCCCGCCTCGTCCATCAGATCCAGTTGGTCCTTCTCTATGAGCCGACTGCCGAACCCGTCGAGCAGCAGGCGTACCCGCACCCCAGCACGGGCCCGGTCTGCGAGTGCCGCGGCGAACTTCTCGGCGATCTCGCCGCGCCAGTACACGAACGTCATCATGTCCACGGTGTGTTCGGCGTCCCGGATCGCTGCCAGCATCGCCCCGAAGATCTCGTCTCCGTTGCGCAGGGTTCTTATGGTGTTGCCCTCGGTGGCCGCGATCCCGATCAGGCGCTCCAGCCTGCGTCTCAGTCGCAGCGAGCGCCGGTCACGGACCCCTGCATCCCTATCCGCACTGTCATGCAGACCCATTTCGACGGGGGTTACGGCTATGTCACTCATGTTCCACCTGTGCGGTTCGGGGCGGGAGAAGGGACCGGTATGGCACCTCTTCGGCACTCCAGACATGGTCTGCAGGCGGCCGTAGAGCTTCCGAGCAGCAAGCATCTACCCCCAAAAGCCCGCCGGACGCTCCGCTGCGGCACCTACCGGATCACCGAGAGCCGTGCAGGCCGTCCATTTCCTTCACTTCGCATCAATGTGAGGTGGGGGAATGCTCACTACGTCCACGGGACTGGGAACGCCGCCGGTCCAGGTGCCTGATCACCGGCGTGGCGGTCGCGCCGTGCACGAGCACCGAGGCGAGGATCGTGAACGCCACGACTGCCCACAACTCGTCGGCATACCGGGCGAAGGGCCCTTCCCCGAGTGCGTACGTGAGATAGAAGAGCGACCCGATCCCCCGGATGCCGAACAGTGCCGTGACCGCTCGCTCGCGCCGACCGGAAGGAAACCCCAGCTGGGCGGCAACACCGGCGAGCGGGCGGATCACGAGGATGAGAGCGATCCCCAGGAGAGCTTCTCGCAGACCGAGGATCGAGAGCCCGTCAGCGACCAGGTAGACACCGAGAAGGAAGAGCAGGACAGCGGTCAGCAGACGCTCGATCTGTTCGCTGAAGCCGTGCAGCACTTGATGGTATCCGTGGTTGCGTTCGGCGGACCGGATGGTGCAAGCAGCGATGAACACGGAGAGGAAACCGTATCCGTGTACCAACTCGGTGATCCCATAAACGGTGAAGGTGGCGCCGAGCGCGGTGAAACCCTCCATTCGGTGCGAGAGGTGCACGTGGGGCGAGCGGAAGAACAGCCATCCGAGGAGACGGCCGAGGGCCACCCCCGCGACCAGCCCGAGGGCTGCTCGCAGGAGTACGTCGGCCAGAAGCCAGTGGCCGACCCAGTCTGCGGACCATCCCTCGCCCGCTGCGGTCGCCAGTGCTATGGCGGCGAGTACGAAGGGCAGGGCCAGGCCGTCGTTGAGACCGGCCTCGGACGTCAGCGTGAAGCGCACCTCCTCCTCGTCCCCTTCGTCGTCGCCGCTCGTGGGCTCGCCGACCCGCACTTCCGCGGCCAGCACCGGATCGGTGGGCGACAGCGCCGCCGCCAGCAGCAAGGCCACCGCCGGGGGCCAGTCCATGAGCCACCAGCTCAGCACCCCCATGGCAGCGATGGTGAGCGGAAGGGCAACCCCCAGGAAGCGCCACGCCCCTGCCCACGCACGCCATCCGAACGGCCTGTCAATCGCCAGCCCCGCGCCCATCAGGGACACGATCACACAGACCTCCGTCACATGCTCGACCCAGACCCGGTGACGTACGGGGTCCGCTACGGGCATGTCGAGCGGCAGCAGGGCAATCGCCGCGCCCGCGAGGAGGAACACCATGGGAAGGGAGAAGGGACGTCTATGGACCACTGGGGGAAGGATGGCAGCCAGAAGGATGCCCATGCCTGCTGCCACGTATATGCCGTGTGCCAACGTCATCCGGTCGCAGTCTTTCTGTCGCTTCGGGCCACACGCAGCCGAAGGAGACGGTCGTACTGACTGTGGTTGCTGCGGGCGGAATATCCGCATACCCCGCGGCTCGGAGCCCACGCCCGCTCCACGGGCCGTCACCAAACGCTCGCCCGGGCCAGCTCACCCCTGACCGCTGTACGCCACCCTGGTCATCGAAGCTTTCGCTGATGCGGACCTCGGATGCCAGACGAACGGGCGCCACCAGCGCAGCCGCCCTTGAACAAGCCGGCCACCCGCCGCACCGCCTGTCCTTCTCCCGCACCTTCGCCCTGTAGACGCCGTCAGAGCATCGTCCGGAGCAGCACCGAAAGGGCTGCTCCTGGGGCCGATGGCCACCGCCAGCCGGTCACTTCGCGCCGAAGTCCTGGGTCCACCACGGCCCGCCGGACCCCTTGTGGATGCCTATCCCCATGTTCTTGAAGGAGCAGTTGAGGATATTGGCGCGATGGCCGGGGCTGTTCATCCATGATTCCATCACCGATTCAGGTGTCTGCTGGCCCCGGGCTATGTTCTCGCCGTACGTCGACCAGCGGTATCCGGCGTCGGTGACGCGCTGTCCGGGGTCGGCGCCGTCGGGGTTGGTGTGCTCGAAGAAGTCGCGGGCTGCCATGTCGTCCGAGTGCCGCTGGGCAGCGTCCGTAAGCTGCGCGTCTTCCGTGAGCGCGCCGCATCCGGCCGCCGCCCGTTCCTTGTTGACCAGGCTGACGACCTGGGCCGTGGTACTCACAGGGACCGGTGGTGCGGTGGTGGCACTTGGCGCGCGCGTGACAGTCGGCTCCGGAGCCACGCTCTTCTTCGGCTTTCGGCTGGGGGCGACGGAGGGGCTCCTCTTCGCAGAGGGCGAGGCTGCGACGGACGTCGATGCCGACGGCAGCGGCGGCGGCATTGACGTAGGGGTATCGGTTTCGGGGGCCGCAAGGTCAGCGATGGGGCCCGCCGAGGTGTGCGCCGTGCTGTCGCCGCGACTACCGGCTCCGGGCCCGAGGGACATGTACCACAGGCCCCCGCCCGTCATGCAGACAGCCAGCACCGCGCCACCGACCGCCCGCCGCTGGTTGCGGCGGCGTCGGCGCGCGTCGGCGCGCGACGTGTTTCGAGGGCCTGGGTTCCGACCGGCCGAAGAACGGTGCCGGCCGGACGGGGCAGCTGACGCGCCATCGCTCACCGCTGCGTCGAACGGCCGTGCAGCGGCAATGGACACCATGCTCCCGTCCTGCGCGGGATACAGCGCGACCAAGGCCGCTGGCACCGGTACCAGCGCCAGCCCCGCAAGCAGTCCCTCGGCAGGCATCATGCCTCTCCACATTCCGGCACACCGGACGCAGTCACGCGCGTGCCGGGCTATGCGCTTGCGCCACAGTGCCGAGGGGCGGCCGTCCCATGGTGTGAGAGTCCTGCGAAGGTCCTGGCACGGCGGCTGCGCGTCGAGTGCGCGCACAACGACGCGGGCCGTTTCCAGTTGCGCCTTCATCCGCTGCACGCGGACCGCAGTGGATTGGGGCGACAGCTCAAGAGCCTCGGCTACCTCGGCCCGGCTCAGCTCCCCTGCGCACTCCAGCCACCACAGGGACAGCAGGCTCCGGTCGTCGGGCTCCAGCCACCGCGTCGCACGCGCCGTCTCCTGACGTTGACCGGACAGTTGCAGCCGCACCATCGTCAGATCGACGAAGTCGGCGCCGGGGTCGGCGACCTCGCCGGCCTCCTCCAGTGCGCCCGGAGTGGTCATGCAGTCCTGCCAGTGTGCGCGGACGCGATTCATCGCGATCGCCACCAGCCAGGAGCGGAAGCTCTCCGGAGCCCGCAGGCCGTTCAAGCCGTCCAACGCACGGAGCATGGTGTCCTGCACCACGTCGTCCACGTCCGACGAAGCGTTCAGCGCCCGGCCCACGATGTTGTAGAGGAGTGGAAGGTACGCGCCTGCCAGTGCCTCCTGCGCCTCCACGTCCCCGTGACGAGCAGCGTTCACCAGGGCCACTGGGTCGGCTATCTGCTGATTGCTCATGTAAGAACTTCCCTGTCCGTCAGCCGCTGATGATGCCCGATGACTGGGAGACCGTCGCAGGCGGCCGGCATAACAGTTCTTCCGGGCTCAATTTCCACCACCTGCCTCTGTAGGGCCTTGCGCCGCCCCGCCGCAGGCCGAGCAGAATGCTCTTCCAGCGCCGGTTCCGTGACGGTGAGGTCGCACGGGGTCCGCACCAGGTCGAGAGGGAAGGTGGGGACAACCGAACCGCGTCAGATGGTGTGCTTGGTCTCGTTGTCTCGTCCGGACACGCGTCTCCGCGCGGGCCGCCCTGTGGGTCAGTGCTCCAGTGCGGGAAGCCGGGCGAGGCCGGTGTCGTGCATGATGCGGTCGACGGTGTCCGCCAGGATGCTGTCGGCGTGGATGACGGTCTCGATGCTGCCGGGAAGGAGATCGAGCGGCCTGTACCACTCGCGCAGCTGCCCCTCACTGACCTCGTCCGCGATGGGTTTGGTCGCGTGCCTGGCCAGGGTCTCCGGGAAAGGGACCTCCAGGTAGTAGCAGTGGGTGGGCCCGCGATGCTCGGCGCGCAGTCGCTGGAGCATCTGCCCGTAGCGGTCTGCGTACAGAATTCCTTCGAGGACCACGTGATACCCGGCATCGAGGCTGTACCGGGCGACGGTATCGATCAGGCCGATATTCGCGGCGCCGGGACGGTCCCGCTCGCGCAGGACGACCCGGCGGAGGTTGTCCTGTCCGACCAACGCCAGACCGCGGCCGAATCGCTCCCGGATGCCGGCCGCGACCGTCGACTTGCCCGAGGCGCTGTTCCCGCGCAGGACAACGAGCCTGGTCTGTGTGGTGCCCACCATCATCTGCACCACGCTACCGGCGGGCACTGGCGCTTCAAGGAACTTCGGTCAGGTCTACCCGGTGGTGCTACACGCGTGCTGTTCAACCCCTTCGTGTGTATGCGCAGGTCACGGACGCAGCACGGGGTGTGGCACCTGCTGTGTCGCAGCTCCGGTGGCACCCCCACGCAGGCGGTGCCGGAGCAGTCTCCGTCGGGGCATGGCTTCATCAGGTCTCCGTGGCCGGCTGCTCGAGGATTTCTCCCGCACGTCGTTCGCTCACTACGGTTGCCTCATGACTGATGACGGCGTGGTCGTAGATCAAGCGATCCGTGCAGCGTGGGACTCGTACCGAGTCCTGGAGAAGCGCACTTCCCCGAAAGAACGCCGGCAAGCACAGCAGCGGGTCCAGGCTGCGATGGACACCTACGGGCCCGAAGAAGTCTCACGGGGAACGGTCTTTCTGGTGGGCGTGCTGACCGGCTACCTGCTCGTCGAGCAGGAAGGCAGGAAAGACCGCCTGGATCCCCTCAGCGATCTGATCCCAGCTGTGATCCGCAAGCTCCCCACCTTCGAGATGGCTGACCCGGTTCAGGTGCCCATCGTCACCGGCGTCCTCATGGCGGCGGCCATGGGTATGGACACAGTGGCGTGGCGCGATCGGTTCGGGCCGATCCCGCCGGACGAAGCACTGGTGCACAGCTTCGTGCTGTGGTTGCTCGCTGACCTCTTCGACTCCCTGGCCGAACGGGCCGGCACCATCGATCAGCTGATGCGGGAAACCTTCGACTCGATGGCCGCCGAACCCAGCTGACGTGCGAACGCTGTCCGGTCCTGCACCGTTCACCGGACCGGACAGCCGATGGGTGAGGACAAACTCGCCGAACAACGCCCCGAACGGAACGCCTGCTGCCGCCTGCTTCTCAAGAAGGATCAGACCCGCCTCGTCGGCCGGCTGGGGCCCCAGCAGAGCAAGCCCTCAAACGGCGACGTCGCCTTGGGCCCCGGCACGCCACTCACCCCGCGACATCAGCAGACGGAGAACTTGTGACCTGACCCAGACCTGTGGGCCTGCGGGCGTCCACAGGCCTAGCGGCAGCGCCGGACCTCGCTAGGACCGGCTCAGATCGGCCTGGACCAGATCGTGGTCGGAGTACGGAGTGAGATGCACATCTTGCTCGAGCGGGACGAAGCCGCGCAGGAATATGTAGTCGAACTTGCTGCGCCAGTCCGTGGTCGGCTCGCACATCCCGGCTGCCGAGGGGCCGCACTCGGAGTCCGCGTCCTCGGCCAGGCGCCACATCCCGCTGAGCTCGGCGGCCTCCGGCACCGCGTTGAAGTCACCGAGAACGATCGTGCGGTCGTACCGGGCGACCGCCTTCGCCAGGACGACGGTCTGCTTCGCGCGGACCGCCTCCTGACGTCGCTGGGCCAGGTGCGTGTTGAAGACCCTGACGGGCCGCCCGTCCACAAGGGTGGTGACGGCCATGTACCCGCGGTCCTCGGAACCGCCGTCGGGGTACTTCACGTTCACCTGGCCGGTCATCGGAGCGGCCGAGAGGATGGCCTGGCCGAAACCGCCGGGACTCCACGGCACTCCCCCGCAGCGGCTCCATCTCTGCAGAACCGACCCGTACGCGACGTGGTAGACCAAACCGTACTGATACTGCAGGTGGTCCCGGATCCGCTCGACGTCACGCACGCACGCTTCCTGCAGACCGATGACCTGAGGAGCGTACGTGGCGATCTCCGCCGCCCGGCCGACGTTCTGGTCGCTCCCCTTGCACGGATTGCAGATGTTCCACGTCATGACGCGGTTCGGCACCACATCCTCCGGGGCGCCGGCCGGCAACGGCTTGGCGACGTGGACACCGTTCGACGTACTGGGGCCGACAAGCAGCACGCAGGCCACGATCAGCACGCCCGTGAGCCACCGCGCGCCGGTTCCGGTCACCTTCGCCTCCTCGACGCAGCACCGCACCCCATCACATGAGGTCTCCCTGCCCGAGGCTATGCGACGGGTCGTAGGCGGCACATGAAGTACCTGCATCTCCTTCGGGGCGAACCCCGTACGTCCTCTGCTTCGTCTGTACGTTCCTGGCCGGCAACCCGTGGCCCCGTGCACGCGACAAGCTTTGACCCGCCGATCACATGACGTTCCTGGTCACGCTTCCCACTCCTTCTGCTGCCCGACCCAGGTCTCGAACCGTGCCGGATCGCGGACGCCGCCATCGAGAYCCGCGCGGTAGACGTCGAAGCTCTTCACCGTCGTGCCGTACTCGGGACGACCGGCCCAAGCACGCTTGATCTCGATGATGGCCGCGCGGCTCTCGTCCGTCAGACGTGGGCGCAGGGTTGCCAGGTGGGCGGTCGAGGGCTGGCGCTGGGGCTCGTCGAGGAACCAGATGTCGAGGTTCCAGCCGGCCCCGGACGATTCGCACTCCACACCGAGGTACAGGCCGTCGGGGTAGGCGTGCGGCTCCCGGTTCCACGCTCCGCAGTCGTTGCGGAAAGTCACGAGGCGGACGTGCGGCTGGGTCGCGATCCGGGCGCCGACCGCGGCGACGGCCGCCACGGCGGCATCGTCCAGACGCTCGCACACCACGTCCAGATCCAGGTCCCGACGGACCATCAGGCCCAGCGCCGCGCTCCCGACGATGGTCGGAGTGCCGACAGCGGCCAGCAGTTCGTCCAGCCGGAGCTCGCGGTATACGCCCTCCGCTTCAGCTCGCAGCGCATCCTGCTCCCCCAACACCTGTGATACGTCCACCCATTCACCCTACTGCGCACGAAGGATCACGTTGCCCGCCTGGTGGCCGGCTCCAGAGCCGAGGCGGGGCCAGTCGCTCACCGGGAAGAGGGAGACGGCGAACGCCGTAAGGAGAGCGTCGGCCGGCTCACGGCTCGCCACCTCCATCAGAAATTGGCTGCCCGCCGTCTCCTTGTGTGTCCGAAAGGAGACGAATCCAGGTTGTTCACGGCAGGGCAGGCGCGAACTGATCGTCGGCTTGCGCCACTCGCACCGCGATGCGCGCGACCTTCCCCTCGGCTGTACTGATCTCGATCGTGGCGAGGGGATGTCCTCCCGGAGCGATGAGGTACACCGACTTGTTGTTGACAGTGAGTCTGCAGGCCGACTGAATGCGATCACGGAAGTGCACGGTCTCGTTGGCGATGCCGGCAGCACCGATGACTGTGGTGCGGGCTCCGCGAGGCAGCAGCGCAGCGTCGGCGTCACGGACGCTGTCGGGCGCGAGCAGCTCGGTCATCCTGCGCGTATCCCCGGTTCGGGCCGCCGCCAGGAAGGCTTCGACGATCTGCTGGTCCGGCCGGCTGTTCCGCTCGGGGGCGTGCTGAGGGCGGTGGAGGCGTTGTCGAGCCCTGCTGGCGTGCTTCTTGGCACTGGGCACTGTCCCGCCCAGCACGTGTGCGATCCGGTCGAACGGCACCGAGAACAGGTCGTGCAGGACGTACGCGACCCGTTGGGGCGGGGTCAGCCGGCTCAGCAGGACCATGAGCGCCCGGGAGACCTTCTCTGTGCGGAGAATCGCTTCGTCCGCGCCCAGTTCCATGGCTGGGATGGCGTCCGCGAGCAGCGGCGCTTCGTTGCGACGCCGTCGGGCGCGTAGCTCGTCCAAGCAGACTCTGGCCGTGACGGTCGTGAGCCAGGCTGACGGGTTCTCAATCGATACTGGGGAACGGGCGGTCATGGCCCGCAACCATGTCGTTTGGACCGCGTCCTGGGCGTCATGAGCCGAGCCGAGCATGCGGTGCGCAACTGACAGCAGATGTGGTCGCGCGGTCTCGAATTCCTCGACCGTGATCGCCATGGGTGTCACCTTTCCGGGCTTGCGGACGTCGGACGGTCGGTTGAACCCATTCCCGTTCGCATCCCGAGGAGATGACAACGTCATGAGCCTACAGATCGCGTGGCTCCGCATCGACAGCGGCGCAACCGCCGCTGTCCGGTCGCACCGTGCGAGAGTGTGCGCCGCTCTCCGGACAGCGGCACCTCCGCGCATGGCCCGCACAGCGCCTTTCGGTAAGCCGGGGCCGGTTTTCTTCCTGGCCCTCGAGTTGGGGGAAGCAGCGGCGTATGCGTGGGCGGGACTGCTGCAAGCCGCTCAGCCGCGAGACCTGACCAGCCGCGCCACGGGAGCGCCGGTTGCACCGGAACCTTTCGCCGTCGTGGGGTCGTACCCCTCGTGAGTTCCGTACTGATCATCCCCACCGTTGTCTGCGTCGTCGCAAACACGTTCATGGCGATCGCGGACTACGCGCGGGCGCCGTTCGTGCTGGCCAACTCAGCCGAGGTCGGACTTCCGCCCACTGCGATGCCGTACCTGGCAACGCTCAAACTCGCGGGCGCCGCCGGTCTCCTGATGGGCCTTCTCGGGGTCCATCGGCTGGGCCTGGCGGCAGGAATCGGCTTGACCGCGTTCTTCATCGGCGCGGTCCTGGCTCACGTCCGCGCACGGGTCTTCCACAACATCGCCTTCCCGGGCGGCTACCTGCTGCTCGCAGTCGCCGGCGCCGGCTTCTTCGCGGGCGAGCTATGAGGCAGTGCCAACGCACCCAGGCCGTGTGAGGGAGACGACGGCGGTTGTTCGATCGCTACGAAGTGCGTCCGTCTGCACACGAGCGTGCACGACAACCCCCGTCGGCCAGAGGCACTGCCGTCGGCCAGCCACCCCCAGTACGTCACTTCCAGATCCCGCTCTTGAGGCACGGCTCTCGTTTCGCCGGGGCAGACGCCGGATCTGCGGCAGACTGGCGCACCCCCTACGGAGAGGTGCGCAGGTGTCAACGGAGCGAGGGCCAATGGATCTTGAGAGCTACGTGCAGCGGTCCCGGAGCGGCCCCTGCTTCGTCTGCGCGTTCCTGGCCGGTCACCCGGACTACGCGCATGCGACGGTCTTCGAGGATGCCGATCACGTGGCGTTCCTGGACAGGTGGCCCACCGTGCCGGGCAAGGTCCTGGTTGCGCCGAAGGCGCACGTCGAGCACGTCGTACGCGATCTGGATGAGGAGGCTTACAGCCGACTCATGCTATTCGTCCGGGAGGTCGCCCTCGCCGTCGAGGCGGTCTGCGGTGCTGAGCGTACGTACCTCTATTCGCTCGGCAGCCAGCAGGGCAATGCGCATCTGCACTGGCACATCGCCGCCCTGCCGCCCGGCGTCCCCTACCGTGAACAGCAGTTCCACACCTTGATGACGGAGAACGGGGTCCTTGCCCTGCCGCCTGAACAGTCGGCCTCGATGGCCGCGCGGCTGTGTGAAGCGGTTGTCGCTCGTGGTGTGCTCAAGCCGGCCTGAGCTGTGGCCTCCGGCGGCTTCCGGCCGGCCCCACACCCGAGGGTCATCAAGCCGGAGCTGGCTGCTGCATAGTGACGCGGTTCCCGCAACGCCGGAAGCCGAGTTGCCCGGCCGTGGGTGACGACGTCCGCTACGGCGACAAGCCGCGGGCACGAGCTTCCTTGAGGGCCAGAACCGGCGTGGCCATGGCGGTCGGGGGTAGGTCGCCTCCCCGCGACTCGCTCAACGCGCCCGTCAGGGAAGGGAGATGGCTCCGGACGAACATTCCATGAGGTCCCAGATCCCGCAGCTGACGGCCCGGAAAACAGGGTGCTGTCGGCTGGGCCGGGGTGATAGGTAAGCGATGTGACAGAGAGTCTTCAGTATTCCGCCCTACTGCAACTGATCGACGAGCGGTCGGCCGCGTTCCGGCGTGCGGTTGCCGCCGCGCCCCGCCTCGACGCGCCGGTGCCCTCCTGCCCCGAGTGGACGTTGGCCGATCTGGTGCAGCACCTGGGGACGGGCCAGCGCTGGTGGGCCGCGATCATCGCCGCGGGGCCGGCGGCGGCTCCGCCGGCCAGGGATGCCGCGGAAGTGCCGCGCGAGCTCGAGGCGCTGCTGGCCTGGTACGCCGAGTCGAACGAGCTGCTGCTGAGTGCGCTCCGCGAGGCCGGCCCGGAGCGCGAGTGCTGGGCGTGGTGGGGCGCGGGCCTGTCGCCGGCGAATGCCTGGGGCGTTGCCCGGCGCCGGGTGCACGAGCTGCTGGTGCACACCTACGACGCCCAGCTCGCCGCAGGCGCCGTGCGGCCCATGCCGGCGGACGTCGCGATCGATGGTGTGGCCGAGTTTCTCGACACGTGCAACTCCACCCCGGCGGCCTGGCCGCACGAGGCCGCCACCCTTCACTATCACGCCACCGAGGGCCGCTCCTGGCTCCTCACGCTGGACGGCACCGGCGCCTGGCCCGCGCCCCTCACGGACGACGCCGCGCCCGCCACGGCTTCGGCCACGGGCACAGCCGAGGAGCTGCTCCTGTTCGTCTGGGGCCGCCTCACGCTGGGCGACCTGAAGACCGAGGGCGACCAGCAGGTGTTCGAGCGGCTGATCGCCTGGGAGCCCGAGGAGTAACCGGTCCATCCCGGCGGTGGGCGGCCAGTACGTCTCGTACAGCTCGGTCCCGAGCATCCGCACAGCGCTGTCGGCTGTCGGCTGTCGGCTCAGCCCCGCGGGCGATGTGGCTGCGACCAGGCTTTCTGTCAGGTGCTCTCCATGGCACCCTCCTGCACGTGAGCCCCGGGTTCCTTGTGCTTCGGATCATCGGCCGGGGCGGCCGCGCGCAGCGCTGCCTCCACCTGGCGGTTGCTCGTCATGGTCGCCGTGACGGCGGTCATGGTGAGGAGGAGGCCGGCGGCGGCGTAGAGCGGAGTGCGTACGTCGTAGGTGGTCGCCAGCCAGCCGCCGAGGAAGGCGCCGAGCGGGGCGGCGCACATGGCGAGCATGCGCGAGGTGGAGGCGACCCGGCCCATCAGGTGGGCGGGAACGATCGTCTGGCGGAGGGAGGGGGCCAGTACCATCGTGGCGCCCATGCCCGCTCCGCAGACGGCGAGCGCGAGGCCGGCGGCGTACGGGTTCGGGGCGACGGCGAGGCCCAGGACGGCGAGTCCCTCGACCGCGGCCGTGCAGGTGAGCGCGGTGCCTGTGCCCAGGCGCCGGCCGAGGAAGGAGGCGATGCCCGCGCCGAGGAGACCTCCGGTGGCCTCCGCCGTGAGGAGCAGGCCGAAGCCGAAGGTGCCGATGCCGAGGCGTTCGTGCGCGAAGAGGGCCAGTACGGTCTCCACGGCGAGAAAGGCGATGTTCCCGACCGCCGGCCGCAGCGCGAGCCCGAGCAGCAACTGGTCCCGGAACACGTACGAGGCGCCGGCCCGCGCCTGCCGCAGCAACGACTCGCGGGCCTGCGGTACGGGCCGGGATGCGGCAGGCAGCGACCGTACGAGCAGGGCGGAGAGCGCGAAGGACAGCGCGTCGGCGAGCAGCGGAACCGCCCGGCCGAGCGCGAGCAGGGCGCTGCCCGCGGGCGGCCCCGCGAAGCCGGACGCGGCGGTCTGGGTGCCGCGCAGGCGGGAGTTGGCGCGCTCCAGGAGCACGGGGTCACGGCCGAGGAGATCCGGCAGATAGGCCGTGGCGGCCGTGTCGAAGAAGAGCGCGCCGAGGCCGAGCAGGAAGGCGACGGCCGCGAGCAGGGGAACGCTCAGCGCGTCGAACGCGGCCGCTGCCGCCGGTATCGCCAGCAACACCGCACGCGCCGCGTCCGTGACCCACATCGTGCGCCGACGGTCCCAGCGGTCCACCAGCGCGCCGCCGAGCACCCCGAAGAGCAGCCACGGCAGTGTTCCGGCGGCCGTGACGACGGCGAGCGCCATCGGATTCCGTGTCAGCGTCAGAGCGAGGAGCGGCAGAGCCGCGTGCGACACCCCGTCGCCGAGCGAGGACACCGTCTGCGCGGTCCACAGCCGTCCGAAGCCGGTCGGCAACTTCTCAGCGGCTGAAGTCACTTGGCGCCTCCTTCGGCCTGCTCGTGCCGTGTCGGGTGGAACAGCGCGAAGACGAGTGACGCGTCCGGCAGCGACGGATCGGAGAGCTTCCGGTACTCGTCCGCCAGGGCCTGCAGCCGTTCCCCCAGCTCTGCGAACTGCTCGTCGGTGAGCCGCAGATGCGCCATCCGTACGTGCCGCTCGCCATCCGCCGGCGCTGCCTCCAGGTCCGCCACCGCATGCCGCATCAGCACGTCGGGTCCGCCCTCGCCCGGGTCCGGCAGCACGAGCGACTGGGCGGCCATCGCGTAGTACCGCTCGGTGACGCCCCTGACCTTCCGGGTGCGCACCACCTTCACCAGGCCGGCCCGTTCGAGCAGCCGGACGTGGTAGCTGGAGCTGCCCTTCGCCAGGCCCACTCGCCCGGCGATCTGCGTGATCGTCGCGGGCTCGAAACGGAGCACGGCCATGATCCGGTGCCGCGTGAGATTGGAAAGGGCGCGTAGCTGCTCGTCCGTGGTGACGTGGAACGTCTCAGGGAGGTCGTCGGTAGGCATGCCCCAATGGTCAACACTTCTTGACCATTGGTCAAGGGGTTTGCCGCGCCGGTCCGACAGGTCTCCTCGGTGGCAGGTTCGGATCGCACGGCGATTCGTCCATTACCGGGGATCGGTCACCGCTCCCGGGACACCGGTGGATTCACCGATGGCAGCCCGTCCCCGTCCGTCGAGACTGCGGTCTCGACGCACTCAGCCCACTGGGACAGGCATACAGGAGGCAATCCATGCGCATGCTCCATCGGTTATCCAGGCGGTCCGTCATCGCCGCCGCGTTGTGGGCGCTGCTCTGCGGCGCCCTCACCGCCACCCCGCCGGCCGTCGCCGCTTCCCCGGCCGCGGCCGCGAGCCCCACGGTCACCGTTCCGCCCGCCGGGAGTCACGGTTTCCCGTTCCTCGCAGCGGCGGAGGACCTCGGCTCGTTCGGCTACACGGAGAACGAGTACTTCGTTTCGGGCACCGCCACGTCGTACGCCAAGTCCGGTTTATGGACGTCGGACGGCCGGTGGAAGGTCCGCGCGTCCGGCACCGCCGCGTACAAGAGCCGGCTGCTGGTGCGCCGCCCCGCGGATCCGGCCAGGTTCAACGGCACGGTGGTCGTGGAGTGGCTCAACGTCAGCGGGCAGTTCGACCTCTCCCCGGACTACTGGTTCCAGCGGGACGAGCTACTGCGCGAGGGATACGCCTGGGTCGGCGTGTCGGCGCAGGCCGTCGGGGTCAACGGCGGGCTGGGTGAGATCAAGGGCCTCAAGGGCTGGGACCCGGCCCGGTACGGGAGCCTGGTCCACCCCGGTGACGCCTTCGCCTACGACATCTTCTCCCAGGCCGGCCAGGCACTGCGCACCCCCGTCGGGGCAGACCCGCTCGGCGGGCTCCCGGTCCGTACGCTCCTCGCCGACGGCGAGTCGCAGTCGGCGGGGTTCATGACGACCTACGTCAACGCCGTCCAGCCGGTGTCCCAGGTCTACGACGGATTCATGGTGCACAGCAACAGCGCCATCGCCTCACCGATCAGCGGCGTGCTCGCCGACACCCTGCTGATGCCGAACCCGTCCCGGATCAGGACCGACCTGCCGGTGCCGACGTTCGTCGTCCTCACCGAGACCGATGTGCCGGGCGCCGCGACGGCACGGCAGCCGGACACCGGCAGGGTCGTGCACTGGGAACTGGCCGGCACCGCCCACGGTGACCAGTGGGCCTTCGACCTCGGCGACGCAACCGTGCAGAAGTCGGCGGGCTCCGCCGCGCCGTCGCCCGACTGCGCCGCCGGCTCGGCTCCGTTCAACGACGGGCCCGGACACTGGGCGATGAACGCGGCGCTGCGTCACCTGGCCACGTGGGCACGGGGCGGTGCGCGGCCGCCGAGCGGTCAGCCGCTGAGCACCGTCCTGCGTGACCCGGCCACCGGCCTGGCCACCGGCGGCGTCCGTCTGCCGGACGTCACGGTGCCCACCCGTACGCTCACCGGTTCCCGCGACACCACCGGCAGCGGCGTCTTCTGCGGCCTGTACGGCGCCCGCGACCCATGGAACGGCGACGCCGACGTCTGGGACCGGCACGACGACGGCGACCCCTCCGACCCCAACTACCCGGCCACCTCGGAACCGGTGCTCGCCCGGCTCTACCCGAGCCACGCCGACTACGTGAACAAGGTACGCAACGCCGCGCAGACCTCCGTCAATGCCGGCTATCTGCTCCCGGAAGACGCGACGACGATCATCGCCGCCGCGCAGGACTCGGCAATCGGCAGCTGACCCACCGGGCCGACTCGCCGGCCGCGGTCCCGCCCGGCACCACCCCGGCGCGGGGCCGCGGCCGGCAGACCGTGAACCCTGGGCACGCGCCTGCCCCAGCCAGGCAACGGCGGGCCACAGGCTCCGTAGCGCTTGTCGGGCGAGTCGTCACGGTGCGGCCTGCCCCGTTGGGATACCGCCGAAGCGGCGGCGGATGAAGTCGCGGCCATGGCGGCGATGTCAGCCGGCCTGTACGCGTGCGGTGGGCAGGTTGTCGAGAATCGATGAGACCGTCCGGGCCGGCGTCTGCTCCGACGTGTCCAGCCAGAGCCCGATGCGCGGCGTCTCCTCGCGCAGAGTCCGATCGAGGGCCTCGACCGTCCACCCGGCGCCGTAGCCCGTCTTCGGGCGCCCGGCTTCTCTGCTCTGCACGGTGGTCATGGAAGGCGCCAGCACGACGACGTACAAAGGCCGCGTGTGCACCCTGGCGACAAACCGGCTCAGGTCCTCCCCCAGGACGATGTCCTGGACGACCGCGGTCCAGCCATGGCGCGCGTACTCGTCGGCAACCAGCGCGGACAGCCGGTGGCGCAGTTCCAGTTGAGCTCTGGCCTCGACGGTCTCGTCAGGCAGGAGTTCCTCCCGGCCGGAGACCACCATCCGCCGGAAGACGTCGCCGCGCACATGGGCGGCTCGCGGTAGCCGCCCTGCCAGCAGTTCGGCCACGGTGGACTTCCCCGCCGCCATCACGCCGGTGATCAGGACGACTGCGGAACCCAGTTCGGTGTCCACGGGGGCCTCTCGTGTGCAGGCGGCATGCCGGATGCGCGATCCCTCTTCGGGAACGGGCGCTCCATGGTGGTCAGCCATGTTGCCACGGCCCCTGTCCCGTGCCTTGCCCTGCCGTGCCTTGCCCTGCCATGCCTTGCCGTGCCGTGCCGTGGATCGTCTGTACCGCCGACTGCGATGCACCGGCACATCGGCATCGGACCGGCGGGCCCCCGACGGTCACTCGGGCCGGCCTGCGGTGGAAGTCACTGCCTCACGCCTTCAGGTGAACTTGTCATGCCGAAACGTTCATTCTTTCAGTTTTCGGATGATTCCAGGCAATCGTGGCGCCTCTACAACGGAAGGCTTGCCCATGCGGCGTCGTGCTGTGATCACTACCGTCCTGGTTTCCCTGTCCACTCTTGCCGTGTCCGCCGCGGTGGCGGCGGGGCCCGTGATGCCTGTCGCCGGGGCGGTGACCTGGTGCCTGTCTTCTGCCGCTGCTCAGCACCTGGCGGCGGACGGCGTCGTGGTGTCAGCCACCGCTCCGGCCGTGCTCGACTCCTCGGGGCCGGCCCCGTGCGTGCAGTGGCCGATCAAGGGCAGCATCAGCCTGGACTTGACGGAAGGGACCTGGACCACCGACGGCGCCATGACCTTCACCAGGGACTCGGACGGGCGCAGCCTGAGCTTCACCGGGGCCCACGGCGACCTGGCGCGGCGAACCCTCTCGGCAGATGCCGCTGTCGGAGACGAGGCCCCGCAGCCGGTTGATCTCTCCACGTACGAACTCGACATGACGAAGATGACGGTCACCATGCCGTCCTTCAGCTCGCCTGGTTCGGTCGTCGCCGAGCCGTTCGACACGATGCTGACGCAGGACGGTGCGGCGGTGTTCTCCCGGGCGTACGGTGCCTCGCCTGTTCCCGTGGGGAGCAGTCTGGCCACGGTCGCCGCTCGTGTCGATGTGGTCCCGGAACTGGGCTGATCCGATGCCGGGTGAATCGGGCGTCGGTGTGGCCCGTCCTCGCCCACCGGGCGACGCCCGGGCTGACAGGGCCGGAGCCGCGGTGCTCGTGTGGGCGCGAGAGCAGGGTCTGGTCACCGACGCCGGTGAGGAGAAGCGGCTGGCTGCCATGCGGCTGGGCGCATTCGCCTGTGTGGCCGTGCCGGGGACGAGCGCCCAGGACGTGGAACTGACGGCTCAGTGGGCTGCCTTCATCTGCCTGGTCGACGACCGGTTCGACCGCCGTGGGGTCGATGTCCGGCCGGAGGAGGCCGGGGCTCTGTTCGACGGGCTGTTGGGCGTGATCGGCGGCGGCGCGGCCTGGCCGTCCGGTGGGGTCGAGCGGGCCCTGGACGACCTGTGGCGGCGTACGGCCCCTCGGATGTCCGCACAGTGGCGGGAACGGTTCGTCGCCGACTACCGCGACTTCGCCCTGGCGACACTCGAGGAGGCCTCCGACCGCACGAACCGGGCCCGGCTGGGACTCGACGACTACGTCCTGCGGCGCCGCAGGACCATCACGGCGCTGCCCATGGCCGACGTTCTGGAATGCACCGCCCGCGCGCCGTGGCCCGGACTTCCCGGTGGGGAGGAGCTCATGAGTGCGTTGCGGCTGGCCGCGGCCGATGTGGCCGGGTGGGCCAATGACCTGGTCTCGGCCGAGGACGACCTGCGAGAGGACCGAGACAACCTGGTGACCGTGCTGAGCCGTGAACGCGCTTGCTCTCCTCGCTCGGCGCGAGAGCAGGTGACGCGGATACGGGACCGTCGGCTCGAGGATTTCCACGTGCTCGCGGCTTCGTTGACCGCGATGGCCGCTCCCGGATCCGAGCGGGACAGGGTGCGGAGCTTCGTGACCGCCCTCGGGTCGTTCGTGGCCGCAACGCTGTATTGGCTCGGTGTCACCGATCGCTTCGACGTCGGCTGGTCGCCCGGCCACCGGTCCATGTAAGTGCCCCCGCCCCTACCGACTCGCACGTCACTGCCTTGCCGTGCGCTCAAGGACCGTGCCCCGATGAGACCTCTTGCCTTCGAGCAGCTTCCCCCGGCCTGGCCGTCGTCGCATTTCCCGGCATCGCTGTCCGCCGGACACAGTCGACTCATGGCGTATGTACTGAAACGGGTGGGAGCGGACGGTGCCGTGCGTGACACCTGTCGAAGTCGGGTCCTTGAATCCGCACTCGCCCTGGCACTGGTGCGGCGGTCAGGATCATCCCGCGTCCATCCGCACGACCGTGACCGCGTGGTGCGCTACCTGGAACGCCACCGCGGCGGTTCAGGTCCGATGGATGCGGCCGTTGCCTCTGCCGCTCTGGGCCGTGGCACCGGGCATCTGTCGCGTCGTCAGGCCCTCGAAGGTGTCGTCAGCCGTGCGCCGGAGTTCGCAGAAGAACGCAAACGTGCCCTGGTGCACGCCGTCTTCACGATGCTCGGCGCAGGGGACGCACCTGACAACGGTGACGCACACTCCTTCGACGTGCGCGCGCTGCATCCGTGGGCCGCGGTGCAGGCCGTTGCCGTGAAAGCGATCCTGGCGGGAGGCAGGGCCACGGTCTGCCGGGACGATGTCGCCCTGCTGGTGTCCACGCAGGCCCCGGGAAGGGTGTGGGAGGGAAACCTTCTCGTTCACCTGTCGGTTCTCCACGCGCTGGTGGGCGTACCCGGCATGGAAGGCGTCGTCGACGCCGGTCTGCGTACCACGTTCATGCACCAGCGGAAGGACGGCGGTCTGCCTTTCGTCACGGACACCGATACGTGGTGCACCGCCGTCGCGGGCCTTGCCCTGTGCGGCTCCGGCGCGCCGCGCGAGGTACTGCACCGCATCGCCGGCCACCTTCTGCGCGTTCAGCAGGCCAACGGCGGCTGGTCCTACACCGATGGTGCCCGTCTCACCGACACGGACTGCACCACCGTCGCTGTCGAGTTCCTGCATCAACTCGACGCGGACACCTACCGCGACCCCATCCGGGGTGCAGTGGAATGCCTCATCGCGGTTCGTGGCGCCGACGGCGGATTCCCCACTTACGGAGCGGGTACTCCCTCCGAGGCGTGCATGACCGCCGCCGCGGTCAACGCGCTCAGTACCCAAGGCCGCCACGATGAGGTCGTCCGGTCTGCTCTGCGGTTCCTCGCCGGCCGCCAGAAGTCCGACGGGTCCTTTCCTCCGGGCTGGAGCGGCAGCCGCCTGCACACCCCCTTCCGGGCGTACCTCGCCGCTCACCCCGGCTCGCGGCAGTTCCCTCCGGCCGTCCACGACATGAACCGCCGGATCATCGGCCTCGTGCGGGCCGCACAGAACGAGGACGGGGGCTTCGGACAGCGGAACGGCGCCCCGAGCGATGCCATCAGCACCGCGTACGCCCTGATCATCCTGGCCGGACAATCCGACCCCGCTCCCGCGGTGCGCGCCACGCGCTGTCTGCTCGCTCGACAGCGTCCCGACGGCAGCATCATCTCCGTCCCCGACATGCTCGGCCCGCGTCCGTTCCCGTACCACGTCCCTTTGCTGACCGACGCGTTCACGCTGCTCGCCCTGGGCCACCTCACCCGACGCATCCGCCAGTCAGCCGTCATCGTGCCGGCTCGCCGACACCGCGGTACGAAACCTGCCGCCACAGCGGGCAGCCCCGTCGCGTCCTCCTGTCGCACCCTCTCGACACCGGCCTCGTCCACCCGCCGGATTCCGTCCGGGTCCGCCGTCTCATCGCCACGCTCCGGGAAAGCGTGATGCCGCGGGCGGAAGCCTGACGTGACAGCCCTTCTCGGGGAGGGCGTGACCCCGCCCCCCTGCTGTCTCC
>NZ_RDBK01000029.1:0-4628 GCF_008042275.1 Streptomyces sp. OR43 | reverse complement strand
GGGTCCCGGTGGGCGTGGGAGCGGCCGGGGCGGTGGACGAGGGGGCGGGTGATCGCCGGACTCGCCCTCCTCACCGCGCTCCTGCTCGCCTTCCCCCGCGTTCTGCCCAACCGGCCCGGCCACCTGGGAAGCCTGCTGGAGGCGTTCCTGCCCTGGCTCGGCCTCATGACCGTCGTCCTGCTCGCCTGCGCCCTCCTGCGCCGCTCGGTCACGGCACTCCTGTCCCTGCTCCTGCCGGTGGCGGCCTGGGCGTACGCGTTCGGCGGTCTCTTCCTTGCCGCGCCGGAACCCGGTGCGCGCGATCTGGTCGTGGTGCAGCACAACGTGAGCGACGTGAACGGGGACCCGGCAGGCACGGCCCGTACGCTCGCCGAGGCCGGGCCGGACCTGATCGCGCTGGAGGAACTGGTCCCGGCCGCCCTGCCGGCGTACGAGAAGGCTCTCGCGCCCGGCTTCCGGTTCCACGAGGTCCGGGGGACGGTCGGGATCTGGTCGAAGCATCCGCTCACGGACACCCGCGTGGTGGACATCAAGCCCAGGGAGATCGAGGAGGGCTGGAGCCGCGGGCTGCGTACCGTGGTCCACACCCCGCAGGGCGAAGTCGCCGCCTACGTGGCCCACTTGCCGTCGATCCGAGTCGGACCGAGCGGATTCGCCTCCTCCTGGCGGGACGAGAGCGCCCATCTGCTGGGCCGGGCCGTCGCCGCCGAGACGGTGGGCAGGGTGATCGTGCTGGGCGACCTCAACAGCACGGTCGACGACCGCGGTCTGTCCCCGCTGACCTCGCAGCTGAACGTGTCGGAACGCGGCTTCGCCTTCAGCTTCCCCGCGTCCTTCCCGCTGGCCCGGATCGACCAGGTCCTGGCCCGTTCCGCGACGGTCGGCCGCATCCACACCCTGCCCGCGACCGGCAGCGACCATCTGCCGATCACCGCCCGGGTCACGCTGCGCTGAGGGACCGCCTCCCGTCGGTGAGGGCGGCGGGGGTCAGTGACGGAGGCGGTCAGTGCTCCTGAAGCCTCATGCCCAGCGTGAACGAGCCCGGCTCCTCCACGAGCACCTCGAACCCCAGGTGCCGGTAGAAGCCGACCGCACCGGCGTTCGCCTTGCCCACGCCGAGGTGAACGCCCCCGACGCCACGGCTCCGCAACGCCCCGAGCAGCGTGTGGATCAGCCGGGACCCGTTGCCGCCGCCCTGCGCCTCGGGCAGGAGGTCGATGTGCAGATGGGCGGGGTACGCCGCTGCCACCTCGGCCGGTGCGGTGGGCGGGCGGTCGATCCACTTCCGGGCGAAGGCGTCGGCGGACCCCTCACGGAACGGCACTCCCTCGCGCCGGGCGCGGAGTGCGGGCCACCACTCCCGCTCCAGCGTCCGCTCGAACGAGGCGGTGTCGGCGACGCCGAGGACGTACCCGGAKGCCGSGCGGWCGGGGCGGGCGAGGACCCAGGCGAGGTCGGGGGCGTACCGGAGGTAGGGGGCGAGGAAGATGTCGCCGGGGAGACGTGGGTCCTCGAAGGAATCCGTCGCGTCCTTGCCCGATGCGGCGGTGCGCAGGCAGATGTCGTAGAGCCGGTCGGTCTCCGCAGGGTCGTCCGCGCGGGCGGCGCGTATCCCGAACGCTGCGGTCGGGTGCGGTCGGTCGTTCACGGGCGCCTTTCGGGGGGCGGGCAGGCGGGGCGGTTGCCCCGTGCGCCCCAAATCTCTCGCACGCCGGCTCCGCACGCCACCGTCTCGTGCCGGACCGGCCGCGGCGCCGGACGAGCCGCCCGACACACCCTTCGCCGACGCCTTGCTCCACCCCCGTCCGCGCGGCATCCGGGGGTGACACGGCGTGGCGGCCGATGAGTCCCGCCGGTGCGGCCAGTCTCTCCTTACGGCGCGCCTCCGCGGCGCGCGACCAGCCGCATGTGAGGAGAGCATCATGACCGCCACCTACACCTTCGACGTCTTCTCCAGCCTCGACGGCTTCGGCGGCGCGGGCGGTGACTGGACCGGCTACTGGGGCAAGCAGGGCCCGGAGCTCCTCGACCACCGCCTCGGCCTGTACCGGGACGAGCAGCGGATGGTCTTCGGGGCGAACACGTACCGCCTGTTCGCACAGATGCTGGCCGAGAGCACCGAGGATTCCGACGTACGCGACGCCTGGGTGACCCGGATGAGGGCTCTGCCGACGACGGTGGTGTCGACCACGCTCGAAGGCCCCCTCGACTGGCCGGACGCCACCATCGAGCCGGGCGACGCCGTCGACGTCGTCGCCCGTCTCAAAGAGGAGTCCGACGTCCCGCTGCGCTCGCACGGCAGCCTGGCGATGAACCGGGCGCTGATGGCGGCCGGCCTGGTGGACCGCGTCCAGGTGACCCTGTTCCCCGTGATCACCGGCCGGACCGGACTGGCCCCGATCTTCAAGGGCGCGGCCGACTTCGACCTGGAACTGACCGGCCAACGGACGCTCGACGGCGACATCCAGGAACTCACCTACCGGCCCACGCTGCACGCCTGAACCGATCCGGCCGGGCCGGGGCTGTCAGTGGCGGGGCGTACGTTGCGGTCATGGGCGTATACCTGATCAGCGTCGGCGCGGAGGAGTGGTTCGGTGAGGAGGAGGGGTGGGGCGAGATCGCTACGGCGCTCAACGAGGGCCTGCGGCAACGAGGCCTGCCACCCTACGAGTCCGTACCGGACGAGCCTGACTTCGTCCGCGGCTCCGGGCAGGCCTTCGAGGAGAAGCTGAGCCGCTCGATGGCCGGGTTCGACGCGCTGTGCGAGGAGCACCTCTCGCACGAGGAGACGGAGACCCTCTCCAACTGGTCGGTGCTGGTGCCGTTCTCGCTCGACGAGGAGATCCTGCTGCCGATCGGCTCCGCCTACAGCGAGTCGTCGACCGTGGTCGCCGGTGCACCCCAGGTCCTGGCCGTCGCCCAACGCCTGGCGACAGCCATCGAGTTGCCTGCGGAGACCCCGCGCATGTGCGACAACCTCGACCTGACCATGTGGTTCCGGGAAGGAGCAGCGGAGGAACTGGCCGCCGCCCGTCCGGGGCCGTGGGCCGACGACCTGGACGCGGCGTTCTACGTCGCGCTGTTCCTGCGCGCTGCTGAGCACTCGGTGCGGCGGGGGTGCCCGGTCGTCTACTGCTGACACCGGCTCGGGCTCAGGAAGCTTCCGCCCCCAGCCACGGCCCCAGCTTCTCCGGGTTGCGGACCACCCAGATGCGGGTGACGCGGCCCTCGGCGATTTCGAACGAGGCCACGGTCATGACGGCGCCGTTCCGCTGGGCCACCAGCCCCGGCGTGCCGTTGACCGACCGTTCCAGGAGTTCGAGGCCCGGGGCCTTGTCCGCGATGGCGACCATGTACTGGGCGATGAGCGCACCGCCCTCGATCGGGCGCAACGCGGTGCCGGCCAGGCCGCCGCCGTCGGCGGTCATCACGGCGGCCGGGTCCAGGAGGCCGACGAGGGCCGCGACGTTCTTGGTCTCCCACGCCTCCTTGACGTGCCGCACCGCCTCCGCCTGCCCCGCCCCCGGCGCCGGGGCCCCGGCGACGCGCACCCGGCGCCGGGCGGAGGCTGCGAGCTGCTTGCAGGCGGCGGAGGTCCGGCCGAGGACGTCGGCGATCTCGGCGAAGGGGTACCGGAAGACGTCGTGCAGGACGAACGCGACCCGTTCGGCGGGCGTCATCGACTCCAGGACGACGAGGAAGGCCATCGTCACCGATTCGTCCAGGACCATCTGGTCGGCGGGATCGGTGTGGTCGGCGCCCCGGCCGCGGTACCACTCGGAACGGTCCGGCAGCGGTTCGGGCAGCCATGCGCCGACGTACCGTTCGCGCCGGGCCCGCGCCGAGCCGAGGACGTCCAGGCAGATGCGACCGGTCACCGTCGACAGCCAGGCGCCGGGGGAGACGATCTCCTCCCGCCGGCCCCGCGGCAGTGCGTACCAGCGCGTGTACGCCTCCTGGACGGCGTCCTCCGCCTCGGCCAGTGAACCGAGCAACCGATAAGCGACGTTCAGCAGTTGGCGCCGCTCGCCGGCTATGTCGTCGATGGCCGTCCCCGCCGTCCTCGCCGTCCCCACGTCCCGAACGCCCCCTCGCCTTACCTTTCGCGGGCCCGCGTCGTCGGGCTGGTGAAGACCCTATCGATCTACTGCCCAGCGGGCGGAAAAGGGGACCGCGACATGACCACCCACGCAGGTGCAGGCCGGGCGACGACGACCGCACAGCGGCACTTCTCGTTCCTGCAGATCGCGATCGCCCTGCAGACCCTGACCATCTTCCTCCAGGCGATCTCCGCCGGACTGCTCCTGACCTCTTCCTACGGAGAGACGCTGCACAGCGTCGGCGCACGCGTCATGTACGGGGCCTCGATGCTGTACGTCATCGCCGCGATCCCGAGCACCACCTGGACCGAGGCGAGGACCAGGAAGCCCGAGGCGTACCAGATGGGCCGGGTCGGTCCGCCGCCCGGCTTCCAGGCCAGGATCGCGGCGATGACGTACAGCATCGAGGCCCCGTACATGACGCGTGCGCCGACGCTGTGCAGCGTCTCTCCGTAGGAAGAGGTCAGGAGCAGTCCGGCGGAGATCGCCTGGAGGAAGATGGTCAGGGTCTGCAGGGCGATCGCGATC
>NZ_RDBK01000028.1 GCF_008042275.1 Streptomyces sp. OR43 | reverse complement strand
GGTGTCCATGTCCGTTGCGGTGGACCGCAGTTCGCCGTGCCCGTAACCGGCCTTCCGCAGCACCGTCTCCGCGCGGTCCTCGGCGATCGCGGCGGCCATCTCCTCGCCGTCCTCGGCGTCGAGCASCACGATATTCCGCATGCGCCCCATCCTTCGCGCCGTAGGCTGTCACCTCAATCGATTTGCGGAATGCGACAGGAACGGCGGGACACGATGGGCACGCAGCACACGTACCGGGTGATCGTGCGCGGCACGTGGGAAGGGCTCACGGACGAGGCCCGCGAGCGCCTGCTGGCGGAGGTGGAGCAGCACGGCCTGGCCGCGATGCAGTTCAGCGAGGAGGGGTCGCTGACCTACGACCGCGTGCTCAAGCACTTCAGCTTCCGGTACGTGGTGGTGTCGGACGCCGAGGACGGCGAGGAGATGGCCGCCGCGATCGCCGAGGACCGCGCGGAGACGGTGCTGCGGAAGGCCGGTTACGGGCACGGCGAACTGCGGTCCACCGCAACGGACATGGACACCATGAAGATCAATTTCAAGGGGCGACGGGGGCCGGGGGCGGGGTGACGGCGGGTGGGCTACGAGATCCGGTTCAGCTCATGCGCGCAGTATTCACGCAGCCCTTCGACCATCTCCAGAATCGCCGGCCGTGCGTAGTGGCCGGTGTCCCACCCCGCGTACAAGGGCACGGTGAGCGCCCCTTCGTGGGTACGGACGAGGAGTTCCGTCAGACCGAACCGAGCGTGGTCGGTGACGAGGCACACTCCCCGCCCTGCTGCGGACAGCGCCTGGGCGAAGGCTGACGACCCCGTCTCGGACACTCCCGCCGGCACGAGTCCTGCTCGGGAGATGGCCTCGTCGACGACCAGGCGTGCCACGTTCGAGCGGGTCATGAGGATGAGCGGCTCGGTGACGAGGTCTGCCAGGTCGACGGCGCTCCGTCCCGCCCATGGGTGGTCAGGCGGCACCTGCGCGATGACCGGTGTACGCCCCAGGAACGCCGACTCCAACGGGGCCGGTGCGGGGATGGTGGAGATGCCGAAGTCGGCGTCGCTGCGCAGGAGGGTCTCGAACACCTTGCTCGGTTCTTCTTGGACGGCATCACGCAGATCCGCCCCGCCCCCACCGCCCGCCATGAAGGGCGCCAGCAGATAGGTGACCGTCGAAGGGGCGGCGACGACGGTCAGGGCAGCCGACGCGCCCCGCCCGGCCGCCGCCATCGTCTCCGCCGCCTGCTCGGCGCGCCGAACGAGGTCGCGTGCGATCGGCCGGAAGCGCTGGCCCGCGGCGCTGAGTGTGAGTGAACCGGGGCGCCGTGTGAACAGGTCCACGCCGAGATCCGCCTCCAGCCCGCGGAGCTGGCGTGAGAGGGAGGGCTGGGCGACCCGCACCCGGCGCGCGGCAGCGGTGACGGATTCCTCCTCGGCGACCGCGAGGAAGTAGCGCAGCACTCTCAGTTCCATCTTCGTTCACCCCATATGCCCTGCGGCCATGCCTCACAGGTATCGCTTTCCCAACAATCAAGTATTAGACAGCATGGGAGGGCGAACCCAAACGGTGGCTGTTCCCCTTCAGCCCCTCGGAGGCTCCATGTCCGCCCAGGCCCGCCGCGCAGGCCTCGCCTCGTTCGTCGGTACCACGATCGAGTGGTACGACTTCTATATCTACGGGACGGCGTCCGCACTCGTCTTCGGGAAGCTCTTCTTTCCCGACGCGTCCCCGGCGGCCGGTGTGCTCGCCTCCTTCGCCACGTTCTGGGTCGGCTTCCTCGCCCGCCCGCTCGGCGGCATCATCTTCGGCCACTTCGGCGACCGCCTGGGCCGGAAAAACATGCTGGTCGTGACGTTGCTCATGATGGGCAGCGCCACGTTCCTGGTCGGCTCGATCCCCACTTGCTTGAGCATGGCCAGATAGAACCGGTCGCGCTCGTCGACGACCTCCGACTGGAAGATCCCGTGCAGCCGCTCCCAGTAAGGGGAAGCCGTTCACTCCCGACGAGCGATTGGCCGGCATCCTGGAACGGGCCTCCGCCACCGGGGAGTTGATGGCGCAGGCGAACTCCTTCGCCAAACGGTTCGACGGAGCGCGCTACTGGCCCGACCGGCAGTGGGACCTGGTACTGATGCTGGACCGGTCCGACCAGCGAGCCGAGCACCACGACCAGCTGCTGGAGCGCGCGGCCTGGTTCTACGAAGCCGTGAGCTTTTCCGCCGCCATGAAGTCGCAGACGCCCGGGCTCGGGCAGGCGTACCTGGCGGCCTACACCGATGCGGACGGGCAGTGGCTCGACGGGGCGCGGAACTACCGCCTTCATGTGCCGGCCGATCCGCCCGCCAAACTGTTCTGGTCCGCGACCGTCTACGACATCGCCACCCGCTGTCTGATCGACAACCCGCAACAGCGCGGCGACCGCGGCTCGCGCGACGAGCTCCGCTACAACGACGACGGTTCGGTCGACCTGTACTTCGGACCGGAGCCGCCCGACGACGCGGCGGACGAGGCGAACTGGGTACAGACGCTGCCCGGCAGGCACTGGTTCTCCTACTTCCGGTTCTACGGGCCGCTGGAGCCGTACTTCGACCGCAGCTGGCGGCTGGGCGACATCAGCCCCGAGTGACTCGTTCATTCCCCGTGTGTCAGGAGCCCGCCCATGGAGTACCCCGCTGCCGACATCGTGCGTGCCACCGCGGCCGACGGCTGGATCTGGGGCTTCGCGCTCCTCCAGAACTACCGGACCCTGTACCCGCAGGCCGTCGACTCCGACGACCCGCGCTACACCGGCGGGTTCGGGCGCTTCAGGCACTACCCGCAGCCCTTCACCCCCGACAACACGGACATCGTCACGCCGAACAACGACACTCCGTACTCCTGGGGCTGGCTCGATCTGCGCGCCGAGCCGTGGGTGGTGTCCGTGCCCGCCATCGGCGACCGCTACTACGTGCTCCCCTTCCATGACCTCGACACCGTCCATGCCGGTTTCGTCGGCGCCCGCACCACCGGGCAGGACGCCGGTGACTACCCGATCGCCGGGCCGGAGTGGACCGGCCCCCCGCCGGACGGGATCAGCGGCGTGGTGCGGGCCGCGACCCAGTTCGTCGGGATCCTGGGGCGCACCTACCTTGCGGGGCCAAACGACGTGGCCACGCTGAAGGGGGTCCAGGAGCAGTACGTACTGCGTCCGCTGTCCGAGTTCACCGGCATCGCCACCCCCGGGCCCGCCGACGAGCCCGCCTGGCCCATCTGGCGCGAGGACTGCATGGACTCCGCCGAGTTCTTCGCCGTACTCGACTTCCTCCTGCCCTTCTTCCCCGTACGGGACGAGGTGCGCGAGCTGCGCGAACGGCTCGCCGGGCTCGGTGTCGACGGCACCGGCACCTTCGAGCCCGGCACCCTTCCCGAGGAGGTGCGCGCCGCGATCGAGCAGGGCATCACCGAGGGGCGCGGGCGCCTGGACGAGGCCAACCGGCACGCGGTGAAGTCCGTCGGCCTCTTCGGCACCCGCGAGCAGCTCGGCACCGACTTCCTCACACGCGCGGTCGGCGTCGACAAGGGAATCTACGGTCTGCCCGCGGAGGAGGCGTGGTACGGCGGCTGGGCCGTCGACGACCGGGGCAACCGGCCGCCGGACGCCTCCGGACGCGCCTACACGATCCACTTCCCCGCCGACGCACTGCCGCCCGCCCGCTTCTTCTGGTCGGCCACCATGTACCGGCTCCCCGAACGCCTCCTCGTCGCCAACCCCATCGACCGCTACTCCATCGGCGACCGCACCCCAGGCCTCCACTACGACGCCGACGGCGGCCTGACCCTCTACGTACAGAAGGGCCGGCCCGCCGACCCCGCGCGGGCCGCCAACTGGCTGCCCGCTCCGGACGGGCCCTTCTCCGTCATCATCCGCATGTACGGGCCCGACTCGGCCGTGCTGGACGGAAGCTGGGACCTGCCTCCGCTGACGGCCCAGGACTGAGGCGGCGGCCATGGGCTCGGCACTCGGCCGAGACCAGGGCCGACAAGTCCCTGAAAAGTTCCTGCCGTTACTCGGAAGACGCCGGAAGGCTGCGCACACGCCGGACGCCGGACCAGCGTCTCAGCACAGCGCGGCGCGCCCGATGGGCACTGATTTCCCGGTCGGCGCCCTCAGCTGAGGGCGCCGGCCGGAGACGGTCTCACGCGGCAACGTGATCGCGTCGGGGTTCCTGATCGTCGTCGGTGGAGCCCGCAACTGTCAGGAGGTGTATCTGCGCTCGGAAAGAGTGCCGCCCGGCCTTGAATGATTGATGAACTCGCTTCCGGAAGATTGGGATGACCCCTGCATCTAAACGCTGTCCCGACGGCAACGATTTCACTCCGTCACGCGAACCTGCTGGTCGAGGCGGCGAGGGCTTCCAGAACTGCCGCGTCAACGGAACTCACCGGCGTGGACACCCACGCATCAATCGACGTGAAGGGTATCCCTCGAACGGTCACCCCAATGGCAGGATGCAGGTCCGATCGGCGTCGGCAAACGCCCCTCGGACGTAAGGACTTGGAGCCCGCACACGCTCTCGCGCCGTGACGCGTGGGAGCCTCTCGATCCCAGGAGGCACGACCATGTCGCATCCGTCCGTTCCCACTCACTGTGTGGTGCACGGTGACCCCCGCCGCAGCCCGCTCTCCACCGTCGATGCCGTCGTCATCGTCGTGATCGCCGTGCTGGCGTGCGGGCTGTCCGCGACGGGGCTGAGCCCGTCGTCGGTCCTGTCCGTACTGAGCGGCGCCGGGGTGGTGGCGGCGGGCACGCTGATGGCCGTACGCGGAGGAAGCCGAACGCCGGGCCGCAGGTTCGCCCGCGTCCTGCACGCGGTCACCACCACCTGAGCGTCGCTGGTGGGGCGCAAGGAGAGGCCGATCACCTCGCCGAACAAGGCACTGGTCGCGCTGGCCCAATGGCTGCGCGACCAACGATCGGCCCGCGGATACTCGTACGCGGAACTGGCCGCCCGTTCCGCATGCCACGCGACGACCCTTCAACGGGCGGCATCAGGTCAGTCGATTCCCACGGCACAGAGCGTACGGATGTACGCGCGGGCTTGCGGGGCGTCGGAGAACAAGGCCATGGAACTGTGGCAGCAGGCCTGTGTCCGCGGCTCCGGCGGCCCGCCACGAGGCTCACCCAATCCGCTGACGATCGACGGTATCGGCTCGTTCAAGGCGGGGCTGCGCACCCTGTACGAGCTGGCCGGCCGGCCGTCGATGCGTGAGATGGAGAGGCAGGCGGGTACGGGCTGTCTCCCGCACAGCACAGCGCACCGCATCGTTCGGAGCCGTACCGTGCCGCGCGATGTCTACCAGCTGACGGGATTTCTGAGTGCGTGCTCGATCGGACCGGCCGAGCATCCCTTGTGGATCGAGGCCTGGCGGCGCGTGCTCGGGCAGGAGGTCCCCTCTGTGCCGCCTCTGCCGCCACAGAGACCCACCGGTATGGAATCGGTGGTCGTGACGACGAGACCTGCGATACGCGCGAGTGACGGGCCCGTGGGGGTGGCACCGATACGCGCGGAGCGATCCCCGGAGCTCCAGTTCTCCGTGCTCGGTCCGGTGAGGGCCCGGCGGGGTGAGGAGCCACTGCCGTCCGGCTCGCCTCAGCAGCGTGCCCTGCTGACGGCCCTGCTCATGCGGCACGGGCGTACGGCAACGGCCGCCGAACTCATCGACGCCATCTGGGGCGAGGACCCGCCCTCCCAGGCGCTGGCGGCGCTTCGTACCTACGCCTCCCGGCTCCGCAAGACGCTCGGCCCGCTCGTCGTGGCGAGCGAATCGGGCGGGTACACGATACGAATCGAACGCGAGGCGCTGGACCTGACCATGGCTCAGGACCTGGCGGCTGACGCGGAGAAGGACCGGGCATCCGGCAACCGCCAGCGGGCCAGGGCCTTTCTCAACGGGGCACTGGCCCTGTGGGACGGTGAGGCGCTGGCCTCCGTGCCCGGGCCGTACGCGGAGTACCAGCGGAGCCGGCTGGAGGAGTGGCGGCTCCAGCTGACCGAGACCCGCCTCGACCTGGACCTGGAGGTCGGCTGCCACGCGGAGGCGGTCTCGGAGCTGACCGCGCTCACCGCCGCGCACCCGCTGCGCGAACGGCTGCGCGAACTCCTGATGGTGGCCCTGTACCGCAGCGGCCGCCAGGCCGAGGCCCTGGCCGTCTACGCCGACACCCGCCGCCTGCTCGCCGAGGAACTGGGCGTCGACCCGCGCCCCGAACTCGCCACGCTCCAGCAGCGCATCCTCCAGGCCGACGAGGAACTCTCCCGGCCGGCGGACCAGCCCGCCCCTGCGGCCCGGCACGCCGAGCGCCCGCAGGAACGCCCCGCACAACTCCCCGCGACCGTCATCGACTTCACTGGCCGTACCGCGCTCGCCCGGGAGATCGGTGACCGTCTCGCCGTCGCGGACGGGGTCACCGTCCTCTCCGGCATCGGCGGCGTCGGCAAGACGACCCTGGCGGTCCACGTGGCGCACCGGGCCCGTTGGCACTTCCCCGACGGGCAGCTCTACGTCGACCTCCAGGGCGTGGGCAGCCGTTCCGCCGAGCCGGAGACGGTCCTCGGGGCGTTCCTGCGGGCGCTCGGCGTGCCGGATTCGGCGGTCCCCGACTCACTGGACGAGCGCGCCGCACTCTACCGCTCCACACTGGACGGCCGCCGCGTCCTGGTCCTCCTGGACAACGCCCACGACGCGGCCCAGATACGCCCCCTGCTCCCCGGCACGGCAGGCTGCGCGGCCCTGGTCACCAGCCGGGTCCGGATGGTCGATCTGGCCGGCGCGCACCTCGTCGACGTCGACGTGATGTCCCCCGCGGAAGCATTCGAGCACTTCTCCAGGATCGTGGGTTCCGAACGAGTCGACTCGGAGCGCAGCGAGGCCCGCTATGTGGTTGCCGCCTGCGGCTTCCTGCCTCTGGCCATCCGCATTGCCGCCTCCCGCGTGGCGGCCCGCCGTACCTGGACGATCGCGACGTTGGCAGCACTACTCATGGATGAGACCGGCCGGTTGGCTCAACTGCAGGCCGGCGACCTCGCGGTGCGACCGGTCATGGAGCAGAGCTACGCACGGCTGGAAGCTGAGCAAGCTCGTGCCTTTCGGCTGTTGAGCGCGTCGACCAGCGTATTCCTGTCCACGTCCGAGTCGGCTGCTCTTCTCGACCGAAACCCCCTACAGGTACAGGCTCTCCTGGAGGGACTGATCGATGCCGGTCTACTTATGCCCGTAGGGCCGGGTCACTATCAAGTGCACGCTCTGGCACGGCTCTTCGCCCTCTCTCTCCGCACTCCATGACCGCTGCTCGACCTACCCGCACGCGGTCTTCCCCGGTCTTCTCCGGATGGCTCCCCTACGCCCGTCGCTGGTTTCCCGAACACCACAGGCTCGCGGCAGTGAGCCCGCGAGCCGGATCAGAGCCAGCCGTTGCGGCGGAAGCCCCGGTGGATGACGAAGCAGGCGGTGGCGATGACACAGAGGACGAGGGGATAGCCATAGGTCCAGCGGAGTTCGGGCATGTGGTCGAAGTTCATGCCGTAGACGCCGCACACCATGGTCGGCACGGCGACTATCGCGGCCCAGGCCGTGATCCTGCGCATGTCCTCGTTCTGGGCGACAGTGACCTGAGCGAGGTGGGCCTGGAGGATGGAGTCGAGGAGCGCGTCGTAGGAGGCGATCTGCTCGGCGGCCCGGGCCAGGTGGTCGGCCACGTCGCGAAAGTACGCCTGGATCTCCGTGTCGACGACGGGGACGGGCTGTGTGGCGAGCTGATGCAGCGGCCGGTCCAGCGGCGCCACCGCCCGCTTCAGCTCCAGCAGTTCCCGCTTGATCTGGTAGATGCGGCCCGCGTCGCCCCCGCCGCTCTGCTCGCTGAAGACGGCGTTCTCCACGATTTCTATGTCGCTCTGCACGGCGTCGGCCACGGCCGTGTACTCGTCGACCACATGGTCGGCTATGGCGTGCAGTACCGCGGCAGGACCCTTGGCCAACTGCTCGGGAATCCTCTCGAGCTCGTTCCTCAGCGGGCCCAGGGAGCCGTGCCCGCCGTGCCGGACCGTGATGACGAAATCGACGCCGACGAAGGCCATGAGCTCGCCCGTGTCCACGACCTCGCTGGTCGCGGTGAGCTCCGTGTGCTCGACGTAACAGACGGTCTTGAAGACCGCGAAGAGCATGTCGCCGTACCGGTCCACCTTGGGCCGGTGATGTCCCCGGACCGCGTCGTCGATGGCCAGCCGGTGCAGGTCGAACAGTTCGGCGAGACCGGCGAACTCCTCGCGTTCCGGTTCGTGCAGACCGATCCAGACGAACCCGTCGCCCGTCTTGCGTACCCGCCGCAGGCAGTCCTCGACGTCTCTCCGTGCCCGTCCTGCCGTACGCCGTCGCGGTAGACGACACAGTTCACGACCGAACTGCCCAGCGGCGATCGCGCCGGATGGCTCAGGTCCACGGCACGGCCCGGGGTGCGGCGGACCGCGCGTCGGAGGTTGCTGAGCATCGACACTGCGGCTCCTTCGGCGAACGGGCGGCCAGTGTGCCACCCGCCACCGGGGCGCGGCGCACCGGTGCCGCGCCCGGGAAGCGGTACAAGGGCCCGGGCGTGGCGACCTCCGGTGCCGGCCCCGAGCACCCGTCGCCGCGTCGCGCAGGAGTGCCCCGCCACCGGCGCTGCCGAAGGCGGCGCCGAGCACCATGCGCCGCCGCTCCCGCGCCGAACCGAGGCATTCGGCAGGCCGCAGGGCGCGGACCTGCCACCGAACGGGGATTCCGAAAGTTTCGAAGCTCGGACTGTTTCGACGTCGCCAGATCACCAAGATCCTTGCATCCTCCCCTCGGTTTCCGACCTGCACCCGCAGTGAACAGCGCAGCAGAGTTCCAAGCTCTCTCTCGACTTTCGGAAACATTACGGAAACCGTTGACAACTCCCTTGCCAGGCCCGACTGTTGTGTCGCCCCCGGCCGCGCAAGTGATGCGCACGACCGGGCTGTGTCACCTCACCGATGAACCCCGACGTGTGCTCGGCGTGTCCATCGGCCACAGACCGCGCCAATCGCGAGGAGGAAACACCGTATGAGCGACACCTCCCACCACTCCGACCCACGGCACATCAGCCGTAGGAAACTCGTCCTCGGAAGTGCCGGGGCGCTGGTCACGGCCGGGACGGCAGGACTGCTCCTGCCCGGCACGGCCCGCGCCGCAACGGTCCTCACCAGCAACGCGACCGGTACGCACAACGGCTACTACTACTCCTTCTGGACCGACACCCCGGGTTCCGTCAGCATGACGCTGTCGGACACGGCCGGCTCGTACAGCAGCCAGTGGAGCGGCGTGAACAACTGGGTCGGCGGACTCGGCTGGAGCAACGGCAGCCGCCGGGCCGTCACCTACTCCGGCTCGTTCAACCCCGGCAGCAACGGCTACCTCGCGCTGTACGGATGGACCGCCAACCCGCTGGTCGAGTACTACATCGTGGAGAACTTCGGTCCGTACAACCCCGGTTCCGCCGGGACGAGGCGCGGCACGGTCACCGATGACGGCGGTACGTACGACATCTACGAGTCCACCCGGACCAACCAGCCCTCCGTGGAGGGCACCAAGACGTTCCAGCAGTACTGGAGCATCCGGCAGAGCAAGCGCAGCAGCGGCACCATCAACACCGGCGTGCACTTCGACGCCTGGCAGGCGGCCGGGATGCCGATGGGCGCGTTCAACTACTACATGATCATGGCCACGGAGGGCTACCAGAGCACCGGCAGCTCCAGCGTCGGCCTGGGCGGCGGCACGACCACGCCGACCACTCCGCCTCCGGGCGGGGAGACCACGCCCCCTCCGGGGTCAGGTGCCTGCTCCGCCACCTACCGGACCACCAGCTCGTGGAACGACGGCTTCAACGGTGAGGTGACCATCAAGGCGGGCAGCGGCGGCGTCACCGACTGGAAGGTGCCGGTTACGCTGGCCGGCGGCCAGACGGTCACCTCGCTCTGGAACGGGACCTCGAGCCGTAGCGGGAACGTCCTGACCGTCACCCCGGTCGGATACAACCGCACCCTGGGCGCGGGACAGTCGACGTCCTTCGGCTTCACCGTCAGCGGACCCAGCAGCCCGTCCCCGTCCGTCGGCAGCTGCAGCGCCGGCTGATCCCGGCATCCCGCACAGCCACCCGTTCCGGCGCGGTGCCCGATGGGCGCCGCGCCGTTCGGCCGGAGAGAACTGCCGAGCGGCCGGGCGGCGGGCCCTCGCCCGGCCGGTCGGCGATCGCTCCGTGGCCGTGTACGGCGTGAACCGCCCCAGCGCGACAGCGGCGGCCACGTCACGGCGTAAGCATCTGGAGAGCCCGGACCCCTCGCAGGCCGTCGCCTTCTTCGGCGAGGTCCAGGCGTCCTGGCCATCCCGAACAAGGGCATGGCTGCCGCTCGTTCACCGGCCTCCGTCCCACACCATCTGCACGCACTTGTACGATTTCGACTCGACGGGCGAGCGAGGACACGCCCGGCACTCTTCGAGCTGCGACAAGGACGAATCATGGCACGCGTACAGACCGGCTGCCCCGACTGCAAGCGATGCACCAACAGTGCCGTCGGTGAAGGCGCCCGGAAGGCGGGCCGCTGGACCGCGGGCATCGCGACCATGGGTCTCAGCGAGGCCGGCATGGCGTTCACGCGCAACTGCCGAGGGTGCGGGCACGCCATGTCCCTTCATGACCGCAAGGACAACAACGCGCTCACGCGGGACCCGGGCAACCGGGGCGCGCCGGTCTGTACGCGTGCCATGATTCGTCCTTGTCGCAGCTCGAAGAGTGCCGGGCGTGTCCTCGCTCGCCCGTCGAGTCGAAATCGTACAAGTGCGTGCAGATGGTGTGGGACGGAGGCCGGTGAACGAGCGGCA
>NZ_RDBK01000027.1:971-10770 GCF_008042275.1 Streptomyces sp. OR43 | reverse complement strand
GCCCAACCCCGCCTCCCCTGGCACCACTTCACCATGCGGTTCAGCTCCACGCCCCGCGGGGCCCGGCTCGCCCGTCGGCTGGCCGGTGAGCGACTCGACGCCTGGGGCGTCCCGTACGGCAGCAACACGCACGACGTCGTGACGCTGGTGGTCGCCGAGCTCAGCGCGAACGCTGTACGCCACGGGCACGTGCCCGGGCGGGACTTCCGGCTGCGCCTGTCCGCCGAGGGCAGCGCCCTGCGCGTGGAGGTCACCGACACGCGCGGCGAGCGACTCCCCGTACAGCCGGCCGCCGCGGCGCCGGATGCCGGGCTCGACGTAGACGTAGACAGTGACGGAGACGGAGACGGGGGCAGAGGGCTGCTCCTGGTATCGGCGCTGACGGACCGTTGGGGCTGGTTCCCGTGTACGGACGGGCCCGGCAAGACGGTCTGGGCCGTTGTGGAGATCCCGTCCGCGTAAGACGTGGCCCCGTGACCGGAAAGCTACCTTCCGCGACGACCGATCGCACACCGGCTGGACCGGAGATCACTCTTCCGGAGAGACTTGCTCCCGACGATGCCGGAGCCGGGCCCGTCCGCACGCGCCGTACGCGCACGTGTCCGGGTCCGCACCCGCACGTACGCACACTCGGGGGCCCTGTGCCGCAGCAGCAGTCGATCGCCGGTCGTTACGAGCTCCTGGAGCCGCTCGCCAACGGAGGCATGGGCGATGTGTGGCGCGGCTATGACACCGTGCTCGACCGGCCCGTCGCGGTGAAGCGGATCAGGCCTCAGGCCGTGGCCGGCTCGCCGCAGCTGGCCGAGGAGTTCGTCAAACGGTTCCGCCGCGAGGCCCGGATCACCGCACGGATCCAGCATCCCGGCGTGCCGCAGGTGTACGACGCGGTGCTCGACGACAGCTACGAGCGGCTGTTCCTCGTGATGGAGCTCGTGGACGGCCTGCCGCTGTCCACGTACATCCACCCGGAACGCCTGCTGCCGGTCAGCTGGGCGGTGGCCGTGGCGGCGCAGGTCGCCACCGTGCTGTCGCACGCGCACGAGGTGCCGGTCATCCACCGGGACCTCAAGCCGAGCAACATCCTCGTCGCACGCGACGGGACGGTGAAGGTCCTCGACTTCGGGATCGCCGCCATCCTGCGGACCGACGTCACCAAGCTGACCGCGACCGGCAGCCCCATCGGCACGTACCAGTACATGGCCCCCGAGCAGGTGCGCGGCGGGCGGATCTCGCCGCAGACCGACCTGTACGCGCTGGGGTGCGTGCTGCACGAACTGATCGGCGGGCGGGTGCTGTTCAGTGCGGAGGGCGAATGGATGGTGATGTACCAGCACGTGAACGCGGCCCCCACCCCGCTGCGCGTGCTGCGTCCCGACGTGCCCGAGGCCCTGGAGGGCCTTGTTCTTCAGCTGCTGCTGAAGTCCCCGGAGGCGCGGCCGGCCGATGTGCAGGAGGTGTACGAACGGCTGCGGCCGTTCCTGCCGCCGCCGGGTCAGAATCTCGCGCCCGGGGACGCAGGGCCGCAGGGTGTGCCCGATCCCACGGGGATCTTCCGCGATCCGTACGCGCCGCGGGCACGGGCGGGCACATCTCGCGGCGCCGCAGGCACAGCGATCGATCCGCAGGCCGGCCTGCCCGCCCTTGTACCCGTGCCCGTCCCGGCGCAGCTGCGCGAAGAGATCGACGAGGCCTACGCGCATTCCGACGCGCTTCTGGAGGAGGAGAGGTTCGCGCAGGCGGCCGAGGTGCTGGGTGAGGTCATCGAACCCGCCGCACGCGTCCTGGGTGCGGAGAGCAAGCGGGTGCTGGCCCTGCGGAAGAAACGGGCGGCGATCCAGTTGCTCGGCGGCGACTACCGGGCGGCGCTGCCCGAGTTCGACGCCCTGGCCGACGCGTATGCCCGTACCGACGGGCCGACCGGCGCATCGGCGCGCGCCTGTCGCGCCCAGGCCGCCCGATGTCGCGCCGAACTCGGACAGGCCACCGACGCGCTCGCCGCACTGCGCGGCCTCCTGGATGTCGTACGGACCGTCGACAGCGACCTGAGCGAGGAAGCCGTCGAACTGCGCCGTGACATCGGGATGTTGCTGCTCGCCCAGGGGCAGGCGGCCGAAGCGGACAAGATTCTGCGGCCGTTGCACGACGACCTGTGTGTGGTCTTCGGGGCCAATGACGACATGACCGAAGAAGTCGCGGAGGCGCTCGCCCTGATCCGCCTCGGCCTCGACGGGCCCGGCACCTGAACCCGCACCTCACCCCGTGACCGCAACCGCTGCTTTCCCGGAGAGTCCGCACATGCCTCACCTCGCGTTCGACATCGGCTTCTGCGCCCAGCTCGGCAAGCTCCAAGGCACCGTCAAGCAGGGGGTGTTCGACGCCTGGGAGAAGTTCGAGCGGCTCACCCTGGACCAGCTCTTCAAGGACCCCGGGCTGAAGCTCGAAACGCTGAAGCAGGCCCGCGATCCACACATCCGGACCATCAGGATCGATCAGGGAACGCGAGGCGTTGTGCTCGCGCCCGACAGCGGGGACACCTACGTGCTGCTGCGGGTGATGCCTCACGACAAGGCCATCGCCTGGGCGATCAAGCAGAGGGCCAGCATCAACACGGTGACCCGTGCCGTCGAGGTGCGGGACATCGCGATGCTGGACGAGCTCACACCCGCGTACGAGCGCATCGCCCCCGCGCCCGAGCGGCGGCTCTTCTCGAAGGTGTCCGACGGGGATCTGGCCGCTCTCGGGATCGACGAGACCACGCTGCGCCAGGCGCGCGCACTCACCGATGCCGAGCAACTGGAGGTCTTCGCACCGTACTTCCCCCAGGACCAGCGCGAGGTCCTCGAGTACCTCGCCGCAGGGTTCACCGTGGAGGAGGTGTGGCGGGATGTGGTGTCCGTCGGGCTCGCGGCCGCACCCGGGGACGACGCGCCCGTGGACACCGAGGACTTCGCGACCGCCATCCACCGCACCCGCACCCGGATCGCGCACGTCACCGGGTCCGAGGAGTTGCGGGACATCCTCGACAAGCCGTTCGCGGCCTGGCGGGTCTTTCTGCACCCGTCGCAACACAAGGTCGCCTACCGGGCCTCATACTCCGGCCCGGCCCAGGTCACCGGGGGTCCCGGCACCGGAAAGACCGTCGTCGCGCTGCACCGGGTGCGGCATCTGCTGGGCTACCTGAAGGACGGCGAGCGCATCCTGCTCACCACCTACACCAACGCGCTGGTGGGTGCCCTGCGGACGGGGCTCGCCTCCCTCGTGGAGGACGAGGCGCTGCGCGACCGGGTGGACATCATGACCGTGGACGCGTTCGCGGGGCGTGTCCTGTCCACGTCGCGTCGGCCCCTTCGCGGCGGGGAGGAGGAGACACGGTGGGCGCAGGCGGCGAGCGCGACCGGGTTCACCGGCAGCGCGCAGTTCCTCGGGCAGGAGTACCGGCACGTGGTCCTGGCACAGAACCTGCGGACGGAGCAGGAGTACGTGGACTGCGACCGCCCAGGCCGCGGCAGCAGGCTTCCGGCGTCGGCCCGTCCGCCGGTGTGGCGGACGGTGGAGGAGTTCACGGGGCGGCTCGCCGCCGACGGGTTGCGCACGTATCTGGGCACGTGTGCGGAGGCCGCCGATCTACTGGCGGCCGAAGGTCCCCGGTACCGGCATGTAGTGGTCGATGAGGCGCAGGACCTGCACCCGACCCAGTGGCGGCTGCTGCGGGCGGCGGCCCCGGCGCGCCCGGACGATCTGTTCATTGCCGGGGACCCGCATCAGCGCATCTACGACTCGAAGGTGTCGTTGAAGGCGGTCGGGATCAAGGTCGCGGGCCGGTCCGCCAAGATGCGGAAGAACTACCGCTCCACGCACGAGATCCTCAGCTGGTCCACCGCCCTCCTCATCGGGCGCCCCTTCGAGCAGTTGGCGGACGAAACGCGCAACGAGACACTGCTCGGCTACCGTTCGGCCCTGCACGGCAACGGGCCCGAGGTGTGCGCAGCGGATTCGGAGGACGGGGAACTCGACGCCGTTCTCGCGCGGGTCCGTGGCTGGATCGACAGCGGGATCACACCGGGCGAGATCGGGGTGACGGCCCGGTTCAACAAGAACTGCGACAAGGCCGTGGCTCGGCTCCGGGCGTCCGGAATCCTTGCAGCCCGGCTGCGTGGTGATGTCCCCGCATCACCGGACGCCGTGCAGGTCGGCACGATGCACGCGTTCAAGGGACTGGAGTTCCGCTGTGTCGCGGTCATCGGTGTCAACGAGGCCTCGCTGCCCTATCCGCGGGCGGTCACTCCCGTCGACGTCGATCGCGTGCAGCACCAGTCCGACCTGATGGCGGAACGCTGTCTGCTGTTCGTCGCCTGCACACGGGCCCGCGACGGGCTGCACGTGTCGTGGTCCGGTGCGCCGAGCGAGTTCCTGGTGGAAGCGGGGGCGGCGGGAGTGGGGCGGTGGACCAGCTGAGGATCTCGTGCGTGGAGCGGTAGTTCTTCCGCATCTTGGCGGACCGGCCCGCGACCTTGATCCCGACCGCCTTCAACGACACCTTCGAGTCGTAGATGCGCTGATGCGGGTCCCCGGCAATGAACAGATCGTCCGGGGCCACCGCGCTCGCGGTCGGCTCCACCTGGCCGGTCCTGGCGCTGTGGTGGGACGGCGACCGGGCCGGATACACGCTCGCCGCGGGATTCCGCCGTCCGGTCGGCTACGTCTGGCTCGCCGACGGGACTCCCGCCGGTGAGGACGAGGCGATGCGTACGTTCGCCGAACGGCTGGGGCTCGATCCCGTGCTGGACGTCCAGGCCCTCGAAGCCCTGACCCGCCCCGATCCGGAGACGGACGCCCGGGCCCGGCTCCGCGGCCTGCTCGCCGTGCTCACCCGCGTCGGTCTGGAACTCCCGGCGGGCCTGGACCCCGGTGAACCCTCGGACCGGCTGGCCGCGGGCGCCGGGCTGCGGCCGGAGACCGAGAGGATCGCGTGGACCGGCTGGCGGGACGCGGTCAGGGTCGAACTCGACGCCGTGGAGAGCGGTCGCCTGGGCCCCTGGATGCGTGGCCCCCGGGCCCGCGCCCTGGCGGGTGCCCAGCTGGCGGCGGGACTGCCGATGGCGCTCTGGGGAGCGGGCCGGCGCAGGGGTGGATGGGTCTTCGCGGGGGCCCTGCTGATGGTGCACGGGGCGCTCGGCCTGGCGTACGACCGGATGCGGGACGAGGAACCCGGCGGGCGCTGAACGCCCGGGCCGGTCAGTCCTCGTCGTCGTCCTCGTCGTCCAGCCGGGCCAGCCAGGTGGCGAGGCGCTCGACCGGCACCTCGAAGTCGGGGTTGAGGTCGACGAAGGTGCGCAGCTGCTCGGCGAGCCACTCGAAAGTGACCTCTTCCTCGCCTCGCCGCTTCTCCAGCTCCTCGATACCGCGGTCGGTGAAGTACATGGCGCAAGTTTACCGACCGCCCGGACCCGACCCGCCGCCGCAGCTGGGGCCGTCGGCCCTGGTGGCAGCCCCGTCGTGACCGGCAGACGGTCCGCCGGAGGCCGTGCGGACCGGCCGAGAACCGGGCCGGCGCGTGCCCGCGTCCTGGTCCATGTACCTCGCATCGGCCGCCTACGGCCGTTAACCTGCGGGGAGTTGGGGAACGGGGGGCTTCATGGACGACAGCGGGACCCGTATTACGCGCATCGAGATGCCGGACGGCACACCGGTCTGGGCGCGGATCTCCGGAGCCGAGGAACTGGACCGTCCGGAGCCCGGTGGACTGACGTTCACGGACACCGGATTCGGAAACCTCACCGACCAGGTGCAGGCCCGGGTCGAGAGCCTGCACTCCGTCGTGACCAGCGTGGCGCGCTCGCTCGCCGTGCCGCTGCGCGCGGTGCGGCCGGACGAGGTCAGCGTCGAGTTCGGCATCGAGCTCACCGCCAAGTCGGGCAAGGTCGTCGGACTGCTCGCCGACGGCGAGGCCAAGGGCGCGATCAAGGTTACGCTCACCTGGAACGGCGGCGGGCCACCGGTCGATCCGCCCCCACCGGCACCCGTGCCCGTACCCGCTCAGGCACCCGTACCCGCTCAGGCACCCGCGCCCGCGATGCCGCCCGTTCCGTTCGCGCCCCCGGCACCACCGGCGCCCGTGCCCCCGGCCCCGCACGCCGGGGCAGCCCCCGGCGCACCGGCACACCCCGACGGCGCGGACGACACCGACGGCGGCGGGGCATGACCTCGGACSCCGACGGGGGCGCAGAGGGCGGACAGGGACAGTCGGACGCTGCTCTTCTGGGCCTCGTGGAGGACGCGACCGTACGCATCCATCGACCGGCGTCCGGGTATGCCCCTGACGGACCGGGCGGTGAGGCTCCGGGAGGGGAGTTCCTGGGGAGCGGGTTCTTCATCGCTCCGAGCTGGATCCTGACGTGCGCCCATGTGGCGATGCGGGGGGAAGGGGGCATGGTGAACGTGGTGTTCAAGGCCGACCGGTACACCGGCGAGCTCGCCGAGGTCCCCGGCAGGGTCGTCGTCGCCATGCCCGGCACCCGGCCGCCGGGGACCGCCGCCTGGCCCGCCCCCGACCTGGCGCTCATCCAGCTCCGCCGGCCCGTCGAGCACGCCTGCGTGTACGTCGCCGAGCGCTCCGGGGCCCTGCTCCGCGGCGGTGACATCCGCTGCGTGGGGTGGGTCAACTCGCCCGGCGGCGGCCTGAAACTGCGCAACGGCACCTACCGGGTGAACGGTTCCTACGGTGCCGCCGACGATGTGGAGCAGGTCGTCCTCCTCGACGAGGGCTGGCTGGAGCCGGGCATGTCCGGCGGGCCCGTGATCGACTTCGCCCGGGGCGAGGTCGTCGGAGTGGTCAAGTCGAGACTGGACAGGCAGCAGGGCGGTACGGCCGTTGGGATCGAGCGGCTGCGCACCCTGGAGGTGCCGTCCACACCCATCGAGACCGAGACCGACGACACGTACCAGGCCGTGTTCCACGCCCACGACCGCTACCACGCGGACCGGCACAACGTCGCGGTCGGCACCGAGCGGACCTGGACCGACGTACAGAGCGAACTGCCGGTACCCCCCGCCGGCGTCCTCGGCCCCCGGCTGCGCGCGGATCTGCTCGGGCGGCTCGCCGAACTCCCGCCGCCGGCCAGCACCCGCGGTCTGCTCACCCTCCTCGACCGCCTGCCCGGCGTCTACGCCCGTGACCACCGGCCCGCCCCGCGCGGCTGGCGGGACGGTCTGGGGGTGCTGTACGAGACCCGCGTCCGCGACCGGCAGGCCCGCTTCGAACTGATCGTGCGCTACTGCATGGGCGTCCTCACGGCGGACCGGCCCTGCGGACAGCTCTCCGTCACGAACGCCAAGGCGCTGTGGGGGTGGGTGAAGCGGATCGCCGACGTCGAACTGTCCCGGGATCTGCGCGGGCAGCTCGACAGGGAGTGGGCGGCCGTCCGGCTGCGCCTGGAACAGAACCGTCAGCAGGCCGTGCGCCCCTCAGTGAGCGAACCCGTCGTGTACGGGGACCGCGACGGAGTCGTGCTGAACGTGGACCTCCAGGGCTGGGCCCGCGACCAGTACGACTGGCGGGTCGCCGTCGACCGGCAGGCCTCGGGGGCGGAGCCCATCGACGAGGACAGCCGCGGCGCCCCGCTCGGCACCGTTCCCGACCGGCTCGCCGCCGCGCTCGCCGAGGCCTTCCGGCGGTGCGACGAGCCGGGCAGCCCGGCGCTGCTCCAGGTCGTCGTGGCGCCCTCGCTCTTCGGACTCGCGGTCGACGACTGGGTGCTCCCTTCGAACGGGCTGCCGCTCGGAGCCGTACGTCCGGTGGTCCTGCGCAGCTCCTACCAGGGGCCGGCCGAGGAGCGGCGGACGCGCTGGGGCACCGGGCCCGCGTGGGGGCTCCACGCCGAAGCGGTCGACTGCGAGGACGATTTGCGGGTACGTGTACCGGATGTGACGCGGCTGCGGACCCTGGCGCACGGCACCGTTCCGGTCCTCTGCCGCTACGGCAGCCGGCCGGACTCCGACACCACCGCCGGGGTGGTGCGGCTGATCGACGCGGGCTTCGGGGCCGTCCTGCTGCAGCGAAGGGCCGCGGAGGCCGACATGGTCTGCAGGGAATTCCACCGGCGCGTGGCCGAGGCCGTGACGGACGCCGGCACCCGGGACCGGCTGCCGTGGAAGATCCATGAGCTGAGAAGAGGAGTGGGGGCGGGACGTACGGAAATGTTCTGGTCCGACGGAGTCGCCCTTTATTGCGACGATCCGAACCGTGCGCTGCCGGAGTCCGACGCGTTCCTGGAGGCGCCGTGACGCGAAGATTCCCGCCGCGCACCCGGAGGTCAAGGGGCCTGCCCCTTACGGGGGTTACTCAGGATCGATACGGTAAGGCAGGTTCGACGGCGGCCGCCCGCAGGCGAGTGACAACGAGGAACACGCTATGAGTGAACCCAGCGAGTGGCTCATCTACCGAGGCATCGGCGAACCGCACGACGAGGTCGCGCAGCTGCCGCCGCCTCCGCCCTGGCGTGATTTCGCCGGTGCGTCCGGCGGAGCGGACGGGGCCGAGTCGGCCGACCGCCGCCTCGGCATTCCCGGACGCATCGCCGACGAGCACCGGCCCGGGGCCGAGGAACTCGAAATGATCAACGCCGCACTGTACTTGCGGCGTCCGCTGCTGGTCACCGGCGACCCGGGCGCGGGGAAGAGCACCCTGGCCCACTCCGTCGCGCGGGAGCTGGAGTTCGGCAAGGTGCTGCGCTGGCCCGTGGTCAGCCGCACCACACTGCTGGACGGCCTCTACCACTACGACGCCATCGCCCGGCTCCAGGACGTGCAGATCGCCTCGCACGCCGCCGCCGGCGGCGGCGAGCCCGGTGCGGACTCGGCCCAGAGCGTGGGCAGTTACATCCGGCTCGGCCCGCTGGGCACCGCGCTGCTGCCGTCGGACCGGCCGCGGGTGCTGCTCATCGACGAGCTCGACAAGAGCGACATCGATCTGCCGAACGACCTGCTCAACGTGTTGGAGGAGGGCGAGTTCGCCATCCCCGAGCTGGAACGGATCGCGGACCGGCTGCCCGACGGCGAGGCGGACGTCCTCGATCACGACGGCAACAAGGTGCGGATCAAGGGCGGCCGGGTGCAGTGCCGGGCCTTCCCGTTCGTGGTGCTCACCAGCAACGGGGAACGGGACTTCCCCGCCCCGCTGATGCGCCGCTGCATCCACCTGGAGCTGGGGCGCCCCGACCACAAGCGGCTGGCCGCGTTCGTCAAGGCGCACCTGGGCGAGGAGGCCGCCCGCTCCAGCGAGGACCTCATCACGCTCTTCCTGGAGCGCTCACGCAGCGAACTCCTGGCCACCGACCAGTTGCTGAACGCGATCTACCTCACCCAGGCGGCGGCGCCGACCGGCCGCGACCGGCTGGCCGACCTGCTCATCCAGCGACTCGACCGGCCGAGGTGACGCGCTGATGCGTGCGGCGGACGGGACGCCCGGGGCCCCAGGGGGCCGGGAGACGGGTGGGGCACCCGACCCGGACGGCTCGGCGCCCGGTGCGGGCATGACGGTGGGCGGCTCGGCGCCCGGTACGGACCGGGACGGTATGGGCGCGGACGGTGCGGGCCCGGGCGGTACGGGCCCGGGCGGTACGGGCCCGGGCGGTGCGGGCCCAGGCGGGGAGGGGGCGGCGCCCGGTGAGGGGCAGCTGGCGACCCTGGTCGCCCGCCTGCGCGGAGCCGGGCTCGACCCCGACGTGGAGCAGCTGTGCGACGCGCTCTGGCTGGCCCGGTGGACCCGCGGCCCACGCGGCCCCTCGGGCCGGGCCTCCTC
>NZ_RDBK01000027.1:0-871 GCF_008042275.1 Streptomyces sp. OR43 | reverse complement strand
AGCGGTACGAGCGGGTCACCATCCAGTCCCTGCCGCCGCCATCCAGTCCCTGCCGCCGCACGCCCAGATCGCCGGGTTCGCCGCCGACGACCTCAGCCACCTCGTCGCCGAACTCCTGGAGAACGCCACCTCGTTCTCCCCGCCGGACTCCCGTGTCCAGCTCTCCGGCTGGCTGCTGGAGACCGGCGAGGTGATGCTCTCCGTGCAGGACGAGGGCATCGGCATGTCGTCCGTACGGATGGGCGAGCTCAACACCCGCCTCGGCGACCCGTCGCTCTTCGAGGCGGGTGAGCAGAGCGCGGACGGCGCCGGTCTCGGCCTTCAGGTGACCTCGCTGCTGGCCGCGCGCCACGGCGTCCGGGTCCAGTTGCGCGAGCAGAAGGGCAGCGGGGTCACCGCGGTCGTCGTGCTGCCCCAGGCCCTGCTCCCGAAGGCGCCCCCGGCCGCGACCCCGCCGCCGGTCACGGCCCCCGGGGACGCGCCCACGCTGAACCTCCCCGGATCGGTCGCCGAGGCCAACTCCAACGCGCTGCCGCGCCGCACCCTCGCCCTGCCCGGCGACCCGCTGATCGCGGCGGCCGAGCAGACGATCGCCGAGYCCGGCGCCGTCCGCGCTCTGCTCACCCGCCTCGAAGAGCGACGGGTCGCCGAGGCGGGTGTTGAGCTCGCCCATCCGTACGGACGACATGCCGATGCCCTCGTCCTGCACGGAGAGCATCACCTCGCCGGTCTCCAGCAGCCAGCCGGAGAGCTGGACACGGGAGTCCGGCGGGGAGAACGAGGTGGCGTTCTCCAGGAGTTCGGCGACGAGGTGGCTGAGGTCGTCGGCGGCGAACCCGGCGATCTGGGCGTGCGGCGGCAGGGACTGGAT
>NZ_RDBK01000026.1:25072-35161 GCF_008042275.1 Streptomyces sp. OR43 | reverse complement strand
GTGAGGGGGAGTGAGGCCATGGCGCCGGTTCCGGCGAGTTGGAGGAGGGTGTGGGAGCGGAGGGCTGTGATGTGTGCGGCGTCGTTGAGGGTGAGGGCGCCGGCGATGTGGGCGGCGGCGATTTCGCCTTGGGAGTGTCCGATGACGGCGTCGGGGTGGATGCCGTGGTGTTGCCAGAGTTTGGCGAGGGAGGTCATGACGGCGAAGAGTGCGGGTTGGATGACGTCGACGCGGTCGATGGGTGGTGTGTCGGGGAGGCCGTGGAGGATGTCGAGGAGGTTCCAGCCGGTGTGGGGTTGGAGTGCTTCGGCTGCGGCGGTGAGGTGTTCGGTGAACACGGGTGAGGTGGCGAGCAGTTCGCGGGCCATGCCTTCCCACTGCGAACCCTGGCCGGGAAACACGAACACGGTCTTCCCGTGGTCGGTGGCCACCCCCTCCACCACATCGGCCGACGGCACACCCCTGGCCAGCGAGTCGAGAGCCGGCGCCAGCTCCTCGTGACTCCCGGCGACGACGACCGCCCGATGACCGAGCGCGGCGCGGCCCCGGGCCAGCACCCCGCCGACCGGGGCCAGGTCCAGTCCGGGGTGCTCCTCCACATACGAACGCAGCCGCGCCGCCTGCTCCTTGAGCGCTTCCGGGTCGTGCGCGGACAGCAGCCACGGCACCGCGCCCGAAGGTGTGGCCGACGCCGCACCCCCGCTGTCGGCGGCCTCCGCGGCGGGCGCCTCCAGGATGACGTGCGCGTTCGTTCCGCTGATCCCGAACGACGAGACGGCGGCCCGGCGCGGCCCGCCGTGCTCGGGCCAGGGCTCGTCCTCGGTGAGCAGGCGTACGGCTCCGGCGTCCCAGTCGACGTGCGGTGAGGGCTCGTCCACGTGCAGGGTCTTCGGGAGCAGCCCGTGCCGCATGGCCTGCACCATCTTGATGATGCCGCCGACCCCGGCCGCGGCCTGGGTGTGCCCGATGTTCGACTTCAACGACCCCAGCCACAGGGGCTGTTCGGCGGGCCGGTCCTGTCCGTATGTGGCAAGCAGCGCCTGTGCCTCGATCGGGTCGCCCAGCGTCGTCCCCGTGCCGTGCGCCTCGACCGCGTCGACGTCCGCCGTGGTGAGTCCGGCGTCGGCGAGGGCCTGGCGGATCACCCGCTGCTGCGAGGGACCGTTGGGCGCGGACAACTGCCCGCTCGTGCCGTCCTGGTTGACGGCGGAGCCCCGTACGACCGCGAGCACCCGGTGTCCGTTGCGGCGGGCGTCGGACAGCCGCTCCACCAGGAGCAGCCCCACGCCCTCGCCCCACCCCGTGCCGTCCGCCGACGCCGCGAACGCCTTGCAGCGGCCGTCGGGGGACAGCCCGCGCTGCCGGCTGAACTCGACGAACAGGCCGGGCGTGGCGATGATCGTCGCCCCGCCCGCCAGCGCGAGATCGCACTCGCCCCGGCGCAGCGACTGCACGGCCAGATGCAGGGCGACCAGCGACGACGAGCACGCCGTGTCCACCGTCACCGCCGGGCCTTCGAGCCCGAAGGTGTACGAGAGACGGCCGGACGCCACGGACCCGGCGCTGCCGGTCCCGATGTAGCCCTCCAGGCCGTCCGGAGCCCGGCGGATCCGCCCGCCGTAATCCCCGTACATCACCCCGGCAAACACTCCGGTGCGGGAGCCGCGCAGCGTGTCCGGGTCGATGCCGGCCCGCTCGAACGCCTCCCAGGCGCTCTCCAGCAGCAGTCGCTGCTGCGGGTCGATGGCTGTCGCCTCCCGCGGGCTGATGCCGAAGAACGCCGGGTCGAAGCGGTCCGCCTCGTGCAGGAACCCGCCTTCCCGCGCATAGCTCCGGCCGGTCCGCTCGGGGTCGGGGTCGTAGAGCGCGGCGGTGTCCCACCCCCGGTTCTCCGGGAACGGGGAGATCGCGTCGGTGCCCGAAGCGACGACCTCCCACAGTTCCTCGGGGGAGCGCACCCCGCCCGGGTAGCGGCACGACATGCCGACGATCGCGATCGGTTCGTGCCGCTCCGCCTCGACCTCGGTCAGCCGCTGCCGGGTCTGGAGCAGGTCATTGGTCACGCGCTTGAGGTAGTCACGGAGCCTGGCCTCGTTCGTCATGCGACGTCAACTCTCCTCGTCGTACGGTTCATTCGGATCCGAGCTGTCCGTCGATGAGCTGGAAGAGCTCGTCGTCGGACGCCTGGTCCAGCTGGGGGGTGGCGGTGGTGTCGGTGTCCAAGGCAGCTGAGGGGGCGTCCCCGGCTGCTGTGAGCCTGGCCTGCAGGGAGGCCAGCCGGGCGCTGATCCGCTCGCGGGCCTCCGCGCCGAGCGCGGCCCCGTCGACGGCGGTCTCCAGCTCGTCGATGCGGGCCAGCGTCGATGCCGCCCCGCCGGGCAGCCGGTCGGTCAGCTCCCCGTGGAGATGGGTGGCGAGCGCGGTCGCGGTCGGACGGTCGAAGAGCAGAGTGGCGGGCAGCTTCAGCCCGGTCTCGGCTGCGAGGCGGTTGCGCAGTTCGACGGCGGCCAGTGAATCGAGGCCGAGGTCGAGCAGACCCCGGTCGGCGGGAACCGGACGGTTCGGCGGGTGGCCGAGGATCTCGGCCACCGCCGCCCGCACCAGATCCAGCACGATGCGCGGCCGATCCGCCTCGGCGGCCCCGGCGAGTTTGCGGACCCACGGCGCGTCGCCGTCCACGTCGACGACGGGCCTGTCCGCCGCCCCGGCCGCCTGCGAGGACCGCCGTGCCGGCAGACCGACCAGGGTCCGCAACAGCGGCGGCACGCGCCCCGGGTCACCGAGCCTGCGCAGCGCCGAGGTGTCCAGCCGTGCCGGTACGGCGGTGGTGAGTCCCGAAGCCAGCGCCGAGTCGAACAGCGCGAGCCCTTCCTCCGCGGTGAGCGGCGCGATGCCGGTACGCGCGATCCTGGCCAGATCGGCGCTGCCCAGGGCCCCGCCCATGCCGCCGGGCTGCTCCCACAGCCCCCAGGCGAGGGAGAGCGCCGGCAGTCCGAGCGCGTGGCGGTGCTGGGCCAGCGCGTCCACGTACGTGTTGGCGGCGGCGTAGTTGGCCTGCCCGGCGTTGCCGATGACCCCCGCGACCGAGGAGAACAGGACGAAGGCGTCCAGTTCGATCCCCCGCTCCAGGGTCAGTTCGTGCAGCAGCAGGGCGGCGTCCGCCTTCGGCCGGAGAACCGTCGCGAAGGCGTCATCCGTGAGCGTCTCCAGCGTGGCGTCCGCCGTGGCCCCCGCCGCATGGACGACAGCGGTCAGCGGATGCAGGTCGGGTAGGGAGTCGAGGAGTTTCGTGAGTGCGGCGCGGTCGGCGAGGTCGCAGGCGGTGAGCGTGACGTCGGCTCCGAGATCGGTGAGGCCCGCCACGAGCTGCCGGGCACCGGGCGCGTCCGGGCCCCGGCGGCTGGTCAGATGCAGGCGCCGTACCCCGTGGTGGGTGATGAGCCGTTCGGCGACCAGCCGGCCGAGCGCACCCGTGGCACCGGTCAGCAGCACCGTGCCCCGCCCCGTGTCCGGCAGGGCCGTACGCCTCTCCTCGGCGACCGGGACAGCGGCCAGGCGGGGCACCAGCACTTCGCCTTCCCGGAGGGCGAGTTGGGGTTCCTCCGTGCCGAGGGCCGCGTCCCGGATCAGGGCCGACGCGTCCGTCCCGTCGGTGTCCAGCAGGACGAACCGCCCGGGATGCTCGGTCTGGGCCGTACGCACCAGTCCCCACCAGGCCGACCGGTCGAGCCCCGGCACCGGTTCGCCGTCGCGGACGCCGATCGCGCCGGTCGTCGTGACGACCAGCCGGGCCCCGCCGAAGCGGGGCTCGGCCAGCCAGTCGCGCAACACCCGTGCGAGGCCGGGCAGGGAAGGGACCTCGCCGTCCAGTACGGCATCGCCGAGGAACTCGCCCTCCGCGTCGGCGATCCTGAGCGCCTCGTCGAGGCCGACCGCGGCGGCCTGCTCCTCGGGGGCGGACACCGTCGTCCACTCCACCCGGTACAGGCCGTCCCCGTTCCGGCGGGCCCGAGCGAACCGTGCCGGATCGGCCTCCCGTACGACCAGGGACGCCACGGACAGCACGGGAGCCCCTGCCTCGTCGGTCAGCAGCAGCGCGGCGGTGTCGGGCCCGGCCGGAGACAGCCGTACGCGCACCGATCCGGTCCGCGCCGGGTACACCCGCACCCCGTTCCAGGAGAACGGGACCGGAAGTCCGCCCGACGGCCCGGGGCCCGCGAGCGCGAGCGGGTGCAGGGCGGAGTCGAGGAGGGACGGCGACAGGAGGTGGCCGTCGTCCGCTTCGGCCGGTCCGACCTCGGCGAACCAGGTTCCGTCGGCCGGGTCGCGCCATGCGGCCCGCAACCCCTGGAAGGCGGGGCCGTAGGCGTAGCCCAGGGCGGCCAGTTCGGCATAGGCGCCACCGACCTCGACGGGCTCCGCCCCGGCCGGTGGCCAGGAACCCTTCTCCGGCTCCGGCGGTGCGGCCGTGTCCGGAGCGAGAAGCCCCGAGGCATGCACCACCCAGGGTTCGCCCGCCGCCCCGTCCCCGTGCCCGGCATCCGGCCGCGAGTGGACCGTGACCGCCCGGCGGCCGTCCGCCCCAGCCGCCCCGACGCTCACCTGTACCCGCACGGATCCCGTGTCCGGGAGCAGCAGCGGATCACTGAGGGTCAGTTCGTCGACCACGGCGGCACCGGCTTCCCGGCCCGCGTACAGGGCGAGTTCGAGCAGCGCGGCTCCCGGCACGACCACCGCGCCGAGCACCGCGTGGTCGGCCAGCCACGGATGGCTGTCCAGGGAGAGCAGCCCCGTGTGGACCGTGCCGGTCCCGTCGGCGAGTTCCACGGCGGCCCCGAGCAACGGATGGTCCGTGGCCCCGAGACCCGCCTGCTCCACCCCGGCCGCCCCGGCAGGAGCGGCCGGGCGGTCCAGCCAGTACCGCTCGCGCTGGAACGGGTACGTGGGCAGCTCGACGCGCCTGCGGCCGTCCGCCACCCCGTACAGGTTCCGGCCGACGGTGGCACCGGCGGCGTGCAGTGCGCCGAGCGCTTCCGGCAGCGAGCGCAGTTCGGAGCGGTCGCGGCGCAGCAGCGGCACCAGCACCGCCTCCGGGTGCGAGTCGGCGGCCATGGTCGTGAGCACCGCGTCCGGGCCGAGCTCCAGGAACGTCCCGATGCCCAGGTGCTTGAGCGTGCGGACGCCGTCGGCGAAACGGACGGCCTCGCGGACGTGCCGTACCCAGTGGTCCGCGGAGGCGAAGTCGTCGGCGTCGACGGCCTGTCCGGTGAGGTCGGAGATCACGGTGAGGGCAGGCGTCCGGAAGTCCAGCCCCGACACCACCTCGCGGAACTCCGCGAGGACCGGTTCCATCAGCGGCGAGTGGAAGGCGTGGCTCACGGTGAGCCTGCGGGTCCTCGCGCCCGTTCCGGCCGCCCGGGCGGCGATCTCGTCCACCGCTGCGGCCTCGCCCGACACCACGGTGGCCCGGGGCCCGTTGAGCGCTGCGATGCCCGCACGGCCCTCAAGACCGGTCAGCAGCCGCGTCACCGACTCCTCGTCGAGCTCCACGGCCAGCATCGCGCCCCCGGCAGGCAGTGCCTGCATCAGCCGCCCGCGCGCCGCCACCAGCGTCGCCGCGTCGCCCAGCGACAGCACACCCGCCGCGTGCGCGGCGCTCACCGACCCGATGGAGTGCCCGAGCAACGCGTCGGGACGCACACCGAAGTGCTCCACCAGCCGGAACAGCGCCGTCTCCAGGGCGAACAGTGCGGGCTGGGTGTAGCGCGTCTCGTTCAGCAGCGCCGCCTCGGGCGTGCCCTCGTCGGCGAACATGATCGCGTGCAGCGAGCGGCCGACGCGTGGGTCGAGCGCCGCGCACACCTCGTCGAACGCGTCGGCGAACACACCGTGCGCCGCGTACAGTTCCCGTCCCGCACCGGCGCGCTGGCTTCCCTGACCGGTGAAGAGGAACGCGGTCCGCACCCCCTCGGGCGCCAGGACCCCGCGGTTCTCGCCCGAGGCGACGGAGGCCAGCGCGCGCAGGGCCTCTTCCCGGCCTGCGGCGACGAAGGAGGCGCGGTGCTCGAAGGGACCGGGACCCGCCGCCAGAGCCGCCGGGACGTCCGCCGGGTGCAGCGCGGGCCGCCGTTCGAGCACGTCGGCGAGTTGAGCCGCCCGCGCCCTCAGCGCACTGGGCGTGTGCCCGGACACCAGCCACGGGACGAGCGGGCCGTCGGCGCCGGTGCCCGCAGTCTCCGTGGCGGGCGGGGTCCCGGCGGCGGCCGAGGTGTCCACGGCGGGCGGGGTGTCCGGCGCCTCCAGGATGACGTGGGCGTTGGTTCCGCTGATCCCGAAGGACGACACGCCCGCCCGCCGCGGCCGGCGGTGCTCCGGCCAGGGAGTCGTCTCGGTGAGCAGCGCGACGCCGCCTTCCGACCAGTCGACCTGTGACGTCGGCCGGTCGATGTGCAGGCTCCTGGGGAGGGTCCCGTGCCGCATGGAGAGCACGGTCTTGATGACGCCCGCGACGCCCGCCGCGGCCTGTGTGTGCCCGATGTTGGACTTCACCGAGCCCAGCAGCAGCGGTGTGCCGTCCTGCCGGTCCTGCCCGTAGACGGCCAGCAGCGCCTGGGCCTCGATCGGGTCCCCGAGCCGGGTCCCGGTCCCGTGCGCCTCGACGGCGTCGATGTCTCCGGCGGCCAGACCGGCCCGGTCCAGGGCCTGGCGGATGACCCGCTGCTGCGAGGGGCCGTTGGGTGCGGTGAGGCCGTTGCTCGCACCGTCCTGGTTGACGGCGGAGCCCCGGAGCAGGGCGAGCACCTCGTGGCCGTGGCGCCGGGCGTCCGAGAGCCGCTCCACGAGCAGCAGCCCGACGCCCTCGCCCCACCCGGTGCCGTCGGCGGCCTCCGCGAACGGCTTGCACCGCCCGTCGGCGGAGAGCCCTCGCTGCCGGCTGAACTCGACGAAGGTCGCGGGCCCGGCCATCACGGTGACGCCGCCGGCGAGTGCCAGGTCGCATTCGCCCTGCCGCAGCGCCTGGGCGGCCAGATGCAGGGCGACCAGGGACGAGGAGCACGCCGTGTCCACGGTCACCGCGGGCCCTTCGAGACCGAAGGTGTACGAGACCCGGCCGGAGGCCACACTGCCCGCGCTTCCGCTGACCAGGTACCCCTCGACCTCGCCGGGGGCGTTCGGCGACTGGTGCAGTCGCGCCCCGTAGTCGTTGTACATCACCCCGGCGAACACCCCGGTACGGGAGCCGCGCAGCCCGGCCGGATCGATTCCGGCCCGCTCGAACGCCTCCCAGGCCGTCTCCAGCAGCAGCCGCTGCTGCGGGTCCGTGGTGAGGGCCTCACGCGGACTCATCCCGAAGAAGTCCGGGTCGAAGTCGGCGGCTGCGTGCAGGAATCCGCCCTCCCTGGCATACGAGGTGCCGGGCCGGGAGGCGTCCGGGTCGTAGAGGGCGTCAAGGTCCCAGCCCCGGTCGGTGGGGAAGCCGGAGACGGCATCCGTCCCGTCGCTGACCAGGCGCCACAGCTCCTCGGGCGTGGTGACCCCGCCGGGGAAGCGGCAGGCCATGGACACGATGGCGACCGGGTCGTCGTCGGCGGCGGCGGCAGCCGCCGTGACCGGGGCTGCCGCGGCCGTGGATCCGACAAGTTCGGTACGCAACCGGGCGGCGAGCGCCCGCGGGGTCGGGTGGTCGAAGACCAGGGTGGTGGGCAGGCGCAGACCGGTGGCCGTACTGAGCCGGTTGCGCAGATCGACGGCTGCCAGCGAATCGAAACCGAGGTCGGTGAAGGCGCGGCCACCGGGCACCGCCGCCGCGTCCGGGTGGCCCAGCACGGTGGCCGTGGCGGTGCGCACCAGCTCCAGCAGCTTCCGTTCCGCGTCCTCGGGAGAGAGGCCGGCCACCTGGTCGGCGAAGGCCGGACCGGACGGGGTGGCGGCGGAGTTGGCCGCGCGGCGGGGCCGCGTCGGCGTCAGCGACCGCAGCGGTGCGGGGACCGGCACGCCTCCTTCGCCCAGGGTGGCGGTGGTGAAGCGGGAGGCGACGAGCAGCGGGAGCCGGGAGCCGAGCGCGTCGTCGAAGAGCCGCACGGCGTGCTCGGCGGGAAGCGGGGCGATGCCGGAACGGGCGAGCCGGACGTGATCGGAGGCGCCCAGCCCCGACCCCATCCCGTCGGGCTGGTCCCAGAGGCCCCAGGCGACCGACGTGGCGGGCAGACCGAGTGCGTGGCGGTGCTGGGCGAGGGCGTCCAGGTAGGTGTTGGCCGCCGCGTAGTTGGCCTGGCCGGCCGTGCCGGTGATCCCGGTGACCGAGGAGAAGAGAACGAAGGCTGCTGGTTCCAGACCGAGTTCGAGCGTGAGCTCGTGCAGCAGCAGGGCCGCGTCCGCCTTCGGCCGCAGGACCGTGTCGAGGCGGTCCGGGGCGAGGTCCTCCAGTACACCGTCGTCGAGGACTCCGGCCGCGTGCACGACCGCGCTCAGGGCGTGTGCGGCGGGGATGCCGGTGAGCAGGCGCGTGACGGCGGCCCGGTCGGCGGTGTCGCAGGCCACGAGGGTGACGGCGGCCCCGAGCTCCGCGAGGTGCGCGAGCAGTTCCGGCGCGCCGGGGGCCGTCGGGCCGCGCCGGCCGGCGAGGAGCAGATGCCGGACTCCGTGGTGGGTGATGAGCCGCTCGGCGATCGTGGCGCCGAGCGCCCCGGTGGCTCCGGTCAGCAGCACGGTGCCCGCTCCGTCCGGGCCGGCGACCGAGGGGGCCGGGGACGCGGTGTCCGGGCCGTGCGCTGCGATGCGCGCCAGCCGGGGCACCAGCACCCGGCCTTCGCGCAGAGCGAGTTGGGGTTCGTCTGCTGCCAGTGCTCCGGCCAGGGCCCGTTCGCTTGCCGCGCTGTCGTCGGAGTCGACGAGGACGAAGGTGCCGGGGTGTTCGGACTGGGCGGTGCGGAGCAGACCCCACACCGCGGCGGCCGGGAGACCGGTGACGGCCTCGCCCGGGCCGGCCGCGACGGCGTTCGAGGTGACGACGGCGAGCCTGGTGCCCGCGGGCCGCTCGGCCACCAGCCACTCCTGGACGAGCGTCAGGGCCCGGTGGGTCGCCTCGGCCACGGGAAGGCCGGAGTCGATCCGTACGATCTCGGGCGCGGGCAGCACGTCACGGGCGCGCCCGCGGGGAACCCCCGGTTCCGTCCACTCCACCGTGTACAGCGGGTCGGTGGGGGTGGGGGCCGTCGGGGCCGCTGTCACGATGGGCGCGGGCAGCAGATGGACCGCGTCCACGGAGGCGACCGGGTCGCCGCCCGAGTCGGTCAGTGACAGGGACATGGAGTCCCCGCCGGCCGGCTCCAGCCGGATCCGCACCGAGTCGGCGCCGGTGGCGTGGAGGCGGACACCGGACCAGGAGAACGGAAGCTTCAGCTCCGCACCTCCGTCACGCAGAGGCAGGAGGTGCAGCGCCGCGTCGAGCAGCGCCGGATGCAGCGCGAACTCCACGGCGGAGTCGCGCAGTTCCTCCGGCAGTGCGGCCTCGGCGAGGAGGGTGTCCCCGAGGGCCCAGGCCTTCCGCAGGTTGCGGAAGGCCGGGCCGTAGCCGTAGCCCAGCCGCTCCAGCCGTTCGTACACCTCGGCCACGTCCGTGGGGACCGCGTCGGCCGGAGGCCACACGGTTTCCGGTGCGGGAACTTCGTGGTCCGCCGCAGCCAGTCGGCCGGAGGCGTGCCGCACCCACGCCGAACCGTCGGCGGGCCGGGCATGCACGCTGAACGGCCGGCCCGTGCTGTCGGGCGCACCGACCGTGAGCTGAAGAGACACTGCCGAGCCGTCGGCCGGGAGCGCGAGCGGAGCTTCGAGCGTCAGCTCGTCCACGACCGGAACATCCGCCTTCTCGCCCGCCCGCAGCGCCAGTTCGACGAAAAGCGCCGCCGGTACGAGCGGTACTCCGCCCATCGCATGGTCGGCGAGCCAGGGGAGCAGGGCCGTGCCCACCTCACCGGTGAAGAGCAGACCGTCGTCCTCGGCCAGCTCGACGGCCGGGGCGAGCAGCGCGTCGGCCGTGGCGGTCGCTGTCGCATCCAACCAGTAGTGGGTGGGTTGGAAGGGGTAGGT
>NZ_RDBK01000026.1:0-24972 GCF_008042275.1 Streptomyces sp. OR43 | reverse complement strand
GAGGGTGGTGGTTTGTTGGTGGGTGAGGGGGAGTGAGGCCATGGCGCCGGTTCCGGCGAGTTGGAGGAGGGTGTGGGAGCGGAGGGCTGTGATGTGTGCGGCGTCGTTGAGGGTGAGGGCGCCGGCGATGTGGGCGGCGGCGATTTCGCCTTGGGAGTGTCCGATGACGGCGTCGGGGTGGATGCCGTGGTGTTGCCAGAGTTTGGCGAGGGAGGTCATGACGGCGAAGAGTGCGGGTTGGATGACGTCGACGCGGTCGATGGGTGGTGTGTCGGGCAGGCCGTGGAGGATGTCGAGGAGGTTCCAGCCGGTGTGGGGTTGGAGTGCTTCGGCTGCGGCGGTGAGGTGTTCGGTGAACACGGGTGAGGTGGCGAGCAGTTCGCGGGCCATGCCTTCCCACTGCGAACCCTGGCCGGGAAACACGAACACGGTCTTCCCGGTCTCCGTGACCGTCCCGCGTACCGCGTCCGGACCGACCGTGTCCCGTTCCAGCCCCGCGAGGTTCTCCAGCAGCCGTTCCCGGTCCCGCGCGACGACGACCGCGCGATGGGCGAGCCCGGCCCGGCCCGTCGCCAGTGCCTTCGCGGCCGGGCCCGGGTCGAGCTCCGGGTGCTCCTGGAGGTGACGGCGCAACTGTCCGGCGTTCGTGGCGAGCGCCTCGGCATTGTGGCCGTACAGCAGCCACGGTGGCGAAGCCGCACCGGTCACCGACGGCTCGTTCGGGGTCACGTCGTCCGGCGCCTCCTCCAGCACGACGTGTGCGTTGGTGCCACTCATCCCGAACCCGGAGACACCGGCCCGGCGCGGACGGCCGTTCGGGAGCCACTCCCTGGCCTCGGTGAGCAGGCGTACGGCTCCGGCGTCCCAGTCGACGTGCGGTGAGGGCTCGTCCACGTGCAGGGTCTTCGGGAGCAGCCCGTGCCGCATGGCCTGCACCATCTTGATGATGCCGCCGACCCCGGCCGCGGCCTGGGTGTGCCCGATGTTCGACTTCAACGACCCCAGCCACAGGGGCTGTTCGGCGGGCCGGTCCTGTCCGTATGTGGCGAGCAGCGCCTGTGCCTCGATCGGGTCGCCCAGCGTCGTCCCCGTGCCGTGCGCCTCCATGGCGTCCACATCGGAGGTCGTGAGCCCGGCGTCGGCCAGGGCCTGACGGATGACCCGCTGCTGCGAAGGACCGTTGGGGGCGGTGAGGCCGTTGCTCGCCCCGTCCTGGTTGGTGGCGGTGCCCCGGACGACGGCGAGAACCTCGTGTCCGTTGCGACGCGCGTCGGACAGCCGCTCGACCAGCAGCAGCCCGACCCCCTCGCCGAAGGCCGTACCGTCCGCACCGGCCGCGAAGACCTTGCACCGGGCGTCCGGGGCCAGGCCGCGCTGCCTGCTGAATCCGACGAAGATGTCGGGGTTGGCGAGCACCGTCGCCCCGCCGGCCAGGGCGAGATCGCACTCGCCCCGGCGCAGCGACTGCACGGCCAGATGCAGGGCGACCAGCGACGACGAGCACGCCGTGTCCACCGTCACCGCCGGGCCTTCGAGCCCGAGGGTGTAGGCGATCCGCCCCGAGGCGATGCTGCCCGCACTGCCGATGCCGAGGTATCCCTCCATATCGGCGGGGAGCTTCACCCGGGACCCGTAGTCCGTGTACACGACCCCCGCGAACACTCCGGTCCGCGAGCCGTGCAACGACGTCGGGTCGATGCCGGCCCGCTCGAACGCCTCCCAGGCGCTCTCCAGCAGCAGTCGCTGCTGCGGGTCCATGCTCGTCGCCTCGCGCGGGCTGATCCCGAAGAAGGCGGGGTCGAACTGGTCCGCGTCGTGCAGGAACCCGCCCTCCCGCGCGTAGGACGTGCCCGGGTGCGCCGGATCGGGATCGAACAGCCGGTCCAGGTCCCAGCCCCGGTCGGTCGGGAACGGGGAGATGACATCGCTCTCCGACGCCACCACCTGCCACAGGTCCTCCGGGTTGCGCACCCCACCGGGGTAGCGGCAGGCCATCGACACGATCGCGATGGGTTCGCCGTCCCGCACCGGGTCGCGTCCGGTGGGTACCGCCGTGTCGGTGCCCGCACCGTCGCCCAGCAGCCGGTCCCGCAGATGGGCCGCGAGCGCGGCCGGCGAGGGGTGGTCGAAGACGAGGGTGGCGGGCAGTCCGAGCCCCGTCGCCGTGTTCAGCCGGTTGCGCAGTTCCACGGCCGTCAGGGAGTCGAAACCGAGGTCCTTGAACGCGCGGGACGCGTCGACCGCGTCCCCGGCGGAGTGCCTCAGTACCCCTGCCACCTGCTCACCGACCAACTCGCCGAGCAGCCGCAGCTGTTCCGGCCCGGACAGACCCACCAGGGCCGAGACGAGTGTGCCCGCCGCGGCGGCGTCCGCCCCGGCGGCGGTACGGACCGTGCGGACCAGCGAACGCAGCACCGGGGGCAGCAGACCGGCCCCGGCCTGTGCGCCCAGGGCTGCCCGGTCCAGGCGCGCGGAGAGCAGGGCGGGCCGGTCCGCCGAGCGCAGCGCCAGCTCCAGACCGGCGGACACCTGGTCCTCGTCGAAGCGGACGAGCCCGTGGAAGGCGGAGTCGGGCACGGCATCCCGGGGTCCCCAGGAGAGGGAGACGCCCGGCAGTCCGAGTGACAGCCGGTGCTGTGCCAGCGCGTCGAGGTAGGTGCCGACCGCGGCGGCGCCCGCGCGGCCCGTGCCGCCGAGTGCGGACGACGCGTCAGGGGCGAGCAGGACGAATGCGGCCAGGTCGAGACCGAGGGTGAGCTCGTGGAGATTCCAGGCCGCCGCACCGGCGGATCGCAGCCGGGCGCCGAACTCCTCGGGCGCGGTGGAGAGCAGGACCGTGCGGTCAGGCGCGGGCGGCGCGTGGAGGACCGCGCCCACCGGATGCGCGGCCGGCACGGCGGCCAGCGCCCCGGCCAGGAAGTCACGGTCGGCCGCGTCACCGTCCGCCACCACGACCTCGGCGCCGAGACGGGCCAGCCGGTCCGCCAGCCCCGCAGCCGGAGACAGCAGAAGCAGGTGCCGCGCGCCGAGCGCGCTGACGGCGTGGACCGCCGCGACTGCGGCGAGGTCGCCGCCGCCGGAGACCACGACCGTCGCACCCTCGGACAGGACGGGCAGCTCTCCGGCGTCCTGCGACACGGACGCGATGAGCCTCGGAACACGTATCTCGCCGTTACGCAGGGCGAGTTGAGGTTCGCCGGCCGCGAGAGCCGCTTTCAGCGCGCCCAGGGAGGAAGGCTCGGTGTCGAGATCGACGAGGGTGATCCGCCCCGGGTTCTCCGCCTGGGCCACCCGGATCAGGCCCCAGACGGGAGAAGGAACCAGATCCTGCACGTCGTCGGGGCCGGTGGTGACGGCGTGGTGCGTGAGGACCGCCAGCCGGGTGGCACTGTTCGCCTCGTCCGCGGTCCAGGCCCGCAGCGCGGGCAGCAGTTCGCTCGCCGACGGCGCGTGCAGCAGGACGAGACCGGGGGCCGCGCCCTCGCCCGGCGCCGGATCGTACGGGACATGGACGGCGTCGCCGAAGGCGTCCCGCAGCCCGGCCTCGGGTTCGGCCGACGAGGTCCAGCTCGGAGACGGCGAAGAGGCACCCTCGCCCGGTGCGGCCACCGCCGTCCAGTCGGTGCGGAGCAGCCAGTCGTGACGGACCCGGTCCACCCGGTCCAGGGCCCCGGAGGGCAGTGGCCGCAGGACGACCGAGTCGACGGAGGCCACCGGGGCGCCGGCCGGATCGGCCAGCAGGACGGCGAAACCCTTCCCGTTTGGTGAGACGCGGACCCGCAGACCGCCCGCGCCGACCGCGTACAGGCTCACGCCGTGCCAGACGGCCGGTTCGAGCAGCTCGTCGCCCTGGGAGAGGAGCGCCTGCACCGAAGCCGTGAGCAGCGCCGGATGCAGCCCGTACCGTCCGGTGTCGGCCGCGACGCCCTCCGGCGCGGACACCTCGGCGTACAGCTCTTCGCCCCGGCGCCACAGCCGCGTGAGCCCCTGGAGCGCGGGGCCGAGCTCGTGGCCCAGCGCGACCAGCCGCTCGTACACCTCCCCGGCATCGACGGCGGTCGCCCCGGCGGGCGGCCAGGAGGTCAGGGAGCCGGGCGCGGAATCGGAGGCGGACCCGGCTGCGCCGAGCAGACCCGTGCCATGGCTGGTCCAGGCGCGGTGCAGGGCGCTGTCGTCGTCCGCGTCGTCGTACGCCCGGGTGTGCAGGGTCAGCTCGCGACGGCCGTCGCCGCGCGGGGCCCCGGCCGTCATCTGCACGTCCACGCCACCGGCGGCGGGAATCGCCACCGGAGCGTCGAGCGTCAGCTCGTCCACCGCGGGATTCCGCCCGCGCCTCCCTCGCCGCACTCACGCGCCTCGGCGCGAAGGAACACACCTTCACCCCGGTCCCCGGCCGGGGCAACTGGCTGGCCCCGGTGCTCGTGGCCGGCGCCGGCCCCGTAGGTCTCACCGCCGCGCTCGTGCTGGCCCGTGCGGGCGTGCCCGTCACCGTGCTGGAGGCGGGGGACGCGCTGGCCGCCGAGTCCCGGGCCTCCACCTTTCACCCGCCGACCCTGGAGATGCTGGACGCCCTCGGCGTGGCCGACGCCCTCGTCGCCCGCGGACTGATCGCCCGTACGTTCCAGTACCGGGACCGCCGCATCGGGCCGGTCGCCGAACTCGACCTCGCCGTCCTGAGCGAGGACACCTCGTATCCCTACCGAGTGCAGTGTGAACAGAACAAGCTGACACCGCTGCTGGCCGACGCGCTCGCCCGGTTCCCGGGTGCCGAACTGCGCTTCGGGTGCAAGGTCGCCGGCGTCCACCAGGACGACAGCGCGGTGACCGCCGTCCTCGACGACGGACGCACCGTGGGCGGAAGCCATCTGCTCGCCGCGGACGGCGCCCACTCCGCCGTCCGGCACTCCCTGGGCGTCGGCTTCGACGGCATGACGTACCCCGAACGTTTCCTCGTGGCCTCCCTGGACGAGGACCTGACCGCGGAAGTGCCCGGGCTGGCGCCGATCGCCTATGTGCTGGACCCCGACGAGTGGCTGGTGCTGCTCCGCACCCCGGACCACTGGCGCATCCTCCTGCCCACCCCGGACGGCACCTCCGACGAGGCCGAACTGGGCCGACTGGAGGCGCGGTTGGCCCAGCTCCGGTCCGACCTGGGCGCGGAGCGCCCCTGGCGGGTCGCACACGCCAGCCTCTACCGGGTGCACCAGCGGGTCGCCGCCGGCTTCCGGCAGGGCCGCGTCCTGCTGTGCGGTGACGCCGCGCACGTGAACAATCCGCTCGGCGGCATGGGTATGAACAGCGGCATCCACGACGCGGTCCTCCTCGCCACCCCACTCGCCGCCCTCGTCCGGGGCGAGCCCGGCGCGAACGCCGCGCTGGACGCGGCCGCCGAGGCCCGCCGTGACTGCGCCCTGACCTACGTGGGCGCCCAGACCCACCGCAACTGGGAACGGCTGCGGGTCCGCGATCCCGAGGCCCGCGCGGAGCTCATCGCCGAGCTGCGCGCGACGGCCGCCGACCCCGCCCGTGCGCGCGGCGCCCTGCTGCGCAGCTCGATGATCGCCTCGCTGCGGCCCGTCTCCTGAGCGGTGCGCGGCGCCCGCCCGAGGAGAGGCCATGGCTGCCAACGAACTGATCGAACGTCAAAACCCTTCCCGCACCGCGGAACTGGTCGGATCGGTGCCCGTCGCACAGGGCGAGGACGTCCGTCGGGCGGTGGCCGCCGCGGGCCCGGCCGCCCGGGCCTGGGCGGCCGAGCCCGTGGACGTACGGGCGCGGGCGCTGCACGCGGCAGCCGCCGAACTGGACCGGCGGACCGCCGAGGCCGCCGTCCTGCTCGCCCGTGAGTCGGGCAAACCGCTCGCCGACTGCCAGGGTGAGCTGGCGTTCTCCGCGGCTGTCCTGCGCTGGTACGCGGCCGCCGCCCCGGCCCTGCTCGCCGACCACGAGGTGGACGACGGGCAGGGCCGGCTGGTGGTGCGCAAGCGCCCGTACGGCCCGGTGGCGGCGCTCACCCCGTGGAACGCGCCGGTGGTCCTCACCGTCCTCAAACTCGCCCCCGCCCTGGCGGCGGGTAACGCCCTGCTGGTCAAACCGTCCCCGCTGGCCCCGCTCGCCCTGGACCGCCTGTTGCGGGACCTGGCCGGCTGCTTCCCTCCGGGTCTGCTGCACACCCTGCACGGACACGAGGCGACCGCCGCGGCGCTGGTGGCCGACCCCGGTGTGTTCAAGGTGGCGTTCACCGGCGGTGAGCGCGCGGGGCGCGCCGTCGGCGCGCTCGCCGCGGCGGCGCTGACCCCGACGACGATAGAACTGGGCGGCAACGACCCGGCGATCCTGCTCGACGACGCGGCGCTCACCGAAGAGGCCATGGACCGGCTGGTCATGGCCTGTCTGGCGACCGCGGGCCAGGTGTGCATGGCGGTGAAGCGTGTGTACGTGCCCCGGCGCGCCCASGACCGCTTCACGGCCGCCTTCGCCGCCGCCGCCGACCGGGTTGTCCGGCTCGGCGACGCACTGCACCCCGGCGTGACCGTGGGCCCGGTCGTGGGCGCGTCGGCGGCCGCACGCCTGGCCGCGCTCACGGAGGACGCACTGCGGCGCGGAGCCCGTGCCACCCTCCTCGGGTCGGTCTGCCCGGACACCGACCTGTCGGCCGGCCACTTCGTCTCGCCGCTGTTGTTCACCGGCCTCGGAGACGACGATCCGGTCGTCCGCGACGAGCAGTTCGGCCCCCTGGTCCCGGTGCTGCCCTACGACCGCGAGGACGAGGTCGTCGAGCGGGCCAACGCGGGTGAACTGGGCCTCGGCGCTTCGGTGTGGAGCGCCGACGAGGACCGTGCGTTCGCCTTCGCCGCCCGGCTGGACGCCGGATTCTGCTTCGTCAACACGCACAACCGCACGGGCATGTCCCTGCGGGCTCCCTTCGGCGGCGTCAAACGCAGCGGGCACGGCCGGGAGTACGGCGCGGAGGGACTCGCGGAGTACACCCAGCCGTGCGTGGTGCACGCGCCGGCGGCCTTCCGGCCGGGCGGCGGCGGGATGGCACCCGGTGCGTACCCGGTGCCGGGGTGAGTGGTCCCTGTGCCCGGTGCCGGGACGGTGAGCCGTCCCGGCACCGGGGTGGGGATCAGTGGGCGCCGGTGACCGTCACGCCCGGGTCGGCGGCGTCGCCGGTGTTCCAGACGTAGTCGGCCGCACCCGCGTCACCGAGCGCGGCCCGCAGGAAGCGGCCCGCCCAGCGCGCGGACGCCTCGATGCTCTGGGCCTGCGTCAGCGACTGGGCGGAGGTCTCGCTCTCGGCGGGCGAGGGGCTCTGCACATCCGTGATGCCGTAGTGGTTGGCGTTCGCGAGCCGCACGATCTGCTTCGGCGTGTTCTCCAGGTGGTTGTACGTCTGCTCGGCGTCGGACGGGGGTGCGATGCCGTCGGCGGTGCCCTGGACCAGCTGCACCGGGATCTGGTTGTCGATATCGGCGAAGATGCCGAGGAAGGCGTTGTTGGTGCCGTAGAAGGACGCGGCCTTCACCTGACTCGGCAGGTCGAAGCTCAGTGCGGGACAGAAGACCGTGCTGCACGCGTCCTCGGCCGCGGCGAGGCCGGCGGCCCCGCCGAAGGAATGCCCGAGCAGCACCATCTTTCCGCTGTCGATGCGCTTGTAGAGCGGTGACGACGCGTCGTACTTCGTGTCCTTCATCCAGTCGACCGTCCGCGTGACCTGGTGCTCGGCCGCGTAGCGCTCCCACTCGAAGATCATCAGGCGGTAGTGGTTGGGCACGACGACGACGAAGCCCTGCCGGGCGATCGCGCTCGCGTACTGGGCGTACTGGGCGCGGTCCACCTTCGCGCCCTGGAGCAGCAGGGCTACCGGCAGGCCGGTGCCGCCGGAGGGGTAGTACACGTCGGCGTCGTCGCCGCCGTAGCTGGTCTGGTACATGGAGACCGCGGGTGTCGTCGACACCTGCGCGGGCGCCGCCGACGCGGGGACGGGCGCCGCGAACAGTGCGGCGACCAGGGCCAGCGGTGCGATCAGGAGACGTGCTCTTCGGTTTCTCACGGACACTCCGATGAAGGGAGGGCTATTCGGGTGTGTTCCTTTGCGGGAAACAGAGTTCCACTCAGGGGGACGCTCGCGCCAGGGGTTCGGCCCCGTCCATGAGGAAAACTTGCCTCCGACGACCCGTCAGGAACGGTGCACAGCACGACATTGTGGGGCGTTCGCAGGCCGGCCTCTTGACAGTCCCGCCCTCTGTTCGCTGTCATCTCCCTCACCACGGGAGTGGAACAGCGTTTCTACAATGGAAACGCCCGCCCCGTACTCGGAGGCCCTCCATGCGTGTGCTTTCCCGCCTGAGAATCCTCGTGCCAACCGTCGCCATGGCGCTGTCGGCGCTTGCCGTACCCGCCTCCGCGCAGGCGGACACGGCGTCGACCGGCGTCACCTCGGCATCGACCGACGTCGCCGTCTCCTGCGCCGCCTTCACCTACCACCCGGACGCCGACTGGTACTTCCCGTCCGGTGCGGCCAAGGGGCTGATCTGGCTCCAGCACGGATTCGTACGGTCCGGCGACAACATGGCGGACCTCGCCGGCCACTACGCCGCCGCCGGCTACGTGGTGTTCGTCCCGACCCTGCCCAGCGCGGACGTCTTCGGCTGTACGCTCCAGAACATCGGGAACAACAAGCCGTTCCTGAACAACGTGGCGACCTGGTTCAGCGGCGCGGACGGCTCCGCCAGTGCGCTCGCGGCCAGTTACCAGCGGGCCGCGGCGAAGGTGGGACGCACCGGTACCTCACTGCCCACCTCGGTGCTGTTCTCCGGCCACTCGGCCGGAGGCGAGGCCGTCGAGTACGTCGCCGAGCGGCTGCGCGTCACCTCGCCTGCAACCTTCGGCCGGCTCAAGGGCCTTGTGCTGCTCGACCCCGTGACGTCCGTCATCGGGAAGAACAGCGCGGACTCGCTGGCCGGCCTGTCGACGACCTCGCTCCCCGTGCGGGTCATCGCCTCCCCGCCGTACCTGTGCAACAGCAGCGCCTCCGGCACCACCGTGCTCCGGAACGCCTACCCCGCCGCACCGTTCCTCGGAGTGGAGCTGACCACGGGGTCGCACGTGGACTCCGAGGGTGCCAGCAGCGATGGTGCCGCCTCGCTGGCCTGTGGTACCTCGCAGGCCAAGAACATCACCGCACTGCAGACCCTGGCCGTCGGCTGGGCGTCGGACGCCCTGTCCGGCACGACGACCGCGACCTACTACCCCGGCGGTACCTACTACCAGTCGCTCATCGCGGCCGGCACCACCGAGACCCTTTCGGGCAGCGGCAGCTGACGCCGGAGGGTGCCGCGAGCCGGGCTCGCGGCACCCTCGCTCCGTTCGTGAGGATCAGCCCGCGTCGGACCCGGCGTGGTCGACCACGGCCCGCTCGGCGAGGCGCGGACGCAGCCACGAGGCGAGTTCCAGGTGGCGCGGATGGTTCTGGTACGCGCTCAGTCCGGCCTCGTCCTCATGCCGGGTGATCATGCACAGATGGAACGACACCGGTGAGCCGACGGTGTCGAGGCCCAGCTCGATGGACCGGATCTCCGGTACCAGAGGGGCGAGTTCGGCCAGCCGGCGGCGCGCCTCGGGCGCGTCGCCGGGGTCGGTGAACCGCATCAGAACGACATGGGTGAGCACGGCAGCCTCCGGGAGATGGCAGGGGAATTCCCTCTGTCGCAAGGGCGGCTGCGAGTGTATGTTTGGGAAACGCTGTTCCGCTAGAGGAACCACAGGAGGATGCCATGGCCCGCGTCACCGGCTCCGTAAGGGTGGCTGCGGCCCAGTTCGCCGTGGGGGAGGACAGGGATTCGAACCTCGCGGCCGTACTGCGCGCCGTCGATGAGGCGGCTTCCCTCGGTGCCGCGCTCGTCGTGCTTCCGGAGTTCTGCAACCACCTCTCCTGGTACCGCGACCGGGCCCACGCGCGGCGCGAGGCGTGCCGGCCGGGAGACTCCTTCCTGACGGCGGTCGCACAAGCCGCCGCCCGTCACGGGCTGTTCGTCAAGCTCCACGTCACCCTCGCGACCGAAGGCGCCGCGCCGGACCGCGACGACGGCATGCGGATCACCGCCGCGAGCCTTCTCTTCGGCCCGGACGGCACGCTGCTGGGCCGCGCCGACAAGCAGACGCTCATGGGCAGCGAGAACGACCACCTCGACCCGGCCGACACCGAAGGACCGGTGATCGACACGCCGCTCGGCCGGTTCGGTCTGTACTCCTGCATGGAAGGAGTCGTCAACGAGGTCTGCCGGGGGCTCGCCCTGCGCGGCGCCCAGGTACTGCTCAACAGCCTCAACTCCTTCGCGCTCGACGAGGCCTCTCTTCACATACCCGTACGCGCCGCCGAGAACAAGGTCTGGGTGGTGGCGGCCAACAAGATCGGCCCCCTCATCCCCGACGACCACCTCGCCACCGTCAGCGCGGGGCTGGGAGTACCGCCCGAGGCGTTGCACGGAGCGGGCGAGAGCCAGATCGTCCGCCCCGACGGGACCGTGGCGGCCCGTGCCCCCCGGAACCGCGAGGCGGTCGTGGTCGCCGACATCGAGCCCGCCGCAGCCGACGACAAGCGGCGCCCCGACGGCACCGACCTCTTCGCGGCCCGCCGCCCCTGGCTCTACGGCCCGATCGCGAGCGCGCCGCGCCCGCCGGCACCGTTCCCCGCGGAGCGCGCCGAGCGCGTCACCGCCGCGGTGCTGCGCCCGGCCGGACAGGGCGAGGCTGCGCTCCGCGACGCGGTCGCCCTCAGCGGCCGGGCCGCCGGGTCCGGCGCCCGGCTGATCGTGCTGCCGGAACTGTTCCTCTGGCCCGACGGCGTCGTTCCCGGCGGAACCCCCGATCCGTCGTCCCTCACGGCCGGGGCTCTGGCCGCCCTGGCCGGGGCGCTGGCGGGGACGGACGCCCTGCTTGCCTGCACCCTTCCCGAGGCCGGCGTGCACACCGGGTTCCTGCTCGGCGCGGACGGGCCGGTGCTGCGCGTACCGCAGCTGCACCCCTGCGCCCGGCACTCCCGCTGGGCGGTCGAGAAGCCGGCCCCGCCGTCGACCCACGACGCCCCGTGGGGCCGTGTCGCCCTGGTCGTCGGCGACGACGCAGTGCACCCGGAGACGTTCCGGCTGGCCGCCCTCGCGGGCGCGGACACCGCGGCCGTCTGCTACACGGGCGCCGAGCCCTGGGAGCACACGCTCGGGCTGCCCGAGCGCTCCGCCGAGAACCGGATCAACGTGGTCGCGGCCGGTCACGGGCAAGGGGCCGTCCACGCTCTGCCCGTGAACTTCGGGCTCTGGCAGAGCTGCGAGGGCGGCTTCACCGGCAGGATCAGCCACCCCCTGACCACCCACGCGACCGGTCCGCTCACCCTCTCCGCCCTCCATCCCGACCAGGCGGCCCGACGCCTGGTCTCCCGCCGCACCGACCTCGTCGACGGCAGGCCCTGGCAGCTGGCCGGCGCGCTCACCGCCCCGGAGCCCGGGTCCCGTACCGCCTGATCTCCCCCCTTCTCCCGGGCCCGGAACCCCTGCGAACAGGCAGGCACCGGCAGGCATCCGGCACCCGCGGCGAGGACCACCTCGACCCTTCCTCCGCCCCAGTCACCCCGAGGAGCGCCATGACCGAGACTCTCAAGGCTGTGCAGGACATGACGGACATGGCACCCGTCACCGACGTCACCGAGACCTTCCTCCAATGGCAGGAACTGCTCGGCGAACTCAAGGCGAAGATCGACGCCCGCTTCGAACTCACCCGCGACCCCGCCACCCTCGCCCTCGACTCCTACGGCAACCCGCCCGAGAGCCCCGGCGGTTCGCTGGCCGCCTACAGCGGGCCGGAGATCGACTGGATGGTCCACTCCTGGCTGGGCAACCCCACCCAGGGCTTCGCCAACCTCCATCTGACGGTGTGGCTCGGACCGCACATCCGCGTCCCGCACCTCGCCATCGCCCTCCTGTGCTGGCCGGGAGGCTGGTTCTACCTCGACTCCGTGCCGAGGACCAGCCTCATCGCCGACGGCGAGGCGTACGACCGCTACTACGCGCCGCTGGAGCAGGAGTGGCTCGAGGTCCGCGACAGCCACCCGAAGCTGGACTGGTTCACCAGCCGCGCCGGCTTCATCCGCGCGAGCCTCTCGCCCACCGCGTACTGCTACTCCCTGCCCCGCGACGAGGAGCACATCGACCTGGTGCGCCGGCTCACCCATGCCCACGTGGACCGCTGGCTGGGCTGGGTCGACGCCGCCGAGACCGTTCCGGAGGAGGAGCGCGACGCGCTCGCCGCCGCGGACCTCGCGACCCGGCGCAACATCGCCGAACGCGACCCCGCCAACGTCATGGGCGTGCGCTACTTCGGCCAGGAGACGACGGACCGTCTGGTACGCGGCCTGTGGGGCGGCGACCGCGAGCTGCCGAGAGCCCGGTGACCGCCGACCCGCCGGAGACGGTGGTCCGTTCGCTGTGGTGGGCGTGCCGGGTGCCCGGCCTGAAGGAACCCTTCGACACCGCCCACCTGCGCGTCTTCTACCCGTCCCGGCCCACGGGCTCGGACGACGAGCGGCTGACCGGCGAACTGCCCGCCGACCCGTCCCGCGCCCCCTACCCCGTCGTGCTGCTGCTGCCCGGCATCAACGTCGGCCAGGACGCCTACCGTTGGCTCGCCGTCGAACTCGCCCGCGCCGGTCTGGTCGCGGTCACCGCCGACCTGGTCGGTGAGCTGTTCGCCGGCAGCCGCGGCCTCACCCCCTCCGTGGACCTCGAAGCGGCCTCGCCCGCCGGCTGGGGCTCCCGCCCCACGAGCCCGCTCATCGGCGCGCTTCTCGGCGCACTGGCCGAACTCGCCCGCCGTGCACCGCTGGAGGGACTCCTGGACCTCGAACGGGTGGCACTCGGCGGCCACTCGGCCGGAGGCACGGTCGCCCTCCAGTCCGCAGCCCTGACACCGGGCGTCCGGGCGGTGTTCGCCTACGGCGCCCACACCCTCGTCGCCTCCATGCTCGGCTGGCCGGAAGGCACCGTCCTGCCCGTGGGTCCGGGAGCGCCGGTGCTGCTGCTCTCCGGCGAGCACGACGGCGTCATCGCGGCCAGCGCCGACCGCTACGCGGACGACGAAGCCGACCACGATCCGGTCCTGCGCACCTTCCGGGAAGCCGTGCCCGACGCGGCCGGCGCCAGCGCCTGGGCCCGGCTCGCCGGCGCCGGCCACTTCACCGCCTGCCACCCGCACGACCCCACCACGGCCCGCGGCTTCCTGGAGGAGACCGGCGCCGGCCGGGAAGCCCCACGCCCCCTGCTCGGGCGGCTGGTCACCGAGTTCTGTGCGGCGAGGCTGCGCGACGATGCCGCCGCCGGCCACCGCCTCGACGAGCTGCTCAGGCCGCCGCACCCCGGACTGCTCGCCGTACACCGACGCTGACCCACGACCACCTCGAACGACCCGAGGAGCGCTTCCCCGCCATGTTCAAGAACTTCTGGTACGCGGTCGAGTTCGCCGACCGTGTCGGCCGCACACCCGCCAAAGTGGTCTGTCTGGGCCAGAGCTTGGTCCTGTACCGGACCAAGGACGGCAAGCCCGTCGCCCTGTCCGACCTCTGCGCCCACCGCGGCGCCGCGCTCTCCGGCGGCAGCCTCTCGGACGACTGCGTCGTCTGCCCCTACCACGGCTGGCGCTTCGACCCCGAGGGCGCGTGTACGTCGATCCCCGCCAACATGCCCGGCCGCGGGATCCCCAGGAAGGCCCGTGTCGACTCCTACCCGGCGTGCGAACGCTACGGGTTCGTCTGGGTGTTCATGGGCGACCTGCCGGAGGCGGAACGCCCCCCGATCCCGGTGTGGCCCGAGTTCGACGACCTGGTCGAGAACGGCGGCAGCTACCGGGTGGTCACCGGCGAGTACCTGTGGAACTCCAACTACGAACGGGTGCTGGAGAACGGCTGCGACATCGCCCACACCCCCTTCGTCCACGGAGCCGCCTTCGGCAACCCCGACCGGCCCGAGGTCGAGGAGTACACCGTCGAACAGCCCGACGAGTGGTCGGCGTTCGCCACCGTCTCCATGCACCCGCCGGCGGCCAAGGGCCTGTGGTCCAAGCTCTACGCCGACCGCAAGTCCCAGGGCCAGGAACGCCCCCCGGTGGTCACCACGGCGGGCTGGATGCTGCCCAACCTGGTCAAGCTGCATGTGCGGCTGCCGTTCGGCAACATGATCATCTACGACACCAACATCCCCGTCGACGAGACCACCACCCTCGTCAAATGGGTGGCCCTGCGCGACTTCTTCACCGGCTCCTGGGCCGACGCGAACGCCCGCAAGCGGGTCTACCGCATCTTCGGCCAGGACGCCCCCGTCGTGGACGCGACCCGGCCGGAGCTGCTGCCCGCGGACCTCGGTGCCGAGCTCCACCTGCGTTCCGACATGATCTCGGTGGCCTATCGACGCCGGCGTCAGGAACTCGCCGCCAAGGGCTGGGCCGTGGGCCCGGGCGACCGCATCACCGGCGACGTGCCCGAACGCACCTCCACCGTGATCGCCTCACCGAGCCGCCGGGACGTGCCCGAGTTCGGGCGCGCCTGGGAGCAGAAGGCCCACGGATTCCACCCGACGGTCGAGAGCGCCGAGCAGTCGGCCGCCCAGCGCACGGCCGAGAGCACACAAGAGCCCGCCGCCCGGCGCACGGCCGAGAGCACGGAACAGCCCGCCGCCCGGCGTACGGCCGGCGAGCCCGAACGGTCCGCCGCCCGCACGACGGCCGAGCACACCGAGCAGTCCGCCGCCCACCCGGAGAGCGAGTGACCACCATGAACAGCGCCCCCGCCCCGGACGCTACGCCCAGCCCGCCCACCGCCCTGTCCCTGCGGATCCTGGACCGCCTGGTCGCCGCCACCGGCGTCACCGAGGTTCCCACCGCCTGGACCGCCCTCACCTCGGCCGCCTTCCCCGGACCGGCCGGCTCCGTCCGCTGCTTCACCGGTGACGGCCCGGTCGCCTCCGTCGTCCATATCTCGCTGGTGGTCCCGCCCATCGGGCTCGACAGCCACATGGTGTTCGCCTTCGGCGCCGCCGACGACCCGCTGCCCCACTTCACCCTGGACGCGGTTCGGACCGGCGACTCCTACGCCTTCCATCTCGACCTGGTGCAGCGCGCCGACCTCGCCGCCCACGGCGACTACACCGACCACGTCTACGGGCCCCTCACCGCCCCGTTCGAGAAGACCGCGGACATCGCCGGAATTTCCCCGGCGCACATCGGCCCCCGCCAACGGGCCCTGATGTCCCCGTGGATGCTGGCCCACCGCGCGGACGACGCCGCCTTCGCCGGGATCGGCCCGATCGCCGACGCCTACCTCGACCACTGGCTCGCCCTCGCCGCCGACTTCCCCGCCGCGGCCGCCGACGACGTGGAGCACACCGGCCTCGCCGACCGCGACCACCGGATGCGGGAGCTCCTGTTCAGCCCGGAGATCGACGCCGTCTGGGCACAGGTCGAACGCCTGGTCGGCCCCGCCGTGACGGACGGACTGCGCGCCTTGCTGATCACCGGCAGCCCGGCCGCGGAGGAGACCCCGTGAGCGAGAACCAGCCCCAGGAACCCGCCGCCGGGCCCAGCGTCTGGCAGCAGCGCATCGCCGGCGAATGGCACGGCCGGCCCTCCCTGTTCGACGCCACCGGCACCTGGTGCGGCTACGAGGACATCCGCCGCTCGTCGGAGTACACCGACGGCGCCACCGTCTACCGCATGGACGGCGGCCTCGAAGGCGGCGGCCCGCTCGCCGGCCGGTTCCGGCTCGCCGCCCCGTTCGCCTTCGGCGTCACCGACGCGGACGACAACCGCGTCTACGTCGGCCCCGACTTCCACGGCAGCGGACAGCCCTACGGCACCTTCGTCGACGCCCGCTACTACGGGCCCGGCTGGCAGGCGGGCCTCAACACCTGGAACCACGTGCTGCCCGACGGCGACACCCAGGTCTACTCCTCGGTCCTCTACCAGGGCTGGACCGTCGTGGGCTGCTTCAACGGCGTCTACCGGCGCACCACCGACCACGACGAGAACCCCGCCACCCGCGAGGCGGTCGCCGCCCACCTCGCGGCCGAGACCCGCTGCGGCCCCGTGCCGTGGATCCTGCCCACCAAGCAGCCGGGCACGTTCACGGGGGAGTGCGAGGTGTGGGACGCGCACCAGAAGCGCCTGGGCACCGTCCTCGTCGAGGACCGCCTCACCCCGCTGGACCTGCTGCGCACCGAGCACCACCTCAGCTGGTCCGGAAGCGGACTGGACCGTGAGGCCACCGTGGTGCGCCGCCGCGACGGCACCCGTGAGTTCTGGGAGGGCCCCGGCGCCTGGGGCAACGCCCAGGCCTTCGGCCGCGCCAACTTCCCGGTCTGGCACTTCGCGGACGGTGGCGCGCAGCGCGTCGTCGGCCGCGAGTACGCGCTCGACGCCACCCCCGGGATGAGTGCCGGCGGCCGGCTCGCCGTCACCTACGAGGTCTTCGACGGCCAGATACTCGCCGCCGTACTGCACGGAGTCCTGGACTGGAGCGCGTCATGACCGCCGAAGGGCCTGTCGTCGTCATCACCGGTGGGACCCGGGGCATCGGCCACGGACTGGCCCGCGCCTTCCTCGGCCGGGGCTGCCGCGTCGCCCTGTGCGGACGCACCGCCGAGGCCGTCCGGGAGGCCGTGGCCCGCCTCGACGCACCCCCGGACCGGCTGGTCGGCAGGCCCGCCGACGTCACCGACCGCGTCCAGCTCGCCCTCTTGTGGGAGGCGGCGCTCGACTCGTTCGACACGGTCGACGTGTGGATCAACAACGCGGGCGCCGTGACCACCCGCCGCCCGGTGTGGGAGCTGACCGAGGACGAGGTCGGGGTGGTCGTCGACGCCAACCTGATGGGCGTGGTGAACGGCTCGGCCGTCGCCACCGCCGGGTTCCTCGAACTCGGCCGCGGCGCCGTGTGGAACATGGAGGGCTTCGGCTCGGACGGCCGTGTGCTGCCCGGACTCGGCGCGTACGGCGCCACCAAGAGCGCCGTCACGTATCTGACCCGGGCTCTCGCCGCCGACCTCCGCGCGTACGCCGCCACGCACCCGCACGACGTGCGCGCCATGGCGCTGTCGCCCGGCATGGTCGTCACCGATGTCCTCACCCACGGATACACCCCGCAGGAGTACGAGAAGGCTCGCAAGGTCTTCGACATCCTGGCCGACACCGTGGAGACCGTCACGCCCTGGCTCGCCGACCAGGTCCTGTCCGGCAGGACCCGCAACGGCGGCCGCGCTGCCTGGCTGACCCGGCGCAAGGCCGCCGGACGCTTCGCCGGCGCCGCCTTCCGGCGCCGTCACATCATGCCCGACCATCCGTCCGGTCCGCCCGTACCGGCGCCACAGAAAGAGGAGACGGGCGCATGAGCGACCTCGACTACCCGGTGTCGCTGGCCGTCGAGGACTTCGTCCCCGTGCTGCTGACCGCGTGCGCGGCGGCCCGCCTCGTCGCGCCCGCCGCCCGGACGGGCCGCACCGGACGCACCCTGGCCGTCTCCGCCGCCGTGCTGATCGCTGCCGGAGGCCTGTCCAAGGCCGGCTGGAAACTCGTCGTGGCCCTCGACGGCCCCGACCTCCAGGTGTTCAACAAGGCCCTGTTCCCCCTGCTGTCCGCGGGCTTTCTGCTGCTGGCCCTCGCCCTGCTGCGGTTCGGGCTGCCCGGCGCCCCGCAGGCCCGGGGCGGCGAACCGTCCGGTGGCCGGCTGCCCTGGGTGTTCGCCGGGCTGTGGGCGGTGGTGGCCGGCGCGTCGGCGGCGTTCGCCTCGACCGCCCCCGTCATGGCGCTGACCATCGCGGCCGTCACCGTGTGCGCGGTACGGCTGATCCTGCTGGCCCGCGCCGCCGGTGACACCCTCGCCGCCTCGTCGGCAGGGTTCTGGCTGCTGGGCATGTACGTCCTCGGCCCACTCGCCTCGCGCCCGGACCAGAGCGTGGCGCTCCAGTGGGTGGAGCAGTCGTGCAACACCCTCACCCAGGCCGCGGCCCTGCTGGCCGCCTGGCGGCTGGCTCCGGTGCTGGGCGCCCCGGCCGAGGCCCCCGGCCCGCCCCCTTCCACTCCCGACACCCGGACGGTGACCTCATGACCGACGCCCTCGGCTGGCGCCGCAAGTTCGGCGTGATCGCCCCGAGCACCAACACCATCGTGGAGCCCGACTTCTACCGGATGACGGTGCCCGGTGTGACGGCCCACTTCTCCCGCATCCACATCCGCGATCAGGACATGGACGGGGACGCGGGCATGGAACGCCTCCTCGACCAGATCCGTGCCGAGATCGGCGGCGCCTGTGAACGCGTCCTGACCTGCGAGCCGGACTACATGGTCATGGGCATGTCCGCCGAGACCTTCTGGGGAGGCGTCGAGGGCAACCGGGAGTTCATCAAGCAGATCCACGACATCACCGGCCTCGACGTGGCCACCGGGGCACAGGCGTGCGAACGGGCTCTGCACCTCTACGGTGCCCGCCGCATCGCGGTGGTGACGCCCTATCAGCCCGTCGGTGACGAGAACGTGCGCCGCTTCTTCACCGAACTCGGCTTCGAGGTGGTCGGCATCACGGGACTGCGCTGCCCCACCGCGGTGTCCATCGCCCATGTCGCGGAGGACGAACTGCGGGAGGCGCTGACCTCCCTCGCCGCTCTGCCCGGCGTCGACGCCATCGTCCAGTGCGGCACCAACCTCTCGATGGTGCGGCTCGCGGACGAGGCCGAACGCTGGCTCGGGCTCCCCGTCATCGCCATCAACGCGGCCACCTGGTGGATGGCGCTCCGGGACAACGGCTTCACCGAGCGCATCGAGGGTGCGGGCAGCCTGCTGCGCGACCACTGAAAGCCGCTGCGCCTCCCGGCAACGGGTGCCGGGAGGCAGGCGGACAGCCGTACGACGGACGGCGGCAAGGCCGGTGGGACGGTTACCGGCTCAGCGGGCGTGAGCCGCTCCCGGCCGTTCCCGGTCCCGGCGCCGGCCCGCAGGCAGCGGATGGGGGGCCGCACCGGGGACGACCGTGCTGGTCAGCGTGCCGAGGCCCGCCACGGTCAGGCTGACGGTGTCACCCGGGCCCAACGGCGGCGGGTTCTGCTCGCCGCGCAGGCCCCACAGTTCCGCGAGACAGCCGCCGTTGCCGCAGGTCCCCGACCCGAGGACATCGCCCGGCACGACCCGCGTGCCGCGGGACGCGTAGGCGGTCATCTCCTCGAACGTCCAGCTCATGTTGGACAGCAGGTCCGTGCCGACCGTCTCACCGTTGATCTCCGCGGTGAGCGCCAGACGCAGGAAGCCGTCCCCGTCCCGGAACGGCTCCAGTTCGTCGGCGGTGACCAGGTACGGCCCCAGCGTGGTCGCGGTGTCCTTGCCCTTGCAGGGGCCGAGGCCGACCTTCATCTCCGCAGACTGCAGATCGCGTGCGGACCAGTCGTTGAAGACCGTGTATCCGACGATGTGGTCGCGGGCCTGCTCCGCGGTGAGGTCACGGCCCTCACGGCCGATGACGGCGCCGACCTCCAGCTCGAAGTCCAGGACGGCCGAGCCGGGCGGCATCGGCACGTCCTCGCCGGGGCCGTAGACCGCGTGGGGGTTGGTGAAGTAGAACGTCGGCGCCGCGTACCACTGCTCGGGCACGCCCGCCACGCCGTCGATGGACCGGCGGACCCCCTCCACGTGCTCCTCGAACGTGACGAAGTCCCGTATGGAGGAGGGCTGGAGAGGCGGAAGCAGCCGCACCTGCGAGACGTGCGGTCCGGCCGGGACGTCGAGTGCCGCCGCACCCGCGGCGAGCAGTCCGGGGAGGCCGTCGGTCTCCCGCAGCAGGGTGGCGAGCGAGGAGACGCCCGGCAGAGGGAAGAGGGTGCCGTCCTCCTCCACGACGGCCACGCGGCGGCGGTGCTGATGCTCATAGGCGGCGAAACGCATGACAGGGCTCCTGGAGACGGGAGGGGCGGCGTGCGCGGCCGGTGCCGCGCACGCCGCCACCGGGGAGGGCAGGGATCAGACGGGCGGTGCGACGAACACCCCGCGGTCGGGGTCGTTGAACGACTCCTTGGCGACGATCTCGTTCATCGCGTTGGCCGTGCCCCACTGGTCGGTGACCTCGGGCCGGGAGAAGTCGTAGACGTGCGGGTGCCAGGTGTCCTCGTCGAGGTTCTCCAGTTCCGTCGTGTACTCGACCGTGTTGCCGTGCGGGTCGAGGAAGTACGTGAAGGTGTTGTCACCCGCCATGTGCCGGCCCGGTCCCCAGACCTTCTTGAAGCCGGCCCGCATGACCCGGCCGGAGCCGCGCATGTACTCGTCGATGCCGCGCATCTCGAAGGAGACGTGGTGCAGAGCCGTGTGCGGCCCCTGCGCGATGGCCATGGAGTGGTGCTGGTTGCTGATCCGCATGAAGTGCATGACCTCGCCCATGTGCGGGGAGGAGAGCGTGTCGGAGAGGGCGAAGCCGAGGTGGCGCTCGTACCACTCCCGCGTGCGGTTGAGGTCGGGGGAGTTGAGGACGACGTGGGAGAGCTTGACCGGGATCGCTTCCTTCTCCTCGATCCTGCGGTGCTGCCGCACCTCGACGTCGGCGGAGACCTCGATGGTGCGCCCGTCGACGTCGAAGAAGCGGAAGCCGTATCCGCCGCCCGGGGTGTCCACCTTCCCGGGCCGGCTGATCAGCTCCACGCCGCCGGCCAGCAGCCGCTCGGCGAGCGTGTCCACGTCGGCCGGGTTCGCGGCGCCGTAGGAGACGAGGTCGAGCCGCTTCTCCTCGGCCCTGCGCAGCCGTACGACGTACTGCTCGGGGGAGCCCTCGGCGGCGAGGAACGAGATCCCGGAGTCCTCGGCGATCTTGGTCAGGCCCCACACCCCGGCGTAGAAGTCGAGCTGCTTGTCGTAGTCGGGTACGGCCAGGTCCACATGGCGCAGATGAGTGAGCAGGCGCATGAGGTCAGTCCTTCCGGAGGAGGGCGGCGGCGTTGCCGCCCCGGACGGCGTGGAAATCGGAATCGGTGAGCCGTGCGGCGCGCAGCGCGCCGACCGGGTCCTCGCTGCCCATGTCGAAGGGGAAGTCCGAGCCGAGCAGCACCCGGTCGGCCCCGGCGACGCGGACCAACTCCCGCAGTACGTACGGGTCGTGGACGAGCGAGTCGAAGTACAGCCGCTTGAGATAGCTGCTGGGCAGATGGGCGCAGCCGGCGCCCGCGTCGGAGCGCGCGGACCAGGCGTGGTCGGAGCGGCCGATGTGGGTGGGCAGATAGCCGCCGCCGTGCGCAGCGATCACCTTGAGCCCGGGGTGGCGGTCGAGTACCCCGGAGAAGATGAGGTGGGAGAGCGCCACCGCGTTCTCCGTCGGCTGGCCGACCGTGTTGGACAGATACCACTGGTTCAGGCGCTCGTCGAGCGTGCACCCGAAGGGATGCAGGAACAGCACCGCGCCGCTCTCCTCCGCCCGGGCCCACAGCGGCTCGTACGCCGGATCGGACAGCTCGCGCCCCGGCGCGTGACTGGAGATCTCCACCCCGAGCAGCCCGTGACCCAGGGCGTCGTCGAGGGCTTCGACGGCCAGGTCCGGGTGCTGGAGCGGTACGAGTCCCAGCCCGCGCAACCGGTCCGGAGCCGCCGCGCAGTGTGCGGCGGTGGCCTCGTTGGCCAGCCGCCAGACCTTCTCCGCGGTCTGTCCGTCCGTCCAGTAGTGGTAGTGCGAAGGAGACGGGCTGACCAGCTGCACGTCGACGCCCTGCCGGTCCATCGCCGCGAGGCGCACGGCGACGTCGGTCATCGCCGGGATGCGCTCGCGCACCATCGGCCCGTTCACGGCCAGGGCCTCGGCACCGTTGCGCCGGGCGTCGAGTCGCCTGGCTTCGGCCAGGCCGGGCAGACCGGCCACCAGGGCCTCGATCTCGGGGAGCAGGAGGTGCGCGTGCACATCGATGGTGGGCACGGTCACGGCAGCTCCCGGAGCATCGTCATGGTGCGGCCCATCAGGCCGGGTACGTCCGCGTCGCGTACCCCGTCCAGCTGCCACTGGCCGATCTGCACGGACGCCTCGACCACTGGGCGGACCCGGGCGACACGTCGCTCGTAGTACGCCTGGAGCAGCGCGTCGTCCCAGGTGTCCGAGCCGGTCAGCAACTGCGCGAGGACCCAGGCGTCCTCCAGTGAAAGGGCGGCGCCCTGGGCGAGCGTGGGCGGGCAGCAGTGGGCCGCGTCGCCGATGAGCACGACCCGGCCGCGGTGCCAGGACCCCTCCACCAGCATCCGGTCGAACCAGGTGTAGTTGACCTGGGCCGGGTCGGTGATGTGCTCGGTGATCTCGGGCCAGAAGCCGCCGTAGGCGGAGGCCAGCCGGCGCATCTCGTCCGCGTACGACTCCGGCGGGATCGAGGCACGGTCGCGGTTGGCCTCGACCACGTAGGCGTACAGGGTGTTGTCGCTGGTGGGGCAGTATCCGGCGATGTACGCCGGTCCGCCGTAGGCCAGGTCGGTGCGGGTCACGCCGGCCGGGCGGGGAGCGGCGATCCGCCAGATGGCCATGCCGGTCGGCTCGGGCTTCGCCGTGATGCCGAGCGCGGCACGCGTGGTGGATCCCAGCCCGTCGGCGGCGATCACCAGGTCGTACCGGCCTTCGGAACCGTCGCTGAGGCGGACGCGGACACCGTCGGCGTCCTGCTCCAGGAGCTCGGCGGTGACGCCCAGACGGACCGACGCGCCACTCGTGCGCACGGCCTCGATCAGGATGCGCTGGAGCTGCGGCCGCTGCATGCCGACGGTGGCGGGGAGGTCGTCGCCGCCACTGCGGATGTCGTCCTGGACGTGCAGCACGGTTCCGTCGGGAGCGGTGATGCCGACTGATCCGAAGCCGTAGCCCGATGCCTCGATCTGCTCCCACACGCCCAGTTCGCGCAGCACCCGCAGGGCGTTGCCCTGGAGGGTGATGCCCGATCCGGCGGTGGCGTTCCAGTCGTCCCTGGCCTCGATGAGATGCACCTCGACACCGGCGCGGCGCAGCAGGAGCGTGACGGCGTTTCCGGCCGCGCCGCCTCCGATCACGAGGACTCTGCAATCCTCGTTGCGGGCTTCAATCATGGGGAACTCCCTTGTTCCTGAGGCTACTTGACGGCGATCGGGTTGACGGGCGATCCGACGGCGCCGGTGATGGGGAGAGGGGCGGCGGTGAGCCAGAACGCGTACTCGCCATCGGCTGCGCAGTCCTCGGCGAGCGCCTCCAGGTCCCACATCTCACCGATCAGGAGGCCGATGTTGGGGATGGCGACCTGGTGCAGCGGCTGGAAGGCGTGCTCGAACTCGTTGGGCCGGACCTCGAATCCCCAGGTGTCGGTGGCGATCGCGGCGATCTCGGTGCCGTGCAGCCAGCCCGCTGTGCTGAACGACAGTCCGGGGGCGGGACCGCCGGCGTAGTCGCCCCAGCCCTCGCGGCGGACCCGGCCGAGCTGCCCGGTGCGGACCAGGACGATGTCACCCCGGCCGACATCGACACCCTGGGCCTCGGCGGTCGCCGTCAGGTGTTCCTCGGTGATCGCGAAACCGTCGGGCAGCTCGCCGCCTTCTCCGATGACGCGGCCCACGTCCAGCAGCACGCCGCGCCCGGCGACGTGCGGGGCCATGTGCTCGATGCCGGTGACCAGGTCTCCCTCGGAGGTGACGACCTTGTCGGCCGGCCTGCCGTTCCACGCCTTGCCGTGGTCGAAGATGTGGCCGAGCCCGTCCCACTGCGTGGAGCACTGCAACGGCATCGCGATGACGTCGTCGGCGCCCCCGAGACCGTGCGGGAAGCCCTGGAGCCCGAGAGCCGCGTCGGTGCCGGTGTCGAGCATGGTGTGCACCGGGTTGGTGCGCCGGCGCCAGCCCTTCTGCGGCCCGTCCATGTCGAACCGCTGGGAGAGGGAGAAGCTGGCGCCCCGCCGCACGAGTGCCGCGCCCTCGCGGCGCTTGGCCTCGTCGAGGAAGTTGAGGGTGCCCAGTACGTCGTCCTCGCCCCAACGGCCCCAGTTGGAGTACGCCTTCGCGGCGCGGGCGATCGAGCCCTCGGGGTCGTGGCGGTCGAAGATCACGAGGAGCCCTCCGCGACACAGCGCGTGCGCTGGGCGGCCGCGTCGGTGCCGGTGTCGAGCATGGTGTGCACCGGGTTGGTGCGCCGGCGCCAGCCCTTCTGCGGCCCGTCCATGTCGAACCGCTGGGAGAGGGAGAAGCTGGCGCCCCGCCGCACGAGTGCCGCGCCCTCGCGGCGCTTGGCCTCGTCGAGGAAGTTGAGGGTGCCCAGTACGTCGTCCTCGCCCCAACGGCCCCAGTTGGAGTACGCCTTCGCGGCGCGGGCGATCGAGCCCTCGGGGTCGTGGCGGTCGAAGATCACGAGGAGCCCTCCGCGACACAGCGCGTGCGCTGGGCGCCGAGACCCGTCACGGAACCGTCCATGACGTCCCCGTCGCGCAGCAGCCGGCCCCAGTGCATGCCGTTACCGGCCGGGGACCCGGTCAGGACCAGATCGCCGGGCAGCAGCCGCGCACTCTGCGAGGCGTACGACACCATGCGTGCCACGTCGAAGATCATGTCCTCGGTGGACTCGTCCTGCATGGTCTCGCCGTTCAGCTTCAGCACGAGGCGCAGGCCGCCCGGGTCGGTGACCGACGCGGCGGGCACGATCCAGGGGCCGAGCGGGGTGAAACCGGGCGCGTTCTTGCTGCGCAGCCAGTCCGTGCCGATCTGCGGCATGTCGCGGCGGAAGACCGTGGCGCGGTCGGTCAGGTCGTTGGCGATCGTGTACCCGGCGACGTACTCCAGCGCCTCCTCCACGGACACCTGGTGGGCGGTCCGGCCGATGACCGCCGCCACCTCCAGCTCCCAGTCGGGCTTCTTGGCCCAGGCGGGGAGCACGACGTCGTCGTACGGGCCCGTGATCGCGCTCGGCAGACCGATGAAGAC
>NZ_RDBK01000025.1:456321-528291 GCF_008042275.1 Streptomyces sp. OR43 | reverse complement strand
AGCATCGATTCCTTGGAATCGAAGTGGTAGTAGAGGCTGCCCGCGAGCATGCCGGCCGCGTCCGCGATCCTGCGGACGGTCGTGGCGTTGTATCCCTGGGCGGCGAACACCTCGGCGGCCGGGGCGCCAGACCTGGATGACCATGGTGTCGCCGCCCTCGATCCCGGTGCGTACGACCTCGGTGAGCTCCACCCGGAAGAGGTGGAAGGGTTCCGGCGGCTTCACCACATCGATGAAGCGGGCCAGCAGCTCGGCGTCGGTCACCTCCACCGCGCGTCCCGAGATCCGGACGTCCCCGTCGGCCATCTCGGCGTCGGGACCCGGGTTGGCCTGCACCGCGAAGCGGGGGTCGCGCCGCAGGTCCAGCGCCTTGCGTGAGTTCGGCATCATGCCGAGGAGCGGCTGGTCCAGCCGGAAGTCCACTTCGAGGCCGGTCACCCGGGGCGAGCCGTCCTTGCGGAGGGTGGCCAGGACGTGGTGCTTGTACTGCTCGAAGCGCCGGCGCACGGTGTCGGCGAAGTCCGGCTCGGCGGCCTTGAAGTCTGTCCAGTTCGTTGAGGTCATGTCGCCATCGAACCCGGGAAACCCGACATCCTCTGTCCGGATTCCCCAAGCACGGCGAGGGACCACCCGGACGGATGCCGCGGCGGCCCCGGCGTGGTGTGCTGGAGGAGTGGAGGCCGCCGTCCGGGCGGCAGGGAGGGCCGCTCCCCCTCCGAGGTGAGTTCAGATGGCGATCTTCATGAAGGCGTCGCTGCCGGGTGTGACGACGGCCCAGTACGACGCGCTGAACGCGGAACTGGAGTCGCTGCCCGGCGACACGTTCGCGGGCTGCCTCTCGCACGTCTGCGTGGCCACCGATTCGGGTATCGAGGTGTACGACCTCTGGGAGTCCCAGGAGGCCATGGACAAGTTCGGTGCGGTGATCATGCCCGTCGCCGAGAAGCAGGGACTGCCCGCCGCGGGCGGGCCCCCGGCCGTCTCCGAGGTACACCGCTACTGGGTGCCGGGCTCGTAGGGCCTCTCGTCCGGATCACACCGGCTTGTGAGGCTCTCGTCCGGGTCATGCCGGGCTCGTAGGGCCTCTCGTCCCGGTCATGCCGGCTTGTGGGGCTCTCGTCCGGGTCACGCCGGGCTCGCGGCCCCCGACACGGTCACCAGCGCCGCGTCCCCCTGGGTCCGCAGCACGCACGACGCCCTGCTCCGCAGCACCACCGCGTCGTAGCGGCCGAGCCGGACGTCCGTGCCGTCGATGCTGGCCCCGTCCTCCAGCGCCACGGCCAGCACCGCCCCGCCCTCCGGAGCCATCAGCCGGAGGGTGCCGCGTACCACCGCCGTCTCGGCCCGGACGCGGCCCCTGCGGTACATCACGTTGAGGTTCACGACCGGGCCCGCCAGCAGCCGGCCGTCCGTCGCCACGTCACCCGGGAAGTCGTGCGGCCAGTAGGGCTCGTCGACGATGTGGTGCTCGCCGTCCACCATCAGGTCCATCCCGGCGCCCTCCACCACCGTCAGGGTCCGGTCGACGCCCGGGAACACGGAGAACGGCCCGTCCGCGGCCACGTCGGCCAGGCTGACCCGCCAGTCGAAGGAGCCGGTGGTGGCGCCGGGGGATGCGGCGATCTCGCGGGTGGTGCCGCCGCCGTTGTGCCAGGCCACAGGTGTGCGGCCGGCCGCGCGCAGGATCCGGAACGCCTCGGCGGTCATCAGGGGGCTCCGATCGTCGGCGGTGTGGAACCCCGAGCCTAGACCGCTCCCCCGGGTTCGCTATCTTGATCGCCGCCGCCCCCACCGGCCTCTGTTCGCACACCCGATGAAGGAGCCGGCCATGGAGGCCGCCGTCACCACGTGCTACCGCCACCCCTCGTACGAGACGTACGTGAGCTGCACCCGCTGCGAACGCTTCATCTGCCCCGACTGCATGCGGGAGGCGGCCGTCGGCCATCACTGCGTCGAGTGCGTGAAGGAGGGCCGGCGCTCGGTGCGGCAGGCACGGACGGTGTTCGGCGGCGCGGTGGCCCGGAACGCGGTGCCGCTCGTCACGTATGTGCTGATGGGCCTCAACATCCTGGTGTACCTGGGCGAGCTGGTCCGTCCGGGGATCGTCGACCGGTTCGCGATGACGGGCGCCGGGCTGACCGGCCCGGACGGCAGCCAGTACGTCTACGTGGACGGCGGCTTCCCGGGCTTCGACGTGACGGGTGTGGTGGACGGCGAGTGGTACCGGCTGCTGACCGGGGCCTTCCTGCACCTGCCGCCGGGCGAGTCCGCCTTCGGATCGCTGCCGTTCGGGGTGCTGCACATCCTCTTCAACATGTACGCGCTGTGGAATCTGGGCCGGGTCGTCGAGCGGGAGCTGGGCCGGGCCCGGTATCTCGCGCTGTATCTGCTGTCCGCGCTGGGCGGTTCGGTGCTGCTGTACCTGGTCGCGCCGCTCGACTCCGCGGTGGGCGCCTCGGGGGCGGTCTTCGGACTCGCGGCGTCGTTCTACGTGATCAACCGGCGGCTGGGCCGCGACATGCGGGCGGTGAACCGGTTCCTGGCCGGGTTCCTGGTCTGGATGGTGATCTCGGCGTCCTTCACCTCCTGGGAGGGGCATCTGGGCGGACTGCTGACCGGTGGGATCGTCACGGTCGTCTACGCGTACGCCCCGGCGCAGCGCCGCACGCCGGTGCAGGCGGCCGGGTGTGTGGTGCTGTTCGCCGTGCTGGTGCTGCTGGTGGTCCTCAAGAGCTCGGCGCTGACGGGGTGAGCGGCGTCGGGTGCCCGGTCTGACACGATGCCCGCATGCGGAATGATCACTCCGCGCCGGGAGCCGCGCGCTCCGGTGCCCTCTCCCTGATGCGGCGGCTGCATCCTCTGGACTGGCTGGCGGGCGGGCTGCTCGTCCTGGGGCTGGCCGCCGCGGCGACCGGGCTGCTGCCCGCCGGGCCGGCGGCCGACCAGATGCGCCGGATCGGGCCGCTGCTGGCGTTCCTGGCGACCGTGATCGTGCTGGCGGAACTGGCGGGCCGGGCGCAGGTCTTCGATGTGGTGGCGGCCTGGGTGGCACGCGCGGGACGGGGCCGGTATCCGTTGCTCTTCGGGCTGTGTGTGGTCTTCGCTTCGCTGACCACGATCACCCTGAACCTGGACACGACCGCGGTCCTGCTCACCCCGGTGATGCTGGCGCTCGGGACCCGGGTGGGCATCGCGGCCCTGCCGTTGGCGATGACGACGGTGTGGCTGGCCAACACGGCGAGTCTGCTGCTGCCGGTGTCGAACCTGACCAATCTGCTGGCGGCGGACCGCGTGGCGCTGTCGCCGGCCGGTCTGGCCGGCGTGATGTGGCTGCCCCAGCTGGCCGCGATCGGGGTGACGGCCGGGTGTCTGTGGGTGTTCTACTGGCGCCGCGGCCGTCGCGGCGCGGACCGCTACACGCCGCCCGCGCTGCCCGTGCCCGGTGATCCGGTCCTGCTGAGGATCTGTGCGGTGGCGTGCGGCGGGTTCCTGCTGGCGATCCTGCTGCTGGACGTGCCGCTGTGGTCGGCCTCGCTGGTCGCGATGGTGGTCGTGGTGGCGGCCTACGCGGTGCGCCGCCGGGAGGAGCTGCGGCTCTCGCTCGTCCCCTGGCGGCTGCTGGTGCTGGTGCCCGGGATGTTCCTGGTCGTGGAGACGGTCGGTGCGCACGGCCTGCACGAGCTGCTGGTGCGGGCGCTCGGCTCGGACGACGGCTTCGCGGGCATGCTGCGGTCGGCCGGGGTGGGAGCCGGGCTGTCGAACGTGCTGAACAACCTGCCGGCGTACGTGGCGGGCGAGGCGGTCGTCCCCGCGGACAACCACCACCAGCTGCTGGCCCTGCTGATCGGGGTCAACACGGGGTCGGTCGTCACGCCGTGGGGGTCGCTGGCGACGCTGCTGTGGTTCGAGCGGTGCCGCTGGCAGGGGACGCGGATCGATGTGCGGCGCTTCGTCCTGACCGGTCTGGTGCTCTCGGTGACGGCGGTGTCCGCCGCCACCTGTGCGCTGGCCCTGACCACCTGAGGCCCTGGCCCGGTGACGGCGGTGTCCGCCGCCACCTGTGCGCTGGCCCTGACCACCTGAGGCCCTGGCCCGGTGACGGCGGTGTCCGCCGCCACCTGTGCGCCGGCCCTGAGGAGCGGGTCTGCGACCCGCCCCGGGATGCGCCACGGCGCCTGCCGAATCGTCCGGTCGGGGACGGGCAGGCGCCGCGTTCAGTTCCGTACGCCGTTGTACGGGACGTCTGTGTGCCGTGATCAGACCGTCAGGGAACGGTCCGTCGGGCGGATCGGGGCCGGCAGTGCGCTGGCTCCGGTCAGGAAGCGGTCCACACCGCGTGCCGCGGAGCGGCCCTCGGCGATGGCCCACACGATGAGGGACTGGCCGCGGCCCGCGTCACCGGCGACGAACACTCCGTCGACGTTGGTGGCGTAGTCGTCGTCACGGGCCACGTTGCCCCGTGCGTCGAGCTCCAGACCGAACTGCTGGACGAGGCCGTTGGCCTGGTCCGTGCCGGTGAAGCCCATCGCGAGGGTGACCAGCTGTGCGGGGATCTGCCGCTCGGTGCCGGGCTTCTGCTCCAGCTTACCGTCCTTGAACTCCACCTCGACGAGGTGGAGGGCCTGGACGTTGCCGTCCTCGTCGCCCTCGAAGTGGGTGGTGGAGACGGAGTAGACCCGCTCGCCGCCCTCCTCGTGCGCGGAGGTGACCTTGTAGAGCATGGGGAAGGTCGGCCAGGGCTGGTTGGCGTTCCGCTCCTCGCCCGGCTGCGGCATGATCTCCAGCTGGGTGACGGAGAGGGCGCCCTGGCGGTGGGCGGTGCCGACGCAGTCGGCGCCGGTGTCGCCGCCGCCGATGACGACGACGTGCTTGCCCTCCGCGGTGATCGGGGAGACCGTCAGGTCGCCCTCCTGCACCTTGTTGGCGAGCGGCAGGTACTCCATCGCGAAGTGCACGCCGTTCAGCTCACGGCCCGGGACGGGCAGGTCACGGGAGACGGTGGCACCGGCGGCGATGACGACGGCGTCGTAGCGGCGCCGCAGCTTCGCGGCGTCGATGTCCTTGCCGACCTCGATCTCGGTGCGGAACTTGGTGCCTTCCGCGCGCATCTGCTCGATGCGGCGGTTGATGTGCGACTTCTCCATCTTGAACTCGGGGATGCCGTACCGCAGGAGTCCCCCGATGCGGTCCGCGCGCTCGTAGACGGCGACGGTGTGACCGGCCCGGGTCAGCTGCTGGGCGGCGGCGAGTCCGGCCGGGCCGGAGCCGATGACGGCCACGGTCTTGCCGGAGAGGCGCTCGGGCGGCTGCGGGGTGACGTCGCCGCGGTCCCACGCCTGGTCGATGATGGAGACTTCGACGTTCTTGATGGTGACGGCCGGCTGGTTGATGCCGAGCACACACGCCGACTCGCACGGGGCCGGGCAGAGCCGCCCGGTGAACTCCGGGAAGTTGTTCGTGGCGTGCAGGCGCTCGGACGCGGCGGTCCAGTCCTCGCGGTAGGCGTAGTCGTTCCACTCGGGGATGAGGTTTCCGAGCGGACAGCCGTTGTGGCAGAACGGGATGCCGCAGTCCATGCAGCGGCCGGCCTGCTTGCTGATGATCGGGAGCAGCGAGCCCGGAACGTAGACCTCGTTCCAGTCCTTGACGCGCTCGCCGACGGGGCGGGTCTGGGCGACCTCGCGTCCGGTGGTCAGGAAGCCCTTGGGGTCAGCCATGGGTCGCCGCCTCCATCATCTTCTCGGTGGTCTCCTGCTCGGAGAGACCGGCGAGCTCAGCGGCGTCCTTGGCGGCGAGCACTGCCTTGTAGGTGGACGGGATGATCTTGCTGAAGCGGGCCGCCGAGGCGTCCCACTCGGCGAGGAGCTTTTCGGCGACCGTGGATCCGGTCTCCTCCTGGTGGCGGCGCACGACGTCGTGCAGCCACTGCCTGTCGGTGTCGGAGAGTTCCTCGACGGCGCCGAGGTTCCCGACGTTGACGTGGTCGCGGTTCAGGTCGATGACGTAGGCGACACCGCCCGACATGCCGGCCGCGAAGTTGCGTCCGGTCTCGCCGAGGACGACGGCGTGTCCGCCGGTCATGTACTCGCAGCCGTGGTCGCCCACGCCTTCCGAGACGACCGTGGCGCCGGAGTTGCGGACGCAGAACCGTTCACCGGTGCGGCCGCGCAGGAACAGTTCGCCGCCGGTGGCGCCGTAGGCGATGGTGTTGCCCGCGATGGTGGAGTACTCGGCGAGGTGGTCGGCGCCGCGGTCCGGGCGGACGACGACACGGCCGCCGGAGAGGCCCTTGCCGACGTAGTCGTTGGCGTCGCCCTCCAGGCGCAGCGTCACACCGCTCGGGAGGAAGGCGCCGAAGGACTGGCCCGCGGAGCCGGTGAAGGTGATGTCGATGGTGTCCTGGGGCAGGCCCGCACCGCCGAACTTCTTCGTGACCTCGTGGCCGAGCATGGTGCCGACGGTCCGGTTGATGTTGCGGATCGCGACCTGCGCGCGGACCGGCAGGGCGGACTCGGCGCTGTCGGCGTTCAGGGCGTCGGCGGCGAGCTTGATGAGCTCGTTGTCGAGGGCCTTGGAGAGACCGTGGTCCTGCTCGGCGATCTGGTGACGGACGGCGCCGTCGGCCAGCTCGGGGACGTAGAACAGCGGGGCGAGGTCGAGGCCCTGGGCCTTCCAGTGCGTGATCGCACGGTCGGTGTCCAGGAGCTCGGCGTGGCCGACGGCCTCTTCGATCGTACGGAAGCCGAGCTCGGCGAGGATCTCGCGGACTTCCTGGGCGATGAACTCGAAGAAGTTGACGATGTACTCGGCCTTGCCGGAGAAGCGGTCCCGCAGGACCGGGTTCTGGGTGGCGATGCCGACCGGGCACGTGTCGAGGTGGCAGACGCGCATCATGACGCAGCCGGAGACGACGAGCGGAGCGGTCGCGAAACCGAACTCCTCGGCACCCAGCAGCGCGGCGATGACGACGTCGCGGCCGGTCTTGAGCTGGCCGTCCGTCTGCACGACGATGCGGTCGCGCAGCCCGTTGAGCAGCAGGGTCTGCTGGGTCTCGGCGAGGCCGAGCTCCCAGGGTCCGCCCGCGTGCTTCAGGGAGGTGAGCGGGGAGGCGCCCGTTCCGCCGTCGTGGCCGGAGATGAGGACGACGTCCGCGTGCGCCTTGGAGACACCGGCGGCGACCGTGCCGACACCGACCTCGGAGACCAGCTTCACGTGGATGCGGGCCGCCGGGTTGGCGTTCTTGAGGTCGTGGATCAGCTGAGCCAGGTCCTCGATGGAGTAGATGTCGTGGTGCGGCGGCGGGGAGATCAGGCCGACACCCGGGGTGGAGTGCCGGGTCTTGGCGACCCACGGGTAGACCTTGTGGCCGGGCAGCTGGCCACCCTCGCCGGGCTTGGCTCCCTGCGCCATCTTGATCTGGATGTCGTCCGCGTTGACCAGGTACTCGCTGGTGACACCGAAGCGGCCGGAGGCGACCTGCTTGATGGACGAGCGGCGGGCCGGGTCGTAGAGCCGGTCGGCGTCCTCGCCGCCCTCACCGGTGTTGGACTTGCCGCCGAGCTGGTTCATGGCGATGGCGAGGGTCTCGTGCGCCTCGCGGGAGATCGAGCCGTACGACATGGCGCCGGTGGAGAAGCGCTTGACGATGTCGGCCACGGACTCGACCTCGTCGATGTCGATGGCCTCGCGGTCCGAGGCGAAGCCGAAGAGTCCGCGGAGCGTCATCAGGCGCTCGGACTGCTCGTTCACCCGGTCCGTGTACTTCTTGAAGATGTCGTACCGGCGGTTGCGGGTGGCGTGCTGGAGGCGGAAGACCGTCTCCGGGTCGAACAGGTGCGGCTCGCCCTCGCGGCGCCACTGGTACTCGCCGCCGATCTCCAGCGCGCGGTGCGAGGCGGAGATGCCGGTGGCGGGGTAGCCCTTGGCGTGCCGGGCGGCGACCTCCTTGGCGACGACGTCGAGTCCGGCGCCGCCGATCTTGGTGGCGGTGCCGTTGAAGTACTGCGCGACGAAGTCCTCGTCGAGACCGACGGCCTCGAAGACCTGGGCGCCGCGGTAGGAGGCGACGGTGGAGATGCCCATCTTGGACATGACCTTGAGGACGCCCTTGCCCAGCGCGTAGATGAGGTTGCGGATGGCCTGTTCGGCCTCGATGCCCTCGATGAACGTGCCGGCGCGGACGAGGTCCTCGACGGACTCCATGGCCAGGTAGGGGTTGACCGCGGCGGCGCCGTAGCCGATCAGCAGGGCGACGTGGTGGACCTCGCGGACGTCACCGGCCTCGACCAGCAGACCCACCTGGGTGCGCTGCTTGGTGCGGATGAGGTGGTGGTGGACGGCCGAGGTGAGCAGCAGCGAGGGGATCGGCGCGTGCTCGGCGTCGGAGTGCCGGTCGGACAGGACGATCAGGCGGGCGCCGTCCTCTATGGCGGCGTCGACCTCGGTGCAGATCTGCTCGATCCGCGCGGCGAGTGCGTCGCCGCCGCCGCCGACCCGGTAGAGGCCGGAAAGCGTCGCGGCCTTCATGCCCGGCATGTCGCCGTCGGCGTTGATGTGTATGAGCTTGGCCAGCTCGTCGTTGTCGATCACCGGGAAGGGCAGCGTGACGCTGCGACAGGATGCGGCGGTCGGCTCCAGGAGGTTGCCCGCGGGGCCGAGCGAGGAGCGCAGCGAGGTGACGAGCTCCTCGCGGATGGCGTCCAGCGGCGGGTTGGTGACCTGGGCGAACAGCTGGGTGAAGTAGTCGAAGAGCAGCCGGGGGCGCTCGGAGAGCGCGGCGATCGGCGAGTCCGTGCCCATGGAGCCGAGCGGCTCGCCCGCGGTGCGGGCCATCGGGGCGAGGATGACGCGGAGCTCTTCCTCGGTGTAGCCGAAGGTCTGCTGGCGGCGGGTGACGGAGGCGTGGGTGTGGACGATGTGCTCGCGCTCGGGGAGGTCCTCGAGCTCGATCTCGCCGGTTTCCAGCCACTCCTGGTACGGGTTCTCGGCGGCCAGGGACGCCTTGATCTCGTCGTCCTCGATGATGCGGTGCTCGGCGGTGTCGACGAGGAACATCTTGCCCGGCTGGAGGCGGCCCTTGCGGACGACCTTGGCGGGGTCGATGTCCAGGACGCCGACCTCGGAGGACAGCACGACGAGGCCGTCGTCGGTGACCCAGTAGCGGCCGGGGCGCAGACCGTTGCGGTCGAGGACCGCGCCGACCTGGACGCCGTCGGTGAAGGTGACGCAGGCCGGGCCGTCCCAGGGCTCCATCATCGTGGCGTGGTACTGGTAGAAGGCGCGCCGGGCCGGGTCCATGGAGGCGTGGTTCTCCCACGCCTCGGGAACCATCATCAGGACCGAGTGCGGCAGGGAACGGCCGCCGAGGTGGAGCAGCTCCAGGACCTCGTCGAAGGAGGCCGAGTCGGAGGCGTCCGGGGTGCAGACGGGGAAGATCCGGTCCAGCTGCTCCGTACCGAAGAGGCTGGAGGCGAGCTGGGACTCGCGGGCCTTCATCCAGTTGCGGTTGCCCTTGACCGTGTTGATCTCGCCGTTGTGCGCGACGAAGCGGTACGGGTGGGCGAGCGGCCAGCTCGGGAAGGTGTTGGTGGAGAAGCGGGAGTGGACCAGCGCGACCGTGGTGGCGAACCGGCGGTCGGAGAGGTCCGGGAAGAACGGCTCCAGCTGCCCGGTGGTGAGCATGCCCTTGTAGACGATCGTGCGGGCGGAGAGCGACGGGAAGTAGACCCCGGTCTCACGCTCGGCGCGCTTGCGCAGCACGAAGGCCTTGCGGTCCAGGACGATGCCGGTGCTCTCGCCGTCGGCGACGAAGAGCTGGCGGAACTCGGGCATGGTGGCGCGGGCGCCGTTGCCGAGGATGTCGGGGGTGACCGGGACCTCGCGCCAGCCGAGGACCTTGAGGCCCTCTTCGGCGGCGATCTTCTCGAGGTTGCGGACGGCCTCGGTGGAGTCGTCCGCGGGCAGGAAGGCGATGCCGACCGCGTAGGCGCCGGCCTCGGGGAGCTCGAAGGTGACCTCTTCGCGCAGGAAGGCGTCCGGGACCTGGAGCAGGATTCCGGCACCGTCACCGGAGTCGGGCTCGGATCCGGTGGCTCCGCGGTGTTCGAGGTTGCGCAGTACGGTCAGCGCCTGCTCGACCAGCTCGTGGCCGGCCACACCGGTCAGAGTGGCTACGAACCCCACGCCACAGGCGTCGTGCTCGTTGCGGGGGTCGTACATCCCCTGCTGGGCGGGGCGACCGTCCATGGGCGACCAGGCGTCGGTGCGCATCGGCTCTCCCGTCGTCGTCGTGGCATTTTCAGTGCCGAGGGACGACGTTGGCCCTCTGCGAAATTTCGTGCAGATTACATGATGGGACGCTTCTCAAAAAGCGGATAGCTCGTTCCAACATACGGACACCGCCGTGACGGTGAAGGGGGTCGCAGTCGGAGGATCGGCGCCCGGGAGACCGCAGAGAGCAGGCGTCGTTGCCTGCGGTGTCTACGGCTCATGCCCGGTGGCAAAGGAAACGAAACCGCCGGGTAACGACTACTTATGTGTAGCCCTGCATAGAGTCTCATTTTACGTCGCGTGCGGCCGATCCGCCCAGTGGCGGCGGTCAGGACGTACGTCACACAGATGGCGCATACGTTACGGCCACGTGCACCGGAGGGTGTACGTGGCCGTGGACGGTACCGGACGCGGGGACTCAGCCTCCGACGGCGACCCCGAACAGGGCGCCCAGGCCGTACGTGATCGCGGCCGCCGCACCACCCAGCAGCAACTGCCGCAGCCCGCTGAACCACCAGCTGCGTGCCGTCACCCGGGCGACCACCGCGCCGCAGCCGAACAGTCCGGCCAGGGCGAGCAGCACGGCGGGCCACATCGCGTCCGCGCCGAGGAGATACGGCAGTACGGGCAGCAGCGCGCCCAGCGCGAAGGCACCGAACGAGGAGACCGCGGCGACGAGCGGCGAGGGCAGGTCGCCCGGGTCGATGCCGAGCTCCTCGCGGGCGTGGATCTCCAGGGCCTGCTCGGGGTCGCGCGACAGCTGCCGGGCGACCTCGCGGGCGAGCCCGGTCTCGACGCCGCGGGACTCGTAGAGCGCGGCGAGCTCCCGCTCCTCGTCCTTGGGGTGCTTGCGCAGCTCGCGCCGCTCGACGTCGAGCTCGGCCTCGACGAGTTCGCGCTGCGAGGCGACGGAGGTGTATTCGCCGGCCGCCATGGAGAAGGCACCCGCGGCCAGTCCGGCCAGGCCGGTGATCACGATCGTGCGGTGCGAGACGTCGCCGCCCGCGACACCGGTCATCAGGGCGAGGTTCGAGACGAGCCCGTCCATCGCACCGAACACGGCCGGACGCAGCCATCCGCCGTTCACGTCACGGTGGGTGTGGTTGTCCCGGTGCGCCTCGTGCAGTACGGCGTCGGTCTCGATGATGGACACAGCTCTCCCCTTCTCCGGCAGCGGCTCTCATACGCTCCGCCCCGCTCGACACCCTCGAAAGTACGCACGAAAAATGGCTCCCGCCAGCAAGGCAGGCCGTACTTACCACCCTGAGTAACCAGGTAGGTACGGCTTGCCTTGCTGTCCGAAGGCCGTCATCCGAGTGGCCCTTTTGTGGTGATAACCGGCCTCTGTCGTGGCTCCGCGTGGCACAGATCCCACAGGGACGAGAACTGGCTCGGTACGAGCGAAGGGTCGACGCGATGGAGCGAGGCGCAGGAAATCCGGCAGGACCGCGGACGAACGGCGCGCGGGCGGCGGTACGCGGGGCTCCCGAACCGGCCGGCGCGGCCCCGGGCGGTCTCGGTGACCGGGCCAGGGGCGCGCTGCTGGGCCTCGCGGTCGGCGACGCGCTGGGCGCTCCCGCGGAGAACATGCGGCCCTCCGAGATCCGCCGCCGCTGGGGCCGGATCGAGGGCTTCGTGAGCGACGACCCGGCGGGCACGGACGACACGGAGTACGCGATCTTCTCCGGGCTGCTGCTGGCCCGGCACGGCTCGGCGCTGACCGTCACGCATGTCGAGCGGGCCTGGCACCTGTGGATCGCGGATCTGGACGAGGGGCCGTTCCGGGGTGCCGGGTTCAGCGAGCGCGGCACGCTGGAGAACCTGCGCCGCGGCCTGGCCGCCCCCATCTCGGCCCAGCACCGGCACGCCTGGAGCGACGGCCTGGCGATGCGGGCAGCCCCCTTCGGCGTCTTCGCGGCGGGCCGGCCCGGGGAGGCGGCGCGGCTGGTCGCGGTGGACGGCCGGGTCAGCCATGAGGGCGAGGGCATCTACGGCGGCCAGGCGGTGGCGGCCGGGGTGGCGGCCGCGATGACGGGGGCCGGGGTCACCTCCGTGATCGCCGCCGCGCTCTCCGTCGTGCCGATGGACTCGTGGACGGCGCGCTCGCTGCGCCGGGCGGTCACGGCGGCGCAGCGCCCGTATCCCGACCGCCTCACGCGGGAGCGGGCGGTGCGTTCGGCCGTCGTCATCGGCGGCTATCCGTGGACGGACCTGGCGCCGGAGGCGGTGGGGCTGGCCTTCGGCGCGTTCGCGGCGGCGCGCGGCGACTTCCGTACGGCGGTGCTGATGGCGGTCAACATGGGCCGCGACGCCGATACGACGGCCGCGGTGGCGGGGGCCCTGGCCGGTGCGCTGCACGGGGCGTCCGCCATCCCGCGCCTCTGGGCCGACGCGATCGGCCCGGTCCGCGGCAGCTGCCTGCCGTCGATGCGCGGCTACCACGTCCTGGACATCGCGGAGCTGCTCACCCCGGACGAGACGGAGGAACGGGGCGGGGACGGCGGACCCCCGCCCCCGCCGCCCCGGGCTCGGGCGCGGGCGGATGGCGCGGTGGGCGCGGCGGACGGCCCGCCCGGTCCGGGAACCCCGGTGGGCGACGCTCCCGCGACGGCGGTGGGGCGATGACCACCGCCGGGGACACCGCACGGACCGCGCGCCCGGACGCCCCCACGCATCCCGAGGACATGCGCGAGCTCCCCGGCGACGGCGACAGCAGCGGCGAGCGGCTGCGCGAAAGCGCAGGGAACGAGACCGCGCGGACCGAGACCTCAGGGACGGAGACGGGACCGACCGGGGCCGGCCGGACCGGGGCCGGTCCCGAAGCCGCCCGGCCGCGGACACCTCGCCGGGCCCGTATCGAGGGGCTGCTGCTCGGGCTGGCCGCCGGGGACGCCGCCGGGTGGCCGGCCGCGCGGCACCGGGCGGCCCGGATGCCGGAGTGGACCCGGCGCCTGACCCGGGAGCTCGACACCTTCGCCGAGCAGAACGCGACGACCACGCTGCCGGTCCCCATCGCGCTCAACCAGCCGCCCGAGCCCCTGCGGCTCGGCCCGTCCGACGACGCGGAATGGGCGGCCTTCGCCGCCGGGACCGTGCTCACGTCGGCGGCGGGTGCGCTCCAGGGCCTGGCCCCGGGGAGGCGGATGCGGGCTGCGGTGGACGCGGCGTGGAACGCGCTGGCCGCCGAGGTCGCCGCCGCGGCCGCCCGGGCGCCGGAGGTCGAGTCGGCGGTCCTGCCGCTGCGGGCCCGGATCTCGGTCCGGGCCGGGCTCGGCAACCTCGCCGCCGGTCTCCGCCCGCCCGCCACCGGGCACGACAACCCGCACTACTTCGACGACGCGGCGTGTGTGCGGGCCGCCGTGCTGGCCGTCGTGCACCCCGGCGACCCCGAGGCCGCGGCCGGCCTCGCGGAGTTCGACGCGCGCTACACCCAGGACGGCGACGGGGTGCACGGGGCGCGGGCGATGGCCGCCGCGATCGCCGAGGCGCTCGGCGGGGCGGACGTGGACACCGCGGTGAACGCCGCGCTCGCCCAGCTCCCCGAAGGCACCGAGATCGCGCGCAACGCCGCCCACGCGGTCCGCATCGCCCGCGACTTCGCCGGAGAGCGGGCCGGTGCGTTCGCCCTCGTGCCGGTGCTGGAGCATCAGATCGTCGACCACGTCTACAGCTACGGGATCGCCGCGGCCGAGACGGTCCCGGTCGCCCTGGCCCTGGCCACCGCGGCGCGCGGTGACATCGCGCAGGCCGTGCCGGCGGCGGCCTGCCTGTCCAGGGTCGCCGACTCGGCGCCCGCCCTGGCCGGTGCGCTCACCGGCGCGCTCGGCTCGATCACGTCCGTGCCCGACGGCTGGCGCGAGGCGTGCCGCACCCTGGCGGGGTGCGCGCTGCCCCGTTTCGCGGGCACGGACCTGATCGAACTCGCCGGGCTGCTGGCAGACACGGAACCAGCGCCCGCGGGTGGACAATTCGGACATGACATCCACCGCGCCCCCGGCGCCCACGAGGTCCGCACCCCCCACGACGCCCGCGGCGCCCACCCTCGATGAACGGATCGCGGGCGCGCTCGTCGGCGCGGCCGTCGGCGACGCGCTCGGCGGTCCGGTCGAGGGCTACGCCCCGGAACAGATCGTGGCGCGCCACGGCGGGCGGATCACCGGCGTCGTCGGCCCGTGGGGCGGCGACGACTGGCGTACCGCCCGCCCCATCGCGCCGTACCACAAGGGTGACGGGCACGTCACCGACGACACCTTGATGACCCATGCGCTGGTACGCGTGTACGGGAAGGTCCGCGACCACCTCGACGCGTACGCCGTCGCCGACCACCTGGTGCCGGAGCTGATCTCGAAGCCCCGCTGGATTCCGGAACTGGAGGCGGAGGCGCTGCCGCTGCAGCGGATCTTCCTCGCCGAGAAGTGGATCGTCGCCCGGCTGCACTACGGCCATGTCGACCCGCGCGAGGCGGGCAGCGGGAACATCGTCAACTGCGGTGCGGCGATGTACATGGCGCCCGTCGGCCTGGTGAACGCGGCGGATCCGCAGGCCGCGTACGCCGAGGCACTGGAGGTCGCAAGCGCCCATCAGTCGTCGTACGGGAGGGAGGCGGCGGCAGTCTTCGCGGCTGCCGTCGCCGCGGCCTGCGTCCCGGGCGCGACGCCCACGAGCGTCGTCGAGACGTGTCTGTCGCTCGCCAAGGACGGCACCCGGACCGCGATCGACGCGGTCTGCGAAACGGCGGTCGGACACCGGGACTTCGAGTCGGCGCTCGTCCCGCTGCGGGAGGCCATCGCCCCCTTCGACACGGTCGGCCCCGACTACCGCGCCCCCTCGCTCGGCGCGCGCCGCCCGTCCCGGCTGCACGCCATCGAGGAGCTCCCCGTCGCGCTCGGGATGCTGCTGGTCGCGGACGGGGACTACCGGCAGACGGTCCTCGGGTCGGTCAACTACGGGCGGGACTGCGACTCGATCGCCACGATGGGCGGCGCGATCGCGGGCGCGCTGCACGGCGAGCGGGCGGTCCCGGCCGACTGGGCGAAGACGGTCGGCGAGGCCAGCCGGCTCGATCTGCGTGCCCCGGCCCACACCCTGGCCGAGGTCGCGCGCGAGGTGTTCGCCCATGACACGGCCCGCCGCCGCGCCCACGAGGCCGCCTTCGCCGCACTGGCCCGGCCGTGACCGCGACGGTGCGGGCGACCTGGGTCCAGCCCGAGGACCTGGTCGGGCACGAGTTGCGGCAGGCGGCCGAGGACGGGCGGGACGTCCGGGACATCGAACGCCGTTGGTACGAGGCCGGCGGCTCGCCGGCCCCGGACCGCGCGGGCGCCTCGGCTCCCCCGGCTCCGCCCGGGCTGCGCGCGGTCGCCGTACGTCTGCTGGACGAACTGGCCCTGCTGGACTCGCCGCTGGCCGACGACGAACCGACCGCCCTCGCCGCGATCCGGGACGCCTGCCCGCAGTGGCCGCGCCCGCGCACGGAGCCGGGCGCCGTGGACCGCGAGCGGCTGCACGCGGCCTGGCTGGGCCGCGCCGCCGGCTGTCTGCTCGGCAAGCCGGTCGAGAAGCTGCCGCTGGAGGGCATCCGCGCCCTGGCCCGGGCCACCGGCAACTGGCCGCTGAGTACCTGGTTCACCGCCCGCGGCCTGCCCCCGGCGCTGGCCGCCACCTACCCCTGGAACCGCCGCTCGGCGCCCACCTCGCTGGCCGAGAACATCGACGGGATGCCCGAGGACGACGACCTCAACTACCCGCTGCTCACCGTGTTGTTGCTCCAGCGCCACGGCAGCTCCTTCACGACCGCCGACCTGGCCGGGCTCTGGCTGGAGGAGCTTCCGGCGGGCCGGACGTTCACCGCCGAGCGGGTCGCGTACCGCAATCTGCTCGACGGCCTCGAACCGCCGGACACCGCCCGCCACCGCAATCCGTTCCGGGAGTGGATCGGGGCGCAGATCCGTGCCGACGTCCACGGCTGGACCCATCCCGGCGATCCCGGCGCGGCGGCGGAACAGGCGCATCGCGACGCGGTCCTCACCCACACCGGGAACGGGGTGTACGGCGCCATGTTCACCGCGGCGGCGCTCGCGGAGGCGGCCGGGGGCGAGGCCGATGTGCACGGATGCCTCGCCGCCGGTCTGCGCGTGGTGCCGCCGCGCTCGCGGTTCGCGCAGGCCGTGCGGGACGGTATCGCCACGGCCCGCGAGGAGGACCGTTTCGATACCGTCGTCGACCGGCTGCACGCGGCGTACGGCAGGTATCACTGGGTACATGTGCTGCCCAACGCCGCTCTGCTCGCCGCCGCCCTCACCCATGCCGACGGCGACTTCAGCGGCTCGGTCTGCCGTGCGGTGTCCGGCGGCTGGGACACCGACTCCAACGGGGCGAGCGCCGGTTCGCTCGCCGGCCTGCTGGCCGGACGGCCGGACGCGCTGCCCGACCGGTGGACCACCCCGCTGAAGAACCGGCTCGCCACGTCCGTCCCCGGTTTCGACTCGGTCGGCTTCGACACCCTCGCCGACCTGACCCACCGGCTCACACCGCTCGCCCGGCTCACCCACGAGGAGGCACTCCGCCCATGACCAAAGTCGCGGTGCTCGGCAGCACCAATATGGATCTTGTGGCCTACGTCGACCGGGCCCCGGAGCGCGGGGAGACCGTCACCGGGCGGGAGTTCCGCACCGTTCCCGGCGGCAAGGGCGCCAACCAGGCCGTCGCCGCCGCCCGCGCGGGCGGTGACGTGATGATGATCGGCGCGGTCGGCGACGACGAGTACGGCGTCCGGATGCGGGAGAACCTGGAGCATTCCGGCGTCGACACCGATCTCCTGCACACGGCGGAAGGACCCAGCGGCACCGCGCACATCGTGGTGGACGGCAAGGGATCCAACGCGATCGTCGTGATCCCCGGCGCCAACGGCACCGTCACCGCGCTCGGCCCGGGCGAGATCGCCGCCATCGCGGAGGCCGATCTGCTGCTGCTCCAGCTCGAACTGCCGCTCTCCGCCGTGATCGAAGGCGCCCGCGCCGGTCACGCCCAGGGCGTACGGACGATCCTCACCCCGTCCCCCGTACAGCAACTGCCCGCCGAACTCCTCGACTGTGTCGACCTGCTGATCGCCAACGAGTACGAGGCGGCTGAACTGTCGGGACACGCCGAACCGCACGCGGCGGCCGAGATCCTGCTCAGCCAGGTGCCCGCGCTCGTCATCACGCTCGGTTCGAAGGGCTGCCTGTACGCAGCACGGGGCAGCCGGACCGTCCACTTCCCCGCCCCCGAGGTCATCTCCGTCGACACCACCGGGGCCGGGGACACGTTCGTCGGCACGCTCGCCGTGGCACTCGGCGAGGGACGGCCGGTGCCGCGGGCCATCGCCTGGGCCTCGTCGGCCGCCGCGCTCTGTGTCCAGAAACCGGGTGCCTCGATCTCCATGCCGTACCGCACCGAAATCGACGCCGCGTGAGCGCGCCGGGAGCGGCGCCCCTGACGGGGCTGCGCGTCATCGATCTCGCCACCCTGTTCGCGGGCCCCCTGTGCGCCACGATGCTGGGCGACTTCGGCGCCGATGTGATCAAGGTCGAGCATCCGAGCAAGCCCGACCCGTCCCGGGGGCACGGCCCGACGAAGGACGGCGTCGGTCTGTGGTGGAAGCTGCTCGGCCGCAACAAGCGCAACCTCACCCTCGATCTGGCCTGCCCGGGCGGCCGCGATCTGCTGCTCCGGCTCGCCGCCGACACCGACGTGATCATCGAGAACTTCCGGCCGGGCACGCTGGAGCGGTGGGGCCTCGGGCCGACGGAGCTGCACGCCGTCAACCCGCGTCTCGTGCTGGTCCGGGTCACGGGCTTCGGCCAGTTCGGCCCGTACGCGCACCGGCCCGGCTTCGGCACGCTCGCGGAGGCGATGAGCGGGTTCGCGGCGATCACCGGGGAGCCGGACGGCCCTCCGACGCTGCCGCCCTTCGGTCTCGCCGACTCGATCGCGGCGCTGGCCACGTCGTTCGCCGTGATGGCGGCGCTGGCCGGCCGGGACCGCACGGGCGAGGGCCAGGTCGTCGACATGGCGATCATCGAACCGATCCTGACGGTGCTCGGCCCGCAGCCTCTCTGGTACGACCAGCTCGGATACGTCCAGCCGCGCACCGGCAACCGTTCGCGCAACAACGCCCCGCGCAACACCTACCGCACCTCGGACGGGCAGTGGGTGGCCGTCTCCACGTCGGCGCAGTCCGTCGCGGAGCGGGTGATGCGCCTGGTGGGCCGGGAGGAGCTGACCGAGGAGCCGTGGTTCGCCTCGGGCACCACCAGGGCCGAGCACAGCGACGAACTCGACGAGGCGGTCGGCCACTGGATCGGGCGGCGCACCCGGGACGAGGCGATCTCGGCGTTCGAGAAGGCGGAGGCGGCCATCGCGCCCATCCACGACATCCGTGACGTGATGGAGGATCCGCAGTACCGGGCCCTGGACTCCATCACGGAGGTGGACGATCCGGAGCTGGGCCCGCTGCGGATGCAGAACGTCCTCTTCCGGCTCTCCGGCACCCCCGGAGGCATCCGCTGGGCGGGGCGGCCGCACGGGGCGGACACGGAGGAGATCCTCACCGGGCTCGGGCTGAGCGGCGAGGAGATCGCGGCACTGCGGTCGGAGCGTGTCCTGTGACCGCCGAGACCCCGCTGACGTGGCTGTACGTGCCCGGGGACCGGCCGGATGTGGTGCGCAAGGCGCGGGACTCAGGGGCGGACCGGGTGATCGTCGACCTGGAGGACGCGGTCGCCCCCGACCGCAAGGAGTACGCACGGTCCGCCGCCGTCGAGCTGCTCTCCGATCCGGCCTCCCCCACGGCGCCGCCGGTCCACGTCCGGGTCAACGACGAGACGGACGTGCTGGCCCTGGCAGGGCTGCCGGGCCTCGCCGGACTGCGGCTGCCGAAGATCACGCATGCCGCGTCCGTCCACCACATCGCGGCACTGGCCCCGGGGGTCGCGCTCTGTCCGCTGCTGGAGTCGGCGCTCGGCATCGAGCACGCGTACTCGGTGGCCAGTGCCCATCCGCAGGTGCGTTCCCTCGCCCTCGGGGAGGCGGACCTCCGGGCCGATCTGGGGGTGCGCGAGGACGCGGGGCTCGACTGGTCGCGCAGCCGGGTGGTGGTCGCGGCAAGGGCGGCCGGGCTGGCCCCGCCCATCCAGTCGGTGTTCCCGGACGTCCGGGACCTGGACGGGCTCTGGGCGTCCTGCGCCCATGGGCGGGCGCTCGGGTTCCTCGGCCGGGCGGCGATCCACCCCCGCCAGCTCCCGGTGATCGAGCGGGCGTTCCGGCCGACTCCGCAGGAGGTCGAGGCGGCTCAGGAGATCGTCGAGGCGGCCCGGGTCGAGGCGGGTGCCCTGGCCCTGCCGGACGGCCGCTTCGTCGACGCGGCGGTGGTCGCCCAGGCCCACCGCACGCTGGCCCTGGCGGAATCGAGCCCGTCCGGCGATTGAGGACACCGTGCCGCAGCCACGGACATGACGAGGGGCCGCCGTATCGTCCGGCGGCCCCTCGTGGTCGTGCGTGCGGTGTCGGCGTCAGCCCTTGGCCGTCTCCGCCTCACCGTTCGTCTTCGGCGCGTCCTCGTCGGCTTCGGCGTCGGTGTCGGCCTCGGCCTGCTTCGCTTCGGGGGACTCCGTGTCCTCGGCGGCCTCGCCGTCCTTGGCCTCGGGCGTCTTTGACGCCTCCGGCTCGACGATCTCCTCGCGCCCCGGCCGTACCTTCGCCGAGATCACGATGTACGTCACCGCCAGCACGAACATGATCAGCGCGGTCCACACGTTGAGCCGCAGGCCCAGGATGTGGTGGGCCTCGTCGACACGCATGTACTCGATCCAGGCACGGCCCGCGCAGTAGGCCGCGACGTACAGCGCGAACGCCCGCCCGTGTCCGAGCTTGAAGCGGCGGTCCGCCCAGATCACCAGGAGCGCCACACCGATGCACCACAGCGACTCGTACAGGAAGGTCGGGTGGTAGGTGCCGGCGACCCGGTTGGGACCCTCGCTGATCTTCAGCGCCCATGGGACGTCGGTCGCCTTGCCGTACAGCTCCTGGTTGAACCAGTTGCCCCAGCGGCCGCAGGCCTGGGCCAGGGCGATGCCCGGGGCGAGCGCGTCGGCCCAGGCGGGCAGCGGGATCCCGCGGCGGCGGCAGCCGATCCAGGCACCGACCGCGCCGAACGCGATCGCACCCCAGATACCGAGGCCGCCCTGCCAGATCTTGAAGGCGTCGACCCAGTTCTCACCGTCGCTGAAGTACAGCTGGTAGTCGGTGATGACGTGGTAGAGCCTGCCGCCGACCAGGCCGAAGGGCACGGCCCAGACGGCGATGTCGGCGACCGTGCCGGCTCTGCCGCCTCGGGCGATCCAGCGCTTGTTGCCGAACCATACGGCGACGAAGACACCGATGATGATGCAGAACGCGTAGCCGCGGAGCGGGATCGGTCCGAGATCGATCACGCCGGTCGACGGGCTGGGGATGTAGGCAAGATTCATGGCACGGTCGACGCTACCCTGCCGGGCGGGACGTACGGCAACCCGCCCGACAACGTCTGGGTAACGAGCCGGTCATCGATTCCCCCGGCTGCCCTCCGCTCAGGACCCCGAGGGGGCGGGGGTGACGGTCCCCGGCTTCTTGCCCTTGTTGGCCTCGGCGACCCACTTCTTCAGGTTGGCCACGGTGATCGGCTCGTCGCCCTTCTTGGGGAAGATCGACTCGCCGTTGAGCAGCGCCGTCGGTGTGCCCTGGAATCCGCCGTTCTCGAACGCGGTGTTGGACTTCTCCACCCAGGCGTCGTGCGCCCCGTCCTCCACACAGCTGCGGAACGCGGGCGTGTCGAGGCCCTCGACCTTCTTGGACAGCTCGATGAGCTTGCTGTTGTCGCCGAAGGCGTCGTCGGACTCCGGCGGCTGGTTGCTGTACAGGACGTCGTGGTAGGCGGGGAACTTGCCGGCGTCCTGGGCGCAGGCTGCCGCGTTGGCCGCCTTGAGGGAGCCGCTGCCGCCGAGGTTGCCGTCGATCAGCGTGGCGAAGTGGTACTCGACCTTGAGCTGCCCGCTCTGCTCCATCTGGTGGATCGTGTCGCGGAACGCGTTCTCGAACTGGGCGCAGACCGGGCAGCGGAAGTCCTCCCAGACCGTGAGCGTGGACGGGGCGTCGTCCGCTCCCACCGGAATGGTCAGGCTGTCCTTGCCGGTGGCACCGGACGGTGCGACGGCGGGGCCCGACGCCTTGGCCTTGTCGCCCTTGCCGCCGCTGTTGGCCGCGATCAGGCCGACGACGGCGGCCAGTCCCAGGATTCCCACCACGGCGGCGGAGACGATCAGCGTGCGGCGGCGGCGCTCACGCGCCCGCGCCAGCTCGCGCTGCTGGTTCAGCCGGTCTCGCGCGGCCCGTTTTCCCTCTTGGTTCTTCTCGCTCACACCCGCAGCAACGAACCGGGGAGGCACGCGCGTGCCTCCCCGGTCCCAGGTCCACCCATTCGGGTGAGGCAGGGTGTCAGCGCTTTCGAACACCTTCGGCCAGGTCGGCCGCCAGTGAGCGGACGGCCGTGAGGCCCGCCGCCTCGTCCGGCGCGTCGAGCATCCGCTTGACGAAGGCGGAGCCGACGATGACGCCGTCGGCGAAGCCCGCGACCTCGGCGGCCTGGTCGGCGTTGGAGACGCCGAGGCCGACGCAGACCGGGATGTCCGTGGTGGCGCGAGTACGCCGCACCAGGTCCTGGGCCTGTTCGCCGACCGAGACACGGGTACCGGTGACCCCCATCAGCGAGGCGGCGTACACGAAGCCGGAGCCGGCCGCCGTGATGGTGGCGAGCCGCTCGTCCTTGCTGCTGGGCGCGACGACGAAGACGGTCGCCAGACCGTGCTTGTCGGCGTGCTCACGCCACAGGGCGGACTCCTGGACCGGCAGGTCGGGCAGGATGCACCCGGCGCCGCCGGCCTCGGCGAGTTCGGCGGTGAAGCGCTCGACGCCGTACCGGTCGATCGGGTTCCAGTACGTCATGACGAGGATGGGGATGCCGGTCGCCTCGTGCGCCTCGCGGACCGTGCGCATCACGTCGGCGATCCGCACCCCGCCGCGCAGCGCGATGTCGTCGGCCGTCTGGATGACGGGCCCGTCGAGCACGGGATCGCTGTGGGGCAGCCCCACCTCGACGACGTCGGCGCCGCCCGCGGCCACGGCCTTGACGGCCTCGATGGCGCCGTCCACGGTCGGGAACCCGGCCGGCAGGTACGCGATCAGCGCGGCCCGGTTCTCGGCCTTCGCGGCGGCGAGCGTGGTGTTCAGCAGTTCGATGTTGCCGCTCACTTGGCGTCCCCCTCGATCTCGGCGCCTTCGCTGCCCGCGTCGGCCTCGACGGCGGCGTCGGTGTCGTACAGCCCGAAGTAGCGCGCTGCCGTGTCCATGTCCTTGTCGCCGCGGCCGGACAGGTTGACCAGGATCAGACCGTCCTTGCCGAGCTCCTTGCCGACCTCCAGGGCGCCGGCCAGCGCGTGCGCGCTCTCGATGGCCGGGATGATCCCCTCGGTGCGCGAGAGCAGGCGCAGCGCCTGCATGGCCGCGTCGTCGGTGACCGCGCGGTACTCGCCGCGGCCGACGTCCTTCAGGTAGGCGTGCTCCGGGCCGATGCCCGGGTAGTCCAGGCCGGCCGAGATGGAGTACGGCTCGGTGATCTGGCCCTCGTCGTCCTGGAGGACGTAGCTGCGCGAGCCGTGCAGGATGCCGGGTTCGCCCTCGGTCAGGGTCGCCGCGTGCTCGCCGGTCTCCACCCCGTGCCCGGCGGGCTCGCAGCCGATGAGGCGGACGCCCGCGTCGGGGATGAGGGCGTGGAAGAGGCCGATGGCGTTGGAGCCGCCGCCGACGCAGGCGATGGCGGCGTCCGGCAGCCGGCCGGCCCGCTCCAGGATCTGGCGCCGGGCCTCGACGCCGATCACGCGGTGGAAGTCGCGGACCATGGCGGGGAAGGGGTGCGGGCCCGCGACCGTACCGAAGAGGTAGTGGGTGCGGTCGACGTTGGCGACCCAGTCGCGGAACGCCTCGTTGATGGCGTCCTTCAGCGTGCGGGAGCCAGACTTCACCGCGATGACCTCGGCACCGAGCATCCGCATGCGCGCCACGTTCAGCGCCTGGCGCTCGGTGTCGATCTCACCCATATAGATGGTGCATTCGAGCCCGAAGAGCGCGCAGGCGGTCGCGGTGGCGACGCCGTGCTGGCCGGCCCCGGTCTCCGCGATGACGCGGGTCTTGCCCATGCGCCTGGTGAGCAGCGCCTGGCCCAGCACGTTGTTGATCTTGTGCGAGCCGGTGTGGTTCAGGTCTTCGCGCTTGAGGAAGATCCGCGCGCCGCCGGCGTGCTCGGCGAACCGCTTGACCTCGGTCAGGGCGCTGGGCCGGCCGGTGTAGTTCACCATCAGCTCGTTGAGCTCGGCGGCGAAGGCCGGGTCGGCCTTGGCCTTGTCGTACTCGACGGCGACCTCGTCCACGGCGGCGACGAGCGCCTCCGGGATGAACTTTCCGCCGTACGCGCCGAAGTAACCCTCGGCGCTGGGGATCAGACCCTCCGGGTCCGGAATGAAGAAGTCGGACGACATCTCGACGTTGCTCCTCGGCATGGCAGTGGGTGGGTTCACCGTATTGCGCCGTGAGCGGAGCGCCGCCGCGGCCGTGGCAGGCCGGGCGGTGCGGTCGTGCGGATCCGCCGGGTGGGGCGGGGGTGCGACGGCCGGGGCTCGCTCTACTGCGCGGACCCCGTGCGCCATCGCATGCCGTTGACCTGTCCTGGTTCGTCGCCGATCACGTACCGCACCCGCCGTCCGTGCACGCGGCGGGCGGGGGCGCGGCAGCCGCGGGGGCGGCWGCCGCGCGCCAGCGGCGCGTGCGGGTCGCGTCCCAGCGTCCGCCGTGCCCGAGCGGGGCACAGGCCCGCCCGGGGACGGAGCGCGGAACGGTCGGGGGTCACGGGCAGGGCCTTTCGTTCGGATCAGGCCGGATCGGGAGCGGGTCCGGTGCGTGCGGCTGCAAGGCGGAGGAGGGAGTCACCGCGAGCACTGGCGGCCGACGACGCGGCAGGTGCGCGTGCCGGGGCCCACGAGCCCGGCTCGATCCCAACGAAAGGCCCTGGGTCAGCTCCGTCCGTGCCGGAGCGCCGGGTGGGCGCCGGCGGCGACCAGGTCGGCGACGGCCGCCCGCGGGTCGCGGCCGGTGACCAGGGACTCGCCGACCAGCACACCGTCCGCGCCCGCGTTGGCGTAGGCGATGAGGTCGTGCGGGCCGCGGACGCCGGACTCGGCGATCTTGACGATGTGGTCCGGGATCTCGGGTGCGACGCGCTCGAAGGTGGAGCGGTCGACCTTGAGGTCCTTCAGGTTGCGCGCGTTGACGCCGATGATCTTCGCGCCGGCCTCCACCGCGCGCTCCGCCTCCTCCTCGTCGTGGGCCTCGACCAGCGGCGTCAGGCCGATGGACTCGGCACGCTCGATCAGGGAGACGAGGGCCTCCTGGTCGAGGGCGGCGACGATCAGCAGGGCGAGGTCGGCGCCGTACGCGCGCGCCTCCCACAGCTGGTACGAGGTGACGATGAAGTCCTTGCGCAGGATCGGGATGTCGACCTTGGCGCGGACGGCCTCCAGGTCGGCCAGCGATCCACCGAAGCGGCGCTCCTCGGTGAGGACCGAGATGACGGACGCGCCGCCGGCCTCGTAGTCCGCGGCGAGCGCGGCCGGGTCGGCGATGGCGGCAAGGGCGCCCTTGGAGGGGCTGGAGCGCTTGACCTCGCAGATGACGGTCACGCCCTCGCCGCGCAGGGCGGCGACTCCGTCCTTGGCCTGGGGAGCGCGCGCCGCGCGTTCCTTGAGCTCGTCGAGGCTGACGCGCGCCTGCCGCTCCGCGAGGTCGGCGCGAACGCCGTCGATGATCTCGTCGAGCACACTCACGCGAGAGGCCCCCTTCCGGGACGTTGACAGGGGAACAGGATGGGACATCCCGATGGTATCCGCAGGAGGCCAATGGGCCCGCATCCGCCTGGCGGATGTCCCACTACCTGGGCATTCACGGCGCCAGCGCCGATCCGAACGGCAGGTTCCGCACCACCGTGAAGACCAGCAGTACGGCTCCGATCGCCCACCAGTGGACAGGTTTCGGTTCGATCCGCACCGGCCGTCCGGCGGCCGCGCGGACCATCCAGAGCGCCCAGAGCACGGCGAAGGCCACGTACCCGATGACGGCGACGGCGTTGGAGCCGAATGCCGCCGCGATGTCACCGTGCGCGAAGGCGTGGGCGCTGCGCAGTCCGCCGCAGCCCGGGCAGGAGATGCCGGTGAGCCGGAGCAGCGGGCAGACGGGGTAGTGCCCGGGTTCGTTGGGGTCCACGGTGCCGACATAGGCGAAGGCGGCGACGACGCCCGCCATGACGGCGGCGGGCCTGGCGTTCGGATCGGCGCTGGCGCCGTGAATGCCCAGGTAGTGGGACATCCGCCAGGCGGATGCGGGCCCATTGGCCTCCTGCGGATACCATCGGGATGTCCCATCCTGTTCCCCTGTCAACGTCCCGGAAGGGGGCCTCTCGCGTGAGTGTGCTCGACGAGATCATCGACGGCGTTATCATCGACGGCGTTTTGCGGGGGCGCGGGGTGCCATCGCGCTCGTACCTTCCGGACATCGTGGGCCAGCGGCTGCCGAAGCGCAGGGCGAGCAGCCCGGCGACGAGGATCAGCAGGCCGCCGGCCGCAGTGACGTAGGGCCAGGCGGTGTGGCTGAGTGCGTGGATGGTGGCGGAGGTGTCGCCGGTGGTCTGCGCGGCCTTCTCGTCCAGTGCGGCGCTGTCGGACGCGCCGAGGAAGGCGCTCAGCGCGGCGCCGAAGCCGCTGAGGGCCAGCAGTCCCGCGACGGCCAGCCGGCCGGCGCCGCGGACGGCGAAGACGGCGACGAGCGCGGCCAGGCCGACTATGGCGAGGGCCGCGGGAAGGCCGGTGACGTCCTGCCCCTCGGCGTTCAGTGCCAGGGTGCCGCCGCCGACCGCGGCCTTGCCCCCGGCCCAGGTCTGCCCGGAGGCGAGCAGCACGACGGTGGCTCCGGCTGCCCCGAGGAGCAGGCCGGCGGCCAGGCTTCGGCGGCTTCCCGCGCTGTCGGGCGCGGTGGCGGCTTCGGCACGGGGCTGGGGTACGGGGACAGCGCTCACGTACTCCACTATCCCTTACGGCCCCGCAGAGGCCGACCGCGCCCCGTGTGCCGGTCGTCTCGGGGCATCCGGCAACGGGGGCGGCGAAAGGAGCCCGCGTCGCCGCCCCCGTTGCCGGATGCGCTCAGTTGCCGCCGAGCCGGTTGGCGGTGTGCACGGCGCGCAGCACCGCGGCGGCCTTGTTGCGGCACTCGGTGTCCTCGGCGACCGGGTCGGAGTCGGCGACGACCCCGGCTCCGGCCTGGACGTACGCCGTGCCGTCGCGCAGCAGGGCGGTGCGGATCGCGATGGCGGTGTCGGAGTCCCCGGCGAAGTCGAGGTAGCCGACGCAGCCGCCGTACAGGCCGCGGCGGGTGGGTTCGAGCTCCTCGATGATCTGCATGGCGCGCGGCTTGGGGGCGCCGGAGAGGGTGCCCGCCGGGAAGCACGCGGTCAGGACGTCGAAGGCGGTGCGGCCCTCGGCGACCTTGCCGGTGACGGTGGACACGATGTGCATCACATGGGAGTACCGCTCGATCGACATGAAGTCGACGACCTCGACGCTCCCGGGTTCGCAGACCCGGCCCAGGTCGTTGCGGCCGAGGTCGACGAGCATCAGGTGCTCGGCGCGCTCCTTCGGGTCGGCGAGGAGTTCGTCGGCGAGCGCCTGGTCCTCCTGGGGGGTGGCGCCGCGATGCCGGGTGCCGGCGATCGGGTGGACCATCGCGCGGCCGTCCTCGACCTTGACGAGGGCCTCGGGGCTGGAGCCCGCGACGTCGAAGCCGTCGAAGCGGAAGAGGTACATGTACGGCGACGGGTTGGTGGCGCGCAGCACCCGGTAGACGTCCAACGCGCTGGCCGTGCACGGGGTTTCGAAGCGCTGGGAGGGGACGACCTGGAAGGCCTCGCCGGCCCGGATGCGCTCCTTCACGTCCTCGACGGCGTCCTGGTAGGCCGGGCCGCCCCACAGGGCGGTGTACGGCGGGAGCTCGGAGGGCGGGAGGGCGGCCGGAGCGTTCTCGACGGGGCGGCTCAGGTCCCGTTCCATGGCGTCGAGCCGGGCGACGGCGTCGGTGTACGCCTCGTCGACGCCGGTGGCCAGGTCGTTGTGGTTGATCGCGTTGGCGATCAGCAGGACGCTGCCGTCCCAGTGGTCGAGGACGGCGAGGTCGGAGGTGAGCAGCATCGTCAGCTCGGGGAGCTTCAGGTCGTCGCCGCCGCTCTCGCCGATCTTCTCGAGCCGGCGCACGATGTCGTAGCCGAGGTAGCCGACCATGCCGCCGGTGAAGGGCGGCAGCCCGGATTCCTGGTCGTGCGGGGTGTGGAGGGTCTCGATGGTCGCGCGCAGGGCCCGGAGCGGGTCGCCGTCGACGGGGACGCCGACGGGCGGGGTGCCGAGCCAGTGGGCCTCGCCGTCGCGGGTGGTGAGCGTGGCGGCGCTGCGTACGCCGATGAAGGAGTAGCGCGACCAGGTGCGGCCGTTCTCCGCGGATTCGAGGAGGAAGGTTCCGGTGCGTTCCCCCGCGAGCTTGCGGTAGAGGCCGACCGGGGTGTCGCCGTCCGCGAGGAGCCGGCGGGTGACGGGGATGACGCGCCGGTCGACGGCCAGCTTGCGGAAGGTGTCGAGGTCCATGGCGGCAGACCCTACTGTCCGGGGAACAGGACGTCGGCGTCGAAACAGGTGCGGTCGCCCGTGTGGCAGGCGGCGCCCGTCTGGTCGACCCTGACGAGGACCGTGTCGGCGTCGCAGTCGAGGGCGACGGACTTGACCAGCTGGATGTGGCCGGACGTGTCGCCCTTGACCCAGTACTCCTGGCGGCTGCGCGACCAGTAGGTGCAGCGGCCGGTGGTGAGCGTGCGGTGCAGCGCCTCGTCGTCCATCCAGCCGAGCATCAGCACCTCGCCGGTGTCGTACTGCTGGGCGATGGCCGGGACCAGCCCGTCGGCGCCGCGCTTGAGACGGGCGGCGATGGCGGGGTCGAGGTCGCTGGCGGGCCGGGGCGTGCCGGGCGTGGGCGTGCTGGTCATGTGCCCATTGTGCCGTGGGTACGGAGCGCATTCGGGTGTGCGTCCACTGGGCGGACGGCGGACGGCGGTCGTACGCTGGCGGGCATGTCGACCCATGCGAAGCGCGAACGACTTCTGCTTGCCGACCTGTTGGAGGCCGTGGGCCCGGAGGCCCCGACCCTCTGCCACGGCTGGACCGCCCGCGATCTGGCGGCCCATGTGGTGGTGCGTGAGCGGCGGCCGGACGCGGCCGCGGGGCTGGTCATCGGCCCGCTGAAGAACCGGCGTGACCGGGTCATGACCGAGTTCACCGAGAAGCCGTACGAGGAACTGATCCAGCTCATCCGAACGGGTCCGCCGAGGATGTCCCCGTTCGGGCTGAAGCAGCTGGACGAGGCGGCGAACACCGTCGAGTTCTACGTGCACACGGAGGACGTCCGCCGGGCGCAGCCGGACTGGTCGGCGCGGGAGCTGGACCCGGTCTTCGCCGACGTCCTGTGGTCGCGTACGGAGAAGGCGGCGCGGGTCCTGGGCCGGAAGGCCCCGGTGGGGCTGGTGCTGCGCCGGCCGGACGGCCAGACGGCGGTGGCGCACAAGGGGACCCCGGTGGTGACGGTGACGGGAGAGCCGGGTGAGCTGCTGCTGTTCGCGTTCGGGCGGCAGGACGCGGCGCGGGTGGAGCTGGAGGGCGAGCAGGACGCGATCGGCCGGCTGACGACCGCGAAGCTCGGGATGTAGCCGCGCGGGCGGGCCTGGCGCGGCCCGCTACCGCGTGACGGACGCGGCGCGGTGCGGCCGCGGCCCGGCCGCTTCGCCGCGGCCGGTGCGGGAGCCGAGGTATCCCAGGAGGAATCCGGCCGGGATAGTGACCAGGCCCGGTGTCTGGAGCGGGAACCAGTGGAAGTCGCGGGTCGGGAACAGCGCGATGTGGGTGCCGGAGAACGCGGGCGAGAAAACCATCAGGAACACGATGAGCGGCAGTGTGCCGTAGACCGTCCAGCGGACCCCGCGCGCGTTGAAGCCCGGCCGGAACAGGGCGTACAGCAGGACCGGCGGCAGTACGGACGCGGCGGCCGCGAACGAGAGCGAGAGCAGCACCTGCGGATTGCGGTCGTGGGTGTACGTCGACACGTAGACGGCGAGCGCGCCCGTCAGGACGACGGCCAGGCGGGCGCGGAGGATCTCGCGCCCCGCGGACCGGTCGGAGCGGGCTGCCGTACGGGAGCGGGCCTTCGCGGCGAAGTCCCGGGCGACGGAGGAGGCGGCGGCCAGCGTGATGCCGGCCACGGCGGCCAGGGTGGTCGCGAACACCGCGCAGGCCACGAACGCGAACAGCAGGCTCTCGCGCGGCCCGTCGGCGCCCGGGTCGAGTGCGCCGGTCACCAGCAGGAGCGCGGTGCCGCCCGCCGGGTCCGCGGCCTGGATGATCTTGTGGCCGAGCAGCGCGGACGCCCCGAGGCCGACCACGACGACGCCGGCGCACAGGAAGGCCACCGGGGCCGCCGCCCAGACGGTGGCGCGGCGCACGGTCCAGCGGTCGCGCATGGGGTGCAGCCGCATCATGATGTGCGGCATGCAGGCGGCGCCGAGGACCAGGGTCAGCTGGAAGCCGATGAGGTCCAGGGTGCCGGCGAAGGTGTGGCCGAACTGCAGTCCGGGGAGCGCGTAGGACCCGCCGGCGCCGCTGCCCTGTTGGGCGGCGTCGAAGAGGGCGAAGGGGTTCCAGCCGTAACGGGCGAGCACCAGCCCGGCGAGCAGGGTCACGGCGGCCAGCACCACCGCGACCTTGACGATCTGGATGTAGCCGGTGCCGCGCATGCCGCCGACCGCCGAGTAGCAGACCATCAGGGCGCCGCTGGCGACGGTGCAGCTGGTGAGCGCGCCGTCGGGCAGCCCGAACATGGAGGCCATGACCCGTCCCGCGGTGGCGAGTTGCACCAGCAGCAGCGGGGCCAGCACGACCAGGGTCGTGATGCCCAGGGCGCGGCGTACGGTCGGGTCGCCGAGCCGGTCCGCCAGGAAGTCGCCGAGGGTGAACACGCCCTTGCGGCGCATCGGTTCGGCCAGGATCCGCATGACCAGGACCAGGGAGGCGACCGTGGCGGCGGCGAAGAGGATGCCGTCGAACCCGGCGAGGGCGACCGAACCCGTGGTGGAGAGCAGGGTGGCGGCCGAGATGTAGTCCCCGGCGATGGCCAGCCCGCTCCCGGCCGGACCGAGGGCGGAGCCGCCGCCCGCGTAGAAGTGTTCCGGGTCGTCCTGGTCCGCCGCGGCGAGCCCGCACAGCAGCAGCGACACGGCGACGAATCCGAGGAAGACGACCACGGCCAGCGACCGGGCGTCGAAGCCGCCGCTCACCGGCGCGGTCCCGGAGCCGGGGCAGGTGGGACGGCAGGTGCGCAGGCGCGCGCGGGGGCGCGAGGCGTGCGGGGTGTCGTGGGCGCTGAGGACATGCCGGTTACGGCATCAGGCGGCCGGGGCTGCGTACAGCGGCCGGAGCGGGGGCGCTGCGCGGGTACAGCCGGTGCGGGCGAGGTCTGTGCGCGAGCACATCGCGCCTGCCGCGCCCCCGGCCACCGGCCCGGGGCGCGAGCGCCTCGGCCGGTACCCCGGCGGACGCGAGCACGTCGTCCCAGGCTTCGGGGCGCCGGCGGTCCGGACGCCCGGCCGGACGCGGGCACGCCGTCCGCCGCCCCACCGCCCCACCGGACGACGGCACGGACGGTGCAGGCTTCCGGACGCCGGCGGTCCGGACGCCCGGTGGGCGCGGGCGCGTCGTCAACCGCCCCACCGCCCCACCGGACGACGGCACGGACGGTGCGGGCTTCCGGACGCCGGCGGTCCGGACGCCCGGTGGGCGCGGGCTCGTAGTGCCTGCCGGGCCGTCAGCCCGCCAGCAGTCGGCGGGCCGTCAGGGCGAGGGAGACCTCGACCGCGTCGGACGGGCGGGTCAGACAGCGGCCGGTCAGCTGCTCGAAACGGCGCAGCCGGTTCAGGACCGTGTTGCGGTGACAGTAGAGCCGGGCCCCCGCCCGCTGCGCGGAACCGTCCGAGTCGAGCCACGCCGTGAGCGTCTCGATGATCACGTCACGGTCGGCCGGATCCAGCCGGTCCAGCGGCCCCAGCACCCGTGCGGCCAGCGCGGAGCCGAGTCCCGGGGACGAGACGACCAGGGCGGCGGGCAACTGCTCGTCGAGCAGCACGACCCCGCCTCCGGCCGGGCAGGCCCGCAGCGCGGTCTCGGCGAGCCGCCGGGCGTCCCCGACGGCCGCCAGTCCGTCCACGACGGAGCTGATGCCGACCCGGCTGCCGGGCGGTGCGGACAACCCGGCGGCCAACGCGGCGAGTTCCGCGTCCCCGTCGACAGGTCCGCCGGGCTGCTCGTCGTCCTCCTCGTCGGTCGCCGGTCCGGTGAGCGGGGCGACGGATTCCGCCGCACCCTCGCCCCGGGACAGCGGCAGGATCGCGAACTCGGCGTCCGGGCCCGGGTGCCAGAGCGCGTCCGTGCCGGCGGGCAGCGTCATGGGCGGCTGCGCGGTGCCGTGCGGGGCGCGGCGGGCGGTGGAGACCGCGAGCACCGCGTACCTGCCGTGTTCCGGCAGCCCCAGCATCGCGGCGGCGTCCGGCAGTTCGGCGATCTGCGCGGTGCCGTCCAGCAGGGCCGCCGTCATCAGGCGCTGGCGGTTCTCCCGCCGCCAGGCCAGCCTGCGCTCGGTCTGGCGGTAGGCGTCCGCGACGACACCACAGTGCTCGTCCACGAAGTTCCAGACGTCCGCAGCGACGTGCACCAGCAGCCGGATGTCCTCGGGGTGGCGGCGCGCGGTGTCGTCCACCAGGTCCTGCCAGACCATCGCGCCGCCCATCCGGAAGGCGTGCAGGACCGCGTCGAGCGGCAGGCCCTGCTCGGCCCGGGCCTCACCGATCCGCCGGGAGGTCCGGTGGGCGGCCTCCCGGAACTCCCGGGGCTGGATCAGCGATCCCACGTTGTGGCGCAGCGAGTGGTGCACCTCCTGCCAGATCTCCGCCGCGTCGGCCTCGATGGCCGAGCGGTAGGCGGGCTCCTGCTCGCGCAGCGCTTCGACGAGCCGGTCCGTGAGCTCCGGCAGCGCCTCCATCAGCACCCGGGCAGCCCGGTGCAGTACGGCGACGGCCTCGCGATCGGCCAGCGAACGGAAGCGGCGCGGCATCGGCGCGACGGGGGGCGGCCCGTGCAGCGCCCTGACCCGTGAACGTACGACCTGCGGCATGGCGGCCTCCACCGGGATTCGGCCGGCTCCAGAAAACGACCGGCTCCGGTTCACCCAGCCCGGCGTTGGGCATGAGCACACCGAATCATCCTGACGCCCGCAGAATGGCATACCGCCCGGTCGGTACCTAGAGGTGTGCGGCGTACTTCTCATCACGGTCCTGCAACCTCCCGGACTCGGAGCCGAAACCGGTGGCGCCTCACCGGCACCCGTCAGCGGTCCAGCAGCCTGGCCAGTTCGGTCCTGGACCGCACGCCGAGCGCCGCGAAGACGTTGCGCAGATGGTGGTCGACGGTCCGCGTGCTCACCGACAGCCGCAGCGCCACCTCACGGTTGGTGGCCCCCTCGGCGACGCATCGGGCGATGCGCTGCTGCTGGGGGGTGAGCGCGGCCAGCGGATCCGTGCCGCCCGCCGCGGACGGGCCCTCCACGGCCTCCCCGGCGGCCCTCAGCTCACCGCTCGCCCTGTCGGTCCAGGCCCGCGCGCCGCACCGCTCGAAGGCCACCAGGGCGTCCCGCAGCGGGCCCCTGGCCTCCCGGGTACGGCGGCGCCGGCGCAACCACGCCCCGTACAGCAGCTGGGTGCGGGCGCGTTCGAAGTCGCCGCCCGCGCGGTCGTGGTGGGCGAGCGCCTCCTCGTACCGTCCGGCGACATCTGCCGGTGCCGCCAGCAGGGCGCGGCAGCGGGCGAGCTGGGCGGGGGCCTGCGGGTCGGTGGTGCGCGTGACCCACACGGCGAACTCCGCCACCGCGTCGGCGACCGGGTCCGCTCCCCTGCCCCGGTCCGCCCGCCCGGCCAGGACGGACGCCTCGACGTAGCACGGTACGGCGAGCATCCGGGTGGCGAAGTGCCCGCGCCGGGGTCCGGGCCGCACGAGCGGGTCGAGCCGGGCCGCGGCCTCGCCGGAGCGGCCCGCCGCCAGATCCGCGCGGGCGAGCGCCCAGGTGGCGAGGGTCGCGGCCTGGACGAGGCCGTGGGGGCCCGCCCCTGCGAGCGCCGCGTCGGCGTGGGCTGCGCAGGCCTCCGTGCCGCCCTCCACGGAAGCGGCGAGTGCGAGCACGGCGTGCAGGTGGGAGCCGATGTTGGGCTGTCCGGTACGCCGGGCCGCGTGCAGGCCCTCCAGCGCGTGGGCGCGGGCGGAGGCATGGCGGCCGGCCCGCAGCTCGGCGTACGCCAGGTGCTCCAGGGCCTGCGGCAGCAGGGCCTCCGGACCGGCCGACCGTACGGCGGCGAGCGCCCGGGTACCGAACCGGCAGGCGGCGTCCACATCGCCCAGCACCAGCGCCGACACCCCGCCGCGCAGCAGCTGGGCCGGGTCGTCCGCCCGGCCGGCCGAGTCGAGGCAGCGGCGCAGCAGCGCCTGCCCTTCGGCGATGCGGCCGCACAGCACCGCGCTCATGCCGTCGCAGTACTGGGCGAGGGCCGGCTCGGGCACGGAGACCGGCATCCGGGTCATGGCGTCGAGGTACGCGAGCGCGTCCCCCATCGCCCAGGCGGCCTCGGCGGCGCCGAGCCGGGCGTCGAGGGCACGGCGCGGGTCGTGCGGCGCGAGCAGCGCCGCGGCGGTGAGGAGGGCCTCGTGGGCGTCGGCGGCCGGTCCGTCGCGCAGGGCGAGCAGTCCGCGCACCAGGTGCGCGCCGTCGTGCGCGGGGCGGGCGCCGACCCGGGCCAGCAGCGCGCGGGCCCGGCCGGCGTCTCCCGCGAGCCGGGTGTGCTCGGCCGCGGCGGCGAACCGGGCGGCCCGCACCGCCTCGTCGCCGGAGAGCACCGCGGCACGGGCGAGCGCGGCGGCCCGCTCGGCAAACGGCCGCGGCGCCACGGCCGCCGCCTCCAGCGCGTCGGCCAGCGCGTCGTCGGGCCCCTCGGCGGCGCAGGCCCGCTGGACGAGCGCGGGCAGCCCGGCCGGTCCGGCAGCCAGGTACCCCGCCCCCGGCGGCAACGCCCCGCGCTGCAACGCGCCGGGCTGCAACGCGCCGGGCTGCAACGCGCCGCGCTGAGGGGACAGCGCCGGGCCGCCCAGGGGACGCTCACCCGCGCCGGTCACCCACCCCCCACCCGGGCGCAGGCCCGAACGGGTCACCGACCCATCCCCCGGTCGCAGGCCCGAACCGGTCACCGACCCATCCCCCGGACGCAGGCCCGAACCGGTCACCGACCCATCCACCACCCGCAGACCCGAACCCGTCACCRGCCCCTCCCCCGGACGGAGGGCGGAACGGGGCGCCCAGCCGTCGCCTGAACGGGCAGCGGGCCCGGGAGCCGTCACATACGGAACACCGGCCCCGGGCCGGGCCGTCTGACCGGCGGGGCCCAGTGCCCCGCTCCCCGCGCCCGCGGACCGCCGCGGTGGCCGGCGGACCCGCCCTCGGGCGCCGGGCGGGGCCGGCGTCAGTAGCGCGGCGAGCAAGCCGTGCACCGCGCGGCGGTGCTGCGGGGAGGCTCGGTGCAGGACCGCCCGGCGCAGCAGCGGGTGGCTGAAGTGGAGCCGGTCGCCCGCTCGTTGGAGGGCCCCGGCGGTCCCGGCCGGGCTCAGCAGGGCCTGGTCGAGCGCGGCGGGGCCGAGGCCCGCCGCGGCGGCGGCGCGGCGCAGGAGCGCGACTTCGGCGCCGGCGCCCTCCGGCTCGTGCTCGTGTGCCGCGGCGGCCAGCAGCAGGAGTGTGCGGGCGTCCGGGGGCAGCCCGTCCAGGCGGGCGGCGTGCGCCTCCAGGACGTCCTCGGCGCCGGGCAGCGGATACGGCGGAGGGGTGCGGCCCGCCAGTTGGCCGGGGGTGAGCCGGGCGGCCAGTCCGGCGAGCAGCCGGGGGTTCCCGGCCGCCTCCCGGATGAGCTCGCCGCGGACCACCGGGTCCACCTGGTCCGCGACGCCGGCGGCCTCGGTGATGCGGTCCAGGAGGGCCGCCGCCGCATCGTCGTCGAGGGGGCCGAGCCGGAGCGCGGGCAGCCCCGCGAAACTGGTCTCGTCACCCGCCCCGATCACCACCGCGACCCGGCTGCCCGCGCCGAGCCTGCGGGCTGCGAAGACCAGGGCGTCGCGCGAGTCGGGGTCCCAGGCGTGTGCGTCGTCCACACATACCAACAGAGGCCGCTCGGAACCGAGTTCGCGGAGCAGGACGAGGAGTTCCGCAGGGGCGATGCCCTCGCGCAGCACCCGGTCCGGCGGCAGGGGGAGCGGGCCCGGCGCGGAGCAGAGCAGAGCGTGCAGCCCGCTGTACGGCAGCCGTTGTTCGGCGGGGGCCGCGGTGGCGGACAGCACGGGGCCGGTATGCCGTTCGCGGTGCGCGGCCACGGCCTTGTCCAGGAGCGCGGTGCGGCCGACGCCGGGCAGCGCGGTCAGCACCAGCGCGCCGCCGTCGCCGTTGCGCAGCCGCACCAACAGGGTGTCCAGAATGGCGAGTTCACCGCTGCGGCCGTACAGCCGGAGCGGACTGTGCACGGTCGTCGATGGAGTCACACCAGCACGTTACTTCCGCGTAAACAGCGCCGGAAGACGCGCGTCCGGGCCCGCCCCGCCCCCGCCCGGTTGCGGGGCGCGCTCCCAAGGCGGGCGGCACTTGGCTGTGCAGGCGCACAGCGCGGGGCCGTTCGCGCGCGGGCCGCCCGTAATGTCGGGCCATGACTGATGAATTCCGCACGGACGACGGTCTGACGCTGCGCTACTGGTCCTGGTCCCGCGGGCCCCGGACGGCGCTGCCCCCGGTGATCCTGCTGCACGGCTTCGCCGCCCATGCCCGGCTGAACTGGGAGGGCCCCGGCGTGGTCGAGGCCCTGGTGGCCCGGGGCCGCCACGTCCTGGCCCTCGACGCCCGGGGGCACGGTTCGTCGGACAAGCCGCACGACGACTCCCTGTACGGCGAGCCGGTGATGGCCCGGGACGTACGGCAGCTGATCGACCGCACCGGGGCCGGCGAGGTGCATCTGGCGGGCTACTCGATGGGTGCGGTCGTGGCGCTGCTCGCGGCGGCCGGCGACGAGCGGATCACCCGGCTGGTGGTCGGCGGGATCGGCGCGGGCGCGGTGGAGGTGGGCGGGCTGGACACCCGGGTCATGCCTCCTGAGCTGGTGGCGGCCGCGCTGACGGCCGAGGACGCGGCCGACGCCCCCGAACGGACCCGGGGTTTCCGGGTCCTGGCGGACACCACTGGCTCCGACCGCCTGGCGCTCGCCGCGCAACTCCGCTCGCTGCACCGGGCACCGCTGCCGCTGGAACGGATCCGGATACCCACGCTGGTGCTCGCCGGGGCGGACGATCCGCTCGCCGTGCGCCCCGAGGTGCTGGCCGACGCCCTCACCGGATCGCGGCTGAAGGTGCTGCCCGGCGACCATCTCACCGCCGTCCGTGATCCGGGATTCGCCGCCGCTGTCGCCGGCTTCCTCACCGAGGACGACTGAAGCGCCCCAACGGCCGAGGGCCGGACCGCTGTGCACGGTCCGGCCCTCACCAGCTGTCAGGAACTACGAGGTGTGCGGGCAGTTGCCCCGCGACTCTGCGATCGTCAGGCTCGCCGCGGGCAGCGGGCACAGGAACTGCTCGTAGCGGGTGTCATTGTCGATGAAGCGCTTCAGCCACGAGATGCTGTACTTCGCGATCGTGGTGTTGGAGGAGTTCGGCGTGAAGTGCGTGGCCCCCCGCAGCTCCACGTACGCCTTGTCGAGCGAGCTCGGCAGCGACTGGTAGAAGGGCTCCGAGTGGGTGGCGACGGGGGCGATCGTGTCGCCGTCCGCACCGAAGATCAGCGTGGGTGTACGGACTTCGGGCCAGGTGGTGTCGAGGTTCCAGCCGGTCAGCGGGATGGCCGCCTTCAGCGAGGTGCGGCTCTTCGCCGCCTCCAGGGTGCCGCCGCCGCCCATGGAGTGGCCCATCACGCCGAGCCGGGAGGTGTCGATCCGGGTACGCACCGAGCTCGACTTCGTCAGGTAGTCCAGCGCTGCCAGGAGCTGGCGGCCCCGGCTGTCGGGCTGGTCCAGCGTGGTGTTGGTGTCGATGGTGAAGACGACGAAGCCCTGCGAGGCGAGCCGCGGTCCGAGCCAGGCGATGCTGGACTGGTAGGCGGTGAAGCCGGGCGAGATGGCGACCGCGCCGAAGGTGCCGTCCGAGGTGGACGTCGGGTAGTAGATCGTTCCGCCGCCGAAGCCGCTGACACCGAGCGAGGAGACGCTGGTCTGAGAGACCGCGTACGAGCCGCGGCTCGCCTCGATGCTCGAGTTGCTGGGGGCCGGGCCGCGCTCGTACGGGTTGTCGGCGGCCTGGGCGCCCGGGATCAGCGCGGTGCACAGACCCGCGGTGGCGACCGTGGCGGCCAGCAGGCCTTTGACGATGCGGGAGCGGCTCTTGGACATCCGGTGGCGCGGGGAGGTGTCGCCGGAGGGCAGGTGCTGCACGAGGGGGGATCCTCTCGGTCGTGGCGGGAAGCCACGCCAGGCAGGGACCGAGACCCCCGTCAACTGTCACCGAGGACCTTCGGAGTGCACCGCGTGGAACCGCCAGGTGTTCTCTGGCGGTCGCCACTGTTGCGGTGCACCCCGGTGCCGCACATCGGCAACTTCACCGGTCTTCACGGCCGGTGCTCCCCCGCACGTCCTCAGCGGACCGGGTGCCCTGCCTCCCGCAGAGCGCCCTTGACCTCGGAGATCCGCAGATCGCCGAAGTGGAAGACGGAGGCCGCGAGTACCGCGTCCGCTCCCGCGTCGATGGCGGGTGCGAAGTCCGCGAGCCGGCCCGCGCCGCCGGAGGCGATGACGGGAACGCTCACGTGCTTGCGCACGGCCGCGATCATCTCGGTGTCGTAGCCGTCCTTCGTGCCGTCGGCGTCCATCGAGTTGAGCAGGATCTCGCCGGCGCCGAGCTCGGCGGCCCGGTGCGCCCACTCGACGGCGTCGACGCCGGTGCCCTTGCGGCCGCCGTGCGTGGTGACCTCGAAGGTGCCGGCAGGCGTACGCCGCGCGTCCACGGAGAGCACCAGGACCTGGCGCCCGAAGCGCTCGGCGATCTCCCGGATCAGCTCCGGCCGGGCGATGGCCGCGGTGTTGACGCCGACCTTGTCGGCGCCGGCCCGCAGGAGTTTGTCGACGTCGTCCGGGGTACGGACGCCGCCGCCGACGGTGAGCGGGATGAAGACCTGCTCGGCGGTGCGGCGCACCACGTCGTAGGTGGTCTCCCGGTCGCCGCTGGACGCGGTGATGTCCAGGAAGGTCAGCTCGTCGGCGCCCTCGGCGTCGTACAGCTTCGCCATCTCGACGGGGTCACCGGCGTCGCGCAGGTTCTGGAAGTTGACGCCCTTGACGACCCGGCCCTTGTCCACGTCGAGGCAGGGGATGACACGTACGGCGAGCGTCATCACGCACCTGCCCGGTAGGCCTCGACCTCGACCTCGACGACCAGGCTGGGGTCGACGAAGCCGGACACGATGATCATGGTGGCGACGGGGCGCACCGCGTCGAACAGCTCCTTGTGGGCGCGGCCGACCTCGTCGGTGTCCCGGGCGTGCGTGACGTACATCCGGGTACGGACGACGTCCTCGCGGCCGAGTCCCACCTGCTTCAGCGCCTCGAAGGCGACCTCGAAGGAGGTGACGGCCTGCTCGTAGGGGCTGCCCGCGGAGATCTGGCCGTTCACCACCGACGTGCAGCCGGCCACGAGCACCAGCCCGTTGGAGAGTTCGACCGCCCGGGAGTAGCCGAACTTCTCCTCCCAGGGGGCGCCGGAGGAGACGCGCTTGACGGAGTCGCTCATACGGAGACCGCCTCCAGCGCCTCTTCGAGGGTGAACGCCTTCGCGTACAGCGCCTTGCCGACGATCGCACCCTCGACGCCCGCCGGGACGAGCGAGGCGATGGCCCGCAGGTCGTCGAGCGAGGAGACGCCGCCGGAGGCGACGACGGGCTTGTCCGTGGCCGCGCACACGTTCTTCAGGAGTTCCAGGTTGGGGCCCTGGAGCGTGCCGTCCTTGGCGATGTCGGTGACGACGTAGCGGGCGCAGCCCTCGGAGTCGAGGCGGGCGAGCGTCTCGTACAGGTCGCCGCCGTCGCGGGTCCAGCCGCGGCCGCGCAGCGTGGTGCCGCGGACGTCGAGGCCGACCGCGATCTTGTCGCCGTGCTCGGCGATGACCTTGGCGACCCACTCGGGGGTCTCCAGCGCGGCGGTGCCGAGGTTGACGCGGCGGCAGCCGGTGGCGAGGGCGGCGGCGAGCGTCGCGTCGTCGCGGATGCCGCCGGAGAGCTCGACCTTGATGTCCATGGCGCCGGCCACCTCGGCGATGAGCGCCCGGTTGTCACCGGTGCCGAAGGCGGCGTCCAGGTCGACGAGGTGCAGCCACTCGGCGCCGGAGCGCTGCCAGGCGAGTGCGGCCTGGAGCGGGGAGCCGTAGGAGGTCTCGGAGCCGGACTCGCCGTGCACCAGGCGGACCGCCTGGCCGTCGCGGACGTCAACGGCGGGGAGCAGTTCAAGCTTCGGCATTACAGCGTCTCGATCCAGTTGGTCAGCAGCTGGGCGCCGGCGTCGCCGGACTTCTCGGGGTGGAACTGGGTGGCCCACAGCGCGCCGTTCTCCACGGCCGCGACGAACCGTTCGCCGTGCGTGGCCCAGGTGACCTTGGGTGCACGGATCTTGGCGTTGGTGACTTCGAGGGACCAGTCGTGCGCCGCGTACGAGTGCACGAAGTAGTACCGGGCCTCGGCGTCCAGTCCGGCGAACAGCCGGGAGTCCTCGGGCGATTCGACGGTGTTCCATCCCATGTGCGGGACGACGTCGGCCTTGAGCGGGCCGATGGTGCCGGGCCACTCGTCGAGGCCCTCGGTCTCGACTCCGTGCTCGATGCCGCGCTCGAAGAGGATCTGCATGCCGACGCAGATGCCCATGACGGGGCGTCCGCCGGAGAGCCTGCGTCCGATGATCCATTCGCCGCGGGCCTTCTTCAGGCCCTCCATGCAGGCGGAGAACGCGCCGACGCCGGGCACGAGCAGCCCGTCGGCGTTCATCGCCGTGTCGAAGTCGCGGGTGATCTCGACGTCGGCGCCGACATGGGCGAGGGCGCGCTCGGCGGACCGGACGTTGCCGAAGCCGTAGTCGAAGACGACGACCTTCTTCTTCGTATCCACGTGTGCTCCCTCAGTCCCAGAGGCCCTGGATCCGCATGACGCCCGCTACGAGGCACATCACGGAGGCGATCCCGAGCAGCACGATGACGCCCTTGGGCATGCCCTGCTTCGAGAAGGAGTAGACCCCGCCGGCCAGGAAGAGGCCGACCAGGATCAGGACGGTGTTGAGGCCGGTCACAGGGCGCCCTTCGTGGAGGGGAGGATGCCGGCCGCGCGCGTGTCGTGCTCACTGGCGTAGCGAAGGGCCCGGGCGAGCGCCTTGAACTGGCACTCCACGATGTGGTGGGCGTTGCGCCCGTACGGGACGTGGACGTGCAGGGCGATCTGCGCCTGGGCGACGAAGGACTCCAGGATGTGCCGGGTCATCGTCGTGTCGTACGCGCCGATCATCGGCGCCATGTTCTCGGGCTCGGTGTGCACCAGGTACGGGCGGCCGGAGAGGTCGACGGTGACCTGGGCGAGCGACTCGTCCAGCGGGACGGTGCAGTTGCCGAAGCGGTAGATGCCGACCTTGTCTCCGAGGGCCTGCCTGAACGCGGCGCCGAGGGCGAGCGCGGTGTCCTCGATGGTGTGGTGCGAGTCGATGTGCAGGTCGCCGTCGGTCTTGACCGTGAGGTCGAAGAGCCCGTGGCGGCCGAGCTGGTCGAGCATGTGGTCGTAGAAGCCGACGCCGGTCGCGACGTCGACCTTGCCGCTGCCGTCGAGGTTGATCTCGACGAGCACGGAGGTTTCCTTGGTGGTCCGCTCCACTCTTCCTACGCGGGCCTCGCGAGTCATGCGTCGTGCTCCTTCTTCAGTTCGCGTACCGCATCGAGGAACGCGTCGTTCTCTGCCGGGGTCCCTGCGGAGACCCGCAGCCATCCCGGTACGCCGTTGTCCCGGACCAGGACGCCCCGGTCGAGGATGTGCCGCCAGGCGGTGTGGCTGTCGGCGAACCTGCCGAACTGGACGAAGTTGGCGTCCGAGTCGGTGACGTCGAAGCCCTGGGCCCGCAGCTCGGTGACGATCCGGTCGCGTTCGCTCTTGAGCTGCGCGACGTACCCGAGGAGCGTATCGGTGTGCTCCAGGGCGGCGAGCGCGGTGGCCTGGGTGACGGAGGACAGGTGGTACGGCAGCCGCACCAGCTGGAGCGCGTCGACGACGGCCGGGTCCGCGGCGAGGTAGCCCAGGCGCAGTCCGGCGGCGCCGAACGCCTTCGACATGGTGCGGGAGAGCACCAGGTGGCGGCGGCCGTCGATCAGCGGGAGCAGCGAGGCGTGGTGGCTGAACTCGCCGTACGCCTCGTCGACCACGACCATCGACGGCTTGGCCGCCTGCGCGGCGTCGTACAGCGCGAGGACGGTCTCGGCGTCCACGGCGGTGCCGGTGGGGTTGTTGGGCGAGGTGATGAAGACGACGTCGGGGCGCTCCCGCGCGATGACGGCGCGGGCCGCGTCGACGTCGATGGTGAAGTCCTCGTTGCGCGGGCCGGAGATCCAGCCGGTGCCGGTGCCGCGGGCGATGAGGGCGTGCATCGAGTACGAGGGCTCGAAGCCGATCGCGGTGCGGCCGGGCCCGCCGAAGGTCTGCAGCAGCTGCTGGAGGACCTCGTTGGAGCCGTTGGCCGCCCACACGTGGGCGCGGGTGACCTCGTGCCCGGCGGTGCGGGTGAGGTAGCGGGCGAGCTCGGTGCGGAGCTCGACGGCGTCCCGGTCGGGGTAGCGGTTGAGGTCGCGGGCGGCCTCGCGGACCCGTTCGGCGATCCGGTCGACGAGTGCGTCGGGGAGCGGGTACGGGTTCTCGTTGGTGTTCAGCCGGACCGGTACGTCGAGCTGCGGCGCCCCGTACGGGGACTGGCCGCGCAGTTCGTCGCGGATCGGGAGCTCGTCCCAGGCGTTCAGGGGGGTGTCGCTGTGAGTCACTGCTGTGGGACCTTCCAACCGAACCTGGCCTTGAGCGCGGCGCCGTGGGCGGGGAGGTCCTCCGCCTCGGCGAGGGTCACCACGTGGTGGGTGACCTCGGCGAGCGCGTCGCGCGTGTAGTCGACGATGTGGATGCCGCGCAGGAAGGACTGCACGGACAGGCCCGAGGAGTGGCAGGCGCAGCCGCCGGTGGGCAGGACGTGGTTGGAGCCGGCGCAGTAGTCGCCGAGGGAGACGGGCGACCAGGGGCCGACGAAGACCGCTCCGGCGTTGCGGACGCGGCCGGCGACGGCCGCGGCGTCCGCGGTCTGGATCTCCAGGTGCTCCGCGGCGTACGCGTCGACGACCTTGAGGCCGTCCTCCAGGTCGTTGACCAGGACGATCGCGGACTGGCGGCCGGCCAGCGCGGGCTCGATCCGGTCGGTGATGTGCTTGGTCGCGGCGACCTGCGGCTTCAGCTCGGCCTCGGTGGCGGCGGCGAGCTCCTCGGAGTCGGTGACCAGGACGGCGGCGGCCATCGGGTCGTGCTCGGCCTGGCTGATCAGGTCGGCGGCGACGTGCACCGGGTCGGCGGTGGCGTCGGCGAGGATCGCGATCTCGGTGGGGCCGGCCTCGGCGTCGATGCCGATGCGGCCCTTGAGGAGGCGCTTGGCAGCGGCGACGTAGATGTTGCCGGGGCCGGTGACCAGGTTGACGGGCAGGCAGTCCTCGGTGCCGTACGCGAACATGGCGATGGCCTGGGAGCCGCCGGCGGCGTAGACCTCGTCCACCCCGAGCAGGGCACAGGCGGCCAGGATCGTGGGGTGCGGCAGTCCGCCGAACTCCTTCTGCGGCGGGGAGGCGACGGCGACGCCCTCGACGCCCGCTTCCTGGGCGGGGACCACGTTCATCACGACGGACGACGGATAGACCGAACGCCCGCCCGGCACGTAGAGCCCGACGCGCTCGACCGGCACCCACTTCTCCGTGACGGTGCCACCGGGGACGACCTGGGTGGTGTGGGTGGTGCGGCGCTGCTCGCGGTGGACGAGACGGGCGCGGCGGATCGACTCCTCCAGGGCGGCGCGCACGGCGGGGTCGAGCCGCTCCAGTGCGCCGGTGATCGCGTCGGCCGGGACGCGGATCGAGCCGAGCCGCACCCCGTCGAGTTTCTCCCCCCAGTCGATCACTGCCGCCGAGCCACGATGGCGTACGTCCTCGCAGATGGGCCGCACCGTCTCCAGGGCGGCTTCCACGTCGAACTCGGCACGGGGCAGCAGGTCGCGCAGGGCGCCGCCCTCGGGGAGGGCATCGCCGCGCAGATCGATTCGAGAGATCACACCGCAATTCTCGCAGACCGCCCCGGACGCCCGGACGCCCGTATCACTGGCTGATACATGTCCCCGGTGTGACGGCTGACTATGAGCGTTCAGCCGGTCACTCAGAGGGAATAAGGGGATTACCGATTTACGGCTCCGAACGGAGGGAGCGTCGGTGACCGAACCGCACGACGGGGAGTTTCCGGAGGGCCTCAGCGCCGCAGAGCTGGGCATGTGGCAGTCCTTCAGGACCGGAACCACTTACGACCTGCGCGCCCGTGACGGGGTGCGCGACGATCCCTTCGCCCCACATGTCTGGGGCCCCGAACGCAGCGTGGCGGCCCGGGTCGTCGCCCGGCTGCTGCTGAGCGGTCCACCGGCCCGGCCGGGCCGGGTGGCGGCGCTGAAGCTCCGGGGGCTGCTGATCACGGGCAGGCTCGATCTGGCGGGCGGGCGCGTCGATCCGTACGTGGAGATGACGGGCTGCCGCTTCGAGGAGGAGGTGCTGCTGCCCGAGTGCCACTTCACGACGCTGCGGCTGGTCGGGTGTGCGATCCCCCGGCTGGAGGCGGCCCGGCTGCGCACCGAGGGCGACCTCCACCTGCCGCGCTGCCGGGTGGAGCGCGGCATCCGGCTCACGGACGCCCAGATCGGCACGGACCTGCTGATCAGCCAGATCGACATCGGCCCCGACCGGCAGGGGCGGGCCCTGATCGGAGACGGGCTCACGGTCGCCCAGGACCTTCAGGCCGAGATGATCGAGACGCTCGGCGAGCTGAGCCTGCGCGGGGCGAAGGTGGGCGGTTCGCTGAGTCTGCGCGGAAGCCGGCTGCGGGCGACGCAGGGCCGCCGGGCGCTGAACGCCCCGCAGCTGAGTGTGGAGCGGACGCTGTACATGAGCGAGGCCTGGGTCAGCGTGGACACGGGCAACCTGGGCACCACTCCCCCGTACGGCATCGCCAACTCCCCGACACCGGCCCGCGGCACCCGTCCGCAGGTCTTCCGGTGCCGGGGCGGGGTGCGGCTGGACGACGGGCGCTTCGGTGACGCGGTCGATCTGCACAAGGCCGTCTTCGTGCTGGCCGGCCACGAGGAGCTTTCGCTGCGCCGCATAGTCGCTCCGGAACTGCGCTTCAATCCGGAGCGCCCGGCGCAGGGACGGGTGGTGCTCAACGGGGCGAAGGTCGTCACCCTGATCGACGTGTCGACCAGCTGGCCGGGCCCGGGCGGACTGGCCATGGGCGGTTTCGTGTACGAGAACCTCGTCCCGTACGGGCACTTCCCGCTCTCCCGCCGTCTGGAGTGGGTGGCGGCGGCTACCCCCGAGTACGTGCCGGAGCCGTACGAGCGGCTGGCCGCCGTGCTCCGGAGCAGCGGGGAGGACGCGGACGCCCGCGAGGTGCTGCTCGCCAAGCAGCGGCGCCGGCGCGAGACGCTGCCACCGGCCGCGAAGCTCTGGGGCTTCGTCCAGGACTGGACGGTGGCGTACGGCTACCGGCCGGGGCGGGCCGCGGTCTGGATGGCGGTGCTGTGGGCGGCGGGCACGGTGGCCTTCTCGCGGTACGAGCCGGCCTCGCTCAAGGGCAGCGAGCACCCCGAGTGGAACCCCGCGCTGTACGCGCTGGATCTGCTGGTGCCGGTGATCGACCTCGGCCAGGACGGCTACTGGCGGATGGAGGGCGACTGGCAGTGGATCGCGGCGGCCCTCGTCATGCTCGGATGGATACTGGCCACCACCGTCGCGGCCGGCGCCTCACGGCTGCTGCGCCGCGGCTGACCGGGGCGCGCGGCCCGCCGGACGGCCTCGCGGGCCGCGCGCCGTGTGCTGGCGGGCCCGACGGGGCCCGAACGGATGCGCTCGGGCATCGGACGCACCATCGACCGTTCTCACCCGGAACAACAGGAACAGGCCAGATTCCGCGATTTCCTTTACTCTTTCTTGGCTCCGGTCAGGGCAACCCATCCACTCGGCACCAAAGCTTCACAGCGTCCCTCTGGCGCCCGCCCCGACCAGCGCTTTTCAATGGTCTGCACCATGCCTTTCCTCCGCGCTCTGCTCCGTACCGCGCGCGTGATCCGGCACACCCCGGACCTGTCCGCCGGGTTGCCCGCGGACCATGCGGTGATGCTCGACGCCCCCGACGAGCGGCTCTCGCCCGCGCTGGTGGCCGCCGCCCTCGGGGAGTACGAACCGGCGGCGAAGCTGTTGGCGACGACCCGGGACGCCGCCGAATGGGAGAGCCGGGACCGCTATCTGAACCGGCTCGTCGCCTTCGCCCGCAATCGCGACGGCTGGCTCCGCGGCTGGCTGGCCGCCGCCCCGCGCGACTGCGACGCGGTTCTCGTCAAGGCCCAGCTCGCGGTCGAGCGGGCCTGGGAGTCGCCGGCCCGCGCCGAGCAGCTGCGCGCGGTCGGGCCGATGATCACGGCAGCCGCGGAGGGCGATCCGCGCGATCCGGTGCCCTGGCGCCTCGCGCTGGACCACGCCCGCGGCACGCATGCCACGCACACGACGTTCGAGGCGCTGTGGGAGCAGGCACTCCAGCGCTCCACGCACCACTACGGCTGCCATGTCGCCGCCCTCCAGTACCTCTCCGCCGCCTGGTACGGCTCGCACCGCGAGTGCTTCGACTTCGCCGAGCGCGCCGCCGAGGACTCGCTGCCCAGCTCCCTGGTGCAGGCGCTGCCGCTGCGGGCCGCCTTCGCGGTACTGACCGAAGGCCCGGGCGCCGGTTTCACCTCGGTGCAGGAGGAACGGATCGACGCCGCGGCGGATCTGGCGATCTCGCTGTCCGGCGCGTTCGCACCGGGCGACCCATGGCCGGCCGAGGTCCGCAATCTGCTCGTGTACGTGCTGGTGGCGCGGGGCCGCTGGGGCGAGGCGCTGGAACAGTTCCGGCAGATCGGACCCCACGCGGCGTCGTTCCCGTGGGCCTCCGTGTCCGACGATCCGCTCGGCAGTTTCCTCGACGCACGGGACGGAGTACGGCTCAAGGTGGCCTCCCGGACGCCGCTCGGCCACCGGGCCGACCGGGGGCGGGCCCGCGGCCATTACGCTTGACCGTTGTGACCACCGCTCGCCTGCCTCTGTTCCCGCTGAACGCGGTGCTGTTTCCCGGCCTTGTGCTGCCGCTGAACGTCTTCGAGGAGCGTTATCGCGCCATGATGCGCGAGCTGCTGAAGACCGATGAGGACGAACCGCGCCGTTTCGCCGTGGTCGCGATCCGCGACGGCCGCGAGACCGCTCCGACGGGTTCGGGCATGCCGGACGCCATGACGGTGCGCGTCGAGCGCGGTCCGGGGGACGGCTTCGGCCCCGACCCGGTCCAGACGTTCCACCGGGTCGGCTGTATCGCCGACGCGGCGAAGATCCGGGAGCGTTCGGACGGCAGCTTCGAGGTCCTGGCGACCGGCACCAGCCGCGTGCGGATCCTGTCCGTGGACGCGAGCGGCCCGTTCCTCACCGCCGAGCTCGAAGAGCTGGACGAGGATCCGGGCGAGGAGGCGGAAACACTCGCCGAGGGCGTCCTGCGGGCCTTCCGCAGCTACCAGAAGCGGCTGGCGGGGGCGAGCGAGCGTTCGCTGACCACGGGCGCGGACCTGCCCGGCGAGCCGTCGGTCGTCTCGTACCTGGTGGCCGCCGCCGCGGTCCTCGACGTCCCCGCCAAGCAGCGGCTGCTCCAGGCCCCGGACACCGCGACCCGGCTCCGCGAGGAGCTGGCCCTCCTGCGCTCCGAGACCGCCGTCATCCGCCACCTCCCGTCGCTGCCGGCCGTGGAACTCACCCGCGCCCCGACCCACCCCAACTGAGCGAGCGGAGGGCCACTCCCCCGTGGCGAAGAAGCCGAAGAAGCAGCCCCAGTCCGGCGGCACCCCCGCGACGGTCGCGCTGACCGCGGCGGGCGCGGAGTTCACCGTGCACGCGTACGAGCACGACCCCGCGGCGGCCTCCTACGGCGAGGAGGCGGCCGAGGCGCTCGGCGTCTCCCCCGACCGGGTGTTCAAAACCCTGGTGGCCGACGTGGACGGCCGGCTGACGGTCGCCGTCGTCCCCGTGGCGGGCTCCCTGGACCTCAAGGCCCTGGCCACGGCGGCAGGCGGCAAGCGCGCCACCATGGCGGACCCGGCGGCGGCGGAGCGCACCACGGGGTACGTCCGGGGCGGCATCTCGCCCCTGGGCCAGCGCAAGCGGCTGCCCACGGTGCTGGACGCGTCGGCGCGGTCCCACCCCACGATCTGCGTATCGGCGGGCCGCCGCGGCCTGGAGGTCGAACTGTCCCCCACGGACCTGGCCACCCTGACGAACGCGGTCTTCGCCCCGATCGGCCGGAACTAGCCCCTCCGGGAGGGACCGGCCCCCACCGCACCCGTTCCGTTCCGGGAGGGACCGGCCCCCACCGCACCCGTTCCGTCCTCAAACGCCGGACGGGCTGGATGTGCGGGCGACATCCAGGACCGGGGCGAATTCCAGGGGCCGGGGCGATTTCCAGGGCCGTGGGCAAATTCCAGGGCCGTGGGCAAACTCCAGCCCGTCCGGCGTTTGAGGACCGGGGTCCGGGGCGGAGCCCCGGTYAMGGGAAGGGGCGGGTAGGGGAACACCCCCGCGCRGCGGCCCCGCTCACGCCGACGGACCGGGCTGCGGCGGCCCTTCCTCGGGCGAGGACGAGGGCGCGGGCGCAGGCCCGGACACCCCCCCGTACACCCCCCACTCCGGCTCCGGATCCCGAGGCCCGAACACCGCCGTCAACCCCAGATGCACGGCCATCGCCGCCAGCGACCACGCCAGCAACGCCCCCTTCGCGTGCAGCTCCAGCGGCGCGTCGAAGATCACGCCCTTGCCGACCTCACGCGCGTGCGCGACCACGTCGTCGGTCGGTCCCAGCCGGGTACCGAGCTGCCACGCCACGAGCGAGCCGAGTACGCCGCCCACCGCGAGCGCCACCACGAGGGCGATCCCGCCCTTCCGGTGGAACCAGAAGGCCAGCCCCGCCGACACCGCTCCGAAGGCCAGCGCGAGCAGTGCGAACGTGCCGTCGGCGCCGATCGCCTCCTCGCCCTCGCTGTCGCTGAGGAAGACGGCCGTGTCGTCGGAGACCAGCGGAACGCGCGGCGCGAGCCACAGCCAGAGCAGCCCGAGCGCGAGTCCGGCGACCGTCACGGCGACGGCGACCAGCGCCGCCCGGCGCAGTTCCGTACGGAGTTCCCCCTCCTCCGGCGACCGCAACAGGCTTCCGAGGTGGGAGCCGCCGGAACCGCCCCCTTCCGGCGGCTTCTGCCACGGGTCGTGGGGCGAGGGCTGGTGCGGCGGCGTCAGAGGTGCTGTCACCGTGCCATCGTGCCAGGCGTCCCTGTGGCGCGCCTCACCGGACCGCTGCCCTGCGGTAGGCCCAGGTCGCCACGGCGAGCGAGAGGACGCCCACGACGGCGCAGACGGCGAGGTCGAGGGCGACGACGGCCCAGTCGGGGTGGGCGTCGAAGGACCGGGAGAGCGCCTCGACCCCGTACGTGGAGGGCAGCAGGTCGCGCGCCCAGCCGATCGGCTCCGGCAGCCGGGCCGCGGGCAGCACGCCCAGCAGCAGCGCCGCGGACATGCCGAGCTGTCCCAGCAGCGTCGCGAGCTCCTGCCGCGGCGCGAGCAGCCCGAGGGCGGCACCGAGCCCGGCGAGGGCCGCCCCGGAGAGCGGGATGACGGCGACGAGCACCCACAGGTGGGTCATCGGCAGCCCGAACAGCACGCTGCCGGTCACGGCCGTCACGATCGTGCCGGGCACGGTGAAGGAGGCGTACGCCCCGGCCGCGCCGAGCACCACCGCGGCGGGCGGCACCGGCAGGGTGGCGTAGTGGTCGAGTCCGCCGCCGGCCCGCAGCTGCCCGAAGTACTGGGCCAGCAGGTTCAGCGCGACGAAGGCGACCACCAGCACACTGGAACCGGCCACGACGGCGCGGGCCTCGGAGCCGCCGTCCACGACCCCGCGCATCAGGACCATGATCCCGACGGACTGGAAGGTCGCCACGAAGAGCAGCGGAATGCGGGCGACCCGGGCCCGGGACAGCTGGGCCCGGTAGACCGCGGCGAGCGAGGGAAAGAGCCGGGCGCGCGGCGCCAGCGGCGCGGGCGAGGAGCCCGGTGCGCCGTCGTCACCGGCCGGACCGGACGGGCGACCCGGCGCACGTCCGGCCACCGCTTCCGCAGGAACGATGCTCGTCACCTGGCGCTGCTCCTGTTCGGTCCCTGCCCGGCCGCGCACCCGCGCCGGTCCGTTTCGGCCACTGTGGCCACCGCGCTGATCCGGCATCGCGTCATGCCTTCACCAGTCCCTTGGCCGCGTCCCCGCCGAGCGCCAGATAGACGTCCTCCAGGCTGGGCGTCGCGAGGGTGAAGTCGTCGAGTGCGGCGAAGGCCGCACCACCGGTCACGGCTGCGACCGCCGCGCGCGCCTCGTCGGGCCCGAGCCGCAGCACCCAGCGGCGCCCGGACTCCTGCGCGGACGCCCGGAGGGCGGCGACCTCGGGCACGTCCAGCGGTGCCCGCTCGCGCCACACCAGTTCCACCCGGACCTCGCCCGCGACCCGTTCCTTGAGCCCGGCCGGGGTGTCGCAGGCGATGACCTTGCCGCGTTCCATGACGGCGACGCGGTCGAGGACGGTCTCGGCCTCGATGACGTTGTGGGTGACCAGCAGCACCGTCGCACCGCGTTCGGCACGGCGCCGGTCGACGGCGGCCCAGACGGCGCGCCGGGCGACGGGGTCCATGCCGGTCGTCGGCTCGTCGAGGATGAGTACCGGACGCTCCCCGATCAGCGCGGCCGCGACACAGGCGAGCCGTCGCTGACCGCCGGAGAGCTTCTTCAGCGGGCGGCCGGCGAGTTCGCCGAGGCCGAGCTCGCCGAGCACCGCGTCGCGTTCGGCACGGGCCTCGCCCACCGGCAGGCCGCGCAGCCGTCCGGTGGTCTCGGCGGCGAGCCCGACGGTCAGCTCGTCGAGCGCGGTCGACTCCTGTCCGAGGTAGCCGATCAGCCGGGAGGCCCGTTCCGGGTGGCGGACGAGGTCGTGGCCCAGCATGTCGACGCTGCCCGAGTCGGGCCGCATCAGTCCGGTGAGCTGGCGTACGAGGGTGGATTTGCCGGCACCGTTGGGGCCGAGCAGGCCGAAGATCTCGCCGCGGCGGATGTCCAGGCTGATGCCGTCGGTGGCACGGACCTCGGGTGTGGCGGGGGTGCCGCGCCGGCCCCGGGCCGCGGGGTAGGTCTTGACCAGATCACGCACCGCGCACACGGTGCCGTTCGCCGACTGCGCCTGTGCTGTGCCCGTACTCACGAGGTACGAGGGTACGGGGTCCGGGCACCCGCATTACGCCCGGGGCCGCACCGATCGGACATCAACGCCGCGAACAGCGACCGGGTTGAGCGCCTCGGGTACCGATGCGGGCTCAGTCCCCGGACGACGCCGCGTTCCCGGGTTTCACGGCAGCCGAAGCCGGCGTGGGGTGCTTCTCGCCCGCCGGGGGATGCTCGGCCGCGGCCCGTACGTCGATCTCGCGCCAGAATCCCGCCCGGATCGCGTACCGGTCGTGCTCGTCGATCTGGTCGTCCTTGTGGGCGAGCAGCCCGAAGCGGGCGGCGTACCGCAGGAGCTCGCCGTCGATGCGGTGCGGGATGCGGGGGTACATGGTGGACAGCTTCTGCAGGTGGACGGTCTCCGGCAGGCGTTCCATCCAGCGCCGGGCGAAGACCTGGCCCACTTCGAAGGGGTCGCCGCCGACCGTGGTGATGTCCTCCTCGCGGTCCGCCCAGCGCTGCTCGGCGCTGGTGAGCTGCGCGAGCGTCGGCAGGGACGCGGTCTCGGGCGGTTCACCGAGGGGGCCGCCGCGCTCCACCCAGCCGCGGTCGGAGGACCAGCGCAGGGTCGCGTTGGCGGCCGGCGGGGCGGGCTGCTGGCGGTCGGCGGGGCCGCGCAGGGTGCCGGCGAGGTCCTTCGGGGTGGGCACGCCCCGTCCGCCGTGGCCGTGCCCGCCGTGGCCGGTGTTCTCCTCGGGCGGCACGTCCGTTCCGTTGTGGGCGGCGGCTTCGGCCTGGGCCTGGGAGGCCCGCTCGGCGGAGGCCGCGAGGGCCGCTTCGGGCAGGGGCGCGGAGAGGATCGCGGCGATCTCGGGATTGCGCGGGGCGGGCGGCGGGGCGCAGGCGCCGCCGGTCTCCTTGGCCTGTACGGCCCGGGTGATCCAGGCACGGTCCAGCACGCGCCGCTCGTCGGCCTCGGCGACCAGGTCCTCCGACTGGTTGTAGTCGCCGTCGGCGGCCTGGACGGCCCAGAGGTGGACGGCGACGCCGTGCTCCTTGGCGGACATCAGGCCGGGCAGCAGGTCCCCGTCACCGGTCACCAGGACGACGTCCGAGCAGGCCCGGTTCCTGGCGAGTTCGGTGAGTTCGGCGTGCATCGCCGCGTCGACGCCCTTCTGCGCCCACCGGCCGTCACTGCGCGTCAGGGCGCCCAGCCGGACCGTGACCCGCGGCATGACGCGCAGTCTGCGGTGTTCGGGCTGCGGTACGCGGTCGGGGGCGCCGTCGAACCAGTAGATCCGCAGCAGGGGCTGTTCCGTATCGGCTTCGGCCCGGTCCCGCAGGCCCTGGATCAGGGCCGCGTGGTCGACGGTGATGCGGGAACGGGCGGGCTCTCCGGCCAGCAGACTCGCGGCTGCGCCCAGCAAGTAGCCGGCGTCCACCAGGACGACGCAACGGTCCACGCGTTCCACCCTCTTCCAGGAATTCGGGAACGGGTCCAGCGGGTCCGGTCTTGGCCGAAGGCGCGGATCCGCTTACTCAGGGTTTCCTTCGAGTCTGCCCGACCGCGCGAAGGTTGACGGCCGGAACTCGATCATCGGCGTGGCGGATCCGGAAAACCGCGCATCATACCCCCTCACTACGCACGGTAATGATCCAACATGCGGGGTTTATCCGATTATGTGAATCTGACAGCGGTCCTGGCCCCGAGAGTCCTTATAGGAGGAACACCATGGCCAAGAACAAGAACCGCAAGCAGGGCAGCCAGCAGGATCGCGCCTCCGAGTCGGAGCGCGGTGCGCAGGAGGCGCGTTCCACGGCTTTCGAGTCGCAGAACCAGCCCCAGGCACAGTCCCAGGGCAGCCCTGCCGATGTTGCGCGTAAGCATCAGCGGCGCTTCGGCCACAACTGACCGGACTTCTCCGGTACGGCCACAGGCCGGTAGCCGGGAGGGGCGCACCCGCTGTCGCGGGGCGCCCCTCCCGTGCGTGTACGGACGATCGCTCAGCCGGCCAGGCAGGACGGGCCGAGCAGTACCTTCAGGTCGCCGAAGAGCGCCGGGTCGGCCTTCACCCGGTGCCGGTCGAGGCGGAGGACCGTGGTCTTGCGGGGGCCCTGGAGCCTGATCCGTACCTCGGTGTCGCCCCGGTGGCTGTTGAGCACCTCGCCGAGCCGGCTGACCATGGGCGGGGTGATCTTGACGGTGGGGATGGTCAGCACCACGGGGGCGTTGGTGCCCGCGTTCGAGATGTCGGGGACCTGCATCTCCATGGCGACCAGCCGGGGCACGTCCTCGCGCTTGTCGAGGCGCCCCTTGACGAAGACGACGGTGTCCTCGACGAGCTGGGTGGAGACCAGCTGGTACGTGGCCGGGAAGAACATGCACTCGATCGAACCGGCCAGGTCCTCGACCGTGGCGATGGCCCAGGCGTTGCCCTGCTTGGTCATCTTGCGCTGGAGGCCGGAGATGATGCCGCCGATGGTGACGATCGCGCCGTCGCTGTGCTCGCCGCCGGTGAGCTGCGAGATCGCCGCGTCGGACTTGTCGCTCAGCACGTGCTCGATGCCGAAGAGCGGGTGGTCGGAGACGTAGAGCCCGAGCATCTCGCGCTCCTGGGCCAGCAGGTAGGACTTCTCCCACTCGATGTCGGAGAACTCCACGTCGAGACCGAAGCCCGGCTCGTCGCTGTCCTCCTCACCGCCGCCGAAGAGGTCGAACTGCCCCTCGGCCTCCTTGCGCTTGACCTGCACCACGTTGTCGATCATGGGTTCGTGGTGGGCGACGAGGCCCTTGCGGGTGTGGCCCATCTCGTCGAAGGCGCCGGCCTTGATGAGCGACTCCACGGTCCGCTTGTTGCAGACGACCGCCTCGACCTTGTCGAGGAAGTCGGGGAAGCTGCTGTACTTCCCCTTCGCCTTGCGGCACCGGATGATCGAGTCGACGACGTTCTGGCCGACGTTCCGGATGGCCGTCAGCCCGAAGAGGATGACGTCGTCACCCTGTGCGGCGAAGTTCGACTCCGACTCGTTGACGTTCGGCGGGAGCACCTTGATGCCCATGCGGCGGCACTCGTTGAGGTAGACCGCCGACTTGTCCTTGTCGTCCTTGACCGAGGTGAGCAGCGCCGCCATGTACTCGGCGGGGTAGTTCGCCTTGAGGTATCCGGTCCAGTAGGTGACCAGGCCGTACGCCGAGGAGTGCGCCTTGTTGAAGGCGTATCCGGCGAAGGGGACCAGCACGTCCCACAGCGCCTTGATCGCGGCGTCGGAGAAGCCGTTCTTCTTGGCGCCCGCCTCGAACAGGACGAAGTTCTTCGCCAGCTCGTCGGCCTTCTTCTTGCCCATCACGCGGCGCAGGATGTCGGCCTCGCCGAGCGAGTACCCGGCGACGATCTGGGCGGCCTTCTGGACCTGCTCCTGGTACACGATCAGGCCGTAGGTGAGGCCGAGGACCTCCTTGAGCGGCTCCTCCAGCTCCGGGTGGATCGGGGTGATCTCCTGGCGGCCGTTCTTGCGCTCGGCGTAGTTCGTGTGCGAGTTCATGCCCATCGGGCCCGGCCGGTACAGGGCCGAGACGGCGGAGATGTCCTCGAAGTTGTCGGGCTGCATCTGGCGCAGCAGGGAGCGCATGGGACCGCCGTCGAACTGGAACACGCCGAGCGTGTCACCGCGGCAGAGCAGTTCGTACGTCTTGGGGTCGTCCAGCGGCAGGGCGAGCATCTCCAGGTCGATGCCCTTGTTGGCCTTCACCATCTTGATGGCGTCGTCCATGATCGTCAGGTTGCGCAGGCCCAGGAAGTCCATCTTCAGCAGGCCGAGCGACTCACACTGCGGGTAGTCCCACTGCGTGATGGTGACGCCGTCGGTGTGCCGGACCCAGACCGGGGCGTGGTCGACGATGGGCTCGCTGGACATGATCACGCCGGCGGCGTGGACGCCCATCTGCCGGACGAGCCCCTCGACGCCCTTCGCGGTGTCGATGACCTTCTGGACGTCCGGCTCGTTCTCGTACATCCCCCGGATCTCGCCCGCCTCGCTGTAGCGCGGGTGCTTGGGGTCGGTGATGCCGCTGAGGTCGATGCCCTTGCCGAGGACGTCGGCGGGCATGGCCTTGGTGAGCCGGTCGCCCATCGCGTACGGGTAGCCGAGAACGCGGGCGGAGTCCTTGATCGCGTTCTTTGCCTTGATCTTGCCGTAGGTGCCGATCATGGCGACCTTGTCGGCGCCGTACTTCTCGGTGACGTACCTGATCACCTCGACGCGCCTGCGCTCGTCGAAGTCGATGTCGACGTCGGGCATGGAGACGCGCTCGGGGTTGAGGAAGCGCTCGAAGATCAGTCCGTGCTCGATCGGGTCGAGGTCGGTGATGCCCATCGCGTACGAGACGATCGAACCGGCGGCGGAGCCTCGGCCGGGGCCGACCGCGATGCCGTTGTTCTTGGCCCACATGATGAAGTCGGCGACGACCAGGAAGTACCCCGGGAACCCCATCTGGATGATGATGTCCATCTCGTACTCGACCTGCTTCTGCCGGTCCTCGGGGACCCCGCCCGGGAAGCGGCGGTTCATCCCGGCCCGGACCTCCTCCTGGAACCAGGTGATCTCCGTGAAGCCCTCGGGGATGTCGAACTTCGGCATCAGGTCGCGCTTCTCGAACATCCCGGTGGTGTCGATCTGCTGCGCGACCAGCAGGGTGTTGGCGCAGCCCTCCTGCCAGGCGTCCGAGGAGTCGACGGCGTACATCTCGTCCGTCGTCTTGAGGTAGTAGCCGGTGCCGTCGAAGCGGAAGCGGTCCGGGTCGGAGAGGTTCTTGCCGGTCTGGATGCAGAGCAGCGCGTCGTGCGCGGTCGCCTCGCTGGCGTAGGTGTAGTGCGAGTCGTTCGTCACGAGCGGCGGGATGTTCAGCTTCTTGCCGATTTCGAGGAGCCCGTCACGGACCCGGCGCTCGATCTCGATGCCGTGGTCCATCAGCTCCAGGAAGTACTTGCCCTCGCCGAAGATGTCCTTGTAGTCGGAGGCCGCCTGGACCGCCTCGTCGAACTGTCCGAGCCGCAGCCGGGTCTGCACCTCGCCCGAGGGGCAGCCGGTGGACGCGATCAGGCCCTCGGACCACTGGGAGATGGTCTCCTTGTCCATCCGCGGCCACTTCTGCAGCCAGCCCTCGGCGTAGGCGTCCGAGGACAGCTTGAAGAGGTTGTGCAGCCCCTTGGCGTTCGACGCCCAGATCGTCTTGTGGGTGTAACCACCCGAACCGGAGACGTCGTCCCGCTTCTGGTGCGGCTGCCCCCACTGGATCTTGCGCTTGTGCTTGCGCGACTCCGGAGCGACGTACGCCTCGATGCCGATGATCGGGGTCACGTTCGCCTTGGCGGCCGAATGGAAGAAGTCGTACGCGCCGTGCAGGTTGCCGTGGTCGGTCATCGCGATATGGGACATGCCCATGTCGTTGCATGCCTCGAACATGTCCTTGAGCCGCGCGGCACCGTCCAGCAGCGAGTACTGGGTGTGGACGTGAAGGTGCGTGAAAGGCGGCTTGGTCACGGCGCTGTGCCTCCGGGGGAACTGCGGATGTCGGCTGGGGGGACAGCGTGGAAGTCTACTTCTCCGAGGTGACAACCGACGGGCACTACGCGATACGGTCGCGCGTTGGAAGGGCGAGGACACCCGTCCGTTTTGTCATGTACGTCGTCATGCAGGCCAGGTACCAGGAGGCACCCAGAGATGTCGGAACCGCAGACCGGCGCAGCGCAGCGCGGGGAGCAGATCCTCGAGGTCTTCGACACCGCCTTCGGTGAGCTGCTGGCCGCCGATCCGGCTGCCTTCCGCGTGAAGTTCCGCAAGATGGCGGGCTCCGCGTTCGCCTTCTACCGGGGCACAGCGTGCCTCTTCTACGACGACCTGGAGCGGGAGCGCCACGGGGGGCCGTATCTCGACGAGCGCACCGGCCGGGTGTGGATCCACGGCGATCTGCACGCGGAGAACTTCGGCACGTACATGGACGCCAACGGGCGCCTGGTCTTCAACGTGAACGACTTCGACGAGGCGTATGTGGGCCCCTTCACCTGGGACCTCAAGCGCTTCGCCGCCTCCGTCGCCCTGATCGGTTACGCGAAGGCCCTGGGCGACGACCAGATCACCGAGCTCGTCCGGGTGTACGCGGCGGCCTACCGCGAGCGGATCCACGCGCTGGCGACGGGCGCGAAGAACGACGAGGTGCCGCCGTTCACGCTGGACACCGCCGAGGGGCCGCTGCTGGGCGCCCTGCGGGTGGCCCGGTCGCTGACCCGGTTCTCGCTGCTGGACTCGATGACCGAGATCCGTGACTTCGAGCGCAGGTTCGCGGAGGGCGGCGGCTCGATCGACCTCGACGCGGCGACGCGCTACAAGGTCCTCGCCGCGTTCGACGGCTATCTGGAGACTTTGCCGGACTCGAGCCTGACCCGCCCGGACTCGTACCGCGTCAAGGACGTCGTCGGCAGGCGCGGGATCGGCATCGGATCGGCCGGGCTGCCCTCGTACAACATCCTTCTGGAGGGCAACAGCGACGCCCTGGAGAACGATGTCGTGATCTACCTCAAGCAGGCCCAGACGCCCGCCGTCTCCCGGCACATCACGGACGCGGCCGTGCGGAGCTACTTCCAGCACGAGGGGCACCGCACGGTGATCTCGCAGCGCGCGCTCCAGGCGCACGCCGACCCGTGGCTGGGCTGGACCGAGCTGGACGGGGCCGGTCAGCTGGTCGCCGAGGTCTCGCCGTACGCGGTCGACCTGGACTGGTCCGACATCGACGAGCCCGAGGAGATCGCGGCGGTCGTCGCCGACCTCGGCCGGGCCACGGCCACGATGCACTCCGCCGCGGACGACGAGAGCGGCCACTCGCTGGTGCCGTTCTCCACCGAGCGGGCGATCGACGCGGCGATCGCGGCGGACGAGGAGGGCTTCGGGGACCTGCTGGTGGACTTCGCCCACAGTTACGGGGCCCGGGCGCGCGCGGACCACCAGATCTTCGTGGACCTCTTCCGCAACGGCCGCATCCCGGGGCTGTAAGCCTTCCCACAGCACAGCTGCCCTTTAGGGCTGGCTTACAGGTTCGCATGCGACACTCCCTGACGATGGATATCTCCGGGACGCAGCTCAGAGTCGTACGCGCGGCGCTTTTCACAGCGCTCGTCGTGACGCTCTCGGCTGCCTCCCACGTGCTGCTCTCCCGGGTCCCGCTGCCGCTGACCCTCGTCGCCGTGCTGGCCGCTGCCGTCTTCGCGACGGCCTACGCGCTGGCCGGCCGGGAGCGCGGCTTCGGGGCCATCGCCGGACTGCTGGTGCCGCTGGAGCTGGCCGCCGACACCGTCTTCACCACCGGCCAGCACCTCTGTTACGGGGCGGCCGGTGGCCCGATCGCCGGACCGCTGCGATCGGTCGGCGTCGATGTGCTGTGCGGCGGCGGTGACGTCGGAAGAGGCGCGGCAGGGCTCGGCGGTGTCGGCGAGGTGGGCACTCCGCTGGCCTCGGTGACGGCCGGCGGTCACGGCGCGGCCGCGCTGCTGGCCTCGCCCGGGCCCCTGGTGCCGTGGCTGCTGCTGGCCGCGCATGTGACGGTCGGGCTGCTCGCCGCCGCCTGGCTGCACCGCGGTGAGCTGGCGCTCGCCGGGCTGCTGGGCGCGTTCACGCTGCTGGCGTTCCGGCCGCTGCTGATCGCGGTGGCCGTGGCGGGGGCGGTCCGCCGCTCCGCACGCGCCGAAGTACCCGCCGCCGGTCCCGGCCCGCATCTGCTCGCCCACGCCCGCCTCCTGGTGCACTCCGTGGGACGGAGGGGACCGCCGCGCTCGGCCTGCGCCACCGCCTGAGCACGCAAGTCCCTGACGACGTACGACCACGCACCCCACGGAGAACCGATCATGAGCAAGCGCAACAGCCAGGCCAACAAGTCCGCCGCCCGCGAGCGGCTGCGCGTGGAGCGCGAGCGCCAGGCCAAGAAGGACAAGACCCGCCGGCAGGTGGTCGTCGGCGTCTCGGTCGTCGCCGCCCTGGCGATCATCGGCGGCGGCGCCTACGGCGTGATGCAGCTGAACAAGCCCGGCCACTGGGACGAGGCGAAGGACGCGAAGAACGTCACCGCGCCGAAGAACACCTCGGGCGAGAACGGCACGACCGTGGTGGTCGGCAAGTCGACCGCCAAGAAGACGCTGGAGCTGTACGAGGACTCCCGCTGCCCGATCTGCGCCACGTTCGAGCAGACGGTGGGCGAGACGGTCCACAAGGACGTCGACGCCGGCAAGTACAAGGTCAAGTACGTCGGCGCCACGTTCATCGACAACAGCGACAACGGCGAGGGCTCGAAGAACGCGCTGAGTGCCCTGGGCGCCGCGCTGAACGTGAGCCCCGAGGCCTTCCTCGACTACAAGTACGCCCTCTACTCCGCGAAGTACCACCCGCAGGAGACGGAGGACAAGTTCAAGGACGACTCGTACCTGATCAAGGTCGCCGACACGGTCGACGCGCTGAAGGGCAACGACGCCTTCCAGAAGAACGTCAAGGACGGCACGTACGACGCCTGGGCGATGAAGATGTCCGCCGCCTTCGACAAGAGCGGTGTCCAGGGCACGCCCACGCTGAAGATGGATGGCAAGGCGCTGACCGGATCGGACGAGAAGAACGCCCCGATGACGGTGGCGGACTTCAACACCGCGATCACCGCCGCGCTGAAGGGCTGATCACCCGGACCCGCTCGAACGGGCAGGTGAACCCGCACGGTTCACCTGCCCGTTCGCGTGCGCCGAGCACATCGACCGACGGGATCCGGCCACCGCCGGCCGTGTTGACGGCGGATGACAGCACCGTGTCGGGCGGCGTTCCGGACGGATCCAATGCGGACACACCGGCCATCGCGACGACCCGGTAGATGACGCCCGTCTCCCAAACTCCGGAGCGGGCAGAAGATTTTCTTCCCGTTGTACCGGTTCGCACCCCGAATGATTGGGCCGGATCGATTCTCCCGCACATATGACATGCCCACGTAATCTCCCCGGCGGCGGGTGAGGAAATCCCTCCCCCACACATCCGCTAGGAGACCCTGTGCGCACTCTTGCCCGTATATCCCCGCGTATGCGCCACCGTGCGATCGGCACCGCCGTCCTGGCCGGAACCCTGGCCCTGGCACCCCTCACCGTCTCCTCCGGCGCCACCGCCGCATCCGGCACGGCCACCGCCACCGCCGCCGCTTCGGCCGAGGCCTGTGCCGACGCCCCGGCCGCCGCCACCGCCCGCCAGTCCCGCCCCTCGGGCCCGCAGCACGCCGCGGACCCCAACGAGCTCACCACCTCCCAGGCCGCGGCCATCGACAAGCAGCTGAAGCAGAGAGTCGCCGAGCGCCGGCTCACCGGCTCCACGCTCGCCGCGGGCGCGACCGTCCCCGTCTACTTCCACGTCATCCACTCCGGCACCACGGGCAAACTCACCGCGGGTGACATCAGCAGCCAGATGAGCGTGCTGAACGCGGCGTACAGCGGCCAGGGCACCGGCAACTCCCCCACCGGCTTCCAGTTCTCCCTGGCGGGCACCGACTACACGGACAACGCCTCCTGGTACAACCTCTCCTCGGGCTCCTCGGCCGAGAAGGCCATGAAGACGGCGCTGCGCAAGGGCGGCAAGAACGCGCTCAACGTCTACACCGCCAACCTCGGCGGCGGCCTGCTCGGCTGGGCGACCTTCCCGAGCTCCTACAACTCCAGCCCGTCGATGGACGGCGTGGTGATCCTGGACGCCTCGCTGCCGGGCGGCTCGGCCACCAACTACGACGAGGGCGACACCGCGACGCACGAGGTCGGCCACTGGATGGGGCTGTACCACACGTTCCAGGGCGGCTGTAACGGCAACGGCGACTACGTCTCCGACACCCCCGCGGAGAAGAGCGCCGCGTTCGAGTGCCCGACCGGGCGCGACACCTGCACCAACAAGACCGGCGTCGACCCGATCCACAACTTCATGGACTACACCTACGACTCCTGCATGTACCAGTTCACCGCGGGCCAGGTGCAGCGGATGAGCGACAGCTGGACCGCGTACCGCGGCTGATCCCGCTCCGTCGCGCCCGAAGGACCCCGCGCCGGTACCCGCGCGGGGTCCTTCGGCGTACTCACAGGGTGGCGAGGAAGCCGATCGCGACCTTCCACGCCAGCTCGGCCGACGCCTGGTCGAAGTCCGGCAGCTCGGCGTCGGTGAACAGGTGCCCCGCACCGGGGTACCGGTAGACCTCGACATCGGCGCCGGTCCGCTGCATCTGCAGATACCAGGAGTTCAGCCAGTCGTGCGTCTCGAACGGGTCCGGGTCGGCGACGTGCAGCTGAACGGGCAGCTCGTCCACCGAGGCGTTCTCCGCGATGTCCGACGTGCCGTGGAACAGCAGCAGCCCGCGCGCCTTCGCGTCCCCGAGCGCCAGCGTCTGGGCGACGGACGCGCCGAGCGAGAAGCCCACGTAGACCAGCCCGCGGTCCGAATAGGGCGCCGCGGCCAGCACGGCCCGCTTCAGCAGCTCCTCCTTGCCCGTCTCCTCCTTGAAGGCGAGCCCCTCCTCGACGGATTCGAAGGTGTGTCCCGCGAAGAGATCGGGCACGTGCACCTCATGCCCGGCGGCGCGCAACCGGTCGGCGGCCGCGTGCACCGCGGGGCGCAGACCGTACGTCGAGTGGAAAAGCATGATGTTCATGAGCCCCATGGTGCCATTCGGGAAGGCCCGGGCTCATCAGGAAGGTCCGGGCGGAGTCGAGAGCATGGAGAGCGAGAGCATGGAGAACGTACTGCGCCCGCTGATCGTCCTCGGCGGCACCGCCGTGATCACGCTGGTGGCGGGCTGGCTGCTCGACCTGCTGCTCAGGCGTGCTGACGGCCGCCACCACGAGACACCGTTGTGGGGGCTGCTGCGGCGCTGCCGGATCCCGTTCCAGCTGACGCTGGGCACGGCGCTGCTGCGGGCCACGTACACGCACACCCGGCTCGGCCTGGTCCGCGAGCACCGGACGGGCATCGGGCAGGTGCTGACGCTGGTCCTGATCGGGGCGTCGGCCTGGCTGGTGGTGCGGATCGCCGTGGCGGTCGTGGACTCGGTGTACGCGCGCTACGCGGCGAACACCCGCGATCCGGCGCGGGTGCGCCGGGTCCGGACCCAGGTGACGCTGATCCAGCGCGTGGTCATCGCGATCGTGACGACGGTCGCCGTCGCCGCGATGCTCCTGACGTTCCCCGCCATGCAGACCGTCGGCACCTCGATGCTGGCCTCGGCGGGTGTCCTCGGCATCGTCGCCGGTGTCGCCGCCCAGTCCACGCTCGGCAATCTCTTCGCGGGCCTGCAGATCGCCTTCGGCGACATGGTGCGGATCGGCGACACGGTGGTGGTGGACGGCGAATGGGGCACGATCGAGGAGATCACGCTGACCTTCCTCGCGGTCCGGACCTGGGACGAGCGGCGGATCACGATGCCGGTCTCGTACTTCACCAGCAAGCCCTTCGAGAACTGGTCGCGCGGCGGGATCCAGATGACCGGCTCGGTCTACTTCCACCTCGACCACTCCGCGCCGGTCGCCGCCATGCGGGAGCAGCTGCGGGACATCCTGGGCGAGTGCGCCGCGTGGGACGGCCGGGACTGGTCGCTGGCGGTCACCGACACCACGCCCTCCACGATCCAGGTGCGCGCGGTGGTCACGGCGAAGGACGCGGACGACATCTGGACGGTGCGCTGCGCGGTCCGTGAGCAGCTGATCGGCTGGCTGCGCGACCACCACCCGTACGCGCTGCCGCGGATCGCCACGGCCCCCGCGGCCCTGCCGCCGGGCGATTCCTGGCCGACCGCCGGCGGGGAGACGGACGAGAAGCCGGCGGGCTGGGGCAGGGCGCCGCGCACCGGCCGCGGCTGACCTCCCGGGCGCCGGGGCGGACGGTCAGCGCAGGCTGCGTACGTCCAGCTGCCGCAGTACCCGGTCGACCACCTCGGGATCCGCGCCGGCCTCGCTGCGCGCGGAGAGCACCGCGTGGCGGGCGGCCGACATCATCTCGCGCTGGATCCGGCTGACCGCCTTGAACCGCTCGGCGCGCTGGGCGTACGCCTCGCGGCGCTCCTCGTCGACCATGTCGGGGCTGATCCGGGCACCGACGTCGTAGGCCAGGCGCTGGAGGCGTTCCACGACGTCCTCGGGGAACTCCTCGACCTCCTGGATCTCCTTGAGCCGCTGCTTGGCCGCCTTGGCGGCACGGATCGCGAGGTCCCGCTCCAGTGCGGCCTCGGCGTCCACGTCCGCCCGCACCCCCAGCCGGCGGACCAGCCAGGGAAGCGTGAGGCCCTGGAAGACGAGGGTGACCATGATCACGGCGAAGGCGATGAAAACGATCTCGTCGCGGCCCGGGAACGGCTTCCCGTCGTCCGTCTCCAGCGGGATGGCGAGCGCCAGGGCGACCGACGCCACGCCGCGCATCCCGGCCCACCACATGATCACGGTCTCCCGCCAGCTGGTGGGGATGTCCTCGCTGACGTCGCGGCCGGTGTGCAGCCGCTTGGCCAGCCAGGTCGCGGGGAGCAGATAGAGCAGCCGTACGCCGACGACGACGGCGACGACGGCCAGTGCCCAGCCGGTCATCTCCAGCCGGTGCCCGTCGGCGGTCCCGAAGACGTTGTGCAGTTCGAGGCCGATCAGCCCGAAGGCGACACCGGTGACGAGGGTGTCGACGATCTCCCAGAAGGTACGGCCGGTGAGCCGGCCGAGGACGTCGTCGGCGTCGGCGGTGTGCTCGGCGAGGAAGAGCGCGGTGGTCAGGACGGCCAGCACACCGGAGCCCATCAGCTCCTCGGCGAGCACGTAGCTGACGAACGGCACCAGCAGCGTGAGCCCGACCTGGAGGGTGGCATCGCCGAGCAGGCCCATGAGTTTGATGGTGAGCCAGCCGAGCGCGACGCCCACCGCCACGGCGACGACGGCGGACAGGACCAGCAGCCCGAACGCCTCGGGCAGCGAGAAGGTGCCGCTGACCGCCGCGGCGATCGCCACGTGGTAGAGCACGATCGCGGTCACGTCGTTGAACAGCCCCTCGCCCTCCAGGATCGAGATGAGTCTGCGGGGCAGTCCGACCGATCCGGCGACGGCGGTGGCCGCGACCGGGTCGGGCGGGGCGACGAGCGCGCCGAGCGCGAAGGCCGCGGCGAGGGGCAGTCCGGGGATGACCGCGTTGGCCACGGCGGCGACGACGGCCGTCGTGAGGAAGACCAGGGCGACGGCCAGCAGGAAGATCGGCCGTTTGTTGGCGGCGAACTGCCGCCATGAGGTGCGCTGCACGGAGGCGTAGAGCAGGGGCGGCAGCAACGCGGGAAGAATGATCTCCGGCGGGATGTCCACGTTCGGTACGAAGCTGAGGAAGGCCATCACGACGCCCATGAGGGTCATCAGCACCGGCGCCGGAAGCCCGAGCCGGTCCCCCAGGGGCACGGTGACCACGGCTCCGAGCAACAACAGGAGCAGCAGGGCCATTTGATCCACGAGGTGCCTTCCGGAGCGCGCCGAACCGGCCGCGTCCACCGGCCGGTCTCCCGTGCAAGCCTGCCACGCAGGCACCACAATCCGGACAACGCCCCCTGATCCGGCCCGGTCCTCCCCGGTCCGGACGGGAGACCTACGGGTGCACGGTGCGACGCATCGCCCGGTGCGGAATGCCCGCGTCCGGGAACTCGGGGCCGTAGGCCGCGTACCCGAGCCGCTCGTAGAAGCCGAGCGCATGGGTCTGGGCATGCAGATCGACGGCTGTCAGGCCGAGTTCGCGGGCGGCGTCCTCGATGGCGCGCACCAGTGCCGCGCCGACGCCGAGACCGCGCGCCGCCTTGGTCACGGCGAGCCGGCCGAGCGAGCCGACGGCCGGATCGCCGCCGGTCTTCGCCGCCGCGGCCGGGCCGTGCAGCAGCCGGCCGGTGCCGAGCGCCGTACCGTCCGCGGCGACGGCGATGACATGCACCGCGTCCGCGTCGTAGGCGTCGTACTCGATCTCCTCGGGCACGTTCTGCTCGCCGACGAAGACGTCCCTGCGGATCCGGAAGCAGGCGGCACGGTCCTGCTCAGCGGTGACCGTGCGGGTGGTGTAGGAGGTCATTCGCTCTCGGCCGCGATCCTGTCGAGGGCCTGCCGGAGGTCGTCGGGGTAGCTGCTGGAGAACTCCACCCAGCTGCCGTCCGAGGGGTGCTCGAAGCCGAGCCGGACCGCGTGCAGCCACTGCCGGGTCAGTCCCAGGCGCTTGGCCATGGTCGGGTCGGCACCGTAGGTCAGGTCGCCGACGCAGGGGTGGCGGTGGGCGGACATGTGCACGCGGATCTGGTGGGTGCGGCCCGTCTCCAGCTTGATGTCCAGGAGGCTGGCGGCGCGGTACGCCTCGATCAGGTCGTAGTGCGTCACGGACGGCTTGCCCTCCGCCACGACGGCCCACTTGTAGTCGTGGGTGGGGTGGCGTCCGATGGGGGCGTCGATGGTGCCGCTCATCGGGTCCGGGTGGCCCTGGACCAGCGCGTGGTACTTCTTCTCGACGACCCGGTCGCGGAACTGGGCCTTCAGCAGGGTGTAGGCGCGCTCGGACTTGGCGACGACCATCAGGCCGGAGGTGCCGACGTCGAGCCGGTGCACGATGCCCTGGCGCTCGGCGGCGCCGGAGGTCGAGATCCGGTATCCGGCCGCGGCGAGACCGCCGATGACGGTGGTGCCGGTCCAGCCGGGGCTCGGGTGCGCGGCGACGCCGACCGGCTTCATGATCACGACGATGTCGTCGTCGTCGTGGACGATCTCCATGCCCTCGACGGGCTCGGCGACGATCTGTACCGGAGCGGGAGCCTGCGGCATCTCCACTTCCAGCCAGGCACCGCCCCGCACCCGTTCGGACTTCCCGACCACCGAACCGTCCACCTGCACCTTCCCGGCGGCGGCCAGCTCTGCGGCCTTGGTGCGGGAGAACCCGAACATCCGGGAGATGGCGGCGTCGACGCGCTCGCCTTCCAGGCCATCGGGTACGGGCAGGGTTCGGATCTCGGGTTGCGTACTCACCTGTCGAGTATGCCTTGCACGGCCTAGTCCTTGTGCACGGTGCCGTCGGGGTCCAGGCCCTTGAAGGACAGCAGCACGATCAGGATGCCTCCGCAGACGATCGCGGAGTCCGCCAGGTTGAAGACGGCGAAGTGGGCGGGGGCGATGAAGTCCACCACCGCACCCTCGAAGACACCGGGCGCGCGGAAGATGCGGTCGGTGAGGTTGCCGAGCGCCCCGCCGAGCAGCAGGCCGAGCGCGATCGCCCACGGCAGGCTGTACAGCTTGCGCGCGATCCGGGCGATCACCACGATGACGGCCGCCGCGATGATGGTGAAGATGATCGTGAAGGCCTCTCCGAGGCCGAACGCGGCGCCCGCGTTCCGGATCGCGTCGAGCCTGAGCCAGTCGCCGAAGATCTCGATCGGCTCCTGGTGCTCCAGCTTCGCCACCACGAGCATCTTGCTGCCCAGGTCGAGCAGGTAGGCGAGGACGGCGACGGAGAAGAGCAGGATGATCCGGCGCCGGCGTGTGGCCGGCGACCGGTCGACCGTCGCTCCCCCGTCGCCGGCGTCCGCGGCGTCCTGTCCGGCCGGCTCCGCGGCCTCCGGGGACACGCTCCCGTCGGCCTGCTCCGGCTCGGCTCCTTCGTGTCCCTCAGCCTCAGGGATGTCCGGCGTACCGATGATGCGCTCCGCCTCTGCCACGTGAGTCCCTCAACCTAGTTCCCGACTGAGGACGAGGGTACGACACACGGGTGGCAATCAGCCGCGTCGCTCCTGCTTCTGTTTGTCCTCGACACAGAGGGTGGCCCGGGGGAACGCCTGCATCCGCGCCTTGCCGATCGGATTGCCGCAGATCTCACAGAGTCCGTACGTGCCCGCGTCGAGCCGGGCCAGTGCCCTTTCGGTCTGCTCCAGCATCTCCTGGGCGTTGGCGGCCAGCGACATCTCGTGCTCGCGGGTGATGTTCTTGGTGCCGGTGTCCGCCTCGTCGTCACCTGCCCCGTCGCCCGAGTCCCGCATCAGGCCGGCCAGCGCCAGGCCCGAAGCCTCCAGCTCGTTGCGGAGCCGGGTGATCTCGCCGGTCAGCTCGGTGCGCGCGGCCGCGACCTCCTCCGGCGTCCAGGGGTCCTCGCCCGGCCGTACGGCCAGCTCTCCCGGGGCCGTCGCCACCCGTGCCGGGGGCACGGGTGCGGCGCTCCGGCCGGCCGGCCGGGTCCTGGCCGCGCTCTTCTTGGCTACCACCGTATGGGCTCCCGTCTGCTCGGCGGCCTCGGCCGCCCCCGTGGCCGCGTCGGCGGCCTTGTCCGAAGCCTGGTCGGCCGCGGTCTTCTTCGCTGCGGCCTTCTTCGCCGCGGTCTTCTTCGCCGTCGCCTTCTTGGCCGTCGTCGTCTTGACGGCCTTCTTCGCGGCCTTCTTGACGGCCTTCTTCGTGGTCGTGGCGGCCGCGGTGGTCTGCGCGGCCGTGTGCTCCGGCCCGGTCAGCGCGTCCGTGTCCGACGCGCTCTCCCGGCCGGTCTCTCCCGCCGTCTCCCCGGCTTCCGCGGCCGTGGATCTCGCCGACGCCGTCTTGTCTTCGGCAGTCTTCTTCGCCACCATGGCCGCGGCCCCTTCACGCATTGTGATCTTGCTCGCGAGTCGTGCTGGGACGATAAGTCGACCCCAGCCCCGCGGCAACGGGGCACGCCGCCGCATCGCCCCTCCCCGTGTCCGGATCACCGCCCGCCTGAAACCGTTGTGCCCAGCTCCCCGCCCGGTAATCCGCCTTCCGGCCGCCCGGCGGGCACCGCCGCGACCCGGTGCGCCCGGTCTGGCCATTCGGGTCACGCCGAGCGCTCCCGAAATCCGGTCGGCCGCCGACCCCCGCGGCCCGTACACTGGCCCCAGCGAGAGGCATGGATGGGACGAGTAGCGTCGTACGCAGCCCAGAGCGACCCGGGGACGGTGGAAGCCCGGGGGCGAGCGCGCCGTGAAGATCACCCCGGAGCCGCCGGAAGAAAGCTCGGGACACGTGGGCACCGCCCACGGACCCCGGGCCGGTAGAACCGGCATCGCACCCCAATGAGGGGGCCGCGGGCGGCACGTCCGGGGCCAAGGAGGGTGGTACCGCGGGATCCGGCATCGGTTCTCGTCCCTCCGACGGAAGTGGAAAACGTCCGCCGGAGGAAGCCCGCACATGACATCGCCGCAGTACCGCCAGGTACCCGCCCAGGTCGACCTGCCCGCGCTGGAGCACGCCGTGCTCGACTTCTGGCGCGAGAACAAGGTCTTCAGCCAGAGCCTCGAACAGTCCGAGGGCCGCCCCGAGTGGGTCTTCTACGAGGGCCCGCCGACCGCCAACGGCATGCCGGGCGCCCACCACATCGAGGCCCGCGTCTTCAAGGACGTCTTCCCGCGCTTCCGCACCATGCAGGGCTACCACGTCGGCCGCAAGGCAGGCTGGGACTGTCACGGTCTGCCGGTCGAGCTCGCGGTCGAGAAGGAGCTCGGCTTCAACGGCAAGAAGGACATCGAGGCGTACGGCATCGCCGAGTTCAACGCCAAGTGCCGTGAGTCCGTGACCCGGCACACCGACGCGTTCACCGAGCTCACGACCCGGATGGGTTACTGGGTCGACCTCGACGACGCGTACCGCACGATGGACCCCGAGTACGTCGAGTCCGTCTGGTGGTCCCTGAAGGAGATCTTCAACAAGGGCCTGCTCACCCAGGACCACCGCGTCGCCCCGTGGTGCCCGCGCTGCGGTACCGGACTCTCCGACCACGAGCTGGCCCAGGGGTACGAGACGGTCGTCGACCCCTCGGTCTTCGTACGCTTCCCGCTGACCTCCGGCCCGCTGGCCGGCGAGGCGGCCCTCCTGGTCTGGACGACGACGCCCTGGACCCTCGTCTCGAACACGGCGGTCGCCGCGCACCCCGAGGTCGAGTACGTCGTCGCGACGAACGGCGAGGAGAACCTCGTCGTGGCCCGGCCGCTCGTCGAGAAGGCGCTCGGCGAGGGCTGGGAGCTCACCGGCCAGTCCTTCACCGGCCGCGAGATGGAGCGCTGGACCTACGAGCGCCCGTTCGCCCTGATCGACTTCCCGGCCCCCGCGCACTACCTCGTCAACGCCGAGTACGTGACGACCGAGGACGGTACGGGTCTGGTCCACCAGTCGCCCGCCTTCGGCGCCGACGACCTCCTGGTCTGCAAGGCCTACGGCCTGCCGGTCGTCAACCCGGTCCGCCCCGACGGCACCTTCGAGGAGGACGTGCCGCTGGTCGGCGGCGTCTTCTTCAAGAAGGCCGACGAGACGCTCACCGAGGACCTGGCCGCCCGCGGCAAGCTCTTCCGCCACGTCCCGTACGAGCACAGCTACCCGCACTGCTGGCGCTGCCACACCGCGCTGCTCTACTACGCGCAGCCGTCCTGGTACATCCGCACGACCGCGGTCAAGGACCGGCTCCTCGAGGAGAACGAGAAGACCAACTGGTTCCCCGACTCGGTCAAGAACGGCCGCTTCGGTGACTGGCTGAACAACAACGTCGACTGGGCCCTGTCCCGCAACCGCTACTGGGGCACGCCGCTGCCGATCTGGCGCTGCGAGGACGACCACCTCACCTGCGTCGGCTCGCGCGCCGAGCTGACCGAGCTCACCGGCACCGACCTGTCCGGTCTGGACCCGCACAGGCCGTTCATCGACGAGATCACGTTCACCTGCTCCCACGAGAGCTGCCAGCTGGAGGCGTACCGCGTCCCCGAGGTCATCGACGCCTGGTACGACTCGGGCTCGATGCCGTTCGCGCAGTGGGGCTACCCGCACAAGAACAAGGAGATCTTCGAGAGCCGCTACCCGGCGCAGTTCATCTCGGAGGCGATCGACCAGACGCGCGGGTGGTTCTACACGCTGATGGCGGTCGGCACGCTGGTCTTCGACAAGTCGTCGTACGAGAACGTGGTGTGCCTGGGCCACATCCTGGCCGAGGACGGCCGGAAGATGTCCAAGCACCTGGGCAACACCCTGGAGCCCGTCCCGTTGATGGACCAGCACGGCGCGGACGCGGTCCGCTGGTTCATGGCGGCGGGCGGCTCCCCGTGGGCGGCGCGCCGCGTCGGCCACGGCACGATCCAGGAGGTCGTCCGCAAGACGCTCCTCACGTACTGGAACACGGTCGCCTTCCAGGCCCTGTACGCCCGCACGTCGCAATGGGCCCCCTCGGCCGCCGACCCGGCACCGGCCGACCGCACGGTCCTGGACCGCTGGCTGCTGAGCGAGCTGAACGCCCTGGTCGACCAGGTCACCCAGGCGCTGGAGGGCTACGACACCCAGCGGGCCGGCAAGCTGCTGTCCGCGTTCGTCGACGACCTGTCCAACTGGTACGTACGCCGCTCCCGCCGCCGCTTCTGGCAGGGCGACAAGGCGGCCCTGCGGACCCTGCACGACGTCGTCGAGACGGTCACCCGGCTGATGGCCCCGCTGACCCCGTTCATCACGGAGCGGGTCTGGCAGGACCTCGTCACCCCCGTCACCCCGGACGCCCCCGCCTCGGTCCACCTCTCCACGTGGCCGAAGGCGGACCTGTCGGCGATCGACCCGAGCCTGTCCGCGCAGATGGCCCTGGTCCGCCGCCTGGTCGAGCTGGGACGCGCCACGCGTGCCGAGTCGGGCGTCAAGACCCGCCAGCCGCTGTCGCGCGCCCTGGTCGCGGCCTCGGGCTTCGAGGCCCTCTCCCCCGAGCTCCACGGCCAGATCACGGAGGAGCTCAACGTCTCCTCCCTGGCCTCCCTGTCCGAGGTGGGAGGCTCGCTGGTCGACACGACGGCCAAGGCGAACTTCCGCGCTCTCGGCAAGCGGTTCGGCAAGGGGGTCCAGGCGGTGGCCAAGGCCGTCGCGAACGCGGACGCGGCGGCACTGTCGCTCGCCCTGCGTGAGGGCACGGCGACGGTCGAGGTCGACGGCGAGCAGATCGCCCTCGCGCCCGACGAGGTCATCATCACGGAGACCCCGCGCGAGGGCTGGTCGGTCGCGTCCGACTCGGGCGCCACGGTCGCCCTGGACCTGGAGATCACTCCGGAGCTGCGGCGCGCGGGCCTGGCCCGTGACGCGATCCGCCTGATCCAGGAGGCGCGCAAGAACAGCGGCCTGGACGTGGCGGACCGTATCGCCGTCCGCTGGACGTCCACGTCCCCCGCGACGGCCGAGGCCCTGACCGAGCACGCGTCGCTCATCGCGGACGAGGTCCTGGCCCTGGACTACGCCGAGGGCGAGGCGGACTCTGCGTACGGCGAGCCCTTCGAGGACGAGGGCCTGGCCCTGACGTTCCGCCTGCGCAAGACGGAGCGGTAGCCGGCAGCGCGCGAGGGGCCCGGCCGGGCAGTGGCAGTTTCCGGCCGGGCCCCTTCTTGTTCCCCGCCCCGCCCCTTCCCGAACCGAGGGCTCCGCCCCGGACCCCGCMCCTCAAACGCCGGKGYGGCTGGTGGTGAAACGGCTCTGCGAGGGTGGCGATGAAACGGCTCTGCGAGGGTGGTGATGACGGGGTTCGGCGAGGGTGGTGATGACGCGGCTCGCGTGGCGGCGGCCAGCTTGGCGCGCAGGTCCTCGTTCTCACGGAGCAGGCGGGTCAGCTCGGACTCGACCTCGTCGAGGAAGGCATCAACCTCGTCCTCGTCATAGCCTTCTCGGAGGC
>NZ_RDBK01000025.1:439534-456221 GCF_008042275.1 Streptomyces sp. OR43 | reverse complement strand
CCTCCCCCAGCCGGCCTCACCCGCACCCACCCACGGCAAAGGGCCGGGCCCCAGGGGAAATCCCCGGGGCCCGGCCCTCAGCCTGCCGACGGCTACGCGCTCAGCGAGCGCGCACCGCTCAGTTGTCGTCCTCGTCGATCAGGAACCCGCGCATCGGCGAAGGCGCCTGCTGCATCGGCTGCGGCGCCTGCGGCCGCACCGGTGCCATCGGCTGGGTCATCGCCGGCGACATCTGCTGCTGGCCACCGTACGAGGGCCCACCGCCCATGGACGGGTTGCCGCCCATCTGCTGGTTGCCGTGACCGCCGTGGTTGCCGCCCATGGTGTGACCCATGGCACCGGCACCGGCCGGAGCCAGCGAGGGCGACGGCGGCAGCGAAGCGGCAGCCGGCGTCCGCGGCGGAGCCAGCGAGTCGTCGGCCTGGGTCTCCAGCTGACGCAGCTGGCTCTCCAGGTAGGACTTCAGACGGGTCCGGTACTCGCGCTCGAAGCCACGCAGGTCCTCGACCTTGCGCTCCAGCGTCGCGCGGGCCGACTCCAGCGAGCCCATCGCCACGCGGTGCTTCTCCTGCGCGTCCCGCTCCAGCGCGTCCGCCTTGGCACGCGCGTCGCGCTCCAGACCCTCGGCACGGCTGCGCGCCTCGCCGACGATCTTGTTGGCCTCGGAACGGGCCTCCGCGATCGCCTGGTCAGCGGTCTGCTGGGCCAGGGAGAGGACACGGGCGGCACTGTCGCCACCGGGGCCCTGCTGCTGCATCTGCGGCGGCTGCTGCTGCTGCATCTGCTGCATCTGCTGCTGCTGCGGGTTGTGGCCGCCCATGGGGCCACCCATCGGTCCGCCCATGGGACCGCCCTGCATCGGACCGGGGCCGTGCGGGCCCTGCGGACCGGGGCCGTGCGGGCCCTGGGGGCCGTGGCCGCTGGGACCGGCCGGCAGCTGAGGAGCACCACCGGGCAGCTGGGGCGGACCCATCTGCGGGGGCTGCTGCTGCTGGACCGGCGGACCAGATATGGCGGCGGGCACAGGCGCACCGGGACGGTCCTGCGGCTCCGGCTTGCGCATACCCTGCTGCTGCTGGTTCTGCGCGGCGGCACGCGTGGCGGCGGCCAGCTTGGCGCGCAGGTCCTCGTTCTCACGGAGCAGGCGGGTCAGCTCGGACTCGACCTCGTCGAGGAAGGCATCAACCTCGTCCTCGTCATAGCCTTCTCGGAGGCGGACCGTCGTGAACTGCTTGTTCCGCACGTCCTCGGGGGTCAGCGGCATCTCTTCTTCACCTCTACGTAGTCGTCGGCAGTCGGCAGGACCGTATCGCTCACAGCTTGGTCACCACGCTGATCAAGATGGAAACGATGATCATCAGAACGAAGAAGGACAGGTCGAGTGCCACGCCCCCGAGACGCAGCGGCGGGATGAACCGCCGCAGGAGCTTCAGCGGTGGATCGGTGACCGTGTAGGTGGCCTCAAGGACGACCACCATCGGCTTGCCCGGCTGCCATGAACGTGCGAACTGGAAGACATAGTCCATGACCAGCCGGAAGATCAGCACGATGAGGAAACACATCAACGCGATGTAGACAACACTTTGTGCGACGCCCATCCTCGCGCTTCCCTCTCCCCTGGCTCTCGTAGCTCCGGCCTTGCGGCCGGGTTGTTCCCGGTGTCGTGTTCTCAGCTCTGGTTGAAGAATCCGCCCTCTGCGATGCGGGCCTTGTCCTCCGCCGTGACATCGACGTTAGCAGGCGACAACAGGAACACCTTCTGCGTCACTCGTTCAATGCTGCCATGAAGCCCGAAGACGAGTCCCGCGGCAAAGTCGACAAGTCGCTTCGCGTCCGTATCGTCCATCTCCGTGAGATTCATGATCACCGGAGTGCCCTCACGGAAGTGTTCCCCGATGGTACGGGCCTCGTTGTAGGTCCTGGGGTGCAGCGTGGTGATGCGGTACGGCTCCCGCTCGGACACGACCTTGGGCATGATCACCGGTGCGTTCTTCTCCATGTTCGGGCGTTCAGGTGTGATGGATGCCACGGGTGCGATCCGGGCGGGTCGCTCTCTCTCCGCCGGAATCTGAACCGGCTCGCGCTGCGCCGGAGGCTGCACCACTCGTACCGGTTCGTCCCGTTCCCGCTCCGCCTGATGCGCGGGCTGGTGCCGGCGCCGGTCGCGCTCGGGCTCCGGCTCGGGTTCGAATTCGTCGTCGGGGTCGAACCCCGGACCGTCGTACCCATCGTCCTCCACGAGGCCGAGGTAGACCGCCATCTTGCGCATCGCGCCGGCCATGCTCTGAGTCCTCCGCTCTGTGGTGGATCGGCATCTGTCACCAAGTGCCCCGCGATCCACTGTGGCCTGCCCGCCAGAGGCGGTAATGACCATATTTTCTGCTGTGGTCCGACTTGCTTGGCGACGTTACCCGAGCCCGGGTCGGACTCCGAGTACCGCAGTACCGACGCGCACATGTGTCGCTCCGGCCGCAACCGCGTCCTCGAGGTCCGCACTCATCCCTGCAGAGACCATGTTCGCAGCCGGATGGTTCCCGCGCAGCCGGGATGAGAATTCCATCAGCCGGTCGAACGCCGCGCGTTGCCTGCCGGCGAACGGCCCGGCGAGCGGCGCGACGGTCATCAGACCGTCCAGCCGCAGTCCGGGGGCGGCCGCGACGGCGTCGGCCAACTCCTCGATCCCGTCCGGCGCGACACCACCACGCTCCCCCCGCTCACCGCTCTCCGCGTCGAGCGCGACCTGGATGAGGCACCCGAGCTCGCGCCCGCCACGGCCCGCCGCGGCGGAGAGGGCGGTCACCAGCTTCGTACGGTCCACCGACTGCACGACATCGGCATAACTCGCCACGGATCGGACCTTGTTCGTCTGCAATTGACCGACAAAGTGCCATGTGAGGGACAGATCCGCACATTCGGTGGCCTTGGGAGCCGCGTCCTGGTCACGATTCTCCGCGACATGACGCACACCGAGTTCATTCAGGATCCGCACATCACTGGCGGGGTAGGTCTTGGTGACCACGATCAGGGTCACCTCTTCCCGTTTGCGACCGGCGGCCGCACAGGCGGAGAGAATGCGTTCCTCCACCTGTGCGAGATTTGCTGTGAGTTGTTCCTTACGGTCCGTCATGCCCTATCCGTCCAGCCAGACATATCCGGCGAGCCGCCCGGTGGTGCGGTCGCGTCGGTACGAGAAGTGATCGTCCGATTCGAGGGTGCAGAAGGCCGAGGCCTGCCGGTCGGTGACGCCGAGGTCCGCCAGTTGTGCGTGGACTCCGGCCGTGACGTCCACCGCCGGGGTGCCCCAGCTGGTCTCGGACCACGCGGCGGGGACCACCGCCGCGACCTCGTCCCGCATTCCGGCCGGCACCTCGTAGCACCGGCCGCAGACGGCCGGCCCGGTGCGGGCGGTGATCCGGGAGGGTTCCGCGCCGAGTGCGGCCATGGCCGCGACCGCGGCGGGTACGACTCCGGCGACCAGACCTGGACGGCCCGCATGTGCTGCCGCGACGATCCCGGCGACCGGGTCGGCGAGCAGTACCGGGGTGCAGTCGGCGGTGAGGACGGCGAGCGGGAGTCCGCGTCGCGCCGTGACCACCGCGTCCACGGCGGGAATCTCGCGGCTGTCGCCCCAGGGTCCGTCGACGACGGCGACGTCCCGGCCGTGCACCTGGTTCATCCAGACGACCTGCGCCGGATCGAATCCGCGGGCCCGGGCGGCTCGCTCCCGGTTGGCCAGGACGGCGGCGGGGTCGTCACCGACCGCACCGCCGAGATTGAGCTCCGCGTACGGAGCGGCGCTCACCCCGCCCCACCTGTCGGTGAAGGAGAAGTGAGCGCCGCCGTCCGAAGAAACAGAATCCTTGTGACTCACTGAGTGATGCGGACCTATCACTTCAAGAAGTCCGGAACGTCCAGCTCTTCGGCCTGGGAGTCCTGGTAGGGCCGGGCCGGCGGGACGTGCGGCGGAGCGACCGGCGGAAGGTGGTTCTCGTGCGCCACCGGGACGGGCTCGGCCTGGACCGGGGGCTCCTCGCGCGTGGGCACGGAACCCAGTCCGCTGTTCTGGCGCACGGGCTCGGCGGCCCGGACCGGCGGGGCCGGCTCCTCGCGCTTGGTGGAGTTCGCACCCAGGACGTTCTCCCGGCGGGCCGGGGGCTGTCCGCCGTCGAAGCCCGCCGCGATCACGGTGACCCGTACCTCGTCGCCCAGCGCGTCGTCGATGACCGCGCCGAAGATGATGTTCGCCTCGGGGTGCGCCGCCTCGCTCACCAGCTGTGCGGCCTCGTTGATCTCGAAGAGACCGAGGTCGCTGCCGCCGGAGATGGAGAGCAGCACACCGCGGGCGCCGTCGATGGACGCCTCCAGGAGCGGCGAGGAGATCGCCATCTCCGCGGCGGCCACCGCGCGGTCGTCGCCGCGGGCCGAGCCGATGCCCATGAGCGCCGATCCGGCCTCGGACATGACCGACTTGACGTCGGCGAAGTCGAGGTTGATCAGACCCGGGGTGGTGATGAGGTCGGTGATGCCCTGGACGCCCGAGAGCAGTACCTGGTCGGCCGACTTGAACGCGTCGAGCACGCTGACCTGACGGTCCGAGATGGACAGCAACCGGTCGTTGGGAATGACGATGAGGGTGTCGACCTCTTCGCGGAGTTCGGCGATGCCGTCCTCCGCCTGGTTCGCGCGACGCCGGCCCTCGAAGGTGAACGGCCGGGTGACCACACCGATCGTCAGGGCGCCGAGCGAGCGCGCGATATTGGCGACGACGGGTGCGCCACCGGTGCCGGTGCCGCCGCCTTCTCCTGCGGTGACGAAGACCATGTCGGCCCCCTTGAGGACCTCCTCGATCTCTTCACGGTGGTCCTCTGCCGCCTTACGACCGACGGCCGGGTTCGCCCCGGCGCCGAGGCCGCGGGTGAGTTCACGGCCGACGTCGAGCTTGACGTCGGCGTCGCTCATCAACAGGGCTTGCGCATCCGTGTTGATCGCGATGAACTCGACGCCCTTGAGACCGACCTCGATCATTCGGTTGATGGCATTGACACCACCGCCGCCGACACCGATGACCTTGATGACTGCGAGGTAGTTCTGCGGTGCTGCCACGTCGAAGGCCTCTCGCCTCGAGTTACGTGTCGTCGCTTGGCGGTAGTCCCGCCGCGACGACGGATGCCGATTGGGACGGTCCGAACGCCGACCCAAACCCTAACGTTGAAGTTTAGGGTTACCAGTGTGTCTGCTTCATGGACTCTTCCGAACAGGACACTAAGTCGACAAGTGGCGCACGTTCAACGAACACGCCGAACCTCCCGTTTTTCTTTTCACCCTATGTGATCACCCGTAGCGCTGACCAACCAGGGTGCTGGCCAGGCCAAATGTGCGTCAACTACCCGACACCGCCGGAGCCATGGGCGCACTCACGTCGAAGTGTCCTGCTTTGGGAGCAGCTTTCATGAGAGCGGTGAGGACTTTCGCCTTCACCACACCTTCTTCACTGCTCCCCCAGATCACGGTGCGGTTCCCGGTGAGTCCCAGGGAGACCGAATCGTACGAGATGACTCGCACGACCCTGGTGTCCCCGGCGACCCCGTCCGGAAGATCGCCCGCCACCCGGACCGCTTCCCGCACCAATCGCTCGCTGCCGAACCGGTGCTGACTCGCGGACCGGCCGGGCGTCAGTTCCAGCAGGGGTACCTGCCGGGGAGCTTTGTCCACCGTCGCGAAGCGCACGCCCTCGGCGTCCACTTCGATGAACTTCGCGCCCTTTTTCACCAACAGAACCGGCTGTCGTTCGGTCACTTTAAGTCCGATGCCGTGCGGCCATGACCGTACGACATCCACCGAGTCGATACGAGGCAACTTCTGGCGCAACCGCTCGGCGACCGCGTCCGTGTCGACGGAGATCAGCGGGGCGCCCATCGGCACCGCCGCGGCGGCCTCCACCTCGGCGGGTGTCAGCACGTCGACACCGGTGATCCGGACCTGCTCGGCGCGGAGCCAGGAGGAGCCGTAGAGCGCCCAGACGGCACCGGATCCGAGCAGCAGCACGGCCGCGGCGATCACGATCAGGAGCGTGCGCCGGGACATCCGGCGCCCCGGGGCCCGCGGGCGCGGCGAGCGGTCCCGGGTCTCCTTCTGCTGCCCTGCACCGCGCTGGGCGGTCGTCGGTCCGGCCACGCTCGCTCCTTATGCCGGGTCCGAGGGCGCCGCCCCCGGACCCGTCCGCCTCACGCGCCTCGGCGTGCGGCGATCGCCTCGTACACCATGCCGACCAGCAGATCGTCGGCGTCCCGGCGGCCGAACTCGGCGGCGGCTCGGGACATTTCGTACAGCCGGTGCGGATCCGACAGCACCGGAAGGACGTTGCCCTGCACCCACTCGGGGGTGAGCGCCGCGTCGTCCACCAGCAGTCCGCCGCCGGCGTTGACCACCGGCTGGGCGTTGAGCCGCTGTTCGCCGTTGCCGATCGGCAACGGGACGTAGGCGGCGGGCAGCCCGACGGCGGAGAGTTCGGCGACGGTCATCGCGCCCGCGCGGCAGAGCATCATGTCGGCCGCGGCGTACGCGAGGTCCATCCGGTCCACGTACGGTACCGGGATGTAGGGCGGCATCCCTGGCATGTTGTCGACGCGCGGCATTTCGTTCTTCGGGCCGACCACGTGCAGGATCTGGATCCCCGAGCGCTGGAGCAGCGGTGCGACCCGCTGGACCACCTCGTTGAGGTGGCGGGCGCCCTGTGAGCCGCCGGAGACCAGCAGCGTCGGCAGGTTGGGGTCGAGCCCGAAGGCGGCACGCGCCTCGGGACGGACCCGGGCCCGGTCCAGGGTCGCGATGGTGCGGCGCAGCGGGATGCCGATGTAGCGGGCGCCGCGGAGCTTGCTGTCGGGGGTGGAGACGGCGACCCCGTGCGCGTACCGCGAACCGATCTTGTTGGCCAGGCCGGGCCGGGCGTTGGCCTCGTGGACCACGATCGGCACTCCGGCGCGCTTGGCCGCGAGATAGCCGGGCAGCGCCACGTAGCCGCCGAAGCCGACCACGCAGTCCGCCTTGGTGCGTTCCAGGATCTGCTCGGCGGCCTTGATGGTGCCGCGCAGCCTGCCCGGGACGGTGATGAGTTCGGGGGTGGGCTTGCGCGGCAGCGGTACGGCCGGGATCAGGGCGAGTTCGTACCCCCGCTCGGGTACGAGCCTGGTCTCGAGTCCGCGCTCCGTGCCGAGAGCGGTGATTCCCACGCTCGGGTCCTGCCTCCGCAGTGCGTCCGCGAGGGCAAGCGCGGGCTCGATGTGGCCGGCGGTCCCCCCACCGGCGAGTACGACATGCACCGAAATTCACCGCTCTCCGGACGGACGCTTCTTGACGCGCCGTCTCATCGTCTTCCATCTCACCCCGGGCCTCCGCATGGCCAGGGCCGCCTTCGCCGCCGGATCCGCTCGCGCGAACGCGATCAGCAGCCCGACGGCGAACATGGTCGGCAGCAGGGCCGACCCCCCGTAGGAGAACAGCGGGAGCGGGACACCGGCGATCGGCAGCAGGCCGAGCACCGCACCGATGTTGATCACGGCCTGGGCCGTGATCCAGGTGGTCACACCTCCCGCTGCGTACCTCACGAAGGGGTCCTCCGTGCGTCCGGCCACGCGGATACCCGCATAGCCTAGAGCCGCGAACAGGGCGAGTACCGACAGCGTCCCCGCCAACCCCAGTTCCTCCCCGGTGATGGCGAAGATGAAGTCGGTGTGTGGTTCGGGAAGTTGACCCCATTTTTCCACACTTGCACCGAGCCCGGATCCGAACCATCCACCGGACGCCAGAGCGTAGATACCGTGTACGGCCTGCCAGCAGGAGCCGCCGGGGCCCGGTTCGCTGGCCCCCATGCAGTCCAGGCGGGACATCCGGTTCGGGCTGGTCTTGATCAGCAGGAAGGCGATCAGGCCGGCGGAGGCGAGCACTCCGGCGAACAGCCGGGTCGGGGCCCCCGCCAGCCACAGCAGTCCGAACAGGATGGCCGTGAGAATGATCGCAGTGCCCATGTCGCCACCGAGCATGATCAGCCCGAGCAGCATGAAGGCGACCGGGACCAGGGGCACGAGCATGTGCTTCCACTGGTTCAGCAGTCGCTTGTCCTGTTTCCTGGCGAGCAGGTCGGCTCCCCACAGGACGAGGGCCAGCTTGCCGAACTCGCTGGGCTGGAGCTGGAAGGGGCCGCCCAGGTAGAGCCAGTTCCGGTTGCCGTTGACCGACATCCCTATCCCCGGCACCTGGACCAGCACCATCAGGAAGACGGCACCCATCAGCAGGGGGTAGGACAGGGCCCGGTGCAGTTTCACGGGCATCCGGGCGGCGGCCGCCATCAGTCCGGCCCCGATGACGGCGGCCAGGAACTGCTTGCGGAAGAAGTAGGTGCCCGGCTTGTCGAGCTCCAGCGCCTTGATCATCGAGGCCGAGTAGACCATCACCAGGCCGAGCACGGTGATGAGCAGCCCGGCGCCCAGGATCAGGTAGTACGCGGTCAGCGGGCGGTCCCACGCCCGGCGCGCCTGCTCGTACAGCCGCCGCGGTCCGCCGCCCCGGGGTGAGCGGGGTCCGCCGGAGGTCCTGGAGCGCGCCACGGGGGGCCGCCGGGAGCCGGCGGCCGGCCGGACGCGCAGCGCGAGCCCGGCGGGGAGCGGTGGACCCCCGGCGGCGAGGAGAGGTGGACGGAGCGCCCGGCTGATCGCGGAGCTCGCCCGTGAGCGGTCCCCGCGGCGTGCGGCAGAGCTCTCTTCGGCCGGCATGGTCCCTGTCCCCTCCACTGCTCGTGCCCGGGGCTTCGTGCCGGGGGCCCGGGCCCCCGGTACAGCCGTACGTACCCGGGTGCTCCGGGACCGTACGGCGCGGAGGCCGGGCCCGTCAGGCGCTCTCGGCGGCGAGTGTGCGGACGGCGTCCGCGAAGGCCTCGCCCCGCTTGTTGTAGTTGACGAACATGTCCATCGAGGCGCAGGCGGGAGCCATCAGTACGGTGTCTCCCGGCCGGGCGAGCCGTGCCGCCTCGCGGACCGCCTCCGACATCGCCCCAGTGTCGGTCCGGTCGAGGTCGGTCACCGGGACCTCGGGCGCGTGTCGCGCGAGGGCTTCGCGGATGAGGGCCCGGTCGGCGCCCATCAGCACGACGCCCCGCAGACGCTTCGCGCAGCCCGTCACCAGCTCGTCGAACGTGGCGCCCTTGGCGAGGCCCCCGGCGATCCAGACGATCGGGTCGTAGGCGGCCAGGGAGGCCTCGGCGGCGTGGGTGTTGGTGGCCTTGGAGTCGTCGATGTACGCGACCCCGGCGACGTCCGCGACGTGCTCGATGCGGTGCGGGTCGGGCCGGAAGGCCCGCAGCCCGTCCCGGACGGCGGCGGGCTCCACACCGAAGGCGCGGGCCAGTGCCGCGGCCGCCAGGGCGTTGGCGATGTTGTGCGGGGCGGGCGGGTTCACGTCCGCGACCTCGGCGAGCTCCTGGGCCTGCTTCTGCCGGTTCGTCACGAAGGCGCGGTCGACGAGGATGCCGTCGACGACCCCGAGCTGGGAGGGTCCCGGGGTGCCGAGGGTGAAGCCGATCGCCCGGCAGCCCTCCTCGACGTCCGCCTCGCGCACCAGGTCCTCGGTGGCGGTGTCCGCGACGTTGTAGACGCAGGCGACGGTGTTGCCCTCGTAGATCCGGCCCTTGTCGGCGACGTACGCCTCCATGGAGCCGTGCCAGTCGAGGTGGTCGGGGGCCAGGTTGAGGACGGCCGCGGAGTGGGCGCGCAGCGACGGCGACCAGTGCAGCTGGTAGCTGGAGAGCTCGACGGCCAGGACGTCGTACGTCTCCTCGCCGAGGACCGCGTCCAGGAGCGAGACCCCGATGTTGCCGACGGCGGCGGTGCGCAGCCCGGCGGCCTCCAGGATCGAGGCGAGCATCCGTACGGTCGTGGTCTTGCCGTTGGTGCCGGTGACCGCGAGCCAGGGTGCCGGTTCCCGGCCGTCCCTTCCGCGCAGCCGCCAGGCGAGTTCGACGTCGCCCCAGACGGGGACGCCCGCCTCGGCGGCCGCGGTGAAGAGTGGCTTGTCGGGCTTCCAGCCCGGGGTGGTGACGATGAGCTCGGTGGACTCCGGCAGGGTGGCCCCGTCGCCGAGGCGCACGGTGATGCCCTGCGCCTCCAGCTCCGCGGCCTGGCCGCGGGAGCGCTCGTCGTCCCCGTCGTTGACGACGGTGACGACGGCGCCGAGGCCGTGCAGGACCCGGGCCGCCGGGATCCCGGAGACTCCGAGTCCGGCGACCGTGACGTGCTTGCCCTGCCAGTCCACGTTGCTCACTTCTTGGCTGCCCATCCTGCGTAGAAGAGGCCGAGGCCGACGATCACGCACATGCCCTGGATGATCCAGAAGCGGACCACGACAAGGACTTCGGACCACCCCTTGAGTTCGAAGTGGTGCTGGAGCGGTGCCATCCGGAACACGCGCTTGCCGGTCATCTTGAACGAGCCGACCTGGATGACGACGGACATCGTGATCATCACGAAGAGGCCGCCGAGCACCGCCATCAGGAACTCGGTGCGGGAACAGATCGCCAGTCCGGCGAGCGCGCCGCCGAGGGCCAGTGAACCGGTGTCACCCATGAAGATCTTGGCGGGCGAGGTGTTCCACCACAGGAAGCCGAAGCAGGAACCCATGAGTGCGGAGGCGACGACCGCGAGGTCGAGCGGATCTCGTACCTCGAAGCAGGCGCTCGGGTTGGTGAGGGTGGCCGCGTTGGCGCAGGACTCCTGGAACTGCCAGAGCCCGATGAAGGTGTACGCGCCGAAGACCATCACCGACGCGCCGGTGGCCAGGCCGTCCAGACCGTCCGTCAGGTTCACGCCGTTGGACATGGCGAGAATCATGAAGAGCGCCCAGAGCACGAAGAGCACCGGGCCGATCGACCAGCCGAAGTCCTCGACGAACGAGAGCTTGGTGGAGGCGGGGGTGTTGCCCCGGGCGTCGGCGAACTGGAGCGAGAGCACCGCGAAGGCGATGCCGACGATCAGCTGGCCGGCCATCTTGGCCTTGGCCCGCAGACCCAGCGAACGCTGCTTGACGATCTTGATGTAGTCGTCGAGGAAGCCGACGAGCCCCATGCCGGCCATCAGGAAGAGGACCAGCACACCGGAGAAGCGCATGTCCTCGCCGGTGATCACCTTGGCCAGGACGTACGCGATGATCGTCGCCAGGATGAAGGCGATGCCGCCCATGGTGGGCGTGCCCTTCTTCGATCCGTGGCTGCGCGGGCCGTCGTCCCGGATGAACTGCCCGTATCCCTTGCGGGCCAGCAGCTTGATCAGCAGCGGGGTACCGACCAGGGTCAGGAAGAGCCCGATGGCCCCCGCGAAGAGGATCTGCCTCATCGGCCGGCGACCTCGCCCTCGGTCGCGTTCTCCAGCAGTGCCGTAACGACCTGCTCCAGGCCGACCGACCGGGACGCCTTCACCAGCACGACGTCTCCCGGGCGCAGTTCACTGCGCAACAGGTCGACGGCAGCCTGTGCGTCGGACACATGCACCGACTCCTCACCCCACGAACCCTCGTTGTATGCGCCCAGTTGCAGCCAGGAGGCTTCTCTGCCCCCGACCGCGACGAGCTTGCTGACGTTGAGCCGGACGACAAGCCGTCCGACCGCGTCGTGCTCGGTGAGCGAGGCGTCGCCGAGCTCGGCCATCTGGCCGAGCACCGCCCACGTACGACGCCCCTTCCCCATGGCGGCCAGCGCGCGCAGCGCGGCCTTCATGGATTCGGGGTTGGCGTTGTAGGCGTCATTGACGAACGTCACGCCGTCCGGACGCTCGGTGACCTCCATGCGCCAGCGGGAGAGGGTGCCCGACTCGGAGAGCGCCACGGCGATCTCGTCTGCGGACAGGCCCAGCTCATGGGCGACGGCGGCCGCGGCGAGCGCGTTCGACACGTGATGCTCACCGTACAGGCGCATGGTCACATCACTGCACCCGGTGGGTGTGTGAAGCCTGAACGAGGGGCGGCCGTCCTCGGTGAGACGGACGTTCTCGCCCCGTACGTCCGCATCCGCGGCTTCGCCGAAGAGCAGGACCCGGGCCTTGGTCCGGGACGTCATGGCGCGTACGAGCGGGTCGTCGGCGTTGAGGACGGCGAGGCCGTCCTCGGGGAGGGACTCGACCATCTCGCCCTTGGCCTGGGCGATCTGCTCCTTTCCGCCGAACTCTCCGATGTGCGCGCTGCCGACGTTGAGGACGAGGCCGATCCGCGGCGGGACGAGTCCGGTGAGGTAGCAGATGTCGCCGATGTAGCGGGCACCCATCTCGAGGACCAGGTGCTGGGTCTCCTCGGTGGCGCGCAGTGCGGTGAGCGGCAGACCGATCTCGTTGTTGAGGTTGCCCGCCGGGTAGACGGTGGGGCCCTTGCGCTCCAGCAGCTGGGCGATCAGGTCCTTGGTGGAGGTCTTGCCGGCGGAGCCGGTGAGGGCGACGACGGCGGTGCCGAGGCGGCCGACGACGGCACGGGCGAGCGCGCCGAGCGCGGCCACCACGTCGTCGACGACGATCGCGGGAACGCCGACGGGGCGGGCGGCCAGGACGGCGGCCGCGCCCGCCTCGACGGCGCGCTGCGCGTAGTCGTGGCCGTCGACGCGTTCGCCGGCGAACGCGACGAAGAGGCTGCCTTGCTTCACCTCCCGGGAGTCGATCACGACGGGCCCGCTGACGGTTACGGCCGGATCCGGTATGTCGTACGACTGCCCGCCGACGATTTCGGCGATCTCGGCGAGTGAAAGGGCGATCACTTGGTCATCCCTGACTGTTGTTCTCGTGGGTGGCGGCACGGTGGGTGGTGGTCTCGTGTCCCAGGGACCGCTCGATGGCCGTGCGCAGGACCACCCGGTCGTCGAAGGGGCGCACCACTCCGTGGACGTCCTGGCCCTGCTCGTGGCCCTTGCCGGCGATCAGCACGGTGTCCCCGGGGCCGGCGCGTCCGACGGCGGCGGCGATGGCGGCGGCCCGGTCGGCGTCGACCAGGACGTCACCGCGTTCGTGCACGGGCACTTCGGCGGCGCCCGCGAGCATGGCGGCGAGGATGCCGAGGGGGTCCTCGGAGCGGGGGTTGTCCGAGGTCAGTACGGCGGTGTCGGCGAGGCGGGCCGCGGCGGCGCCCATCGGGCCGCGTTTGGTGGTGTCGCGGTCGCCGCCGCAGCCGAGGACGATGTGCAGTTTGCCCTCGGTGACCTTCTGCAGGGAGCGCAGCACCGACTCGACGGCGTCCGTCTTGTGCGCGTAGTCGACGAGGGCGAGGTACGGCTGTCCGGCGTCGACCCGCTCCAGCCGGCCGGGCACCCCGGGCACCGCGGCGACGCCGTCGGCGGCGGTCTGGAGGTCGATGCCCGCGACGGCGAGGGTGACGATCGCGGCGAGGGTGTTGGCGACGTTGAACGGGCCCGGCAGCGGCGCCTCGGCGGCGGCCCGCTCGCCCTTGGGCCCGACGACGGTGAAGGTGGAGCCGAGCTGGCCCACCTCGACGTCCTCGGCGCGCCAGTCGGCGTCCGGGTGGCCCTCGGCGGAGAAGGTGGTGACCGGGACGGAGGCTTCGGTGATCAGCCTGCGGCCGTACTCGTCGTCGTAGTTGACGACCCCCTGCCTGCTGCGCTGCGGGGTGAACAGCCGCGCCTTGGCCTGGAAGTAGTCCTCCATGCCGGAGTGGAACTCCATGTGCTCCGGGCTGAGGTTGTTGAAGACCGCGACGTCGAAGACGCAGCCGTCGACCCGGCCGAGCACCAGGGCGTGGCTGGAGACCTCCATCGTCACCGCGTCCGCGCCGCGTTCGCGCATGACGGCGAACAGGGCCTGCAGATCGGTGGCTTCGGGCGTGGTGCGTTCGGACTTGATGCGCTCGTCGCCGATCCGCATCTCCACGGTGCCGATGAGACCGGTGGCGCGCCCGGCGCCGCGGAATCCGCCCTCGACGAGGTAGGCCGTCGTGGTCTTGCCGGAGGTTCCGGTGATGCCGATCTGGAGCAGGCCGGCGCCGGGGTGGCCGTAGATCTCGGCGGCGAGTTCGCCCATCCGGCCCCGCGGGTCCTCGACGACCAGCACCGGGAGTCCGGTGGCGGCGGCGCGTTCGGCGCCCGCCGGGTCGGTGAGGATCGCGGCGGCGCCGAGACCGGCGGCCTGGGCGGTGAAGTCGGCACCGTGCAGACGGGCACCGGGCAGGGCCGCGTAGACGTCCCCGGGACGCACGGCCCGGGAGTCGTGGGTGATGCCGGTGACTTCGCCGTTGCCCGGCGGTTCGACTCCCAGCCGGGCTGCCAGCGTGACCAGGGAGGTCGGCCGCAGCCGATCCGGGCGGGGCGCTCCCGGGTAGTTCACAGGGGCGTCCTTCTGGGTGGTTCGGGACTGTTCAGCGTGGGGCACGGCGGTGAGCGTACCGGGCACACCCGGCCTCTCGCGAAGTGAGGGGGCGGGGGTGCGGTGGTTCCCGTTCCGGTTCCCTGGATCGGGGGTGATGGTTGTCACTGAGGGTCTCCCCGAGTTCACTCGCCGGGTTTGAAGGACACCGGCAGCCGGGCCGGCTCGCTGCCGGAGGGTGCGGTCTGCAGCGTCTTCAGCGCGAATTCCATGACCTGCTTGTAGATGGGTCCGCAGATCTGGCCGCCGAAGTAGCTGCCCTTGGTGGGGTTCTGGATGGCGCAGTAGACGGTGATCTGAGGGTTGTCGGCGGGGGCGAATCCGGCGAAGGAGGCGGTGTAGCCGTGGTAGCCGCCGCGTACCGGATCGACTCGGTTGGCCGTACCGGTCTTGCCCGCGACGCGGTAGCCGGGGATCTTGGCCTTCGTTCCGGTGCCCTCCTCGTCACCGACCACCGACTCCAGCATGGTGGCCAGCGTCTTGGCGGTCTTCTCGCTGACCACCCTGGTCTGTTCGGGTGCCTCGGCGGGGGTGAAGCGGCCGTCGGCGCCCTTGGTGCCGCGGACGAGGCTCGGCGCGACGCGGACCCCGCCGTTGGCGATCGTCGAGTAGATCGAGGCGGCCTGCATGGCGTTGAGCGAGAGGCCCTGGCCGAACGGGATCGTGTACTGCTGCGAGGTCGACCAGTCCTGCGGCTTGGCGAGGATGCCGGCGGTCTCGCCCGGGTAGCCGAGTCCGGTCGGCGAGCCGATGCCGAACTTGCGCAGGTAGTCGTACAGCACCTTGTTGGACTCGGCCTGGGTCTTCCCCAGCTGTCCGGTGGCCAGGATGGTGCCGATGTTGCTGGACTTGGCGAGTACGCCGTTGAGCGTGAGGTACCAGGTCGGGTGGTCGATGTCGTCCTTGAAGAGCCGGTCACCGCGGTGCAGGCGGTTGGGGACCGTGACGTGGGTGCCCGGGGTGGCGACGCCCTCCTCCAGCACGGCGGCCATCGACATGACCTTGCTGGTGGAGCCGGGCTCGTACACGTCCTGGAGGGCCGCGTTGCCCAGCGAGGCGGCGTCCGCCTGCGAGAGGTCGTTGGGGTCGAAGCCCGGCGCGTTGGCCATGGCGAGGACCTCGCCGGTGCGGGTGTTCTGCACGACGACGTAGCCGCGGTCCGCCTTGGACTTCGCCACCTGGTCGGAGATGGCCTTCTGGGCCGCCCACTGGATGTCGCGGTCGATGGTCAGCTCGATGTCGGAGCCGGCGACGGCGGGGACCTCCTTGGTGCCCGCGGTGGGCACCCGGCGACCGCCGGACTGGGCGTACTTGATCGTGCCGTCCTCGCCCGCGAGCTCCTTGTCCAGCTGCGATTCGAGGCCGCCCGCACCCTTGCCGTCGGCGTTGACGTAACCCAGTATCCCGGCGGCGAGGCCGCCGTTGGGATAGACGCGCTTGGTGGTCGACTCCTGGAAGACGCCGGCCAGCACATTGGCACCGGGGCCGCCGGCCGCCTTGTCCTTCTGGGCCTTCTCGGCGAAGACGGACTTGAGGTCCTTGATCTGCGTCCAGACCTGCGGGGTCTGCCTGCGGGCCAGCACCGTGTACCGGCTCTTGGGCTTGGACAGCTTCTTGGTCAGTTCGGCCGCGTCGACGCCGAGGATCGGCGCGAGGAGAGCGGCGGCCTGCTGGGGTGCGTCGGGTGCCTTGCTGTCCTCGGGGGTGAACATCTTGGGGTCGGCGGTGATGTCGTACGCGTCGACGCTGGTGGCCAGCGCGATGCCGCCGCGGTCGGTGATCTCGCCGCGCTCGGCGGCGACGGTGTAGCTGAGGTAGCGGTTCTTCTCCGCCTTCGCCGCGTATGCGTTGGCGTCGACGGCCTGCACCTGGAGCAGCCGGACGACGAACGCGATCATGACGAGGGTGAGTGCCAGGCTGACCAGTCGCAGCCGCGGCCGCGGGCTGCCGAGGCGCAGCGGCCGGCCGGAGCGGGAGCGCGGGGTCCGTCCGCGCGGCGCCGCGGACGGGGGCCGTCGTCGCGGCTCGGGGCGGGCGGCGGGCCGGGGGCGGGCGGAGCGGCCCGCCGCGTTTCGCGGGCGCGCGGGGCCGGGTACCCGCCGGCGCGGTGGTTCCTGGGAGGGCACTGCGTCACCTGCCGGGGCTCGTGGAGGTCTGTTCTGCCGGGGTACGCGCGTGCGCGGAGGCGCTCGGCTTCGCCTGCGCGGTGCCGGCCGCCGCCGCGGAGGCGCCGGGCTTCGCCGCCGGTGTGCCCGACGCGGAGGGCGAGGGGGTGGAGCGGGGCAAGGAGG
>NZ_RDBK01000025.1:431894-439434 GCF_008042275.1 Streptomyces sp. OR43 | reverse complement strand
GTTCGGGGGTTTCGGGCTTCGGCACCGCGGTGGTGGGTGCGGCGCTGGCGGCGGAGGGTACGCCGCGGACCTGGCCGTTCGGGCCGAGGAAGGCGGGGCTGCCGCCGGGGACCATGCCCAGTTCCCTTGCTCGGCGCGCCAGGGCGTCCGGTTCGGAGGCGCTGTCGACGTCCCGCTGGAGGGCCTGCTGGTCGTCGGTGAGGTCCGTGGTCCGCTTCTTCAGCTCACTGAGCCGGAACGATCCTTCGTTGAGCGCGGAGTTCAGCAGCAGCAGGGTGATCAGGCCGCCGCCCAGGAGCAGGACGACCAGCAGGACGAAGGGGGTCCGGGCCGCGTTGCTCGGCCCGGCCGGCATCAGCCGGCTGAGCCGCGCGGCGCGTCCTTTCAGCCCGCCGGCCGCGTTGCTCACCGCGCCGCTCCGTCCCCGGGCCGGGTCCGCGAGGACTCCGGGTGCCGACTGCTCATCGCTCCTCCTCGCGGATGCGCTGGGCGCCGCGGAGCCGGGCGGGAGCGGCGCGCCGGTTCTCGGCGACCTCCTCCTCGGTGGGCAGTTCGGCGCCGCGGGTCAGCAGCTTGAGCCGTGGCTGATAGCGCTCGGGGACGACCGGCAGGCCGGGCGGTGCGGTGTTCGCGGCGCCCGCCGCGAACACCTGCTTGACCAGGCGGTCCTCGAGCGAGTGGTACGACAGGACGGCGATGCGCCCACCGACGGCAAGGCTCCGCACCGCGGCCGGGATCGCCCGCTCCAGCACGGTGAGCTCGCCGTTGACCTCGATGCGCAGCGCCTGGAAGGTGCGCTTGGCCGGGTTGCCGCCGGTGCGCTTGGCGGCCTGCGGCAGCGAGTCCCGGATCAGCTCGACGAGCCGCGCGCTGTTGCTGAACGGCTCTTTCTCGCGTTCGCGCACGACGGCGGAGACGATCCGCTTGGCCTGCTTCTCCTCGCCGTACGCGCGCAGGATCCTGACCAGTTCGCCCGGCGGGTAGGTGTTGAGCACCTCGGCCGCGCCGATGCCGGTCGTCTGGTCCATCCGCATGTCGAGCGGGGCGTCCTGGGCGTAAGCGAATCCGCGGTCGGCCTCGTCCAGTTGCATGGAGGAGACGCCGAGGTCGAAGAGGACGCCCTGGACCTTGGGGACGCCGAGCCGGTCGAGTACCTCGGGCAGTTCGTCGTAGACGGCGTGCACCAGCGTCGCGCGGTCGCCGTACGGGGCGAGCCGCTCACCGGAGAGGCGCAGCGCCTCCTTGTCCCGGTCGAGCGCGATCAGCCGGGCGGTGGGGAAGGCGGAGAGCAGCGCCTCGCTGTGTCCGCCGAGGCCCAGGGTGCAGTCGACGACCACGGGCGGCTGCGGGCCGGGTGCCTCCAGAGCCGGGGCCAACAGGTCCAGGCACCGCTGGAGCATCACCGGGACGTGTCGGGTCTGGCTCATGCGCCCTCTCAGGCTCAGGTCCCGGGGCGCTGCACGTACGGCCTGGTCCCCGCCCGCTCGCGAAGGGGAGGTCCGCCGGCGCCGGGGAAGGGGCGTCAGCCGACCGGCGAGCGGGAGAGGGCCGGGCCGTACGTACGCCGCGCACACGGGGAAAACATCGGAATGTGCAGGGTGTCGGTAACTTCCCGTCACTTTAGTCCACCCTGCCATTCGATCGATTCCCGATCAATCAACCCGACAGCGCGTCGGCCCTCGCTTTGTTCACCCGGCCGGGTGACCGGCTGTGAGGCTTGTGGGTTACCTCACAACAAGCGTCGTTGACGTTCTTTGTCCGCTTCGACACCACGCCGACGGCACCGGCGAGAGCTAACGTCTAGTTCATGTCGACTTCTGCGCACTCCCCTGCCACGGACCAGGCCCGCACCGGCGGCACCGTCACCGACCGCCTGGTCGAGGCGAACGTCCAGTACGCCTCCGAGTTCACCGACCCCGGCATGGACGCGAAGCCCGTGCTGCGTGTGGCCGTCGTCGCCTGCATGGACGCCCGGCTCGACCTGCACAAGGCGCTCGGTCTGGCGCTCGGTGACTGTCACACCGTCCGCAACGCCGGCGGCGTGGTCACCGACGACGTCATCCGCTCGCTGTCGATCAGCCAGCGGGCCCTCGGCACGCGCAGCGTGGTGCTGATCCACCACACCAACTGCGGCATGGAGTCGATCACCGAGGAGTTCCGCCGGGAGCTGGAGATGGAGGTCGGCCAGCGGCCGGCCTGGGCGGTCGAGGCCTACAGTGACGCCGACCAGGACGTGCGGCAGTCGATGCAGCGGGTCCGCACCTCCCCGTTCCTGCTGCACACCGACGACGTGCGCGGATTCGTCTTCGACGTGACCACCGGCCTGCTGCGCGAGATCCTTCCGGTTTCCTGACCTTCCCGGCCCGAGGGAGCCGGACGGGCACGTTCCGGCGGTGAAAACCCCCATCGACCCGACATTTCGGCCCCGGTTATCCACAGGCGAGTGACACGAAGCGGTAACGGCAACAAGAATGCGGGTGTGACACCCCGCCGGACCTGTCCGGCGCGGTGTCCGCAATTCGGGGTGGGCCGGGCCGCACAAGGGCGCCGGCCCGTGACTGGGGAAATCCTGTGCTCCTGGTGAGCGTGGGGCAGGGCCGAGGAGGGCCGGGTGACGACCTATGACGATCGAGCGAGCCTCACAGATCTGACCACCACAGCGGAGCGGGTACGCAGGTCGGTGGAAGGTGTGATCGAGGGCAAGCCCGAGGTCGTACGCCTTTCGCTGACCGTGCTGCTCGCGGAGGGCCACCTCCTGATCGAGGACGTCCCCGGCGTGGGCAAGACCATGCTGGCCAAGGCGCTGGCACGGTCCATCGACTGCTCGGTGCGACGCATCCAGTTCACACCGGACCTGCTGCCCTCGGACATCACCGGTGTGTCCATCTTCGATCAGCAGCGCCGCGACTTCGAGTTCAAACCGGGCGCGATCTTCGCCCAGATCGTGATCGGCGACGAGATCAACCGCGCCTCGCCCAAGACCCAGTCCGCGCTGCTGGAGTCGATGGAGGAGCGCCAGGTCACCATCGACGGGCACACCTACGAGCTGCCCGACCCCTTCATGGTCGTGGCTACCCAGAACCCGGTGGAGATGGAGGGCACGTATCCGCTCCCCGAGGCCCAGCGCGACCGGTTCATGGCCAGGGTGTCGATCGGCTATCCCAGCGCCGAGGCCGAACTGCAGATGCTCGACGTGCACGGCGGTGTCTCACCGCTCGACGACCTCCAGCCGGTGGCGCACGCCCATGACATCGTCAAGCTGATCGAGGCGGTGCGCGCGGTCCACGTCGCCGAAGCCGTCCGGCGGTATGCCGTCCAGCTCGTCGGAGCCACCCGGAACCACCCCGACCTCAGGCTCGGCGCATCGCCGCGTGCCACCCTGCACCTGCTGCGCGCGGCCAAGGCCTCCGCGGCGCTGAGCGGGCGGGACTACTGCCTGCCGGACGATGTGCAGGCGCTCGCCGTCGCCGTGCTCGCCCACCGGCTGCTGCCCACCGCACAGGCGCAGCTGAACCGCCGAACCGCCGAACAGGTGGTCCAGGAAATCCTTCAGCAGACCCCCGTGCCGACCGCTTCGGGCGGGGCGGCCGTCCCCGCGCCCCAGCACCAGCCGGGCGCGGTGTACGGCGGCCGGCAGCAGCCCGGCGCACGGCGGCTCTGATGGCCGCCGGGGGGGCGCCCGCGAGGGACGGCAGCGACGACAAGGGCGGTCTGCGGGCCGCCCTGGGCGGCCTGACCACGCGTGGCCGGTCCTTCCTCGCGGCCGGTGTGGCCGCCGCGGTCTGCGCGTATGTGCTGGGCCAGGCGGATCTGCTGCGGGTCGGCCTGCTGCTCGCCGTGCTGCCGCTGGTCTGTGTGACGGTGCTGTTCCGGACCCGCTACCAGGTCGCCGGCACCCGCAGGCTCTCCCCGTCCCGGGTGCCCGCGGGCTCCGAGGCGCGGGTCCATCTGCGGATGGACAACGTCTCGCGGCTGCCCACGGGTCTGCTCATGCTCCAGGACCGGGTGCCGTACGTGCTCGGACCGCGGCCCCGGTTCGTCCTGGACCGGGTGGAGGCGGGCGGCAGGCGCGAGGTGTCGTACCGGGTGCGGTCGGATCTGCGCGGGCGCTACCCGCTCGGCCCCCTGCAACTGCGGCTGAGCGATCCGTTCGGGATGTGCGAGCTGACCCGTTCGTTCAGCGCGTACGACACCCTCGTCGTCATCCCGCGGACCGAACCGCTGCCCCCGGTGCGGCTGGCGGGCGAGGCGTCCGGCTACGGCGAGGGACGGCAGCGCTCGCTGGCGCTGGCGGGCGAGGACGACGTCATCCCGCGCGGCTACCGGCACGGCGACGATCTCCGCCGTGTCCACTGGCGCTCCACCGCGCGCTACGGCGAGCTGATGGTGCGCCGCGAGGAGCAGCCGCAGCGGGCCAGATGCACGGTACTGCTGGACACGCGCCGGATCGCCTTCCAGGGCACGGGGCCCGACTCGGCGTTCGAGTGGGCCGTCTCCGGCGCGGCGTCCGCGCTGGTGCACATGCTGGAGCGGGGTTTCGAGGTCCGGCTGGTGACGGACGACGGCACGGAGGTGCCGGGCGCGAGCGGCTTCTCGGGCTCCACCCAGGACTCGGCCGACTCGGCCGGACTGATGATGGACACCCTCGCTGTCGTCGACCACTCCGACGGCGACGGTCTCGCCCGGGCGTACGACGTGCTCCGTGGCGGCGACGAGGGCCTGTTGATCGCCTTCCTCGGGGATCTGGACGACGAACAGACCGCGGTGGCGGCCCGCATGCGACAGCGCGGCGGCGGGGCCGTCGCCTTCGTCCTGGACAGCGCCGCCTGGGTGCATGGCGCGTCGCCCGCATCCGACGCGGCCCGCGAGCAGCGGCTCCGGCTGCTGCGCGAGTCGGGATGGACAGCGGTGCCGGTCGGGCCGGGCACGGATCTGGCCCTGCTGTGGCAGCAGGCGGGCCATCAGGGCTCGCTGACCGGCTCCGCCGCGATGGGCGGCACGAGCGGCGGCACGACGGGATTCTCCGGTGGTTGGTCATGAGAGGACGGTCATGAGCGGTCGTGGTCGGCTGGCGCTGTGCGCCTATGCGGCGACGCTGATGGCGGCGTGTTCGATGCTGCCACTGGTCGACCCCTACGCCTGGTTCGTGCAGGCCGCGTTCCTGCTGGCCATCCAGTGCGGCGTGGGCGCGCTCGGCCGGCGGGTGCCGCTGCCGCGGGCGGCGACCGTCGCCGCTCAGGCGCTGGTCCTGGTGGTGCTGCTGACCGTGGCGTTCGCCCGTCAGGAGGCGCTGGCGGGCTTCGTGCCCGGCCCGCAGTCGGTGCAGCGGCTCGCCGACCTGCTGACCGCGGGTGCGGACGACGTCGGGCGGTATGCGATCCCGGCACCGGACACGGCGGGTATCCGGCTGATGCTGGTGGGCGGCGTGCTGTTGATCGGGCTCGCGGTGGACGCCCTGGCGGTGACGTTCCGCAGCGCCGCGCCGGCCGGGCTGCCCCTGCTGGCCCTCTACTCCGTCGCCGCCGGTCTCTCCGACGGCGGCGCGGACTGGCTGTGGTTCCTGCTGGCCGCCTGCGGCTATCTGCTTCTCCTGCTGGCCGAGGGACGTGACCGGCTCTCCCAGTGGGGGCGGGTCTTCGCCGGGGCGGCTGCGGCCAGGGGCCGAGGTCATTCCTCCGGCATCGGCGCCTCGGGCGGCGGGGCGCTCGCCCCGGTGCGCACCGGGCGTCGCATCGGCGCGTTCGCCCTGGGCATCGCGCTGGTCGTGCCCGCGGCCCTGCCCGCGCTCGACGGCGGGCTGCTGGCCGGTACGGGAGGCGGCAACGGCAAGGGGAGCGGCGGCGGCACCATCTCCGCCGTGAACCCGCTGGTCTCCCTGCAGAACGACCTCAACCAGCCGGAGAACCGGGAGGTGATGTCGTACCGCACCAACTCGACGGGAGCGCAGGACTTCTACCTCCGCATCCTGGCCCTGGACCAGTTCAACGGGAGCGAATGGCGGGCCTCGACCCGCCGGCTGAAGGACGTGCCGAAACGGCTCCCGAACCCGCCCGGTCTGTCGCCCGACGTCGCCGTGACGGAGATCAGTACGAACATCTCCGCGTCGCCTTCCTACAAGCAGACCTATCTGCCGCTCCCCTACCCGGCGACCGAGGTGAGGGTCGACGGGCGCTGGCGGTTCGAGCCCGAGGGCCGCACCCTGGTCGGGGACGACGGGGAGACGACCGGCGGTGCGCAGTACGGGGTCTCCAGCCTGATCGTGCAGCCGACGGCCGGGCAGCTGGCGGACGCGGGCGCGGTTGCGCCGGCCCTGGTCCGCGAGTACACCCGGGTGCCCGGCTCGCTGCCCAAGGTAGTCCGGGAGACGGCCGAAGAGGTGACGAAGGGCGCCGCCAACTCCTACGAGCAGGCGGTGAAGCTGCAGAACTACTTCGCCTCCGAGGGCGGCTTCACGTACGACACCTCGGTGAACTCGGGTACCGGCAGTGCGGCGATCGGCCGCTTCCTGCAGGACCGGCGGGGCTTTTGCGTCCATTTCTCGTTCACCATGGCGGCGATGGCCCGGACGCTGGGCATCCCGGCCCGGGTCGCCGTCGGTTTCACGCCGGGCACGGCGCAGTCGGACGGTTCGATGTCGGTCGGTCTGCGCGATGCGCACGCCTGGCCTGAGCTGTATTTCGAGGGCATCGGGTGGACCCGCTTCGAGCCCACGCCGACACGTGGCTCGCTGCCGTCGTACACCCTGCCGGACACCCCTTCGGGTGACTCCGCCGATCCGGCCCGGCCGGAGACGGAGGCGTCGGCGGCGGTGCCGGTCGCACCGTCGGCCTCGGAAAGCTGCCCGGCGCAGACCGGCGGGCAGGGCGTGTGCGCCGGCTCGGCCCTTCCGGGTGCCACCGCGCCCACGGACACGGGGACGTCGGCGGGCGCCGTGCTCGGAGTGGTCCTGGTGGTCCTCCTCGTGCTGTTGCTCCCGCTGCTGCCCATGTTCTGGCGCATGCGGGTACGGGCCCGGCGGCTGGGCTCCTCCACCGGACGCACCCCGGCGGACGCGACCACGAGAACGCTGGCGGCCTGGCAGGAGATCACCGACACCGCGTGGGACCACGGCATCGAGCCGGACGAGTCGCTGACCCCGCGGAAGGCCGCGGCCCGGGTGGTGCGGGCGGGAGAGCTGGACGCGGAGGTCGCCGAGGCGGTGCACCGGGTGGCGGGCGCGGTGGAGCAGGTGCTCTACGCGCCGGAGCCGCGGCCGGTGTCGGGCCTCGCGGAGGACACGCAGGCGGTACGGGCGGCCCTCCGGGGCTCCGTCGGCCGCTTCGCCCGGTTCCGCGCGGTGGTGGCACCGCGCTCGGCCGTACGGGTGGTGTGGGCGGTCTCGGAGCGCCGGGCCGCTCTGGCAGCCCGATGGCGAGCGCCCCAGCGGCCTGCGTGGCTCCGCCGCCCGTKCCGCCTGCGTGTCCTCCGCGAGGCCCGACACCGGCCGCGGCTCCGGCGCGTAGAGCACCTGCTCCACCGCGCCCGCCACCCGGTGCACCGC
>NZ_RDBK01000025.1:425327-431794 GCF_008042275.1 Streptomyces sp. OR43 | reverse complement strand
GTCCGGGACAGCCCGGTGCCCGGTGCCCGGGGCCCGGGGCCCTGAGACATCCAGGCCGCCCTGCGGGACCACCCGGGGGCCGGGCCCGAGGTTCGGGGGCCCTGGAGATCCAGGCCGTCCTGCGGTGCCTTCCGGGGCCGGGGCTTGACGGGCAAGCCCCGGCCCCGGAACTGCGGGGAGCATCTGGCCCCCAGGCATCAGACAGCCCGGCAGTCGGCCCTGCGCGGCCCAGCGGGCTTCGGCTCGGCGCGGCCCCCTGCGGGCTTCGGCTCACCACCCACCCATCCGAGCCCCGGCTCGGCGCCCACCTGGGCGGGCATCCGTCAGCGTCGACCCGGCGCACGGGTGAGGGGCGGTCGCAGAAATGCGACCGCCCCTCACCCATCAGTGTTCTGAGCGCCTACTGGCCCTGCTCGTCACGGCGGCGCTGCCACCGTTGTTCGATCCGGTTCATCACGGACCTGCGCTGTTTGGGCTGTCGGCGCGGCTCCGCGCCACCCGCGCGGACTGCCTGCTGCTCACCCGGTTTCGGCGCCTTGCGCCAACCCGTCACCGCGAGCACCGCGCAGCCCAGCATGACGAGGAACCCCACCACGCTGATCCAGATCTGCTGGGCGACCATTCCGGCCATGAGGAGCGCGATTCCCACCAGGAAGCCAGCAACTGCCTGGTAGACCCGTCGCCGGGTGTATGTACGCAGCCCACTTCCCTCGAGCGCTGTCGCGAACTTGGGATCTTCGGCGTACAGCGCTCGCTCCATTTGCTCGAGCATTCTCTGCTCGTGCTCCGAGAGCGGCACGGAGTCCTCCTCGTCGTCGGCCGCGGGGGGCGGCCGGTATGCGGCCCTTCCAGGATAGGCAGGGAATCGCCCCCGTGAAACCCGCCCTCATTGCCAATCAGCCAGTCCGGGCCGCCACGACGGCTCAGCTGCTGAGGCGTTGATTCCCCAACCTCCGATCCGTCATGCCGGATGGTGTCCCCCGATCATACGGGGCCAAGGCCTCGATCGGGGCTGCTGGGGCGTACTCCGTCTGCAGCTGCGTTGCTGATCAGCCACGCTGCCGTCGCGATCCGGCCGGTGGCGGGACGGTCCCTCAGGCCCGCTTGGTGCCCAGGACGTGCAGCTGCGTGGCCACCGAGTGGAACGCCGCCAGCTCGGCGGCCGCCGTCTCCAGCTTGAGCAGGGCCTCCATCGCACCGGGCTCGGTGTCCACCAGGACCCCCGGCACCAGGTCGGCGAAGACACGTACCCCGTGGACCGCGCCGACCTCGACGTCCGCGGCCTCCACGAGCTCGGTGAGCTGCTGCGCCGTGTACCGCCGGGGCACCGGGTCGCCCTCGCCCCATCGGCCGTCCGGGTCCGTGAGCGCGTGGCGCGCCTCGGTGAAGTGGCCGGCGAGCGCCCGGGCCAGGACGGCGCCGCCGAGTCCGGCGGCGAGCAGGCTGAGCGCTCCGGACGGGCGCAGCGCCTCCACCGCGTGCCGCACGCCCTCGGCGGGATCGTCCACGTACTCCAGGACCCCGTGGCAGAGCACGGCGTCGTATCCCCCGCGCCCGACCACGTCGAACAGGCCGAGGATGTCTCCCTGGACTCCGTTGACCCGGTCGGCGACCCCGGCCTCGGCGGCACGGCGCTCCAGCGCGAACAAGGCGTTGGGGCTCGGGTCGACGACGGTGACCCGGTGCCCCAGGCGTGCGACGGGAACGGCGAAGTTGCCCGTACCGCCACCCGTGTCCAGTACGTCCAGGGCATCCCTGCCGGTCGCCTTGACCTGGCCGTCGAGAGCGTCCTTGAGGACCTCCCAGACCACGGCGGTACGGAGGGAGGCGCGGGGGCGCAGCTGGTCCGACACGGCAGTTGACTCCTCGGCACGGTGCCGCCGCTGAGGGCGGAGCGTGAACAGCGCAGGTGATAGGTCCCGTCCACCCTATTGCCTCGCGCCGCCGTCACCGTCATCCCGCATCGGACCGCTCCGCGCGGGGTTGGGGAAGGACCGGCTGGAGCACCAGCAGCCGCTCCACCAGGCGAAGGAACATCGCCGCGTCGCGCAGCAGGTCGTCCGCGTCGCGCCGGCCGGCCGCACCGGGTATGCCCGCTTCCGCCCGGGCCCGGCGGCGGGCGCCGGAGGCGAAGAGCGCGCTCCATTCGGTGAGCTCGGGGGCGATCTCCGGCAGGACCTCCCAGGCACTGCGGATCCGCTCCCGCCGCCGCGGGGAGGTCTCGGGGCGCCCGCGGACGGCGAGCACCGCGGCCGCGGTGCGCAGCGCGGCGAGGTGCGCCGTGGCGTAGCGCTCGTTCGGCACGTCGAGAACAGCTGCCTCTTCGAGGCCGGCGCGGGCCTGGGCGAGGAGATCGAGGGCGGCGGGCGGCGCCGTGGTGCGCCGGAGTACGGGGTGGACGTCGTGCGCCGGGCCGGTCGGTGAGGGGGCAGGGCCGTCTGCGCGGCGTCGCGGGGCGGCTGCTGCGGACGAGTGGGCCATGACAGAACCTCCTGTCTCGTAACGGCTTCGTGGCCGTCTGTATCCATCGTGACGGCCCCCACTGACAGTCGATGCGAGCGAGCCCCTGACCTGGCCTTTTGCCTCGATCGCAAGTTCGGGCTACCTTTTTGCACTGACCAGTCAGTACAAAGAACCCAGCAAGCCAAGAGAAGGACAGGGGAGGGTCTGTGGACAGCCCGCACGGGGCAGCTGTCACCGCCGAAGGCCTCGGCCTCAAGGGGCCGCGCGGATGGGCATTCCGGGGCGTGACGTTCAACGCCGCCCCCGGATCCCTGATCGCGATCGAGGGCCCGTCCGGCTCGGGCCGCACCTGCCTCCTGCTCGCACTCACCGGCCGGATGCGCCCCACCGAGGGCGAGGCCTCGGCCGGCGGGCTGCGCCTGCCGCGCCGGGCCGCCGCCGTACGCCGTGTCGCGGCGCTGGGCGCGGTGCCCGGGGTCAGCGAGCTCGACCCGGCGTTCACGGTCGCCGAGCATCTGCGGGAACGTGCCCTGTTGCAGCGCCGCTTCGACGGCTCGCTGCGCGCCCTGCTGCGGCCACCCCGGGAGCGCACCGCCACGGCCGGGGCCCGGATCGACACCGCCCTGAAGGCGGCCGGACTCGACACCGCCACCCTGCCCAAGGCCGGGCGGACCTCCGTGAGGGATCTGGAACGGCTGGAGGCGCTGCGGCTCTCCGTCGCCCTCGCACTGATCGGCCGGCCGCGCCTGCTCGCGGTGGACGACATCGACCTCAAGCTGTCCGACGCGGAACGCGCCGAGGCCTGGGAGCTGCTGCGCCACCTCGCCGCCGACGGCACGACCGTGCTGGCCGTGTGCAGTCAGGCACCCGAGGACGCCGTCACCGTACGCACCGGCACGACCGGAACCACGGGCTCCGCCCCCCTCACCGGGGAAGCAGCGCCGTCGGCGGCTCCCGCACTCGACGAAGGGACGGCCGATGCGTTCGCCGAGACTGGCCGCGCTTGAGCTCCGGCGCTTCGGCAGGGGGAAGCTGCCGCGCGCCGCACTGGCCGCGCTCCTGCTGCTGCCCCTGCTCTACGGCGCCCTGTACCTGTGGTCCTTCTGGGACCCCTACGGCCGCCTGGACCGCATCCCGGTCGCCCTGGTCAACGACGACAAGGGCGCCACCGCCGCGGGCAAGCGCGTCGCGGCCGGGGACGAGATCACCGGCAAGCTCCTCGACTCCAAGGTCTTCGAGTGGCACGAGGTCAGCGCCGCCGAGGCGGGCCGGGGCGTCGAGGACGGCACGTACTACCTCTCGCTGACCATGCCCGCGGACTTCAGCAGGCGCATCGCCTCCAGCGCCGGCGACTCCCCCGAGACGGGCGCGCTCCAGGTGCGCACCAACGACGCGAACAACTACATCGTCGGCCAGATCTCCCGGACGGTGTTCTCCGAGGTCCGTACCGCCGCGTCGGCCAACGCCTCCCGGGGCTTCCTCGACCGGATCTTCATCAACTTCTCCGATCTCCACGACGCGACGGCGAAGGCGGCCAAGGGCGCCGCCGACCTCGAGACCGGGATCGGCAAGGCGAAGGAGGGCTCGAAGGACCTCGCGGACGGGCTGAAGGACGCGAAGGCCGGCAGCGGCCGGCTGGCCACCGGCATCGTGCGGCTGGACAAGGGCGCGGGCGAGCTGGAGACCGGCTCGCGCCAGGTCGCGGACGGCACCCAGCTGCTCGCCGACAAGGTCAACGGGGTGGCCGCCGACGTCCGTCCGTTCCTGAAGGACAACGGCAAGGCGATCGGCGACACGGCCCGGCTCGTCGCCGACTCCTCGCAGACCGTACGGGACAACCTCGACCTGCTGGTGAAGGCCGCGCCCGCCGCCGCCACGGCCGCCCACACGGCCTCCGACGACCTCGCCGAGGTCCACCGCACCCGGTGCGAGGAGCAGCCGCTCCCCGATGCCACCGTCTGCGCGCCGCTGAAGCGGGCCGTGACGGCGGCGGCCGATGTCGCCGCCGTGGCCGACGACGTCACCGTGCTGGTCAAGGACCAGAACGGGGACCTCAAGGCGCTTCGCGGCCGGCTGACCACCCTGCAGAAGCAGGCGGAAGCCCTCGCCGAGCGCGCGCCGCGTCTGGACGAGGACCTGGAGAGCGCGGTCAAGAAGGTCAACGCGCTCAACACCGGCGCCCACAAGGTCGCCAAGGGTGCGGACCGGCTGCACACCGGGCTGGCCACGGCCAGGACGGGCTCCGCCGAGCTGAACACCGGGGTCGGCGACCTCAAGAAGGGCGCGACGAGCCTCGACAGCGGCCTGATCCGCCTCGGCGACGGTTCGGCCACGCTGGCCAAGGGGCTCGACGACGGGGCCGGCGAGATCCCGGACTACGACAAGAAGGACCGCGACGCCCGTACCGAGGTCATGGCCGACCCCGTGCGGCTCGCGTCGCAGTCACTGCACGCGGCTCCCAACTACGGCACCGGCTTCGCCCCCTACTTCATCCCGCTCTCCCTGTGGGTCGGCGCGATGGTGGCGTACATGCTCATCCAGCCGCTGAACCGGCGGGCCCTGGCCGCCGGGGCACCCGCCTGGCGGATCGCCTTCGCGGGCTGGCTGCCGGTGGCCGCGATCGGTCTCCTCCAGGTGGCCGCGCTGATGTCCATACTGCACTGGGGGCTCGGCCTGCAGATGGCACACGCCGCCGGGACCATCGGCTTCCTGGCCCTGGTCACCTGCTGCTTCGGCGCGATCGTGCAGTGGCTGAACGCGCGCTTCGGTGCGGCCGGCCGCATTCTCGTCCTGGCCGTCCTGATGCTCCAGCTGACCTCGGCCGGCGGTACGTACCCCGTACAGACGAGCCCGGGCTTCTTCAACGCGATCCATCCGTACCTGCCGATGAGCTACATCGTCGAGGGACTGCGCCGGCTGATCACGGGCGGCGGGCTCGGCCCGGTGTGGCAGGGCTGTGCGGTGCTGCTGGCCTTCACCGCCGGGGCGCTCGCGCTGACGGCCGTGTCGGCGCGCCGCAAGCAGGTCTGGACCCTGGACCGGCTGCATCCGGAGCTGAGTCTGTGAGCCCTCAGGGACCTGTGAGAATCAGGAGCATGGAAAGCAGTAGCGCCACACGCCGCCAGGCCACCCGGCAGAAGCTCTACGAAGCGGCCGTGACCCTCATCGCCGAGAAGGGGTTCTCGGCGACCACGGTGGACGAGATCGCCGAGCGTGCCGGGGTCGCCAAGGGCACGGTGTACTACAACTTCAAGAGCAAGACCGAGCTCTTCGAGGAGCTGTTGCGCCACGGTGTCGGGCTGCTCACCTCCTCGCTGCGCACGGCGGCGGAGGAGACGGACGCGCGCGGCGGCAGCCGGGTCGAGGCACTGGACGCCATGATCCGCGCCGGTCTGGTCTTCATCGACCGCTACCCGGCCTTCACCCAGCTGTACGTCGCCGAGCTGTGGCGCACCAACCGCGCCTGGCAGTCCACCCTGCTGGTGGTGCGTCAGGAGGCCGTCGCCGTGGTCGAGGGCGTGCTCAGGGAGGGCGTCGCGGGCGGCGAGCTCAGCGAGGAGATCGACATCCCGCTGACGGCCGCCGCCCTGGTCGGCATGGTGCTGGTGGCGGCACTGGACTGGCAGGCGTTCCAGCCGGAGCGGTCGATCGACGACGTGCACTCCGCGCTGTCCCTGCTGCTGCGCGGGCGGGTCAGCGGGCGCTGACCCGCGGGGGTCGTGTACGTACGAAGACGCCGGTCCGGCTGAGCTCGATCCCCCCGAGCCCCGCCCGACCGGCGTCTTCCGTGCTGCCGGAGAACCTTCCCCCGTGACCCCGTTTCCCCCGTGGTCCCGAGTCCTCCGCCGTGCACCCCCGTTCGGAAAGGAGTGCCGCACCCGCTCCGCCGCCCCGTGCCGGCGGTACCGGCGCAGCGCCCCTTCCGTGGTCCCCACTCTGCCGTCCGCGCAGCAGCAGGGACAGCGCGGAGTGCACGTCGTCGATCGACCGCTCCGGCTGGAACG
>NZ_RDBK01000025.1:298329-425227 GCF_008042275.1 Streptomyces sp. OR43 | reverse complement strand
CGGCACCCAGACGCCGCCCGGCGGGGTCTCGGAGACGTACGACGGGGACGGGGCATACGGGTCGGCGAACTGCTGGCCGTTGCCGTAGCTGTCGTAGCCCCCGTCGTTCCCGTACGTGCCGTACTGCGGTGTGCTCGCGGTGGTGCCGATGTACGGGTCGGAGTACGCGGCGTACTGCTGCTGGTCCGTGCCGTAGTCGTACTGACCGGCTCCCGCGTAGCTGTCCTGGCCGCCGTACGTGTCCTGGCCCTGTGCCGGGTACGCGGCAGGGTCGGTGTACGGGTCGTACGCCGCGTACTGCGGCTGCTGGGGTTCCTGGTGCTGCTGCCCCTGCTGCGGGCGGTGGTCGGCGTAGATGCCGTACTGCCCGGTGTCGTCCGGCAGCGGCTCCGGGGCGTAGACCGCGGCCGGCCCGGCCTGCGGTGCGGCCTCCTGCTGCTGCGGTGCCTCGTGGTCGTACTCCATCTCCAGGTCCGAGACCTGGAGCGTGGGTTCGCGGTCGGCGCCGCCGCCACGGCGGCGCCGGCTCTCGCCGGGGCTGCCCCCTATGGCCCAGCCCGTCGAGAAGCCGCGGCGGAAGGAGAGCGTGACGTACGTCTGGCCGGTCGCGAAGGCGATCGCGCCGAGGGCGATGACGAACACGGACGGCATCAGCACACCGACGACGACACCGGCGAAGCCGGTGAAGGCGAGCAGGCGCCAGCGCAGGCGTGCCTTGTACTGCAGCAGCACCTCACCGAGCAGCCACAGCGCAACGATGCCGAACGCGATGTAGAGGACCGTCCAGCCCATGCCCGCCCCCTTCTACGGCCACCGCCCCGGGTCGCGGCGGGTACGGCCGGTCACGACTGCTTGTGCAGTCCGAGATTCTCGTAGATTTCGAGCGTCGCCGTCGAGTTGTTCAACGTGATGAAGTGCAGCCCGGGGACACCCTCGGAAAGCAGCTTCGCGCAGAACCGCGTTGCGAAGTCGATGCCAATGGAGCGTACAGCGGCGGGATCGTCCTTGGCGGCGAGGATCCGTTCTTTCAGGTCCGCGGGCAGCATCGCGTTGCTGAGCTGCGCGAATCTCTCCAATTGCCGGACGCTCGTCAGGGGCATCACTTCGGGAATGATCGGGGTTTCGCAACCCGCAGCGACCACCCGGTCACGCATCCGGAGATAGGCCTCCGGATCGAAGAACATCTGCGTGATCGCATAGTCCGCACCGGCGCGGCACTTGTCCACGAAATGCCGGATGTCGGTGTCCCAGTCGGCGGAGCGCGGGTGCCGTTCGGGGAATGCCGCGACGCCGACACAGAAATCGCCGGATTCCTTGATCAGCCGGACGAGGTCCGCCGCATAGCGCACGCCCTGCGGGTGCTCGACCCACGGACCCATCGGGTCACCCGGCGGGTCGCCGCGCACGGCGAGGATGTTCCGGATGCCGGCGTCGGCGTACTGGCCCACCATGTTGCGCAGTTCGGCGATGGAGTGGTTGACCGCCGTGAGGTGCGCGACCGGGGTGAGCGTGGACTCGGCGGCGATGTCCTGGGTCGCCTTCACCGTCCCGGCCCGGGTCGATCCGCCGGCCCCGTACGTCACGGAGACGAAGCTCGGTCCCACCGCCTCGACCCGGCGCAGCGCGTTCCAGAGGTTCCGCTCGCCCTTCTCGGTCTTGGGCGCCCAGAACTCGAACGAGTACGAGGTCTTGCCGGTCTCGAGCATCTCACGCACGGTGCGCGCGTGATCTGTCCTGGTGGAGGGTGTGCCAAGGGCCATACCGGCAGGTTAACCAGGGCGCGGCGGGCTCCCAACCGAACTGGGGCGATTTGGCTGGATTGCCCGATCTTTGTCCACGCTTCGGACACTCCTGTCCCGAAGCGGGCCCTCCGCCCGCCCGGTCACACGCCGGCGCGGTCCCGGATCCTTCCCGCCAGCGCGGCGGCCGCGGCAGCGGGATCGGATGCCTCGGTAACGGCCCGCACCACGACGACCCGGCGCGCTCCGGCGTCCAGCACCTCGTCGAGGTTGCCCGCGTCGATCCCGCCGATGGCGAACCACGGACGGACGGGCGCGAGCGAGGCGGCGTAGCGGACGAGGTCCAGCCCCGGGGCGTACCGGCCGGGCTTGGTCGGGGTGGGCCAGCAGGGGCCGGTGCAGAAGTAGTCGACGCCGGGTTCGGCGACGGCCGCGTCGACCTCGGACTCGGCGTGCGTGGAGCGGCCGATGACCACGTCCTGGCCGATGATCGCGCGGGCGGCCGGGACCGGCAGGTCGCCCTGGCCCAGGTGCAGCACGTCGGAGCCGATGGCATGGGCGACGTCGGCCCGGTCGTTGACCGCGAGGAGTTTGCCGTGGCGCTTGCAGGCGTCGGCGAAGAGCGCGAGGTGTTCGAGCTCCTCGGCCGCTTCCATGCCCTTGTCGCGCAGCTGGATGATGTCCACGCCGCTGGTCAGGACCGCGTCGAGGAACGCGGGAAGGTCACCCTGGCGGCGGCGGGCGTCCGTGCACAGGTAGAGCCGGGCGTCGGACAGCAGCGCGCGAGGCGTGGACATGGTGCGGTTCCCCCGGGGTAAGGCGACGTCGGTCGGTCGGTTGGCGCCGCGCGGGACGCGGGCCGCGCGGAGCGGCCCGCGTCCCCCGTGCGGCAGCGGGTCGGAAACTGTGCGGCAGCGGGTCAGACGGCGAGCGCCTGGGCGCGGCGCTTCACCTCCGTGCCGCGATTCTCACTCAGCGCCTGCGCGGGCGTGCCCGGCAGGCTCGGGTCGGGGGTGAAGAGCCATTCCAGCATCTCCGCGTCGGAGTAGCCGTCGTCCCTCAGGAGCGTCAGGGTCCCCGAGAGGCCCTTGACCACCTTGTCGCCGTCGATGAAGGCGGCTGGCACCTGGAGCGCCCGGTTCTCACCACGGCGTACGGCGATGAGCTGGCCCTCCTTGACCAGCTGGCGTACACGCGTCACCTCGACACCGAACATTTCGGCGATGTCGGGAAGGTGGAGCCAGGCGGGGACGAGAGCATCGATCTTTGCGTCAATCTCGGTCACGGGGACAAGCGTGCCATCCCGGACCGACAGTCGGTACCCGGGCCGACCGTACGGGGGCCGGCGGGGCCGTCAGAGCATGGCCGATTTCAGGGGTACGGACGGGTCGGCGACCCGGTCCGGGTTGAGTTCCGCCCCCGATTCGACGAGTTTGCGCCCCTGCGCCAGATCGCGCGGACGGCCGACCGCCAGTACGGCGACGAGACGGCCGTCGCGCAGCCAGCACACCGTCCACGAGGGCTCGGCCGGATCGCCGCGCCACACCAGGGTGTCCGCCCCCGTGTGGTGGCCCGCGTACTGGACGAAGCGGCCGAACTGCTCGGACCAGAAGTAGGGCACGGGGTCGTAGACCGGGGGCGGCTCCTCGCCGTCCGGGGCGGTGATGGCGGCGGCAACGGTACGGGGGCCCTGGAGGGCGTTGTCCCAGTGGTGGACGAGCAGGCGCTCGCCGTAGCGGGCCGAGGGGAAGGAGGCGCAGTCCCCGACCGCGTACACGTCGGGGAGCGAGGTGCGCAGGGAGGCGTCGGCGGTCACCGACCGGTCCGGGCCGAGCGCGATCCCGGATCCGGCGAGCCAGCCGGTCGCGGGCCGGGCACCGACGCCGACGACGACCGCGTCCGCCGGAAGGGTGCGGCCGTCGGCCAGGACCACGCGGCCGGGTTCGATGCGGGCGACCCGGGCGCCGGTGAGGAGCGCGGCGCCGCTCTCGGCGTACCAGCCGGCCATGGGGGCGGCGACCTCGGCGGGCAGCGCGCCGGCGAGCGGGCGGTCGGCGGCCTCGACGACGGTGACCGCGCAGCCGGCCGCGCGGGCGGCGGTGGCGAACTCGGCGCCGATCCAGCCCGCGCCGACGACCACGACGTCGTGCTGCCGCTCCAGGACCGGACGCAGCCGGGCGGCGTCGTCCAGGGTGCGCAGGAGATGGACGCCCTGGACGCCCTCCGATCCGGGCAGCACCAGGGGCTCGGCGCCGGTGGCGACGACCAGGACGTCGTAGGGGACGGGCCCGTCGGGGGTGTCCAGTTCGTGGTCGGCCGCGCGCAGCGCCGTCACGTCCAGGCCGAGCCGCAGGGTGATGTCCAGCGCCTCGAAGTCGATGTCGAAGGCCGAGTCCTCGGCCTTGCCGAGCAGGACCGCCTTCGACAGCGGGGGCCGGTCGTACGGCTGGTGGGGTTCGGCGCCGATCAGCGTGACGGGGCCGGTGAAGCCCCGTTCCCGCAGGGCCACGGCGGTCTGCACGCCCGCCATGCCCGCTCCGGCGATCACGACGCGGCGGCGGTGCCGCGGCCCTGTCTGCTGCTGTCCGGTCTGCTCGTCCACCCGTCCACCTTAAACACCTGACGGGTCGTCAGGTGGCCGGTTCCCGGGACGCGCCCGCCGGATCGCCTTCCCCGGCCCCGCGTTCGCGGCAGCGGCGGCTCCCTTGCCCGGGGCGCGGGCCAGGGGTTTAGGGTGGCCGTGCACATCACTCGCGGGAGCCCGGACGCACCGGGCTGAGAGGGAGGCTGGACGGCCTCCGACCGTACGAACCTGATCCGGGTCATGCCGGCGAAGGGAGGGGCTGGACGCCCATGCGCACGCACCGTACGAACGGGTCCGACGTCCTCGTCATCGGGGGCGGCATCATCGGCCTGGTCACCGCATGGCGGGCCGCACAGCGCGGCCTGGCCACCGCGGTCGCCGATCCCGCGCCGGGCGGGGGCGCCGCGCAGGTCGCGGCCGGGATGCTGGCCGCCGTCACCGAGCTCCACTACGGCGAGGAGATGCTCCTCGGCCTCAACGTCGCCTCCGCCGCCCGTTATCCGGCGTTCGCCGCCGAGCTGGAGGCGGCGAGCGGCCAGGACATCGGCTTCCGCGCCTGCGGCACCCTGGCCGTCGCGCTCGACGCCGACGACCGCGCCCATCTGCGCGAACTCCACGCCCTGCAACGCCGCTCGGGACTGGAGTCGGAGTGGCTCACCGGCCGTGAGTGCCGCCGCCTGGAGCCGATGCTCGCACCCGGCGTACGCGGCGGGCTGCGGGTCGACGGCGACCACCAGGTCGACCCGCGACGGCTGGCCGCCGCGCTCGTCACGGCATGCGAACGGGCCGGCGTCGTCTTCCACCGCCGACGGGCCGAGCGGCTCACGGTCACGGGCGGCCGGGCCGTCGGAGCCGTGCTGGCCGACGGTACGCAGCCGGTGGCCGATCAGGTCGTGCTCGCCGCGGGCAGCCTCAGCGGCCGGCTCGCGGGGGTGCCCGAGCACGTGCTGCCCCCGGTCCGCCCGGTGAAGGGCCAGGTGCTGCGACTGGCCGTGCCCCCGGCGTACGCGCCCTTCCTCTCCCGCACCGTGCGGGCCGTGGTCCGGGGCAGCCACGTCTATCTCGTACCGCGTGAGAACGGCGAACTGGTCATCGGCGCCACCAGCGAGGAGATGGGCTGGGACACCACCGTCACCGCCGGCGGTGTGTACGAGCTCCTGCGCGACGCGCACGAGCTGATGCCCGGCATCACCGAACTGCCGCTCGCCGAGACCCTCGCCGGTCTGCGCCCCGCCTCCCCCGACAACGCCCCGCTGCTCGGCCGCACCGCGCTGCCCGGCCTCCACCTCGCCACCGGCCACCACCGCAACGGGGTGCTGCTCACCCCCGTCACGGGGGACGCCATGGCCCAGCTGCTGGCCGACGGCGACCTGCCCGAGGTGGCACGCCCCTTCTCGCCCAGCCGTTTCTCACCCGCCGCCCCCGTACGTCAGGAGCAGCCCGCATGACCGAGCCCGCACCTCTCTCCGCGCCCCTGACCGTGTCCGTGAACGGTGAGGCCGTGGCCCTCGCGCCCGGCACCACCCTGGAGGCCCTGGTCGCCTCGCTGACCAGTGCGCGCTCGGGCGTCGCGGCCGCCCTGAACGAGACCGTCGTACCGCGTGGCCAGTGGCCCGCCGCCGCGCTCGCCGACGGCGACCGGGTCGAGGTCCTCACCGCGGTCCAGGGAGGCTGACCATGTCCGACGACCTCTTCACCCTCGGGGACACCGTTTTCGGCTCCCGGCTGATCATGGGAACGGGCGGGGCACCCAGCCTCGACGTGCTGGAGCGGTCCCTGACCGCCTCCGGCACCGAGCTGACGACCGTCGCGATGCGCCGGCTCGACCCGACCGTGCGGGGCTCCGTGCTCTCCGTGCTGGAGCGGCTCTCCATCCGCGTGCTGCCGAACACGGCGGGCTGCTTCACCGCGGGCGAGGCCGTGCTCACCGCCCGGCTCGCGCGCGAGGCGCTCGGCACCGACTGGGTCAAGCTGGAGGTGGTGGCGGACGAGCGCACCCTGCTGCCGGACCCCGTCGAGCTGCTGGACGCCGCGGAGACGCTGGTGGACGACGGTTTCACCGTGCTGCCGTACACGAACGACGACCCGGTGCTGGCCCGGAAGCTGGAGGACGTGGGGTGTGCGGCGGTCATGCCGCTCGGCTCCCCCATCGGCTCCGGCCTGGGCATCCGCAATCCGCACAACTTCCAGCTGATCGTCGAGCAGGCGCGGGTGCCGGTGATCCTGGACGCGGGCGCCGGGACGGCTTCGGACGCGGCGCTGGCCATGGAGCTGGGCTGTGCGGCCGTGATGCTGGCGTCGGCGGTGACCCGGGCCCAGGAGCCCGAACTGATGGCGGCCGCGATGCGCCATGCGGTGCAGGGCGGGCGGCTCGCGTATCGCGCGGGGCGGATTCCCCGCCGCCACTTCGCCGAGGCCTCGTCGCCGGTGGCGGGGCGGGCGGCCCTGGATCCGGAGCGGCCGGCGTTCTGATTCCGGGGCGGCCGATGTCGTGGATCCGGGGCGGCGGCGTTCCGATTCCGAGGGCCCGGGCGGTCCGTGTGGTGGATCTCATGTCCCTGTCACAGCACGCCCCGATCCCGGGCCATGCCCGCTCCCCGGCCGCGGATCGCATGTCCCTGTCACGGCTCGGCTGCAGTTGGGCCCCGGGATCGCTCCGGCCAGTCGGACGTGTCGGCGGCGGCTCGTAGACTCGGCTGCGTGGATACGACCCTCCAGGACCCTCTCGTCGGGCAGCTGCTCGACGGCCGCTACCGCGTCGATGCCCGCATCGCCGTGGGCGGCATGGCCACGGTCTACCGGGCCATGGACACCCGGCTCGACCGGGTGCTCGCCCTCAAGGTGATGCATCCGGCCCTCGCGGCCGACGTCTCGTTCGTCGAGCGCTTCATCCGCGAGGCCAAGTCGGTGGCCCGGCTCGCGCACCCCAACGTGGTCGCGGTCTTCGACCAGGGCGCCCAGGGGAGTTACGTCTACCTCGCGATGGAGTACGTGGCGGGGTGCACGCTGCGCGACGTACTGCGCGAGCGGGGCGCGCTGCAGCCGCGGGCCGCGCTGGACATCCTGGAGCCGGTGCTCGCCGCGTTGGGCGCCGCCCACCGCGCGGGCTTCGTCCACCGGGACATGAAGCCGGAGAACGTGCTGATAGGCGACGACGGCCGGGTCAAGGTCGCCGACTTCGGCCTGGTCCGGGCCGTGGGCTCGGTCACGAACACCACCGGGTCCATCCTGGGGACGGTCTCCTATCTCGCCCCCGAGCAGATCGAGCACGGCACCGCGGACACCCGCGCCGATGTGTACGCCTGCGGTGTCGTGCTGTACGAGATGCTGACGGGCACCAAGCCGCATGCCGGAGACTCCCCCGCCCAGGTCATCTACCAGCACCTCAACGAGGACGTCCCGGCCCCCTCCGCCGTCGTCCCGGGGCTCGCGGCCGAGCTCGACGGGCTGGTCGCGAGCGCCACCGCCCGCGACCCCGAGGTCCGCCCGTTCGACGCGGTGGCGCTGCTCGCCGAGTCCCGCCGGGCCCGCTCCGGCCTCACCGACGCGCAGCTGGACGCCGTACCCCCGCAGGCCCTGGCCGAGATCCGCGACGGCGCGGAGGACCGCACGAGCGTGATCCCCCGGGTGCTGCCGCCCGGCCAGGGCACCGCCCACCACACGAGCCGGCTGGAGATGCCGCCGCAGCCGCCCCCGCAGCCGCCGTCCCGGCGCGCGGGCACGGGCCGCCGGAGGCCACCGCGCGGCGTCATCGCGGCGCTCATCGCCGTGCTGCTGGTCCTGGGGGTCGGCGGTGGCGTCTGGTACATCAACTCCGGGCAGTTCACCCGCGTCCCCTCGCTGCTGGGCCAGAGCCAGAAGGCCGCCGAGAAGCGGCTCGCCGACAGCGGCCTGGAGCTGAAGGGCGTACGGCGGGCCTACAGCGACACCGTCGACCGCGGCACGGTGATCAGCAGCGACCCGAAGCAGGGTGCCCGGATCCGCGGCAACGGCTCGGTGTCGCTGGTCGTCTCGCGCGGTCCCGAGATCGTGACCGTGCCCGATGTCCAGGGCCTCAAGCTGTCCGAGGCCAGGCGTCAGCTCGAGAAGAGGGGCCTCGTGCCCGGCATGATCACCAAGGAGTTCGACGACGACGTGGCCGCGGGCGAGGTGGTGCGTACGGATCCCGAGGCGGGCGCCGAGCGCCACCCCGACTCCGCCGTCGCGATCGTGGTCTCCAAGGGCAGCCCGGTCGACGTCCCCGATGTCACGGGACAGTCGGTCGACGACGCCACGGCGGAGCTGGAGGACGCCGGACTGGAGGTCGTCGTCGCGCCCGGCCGGGTCAATTCCCCGGAGGACGAGGGCAACGTCGCCCGCCAGTCGCTCGAAGAGGGCGCCGAGGCGGCGGAGGGCGACCCCATCACGCTCACGGTCTCCAAGGGTCCGCAGCTGATCGACGTGCCGGACGTCACCGGCAAGGACGTCGACGAGGCCCGCGGCGAGCTGGAGGACGCGGGCTTCGAGGTCAAGGTCGACCGCCCGTTCCTCTCCTTCAGCGACACGATCGCGAGCCAGTCCGTCGACGGCGGCGACCAGGCCCCCGAGGGCAGCACCATCACCATCAAGACCAAGGGACTGTAGATCCGTATGCGCAACCCTGTCGGCGGCCACATCCCGGTGGCCGGCGGCCTCTCCAAGGTCGGCCTGTCCTACGCGCGCGAGATGGGCGCGGAAGCCGTCCAGGTCTTCGTCGCCAATCCGCGCGGCTGGGCGACCCCGGCCGGCAACCCGGTGCAGGACGAGCTGTTCCGTACCGAGTGCGCCGCCGAGTCCATACCGGCGTACGTCCACGCCCCGTACCTGATCAACTTCGGCTCGCACACCCCGGCGACCGTGGAGCGGTCCGTGGAGTCGCTGCGCCACTCCCTGCGCCGGGCGCGCGAGATCGGCGCGCTGGGCGTCGTGGTGCACACCGGGTCGGCGACCAACGGCCGGCCGCGGGAGGAGGCGCTGGCGCAGGTGCGCACCCATATGCGGCCGCTGCTGGACGAGCTGACGCACGACGACGACCCGTTCCTGCTGCTGGAATCGACCGCGGGACAGGGTTTCTCGCTCTGCTCACGGACCTGGGACTTCGGCCCGTACTTCGAGGCGCTCGACGCCCATCCGAAGCTCGGCGTCTGCCTCGACACCTGTCACATCTTCGCGGCCGGACACGACCTGGCGGGCCCGGCCGGCATGAAGGAGACCCTGGACCTGCTGGTGGAGACGGTCGGCGAGGGACGGCTGAAGCTGATCCACGCCAATGACTCCAAGGACGTGGCCGGCGCCCACAAGGACCGCCACGAGAACATCGGGTCCGGCCACATCGGCGAGGAGCCGTTCCGGGAGCTGTTCTCCCACCCGGCCACCGAGGGCGTTCCGCTGGTCATCGAGACACCGGGCGGCAAGGAGGGCCATGCGGCGGACGTGGCCCGGCTGAAGAAGCTGCGCGGCCTGGGCTGACCGGGCGAACACCTGTTGAGGAATACCCCGTGGGGGTATACGGTTTCTTGCTGTCGGCAGGAACCGCTCCTCGGTATTTGGGGTTCACGATGCAGGACCACGCAGATCACGCGCAGCACACCGGCCATGCGGGGCGCACGGGCCACACGGGCCACTCCGGTGGCCACGGCGCAGGCGGCGCGAGCTGGGCCATGGCGGCGCGAGCCACGCTCCACTGCCTCACCGGATGCGCCATCGGCGAGATCCTCGGCATGGTGATCGGCACGGCGCTCGGCTGGGGCAACGTGCCGACGATGGTCCTCGCCATCGCCCTGGCGTTCTTCTTCGGCTACACGCTGACCCTGCGCTCCGTCCTGAGGTCGGGTGTCGACTTCAGGACGGCGTTCAGGATCGCGCTCGCGGCCGACACGCTCTCCATCGCGGTGATGGAACTGATCGACAACGGGGTGATCGCCCTGTGGCCGGGCGCCATGGACGCGACGCTCTCGGACGTCCTGTTCTGGGGAACCCTGGCGATCTCGCTCGCCATCGCCTTCGTCGTCACCACACCGGTGAACAAGTGGATGATCGGGCGCGGCAAGGGGCACGCGGTGGTGCACCGGTACCACCACTGAGGCGGCACGGGGTGGGACAGCGGGGTCAGAGCTCGGGGCCGTCCCCGGGCTCCTCCTGGTAGGAGTAGCGCTGTTCCTTCCACGGGTCGCCGATGTTGTGGTAGCCGCGCTCCTCCCAGAAGCCGCGGCGGTCGGCGCTCATGTATTCGATGCCCCGGACCCACTTGGGGCCCTTCCAGGCGTACAGATGCGGTACGACGAGCCGGAGCGGGAAGCCGTGTTCGGCGGTGAGCAGTTCGCCGCCCTTGTGGGTGGCGAACAGGGCCCGCTCGGAGGTGAAGTCGTCGAGCCGGAGGTTCGAGCTGAAGCCGTACTCGGCCCAGACCATCACATGGGTGACCTGCGGCGCCGGGGGCGCCAGCGCCACGACGTCACGGGCGAGGACCCCGCCCCACTCGGCGCCGAGCATGCTGAACTTGGTCACGCAGTGCAGATCGGCGACGACCGAGGAGAACGGCAGCGCGGAGAACTCCTGATGGTTCCAGCAGTGCTTCTCACCGTCGGCCGTGGCGCCGAAGACGCGGAACTCCCAGCGGTCGGGCTTGAACTTGGGCACCGGCCCGTAGTGGGTGACCGGCCACCCACGCTGCAGTCGCTGTCCCGGCGGAAGCTCGGACTGCTCTGATGCGCGGTGTTCCCGGCTTTCCGGCTGACCCATGACTCCATGGTGACAGACAGGCAGGGGTGGTCATGACCAGGGCAGAGGCGATTCGGGCAACTCGTACTAAGCGTGCACTTACTGGACGGCCACCGGGTGCGATGCGAGGATGCGGCCATCTTGCCCAGTTCACCGGTTGGAAGGAGCCTCTGCGATGCAGGGCGACCCCGAGGTCCTCGAGTTCCTGAACGAACAGCTGACCGCCGAATTGACTGCCATCAACCAGTACTTCTTGCATGCAAAGATGCAGGACAACTTCGGCTGGACGAAGCTCGCGAAGTACACGCGCTCCGAGTCGTTCGACGAGATGAAGCACGCCGAGATCCTGACGGACCGCATCCTCTTCCTGGACGGACTGCCGAACTACCAGCGGCTCTTCCATGTACGGGTGGGCCAGACGGTCACCGAGATGTTCCAGGCGGACCGCCAGGTCGAGGTGGAGGCGATCGACCGCCTCAAGCGCGGTATCGAGCTCATGCGCGCCAAGGGCGACATCACGTCCGCAAATATCTTTGAGTCGATCCTGGCGGACGAGGAACACCACATCGACTACCTCGACACCCAGCTGGAACTGGTCGAGAAGCTCGGCGAGCCGCTCTACATCGCCCAGCTGATCGAGCAGCCCGACAGCTGACGGGAGCGGGGCCGTCCGCACGGACGGGGCCGGAGCGGCCCGGCTCAGGCGGCGTCGGGCAGAGCGAGCGGCGCAGAGACGGGGCCGACGCCGGGGGCGATGCGCTGATCGGCATCGGGAGCGGCGCCGGCCGTGACACGGTCCGCGGTGCCGGGCGTCACTTTCTGGTCGAGCAGGTCACGACGCGGGCAGGAGCCGCGGCCGAGCATCGCCTGGATGGTGCGGACGCAGCTGCCGCAGTCGGTCCCCGCCTTGCAGGCGGAGGCTATCTGGCGGGGCGTGCAGGCGCCGCCTTCCGCATGCTTCTTGACCTGCTGCTCCGTAACGCCGAAGCACGAGCAGACGTACATGCGGTTCACCTCCCGGCGGGATGGATCGTGGATGCCGCCCCGATTGATCGGTGAGGCTAACCTAACCTTACCCGGCGCTCAAGGCCGGGAAAAGTCCCGGAACGCCCTGTGGGGCACGGATCACATGGATCCGTGCCCCACAGTCGTACGCGCGTCGCGTTCGGTGACGCCCGACGGTCCCCGGTTACTGGTCCCGGTACATCTCGGCGACCAGGAACGCGAGGTCCAGCGACTGGCTGCGGTTGAGCCGCGGGTCGCAGGCCGTCTCGTAGCGCTGGTGGAGGTCGTCCACGAAGATCTCGTGGCCGCCGCCGACGCACTCGGTGACATCGTCACCGGTGAGCTCGACGTGGATGCCGCCCGGGTGCGTGCCGAGGCCCTTGTGCACCTCGAAGAAGCCCTTGACCTCGTCCAGGACGTCGTCGAAGCGGCGGGTCTTGTGGCCGGACGCGGCCTCGAAGGTGTTGCCGTGCATCGGGTCGGTCACCCAGGCCACGGTCGCGCCGGAGGCGGTGACCTTCTCGACCAGCTCGGGGAGCTTGTCGCGGACCTTGTCGGCGCCCATCCGGACGACGAACGTCAGCCGGCCGGGCTCGCGCTCGGGGTCGAGGCGCTCGATGTAGCCGAGGGCCTCGTCGACGGTGGACGTCGGGCCGAGCTTGATGCCGATCGGGTTGCGGATCTTGGAGGCGAACTCGATGTGCGCGCCGTCCATCTGGCGGGTGCGCTCACCGATCCACACCATGTGGGCCGAGGTGTCGTACAGCCGGCCGGTCCGCGAGTCGACGCGGGTCAGTGCCGACTCGTAGTCCAGCAGCAGGGCCTCGTGCGAGGCGTAGAACTCGACGGCCTTGAACTCCGCCGGGTCCGTGCCGCACGCCTTCATGAAGTTCAGCGCGTTGTCGATCTCGCGGGCCAGGGCCTCGTAGCGCTGGCCGGACGGGGACGACTTCACGAAGTCCTGGTTCCAGGCGTGCACCTGGCGCAGGTCCGCGTAACCACCGGTGGTGAAGGCGCGGACGAGGTTCAGCGTGGAGGCGGACGCGTGGTACATCCGCTTCAGCCGCTCCGGGTCCGGGACGCGCTCGGCCTCGGTGAAGGCGAAGCCGTTGACGGAGTCGCCGCGGTAGGTCGGCAGCGTCACGCCGTCGCGGGTCTCGGTCGGCTTGGAGCGCGGCTTGGAGTACTGCCCGGCGATCCGGCCGACCTTGACGACGGGCACGGAGGCCGCGTAGGTGAGGACGGCGCTCATCTGGAGCAGCGTCTTCAGCTTGGCGCGGATGTGCTCGGCCGACACGGCGTCGAAGGCCTCGGCGCAGTCACCGCCCTGCAGCAGGAACGCCTCGCCCTTGGCGACGGCTCCCATGCGGGCACGCAGCTGGTCGCACTCGCCGGCGAAGACGAGCGGCGGATACGACGCGAGGTCCGCGAGTACATCGCGCAGGGCCTCGGAGTCGGGGTACTCGGGCTGCTGCGCCGCGGGAAGGTCTCGCCAGGTGTTGCCACCGGCGACGGAGGTATTGGCGTTCACGGTCACGGCTCCCACATTACGGGGTCGTGTCCACGGATTTTCCGGGTGCCCAACGGATGAGACGGACACGCGGCACGGTCAGTGACGGGGAGCACAATCGGGCCTGCTACCGTCACACCTTTCAGAATTGAACAAGTGGACCACAGGGGTGGGGCTTTGAAGCGGAATCACCGCAGGGACCTCAAGAAGAGGCGCCTGCTGTACGGCGTCGGCGCCGCGGTCGTGGCCACGGCGACCATCGGCACGCTGGCCATGGCCTCGCAGGACACCGCGACCACCGACGGGAAGTCGGTTCCGGCCTCCGCCGCGCTGCAGAAGCAGTTCGCGGACGCGGCGTCCGAGTTCGACGTACCGCAGAGCGTGCTGATGGCGGTCTCGTACCGGCAGACGCGCTGGGAGAGCCACGACGGCGAGCCGAGCACCAGCGGCGCGTACAACGTGATGGGGCTGACCAGTGTGTCACCCGATGACGTGGAGCAGCCGACGGACGCCGAGCGGCTCGCGCACCTCAACATGAGCGGCGATCCGGCCGTGACGAAGCACTTCGACGCGAAGCGCGCGCTGCGCAACCTGCCGGAGCCGGTCGACACCGACGCCGCCGAGCTGCACACGCTCGACGAGGCCGCGAAGCTGATCGACGCGTCGACCGACGCGGTGCAGGACGACACTGAGCAGAGCATCCGCGCAGGCGCGGCACTGCTCGCGAAGTACCAGCGCGAGGCCACCGACTCGCTGCCCGACGAGGCCGGCAAGTGGTACCCGGCCGTCGCGCGCTACAGCCAGGCCTCCGACACCAAGGGCGCCACCCTCTTCGCCAACCGGGTCTTCGAGTCGGTGAAGAGCGGCGAGAGCGCTCTCACCGCGGACGGCCAGCAGCTGTCGCTGCCCGCCGATCCGTCGGTGGTCCCGGTCAAGCCTACGAACATGCCGCTGGCGGCGACGACCGCGAGCACCACCGCGGTCCCCGCGCCGGAGTGCCCCTCCGGGCTGAACTGCGACTTCAAGCCCGCAGGGTTCAAGCAGAACAGCAGCACCCCGGACGACTTCGGCAACTACAACGTCGCCAACCGTCCGGCCAGCGGCGAGGACATCCGCTACATCGTCATCCACGACACCGAGGGTGGCTACGACGGTTCGCTGGCGACGTTCCAGAACCCGACATCGTACGCCAGTGCGCACTATCTGATCCGGGCCAAGGACGGCCTGGTCACCCAGATGGTCGAGACCAAGAACGAGGCGTGGCACGCGGCCAACAAGACCGCGAACATGCACTCGATCGGGATCGAGCACGAGGGCTACGCGATCAAGACGGGCAGCTGGTACACCGAGCCGCAGTACGAGTCGTCCGCGACGCTGGTGAAGTTCCTCGCCGGCAAGTTCGGCATCCCGCTCGACCGTGAGCACATCATCGGCCACGACGAGGTGCCGGGCGTCCTGGACGCCAACGTCGCCGGCCAGCACTGGGACCCGGGCCCCTTCTGGGACTGGAACCACTACATGTCCCTGATCGGCGCGCCGACCGGTGACAGTGGCGCCGGCGGTCCGATCAAGGCCGGCCAGGTAGTCAAGGTGGTACCCCCGTTCACTACGGCGAACCAGCCCGCACTGACGTACGGCGGCAGCACGGTCGCCAAGCAGCCGACGAACTTCGGCTATCTCTACACCTCGCCCTCCACGACGGCGACGAAGATCACTGATCCGTACATCCCGAATGTGAAGGACACGGACGGCCCCAACTGGGGCAACAAGGTCGTCGCGGGCGGAAAGTACGTAGTCGCCGAGGCCCGGACCGACTGGACCGCCATCTGGTACGGCGGCAAGAAGGCCTGGTTCCAGAACCCGAGCGGTCAGTACACCGACCAGGTCTCCAAGAGCGCGCAGCCGGTGCTGAAGCCCAAGGCGGGTGCGACGTCCATCCCGGTGTACGGGCGCGCCTACCCGGAGGACTCGGCCTACACGGGCACCGGTGTCGCGGTGCAGGTGAAGAACAACGACTCGCTGACGAAGTACAGCATTCCCGCAGGTCAGGCCTACCCTCAGGTCGGTCCGGCACAGGTCGGCGACTACTGGTTCGCGGGTACGTTCGCGGGCACGGCCACCAACGACCGCACGCTGGTGAAGGGGAGCACGAACCTCTTCTACCCGATCCGCTACAACCACCGCATGGCATGGGTGAAGGCGAGCGACGTCCAGGTCAGCACGAGCGTCGCGCCGGACGCCGGCACGACGCGCTACAACATCCTGGGCCGTGACGCGGCCGGCGTGCTCTGGCAGTACCAGGGCACCGGCAGCCCCACGACGCCGTTCTACGCCCGCTACCGGGTGGGTCCGGGCTGGCAGGGATACAACACGATCACCGCGATGTCGGCCCTGCGGGCCGACGGCACGGGCGACATGGTGGCCCGGGACGCGAGCGGCTACCTCTGGTACTACCAGGCCAGCGGCAACCCGGACCAGCCGTTCAAGGCCCGTCTCAAGGTCGGCGGCGGCTGGGGTGTCTACAACGGCATGTGGGGCGCCCGCGACATCAACGGTGACGGCAAGGCCGATCTGATCGCCCGCGACGCCTCCAACGTCCTCTGGTACTACCAGGGCACCGGCGACCCGGCGAAGCCGTTCGTGACGAAGGCGCGCGTCGGCGGCGGCTGGGGTGTCTACAACACGCTGGTCTCCACCGGCGACCTGACCGGTGACGGCAAGGCGGACCTGGTCGCCCGGGACAAGGCCGGGGTGCTGTTCCTGTACAGCGGCACCGGCGACCCGGCGGTTCCCTACGCCGCACGCACCCAGGTCGGCAAGGGCTGGGGCGTCTTCAAGGACCTCCTGGGCCCGAGCGACCTGAACCGTGACGGCATCCCGGACCTGATCGCGCGGGACAGTTCGGGCGTGCTCTGGTTCTACCGGTCCACCGGTGACATGACGAAGCCATTCGCTCCGATGGCGAAGGTCGGCGGCGGCTGGGGCATCTACAACACGCTGGTCTGATCGTCTTCGGACCGGACCGGTGAAGGGGTCCGTTCCGCCCGTCGGGCGGAACGGGCCCCTTCGTGCGTGCGAGATGGGTTATGGTTCGGGCATGTTCGCGCACTCGACCCGTAACTGGTGGTGGACCGCTCATCCGGCGGCCCACTGATCGCGCGTACACAACGACGCAGAGGCCGCCCGAGGGGCGGCCTTTCCCATGTCCAGGGGCCGTTCCTCCCAGCTGATTCCAGTGGAAGGAACACCGCAGATGTCACCGCACACCGCATCGCACACGCTCGTCCAGAGGCTCCTCGGCGACGACTGCCCGCCCTTCGCCCTGCTGCGCAGGCGCACCCCCGGCCACGACCACGACACCGTCGAGGTGCTGATCGGCCGGGTCCACGAGGCCGGCCGGCTCGCCGACCTCCCGGTGGGTGAACAGCCCACCCTGGCCCTGGTGCCGTTCCGGCAGATCGCCGAGCGCGGCTTCGACGTCCGCGACGACGGCACCCCGCTGACGGTGCTGGTCGCGGACGAGACGCACGAACTGCCCCTCGGCGACACCCTGGACGCGCTCCCCGCCCACGCGGTGCGGGTCGAGGGCGGCGCGTTCGACGTGTCGGACGAGGAGTACGCGGGCACCGTGCGGCGGGTCATCGAGGACGAGATCGGCCGGGGCGAGGGCGCGAACTTCGTCATCCGGCGGACGTTCCGGGGCGAGATCCCGGGCTTCGGCCGGACGGACGCGCTGGCCCTGTTCCGGCGGCTGCTGGCCGGTGAGCGGGGGGCGTACTGGACGTTCGTCGTGCACACCGGGGAAAGGACCCTGGTGGGTGCGAGCCCCGAGGTGCATGTGCGGATGTCCGGCGGCACGGTCGTGATGAATCCGATCAGCGGCACCTACCGCTACCCCGCCGAGGGCCCCACCGCGGAGAACCTGCTGGCCTTCCTCGGCGACCGCAAGGAGACCGAGGAGCTCTCCATGGTGGTCGACGAGGAGCTCAAGATGATGTGCACCGTGGGCGACATGGGCGGGGTGGTGATCGGGCCGCGGCTCAAGGAGATGGCCCATCTCGCGCACACGGAGTACGAGTTGCGCGGCCGCTCCTCGCTGGATGTGCGGGAGGTCCTCAAGGAGACGATGTTCGCGGCGACGGTCACCGGCTCGCCCGTGCAGAACGCGTGCCGGGTCATCGAGCGGTACGAGTCCGGCGGGCGCGGCTACTACGCGGGCGCCCTGGCCCTGCTGCGGCAGGCGCCCGACGGTACGCAGACGCTGGACTCGCCGATCCTGATCCGGACCGCCGACATCTCGGCCCGGGGCGAGCTGCGGGTGCCCGTCGGGGCGACGCTGGTGCGCCACTCCGACGCGGAGAGCGAGGTCGCCGAGACCCACGCCAAGGCGGCCGGTGTGCTGACCGCGCTGGGGGTGCGGCCGGGGCGGCCGAAGGCCGAGGACGCGAGGCCGCGGCTGGCGGACGACCCCCGGGTACGGGCGGCGCTCGATGCCCGGCGCGAGGGGCTGGCGCCGTTCTGGCTGCGGATGCAGGAGCGCACCGAGGCGCTGTCCGGTCATGCGCTGGTCGTCGACGGCGAGGACACGTTCACCTCGATGCTGGGGCATCTGCTGCGTGCCTCGGGTCTCGATGTGTCGGTGCGCCGCTACGACGAGCCGGGGCTGCGCGAGGCCGTGCGGGCGCACGAGGGACCCGTCGTGCTGGGACCCGGCCCCGGGGACCCGGGTGACGCGGCCGACCCGAAGATGCGGCTGCTGCGCGCGCTGACCGCGGAGCTCGTACGGGATCACCGGCACGGGCTGCTCGGGGTCTGCCTGGGGCATGAGCTGATCGCGGCGGAGCTGGGTCTGGACATCGTCCGCAAGACCGTCCCGTACCAGGGCGCGCAGACCAGGATCGATCTGTTCGGCCGCCCCGAGACCGTCGGCTTCTACAACAGCTTCACGGCGCGCTGCGACGACGCGGCGGCCACCGAACTGGCGGCGCACGGCATCGAGGCGAGCCTGGACCCGGCGACCGGGGAGCTGCACGCGCTGCGCGGGGGCGGCTTCGCGTCGGTGCAGTTCCACCCGGAGTCGGTGCTGACGCTGCGCGGGTCGGCGATCGTGGGGGAGCTGCTGGCCGGACTTCCGGTACGCGGCTGATGTGCCCCGGCCGCCCGGGCCCCGGTGTTTCTCAGGGTCCGGGCGGTGCGGGGACGAGCACGTTCTCGCTGCGGCGGCCGGCCAGGTAGTCGTCGACGTTCCGGACGGTGGCCGCGATGATCTGGCCCAGGGCGTCCTCGGTGTAGTACGCCTGGTGCGAGGTCACGAGGACGTTCGGGAAGGTGACGAGCCGGGCCAGGGTGTCGTCGTCGACGCCTTCCAGGGACTTGTCGAGGAAGAAGAGCCCCGCCTCCGCCTCGTACACGTCGAGTCCGACCCCCAGGAGCCGGCCCGCGCGCAACTCCTCGACCAGGGCCGCGGTGTCGATGAGTCCGCCGCGGCTGGAGTTGATCAGGATCGCGTCGTGCTTCATGCGGGCCAGCGCGTCCTTGCCGATGATGTGGTGCGTGGAGGGCAGCAGCGGGACGTGCAGGCTGATCAGGTCGGACTCGGCGAGGAGTTGTTCCTTGTCGACGTAGCGCATGCCGAGCTCGACGCAGGCCGGGTTCTCGGCGACGTCCCAGCCGAGCAGATTCATGCCGAAGCCATGGGCGATACGGGTGAACGCCTCGCCGATCTTGCCGGTGCCGATGATGCCGGCCGTGCGGCCGTGCATGTCCCGGCCGAGGAGGCCGTCGAGGCGGAAGTCGAAGTCCCGGGTGCGGATCGTGGCGCGGACGACGCGGCGGTTGACGGCCATGGCGAGGGTCCAGGCGAACTCGGCGACCGAGTAGGGCGAGTACCAGGAGACCCGGGAGACCCGCAGGGCGAGGCGCTCGGCCACGTCCAGATCGATGTTGTTGAAGCCGGTGGAGCGCTGGGCGATCATCTGGGTGCCGCCGGCCGCGAGGGTCTGCAGGACCTTGCCGCCCAGGTCGGCGTTGACGCTGGTGGAGATGACCTCGTAGCCCGCCGCGATGGGGGCGGTGTCCTGGTTCAGGAAGACGTCCAGGCAGCGCACCTCGTGCTTCCCGGCGAACGCCTTCTCGATCAGAGGCTTCTCGTCGGACTGCACTCCGAAGGCCAGGATTTCCACGACGTCTCCTGTGACTGATGCGGGCGAGAGGCCCCGGGTGCGGGGCCCGCTCCCGGAGCGGGCCCCGCGGGGCCGGTCATCGCGAATATACGGCCCGACCCCCCGGCCCGCCGCTCAGCCGAAGAAGACCCCCGCCTCCGCGTAGAGGGCCGGGTCGACCGTCTTGAGGCGGGCGGTGGCCTCCGCCATCGGCACCCGCACGATGTCCGTGCCGCGCAGGGCGACCATCTTCCCGAAGTCGCCGTCGCGCACGGCTTCGATGGCGTGCAGCCCGAAGCGGGTGGCCAGCCAGCGGTCGAAGGCACTGGGCGTGCCGCCGCGCTGGACATGGCCGAGCACGGTCGTCCTGGCCTCCTTGCCCGTACGGCTCTCGATCTCCTTGGCCAGCCACTCGCCCACGCCGGAGAGGCGGACATGGCCGAAGGAGTCGTGCGAGCCGTCCTTGAGGACCATTTCCCCCTGAGCGGGCGCCGCCCCTTCGGCGACCACGACGATCGGCGCGTAGCTCGCCCGGAACCGGGAGGTCACCCAGGCACAGACCTGGTCGATGTCGAAGCGCTGTTCCGGGATGAGGATGACGTTGGCGCCGCCCGCCAGCCCCGAGTGGAGGGCGATCCAGCCCGCGTGGCGGCCCATCACCTCGACGACGAGGACCCGCATATGGGATTCGGCCGTGGTGTGCAGCCGGTCGATGGCCTCGGTCGCGATGTTGACGGCGGTGTCGAAGCCGAAGGTGTAGTCGGTGGCGGACAGGTCGTTGTCGATGGTCTTGGGTACGCCGACGCAGGGGACGCCGTACGTGTCGGACAGGGTGGCCGCCACACCGAGGGTGTCCTCGCCGCCGATCGTGACGAGTGCGTCGACCTCGTACTTGGCGAGGGTCTCCCGCACCCGGCGGACGCCCTGCTCGGCCTTGAGCGGGTTGGTGCGCGAGGATCCGATGATGGTGCCTCCGCGCGGCAGGATGCCGCGCACGGCCGGGACGGAGAGCGGGACCGTCTCGCCCTCCAGCGCGCCGCGCCAGCCGTCCCGGAAGCCGATGAAGTCGTAGTCGTACTCCTGCACGCCCTTGCGGACGATGGCGCGGATGACCGCGTTGAGCCCGGGGCAGTCGCCGCCCCCGGTCAGTACTCCGACCCGCATGAAGCATCCCTTCGCCGAAGTGAGCTCATTCCTCACCACGCTAAGGGTGATACAGGTCACAACGGGATGGGTCGTACGGTCAATTCCCTTGCAATGTCCGGGTGTTGATCTCAGACGTCATCGAGGCCGCGTTCGATGGCGTACCGCACGAGCTCCACCCTGTTGTGCAGCTGGAGCTTGCCCAGGGTGTTCTGGACATGGTTCTGGACGGTGCGGTGCGAGATGACCAGCCGCTCGGCGATCTGCTTGTACGAGAGCCCCTTGGCCACCAGCCGCAGCACCTCGGTCTCCCGGTCGGTGAGCTCCGGGGCCTTCGGCTCGTTCGACGCGACGGGCGCGGGCTCGGAGGCCAGCCTGCGGTATTCGCCCAGGACGAGTCCGGCGAGGCCGGGGGTGAAGACCGGGTCGCCGACGGCGGTGGAGCGGACCGCGTCGGTCAGCTCCTGGGTACTCGCCGACTTCAGCAGATAGCCGGTGGCGCCCGACTTGACCGCTTCCAGTACGTCGGCGTGCTCGCCGCTCGCGGAGAGCACCAGGACCCGCAGTCCGGGCTGGGATCCGACGAGTTCCTTGCAGACCTGGACGCCCGGCATCCCGGGCAGGTTGAGGTCGAGGACCAGGACGTCGGGGGTGACGGCGCCGGCCCGGCGGACGGCCTGCGGGCCGTCGCCCGCGGTCGCCACCACGTCGAAGCCCGACTCGGCCAGGTCGCGGGCGACGGCGTCGCGCCACATCGGATGGTCGTCGACGACCATCACCCTGACGGGCCGCTGCTGCCCCGCGCCTTCTTCGTGTGCTCCGCTCATCGGACCGAACCCGCCTTCCCCCGTGAAACCTTCGGAACCTTCAATTCGACCTCGGTGCCCTGACCGGGCACCGAGATCAGCTCTGCCGTACCACCCAGATCGCGCAGCCGCCCGCGGATCGACAGGGCGACGCCGAGGCGTCCTTCCCCCTCGGCCTGGGCGAGCCGGCCCTCCGGGATGCCCGGTCCGTCGTCCCGGACCGTGACGATCACCTCGTCCGGCCAGTCCTCCACCAGGATCCACGCCTGGGCGCTCTCCCCCGCGTGCACCCGTACATTGTCCAGGGCCGCGCTGACGGCCGCCGCCAGTTCCCCGGCGGCCGCGGGCGTGAGCAGCACCGGTGCGCCGGGTTCCGCGAAGGTGACCCGGGATCCGGCGTGCGGCGCGAGCAGGGCCCGCAGATCGGTCTCGGCCGGGGCCGCGGTCTCGTCGTCGTCCGTCTCGACGGTCCGCACGACAGCGCCCTCGGCTTCGTCCTCGGAGACCCGGGTGGGGGGCACCAGGCCGCTGGAGACCAGGGTGCGTAGGGCGACCTCCTGCTCGCCGGCCATCCGGCCCAGTTCGGCGGCCTCGCCGCCGATCGCCGTGCCCCGGCGCTGCACCATCGCCAGGACCTGGAGCACGCTGTCGTGGATGTCGCGGGCGAGACGCTCCCGCTCCCGGGTCGCGGCCTCGATCTCCAGGGCGCGGGCGAGGGTGCGCTCACTGGCGCGGGCGACCTCGACGACGTACCCGATGGCGATGGAGGCGACCCAGACCAGCAGGACGTTGTGCAGGGTGTCGCGGCTGGGTTCGGCGCGCTCGATCAGGTTGGCGACGGCGACGAAGGTGGAGGCGAACGCCGCCCATCGCCAGCCGCCCTTGATCGCGAAGGCCAGGACGGATCCGGCGGTCCAGATGGACGGCAGCGTCGTGCCGTCGACGTGCTGGGCCTGGAAGTCGGCGAGCGGGGTGACGAGGATGCCGACGAGCGCGAGGGTGAGGTCCGCGCCCAGGAAGCGCTTGGTGCAGGCCGCGGCGCCCGCGACCTTCGGCAGGGTGGCGAGCGTCCACACGGACATGACGGCCAGGAAGGCGATGGCCACCCACGGCCGGTCGTACTTCTCGCGCCCGAAGACGGCGAGCAGGATCGCGTAGAGCATCGTCAGGATGCGGTACGCGGTCAGGGCACGCCACAGCGGCTGCTCGACCGACATCCGCACCACGCGTACCCGCTTGGCCATGCTGTTCTCCCCCGCCCCCGGCGGACCGCCACGCCCTCAGGCGTCGTCGCGGTCCGCTTCCGCGCCCGATGGCGCCTTCTTCGTGGCCTCGGCCTGTCTCTTCGCCTCGTCGGCGAGCTGCCGCTTGGCGGCCGTCGCGTAGATGTCGACGTACTCCTGGCCCGAGAGCTTCATGATCTCGTACATCACCTCGTCGGTGACCGAGCGCAGGATGAAGCGGTCGCCCTCCATACCGTGGTAGCGGCTGAAGTCGAGCGGCTTGCCGATCCTGATCCCCGGGCGCATCAGCTTCGGCATCACCTGGCCGGGCGGCTGGATCTTCTCCGTGTCGATCATCGCGACGGGGATGACCGGCGCGCCGGTGGCGAGCGCCACCCGGGCGAGGCCGCCGGGCTTGCCCCGGTAGAGGCGGCCGTCGGGCGACCGGGTGCCCTCCGGGTAGATGCCGAACAGGCCGCCGCTCTCGATGACCTCGATACCGGCCTTGATCGCCGCCTCACCGGCCCCGCGGGCCCCCGAGCGGTCCACCGGGAGCTGCCCGACGCCCTTGAAGAAGGCGGCGGTGAGCTTTCCCTTGACCCCGGGCGCGGTGAAGTACTCGGACTTGGCGATGAAGGTGACCTTGCGGTCCAGGACAGCGGGCAGGAAGAAGGAGTCGGAGAACGACAGATGGTTGCTGGCGAGGATCGCGGGCCCCTGTGCGGGGATGTTCTCCACGCCCTCCACCCACGGCCTGAAGGCGAGCTTCAGAGACCCGCCGATGGAGAACTTCATAGCGCCGTAGATCAACTCGGGTGCCTCCTGTGTGCCGTCCGACAGACCTTAAGGCATGCGACCGCCCCGCCTCCCGCCCGGCACGGGCCGGGTGGCCCCGGCCCCGGCCGGTGACGGCCCTGGTCGGTGTCGGTCCGGTCGCGTACGGTGAAGTAATCCTTCCGCACTCCCCCCTTTCGCTCCCTTTCGAGCCTCACGAACAGGAGACCCCGGTGCCGGTCCTTCCTGGAGCCGAGCCGTTCCGCCACGAGGGCGGAGAGGTCGGCGTCCTTCTCTGTCACGGATTCACCGGCTCGCCGCAGTCGCTGCGCCCCTGGGCCGGCTATCTGGCGGAGCGCGGGCTCACGGTCTCGCTGCCGCTCCTGCCCGGGCACGGAACGCGCTGGGAGGACATGCAGGTCACCGGCTGGCAGGACTGGTACGCGGAGGTGGACCGGGAACTGCGGGCGCTGCTGGAGCGGTGCGAGCAGGTCTTCGTGTTCGGGCTCTCCATGGGCGGCGCGCTGTCCCTGCGGCTCGCGGCGAAGCACGGCGACGCCGTCCGGGGCCTCGTGCTGGTCAACCCGGGCAACAAGGTGCACGGCCTGGCGGCGCACGCCCTACCGGTCGTCCGCCACCTGGTGCCGACGACGAAGGGGCTGGTGGGCGACATCGCCCTGGAGGGTTCGCGCGAGGTGGGCTACGAGCGGGTGCCGCTGCACGCGGCGCACTCGCTGCGGAAGTTCTTCCGGCTGGTCGACGCCGAACTGCCTCAGGTGACGCAGCCGGTCCTGCTGCTGCACAGCCCGCAGGACCATGTCGTGCCGCCGGCCGACAGCGCCCGGATCCTGAGCCGGGTGTCCTCGACGGACGTCGAGGAGATCCTGCTGGAACAGAGCTACCACGTCGCGACGTTGGACCACGATGCGGAGCGGATCTTCGACGAGAGCTACTCGTTCATCGGCCGCCTCGCTCCGAGCGTCGGAATGAAGGGGAGCACGTCCGGTGGCTGAGCACGACGCGGAGCGCACAGGCAGCGAGGAGGAGCGCGAGCCGCTTCCCGCCGGGGGGACGGCCGTGCCCGACGAGGACGGCGGCGCTCCGGCGCCGGAGGCCCCGCCCGCGCCGACGGGGCCGGACGGCGAACGCCAGGTCGACGAGGACGCCGTCTGGAAGGCGATCGTCGAGGGGTACGGGGAGGAGCCGCCGGACCCGCCGGGTGCCAGGCCCTTCCGGTCCGTCGAGGACCTCGCGCTGCCGGAGGAGGACTCCGTCGCCCCGGACCCGGACAAGGGCCTCGGGAAGAGCCGGCCCAAGCCGCCGGAGAAGCCGCTCGGCAGCTCGGTGGTCTTCGCCCCGGGGGTCAGCGGTCCGCGCGACTACGAGCCGGCGGAGTCCGCCGAGGGCGACGTCGACGACGAGGACGACAGCGGCGAGGGACACTTCGTGCCGCCGGAGCCGCCGCCGCTGCCGGAGGCCGACGTCACGGCGAAGTTCGCCTGGCTCGCGGTGATCGGCGGGCCCGTCCTGATGCTGCTGGCGGTGCTGCTCCGGTGGGAGATGACCTGGTGGCTGACCACGGTCTGCGTCGGCGGCTTCCTGGGCGGTTTCGCGACGCTGGTGGCGCGGATGGAACACGACGACGAGGACGGGGACGACCCCGGGCGCGGCGCGGTGGGGCGGCATCGAGGTGCTCGGCTGCGGGGTCCCTACGGGGTTGCCGGGGGTGTGGCGGCCCGACCTCCTGGCCGCCACCGACCACCTGCCGGTGCTGGCCGCGCTGCGGGTACCCACGCGGGGTGCGGGTTGCTCAGGCGGGCCGGCTCCGTCCTCAAMCGCCGGACGGGCTTGAGTGGTGCGGGTCTCCCCGCGGGGTGCGGGTCGCCCATTTTCCGGTGGTGGGGGTCCGGGGCCCCTCCGGGGAGATCTCCTCGGACGCCGCACGTTCCGCCGGTACGCGAAGGACCCGGGTCGATGTGCGTCGTCCTGCGGGGACTCCCCTCCACGGCCCCGGACCGGCCGCCTCGCGTCTGCGACAGTCGCGGAGCCCGTGTGCGGACGCGACTGCGAGCCGCACCCAGCGGGTGGCCCGCGCACGTCAAGCCCGTCCGGCGKTTGAGGACGGAGCCGGCCCGCCTGAGCAACCCGCACCCCGCGTGGGTACCCGCAGCGCGGCCAGCACCGGCAGGTGGTCGGTGGCGGCCAGGAGGTCGGGCCGCCACACCCCCGGCAACCCCGTAGGGACCCCGCAGCCGAGCACCTCGATGCCGCCGGTCGCGAAGACCGCGTCGATCCGCTTGTGCGGGTCGTGCGGCGGGAAGGTGTGCTCGCCGCCCCAGGGCCGCAGCGCCCAGCAGTCCTGGAGCCGGCCGGCGAGCAGCCGGAAGGCCCGCCCGCTCGGTACGTCGTTGAGGTCACCGGCGACGACCACGTGCTCCACGCCCATCGCGTCCACCGTCTCCAGCAGGCGCCCGGCCTGGGCGAGGCGTTCGGTGCGGTCGAGGCTCAGATGGCAGCTCAGCACGCCGATCCTGGTGCCCGCGATCCGGACCACCGCGGTGGCGAAACCCCTGCGGTGGAGTCCCGGGGTGAGCGGCAGCAGGATGTCCTCGGTGCGTTCGACCGTCGCGCGGAGCGAACAGAGCAGCAGGGGGCCGGCCGCGCTGCCACCGCCGCCGAGAACCACCAGGTCGGTGCGGGCGGCCAGCCGGGCGGCGGCCTTGCGCCAGCGGAAGAAGCGCGGCGCCTCCTGGATGAGGACCAGATCCGGTGCGCAGGCGCGGATGACGCGGACCAGGGCCGCGAAGTCGTCGCGCATCGACCGGATGTTGTAACTGAGCACTCTGACGACGGCCGAGCCGTCCTGCTCGGTACGGGAGTCGGGCAGCGACATCATGGCCATGCCGGTCACGATACGACGGACGCCCGCCGCTCCCCGAGAGGGGCGCGGCGGGCGTCCGGTGTGTCCGTGTCCGGTCGGGTCAGCCCTGCCGGGCCAGGTCCGCCGCGCCCACGAGTCCGGCCTTGCCGCCCAGTTGGGCCGCCAGAACCTGGGCGTGCGGGCGCCATTCGCCGCCGATCAGCCAGCGTCGGAACGACTTGCGGATCGGGTCGAGGACCAGTTCGCCCTCGTCCGAGACGCCGCCGCCGACGATGAAGGCGGAGGGGTCGAAGAGCGAGGCGAGGTCGGCCAGTCCGGCACCGGCCCAGCGGGCCAGCTCGCGGAACGAGTCGACGGCCACCGGGCAGCCCTGCCGGGCGGCCTCACTGATGTGCTTGCCCTCGATGCCCTCGACCGTGCCGTCGCCGAGCGCCAGCAGGATCGTGGCGTTCTCGGGGGTGGCGTTGGCGCGCTGCTTCGCGTACCGCACGAGGGCGCGGCCGGAGGCGTACTGCTCCCAGCAGCCCTGGCTGCCGCAGCCGCAGAGCAGCCCGTCCGGGACGACCCGGATGTGGCCGAACTCGGCGGCCACGCCGAAGCGTCCGCGGCGCAGCTTGTTGCCGATGATGATGCCGCCGCCGAGGCCCGTGCCCAGCGTGATGCAGATGACGTCGTCGTGGCCCTGGCCGGCGCCGAAGCGGTATTCGCCCCAGGCCGCCGCGTTGGCGTCGTTCTCGACGACCACCGGAAGGCCGACGCGCTGCTCGACCTTGTCCTTCAGCGGCTCGTGACGCCAGTTGATGTTCGGCGCGAAGAGCACCGTGGCCCGCTTGTCGTCGACGTATCCGGCCGCGCCGATGCCGACCGCCTCGACCGGGTGCCCGTCGCTCGCGCCGGACACCGCCGCCGCGATGGCGTCCACGATGCCTTCAGCCGTCGGCGGGGTCGACACCTTGAAGGTCGAGAGGATGTGGCCCTCTTCGTCCACCACTCCTGCTGCGATCTTCGTGCCGCCGATATCGACGCCGATGGTGAGTCCCATGAATCCCTCAGTTTCGGTCGAGCCCCGCTGGGGCAACCGTACCCGAGGCCGGGCCCCGTCCTGTCGGCGCCGGTCAGTCCAGGTCGATGTGTTCGCCGGCTCCGGGCCCCTCATCTCGGGGGTCGGTGGGGTCGTCCGCCTTCTTTTCCGTGCCTGCGGGGTCCCCCGCACCCTGGGTCCAGCGGCGTTCCTGCCCCTCGACTGCCGAGCGGTAGGCGGCCAGCAGTTCGCTGCCGGCCGCGGCGATGTGATCGAAAACGTCCGGATTACGTTCGATGACGGGCTCGACCGCGGACTTCGCCTGCTTGATGACCTGCTGCACGGCGCCCTGGGCCGCCACGCCGAGCAGGGGTGTCTGGAGCGAGCCGAGCTTGTCGGCCACGGCGTCGACCAGCTTGCGCAGCTCCTCGGCCGCGGAGCCGGGCGGCGGGCCGTACTCGGCGCGGCGGCGGGCCTTCTCGGCGGCGAGGTCCTCGGCGCAGGCCTGCGCCCACGCGTCGTCGTCGACGGGACGATCGGTGGCTTCGCTCATGGCGGACTCCTGCGGCGTGGTGGGACGGCGGCCCGGCATCCGGGACCCCTGCTATCGACGGTACCCGAACGGTGGTACGCCGTTCAGCCCGTCCTCGGCCACAGTGCGGGATCCGGCGTGAAGCGGACCCGCAGCACCCCGTCGGTGAGGGCCGCACCGGAGACGGCGCAGCGGCGCAGCGCGGACTCCAGGGGCACGATGCGGTGGAAGGGACCGACGGTGAGAAGCAGCTCGCTGCCGCGCCGGACCAGCTGGAGGTCCTTCTTGACGGCGCCGGGCAGGCGCAGGCACCAGACGAGTATGCCCTCGGCGTCGTCCTGTCCTTCGGGGGCTCCGGCCTCCTCGATCCACCAGGCGTCCTCGGCGCGCCCGCCTTCGCGGCTGTCCGGGGCCAGCGCGGGCGTGTCGTCCACGAGACCGGTGTAGTCGCCGGGGTCCTGCGGATCGCGGCCGAGATGGGGCAGCCGCAGCAGCGGGGCCTCGGTGGGCCGCTCCTCGTGCCAGTGATCGAGGCACTTGTCCTGCTGTGCGGAGAGCGCGGCGAACCAGGGGTCGGACGAGTGGCGCGGCAGCACCCGGTTGGCGACCAGCGCGTCGGTCCGCAGCCCGTGCAGGGCGAGCCCGGTGCGGGCGGTGCGCAGGGCGTCCTCGGCGGCCGGGCCCGGCTCGGCGACCAGCCGGAGCGTCGTCGCGCGGTCCTCGATCAGCGCCTGGACCCCGGCCAGCTCGGCGTCGCGCCGGGCTGCGGCCTCGTACAGCCACTGGGCGGGCATGGGCACACCGGCGAGCTGCGCGAGCATCGGGCGCAGGGCGCGGGCGGCCTGGCGTTCCTGGGGCAGCAGCCGGCGCAGGTAGCGGCGCAGTTGTTCGGGCAGGGCGAGCAGGGCGAGGGCTTCGCGCAGCGGCGGCAGGTCGACGACGAGGAGGTCGTATCCCTCGCGGGACCAGTCGCCCTGCGCGGCGCAGCGCAGGGAGTGCAGCAGGGCGAGTTCGGCGCTGCCGGGCAGTTCGGTGAGCTCCTCGCCGTCCATGCGGTTGCCGCCGAGCAGGTCGAGCACGCCCGACAACTGGTCCTGGAGCGCGAGGAGTTCACTGCGGAAGTGCGCACCGGAGTCGATCCGGGCGGACCACAGGCCGTCGGTGACCGCGGTGGGTTCGGTGGCCGTCGGGAAGCCGGGTATGGCGTCGGCGGAGATCAGCAGGGTGCGGGCGCCGCCGCGGGCCCCGGCCAGCGCGGTGGCCGCCGCGACGGTGCTGCGGCCGGCGCCGCCGAGGCCGGTGACCAGGACCGTTCGCACCGGATCAGGCCTTCGGGACGGACTCGACACGCTTCTTGAGACCGGCCAGGGCACGGTCGATGATGACCTTCTCGGCCTTGCGCTTGATCATGCCGAGCATCGGGATCTTGACGTCCACGGTCAGCCGGTAGGTGACCTCGGTGCGGTCGCCGTCACCGAGCGGCGCGAGCGCGTACGAGCCGTCGATGGCGCGCAGCATCTGGGACTTGACCAGGGTCCAGCTGACCTCGTAGTCGCCGATCCAGGTGTAGGCGAGGGTGTGGTCGTCCTTGATCGCCCCGGCGTCCAGGACGAGGCGGACCTTCTCGGCGCGGCCGCGGTCGTCGGTGCCGAGGACCTCGGCCTCCTTGACCTCGCCGGTCCATTCCGGATAGCGGTCGAAGTCGGCGATCACACCCATGACGTCGGCCGGCGCCGCCTCGATCGTGATGCTCGAGCTGGTGTGTTCAGCCATCGCTGTGGCCCTCCAGTGCGGTGTACCGGTCGATCGGCAGAGGCCTGCCGCCAGAAGGCTATCGCGTGAGCGCGGCGCCTCGTCCCAGCCCCCGCCCGGTTCGGGCGGGGGCCCGGGTCACCATTCCAGCGCCCACGGCAGGCCGGTCGAGGCGAAGTGGCCGACGTTCACGCACTCGGTGTCTCCGATCCGCATCCGGCGGGCCAGCGGCTGGTGGACGTGGCCGAAGAGGGAGTAGCGGGGGCGGGTGCGGCGGATGGCGTCCAGCAGGGCCCGGCTGCCGCGCTCGAAGCGGCGGGCCACGGTGTCGTACGTCAGCTCCGGGACRTCGGSCGGGATGTGGGTGCAGAGCACGTCGACCGGGCCGACCGCCTCGATCTTGGCCGCGTACTCCTCGTCGCTGATCTCGTACGGGGTACGCATCGGGGTCCGCAGGCCGCCGCCGACGAAGCCGAAGACGCGGCCGCCGATCTCGACGCGGTCGCCGTCCAGGACGGTGGTGCCGGGTCCCGCGTACTCGGGCCACAGGCCCGGGATGTCGACGTTGCCGTAGGTGGCGTACGTCGGAGTGGGCAGCGCCGCGAACATCTCGGCGTACTGCTTCCGGACGGCCGCGACGATCGCGGCGTTGCGGTCCAGTCCCGCCCACAGCTCCCGGCCGAAGTCCCGGGCCTCCTCGAAGCGGCGTTCGGTGCGCAGGGCGACGATCCGGTCGGCGTTCTCGACGCCGAAGAGATCGGGGAAGATGCCGCGCGAGTGGTCCGCGTAGTCGAGGAAGAGCACCAGGTCACCCAGGCAGACGAGGGCGTCGGCGCCGTCCCCGGCGCGGGCCAGTGCCTCGGTGTTGCCGTGTACGTCACTGACCACGTGGACGCGGGTGCGGCGTCCGGCGGACGCGTTCCGGCTGTTCGGTCCTGCTCGCATGACGATCACCCTAGGACCCCGGCGCCCAGGTGGGTAGAGGTGGCCGGACCTGCGGTTACCTCCGAGTGTTGAGCGGGGTGCACTACTGTGCGGATGAGGACCACCGATATGTGTGACGCATAAGACATCTGGCCTGAACCCCCTATCCGGAACCGAGTACCGGTGGGTAACGTCCGGGCAGTCCAGTCGTGCTCACCCCACTGAGCACCTCCGATCTTGGACCGCAGCCGGTGCGTCACACAGAGCCGTGGCACCGGAGCCCGATGAGGAGCAGCAGTCTTGCGCGAGTTCAGCCTTCCGGCCCTGTACGAGGTCCCCTCGGACGGCAACCTGACGGATCTCATCCGCCGCAATGCCGCTCAGCATGCCGACGTCGCGGTGATGAGCCGCAAGGTGGCCGGCGTCTGGACGGACGTGACGGCCACCCAGTTCCTGGCCGAGGTCAGAGCGGCAGCCAAGGGGCTGATCGCCGCCGGTGTCGAACCCGGCGACCGGGTCGCCCTGATGTCCCGCACCCGCTACGAGTGGGTGCAGCTGGACTTCGCGATCTGGAGCGCCGGCGCCGTCACCGTGCCGGTGTACGAGACGAGCTCCGCCGAGCAGGTCCAGTGGATCCTCGGCGACTCGGGCGCGGTCGCTGTCCTGGTGGAGAGCGACGCCCACGCGGAGGCCGTGGCCTCGGTGCGCGACCGGCTGCCGGCGCTGCGCCATGTGTGGCAGATCGACAAGGGCGCGGTCGACGAGCTGACGGCGTCGGGTGCGGAGGTCTCCGAGGAGACCGTGGACCTGCGCAGCATGAGCGCCAAGGCCGACGACCCGGCCACGATCGTGTACACCTCGGGCACCACCGGCCGCCCCAAGGGCTGTGTGCTGACGCACCGCAGCTTCTTCGCGGAGTGCGGCAACGTGGTGGAGCGGCTCAAGCCGCTGTTCCGTACCGGCGAGTGCTCGGTGCTGCTCTTCCTGCCCGCCGCGCACGTCTTCGGCCGGCTGGTCGAGGTCGCCTCCGTGATGGCGCCGATCAAGCTCGGCTGCGTACCGGACATCAAGAACCTGACCGATGAGCTGGCCGCGTTCCGGCCGACCCTGATCCTCGGGGTGCCGCGGGTCTTCGAGAAGGTCTACAACTCGGCCCGGGCCAAGGCGCAGGCCGACGGCAAGGGCAAGATCTTCGACAAGGCCGCGAACACGGCGATCGCCTACAGCCGCGCGCTGGGCACGCCGCAGGGGCCGTCCGTGGGCCTGAGGTTCAAGCACAAGGTGTTCGACCGGCTGGTCTACAGCAAGCTGCGGGCCGTGCTCGGCGGGCGCGGTGAGCACGCGATCTCCGGCGGCGCTCCGCTCGGTGAGCGGCTCGGCCACTTCTACCGCGGCATCGGCTTCACCGTCCTGGAGGGCTACGGCCTGACGGAGTCGTGCGCGGCCACCGCCTTCAACCCGTGGGACCGCCAGAAGATCGGTACGGTCGGCCAGCCGCTGCCCGGCTCCGTCCTGCGCATCGCCGACGACGGCGAGGTGCTGCTGCACGGCGAGCACCTGTTCTCCGGCTACTGGAACAACGAGGCGGCGACGGCCGAGGCGCTGGCCGACGGCTGGTTCCACACGGGCGACATCGGCACCCTCGACGAGGACGGCTACCTCGCGATCACCGGCCGCAAGAAGGAGATCATCGTCACGGCGGGCGGCAAGAACGTCGCTCCCGCCGTCATCGAGGACCGTATCCGCGGGCACGCCCTGGTCGCGGAGTGCATGGTCGTCGGCGACGGCCGCCCGTTCGTGGGCGCGCTGGTGACGCTGGACGAGGAGTTCCTGGGCCACTGGGCCGAGGAGCACGGCAAGCCCGTCGGCTCGACCGCCCTGTCGCTGCGCGAGGACCCGGAGCTGCTGGCCGAGGTGCAGCGCGCGATCGACGACGGCAACGCCGCGGTGTCCAAGGCCGAGTCGGTACGCAAGTTCCGCATCCTGGCCGCCCAGTTCACCGAGGAGGCGGGCCACATCACGCCGTCGCTGAAGCTGAAGCGGAACGTGGTGGCGAAGGACTTCGCGGACGAGGTGGAGTCGATCTACCGCGGCTGACGCGGTGCGACCGGAAGGGGCCCGCAGGACGGGCCCCTTCCGCGTACCCGGCAGGCCGGCCCCTTCTCCGGCCCTTTTCTCGTACCCGGTAGGCCCGTTCTCCGGCCCCTTCCGCGTACCCGGTCGCTCAGAGCAGTTCGCGGAGCCGCTCCGCCAGCAGGTCCCAGCGCCACTTCTCCTCGACCCAGGCGCGGCCCCGCTCGCCCATCCGCCGGCGCAGCTCCGCGTCGCCGAGCAGCGCGAGGATCCGCTCCGCCGACTCCTCGGCCGAGCCGCCGCGCACCACCCACCCCGTCTCGCCGTCGAGCACGGCGTCCGGGGCGCCGCCCGAGTCGCCCGCCACGACCGGCAGCCCGGTCGCGGACGCCTCCAGGTAGACGATGCCGAGGCCCTCCACGTCGAGGCCGCCGCGCCGGGTGCGGCACGGCATCGCGAAGACGTCGCCGGCCCCGTAGTGCGCGGGCAGTTCCTCCCACGGAACCGGACCGGTGAACCGCACCGAGTCCAGCACCCCGGTGTCCGCCGCCAGCTTCTTCAGCTCACCGGCGTACGGTCCGCCGCCGACGATCAGCAGGACGGCGTCGGGCACCTCGGCCAGGATCGCGGGCATGGCGAGGATCAGGGTGTCCTGGCCCTTGCGGGGCACCAGCCGGGACACGCAGACGACGACCGGCCGGTCGGTGAGCCCGAGCCGGGCCCTGACGCGGTCGCCGCCGGAGTCCGGGTGGAAGGTCTTCTCGTCGACGCCGGGCGGCAGCTGGACCATGCGTGCGGCGGCGGCCGGGGTGAGCGCGGCGGCGATCCGGGAGCGGGTGTACTCGCCGAGGTAGGTGAGGGTGTCCGTGCCCTCGCCGATCCGCCGCAGCAGCTGCCGGGAGGCCGGCAGCTGGGCCCAGCCGGCCTCGTGCCCGTGCGTGGTGGCGACCAGCCTGCGGGCCCCGGCCCGGCGCAGCGCCGGTGCCATCAGGCCGAGCGGGGCGGCGGCGCCGAACCAGACGGAGGAACAGCCGTGGGTGCGCAGCAGCTCCACGGCACGCCGGGTCACCCGCGGGGTCGGCAGCAGCATCGTCGTACGGTCGCGGACCACGGTGAAGGGCTGTTCGGCGTCGAAGGCGGCGGTGGCCGCCGCGCCCTCGGCGCCGCGCTTCCAGGTGGAGGCGTAGACGACGACCTGTTCCGGGTCCAGGCGGAGCGCCATGTTGTGCAGGAACGCCTGGATGCCACCGGGGCGGGGCGGAAAGTCATTGGTCACGATCAGGGTCTTGTCCATCGCCGCCGACAGTACCGGGCGGCCCGGCCCGGGGCCGGGTCCGGGTTTGACCGTGGCCCGCGACGCCACGGACGGACCCGGCCCGGCCCTGCGGGCTCCGCACAGCGGGGGCGGGCATCATGGCACCTCGTACGGCAAGGGAACGGTGAGGCGGGACATGACGGGTTCGAGTGGCACACGGCCGGCAGCCTTCGCGGTGTGGGCGCTCACCAGATCCCTGCTCCTGCTCTGCGTCATCAAGGTGATCGTGGTGCCGGGCCCTGATGTGACGAGCGATGTGTCGGTGATCTACCACGGCTGGTACGACGTGCTGAGCTCGGGCAGCTATCCGCGGTCCGACGTCACCTGGCAGTACCCGCCGGTCGCGGCGCTGGCGATCCTCTCCCCCGGCCTGCTGCCCTTCCTCGACTACGCGTCGGCCTTCTTCGTGCTGGCCTTCCTGTGCGACGCACTGGTGCTGGGCCTGCTGCTGTACGCGGGCCGGGGCGCCGCCCGGCGGACGGCCGGGGCCTGGGTGTGGGTGGCGGGGGTGCCGCTGCTGGGTACGACGGCGTACGCCCGGTACGACGTGATGGTGACGGCCGTGGCGGTGGCGGCGCTGCTGGCGGGGATCCGGCATCCGCGGCTGCTGGGGGCGCTGGCGGCTTTCGGGGCGCTGCTGAAGGTGTGGCCGGCGCTGGTGCTCGCCGGTACCGCCCGCGGCCGGCGGACCCGCCTGGCGTGGACGACCGCGGCCGGGGTGGCGCTCGGGCTGCTGGTGCTGTGCACCGCGGCGGCGCCGGGCGCGCTGGCGTTCCTGGGCTTCCAGCGGGACCGGGGTACCGAGGTCGAGTCGCTGGGGGCGCTGGTCTTCCATGTGGCGCGGCAGTTCGGCTGGCAGGGCCGGGTGGAGCTGCACTACGGCTCGCTGGAGTTCCTGGGGCCGCACGTGCCGCTGGTGAGCACGCTCTCCCTGGGGCTGAGCGTCGTCGCGTTCGGCTGGCTGCTGGTGTGGCGGCTGCGGGCGCGCACGTTCGGGGTCAGTACGACGGCGGACGCGGCGTTCACCGCGGTGCTCCTGTTCACGACCACGAGCCGGGTGATCAGCCCCCAGTACATGCTGTGGCTGGTCGGTCTGGCCGCGGTGTGCCTGGTCTTCCGGGAGAGCCGGATGGCCTGGCCGGCGGCGCTGGTCCTGGTGGCGACCGGGGTGACCCAGCTGGAGTTCCCGCTCGGCTTCGGCCATGTGGTGACCAGCGACGCGACGGGCGTGACCCTGATGTTCGTGCGCAACGGGCTGCTGGTCGCCGCGTGCCTGCTGGCGTGCGCGCGGCTGTGGCGGGACACCGTGCGCGCCCCGGCCGGCGCTGTTCCGGCCGCGGGCACGGCGCCCGTCGCGCCGCCGCTCAGCCGAACCGGCTCTCCAGATACTCCCGCCAGCGCACCGTGAAGTCCTGCTCCGTGGTGCCGAGCACCTCGTGCAGGGCCTGCTCCACCGCCCCGTCCCGCCCGGAGTGCCCCCCGACGGCCCGGTAGAAGGCGAACAGCTTCTCCTCGCCCCATTGCTCGGCGATGAGCTCGCAGGCCAGCCAGCCGCCCTCGTACGCCCTCGCCAGCCGGTCCGCGTCTCCGGCGAAGCCGAAGTCCTCGTCCGTGGGCAACGCGGCGGGCACGTCGCCGGCGGTGACGGCGGAGCCCAGTTCGGGGGCGATCTCGGCGGCGGTACGCCGTCCGTCCCGGTAGGCGGCCCAGTCCGCGAAGCCCTCGGAGAGCCAGGCGGGGGTGGCGGCCGAGGTGTCGGTGCGGGTGGCCACATGGGTGGTCTCGTGGGTGAGGACGACGCGCTGCCCGAAGGCGCCGAGCATCGCGTACGCCTCCGGGTTGACGATCACCCGGTCGGCGGGCGCCTTCCCCGAGCCGCCGGTCTCGCCGGTCGTGACGGCCGCTATGCCCCGGTAATTCGCCGCCGGGGAGCCGAGCAGCTCCGCCATGTCCGTCACGGTGCGGGGCACGAGCACCACCACACGCCCGGCCCAGTGCTCCGGCCAGGCGGCGGACACGTCGGGCACGGCCCGGTCCGCGGTCGCGGCGATCTCCTCCAGTTCGTCCCGGGACCGGCCGACTCCCAGCACCAGGCTGTACGTGCCGCGCACCGCCTCGACGTCGCCCTGCTCCCAGAGCTGCTCGCTCCCGCCGTCGGCCGCCCGGTCGGCGGTGAGGTACCAGCGGCCGTCCGCCGGTTCGCGCTCCAGGTCGATCACCCGGTCGACGGAGACGGGCGCACTGTCATAACCCTCGATCCGGTAGCCGAGCCGTACGTCGGCGGTGGCCCGGTCGGCCCCGTGCGCGGCGACATCCGTCACCCGGTACGTCCAGGTGCCCAGCGGCACGTCCGCGAGACGGTCGAACTCCTTGCGCTGGGCGCCGCGCAGCGCCGTGGCGTCCGGGTCCACGACGGCCACGTAGGCGTCCGCGTCGTGGTGCAGCACGGCGGCGGCCCGGCGGTCCAGCGTGGCGCGGATGTCGCGGGCCGCGGTGCCGGGCGCCTCGTCGGCCGGGGCCGAGCAGGCGGCCGCGCACAGCAGGGCGGCGAGCACCGCGCCCGCCGTCCGCCGTCGTCCTTCGCGCGCCCGCCGCGCGGTACGCCCCTGATCAGCCACATGCCCGAGGGTACGGTCAGACCCGGGTGACGGAGGAGACGGGCATCATGCCCACCGGGTCGTAGCGGACCGGGGCGCCCGGGTACGGGGCGTGGATCACCTGGCCGTTCCCCACGTACATCCCGATGTGGCTGGCGTCCGCGCGGTAGGCGACGAGGTCGCCGGGGCGTGCCTGGTCGAGCGGCACCATCCGGCCGGCGTACCGCTGGGCCTGCGAGGTCCGCGGCAGGCTGACGCCGGCCTGGGCATACGCCCACTGCATCAGGCCGGAGCAGTCGAATCCGGAGGGCCCGTTCGCGCCCCAGACGTACGGGAGGCCCAGCGCCCGCTGGACGGCCATGACGGCGGCCGCGGCCCGGGCCGACCCGGCGGGCAGTCCGGCCACCGGTCCCGCGGCCCCGCCGTCGCGGCCGGTGCGCGAGGCCCGCCCGAAGGCGTCCCGCCCGTCACCGGGCAGTTCCTTCAGCAACTCCCTGGCCTGGCGGAGCTTGTGCTCGACGGTGCGCTTGTGGCGGCTGACGGCCGCCCGGTTGCGCTCCAGGCCGGCGAGCGAGCGGGCGGCCTCCGCACGGGTCTGGGCGAGCGCCTGCTGGGCCTTGCGGAGGCCGGCCAGGGCGGTGGCCCGCCGCGTGTCGACCCGGTCCAGGGTGGCGGCCCGGTCGAGATAGCTGTCCGGGTCGGAGGAGAGCAGCAGCGCGAGCGAGGGGTCGATGCCGCCGGCCCGGTACTGCTCGCGGGCGGCCGAACCGATCTCCGTACGCATCAGGTTGATGCGCTCCTGGCCCCGGGCCGCCCGGTCCTGGGCCCTGCGGACCTCTCCGCGCAGCCGTACGACGTTCTCGCCGGCCCTGTTGTAGCGCTCGGTCGCCTGCTCGGCCTCGGTGAAGAGGCGGTCGACCCGGGCCTCGGCGGTCCGCGGTGTGTCCTGCGGCTCGGCGTTCGCGGTCGCCCCTCCGAGCGCCGCCGCGGCGGTCGCCGCCGCAGCCGACAGAACGGTCACCCGGACGCTCCGGCTCACGCCGGGCTGTGTGGAACGGCGATGGGACACCACAGGACGCCGCACTCCCTTCCGCTGTACGCAGACGTGCGCAGCCCCTGCCACCCGGGGCGGGCGGACCGACGCACGGGAGCTGCACAGCAGGCAGACAGTAGTCGGGTGATCACGGAGCGGACAAAGACCGCGCCGGCCGGAGGGCGGGCACACACAGTGACGCCCCGCCGGTGACCTGTGGTCTCCGGCGGGGCGGCTGTCAGTGCGGGGCGCGGGAATTCGCCCGTTCGGGCGTGGTCAGATGCGCACCGCGGCGTAGAAGCTGCCGATGGTGCTCATCGACTCGTAGCGGACGAACGTGCCCGAGCGCGGGGCGTGCAGCACGGTCCCGTTGCCCGCGTACAGACCCACGTGGGAGTTGCCGTTGAAGAAGACCAGGTCGCCCGGCTTCAGCTGGCTCATCCCGATCCGCGTGCCCTGGTTGATCTGGGTGTACGTGGTGCGGGTGATGTTGGCACCGGCCTGGGCGTAGGCCCACATCGTCAGGCCCGAGCAGTCGTAGGAACCGGGGCCGGTCTGGCCGGGGGAATACGGCTTGCCGATCTGGGTGGCGGCGGCCTGGAGCGCGGCGGCACCGAGACCCGAGGCGGGGGCCTCGTTGCCGAGGTCGACCCGGTCACTGGCGGCGCGGCTTGCACGCTGGTCGTCCGCGCGCATCTTGTCGCGCTCGGCCTGGGTGAGCGTGTTGAGCAGCTGGCGCGCCTCGGAGAGCTTGGCCTGCTGCTGCTTCTTCTTCTCACCGAGCGTCTTGCGGACCTGCGCGAGGTCGCTCAGCTTGTCCTGGGCCTCCTTGCGCTCCTGCGCGAGGGACCGCTGCTTCTCCTGCACCTTCGCCAGCGACTCGGCCTGCTTGGCCGTCAACTGGTCGAGCGCGGAGGCCTGGTCCAGGAAGCTGTCCGGGTCCGAGGCGAGGAAGAGCTGGACGGAGGGGTCGATGCCTCCGGAGCGGTACTGCGCGGCGGCGAGGGAACCGAGGCCGGAGCGGAGGTTGTTGAGCTCCTGCTGACCGCGCGCCACCTTGTCCTGGATCGCGTCGATCTGCTTCTGGAGCTTGTCCTGCTTCTCCTTGGCCAGGCTGTGCTGCTCGGTGGCCTTCTCCGCCTCGTCGTAGAGCTTGTCGACCTTCTCCTTGACCTCGCTCTTGGTCGGCTTCGGGTCGGCGTGGGCCGCCTGGGAGGTCAGGGCAACGGCCGCGGCGGCAGTCACGCCGAGCACGGTCACGCGGGTGCGGCTCGGTTGCTTGGGACGACGGTGGGACCCCACGAAGGCGAGCTCCTTCTTCCTCGAGCCGCCTACCGGGCTACGGGGAGATGAATCCCCAGCTCCGTGCACGTCACGGCCTCGGCGGTTCCTTCACTGCCACCCCGGATGGGTGATCAACCGTGCGAAGGTTCGAGGCCCGACCTTAGTGACCATCTTGTGATCAGTTCAAATCCTCACAGGAAAAATCTCGTCACACCAGGTACTTCTTTACCCACACCACACAGGGTGTAGCGGCAACTTGACGGTCCGTTCCCTGATTTCCATGCAAGTCACATCAACACACGCTAGACGCGCGAAAGCCGCTTCAGGAGCAAGACGGACGCAACGGGCCTGGCTCCCGCCTTAGCCACCCCGTCCGCCACTTCGCGGTCGGTGGAGACCACCACGACAGGCCGCCCGGGCGGTTCGGCACGCGCCAGTTGACGGATGACCTCGTCCGCCGTGACACCCGGCTTGCTGAACAGCACCCGCACCCCGCGCGGCGGCGCCAGCAGCACCGGCGCGGCCAGTTCCGCCCCGTCGAAGACACAGGTCATCTCGGCGCCCGTCTGGGCCGCGAGCACCGACAGACCGCCCAGCAACCGCAGCCGCTGCTTCTCCAGCGGCATCTGCGGATAGCCGGTCTTGGTGACGTTGTAGCCGTCCACGATCAGATGGGCCTGCGGCAGCGCGAGCAACTGGTCGAGCAGCGCCGGATCGGTCTCCGAAAGGGCCCTGGCGGCAATGTCCTTGGGCGACATCCGGCCGGGCTCCACCGCGTCCACACTGTCCGCGGGACGCATCGAGGAGGGCGGCAGAGCCAGTTCGCGCCGCAGCCCGCCGGCCGCTTCGAGCACCGTGTCGAGCAGCAGCCGCAGCCGCATGTCCTCGACCGAGCGCCCCTCCCTGGCGGCCCTGCGGCCCGCTTCGACGGACGCCTCCGCCTCGCTGAGCCTCGTCCGCAGCCGCCGGGTCTCGCTCTCGGCCGCGGACACCCGGGCGGCCGTCTCGGCGCGCAGGGCGTCGCTCTCGGCCTTGCCGCGGCGCAGCGCCGCCTCGCCGCGCTTGACCTCGTTGGCCGCGCTGCGCAGCTTGCGCTGGAGCGAGTCGGCCTCCTTGCGGGCGGCGTCCAGTTCGGCGCGGAGCCGTTCGGTGTCGGTCTTCGTCTGGGCGCGGGCCCGGGCGAGTTCCTCGCGCAGCCGTTCCAGTTCGAGCCGGATCTCCTCGTCGGCCCGCTCGGCACCGGCCCGCTCGGCCTCCTCGCCTGCGGCGGCCACCAGCTTGACCCAGCCGGCCGGGCGCAGCACATAGGCCGCGGCCGCCACGTCGACGGGGTCCGCGGCGGCCGGCGGGGAGCCCGCCACGAGCGCGGCGGCCAGCTCCGGCTGGGCCTCCTTCAGGCGTTCACCGATGCGCCGGCGGAAGGCGGGGTCGCCCTCCAGCGCGGCCGCCATCGCGTTCCCCGCGAACTTGGCACGCCGGGTGGGCGTGAAGCGCGCGTACTGCCGGAGCTGGGCCGGGAGTTCGGTGACCGTGAGACCACCGAACGCGTCCGAGACCAGCGCGACGACGCGACGCCGCACGCCTTCGGGCAGCGGGCGGTCGAGCACCTCCACGGCGTCGCCGGCCGCATCGGCCGGCGTGGCGCCGCCAGCGGGCTGCTCCACCTTCCGTCACCTCATTTTTATGTCCGCACGGCCCCGTCAGGAGTCGGCACCCGGCCTGTCGACTAGTTCGATCTGGTCCACCGCGTTGCACCAACGACAGCGCACCGACTCGATGGTCTCACTGACCACCTCGCGTTCTTCGACGCTGGACTCACCGGCCAGGTCGAGGTGAACGTACTCGACTACCTTGGAGGAACGCGTCACGTCGAACCTCGTCAGATTTCCGCAGAGCGTGCAGCGCCAGCGGGTCCCGTCGGTCGGCTGGGGAACCGTCGTCATCGTTGCGTCCTCTTTCGTCGAGCCGTGAGCTGCCGGACAAGGTTCTCGCGGTGCGCCGTCGAACTGCGGATGTCCTCTGGTAACCCTACGGCCTCGGCGCTTCCCACCGGCACGGCGAGGCGGTCTGTCCCGTTCCCTCCGCTTGCGTCATGCTCTGTTCATGATCGATCGGCGGGCTGCGGCCGGCAGAATCCTGCGGGCGGCCACCTCGGGCGGGCCGCCCGTGACGTACACCCTCATCGCCCTGTGCTGCGTGGTCTTCGTGATCAGCCCGCTGTCGGGGTTCAATCCGGTCTACGGCACCGCGGACGCGCTGCTCGCCGCCCAGGCCGGCTACTTCGAACGCTGGGGCGTGATCCCGAGCGAACTGTGGGACGGCTCCGCGCACGCCGTCCTCACCCCGCTCACCGCGCTGTTCGTGCACGGCAGCTGGCTGCATCTGCTCGGCAACATGCTGTTCCTGTACGTGTTCGGGGCGATGGCCGAGGAGCGCATGGGCCACACCGAGTTCGCGCTCTTCTACCTCGGCTGCGGCTATATCGCCCTGCTCGCCTACGCGGCCGCGCACTCCAGGTCGGACCAGACGCTCGTCGGCGCGTCGGGAGCGATCTCGGCGGTCCTGGGAGCCTTCCTCTACCTCTTCCCCCGGGCCCGGGTGACCAGCCTGTTCCCGTTCCTGCTGTTCCTGCCGCTGCGCTTCCCCGCCTGGATCGTGCTGGTCTTCTGGTTCGTCCTCCAGTGGCTGGCCGCCGAGGGGGCGGGCAGCGGGCCCGGGGTGGCCTACCTCGCCCATGTGGTCGGCTTCGCCACCGGGTTCCTCTATGCCTGGGGGCGGTATCGGGGTGGGGCCAGGGCCTTGCGGCCGGATCAGGCCGGCTGAGTCGAGGCGCCGGGGCCCGCGAGCCCGGCATGATCGGGCCGCGAGGCCCTAGAGTGAAGTCTCCAGCAGGTGCCACCGAGGGAGAAAGCCAGCCGTGATCACCGCGATCGTGCTCATCAAAACCAGCGTGGACCGGATTCCCGAGATCGCCGAGGCCATCGCCGCGCTCGACAGCGTCAGCGAGGTCTTCTCGGTCACCGGTACCTACGATCTGATCGCCATGGTCCGGGTGTCCAAGCATGACGACCTCGCCGACGTCATCCCCGGCCGGATCAGCAAGATCCCCGGTGTCGAGGGGACCGACACACACGTCGCGTTCCGCACGTACTCCCAGCACGACCTGGAGGCGGCCTTCGCCATCGGGCTGGACGCGTAGCAGCCACAGCAGCAGAGGCCGGGTACGGACAGCTGTCCGTACCCGGCCTCATGCGCAGGGTGCCTCAGACCTGGGTGGCGGTGCCCCGGTCCGGGACGCAACGGCCGTCCTCGGTGCGGTACTTCCACTGGGCGCCCTCGCTCACGAGCTCCTTGACCGCCCGCAGGAAGCGCTCGACGTGCTCGTCCGGCGTACCGGCTCCGAAGCTGACCCGGATCGCGTTGAGGGACTTCTGGCCCGGCTCGGCCTCCGGCGCGCCGCACTCCCCGACGTCCTGCGGGTCGCTGCCGAGCAGGGTGCGTACCAGGGGGTGGGCGCAGAACAGTCCGTCACGCACCCCGATGCCGTACTCGGCGGAGAGCGCGGCGGCGAAGTGCGAGCTGTTCCAGCCCTCCACCACGAAGGAGATGACGCCGACCCGCGGGGCGTCGTCACCGAACAGCGAGAGCACCTTGACCTCGGGGACCTCGGCGAGTCCGGCACGGACCTCGGTGACGAGGCGCTGCTCCCGGGCGACCAGGCTGTCGAACCCGGCCTCGGTGAGGGCCTTGCAGGCGGAGGCGATGGAGTAGACACCGATGACGTTGGGGGAACCGGCCTCGTGGCGTGCGGCGGTGGTGTGCCATTCGACGTCCACCCCGCCGTCGGCCCGCCGGGCGACCTGGCGGGAGGCGCCTCCGCCGGCCAGGTAGGGCTCGGCGGCGGTCAGCCAGTCGGAGCGGCCGGCGAGGACGCCCGAGCCGAACGGCGCGTACAGCTTGTGACCGGAGAAGGCGACCCAGTCGACGTCCAGCTCGGCGATGTCGACGGGGTGGTGCGGGGCGAGCTGGGCGGCGTCGAGCACGATCCGGGCGCCGTGGGCGTGCGCGGCGGCGGCGAGCTCCTTGACCGGCCACAGCTCACCGGTCACGTTGGAGGCGCCGGTGACACAGACCAGCGCGGGCCCGTAGGGGTCGCGGCCGGCGAGCGCGCGCTCCAGGGTCTCGACGGCCTGGTCCGGGGTGCGCGGGGCGTTCAGGTACGTCACCCGGGCGTCGCGCCAGGGCAGCAGCGAGGCGTGGTGCTCGGTCTCGAAGACGAACACCTGGCAGTCGGCGGGCAGGGCCGCGGCGAGCAGGTTGAGCGAGTCGGTGGTGGACCGGGTGAAGACCACCTGGTCGCCGGCGCGGCAGCCGAGGAACTCCGCGACCGTGACGCGGCTGGACTCGAAGAGGTCCGTGGACAGCTGCGAGAGGTAGCCGGCGCCGCGGTGGACGCTGCCGTAGTACGGCGCGTAGGCGGCCACGTCGTCCCACACCCGCTGGAGGGCCGGAGCGCTGGCCGCGTAGTCCAGTGCGGCGTAGGTGACCTCGCCGCCGGTGACCAGCGGAACCGTCACATCCTTGCCCAGAACCGGCAGCGGGGCACAAATCGACTGGTCGGTGGCAGCAGTGAGGACAGACATGACGAACTCCCGTAACAGGCAGGCGAATTCCGCGTGCCTGCGGATACGCGGCAGCACGGAGGAAGAAAGAAGGGTGTGCGGAGGAGGGCCGAAAGCCCTATCGCATTCGCTTGCTCACAAGAGGCTCCCTGAGGACCAGGACCCCACGGGTGGACATCTCACGATGTCGAGGGGTCCGCGCTTGCCGCAGACCTCGCTGCCTGCGGCCTGGTCTTCACCCGGGGCACCCCGCCACGGACGGAGGGTTGCCGGACAGCGGGCCGGGGCCGTAGTCGCTGTCACTCATGACCTGCGCAGCATCTTGCCATACGTACGCGAACGCGCAAGGCGCAGTCCATGATCTGGACTGCGCCCTGCCTCACATCCGTGCCCCGAGCCCTCTCAGGCGTTGCTGGCCACGATCCATCTCTCCAGCGCCCGGCCGGCCGCGCCCGAGTCGATGGACTCGGCGGCCTTCGCGATTCCCGCGGTGAGCTGCTCGGCGAGCGTGCCCTCGCCCGGGTCCAGCGCGACGAGCGCCGCCGCCGAGTTGAGCAGGACCGCGTCCCGTACGGGGCCCGTCTCGCCGGCGAGCAGCCGGCGGGCCACATCCGCGTTGTACGAGGCGTCGGCGCCGCGCAGGGCGTCCACCGGGACCAGGTCCAGGCCGACGTCGCGCGGGTCGAAGGCCTCCTCGCGCACCGTGCCGTTCCTGGCGATCCAGACGCGGGAGGTCGCGGTGGTGGTCAGCTCGTCCAGACCGTCGTCGCCCCGGAAGACCAGGGAGGAGTTGCCGCGTTCGGCGAGGACGCCCGCGACGATGGGCGCCATGCGCAGGTCGGCGACGCCGATGGCCTGCGCGCGCACCTTGGCCGGGTTGGTGAGCGGCCCGAGGATGTTGAACGTGGTCGGCGCGCCGAGCTCCGCCCGGGCCTTCGCCGCGTACCGCAGGGCGGGGTGGAACTTGACGGCGAAGCAGAACGTGATGCCCGCTTCCTCGGCGACCTCGACGACGCGCTGCGGGGGCAGGTCCAGGTTGACGCCGAGCTTGCCCAGGACGTCGGAGGAACCGCTGGCGGACGACGAGGCGCGGTTACCGTGCTTGACGACCTTGGCGCCGGTACCCGCCACGACGATCGCCGACATGGTGGAGATGTTGACCGTCTTGGCCATGTCCCCGCCGGTGCCCACGATGTCGACCGTGCGGCCCGGTACATGGATGGTCGTGGCGTGCTCGTACATCGCCCGGACCAGACCGGAGACCTCCGTGACGGTCTCGCCCTTGGCGCGCAGCGCCACCGCGAAGCCGGCGATCTGCACATCGGTCGCCTCGCCGCTCATGATGCGGTCCATCGCCCAGGCGGTGTCGTCCTCGGTCAGGTCCTGGCCGCGCAGCAGGGGGGTCAGCACGCCGGGCCAGGAACGAGCCGCCACGCTGTCGCCGCCTGCCGGGGTCACAACGTTCATGGTCCGCTCCTGGGGTCCACAGCCGATAAGGGGATGGGTCCACCCTATCGAGCGCCACGGACAGCGAAGAGCCCCGTCCATCGAATGGACGGGGCTCCTGCTGTGGCGATCAGTTCAGGTGATCAGTGGTGGCCGTGGCCGCTGGTGATCTCCTTGTACTCCTCGGCGGTGGGCTTGGCGATCTGGTTGTTCTCGCCGTAGTAGCCCTTGCTGAGCCTGGCGCGCAGCTTGTGCACCAGGGACACCTTGCGCTTGACACCGTTCTCGTCGACCGTCGGGCCGATCTCGACCGGCTCGTACTGCTCGTGCGCGGTGAGTGTGTGCAGCTGAGCGGGTGCCAGCGGCTCGTGGACCTCGACGAACTCACCGTGCGGCAGGCGCTTGATGAGGCCGGACTCGCGCCCGTGCAGCACCTTCTCCTTGTCCCGGCGCTGAAGGCCGAGACAGATCCGCTTGGTGATGACGAACGCGATGACCGGAGCGACGAAGAACGCGATCCGCACGAACCAGGTGATCGAGTTGATCGACAGGTGGAAGTGCGTGGCCCAGAGGTCGTTTCCACCACCCATGAGCAGCACCATGTACCAGGTGATCCACGCGACGCCGAAGGCGGTACGGGTCGGCACGTTGCGCGGACGGTCCAGGATGTGGTGCTCGCGCTTGTCCCCGGTGACCCAGGACTCGATGAACGGGTAGACCGCGATCGCGGCCAGGACCAGCGGGAAGATCACCAGCGGGACGAACACGCCCAGGACCAGCGTGTGGCCCCAGAGGTTGATCTCCCAGCCCGGCATGACACGGATCAGGCCCTCGGAGAAGCCCATGTACCAGTCGGGCTGGGCGCCGGTGGACACCTGGTCCGGGCGGTAGGGCCCGATGGCCCAGATGGGGTTGATCGAGGCGATGCCCGCGATGATCGCGATGACACCGAAGACGAGGAAGAAGAACCCGCCCGCCTTCGCCATGTACACCGGCAGCAGCGGCATGCCGACGACGTTCTTGTTCGTCCGGCCGGGACCCGCGAACTGCGTGTGCTTGTGGTAGAAGACCAGGATCAGGTGGGCCACCAGCAGCCCGAGCATGATGCCCGGCAGCAGCAGGATGTGCACCGAGTAGAACCTGGCGACGAAGTCACCGCCCGGGAACTCCCCGCCGAAGAGGAACATCGACAGGTACGTACCGACGATCGGTACGGACAGGATCGCGCCCTCCATGAAGCGGACACCGGTGCCGGAGAGCAGGTCGTCCGGGAGCGAGTAGCCGGTGAAACCGGTGAACATGCCCAGGACGAACAGCAGGAAGCCGAACAGCCAGTTGATCTCACGGGGCTTGCGGAACGCGCCCGTGAAGAAGACGCGCATCATGTGCACGAACATGCCGGCCAGGAAGATCAGCGCGGCCCAGTGGTGGATCTGCCGGACCAGCAGACCGCCACGGACGTCGAAGCTGATGTTCAGGGTCGAGGCGTAGGCCTCGGACATCCGGATGCCCTGCATGGGCTCGTACGGGCCGTGGTACACGACCTCGTTCATGCTCGGGTGGAAGAACAGCGTCAGGTACACACCCGTGAGGATGATGATGATGAAGCTGTAGAGGCAGATCTCACCGAGCATGAAGGACCAGTGGTCCGGGAAGATCTTGCGCATGTTGGCCTTGGCCAGGGAGTAGATCCCGAGCCGGCCGTCCGCCCAGTCGGCAACCTTCTCACCGGCGGGCGCCTTGCGCTTCGTATCGGTCGCAGTACTCATCCGCGCTCCCAGAATGCAGGACCGACGGGCTCTTCGAAGTCACCGAGCGCCTCGAGGTTGCCCTCGCTGTTCACGCCGATCCGCAACTGCGGAAGAGCGTGACCGGCCGGACCGAAGATGACGCGGGCGCCGTCGGAGAGGTCGAAGGTGGACTGGTGGCACGGGCAGAGCACGTGGTGCGTCTGCTGCTCGTACAGGCTGATCGGGCAGCCCACGTGGGTGCAGATCTTGGAGAAGGCCACGATTCCCTCGTGGGCCCACTCGCGCTCGCGCTTGTCCTTGATGTTGTCCGGCTCGATGCGGACGATCATCAGTGCGGCCTTGGCGATCTGCTTCTGGAAGTCGTGCGCGTCCTCCTCCAGGCCCTCGGGCATGGCGAAGGTCAGTGAACCGACGACGACGTCCTCGGGACGCAGCGGCTCCATCGTGTTCATGTTGACGAGCTGCTTGCCCTTGGCCCACAGCGTCGAGCGGAGCTTCTTCTCCGGCAGCGGACCGAGGTCGCGCAGCAGCACCACACCGGCGAGCGGCACCAGGGCCAGCGCGCCGAACATGGTGTTACGGATCAGCTTGCGCCGGCCGAACGCGGACTCCTCGGCGCCTGCCGCGAAGTCGGCGAGAACCTTCGCCTTGACCTCGGGCTCGGCCGCGATCGCATGACGCTCGTCCGCGACCTCCACGTCCGACATCAGGGTGCGCGCCCAGTGGACGGCGCCCGCGCCGATCGCGAAGAGCGCCACGCCCAGGGTCAGACCCAGGGAGAAGTTGAGCGCGCTCACATGACCGAACGGGAAGATGTAGACGATCTTGTCGACCGGGAAGATGACGTAGGAGGCGATGAAGCCGACCGTCGCCAGCATGGACAGCGTGAACATGAACGCGACCGCGCGCTCGGACCGGTTGGCGGCCCGTTCGTCGATGTCCTGGATGCGCGGCTTGTGGGCCGGCAGCCCCGGGTCGGCGAACGGATCGCCGGCACCCTCTACCGCGCCGTGCGCGGCGTCCTGCTCTGCGGGCAGGTTCTCTTCTGGAATCTCTTGGCTACTCATGACTTCTTGGCCTTAGCGGTGTGGGCCGCGACCCAGATGGCAACTGCGATCAGTGCGCCGAGCCCGAAGATCCAGCCGAACAGACCTTCGCTGACCGGACCGAGGCCGCCCAGGCTCAGGCCGCCCGGGCTCTCGGCCTGAGCACCGTTCACGGTCTGGACGTACGCGATGATGTCCTTCTTCTGCTGCTCGGGCATCGTCGAGTCAGGGAAGGACGGCATGCTCTGCGGGCCGGTCTGCATGGCCTCGTAGATGTGCTTCGGGCTCGTGCCCTCGAGGTTCGGGGCGTACTTGCCGTTCGTCAGGGCGCCGCCCTGACCGGTGAAGTTGTGGCACTGGGCGCAGTTGGTGCGGAACAGGTCGCCACCCTTGGCGATGTCCGCACCCTCAGGGCTGACCTGGCTCTTGGTGGGGACGATCGGGCCGGCGCCGAGCGACGCGACGTACGCCGCGAGCTGATCGATCTCGGCCTGGGTGTAGATGACCTTCTTCTTCGGCACCTGGGCGCCCGGCTGCTGCGCCGGCATACGCCCGGTACCGACCTGGAAGTCCACGGCGGCGGAGCCCACGCCGACAAGCTGGGGCCCGTCGGTGGTGCCCTGACCGCCGGTTCCGTGGCAGCTGGCGCAACCGACGGAGTACAGCTTCTTGCCCTCGTCGATGGCGAGGGACTGGGCGGTTTCGTCGGCCTGCGCCTTACTCGCGGGCGCAAACGCGGCGTACAGCCCCCCAGTAGCCGCAAGCGCGAGGAGTAGTACGACGACCGCCGCCAACGGATGGCGTCGTCGTGCGGAGAGCTTTTTCACGGATTACCCCGGTGTCAGGATCTTCTGCGTCGATGATGGATCGGGTACGAGCCCGGTTACTTGATCATGTAGATCGTGGCGAACAGGCCGATCCACACGACATCGACGAAGTGCCAGTAATAGGACACGACGATGGCTGCGGTCGCCTGCTCATGGGTGAACCTCTTGGCTGCGTATGTCCTGCCCAGAACGAGCAGGAAGGCGATGAGACCGCCTGTCACGTGCAGACCGTGGAAGCCGGTGGTCAGGTAGAACACCGAGCCGTACGGGTCCGAGGACAGCGAGAGGCCGTCCTTCTTCACCAGCTCGGTGTACTCGAAGACCTGGCCTCCGATGAAGATCGAACCCATCACGAAGGTGATCACGAACCAGGCACGGAGCTTCTTCACATCGCCCCGCTCCGCGGCGAAGACGCCGAGCTGGCAGGTGAGTGAGGAGAGCACCAGGATCGTGGTGTTCGTCGCCGAGAACGGGAAGTTCAGGGCTGACGCCATTTCCTTCCAGTGTTCCGCTCCGGTCACCGATCGCAGGGTGAAGTACATCGCGAAGAGGGCCGCGAAGAACATCAGCTCGGAACTCAACCAGATGATGGTTCCGACGCTGGTGAGGTTCGGCCGATTGACCGACGGGTGCGCGTGCCCGGTTTCTACTGTCGTTGCTGTCGCCACGACCGACATTATGTCGGTCGCTTATCCCGCCCTCACTCCGGGGGGTGCCGTTCGGTGTGTCAGAGGGGTGTGTCCTCCCCGAACGGCCCATGGATCCGCTGCCCGGACCGGTGCTGACAGCCTGTCGGGCGGAGTACGATCCGCGCATCGGTCCCCCATGCCCCGAAGACACAGACGTCACGGAGGAACAATGCAGCCGACCGCCACGGTCCTGGTCTACAGCGACAACGCACACACCCGTGAGCAGGTGAGGCTGGCGGCCGGGCGCAGGCCCGCGGCGGACGTGCCGCAGGTCGAGTTCCTGGAGTGCGCCACCCTGCCCGCCGTCCTGGACGCGCTGGACCACGGAGGCGTCGACGTCTGCGTGTTGGACGGCGAGACGGCCCCCGTGGGCGGCATGGGCGTCTGCCGGCAGATCAAGGACGAGATCTTCCGCTGCCCGCCGGTGCTGCTCCTGATGGGCCGCCCCCAGGACGCCTGGCTGGCCACCTGGAGCCGCGCGGACGCCGCGGTGACCCTTCCGGTCGAGCCGGTCGAGTTCGCGGACGCCCTGGCCGCCCTGCTGCGCAGCAGGCTGTCCGTGGGGGCCTGAGGCCCCGCGCCTACGCCGTCGCTCCGGGGCGCGGCTCACTCCGGAGGTCAGACTCCGGGGCGCAGCCGCGCCGCCCGGACCGTGTCGACACGGTCGGGCGTGGCGTCGTTGCTCAGGGCGCTGCCCTTCTGCCACTTGGCCCAGGACAGGTTCCAGTCGCCGTAGCCGTTGTCGAACGGCGTCATGGTCTCGCCCTCGCTGCCGACGACGGTGACGATGTCACCCTCGCGGACGGTGTTGAAGAACCACTCGGCCTCGCTGGTGCTCATGCCGGTGCAGCCGTGGCTGACGTTCGCGGACCCCTGTGATCCGGTGGACCACGGGGCCGCGTGGACATACTCGCCGCTCCAGGTGACCCGTGTCGCGTAGTAGACCGGCAGGTCGTAGGAGTCCTCTGAGCCCTCGGCGATGCCGATGGACTCCCCGCGCATACGTACGTAGTACTCCTTGCCCAGCACGACCTTGACGCCGTTGCGGGTGGAGAAGCCGGGCTTGCCGGTGGTCACCGGGATGGTGTTGATCACTTCGCCGTTGCGCTTGACCGTCATGGAGTGCTCCGAGGCGTCGGTGATGGCCTCGATGCGGTCGCCGGTAGTGATCTTCAACGCTTTCGCGGGAGCGCCGTACAGCGCGTTGGTCACCTTGATGCCCGTGAGATTGCTGCTGACCTCGATGGTGGCCTTCGCCGGCCAGTAGTCCCGCGGCCGGTAGTGGAGCGTCTTGTCGTCGACCCAGTACCAGGAGCCGGTCACGGCGGGCGTGGAGCGCACCTTCAGGGCGCGTTCCACGGTGGCACGGGCGGCTTTGTCGGCGACCGGGGCACTGAGTACCGCTGTGACGGGCTGTCCGACGCCATAGGTGCCCGCCTGCGGGCCGAAGGTGACCTTCAGGAACTTCTGGGCCGCCGCGGTCTCGAAGGAGAGCGTACGGCTGCCTGGGGCTCCGTCGTCGTCCTCCATGCCGACCTTGACGGTGTAGCGGGTCCCCGCGGCGAGCGGGGCCGTGGAGTGCCAGCGGTGTCCGTCGGCTTCGAGTTCGCCCGCCAGATGACGTCCTTCGGCGTCCACGGCCGTCACATCGGTGATGCGGCCGTCGTCACTGTCGACGGTGACTTCGAGGGGCTTGTCCGGATCGACCTTCTTGCCGCCGTCGGGCGTGTTGGAGGAGATCTCGTCGGCCGCGTCGAACGGCTGGGCCGAGAGCGGATGGTCGTCGGACTCCCCACAGGCTGCCGCCCCCGCGACCAGGGTCGCGGCCAGCAGAGCGCAGCTGATGACGGGACGGATACGCGGCGTGTGGTTCATGAACCCACGCTAAGAAGATTCATCCGTTTCAGCGCGCCGGGTGACTGCAAACGGGGGGCCCGCACTTCTCGTGGAAGTGCGGGCCCCCCGTCAGGTGGAGCGGTGTGTCACGGGTGGAGCGGTGTCACTGGGTGCGGTTCTCACCGCGGTAGTACTCGAAGACCCAGCCGAACAGACCGATCAGGAGCATCGGGGCCGAGAAGTAGAGCAGCCACCAGCCGAAGACGACTCCCATGAAGGCGAGAGCGCCGCCGATCGCCAGGGAGAGCGGCTGCCAGCTGTGCGGGGAGAAGAACCCCACGTCGCCGGCCTCGTCCGCCACATCGGCTTCCTTGTTGTCCTGCGCCAGCGCGTCGACCCGCCGGGCCGTGAAGGCCAGGTAGAAGCCGATCATGACGCTCAGGCCGAAGGCCAGGACGAGGGCGGTGGTGCCGACCGGCTCCTTGGACCACACGCCGTAGGTGATGGCCATGACGAGGATGAACAGCGCCAGACCGAGGAACATCTTGCCCTGGACCTTCACTTGCCCGCCTCCTTGCCGCCGGCGAGGGCCTTGTCACCCTCGGAGTGGTGCTCAAGTTGTTCGAGCGCCGCGATCTCCGGGTGGTGCAGGTCGAACGCCGGGGATTCGGAACGGATCCGGGGCAGCGTGAGGAAGTTGTGCCGCGGCGGCGGGCAGGAGGTCGCCCACTCCAGCGAACGGCCGTAGCCCCACGGGTCGTCGACCTCGATCTTCTTGCCGTACTTGGCGGTCTTCCACACGTTGTAGAAGAACGGCAGGATCGACAGCCCGAGCAGGAACGAGGAGATCGTCGAGATCGTGTTCAGCGCGGTGAAACCGTCCGCGGCCAGGTAGTCCGCGTAACGACGCGGCATGCCTTCCGCACCCAGCCAGTGCTGGACCAGGAACGTGCCGTGGAAGCCGATGAACAGCGTCCAGAAGGTGATCTTGCCGAGCCGCTCGTCCAGCATCTTGCCGGTGAACTTCGGCCACCAGAAGTGGAATCCGGAGAACATCGCGAACACCACGGTGCCGAAGACGACGTAGTGGAAGTGCGCGACCACGAAGTACGAGTCCGAGACGTGGAAGTCCATCGGCGGCGAGGCCAGGATGACACCGGTCAGACCACCGAAGGTGAAGGTGATCAGGAAGCCGATCGCCCAGAGCATCGGTGTCTCGAAGGACAGCGAGCCCTTCCACATCGTGCCGATCCAGTTGAAGAACTTCACCCCGGTGGGCACCGCGATGAGGAACGTCATGAAGGAGAAGAACGGCAGGAGCACGCCTCCGGTGACGTACATGTGGTGCGCCCACACCGTCACGGAGAGGCCGGCGATGGAGATCGTCGCGGCCACGAGGCCGATGTAACCGAACATCGGCTTGCGGCTGAACACCGGGATCACTTCCGAAATGATCCCGAAGAAGGGCAAAGCGATGATGTACACCTCTGGATGGCCGAAGAACCAGAAGAGGTGTTGCCAGAGCAATGCGCCGCCGTTGGACGCGTCGAAGATATGCGCACCGAATTTCCGGTCCGCCTCCAGCGCGAAGAGCGCCGCCGCCAGCACCGGGAAGGCCAGCAGGACCAGCACACCGGTCAGCAGGACGTTCCAGACGAAGATCGGCATACGGAACATCGTCATGCCGGGCGCGCGCATGCAGATGATCGTGGTGATGAAGTTGACCGAGCCGAGGATCGTGCCGAAGCCGGAGAAGGCCAGACCCATGATCCACATATCGGCGCCGACACCCGGCGAACGGACCGCGTCCGACAGCGGGGAGTAGGCGAACCAGCCGAAGTCGGCCGCACCCTGAGGGGTGAGGAAGCCGGCCACCGCGAGGATCGAGCCGAAGAGGTACAGCCAGTACGCGAACATGTTCAGCCGCGGGAACGCCACGTCGGGCGCGCCGATCTGCAGCGGCATGATCCAGTTCGCGAATCCGGCGAACAGCGGCGTCGCGAACATCAGCAGCATGATCGTGCCGTGCATCGTGAACGCCTGGTTGAACTGCTCGTTCGACATGATCTGCGTGCCCGGACGGGCCAGCTCGGCGCGCATGAAGAGCGCCATCAGTCCGCCGATGCAGAAGAACGCGAACGACGTGACCAGGTACATCGTGCCGATCGTCTTGTGGTCAGTGGTGGTCAGCCACTTGATGACGACGTTTCCCGGCTGCTTGCGCCGGACCGGCAGCTCGTCCTCGTACGAGTCGTCTGCTGCCGCGGCACCCTGAGGTTCATTGAGGATGCTCACAGTTTGTTCGTCTCCGCATTCCTGGCCGGGTCGGTCTGCTCGATGCCGGCCGGCAAGTAGCCCGTCTGGCCCTTCTTCGCGAGCTCCTTGAGGTGCGCCTGATAGCGCTCCGGGGAGACGACCTTGACGTTGAAGAGCATCCGGGAGTGGTCGACGCCGCAGAGCTCGGCGCACTTGCCCATGAAGGTGCCCTCCATGTTCGGAGTCACCTCGAAGGCGTTGGTGTGGCCCGGAATGACGTCCTGCTTCATGAGGAACGGCACCACCCAGAAGGAGTGGATGACGTCACGCGAAGTCAGGATGAAGCGGACCTTCTCACCCTTGGGCAGCCACAGGGTCGGGCCGGGGTTGCCGTTCTGCGGGTTCCGGTCTCCCGGGATACCGGCGTCGTAGACACCGTCCGCGCCCTTGGGGAACTGCTTGACGAACCTGTCCGGGATGGCGTCGAGCTCCTTGGGGACCTCGTTGCCCGTGGCGGACTCGCCGTCCACGTTCTCGATGTAGTTGAAGCCCCAGCTCCACTGGTAGCCGACCACGTTGATGGTGTGGGCGGGCTTCGGGGAGAGCTCGAGGAGCTTCGATTCATCGCGTGCGGTGAAGTAGAACAACACCGAGACGATGATCAGAGGGACCACGGTGTACAGCGCCTCGATGGGCATGTTGTACCTGGTCTGCGGAGGTACCTCCACCTTGGTCCGGCTACGCCGGTGGAAGATGACGCTCCAGATGATCAGTCCCCAGACAAGGACGCCCGTGGCGAGCGCTGCCGCCCACGAGCCCTGCCAGAGGGAAAGGATCCGAGGAGCCTCTTCCGTTACCGGGGTGGGCATACCGAGGCGGGGGAAATCCTCCCAGTTGTATGAACAACCGGAGGCCGTCGCCAGGACCAGGCCCGCAGTCAGCACCTGCGGCAGCTTCCGCCGCATCGGGCGCCGCGACAAGCGGTCGGAGCCGTTGGGACTCACGTAGCGCCTTCCCGAGAGTCTCGCCCGCACGGTCGGCGCGCCCGTCTCGCTGGTCGGTCGCCGGCCCTGACGCGGGCAGGGGTTTGGATGTTTATGCGGACCAAACCCTACTGGACGCTATTTGGGGTCGCGCGGGGAGGGTGCCCAACGCGCCGCCCGACTCCCCGAAGGGGTGGAATGCAGGGCTCCGGCCGCCATCTGACGCCCCCTCTCCCCGTCGTCGGGGCCGACCGGGTCCCGGGTGGCGGCCGGGACCCGGCTAGCGTGGCCGGGTGCCCTACTTCGACGCCGCGTCCGCCGCCCCCCTCCACCCCGTCGCCCGTCAGGCGCTGCTTGCCGCACTGGACGAGGGCTGGGCCGACCCGGCCCGCCTGTACCGCGAGGGGCGGCGCGCCCGGCTGCTGCTGGACGCGGCCAGGGAGGCGGCCGCGGAGGCCGTCGGCTGCCGTCCCGACGAGCTGACGTTCACCTCGTCGGGCACGCGCGCGGTCCATTCCGGAATTTCCGGAGCCCTCGCGGGGCGTCGGCGTGTCGGCCGCCATCTGGTGGTGTCGGCCGTCGAACACTCGTCGGTACTCCACTCGGCCGCCACGCACGAGAGCGGCGGCGGATCGGTCACCGAGGTGCCGGTGGACGTGACGGGTGCGGTGCGCGCACAGGCGTACGCGAGCGTGCTGCGCGAGGACACCGCGCTGGCCTGCCTGCAGTCCGCCAACCACGAGGTGGGCACCGAGCAGCCGGTGGGCGAGGTGGCCGAGGCCTGCCGGGCCGCGGGCGTGCCGCTGTTGGTGGATGCCGCCCAGTCGCTCGGGTGGGGGCCGGTGCCGGCCGGCTGGTCGCTGCTGACGGCGAGTGCCCACAAGTGGGGCGGGCCGGCCGGTGTCGGTCTCCTCGCGGTGCGCAAGGGTGTGCGGTTCGCGGTCCAGGGCCCTGCCGACGAGCGGGAGTCGGGGCGGGCCGCCGGCTTCGAGGACATTCCGGCGATCGTGGCCGCGGCGGCGTCCCTGCGGGCGGTCCGGGCGGAGGCGGCCGCGGAGTCGGCGCGGCTGCGGGCGCTGGTCGACCGGATCCGGGCCCGGGTCCCGGTGCTGGTGCCCGATGTGGAGGTGGTCGGCGATCCGGTGCGGCGGCTGCCGCATCTGGTCACCTTCTCCTGTCTCTATGCCGACGGGGAGACCCTGCTCCATGAGCTGGACCGGTCCGGCTTCTCCGTGTCGTCCGGTTCGTCCTGCACGAGCAGCACGCTGACGCCGAGCCATGTGCTCAGGGCGATGGGGGTGCTCTCGGAGGGCAATGTCCGGGTGTCGCTGCCGGCGGGCACGTCCGAGGAGGACGTCGACCGCTTCCTGGAGGCGCTGCCTCCGGCCGTGGCCGGCGTACGGGAGAAGCTGGGCGCCCCGACCGCGACCGCTCCCTCCCCCGCCCCGGCGGCCTCGCTGGTCGTCGACGCGCTCGGGAGGCGCTGCCCGATTCCGGTGATCGAGCTCGCAAAGGTGATCGGAGAGGTACCGGTGGGCGGGACGGTGACGGTGCTGTCCGACGACGAGGCGGCGCGCCTCGACATCCCGGCCTGGTGTGCGATGCGGGAGCAGGAGTACGTGGGTGAGGAGCCGGCGGACCGGGGCTCGGCCTATGTGGTCCGCCGGCTGTCCTGAGGCCGGTTACGCGAGGTGGGTGCGCACCTCGGCGGCGGCCTCGTGTCCGTACGCCTTGGTGAAGCGGTCCATGAAGTGGGTGCGGTGCAGGGTGTACTCCTGGGTGCCGACCGTCTCGATGACCAGGGTGGCGAGCATGCAGCCGACCTGGGCGGCGCGCTCCAGGCCGACGCCCCAGGCGAGACCGGAGAGGAATCCGGCGCGGAAGGCGTCGCCGACGCCGGTCGGGTCGGCCTTGACGTTCTCCTCCGGGCAGCCGACCTCGATCGGCTCCTCGCCGACACGCTCGATCCGTACGCCCTGGGCGCCGAGCGTGGTGACCCGGTGGCCGACCCTGGCGAGGATCTCGGCGTCGGTCCAGCCGGTCTTGGACTCGATGAGGCCCTTCTCGTACTCGTTGGAGAAGAGGTACGTGGCGCCGTCGAGCAGGATGCGGATCTCGTCGCCGTCCATCCGCGCGATCTGCTGCGAGAAGTCCGCGGCGAACGGGATGCCGCGCGAGCGGCACTCCTCGGTGTGGCGGAGCATTCCCTCGGGGTCGTCGGCGCCGATGGAGACGAGGTCGAGGCCGCCCACGCGGTCGGCGACGGCCTTCAGCTCGATCAGACGGGCCTCACTCATGGCACCCGTGTAGAAGGAGCCGATCTGGTTGTGGTCGGCGTCCGTCGTGCAGACGAAGCGGGCGGTGTGCAGGACCTCGGAGATCCGCACCGAGCCGGTGTCGACGCCGTGGCGGTCGAGCCAGGCCCGGTACTCGTCGAAGTCGGAGCCCGCGGCGCCGACCAGGACCGGACGGGTGCCGAGCAGACCCATGCCGAAGCAGATGTTGGCGGCGACACCTCCCCGGCGCACGTCCAGGTTGTCGACCAGGAAGGAGAGCGAGACCGTGTGCAGCTGATCGGCGACCAGCTGGTCGGCGAATCGGCCGGGGAAGGTCATGAGGTGGTCGGTGGCGATGGAGCCGGTGACTGCGATACGCACGGGGAGACTGCTCCTGCGGAGGTCGAGGGGAACGGTGTCTGCGTTCCCGGGACGGCGTGACAGAGGGGGTGACCCGGGAATCGGGGGGCGGCGTCACGCACCTTCACCCACCGCCCGACTTCCGAGCCATCCCACGCTACCCGTTTCCGGCAATCAGGCGAAGGGTAGAAACTACCCGATAGTAGGGCTTTCCTCCTGAGCCGAGGGGTGCCTACGGTGCCGATATGTCGAACAACATCGCCCCGCGCGAGTCCGAGACCACTCTGGCCGAGCTGCGCGGAGACTGCGCACGGATGGCTCCGCACTGGGTGGTACCCGTGAGGGCCGTTCCCACCCCTGTGGCACCCTCCCTGATTCACGGCGTGAACGTGCCGCCCGCCTCGGCCCGGCTGATCGACGCGACGGCGGAGTACGGCGACTGAGTCACCGGGCTCCTCGCCGCACCGGCTGCCCCATGAGGGAACCGTGTGCGCCCGCGCCCCGTCCCACCGGTGTTCCGTACCAACGGGACGGGCCCCGCGGGGTCCTGGCGTACGACGGCGAAGGAGCGAACCGGTGAGCACCGAGCGACCCGACAACGATGTGACCCGCCCACGGCGGCGGTCTCCCCTCGCCGTGGCCTCGGTGGCGGCGGCCGTCCTGCTGGCCGGCGGCGGCGGCGCGTACTGGGCCATGGCGGCGGACGGCCACGGCGGCGGCGAGTACAGCGCCGCGGACGGTTCCGGCGCCACTCCCCCGCCGCTCTCCCTGGACGAGCGGTCGGGCGGACCGGCCGCGCCCTCCCCCCGGCCCTCGGCCCCGCCGGAGGGCATCGCGCCGGGTGAGCCCGATCCGCATGGCGGCCGGCTGGTCTACCGCGCGTCCGGCGCCCTGCCGGACGGGCCGGACAAGGCGGCGGTCCAGCGCGCGAGCGGCACCGTTTCGGCGTCCGAGGTGGCCCGGCTGGCCGAGGCGCTGGGCGTGCGGGGCACACCGCGGACCGAGGGGACGTCCTGGAAGGTGGGCTCGGACGGGGACGGCTCGGGGCCGCTGCTGCGGGTGGCCAAGCAGGCGCCCGGTACCTGGACGTTCGCCCGGTACGGTTCCGGCGGCACGGACAACTGCGAGAGCCAGACGGTCTGTTCGAGCAAGCACGTGGGTCCGGGCGGATCGGGGAACCCGGTGAGCGAGCAGGCCGCGAAGGCCGCCGCGGTGCCGGTACTGAAGGCGGTCGGCCAGGACGACGCCGCCCTGGACGCCCGCCAGTTGATGGGATCGGTCCGGGTGGTGAACGCCGACCCGGTGGTGGGCGGACTGCCGACAAGCGGCTGGGCGACCGGCGTCCAGGTCGGCCCCGAGGGTGAAGTGGTCGGCGGAAGCGGGCAGTTGAAGGGCCTGGAGAAGGGCGCCGACTACCCGGTGATCGGCGCGGCCGAGGCACTGAAGCAGCTGAACGCCGCGCAGCCGCCGAGCGGGCCCAGGACCGGCGACTGCGCCACTCCCGCACCGCTGGGCAACGGCGAGAAGCCGTCCGCCATGAGCTGCGGCACGCGGACCGGCGCGGAACCGTCCACGACGACGGTGACGGTCGACAAGGCCGCCTTCGGTCTGGCGGCCCGGTACGTGGACGGGAAGCAGCTGCTCGTCCCGTCCTGGATCTTCACGGTCCGGCCGGGCGCCGGCGGTACGGGCGACACCGTCACCCAGGTCGCGGTGGATCCGGCGTACCTGACGAAGGACGCCCCCGCGGAGAAGACACCGGGCGGCGACGGGACGAAGGAGTCGGGGCGCTCGGTCCTGTCGTACGACGCCGACGGGCGGACGCTCTCGGTGACGTTCTGGGGCGGCGCCTGCAGCACGTACACGGCGAGCGCGAGCGAGGACGGGTCGACGGTGCGGGTGTCCGTGACGGAGACGAAGCCGGAGAAGGGCAAGGTCTGCATCATGATCGCCAAGGAGCTGACCCGTACGGTCACGCTGGACCAGCCGCTGGGTGAGCGGAACGTGGTCGACGCGGCCTCGGGCACCGTGGTGCCGCGCGGCTGACACCCGCACGCGCACGACGACGGCGGCGGCCCCGGGATCGGAATCCCGGGGCCGCCGCCGTACCGTAGCGCGCTTTCGCCTGGCTGGACGAGTCCTAGCTGAAGGAGTCGCCGCAGGCGCAGGAACCCGTGGCGTTCGGGTTGTCGATCGTGAAGCCCTGCTTCTCGATCGTGTCGACGAAGTCGACGGAGGCGCCGCCCAGGTACGGGGCGCTCATCCGGTCGGTGACGACCTTGACGCCGTCGAAGTCCTTCACGACATCGCCGTCCAGCGAACGCTCGTCGAAGAAGAGCTGGTAACGCAGGCCCGAGCAGCCGCCGGGCTGGACGGCGACGCGCAGTGCCAGATCATCGCGGCCTTCCTGCTCCAGCAGGCCCTTGACCTTGGCTGCGGCGGCGTCGGACAGGAGGATGCCGTCGCTCACGGTGGTGGTCTCGTCCGATACGGACATCTGCTTCTCTCCCGGGTTGTACGGAGACTGCTTGCCGACGTTGCAACCGTCGAGGCCGCGGATTCATTCCGGGCCGAGCGTTTGCCTGTTCCATTCATGCTCGCACACCGCCCGGGCGAGCGGATGCGTCACATCGACGCTATCGGCATCGTCAAAGTGACGTGAAGCAGTTATGATAGATAGCGTCAATTAGACGAAAAGGCTTCCCCCGCAGAGAAGAAAGGGTGCGTGACGTGACCACGGCCCACCCCGTCCAGGAACTCGATGTCCAGCCGACGCCCCTCGCCCTGCTCCTGCTCGGCCGCGACGCGGACCCCAGGAGCGAGCGCGGCGTCGAATGCCCCGGCGACCTGCCCTCCCCGTCCGACCCGGACCTGGTGGAGCGCGCCCGCGCGGCCAAGGAGAAGCTGGGCGAGAAGGTCTTCGTCCTCGGGCACCACTACCAGCGCGACGAGGTCATCCAGTTCGCGGATGTGACCGGCGACTCGTTCAAGCTCGCCCGGGACGCCGCGGCCCGCCCGGAGGCCGAGTACATCGTCTTCTGCGGTGTGCACTTCATGGCGGAGTCCGCGGACATCCTGACCACCGACGACCAGAAGGTCGTGCTGCCGGACCTGGCCGCGGGCTGTTCGATGGCCGACATGGCCACCGCCGAGCAGGTCGCCGAGTGCTGGGACGTACTGACCGAGGCCGGCGTCGCCGAGCAGGTCGTGCCCGTCTCGTACATGAACTCCTCCGCGGACATCAAGGCCTTCACCGGCCGCCACGGCGGCACGATCTGCACGTCGTCGAACGCGAAGCGCGCCCTGGAGTGGGCCTTCGAGCAGGGCGAGAAGGTCCTGTTCCTGCCCGACCAGCACCTGGGCCGCAACACGGCCGTACGGGACATGGGGATGACGCTGGAGGACTGCGTCCTCTACAACCCGCACAAGCCGAACGGCGGGCTCACCGCCGAGGAGCTGCGCAACGCGAAGATGATCCTGTGGCGCGGGCACTGCTCGGTGCACGGGCGCTTCTCGGTGGAGTCCGTCAACGACGTGCGGGCGCGCATACCGGGCGTCAACGTGCTGGTGCACCCGGAGTGCAAGCACGAGGTCGTCGCGGCCGCGGACTACGTCGGCTCGACGGAGTACATCATCAAGGCGCTGGAGGCGGCCCCGGCCGGCTCGAAGTGGGCGATCGGCACCGAGCTGAACCTGGTACGCCGCCTGGCCAACCGGTTCGCCGCGGAGGACAAGGAGATCGTCTTCCTCGACAAGACGGTCTGCTTCTGCTCGACGATGAACCGGATCGACCTGCCGCACCTGGTGTGGACGCTGGAGTCGCTGGCCGAGGGGAACCTGGTCAACCGGATCGAGGTCGACCCGGAGACGGAGAAGTACGCCAAGCTCGCGCTGGAGCGGATGCTGGCGCTGCCGTAGACGTACCCGCACGCGGGAAGGCCCCGGCACCCTCGGATCGAGGGTGCCGGGGCCTTCCCGCGTGACCGGTCAGGCCTTGGCAGGCTCCGGCTCCTCGGAGGAGGTGGTGGTCTCCTCCGAGGCGGCCGGGGCCGGGACGCCGGCCTTCCTGGCCCGCTTCGCGGCCTTCTTCTTCGCGCGGCGCTCCTTGAAGAGCTCCACCATCGTGTACAGCGTGGGTACCAGGAGCAGCGTCAGCAGCGTCGAGGTGACCAGGCCGCCGATGACCACGACGGCCAGCGGCTGCGAGATGAACCCGCCCTCGCCGGTGACGCCGAGCGCCATCGGGAGAAGGGCGAAGATCGTCGCCAGCGCCGTCATCAGGATCGGGCGCAGACGGTGGCGGCCACCCTCGACGACCGCCTCGATGACGCCCTGGCCCTGCGCCCGGTACTGGTTGATCAGGTCGATCAGCACGATCGCGTTCGTCACCACGATGCCGATGAGCATCAGCATGCCGATCATCGCCGCGACGCCCATCGGGGTGCCCGTGATGAGCAGCAGACCGATGGCGCCGGTCGCCGCGAACGGGATGGAGACCAGCAGGATCAGGGGCTGGATGAGCGAGCGGAAGGTGGCGACCAGCAGCATGAAGACGATCGCGATCGCCGCCAGCATGGCCAGACCCAGCTTCACGAAGGCGTCGTCCTGGTCCTCGGTGACGCCGCCGATGGTGGCGGTGGCGCCGTCCGGGAGGTCCAGTGCCTTGATCTTGGACTGGAGGTCGGTACCGACCGCGCCGGTGTTGTCGCCGATGGGCTTGGCGGTGATGGTCGCGGCGCGCTGGCCGTCGATCCGGGTCATGGAGACCGGTCCGGGGACCAGCTTCACGTCGGCGATCGAGCCCAGCTTGACCGGGCCGAGCGGGAGGTTCTTCAACTCCTCCATCGTGGTGGCCGGGTGGGCGGACTTGATGACGACGTCGCGCTCGGTGTCGTCCATGATCGCCTTGCCCGACGGGGTGCCGCGCACCGCGCCGGCGACGGCAGCGCCCAGCGTGGCCTGGCTGAAGCCCGCGTCGGCGGCCTTGGCGTTGGCCGTGACCGAGATCCGCGGGATGCTCTGTGCCAGGTCGCTCTGGACGTCGGTGACGTCCTTGATCTTCGCGACCTCGGTACGCACCTCTTCGGAGGCCTTCTTCAGGGTGTCCGCGTCGGCGGCCTTGACCACGACACTCAGGTCCTGGCTGCCGAAGCCGTCGCCCGCGGCGATGGTGGTGTCACCGATGCCGTCGAGCTTGCCGAGGGCCTCGTCGATGCGGTCCTGAGCGGCCTCGTAGTCCCCGGAGTCCTTCAGGGTGACCTGGTAGGAGGCCTGGTTGGCTCCCGTGCCGCCGCCGAAGGCCGCCATGAAGCCGGACGAACCGACGGTGACCTGGTAGTCCTTGACGCCCTTGTCGTCGGCGAGGACCTTCTCGACCTTCTGGGCCGCCTCGTCGGCGGCCGCCAGGCTGGTGCCCGGGGTGAGCTCCTGCTTGATCGACAGGACTTCCTGCTCGCCCTGGTCGAAGAAGTTGGTCTTCAGCAGCGGGACCATGCCGAAGGTGCCGAACAGCACGGCGACGGCGATGACGACGCTGGTGACGCGGCGCCGGGTGGCGAAGCGCAGCACCGAGACGTACAGCTTCTGGAGCCTGCTGCGGGCTTCCTTCTCCTCTGCCTCGCGGCGGGCCTTGTCCGGGTCCTCGGCGCTGCCCTTGGGGGCGCGCAGGAACCAGTACGACAGGACGGGGACCACGGTCAGCGAGACCAGCAGGGAGGCCAGCAGGGCCGCGGTGACGGTGAGCGAGAACGAGCCGAAGAGCTGGCCGACCATGCCGCCGACCAGACCGATGGGAAGGAAGACGGCGACCGTGGTGAGGGTCGAGGCGGTGACCGCGCCGGCCACTTCCTTCACCGCGGTGATGATCGCGGACTGGCGCTCCTCGCCGTAGCCGAGGTGCCGCTTGATGTTCTCCAGGACGACGATCGAGTCGTCGACGACGCGGCCGATCGCGATGGTCAGCGCGCCCAGGGTGAGCATGTTGAGCGACAGGTCGCGGGTCCAGAGCACGATCAGCGCGAGGACCACCGAGAGCGGGATGGAGACCGCAGTGACCAGGGTCGAGCGCAGCGAGGCCAGGAAGACCAGGATCACGATGACCGCGAAGAGCAGGCCGAGCGCGCCCTCGGTGGTCAGGCCGGAGATCGCCTTGGAGACGGCCGGGCCCTGGTCGGACACGACGGTCAGCTCGGCGCCGGCGCCGAGGTCCTTGCGCAGGCCGGGGAGCTTGTCCTTGACGGCGTCGGAGATGGCGACGGCGCTGCCGTCCTTGTCCATCGTCGCCATGACGGCGAGGCTCGGCTTGCCGTTCGTCCGCGTGAGGGAGACCGCGGTGGAGGGTTCCTGCTTCACCGTCGCGATGTCACCGACCCGGACCGGCTTGCCGGGCTTGCCCGCCGGGTTCTGCCCGGTGACCCGCAGGTCCTCGATCTGCTGCAGGGTGGTGAAGGCGCCGCCGACCTGGACGGTGCGGCTCTTGCCCGACTCGGAGAAGGAACCCGCCGGAACGGTCGCGCCGCCGGCCTGGAGTGCCTGGGCGAGCGAGCCGGCGTTCAGTCCGGCCGCCGCGAGCTTCGCGTCGTCGGGCGTGATGGAGATCTGGAGGTCCTGCACACCGTCGACGGCGACCTGGCCGACGCCGTCGATGTCCTCCAGGGCGGGGACGACGGTGCGGTCCAGCTGGTCGGCCAGCGCCTGCTGGTCCTTGTCGGAGGTCACGGCGAGGACGACGGTCGGGATGTCGTCGGTCGATCCGGCGATGACCTGCGGGTCCACGTCCTCGGGCAGCTGGGCGCGGGAGCGGTTCACCGCCTGCTGGATGTCCGCGACGAGCTGCTTGGTGCCCTCGTCGCCGAAGTCGAACGTCGCCATGATGACGGCGTTGCCCTCGCTGGCGGTGGAGGTGATTCCGGTGACGCCGTCGACGGCCTTGATCGAATTCTCGAGCGGTTCGACCACCTGCTTCTCGACCACATCGGGGGACGCACCCTGGTAGGGGGCGAGCACCGACACCATCGGGAGTTCGATGGTGGGCAGCAGCTGCTGCTTGAGCTGCGGGATCGCGATCGCTCCGAAGACGAGCGCGACGATCGACATCAGCCCGATCAGGGCCCTTTGCGCGAGGCTGAATCTGGACAGCCAGGACATGGGTTAGGTCTCTCTTCTGTGGCTTACGCGGCAGGTGGGCGGGTGACTCGGGGACAGACCCGGCCCACCTATACGATCGCCCACGCTCCGGCACGGATTCGTCGGTCGCAGGTCGCTTTCCTTATCCCGCGCATACCGCAGCTGGAGTACGCCGCGCCTGCACCCTCACTCCACCCGAGGGCGGACCAGGCCCGATTCGTACGCGATGACCACCAATTGGGCCCTGTCCCGCGCCCCCAGCTTCGCCATCGCCCTGTTCACATGGGTCTTGACGGTCAGCGGGCTGACCACCAGCCGTTCGGCGATCTCGTCGTTGGACAGCCCGCCCGCGACCAGCACCAGCACCTCGCGCTCACGGGCCGTCAGGGCCTCCAGGCGCGCGGAGTACTCGGCGGCGCCCGGCCCGTCCCCGACCGCGCTGCCGCCCTGCGCGAGGAACGTGGCGATCAGGCCCTTGGTCGCGGCGGGCGACAGCAGCGCCTCGCCGCCCGCGGCGATCCGGATCGCGTTGAGGAGCTCCTCCGGCTCCGCCCCTTTCCCGAGGAAGCCGGAGGCGCCGGCCCGCAGCGACTGCACCACGTACTCGTCCACCTCGAAGGTGGTGAGCATGACCACGCGTACGTCCGCGAGTTCCGGGTCGGCGCTGATCATCCGGGTCGCGGTGAGCCCGTCCGTGCCGGGCATCCGGATGTCCATCAGCACCACGTCGGCGCGCGTCGAGCGGGCCAGGTCCACGGCCTGTGCCCCGTCCGCCGCCTCGCCGACCACCTGCATGTCGGGTTCCGAGTCGACCAGCACCCGGAACGCGCTGCGCAGCAGCGCCTGGTCGTCGACGAGCAGGACCCTGATGGCCGGTGTCATGCGTTCTCCCCCGTACGGCCCGCCGCGCCCGGATGGTCAGGCTCCCGCTCACGGACCTTGAGGGGCAGGATCGCATGGACCCTGAAACCGCCGCCGTAACGGGGTCCGGCGGTGAGGGTGCCGCCCAGAGCGGTGACCCGCTCCCTCATGCCGAGGAGGCCGTGGCCGCCGCGGACGGTGTCGCCGCCCGTGCCGGCGCTCGTGCCGCGGCCGTTGTCCAGCACCATGACCTCGGCCGTGGCCCCGACCCGTACGACGCTGATCTCGGCCTTCGCCCCCGGGCCCGCGTGCTTGCCCACGTTGGTCAGCGCCTCCTGGATCACCCGGTACGCGGCCAGGTCCACGGCGGCGGGCAGCGGCGGGCCGTCCTTCGCCGCGCAGGCCACCTCTACGGGCAGCCCGGCCCGCCGCACGGTCTCCACGAGCGCGTCGAGTACGGCGAGGCCGGGGGCGGGTTCGGTCGGCGCCGCCGGATCGCCGGACTGGCGCAGCAGACCCACGGTGATCCGCAGTTCGTTGAGCGCGGAGCGGCTGGCCTCGCGGACATGGGCGAGCGCCTCCTTGGCCTGGTCGGGGCGCCGGTCCATGACGTGGGCGGCGACTCCGGCCTGCACGTTGACCAGGGCGATGTGGTGGGCGACGACGTCGTGCAGGTCGCGGGCGATCCGCAGCCGTTCCTCCGCGACCCGGCGCCGGGCCTCCTCCTCGCGGGTCCGCTCGGCCCGTTCGGCGCGCTCCCTGATGGCGTCGACGAACGCCCGCCTGGAGCGGACCGCGTCCCCGGCCGCGCCCGCCATCCCGGTCCAGGCGAAGATCCCGAGGTTCTCCTGGCTGTACCAGGGCGCCGCTCCGAAGAGCATCGCGGCCGCGGTGAGCACCCCCATGGTGAGCAGCCCGACCCGCCAGGTCGTCGGCCGGTCGGTGCGGGCGGCGACGGTGTAGAGCGCGATGACGGTGCTCATCACGACGGGGGCCGGCGGATCGGCGGTCACCAGCTCGACGACGGCGAGCACACCGGTGGCGCCGAGCACGGCCATCGGCCGGCGGCGCCGCCAGACCAGGGCGAGGGCCCCCAGCGCCATCAGGAGCACGCTGCCGGCCGCGGGCGCGCGGGTGCCGAAGGTGGGCCCGTGATGCGAGCCCGGGTCGACGAACGATCCGACCACCATGGCCACGTACACGGCCAGGGCGAGGGCGCCGTCCAGCGCGAGGGGATGGTCGCGCAGCCAGTTCCGGATGCGCAGAACCCCGGTTCCGAGGGTGGTCACGTCAAGCTACGTTACGGCGTGTCGCGAGGAAATCGGGCCGTGCGGCCCGAGAAGCAACAGGGACCTGACAGCACGGTGCCCCGTGACCGGCCGGGGCCGGTGACGGGGCACGGGAGTGCGGGTGGTGAAGCTGCCGGTCGTCAGCCGGTCAGCCGGGAATCAGACCGTCGTCGCTGAGCATGGCGCGGACCTCTTCGAGGGTCGCGTCGGGTGACGGCAGGATCAGTTCGGACGGCTCCAGGGAGTCGTCCGGCAAGGGTGTGCCGAGTTCGCGCACCCTGGCGAGGAGCGCGTGGAGCGTCGAGCGGAAGCCGGGGCCGTCGCCACGCTCCATTTCGGCGAGCAGTTCGTCGTCGAGCTTGTCGAGCTCGGCGAGATGGCTGTCGGCCAGGACTGCCTGGCCCTCCCCCATGATCCGTACGATCATGACGCCGCCTTACTCCTTGTCGAACTTGTGCGGGGACCGGGACCGGTCCTGCTGCTGCGCGGCGTCCTGAGGGCCGCCCTCGATGGCCTGCTGCGAGGTGGAGCCGCCGGCCAGTTCGGCCTTCATGCGCTGCAGCTCCAGCTCCACATCCGTACCACCGGAGATCCGGTCCAGCTCGGCGGCGATGTCGTCCTTCGCCGTGCCGGTCGGGTCGTCCAGGGCTCCGGAGGCGAGCAGCTCGTCGATCGCTCCGGCCCGTGCCTGCAGCTGCTGGGTCTTGTCCTCGGCCCGCTGGATGGCCAGGCCGACGTCGCCCATCTCCTCGGAGATGCCCGAGAAGGCCTCACCGATCCGGGTCTGGGCCTGGGCCGCCGTGTACGTGGCCTTGATGGTCTCCTTCTTCGTACGGAAGGCGTCGACCTTGGCCTGCAGCCGCTGGGCCGCCAGGGTGAGCTTCTCCTCCTCGCCCTGCAGCGTGGTGTGCTGCGTCTCCAGGTCGGTGACCTGCTGCTGGAGGGCCGCGCGGCGGGACAGCGCCTCGCGGGCCAGGTCCTCGCGGCCGAGCGCGAGCGCCTTGCGGCCCTGGTCCTCCAGCTTGGACGTCTGGCCCTGCAACTGGTTCAGCTGCAGCTCCAGGCGCTTGCGCGAAGTCGCCACATCGGCGACACCGCGGCGCACCTTCTGAAGCAGCTCAAGCTGCTTCTGGTACGAGTAATCGAGGGTCTCGCGCGGATCCTCGGCCCGGTCAAGGGCCTTGTTTGCCTTCGCGCGGAAGATCATCCCCATACGCTTCATGACACCGCTCATGGGCTTCGCGCGCCCCCTTCTGACTCAACCGGTCACCAGCACTCCGACAGAACCCACAGTACGGGCCCTGTCTCTATTACCGCACTGTTCGAGCAGCGATGGGGTCCTCCCCAAGGACGACTGCCGCCGGTGACCGCTCCAGCCCAGGGAGTAGGTGACGGTCGGGGAAACAGCCCATGACGCCCGTATCGTCCGGCTCGGACACCAGCAAGGACGCAGGCCGTTGCCGGATCGTTCCCGGCCGGCCCGGTGACCTCGCGATCGACCCCGTACCCTTGGGTCTTGTGTTCCGTAGCCGCTCCAAGGAAGAGAAGGCCCCCACCGACAAGGTGACGGCGGACCTCTCCAAGACGTCCCGCGACCCGCAGGCTCCCAAGGGTCGCCCCACCCCCAAGCGCAGCGACGCGCAGTCGCAGCGCCGTCGTGCCTCCAGTGGTGCGCCGCTCGACCGCAAGGAGGCCATGAAGCGCCAGCGCGAAGCGCGGCGCGTCGACATGGCCAAGCAGCGCGAGGCGCTCGCCAGTGGTGACGAGCGCTATCTGCCGGCCCGCGACAAGGGCCCGGTGCGCCGCTTCGTCCGTGACTTCGTGGACTCGCGTTTCTGCATCGCGGAGTTCTTCCTGCCGCTCGCCGTGGTCATCCTGATTCTCAGCGTGATCCAGGTGCAGGGCATCCAGAACATCTCGCTGCTGCTCTGGCTCGGTGTGATCGTGCTGATCGTCGTCGACTCGATCGGGCTGACGTTCCGTCTGCGCAAGCAGCTGAACGAGCGCTTCCCCGATACGCCCAAGCGCGGCGCGGTGGCCTACGGGCTGATGCGTACGCTCCAGATGCGTCGGCTCCGGCTGCCGAAGCCGCAGGTCAAGCGCGGAGAGCGGCCCTGAGTACGGATTTCTCCGGTGCGGTCGGCGGCACGTCCGCCGACCGGCCGGGTGATGCGGTCTCCGGGTTCTCCGGGGCCTCGTCGGTGTGGCTGAAGGGGCTCGGCGGACTGCGCAACACCGTGCGCCAGGAGCTGGTCGCCCGACAGCTGGACGAACAGATCGCGGCACGCTTCCCCGTCGGGCAGCGGCTGCGGATCCTCGATGTCGGCATGGGCCAGGGCACCCAGGCGCTTCGCCTGGCCCGGGCCGGCCACACCGTCACGGGCCTCGAATCCGACGCGGACATGCTGCGGGTCGCCCGTGAGGCGCTCAGCGGCGAACCGGCGGGTATCCGTGAGCGGGTCCGGCTCATCGAGGGGAACGGCCAGGACACCGGGGTTCACTTCCTGCCCGGGAGTTTCGACGTGGTGCTCTGCCACGGCGTGCTCATGTACGTCCAGGAACCGGACGCCATGGTGGCCGGTCTGGCCAGGATGCTGGCGCCGGGCGGCCTGCTGTCGCTCCTCGTACGGAACGCCGACGCGCTGGCGATGCGGCCCGGGATCGCCGGGGACTGGGACGCGGCCCTGGCGGCGTTCGACTCGGACCGGTACACCAACCGCCTCGGGCTCTCCGTGCGCGCGGACCGGCTCGACGCCCTCACCGCCACGCTCGCCGGGATCGCGGCACCGCTGCGCGCCTGGTACGGGGTTCGGATCTTCACGGACAACGTGGGCAACGACGTGGAGCTGCCGTCGGCGGCGGAGCTGGAGCGGGTGCTCGCGGCGGAGGACCGGGCGGGACGGACGGATCCGTACCGCGCGGTGGCCGCGCTGCTCCACCTGTGCGGCGTGCGGGGCTGAACCGCCCGGCGGGGCACCTCCCCGGCAGGGGCTCCCCTGCCGGGTGAACCCAACAGGCCGCTAACCGGGTTAAAAGCAATAATCCGGACATGGATGCCTTTCACTCCCGCCGCCGTGTGCGCCGGCTGCTGCTGCCTCTGTCCGCAGGTGTCTGCGCGATCGCACTGGTGAGCGGTTGCTCCGACTCGAATTCCCCGGCCTCGAACGCCGCCGCGACGAAGTCCGGATCGGCCCAGCAGGGCTCGGCCTCGAAGGCCACCGGCGATCTGCAGAGCGAGTACCAGACCGTCATCAACAACGTGCTTCCGTCGGTGGTGCAGATCGACGCCTCCGAAAGTCTGGGCTCGGGCATCGTCTACGACGCCAAGGGCCACATCGTCACCAACGCCCACGTCGTCGGCGAGGAGAAGACCTTCAAGGTCACCGTGGCGAACGGCGAGAAGGTGATGAGCGCCTCGCTGGTGGCCGCCTACCCCGAACAGGACCTGGCCGTCATCAAGCTGGACGACGTCCCGGACGGGCTGAAGCCCGCGAAGTTCGGCGACTCGGAGAAGGTCGAGGTCGGCCAGATCGTGCTGGCCATGGGCTCGCCGCTCGGGCTGTCCAGCAGCGTCACCCAGGGCATCGTCTCCGCCCTCGGCCGGACCGTGAGCGAGAGCCGCGCGGGCGGCGGCACGGGCGCGACCATCGCGAACATGGTGCAGACCTCGGCGGCGATCAACCCGGGCAACAGCGGGGGCGCGCTGGTGAACCTGAACAGCGAGGTCATCGGCATCCCGACGCTGGCGGCGACGGACCCGCAGATGGGTGACAGCGCGGCGCCCGGCATCGGCTTCGCGATCCCCGTCTCGATGGTGAAGACGGTCGCCGACCAGATCATCAAGAGCGGCAAGGTCACCGACTCCGGTCGGGCGGCCCTGAACATCACCGGCCGCACGGTCGTCGACGACAGCTACAAGCCGGCGGGCGTCGCGATCGTCAGTGTCGCGAAGAACGGCGCGGCCCAGAAGGCGGGGCTGCGGGCCGGCGACATCATCACCAAGGTCGGCGACGCGTCCGTCACCACGATCACGTCCCTGTCGGAGGCCCTGGCCTCGGACAAGCCGGGCGAGAAGGTCACCGTGACGTATCAGCGCAACAACGCGGAGAAGACGGCCGAGGTCACGCTCGGCGAGATCTGAGACGACGGAGCCGCAGGCAGCTCCGTCCACCACGGCGCAGTCCGCCGGGCGGGCCCTCAGGGGTCCGCCCGGCGGCCGTCACGGCTCAGGCCTCGCCCGCGGCCGTCCCGCTCTCCTCGGCCTGCTCGGCCTGTTCGGCCCGGAGGCTCATCGGGCCGTAGATCTTCGTCGTGTCGTCGAAGAGCGTCACCTGGTCCGCCCCGCCGTCGAGGAGTTCCTTCCAGTACTCACCGATCCAGGACTCCGCGTCGCCCTGGGTCGTGAATTCCTCCGGCTGCAGGGCCGGCTCCGTCTCCGTACCGTCGGACTTCTCGAACCGCCACGTCCACGCCATGTCCGCCTCCTGGGTCACTTTGTTCCGTCCGCAGCCTAGTGCTTACGACCAGGGCCGGAAGGGGCCCGCGCACGGCAGGTCACCCCCCACGTCGCGCACCCGGTGCGGGGACGCGGGAGGATCGGAGCGTGGAACTGACTCTGCTCGGCACCGGAGCCCCCGACGGGCTGCCGCGGCCCGACTGTCCCTGCGCCGCCTGCGCCACCGCCCGCGGGGCGGGGGCCCGGGCCGCGACCGCCCTGCTGATCGACGACGCACTGCTGCTCGACCTGACCCCCGGGGCGGTGTTCGCCGCCGCCCGCGCGGGGCATTCGCTCACCGGCGTACGGCAGGTCCTGCTCACCCATCCGCACGACGGGCCCGCCGTCGAACTGCCCGCCGGGCTGCCCCCGGCCGGCCGCGTCCCGGACGGACGGGTGCTGACGCTGATCAGCGGGCACCGGGTGCGGGCCGTGCCGATGGACGCGCCCGGCACCGGCTACGAGGTCACCTCGCCGGACGGCGAACGGCTGCTCTACCTGCCGCCGGGCGCCGCACCGGCCGGTCTCGCCGACCGGGCGGCGGAGCCGTACGACCTGGTCGTCGCCGACGTCGTGGGGCGGCCCGACGCCGTGGCCCGGCTGAGGGCGGTCGAGGCGATCGGGCCGGCCACCGAGGTGATCGCCGTCCATCTGGACCATGACGCACCGCCGGGCCCCGAGCTCGACCGCCGGCTCTCCGCGGGCGGTGCCCGGGCCGTGCCGGACGGGACGACGCTGACGGTCGGCGGATACCACGCCGAACCCGGCATCCCGCGGCGCACCCTGATCACCGGCGGCGCGCGGTCCGGGAAGTCGGTCGAGGCCGAACGGCGGCTGGAGACCTACCCCGAGGTCGTGTACGTGGCGACCGGGGGCAGCCGGGAGGGCGACACGGAGTGGGCGGCCCGGATCGGACTGCACCGGGAGCGCAGACCGGCGGCCTGGCGCACCGAGGAGACCTGTGAGCTGGTGGAGCTGCTGGCCTCGGACGGGCCGCCGCTGCTGATCGACTGCCTCGCGCTCTGGCTGACGGACGCGATGGACCGGGTGGACGCCTGGAACGACGCGGCGTGGGCAGGCGGTGGTCGGAGCACGTTGCGCAAGCGCACGGCCGAACTCGTGGCCGCGGTCCGCGGGACGCGGCGGACCGTCGTCGCGGTGACCAACGAGACGGGCTCGGGCGTGGTGCCCGCGACGGCGGCGGGACGGCGTTTCCGTGACGAGCTGGGCCGGCTCAACGCCGAGTTCGCCGACGAGTGCGAGCAGGTACTGCTGGTGGTGGCCGGGCAGGCGCTGACGCTGCGCGGCTGAGCGAGCCGCCACCGAACGGGACAGGAGGAGCGGAACATGGCACGTGTACGGCCGATGCTGGACGGGGTTCCGGAGACCCTGTTGTGGACGCTGCACCACCGGGCGTTCGAGGCGGGCCGCCGCTATCCGGTGCTGGACGACCCGATGGCGCTCCAGCTGCTGGCGGACCTGGACTACCCGTTCGAGGAGCGTTTCGGGGTCCCCGACCCCTTCCACTCGCAGGCTCAGGCGCTGCGCTCACGCTGCTTCGACCTGGCCGTGCAGGAGTACCTCGCCGACCGCCCGGAGGCCACCGTGGTCGCGCTCGGCGACGGCCTGGAGACCGGCTTCTGGCGGGTCGACAACGGCCGGCTGAACTGGCTGAGCGTGGAGCTGCCGGAGGTCGCCACCCTGCGCCGCACCCTGCTGCCGCCCTCGGACCGGCTGCGGACGCTGTCCGGTTCGGCGACGGATCTGTCCTGGCTGGACGAGATCGAGGACCCGGAGGGCCGAGGCGTGGCCGTCACGGCGCAGGGCCTGTTCATGTACCTGCGGCCCGCCGAGGTGCGGGAGATCCTGGCGGCCTGCGCCGAGCGGCTGCCCGGCGGGATCCTCGTCCTGGACTCGATGGCCCGGTGGCTGGCGAGGGGCACGGTGGCGGGCACCTCGAAGGTGGGTGCCATGACGATCCCGCCGATGCGCTGGGCGATGGACCCCGGCGAGCGCGGGAAGCTGCGTAGCGCGCATCCGGGGATCACCGAGGTGCGGGGCCTGCACCTGCCGCGCGGGCGGGGCGCGATGGGTGAGCTGATCCGGATCCAGAACCTGCTCCCCGGACTGCGGACCCTGACGCCCGCGATCACCCAACTCCGGTTCGGGGACCGTACGCCGCACTGAGTGGGGCCGGAATTCGCGGCAGGTACTGTTCGGCGGGGAGCCCGGCTCCCCGGCCCACACCACGTATCGACCCGCGAGGCAGACCCCCGTGAATCTGGACGACTTCTCCGACCTGATCGAACGCCCCGACGGGGGTGTACGGCGCGATGCCGAGGAACGCCGGGAGCGGTTCATCGTGCCGCCGGGTGCCCTCGGCCGCCTCGACGAGCTGGGGGAATGGCTTTCCGCCGCCCAGCAGGCCGTGCCGGTCAGAGCGATCGAGCAGGCCCGTGTGGTGCTGTTCGCCGGTGATCACGGGGTGGCGCGGCTGGGCGTGTCCGGTCGCGCGGCCGGCACCGCGCACGAGCTGGTGCGCGCCACGCTGGACGGGGCGACGCCGCTGGCCGTGCTGGCCCGCCGGTTCTCCGTGCCGGTGCGGATCGTCGACGCCGGGCTGGACTGCGAGCCGGAACTGCTGCCGGAGGCGGTCGTCCGGACCCGGGTGCGGCGCGGCAGCGGCCGGATCGACGTCGAGGACGCGATGACGGTCGAGGAGGCCGAGCGGGCGGTGCGGCTCGGCATGGCGATCGCCGACGAGGAGGCCGACTCGGGCACCGGTCTGGTGGTGCTCGGCGATCTGAGCGTGGGCGGTACGACGGCCGCGGCCACGCTGATCGCGGCGCTGTGCGGCACCGATGCCTCGGTGGTCACCGGGCGCGGCGGTGCGGGCATCGACGATCTGGCCTGGATGCGCAAGTGCGCGGCGGTCCGTGACGCGCTGCGCCGGGCCCGGCCGGTACTGGGCGACCAGCTGGAGCTGCTGGCCAAGGTGGGCGGCGCGGACCTGGCGGCGACGACCGGCTTCCTGCTGCAGTGCGCGGTGCGCCGGCTCCCGGTGATCCTGGACGGGGTGGTCTCCGCGGCGTGCGCGCTGGTCGGGCAGCGGGCCGCGTTCCGGGCGCCGGACTGGTGGCTGGCGGGGCAGTTGAGCGGGGAACCGGCGCAGGCGAAGGCGCTGGACCGGATGGCGCTCAACCCGCTGCTGGACCACGGCGTCATCGTCGGTGAGGGAAGCGGGGCGTTGCTCGCGCTCCCGTTCGTGCAGGCCGCGGCCGCGCTGGCGGCCGAGCTGCCCGAACGTACGCCGGAGACCGACGACGACGCGGACGACGCTGACGACGTGAAGGACGACGAAGAGACGTCCGACGGCGAGACGTCCGGCACGGCGGACTCCCCGGCCGGGGAGTGACGAGCGGCGGCTGACCGACGGGACCGCGGCCGTCCGGCACCGGCCGCAGCGCGGCCCCTTCCATGAAACGCGATGCCCCATATGATCGCTTTTCATGGGAGAGGTCTGCTTGGCCAGTGAGGAATCCGGCCGGACTGCCGTCCGGCCGCGGAGCACCGACCGGTCGCGGCGGGGCGCGGCCTTCGCCATCTGGTACCTGCGCGTCGTGTCGTTCGTCAATTTCCTGAGCGCCGTCTGGGTCACCTTCGGCCAGGACCTCCGGCGCCACAACACCGAGAACTACTTCACGCCCTACCTGCTCACCGCGGGCTTCTCCTCCGGCGTCGTCGCCCTGTTCCTCGCGGTCACGATGCGCCGACGCAAACGGGCCGCGTGGATCGTCAACCTGGTGCTGAGCGGCCTCACTCTGCTGCTCTTCGCCGCGGTGATCGGCTTCCCGGAGGTGCGGCGGTATCCGCAGAACTGGATCTCGCTCGCGCTGACGGCCGCGTTCGTCCTCGCGCTCGCCCTGGGCCGGCGGGAGTTCTACGCGAAGGGCGACCGGTCCAACCCGAAGCTGGCCGCGCTGGTGGCGGTCGGCGGGCTGCTGGTCACCTCGCTGATCGCCGCCGGTCTGGTCACGCTCACCAACACCGCGCCGGACGAGCACCGTTCGACGTTCCTGGACCGCTGGCGCTACGGCGCGCTGCGTCTGGTCTCCGTCGCCGCCGACGACTCCCGCTTCCCCGGCATCACCACGCCGGGCTGGGTGAACGTCGTCATCAACATCCTTTCCACGCTGCTGCTCATCGCCGTCGTGTACGCGGCCTTCCGGGCCCGCCGCGCGGTCGACCCGATCACTGCCGAGGACGAGACGGCGCTGCGCGCCCTGCTGGACAGGCACGGCGAACGGGACTCGCTCGGCTACTTCGCGCTGCGCCGCGAGAAGAGCGTCGTCCGGTCGCCGACCGGGAAGGCCGCCGTCGCCTACCGGGTGGTCGGCGGTGTCTCGCTGGCCTCCGGCGACCCGATCGGCGACCCCGAGGCCTGGCCCGGCGCGATCGGCCCCTGGCTGGCCGAGGCCCGTGAGCACGGCTGGATCCCGGCGGCGATGGGGGTGAGCGAGGAGGGCGGCACGATCTACGCCCGGCACGGCCTCGACGCCCTGGAGCTGGGCGACGAGGCGATCGTGGAGACCGCCGATTTCACCCTGGAGGGGCGGGCGATGCGGACCGTCCGCCAGGCGTACAACCGGGTGAAGCGGGCCGGTTACGAGGTGACGGTGCGCAGGCACGCGGACATCCCCGAGGCCGAGATGGCCGAACTGGTGCGCCGGGCCGACGACTGGCGCGACGGAGCGACCGAACGCGGCTTCTCCATGGCGCTGGGCCGGCTCGGCGACCCGGCCGACGGACAGTGCGTCATGCTCGAATGCCGCGACGCGAGCCCTGCCGAGGGCGGCGGAACCGGTGCGCTGCGCGCCGTACTCAGCTTCGTACCCTGGGGCCCGCACGGCCTCTCGCTGGACCTGATGCGCCGTGACCGGGACGCCGAGAACGGCCTGATGGAGTTCATGGTCATCGAACTCCTGCAACGCGCCGAGAAGATCGGCGTCACCCAGGTCTCGCTGAACTTCGCGATGTTCCGCTCCGTCTTCGAGCGCGGATCACGGCTGGGCGCCGGGCCGGTGCTCAGGCTGTGGCGTTCGCTGCTCAGCTTCTTCTCCCGGTGGTGGCAGATCGAGTCGCTCTACCGCGCCAACGCCAAGTACCGGCCGATCTGGGAACCGCGCTACCTGCTCTTCGAGAAGAGCGCGGACCTGCCGCGCATCGCCGTCGCGGCGGGGCGCGCCGAAGGTTTCCTGGAGGCGCCGGGACTGCCCAAGTGGCTGCACCGTTCCAAGCTCGGACCGCGCGCGTGACAGGGGCGCGAACGCTCGGGCGGGCGGCCCGCCGGGAGTGGGGTCCGCTGTGGGCGGCGTTACGCACGGCGGTCGCCACCGAGCGGCTGCGGGCCGTCCCGATGACCGTGGCCGCGGTCTGTCTGACAGCGCTGCTCCAGGTGGTGCAGAACAGCTCCTGGGGGTACGGGCCGGTGCAGGCGCTCGGGGCGGTGCGGGCCGAGGACCCGCTCCCGGAGGCTCTGCTGCGTACCCCGCTGTCCCTGTTCGTCCCGGCCCTCGACCTGCCGGTCTGGGGGGCGCTGGCACAGGTACTGCTGGTGTTCGGGATCGCCGAGATCTGCCTGGGCCGGCGGCGGACGCTGCTGATCGCGTACGCCGCGACGCTGGCCGGGACGCTGTACGCACGGATCGGCGTCGCGGTCGGCCCCGACGGGTTCCTTGGTCTGCCCGGCTCCGACGCGCAGGTCGTCGACACCGGGCCGTCGGCGGCCGTGGTCGCCCTGGCCGTCTGCGTCTGCTGCGCCTACCGGGCCCGGTTCACCGGCGGGCTGGTGATCGCGGCGATGGTGGCGGAGATCGCGGTGAAGAACAACCTGGCGGGCAAGGAGCACCTGGCGGCCATCGCCGTGGCGCTCGCGCTGTGCGCGGTGCCGGCCCTGCGCGCCCGGCGCAAGGCCCGCCGTCAGGACTTGGGTGAGGGTGCCGGGACGCGGTCGGGTGCGCCGCCGATCAGGTCCTGGAACCTGCGCCGCGGCCCGGCCCAGCGGACGTCGTGGTGGTAGGCGCGCAGCACCGAGCGTGACCGGGCCCGGTGCCGGTTGCGGTAGAACCGCTTGGCCCACATCGAGGTCGGTCTGGCCAGCCGGACCGCCCCGACCAGGGCGACGAACGGAACCAGGGTGCCGAGCACCGCCATCCGCGCCTTGCCCTTGAACAGCGCGATCAGCACGAAGCAGAAGTTGACGACGAGGGTGAGGACGACGCCGAGCCTGCCCTGCTGCTGATCGTCGCTCAGGCCGTCCACGCCGAGCGGGGAGAACCCGCCCAGCACCAGCAGCACCAGGGCCGCGGTGAGGACCACGACCTCCACGCTCTGGCGGCCCTGCTCGCTCCAGTACACGTCGTCCATGTGGAGGATCAGGGCGAACTCGTCCAGCACCAGCCCCGCGCCCACGCCGAAGACGACCGCACAGGCCCCGGCCGCGAAGCCGTGCTTCCCGCTGGCCACCGCGCCGAACCCGCCGACCACGCTCAGCACCACTCCCGGCACGACATGGTGGACGTGGACGCCGCCCGGCGTGATGTTGCCGAAGGGGCCCTTGCCGGCCCGGATCATCCGGGTGATGACCCGGGTGATGGCGAAGGTCAGGACGAAGGCGGCCAGGGCCAGGAGCAGGGGCAGCTTCCCCGGCTCGACGATGTTGCGGTCGAACCAGTGACCCATCCCACCCACTCCCGATAAGTCGCTTCTGCTCCGTTATCTACCGTTCCGGACAATCTATCGGCCGCGCCCACCGATTAGCCTGCGCGCCGTGACCTCCCTGAACAGCCACGGCCTGCGTTTCGCCTTCGGCACCCTCACCGTGCTCCCCGTCCGCGTCAGCCGCTGGGACCGCGAGACCGCCCGGGCCGGGATGCTGTGCGCCCCGCTCGCGGGCCTCGCCGTGGGGGTCCTCGCGGCGGTGCCCGGGACCTTGTTGCTGCTGCTGGGCTCGGGGCCACTGCTCGCCGCGGTCGCCTCGGCCGCTGTCCCGGCGGCCCTCACCCGGGGGCTCCACCTGGACGGTCTCGCGGACACCGCCGACGGTCTGGGCAGCGGCAAGCCGGCCGACGACGCCCTGCGCATCATGAAGCAGTCGGACATTGGGCCGTTCGGTGTGATCACCCTGCTGTTCGTCCTGCTCGCCCAGGTGGCGGTCCTTCAGCAGCTGTACGCGCAGGGCTGGGCGCAGGGCGCGGCGGCGGCCGTCGTGTCCGGTGCCGTCGCCCGGCTCGCGCTCACACTGGCCTCCCGGCGCGGCGTCCCCGCGGCCCGCCCGGAGGGACTGGGCGCCGCGGTCGCCGGCACGGTCCCGGCGGCGGGCGCGGCGGTGACCGCGGTCCTGACCGTGGCGGTCTGCTCGGGTGCCGGTGCGCTGCTGGGCGGGTACGGGGCTCTGCGGTACGCCCTCGCCGCGGTGGCCGCGCTCGCGGTGGCCCAGCTGCTGCTGCGGCACTGTGTGCGGCGCTTCGGCGGGGTGACCGGCGATGTGTTCGGCGCGCTTGCGGAGACGGCGGCGACGGTGACGCTCGTGGGGCTGGCGCTCGGCTGAGAGGCTGCCGGACGCCCCGTCAGGCCTTCGCCGCCGGGCACCGCTCCCGCCAGACGCCGAGCTCGTACTTCTTCAGCAGCGAGCTCAGCCCCAGCCGCCGGGACTGCCCGCAGAACCGCGCCACGGGCAGCTCGTACTCCACGTGGAAGACCGCCTTGCCCGCCTCGATGAACGGGGTGAGCTCCTCGCACTCCTCGTACTGGGCGCACTGTTCGTTGACGGCGAAGTCGAAGTCGCCGACCAGTTCGGGGATCTGGGGCAGGTCGTTCTTCAGGCCGACGGCGAGGTGGTGGCGGTGGGCGATGCGGGCGACGAGCCGGTTGTAGCGCAGCTGGTCGGCGGCGGTCAGCGGGAAGCCGCTCTGATTGCGGTAGCCGTCCATGTTGTCGGGCTCGACCGCGTCGAAGCCCTTCTTCGCGCACATGGAGATCCGGCTCTCCATCAGCGGCTCCAGGACGTCGGTGCGCCGAATGTCGAGCCAGCGCTCCCCCTTCCAGCCGTTGCCCTTGCCGAGGACCGCCGTGGGGAACCTGGCCGCGTCCGGGCGGAAATCCTCCCAGGCGCCCGTCGACAGGTAGCAGATGACCTTGCGCCCCTTGCGGTGCAGCTCGGCCACCTGCGCCGCTTCGTGGTCGAAGCCGTCGATGTCGTACACCGGGGCGTCCACGGACGTGTCCAGCCGGCCGGACAGCTGCCACTGCCAGTCGGTGCCCGGCTCCGGCTGCCAGCGGGCCGCGGCGGACCGGCCGGAGGGGGCCGGCGAGGGGGCGGACCCGGATGCCGAGGTGCAGCCGGCCAGCATCACCAACAGAATCAGTACGGTGGCGGGCAGCGCCTTCGGCCGGCCGGCCGCCCGGGCGGCCATCCGGTCATCCATCGTTCTTCCCCCTGGGTCCATCCGCCGGGTCCGTCCGCTGGACGTCCGCCAACGCCGTGACGGTCACGGTCCGTTCCGCCGGGACGATCTTCCCGGTGCGACAACCGTACGGCCGCCGCGGCGCACTGACGGCCCGCCGCCGTAATCGGGCAGCAAAGGCGCGCGTAGGCTCATTCCCGGCACATCGCGGCGGCGTCTACGATGCGCCGGGCACGGTCGGCCACCCCTCGGCCAGCACAGATCGACAAAGAACTCAACGGAAGCGAGATTTCACCACCGTGACTGCTCTCACTCTCAGCACTGCCGGTGCGGCGACGCTGCGCGCCGACGCGCTCGTCGTCGGCGTCGCCAAGGGCGCCGGCTCCAAGTCCGGGGACCTGGTCCTGGCGCCGGGCGCCGAGGCCGTGGACAAGGCGTTCGGCGGGAAGCTCGCCACCGTCCTGGCGACCCTGGGCGCCTCCGGTGCCGAGGGCGAACTGACCAAGCTCCCCGCACCCGACGGCCTGAAGGTCCCGGTCGTCATCGCGGCCGGACTGGGCCCGGTCCCGGAGAAGGACGGCGCGTACGACGCCGAGGCGCTGCGCCGGGCCGCCGGCTCCGCCGCCCGCTCGCTCGCCGGCTCGAAGAAGGCCGGCTTCGCGCTGCCCATCGCCTCCGTCGAGGACGCCGAGGCCATCGCGGAGGGCGCCCTGCTGGGCGCGTACGCCTTCACCGCCTACCAGGGCGGCGAGAACAAGCTGGCCCCGAAGGGCGCCAAGGCCAACGGCCCGAAGCTGCCGCTCGGCGAGGTCGCCGTCCTCGGCGCCAAGCCGCGTGACAAGGCCTTCAAGGCCGCCGCCGAGCGCGCCGTCGCGCTGGCCGAGGAGATCAACCGCGCCCGCGACCTGGTCAACACCCCGCCGAACGACCTGTACCCCGAGTCCTTCGCCGCCGTGGCCACGGCCGCCGGCAAGGAGCACGGCATCAAGGTGCAGGTCCTCGACGAGAAGGCGCTCGTCAAGGGCGGCTACGGCGGTCTGCTCGGCGTCGGCCAGGGCGCGGCCCGCGGCCCGCGCCTGGTGAAGCTCGCCTACACGCACCCGAAGGCGGAGAAGACCCTGGCCCTGGTGGGCAAGGGCATCACCTACGACTCGGGCGGCATCTCGCTGAAGCCGGCCGGCCACAACGAGACGATGAAGTGCGACATGGCCGGCGCCGCCGCCGTGTTCGCGTCCGTCGTCACGGCCGCCCGACTGGGCCTGCGGGTCAACGTCACCGGCTGGCTGGCGCTGGCCGAGAACATGCCGTCGGGCAACGCCACCCGCCCCGGTGACGTGCTCCACATGTACAGCGGCAAGACCGTCGAGGTCCTCAACACGGACGCCGAGGGCCGGCTCGTCCTGGCCGACGCGCTGACCCGCGCCTCCGAGGAGAACCCGGACGCGATCGTCGACGTGGCGACCCTGACCGGCGCGATGGTGCTGGCCCTGGGCAACCGCACCTTCGGCATCATGGCGAACGACGACGCGTTCCGTACCTCGATCCACGAGATCGCCGAGGAGGTCGGCGAGGCCTCCTGGCCGATGCCGCTCCCGGCCGACCTGCTCAAGGGCATGGACTCCCCGACCGCCGACATCGCCAACATGGGCGAGCGGATGGGCGGCGGCCTGGTGGCCGGTCTGTTCCTGAAGGAGTTCGTGGGCGAGGGCATCGCCTGGGCGCACCTGGACATCGCGGGCCCGGCCTTCCACGAGGGCGCCCCGTACGGCTACACGCCGAAGGGCGGGACCGGGTCCGCGGTCCGCACCCTGGTGAAGCTGGCGGAGCGCACCGCGGCCGGAGACCTCGGCTGAGCGGCAGGCTCTGACGTACGGCCCCGGGCATACGTCCGGGGCCGTACGTGTTGCACCCACGGCGCCGCGGCGACGGCCGGGCGGGTTTCGCTCTCGACGAAATCCGTACGTCCCTACGCAGCGGTAACCCACTGAGACGGACGATCATCCGTCTCAGACACGGGCCCCGCGTCCCGCCCACCGTCAACAAGTGCGAAGATGGGTTCTCGGCAGGACAGGGCCCCCACCACAGGGCCGAATGACAAAAGCGGCCGAACACCAGCCGACCGGCCGGTCACACCCCGATGACGGGGCCCGGCGTACGGCGCACATGCATGGAGGACGTGACGTGGCGAACGACGCCAGCACCGTTTTCGACCTAGTGATCCTCGGCGGTGGTAGCGGCGGTTATGCCGCGGCCCTGCGCGGAGCGCAGCTGGGCCTGGACGTCGCTCTGATCGAGAAGGGCAAGGTCGGCGGCACCTGCCTGCACAACGGCTGTATCCCCACGAAGGCCCTGCTGCACGCCGGTGAGATCGCGGACCAGGCGCGCGAGGCCGACCAGTTCGGTGTCAAGGCCACCTTCGAGGGCATCGACATGGCGGCCGTCCACAAGTACAAGGACGACGTGATCTCGGGCCTGTACAAGGGTCTCCAGGGTCTCATCGCCTCCCGCAAGGTGCACTACATCGAGGGTGAGGGACGGCTCTCCTCCCCCACCTCGGTGGATGTGAACGGCCAGCGCATCCAGGGCCGCCACGTGCTCCTGGCGACCGGCTCCGTGCCGAAGTCGCTCCCGGGCCTGGAGATCGACGGCAACCGCGTCATCTCCTCGGACCACGCGCTGAAGCTGGACCGGGTCCCGAAGTCCGCGATCGTGCTGGGCGGCGGCGTCATCGGCGTCGAGTTCGCCTCGGCGTGGAAGTCCTTCGGCACCGACGTCACCATCGTCGAGGGCCTGAAGCACCTGGTCCCGGTCGAGGACGAGAACAGCTCGAAGCTTCTTGAGCGCGCGTTCCGCAAGCGCGGCATCAAGTTCAACCTCGGCACGTTCTTCCAGGGTGTCGAGTACACCCAGGACGGTGTCCGGGTGACCCTCGCCGACGGCAAGACCTTCGAGGCGGAGCTGCTGCTCGTCGCGATCGGCCGCGGCCCGGTCTCGCAGGGCCTCGGTTACGAGGAGGCGGGCGTCGCGATGGACCGCGGCTACGTCCTCGTCGACGAGTACATGCGGACGAACGTCGAGACGATCTCGGCCGTGGGCGACCTGGCCCCGACCCTTCAGCTGGCACACGTCGGCTTCGCCGAGGGCATCCTCGTCGCGGAGCGGCTGGCCGGCATGAAGACCGTGCCGATCGACTACGACGGTGTCCCGAAGGTGACGTACTGCCACCCCGAGGTCGCCTCCGTGGGCATCACCGAGGCCAAGGCCAAGGAGCTCTACGGCGCGGACAAGGTCGTCGCGCTGAAGTACAACCTCGCGGGCAACGGCAAGAGCAAGATCCTCAAGACCGCGGGCGAGATCAAGCTCGTCCAGGTCAAGGACGGTGCCGTGGTCGGCGTCCACATGGTGGGTGACCGTATGGGCGAGCAGGTCGGCGAAGCCCAGCTGATCTACAACTGGGAGGCGCTGCCGGCCGAGGTCGCGCAGCTCATCCACGCCCACCCGACGCAGAACGAGGCGATGGGCGAGGCCCACCTGGCCCTCGCCGGCAAGCCCCTGCACTCCCACGACTGATCAGTCGACCGGGCGCGACGACCGACCACTTCCGCATTTTCGTTAGGAGCAACTGAAACCATGTCGGTTTCCGTAACCCTTCCGGCGCTCGGCGAGAGCGTCACCGAGGGCACTGTCACCCGCTGGCTGAAGGCCGAGGGCGAGCGCGTCGAGGCCGACGAGCCGCTGCTCGAGGTATCGACCGACAAGGTCGACACCGAGATCCCGGCCCCCGCCTCCGGCATCCTGGCCTCCATCAAGGTCGCCGAGGACGAGACCGRCGAGGTCGGCGCCYAGCTGGCCGTCATCGACGACGGCACCGGCGCCCCGGCACCCGCCGCGGCTCCGGCCGCCGAGCCCGAGGCCGCCCCGGCCCCGGCTCCGGCACCCGCCGCCGAGGCCCCCGCGGCTCCGGCTCCCGCGGCCGAGGCTCCGGCCGCCGCCCCGGCCGGCGGTGCCTCGGGCACCGACGTCACCCTCCCGGCGCTCGGCGAGAGCGTCACCGAGGGCACCGTCACCCGCTGGCTGAAGGAGGTCGGCGAGGAGGTCACGGAGGACGAGCCCCTGCTCGAGGTCTCCACGGACAAGGTCGGCCCCGGCCCCGGCTCCGGCCGCCCCGGCGCCGGCCGCCCCGGCTCCGGCTCCGGCGGCTCCCGCCGCACCTGCCGCTGCTCCGGCCCCGGCCGCTCCGGCGCCCGTCGCCGCAGCCCCGGCTCCGGTCGCCCCGGCCGCTCCGGCTGCCCCGGCCGCGACCTCCGGTGACGACGGCGCGTACGTCACGCCGCTGGTCCGCAAGCTCGCCGCCGAGAACGGCGTCGACCTGGGCGCGGTCAAGGGCACCGGCGTCGGTGGCCGTATCCGCAAGCAGGACGTAGTGGCCGCCGCGGAGGCCACCAAGGCCGCCGCTGCCGCTCCGGCCCCCGCCGCCGCCGCTCCGGCCGCCTCGAAGGCGCCGAAGCTGGAGGCCTCCCCGCTGCGCGGTCAGACGGTCAAGATGACCCGCATGCGCAAGGTCATCGGCGAGAACATGATGAAGGCGCTGCACTCGCAGGCCCAGCTGACCTCGGTCGTCGAGGTCGACGTCACGAAGCTGATGAAGCTGCGCAACAAGGCCAAGGACGCGTTCGCGGCCCGTGAGGGCGTCAAGCTCTCGCCGATGCCGTTCTACGTCAAGGCCGCAGCCCAGGCGCTGAAGGCCCACCCGGTCGTCAACGCCCGGATCAACGAGGACGAAGGCACGATCACGTACTTCGACTCGGAGAACATCGGCATCGCCGTGGACGCCGAGAAGGGTCTGATGACCCCGGTCATCAAGGGTGCGGGCGACCTCAACATCGCCGGTATCTCGAAGAAGACCGCCGAGCTGGCCGGCAAGGCCCGCGGTGGCGGCCTGACGCCGGACGACATGTCCGGTGCCACCTTCACCATCAGCAACACCGGTTCGCGCGGTGCGCTGTTCGACACCGTCATCGTGCCGCCGAACCAGGCAGCCATCCTGGGCATCGGCGCCACCGTCAAGCGTCCCGCGGTCATCGAGACCGAGGAGGGCACCGTCATCGGCGTCCGCGACATGACGTACCTCTCGCTCTCCTACGACCACCGTCTGGTGGACGGCGCGGACGCCGCCCGCTACCTGACCGCGGTCAAGGCGATCCTGGAGGCCGGTGAGTTCGAGGTCGAGCTCGGCCTCTGAGCACCGCAGTTGTAACAAGCCTCACCAGCGGCGCCCCCGTCCGGAACACTCCCGGGCGGGGGCGCCGCCGTATTGTCTAGACACCACCGGTCGCTCCGGCCGCCGAGTTGGTGCAGGCAGCACCGGTTTGCCCCGAAGGAGCCACTCATGACCCCGCCCGTCGTCCACTCGCTGCGCGAACAGATCCGCGAGCACATCGTGGACGGGATCGTCAGCGGGCGCTGGAAGCCGGGTGAGCGGATCGTGGAGCGGCGCATCGCCACCGAGCTGGAGGTCAGCCAGACGCCCGTGCGCGAGGCGCTGCGCGAGCTGGAGACGCTCCGCCTGATCGAGTCGGCGCCCAACAAGGGCGTCCGCGTCCGCAACCTCACCGCGGCCGATCTGGAGGAGAGCTACCCGGTACGGGCCGGCCTGGAGCAGATCGCCGCCGAGCTGGCGGCCCCGGGGCTCGGCGAGGACTGCTCGCTGCTCGCCCCGCACGTGACGGCGCTGTACGAGGCGGACCGGCTGGCCGACGGCGAGGCCCAGGTACGCCACACGGTGGGCTTCCACCGGGAGATGGTCCGGGCGGCCGGCAACGCGGTCCTGCTGCACACCTGGGAGGGACTGGGCATCGAGGTGTTCACGGCGCTCTCGATCCGCTGGCTGGGCACGGTGCAGAAGTCGTACGCCGAGGAGCACGAGGCGCTCATCGAGGCGTTCCTGCGGAAGGACCCGGACATAGGGGTGCTGGTCAAGGCCCACGTACTCGGCTGCGCGCCGCGCGCCTGAGGCCGGGTCCCGCGCGCCTGAGGCCGGGTCCCGCGCGCCTGAAGCAGGGGTTCCGCGCTGCTGAGGCCGGGTCCCGCGCTACGACCCCCCGCTCGGGCCCGCGCTGAAGGCCAGGTCCTGAGACGAGGGCCCGAGGCCAGGTCCCGGGACCGGGGCCCGGGACCATGTCCTGAGACGAGGGCCCGAGACCAGGCTCGGGGCCGAGCCGGAAGCCCCGCGCTGCCGAACCGGGGCGTCCCCCGCCCGAGCCGGAGGCCCGCGCCGGGCATCGTTCATCCCGCGACCTGCGTGCACCACGGTGCGCATGTGTAGCGAGAGGCGCTCGCCTGTGCGGATGAGCGCCCGCTTAGTCCGATAAATCCCGTCACTCCGTGCCCCATTTCACGGCACCCCATGCCACTTTCTTCATATCGAGAAGTTTTGCCTTTCACCCTTTGATCGATCATCGATCGGAGCCTTACAGTTCACTCCGCGGGCCCACCGGCCCCATCGCCCTGTCCTGCCAGTCAGGGACTTCTCCACCCCCCTCCTCACCGGAAGGCGGCGATCATGACCGACCCCGTAGGAAAGCTTCCGAGCGAGCTCGACCAGCTCCCGGACCGCGACCCGGAGGAGACCGCTGAATGGGCGGCCTCCCTGGATGCCGTCACCAAGGCCGCGGGCCCGCACCGTGCCGCGTATCTGATGCGCCGCTCGCTCCAGCACGCCGAGGGCGCCGGTCTCGCGCTGCCCAAGCTGCTGGAGACCGATTACGTCAACTCCATCCCCACCGCCGCGGAGCCCGCCTTCGACGGCGACCTGGAGATGGAATCGCGGATCACCGCGTGGAACCGCTGGAACGCGGCCGCGATGGTCACCCGTGGCTCCCGCTTCGGCGTCGGCGGCCACATCGCGACCTTCGCCTCGGCGGCCTGGCTGTACGAGACCGGCTTCAACCACTTCTTCCGCGGCAAGGAGGGGGACGGCTCCGGCGACCAGCTCTACATCCAGGGCCACGCCTCCCCCGGCATCTACGCCCGCGCCTTCCTCGACGGCCGCCTCAACGAGCAGCAGCTCGACAACTTCCGCCAGGAGGCGGGCGGCGACGGTCTGCCGTCCTACCCGCACCCTCGGCGGCTGCCCTGGCTGTGGGAGTTCCCCACCGTGTCGATGGGCCTCGGCCCGCTCTCGGCGATCTACCAGGCGCGTTTCAACCGTTACCTGGCCAACCGCAACATCAAGGACACGTCGAACTCGCACGTCTGGGCCTTCCTGGGCGACGGCGAGATGGACGAGCCCGAGTCGACCGCCGCCCTCGCCCTCGCGGCGCGTGAGCAGCTCGACAACCTGACCTTCGTCATCAACTGCAACCTGCAGCGCCTCGACGGTCCGGTCCGCGCCAACTTCCGGGTCGTCCAGGAGCTGGAGGGCGCCTTCCGCGGCGCCGGCTGGAACGTCGTCAAGACGCTCTGGGGCACCGCCTGGGACGAGCTCTTCCAGCTCGACACCACGGGTGCGCTGGTGCGCCGGCTCCGTGAGGTCCCGGACGCGCAGTTCCAGACGTACGCCACCCGCGACGTCGCCTACATCCGCCAGCACTTCTTCGGCGCCGAGCCGGCGCTCGCCGAGCTGGCGAAGCTGCTCACCGACGCGAAGATCGCGGAGTGCTTCCACTCCTCGCGCGGCGGCCACGAGGCCCGCAAGGTGTACGCGGCCTACCGGGCGGCGCTGGAGCACAAGGGTGCGCCGACGGTGATCCTGGCGCAGACGGTGAAGGGCTACACGCTCGGCCCGGGCTTCGAGTCGCGCAACGCCAACCACCAGATGAAGAAGCTGGACGGCAAGCAGTTCCGCGCCATGCGCGACCTGCTGGAGCTGCCGATCCCGGACTCGAAGCTGGACGAGGGCCTGGTGCCGTACGGCCACCCGGGCGCCGACTCCCCCGAGGTCCGCTACCTCCAGGAGCGCCGCGCCGCCCTCGGCGGCCCCGCCCCGGCCCGCCGGGTGCACGCGGTGGCGCTGCCGCAGCCCGAGGAGCGCGCGTTCGCCGCGCTGAAGAAGGGTTCCGGCAAGCAGGAACTGGCCACCACGATGGCGTTCGTCCGCCTGGCCAAGGACCTGATGCGGGACAAGGAGACCGGCAAGCGCTGGGTTCCGATCGTCCCCGACGAGGCCCGCACCTTCGGCATGGAGGCGCTGTTCCCGTCGGCCGGCATCTACTCGCCGCTGGGCCAGACGTACGACCCGGTCGACCGAGACCAGCTGATGTACTACAAGGAAGCCAAGGACGGCCAGGTCCTCAACGAGGGCATCACCGAGGCCGGCGCGATGGCCGACTTCATCGCCGCGTCCACGTCGTACGCGACGCACGGCGAGCCGATGATCCCGTTCTACATCTTCTACTCGATGTTCGGCTGGCAGCGCACGGGCGACCAGTTCTGGCAGCTCGGCGACCAGCTCGGCCGCGGCTTCGTGGTCGGCGCCACGGCGGGCCGTACGACGCTGACGGGCGAGGGTCTCCAGCACGCGGACGGCCACTCGCACCTGATCGCGTCCACGAACCCGGCGTCGCTCAACTACGACCCGGCGTTCGCGTACGAGATCGCGGTGATCGTCCAGGACGGTCTGCGCCGGATGTACGGCCCCGACGCCGAGAACGTCTTCTACTACCTGACGGTCTACAACGAGCCGAAGCCGCAGCCCGCGATGCCGGAAGGCATCGAGGAGGGCATCCTCAAGGGCCTCTACCGGTTCAAGGAGGGCACGCCCGCGAAGGCGGACAGCCCGCGCGTGCAGCTGATGGCCTCCGGTACGGCGATCCACTGGGCCCTGGAGGCCCAGGAGCTGCTGGCCGCGGACTGGGGTGTCACGGCCGACGTCTGGTCCGCCACCTCGTGGGGCGAGCTGCGCCGCGACGCGCTGGAGTGCGACGAGGCGCTGCTCCGCGGTGAGCTGCGGGTGCCGTACGTGACCCAGGCGCTGGAAGGCGCACCGGGTCCGGTCCTCGCGGTCAGCGACTGGATGCGCCAGGTGCCGGACCAGATCAGCCAGTGGGTCGAGCAGGACTGGACCTCGCTCGGCACGGACGGCTTCGGCCTCTCCGACACCCGTGACGCGGCCCGCCGCCACTTCGGCGTCGACCCGCAGTCGATCACGGTCGCGGCCCTGGCCCAGCTGGCCCGCCGCGGCGAGGTGCCGGCGTCGGCGGTCAAGGAAGCCCGCGAGCGGTACGGGCTCTGACGGCCCGGAGTACGGGGCGCGGGTCTCTCCCGCGCCCCGTTCTCCGCGTACGTCTCCCGCGCCCGGCACTCCGCATAGGTGTGCCCCGCTCCGGCACCGGCTCTGTCCTCAATCGCCGGACGGGCTTGATGTGCCCCGCCGGAGCGCTGTCGCGTGCCGCACGGCCCTCCCCACGATCACCGGACAGGCCTGATGTGCCCCGCCGGAGCACTCCCGCGTGCCGGCACCGGCTTCGTCCTCATTGGCCGGACGGGCTTGATGTGCCCGCCGGAGCGCTCTCATGTGCGGCTGCTTCTCGGACGACGGCCCGATCCCGGCCGACCTTCGCACCCGGCCCGGGCGCACATTCAAGCCCGTCCGGCGATTGAGGACATCTTTGAGTCCGGCCGGCGCTTGAGGCCACACCCAGCCCGGCCGGCGCTTGAGGCCACACCCAGCCCGGCCGGCGATCGAGGCCGAGGCTCACCGGGTCCGGGGCACACGCGCCCCCTGCCGCGGCCACAATGGCCGCATGCGTGCTGCCCGGCTCATCAGAATGGTGCTGCTCCTGCAGTCCCGCCCCGCCATGACCGCCGCCGAACTCGCCCACGAGCTCCAGGTGTCGGAGCGGACCGTCACCCGGGACGCCCAGGCGCTCTCCGAGGCCGGGATCCCCGTCTACGCGGAGCGGGGCCGTGCGGGCGGGTACCGGCTCGTCGGCGGGTACCGTACCGGCCTCACCGGGCTGGCCCGCGACGAGGCCGAGGCGCTCTTCCTCTCCGGCCTGCCCTCAGCCCTGCGCGAGATGGGTCTGGCCGACGCCGCGTCCGCCGCCCGGCTCAAGGTGTCAGCGGCCCTCCTGCCCTCCCTGCGGGACGCCTCCGCCGGCGCCGCCCGTCGGTTCCATCTGGACGCGCCGGGCTGGTACCAGGAACCCGTCACCCCGGAGCTCCTGCCCGCCGTGGCCGAGGCGGTGTGGGACGACCGGACGCTGCGCGCGCACTACCGGCGGGCCGGCCGGGACACCGAGGTGGAGCGTGAGCTGGCCCCGTACGGCCTCGTCCTCAAGGCCGGGGTCTGGTACCTCTGCGCCCGGGCGGAGGAGGACTTCCGGGTCTACCGGATCGACCGCTTCACGGCCGTGTCCGTGTCCGACACCCGGTTCGTCCGGGACGAGAGCTTCGACCTGTCCGCGTTCTGGGACGAACGCGCGGCCCAGTTCGCCCGGTCGCTCCTGCGGGCCGAGGTGACGCTGCGGCTCTCGGAGGCCGGAGTACGCCGGCTGCCGCACGCCGTGGACCGCGTCGCGGCCCGGGACGCTCTCAAGGAAGCCGGTGCGCCCGGGGCCGACGGGTGGGTCACGGTCACCCTGCCGGTCGAGTCCCTGGACGTCGCGTTCGGTCAGCTGCTGGCCCTGGGACCGGAGTTGGAGGTCCTGGAGCCGGCCACGCTGCGCAGCAGGTTCGCGGCGGCCGCCGAAGCGCTGCACGGGCTCTACGTGAGGCCGTAAGGCTTCATTTCGGCGTCTGGGCGTGCATCGGCCCTCTCGGGGGCAGATGCTGGACCCGTGATGGACGAGACGGAATTCTGGGAGCTCATCGACAGCACCCGCGAGGCCGCCGACGGCGACCCCGAGGACCATGCCGACCTGCTCGTCGAACGGCTGGTGCAGCTCGATCCCGATTCCGTGCTGGACTTCGCGCGGCACTTCGAGGCCCGCTACAACCGTGCGTACCGCTGGGACCTGTGGGCGGCCGCCGCCGTACTGCTCGGCGGGGCCAGCGACGATGCCTTCGACTACTTCCGCTGCTGGCTGATCGGCCAGGGCCGGGAGGTCTTCGAGGGCGCCGTGCACGATCCGGACAGTCTGGCCGAGCTCCTCGACGACTTCGACGACGAGCTCGACGGGGACGCGGAGGAACTGGGATACGCCGCCGACGAGGCGTACGAGCAGCTCACCGGGGTGGTTGCCCCGGATCTCGGGCTGCCGCCGCAGCCGGCCGAGCCGGAGGGCACCCCGTTCGACTTCGAGGACGACGCGCTGCTGGCGGCGCGGCTGCCCGAGCTGTGGCAGCGGTTCGGCGCCGGGTGAGAGGGAGCCGGCCGGGGGCCCGTCACGGGCCGAGCGGCCGGCCCATCATCACGTCGTCCACGTAGCGCCCGCCCAGGAAGAACTCGCCGGGCAGGACACCCTCGACGGTGAACCCCTCCGACGCGTACAGCGCACGGGCGGGCGCGTTGTGTCCCAGCACGCGCAGGGTGATCCGGTTGGCGCCCTGGCGGCGTGCGGCCCCGCACGCGGCGCGTATCAGCGTGCGGCCCAGCCCGTGGCCCCGTGCCCAGGCGGCCACGGCGAGGCCCTGTATCTGCCGGACGTGCGCGTTGCAGGCCAGCGGGGTCGGTGGCACCACGCGTATGTACCCGGCGAGGGCCATCTCGCCCGCCGGGTTCTCCGCCTCGGCCACCAGGATGTCCCGCGGCAGGTGCCGGTCGTCGAAGAACTGTGCGTACGGCGGCTGCGGCCGCGGCGTCACGGCGTGCAGCGTCGACCAGGTACTCCGGTCGAGCTCCGCCAGGGCGGGGCCGTCGTCGGGGACGGCGGGTCGGACGGACGGTGCGGGAGGGGTGAAGGACTCGGCCATGGGCGTCACTGTGACACGCCTCGTCGGCGGCCCATGGGGCAGGATGGTCCCATGACGCACTCCCGTATCGCCGTCACCGGATCGACCGGACTCATCGGAGCGGCGCTGGTGCGCTCGCTGCGGTCCGACGGGCACGAGGTGGTCCGGCTGGTCCGGCGGCCCGCCCGGTCGGGCGACGAGGTGGAGTGGGACCCCAAGCGGGGCTATGTCGACGTGGCTGGTCTGGTGGGCTGCGACGCCGTCGTCCATCTCGCCGGGGCCGGGGTCGGCGACCATCGCTGGACCGAGGCGTACAAGCGGGAGATCCGGGACAGCCGGGTGCTGGGCACCGCCGCGATCGCCGAGGCCGTCGCCTCGCTGGACGTCCCGCCGAAGGTGCTGCTGTCCGGGTCCGCGATCGGCTTCTACGGCGACACCGGCGACCGCTCGGTGGACGAGGGCGCGCCGCCCGGCGACGGGTTCCTGCCGTCCGTGTGCGTGGAGTGGGAGGAAGCCACGGCCGCCGCGGAGGAGGCCGGGGTGCGGACCGTGCACGCGCGCACCGGACTGGTCGTCGCCCGGGAGGGCGGTGCCTGGGGCCGGCTCTTCCCGCTGTTCCGCGCGGGGCTCGGCGGCCGGCTCGGCAACGGCCGACAGTACTGGAGCTTCATCGCGCTGCACGACCACATCGCGGCGCTGCGCCACATCCTGGACAGCCCGGACCTGTCCGGACCGGTCAACCTGACGGGTCCGGCCCCGGTCACCAACGGCGAGGTGACGGCGGCGATGGGCCGGGTACTGCGGCGGCCCACGCTGTTCACCGCTCCCGCGCCGGTGCTGCGCATCGCCCTGGGCGACTTCTCCGGGGATGTGCTGGGCAGTCAGCGGGTGCTGCCGGGACGGCTGCTGGACTCCGGGTTCGCGTTCGCCTTCCCCGGGATCGACGCCGCCATCCGGGCGGCTCTGCGCTGACCCCGCCGCCCAGGAATCGCCCTCCGTCGCTTCGTTCGGACGGACGTGCGACCCCGTGCACCGGTGCCCCGGCCCGCGCGCGACTGCGCGGAATCCCGCCACCCTCCTAGCCTCATGCCGAACTCGCGCATTCCGGGGGCCGGTTGAGGGCAAGAGCCTCCCACCAGTTGCGCCGACTCGGGGAGGGGCACGTGCTCAGCACGGCACACCACGCGGACGTCGTCATCATCGGGGCCGGGATCGCCGGCCTGTCAGCGGCCCACCGACTGACCAGTGCGGGAGTAAGCGTCAGCGTCCTGGAGGCCGGCCCCCGGGTCGGCGGCCGGATGATGACCGACGAGGTGGACGGGTTCCGGCTCGACCACCTGGGACCGCTCCTCAACACCTCGTATCCGGAGCTGTACGCGACGCCCGGACTCGACGGGCTCGTCCTGCGGAACTTCGATCCCGGCGTACTCGTCCACAGCGAGGGCCGCCGGTACCGGACCGGGGAGACACGCAGCGCACGGGGCTCACGCAGCGCACGGGGCGCACTCAAGGCAGCGCGCGCCCTCGCAAGCGCCCCCCGGGCCCCTCTGAGCGGGAGCCTCACCGGAGCCATGGGCGGGGCGATCGACCAGGCCCGGCTCGGGGTGGCGCTGGCCCGGCTCGCGGCCACCCCCCGGCACCGCGTCCTGGCCCGGCCCGAACGGGCCGCGCTCGACGCCCTGTCCGGCCGGGGCCTGTCCGCCCGGACGCTGAACGGATTCGTGCGCCCCCTGCTCACGGCGCTGCTCAGCGACCCCGCGCTCGCCACGTCCAGCCGGTGCGCCGATCTCGCGCTGCGCGGCTACGCGAGCGGCAGGCTCTGCGCACCGTCGGGGGGTTCGGCCACGCTGCCCGATCTGCTCGCGGCCGCGCTGCCGCCCGGCACCGTACGCACGGGCGTCCACGTCACATCGGCGGACATCACCGCCGTCCGCACCAAGGAACACGGCGAGATCGGCTGCCGCTCCCTGCTGCTGGCGACCGGGGCGGGCGCCGCGGCCGAGCTGCTGCCCGGTCTGCGCGTGCCGCCCTTCCACCCGGTGACGGTGCTTCACCACACCGCCCCCGCTCCCCCGCCGACCGGCGCCTCGCTGCTCCTGGACGCCGACCGCTCCGGTCCGGTCGCGCACACCGCGGTGATGAGCGAGGTCGACCCGTCGCGCGCCCCGCACGGCCGGGTGCTGATCAGCTCGACGGTGCTCGGTACGCCCCCGCCCGATCTGGACCGCACGGTCCGCGCGCATCTCGCGGCGCTCTACGGCACGCCCACCGACGACTGGGAGCTGCTGGCGGCCCACCACGATCCGGAGGCGGTGCCCGCCATGCCGCCCCCGCACGACCCGCGGCGCCCGGTCCGGCTGCTCGCGGGGCTGTACGTGTGCGGCGACCACCGCGACACCGGCTCGGTGCAGGGCGCCCTGTCCTCAGGCGGGCGTGCGGCCGGGGCGATCCTCACCGATCTGGGGGTGCGACCGGCCGGGGGCACCGCGGCGCTCCCGGAGGCGGCCTGAGGCGTTCGGCCTCACCCCAGCGCGGCCACCCGTTCGCGGTAGCCGCGGACCGCGGCGGCGTCCTGGAAGGGTTCGAGGCGCCGCTCGAAGTCCCGTACGTACTCCGTGGCCCGCACCGACCGCATCTCGGCGGCCTGTTGCGCGGCTTCCGCGCCCAGCCGGCAGGCCTGGTCGAGCTCGCCGAGCCCGAGCCGGGCGGAGGCCAGCACGACCCGGCAGAACAGCCGGCTGCGGGCGTACGCGGGCGCGCGCAGCTGGAGCGAGCGCTCCGCGTGCTGCGCGGCGGTCCGGTACTGCTGGAGGTCGCGGTGGCAGTGCCCGAACTCGTCGGCGAGCTGGGCCTCGTCGAAGTGGCGCGCCCAGTGCGGGACCTCGTCGCCGGGACGCGAGGCCTCCAGCGCGCGTTCCGCCCGGGCGAGCGAAGCCGCGCAGGCCTTGGAGTCGCCGAGGACCCCGTGTCCGCGTGCCTCGACCGCGTGCAGCAGGGCCAGGACGGCCTGGGGCGCGGACGAGCCGACGCCCTGCTGGGCCACCCGCGCCAGCTGGATGGCCTCCCGGCCGTGCCCGAGGTAGACGGCCTGCCGGCTCATCGTGATCAGGACGAAGCTGCCGTAGGCCCGGTCGCCGGCGGCCTGGGCCAGCCGGAGCGCCTGGACGAAGTAGCGCTGGGCGAGCCCATGGGCCGCGATGTCGTACGAGGTCCAGCCCGCGAGCCGGGTCAGATCGGCGGCGGCGGCGAAGAGCCGGCGTCCTGTGGCCTCCCCGTACGTGCCGCGCAGCATCGGCTCCGTCTCGTGCTCCAGGTACCGCACGAGGGCCTGCCGGGCGTGGCCGCCGCCGTAGGCGTTGTCCAGGGTGCGAAAGAGCTCGGCGACCGAGCGCAGGGCGGCGACGTCCCCGCTGCTGACCTTCTGGCCGGAGGCGCGCTCGCTCTGCCGCTGTCTGGGGACGCCGGCGGGCCCGGCCACGAAGGCGGCCGGGGGGCCGCCCGGCGCGTGCGGTCCTGCGGGCCGGGACGGGGTGGGCCCGCGCAGGCCGTGCCGGACACCGGGGCCGGGCACGCCGCCCTGCTCGGGCACCCCGGGCACGGACCCCCCGCCGGGACCGCTCACGCCTCCGTACGGCCCGTGCGCTCCGACGGCGCCGGGCACCGGGCGCGGCCCGCCGGCGTGCGCCCTGGCGGCCTGACCCGGGACGGCGGCACCGTCTCCGGCCCGTCCCACCCACTCGTCCGCCCGTCCGATCAGCCAGTCCCGGCTGGGGACGACCAGCCCCGCCGGGGTGAAGGCGATCTTCCGCAGCTCCACATGGCTGCCGGAGTCCTTGCGCCAGAGTCCGCTGACGATGTCGACCGCCTCGGCGGGCGTGGCCGCGAACTCCAGGCCCGCGTAGACGGGCGCGCAGGCGTCCAGTCCCAGGTCCTGCGCGGAGAGCCGGCGGCCGAGCCGCCTGGTGAAGACCTCCGCGATCAGCGCGGGCGTGGTGCCGCGCGGCTGCTGCCCGCGCAGCCAGCGGGTCACGGAGGTCTTGTCGTACCGCAGGTCGAGGCCGTGTTCGAGTCCGAGCTGGTCCACCCGGCGGGCGAGGCCGGCGTTGGAGAACCCGGCTTCGGTGATGAGTGAGGCGAGTCGGCGGTTGGGGGTGCGCTGCGGAGGTCGTTCCGACATCAGCTGTACGGTCTCCTGCCTACGGGGCCGGGCGGGCAGCCCCTCAGGGACTGTTCTGTGTTCTCCCCGCGACATCGCGGTGCCGGGCCGGGCCCGAGGGAACGGCGCGAATTTAGCGGCCTCCGGGCCGACCCCGGCCGCCTTCGCATCACATTCATCCGATCGTGTGAGGATTGAGGGCGGCGCTGACGGGAACCACCTGCCGGGCCCCCGCTCCGGCACCGGTCGTACAGTGGCCGGAGGCGCGATTCGGTGCATGGTGACGGGACGACGGGACACCCCCGGCCCCGGCGCCGCAAGTAGAGAGGCTGCTGTCGTGACTGAGCTTCGGTTCGTCCGTCTGGGATTCGGCGAGGAAGCCGTCGACTACCAGGAGGCCTGGCAGAAGCAGCGCGAGGTGCACGCGGCACGGTTCGAGGACACCGTCCCCGACACCTGTCTGCTGCTGGAGCACCCGCCCGTCTACACGGCCGGCCGGCGCACGACCGACAGCGAGCGCCCGCTGGACGGCACCCCGGTCATCGACGTGGACCGCGGCGGCAAGATCACCTGGCACGGTCCGGGCCAGCTGGTCGGCTACCCGATCCAGAAGCTGCCGCGCCCCGTGGACGTCGTCGCACACGTCCGCCGGCTGGAGGAGGCGCTGATCCGTACGGCCGCCGAGTTCGGCGTGGAGACCAGCCGGGTCGAGGGCCGCAGCGGTGTCTGGGTCCTGGGCGACCCGGTCGAGCAGCGCCCGGCGATCGGCGGCCTTTCGCTCGACTTCGACCCCCGGCTGCGGGACGAGGAGTTCGACGCCCGGCTGAACGGACCCGAGTACGCCCCGTCCAACGCCGGCCAGCGCCGCGAGGACCGCAAGCTCGCCGCGATCGGCATCCGGGTCGCCAAGGGGGTCACCATGCACGGGTTCGCCCTCAACGTGAACCCCGACAACACCTCGTTCGACCGGATCGTGCCCTGCGGCATCCGGGACGCGGGCGTCACCTCGCTCGCGTACGAACTGGGCCGCGACATCACCATCGCCCAGGTGCTCCCGGTCGTCGAGAGGCACCTGCGGGACATCCTGGAGAACGCCGAGTTCGCGCCGCGCACCATCGAGCGCACGAACGATGCCGTGGCCACGGCCTGACCCTCGGAACACCTCCGCGGGAATAGGCCCTGCCGGCCACAGGTTGGCCAGACGTAAAGCCGTTTGAACTACGGGCGTACCCTGGTGTTCGCCGAAGAATCCAATGCAGCGAAAGCAAAGGGGAGTGCCGGAGTGTCCGCTGTCGCACCCGACGGGCGCAAGATGCTGCGCCTCGAGGTCCGAAACAGCCAGACCCCCATCGAGCGCAAGCCCGAGTGGATCAAAACCCGGGCGAAGATGGGCCCCGAGTACAACCAGCTGCAGAAGCTCGTGAAGAGCGAGGGTCTGCACACGGTGTGCCAGGAGGCCGGCTGCCCCAACATCTTCGAGTGCTGGGAGGACCGCGAGGCCACGTTCCTCATCGGCGGCGACCAGTGCACCCGGCGCTGTGACTTCTGTCAGATCGACACGGGCAAGCCGCAGGCGCTGGACCGGGACGAACCCCGCCGCGTCGGCGAGTCGGTCGTCACGATGGACCTGAACTACGCCACCATCACGGGCGTCGCGCGCGACGACCTGGAGGACGGCGGCGCCTGGCTGTACGCGGAGACCGTCCGCCAGATCCACGCGCAGACGGCGGAGCGGGAGGGCGGCTACACCAAGGTGGAGCTGCTGATCCCCGACTTCAACGCGGAGCCCGAGCAGCTCGCCGAGGTCTTCTCCTCGCGCCCCGAGGTGCTGGGCCACAACGTGGAGACGGTGCCGCGGATCTTCAAGCGCATCCGCCCCGGTTTCCGCTACGAGCGTTCCCTGGAGGTCATCACCCGCGCCCGCGAGGCCGGTCTGGTGACCAAGTCCAACCTGATCCTCGGCATGGGCGAGACCCGCGAGGAAGTCAGCCAGGCGCTCCGGGACCTGCACGACGCGGGCTGCGAGCTCATCACGATCACGCAGTACCTGCGCCCGACGCCCCGCCACCACCCGGTCGAGCGCTGGGTGAAGCCGCACGAGTTCGTGGAGCTCAAGGAGGAGGCCGACGCGATCGGCTACTCCGGTGTGATGTCCGGACCGCTCGTCCGCTCCTCGTACCGCGCGGGCCGGCTGTTCCAGCAGGCGATGGAGCGGCGTGGTGCGGCAGCCCCGGCGCCCACCGCGTAGCGGCGCCCGTGTGAATCCGGGCACAAGAAGCTATCCGGGCACAAGAAGCTACTGAACGGTAGTGGCTGGCTCGACGCGGCCCGTCCACTCCTCGCAGGTCCGAGGCGCGGATGGGCCGCGTCGGCGTGCGCGACGCCCGTATCAAGGTTTCATTGGTGTTTGACCGACCGGTCACGCGCTGGTAACACCAGGCAGTGACCCTGGATACAGGCAGCGCAGTGGTTCTCGCGGCCGCGTCGCTACTGCGCCCCGTATCCAGTTCCGCGCAGCACACTCCGCCCGCCGGGCACCGCCCGGTGAGCGCATCCGTTCCGAGGGGACTTCCACGATGCAGGCCGTGCCGGTACGCGCCACCGCCCTTCCGTCCGTCACCGACGCCCTCCGCGCCGTCGAGTCGCTGCTGCTGAGCAGCGGCCAGCGCACCGCCCGCCGAAACGCCTGGACGGCCGTCCTCGAGGACCGCCGCCGGGCCAAGGACCGGGTCGAGTCCGAGTACGTACTGGAGGCCGTGGCCGACCACCGTTCCTAGGCCACGTAAACTTCATTGCATGGCGAGGAAGGCAAAAACCACTGAAGGCGCGGACAGCGCCGAGAACGCGGGGCGGCTCAAGCAGATCGCCCTGACCTACAAGATGACCAGGCGGTCCGACTCCAAGATCGGGCTTGTCGTCGCGGGTGTGGGAATCGTCACCTTCGGTGTCCTCCTCGCGATCGGTTTCCTGATCGACCACCCGATCTACCTGGGCATCCTGGGCTTCGTGCTCGCCCTCCTCGCGATGGCGATCGTCTTCGGGCGGCGTGCCGAGCGGGCGGCCTTCGGGCAGATGGAGGGACAGCCGGGCGCCGCCGCGGCCGTGCTGGACCGCGTGGGCCGCGGCTGGAGCACGACGCCGGCGGTCGCGATGAACCGCAGCCAGGACGTCGTCCACCGTGCCGTGGGCAAGGCGGGCATCGTGCTGGTGGCGGAGGGCAACCCGAACCGGGTGAAGAGCCTGCTCGCGGCCGAGAAGAAGAAGATGGCCCGCATCGTGGTCGACGTACCCGTGCACGACATCATCGTCGGCAACGGCGAGGGCCAGGTGCCGCTCAAGAAGGTGCGCACGACGATGCTGAAGCTGCCGCGCGTCCTGACCGGCCCGCAGGTGACGGCCGCCAACGACCGGCTGCGCGCCATGGGGGACCTCATGAGCAATATGCCCTTGCCGAAGGGCCCCATGCCGAAGGGCATGCGGATGCCGCGCGGCGGAAAGATGCGCTGAGCGGACTGAGAAACGCACGAAGAGGGCGGGTCGCGAACCGGTGGTTCGCGACCCGCCCTCTTCGTCTTCCCCCACTTCGTGTTCCTTCGTTCGTCGCGCCCGTTCCTCAGATACGGATCTGAACCGTGCGGGCCAGCCGGTCGTGCAGCCCGCGGCCGTCGCGATCCCAGACCAGGGCCGGGATCACCAGGCACAGCAGCACGCTGCGCACCAGCACCCGTCCGAAGCCCAGGCGCCCGCCGTCCTCGGCCACGACCTTGATCCGCAGCAGGCGCTTGCCGGGGGTGCAGCCGATGGTGCCGACGGTGAGCACGCTCAGTACGAGGAAGACGCCGAGCGCCCAGTTTCCGGCCGCCTGCTGGTCACCGCGAGCGAACAGTCCGTATGCGATCAGCATGCACAGGGCCCAGTCCACGAAGATCGCGCCGAAACGCCGTCCGAGTGGCGAGACGGCACCCGGCCCCTGCTCGGGCAGCCCGAGCCGCTTGCCCCGGTAGCCGAAGTCGGCGCCCATCTCCTCGGCGGCCGCACGCGGTCCGGAGAGCCACGATCCGATTGCTTGCCTATTGTCCACCCGACCACGGTACTGCGCCCGCTCCCGGCACCCGCCGGGCGGGTGCCGGGAGCGGGCGGGACATCGGGCCGAAACCGGTCCGGAACGTGCCCGGAACCCGCCGTCGCCGCGCGCATGAGGTGCCGCCCACACCCGGCTCGGTTAACTTCTGCGAAACAAATGGGTCATGCTTGAGAAATCCGGTCTGCCTATGGTCGGGTCCAGCGTGTGCCACCGCACTGGCCACACAACGAGCTGCAACCCCGTCCCTCCCGGGCCGGGAGTAGGAGGAGTTGGATGTTCCAGAACGCCGACGACGTGAAGAAGTACATCGCCGACGAAGACGTCAAGTTCATCGACGTCCGGTTCTGCGACCTGCCCGGTGTGATGCAGCACTTCACCATCCCGGCGGCGGTCTTCGACCCGACCGAGGAGCTCGCCTTCGACGGCTCCTCGATCCGCGGCTTCCAGGCCATCCACGAGTCCGACATGGCCCTGCGCGCCGACCTGTCGACCGCCCGTGTCGACCCGTTCCGCCGCGACAAGACCGTCAACATCAACTTCTTCATCCACGACCCGATCACCGGCGAGCAGTACAGCCGTGACCCGCGGAACATCGCCAAGAAGGCCGAGGCGTACCTCGCGTCGACCGGCATCGCCGACACCGCGTACTTCGGCCCCGAGGCCGAGTTCTACGTGTTCGACAACGTCCGCTTCCAGACCTCGGCGAACGAGTCCTTCTACCACATCGACTCCGAGGCCGGCGCCTGGAACACCGGGTCGGAGGAGAACAACCGCGGTTACAAGGTCCGCTACAAGGGCGGCTACTTCCCGACCCCGCCGGTGGACCACTTCGCCGACCTGCGTGCCGAGATCTCCATGGAGCTGGACAAGAACGGCCTCCAGGTCGAGCGCCAGCACCACGAGGTCGGCACCGCCGGCCAGGCCGAGATCAACTACAAGTTCAACACGCTGCTCGCCGCGGCCGACGACCTGATGCTCTTCAAGTACATCGTGAAGAACGTCGCCTGGCGCAACGGCAAGACCGCGACCTTCATGCCGAAGCCGATCTTCGGCGACAACGGCTCGGGCATGCACGTCCACCAGTCGCTGTGGGCCGGCGGTTCCCCGCTGTTCTACGACGAGCAGGGCTACGCGGGCCTCTCGGACATGGCGCGCTACTACATCGGCGGCATCCTGAAGCACGCCCCGTCGCTGCTGGCCTTCACCAACCCGACGGTGAACTCCTACCACCGCCTGGTCCCCGGCTTCGAGGCCCCGGTCAACATGGTCTACTCGCAGCGCAACCGCTCCGCCGCGATGCGCATCCCGATCACGGGCTCCAACCCGAAGGCCAAGCGCGTCGAGTTCCGCGCCCCGGACCCGTCGTCCAACCCGTACCTCGCCTTCTCGGCGCTCCTGATGGCCGGCCTGGACGGCGTCAAGAACAAGATCGAGCCGCCGGAGCCGATCGACAAGGACCTCTACGAGCTGGCTCCCGAGGAGCACGCCAACGTCCAGCAGGTCCCGACCTCCCTCCCGGCCGTGCTCGACGCTCTGGAGGCGGACCACGAGTACCTCCTGGCGGGCGGCGTCTTCACGTCCGACCTCATCGAGACGTGGATCGACTTCAAGCGCACGCACGAGATCGCCCCGATCCAGCTGCGCCCGCACCCGCACGAGTTCGAGCTCTACTTCGACCTCTAGGCAGCAGGTGGCTCAGCAGTTCTGAGCAGGGCGAGGGCCGCTACCCCGTGACCGGGGTGGCGGCCCTCGCCCGTTCGTCGTTCTTCACCGGCTGTGGACGATCTGGATCAGGTTGCCGCAGGTGTCGTCCAGGACCGCGAACGTCACCGGACCCGCGTCCATCGGTTCCTGGGTGAAGCGGACTCCGAGGCCGCGCAGCCGGGCGAACTCCGCGGGGACGTCGTCCACCGCGAAGGAAGCGGCCGGGATGCCGTCCTTGACCAGGGCCGTCTTGTACGGCTTCACCGCGGGATGGCCGTCCGGTTCCAGGAGGAGTTCGGTGCCGCCGGGGTCCTCCGGCGAGACCACGGTCAGCCAGCGGTCCTTGCCGACCGGGACCTCGGTCTTCTTCACGAAGCCCAGCACGTCCGTGTAGAAGCGCACGGCCTTGTCCTGGTCGTCGACGAAGACGCTGGTCAGGTGGATCCTCATGGTGCTCTCCCGTCTGTCGGGCCCGAGCGTCGGTCTGCGTCCGGCTCGGGCGGGGCCGGTGTTCCGATCATGCATCGCGGCGACAGCCCACGGCCCTCGGCCGGGCCTGAAGGCCGTTCGGATGAGCCGGAAGAGGTCGCCGGCCGCGTGTGTGTCGGTCGGGTCGTCGATCCCGCGCAGGTTGTCGCACAGGGCGTCGAGGACGGTGCCGGGAGCGGTGGCCCGCGGGGCTCCGACGGCCACGCCGAAGGTGCGGCAGCCGAGGGTGTGCCCGGCCTCGTTCCAGCCGCGCATCCACTGCTCGCTGATGCCGCACTCCCCGTCTGTGATCATCACGATGTCGCCGCGCCGGCGTCCGTCGGTGTTGCACTCCTCGTCCAGCAGCCGGACGGCCGCCGCCGCCGGGGTGCGGAACTCGGCGCCGCCGCGGCTGTCGTAGAGCATCAGCCGCGACTCGGCGAACCGCGCGGCGAATACGTTCCGCATGACCGGGATCCCGAGGCCGGCCGGCTCGGACGGGATGAGCCGGGAGAGGTCGTCGCCCAGGGTGATGCCGACATATTCGCCGCGGGCGTGCTCGACCTTACGGGCGCGCTCGCCGGCGGCCATCTGCCGGAACCGGCCGATGAGGCCGGCGGACGCCCTCAGCCGGCCGCCGCGCAGCCGTTCGTCGAGCCGGGCCCGTTCGGCGTACGGCATCCGCTCCAGCTCGCCTCCGTGGCCACCCCTCGTCCGGTCAGTGCCGCAGTGCCTGGCCCACCTCGACCTTGATGTCGCCGTCGAGCTTCCGGTTGCTGCGGGCCGTGGCGTCCTTGGTCTTCTTGGAGGCCACGTCGTCGACCGTCACCACGACCGTGTCCTGCAACTTGCCTTCCGCGTTCTTGAAGTTGATCTGCACGGCATAGGACTGCGCCGAGCCGGTGCTGTTCGTCACGGTGACCTTCGAGGTCACCCGGCCGTCCGCGTCGGTGGCCGGGGCGCCCGCCTTGACGTCGCCGCTCGCGTTCACGCCGTCCTTGAAGCTGTTCAGCTTGTCCGCAGCGGCGCCGGTCGCGGAGGCGACCACGTCGGACCCCTTGGAGGCGACGGAGGAGGCCACCGACGACGCGGCGGACGCCGCCTTCGACACCGTGCTCGACGCGCTGTCGCCGTCGTCCGAGCAGGCCGATGCCGTGAACGCCACCGTCATCGCCACCAGTACCGCGCTCGCGCCCCGTACGCCTCGCCTGGTCATCGTGCCTCCCAGCACTCGTCCGTCGGCCCAAGTCAATGCGGCGGCGGCGGGGTACGCATGCGGTGTAGGCCGACCGGGTGAGGGGGTGGCGGACGTGGGGTCGCGGGCGGCGCGCGGACCACGGAGTCTGAGGGGATGAGCGAACAGGCGGCCCCCGGCGCACCGGTCCCGCCGCCTCCGAGGAGGCGGCGGCTGTGGCCGTGGGTGCTGCTGCTGATCGCCGTGCTGCTCGCGCTCGGGGCCGGTGCGGTCTCCGCCGTGCTGGCCCGTGAGGTCTCGGCCGAAAGCGCGCGCACGGTCCACATCCGGTACGAGGTCACCGGCGCCGCCGAGGACGTGACGCTCACCTACAGCACGTGGAAGGGCGAGGAGCTGTCGACCGCGCGGCTGACCCTGCGGAGCCTGCCGTGGACCGGGGAACTGGACACCAAGGGCTTCATGAGCGGCGGTTCGTTCGAGGTCAGCCTCGGGAGGTCGGGCGGGGACGTGGCCTGTTCGGTGACGGTGGACGACGGGACCCACCGCACCGCCAGGGCCTCGGGCGCCTTCGCCACCGCCACGTGCAACGGGTACTGAACAGGGACCGTGCCCCCGGTCTTTCCGGGGCACGGTCCCTGACGGACAGTGGGCCGGCCGGTCAGCGGCCGTAGCGGATGAGGGCGCGGACCATGCGGCAGGTGGTGTCGGACGGCGGGTGGATGGCGAGGCGCTCGGCGGTCGTGCGTATCCGGGCATTGCTCGCGCTCGACGGGTAGTACACGCCCGTGTCGAGCAGGGCGATCGCCAGACGCATCGCCTTCAGCCGGCGATTGTGGGAGACGTACCACTCACGGGGACGGCCGGCGGGGAGCGGCTTCTTCTTCAGGGGTGTGTCGAGCGGCTTGGTCGTGACTGCGGCTACGGCCATTGGCAACCTCCTGGCGCGGTGGTGGAACCCTCACGAACTACCCCCATTTTACTGCCCCCCACTGACAATCACCCCTGGCCAGAGGGGTTTTCGAGGTCCATCGCGTACCTTTGGCCCCATGGAGATCTGGATCAATCCCGCCTGTTCCAAGTGCCGCAGCGCGCTGACGCTGCTCGACGCGGAGGGCGCCGACTACACGGTCCGCCGCTACCTGGAGGACGTGCCGTCGCCGGACGAGATCAGGGCCGTACTCGGCCGGCTCGGTCTTGAGCCGTGGGACATCACACGGACGCAGGAGGCGGACGCGAAGGAGCTCGGGATCAAGGAGTGGCCGCGCGACGCGGACGCGCGGGAGCGCTGGATCACGGCCCTCGCCGAGCATCCGAAACTCATCCAGCGGCCGATCATCACGGCGGAGGACGGCACGGCCGTGGTCGCGCGCACGGACGAAGCGGTCCGGGAGGCCCTGGGGCGCTGAGCGCGCCAGGGCGCCGGCTCGGGGACCAAGCGGCCGCCTCGGGGACCAAGCGGCCGCCTCGGGGACCAAGCGGCCGCCTCGGGGACCAAGCGGCCGCCTCGGGGACCAAGCGGCCGCCTCGGGGACTAAGCGGCCGCCTCGGCGTCGAGGAAATCCTCCATTCTCCGGTTGAGTTCGGCCGTCACCGGGCCGTACAGCGGCAGCGCGTGATGGGAGACGCCGGGCAGCACGACGGTCTCGGCCTGCGGCAGCAGCCTGTTCACGGCAGCGCCCACCCGGCTCGCGTCCTGGGCGCGCCCCTGTCCGGCGAGGAGGACCAGGGCCGGTACGCCGAGCCCGCGCAAGGCCTCGGGCGAGGGGCGCGGTCCGGTGACCGGACGGGCCCAGGGGAGGCCCGCGGCCTCTTCGCGCATCCGCAGCCAGACCGGGTCCAGCGCGGCGTGGCCCGTCTCCCAGGCGAGGAAGGCACGCGTCCGCGCGGCGTCGGGGCGGAGCAGCATCGGGAGCGCGCGCACCAGGTAGCGGGGGCGGAATCCGGCGAAGCAGCCGGTCGGGTCGACGAGGACCAGGCGCCGGACGCGGTGGGGGGCGTGCAGGGCGTGGTGGAGGGCGATCCAGCCGCCGTACGAATGACCGCACAGCGCGACCGGTCCGGGGCCCAGGGCGTCCAGCACCGCGTCGAGCCAGCCGCGCAGGTCCTCGACGCTGCGGACGGGGCGCTCCCCCGCCGCGCTGCGGCCGGGCTCGCCCACGAGATCGACGGCGTGGACCCGGTGGGTGCGGCCGAGGGCCGCGGCCTGGGCGTACCAGACGGTGGAGGTCGCGCCGCCGCCGGGCAGCAGGAGCAGGGGCGGGGCGCCCTCGGGACCGTAGCTGTTGAGGCGGGTCGTGCCGTACGGGGTGGGGATCTGCGTCGAGGCCGTTCCGGCAGGCCATCGGGCGGCGAGGACCTCGTCGTAGGCCGCGAGGAAGCCTGCCGCGTCGGTTGCGGACGTAGCGCGTGTCATGGGCACTCCCTGAACTCCGTCACGGGGATATTATCTCGCTGAGCGAGATAATAGAGCGAGGAGTCACGCATGGACGAGCAGGGATCCGAGCGGGAGATCGTCCACCTTCTGCGCAGGGTCACCGTCGAATTCGGCCTGCGCCAGGCCGAATTCGCGGCCCGGAACGGCATGCATCCGACGGATGTGCGCGCCCTGATCTGCCTGCTCGACGCCGAGCGGAACGGAACCGAGGCCACGGCCGGACGGCTCGGCGCGGAGCTCGGGCTCAACTCGGCGGGCACCACCTCGCTCATCGACCGGCTGGAGCGCCTGGGCCATCTGACGCGCACCCGCGACGCCCGGGACCGGCGGCGGGTGCTGTTGTCCGTGACCCCGCAGGCGGTGGACCTGGGATGGGCCGCGTTCGGACCGGTGATCGGGAGCGCCGAAGCCCTGCTGCGGGGGTTCGACGCGGCGGAGGTCGCCGCCGTACGACGGTTTCTGCTCGGCTTCCACGCCGCGGTGTCGCAGGAGTTGGGCCCGGCCGACAGCACGGGCCGCCCGTGAGACGGTGCCGCCGGWCCCGGGTGCGGGTGGGGGCCGGGCGGGGCGGCCGGGCTCAGCTGCCCGCCTGCGCCTCGGCCTCCGCGAGCAGCTCCGTCAGCCGGAGCCCGAACCGCACGTCACAGGGGTGCGCCTCGCCCGTACGCACCGACTCGATCAGCGCGTCCACCGCGGCGCCGAACGCCCCGACGGCACCGTCCCACCGGGGCAGGCCGACGACGCCGTGCTCGCCCCTGAGCTCGATGCCCACGCCGGCCGCCGCCACCGGGGCCGCCAGGCTGAGCGTCACCGTGCTGGAGGCGCCGGAGGTGTGGCGCAGGACGAGGTGGTGGGTGCCGACGGGGCCACGGACCGCGGTCAGGGCGGTGACGTCACCGAGCACCGGGATGAGGACCGAGAGCGCGTGCGGGCCTACGTCCCACAGACCGCCCTTCTCCCGGCGCCAGGGGGACGCGGCGAACTCGCTGTCCGCGCCCGGCGCCCACAGGGCACCGATCCACTCGGCATGAGCCGTGAACCAGCCGCCCGCCGCGCCCTGTTCGGCGATCCACTCCGCGGTCTGCGGAGCGAACCGCAGGGTGCAGAACACGATCGAGGCGACCTGGGCCCGCTCGGCGGCCTCGGCCACTTCCCGGGCGCCCTCGACGGTCGTGGCCACCGGCTTGTCCATCAGCAGATGGCAGCCGGCCGCCGCGGCCCGGGCTGCCAGGGGCGCCTGGACATCGGGCGGCAGGGCGAACGCGACGGCGTCGCTCGCGGCGAAGAGCTCGTCGAGCCCCGCGTCACCGGTGTAAGCGGCGACGCCGTGCGCGCCGGCCAGCTCCCCGGCGGCCTCGGCACGGCGGCCCCACACCCCGCTGAGCACGACGCCGGGGTGGGCGGCGAGGGCGGGGGCATGGGTGATGCGGGCCCAGGGGCCCGTACCGACCAGGCCGATACGCAGAGGGGTCGCGCGTGTCGTCATGGGAACAGTGTGCACGGCGGGCCGGACCGGCCGGGAGAACCGGCCCACGCGGGGTTCGGTGACGCATGTATACGACGCGGAGGGCTTCGCCGTCCGGCGGCTGTCACCGAGCCCGCCGAAACCCGGCGCCTTCCCGGGACGGGAGTCCGCAGGCGGCAACCCACGGCCGGCCCCACTTGCACAGGAAACCTCGGTAACACGGGGTTCACACGAGGGCAACGGTCGGGAAATCGCGTCTTGCGAAGCTGCGCTGCATAGACCGCAGCACCCGCAAAGGATGGGCTTCCGTGACGTTCAAGGCTGAGTACATCTGGATCGACGGCACCGAGCCGACCGCCAAGCTCCGCTCCAAGACCAAGATCATGTCCGGTTCCCCGTCCTCCGACGTGGCCGGGCTGCCCATCTGGGGCTTCGACGGATCGAGCACCAACCAGGCCGAGGGCCACGCCTCCGACCGGGTGCTGAAGCCGGTCTTCACGTGCCCGGACCCGATCCGTGGCGGTGACGACATCCTGGTCCTGTGCGAGGTCTTCCACATCGACATGACCCCGCACGAGACCAACACGCGGGCCGAGCTGCGGCCGGTCGCCGAGCAGTTCGCCGGCCAGGAGCCGATCTTCGGCATCGAGCAGGAGTACACCTTCTTCGACGGCCACCGGCCGCTCGGCTTCCCCGAGGGCGGCTTCCCGGCCGCGCAGGGCGGCTACTACTGCGGCGTCGGCGCGGACGAGATCTTCGGCCGCGAGATCGTCGAGAAGCACCTCGACAACTGTCTGAAGGCGGGCCTCGCCATCTCCGGCATCAACGCCGAGGTCATGCCCGGCCAGTGGGAGTTCCAGGTCGGTCCGGTCTCCCCGCTGGAGGTCTCCGACCACCTGTGGATCGCCCGCTGGCTGCTCTACCGCACCGCCGAGGACTTCAACGTCTCCGCGACCCTGGACCCGAAGCCGGTCAAGGGCGACTGGAACGGCGCGGGCGCGCACACCAACTTCTCCACCAAGGCGATGCGCGAGGGCTACGAGGCGATCATCACCGCGGCCGAGTCGCTCGGTGAGGGCTCGAAGCCGATGGACCACGTCAAGAACTACGGCGCGGGCATCGACGACCGGCTGACCGGTCTGCACGAGACCGCCCCGTGGAACGAGTACAGCTACGGCGTCTCCAACCGCGGCGCCTCGGTCCGTATCCCGTGGCAGGTCGAGCAGGACCAGAAGGGCTACATCGAGGACCGTCGTCCGAACGCCAACGTCGACCCGTACGTCGTCACGCGGCTGATCGTCGACACCTGCTGCACCGCGCTGGAGAAGGCCGGCCAGGTCTGATCCCGCGGCAGCGACCGCCCGTACGAGGGGCGCCCACCGGTTGGTCCGGTGGGCGCCCCTCCGCGTGCCCGGGGCACTGTCAGTGCGGTGTGCCAGGCTGGTCGCATGCTCGAGATCAAGATCGCGACCGAGAACCAGCAGACACACACCCGTGTTTCGGACCAGGAGCTCGGCGGCCTGGTGCACCGGATCGGCATGACCGGTGACCGCTTCCTGGTCGTGCAGCGGATACCGGACATCCCGGGCACGTTCATCCAGGTGTGGCATGAGATCGGCGGGGCGTACGACGTGGAGCACCGCGCCGGCGGAGCCGCTACCCATGTCCGCGCCCTCGTCGAGACACCCGAGCGGGTCGCCGCGTTGATGACGCGCTGGGCCCGCCAGGAACGCGGATGGGACACGGGTATCGGCTGGGAGAGCGCCGGCCTGCCGGAACCGGAGCCCGTACCGGAGATCGCGGCGGACATCCGCGAGGAGCTGGAGGAGCGCGTGCGGGAGCTGGTCCACGGCGGATACGGCACGGTGGCGGATATCGCCGAGTCGGCCGAGGACTTCCTGGTGTGCGACGGCGTGCGTCCGGTGACCCTCGCGCAGGCACGGCAGTTGGTGGAGCGGGTGTGGCTGGAGAGGGTCGAGGAGCAGCGGCATTGGCCGGAGGTGACTGATCCGGACCGGCTGGAGCGGGCCTTCGCCGTGCTGGACGGCAGAGGGATCACCGCGCGGGAGAACTTCGCGTGCTGCCGGTCGTGCGGAACCGGCGAGATCCGCGGCGAAGGGCGCGAGGACGCCCGGGGGTTCGTCTTCTTCCATGTCCAGGGTACGGATGGTGCGGTGACCGGCCGGAGACTGATGCTGTATTACGGCGGGTTCGACGAGTCCGCCGAGACGACGACGGCGGTGGGCCGGGAGGTCGCGGCCGTGCTGGGGGAAGCCGGACTGACCGTGGAGTGGGACGGTTCGCCGGACCGGGCGATCGAACTGACGGACCTGGACTGGCGGAAACGCCTGGTGGGCTGAGCCCGAACCCGGTCCATGGCAAAGGGCCCGTATCGACGGGTGAGAGAGGTCTGCTCCCGCGCCCGGTTCTCTGGTTCAATGGGGTCATGGCCAGCATCCAGCACACCTCGTCAGGTCGCAGCGACCTCGAGCCGTTCTGGCCCTCCCGTCAGCATCACGACTTCGACCGGGTGTGTTGCCGCGCGTGGAACGCGCAGGCCCTCTAACACCGCTCACCCCGGTCTTCGGTCCGCGCGCACGAAGCAAGTCCGTCCACAGACGACTCCCTCGCGCGAAAGAGCTGACCCTCATGGCGAACACCCGTATCTTCTCCTCCGCAGCCGCTGCCACCGCAGCGCAGTCGGCGACCGCTGCGACCGCCTCCTCCCGTCCTCCCTCCCCCAACCGTCACCGGCTGCGCGCCGTCGCTCCGGACGAGGTCGTCCGGCCGGCCGATGTCTCCGCGTTCCTGACTCCGGGCGCCACCTGGCTGCCCGCGCCCCAGCACACCCTGCCCGCGCTGCCGGGCCGGCCGCCGATGGTCGGATACCTGGTGCTCGTACCGGCCGACCAGCAGCCGGCCATCGCGGCCGCGGCCGCCCAGTACGTGGTGCCGGAGGTGCTGGAGGACGCGGCGACGGGACCGGTGCGGATCGACTCCGTCCAGCGCACGGCCGCGGTGAACGGGAACACGCTCGACCTCACCTACCTGGAGTTCGAGCTGCTGGCCCATCTGGTCGCCCACCCCCACCGGGTGCACACGCGCGACCAGTTGGTGACCACGGTCTGGGGTTACGGACACGTGGGCGACGGGCGCACCGTCGACGTCCACATCGCCCGGCTGCGCCGCAAGCTGGGCGCGGAGCACCGTCGGTCGATCCAGACGGTGCGGCGCGTCGGTTACAAGTACACGCCCTGACCGCACCCGAAGTGGGCCCCGGCCGCGGTGGATACCGCGGCCGGGGCCCACGTGGTTCGTCCGGGTCAGCCGGGCATCGCCGGGGCGGCCGCGCGGGCGGGCTCCGGCTGCGGCTCGCCGTGGTCCGGCTCCGGCAGGCGGCGCAGGCCGCGCGGGGTGCGCCAGTTCCGTTCGCCCAGCAGCGCCATCGCGGAGGGCAGCAGGACCATCCGTACGATCGTGGCGTCGAGCAGCACCGCGACGGCCAGGCCGACGCCCATCTGCTGCATGTCCTGCATCGACAGCGTCCCGAAGACCGAGAACACCGCCACCATGATCACGGCCGCGCCGGTCACCGCGCCGGCCGTGCGCCGGATGCCCTCGTCGATCGCGGCCGGGGTGGAGAGACCGCGGCTGCGGGCCTCGCGGATCCGGGAGACCACGAAGACGTGGTAGTCCATCGAGAGTCCGAACAGGACGACGAGGACGAACAGCGGCATCCAGGCCTCGATCGCGCCGACGCCTTCCGAGCCGATCAGCGAGGCGCCCCAGCCGTGCTGGAACACGGCCGTCATCACGCCGTAGGCGGCGGCCACGGAGAGCAGGTTGAGCAGGATCGAGGTCACGGCGACGACGTAGCTGCGGAAGCAGAACAGCATCAGCAGGAAGGTCACGGCGGTGATGAAGAGGAAGACGGGGACGATGCCGCGTTTCAGCTGGTCGTTGAAGTCCACGGACCCGGCCACGTCACCGGTGACATAGGCCCGGGCACCCGTGCCGTCGAACGCGGCCGGCAGCCGGTCCTCCCTCAGTTCGGTCAGGTCGGCCACGCCGCCGGGCAGCGGTACCTCGATCTCCGCGACGTTCTTGGCCCGGTGGACGGTCACCTGGTCGAATCCGGCCAGCGCCTTGCGTACGGCGGGGGCCTCGATGTTGTCGGCCTCGACGACCACCTGGGCCGGGGCGGGGCCGCCGGGGAAGGTCTCGTTGATGTGCCGGTAGGCGACGGACAGTGCGGAGTCGGACCCGAACTGCTTCTCCAGGCCGAGCGACTCGGTCTTCATGCCGAGGGCCGGTGCGGCGAGTACCAGGAGAACGAGGACCGAGGCGGCCGCGAAGAACTTCGGCTTGGCCAGGACCGGCCGCAGCAGCTTGCCGGCGATCCTACCGCTCTCCTTCTTGCGCTTGTTGCGCCGGTTCAGCAACGGCACGCGCCCGGCGTCGATCCGGTCGCCCAGCCAGGAGAGCAGGGCGGGCAGGACCGTAACGGAGCCCATCATGGCGATGAAGACCACGATGATCGTGGCGAGGGCGAAGCCCTTGAACAGCATCAGGCCGGACAGGAACATGCCGGCCATCGCGACCATGACCGTCAGCCCGGACACCAGCACGGACCGGCCGCTGGTCGCCGCGGCGATGCGCAGCGCCGTTTCGGCGTCGCGCCCGGCGGCCCGCTCGTCGCGTTCGCGGCGCAGGTAGAAGAGGCAGTAGTCGACGCCGACGGCGAAGCCCATCAGGAACATCACGGAGTACGTGGTCTGGAAGAGGTGCAGCTGGTGGCTGGCCAGCGAGAGCAGCCCGAACGCGGCCATGCACGCGGTCAGCGCGAGCCCTACGGGCAGCAGGGCCGCGACGACGGCTCCGAACGCGACCAGCAGGATGCCGAGCGCCAGGGGTACGGCGGTGAACTCGGCCTTCTTCATGTCGTCGGAGAGCAGGTCGCCGAGCCACTTCCCGGCACTGGCCTCGCCGAACTGGTGGACGGTGACGTCGGGCCGGGCCTTCTGGACCCCGGCCACGGCGTCCAGGACGGGCTGCACCCGGTCGGCGGCGGTGTCCGCGTCGCCCTTCATCTCGAAGGTGATCAGCGCGTCCTTGCCGTCCTTGGACGGGACCGGAGCCGCGAGGTCCGTCACCTCGCCGGTCCGGCCGATCGATGCGGTGAGCTCGCCGGCCGCCGTCCGCCAGCCGTCGGGCTTCGTCGACGACACCATGACCAGCTCACCCGCGCGCGGGCTGAGGCCTGCGTCGGAGAGGATCTGCTCGGCGCGCGCCGAGTCGCCCGCGCCGTTCTCCGCGTTGGTCATCTCGACCATCCCCGACGCGCCGCCGATGCCCGCGGCGAGTACGACGAAGAGCAGCCAGCCGAGAATCGCTGTCTTGCGGTGGTGTGTGCTCCACACACCGATACGTGCCGCGAGGTTGGGCCTCATGGTGTTGTTCGCCCCCTGTGTAGGCGTCGGACCGGACACCACGAATCTAGGAATTCCGGGCCCGCCGCCCCAGCCGTCGAAGCCCCCACTCGGCGCGACGTAGGGCGTCGGTGCGGGGGTGGTGGTAGGTACACCCCCGCCGGGTGGCGAAACGGCTGACGCCCGCGGGGTCCGCCGGGTCAGACTGTCTACGGACCGGGGCCGGCACGGCGGCCCGGCCAGGGCGCGTCCGGCGGATCAGACCGGACGGGACCGGCCCGGAGAGGGAAGAGGGATCAGGATGAACGCGACACGGGGACGGGTGAGGGGCGCGCTGCTGGCCGCGGGGCGTGGGTTGCTGCTGTCGGTCGCCTCGCTGGCGGGATCGCTCACCCTGTTCGTGCTGACGGTGCTCTCCATCGCCTTCATCCTGCTGGGCATCGGGCTGGTGACCACCCCCTGGGTGCTGACGGCGGTCCGGCAGCACGCCAATCAGCGCCGGCTGCTGGCCATCACCTGGTCGGACGTCCGCATCCCCGTTCCGTACCGGCCGCTGCCGAAGGATGTGCGCAGCGGCTTCACCGGGCAGGTGGAGCGGACCACGCTGATGCTGAAGGACCCGGCGACCTGGCGGGACATCCAGTGGCTGATGGTCGACATGACCGCGGGCTACGTGGTGGCGACCCTGGCGGCGGCGCTGATGATCTACCCGGTGGAGGGCTTCGTCCTGGCGGCAGGTCTGTGGCGGGTCTACACGGACGACCGGTACTGGTACGCGTTCGTGCCCGTCGACAGCCAGGCGTCGGGGCTGGCGGCCGCCGCGCTCGGCGTGGCGCTCCTCGCGGCCGGTGTGCTGCTCAGCGAGCGGCTGCTGCGGGCCCACTTCGTGCTCGCCCGCTCGGTGCTGGCCCCCGCCCATGAGCAGGAACTGGCCCTGCGCATCGACCGGCTGACCGAGACCCGGCACGAGGCGGTCGACACCGCCGCTTCCGAACTGCGGCGCATCGAGCGGGATCTGCACGACGGGGCGCAGGCCCGGCTGGTCGCCATGGGCATGAACCTCGGCACGATCGAGGCGCTGATCGAGAAGGACCCGGCCCAGGCGAAGAAGCTCGTGGCGATGGCCCGTGCGTCCTCGGCCGAGGCGCTGACCGAGCTGCGCGATCTCGTCCAGGGCATCCACCCGCCGGTTCTCGCCGAGCGCGGTCTCGGGGACGCGGTCAGGGCGCTGGCGCTGCGGATGCCGATCCCGTCCGAGGTGGACGTGGAGCTGGACGGCCGGGCCGAGGCCCCGGTCGAGTCGGCGGCGTACTTCGCGGTCAGTGAGACCCTGACGAACGCGGCGAAGCACTCGGGCGCGGACCGGATCTGGGTGGACCTGAACCATGTCGACGGCATGCTGAGGATCTCGGTCACGGACAACGGGAAGGGCGGTGCGGCGGCCGGAAAGGGTTCGGGTCTGAGCGGCATCGAACGCCGACTCGGTACATTCGACGGCATCATGGCCGTCAGCAGCCCCGCGGGCGGTCCCACCATGGTGACCATGGAGATCCCTTGCGAGTTGTCCTAGCCGAAGATCTCTTCCTGTTGCGCGACGGCCTGGTGCGCATGCTGGAGGCGTACGACTTCGAGATCGCGGCCGCCGTCGAGACGGGGCCCGAACTCACCCGGGCCCTTGCCGAGTTGAAGCCGGACGTCGCCGTGGTCGACGTCCGGCTTCCGCCGTCGCACACGGACGAGGGCTTGCAGTGCGCCCTCGCGGCGCGCCGGGCCCGGCCGGGGCTGCCGGTGCTCGTACTCTCCCAGCACGTCGAGCAGTTGTACGCGCGCGAGCTGCTGGCGGACGGCAACGGGGCGATCGGCTATCTGCTCAAGGACCGGGTCTTCGACGCCGACCAGTTCATCGACGCGGTGCGCCGGGTCGCGGCGGGCGGCACGGCGATGGACCCGCAGGTGATCTCGCAGTTGCTGTCGCGGCGCGCGCAGGACAAGCCGATGGGCGGGCTGACGCCGCGGGAGCGGGAGGTCATGGAACTGATGGCCCAGGGGCGTTCGAACGCGGCGATCGCCTCGCAGATGGTGATCACGGAGCGGGCGGTGGCCAAGCACACCTCGAACATCTTCGGGAAGCTGGACCTGCCGCCCTCCGACGACGACAACCGCCGCGTCCTCGCGGTGCTCGCCTATCTGGATCAGGGATAGCGGGACCAGGGACACGGCGTGCCGTGGGTCGCGCATCCGGGCCGGGGGAAGAGTTGTGCCGGCGGGGTCGCGCATCCGGGCCGGGTCAGGGCCGGCCCGGACGCGCGGCATCGGGACGGACGGTCAGGAACCGGCCGGTGCGGTGGTGAGGTGCAGCGTCGTGGCTCCCAGATGCGGCTTCGCCCTGGATTCCAGCACCTTGACGCGGACCGAGGTCGCGGTCACGGCCGCGGGGAGCGGCAGGATGCGCTCGTGGCCGATGGTGGTGCCTTCGGCGATCGTCTGCCAGGCCCCGCCGATCCGGGCCTCCACGGCGAACCGCTCGACCCGCTGGCCGTGCCTGATGTCCTCACGGACCGCCACCCGGTCGAAGGTGTACGGGGCCGGGCCCTGGGTCCGTACGTCACTGCCGTAGATCCGGCGCACGTCGTCGCCGAACGCGGTGAGTGACGCGACGTCCGCCTGGGCGATCCGGCCGTCGGGCGCCGGCGGGACGTTGAGGAGGAGCGAGGCGTTGCGGCCGACGCTCTTCTCGTACAGGTTCAGCAACTGCGCTGCGGTCTTGGGCTGTTCGTCCTCGTGGTAGAACCAGCCGGGCCGGTTGGAGACGTCGGCCTCGGCCGGGTACCACTGGAGGTGGTTGACGTCCGGGCCGAGGAGCTTGGCGCGCGAGCCGATGTCGGCGTCGGTCGAGTCGTTGGGGAGGCTGCCGAGCCCGGTCCACGGGTCGGTGGTGTGCGGGGTGACGCTCCACTCGGTCTCCCGGGCGACGCCCGACTCGTTGCCGACCCAGCGGACGCCCTGGGGGCCCTGGAAGACGACGGTGTTCGGCGAGAGCGCCTTGACCATGTCGAACCACTGCTTGACGTCGTACTTCTGGGTGATGCCGGAGCCCGACCACGGGTTGGCGCCGTCGAGCCAGAGCTCCTCGACGGGGCCGTACTGGGTGAAGATCTCGTACAACTGGTTGAGGTAGTACGCGTCGTAGTCGTCGGCCTTCACCGTGAAGGTGGGCAGCTTGCCGCTCTTCACGCGGGCGGCCCGGTCGTCGCCGGGGACGAGGGTGGGGATGGTGCGCTCGGTGACGGCGCTGCCGTTGCCGAACCGGCCCTGTCCGGCGGGCGCGCGGTCGCCGTCCTCCAGTGCCATCCGCTCGGGCAGGCTCAGCGCCTTGCCCTCGGCCTGCTTGGCCCGGATCTTCTCGACCCACTCCGCGTGCCAGGCGTGCGGGAGTTCGGCGCCGTCGGAGGGCGAGAGATAGAGGCCGACCTTTAGGCCCGCCTTGCGGGCGGCCTTCACGTAGGCGGCGACGACATCGGGGCTGCCGGGACTGAGGGCGACCGAGTGGTCTGTGTAGCGGCTGGGGTAGAGGACGAAGCCGTCGTGGTGCTTGACGGTGAGCATGACCTGTTCGACGCCGGCGGCCTTGTAGGCGCGCATCCACTGGTCGGCGTCGATGCTCTTCGGCGCGAAGAGCTTCTCGTCCTCCGTGCCGGAACCCCACTCACGGTCGGTGAAGGTGTTCATCCCGAAGTGCGTGAAAGCGGTGACCTCCCGCTGCTGCCACGCCAGTTGGCCCGGCGTGGGCACGATGTTCGCGGCCTTCTCGATGATCCGGTCCGGGCTGTCGCAGGACTCGACCGTCATCTGCGACGCGGGTCTCACGGGCGCGTCGCACGGGGCGGCGGGCGATGCGGACCGCTGGGATGCGGGCTGTTGCGCCGTGGCCTGTACGGGGATGAGCGCGGCGGCCGCCGCCAGTGCGAGCGCGCTGAGCACATGGGTGCGTCGTGCCATGGTTCCCTCCCATTCACGACCACAAGTGGTCGGGTCTTTCGGGTGCCGACGCGTGCATGTTGCCGCATGACGGGGTCCACAGGAAGGGTGCGCACTCGATACGTCCTATCTCTCATGCACAAAGTCCAAGTCCTGTCCCGCTCGTTCAGCCGTTGAACCAGGCGGCCATATCGAGCCGGAACGCATCGGTGGCGGCCATGGTGCGCAGATCGGCCTCCATGGCGCCGACCCGCTCGGCGCCGAGCACCCGCACCCACTCGGCACGCAGCCGGTCGAAGCCCTCGGCGGACCGCACCAGCATGTCGACCCCGCGCGGGGACAGCCGGACCAGCTTGCGGCGGCCGTCCTGCGGATCGTCGACGCGCTCCACGTAGCCGAGGCCCTCCAGCTTCTCGACGGTCTTCCCTGCGGCCTGCTTGGACACGCCCAGCCGCCGGCCGATCTCACTGGCGGTCGACCCGCCCCGGCCCACGGCCTGCAGCGCGTACCCGTAGGCGGGCCTCATGTCGGGGTGGCCGTGCTCGGCCAGCTCGCGATGCAGGGCGTCGATGATCGAACGGAAGCCACCGAAGAGCAGAACGGGCAGCTCGAAGCCCGCTCCCGCCTCGACGGGGGCGCCGGCCGGACGCTCAGCCATTGCAAAACTCGACAACCTGGTTTACCTTTTCGTCAATCACGTTGTCGAGTTTATCGCGAGGGGTCTTCCATGTCCGCCACCGCTTTTCCCGACCACACCCTCGAATCCGCCCCCGCGGCCGCCCGCTCCACCATGGCGGCCGTGGCGCAGAAGCAGGGTTATCTGCCGACCGCCGTCACCCGGCTCGCCTCGTCCCCGGAGCTTCTCGGCGGCTTCCTGAAGATGAGCGCGCTCTTCGAGTCGACGACCCTGGACCCGCTCTCCCGGGAGACCCTGATCATGACGGTGGCCGCCCGCAACGGCTGCCACGTCTGCGTGGCCATGCACACCGCACGGCTCACCGCTCTCGGTGCCGACGCGGACCTCATCGCCGCACTGCGCGACGGGACGCCGCTGCCGGACGAACGGCTTGAGGCGGTACGGGAGTTCACGCTGGCCGTCCTCGTGACGAGCGGGGCCGTCGGCGAGGACACGCTCCAGTCGTTCCTGGCGCACGGGTACACCGGCCGCAACGCGCTGGAAGTGGTCCTGGGCATCGGCGCCTACACCATGTCGACCCTGGCCAACCGGCTGGTCTCGGCCCCGGTCGATCCTCAACTGGCCCGCTTCGCCTGACACTTGGTTCACAGGAATTCCTCCGTCCGTTGAACGGGCGGCGCGCCGGCGCCGTATGGAACGTCACGCTTCTCCCCCGCGAAGCCTGAGGAGTCCGAGGAGTTCCATGGGACGCACATCGCGCAAGAAACGCTCCACCCTGGCCAACCGGGCGATCATCGCCTCGGCCGCACTGATCCTGGGCGGGGGTGGGCTGGCCGCGGTCAACGTCTACGCCTCTGCGGGCGAGGGCCCGTCCGGCTTCTCCCACCGGAACGGGCCGCAGGTCCGCCAGGCCTCCACCATCGACTGCCCCGAAGTGGTCAACGAGATCCCCGAGGTGCCGGATCCTGCCCGGGCGGAGGTCGACCGCGAACTGGCCGCCATGGACACCCAGATCACCGATGCCTACCGGGAGTTCGCCGACCGCCGGGACAGGATGGCCCGCGACCCGCAGCTCGCGCAGAACGCCGTGCTGGGCCCGCTGAAGGCCAGGCGCACCGCCAGCATCGACCGCATCGCGACCGCGATCGGCCGCAGCACGGAGCGTCCGGAAGGGCTCGGCTCGCTGGCCCCGTGCAGTCTGCGCGCGGACGACGAGGCGGACGAGCCGACGGAACCGCCCTCGGGCGATCCCGCGGAACCGGCGCCGGGCGATCCCACGGACGAGCCGCCGGACCAGCCGTCGGGCGAACCCACGGACGACGGTTCCGGCGGCAACGGCCCCGAGGACTCCGACTTCGTCGACATCCGGTCGGTCCAGCCCGGCGTCGACCGGCCGGCCCGGCTCCGGGGCGCCTCGCGCGGCACCTTCACCACCGAGTGCGGACGCAACCAGAACGGGAAGTTCAACCCGGACAACGTCATCGCCGCACCCGGTGTCGCCAACGGGGCCCACCACATGCACGACTACGTCGGCAACCAGGCCACGGACGCCTTCTCCGGCGACGACGACCTGGCGGCGGGCGACACCACCTGCCGTAACCAGGGCGACCGGTCCACGTACTACTGGCCGGTGCTCCGCCTGCGGAACGGGGCCGCGGAGAACGACGCCGAAGCCGACGGCGGGGGCAGGGACCAGAACATCGGGGAGATCCAGACCCCGTCGCAGGTCACGCTGAAGTTCGTCGGCAACCCCACCGGCAAGGTCACGGCCATGCCGCGTTTCCTGCGCATCATCACCGGCGACGCCAAGGCGTTCACCAACGGCGACGCGAACGCCAACGCCTCCTGGAGCTGTACCGGGTTCGAGGACCGGCAGCTCAAGGACAAGTACCCGATCTGTCCCGAGGGCAGCCAGGTCGTCCGTTCCTTCGCCTTCCAGAGCTGCTGGGACGGGCAGAACACCGACAGCGCGAACCACCGCACCCATGTGGCGTTCGCGCAGGACGACGGGCGGTGCCCGAACGGCTTCCGGGCCATTCCGCAGCTGGTCCAGCGGATCGTGTACGACGTGCCTCCGGGGCCCGGGTTCGCCGTCGACTCCTTCCCGGAGCAGCTGCACAAGCCCGTCACCGACCACGGTGACTTCATCAACGTCTTCGACGACAGGCTGATGCGGAAGGTGGTGAGCTGCGTCAACGGCGGGCGCAAGTGCCGCTGAAGGCGCATCGCCCCGCGCCGCACCCGCGCGGTCAGCTCCCCGGACGACCGGAGTGCTCTGCCTCGTTCCCGCCGTCGCCACCGCTTCCCGAGTGGTGCGGCGAGGCAGTCTCCACCGTCCCCCCGAGCCGGCCGCGCAGTGCCGCGATCACCGCGGCGTCCGAGACGGCGACCCATCTGCGGCCGACCAGGTACGAACCGCCGTAGTCGTTGGCCTCGTTGATCCACTCCCGCTGGCCGCGGTCGGTCGCGAACGTGGCCAGCACATAACGTCCGTCCTCCGTGGCGCAGTTGGCCTGGCGCAGCTCCTGGGCGTCGGTCTGGAGCTTCGGCTCGCAGTGCGCCTGCGCGGCGAGTTCCTCCAGGGTGCCGGTGGCGGTCGGCGGAATGTCGTCACCGCCACCGCCGCATCCCGCGAGCAGGACCGGGCCCACGACGACGGCCGCGCACCACGCGTACCGCGCCGCGCTTCGCGTAGCGTTCCGCTTCGTCATCCGGCCATCGTGCCGTTCCGGGCCGGGTCCCGCAGCCGAACGTGAGAAGGGCCGGAGCGCGAGTGACCCGGCCGCACAGCCCCCGGAGTGACCATCGCACGATTCGCTCGTTCTGCTGAACGTGCGTCCACTGTCAGAGGTACCGCCAGCCGCCGCCCGGCCCGACGCGGGGCAGTCCGAGGCCGCGCTCGTCGAGCACTACCCGCGGCTGGCCCGGCTCGGCTATCTCGTCCTGCCGCACTCGCTGAGCCGCGACCGGCGCGTCCTCACGGCTCATGCCCTGGCCCAGCGATCCCTCCAGGCGGCGCGCAGAGCCGGGCCCGGGGACGGCGGCGCGGTTCCGCTGCCACGCCGTCCGGGTCGCGCGGAGGCGGCCGATCCGGGGTACGCGTACGTCCGGCGGCAGGTGCTGCGGAACGCGCTGGCGGCGGGTCGGCCGGTGCGGCTGCGCCATCTGCCGCGCCGCGACCGGCTCCCGGCGCTCCTCCCGCTGACCTGGGGGCTCCGGCTGTTCCCGCACTCCGGCGGCGCCGATGAACTCGCCCTGGAACAGCGGCTGTCGGCGGTGAGCGGGGCGGCCCGGGCCGCGTTCGTCCTGCGCGGCCTGGAGGGGCTGGCCGACTGCGAGGTCCGGCGGGTGCTGTCCGATGCCGGGGTGGCCGACCCTCATGCGGCGTTGATGGAGGCGGACGGGGTGCCGGCCGCCTACGCGCTGCTGGCCTCGCCCGGGTTCGACCCCTGCTCGCTCCAGGCCCGTCCGCCCGATCTGGCGCGCCGCCGCAGATACCTCCGGGCGGCGCTGGCCGGTTTCGCCGCCCTGCTCGTGTGCGGGGCGCTGCTGGGCCTGCCGGGTGAGGGCTGGAGCCGGGGCTCTTTGTCCGCGCCCCTGTACGCCCGCAACCCGGCCGCCGAAGCGGCCCTGGAACCGGGGGCGTTGCGCAGGGTGCCGACGGCGTTCTGGCAGCGCTCGCCGCGTACCGACTTCACCGCCTGGCCCACGCGGGGCGACCGGACCGAGGACACCCGGCTGCTGCGGCGGGCGCTACGGGTGTGGGCGCGGCCGGGCGGCGGTGTGCGGACGTCGGCGACGCCGGGGACGCCGGTGGGGCCGCCCATGGGGGCGCCGCAGCTGCTGTACGCGGGCGAGGTCGGCCCGTCCGCGGTGGTGCTGTTCCACGACGGGCTGCGTGTCGTGCGGTACGCGGAGCCCCGTGACGCCGATCCGTCGAAGGGTGCGGCACTCGACTTCGCCCGGGTCGACGGGGCGGACGTGGCGTCGGCCGGGGCCCTGGTCGTGGAGCGGGCGGACGGCTCGGTCCGCTATCTGACGGCGCCCTGGGTCCGGCAGGCGCGGGTAAGGGATCTGCTCGCGCCGGACCGGGACCCGCGCGCGCTGCACCGCTCCCCCGACGGAGTGACCGACCCGCTGCCAGGACCGGCGACCGCGCCCGGCTGCCGGTCCTGGCACGCGGTCGAGCTGGCCGGCGCCGGGGCGGTGCGCCTGGTGACGGATCTCGGTGAACTCGCTCCGGCCCGGCTGACCTCGGGCCCGCCGGAGCGTCCGCACGACATCTCGGGGCGCGCGGAGTACGCGAGCTGGGCGCGCACCGCCTGTCTGCTGCCGGCCGTACGCGCGCACGGGGTGCGCGAGGTCAACTCATGGGTGTACGCGAAGCAGTCGCTGCCCGAGGGCGACGGCACCGCCCAGTGGCTGTGCACCCGGGCGGAGACCTGGCGGGGCACCGGGAGCAGGACCCTCGCCCAGTTCCAGGCCCCGTCCGGGCGGCCGTCGGGGAGCGGGCCACCGGGGGTGGTCGCGGCGCGCGCCGAGAACACGCCGGAGTGCGGGAACAGCCGGAGCCCCCAGGTCAGCGGGAGGAGCGCCGGGAGCCGGTCGCGGCGCGGCAGATGGCGCAGCCGCACCGGCCGACCCGCCGCCAGCGCGTTCCGCAGCACCGCGCCGGGAGCCGGTCGCGGCGCGGCAGATGGCGCAGCCGCACCGGCCGACCCGCCGCCAGCGCGTTCCGCAGCACCGGTAGTGCTCGACGAGCGCGGCCTCGGACTGCCCCGCGTCGGGCCGGGGCGGGCGACCGGGCGCAGCTGGACGGGCGGCTGGCGGACGGCAGCCGGGCGGGGGCGCTGCGCTGAGCGCGACCGCGCGAAGGCGACGGGCCCGGGAATTCATGGTGTGCACGCCCCTGTCGCCCGGCCCTACCCCTCAGTACATTGACAACATGTCTCACAAGCAGCCAGCGGCGGTGGCCTCGGAGCGGGCCCGCCTCAAGGCCCGTCGGGTGTCCTTCGCCTGGGACGGAACGCCCCTGCACTGGGTGCCGGGCGATCCGTTCACCACGCACACCATCAACGTGCTCCATCTGCTGCTTCCGGCCGGGGAACGCTGGTTCATCCACGTGTACCGCCAGGTGCTCCCGTACATCCACGACGAGCAGCTGCGCCAGGACGTCATCGGGTTCATCGGCCAGGAGGCGATGCACTCCCAGGCCCACGACGACGTGCTCCCGCACCTGAAGGACCTCGGTCTCGATCCGACCCCGTACACCGCCCAGGTCGACTGGCTCTTCGAGAAGCTGCTCGGCGACCGGACGCTGCCACCGGGCCGGGCGCGCAGGTGGTGGCTGATGGAGCGGGTCGCGACGATCGCGGCGATCGAGCACTACACGGCGTTCCTCGGCGACTGGATCCTGAACGCCGAGGAGCTGGACCGGCGCGGCGCCGATCCCACGATGCTGGATCTGCTGCGCTGGCACGGCGCCGAGGAGGTCGAGCACCGCTCGGTGGCCTTCGATGTGTTCATGCACGTCGACGGCGGATACCGACGGCGGGTACGGACCTGGGCGACGGCCTTCTCCGCGCTGCTCTTCCTCTGGCAGCGCGGCACCAGGTTCTTCATGGAGAACGATCCGAGTCTGCTGGACGGCAAGGCGTCCTTCGGCCAGTTCTACCGCAGCGGCCGGCGCGGCACGCTGCCGAGCACCCCCTCGATGCTGCGGTCCGTCCCGCGCTATCTGAGCCGTACGTACCACCCCTCGCAGGAGGGCAGCACGGCGCAGGCCGTCGGCTACCTCGCCCATTCGCCCGCCGCGGTCGCGGCCGAGGCCCGTACGACGGAAGCCGGCTGACCGATGCCCCTGCCCCTGCCCCGCCCGCGTACCGTCGCCGTGGTGGCCGCCGCCGCGCTGCTCGCCAGGCGGGCGATGCGCCGCCGCATCGAGAAGTCCCCGCTGTGGCCACTGCCCGCGCTGGACGAGCCCGTGTCCGGCCGGGCGCAGCGCCGTTCCACCACGGGCCGGCGGCTGCTGATCACCGGGCGGACCACACCCGCGGACGGGGTCGTGCAGCTCCGGCTGGAGGGCCCGGACCTGCCGCCCTGGCAGCCCGGCGCCCATCTGGACCTGGTGCTGCCGTCCGGGCTGGTCCGCCAGTACTCCCTGTGCGGCGACCCGGCCGACCGCACCGCGTACACCGTGGCGGCCCGGCTGGCGGAGGACGGCCGGGGCGGCTCGCGCGAGGTGCACGCCCTGCTCCACGAGGGCCAGGAGGTCGAGGTCCGGGGTCCGCGCAACCGCTTCCCGCTGGCCGACGCCCCCGCCCACCTCTTCGTCGCCGGCGGCATCGGCATCACACCGGTCCTGCCCATGGTGCGCGCGCTGGCCGCCTCGGGGGGCGACTGGCGGCTGCTGTACGGGGGACGCAGCCGGTCGACGATGCCGTTCCTGGCGGAGATCGAGAAGCTGGGCGCGGACGGCGACCGGGTCACGGTCGTCCCGCAGGACGAGGCGGGCCACCCGGACATCGCGGCGGCCCTCGCGGACACGGCCGAGGGCACGGCGGTCCACTGCTGCGGTCCGGAGCCCCTGATGGACGCGGTCGCGGCCGCGCTCCCGCCCGGCCGCACCCTGCACCTGGAGCGGTTCTCCGCGCCGGGGACGGACGCCGCGGGGTCGGTGCCCTTCGAGGTGGAGCTGCGCCGCTCGGGCCGCACCGTCGCGGTCGCGGCCGGCCAGTCGGTGCTCGCCGCCGTGCGTGCCGAATTGCCGCACGTCGCGTACTCCTGCGAGCAGGGCTTCTGCGGTACGTGCCAACAGCGGGTCCTGGAAGGCGAGATCGAGCACCGGGACGACCTCCTGACGGACGCGGAGCGGGACGGGTCGATGCTGATCTGTGTGTCCCGGTGCCGGGGCGGACGGCTGGTGCTGGACCTCTAGGGCGTGTTGTCGTGCCGGTCGGTACCCTGTTCCCCATGACGACCGGGGTACGGCGCAGGATGGGCGTCGAGGAGCGCAGGCAGCAGTTGATCGGCGTCGCGCTGGAGTTGTTCAGTCACCGGTCCCCGGACGAGGTGTCGATCGACGAGATCGCCGCCGCCGCCGGGATCTCCCGGCCGCTGGTCTACCACTACTTCCCGGGCAAGCAGAGCCTGTACGAGGCGGCGCTGCGGCGGGCGGCGGACGAGTTGGCGGCCCGGTTCCTGGAGCCTCGCGAAGGGCCTCTGGGGGCACGGCTGTTGCGGGTCATGGGGCGGTTCTTCGATTTCGTCGACGACCACGGGCCCGGGTTCGCGGCCCTCATGCGGGGCGGACCCGCGGTGGGTTCCTCGACGGCGAACGCGATGATCGACGGAGTGCGCCAGGCGGCCTGCGAGCAGATCCTGGCCCATCTGGGCGTCGAGGAACCTCCGGCCCGGCTGGAGCTGGTCGTCAGGTCCTGGGTCTCGCTCGCCGAGTCGACGGCCCTGATGTGGCTGGACGGACGGCGCATCCCGCGTGCGGAGCTGGAGTTGCAGCTCGTGCACGACTTCGCCGCGCTGGCCGCCGTGAGCGCCGCGTACAACGAGGAGATGGCCGGCGTCGTGCTGCGGGTCCTCGCGCAGGAGCCGGCGGACGGGCCGTTCGGAGATCTGCTGGTGCGGCTCTCCTCGCTGGCGCCCGCCGTGCCGGCCGTACCTCCGCAGCGGCTGCGGTAGCCGCTCAGCGCTTGCGGTAGGAGGGGTCGAGGTCGCGCGTCTCGGCCGAGAGGTGGAGGGTCAGTTCGCCGGCCGGCCGGATATGGGCGGCGAGCAGTTCCAGTACCGACTCGGTGAGCCGCGCCCTGATCTCCGGGGTGCGGCCCGGCAGCAGTGCGATGTCGACGTGCACGAGCGCGTCCCCGTCGGGAGCGTCCGCGACCACGGTCTCCTCGACCCGGCGGAAGCGGGTCTTGCAGGCGGCGATCTTCGTGGTGACCGTCTCGGCGACCAGCGGGTGCAGCGCGCCCGCGAAGCCTGAACGGTCGAAGGCGCCGTCGAGTTCGGCGGAGTAGTCGACGGTGATCTGGGGCATGACGGCCTCCTGAGCGGGCGCGGGACGGTGGTCACCCCCACCCTTGCGCCCGTCGGCAGGGCGCACAAGCGGGAACCACTATGTGGGCGGTCACCCTGCGGTGCGAGGGCCGGGCGGCCCGGGGACACCGACGCACTGCTCGCCCCTGACACCCAGAGGCTGTCCGCTCGTGGCGAGGACGGTCAGCCCGGGAGAGGTCGTGAGGATCTCGCCGAGGAGGTGCGCACAGCCTGCGCGCACCTGTGCGCAGGAGTCCAGGACGAGCAGGAGGTGCATCTCGGCGAGGTGTTCGCACACCGCCTCGACGAGCGCCTGGACGGGACCCCGCCGGCTGCGGCCGTCCAGTCCGACCGCTTCGGAGACGGTGGCGAGGAGCAGCTCGTCGTCATGGACCGGGGCGAGGTCCGCCCATCGGACGCCGTCGCGGTACAGGGACCGCACGCGCCCGGCCGCATGGATCGCCAGCAGGGTCCGGCCGGCTCCGCCGGTGCCGGTGAGGGTGGTCAGCCGACCCGTGACGAGGGCGTGTTCGATCCGGCCGAGTTCCGTCTCCGGTCCGGCGGGGCTCGTGGTCCCCTCGGGAATGCTGCTCGCCATCGTCACCTTCGCTGACCAGGTGGAGCGGCCGGTCCCGGCCCCCTGCGCCCCCCGTACGGCACCGTCGGACGATCGACGACGGTGCCGTACGGGAGAGGGGCCTGAACCGGCCGGGTGGAGTGGGAGGGCGCGCCGGGAGTGGGGTGCTGCGGCTCTGCCGACGGCTGCCCACACGGTAGACCCGGTGCGGGTCAGCGCAGCGAGAACACCGCCACCGTGCGTCCCGGAACGGTGAAGCTTCCCGAACTCCTCTCGTACGTGGACCTCTTGACGGTAAGATCCGCGCCCGCCGCCTGGACGGGGTGCAGGGCGTAGTTCTTTCCGGCCAGCGAGGCGACCTTCTGAGTGGTGGCGCCGGGTGCCGCGTTGAGGACGACGACCAGCTTGCCGAGCCGCATGGTGATCACACCGGGTGTCTCGTCCTTGCCGGAGAGCGGGAAGGAGAGCGTGGACTGCACCTGTCCGGCGGTGGAGAGGCCGAAGTCCTTCTCCGTGGCACGGATGGTGAGCAGGTCCTGGTACGCGGACGAGGCACCGTTGATCTGTGCGCAGCCGGGACTGAGCGCCGCGTCGGCGAGCAGCGGCTTGGCGTAGGACCACTTGGCCCGGTTGTCCGCGGCGGGCGGCAGTCCGCGGCCGAAGCCGTTGCCCGCGCGGCAGTCCCAGTGCAGGGCGTTGAACCAGTCGCCGCTGTCGAAGGAGTTGCGGTCCAGGGACTTGGAGCGCAGCAGGTCGGTGCCGGCCTGGGAGAGCGAGGGGCCCTGGGAGAGGGTGGCCGTCGCCATGGCGAGGACCTGCATGCGGGCCCGGTCGGCTGCCGAGGTGCCCGCCGGGAGCTTGAAGGCGAGGGTGTCGTACAGCGTCTCGTTGTCGTGGGCGTCGGAGTAGGCGAGCGCGTCACCGGGCGCGGCGGCGTATCCGGCCGGGGCCCCGTTGTAGTCGACGCCCGAGCCCTTGACCGTGGCGCCGGTGGTGTCGGTGAAGGTGTAGTCGGCGAGGTTGCCGGTGAGTCCGACCTTGATCAGGTCCTGGTAGTGGAGCAGCCGGGCCTTCTGCTCGGCCTCGGTGCCGTTGTGGGCGGAGGTGTTGGGGTCGGTGTAGAGGCCGGAGGCGAAGCCCTGCACGCCGGGGTCCTCGTCGAACGGGGAGCCGCCGCGCACGGCGTCGCGGGCCCGGTCGGAGAAGGTGGCGATGCCGGTGCCGGCCATGTTCTTCTGCGTCGCCTGGACGAAGCGGGCGTCGTCGGCGATCTCTCCGAAGTTCCAGCCCTCCCCGTACAGGATGATCTTCTTGCCGTCGACGCCGTCCTTGGCGGGGGTCAGTGCGTCGAGTGCCTTGCGGACGGCCAGGATGTTGGCCTTGGGGTGGTGGCCCATCAGGTCGAAGCGGAAGCCGTCGACCTTGTACTCCTTGGCCCAGGTGACGACGGAGTCCACGACGAGCTTGC
>NZ_RDBK01000025.1:282363-298229 GCF_008042275.1 Streptomyces sp. OR43 | reverse complement strand
GCCGCCGCGCACGGCGTCGCGGGCCCGGTCGGAGAAGGTGGCGATGCCGGTGCCGGCCATGTTCTTCTGCGTCGCCTGGACGAAGCGGGCGTCGTCGGCGATCTCTCCGAAGTTCCAGCCCTCCCCGTACAGGATGATCTTCTTGCCGTCGACGCCGTCCTTGGCGGGGGTCAGTGCGTCGAGTGCCTTGCGGACGGCCAGGATGTTGGCCTTGGGGTGGTGGCCCATCAGGTCGAAGCGGAAGCCGTCGACCTTGTACTCCTTGGCCCAGGTGACGACGGAGTCCACGACGAGCTTGCCCATCATGGTGTTCTCGGGCGCGGTGTTGGCGCAGCAGGTGGAGGTGGCGACGGTGCCGTCCTCCAGCAGCCGCTGGTAGTAGCCGGGCACGATCCTGTCGAGGACGGACTTGTCGTCCTGGCCGGAGGCGACGGTGTGGTTGTAGACGACGTCCATGACGGTCCGCAGACCGGCGCCGTTGAGGCCCTGGACCATCTGCCGGAACTCGACCGTGCGCCGGGTGCCGTCGGGGTCGGAGGCGTAGGAGCCCTCGGGGACGGTGTAGTGCAGCGGGTCGTAGCCCCAGTTGAAGGCGTCCTTCGCGGCGGCCTTCGCCACGCAGGCCTGCTGCTCCTCGGAGTCGGGGGCGTAGACGGACAGGTCGCAGGCCGGCTTCTGCTGGTCCTTCTTCTTCTCGGGGATGGTGCCGATGTCGAAGGCGGGCAGCAGGTGGACGTAGTTGGTGCCCGAGCCGGCGAGCTCCTTGAGGTGCTTCATCCCGTCCGAGCGGGCGTCGGTGAAGGCGAGGTACTCACCGGGGTGCTGGGAGGTGGGGTCCGCGATGGAGAAGTCGCGGATCTGGAGTTCCTGGATCCGGGCGTCGCGCAGCGGTACGGCGGCCGGCTTGGCCAGGGCGCTCCAGCCCTTGGGCGCGAGCTTCCGGTCGTCGAGGTCGACCACGAGGCTCCGGGCGGAGTCGGTGGTCAGGGCGGTGGAGTAGGGGTCGGTGACCTTGTTGGTGACGAGCTTCTGGACGGTGGGCGCCCAGACGTTCACGGCGTAGCGGTAGGGCTTGCCATTCCAGCTCCTGTTCCCGGTGACGGACCAGACGCCGGTGCGGTCGTCGCGCCGCATGGGGACGGTCTTCCCGTCGAGTTCGAGCGAGACGGTGCGGGCGGTGGGCGCCCAGACGGACAGGGTGGGGCGGCCGTCGCGGAAGACGGGTCCGAGCGAGGCGCTGCTCGCGTTCGATCCGTACAGGTCGTCGAGCACGCCGGCGCTCTGGACGCCGGTGGCGGCGAGCAGGGCGCCGTTGGCGGCGCGCTGGGTGGCGATCAGCTGGCCGCGCAGGGCCTCGCGGACCCTGTCCCGGTCACGGGTGTCGACGGTGAAGGCCGGGTAGTCCTTGAGGTGCGGGTACTTCGCCTTCTGCGCGTCGGTCAGCGCGGACGGGCTGAGCCGCAGCCACTGGCCCTCGTCGCTCAGCGCGCCGTCGACGACGGAGATCCCGCCGCCCGGTGCGTAGACGAGCTGCTGGCTGGTGGCTTCGGTGGCCTTGACCTTCCAGACGACGGTGTCGGAGTCGATCCACTGCGCCTCGGCCTTGGTGAGGTCGGGGGCGGGCACGCCGCCGGTCTGCGGGAGCAGGTAGCCGGCCGTACCGCCGAGCATCCAGACCTCGTGGCCGTAGCTCGCGAGGTCGAGCGACTGGTCGCTGGGCAGGTCCTTCTCGTCGCCGCGGTGCAGGATGTAGCTGAGCGAGGTGGCTCCGTCGGCGAGCGGGACCTCGAAGGTGATACCGGAGGCGTCCTTCTTCACCGGCTGGAGCGGCTTGGACCAGTCGGTCGGTTCCTTGGCGCCGGTCCAGGTGTGCAGGCCCCAGCCGTCGTAGTCGCCGTCGGCCCGGTAGTAGTGCAGGACCGCCTTGGTGGTGTCCGGGGCGGGGTAGGCGCCGTCGGGGGCGGTGTCGGCCTGGCCGTCCTTGCCCTGTCCGATCCAGACCTGTCCGGTCTTCGCGAGGTCGACGGTGCGCTCGGGCCCGTCGGCGGTGCCGGACTTCTCGACGGTGTACGGGACGGCGGACGCGCCCTCGGGCACCTTGATCCAGGCGAAGGCGCCGTAGGCGTCCCGGCCGGTGAAGGCGGCGGTGGTGTCGCCGGAGACCGCCTGCCAGCCGTCGTAGTCGCCGTCCGCGCGCTGGTAGTGCACGACCGCGTAGTCGCGTTCGACGGCGACGGGCTTCGCCGGGGCGGGTGCCTGTCCGGCGGTGGACGCGGCGAGCGCGCTCGCGGTGCGTCCGGTCCGGTCGACGACGACGGCCTTGTAGCGCAGCGGTGTTCCGGCGGCGGTCCTGTCGCCGATGGTCTGGGTGACCTTGTACGGGGCGTGGTCGGCGGTGCCGAGGGTGGTCCACTTGCCGTTGCCGGTCTGGGCGGCGAAGACGACCCGGTTGAGGGAGCCGCCCTCGACGTCGGCGGTGAGCTCGACGGTGCCGGTGGCGCCGGCGGCCGGTGCATTGAGCGTGAGGGAGGGCTTGGCCGCGTGGGCGGTCAGCGTCTTCGCGGCGCGCAGCACGATGCTGGACAGCGCCGGGACGGTGACGGTGATCTTCCGGTCGGCGCCGCTGCGGACGGTGCCGGAACCGCCGTACAACGTACGGAAGTCCATGCCGGCGGACTCCGTGGACAGCTCGACGGTCTTCGCCGCGGTGCCGTTGTTCGTGGCCACGACGTACTCGTTGCCACGCTCGGGGTCCGTACGGGAGAAGGCGTAGACGGAGCCCTCGGCGTAGCGCTCGGTCTGGACGCCGTCGCGCAGCGCCGGGTTCTTCGCGGTCAGCTCGGAGAGCGCGGCGATGGACCGGTAGAGCGGGTGGCTCGTGTCGTACGCGTCGGAGGCGTGCGTGCGGTCCGTGCCCAGCTCGTCGTCGTCGAGGTAGTCCGCGGTCTTCGAGGCGAACAGGGTCTGGCGGGCGTCCTTGTCGCCGCCGGCGCCCGTGAAGCCCTGCTCGTCGCCGTAGTAGACGACGGGGTTTCCGCGGCTGAGGAACATCAGTTCGTTGGCGAGTTCGGCGCGCTTGACCAGCTCCGCGTCATCGGCCTTCGGGTTGTCCTGCTTGAGGAAGGTCCCGATGCGGCCCATGTCGTGGTTGCCGAGGAACTTCACCTGTTCGTAGGCGTTGGCCTTGTCGGTGGTGTACCGGTAGTCGTCGCCGAAGACGGCGGCGAGCTTCGAGGCCGGGGCGCCCTGCGAGGCGTACTGACGGGCCGCTTCCTGGAAGGGGAAGTCGAGCGTCGCGTCCAGCCGCCCCTGCGTGACGTAGGGCGAGGTGATCGCGGTGTCGGCGGAGTAGACCTCGCCGAACATGAAGAAGTCCTTGCGGCCGTGCTTGGCCGCGTAGGTGTCGAGCGCGGTCGCCCACTGGGTCCAGAAGTCCATGTCGACGTGTTTGACGGTGTCGATCCGGAAGCCGTCGATGTCGAAGTCGCGGACCCACTTCTCGTAGATCTTCTCCATGCCGGAGACGACCTCGGGCCGCTCGGTCCACAGGTCGTCGAGGCCGGAGAAGTCGCCGTACGTGGTGGACTCGCCGGCGTAGGTCGAGTCACCTCGGTTGTGGTACATCGTGGGGTCGTTGAGCCAGGACGGCGTCTTGCCGCCGCTGGTGACCGGCTTGTACGGGAACGAGTCCGCGTCCGTCCTCGCCATACCGGCGGCGTCGTCGAAGGGCCGGCCGTTCCGGTCGAGGTACGGGTAGGCGCCCTTGGGCTTGTAGCCGTAGGTCTTCTCGGCGTAGTCGACGGTGTCGGCCGTGTGGTTGGTGATGACGTCGAAGAAGACCTTCATGCCCTTGCGGTGGGCCTGTTCGATCAGCTTCGTCAGGTCGGCGTTGGTCCCGAAGTGCGGGTCGACCTGGGTGAAGTCGGTGATCCAGTAGCCGTGGTAGCCGGCCGACGCGTCCTTTCCGGTGCCCTGGACGGGGCGGTTCTTGAAGATCGGGGCGAGCCAGATGGCGGTGGTGCCGAGCCCCTTGATGTAGTCGAGGCGGCTGGTCATGCCCTTGAGGTCGCCGCCCTGGTAGAACCCCTTGTCGGTCGGGTCGTACCCGGTCTCCAGCCGCGAGCCGGTCAGCCCGCCCCGGTCGTTTCCGGTGTCGCCGTTGGCGAAGCGGTCCGGCATGACGAAGTAGAACTGCTCGCGGGTCAGGTCCTGGCGCGCGGGCTGGGCCGCCAGCTCGGCGTCCGACGGCGCGGCGGGCGGCCTGGCCGCGGCGGCGGGCAGCGCGGGCACGAGGGCCGCGCACAGGGCGGCCGCGACGACGGCGGTGGCCGTTCTTCTCGCGGGCACGCGCGGGGACGGACGTATCACTCGGATTCTCCTCGACGGGGTACGGATACGGGGCCGGACGGGCCGTTGGGGCCCGTCCGGCGGGTGAGGCGTAGGAGGTCAGCTCCGCCAGACGTCCGCGGTCAGGGTGACCTTGCCGGAGGACGGCACGGTGGCCGTGCGGTTGGCGCCGCTCTCCCAGGTGACGTTGCCGTTCGCGTCCTTGCGGACGTACTTGTACTCGAACGTCGTACCGGCGGGCAGGCTCACATCGAGCTTCCAGACGGGGTACGTGGCCGGGTCCAGCTTCGGGGCGGAGGCCGGGTTCCAGTTGCCGAGGGCGGCCTGGTTGCCGGTGACGTAGATGTTCTGGCCGAGCTGGGTGGTGGCGTTGACGCCGAAGGAGGCGCCGGACGCGCCCGTGCCGGGGTCGGTCGGGTCGGTCGGGTCGGTCGGGCCGGTGCCGCCGCCGGTGCAGGTGCGGGCGCCCGTCTGGAGGGCGAGGGCGGTGTTGGCGCCGAGCGTGGCGGTGAACTGGCCGGAGCCGTTGACCGTGACGCCGTTGCCGGACTGGATGTCGCAGTAGGCGCCGGCGGGCAGCGAGGTCTGGAACGTACGGGTCAGCGAGGAGCCTTCGTGGTTGATCGCGACGTACGCCTTGGAGCCGCGGCCGAAGGCGATCTGGTCGCCGCCGTTGTCCCACCAGTTGGTGACGGACTCACCGCGCGCGGTGTTGCGGAAGCCGACCATGGAGGAGATCTCGCGCCAGGCGTGCTGGCACTTCCAGCCGTCGCTGAAGCAGGCGTTCACCGTGCCGCCGCTCGGCGGACCGGCGTCCTTGTCGGACCACTCGTAGCCGGAGTGGACGTCGGGCGAGCCGTAGGGCCAGGCCAGCATGAACACGCTGGCGAGCGTGTAGTTGGCGCCGTCCTTGTAGTTCAGCGTCTCGCCGTTGCGCTCGGTGTCGTGGTTGTCGACGAACACCGCGGCCTTCGAGGAGGACATGAAGCCCCAGCCCTCGCCGAAGTTCTTCAGGTTGGCGAGGTTCTCGTTGTTGAAGACCTGCTTGAGGCTGCGGGCGTAGCGGAACTCCTGGACGTCGCCGGTGCCGGCGTACTCGTCGGGCGAGACGGCCTCGCCCGCTCCGTAGATCGCCTCCTGCTTCCAGTAGACGCCGGAGTTGCTCAGCCGGGACTTGATGTTGGCCAGGTCACCGGCGGGCATGTGCTTGGCCGCGTCGATGCGGAAGCCGTCGACGCCGAGCGACAGCAGGTCGTTGAGGTATCCGGCGATCTTGCCGCGGACGTAGTCCTCACCGGTGTCGAGGTCGGCGAGGCCCACGAGTTCGCAGTTCTGGACGTTGCCGCGGTCGCCGTAGTTGTTGATCGTCGACTGGCAGTCGTTCATGTCGTTGACCGAGTAGAGGCCCGGGTAGTCGTACTTCCCGTACGAGGACCCGCCCGTACCCGTGCCGGAGCCGGAGGACATGTGGTTGATGACCGAGTCGGCGATGACCTTGACGCCCGCGCTGTGGCAGGTGCTGACCATGGTGGCGAACGAGGTGCGGTCGCCGAGCCGGCCGGCGATCTTGTAGCTGACGGGCTGGTACGAGGTCCACCACTGCCCGCCCTGGATGTGCTCCTGGGGCGGGGAGACCTGTACGAAGCCGTATCCGGCCGGGCCGAGGGAGTCCGTACAGGCCTTGGCGACGGAGTCGAACTTCCACTCGAAGAGAACGGCGGTGACGTCCTTGGTGCCCGGGGCCGAGGCCTGCGCGTTCGTGGCGGGGGCCACGAGCGCGGCGGCGCCTGCTATCAGTGCGAGCGCGGCAGACAGGGGTCTGCTGGCCATGGTTTCCTCCTGCGGTGGGGGAAATGCGGGGATGGCGGTATCGAGGCCTCATACGGCAACGCGCCCTGCCCTCAAGGCTCCTGAATGTTCTTGCTGCAAGAATGCAAACCTTGCTGCGGGGGAGACCGTACGAGTCCGCCAGGCCCCGGTCAACCCTTTGGACACGAGCTGCTCACATCCTCGAAATACTGGAGATTTCTTCCTGCAAGGTCTTACGCAAGACATTGCAGCGCTGTTACCTTTCTCCCGACTCCGGTCCGGCCGGCCGGGGGTCCCGTCACCCACGGGCCCCACGCGCCCGGCCGGCCGGACCGGTCACGTACGAGGGGCACCTGGGGGTCACACTCCCCGCCGACCCATCCGGGTCGACTCCCGGTGCCCCTCGTGTGCGTGACGGGGCCCTGTCCCCCGGCGGCACCCCACACGTCATGATGGGCACCGGGCGGGGGCTGCTCCACGCCCCTCGGCTGATGACCACGCAGGACACAGGACGCAGAACGCCATGGGGGAAACGGCATGTCACGTACCGGGGTCTACCTCGCACATCCACGGCCCGGAAGCTTCAACCACGCGCTGTTCGACGCCGTGGTGCAGGAGCTCCGCGACCGGGGTTCCGACGTACGGGCACACGATCTGTGCGCGGAGGAATTCGCGGCCGGGCTGACCGCCGGCGAGACGGAGACGGTCCGGTCCGCCGCGGACACCCCGGACGCCCAACTGGCCTCGCACCGGGCCGAGGTGGCCACGCTCGACGCCCTGGTGTTCATCCACCCCAACTGGTGGGGCATGCCGCCCGCCGTCCTCACCGGGTGGGTGCAGCGCGTGCTGGTGCCCGGCGTCGCCTACAAGCTGGGCACCTCGGGCGGGGAGCCGCAGGGGCTCCTGAAGGCCGGCCGCGCCCTCGTCCTGAACACCTCCGACACTCCCGCCGAACGTGAGGCGGGCGAGTTCGGGGACCCGCTGGACAGGATCTGGTCGGCCTGCGTCCTGCCGTACGTGGGAGTGACCGATGTGCGCCGGGTCGTCTTCCGGACGGTCACCGACTCCTCCGACGAGACCCGCGCGTCCTGGCTGCGCGAGGCGCGCGAACACGCCGGCGCACTGCTCAACTGACACGCGCCCCGGGCTCCCCCGAGCGCCCGGACACGCCTCGGGGCCGGATCCCCCCTCCGGACCCGGCCCCGTTCACCCGCACGCTCAGGCGCCGCGGAGCGCCGCCGTCGAGCCCCGTACCACCAGCTCCGGCTGGAAGACGTACTCCGTGCGCTGTACGGGGCTTCCGCCGATCTCCTCCAGCAGCGCGCCCACCGCGGCCGCCGCCATCGCCTGCACGGGCTGGCGCACCGTGGTCAGCGGCGGGTCGGTGAACGCGATGAGCTGCGAGTCGTCGAATCCGACCACCGACACGTCGCGCGGGACGTCGAGCCCGCGGTCCCGGGCGGCACGCACCACACCCAGCGCCATCAGGTCGCTGCCGCAGACGATGCCCGTGCACCCCTGGTCCAGCAGAGCCCCGGCCGCCACCTGGCCGCCCTCGACGCTGAACAGCGTGGAGCACACCAGGTTTTCGGCGTCGTCGCGGTCCAGCCCCAGCAGGGAGACGGCGGCGTCCACGAAGCCGTCCCGCTTGCGGCGGGAGGGCACGTAGCGCTGCGGTCCGATGGCCAGGCCGACCCGGCGGTGGCCGAGTTCGGCGAGGTGCCCCACGGCCATCCGCACGGCAGCGTTGTCATCGGGCGAGACGAACGGGGCGCTGATCCGCTCGTTGTAGCCGTTGATCAGCACGAACGGCACGCCGCGGTCGGTCAGCGCGGCATAGCGCGCCGGGTCGGCCGAGGTGTCTGCGTGCAGTCCGGAGAGGAACACGATGCCGCCGACGCCGCGTTCGACGAGCTGCTCGACGAGCTCGTCCTCGGTGGKGCCGCCGGGCAGCTGGGTGCAGAGCACCGGGGTGTAGCCGTGGCCCGCCAGGACCTGTTCCACGGACTGGGCGAACGCCGGGAAGATCGGGTTGGTGAGCTCGGGCGTCACCAGTCCGATCAGCCCGGCGCTGCGCTGCCGCAGCCTTACGGGGCGCTCGTAGCCCAGGATGTCGAGCGCCGCGAGCACCCGCTGACGCGTGGTGTCCGCGACGCCCGGCTTGCCGTTGAGCACCCGGCTGACGGTCGCCTCGCTGACGGACGCCTGGCCGGCGATGTCCGAGAGCCTCAGCGCGCTGCCGGCCCTGGGCGGGGGGACGGTCACACCGTCCACCACACCGTGGTGTCCGCGGGCAGCTCGATCTCGGCGCCGTCGGCCTGGACCGGGCTGCTCGACAGCAGGACGGTGCCGCGTACGGGGACGCGGACCGGGGCGCCCGTGGTGTTGACGGTGCAGACGAAGCCGGGACGGGCGAAGGCCAGTACGCCCTCGGGGCCGTCCAGCCACTCCACCTCGGTCCCGGCGCCGAGTCCGGGGTGCACCCGGCGGGCGGCGATCGCGGCCCGGTACAGCTCCAGGGTGGAGCCGACCGCGCCGGTCTGTGCCTCGATGCTCAGCTCGCCCCAGCCGGCGGGCTGCGGCAGCCAGCTGCCGCCGTCGCCGAAGCCGTACGAGCTGCCCTCGCGGGTCCACGGGATCGGCACACGGCAGCCGTCACGGAAGCCGTCCTGGCCCTCGGCCCGGAAGAACGACGGGTCCTGGCGGGCCTCGTCGGGCAGGTCGGTGACGTCGGGCAGACCGAGTTCCTCGCCCTGGTAGACGTACGCGGACCCGGGCAGCGCCAGCATCAGCAGGCTGGCCGCACGGGCCCGGCGCAGGCCCAGCTCGCGGTCGCCCGCGGTCCGGATCTGGGTGCCGAGGCCGGCCGGGTTGGCGAACCGGGTGGCGTGCCGGGTGACGTCGTGGTTGGAGAGCACCCAGGTGGTGGGGGCGCCGACCGGACGCATGGCGTTCAGCGAGGTGTCGATGACGGTGCGCAGCTCGGCGGCGTCCCATGCGGTCGACAGGTACTGGAAGTTGAAGGCCTGGTGCATCTCGTCGGGGCGCACGTAGTTGGCGGTGCGCTCGACGGTCGGCGTCCAGGCCTCGGCCACCGCGATCCTGTCGCCGGGGTACTCGTCCAGGATGGTGCGCCAGCTGCGGTAGATCTCGTGCACACCGTCCTGGTCGAAGAACGGCATGACATCGTTTCCGAGCAGCTTCAGCTGGTCGTGCGCGCCCAGGTCGGGCAGGCCCTCGGCCTTGACGAGCCCGTGCGCGACGTCGACCCGGAAGCCGTCGACGCCCATGTCGAGCCAGAAGCGCAGGATCGAGCGGAACTCGTCGGCGACGGCCGGGTGTTCCCAGTTGAAGTCGGGCTGCTCGGGCGCGAAGAGGTGGAGGTACCACTCGCCGGGCGTGCCGTCCGCGTCGGTGGTCCGGGTCCAGGCCGGGCCGCCGAAAATGGACTCCCAGTCGTTGGGCGGGAGTTCGCCGCTCGCGCCCTTTCCGGGGCGGAAGTGGTAGCGCTCGCGCAGGGCGGAGCCGGGGCCCTCGGCCAGCGCGCGCTTGAACCACTCGTGCTGGTCGGAGGAGTGGTTGGGCACCAGGTCGACGATGATGCGGAGGCCCAGGTCGTGGGCGTCCCGGATCAGGGCGTCGGCGTCCAGCAGGGTGCCGAACATGGGGTCGATGGCCCGGTAGTCGGCGACGTCGTAGCCCGCGTCGGCCTGCGGGGAGGCGTAGAAGGGGCTGAGCCACACCGCGTCGACGCCGAGGTCCCTGAGGTACGGGAGCCGGGCGGTGACGCCTGCGAGATCGCCCATGCCGTCGCCGTTGCCGTCGGCGAAGCTGCGCGGATAGACCTGGTAGATCACCGCGTCCTGCCACCAGCCGGTGCGGTGGCCCGGGGCGTCGTCGGACGTGCCGGTGGAGGGGGCAGCGAGGTGCTGGGTCATGTCGTCCCTGGGGTGTCTGGGTGGGGGGTGGCGCCGGGACCGGGTCGGGATGCCGGCGCCACCGTGACTGGTGCGTGCGGGTCGTACGGCCGTGCTGTCGCTGACGCTCAGCCCTTGACCGCTCCGGCGGACATGCCGGTGACGAGGTGCTTCTGCGCGAACAGGAAGACCAGGGCCGCGGGTATCGCGATGAGCACGGACGCGGCGGTCATCGGACCCCACTGGGCCCCGTACTGGTTGACGAACAGCTGGAGTCCGCCCGCGAGCGTGAGGTTGTCCTCGCCGACCATGAAGGCGGAGGCGTACGCCACCTCGCCCCAGGCGGTGATGAAGGAGTAGAACGCGGTGACGGCGAGGCCCGGCTTGGCCAGCGGCAGGATGAGTCGCCAGAACGTGCCGAACGGGGTGAGGCCGTCGACCTGGCCCGATTCGTCGATCTCGCGCGGGATGGTGTCGAAGAAGCCCTTCATCATCCAGGCGCAGAACGGCACCGAGATGGTGAGGTAGGTGATGACCAGACCGGCCGGCTTATTCAGCAGCCCCATGCCCGCCATGATGTTGTAGATCGGCACGATGAGGACGGCGACCGGGAACATCTGAGTGATCAGCAGCGTCCACATCAGCCCGCGCTTGCCGGGGAAGCGGAAGCGGCTGACGGCGTAGCCGGTGGAGGCGGAGACGATGACGCCGATGAGCGTGGTGAGCCCCGCGACGACCACCGAGTTGCCGAACCAGGTCAGGAACTTCGTGTTCTGGAGCAGGTTCGTGTAGTTCTCGAACGTCGTCTCTTTGAAGAAGTCCGTGGTGGTCGCGAACTCGGCGGGCTTCAGAGAGGTGAGCAGGACCCAGAGGACCGGGAAGACGGCGATCACGGACGCGACGATCAGCGTCAGGTGCAGTGCGGTGGAGGCCAGCGGTGAACGTTCCCCGCGCAGCCGGACCTTGGGCGCGGAGTGCCGCGCGGCGGTGGTGGGTGCGGTGGTGGTCACCAGTCGTCTCCCTGGGTGCGGAGGACTCGCCGGTACACGGCGGCGAAGAGCAGCAGGAGTACGAGGATCAGCACGCCCCACGTGGAGGACTGCGCGAAGTCGCGCGGGCTGATCTCGAAGGAGAACTTGTACGCCTGCGTCACCAGGATCTGAGTGGCGTCACCGGGTCCGCCCCGGGTCAGCAGGAAGATCACCGGGAACATGTTGAAGGTCCAGATGGTGGAGAGCAGGATCACCGTCGTGGAGACGGGCCGCAGTCCGGGCAGCGTGATGTGGCGGAAGCGCTGCCAGGCGGTGGCGCCGTCCATCTCGGCGGCCTCGTAGTGCTCGCTGGGGATGGACTGGAGCCCGCCGAGGAGGGCGACCATCATGAACGGCACGCCGAGCCACACGTTGACGGCGATGACGGAGACCTTCGCCCAGGTGGGGTCGTCGAGCCAGGCGATGCCGTCGAAGCCGCCGCCGGAGAGGATCTTGTTGAGCAGGCCGCGGTCCTCGTTGTAGAGGAAGCGCCAGGCGAAGACGGAGACGAAGCCGGGGATGGCCCAGGGCAGGATGAGTGCCATCCGGTAGGCGGAGCGGCCGGCGATCCTGCGGTTCAGGATGTTGGCGAGCGCCATGCCGAGGGCGAAGGTGATGGCCACGCAGGAGACCGTCCACACCAGGGTCCACCCGAGCGTGCCGAGGAACTGGTCACCGGTGAGCGCGTCGGCGTAGTTGTCCAGGCCCACGAACTCGTACGTGGCGGGCATGTGGTTGACACCGATGGACCGCGCGACGTTGCGCTCGTTGGCGTCGGTCAGCGACAGGTAGATGCCGCGGACCAGCGGATACCCGATGATCACGCCGATCACGATCACGACGGGCGCGACCATGGTCCAGGCGTACCAGTGCGTCGACAGAGCCCGCCGGAGCCTGCTCGGCGGCGGGGGGTTACCAGTACCGCGGCTCCGGCCGCGGGCGACGTCGTCGCCCGCGGCCTTCGCCACCGACTGGCTGGTGTGGACAGCCATCAGTCGGCCTGCCTTCCTGAGTTACTTCCAGCCCTTGAGGAGCTTGCGGTAGGAGTCGCCGGTCGTCTTGACGGCCTTCTCCGGGGAGGTCTGGCCGGTGAGGACCTTGGTGTACTCGGTGACGAGCGGCGCGAAGAGGCTGCCGGTCTCCGGGATCCAGGGGCGCTCGACGGCGGACTCGACGACCGGCTTGAAGAAGCCGACGATCTCGTTGTCGACGACGGACTCCTCGGCGTAGGCCGAGGTGCGGGTCGGCAGGAGGTTGAGCTCCTTGGTGACCTGGGCCTGCTGCTTGACGGAGGTCATGTAGTCGACGAAGGCGTAGGAGGCGTCGAGGTTCTTGGACCCGGCGTAGACGGCCAGGTTGTGACCGCCCTGCGGGGCACCCTGCGCGGCGGAGCCGGCCGGGACCGGGGCGATGCCCAGGTTCGCCTTGTCCTTGAACTCCTTGCCGGCGTACGTGTCGGCCATGGCCCACGGGCCGTTGATCATCATCGCCACGTCGCCGTCCTTGAAGGACGACTGCATGTTCTCCCAGCCGTCCGTCGCGTCGGTCTTGGCGGCGCCGGAGTCGACCAGGTCCTTGACGACCTTCATCGCCTTGACGCCGGCCTCGTCGTCGATGGTGACGGACTTGTTGGAGGCGTCGACCATGTCGCCGCCCTCGCCGTACAGGAAGGGAAGGAACCAGTACGCGTCGTCGCCGCGCAGGTAGAGGCCGGTCTTGCCGGTCTTGTCCTTGATCTTCTTGGAGACGGCCTTCAGATCGGCGATCGACTCCGGAACCTCGACACCCGCCTCCTTGAACAGCTTCTTGTTGTAGAAGATGCCGAGGGAGTCGATGACCTGCGGCACCGCGTACGTCTTGCCGTTGTACTTGGTGGAGGCGGCGGCCTGCTTCAGGAAGTCGTCCTGCTTCACCAGGGCGGCGGTGCCGTCCAGCGGGGCGAGGTAGCCGAGGTCGGCGAACTCGGGCGTCCAGGCGACCTCGGAGCGGATCACGTCGGGCGCGCCGGAGCCGGACTGGGCGGCGTTCTTGAACTTGTTCTGCGCATCGCCGAAGGGGACGTTGACGTACTTGACGTCGACCTTCGGGTGCTCCTTCTCGAAGCCCTCGGCGATCTTCTTGAAGACCTTGTCCTCGCTGCCCGCGGTGGAGGTGTCCCACCACGTCACGGTGCCGGAGAGCTCACCCGAGCTCTTGGAGGTGCCGTTGGAACTGTCGTCATCGCTGCCGCAGGCGGTCGCCGCGAGCGCCAGGGCCGCGACCAGGGCGGTGGCCGTTATGCCACGTCGCATCTGAACTCCTTCAACTGCCGTACCGCTCCGTCGCGGCGCCGGGTCGACGTGAACGTAACAAGGATGAAAGACGGCCGAAAGAGTTTGCGGAAGATTTCTGCAAGCTCCGGCGATCGTTACATTCGCGTGTCCTCACGGTTGCCGTCAAGCCTCTTGACGGGAGCGCCCCACCCCTGGCAGTAGCGGGCGGCCATGCCTGATTCCTCAGTGCGACGATCTGATCGCACCCGGCAAACCCGCCCCGCAAGACCTTGCAAGACGTTGCTGCCGACCTGTCAGGGCGCTCGCTCCCCGCCGGGGAGTACAAGGGCCTCCCCTGGCCCTGTCGCCCGATTTCTGCGCATGGTGGGCAATCCGACCCACGCCCGGTACAGTCCAGTCCCATGACCGCACGGCTTGCCGATATCGCAACTCAGGCGGGGGTCAGCGAAGCGACGGTCAGCCGCGTACTGAACGGCAAGCCCGGTGTTGCCGCGACCACCCGCGAATCCGTTCTCGCGGCGCTCGACGTCCTCGGCTACGAACGCCCCGTCCGGCTGCGCCGGCGCAGCGCGGGCCTGGTCGGTCTGATCACGCCCGAGCTGGAGAACCCCATCTTCCCGGCGCTCGCCCAGGTCATCGGCCAGGCGCTGACGCGGCAGGGCTACACGCCGGTGCTGGCGACCCAGACGCCCGGCGGCTCCACCGAGGACGAGCTCACGGAGATGCTGGTCGACCGGGGCGTCTCCGGCATCATCTTCGTCTCCGGTCTGCACGCCGACACCTCGGCCGATATGCAGCGCTACGAACAACTGCGCGCCCAGGGCGTCCCCTTCGTCCTGGTCAACGGCTTCTCCCCCAAGGTGCAGGCGCCCTTCATCTCACCGGACGACCGGGCCGCCATGCGGCTCGCGGTGACGCACCTGGTGTCGCTGGGCCACACCCGGATCGGCCTGGCGGTCGGCCCGAAACGTTTCGTTCCCGTGCTCCGCAAGATCGAGGGCTTCCACGCCACGATGCAGGAGCAGTTGAACCTCACGGCGGACCAGGTCGAGGCGCTGATCCAGCACTCCCTGTACACGCTGGAGGGCGGTCAGGCCGCCGCCTCGGCACTGATGGAGCGCGGCTGCACGGCGGTCGTGTGCGCGAGCGACATGATGGCGCTCGGCGCGATCCGCGCCGCCCGCCGGCTCTCCCGGGACGTCCCGCGCGACCTCTCGGTGGTCGGCTACGACGACTCACCGCTCATAGCGTTCACCGATCCGCCGCTGACCACGATCCGCCAGCCGGTGACGGCGATGGGCCAGGCCGCGGTGCGCACGCTCCTGGAGGAGATCGGCGGCACACCCGCTCCGCACAGTGAGTTCGTCTTCATGCCGGAACTGGTCGTACGCGGCTCGACGGCCGCGGGCCCCGGCCCGGACGCGGCCTCGGGCGCTCCGGCTGTTCCAGGTTCCCACGCGCGTTCGTAACCCGCAGGACGTGCAACCGGCTCCCCGTCGGAGGATCATCGGGCGGAGGGGGCAAATCTGGCAGACTCTGTGCCTATGGGTGAATTGAGCGTGAAACCACAGGAAGGCCGCACGGAGGCCACCCCGTCACCCATCGTGAACGAGGCGGCCCCCGAGGCGAATACGCAGCAGAACCGCGACGGAAGCCGGATCGGCAGACTGCTCGACCGCGGTCTGGCAGGCCTTCGCTCCCCACGGTCGCCCCGGCGGCCACGCATCTGGTTCGAAATCCTGCTGATCGCGGTCAGTTACTGGCTGTACTCGCTGGTGCGCAACGCCGTCCCCGAGCAGAAGGCGGCGGCCCTGTCCAACGCCGACTGGCTCTGGTCGGTCGAACGGTTCCTGGGCATCGCCGTGGAGCAGTCCGTCAACCACGCGGTCAACTCGGTGACATGGCTGATCGTGTCGATGAACTACTACTACGCGACCCTGCACTTCGTCGTCACCATCGGTGTGCTCGTCTGGCTCTTCCGCCGCCACCCCGGCCGCTACGCACCGGCCCGCCTGGCCCTGTTCGCGACCACGGCCGTGGCGCTGCTCGGCTACTACCTGTACCCGCTGGCCCCGCCCCGGCTGATGAACGGCGGCAACTTCATCGACACGGTCATGGTCCACCAGACCTGGGGTTCGATGGCTTCGGGCAACTTCAAACAGATGTCGAACCAGTACGCGGCGATGCCGTCGATGCACATCGGCTGGTCGCTCTGGTGCGGCCTGACCATCTTCGCGCTGGCTTCCGCCCCGTGGGCGCGCATCCTGGGCCTCGTCTACCCGACGGTCACCCTGATCGTCATCGTGTCGACCGCGAACCACTTCTGGCTGGACGCCGTGGGCGGCATGGCGTGCCTGGCCTTCGGTTACGCGGTGTCGTACGCCTGGTACGGGGCGCTGCCGCAGCACCTGCCGAAGCTGATCCCCGGGGTGTAGCCCTGCCGCGTCAGCGCCTGGCCGATGACCTGGGCGAGCGCCGGGAAGATGGGG
>NZ_RDBK01000025.1:247733-282263 GCF_008042275.1 Streptomyces sp. OR43 | reverse complement strand
GCCCCGAAGGGGCCCCCTCACCCCCCGTAGAACCGCTCGTCCACCACCGCCCGCGCCCTGCGCGTAATGCGCCGGTAGTCGTCCAACATGTCCCCGACATGCCCGGGCTCGTACCCCAGATACCGCCCCACCGCGGTCAGCTCCCGCGGCCCGGACGGGAACGTGTCCGCGGGCCTCCCCCGCACCAGCATCACCGCGTTGCGGACCCGCGTCGCCAGGACCCACGCCTCGTCCAGCGTCTGCGCGTCCTCGCCCGAGATCAGCCCCGCCGCGCACGCCGCCGCCAGCGCCTGCCTCGTCCGGGTGGTGCGCAGCCCCGGCTCCGCCCAGCCGTGCTGCATCTGCATCAGCTGGACCGTCCACTCCACGTCGCTCAGCCCGCCCCGGCCCAGCTTCGTGTGGAGCGTCGCGTCCGCGCCGCGCGGCATCCGCTCGGACTCCATCCGTGCCTTTAGCCGCCGGATCTCCCGGACCGCGTCCTCCCCGAGCCCTTCCGCGGGGTACCTCAGCGGGTCGATGAGCTCGATGAAGTCGCGGCCCAGGTCGACGTCGCCCGCCATCGGCTGCGCGCGCAGCAGCGCCTGGCTCTCCCAGACCAGCGACCAGCGCCGGTAGTACGCCTCGTACGACTTAAGGGTGCGCACCAGCGGCCCGCTCTTGCCCTCGGGGCGCAGATCCGCGTCGATGAGCAGCGGCGGGTCGGCGGTGGGCAGCTGGAGCAGCCTGCGCATCTCGGCGACCACCCGGTTCGCGGCCCGGCTCGCCTCCTGCTCGTCGACGCCCTCGCGGGGCGCGTGGACGAACAGGACGTCCGCGTCGGAGCCGTACGAGAGCTCATGGCCGCCGAAGCGGCCCATGCCGATCACCGCGAACCGGGTGGGCAGGGTGTCGCCCCACTCCGCGCGGACGGCGGCGCGGAGCGCTCCGGCGATCGTGACGGCGTTCAGATCGGTGACGGCGCTGCCGACCCGGTCCACGAGGGCCCCGGGGTCGGGTTCGGCCGGACTCTCCTCGGTGCCGTAGGAGCCGATGAGGTCCGCGGCCGTCGTACGGAACAGCTCGCGCCGCCGCACCCCGCGCACGACCGCCACCGCCGACTCCGCGTCCTCCGAGCGCCCCACCGCGGCCAGCACCTCCTGTTCCAGGTGCTCCCGGCTGCGCGGCTTCAGCCCCTGCGGGTCGCCGAGGATCGCCACCGCCTCGGGGGCGCGCAGCAGCAGGTCGGGAGCGAGCCGGCCGGCGGACAGGACCCGGGCGAGGTTCTCGGCCGCCGCGCCCTCGTCCCGCAGGAGGCGCAGGTACCACGGGGTCTTGCCGAGCGCGTCGGACACCTTGCGGAAGCCGAGCAGTCCGGCGTCCGGGTCGGCGGAGTCGGCGAACCAGCCGAGCAGCACCGGCAGCAGCGTGCGCTGGATGGCGGCTTTGCGCGACACCCCGGAGGACAGCGCCTCCAGGTGCCGCAGGGCGGCCGCCGGGTCCTCGTAACCGAGGGCTTCCAGGCGGTGCGCGGCGGCCTTCGCGCTGAGCCGGGACTCGCCGGGGGCGAGCTGGGCGACGGCGTCGAGCAGCGGCCGGTAGAAGAGCTTCTCGTGCAGCCGCCGCACCACGGAGGCATGCCGTTTCCAGGCCTGGTTGAGCTCGGCGATGGGGTCGGTGCGCATGCCGAGGGAGCGCCCGAGCCGCCGCAGGTCCGGCTCGTCGACCGGGACGAGATGGGTGCGGCGCAGCCGGTAGAGCTGGATGCGGTGCTCCATGGTGCGCAGGAAGCGGTAGGCGTCGTCCAGCTGGGAGGCGTCCACCCGCCCCACGTATCCGCCTCGGGCGAGCGCCCCCAGGGCCTCCAGCGTGGATCCGCTGCGCAGGCCGGCGTCGTTGCGGCCGTGGACGAGCTGGAGCAGCTGGACGGCGAACTCGACGTCCCGCAGTCCGCCCGGACCGAGCTTGATCTCGCGGTCGACCCGGTCGGCGGGGATGGTGTCGATGACCCGGCGGCGCATCTTCTGTACGTCGGGGACGAAGTTCTCCCGGTCCGCGGCCTGCCAGACGAGCGGTGAGACGGCCTCGACGTACGCGGCGCCCAGCTCCGGGTCACCGGCCACCGGGCGGGCCTTGAGGAGCGCCTGGAACTCCCACGTCTTGGCCCAGCGCTGGTAGTAGGCGAGGTGCGAGCTGAGCGTGCGCACCAGGGGCCCGTTGCGGCCTTCGGGCCGGAGATTGGCGTCGACGGGCCAGATGGTGCCCTCGGCGGTCTGGTCGGAGCAGATCCGCATCATGTGCGCGGCCAGCCGGGTGGCGGCCTGCATCGCCGCGCTCTCCTCCGTGTGGTCGGCGGGCTCCGCCACGAAGATGACGTCGACGTCGGAGACGTAGTTGAGCTCGTGGCCGCCGCACTTGCCCATCGCGATGACGGCGATCCTGCACTGCGCGGCGTCGGCGGGCGTGGCCGTACAGGCGATGGCGAGCGCGGACCGGAGCGTCGCGGTGGCCAGGTCGGCCAGCTCGGCGGCGGCCTCGGCGACATCCGTCGTCCCGCACACGTCGCGTGCCGCTATCGACAGCAGGCACCGGCGGTAGGCGACGCGCAGCGAGTCGGGGTCTGTGGCTCCTTCCAGCTCGCGTACGAACTCGGGAACCCCGGGGTGCAGATCGGCCGCCTCATACGTGACCAGGGCCTGCCAGTCGCGCGGATGCCGGGCCAGGTGGTCACCGAGCGCCTCGGACGCCCCGAGCACCCCGAGGAGCCGGTCCCGCAGGGGCTTGGCGGTGACGAGGGTGTCCAGCAGGATCTGCCGCTCGTCGGCCTCCTCGGCCTCGACGAGCCGGACGACCCCGCGCAGCGCCAGATCGGGGTCGGCGGTGGCCCCGAGGGCGTCGAGGAGGACCGGGTCGGAGCGTACGGAGGAGAGTTCCGGCAGCTCCAGCAGCCGCTCGGCGGCGGACGGATCGGTGAAACCGTGCCGCAGCAGTCGGGTGAACGTGCTGCTCCTGCGCCCCGGCAACGTCGTCATTCCGCGCTCTCCTGCTCGCCGCCCGATCACCACCCAGTTCTACGAGCTTAGTCCGGGGTGCCGGTCCTGCACCGATGAGTACGGAGCGCATGCGTAGTCACCCCTTCGTAGGCAGGATCGTTTTCAGAACCCCGACCGGGAGGACCGACCATGTCCGCATCCGAACCCGTCGCCGAGCTGGACCCCCGTTACAGCAGCCCCGGGGCGGTGGCCGCCCCCTGGGCCGGTGCCCGGCGGCTGCTGTCCGAGGCCGAGCTGTACTGGCTGAGCACGGTCCGTCCGGACGGCCGCCCGCACGTCACCCCGCTGATCGGTGTCTGGTGGGAGGGCGCGCTGCACTTCTGTACGGGCTCCGAGGAACGCAAGGCCCGCAATCTGGCGGGCAACGCCGAGGTCGTCCTCACGACCGGGAGCAACGCGTGGTCGGAAGGGCTCGACGTGGTGGTCGAGGGCCGGGCGGAGCGGGTGACCGACGACGACAGGCTGGCCCGGCTGGCGAAGGTGTGGGAGACGAAGTACGGCACCGACTGGCACTTCGACGTGGCGGACGGCGGGTTCGTCGGTGCGCAGGGCAACCGGGCCGAGGTCTTCGCGGTCTCCCCGCGGACGGTGTTCGGCTTCGGGAAGGGCGACCCGTTCACGCAGACGCGCTGGAGCTTCGGCTGAGGAGGGCGTCCCGGACGGGCCGAACGCGCGGGCCCGTCCGAGGTGCCGGCCGCGCAGGCTCAGCCGGCCTGCCCGCCTCGGCTCAGCAGGTCTGGCCGCGCCGGCTCAGCCGGCCGGCAGGGTGCCGATGACGACGGTGGCGTACCACTCGTCGGAGGTGACCACGCGCGGCCGCAGTCCGCAGCTCCGCAGGATCTCCCCGGCGTGGGCCGCCTGCCGTTCGCTGGTCTCGCACAGCAGGCTGCCGCCCGGGACGAGCCACCGCGGCGCCTCGGCGGCCACCCTGCGCATCACGTCGAGGCCGTCGCCGCCTCCGTCGAGGGCGACGAGGGGTTCGTGGACGCGCGCCTCGACGGGCAGCAGGGCGACATCGCCCGTCGGTACGTACGGCACGTTGGCCAGGAGCACGTCGACGCGCCCGCGCAGGGAGCCCGGCAGCGGGGTGAAGAGGTCGCCCTCGTAGACCCGGCCCCGCTCGCCGACGTTGCGCCGGGCGCAGCGGACGGCGGCGGGCTCGACGTCGGCGGCGTGCAGCTCGACCCCGTCCAGCGTGGCGGCGAGGGCGGCGCCGAGTGCGCCCGAGCCGCAGCAGAGGTCGACCACGACGGCCGGGCTCGGGGCCAATTCCGCGGCCTGGCGGATCAGGAACTCGGTGCGGCGGCGGGGGACGAAGACTCCGGGGTCCACGGCGATGCGCAGACCGCTGAACTCGGCCCAGCCGAGGACGTGTTCCAGGGGGTGTCCGGCGACGCGCCGTTCCACCATGGCCGCGAGTTCGGCGGGACCGGCCGCGGTGGCGGCGATCAGATCCGCCTCGTCCTCGGCGAAGACACAGCCGGCGGAGCGGAGGGTGGTGACGAGAGAGGAGAGAGTGAGCGGTGACAGCGGGACCGGCATGGAGCGGAGAGCCTTTCGGGAAAACGCCGATGGGTGCTCCGCGGCCGGTTACGTCCGGTCGGCCACGCGATCATGTGAGGCGAGCACCCAGCCTGATACAGCGGTAATGGGTCCCACCTCCTTCGGTACGTCCCCGTGCGGGAATGCGAAACACTACCTCAGCACGGCCCCGGCCCGGTCCCGCCCGCCTGCTCCGGCCACGGATAATGGCAGTCATGGAGCGCTCTGTGGGACTTCGGGAACGCAAGAAGGAAGCCACCCGGCAGGCCGTGCACGAAGCGGCGTTGCGGCTGACCGTCGAGCACGGCTTCGACCAGCTCACGGTGGAGGCCGTGGCGGACGCGGCCGGGATCTCCCGCAGAACGTTCTCCAACTACTTCGCCGGCAAGGAGGACGCCCTGCTCCACGGCGACGAGCAGCAGATCGGGGAGCTCGTCAGGGCCGTACGCGAACGTCCCGCCGAGGAGGCCGCCTGGACGGCGCTCCGGGCGGCCATGACGCAGTTCGCCGTGCGCGTCGCACCACCGGAACGCGAATGGGCCGTCCGTACCCGGCTCGCCCTGCGCCACCCCTCTCTCCTGGCCCGCCAGCTCGCCAACCACGCGGCGCTGGAAAGCGATTTGGCGGAGGCCGTGGCCGCCCGCCGGACCCCGGTCCGCCCCGTGGTCCTCGCGGCGGCGTTCCTGTCCTCGCTGCGGATCGCGATGCGGATGTGGATCGAGGAGGACCTGGCCCGGGAGCCGGTCGAGGTGATCGACGAGGTCCTGGACGAGATGGGCCGGAGCTTCGCCTGAAGGCTTCAGTTCCTCCCGTACCCGCCCTCTCCCTCTTCCCCGACCAGCGGGCAGTGGGTCCCCGTGTAGATGGTGGGCATGCAGCGGTTGCAGTGGATGCACTGCGAGCGGGTGGCGGCGTCGCGCCCGCTGCGGTGCAGCAGGTCGGGCTCGCGCAGCAGAGCGCGGGCCATCGCGACGAACTCGAAGCCCTCCGCCATGCCCCGGTCCATGCCCTCCCGGTCGGTGACCCCGCCGAGCAGGATGAGCGGCAGGCCGAGCGCGGCGCGGAACTGCCGGGCGGATTCGAGCAGGTACAGCGGGCGGTAGGGATACGTACGGAACACCGCGCGCCCCACCGCCCGGATCGCGAGGCGCTGCGGAAGCGGGAAGTTGGCCGCGAACCCGGCGACGGGGGCGCCGCCGCGGAACAGGTACATCGGGTTCAACAGGGAGCTTCCCGCGGTCAGTTCGAGGGCGTCGACACTGCCGTCCTCCTCCAGCCAGCGGGCGACCTGGAGGCTGTCGTCCACGGTGAGGCCGCCGGGCGCCCCGTCTTTCATGTTCAGCTTGGCGGTGATGGCGAGCCGGTCGCCGAGGGCGTCGCGCACCGCCCGGGTGACGCCCAGCGCGACGGCGGCGCGGGCGCGCAGGGAGCCGCCGAAGGCGTCGGTGCGGCGGTTCAGCCGGGGGCTGAGGAAGGCGCTGGCCAGGTAGTTGTGGCCGAGATGGATCTCCACGGCGTCGAACCCGGCCTCGGCCGCGAGAAGGGCCGCCTCCGCGTGGGCCTTGATGACCCGGTCGATGTCCTCGGCGGTGGCCGCCTTGTTACGGCGCATGCTCAGCGCGTTGAACCCCGCCATCGGGGCGAGGGACGCGACCCCGTTGGACCGCCCGTCGGCCACCGGGCCGGCGTGGCCGAGCTGCGCGGACACGGCCGCCCCGGTACCGTGCACCGCCTCCGTCAGCCTGCGCAGCCCGGGCAGCGCCTCGGGCCGCATCCACAGCTGACGCCGCTCGGTGCGGCCTTCCGGGGCCACGGCACAGTACGCCACGGTGGTCATGGCCACCCCGCCCTCGGCGGGGCGCAGGTGGTAGTCGATGAGCTCCTGGGTGACCAGCGCGTCGGGCGTGACGCCCTCGAAGGTCGCGGCCTTGATGACCCGGTTACGCAACCGGAGCGGCCCGAGCCGGGCCGGTGCCAGCACGTCCGGGGCGCCGCGGGGTGCCTCTCCGGTGGGTTCATTCGTTCCCGGTCCATCCGCCATGGCGCGGAGCATCGCAGAGAACTGACGAATAGTCAGTAGTGGTGCGGCCGCGGATCGCACCCTGGGCACGCGCCCCGAAGACCGCGTTCCGGCGGGAAGCCGACCGGAACGACTTCGGGCCGACGGTACGAAACCGTCGGCCCGAAGCAACGCTCAAGCGCCTCAGCGGCGCCGGCCTGCGCCTACAGCACCGGCAGCAGTGCCTTCAGCTCGAAGGCCGTGACCTCGCTGCGGTACTCCTCCCACTCCTGCTTCTTGTTGCGCAGGAAGAAGTCGAAGACGTGCTCGCCGAGCGTCTCGGCGACCAGTTCGCTCTTCTCCATCAGCGCGATCGCCTCGCCCAGGTTCTGCGGCAGCGGCTCGATGCCCATCGCGCGGCGCTCGGCGTCGGACAGGGCCCAGACGTCGTCGTCGGCGCCGGCCGGGAGCTCGTAGCCCTCCTCGATGCCCTTGAGGCCCGCGGCCAGGAGCACCGCGTACGTCAGGTAGGGGTTGGCGCCGGAGTCGATGGAGCGGACCTCGACGCGGGCCGAGCCGGTCTTGCCGGGCTTGTACATGGGAACGCGGATCAGCGCGGAGCGGTTGTTGTGGCCCCAGCAGATGTACGAGGGGGCCTCGCCGCCGGCGCCCGCGGCGCGGGAGGAGCCGCCCCAGATGCGCTTGTAGGAGTTGACCCACTGGTTGGTGACGGCGGAGATCTCCGCGGCGTGCTTGAGCAGACCCGCGATGAAGGACCGGCCGACCTTGGAGAGCTGGTACTCGGCGCCGGACTCGTAGAACGCGTTGCGGTCGCCCTCGAAGAGGGAGAGGTGGGTGTGCATGCCCGAGCCGGGGTACTCCGAGAACGGCTTCGGCATGAAGGTGGCCTGCACGCCCTGCTCCAGCGCGACCTGCTTCATGACCAGGCGGAAGGTCATGATGTTGTCGGCCGTGGAGAGCGCGTCGGCGTAGCGCAGGTCGATCTCCTGCTGGCCCGGAGCGCCCTCGTGGTGGCTGAACTCGACCGAGATGCCCATGGATTCGAGCATGGTGATCGCCTGGCGGCGGAAGTCCATGCCGACGTTCTGCGGGGTGTGGTCGAAGTAGCCGGAGCTGTCCGCGGGGGTGGGGCGGGTGCCGTCGACCGGCTTGTTCTTCAGCAGGAAGAACTCGATCTCCGGGTGGGTGTAGAAGGTGAATCCCAGGTCGGAGGTCTTGGCCAGGATGCGCTTGAGCACGTAGCGCGGGTCGGCGAAGGACGGCGAGCCGTCGGGCATCAGGATGTCGCAGAACATCCGGGCCGTGCCGGGGGCCTCCGCGCGCCAGGGCAGGATCTGGAACGTGCCCGGGTCCGGCTTGGCGATCATGTCCGACTCGTACACCCGGGCGAAACCCTCGATGGCGGAGCCGTCGAAGCCGATTCCCTCGTCAAACGCCTGTTCCAGCTCGGCGGGGGCCACGGCCACGGACTTGAGGTAACCGAGCACGTCGGTGAACCACAGCCGGACGAACCGGATGTCGCGCTCCTCAAGCGTCCTGAGGACGAATTCCTGCTGCTTGTCCATAGCCACATCCTTGCAGTTCAGACGGTCCGTGCACCACCGCCCGGGGTAAGGGGGAGAGTCCAGTATCACGACCCCGGATTTCACCCAGATTACGCACCCGACGTGAGATGGAGCACTCGGCCACCCACTACGATCGTCGGCCATGGTGCGTACGGGGTGCGGCGGCCTCGCAACTGCCCCGCGCGCACCGGTTTCCCGACCCGTTCCGTCCTCTCATCGCCCCTTCGCAGAAGGACCCACGACATGAGCTTCGACCGCAGGACCCGCATAGAGCAGATGCGCAAGGCCGACCGCGCGCGTGACCGTCGCACCCGTGTGCTGGTCATAAGCCTCAGCGCCGTCGTCGTCGCAGGTCTCGTCAGCTTCGGCGCCTACACACTCATCGACCGGACGGAGGCCTCGGCCGACCAGAAGGCCGCCGATGCCAAGAACGCCGAGCAGTCCGAGGCGGAGAAGAAGGAACTGGCCGACGGGCCGATCCAGGGCGAGAAGACGTGGGACGCGAAGAAGCTGACCCGCAACCACGTCACCGAGACCGTCTCGTACCCGATGAAGCCGCCGGTCGGCGGTGACCACAGCCCCGTCTGGATGAACTGCGACGGCGATGTATACAAAGCGTCGATTCCCGACATGAACGCCGTGCACGCGCTGGAGCACGGGTCGGTGTGGGTGACGTACACGGACAAGGCCCCGGCCGCGGACGTGGACAAGCTGGCCGAGCGGGTCGCGAAGACGCCGTACTCGCTCATGAGCCCGTACAAGGACCAGGCCGGCAGCATCATGCTGAGCGCCTGGGGCAAGCAGGTCACGGTGGACAGCGCCGATGACCGCAGGGTGGCGCAGTTCTTCGCCAAGTACGTGCAGGGCCCGCAGACGCCCGAGCCGGGCGCCGCGTGCACCGGCGGACTGGCGGCTCCGTGACAGAGGTGACAGAGGTGACGGAGGAGGCGGCGGAGGAGAAGGCTGAACAGGCCGCGGGCGGGGTCCGGCGCCTCTGGTGGGCCGCCGGTTCCGCCGTCGTGCTCGCGTTGCTGTTCGCGGGGGCCGCGACCGTCGCCTCCGCGCGGGGCGACGGAGACGGGGACGGGCAGCACGCCGCCTCCGCCGTTCAGGCCCCGGCGTCCGGCTCAGCGGACGCCGGGTTCGCCCGCGACATGGCCGTCCACCATCAGCAGGCCGTGGAGATGTCCTTCCTGGTGCGCGACCGCACCGACGACGAGGACGTACGCCGCCTCGCGTACGACATCGCCAACACGCAGGCCAACCAGCGGGGCATGCTGCTCGGCTGGCTGGACCTGTGGGAGCTGCCGAAGGCGGCCGCCGGGCAGGAACCGATGGCCTGGATGGCCGCCGGGCAGCACGCGGGCCACGACATGGCCGGGATGCCGGGTATGGACGGCGGTTACGAAGCCCATGACGGCTCCCTCATGCCCGGCATGGCGACCCGTACCGAGCTCGGACAGCTCCGCGGGGCCAGCGGCAGGAAGGCCGGGATCCTGTACCTCCAGCTGATGACCGACCACCACAAGGGCGGCATCGACATGGCCCGCGGCTGCGCGGACCTGTGCACCGTGAAGGTGGAGAAGCGGCTGGCCCGGGGCATGGTCGAAGGCCAGGAGTCCGAGCTGCAGGCCATGGCCGGGATGCTCGCGACACGGGGCGCCGCGCCCCGGCCGGAGAAGGTGTCCTGAAACCTCCTTCCCCGGATTGCACCCGAATGGGTGATAGCGGTCGCGTGCCCCGGGCGAGCCCCACACGATGGGTTCGCTCGGGGTCGTACGCGAGTGCCCATCGGCACGCAGGAGGAAGCCCCATGACCACCGCCAAGGACATCATGCACACCGGCGCCACCTGGATCCCGGCGCACGAGACCCTCGACCGCGCCGCCCAGCTGATGCGCGACCACAACGTCGGCGCGCTGCCCATCTCGGAGAACGGCGAACAGGACCGGATGGTCGGCATCCTCACGGACCGCGACATCGTGGTCGCCTGTGTGGCGATGGGCCGGGACCCGTCGAAGGTGACCGCCGGCGACCTCGCGCAGGGCACGCCGCGCTGGATCGACGCGGAGGCCGAGGTGGAGGCGGTGCTGGAGGAGATGCAGTCCCACCGGATCCGCCGGCTGCCGGTCGTCGAGAACAAGAAGCTGATCGGCATGATCAGTGAGGCCGATCTGGCCCAGCACCTCTCCGACGACCAGATCGCCGGCTGGGCGGAGCAGGTCTACTCCCGCAACTGACCCGTACGCCGTGTGACCGGACGGCGGCCCGCCCCCCGGCCGGCCGTCCGTCGCCCGCCGCGTGACAGCCCGTCGCTCCCGCCCGACTGCCGGCTCTCCACAGCCGGACGGTCCGTTGTCCGTCGCCGCCGGACGCCCCGCTGCCCGCCGCGCGGGGGCGGCGGGCAGCCGCGATTCGCATACCCGGCGGGGGTAGGGTGGCCGGCATGTCCGGATCGAGGAGTGCGACGTACGGGCGGCTGCTGCTGTTCGCCGCGCTGCTCTTCGGGATCTTCACCATGCACACCGTCGGGCACCCTGCGGAGCACAGCGGCCCGGGGCACGCGATGCCGGCCGCCTCGCATGCGATGACCCGATCGGTGATGACCGAGCCTGTGACGGCCGGGACTGCCGTAACGGCCGGGACTGCCATGCCGACCGGACCCTCGGTGGCCCTGCGGCACGACGTCCCGGCGCCGGTGCCCGGCATGGACCCCCTGTCCGTCTGCGTCGCGGTGCTGGCTGCCTGGGGCGTCGCGCTGCTCACCCTGTGGCTGGTGGTGCGGCGGTGCGCCGCCCCGTCGTCGGGCCCGGGCCGCGGCCGGTCGCCGCGGATGCCCCGGCCTCCTCCTCCCCCGCCCCGGCCGCGCAAGGCCGCCCTCACCGGACTGTCGGTGCTTCGGATATAGGCGTCCCGCGCCCGTCCGTCCTCCAGCACACCGACCACATCCTTGAGGTGCACTCAGTCATGCCCGCTCAGCACACCCGACGCGCCGTGCTCGGCGCCTCGCTCGCCCTTGCCGGTACGGGAGTTCTCACCGCCTGCGCCGGCCGCGACGCCGCCGCGGACCACTCCGCCATGAACCACCCCGCCCCCTCCGGCACCACCGTCCCGGAGGGCTACGTCTCCCCCGACGGCCCGGAGGTCGCCGCGGCCGAGCAGCGGCGGGGCGCCGGACCCGAGCGCAAGGTCACCCTGACCGCGACCCCGTCCCGGCTCGACCTCGGCGACGGGCACACCGTCAGCTCGTGGGCATACGGGGACCGGCTCCCCGGGAAGGAGGTCCGGGTCACCGCGGGCGACACGCTCGCTCTCACCCTCGCCAACCACCTGCCGCAGCCCACCTCGATGCACTGGCACGGACTCGCCCTGCGCAACGACATGGACGGGGTGCCCGGGCTGACCCAGCGGGCCGTCGAGGCGGGGGCGGACTTCACCTACCGGTTCGCGGTGCCGGACCCCGGAACGTACTGGTTCCACCCGCACTCGGGCGTCCAGCTGGACCGCGGGCTCTACGCGCCGCTGATCGTGGACGACCCCAAGGAGCCTCTCGGCTACGACAAGGAGTGGACCGTCGTCCTGGACGACTGGGTCGACGGCGTGGACGGCTCCACGCCCGACGCCGTGCTCCAGGAACTCACCGGGGGCGGCGGGCACAGCGGTCACGCCATGCAGTCGACGGCCTCGCCCGCGAGCGGCGGGCCCTCGCGGATGCTGATGGGCGCCACCAGCGAGCTGCTGGGCGGCGACGCCGGAGACGTGGACTATCCGTACTACCTGGTCAACGGCCGCGTGGCGGAGGACCCTTCCTCCTTCACCGCACGGCCGGGCGACCGGATCCGGCTGCGGATCATCAACGCGGGCGGCGACACCGCCTTCCGCGTCGCGCTCGGCGGCCACCGGATGACGGTGACGCACACCGACGGCTTCCCGGTCCGGCACACCACGACCGACGCGCTGCTGATCGGGATGGGCGAGCGGTACGACGTCCTGGTCACCGCCGGGGACGGGGTGTTCCCGCTGACCGCGCTGGCCGAGGGCAAGAAGGCCTCGGCGATGGCCCTGCTGCGGACCGGGAGCGGCGCCGCGCCCGGCGCGTCCGTACGGCCGAAGGAACTGGACGGCGAACTGGTGACGGCCGACCGGCTGTCCCCGGACGCCTCGGTGGCCCTGGCCGTACGCGAACCCGACCGGACGGTGCGGATGCGGCTGACCGGTTCCATGGAGGCGTATGACTGGGCCTTCGACAGGAAGCCCTACACCGCCGACCAGCGTCATCCGGTGAAGGCAGGCGAGCGGGTCCGGATGGAGTTCCACAACCCGACCGCGATGTGGCACCCGATCCATCTGCACGGACACACCTTCGCGCTGGCCGGGGGCGCGGCCGGGGCCCGTAAGGACACCGCGATCGTGCTGCCCCGGCAGACGCTGACCGTCGACTTCGACGCGGACAACCCGGGTCTGTGGATGCTCCACTGCCACAACCTGTACCACGCGGAGGCAGGCATGATGACGGTCCTCGGCTACCGCCGCTGAGCGGATTCCCGGCGGGCCGTGCCGTATTTCGCCCGGCCCGCCAGGACATCGCGTCAGTCAGACGATTACACTGGGCGGCGTGCCTCAACTACGCCTCGCACTGAATCAGATCGACTCGACCGTCGGCGACCTCGCCGGTAACACCGAGTCGATCCTCCACTGGACCCGGCACTCCGCCGAACAGGGCGCCCACCTGGTGGCGTTCCCCGAGATGGTGCTGACCGGATACCCCGTCGAGGACCTGGCCCTGCGGTCGTCCTTCGTCGAGGCGTCGCGGGAGGCGCTGCGCGCGCTCGCCGCGCGCCTGGACGCGGAGGGCTTCGGGGAACTCCCGGTCGTCGTCGGCTACCTCGACCGTTCCGAGTCCGCCGCGCCGCGCTACGGCCAGCCCGCCGGATCGCCGCGGAACGCCGCAGCGGTGCTGCACCGCGGACAGATCGCGCTGAACTTCGCCAAGCACCACCTGCCCAACTACGGCGTCTTCGACGAGTTCCGGTACTTCGTGCCGGGCGACTCGATGCCCGTCGTACGGGTGCACGGCGTCGACGTGGCGCTGGCGATCTGCGAGGACCTCTGGCAGGACGGCGGCCGGGTGCCGGCCGCGCGTGCCGCCGGGGCCGGGCTGCTGCTGTCGATCAACGCCTCGCCGTACGAGCGGGACAAGGACGACACCCGGCTGGAACTGGTCCGCAAGCGGGCCCAGGAGGCCGGCTGCACGACCGCGTACCTCGCGATGATCGGCGGCCAGGACGAGCTGGTCTTCGACGGGGACTCGATCGTCGTCGACAAGCAGGGCGAGGTCATCGCCCGTGCGCCGCAGTTCGCCGAGGGCAGTGTGATCCTGGACCTCGATCTGCCGGCCGCCTCGCCCGAGGCGCCGTCCGGCGTGGTGAACGACGGGCTGCGGATCGACCACGTGATCCTCTCCGAGAAGCCGCTGCCGGCGTACGAGGCGGAGCTGGCCGGAGGGTACGCGGAGCGGCTCGACGACGACGAGGAGCTGTACTCGGCGCTCGTGGTGGGCCTGCGGGCGTACGCGGCGAAGAACGGCTTCAGCAGTGTGCTGGTCGGGCTCTCCGGCGGGATCGACTCGGCGCTGGTCGCCGCGATCGCCTGCGACGCGCTGGGCGCGCAGCACGTGTACGGCATCTCGATGCCGTCGAAGTACTCCTCGGACCACTCCAAGGGCGACGCGGCCGAGCTGGCGCGGCGTACCGGACTGAACTTCCGGACCGTACCGATCGAGCCGATGTTCGACGCGTACATGGGCTCGCTCGGGCTCACCGGGCTCGCCGAGGAGAACCTGCAGTCGCGGCTGCGCGGCACGATGCTGATGGCCGTGTCCAACCAGGAGGGCCAAATCGTCCTGGCTCCGGGCAACAAGTCGGAGCTGGCGGTCGGTTACTCGACGCTGTACGGGGACTCCGTCGGCGCGTACGGGCCGATCAAGGACGTCTACAAGACGTCGGTCTTCCGGCTGGCGAAGTGGCGCAACCGGGCGGCGGAGGAGCGCGGGCAGACGCCGCCGATCCCCGAGGCCTCCATCACCAAGCCGCCGAGCGCGGAGCTGCGGCCGGGTCAGGTCGACACGGACTCGCTGCCCGACTACGACGTGCTGGACCGGATCCTGGAGATGTACGTCGACCGGGACCAGGGACTCGACGCGATCGTCGCGGCCGGGTTCGACGCCGAGCTCGTGGCGAAGACGCTGCGGATGGTGGACACGGCGGAGTACAAGCGGCGGCAGTACCCGCCGGGCACGAAGATCTCGCCCAAGGGCTTCGGCAAGGACCGGCGGCTGCCGATCACGAACCGCTGGCGCGAGTCCGGCTGACGCCGGGGGTACGGGTGTGCTGCGGGCCCGTCCGGCCCCTGGGGTGTCCTCAATCGCCGGACGGGCTTCGTTTTCGGCACCGCCCGCCCGGCCGGGGTCTTGTCCTCAATCGCCGGACGGGCTTGATTTCCGGCACCGCCCGCCCGGCCGAGGTCTCGTCCTCAATCGCCGGACGGGCTTGATTGTGGCGGGCAGTGTCTTGAACCGGCGGATCGTCGTGTCCTCAGTCGCCGGACCGGCCTGACGGTGCCGGGCGTGCGCCTGAGGTGGCCGGGCTCCGCTCGGTCACCGCCGCCGCCCGGGCCACCACCCGTGACGGGGTCCGGTCGCGGTCCAGTACACCGGCCGTGACCGCCACCGCGAGGCCCGCGACGGCCAGCACCGCGCCGACCAGGGCCGGGGAGGTCCAGCCCCAGCCCGCCGCGATGGCGACGCCGCCCAGCCAGGCGCCGCCCGCGTTGGCCAGGTTGAAGGCGGAGTGGTTGGAGGCGGATGCCAGGGTCGGGGCGTCCTTGGCCTTGTTCATGACGAGCATCTGCAACGGCGTGGTCGTCATGAAGCCGACCCCGCCCAGCAGCACGACCATCACCAGCGCGGCCCACTGCACGTGGGCGGCGAACGGGAAGACGACCAGGACGACGGCGAGCGCGCCCAGCGAGCCGTACAGCGTCGGGCGCAGCGCCCGGTCCGTGAGCGGGCCCGCGGCGAGTGCGCCCAGGGTCATGCCGATGCCGAAGAGCGCCAGCACCAGGGTCACCGAGGACTCGCCGAAGCCCATCGCCTCGGTCGTCATCGCCGAGAGGTAGGAGTACACGGCGAAGACCCCGGCGAAGCCGAAGACGGCGGTCAGGAGCCCGAGCAGGACCTGACGGTTGCCCAGGGCGCGCAGCTCGTGGCGTACGTTCTGGTGGGCCTCGACCGGGATCTGCGGGACGAGGCCGGCGAGCGCGGCCATCGCGCAGAGCCCGATCACCGCGACCACCAGGAACGTGGCCCGCCAGCCGAGGTGCTGGCCGAGCAGGGTGGCGGCCGGGACTCCGACGATGTTGGCGACGGTCAGGCCGAGGAACATGGTCGCCACGGCCCGTGCCTGGCGCCCGTCGGAGACCAGCCGGGCGGCGACGACCGCCCCGACGCCGAAAAAGGCTCCGTGCGGCAGCCCCGCCAGCACGCGTCCCGCGATCAGCCAGCCGAAGTCCGGAGCCAGCGCGGAGGCGAGGTTGCCGAAGGTGAACAGCGCCATCAGCAGCAGGAGCATCCGCTTGCGCGGGATGCGCGAGCCGACGGCGGTGAGCAGCGGGGCGCCGAGCACCACGCCGATCGCGTACGCCGACACGAGGTAGCCCGCGGTGGGGACGGAGGTGCCCAGATCGTCCGCGACGTTGGGCAGCAGGCCCATCATCACGAACTCCGTAGTACCGATGCCGAAGGCGCTCACCGCGAGTGCGAGCAGAGCCAGAGGCATGAGGAGAGACCTTTCCGAAGTGGGCCCCGTGCGCGCTCCGGCCGCGGGCCCGGTGGGCCTGCGGGGAGCGCGAGGGGCAGGAGGGAACGCGGCCGTGACGTGCGCCGGCGCGGGCCGGCCGGGGCCGGATCGCACGGTGACGGACCGGCTTCCTCGCCGGCGGCCTTGTTCCCGTTCGGAACAAATTCTCTCAGACGTTTGGTGCGCGGAGGTAAACGGACCGTTGCGTCACAGTTTGACGCGGGCGGCGATCGGAAGATGGTCGCTGTCCGTGGCCGGCAGCGTCCACGACGACATCGGTTCGACGCCCTTCACCATGATCTGGTCGATCCGGGCCATCGGGAAGGAAGCGGGCCAGCTGAAGCCGAAGCCGTCACCTGCCGCGCCCTGGGTGGAGCGCATCTGCGAGGTGACCGCGTTGAGCGAGCGGTCGTTCATGGTCCCGTTGAGGTCGCCGAGCAGCGCGATCCGTTCCAGCGGTTCGTGGGAGATGGCCTTGCCGAGGGCGTCCGCGCTCTGGTCCCGCTGGCTGGCGGTGAATCCGGCGTGCAGCTTGACCCGTACCGAGGGCAGATGCGCGACGTAGACGGCGATCGGGCCCTGGGGCGTGGTGACGGTGGTGCGCATGGCGCGGACCCAGCCCATCTTGATGTCGACGGGGCGGGTGTCGCTGAGCGGGTACTTGCTCCACAGGCCGACGGTCCCCTGCACCGAGTGGTACGGGAAGCGGTCGGCGAGCGCCGACTCGTAGGCCGTGACCTTGCCGCTGGGGAGTTCCTGGAGGGCGACGACGTCGGCGCCCGAACCGGCGACCTGCTGGGCGGTGCCGGCGGGGTCGGGGTTGTCCGCGTTGACGTTGTGGGTGGCGACGGTGAGATCGCCACCGGTGCCCGACTTGTCGGTGAGCAGCCCTCCGAAGACGTTGAACCAGACCAGGACCGGCAACAGCAGGGCGATCAGCGCGGTCGCCGAGCGGCGCACCAGGCCCAGGATCAGCAGCAGCGGGACGAAGACGGCACACCACGGCAGGAACGTCTCGGTGAGGCTGCCCAGGTTGCCGATGGTGTTCGGGATCTGTGCGTGGAGGAGCATCACGAGGGCCAGCAGGACCGAGCAGCCGGCCAGGACGATCCCGCGCCGCCAGATGCCGGGGTCCCGGGTCAGTCTGTCGCGCAGGTCCCGGAAACGGGATCCGGTGCGCTGCGGTCCTGCGCCGCCGTTCCCGGTGTCCGCCCTGTACGCCTGCACCATTGCGCTGTCCTCACTGCCTTGCCGTACACATCGCCGCGCCCACGACCCTAGGGGATGCACGATGCCTTTCCGGCCGTCGGCGACGGCCGTACTGCCACGAGGACGACCCGGGCGGTGCGAAGGGTTCCGGCCACAGGGGGTCAGTGGTGGCTTGTGACAGAACGCTCACACTCGCCTCGGCCCGGGCGAGTCAGCCGGCCGGTCTCAGCGGTGACCTGCGTCTTCGCCCCGGCCGGAGGCCGCGGGACGCGGTCCGAGTCCCTGGATCAGCAGGCGGATGATGCGGTCGGCGAGGTCCTCGGGCAGCGGCGCGTCGGGCCGGTGGATGGTGCGTACGAGCATGGGGCCGAGGAACAGGTCGTCCATCAGCTCCACATCCGCGTCGCCCCGCAGCTCACCCGTCTCGACGGCCCGGGCGACGGCGGCGAGCATCGCGGCCCTGCGGGGCGCGATCACCGTGCGGTGGTACTCCGCCCACAGCTTGGGGTGGCTCTTCATCTGGGCGAAGACGTTGTGCAGCAGCACCGAGGAACGCTGGGCGAGTCCGCGGGTGCGCATGGACTCCAGCAGGACGCGCAGGTCACCGAGGCCCCCGGTGCCGGAGACCTCGGGTTCCGGTGGCTCGATCTCGCGCAGGACATCGACGAAGAGCTCCTCCTTGCCGGTCCAGCGCCGGTAGATGGTGGCCTTGCCGACCCCGGCGGTGCGGGCGATCCGCTCGATGGAGAGGCCGGCGAGCGGTTCGCCGGCCTCCAGGAGCTCGACGACGGCGTCCAGGATGGCCCGCTCGGCGGCGGCGCTGCGCGGGCGGCCGCGGCGTGGCTCCTGTTCGCCGACGGGATGCGGCGCCGGGCCGCCGTCGTGGGCCGGCCGGTCCGGTTCCCCGGAGACCCGGCCGTCCCGGTCCGATGCTTGCGCCTGCACGTGGAACCACCTTTCACCACCGCCGATTCTCGCCGACGCGGGAGGCGCCCGGCACCTCGGCGCCCGGCCGCGACCGCCGGGTCCCGCCGTGCCCGGCCGCGACCGCCGGGTCCCGCCGTGCCCGGCCGCGACCGCCGGGGCTCACCCCCGCGACCGTCAGGCCTCCACCGGGACCGTCAGGCCTCCACCGGGACCGTCCGCTCGTCCTGCGCGGCCGGCTGCCCGGCGGGCGGCCTGCCCGGCAGGAACAGGGCGACCACGATCGCGCCGATCAGGGCGACGCACGCCGAGCCGACGGCCGTGACGTGCATGGCGCCCATGAACGCGTCCTGCGCGGCAGCCACCAGCGGGGTGCCCGCCGGACCCATCTTCTCGGCGACACCGAGCGTCGCCTCGATGGACTCCCCCGCCACGTCCCTGGCCGCGGCCGGGACCGCGTCGAGGTGTCCCTCGATGTCGCCGCGGTAGACGGCGGAGAGCACCGATCCGAGCACGGCGATCCCGAGGGCGCCGCCGACCTGTCGGAACGTGTTGTTCACGGCCGAGCCCGATCCGGCCTTCTCCCGGGGCAGCGCCTGCATCACGGCGACGGTGACCGGTGGCATCACGTGCGCCATGCCCGTGCCCTGGACGAAGAAGACCACGCACATCACCCAGACCGGGGTCGTGGCATCGAACAGGGCGAACGCCGCCAGGCCACCGGCGACCAGCAGCATGCCCACCGTGCACACGGCACGGGCACCGAACCGGTCGACCACGAACCGGGCCCGCGGGGCGAAGACCATCTGCGCGACGGCCAGCGGCAGGATCAGCAGCCCGGACTGCAGGGCGCTCCAGCCGCGCACGCTCTGCATGTAGAAGGCGGAGAAGAACGTCACGCCCATCAGCGCGAAGAAGACCAGCGCGATGGCGGCGACGGCGGCGGAGAACGCCGGCTTCCTGAAGTACGAGATGTCGATCGCCGGGCTGCTGCTGCGCTTCTCGTGGAGGACGAACACGACCAGCACGGCCAGGCCCCCGGCGACGGGCAGCAGCACGGAGACGTCGGTGAAGTCGGCGAGCTCGCCGCCGCGGATGATCCCGTACACCAGCAGCACCAGGCCGATGATGGAGAGCACCACGCCGAGCGGGTCGAGACGGCCCGGCTTCGGGTCCCTGGAGTCCGGTACGAGCACGGCCATGGCGATCAGCGCGACGACCACGACGGGCACGTTGACGAGGAAGATCGAACCCCACCAGAAGTGTTCGAGGAGCAGGCCGCCGGTGATCGGGCCGATCGCGATGCCGAGACCCACGCTGCCGGCCCAGATGCCGATGGCCTTGGGCTGCTCGTCGCGCTCGAAGACGTTCATCAGGACGGCGAGCGTGGCCGGCATGACGAATGCGGCGCCGAAGCCCATCACGGCGCGCCAGGTGATGAGCTCGCCGGGCGATCCCGACATGGCGGCGAAGGCCGAACCCAGTCCGAAGACGACGATGCCGAAGAGCAGGATCTTCTTGCGTCCGAGGCGGTCGCCGAGCAGGCCGGCGGTGAAGAGCAGTCCGGCGAAGACGAGCGTGTAGGAGTTGATGGCCCACTCCAGCTCGCTCTGGGTGGCGCCCAGACCGGTGGGCGAGGGGGAGGCGATCGTCTTGACGGCGACGTTCAGGATCGAGTTGTCCAGCACCACGATGAGCAGGCTGAACATCAGGACGGCGAGGATCGCCCAGCGGCGGCGGTGGACCGCCTCGGGGACCTGGGGCACGGCGACGGGAGCGCCGGACGGTATGGACATGGGGAGAACATACCTTCATTTCGATACGAGACCGTCTCGTATTGGAAAGTCTTTACCGGCGCCGTGACACCGGGTGCCATCCCGTACGGCGGGCCCACTTCCCGTGAGCGGCTCCGGGATGCCACCATGGAAGCGATCCGGGGACGCCGTCAGGGCGCCTCGAGATGACGAAGGAGCCGTTGGCAATGTCGCTTCAGGCTGCGCACAACCAGTCCCCCACTTCCCCCGCGGGAGCCCCCTCCGACAGCAGCAAGGCGCTGTACGGAGGCAAGAGCAACCGCCGCGTCACCGTCCACGACATCGCCGCCGCCACCGCGCGCGGCGAGAAGTGGCCCATGCTCACCGCCTACGACGCGATGACCGCGTCCGTCTTCGACGAGGCCGGCATCCCGGTCATGCTCGTCGGCGACTCCATGGGCAACTGCCACCTCGGCTACGAGACCACCGTGCCCGTCACGATGGACGAGATCGCCATCCTGTCCGCCGCCGTCGTCCGGGGCACCAAGCGCGCCCTGGTCGTCGCCGACCTGCCTTTCGGGGCCTACCAGGAGAGCCCGGTCCAGGCCCTGCGCAACGCCACCCGGCTGATCAAGGAGTCCGGGGTCGGCGCGGTCAAGCTGGAGGGCGGCGAGCGCAGCCATGAGCAGATCAAGCTCCTGGTCGACGCCGGCATCCCGGTCATGGCCCACATCGGCCTGACCCCGCAGTCCGTCAACGCGATGGGTTACCGGGTGCAGGGCCGCGGCGAGGAGGCCGCCCAGCAGATGCTGCGCGACGCGAAGGCCGTGCAGGACGCGGGCGCGTTCGCCGTCGTCCTGGAACTCGTCCCGGCCGAACTGGCCGCCGAGGTCACCCGCACCCTGCACATCCCGACCGTGGGCATCGGCGCCGGTCCGGACACCGACGCGCAGGTGCTGGTCTACACCGACATGGTCGGCCTGACCGGCGGCAAGGTGCCGCGCTTCACCAAGCAGTACGCCGACCTGCGCCAGGTCCTCGGCGACGCCGCGAAGGCGTTCGCGGACGAGGTCGTCGGCGGCACCTTCCCGGCGCCGGAGCACACCTTCCACTAGGCAGAACGCCGGCACAGCGCCGGCGACCGAACGACCACTGCCGCACCACCGACAGCCCGCCGACTTCCCCCATCGGCGGGCTGTCGTCGTGCTGTAGGCGGACTGTCGGTGCGTTGTCGGTGGCGGCTGGTCTGATGATGGACATGACGCGAATCGACAAGAACCCCAGGAACGGCAAGAACGCCGTCGAGGTACGGGGGCTGGTCAAGCACTACGGCTCGACCAAGGCTCTGGACGGCGTGGACCTGGATGTGCGCGAGGGCACCGTCCTCGGCGTGCTCGGCCCCAACGGCGCCGGCAAGACGACCCTCGTACGGGTCCTGTCCACCCTGATCCAGCCCGACGCCGGACACGCGGTCGTGGCCGGTTACGACGTGGTGAAGCAGCCCCGCGCGCTCCGCCGCACCATCGGTCTGACCGGGCAGTACGCCTCGGTCGACGAGAAGCTCTCCGGCTGGGAGAACCTCTACATGATCGGGCGGCTGCTGGACCTGCCGCGCAAGAAGGCCCGCTCGCGCGCCGACGAGCTGCTGGAGCGCTTCTCGCTCACGGACGCGGCGAAGAAGGCCGCGATGGAGTACTCCGGCGGTATGCGCCGCCGGCTGGACCTCGCCGCCTCCATGATCGGCAGCCCGGCCGTCCTCTACCTGGACGAGCCGACGACGGGGCTCGACCCCCGTACCCGTAACGAGGTCTGGGACGAGGTGCAGCGGATGGTCGCGGAGGGGGCGACCGTGCTGCTCACCACCCAGTACATGGAAGAGGCCGAACAGCTGGCCAACGAGCTCACCGTCATCGACAAGGGCAGGATCATCGCCCGCGGCGGTGTCGACGAGCTGAAGGCGAAGGTCGGCGGCCGCACCCTGCAGATCCGGCCCTCGGACCCGGCTCAGCTGGCCGCGATGGGGCAGGCCATCAGGGAGGCCGGTCTCGACGGTGTGGCGGGCGCCCAGGCGGTCCCGGACGAGGGACTGCTGTACGTACCGATCCTCAGCGACGAGCAGCTCACCGCCGTCATCGGCCTGCTCGGCACCCGGGGCTTCTCGCTGGCGCACGTCGCCACCGCGCTGCCCAGCCTGGACGAGGTGTTCCTCGCCATCACCGGCGACAAGGCCACCGTCACCGACACGACTCCCCAGGAGGTCGCGGCATGAGCACGACGACTCTGACGCCCACCCCCACCGACGCGGCCCCGGCCGCCCCGGCCGCGAAGCTCCACGACGAGGGCCGGATCGGGCTGCGGAACAACCTGCGCCACATCGGTGCGCTGGTGCGGCGCAATCTGCTCCAGATCAAGAAGGATCCGGAGTCGATGTTCGACGCGCTCCTGATGCCGGTGATCTTCGTCCTGCTGTTCGTGTACGTCTTCGGCGGATCCGTCGGCGGCAGCATGGGCGGCGGCCGGCAGGAGTACCTGAACTACCTGATCCCCGGCCTGATGGCGATGATGGGCATGAACATCGCCATGGCCGTCGGCTCCGGTGTCAACGACGACTTCCGCAAGGGCGTCATGGACCGGTTCCGTACGATGCCGATCGCCCGCTCCTCGGTGCTCATCGCCAAGATCGTGGTCGAGCTCGCCCGCATGATGGTCGCCACGCTGATCCTGCTGGGCATGGGCTTCGCGCTCGGTATGGAGCTCCACGGATCGGTGCTCGGGCTGATCGGGGCGATCGGGCTGGCTGCCGCGTTCGGCGCCGCCATCATGTGGATCTTCATCCTGCTCGGACTGTCCATGAAGACGGCCCAGGCCGTGCAGGGAATGGGGATGATCGTGATGATGCCGCTCCAGTTCGGCTCGTCCATCTTCGCGCCGCCCACGACGATGCCGGGCTGGCTCCAGACGTTCACCGACTACAACCCGCTGTCCAACCTGGCCGACGCCGCACGCGCCCTGATGATGGGCACCCCGGTCGGCGACTCGGTCTGGCTGACGCTCGGCTGGACCGTGGTCATCACGGCGGCCATGGCACCGCTCGCGGTGTCCAAGTTCCGCAAGAAGTCCTGACGGGCCCTCCCACCCGTCAGTGCCGGTACGCGTCCACGAGGGCGGCGGCCTCCTCCAGACGGAGGCCGCCGCCCTCGGCGTACGCGGCCTCGTAGGCGGCGTCCCCGAGTGCGGCACGGACCAGTTCCTCGGCACGGTCGAAGTTGTCCCGCTCCATCGACGTCAGGAAGTGCCCCCGTGGCAGCAGCTCCCGGCCGGCGGCCAGCAGCCGGGCACCGAGCTCCGCGGCGCGCTCCGTGCCGAGCCCGCCCAGCGCCCAGGCCAGGGTGACCAGATGGATCACGGCCATCTGCGGCGCCACCATCTGCGTCAGCGGATCACCCAGGCGCAACAGGGCCTGCCGGCCGCGGTCCAGGGCGTCCGCGTAGTTCCCGTCCTGGTTGTCCAGCCAGGCCAGGCCGCCCAGGACGAAGCCCTCGAAGATCGCCATGGTCTGCGACCTGAACTCTTCGAGCAGTTCGAAGAACTGCTCACGCGCCTCGGCGGTCCGGCCGCAGCGGCCCAGCCACAGCGCCAGGAAGAGCCGGGCCGCCGGCCGCGCCTCGTGCCCCGCGTGCCGCTCGTCCGCGATCACCTGGCGCAGGATCGCCTCGCCCTCCGCCCCGCGGCCGAGCTCGGTGAGCGCCGAGGCGTACCGGGTGCGCAGCACCGACACCTGGGCCAGGGCGCCGAGCTTCTCCGCGCAGCCGATCGCGGCCTGGTAGTCCTCGGCCGCCTGGCGGTAGTCGCCCGTCTTCTCCTTCGCCTCGCCGCGCGAGGACAGCGCCTCGGCCATGCCCCAGTCGTCCCCGAGACGGCTGAAGATCTCCAGGCTCTCGGCGGCGTCGAGATGGGCGGCGCCCGCCCAGTCGGGTCGGTTGGCCAGCACGTTGGCGCGCATCTGAAGCGCCGCGGCGAGCTCCCACTCGAAGGCGAACTCCCGTGCGGCGCGGACCGTTTCGTCCAGCAGGTGCCGCAGGTCCGCGACGCCACCGGTCAGCATGACGGCGAAGAACCAGAGCGACGCGGGGCTCCGGCAGGTCTGCGGCTGACCGGCCCGGTAGACGGAGGCGATGCCCCGGAGCCGCACCATGCTGGCCTCGTTCGTCCACTCGTCCATCGCGTGGTCCATGCTGACCAGCTGGATCAGCCCCACCTGGCGCCGCGCCTCCTGGAGCAGTTCGGGCCCCATGGGCGGCGGCGCGTCGGTGCAGCGTTCGTGGATCGAGGGCGCGGGCTCCACGGGCGCGGCGAAGGGATCGGGGCCGAGGGCCGCCGCGGCGTCGGCCCAGTGCAGGGCGTCGCTGCGCAGATTGCGGATCTGCCAGTACCAGGAGAGCGCGATCACCAGGCACAGGGACTCCTGCTCGTCGCGCGCCGCGACGGCGTGCCGCAGCGCGGTGCGCAGGTTCTCGTACTCGCGCTGGAAGAGCTCGATCGCGGCGCGCTGTCCGGCGCCGCGGAGCAGGGGGTCGGTGGTACGGGCCAGCTCCCGGAAGTACACGAGGTGCTGGCGTTCGACGGCGTCCCGCTCCCCCGCCTCGTCGAGCCGCTGCGCCGCGTACTCGCCGACGGTCTCCAGGAGGCGGTAGCGCATCTGGCCGTCCGCCGCGGGAGCGGCGACGACCAGGGACTTGTCGACGAGGGAGCCGAGCAGCCCGGCGACCTCGCGCGCCTGGCGCGGCCCGTCCGCGCAGACCGCCTCGGCCGCTTCGAGGGTGCAGCCGCCGGCGAACACGGACAGCCGGCGCAGGGCGGTGCGTTCGTCCTCGGCGAGGAGGTCCCAGGACCAGTCGACGACGGCCCGCAGGGTCTGCTGGCGCGGGAGCACGGTCCGGCTGCCGCTCGTCAGCAGCCGGAACCGGTCGTCGAGCCGGTCGGCGATCTGCTGCGGGGTGAGCATCCGCAGCCGGGCAGCGGCGAGTTCGATGGCGAGCGGCAGACCGTCGAGGCGGCGGCAGATCTCGGCAGTGGCCGCCGCGGTCGCCGCGTCGGCGTCGACCCGGAAGCCGGGCAGTACGGCGGCGCCGCGCTCGGCCAGCAGGCGCAGGGCCGTCGGGTCGGGCAGCGGCTCCACGGGCCGGACGAACTCGCCGGGTACGCCGAGGGGTTCACGGCTGGTGGCGAGGACGGTGAGCTGTGGGCAGCGGGCCAGCAGATGGTCGGCGAGGGACGCGGCGGCCTCGATCACGTGCTCGCAGTTGTCCAGGAGCAGCAGCATGCGGCGCCGGGAGCAGTGCTCGGTGAGCCGGGAAAGCGGCTCGCCCGCGCCCCGTTCGGCGGCCCGGAGTTCTTCGGCGCCCGCGCCGCGGAGCACGGTCTCGCGGGCGCCGAGTGCACCGAGGACCGCTTCCGCCACCGCTTCGGGATCGTCGACGGGCGCGAGTTCGGCCAGCCAGACGCCGTCCGGCCAGGACGCGGGGTCGAAGGATTCCGCGGTCTCCTGGGAGAGCCGGGTCTTGCCCGCGCCGCCGGGTCCCAGGAGGGTGACCAGCCGGGCCCGGGAGAGGTCGCCGCGCAGGGCTTCGATGTCGCTCTCGCGTCCGACGAAGCTGGTGAGCCGGGCCCGGAGGTTGCCCTGGAGGACGACGGGCCCGGGGGCGGGGGGAGCCGGCGCGGGCCCTGGACGCCGGCGATCCGGGTCCGGCGGGCCGACGACGTACTGCCGGAGCTGGCCGCGCTCTGCGAGGAGCACCCCCTCGACGAACCGCTCCAGGCGCTGCGGCTGCGGGCCCTGCGTGACGCCGGGCGCACGGCCCAGGCGCTGGCCGCGTACGACGAGGTGCGCACGGTGCTCGCCGACCGGCTCGGCACGGACCCCCTTCATGGAACCACCCACCCGACGCGAGACGTTTTCCGCGTGTCGCCTGTACGGTCGGGGCTCGCCGCCCGCCCGCTCCCCGCAGCCACCAGGAGCCGCCGATGACCTCCGCAACAGCCCGCAGCGACCGGCGGATCAGCCCGGTCTTCCTCGGCATCGCCGCCGTGACGGCGGTGTCCGGCTGGGCGGTGTGGACGGATTTCGCCGAGCAGCCGGGCTTCGCCACGTTCCTGTTCGTCACGGCGGCCTGGGTCGTCTCGCTCTGTCTGCACGAGTACGCACACGCCCGGACGGCGCTGCACAGCGGCGACATCTCCATCGGGGCGAAGGGCTACCTGACGCTGAATCCCCTGAAGTACACGCACGCGCTGCTGAGCATCGTGCTGCCCGTGCTGTTCGTGATCATGGGCGGCATCGGGCTGCCCGGTGGCGCGGTCTTCATCGAGCGGGGCCGGATCCGGGGCCGTTGGCGGCACAGCCTGATCTCGGCGGCGGGCCCGCTGACGAACGTCCTGTTCGCGGTCGTGTGCACCGCGCCGTTCTGGCTGGACGCGCTGGACGGCGTCCCGGTCGCCTTCCGGTACGCGCTGGGTTTCCTGGCGCTGCTCCAGGTCACGGCCGCGATCCTGAACTCCGTACCGGTGCCGGGGCTGGACGGGTACGGGGTGATCGAGCCGTGGCTCTCCCACTCGGTGCGGCGTCAGGTGGAGCCGTTCGCGCCGTTCGGGCTGATCGCGGTCTTCGCTCTGCTGTGGGTCCCCGAGGTGAACGCGGCCTTCTTCGATGCGATCGACGCGATTCTGCGGTCGCTGGGTGTCAGTGAGTTCGAGACGTACTGCGGTCTCGACTCCTACCGGTTCTGGCAGACGCCGAACCCGGTCTGCGCGATGGCCGGGTAGCCACCCCGGAGTCCTACGCGCCCTGGGCGTTCACGACGCGCTGCCGGCGTACGTAGTACCAGGCCATGTTGGACGAGAGGCCGACCAGCAGCACCCAGACGATCCCGAGGAGCCAGCTGCCCTGCACGAAGGAGATCACGGCGGCTGCGACGGCGAGGACGCAGACGGCGAGGGCGTAGAGAGCGAGGCGGGGCATGGGGGTGGCTCCTGTCGGGGGATGGTGCGCGGTCCCGTCCAGTGTCCCCCATGCCCCCGGCCGCCGGGCGCGGGGCCGTGGCTCAGACGTCGGTGGTGCGCAGCCCGGCGTGTGCCTTGTAGCGGCGGTTGACCGAGATCAGGTTGGCGACGAGCGACTCAACCTGGTGGGCGTTGCGGAGCCGGCCCGCGAAGATGCCGCGCATCCCCGGGATCCGGCCGGCCAGCGCCTGGACGAGGTCGGTGTCGGCGCGGGCCTCGCCGAGCACCATCACGTCGGTGTCGATCTCCTCGATCGCCTCGTCCTGGAGCAGGACCGCCGAGAGGTGGTGGAAGGCGGCGGTGACGCGGGACTCCGGCAGCAGGGCGGCGGCCTGTTCGGCGGCGCTGCCCTCCTCGGGCTTCAGCGCGTAGGCGCCCTTCTTGTCGAAGCCGAGCGGGTTGACGCAGTCGATGACGAGCTTGCCGGCGAGCTCCTCGCGCAGGGACTCCAGGGTCTTGGCGTGCCCGTCCCACGGCACGGCGACGATCACGACGTCGCTGTCGCGCGCGCAGGCGGCGTTGTCCGCGCCGCGCACGCCGTGTCCCAGCTCGTCGGCGGCGGCCCGGGCGCGGTCCGCCGCACGGGAGCCGATGATCACGGACTGCCCGGCGCGGGCGAACCGGTAGGCGAGTCCGCGGCCCTGCGGGCCGGTGCCGCCGAGGACGCCGATGGTCAGGCCGGACACGTCGGGGAGGTCCCAGGGGTCCTTGGCGGGGGGCTTGGGCGCGCTGCCGCTGTCATTCGTAGTCATGGCCCCGACACTACTGCCAGGTACGGGCGCGGGACGGTGCGTCCTCGGCCAGTGGGACTGCCTTGTGCCCGCCCTGCGCACGGGACTCGTACGGGTGGCTCCGCCGCCGTTCGCCGGTCCGGGGACCCGGAGGTGGTGCATGATGCCGGGCCATGGATGCCGTACGTGTGGCGCTGCTGCGTGAGGTGTTGGCGAAGACCCAGTGGCCGGCGGCGACCCGGCGGTTCGCCGGGACGCTCCGCTCGTCCGTCGTGCCGCACGGCGGCGGGCTGCTGCTGGTGGGGACCGAGGTGTACGAGCCGTGGCACCTGGCGGCCCATCTGGTCGACGAGTCCACCTGGTCCGGGCTGCCCGAGCTGACGCCCACGCTGGTACGCCACCGGGTGGAGCCGGGCGGCCCGGCCCATCTGTCCGTGGGGCTCGGGCGGATCGAGGCGGCCGGGCGGGGCGAGACGCTGCTCGTGGTGGTGCCGGAGCGGCCGGGCGAGGGGCTGCTGGAGCGGGTGCACGATGCCCGCCGGGCCGGGGCGACGGTCCTGTCGCTGGACAACGGGGATCCGGAGGTGCGGGGGCTCGCCCACGAGGCGCTCTCCGTGACGGGCGGCGACGATGTGGACCTGGACACGGTCCAGCACCTGGTCAGCGCGGCGGCGGGGGAGAACGGCGCGCCCGCGCAGCGCGGCCGGCTGCGGTTCCGGGACCGGCTGTCCCGGCTGGCCGACCAGCTGACCGCGCCGCCGCCCGCGCGGTGGTGATCAGGAACACCCTTCGGCACCCGCCGCCCCGTCGCCGGTCCTCCGCCGGCTGCCCCCTGCTGCCCGTCCCTGCGTGAAATCTGTTTGCACCGGGCACGCACCGGGACGGACCATGTCTCCTCGTGACCTCTCGCACCTCCCTCGCCGCCAGGCTGGCCGCGCTGCTTCCCGATCTGTCCCCCTGGCGTTCCTCGGCGGACTTCCGGCTGCTGTGGGTGCAGGGCATCGTCACCTACTTCGGCAGCTTCATGGCCCTGATCGCGCTGCCGCTCCAGATCAAGGACCTCACCGGGTCCCCGCTCGCGGTCGGCGCGATGGGCGCGGTCGAGCTGGTGCCGCTGGTCGTGTTCGGGCTCTACGGCGGTGCGCTGGCCGACGCGGCCGACCGCCGCAAGGTCATCCTGGCCACCGAGGCGGGGCTGGGGCTGCTCGCGCTGGTCCTGCTGGTGAACGCGGCCCTGCCCGATCCGATGCTGTGGCCGCTGTACGTGGTGGCGGGCGGGGTCTCCGCGCTGGCCGGGCTCCAGCGGCCCGCGCTGGACTCGCTGATGGCCCGCATCGTGCCGCACGACCAGCTGGGCGCCGCCGCCGCGCTGAACTCGCTGCGCTGGCAGGCCGGCGCGATCATGGGGCCGGCGCTGGCGGGCCTGGTGGTGGCCTACGCCGGGCACGCGACGGCGTACGCGGTCACCGTGGTCACGTTCGCCGTCTCCGTCGTGCTGTGCCGCAGGCTGGCGCCCGCGCCGCCCGCGGAGCAGGGGACGAAGCCGTCGCTGCGCGGCATCGTGGAGGGGGCGCGCTACGCGTGGAGCCGGCCGGTCCTGCTCGGAACGTACGCGATCGACATGGCGGCGATGTTCTTCGCCTTCCCGAACACGATCTTCCCGTTCCTCGCCGACGAGCTGGACGCCGAGTGGTCACTGGGGCTGATGTACGCGGCGGGCTCGGTCGGCTCCCTCGTCCTGGGCCTGACCAGCGGCTGGACCTCACGGATACGCCGGCACGGACTGTTCGTGGTGTGCGGTGCGGCCGTCTGGGGGCTGGCCATCGCGGCAGCGGGCTGGTTCGGCGACGTATGGCTGGTGCTGGCCTGCCTGACGGTCGCCGGCGCGGGCGACATGCTCAGCGGCCTCGGCCGTTCGACCATCTGGAACCAGACGATCCCGGAGGAGCTGCGGGGCCGGCTCGCGGGCATCGAGGTGCTCTCGTACAGCGTCGGCCCGCAGCTGGGCCAGGTCCGGGCCGGCGGCATGGCCGGGTGGACGGGCACCAGGACGGCGGTCTGGTCCGGGGGCGTCGCCTGTGTGGCCTCGGTGGCGCTGCTGGCAGCGGTCCTGCCGAAGCTGCTCACGTACGACTCGGAGACGGACGAGGACGCGCTGCGCAGGCGGGCGCGGAGCGAGGAGGCCCTGCGGGCGGCGCCGACGGGCTGAGCCCGGGGCGGAGGCCCCGCGCCCCGCCCCGGCCGGTCGTGCCCTCAGCCGCCCGCGTTCTCGTCCGGATCCGGCCGGTCGTGCCACTTGGGGTCGGTCTCCCACTCCAGGTTCCGCTCCTGCGCGGTCTCCATGGCGTGCTGCGCCTCCTGGCGGGAGGTGTACGGGCCGAAGCGGTCCTTGGCCGGGCACTCGGGGCCCTCCTCGACCTTTTTGTGCTCCAGGCAGTAGAACCACTCGCCCGGCTTGCCGACCGTGCGCTTCTTGAACAGGGCCATCTCCGGCTCCTTTCCTCGGTGCCATCGTGCCCCAGACACGCTGGTTAGACTCGCTGGCATGTCTGGCCAGTCGCTGCTTGTACCAGGGGAGCTCACTCCCGTCCGTTCCGTGCCCGGAAACATCCGGCGCCCCGAGTATGTGGGCAAGCCCGCCCCGACGCCGTACAGCGGCCCGGAGGTCCAGGACGCCGACACCGTCGAGCGCATGCGCGTCGCGGGACGCATCGCCGCCCAGGCGATGGGCGAGGCCGCGAAGCACATCGCGCCGGGCGTCACGACGGATGAACTCGACCGGGTCGCCCATGAGTTCATGTGCGACCACGGCGCGTACCCGTCGACGCTGGGGTACCGGGGCTTCCCCAAGTCGCTCTGCACCTCGCTCAACGAGGTGATCTGCCACGGCATCCCGGACTCCACGGTGCTGCGCGACGGCGACATCGTGAACCTCGACGTGACGGCGTACATCAACGGGGTGCACGGCGACAACAACGCCACCTACCTCTGCGGTGACGTGGACGAGGAGTCGCGGCTGCTCGTGGAGCGCACCGAGGAGTCGCTGAGGCGGGCGATCAAGGCGGTGCGGCCGGGCCGCCAGGTCAATGTGATCGGCCGGGTCATCGAGTCGTACGCGAAGCGCTTCGGCTACGGGGTGGTGCGGGACTTCACGGGGCACGGGATCAACTCCTCGTTCCACTCCGGGCTGATCATTCCGCACTACGACAGCCCGCACGCCACCACCGTGATGCAGCCCGGGATGACGTTCACGATCGAGCCGATGCTGACGCTCGGGTCCCACGACTACGACATGTGGGACGACGGCTGGACCGTGGTCACGAAGGACCGCAAGCGCACCGCGCAGTTCGAGCACACGCTCGTGGTGACGGAGACGGGCGCCGAGATCCTCACGCTCCCGTAGCCCCGCCGGCCCCTCTTCGCCCGACGGCCGCCCCTCGTGGGCGGCCGTTCCCGTTTCCTCCTGTCGATACTTACCGACAGGTCGTCGGGAAACAGTTGACTTAGGTAAGCCTAAGTAGGAAGATCGACGCATCGGCAGGCGCCCGGGCGAACAGCCTCGGCCGGCCGATATTTCCGTCTCTTTCTGGACTTCCCGTCCCCCTCGGTCCCCGGAGGCCCGCCTTGGACGCAACCGTCACCGCCACGCCCTTCTCGACGCTGATCCGCACCGCGTCCCACGCGCAGCACACCGAGGCGGAGACCTCGACCTTCATGAGCGATCTGCTGGGCGGGCGCCTCGGGGTGGACGCGTACACGCGCTACACCGAGCAGCTGTGGTTCGTGTACCGGGCGCTGGAGGACGGGGCCCTCGCGCTGGCCGGCGACCCGGTCGCCGGACCGTTCATCCAGCCCGAGCTGATGCGCACCACCGAGCTGGAGCGCGATCTGGCCCATCTGCGGGGTGCGGACTGGCGCGAGGGCCTGGAGCCGCTCCCGGCGACGGCCGCGTACGCCGCGCGCGTCGCCGAATGCGCCCGCACCTGGCCCGCCGGGTACATCGCCCATCACTACACGCGCTACCTGGGCGACCTGTCGGGCGGTCAGATCATCCGCGACAAGGCGGAGAGGACGTGGGGCTTCGCACGCAAGGGTGACGGTGTGCGGTTCTACGTCTTCGAGGAGATAGCCAACCCCGCCTCCTTCAAGCGGGATTACCGGGAGCTGCTGGACGCGGTGAACGCGGACGACCTGGAGAAGCAGCGGATCGTGGACGAGTGCAAGCACGCGTTCGCGCTGAACACCGCGGTGTTCCAGGAGCTTGGCGAGGTGTTCCCGCTCAGCGCGTAGCCCTCGGCGGGCGGCGGCGGGGTACCCGGGCTCGGGTGCCCCGCCGCTTTGTTCTGTCCTCAATCGCCGGACGGGCTTGATGGTGCCACTACGGGCTTGATGGTGCCGCTGACGGTTTGAACCGCGCCGCCGGTCTCGGTCGTGCCGCTGACGGTTTGAACCGCGCCGCCGGTCTCGGTCGTGCCGCTACAGGCCCGCTTGCGCCAGCACCACCCGGCCGCCGATCTCCACCGTGCCGTCCGGGGCCGGGGCCGTGAGGATCTGGGAGCCTCGGCCCTGCCTGATGTTCAGGGCGCGGCCCAGCCGGTCGCTCAGCAGCAGCGCCGCCGCCCCCGTCGCCTCGTCCTCCGCGATCCCATCGTCCCTGCGCGGGAACGCCCGCGCCCTCGCCCGGCCCGCGGCCTCGTCCTCCCACGCCCAGGCGTACAGCCAGCCCTCGCCGGGCGGCGGGGCGGGCAGCGCGTCGACCTCGGCGACCGAGGCGTACTGCTGAAGCGTGCGCGGCGGCGCCCACTCGGGACGGGCGGTGATCCAGCTGAACTCCCCGTCCTGGCGGGCGAAGACCGCACCCACCCCCAGCTCCAGGACCTCCAGGTCGAGCAGCCAGGCGGCGCCGACCACGGGGTGCCCGGCGAACGGCAGCCGGAGGCCGGGGGTGTAGATGTCCAGATGGCCCCGCTCGGGGTCGTCCACGAACACGGTCTCGCTGAAGCCGAGCTTCCGGGCGAGTTCCTGCCGGGACGCCTCGTCGGGGTGGTCGCGTCCGTCGCGTACGACCCCGAGCGCGTTGCCGTGCCGGCCGTCGGGGCCGCAGAACACGCGCAGTACATCGATACCGCTGCCGCCGGGTACGTCGTAGTCATTCACGTGCGCATTCAAGCACCGCCCGGGCACCCGCCCCGTGACAGGGCCGGTACCCGGGCGGTGCGCCGGTGGATCAGACGGTACGGCGACGGCGCGCCACGACGACCGCTCCCGCTCCGGCCGCCACGATGACGCCCGAGGCGGCGAACAGGGCGCCGGCCGGGAGGTCGGAGCCGGTGGAGGCCAGGGCGCCCGAGCCGCCGACCGTGCCGCCGCCGCCCACGGTGCCGCCGGTGGACGAGCCACCCGTGGTGGACGTACCGCCGGTGGACGTACCGCCCGTGGACGAACCGCCGGTGGACGGGAGTTCGGCGTCCTTGTCCAGGGCGACCGCGACCGTCAGCGCGTCGAGCTGCTCGCCCGCCTCGTACATCCCGCCGAAGGCCTTGGTGCCGTCGGCGGTGAGGGTGGCCGGTACGGCGGAGAGGGTCACCACGCCGTCCTTGGCGGTGAGTCCGCCCGCGGGCAGCGTGAGGTCGGCGACGGCCAGACCGCTGTGGACAGCAACCTTCTTCGTCTCACGGTCCTTGGTGGACACGTCGGCGAGGAGCCTGCCCTTGGTCCCGTCCACCTGGACCTTCAGGTTGGTCAGGGACAGGTCCAGGGTGTACGCGCCGTTCTCCTCGTGGCCCAGGAAACGGACCTTGCCGTCGAAGGCGGCGCTCAGGGTCCGCTTCCCGGCGTCGAACCGGCCGGTGGCGTCGGGGAAGCGGTAGCCGCTGCCCGTCGCGGTGGCACCGGCGGTCGTCTCGACCTTGCCGTGGGCGATGGGGCCCGTGACGTACGTACGGAAGGACGCCTTGACGCCCCAGTTCAGGGTGCCGTCGACGATCGCGCCCGGGTCGGCGGCCGGCTGGTCGGTGACCGTGGCGGTCGGGGAAGGCTTCGGCGTCGACTCCGTCGGTTGCGTCGTGGGCTTCTCGGTCGGCTTCTCGGTCGGCTTCTCCGTCGGCTTCTCCGTCGGCTTCTCCGTCGGCTTCTCGGTCGGCTTCTCCGTCGGCTCGGCGGGGTCCGTCGGCTTCTCGGTCGGGGTGGCGACCGCCTTCACCGTGAGCGTGGCCGGGTCGAGCACCTCCCCTTCCTTGTACTGGCCGTTGAAGGCCTCGGAGCCCGCCTTCGTCAGCTTGGCGGGGATGTCCTTGAAGACCATCGCCCCGCCCGCGCCCTGGCCCGGCCGGACGGCCGACAGGTCGAGGTCGGCGACCGCCACGTCGTTCGCGGTGCCGGCCGGGGTCGCCACGTCGGCGGTGATCGCGCCGCCCGTGCCGGCCGTGGAGAGCTTCACGTCCGAGAGCGTGATGTCCAGGACGCCGCCGTGCGCGGAGAAGTTGACGCCCCCCTCGAAGGCGGTGTCGGTGCCGTGCGTGGTCATGTCGTATGTGCCCTTGCCGTTGACAAAGGTGAACGCACCGTTGCCCGCGGCCTGGGTCGCGCCGTCCTTGACCGTGATCTTTCCGGCGGCGCCGATGTACCTGCGGAAGGACTCCTTGAAGCCCCAGTCCAGCGTGCCGTCCTTCAGTTCCATCGCGGGGGCGGCAGCGGTGGCGGCCGGTGCGGACCGTTCGGCCGCGAGCGCCGGGAGGGCGAAGGCGGCGCCGWGGGCGGCGGCCGTGGCGACGGCTGCRGCAAGGGCTATGGGGCGGCGGGTGGCTGCCATGGTCGGGGGTCTCCTCAGGGATGTACAGGAA
>NZ_RDBK01000025.1:216643-247633 GCF_008042275.1 Streptomyces sp. OR43 | reverse complement strand
GAAGGGGTGTCCGCCGTGGAGCGGTTGCGGCGTACGAGAACGAGCACGCCGGCTCCGGCCGCGGCGAGGACGCCGACGCCGCCGAGGACCAGGTACAGCCCGGTGCGGGAGTCCTCGTCCGCCACGGAAGCGGCGGTCGCGGGGGCCTTCGAGGCGGGGGCGGCGGACGGCTGCGCCGAGGACGCGGCCCCGCTGCCCAGGTCGGGGAGCGCGGGCAGCTTCGCGGTCGCCTCGACGGCCACGGCGAGCGAGACCGGGTCCATCGCGGTGCCCTCCGTGTAGAGGGAGCCGAAGGCCCTGGCGCCGTCGGCGGTCAGGGTGGCGGGGGCCTCCGTGAGGACCGCGAGGCCGTCCTTCGGGGCGAAGTCCTTCGCCGTGAACGTGACGAGGGGAACGGCCTTGCGGGTGGTGCCCTCGCTGAGGACATCGGCGCGGAGCGTGCCCTTGCCCGCGTCCAGCCGTACGGCGAACCGGGAGAGCGTCAGATCGAGGCCGCCGGCCCCGGTGAAACGGACGCTGCCCACGAAGTCCGCCGCCAGGGCCTGCTTCTTCGGGTCGTACGTGCCCGTGCCCTTCGGGAAGCGGAAGAGGGCCCCGCCGTCCTGGGCGCCTCCGGCCAGGGTCCACTTCCCCTGGCCGATCGAGCCGGTGACGTACTCACGGAAGGTGCGGCGCACCCCCCAGTCGACGGCGGCGTCCTCGAAGCGGCCGGCGGTGGCCTTCGGTGGTGCGCTGCTCGCCGGCTTCTCAGGAGGCTTCGACGCGGCGGGCTTCGGCGCGGGGGCCGAGGTGTCCACGGACAGGCTGACCGGGTCCAGCGGGGTGCCGGCGGTGTAGTAGCCGGCGAAGGCCTTGGCGCCCTGTGAAGTGAGCGTCGCCGGAACGTTGTTGAGAGCGACGGGCGTGCTGCCGCCCGTCATGTCGATCCCGGACAGCCCGAGCGTGGCCAGCGGGACCTGGGCGGCGGAGGTGACCCGGCCGCTCCCCCGGTCCTTGCTGACCATGTCCGCGTACACCGTGCCGCCGCCGCCCTGGATCCGGACCGTGGGGCGGCTGATGGTGAGGTCGAGCTCGTAGGAGCCACCGGCCTTCTTGTGGCCGGTGAAGTGGACGCTGCCCGAGAAACCGGCCCGGAACGCGCCGCTCGCCGGATCGTAGGAGCCGGTCGCGGAGTGGAAGCGGAACTGGCTGCCGCCGACCGTCGCGGCGCCGCCGGTCAGGCCCCAACTGCCCTGGGCGATCGGGCCGGTGACGTAACTCTGGAAGGAGGACTTGATGCCCCAGTCCAGCCGTCCGCCCCGCACCGTGCGGTCCGCCGCCTCGGCGGCGGTGGCCGGGAGCAGCGCTGCCGGCACCACCGCGAGAAGCGCGACGGCGAGCGCGCGGGCAGGTCTGAACGAGGGCATGAGGACCCCTCCGAGGTCTAGTAACTGAGGTAAGGCTAACCTAAGGTATGTACATCCTGTGCCGGTACCCCCTTCCGTCACATTTCTCGCAATCCCTCACCAACTGCACGCCGCAGAACGACAGGACGGTGCCCCAGTGCGCTTCCATCAGGACTTCGCCCCGCCGGGACGGGGCGCCGGGCAACCGAGGCGCGGGCGCACCGGCGTCGCCGCGGCCGTCATCGCCCTGGCGACGGCCCTGACGCTGGCCGGCTGCGGCGGTACGGGGGCCCCCGCGGCGAAGGCCGCGGGCGCCGGGGCCTCCACGGCAGCGAAGGCGGACCGGATCGAGCCACTGACCACGGCACCGGCACCGCGGCTGCCCGTCACCGTCACCTCGGCGGACGGCGAGCGGACCACGGTCACCTCGGCGGACCGGATCGTGCCGCTGACCGGAGGCCTGAGCGAGATCGTCTTCACCCTCGGCCTCGGCAAGCAGGTCGTGGCCCGCGACATCACCGCCACCTTCGAACAGGCCGCGGAGCTCCCCGTGGTGACCCGGGCCCACGACGTCTCGGCGGAGAGCGTCCTGTCCCTGCGGCCCACTCTCGTCCTCGCCGAGACGACGACGGGACCGGCCGAGGCCATCGGCCAGATCCGCGACGCCGGGATTCCGCTCGTGGTCGTCGAACCCGCCAAGGAACTCGCCGACGTGGGCCGTCGGATCGACACGGTGGCCGCGGCACTCGGCGTACCGGGCTCCGGCGACGAGCTCGAGAAGCGCACCCAGGACCGCATCGACGCGGTCCGCGCGTCCGTACCCCCACCGGCCGACGGAGCGAAGAAACCGCGGGTCGCCTTCCTCTATCTGCGCGGCTCCGCATCCGTCTACCTGCTGGGCGGCCGGGAGTCCGGGGCGAGTTCGCTGCTGGAGGCGGCGGGCGCCGTCGACGCGGGCAAGGCGTCCGGGCTGAAGAAGGACTTCACCGCCATCACCAGCGAGGCCCTGGCCAAGGCGGCGCCCGACGCGATCCTCGTGATGGCGAAGGGGCTCGACTCGGTCGGCGGTGTCGACGGGCTGGTGAAGATTCCGGGCGTCGCCGAGACCCCGGCGGGCCTGGACCGGCGGATCGTCTCGATCGACGACGGGGTGCTGCTGAACTACGGGCCGCGCACGGACCGGGTGCTGAGCGAACTGATCGCCCAGCTCTACCCCGAAGGCGGTACGGCCCAGTGACCACCGCACACGAAGCGTCCGCCGGCCGGGCGGCCCCCCGGGCCCGCCGCTCCACGGCCGTCACGCTGACCGCCGGACTGCTCGCCGCCCTGCTCCTGTGCTGCCTGCTGTCCGCCGGACTCGGCGCGTACAGCATCCCGCTGGGCGACGTCCTCGCCTCCGCCCAGCACCGCGCCGGGCTCGGCGGCCACGCCCTGGACCGGGTCGGCGAGAGCGTCCTGTGGAACGTACGGCTGCCGAGGGTCGTCCTCGCACTGCTGGTCGGCGCCTCGCTCGGCTGCGCGGGGGCCCTGATGCAGGGCGTGTTCGGCAATCCGCTCGCCGAGCCGGGCGTCATCGGGATCTCCGCGGGGGCGGCGGTCGGCGCGGTCGCCTCGATCGCGCTCGGGCTGAGCTTCTTCGGCAACTGGACCATCACCGTCTGCGCGTTCGCCGCCGGTCTGCTGACCGTGCTGCTGGTGTACGCGCTGTCACGGTCGGGCGGCCGGACGGAGGTGGTGACGCTGATCCTCACGGGCATCGCCGTGAACGCCTTCGCGGGCGCGCTGATCGGCCTGTTCATCTTCTTCGCCGACAACGCGCAGATCACCCAGATCACCTTCTGGCAGCTCGGTTCGCTGGCCCAGGCCACCTGGCCGAAGGTGCTGGCCGTGCTGCCGTGCGCGGTGCTCGGCCTCGTCCTCGCTCCCTTCTACGCCCGGAAGCTGGACCTGCTGGCGCTCGGTGAGCGGCCGGCCCGGCACCTCGGCGTCGATGTCGAACGGCTCCGCATGGTGCTGGTGCTCGTCGTGGCACTGCTGACCGCCGCCGCGGTGGCGGTCGCCGGGATCATCTCGTTCGTCGGGCTGCTGGTGCCGCATCTGCTGCGGATGGCGAACGGGCCCGGGCACCGCTTCCTCGTGCCCGGCAGCGCGCTCGGCGGGGCGCTGGTGCTGGTCGCGGGCGATCTCGCGGCCCGTACCGTCGCCGATCCGGCCGAGCTGCCGCTCGGTGTGCTGACCGCGCTCTTCGGCAGCCCGTTCTTCTTCTGGCTGCTGCGCAGGACCCGTCGCAAGCAAGGTGGTTGGGCATGAGGACGCTGCGGAACCTCTTCACGGGCCGGAGCCGGCGGCTGCCCGTGGCCGTCTCCCCCGGCGACCCGGTCGCCGAGGCGCGCGCGCTGCGGGTGCGGCTCGGCGGGCGGCAGGTGCTCGACTCCATCGACCTGACGGCGCACGCGGGCGAGGTGCTGGCGCTGGTCGGCCCGAACGGGGCCGGCAAGTCGACCCTGCTGGCCGCACTTGCCGCCGATCTGCCTCCCGAGGGCGGGGAGGTACGGATCGACGGGCGGCCGGTCACCGACTGGTCCGCACCCGAGCTGGCCCTGCGCCGGGCCGTGCTGCCGCAGTCCGCGGCGCTGTCCTTCCCGTTCCCGGTGGAGGACGTCGTGCGGATGGGGCGGGCACCCTGGGCCGGGACGGACAAGGCGGACGAGGACGATCCGGCGGTCCGTGCCGCGATGGCGGCCACCGAGGTGACCGGCTTCGCCGCCCGCCCCTTCTCCGCGCTGTCCGGCGGCGAGCGGGCCCGGGTGGCGCTGGCCCGGGTGCTGGCGCAGCGCGCTCCGCTGCTGCTGCTCGACGAGCCGACCGCCGCGCTCGACCTGCGCCACCAGGAACTGGTGCTGCGGATCTGCCGGGAGCGGGCCGCCGCCGGGGACGCGGTCGTCGTCGTCCTGCACGATCTGGGCCTCGCGGCCGCGTACGCGGACCGGGCCGCCGTGCTGCACGACGGACGGATCGCGGTGGCGGGTCCGCCAGGCGAGGTGTTCACGAGCGCGATGCTCAGCGGGGTCTACCGGCAGCCGGTCGAGGTGTTCCCGCATCCGCGGACCGGGGTGCCTCTCGTCGTCCCGGAGAGGGTCTCTTGACCGTTGCTTGACCCGTTGAGGGCTCGCTCATGGGTCGGCTGTGATCCTTCCGTTTCTGTGTGTTCCCAGTGAGAGCTGAATCACTGCACGGGTGGGTACCGGTCAGGTAAGCCTCGGTTAAGTTAGGTCCGCCTCACCCACCTTTGTCCAACCCTTTCTGTCTTCTCCTACGTCCCCAAGTGGAGCCTTCATGCGAGCCGTTCGTCTCTCCGTCGTCACCGCTGCCGCCACCGTGGCCGCCCTGACCGCTGTCACGGGCTGCGCCGAGAAGAGCGACGGCAAGGGCGAGGGCGCCGTCCAGGTCGTCGCCAAGGACGATGCGTGCGACGTCTCGAAGACGAAGCTGCCGGCCGGGCACGTCGAGCTGGCCGTGGAGAACAAGGGCTCCAAGGTCACCGAGGTCTACGTCCTGTTCCCGGACGACCGCATCGTCGCCGAGCGCGAGAACATCGGCCCGGGCACCAAGGCCACCATCACCGCCGAGATCAAGGCCGGTTCGTACGAGATCGCCTGCAAGCCCGGCATGAAGGGCCACGGCATCCGGCAGAAGATCGAGGTGAGCGGCGGCAAGGCGGCCAAGCGCAGCCCGGAGATGGACACGGCTGTCGCCGCCTACCGCACCTACGTCCAGGCGCAGGCCGACGAGACGCTGCCGAAGGTCAAGGTCTTCACGGACGCCGTCGCCGCCGGTGACATCGAGGCCGCGAAGAAGGCGTACGCCGACTCCCGTATCGGCTGGGAGCGCACCGAGCCGGTCGCCGAGTCGTTCGGCGACATCGACCCGAAGGTCGACGTCCGGGAGGACGGCCTGGAGGACGGCCAGAAGTGGACCGGCTGGCACCGCCTGGAGAAGGCGCTGTGGCAGGACAAGAAGCTGGGCACCGAGGAGAAGGCGCTGGCGCCCACCCTCTACAAGGACCTGCTCGACTGGCAGAAGCGCGTCGGCACGGCGGAGATCACCCCGACCTCGATGGCCAACGGCGCCAAGGAGCTCCTCGACGAGGTCGCCACCGGCAAGGTCACCGGTGAGGAGGAGCGCTACAGCCACACCGACCTCGTCGACTTCAAGGCCAACGTCGAGGGCGCGGAGAAGTCCTACCAGTTGCTGAAGGCGATCGCCACGAAGAACGACGCGGCGCTGACCGCCTCCCTGGACAAGCAGTTCGCGGCGCTGAACACGCTGCTCGACAAGTACCGCACGGACAAGAGCTCCTACGTCTTCACGTCGTACGAGAAGGTCGGCAAGGCGGACCGCAAGGAGCTGTCGGACGCGGTCAACGCGCTGGCCGAGCCCCTCTCGCGGCTCGCCGCCGCGGTGACGAAGTAACGGGGTGGTGGGCATGAGTGAGCAGGCCGGGGAGAACCGGAAGGAAGCCGCGGGCACCCCCTCGCGGCGCGCTCTGCTCGGCTGGGGCGGGGCCGGGCTCGCGCTCGGCGCGGCCGTGGCGGGCGGGACCGTGGCCGCGCTGCGTTCCGGGGACACCGCCGTGACGGCCGCGGACAGCGGTGCGGCGGTGCCGTTCCACGGTGCGCACCAGGCGGGTATCGCCACGGCCGTCCAGGACCGGCTGCACTTCGCCGCGTTCGACGTGACGACGGAGGACCGGGCCGAACTGGTCGCGCTGCTCAAGGAGTGGACCCGGGCGGCCGAGCGGATGACGGCCGGCCACGCGGTCGGCGACGGCGCCTACGGGGGCCCGGCCGAGGCCCCGCCGGACGACACGGGCGAGGCCCTGGGGCTCAGGCCGTCCCGGCTGACGCTGACGATCGGCTTCGGCCCCTCGTTGTTCGCCAAGGGCCGGTTCGGCCTGGAGGACAGGCGTCCGGACGCGCTCGTCGACCTGCCGAAGTTCCCGGGCGACAACCTCGACCGGGCCCGCAGCGGCGGCGACCTGTGTGTCCAGGCGTGTGCGGACGACCCGCAGGTGGCGGTGCACGCCATCCGCAACCTGGCCAGGATCGGCATGGGCCGCACCGCGATCCGCTGGTCGCAGCTGGGCTTCGGCAAGACGTCCTCGACGACACCGGACGCCCAGACCCCGCGCAACATGATGGGCTTCAAGGACGGCACCCGGAACATCTCCGGCACGGACACCGCCGCCCTCGACCAGCACGTGTGGGTCGGCCCGAAGGACGACGCGGGCTGGATGACCGGGGGTTCGTACCTGGTGGCCCGGCGCATCCGGATGCACATCGAGACCTGGGACCGTGCCCCGCTGCAGGAGCAGGAGGACGTCTTCGGCCGCGACAAGGGCGAGGGCGCCCCGGTCGGCAAGGCGAAGGAGCGCGACGAGCCGTTCCTGAAGGCGATGCTGCCGACCGCGCACGTACGGCTGGCGCACCCCGACACCAATGACGGGGCGACGATCCTGCGGCGCGGCTACTCCTTCACCGACGGCACGGACGGCCTGGGCCGGCTCGACGCCGGGCTGTTCTTCCTCGCCTACCAGCGCGACACCCGCACGGCGTTCGTACCGCTGCAGCGGCGCCTGGCGGCACACGACGCACTCAACGAGTACATCCAGCACGTGGGTTCGGCGCACTTCGCCGTCCCGCCGGGCGTCCGCGACAAGGACGACTGGTGGGGCCGGGCGCTGTTCTCGTAACGGGACTCGAAGCGGAAAGGGAACCGAAACGTGTTCAGTAACTTCCTGATCGGCCTGCGCGAGGGCCTTGAGGCCAGCCTGGTCGTCTGCATTCTCATCGCGTACCTGGTGAAGACCGGCAACCGGCACAAGCTGCTGCCGATCTGGATCGGTGTCGCGATCGCCGTCGTCGTCAGCCTGGCCTTCGGCGCCGGTCTCGAGTTCGGTTCGCAGGAGATGACGTTCAAGGCCCAGGAGGCGCTGGGCGGTTCGCTGTCCATCCTCTCGGTCGGCCTGGTCACCTGGATGGTCTTCTGGATGCGCCGCACCGCGCGGCACCTGAAGTCGGAGCTGCACGGAAAGCTCGACGCGGCGCTCGCGATGGGCACCGGCGCCCTGGTCGCCACGGCGCTGCTCGCGGTGGGCCGTGAGGGCCTGGAGACCTCGCTGTTCGTGTGGCGTGCGGTGCACGCGGCGGACGACGGCTGGCATCCGATGATCGGCGCGGTGCTGGGCATCGCCGCGGCCGTCGTGCTGGGCTGGCTGTTCTACCGCGGTGCGCTGAAGATCAACCTGGCGAAGTTCTTCACCTGGACTGGCGGCATGCTGGTCGTCGTCGCGGCGGGTGTGCTCGCGTACGGCGTCCACGACCTCCAGGAGGCCGAGTTCCTCGGCGGGTTGCGGAACCGGGCGTTCGACATCAGCGCCACGATTCCGCCCGACAGCTGGTACGGCACGCTGCTGAAGGGCACGTTCAATTTCCAGCCCGACCCGACCGTTCTCCAGATCACGGTGTGGGCGCTGTATCTGATCCCCACACTCGCGCTGTTCCTCGCCCCGGTAGGGTTCGGACGGTCAGAGGGCCCCGCAGCGGGTGCGACGGATCAGAAGGCGCGGAAAGCAACGGATGAGAAGCCTGAGGCCGGTTCGGCTGGCGACGGGGCTCGCCACAGCGACGGTGCTGAGCATGACGGCGAGCGGGTGCGTGACGGTGCACGGCGAGCTGGAAGTCGTCCGGGCGGCGACGCGGTCTGAGGCCGCGCAGGCGCTGGCCGACTTCACCGCCGCGTACAACGCGGCGGACAAGGCCTACGACCCCGCGCTGGACGCGGAGCGGGTCACCGGACCGCTCGGCGCGATCAACCAGGCGGGGCTGCGGGCCCGGCAGAAGAACAACCCCGACGGCAACGCGAACCACCGGCCGCTGGAGTTGACCGACGCGAAGTACGTCATCCCGAAGAAGGCCGGCTGGCCGCGCTGGTTCGTCGCGGACACCGACTCCAACCGTGACCAGGACAGCGGGAAGCAGGACACCCGCTGGCTGTTCGTCTTCGTCAGGTCCGGCCCCGACGCGGGATGGAAGGCAGCCTATCTGGCGGTCGCCACCCCGACCCGGATCCCCGAATTCGCGAAGGACGGTGAGGGCCGGGCGACCCCGGTGGCCCCGGACAGCGCCGCACTGGCGGTGGCACCGCAGGACCTGGGCGCGCAGTACACCGGGTATCTGCAGAAGGGCACGCCGGACGTGTTCGCCCCCGGAGCGGCCACCTCGGTCTGGCGCACCGCACGCCTGAACACCCGGCGGGCCGGGTTCTCGTACCAGTACATCGACCAGCCGCTCAACAGCGGGACGTTCGCACCGGTCGGCCTGGAGACGGCGGACGGCGGTGCGCTGGTCTTCTTCAGCAGCAAGCACTTCGAGCGGCAGACGGCGGCGCAGGGCCTGCGCCCGACGGTGTCCCCGGACGTCGCGGCGCTGATGACCGGAGAGGTACGGAGCACGCTCACGAAGGAGCGGGTCTCCAGCCAGCTGGTGTACGTCCCGAAGAAGGGTGCCGGCGCGGGCAAGGTGATCATGCTGAACCGGGTACCGGGCCTGACGTCGGCGAAGGGTTCCTAGGCCGCCGGGGCGTAGCGCGGTCCTGGGGCTCTCGCGTCGCCCCAGGCCCTTGCACCGGCCCTGCACTCGTCGCGGTCGCTCCGGCTACCGGCCCATGGGCCAGGCCACCGACTCGTGATCGACGTCGCTCTGCTCCGCGGATCCCACGAACCGGGCGCACGCGTCCGTCAGCGTCTCCAGCAGGGTCAGCGGGTCCGGCAGCGGATTCTCCGGACCCCGCACCCAGCGGACGTCGAGCTCACCGGGGAGCATGGCCGGCGGCAGCAGGACGTAGCTGCCTCGGCAGTGCCACCGCAGTCCGGGGTGCTCGTCCATCGTCTCGGGGTGGCAGTCCAGCTCGCACGGCCACCACTCGTCCTCGTCCTCCGGCGTACCGCGCGTCGCGGTGAAGAAGAGCATCCGGTCGTCGCCGGACCGGGCCACCGGGCCCACGTCGATTCCGGCGGCGAGAAGCCGCTCCAGCGCCTGCGTACCGGCCGACAGCGGAACGTCGAGAACGTCGTGGATCATGCCGGTCGCGGTGATGAAGTTGGCCTGCGGCTGGCTGAGGGCCCAGCGCTCGATCTGGGCGCGGTCGGTCGTGGACTGCGTCTGCCAGGCGAAGGAGACCGGGTGCCTGGCGGGGGTGGGACAGCCGACGCGTTCGCACGAACACCGGTAGCCGACCGGATGGGCGGCGGGCGCGATCGGCATCCCCGCCTCGGCCACGGCCAGGAGCAGCGCCACCCGTGCGCTGCCGTCGGCATCGCCCTGCTGCGGTTTGGGCCGACGGCGCAGCCAGTGGGAAAACCTGCTCTCTGAGCCGCGAGCACGGCTGAAATCGGCGCCCATCTATCCCCTTACCTCAAGCGTTGCCCCTGCCCATGGTCCCACCATCCTGCGCTCCGGGTGGCCAGAGTCCTGAAGCGGGGTACGCCGGCCGATGCCCCGCAGTGAGCGATAACATGCTGATTGTCATGAAATGGCAGATGAATTTCAGGTGATCGGGGGCCCGGGACCGGGTGCCCGCCACCCTCAACGGGGACGAGTCGGTCACACGTCACACAGCTGTACGGAACCACCCGATCGGTCCACTGTGCCGACGGCCCGGGACGGCGCACCATGGGCTCACGCACACACCCGTGCGACGCACCGGCCGCGGCGGCCACCAATGCCGCCGCGACGATTCGTGAGGAGCCCTCGTTGCCTCGTGAAGCCACACCCCGCCGCTACCTGATGTGTGCCCCGGCTCACTTCAGGGTGACGTACTCCATCAACCCGTGGATGGACCCCACCAAGCCCGTCGACCTCGCGCTGGCGCAGACCCAGTGGGAGGACCTGCTGGGCCGCTACCGCAGCCTCGGCCACACCGTGGAACTGCTCACGCCCGACCCGGACCTGCCGGACATGGTCTTCGCCGCCAACGGGGCCACCGTCATCGACGGCCGGGTGCTGGGGGCCCGGTTCGCCTACCAGGAACGGTTCCCGGAGGCGGCCGCCCACCTCGACTGGTTCCGCGGCCACGGCTTCACCGAGATCCACGAGCCCGTCCACATCAACGAGGGCGAGGGCGACTTCGCGGTGACCTCCTCGTACGTCCTGGCGGGGCGCGGCTTCCGGTCGAGCCCGCTCTCGCACGACGAGGCGCAGGAGTTCTTCGGGCGGCCGGTGATCGGCCTCGATCTGGTCGACCCGCGCTACTACCACCTGGACACGGCGCTGAGCGTCCTCGACGACGCGGCCGACGAGATCATGTACTACCCGGACGCCTTCTCGCCGGGCAGCCGGGCCGTGCTGGCGCGCCTCTTCCCGGACGCGCTGCTCGCCGGCGACGCGGATGCCGCCGCTCTCGGGCTGAACGCGGTGAGCGACGGGCTCCATGTCGTGCTGCCGCAGGCCGCCACCGGCCTGTTCGACCCGCTGCGCGACCGCGGCTTCGAACCGGTGCCGATGGACCTGGGCGAGCTGCTCAAGGGCGGCGGCAGCGTGAAGTGCTGCACCCAGGAGCTGCGGCCTTAGGCGGCGTCCTCCGGGCCGGCCTCTAGGCCGCGTCCTCCGGGGGCGGCCAGGCGTCGCCCCAGTCGGTGTCCCGGGCGGCGCGGTAGAGCGCGCCGTGCCGCTTGGTGACCGTGGCGCGTCGCAGTGCCTCGTCCCGGGTGCAGAGCTCCAGCAGCACCTGGCCCTTGCGGATCTGCGGCCGTCGCGTGACCCGCGCCTCCACGGGCCGCGGGGCGAAGCGGGTGGCGACGACGTAGCTGAACTTCTCGTCCTCGTACGGCAGCGAGCCGCCCTTCACCTTCCGGTGCAGCGAGGAGCGGCTGACCCGGGCCGAGAAGTGGCACCAGTCCGTGCCCGGCTCGATGGGGCAGGCGTCGCTGTGCGGGCAGGGCGCGGCGACGGTGAGTCCCGCGGCGATCAGCCGGTCGCGGGCCTCGATGACGCGGGCGTAGCCGTCGGGGGTGCCGGCCTCGACGATCACGACGGCCTGCGCCGCACGGGCCGCGGCGTCGACGAGGGCGGTGCGGGCCTCGGGAGTCAGTTCGTTGAGCACGTAGGAGACGGTCACCAGGTCGGTGGCGTCCAGTGCCAGGTCCTTGCCGATGCGGGCCCGCTGCCACGCGGCGGCGCGGAGGCCCGGGAGGCCGGAGGCCCCGGCCAGTTCGCGGCCGAGCGCGAGGGCCGGCTCGGCCCAGTCCAGGACGGTGGTCCGCGGCCCGTCCCAGGCCCCGGCGACGGCCCAGCTCGCCGCGCCGGTGCCGCCGCCGACGTCGGTGTGCGTGGCCGGCGTCCAGTCCGGGGCGGCGTCGCGCAGGGCGTCGAGGACGGACCGTACGGCCTCGAACGTCGCGGGCATCCGGTACGCGGCGTACGCGGCGACGTCCGAGCGGTCGCGGAGCAGCGGGGTGTCGGTGGGAGTGGTTCCCCGGTAGTTGGCGATGAGCCGGTCGACGGCCTGGGCGGCCTGCTTGGGCGGCAGTCCGTCGAGGAGTCCGGCCAGGGCCGCGCGCAGGGCTTCCGCGGTGGGGAGGGTGGCGTTCACCGAGGAATTGTAGGCGGACGCGAACGGGCCCGGACTCCGTGCGGAATCGGGACGGAACGGGGACGGAACCGAACGGCGAAGGCGTACCGGCCAGTTGCTACGCTGACCGGCGCGAAGGCCCTCGCCGGGAATTGCTCGCGCGAAGGCCCAGGTCGGGTATTGCTCATCGGGGGGACCATGAGACTGCAGTTCGGACGCCTGGCTCCGGCCGGCGGAGGGACCACGAGGCAGCGCGTCGTGCGCCTGGCTCTGGTCGGCGGGCTGCTGGTACTGGCGCTGCTGCTCCTGCTGGCCACCTGCGGGGGCGGCGGCAAGAAGGACGACGGCAAGCCGAAGAAGCCGGTGCGGAAGAGCACGGGCCCGGCCACGCAGCTGACCGTCCCGGCCTCGTACACGACGCGGCGCGGCTGGGAGCTCGTCGACACCTCTCCCGACTACGCGATCTCCCGGACGACCGGACGGCTCGCCTACCTGGTGCGGACGGCCGAGGGCGAGTACCGGCTGCGGACGATCGACTCGGAGACCGGGCGGGCCGGCTGGAGCGGGGACGCCTGGCGCCCGCCGGCGGCCGTGCACTTCCCGAAGCTGTTCACGGTCACCACGGACGACCAGGAGTACTTCGTCACCTGGTCGTACGGGAAGGTCGGCCAGGACGCGCCGGCGCCCGCCGACCGGATCGTGTCCCTTGACGTGTACACCGTGGAGGACGGTGGCCGGCAGCGCGTCGAGGTGCCGTGGGCCACGGCTCCGACCGTCACCGGCACCGGCCCCGGCATCGTGATCGGCGACGGCGGGGCCACGAGCGTGGTGGTCGACCCGGCGACCGGCAGGATCGCCAGGGTCCCGGCCAAGGCGCTGAAGTACCCGAAGGGCTGCGCTTCGTGCCGGCAGCTGACCGAGGTGCGCGGGCTGACGTCGAAGGGCCTGCTGGTGAGCGGGGCCCGGGAGTTCTGGGTACAGGGCGGCTGGTTCAGCAGGAACGTGGCGCCGAAGGGCACCGACCGGCAGAGCGGAATCCCGACATCCGTCGCCCCCGGAGTGGTGCTGGCGAAGTGGCGGCTGGCCAAGGGCGCGAAGCTCGCGGCGACCCACGACCTGTGGACGGTGCACGACACGGAGACGGGCAAGGCGCTGGTCTCCGTGCGGTGCCACAAGCCGGCGATCGCGCCGGGCCAGTACCCGCAGGCGGTCGTCTCGCCCTCGGGCGGCTATCTGGTGGCCGGGAACCTCGCGTTCGACCTGGAGGCCGGCAAGGGCTTCTGCTTCGAGGACACCGAGGGGTCCAGGACCCTCGCCCTGGCCTCGGTGACCGACGACGGGACGGCGTACGGGGCGACGAGCGTGCGCAACGCGGCGGACGCGCTGGCCGGGGGCGGCTTCCCCGTCGAGGCGGAACTCTCGACGGGGTCGACGGAGCTGCTGTCACCGAACGCGCGGATGCCCGGCGCGGAGGGCGCCGAGGGCGTCGGACTGTTCCGCTGGACCGACGACAAGGACCGGCTGCACCTGATCGGCTACCCCCGGGCGGACTGACCGCGACACGGCCCTCAGAGCCGGGTGGCCGCCTGCTGCCAGGGCCGGCACATGCCGAGGAAGCACGCCATCGCGCCCACCGCGCACACCAGCTGCACGACGGCCATCGGCACGGCCGTGGCCTCGCCCGCGATGCCGACGAGCGGCGAGGCGACGGCCCCGATCAGGAACTGGGAGGTGCCGAGCAGCGCGGAGGCGGAGCCGGCGGCGTGCTTGGTGCGCATCAGCGCCTGTGTGTTGGTGTTGGGCATCGCCAGGCCCATCGCCGACATCAGCACGAAGAGCCCGGACGCGACCGGTACGAGTCCGACGTCCCCGAAGACCCCCGACGTCATCAGCAGCAGCGCCACCGAGGCCAGCACGATGACCGCGAGGCCGAAGCCGAGCGCCTTGTCGAGGCTGACCCGGCCGACGAGGATCTTGCCGTTGATCTGGCCGACGGCGATCAGCCCGATGGAGTTGATGCCGAAGAGCAGACTGAAGGTCTGCGGCGAGGCACCGTAGATCTCCTGCACGACGAACGGGGAGGCGCTCACGTACGCGAAGAGAGCGGCGAAGGCGAGACTGCCCGCGATCATGTAGCCGGTGAAGACCCGGTCGGCCAGCAGACCGCGCATGGTGCGCAGCGCGTCGCCGACACCGCCGGTGTGGCGCTCGGCGGGCGGCAGGGTCTCGTGCAGCCACTTCCAGACGACGAGGGTGAGCAGGACGCCGATGACGGTCAGCACGGCGAAGATGCCCCGCCAGTCGGTGATCCGCAGGACCTGGCCGCCGATGACCGGGGCGATGACCGGAGCCACTCCGGAGATCAGCATCAGGGTCGAGAAGAACCTGGCCATCGCCTCGCCGTCGTACAGGTCACGCACCACCGCCCGGGCGATGACGATGCCGGCCGCGCCCGCGAGGCCCTGGAGGAGGCGGAAGCCGATGAGGAGTTCGGCGGTCGGGGCGAAGACGCAGATCGCGGTGGCGAAGACGTAGACGAGCATCCCGGCGAGCAGCGGGCGGCGTCTGCCCCAGCGGTCGCTCATCGGGCCGACGACGAGCTGGCCGAGCGCCATGCCGGCGAGGCAGGCGGTCAGGGTGAGCTGGACCGTGGCGGCGGGTGCGTGCAGTGCGTCGGTGACGGCGGGGAGCGCCGGAAGGTACATGTCCATGGACAGCGGCGGCAGCGCGGTCAGTCCGCCGAGGACCAGGGTGACGAGGATTCCGGTGCGCCGGGCTGCCGCGACGGCGGCGGAGCCGGGTGGAGGGGTGAGGGCGGGGACTCTGTCCCCGGTGTCGGTCGTGGGTATCCGCTGGGCCCGGCTGAGGCCGCTGTCCGGCATTCTCATCTCCATAGTTGTTGAATCCGCCTCTATGCTCTCAGCTCAGCCGGAATGGTCGACACCTTTTGGGAGCGTGCATGAGCAGGACTGTCCGTTGGGGCGTGCTGGCGACAGGGGGAATCGCGGCGACGTTCACCGCTGACCTGCAGGCGATGCCCGATGCGGAGGTGGTGGCCGTGGCCTCCCGGACGGACGCCTCGGCGCACGCCTTCGCGGAACGGTTCGGCATACCGCGGGCCTACGGGAGCTGGGCCGGACTCGTCGCCGACGAGGAGGTCGACGTGGTGTACGTGGCCACGCCGCACTCCGCGCACCGGGAGGCGGCTGCCCTGGCCCTGGAGGCCGGGAAGCACGTGCTGTGCGAGAAGGCGTTCACGATCAACGAGCGCGAGGCCCGGGAGCTGGTCAAGCTCGCCCGGGACCGCGGCCTCTTCCTGATGGAAGCGATGTGGACGTACTGCAACCCGGTCATCCGGCGGATGACGGAGCTGGTGCGGGACGGGGCGATCGGCGAGATCCGCACCGTGCAGGCCGACTTCGGCTTCGCGGGTGACTTCGGCGCCGGGCACCGGCTGCGCGATCCCGCGCTGGGCGGCGGCGCCCTGCTGGACCTCGGGGTCTATCCGGTGTCGTTCGCGCAGCTGCTGCTGGGCGAGCCGGACCGGGTGCAGGCCGACGCACTGCTGTCGCCGGAGGGCGTGGACCTGAACACCGGCATGCTGCTGAGCTGGGAGTCGGGGGCCAACGCGCTGCTGTCCTGCTCGCTCGTCGGGCACCACCCGACGGCCGCCACGGTGATCGGGACGGCCGGCCGGATCGACTTCCCCGAGGGCTTCTTCTACCCGCGGCACTTCGTGCTCCACAGGGCGGGCCAGGAGCCGGAGGAGATCACCTCCGGTCCGGGGCCGGAGGGCCTGTCGGGCATGCAGTTCGAGGCGGCCGAGGTCATGCGGGCGGTCCGGGCGGGCGAGACGGAGTCCCCGCTGGTGCCGCTGGACGGTTCGCTCGCGGTGATGCGGACGCTCGACGCGGTACGTGAGCGCATCGGCGTCCGCTACCCCGTGGACGGCCTGGTGTCCTGACGCCCTGAGTACCGGGCGGGTATCAGGCCGGGGTCAGGCCCTGGTTGCCGGTCTCCGTGACGAACGAGGCGGCCGTCGTCACGGGGGCGCCGGGCGTGGTGACGGCGGACACCGTGCGGTAGTCGGCGCGCGCCTGGCGCTCCTGGAGCGTGACGAGGGCGTACCCGCGGCGCCCGTTGTAGAACTTCATGTGCGGGTTGGCGGCCATGAGGTTGGCCCAGTTGGCCGGCTTCTCCGAGCCGTTCTTGCCGCTGGCGACGGAGGTGGCGACGATCTCGGTGCCGACGGTACGGGAGGCGGGGTCGTCGAAGTCCCGCTTCAGGTCGAAGGCGTAGCCGACGTGCACGTCGCCGGTCAGCACCATGAGGTTGTCCACGCCGGCTGCCTCGGCGCCCCTCAGGACGCGGTCGCGGGACGCCGGGTAGCCGTCCCAGGAGTCCATGGAGAGCTTGTAGGCATCGGTCGGCACATCGCGCCGCCGGGCGAAAGTTACCTGCTGCGGCACGACGTTCCAGGTGGCCTTCGAGTGACGCCAGCCGTCGATCAGCCAGCGCTCCTGGGCTGCGCCGGTCAGGGTGCGCGACGGGTCCTCGGACTCGGGCCCGGGGGTCTGCCAGCCGTCGCCGTACGCCTGGTCGCTGCGGTACTGGCGGGTGTCGAGGATGTCGAACTGGGCGAGGCGGCCGAACCGCAGGCGCCGGTAGAGCTTCATGTCCGGGCCGTCGGGCCGCTGCGGGGCGCGCAGCGGCTGGTTCTCCCAGTACGCGCGGTAGGCGGCGGCCCGGCGGATCAGGAACTCCTCGGGCGGCACGCTGTTCTCGGGGGTCTCGCCCGCGTAGTTGTTCTCGGTCTCGTGGTCGTCCCAGGTGACGACGAAGGGGTGCGCGGCGTGGGCGGCGCGCAGGTCCGGGTCGGACTTGTAGAGGGCGTACCGCAGCCGGTAGTCCTCCAGCGTGGTCGTCTCCCGGTTGAAGAGGGCGGGCAGGGTCCGGTCGGTGTAGTTGCGGGCTCCGCCGGTCGCGGTGACGGCGTACTCGTAGAGGTAGTCGCCGAGGTGGAAGACGACGTCGACGTCCTCCTGGGCGAGGTGCTTGTACGCGGTGAAGTAGCCGTCGTGGTAGGCCTGGCAGGAGACGGCGGCCAGGGACAGTTCGCGCTTGTGGGCGCCGGGGGCGGGTGCGGTACGGGTCCGGCCGACGGGACTGGTCCACTGTCCGGCGCGGAAGCGGTAGTAGAGCACACGGTCCGGCGCGAGGCCCTTGACCTCCACATGGACGCTGTGGTGGAACTCCGGGTGGGCGGTGGCGGTGCCGCGCCGGACGACGTGCCGGAAGCGCTCGTCGCGGGCGACCTCCCAGCGCACCTCGATACGCGCGGCGGGCAGTCCGCTGTCGGGCTCGAACGGGCGGGGCGCGAGTCTCGTCCACAGGAGGACGGATTCGGGCAGCGGGTCGCCGGAGGCGACGCCCAGGGTGAACGGATCCTCGCCGATCTGCCGGGTGTCGAGCTCGGCGGCGCTCGCCGCTCCCGCGGCCGGCAGGCCGACGGAGAACGCGAGTGCGGCGGCGGCTCCGGTGACGGTGAGAAAACGGCGGCGGCCGGTGTTCCGGACCGCGTCGCGCAGCTCCTGCTGATGCGTTGAGAGCGTCATCTGTCCCTCCCCTGACTGGTGATGTGGGGGAAGTCCATCGGGCCGACGCATCGGGCGGTTGTCGTGCTCGCGTCGCACGGACGTCGCCCGGATGAGGAATGCGGCAGGAATGGATCCCCAGGGGCAAACTCCGCGTACGCGGCACAACCATGATCATTAACTTGGGGGGCGGCAGCCGGGGAATCGCCGTGCGGCGTGCCGGAATCACCCGTGGGACGCGAACCCCCCACCCGGACGCGCCGTTTGCCCCCGGCCGCGTCCTCCGGAGCGGGCGGCGTACGCTGCCGCACCATGAGCAACAAACTGTTGAACTCCGTGACGAAGACGGCTGTGGTCACGGGCGCGGGCTCCGGGATCGGCCGCGCGGTGGCTCTGGCGCTGAGCGGCGCCGGCTGGTCGGTGGCGCTCGCGGGCCGCCGCCCGGAGCCGCTCACCGAGACCGCCGCACTGGCCGGGCCGGACGCCCGGGTGATCACCGTCCCCGCCGACGTGTCGCGCCCGGACGACGTGGACGCCCTGTTCTCCGCCGTACGGGAGTGCTTCGGCCACCTCGACCTGCTCTTCAACAACGCGGGCACCTTCGGGCCGCGCGCCGTGCCGGTCGAGGACCTCGCGTACGACGACTGGCGCACGGTGGTCGACGTGAACCTGACGGGGGCGTTCCTGTGCGCGCAGGCGGCGTACCGGCAGATGAAGGAGCAGGACCCGCAGGGCGGGCGGATCATCAACAACGGCTCGGTCTCCGCGCACGCGCCGCGCCCGCACTCGGTCGCCTACACGGCGACCAAGCACGCGATGACCGGCCTGACGAAGTCGCTGTCCCTGGACGGCCGCCCGTACCGGATCGCCTGCGGCCAGATCGACATCGGCAACGCCGCGACCGAGATGACCGAGCGCATGCAGACCGGGATCCTCCAGGCCAACGGCGAGCTGGCCGTGGAACCGGTGATGGCGGCCTCGGACGTGGCCCGGACGGTGGTCCACATGGCGGAGCTGCCACTGGAGGCGAACGTCCAGTTCGCCACCGTGATGGCGACGGGGATGCCGTACGTGGGCCGGGGCTGACCGGACCGGGCGGGAACCGGCCCGCCGACGCCCACAACTGACCATCTCTCAGGCCCGAACGACCGATTCCGGCCGGATTCGCACCCCGACCGGCCCGGTAAGCGCGTGCTGCCCTTATGCTCACAGCTCTTCACCAGAACTCCACATAAGGAACACACAGCATGCGCATACGCACCACGGTGCCCCTCGCCCTGGCCGCCACCACCGCCCTCACCGGCTCGCTGCTCCTCGCGACCCCGGCCTCGGCCGCGAAGCACCAGGGCGGGGTGCACCTCGGCAAGATCCAGTACGACAGCCCCGGCAAGGACACCCGGTCCAACACCTCGCTCAAGGCCGAGTGGGTCGAGATCCACAACAACACCAGGGCGAAGTTCCAGCTCAAGGGCTACAAGCTCAAGGACAACACCGGGTACACCTACACCTTCCCCGCCTACAGCGTCGGCGCGGGCAGGACCGTCAAGGTGCACACCGGCAAGGCCAGGAACAGTTCCGGTCACCTGTACTGGAACCGTGGCTCGTACGTCTGGAACAACACCGGTGACAAGGCGCGGCTGATCAAGCCGAACGGCAAGCTCCTCGACTCCTGCTCCTGGACGAAGTCGAGCAAGGGCACCAAGAACTGCCACTGAGCGGGATGCCGCGGTCCGGGTGCTTCCCGGTCCCGCCCGACACGGGAGGCGGGCGGGACCACGGAGGGGGGAATGCCCCGGACCGCGGCGCGGTTGTGCCGCACATGAGCGAACTTCCCGGGCCTGGTCTCCTGCGCTACACCGCCTTCTCCGCCGATCCCTCGGGCGGAAATCCCGCCGGGGTCGTGCTGGACGCCTCCGGTATGGACGAGGCGGGCATGCTCGCCGTCGCGGCGGAGGTCGGATACAGCGAGTCGGCGTTCCTGACCGGCCGCGCCGAGGCGTCGGAGCCCGGTGCGCGCGGTTACGCGATCCGCTACTTCAGCCCGAAGGCCGAGGTCCCGTTCTGCGGTCACGCCACCGTGGCCACGGCCCTGGCCCTCGCCGAGCGGGACGGCCCCGGGGACCTGGAGTTCGCCACCGCGGCCGGACCGGTCCCCGTCACCGTCGTCCGCCGGGGCGGCGAACTGCGGGCGACCCTCACCAGCGTGGAGCCGCACGTCACGGACGCCGCCGCCGAGGACGTCACGGAGGCCCTGGCCGCGCTGGACTGGCCGGCCACCGATCTCGACCCGGCCCTGCCGCCCCGCATCGCCTACGCGGGCGCCCGCCATCTGGTGCTGGCCGCCGCGAGCCGTGAGCGGCTGGCCGCGCTCTCCTACGACTTCGCGCGCCTCGAAGCGCTGATGCACCGGCTGGACCTCACCACCGTCCAGCTGGTGTGGCGCGCTTCGGACACCGTCTTCCACGTCCGCGACCCGTTCCCGGTCGGCGGTGTGGTCGAGGACCCCGCGACGGGCGCCGCGGCCGCCGCGTTCGGCGCGTACCTGCGCGCCCTGTCGCTGGTCCCGGAGACCGCCTCGCTGACCCTGCACCAGGGCGAGGACATGGGCCGCCCCGGCACGCTCACCGTCACCCTGCGGGCGGGCGACGCACGGGTGCGGGTGAGCGGGACGGGGACGCGCATCCCGGACCGGGCGGGCGCGTGAGGGCGGGCCCGGCCCGGCCCGCCGGCCCGGTCGGCCCCAGCAGCATCGCCGGCACCGTCGGCCTCAGCGGCTGAGCAACTCCCGGTACCAGGGGGCATGCTGCGCGAAGGACGTCCGGAAGTCCGGGCCAGGAGCCCAGCCGAGGTCCTCGCCCACCCGTTCGTCGGCGAACCAGTGGTCCACCGTGAGCATGTCGAAGTGGTGCGTGGCGTACGGGACGCCGGCCAGCCGGGTACGGGCCTCGTCCAGGGCGATCTCCGTGCCCGCCCAGGGCAGTGCGAGTTCGCCGAGCACCGTGGACAGCAGGTCCGAGCAGGTCACCGGCTCGGGGTGGTTGACGTGGTAGACGCCGGACGGCGGCTTCGGGGCGAGCGCTGCTCCGAGCAGCGCGCGGCCCAGGCTCTCCACGTCGATCAGCGAGTGACGGGCGTCGCAGCCGGCCGGTGCCGCCGACAGGTACCTCAGCAGGGCGACCAGTCCGGGGATCGCCCACCGGTCCCCCGCCCCGTGCACGATGTGCGGGCGCAGGACGACTCCCCCGGCCGCCAGGACGTGCTGCTCGGCGGCGACCCGGGTCAGGCTGGTGGCGGAGACGGGGGCGGGCTCGGCGGCGCCGGGAAGCAGCGCGGTGAAGGGGCCGCGGCCGTAGACGGAGGCGGTGCTCAGCAGGACGATCCGGCCGGCTCCGCCGCGTACGGCCTCGTCGACCAGCGCTCGGGTGCCGTGGTCGTTGACGGTCCGGGCGGTCTGCTCGTCGGAGCCGACCCGGGACGCGCAGTGGATCACGGCGTCGACGCCCTCGCAGCTGCCGCGCAGCGATCCGGGGTCGGCGAGGTCTCCGTACACCGTCTCGCAGTGAAGTCCGTCGGCCGGGGTGTCGAGGGCGGTCCGGTGGGTCATCAGGCGCAGCCGGATCCCGGGCGTCGCGCGGGCGGCGGCGGCCACCCGGCTGCCGATGAAGCCGGTCGCGCCGGTGATGAGGATGCGGGGTGTCATGAGTGGTCCGTTCTGACATCGCCGGGCCCGGCCGGGTGGAGTTCCGGCGAGCGGAGGGTGCAGGTGAAAGCGGGTTCGCCGTCCTGAACGGCCCGTATGAACACTCCGGCGGGCGCGAGCGGGTCGTCGCCGTCGGCGGGGAGCTCCGTGGCCTCGATCCGGCAGGGGCGGTCCAGCTCGACGTACTGGAGGAAGTCGGCCTGCATCGCCGTCGGCAGGAAGGTGTGGCCGGTGGCCGCGTGCGCGGCCTGCCGGGCGGCCTCCAGCAGCAGGATGCCCGGTACGTGATCGTTGGGGCGGCCGAAGAGCGTCGGATGCCGGGTGTCGAGCCGCAGGAGCCAGGTGCCGGGGTCCGTGCCGGGCGACAGGACGACGTCGTTCTCGGAGGTCCTGCCGACCGTGCGCGGGGCGACGGCGGGCAGGAGGGGTATCGGGGTGTCGAGGACGGCGCCGCGGTGTCCGCGCAGCCGCTCGTACGCGGCGGCCGAGGTGCAGCTGATCCGGCCGCCGCCGGTCGCGAGCACGGTGCCGCGGCGGTGCAGGAGGAGTTCGATGTGCATGGAGCCGAGGCTCCGCCCACGGCGCTTGATGCGGGAGCAGGACACGTCCACCGTGATGTCCCACGGGTCCTCGCCCAGCTCGAGCCGTTCGGAGGCGGAGGTGTACCGCAACTCCCACATGACGAAGGCGTCACCGACCGGCACACCGAACTGGGCGTGGGCGATGAGCATCGTCGTCTGGCGCATGGTCTCGGCTATGAGCAGGGGGTCCTGGTGGCTGCCGACCGGGGCGAAGAAGCGGTGGGACCTCGGCCAGTGGGCGGGTACCGAGAACTGGGTGTCGGTGAGCCGGGTGAGCCCGGTGGGGAAGACGTCGAGCGGGTCGGTCCGGTGCACCAGCCGTCTCAGCCGTTCGGGTGAGCCTTCTCTGCGGCCGGGCTCCTCCCCGGCCGGGGCGCCGCTCTCTTCCGGGCTGCCGGAGGGGGCCTCGGCACGGCCGGCACCCGTGAAGTGCCCCGCCCGCTCGACGCTCTCCACCGACATCGAAGCGCTGCGTGAGGTGAGCTGAACCATGAAGTTCCCCCAGGAGGATCCGAGTCAAAGGGCCGAGCCGCCCCGCAGTAAGATACTGACAGCCCGGTTTTCCTTTCCAGCCAACCCCCTGTGGCACCAACCACGCCACCAGTTAGAGAGAAGCTGATGGCACAGCAGGCGCGCGCGATCCAGACCCGCAGGTCGATCCTGGTGGCGGCCGCCGACGTGTTCGACGAGCGCGGCTACAGCAGCGCGACCATCAGCGAGATCCTGGCGCGCGCGGGGGTGACCAAGGGCGCGCTGTACTTCCACTTCGCCTCGAAGGAGGATCTCGCGCTCGGGGTGATGGACATACAGCTGCACAGCGATCCGCTGCCGCCCCAGCTCACGAAGCTCCAGGAACTGGTGGACCAGGGCATGCTCCTCGCCTACCGTCTGCGACATGAGCCACTGGTCCGGGCCAGCGTCGGCCTGGCCATGGACCAGGCCGTGGAGGGCCTCGACCGAGGGACGCCGTTTCGCGGCTGGATAGACCGGCTGGAACACCTCCTGGTGGCCGCCAAGGGGCAGGGCGAGCTGCTGCCGCACGTGGATCCGGGCGAGGCCGCGGAGATGCTGGCGGGATCCTTCTCGGGCATCCAGGTGATGTCCCAGGTCCTGTCCAACCGCGAGGACCTCGGCCGGCGGATCTCGGTCCTGCTGCACTACGTGCTCCCCAGCATCTCGACGCCGGCCGTTCTGGCCACGCTGGACATGGCCGAAGATCGCGGTGAGCGTCTGCTCCGGAGCCTCGAAACCGTACCGAGCCAGGCCGGCGCCCCCAACTGACCTCCGGCGCATGCCTCGTGACCGCCGGAACCAGACCGCACGGTCCGCAACCGGCGGCGTGAGCACTTCGCGGACGGGGCGGGTCGTCAGACCGACCGGCAATGGGTGGGGCGGCCTCGCAGGGCTCGGCACGCACTCCTCCAGCCCCCGCTCCTTCACCCACCCCCCACTTCGGGTCGGTCTAAGCTCGGTGGCTCAGCGCCAGCCACCGACAGGAGCCGCCGATGTCCGTCCGCCGCGTCGTCCCCAACATCGTGACCGGCACGGGTGACGGAACCGGGGACGCCTCCGGAGCCATGCGCGCCAACGCCGCCTTCTACGGGCTCCTGGGCCTCGACGAGGTCATGAACCAGGGCTGGATCATGACGCTCGCCTCGCCCTCCCACCCCACGGCCCAGGTCAGCATCATGACCGCCGACAGGACGGGCCCGGTCACGCCCGATCTGAGCGTGGAGGTGGAGGACGTGGACGCGGTGCACGCGGCGGTGGTGCGCAGCGGGGCGGAGATCGTGTACGGGCCGGCGGACGAGGAGTGGGGCGTGCGCCGCTTCTTCGTACGCGATCCGAACGGGCGCGTCGTCAACGTCCTGAGCCATGGCTGACCCGACGGGTGCCGGCTGGACACTCCGGCGGCGCACGGAGCTGCCCTCAGTCGGTCGCTGTGATCAGGTCCGCCTCATGGGCGATGATCGCCGCCTGCACCCGGTTGCCGACCGCCAGTCTCCTGAGGATGGAACTGACATGTGTTTTCACCGTGCCCTCCACCAGGTCCAGGCGACGGGCGATCTGCGCGTTCGACAGACCGGCGCCGAGCAGCCCCAGCACGACGCGCTCGCGGCTGCTGAGCCGGGCGGCCTGCTCGCGGGCGGCCGATTTCCGCGACATGTTCTCCAGGGACAGGCCCCGGATCACCCGGTGCGCCGCTTCGGGCGAGAGATAGGCGGCGCCGTCGGCCACCGCGTGCACGCCCGCGATCAGTTCGCGCGGGTCGCCCGACTTCAGCAGGAAGCCGCTCGCTCCGTTGCTCAGGGCGCGCGCGATGTAGTCGTCGTTGCTGAAGGTCGTGAAGATGATCACGGCGGTGCGCGAGGAGGACCTCAGGATCTCGGACGTCGCGTCCAGCCCGTCCAGGAGCGGCATCTGCACATCCAGGAGGGCGACGTCCGGCTGGTGCCGGTGGACCATCTCCACGGCCTGCCGGCCGTCGGCGGCCTCGGCGACCACCTCGATCTCCTGGTCGGCCGACAGGATCGCCCGGGCGCCCACCCTCATCATCGGTTCGTCGTCAGCGAGCAGAACTCGGATCACCTGATTCCCTATTCTCTCTTCGCCCCGGCCGGTGCCGTGTCGGCTCACAGCCAGGACTCCCCGTGAAAGGCGTTGAGGGTCCCCGAAGGACCGGTGAACCCGGGCGGCGGGCCGGCCGTGCCTGCTTCCTTGCCGCCCTCGCCGGACGACGTAAGGCTATCTGGAGCGTAGCCCTGTGGTGCGGGCTCTCCGTGCCGCCGTTGCTCGGCTCTCTCGCCGATCTGACGTCGTCGACGTCCTGGTGGAGACTCGGCGGACTCGTCCTCCTCGTGCCGGTCGTCGTTTTCCGGGAGCGTCACCTTCCGCTGGCCTGGGGCGTCGGCGCGGCGCTCAGTGTGGTCAATCCCTGGTACGCGCCCGCTCTGTTCGCGATGAGTTATCTCGTGGGACGGCGCAAGATGCGCGAGCGGCCCCTGGAGATCGCCATCGCGGCGGGTGTGGTCGCCGCGACCGTCCTCACCACCGGAATGAAGTCCGGCCATGTCACCACCTGGCTGAACACGGCCCCTCTCCTCGTCGGCGCGGTGACGGCCTGGCTGGCCGGCCGGCACCGGCACCAGCGCCGCGAGCTCGAACTGGCCGGCTGGCAGCGCGCCCAGCATCTGGAGCGGGAGCAGCAGCTCAGTGTCGACCGGGCCAGGATCCGCGAACGGGCCAGCATCGCGCAGGACATGCACGATCAGCTCGGTCACGACCTCACCCTCATCGCCATGCTGGCCGCCGCGCTCGAGGTCTCCCCGCGCCTGGACGAGGCGTCCAGGTCCACGGCCAGTGAACTGCGCGTCAACTCGGCCCAGGCGATCACCAGGCTCGGTGACATCATCGGCGTGCTGCGTGTGGACGCCTCCCAGGAACCGGCGCCGTCGCTGCGCGAGGACGTCATGAGCACCGTGGACCGGGCGCGTACCGCCGGGATGCTCGTCGAGTTGAAGCGGCGTGGCCTCGATCTTCCGGCGCCGCGCGGCGTCGAGGAGGCCGTGCAGCGCGTGGTGAAGGAGGCGCTGACCAATGCCGCCAAGCACGCCCCCGGCGCAGAGATCCAGGTGCTGCTGGAGCGGCTGACGGACCTCACCCGGGTCACCATCACCAATGAGGCGCCGGACGGCCCGCCGCAGGACACCAGCGGCAGCGGGATGGGGCTGGTGGGGCTCGCCGAGCGGGTCCGGGTCCTGGGCGGCACACTCACGGCGAACCCCCTCGACCACGGTGGCTTCGAGGTGGCGGCGCGACTGCCGCACTCGGGCGCCGCAACCGCCCAGTCCCCCGGTCCGGCCGAGGCCGGCGGGCTGCCGGGGGCGCCCGTCTCGGCCATGGCCCGGCAGCGGGCCGAACGCAGGGTGCGCCGCAGCCTGGTCGCAGTGGTGGCGGTGCCGGTCGCGGCGACGGCCGCGGTGGCCGTGCTGATGATCGGCTACTTCTCCCGGACGTACGAGAGCATGACGCTCGACACGGACACCTACCGGGGACTGCGGCAGGGCCAGAAATGGGAGGACCTGCGCTCCCAACTCCCCGACCAGCAGGTGAATCCGCGCGATGCGGTGGAGGGCCCGTCGATTCCGGAGCAGGCCTCCTGCCGTTACTACCGTGCCGACGGCGGCCTCTTCTGGTCCGGTGTGTACCGGCTGTGCTTCACGGACGGCCAGCTCGTGACCAAGGACGAGTTGCGCGAGAAGTGACAACGGGGCCGTACCCGCGGTCGTGCCGTGCGGGGGCGGCCCCGTGGGCCAGGGGCCGGCGCCTGCGGCCCGCACCGGTCATCCGGTCGGCGTGTGCATCCCGGGTTCCGGGTGGAACGGGCACTTCCAGTCGGCCGGTACGGCCCGCCCCGAGTACTGCCGCGCCTCCGACGATGTGCCGTGATCGGCCAGCATGGGATTGACGCTGCCCTGCAGCCGGAGTTCCTTGGCACGAATCCTGCGCTGCAATCCGAAGTACGTACCGTCGGCCTTCAGCCTGCCGAACTGCTCATGGGAGTTGAAGACCAGCGCGGGGTAGGAGAATCGCCGGGAGATCCGTGAGGAACCCGGATTGAGTCCGGCGACGAAGAACGGCCGGCCTGCGACACTGAACCCGAATTCGGACGATTCCGTGTCGCTCGAGTAACCCTCGCTCCAGGAATAGGACTTCGCGTCCAGCCGGTGAAGCCTGCCCAGCTGCCCCCACAGCGCCTGTTCGAACTCTTCCTCTCCGCACTCCCTGGGTGTACGGAACACGGCGACGAACGAGGCGAAATCATGCTCCGCGGAAATATTCGCGTCAATGAATTCAATAAGATTCTGATGCAACTTTCCCGTGCAGTCGTCAGAATCCAGCTCTTCATATACATGCGTGACCAGAAGGTCCTGACGAACCGCCGCGCGCGCCCCCAGACAGGTGAAGGCATCCCCATTTATCCAGGAGACAAGTTCCTCCTCGATACTCCGCTGCACCGTACCGCCTCCGTTCCGACACAAGGTTTGCGACCGTAGCACCCGGCCACGCAGGACCGAATCGCGAGCACCCTCTTTAAGCTGGGGCTGAATATGGACCACCCCCGCGCCACCACTACGGCGCCCACCGACCCCAATGACTCTTAAGCTGAGAGTTAATGACCCCGGATTTTGGTTGCACGGAACGCGGGCGGCGCAATACGTTGCTCGTCGCTATTGCTGCCTGCTCTATTACCGGTGGCGGCATAAAAGACAAATTGCGGTCCGGTGGGAGACATGGCAGTGACGCGACAGCCACGTAAGATCGAAGACATCTACCCGCTGTCTCCCCTCCAGGAAGGCATGCTCTTCCACAGCGTCCTCGAGGGGACGGGACCGGACGCGGACGATGCCACCGATGTGTACGTGGCGCAGGTGGCGACGGACTTCGAAGGTGCGCTCGACGCCGACGCCCTGCACGCGGCCGCCGACGCGCTGCTCCTGCGCCATCCGAACCTGCGGGTCGCCTTCCGCCAGCGCAAGTCCGGTGAGTGGGCCCAGCTGGTGCTGCGCGATGTCACCGCGCCGTGGCGGACCCTCGACCTCCGGTCGGCTCCGGCCGAGGAGCGCGCGGCGCTGGCCGAGCGGGCGGCCCTCGAGGACCGCGACCGGCGGTTCGACCTCGGGCAGGCCCCGCTGGTCCGCTTCACGCTGCTCCGCCTCGGCGAGCAGAGCTACCGCTTCCTCCTCACCAACCACCACATCCTGCTCGACGGCTGGTCGATGCAGATCGTCATGCGGGAGCTGTTCGGGCTCTATCTCGCCAACGGTGACGCATCGGAGCTGCCCCGGGTCCGCCCGTACCGCGACCACCTGACCTGGCTCGGCGCGCAGGACACCACCGAGGCCCGCGCGGCCTGGGCCGGGGCACTGGCGGGGCTGGACGAGCCCACCCGGGTGGCCTCGCTGGGCGTGGAGCATCCGCCGATGGTGCCCGAGCACGTGCTGTTCGGCCTCGACGAGGGCGAAACCGCGGCGCTGACGGCCTTCGCGCGCGAGCAGGGGCTCACCCTCAACACCCTGGTGCAGGGCGCCTGGTCCCTGCTGCTCTCCAGGATGACGGGCCTGGACGACGTGGTGTTCGGCGTGACCGTATCGGGCCGTCCGCCGGAGCTCGACGGTGTCGAGGACATGGTCGGCCTGTTCATCAACACCCTTCCCCTGCGCCTGCGGCTGCGCCCCGACGAGCCCTTCTCGGCGCTCCTCGGCAGACTGCAGGAGGAGCAGGCCCTGCTGCTGGCCCACCAGCATCTGGGCCTGTCGGAGATCCAGCGGATCGCCGGACTGGGTGAACTCTTCGACACGTCCATGGTGTTCGAGAACTATCCGCTGGACGCCGGGGACATGAGCCAGGCGTCCGGCGGCCTCAAGATCCTGCGGACCGTCGGTTACGACGCGACGCACTATCCGCTCGGCCTCGTGGCGATGCCCGACACCACGCTGCGCTTCCAGCTCGACCACCGCCCGGACGTCTTCGAACCCGCGGCGGCGGCGGAACTCGGCGAGCAGCTGCTGCGGACCCTGCGGCTGCTCCTCACCGCTCCACAGACACCGGTCGGCCGGATCGACGTACTCGACACCGAGCAGACCCGGCGCATGCTCGTCGACTGGAACCGCACCGAACGGGACATGCCGGCCGAACTCCTGCCCGAGCTCTTCGAGGCCCAGGTGGCCCGTACCCCGGACGAGACGGCCATCGTCTTCCGGAACGCCACCGTGACCTACCGCGAGCTCAACGGCCGGGTCAACCGGCTGGCCCGGCTGCTCGTCGAGCACGGAGTCGGACCCGAGGACATCGTGGCCGTGGTGCTGCCGCGCTCGGTGGACTCCGTCGTCGCGCTCCTCGCCGCCATGAAGGCCGGGGCCGTCTATCTGCCGGTCGACCCGACCTACCCGGCCGAACGCACGTCGTTCATGCTGACCGACTCGGCACCCGCCCTCGTGGTGACGTCCGGCGCGGCCGCCGGCCGTGTGAGCGTCCTCGACGGCTCCGGCGTGCCCGTCCTGCGCCTCGACGACCCGGAACTCCAGGCCTCCCTCGCGGCGCGACCGGCCGCCGACCTGCCCGGTGTACGGGCGACCCGGGACAACGGCGCGTACATCCTCTACACCTCCGGTTCCACGGGCCGGCCCAAGGCCGCGCTGATCAACCACTCCAGTCTCACCAACCTGCTCCACCACCACCAGGCCGAGGTACTGGCCCCGGTCGTGGAGTCCGCCGGCGGCAGACGGCTGCGCATGGCGCACACCGCGTCGTTCTCCTTCGACGCCTCCTGGGGGCTCTTCCTCTGGATGGCGGCCCATGGCCACGAGCTCCATCTGATCGACGACGAGGCCCGGCACGACCCCGAGGCGTTCGCGCGCCAGGTGGACGAACACCGCATCGACGTCGTCGACATGACGCCCTCCGAGTGCCAGCACCTGATCGCCGCCGGTCTGCTGGACAGTGACCGGCACCGCCCGGCCCTGATCGTCCTCGGCGGCGAGGCCATCGGTGAGGCGCTGCGCGGCCGGCTGACGTCGGTCGAGGGCCTGACGGGCTTCAACTTCTACGGTCCGACCGAATGCACCGCCGACAGCGTCACCGGCGTCGTCCGCGAGGGCAGCCCGGCCGAGATCGGCACGCCCGTGTCCAACGCCCAGGTCTATGTGCTCGATTCGGCACTGCGGCCGGCGCCGGCCGGTGTGCCGGGCGAGCTGTACGTCGCCGGTGCGGGGGTGGCCCGCGGCTATCTCGGGCGCCCGGGGCTGACCGCCGAGCGATTTGTCGCGAACCCGTTCGGACCGGCGGGCTCCCGTATGTACCGCACCGGCGACGTGGTCCGCTGGACGGCCGCCGGGGTGCTCGAGTTCATCGGCCGCGCCGACAACCAGGTCAAGGTCCGCGGTTTCCGTATCGAGCTCGGCGAGATCGAGTCGCTGCTCGGGGCGCACACGTCGGTGGCGCAGTGTGCCGTGGTCGTCCGTGAGGACCAGCCCGGCGACAAGCGGCTCGTCGCCTATGTGGCGCCCTCGGACGACGGCGGGGCGGACGCCGCCGAGCTGCGCGCGTTCGTCGCGGAGCGGCTCCCGAACCACATGGTGCCCGCGGCCGTGGTCCAGCTCTCCCGGCTTCCTCTGACGCCCACGGGCAAGCTGGACCGCCGTGCCCTGCCCGCGCCCGACTACGCGGCCTCGGCGGCGACGGCCCGCAGGCCCCGCACCCCGCAGGAGGAGATCCTGTGCGGGCTGTTCGCCGATGTTCTCGGCCTGGAACGAGTCGGTGTCGACGACAGCTTCTTCGACCTCGGCGGGCATTCACTGCTGGCCACCCGTCTCGTCTCCCGCATCCGCACCGCGCTCGGCGTGGAACTCCCGGTCCGGCGGCTGTTCGAGGCTCCGAGCCCTGCCTCCCTGGCCGAGGGCCTCACTGCCGCCGGCACGGCACGGGCGGGTCTGGTGGCGGGTCCGCGTCCGGAGCGGGTGCCGTTGTCGTTCGCGCAGCGACGGCTGTGGTTCCTCCAGCAGTACGAGCCCGGCAGCTCCCTCTACAACATCCCGGTCGCCCTGCGCCTGACCGGAGCCCTGGACACGGCCGCGCTCGAAGCAGCGCTGGCCGACGTCGTGGAACGCCACGAATCCCTGCGCACCGTCTTCCCCCAGGACGACGAAGGCGGCTACCAGATCATCCACAAGGACGCCCGGCCCGAACTCCACCACATCCTCTCCAGCCCCGAACGCCTGGACACCGACCTCACCGAAGCCGTCACCCACGGATTCGACCTCGCCACCCAGACCCCACTCCGAGCCACCCTCCTGCGCACGGCACCCGACGAACACGTCCTGCTGCTCGTCATCCACCACATCGCCGCGGACGGCTGGTCGCTGTCCCCACTGGCCCGCGACCTCACCACCGCCTACACCGCCCGCACCACAGGCAACCCACCCTCCTGGACACCACTGCCCGTCCAGTACGCCGACTTCACCCTCTGGCAGCGCGACATCCTCGGCTCCGAAACCGACCCCACCAGCCCCATCGCACAACAACTCAACCACTGGCAGAAC
>NZ_RDBK01000025.1:121937-216543 GCF_008042275.1 Streptomyces sp. OR43 | reverse complement strand
CCAGCCGGCCGGCTTCGGACACGCCGCGCGTGCTGCCTGCCAGGTCTCCCTGCTGCCCCAGCTCCCCCTGCTCGCCAAGCGTTCGTGGCGGGACGGCCCGGCCGCGCCCGCGGACCTCTTCCGGCTCGACGCCGACCTGCCGGGCATCCCCTTCGACCGGCTGACCGTCAGCGCCGGTGGACGTGAGCGGCTCAGCCGCTCACTCGCCCCGGGTCTCGACGCGATCACCGGGCCGGATCACGAGCGGCGCGAGATCCATCGCGTCGGACAGCAGCTGACCGCGGAGCTCGCCCTCGCGCATGTAGAAGTGCGCCCCGAGCAGCGTCGAAAGACGGTGCATCGCGTCCATCAGCACCTTGGACACGAAGAACTTGACGGCCTGCGCGTAGATTCCCGTCTCGGCAGGCACCAGATGGATGGCCCGGGCGGCGACGGTGGAGAACGCCTCGCAGAGCAGCAGGTCGGCATGGACCCCGGCGAGGACCGAGCGCACCTGGGGGATGTCCGCGGCGGTGCGCCCGTACAGCTTGCGGGACTTGAGGTGGCGCAGCGTGGTGCGCAGCCCGGTGTCCAGCATGCCGGTGAACATCGCCACCAGGGTGGTCCGGGTGATCTGGAAGGACTTGAGCGCGGTCTCCAGGCCGAGGCCCTGGCGGCCGACGACACAGTCGGCGGGCAGCGGACAGTCGTCGAACTCGACACCGCCCAGCTGCACGCCGCGCATGCCTACGCTGGGGAAGCGCGGCAGATAGCGCATGCGGCCGTCCGGGATCCGGGACTTGTCCACCAGGATCTGGGAGTGGCTGCGCGGGCCCGGCCGGGCGTCGGTGCGCGCGAACATGACGACCGCGTCCGAGCGCTGGAGGTTGGTGATGATCTCCTTGCGACCGTTGAGGAGCAGCCCGTCCGGGCCCGGCATGGCCTCGAACTCGGTGCCGGCCATGTCGTTGCCGTGGGCCAGCTCGTGGTAGGCGACGGAGACCTTGCGGTTGTCGAGGAGCATCCCGGCGACCTGGCGGCAGTGTTCCTCGTTGCCGGCGGTCCAGATGTTGACCGAGGCGATGAAGGAGCTGACGCCGTAGCCGAGGCCCAGACACGGATCGCGACGGTAGACGGACCGCATGATCTCGATGAGTTCGTCGAGCCGGGTCAGCCGGCCGCCGTACTGGGGCGGAACGAACTCGGCGTTGAGCCCGTAGGAGTCGAGCGCCTGCTCGCCGGCGGCGAACATCTCCGCCCGCTCGTCCGCGGCGAGGATGTGCGGGAAGCCGAGCGGGTTGCCCGGGTCCCTGGGGTCGCCGAGGAGGCGTTCCATGGCGTCGGCGCGATGCGGAGCCACGGCGTCCGGAGCGGCGGGCAGCTGGGTCTTCATGAGGTACTCCCGGCCGTCTCGCCATTGGGGGCGGAACCATTGGGGGCGGAACCATTGGAGGTGGAGCCACTGGCAGTGGAACCACGGGGAACGGAGTCGCTGGGGGTGGAGCCACGGGGAGCGGGTCCGCTGGGGGCGGAGCGTTCGGGTGTGAGGCCGTCCGTGGCGTCGAGTGCGCAAAGGAGCGTGGGGACGGCCGGGTCGAACGCGTGCTCGGCCAGTCGGTCGTACGCCTCGGCGCCCGCCTCCTCCAGCGGGCTGCCGAGCCGGGTGAGGGCGGTGCGCAGGGCGGCCTGGAGCCAGAGGGCGTTGCGCCAGATCGTCGGGGCCTGTTCGTCCCCCGCCGGCCGCGGGTTGTTCAGCCACAGGCGCAGGCAGGCCGTGGCGGCGAAGCACAGCTCGTAGCGCTCGGCGAGGACGAACGCGGTGGGCGGTACGTCCTGCGGAGTCCGGCGCAGTTCCGCGAACTCGGTGTGCAGCGCGTCCGCAGCGGCCTCGACCTCCTCGGCGAGTACGACGACCTGCCGGGGCAGCAGCCCGCGCTCCGCCTGCTCGGCGATACGCGCCACGGCGTCGGGGAGGCTCTGCATCAGGCTGCTGCCGCGCATCGCCAGAAGGCTGAGTCCGCCTGCCGTGAACTCCGGGGGCGGTACGGAAAGGGAGGTGGCGGCGGTCACGCCCGCCTCGTCGCAGCGGCCCCGGCGGTATGCCGCCGCGAGGAGCGGGAACTGGTCGATCAGGGCGTTCCGGTTGACCGCCGTGTTGCCGTCGAAGATCGCGACGACACGATGGTCGCGTTCCAGTTTGGCGAAGAGCCCGTCGGCGTACTCCTCGGTGAGGAAGCTCCTGACGCCGAGGAGTTCGGCGACCCGGTCGAGCACGTTCTGTGCCAGGTCGGGGATCAGCGCCTTGGCCACGGCGGAGACGACGCTCATCTCGCCGGGGAGCGCGTGCACGCTGCGGGCCGCCACCAGACCCGTCGACTCGGCCAGGAGCTGGGCGGCGTACACCTCGCCGATGATGCGGCGGACCCTGGGCAGATCGCCGAGCGTGCGCCCGTACAGCCTGCGGTTCCTGGCGTAGTCCACGCCGAGCCGCAGCGCGGTGTCGCCGGCTCCGAGGGACAGGGCGGTGCTGGCGGTGCGGGTGAGCTGCAACGCCTTGAGCACGGTCTCGATGCCGGTGCCCACCTCGCCCACCAGAGCCGAGCCGGGTACCAGGGCGTCATGGAAGACGATGCCGCTGATGTCCGCGCCCCGGATGCCGTGAGTGGGGATCTTGGGCAAGGTGCTGTACGCGTCGGCCGCCAGGCCGCGCTTGTCGACCAGGAACAGGCTGAATCCCCGGGGCCCGCCGGCGGGGTCCGTCCGGGCCAGCACACAGATGAATCCGCCCCGTGTGGCGTTGTTGATCAGCCACTTCTCACCGTTCAGCCGCCACCCGCCGTGCTCCGGGGTCGCGCTGAGTTCACCTGCGAGGAGGTCGCTGCCGTGGGCGCGCTCGGTCAGTCCCCAGGACACGACGGCACCGTCGGCGATGAGCGCGCCGAGCGCGGCGGCCTGGTCGGATCCGCCGGCCACCCACACCGGCGCGGCGCCCAGGAACGTCTTGCCGTGCGCGACCGCGACGGTGAGGTCGCGGCGGGCCACCGTACGCAGCAGCTGCATGAGGTCCGTGTAGTCGCGCAGCTCTCCGCCGAACGCGGCCGGCACGTAGTGGTCGTTCAGCCCGAAGGCGTCGAGTACCCGGCACGCGGCGGCCGGGAACTCCTCCCGCTCGTCGAGACCGGCCAGATCGGCGGGCCGGAACGCGCCTTGTTCCTCGCCCGGCCTCCCGAGCAGCAAGTCCAGTGCGCCGGCGGCGGAGTGAGGCATGTGCGGGGTCCTTCCGTCGTCCAGCGGGTTCACGGCCGGTGACGGCTCTGTCGACTCGGCCGGTGCCGAACCTTCACGTCGCACCTCACGCCTGCCGCGGGGCGAGTGCGCTGCTGAGCTGCCGGTCGGCCTCCACATGGAGCGTGTGGAGCTCGCCCGCCCGGAACGCCTCGCGCATCGCAGCCCGCTGGATCTTGCCGCTGGTGGTGCGCTTGATGCCGCCGCGGCGCACCAGGACCACCGCGGAGACCCGGGCACCGAACTCGCGGGCCACCGTCTGCCGCATGTCCATGGCGAGCTTGCGCAGGACGTCCTCCGCGAGCCGGCCGCGGACCTCATGGGTCACGACGAGCAGTTCCTCCTCACGGCCGTCCTCGCGGACCGTGCCGACGCCGAACACGGCGCCGAACAGGCCTTGCAGATCCCCGTGCTGGGTGCGCAGCTCGTGCTCGATGTCCTGGGGGTAGAGATTGCGTCCCCGGACGATCAGCACCTCCTTGATACGTCCCGTCACATGGATCTCGCCGTCGTGCAGGACGCCCAGGTCGCCGGAGCGCAGATAGCCGCCCTGCCCGTCCGCGGTCGCGGCCCGGAAGACGGCCTGCGTGGCCTCCGGGTTCTCCCAGTAGCCCCGGGCGACGCTGGGTCCGCGCAGCCAGATCTCGCCGATGCGGCCCTGCGGCAGCACCTCGCGGGTCGCCGGGTCGACGATCCGCACCGTGTAGTCGTGCGGGGTGCCGCAGGCGACCACGGACCTGCCGGGACGTTCCTCCTCGACGGGTTCGAACACGTGCCGTTCCAGGCCCTCGGTGTCGACGCGCCGCACCACCGGCTCGCGGTCACCGGCGCCCGAGATGAACACGGTCGCCTCGGCCATGCCGTAGCACGGGGTCAGGGCCTCGGGCCGGAAGCCGACGGCGGCGAACCGCTCGGCGAACCCGCTGAGTGTGGACGCCTGCACGGGCTCCGAGCCGTTCGGCGCGAACCTCCAGCGTGACAGGTCGACGCCGGCGAGCTGCTCGTCGGTGATCTGCCGGGTGCACAGTTCGTACGCGAAGTTGGGCGCCGCGGACCAGTGGAGGTCGTACTCGTCCACCATCCGCAGCCACCAGTGCGGCCGCTTGAGGAACGTGGTCGGGGCCATCAGGGTGCAGGAGCCGCCGAGGATCAGCGGGGGCAGCAGAATCCCCATCAGACCCATGTCGTGGTAGTGCGGGATCCAGGAGCCGAACCGGGTGTGCTCGTCCAGGCCGAAGGCCCGCCGCAGGCCGTCCACGTTGTGCAGCAGATTGCCGTGGGTGATCATGACCCCCTTCGGCTCGCCCGTGGAACCGGAGGTGTACTGGAGCAACGCGAGGGTTTCATGGCCGAGTTCAGGGGCCATCCACTCGCCCGGCGCGGTCAGCTCCGCCCGGTCCGTCCGGAGGCAGTCGGCCCGGAACGACTCCTGGCCGTCCGCCCAGGCCAGCACGTCGTCGTGGGCCTCTCCGTTGGTGAGGACCAGCGAGACCCCGGCGTTCCTGGCGATGGACGTGACCCGCTCGCGCTGGTGCCGGTACTGGCCGGGCAGGGGCGCGGGCACCGCGACCACTCCGGCGTACAGGCAGCCGAGAAACGCGACCGCGAAGTCGATTCCCTCGGGATACAGCAGAAGGGCACGGTCACCGACCGCCAGCCGCCGCTGGAGCTCCACCGCAATTCGCTGCGCCTCGGCATCGAGTTCCGCATAGGAAACGGTTTGGCTGCCCTTTTCTGCGGACAGTTCACGTACGAATGCGACGGCAGGATCCCCGGGTCTGGACAACGCATTTGCTCGTACGGCCTCAGTAACACTCGAAAGACCCACGAAACCAATGGACATTGACCACTCCCAGTGTGCGGCGCGCGACAGATTCCATCCGGCTGCGGAACATAGCCCGCAGCTTCACGGACAGTCAACAGAACTTCACGGCGCGAGGACCCCTGAACTCTTACGCAGTGCGCATGGTTCACCACGTACCGTTCAACTTTCCGGGGTTCCGGCCCTGTTGCGCCAGCACGCGAGAGCTGTCGGCCGAGAAGCGGCATTGCTTATTTGGGCCGCGATATTCAGCCTGACCTTAATCCGGTGACAGGATGCGCGGCCCGGTGTTGAATACGTCTGCCCAGCAACTGCTGGAAGGTCTTTAAGGCACAGCTTCAAGTCGGCAAATGAGAGGTCCAGGAGTGAAGCAGACGGGGCTCGAAGCCATTCTTCCGCTGACTCCGCTCCAAGAAGGCCTCTTGTTCCACTGTCTTTATGACTTGGACGCCCAAGATGTCTATGTATCCCAGCACGTACTCGATATCGAAGGCGACCTGAACGCCGGTGCGCTGCGCTCCGCTGCCGGGGCCCTCATGGCCCGGCACGCCACCCTGCGCGTGGGATTCCGCCACCAGGGCCTGGCCAGGCCCGTGCAGATCGTGCCCCGTTCCGTCCCGACCCCCTGGCAGGAGGCCGACCTCACCGGCGCCCCCGACGAGGCGACCCGGACGGTGCGCGCCGACGAACTGCTCCGCGAGGACCGCGAGAGGCGCTTCGACCTCGCCGCCCCGCCTTTGGTGCGGTTCACCCTGATCCGGCTCAGCGAGCAGCGTTACCGCTTCTCGATGACGTTCCATCACCTGCTGGTGGACGGCTGGTCGTTGTCCGTCGTCCTGCATGAACTGTTCGCGCTGTACGCCAACGAGGGCGACGCGGGTGCGCTGCCGCCCGTCACGCCCTACCGCCAGTTCCTCGGCTGGCTCGCCGCCCAGGACCGGGACGGCGCCCGCACGGCATGGGCCGAAGCCCTGGCCGGCTTCGACGAGCCCTCGCTGGTGGGGCCCCGCCAGCCCGCCGACGCACCGGCCGCCGCGCCACGCCGGGTCACCTTCGGCCTGAGCGAGGAGTCGACCAAGGCGCTCACCGCCCGGGCCCGTGCGCACGGGCTGACCCTGAACACCCTGGTACAGGGTGCGTGGTCGGTCCTGCTCTCCAAGCTGACCGGCCGGGACGACGTGGTGTTCGGCTCCACCGTGTCCGGCCGGCCCCCCGAGATCCGCGGCATCGAGAGCATGGTCGGCCTCTTCATCAACACCGTGCCCGTACGCATGCGCCTCACCCCGGCCGAGGCCACTGCCCGGATGCTCGAACGCCTCCAGGACACGCAAGCCGGACTGATCCCGCACCAGCACCTGGGGCTCACCGACATCCAGCAGGCGGCGGGCGCCACCGAACTGTTCGACACGATCGTGGTCTTCGAGAACTACCCGTACGACGCGGGTCGATTGACGACCTCGCCTTCGGAGCAGCCGGCCGACAGCACCTCCTCCGCGGTGCGCGTCGTGGGCCAGCGCACCAGCGACCAGGCCCATTACCCGCTCGCCCTGATCGCTCTGCCGGGCGACCGTCTGCGTTTCCGGCTCGACTACCGGCCCGATCTGTTCGACCGGTCCACGGCCGTGGTCTGGGGCGAGCGGTTCGTACGGGTGCTGGAGGGGCTGCTTGCGGATCCGGGCCGTGGGATCGGAACGGTGCCGGTTCTTTCCGGTGATGAGCGGGACGCGCTCATCGGGACCTGGACAGCACCGTTGGAACTGCCGGTCAGTAACGGCCTTTCGCTGGTTGACGCCTTCGAAGCACAGATCGTCTCCGGGGCTCCTGCGGTGTCGTGTGAGGGGGTGTCGTTGTCGTACGGGGAGCTGAATGCGGCGGCGAACCGTCTGGCGCGGGTGCTCGTGGACCGGGGCGTGGGTCCGGAGTCGTTGGTGGCGGTTGCTCTGCCGCGTTCGGCGGAGATGGTCGTGGCGTTGCTGGGTGTGCTGAAGGCGGGTGCGGCCTACGTGCCGGTCGACCCGTCCTACCCGGCCGACCGCATCGCCTACCTGCTCGAAGACGCCGGCCCTGCCCTGGTCATCGCCACCACCCAGGTCGCCGATGACCTGAACGGGGGGGACGGCTGGCTCCTCCTGGACGCGCCCGACACACTCGCCGACCTTGCCGGTCGTGCGGACGGTGACCTGGCGCAGGACGAGCGGATCTCGCCGCTGCTGCCCCAGCACCCCGCCTACGTCATCTACACGTCCGGTTCTACGGGCCGGCCCAAGGGTGTCGTCGTTGCGCACGAGCAGGTGGTGCGGTTGTTCACGTCCACCGGTCAGTGGTTCGGGTTCGGGCCGGAGCAGGTGTGGACGATGTTCCATTCCTACGCCTTCGACTTCTCCGTCTGGGAACTGTGGGGGCCCCTGCTCCATGGCGGACGTCTCGTCGTCGTCCCGTTCACGGTCAGCCGCAGCCCGGAACAGTTCCTCGACCTCCTGGTCCAAGAACGGGTGACGGTTCTGAACCAGACTCCRTCGGCGTTCTACCAGCTCATCCAGGCCGACACCGASAACCCGGAACTGGGCGACCGCCTGGCTCTGGAGTACGTGGTCTTCGGCGGGGAGGCYCTGGATCCGGGCCGGCTGACCGACTGGTACCACCGCCACCCGCAGGACAGCCCCCGCCTGGTCAACATGTACGGCATCACCGAAACCACCGTSCACGTCACCCACCGCCCCCTCACCCCGGGCACCGGACCCCAYCGGTCCCTGATCGGCGGKCCCATCCCCGACCTGCACCTCTACCTCCTGGACACCGCCCTCCAGCCCACCGCCCCCGGCGTCCCCGGCGAAATGTACGTCGCCGGTGCCGGACTCGCCCGCGGCTACCTCGGCCGCGCAGGTCTCACCGCCGAACGCTTCGTCGCGAACCCGTACGGCCCGGCCGGCACCCGCATGTACCGCAGCGGCGACCTCGCCCGCTGGACCACCGATGGCGAGATCGAATACCTCGGCCGCGCCGACCACCAGGTCAAGATCCGCGGACACCGCATCGAACTCGGCGAAATCGAAACCACCCTCACCACCCTCCCCGGCATCGCGCAGGCGGCCGTCATCGTCCGCGACGACCGCCTCATCGCCTACCTCACCGGCACCCCGGACACCGCTGCGATCCGAGACCAACTCGCCCAGACTGTCCCGGACTACATGGTCCCGGCCGCGTTCGTCACCCTCGACGCACTGCCTCTGACCGCGAACGGCAAGCTCGACCGCAAGGCCCTGCCCGACCCCGAATTCACCACCGCCCCACAGAGCCGCGCCCCGAGAACCCCGCAGGAAGAAATCCTCTGCGGACTCTTCGCCGGCATCCTCGGCCTGGAYCGGGTCGGSATCGACGACAGCTTCTTCGACCTCGGCGGACACTCACTCCTCGCCACCCGCCTCGTCTCCCGCATCCGCACCGCACTCGACGCCGAACTCTCCGTACGCCAGCTCTTCGAAACCCCCACCGTCCTGGGCCTGGCCGAAGCACTCACCGGCGCCTCCACCGCCCGCACCGCCATCACCYCAGGACCCCGKCCCGCACACATCCCCCTCTCCTTCGCCCAGCAACGCCTCTGGTTCCTCCACCAGTACGAACCCGGCAGCTCCCTCTACAACATCCCCATCGCCCTCCGCCTCACCGGCACCCTCGACACCCCCGCACTCCACACCGCACTCACCGACGTCGTGGCACGCCACGAATCCCTCCGCACCCTCTTCACCCAGCACACCGACACCACAGACCCCCAGCAGATCGTGCTCAAGGACGCACAGCCCAGCCTGGCGACGGAGCGGGTGGCCGAGGGCGATCTGCCGGTACGCATGGCGTCAGCGATGTCGTACGGGTTCGATCTGGCGGCCGAGATACCGCTGCGGGCGACCTTGTTCGAGACCGGCACGGACGCGTACGTACTGCTTCTGGTGATGCACCACATCGCGGCGGACGGATCATCGCTCGCTCCGCTGGCCAGGGATCTGACGACGGCGTACGCGGCACGGGTCGAGGGCCGGGCTCCTGCCTGGGCCCCGCTGCCCGTGCAGTACGCGGACTTCACCCTCTGGCAGCGCGCCAACCTCGGCTCCGAGGACGACCCCGACAGCCAGCTTTTCCAGCAACTGGACTACTGGCAGCGCACGTTGGCCGGCCTTCCGGCAGAGCTCGAACTGCCCACCGACCGGCCTCGGCCGACGATGCCCTCCCACCGGGGTGGGGCCGTCGAGTTCGACGTGCCGAAGGAGTTGCGCGAGCGGGTCGAGTCGGTGGCGAGGGAGAACCGCGCCAGTGCGTTCATGGTCGTGCAGGCGGCCCTCGCCGTGCTGCTGTCGCGGCTCGGTGCCGGTACCGACATCCCGATCGGCTCGCCGGTCGCGGGCCGCACGGACGACGCGGTCGAAGACCTGGTCGGCTTCTTCGTCAACACCGTGGTCCTGCGCACCGATCTCTCCGGCGACCCGACCTTCGCCGAACTCCTCGAACGGGTCCGCCAGACCGACCTCGCCGCCTACGCACATCAGGACGTTCCCTTCGAGCGGATCGTGGATCTGCTCAACCCGGAGCGCTCGGCCGCCCGCCACCCGCTCTTCCAGACCGTGCTGAGCTGGAACAACGATGACGACCGGGCGGCCCTGGCGGCCTCGGCGGAACTGCCGGGCCTGACCGTGTCGGCCGAGAGCACTGCCACCGAAGGCGCCAAGTTCGACCTGCTGTTCTCGTTCTCCGACCAGGACGAGACCACCGGCAGCGGAGGCACTCCCGGCCACGGGGGCTATGCGGGCCACATCGGCTACAGCAGCGACCTGTTCGACCACGAGACGGCCCGGACGCTCGCCGGGCGACTGATCACGGTGCTCGAGTCGCTGGTCGCGGACCCGACGCGTCCCGTCGGTGAGACGGTCGTGCTCGGAACGTCCGAGCGACAGCGCATGCTGGGCGAATGGAACGACAGCGCGCGTGAACTGCCGCCCGGCTCCCTGCCGGAACTGTTCGAGGCGCAGGCCGCGCTCCATCCGGACGCGGTCGCCGTCGTGTTCGGCGGCACCACGCTCTCGTACGCCGAGCTGAACGCGAGGGCCAACCGCCTCGCTCACCGGCTCGGCGCGGGCCTGGCCCCCGAGGCGCGGGTGGGAGTGCTCATGGAGCGCTCCGCCGACCTGGTCGTCGCCCTGCTGGCAGTGGCCAAGGCGGGCGGGGTCTACGTGCCGCTGAGTACGGCCTATCCGGACAGCAGGATGCGCTGGATCCTCGGGGAGACCGAGGCGTCGGTGCTGCTCACCGACCAGTCGCTGCGGGCGCGGGCGGAGGAAGTCGCGGGGGCCGCTTCGGTGCTCGTCCCGGGCACCTCTGCTGCGTCCACCGGACCGGTCCGGGACGACAACCCGGGGCTCGGCGTCCAGCCGGACCGGCTGGCGTACGTCATGTTCACGTCCGGCTCCACGGGCAAGCCCAAGGGCGTCTCCGCGACCCACGCCGATGTGGCGGACCTCGCGCGCGACCGGCGCTGGCTGGGCGGTGTGGTGGACCGGGTGCCGTTGCACTCGCCGCACGCTTGGGACGGGTCGACGTTCGAGCTGTGGGCGCCACTGCTCAACGGCGGCCGGGTCGTGGTCGCGCCGCCCGGGGACCTCGACATCGAGGCCCTGCGCCGGCTCGTGGTGGACAACGGGATCACCGCGCTCTTCCTCACCACGGGCTTGTTCGGGGTCCTGGCGCAGGAGCACCCCGAGTGCCTGGTGAGCGTCCGGCAGGTGTGGACCGGCGGCGATCTGGCCTCGCCCGCCGCGATGCGCAGGGTGCTCGACCACTGCCCGTCGACCAAGGTCGTGCATGTGTACGGCCCGACCGAGACGACGGTGTTCGCCACCAGTCACGAGGTCGGCGCCGCGGATGTGGACGGGCAGCGAGGGGGCGTCCCCATCGGGCGCCCTCTGGACAACATGCGGCACTACGTCCTGGACGAGGCGCTGCGGCTGGTTCCGCCGGGCGTGCCGGGTGAGCTGTACATCGCGGGCGCCGGTCTTGCACGGGGGTACTGGGGCCGGCCGGACCTGACGGCGGAGGGCTTCGTCGCCGACCCGTTCGGCGCTCCGGGGACCCGTATGTACCGCACGGGTGACCTGGTCCGATGGAACAGCTCCGGTCTGGTGGAGTTCATCGGCCGGGCGGACAGTCAGGTGAAGGTCCGCGGCTTCCGTATCGAACTGACCGAGATCGAGGCGGCGTTCACCGCGAGCGGGTCGGTGAAGCAGGTCGCCGTAGTCGTACGGCAGGACCGGCCGGGTGACAAGCGCCTGGTGGCGTACGTCGTACCGGCGGCCTCGTACGCTCCGCAGGAACTGCGCGCAGAGCTGGCGAGGACGCTGCCCGACTACATGGTTCCGCAGGTCGTCGTGGAGCTCGACGCGCTGCCGCTGACCTCGGTCGGCAAGCTGGACCGCAAGGCGCTCCCGGTGCCGGAGTTCACCGCGGCACCGGCGGGCCGGGCGCCGCGTACCGGGCACGAGGAGTTGCTGTCCGGACTGTTTGCCGAGGTGCTCGGTGTGTCCGACGTGAGCATCGACGACGGGTTCTTCGACCTGGGCGGCGACAGCATCATGTCGATCCAGCTGGTCAGCCGGGCCCGGAAGGCGGGTCTGGTGATCTCTCCGAAGGACGTCTTCGAGCGGAAGACGGTGGCGGCCCTCGCCGAGGTGGCGACGGAGGGAGCCGGTACGGTCCGGGCCGAGGAGGCCGGGGCCGGGGTGGGCCCACTGCCCGCGACGCCGATCATGCACTGGCTGGCCGAACGCGGCGGCTCCATCGACCGGTTCAACCAGTCGACGGTGTTGCGGGTGCCGGCCGGGCTCGGCCTGCCGCACCTCCACGCGGCCGTGCAGACACTGCTCGACCACCATGACGCGCTCCGGATGCGGGTGGTGCGGGTGGGAGAACCGGCCGGTCCGACATCGGCGTCGGCGTCGGCGAAGGACGTCTGGGACTGCGTCGTCGCCGAGCCCGGGGCGGTCCTCGCGACGTCGGTGGTCCAGCGCATCGACGTGCGGGGTCTGGACGGCACCGGGCTGGAGTCGGTGTACTCCACCGAGGCGGACGCAGCGGCGGACCGGCTGGCGCCGGCGGCCGGAGTCATGCTGCAGGTGGTGTGGTTCGACCGGGGCCCCGACGTGCCCGGCCGGCTGCTCCTGGTCGTCAACCACCTGGTGGTGGACGGTGTTTCCTGGCGCATCCTGCTGCCCGACCTGGTGGAGGCGTGGGAGGCGGCCGTCGCCGGCCGGGAGCAGAGGCCCGCGCCGGTCGGCACCTCGCTGCGGCGCTGGTCCCAGCGGCTGCGGGACCAGGCGGTGGCCCCCGCCCGGGTGGCGGAGGCGGACCTGTGGGCCTCCATGGTCGCCGCCCCCGAGCCCCTGCTCGGCTCGGCTGCGCTGGACCCGGAGCAGGACACCCACAGCACCTCGCAGCGGCTCGAACTGAGGCTGCCGACCGAGGTGACCGGGCCTCTGCTGACCTCGGTCCCCACGGTCTACAACGCAGGAGTGAACGACGTGCTCCTCGCGGCGTTCGCCTGGGCGCTCTCCGAGTGGCGCGACCAGGGCCGGGGCCGCGCGTTCCTGGTGGACCTGGAGGGTCACGGCCGCGAGGAGGACGCGGTGGGCGGTGTGGAACTCTCCCGCACCGTCGGCTGGTTCACCAGCATGTATCCGGTGTGGATCGGCACCGGGACCTTCGATCGCGCCGACGCCCGGGCCGGCGGCCAGGCTGCGGGAGCGGTCCTGAAGCGGGTCAAGGAGCAGCTGCGAGCCGTGCCCGACGGCGGCATCGGCTACGGGCTGCTGCGCTACCTCAATCCGGGCACCGCACAGCGGCTCGCGTCGGGCACCCGCGCCCAGCTCGGGTTCAACTACCTGGGCCGGTTCGCGGCCGAGGGCAGCACCGGCGGAGAGTCGGTGTGGGGCCCCGAGCCCGGCGTCCAGGGACCTTCCGGAGAGGCAGCACAGGCTCCGCTCGCCCACGTCGTCGAGCTCAACTCGTTCACGGCGGACGGGGCGGAGGGTCCGTGCCTCGTGGCGACGTGGAGCTGGGCCCGGCGGCTGCTGGACGAGGAGTCCGTGGAGGAGCTCGGCCGGCTGTGGTTCGAGGCCCTGCGGGCACTGGTGCAGCATGCCGAGCGGCCGGGGGCGGGCGGCCTGACGCCGTCCGACGTGGCGATGGCCGAGATCACGCAGGAGGAGATCGACGAGTTCGAGGACCTTCTCTGACGAGGCCCTCGGCAAGACCTCCTCCAGCAGGTCCGCGTGGTCGCGCAGGGCCCGGGGCGGGGACGGGCACGGTGTACGGGACAGCCCGGCATCGTGCCCGTCCCCGCCCCCTTCTCGTACGCGGACGTCCCGCGGGGGCCTCGCGCACGGGCCTCGTACGCGGGCCTCGTACGCGCACCTCATCCGCGAACCTCGCACACGGGCCTGGCTCACGGACCTCATCCGCGAACCTCGTACGCGGACCGTCGCCAGGGTCTCTGTCGAAAGTCGTAGTGCCGCAGCGCCGATCGGCACAAGACCTGTCCTCGCGGCCCCCGTACGGTCGTTGACATGCAAGGACCCCTGAGGACGGACGGGCAATGATCACACTGCGTGGAGTGACCAAGCGCTATGACACGGCAGTGGCCGTGGACCACCTGGATCTGGAGATCGCGTCGGGCAAGGTCACGGGATTCCTCGGCCCGAACGGCGCAGGCAAGTCGACCACCATGCGCATGATCATGGGCCTGGACCGTCCGACCGCCGGCGAGGCCCTGATCAACGGCAAGCGCTACGCGGAGCTCACCCACCCGCTGCGGGAGGTCGGGGCGCTCCTTGAGGCGAAGGCACTCCACCCGGGGCGCAGCGCCTACAGCCACCTGCTGGCGATGGCGCGCAGCAACGGCATTCCGCGCAAGCGGGTCGAGGAGGTCCTGGAGACCGTCGGCCTGGAGAAGGTGGCCAAGAAGAAGGCCGGATCCTTCTCGCTGGGCATGGGGCAGCGCCTGGGCATCGCGAGCGCGCTGCTGGGCGATCCGCAGACGCTGCTGTTCGACGAGCCGGTGAACGGCCTCGACCCGGACGGGGTCCGCTGGGTCCGGGAGTTGATGCGGTCGCTGGCCGAAGAGGGACGGACGGTCTTCGTATCGAGCCACCTGATGAGCGAGATGCAGCTCACGGCCGACCACCTTGTGGTGATCGGCAAGGGCAAGCTGCTCGCCAATGACACGATCGACCATGTCATCGCCCGCAGTTCACTGACCGCCGTCCGGGTCCGGACGCCCGACAGCCGGGGCATGGACGACCTCGTCGCCCGCCTCGACGAGCAGTCCCTGACGATCCAGCGGGACTCGGAGCACGAGATCCTGGTGTCCGGGTCGTCGGTGGAGGCCATCGGCGACATCGCCTTCCAGATGAACCTCAGGCTGCATGAACTCCGCGTCGTCGAAGCCTCGCTGGAACAGGCGTACATGGAGATGACGGCCAGCAGCATCGAGTACAAGTCGTCGAAGCCCCTGACCGCGGGGGTCGCCCCGCAGCAGGGCCAGCACCAGGAAGTCGAGGCCTGAGTCATGTCGAGCGCAACCATGAACACCACAGCATCGAGCACGGCCTCCCAGGGCCGGGGCAAGACCATCGGCGCGATCGCCTCGGAATGGACCAAGCTCTGGTCCGTCAAGGCCACTTGGTGGTGCCTGGCCGGCTCCTTCGCCCTCATGGCCGTCTTCGCACCGGCCCTCGGCACGAGCATCGCGAACAGTTACCGCAGCGATGGCGACAACACCGATATCCCGATCGCCCACCCGCCGGTGCTGGCGATCAACATGGTACAGTTCGCGGTTATCGCTCTCGCCATGCTGGCGATCACGGCCGAGTACTCGACGGGCAGCATCCGTTCGACGCTGCAGTGTGTGCCACAGCGGGGCCGGATGCTGTTCTCCAAGATCGCGGTGATCGCGCCCGTCATGTTCGTGGCCGGCACGCTGATCGCGGCCGTGGGCACCGCCACCACCACGCCGCTGCTGTTCGAGTACGCCGACACCAACCTCGGCAAGGCCGTCCCGACCATTCTGGCGACCGGTGCGTACATCGCGCTGATGGGCATCTTCGCCATCGGTGTCGGCGCGGCCATGCGCAGCGCCGTGGGCACGCTGACCACGGTCTTCATGGTCCTGGCCGGCCTGCCGGGCGCACTGGCCCTCTCCAGCAGCGACTTCACGAAGAAGATCCTGGACTACCTTCCCTCCATCGCGGGCCAGCACCTGATGGACGGGGACGCCGAGCCCTACGGCCGGATGGGTGCACTGCTGGTGGTCCTGGTCTGGACCGGCGCCGCAGTGGTCGCCGGGTACGTCGTCCTGCACAAGCGGGACGCCTGAGCTGATGGCGGTGGCTGTTCCCCCGGCGGCCATCGCCATCTTTATTCCCGTATTACATTGGCACGTCTCTCATATCACGAACACCAACCCCGCGGCAATCTCTTTCACTCCCGGCTAAAGCAAGCATCTCACTGTGCGGAACCGTTTCAGGCTTGCTATTTTGAAGCCGGTTTCGAGTTTTCAGCCATGGCTTGGCTGCAATCCGAAGCCGAGTTGGGTGAATTAGGGCATCGTAGACGATGATCTTGCCGGGGGCATGACATGTTGCGTATCCATTTGAGTCATGGGGATATCGGTAATATACACATGATGGCGACTTTGGGCCCATTGTCCGAAGCCATATTCTCCATCCATCATGTGGGAGTAAAAGCTGAGCCTGAGTTCAGGGAGTGGCGGAACCAGCTCGCGCGGAGGATCGGATCCAGCGACGAACTGACCCGTGATGTCCAGATGTTGCGGCGCACGTCGGATCTCACGTGGCTTCTCGGTCCCGAGCGCGACAAGGCGCCGGGTGAACGGAACCCGGCGACCGGGCCGAGCAGACGCGAAATCCGGGCCGCCATGGATTCCTTTACACATATGTCAATAGCTCCCTATTGGCAGCAGATATTGACCCACCTGACTCTGCAGCGCGAGGCGCGAATGAAGGCGCAGACCGACGGAGGTGAATATCTCCTTAATTCTCTGCACCCGGACGTGCACATCTCCGGCCGAATTCTTGAGCTGCCGGCCGCCGAAGACGCCGACATAGAGCTTGAGGGCAAGGGACTCCTCCTTGCTCCCTCTTTGTTTCTCGGAGCCCGCCCCGGGGCGCTGCTCCGCAATGTCAAAGGCACCGACGGACGCCCGGTCCTCGTCTTCTCCGCCCAGCCGGACCCCGAGACCTCCCGGGCCCTGTGGAGCCCGCAGGCCAAGGACGGGGAGGCGCTGGACGCGCTCATGGGGCGCACCAGGGCACAGCTCCTGCGCCTGGCGATGACGGGCGGCACCACCAGCGAACTGGCCCAGCAGGTCGGCACCTCGGCCGCATCCGTCAGTCAGCACACCAGCGTGCTGCGCAAGTCCGGCCTGATCCGCTCCGAGCGGCACCGCAACACCATGAACCACCGCATCACCGCGCTGGGCCAGGCCGTGCTCAACGGCAGGTCCCAGCCCGCGGCGGTGGAGTCGGTGGGCGGGCTGCCGGACGCCTCCGCGGAGCCCCGGCTCCTGGCCAAGCCGACCCCCAAGCCGAACCGGCCGTTGTCCGGCACACGGCGGGAGTTCGGCGTATCCAGACGCGGCATTCCGAATGCTGACGGGGCGTCGGGAAGTATGGGCCGAGGGTCCAAGATCGTGGCCTGACAATTGAACTGACGACCGGTCGGCCGCGCCGGGCGCGAAGATCAACTACGAAGTTGATACCCGATATCCCGGCAGGCCGCAGCAGTTGGTACGTTCCGAATCGGTCACGCTTGGCGTGGCGGAACGCGAAAGGCTTGAAATCGGAGGCGCGGGTCCGGCCCACATCCACTGTGCCGGCTCACGGAAAACCACTCCGGCAGGGGGCGTGCGGTATACGGCTCCCCCGGCACAGCAACCCTTTCTGAGGAAACCGCTGGTAATGGCGGACGATTCGGGCCGTACGCCGGGTTTCCTCCTCCGAGGGAGTGATCATGCGCTGACCTGCGTGTTCGCCGGAATCCACCGGTCGGCGGCGCGCGAGGTGAGCGCATGGAACGCACTCGTGAGGGGCTCCGCCCGGCCCTGCCGATGTGACGCCGCGGTGTCGGCACCATCCCGCCCACCGCAGCCGCTCCCGACGCGGGCCCGAGGTCTCCTCGGCTCCGGGCTGCCCTTCGCCGGCTGGGCGGGGCGGGCAACTGCGGGGCAGAGCCGCGCCGGTGGCGGCAGACGAGTCGGGCTGTACGCCGGGTTCTGTCGCCCGGTCGCCTCGCGGCGGCCGGGGAGACGGCCATCCATCTAGGACCGGCATTGCTGCCGGTCTCGTGCGGTCTACCCGCGAACTCGGGCGGGCCGCCCTCGAACGTTCGCGCAGAGCCGTCTCGCGACGGCTCCTCTTGACCTTGCTCCGGGTGGGGTTTACCTAGCCGCCTGAGTCGCCTCAGACGCTGGTGGTCTCTTACACCACCGTTTCACCCTTACCGGGGACCGAAGTCCCAGGCGGTCTGTTTTCTGTGGCACTGTCCCGCGGGTCACCCCGGGTGGCCGTTAGCCATCACCCTGCCCTGTGGAGCCCGGACGTTCCTCGGGAGGGTCCGAAGATCCTCACGCGGCCGTCCGCCCGGCTCGTCTGCCGTGGGGACCATGCTACCCGGCCGGGCGGGGCGGGCCCGACAGGGCGAGCGGACGGCGGCAGGGCGTGCGGGCGGCTCAGATGAACGCCTCGGTCTCCAGATCGAGCGCGAAGGGCGCCGGGAGGCGGATCGACTTGCCGAACGGAATCGTGCAGTGCCGGCGGTAGTCGTCCCCCTGCGGGTCGCTGAACAACGTCACCGAAGACTGCTCACGGTCCACCAGAAGGTAAAGAGGGACGGGTCCGAGCCCTCCGGCGTGTCCAGCGCAAGGAAGCCCTCCAGCAGGACCTCCGCCTGCGAGAGCGGTTCGTGCGGCATGGCAGACATGTCACGCCCCTTCCTCGGTCGCTCGCCAGAGTGGGACATCGGGGAATCCGCCGTCCGTGAGACGGGAGTGTTGCCTCCGATCGTGGCACAGGAGCGCACGCCGTTGTCAGAGGCGGACCGAGGCGAAGGCCGCGATCCCGGCCTCCCAGGCCGTCGCGACGTCGTTGTCCGTGGGGAAGCGGCCGTTGAGCTCCATCACGACCATCCCGTGGGCGAAGGCCCAGGCCGCCCTGGCGCGTCCTTCGTGGCCGGACAGGGCGCGGAGGAGCGGGGCCGCCGCGCGCTCCTCCAGGTCCTGCGGGAGCGGGTGGCCGGTGGTGAGGCGGTAGAGGTGGGGGTGGGCCGTAGAGGTGGGGGTGGGCCAGGGCGTGGGTGCGGTAGGCGGTGGCCAGGGCGGAGAAGGAGCCGGGGGCCGCGGTCTCGGCCGCTTCGAGCACGTCGGCGGTCTCCCGGAGCATCGCGTCGGCCAGGGCGCGCACCACGGAGGACTTGTCCGGGAAGTGCTTGTAGAGCGAGGGCGCCGTGAGGCCCACGCTCCCGGCGAGGCGGCGCATCGTGAGAGCGTCCGGGCCCTCCCGCTCCAGCAGGGTGCGCGCAGCGGCGAGGATCTGGCGGGCGCGTTCGGTGGCGGGCAGGGCCGCGGGGACGGGGATGACGGACCTCCTCCTCTTCCTGCAGGCTCGGGTGCGGGGCCGAAGGCGCGATCGTACGAGAGGGCGCGGGTGCGGGGCCGAAGGCGCGATCGTACGAGATAGCGCGGGTGCGCCGGTGCACGGGGGCCGGAGCCTTGACCTTGCCGCAGCGTCAGGGTTTCTACTGGCCCCATGCGCATCGGAGAGCTCGCCGCGCTGGTCGGGATCACTCCCAGGGCCGTGCGGCACTACCACCAGATCGGCCTGCTGGCCGAACCCGCCCGCCGGGCCAACGGCTACCGCTCGTACAGCGTGCGCGACGCCGTACTGCTCGCCCGGATCCGGCGGCTCACCGAGCTGGGGCTCGGCCTGGACGAGGTGCAGGAGGTCCTCGCGGGTGACGCCGGGCGCCCGCTCGGGGACGTACTGCGTGAGCTGGACGCCGATCTGGCGCGGCAGGAGCGGGAGATCGGGGAGCGGCGGCTGCGCCTGGCGCGGTTGATGGAGGGGCCGCTGACGGGCGTCGAGCCGGTGTCGCCGGCCCTGGCGGAGCTGCTGGCCGCCGGGCCCGTCACCGACTCCCCCACTGCCGCCAGGGACCGCGAGCATCTGGCGTTGCTGGACACGGCGGGCGGCGGCGGCAGCGAGGTCTACGCCGTGCTGCGGAAGCTGGCCGGTGATCCGGCGGTGCTCGCGCTCTACGAGGAGCTCGACGCGCTCGACGCGGCGCCCGTGGACGATCCGCGGGTGGCGCCGCTGGCCGCCCGGATGGCCGCTCTCGTGCCGGACGAGGTACTGGCGGCGATTCCGGGGGACGGACCGGCCGTGACGGGGTTCGGGGCGGCTCTGCTGGCGGACTACCCGCCCGCACAGGCCGAGGTGGTGCGCCGGGTGATGGTGACGCTGGAGGAGCGGATGAAGGGGAGGACCCGGTGACGGGAGGAGTGAAGGGTGCGCGGCTCGTCGCCCTGGCCGTGCTTCCCGCCGAACTCGCGGTGGGAGTGTGCCTGGTGGCCTGCGTGCGGATACCCGGGGCGGTGCGGGCCGGTGCGGAGGCGGCGGTGCTGCTGGGCATCGCGCTGGAGGCCGTCGTCCTCGTGCGGTTGTGGCGGGCCGGAAGGCGGGCGGGTGCGGGACGGCGGGCAGCGGCGGCCGGGGCGCTGCGGACCGTGGTGCCCACGCCGGTGCGGCGGCTCGTCGCGCATGAGCTGCGGGCCCTGCACAGCCTGGGGCTGTGGATGCTGCGGCGGCGCCACGGCGTGCCGGAGGGCGCGCTGCCCGTCCCGTACACGGGGCCGCAGACGGCGATGATGTACGGCCTCGTCTTCGTCTCGGTGGTGGAGACGGTGATGCTGGCGCTGCTGATCCCCTGGCCGGTGGTGCACCGGATCCTGCTCGTACTGGACGTGTACGGGGTGCTGCTGGTGCTCGCCCTGCACGCCGCCTGCGTGACCCGGCCGCATGTCGTGGGACCGGACGGTTCACTGCGCGTTCGCTACGGGGCGCTGTTCGATCTACGGGTACCGGCTGCCGCGATCCGCGCCGCTCGGGTCGAACGGCGGTGCCCACAGGGGCGGTTGGTGCAACTGAACGCGGACGGGGTGCTCGATCTCGCGGTCGGCGGCCAGAGCACCGTGACGGTCGAGCTGACCGCGCCGCTGGATTTCGTACGGCCGCTCGGCCGTCGCGGGCAGGCGGTCGCGGTCCGGTTCCACGCCGATGATCCGCGCGCCGTCGTGACCGCGCTCACGCGGGCGCGAACAGCACCTTCGACGATCCCGGATCTGCCTGGGTGAGCCGTACCCGCAGCCGCTCCCCCAACGGGAGCCGGGCGGTGCCGCCCTCGATGCGGGCGACGATCGCGGGATCGTCGATGTGGATGGTGCCGGTGGTCGGCTCCTGTTCCTTCACGTCCACCACGTACGCGTCGAAGACCGTACCGACCCGGTCCTTGAGCAGCGCCGCCTCGACGAGGTCGACGCACTCGCGCTCCACCGTGTTGGCGCGCCGGGTCCCGTCCGCCATCTCCTTGGACAGTGCGGGGAGCGCGGTCAGGACCCAGTCGGGCGCATCGCGGTCGGCGGCGGCCGCGACGCAGAGTTCGGAGGCGTACCGGTCGACGAGCCGGCGCAGCGGCGCGGTGCAGTGGGTGTAGAGGTCGGCGACGGCGGCGTGCACGGCCGGGGTGGGCAGTGCGCCGTGCTCGAAGACGGTGTATCCGGCGCCGCGCAGCAGCGTGGTGCAGTCCTGGAGGAAGGCGGCGTGATTCGTCTTCCTCGGGTCGAGCGAGCGGACGACCTCGGCGTACGGGACGTGGTGCGGCCAGTCGATGTGCAGCGCCTCGGCCGAGCGGCGCAGGCGGGCCACCGCGCCGTCGGGGGCGACCGGGAGCGTGCGCAGGATGCCGGTGCCGGAGTCCTTCATCAGGCGGGCGGCCGCCATGCCGGTGAGCAGGGAGATCTGGGCGTTCCAGCCGTCGGCGGGGAGCGGGGCGCGGTAGTCGAGGCCGTACGTCCCGTCGCGCTCGACGATCTCCTGTTCGGGCACGTCGAGGGAGATGCCGCCGCGGGCGATCTCCTGTTCCTCGCGCAGCGTGCCGATGTCCTTGAGCAGGGCGAGCGATTCCTCGGCGGTGCCGTCGTCGATCTGCCGCTGCACGCCCGCGTAGTCGAGTTTGGCGCGGCTGCGTACGAGGGCCCGGCGTACCCGGGTGGTCCCGGTGCGGCCCTCGGCGTCGAGGTCGATCTCCCAGAGCACGGCGGGGCGGGTCTCGCCGGGCAGCAGGCTGGCGGCGCCCTCGGAGAGCGATTCGGGGTGGAGCGGCACCTTGCCGTCGGGGAAGTAGAGCGTGGTCACCCGGTGGTGGGCCTCGGTGTCGAGCGCGCCGCCGGGGCGGACGAAGGCGGCGACGTCGGCGATGGCGTAGTGCACGCGGTAGCCGTGGGGCCGGCGTTCCAGGTGCATGGCCTGGTCGAGGTCCGTGGAGTCGGGCGGGTCGATGGTGAGGAACGGCAGATCCGTGGCGTCCTCGTGCCCGGAGACCACCGGATCGCGCGCCGCGTCGGCCGCTTCGGCGAGCACATCGGCCGGGAAGCCGTCGGGGAGTCCGAGTTCGGTGCGCAGCGCGTGCAGGGCCGCCCGCAGCGGGGTGTCGGCTGCGCCGGTCATATGGAGCTGGCGGCGAGGCATGGACCGAGCGTATGGCGGGGCGGGCCGGGCGGCATCCCGGGTGGCGGAAGGGGCGGTCGCCGGTTCCCCGTACGCTGGCACGAGGGGTTGCCGCCGGGTCGCGTGAGCGGGCCGGGGCCCCTTTTCCGTACGTACGAAGGAGAACCGCCGTGCTCGTGCTGTTGCCGCCCTCCGAAGGAAAGGCCGCCGCGGGGCGCGGAGCACCGCTGAAGCCCGAGTCCCTCTCGCTGCCGGGGCTGGCGGGGGCGCGGGCCGCTGTGCTGGACGCGCTGGTGGAGCTGTGCGAGGCGGACGAGGAGAAGGCCCGTCTGGTGCTGGGGCTCAGCGAAGGGCTGCGGGGCGAGGTCGCGAAGAACCTCGAACTGCGGACCGCGGGTGCGCGTCCGGCCGGCGAGCTCTACACGGGGGTGCTGTACGACGCGCTGGACCTGGCGTCCCTGGACACGGCGGCCCGCCGCCGGGCCGGGAAGTCGCTGCTGGTGTTCTCCGGGCTGTGGGGCGCGGTGCGGGTGGGCAACCGGATTCCGCCGTACCGCTGTGCGATGGGGGTGAAGCTGCCGGGGCTCGGCGCGCTCGGGGCGTTCTGGCGCGAGCCGATGGCGGAGGTCATGCCGGAGGCGGCCGGGGACGGTCTGGTGCTGGACCTGAGGTCGTCCGCGTACACCGCGGCGTGGAAGCCGAAGGGCGCGGTGGCGGAGCGCACGGCGAGCGTGCGGGTGCTGCACTCCCAGCTGGTGGACGGGGTGGAGAAGCGGTCGGTGGTCAGCCACTTCAACAAGGCGACGAAGGGGCGGATGGTCCGCGATCTGCTGCGGGCCGGCGCCCGGCCGAAGGGGCCGGCGGAGCTGGTGACGGCCCTGCGGGACCTGGGTTACATGGTGGAGGCCGAGGCGCCCGCACGGTCCGGGCGGACGTGGGAGCTCGACGTGGTGGTGACGGAGATCCACTGACCTGACGGAGGAGCGCGTTGCATCATGCGCAACGCTCGTTGCGTACGGTGCGGTGTGCGGGGCAGGATAAGGGCATGACCTCCTCCGTACTGGACCTTGCCCCCGTCATGCCCGTCGTCGTGCTGGAGGACGCCGCCGACGCGGTGCCGCTCGCCCGGGCCCTGGTCGCGGGCGGGCTTCCGGCGATCGAGGTGACGCTGCGGACCGCCGCCGCCCTGGACGCGATCAGGGCGATCGCGGCGGAGGTCCCGGACGCGGTGGTCGGCGCCGGCACGGTGATCACGGCGCGGAACGTCTCGGACACCGTGGCCGCGGGCGCCCGGTTCCTGGTGAGTCCGGGCTGGACGGACGTGCTGCTGGACGCGATGAAGGCGTCGGGCGTGCCGTTCCTGCCGGGTGTCTCGACGACGTCCGAGGTGGTCGCGCTGCTGGAGCGCGGGGTCACCGACATGAAGTTCTTCCCGGCGGAGGCGGCGGGGGGCACGGCCTACCTCAAGGCGCTGTCCGCCCCGCTCCCCCAGGCGCGGTTCTGCCCGACCGGCGGCGTCTCCCTCGCCTCGGCCCCTTCCTACCTGGCCCTGCCGAACGTCGGCTGTGTGGGCGGCAGTTGGATGGTCCCCGGTGACGCGGTGGCGGCCCGTGACTGGTCCCGGGTGGAGCGGCTGGCCGCCGAGGCGGCGGCGCTGCGCGGCTGAACGCCACGAACTCGCGCGGTTTCGCGTGCATGCTCCCCGGCAGCCGGGGCACGAGACCCTCAGGGACACGTGACCCGGACTCCGGGTGACCCGGGTTCCGGCAGGCCATCCCCCAGCCTTCCGGAACCGCCTCGGCCCCGTCGGCCTCCCCCCGCCGACGGGGCCGAGTGCCGTCCGCACGACCTTGGAGGCGGCCGGTCGGCGGGCGCCCGACCACCGCTCAGCGCAAGTGGGACGTGTCGTTCAGCAGCCGTACGGAGGCGTTGCCGTCCGCGTAGTAGGCCACGGCCGACACGGAGGCGGCGGAGAGCTCCATCCGGAACAGCGACTCCGGCGGTGCGCCCAGGGCCAGCCGGACCAGGGTCTTGATGGGCGTGACGTGGGTGACCACGAGGACCGTACGGCCGGCGTAGCGGCTGACGAGGCGGTCACGGGTGGCGGCGACGCGGCGGGAAACCTCGGCGAAGCTCTCGCCGCCTCCGGTGGGGGCCGCCTTCGCGGAGGCCAGCCAGGCGTCCAGATCGGCGCCGTACCGCTCCCTGACCTCGCCGAACGTCAGGCCCTCCCAGGCACCGAAGTCCGTCTCGCGCAGCCCTTCCTCGATCCGGACCTCCAGACCCAGCCGGGCCGCGACGGCGCCGGCCGTCTCGCGGCAGCGGCGCAGCGGGGAGCTGACGATCTCCTGGACCGTCCCCCGGGCCGCACAGGCGTCAGCGGCACGCTGGGCCTGCCCGCGGCCGACGGCGGAGAGCTCGGGGTCGGTGCCGCCGCTTCCGGAGAACCGCTTCTCCGGCGTGAGGGCCGTCTCGCCGTGGCGGAGCAGCACAAAGGTGGCGGGCGCTCCGAGGTCCGGGGCCGCGCCCCAGCCGACCTGCGGGGTGGCCGTGGCGGTGGGGGCGGGACGGTTCAGCGCCGCCCGGGCCCTCGCCGCACCGGCCGCCGCGTCGCCGGGCGGTCCGGAGACCGGCGGCAGCGCGTCGGCCACCGAGGACCTCGGGGTGTCGAGGTCCGCCGTCGAGGCGGACGGCTCCCACTGCCGGCCGCGCCTGCCCGCGTCCATCGCCTCGTTGGCGAGCCGGTCCGCGTGCTTGTTCTGCTCGCGCGGGATCCACTCGTAGGTGACGGCGGAGGCGGGCAGGACGCGCGCGGCCTCGGCGGCGAGCGGCTTCATGTCGGGGTGCTTGATCTTCCAGCGTCCCGACATCTGTTCCACGACCAGCTTGGAGTCCATCCGGACGCGGACCTGCGGCCCGCCGTCCGTGGGCCCGTCGGGCAGCAGCGCGCGCACGGCGCGGAGTCCGGCGATGAGGCCCCTGTACTCGGCGACGTTGTTCGTCGCGACGCCGATGTACTCGGCGGCCTCGGCCAGGGTCTCCCCCGTCGCCGGGTCGATGACGACCGCGCCGTAGCCGGCGGGCCCCGGGTTGCCCCGGGAGCCGCCGTCGGCCTCGACGACGAACCGGCGCGGCTGCGTCATTACAGACCCGAGTCGGCGGTGCGGACCAGGATGCGGTGGCAGTTCTCGCAGCGCAGCACCGTGTCGGGGGACGCGGCCTTCACGTTGTTGACCTCGGTGATGTTGAGCTCGAGCCGGCAGCCCTCGCAGCGGCGCTGGTAGAGGCGGGCGGCGCCCACCCCGCCCTGCTGGACGCGGAGCTTCTCGTAGAGCTTGAGCAGGTCGGCGGGGACGGAGCCGGCGACGACCTCGCGCTCCTTGGTGACCGTCGCGGTCTCCGTGTCGATCTCCTGGGTCGCGGCGTCCCGGCGGGCGGTGGCGTCGTCGACCTTGGCCTGCACGGCGGCGACCCGGTCGGTCAGCTCGGCGACCCGCTCCTGGGCGGACTCGCGGCGCTCCATGACCTCGAGGACGACGTCCTCCAGGTCGCCCTGGCGCTTGGCGAGGGAGACGATCTCGCGCTGGAGGCTCTCCAGGTCCTTGGGCGAGGTGACCGCGCCGGAGTCCAGGCGCTGCTGGTCGCGGGCGGCGCGCTGGCGCACCTGGTCGACGTCGTGCTCCGCCTTGGTCTGCTCGCGGGCGGTGTCGCTCTCCTCGGTCGTCGAGGCGACGAGGAGGTCACGGAGCTGGGCGAGGTCGGCCGTGAGCGACTCGATCTCGGCGTGCTCGGGCAGGGAGTTGCGCCGGTGCGCGAGCTGGGAGAGGCGCTGGTCGAGGGCCTGGACGTCGAGGAGTCGGATCTGGTCGGCGGGCGCGGCGTTCAGTTGGGGGCTCCAGAAGAGTGGTGGGTGGTCCAGGGGTCGGTGACCTGCTTCGAGACGTGGACCCGCAGGTCCCATCCGTGGCGGTCGGAAATCGCGTCGAGCTGTGCGGCGGCCTGTTCGCACCACGGCCACTCGGTGGCCCAGTGTGCGGCATCGACCAGGCCGAGCGGCGAGTGCTGGACGGCCTCGGAGGCCGGGTGGTGGCGCAGGTCCGCGGTGAGGAAGGCGTCGACACCGGCGGCGCGCACCGCGTCGAAGAGGCTGTCGCCCGATCCGCCGCTCACCGCGACGGTCCGCACGAGGGCCTCCGGGTCGCCGGCCATGCGGATGCCCTGCGCGGTGGCGGGCAGCCGGGCGGCGGCGCGGGCGGCGAAGGCGCCGAGGGTCTCGGGGTGGTCGAGCGTGCAGATCCGGCCGAGGCCGCGGCGGCCCGCGGGGTCGGTGGGGTCCGGGACGAGGGGCCGCTCGACGCGCAGGTCGAGGGCACCGGCCAGGGCGTCGGAGACGCCGGGGTCCGCGGAGTCCGCGTTGGTGTGGGCCACGTGCAGGGCGACGCCGTGCTTGATGAGGGTGTGCACGACCCGGCCCTTGAAGGTGCCGGCCGCGACCGTCGTCGTACCGCGCAGATAGAGCGGGTGGTGGGTGACGATCAGCTGGGCGCCGAGCTTCAGTGCCTCGTCCGCGATCTCCTGTACGGGGTCGACGGCGAACAGCACCCGGTCGACCTCGGTGTCCGGATCACCGCAGACGGTGCCGACCGCGTCCCATCCTTCGGCCCGCCCGGGCGGCCACAGGGCGTCGAGCTCGGCGATGACTTCAGACAGACGGGGCACGGAGGAAAGGCTACCTGGCCTCCGTGCCCCACATCCCATGGCCGGTCGGACCCGTGCCGTCGGACCGCGGGCCGGTCACGAATCGTTACGTCACAGGGTCCACGCCCGCGCAGCCGAACGGGTCCGCGCCACCGCTCCCGGACGGGTCCGCGCCCTCGCTACTTGACGAGGTCGGCGCGCAGGTCGTCGAGGACCAGGTTCGCGGCCGTGACGCCCAGGCCCAGGTACCAGGTCTCGTCGGAGACGTTCTTGGCGCGGCCCTCCTTGACGGCGGTCAGGTTCTTCCACAGCGGGTTGGCCTGGGTGGTGTCGCGCTTGGTGGCCTTCACGTCGCCGTACACACCGGTGAAGATCCAGTCGGCGTCGGCCTCGTCGATCTTCTCCGGGCTGATCTCCGCGGCGAGCTCGTCGATCTGCTGGTTCTTGGGCCGCGGCAGGCCGGCGTCGTCGAGGATCGTGCCGATGAAGGAGGCCTTGGCGTAGAGGCGGATCTTGTCCGGCAGGTAGCGGACCATGGAGATGACCGGCTTCTTGGGGCCGATGTCCTCGCCGAGCTTCTTCGCGTTGGCCTCGTAGGCGCCGAGCAACGACTTCGCCTTGGCGGTCTTGTCGAGCGCCGCGGCGTTGAGGAGGTAGTTCTCCTTCCAGGTGAAGCCCGGACGGATGGAGAACACGGTCGGCGCGATCTTCGACAGCTCGTCATACTTGTCCGCGGCGCGCAGCTGGCTGCCGAGGATCAGGTCGGGCTTGAGTCCGGCGATCGCCTCGAGGTTGAGGTTGTTGATCGTGCCGACGTTCTTGGGGTCGCCCGCGTCCTTCTTCAGGTACGACGGGATCGCCGCGTCGCCCTCGGAGGGGGCGTAGCCCACCGGCTTCACACCGAGCGAGACGACGTTGTCGAACTCGCCGACGTCGAGGACGACGACCCGCTTGGGCGCCGCCTTGAGCTCGGTCTTGCCCATGGCGTGCGTGACGGTGCGCGGGAACGTGCCCGCCGGGGCGTCGGTGCCGTACTCGGCGGTCTTCTTCGCCGCGTCGCCGAAGTCCTTGCCGCCGGTCGCGACCGCGGCCTTCTTGTCGCCCCCGGACTCGGAGGCGTCCGACCCGCCGTCATCGCTCCCGCAGGCCGACAGGGAGAGGGCGGCCACTACGGCCAGGCCGACTGCGGCAGCGCCGCGGCGACGAAGGGACATCACTTGCTCCAGTCGAGGTTCTCACAGGTAACACTTAGGAATGCCTAACCTTAGACATCCCCGACACCCCCAGCACAGCCACCCCCACCCCCTCAGGTGAATCCGGGCATCACCACCCTTATGTGTGAAGTGGCCAGGCTCGTGTTGTTCGGCATCGCGTACGAAAACTAGCTTCGGTTGCCGGAGGTGACGAGTCGATGACTGCCTGTGCCATCGAGGACGAGGCCGCTGAGGCGGCCGGAACCGGCGAGACGGTGGAGCCGGAGTCCGACGAGCCGGACGGGGCCGAGGAGACACCGGACCCGGCCGGGGACGCGGCGGAGCTGCCGGAGCCGCTGGGGCGGGCCCCTGGCGAAACGGTTTTGCCCGCGCTCACGCTCACGGCCGACGGCGCCTACGCGGCACGGCTCACGGCCGCCCGCGACGCCGTCACCGGGACGGAGACCGCCCGGTACGTGGAGCGCTGGACGCTGGACGGCCCCGAGCCGTACGCCGTACCGCTCCCGCTGGACCGGCCGGAGGACGCCGGCTCGCAGGTGCTGCCGCTCGCCGACGGCCGGGTCCTGATCCGGCGCCGGGTCGCGGACCACCACACCCTCTCGCTGCTCTACCCGACCGGGCCCGGCACCGGCGAACTCCCGCTGGGCGCCGTCGAATGCGCCGAGCTGACGCTGCTGCCGCCCGCACCGGACGGCGTCAGCGCGTACGCCCTGTCCACCGGCGCTTACTCCACCGGGCTCTGGCGGGTGGCGGGGGGCGCGTGCGGACCGGAACACCTCGCGGACCTGCCGGGACGCTGCTCCGGCGGGGTCTGGCTGGACCGGGCGGGCCGGCTGCTGGCCCTGGACCGGGAACCGGCGGGCGGCGGCCCGGTGAAGGCGGTCGCGGTGGACCTGGGGCGGGACGCCGAGATGACGCCCCTGCTCCAGATCGCACCGGACAGCAACGACCGGCTGCTGCTCGCCGATCCGGACAGCGGTCTGCTGCTGATCCGCTCCGACGCGCCGGGGCACGACCGGCTCGGCTGGGGAGTGCTGGGCAGCTGTCTGCCGGTGCGATTCCCGGAGTGCCTGCGGCTGCCGGATGCCGCCGTGACGCCGTTCGCCGTGCAGCCCGGGCAGATGCTGATGCCGGAGAGCTGCGCGGTGGCCCTGCGGATCGACGGGGCGGCAGGCAGCTGGGCCGGCATCTGGCGCCCGTCGGGCCGCCGGCTGCATCAGCTCGCCGCGCCCGAGGGCTGGCTGGCCGGCAGCGGGTCCTGGTCGCGCGACGGCGTGCTGGGACTGCCGTACGCGAACGAGGACACGGCGTGCGCGGTGGCGTTCCTGACGGCCCCCGCCGACCTGGAGCCGCCCGCCGAAGCGGCCCCGGGAGCCTGCGCGGAAAGCGGTACGCAACCCTCCGCCACCGTCCCGCATCCTCCTGTGTGCAGACCCGTCCCCCTGGGGCAGGCGCCTCTCATGGGGCGTACGGGGTCTGACTAGAGTTGAGCCGGGGATCTCACGCAATCGCGCACCGCGGTCGCCGACGGTGACCGTTCCCGGGCGGTGGCGCGAGGCCCCGGAGACCAGCACGTAAGCGATCACAACGGGGTGACTTCCCAGATGTCTGAGGCGCGATCCGACACGACCCAGACGCGTCCGCCGGGGGCGGACACGCAACGGGCCGAAGCCGGCGGCTCCGGAAAACACCGAGGGGGTGTGGCGACGGACGACTCGGCGGCTCAACCGCACGGCCGCCACCGCCGCCCCGCCGAAGGTGGCAGCAGGGCGGCCTGACCGCCCAGGAATGCGAACGAGGGAGAGGAGGGCCCCCGCAGCCGGCCGGCTGCGGGGGCCCTCCTCCGTGCGTGTCCGGCCTGCGGTCAGCCGCGCTTGAGGCCCAGCACCTCCGCCGCCGCGAACGTCTCGTTCGGCGGCCGGTCCTCGTAGTACGGGGAGAGCAGCTCGTCCAGTTCACCGAAGGAGAACGCCTCCTTCGCCGCGTCGAACTTGGCCGCCACCTTGGGGCGTTCGACGATCGCGACCATCCCGCCGTGCACGACCAGCAGCTGTCCGTTGACCTTGGCGGCCGCCGGGGAGGCCAGATAGCCGACGAGCGGCGAGACGTGCTCGGGCGCGAGCGCGTCGAGCCGCCCGTCCTGCGGCTCCTCGAACCCCGCGAAGACGTCCTCCGTCATCCGGGTCCGGGCGCGCGGGCAGATGGCGTTGGCGGTGACGCCGTACTTGGCCAGCGCCAGCGCGGTGGAGGTGGTCAGCCCGACGATGCCGCCCTTGGCCGCCGCGTAGTTGGGCTGGCCCGCCGAACCGGCCAGGAAGGCCTCCGACGAGGTGTTGACGATCCGGCCGTAGACCGGGCCGCCGGCCTCCTTGGACCTCGACCGCCAGTGGGCGGCGGCGAAGTGCGTGGTGTTGAAGTGGCCCTTGAGATGCACCCGCATGACCGAGTCCCACTCGTCCTCGGTCATCGAGAAGATCATCCGGTCGCGCAGGATGCCCGCGTTGTTGACCAGGATGTCGAGCCGGCCGTACGTCTCGACGGCCAGCGCCACCAGGGCGCGGGCCTGTTCGTGGTCGGAGACGTCGCCGAGGTGCGCGACCGCCCGGCCGCCGCCGGCCCGGATCTCCTCGGCGACCTCCTCGGCGGGTGCGGCGGACGCCTCGCCCGAACCGTCGCGGCCCGGCTGCCCGTAGTCGTTGACGACGACGGCCGCGCCGAGCCGCGCCAGTTCCAGCGCTTCGGCCCGTCCCAGGCCGCGGCCCGCTCCGGTGACGATCGCGGTCAGTCCGTCCAGGGGAAGTGACATCGGTTCTCGGGGTCCTCTCGGGAGGGGGCGGGGCGATGCGGCGGGGCGTCAGAGTTCGATGCAGGTTCGCAGCGACTCGCCGGTCCGCATCTGGTCGAGGGCGTCGTTGATGCCGTCGAGCCGCACCCGGTGGGTGATCATCGACTCCAGGTCGATCCGGCCGGCCCGCCAGAGCGCGATGGCCCGCTCGTACGACCGGAGCACGTCGCCGCCCCCGTACATGGAGGGCAGGATCCGCTTCTCGTCGAAGAACAGCTCGAACATGTTGACCTGGAAGTTGTCGTCCATCGCGCCCGCGCCGACGATGCAGAGGGTGCCGCCGCGCCGGGTCTGCTCGTACGCCGTGCGGGCCGTGGCGGACTTGCCGACGACCTCGAAGACGTAGTCGAAGCCCTCGCCCGCGGTGATCCGCTGCTTGGCGTCGGCGAACTCGTCGGGCGAGACCGCCTCCGTCGCACCGAACCGCAGCGCCGCCTCACGCCGGGAGGCCACCGGGTCCACCGCGACGATCTGGGCGGCGCCCTGCACCCTGGCGCCCTGGATCGTGGAGATGCCCACGCCGCCGCAGCCGATCACGGCGACCGACGAACCGGCTTCCACCTGAGCGGTGTTGATGGCGGCACCGAGACCGGTGGTGACCCCGCAGCCGATCAGCGCGGCGATCTCGAACGGCACGTCGTCGGGGATCGGAACGGCGCAGCCGGCGCCAACGACGACCTCCTCCGTGAAGGTGCCGGTGCCGGCGAATCCGAAGACATCACCGCCCGGGCGCTTGAAGTTGGGGGTGCCCGCGTTCATGAAACCGGCGAGGCACAGGTGGGTCTGGCCGCGCTTGCAGGACGGACAGGTGCCGCAGGCCGGCAGCCAGCAGACCAGCACCCGGTCCCCCACGCCCAGCCCGGTCACCCCGTCACCGACGTCGATGACCTCACCGGCGCCCTCGTGGCCGGGGATGAAGGGGGCGGGCTGCGGCAGCACACCGCTCATCGCGGAGATGTCGGAGTGGCACAGCCCGGTGGCCCGGACCCGCAGCTTCACCTTGCCGGGGCCGAAGCCCACCGCCTCGACGTCGTCGAGTACTTCGAGTTTGTCCTGGCCGATCTCGTGCAGTACGGCTGCGCGCATGGTGCGGCTCCCCTCACGGGCCTGTGGTGCTCTTGAATTCGGTTCGGATTCGGTTCAGGAATGCTCGACGAAGGCGTCGCTGAGGACCGTGGCGTTGTTCCGCTCCACGGCCCGCACATCGACCCGCACCTCGTTCCCGCCGGTCCACATCTCGATGCGGAGGGTCTCGCCGGGGAAGACGACCCCGGTGAACCGGGCGCGGTAGGAGCGAATACGGCTCGCATCGCCGCCGAGCACCGTGTCGGTGACGGCCTTGAGCGCCATGCCGTAGGTGCACAGGCCGTGCAGGATCGGCCGGTCGAAGCCGGCCAGCGCGGCGAACCCGGGGTCGGCGTGGAGCGGGTTCCAGTCCCCGGAGAGCCGGTAGAGCAGCGCCTGGTCGGGGCGGACCGGCCGCTCCACCACGCGGTCACCGGCGATGGCGGGATAGACCCCGCGCCCGGAGGGTCCGCGCTCACCGCCGAAACCGCCCTCGCCGCGCACGAAGATCTCGGATTCGTTGGTCCACAGCGGACCGTCCTCGTCGGCGGCCTCGGTACGCAGCACCAGCACGGCCGCCTTGACCTTGTCGTACACCGCGGCGACCTTCGTGGTGGTCACGGCGCTGCCCTTCACCGGGAGCGGCCGGTGCACCCGGACGCTCTGCCCGCCGTGCAGGACGGCCGCGAGGTCGATGTCGACTCCGGGTGCGGAGAGACCGCCGGCCATGGCCGTGCCGGCGCCCGCGACCGTGGCGAAGGAGGGCAGTACCTGGAGCCGCGACTCCAGCGTGTAGCTCAGCTCGCCGGGGTCGACGGCGGGGTCGGCCAGATCGGGGCGGGCGCCCGCCCCGATCCCCAGGTGGTAGAGCTGGACGTCCTTGTGGTCCCAGCTGATGTGGCTGGTCCGGGGTTCGGCAGCGAGAGCTTTTTCGGCATCAATGGGCATGGGGAAGCTGCTCCTCGACGGTGAAAGACCTCGGTGCGGCCGTCCGCACCGTCGGCCGCACCGAGGTCGTGCGGGGACCGGTGACCACGCCCGTTCTAGAACGCGTTCTAGCCGGTTGGCCCTATGTATAACGCAGCTCCCAGCACTTGTGAAGACTGCTGACATCTCGTCAGATCCAGTCGTCGGCAGTCCTTTCGCCCTTCGCCGCGGCAATGACATTTGTCATCGCGGAGTGCGTACACGAGCCTCTGCCGCGGCGGGTCCGGGCTCCGTAGCGTCGTATGCATGACGAGGACGACGGGGAACGGGGCCGCGGTGGTCTTCACCGGCGCGGTGAAGACCTTCGGCAGGCCCGGACAGCGGGTGCGGGCCGTGGACGGGATCGCGCTGACCGTCGAGCGGGGCGAGACCGTCGCCCTGCTCGGGCGCAACGGCGCGGGAAAGTCCACCGCGATCAGCCTGCTGCTCGGGCTGAACGAGCCGGACGCCGGCACGGTGCGGGTGCTGGGCCGCACACCCGATCAGGCCGTACGGGCGGGCCTGGTCGGGGCCATGCTCCAGGACGGACGGCCCATCCAGCGGGTCACGGTCCGCGAGCTCATCACGTTCGTCGCCTCCACCTACCCGAAGCCGCTGCCGGTCCCTGAGGCGCTGGCCCTGGCGGGCGTGACCGAGTATGCGAACCGGCGGATCGACAAGCTGTCCGGCGGTCAGATCCAGCGCGTCCGGTTCGCCGTCGCGCTGGCCGGGAATCCGGAGCTGATCGTGCTGGACGAGCCGACCGCCGCCCTGGACGTGGAGGGGCGGCACGCGTTCTGGGAGTCCATGCGGGCCTATGCCCGGCGCGGCAACACCGTGCTCTTCTCCACCCACTACCTGGAGGAGGCCGACGAGAACGCCGACCGGATCGTCGTCGTCGACCGCGGCCGGATCGTCGCGGACGGCAGCGGTGAGGCCATCAAGGCCGCGGCCGGCCACAGCCAGGTCTCCTTCGATCTGGCGGGCCGCTCCACCGAGGGCCTGGAACTGCTGCCCGGTGTCGTGACGGTCGAGGTGACCGGCGACCGGGCGGTACTGCACACGGACGACTCGGACGCCACCGTGGTGGAGCTCGCCCGGCTCGGCCGGATCCGCGGCCTCCAGGTGTCCCTGGCGACGCTGGAGGCCGCCTTCCTCTCCCTCACCTCGCCGGCCGCCGGCGCCCCCAGGCCCGAGAAGGAGACCGTCTGATGTACCGCTACATCCTGCTCGAAACCCGCCGCACCCTGCGCGACGGCACCTTCCTGATCTTCGGCACCGGCATGCCCGTGATGATGTACCTGATCTTCACGAACATCGGCGGCGGTGACGGGGCCGACGGCTGGAAGACCGCCTCGATGGTCGGCATGGCCGCGTACGGAGCACTCGGCTCCGCCATGTCGATCGGTACGGGTGTCGCCTCCGACAAGTCCCTGGGCTGGCTCCAGCAGCTGCGGATCACCCCGCTGTCCCCCACGCACGCGGTCGTGGGCCGGGCGGTCAGCGGTTCGGTGACCGTGCTGCCCACGATCCTGACGGTGCTCCTCGCGGGCGGTCTGCTGAACGGCGTACGGCTGGCCGCCTGGCAGTGGGCCGCCCTCGTCCTGCTGCTGTGGACCGGCGCCCTGCCCTTCACCCTGCTCGGCCTGGGCAACGGCTTCCGCCTCACCCCGCAGGGCACCGGAGTCGTCAACGTCGCGTGCCTGATGGGCTTCGGGGTCGTCGGCGGGCTGTGGTTCCCGCTGGAGCTGCTGCCCGGGTGGCTGCGTTCCGTCGGCAGGTTCACCCCGGCCAACCGGTTCGCCGACCTGGGCTGGGCGGCCACGGACGGCCGTGCGCCCGGCGTCACGACGGTCGGTGTACTCGCCGCCTGGCTGCTGCTGTTCGGCGCATACGCCGTGATCTCGTACCGTCGGTCCGCGAGGACCGTGTGACGGGAGTGGCCATGTGCGGGAACGGAAGAGCGGCCCGGAAGGAACGGCGCCGACTGCGGAAGGAGGGGCGCCGCCCCGGACCGCCGGGACCCTACGCCCTGCTGCCCTGGCTGCTGATGGGGCTGGGGTCCTTCTCCAACCTCTTCCAGGGCGAGACCCCCAGCCCGTGGATCGGCGGACTGGGGCTGCTCGCCTTCAACTCCCTCTACGTCTCGGTGGTGTTCCGGGGCTTCGTCAAGGAGAAGCGCGAGAGCCCGGTGTCGTACGTCCTGCTGGGCGCGATGGCCGCCATCACCTTCGGACTGGCGATCGGCTACGGCGGCAGCTGGCTGCTCTTCTTCCCGCTGCTCTCCCTGGCGTGCGGCACCATCCTGCGCCACCGCTGGCTCGCCGCCGGACTGCTCGGCCTCGCCGTGGCGGCCTGTCTGATCGCGGTGTGGCGCGACGACAGCACGTCCACACCGTGGACCCTGGGCTACGGGACCTTCATCTCGGGTGCGGTGACCGCCGCGATCCTCACCCTGTCGGAGACGGTGATGGAACTGCGCTCCACCCGGCAGGAGCTGGCCCGCACAGCCGTCGAGAAGGAGCGCCTGCGCTTCTCCCGCGATCTGCACGACCTGCTGGGGCACACGCTCTCGGTGATCGTCGTCAAGTCGGAGGCGGCGCGCAGGCTCGCGCCGCGCGACATGGACGCGGCGCTCTCGCAGGTCGCCGACATCGAGTCCGTGGGCCGGCAGGCACTGACCGAGATCCGCGAGGCCGTCACGGGCTACCGCGAAGGCAGCCTGGCCACCGAACTCGACCGGGCCAGGTCCGCGCTGACCGCCGCCGGCATCGAACCCTCGGTCCGCCGCTCGGGTCCCCCGCTCGCCCCGCAGACCGAGGCACTGCTGGGCTGGGTGGTTCGGGAGTCCGTCACCAACGTCGTCCGCCACTCCACCGCGACCACCTGCGCGTTCGTCGTCGAGGGCGCCTCCGGCCGGGTCCGCCTCACGGTCACCGACGACGGCCGGACCCCGGCTGCCCCGCCCGCCCCGGGCATCGGCGGCACCGGCCTGAAGGGCCTCACCGAACGCCTCGCGGTGGCCGGCGGCTCCCTGGAGGCGGGACCGGGGCCGGCGGGCGGCTTCGTGGTCACGGCGGAGCTTCCGGCGGACGCTGGTGGAGGCTCAGGCGGGGACGGCACCCCAGACCCGTAGCCCGGCACCGGAGGACTACGCCGCACGGCCGAGTCGCACCCAGCGTAGATCCTGCGAAGGACCCCGCGGGTCGTCGGTTCAGGTGACGCTCCTGCTCACCCCCGCCGTCTAGCGTGGCTGGAGGTGATCGGAACGGCCCGGCAGCAGCCGGGCGTTCGGATCGTTCCCTCCCTCTTTCGCCGACGCGTAGCTTCGCCATGCCCAGGAGGTTGTGCGCCGCCGGTCCAGCCGCACTCACCCTCCTATGCGGCCTGTGGGGAATCACCCGCGGAAACAGCATGTGGCGTGATGAGGCCGCGACTTGGCAGGTGTCCCACAGAGCCGTTCCCGAGATCTGGCACCTGCTGGGCACGGCCGATGTCGTCCACGGCCTCTACTACCTGTTCATGCACCGCGTCTTCGCCGTCTTCGGAGCCAGCCTGCTCTCCCTGCGACTGCCCTCCGTCCTGGCCATCTCCGGCGCCACCGCCCTGGTTACCCTTCTGGGTACTCGGCTGGCCGGATCGTGCACCGGTCTGGCCGCGGGCCTGTCCTTCGCCCTGATCCCCGCAGTCCAGCAGTACGCGCAGGAGGGGCGTTCGTACGCTCTGGTGACCGCCTGCGTGGCACTGGCCTGCCTGCTGCTGGTCGCGGCGGTCGACAGACCGGGCGCGGGCCGCTGGGCGGCGTACGGCACGACCGTACTGGCGGCCGCACTACTCAACTGGTTCTCGCTCCTGGTGCTGTGCGCACACGCGGTCACGCTGGCCCTCGCCCGTCCGCTACGCACGGCAGTCCTGCGCTGGGCGGTCGCCGCAGCCACCGCCGTGGTCGGGACGCTGCCCCTCATCATGGTGAGCGGGACCCAGACAGCGCAGGTCGCCTGGATTCCCCAGGTCCGCCGGAACGCGCTGGTCGCTCTCGCGCTGACCCTGCTCACGGGCGCGCTGTGCGCCTGGCTCGCGCGCCCGGGGAAGGACCGTCGCACGCCCCTCGGTACCCGAACCACGCTTACCTCGGCGGCCCTGCCACTGCTGGCCGTCCCCCAACTCCTGCTGCTCGCGGACCCCCTTGTCCGCCCCCGCTACGTCCTGTTCAGCCACCTCGGCCTCGCCCTGTTGATCGTCCTGCGGGCGGCCCGGATCGCGCCCGCCCGGCGAAAGGCCCCTCAGCCCCGGGTACGTGTGGCGCCGCCCGTCGGGGGCCTGGGGCCGCTGACCGGCCCGCCCTCGGGTGAGCGTGGGGCGGGAACAACGCCGATCAGCGCCTCGGCCTCACGTACACCCGCGAGGCGGGCGAAGCCGATCGCGTAGTCGTAGAGGTCGCGTTGGACCTCCCGCATCGCGGCCCGGCACGCCGCGTTCTGCGACCACGCCGACTCCTGGCCGTCCGGGTGTTCTCTCTCGAACTCCTGCAGACGAGGGTGCCAGTGGGAAAGGTAGGGCCTAAGCGCCTGGTTGAGCATCGTGATGGCCAGGTACTCCACCGTCTGCCCGCTCGGCACAGCGGCAGAAGGGCGACTGGCCTTGAGCGTCTCGCGCGTCGTGGCGAAGAGCCCATACATCGAGCCTAGCGCCTCCCGGATCACCCCCTGGTCGCTGGCGAGCGGCTGGGTGGAGACCCTCGTCACCGTCTCCACGAACAGTTGCCAGGCCACCTGCCGGGAATCGTTGTTGACGGTGAAGGTCAGCTCGCTCAGCTGGGGGACCGTCACCTTTACCTCGGTAAGACGGGCGGTGCGCTGGTACCACTGGACCGCCAGCACGGCCGCCGCCCCCGCCACGCCACCGGTGATGACGAACAGGCTGCGGCTGGTGACCTGGGTCAGGCTGAAGACGGCAAGCCCGGTGAGCGCCCCGATGAACGCCGCGCCCAACAGCCGGAGCGTCGTACCCTTCAGGACCCTCAACCTCTGGTTCGGTCCCCCTCCGGGCTGCACTGCGCTCATCCGCTCCCACCGGCCCCTCGTGTCCCTGTGCAACGGTGCGATGCACCTCCCGGCGACGTGACCGGTGAGCACGAACATATCGCCAAACGGCTGGGGCGCGGGTCCAAAGAGGCGACCTGGACGCGGTGTTGGCCAACTCTTCCTTCCGCGCGTGGGCGGGGAACTGGAGGCTGTAGGCCGGAGCACGCGGAAGCCCACCCACGCGGGCGCATCGCCCCTCCGCGCGCACGCGCGATAGAATCCGGGGCCTTTCCACCTGATCGGTCTCGTCCCGAAACAGAGGGAACCCATGTCTTCCAGTTCATCGCCTTTACGCCGACAGTTCTTCCGGCGTGGCCCTGCCGGGGCTCGGGCCTCCCTGCTGATGTCGGCCGCCCTGGCGGCAGTGGCCGTCGCGGGATGCGCGGATACGGGCGGGCCGGCCCGCAGTGGCTCGGCTGAGAGCAGGTCAACCGCGTCGGCTCCCTCGAACGCCTCGTTCCCAACGAGCCCGCCCCTCGCCGCCGGGTGTGCCGGAAGGCCGCTCGACCACCGGGACATCCGGCATCCGGACCTCGGGCCGGTCCGCGTATTTCTGGTCCAGCGGCCCGTATCCGGCGTTCGGCCGCAGGGATGCGTGGCGGCCGTCACCGGAAGGGGGCGCGCGCTGGCACCCGTGGAGGTGGACGCCAACTGGAGCATGGAGGGTCCGTTGCGATTCGCCTCTCCGGCGACCGACTCCACCAGGAACGTCTTCGTCGTCTACAACCCCGGTCGCTACGACGGTGTTCTGGTACTCGTGCCCACTGCGGACGGATTCGCGGACATCAGCTGGAGGAGCGCGGAAGACCACTACAGCGGCGGCAGATTCGCCTTCTACCACGCGAGGCCGGTCGGCCCCGGAAAGGACGGCGCATACGCGATCGTCCAATCCATCAAGGGGTGTGATCCCTCCTGTGCCGAAGGCGCCACCGCCAAGGTGACCTTGCGCTGGAACGGTCACGACTACCTGCCGACCGGCTGATGCCGGCGCGCTGGTTGCCGTGCGGGCGGGCTCTCGGTACGGCATCGGCCTGGCTTCGGTCCGCCGTGGCCGACCGCGGACCGGTCAGGACCGAGCTGGGGTACGGCGTCTTCCTGTCCTACAGCGGCGGGCGCGACCGGAGCTGGCTGCCGCGTCTGCGACAGGTGATCGAGAAGCAGTCCCGGCCTTGGTACAAGCCGCCACGTATCCGGGTCTTTCTCGACCGGACGGGTGTGTCGATCGGGCCGGAGCTGTGGGGCAAGATCGAGGCCGGTCTCGACCGTTCCGACTGGCTCGTGGTCCTGGCCTCGCCGGAGGCGAGGTCCTCGGTGTGGGTCGACCGGGAAATCGCGTGGTGGTTGGAGCACAAGTCGGTGCACACCGTCCTGCTCGTCGTCACAGCAGGGCAGTTGGTGTGGGACGAGCGGCGGGGCGACTGGGACCCCCACCGGTCGACGGCGCTGCCGGCCCGGCTGGGGGGAAAGTTCGAGCAGCAACCCGTCTGGAAGTCCGTGGCCCTCCTCCCCGACGGTGACATGGGGTTCTCTCCCGACGTCGAAGGTGTCGCCTTCGGTATCGCATCGGTCGTGCGTGGCCTCTCCGAGGACGAACTCCGCTCAGAAGGGCTCCGCGACACCCGGCGCAACCTGCGGACGGCCAGGGCGGTCGCCGCCGCGTTGGGCGCTCTGCTGCTGGTCGCGAGCACCCTGTCGGTGGTGGCAATCCGATCACGTGCCGAGGCCGCCCGACAGCGTGACCAGGCTGTCGTCCAACAACTGATCACCCAGAGCTCTTTGCTCGCGGGACGGGACCCGTTCGCCGCCCGGTTGAAGGCATTGGCCGCGTGGCGGATCAGTCCTTCTCCGGAGACCCGTTTCGCGGTTCTCGACGCATTGGCCAATCCGGCGTCCGGGGTGCTCACCCATTCGGTGCCCGTGGAGGCGGTGGCTTTCAGTCCCGATGGCAGGACTGTCGCCTCCGGCGGTGGTGACGGGGTGGTGAGACTCTGGAGGACGAGGACGCAGCAGGCGGCGGGGCAACCCCTCATTGGGCATCACCAGAGCATCACGTCGATCGCCTTCACGCCGGACGGCAGGACGCTGGCCAGCTCAGGCTTCGACGGAACCGTCCGGCTCTGGGACGTCGCTAGCCGCACCCAGATCGGCGCCCCCTTCGTCACCGCCGCCGGGGCGGTTCTTTCAGTCGCCTTCAGCCGTTACGGCAGGACACTCGTCACCGTGGACGAGGACGACTCGGGGACCATACGGGAATGGGACCTGGCGACCCACCGCCAGATCGGCCGGCCGCTCAGCGGTCCGGGACAGTTCCTCGCCATGAACTCCGAGGGAAGTGTGGGATCCAGAGCGGTCCAGGACGGCGTACAGCTATGGGACATCGCCTCCCGTAGACAGGTCGGAGGAGTACTGCAGAGCCGCGGCGGCATCGTCACGTCGCTCTCCTTCAGCCCCGACGGCAAGGTCTTCGCGGTCGCCGACTTCGACGGCGGCCTCCAGCTGTGGGACGCCGAGGCCAGGACCCCGATCGGCGAGCCGGTCGCTTCCCATTCTCCGGGGATCAGTTCGATCACCTTCAGCCCCGACAGCGCGATGCTCGCCGCCGCGTACAAGGACGGTGGTGTGCGGCTCTGGGACCTCCGGCGGAGCGGCCTGGTGGGCGGCCCGCTCATCGGTCACAGCACTACGGCCCGTGCCGTCGCCTTCAGTCCGGACGGATCGGTCCTGGCCAGTTCGAGCGAGGACACCACGGTCCGTCTCTGGGACATCCGTACGCTGCACCAGACCGGAGCACCGATCGACACGGGGTCACAGAGCGCGGCAGCGCTCAGCCCGGACGGGCGGGCTTTGGCGGTCGTGGACTCCAAGGAGGACGTGCGCCTCTGGAACCTCGTCACACGACGCCGGGCCGCCGGCCCGGTGGCCCGCGATGCCCACGAGCTCAGCCCCAGCCTCGCGTTCCGCCCCGACGGCGCGGTGCTCGCAATCGGGTCCGACGGGCTACGGCTCCAGGATGTCGCGGCCCGCCGGCCCGTGGGCGAACCACTGCTCGACACGGGCGAGGCCGGTGCGCTGACGTTCAGCCCGGACGGCAAGACCCTCGTCAGCGGCGGTCCGGAGTCCGTACACGTATGGGACCTGGCGGCGCAGCCTCCCACAGGCACGGTACTCGGACCCTCTTCCGTCAGCGTCGCGGTGAGATCGGACGGCCGCACCCTGGCCACTGTCACGGAGGACGACACCGTGGCGTTCTGGGACATGGCCACACGCCGCCGAATCGGCGAGACCCCGATTGATCACACCGCGCAGATAGCGGCGGTGGCCTGGAGCCCGGACGGCACGACGCTCGCCACCGCGAGCCGTGACGACACCGTTCGACTCTGGGACGCAACCACGCGCGAGCGGATCGGAGCCCCGCTGCGGGGCCATCGCGGCGGCGTCCTGTCCGTGATGTTCAGCCCTGACGGGAACACCCTGGCCACCGGGGGCCACGACCACACGGTCCGGCTCTGGGACATCGCCACCGGGCGCCAGATCGGCGATCCGCTGGAAGGACATGGTGCGGGTGTCACCGGTGTGGGCTTCGCCCCCAGCGGTAGGACGTTAATCAGCTGGGCCGACGACGGCACGGCCCGGCTGTGGAACGTCGAAGCGACGGTGGATCCGGTTCGGACACTGTGCGCGTGGGCCGGCGGCGCGTTCACCGCCGACCGGTGGCACGAGGGTGTGCCCACGGGACCCGCGTCCCGCCCGCTCTGCCCGAAGTGAGCGAGCGGGACGGCAGCGCGGCCGGTCGGCACAGCCCGAGGTCAGGCGACCGCCCCAACGGCCCCGAGGAGCAACGGAGATGCCGCCGCCTCGCGTCCCGACCGGGCGAATGGCCGGAACAAGACCTTCAAGACCTCCCTCATCGAGGGCAGGGGGCGTCCACGTCCAGACCACTCAGGTACCGGTCGTACTCCGCCTGCGGGAGCGCGCTGGACGCCAGATCGCAGAGGGTCCTCTGCCAGGCAGCCACGTCCATGGTGCGACGCACCAAGCCGCCGTCCGTGTCGAACGTGGTCACGGTGCCGTCCTCGCCGGCCAGCAGACGTGCGACCGTGGTGTCCTGACCGGACTCCTGACTCGGAAGCGTCCAGGAGCCTCGGGACTCGAGGGTGGCCGCGTCCCAGAACTGCAGGCCCCGCTCCGCAGCTGAACCGGTGGGCTGGACGAGGAGGGACGTGTCGCTGCTGAAAGCGAGATCCGTCATGCCGCTCGACGCGGTCGTGCCGGGTACGAACTCTCCCGTGTCCACGTCGAGCACGGAGATGAGACCGTCGAAGTTGATCACAGCGGCTCTCTCCCCCTTTGCACTGACCACGACCTGGTGCCCGTACATGGTCCAGACGGGTTCGATGGGGACCTTGCGTACCTGGCGGTAATTCTTCTCGACGGTCCACTTCCATACCGTCAGTTCGGTGTTGTGAACGAGGGCCAGGGTCGTACGGTCCAGACTGGTAGAGATGGCCATATCGACGTCCTCTCGGGCGAACGGTACGGACTGGACGACCTGCCACGCCCGGGTGTCGACCACCTGCACCGCGTCGTCGGTCGTTCCGACCACGTGGTCGCCGTCAGGCAGAAAGGTCACGGGCACGAACGCGCCGTCGAGTGTCGCCGTCCGACCTGTCCGGCTCCCGTCGCGCAGATCCCAGAGCGACACCGCGCCCTCTTGGGCCACCACCGCACGGGTGCCGTTCGGGGAGGCGATGACGGTGTCCTGGCGCAGGGATCGTCTCACGAGTCGCAGGGGCAGACGCCCGAGCTCCCGGACTCCGTCGGCGGTGACGGACCACACCTGTGTTCCGGATCCCGTGGTGCGGGAGGCCGTGCGATCGTCTGCGGCCAGTTCGGCGGGCTTGACGCGCGGTTTGTTCTGGAGCGGGACGCCCAACCGGAGGTTGGTGGCTGAGAAGAGGGAGACGGCGCCGTCCCCTGAGCCGGCGGCCACCCACTGTCCGTCCGAGGAGGCGGAGACGCTCGACACCGGCCAGGTGAAGGAGCCGAGGACACGTGTACGGCGCAGAGCCGCGTCGTACACACCCACCCTACGGCCCGCGGCGGCGTAGGCGTCTTCGCCCTGTGCGCCAGGCACCACAATCGCCCCGATGTCCTGCTCGGCGGTGCTGGCCAGTTTCCGGCCCGCGATCAGATCCCAGAGTTGGCGCTTCTCACCGACGTACGCCCTCGATCCGTCTGGGGAGAGCGTGACCTGCCTTCTCTCACCGACGGGGAAGCCAGGGATCTTCCGCCAGGCGCTCCAGGAGGCACCGCCCCGCCGGAAGTCACGGACCGCACCGACCCGGGAGTCGAGGGCAAGAAGGCTGTCCGAACCGTCGAAACCGAGGGCCACATTCACGGTGCCGCCGGTCTCGTCGCTCAGCAGGCGTCCGGTCCTCGCATTCCAGACGGCCACATGGAACCGGTATTCGGGCTCGTCGGGCGTGTAGAACGCGGCGGCGACAAGTTGTCCGTCGCGGGAGAAGGAGAACGCCCAAAGGTGCTTGAAGGCGCCGGCCAGGTCCTCTCCCTTTCCGGTCACGATGGTCCGGACCCGTCGGCGAGCATCCACGTCCCAGATGTCGATCCGGTTGTAGGGCCCCTCCACCGCCAGCGACTTCCCGTCCGCACTGAACTGCATCCAGCCGCCGTCCTGCGGCCAGCTCCCTCCTTCCAAGTTCGGGAGCGCTTTGCCGGCACCGATGTCGTAAAGGTGGATGTGTGTTTTCTCGCCGGACGCATCGGTATCGAAGTCCGAGTAGTACGCCAGCACGCTCCCGTCCGGGCTGACGGCAACCTTGGTCGCGTTGACGTGCGCCACTCCGTGGAAGTTGGCTACCTTCTCGTTTCCGGCCTGGAGGTGCCGGGTCACGCTTCCGTTGGCCACGACGGCCTGAGCCATCGCCTGCGCCGACTCGCCCGTGGGCTGGACCTCGTGGGCGTACAGCGCGAACTGCGCGGCCTTGCGCGGGTCCCGGGCGACCGTGTCGAGTGCGCGGGCCGCCAGCGCCTGCGAGGCGGAGGTACGGGCACGGGCGAGTGCCTCTCCGCGCTTCTGCCAGGCGTAGACACCGGCGCCGACGGCCAGCAGTGATACCACAGTGAGGGCGGCCACGAAGTTTCGGAGGACGCGGACGGCGCGACGCTGCATACGCAGGTCAGCACTGTCCAAGGCGTCTTTCGCCAGGCCGTGCAAGGGTGCGGCGAGGCTGGCCACCCTGTCGCGGAACGGGCTGCCTGGTGCCATGGAGCGGTCGTCGGCGTCGCGGAACGGCCGGAGGTCCACCCATAGCGGTTCGGTGACGAAGGCGCCGCGCAGCACCGGAGGCAGGGCATTGGTCCGGTTCCAGTCGAAGTCACCCGCGACGGGATCCCAGACGATGGTGCCCTCACTGACCGCGATGAGGAAGTTCTCCATGCCGTGGTTAGTGCGCCAGTACTCGATCTCCTCGCGGACCCACCGCGACTCCGCGGCTTCGGGGGAAGCCAGGCAGATGAAGTAGCGGGACGAAGCCAGCGCCGCCTTGATCGACCCGCCCAGGTCGTGGCCGGCGGCGAGGCTGGTTGTGTCCCGGAAGACCTTCGCTCCCGCACGGTGCAGCCACGGTGTTCGCAGGATGCCCTGCAGCCCTTTCTGGAGGGCTTCTGCCAGCGGTACATCTCTGGTATGGCTGTAGGAGATGAAGGCGTCGCGTTCCAAGATCTTGTCCCCGATGGTCCATGGCACAGATTGACCGGCGCAACTCAATTGACTGCGTGCGGATCTTAATGGCCTCACGAAACACAGAGGGCGATTTTGCGACACAGATCGAACCGTCAAAACGAGGGGCGCCTCTGCTTCCACGTCGTTCGTCCATCCCACACTGTCAATATTGGAAGTTTTGCCCCGTTCGCGCGGTGAGGGGCTTCGGCGCAGGCATCCGCAGGAGCTTTGCCTTCTCGCACGGAACCTTTCCGACTTGTTGATGGGGGCGTACGCGGAAAGGGCCTCGGCACCGCGCATGACTTTGATGGCCCGGGACAGAACTCCCCGGCCGTCCGCGCGGTCTGCTTGTCCTTGGCGAAGCAGAACACGCACACCCCCGGGATAAGCGCGATTGCCGGATCCTCGCCGCGTAGGGCGGGGCACGAGGTCGTTAGGCTGCTCCCCGTGAACGAGATGCCGCAGGATCACCGGCCGACCAAGTCCGTGCGGGTACTGCTCGCCGAGGACCAGGGCATGATGCGCGGCGCGCTCGCCCTGCTGCTCGGGCTGGAACCCGATATCGAGGTGGTCGCCCAGGTGGGCGCGGGCGACGAGATCGTGCCTGCCGCACTGACGTCGCGGCCCGATGTGGCGCTCCTGGACATCGAGCTCCCGGGCCGCAGCGGGCTGGACGCGGCCGCCGATCTGCGCGAGGAGGTGCCGGACTGCCGGGTGCTGATCCTCACCACGTTCGGCCGGCCGGGCTATCTGCGGCGCGCGATGGAGGCGGGGGCGGCGGGGTTCCTGGTGAAGGACGGCCCCGTCGAGGAGCTCGCGTCGGCGATCCGCCGGGTGCTGACCGGGGAGACCGTCATCGACCCGGCCCTGGCCGCCGCGGCGCTGAGCGCCGGGCCGAGTCCGCTGACCGCGCGGGAGCGGGACGCGCTGGTCGCCTCGGTGGACGGGGCGACGGTCGCGGACATCGCGGTGAAGCTGCATCTGTCGGAGTCGACCGTCCGCAACTACCTGTCCGCCGCGATCGGAAAGACCGGCACCCGCAACCGGATGGAGGCGGTCCGGGCGGCCCGGCAGCAGGGCTGGCTCTGAGGGCCGTGCCGGCGTCCGGCGCCGCGACACCTCACCGGTCCGGGCGCCGTTTCCGGCCCAATGCGTCGATCTCATAACCGAGTTGACCGGCCCAGCGTTTCAGCGCCCCCGGTCCGGCGACAATGTGGTCGTGTCCACTACACCTGACATCGAACTCGACGACGGCACGCCCGTCCGCTTCCTGCTCGCACCCGCGCCCGGGGCCGCTCCCGCGGCGCCCGCTCAGCAGCGGGACGGCGACCTTCCCGAGGGCATGGGGCGGGCCGTCCCCGTGGCTGCCGGGGGCCGGTCCGTCGCCAGTTTCGCGGTCGGGGCCCTGCGGGGCGCGCTGAAGCCCGTCGGCCCGCTGCTCCAGGAGGTCCACGACGCCGTGGTCGCCACGCCGGAGCCGCCCACCGAGCTGAGCGTGACGTTCGGTGTCCAGATCGGACAGGACCTCAAGCTGGGCATCGTGGGCGGCAACGGCCAGGCCCACCTCACGGTCACCGCCAGCTGGCGGCCGGTGCCGTCCCAGGGGGCCGGCGCACCGCCGGCCTCCGAGTGAAGTAAGGCATGGGGTGGTTCGGAGCCACGGGCGGCTGGCACCACGACGATCCCTCCCGCCTCGTGGTGACGGTGCGGCGCGCCGATGACGGGGGTCTGGCGGGCGCGGGCTTCATCCTTGGCCCCGACACGGTCCTGACCTGCGCACACGTCGTCAATGACGCACTCGGCCGACCGATGTTCGAAGCCCGGCCCCCGAGGCTGGAGGAGATCTCCGTCGTGGTGCGCGGTGCGTACGCGGACCGGTACGGCGGCTCGGAGACGTACTCCGCGCGCCTGCTCCACTGGGTCGCCCCGCGGGCCAGGGACGGCGGCGCGGTGCTCGAGGGGGACAACGAGTGGCTCGGCGACCTGGCCGTGTTACGCGTCGACGGGCCGGCCGGTGGTCTGCCCGCCGCTCCCGACCGTGCCGACATGTCGACCGAGCAAAAACTGAGCGCCTGGCACGGCAGCGGCGAGGACGCGACGCTGGCCCGGCTCACCGTCGCCTCGCTCCACCCCTCGATGGGCTATCTGGACGGCGAGGCGACCGGCATGGCGGTCGGCCCGGGATACAGCGGGGGTCCGCTGTGGTGCCGGCGTGAACAGGCGGTCGTCGGACTGGTCGTGGCGCATTTCATGCCGCCCCGGGACGGCGCCACCGGGCTGCCCCTTCCGCACAGCCCGCAGCACCTCGTGCGGCGCAGCTGGGCGATCCCCTGGCAGCGCGTCAGGAGCGAACTGGACGCCGTGGGCCTGCACGGGGTCCTGCCTCCGCAGGCTCCGGAACCCGAGGATCCGGCGCTCCTGCTGCTGACCGAGGCCATCGGGGACATGCTGTACTCGCCGAGCGAGCGCTCGGACTGTGCCAAGCGGCTGGCCCAGGCCTGCGGTGTCGGCTGGGGAAGCGACGTGACCCCGCCCTCGCCCGAGGAGTTCGCCCTGTTCGTGCTCACGCACCCGCGGGCCCTCGCCGCCTTCTCGGGAATCCTGCGGCGCTCCAGCGACCCGGCTCGCGCCGACCGCGTACTGGCCGCGGGTTCCCTCAGCGACGTCCCGCGGCTGCTGACACCGCAGGAGTACGCGGCACTGCTCAGGCACCTGCGGGCCACGGACCGCGACGTACTGGCGCGGATTCCCGAGGCCGCACGGGCCGCGGTGCCCCATGTGCCGGCCTTCCCCGGCGGGGAGTCGCTGGACGCGCTTTTGAACCGGCTCGAGGCACTGCCCGGGGACGGTCACTCCACGAGCGGGGAGCGCAGGGTCCCGGCGCTGCTGCGCGTCCTGGAGTACGTCGGCGTGCTCTGTCCCCCGGCGAAGCGGGCGGAACTGCGCATGTGGGCCGACGGGATCGCCCAGCGCCTCGGGATAGCCCGGCCGGCCCTGGGCGAGCGCCGGTCGGACGCCCAGGCCTGGGGCCGCTCGGTTCGTGACCGCTCCGCGCGCATGCGGGTCCTGGTCCAGGTGACGAGTGCCGAGCGGGGCCGCCACCGGCTGCGGATCTGGTGCGACGAGGGAGCGGGGCCCCGCCAGGTCTCCACGGACAGCCTCATGACCTATTCGGCGACGGACGGGGCGCGCGAAGTGCTGCGCGTCCTCGACTCCCTGACGCCGCCGGCCGACGACGAGCGGCCGCCCCTGGTCGAGGTGCTCGTCGACCGCGCGAGCCTCAACCTCCCGGTCGACGAGTGGGCGGCGCACGATCCCGGCGAGATCGTGCCGGGTGTGCTCGGTGTGGAGTTCCCCCTGGTCGTACACTGCCCCGAACTGCTGCGCCGGCACGGGAGGTTCATTTCCCACTGGCGCCGACGGTGGAGCCGGCTGGATTCGGGGAAGACCCTGGTCGTCTCGGAGTCGATGGACCCCGATGCCCTCTACTTCAAACTCGTCAACCAACTCGACACGGTGCGCGTCTGTGTGGACGTACCGCCCGGACCGCGGGACGGCATCGTGCAGACGTGTCTCGCTCTGGGCATTCCCGTAGTGGTGTGGGACCGCGGCCGGGACGGGGCCTCGCACCTCGCGCAGCACATGGCGGCCGTCGCCACCCGGGAGTTGCCCGACGGCGTACGCGACTACCGGGCGAACGCCCAGGCGAGCCCGCCCGAGTTTCCCGGCCGTCCGGTCCTCGCCTGGGCGGACGCCGACCGCACCGTGCCCCGGCTGCACCTGACCGAACCACAGGAGAGCGCATGACATCCGCTCCAGAGGCCGACTGGCGCCTCTTCCGCGGCGACGGGGAACCCCGGGCCGTGTCCCTGCCTCCGGCCCCGCCCTGGCGCCGGTTCACTCCGGGCCGGGCAGTCCATCCCGGCATGCCCTACGTGATCGAGGAACAGCACGCGAACATCGTGAACGCGGCCCTGCACCTGCGCCGGCCGCTCCTGGTGACCGGGCCGGCCGGCACCGGGAAGTCCTCGCTCGCGCACGCGGTCGCCCATGAGCTCCGGCTGGGCGAGCTGCTGCGCTGGCCGGTCAACAGCCGGTCCACGGTGAAGGACGCCCTCTACCAGTACGACGCGATCGGCCGGCTGCGCGAGACGACTCTGAGCCGGGACCGCGGCGAACGCGAGCCGTCCATCGGCACGTTCGTACGGCTGGGCCCGCTCGGCACCGCCCTGGTGCCGTCCGCGACTCCCCGGGCGCTGCTCATCGACGAGATGGACAAGGGTGACGTCGATCTGCCCAACGATCTGCTGACGGTCTTCGAGGAGGGCGTCTACGACATTCCGGAGCTGACCCGGCTCCCCGAGGACATGGCCGATGTGGAGGTGCAGACCCTCGACCACCGGGGGACGGTCCGGGTGCACCAAGGTGTCGTCCAGTGCGCGGAGTTCCCGGTCGTCGTCATCACCAGCAACGGTGAGCGCGACTTCCCGCCCGCGTTCCTGCGCCGCTGCGTACGGCTCGACCTGCCCGTGCCCGACGAGGAGCGGCTGCGGGCCATCGTCGCCGCCCACCTCGGGGATGCGGCCCTCGGGGCGGCCGACGACCTCATCGAGACGTTCCTGCGCCGCCGGGCCCCCGGAGAGCTGGCCACCGACCAGCTGCTCAATGCCGTGTTCCTGCGCACCGGCGGGGTCGACCTGGACGCGGAGGGCCTGCTGGACGCCGTACTCCACCAGCTGACCGGGGCGATGTGACATGGCCGGCGGCGGGGCACGGCTGGCCGAGGCGCTGCGGGTGCTGTCGGCCTGCGGCCACGACCTGGACGCGGATCAGCTCCTGGACGTGCTGTGGCTGGCCCGCAGCCTGCCCGCCGGCCCCGGCGCGCCCCTTCACCGGGAGCGGCCCGAGACACGTCCGCCCGCCGTCGGACCCGGCCCAGGACCGGACCGGGTATCCCTCAAGCGGCCCGGCCCGGAACCCGACGACGCGGATCTGCCGGACCTGACCGCCCCGTCCCTGTACGCGGCGGCCCGGCAACCGCCTCCGGTGCCGGAGCCGCTCCCCGCACCCTCCGGCCGCGGCTCCCGCAAGGCCATGCCGGTACGGGTCCCCGAGGAGAAGGCGCTCTCCGACGAGCTCGAACTGGGGCGCTCCCTGCGGCCGTTGCGTCGCCGCCGGGACAGCCGTCATCGCACGGAGATCGACGAGGAGCTCACAGCCGCCGAGTTCGCGCAGACCGGACTGGTCGACGTGGTGCAGCGCCCCGTGCGGGAGCGCTGGCTGAATCTGGTCCTGCTCGTCGACGACGGCATGTCCATGCTGCTGTGGCACCGGCTCGGGGCCGAACTGCGCACCCTGCTGGAGCGCCTGGGCGCCTTTTCCACCACCCGCGTCCTGGGGCTGGACACCACGGGCGCACGGCCGGGCCTGCACGCGCGGCCGTTCCGGTCCGACGGCCCCGGACTGCCGCTCAGCACGGTCAACGACCCCTCGGGGCGGACGCTGCTGCTGGTGGTCAGCGACGGAATGGGCGCGGCGTGGCGGTCCGGCGCGATGCACGACCTGCTGGCGGACCGGGCCGCCCGCGGCCCGGTCGCGGTCCTGCACACCCTGCCTTCGCAGATGTGGGAGGCGTCCGGGATCTCCGCCGAACTCTGGCAGGCCACCACCCGGCGGATCGGGGGTGCCAACTCCTCCTGGCGGATCGTCGATCCGGTGCTGCCGCCGGGCATCGCCCGCTTCGCGGGCATACCGGTACCGGTCCTGGCGCCGGATCCCGCGTCGCTGGGTGACTGGGCCCGGCTGCTCGCCTCGCCCGGCACGACCATCGAGCTGCCGCTGCTGGTCCGCCCGGGACCGTACGAGGCGGTGGCACCGGCCCGGGACGCGGGCAGTACCCAGCACTTCCGGGACGCGGCCACTCCGGAGGCGTACCGTCTCGCGGCCCATCTCGCGGCGGTCTCCCCGCTGTCGGTTCCGGTGATGCGGCTGGTGCAGACCGCGGTGCCGTGGCGGGCCGGCACCTCTCATCTCGCCGAGGTCTTCCTCGGCGGTCTCCTGCGGCCCCACCCGGCTCCGGTGCCGGGTCCGCTGCCGGCGAAGCACCGGGTCTTCGACTTCTCCGAGGAGTCCAAGGCCGTCCTGCTCGACGCGATTCCGCCGGCCGAGCTCCTGCGGACGAGCCGTCGGATCGGCCGCCGCCTCGATGAACTGGCCGGCCACTCCCCCGACTTCCCGGCCTGGCTGTCCCACCCCGACGGCTCAGCCCGGCTCCCCGGCTCGCACCAGCCGTTCACCAGTGTGGAGCGGCGGCTGCTCACCCGGTTCGGGGTGTCGTTCGGCGAGCGGTCGCCCGGTCCCGGGCCGGCTCCCGAGCGGGAGGTACCCGATGCCGACAGCTGGGGTTCGCTGCTGCCCGAGGATCCCGAGCGGATCGGCGCGTTCGTGCTGCACGGCCGTCGCCGGGGGCGCCGCACGGTGGTGTACCAGGGTTTCGACGCGCAGCACAACGAAGCGGCGGTGCGTGTCCCGCGCCCCGATCTGCCGCCGGAGACCGGCCGGCTCATCGAGGTGGAGGCGGAGGCCCTGGCCCGGCTCCAGGGGCAGTACGCGCCCACCCTGCTGGCCACCGGGACCCTGGGCTCCACGCCCTGGCTGGCCATGACCACCATCGCGGAGCCGTCCGCCCGGGACGCCCAGCCCCTGCGGCTCGACGAGATCTTCAGCCAGGCGCTCGCGGAGTCCGTGGCCCCGTTCGACACGCTGCGCGGGCTCCTCATCTCCTTCCACCTGGCGAACGCGCTGGCCCTGTGCCACATCAACGGGCTGGTGCCGGCGGACTTCGGTGCCGACGGGGTCTATGTGCTGCGCCGCACGGTGATGCTGGCCAACCTCTCGGACTGCGCCGTGGACGGGGAGTACCTGGAGCCGGGCCCCCTGCCGACGCGGGAGGACAACGTGCGTTCCCTCGGCGGGCTCCTCCAGCTCATCAGCAGCAAGGCCGGCTGGGAGATGCCCAACATGCCGGAGGGGATGCACCGGTGGCAGGGCGACACGTGGGAGCAGCTGCGCCGCCTCGTGCTCCGCTGCCTCGACGCCTCCCCGGCCCGACGCCCCAGCGCGAGCGAGGTCGCGGAGGTCCTCGGCACGTACATCGCCCGGACGCGCCCCCAGCGGGAGGACGCCGGGACGCTGCCCCCGCCGGCCGCCGCCCGCCGTCCGGCGCCCGCTCCGCTCCACCTGCCCCCGCGCGACGAGGCGTCCCCGTCCGGCGGGCCGGGGCCGCGCCTCGCCCGGTTCGGGTCCGCCCGCCGGGCGGCGGAGGGCCGGCTGGAGCGGCTACGGGTCCCGATGTCGCACGGCCGACGGCTGGCCCTGGTGGGCCCCTACCACTACAGCGGCCGGGCCACGACGACGATGGTCCTCGGCAGCCTGCTGGCGGCGGTGCGGGGCGAGCCCGTGCTCGCCCTTGACGCAGCCCTGTCCGTGGGGGGCCTCGACCCGTTCCTCGTGAACCGCAGCCGGGCGGTCCTGCGCAACGTGGCGGAGCTGCCGCGCTCCGCCTCGTACGAGGAGGTCCGCGCCTGCACGACCCGGCTTCCCTCGGGCCTCGAGGTGCTCGCTCATCACCGGGGTCACATCAGCCCGAATCCCCGCCACGCGCAGGACTATGTGCAGGTGCTGGCCCGGACGGCGCCGTACTACTCGTTCGTGCTGAGCGACTGGGCCCCGCTGCACCTGAACCAGCCGGCGGACGTGCTCCTCGACAACGCCGACGCCCTGATCGTCTGTTCCAGCACCACCGAGGTGTCCCTGAACGCGGCGGTGCAGGCGCTCGCGGGCATGAGGGAGACGGGGCGTGCCCACCTGGCGGACCGGGCGATCGTGGTGGTGTCCGAGGTCGACAGCCGCAGAGGGCGGCGGCTTCCCGCCGACCTGGCCGACCGTCTGCGGATCGACGCGGCCCATGTGGTTCCCGTCCCGTTCGACTCCGCGCTCCAGTCGTCCACCTGGAACCTGGGCCGTCTGCGGCCGGCCACCACGGAGGCCTTCCTGAACCTCGCGGAGCTGGTGCTGCCTCCCGCGGGGGAACCGCCGTCCTGACCGCCCCCGTCGGGCCTCAGCGCTTCGCCGGCCCGTGGCGCGGCAGCCAGAGGAGCATCAGCAGCAGTCCGCCGAGCAGCACCCCGCCCGCCGTCCGGAACGCCAGCGCGTAACCGGCCGTGAGCTCCACCGGGTCCGTGGAGCCGTCCGTCCGGGCCGCGGCGACCGTGGAGAGCACGGCCAGGCCGAGGGCGCCGCCCATCGTGCGGGAGGTGTTGACGAGGCCGGAGACCAGGCCCGCTTCGCCGGGAGCCGCGCCCGAGGTGGCCAGGGTGGCGAGCGGGGTGGCCGCGAGGCCCGTGCCGGCCATCATCAGGACGCCGGGCAGACAGACCGCCGTGAGGTACGAGCCGTCGGCCGTCATCGTCGACTGCCAGCCGAAGCCCGCGGCGGCCATCGCCGTGCCGATCAGGGCGAGGTTCTTCGCTCCGGTGCGCGCCATCAGCCGTGGCGCGCACTTGGAGCCGACCACGATGGCCACCGAGGTGGGCATCAGGGCGAGTCCGGCCTCCAGCGCGGAGTACGCCAGCACGTTCTGCGCGTACACGGTCATGAAGTACCACATGGAGAACGTGGCCGAGCCGATCACGAGCATCGCCACGTTCGCCGACGCCACCGCCCGCGCCGCCAGCACACGCAGCGGCATCAGCGGCTTCGCCGTCCGGGACTCCACCAGGACGAACAGCGCGAGCAGCGCGAGTCCGCCCAGCAGCGGCACCAGGGTCGCCGCGGCCGTCCAGCCCGACTCCTCGGTCTGCACGATGCCGTACGCGACCGAGGCGAGGCCCGCCGTGACGAGTACCGCGCCCAGGAAGTCGATCCGGCCGCGCTCGCCGGCCCGGCCCTCGGCGAGCCACAGCGCGGCGCCGATCAGGACGAGCACCCCGATGGGCACGTTGATGAGCAGGACCCACCGCCACGACAGGGAGTCCGTGAGCACCCCGCCGATCAGTCCGCCGGCCGCGCCCCCGCCTGCGCCGACGGCCATCCAGGTGCCGATCGCCCTGGTCCTGGCGGGCCCTTCGGGCACGGCGGCGGTGAGCAGGGTGAGGGTCGCGGGGGCCAGCACGGCCGCGCCGAGCCCCTGGGCGGCCCGGGCGGCGAGCAACTGCCAGCCCTCCTGGGCGAGTCCGCCGGCGAGTGAGGCCGCGGTGAACAGGCCGAGGCCGACGAGGAACATCCGCTTGCGGCCGTAGAGGTCGGCGGCCCGGCCGCCGAGCAGCATGAAACCGGCGAAGGCGATCGAGTACGCGTTGAGCACCCACTGAAGGCCCGCGGTACTCAGCCCCAGATCGGCGCGCATGGACGGGAGGGCCACATTGACGACGGACACGTCGAGCACGACGAGGAACTGCCCCGTGCAGGCCGCGAGCACGACCGCCCACGTTCGGGTCCGGGTAGCGCTGCCACGGTGTGTGGGCGTCGAGACGTCAACCATGAACGTCATACTCCCAGCCGCCCCACGCCCCGTACATCGGTTTCCGGACCGTGCCGGCCCCGGACCATCGGCGTAGGACCCGGGTCCCGCACCGTCGGCCTCAGCGCCGCAGCAGCGTCACCACCGCCGCGCCGCCGAGCCCGATGTTGTGGGCGAGCGCGGTCCGGGCGTCCGGTACCTGACGGGGGCCGGCCTCGCCCCGCAGCTGCCAGGTGAGTTCGGCGGCCTGGGCGATTCCGGTGGCGCCGAGCGGATGGCCCTTGGAGATCAGGCCGCCCGACGGGTTGACCACCCAGCGGCCGCCGTGGGTGGTGGCGCCGGACTCGACGAGCGCCCCGGACTCGCCCTCGCCGCACAGCCCGAGCGCCTCGTAGGTGAGCAGTTCGTTGATGGAGAAGCAGTCGTGGAGCTCGATGACGTCAAGGTCGTCGGCGCCGATGCCGGCGCTCTCGTACACCTGCCGTGCCGCCTCCCGCGACATGGGCAGTCCGACCGCGTCGATGCAGGTCCCGGAGGCGAAGGAGGCCCCGGTGTCGGTCGTCATGGCCTGGGCGGCGATCTCGACGGCCCGGTCGCCGAGGCCGTGCCGCTCGACGAAACGCTCGGAGACGACGACGGCCGCCGCCGCCCCGTCGGAGGTCGGGGAGCACTGGAGCCGGGTGAGGGGGCGGTGAATGGGTTTGGCGGCCAGCACCTCGTCGACCGTGTAAGGGTCCTGGAACTGGGCGTACGGGTTGCCGGCCGAGTGGCGGTGGTTCTTGGCGGCGACCGCGGCGAGCTGGGCCTCGGTGGTGCCGTACCGCTCCATGTGCTCCCGGGCGGCGTTGCCGAAGATCTGCGCGGTGGGCGGGGTCATCTCGAAGCCGTGGGCGGCGGCCATGATGCCGTAGTGCCGGGCGACCGGGGATGTCTTGAAGTCGCCCGCGCCACCGTCGGATCCACCGCCGCCGAGCGATCCGCGCGCCATCTTCTCGAAGCCGAGCGCCAGGACGCAGTCGCTGCCGCCGCCCTCGACGAACTGGCGGGCCATCATCAGGGCGGTGGAGCCGGTGGCGCAGTTGTTGTTGACGTTGTAGACGGGTATGCCGGTCAGGCCGAGTTCGTAGACGGCGCGCTGCCCGGCGGTGGAGGCCTGGAAGCAGTAGCCGACGGCGGCCTGCTGGATGTCCTCGTACGCGACCGAGGCATCGGTCAGCGCCGCGGTCCCGGCCTCCTTGACCATGTCCCAGTACTGCCAGTCGCGGGTCTCGGGCTTCTCGAACTTCGTCATTCCGACACCGACGATGTATGCCTTCATCACGTTTCCTCTCAGTCCCGCGGGAGGCCGAGGATGCGCTCGGCGACGACATTGAGCTGAACCTGGGTGGTGCCGCCCGCGATGGTGAGGCAGCGGGACATCAGGAAACCGTGCACCGCCCGCTCCCCCGCTCCTTCGCACACCGCCCCGTCGGGTCCGAGGAGTTCGAGGGCGAGTTCGGCGACCTTCTGCTGGTGGACGGTCTGGACGAGCTTGCGTACGGAGGCTCCCGCGCCCGGTTCCAGTCCGGAGACCTGCTGGAGCGTGGTGCGCAGGGTGATGCAGGCCAGGGCGTGCGCCTCGGCGGCCAGCGCCCCGATCCGGGCCCGGCAGGCGCCGTCTAGTCCTTCGGCGCGGCCGATCAGGGCCTCCAGGCCGGTGTCGAAGGCGACCTGGTCGGCCATGTGGACGCGTTCGTTGCCCAGGGTGTTGCGGGCGACCTGCCAGCCGCCGCCCGCCTCGCCGACGAGGGCGTCCTCGGGCAGCAGGACGTCGTCGAAGTACACCTCGTTGAAGAGGGAGTCGCCGGTGATCTCCTTCAGCGGGCGGATGTCGATGCCTTCGGTGTTCTTCATGTCCACCAGGAAGTAGCCGAGCCCCTGGTGCTTGGGCGCGTCCGGGTCGGTCCTGGCGAGCAGGATCCCGTGGTCGGCCCACTGGGCGGCGCTCGTCCACACCTTCTGGCCGTTGATCCGCCAGCCCTCGGGGGTCCGTTCGGCGCGGGTGCGCAGCGAGGCGAGGTCGGAGCCGGCGCCGGGTTCGGAGAACAGCTGGCACCACAGGAGTTCGCCGCGCAGCGTGGGCAGGAGGTAGCGGTCCTGCTGCGCGGCGGTCCCGTGTGCGATGAGCGAGGGCACCACCCAGGTGGCGATGCCCAGGCCGCTCAGCGTGACGCCCTGGTCGCGCAACTCCTGCTGCACAGCCAGTTGTTGTACGGGGCCGGCGCCCAGCCCGTACGGCTCGGGCAGGTGCGGGGCCGCGTAGCCGGTGGGGGCGAGGGCCCGGCGGGCGGCCTTCGGATCGAGGCCGCGGGCGGCGGCGACGGCGTCGCGGGCCGCCGAGCGGTGCGCGGCGGCCCGGGGCGGGAGTTCCAGGGTGAGTTCGCGGCGCGCACCGCCGGTGGCCAGGCGGACGGCTCGCTGGCGGTGGTCGTCCCCGGCGCCGAGCAGCTGCCGCGCCACGACGGCGCGGCGCAGATACAGATGGGCGTCGTGCTCCCAGGTGAAGCCGATGCCGCCGAGGACCTGGATGGCGTCCTTGGCGCAGCCGTACGCGGCGTCCAGGGCGGTCGCGGCGGCGAGCGCGGCCACCAGGCCCCGTACCTCCTCGGGCTCACCGGCCGCCCGGGCCGCGTCCCAGGCCAGGGCGCGGGCCTGTTCCAGGCGCACGAGCATGTCGGCGCACAGATGCTTGACGCCCTGGAACTGTCCGATGGGGCGGCCGAACTGTTCGCGGACCTTGGCGTGTTCGGTGGCCGTGTCCAGGGAGCGCGCGGCTGTGCCGCAGGCCTCGGCGGCGAGGAGGACGGCGGCGAGGTCGCGGACGACCCCGGAGCCGATGGGCAGGGCGCGTGCGGCGGGGACCAGGACCCCGTCGGCGCGGACCGCGGCGGTGGGCCGGGTGGGGTCGGCGCTGCGGTGCGGGCGCACGGTGAGGCCCGGCGTCGCGGTGTCGACGGCGAACCAGCGCGGGCCGGTGGCCGAGGCGGCGGGCAGCAGGAGCAGGTCGGCCTCGGCGCCGGAGAGCACCGGCGGCAGCTCGCCGTCCAGGAGGTGGCCGTCCTCGCGCTCGACGGCGGTGAGCGTGCCGGGGCCGAGCGCGACGGCCCCGATGCGGGTGCCGTCCACCAGGCCGCGCACCAGCTCACCGGCGCCCGTGGCGTCCGGGACGGCCTCGTGCGTGACAGCCTGATCCACGGCGGACCCGTGCGCGACGGCCTCACGCACAGCGGCCTCGCGCAGGCCGGTCCCGTCCGGGACGGCCTCGTGCAGGACGGCCGACGCGAGGGCGCTCGCCAGGTACGGCCCCGGCAGCGCGGCGCGGCCCGCCTCTTCGAGCACGACCGCCAGATCGAGGAGATCGCCGCCCCCGCCCCCGTACGCCTCGGGCAGATGGATGCCGAGCAGCCCTTGCTCGGCGAGACCCTCCCAGTACGCGGGGCGTTCGCCGGAGGCTTCCATGTCCAGGAGCTTGCGGATCTCTCCGGGCGGTACGGCGCGTGCCAGCCATCCCCGCACGGCCTGCGCGAGCTCCCTGTGTTCTTCGGTGATTCCGATGCCCATGCGGATCCTCGCCGGTCGCAGCCACTGGAACGGCGCAAGAGTAGAACACGTTCCAATCTGACGGAAGGTCAGATGGGCACGGATTCGGAGCGGACCGGAATCCGGGTAGACCGCCTTGACCTGTTCTTGCCCAATTCACCGGAATACCTCGGACATACGGAAGGTTGCACCGTGCACGCACTTGGCGGTCAGCGCTGTCCGCCGCAGGGACCGCGTCCCGCCCACACCCCTCCCTCTCCTGCCGCCCGGAGGCCGCACGCATGCCACGAACGACGTATGAACAGCCCGCCGCGGAGCTCCCTGATCCACGGACATCGAAGGCGGGCCGCGGGATCGTCCCCGTGCTCGCCTTCGCGGGCATCACCGTCGCGGTGATGCAGACCCTGCTCGTCCCTGTCATCAAGGACCTGCCCGTCCTCCTGCACACCGACCCGTCCAACGCGACCTGGGTGATGACCGCCACCCTGCTCGCCGGAGCCGTCGCCACCCCGATCATGGGGCGGCTCGGGGACCTCAACGGCAAGCGGAGGATGCTGCTGGCCAGCCTCGCCGTGATGGTGGTCGGCTCGCTGATCTGCGCCTTCACCGACGACCTCGTGATCATGATCGTGGGCCGTGCGCTCCAGGGCTTCGCCATGGGCGCCATCCCGCTCGGCATCGGCATCATGCGGGACGAGCTGCCGCGCGAGAAGCTCGGCTCGGCGATGGCCCTGATGAGTTCCTCGATCGGCGTGGGCGGCGGGCTCGCGCTGCCCGCCGCCGCGCTGGTCGCCCAGCACGCCGACTGGCACACCCTCTTCTTCGGCTCGGCCGGTCTCGGTGTCCTGGCCATGGGCCTGACCGTGCTCGCGGTGCCGGAGACCTCGCTGCGCGCTCCCGGGCGGTTCGACGTCACGGGCGCGCTCGGGCTCTCGCTCGGCCTGGTCCTCCTTCTGCTGCCGATCACCAAGGGCAGCGACTGGGGCTGGACCTCGGGCACCACGCTCGGCCTGATCGCCGCCGCCCTGGTGGTCCTCGTGCTCTGGGGCCTCTTCGAGCTGCGGAGCGACGCACCCCTGGTCGACCTGCGGACCACGGCCCGGCGCGAGGTGCTGCTCACCAACCTCGCCTCGATCATGGTCGGGGTCGCCTTCTACGCCGTCTCGCTGGTCCTTCCGCAGCTGCTCCAGCTGCCGACGTCGACCGGTTACGGGCTCGGCCAGTCCATGGTGGTCGCCGGGCTGTGCGTGGCCCCGCTCGGCCTGACGATGATGTTCGTCGCCCCGGTGTACGCCCGGATCTCCGCCCGGTACGGCCCCAAGACGACCCTGATGCTCGGCATGCTGGTCATAGCGGTCGGCTACGGGGCCGGGCTCGGCCTGATGTCCGCCGCCTGGCAGACCATCGTGATCGCGGTCCTGCTCGGGGCCGGTATCGGACTCGCGTACTCCTCGCTGCCCGCGCTGATCATCGGGGCGGTCGACGCCTCGGAGACGGGCGCGGCCAACGGCCTGAACACGCTGATGCGCTCGATCGGCACCTCGGTGTCCAGCGCGGTGATCGGCATGGTGCTGGCGAACACCTCGGTGCGGATGGGATCCGTCTCGGTGCCCAGCATGGAAGGGTTCCGGACCTCGTTCATGATCGCTACGGGCGCGGTGCTGGTCGGTCTCGTCCTGGCGGCGTTCCTGCCGTCGCCGCGGAAGTCCTCGGCGCCGGTGCTGCTGGCGAGCAGCGCGGCCGACGACGCCGCCCGCGAGGCCGGTGAGCCGCTGCCCGCCGTCCCGCACCCCTTCACCGGCTCCGAAGGCTTCCGCGGCCGGGTCCTGGAGGCGGACGGGACGCCGGTGGCCGGTGCCAACGTCACCCTGATCGACCGGCACGGCCGGCAGGCCGGGCTGACCACCACGGACGCGCAGGGCCGCTACGCGCTCGCCGCTCCGGGCAGCGGCAGCTTCGTCCTGGCCGGATCGGCCGCCGGATACGCGCCGCGGGCCCGGCCCGCTTCGTACCCGGCGGACGGGCCGGAGGGCGCGACCGATCTGGTGCTGACGCTCAGCGCACCGGAGCGTCGAACCGCGCTGCGGTCGTGAGCAGATGAGAGACGTCCGCCCCCACCGGGAGTTCCTGCGGCCGCGTGCCGCGGGTGAACAGCCGGGCGGGGCGGGCGCCCTGGACCCGGGCCTGGCGCCCGTCGACCCGCAGCCATGAGCCCTCGCGCAGACCGAGCACGGGGACGTCGTTCTCCTCCAGGAACTCGGTGAGCCGCTCCTCGCGGGTCTCGCCCTTGTGGGTGCTGGCCGGGTCCGGGTCCAGGTAGTGCGGGTTGATCTGGAACGGGACGAGGCCGAGGGTCTCGAAGGACGGCGGCTGCACGATGGGCATGTCGTTGGTCGTACGGAGGGTGGGCGCCGCCATGTTCGTCCCCGCGCTGGCCCCCATGTACGGGAGCCCTTCGCGCACCGCCTGGGTGACGGCGTCGCGCAGACCGGTCCGGTAGAGCGCGCTCAGCAGCCGGAACGAGTTGCCACCGCCGATGAACACGGCGTCGGACGCGGCGAGTTCGGCGACCGGGTCGGCGTTCTCGTGGACGCCGCGGACGCTGATGCCGGCCGGTTCGAGGGCGGCCCGGACGCGTGCGGTGTATGTGGTGTAGTCGGCGAGCGCGTACGGCACGAAGGCGAGGCGGGCGCCGGAGGGCAGGAAGGCGGTCACCGTGTCGAGGGCGTGTTCCAGGTAACCGCGGCCGTGCTGGGTGGAGTTGGAGAGCAGGAGCAGATTCACGGGGTTCCTCTTGTGGTTCGTTCTCTTGGGATCAGGTCGCGGGAGCCGGGGCAGGTGGTCCGGCGGCAGATGGCGTGATGCCGAGTCAGCCGGCCCGGGACCGGGCGGCAGATGGCCTGTTCCCGGGTCAGGTGGCCCGGGTCCGGCGGGCCTTGGGCTTCGGGCGTTGCGGCGGGTGGGTCAGGCGCCTCTCCAGCAGGTCGGCGGCCTGCCGCAGCGCGTCGAGACGGTTCTCCGGCGCCCCCTCGAACCGCTCCTTCGCGCCGCCGAGGCTGAGGCTGCCGTACGGTTCGCGCCCGAGGAAGACCGGCACGGCGACGGTCGCGATGCCGGTGTCGTACTCGCCGACCGTCCAGGCGTACCCCTGGGCGCGGACCTTCAGGAACTCCTGCTCCAGCAGGTCCGGATCGGTGACGGTCCGGTCGGTGAACCGGGCCATCGGGCGTCCCCGGAAGAGCCGGTGGCGCTGTTCGTCCGGCAGATAGGCGTAGTAGGACTTGGCCGTGGCCCCGGCGTGCGCCGGGTAGAGCTCACCGACCAGCGGGTAGTAGCGCAGCGGTCCGGCCTCGCCCTCCTCGGCGGCCACGCACCGCATGTGGAAGCTGTCCGGCAGACAGAACAGCACGGTGTCCCCCGTGACCCGGCGCAGTTCCTCCAGGACCGGCCCGGCCAGCAGCTCCAGCGATCCGGATCGCTCCCAGAGCCGGCCCAGGCGCAGCACGGCGGGGCCGATGCGGTAGCGGCGGGTGGCAGGGTCGGAGACCAGGAAGCCGCGCCCCGCGAGCGTGGCGAGCAGCCGCTGCGCCACCGAGGTGTCCCAGCCGAACTCCTCGGCGACCTCGGTGACGCCCCAGTCGGGCCTGGTGCGCTCGAAGGCGAGCAGCACGAGGAGCGCCCGGTCGACGGTTTGCAGCGCTCCGGCGGGGGTGCGCCGGTCCAGATCGAACTCCGCCATCGTCATCTCACCCATCTCACCATTCAGACCTGAATTGCAGATAACGGGAAACTGTTGCGCTCAACGCTATCCGATCCCGAATCTGCTCTCAGCACCCCGTCCGGCGCCCCACTCCCTGCCGGGCGCCGGACGGGTGTGACGGATGCGCGAGAAAGGCCCCCCATGTTGAAGTACGTACTGGACGTCGTCGGTCTCCTCGACGATCCCCAGGCCAACGGCAAGACGGTCGTCGAGTACCTCGACTCCGTGGCTGGGGCCGAGGGCTCGTCCGCGGAGGTCACCACGGTCGCCGGTGAGCGGGGTTCGACGGACTTCGTGATGGTCCGCATCCCCGGCTCCCGGGGACGTACGGCCGGAGGCACCGCCCGCACCCTGGGCGTCGTCGGCCGGCTCGGCGGCATCGGCGCCCGGCCCGAGGTGACCGGCATGGTCTCCGACGCCGACGGCGCGGTCTCGGCCGTCGCCACCGCCGCCAAGCTGCTCGACATGCGCCGCCGCGGCGACGTGCTGCCCGGCGATGTGATCGTCGCCACCCACATCTGCCCGAACGCGCCGACCGAGCCGCACGACCCGGTGCCTTTCATGGGCTCGCCCGTGGACATCGCCACCATGAACCGGCACGAGGTGACCGGCGACATGGAGGCCGTGCTCTCCATCGACACCACCAAGGGCAACCGGATCATCAACCACAAGGGCCTCGCCCTGTCGCCCACCGTCAAGGAGGGCTGGGTGCTCCGCGTCAACGAGCAGCTGGGCGAGCTGCTGGCCGTGGTGACGGGTGAGCCGTTGGTCACGTACCCCGTGACCACCCAGGACATCACCCCGTACGGTAATGGGGCACACCACATCAATTCGATCCTCCAGCCCTCCACCGCGACGGCCGCCCCCGTCATCGGCCTGGCCATCACCTCGGCCGCCGCGGTGCCGGGCTGCGGCACCGGCGCGAGTCACGAGAGCGACATCGCGTCCGCCGCCCGCTACGCCGTGGAGGTCGCCAAGGCCTACGGCGGCGGCCACCTGGACTTCCACGACGCGGTGGAGTTCGACAACCTCGTCAACCGCTACGGGTCGCTGGCTCACCTGCAGACCTTCGGCCGCACCCCCCAGGAGTCCTGATGGCAGCCGCCCCGCAGGCCGACGCCGTGGTCCAGGAGACCAAGAGCATCGGCAGCGACGACTACTCGCTCTCGCGCGTCCCGCGCGACAAGCGGTTCGGCTTCTGGTCCATGCTGCTCCAGTGGCTGGCCCAGTCCGGTTCGATCTCCCAGTTCACGCTGGGCGCCACCATCGGCGTCGGCATGACCTTCGGCGACGCCTTCCTCGCGTTCACGCTCGGCGCGGTGATCCTGGAGGTCGTGATCTTCGCGATCGGCCTGGCCGGCATGCGTGAGGGTCTCGCGACGCCGATGCTGACCCGCTGGGTGGGCTTCGGCCGCAACGGCTCCGCCCTGGTCAGCTTCGTCATCGCGGTCAGCCTCGTCGGCTGGTTCGGCGTGCAGAACACGATCTTCGGCAACAGCGTCTCGGCACTGGTCGGCGGACCGTCCTGGATGTGGTGCGTGTTCGCCGGCATCGCCATCACCGCCCTGGTGATCTTCGGCTTCAAGTACATGGCGAACTTCGCGAAGATCGTCACCCCGCTCTTCTTCGCGATGGTCGCGTGGTCCGTCATCACCACGCTCAACGACCACTCGTTCAGCGACCTGATCCACTCGCCGCCGCCCGGCGAGACGATCCCGCTGGCCGTCGCCGCCACCGCCATCGCGGGCGGCTACATGACGGGCGCCATCGTCTCCCCGGAGATGACCCGCTACAACAAGCGCGGCTCGCACGTCTTCCTGCAGAGCGCCTCGTCCATGATCCTGTCCGAGTACATCGTCGGTCTGACCGGTGTGCTGCTCGGCCACCTGGTCAAGAGCAACGAGGTCTCGCACATCGTGCTCTCCACCTCCGGCGCCTTCGGCGTGATCGTGGTCCTGATGTCCACCGCCAAGATCAACGACTGGAACCTGTACGGCTCCTCGCTCGGCGTCGTCAACTTCTTCCAGGTCGTCTTCGGCAAGCGCGTCCACCGAGGCGCGGTCACGATCGTCCTCGGCATCGCGGGCACGCTCCTGTCCGCGGTCGGGATCATGACCCACTTCACCGAGTTCCTGACGATCCTCGGCGTCGCCATCCCGCCGATCGGCGGCATCATCGTGGCCGAGTACTGGGTCGTGAAGAAGATGCGCAAGCCGCTCGACGACACCCGGGAGTCCGAGACCCTGCCGAAGACCTCGCCGACCTGGGTCCCGATGTCGATCGTCATCTGGATCGTCGCCTTCTGCGTCGGCAAGTTCTACGACGGCGGCATCCCGGCCCTGAACTCGCTGGCCACCGCCTTCGTCCTGTACAGCGTCCTCGGCCTGCTGGGCTGGGTGAGGCCGTACGGCACCTCCACCCTGGACGACGAGGACGCCGAGCTCCCCGCCGCCCGCACCACCACCTCAGTGGGAGCAGCATGAGCACCACCCCCGACCGCACCCCTCTGGTCCCGGCCTCCGACGAGGCCCAGGCAGAAGTCGTCGACCTCTGCGCCGAGCTGATCCGCTTCGACACCTCCAACCCGACGAGCAACGAGCGCGCGAGCGCCGAGTGGGTGGTGGGCCGCCTCGCCGAGGTGGGCATCGAGTCCGCGCTGATCGAGTCCGCCCCCGGCCGGGCCAGCGTCATCGCCCGGATCGCGGGCCGCGACCCCGAGCGCGGCGCCCTCCTGGTCCACGGCCATCTGGACGTGGTCCCCGCGGACGCCTCCGAGTGGCAGGTGCCGCCGTTCTCCGGCGAGATCCGGGACGGCTACCTCTGGGGCCGCGGCGCGATCGACATGAAGGACACGGTGGCCGTCATGCTGGCCACCGCCCGCCACTTCGCCCGCACCGGTACGCAGCCCTCCCGGGACCTGGTCCTGGCCTTCCTCGCCGATGAGGAGGCGGGCGGCAAGTTCGGCGCCCACTGGCTGGTCGAGCACCGCCCGGAGCTGTTCGCCGGGGTCACCGAGGCGATCGGGGAGGGCGGCGGGTTCTCCTTCGCCCTCGACGACACCCGTCGCCTCTACCCGATCGAGAACGCCCAGCGCGGTATGGCCTGGATGGAGCTCACCGCGACCGGCCGGGCCGGCCACGGCTCGTCCCCCAACGACGAGAACGCGGTCACCGACCTCGCGGAGTCGCTGACCCGGATCGGCCGCGAGACCTTCCCGATCCGGCTGATCGAGCCGGTCCGCGCGCTGCTGGAGGAGGCCGCCCGCCTCTACGGCGTCGAGTTCGACGAGAACGACATCGAGGGCAGCCTCGCGAAGCTCGGCCCGGTCTCCGACTTCATGCAGGTGGTCCTGCGCAACTCGGCGAACCCCACCATGTTCAACGCCGGCTACCAGACGAACGTGATCCCCGGGAAGGCGACCGCCCGCGTCGACGGCCGCTTCCTGCCCGGACACGAGCAGGAGCTGATCGACACGATCGACAAGCTGCTGCTGCCTTCCGTCAGCCGGGAGTGGGTCAACCACGACATCGCGATGGAGACGACGTTCGACGGCCCGCTCGTCGAGGCCATGTGCGACGCGGTACGCGCCGAGGACCCGGACGGCCACCCGGTGCCGTACTGCAACCCGGGCGGCACCGACGCCAAGGCGTTCACCCACCTGGGCATCCGCTGCTTCGGCTTCAAGGGCCTGAAGCTCCCGCACGACCTGGACTACGGGCGGCTCTTCCACGGCGTGGACGAGCGCGTCCCGCTGGAGGGCCTGCGCTTCGGCGTCCGCGTCATGACGCGGCTCTGGCAGAGCTGCTGACCCCGTCCCCTCTCGCGTAGCCGTACACCCCCGCCGACGTGGTCGGCGGGGGTGTACGGCACGATGGGGCGCCGTCGCATCGCCCCGTCCCACCAGGAGGAACCCGTGGCCGCCGAGCCCAAGCCGGAGATTCTCGCCGCGTTCCAGGCCGCCAAGGGCTTCATGCCGGTGGTCGAGGGACTCGCGCTGTACGCCGCCGCAACCGAGGCGGCCGCGCTAGGTCTGCCGCTGCTGGAGGTGGGCACGTACTGCGGGCGCTCCACCCTCCTGCTCGCCGACGCGGCGCGTGCGGCGGGCGTGACGGCGCTCACGGTCGACCATCACCGGGGCAGCGAGGAGCAGCAGCCCGGCTGGGAGTACCACGACCCCACGGTGGTGGACCCCGAGGTGGGCCGGATGGACACGCTGCCCACGTTCCGCCGGACACTGCACGCGGCCGGCCTGGAGGACCACGTGGTGGCGCTCGTGGGACGTTCCCCGCAGGTGGCGGCCGTCTGGGGCGGCCCGGTCGGCCTCGTATTCATCGACGGCGGTCACACGGACGAGCACGCGAACGGCGACTACGAGGGCTGGGCCCCGCATGTCGCCGAGGGCGGGCTGCTGGTCATCCACGACGTGTTCCCGGACCCGGCGCACGGCGGCCAGGCCCCGTACCGGGTGTATCTGCGGGCGCTGGCCTCGGGTGCGTTCACCGAGATCTCCGTCACGGACTCGCTGCGCGTGCTGCGGCGTACCGGGACGGGCATCTGAGCGCTCCGGTTCGCTACGGGGGGCGCCGGGGCGGGAACCCCGGCGCTCAGCACCCCGCACCCCGCGGCTCCGGTTCGCTGCGGCGGACCGGGACGGGAACCCGGGCGCTCCGCACCCCGCGGCAGGCTCCCCGGGGCCTGGCGCCCGGGGCGGGAGCCGGCCCCTCGACATGCCCCGGCAGGCCCCCCGAGCACGCCGGGGCGGAAATCCGAGCGCCCCGGACAGCGTGCGGGCTCCCGGATAGCATCGCCGGGTGCGTCACGACGAGAGTGTTCCCCCCACCCCCCGCCGCCCGAAGCCGGCCGCCGCGGCGGCGCTGACCGTGCTGTGCCTGGGCATCGGCCTCTCCGGCTGCGGCGGCGACAGCGGTGCGCAGGCGCAGCCCGGGAAGGGCGGCGACCCGGCCCCGTCCTCGACGTCCGCGTCCGCACCGCCGAAGGCCTCCCCGGCGACGCCGTCACCGGCGCGGACGAGCCCGGCCCCGCCGAAGAAGACCGCCACGCCCTCCCCCTCCACGCCGGAGACGGCGACCGGGCCGCTGTCCGGGAAGACGGTCGTCATCGACCCGGGCCACAACCCCGACAACCGCCTGCACACCGCCGAGATCAACCGCCAGGTGGACATCGGTACCACGCACAAGGAGTGCGACACCACCGGCACCTCCACCAACTCCGGTTACGCGGAGGCCCGGTTCACGCTCGACGTCTCGCACCGGCTGCGGACCCTGCTCCAGGCCCAGGGCGCGAAGGTGGTCCTGACGTACGACGGCGACCGGGCGTTCGGGCCCTGTGTCGACGAGCGGGCCCGGATCGGCAACAAGGCCGGAGCGGATGCCGTCGTCTCCGTCCACGCGGACGGCTCGGCGGTGGGCAATCGCGGCTTCCATGTGATTCTCCCCGCATCCGTGCGCGGCGGCGGCGCGGACACCTCGAAGATCGTGGGCCCCTCACGCGATCTGGGCACCCGGATCGCCGGGCTTTTCGTACGCGCTACCGGAAGCGCGCCTTCCAATTACATCGGCGGGAATACCGGTCTGGACACCCGCAAGGATCTCGGCGGACTCAATTTGTCGACCGTGCCCAAAGTCTTCATCGAATGCGGCAATATGCGTGATCCGAAGGACGCCGCCCTGCTCACCAGCGCGGGCTGGCGTCAGAAGGCCGCCCAGGGCATCGCGGACGGCATCAGCAGCTACCTCAACGGGTAGTAAGAGGTGGTTCTGCGATGAATTCGGGAGGATGCCCGCCCAAGGACCGGGCAGGGACACAACCCGCCCGGGCAGACGATAGATTCATCCGTACGATGGGGGGCCGCTCCCGAGCTTCGCGCCGTACCCACCGTACCGGTGGCAGCGACGACCGCCCCGACGAGACGACCGACTAAGGACCTTCACGTGAATATCCGCTCCCTCACTCGAGGCGATGGCGTGGTGATCGGAGCAGCGGTCGTGCTGTTCATCGCCTCTTTCCTCGACTACTTCGACTACGGAAGCACCAGCGTCGACGCGCCGAACTCCTGGGACTCCCTGGGTAACGCGATCGGTGTCTACATGGTCGGTGTGATCGGTGCCGCACTGATCGTGCTGTCCCGTTCGCAGCCGCAGCCGCGCAAGGTCGTCGGTCTCGACCTGGCCCAGTTCGGTGTCGCCGCCACGGTGTTCACCGCGTGGAGCCTGTTCTGGACGATCATCGACCTCGGTCAGATCGATGCCGGTGCCGGCCTGATCCTCGGCCTGATCGCCTCGCTGGCGCTGGCCGCGGGTGCGGTCGCCTCGCCGCTGCTTCCGGCGCTCAAGGCCCCGCTGGCGGGCGCCCCGAAGCCGCAGGCCGTGCAGCCGCCGTACGGTGGCCAGCCCGGTCATCCCGGCCAGGGCTACGGCTACCCGGGCGCCCAGCAGCCCTCGTACGGTGGCCAGGCGCCGGCGTTCGGCGGCCAGCCGCAGCAGCCCGGCCAGCCCGACCCGCAGCAGGCTCCGGCCCAGCAGGCGGCGCCCGCCGGGGACTTCACCCCGTTCTGGTTCGCCGTGCCGGTGGCCCGTCCGCTGTACGGCGAGGACGGTTCGCCGTCCCCGATCGCCGAACTGGCTCCGGGTACCTGGTACCTGGCGGTCGAGCAGCGCGGCCCGGGCCTCATCGCCCAGACGCAGGACGGCCGTCGCGGTGTGCTCCAGGACACCACGGGCATCCAGCGCGGCTGACGGCGAAGGCGCGACGGCGCCCACGCATCAGCGACAGCGGCCCCCCGCCCCTTCCGGGCGGGGGGCCGCTGTCGTACCCTCCGACTACACCTGACCCCCCGTCAGGCATCCGGTTCGTGGGAGGCGGCGAACATGCGGCTCGGACTCGCTCTCGGCTACTGGGGCCGCGGCCCGAACCCGGCCCACCTGGACCTCGCCCGCGAGGCGGAGGACCTCGGCTACGCCTCGGTGTGGACGGCGGAGGCCTGGGGTTCGGACGCCTTCACCCCGCTGACCTGGATCGCCGCCCACACCTCCCGTATCCGTCTGGGCACCGCCATCGCCCAGATGGCGGCCCGCACCCCGACCGCCACCGCGATGCACGCCCTGACCCTGGACCACCTCTCCGGCGGCCGGATGGTGCTCGGCCTCGGATTGTCCGGTCCCCAGGTCGTGGAGGGCTGGTACGGGCGGCCGTTCCCCCGCAGCCCGCTCACCGCGACCCGCGAGTACGTCGACGTGGTGCGCCAGGTCCTCCGCCGCGAGGCGCCCGTCGCCCTGGACGGGCGGTTCCACTCCCATCCGTACAACGGCCCGGACGCCACCGGGCTCGGCAAGCCGCTGAAGCCGATCACCCATCCGCTGCGCGCCGGACTCCCGGTGCTGCTGGGGGCGGAGGGCCCGAAGAACATCGCCCAGACCACCCGGATCGCGGACGGCTGGCTGCCGCTGTACTGGTCGCCGATGCGCACGGACGTGTACGAGGCGTCGCTGAGCGATCTCCCCGAGGGGTTCATGGTCGCGCCGATGGCCCGGGCACACGTCTGCGACGACGTCGCGGAGGGCCTGCTGCCGGTGAAGGCGATGCTCGGCTTCTACATCGGCGGCATGGGCGCGGCGGCCCGCAACTTCCACGCGGACCTGATGGCGCGGATGGGCTTCGCGGAGGAGGCGCGGCACATCCAGCAGCTGTTCCTGGACGGCCGCAGACAGGAGGCGGTGCTCGCCGTCCCGGACGCGTTCGCCGACGAGATCTCGCTGGTCGGGCCTCGTGAACGCATCGCGGAGAGACTGGAGTTGTGGCGCAAGGGCCCGGTCACCGACCTCCTGGTGACGGCACCGGACCCCCACACCCTGCGCGTACTCGCAGAACTCAACCAGTAACGACCGCTACCACCGCCCCTACCGCTTGGCGGCGACAAACCCCCACTGGTCGACCGGCTCACCGACGACGGGCTCCTCGGGCCGCCACAGGCTGATCGAGCCGAAGCCCGGCTCCACCAGCTCGAGTCCGTCCGCGAAGGTCGCCATGATCTCCTTGGGCCGCGAGATGTACGGCATGGCGCCGCCACTGGCGTACTCCTCGGACCCGGCCTCGGTCTCCGGGGTCCCGATCGTGTCGCACTGCATCAGATAGCTGCCCACGGGCAGCGCGTCCAGGTAGCTGCGGAGCAGCGCCGCGGCCTCGTCCGAGTCCGCGACGTGTCCCAGCGTCGAGAGCACCATCACGGCGACCGGCTTGTCGAGGTCCAGCGTCCGCGCGGCCTCGCGCAGCACCGTCTTCGCGTCCCTCAGGTCAGCGTGCACGTAGTCCGTCTTGCCTTCGGGGCGGCTGGTCAGCAGGGCCCGCGCGTGCGCCAGGACGATCGGGTCATGGTCGACGTACACGATGCGCGCCGTCGGCTCGACGTCCTGGGCGACCTCGTGCGTCGCGTTCGCCGTCGGCAGCCCGGTACCGAGGTCCAGGAACTGCCGTATCCCCGCCTCACCGGCCAGATAACGCACGGCCCGCGCCTGGAACGCCCGGGAGGCGCGCGCTATGTCGATGATCTGCGGGTACAGCTCCTCCATCGTCGCCCCGAGCCGGCGGTCCACCTCGTAGTTGTCCTTGCCGCCCAGCCAGTAGTTCCACACCCGCGCCGAATGCGGCGTGCCCGTGTCGAATACGTCCACCGGCGTCTGGGTGCCTTGCTCGTCAGTCATGGGCCCTCATCAAGTCGCACATCAGGTTGCGCGCACGACCCCCGTACCGCGCACACCCATGCTGACTCACCAACATCATCCGCACCAGCCCGAATGGGAGGCAACTGCCCTGCCCAGGAAGGAAGCAGAGGGAAACGACCCCAGCTCAGGGCACTGTCCGAGGTCCGGCGGTCCTCGCGTCGGATCACCATCCCGTCGGCAGGCTCCCGAGGAACGCGGCAAGCCGGTCGGCGATCAACCGGTCGTCCCGGGCCGAGGTGTGCCCGTCACATCCGAGGAAGTCCAGGCCCGACTGTTCGAGGTACCAGGAGCGGACCCCGCTGTCACCGGCGTCGTTGCGCGCCTCGACCACCTGCCGCACCTGCTCGGCGTTTCTGTCGAAGCCGACGGCCACGAGGGTGGTGCCGGAACCGTAGCGAGTCCGCAGATTCCGGAGGAACTCGCCGTAGGCGGTGCGGAAGGCGGCCGCGAGGCTGTCGGGCGTCCACGGTTCACCGGGGGTGAGGTCGGTGAAGTCGTTGGAGCCGAGGTTGACCACCACGATCTGCGGGCGCCACGTCCCCGGGTTCTGCCAGACGTCGCCCTCCACGTTCAGCAGGGCGCGGTCGTAGTAGGTCCGGTACGTGAGGTCCGGGCAGATACCGGCGACGTTGCGCACCATGCCGAGGCCGGAGAGGCCGTTGATCTGGTAGTCGGCGCCCAACCGCCGGGCGGTGAGGGCGCCGTGGCTCACGTCGGCGTTGGTGTTCCGCTTGAGCTGCTCGGGATCGCAGGCGCGGGTGCCCGAGACATTGCCGTAGCCCACCGTGAGGGAGTCCCCGATGAACTCGATCTGGCGGCTCCGGGGCGCCGGCTTGCCCAGTACGGCACCCCCGGGCGCGGCGGCGAAGCCCCCGAACGTGCTGGTGTCCCCCGGGGTGTCGTTGCGTTTGACGACCCGGACCGTGTGCTCGCCGTCCCGCAGGCCGTCGATCCAGTGCGTGATGCCGCCGGGTGTGACGAGGGTGGCGACGGTGGCTCCGTCGATCTGGACCTCGTAGTCGGCGGCCGCGCAGTCGAGCACCACCCCGATTCCGGTCCCGCGGAAGCGGCCCTCGAAATACACCCCGGGCCAGCTGAACTGCACCGTCTCCCCCAGGTCCCTGACCCGCCCTGCGGTGTGTACCTGCTCCAGCACACGCTTCACGGGGACCGCCTGCCTCAGTTCGTGCCTCGGGTCCTCGTCCACCGCCACGGGGACCACCGGGCGCCTCCCGCGGTCCGGATTCGGGATTCCTCCTTCGAAAGTCATCTGCGTGCGATCTCTCCGTTCCTGTGGCGCATGGCCGAGTCAGGGCTGAACGTCCGACATTCCACCCCTGAATGTCAACCAATTTGAAGGGAGATATAGCACGACAGGCACTTGTTCAGCGCGATTTGTCGGCCGAGGACCTCGGTCGGCGCGGTCCACCACGGCCGGTACCGGCCCACCGCCGTCACGCGATGGGCCGACCGGATTCCCGGGTCCGTCAGACGCCGAAGGGCGCCGGGTAGTGGATGGTGCCCGTCGGGACGGGAGCGGTGGCATCGAGGGCGAGGACCATCATGGCCTCGTCGGGAACCTCGAAGGTGGGGCGGATGCCGTGCCCCGAGGCCGGGGTGAACCCGAACCGCGGGTAGTAGTCCGGGTGTCCCAGGCAGGTGACGAGGTTCTCGCCCCGGTCGCGGGCGGCGTCGAGGGCGGCACGGATCGCGGCGGATCCCGCTCCCGTCTTCTGGTACGCGGGAAGGACCGCGCACGGCCCCAGTACGAGGGCTGGACTGTCGTCGATGTGGCAGCGGGTCAGCAGCGCGAAGCCCGCGACGGTGCCGTCCGGCGCTTCCGCGACCAGGGAGAGGCCGGGAATCCAGGCCGGGTCGGTACGCAGGGCCTCGACAAGGCCGGCCTCCAACGGGGTCGGGAACGCGCCGAGGTTGACCTCGCGGATCGCGCCGATGTCGGCGGCCGTTTCGGGACGGGTGGTCCAGGTGAGGGCGTTGTTCATGAGGAGAGGCTGGTCCGTTTCGCGAAGAGGAAAGGGGGCGGAGGTGTGCGCGGCGATCTCGTGCGCCGTCACTGCTGGCGCTCGCGGAAGCGGTAGGTCGCGCGCAGATGGCGGGTGATGGACTTCTGCTGGTCAGTACGGCCCGCCCGGTTACGGGCATCGCTGCGGGAGGCCGCCCAGTCGCTCTCGCGCAGCAGCTTGCGATAGCTCGCCAGGCGGCGTTCGCTCAACTCGCCGGTGTGGATCGCCTGCTGGACCGCACAGCCGGGCTCGCGGTCGTGACCGCAGTCCCGGAACCCGCACCCCTCGGCGAGCTGCTCGATCTCGGCGAAGACCTGCTCCAGGCCGTCGGCGGCATCCTGCAGGCCGATCCCGCGCAATCCCGGGGTGTCGATGAGTACGCCGCCGCCGGGCAGCGGGAGCAGCTCGCGGTGAACGGTGGTGTGCCGGCCCTTGCCGTCCTGGGCCCGGACCGCGCCCGTTGCCAGAACCTCCGCGCCGAGCAGCGCGTTGGCCAGCGTGGACTTGCCCGCGCCCGAGGGACCGAGCAGCACGGTGGTGCCATGGGCCAGCGCGGTCAGGACATCCAGGCCGGCGCCGGTGGTGGCGCTGGTGACCACGGTGTCGACGCCCGGCGCCAGCGTGGCGACCTCGGCCCGCGCGGCGTCGGCATCGGCCGGGTCCGCGAGGTCCTGCTTGGTGAGGGCGAGCACGGGCCGGGCACCGCTGTCCCAGGCCAGTGCGAGCAGCCGCTCGATCCGGCCCGGATTCAGCGGGGCCGCCAGGGAGACGGCGACGACCACGATGTCGATGTTGGCGGCGAGTGCCTGCCCGTGTGAGGAGCGGCCGGCGGCGGAGCGCACGATGGCGCTGCGCCGTGGCAGCAGGGCCACCAGCAGCGGATCGGAGCCGGTCCGCAGAGCGGCCCAGTCGCCGGTGCAGGGGGAGGAGACGGGGTCCGGCGAGGACACCGCCGGGGAGCCCGCCCGCACGGGGCCGGACTCGGTGATCACGTCACACTGACCGCGATCCACCCGCACGATCCGGGCCGGAACCAGCCCGGCGGCGCGATGTGCGGCGAAATCACGGTCGAACGCTTCGTCCCACCCGTACGCGGCCGGCGTGGAACCGGCCGACCCGGATGACGAAGCAGAGGAGGTGAAGAAGGAGGATGACAACGTGAGAGACCTTTGAGTGAGGGCCCCGTCAGGACGTCACACCACCACCGAACGAGCGGACACGGACACGCTCACAGCAGGGTGGAGGAACGAACGTCAGACCGGGACCCGGGACGTGAGGATGGCCCGGGCGCTGCCGACAGCAGCGATCTCTACCGCGGTCATTAACCTCACCTCCCTCACATAGTCACAAGCCGAAAAAATCCTCCAGCAGGATATCACCCGATGGGGCAGTCGGCCACCGAGCACCCGTGGCGACGTCACCCAGCCGATCCGCGACGACAGCCGGCCCGAGCCTTCGCGGCCCTCCTGCGCTCCGGGAGACCTGGCGGACCCCTGCCACCGGCGCGCTCAGGCGTGAGCAGGCAGTTGCAGGGCGAAGCGGCGGACGGCATCGGTGAAGGCAGCCGGATCGTCGAAGTTCGCGAGATGCCTCGCCCGCGGGATCAACTCGATGCGGGCGTGCGGATGCGCGTGGACGAAGTCCTTCTCGCCGGACCGGAAGACGGTGTCCTTCTCGCCGTTCAGGATGAGCACGGGAGCCGCCACCTGGCGCATCGCATCCGCGTCGAAGCGGCCGATCACCTCTCCCCAGGCGGCCGGCAGAGCATGGAAGGCGTAGCCGCCGCGGATGGTGGCATCCACCACCTCGGGGGCATAGAGCCGGCGCAGCAACCTGTCGTTCCAGCGGGTCAACCGGTCCGCCGGTATCCGGGGCACAAGCCCGGCAGCCCACCGGTACGGCGTTGCCCACGGGCCCCGCGTCGATGCGCTGGCCCCCGCAAGAACCAGCCCCCGCAACTGCTCCGGGCAGCGCCGCGCGAACTCCAGCGAGGCGTATCCGCCGAGCGAGTGCCCGACGACGAGAGCCGGCCCGTGGTCGAGCGAGTCCACCGCGGAAGCGATGATCTCCGTCGCCGCGTCCAGACTCCAGGGCTGAGCGGCCCGCGCGCCGTGTCCCGGCAGGTCGACGGCGACTACCCGGAAATCGGCCTCAAGCGCGGCGAGTTGTGTGCTCCATTGCCCCGCACTGAACCGCGTCCCGTGTACGAAGACGAGGGGCGGTGCGTCCACAGCCGTCATAAGTCCCCCAGACCCACGCTCTCTTCGGACCGACTCTACTGGCGGCCCGCCTCCGGCGCCGGGGCGGTCGGCCGGCCCTTGCCACGCGATCAGACAGTGTTCCCGCCCCTGACAGGACCGCTGGACCTGACGAAGCCGGCCGGCGCAACCCGCCCCGAACGGGGCCGGTTCAGGAGAAGCACGGCGCCCGAGCAGAATGGCTCAAGAGGCGAACGGCTCGATCTCCCCCGCGAAGACGATGACCTGGTCGATGAGGCTCCGTCGCAGATGGACGACGTCCGTTCCCGCCAGGCGGGGGCCTCCGTCCGGCGTCGTGAACACCCACTGGTACCGGGCCCACTCGTCCGGCATGTCCACCCCCGAACAGCGCACCATCGTGCCGGCCCCCGCGGGGTGGCGCCGGATGTCCAGCACGAACCGCTCGACCGCCTCGATCCCCTCACTGCGGCCCAACGGTCCCCAGAAGACCACGTCCGAGGTGAGGGCCTGGGAGAGCAGCGCAGTCACATAGCTGTCGTCCGAGGCGTTGAACGCGGAGATGAACGTGTCGATCGCGGACCGCGCAGTCTCTTCTTGCATGCACCAGTCATACCAGTCGCCTCACGGACCGCGCTCGTCCCGTGAGCCCTCTCCCGCCCACAGGAGATCTCCCCTGACCTCAGCAAGACCTTCCCTCTGGTGCCCGCGTGGGCCGCGGTCGGAGAGATGGCGCTCTCGAGCCCAGTCCGCCGCCCACCGGACGAGCGAAGCGCGGCCTCACGCCCTCGCCCCGCCCGGCACCCGCCCCTCCCGTGTCCAGCCCAGCAGTTCGTCCGCCGTCCACGTCGTGACGACGCGCTCCGGCGGGACCCCGCACTCCTCCGCGCGGGCGCAGCCGTAGGCCTGCCAGGCCAGTTGGCCCGGGGCGTGCGCGTCCGTGTCGACGGCGAACAGCGTGCCCGCGTCCACGGCTTGACGCAGCAGCCGCCGGGGCGGGTCCAGTCGCTCGGGCCTGCTGTTGATCTCCACGGCCGTGCCCGCCTCGGCGCAGGCGGCGAAGACCTCGTCCGCGTCGAACTGTGATTCGGGGCGGCCGCGGCCCGTGAGCAGGCGGCCGGTGCAGTGGCCGAGGATGTTCGCCTGAGGGTGGCGGACCGCGGCGAGGAGGCGGCGGGTCATCGGGGCGGGGTCCATCCGCAGTTTGGAGTGGACGGAGACCACGACGACGTCCAGCCGTTCCAGCAACTCCTCCTCCTGGTCCAGGGAGCCGTCGAGGTGGATGTCGCACTCGATGCCGGTCAGCAGCCGGAACGGCGCCCAGCGCTCGTTGAGTTCGGCCACCACGTCGAGCTGTTCCCGCAGCCGCTCGGGCGAGAGGCCGTTCGCGACCGTCAGGCGGGGCGAGTGGTCCGTGAGGACCGCCCAGTCGTGGCCGAGCTCCGCCGCCGTACGGCCCATCTCCTCGATGGTGCTGCCGCCGTCCGACCAGTCGGAGTGCAGATGGCAGTCGCCGCGCAGCAGGGCGAGCAGGCGTTCACCGCCCTCGGCGAGCGGGCCGTTCTGCGACGCCTCGGTCTCCAGGCGCTCCAGGTAGGCGGGCGTCTGTCCGGCGACCGCCTCGCGGATCACCTGGGCGGTGCGGGGGCCGATGCCCTTGACGCGTTCCAGGGAGCCGTTCGTGACCCGCTCCACGGCCTCGCCGTCCGGCATCGCCGCCACCGTGCGGGCGGCGGTGCGGAAGGCCTGGACGCGGTACGTCTCGCCCCTGCCGCGCTCCAGCAGGAAGGCGATCCGCTCCAGGGCCCGGACCGGATCCATCGGCACCTCCTGGGGGAAATCAGGCACGTTTCCCGTCCAGCTTGGCCCAGGCCCGCCCCGCCCGCACACCGGAAGTGCCGTGGCACCGGTCAGCCGAAGGAGGACCGGGCCAGCCAGAAGTCCAGCAGTTCCGCGTCGCCCAGCACCTCGACCCGGTCGCTGTCCGGGGCCAGGCGGCGGTTGAAGACCAGCATCAGGTCGGTGAGCGGGCCCCGCAGCGCCACGGTCGCCTTGCCGTGCGCGCGGCGCCAGGTGAAGCCGTCCTCGCCGAACTCGATGAGCCACTCGGCGTCCGCTGCGTCGGTGGCGTGCAGATGCAGGGAGCGGCCTCCGCCGCGCAGCTCCGCGGCCTCCGGGTCGCCCTCGGCCTGGGCGTGGGCGACGATCTCCAGCCACTCGTCGATCGTGTCGGCGGCCAGCTCGGGCGCCATCGTGTACGGGACCTTCGCGGCCAGGGAGGCGTCCGCCAGGTGGACGACCGTCTCGATGGCCATCCGGCGCGCCCAGAAGCCCGCGCTACGGTCCCGGTACCAGGACCAGACCTCCGTGTCCGGGCCCGCTTCCCGCAGCGCCTCGGCGGTGCCGGCGGCACCGGCCGCCAGCCAGGCGTCGAGCACGGCGGGGTCGTCGCCTTCGGGGGTGAACGCCGGCACGTCTTCGTCCGGGACCTCCTCGGTGGCCCGGGTGCGGACGATCTCGCCGGCCCAGCGGTGGGCGCCGCCGATGTGGACGGCGAGCTCGCGCAGCGTCCACTCGGGGCAGGTCGGGACGGTCGCTTCGAGGTCCACGCCGCTGATCGTCGACCTCAACACGTCGGTCAGCCGGACGATTTCGTCGCAGTAGCGCTCATGCGCGAGGGGGGTGGTCATGCCCGCACTCTAGTGCGGGCATGACCACCCCCACATGCGGTTATCCGCCGAGCTGCGAGGCGGACGGCACCTTGTCCTTGACCTCGGCCCCCGCGCTCTTGCCGGCGTCCTTGATGTCGTTGATGACGCTCTCGAACGCGCCGACGTCCCCGTCGCCCACCTCGCCCTTGCGGAGCTTGGTGGCCATGCCCTTGAGGGACGCGATGCCCGCGGTCAGCGGCGCGACGGCCTTCGACAGCAGCGGGTCGCCCTTGGCGTTCTCCGTGGCGGCCTTGAGCCGGTTGTAGGCGAAGCCGCCCGCGAGCCCGGCCTTGACGAGAGCGAAGGTCCGGCCGTCCGCGCCCTTCTTGAACTTCCCGGCGCGGTACGCGCTGCTCGTGCTGTTGCCGTCATCGCTCCCGCATGCGGTGGTGCCCACCAGCACGGAGCAGGACAGCAACAGCGCGACCAGCAGTCGGCGGAGCGGTACGGAACGGGGCACGGCGGGCCTCCCTGACCGGGGACATCACGGTGGGTGCCGGGTCCCGGCACTCCCCCGTCAGGCTGGCGCCGGTGGCCCGGCCCCGCCACCCCGGGACCGCCGTCCGGGTTTCGTACGGCGGAAAGCGGCAACCCGCAGTCCATGTCTTACAGACGAGGCAACGGAAGCAGTACCGCAGCACGTGTCATAGCCGTGGTGGCCGACATCATGGCTTTCATCATCGGCCTGTGGATCCTGATGTACCTGCTCGACGCCAACCGGGGCAACGACCTGGTCGACTTCGTGCAGCACAGCGCCCGGTGGCTCGCCGGCTGGTCGTACGACCTGTTCACCTTCGACGCGGCATGGGCCCGGGTCGTCTGCGGATACGGTCTGGCGGCCGTGGTGTACCTGTTCGTCGGGCACGCGGTGGCCGGACGCATCCGGCACTGAGCGCGCCGGGGAAGCCGACGGGTTCACCGTCGTACGGTGGCCGGACGCATCCGGCACTGAGCGCGCCGGGGAAGCCGGCGGGTTCGCCGTCGTACGGTGGCCGGGCGCCTCCGGCACCGAGCCCGCCGGGACAGGACGCGGCGTTCAGCCGCAGCAGTCGGGCTCAAGTCCCTTCGGCAGCCTCTCCCCGCTGAAGACCGCGGTGGTCGCCTCGTCCCCCCCGAGGGCGGCCACCGCCAGCAGGAGGGAGCCCGCCGTCCAGGCGGTGTGCTCCTCGGGCCAGAACGCCCGGTCGCCCTCGAAGACGTATCCCGTCCAGTACATCCCGCCCTCGGCCCGCAGGTGCTGGATCGACTGGAGGATCTCCAGGGCCCGGTCGGACTCCCCCATCACCCAGAGGGCCAGGGCCAGCTCGCAGCTCTCGCCGCCGGTCACCCACGGGTTGGGCAGCACGCAGCGCACACCGAGGCCCGGGACCACGAAGCGGTCCCAGCCCTCGTCGATCCGCTGCTGGGCCGCCGGCCCGCTGACCGCGCCGCCGAGGACCGGGTAGTACCAGTCCATCGAGTAGTGGCTCTTGTCGAGGAAGCGCTCCGGGTGGCTGCGGATCGCGTGTCCCAGCGCCCCGGTCGCCAACTCCCAGTCGGGCTGCGGCTCTTCACGGCTCTCGGCGAGGGCGAGTGCGCAGCGCAGGGCCTGGTGGATGGAGGAGGAGCCGGTCAGCAGCGCGTCGGTCACGTGAGTGCCGTCGGCCTCCTGCTTCCAACCGATCTGCCCGCCGGGCTGCTGGAGCCGCAGGACGAACTCGACGGCGGCGAAGACCGTCGGCCACATCCGGTCGACGAACGCGTCGTCGCCGGTGGCGAGGTAGTGGTGCCAGACGCCGACGGCCACATAGGCGCAGAAGTTGGTCTCCAGGCCCCGGTCGGTCGGCTGCTGCGGGTCGCCGTCGTGGTAGGCCGCGTACCAGGAGCCGTCCTCGTTCTGGTTGCGGGCGAGCCACTCGTACGCCCGCTCCGCGGCGGCGTGTTCGCCGGCCGCGTCCAGGGCCATGGCGGCCTCGGTGTGGTCCCACGGGTCGAGGTGGTGGCCGCGGAACCACGGGATCGCGCCGTCGTCGCACTGCACGGCGAGCACCGCGGCGACGGTCTCGGCGGCCTCCCCGGCGGTGAGGACTCCGGGCAGGACGAGGTGCTCGGTCCGCTCGGGAAGACTCACGCCTCGGCCTTGGCGGAGTCGCCGGCGCGCACGGGGGCCTCGTCGGTCACCACGGCGGGCAGGTGCGGCTTGGTCGCGTAGGCCACGAAGGACTTGCCGACGACCGGGTTGAGCAACTGCTCGGCGACCCGGGTGGCCATGGGCTTCTTCATGATGTCCCAGACCAGCAGCTTGTGGTACGCCCGCACCGGCAGCGCCTTGTCGTTGTCGACGCCGAACGCGCACTTGAGCCACCAGTAGGGCGCGTGCAGGGCGTGCGCGTGGTGGGTGCCGTAGGGCTTGAGGCCGGCACCGCGGATCTTGCCCAGCAGCTCGTCGGCCTTGTAGATGCGGATGTGGCCGCCCTCGACCTCGTGGTAGGCGTCGGAGAGCGTCCAGCAGACCTTCTCGGGGCCGTAGCGCGGCACGGTGATCGCGATCCGGCCGCCGGGCTTCAGGACCCGGACCATTTCGGCGAGCACGCCCTTGTCGTCCGGGATGTGCTCCATGACCTCGGAGATGATCACGACGTCGAAGGAGGCGTCGGGGAACGGCAGGTTGAGCGCGTCGCCCTCCATCGCGGTGGCGGTGGCGCCCTCGGGCGCCTCTCCCGCCTCCTTCATCGCGGCGAACCACTTCGCGACCTCGCGGATCTCCTCGCCGTTCTGGTCGAGCGCCACGACCTGGGCGCCGCGCCGGTAGCACTCGAAGGCGTGGCGTCCGGCGCCGCAGCCCAGGTCGAGCACTCGGTCGCCTGCGGCGAGCGGGAAGCGGGTGAAGTCCACGGTCAGCACGAATGCCTGCTTTCGCGGTCGAGGGGTCGGAGTCGGAGAAGAAGGATGCGCGTCGTCACCGTCGGCCGCCGGGGCCGGTGGCGGCGCGGGCCGCGATCGCCTCCCGGTACAGCGCGGCGGTGCCGATCGCCGCCTGCTTCCAGGTGAACCGGGCGAGGACCCGTGCGCGGCCCGCCGCCCCGAGCCGCGTGCGCAGCTCCGGGTCGCCGAGCAGCCGGCCCAGCGCGTCGGCCAGGGCGCCGGGGTCGGCGGGCGGGACCGCCAGACAGGTTTCGCCGTCCGGGCCCGCGACCTCGGGGATCGCGCCGCCGGTGGTGGCGACGAGCGGGGTGCCGGTGGCCATGGCCTCGGCGGCGGGCAGCGAGAAGCCCTCGTACAGGGAGGGGACGCAGGCGATCTGGGCGCCGCGCACCAGGTCGACGAGTTCGGCGTCGCTGATGCCCTTGACGAACTCGACGGCGTCCCCGAGCCCGTGCCGTTCGATGGCCTGGGCGACCGGCCCGTCCTCGGCGCGGCGGCCGACGACCACGAGATGCGCCGCGGGGTTGTCGGTACGGAGCTTGGCCAGCGCCTCGACGAGGTGGACGAGGCCCTTGAGCGGGACGTCGGCGCTGGAGGTGGTGACGATCCGGCCGGGCACCTCGGCGACGGACGCGTCGGGCGACCACAGGTCGGTGTCGGCGCCGATGTGCACGACGCTGACGCGGCGGGGGTCCACACCGAGGTGCTCGACGATCTCCTGCTTGGAGGAGCCGGAGACGGTGAGCACGGACGGCAGTTTGCGCGCGACCCGCTTCTGCATGCGGGTGAAGGCGTACCAGCGGCGTACGGAGAGGCGGCGGCGACGGGTCGGGGCGGCGTCCAGGTCGAGCTGCCGGTCGACGGTGATGGGGTGGTGGATCGTGGTGACGAGCGGGGCGCCGAGGTCGGAGAGGAGCCCGTAGCCGAGCGTCTGGTTGTCGTGGATGACGTCGAACTCGCCGCGCCGGGCCGCGAGGTGGCGCCGGGCGCGGAGGCTGAAGGTGAGCGGTTCGGGGAAGCCGCCGGTCCACATCGTGGCGACCTCGGTCGCGTCGATCCAGTCCCGGTACTCGCCGCGCTTCGGGGTGCGGAACGGGTCCGGCTGCCGGTAGAGGTCCAGGCTCGGCAGCTCGGTGAGCGGGACACCCTCGTCGAGCACGGGGTAGGGCTGGGCGCCGATCACCTCGACGCTGTGGCCGAGACGGGCGAGCTCCCGGGCGAGGTGGCGTACGTAGACACCCTGGCCGCCGCAGTAGGGATTGCCCTTGTAGGTGAGGAGCGCGATGCGCAGGGACCGGTCGCCGGCCGGGGCGGCGTCTGCGTCCGACGTAGCGACGCCCGCACGGGGGCCCGACTCTATGGCCTCAGCGGTCACACTCGGCCCCCTTCTCACTGCGTGTCCGCCGGAGCGTATCCGCTCGCGCTAATCTAGAACAAGTTATAGACCGGACGGTTCAATGAGCTACGAATCTACCGGCAGGTAGCAACGGTACAACGGCCGGATCAGGTGATTCGCGCCACGGCACACACCCTGGCATGCTGTGCGCCGCCGGACCGGCCGCCGCAGCCTCGCGGCCGCGGACAGGAGCCTCGGGATGGGACACATGACAGCGGAAGCCAGACCGGCATCGCCGCCCCTGACGGAACGCCAGGAGGCCCGCCGCCGCCGCATCCTGCACGCCAGCGCGCAGCTCGCCAGCAGGGGCGGGTTCGAGGCCGTCCAGATGCGTGAGGTGGCGGAGGCCGCGGGGGTGGCCCTGGGCACCCTGTACCGCTACTTCCCGTCCAAGGTCCATCTGCTGGTCGCCACCATGCAGGACCAGCTCCAGCACATGCACGGCACGCTCCGCAAACGGCCCCCGGCCGGGGACGACGCGGCGGAACGGGTCGCCGACACGCTGATGCGGGCCTTCCGCGCGATGCAGCGCGAACCGCATCTGGCGGACGCGATGGTGCGGGCGCTGACCTTCGCGGACCGCAGCGTGAGCCCCGAGGTGGACACGGTCTCGCGGCTCACGACGGCGATCATCCTGGACGCGATGGGGCTCGACCATCCGTCTCCCGAGCAGCTCTCGGCCGTCCGGGTCATCGAGCACACCTGGCACTCGGCGCTGATCACCTGGCTGTCCGGCCGGGCCTCGATCGCGCAGGTGAAGATAGACATCGAGACGGTCTGCCGGCTGATCGACCTGACGGCACCGGATCCGGCTCCCTGACTCATTCCGGCCCCTGCCCATGTGTGGCGCCCACACGCCTCCCGGGTCAGGTGGGGTTTCCTGCACCATATCGACGACGGCACGCTCTTCATACGGTTCGGCGACATCACAGGAACACGCCGAGGAGCCGGTCACCATGCGTCGCAGAGCCAGCCGAGACAGCAGCGCCAGCAGATCCAGCGGATCTCTCCGGTCCGTCCGATCCCTCACCGACATCCGTGCCGTCGCCGTCCTGGCCGCCGCCGGTCTGCTGCTGACCGGCTGCACCGCCGCCGGCACGGCGGGCGACACCGGGTCCGGCGGGTCCGGGAAGTCCGCCGACGCGCCCGTGAAGGTCGGCCTCGTCTACTCCCGGACCGGACTGCTCGCGGACTACGGCAAGCAGTACCGCGACGGCTTCATGGCGGGCCTGGACTACGCGACGCAGGGCACCGGCAAGGTCGCCGGCCACCGCATCGAGGTCACCGAGCAGGACGACGCGGGCGACCCCGGCAAGGCCGTCTCCGCCGCGAAGAACCTGATCGGCAAGGGCTACAAGGTGCTGGCCGGCACCACCGACTCCGGCGTCGCCCTCCAGATGGCCCCGCTCGCCGCACAGAACAAGGTGCTGTACGTCAGCGGCCCGGCGGCCACCGACGCGGTGACCGGCATCAACGACTACACGTTCCGCTCGGGCCGGCAGTCCTACCAGGACATCCTGACGGCGGGCGCGATGCTCGGCGACGCGAAGGGCAAGAAGGTCACGGTCCTCGCGCAGGACTCCACGTTCGGCCAGGCCAACGTCGCCGCCGTGAAGGCGGTGCTCGGCGCGAAGGGCGCGAAGGTCGGCTCCGTACTGGCGCCGCCCAGCGCGACGGACCTCACGCCGTTCGCCCGGCAGGTCAAGGCGGGCGGGCCCGACCTGGTCTTCGTCGCCTGGGCCGGTTCGACCGCCCCGGCGCTGTGGACCGCGCTGGACCAGCAGGGCGTGCTCGGCGCGGGCAAGGTCGTCACCGGACTCGCCGGGACCGCCTCGTACCCGGTCTTCGGGGCGGCCGGGGCCAAGGTGTCGTTCCTTGCGCACTACTTCCCGGGCGCGGGCGGCGGCAACGCCGTGGAGAAGGCCATGCTCGACGCGGTGACGAAGGCGGGCGGCACACCCGACCTCTTCACCCCGGACGGCTTCACCGCCGCCCAGATGATCGTGCACGCCGTCGCCGAGGGCAGCGCCACGGACCCGGACGCGATGGTGAAGGCTCTGGAGGGCTGGACCTTCGACGGGGCCAAGGGCAAGCAGCGGGTCCGGGCCGAGGACCACGCGCTGCTCCAGCCGATGTTCGTGGCCCGGCTGTCCGGCAAGGGCGCCGCCCTGAAGCCGGAACTGCTGGACACCGAGGCGATGGACACCGTGGCGCCGCCCGCGAAGCCCTCGGCGGGCTGAACCGTGAGCGCACCCCACAGCCCGGCGGTCCTGGCATCGTCCGTGCTCCGGCTGGACGGAATCGGCTGGACCGTCGGCGGCGCGACCATTGTCCGGGACATCACCCTGAGCGTCCGCGAGGGCGAGTTCCTCGCCTTCATCGGCCCCAACGGGGCGGGCAAGACCTCCCTGTTCAACCTGATCAGCGGTCTGACCCTGCCCACCGCCGGCACGATCGCTCTGGACGGCGCCGACCTCACGGACCGGCCCGCGCACGTCCGGGCCCGGCGCGGGATCGGCCGGACGTTCCAGACGTCCAGCCTCTGGCCGGCGATGAGCGTGGCCGACCACGTCCGGCTGGCCGCGCAGGCCGCAAGGGGCGGCTCGTACCGCCTCTGGCGGCGCGCCGACCCGTTCACCGCCGAGGTGACCGGCGTCCTGGAGCGCACCGGTCTCGGCCACCGGGCCCGGGCCACCGCCGCCGAACTGTCGCACGGCGAGAAGCGGAAGCTGGAGCTCGCCGTGCTGCTGGTCGGCGAGCCCCGGCTGATGCTGCTCGACGAACCGATGGCGGGAGTGAGCGCCGAGGAGGTCCCGGCGCTGACCGAACTGATCCGCACCCTGCACCGGGAGGAGGGCCGCACGGTCCTCATGGTCGAGCACCACATGGACGTCCTGCTGGGCCTCGCGGACCGGCTCGCCGTGATGCACCACGGGCGCCTCCTCGCCCTGGACACCCCCGAAGCCGTGACCGCCGACCCGACCGTGCAGCAGGCCTACCTCGGGGAGGGACTGTGACGAGGGAGCAGACCCTGCTCGACGTACGGGACCTGCGCGTCCTGATCGGTGGCCGCCACATCCTGCACGGCGTCGGCCTGGACGTCGCGGCCCACGGCGTGACCGCGCTGCTCGGCCGCAACGGGGCCGGGAAGACCACGACCGTACGGGGCATCCTCGGCCTCGTCCCGCGCAGCGGCAGCGTCCGCCTCGACGGCGAGGAGACCGTGGCGCTGCCCACGCACGCGCTGGTCAGGCGCGGGATCGGCTACGCCCCCGAGGACCGCGGCATCTTCGCCGGACTGACCATCGCGGAGAACCTGCGGCTGGCGGAGCGGCGCGGCGCGGGCGAGCCCGCGTACGCACTGGTCCATGAGCTCTTCCCCGAACTGAAGCAGCGTGCAAGGCAGTTGGCCGGAACGCTGTCCGGCGGTCAGCAGCAGATGGTCGCGATCGGCCGCACCCTGCTCAACACCAACCGGCTGATCATCGCGGACGAACCGACCAAGGGCCTCGCGCCGAAGGTGGTCACCGAGGTCGCCCAGGTGCTGGAACGGGCCGCCGAGGCGGTGCCGGTGCTGCTCGTGGAGCAGAACCTCGCCGTCGTGCGCCGGCTGGCCGCGCACTGTGTGGTGCTGGCCGACGGCCGGACCGCCCACCGGGGCCCGGCGGACGCACTGCTCGGCGACGCGGAGGCGGCCCGCAGGCTCCTCGGCGTGGGCCACGGACCGCTGACCCCACGGACCGCGGAGGCGGATTCCTGATGTCCACCCTCGTCCTGCTCACCCTGACCGGACTCGGTCTGGGAGCCCTCTACTTCCTCATCGCGTCCGGACTCTCCCTGATCTTCGGCCTGATGGACGTCCTCAACTTCGCGCACGGGGCGCTGCTGTCCATCGGCGCCTACGGCACCTGGTGGGCGGCGTCCGGGAACCTGCCCGGCGCGGGACCCGGCGGCGCCGGCTTCGTCCTCGCGGTCCTGTTCGGTACGGCGGTGGGCACCGCGGCCGCCGTACTCCTGGAACTCGCCGTCGTCCGCCCGCTCTACACCCGGCCGCGCGAACAGGTGCTCGCCACGGTCGGGGTGGGGCTCGCCGTCCCGGCGCTGCTGTCGGGCATCTGGGGCTCGGACGCACGGACCTTCCCCGGGCCCGAGGTGCTGTCCGGCACCTTCGGGCTGCTGGGCGCGCAGGTCCCCGTCAACCGCCTCGTCCTGWTCGCGGCGGCCGTCGTGGTCCTGGTGGCGCTGCGGCTCTTCCTGGGCCGGACCCGGCACGGACTCGTCGTCCGGGCGGGCGTCGAGGACCGGGCGATGGTCACCGCGCTCGGCATCGACGTCCGCAGGGCTTTCACGCTCGTCTTCGCGATCGGGGGCTCGGCCGCCGCCCTCGGCGGGGCGCTCGGCGGGCTGTACTTCGGCTCGGTCGACCCCCGCCAGGGCACCTCGCTGCTGATCTTCGCGTTCGTCGTCGTGGTCACCGGCGGCATGGGCTCGGTGACCGGCGCCGCCGTGGCGTCCGTCGTCATCGGCCTGGTCCAGCAGTTCGCCAACTACTACACCGCCGCGGGCCTCGGCGATCTGGCGGTCGTCGTCCTGCTCGCCGCGCTGCTGCTGATCCGCCCGCGCGGACTGACGGGGAGGCTCGCGTGAGCACCGCCACCACCGAGACACACCAGCGCGCCGAAGGCCCCGCGGCCCCGGTGCGTTCGTCCCACACGCCCCGGCTGCTGCGCTGGTGGCCCGCCGCCGTCCTGCTGCTCCTGGCCGTCGCGCCGTTCAGCGCCGTGCCCGTGCCGGGACTGCTGGACGGCCCGCTCGGCAGCGCGGGCAGCCTTCAACTCCTCGCCACTTGCCTGCTGTTCGGCGCCCTCGCCACGGGCTACGACCTGCTGCTCGGGCGGACCGGGCTGCTCTCGTTCGGCCACGCCCTGTACTTCGCCTCGGGCAGTTACGCCACCAACATGTTCCTGCTGGAGGCGGGTCTGCCCTTCGCGCTCGCCGCGGTCCTCGGCCTCCTCTTCGGGATCGCGCTGGCCCTGGTCCTGGGGTCGGTGAGCCTGCGCGTCACCGGGATCGGCTTCTCCATGGTGACCCTGGCCTTCGCCCAGGCGGGCTCGATCCTGGTCTCCCGCGACCCCGGCGGCGTCACCGGCGGCGAGGAGGGCCGGGCGGCCCCGGCCGATCTGCTGCCGTCCTGGCTCGTCGGCATCGACCACACCGCGAACCTCTACTGGATCGCGCTGGCCTACCTCGTCCTGACCCTGTACGTCGTCGCCCGGGCGGTCCGCTCCCCCGCCGGGCGCGTCTGGGAGGGCATCAAGGAGAACGAGCGCCGGGTGGAGGTGCTGGGCCTGAAACCGTACGGATTCAAGCTGACGGCCTTCGTCGTCGCGGGCGCGCTCGCCGCGCTCGGCGGCATCGTCCATCTGCTCCTGACCGGCGGATCCACGCCTCAGACCACCACGTCCGACTTCACCCTGTCGCTGCTGGTGATGGTCGTGCTGGGCGGTTCGGGCACCCGCTGGGGCCCAATGGTCGGCGGCATCCTCTACACCTGGGCGGACCACCGGCTCGGCGATCTGGCCGGTTCGGGCGCGGTCGCCGGCCTGCCCGCGGTGCTCCGCGTCCCGCTCTCCCAGCCGCTGTTCCTGCTGGGCGTGCTGTTCGTGGCCGTGGTACATCTGCTGCCGGGCGGCCTGGCCCGGCTGCCCTCCAGACTGAGGGCCGTCGCGTACCGGAAGGAGACCGGAGACCAGTGATCGCGCACGAGGAGATCAAAGTCCCTGTGAGCGGAGGCGAGTTGGCCGCACTTCGGTGGCCGGCCGCCGATCCGCGCGCGCCGACGGTCATGGCGCTGCACGGCATCACCGCCAACGCGCTCTCCTGGGCCGCGGTGGCCCGGCAGCTGGCCGGCCGCGTCACGCTGGTCGCCCCGGATCTGCGGGGCAGGGCGGGGAGTTCGGGTCTGCCGGGCCCGTACGGCATCGCCGCGCACACGGACGACGCGGCCGCCCTGACCGAGGCGCTGGGCCTGAACCGGGTGGTGCTGGCCGGCCACTCGATGGGCGCGTTCGTGGCGGCCTTGGCCGCGGTGCGGCACCCGGACCGCTTCGGACCGCTGCTGCTCGTCGACGGCGGCATCGGCTTCCCCGCACCGACGCACCTGACCCCCGACGAGCTGCTGACGGCGGTGATCGGACCGGCGATGGACCGGCTGTCGATGACCTTCACGGACCGGGCCGCCTACCGCGCCTTCTGGCAGGCGCATCCGGCGTTCGCGGACGCGTGGTCGGACGAGGTCGACGCCTACATCCAGCGCGACCTGACGGGCGAGGAGCCCGCCCTGCGCTCGTCGTGCCGGATCGAGGCGATCCGCACGGACGGCGTCGGCCTGTTCGACGAGGAGGTACTCACGGCGGTACGGAAGCTGCCCGTCGGGGCGACCCTGCTGTGGGCGGCGCGCGGTCTGATGGACGAGGAGCAGGGGCTGTACGACGAGGACCGGCTGGCGGCGGCGGACCTGGGCGGGACCCGGGTGGAGCCGGTGGCGATGAAGGACGTGAACCACTACACGGTGCTCACGGGCGAGCGGGGCGGGCGAGAGATCGCCGACCGGCTGGTGGCGCTCGCGCGCTGAGCGGCATCCAGCGCGTTGGGCCGGGCCTCGACACGGGCTTCGGCCATGGCCGAGCGGCATCCCCGCGTTGCCCCCGGCCTCGACACGGGCTTCGGCCATGGCCGAGCGGGAGCCGGCCGGGGAACGGACGGCGCGCCGGGCGGTTATCGGCTCAGCGGCCAGTTCCCCAGCGCGGCGTCGGCCATCTCCTGGAGTTCCGCACGGCCGACGCCGCTCGCGGCCTGCACGGCGATACCGAAGGACAGGGTGGTGACGTAGCGGGCCAGGAGCGCGGGATCCGCCTCCGGCGGCAGGTCGCCCTCGTCGACGGCCCGCTCGAATCGCTGCCGGAGGCAGGAGCAGCCGTTGTTCCGCCAGGCGGCGAGGAGGTCACGGACCGCCTGCCCGGAGTCGCTCGCTGCCAGGGCGCTCTGGACGCCCAGGCAGCCCCGGGGGCCGGCCGGGGCCGTGGTGGTGCGGATGGTGCCGGCCAGGACCGCGGTGGCGGTGCCCAGGGCGGTCGGCTCGTCGAGGGCCCGGTCCAGGTAGGCACTCGGGCCTTCGTCGTAGCGCTCCAGGGCCTTGCGGAACAGCGCCTCCTTGTTGCCGAAGGCCGCGTACATGCTGGTCGTGGAGATACCCATCGCCTCGGTCAGCGTGGCGAGGCTGGCGCCCTCGTAGCCGTGCTCCCAGAAGACCAGCATGGCGCGCTCCAGCGCCGCGTCGGCGTCGAACCCTCGTGGCCGGCCGACGGTGCGGCCCTGTTTCGTTCCCATCCTCCGCAGGTTACCTCTTCCGCATCGACCGCTGCGGAAGTGGTACGTTCGAGTTCTGCATCGATCGATGCAGAACTCAGGGGAGGTTATTGCCGTGGGACTGCTCGAAGGAAAGACAGCTCTCGTCACCGGGGGCAGCACGGGGATCGGCCTGGCCGCCGCGGTGCGGCTGGCGGCCGAGGGCGCGCATGTGTTCATCACGGGCCGGCGCAAGGCCGAACTGGACGCGGCCGTCGAGACGATCGGCTCGGCGACCGCCGTGGCCGGCGACATCGCGGACCTGGCCGATCTGGACCGGCTCTACGCGGCGGTCCGGGACCGCGGGCAGGGGCTGGACGTCCTGTTCGCGAACGCGTCCGTCGCCGCGTTCGCGCCGCTGGAGCAGATCACCGAGGAGCACTTCGACACGCTCTTCGGGATCAACGTCCGGGGCACCCTGTTCACCGTCCAGAAGGCCCTGCCGCTGCTCAACGACGGCGCCTCGGTGATCCTTAACGGCTCCACCAACGTCGATGTCGGCGACGAGGCGTTCGGCGTGTACGCGGCCTCCAAGGCCGCCACCCGGTCCTTCGCCCGGACCTGGGCCAACGAGCTCAAGGGCCGCGGTATCCGGGTCAACGCGGTCACGCCCGGCCCGACCGACACCCCCGGCCTGTCGGGGCTCGCGCCCGATCCGGAGCAGGCCGCCGGCCTGCGGCAGGCCCTGGCAGAGCAGGTGCCGCTGGGCCGGCTGGGACGCCCGGAGGAGATCGCCGCCGCCGTGGCCTTCCTCGCGTCCGGCCAGAGCAGCTTCATCACCGGGACGAGCCTGTACGTCGACGGCGGCCTGAACCAGATCTGAGCCCGACGGCGGCCTGAACCAGATCCGAGCCCGACGGCGGCCCGCCCGAAGGTGACTTCGGAGCCGGGCCCGCCGCCGGCCGCTCGTCAGCCGGTCGTGCAGCCACTGTCCGCGATGACGAAGTGGCCGGCCGGTGATTCCTTCAGGGTGTGGGTCACGAAGACGTTGTACAGGCCCATGTTCTGGTCGGAGCCGTTGGCGTACACGTACCCGCCGGTGGTGTGGGCCCTGCCCGCTGTCACGTGCGCGTAGTTGGTGGCGGTGTGGCAGGTGGCGGGTGCGCTGCCGCCGGTGGTGGTCGCCGTCACCTGGCCCGAGGCGGTGCCGGCCGCACCCTCCGCGTCGACCGCCGTCACGGTGTAGCGGTAGGCGGTCCCGGCGGTGAGGCCGGTGTCCGTGTACGTGGTGGCGGTGGACGAGGCGACCTTCGTGCCGTTGCGGTGGACGGCGTACGAGGCGGCGCCCTCGACCGCGTTCCAGGACAGGGACGCGGTGGTGTCCGTGGTGGCGGTGACCGTCAGGCCCGCGGGAGCCGGGAGCCGGTCACCGCCCCCGCCGGGCGTACCGCCGTCCAGACCCCAGAAGACGCCCGTGTAGTACGTCGAGCAGATCGCGTTCAGGAAGTACGCGGCCGTCGTCCCGCACTGCTGGTCGCCCGAGCCGGGACTGACGGGCAGGCCGTGGCCCATGCCGGAGACGGAGTACGTCTCCACGGCCGGGTTCCCGGCGGCGTCCTCGTAGACGCTGCGGGTGGTGTTCCCGGGCAGCGTGTCGGTGGACGACGGGGTCTGGCCGATGCCCCAGACGTCCGTCCACTGGTCGCGCAGGGCCGTGGCGTTGGCCGGGTAGACCGTGTAGTCCGAGGTGCCCTGCCAGATCGCCACGCGGGGCCAGGGGCCCGGGTATCCGGGATGGGCCGCGCGGACCTTGTCGCCCCACTGCGCCGGCGTCAGCTTCTGCGGGCCCGTCTGGCAGCCGGACGCGGCGGCCTGGCTCGTCGCGCACTGGGCGGGCAGCCCCGAGGCCACCGAGCCGCCCGCGAACACGTCCGGGTAGGCGGCCAGCAGGTCGGCGGTCATGCCGCCGCCCGCCGAGAGCCCGGTGACGTACACCCGGCGGCCGTCGGAGCCGTAGGTCTGCTTCGCGTACTCGACCATCTGCACGACGGACGCGGCCTCGCCCCTGCCCCGGGTGTCCTCGGCCGGGTCGAACCAGCCGAAGCAGGACAGGGAGTTGTTCGCGGACGTGGTCTGCGGGAACACCACGGAGAAGCCCCACGCGTCGGCGAACTTCGGCCAGCCGGAGTTGGTGTAGTACGCGGAGGCCGTCTGCGTGCATCCGTGCAGGGCGACGACCAGGGGCGCGCCGGCCGGGAGCCCGGCCGGGGTGTAGGCGTACATCTGCAGGTTGCCCGGATTCGAGCCGAAGCCGGTGACCTGCTGGAGGCCGCCGGCCACGGCTGCGGCGGGGGTCGCGGCGGCGGTCGTGCTCAGCGTCGCCGCGAGCAGGCCGAGGGCGGCCGTGGACGCGACGCGGCGGAGCAGGCGTCTCAGGATCGATGGGCGCACGGGTGCCTCCCTGGTCGGTATGTGCGGGGTACGGGTTGCTGCCGGAACCTACGAGCAGCGCGTCGTCACGCCCATGTGCCGGACGGACACCGGCGCGTGCCGGGTGTGTGCGGCCGGGCCCTTGCGCGGTCCGGGGGCCGGCGGCGGGGCGGCCCGGCGCCGGGCGGCACCACGTACGCCGCCACCATGCCGGGGCGGGAGGGTGTGTGCACCGGCGCCATGTGACACGGGGCGCCGCGTACCTACGGTGACGCCCATGGAGACTTCCCGCAGACCGGATCACGAACCCGCCGCCCCTTCCCCCGGCGGATCACCGCAGGCACCCGCACAGCCGCTGCTGGCCGGGCGCACCGCGCTGGTCACCGGTGCGGCAAGCGGTATCGGGCGGGCCTGTGCGCAGGCGCTGGCGGCGGCGGGTGCGCATGTGCACGTCGTGGACAGGTCCGGGGAGGCGGCGAAGAGGCTGGCGGAGGAGATCGGCGGGACGGCCTGGGTGGTGGACCTGTCCGACCCGGCGGTGGTCGACACGCTGCCGGCCGACGCGGACGTCGTGGTCAACAACGCGGGGATCCAGCACGTCGCGCCCGTCCACGCGTTCCCGCCGGACCGCTTCGCGCTGATCCAGCGCGTGATGGTGGAGACCCCGTTCCGCATCTTGCGCCGGACCCTGCCGGGCATGTACGAACGCGGCTGGGGGCGCGTGGTCAACATCTCGTCGGTGCACGGGCTGCGCGCGAGTCCCTACAAGTCGGCCTATGTGACGGCCAAGCACGCGTTGGAGGGGCTGAGCAAGGTGGTCGCGCTCGAAGCGGCGGAGTACGGGGTGACGAGCAACTGCGTCAGCCCCGGCTATGTACGCACCCCTCTGGTCGAGAACCAGATCGCCGACCAGGCGCGGACGCACGGCATCTCGGAGGCCGACGTGGTGGGGCGGGTGATGCTGGAGCGCAGCGCGATCAAGCGGCTGATCGAGCCGGCGGACGTCGCCGAGGCGGTCGTATGGCTGTGCGGGCCGCGCACCGGCCACATCACCGGTACCTCGCTCTCCATGGACGGCGGCTGGACCGCCAACTGACCGGCCTGCCCCGACCCCCTACGAACGCTGGACGCCATGCCTGAACCGCTTCCCTCCGCCGCGCCCCATCTCCGGCGCCTGTTCGACCTGCTGGCCGACGACGCGCCCGCGGAGGCGCTGGGGGCGGTCACCTCGCAGGCGCGGGGGGACGGGGTGCCCGCCGAGGAGCTCGCGGAGGTGGAGCGGGCCACGGCCACCGCGCTGCGGATCAGGGGCGCCCTGCGGCAGCACCGGCGCCGCGAGCTCCAGCTCACCGCGCTGTTCGACACGGCGGGCGATCTGGCGGCCTCCCGCGATCTGGACGACGTGCTGAAGGCGATCGTGCGGCGGGCCAGGATGCTGCTGGGCACGGACACGGCCTATCTGACGCTCCCGGACGAGGAGGCGGGCGACACCTACATGCGGGTGACCGACGGGTCGGTGTCGGTCCTGTTCCAGCGCTTGCGCCTGGAACTCGGCGAAGGGCTCGGCGGCCTGGTGGCGCAGACCGCGAGCCCGTACGCGACGCCGGACTACCCGGCCGACGAACGCTTCCACCACACCCGCAACATCAACGCCGGCGTCCTGGACGAGGGCCTGGTCGCCATCCTGGGCGTGCCCCTGCTGCTCGGCTCCAGCCGGGGCGGTACGGGGAAGGTGATCGGCGTCCTCTTCGCGGCAGACCGGGCGCCCCGGGTCTTCAGCCCGGACGAGGTCGCGCTGCTCTGCTCGCTGGCCGCGCACGCCGCGATCGCCATCGACACGGCCCGCGCACTCGCCGACACCACCGCGGCCCTGGCCGAACTGGCGGAGGCGAACGCGGAGCTGGCCGAGGCCAACGCCTCCGTCCGGGCGCACTCGGCGGCCATGCGGCGGGCCGAGGAGTCGCACGACCGGCTGACGGACCTGGTGCTGCGGGGCAGGGACGTCAGGGACGTCGCGGCGGCCGTCGCCGGACTGCTCGGCTCCCCGCTGACCATTCACGACCCGGGCGGCCGCCCGCTGGCCGCCGTGCGCCCGGACGGCAGCGGCTTCGCCGCCGACAGCATGGACGCCGGGTGGCTGGCGGAGGCGGCCGAGGAGTCCCGTACGGGGGCGCGTGCCGTGCACCGCGACGGGCGGGTGGTCTGCGCGGTGCTCGCCGGGCAGGAGCTGCTGGCCGGACTCGTCCTGCACCGCGGGCGGGCGCTGGACGACTCCGACCGCCGGCTGTTCGAACGCTCGGCTGTGGTCACGGGACTGCTCCTGCTGCTGCGGCGCACGGTGGCCGAGACGGAGAACCGGATCCGTGGCGAACTGATCGCCGACCTGCTGACGGACGCCGGACGCGACCCGGCGGGGCTGGCCGAACGCGGCCGCCGCCTCGGCATCGACCTGGACCGTCCGCATCTGCTGCTGGTGGCGGAGTCCGGGACGCGCGAACGGCTGGCCCCGGCCGCGCTGCGCTACCTGTTCGGCGGGGACATCCACGGGGTGAGCGCCGAACACGCGGGCACCGTGGTGCTGTTGATCGAGGGCGAGGGAGACGGCGCGGACGCGGGGCGCGCGGCCCGTTCGGCGGCGGCCCAGCTGGGCCACCTGACGCAGTCCCCGGTCACCGTCGCCGCCGCCGGGCCCGCCGGCGGCCCCCGGGAGCTGGCGGCGGCGTACGGCGAGGCGGCACGGTGCCTGCGGGCGATGCGGGTGCTGGGGCGTACGGGCGAGGGCGCGTGCGTGGAGGAACTCGGCTTCCTGGGCGTGGTCCTGGGCAACGCCCAGGACGTGGACGGCTTCGTGTCGGCGGCGCTGGGGCCGCTGCTGGAGTACGACGCGCAGCGCGGCACGCATCTGGTGCGCACGCTGGGCGCGTACTTCGCCGCGGGCGGCAGCCTGATCCGGGCCAAGGACGAGCTGCACGTGCACGTGAACACGGTGGTGCAGCGCCTCGACCGGATCCAGGTGCTGCTGGGCCGGGACTGGAACGAGCCGGACCGCGCGCTGGAGCTGCAACTGGCGCTGCGGCTGCATCTGCTGTCGGGCGCGCGGCCCTGAACAGCAGGCAGGCGGGACGACCGAAACAGCTCTAGGTGTTCTGTCCCGGGAGGTTGTGGACGGGTGATGCAGGTCTCGACTGAGGGATCTTGAACGGGTGAGGGCCTTCCGGGTTCGGTGTGGATTGCGACGTCTACACCGACCAGAAAGGCCCTCGTGCCCCACCGTAATGCACCCCTGACCGAGACTGGACGGCTGCGGCTGGCCCGCTGTGTGGTCGAGGACGGCTGGCCGCTTCGCCGGGCCGCGGAACGCTTCCAGGTCTCCCCGACCACCGCCCAGCGGTGGGCCGGCCGCTACCGGGCCCTGGGCGAGGCCGGGATGGCGGACGATGGCGGAC
>NZ_RDBK01000025.1:112926-121837 GCF_008042275.1 Streptomyces sp. OR43 | reverse complement strand
TCCTGACCGACAACGGCGCCTGCTACAAGTCCTACCTCTGGCGCGAGACCCTGACGGCGGCCGGGATCACCCACAAGCGAACCCGGCCCTACCGGCCACAGACCAACGGCAAGGTCGAACGCCTCAACCGCACCCTGCTCGACGAATGGGCCTACGCAAAGCCCTACCGATCAGAACAGGAACGACGCGACGCCTTCCCCTACTGGCTCCACTCCTACAATCACCACCGCGGCCACACCGCGCTCGCCGGCAAACCACCCGCCAGCCGCGTCCCCAACCTCACAGGGCAATACAACTAGTCCTCCGGCGGGAACACCACCTCACCCGAGTCGGCCAGCGCCACCGTGATGGCCTCGACCGGGCAGCCCTCGGCGGCGGCCAGGATCCGCTCGTTGGCGTCGGTCTCCGGGTCCACGGGGTGGGACTGCCGGGCGGTGTCCAGCCGGAAGCCGTCCGGGGCGTGGTTCACGCACATCCCCGACCCGATGCAGACACCCCGGTCGACCTCGACGCTCCACCGGTCTCCCATCAGGCCTCGCTCCCGTACCCGGCGGGCAGATGGATCATCTTGTGCTCGAAGTACTCCCCGTAGCCCTCGGGCCCGAACTCCCGGCCCAGGCCGGAGTTCTTGTAGCCGCCGAACGGGCCGAGCATGTCGAGGCTGAAGGTGTTCACGCTGTACGTGCCGGTCCTGACCCGGCGGGCGATGTCGATGCCGCGCTCGGTGTCGGCGGTCCAGACGCTGCCGCTGAGGCCGTACTCGGAGTCGTTGGCGATCTTCACGGCCTCGTCCTCGTCGCCGTACGGCAGGAGGCAGATGACCGGGCCGAAGATCTCCTCGCGGGCGACGCGCATGGCGTTGTCGACGTCGCCGAAGAGGGTCGGCTCCACGTACCAGCCGCGCTCCTGCGACGCCGGACGGCCGCCTCCGGTCAGGACCTTCGCGCCCTCCTCCTGCCCGATCCGGATGTAGTCGAGGGAGCGCTGCTGCTGGCGCTGCGCGACGAGCGGGCCCAGTTCGGTGGCGGGGTCGAGGGGGTCGCCGATCTTCAGCGCGCCGGCGGCGGCGGCGAAGGCCTCGGCGGTCTCCTCGTAGCGGGAACGCGGCACGAGGATCCGAGTCTGGGCCACACAGGCCTGGCCGTTGATCATCCAGGCGAAGGGCACGATGCCGGCGACGGCGGCGTCCAGGTCGGCGTCGGGGAGGATCACGGCGGCGGACTTCCCGCCGAGTTCCAGGGTGACGCGGGTGAGGTTGCGCGAGGCGACCTCCATGACGCGCCGGCCGGCGGCGACGGACCCCGTGAAGGAGACCTTGTCGACGCCCGGGTGCCCGACGAGGTACTCGCTCACCTCGCGGTCCGCGGGCAGGATCGACAGCACGCCCTCGGGCAGCCCGGCCTCGGTGACGATCTCGGCCAGGATGTAGGCGTCGAGCGGTGATTCGGGCGAGACCTTGAGGACGGCCGAGCAGCCGGCGAGCAGCGCGGGCGCGAGCTTGGCGGCGGCGGTGAACTGGGGCACGTTCCACGGCACGACGGCCGCGACGACCCCGACCGGCTCCCGCCGGACGAGGAGCGGGCCGAGCGCCCCGTCCCGGCGTTCCTCGTACGGGAAGGTGCGGGCGACAGTGATTGCCGCGTCCCACACCATCATCGCGGCGAGGGCCTGCACCATGACGCTGGAGGTGTACGGGGTGCCGTTCTCCGAGCTGATGACCCGGGCGATCTCCTCGTACCGTACGGCGAACGCGTCCTTGATCCGTGTGACGACGGCGATGCGCTCGTCCAGTGACATCCGCGGCCAGGGCCCGTGGTCGAACGCCTGCCGGGCGGCGGCGACGGCCCGGTCCACGTCCCCCTCGGCGGCATGCGGCACGCGGCCGATGACCTGCTCGGTGTGCGGGGAGATGACCTCGATGACATCCCGTCCGAGCGGATCCACCAACTCCCCGCCGATGAACAGTTTTCCGTGTTCGACAAGCTCGCTCATGGCTGCTGCCTCCCGCGACGCGGCACGTGACCCCGACCGACTGACTGGTTCCCGTAGCTGACTTTGTGTCAGAACTGATACCAGTTCCAGTTCCAGGAGTCCACGGCTGGAACAGGGCCCGTCGAGCCCGCGACCGGGCCACGGCCGCATCGGACCGATGCGGATGGTCGACCGGGGCTACCACTGGAACAAGTTCTCGTTACAGTGGATCCGGCGCGTCGTGGCCGTACCCCGCACGCCGCCGAGGCCGCGGAGAGATGGGGAGTTCATGACGCAGGTGATCAATCACGGTGGAGGCGTCCACAGCATCAAGGTCCCCATCCCGGACAACCCGTTGGGCCACACGCTGGTCCATCTGCTCGACACGGACCGCGGCCCGGTCCTCATCGACACCGGCTGGGACGACCCGGAGGCCTGGGACACCCTGACGGCGGGGCTCGCCACCGTGGGCGTGGGCATCGCCGAGATCCATGGCGTGGTCATCACGCACCACCACCCCGACCACCACGGCCTCTCCGGCCAGGTCCGCGAGGCGTCCGGGGCCTGGATCGCCATGCACGCCGCCGACACGGCGATCGTCCGCCGCACCCGGGAGTCGGAACCGGGCACCTGGCTGGCCTACCTGGCGGCGAAGCTGACGACGGTCGGCGCGCCCGAGGACCACATCGCCCCACTGCTGGCCGCCCGCGAGAAGGGCGGCCGCATGCGCACCCTCCCCGGGCTGCGGGCGGCGGTCCCGGACCGCGAGATCGTGCCGGGCGAACTCCTCGACCTGGCGGGCCGCACCCTGCGCGCGATCTGGACACCGGGCCACACCCCGGGCCATGTCTGCCTGCACCTGGAGGAGGACCACCCGGCCGCCCTCCCCGGCCGCGGCCGCCTCTTCTCCGGCGACCACCTGCTCCCCGGCATCAGCCCGCACGTCGGCCTCTACGAGGACCCGGACGACGCCACGGCCGCCACGGACCCGCTGGGCGACTACCTCGACTCCCTGGAACGCATCGGCCGCCTGGGCGTGGCCGAGGTCCTTCCGGCCCACCAGCACGCGTTCGCGGACGCCGCGGGCCGCGTACAGGAACTCCTGGACCACCACGAGGAGCGCCTGACCGGCCTCCTCGCCCTGCTCGCCGAACCGCTCACGCCGTGGCAGCTGGCCGAGCGCATGGAGTGGAACCGGCCCTGGGAGCAGATCCCCTACGGCTCGCGGAACATCGCCGTCTCGGAGGCCGAGTCGCACCTGCGCCGGCTGGTGAAGCTGGGCCGCGCCGAGGCGCTGGCGGGGAGCGATCCGGTGACGTACGTGGCGGTGTGAGGGAGGCGCCCGCCCGGGGTCACACGGTGGCGCCGGCGTCCTCGCGCGGGCCCGCCGGGGCGGCTTGCGGGGACCGGCCGGCCGGAAGCGCGGCGGGGCGCGCGTCCGGATCACCGGCCGCCTCGCGGCGGCGCGCCGCCCAGGCGGTCGCGATGAGCACGAGCGCGACCGTCCCGGCGAGCGCGGGCCAGTACACGTATCGGTAGTTGGACTCGGGAGCCGTCGGCAGGTACGCGAGGATGTACAGGAGGGAGCTGGCCCCCAGGAGCCGCAGTTCCCGTGCGTGGGGTCCGGCCCAGCGGCGGCGCAGCACGAGCACCAGCGAGACGGCCAGCCAGAACCAGCCCTGGAAGAGCATCGGCAGGTCGCGGGCGGCCCCGGTCACGTAGTTCCGCAGGGCGAATCGCAGCGTGTCGTTCAGCGGCTGCTTGCGCGCCTCGGGGTGCAGCCGGGCGCCCGCGTTGACGCGGGTGCCGTCCCAGAAGGTCTGGTTGCTCTGGAAGAGCAGTTTGGTGAAGACCCGGGCCCGGTACTCCGCGTAGCCCTTCCAGTGCTTCGGCATCTGCTGCGTCCACATCCGGACCAGGAGGTCGGCGCGCCGGTCCAGATACGTGACGTCGAACGGCCGGCTCTGCGGGAAGCACTGCAGATAGCCGTCGGAGGTGATGCCGCGCTTCTGACAGGTGGTGGCGGCGGTGACCAGGCGGTCGCGCAGGTCCGCGTCCGCGCCGGCCCGTTCGGCGGCGGTGCGTACCTGGTCGGGGGTGAGAACGTGGATGAGGTCGTCCACCGGGATCACCGCGTACACACGGGTGGGCAACGGATCGGTGGCCGCGTTCACGGCGGTGCTGCCGACCGTCACGGCCGCGACGAAGACACCGGTGGCGGCCAGCCAGCGGCGCCGGCCCGGGGCCGGCCAGGCCGCGAGGACCAGCAACGCGAAGACGGGAATCGTGGCGGGGATGGCGTTCTTGCGGACGAGGGCCGCGTACGTGAGGAACAGCAGGCCCAGCACCAGCAGGGCCCAGCGGGTCCTGACCCGGTCCCGGGGCAGCCCGCGCACGGTGAGCGCGATCGCGAAGACGGCCAGCAGCGCGTACGCCAGGTGCACGTCCTTCCACACCACGCCCGTGAGGTTCATGATGTGCGGCGCGAAGCCGACGGCCAGCACCGCGAGGGAGAGTCCGCGACTGGCGGTGCCCTTCCACACCAGCCGGGCGAGGACCCACAGCGTGCCCCACAGCACGGCGGTCTGCACGGCTGCCATGACCGAGAAGTCGCCGGTGACCCCGATGAGGATCCGCCAGGCGAGGGCCATCACCGGCGGGTGCCAGTCGTTCACCGGCTCGTCGCCCAGCGCCTGCCACAGCTGGGTGTTGCTGTCCGCGCTGAGGTAGCCGGGGTGGAAGACGGTCGCCACCACGTATCCGCAGGCCGCCGCGAGGGCCGCCAGGCACCAGGGCCACAGCGTGCCGTCCCTCCAGGCTCCGCGCAGCGCGACGGTCCACCGGCGATCAGTTCCGGACATGCGGGCGGGGCCCTCCCAGTCGGCGATGACGGGTCGCGTCGTCGCCGGGCTGCGCGCCGGAAGGCACCAGCCAACGGGACGGCACGGCGGGAATCTATAGGTACCGGACTCTCAGGACAAACCGGAATGATTAGCCACCCGGGTGCGGCGCCGGCGCAGCCGGAATACCACGGTCCGCTCGCCCCGGCCCACTCCGGGCGACGGGGAGAGCGCGCGACGGAGGCATCCCCGGGGTCGGTAGTCTTCGTGTTCGACCCCGATAACCTGTATGTCATCTGGAGTTCCCCGCATGCCTCGTTTCAGTGTTGTGATCCCCGTGTTCAAGGTCCAGGGATACCTCCACGAGTGCCTGGACTCCGTCCTCGGGCAGTCTTTCCAGGACATCGAGGTGATCGCCGTCGACGACTGCTCCCCGGACTCCTGCGGCGAGATCATCGACGAGTACGCGGCCCGCGACGCGCGTGTCCAGGCCGTGCACCTGCCCCAGAACGTGGGTCTCGGCCGGGCGCGCAACGCCGGACTCCAGCGTGCGACGGGCGACTACGTCCTCTTCCTCGACAGTGACGACAGTTACACCCCCGGCCTGCTGCAGGCGCTGGCCGCCCGGCTCGACGCGGTCGGGGACCTGGACATCCTCGTCTTCGACCACATCCGCACCTTCTGGCACGGCAAGGGCGGCCCGAGCCAGTCCGCGGAGCTGTTCGAGCGGGCGGGCACGGACGTCTTCCGCCTCCAGGACCGGCCCGAGTACGTCCATCTCTTCCTGGTGGCCTGGAACAAGGCGTTCCGCCGTGAGTTCTTCCTGGAGCAGGGCTTCCAGTACGCGCCCGGTCTGTACGAGGACGCGCCGGTCACCCAGATGGCGATGGTCACTGCCGAGCGCATCGGCTGTCTGAACAGGGTCGGCGTCGAATACCGCCAGCGCCGCCACGGCGCGATCACGAAGACGCCGGGCCGCAAGCACTTCGACATCTTCGAGCAGTACGAGGGCCTGTTCGCCTTCCTCGACGCACGGCCCGAACTGACCTGGTCCAAGCCGATGCTGTTCGAGCGCGCCCTGCACCACATGCTGTTCTCGCTCAAGCGTACCGAGCGCGTCAGGCCCGCCGACCGCAAGGACTACTTCGGCCGCACCGCGGACTTCTACGCCGCGCACATCCCCGACGGCTTCGCGCTGCCCGGCGGAGCGATGGGCGTGCACATGCGCGCCTTGGCCAAGCGGTCCTTCCGCACCTACCAGGCGACGGAGTTCGCCGCCCGGGTCAAGCGGGCCGGACCGAGGAAGGTCCTCGGGGCCACCAGCCGGGTCGGCAAGCACGCGGCCACGAGCCTGGCGACCTTCCAGCGCCGGCGCCCGCTGGATCCGCACCTCGCCGTCTACACCTCGTACGAGAACCTGCTGCCGTCGTGCAACCCGGCCGCGGTCTTCGACAAGGCCAAGGAACTGGCCCCGCAGGTGCACGGCGTCTGGGTGGTCCGTCAGGAACTCGCCGACCAGGTGCCCGCCGGCATCGACTACGTCGTGCCCGGCTCGCGCCGCTACGGGGAGGTGACGGCTCGCGCCACGTACTTCGTGAGCAACGCGGCCTTCCCGGACGACATCGCCAAGCGCCCGGGGCAGGTCTGTCTGCAGACGCACCACGGCACCCCGCTCAAGCGCATGGGCATGGACCAGCAGGCGTATCCCGCCGCCGCCCAGGGCATGGACTTCGGCCGGCTGCTGGAGCAGGTGAACCGCTGGGACCTCAGCGTCTCCTCCAACCGGCACTCCACGGAGCAGTGGGAGCGCGTGTACCCCGGCACGTTCGAGTCGCTCGATGTGGGCTACCCGCGCAATGACCGCTTCTTCACCTCGACCGCCGAGGACGTCGCCGCCGTCCGCGACCGGCTGGGCATCGCGCCGGGCAGGACCGCGCTGCTGTACGCGCCGACCCACCGCGAGCACCACAAGGAGTGGACCCCGGCGTTCGACCTGGGGCGCGTGGCCAAGGCCCTGGGCGACGACTTCGTCCTGCTGGTCCGCACCCACCGCCTCGACCAGCCGACCCCGCAGCTGAGGGACCTCGCCGAACAGGGCAGCGTCATCGACGTGTCCGGTCACCCGTCCGTCGAGGACCTCTGCCTGGCGGCGGACGCGCTCATCGCGGACTACTCGTCCCTCATCTTCGACTACGCCAACCTCGACCGCCCCCTCGTCATCGACGCCTCCGACCGGAAGGTCTACGACGCCGTCCGCGGTGTCACGTTCGACCTCGTCTCCGGCCGTCCGGGCGACACCCCCGGAACCGTCGTGACCACGGAGGACGAACTCATCGACGCCTTCCGCAGCGGCCGTTGGTGCGACGCGGAGGCCACCGCGCTGCGCGGCGCCTTCCGTGAGCGCTTCTGCCCGTACGACGACGGGCACGCCGCCGAACGCGTCGTGCGCCGCTTCTTCCTCGGCGAGGACCCCGCCCCGGCGATCGTTCCGGCGGCGCGGCGGACGCCGGCACCCAGGCCGTCCCGGAGCTGATACGCGGCCGGTTCGCGGGCCGGTCAGTCCTTGCGCCCGGTGACGGCCACGGTGACGCCGAGGCCGATCATCGTGACGCCGCCGATGCCTCCGACGAGTGAGAGGCGCCGGGGCGAGCGGGCGAACCAGTCCCGGCCGGTTGCCGCGAGCAGTCCCCACAGGCTGTCCGAGGCCAGGGCGATGATGTTGAAGACCAGCCCGAGCACCAGCATCTGCACCGCGATGTGTCCCTGGGCGCGGTCGACGAACTGCGGCAGCACAGCGGCGAAGAACACCATGGTCTTGGGGTTGGCCACACCGACGGCGAACCCGTCCCAGAACGTGCGCAGCCCGCCCTGTCCGGCCTTCTCGCCGGTGAACGCGTCCTGGAGCGAGCCGCGTTGCCGCCACGCCTTGACGCCCAGGTACACCAGGTAGGCGGCACCGGCCAGTTTCAGCACCGTGAAGACGAGGACGGAACGCTCCACGATCGACCCGACTCCGAGGGCCACGGCCACGACGAGCAGGAAGGCGCCCATCGTGTTGCCGGCGACCGTCGTCATCGCCGCGCGCCGGCCGTGCGCCAGCGCCCGCCCGATCACGAACAGCACGCTGGGCCCCGGGATCACGATCAACAGGAACGACATCGCCGCGAAGGCGAGCAAGCGGTCGGTGGACATCATGGGGCTCATGCAAGCACGGCCCCTGGTCGGTCCTTAACTCCTTTTACGCGTGCGGAAGTGCTGCTGCCGGTTCTTCGCGTGCGGAAGTGCTGCTGCCGGGGGGCTGGACGAGGCGGGTCAGGGCGACTTCCGCCACACGTAGAGCCTGCCGCTGACCGACACGTCGTCGAATGTTCCACCGTCCATGTGCTCGATCAGGGCCATGGAAACGGCGCCGTGGTCGGTGACGGAGCACACGGCCGCGCCTTCGACGAAACCCCGGGCTTCGCTCTCGCTTCCGTCGGAGAGCTGAAGGCCTCCGAAACCGGTCCCGGACGCGGCCTTGCAGGACTCGAAGGTCTTCGGCATGCCGGCCTGCAGGAGTCCCACGCGGGTGTTGGGCAGGGCGCGCAGTTGATAGTCGCCGAAGTCGTCGATGCAGCTTTCGGACGGCCAGTAGAGGAGTTCCGCTCCGCGGGGGTCCTTCACCACGCCGTCGCCGGATTCCACCCGGCTCATGCCGTCGTCGAGGTCGACGATCTGCTGTTCGGAGTGTTCGCAGGACCCCGGCGCGAGCCCCCACATGGTCTCGGTCGCCTCTGCGTACCCGGCCGGCGCCGTGAGGTCGACATCCGAGGTGGCCGAAGGGCTCGCGGACACCGTGTCACTCGAAGTCGCTGTGGGCGACTCGCTCTCCCCCCAGGCCTGGTCCGGACTCGGCAGTGTGCTCGGTCCGGTTCGCGCGCTGCTGGAGGCTGGGGCGGGTGCCGGGGGAGGAGCCGAGACGGGCTCCGGGTCGTTGCTGAAGATCACCGTCGCCAGGATGCCGGCCAGCGGAATGGCGATCCCGCCGACCCACCATGCCCACCGGGGAGGATCCGTCCGCGGTGGATGAGGCGGAGAAGGAGGAGGGGTAGGGGTAGGAG
>NZ_RDBK01000025.1:108122-112826 GCF_008042275.1 Streptomyces sp. OR43 | reverse complement strand
GCCTCCTCGGAGGGCGACACCCCCACGGCCCGCTGCGAGGCGAAGGCCAGCGACTGCCGCCMCACCCTTTCAACCAGACTGATTCTCAAGCCGGTTGTAGTTTAACGATCACTCCTCGAAAGAGCCATGCGCGTTTCGGCGCCTCCGTGGGCGGCCGCCGCACCGGCCACAGGGGGCCATGCCGTCGGATGCCGGGGCCGCCCACGCCGAGGGGCCCCGGGGCCCGCCCGGTAGAGTGGGCTGGTCGTCATCATGTCCGATCAGGGGGAAGCCGGTGCGAATCCGGCGCTGACCCTTCCCCTCTCTCTCGACTTCGCTCGAGCCGGGGAGGCCCCATCCCGTGACCGCCCAGCCGGGCGGGAGTCGGGAATGCCCTGTCCGTGTCGTGACCGGCTCGTGCCGTCGGGACCCCCCGGTGGCCGGCACCGTCGAGGTATACGGAGCCGGAGCCTGGTGCCTGTGTGTGCCTGTGCCCGGTTCCCCCAGGAGAGGCCCCGCCCGCCATGACCGTACGCCGCAGCGCAGCCGCGCTCGCCGCCACCGCCACCGTGCTCTGTGTGGCCGCAGCCCCGGCCGCAGTCGCCGCGCCGTCCCCCTCCCCCTCGCCGTCCGTGGCTCTGCCCTCGGGCCTGTACGGCACGAAGGACCCGACGTACGACGGGGTGTGGCGGCAGTCGCTGGCCTTCGCCTCGCAGCGGGCCGTGGGGGTGTCGCCCTCCGAGGAGGCCGTCGACTGGCTGATCGGCCAGCAGTGCGACAGCGGCGCGTTCCCCGCGTACCGGCCGGACCCCACCGTGCGCTGCGACGCCAAGACCATGGTCGACACCAATGCGACGGCGGCCGCCGTGCAGGCGCTGCACGAGGTCCGCGGGCACGAGAAGCTCGTGCAGCACGGGGCCTCCTGGCTGAAGTCCGTACAGAACGAGGACGGCGGCTGGGGCTACACCGCCGGCAGCCCGAGTGACGCGAACTCCACCTCGATCGTGATCGGCGCCCTCGCCCGGGCCGGCGAGAGGCTCGACGATGTGACGAACAGCGAGGGCAGGACGCCGTACGACGCGCTGCTCACCTTCGCCATCGCCTGCGGCGGCAAGGACGGCGGCGCGTTCGCGTACCAGCCCGACAAGGCCGGCAAGCTCGTCGCCAACGGCGACGCCACCGCGGCCGCCGTACTCGGATCGCTCGGCAAGGGGCTCGTCGTCGGCAACAACGCCGCGGTGAAGGACCCCACCTGCACCGAGGGTGACGCCCTCAAGCCCGAGCAGGCCGCCCAGAACGGTGCCTACTACCTCGCCGGGGCCCTCAAGAAGACCGGCCACCTCGACTCGCCGCCGATGCCCGGCGCCGAGGACAGTGCCCCGCAGCCCGACTTCGGCAACACCGCCGACGCGGTCGTCGCCCTGTCCGCGGCCGGCCACAAGGACAAGGCCGCCGCCTCCGTGAAGTGGCTGGAGAAGAACTCCGCGGCCTGGGCGAAGGAGAACGGCCCCGCCGCCTACGCGCAGCTCGTCATGGCCGCCCACGCCACCGGCTCCGACGTCCACGACTTCGGCGGCGCCGACCTCGTCGCCCAGCTGAACGCGACGGGTCCCGCGCCCTCCACCGACAAGAAGCCCACGGCGAGCGCCACCGAGGAGGAGAAGAAGGACAGCGGCGACGGGGACGGCATCGGCGGTGTCTGGTGGTTCGTCGGGATCGGACTCGCCGTCGGCGCCGGCGCCGGGTTCCTGATCAGCGGCCGCCGCAAGAACCAGCAGCTGTGAGGGTCTCCCGTGCGGGCCGGGGCGCGGACGCCCGGTCCGCGGTGCGGCTCGGCGGACGGGCCACCGTGCTGCTGGTGGTCCTGGGCGCCGTCCTGGCCGTGCTCGGTGCGGGCCCGGCCCAGGCCGCGGGCTACCGCTACTGGTCGTTCTGGGAGGGCTCCGGCAGCGGATGGGCGTATGCCACCCAGGGGCCGTCGCTGGTCCGGCCGGACGACGGTTCGGTGCAGGGCTTCCGGTTCGCCGTGAGCGCGGACTCGCAGGACGCGGCCCAGCCGCGCCGCTCCCCCGCCTTCGCGAAGATCTGCGCGGACACGCCCGCCGAGGACGGCCGCAAGCGCGTCGCGCTCGTCATCGACCCCGGTACGGCCGCCGACGCCCCGGACGGCGAGACGCCGCCCGCGGTGCGGACCGCGTGCGCGCGGGTCCCGGAGGACGCCAGCAGCGCGGAGGCCCTCGCCTCCGTGGCCAAGCCGCTGCGGTACGGCAGTGACGCGCTGCTCTGCGCGATCTCCGGCTATCCGGAGTCCGGCTGCGGTGAGCAGGTGTCGCAGGACTCGGGCGGCGGCAGGACCGCCACGACCGACGCCTCCGCGCCCACGTCGGCCGGTGTCGCCACCGGCGGCGACGGTGCGGACGGCGGCGGGCCTTCGGCCGGGGTCCTCGTCGGGGTCGGTGCCGTCCTGCTCGTCGGCATCGCCGCAGTCGCGCAGGCCCGCCGCCGCCGCGGATGACCGGCACCACAGCCGACCGTACGGACGCCCCGCAGGACCGGCTCCGTGCCTGGCGCGCCCCCGCCGCCACCCGGAGCAACGCCCTGCCCGCCGGCGCCTGGTGGCTGTGGGCGCTCGGGCTCGCGACCGCCGCGTCCCGGACCACCAACCCGCTGCTGCTCGGCCTGCTGGTCGGCGTGGCGGGGTACGTCGTGGCCGCGCGCCGCACGGACGCGCCGTGGGCCCGGTCCTACGGGGCGTTCATCAAGATCGGGCTGTTCGTCATCGGTGTGCGGCTGCTCTTCTCCGCCTTCCTCGGCTCCCCGATCCCCGGCACGCATGTCGTGTTCACGCTGCCCGAGGTGCCGCTGCCGGAGTGGGCGAAGGGCGTCCGGATCGGCGGCCGGGTCACCGCCGAGCAGTTGCTGTTCGCGCTGTACGACGGGGCGAAGCTGGCCGCTCTGCTGATCTGTGTCGGCGCGGCGAACTCCCTCGCGAACCCGGCCCGGCTGCTGAAGTCGCTCCCCGGGGCGCTGTACGAGGCCGGGGTCGCCGTCGTCGTCGCGATGACGTTCGCGCCGAACATGGTCGCCGACGTGATGCGGCTGCGCACCGCCCGGCGGCTGCGCGGCCGGCCGACCGGCGGGGTGCGGGCCGTGCTCCAGATCGGGCTGCCGGTGCTGGAGGGTGCGCTGGAGCGTTCGGTGGCGGTGGCGGCCTCGATGGACGCCCGCGGCTACGGCCGCACCGCGCAGGTTCCGGCCACGGTCCGGCACACCACGAACGTCCTGACGCTGGGCGGGCTGCTGGGCGTCTGCGCCGGTACGTACGGACTGCTCGCCGCGCAGGGCGCGGTGTACGGGCTGCCGCTGCTGATCGCCGGGCTGGTGGCGGCGACGGCCGGGCTGCGGCTCGGCGGGGCGCGTTCGGTACGGACCCGCTACCGGCCCGACCGGTGGGGGGTGCGGGCCTGGCTGGTCGCGGGGTCCGGTGCGGCGGTCGCGGTGGCGATGATCTGGGCGGGCAGTGCGGATCCGGCGGCGCTGCACCCCGGCGTCGTCCCGCTGACCGCGCCCGTGCTGCCGCTGTGGCCGGCCGCCGCGGTGCTGATCGGGCTGCTGCCGGCGGTGGTCGCGCCCGTCCCGCCCTCTCCCACGGGCTCGCCCGTCCCGCCTTCCCCCACAGGCTTCGAGGAGCAGGTGTGATCCGGTTCGACGATGTTTCGGTGCAGTACGAGGGCGTGGACCGCCCCACCCTGTCGGGCGTCGACCTGACCGTTCCCGAGGGTGAGCTGGTGCTGCTCGTCGGGCCGTCCGGGGTCGGCAAGTCGACTTTGCTGGGTGCGGTGTCGGGGCTCGTGCCGCATTTCACCGGCGGCCGGCTGACCGGCCGGGTGACCGTCGGCGGGCGGGACACCCGCACCCACAAGCCCCGCGAGCTCGCGGATCTGGTCGGCACCGTGGGCCAGGACCCGCTCTCCCACTTCGTGACGGACACGGTCGAGGACGAGCTGGCCTACGGCATGGAGTCGCTGGGCCTGGCTCCGGACGTGATGCGGCGGCGGGTCGAGGAGACCCTGGATCTGCTGGGTCTCGCCGGGCTGCGCGACCGGCCGATCGCCACCCTGTCCGGGGGCCAGCAGCAGCGCGTCGCGATCGGTTCGGTCCTGACCCCGCACCCCCGCGTCCTGGTACTGGACGAGCCGACGTCCGCCCTGGACCCGGCGGCGGCCGAGGAGGTCCTCGCGGTGCTGCAGCGACTGGTCCACGACCTGGGGACGACGGTCCTGATGGCGGAGCACCGGCTGGAGCGCGTGGTGCAGTACGCGGACCAGGTCGTCCTGCTGCCGTCGCCGGGCGCCGCCCCGGTGACGGGGGCGCCCGCCGAGGTGATGGCCGTCTCTCCGGTGCATCCGCCGGTGGTGGCGCTGGGGCGGCTGGCCGGCTGGGAGCCGCTGCCGCTGTCGGTCCGCGACGCCCGGAGGCGGGCCGCCGGGATGCGGGAGCGGCTGGCGGGTGTCGCGTCCGGACCGGTCGGCGGGACCCGGAAGCTTCCCGTGGCGCCCGGGCCGGTCGGCGGGGACGGGACAGGGCAGCTTCCCGTGGCGCCCGGGCCGGTGGGCGGGGGCGGAACCGGGCAGCTTCCGCCGCCGGCGCCCGMTCAGCACATCGCGCCGCGGCGGTCCGCCCTGGCCCGGCTGTTCGCCCGGCCCCCGCAGGAGGCCCCCGAGC
>NZ_RDBK01000025.1:88949-108022 GCF_008042275.1 Streptomyces sp. OR43 | reverse complement strand
GGGTCCAGGGCGGACGTCGGCTCGTCCAGTACCAGGACGCGGGGGTGCGGGGTCAGGACCGAACCGATCGCGACGCGCTGCTGCTGGCCCCCGAGCCCCCCACCGACACCACGGCCCGCGTCGAGCGCCTCGGGGTGCGGCGCGGGCGCGTCGAGGCGCTGCGCCGGGTGACGCTCACCGTCGCCCCCGGCGAGACCGTCGCCCTGATGGGCCGCAACGGTGCGGGCAAGTCCACCCTGCTCTCCGCCCTCGTCGGCATGGTCGAGCCGACGTCCGGCACCGTGCTCGTCGGTGGCCGTACCCCGCACCGGACCCCGCCGCGCGAGATGGTGCGCCGCGTCGGTCTCGTACCGCAGGAGCCGCGCGATCTGCTGTACGCGGACACCGTCGCCGCCGAGTGCGCGGCGGCCGACGCCGACGCGGGCGCCGCTCCGGGCAGCTGCCGGGCGCTGGTCTCCGAGCTGCTGCCCGGTGTGGCGGACGCCACCCATCCCCGTGATCTGTCCGAGGGGCAGCGGCTCGCCCTGGCGCTCGCGCTGGTTCTCACCGCCCGGCCCCCGCTGCTGCTCCTGGACGAACCGACCCGTGGTCTGGACTACGCGGCGAAGGCCCGGCTCGTCGGGGTGCTGCGCACCCTGGCGGCCGAGGGTCATGCGATCGTGCTGGCCACCCATGACGTGGAGCTGGCCGCCGAGCTGGCCCACCGGGTGGTGATCCTCGCCGACGGGGAGGTCGTGGCGGACGGGCCGACCCCGGAGGTCGTGGTGTCCTCGCCCGCGTTCGCCCCGCAGATCGCCAAGATCCTCGCCCCGCAGGAGTGGCTCACCGTGTCGCAGGTGCGCGAGGCGCTGGGAGGTGTCGGGTGACCGGTACGACGGGGCGCGGTGCGCGGCCGGTGCGGCTCGGGCCGCGGGCGGTCGCCGCGCTGGTGCTGATCAGCGCGATCGGGGTGGCCGCCTTCGGCTGGCCGCTGCTGGCCGGGCCGGACTCCGGGCTCGCGCACTCACAGGACGCGCCGTGGCTGTTCGCCGCGCTGCTGCCGCTGCTGGTCGGGGTGGTGGTCGCGATGATCGCGGACGCCGGGCTCGACGCGAAGGCGGTCGCGATGCTGGGGGTGCTGGCCGCGGTGGGGGCCGCTCTGCGCCCGCTGGGGGCGGGTACGGCCGGTCTGGAGCCGATGTTCTTCCTGATGGTGCTGAGCGGGCGGGTGCTCGGGCCGGGCTTCGGCTTCGTGCTGGGCTCCGTCACCATGTTCGCCTCCGCGCTGCTGACCGGCGGGGTGGGCCCGTGGATGCCGTTCCAGATGCTGTCGATGGGCTGGTTCGCGATGGGCGCCGGGATGCTGCCCGGACCGGACCGGCTGCGCGGGCGCGCCGAGCTGCTGATGCTCGCGGCTTACGGGGCGGTGGCGTCGTTCGCGTACGGGACGGTCATGAACCTCTACGGGTGGACGATCGTGCCGGGGCTCGGTTCGGGCATCTCCTTCCGGCCGGGTGACGCGCTGGGCGACAACCTGGTGCGCTTCCTCGCCTACTGCACGGCCACCTCGCTGGGCTGGGACCTGGGCCGGGCGGTGCTCACCGTGGTCCTGACGCTGACCGTCGGAACCGCGCTGCTGAAGGCGCTGCGACGGGCCACGAGGCGGGCCGCCTTCGAGGCCCAGGTCACATTCGGCGTCCCGGAGGAGTGAGGGCACCCACAGGACCTTGGTCCTGTACGAAGCGGGTTAGGAGCCTCGCAGGACGGTCGCCGGACCCCGTCGCACCCGCTGTGACCTGCTATCGAGCGCTTTGAGGTGGTTCGGGACCTTCGGCCCGGGGTGCGAGGCGGGGTCGTACCGGGGGTCGTTGCGGTGGTTGAACGGCGCGGCTAACACTGGAGACGTCGCCGAGCACCGCAGCGTCCACCGGAACGGACAGCGGTCAACGCGCAACGGTCCACGCAGGATTCGGACCGGAGCACGCGACTCCCCCGTACCCGACGTTAGGTTCCTCTGTGTCGTTCGCCCGTAACATCCTCGCCCGTCGCAAGTCCGCCGTCGCCGGTGCAGCAGTGCTGCTGGGTGCCTCCGGTGTGGCCCTGGGCGTCTCCCCGGCCATGGCGGCCACCACCGCCGCGCCGACGTCCGCTGCCGCGAGTGCTCAGGACACGGCGAAGCAGATGATCGGTGACGACGCGCAGTTCCAGTGCTTCAGCAACATCGTCAGCCACGAGAGCGGCTGGAACCCGAGCGCGACCAACGCCTCCTCCGGCGCCTACGGCCTGGTCCAGGCGCTGCCCGGCTCAAAGATGGCGTCCGCCGGCTCCGACTGGCAGACCAACCCCACCACCCAGATCAAGTGGGGCATGGACTACATGAACTCCCGCTACGGCAGCCCCTGTGGCGCCTGGTCCTTCTGGCAGGCCAACAACTGGTACTGAGTCCACCCGGACCGGAGCCAGTAGCGACGAGAGCCCCCGTACACCGCACCGCGGTGGACGGGGGCTCCGTCGTGCCCGCGGACGGCCGCTGCGCCATCCGGCTGCCTGTCCGAAAGATGTGGGGACCCGTTGTCGCGCCTGCGTCCCCCCATTAACGTGCGCCCCGCAGAATCCGGTTCACCTCTGACGCACCATCCGTGGCGACGACCAAGGAGTGCTCGTGACGCAGTTGTCGAGACGTACGCTACTGACCTCGGCCGGAGCGGTGGGCATGTCCGCCGCCCTCGGCACGCGGATCCCGGCGGTGGCCGAGCCGGCCCGGACGGCGGCGGCGACCGCGGCCGCGCGGGCGGCCCTGGGGCGGTTGCTGGGCGGGCACGCCGACCAGTTCCGGCTCACCCTCCTCGATCCGGCGGACGGCGGCGACCGCTTCCGGGTCGGCGGTACGCGCGGGCGCGTCGAGGTCGCCGGGACCAGCCCGGCGGTGATCCTGACCGGGGTGCACTGGTACCTGAAGTACGTGTGCGACGCGGTGATCTCCTGGGCCGGCAGCCAACTCGGGCTGCCTGCCGTGCTGCCCGCGCCCCCGCAGCCACTGGAACGCGCGGCGACGGTCCCGCACCGGTTCGCCTTCAACGACACGTACGACGGGTACACCGCCCCGTATGCCGACTGGGCGCGCTGGGAGCGGACGCTCGACGTGCTGGCCCTGCACGGCTGCAACGAGATCTTCCTGACCGTGGGCCAGGAGGCGGTGTACCACCGCGTGCTGCAGGAGTTCGGCTACAGCGACGCGGAGGCCAGGGCCTGGATCCCGGCGCCGACCCATCAGCCGTGGTGGCTGTTGCAGAACATGAGCGGGTACGGGGGCCCGGTCGGCCCGGAACTCATCGCGCGGCGGGCCGCGCTGGGCCGGCGCGCAGCCGACCGGATGCGCGAGCTCGGCATGTCGCCGGTTTTGCCCGGGTACTTCGGCACGGTCCCGGGCGAGTTCGCCGACCGCAACCCCGGCGCCTCCGTCGTCCCGCAGGGCCTCTGGTCCGGGTTCCGGCGCCCGGACTGGCTGGACCCGCGCACGGACACCTTCGCCCGGGTCGCCGAGTCCTTCTACCGGCACCAGCGGGTGCTGTTCGACGACGTGCCCTCGTACAAGATGGACATCCTCCACGAGGGCGGCAGCGCGGGCGGGGTGGACATCCCCGAGGCGGCGCGCGGGATCGAGCGCGCGCTCCAGACCGCCCGTCCCGGCGCCACCTGGGTGATCATGGGCTGGACCGGCAACCCGCGCCCCGAGATGCTGGCCGCGCTCGACAAGACGCATGTCCTGGTCGTGGACGGCCGTTCCGAGCTGGACGAGTCGACGGACCGCGAGAAGGAGTGGGGGAACACCCCGTACGCCTTCGGCGCGATCCCGAACTTCGGCGGCCGGACCACGCTGGGCGCGATGGCTCCCTCCTGGACGCGGAAGTTCCCGGCCTGGCGGGACAAGGAGGGCAGCGCGCTGACCGGCACCGCCTATCTGCCGGAGTCCACCGACCGTGATCCGGCCGCCTTCGAGCTGTTCACCGAGCTGGCCTGGCGCGAGGAGACCGTCGACCGGGCCGACTGGTTCGCACGGTACGCGCGGTTCCGCTACGGCGGCCGGGACGGGCAGGCCACGGCGGCCTTCGCCGCGCTGCGTGACACCGCGTACGACGTGCAGAGCAGCGACGGCCGCCCGCACGACTCGCTGTTCGCGGCCCGCCCCGATCTGGCGGCGGTCAACGCCACGTACTGGGGCACCACCCAGCTGTCGTTCGACTCGGCGGGCTTCGACCGCGCCTTCGCCGGCCTCCTCGCGGTCCGGGAACCGCTGCGCCGCTCGGAGGCGTACCGCTTCGACCTGACCGACTTCGCCCGCCAGGCACTCGCCAACCGCTCCCGGCAGCTGCTGCCGCAACTGCGCGCCGCCTACGACCGCAAGGACCGGGACGCGTTCGCCGCGCTGTCCTCGCTGTGGCTGAAACTGATGCGGCTGAGCGACGAGATGACCGGCGGCCACCGGGCGTTCATGCTCGGCCCGTGGCTCGACGAGGCACGGCGGTACGCCTCCTCGCCCGCCGAGGCGGCCCAGCTGGAGCACAGCGCCCGCGCGCTCATCACCACCTGGGCGGACCGCCCGGCGGCCGACGTGGGGAAACTGGCCAACTACGCCAACCGCGACTGGCAGGGCCTGATCGGCGACTTCCATCTGCCGCAGTGGCAGAGCTATCTGGACGAGATGGCGGACGCGCTCGCCCACGACCGGGCGCCGAGGCCCTTCGACTGGTACGCCGTCGAGGAACCGTGGACGCACGAGCGCACGGCGTACCCGATGCGGGAGCTGAACGCGAGCGCCGTGCACCGGACCGCGCGCCGGGTCCACGAGACGCTGGCCACCGCGCCCTACCAGGGCACGGTCACCGTCGAGGCCGACCGGGCCACCGTGGAGCCGGGCGGCTCGGCGGTCGTCGAGGCCGGCTTCCGCAACGTCAACGGGCTGCGGCCGACCGGCCCCGTCCGCTTCTCCCTCGCCGTTCCCGGCCTGGAGAGCCAGGCGCAGGGTCCCGTCGAACAGCCCGGCGTGGAGGGCGGCGGAAGCACCGGGGCGAGCTGGCGGGTCACCGCGCCGCCGGCCGCGCCGAAGGATCCGCTGGAGCCGCATCCGTTCGAGCTGCGCACGGAGTACGGGCCGCGCGGGGAACGGCCGGTCACGGCGGTGGTCCAGGGGCGGATCTACGTGGCGGGGCCCCTCGACGCGGGCTGGCTGACGCACAACGCGAACGACGCGTCCTTCGGCCAGGTCGCCGGACGCTTCGCCATCGACGGGGCAGGAAGCGACCTGTGGGGGTCGACCGCCCAGTTCGGGACGGTGTACCGGGCGGCGGCGTTCGCGGACGGCGGGTGCGCGACCGTGCGCGTGGACTCCCAGGAGAACACCGGCAATTGGGCGCGGGCCGGGATCGTCGTCCGCAACGCGATGGCGACGACCGGGTCCCGGGGTTTCCTGAACCTGGCCCTGACCCCGGCCAACGGGGTCGTGCTGTCGTACGACGCGAACGGTGACGGCACCCTGGAGAAGCGGGACTCGCTCCCGGGCGTCACCGGGCCGGTGCTGCTGCGGCTGACCCGGGCCGGCGCCTCGTACACGGGCTCCTGCTCGACGGACGGCGGGACGACCTGGCAGACCCTGGGCGCGGCGACGGTGCCGGGGGCGGCGGCCGTACAGGACGTCGGGTTCTTCATGACGGCGGCGAACGGCGGGTCCGGCCGGCGGGGGCGGGCGGACTTCAGCGGCTGGTCGCTGGAGGCCTGACCCGGTGGCGGGGGCAGCTTCGGTCGCCGCCCCCGCCACCGGAGGTCCTCCGGGGCGTGTCCGAGCATGCGTGCCAGGCGTCGCCGGGCAGGCGGGACTTACACGGCACGACCTAGAGCCGCTGGATGATCGTGCCGGTCGCCAGCGCGCCGCCCGCGCACATGGTGATCAGCGCGAACTCCTTTTCCCTGCGCTCCAGTTCGTGCAGGGCCGTGGTGATCAGCCGGGCTCCGGTGGAGCCGACAGGGTGGCCGAGGGCGATCGCCCCGCCGTTGACGTTGACCTTCGAAAGGTCCTGGTCGAAGACCTGCGCCCAGCTCAGCACCACGGACGCGAAGGCCTCGTTGATCTCCACGAGGTCGATGTCCTTGAGCGACATACCGGCCTTGCCGAGCACCGCGCGGGTCGCGTCGACCGGGCCGTCGAGATGGAAGTGCGGGTCGGAGCCGACCAGCGCCTGGGCGACGATCCGGGCCCGCGGCTTGAGCTTGAGGGCCCGCGCCATCCGCTTGGACGCCCACATGATCGCGCAGGCGCCGTCGGATATCTGCGAGGAGTTGCCCGCGGTGTGGATGGCGGTGGGCATCACGGGCTTGAGCCGCGCGAGTCCCTCCATCGTGGTGTCGCGGAGCCCCTCGTCACGGTCGACGAGCCGCCACATTCCCTGACCGGCGGCCTGTTCGGCCTCGGTGGTGGGCACCTGGACCGCGTACGTCTCCCGTTTGAAGCGCTCCTCGGCCCAGGCGGCGGCCGCCCGCTCCTGGGAGATGAGGCCGAGCGAGTCGACGTTCTCCCGGGTGAGGCCGCGCTTGCGGGCGATGCGCTCGGCGGCCTCGAACTGGTTGGGCAGATCGACGTTCCACTCGTCGGGCCACGGCTTGCCGGGCCCGTGCTTGGAGCCGCTGCCCAGCGGTACGCGCGACATCGCCTCGACGCCGCAGCTGATCCCGACGTCGATCACCCCGGCCGCGACCATGTTGGCGACCATGTGGGAGGCCTGCTGCGAGGAACCGCACTGACAGTCCACGGTCGTCGCGGCGGTCTCGTACGGAAGTCCCACGGTGAGCCAGGCGTTGCGCGCGGGGTTCATGGACTGCTCGCCGGCGTGGGTGACGGTGCCCCCGACGATCTGTTCGACGCAGTCGGCGTGGATGCCGGTCCGGCCGAGAAGTTCTCGGTACGTCTCACCCAGCAGGTAGGCCGGGTGGAGATTGGCGAGCGCGCCTCCGCGCTTGCCGATGGGAGTGCGTACGGCTTCGACGATGACGGGTTCCGCGGCCATGAGCTCGTCCTCTCCTCGCACTTCCGCAGAGGCGTCCCGGCGCCCACGGAAGGAACTAGTACGCGTTCTAGTTCTTCATGCAGTCTTATGAGGCTTACCCCCGGTACGCAAGAGTCGTGCACGCACCTTGCCCGTCCTTCACCACCGGCACCCACGTCAATCCGGCCTGATTCACCGGTACTTCACGCAACAGATCCGGCCATGCCCCTTGTCAGTTGTAGAACTCGTTACTACCTTGCGGGCAACTTCTGATGGGTCGTCAGACAACGTTCCGACGCCTCTCGGACCGACCTGGAGTTCTTGACCTGGAGCTGCCGATGCCCTGCCCCCATCTGCCCGAAGGGTTCGACTTCACCGATCCCGACCTGCTCCACGCCCGGGTCCCGCACCCGGAGTTCGCGCTCATGCGGGAGACGGCACCGGTCTGGTGGTGCACCCAGCCGACCGGCATTTCCGGCTTCGCCGACTCGGGATACTGGGTCGTCACCCGGCACACGGACGTCAAGTACGTCTCGACCCATCCCGAACTGTTCTCGTCGAACACCAACACCGCCGTGATCCGCTTCAACGAGTCGATCAGCCGGGACCAGATCGACGTCCAGAAGCTGATCATGCTGAACATGGACCCGCCCGAACACACCCGGGTCCGCCAGATCGTCCAGCGCGGCTTCACCCCCCGCGCCATCAGGTCCTTGGAGGAGACGCTGCGCAACCGGGCGCGCTCCATCGTCGAGACGGCGCTCGCCGGGGCCGACGACGACGGCTCGTTCGACTTCGTCACCAACATCGCCGTGGAGCTGCCGCTCCAGGCCATCGCCGAGCTCATCGGCGTACCGCAGGAGGACCGGGCCCGGATCTTCGACTGGTCGAACAAGATGGCCTCGTACGACGACCCGGAGTACGCGATCACCGAGGAGATCGGCGCCGAGGCGGCCATGGAGATCGTCTCCTACTCGATGAACCTCGCGGCGGCGCGCAAGGAGTGCCCGGCCAAGGACATCGTCTCGACGCTGGTGGCCGCCGAGGGCGAGGGCAACCTCTCCTCCGACGAGTTCGGCTTCTTCGTGATCCTGCTCGCCGTGGCCGGCAACGAGACCACGCGCAACGCCATCAGCCACGGCATGCACGCCTTCCTGACCCACCCCGAGCAGTGGGAGCTCTACAAGCGGGAGCGGCCGGAGACCACCGCGGAGGAGATCGTCCGCTGGGCGACACCCGTGGTCTCCTTCCAGCGGACCGCCACCCAGGACGTCGAACTGGGCGGGCAGCAGATCAAGAAGGGCGACCGGGTCGGGCTGTTCTACTCCTCGGCCAACAACGACCCCGAAGTGTTCGAGAACCCGGAGCAGTTCGACATCACCCGCGACCCGAACCCGCACCTCGGCTTCGGCGGCGGCGGTCCGCACTTCTGCCTGGGCAAGTCGCTGGCCGTGATGGAGATCAACCTGATCTTCAACGCGATCGCGGACGTCCTGCCGGACCTGCGGCTGACCGGCGACCCGCGTCGGCTGCGGTCGGCGTGGCTCAACGGCATCAAGCAGCTCCAGGTGAGCACGTCCGCCTGAGCGGCCTGATCCTCGTACCCCTGTCCGTATGCGGGACAGGGGTACGAGGATCATGGCGGCCATGCATGCGCTGCTCTCCGGCTTCGCCCCCATCTGGATCCTGACCGGCATCGGGTACGCGGCCGGTCGCGGCGGACTCCTCGGGGATCAGGCGGAGTCGGTGCTCGGCCGGTTCGTCTTCCATGTGGCCATGCCCGCCGCCCTGTTCACCATGGTGTCCGGGTCACGGCCGGCCGCCTTCGCCCATCCGTCGATGGTGGCGTTCGCCGCGGGCACGGCACTGGTGTCGGCGCTGGGATACGCGGTGAGCCGGCGCTTCTTCGGCCGTGAGCGAGCCGAGGCGGCGGTCGGCGGCATGGCCTCCGGCTACGTCAACTCCGCCAATCTGGGCATCCCGGTGGCGGTGCACGTCCTCGGCGACGCCTCGTTCGTCGCCCAGGTCATCCTGTTCCAGGTGCTGTGCGTCTCGCCGGTGGTCCTGACCCTGCTGGACTCGGGCACACGGGGTGGCGGGGCGGCCCCCGGCGGGCTGCGCCGGATGCTCACGATGCCGGTGCGCAATCCCGTCATCATGGCCTCGCTGCTCGGGGTGGCCGTCTCCGCGGCGGGGTGGCGGCCGCCCGCCGTCGTCACCCACTCGTGCGACGTGCTCGGGGCCGCGGCCGTGCCGACGGCGCTGATCACGCTGGGGCTGTCCCTGTGCGGCGGCCCGGGCGGCGGGACCGGCCGGGTGACGGGACGGGCGGAGGCCGGCGTCGTCGTCGCGCTCAAGACGGTGGTCCAGCCCCTGGTCGCGTACCTCGTCGCCGGTCCGCTCCTGGGCCTGCCGGATCACCAGGTGCTGGCCGTGGTGCTCTGCTCCGCGCTGCCGACGGCACAGAACGCCTATCTCTACGCCCGTGAGTACGGCCTGGACACCGGCCTCGCCCGCCATGGCGTGGTGGCCTCCACCGTGGTGTCGATGGGCACGCTGTCCTTCGGCGCCTGGGTGCTGGGGCCGTCCCGCTGACCCGTTGGAGTGGCGGGTCCCGGCGGACGGGCGGATGCTGGGGAGGCGACGATCCACATGCCGAAGGGGTGCCGGGCTTCTTTGCCGCCCGGCACCCCTTCGGCCACGCCCCGTCGTCAGGCGCTCTCGGTGACCCGGCCCCGCCCGACGGTTTTCGACAGCGCCGTCGKCACGGTCCCGTCCCCCGGCTCTTCGGACCCCCGGTCCCCGTCCCCCGGTTCCCGCAGCCTGCGCGGCCCGGAGAGCGCGTACGTGAGGCCGAAGCCCAGGGCCACCACCGCCGCCCCGCCGACCGCGTCGAGCACCCAGTGGTTGCCGGTCGCGACGATCGTCGAGACCGTGAACAGCGGGTGCAGCACACCCAGCGCCTTCATCCAGATCTTCGGGGCCAGCATCACGATCACCACACCGCACCACAGGGACCAGCCGAAGTGCAGCGAGGGCATCGCCGCGTACTGGTTGGTCACGCCGGTCAGCGTGCCGTAGTCGGGCTTGGCGAAGTCCTGGACGCCGTGGACGGTGTCGATGAACCCGAGCCCCGGCATCAGCCGCGGCGGGGCCAGCGGGTAGAGCCAGAAGCCGACCAGGGCGAGCAGCGTGGCGAAGCCGATGGAGCTGCGGACCCAGCGGTAGTCCGCGGGCCGGCGCACGTACAGCACGCCCAGGATGGCCAGCGGCACGATGAAGTGGAACGTCGAGTAGTAGTAGTCGAAGAAGTCCCGCAGCCAGCCGACCTTGACGACCGAGTGGTTCACCCAGTGCTCGATGTCGATGTGCAGCCACTGTTCGATGGAGTGGATCTGCCGGCCGTGGTGCTCAGCGGTGGCGCGGCCGGCCGTCGCGGCCAGCCTGACCTGCTGGTACGCGGAGTAGACGACCCGGATCAGCAGGAGTTCGAGCAGCAGGTTCGGCCGGCTGAGCACCCGGCGCCAGAACGGCGCCAACGGCACCCTGCTCCAGCGGGAGGCGACCGGGGCCGCGTACGCCGTGGGAACCGGATGCTGCCAGTACGGCGAGGTGCGCGGCAGGAACGGGGCGGCGCACGCGGCGGCGAGGGCGGCGATCAGCAGCACGTTGTCGCGGACGGGGAAGACCGCCTCGATGTTCGGCAGCAGCATCTTGCCCGGCAGCGTGACGACGAGGATCACGACGGCCGGCCACACCAGCCGGTCGGAGGCCCGCTTGCCGACCCGGCCGACCACGGCGAGCAGCACCCACAGCAGCTGGTGCTGCCAGGTCGTGGGCGCCACGGCGACGCAGACGCAGCCGGTCACGGCCACGGCAAGCAGCAGCTGGCCGTCGCGCGCGTACTGGGCGGCACGGCGCAGGCCGAGGAAGCAGACGGCCGCGGCCAGCACGACGAAGAGGGCGATCTCCAGCGGGCCCTCCAGGCCCAGCCGGAGCAGCGCACCGTGCAGCGACTGGTTGGCGAGGCTGTCGGCCTGGTCGCCGAGCCCGGCGCCCGCGACATGGTGCACCCAGTACGTCCACGAGTCGTGCGGCATCGCGGCCCAGGCCAGTGCCGTACAGGCGGCGAAGGCCGCGCCGCCGGTCAGCGCGGCTCGGCGTCTGCCGGTCAGCCAGAGCAGGGCGGCGAAGAGCAGCACGGTCGGCTGGAGCGCCGCCGCGATCCCGATCAGGATGCCGGAGGCCCGTTCGCCGCGGACCGCGAAGAGGCCGACGAGGACGAGGAGGACCGGCAGGATGCTGGTCTGGCCCAGGTGGAGGGCGTTGCGCACCGGCAGCGAGACCATCAGCAGGCTGATGGCGACGGGGGCGGCCAGCAGGGCCGTGCGGCGGCTGACGGGGGCGGGCAGGGCGCGCGCCGCGATGATGCCGAGGGCGGCGACGAGCAACAGCGAGCCGAAGGTCCAGGCGACGCCGAGGCTCTGTTCGGCCGTGCGGGTCAGTGGCTTGAGCACCAGACCCGCGAAGGGGGTGCCGGTGAACCGGTCCGTGTCGTAGAGCGACCCCGTCACATGAAGCACACCGTTCTCACCGATCCAGGTCTCCAGATCGGTGAGGCGTTCGCCGGGTGGCTGGCGCACCACCACCGCCATCTGCCGCACGGCCAATGCGGCGACCACCAGCCAGAGCACGGCGCGGGCAGCCCCGGTCCTCGCTCCCGTAGCCGCGTCTGTGCGCACACTGTGCTCCGCGTTCGCCACGTTGCGCCGACCCTCCCAACGTTTGGTGCCGGTTCTCCGACCGGCCTGCTGTGAAACCTTCGCATTGCCCTATCAGGTAGACACAATCACCCCCTCTTCACCTGACTGTCATCCCGCTTTTGTCCGAAAGAATGCCCGGACGAGCGGTGCGGACCGGCCGGGACGGCCGGAACCGGCGGGGCCGCCCGCACGTCTGAGCCCGTGATCGGTGACCACGGGGAGGACCACGGAACATGCGGTGTGCGAGAAGCGATCACGAGGCGCGGAACCGGCCGCGCGGGTGGGCGCCGCGTGCGCTGTTGCTGGTCCTGATGGTGTTCGCGGTTCAACTGGGGTCGCTGATCGCGCCGGCGTACGCGTGCGGCTGCGGGGCGATGGTCGTGGACCGCATGGCCCGGGTGTCGGTGGACCGGGAGACGTCCGTCGTCGACTGGGACGGCGGCACCGAGCAGATCGTGATGCGGCTGACCGTGCGCGGGGACGCCCCCGAGGCCGCCTGGATCATGCCGGTTCCGCACCGGGCCACGGTCGACCTCGGCGACGCCTCGCTCTTCTCCGAGCTCCAAACCCTCACGGCCCCGGTGACCACCACCCGGCACTACTTCTGGCCACGCGCGAAGGACTGGCCGTTCGGCGGTTCGGGCTACCGGTCCGGGGACGGCGCCGCTCCGTCCGCCGCCCGCCCGGTCGAGGTCGTCGGCCGGGAGCGGCTCGGGCCGTTCGACGTGGCCCGGCTGGCCGCCACCGATCCCGCCGCGCTGGAGGACTGGCTGGAGCGGAACGGCTTCGAGCTGCCCGACCGGCTCGCGTCGGCGCTGCGCCCGTACGTCGAGCAGAAGTGGGAGTACGTGGCCGTGCGCCTGGCTCCCCAGGAGTCCGGAAGCCCGCTGACCGGCACGCTCGACCCGCTGCGGCTGCGCTTCGCCAGCGACGAGCTGGTCTACCCGATGCGCCTGTCCCGGCTCGCGGCGACGCCGCAGTCGCTCGGCCTGTACGTGCTCGCGGCGCACCGCATGGAACCGCGGGACGCGATCGGCGGGAGCCGGCCCCGGGTGACGTACGCGGGGCGGGTCGACGCCGGGCAGGAGCGGGGGGCGTACCCGGCGCTGGGTGCGCTGACGGGGGGCAGGCCGGTGTTCGTCACGGCGATCGACCAGTCGTTCCCGCGCCCGGAGCTGATCGACGGCGACCATGAGCTGCGGGCGGCCGGCGCGGACACCGCGTACCGGACCACGTACTACCGGGACGAGCTGTTGACCGTGGGCGGCGTCCCGGCCTGGGTGCTGACGCTGCTCGGTGGAGCGGTGGTGATCGTCACGGCTCTGCTGCTGGTAGTGCGGGCCCGGCGACGCCGTCCGGTGGTACCGCCCGCGCCGGTCACCGTGCCACCGCCACTGGTGTGAGAACCGGCCCGGGCCCGCGACCGCCGAGGTGGGGACGTCTGTACGCAGGGTGAATCGCGGGACAGCGGTCCTCACCTCACGTCCGCGCACGTAATCGTTTCCCCACCTCACGTCGCGGACGACATCGTCGCCCCACCTCACGGCCGCGCACGAAATCGTTTCCCCCCACAGCCGGGTGCGCGACAGACTGGCCCGATGACGTGGACCATGGCGCCCGAACACTTCGATACCCCCGATGCCGCCCTGCTGCGCCGGGACTACTACGACGAGGTGGCGAGCCGCTACTGGGGGCGCCCCGCGACGGCGGAGGAGATCGACGAGGGGCTCACGGACGACGGCTCCGAGAAGCTCGTACCGCCGACCGGCGCATTCGTCGTCGGCCGCGTCGGGGGCGACGCGGCGGCCTGTGCCGGCCTGCTCGTGACGGACCCGGGCATCGCGGACCTGACCCGCGTCTACGTGCGCCCCGAGGCACGCGGCACGGGCGGCGGCGGGCTGCTGCTCGCGGCCATCGAGGGCCTGGCGCGGTCGATGGGCGTACGGCAGATCCGGCTCGACACCCGTAACGACCTCGTCGAGGCGCGCGGACTGTACGCCAAGCACGGCTACCGCGAGGTCCCGGCCTTTCACCGCAGGCAGTACGCCGAGCACTGGTTCGCCAAGGAGCTGTAGGCGCTGCGGAAGCCGCAGGAACCGCGAGAACTGCGGGAAGTGCGGAAGCCGCGGGAACTACGGGAAGAGCGAGGGCTGCGGAAACTGGGGAACTGCGGGCTCTAGGGAGCCGGGCGCTCGTGCGGGTGGCCGGCCGCGTGGTCCCGCTTGGGCGCCGGGCTGTGCGGGCGCTCCTTGCTCGACCCGCTCGTCTCCTCCGTCAGTTCCGACACCAGGGCGACCAGGTCGGTCGGCCGGTCCGGACCCCACCAGTCGCCCAGCAGCTCGGCGAGGGACTCCTCCCGGGCCTGCGCGAGCTTCACCACGGCCTCGGCCCCGGTGTCCGTGAGCACCATCTCCACCCCGATCCGGCGGGCCAGGCCGCGTTCCTCCAGCTGCCGGGCGGCGTCGCTGATCACACGCAGCGGGACGGGAGCGATGTCCGCGAGCCGGGCGGGTTCGACGGTGCCGTGCCGTTTGATGCGCAGCAGCATCCAACTGGCGGCCGGCAACAGGTCGTAGCCGGCCTTCTCGGTGATCCTCACGTAGACCTCGCGGCGGCCCTCCCGGGTGGCGAGGACCGAGAGGGCGCGTGCGCATTCGTCGTACGAGGACCGCTCGACCGGGTTCGACGCCAGGGTCTCGGTCGTGTCCGGAGCGGTCACCGAACCGCGCAGCTTGTCCTCCTTGAGCAGCCAGGCGAAGAGGAAGGCGATCAGGACGACCGGGGCCGCGTACAGGAACACATCGGTGATCGACGTCGAGTACGCGTTGAGCACGGGCTGCTGGAGCGTCGGCGGCAGCTGGCCGATGGCGCGCGGGTCGGCGGCCAGCCCCTCGGAGCTGACGCCGGGCGGCAGCGGGCGGCCGGCGAGCGCGGAGCCGAGCTTGTCGGTGAGCCGGTTGGTGAAGATGGTGCCGAAGATCGCGACACCGAACGAGGCGCCGATGGAGCGGAAGAACGTCGCGCCCGAGGTGGCCACGCCGAGGTCCTGGTACGAGACGGCGTTCTGCACGACGAGGACCAGCACCTGCATCACCAGGCCGAGCCCCGCACCGAAGACGAAGAAGTAGATGCTCATCTCCCAGGTGCTGCTGGACTCCGTCAGCCGGTGCAGGAGCAGCAGACCGACCGCGGTGATGCCGGTGCCGAGGACCGGGAAGACCTTCCAGCGGCCCGTACGGCTGACGATCTGGCCGGACACGGTCGACGTGATGAGCAGGCCGAACACCATGGGGAGCATGTGGACGCCGGACATCGTCGGCGTGATGCCGTGCACCACCTGGAGGAACGTCGGCAGGTAGGTCATCGCGCCGAACATCGCGAAGCCGACGACGAAGCTGATCACCGCGACAAGGCTGAAGGTCCTGATCCGGAACAGCTTCAGCGGCAGGACCGGTTCGGCCGCGCGCCGCTCCACGAACACGAAGGCGACCAGGAGCACCACGCTGAGGACGGCGAGGCCGATGATCTTCGCGGAACCCCAGGCCCAGGTGGTGCCGCCGAGCGAGGCGACGAGGACCAGGCAGGTGGCGACCGAGGCGATCAGGAAGGTGCCCAGATAGTCGATGGTGTGCTTCGTCCGGCGGACCGGGATGTGCAGCACGGCGGCGATCACCACGAGGGCGACGACGCCGATGGGCAGGTTGATGTAGAAGACCCAGCGCCAGCTGAGGTGCTCGGTGAAGAAGCCGCCGAGGAGCGGTCCGAGGACGCTCGTCGCCCCGAAGACCGCGCCGAAGAGGCCCTGGTACTTGCCGCGTTCGCGCGGAGGGACGAGGTCGCCGACGATCGCCATCGACAGCACCATCAGCCCGCCGCCGCCGAGCCCCTGGAGCGCGCGGAATCCGATCAGCTGCGGCATGTTCTGGGCGATACCGCAGAGGGCCGAGCCGATCAGGAAGATGATGATGGCGATCTGGAAGAGCCTTTTGCGCCCGTACTGGTCGCCCAGCTTGCCCCAGAGCGGGGTCGCGGCGGTCGAGGCCAGCAGATAGGCCGTGACCACCCACGACAGGTGCTCCAGTCCGCCGAGATCGCTGACGATCGTCGGCAGCGCGGTGGAGACGATCGTCTGGTCGAGTGCCGCGAGGAGCATGCCGAGAAGCAGTGCGCCGATCGCCACCAGAACCGACCGTGTGGAGCGTTCGGCACCGGGGCCCGGGGCCTGGGTGCTCAACTGCTGGGCCATAGAACATCTCCTCGGGTCCGCTACACCCCCATCCTGTCCGTTCCGCACCGTTATGGCCTGCCGAGGAGCTCCATGATTGGGCTTCCCGGCGGCGGGCTGCATAATCGCAGGCAGTTCAAGGGGAGGGGACCCACAATGACCGGACATATATGCCCGGAGTGCGGTACGGACAACAGACCGGGCACGGGCCCGGGCTGCGCCTGCACGGCGCGCCCGGCCCACGACGGCTCCGCTTTCACGCGGCAGGCACCCGGCCCGCACCACCTCAGCGACGAGGAGCGGGCCGCCGAACAGCAGCGCATCGCGGAAGAGCACCACGCCGGGCGGTCGGCGGACTTCGCGGCGGCGGAGGACTTCGACCCGTTGCGCATCCGGCCGTACGTGACCCTGGGCGGCGAGGACACGGCGGCGGCCGACGACCCGCAGGGGCAGGGGCACGCGCCGGGCGGGCAGCCGGGGGACGCCGCCACGACGATGCCGCTGTTCCTGGATCCGGCGGGGCCGGGCCCGGCGCCGGACCCGACGGCCCCGGGCGGCGCGGCCGGCTTCACCGACGACGCCGCACTCCTCACGACCGGCCCGGACCCCGTGCAGCCACGCCGCCGCCGGCCCTTCGCGGCGCTGGTCGCGGGGGCGGCCGTCGTCACGGTGGTCGGCACGGCGGCCTTCGTCGGCGGGCTGTTCAACGGGGACAGGGACCACGAGGCGGACCTGGACCAGGCGCTGCCCTCGACGGTGACCAGCCTCCCCGACGAGAGCGCCGAGCCATCGGCCCCCGAGTCGGCGTCCGCCTCCCCGTCGCCGTCGCGTACGGCGTCCGGCTCGCCGTCCGCTTCGGCCTCGGCGACCCGTTCCGCGTCGCCGTCCGCGTCCGTATCGGCGTCCGTCTCCGCATCGGCCTCTTCCTCGGCGGCCCCGCCGGCCGCCGCCTCGTCCCCGGCGGCCACGGCCGGGAGCAGTTCCCCCGCAGCGGTGGCGCCGCCCGCACAGCCGCAGGGCGGGCCGACGCTGCGGCTCGGGGACTCCGGTCCGGAGGTGGTCGAGTTGCAGCACAGGCTCCAGGAGGCGTGGGTGCTGAGGGACGGCCCCATCGACGGCGACTACTCGGAGCGGGTACAGAGCGCCGTGCGCGAGTACCAGATCTGGCGGAACATCCAGGGCGACCCCGAGGGGGTCTACGGCCCGAACACCCGGCGTGTACTGGAGAGCGCCACGTCGGGCCGGGGACGCCACTGACCGCGCGGGGGCGCCCCCGGGCAAGGATTCGCTTTCCCGGCGCCGTTTTTGTATCGTGGAGGAACAAAGTGGCCTCCGCGCGCACACCCTGACCGGCGAGCGGGGGCCACTTGTTCTCTTTCCCGCGCCGCACCTCCCCGCGCGGCGTTCGCTTCCCCCGCTCTGGAGCCCGCCCATGCTGGCCACCGTCCTCACCGCCCACGCACTCCTCCTCGACATGGACGGCACACTGGTGAACTCCGACGCCGTCGTGGAGCGCTGCTGGCGGCGCTGGGCGCTGCGCCAGGGACTGGACCCGGAGGCGGCCCTCAAGGTGGTCCACGGCCGGCAGGGGTACGCCACCATGGCGGTACTCCTCCCGGACCGCCCGATGGAGGAGAACTACGCGGACAACCGGCTGATGCTCGCCGAGGAGACCGCCGACACCGAGGGTGTCGTCCCGGTCGGCGGCGCCGCCGCCTTCATGGACGCGATCGCGCCGCTCCCGCACGCCCTGGTCACCTCGGCCGACCTGGCGCTGGCCCGGGCCCGGATGACCGCGGCCGGACTGCGCATGCCGGAGCTCCGCGTCACCGCCGAGAGCGTCGGCGCCAGCAAGCCGGACCCCGAGGGCTTCCTCAAGGGCGCGGCCGGACTCGGCTTCGCACCGGCGGACTGCATCGTCTTCGAGGACTCCGAGGCGGGCATCGCGGCCGGCCGGGCGGCGGGCATGCGCGTCGTGGGCGTCGGCCCGCGCGCGGCGGCGCTCTCCCCCGACGCCCACGTCGACGACCTGACGCGGATCCGGGTGGAAGCGGCGGCGGACGGCTCGGTCGCGCTCCACATCAGCTAGGGCCTCTCGGATCCGGGCGCGCCGCGCTGGGCTCCATGGCCGGATCGCGGTGCAGCCGCCCCCGCGCCACCAGTTCCAGCACGGTCGCGACGGCCGCGGCCTGTACGGCCATCAGGGCCACCAGCACGAACAGCTGTACGGCGCCCGCCTGCACCGGTGAGGCACCGCCCAGCAGCATGCCCACGAAGGCCCCGGGCAATGTGACCAGCCCCACCGTGCGCGTCTGATCGAGCCCCGGCAGCAGCGCGTCCGACGCCGCGGGCCGGGCGATCTCCAGCCGTGCGTCACGGTCCAGGAACCCGAGGGCCATCGCCGCCTCCACCTCCCCCCGCCGCGTGGACAGTTCGTCGAGCGCCCGCCGGCCGCCGAGGACCGTCGCGGTCAGCGCTCCCCCGATGAGGATGCCCGTCACCGGGATCAGCGCGATGCCCCGCACCGGCACGAGACCGGTGAGCAGCAGCACGAGCACCACCGGTGCGACCCCCGCCCCGATCGGCACGGCCACCCACCGCCACGTGCGGTTTCCCGTGACCCGGCGCCCCGCGGTCCACACCGCCACCGCGTACATCAGCGCGATGAACGCGAACATCGGCGCCAGCGCGTGGACCACCCAGCCGATGAGCGAGGAGACCGCGGCGAGCTGCACCGCGGCCCGCAGCCCGGCCACGACGATCTCGCGCGAGCGGCCGAGGGACGCGGCCGCGGCGACGGCGGCGGCTGCCACGAGCAGCAGGGCCAGGACGACGCCGAGCGTGATGTTGACCGGAAGCAGCACGCCGCCACCCTATGACCGGCCGGCGCCCGGGAACCGCACGTGGCGGTGGGTGGCCGTGCCGATCGGGGCGGGGGTCGCACCGGTGGTGCTCGTGCTGCTGCTCACCGGTCTCGTGCCGGTGCGGGGCATCGCGCTGATCCCGGTGACGGGCATCCTCATCGGGGGAGCGCTGACCGCGACGGTCCTCGGCGGCCGGCGGGCGCTC
>NZ_RDBK01000025.1:41059-88849 GCF_008042275.1 Streptomyces sp. OR43 | reverse complement strand
CGGATCTGCCGGTCCCTCAGTTCCGTACGTCCACACACCCCGTTCCGTACGTCCGCACCCCCGGTTCCGTACGCCCGCGCATGCACTCCGGTACGCCCCCGCGACCCGAAGCTCTTCGTCAGACCCCTTGATGTGACGTGCCCATGTCGCCACTCTGTTACCTGGCGCCCACCCCACGGAAACCCCGCGCCGCCACGATGGCCGGGCCGATCCGAACGGTCAGGTCCCATCGCCCCCCCACATCAAGGGAGTTCGCATGTCAGGTGTCTACGCGCGTCGCATAGCCGTCCTCGCCGCATCCGCCGCCCTCGCCGCAACCACCGGACTGCTCACGGCCCCCAGCGCCCAGGCAGCCATGCCCACTCCGGTCTCGGCATCCACCGCCCGTACGTATCTGAGCGAGCTGACCGTGAAGGCGGAGGGCTCGTCCACCGGATACAGCAGGGACAAGTTCCCGCACTGGATCACGCAGTCGGGCGCCTGCAACACCCGCGAGGTCGTCCTGAAGCGGGACGGCACGAACGTCTCGCAGGACTCCAGCTGCGCGGCCGTCAGCGGCAGTTGGTACTCGCAGTACGACGGCGCCACCTGGACCGCCGCATCCGACCTGGACATCGACCACATGGTCCCGCTCGCCGAGGCCTGGCGTTCGGGTGCCTCCGGCTGGACCACCGCCCAACGCCAGGCATACGCCAACGACCTGACACGGCCCCAGCTCATCGCCGTCACGGACAACGTCAACCAGTCCAAGGGTGACCAGGACCCCGCGACATGGCTCCCCTCGCGCGCCGCGTACACGTGCACGTACGTGCGGGCCTGGGTGCACGTGAAGCACTACTACGGCCTGAGCGTCGACTCGGCCGAGAAGAGCGCCCTGCAGTCCGCGCTCAGCGGCTGCTGAGACCAGGCGGCCGGGCCCTCCCCGGCCCGGCCGCCTCCGTATCCGTCTCATCCAGCGGTGCGCCGGCCGGGGAAACACCTGCCCCGGAACCGCCCCGCACTCCCCCGTCGTTCCGTACGGTACGAACCCGCCGTAGGCATCCGCCGTACGGCACCGTCCACCGGGAACGTCCGGACCGTCCCGTACGGAACGACGCGAGGAGCTTCACATGGCCGGGCTGCGCCTGGGACCACTACTGCGGTACGTCGACTGGGAGGCAGCCTCCACCGCGACCGTCTGGGTCGAGACGGACCGGCCCTGCACGGCCGAAGTCCGCTGCGCGGACGGGGCGTCGGGCTCGTCCCGCACCTTCGCGGTCGCCGGGCACCACTACGCCCTGGTGGTGGTGAGCGGACTGACGCCCGGCTCCACGACCCCGTACGAGGTACTGCTCGACGACCGCACGGTGTGGCCGCCCGCGGAGTACGGGTTCCCGCCGAGCACGATCACCACGCCGCCCATATCCGGCGCGGCGGAGGCCGCGCCCCCGACGGTCCGGGTCGCCTTCGGCTCCTGCCGCTGGGCGGCGCCGCCCGGCGACGGCCACCTGCCGGGCCGGAGCGACCCCGTCGGCCCGGATGCCCTGGACACCCTCGCCGCCCGTCTCGCCGCCGACGCCGACGCCGAACGCCCGGACGTGCTGCTGCTCCTGGGCGACCAGGTGTACGCGGACGAGACCTCGGAGGCGACCCGGCGCCGACTGGCGGCCCGGCGCGATCTGGACGAGCCGCCGGGGGCGGAGGTGGCCGACTACGACGAATACACCTACCTGTACGACGAGTCATGGCGAGACCCCGAGGTGCGATGGCTGCTCTCGACGGTCCCCAGTTGCATGATCTTCGACGATCACGACGTCATCGACGACTGGAACACCAGCGCCGCCTGGCTGGCCGGCATCCGCGCCACCTCCTGGTGGCACGAGAGGATCGTCAGCGGACTGATGTCGTACTGGGTGTACCAGCACCTGGGCAACCTCTCCCCCGCCGAGATCGCCGCGGACCCGCTCCACGCGGCCGTCCACGCCACCCCGGACGGCACGGAGGCGGTGCGTCGATTCGCCGCCGAGGCCGCCGCCGACCCCACCCGCACCCGCTGGAGCTACCGACGCATTTTCGGCCGAGTACGGCTGCTCATGGTGGACAGCCGAGCGGCCCGGGTGCTCGACGAACAGCAGCGGGCGATGCTCCACCCGAGGGAGGCGCGATGGCTGCGGGAGGAGGCCCTGGCCGCCCCCGGATCCTGTGACCACCTCCTGATCGGCACCTCGCTGCCGTGGCTGCTGCCGCCTCTGATCCATGACGCCGAGCAGTGGAGCGCCGCCCTGTGCCGGGGCGAGCGGGGCGGGCCGGACGGCCGCTGGGCGCGGATCGGCGAGTCCCTGCGACAGCGCTCCGACCTGGAACATTGGGCGGCCTTCCCCGACTCCTTCGGGCAGTTGACGGAGCTGATCCGGGAGGTGGCCGAGGGACCGGAGGCTCCGGCGACGGTATGCGTACTGTCGGGCGATGTGCACCACGCGTACATGGCGGAGCCCATCCCGTCCGCTCCTGCCCCCGGCGGCACACCGGCCGCCCGTGTCCTGCAGCTGACCTGCTCTCCCGTGCACAACTCCATTCCCGCGCCGCTCAGGGCCGGCTTCCGCTTCGCCTGGAGCGGGGCGGGGCGGATGCTCGGCCGGCTGCTGGCGCGGCACGGGCGCACCGGGCCGCCGTCGACGCGGTGGCACAGGACGGACGGACCGTGGTTCGGCAATCAGTTGATGACGCTCACCTTGAGTGGCCGGAAAGCCTCGCTGTCATTGGTTCAGGCCAAATCGAGGAAAACGGGGACCGTGCTGGAGCTGGCCTTTGATCGCGTACTGACCGATCACACCCCGACGAGTTCCAGCCAGTCGACAAAATGTTGAACTTGCAAGTATTGGTGAGGCCTACCTAATCTGTGGCGCTCAGTCGGTTCACGTCCCCACCAGACCGAAGGAGCCCTCCCCACATGTACACACGCCTGAACCAGGCACAGCCCTATGCCCTCGCGCTCTTCCGCGTCGTCGTAGGCCTGCTCTTCGCATGCCACGGTGCCGCGTCGCTCTTCGGCGTGCTCGGCGGCGCCATGGGCGGCGGTTCCATACCCGCCGGCACCTGGCCCGGCTGGTACGCGGCGGTCATCCAGCTCGTCGGCGGCGGCCTCGTGGTGCTGGGCCTCGGCACCCGTATCGCCGCGCTCGTCGCGTCCGGCTCCATGGCGTACGCGTACTTCAAGGTCCACCAGCCCGAGGCGCTCTTCCCGCTGGAGAACGGCGGCGAGCCCTCGGCCGTCTACTGCTGGGCCTTCCTGCTGCTCGTCTTCACCGGCCCCGGCGCCCTGGCCGTGGACCGGCTGTTCACCTCCCGCACCACCGACAAGGGCGAGCAGGAACGCGCGGCGGAGCCCAGCACCCCGGTCGCCGCCTGACCAGTCCCCAGGCCCCACCGCACAGGCCCGCGCCGACCGGGCCGACGGGGCCCGATCACCGAACCTCGGGCCCGCCGGGAACCGCTCCCCGGCGGGCCCGAGGCGCGCCGCCCCGGACAACTGGTGCGCACGGTGCGCCTGTGACGCACGTGAGATGCCCAACATCGCGCATATATAGGGATCACCAGGTGAACGGCAGGCGTACGCTGTACAGCTGGCCCTGCCGCTCCTGCCGCTCCCCTGCGACGTCGCGGCGTTGTTACTGATCGGGGAGTAGAAGGTGCTCGAGAGTGTGGGTGCGCTGACCGGCAGCCCATGGATCTACGCCGTGGTCGCCCTCTCCGTGCTGCTGGACGTCTTCCTCCCCGTGCTGCCGAGCGGGGTCCTCGTGATCACGGCCGCCACGGCCGCCGCTGCCGGCACCACCGGCGTGGCCGCCGACGCCGCGGGCGCCGCCCGTCACGTGACGGAGGTTCCTTCGGTCCTCGCCCTGATCCTCTGCGCGGCCACCGCCTCGGTCCTCGGCGACCTCGTCGCGTACCGGCTGGCCTGGCGCGGCGGCGAGCGTCTGGACCGCGCCATCGCCCGTTCACGCCGCCTCACCTCGGCGCAGGAACGTCTCGGCGCCGCTCTCAGCCGCGGCGGCGGGGTCCTCGTCGTCATCGCACGCTTCGCACCGGCCGGCCGCTCGGTCGTCTCACTGGGCGCGGGCGCCTCGCACCGCGACGTGAAGGAGTTCCTGCCGTGGTCCGCCGTGGCAGGCGTGGCCTGGGCGGGCTACAGCGTCGGCCTCGGCTACTTCGGCGCCCACTGGCTCGGCGCGAGCTGGCTGGGCACGGCCCTCTCGGTCCTGGCCCTGTTCGTCGCGGGCGCGTTCGCCGCACTCCTGATGAAGCGCCCCGCGGCGGCCGCTGCCGCCGCCGCCTCGGCCCCGGTCCCTACGGCGTCCTGACACCACCCCGTACTTCCAGCCCGTCCAGCAGCCGGGCCGTCGCTTCGGCGATCTCGTCGACGGCCCGGTCGAAGACTTCCCTGTTGTGCGCGGCGGGGGCGCGGAAGCCGGACACCTTGCGGACGAACTGCAGGGCGGCGGCGCGGATGTCCTCGTCGGTGGCCTCTTCGGGGAGGGCCGGAGGACGCAGGGTCTTGATGCTTCGGCACATGTGTCCAGTGTGGACCGCGCCACTGACAACGTCCCTCCCGCGCCCGCCGGACCGCCTCACTTCCACTTCCGGGCCCGCCTCACACCCGGGTGGCGGCTGGGCGGCCTCACGCCCGGCCCGCGTCCCCGACCCGTCGGACGGCGGGGATCTCGTACCGCCCCTCCAGGACCTCCCGCTTCGGCATGTAGAGCCTGAGCATGGGCCGGAACTCGCCCTCCGGCGCCGGCAGCCAGTTCGCCCCGGCGGCCGGGTCGCCGGGCCGGTCCTTGCTGATGTGGAGGGTGAGCGATCCGTCGTCGGCGTACACGATGCCCTGGGTACGGTCGCCGATCGAGTACCGCCCCACAGGGTTGGCGACGAGGTAGTAGTCCGGGGTGTCGTACATGGTCACGGACCAGAACGCCTCGACCGGCGGCGGCTCCTCGAATCGGAGCTCGTAGCGGTGGGACCCGTCGAGCCGCGCGCCGTCCGCGTCGTGGAAGGTCTGCGCGTACACCGCCTCGTACCCGTGGTTCCCCCACAGCCCGACCCGTGCCGCCAGGGCCCTGGTCAGGTAGGAGGCCTCCCGGTCCGCGATCCTCCATTCCGGCGAGTCGATGGTTCCGACCCCGAACCAGTCGACGTTGTAGTCGAAGAGGTGGGGGTCCATCGACCATCCCTGGACGCCCCCGGCCTTCGATCCGCTGGCCGCTTCCACCCGCTCCTTGCCCAGCGCCAGCCCGTCGGTCAGGGCGCGCACGAGCTCGGGCCCGGCGGCGGCGAAGGGCGAGGGCCCCTCCTCCAGGAGCCCCAGCGGCTGGAAGCGGTCCTGGTAGGCCCGGTCGCCCGCGGACGGCGGGAAGTCGGCCATCCAGACCCTGAGCTGCTCGAAGAAGCGGAGCTCCGCGGGCACACCGGCGTCCGGCGCGGGCAGGCCGGTGGGGTGCTCGCCCGGTTCGAGGTGGGTGAGGGTCAACTGCTCCTGGAGCGGAGCGACCCGCCGCTTCAGGTCCTCGGGGCCGTCACAGGCGTTGCGGCCGACGACGGTGACGACGGTCGTCGGGGCGTCGATCACCCCGCGCACGTCGTCGGGCGCGGTGCCCGCCCATCCGGGCGGTACGACGAGCCAGTCGCCCTCCTCCGTACCCGTGGCCCGGCGGCCGACGTAGGCGAAGTTGTTGGTCCAGGCATCGACGAACTGGAGGACGTAGTACGCCCCGTCGGTGTCCGGGACGTGCAGCCGGACCGGCCCGCCGGAGAGGTCGAGCTGGGCGATGGAGTAGACGGTGTCGTTGTTGACGGACACGAAGTGCGCCTCGGCGTCGGCCAGCCGGTCCGAGTGCGTGAACCGGTTGAAGGGCGCGGCCGCCAGCGGGCCGAAACCCTCGTGCAGGCACTTCTCGACCATCGACAGGTCGAAGACGAGCGGATACCCGTAGACGTACGCCTCGGCTGCCAGCTCCACGAGCTCGTTCGTTCGTTCGTCGGACATGGAGAATCTCCCCTTCAGCGGTCTGCGCAGTGAGCGTCGGCAGGAGCCGGTTCTTCCGTACGTGGCGGGGAACGGTCCGTGCACAGGGCCCAGATCACGAAGGTGTCGATGGCGAGGGAGACGACGGCCCAGATCGGCTGGTAGGGCAACCACATGAAGTTGGCGATCATGTTGAGCGCCGCAAGCCCCACACCGATCCCGCGCGCCCAGCCCGCGCCCTTGAGGATGAACCAGCCGACGAGCGCGATGAGGATGCCGAGGACGAGGTGGATCCATCCCCAGGCCGTCACGTTGAACTCGAAGACGTAGTTGTTGATCCGTGCGTAGACGTCGTCGGACGCGATCCCGGCGATGCCCTTGATCGCCCCCAGCACCCCGTCGACCATGAGCAGAACGCCGGCGAACATGACCCCGCCGGCCGCCCACGGGTTGATGCCCCCGGGCTGGGACGGAGGCTGCGAAGAGGTGCCCGGCGTGGGCGCGGTCTGTGCCATGAGTACTCCTTGGCCGGTGGGAATGCACGTCAGACCGACCCTGCTCGGCCCGTCCCGGCACGGCTACCCGACGCGGCCGAACGGGTGACGGGGAAGGACCCGCACGGGCGCGGCCGTACACGGCCCCGGGCCGTCCCTGCGCCGTGTGGGAGGCGAAGAGAATTGCCTACCCCGCAGGGACACCGGCCGCTAACCTTCGAACCGCACATGACCCCTGAGGCAGGAGTGGGAAATGCCCGGTCGTCCGGGCACGCGCTGACGTCGTAGGCCGTATCGCCCCGTCATCGCGTGCCGCCCCTGTTCCCGCGGCGCAGCGAGCCCTTCTCGCCCGAACCGCCGGCGCACCTGTCCGTGCACCGGCCGGCGAGCCCTCCCTGTCCTCCGCAGCTCAAGGGGTCCCCGTGTCACCGGTACCGCACACCCGAACCATGCCCACGTCCACGCCCGCGCCCACGCCCGCGTCCACGCCCTTGGTGCCCGGCCGCCAGGACCTGTCCGTACGGAACACGCGGTGACGGCGGCCGGCGACAACCGGGTCGGGGCTCCGAACAGTCTGTGGCGGGACGCCGACTTCCGCAGGCTGTGGGTGGGCCAGACCGCGTCCCAGTTCGGGGCGCAGGGCACGCAGGTGGTCCTGCCGCTCATCGCCGTGGTGTCGCTCGACGCGGGCGCCGGTCAGCTGGGCGCCCTGCGTGCGGTGGAGCAGGCGCCGATCCTGCTGCTGTCGCTCTTCGCGGGCGCGTGGGTGGACCGCCGCCGCGCCCGAACGGTGATGGTGCTGGCGGACCTCGGCCGGGCCCTCGCGCTGGGGACGGTCCTCGCCGCGTATCTGCTCGGCGTGCTCGGGCTGCCCGTACTGCTGGTGGTCGCGCTCCTCGTCGGCGTGCTGAGCGTTTTCTTCGACGTGGCGTACCAGGCCTCGCTCGTACGGCTGGTGGCGCGCGAGCGGCTGCTGCAAGGCAACAGCGCGCTGGAGGGCAGCAGATCAGCGGCGCAGATCGGTGGCCCGGCGCTCGGTGGCACGCTGGTGTCGCTTTTCTCCGGCCCGGTCGCCGTCGTCGCCGGCGCGTTCTTCTTCGTACTGTCGTCCGTCTCGATCCGGCGGATCCGCGGGCGCGAACAGCTCCCCGCACGAGGTGACGGCCCGGTCCGCGTCCGGCGGCAGATCCAGGAGGGCCTGCGTTTCGTGGCCGGCAACACCGCGCTGCGGGCGGTGGGTATCGCCTCGGCCCTCTTCCAGTTCTGGTTCGCGGCGCTGATGACCGTCTATCTGCTGCACCTTCCACGCGGACTGCACCTGTCGGGCGCGGCCATCGGCCTGGCACTCGCGGCGATGGGCCCGGGCGCGGTCGTGGGGTCGCTGCTGGCGGCGAAGCTGCCGGGACGATTCGGCTACGGCAAGGTCCTGGTGTGCTCGGCGGTCGTCGCGGACGGCGTGATGCTCTGCGTACCGGCGCTGCACGGCGCGTCGGCCGTCACGCTGCCCGTGCTCATCGGCGTCAACTTCCTCTTCGGCGCCTTCGGCCAGCTGGTCAACGTCACGATGATGGCCGTACGGCAGGCCATCACGCCCCCATGGATACAGGGCCGGGTCGTGGCGACGATCAACTTCGTCGGCATGGGCCTGACCCCGGTCGGTTCCCTGCTGGGGGGCTACCTGGCGGGCCACTGGGGGCTGCGGACGAGCCTGCTGGTCACCGCCGTCGCCCTGGCCCTGTCCCCGCTGTTCATGGCGTTCTCCCCGCTGGCGCGCCTGGGCAGACAACTTCCGTACGAGCAGCACGCCGAACCCCCGTGCGGTTCCGGTACGGCGGCGCCGATCCCGCCGGCCCGCAACGCGCGGACTCACACGGAGACCGACGACCGGCCCGGGTCGAGATAGTCCACGGCCGTCCCCTCCGCGTGCGGGGCCAGGAGGTCCCGCAGCTCGGACGCCGCGGTCTCCAGAAGGTCCCCGTCGCGGACGGCCTGGAGGGTTTCGAGGACGAAGGCGACGTGGGTGGAGTCCTCGGTGACGCGGGTGCGGTGGGCGTCGCGGTGGTTCCAGTGCCGGGTCAGGACGCCGCTGGTGTCCGTGTAGATGATCTCGCCGGGCTTGGGGTTCTCGACGGTGTCGGGTTCGCCGAGCGGGGTGAACTCCTCGGTGCCGTCCGCGTAGCGGATGTCGATGCCGCCGGTGACCCGGTCGAGGTCGAAGGCCCCGGCCGGCAGCCCGTGGCGGACCGAGGCGGAGTTGTAGGAGTCGACGGCCGGGTTGATGCGCGGCAGGGTCCCCTTCTTGGCGAAACGCCTGCCCAGCGCGTCGACGCTGGGGCGGATGCGCCGGGGATTGGTGCCGAAGGAGCGGTACGCGGTGTGCCACGCCTCGATGCGGGGGTCGGTCTCGTCGGCGGGCTGCCAGGTGCCGTCGGCGAGTTGCCGCTCCAGTTCCGCCAGAGCGGCGGCGGTGGCGGGCCATTCCTCGTGGCCGCGCAGGCCGGTGGCGGTGACGACGGCGATGCGCGTGCCGGGGAAGGCGTCGGCGAGGGCGGGGGCGAGGCGGATGTCGGTCATGAGCGCGGGTTCCGTTCCTTCGTACGTACAGCGGTGGCGCCTGCGTCAGGCACGGTCGGATCCGGCCCTCCAGGGGCCGATGCGGTCCAGGCGGCGGCGCTGCTGGTCCGCGGTGGGGGCGTCGAGGCCGTTCCCGCGCCGGGTGAGGCGGTCGGCCACGGCCGTACGGTGCTCGACGGGCTTGTGGTCGTCGTACTTGAACTTGGCCATGACCTCGGTGACTTCCAGGCGCAGCCCGCGGATGCCGGGCAGCATACGTCCGTACGGGGGCTGGTCGACGGCGACGGGAGCGTGGTCGCCGTCGGGCTGGAAGTGGGCCAGCTGGCGGCGCAGCAGCTCGGCCTTGGACTCGGGGTCGTCGACGACGGTGGCGCGGCAGGTGAACTGCACGGCCGCGTAGTAGCTGGTCGGTACGCCGTCGGCGGGCGGGGAGTCGGGCTGGGCGCGCCAGGGGCCGGGGATGAAGGCGTAGTCGCCGATGACGGTGAAGGTGACGTGCGGGTCGCGCTCGATCGACGCCCAGACGGGATTGGGCCGGGCGAGGTGGATCAGCAGGTCGCTGCCGTCGGTGGTGAAGTGGGTGGGGACGACGGCGGGCGGGCAGCCGGGCAGCCCGTTGACGCCGAGCGTGCCGAAGTCGTGGCCCGCGGCGATCCAGGTCTGCCATTCGGTCGCGTCCAGGGCGGCGTCCCAGGGCTGGATGAACATGCTGCTCCTTGTACGTAGGTACGCGTGGGTACGTGGGTACGTGACAGACGCTGCGGGCGAGGGCGGGTTCAGGTGAGGGCGAGGAGGCTGACGGCAGCGGCTGCGGTGCCCAGTCCGACGAGCTGGCCGCGGTGGATGCGTTCGGCCAGCACGCTGCGGGCGAGCAGCACGGTGCCGGCGGGGTAGAGGGCGGTGATGACGGCGACGACGGCGAGGTCCCCGCTGCGGGCGGCGAGCAGGAACAGCAGGTTCGCGACCGAGTCCAGTACGCCGGCCGCGGCGGACATCGCGTAGGCGGGCCGCTCGGACCCCAGCCTGCGGAACATCAGCGCGGCGGCGCCCAGCGTGACGGCCGAGGACACCGCCCGGCCGATGATGAGCGGGGCGACCCCGCTGTCGGACGGAGCCTGGTGCAGGAAGATCAGCTGGAGTGCGATGGCGGCGCCCGCGCCGAGAGCCAGCAGCAGAGCGGTACGGGACGGCCGCACGGCCCCCGCTCCGTGCCCGGCGCTGACCAGCACCACGGCGGCCAGGGCGAGCGGCAGCCCCACCAGTCCGGCGACGCCCAGGCGCTCGCCCTGCAGCAGCCCGACGCCGACGGGCAGCATGGCGGACACCAGGGCGGTCACGGGGGACAGCACGTTCATCGGGCCGATGGCCAGGGTGCGGTAGAGCAGCGCGAACGCGGCGGCCGACGCGACACCGGAGGCGGCGCCCCAGCCCAGGGCTCCGGCGCTGAAGGAGGCGCCGAGGAACGGCCACAGCAGCAGCTCGACCACGAGGGACGCCGGGGCGGCGATCATCACGGTGCGCAGCACATGGGCCTTGCGGGCACCGAGACCGCCGAGAAAGTCGGCACACCCGTAGGCGAGCGAGCTGCCCAGGGCCAGCAGCAGAGCAATCACGGGCACATCCCTTACCATTCAGTGGAACGACCCCACGGTACAACGAACCGACCGCTCAGTGTCAACCAAACGACCGCCCGGTGCATTCCAGTGGTCCTCACGAGGGCCCGCTGCCTCCAGCGGCCTTCCGCGAGAACCCGCTGCCTTCCAGTGGCCTTCCGCGAGGATCCGCCGCATTCCAGCGGCTCTCCGCGGGGGTCCGGTGCATTCCAGCGGCTCTCCGCGAGGATCCGGTGCATTCCAGTGGTCCTTCGCAAGGATGGTGATCGGATGGCCGGCACGGACACGGCACTGCGCACGCTCGCCCACAACGTCAGAGCGGCCCGCACCCGCGCCGGCCTGTCCCTGGACGAGCTCGGCCGGCGCGCGCAGGTCAGCAAGGGCGCCCTGGTGGGCCTGGAGAAGGCACAGGGCAACCCCAACTTCGCCACCCTGGTCCGCCTGGCCGACACGCTGGGCGTCTCGGTGTCCGCACTGATGGACGGACCGGCGGAGGGCCGCGTCCGCGTGGTGACAGCCGATGCCGTGACCCCGCTGTGGACCGGCGTGCGGGGCAGTGAGGCCCGGCTGATGCTGACGACGTCGGGCCCGGCCCCGGTCGAGGTCTGGCGCTGGCGGCTGGAACCGGACGAGGAGTACCCCAGCCACCCGCACCAGGCCGGGGTCGTGGAGACGGTCAGCGTGACCTCCGGCCGCATGACGCTGGTGGTCGACGGGACCGAACATCAGGTCGAGGCCGGCCAGACGGCCACCTTCGACGCCGACGCCCCTCACACCTACCGCGGCACGGGCCCCGAAGCCTGCCACCTGATCATGACGGTCCACCTCCCGCCCGGCCCGGGTACGGCCGCCTGACGACGGGTGCCTGGTGCCAGGCGCCGGGTACCAGGTGCCTGCCGAAGGAATTCAGGTCCTGCTGAAGTCCGGAAAGGCACGTGCCCTGACCCGCCGCCTCGGCAACTCCCACACCCCACCGCCCAACCACCCAACCGGCCCGGGGCCGGGCCATCGCCCCGGTCGTCCGCGTGCAGAACCCCTACGCGATCGGCGCGTCGAGGCCGGGCGGGCGGCCGCCTGCGACGGCGGCACTCCCCACGCCTGCCGCGACAACGGCCCCGAGGCCGACGCCCGGCCCGGCTTGCACCGCCCGGCAACCGCGTCGGCGGACCGGGCCGGCTCAGGACACGGTCCCGCCGGTGTTCCGTATCATCTGCTGGAGCACTTTCAACGCGGTGACGTAGTCGGCGTCGTCGATGCCCTCGTGGATCCGGGCCCGGATGTCCGGGGCGTGCCGCTTGAGACCGACGCGGGCCTCCTCGCCCGACTCGGTGATCCACAGCCGCCCCTCGACGTCGAGGCTGAGCCACCCGCGCCCCACCAGAACGTCCGCTTCCGCCTTCAGGTCGTCTTCGGGCCTGATGTAGGCGCTCATGGCTTCTTGAAGGCCGGGGATGGTCATACCGCGGCCGTCGGGTGAGATGTCGTTCTCCGAGAGGTTGCGCAGCAGCCAGAACTGCGGCTGGGTAAAACCCCGTTCGGCCTGCCGCGCCCGTATGAACGAGATGAGCGCCTCATAGGCCACCCCGGTCCAGTACGCGGCCGGCTGCGCGGCGAGTTCGGCATCGGAACCGTGCTGCGTCGTCATGTGCGGTGCCCCCTGTGTGATCGCTGGTGAAAGCACCGTAAAACCTCGAGCGAAGTTGAGGTCAAGAGCGATCCGAAACGGGGCGGCCGCGCCCGGCGCTACTTCTCGACCGCGTAACCGGGCACCGACGGCCATCGAACCGTCAGCACCACCGATTCGTCCTCCGCGACCCACGAGTGGTCGACCCCGCGCCCCCACACGACGTAATCGCCCTGCTCCTCCAGAAGGACACTGCGGCCGGGGAGTTCCACGCGGAAGCGACCGCTGATCAGGACCAGGAGAGCGGTACGGTGCTCGCCCTTCACCCACTCCAAGCGCTCGTCGCCCGGAGGGTGAACACCCCATTTGATCTCTACGTCCTCGCTGTGGCGCGGGTCGCCCGCATCCTTGAAATGCCCGAGGAGCCATCCCCGGTCCAGTGCCGCGTCCTTGCCCGCCTTGCCCACATACACGCTGTCGTTCACGAGGCCGGAGGTTAGCAGCCGTCCTGAACGCCCCAGGGCAAGAGGCCCCCGCCCCTTCATCACGGCACCCACAGAACGCCCACCGGCGGGCGACGGTCTCCACAACCGCGAGGGCGCCGGTCCGAATCCGGCAGGTTCCGTCCACTGTCTCTTGGCACGTACCCGACGGGAAAGCAGTGGTCGGGCCGGCCCGTGGCGGATAGGGTCCGTCGGGCCATGCGTCGTCCAGCGGCCCAGGACACCGCACTCGGGTTCGCCCCGATGCGGAAACCCCGGTTCGAATCCGGGCGATGGCGAACCGTCCCACCTCCGCCCCGCACCACCGGCGCGCGCCAAGCGCACCTCGCCCCGTCACCCTCCACCGCAACGGAAAGAGCGCCACACGCCGCGCAAAAGCTCGTCGCCTCCTGAAGGACACGATCGGCTTCTTCTGATCAACCGGCGCCCAGGACTGGACGATTACTCCGGTTCGGTCGCGCTGCAGACCGGGGACCACTGACCAAGCCACTGCTCGGCATCCCAGGCCCGGAAGCGCTCCACCTCCGTGAATCCCAGCTTTGCCGCAAGGCTCATCGAGCCGACGTTGGCGGTCTGGGTAGTCAGCACCACCGGCTCGCCGGGCAGGACGCCCTCGATCCATTCGAGCGCCGCCGCGCACGCCTCGGAGGCGTACCCGAATCCCCACGCTCGCGGCAGAAACAGATAGCCGAGATCCACCTTCCCCGCGGCAGCCGAACGGCGGCTCGAAGGCGCTCGCCTGAGCAGAATCTGCCCGATCATCACCCCGTCGAGATCAACGACGAAACTCCCGGGCCACCGCTCGGGAACCTCGGGCATCTCGCGCTCGAGTTCTTCACGAGGGCGGGGACCGCCAAGATAGGTGTGCACCTCAGGCGACGCCAACAGCTCTATGAACGCCGCACGGTCCCGGGCCTGGGCCTCACGGAGGACAAGCCTCTCGGTCCTGATCGGAGCAGGCGGCCAGGCGACGGGTCCGAGCTCGGTCATACCCGCCACCCAATCAGCAGCTCCGGGAGCGATCAAGACCCGGAAGATCGTGGCCGCCCGGCAGGCAACCGCAACCGCTTCCGTCCCGCCGTCAGCGCATCGAACGCAACTGGTCCAGCTCGCTGCCGATCGCCTCTCGCAGCACATCGTGCTGCGGGCCGAGCCTGAACTGCTCATCACTCCACCGATCACGCGGATAGAGCCACACCGGCACCCTCACCGCATCGGCCGGCTCCCACTCGAACCGTGGCCACACATGCGCATGCAGGAAGGGGTCCGTGTTCCCCAGGATCTCCAAGTTGACCCGTCGGAAAGCCGGGTCGAGCCGTCGACAGGCTCGCTCGACCGCCTCACCGAGTTGATCCATGTCAGACAGGAACGACAGACGCTTTGCCTTCGGTAGATCCGACAGCCGCTGCACATCCGGTTCATCCACGAGAAGAACCGAGTATCCCGGCAGGAACTGAACATCCCCGATCACCGCGAATCCCGCCGCCAACCGCCGCAACACGGTCGGGTTCTCACCGCTCAGAGCAGCCCCGATCCGATCCCTCCGCCAGTCACCGGTCATGGCCAGAACCTACAGGCAGATGATCAGGGCGACTGGTTCGGCGACCCTTCCATACGCCGGTGCCCGGTGAGACGCCTGCCTCCGCCCCTTTGAACCGCTGACCGGGCCCCCGCCGCATGGGCACGCATCGCCGCATGCCCGTGGTTGCCCTCCTTGGGGATCCATACGATCATCGCCGGATGTGGAAAGAGTTGATCGCTCGGCATGCAGGCGAGGTCGAGGTCGGGTTCACCGCTCCGGCCACGGACGACGCGCTGAGCGGCGCTGCACAGACCCTGGGTCACCCGTTGCCGGCCGAATTGATCTCCGTGCTGCGGGAGAGCAACGGCATCGTGGGCGAGTACGGCTACGACCTGGTGTCGCCACTCCAAACGATCACCCAGAGGAACCTGGAGCTCCGGAGTTCCTTCTCCGATCTGTACATGGCCTTCGATCAACTGCTCTTCTTCTCCGACGTGCCGGGCAATGGCGATCTCTTCGGCATCGTCCTCGTACCCGGGCAGTCCGATCAGGTGTTCCTCTGGGACCACGAGACGGACAGCCGCAGGTGGGCGGCCTCTTCGGTCCAGGAATTCGTGGAGCGATGGCTGAACGGTGTAATCCAGGAGCAGCTCGGCTGTGAGGCCTGAGCGCTGTCCCGAGGACACGTTGGGTCTCGCCACGCATCCGTCACGCGGAACCGACGCCCCGACGCCTCAGGCCAGGCGACCGGCGTCCGACGCCTTCCCCGACGGCCGAATTCCTCCCTCCCGGAGCAACTCGCGCAGGATCAGCGCTGCCGGCAGCGGGGTGGCGGGCAGGGCGATGTGCAGGGTCCGGCGCAGGGCCGGATCGGTGAGGCGAGCCAGCACAAGCCCTTCCGGAACCGCCCATGCGGCCAGCGACGGGACCAGTGCGACGCCGAGACCCGCGGCCACGTAACCGAACTTTCCCGTCCACTCCGCGATCCGGATGATCTTCCTGGGAGCGAAGCCCGCCCGGCCGCAGGCGTCGGCAAGCATCGTGGGGCGACCCCCGTACGCGTCCTGCAGCCATGCCTCGTCGCGCAGTTCGAGCAGATCGATCACGTCGGCTCCGGCCAGGCGGTGCTCTCTGGGCAGGGCGACGAGCAGCTCGTCCTCGCACAGTGGCGTCGTGGCGACTCCGTCGGCAGAGCACAGCCCGGAGGGGTAGTCGCTGACCACGGCCAGGTCCAGCGCCCCGTCCGCGATCCGGGCCGTCAGCGTGCCGCTGCGGCCTTCGACGGCGACGACCTCGACATCCGGCCGGACGTGACGGAACGCGCGCAGGGCGGCGGGCACCAACGCGATGTTGGCGGTGGGAAACGCCCCTACGTGCAACAGCCCACCGTGCCCCCTGTGCAGCACCGCCAACTCCTGCTCCGCACGGGCCAGGCGGTCAAGGACCTCCACGGCGTGCCGGTGCAGGGCCCGGCCCGCCGGGTTCAGCCGTACGCCCCTCGGAAGCCTCTCGAAAAGCGGGCCGCCCGCTTCCTGCTCCAACGACGCGATGCGCCGGGAGACCGCCGACTGCGTGTAGTTGAGGCCGGCCGCCGCCCTGGTGAAAGACCCCGCCCCGGCCACGGTCACCAGCAACCGCAGCGCGTCAACGTCGAACACGAGCCACCCACCCTTCCGTCCCGCACGACCCATTCCTCTGCCGCATGCCTCCCATGCGATCCAGTCGCTGGTGGAATGTATCGCCTCGCCCTAGCGTCGAGACGGGGCGACCGCTCCGATGACCACGGGGGCCTGTTTTCCCCATGCCGGACGAGGGGAAGTGCCATGTTCAACAGGACCCAGCAGCTCACGCGGACGATGCGTACAGCGGAGCACCGGCGTGACGCTGCCACCCCGCCCGCTCACCGCCCGGACCACCGGGCGGCCCTCCTGACGCACCGGCCGGGGCACGTCCGCGTACTGCTGCCGCTGCTCACGGTGGCCACGGCTGTCCTGCTCAGCGCCTGCTCGGGAGCCGGCTCCGACCGGGCCACCAGCGGCTCCACGCCGACCGCACAACCGACCTCGTCGCCGCCCCGGACCTCATCGCCGTCTCCGACTCCGACGCCCACACCGACCACCACCGCCGAGATCGCCGAGGCCGTCAACAGTTGGTACACGTACGGAGGCGAGACGGCCATGGTCAGCCTGATCAAGGAAGCGGTGAAGGCTCAATCGGGCCGCCCCAGTGAGGACATGGAGCTGGTGACACTGGACTTCGGCGGTCTGATGGACGCGCTCACCACGGCCCGGCTGTTCAGTTCCCTCCCCGACCCCAGGACCCGGACGGCCTGGTCGGCCGCCATCGATCAGCTCGAGGCCGGCGCGCGCGAGGTCCTCGATTCGGCGCCGGAGGTCGGACTGATCCAGTCGCCCCAAGAGACCGGCCAGGCGTTGCAGGGGTGGCACACGTTCGACGAAGGAATCAAGAGCCTCAAAGCCACCCAGGCACGACTCCACCGCACCTTCGGTCTGAGCCCGTCTCCGGACCCGTGGACGGTCAGCTAGCCCCGAGCGCAGTCGGCCAAGGGGGGCGGCTGGTACAGGCGTCCCCGGACGACCAGGTCCCAGGACGCCGAAAAGCTCCGCACCCGCCCCCTCCAACCTTCTGGCCCGTGGCTCTGGCCGGATCGGTCAGCTACGGTCATGCCAACTGCTGGGCGGTGCCCCCAGGGACGCCACCATGCAGGGGCGGTTCCTCGGTTCCGTACCTGCCTGCTGATCCGTAAATCCCGCAGGGGGTAGCCATGGAACGACATGTACTGGAATCGCTGTTGTCCGGTGATGACGACGCGTCCGTGATCGCTCTGGCCACCCTCCGCAACGGCGCCACCTACTGGGTGGCGGACCAGGCACGACCCGCAGGCCAGCATGCCGGAGTCTTCAAGCACCGACTGCGGCGCATGCGGATGCGCGGACTCGAACCGCTGGGGCTGGAACGAGCAGTGCAGCTCGTCCGCGAGCATGGCCGGCCCGTGCGCACAGGGCTGATCGATGCCACTGATCGGACATGGACCACTCTGCTCTTCCTCAGCGAGGACGGCAGCACACTGGTGGCCTGCGCCGGCTGGCCACTGCCGCCGGCCGCCCGGAACCCCCCGCTCTAGAGGTCACTCCTCTTGGCCAGCTGTCCCGCAATCACCCGAGCAAACGGCCCTGCTGCTGCTTCAAGCCCGCGAACCCGTGCCGCGCGTATGCGGCTATCTCCTCGCTGGGGAAGGGCACCACGGACAGGTGCTCCTCGTAGTTCCCCTGCTCCCACCGGGCGGCTGTGATCTCGTAGCCGGAGACGTGTGCGCACAGTTGAAGCAGAATCGGCGGCATCGCTGGTTCGCTCAAGAGGTCAGCGCGCTTGATGACGAGGTCGCGCATCGCCTGAATGTTCGGGAGAAAAACGGTCCGTACCCACAAGCGCCACTCGGCGAGTTCCTCCTCGGAAGGAGCTGTCTCATGCGCGAAGGGGGACCTGCCGTCAGGACGAGCGTTGCGCTCCATGAACGCGCTGAAGATGCGGCTGTTGGCTTCGGTGAGGGCGAACAGCGGCCCATAGAAATCACTGAGCTGCCGATTCAAGCGAGCGAGGCGTTCTTGACGCTGCGACAGGCGCAAGCCGTTGAGGTACGTGACTACATAGCCGGCGAACGCCAGCGCGATGGTAACGACGACGGTGATCACGGGAGGCGATGCTAGTGAGCATCACGCCCTTGGGTCAGCCTGCGGCAGCAGATCAGGACCGCCGCGACCCGACATAGGTGAGGAGGTGCTCGGCCTTGTGTTCCTATCGGCGGTGGGGTCGACGGCAGCCAGCGAGGCAAGGATAACGGCACCGAACCAACTGCGGCTTCTCCCGCCAGTGCTTGAAGTGCAACGCCGTAGGTCAGGCGTGCGCACCGCTTCGTGCTGAGCCACACCACGTTCTGCAGAGTTGTGTGCGACATCCCGCCAACGTGGCCCCGGTCGTACCCGAGTCGATGTGCCCTCTCCCCCGCAGCGTCGCCGACCCGCCGCCGCTGGCGAACCAGGACCATGTGTGTGGAAATTGAGAAGGTGGTGTGTACCTTCAGGACGCTATCGTCAGCACATGAGATCAACCAGCCGTCACCGCCTGTCCGTTCGCATGGGCGCGGCTCCTGTGCCTGCGCTCATGGAGGGCATGCCACCTTCTCTCGAGCCCGCGCTCCGCTCTTGGATCCAGGAGACTGCAGCGCTGAAACCCGATGAAGCGCAGCATGTGATGGTGCGGTTGGATCTCGTTCTGCCGCAGGCGGACTGGGACAGATACGAACGCGAGCTGCGAAAGTGCGAAAGGGAGCAGGCACGGCTCGATGCGCGCTGGGAGGCGGAGCAGGTAACGAGGACGGAGAGCACTCGTGCCATCGGGCGGCCAGTTGTGCCGCTGCCTCCTGACCCTTACGTGCTCTTCCTAGCCTGGGGAACGGAGCCGGAAGTCCTGTGGGACGTCGTTGACGACTTGCTCTGCTTGCTGTGCACTGAACTGCCAGCCCCGGAAAAGCCGCCATTTGTTACTTGGTTCAGCGCCAGTGTCAGACGGACCAAGCGAATCGTCGAGCCGCTGGACCGCCTGCTGGTTGAGTCACGGTCGGTATACGAGGTAACACCCAATCAGCGCGGTCTCCAGCGGCGGATGGAGGCGGGCCTCAGCGAGGCGCTGAACGTGGCAGCCAATGCCGCTGAGAGCAGCGGTTACCTTTCGGCTCGGCAGCACCTGCAGCGGGCGCGCGACAAGCTGATGGCGGTGCACACCGACCCAAGCGGTGCATACGTCGACGTGATCCGCGCGGTTGAGGCCGTCGCTTGTCCGATGTTCCTGCCGCGCGACCAACTGCCCACGCTCGGCAAAGTCCGCGATCACCTCCGGAACGCGGATACTAAGTACGAATATGTGCTCACGGACAAGTCCGGGAAGCCGGGCAACACCGGCGGGGTGGTCGCCATGCTCACAGACCTGTGGGAAGGGCACAGTGACCGGCACGCAGGCGGTCCACGGGAGGTCCCCGTGTCCCAGGAGGCGGCCGAGGCCGCACTGACAACCGCCACCGCCTTGGTGACGCTGTTGAGCATGAGAGCGGTGCGGCCGCGCACCAATGCAGCAGCCCAGCGCCGGGAGGCCCGATGACGCTGAAGATCCCGGCGGTCCTGTGGAATCGGCAATACGTTGCCGGCTTGCTTCGTCGGTATTGGGCGCTCCCCTCCCCAACGGTGCGCCCGCCTATACCGGTGCCCGGTTCGAACGTCTGACAGGGGGCGGAGACCAACCGGAGGTGGCGAACCACTTCACGCCGGCGGACTTCATTGCCGTTGCGGCGTTGAGCGTTGACGTGCCAGTGCGAGCAGTCCTCCGTGTGCTAGAGCCGTCGGGTTGCAGCCCTTACAGTTGTCTACTCTCACAGATTCCCGTGGACCTTGAGCTCGCCGCCGCAGAGGAGCGGCACGTTGCCAAGGACAGTCCGGCGTGGAACTTGTGGCAGAGTCTGCGCGATATCGAAGGCATAGGCCCAATCGGCGCTGGCAAACTGCTTGCTCGTAAACGCCCTCGCTTGCTACCTGTCTATGACTCGGTAATCAAGAAGGTCTTCGAACGCCCATCAACAGACTTGACCTTTTGGTCTGACGTGCGCCACTCGCTTCGCGCTGACCACGGCATACTGGTAGCCCACCTCGAAGACGTCCGCGGTCTCGCAGGCATCGGTGAGGACATCGGCATATTGCGGATCCTCGACACGGCTGCATGGTTCCATGGCAGGAACGAGCACGTTGAGACACGACCTGACGGCATTCCGGCCGAGGCGCCCAAGAGCGCAGCCGGTTCGCGCAGTCGCCTTCCCTGACTCGCTGGTGGCTCGCCTGGTCACTCATCTCGCTGTCTAAGCCAAACCGTGCCGTGACGGGGCTGGTCTTCACGGGAGCACGCGGCGGCGGCCGCCGCGCAGAAACAACTTCCGCCACCAATGACTCCAGGCTCTCCAACCCACTGGCCTCGGAGACATCTGCTCCCCCCGATCCGCGCCACACTGGGAACACCCTCGCCGCGACCGGCGGAGCCACGACGTGTAGCGGATGGGGCCCTCGTCGGTGTGGGCCGCGTTGATCCATCAGCACCCAGTGCACGTTCGCGACCGGGCGAGCACCGACCACGTCGACGAACATCAGGAAGTTCCGGCCGGCCGAGCCCGGCGACGCATCTGGCACAACGCCCCTCCGCCGCCCGGCTGGGGACGAACAAGGCCCAGTCGCCCGGTTCTGTACCGGTGACCTGGGCCTTCCTCGTGCTACCTACTGGTGGGCGCGGACGGTTTCGAACCGCCGACATCTGCTTTGTAAGAGCAGCGCTCTACCCCTGAGCTACGCACCCGTGGATGAAGGAACAGATTACATGCCCCACGGCGCCCCTCGACAATCGGTTACCCGCCCCCGGGCAAGCCCGCACCAAGGCCGTACGGGGGATATCCCCACCCCCGAGACGGTAGCCGTCCGGATCGTCCCGGCGGTGCGTGCTGCATACCGTGGAGGCACATCGTCAGCGCCGGCCAGGGGGACTCCATCGCCATGAACATCCGTACCCGTACTCGCACCCGTGCCCGTGCCCGCACCAACGCCCTCGTGGCCTCCGGGGGCGCCGTTCTGCTCGTCGGTGTGCTCAGTGGGTGTGGGAGTACCGACGTGGAGGACGCACCGGCCGAGCACAAGTCGTTCGCGTACGGCGGGAAGGCGCTGACCATCGATGCGGAGAACTCCACCGTCGAGGTCGTGCCCGCCGATGTGAAGGAGATCGAGGTGACGCGCAAGGTCGACGGCTGGGTGTTGCTCGGGAGTGGGCCGGATCCCGTGTGGAAGCTGGAGGGCGACACGCTGACGCTTCGGGTGAAGTGCGACGCGTTGATCAGTGACTGCGGCGCGCACCATCAGGTCAAGGTGCCTCGCGGGCTCGGGCTGACCGTGGATGCGGACAACGGGAAGGTCACCGCGTCCGGGTTCGGTACGCCGCTCAAGCTGTACTCCGACAACGGCGGGGTCGTCGTGCGCGATGTCACCGGGCCGCTGGAGCTGAAGAGCGACAACGGCTCCGTGCGGGGCGAGCGGCTCTCGGGGGCTTCCGTGGTGGCCCGCTCGGACAACGGCTCCGTGAAGCTCGGCTTCAGCCGGGTTCCGGATCTCGTCGACACCGTCAGTGACAACGGGAGCATCACCATCGACCTGCCCGCGGGCAAGAACCGGTACGCCGTGTCCGCGTCGGCCGACAACGGGGACGTCTCCGTGGGCGTGCCCCGCAGTGACGACAGCCCGCATGCGGTGAAGGCGCACAGTGACAACGGCGAAGTCACGGTGCGAACCGCGAACTAACAGGCCCGTGTGTTCGTCCTTACCTGGTGGGAGAATGTACCGGGCAGGGCGAAACAGCACGGGAGAGGGATGTGACGGCGACACACGCGAAGCCCCAGGCGAGAGCGGGTGCGAGTTCCGCCGTCAGTGATGTCCCTGTCATCCGGCACGGTCGCGGACGTGGTGTTCGTGATGCGCTGTCGTTGATGCTGCTGCTGCCCGTTCCCCTGCTCGCCGCCGCCCTGCCCGCCGCCTTCGCCGGGGGCGGTACGCGGCGTTGGTTCGGCGGGCGCGGGGAGGGGCAGCGGGCCGAGGCTCAGGCCGCGAAGGATGCCGCCGCCGAGGCGTTCTACGAGCTCGACACCGCCCAGCGCGATCTGCAGATCTCCATCGAGACCATCACCGCCGTCGACAGTTCGCCCGCTGCCCGCAAGGCCGTCGATGACTTCGCGGCGCTGGGGCGGCGCATCGACGAGGCCAGTCGTGCCTACATCACGGCCGTGGACGCGCACGATCTCGACCGGGATGATCTGGAGCCTTCGGTCGCGTCCCGTGCCCGGAGCGAACTGTCCGCAGCCAAGGACGAGCTCCTGCGCGTCAAGGTGGAGCTGGACCGGTTCGGCGCCGGGCTCGGTCCGCTGCTGGGTACCGCCGAGACGCAGCTCGCCCGGCTCGCCCCCGCTGTGGAGCGGGCGCGGCAGGCGCTCCTGGCCGCGAGCAATGCTCTCGACGCGGTGCGGGCGTCCGGACTGCGGGCGGACGATCTCGCCGCGCGGCTCGCCACCCTCGCACCCGAGCTGACCAAGCTGAACCAGGGCGCCGGCCGGCACGGTGTGCCCGAGACCCTCCAGCGCGCCGATCAGGTGCTGCGCGATGCCGAGGCCGTACGCGCCGAGGCGTCGCAGCTGCCCGAGCGTGCCGCTGAGATCGACAAGCGGCTGGTGACGCTCCGTACGCGGGCCCAAGCGCTGACCACCCGGTCGGCCTCCGTCGAGCCCGTGCTCAGCGAGCTGCGGCGGCGGTTCTCGGCGGCCTGCTGGCAGGACCTCCAGCCTGTTCCGGAGCAGGCGGCCGTCAATGTGCGCCAGGCCGAGGAGAAGCTCAAGGAGGCCGCGAAGGCGCGCGCCGAGCAGCGCTGGGCGGATGCCACGTCGCGGCTGAGTACGGTACGGGCCCTGCTGAACGCCACGGACGAAGCCGTGTCCGCGGCCGGTGACCGGCTGCAGCGGCTCGACGCCGTCGCCAAGGACCCGCAGCAGGAGATCCAGCGGACCCGGTTCGCGATCCGCGATGCCCAGCGCCTCGCCATGGCCGGGCGCCACACGCCCGAGCCGCGTCACGCTCAGCCGCTCGATGACGCCGTGGCCCGGCTCGATCAGGCCGTCACCGCTCTCGACGGGCGCCACCCCGACTACTGGCACTTCCTGACCGTGACGGAGGGCGTACGGCAGACCGCCGCGCGCGTCGTCTCCGACATCCGCGAGGAGCGCGGCGCCGGCGCCGGCGCCGGGGCCTGACGAGCGGCGGCGGGGCAGGGCACGAGCGCGGGCAAGGCGGTAGCGGGGGCCGGGAACGGGGTGAGCCTGCGCGGCCCACGCCCGCGGCCGCCCTGGCATGCGGAGGGCCCGGCCCGGCGGGATCCTGGTAGTACCTGAACGCGTACGTGAAGGAGGCCCCATGGCCACGCATGTACTGCGCCCGGCGCGGCGGCCCGCCGCGCACCGCAAGGCCACCCGCCTCGATGAGCACCTGCCCGTGGACCACCGGCTCAGCCGCGTCTACCGGGTCGGCGCCGGGCTGATGGGGCTGGTGCTGCTCGCCTTCGGCGTCCTCGGGCTGACCGACAAGATCGGCTTCTTCGACACCGGCGGCGACACCGTCGCGGGACTGAGTACCAACGGCGCGCTCAGTGTGCTGTCGATCTGCGTCGGGCTGCTGCTGTTCGCCGGGATGGTCATCGGGGGCAACTTCGCCTCGACGCTCAACATGGTGTTGGGCATCGCCTTCGTCCTCAGCGGCTTCGTCAACCTTGCCCTGCTGGACACCGGTCTCAACTTCCTCGCCTTCGAGATGCAGAACGTGATCTTCAGCTTCGCGGTCGGGCTGATGCTGATGATGTTCGGGATGTACGGGCGCGTCAGCGGCGGGCTCCCCCATGACAACCCGTACTGGCGGGCCCGCCACCCGGAGGAGGCCGAGCGTGAGCAGCGGCTCGCGCGGCGGCGCGCGATCTCGGAGATGCCCGTCAGCCGACCCGGCCGGTAGCCGGACAGCGGGGAACGGCGAGCGGGAGAGGCAGCGAGCGGCGAGCGGCGAGCGGGAGATGAGACGTCCCTGCGCGGCTCGGCCGGAAGCCGCGCGGGAGATGAGATGTCTGCGCGGCTCGGCCGGAAACCGTGGTCGGGGAGGCGCCGGGTTGCCCGGGTCGGCCGGGGGTCTGCCCGTTGCTCAGCTCGGCACGGAAGCCACGGTCGGGGAGCTGCCCGTTGCCCGTCCCGGCCGATAGCCTGGGGGCATGCCTCGTTACGAGTACCGCTGCCGCTCCTGCGGAGACACCTTCGAGCTCAGCCGTCCGATGGCCGAGTCCTCGGCTCCCGCCTCCTGCCCCGCCGGGCACGAGGACACCGTGAAGCTCCTCTCGGCCGTCGCCGTGGGCGGATCCGCCGGTTCCGCGCCCTCAGCAGGTGGTGGCGGGGGCGGGGGCTGCTGTGGTGGAGGCTGCTGCGGCTGAGCCGTCGCCAGGGTCCCCACGACCCGACAGCCCCACCATCACTACCCCTACGACTACCGCTTGCGCGACAGCGTCAGTCCGTCCGACACCGTGAGCATGACGCTGTCCATCCGCGGGTCGGCGGACACATGGTTGTTGAACTCCTGGATGGCCGCCGCTCCCCCGGTCGCCCGCGGGTCCGTCACGCCACCGTGGAAGAGCACGTTGTCCGTGGTGATGACGCCGCCCTGGCGCATCCGGGGCACCAGTTCCTCCCAGTACGCGATGTAGTTTCCCTTGTCCGCGTCCAGGTAGGCGAAGTCGATGTGCGGCTCCGCGGGCATCGCCCGCAGGGTGTCCAGGGCCGGGGCGATCCGTAGGTCGATGCGGTCGGCGACGCCTGCCTTCGCCCAGGCCTCACGGCCGTAGGCGGTCCACTCCTCCGAGACGTCGCACGCGATCAGCCGCCCGCCCGCGGGCAGCGCCTGGGCCATCGCAAGGGCGGAGAACCCGGTGAAGGTCCCGACCTCGACGATGTGCCGGGCCCCGGTCAGCCGTACGAGGAAAGCGAGCAGCGGCCCCTGCTCCTCGGCCGACTGCATGCCCGCGTAGTCGGGCAGCCGGGCGTACGTGGTCTCCACGAGTTCGCGCTGTACCGCGTCCAGCGGCGGATTGTGGGCGAGCATGTACGCGTACAGCTCGTCCGTGATCTTGGTTTCGTTGCCCTTGGTCATCGCACCACTCCCCGCTCGCCCGAGTGCTCCGCCGACGGGCGGGAACGCGGCGACTGTAGTCGTCCCACCTCTGCTGTTCGAGCAGATTTCGGTGGCGCGCGCCAGAATGTTGACGCCCTGTCCCGGGCGGCCCCGGTCCCGGCGCCGGGGCCCAGTCCGGCCCGGCCCGTCTCAGGCCGCCCGGCGCAGTCCCGACGCTTCGAGGAACCGACGCAGGATCTCCTCACCCGCGGCCACCCCGTTCTCGGCGGTCGCATCCACGTGCGGGGCGCTCCAGCCCGCGTCGGCCAGTTCGCCGTGGCCGGGGCGCCAGCCGCGGTCGGCTGCGAGCAGCAGGTCGGCGTCGAGGAGGGAGTCGCCCGCGGCCAGGGTGAGGGTGGCGCCGGTGCGGCGGGCGACCTCGCGCATCGCCGCGCTCTTGGTGAGCGGACGCGGTACCACGTAGATCTTGCGGCCCTGCAGCGAGACCGTCCAGCCACGCGGTTCCGCCCACGCGGCGAGTTCCTTCGTCCACTCCGCGGGCAGGAGGGTCCGGTCGACGACGAGGTAGGCGAAGAGGTCCTCGGCGACGCGTTCCTTGAGCAGCCAGGCGGGGTCGGCGGCGGAGACGAGGTGGGCGCGGACCTCGTCGAGCGAGGCGCATTCCTCGGCCAGCCGGCCGGCCACGGTGCGCTGCCAGTCGTGGTCGGAGACGCCGTTCACCAGGATGTGTCCGCCGTTGGCGCAGATCGCGAACTCGGCTGCGGGGCCCGGGAGATGGATGCGGTGGTACTGCTCGCGGGTGCGGGTCGTCGTCGGCACGAAGACCGTGGATGGGGAGCGCGTCAGCTCGTCGAGCAGGGCCGCCGCCGTCTCCGTGACATACGAGAGCGGCTTCTTGTCGTACACCTCGACGCAGAGGAGACGCGGGGCCTCGGCGTCGGGCATCGGGAGGCTGAGGGCCGCCGCGGAGTAGATGAGGGTGCGGTCGAGGTCGCTGGCGACCAGTGTCGGGGCCGAAGTCACTGGGAGTCCACCGCCCTGCCGTCGGCGCCGGTCGCCCCGCGCGTGTACTTCGGGTGGATCAACCCGACGCAGGTGTACGGGAGTTCGTCGACCTCCTCGACCGGGACGCCGCGCTGCTGTGCGAGCAGCCTGATGTGTTCCAGGTCCGTACCCGCGCCGCGCTTGGCGAGGATCTTCCACGGGACGCGGCGCAGCAGGACGCGGGTGGTCTCGCCGACGCCCGGCTTGACCAGGTTCACGTCGTGGATGCCCTGCTCCTCGCTGATCCGTTCCACCGCGGCCCAGCCCTCCCAGGTCGGGGCGCGGTCCGCGGCGAGCAGTTCCTTGACCTCGTCGTCCACGGCGCCGGCGACCTCGCCGAACCGGTCGGTGACGGTGTCGACGAAGTGGCCAGAGACATCCGATCCGGCGAGTTCCCGGTAGAACTTCGCGCCGTGGAAGTCGTCGGGCCCCACGAGGTCGGAGCGCAGGACCGTACGGGAGATCAGTCCGGACACCGTGGAGTTGAGGCAGGCCGAGGGGATCAGGAAATCCTCGCGGGTGCCGTACGTGCGGACGCAGCCGCCCGGGTCGGCCAGGACCGCGATCTCCGGGTTGAAGCCCTCCGTCCCGTCCGACTCCTCGAACTCGGCGATCGCCGCCGCCAGTTCGCGGGTGATGGCGCCCTTACCGGTCCAGCCGTCGACGAAGACGACATCGGCCGGGTTGTGATGGGCCGCCAGCCAGCGCAGAGCGTTGGCGTCGATGCCCCGGCCGCGCACGATCGAGACGGCGTAGTGCGCCAGCTCGACGCCGTGCCTCAGGCGGGCCCAGCGGCGCATCAGCACGCCGACGGGGGTGCCGGCCCGGGCGAGCGAGACGAGCACGGGGCGCGGGCCACGCTCGGCGAGGACCGTTTCGGTGACCGTGCCCACGGCGCGGGCGATGCGGGCGGCCGACAGGTCCAGGGCCGCTTTGAACAGGTCCTGGTACTCCTCGGACGGCTGGTACTCGACCGGCAGCGACTCGGCGTAGTGCGCGCCACCGCTCTGTATCGCCTCCTCGCGCTCCTCGGTGGGCGCCTCCAGTTCGGCGTCCGACAGGTCCTGGAGCAGCCAGCCGACCTCGTCCGGCGCGTAGGAGGAGAAGGCGGGGCCGCGGAGGGGCTCGGGCAGCATGGAGGGTTCTTCCTGCCGATGGGACCGATGGGGCCGATGGGACTGCTGGGACTGATGGAGGGCCTGGGACGGTTCCGGCTCCGCGGCGGACGCCCCGGGCGGTACGTACGAGGGGACGACTGCCAGCAGGACGTGCGCGGTGTGCGGGGCCAGCTGCTGCATCAGGCCGCGGGGGCCGTGCAGTGCGTGGGTGTCGGCGGTGGAGTCGACGACGAGGACCACGGCGTCGAAGCCGCCGCCCGCGACGTTGTACGCGTAGCGGTCGCCCGGGCCGTCGGCCGGGTCGTCATGGGCCGGGAAGACCAGCCGGGTACGTATCGCATAGCCGGGGTCGTCCACGGCGAGGACCGGGGAGCGGGTCGTGGTCGAGTAGCGGACCTCGGCGCCGGTGCGCTCCTCCAGGGCGGCGCCCAGGCGCAGCGGCGCGTACATCAGCTCCTCGAAACCGAGGACCAGGACCTTGCGGGGGTGCTCGCCCAGGGCCGCCGCGATGCGGTCCGCCATGGCGGGGAGCGCGGGTTCCAGGAGGGCGCGGTGTGCGGGGGTGAAGCCGTGCCGGCCGCCGTCGGGCACTCCGGCGGGCCACTGGAGGTCGATCCGGGTGTGGGGGCGGGGAACGCCGCACAGCGGCTCGGGCTTTCCTCCGGGCCAGCCCACGCGGGGCTGCGCCGCCGCCTGGGCCGCTTCCTGCTCGGCGACCAGGGCCTGCCCCTTCTCCAGGACGCCTTCCGGAAGGCGGACCGTACCCGTGTTCCTCGCCACCAGGTCGACGCGGGCGCCGATCTCCTCGGCGAACTCGGCGAGCCTGCCCCGGTCGGCCGGTGAGCGCATGTCGACCAGGGCCACGATGACGTACCGCTGGCGGGGGTAGCGCTCGTGCAGGGCGCGGATGGTATTGAGGACGGTGTTGCCGGTGGAGAACTCGTCGTCGACGAGGACGAGGGTCGTGTGCGCCTCTCCGCCCCGTTCGGCTGCCAGCAGGTCCGGGTCCTCCGGCAGCAGCAGGTGCGAGGTGGCGTGCGAGTGCGACTCCTCGAAGCCGCCCGCCCGCGCCACTCCCTCGACGGGGCGTCGCGTCGAGTGGAGGTAGGGCGCGTGTCCGAGACCGTCGGCGACGGCGTGACCGAGGCCGGTGGCCGTCTCCGCGTAGCCCAGCACGACCGCGTGCCGTGCGCCGTCCTCGCCGAGCAGCTCGCGCACCCGGCGGCCGAGCTCGACGCCTGCGCCGTATACGACCGAGGGGCGTTGCGGCACGTGCTTGCCGAGGACGTTGGACACGAGCAGGTGTGCCCGCTTGGGGTTGCGCCGCAGGGCGAGGCCCAGCAGCTCACGGAGCTCCCCGTCGCCCACCAGCTCGACGCCCAGTCGTTCCGCGACCCAGCTACCCGACCACACCACGTTCGCCGTTTCCTTCCGTTGGCCCTGTCACGCGCGCCCCGCTCAACCGGGCCCGCCGTCCGTCATACGCGCCCCGCTCAACCGGGCCCGCCGTCCGTCACACGCGCCCCGCTCAACCGGGCCCGCCGTCTGTCACACTCGCCCCACTCAACCGGGGCCGTCCATCAAGCATCCCCTGCGCGCCCACGCACCCGTCAGCCCGCGCGCCCACGCACCCGTCCAGCCGGCATCGCCCGCGCGCTCGCACCGCTCACTCCGCGAGGCTCGCCGCCAGCAGTTCCACGAAGCCGACGTCCGCCTTCGCCACGCCGAAGACCTGTGCCCGCCGCAGGGTGCGTTCGGCCCAGGCCCGGTGCGGTTTCACCTCGTTCATCTTGTTCGTGTACGACGAGCGCAGCACCCCGCCGCCGTCGCGCTCCGGCCGCAGGATGTCCTGTGCGTCGCTGAACTCTTCATGGCTGACCACGGACAGTGCGTGCACGGGCGCGACATGCGAAGGGTGGATACAGGTTTTGCCGAGCAGGCCGTTGGCCCGGTCCAGCTCGATCTCCCGCAGCAGTCCGTCCAGGTCGTGCTCGATCAGGGCCGTGCGAAGCTCCTCCGCCCGGCCTTCCAGGAAGGGGCTGCGGCGCAGCTGTGGCTTGAACATGCGCTCCTGGAGCCGGAAGTACTCCCAGACGGGGCCGGTGATGGTGAAGCCCGTCCCGTCCGCCCGGCCCAGCACGTTGACGACGTCGGCGATGACGTCGCCGACGATCCGGACGTCGTACGCCGTCATGTCGGGCGCGCGGCGCAGTCCGTACGCCGAGCAGAAGTCGGTGACGCCGAGGCGCAGCGCGAGCACCCGGTCACGGTAGGTGTCGACGGTGCGGGCGATCTTCTGGAGGGACTCCTGACGGGTCTCCAGGTGCAACAGCTCGGGGGATTCGAGCACGGGCATGGCGAAGAGCCGCTGTCCCGCCGCGGACTCGGCCTTGGTGAGCGCGTCCATGAACGGGACGCCACGCTCTTGCGTGAACTTGGGAAGTACAAAACCGGACAACAATCGGACGGATGCACCGAGTCGGCGCACGAGGTCCGCGATCTGGTGCGGCTCGCGGACGCGGATGAACAGCAGCGGGAGCTCGCTGCCGCGTTCCGCTAGGTCGGCGAACTGCCTGACCAGGTTCTCCTCGGCGCCCGGCACCTCGGAGTCGTCGATCGAATCCTCCAGGCACAACACCATGGAGACGACTCCTCGGCGGGCCTGCTTGATGACGTCGTCGGCGAGCCGGGGACGGGTGGCGGGGCTGTAGAGCGTGGCCCCCAGGGCCGCCGCGAGGACGGGGGCCGGGGAACCGGAGTCGAAGTCGCACGGCTCACGGAAGAACAGATCGCCCCTCGCAGCAGGCGCGATATGCCCGAAATGACGCATGTGATTCCCCCCGTACTGTCTGACCGACCGGACAACGTGTGGCCGGTAATAGTACGTACGGACGGGTGTCGGCAGTTCCCGGCTCACATGAATTCCGGGTAACTCGTCCATTTAGCGTCGGTTCCCCAGGGTGCGGACCGGCTCGTTCCGGCGTTCCGGCACGACACGGCTTGCGACCCCCGCGTTGTCCGCACGGGCAGCCAGCAGGCAGGATGACCGGCATGACGCACGCGATGGTGAAAGGCTCGAACGTCCCCCTCGACGCCATGGCCGTACGGGCCGTGCTGCGCTGGACCCCGGGCGCCGGGGTCCCCGATGTGGACGCCTCGGCCCTGCTGCTCGGTTCCGGCGGCCGCGTGCGCTCCGACGAGGACTTCGTCTTCTACAACCAGCCCCGTCACCCGTCCGGCCTGGTACGACGGCTGCCGAAGCGGAGCCTGCCCGAGGGTCTGACCGACACCATCGAGGCCGACCTGAACGCGCTCGACCCCTCGGTCGACCAGGTCGTCATCGCCGCGTCCTCCGACGGCGCCGCCTTCGAGCACGTGCGCGACCTGCGCATCCTGCTCTACGACGCCGCCGCATCGGGCGGCGAGCCGCTCGCCGTCTTCGACGTGCGGCCGGAGACGGGCGAGGAAACCGCGATCATCTGCGGAGAGCTGTACCGGCGCGGCGATGGCTGGAAATTCCGGGCCGTGGGTCAGGGGTACCCGACCGGCCTCATCGGTCTCGCGACGGCCTTCGGCATCTCGGTGGACGAGTCCGAGGCCGCCGCCGAGCCCGACCCCACACCGCCGCCCGCACCCGCCTTCCCGCCGGCGCCCGGGCCCGACGCACAGGTCACGGTCCAGCACCAGCAGCCCGCGTACGGCTACCCGCAGCCCGCTGTGGCCTCGGCGGCGCCCGCCCCCGGCCCTGCCTACGGCTACCCTCAGCCGGCGTCCACACAGCCCGCCTACGGCTATCCGCAGCCCGCGGCCGCGGCCGCGCACGCGCCGGACCCGAACTTCGTCCTGCCACCGCAGGGGCCACAGTTCATACGGCCCTGAACGACGTAACCGAGGCAGCGCAACCGAGGTAACCGGCGCAACCGACGTAGCCGGGGCGACCGCCGCACGGCCTACGCCCGGGTCTTGTAGCCGCGTCCCCACTGCATGCCGTACCCGTACAGCCGGTCCAGCTCCGACTGGAAGCCGTACACGAACTTCACCTCGCGCCGCACGGTCAGCTCGCCCTTCTCGTTCTCCACGGTGAACACCGCGCACGAGCGGGCCTGCGGAGCCCGTTCGTCCAGCTCGATCTCGATGCGCGGCCCGTTGCCCGGGTAGAGCGTCACCTTCGCGTGCGTACGGTCGAAGGCGGGGGTCTGGTCGTAGATGTAGACGAAGAACAGCATCCGCTTGATCTGGTCGCGCTGGTCGAGGTTGACGTAGACGGTCTCCCCCGACGGCGCCCCGAAGCGGTCGTCGCCGCTGAGCCGGATGTACGGCGGCCCATTGAGATCACCGATCAGATTGCCGAGCGGCTGCACCACACCCTTGGTGCCGTCCGTCAGCTCGTACATGCAGCCCAGGTCCAGGTCGACGTTGACCACTCCCTGGGTGTGCGCCTGGACCACATCGGGCTGGAAGAGCTTCAGCGGACGCAGCAGCCGGCCGCTCTGCCGGGACCGGCCCTCGATGTCGGACGAACGCATCTGCCAGGAGAGGTTGACCCGGAGGTTGCCGGTCAGCGCGCCCTGCTTGGTCAGCGAGACCGTGGCGTGCCGCCTGGAGAGCACGATGGAGTTGCTGGCCGCGCTGCCCGACTCGAACTGATTTTCCCGCCCCGGCCACAGGCTGTTCCAGAACGCCATCCCGAACCCCCACACATGTCGGCCCCACCCGTCGCACGCGGCACATGCGACGCACGCACCGCTGCGGGGCGGCTCCGGGCCGGATCCGGGTGTTCCCGGAACCGTTGCCGTACGAGCCGCCCCGCAGAGAGCGTTCCTCATTCCCTACCGGGTCACACCCCGGCGGAGACTTCCGTACTTTCTTCGCCTCCGTTGGCCTCGATCGCCTTGTTGCGCCGGACCGAGGACCAGAAGGACCAGCCGATCAGAATGACGCCGACCGAACCGGTGATGAGCTCGTTGATCTCGTACTGGATCGTGACGAGCAGGATGACGGCCAGGGCGCCGATCGCGTAGTGCGCGCCGTGCTCCAGGTAGACGTAGTCGTCCAGGGTGCCCTGGCGGACCAGGTAGACCGTGAGCGAACGGACGTACATGGCGCCGATACCGAGACCCAGAGCCATCAGCACGATCTCGTTGGTGATGGCGAACGCGCCGATGACACCGTCGAACGAGAAGGACGCGTCGAGCACTTCCAGGTAGAGGAACATGAAGAACGCGGCCTTGCCGGAGAGCGCGATCGCGGAGACCTTCTTGCCCGACCGCTTGGCCTCTTCCTCCGCCTCGTGCTCGCGTTCCTCCTCCTCTTCGAGCTTGTTCTCGAAGTAGCCGGAGAGACCGCCGACGATGAGGTACGTGATCAGACCCGCGATACCCGCGAGCATGACCGTCTCGGCCTTGTCCGCGTGTCCGCCGCCGTGCTGGTGTGCCTGGGTCGCGAAGGTCATGGCCGAGATCAGCAGAACGATCAGCGCGATGCAGACCGACAGCATGTCGACCTTGCCGAGCTTGGCGAGCGGGCGCTCGATCCAGCGCAGCCACTGGATGTCACGGTCCTCGAAGATGAAGTCAAGGAAGATCATGAGCAGGAACATGCCACCGAACGCGGCGATCGCCGGGTGGGCGTCGGTGACGAGTTCCTTGTACCGGTCCGGGTCGTTGAAGGAGAGATCGATCGCCTCGATCGGTCCCAGCCCCGCGGTGACGGCCACGATCACGACGGGGAACACCAGCCGCATACCGAAGACCGCGATGAGCACACCGACCGTGAGGAAGATCTTCTGCCAGAAGGCACTCATCTTCTTCAGGATTCCGGCGTTGATCACCGCGTTGTCGAAGGACAGCGAGATCTCCAGGACGGAAAGGATCGCCACCACTCCGAAGGCTTCCCACCCCCCGTAGAACCACGCTGCGACCAGACCGATCGCGGTAATCGCGAACGACCAGCCGAAGGTTTTCAGAACCACTGGCTACCCCATCATGTATGTAACGGGTCTCCCCCGAAGAGCACGGGGCTCCCCCGCGCCGTGCGCGGCTTTACGAAACGTTGACCCCGAAGTCTAGAGCGATGCCCCGCAGCCCGGACGCGTACCCCTGTCCTACTGCACGGAACTTCCACTCGCCGTTGTAGCGGTACAGCTCGCCGAAGATCATCGCGGTCTCCGTGGAAGCGTCCTCACTGAGGTCGTAGCGCGCGAGTTCCTGACCGTCGGCCTGGTTGACCACGCGAATGAACGCATTGCTGACCTGGCCGAACGTCTGCCCGCGATTGTCGGCCTCGTGGATGGAGACCGGAAAAACGATCTTGTCGCAGTGGGCCGGCACCTCGTTGAGATTCACGATGACCGACTCGTCGTCGCCCTCGCCCTCACCCGTGAGGTTGTCGCCGGTGTGCTCGACGGAGCCATCGGGGCTCGTGAGGTTGTTGTAGAACACGAACCATTCGTCGCCGAGCACCCGGCCCGACTGGCACAGCAGCGCGCTGGCGTCGAGGTCGAAGTCCGCCCCCGTCGTGGATCGTGCGTCCCAGCCGAGTCCGATGAGCACCTGGGTGAGATTGGGTGCGGCCTTGGAGAGGGAGACATTGCCTCCCTTGGCGAGCGTGACGCCCATGGTGTGTCCTCCCCGAGTCGATGAACCGGTTGATGAACCGGTGAATCCGTCTGTTGAGCGCGTCCGGCGCCGCACAGGGTGCGGCGCCGGACGGGACATGCCGAAGGCATGTCCGGGGCCACGGCCCCGGACTGCCTGTCATACCTCTAGACGTTGACGCCGAAGTCCTGCGCGATGCCGCGCAGACCCGAGGCGTAGCCCTGGCCGATGGCGCGGAACTTCCACTCCGCACCGTTGCGGTACAGCTCGCCGAAGACCATGGCGGTCTCCGTCGAGGCGTCCTCGCTGAGGTCGTAGCGCGCGAGCTCGGTGTTGTCGGCCTGGTTGACCACGCGGATGTACGCGTTGCGCACCTGGCCGAAGCTCTGCTGGCGGGACTCGGCCTCGTAGATCGAGACCGGGAAGACGACCTTGTCGACGTCGGCCGGGACACCGGCCAGGTTCACCTTGATGACCTCGTCGTCGCCCTCGCCCTCACCGGTGAGGTTGTCACCGGTGTGCTCGACGGAGCCGTCGGGGCTCTTGAGGTTGTTGAAGAAGACGAAGTTGCCGTCGTTGCCGACCTTGCCCTCGGCGTTCGTCAGCAGGGCGCTGGCGTCGAGGTCGAAGTCTCCGCCGGTGGTGGTACGAGCGTCCCAGCCCAGACCCACGATGACCGCGGTCAGGTTGGGCGCGGCCTTGGTCAGCGAGACGTTGCCGCCCTTGCTGAGGCTGACTCCCACGAGTCCTCCCATTGGTTTCTTTGGGGGCCGGCCGGTGCCGGCGCCTCCACGTCGTGTTGGCATCCGATCAACGAGTGGATCCTAGTGACCGGTTCCCGGCCAAAACAGGCTTTTGGCCGGGGGTCGCCGCGAGATCCACCGGATCACGGATCAGAGGGCGCCGAGCGCCTTGATGTACTCGTTGAGGTCGCGCGCGTCGGGCAGGCCGTTGACGACCGTCCAGCGCACCACGCCCTCCTTGTCGATGATGAAGGTCCCGCGCACCGCGCAGCCCTTGTCCTCGTCGAAGACGCCGTACGCGCGCGAGGTCTCGCCGTGCGGCCAGAAGTCAGAGACGAGCGGGTACTCGAGGCCCTCCTGCTCGGCGAAGACGCGCAGCGTGTGGATGGAGTCGTTGGAGACGGCGATCAGCTGCGTGTCGTCGTTCTCGAAGGTGGGCAGCTCGTCGCGGAGAGCGCAGAGCTCGCCCGTGCACACGCCGGTGAAGGCGAACGGGTAGAACAGCAGCACCACGTTCTTCTCGCCGCGGAAGTCGGAGAGCTTCACGGTCCGGCCGTGGTTGTCCTTCAGCTCGAAATCCGGGGCCTTGGTGCCGACCTCGATCGCCATGAAAACGCGTCCCTTCGCTACGTCACCGGGCTGGGCTGTCCGGGTGGCTCCCACCCTACGCAGAGCCGCCGGGCGGCCGTGCGGCACCCAAGAAAGCTTCCTGCGGACGTGCGGGGAGGGGGAGAGCGGGGAGCGTGCGGGGAGAGTGGATGTGCGGGCTGCTCGAGGACGGCGGTACGGTCTGGCTGATGACGCCGAAGACCGGCCGTGACGGATACGTCGAGCCGAGCGACATCAACGAGGCTGCCCAGACAGCCGGTCTCGCCCAGACCAAGAGCATCAGTGCGGGCAAGGACTGGACGGGCGGGGGAATGGATGTGCGGGGAATGTATGAAGGCCCCGGACGGCTTGCTGCCGATGCTGTCGTTTGATCAGCCTCGGCTTGCTGCCGTCGGGGGCCTTCAGGGGCGAGTGCGGTTCAGCGCTTGGCCTTGGCCGCCTTCGGCGTGACCAGACGGCTGCCCGTCCAGTCCTTGCCCGCACTGATGCTCTTGGTCTGGGCGAGACCGGCTGTCTGGGCAGCCTCGTTGATGTCGCTCGGCTCGACGTATCCGTCACGGCCGGTCTTCGGCGTCATCAGCCAGACCGTACCGCCGTCCTCGAGCAGACCAATGGCATCCACCAGCGCGTCCGTAAGGTCGCCGTCCTCGTCGCGGAACCAGAGCAGGACGACGTCTGCGACGTCGTCGTACTCCTCATCGACGAGATCCTGGCCGGTAGTGGCCTCAATGCCCTCACGGAGCTCCAGCTCGACGTCGTCGTCGTAGCCGATCTCCTGGACCACCTGTCCGGGCTCGAACCCCAGGCGTGCTGCCGGGTTGGTCCGCTCCTCCGCGTGGTCCGCGGTCGCGCTCACGGGTTGCCTCCTGATCATGTTTCGGAAAATGCTGCAGCCACGCGCGTGCGCGGGGCGTTGGCCGTAGTCCACACGGGAGCGGCGGATCGCGCAAGTACCCAGCGTACGAGACCGCCTAAACGGTGACGTTCCCTGCCACGTCGCCGCACTGTCGGCGGGTCCCCTGCGGGAGCCGGCGCTGCCGTCCACACCCTTTACGTCCTTGAACAGCTTATGCCGTATCGGTCCGGCAAACGGAGTCGAACAGCATTCGGGAACGTTGGGACCCCTTGGGCGTATGGTTGCGGTTTGGCCCGACCCATCCTGCCCGATGGCTCCCGTCCGGCCGTATACCCGCTCCGGCGCGGCCCGTGCACCCGTCCGGAAGACGGTCGGCGCGACGCCTGCGGTTACCTTTCGGTAGAGATGACGTTTGCGCCCTCGCGGTACACGATGGGATGGCGTACGCGCAGACACAGCGGGGGGACGCCTCCGTGACCAGGCCCCGTAGAGCAGCACCGAACAGCGAAGGAACAGCGTGGCTTCCGGATCCGATCGCAACCCGATCATCATTGGCGGCCTTCCGAGTCAGGTCCCGGATTTCGATCCCGAAGAGACCCAGGAATGGCTCGACTCCCTCGACGCCGCCGTCGACGAGCGAGGCCGTGAGCGGGCCCGCTACCTCATGCTCCGGCTCATCGAGCGCGCGCGAGAGAAGCGTGTCGCCGTGCCGGAGATGCGCAGCACGGACTACGTGAACACGATCGCCACGAAGGACGAGCCGTTCTTCCCCGGCGACGAGGAGATCGAGCGCAAGGTTCTCAACGCGACCCGCTGGAACGCGGCCGTGATGGTGTCGCGGGCACAGCGCCCGGGGATCGGCGTGGGCGGTCACATCGCCACGTTCGCGTCCTCCGCCTCGCTGTACGACGTCGGTTTCAACCACTTCTTCCGCGGCAAGGACGACGGCCGGGGCGGCGACCAGATCTTCTTCCAGGGGCACGCCTCTCCCGGCATCTACGCCCGCGCCTTCCTGTTGGACCGGCTGAGCGAGGCGCAGCTCGACGCGTTCCGCCAGGAGAAGTCGAAGGCGCCGAACGGGCTGTCCAGCTATCCGCACCCGCGGCTGATGCCGGACTTCTGGGAGTTCCCGACCGTGTCGATGGGTCTCGGCCCGCTCGGTGCGATCTACCAGGCGCGGATGAACCGCTACATGGAGGCGCGCGGCATCGCCGACACCTCCGATTCGCACGTGTGGGCGTATCTCGGTGACGGCGAGATGGACGAGCCGGAGTCGCTCGGCCAGCTCTCCATCGCCGCCCGCGAGGGCCTGGACAACCTGACCTTCGTCGTCAACTGCAACCTGCAGCGCCTCGACGGGCCGGTGCGCGGCAACGGCAAGGTCATCCAGGAGCTGGAGTCGCAGTTCCGCGGTGCCGGATGGAACGTCATCAAGCTGGTCTGGGACCGCTCCTGGGACCCCCTGCTGGCGCAGGACCGCACGGGCATCCTGGTCAACAAGCTGAACACGACGCCGGACGGCCAGTTCCAGACGTACGCCACCGAGACGGGTGCGTACATCCGTGAGCACTTCTTCGGTGACGACCCGCGGCTGCGCGACATGGTCAAGGACATGACCGACCAGCAGATCCTGCACCTCGGGCGTGGCGGGCACGACCACAAGAAGGTCTACGCGGCGTACGCGGCGGCCAAGGCCCACAAGGGTCAGCCCACCGTGATCCTGGCGCAGACGGTCAAGGGCTGGACGCTGGGGCCCAACTTCGAGGGCCGCAACGCGACCCACCAGATGAAGAAGCTCACGGCCGAGGACCTCAAGCGGTTCCGGGACCGGCTGCACATCCCGATCGCGGACAAGGATCTGGAGGACGGCAACCCGCCGTACTACCACCCGGGCCGTGGCTCGGAGGAGATCCAGTACATGCACGACCGCCGCAAGGGTCTGGGCGGTTACGTCCCGACGCGTGTGGTGCGGGCGAAGCCTCTGGCCCTGCCCGAGGACAAGGTGTACGCGACCGCGAAGAAGGGTTCGGGTCAGCAGTCGATCGCCACGACCATGGCGTTCGTCCGCATCCTGAAGGAACTCATGCGGGACAAGGAGATCGGCAAGCGTTTCGTGCTGATCGCACCGGACGAGTACCGCACCTTCGGCATGGACGCGTTCTTCCCGAGCGCGAAGATCTACAACCCGCTCGGCCAGCAGTACGAGTCGGTGGACCGCGATCTGCTGCTCGCGTACAAGGAGTCGCCGACCGGGCAGATGCTCCATGACGGCATCTCCGAGGCGGGCTGCACGGCCTCCCTGATCGCCGCTGGTTCGGCGTACGCCACGCACGGCGAGCCGCTGATCCCGGTGTACGTCTTCTACTCGATGTTCGGTTTCCAGCGCACCGGTGACCAGTTCTGGCAGATGGCCGACCAGCTCGCGCGCGGCTTCGTGCTGGGCGCGACCGCCGGGCGTACGACGCTGACCGGCGAGGGGCTCCAGCACGCGGACGGCCACTCGCAGCTGCTCGCCTCCACGAACCCGGGCTGTGTCGCGTACGACCCGGCGTTCGGGTTCGAGATCGCGCACATCGTCAAGGACGGTCTGCGCCGGATGTACGGCGGGACGCCCGACGAGAACGAGGACGTCTTCTACTACCTCACCGTCTACAACGAGCCGATCCAGCACCCGGCCGAGCCCGCGGACGTGGACGTGGAGGGCATCCTCGCGGGCGTCTACCGCTACAGCAGCGGCGAGAAGGGCGAGATCCCGGCCCAGATCATGGCGTCCGGTGTGGCGGTCCCGTGGGCGGTCGAGGCGCAGCGCATCCTCGCCGACGAGTGGAACGTGAAGGCGGACGTCTGGTCGGCGACCTCCTGGAACGAGCTGCGGCGCGAGGCCGTGGACGTGGAGCGGTACAACCTGCTGCACCCGGAGGAGGAGCAGCGCGTTCCGTACGTGACGCGCAAGCTCTCGGGTGCGCAGGGGCCGTTCGTGGCGGTCTCGGACTGGATGCGGTCGGTGCCGGACCAGATCGCGCGCTGGGTGCCCGGTGCGTACCAGTCGCTGGGTGCGGACGGGTTCGGCTTCGCGGACACGCGCGGGGCCGCTCGCCGGTTCTTCCACATCGACGCGCAGTCGATCGTCCTGGCGGTACTCACGGAGCTCGCGAAGGAGGGCAAGGTCGACCGTTCGGCGCTGAAGACCGCGGTCGACCGTTACGACCTCCTGGACGTGACCGCGGCCGACCCCGGTGCGGCCGGCGGCGACGCGTAAACGTGTGAACGCGTAGGGACGCTGACGCACGACGCGGGGCGGCGGGACCTGATGGGGTCCGGCCGCCCCGCGTCGCTGTGTGCGGGTGGCGCGCGGGTCAGTTCTCCCAGATCTTGAAGGCCCGTACCTGATACGGGGTGCGCGGGGTCCAGGTGCCGCCGCCCGGGTAGGTCTCGAACTCGCCGGTCTCCTCGCACTCCGCCGACTGGTAGGTGGTGACGGGCCTCCCGGTGCGGTTGGCCAGCGACTGGACGGTGGCACCCGGTTTCAGCGGTACGCAGCTCTCGATGTCGATGGTGGACAGCTCGTGGACCTGCCGGGTGCCGGTGAAGTCGGGCTTGGACCAGAGGCAGAGCTGGCCGGCCCGGCAGTCCCCGAGCCGGCCGGACAGGGCCTGGACCGGGGCCTGTGGGATCAGGGCGGTGGCGGCCAGAGCGGCCGCGACAACGGTCGTACGCATATGAATCAACCCCCGTGCTGATGTGGATCTTCCACGCCCACCCTGAGCTGCGCGGCAGTGGTACGGGAAGGGGCCTGGGGCCGGGACCACCCTGATAGGCGACAGCCCCGCCGGAACGTTCCGGCGGGGCTGTTGGACGCGCTGTGTTGACGCCGTGAGGCGCCCACGGGGACCGGTCAGATGTGACCGACGCCCGCGCCCGCCTCGGCGTTCTCGCCGCGCTTGGTCAGGGTGGCGACCAGTGCGGCGATGACCGCGACGATGCCGGCGACCATGAACGCCGTGCTCATGCCCGAGACGAAGGTGTCGTGGGCGACGTTCACGATCTTGCCGGCGACCTCCGGCGGCGTTCCCTCGGCGACCGGCGGCATGCCGACCTTGATCGCGGAGGACGCCTGGTCGAGCTGCTCGGGCGACAGCGGCGGAAGCTGCGCCTCCTTCCAGTTGTCAGGCAGCTTGGAGTCGACGCCGGCTGCCATGATCGCGCCCAGCACCGCCGTACCGAGGCTGCCGCCCACCTGCATGGCGGCCTGCTGCAGTCCACCGGCGACACCGGAGAGCTCCATCGGGGCGTTGCCCACGATGACCTCGGTGGCGCCGACCATGACCGGCGCGAGGCCGAGACCGAGCAGGGCGAACCAGATCGACATGGTCAGGGTGCTGGTGTCGACGGTCAGCTGGGACATACCGAACATGGCTACCGCGGTGCTCACCATGCCGCCGACGAGCGGGACCCGCGGGCCGAACTTGGTGATCATGGCGCCCGCGAGCGGCGAGGCGACGATCATCATCCCGGTCAGCGGCAGCAGGTGCAGACCGCTGTCCACCGGGCTCAGACCGTGCACGTTCTGGAGGTAGAAGGTGACGAAGAACAGGCCGCCCATGAAGCCGAACGCCATCAGCACCATCAGGACCGTGCCCGCGGACAGCGGTACGGAGCGGAACATCGCCAGCGGGATCAGCGGTTCCTTGACGCGCTGCTGGACGAGGGCGAACGCGACGAACAGGGCGACGGCGGCCACCAGGAAGCCGACCGTGCTGGTGTCACCCCAGCCCCACTCCGCGCCCTTGATGAGCGCCCAGATCAGGCAGAACATCGCCGCAGACAGCAGCACGATGCCCGCGATGTCGAAGGAGCGCGGCGCGTTCTCGGCGCGGTGGTCCTTGAGGATCAGCACGCCCATGACGAGGGCGATCACACCGACCGGCACGTTGATGAAGAAGACGGACTGCCAGCTGACGTGCTCGACGAGCACGCCGCCCAGGATCGGACCGCCCGCGGTCGAGGCGCCGATCACCATGCCCCAGATGCCGATCGCCATGTTCAGCTTCTCGGCCGGGAAGGTGGCGCGCAGCAGGCCGAGCGCGGCCGGCATCAACAGGGCTCCGAAGAGCCCCTGGAGCACCCGGAACACGATCACCAGGGCCACACTGCTGGAGAACCCGATGGCCGCCGACGCCGCGGCGAAGCCGGCGATGCCTATCAGGAAGGTCTGACGGTGGCCGAACCGGTCACCGAGCTTGCCCGCGGTGATCAGGGAGACGGCCAGGGCGAGCATGTAGCCGTTGGTGATCCACTGGACGTCGGCGAGCGAGGCGCCGAGGTCCTGCTGGATCGCGGGGTTGGCGATCGCGACGATCGTGCCGTCGAGCGCGACCATCATCACGCCGATGGCCACGGAGAAGAGCGTCAGCCAGGGGTGGCCGCGCAGCCCCTTGACCGGTGCGGGGCCGAGAGGGTCCCGGGGTTCCTGCGACGCCTTTTCGACGGTGGTCTGACTAGTCATACGCGGAGATTAGTGTCAGTCGCTGACAGTTGACAAACCAATTCACAAGTCGGTAACTGTCACGTAGCTCACACGTAGCCCGCAGGTAGGCTGAGCTGGACAAAGCAGGGAAAAGAGGACCACTTCAGTGATCGACGGGCAGCAAGCCGCACGCCGGCCGGCCGGGCTGCGCGAACGCAAGAAGCGACGCACCCGGGACGCCCTGCTCCGTGCCGCCCTCGGCCTGTTCACCACTCAGGGTTACGAGGAGACCACCGTCGACGAGATCGTCGACGCGGTCGAGGTCTCCCAGCGCACCTTCTTCCGCTACTTCGCGGGCAAGGAGTCGGTCGTCTTCGCCGTCCAGGACATGGTGGAGTCGCGCTTCATCCTGGAACTGCGTCAACGTCCCGCCCCCGAAACCCCTTTCGAGGCCATGCGCCGCGCCGTCCTGTGCGCCTGGAACAGTATCGGAGAGGCCATTGAGGCCATCGTCCCGGTCGAACTCCACATGCGGACCTATCAGATGATCGAATCGACACCCTCCCTGCTCGCCGCGCACATGCGGCGCAGCGTCGCCCTGGAGGAGCAGATCGCCGCACTGATCGCCGAGCGCGAGGGCCTGGACATGGCGCGGGACCCGCGGCCGCGCGTGGCCGTCGCGGCGTTCTCCGGGGTGATGCGGGTGACCGGGCAGCTGTGGGGACGGGGCTGCGACGGCAGCATGGACTCGCTGCGGGCGCTGACCGAGACCTACCTGGACCAGTTGGGACCGGCCCTGGCCGGAGACTGGCGTGCGCGTCCCGCCGGAACGGCGCACCTCGACTGAGCAGGTGTGCCGCAACAACCGGGCCCGTGTGCCGCACGCCTCAGTCACCGGACATGACCGACCTCACAACACGCGGGCCGCGGCGCCCCGATGGGGCGCTCCGGCGGCACCCGGCGCATCGCAGCGTCGCGCAAGGCCGAACACAGCGTGAGGAAAACGGGGTTTCATTCCCCCCGCCCAGGTGATGTGTGTCACCCGCTTAACGACTCCTTACGCGCGTCTCCTAATGTGTGGCGAAGTGACTTCCTTCGACTCCTCCCCCACGCTCACCGCCTGGCGCGCTCTTCTCGCCATCGCGGTCGTGTTCGTGATGCTGGCGACCACCGGTTGGACCGCCGTGCGTCATCAGCACTCCGACGCGCCACGCACCGTCGCACTCGCTTCCTGGGCCAAGGGGTCGATAGCGGGGCGCGCGCTCCCCGCGGCGGATGCGCCTCCGTACAAGCTGGCGCACTTCTTCGCCGCTCTCACGGACGCGCAGCAGGCCGGTCTGGCCCGCAAGTACCCCCTGGTGGTGGGGAACCTGAACGGCGCCCCGGTCACCCTGCGCTACCAGGCGAACCGGCTGGCGCTGGAACAGGCGCGCACGGCCGAGCAGACCCGGGTGCACGACTCCAGGCTCTCCCCCGACGGCCGCGCCGACGCGCAGCACCGGGTGGACCGCTTCCGGTCGATGCTCGCCGAGGGCCGTCACTTCCTCGCGTTCGACCCGTCGGGCCGGGGCCACGCCGCCGAGGTGTTCGGCGATCTGGACCGGGCCGAGCGGGTCTCGGTGGTCGTGCCCGGCGTCGACACGAACCTGCTGACGCTGGAGCGCACCGGGGACAAGACGAACGCCGCCCCCGTCGGCATGGCCAAGTCCCTGTACGCGGCCGAGCACTCCGGGCATCCGGGCGTGCGGACCGCGGTGATCGCCTGGGCCGACTACACCGCACCGGCCGGCATCGGCATGGACGCGGCCCTGGGCAACCTCGCCGAGCGCGGGGCCGTCCGGCTCGACGCGCTCGTGAAGTCGCTTCCGGGATCCGCTCCCGTCTCGCTGTTCTGCCACAGCTACGGCTCCGTCCTGTGCGGCGTGGCCGCGGACGAACTGCCCGGCCGGGTGACGGACATCGCGGTCGCGGGTAGCCCCGGCATGCGCGTCGACAACGCCGGTCAGCTGCACACCCGGGCCAATGTCTGGGCGATGCGGGACCACGACGACTGGATCGAGGACGTGCCGAACCTGGAGTTCGGGGGCCTGGGTCACGGGGCCGACCCGGTCGATCCGGACTTCGGCGCGCGGATCGCGTCGGCGGGCGACGCGGTCGGTCACAGCGGCTATTTCGAGCCGGGAACCGAGAGCCTCGGCAACTTCGCCGCGATCGGCGCGGGCGCCTACACCTCCGTGACCTGTGCCCGGTCCGACAGCGGCTGCCACGAACAGATTTCCGGCCACGCGACGGTCTGACGCGCACAAAGAACCGTGGATACGGCTCTGACGCGCGTAGAGATCCGCGACCGGCCACGAATTGCGAGGGCCTCCGAGGGGGGACGAGCGGGCAAGTGCCGCATACGATGAGGCACATGGGTGATGTGCTGGCCGGAATTCATGCCACCTGGGAGTTCGACACCGACTCCGTGCTCATCCGCTTCGAACGGGGTATCCGCACGCCGAGGCTCTTCCAGAGCCTCCGTGAGCGCCGCGTCCCGCACGCGGCGCTGTCGTCGGTGACGCTCACCCCGGGCAAGCGGGGCACGGTGGTGCTGCGTGCGGTCCCGAGACCCGGTGCCGATCCACTGCTGGAGGCGGCGGCCGGGCAGCTGAAGGACGGCTGCGATCCGTACCGCCTGGTGCTCCCCGCCGAACGGGAGACGCTCGCCGAGTACTACGCGGACGAGCTGCGCGCGCGGCTGGGCCCCGATGCGGCCGAACCCGCCGACCGGTTCCTGGTCGCGGCCCCCGAGGCGCCGATGCGCTTCAAGGCGTACGACGGCAGGGCCAGCTTCGACGGCGACCGGATCTCGTTCCGGTGGTTCTGGACGGGTGCCTCGTCGGAGAAGTGGAAGGCGGGCGACCAGACGTTCCCGGTCACGGAACTGAGCGGCGTCGAGTGGCGTTCGCCCGAGGCCTTCGAGGGCTATCTGCGGCTCGTACCGCGCGGTCTGACGCCCATGGATCCGCCCACCGGACCACCGGCCGCGCCCGGGGCGAGCCTGCTGACGAGCGCCGCGCCGAGCACGCAGCCGATGGCGGCGCGTCCGACCCGGGCCGATCAGGACCCGGCCGCGGTGATCTTCGGCCTGGGCTACGGCCCGGTGCACGAGTCGCTGCCCTTCGCCGCGGCCGTCCTGGAATCCCTCCGCCGGAGGCAGCCCACACCGCCCGCGGCCGCGTTGACGAGTGCGGGCCACCGGGACCCGGCGGACATCGCGGAGCGGATCCGCCATCTCGGCGACCTGCACCAGGCGGGTCTGGTGACGGATGACGAGTTCAGCGCGAAGAAGGCTCAGCTGCTCGCCGAGCTGTAGCGCGTACCGGTGGGTCATACCCCCGTACGAGAACGGCGGCGGCGGATCGGAACCCCGGTATGACGCCGACGGGTGGCTTCGCTGCCTACCCTGATCAGGCCATGCCCACTTCCTCCCCGCCGCCGTCATCGCCGCCGCCCGCTCCCCCGCACCCGCCGGCGGACGGGCTGCTGAGCGCCGCCCGCCGCAATCTGCGCGAGACCGCCCACGCGGTGTCCCACCCCTCCCATCCCCCGACACCGCTGCTGGCCGACGCCACGAGGCGATGGAAGCGCCTGCTGCCGTACGTCGCCGTCCTGGCACTCGGCGCGATCTTCATCCCGGTCACGATCAACGTCCTGACCAACCAGTACGGGCTGAACGGCGGCATCGCGGCAGGGCTCGCCGTCGCGCAGGCCGCGCCGCTGCTGATGCTCGCGCACCGCCCGCTGCAAGCCTGGTGGATCAGCTTCCCGGCCCAGATCCTGGGCGCGGTCGCGCTGCTCGGGGTGGACGCCGGGCAGGACCACGCCTGGCCGTGGACACCGCCCGGCCTCGTCGGCTACCTCTTCCTGCTCCTGGCGCTGGGCCTGCGCGAGCGGCGGCGGACGCTGGTCGCCGTCTGGCTGGCGACGGGCGCGGCCGGGCTCGGCCTGTTCCTGGCCTCCCCCCACCGCGGCACCGACAACTCGCTCCTGACGTTCATCCTCGGTGGCGTGGTTCTGGTGGTCGGCGCGACGGTACGGGAGCGGGGTGACGCCCAGCGCCGGCTCGCCGAGCAGGAGACGATCAGCGAAGCCGAGCGGGCGCAGCGGACGCTGCTGGAGGAACGGACCAGGATCGCCCGCGAGCTGCACGACGTGGTCGCGCACCACATGTCGGTAATCACGGTCCAGGCCGACTCCGCCCCGTACCGGCTGCAGGGGCTGTCCGACGAGGCGCGCGACGAGTTCGGCGCGATCGCCGCGAGTGCACGGGAGTCCCTCACGGAGATGCGGCGGCTGCTGGTGGTGCTGCGCAGCGAGGGTACGGAGGGCGAGCGGGCGCCCCAGCCCGGGCTCGACCGGGTGCAGCAGCTGGTGGAGGCGACGGTACGGGCCGGGCTGCCCGCCGAACTGTCGCTGCCCGCCGGGCTGGAGGATGTCCCGCCGGCGGTGGATCTGTCCGCGTACCGGATCGTGCAGGAAGCACTGGCCAACGTGGTCCGGCACGCGCCGGGTGCCCGCACCCGGGTGTCGGTCAGCTCCGACGGCGCGCATCTGACGGTGCTGGTCGTCAACGACCCGCCGCCGCAGACGGGTTCGTCGCTCGCTCCGCGTACTCCGGTGGAGACGACGGGGACGGGACACGGGCTGGTCGGCATGCGTGAACGCGTACGGTTGACCGGCGGGACGCTGGACACCGGTCCGCTGCCGGACGGCGGCTTCCGGGTGGCCGCACGGCTCCCGCTGCCACCGGCGTCGGCTCCTTCTTCCTCTACCGCCCCGACTCCGCCCCCGACCCCGGAGGACTCGTGACCATCCGTGTGATCATCGTCGACGACCAGGCCATGGTGCGGGCGGGATTCGCGGCGCTGCTGGCGGCGCAGGCGGACATCGACGTGGTCGGTGAGGCGCCGGACGGGCGCCAGGGCGTCGACGTCAGCCGCCACACGCATCCGGACGTGGTCCTGATGGATGTCCGGATGCCCGAGATGGACGGCCTGGCGGCGGCCCGTGAGCTGCTGAACCCGCCGGTGGGCGTGGTGCATGTGCCGAAGGTGCTGATGCTCACCACGTTCGACGTGGACGACTACGTGTACGAGGCGCTGCGCGCCGGCGCGTCCGGGTTCCTCCTGAAGGACGCCCCGCCGGCGGACCTGATCTCGGCGGTCCGGGTGGTGGCGGCCGGCGATGCGCTGCTGGCACCGTCCGTGACGCGGCGCCTGATCGCGGACTTCGCCCGGCAGCGGCCGTCCGGGGCCTCCCGCAGCGGCCCCGCGCTGCGGCTGAACGGGCTGACCCCGCGTGAGACGGAGGTGCTGGAGCTGATCGCGCGGGGGCTGTCGAACCAGGAGATCGCGGGGCATCTGGTGCTTGCGGAGCAGACCGTGAAGACCCACATCGGGCGGGTGCTGGCCAAGCTGGACCTGCGCGACCGCGCCCAGGCGGTGATCTTCGCGTACGAGGCCGGGCTGGTGGTGCCGGGCGGAACGGGCCCGTCCGGCGCTTGAGGACACGTGTGAACCGGCCGTCCCTTGAGCCCCTCCCGGCACTTTGGAGCCCACCCGGCAAATGAGGGCACGCTTTCAAGCCCGTCCGGCGATTGAGGACGAAGCGACCGCCGGACGACCCCGGCAGAGCCCCGTACACCCCCTACCCGGGTATCACCCCGCAGTTGGCCCCGTGGTGTGACGCTCCCGCACCCACCCTCTTCCTACTTTCCTCTCCAACGCGCCGGACGGCGTGCGGGAGSCGGTTCAGCCGGAGAGGGAGGGTCGGATGCGCCGCTATGCGAGGACCTTGGTCGCGGTCGCCCTGGCGACCACCGTCGTGTCAGGGACCGCCGGCTGGGCGTCGGGGAACACCCAGCAGGCACTCACGGGGCCGCCTCCCGGCACCGCCGCCTGGCGGTCGGATCACGTACTGGGGCGGGAGCTGCCCGATCCGGCGCGGGACACGCCCGCCGAAGTGGGCCGGTTCTTCGCGGGGTTGAGCGAGCGGGAGCAGGAGTCCCTGGCCTCACGGCATCCGCTCGTCGTCGGAAACCTCGACGGCGCCCCGGTCGGACTCCGCTACCGGGCCAACGCCCTGGCCCTGAAGGCCGACCCGGACCCCCGGTACGCGAGCCTCGCCGCGGACCCGCAGCGCCGGATCCTCGCGTTCGACCCGCGTGGCCGCGGCCA
>NZ_RDBK01000025.1:0-40959 GCF_008042275.1 Streptomyces sp. OR43 | reverse complement strand
CCGTACTGCATCCGCATGGCGAAACGGCTCGGCGGCTGGGCCGCGGCGCCGTTGCTCGGCGTGGTGGCCGTCGTCGACCTGCTGCGCTACGGGCCGCTCGGTGACTCCATGCCCTCCTGGCTGAGCATGCTCAACATCCTTCCCGGCTGGCTCTTCGCGTACCAGCTCGGCGTCTCCTGGGCCGAGGGCCGGATCGGGAGGCGGGGCGCCCGGTTGCTGCTCGTCGGCGGTGGCGTGCTGTTCGCCGCGCTGCTGCTGCTCTTCCACTACCCGGCGTCGATGGTCGGGGTGCCGGGCGAGGCGCGTACCAACTCGCATCCGCCGTCGCTGCTGGTCCTCGCGCTGGGCGCCACGCAGAGCGGTGCGGCGATCCTGCTGCACGGCCGGATCGGCCGGCTGCTGCGCAGGCCGCTGGTGTGGGCGCCGGTCGTCGTCGTCAACCTGTCGGCGATGACGATTCTGTGCTGGCACCAGACGGCGATGCTGGCCGCGGCGGTTCCGGCGTCCTTCGCCGGGTCGGTGCCGGGACTGACGACCGGTCCGGACACGCTCGGGTGGATCCTGGCCCGGCTGGTCTGGATGCCGGTGTTCGCGGGGCTGCTGGTACTGATCGCCCGGTACGCGCGGAGGTTCGAGGCGCCGTGGAAGGCGGGGACCCGGGCCGCGAACGCCCGCCGGGCGATGGCGGGCGTGCTCGCGGCTGGGTTCGCGGTCTTCGCGCTGGGGCTGGCGTGAGGCCGGGCGTGCCGGGCCCGGAGCTCCCCAAACACCCTCCGCGCGCACTCCATCAGATGTGGTGAACCCCGCAGCTCGGAGGGGGTGTTCGCCCACTTTGCCGAGCAGGATGGCGTCGTACCACCCCCCTTCCTCCGAGGAGTACGCGCATGTCCGAGACGACCGAGCCCAACGTCGGTTCGTTCACCCTCAGCGGCCACCCGGCCGCCGAGCCGGTCGAGGTGCCCGAGCACGTCGAATGGCCCCTGCCGAACGGCTTCGCCTGGGTCTTCCCCGGGGAGGGAAACAACGGCGAGCTCGTCCGGCCCGTCATCATGGCCGACGGGTTCAACCTCGGCCGGAGCAAGCTCGACGTCCTCTACCAAGGGCTGGAGGGAGGCGGTGACTTCGCGCTCATCAGCGAACTGCGCCGGCGCGGCAGGGACGTCATCCTCCTCGGCTTCGAGGAGCGCAGCGCGTCGATCCTGGACAACGCGGAGGCGGCCACGGCCGCCATCATGCGGACCATCGCCGAGCAGGTGGGCAACACCCCGCTGGTCGTCGGCGGCTTCAGCATGGGCGGCATCGTCACCCGCTACGCGCTCGCCAGGCTCGAGACGCAGCGGATGGACCACCGGACCGCGCTGTACTTCTCCTACGACAGCCCGCACCGCGGCGCTTCCATCCCGGTCGGGGTGCAGGCGTTCTCGCACTTCATCCCCTTCGCAAACGACTTCGCGAAGCAGATGGACAGCCCGGCCGCGCGCCAGATGCTGTGGCGCCACTACGACAAGGACACCCGCACGGTCGGGGTCGCCCCGGAGCGCACGGAATTCCTGTCCGCGCTCGACCGAGTCGGCGGCTGGCCGCGGGTCCCGAGGACGCTGGCCGTGGCCAACGGCCGCGCCGACGGGGTCGGCCTGCCGGAGGTGAGTCCCGGCGACATCGCGCTGAAGGTCGACCGGATCTACCCGGGCACCACCTTCTACGCCCAGGCCCAGGGCAACGACGTGACCGTCGCCCAGCTGAACCGCAGGTTCCCCAAGGACGAGCAGACCGTCACCACCAACGGCTTCCCGGAGATCGACGGCGCGCCCGGCGGCACCCTGCACACGTACAAGATCCTCGCCGACACCCTGAAGAAGCTCGGTGGCGCGACGGATCTGCGGTACGAGAACGTGTGCTTCGTCCCCTCGGTCAGCGCGGTCGCGATCCGCGACGTCGAGAAGCAGGACGACCTGTATGTGAACATCGACAAGCTCGAACCGCAGGAGAGCGAGGTGGACGAGTTCCTGTGTTCGTCCACGACGACCGGGCACACGATCATCACCGAGGAGCTGTGCACCCGGCTCCTGGACCGTCTGCCCAGCTGATCGAGCCCCGCCCGTCCGGTGCGGCCGCCCGCCGCACCGGGCGGGCGCACCGGGCCGCGCCCCGCGCTACTCGCGGGCCGTGGCCGTCGAGCTCATGTCCGGGTAGCGGTCCCCCGCCACCTGGTCCGCGATGGGCTCCAGCAGGGCCAGTTCCTCGGCCGACAGCGTGAGCCGGGTCGCGCCGATGTTCTCCAGCAGCCGGCTGCTCTTACGCGTACCGGGGATCGGCACCACGGTGAGGCCGTGCACCTGCGCCCGCTGCTGCACCCAGGCGAGCGCCACCTGGGCGGCGGTCGCCCCGTGTGCGGCGGCGATCTTGTGGACCGGCTCCAGGAGGGCGGCGTTCGTCTTCGCGTTGTCGCCGGTGAAGCGCGGCTGGAACTGCCGGAAGTCGTTCTTCCCCAGGTCCTTGCCCGCGTCCGCGAACGCCCCGGTCAGGAACCCCCGGCCGAGCGGCGAGTACGGCACGAGGGTCACGCCCAGTTCCACGGCGGCGGGCACGGCGCTGCGCTCGACGTCCCGGCTGAAGAGCGACCACTCGGACTGGAGGGCGGCGATGGGGTGCACGGCGTGCGCCTCGCGCAGCTCCGCGCCCGTCACCTCGCTCAGACCGAGCTGCTTGACCTTGCCCTGCTCCACCAGCTCGGCCATCGCGCCGACGGACTCCGCCAGCGGTACGGACGGGTCGCGGCGGTGCATGTAGTAGAGGTCGATGACGTCGGTGTTCAGCCGGCGCAGGCTGTTCTCGACGGCCCTGCGGATGTACGCGGGGTCGTTGTTCACGCCCCGGTAGTGCGGGTCGTCGTCGCGCCGCTCGATCGCGAACTTGGTGGCGAGGACGATCTCGTCCCGGTGTGCGCCGACGAAAGGCGCGATGAACTTCTCGTTGGCGCCGCTGCCGTAGACGTCAGCGGTGTCGAAGAGCGTGACACCGGCCGCGAGCGCCGTCTCCAGCGTCTCGCGGGCGGCGGCCTCGTCGGTGTCGCCGTAGAACTCGCTCATCCCCATGCAGCCGAGCCCCTGGACGCCGACCTGCGGGCCGTCCTTGCCGAGCTCCGCGGTCTCGATCTTCTGGTCACTCATCAGGCACTGGGCCTTTCCGGCGCCCGCTGGGCGCCTGCGTAGAACTCGATCTTGTAGTCGAGGACGGCGAGCGTGTCCTGGAGCTCCGCGATCCGCGTCCTCACGTCGCGGCGGGTCGCCTCCAGCAGTTCCTTGCGTGCGTCGAAGGTGTGGTCGCCCTCGCGCAGCAGCTCCGCGTACCGGACCATGTCGGCGACCGGCATGCCGGTCAGCCGCAGCTTGCCGACGAAGCCGAGCCAGTCCAGGTCGGCGTTGGTGAAGCGGCGCTGTCCCGTGTGCGAGCGGTCGACGTGCGACATCAGCCCGATCCGCTCGTACCAGCGCAGCGTATGGGCGCTCAGCCCGGTGAAGGCGGCCACCTCGCTGATGGTGTAGCGGTCCTGACCCTCGGGGCGGMGGTGGGGCCGGGGGGCCGACGCGCAGGTGTCCACCCCTGTCGAAGTGGTCTCCGCCGCCGTCTCCGTCACCGTCATGCCCTCCACGCTAGAACCCTGGAGTGCACTCTAAGCAAGTACCACCGGATGCGCGTTTCGGTCATTGACTCCAATGGCTAATACCGATAGCTTTTAGCTAACAACATTAGCTCCAGCTCTGGAGGACGTCATGACCGAATACCTCGCTGTCGACGGTGGCACGATCGCTTACGAAGTGACGGGGTCCGGTCCACTGATCGTTCTCGCGCACGGCATGGGTGACAGCCGCGCCGCGTACCGCACGGTGATCCCTTCGCTCGTGGCGGCGGGCTACCGGGTCGCCGCGGTCGACCTGCGCGGCTGCGGCGAGTCGAGCACGGGCTGGCCGGACTGGAGCCGCACCGCCATCGCCGGGGATCTGCTCGCGGTGATCCGCCACCTGGGCGGCCCGGCCGTGCTCGTCGGGCACTCGATCTCCGGCGGTGCCGCCACGGTCGCCGCAGCGCGGGAACCCTCGCTGGTCACCGCGGTCGTCGAGTTGGCACCGTTCACCCGCAAGCAGTCGGTCCGTCTCGGCGACCTGCGAGTGAAGCGCTTCCGGCAGGGCATGCTGCGCCTGCTCGGCACGGGCGCTCTCGGCAGCGTGCCGCTCTGGCGCTCCTACCTCGACGTGGCCTACCCCGGGGCGAAGCCGGCCGACTGGGACGAGCGGCTCGGCCGCGTCGACTCGCTGCTGCGCGAGCCGGGCCGGATGAAGGCCCTCCAGGGCATGGGCCGCAGCGCCCCGGTCGACGCCGGCGCCCAGCTCGGCAACGTCCGCTGCCCGGTCCTGGTCGTGATGGGCACGCTCGACCCCGACTGGGCCGACCCGCACGCCGAGGGCTCGGCGATCATCGGCGACCTGCCGTCCGGCCTCGGCCGCCTGGAGATGATCGAGGGCGCCGGGCACTACCCGCACGACCAGTTCCCCGACCAGGTGGTCTCCCTCATGCTCTCCTTCCTCGGCTCGGACGCCTCCCGTGCCTAGGGCGGGCCTGGACCCGGCGGCCGTGGTCGCGGCCGGTGCGGCCCTCGCCGACGAGGTGGGCCTCGGCAACCTGACGATGGGTGCGCTGGCCCAGCGGGTGGGCGTGCGCACCCCCTCCCTGTACAAGCACGTGAGCAGCCAGGAGGACCTCAACCGTCGCATCGCGGTCCTGGCGCTGAGCGAGGCCGCCGACGCCGTCGGCGGGGCGATCCAGGGGTACGCGGGCCGCGACGCCCTGGCAGCCGCCGCACGCGCCTTCCGCGCCTTCGTGGTGGAGCACCCCGGCCGGTACGCCGCGACGATCGGCCTGGAAGCGTCCGGCCCGGACGATCCGCTGGCCGGCGCCGGGCAGCGGCTGCTCGACGCGTTCTCGGCAGTACTGCGCGGCTACGGGATCACGGCACCGGATACGGACCACGCCCTGCGCATGCTCCGCAGCCTCCTCCACGGGTTCGCCACGCTGGAAGCGGGCGGAGGCTTCCGGTGGAGCACCGACATCGACGAGAGCCTGGAGTGGCAGATCGCGTTCACCGACCGGGGTCTGCGCGCGCTGTGACCCTGCCGGCCGGGGCATTAACCTCGTACGCATGCAGAGCCTGGCGATGATCGAGAACTGGCCCGTCCCCACCGCGGCAGCAGCCGTCGTACGAGCGGACGGCACCGTCCTCGGCAGGCACGGCCCCACCGCGCACCGCTTCCCGCTCGCCTCCGTCACCAAGCCGCTCGCGGCCTACGCGGCCCTGGTGGCGTACGAGGAGGGCGCGATCGAGCTCGACGAACCGGCGGGCCCGGAGGGCTCCACGGTCCGGCACCTGCTCGCCCACACCAGCGGCCTCGCGTTCGACGAGCACCGGGTCACGGCCCCGCCCGGGACCCGGCGGCTGTATTCCAACGCGGGCTTCGAGGTCCTCGGCGACCACCTCGCGAAGGCCACCGACATCCCGTTCCCGGAGTACCTGCGCCAAGCGGTGCTGGAGCCGCTGGGCATGACCGCGACGACACTGGACGGCTCCCCGGCCCGCGACGGCGTCTCGACGGTCGAGGACCTGGTGCGCTTCGCGGCGGAGGTCCAGGCGCCCAGGCTCCTGGATCCGCGCACGGTGCTGGAGGCGCAGAGCGTCGTCCACCCCGGGCTGAAGGGCGTCCTGCCGGGCTACGGCCACCAGAACCCGAACGACTGGGGCCTCGGCTTCGAAATCCGCGACCACAAGGCCCCGCACTGGACCGGCGCTTCGTCCTCCCCCGCGACCTTCGGCCACTTCGGCCAGTCGGGCACGTTCCTCTGGATCGACCCGGTGGCGGGCGCGGCCTGCGTGGCCCTCACGGACCGCGCGTTCGGCCCGTGGGCGGCCGAGGTATGGCCGCCGTTCACGGACGCGGTACTGGCGGAGCTGGCGGCGTAACCGGGTCGGCGGCGGGCCTCGGCGGGGCGGCCAGGCACTCGAACCACACCGCCTTGCCGCCGCCATCGCGCCGCGCCTCCACGCCCCACTTGTCGGTGACGGCGTCGACGAGGAGCAGCCCCCGCCCGCCCTCGTCGAGAACGTCACCCTCAACCGTGCGGGGCAACTGCGGCCAGTCGTCCGCCACTTCGACGCGCACGCCCTCGCCGCCCGGGAGCCGGAAGATGAAGGTCTGGCACCGGCGGCCGGGCACGTGCCGGACGACGTTGGCGATGAGCTCGGTGAGCGCGAGCTCCGCGGCGTCGGCCACGGCCTCCAGCCCCCACCCGTTGAGGTAGAGCCGCAGGATGCGGCGCAGGTGCCGGGCCGAGTGCTCACCCATGGCGAAGTCGGCGCGGTAGACGGGCTCTTCGGGCGACCCAGTCCGGGGGGCGATTACGTGATTCATGTCACCATCGTGCGAGCACGTGACTACGCTCGGCTACGTACGGAAACGAACGCCGCGAGGCGTTGCACACCGGAGGTCCTGCCGTGGCCAACGTCCAGACTCTCGACCCCAGCGCATCCCCACTGAACTACTACGGCTGGGAATTACGTCGCCTGCGCGAGGCAGCGGGCCTGAACCAGGCCCAGTTGGGCGAGATCATCTTCTGTACGGGCTCGCTGATCGGCCAGATCGAGACGACGAAGAAGGTCCCCACCCGCGACTTCTCGGAACGGGTCGACGCGGCGCTCGGTACGGACGGCACGTTCTCCCGGCTGATGGGCCTGGTCCTGCGGAGCCAGCTGCCGACGTGGTTCCAGCCGTACGCGGAGATGGAGGCGAAGGCCGCGTACATCTCGACGTACCAGGCGCAGTTGGTCTACGGGCTGTTGCAGACGGAGGGGTATGCGCGGGCGGTGCTGGCCACCGGGATGCCCGACGACCTGGACGGCTTGCTCGCCGCCCGCATGGAGCGCCAACGCATCCTGGAGCGCGAACGCCCGCCGCTGGCCTGGGCGGTGCTGGACGAGGCCGTGCTGCACCGGCCGATCGGCGGCCATGCGGTCATGCGCGCCCAACTGGCGCGGTTGTTGGACTTCACCACCCACCGGTGGATGCGCATCCAGGTGCTGCCCTTCTCGGCCGGTGAACACTCAAGCCTGGCTGGCTCATTCAACCTGCTGCGCTTCGACGATGACCCGGACGTCGTCTACACGGAAGACCTCATCTCCGGCCACATGACCGCCAACCCCGACACGGTCCGTGAGGCCTCGCTCCGATACGCTCATCTGCAGGCCGCCGCCCTCTCCGTGGAGGACTCGGCGGCTCTGATCGCCCGCGTGATGGAGGAGCGTTATGGAGACCGGCCCCGGCTTGAAGAGCGCGCAGTGGCGTAAGTCCAGCTACAGCGGAAACACCGGCGGCGAGTGCGTCGAGTGCACCGTGACCGGCGGCGCGACTTGGCGCACGTCCTCGTACAGCGGAAACACCGGCGGCGACTGCGTCGAGGTCGCCGACGGCACCTGCGGCGCCGTCCCCGTCCGCGACAGCAAGGTCCAGGACGGCCCCGTCATCGTGATCGGGGCGGGCGCGTGGCGCGGTTTCGTGGAGGGGTTGCGCGGGGCGTGACGCCTCGCCTCTCCTGCGACGCACTGTTCGCGACCTCGACGGCGTGATCCGCCCTTGGTCGGCTGCGGACGAGTGGGAGCGGGAGCACGGGCTTCCCCTCCCCGCGCTCGCAGCCGTGGCGATCGACCGCCTCACAGGAGTTCGAGGCAGCCACCGAGAGTGAAGACAAGCCCGCACATGACGACGAGAGTCGCGACCCGCCGGAAGAACCGGGCGGAGGGCGCTGTATAGGAAGGCCCGAGCTCGCCGCGCGCCTGCATCACCCGTGCATGGTTGGCTGCGGCCCAGCTCTCCAGTCCGCGAGCGGCTCCCCGGACGTTCAGGGCGACCGCTCCGCTCAGGAGAAGTAGCACGGGACCAACGGTCAGCAGCACAACAGCCGTCATGGCTCCCCCAGGTGGTGTGATGATCACCCGGACCCTAGCAGCGCCCAGGAGCTCTGCCCCCCTTCCGGACCGGAGACTGCCAGCACAGGAATCCTGCCACTATTGAACGCGTTCAGTAACGGGCGTAGGGTGTGGCCGACACGCTCGCAGGGTGGCATCCGGGGGCCGGGGAGGGCGGGATGGCGCAACCGTGGGACGGGCGGGCAGCGAACCGGCCGGGCGCGGCGCCGTCGTCCGTGTCGATGGCTGTCCTGTGCGTGGTCATCGCCGCACTCGTGCCGGCGTGGACCGCATGGTCCGGCGGCGGCTCTTCGCCCGGAGTCGGCGCACTCTCCCTCGTCATGGTGCTCGGGCTGCCGGCCCTGCTGGGTGGGAGCGCGTTGCTGACAGCCGTATACGTTCTGCCGACCGTGGCCCTGGGGCATTGGTTCGGGCGGCTCGCGGGCCAGGGGCGACGGTGGTGGTGGGTGGCGGCGACCACCGCGCTGGGACTGCTGCCCGCAGCCGCCCTGACCGTGATGGTCCGCGTGCTGCGGAGCGGAAGCCCTGCGTGGCAGCAACTCGCCCTCGAAGTGCTGCTGTTCGCCGGCGCAGTCGGGGCGGTTTCGATGCCGGCCTCCGTCGCCGTCCACTTGACCATGCTGCGCGAAGACGCCGGACGCCCGGTCCGGCCGGTCGGCGGCATCCTCCTGTGGGGCGCCCTCGCCTTGTCCGGCGAGGTCACGGCGTGCATGGCGTTCATGTGAGCCGGCGCCTACCCGTCAGCGACTCGAACCCCGCGCTCATCCTGAACCGCGAGAAGGACACGGTCTTCCGGTCGCGGGACCATGAGTTCCCCACCGTCAATCCGCGGGCCCGGGTCGAGCTGATCCCGCGGGCGAGGCATCTCGCGAACTTCGACGATCCGGACGGCCTCAGCGATGCCGTCCGCCGCTTCGCCTGTGAGCTGACCGCCGTCGGCTGAACGTACCCTTCCGTCTCCCTGACGAACTCTCGCCATGACGCAGTCCCGCCACAGGAACCGCGATTGGCAGGATCTCCGGCCGCGCAGACCCCACCTATGACGCGACCAAGACGCAAACTTCGGTATCTCCCCGCGGCGACCGCCACCGCTCTGCCCCTGGCGCTCAGCGGCGCGCTTCTGGCCTCACCGGCGGCCGCCGCGGACGACGCCGCTTCGACGAGCAGCGCTACCACCGCGGTCACGGCGGCGGCCGGGCAGGCCGCCCACGACATCACTCTGGTCACCGGGGATGTCGTCCATTACACCGACCGGCCCGGTGACCAGGACGACGTCACCGTCGACCGGGCCCCGGGCGCTCACGGTGGAGTGAGCGTGCAGAGCTACGGCCACCACACCTATGTGATTCCGACCGAGGCGATGGGGCTCATCGCCGCCGGGAAGCTCGACGCGAAGCTGTTCGACGTCACCGGGCTGGTGGACATGGGCTACGACGACGCCCACTCCGGTGGCATCCCCGTGATCGCCACCGGTGCGAGCGGGCGCAGTGCCGCGGCGCCCGCCGCGCCGGAAGGGGCTTCGCTGGTACGGAAGTTCGCCAGGGCCGACGCCACGGCGATGAAGGCCGACGCCGGGCACGCCCGCGCGTTCTGGAAGGACATCGCCCCGGCAGCCTCGGCGAAGACGCGCAGCTTCGACGCGGGCAGCGGCATCGGCAAGCTGTGGCTCGACGGGAAGGTGCAGGCGGCGCTCAGCGATTCGGTCGCGCAGGTGCGCGCGCCCGAGGCCTGGGCGAAGGGGTTGGACGGGACCGGCAGCAAGGTGGCCGTCCTCGACACCGGGATCGACGACACCCACCCGGACCTGAAGGACGTGGTCGCCGCCGAGAAGAGCTTCGTACCCGGTGAGAGCGCGGACGACGGACACGGGCACGGTACGCACGTGGCCTCCACGATCGCCGGGTCGGGCGCCGCGTCCGGCGGCAAGGAGAAGGGCGTCGCACCGGGCGCGAAGCTCTACATCGGCAAGGTGCTGTCCGACACGGGCGGCGGCGCCGAGTCGGGGATCATCGAGGGCATGGAGTGGGCCAGGGCGCAGGGTGTCGACGTGGTGTCGATGAGCCTGGGCACCAACACCTCGTCCGACGGGACGGACCCGCTCTCGCAGGCCGTCGACCGGCTGTCCGCCGACGGCGGCCCGCTGTTCGTGATCGCCGCCGGCAACAACTACACGGCGGGCTCGATCGGTTCGCCGGGCGCCGCGGCCTCCGCGCTGACGGTGGGCGCGGTCGACCAGCGCGATGGCCGGGCGGCCTTCTCCAGCATGGGGCCGGTGGCGCACTCCTACGCCCTGAAGCCGGACATCTCCGCGCCCGGCGTGTCCATCAGCGCCGCTGCCGCCCACCCGGCGGCCGGCGCACCGATGTACCAGTCGATGAGCGGTACGTCGATGGCCACGCCGCACGTCGCGGGCGGCGCCGCGATCCTGCACCAGGCGCACCCGGACTGGGACGCGAACCGGATCAAGAACGCGCTGATGACGACGTCGAAGAAGCTGACCGGCATGACGCCCTATCAGCAGGGCAACGGACGCATGGACGTCACCGCGGCGGTGGAGTCCACCATCGAGGCCTCCGGCTCCGTGCCCACGGCGGCCTTCAAGTGGCCGAACGCGGACGCGGCGCCGGTCGACCGCACCGTCACCTACCGCAACACCGGCACTGCCGACGTCACCCTGGATCTGAGCCTGGACACCAAGAGCACGACCGTGTCGCTGCCCGACTCGTCGGTGACCGTCCCGGCGGGCGGCACCGCGCAGGCGACGGTGCGAATCGACCCGACGGGTCTGCCCGTGTCCACGTCGGCCGCGGGTCTGTCCGGTCAGGTCACCGCGACGGACCGGGCGACCGGCCAGGCCGTCGCGCACACGGCGTACGCCCTGTTCAAGGAGCCGGAGGCCTACGACTACACGATCGAGCTGACCGGCCGGGACGGAAAGCCCGCCAACGGTACGGTCGCCCTGACTTATCCCGGCAACGCGTCGCCCGGCTTCGTCGCGGTGTACGGCAGCACCACGCTGCGCCTCCCTCCCCGCAGCTACTCGGCGTTCGGCTTCCTGGACGTGAACGGGGAAGGCCCTGACGACCTCGGCATGGCCATGCTCGTCGCTCCGGACGTCGCCGTGGGCCCCGGCGGTGCGACGGCGCACCTCGACGCCACCAAGGCCCGCCGGGTGCGCGCCGTCACGCCGCGCGAGACGGAGAACGGGCAGACGGTCATCCAGTACCGGCGCAGTCTCGCCGGTGGTGGCGCCCTCGGTTCGGCGTTCGTCCTGGACAAGACGTACACGGACCTGTACATCTCGCCCGCGGCCCAGACCGAGGACGGCGTGCAGGACCTGATGGTCCACTGGCAGCTGCGGCAGAAGGCCCTCGACGCGACCACCGGCACCGGTCGCACCGTCGAACTCACCGGGCAGGACGGCACCGCCTACCACGACGGTCACCGGATTCTGCGGACCGTCTACGCGGGCGCCGGCACCCCGGCCGACTACGCCGGCCTGAACGCGAAGGGCAGGGCCGTCATCGTCGACCGCGGCTCGTCGAGCCCCGATGAGCGGGCACGGGCCGCCGCCGACGCGGGAGCGGTCATGCTGATCACCGTCGACGACCAACTCGGCAGGCTGTACGAGACGTTCGGCGACAACCACGGTCTGACGCTGGCCGGCACCGGCAGCGCGGACGGGGCACTGCTGGCCAAGGAGGCGAAGACCGGCTTCGGCGTCCTCAACCTCACCGAGCACCGCTACCCGGACTACCAGTACGACCTGCTCCAGTACCAGAACGGTTCGATCCCGGACCGGGACCTGGTCTACTCCCCCGGCGCCGCCGATCTGGCGCGTGTGGACACCTCGTTCTACGCGCTCCGCAAGGAGGCGGGGACGCGCGAAGGGCTCGGCCACCGCCTCTTCACGCCCGCCTGGGGGCAGGGCGTGGGCGGTACGCAGAAGGAGGGCTACCCGGCCACGCGCACCGACTACATCACGCCCGCGCCCGCCGCGCTCGGCAAGTGGAACGAGGATCACCGGCTCAACCTGAGTTCCCTCGGTGCCGACTCCGTCCTGGAGGTCGCGCCGGGGCAGGTGTACGCCGCGGGCAAGCGCTACCCCGGTGACTGGTTCAAGCCGGTCAACGCGCCCCGGTTCGGTGAGGGCCTGTGGCGGCCCAGCCGCACCAGCAACGGGATCTCGTGGAGCGTGCCGGCCTGGTCCGGTGGCTCGGACGGCCACATCGCGCGGTCGCCCGGCGGCACCACGTCCTCCCAACTGCTGATGGGTGGAACGACGGTGGCCAAGGGCACCTACGCCGGCTACTCCACCGGCCTGCCGACCGCCGAACAGGAGTACACGCTCACGTTCAAGGCGGACCGTGACAACGGCACCTGGGCCGCGTCCACGTCCACGGACACCACCTGGACGTTCCGCTCTGCGGCGCCCCCGCAGGGCACTCCCAAGAAGGAGGTCCCGGTCCTCGACCTCGGCTACGACGTCGACACCGACCTGCGCGGGCAGGTGCGCGCGGGGAGCAAGGTGCCGCTGGGTCTGAGCTCGTCCAGCTACACGAGCGGCGTCACGGCGACCGGGGCCACGCTCCAGGTGTCGTACGACGACGGGGCCACCTGGCGGCCGGTGACGCTGACGCGGTCCGGCGACGGGATGTGGCGGACGACCCTCAGCACGCCGCGCCACCCCGACGACTGGGTCTCGCTGCGGGCGACCGCCGAAGGTCCCGACGGGCTGAAGGTCACGCAGGACGTCATCCGGGCGTTCGGCCTGAAGTAGCCCTGACGCGAGTCGGCGTGGCGGATCCCGGCCCCGGGCGGCGCCGGGATCCGCCGCGTCGGTCAGCGGTCGCTCAGCGCCTGCCTCAGACCGTCGCCACCCGCCCCGCGTACCGCTGGGTCCAGCCGGTCCCCGTGTCGGCGGTGAGGACCACGTCGTAGTAGCCGTGCTCGGTGGGCCAGTGCACGGTCCTGGAGGAGCCGCCCCGGACCGTGTATCTGCGGGTGCCGCCGGCGTAGTCGTTGGCGTGGAGGGTGTAACGGAGCGGGTGCTTACCGTCGTTGTGCAGTCGGAGCGCGACCGCCGTGCGACGGCCCTTGACCAAGTCCGCCTCGACGCGCGGAAGGCCGATGTGGCGTGTGCTCGCGCCGTCGGTGAGCACCTGGCCCGCGAAGGAGCGCAGGAAGCCGTCGGGGCCGTAGACGGAGAAGGCGTACTTGCCGTCGGTCGTGTTCGTGTCCCAGGTGTATGAGCGGGGGGCCGACTCGCTGACCGTGTACGGGGTGGTGGCGAACGCGAGGTACCGGTCGGGGAAGACCTGGAGGCTCACCGCCTTGCCCTCCGGGCCGCCGGTCAGCGTCATGGACGCGGTCACCGTGCCGGCGGCGCGGTCCTCGGTGAACGTGGCGTGCGGGTGGAAGGAGAGGCCGCGGGGCTCCAGCCGGTCGCGCGGCGGCTTCGGCGGGGTGCCGGTCACCGGGTCGGCGATGACGACCGGGCCCGGGCGCGGGTGGGCGAAGTCGATCGCGCTCGTCAGGTCGCCGGCGATCGAGCGGCGCCACTCCGTGATGTTCGGGCAGGTGAACGGCTTGCCCAGGTGCGCGGCCCAGGTCTCCAGGAACTTCACCGTCGACGTGTGGTCGAACACCTCCGACGCGACGTAGCCGCCCCGGGTCCACGGCGAGACCAGCACCATGGGTACGCGGGGGCCGAACCCGTACGGAGTGGTGCCGGAGTACTCGCCGGGCGTGCCCTCCTCCGGGCGCGGGGGCAGGACGTGGTCGAACTTTCCGTCGTTCTCGTCGTAGGTGATGATCACCAGGGTGTGGTTCCAGATGTCCTCGTTGCTCTGGAGCGTCTTGAGGATCTTGTTCATGTAGCGCTCGCCGTGCACCGTGTCGAAGCCCGGGTGCTCGCTCCACGCGGCGGGCATCACCACCCAGGAGACCTCGGGGAGCGGGTGCTCGGCGCCCGGCTCACAGGCCGCGATCAGGTCGCGGAGGACCGCGTCGAGGTTCGCCTCGGAGTCGTCGTTGGGCGTGGTGGCGCCCTCGTAGACGAAGGAGTTGGCCTTCCAGATCTTGCCGGTGCCGGGGGCGAGGTCGGCCTCGTCCGCCGTGCGGGGGTCGAAGGCGGCGAAGCTGTTGGTGACGTTGCAGCCGTACTCGCCGACGTAGCCGCTCTGGAGGCTGCCGCCGACGCCGTTGCCGCTGTTGTCGGAGTAGACCCGCCAGTCGATGCCGGCCTGCTGGAGCTGCTCGGGGACCGTGGTCCAGGTGCGGCTGTAGTTGTTCTGCTTGGCGTTGGTGGTCTCGCCTCCGCCCGAACCGGTCATCAGGTAGTAGCGGTTGGGGATGGTCGGCCCGTGCATCGAGCAGAAGTTCATGTCGCAGACGGTGTAGTGGGAGGCCAGCGAGTACATCCAGGGCATGTAGTCGGGCGTGTAGTACCACATGCAGTGGTCGCCCTTGTCCTTCACCCAGGTGTCCCACCGTCCGCCGTTGGCACCGTAGAAGTTGTGCTTGTCGCTCCAGGTGGCGGTCGACACGGCAGGCGTCACGATGGCGCCGGTGGCGTCGCGTTGCTGGAAGACGTTGGTGCCGTCCTGGAACTTCAGGACCTGCTTGTCGTCGTGCCCGCGCACACCGCGCAGCTGACCGAGGTAGTGGTCGAAGGACCGGTTCTCCTGCATCAGGATCACCACGTGCTTCAGGTCGGATATGTCGCCGTTGTAGCCGTTGGGCAGGTGGTACTCGGCCGCACTGGCCCGCGCCCCGCCGATCGCCTCGGCGACCGGCCCGGCGGCGATCGCGCCGAGGCCGACGGCGGCCGTCCGGAGCATCCGGCGGCGGGTGATGCGGAATGCGTCGGCGTTCTCGCCGGTGGCGCTGTTCTCGGTGTCGGGGCACGGGGACTCGGTGGTGTGGAGCGTCATCAGGGGCACCTCCGGGGGAGCGATTCGAGGGGGAGGGTGGGACGTCGGCGCGTGCCTGCGCAAACTAGGCCGACGGAACGAACGGCGGGCGAACCGTGGACGTATTCCTGAGGCACCGGCAGATTTCCACGGCCTTCCGCGCCGGGTCGAGACGCTGCACGGTGATAGCCGAAACTCGTGCCCCGGTGGCCGGTTGATCCACAATGACCCGCCTCTGGTCGGTGATCACCGATGACCGCTACGCTCCCCGGCCATGGCCGACACAGTCCGCGCAACCGCCTCCGACGTCCCGGCGCTCGCCGCCGTCCTCGCCAGTGCCTACGCCGAGGACCCCGTCTGGTCCTGGCTGATGCCGCACGACCGGGACCGGAGGCTGCGGCTGCTGTTCACCGCGCATCTGGCCCAGCAGGTCACGGCAGGCCGGGTGTGGACGGACGAGGAGCGCACGGTGGCGGCGGTGTGGGCGGAGCCCGGGCAGTGGAAGCTCCCGGTCACCTACCTGCTGCGCAACTCGGGGACGCTGCTGCGGGCGGCGCGGACCCAACTCCCCCGGACCGGAGTGCGGTTGCTCGCGATGGAGCACCGCCACCCGGCCGGTCCCCCGCACTGGTACGTCGAGTACATCGGCACCCACGCGGACGCGCGCGGCACCGGGCGAGGTTCTCAGGTGCTGGGCGCCCTGCTGGAGCAGGCCGACGCGGACGGGCGGCCGGTGTTCCTGGAGTCGAGCAACCGGCGCAATCTGACGTTCTACGAGCGGCACGGCTTCGTCCTGCACGAGGAGATGACGTTCCGGGCCGGGCCGCCGATGTGGTCGATGTGGCGGCGGGAGACCGGCCGGTTCTGAACGGTCACCGTTCAGCGGCCTACAGCTCGCCAACGCGAAGGGTCCACGGGGACAGTCCTCCCTGCTCATAAAATCCTCGACAGGCCGGCGGCGCCATGGAACCGTTCGCTCTACGATGCGCTGAGTCATCCGTACAGTGCAGTGCTCTCGGGGGAGGGTTCCGGCATGCGACGGATTCGAGCGGTTCGGACACGTGCGGGAGCGGGTGCCGCCGCTGCCGGACTGGGGGCTTCTGTCACGGTGGTGCTGGGTACCGTTGCCGAACGCGCGGGCGCGGTGGCTCCTGAATGGGCCGACCATCCCTGGGTGGTCTGGACGGTGTTCGGTGTACTCGGCGTCCTGAGCGCGGGTTTGGCCTCCGCGAGCCGCTGGCTGGACGGTGCCGCCGAGAACGGCGGAGGCCCGGCATCCAGCGCCCGGACCGGTTCACTGCATCCGCCGCACGTGGTCCTTCAGCGCGTGCGCGGCCGCGACCGGGAGATCTCTCGGCTCAGGGCGCTGCTCAAGAAACCCGACGGCCGGTTTGCGGTGCTGTGCGCGGCAGGCGGCATGGGCAAGACAACGCTCGCGTCGGCACTGGCCGAGTACGCCCGCCGCGACGGATACGCGGTTTTCTGGATTCGCTGGCGCGGTCCGGAATCGCTCTCGGACGACTTCATCCAGGCAGCCGTCGGCTGTGGCATGCCACGCAGCGCGATAGGTGCCGCGCAGTCCGGCAACGACAACCTGCCCGATGCTGTGTGGCGGCACTTCTCCAGAACAAAGAAGTGGCTGCTGGTCGTTGACAACGCCGACGAAGCCGAGCAGATCAGCCCGGAAGGCGAGGGTGTCGCCGACTACCGCGGCTGGATCCGCCCCTACGGACGGGGCCTGCTCCTGGTCACCAGCCGGGATACGGCCTCCGCGACGTGGGGACACGCGGCGGATCTGATCAGGCTCCAGCCGCTTCCGGCGGCGGCGGGCGGCAAGGTCCTGTTGGACAGTGCACCCGATGGCGGCACACTGGTGGAGGCCGAAACGCTGTCTTCCCGGCTCGGCGGGCTGCCCCTGGCCCTACAGGCAGCCGGACGCTATGTGACGGGATCCACGAGCAGGCACCGTGACTTCGCCGCGTATCAGACCGCGCTGGAAGAGGAGTTGACCGCCTTGGTAGGTGCTGACAACCCGCGTCCTACGGATCCGAACGTGGCCAGGTCCACCGTCCGGCGTACCTGGGAGGTCTCACTCGATCAACTCGACCGCGAAGGTGTACCACTGGCCCGCCCACTGTTACGCCAACTGTCTCTGTTCGCGGAGGCACCGGTGCCACTGGCCTTCATCACACCGGAACTGCTGACGACGGCAGTCGGTCAGCCCGTCGGCCAGGCCGCCCTGGACCAGGCCTTGACCGGTCTCGAACGCTACGGCCTGCTGGGCGTTCCGGCGGAAGAACCAGGCGTGCCCGGAACAGGTCCTCGCGCAGGGAGCAGTGTCACCCTCCACCCGCTCGTCCGCGAGATCACCGCACTGTCTCTGACCACCGATGAGACGGGCCGTCTCCACAGCTACGAGCAGGCAATGATCGACGCCCTGCGGAGTGAGGTGACGAATCTCGGCGTCGCCGGAGTGGACGGCTGGACCACCGCACGGTTACTCGCCCCGCATCTGTCTCTTCTGCTCGACCACCCGGCGCTCGTGCCGTCCGAGGACGCCTGCGCCGCCCTCAACACACTGGCGGACGTGCTGGGGGACGCGGGAAGCTATGCCCTCCAGCTCAGCCTGCGGCAGACCGTACTCGCCCACCGCGTCGAGTTGCTCGGCGACCAGCACCCGGACACCTTCACCGCCCGCAACCACTTCGCCAACAGCCTCCACAGTCTCGGCAGGTACGAACAGTCCGAAGAGATCCACCGGCAGAATCTGGCCGCCCGGATCCGGGTACTGGGACCGGAGCATCCCGATTCGCTCACGAGTCGGAACAATGTCGGATACGTTCTGCAGCTTCGCGGTCAGTACGCAGAGGCCGCCTCCCTGCACTCCATGGTGCTCGCAGACCGCACCAGGCTCCTGGGAGCGGATCACCTCCTGACCCTGACCAGCCGCGACAACCTGGCCAAGTCATTCGACCAGCTCGGTGACCACACCGCGGCGGCTACGCTGCACACGCAGAACATCGCCGAATGCACCCGCGTACTGGGGCCCGATCACCCCCTCACCTTCACCAGCCGCGACAACCTTGCCGCCACGGTCAACCATCAGGGCGATCCGGCCCGCGCCGCAGAACTGCACCGGACTGTGTTCGCAGACCGCAGCCGTGCCCTCGGCCCGGACCATCCTCATACCTTGACCAGCGGAAGCAATCTCGCGGACGCACTGCACCAGATGGGCGAACACGCTCAAGCCGCCGAGTTGCTGGAACAGACCCTCTCCGGCCGCGTGCGCATACTGGGCGCCGACCACCCGGACTCCCTGGCCACCCGCTCACAACTGGCTGTCTGCCGGTCCGAGACAGGACGGCGACAGCGACGCCGCTGAACTGGTCCAGTGGTGACGTCGAGCGTGCGCCTGACTTCAACTCGTCTACAGCTCAGAGGGTTTCGAATGAGAGGTACGCCGCCATGGGTGTGTACGACCGGCTGTTCGTGACGGCACCGGCCCCGTGCCCTCAGTGCGGTGCGCAGGGGGATCTGGTCATCCAGTTCCACTTCGGGGACGTGTACCTGCACAGGTTCCGCGTCGGCGACACGATCGCGTGGTCGGACAGGGCCAAGGGGTCACCTCGGACCGGTCGTTTCGAGGTGCCCGGCTATCCGGAATGGTGCACGCGGTGCGGGTTCGACCCCGAGGAGTACTACCTCGTGCAGTTCGACGGTGACGTGATCGTCGGCTACCGCGAAGCAACAGCCGGGGACATGGAGAGATTCGACTGGTGACGCCGGCGAGGGCGGCGCGCCTCAGTCCGGCAGTTCCCACATCAGCAGCTCGGCCGGAGCCCCGCCCGCGACCAGCTCAAGACCCGTCTCCCCGCTGATCCGCGCCGCGTCGCCCGCCGCCAGTTCCTCGTCGCCGAGCGCGACCCCGCCGCGCACCACGTGCACGTACACCCGTGGGGCGTCCGGCACCGCCGTGCGTTCGTCCCCCGCCAGCCGGCGTACATGGAGCATCGCGCCGGCTTCCGGCAGGGCGTACGGGGTGGAGTCGGCGATGCCGGGGACGGTCGTGTACGAGGGGTCGCCGCCCGGTTCCAGGGGGGCGAGCCACATCTGGAGGAACGTCAACGGGCTTTCGCCGTCGTTGCGTTCGACGTGGCGGACGCCGGAGGCCGCGCTGAGGTGCTGGACGTCGCCGGGCCGTACGACGGTGGCGTGACCGGCCGAGTCGCGGTGGGTCAGCTCGCCCTCCACGACCCACGTGACGATCTCCGTGTGGCTGTGCGGGTGCTCCTCGAAACCGGCGCCTGGCGCGAGGCGCTCCTCGTTGCAGGCCAGGATCGGGCCGAAGCGGAGGTGGTCGGGGTCGTAGAACGTGCCGAAGGAGAAGGAGTGCCGGGACTCGATGCCGGCCGCTCCGTCCCCACCCCTGAAGCGGTCGCCCGAGCGACGTACGGAAATCACCCGCCCCACGGTAGCCCGGCCGGGCAGGACCAGGGTCGGCTACCCGGCGGTACGACCCGCCACCCGCCCCGCCCCTTCGGGCACGCGTCCGGATAGGGCAGTCTTGTCCCCGTGCCCCGACCCGATCCTGAGCAGCCCGCCGCCAACGCCGCCCATCTCCATGCCGCGACCCTGAAACGGCTGGAGCAGTCCTCCGGCCGGCTGGCCGCGAACGCGATCGCCCGCATGGACGAGTCGCTGCCGTGGTACCGGGCGATGCCACCGGAGAACCGGTCCTGGATCGGCCTGGTGGCCCAGGCCGGTATCGCCGCGTTCACCGAGTGGTTCCGGCATCCGGAGACCCCGCAGGCCATCTCGACCGATGTGTTCGGTACGGCTCCGCGTGAGCTGACCCGGGCGATCACGCTGCGGCAGACCGTCGAGATGGTCCGGACGACCATCGAGGTCATGGAGGCCGCGATCGACGAAGTCGCCGCGCCCGGCGACGAGTCGGTGCTGCGCGAGGCCCTGCTGGTCTACGCGCGGGAGATCGCCTTCGCGACCGCCCAGGTGTACGCGCAGGCCGCCGAGGCCCGTGGCGCGTGGGACGCCCGGCTGGAATCGCTCGTGGTCAACGCGGTGCTGTCCGGCGAGGCCGACGAGGGCGCGGTGTCCCGGGCCGCCGCGCTCGGCTGGAACTCCCCCGAGCATGTGTGCGTGCTGCTCGGTACGGCACCGGACGGGGACAGCGAGCTGACGGTGGAGGCGATCCGGCGGGCCGCCCGGCACGCCAAGCTCCAGGTCCTGACCGGGGTGCTGGGCAACCGCCTGGTCGTGATCGCCGGCGGCAGCGACAACCCGCTCCAGGTCGCGAAGGCGCTGATCGGCCCGTACGCGGCGGGACCGGTCGTCGCCGGCCCCGTGGTGCCCGACCTGCTGGCCGCGACCCGGTCCGCGCAGGCGGCGGCCGCCGGGCTCAAGGCGTGCGGCGCCTGGCAGGACGCCCCGCGGCCGGTCCTCGCGGACGATCTGCTGCCGGAACGCGCGATGGCGGGCGACCCGGCGGCACGGGATCAGTTGGTGGAGGAGATCTACAGACCGCTGGAAGAAGCAGGTTCTGCCCTCTTGGAGACGCTGAGTGTGTATCTGGAGCAGGCGAGCAGCCTCGAAGGCGCGGCCAGGATGCTCTTCGTTCACCCCAACACCGTGCGCTACCGGCTCCGACGTGTGACAGACGTCACCGGCTGGTCCCCGTCCGATGTCCGTTCCGCGTTCACTCTGCGGATCGCCCTGATTCTGGGGCGTCTGGCCGACAGGGATCTCCAGTCCTAGACTTTTGTCGGTAATCAACAATTCCCCCTACGGTTCTTCGTCCCTGTCCCCACGGGCGTTCCGTACCGTTCACAAGAGAGAGTGTGAGGGTGCTCGTACTCGTCGCTCCCGGCCAAGGCGCTCAGACGCCCGGCTTCCTGACTCCCTGGCTCGACCTCCCCGGTGCCACCGACCGCATCGCGGCCTGGTCCGACGCCATCGGGCTCGACCTTGCCCACTACGGCACCAAGGCCGACGCGGACGAGATCCGCGACACCGCGGTGGCTCAGCCGCTGCTGGTCGCCGCAGGTCTGCTGTCCGCTGCCGCGCTGAACGCTTCACCGGCTGTCGTCGCAGGTCACAGCGTGGGCGAAATTACCGCAGCCGCTCTCGCCGGGGTCATCGGCGACGAGGCGGCGCTGCGTTTCGTCCGCACCCGTGGGCTCGGCATGGCCGAGGCCGCGGCGGTCACCGAGACCGGCATGGCCGCGCTGCTCGGCGGCGACCCGGACGTCACCGTCGCGCATCTGGAGAAGCTCGGGCTGACGCCCGCGAACGTCAACGGGGCCGGTCAGATCGTCGCCGCCGGCACCGCCGCGCAGATCGCCGCGCTCACCGAGGACAAGCCCGAGGGTGTGCGCCGGGTCGTCCCGCTCAAGGTCGCCGGCGCGTTCCACACGCACCACATGGCTCCCGCGGTCGAGCGTCTCCGTGAGGCCGCCACGGCCCTGGAGGTCTCCGACCCGGCCGTGACCTATGTCTCGAACGCGGACGGGCAGACCGTCGCCACCGGCGCGGAGGTAATCTCCCGGCTGGTCGGCCAGGTCGCCAACCCGGTCCGCTGGGACCTGTGCATGGAGACGTTCAAGGCGCTGGGCGTCACCGCGATCGTCGAGGCCTGCCCCGGCGGCACGCTGACCGGTCTGGCCAAGCGCGCGCTGCCCGGCGTGCAGACCCTCGCGCTCAAGACCCCCGACGACCTCGACGCGGCCCGCGCGCTCATCGCTGAGCACGCGGGCGCCTAAGGAGCCCGAGAGCATGTCGAAGATCAAGCCCAGCCAGGGCGCCCCGTACGCACGGATCATGGGTGTGGGCGGCTACCGCCCGACCCGTGTCGTGCCCAACGAGGTGATCCTCGAGACGATCGACTCGTCCGACGAGTGGATCCGCTCCCGGTCCGGCATCGCCACCCGCCACTGGGCCTCCGAGCAGGAGACCGTGGCCGCGATGTCCGTCGAGGCGTCCGGCAAGGCCATCGCCGACGCCGGGATCACGCCGGAGCAGATCGGCGCGGTCATCGTCTCCACCGTCTCGCACTTCAAGCAGACCCCGGCCATCGCGACCGAGATCGCCCACAAGGTCGGTGCGGGCAGGCCCGCCGCCTTCGACATCTCGGCCGGCTGCGCGGGCTTCGGCTACGGCCTGACGCTCGCCAAGGGCATGATCGTCGAGGGCTCGGCCGCGTACGTGCTCGTCATCGGCGTGGAGCGGTTGAGCGACCTCACCGACCTGAGCGACCGCGCGACGGCGTTCCTGTTCGGTGACGGCGCCGGCGCCGTCGTCGTCGGTCCTTCCAAGGTGCCGGCCATAGGCCCGACGGTCTGGGGCTCCGAGGGCGACAAGTCCGAGACGATCAAGCAGACCGTGGCGTGGGACACCTTCCACGCCGAGCGTCCGGAGAAGTTCCCCGCCATCACGCAGGAGGGCCAGGCGGTCTTCCGCTGGGCCGTCTTCGAGATGGCGAAGGTCGCCCAGCAGGCGCTGGACGCGGCCGGGATCTCCCCGGAAGACCTGGACGTCTTCATTCCGCACCAGGCCAACATGCGGATCATCGACTCGATGGTGAAGACACTGAAGCTGCCGGAGCACGTCACGGTCGCCCGTGACGTGGAGACCACCGGCAACACCTCCGCCGCCTCGATCCCGCTCGCGATGGAGCGGCTCCTGGCGACCGGTCAGGCGAAGAGCGGCGACACCGCGCTCGTCATCGGCTTCGGGGCGGGTCTCGTCTACGCCGCGACGGTCGTTACCCTCCCCTAGGCACACCGGGTCTTTTCGCCCGGTCGCCCGAACCCAGCAGATATACACCGAAGGAGCGCCGACATGGCCGCCACGCAGGAAGAGATCGTCAAGGGTCTCGCCGAGATCGTCAACGAGATCGCCGGTATCCCGGTCGAGGACGTCGAGCTGGACAAGTCCTTCACCGACGACCTGGACGTCGACTCGCTGTCCATGGTCGAGGTCGTCGTCGCCGCCGAGGAGCGCTTCGACGTCAAGATCCCCGACGAGGACGTCAAGAACCTCAAGACGGTCGGCGACGCCGCCGAGTACATCCTCAAGCACCAGGGCTGATCCCAGCCGAGCTGTGTCGCCACCCGGCGGTGGCGCCGCTGATTCACGACCCTCTACACGTGGAGAAGATTTTCCAGTGAGCTCGACCAATCGCACCGTGGTCGTCACCGGTATCGGCGCAACCACTCCGCTGGGTGGCGATTCCGCATCGACCTGGGAAGGTCTGATGGCCGGCCGTTCCGGCGTCAAGCCTCTTGAGGGCGAACGTTTCGCCGAACTGCCTGTCCGGATCGCGGCCCTCGCGGCCGTGGACCCGGGCGACGTCCTGCCCCGCCCGCTCGCCCGCAAGCTGGACCGCTCGGCGCAGTTCGCGCTGATCGCGTCCCGTGAGGCGTGGGCGGACGCGGGCTTCACCGGCCCGGCCGGTGAGGACGAGAAGATCCGCCCCGAGCGGCTGGGGTCGGTCATCGCCTCCGGCATCGGTGGCGTGATCACCCTGCTCGACCAGTACGACGTGCTGAAGGAGAAGGGCGTACGCCGCGTCTCCCCGCACACCGTGCCCATGCTCATGCCCAACGGCCCGGCCGCCAACGTGGGTATCGAGGTGAACGCCCAGGCGGGCGTCCACACCCCGGTCTCCGCCTGCGCGTCGGGCGCCGAGGCCATCGGGTACGCCGTCGAGATGATCCGTACCGGCCGTGCCGACGTGGTCCTCGCCGGTGGCACCGAGGCGGCGATCCACCCGCTGCCGATCGCCGCGTTCGCCAACATGATGGCGATGTCCAAGAGCAACGACGAGCCCGAGAAGGCCTCGCGTCCGTACGACACGGGCCGTGACGGCTTCGTCCTCGGCGAGGGCGCCGGTGTCGTCGTCCTGGAGTCCGCGGAGCACGCCGCCGCGCGCGGCGCCCGGGTCTACTGCGAGGTTCTCGGCCAGGGGCTGTCCGCGGACGCCCACCACATCGCCCAGCCCGAACCGACCGGGCGCGGCATCGCCACGGCGATGCAGAACCTGCTGGACCAGACGGACCTCAAGCCGTCCGAGGTCGTGCACCTCAACGCGCACGCCACGTCCACGCCGCAGGGTGACATCGCGGAGCTGAAGGCACTGCGCAAGGTCCTGGGCGATGACCTGGACCACGTCGCGATCTCGGCGACGAAGTCGATGACGGGGCACCTGCTCGGTGGCGCGGGCGGTATCGAGACCGTGGCGACCGTGCTGGCCCTGCACCACCGGATGGCTCCGCCGACCATCAACGTCGAGCACCTCGACGAGGCGGTCGAGGCGGACATCGTGCGGGACGCTCCGCGGGCGCTGCCCGAGGGCCCGATCGCGGCGATCAACAACTCGTTCGGCTTCGGCGGCCACAACGTGGTGCTGGCGTTCCGCAGCGTGTGACGTTGCGCACCTGAAGCCCGCTTCCCTGCGTGTGGGGAGGCGGGCTTCACGCTTGCTTCAAGCCCCTCCGGCGATTGAGGAGCGGGTTCCGGGGCGGAGCCCCGGAACCGTCACACCACCTGGTGCAGCCACCGCACCGGCGCGCCCTCGCCCGCGTGGCGGAAGGATTCCAGCTCGTCGTCCCACGGCTTGCCCAGGAGCTTGGCGATCTCGCCCTCCAGGTTGCTCTCGCCGCGCAACGACCGTGCCAGCGCGGCGCGCAGCCGGTCCTCGGGGACCAGGATGTCGCCGTGCATACCGGTGACGGCGTGGAAGATGCCGAGCTCGGGCGTGGAGCTGTAGCGCTCGCCCTCCGCGGTCGGCGAGGGTTCCGCCGTCACCTCGAAGCGCAGCAGATCCCAGCCGCGCAGCGCGGAGGCCAGTTTCGACGCCGTGCCCGGACTGGCCTGCCAGGAGAATTCGGACCGCCAGGTGCCGGGCGCGGCCGGCTGTCTGATCCAGTCGAGCTGGACCCGCACGCCGAGTACGCCCCCCACCGCCCATTCGACATGGGGGCAGAGCGCGCGCGGGGCTGAGTGGACGTACAGGACTCCACGTGTCGTCACCGGGACCTCCAGTGTGGGACGAGGTTCGCCTTCCCCAGCGGCCTCGCGCCCGTACTGCCTCTTCTCGGCCGACTTCCCGAAGCTGTCATCAGTAAACAGTATCGGGAGTTAATGTCCGGAGAAGGGAGGGTATGTGACGTGATGTGATGTTCGAGAGCCACCCGAGTGGAGCGAGGCGGCCGAAGGAACCACTGGTTCGACGGGGAAAAGCTACCGTGCGGCGGCGTCCGAGGTGTGACGTACCGTCGGTCCCGGGCCCATGATTCGCTCAGCATTCACCCTGCGGAGCGCGCGGGCCCGCCGACCGGTGCCGCACGGGTGTGCCGGAGGCATGGGACAGGAACAGGAGGGGACGAGGGCAATGCCGGATCGCTCCGTACGGCACCGTTCGCGCACCGCACTGGCCGCACTGGCCGCCGTGACGTTCCTCGGCACGGCCGTCGTGACGGGCTGTGACTCCGGGCCCGACGGGACGACGAAGGGCGCGAAGGCGGACGCGGGCCGGAAGCCGGCCGCCGCACCGCTCTGGGACCGCAGTCCGGAGTCGGTCGCCGCGGTCGGGGACTCCATCACTCGCGGCTTCGACGCCTGTTCGGTGCTGGCCGACTGCCCCGAGGCCTCCTGGGCGACCGGGACGGACAGCTCGGTGCGCAGCCTGGCGGTACGCCTCCTCGGCGCCTCGGGCGCCGCCGACCGCAGCTGGAACCACGCCGAGACCGGTGCCAGGATCGCCCAGTTGCCGGAGCAGATGGCGCTGGCCGCGCAGGAGGACCCCGATCTGGTGACGGTGATGATCGGCGCGAACGACGCCTGCCGGGACACCGTGCGGGCCATGACTCCGGTGGCGGACTTCCGGGCGTCGTTCGAGGCGTCGCTGCGTCAGCTGCGCAGCGCGGCACCCAAGACCCAGGTGTATGTGTCGAGCGTGCCGGACCTCAAGCGGCTCTGGTCGACGGGCCGGGTCAACCAGTTGGGCAAGCAGATCTGGAAGCTGGGCATCTGCAAGTCGATGCTGGGGGACGCGGACAACATGGGGGCCTCCGCGGTGGCCCGGCGCACGGCGGTGCAGGACCGCGTCGTCGCGTACAACGGGGTACTGCGCGAGGTGTGCGCGAAGGACCGGCGCTGCCGTTACGACGGCGGGGCGGTGTTCGACTACCGGTTCACCGGCAAGCAGCTCAGCCAGTGGGACTGGTTCCATCCGGGGATCAACGGGCAGGCCCGGCTCGCCGAGATCGCCTACCGCAACGTCACGGCGGCCCGGCCTCCGGCGTAGGACGGTCAGGCTAGAGTTTCCGATCATGGATTCGAACACGGTGATGCGTACGGAACACTTCGGCACCCTCGGGGACGGCACCGCCGTGGACCGCTGGACGCTGGAGCGCGGTGGCACGCGGGTCCGGGTGCTGACGTACGGCGCCGTCGTGCAGTCGGTCGAGGTGCCGGACCGGGACGGTACGCGGGCCGGCGTGGCGCTCGGGCTGCCGGATCCGGCCTCGTACCAGCAGTACACCGGGCCGTACTTCGGCGCCCTGGTCGGACGGTACGCGAACCGGATCGGCGGGGCGGCGTTCGTCCTCGACGGGCGGACGCATCATGTCACGCGCAACGAGGGCCGCAACCATGTGCACGGCGGGGCCACCGGCTTCGACAAGCGCGTGTGGGACGCCCGTGGGATCGACGGCGGGGTGGAGCTGTCGCTGGTCGCGGCGGACGGCGAGGAGGGCTTCCCGGGGCGGCTGGAGGTCTCGGTGGCGTACACCCTGGACGAGGACGGGGCGCTGCGGATCGCCTACCGGGCGACGACGGACGCGCCGACCGTGCTCAACCTGACCAACCACACGTACTGGAACCTGGCGGGCGCCGAATCCGGCAGCGCGCTCGGCCAGCGGCTGCGGATCGCGGCCGGGCGGATCACCCCGGCCGACGCGGAGTCCCTGCCGACGGGCGAGTTCCTGCCGGTGGACGGGACGCGGTTCGACTTCCGGGAGCCGCGGCCGGTCTCCAAGGAGTACGACCACAACTTCGTGCTGGACGAGGACGTGACGGGCCCGGTCGCCGAGCTGTACGACGAGGCGTCGGGACGGGTCCTGACCGTGACGACGACGGAGCCGGGCCTGCAGCTGTACACGGCGGACCACTTCGAGGGACGGCCGTTCGTGCCGTGTGCCGGAATCGCCCTGGAGACCCAGCACTTCCCGGACTCGCCGAACCGGCCGGAGTTCCCGAGCACGGTCCTGCGGCCGGGCGAGGAGTTCGTGTCGACGACCGTGTACGGCTTCTCGGTGCGCTGAGGCGGGCGTCGGCAGAGCTTGGCTGACCTGCGGGAACGCCGATATTACAAGATCGCTAAGCTCCCCCTGCGGGTGATTCCGGATGATCTACGCGCGTCCGCGTAATGCGCCCCGTCACGCGCCCCTCAGGGTGACCGCATGACTTCCAAGCCTGCCGAACCGACCTCCGGCCTGCCCTCCAGGCGCACCATGATCGCGGGTGCCGCCGCGGGTGCCGCCGCTCTCACCGCCGGCGCCGTGACCACGGCCGACGCCGCCTCACCCGGCTCCCTCACGGCCCCGGCCGCGGCGCCCGGCTCCGACTGGGACGCCTGCCTGACCGTCGCCCGCGCCATCCTCGTCTACGACGAGCAGGACAAGTCGCTGGTACCGCACTACCGCGAGGTCCTGCTCTCCAAGGGGCTGCCGCGCAGCCGCAAGGCCCCGAAGAAGGTGCTGGTCATCGGCGCGGGCCCGGCCGGGCTCACCGCCGCCCATCTGCTCCGCGAAGCCGGTCACACCGTCACCGTCATCGAGGCCAACGGCAACCGCGTCGGCGGCCGGATCAAGACCTTCCGCAACGGCGGCCACGAGAACGCCAAGTCGCCGTTCGCCGACCCGAAGCAGTACGCCGAGGCCGGGGCGATGCGGATCCCCGACAGCCACCCGCTCGTCACCGGACTCATGGACGGCTTCGAGCTGAAGCGCCGCCGCTTCCACCTGGTCGACGTCGACGCCGCGGGAAAGCCCGTCAACCACACCTGGATCCACGTCAACGGCATCCGGGTCCGCAAGGCGGACTACGCGAAGAAGCCGCAGGCGGTCAACCGGTCCTTCGGGGTTCCCGCCGCGTTCGAGGACAAGACCGCGTCGGCCATCGTGCGGGAGGCCTTCGCCCCCGTACGCAAGGAGTTCGAGGGCAAGGAGGGCTCGGAGCTCGTCCAGGGCTGGGCCCGGGTCATCGAGCGGTACGGCCACTGGTCGATGTTCCGCTTCCTGACCGAGGCCGCCAAGCTGGACGAGCGCACCATCGACCTCATCGGTACGGTCGAGAACCTCACCTCGCGGCTTCCTCTCGCCTTTGTGCACAGCTTCATCGGGGCTTCCCTGATCAGCCCGGACACCGCGTTCTACGAGCTGCCCGACGGCACGGCGACGCTGGCCGACGCCATGTACGCGCGGGTGAAGGACCTGGTGCGGCTGGACCGCCGGGCCGCCAGGATCAGTTACGGGGAGAACGGCGTCCGGGTCGAGACGGTGTCGGAGGGCCGTGACGGCAAGGTCGTACGGGAGACCTTCACCGGAGACCGGGCGATCGTCACCGTGCCGTTCTCCGGCCTGCGGCACGTCCCGGTCACGCCGCCGCTCTCGTACGGCAAGCGGCGGGCGATCACCGAGGTCCACTACGACACCGCGACCAAGGTGCTGCTCGAGTTCAGCCGCCGCTGGTGGGAGTTCGAGGAGAAGGACTGGAAGGCGGAGCTGGAGAAGGTCCGGCCCGGTCTGTACGACGCGTACCGGCTCGGCAAGGCGCCGGCCGACGGATCGCTGCTGGGCGCGCACCCCTCCGTACCGTCCGGGCACATTCCGCCCAACCAGCGCGTGCACTACGCGGCGTACCGCGCGACCGCCCGTAACCAGCCCGAGGCGGCCCATGTGATCGGCGGCGGATCGGTCACCGACAACGCCAACCGCTTCATGTACCAGCCCTCCCACCCGGTCGAGGGCAGCAAGGGCGGGGTCCTGCTCGCCTCGTACAGCTGGGCCGACGACGCCCTGAAGTGGGACTCCCTGGACGACGACGAGCGCTACCCGCACGCCCTGGGCGGGGTCCAGGACGTGTACGGGCAGCGCGTCGAGGTCTTCTACACGGGGGCCGGCGCCACCCAGTCGTGGATGCGCGACCCGTACGCCTACGGGGAGGCGTCCGTGCTGCTGCCCGGCCAGCACACCGAGCTGCTCGCCGATGTCCGGTCCGTCGAGGGGCCGTTGCACTTCGCGGGCTGCCACACCTCCGTCAAGCCCGCCTGGATCGAGGGCGCGTTGGAGTCCGCCGTGCGCACCGCGCTGGAGGTCCACGCGAGCTGACCGCTCAGGGGCGTGGTGGCGGCGGTACCGCCGCCACCCGCTCCTCCCCCACGCTCTCCTCGCCCACCAGTTCGCGCGCCAGCAGCGTCGCCCCCGCGACGGCCCCCGGCATCAGGAACACGGCGACGAACGGGACCAGGAACGCGAGCCCGAGCGGGACGCCGAAGCCCAGGATCAGCAGGCGGCGGCCGCGCAGCAGGACGAGCCGGTCCTTCAGCACCATGCCGCGGCGCTGGAGGGCGACGGCCGTGAGCTCCTCGGCGAGGAAGTACCCCGTGACGCAGAACCCGAGGAGCGGGACGACGGTCTGGCCCGCGACCGGGACGAAGCCGAGGGCGAAGAGCAGGACGGCGTACAGCGCCACGCGCACCAGGATGCGCACGCTGTCGCGGGCGGAGATCCACAGCTCCCGCCACAGCGGCAGTCCGGACTCGGGGGCCTTGCCTCCCTCGGCGCGGTCCACCTCCTCGGAGAGCGACTCGTAGAAGGGCTGCCCGACGAGGAGGGTCACGGCCGTGAACGTGATGACGGCGAGGAAGAGGCCGAAGGCGAAGACCAGCACGGTCAGCGTGTTGCGGAGCAGGCCGAGCCAGGGCGAGGACCAGTCGTCGGCGAACGGGGTCGCCCAGCGCGCCAGGTCGTCGGCCCCGAAGCCGAGGCCGACGAGGGCGCCCGCGTACAGGACGAGGGTGATCAGGCCGGGCAGCAGCCCGAGGCCGAACCATCTGCCGTGCCGGACGACCCAGCGCTGTCCTTTGATCAGATGGCCGAGGCCCGCCCCGAGATCACGCATGTGCGTCAGCGTAACGGGACCGGGTGCGGTCGCTGTGCGCGGATCGGACCAGGCGGACCACGCGGATCGGACCAGGCCGGTCAGACCAGGCGGATCATGTTCCAGGACATCGGCTCCAGCGTGGCCCGCAGCACTCCCCCGTCGAGCACCGTGCCCTGCGCGGGACGCGGGGCGACCCGGCCCGGTTCGGCGAGGGTGTTGCGGGCGTCCGGGTCCGCGTCGGCGAGGACCTGGTGCTCGGCGATCCCCGTCAGCTCGAAGCCGTGCAGGGCGACTTCGAGCGGGAGGGCCGTGTCCTGGCCGCGGTTGACCGCGAAGACGGTGACCGCGCCGGTCTCGGGGTCGCGGACGGCGGTGGCGTGCAGCAGGTCGGTCTCGCCGTACCTGGCCGTCCCGTACGTGGGCGAGTCGACCCGTACGTCCAGGACCTGGCCCCGCCCGTGCCGCGCGGCCTGGGCGAACGGGAAGAAGGTGGTCTGCCGCCAGGCGGGTCCGCCGGGTTCGGTCATGATCGGGGCGATCACGTTGACCAGCTGGGCCAGGCAGGCCACGGTGACCCGGTCGGCGTGGCGCAGCAGGGCGATGAGCAGGGTGCCGAAGACGACGGCGTCGGTGACGGAGTAGTTGTCCTCCAGCAGGCGGGGTGCCTCGGGCCAGTCGAGGGGGTTCGCCTCGGCCTCCTGCTGACTGCGGGCCATGTACCAGACGTTCCACTCGTCGAAGGAGAGGTTGATCTTCTTCGTGGACTTCAGCCGCGCTCCGACGTGGTCGCAGGTGGCGACGACGTCCTCGATGAAGGACTCCATGTCGACGGCGGAGGCCAGGAACGAGTCGCGGTCGCCGTCGAGTTCCTCGTAGTAGGCGTGCAGCGAGACGTAGTCGACGAGGTCGTAGGCCTCGGCGAGGACGGTCGCCTCCCAGGCGGCGAACGTGGGCATGGACCGGCCCGAGGACCCGCAGGCGACGAGTTCGACGGAGGGGTCGATCTGCCGCATCGCGCGGGCGGTCTCGGCGGCGATCCGGCCGTACTCCTCGGCGGTCTTGTGGCCGGTCTGCCACGGGCCGTCCATCTCGTTGCCCAGGCACCACAGCTTGATGCCGAAGGGGTCCTTGTCGCCGTGGGCGATGCGGCGCTCGGAGAGCTCGGTGCCGGCCGGGTGGTTGGCGTACTCCTGGAGTTCGATGGCCTCCTGGACGCCCCGGGTGCCGAGGTTGACGGCCATCATGGGCTCGGCCCGCGGGCCGATCTTCCGGCAGAAGGCGATGAACTCGGAGAGCCCGAAGCGGTTCGTCTCGGTGGAGCGCCAGGCGAGGTCCAGGCGGCGCGGCCGCTCGTCGGCGGGGCCGACGCCGTCCTCCCAGCGGTAGCCGGAGACGAAGTTGCCGCCGGGGTAGCGGATGGCGGTGACGCCGAGCTCGCGGATCAGTTCCAGGACATCGGTACGCAGCCCGGCCTCGTCGGCCGAGGGGTGGCCGGGTTCGTGGATGCCGTCGTAGACGCAGCGGCCGAGGTGTTCCACGAACGAGCCGAAGAGGCGGGGGTCGACCTCGCCGACGGTGAAGGCGGGGTCGAGGGTGAAGCGGGCGGTGCGGGTCATGACTTCCTTCGGGGTGGTGTCGGTACGGATGCCGGTACGGGTCTCCGTACGGGTCCTGGCGCGGGGCTCCGGTCATGGCTCATGGGCCGGCCAGGCCGGTGGTGAAGCTCTCTTCGGCGAGGTGGAGCAGGAAGCCGGAGCCGGCTGTGCCGAGGTCGGATGCGCGGCTGCCCGGCGCGGTGAAGCCGAAGCCGGCGGCGACGGCGGCGCCGTCAGGCCCCGTGATCAGTTGCCTGCGATTCAGGCCAGGTCGTCCCATGCCCGCCTTCACTGTTCGGTATATCGAATGATGCCCGTAACTTCGAACGGACCGTAAAATCGAAGCGCTTGCGCGTCAATGGATCGCGCAAGAATTCCGAGCGATGTCCGGGATACGGAACGGCAGGTATCGGGGCGGGGTGACGAACGGCCGAGGGCCGCACCCCTCATGGGGTGCGGCCCTCGGCTGCGTACGGGTGGTGCGGACGGTCAGACGACCGAGAGCGCCACCTTGATGTTGCCGCGCGTGGCGTTCGAGTACGGGCAGACCTGGTGGGCCTTCTCGATGAGCGCCTGCGCGGTCTCCGTGTCGACGTTCGGGATGGTCGCGGTGATCGCGACCTCCAGACCGAAGCCACCGGCCTCGGTCTTGCCGATCGAGACCGCGGCGGTGACCGTGGATCCGGAGATGTCGGCCTTCTCCTGGCGCGCCACCACACCCAGCGCGCCCTGGAAGCAGGCACTGTAACCGGCTGCGAAGAGCTGCTCCGGGTTGGTGCCCGCGCCGCTGCCGCCCATCTCCTTCGGCGGGTTGACGACTACGTCGAGCTTGCCGTCGTCCGAGGCGACCCGGCCGTCACGGCCGTTCTCGGCGGTGGCGACGGCGGTGTAAGCGACGGCTATGTCCTGAATGGTCATGCTTGAGGATTCCTCCTGCTGATGCGCCGCGACTCGCGCCCACGATCGCGACGGCCTGGGACGAGCCTAACGGGTGCCCGGAGCGGCGGTTCAGCCGAGGGAGACGATCATCTTTCCGGTGTTCTCGCCGCGGAGCAGACCGAGGAACGCGTCGAAGCCGTTCTCGATGCCCTCGACGGCCGTCTCGCGGTACTTCAGCTCACCCGAGGCCAGCCAGCCGGCCACTTCCTGGACGAACTGCCCCTGGAGATCGGTGTGATCGTTGACGAGCATGCCCTGCAGGCGCAGCCGCTTGCCGATGACGAGGGCGAGGTTGCGCGGGGCGGGGGTCGGCTCCGTCGCGTTGTACTGGGCGATCATGCCGCAGATGGTCGCGCGGCCGTGCACGTTGAACGAGGAGATCGCGGCTTCGAGGTGCTCGCCGCCGACGTTGTCGAAGTAGACGTCGATGCCGTCGGGGGCGGCCTCGCGCAGCTGCTGCGCCACCGGGCCGTTCTTGTAGTTGAACGCGGCGTCGAAGCCGTACTCCTCGACGAGCAGCTTGACCTTCTCGTCGGAGCCGGCGGAGCCGATGACGCGCGAGGCGCCCTTGAGCTTGGCCATCTGGCCGACCTGGCTGCCGACCGCACCGGCGGCGCCGGACACGAAGACCGCGTCGCCCTCCTTGAAGGAGGCCACGTCGAACAGGCCCGCGTAGGCGGTGAGTCCGGTCATGCCCAGCACGCCGAGGTAGGCGGAGAGCGGGGCGAGGGAGGCGTCGACCTTCACCGCGTGCTTCGCGGGCACGTCGGCGTACTCGCGCCAGCCGAGGTTGTGCAGCACGTGGTCGCCGACCGCGAAGCCCTCGGCGTTGGACGCGACGACCTCGCCGACCGCGCCACCCTCCATGGGGTGGTCCAGCTTGAACGGCGGGGTGTACGACTTCACGTCGTTCATGCGGCCGCGCATGTACGGGTCGACCGAGAAGTGAAGGTTGCGGACGAGGACCCGGCCCTCGGCGGGAGCGCTGACCGGAGCCTCACGCAGCGCGAAGTCCTCGGCCTTCGGCCAGCCGTGCGGACGGGCTACGAGGTGCCATTCACGGCTGGACGTGGGAAGGGCTGCAGACATGGGCTCGGATCTCCTCGATGCCTAGAGGGTGCGGGAAGGGTGGTGCGGAAGCCGTTCGCCCGGGTTCGTGCGAGCCGGTTCGTGCGAGCCGCTTCGTGCGAGCGGTTCGTGCCGGGCGGTTCGTGCGAGCCGGTTCGGGGCGGACGGAAAGCTTCATCACGTGAAACAACCATGCGCCTGGATATTTCACCTTGTCAAGTAACCGGCTATCCTGGACCCCATGGCCACCACTCGTACGGACCCCCTGACCCTCGAAGTCGTCGAGCTGATCGGCGCGGTCGTGGCGCGCTACTACGAGGAGTACGAGCAGGCCGCGGCCGCCCACAGCCTCACCGGGGCCCAGGCCCGGGTCCTCGGCCTGCTCTCCCTGGATCCGCTGCCGATGCGCCGGATCGCCCAGAAGCTGAAGTGCGAGCCGTCCAATGTGACCGGCATAGTCGACCGGCTGGAGGCGCGCGGACTGGTGGAGCGGCGGCCCGACCCGGCCGACCGCCGGGTGAAGCTGGCCGCCCCCACGGAGAAGGGGGCTCGCACGGCCCGCGAGCTCCGCGCGTCCCTCGACTTCGCCCGCGAGCCCCTGGCCGGGCTCTCCGACACGGACCGCGCGGTGCTGCGGGACCTGCTGCGCCGGATGCTGGGGATGGATCCGGCGGACCCGGCCGTCCTGTCCTGACCCGCCGCCCGCCCTGAAGCCGCCGGCCCCTCAGCAGAACCAGGGGAACCAGCAGTCGTCGTCCGAAGGGGCCGGCGACGGTGTGGGTGTCGGCGTGGGCGTGGGCCGCTGCGGGGTCACGGACGGTGTCGGGGCGTCGCCCGTACCGCCCGGCTCCGACGGGCCGCCGGTGGTGGGCGACGCGGCCGGCGACGGCGGTACGGAGGAGGCCGGAGCCGGGGCCGCCGGCGCGGAGGTGGCTCCACCCGGACGCGCCTCGTCCGTGGCCCGGGCGGACCGGGTGGCGCCCGGGGAGCGCGTCACCGTGGCCGGGACGGCCGAAGGGCTGCCCGGGGGTCTCCTCACCGGTCCGGGCGGCTCGGCCGTTTCGCTCACCGTCGGCTCCGGTGCGGGAGCGGTGGTGGCGGACGTCGCTTCGCGTACGTAGTCCGAAGCGCCGTCGCCACCGTCCGGTTCGGTCGCGAGCTCGGCCAGGCTCAGCGCACCGGCCGCGAGGACCACCCCGAACAGCGCCAGCAACACCGCACGGCCCTTGCGGCTGCGGCCACGGCGGCCCCGGCGCGGCCGCTCGTCGGGTGCCGTACGCCGACGGCCGGGACCGCGTCCGCCGTGCGCACCGCCCCGCGTCCGGGCAGCATCGCGCTCCCGGCGGCGGTGCCCCGCGGACAGGGGCGACGCGGCCTGCTCGTCCCGCGCTTCCGGCTCGTGGCCGAGGGGCGGGGGCACGGCGTAGGGGCCCAGCGCCTCGGCGGGGGTTCCGCATCCGGCACAGGCCAGGGCGCCGTTCAGATGCCGCTGACAGGGCTGGCAGTAATCCATGGCGCCCGCAGGTTAGATGCCCACCGGACAACGGAGAAAGCCGCTCAGGTGAGGATCCTGTGTGGAACCGTTGGTTCCATGACCACTGCCGCCCCCTTCGGCCCCCGTGAGTTCCAGCTCGTCCTGCTGCGCCGGATGGCCGACCACCAGCCCGGTCTCGTCGAGGACGCCCGGCACGAGCTGAGCGCCACCCTCGCCGAGATGCGTGAGGCCAACCGCCGCTGGCAGGCCATGTCGCGGGCGCCGCGTGGACGGGGGGCGCTGCGCCGCTACCGGTCCGTGCTCGGGGAGCCCGAGTCCTCCCAGCGCCGCACGGTCGGCGATCTGGAGTGCGACGCCCTGTTCTGGCCGGTCCCGCTCTGGCCCGACCTGCGGTTCGAGGTGATGGTGGCGCCGGGCGGCGCGGTGTGGAACGAGTGGCTGGTCCGGGCCCCTGACGCGGCCTCCCCCGTGCTCGGGCGGGCCGGCGAACTGCGTCCCTGGTCGTGCACCGTGAACGAGGTGGCCCGGGCCTTCGCGCCGGCCCGTCCGATGGAGGGCAGCGCGCCGACCCGGTGGGCGCTCGCGATCACCGACGCGGCCACCGGCACCCCGTACGTCGCCGAGTTCACCTGGGGCCTTTTCCAGCGGCTGCTCCCCGGCGTGCCGGGCGCCTGAGAGCCGCGCCGACGAGCCGTCAGCTCCGTACCCCCTACGGCGTATCCCAGCGGGCGCCACGCCCCCGAACGGCGCACGATTCGAAGAGGACCGGCTGCCCGTCGGTCTCCGCCATCAGCGCTCTCGGGAGAACCTGCCGTGACCGTCAGCCTTGAGCAGTTGCGCCGTTGCCATGTCGCCGTCGACCTCGGGGCCGCGCGGACCCGGGTGTACATCAAGGGGCTCGGGCTCGTCGTCGACGAGCCGAGCGTCGCCGCCGTCAACACCCGTACGGGCTCGCTCATCGCCGTCGGCGCGCTCGCCGAACAGATGACGGGCCGCACCCCCGACTACATCCGGGTGGTCCGTCCCGTCTCCGGCGGAACCGTCGTCGACATTGAGATGGCCCAGCGCATGCTGCGCCATCTGCTCGGCGAGAAGCTCCGCCGCCAGCTGCGCCGCAAGCCGCGCCTGCGCGCCGCCGCCTGCATCCCGCACGAGAGCGATCCGCTCGCCCAGCGCGCCGCTGTCGAGACCCTCGTCGGACTCGGTGCGCGCCGCGTCGAGCTCGTCGACACCCTGATCGCGGCGGCCGTCGGCTGCGGGCTGCCGGTCGAACAGCCGACCGCCACCATGATCATGGTGTGCGGGGCCGCGACCACCCAGATCGCGGTCCTCTCGCTCGGCTCGATCGTGACCGCCGTACGCATCCCGATCGGCGGCGACGCCATCGACCACGCGGTGATCCAGCATCTGCGCCAGTACCACGAGCTGGTACTGCCCAGCCAGTCCGTACGCCCGCTCCAACTGGCCCTCAGCGGAGCCGGGCTGACCCCGCACGGGCCCTCCGTGACCGAGATCCACGGCCGGGACGTGGCGACCGGCCTTGCCCGATCCGTCCAGGTCGACACCGCAGCCGTCCGGCAGGCGATCCACACCCCGCTGACCGCGGTCCTCGACGGGCTCGGCAAGATCCTGCGGGACTGCCCGCCCGACCTCGTCGCCGACCTCGCCGACTGCGGGATCATGATGGTCGGCGGCAGCGCGCTGCTGCCCGGCCTCGACCAGATGCTCCGTGACGCCACGGGCATGCCGGTGCACATCGCCGAACGGCCCGACGTCTGCTCGGTCCTCGGGCTCGGCGCCATGCTGGACGGGAAGATCAGCCCCATGGTCCTCGACCCGCTCGCCGGCTGAGTCCCGCGGGCCCGGCGGATGACCGACGAGCCGAGCGGACGGGAGCCCAGCAGCGGAGTCCCCCGGTCACCGCGGCTGCCGATGCTGCTGGAGGCGGTGCTGCGCGTCGGCACCGACCTCGAACTGCGGGCCACCCTGCAGCAGATCATCGACACCGCGACCGCGCTCACCGAGGCCCGCTACGGTGCGCTCGGGGTCCTGGACGCCGGGACCGGCACGATCAGCGAACTGTTCGTCACCGGGCTGAGCGAGAGCGAGCGGGCGGCCATCGGCGACCTCCCCGACGGGCACACCGGCCTGCTCGGCGCGCTCATCGAACAGGCGGAGCCGCTGCGCTCCGACGACCTGGCCGACGATCCGCGCTCCTGCGGTGTGCCGCCCGGCCACCCCGTGATGCACTCGTTCCTCGGGGCCCCGATCCGCGTCCACCACACGGTGTTCGGGAACATCTACCTCGCGGAGAAGGAGACCGGGCACTTCACCGACACCGATATGACGCTGCTCCGCGTCCTCGCCGCGCAGGCCGGCATCGCGATCGGCAACGCCCGGCTGTACGAGAGCGCGCGGCAGCGCGAGCGCTGGATCGAGGGCGCGGCCGCGGTCACCCACACGCTGCTGACCGGCGAGAACGCCTCCGACGCCCTGATGACCGTGGCCGAACGGGCCAGGATGCTCAGCGACGCGTCGGCCGGGGTGATCCTCCAGCCCAATGAGGAGGGCGGGATGGAGATCGTCGTCGCGTCCACCCTGGAGGACCCGGCCGGTCTGGTGGGCACGGCGATCGCCCCCGGCTCGCCCGTCCTCGTCCAGCTGCTGGGCGGCGAGGCCGTCTTCGTCGACGACTCGGCGACCGATCCGCGCATGACCACCCCCGTGCGCGGCCGCTTCGGCCCGAGCATGATGCTGCCCCTGCAGAGCGGCGGGCGGCTCATCGGCACCCTCGCCCTGCCCCGGCGGCGCGGCGCCCGCCCCTACACCGACGTGGACCGGCTGCTGGCCTCCCAGTTCGCCTCGCAGGCCGCGCTCGCCCTGGTCCTCGCGGATTCCCAGCACGACCGCGAACAGCTCGCGGTGTACGAGGACCGTGACCGGATCGCCCGTGATCTGCACGATCTCGTCGTCCAGCGGCTGTTCGCCACCGAGATGATGCTGGAGTCGACCCGCCGCCGGGCCGGTGCCGATGACACGGACGAACTGCTCGGCCGGGCCGTCGACGAGCTGGACTCCACGATCCAGGAGGTGCGGACCGCCATCTTCGCCCTCCAGCAGCCGCCCGCCGAGGCGCCCACCACCTTCCGCGGCCGGGTGCTGCGGGAGACCAGTGGCGCGGCCGCGGTCCTCGGATTCCAGCCGTCGGTGCACTTCACCGGCGCGGTGGACGCGCTGGTGCGGGATCCGGTGGACGGGCGGCTGCTCGCCGCGCTGCGCGGTGCGCTGGCGGCCGCGCACCGGCGGACCGGGGTCTCGGCGATCGAGGTGGAGGTGGACGCGACGGCCGTACTGCCCGACGGCAGGCCCGGGGTCCGGCTGGCGGTCGCCGACGACGGGCGCGAACCGGACGGCTCGCGCGCGCCGACCCTCATCTGGCAGGAGCCGCTCTGAGCGCGATCCTGGTGCTGGAGTGGGCGACGCCCGCCTCGCGTTTGAGCCTGCGCAGCAGGCCGTCCAGCGCCGCGGTGTCGGCGGCCGTGGCCCGTACGAGGTAGTCGTGCGCGCCCGTCACATGCACGACTTCGGTGATGCCGGGCAGGGTCAGCACCGCCCGCTCGAACACCTCGTTGGTGGTGTCCGAGCGCAGGGACACGTCGATGAAGACGACGAGCCCGGTCCGGGTGTCGGCGGCGGGGTCGATGATCACGGTGAAGCCGCGGATGACGCCGTCCCTGCGCAGCCGGCGCACCCGGTCGGCGGCCGCGTTGGCGCTGAGCCCGACCCGTGTGCCCAGATCCCGGTACGAGATCCGCGCATCCTCCTGGAGGATGCCGAGGATTTCTCTGTCCAGACGGTCCATGCGGCGATTGTCCCAGCTTCGGGGCGATCGCGACTGCGGAGACGGCGGTCACCCCATGGGGGCCGGGCCGGGGAGGGGTCCCGTTCGGAGTAACCCGACGGGCTCGTGGTCCGCCCGCGCCCTTGACTGGCTGTGTGGACACCGCAGCGAAGCAGTCACCGGCCCCGGCCGCCGAGAAGCCCTCCGGCGCCGCCTACCGCAACCTCGTGATGGCCACGATCGGCTTCGCGCTCACCTTCTGGGCCTGGAACCTGATCGCGCCCATGTCCGCGGACTACAAGGACCGGCTCGGCCTGAGCTCGTTCCAGCAGTCCCTGCTGGTGGCCGTGCCGGTGCTCGTCGGCTCGCTGGGCCGTATCCCGGTGGGCGCGCTCACCGACAAGTTCGGCGCGCGGCTGATGTTCCCGCTGATCTCGGCGCTCACCATCGTGCCGGTGCTGCTGCTGATCCCGGCGAAGGACTCGTACGGCGCGATGCTGGCCGTGGGCTTCCTGCTGGGGCTCGGCGGAACGACGTTCGCGATCGGCATCCCCCTGGTCAACTCGTGGTTCCCGCCCTCCGACCGCGGCCTCGCGCTCGGTGTGTTCGGTATGGGCATGGGCGGCGTCGCCCTGTCCGGCTACTTCACGCCGCGGATCGCCAAGCACGGCGACAACCTGCCGTTCCTCGTGGTCGCGGGCGCACTCGTGGTGTACGCGGCCCTCGCGGCGGTCCTGGTCAACGACCGTCCGGGCCGCCAGGTGCCCACCGACACGCTGGCCCACCGGCTCGGTGCGGCGGGCAGGCTGCGGGTCACCTGGGAGCTGTCCGCGCTGTACGCGATCGGCTTCGGCGGCATCGTCGCGTTCGGCGTCTACCTGCCGACGTACCTGAAGACCTGGTACGAGCTCTCGCCGACCGACGCCGGTACGAAGGCGGCCGGATTCGCCCTGGTCACGGTCATCTTCCGGCCGATCGGCGGCTGGCTCTCGGACCGCGTGCACCCGGCGGTCGTGACCTCCTTCGCACTCGGTGTCGCCGCCCTGATGGCCATCGTCCAGGCCTTCGATCCGAAGCTGGCGCCCGGCGGCACGATCGCGCTGCTCGTCATGGCGGCCGGGCTGGGCACCGCGAGCGGCAGCGTCTTCGCCCTGGTCTCGCAGGTGACACCGCAGGCGAAGGTGGGCAGCGTCACCGGCATCGTCGGCGCGATGGGCGGCCTCGGCGGCTTCGTGCCGCCGCTGGTGATGGGGGCGATCTACAGCGCGAAGGGCTCGTACTCGATCGGCTTCATGCTGCTGTCCGACCTGGCGCTGGCGGGCTGTGTGTACGCGTACGGGCGGATGCGGACCATCCAGCGGGACGCGTGAGGCGGGCACGGAATCGGATGAGGCGGGTCGCCCGGGGCGGGGACGGAATCGCGTCACTGTGCCGGGACGCCCGAGCCCGGATCGAAATCGCCTTAGGGTCGCAGAGTGATGCCACTTCTGCCTGCACTCCAGGACGCGTCCGCCCCCGCGGCCGCCCGCGAAGCCGTCCGGTTCGACGAAGTCTCCCTGTCCTACGCACAGTTGGCCGCCGCCGCTGATTCGCTCGCGGCCCGGATCGCCGGCGCGGACCGGGTCGCGGTCTGGGCCACGCCCACCGCGCAGACCGTGGTCGCCGTGGTGGCCGCACTCCGGGCGGGGGTGCCCGCCGTGCCGCTGAACCCGAGGACGGGCGAACGCGAGCTGGCGCACATCGTCGCGGACAGCGCGCCGGCCACGGTGCTGGCCTCGTCCTCCGACGCGCTGCCGCCCGCGCTGGCCGGACTGCGACGGCTGGACGTGGCCGTGGCGGCCCCGGCCGGCACGGACGCGGAGTTCCCCGAGCCCTCCCCCGCATCCCCCGCC
>NZ_RDBK01000024.1:7745-24174 GCF_008042275.1 Streptomyces sp. OR43 | reverse complement strand
GAGAGGTCCGCCATCCCGGCCTCGCCCAGGGCCCGGTAGCGGCCGGCCCACCGCTGGGCGGTGGTCGGGGAGACCTGGAAGCGTTCCGCGGCCCGGCGAAGCGGCCAGCCGTCCTCGACCACACAGCGGGCCAGCCGCAGCCGTCCAGTCTCGGTCAGGGGTGCATTACGGTGGGGCACGAGGGCCTTTCTGGTCGGTGTAGACGTCGCAATCCACACCGAACCCGGAAGGCCCTCACCCGTTCAAGATCCCTCAGTCGAGACCTGCATCACCCGTCCACAACCTCCCGGGACAGAACAGCTAGCGCCCTGGCCCATGGGCGAGCTCTGGCCCGGCGGCTACATCGCCTCGCTCGACGTCCGCCCGCTCGGGCCGCCCCTGCCGGGCCGTACGACGGCCTGGGTCTCCACGCCGCTCGCCCTCGTCGCGGGTGAACCCGCCGGCCCGCTCGCGTCCTACGTCGCGCTCGTCGACACCGCCAACGGCATCGCCGTACGCGAGCAGCCCACCGCCTGGATGTTCCCGAACGTCGACCTGACCATCCACCTGCACCGCCGGCCCGAGGGCGACTGGACCGGGCTCGACACCGCCGTAGTCTTCGGTCCCACCGGCCAGGGCATCACCAGCACCGTCCTGCACGACATCCACGGCCCCGTCGGCCGGGCCGAGCAGATCCTCACCGTCCGGCCCGTGTAGCGCGGCGCGCGGCAGGACTCAGCGCGACAGTTCCTTGCGCTGCCTGCGGCGTTCGCGGAGGTTGGGGTGGCGGACGACCACGCCGCCCGCACCGCACGAACCCGTGATCCGGAGTACCGGCGTGCCGGGCAGCCGTTCGCCCGTGGTCTTGTCCTTCAGCCCGCCGAAGCCGAGATCCAGCGCGTCCGTGTCCGCCTTCCAGCCCGCCGGGACCACGAGCACCACCCCCGCCATCTGCGCGTCCACCTCGACCTCGATCTCGCGCAGCCGGCACTCGGCCTGCGTGAAGTCGAGGAGCACGCCGCCCATGCCCCCGTACGCGGCGATTCGCGGCGGCACCTTCCAGCGGCCCTTGCGCGTGGCGCCGTGGATGCCGCCCTTGAGGGTCAGCGGCTCGCCCGATTCGAGGACGACCGGGCCCAGGTCATCGGTGAGCGGGGCGAGTTCGGCGTGGGTCTTGGCCGTGAGCGCCTGGCCCAGGCGCTCGTCCAGCTCCGCGAGATCGATGCGTCCCTCGGCCGCCGCCTCCCGCAGCTGTTCCACGACCGCTTCACGGTCGGCGTCGGAGGCGCGCATACGGCCGGCGGACCGGGCGGGTTCTGCAGTCATGAAGCAGATGATACGGACGGTGGTACGGGAGTCCAGCGCTCCGGATCGGCTGCGCGGCCGGTCAGTCCGCCCGCCGGGCGCGCTCCAGCCACGGGCCGAACTCGCTGTCCAGCACCAGCCGTCCGAGCTTGCGGTACTCGGCGAGGACCGCCGAGACCAGCTGATCCGTGTCCAGGGGCAGGCCCGACTCCGCGGCCTGGTAGGCGGCGGTGACCGCGCAGGCACGGATGGAACCGCCCGCCAGCTCGAAACGCTCCGCACAGGCCCGCAGATCGAGGCCCGGGGCGCGGGGGATCTCCGTGCCCAGGCAGCGTTCCCACAGGGCGAGGCGCTGCTCCGCGTCCGGTACGGGGAAGTCGGCGACCACGTCGAGGCGTCGGGTGAAGGCCTCGTCGAGGTTGGCCCGCAGATTGGTGGTGAGGACGGCGATGCCGTCGAAGGACTCGATCCGCTGGAGGAGGTAGGCCGACTCCACGTTGGCGTGCCGGTCCTGCGCGTCCTTGACCTGCGAGCGCTTCCCGAAGACGGCGTCGGCCTCGTCGAACAGCAGTACCGCGTTGACGTCGGACGCCTCGACGAAGATCCGCTCCAGGTTCTTCTCCGTCTCACCGATGTACTTGTCCACCACGGAGGACAGGTCCACGACGTAGAGCTCCATGCCCAGATCGGCCGCGACCACCTCCGCCGACATGGTCTTGCCCGTCCCGGACTCGCCGGCGAACAGCGCGACGATGCCCCGGCCACGGCCGCCGCCCGGCCGCATCCGCCACCGGCCGAGCACCTGCTCGCGGTGGCGGGCGCGCAGCGCCAGGTCGGACAGCTGGCGGCGGGTCGACGGGGGCAGGACGAGGTCGTCCCAGCCGACCGTGGGCTCGATGCGGCGGGCGAGCCGGGCCAGACCCGCCCCGTTCTGGGCCCGGACGGCGGTGCGCAGGTCCCGGGCCTCCACCGGGCGTCCCTCCAGGCCGGCCAGCCGGGAGGCGACGGTGGCGGCCCTGCGGATCTGGCCGGAGTCGAGGCGGTAGGCGCGCGTGGCGTCGACGAGGCGCGCGTCGGCCGCAGGGGTGCCGGCGGCGAGGCCCGCAGGAGCGCCGGCCCCGGCGAGTGCCCGGCGCCACCGCCGTGCCGCGTCCGCCGGGTCCGGCGGCGGGACCGGGACCGTCACTGGGCTCTCGGCCGCCCACAACGGGTCCCAGTGCTTCTTCCCGTACACGATCAGCGGGGAGCCGCCGCCGACCGCCTCGCAGAGCCCGTCGATCAGGCCGGCGCCCTTGGGCTGCTCCGGGGCGAGCGTCTCCAGCGGCCCGAGGACGAGACCGCCGCCGGTCAGCCGCGCCTCGGTCGCCAGGATCCGCGCCGTCCGCACCGGCTCCGGGGCGGCAGCCAGCGCGGCGGCGTCCACCACCAGCGGGCGGAGTCCGGCCGTGAGGAGCGCGTCCGCCGCGAGCCGGCCGGGGTCGCCGCCGCGGTCCAGCAGATGCACCAGGCCGCTGCCGGTGCCCAGCGCCGCCGCGACCCGCAGCGTCGTCGGACACGGATCCGGCTCCTCCTGCGGCCCGGCGACGCGGACGAGACCGTGCAGTCTGCCGTCCACCGTGTCGTCGCCGAGCAGATACGCGGTGACCCGGTCCGGGACGCGCAGGACCCGGGAAAGCAGCGGACGTTCGGCCTCCAGGACCTCCACCAGACCGGACACGACCAGCGGGGCGGACGGGGCGAAGCGGAAGCGGCCGGGGCCCGCGGCGGGCAGCCCGCACAGTTCGAGGGCCAGGCCGGCCGTCGCGCGCCGCCGGGTGAGGTCGTCGTTGAGATAGCCGTACAGCCGCTCGAACCGTGCGTCGATGTCCGGGGCCATCGCGACCAGCAGCAGATCGAGGTCCGGCGCGACCAGGCCGAACCTCTGCGCGAGGACCGCGATCCGGCCCCCGGCCGGGGAGGCGGAGGAGTCCGGGGAGTCCGGCGCGGCGTCGGGGCCGTACGCGGGGACGGGGAGGAACGCGTCGCGGGAGTCCAGGATCCGCTCGGCCGCCGCCGGGGTCAGATACTGCCCCCGGTACGGGTCGTTCGGCTCCGGGTCGGTCTCCTGGCGCAGCGCGACCGCGTGCCGTACCCGTCGCTCGATGTCACCCAGCCGGGCCCAGAGCTCCTCGATGTCCGACGGCGGGCTGCCGCCCGGCTCCCGGACGGCCGGGGCACGGTACGCCGTGGTCACCGGGCCGGACCTCCTCGCCTGCGGCGGCCCGGCGGGAGCTGCCGTTCACGTTCCGCGGCGAAGCCCTGCCCACGGGGCTCGGACGCCCCGTCGTAGCGCAGCCGCCGCCCCGGCTCCGTGGCCGTGCCGTCGGCCTCGGGCACCGTCCGTACCAGCAGACCCTCCGTGACCGGCGGCCCCGCGGCCACCACCTCCCCGCCGAGCGGCGCCCACACCCGGAGGTCGATCGCGGCCTTGAGCTCCCCGCCGAGCGCGGACCACACGTCCACGGTCGACGGCCGGTCGCCGGAACCCGCCGAGGCCGCCTCCATCTCCACCGTCATCCCCAGTGCGGCAAGGCTGCCCGTGAGCATCCGGGCGGGCAGCACGTCCGTACGGATCAGACAGCGCAACACCTCGGAGAGCAGCCGGTGTTCGTCCTGCGGGCGGTTGGTCCACGCGGTCAGCAGATAGGTCAGCTCGAACCAGCGCGGCGGGGTCCGCCGCCCCGTGACCACGCCCTCGTCGTCGTACTCCTCGCTCGTTCCGGTACGGCGGCGGGTGGCGTCCTCGCGGATGCCGTAGAGGAAGACGCTGACCGTGGGGGCGTTGCGCCGCGCGGACCAGTCCTTCGTCGGGGCATCGAAGACCAGGTCCACGCCGCTCTCCTGGAGACCGGCGTCGACCAGCAACAGCCGCAGCGCTTCGTCGACTTCGTGGATCACCTGCGCCCCACCTCGTCGGGCGGCGTGATGGTGCCGCCGACCACGAGGAAGTCGGTGGTGACCGGGCTGAACCCGGGACCCGACGCGGTGATGGTGCGCGGGCCGGTCCGGTCCTTCACCAGGATCAGCAGCTGCGCGATGAAGGAGCCGTCACCGATCGGGCGGGCCGGCGGGGCGGTCGCGGTGATCCCGGGCTTCCAGGTGAGCTCGACCGGAACGCCCGGCGGGAAGTCCTTGCCGCGCACGGACGTGACGAACCCCGGTTTGCCGACCTCGGGCACCGAGACGATGCGTGGCTGGAGGATGCGCAGCGGGATCCGGGAGACGTTGTCACCGCGGTCGGCGTCGGTGCCGGTCGTGGTCAGCGTCCCCGTGACGTTCGTCCGCAGAGCCCGGTCCGGGGCGAGCACCACCCGCAGCACGGACGAGGCGCCCTGCGCCAGGTCGGGAAGCGCGCACACCCCGCCCGCGCAGCCGGCCGGAAGGGTCGCCACCGGAATCCCGGCGGGCAGCCCGAGGCGCAGCCGCAGGCCGGTGGCGAGCGCGTTCTTCCCGTTGCGCACCGTGTACGTCACCACGACCCGCCCGCCGACGTATCCGGGGCTGGGCTGCGCCCGCACGGCGACGCCGGGGCCCGCATCGGGCCCGGGCGGCAGCGGGGCGGGCGGCCGCGCCGGCGGCGCGGGAGCCGGTGACGGGGGAGCCGGTGACGGGGGCGAGTGCAAGGTGATCGACGACAGCCCCGCGTTCTCCCCCGACGGCACGTCCATCGCCTTCAACCGCAAGGACCGCGCCGATCAGATCAACCACCGGGCGAGCGTCGTCACACCGGTCAGCTTCGCGGTGACCTGCACCTTGCCGCCGGGCGCGAGCACGCCGAGATCACAGCTCGGCAGCTTGTCGGCGGCGCAGGTACCGGCGGGGGTGGTGAGCTCCTCCAGGCGTACGCCCGGCGGGGTGTCGGCGACGAACGTGGTGCCGGGGGACGGGGCCGGGCCGCGGTTGGTGACCGTGACCGTCAGCGACACCGAGGACCCGGGCTCCACGGACGGGGCGACGGGCAGCGCGGCCAGGGTCAGGTCGACCGACTGCTGGAAGGCGGGCTCCTTCTGGCGGCCCGGAAGCGTCGCTGTCAGCGCCGTCAGCGTACCGGTGGCGAGGTCGAGTTCGGAGAGCTGCTCGGGGGAGTTCGGCGCGATGTCCCGGCGGTGGCTCAGCACCAGCCGCCCGGCGTCCGCCGACCAGGCCACGTCACGCGGCTGGTAGGGCCCGGTGGCCGTGACGTCCGGGATCTCCTGGCCGCACGCTGCGGGGTCGTCGCGCCGGTCGGACGGCAGCACGACCCGGCAGCCGGCACCGTCGGGGGCAGTGACGACGACGCTCGCCCGGTGGTTGATCTGATCGGCGCGGTCCTTGCGGTTGAAGGCGATGGACGTGCCGTCGGGGGAGAACGCGGGGCTGTCGTCGATCACCTTGCACTCGCCGGGGCAGCCGGTGGCGCTGACGTCCCGCTGCCGGCCGAGGTCCTTCACCTGGGCGGTCCAGACGTGCTTGATGCCGCCGAGGCCCCGGATCACGTGGTTGCGCGTGAAGGCGAGGAGGGTGCCGTCCGAGGACCAGGCGGGCTGGGCGTCCTGACCGGCCACTTCCCCCGCGGGCGGCACCACCCTGCCGATGATCTTCAGCGTGGCGACATCGGCGACCAGCACCTGGCTGGGGCCCGCCGCGTCACCGACGCCTCCCGGAGAGGTCCGGGTGAACGCCATCTTCGTACCGTCCGGCGAGAAGGAGGGGTCGGTGTCCCAGTCCCCGGCGCCCCGTTCGTCCAGGTCCATCACCTTCGGCTTCGTGCCGTCGGTGGCGGCCATCCAGATCCGCTGCACCCGCACGCCGTCGACGTCCTCGAAGCGGGTCACGGCGATGTTCCGGCCGTTCGGCGTGTAGGTCTGCCGCTCGGTCCAGGGGTCGTAGCCCTGGGAAGGGTGGAACAGCGGATCGTGGGCGGGATCGTCACTGGTGTTGGTGAGGGCCTTCGGGTCCTCGCGCAGCACGTCGATCCGGAGGTCCCGGGGGTCGGAGCCGTCCTGCCGGATGTCCTGGAGCGTGACGAGGGCGGGGTCCGCGGTGGTCCTGCGGGTGACGATCACGGTCGGGACGCCCGCCTGCACGAGCACGGCCGGTGACTCCACCTTCCGGTCCTCGGAGAGCTCCATCGCCGGTACGGGGTCGACGAGGGAACCGGCCCGGTACACATGGTCGTAGACGGAGCATCCGCAGTCCGTGTTGGGGCTGAGGAAGAACAGACCCTTGCCGTCGGGCAGCCAGGCGGCCGAACGGGTGCCCCAGCCGGCGAAGTCTCCGGTCAGCAGGGGGCGTTCGGTGCCCGGGCCTGTGGTGACCCGCAGCCGGTTCCCGGTGTCGGTGTCCGACTCGGGCGCCTGGTGCAGGGTGTACACGAGGAGTTCCCGGAGGGCGGCGTCGTTCGACGGGTTCCACTCCGGCTCGCTCGCGTCGCCCTCCGCCGGATCGCTGACACAGGTCACCGTTCCGTCGGACAGGTCCCGGTCGTAGATCTGCGTGCCCCGCTCCGGTCCGCCGTCGCTCGCGTACGCGAGGTGGGTGCCGTCCGGGGAGAGCGTCGGGTGGGTCTCGTTCGCGGACGTGTCCGTCAGCCGGACCGGATCTCCGGAGCCGTCGGCACTGACCGACCAGAGGTCACGCTGCGACGCCTTCCCGGCTCCCGGTGCGGCCGAGTCGAACACCACGGTCCGCCCGTCGGCGGAGAGTTCGGGGTGCGCGGCGTCATAGCCGGTGGTGAGCCGGAGTACGGAGCCGCCCGCCCCGCGCACGTACACCTGGGGTTTCGCCTCGTCGCGCAGGCTCGTGAAGACCAGCGCGTCGCCGCGCCCGAACGCGTCCTGGTCGTAGTGGGCGGCACCGGAGCCGAACAGGTCCGCGCTGGCCTTCTCGGAGGAACGCTGCCCGAGACTGCGGTGCCCGGTACCGGCGAAGGCGATCCGTCCGGTGTCCGCGGGCGCCACGTCCGAAGCGGCCGCCGCCGGCGTCGCACCCTGAGGTACGGACACGGAACCCGCCACCAGCAGCGGGGCCAGCAACACCACGACACCGCTCAGCCGGCGCAACCGGGTACGGCGTGCCGGGCCAGCAGGACCGCCCACGGTCCACCTCACAGTCTGGTCGATGGTTCTCCAGTTCGAGCATCGTGGGCGCGGGGGCTGATGGACAGGGTCCGGAGTACCCGGGGTGGGGGAAGACCTGGTGCCCTTTGCGGCCCCTGCCGGACGTACGGGCTAATACGCGTCCGTCTCGTTGTTCCACCGGTGACTGGCCCTCGACGTCACATCCTGGACGTCCTTGACGAACAACTGGAACAGCAACTGCGTCGCCTCGGTCTCCGACCCGAGACTGAGACTGAAGTCACCGTGACTTTCGAGCTTCATGCCGATGCGCCCGGTGAGGTTGCCCTCGCCGCCCGAACCCGTCTCGAACTGGCTGTTCTCGCCGTGGATCCTCCGCAGCGAGTCGGGCGCGCCGGTGTTCCCGGACAGGGCCATGTGCTCCGGGGAGAACAGGTGCCGGTGGGCGCCGGGCTTGAGCGTGAACTCGAGGACGCGGGTCGCCGGGCCGCCGACGACCCTGCCGTTGCCGGCCTTCGGCCCCGACGCGTAGTGCTGGTCGTGGTTGCGCCGGTAGTACTCGTAGGCCTGGTCCATGTCGCCGAGGTGCTTCTTGACCGGCATCGCTCCGACCGTGGAACCGTCACGGTTCTTGTCCTCGTGGAAGTTCTGGGCGGCCGACGGTCCCTGGTTCCTGTCGCCCTCCAGCCACGCCTCGGTGCCCTGGTGCTTGCCGGCGCCCTTCCACTGCATGATCGCGTCGGCCTCCTCGACGGTCATCGTCCGGAAGAGCCGCAGCTCCTTCTCCGCCGGACCCGCGTTGCGCAGATCCCGGAGCAGCTTCTTCGCCACATCCCGGAGGATCGTGGGGAGTTCCCGTCTCGATCCCGACGCCTTGGGAGGCACGGCGGCGTTGTTCCCGGCCTGCTCCTGCCAGTACCTGTGGGTCCAGAGGTCCTGGATGTTGTCCGGGTCCTGGACGACGCGCTGCACGGCCCCGGTCCGCACGGAGCGCTGTGCGGTGTCCGGTCCGGACGTCTGCCGGGTGGCGGCCCGGCCGGAGAGGGCCCGGCGGGCGTTCGCCTCGGCCTCGCGCTCGAAGCGGTCGGCGGGGTCGGACACCCGCAGCCCGCTCCCGTTGTCCGTCCCGGCCACCGGGCCCAGGCGCTGCTGGATGACGTGGGTGAGCTCGTGGGCGAGCGTGTGCCGGTCCCCTCCGCCGTCGCCGATCACGACGTGATCGCCCGAGGTGTAGGCGCGGGCCCCGATCTCGGCGGCCGAGCGCCGGGCGGCGGCGTCGTCGTGGATGCGGACCGTGGAGAAGTCCGCCCCCAGGCGCGACTCCATGTCGGTGCGGGTGGTCTCGTCCAGCGGCCGGCCGCCGGAGCGCAGCACATCGGGCACGGCGGAACGCTGCACCGGGGCCTGCCCGGGCTGTTCCCGGCCTTCGCCGGCACCGTGCGGGGCCGGCTCGTCGGCGTACGTGCCGGGACGCCCCGCCTGCCGCAGCATCTGGACGACGTCGGCGTTGCCTGCGCCACGCAGCAGGGCGAGCTGCACGGGGGAGGGCGGGCTCGCGGCGCTCGTCGCGGGAGCCGTGACGGCCGGGCGCACCGGACCGCGCGCCTCACCGGCGGCGGGCGACTTGCCGGGGTTGTGCGTACGCATGCGGAGCACGCCTCTCTGCTTTCCGGGGGCGGATCTCTGCGGGCAGACCGCCGCGGTCGGCTCGCTGTAGTCGGACCTCGGCGATCGGCTCGCTGTAGCCGGACGTCTGCGGTCTGATCGCTGTAGCCGGACATCTGCGGTCGGGTCGCTGCGGTCGAACCTCTGCGGTCGGGTTGCTGCGGTCGGGCCTCTGCGGTCGGATCGGATACCTGTTCCTGGATATCGCGGCCGGGGCGGTGCGGTGAAGGGCGGGAGGTGCACAGAACGCTGCCCTTCGGGAACCCGCGCCGGGGCCGCCCGCGGCCGCGGGGCCCGGTGCGGCCCGCCCCACGGCGCACCCGGCCCCCCGGGGGCAACGCCCGTTGCCCCCGGGGTCCGTGGCCGCGGACTCCCGAGGAGCACCTCAGATGAGGCCGTGCCGCATGGCGTAGCCGACCGCGTGGGCCCGGTTGCGCAGTTCCAGCCGGGCCGCCACCTCGTGGAGCACGTTCTTGACGGTCCGTTCGGAGTACGAGGTCTTCTGCGCGATCTCCGCCGTGCCGTAGCCCTCCGACACCAGCCTGATCATCTCCGCCTCCCGCGCCGTGAGGGTGGAGAGCGACAGCCCCCGGGGATCCAGCACCGTGCGGTGAAGGCTGCTGACGTGGTCGAGGAGTTTCCCGAGCAGGTCGCCCGGCAGCACTCCTTCGCCCTTCGCGATCGCCGTGACCAGATGGACGAGACGGTCCTGGTCGGCCTCGCCGCGTCTCAGCACGGCGGCCACCCCGTACTCGATCAGGGTCTGCAGCGCCCCCGTCTCGAAGAAGCCGACGACGAGCCCGGTGCGGGTGGCGGTGTTGCGCTGGAGGCGGTGCAGGAGCTGGACGGTGGGCTCGTTCACCATGTCCACCACTACTAAGGAGACCTGCGCCCGGTCGGCCTCCTCTTCCGGTATCAGCTCTATCTCCGGCCGCATGCGCAACTGGTGCACCATGCCGGTCTGCAGGATCAGGTCCTCCGCGTACACGGCCACGGAGACCCGGCCCCCCGGCGACGCCGCCCGCGAGCCCTCCGTGCGCTGCTCCGGCACGGAGGGGCCACGGCTGCGGCCGCCCCCCGTCACGGTCGGCGTCACATCTTTCGTGATCATGGTCATGTGCTCGTCTTCCTCAGCTACTTCCGCAGGTTCCCCGATTGGTGGTTGCGCCGGTTTCCGGTATGCCGGATGTCGTGCACGTTCCTCCCGGCCCCGGACAGGGGGACCTGGCGCGCGGGCAGGGGGCGAGGAGACGGCGCGGGTGTTCCGCCGGGGCACCGGACCTGCCCGCACGTTGCCCTCCCGCCTCTGCTGCCGGGAGCGGGGCGCGGCCTAACGTCGCATCGTGACCACATCTGCCGAATTCGACATATCCACGGTGACGGTGTCGCCGGGCGCCGAAGCGACGACCACGCTGACCGTGCGCAACGACGGCGACATCGTCGAGGCGTACACCCTCGAAGTGGTCGGCGACTGCGCGGCGTGGACCACGGTCGAACCGGCGCGGGTCTCCCTCTACCCCGGCACCTCCGAGACCGTGACGGTGCGGCTCGCGCCGCCCCGCTCCCATGAGGTCACGGCGGGCGAAGTGCCCCTGGGCGTACGCGTCCTGCCGGCGGAGCACCCCGAATCGGTGGCCGTGCCCGAGGCGACGGTGGTCGTCGAGCCGTTCAGCGAACTGCGGGCGAGGCTGGAGCCGGGCCGGCGCAGGGGCTGGCTGGGCGCCCGGTTCCGGGCCTCGGTGCAGAACCGTGGGAACGCTCCCGTGGACGTCGTGCTCACCGGGAAGCAGGAGGGGGAGGAGCTCCGCCTCGCCTTCACGCCGGAGCGGCTGAGCCTGAAGCCGGGCGAGTCCGCCGAGTCGGGCCTGCGGGTGCGGGCCCGGAAGCTGATCTGGTTCGGCGCCCCCACCACCTGGCCGTTCGAGGTCCGGGTGGCGGAGAGCGAGGGTGCGGAGGCGGAGGCCGACCGGCCCGGACGCCCGGAACCCCTGCCGGGCGAGTTCGCGCAACTCCCGCTGCTGCCGAAGTGGTTGCTGATCGTCCTGGCGGCCCTGCTCGCGCTGCTGGTGGCGTGGTTCGCGCTGGTACGCCCCGCCGTCCGCAGCACCGCGAAGGAAGCGGCCACCGCGGCGGCCCAGAAGGAGAACAAGGAACAGCCGCAGGGCGGCGCGGCGACCGGTGGCACCACGGGCGGCGGCGACCCGGCCGGCGGGCAGGGCCAGGAGCAGGGGAAGAACGCCGGAACGGGGGGAACGGACGGGACCGGGACCGGCGGTGCCGGTACGGGCGGTTCGGCCTCGACGGGCGGCGGCGGGGCCAACGCCCAGCAGAGCTCCCAGACCATCGACGTGCAGACGGACGCCGGGGCCGAGCGGGACGGGACCTATCCGGTTCCGCAGGGAAAGGTCTTCGGCGTCACCGACATCGTGGTGGCGAACTTCCAGGGAGACGAAGGGGTGCTGACCATCTCCTTCGGTGAGCGGAAGATCACCACCATTGCTCTGGAGACGTTCCGCAACCAGGACTATCACTGGGTCACCCCCATTCGGATACAACAGAATGACAAGGTCACCGTTTCCGTGACCTGTTCCAAACCAGGGACTCCGGCGACCGGTAAGCAGGCCTCCAAGTGCCACCAAGTGCTCAATGTCAGTGGTGTGCTGAGCGATTTCGCGCCGTAGGAACGATAGCGCCGGATTCCTGCCCTTCCGTTCCGGGAGCATGAACAAACAGGGTCCCTGCCAGGGAAAACCTCCCCACGGCGGCGCGCCGGGATGTGGCCCTGAACACACCCGTCCGGTTCGGGAACCAAACGGAACGGACAGGCCACGGACGGTGGTTGACGGTCCTCCGCAGCAGATTCCCGGGCCTTTGCCGAGGGCGGCATCCGCTCGAACCGAGGACACCCCTGCTCACCGGAGCGGATCAGGGTCTCCGGGGGCGAACCGGACGTATAAATCCGGCCGGTTCGGCCCTGTCTGTCCACTAGTTTCTGGCTGAAATTAACCCTCGCGGCGCGAGCGCGGACACCGGGATTCCGAGCGAAACATTTCGGTCACGGAATGCGGGAAGAGCCTCCCGGGTCCTCCCCGGTCCTCTCCCGGACCTTCTGGGGCCTCCGCGGGCCTCAGCCGCCGGCCTCCGCCCCCAGCCACCCCGGTCCTCCCCGGGCGTCCGGGGTGCCTGGGAAGGCAGTCGCCCTGCCCCGGGGCCAGGACTTTGAGGCCTACATCCGGCAGACACCCCCGGGCAAGACTGAACACGCGAACGACTGACCACCCGAAGGAGCGAGCATGCCGTCGTACCTCACCCCAGGTGTATACGTGGAGGAGGTGCAGTCCGGAGCACGGCCCATCGAGGGAGTCGGCACCGCGGTCGCCGCCTTCGTCGGGTTCGCGGAGACGGGCCCCTTCCACCGGCCGACGCTGGTGACGAGCTGGGACCAGTACGTATCGGCCTTCGGTACCTTCACGCCCGACACCTACCTGACGCTCGCCGTCCACGGCTACTTCAGCAACGGCGGCGGCGCGGCGTACATCGTCCGCATCGGCGGCCCGGCCGAGGACGCACCGCAGGGCTCCGCGCCCGCGGCGGCCCCGCCCGTCGCCCTCGGCGGCTTCCTGGTCTCCGCCCGTCCGGGCGCCGGTGACGGCATCTCCATCGAGGTCGCCGACCCCGAGGGCGAGAACCCTCCGGAGGACCGGTTCCGGCTGCTGGTGCGGCAGGGCGGCAAGGTGGCGGAGACGTACGACACCTCCGTACGCAAGAACGTCAAGGGCTATCTCGTCACCCAGGCCCGGCAGTCCAAGCTCATCGAGGTCACCGAACAGCCCGGTGCGGCGCAGACCCGCCCCGAGAACCAGAGCCTCTCCCTCTCGCCCGCCACCCCGGCCGCGAGCGGTACCGGCCGGACCGGTCCCAGCGAGTACGTGGGCGACGCGTCGGCCCGTACGGGCATCGCGGCCCTTGAGGCGATCGACGAGATCACCATGGTGGCCGTCCCGGACCTGATGAGCGCCCACCGCCGCGGCGACATCGACGACGAGGGCGTCAGGGCCGTTCAGCTGGCCGTCATCGCGCACTGCGAGCAGATGGGCGACCGGGTCGCCGTGCTGGACACGCCGCCGGGGATGAACGCCCAGCGCGTCCGCGCCTGGCGCAACGACGACGCCGGATACGACTCGCGCTACGCGACCGTGTACTACCCCTGGCTCAAGGTCCTCGACCCGGCCACCGGCCAGCAGACCCTGATCCCGCCGAGCGGCCACGTCGCCGGCGTCTGGGCGCGCAGCGACGGCGAGCGCGGGGTGCACAAGGCGCCCGCCAACGAGGTCATCCGCGGGGCACTGGACCTGGAACTCCGCCTGAGCAAGGGCGAGCAGGACCTGCTCAACCCGATCGGCGTCAACTGCGTCCGAGCCTTCCCCGGCCGCGGGATCCGCATCTGGGGCGCCCGCACGCTCTCGTCCGACCCCGCCTGGCGCTACCTCAACGTGCGCCGGCTCTTCAACTACCTGGAGGAGTCCATCCTCCTGGGCACCCAGTGGGTCGTCTTCGAGCCGAACGACGACCGCCTCTGGTCGAGCATCCGCCGCAACGTCACCGCCTTCCTCACCGAGGAATGGCGCCGGGGCGCACTCTTCGGCCGGACGGCGGAGGAGGCCTTCTACGTCAAGTGCGACCGGGACAACAACCCGCAGGAGTCCATCGACCTCGGCCAGGTCGTGTGCGAGATCGGCGTCGCCCCGGTGAAGCCCGCCGAGTTCGTGATCTTCCGCCTCGCGCAGTTCTCGGACAGCACCAGCCTCGTCGACGAGTGACCCGCCCTCGACGAGTGACCCGTCCTCGTCGAGGACCGACCCCCGCAGGCAACGAACAGAACAGGTGACACACAGTCATGGCAGAGGGCGATGCTCTTTCCACCCACGTCTTCGGCGTGCAGCTCGGCGGCTATCTCGTGGAGTCGATCCAGGAGATCAGCGGGCTGACCGTCGAGGAAGAAGTCGTCGAGGTCCGCCAGGTGACCGCCGAGGGCAAGCAGATCATCCGCAAGCAGCCCGGTGCGCGCCAGGCCGGCGAGGTGACGATCACCCGCGGGCTCGACAAGAGCAGCGAGTTCACCAAGTGGATCAAGGAGACGCTCAACAACGGAGCCGTCGACACCGCACGCCAGAACCTCACCATCGAGATCAAGGACTCGAAGGGTGAGACCGTCCGCCGCATCCAGCTGATGCAGGGCTGGGCCAGCAAGTGGGAGGGCCCCTCGCTGAAGGCCGGCGAGTCCAGCGCGGCGACGGAGACGGTCACCATCACCTTCGAGGAGATCGTCGTCGAATGAGGCGCAGGACCGTTTCCGGCGGCGGCCTCGACGAGGTCCTCGACAGCCTCGCCGCCGCCGCGCCCGCCCCGCGCGAGGAAGCCCCGACGCCTCCTCCCGCCCGGGAGCGGGACCGTCAGGACTTGCGTACGGAGTTCGAGTTCGAGCTCCCGCGCGGGTACGTCGACGACGAGGGCCAGGTGCACCGGAGCGGGTCGATGCGGCTCGCCACGGCCCGGGACGAACTGCGCCCGCAGATCGACCTGCGGGTCAAGGAGAACCCCGCGTACCTGAGCGTGGTGCTGCTCAGTCAGGTCATCACCCGGCTCGGCTCCATCACCGATGTGCACGCGGGCGTCGTCGAGCGGATGTACGCCACCGACGTGGCGTTCCTCCAGGACTTCTACCGCCGCATCAACAGCGAGGGCCACACCCACGCCGCGGTGACGTGCCCGCTGTGCCACGGGTCGTTCGAGGTGGACCTCTCGGGTGAACGCCTGGGGGAATCGTGACGTACGCGCCTTCCCGGCTGCGGGAGGAGCTCGCGTACATCGCCTACCACTTCCACTGGCAGCGTGAGGACATCCTCGACCTCACGCATGGTGAGCGGCAGGAGTGGGTGAGGGAGATAGCGCGGATCAACACCCGCGTCAACGAGAGCGGGTGAGGGCGTGGAGTTCAGGGACCGGTTCCGCCGGGGAGACCGGCGGCAGGCCGACGCGCCCGTCGCCGGGGCGCCCGCGGACGGCACCCCGGCCGCGGCGCCGGGACCGGGACCGTCGGAGGACGACGGCCGGCCGATGAGCCGCGACGCGGACTGGGACGGCGGCTGGCGGCGGGTGGCGCCACCCGCCGTGACCGTCGCCCGGTCCTCGATCGGGGTGAGCGACGGACTGCGCTTCAGGTCCCGGCTCGCCTCGTGGCAGAACATCGCGTACGGAGGCGAGCTCGGCCACGCCGTCCTGCCCTCCGCGCCCGTGGGGCTCATCCACGGGGTGACACGGCCCGGTGCCGCCCGCACCTCCGACCCCGGAACGCCCTTGCTCCTGCGCGCCGCCGGCGGAGCACAGGAGGAGCCGGAGCCGGTACGGCCTCCGGTGGCCGCCGCCACCGGTCGCCCGCCGGTCGCGCAGCGGACCCTCTCCGCCGTCCAGCGGTCGGGCGGTACGCGGCCCCGGAGCGCCGCCGGACAGGAAACCGCGGGCCGGCAGCCCGGCCCCGCCGGTGCGACCGGCCGTACGGGCACCGGCCCCGCGACCGGGACCGATGCGCGGCCGCCCGCCACCCAGGGGCCCGGCGCCTCCGCGTCCACCGGACCCACGGCCCCGCTGACGCGGCCCGCCCCGGTCCGGCCCCGGCGCACCGCACCACCCCTGATCGTCGCCCGCCGCCCGGTGACGCACCCGCGCCACCTGACCGCATTCGCGCCGGCCGCGACTGCCTCACCGGCCGCGACTCCTTCACCGTCCGAAGCTCCCTCAGCGGACCGCCCGGCCGGCTCGGTCGAGGCGTCGCGAGAGCCGGGTCGCGCAGGCACCGGGGAGCGCCTGCCCACCGTCCGCCCGGAGCGCTCCGCGAGCACGCCCGCCACGCCCCCGGTGCGCCCCGCCCTGGGTAAGCCACTGCGGCAACTTCCGTCGGATGCGGTCCCGTTCGCCCGGCCCGGGGGCGTTGCCGGCCCCGCGCCTTCAGGCCCGGCCGCGCCGCCGGATCCTGCCCTGCCCGTGGTCCAGCGACAGACGCCCGAGACGGCCGCTCCCGCCTCTCCCGCTGCTCCGGCGGGGCCTTCGGCGGGCCGTGCCGCAACGGGCCGTGCCGCAACGGAGCGCCCGGCAACGGAGCCGCAGCGCCCCGTCCCCGGTGCCTGCGCGACCCGGCTCTCGCGACGCCTCGACCGAGCCGGCCGGGCGGTCCGCTGAGGGAGCTTCGGACGGTGAAGGAGTCGCGGCCGGTGAGGCAGTCGCGGCCGGCGCGAATGCGGTCAGGTGGCGCGGGTGCGTCACCGGGCGGCGGGCGACGATCAGGGGTGGTGCGGTGCGCCGGGGCCGGACCGGGGCGGGCCGCGTCA
>NZ_RDBK01000024.1:0-7645 GCF_008042275.1 Streptomyces sp. OR43 | reverse complement strand
GCCACCCGGGGCGCCGCCGCCCCGGTCCGTAACGGGCCGGGCCGGTACGGGGCGTGAGGCGCGCACGGTGAGCGCCGGCGGTCCGGCGGTCGAGGCGTCCTCGGGCCCCCGGGCGCAGACGCCCCCGGCTTCCTCGCGCCGGACCGCCCCGCGAGGGGACGCGCCGGGCCGGGCCGCGAAGGCCGGAGACAACGGCCGTCCCGCCACGGCCCGTTCGGCGAGGCCCTCCGTCCGCTCGCTCGTACGGCTGGTCCAGCGCTCGCCGCGTGGCGCAACCCCCGCGGGAGCGCCGGTACCCGGACGGGCGCCCGCCACGCCGCCCGCAGCCCCAAGACCCGAACCGCCATCCGCCGTACCGCAGTCCGCCCCGCCTGCAAGGTCCGCCGCGCCCGCACCGTTCGCGGCGTCGCCCGTCCCCGTGGTGCGCCCGCACCCGCCAGGCTCCGCCCGGCCCGGGGGCGCCGCCGTGCCGGTGCAGCGGCTCCAGCTGCCGGTGGTGCCCGAGACCGGCGCACCCGCCATTGGACCGGCCCCGCCCGACGCCCCGTCCGCCGGACCGCCGGCGCTCACCGTGCGCGCCTCACGCCCCGTACCGGCCCGGCCCGTTACGGACCGGGGCGGCGSCGCCCCGGGTGGCCCCGCGCCCCGGAGTGCCGCCCCCGGCACCCGCGCCACGGGCCCGGGGTCCCAGGCCGTTCAGCGGGCGGTGGCCGAGGCGGGGCTCTCCGGAGTGCCCGTGCGGGTGGTCCAGCCCAAGCCCGCCCCGGCGACCACGGCCCCGACGACGCCCGGCACACCGCGGCCCGACGAGGCGGCCACCGGCGTGGACATCGAGGAACTCGCCCGCCGGCTGCTCGACCCGGTCAGCAGGCTGCTCCGGGCCGACCTGCGCAGAGGGCGGGAACGCTCCGGACGGCCGTACGACGGCCGTCGCTGACACCGCCGCCCCACCACTCCCCATCATCGCCCGGACCGGACCGTAGAGAAGAAGAGAAGCGCACATGACGGACAACATCTTCGCGACGAGCGTGTTCTTCAAACTCGCCATCGGGGGAAGCGACCTGGGCGCCTTCCACACCTGCTCGGGACTGGGCGCCGAGGTGGAGCTGGAGCAGTACGCCGAGGGCGGCAACAACGGCTTCACCTGGCAGCTGCCGGGCCGGATCACCTGGACCAACATCACGCTGACGCGGCCCGTCACCGCCGACACCCTGAAGATCGCGCGCTGGCTGAACGAGACGACCCAGCGGGTGGAGCGCAAGGACGGCGAGATCGTCGCGCTCCGGCCGGACCTCAGCCGGATCATCAGCTGGCAGATCCAGGGCATCGTGCCCGTCCGCTGGCAGGGCCCGTCCTTCGACCCGTCCAGTTCCGAGGCGGCGATCGAGACCCTGGAGATCGCGCACGAGGGCCTGGTGCCGTCCTGATGGCCCGCACGCCCGACCGAGTTGACGACACAGACGTGCAGGAAGGAGGAACACCGTGGCCGCAGCCGCCCGCACGAGCCGTGCCCGTGCCCAGCTGACCATCATGGAACCGCCGACGGACGTGGGCGCCAAACCGTCCGGCACCCTCGCCCGGCTCACGCTGCAGTTCAATCCGGCGACCCTCTCCCTGTCCAAGAGCACCGAGTGGCGGCGTACGCCCTCCCGGACGGCCGGTGAGTCCGCGCTGCCCGAGTTCGTGGGCAGCGGGCCCCGGTCGCTGTCCCTGGACGTCTTCCTGGACGCCACCGCCACCCACGACAACTCCGTGGAGAAGGCCGTGGAGCAGCTGATGACCGCCTGTGTGCCCACCCCGAGCAGCCTCGGCCGCAAGAAGCCGTCGAGCCCCTGGGTGCGCTTCGACTGGGGGACGTCGAAGACGACGTCGTTCGACGGGGTGCTCTCCAGCCTCTCCGTCTCGTACACGCTGTTCGACGTCGACGGGAAGCCGCTGCGCGCCACCTGCTCCCTCTCCATCGAGGAGGCGAGCGTCGACCCGGCCGGGCAGAACCCCACGTCCGGATCGCGCGAGGCCCGCCGTACCCACCGGGTCGTCGCCGGGGACAGCCTGCCGCTGCTCGCCTGGCGCGAATACGGCGACGCCACGGCGTGGCGCACGATCGCCGAGGCCAACGACATCGACGACCCCATGCAGCTGGCCCCCGGCACGGAACTCCTCGTGCCCGCAAGGGAAGACCACGCCTCGGAGGACACCCGGTGAGCCCCGCACCCGCCCGTTCCTTCGCCGCCGACCCGATCGTCGAGGCGCCCGCCGAACTTCCCGCGGCCTGGGCCGCCCAGCTGGTGAGCTGTGCGGTCGACGAGAACGTCGGCCTGCCCGACACCGCCGTACTGACCTACCGGGATCCGTACCACACCCTGCTCACCGCCACCGGAATCACCATCGGCACCCCCCTGAAGATCTCCGTGGTCACGGTCCAGGAGCGGGCCCGCGAGCGGCTGTTCACTGGTGAGGTGACCGCGCTCGAACTCGACAGCGACACCACCGGCTCCTTCACCGTCGTCCGGGCGTTCTCCAAGGCCCACCGGCTCCAGCGCGGGCGGAAGGTGGTGGCCTTCCGCAACATGAAGGCCGCCGACATCGTCCGCAAGGTCGCCGCCGGTGCCGGCCTGACCTGCGGGAAGGTCGAGGCGGCGCCCGTGATGTACAAGCAGCTCACGCAGCCCAACATCTCGGACTGGGACTTCCTCCAGTACCTGGCGGGCGAGAGCGGCGCGCACGTACGGGTGGACGAGAAAGGGCTGTTGCAGTTCGTGAAGCCGAAGCCGGCGGCCTCGGCGCCTTCGCCCGCCACGTCCGCCACCAAGCATCCGATGGTGCTGGAGTACGGGCGGAACCTGCTGGCCCTGCGCGCCGTGCTGACCGGCGCGGACGGGGCGGACGACGTCGAGGTGCGCGGCTGGGACGTGGACACCAAGACGCGCCTCGTGGCCCGTCAGCCGTCCGTCCGCTCCACCACGGTCGTCCCCGGGCTGAGCCCGTCCGCCGCGGCCGGCGCGTTCGGCCCGAAGGCCCGGATGACGGTCGCCGACACCCCGTACCGGACCCAGGCCGAGGCCGGCGCGGTCGCCGACGCGGTGGCCGCACGGGTCAGCTCCGGCTTCGGGGAGATCGAGGCGGTCGCCGAAGGGAACCCGCGGCTGCGGGCCGGCGAACCCGTCACCCTGGGCAACGTCGGACCCGCCTTCGCCGGCCGCTACACGGCGACCGCGTCCCACCACGTCCTCGACCCGCACGGCGGCTACCGCACGACCGTCCTGGTCAGCGCGTCCCCCGACCGCTCCCTGACCGGACTCACCGGCGGCGGCGACGCGCCCCCGCGCGGCCCCCGCATCCCGGGCCTCGCGATCGGCGTCGTCACCGACATCCGCGAAGGCAGGGGCCAGGGCGAACGCGGCTCGGTCCGGCTGAAGTTCCCCTGGCTCGACGACACCTACGTCTCCGACTGGGTCCGTACCGTGCAGTGGGGCGGCCAGGGCGGCGGCGGGGTGTTCAGCCCCGAGGTCAACGACGAGGTGCTCGTCGGCTTCGAACAGGGCCTGCTGGACAGCCCCTACGTGCTGGGCGGCCTCTACAACGGCGTCGACAAGCCGTCGCCCCACGACGTGCCGCTGGTCGACCCGACCAGCGGCAAGGTCAACCGCCGCTCGCTCGTTTCCCGTTCGGGCAACCGGATCGAACTGCTCGACGCTCCGCGCGGCCCGTCCGGAGTACGGCTGGCCACCGGCGACAAGCAGCTGGAGGTCACCCTGGACGAGCGGAAGGGCGAGATCGCGCTGAAGGTGTTCGCCCGCGGCACCTCCCGGGTGCTGAGCTCCCTGTCCCTCGGCCGGTCGGGGATCACGCTCGACGCCGGCACGGGGAACGTGGAGGTGAAGGGGGCCTCGGTGACCATCAACGGCAAGACCGGGGTCACCGTGGACGGCGGACTGCTCGCCGTCCTCAAGGCCAGGCTCATCCGGATCAACTGACACCCGAACCCGCCACCGGTAACCGCTTCAACTCACCGGCCCAGCAAGGAGAACAGCAGCCATGCCCCCCGCAGCCCGCTCGGGCGACCCCACCGTCCACGGCGGCGTCATCGGCACCCCGCCACCGGGTGCGGTCGCCGTCGCCACCGTGCTGATCGGCGGCAGGCCGGCCGCCGTCACCGGCAGCCTCCATGTGTGCGTCATCCCGCCGCACGCCCTGCTCGGACCCGGGAACGTCGTCATGCCGAACCCGGCCGCCGCGGTCGGCGGCATGGTCCTGATCGGCGGACTGCCGGCCGCCCGCATGGGCGACACCACCAGCTGCGGCGCCAAGATCGTCATGGGTGCGCCGAACGTCCTGATCGGAGGCCCGGTATGAGCGGGGCCGGATTCGTCGGCCGCGGCTGGGGCTTCCCGCTGCGGGTCGGTGCCACGGGCGGCATCGGCATGGTCGAGCGGGACCAGGAGATCGAGGAGGCCATCGGCCTGGTGCTCGGCACCGCGCCGGGGGAGCGGCCGATGCGCCCCGAGTTCGGCTGCGGCATCCACGACTACGTCTTCGCGCCCGGCGACGGCGCCACCGCGGGCCGCATCGCGCACGAGGTGCGTACGTCACTGGAACGCTGGGAACCACGCATCGAGGTGACGGACGTGGTGGTCGCCTTCGACACCGTCGACGAGGGCACTCTCTACATCGACGTGCACTACACCGTGCGGTCCACCAACGACCTGCGCAACCTCGTCTTCCCCTTCTACACGATCCCGTCCTCCGGCAGTCCCGAGGCGGGTCCCGAAGAACCGGAGGCGCGCTGATGTCCCTGCCTTCCCCCAACCTGGACGACCGTCGCTTCCAGCAACTCGTCGACGAGGCCAAGCGGTACGTCCAGCAGCGCTCTCCCGAATGGACCGACCACAACGTGTCGGACCCCGGGGTCACGCTCATCGAGACGTTCGCGTACATGGTCGATCAGCTGCTGTACCGGTTGAACCGGGTGCCCGACCGGAACTACTCGGCCTTCCTCGACCTGCTGGGCGTCCAGCTGTTCCCGCCGACGGTCGCCCGTGCCGACGTCGACTTCTGGCTGTCCGCCCCGCAGCCGGACACCGTACGGCTCCCGGCCGGTACGGAGGTCGCCACCGCCCGCGGTGAGACGGAGGAGGCGGTCGTCTTCTCGACCACCGAGGACCTGGCGATCGTGCCGAGTTCGCTGACCAGGCTGGTCACCGCCCCCGCGTCCGGGGACCAGACCGACCGCACCGCCCCGCTCGGCGCGGGCAAGGACATCCCCTGCTTCCAGTCCCGTCCGGAACCGGGCGACGCCCTGCTGTTCGGGCTGCCCACCGCCGTGCCCCGGTGCATCGTCGCCGTACGCCTGGACAGCCGGGTGGAGGGCGTCGGCGTCGACCCCCGGCAGCCGCCGCTGGTGTGGGAGGCGTGGGACGGGGCCCGCTGGGTGCCCTGCGAGACCGGGACGGACAGCACCGGCGGGCTCAACAGGCCCGGCGAGATCACGGTGTTCGTCCCCGCCGGGCACACCGCCTCGGTGACGGCCGGGATCCGGGCCGGCTGGCTGCGCTGCCGGGTCACCGCGCCCGAACCGGGGCAGCCCTTCTACTCGGAGTCGCCGACGATCCGGGAAGCCGAGGTCTTCACCGTCGGCGGCACCACCGGCGTCGAACACGCGGAGACCGTCCTCGACGTCCCGCTCGGCACCTCCGAAGGCGTCGCCGGCCAGACGTTCTCCGTACGCCGGGTGCCGCTCCTGCTCGACGGTGAACCGCCCGTCGTCCAGGTGTCCTCCGCCGACGGCTGGCAGACCTGGACACCCGTGGAGCACTTCGGCGCCTCGTCGCCGGAGGACCGGCACGTCCGGATCGACGCCGTCACCGGCCGGTTCGCCTTCCCGCCGGAGGTCCGCGAGGCGGACGGCACGATGCGCGGCTACGGGGCGGTGCCCCCGAAGGGCGCCCAGCTCCGCGTCCCGCGCTACCGCACGGGCGGCGGGGCAGCGGGCAACGTGGCCCGCGGCGCCATCCGCGTCCTGCGCAGCTCGGTGCCGTACGTCGCCGGGGTCGCCAACCGTGAGGCGGCCCGCGGCGGCGTCGACGGCGAGAGCGTCGAGAACGCCAAGGTGCGCGCGCCGCACATCCTCCGGGTGCAGGAGCGGGCGGTCACGGCCGAGGACTACGAGGTCATCGCCCGCGAGGCCGCGCGCTCGCTGCGCAGGGTCCGCTGCCTGCCCGCCGTCGCGGGTGAGGGCGGTGCGGTGCGGGTCCTGGTGGTGCCCGACGCGGTTCCCGACGAGGGCGGCCGGCTCCGGTTCGAGCAGCTGATCCCGCCGGATTCGGTGCTGGCGGCGGTCTCCGGGCGGCTCGACGAACGCCGCCTGGTCGGCACCCGGCTGATCGTGGAACCGCCCGCCTACGTGGGCGTCACCGTGGTCGCCGAACTGCTCGCGGACGAGGGCGAGGTGGACCGCGTCCGGACGGAGGCGCTGGACGCGCTGTTCCGCCACATCGACCCGCTGCGGGGCGGCACGGACGGGACGGGCTGGCCGTTCGGCCGGCCCGTGCAGTACGGGGAGGTCTTCGCCGTCCTGCAAGCCGTGCCCGGAGTCCGGCTCGTCGACGAGGTACGGCTGTTCCCCGCCGACCCGCTCACCGGGCGACGGGGAGCGGCGGCGGACCGCATCGACGTCGCCGAGAACGCCCTCGTCTTCTCCCACCAGCACCAGGTCGTCGTCACGGCCGCCGGACCCGGCGGGCGCTCATGACCAGGGCCTCGGTCCCCGGACTCCCCAGCCGCTACCCGATCGGCGGACTGCTGCCCGCCCTGTACGCGGACGACGACCTCGCCCAGCGCTTCACGGCGGGCCTCGACACGGTCCTGGCGCCCGTCCTCTCCACCCTCGACAACCTCCCGGCCTACTTCGACCCCGCGCTCACCCCGGACGACTTCCTGCCCTGGCTGTCGTCCTGGGTCGGCGCCGACCTCGACCCGGCCTGGCCGGTGGACCTGCGCCGGGCCGTCGTCGCCCGAGCCGTCGAGCTCCACCGGTGGCGCGGTACCCGCCGCGGCCTCGCCGAACACCTCAGGCTCTGCTTCGGCGTGGAGGCAGACATCCATGACGGGGGCGGCGCCGCGTGGTCGTCGGAACCCGGCGGACAACTCCCGCCCGCCCCGACCGGGGAACTGCTGGTACGCGTCCGGGCACCGCACGGCCGGCCGGTCGACGCGGCCCGCGTGCTCGCCGTGGTCCGGGCCTCGTGCCCCGCCCACCTCACCTGCCGGGTGGAGATCCTGCCGGCCGCACCGGACCAGACAGGAGACTGACATGACGCGCTCGTGCCCGGCGTGCGGGGCCGCCAACGAAGAGGACGAGGACTTCTGCGGAAGCTGCGGTACTTATTTGGGCGGGTCGTCCTCGCGGCGCGCCCGGACACCGGCCCCGGCCCCGGAGGCCGGCACGCCCGCGCCCGCGCCGGAACCCGAACCCGCTGCGACGCCCCCGTCATGGATGTCTGCCTCCACGCCGAAGCAGAGCCTGAGGTGTTCGGCGAGGCCGCGGCGGGTACCGCGCCACCGGTGGAGCTCGACGGCTCGGGCGACGACGGCCCGGCGCAGGTCCACCGGCCAGGCCGGGTCGAGGTCGGCGCCGACCCAGGAC
>NZ_RDBK01000023.1 GCF_008042275.1 Streptomyces sp. OR43 | reverse complement strand
TGACGGACGCCCTCCTGGACACCTTGTTCAGCCAGTCCGCGGTGGGACTGCACGTGCTGGACACGGAGTTGCGCGTGGTACGGGTCAACTCCCTGTCCGACGCGGTCGCGCCCGAGCACATCGTGGGACTGCACTTCACCGAGGCCTACCGGGTCGACGACCCGGAGGGGTCGGAGGAACTGCTGCGCGGTGTGCTGGAGAGCGGCGTGCCGGTCCTGAACCATGTGATCCGCGGACAGCTCAGGGGGGCGCCCGGGCCCGACCGTAGTCTGACGGTCACGGTCCACCRCCTCGACGACCCTTCCGGCCGGCCGCTCGGGCTGCTGGCGGCCGTCGTCGACGTCACCGAACAGGAGAAGTCGCGCGACCGGGTGGACGCTCTTGCCTCGGTCCGCAGGAATGTGGGCCACTCCCTCGACATGGAGGCGATCTGCGAAGGGTTCGTGCGAGCACTCGTACCCCGGTTCGCGGACTTCGCCGTCGTCGAGGYGGTGGACGACGTACTGCGCGGTTCGCGCGCACCGCTCAGCCCGCCGGGATCCGACGTCCCGCTGCGCCGCGCGGCCCAGCTGGGGACCGACGGGGACACCCCGGTGGGCGTGACGCGGCGGTTGCCCGCGGGAACGCCGTACGCGCTCGCCGCCAACGATCTGCGGCCCCGGCTCGTCCAGCTCGGCCCGGACACTCCGTGGCTGGACTCGGATCCGGTCGCCGGGCACATGGTCAGGGCGATCGGCGCCCACTCCCTGATCGTGGCTCCGCTGAAACTGCACGGGGCCTTCCTCGGCCTCGTGAGCATGTACCGCTGCCCCGGCTCCGAGCCGTTCGACGAGAGGGACCTCACCTTCGCCCTGACGGCGGCCGCCCATACGGCGCTGAGCATCGAGACCTCGCGGCGCTACGCGCGCGACCATGTGATCGCCTCGACCGTCCAGCGCCGGCTGCTGCCCCAGTACAACGGCACCCGGATCGCCGTCGAGACCGCGCATGTGCTGCTTCCGGGGCGCAACAGCGGCTGCTGGTTCGACACCATCGGGCTGTCCGGCGCCCGGACCGCCCTGATCATCGGGAACGTCGCCGGGCACGGACTCCAGACCGCCATCACCATGGGGCAACTGCGCACCGCGCTGCATGCCCTGGCCGGCCTCGACCTGGACCCCGACGAGGTACTGGCCCGCCTCAACGACACGGCCGACCGCCTCGCCCGGGAGCGCCGGTCGCTCCCGCCGGGTGACTCGCTGCACCGTCAGCCACTGACGGCGACCTGCATGTACGCCGTCTACGACCCCTTCTCCCGGACCTGCACCGTGGCGCGGGCGGGGCATCCGGCGCCGGTCGTCGTCGATCCGGACGGCCGCCCGGTCGCTCTCGACGTGCCCGAGGGCCCCTCTCTGTTCTCGGACGACAGCGCCCCGTTCGCCACGGCGACGGCCGAACTCACCGAGGGCAGTGTGCTGGCGTTCTTCACCGGTTCCCTGCTGCCCGACGACCAGTCCGTGACCAGGGTGCAGGACGCGCTCGCCTATCCGGACCGTCCTCTGCGGGAACTGTGCGACGCCGTCGTGTACAACATCCCCGCCGAGACGCACCCGGACGGTGCCGCGCTCCTGCTCGCCAGAACGGGAGTCGTCCCGCCCGACCGGGTCGCCACCTGGGAGCTGGCGCACGACCGGACCACGCCCGCCATGGCCCGGACCCTGGTCCGCGACCGGCTCGAAGGCTGGAACCTCGGCGAGGAGACGATCGAGGCGACCGAGCTGATCGTGAGCGAGCTGATCACCAACGCGGTCCGCTACGGAACCCCACCGCTGCATCTGCGGCTCCTGCTGGACCTCACGCTCACCTGCGAGGTCCACGACACGAGCCCGGTGGCCCCGCATCTGCGTCACGCCCGCACCGTCGACGAGGGCGGCCGCGGCCTGTTCATCGTCTCCCAGCTCGCCACGCACTGGGGCACCCGGTACAGCGTCGACGGGAAGGCCCTGTGGACCGAGCAGGAGATCCCGGCCGACGACGTTTCCTGACGGGCCGGCATTCACGGTGAGCGGGGCGGCGAAGGCTCCGGCTCGCAGCATCGCCCGGGGAGACGGGCATGAGGGCATGGGCCGCTGCCGCTCTCGGCCGCACAGGCCGAGCAGGCCGGCGCCCTGGTACCGCAACTTCTACCGGTACGGGATGGAGACGCCGTTCGCGTTCCGTTCCCCCGCCGACATGACCTGCGTCCCGCACCGCGGCGGCACAGGCAAGCGGCTGTTCCTGCTGAACCACTTCATCACGGCCGCGGGCGGCAGCCGGCTGGACGCGGGGAAGGTCAACGCCCGTGACTGGGTGCTGGACCGGGCCCACCGGTGCGAGCGGGAGCGGGGCAGTCCGGTGAACTTCGTCGCCGTCGACTACACGACGATCGGCGATGTGCGCGGGGCCGTGGCAGCGCTCAACGAGGAGCGGGTGGAGGCCGCCGGCGCCTCGTGACGGACAGGGGTGCGGCGCACCACGGAGGTCGGGCCGTGGTGCGCCGCGGTCAGGACGCCGGCGGCCGCCCCGGGTTCGGTGGGCGGCCGCCGACGGGTCAGTGGCGGCCGCCGTGGCGGTGACCCCAGGACTTGGAGTCGACCTTGTGGCCGTGCGCGTCGCGCAGGGTCGCCGTGTCGCTGCTGTCCCAGACGTAGCGGCGGAGGTCCTGGTAGACGTCGGTGCGGGAGTCGCGGCCGACGCCGGTGTGCACACGCACCGAGGAGCGGCCGGGCAGACGCAGGTCGAACCGGTAGGTGCGGCGGCTCTCGTCACGGAGCGTCCAGCCACGCAGGTTGACCGAGTGGCGGCTCGTGTTGGTGACGGTGACCCACTCGCCGTTCAGGCTGCGGTTCGAACCGTTGTCGCGACCGGGGCTGTTGTACTGGATCTTGCCCAGAACGACGGCCGAGCGCGGGGCGTGACCGCGGCCGTGGCCGTGGTCGTGGTCGTCTGCGACCGCCGGGAGGGCGGCGGCGGCCACCAGCGCGCCGGACGCGAGAACAGCAGCGGTGATCCGTCGTGCGGAACGGGACATGAAGACCCCTCAAGTGCAGGCCCGGGCCTTGCGGTCCGGGCATTTTTCGGCCCCGGTGTAGTGCCGGGAAGGCATACTTTGACCGGGTTGCCCGGAGCCGGGTGACCATCCCGGGCCGTGTTACGAGACGCGGACATTTCCGTCACACGCGGTTGTACGCGACATCCAACGAAACCTCCGGGTACCTGTCAATCGCTGGCCGCTGCACCCACCCCCACGGCGCCGGGTTGACGGAAGCCGGCGCCCGAACCGCACCCCGCGGCACCGGGTCCGCACCCGGCCACTCCGGTCCCGGGATCCGTAACAGTGACGTCACGGCCGGATCTGAACGTCCGTTCCATTACCCCGGGAAAGCAGCACGGGGATTCCCTCGAACACCGTCCGAAGATCCGGCCACACCCGGCCCGTCCGTCACTCCCCGGCCGTCCGGGCAGGGCGGCCCGTGGTCCCGGCCGGGCGCCTTCCGGACCAGCCGAGCAGGACCACCGAGCAGATCGCGGCGAAGGCGCACCAGGTCGAGATGAACTCCAGCCGCCACAGCGCGGCGCAGACCGCGGCCCCGCCCGCGACCAGCACGCCGAGCCACACCAGCACCCGGTCGCCGGACAGGAGCAGCGATCCGACGGTGGCCAGGAGGTAGCCCGCCACGAGGAGTTCCGGACGCGGCAGGTCGAGGACGTATCCGAGCGTGTGGCCACGGATCTGCGCCGTCACCGGCCGGGTCGCCAGGCTGTACGCGAGCGCCGCCGAGGTCGCCGCACCCACCGCCACGGGTACCGCGAGCCGGCGCGGGGCCGGTGGTGGAGCCGCGCACAGCACGCCCAGCGGCACCCAGAGCGCGAGGACCGGCAGGGCGATGACCGCCCAGGCGACGGTGGCCGGCCCCGCACCGCCGTCCGCGCGCCAGACCACGGACTCGATGATCTGATGGGCCCCGAGGAGCAGCGGCAGCGCCGCCAGCGGAAGGTCCCTGACCCGGCGGGTGCGGAGTACGCAGGCGGCACCGATCGCCGCAATCGCCGTGCCCGCGACGAGGTCGGCGGTCGCACTCCAGCACATGGCGTCACCCAGGGGTTTCTCGTCCGTGGCGACCGGTCTCCGCCGCGGCCGCTCCCTCGTCACGCTACGGCTCGCCCAGGGGGGTGCCACATCATGACACTCCCACTTCTTGACCGGTCCATGCCGTTGACGTACCGTCACCGCTGTTCTCATACAAGAACTCGGTTCACCATACGGAACAGCATGAGTCGTGGTTCCGATGGTCGAGGGATTGCCTACCACCGCACCAAACCACTCATTGGTGCCTGCGGAGGACACCGCAGGCGGTGAAAGGAATACCCAGTGCGTACCAGAAATCAGCATGCCAGACGCAGGGGCGGCCGGGCAGCCGCGTCGTTCGTCGCCATAGCGTCACTCGTTCTCGCGGGGCTCACGGCGCTGTTCGCCACCGGCTCCGCGACGGCGGCCCCCGCAGCCGGCTCGTACAGCCTGTCGAACGCCGCGAGCGGACTGTGTCTGGAGGTTCCCGGCGCGGCAACCTCCGACGGCGTCCAGCTCGCCCAGCGGTCCTGCAGTGGTGCCGCCAACCAGACGTGGCAGCTCAAGAGCTCCGGCAGCGGCTACACGCTGACCGCCGCGCACAGCGCCAGGTGCGCCGGTGTCCGCGGGGCCTCGACGAGCGCGGGCAAGGCCGTGGAGCAGCAGAGCTGCACCGGGGGGGCCGGCCAGGTCTGGACGCTGGCCCAGGTCAGCGGCAGCACGTACCAGGTGGTCAACGCCAACGGCGGCAAGTGCCTGAACGTCAAGGACGGATCGACCGCGGCCGGCGCTCTCGTCCAGCAGAACTCCTGCGACTCGGTGACCAGCAAGCGCTGGACGTTCACCGCGGCCGGGTCGACGCCCACCGACCCGCCCACGGATCCGCCGACCGACCCGCCGACCGACCCCGGCTCCCCGCCCGCCTGGCCGACGGCCACCAGCAGCCAGGCCGTGACCGCGACGATGAAGGTCTCCGGCACCTACGACGGCGGCCTGAAGCGCTTCTACGGCAGCGGCGAGCTGGGCAGTGACGGCCAGGACGAGGACCAGCCGGCCCTGATCGAGCTGGCCGACGGCGCCACGCTGCAAAACGTCATCCTCGGCTCCCCCGCCGCGGACGGTGTGCACTGCCTGGGCGCCTGCACGCTGAAGAACGTGTGGTGGGAGGACGTGGGTGAGGACGCCGCCACGTTCCTCGGCGGGTCCTCCTCACTGGTGCGCACGATCGACGGCGGCGGCGCGAAGCGGGCGGACGACAAGGTGTTCCAGCACAACGGCGGTGGCACCCTGGTCATCAAGAACTTCCAGGTCAGCGACTTCGGCAAGCTCTATCGCTCCTGTGGCAACTGCTCGACCCAGTACGGCCGCCATGTCCAGGTGCAGAACGTCTGGATCACCGCCCCCGGCGACGGTCTCGTGGGGATCAACCCCAACTACGGTGACACGGCCCGCCTCTCCGGCGTGAAGATCTACGGGGACGGGGACCGCGACATCGACGTCTGCACCAAGTACAAGGGTGTGACGAGCGGGGAGCCCAGCAAGACGGGCACCGGCCCGGACAGTACGAACTGCCTGTACGCCACCTCCGACATCACCTATGTCGACTGATCACCGGTGACGTGCCGGGTCCGCCCGTCCCGGACACCGGGGCGGGCGGGCCCGCGGCGGTGACCTGCCGGAACGAAGGCCGGGCAGGTCTCAGGCCGTCGCGTCCGACCAGGCGTACGGCGGTGGCACGGGCTTGTCCCCCGGTCCCGCGCCGGCCCGGCCCAGCTCACGGTCGGCCACACTCATCAGCTGACCCGCGACATCGCGCATCGCGCGGCTCGCCGCCAGTTCGTCACCGATGGTGGGCACGTCCGGATCCTGCGGGCTGCATCGGGCGACCCCGTGGCCGGTGAGTTTCGCCGTACCGGTGTCGAGCACCGCCTCCGCCTTCGTCGTACCGTCGTCCTCCGACAGATCGACACGGACCGTCCACTCCATCGTGCGGTTCATCGTGCACCTCCCGGCCCGCACCGGCAGGCGGGCGCCCGCCGCCGTGCGGCTCCGTCTCCAGCATCCACCCAACCGGCCCCGCACGCCCGTCACGGCTCGGCCTGCGAGGACGCCCGGACCGAAATAGGATGCAGGGACCACGCCCGCAGCAGCCGGGCCGGGCGTTCGCCCTCCGGGTCAGCGGCGTCGACCTCATGGTCCGACCCGCCGCACCCCTGTGGTGCGGACGGCCATCACCTGCCCTGCGGAGCGGCCCATGAACCGGCGTCGTCCTCCTCGCCCGGCCAGTTCCGACGAACTGCTCACCACCCTCCAGGACCTCACCTCGCGGGCCCGCCGGGAGGTGGAGCTGCATCAGGCGCGGGTGGAGCTGGCCGAGGCACTGCAGCGCGGAATGCTCCCTGCGGCCCTTCCCGCGCTGCCCGGGCTCCAGACCGCCGCCCGCTACACCCCCGCACGCAGCGGCCTGGACATCGGCGGTGACTGGTACGACGGGTTCCGGCTGCCGGACGGTTCGCTGGCCTTCGCCATCGGGGACGTGCAGGGCCACGACGTCGAGGCGGCGGCCTTCATGGGCCAGATCCGGATCGCGATGCGCGCGCTCGCGGCCACGGCGGCCGATCCCGGCGAGGTGGTGGGCCGGACCAATGACCTCCTGCTGGCCGTCGACTCCGGCCTCCTGGCGACCTGCACCTTCGTCCGGCTCGATCCACGGACCCGCGAACTGCAGAGTGCCCGCGCCGGACATGTGGGCGCGGTGTGGGCCACGGCCGACGGACGGTCGGGCGTCACGGACGACGAGGGTGGCCTGCCGCTCGGAATCCAGAGCGGCGAGGAGTATCCGGTGACCACCCGGCGGCTCACGGCGGACGGGGCCTTCGTGCTCCTCACCGACGGCGTGATCGAAGGGCCGTCGTACCCGATCGACGAGGGACTGGACGCCGTCGTACGCCTGGTGCGCTCACAGGTGGCCGACGATGCGGACGAGCTGGCCGACGCGATCCTGGGGACGGCGGAACGTACCGGGCACGAGGACGACGCCGCCGTACTCGTGCTGCGCCACGCGGCGTTTCCCGCTGCCCCCGGATGAGGCCGATGGAGCGGCGCGTGTCACGCAGCGGCCTCCTGTCGCGGCCGGTGTCTCATGAGAACCGTGATCCACAGCGAGAAGAACCGGCGCAGGGCCATGGCTTTACTGCGCATCCTGGCCGTCGCCGGTGCCTACTACGTGGCCGCGGACCTGGGCCTGCTGCGGCAGGTGACGGTCCACGGGGCGGTGGTCACGCCGCTGTGGCCGCCGACCGGCATCGCGCTGGGTGCCCTGCTGGTCATGGGGTTGCGCGTGTGGCCCGGCATCGCGCTCGGCTCCCTGCTCGTCATCGCCACGCTCAGCGGTTCGGTGTCGGCGTCCACCGCAGTCGTCGTGGCGGGCAACACGCTCGCGCCCGTCTGTGCCTTCCTGCTGCTGCGCGGTGTGGGTTTCCGTCCTGAACTGGCAAGGCTGCGCGACGGTGTCGTCCTGGTGTTCCTGGGTGCGATGACCGGCATGGCCATCAGCGCGAGCACGGGGACCCTGGTACTGCTGGCTGACGGAAAACTGCCGGCGAGCGGGTTCTGGCCGGCCTGGGCGGCGTGGTGGGCCGGGGACGTCATGGGCGTCCTCGTGGTCACCCCGCTGCTGCTCGTCCTGCGGCGCCTGCGGATGCCGCGGCTCACCGACCGGTGGGTGGAGGGAACCGCTCTGCTGCTCGTCGCGGTGCCGTGCACACTGCTGGCCACCCGCAGCTCGTTGTCGATGCTTTACCTGGTCTTCCCGGTCCTCGTCTGGGCGGCGCTGCGCTTCCAGCTCGCGGGCAGTGCCCCGTGCGCTCTGCTGATCTCGGTCCTGGCGGTGGTCGCGGGGACGGACAGGGTGGGCCCGTTCATGGACCACACCATGCTCGAGGTCATGGTCAACCTCACGGTTCTGAACGGGGCCGTCGCGCTGACCGCGCTGCTGCTGGCAGCCCTCGTCGCCGAACAGCAGACCGTCCGGCACCGGATCGAGTGTGCCTGCGAGGAGCTGGCCGACCTGGTGGACCAGCTCGCCCCGGGCAGATCGGCGGCCGCCTGGCCGTCCCGGTCGAGGGACGAACGCGAGAGCCGCTGATCCACCCGGGGCAGGACAGGACGCGCAGAGCCTGTGATCCACCCGGGGGCGGGGCAGGACCCGCGGAACCCGTGATCCATCCGGGGACAGGTGGCAGGCCCCGCAGAACCCGTGATCCTCCCGGGGAGCGGGCCGGGTCACAGCCGGAAGTGCCGGTCCAGGAAGTCGTTGCGGAACATGCCCTCGGGGTCGTAGCGGGTCATCAGCCGTTCGAAGTCCTCGTACCGCCCGTACAGCGTGCGCAGGACGCCGGGGTCGGTGCCGAAGACCTTGCCCCAGTGCGGGCGGGCGCCGAACGGCGCCAGCGCCTCCTCGATCTCCGCGAGCACCGGCGCGACGGCCGCGCCGTCGGGGACCCAGGTGAAGTGGAAGGCCACCGAGTCCCGGCCGGACGCGGGACTCAGCCACAGGTCGTCGCCCGCCACGGTACGGATCTCGGAGATCTGGAGCAGCGGGGTGATCCGTTCGCGGAGCCGGCCCACCGCCTCGTACGCCGCCGCCGCGTCCTCCCGGGCCACGAAGTACTCGGACTGGAGCTCGTCGCCGTTGCTGGGGGTGAACTCCAGCCGGAAGTGCGGCAGCCGGCGGTGCCACGGCCCGGGGGCACCCTGCTGACGCGTGCAGTTCCCGGCCGGCACTCCGGGGATCGGGTGGCGGGGGCCGTCGGCGAGCCGCGCGCCGAGCCATGCGGCCGGCGCCTGCTGCGCGCCCTCGTCCCCCACCCGCTGCTTGAGCCACACCTGGCCCACGGGGCCCGGCCGCCAGTCGGTGAAGACGCTGACGCTGTACGCGGCCGACATCACCTCGTCGAACCGGCCGGTCAGCACGGACTCGGGCAGGTCCTCGTAGACCCACTGCCGTACGTCGAAGGCGTCCACCAGGTCCAGGGTCAGCCGGGTCACCACGCCCAGGGCGCCCAGGGACACCACCGCACCCGGAAAGTCGTCGTCACCGCGCCGCAGGGTGACCGCCCCGCCGTCCGCCGTCACCATGTCGAGGGCCCGGACGGCCCCCGCGAGGGAACGGTTCGCCACACCCGAACCGTGGGTTCCGGTCGCGCAGGCACCGGCCACCGAGATGTGCGGCAGCGAGCCCAGGTTGTGCAGCGCGAAGCCGCTCTCGTGCAGCTCGGCGGCGAACTCCCCGAACCGGAGCCCCGCGCCGACCGTGACCGCCCCCGCCTCCCGGTCGATGTCGACCACCCGTGGCAGCCCGGCCACGGACACCAGGTCCCCGGCGGTGTCGGCGACCGTGTTGAACGAGTGCCGGGTGCCCAGGGCACGGGCCGCGGTGGAGGCGGCGACCGTTTCCCGCAGTTCGGCCTCGGTACGGGGGATGCACACCCGCCTCGCCCCGAACGTGATGTTGCCGGCCCAGTTCGTCTCCGCGGGAGTCACCGTGCGTTCCTCTTTCACTCGTGCCGGGCGCTGTCCCCCGGCACCGCATTCTCCCAGACGGCAGCGGGCGGCACGGCCGCGAGCAGGGCTTCCGGCTCAACCCTGCTGCCACGGAAGGCCGTTGGCGGGCGGTCGTACATATCCGCACACCATCCGATTCCGGTGTGTCCCAAATACCAACAGCCGCCCACAGAACCTGAGATCCAGTACGGAACGGGACGAGTTCCGGTGGGATCGGCCTGTCTGAACTTCACGGGAACTCCAGCGAAATGGCACGTGTGTGGATATCGTGCACCGAGCGAGGGCGCATCCGTCAGTCCACAGGATCGGCGGATGCGCCCCGTTTGTGGCAATGCAACTGTGACTGGGGGGTTCATGGGGCATGTCGAGCTACCCGAATCCGATATATCAGGACCCGTGGGACTGGCGGGGGCGCCTCGTCCACGGACCGCATCGCACCGGCCTCGCCGCCAGGACTTCGACCGCCTGCGGCAGGGCCCGACCGTACAGCGCGACCGCTCCGACCGGCCTGGGCCGAAGAACAGACCCGGCCGGTACCTGCCGATCGTCATCGGCTTCGATCTCTTCGGCCTGGGAATTCCCGCCTGGCTCGTCCTGCGCACCGACGGACAGCCCAGGGCCCTGGCCGGCGCGGCGGCCGCCGCCATGGTGTGGTCCGGCGTACGGGCCGTGCGCGGCCGGTACACGGCACGTGACACGGGCCGGCCACCGGGCGCGCTGACCGCCACCGGCGACTGGCTGCTGCTCATCGGGCTGATGGCGGTGCTCTGGACCGCCGTCGACGGCACCATCGACCCGGCGACGGCCGTCGTGGCCCTGGTCCCGGGCCTGCTGGCGACGGCGGCGGCCTCCGGGGTGCGGCGGCTGCCGTGGTCCGGGCGGCGCGGGACGGTCCGCCGCGTGCTGGTGGTGGGCGAGGCCGCGGGCGTGGACCGGGCGGTGCGGCTGCTCGCCGCCCGGGCGGACCACGGCTACCTCGTGGTGGCCGCGGTGCCTGTCGGGACGACGGCCCTGGCCTGCGAGGCGCCGGTGCCGGGGCGGCTCGCGCCGCAGCCGGCCGACGACGACGCGTCGACGGTGCTGGGGGCGGCCTTCGCCCACGAAGCGGACCTGGCACTGGTGGTGCCGGGGCCGCGGCTCACCGAGGAGCGGTTACGGCACCTGTCGTGGGGGCTGCACGACGGCGGGCTCGACCTGTCGGTGCTCTCGCATCTCTCGGAGATCGCCGAGAGCCGCGTCCGGCCCTCGTCGGCCGCCGGGCTGACCCTGCTCCACATAGTGCCGCCCCTGCGGCGGGGTCCACAGCAGGCGCTCAAGGCCGCGGTGGACCGCACCGGCGCCGCGCTCGGCCTGATCGCGCTGGCCCCGCTGCTGGTGACGGTCGCCGCCGCGGTCCGGTTCACCTCGGCCGGGCCGGTCTTCCACCGGCAGATCCGTCAGGGGCAGCACAACCAGCCGTTCACCATGTGGAAGTTCCGCACGATGGTGGTGGACGCCGAACAGCACAAGGCCCGGCTGGTGACGGCGAACGAGAACGACGGCCCGATGTTCAAGATGCGCCGGGACCCCCGGGTGACCCGCATCGGCCGGCTGCTGCGCCGCTCGTCCCTCGACGAGCTGCCCCAGCTCTTCAACGTGCTACGGGGTGACATGTCCCTGGTCGGCCCTCGACCGCCGTTGCCCGACGAGGTGTCGCGCTACGACGAGCGTGAGCTGAGGCGGCTCGCCGTCAGGCCGGGGCTGACCGGGCTCTGGCAGGTCAGCGGGCGGTCCGACCTGTCCTGGCAGGAAACCGTGTCCCTCGACCTGTGGTACGTCGACAACTGGTCGGTGGCCACGGACGTGGGACTCATGGCCCGTACGCTGCGCGCCGTCACCGACGGCCGCGGGGCCTACTGAGGGCGGGCGGCACGCATGAGAGGGAAGCAGAGAGCCGTCCGGGTGGAGGGTCGCACGGTCGCGGCCGTCCACCCGGCCCGGGCGCCCGGTGCCGGAGGCGGGTCAGACCTGTGCGCCCTGCTGGTCCAGCCACCAGGCATAGGTCCGGGCGATTCCGTCACGCAGCGGAACGTGCGGCTCGAATCCGAGGGAGGTCAGCCGGGACACGTCCAGGAGCTTGCGCGGCGTTCCGTCCGGCTTGGCCGTGTCCCACTCGACCTTGCCCTCGTACGACGTCACATCGGCGACGACGGAAGCGAGTTCACGGATCGTCAGGTCTTCGCCGGAGCCCACGTTGACGGGTGCGTCACCGTCGTACCGCTCCAGCAGCAGGACGCAGGCGGCGGCCAGGTCGTCGACGTGCAGGAACTCCCGGCGGGGGCTGCCCGAGCCCCAGAGCGTGACGGCCGGGGCGTCGCCCTGGCGCGCCTCGTGGAAGCGGCGGATCAGAGCCGGCAGGACGTGCGAGGTCTCCAGGTCGAAGTTGTCCCCCGGTCCGTAGAGATTGGTGGGCATGGCGCTGATGTACGCGGCACCGTACTGACGGCGGTAGGACTGGATCTGCACGATTCCGGCGATCTTCGCGAGGGCGTAGGCCTCGTTGGTCGGCTCCAGCGGGCCGGTGAGCAGCGCGGACTCGGGTATGGGCTGCGGGGCGAGCTTGGGGTAGATGCAGGACGAGCCGAGGAAGAGCAGCCGCTCGGTCCCGGCGGCGTGCGCACCCGCGATCACGCTCAGCTGGATGCGCAGATTGTCCTCGATGAACTGCACGGGATACGTGCTGTTGGCCATGATTCCGCCGACCTTGGCGGCGGCCAGCACCACGGCGTCGGGGCGGGCGTCGCGCAGGAAGGCCCCGGTGCGCTCGGCGTCGCGCAGGTCGAGCAACTCGCGCCCGCGAGTGATCACTTCATGGCCGTCGGAGGTCAGGCGCCGCACCAGAGCCGAGCCCACGAGACCGCGGTGGCCGGCGACGAACACACGGGCGCCGGGGCGTAGCAGGGACGGGACGGATTCCTGGGGAGGGCCGGGGAGATCAGTCGTCATGGCTCGGATTGTGCCAGCAGCTGTATGACGCGGTGACGTTTTACCGCAGATCGCTCAAACTCTGAAATTTCGGTGTTGCCCGTCCGCCTCTCAGGCGGCCGCAGAAGGGGGAACCATGGCGAAGACCGCTCTCATCACCGGCGTGACCGGACAGGACGGTTCGTACCTGTCCGAGCTGCTGCTCCAGAAGGGATACACGGTCCACGGGCTCATCCGCCGCTCGTCGAGTTTCAACACGGAGCGGATCAACCACATCTACCAGGGACCGGAGGAGGAGAACCGCTCGTTCGTCCTGCACCACGCCGATCTCGCCGACGGGGTCGCCCTGGTGAACCTGCTGCGCGACATACGCCCCGACGAGGTCTACAACCTCGGCGCGCAGTCGCACGTCCGGGTCTCCTTCGACGCCCCGCTGTACACGGGTGATGTCACCGGTCTGGGGACGATCCGGCTGCTGGAGGCCGTGCGGGCCAGCGGCATCGACACCCGGGTCTACCAGGCGTCCTCCTCGGAGATGTTCGGCGCCAACCCGCCGCCGCAGAACGAGCAGACCCCCTTCCATCCGCGCAGCCCGTACAGCGTGGCCAAGGTGTACTCCTACTGGGCGACCGTCAACTACCGCGAGGCGTATGGCATGTTCGCGGTCAACGGCATCCTGTTCAACCACGAGTCGCCGCGTCGCGGGGAGACCTTCGTGACCCGGAAGATCACTCGTGGTGTGGCCCGGATCAAGGCGGGACTGCAGACGCGTCTGCATCTCGGCAATCTGGACGCGGTGCGTGACTGGGGTTACGCGCCCGAGTACGTCGACGCGATGTGGCGGATGCTGCAGTGCGACACCCCGGACGACTACGTGGTGGCGACGGGCGAGGGCGTGAGCGTCCGGCAGTTCCTCGAGTACGCCTTCGAGCACGCCGGTCTCGACTGGCGCGAACACGTCCGCTACGACGCGAAGTACGAGCGACCCAGCGAGGTCGACGCGCTGATCGGAGACGCGTCCAAGGCCGCGGAGCTGCTGGGCTGGAAGCCCGCCGTGAAGTCGCGGGAGCTGGCCCGGATCATGGTCGACGCCGATATCCGGCAGCTGGCCGATCAGCTCACCGGAGCAGCCGTGCGGGTGGACCGATGAGAAATCCCGGCCGTCTCAGACGCGGCCGCAGCGGTGTGTTCGCCGCCGTCCTCGCCCTCACGGGCGGGGTCCTGAGCGCTTCCGCGGTGACCGCTCCGCCGGCCGCCGCGCTCACCGATCCGGTCGGCTTCACGGCCGACCACCTCGCCACGTACCAGACGAACGGCATCGTCTGGTCGCTGGCCGAGGCGAACGGGGTCGTCTACGCGGGCGGCACCTTCACCAACGTCCGCCCGGCGGGCTCCCCCGCCGGCAGCAACACCACGTCCGCCGTCAACTTCGCCGCGTTCAACGCCGCCACCGGGGCGCCCACCGGCTGCTCGCTCTCCTTCACCCGCTCCAGTGGCACCGCGACGGTACGGGCGCTCGCGGTCTCCCCCGACAAGTCCACGCTGTACGCGGGCGGCTACTTCAACGCGGTCAACGGGACGGCAGCCAACGGTCTGGTCGCCGTCAACACCGCCACCTGCACCCTGCGTTCGGGGTTCGCGCCGAACTTCGGGGCGACCGTGCGGGCGCTCGACGTGGCCGCCAACGGCACCGTCTACGCGGGCGGCGACTTCCAGAACGTCAACGGGCAGACCCGCCGCTTCTTCGGCGCGGTCACGTCCGGCGGTGCGCTGACGGCCTGGAACCCGGACGCCGATGATCCCGGCCGGGCCCTGGAAGTCACTCCGGACGGGCAGAGCGTGCTGATCGGCGGGGACTTCTTCACGGTGGGCGGCACGAACTCGCACGCGCTCGCGGTGACCGCGGCCGGCACCGGGGCGCTGACCCGCGCCTACCCGGACAACTTCATCCCGTCGTCCGCCGTGATCAAGGACATCGTCACGGACTCCGCGTCCGGAGGCTGGTACGTGGGCGGCGAGGGGGCCGGAGGCGCCTCGTTCGACGGCCGGCTCGCGATGGATCTGACCACGTTCGACCAGCGCTGGCGGGACACCTGCCAGGGCGCCACGCAGGCGCTGCGGGTCTACCGGGGGGTGCTGTACGCGGGCAGCCACGTCCACGACTGCTCCACCATGGGCGGCTTCCCCAACCAGGTCCGCAAACACCTGACCGCACAGGCCGTCGACGATCCGGCGATGCTCGGCTGGCTGCCGGACACCAACGACGGCATCGGGGAGCCGGTGGGCCCGCGCGCGCTGACCGTCTCGTCCCGCGACGGCCACGACTTCCTGTGGGTGGGCGGCGAGTTCACCACGGTCAACGGGGTCGCCCAACAGGCCCTGACCCGGTTCGCCGACTCCCCGGACACCGGGGCGCCGTCCGCACCGGTGGTCAGTGTCTCCGCGCCGCGGGCGGGCGAAGTGCGTGTGAGCTGGCGTTCGAGCCTGGACCTGGACGACAGCCGGCTCACCTACCGGGTGTACCGCGACGGCGGCCAGACGCCGGTCCACACCACGACGGGTTCCTCGCTCTTCTTCAGCCGGCCGCAGCTGACCTTCACCGACACGAACGTGGTGGCGGGCCGCAGTTACTCCTACCGGATCACCGCGAGCGACGGCACCAACACCAGCGCGCTCTCCGCGGGCGCCTCGGTCACCGCGTCCGGTTCGGCCAGTCCGTACGCCGAGCGTGTGCTCGCCGACGGGGCGGATCTGTACTGGCGTTACGACGAGGCGGGCGGGGCCTTCGCGTCGGACGCCTCGGACAACGGCGACGGCGGGGTGTACGCGAACACCCCGTCGTACCGTTCGACGCCGCCCGCCGTGACCGGCTCCACGGCGCTCGCCCTCAACGGCACCGACGAGTACGTATACAGCGACCGGCTGCATCACTACACCTCACCCACCCCGTACTCCATCGAGACGTGGTTCCGTACGAGCACGACCCGCGGCGGGCGCCTCGTCGGCTACGGCAGCAACATCGGCACCGCGCAGGGGCACACCAGCGGGATCTCCGACAAGATCCTCTACCTCACCGACAACGGGCGCCTGGCCTTCGGCGTCCAGGTCGGCAGCTCCGGCAGCCGCCCGACGATCACCTCCGCCGCCTCGTACAACGACAACGTCTGGCACCACGTGGTCGCCACCCAGGGCCCGTCCGGCATGCGGCTCTACGTGGACGGGGCGCAGGCCGGCACCAACGCCACCACCGGCAACCGCTCCTACAACGGGTACTGGCGGGTCGGCGGGGACGCCATGGCCACGGCCTGGCCCAACCGTCCGACCAGCACCTATTTCGCGGGCCAGGTCGACGAGACGGCCATCTACCCCTCCGCGCTGACCGCCTCCCAGGTGGCCGCGCACCACGATCTGGCGGACACCCCGCCGGGCCCGGGTGAGACCACGCTCACGCTGACGCCGGCGGAGGACGCGTACGTCAACGGGGTGGCCGCGAACACCTCGTACAACGACAACCAGCTCGCCTCCCGGGGCACGACGCCGTACCTCGGCTACCTCCGGTTCGACCTGCCCGCCGCCCCGGCCGGGCAGCGGCTCACGAGCGCCCGGCTCACCTTCCGTACCTCGTCGGACGCCACGGCGGGTTCGGCCGAACCCCACACACTCGTGCCGGTCACCGGCGCGTGGACCGAGTCGGCGGTCACCTACAGCACCCGCCCGTCGCTCGCCACGACGGTGCTGGGGACGATCTCCGGCGCAACCGCCGTCTCCACCGACTACTCGGTGGAGCTGACCGCGCCGGTACTGGGCGGGGCCCTGGGCTCCGCCTACTCACTCGCTCTGACCAGCGGCGGGACGGACAGTCTCCGCATCTGGTCGAGCGAGGTCGCAACCGCGGCCTACAGGCCGCAGCTCGTTCTCACCTTCGGAGCTGAATGATGAACGAAAGTACGGGGCGCAGACGCGGCACCCACGGCCGCGCGCGTGCCGCGGCCGCCGCGCTCTGCCTGCTCGCCGGCGCCCTGAGCGCCGCTGCCGGGGGCTCCCCGGCAGCGGCCCTCACCCCACCGGTCTCGCTCACCGCGGACGACCTGACCACCTGGCAGACCAACGGCATCGTCTGGTCGATGGCCGCCTCCGCCGACGGGGTGGTCTACGCGGGCGGCACCTTCTCCACCGTACGGCCGCCGGACGCCCCGGCCGGTACCTCCGAGCAGCCGGCGGTGAACTTCGCCGCGTTCGACGCCGCGAGCGGGGCGCCGACCGGCTGCAGCCTGTCGTTCACCCTCTCCTCGGGAACGGCGACCGTGCGGTCCCTGGTCCTGTCCCCGGACGGTGACACCTTGTACGCGGGCGGCCAGTTCGGCGCGGTCAACGGGGTCGGGGTCAGCAATATCGCGGCCGTCGACACGGCCACGTGCACCCCGCGGGAGAACTTCAAGGTCGCCGTGTCCGCGACCGTACGGGCGCTCGCCGTCACCGATGACACCGTCTATCTCGGCGGTGACTTCAACAGCGTCGCGGGGCAGACCCGCAACAAGTTCGCGGCCGTGACCACCGGCGCCCAGCTCAAGCCGTTCACCGCGAACACGGACGAGGTGGGCCGGGCCGTGGAGGTCACGCCCGACGGGCAGCACGTGGTGATCGGCGGCGACTTCTTCACCGTCAACGGGACGAACTCGCACGCGCTGGCCGTGGTCGACGCGACGACGGGCGCCCTGGACAGGAGCTATCCGGGATTCATTCCGAACACCTCGACGGTGCAGGACCTGACGTCGGACGCCACCCAGTTCTACACCGCCAACGAAGGCACCGGCGGCGGTGTCTTCGACGGCCGGATCGCCCTCGACCTGGCCACGTTCTCCCAGGTCTGGCGCGACACCTGCCTGGGTGCCACCCAGGCCCTGCTGGTGCACGACGGGGTGCTGTACAGCGGCAGCCACGCCCATGACTGCGCGTCCATGGGCGAGTTCCCCGACCAGCCGCGCAAGCACCTGCTGGCGCAGTCCGTGGACGACCCGAAGCTGCTGCCGTGGTTCCCGGACACCAATGACGGGATCGGCGAGCCCGTCGGTCCCCGGGTGATGGCGCAGACGGACAAGGGCGGCCGTCACTACCTGTGGGTGGGCGGCGAGTTCACCACGGTCAACGGCTCGGCGCAGCAGGGGCTGACCCGGTTCGCCGACGGCCCCGACACGGGGGCGCCGTGGGTGCCCAACGCCAGTGTCTCCACGGTCCGTCCGGGCGAGGTGGACGTGAACTGGCAGACCAGCTTCGACACCGACGACGGGGAGCTGACCTACCGGATCTACAAGGACGGCGCGAGCACCCCCGTGCACACCACCACGGGCTTCTCCGTGTTCTGGAACCGTCCTCAACTCACGTGGACGGACCGGGACGTGGCACCGGGTGAGACGCACACCTACCGGATCAGCGCGAGCGACGGAACGAACACCAGCGCCAAGTCACCCGCGGTGACGGCGGAGGTGGCGTCCGCCGCGGAGGCGTATCCCGCCCGGGTGACCGCCGACGCGGCTACGCTGTACTGGCGCTACGACGAGGCCACCTCGACGTTCGCCGCCGACTCCTCGGGCAACCTGAACAACGGCTTCCTGCGGAACGCGCCCTCCTACCGACAGACTCCGGCGGCGGTCTCCGGTCCGTCGACCGCCATCGGCTTCAACGGCACGGACGAGTACGCCTACGGCAACAGGCCGAGCGCCTCGCCGTCCACGTTCTCGGTGGAGACGTGGATCAGGACGACGACCACCCGGGGTGGAAACATCCTCGGGTTCGGCAATCTGACCATGGAGAACAGCGGCCAGCACGACAAGAGCGTCTACCTGCGCAATGACGGACGTCTGGCGTTCGGGGTCTACAGCGGCGGCTACCGGGCGGTGGCCACGTCCGCCGCGTACAACGACGGGGCCTGGCACCATGTGGTGGCCACCCAGGGCTCCGGGGGCGTGGCGCTGTACGTCGACGGACAGCTCCGCGCCAGCAGTCCGCTGTACACGGGCAACAGGAACTACCCGGGCTACTGGCGGGTCGGCGGGGACAACCTGTCCGGCTGGCCGAACCGCCCGACGAGCAACTTCTTCGCCGGGCAGATCGACGAGACGGCGGTCTATCCGACCGTACTGACCGGCTCGAAGGTCGCCGCCCACTACGCACTGAGGACGGGTGGATGAGGTATCCGTTCCTGGCCGGCGCCGTCGTCGTCATGATGACGGCGGTGCTGGCCGCCTGCGGTTCGTCCTCCGGCGAAGGAGACGGGGAGAACACGGCCGGAGCCGGCCCCGCGGCCTCGTCGGGGGCGGCCTCGCCGGGGCCGGAGGCCGGATCCGGGAGCCCTTCCGCCGCGGATCCGCAGGCCACCGCGACCAGCGAGCCACCGAAGATCCCCCGCAATGAACTCACCCCGGCCACCGGCACGTTCACCAAGAAGCAGAAGGAGTACCTCGTCGACCGCGTGCCCGAGGGCATGGACCCCGCGGCCGTGCTCCAGACCGGCCAGGAGACCTGCGACCGGCTGACGTATCTCGTCAAGGTGGACCGGGACACGGCCGTAGGCGCCATCGTCACCGGTGAGATCGCCGACGCGAAGCCCGCCGTCGAGCACCTGTGCGTCCAGCACAAGGAGCTGGTGGAGCGGGCCTCCGGGGGGTACGCCGACGGCACGCACGAGGGCAAGGCGCTCCGAGCGGGGCGCTTCCGCGACGTCTCCCCCACCATGACCTGCAGTTGGCAGGTCACCGGGGCGAATGGCAGAAACCTCGTGTCGGGGTCCTCGGACGACGGCAGGCGGACCGTGATCACGATCCCGGAGGCGGCCCGCGCCTTCACCTCCACAGGCTGCTACGCCTGGCTGCCCGAAGGAGACAACGGATGAACCGACTGCCGATAGCCGTGGCGATCCCCACGAAGAACGAGGGCCTCAACATCGCCGAGGCGGTGAAGTCGGTCCTCGGCCACTTCGAGGCGGTCGTCGTCGTCGACTCGCACAGCACCGACGACACGGCGAAGATCGCCGCGGAGTGCGGGGCCGAGGTCGTGATGTACACCTGGGACGGCGGCCACCCCCGGAAGAAGCAGTGGTGTCTGGACCATGTCCGCACGGACCTGGACTGGATCCTGCTGCTCGACGGCGACGAACGGCTGAGCCCGGGGCTGCTGGCCGAGCTGCGTCAGATCTTCGCCGATCCGGACGCGCCCCGGCCGGCCGCGTACGACATCCCGCTCGGGTACTGGTTCTCGGGGAAGCGGCTGCGGCACGGGTACACCATCCGCAAGCGCTCGCTGACCGATCGCACCCGCAGCCGCTACCCGGAGGTGGGCGATCTCGACGCGCCGGGCATCGGCGAGGTGGAGGGGCACTACCAGCCGGTCGCGGACAGCGCGGAATCCCTCCGCAACCCGATCGAGCACCAGGACCTCGATCCGGTGACCGCCTGGTTCGAGCGGCACAACAGGTACTCGGACTGGGAGGCGTGGCTGGAGCACCACCCCGACGTCAAGGAGCAGGTGCGCCGGGTCAAGTCGCGACAGGGGCAGCTGTTCCACAAGGCGCCGTTCAAACCGCTGGTGTCCTTCGCGTACATGTACGTGTACCGGCGGGGCTTCCTGGACGGGCGGGCCGGGCTCGACTTCGCCCTGGCGATGAGCTTCTACCGGTGGCAGATCGCGCTCAAGTCACGGGAGAAGCCGTCTCCTTGACTTATCGGCGCTCCGGCGGGCCACCACGTCCTCATAGGTCCGCCGGAGCGTCCGGGTCACGACGTCGATGGTGAAGTGCTCGTTGACCAACTCCCAGGCGGCCTTTCCCGCTGCGGCGTTGGCCTCGGGCTCCAGCAGCTCCAGGACCGCGCGCGCGACCTTCTGCGCGTTGGCCCCGTCCTCACCCACCCGGCTGTCGATCACCCGGCCGGCTCCGGCCCGGGCCACGTCCGGGCCGAGGCCGCAGGTGCGGGTGACGACCACCGGGGTGCCGACGGACATCGCTTCGAGGACCGAGACGCCGAGGGGTTCCTCGATCGAGGGCAGGACGTACACATCGGCCTGCCGCCCGGCGGCCAGTACCTCCTCGTGGCCCAGCGGTCCGACATGGTCGAGCGAGTCCAGCACGCCCAGGCGGCCGGCCAGTCGCAGGGTGCCAGGGAGTGCCCCGGTGTCCGGCCCTGCCAGGACGAACCGCGCGTCCGGGTGTTTCGCCAGGACCGCGGGCATCGCGGCCACGAAGTCCTCCGGGCGCTTGCGCTCCTGGATCCGGGCGAGGAACAGCACGGTCGGCGGGCGGGCCGGATCACGGGCGGGCTTGAACTCCTGCGGGCGCACGCCGTTGACCAGGCGCACGGTCCTGGTGAGCGCGACGGGGGCGGCGACGGCGTTCACATCGGCCCGTTCGACTTCGGTCAGGTGGAGCACCGCGTCCGCGCCGCGCAGGACCCTCCGTACGCCCAGCAGGTCCGTCAACTGCGCGACCCGCTTCTCGGTGGGGTCCACCATGCCGTGCGTCTGCACGACGAGCGGGGTCCGGGTGGCCAGTGCGAGCAGCGCGGCGGGCAGCGTCACCAGGTCGCGCATCAGATGGACGTGTACGAGGTCGGCGCCGCGCATCATGCGGGACGCGGCCCGCAGGAGGGCTCCCGAGGTGATGCCGCTGACCTCGAACGCCGGCAGCAGGTGGCGGGCCTGGAAGAGATGGACGGGCACGCCCTCCACCTCGGCGGGCAGCGGGCCGTCGAAGCCATCGCCCAGGGCCATGATCCGGGCGTCGTCACCCCCTGCCCGCTGGACCTTCGACAGGTTCAGGGCCACCCGGGTCGGACCGCCGAAGGCATGGTCCGGGGTGTGCAGTGTGACGATGTGCAGGATCTTCACCAGGGTTCCCCTCGACCTCGGCCGGCTGTTCACAGACTAGTCATCACATCACCTCAAGTGGGTTGATTCGCTAAGGTGTTCACAGGCGCGCAGGCTCACGGAACGGGGAATCGATGACGTCCGTGCACCAGGCACCGCCGTCCGCGCCCGTCCGGGGGGACGGCCCGCGCCATCCGGTCGAGCCGCCCGCCAGGCCGATGTCCTGGGCGATGCTCTCGCGGGCGATGGCCGTGCCGCTCATCCTGGGGCTGGTCTGCTTCCTGCCGGCCCTGATCGCCGCCCAGCCCGGGACCGGGTCCCGGGACACGGCGTACTGGTTGCAACTCGTGCTGACGTGTTACGCGGGGGCCCGGCTCTCGACCATGATCCTCTCCACCCGGCGGCGACTGCTGCAGGGCGTCTTCTGGATGTTCGTGTACATCGCGATGGGGGTGGCGCCGTTCGCCCAGGCGGTCATCGGTCAGACGCCGACGCCGGTGGTCGGGCCGCGCTCCGATCTGGTCACGGCGATCGCCCTGATCCTGGTGGGGTGCGCCGCCTTCGACCTGGGGGCGCTGCTGGCGTCCCGGCGCCCGCTGCGCCGGCGCGCCACGGCCCGCGGGGGCGGCGGCCCGGCCACAGCCCATCCGGTCAGGCTGCGGCTGCTGGTGCTGTTCGCCTTCGCGGCGAGCGGCTACTACGTGCTGAAGCTCGGCGGGCCCGGCGTGTTCTTCTCCAGCAGGCAGGAGATCAGTGCCTCGGTGGCGGAGAGCGGCGTCGCGTCCGGCGAGTCCAATGTGGGCTCGGCGTTCCTGAAGGGCTTCGGCACGGTTCCGGCCCTGCTGGCGCTGCTGTTCTACACCCGCCGGCTGGTGACCTCGCGCCGGGCCCGGCGCGCACCGTCCACCGTCCTCGTGTGGATCGCGCTGGCCGGGGTGAACCTGGTCGTGAACAACCCGATATCCAACGCCCGTTACTGGTTCCTCACGGTGCTGGTCTCGCTGCTGTTCACGGCGTTCCCGAGCAGCGCGGCGATGTACCGGTCGGTGCTGGCCATGGGGGTGGTCGGCGCCCTGGTGCTGTTCCCGTACGCGGACAGGTTCCGCTACGACGACTCCGGGTACCGGCCTGTCCAGTCGTCGTCGGTGTTCGAGCCGCTGGCCACCAAGGACTACGACCAGACGGTGATGTTCGCCAACACCATCTCGTGGGTCGACACGCGCGGCCACACGTACGGCCGCCAACTCGCCGGCTCCGCCTTCTTCTTCGTTCCTCGGGCGGTGTGGAGCGGGAAGCCCGAGGACACCGGGGTGCGCGTCGGGCAGTGGATGGGGATGAACATGACCAACCTCTCCGCGCCGCTGTGGACCGAGCTGTGGGTGGACTTCGGGGCTCCAGGACTGATCGGCGGGTTCGCCCTGATCGGCTACGCGACGGCACGTACCGACCGGCGCTATGCGCGGGCGGTGTCGCGGGACGGGCCGGGGCCCGGCAGTGTGCTGGCCATCACGGCGCCGCTGATCGCGGGGTACACCTTCATCCTGCTGCGCGGCCCCCTGCTTCAGGCCGTCGGGAAGCTGGCCATCGCGGCACTGTGCCTGGCACTGATCACGAGTTTCACGGGCCGGAGCCGACGGCGGTCGCCGTGACCGGGACGGGCCCGTGCTCACCCCGCCGGACGAGCCGGGCCACCCGCGTCCAGGTGGCGACCGCCTTGCAGACGGATCCGAGGCACAGGCCCCACGCGGCACCCATCACTCCGCCGGTCAGATAGCCGCCGGCGAGGAAGCCGACGGCGGCGAGGGAGAAGACCACCTGGATGGAGAGCGTGGTGCGCGGGTCGAGCAGCCTGAGCGCCAGCAGTCCGCAGGTGCCGACGGCCATCGCCGCGTACTGGCTTCCGGTCGCCGGGAGCAGCGCCGCCGCCGTCGGCCAGGTGTCGCCGAGCAGATGACGGCCGGCCGATCCGGGGAGCAGGGCCAGAACGGTGGCCCAGCCGGCGGCGGTGAGCGCCAGGAGCACGGCCAGGAGCACGGTGGCCCGCACCCTGAGCCGGTCGGTGGCGAGCCGCCCGAGGAGCGGGGGGCCGAAGCCGGTGGCCGAGGTGTACAGCACGTTCAGCGGGCCGAAGAGCGTGGTGGCGCCGCGCAGGGCGCCGACGACAAGGGGGCTGCCGACGGCGCCGAGCCCGAGCACGGAGAGCTGGCTGGTCGCGTTGCCCACGCCGAACTCGACGACGAACCGGCGGCCCAGGTGCCCCTTCCCCAGCAGCGGCCGAAGCCGCACCGGGGTGCCGGCCGTCCTGCGGTGCAGGATGGCTGCGGACAGCAGGAGCGCGGGCAGGGCGGAGAGGCCCCAGACGATGACCAGCCGGGCCGCCGGGGCACCGTGCGGCTGTACGGCCAGCGCGCCGAGGACGCAGACGAGCCGGAGTGTGTCGGAGGCCAGCGCCAGGTGCTGTGCCTGCAGTGTGGCGAAGGCGTAGCGGGCCGTGTCCTGCCCGAGGACGACCGGCAGCACGAGTCCGAGCATCGCCGCGGCGCGTGCCGTCTCCCCCGGCAGCAGTGCGCAGACCGCGGCGAGCAGGCCTCCGATGACGGCCGAGACGAGCAGGGTGAAGCCGACCGCCGACCGGCACGCACCACGCGTTTTGTCGCTCGCCGCTCCCCGGCGCAGCACCAGGGGCTGTCCGGTGTAGGCGCCGGACACCCCCAGCAGCACGGAGAAGACAAGGTAGACGGCGGAGAAGCGTGCGAAGTCGGCGACGCTGGAGAGCCGGGCGGCCACCACCAGGACCAGGATGTTGGTGAGCGCCGCCACCCCCTGGTCCGCGACCGAGCAGACGACGGCGGTGCGTGCCCTCATCTGTGTCCCGCGGTGCTGCTGTGGTCGCCGCCGCCGCGTCCTGTGCCGCCGTCCAGTGTGCGCAGGCCGAGGGTCTCGGTGGGGTCGCCGGTGCGGGCCACGTCGCGTGCCCGGTCGGGCCCGTCCGGCTCCGCGTCGTCGTGGGCGTCGCGGCCGTCCGGGGGTGCCGGCCGGCCGCGGCCCCGTTTGGCCGCCTTCCGGCGGGCCCGGCGCTCCAGGCGTCCGTATCCGGGGTGGAGCAGGGTGCCGAGGACCGAGCCGCCCGCGGCGGCGATGATCTCGCGGATGCGCTCCAGGTCGCTGCGGTGCACCTCGCGCGGGTCGCAGACCACCACGACGCCCTCGACGCGGTCGATGAGGGCGACGGCGTCGGCGTACGAGAGCACGGGCGGGGCGAGCACGATGACGACCGCTCCCGGCCGGCCGCCCTCGGCGAGGATGCGGCTGACGGGGGCGGAGGTCAGGGCGCGCGGCACGTTGTCCGTGCGACGGCCGGCGATGAGCGTGAAGGCCCCCGATCCGGGCACGTCCACGTTGGTGCGGCTGKCCGASGGMCAGCCGCGCCCGTCGCGTTCGGTGGCCCAGCTGGGCCGGCCCGCGCGTCCCACCGCGCCGAGCGCCCCGGCCAGGGACGGGGCCCTCAGATCGGCCTCGACGAGCAGGACGTCGCGCCCCATCTCGGCGAAGGCGGCCGCGAGGTTGGCCGCGGCGGCCGTCGCCATGTCGTTGTCGCCGCGAGGAGCCGTGACGAGGATCCGGCGGCGCTCGGTGAACGAGGGGTCGTAGGCGAGCCGGAAGGCCACCGCCCGGTACTCCTCGGCGAGTCTGCTGCCGCCGCGTCCGATGGCGAGCAACGTTCCGGCCGCGGCACGTTCCCTGGGCAGTGTGCCGAGCAGCGGGGCGCCGAGCGAGCGGACGAGTTCCCTGGTGGAGCGCACGGCGGGGTCGAAGACGAGCCGTACCCAGGACAGCAGCAGGCCGAGCGCGAGTCCGACGACGCCGCCGAGTCCCAGAAGCAGCGGCAGCCCGGCGCCGCTGGGGTTCTCGGGCGCGACCGGCTTCTTGTTGAGATAGCCGGGCGTGGTGTCCAGGGCCCGCAGCTCCGAGATCTTCTGGCTCAGTTCGGAGATGGAGACGATGAGGTTGGCCCGGGCGCTGGTGACGTCGTTGCCCACCGTGCCGGTCTCCTGCTCGGCCAGCCGGTCCCGCTGTTCGGTGAGTGGCTTCAGCTGGGCGCGATAGCCGTCGACCATGTTGTCGATGCTGTTCTCGGTGCGTTCCCGGCGTATCTCCAGGTAGGCCTCGGCGAGTGCCTGGGCGCGGGCCCTCGCCTCTTCGGGGGTGCGGCCGGTGTAGGAGAACCTGAGGACCAAGGTGTTGGGCGGATTGGTGACCTGGAGCCCGGAGAGCAGCGCCCCCACGTCCACGGTGTCGCCGGACTTGGTCAGCGAGCCGACGGCGACGGTGCCGACCGCGTCGCTGACCGCGGTCTGGCGCTCGGATCCGATGTTGATGCCCTTGTCGGCCGAGGCACCGGCGGCGAAGGGGTCGGACGTGGCGGAGCGTACGGACACCTCACCGGTGGAGGTGTAGGTGTCCTCGCCGCCCAGGGCCAGCCAGCCGGCGCCGAGCAGTCCGACGACGACACCGCACGCGAGCAGGGCGCGGTAGCGCAGGAGCTGGCGGAACTGGTCCCGCAGCAGCGCGGGTTCGTCCTGGTCCTCCAGGGCGCGGATCGGGTGGGTCATCGGCGGTCTCTCCCTTCGGCGTCCTGAAGGACCTCGGTGATCAGTGCGTCGAAGCGGGCGAGGCCGGCTTCCCGGCCGAGATGACGGGTCACGTACCGCGGTCCGTTGGAGCCGAGTTCGTCGGCGGCGGAGGGTTCCTCGACGAGTTTGCGGACCGCCGCGAGCACCGCGGCCGGGTCCTCCGGCGCCACGAGGAGCCCGGCGCCCGAGCGCTGCACCTCCTGGGCCGTGCCGCCCCCGTCGGCCACGGAGGCGATGACGGGGCGGCCCGAGACGAAGTACGAGGTGAGCTTGGAGGGCACGCTCATGTCGAGGACGGACGCGCGCTGGGTCACGGCGAGGACGTCGGCGGCGGCCAGGACGTCGGGGAACTCGTCCGCGCCGGCGGGCGGCAGGAAGTCGAGGTTGGGCAGACCGGACGCACGGGCCAGCAGGGCGTCGCGCTGATTGCCGTCCCCCATCAGGACGATGCGTATCTCCGGGGCGAGCCGCGCCGCGTCGACGAGGACCTCCAGTCCCTGTTTCAGCCCCATGTTGCCGGAGTGCAGGACCACGGGTGTGCCCTCGCGCCACCCCAGGCGAGCCCTGGTCGTGGCGCGGTCCGCCGAAGGCGGCTGTACGTGGGTCCAGTTGGGAACCAGCCGGATGCGTTCCGGGTCCACCCCGTAGGCGGTGACCCGGGGGACGAAGCTCTCGTGGATGACGCCGACCAGCGTGGCGGCCCCGAGTGCGTACCGCTCGGCGCGTGAGGCCAGCGCGGCTGCCCTGCCCCCGCCCCGGATGCCGCTCTGCGCGGCGGCGGCACCCATCAGGTCCTGCACCACGGGTATGTAGGGAATGCCGTGGCGGCGGGCGAGCCGGGCGCCGATGACACCGCCGGCCAGGCTCGGCAGCTGGGCGATCACCGCGTCGGGCCGCACCGCGGGCGGGGCGGCGAGGCCGTGCGCGAGCACGGTCGCCTCGAAAGCGGCTCTGCGCAGGGCGCTCTGACGGGGCGGCACATAGTGTCTTCGCCGGTGGACGGTGACACCCGCGCGCTGCTCCTCGGTCCGCCACACGCCCCGGTAGGCCGCCTCCGTCCGCCAGGACGGGTAGTGCGGCATGCCGGTCAGCACATGGGTGTCGGCCCCGGAACGGGCCCAGTGCTCGGCGAGCTGGGCGGCGTACGGGCCTATGCCGGTGAGTTCGGGCGCGTAGTTCGTGGAGACCACCAGCAGGCGGCGGCCGTCGAGCGGCGTGCGGTGCTCTTCTTCTGGCATCTCTTCTGGCATCGGACGATCGCCTTCCCCCCGGAGCCACCTGTGTTCCCCCCAAGGAACAGCCCCAAAAGTGAGCTTATCCGTTCACGAGATGCGCAAGTGGTCTTCACAGTAAGGTCGTTGCACCATCAACACCGATACCGATATCCCACCGGACCGGATGCCATGTCCGGACACCAGCCGATGGGGCTCGGACATCACGTTCACACCGTGGGGGGAGAGAACGGATGGTGCACAGGGTCGGCTACGCGCCGGGGGTCTACGACCTGTTCCACATAGGTCACCTCAACATCCTGCGGCATGCCCGCAGTCAGTGCGACTACCTGGTGGCGGGGGTCGTCTCGGACGAGATGGCCGCACTCGCCAAGGGACACAAGCCGGTCATACCGCTGCCGGAACGGCTGGAGATCGTCCGGAGCGTGCGGTACGTGGACGCCGCCTTCGTCGAGACCGTCCCGGACAAGGTCGAGACCTGGCAACAGGTCAGGTTCGACGTCATCTTCAAGGGGGACGACTGGCGCGACACGGAGAAGGGCAAACGGCTGGAACGCGACTTCGCCGAGGTCGGTGTGGAGGTCGTCTACTTCCCGTACACCGTGCACACGTCCAGCACCCAGCTGCGCCGGGCGCTGGACACGCTGGTCAGTCCGCCCGGAGCGCTCTCAGCTCCCTGAACCACTTGCCGAGGAACGCCACCAGGAACAGCGCGTGCACGGCGGCGAGTACGGCGTATCCGGTCCGGAACGCCGTCTCGTCGCCGAGCAGCAGGAACACCAGGCAGAACACGCCGTAGTCGGCCGGCAGCAGCACCACGGCCCGCAGCCGGGAGACGGGTCCGGCCGGCGCGCCACCGGAGGGTGCGGACCGGGCGGCGGCCTTGCCCAGCTGCTCGCGCAGCAGCCCGGCGCAGAACGTGAGCACCGCGACGAACAGGAAGCCGAGCGGCAGCAGCAGCCAGGCGTCGGAGCCGAGACCGAAGAAGCGGCGGAACGCGATCAGTACGGCGGTGTGGACGAGGATCATCTTCGCGCAGTCGACGACGTGGTCGAGCCATTCGCCGTCGGGGCCGCCGCGGCCGGTCAGCCGGGCGAGCTGGCCGTCCGCCGAGTCCAGGGCGAACCCCACGGCGAGCCCCAGGTAGACCAGGACCGCCAGCCCCCAGGTGGGGCGCGCCAGGGCCACCGCCGCAACGGCGGCGAAGGTGAACGCGGCACTCACCAGCGTGACCTGATTGGGAGTCATACCGAGTCGGTACGCAGCGGCGGCGAAGACCCGCCCGGCCGGCCGGTTCACGTACCGGGAATAGAGCGACACCCCCTTGGCCGACTTCTGCGCCCCGCGCAGTTCACGCAGCACCGTGCCCGTGCTTTCCATACGCCCCCCAGCGTGTCGCCGTTCCCCACAGCTCCGGCGGCGATGCGGACCTCGCCGCCGGAGCCGCATCATGGCACGCGTGCCCCCTCGCGGGGGCGGGAACTCCGGGACCCGGCCGGGAGGGTCCCTGCCGGGTGGCCGTCAGGCGGTGGCGGTCCGGCACTCCGGGTGGCCCCAGCCATGGTCGTTCTTGGCGATCATGTCCTTGGCCGCGTACGGCTTTCCGCAGTGGCACCGCCCGGAGAACTTGGCGCGGATGGTCGCTCCGGCCCGGGCGGCGCTCCCCGCCTTCTTCGGCGCGGCGCCGGTCCGCCGTCCTTCGGTGGCACGGGAGGGCGCGGGAACCGGCAGATCCGCCGAGCCCTGGGAGGTGCCCGCCGCGCGCTGCGCGACGGCCACTTCGCTGGCTGCCTGGTCGGCCAGGGCGTTCAGCGGGTCGCCGTCCACCTGGTGGGCCGGCACGTAGACGAACTCCACGGCCCGGCCGGTCAGCAGGGAGTCAATGCGGGCCACCAGGTCGCGGTTGGCGACGGGCTTGCCCGCCGACGTCTTCCAGCCGTTGCGCTTCCAGCCCGGCAGCCACTTGGTCACGGCGTTCATCGCGTACTGCGAGTCCATCCGGACTTCGAGCGCGACGGCCGGGTCGATCGACTCCAGCAGTTCCCGCAGGGCGGTGAGCTCGGCGACGTTGTTGGTGGCGGTGCCCAGCGGACCGGCCTCCCACCGCAGCGGCCTGCCTGCCGCGTCGGCCACCACATAGGCCCAGGCCGCCGGCCCCGGATTACCCTTCGACGCCCCGTCACACGCGGCGATCATGCGCTCGTTCATACCCCTGATCATGCCAGCGTCCCCCAGGCCCGGATCACGCCGGTTCCGCTCCCGGTGTCCGCATCGCGTCGTCCCGGCGTCGCACCCGCCCCACCTGCCACCCTCACCGTGCGTGACGCTTCGGGGTGCGTTGCTCACGCAGCGCTGCTTCTCTGGGAGGGCCCGCTCTTCCCTACCGTTCAAGGAGCGACGATGAGCGTTGCAGGAGAAACCGGCCGAGCCCAGCAGATGCGCGAGAAGGCCCGGCACATGACCGAGGCCGCGGAGCGCACGAGCGATCCGGAGCAGCGGCGCCGGCTCCAGGAGAAGGCCCGGAAGCTGCAGGAGCAGAGCGAGCAGCAGGGTGTCCGGAGCGGCAGCGACCGCCCCGTGTAGCCACCGCATACGCGGTCGACCGGCTGCCACCCTTCCATGAGGGGGTGGCAGCCGGTCGGCATGCCCGCGCCGCGGCGTGCGCCCGCTCCCGACACCGCGGCCCACCCGGAGGTTGCTGATCACCACTCCCTACGATGGGTGCTCACCGAGGACGTACAGCGTCGTCGCACACGAGCGAGGGGCCTTGCATGAGCCGTCAGCCGGTCACCGTGGTCACCGGTGGCAGTCGCGGAATCGGAGCCGCCGTCTGCCTGCGTCTGGCGGCCGACGGTCATCACGTCGCCCTGGGCTACCGCTCCGACGCGGCAGCGGCCGAGGCAGTCGCCGCAGCCGTACGGGAGGCGGGCCGGCGCTGCGTGACGGTGCGGATGGACACCGCCGACGAGGCCGGCGTCGACCTGCTCTTCGACACCGCGGCGGCCGAGCTCGGCCCGGTTACGGGTCTGGTCAACAACGCCGGGGTCGGCGGCCCGACGGGCCCGCTCGCCGACGCCGACGCGGCCGGGCTCCGGCGCGCCCTCGACGTCAACGTCGTCGGCTACCTGCTCTGCGCGCGGCGTGCCGTGCGCGACATGACCCGGTCGGGCGGCGGGGCCATCGTGAACATGTCGTCGGCGGCGGCCACGCTCGGCAGTCCGGGCGAGTACATCCACTACGCCGCGGCGAAGGCAGCCGTGGACACGATGACCATCGGGCTGTCCAAGGAGGTCGCGGCGGCGGGCATCCGCGTCAACGCGGTCGCCCCCGGCATCATCCGAACCGGTTTCCACGCGGACCCGGAACGCCCCGACAAGGCTGCCGCCGGGATCCCCCTGGGCCGGCCGGGAGAGCCCGAGGAGATCGCCGGCGCCGTCGCGTGGCTGCTCTCGGAGGACGCCTCGTACGCCACCGGCGCGATCCTGAGGGTGGCGGGCGGTCGCTGACGCCCGGTTGTACGGTGCTGCGGTGACCGGTCACGGCGGGCTTCCGGTGCTCTTCCTCGATGTCGACGGCCCCATCGTCCCGTTCGGCCCGCGCGCCGGCGGGCACCCCGTCTTCCCTGGTGCGCCGGGTCCACCGGAGGCCGGGGCGAATCCGCTGCTCGACAGGATCGACCCGGCGCTCGGGCCCAGGCTGGCCGCGCTCCGGTGCGAGCCGGTCTGGGCGACGACCTGGGAGGACGAGGCGAACACGGTCGTCGCACCGCGCCTCGGGCTGCCGGAACTCCGCGTGGTCTCCTGGCCCGCTCCTTCGGACGAGGACGAGCGGGACGCACGGGCGGGGCTCCACTGGAAGACGCGCACGCTCGTCGGCTGGGCCGCGGGGCGCGCCTTCGTGTGGGTGGACGACGAGATCACCGAGCGGGACCGGCGCTGGGTGGCGGCCCACCACGGCGGACCGGCTCTGCTCCACCGCGTCGATCCCGGAATGGGCCTGACGGACGCCGGTCTCCGCGTGATCGACACCTGGCTGAGCACGGTGTGAGAACCGCGTGTCCGGGTCATACCGGGGCGGTGCCGCGGACCAGCAGGAGCGTCACGTCCGCCGCCGCGACCACGGCCGCCGCGGCGAGGGGCGCCTTGCGCCAGGTCCGGGCGAGCAGGAGCCCCGCGAGGGCCGCGGGCGCCGCGACGGCGAGCGTGACCGCTCCCCCGGGCCCGGCCGGACCGGCCGGGCCGAGGGCCAGGACCACGGAGGCCGCCACGAGGGGCACCGGAAGCAGCAGTCCGGTGGCGCTGGGGCCCAGCCGGTGCGGGAGACCGCGCACACCGCTGCGCAGGTCGTCCTCGATGTCGGGCAGCACATCGCCCAGGTGGGCCGCCAGACCCAGCAGGGCGCCCGCGGTCACCGCCCACCACGTCGGCCCCGGGCGGCCGGGCAGGGCCAGCGCGGCCACGGCGGGCAGGGTGCCGAACCCGATGACGTACGGAAGCCAGGACAGGGCCGTGGCCTTCAGCTTCAGGTTGTACGCCCAGGCGGCCGCCACCGCCGTCAGATGCACGGCGCCGGCGAGCGGGCCGCAGGCCAGGGAGAGCGGAACGCACAGCAGCGCGGCGGTGAACGCCGCCGCCCAGACCGCCCTGCGGCTCACCGAGCCCTCGGCCACGGGTTTGCCGGTGCGTCCGGCGGCGGCGTCCCGCCGGGCGTCGAACGCGTCGTTGCACCAGCCCACGGAGAGCTGGCCGCTCAGCACGGCGGCGACGAGGACGGCGCACCGGGCACCGTCGAGGCCGACGCCCACACCCAGGGCGCCCGCGATGGCGGTCACGGCGACGACCGGCCCCGGATGGCAGGAGCGGGCCAGCCCCATGGTGCGGCGGAGCGGCAGCGTGGTCGGAGCGTAGGCGCGAGAGGGGTCCTGAGTGCCCATCACGTGATCGTAGGTACTCCGGACACCGCGGGCGTGACAGCCGCACGGGTTGTCTGCGGTGTTCTGCCCCGGTTTCGGGGCAGGGATGGGCCATGACGCCTGAGAAGCAGGGCCCGGGATGACGCGGATCGCAGCCGTGCACGGCACCCTGGCCCCGTATCGCCACACCCAGCGCGAGGTCACCGACATGGTGGCCCGCACCTGTCTGCCGCCCGGGGCCGACCGGCGGGTCCTGGACCGGCTGCACGAGAACGCCCGGGTGCGCAGCCGCACCATGGTGCTGCCGCTGGAACGCTACGCGGAGCTGGACGGTTTCGGGGACGCCAACGACGTGTTCATCAAGGAGGCCGTGGACCTGGGCGCCGACGCGGTGCGCGGTGCGCTGCGGACGGCGGGGCTGCGGCCCGCCGACGTGGACCTGCTGATGTTCACCTCGGTGACCGGTGTGGCCGCCCCCTCCGTCGACGCCCGGCTCGTGGGGCGCCTCGGCCTGCGCCCGGATGTGAAACGGCTGCCGGTCTTCGGGCTCGGCTGTGTCGCCGGGGCCGCGGGGATCGCCCGTCTCCACGACTACCTGCTCGGCCGGCCCGACGACGTGGCGGTCCTGCTCTCGGTCGAGTTGTGCTCCCTCACCTTCCAGCGCGGCGACGCCTCGCCCGCCAATCTGGTGGCGACCGCGCTGTTCGGTGACGGGGCCGCCGCCGTGGTGGCGCTGGGCGAGGGCAGGGCGGCCCGGACGGGTCCCGAGGTGGTGGCCACCCGCAGCCGGATGTACCCCGACACCGGGCACGTCATGGGCTGGGACATCGGCGACTCGGGCTTCAAGGTGGTCCTCGATCCGGGCGTTCCCGACGTCGTGCGCCGCTATCTGGCGGACGACGTGGCCGGCTTCCTTTCCGAGCACGGCCTCAAGCCGAAGGACATCGCCCACTGGGTGTGCCACCCGGGCGGGCCCAAGGTGCTGGAGACCGTCACCGATGTCCTCTCGCTCCCCGAAGGCGCGCTCGACGTCACCTGGCGTTCGCTGGCCGACGTGGGAAACCTGTCGTCGTCCTCGGTGCTCCACGTCCTGCGGGACACACTGGAGCAGCGGCGGCCCGAACGGGGCTCTCCCGGGCTGCTGATCGCCATGGGACCCGGATTCTGCTGCGAACTGGTGCTGCTGCGCTGGTAGGTCGGAGGACACATGATCTGGTACACGGCACTGGTGCTGGCCGTTGCGGGCGAGCGCCTCGCCGAACTCGCCGTCGCCCTGCGCAACACGCGCTGGGCGCTGGCCCGGGGCGGAACCGAGTCGGGCCGCGGTCACTATCCCGCGATGGTCGCCCTGCACACGGCGCTGCTGGCGGGGTGTCTGGCCGAGGCCGGACTGGCGGACCGGCCGTTCGTGCCGCTGCTCGGCTGGACGATGGTGGCCGTGGTGGTGGCCGCGCAGGCGCTGCGCTGGTGGTGCATCCGTACGCTCGGCCACCGGTGGAACACCCGCGTCATCGTGGTTCCGGGGCTGCCGCTGGTGACGGGCGGCCCGTACCGCCTGCTGCGCCACCCCAACTACGTCGCGGTCGCCGCGGAGGGTCTCGCGCTGCCGCTGGTCCACGGCGCCTGGGTGACCGCGGTGGTCTTCACGGTGCTCAACGCGGCGCTGATGGCCGTACGGGTCCGGTGCGAGGAGGCGGCCCTCGCCTCCGCCGGGGGCGTGCCGGCGTGATCGATCTCCTCATCGCGGGCGGCGGCCCGGCCGGTCTGGCGGCGGCGATCCGGGCGGCCTCACTCGGTATGGAGACCGTCGTGGTCGAACCCCGCGCCTCCCCCGTCGACAAGGCGTGCGGCGAGGGCATCATGCCCAGTGGAGTGGCGGCGCTGCGCGCCCTCGGCATCGACGTGTCCGGCCATCCCCTGCGCGGGATCCGTTACGTGGACGGGGCGCGGAGCGCGACGGCGGCGTTCCGTGGCCGGGCCGGGCTCGGGGTGCGCCGGACGGCACTGCACACCGCGTTGCACGCGCGGGCGGTGGAGCTCGGGGTCCGGATCGTGCCGGGGAAGGCGGGGGAGGTTCGCCAGAGCGGCGACCGGGTCGGCGTGTGCGGGCTCACCGCCCGTTGGCTGATCGCCGCCGACGGGCTCCACTCGCCGGTCCGTCGTGGGCTCGGCCTGGACGGGCCCCGGAGCGCCGTGCGCCGTTACGGGCTGCGCCGGCACTACCGCGTCGACCCGTGGACGGAGTTCGTGGAGGTGCACTGGTCCCGGCACGGCGAGGCGTACGTGACACCGCTCGGGGACGGCCTGGTGGGTGTGGCGGTGCTCAGCGGAGAACGTCGTGCGTACGAGAACCAGTTGGCGGACTTCCCCCGCCTGGCCGCCACGCTGCTGGGCCGGGAGACCGGTGCCGTGCGCGGCGCCGGGCCGCTGCGTCGGCGGGCGCGCGGCCTGCGGGCGGGACGGGTCCTGCTGGTCGGCGACGCCGCGGGCTACGTGGACGCGCTGACCGGCGAGGGGGTCGCGCTGGCCGTGGCGACGGCCGGTGCGGCGGTGGACTCGCTCGCCGCGGGCCGTCCGCAGGACTACCCGGCCCGCTGGGCCCGGCTGACCCGGCGTCACCGCCTGCTCACAGTCGGGCTGTTGTCGGTGGCCCGGCGTCCTGCCACCGCCCGGTTGATCGTCCCGGCCGCGCATCGGGCTCCGGCCCTGTTCGGCGCCGCGGTGCGCGCACTTCAGTAGACGCCGCGCCGTGCCGGTTTCCGCTCTCCGGTACGGCCCCACCGGCCAGGCGGGCTCGCTGACGCCCGCCAACACCGCATGATCATCGGCAAGTTGCTGTGGCAGACTTCACCGCAGGTACGGTTTCACCTCATCTGCAACGGAGCTCGCCATGACGGCAGGGACGTCCCAGCCCCCGATAGACACCAGCAGGCCGCAGTCGGCGCGCGTGTACGACGCGCTCCTCGGAGGCAAGGACAACTACCCCGTCGACCAGGCCGTGGCGGAGCAACTGCCCATCGAGGCGAAGATCGGCGCCCACCAGAACCGCGCGTTCATGAACCGCGCCACGGCGTGGCTGGCCGGGGAGGGTGTCGACCAGTTCCTCGACATCGGCACCGGCATTCCGACCGCGCCGAACCTCCACCAGATAGCCCAGGAGATCAATCCCGCCTCACGGGTGGTCTACTGCGACAACGATCCCATCGTGCTGCGTCACGCCGAGGCACTGCTGATCAGCCGGCCCGAGGGGGCCACCGACTACGTCCCGGCGGACGTCCGCGAACCCGGCACCATCATCGAGGCGGCGCACAAGGTCCTGGACTTCCGGCGCCCGGTGGCCCTGTCGATGCTCGGCCTGCTGCACTTCCTGCCCGATGACGTAAATCCGACGGGCATCGTCCGCACCCTGACGGAGGCACTGGCCCCGGGCAGTTATGTGGTGCTGTCCCAGGGTGCGTCCGACGTCAACCCGGAGCGGGGGCAGCAGGGGGCCGACGAGTACGACAAGGGCGGCATCCGGCTTGCGCTGCGCACCCGGGCCGAGTTCGCCCGGTTCCTGGACGGGCTGACCGTCGTCGAGCCGGGCCTGGTCACCGCACCCGAGTGGTTCCGCGACACGCCCGCGCCGGAGCCCGAACACAGCGGACTGTACGTGGCCGTCGCCCGCGTACCGTAGGGACACCCGGAGAAGAAGGGAATCCGCCATGGATTCGGACCGGCACCCCACCGCCGCGTCGGTGTTCGACGCTCTCGGTGCCGACTACGAGCAGGCGTTCGGCGAGTCGGCCGCGCACCACGCCTCCTTGGGGTCCCTGCTGGAGCGGCTCGCTCCGGGCAGCCGGGTGCTGGACATCGGCTCCGGTACGGGACGGCCGACCGCGCAGACCCTCGCCGACGCCGGCCACGAGGTGCTCGGCGTCGATGTCTCCCCCGTCATGGTGGACATCGCGTCGCGGCAGGTGCCCGGGGCGGAGTTCCGGTGCGCCGATGTGCGTGATCTGCCGCTGGAGGACGGGAGTTTCGACGCGGTCTGCGTGTACTTCTCGCTCCTCCAGCTGTCCCGTGCGGAGCAGACGGACGTGCTGCGTCTGGCCGCCCGGGTGCTGCGGCCCGGCGGCCATCTGGCCGTGGCGACGGTGCCGCTGGACATGGAGGGTGTGAGCGGCACGTTCATGGACCAGGCGGTGCGGGTGACCAGTTTCGGCGAGGAGGCGTTCACCGCGGTGGTGACGGCGGCCGGGTTCGCGGTCCTGGCCCGGGAGAGCGTCCTGTTCACTCCGGCCCATCCGACGGCCGTGCCCGAGCCCCAGCTGTTCCTCCTGGCGCGGCGGACCTGACGGAGTGGCGCCGCGGGCTGCGTGCCCCAGCGGCGCCCCCACGGGCGTACCGGAAAAAACTTTCGCGGACGTGTCACGTTTTCCCTTCGGGGCGTTTCAGTGCGGTGCCGGACCGGCCACCGAGGCCGGTGAGAACACCCCGGCACCCGCCCGCTGAGGAGATCCCCTCATGTCCGTCGCCCACGTCGTCGTCACTCTCGTCGCTGCCGCCATGGCCGGCTACTCGGCCGGTGCCCTGCTGTTCCGCGCCCAGTGGGTCGTCCAGGCCCTGACCGACTACAGCGTCCCGCGCTCCTGGTGGACGTGGCTCGGCGCGGCGAAGGCCGCCGGGGCCGTGGGTCTGGTCGCCGGGCTGTTCGTCCCGGTCGTCGGCGTCCTGGCCGGTTCCGGACTGGTGCTGTACTTCGCCGGTGCGGTCGTCACGGTGATCCGGGCCCGCTCGTACACGCACATTCCCTACCCCCTGGTGTACGCGGCGCCGGTCGTCGGAGCCATGGTCCTCGGCCTCGCGGCCTGAACCCGGCGGCTCCCTGCCGGGGCGGCCCGGGCAGGGAGCCGCGCCGTGCCGGGGGGCCGCCCGTGGCGGAGATGCCGAACCTCTCCCGAGGACATAGCGTCCAGGTGGCTCGTACCGCACGTCGGGAGGCGCTGATGCGGAAGACGGATCGCCTTCGGTCCAGCGYCTCCCCCGGGCCCGCGCGAGAAGCGGCGGGAGAAGGTGGCGCAGCCGCCTCCCGGCACACGCCGGCGTTCACCCGCCCGGCCGCACGTCTCGCATCGGCCGTGCTGCTCGCCGGCTCGCTCGCGCTCACCGCCCCGGCCCCGCCGCCGTATCCGGGCGCTTCCCCCGTTCCGTCGTCCGTCAGCCGTGAGACGGCCGCCGAGGGGTGCGACGAGGGTCCCGCGGAATGCCACGGCGGCGTGAAGTGGCTGTACCGGTACGGCTACTCGCTGGGGGTGCATCCGTTCACCAGCCCTCACGAGGTGCGCCGGCAGCTCACCGACCACTTCTGGCTGTTCCCGGTGAGCGGCGCGTGTCCGGCCCGGATCCGGCCCGCGGACGAGTGCGATCTGCTGGGCGGAAACCCGGTCCGGGTGGAGGCCGTCGGCGCCGCCCGGTTGCAGATCGCGACCCTGCCCGGTCACGACCTGGGCGACGGCCTGCATATCCGCTTCGCTTTCAGCCGCTCGTTCGGCTTCCACTATCTGGTCGTGAGCGCCTGGCAGGACCGGCCGACCCGATGCACGCGGAGCACCCCGTGCGCGGTGGCGAGCCGGACGGGCGCCTGGGCGCTGTGGAAGGTGCTGTCCGCGACGCTGGCAGTCACCGCGTACGCCGCCTGACCGGTCGGCGCCTTCGCCGCCGGGAGCTACCGCGCGTCGGTACCGTCCTGCGCCTCGGCGGCCGCCGCCGCGTCGAGCGCGGAAGTGAGGCGGTCGAGGCGCTCACGCAGCTCGCTGATCTCATCGAGGCCGAAGCCCGTCGCGGCGGCGATCCGGCGGGGTACGAGCAGCGCCCGCTCGCGCAGAGCGGCACCCTCGTCCGTGAGCTGCACCTGCACGGAGCGCTCGTCCCGGGCGCTCCGCTCGCGACGCACCAGGCCGGCCGCCTCCAGCCGCTTGAGCAGCGGCGACAGCGTGCCGGAGTCCAGCCGCAGGTGCCGGCCCAGCGCCTTCACCGGGAGTTCGCCGTGCTCCCAGAGCACCAGCATCACGAGGTACTGGGGGTAGGTGAGCCCCAGATCCTTGAGAAGCACCCGGTAGACGCTGCCGAAGGCGCGCGAGGCGGCGTTCAGGGAAAAGCAGATCTGCTGGTCGAGGCGGAGATAACCGGCCTCGGGCGGGTCCTGGCGGGCGGTGCTGGGCGTGGCGGTCATGCATTCAGCATAGCGCCGGACGCCCCATTTGGTTGTGCACAACTAAGTTGTGTGCTTCACTTCAGGGGAAGCGGCCGGACCCGCCGCGGAACATGACCTTCGAGAGGAACCGGTTTCCATGGAATCGATCTACACCGCCGTCGCCACCGCCACCCACGGCCGTGACGGCCGCGCCGTCAGCTCCGACGGCAAGCTGGATCTGGAGCTCGCCATCCCCGTGGAGATGGGCGGAAACGGTGAGGGTACGAACCCGGAACAGCTGTTCGCCGCCGGGTACGCCGCGTGTTTCGCCAGCGCCCTGGGCCTCGTGGGCCGTCAGGCCAAGGTCGATGTCACCGACGCCGCCGTGACGGGCGAGGTCGGCATCGGCAAGCAGGGCGAGGGGTTCGGGCTCGCGGTCACGCTGCGCGTGGAACTGCCCTCGACCGTCGACGAGGCCACCGGTCGCAAGCTGGTCGAGCAGGCCCACCAGGTCTGCCCGTACTCCAACGCGACCCGCGGCAACATCCCGGTCGAGCTCGTCATCGAGTAGCCGGGCCGCGCATGCGCGGCGGACGCGGAAGGAGCCCCCGGGCTCATCCGGGGAACGAGAGCCGCCTGGACACGCGGATCGCCGAGGACAGCAGCCCTTCGCGGACCTGGTCGGACCGGTACATCCGGTCCGACCGGAAGGAGATGCCGAGGGACCCGACCTGATCGCCGCTGTACACGGGCACCGCGATACAGGTCGTGCCCCGGGCGTACTCCTCGCGGTCCATCACCAGCGGAGCCGCCGAAGCGGCGTCCAGCTGCCGGAGCAGCTCCTCCCGGCCCGTGATGGTCCTGGGTGTGAGCCCGGTCAGGGAGTGCCGCGACAGATACTCGGCCCGCGCCTCCCCGTCCAGCTCCCGCAGCACGCTCTTGCCCAGGGCGGTCGCATGCCCGGCATCCTCGAAGCCCACCCAGAGGTCCACCCGCGGCGTCCTGGCGCTGTCGACGATCTCCATGACGCGGATCTCGCCCTCCTCGTACAGCGTCAGGTAGACAGCGGCAGAGAGATCGTTGCGCAGTGCGGTCAGCACGGGGCGGACGCGCTCGTGCAACTCGCGGCCGTCGTGTCCGGCACCCGGCACGGTGCCCGTGTCGGCGAGGACGTACGCGCCGTCGCCCAGGTCGGTGACGAACCCGTCCCGGGCCAGTCCGGGCAGCAGCTCGGACACCGTGACCTGGGGAAGCCCCGCTTCCCGGGCCAGCTGGTGCGCGGTGGCCCCGCTCCCGTGCGCGCCGACGGCCTCCAGCAGGCGGAGGGCACGTCGGACGGCCTCGACGGGATCGGGGCCGGCTTGGTCAGCCATGCCCCCAAGCATCACCCCGCCACCCGGGAGTGGCAAGGCGTCCCGGCCGCAGAGGCCGGGAGCACCCCTGCGGGCGGCCCCGGGCGGCCCCACCCGGCCCCTCGGGTCAGCCCGTGACGATTCCGGCGACGAGGTTGATGGTGGTGGCGAGGATGCTGGCGCCGAAGACGTACGACAGCAGGCAGTGCCTCAGGACGATCGCGCGCAGCGCGGAACTCGACACGTTGGTGTCGGACACCTGGTAGGTCATCCCGAGGTTGTAACTGAAGTACAGAAAGTCGACGTAGCGCGGCGGGTCTTCGGAGTTGAAGTCGATCCCGCCCTTCGGCACCCGGTAGTAGAGGTACGCGTAGCGGGTGGCGTACATCAGATGGAGTGCGGCCCAGGCCATGAACACCCCGCACAGCGCGGTCGCGGCCGCGGCGTGGTTGAGGTCCGACCGGCCGACCACGAGCAGCAGCACGATGCCGACCAGCCCGCACAGAGCGGCGGCGACGACGACGAGTTCCTCCGCGACGGGGCGGAACTCCTCCCGCCGGGCGTTGCGATGGGTGGTGGCGGGGTCCATGGGCCACAGGACGAGCCAGCCCGCCACGACGTACAGCGTCTCCACCGCGGTGATGCCCGCGAGCAGGCCCATGGGGTGGTTGGTCAGCATGCCGACGGCCACGCCGATCACCGCTCCGGCCACCGCCGAACCGGCGAGACGGGGAGCGGCTGACAGGGGCAGCAAACGCCTGGGGGACATCAAGATCGACCGCCTCGCCGGCTCGATGAGGGTCTCGGACGTGCCGTGCGGTCAGGGACCGCGCGGAGGCCGCGGAGGGCGTCGTCCCGTGGCAGTACAACCCGATTCCGAAGCGGTCGCCACAGCACAGGACGCGCCGCGGCCGGGTGCCGGAGCCGGCGCGCCGAGGGTCTCGACGGTGCGATGGCAGGGGTGCGCCCCCGGGCGTAGCCTGCCGGAAACGTCGTTCTGCAGCCGCCCCACCTGGTTGAAGGGTCGAGAACGTGAGCGCCAACGGTGACAGCCGGCAACCCCGGGAGCCCGAGATCGGGCCCGCCTCGGACGAGAAGCCCGAGTTCCGTCCCTACCGCCACCCCGCGGCGGGCTGGGGCGCGGCCAGGAGCGTGAGCCGGTTCCTCGTGCGCGAGGGCGCGCCGGTGGACGGGCCGCGGGCGATCATGCGGATGAACCATGAGGACAAGGGCTTCGACTGCCCCGGATGTGCGTGGCCCGACGACACCAAGGGCCTGCATCTCGACATCTGTGAGAACGGCATCAAGCACGTCACCTGGGAGATGACCCGCAAACGGGTCGGTCGTGAGTTCTTCGCCGCCCATTCGGTGACCGAGCTGTCCGGGTGGAGCGACTACGACCTGGAGAACCAGGGCCGGCTGACCGAACCAATGGTCTACGACCCCGGCTCCGACCACTACGTCCCGATCAGCTGGAAGGACGCGTTCGAGCTGGCCGGGCGTGCGCTGCGCGAGCTCGACAGCCCGAACCAGGCGTCCTTCTACACCTCGGGACGGCTCGGCAACGAAGCCACGTTCCTGTATCAGCTGATGGCCCGCGAGCTGGGCACGAACAACCTGCCCGACTGCTCGAACATGTGTCACGAGGCGAGCGGCCGTGCCCTGCAGGCGTCCCTGGGCACGGGCAAGGGAACCGTCGACCTCAAGGACTGGGAGTCGGCCGACGCACTGTTCATCCTCGGGGTCAACGCCGCCTCGAACGCACCGAGGATGCTCACCGCGCTGGCCGAGGCCCACCGCCGCGGCGCCCAGATCGTGCATGTCAACCCACTGGTCGAGGCGGCGGCCACCCGCACCATCGTCCCGCACGACTTCGTGGACATGGCCCTGTTCAAGCCGACCCGGACCAGCACCCTGAATCTGCAGCCGCGCATCGGCGGCGACATGGCGCTGCTGCGCGGCATGGCCAAGGCGATCCTGGAGCAGTCGACGACCGATCCCAAGGCGCTGGACGAGGAGTTCATCGACCGGCACACCGCCGGTTTCGAGGAGTACCGAGCGGTGTGCGCCGCCACGCCGTGGGAGGAGATCGAGACCCAGTCAGGGCTGGGCCGCGACGACATCCTGAAGGCGGCACGCGTGTACCGCGAGGCCGACCGATCCATCGTCAGCTGGTGCCTGGGACTCACCCAGCACGAGCACGGGGTGGATACCGTCCGGGAGGTCGTCAACCTGCTGCTGCTCCGCGGCAACCTCGGCAGGGAAGGGGCCGGCCCCTCCCCCGTACGAGGACACAGCAACGTCCAGGGCAACCGCACCTGCGGTATCGATCACCGCCCCACCGACGCGTTCCTGGACCGTCTCGGCGAGGTCTGCGGCATCGAGCCGCCGCGCGAGCACGGTCTGGACACCGTCCGCACCATCCGGGCGATGCACAGCGGCGACGTGAAGGTCTTCGTCGGTATGGGCGGCAACTTCGCCCTGGCCGCCCCCGACACCCCGTACACCTACGAGGCGCTGCGCGCCTGCGACCTCACCGTCCAGGTGAGCACCAAGCTGAACCGCAGCCATATCGTCCACGGCAGGCAGGCCCTGATCCTCCCGTGCCTGGGGCGTACCGAGAAGGACCATCAGCGCAAGGGGATCCAGCGCACGTCCGTCGAGGACTCGATGAGCATGGTCCATCTGTCGATCGGCATGAAGCGACCCGCGTCCCCCCATCTGCTGTCCGAACCGGCCATCGTCGCCGGCCTGGCGCGCGCCGCGCTCCCCGGCAGTGCCACGCCGTGGCACTGGTACGTCGAGGACTACGACCGCATCCGGGACACGATGGCCCGGGCGCTCGACGGCTTCGAGGACTTCAACCGCCGGGTGCGCCTGCCTCTCGGCTTCCGGATCAAGCAGCCCGCCCGGGAGCTTGTCTTCCGCACCCCGTCCGGGCGAGCCGAGTTCTCCGCCGCCGCCCTGCCGGACGTGGTCCCCGCCGCCGGCACCCTGGCCCTGGGGACCATGCGGTCCCACGACCAGTGGAACACCACCATCTACTCCGACAACGACCGCTACCGCGGCATCAAGAACCTGCGCACGCTCGTCTTCATGAACCGGGCCGACATGCGCGAACGCGGCATCGACGACCTCGGCCCCGTCGACATCACGAGCACGGCGAAGGACGGCAGCCGGCGGTCCCTCAACGGCTACCTCGCGATCCCCTACGACATCCCCCGCGGCTGCGCGGCCGGCTACATGCCGGAGATGAACGTGCTGTGCGCGCTCGGCGACTACAGCACCCAGAGCGACCAGCCGATCATGAAGCACCTCAAGGTCACCATCGGCCCCGCCGCCTGAGCGGGAAGCCGGCGAGGGCCCGCGCCCGGCAGGAGTCGCCGCGCAGGCCTGCCGGCATCGGTGCCGGCGGGCCTGCGCTCCGGTGCCGTCAGCCGCTGTGGACGCCGACCTCCTGCAACGAGTAGCCCCACTTGGTGCCGCGTTCCAGACCGTGCAGGCGTACGTAGCGTGCTTGAACCGGGGTGAACCGCGCCGTGTCCAGGCCACCGTCACCCGCGGCCGTGGACCATGCCGTCTGCCAGTTCCTGCCGTCCTGCGACAACTCGACGCGGTAGGACTTCGCGTACGCCGCCTCCCAGTCGAGGGTGACGCGCCCGACCGGCTTCGCCGATCCGAGGTCGATCCGCAGCCACTGGTCGTCGGACCATTCACTGGCCCAGCGCGTGCCCTCGTCCCCGTCCACGGCCCGGCCGGGAGCGAAGCTGACGGCCGGGTTCCACCACTCCGACGTGGACGCCGAGGCGGCCGCGCCCGAGGCCAGATTCACCGCGGACCGGTGCTGTTCGGCGTTCCCCCAGGTACGCAGGTAGGACTCGGCGCCCGTGAAGAGGTCGTCCACGACACCCTGGCCGCCGACGACACGGATGTCCTCGATCCAGTCCGGGACCATGCCGTAGTGCGCCGCACCGTCGGTGTTGAAGTCCCACGTGCGCTCGCCGGTGGTCTGCTTCTCGATCACCGAACCGCCGTCCGCGCTGCGGAAGGGGTACCGCACCGGGTCGGGGACGTCACCGCCCCGCGGGGCGGGCCAGCCACCGACACCGTTCATGTCGGTGCCGTAGCCGTAGCCGACCTGGTACTTCTCCCGCAGCGCGTCCGTACGAGCGGCCTCCGCGCTGAACGCCGCGGAGCCGCTCATGTACTGGGCGGCGAATCCGCCGAGCTTGTAGAGCCGCTCGGTCCATCCCAGGTCCATCCAGCTGTGCGAGGAGATGGCGCCGGGGTACGACGCGGACTCCAGGACGTCGAAGGCCTGGTCCGCGGCCTTGACGCTCATGTGGTCCAGCTCCAGCATCATGTGACGCTTCATCATCCCGCGTACCGCGTACTCGCCCAGGCCGGTCAGCCCGCGGGTGTTGCACTGCGCGTCCGAGGCGTACGCGGGAACGGCCACCCCGCTCGGCAGCAGCTTCTGCGCCTCGGCGGCCACCGCGTTGCCGATGGGGTTGTCGTGCTGCGGGCCTCGGCAGGTCTCCGTCTTCCAGAAGGTACCGGTCGACAGGAACTGGCCCACGTTGATGGCCGTGCCGAGTGCGCCGGAGTCGTACCGCACCCCGCACAGGGCGTTGTCGAACTTGTGGCACAGGAACATGCTGCTCACGCCGAGTTCCTGCAACTCGTCCAGGCCCCGGTCGATGTCCGCCTTGCCGCACTGCGCGATGTCCAGGATCTGCTTGCAGCCGAACGGCTCGGACGTCTCGACCCCCAGGACCACAGCCAGCTTGCCCTGCTCGATGACCTCGCGGGCCTGTGCGCTGCTGGTGACGATCCGGAACCAGCCCTTGCCCGGACCGCCGTACATCTTGTCGATGAAGGCCTGCATGTCGTACGACTTCTTCGCCTCGAGACGGATGGCGGTCATCTCGTCGCAGCTGCGGTCCTTGAAGAAGTAGACCGAGCAGATCACGCCGTTGGTGACCAGGTCGTTGACCAGCACCCGCTGGCCGCCGCGCCAGGCCCGCTCGATACTGGCGTAGTAGTTCTGCTGGTGGGTCAGCGAGTCATGGGCGGGCCAGTCCTTGAAGGTGGGCCACCCGTCGGGGTCATGCCGGCCGTCGCCGCCCTTGGTGACGAAGTCGAAGACGGCGAGCGAGCCGTCGGGGTAGTGCTCGGGGCAGTCCTTGAGCGCGTCGGCGACGCCCTGCTCCGAGAACGGCTTGCCACAGATCAGCCGGCCGCCGAAGCCCTCGTTGGACATGATGTGGTCGTGGGCGTCCACGAAGCCTCGTACGCGGCCCTGGGCGTCGGTGCCCTTGAAGGGCTCCCCCGTGACGTCGACCTGCGCGTCGGGCGCGGGCCGCGCGGTCGGGTTCCACCAGCCGGCATCGGGCTCCGCCGCGGAGCTGGGCATCGGGCCGAGTACCAGGGACAGCACGGCGAGGAGCAGTGACACCACCGTGAGGGATCTGAATCTGCGGCGCGGAGGTTGAGCCATGGTCATCACTCGCTTCGATTGACATGCTCATTCACGTTACTGACGAGTTATCAGAATCGCGACCACGGTCGACGGAGTCAACGGCCCCGGCAGGCAAACATGAGAATTTCTCATCTTTGATGAACTCATCCCCCGCTGAGGCAAGTTCCCGTCTCTACGAGCGTCGGGAGCGGACGTACGGACGGGCCCGCCCCGTCCGGCCGTTCGTCAGGCCACGCCGCGGACGCGGTTGACGAGGAGGCCGCCGATGAGGATGACCAGGGCCGCGGTGGCGTAGAGGCCGGTGTAGCCGCCGAGGTGCGTGATGATCGGCGCGGCGAGAGCGGGGGCGAGGACCTGCGGACCGGAGTTGGCGATGTTGATGACGCCGAGGTCCTTCGCACGGTCGGTGGCCTCGGGCAGGACCTGGGTGACCAGGGCTTGGTCGACGGCGAGGTAGATGCCGTAACCCGCGCCGAGGACGGCCGCGGCGGCGAGGGCGGACGGCCAGGTGTGGAGGGTGGCCAGCAGCACGGCCGCCGCGGCCATGACCAGCGAACAGAGCACGACGAAGACCTTGCGGCGCCCGATGCGGTCGGACAGGACGCCGGCCGGAATGGCCGTGAGCGCGGCGCAGAGAGTGTAGATCACCGTGAGGACCAGAACGCCGGTGCCGGGGTCGTCGTAGTGGACGGCGTCGGCGAGGAAGTAGAACAGGTAGAGGGTCCCGAGGGCGTTGCCGAGGTTGATCAGGAACCGGGTGAGCCAGGCCCAGCCGAAATCGGGGTGCCGTCGCGGACTCACCCAGAGCGAGCGGGCGAAGGCGCGGGCGTCGAAGGCGGGGCGCAGGGCCCGGGTCAGGGGCGGCTCGGAGTGGCGGAGCACGAAGGGGAGGGCGAGTGCGACGGTGAGCACGGCGAGTGTGACGTAGCCGGAACGGACACCGGTGACGAGCAGTGTGGTGATCAGCGCGCCGAGGACGAGGCCGAAGGACTGCATGATTCCGGTCCAGCCCGCGACCTGAGCGCGTTGGGTGAGCGGAACGCGGTCGGCGATCGGGGTGGTGACCCCGGCCAGCATCGCGTTCAGCCCTGCCTGCGCGAGGCACCAGCCGACGGCGACTCCGGCCACGGTGTGCTGGGTGGCGGTGATCGACAGACCCGCCGCCCCGGCGAGGGCGCCGCCCAGGATCCAGGGCCGACGGCGGCCGAACCTGCTCGTGGTGCGGTCCGACCATGCGCCGGCGAGCGGGTTGGCGAGCACCGCGACGAGTGCGCCGAGGCCGGTGACGAGCGAGAGCGCGTCGTTCTTGTCGTGCGGGTCGATGTGCTCCAGCTGGAGGGGCAGCAGGATCTGGATGGGGGTCATGAACGCCATGAAGACGGCCAGCGTGGCCAGCGAGAGGTTCACTGTCCACACGGCCTTGACCGGGGCGGTGGGCTCGGCGAAGACGGCGGCGTCGCCCGCCGTGGAGGCGTGGGACATGACGGGTCCGCTGCTCAGGACCGCTGGGAGGCGATGAGGTCGCGGTACCACTCGAAACTCGCCCGGGGCGTGCGTTCTCGGGTGGCGAAGTCGACCTCGACCAGACCGAACCGCTGGTGATAGCCCTCGGCCCACTCGAAGTTGTCGAGCAGCGACCAGGTGAAGTAGCCGCGCACGTCCACCCCGCGGGACACGGCACGGGCGATCGCGTCGATGTGCCCGGCGAGGTACTCGATGCGCGCCCGGTCGTGCAGTCCGGCCGGCTGCGAACAGCCGTTCTCGGTGATCCACACCGGTGGGAGGTCGTTGCCGTAACGGGCCTTGAGACCGGTGAGCAGTTCAGTGAGCCCGTCGGGAACCACCGGCCAGCCGAACGCGGTCCGCTCGTAGGGCTCCGACGGCTCGGCCAGGTCGAAGGGCAGCGCTGCGGCAGGGTCGGCCGGGGCGGTGACCCAGGTGGGGTTGTAGTAGTTGACGCCCAGTCCGTCCAGCGGTGCGGCGATCGTGGCGAGATCACCCTCGCGCACCACTCCTCCCCAGCTCGGGTCGGTCATGCCGTAGGCCGACAGATCGGGATAACTCCCCCGCAGCAGCGGATCGTTGAAGAGCCGGTTGTGCAGGGCGTCATAGGCGGAGGCGGCCGCCACGTCCGTGTCGTCGCGTGCGTCGTCGCGCAGACGGACGGGCGTGCAGTTGTTGGCGATCAGGATCTGCCCGCCCGGAACGGCGGCTCGCAGCGCCGCGGTCGCCAGGCCGTGGCCGAGCAGTTGGTGGTGTGCGACGGGCAGTGCGTCCAGCATCAGTGCGCGGCCCGGGGCGTGGACGCCGAAGCCGTATCCGAAGGACATGTGGACGAAGGGCTCGTTGAGGGTGATCCATCGCTTGACCCGGTCGCCCAGCCGTTCCGCGACCACGGCGGCGTACTCGGCGAAACGGTGGGCGGTCTCGCGGTTCAGCCATCCGCCCTCGTCCTCCAGGGCCTGCGGCAGGTCCCAGTGGAACAGGGTGGGTACGGGCTCGATCCCGGCGTCGAGCAGCGCGTCGGCCAGGCGGTCGTAGAAGTCCAGTCCGCGCGGCTCGATCCGGCCCGCGCCGGTGGGCAGGATGCGGGTCCAGGAGACCGAGAAGCGGTACGCGTCGAGCCCGAGCCGGCGCATCAGGGTGACGTCCTCGCCGAACCTGTGGTGGTGGTCGCAGGCGATGTCGCCGGTGTGGCCGTCGCGTACGGCCCCGGGACGTCGTACGAAGGTGTCCCAGATCGACGGCCCCTTGCCGTCCTCGTCGGCGGCGCCCTCGATCTGGTAGGCGGCGGTCGAGGCGCCCCAGACGAAGCCGGCCGGGAACCGGGGAAGTCCGGTGGCATCGGTGGATCTCGTCGTCACTGGCGCCTGCCTTCGTCGGTGGTGCGCACGCCACCCGGGCCGGGCCGTGCGCGCGGCTGCGGAACTCTGCCGACGGCCGCGCTTCGCGCCCCAACGGCAGCCCGGCGGCGGCTGTTCGGTACCGGGCACGCCGTCCGAGGTGGGCCGCACCATAACATGAACTTTTGTTCATGTTCTATGCCCGTGTCGCGACGTCGAAGTGCCCGGCCCGGTCAGGGGTGCTACCGGCCTGTCCGGCAGTCGGGGCCCGCGGCCCGGCGCCCGGCCGGCTGCCGAACGCCTCGGTTCACTCCTCCACGGCCGTCAGCCGGGCGCGCAGGTCCTCCCAGTAGGCGTTCAGCATCCGCTTGAGCTCGTCCACGGCCTCCAGGTCCGGCTCGCCGTCGCTCTTGAACACTTCGTGCAGCACGGCGTTGGCGGCCCACACCACCATCCGCGTCGCCCGCTGCGCCGTGGGCCCGCCGGGGCCGCCGATGAGGTGCTCCACGATGCGCTGGAGTCCCTCGGCGATGTGCGCGTTGCTCGCCTCGTCGGCGCGCGCGAGCTCGGGACTGAGGTGCCGCCCGGCCCACAGGGCCATGCCGCCCGTCTGGGACCGGACGAGCTCGGCGTAGACGCCGACCATCGTGCCGACCGGGTCGGACAGATCGCCCTCGACCGTGCGCTCGACGAGTTCGTCGATGGCGGTCCTGAAGGTGTCGAGGTACCTCTGGCCCAGCGCGTCCACGACGGCGCCCTTGTCCGCGTAGAACTGGTAGATGCTCCCGACCGGCGTGCCCGCCTCCTCGGCGATCCTCCGCGTCGTCAGCGCCTCGTACCCCTCCTGGGACAGGATCCGGTCGGCCGCGGCCAGGATGGCCTCGACCCGGGCCCGGCTGCGCGCCTGCTGCGGCTGCCTCCGTAGCCGCGCCCGCGGTGTCGGCTGCCGCTCGCCTGCTTCCGTCACCACGTGCCCCCGGTCGTCCGATCACGCGAACGTAGCACGCGACCGCGGAGCGGGGGCGGCCGGCCGAAGCGCTAGTGGACGGCGCTGCTTCCCGAGGTGTCCGGCTGCTCCGCGACGCTCCCGGCCTCGCCCTTGCGCACCGTGCAGTGGAGCGATTCGCCCCGCACATCGGCGACGATGGTGTCCCCCGGGTCGGTTTCGCCGCTCAGAAGCAGCGAGGCGATGCGGTTGTCGAGTTCCGTCTGGATCGTGCGCCGCAGCGGACGAGCGCCGAACTCGGGCTGGTAGCCATGGGCGACCAGCAACTTCTTGGCCGCTTCGGTCACTTCCAGCGTCAGGCCCTGCGCGCGGACGCGGTGTTTGCTCCGGTCGAGGAGGTGTTCGACGATCTCCGACAGGTCTTCCTCGGTGAGGCTGTGGAAGATGATGATGTCGTCGATCCGGTTGAGGAACTCGGGCAGGAACCGTCCCCGCAGATCGTCCATCAGCTCGTCCTTGAGCTCGGCCGCGTCGCCCTGGTGGGCGAGGATGCGATGCGCGCCGATGTTGGACGTCATGATGACCACGCAGTGGCGGAAGTCGACCGTGCGGCCCTGCGCGTCCGTCAGACGGCCGTCGTCGAGGATCTGCAGCAGCGTGTTGAAGACATCCGGGTGCGCCTTCTCCACCTCGTCGAACAGCACCACGCTGTACGGCATGCGGCGGACCTTCTCGGTGAGCTGGCCGGCCTCCTCGTAGCCGACGTATCCGGGGGGTGCGCCGACGAGCCGGGCGACCGTGTGCTTCTCCTGGAACTCGCTCATGTCGAACCGGATCATGCGGTTCTCGTCGCCGAAGAGCAGTTCGGCGAGCGTCTTGGCCAGTTCGGTCTTGCCCACGCCGGTCGGTCCCAGGAAGAGGAACGAGCCCACGGGACGGTTGGGGTCCCCCATGCCCGCACGGTTGCGGCGCACCGCTTCGGAGACCGCGGTGACCGCCTCGGCCTGGCCGACGATCCTGGCGTGCATCTCCTCCTCCAGCCTGAGGAGCTTCTCCTTCTCGCCGGCGGTGAGCTGGGAGACCGGGATGCCCGTGCGGCGGGAGACGATGTCGGCGATGTCGGAGGCGGTGACGGAGACGACGCCTTCGCGGCGCTCCTCGATGCCCGCGAGCTCACCCTCCACCTCGGCGATCTGACGCTTCAGTTCCGAGGCCTTCTCGAACTCCTCGGCGGCGACCGCCTGGGCCTTCTCGCGGCGCAGCTTCGCGAGGCGGTCCTCCCGGCTGACGACCTCGGTGGAACGGCCGGCGCTGCGCAGCCGTACCCGGGCGCCCGCCTGGTCCATCAGGTCGATCGCCTTGTCCGGCAGGAACCGGTCGCTGATGTAGCGGTCGGACAGTTCCGCGGCCGCGGTCAGGGCTCCGTCGGCGAAGCGGACCTGGTGGTGTGCCTCGTACGCGTCACGCAGCCCTTCGAGAATCTGCACCGCTTCCTCGACGCTCGGTTCGGGGATGAGGACGGGCTGGAAGCGGCGTTCGAGCGCGGCGTCCTTCTCGATGTGTTTGCGGTACTCGTCGATCGTCGTCGCTCCCACCACGTGGAGCTCGCCGCGCGCCAGTGCGGGCTTGAGCATGTTGCCCGCGTCCATCGCTCCCTCTCCCGTCGCGCCCGCGCCGACGACCGTGTGCAGTTCGTCGATGAAGAGGATGATGTCGCCGCCGGACGCCTGGACGTCCTCGATGACCTTCTTCAGCCGCTCCTCGAACTGGCCGCGGTACTGCGCACCGGCCACCATGCCGGACATGTCGAGGGAGACGACCCTCTTGCCCTTCAGGGATTCGGGCACTTCGCCGGCCACGATGCGCTGGGCCAGCCCCTCCACGATGGCGGTCTTCCCGACGCCGGGCTCCCCGATGAGCACCGGGTTGTTCTTGGAGCGCCGCGAGAGGATCTCGATGGTCTGCTCGATCTCCTCGGCCCGGCCGACGACGGGGTCGAGCCGGCCCGCCTTCGCCTCCTCCGTCAGATCCCGGCCGAACTCGTCCAGGGTCGTCGAGGGCTCCCTCCCCGCGGCGGGAGCGCCGTCCGCCCGGGCCGCCCGGTCCGTCCGGCCCCGCAGCTTCTCGGTGTCCATGTCCTCGGCGCGCAGGAACCGGGTCGCGCCGGAGTCGGGGTCCTCCAGGAGCGCGCCGAGGATGTGCTCGGGGCCGATGTAGGACACTCCCGCCGCCTGCGAGCCCGCGTAGGCCGCGGCGAGGGTGCGCTTCGCCGCCGGCGTGAGTCCGGGCTCCGCGGACGGTTCGCCCGCCTCCCGGGGCAGCACCTCGGCGATCCGGGCCGCGAGCGCGTCGACATCGACGCCGGCCTGGGCGAGGAGCTGCCGCGCGGGGTCCACCTGCGTGGCCGCCCACAGGAGGTGCTCCGTGTCGAGGTCGGAGGTTCCGTTCTCCGTCGCCTTCTGCGTGGCCAGGCCGAGGAGTTCGTGCGACGACTCCGTGAGGAGGCGGCCGATGGGCACCCGCTGCACGGCCGGTGGCGACGATGCCGGTGACGTGCCGAAGAAGCGGTCGAGCATCTCGCTGAAGGGATCGGACGAACCAAAAGGTGAACCGAACGCCATCGACATGTCAGCTCCAGAGGGCAAGGGGGTTCTTCCACTCAAACCCGATGTCCAGGGCTCCGCAAACGGAGTGGGACCGTCTCTCGGGCGCGCGCCGCGGGCGGCCGGAAACACCCGCGGCAACGTGCGGGCAGGACGGCGGGATCGCCACCTGGACCCCCTTATTCAGGTTAGGCTCAGCTAACTTATCGAACGGGGTGGGGCAGACATGGCACCGGTCGTCACAGATCGCGTGAACCCGGACACGGACGCGTCGACCGGGTCGGCGGGCAGGCCCGCGGAACCACGGCCCCGTGTGGTCGTCGTCAAGTTCGGCGGCAACGCCATGGTGGACGCGAGCCTGCAACACCTCTTCGCCCAGGACGTCGTGGAACTGTGGCACGCGGGCCTTCACCCGGTCGTCGTGCACGGTGGCGGGCCACAGATCAGTGCGATGCTCGACCGCCTCGGCCTGGAGAGCCGCTTCGAGGCGGGGCTGCGCGTGACGACGGCGGAGACCATGGATGTGGTGCGCATGGTGCTGTCCGGCCGGGTCCAGCGGGAACTGGTCGGCCGGATCAACGCCCATGGGCCCTTCGCCGTGGGCCTGACGGGCGAGGACGCGCACACCATGACGGCGGTGCGACGGCCCGGCTATGTGGACGGCCGCCCGGTGGACATCGGTCTCGTCGGAGACATCGTGGACGTCAACCCCGGCATGGTGCGCACGCTCCTGGAGCAGGGACACATCCCGGTGGTCTCCCCCGTCGCCCGCGGCGAGGACGGGCAGGTCTACAACGTCAACGCCGACCTTGCCGCGTCCGCGCTGGCCGTGGCCCTCGGGGCCGAACGGCTGGTCGTGCTCACCGACGTGGAGGGGCTGTACGCGGACTGGCCGCGCAGCACCGAGGTGATCAGGCATTTGACGGCCGACGCACTGGCCGCGCTGCTGCCGGAGCTCGCGAGCGGGATGCTGCCGAAGATGGAGGGCTGCCTGCGGGCCGTCCGGGGCGGCGTGCGCAGAGCCCAGGTACTCGACGGCCGGGTACCGCACGCGGTGCTGCGCGGCGTGCTCGGCGAGAACGGTCCCGGCACCACGGTGGTTCCGGGCACTGCCCTCGCGCCCGGCACCGGCCCTGACCGCGACCTGAGCACCGTGTGACCACCGGCGGTCGCGATACGGGCAGCCACTCGACGTCAGGGGCTCGGCGCCACCGCCGCTGACACGTGCGGTGCGGCGAGCGTGCGTGCATGGCGTCGCCGGGCAGGCGGGATGTTCGAGAACACGCCTTAGACGGCCCTCGCGAGGATCCGGGCGCCCCGCCGCGGATCCAGCGACTCCGCCCAGGTACGGGGCGCCAGACATGCTGCCGTCGCGGTGAATCCGTACCGCTGGAACAGGCGTCCGCCGCCGGTCGTCGCAGTGAACAGCGCACTCAGCGACCGCGCACGTGCACTCGTCAGGGCGGAGCCCAGCAGCACGGCCCCCACTCCGCACCCCTGCCGGTGCGCGGCCACACAGAAGTTGTACAGCACGCCCGCGGGTGCGCCGCTCTCCGCCGGACCGGCCGGGTACAGGCGCAGACCCACACAGCCTTCGAGCCGGCCCGCGGGGCCCACGGCCACCAGGAAGTCGGCCGCGTGGGCGGCGTAGAGCGAGACGGGGCGCTCCCGCAGCGCGCCCGCACGGACGAAGGGCCGGGACAGGGCGGCGAGTTCGCCGGCGTCCTCCGCGCGGGCGAAGCGTACGGAGGGGGCGGGCGCACGGCGCGCCCGCGCCGCAGGGACGGGGCGCGGCACGGTCGTGGTCAAGGCATTCCTTCCCGGGTTCCACGAGCGGGCGGCAGCACGGCCGGGCGGCAGCCCCCGGCCGCGGGCCGGTGCTGAGCCGGTCAGGCGTCCGCGGGGACGGTGAGGGAACGGGGCCGCAGGTCCGTCCAGTTGGTCTCGACGAAGTCCAGGCACGCCTCCCGGGTGTTCTCCTCGAAGGCGATCATCCAGCCTCCGGGCACGTCAGCGAAGGACGGCCACAGCGAGTGCTGGCCCTCATCGTTCACCAGGACCAGGAACCGGCCGTCGGGGTCGTCGAACGGGTTGGTGCTCATGTGTCAGTACCTCCTCGGGTCCGACGGACCGGTGACGGCCGCGCCGAGCGTGTGCCTCTGCCCGCCGGCGGGCCGGCGGCGCCCCCGGGAGCGGGCCCGGAGAGCGGGTTCGAATGAAGAGCCAGGGATATGGAAGGAGAAGTCCAACTTAGGTTAGGCTCCCCTAATCACCCAGAGCTTAGCCTTTCCTCTTCCCCTCTCACAAGGAGATGTTCATGCCCCCGGTGACCGAACGGATCCGCGCCGAGAGCGACTTCGCCGGCTTCGGGCTGAGCGGCGCTCCCGGCACCGACGCGTTCTGGGCCGCGGCACGCACGCCCGCTGCGGTAGCCGCCGGCGACGGCGGCTGGGTATCGCTGTTCCTCTGGCGCGGCTCTCCGGCGACCGTCGACTTCGAGAGCTGGTCGGAGCCGGTCCCCCTGCGCCGGTGGCGCGACACCGACTGCTGGTACGCCGAAGTGCCCATGCCCGAACGGCTCCACGTGACCTACCGGTTCCTCGTGGACGAGACGCCGCATGCGGACCCGTTCAACCCGGCAGGCGCCGGACTGGACCGTTCCGTCGCCGCGACCCCGGACGCCCCCGCCCAGCCGCACTGGCCCGTGGTCGGCGCCGACGACGTCCTCCCCGTCCCGCACACCCGGCTCCGCTGGAACAGCGCACGGCTCGGCGGACGACGCACGGTGCGCATCCACCCGGCGGGTGGCGGCGGACCGGTGGTGCTGCTGCTGGACGGGGACGACTGGCTGTACCTCCATCCAGCCATGGCCGCCTTCGACTCCGCCGTCGCCGCGGGTGAGATGCCGCCCGTCACACTGGTCTTCCTGCCGGCCAAGGACCGGGCAGCCGAGTTCGCGGGCGGGTCCGGGCTGTGGGAGGCCGTCCGCGACGAACTGCTGCCGCTCGTCGCGGAGTCCGGGGTGGTCGCGGACCTGAACCGGCTGGTGGTGGCCGGCCAGAGCCTCGGCGGACTCAGCGCGCTGACCGCGGCGCTGGACTTCCCGGAGCTGGTCTCCCGGGTCGCCTGCCAGTCGGGGTCGTTCTGGTGGGCACCCGGAGCGCCGGACCGGCCGGACCCTCTCGACGGTCCGGCCGGCGGCTCCGTCGCCGCACGGCTGCGGGAGCGCCCCGACCTGACCGGGCTGCGGGTCGCGTTCGACGTCGGGGAACACGAGACGCGGATGCTCCCCCACTGCCGGCCGGTCGAGATCCTGGCCGAAGAAGCGGGCGCGACGGTACGCGTGTCACGGTCGCCGTCCGGCCACGACCGGGCAGGCTGGCGGCACGCCCTGCTCAGAGATGTCGCCTGGGCCCTCGACGGGCCGCTCCACACCCCGGGGACCACGCGAGCGGGCGCTTCCGCGGGGTCCTGAAGGCCGTGAGGCGGCGTTGATCATCAGCCGCTCCACTCCGGGCCCGGTGGTGCCGGGCCGCTACGTGGCCGGCCGGCATCGACTGCCACCCCGACGCGAAGTCGGCGGCTCGGTGCCGCCGGCCCGTCGCGGACCGTTGCCGCCGGGCGCGGGGGCGGAGAAACGCGTGGGCCCCGTGGGCCGTCCGCCCCTGGCATCCGCCGCATGAACCAGGGCACCGGGATCGCGGACGACGAACGCGACGAAGAGACCGCGAGGGAAGTCTCCTGGCACGCCGAGTCCGTCGGACTCGCACCGGTCGACCTGGACGACGCCGAACTCCTGCACCATTGGCGTGCGGATGCGGCGGCCGCCCACGAGATCGGGTTCTGGCCGCGCTCCCTCACCGCGATGCGCGAGCGCATCGAGCGCGACATCGACGACGACGATCGCGACGACTTCCTCGTCCTGCTCCCCGACTCCACCCCCATCGGCCCTATCGCGCTCAGCGGCCAGGACATCGTCAACGGCACATCGCCAACGGCACGGCTCAGATCGAGCTGATGCCGGCCGCGGAGCATCGTGGGAGGGGCCACGGCACCCACGCCCTCGACGCCCTGGTGGACCTGGCGTTCGGCGAACTCCCCCTGCACCGCCTCACCGCGGAGACCCACACCGGCAACGCCGCCGCCCTCGCCGTCCTCACCGGATCCGGCTTCGTACGCGAAGGGGTCAGCCGCGCCGCGTGTCTTCATCGCGGACGACGGCACGACCTCGCCCTGCTCTCACTGCTGCGCCCCGAGTGGGAGGCGCTGGACCGCCCCCGCGCCTGGGACGCCTGAGAGACGGCAAACGCGTTCCCGCATCAAGGGCCCCCGGCCGCTCACCTCGCCACCGCCAGGCAGTAGGCCTCGTCGGTGGCGAGGAGGTTGCGATGGGTGTCCTCGGCCGTGATGATCCCGTCGTCCAGGACGAGCACCCGGTCGGCCGCGTCCAGGACCGCCGGACTGCTGGAGATCACGAGGGTGGTCCGGCCCCGGCGCAGCTTCACGAGGTTGCGCGCGATCAGCTGCTCGGTGACCGCGTCCACGGCCGTGGTCGGATCGTGCAGAACGAGGACGTCGGTGTCGGCGGCCAGGGCGCGGGCCAGGGACAACCGCTGGCGCTGTCCGCCGGACAGATTCGCGCCGCGGTCGCGGATGGCGTAGTCGAGCCCGTCGCGGTGGAGCGCGACGACATCGGTCAGCATGGACGCCTCCACCGCTTCGGCAACCGTACGGCTGGTGCCCGCCGGGTCGATGTTCGTACGGAGGGTGCCCGCGAAGATCTCCCCGTCGTACGGGTTCACCAGCATGTGTGCACGGACGGCCTCGACCGGCAGGTCCGCGATCTCCCGCCCGCTGATCCGAACCGTCCCGTCGTAGTCCTGCGGCGGGACGTTCACGGCCAGGATCGACGCGAAATCGGCTGCCGCGCGCGGCTGATAGGCGGTGATCGCCACGAACTCGCCGGCTGCGACGCGGAAGTTCAGCTTGCGCAGCGTCCCGTACCGGACGCCGTCGATCTCCAGGTCCCCGCCCGCGGAAGGGCGCTGCGGGCCCAGAGCCGCCACCGGCGGCGCCGCCAGCACCAGGGCCATCCGCTCGGCCGAGGCCCGTGCCATCATCACGTACTTCGGCATCTCCGAGAACATCTTCAGCGGTTCCATGATGAACTGCGCGAGGCCCACCGCCATGACGAGTTCCCCGATGGTGATCCGGCCGTCGAAGGCCAGCCAGCCGGCCGTCAGGGTCACGGCGGCGGCCAGGACCGCGTTGAGGGCCTGTGCGGCGCCGGCGTACGCGCCGTTCACCTTGGCCACGGTGATCGCCTGGTGCTTCGCCTCCGTACTGACCTTCCGGTAGGACACGAACGCCGCGTGATTGCCGCCGAAACCGTGCAGCGGGCGGAGGCCGGAGATCAGGTCCGCGACCTTCGCACCGGCCCGCGCCACCCGGGCCTGCTGCTCCTGGGTACTGGCGCCGATCCGTTTGGACATCACGCTGAGGATCGTCAGGATCACGACGGTTCCCATGATCACGAGCAGTCCGAGCCGGAGGTCCGCCAGCCCCAGGGCGACCGCCGCGACCACGACCGCGACCAGTGAGCTGATCAGCAGCGGAACCACTTCGATGATGTCGGCGGTGGAGTCGGCGTCCTCGGTGGCGATGGTCAGCACCTCACCGGACTTCAGATCGATCTTCCTGTCCACGGGCTGGAGTCCGCACTCCGCGACCCGCACCCGCCAGCGGTGCGCCTCCGTCGTGTTGGCCTTCTGCAGGACGCGCATCCCGAACCGCCACGACAGCGACACGGTCGTGATGATCACGGCCAGCGCGCCGATCGACACCCCGAGGGAAGCGGGGCTCCGGTCCTGGAGGGTGTACTCGACGATCAGGCCGAGCGCGATGGGGAAGGCCGTCTCGCCGGCCTGGTACAGGCCCATGAGGACGGTGCCCCAGGTCATGGCACCGAGGTTGCGGCGCAGCGCCGTCCGCAGGATGCCGGCTCCGTCGAGGGGCCGGTGGGGGTCAGGAGTGCGCATCGAGGTGACCGGCAATCGCTTCGGGGGTTCGCAGGGTGAGCAGGTCGCGGATGGTGATGACCGGACCGTACTCCCGGCGGAGCAGCCCGATCAGGCGGACCGCCAGCATGGAGTGTCCGCCGAGGGTGACGAAGTCGCTGACCGCGCTGACCTCGTCGTCGTCCAGGTCCAGTGCCTCGGCGAAGAACTCGCACACCGTGATCTCGGTGTCCGTCTCCGGTGCGCGTTCGGCTGCCGTCGTCAGCACACCCAGCGGCCTGGCCTCCGGGAGCGCCTTGGTGTCGGCCTTGCCGTTCACGGTCAGCGGGATGCGGTCGACCTGCGCGTAGTGCGTGGGGCGCAGGAAGTCGGGGAGGGCGGCGCCCACTTCGGCGGCGACGGATGCCAGATCGGAGCCGTCGAGCACCAGGTAGGCGGCCAGCCGGTACGCTCCGTCGACCTGTGGGTCGGGCTGCGCGACCGCGGCGGCGAACCGGACCGCCCGGTGGGCGGCGAACGCGGCCTCGACCTCGCCCGGTTCGACGCGGTGTCCGCGGATCTTGACCTGCTGGTCGGTCCGGCCCAGGTACATCAGGTTGCCGTCGGGCCGGCGGACCACCAGGTCCCCGGTGCGGTACATGCGCTCGCCCGGTTCGCCGAACGGGCAGGCCACGAACCGGTGCGCCGTCTGCGCGGGCTGGCCGAGGTAGCCGCGGGCGATGCCGACGCCCGACACGTACAGCTCGCCCGGCACGCCGTCCGGCAGGGGCCGCAGCCACGGATCCAGTACGTACACCTCGGTGTTGTCGATCGCCACGCCGACCACCGGGTCCTCGCACTCGAAGGTGCCGACGCCGAGGGTGTTGATGGTGTACTCGGTGGGTCCGTACAGGTTGTACCCGGCCGTGCCCTCGGTCTCCGCGAGCCGCCGCCACAGTGCCGGGGTGACGGCCTCTCCTCCCAGCAGGACGAGCGCGGGCCGCCGCCCGGGGGTGTCCAGCAGTCCCTCGGCCACCAGTTGCTGCGCATAGGTCGGCGTCACGTTGATCACGTCGATGCCTTGCTCCAGGCAGTACTCGACCAGCCGGGGCGCGTCGCGGCGCAGTTCCTCGTCGCAGATGTGCACCTCATGGCCGTCGGCGAGCCAGAGCAGCTCCTCCCACGACATGTCGAAGGCGAACGACACGGTGTGCGCGATCCTGAAGACGCGGTGCTCGTGCTCCGCCAGCACCGGTTCGAAGATCCGCCGCTGATGGTTGATCAGCATGTTGGTGAGTCCGGCGTACTCGGTCACCACACCCTTGGGCTTCCCGGTCGATCCGGAGGTGAAGATCGTGTACGCGGGGTGCCGCAGCCGCTCCGGATCGTCCGGCGCGAACGTGCGGAACGGTTCGGCTTCGGGCAGCGGCCGGTCGAGCTCGATCAGCTCACCGGTCAGCCGGGGCGACACCGCGCTGACGGTGAGGGTCACGTCCGGGCGGGCGGCCTCGACGATGGCGGCGATCCGCTCGTCCGGGTGGTCGAGCTCCAGCGGCACATAGGCGGCTCCGACGCGCAGTACGGCGAACAGCGCCACGATCGACTCCAGGGAGCGCGGGATCGCGAGGGCCACGGTCCGCTCCGGTCCGATTCCCCGGCCTGCCAGCACTCCGGCCACCGCACGGCTGCGGTCCCGGAGCTCGGCGAAGGTCAGGGCCGAACCGTGGGCGACGAGGGCGACGCGCCGCGGGTCGCGGTCGGCCGCCCGGTCGAACCGGTCGACGACGGTGTCCGTGCCGACGTCCGTACGGGGGGCCGCTCCGGGCAGTGTGCCCACGCCGGGCAGCGCGCCGACCGGGCCGGCGGACCGGGCCAGGTCCTCGAGTATCCGGAGGTAGCCGTCGAGGAGGCGGCGGGCGCCCTCGGGGTCGTCGTCGCGGTGCTCCAGCTTGACGGTGAGCCGGTCGCCGGGCGTGACGACCCAGGTGAACGGGTAGTGGGTCGAGTCGTCGGCCTGCACCGAGGTGATGCCGTGCCGGGCGTTCATCTCGGCGAACGCGTCCAGGTCCAGGAAGTTCTGGAGCACGAACAGGTTGTCGAACAGGGTGTCGTGGCCGCTCGCCCGCTGGATCTCGCCGAGACCCAGGTGCTCGTGCTCCATGGCCTCGACCCGGGCCTCCTGGACGGCGGTCAGGTACTCCCGGACCGTGTCGTCCGGCCGGGCCCGCGTCCACAGGGGCACGGTGTTGAGCAGGACGCCGACGATGCCGGACAGGCCCTCGCCCTCGCGGCCGGAGACGGTCACGCCGAACACGGCGTCGCCGCGGCCGGTGTGCGCGCCGAGCAGAAGGCCGAACGCCCCGGTCAGTACCGAGTTCAGTGTGACGCCGTGGGTCCGGGCCGCCTGCCTCAGCAGGTCGGACAGTTCGGCGGACATCGTGTGGACGAGCGCGCGCGGCAGTTCGTCCGTGACGGCCGGCCGCTCCCCGCCGAGCAGGGTGGGGCCGGTCAGGCCGTCGAGGTGGTCCGCCCAGAAGCGTTCCGCCACGGCGGGATCCTTGGCGGCGAGCGCGCGGGCGTAGTCCTCGAAGCCGGGCGAGAGCGGGGTCGCGGCCGGCGGCCGGCCCGTGAGGACGGCCCGGTAGGCGTCGAACAGCTCCCGCAGCACGATCTCGCGGGACCAGCCGTCCCACAGCAGCAGGTGGTAGCTCAGCAGCAGGCCGTCGCGGTCACCGGGCAGGCGCACCACGGTCAGCCGGATCAGCGGCGGCTCCTCCACGTCGAATCCGGTGTCGCGGTCCCGGGCCCGCAGGGCGTCGGCCTCGGCCTCCGTCGCGACGGTGACCGTGCGGACGTCTACCCGGCGGCCCGCCCTGAGGACCTGGACCGGGTTGCCGCGGTCATCGGTGGTGAAGCCGGCGCCCACGACGGGGTGCCGGGCGATCACGTACGCCATCGCCTCGGCGAGCGCGTCGGTGTCCAGGCGGCGGTCGAACGTGAAGTAGCTCTGCGCGACGTAGTGTCCGGCCGTGCCCGCCATCTGGGCCTGGAAGTACAGGCCGCGCTGGAGAGGGCTGACCGGCGCGGTGCGCTCGGCCGTGGTGGAGGCCTCCGCGACGCGCTCCAGCGCGGTCAGCCAGTGCGCGGTGATCTCGTCGGGGATGCCGTCGGCGAGGGTGAAGGCCGCGTGCAGGCTGCCCGTGGTGTCGTCGGTCCAGGCGTTGACCTCGACGGCGTAGGGGCTGCCCTCGTCCGCGCCGGTGAGCTGCGGCGCCCGGGACTCGCCGCCGCGGCCCAGGTAGTTGAACAGGACCTGAGGGCGAGCGGTCAGCAGCGGGGCCGTCTGCGGGTTGAGGTATCTGAGCCTGCCGTAGGCGACGTGCCCATCCTCGTCGGGCTGGCGTTCGGCGACTTCGCGCGCCGCCTCGACGGGGTCGGTGTGCGCCGTGAGCCGTACGGGCGCGATGGCGGTGAACCAGCCGACCGTGCGTGTGTAGTCGTGGTGTCCCCGGACAGGGACACGGCCGTGGCGCTCCAGGTCGATCGCGAGGTCGGTGGGTGCCGTCTGAACGTGGGTCAGCGCGGTGCGCAGTGCGCCGCACAGGAGCTCGGTGAGGCCGACGCCGAGTGCGGCGGGTGCGGTACGCGTCACCCGGCCGCTCACGTCGGGCGCGAGCACGACGGTGGTCTCGCGCAGGCCCTCGACGCCGGACAGCAGCGCGGGCGCCGCGAGCGTGGTGATCCAGTCGTCGAGGCCGGTCAGCTCGGCGCTGCGGGCGCCCGTCGCTTCGGCGTACTCGCCGTAGGACGTGGTGGGCGGCGGCAGGGCGGCTCCGCTCAGGGCGGTGGCCAGGTCGTCGAGGAGGATCAGCCAGGACACCGCGTCGACGGCGAGATGGTGCGCGGTGACCACGAGGGTCCGGCTCCCGGGTATCCAGGAGAAGGCGACGACCTCCCCGGACCCGGGGCTCAGGCGCCCCGCGGCTTCGTTCGCGGCGGCCGATGGGTCGCCCGTCTCCGTGCGGAAGACGGTGACCTCGCGGTGGGGCTCGGTACGCAGGGCCCACACGCCGTGATCCACGTCCAGCTTCAGCCGGAGGACGGGGTGCGCCGCCACGACGGCGTTCGCGGCGCGTTCCACGTCGCCGAGCCCGACGCCCTCGGGGACCACCAGCGACCTGGCCTGGGCGAACCGGGCGAGCGAACCGCCCCGTTCCCGCCGGCGCAGGATGATCGGCGTCGGGAGCAGCGGGCCGTCCTCGCGGCGGACGGGTCCGGCGGCCAGGGCCTGCGGTACGCGCGAGTCCAGCTGCTCGGCGAGTGCGCGCGGGGTCTTGAACAGGAAGACGTCGCGCGGTGCGATGTGGAGTCCGAGGGCTCTGGCCCGGTTGATGACCGTGATGGCGAGGATGCTGTCGCCGCCGGCCGCGAAGAAGTCGGTGTCGGCGTCCACGTCGGAGCCTTGCAGCGTCTCGCCGAAGACGCCGGTCAGCGCGCCGAGCGCGCCGCCGGTGGTGGCCGGCGGGACGGCCGTCTGCGGGCCGGCTTCCCGCGCGGCCTGCGCGGCCAGGGCCTCGCGGTCCAGCTTGCCGTTGACGGTCAGCGGCAGCGCGTCCACGCATCGCACCTGGCCCGGCACCATGTGCGCGGGCAGCTTCGCGGCGAGGAGCGCGGTGAGGTCGGCGGGTGCCCGGCCCACGACGTGCGCGACCAGGTGGTCGCCGCTGTCCGCCACCGTGACGGCCGCGTCGACCACGGTGTCGAGTTCCCTGATCGCCGCCTCCACCTCGCCGGGCTCGATCCGGAATCCCTTGAGCTGGACCTGGCCGTCTGCCCGGCCGGCGAACTCCAGCTCGCCGTCGAGCGTCCGGCGGGCCAGGTCGCCCGTGTGGTACATGCGGGAGCCGTCGCCCGCGAAGGGGTTCGCCACGAACCGGCCCGCGGTGAGCCCGGGCCTGCCGAGGTAGCCGAGGGAGACCTGGTCGCCCGCGACGTAGATGGAACCCACCTTGCCGGGCGGCACCGGCCGGAGCCGGTCGTCGAGAAGGTAGGTGTCCAGACCGGGGATCGGGCCGCCGATCGGGCTGACGTCTCCGCCGAAGTCCTCGTCGGTGAGCACCCGGTGGGTGACGTGGACGGTGGTCTCCGTGATGCCGTACATGTTGACGAGCTCGGGCGAGCGGGTGCCGTACCGCTCGACCCAGCCGCGCAGCCGCGCGGGATCCAGGGCCTCGCCGCCGAAGATGATCCGGCGCAGGGCGGCCGCCGGTTCTCCGGCGTGCCGGTCCGCCTCGATGAACCGGTAGAACGCCGACGGGGTCTGGTTGAGCACGGTGACTCCGCGCTCGCGGACCAGCCGGTGGAAGTCCACCGGGGAACGGGTCAGCGCGTAGTCCGGCACGAGCAGCTCCGCTCCGTGCGCCAGCGCTCCCCACAGCTCCCAGACGGCGAAGTCGAAGGAGTACGAGTGGAACTGGACCCACACGTCCTGTGGCCCGAAGTCCATGTCGGCGCGGGTGTGCGCGAGCAGCGCGACAACGGAGGCGTGCGGGACGACGACGCCCTTGGGCCGGCCGGTGGACCCGGACGTGTAGATCACGTACGCGGGGTCCTGCGGGCGGGGACCCGCGGTCTGCGGCGCCGTGCTGTCCGCCCGCGGCAGTTCGTCCCCGAGCACGAGCACCCTCGCCGGGACACCGGCCCGGGCCAGCAGGCCGGTGAAGCGCTCGCGCTGCTCCCGCTCCACGAGCACGGCCTGCGGTGCGGCGTCGGCCAGGATGTACGCCAGCCGTTCGTCCGGGTACGCCAGGTCCAGCGGTACGTAGGCGCCGCCCGCGGTGACGATGGCGACCAGGGCGACGACCTGTTCCGGCGAACGCGGTACGGCGACGGCGACGCGGCCGCCCGGTCCGATGCCGGCGGTGCGCAGCGCCCCCGCCAGCTCGGCCTTCCTCGCGGCCAGTTCGCCGTAGGTGAGGGAGCTTCCGGAGCCGTCCAGCGCGCACTGGGTGACGGCGACGGCCGCCGGGTCGCGGAGCGCGGCGGCGTCGAACAGTGCGGCCAGCGTCGTCGGTGCGTGCGCGGCGGGGCGCCGGTCGTCCTCGGCCGCCAGCTCCTCGACGCGTGCGTCCGGCCGGGTGAGCAGACCGGTGAGCGTGCGGGTGAACGTGCGGAGGATCGTCGCGGCACCGGAGTCCCGGAGCAGCGCAGCGTCGTAGATCAGGTTGAAGCGCGGCCGGCCGTCGTGGGTGCGTTCCACCACCAGCGTCAACGGGTAGTGCGGGGCCCCCTCGTTGACGATGGCGGTGATGACCAGTTCGTCGCCGGGCCGGCGCAGCGCGGCCACGTCGGTCGCGACGTCGAACACGACCAGGGTGTCGAAGCGGGCACCGGCACCGGTCAGCCTGCCGATCCGCGCCAGCGAGACGTGTTGGTGCGGCAGCACGGCGCTCTGGTGTTCCCGCACGGAGGCGAGCAGGCCGGCGGCCGTCGTCGTCGCCTCCCAACGGGCGCGTACGGGAATCGTGTTGATGAACAGGCCCACCATGTCGGCGATGCCGGGCACCTCCGCGTCGCGTCCGGACACGGTGGAGCCGAACACGACGTCGTTGCCGGGCAGGATGCCGCCGAGCGTCACTGCCCAGGCACTGTGCACGGCCACGCTCAGGGGTACGCCGGCCGCCCGCGCTGCCGCGTCGACGTCGACCGGGGGTTCCACGGCCGTGTCGGCGAACCGGTCGGACGGGAGGTGGCCGTCGGCGACGAGCGAGGGGCCGGGCAGACCGGCGAGCTGCTCGCGCCAGACCCGGTCGCTCTCGTCGTCGTCCCGGTCGGCGAGCCAGTGCACGTAGTCGGGGAAGCCGCCGGTCCGGTACGCGGCGCCCGGGCGGTGGTACTCGGCCAGCAGTGTGCGGAGCATCGGCGGCACCGACCAGCCGTCGGCGATGATGTGGTGCACGGTCTGCACCAGCACGTTGCGTCCGGCGCCGTCGCGGATGAGTGTGTAGCGCATCAGCGGGCCGGTGGCCAGGTCGAACCCGGCGCGGCGGTCCCGCTCGGCGTGCTCGCGGATCTCGGCGTCGGTGATGCCGGGGCGGTCCAGCGTGGTGAAGGGCGCCTCGACGCCGGTTTCGAGTACGGAGACGACCCGGCCGTCGGCGAGGGCGGTGAACCGGGCGGCCAGGTTGGGATACAGCGTCAGCAGTCGGGTGGCCGCGGCCGCGAGCCGTCCGGCCTCCACCTCGCCGTCCAGCGTGAGCAGTTGCTGCTCCACGTAGCTGCCGGCCGAGTCGTCGTCGAAGACCGAGTGGAAGTACAGGCCCTCCTGCAACGGGGTCAGCGGGAGGATGTCGCACAGTCCGGGCCCGTCCAGGGCGTCGACGTCGGCCTGGGTGAGCGGGAGCGGGGCGAAGTCACTGGGCGAGTGGCCGCCGCCTTCGAGCGCGGCCAGCCCGGCCAGGGCGTCGCGCAGGTACGCGCCGATGACGGTGATGTCCTCGTCGGTGAACACGCCGTCGGGCCAGGAGATCGTGGTGACGAGTTCGTACCCGCCGGTTGCGTCCGGTTCGGCGATCAGGTTGAACTCCAGGGCGCGCCGCAGGCGCATCCTCGGATCGCGCTTCTCGCCCAACTGCCCGGTGGCACCGGCGAGCTGCCAGTCCCCGGCGGAGCCCGAGTCGAAGCGGCCCAGGTAGTTGAACAGCACCTGGGGTGCGGGCGCCTCGAACCGGGCGCCGGACAGATACCGCAGGGCGCCGTAGGAGAGACCGTTGCCCGGCACGCCGGCCAGGTCCTCCTTGACCGCCTTCAGCGCGGCGGACAGGTACGCCGGCGAGGTGAGGTCGGCCGCGGCCCCCGGGTCGACCGTCACCGGGAAGAGGGTGGTGAACCAGCCCACGGTCCGCGACAGTTCGGGTTCGAAGCCGGCGGCGGCCGCGACGAAGCGTCCCTCTCGGCCGTGGCCCTCCAGCTCGATGTGGGCGAACGTCTGGTCCTGGCCGAGGTCGCGGCGCCACCGGGCGAGGGCCACGGCGAGCGCGGTGAGCAGGACGTCGTTGACGCCCGCGTGGAACTTCGCGGGTATCTCGCCGAGCAGCGCCGCCGTGATCCCGGGCCCGACCGGTACCGTCCGCTCCCGCTCGCTCGCCACCGTGTCGGCGCCGGACAGCGCGCGCCTGCCCAGGGGTCCGTCCGCGCCCGGCAGGGGACGCGCGAAGTAGGCGCGGTCGGCGTCGAATTCGGTGCTTGCGAGCAGCTCGGTCCAGCGCCGGAACGACGTGCCCACCGGTGGCAGTTCGACGGGTGTTCCCGCGCTCGACTGCTGCCATGCCGTGGCCAGGTCCTCCATCAGGACCCGCCAGGAGACGCCGTCGACGACCACGTGGTGGATGACCACGACCAGTTCCCGCGCCTCGCGCCGCCAGACGGCACGCAGCATGACTCCACGGTCCGGATCGAGCCCGTCGGTGGCGAGCCGGACGCAGGCGTCGAGCGGCAGGCCGCTCTCCTGCCACCCGGCGACGGCCTCGTCGGCCTCCGGGATGTCGAAGCTCCAGCGCTCACCGCGCACCAGCCTGGCCCGCAGCATGTCGTGCCGCCGGACCACGGCGGTAAGGATCTCGTCCAGCGCTTCGGCGCTCAGCTCCGGCGGGGTGTTCAGCACCACCGACTGCACGAAGCCGTCGACCGCGTCCGTGACCTCGCCGAGCCACTGGACGATGGGTGAGCCCACGACGGGCCCGGTCGCCACGTCGTCGTCCCGCACCGCGGAGGCGTCCTCGCGGCTCGCGACGGCCGCGAGGGCGCCGACGACGCCGTGGGCGAAGATCTGCCGTGCGGTGACGTGGAGCCCGGCGTCCCGCAGCGCGCTCAGCAGGGAGATGGCCAGGATGCTGTCCCCGCCGAGCCGGAAGAAGTCCTGGTCGACGCCGACCTCGTCCAGCCTCAGGACCGCGGCGACGGCCGCGCAGACCACGCGTTCGTTCTCGGTGGCGGGCTGGAGGACCGGGCCCGCCGAGGTCACCGGTTCCGGCAGCGCGGCCCGGTCGAGCTTGCCGTTGGCGGTGAGCGGGAACTCCCGCATCACGACCGTGTGGGTGGGCACCATGTACTCGACCATGTGCGCGTCGGCCCATGCCCTGACCTCGTCGGCGTGCAGGTCCTCGTGTCCGGCGGCCGGGATCACGTACCCGACGAGGTAGCTGCCGCCCGCCGTGTTCTTCCTGGCGACGACACAGCTGTGCCGTACGCCGGGGTGCTCGGCGAGACCTGCCTCGACGTCCTCGATCTCCAGGCGCATCCCCCGGATCTTGATCTGGTTGTCGGCCCTGCCCAGGAAGTCCAGTGAACCGTCCGGGGCGTACCGGGCGAGGTCGCCGGTCCGGTAGAGCCGGGAGCCGTCGGCGGCGAACGGGTTCGCCACGAAGCGGGATGCGGTCAGGCCGGGCGCGTTGACGTATCCGCGGCCGAGCAGGAAGCCGCCGACGTACAGTTCGCCGCCCACCCCGACCGGGACCGGGCGCAGTTCGTCGTCCAGCACGTACAGCTGGGTGTTGGGGTTGGCCCTCCCGATCGATGTCGACAGGCGTTCCGCGGCACCCCGGTAGATGACGTGCGAGACGCCGATGGTCGTCTCGGCGGGGCCGTAGCCGTGGTACATGGGGATGTCGAGGCGGGTGCGGAACCGTTCGTAGAGCTCGGGGGTCAGTACCTCGCCGCCGCACCACACATGGCGCAGGCTGTCGAGGCGCCCGGAGTCCCCCGCCATCTCCAGCAGGACGTCCAGCATGGACGACACCAGGTAGGTGAAGGTGACGCGCTGTTCGGCGATCACGCTCAGCAGGTGGTGCGGGTCGCGTTCGCCGCCGGGCGGCAGGACCACCAGCCGGCCGCCGCACACCAGCGGCAGGAAGATCTCGTTGATCGAGATGTCGAAGGACAGCGGTGCCTTGAACAGGGACGCGTCGTCGTGACCGAAGTGCAGGATCTGCTCGACCTGCCACAACAGGCGCTCGCTGATGGCCTCGTGACGGATCATCGCGCCCTTGGGCCGGCCGGTCGAGCCGGAGGTGAAGATCACATAGGCCAGGGCGGGACCGGGAACGGTGAGGTCGGGCGCCTCGACGGAGTGGGAAGCGAACGTCCAGTCGTCGAGGTCGACGGCTACGGCCTCCGGCTCACCCGGCTCGCGCTCGCCCGAACTGTTGAGCTGGAGGACGGCCCGGGCGTCCTCGATGACGACCGCGCGGCGCGCGGCGGGCCACATCGGATCGAGCGGGACGAAGGCGCATCCCGCCTGGAGCACGCCGAGCAGCCCGACGACCATGTCGGCACTGCGGCCGAGGGAAATGCCCACGACCTGCTCGGCCGCGAGTCCGCGCTCGATCAGATGGTGGGCCAACTGGCTCGCGAAGTCCCCGACCTGACCGTAGGTCAGTGAGCGCTTTCCCTCGACGATCGCGACCGCGTCGGGCCGCTTCCGTACCTGCTCGCGGAACATCTCCACGATGGTCGGCCGGTCTCGGCCGGCCTCGGTGTCGTTCCACCGGGCCAGATCCTCGATCCGTGCCGCGAGACCGGAGGGGCCGATGGTCCCCAGCGGCCGGTCGGGGAATTCGGCGAGGTCGTCGAGGGCGAGCTGGGCGTCGGCCGGCGAGACGCCTTCCGGAACGGTGATGGTGCGCCGCGCCGCGTCGGTCTCCCATCCGGCGGTCCCGGAACCGCCGTTGGCGGCCCATCCGAGGACATCGGCGAACAGCGTGCCGGGGGCGAGGTCCATGCCGCCGGGGCTCTGCCGGGTCGCCCAGTGGGCCAGCGCGATGGCACACGCGGTGACAAGGGACCCGTCGCTGTGTTCACCGGTCCTCCGGCGCAGGCCGGCCAGGCCCTCCTCGGAAAGCAGTACGTGACGAGCGTCCGGTTCCATCATCGAAGACTCCGCTTCCCATCCGACGAGGTTTCCAACTTAGCCTAGCCTAAGTAAGGTTCACCTAACTACCTTCGCGCCAGGCCCGCCACAGTCGCGCGTACCGGCCGCCCAGGGCCACCAGCTCCTCGTGGGTCCCCTGCTCCACCACCCGGCCTGCGTCCAGCACGGCGATCCGGTCCGCGGCCGTCGCCTGGGTCAGCCGGTGCGCCACGAACAGCGTGGTCCGGCCGGCACACGCGGCGAGCACGCCGCGTTCCAGCTCGGCAGCGCCCTCGCTCCCGGCCTCCGCCGTCGACTCGTCCAGCACCACCACCGGCGAACCGGCCAGCACCAGCCGGGCCAGGGCGATCTGCGCGACCTTGGTGACGTCGAGGCGCTCGCCGCCCTCGCCGACCACGGTCCGCAGCCCGTCCGGCAGCGCTTCGGCCCACACACCCGCACCGACCGTCCGCAGCGCGTCCGTCAACTCCGCATCGGTGGCCTCCGGCGCGGCAAGCCGCAGATCGTCGCCGAGAGGACCGGAGAACACGTGCGTCTCCTGCGTCAGGATGCTCACCAGGGCCCTGGCACCGGCCTCGTCGAGATCCGCGAGATCGTTCGGCCCGATCCGCACCGAGCCGGACTGCGGGCTCCCGATGCCCGCGATCAGCGCGGCGAGGGTCGACTTGCCCGCGCCCGTCGCCCCGACCAGCGCGAGTGAACCGCCGGCCGGAATCGTCAGGCTGACGTCCCTCAGGACCGGGTCCTCGGCGTCGGGATAGCTGAACGTCAGCCCCTCCACCGTCACCCGGTACGGAGCGGCGTCCGCCGGCGCCACGGTGGAGTCGCCCACCAGGCGGTCCTGCGCGTCCTCGCCCAGCACCCCGACCAGCCGGGTCAGGCTCGCGCCCGACTTCTGTGCCTCGTCGAACGTGAACATGATGGCGCCGAGCGGCGTGAACAGCCGGTGGAACATCAGCGGGGCGGCCGAGACTTCGCCGAGGGTGGCGGCGCCGCCCTCCAGCAGGGCGTACCCGACCAGGAGGATCAGGACGAGTCCGATGAACTCGGCACGGTTCTCCCGGCCGACGAAGCGGCCGAAGAACCGGAACACCTCGATGCCGTACTCGCGCACCCGCCACGACTCGGCCGTGACCTTCTCGCGGAACGCGCCTTCCAGGCGGTACGCCCGTACCGTGTCGATGCCGTTCAGACCACTGATCAGCGCCTGGGCCCGGTCGGCCTGAGCGGCACGCTGCTTCCGGTAGAGCGGTGCGGACCGGGGCAGGTACCAGCGCAGGGCCAGGGCGTACGCGGGGAGCGCACCGGCGCCCGCCAGACCGAGCCGCCAGTCGAGACCGAACATGCCGGCCGTCGCGATGGCGACGAGCACGCCCGCCGAGAACACCGTGGGCACGGCGGACCGGATGCCCCGGGACAGCACGGCCACGTCGTCACCCACCCGGGAGAGCACGTCTCCCCGGCCGACCTGCTCGATCCGGGCGCTGGGCATCCCCAGCACCGCCCGGACGGCGCGTTCACGCAGCCGGGCCAGCAGATCCGCGCCGAGCCGCCCGATGAGGTACGTCGACGCCGCGGTGGCCGCCGCTCCGAGAAGCGCGGCGGCGGCCATCAGCACGCCGATCCGGACGAGGAGGGACCGGGGCTCGCCGTCGACCACCCCGTCGACCACCTGACCGAGCAGCAGCACCGGGAGCACCTGGAGCGCGGCCCCGGCCACCGTGSTSASCACGGTGGCCGAGGTCAGCCACGGAACCTCGCGGCAGTGCGCGGCGATCCACCGCCTCGCCTCGCCTCCGGTGGCCGTGCGCAGCGTTGCCGGGACGGCGCGGGTGCCGGTGGTGCTCACACGCGGACCGGGGCGGTCAGGCCGTGGGAGCCGGACGACGTCACTGCTCGGCCGACTTCACGAGCTCGTCGATCGCGTACGGCATCGACAGCAGCGTGCCCTGGGAGATGGCCGCGCCGACCGCCGGACCCTCGCTGTCCAGCAGGTACGACACCCGGCCGTCCTTGACCGCCTTCAGGTTGCTGAACAGCTCGGACTTCTTCAGGGCTTCCTGGTCGGCCTTGTCGTTGATGACGAAGATGCGGTCGACGTCGACGAGGTCCATGCGCTCGGGCGAGAGCACGGTGTAGAACTTTCCGCCCGCGATCTTGTCGATCTCCGTCGCGCCCTTGTAGCCGATGCCCGTCACCAGGCGTCCGCGTACGTCGGTGGTAGTGAACGGCGCCACGGACTTCTCGTACCAGGACAGGGCGACACCGGTCTGGTTCGCGAACTCCGGGTGGGCCTTGGCGGCCGCGTCGAGCTGCGCCTGAACGCCCTTCACCATCGTGGCACCCTCGGCCTCCTTGCCGAGCGCCTTGGCGATGTGGAGCGCGTTGTCCTGCCAGGGCGCGCTGAAGGGCTCCTTCTCCGCCTTGGTGCGGCCCACCGTGGGGGCGATCTTGGAGAGCTTGTCGTACGCGGCCTGGTCGACCTCCGAGTAGACCGCGATGATCAGGTCGGGCCGAAGGGCGGCGATCTTCTCGTAGTTGGGGCCCGCGTCACCGTTCTTCATGATGACCTCGGGGCGGGCGTCGCCCCACTTGTCCTTCACCCAGGGCCACTGGGTGTTGATGTCGGGGGACTTGCCGGCCGGGTTCGGGTACTGGTCCACCATGCCGACCGGCTTGATGCCGAACGCCAGGATGGTCTGGTCGTCCGTGTAGCCGACCGAGACGACCCGCTCGGGCGCCTTCTTGATCTCGGTGGATCCGAACGCGTGCTCCACGGTGACCGGGAACGCACCTGCTGCGGCCGGGGCCTTGTCGCCCGCCTTGTCCGTCTCGTCCTTCGAGTCGGAGCCGCATCCCGCCAGGAGGCCGATGCCGAGGGCGGCGGCGGAGACCGTCGCCGCCAGCCGCTGCCAGGGCTTGGTGAGCATCGTTCTGTGGAGGAGCATCCGGATTCCCTTGCTTTCGCACTGTCCAATGGGCCCCGTGTAAGGGCAGCCAAACCTTAGCCCTATGGGGTGAGGTTAGCCTAGCCTAACCTTTGTATTTCCTTTGCTCAAAACCTAGTTGAGCGATACATGCGTCCGGCCGATCGGCACGATGAGCGGCCGGTCGCCGACCGGATCGTCGATCACCATGGCCCGCAGACCGAACGCCTCCTCCAGCAGCCCGGCGGTGATCACATCGCGGGGATGGCCCTGCGCCAGAATCGCGCCTTCGCGCATCACGACGAGGTTGTCGCTGTAGCGGGTGGCCAGGTTGAGGTCGTGCAGCACCATGACCACGGTGCGTCCCGACTCGTGCAGGTCGTCGACCAGATCGAGCACATCGATGGCGTGCGCCAGGTCCAGGTAGGTGGTCGGCTCGTCCAGCAACAGCAGATCGGTGCCCTGGGCCAGTGCCATCGATATCCAGACGCGCTGGCGCTGACCGCCCGACAGCGAGTCGACGGGACGGTCCGCCAGTTCGGACACCCCGGTCATGGCCAGCGCGGACGCCACCACATCGGCGTCGTCCGACGACCACTGCCGCAGCCAGCTCTGGTGCGGATGCCGGCCGCGGGCGACCAGGTCGGCCACCGTCAGCCCTTCGGGAGCGACGGGGGCCTGCGGCAGCAGGCCGAGCTTCTTCGCCACATCCCTGGTCCTGAGCCCGGCGATGTCCTCCCCGTCCAGGACGACCGCGCCCTTGACGGGCTTGAGCAGGCGGGTCAACGTGCGCAACAGCGTGGATTTCCCACAGCCGTTGGGGCCGATGATCGTGGTGATCACGCCCGGTGGGATCGCGACGTCCAGCTCGTCGATGACGGTCCGCCCGCCGTACCCGACCGTGATGCCTCTGGCCGCCAGCCGGGCGGCGTCCGTGCCCACCGACTCGACCTCGGTGGTGGTGTGGTGAACGGCCACAGGCCCCCCATTCTCCGGGTAGTCCGACTCGTCTTTCATCTATCTGAGATTCGCCCGTACCAGCAGATACACCAGGAAGGGTCCGCCGATCGCGGCGGTGACCACCCCGACCGGGAGGCCGATCGGCAGCGCCGAGCGCGCCACCAGGTCGGATCCCGTCAGCAGCAGCGCACCGGTCAGCCCCGAGGCCACCATCGGCGGTGTCGGGCACCTCGCCAGACGCATCGCCACCTGCGGCGCCACCAGCGCGACGAACGGGACCGGACCGGCCGCACTCACCGCGACCGCGGCCAGCAGAACCGCGCACAGCAGGAGAATGGCCCGCACCCTCGTGAACCGAACGCCCAGGCCCGCGGCGACCTCGTCGCCGAGGTGCATCGGCTTGAACTGGAACGCGACGCAGGCCACGACGGCCAGCAGGACCAGCGAGCACCACAGTGCCACCCGGACCTCGTCCCACGACCGGTTGTCCAGCGATCCGACGAGCCACGCCTGGGCCCGCGCCACATCCCTGATGTCCGCCGAGACCAGCAGCCAGGTCGAGACCGCCTCCGTCATGGCGCTCACCGAGATACCGATGAGGATGAGCCGGAAGCCGTCGATCCCCCGCCGCCACGCGAGGAAGTACACCAGCAGCCCGGCCCCGAGGCCGCCGGCGAGCGCCGCCGCCGAGAGGCCCACGGAGCCGACGACCGCCGCGGCGGTCCCGCCCGACGCCGTCACCAGGAACACCGCGACCATGCCCGCGCCCCCGGTGATGCCGAGAACGTCCGGGCTGGCCAGCGGATTTCGCGCCACGGACTGGGTGATCGCCCCGGACACCCCGAGCGCGATTCCCACGACGAGTCCGGCCATGGCCCGCGGCATCCGCAGGTCCATGACCACGAACTCGTCGACCTGCTCGCCCCGGCCCAGGAGCGTGGCGATCACCCGGGAGAGCCCGATGGGGAAGTCCCCGACGCTGATGGAGAGGCAGAACACGAGGAAGCACGCGGCCGCGAGGAGCAGCGTCACCAGCACGAGCCAGGGCCGCCATACGAACGACATCCGGCCGACCCGCACACCTGGCACCGGCGCCGGCGAAGTCTTCGTCTCTGTCACGTTCATGCGCTCCTGAACTTTCCGCGCCAGACCAGACCCGCGAAGAACGGGGCGCCGAGCAGGGCGACGACGATGCCCGCGTCCAACTCGCCCGGCCGCACCACCAGCCGGCCCACGATGTCGCAGACCAGCAGGACCACCGCGCCGAGGAGACCGGCGTACGGCACCAGCCAGCGGTAGTCCGGTCCGGTCAGATAGCGGGCCACATGAGCGACCATGAGCCCGAGGAAGGCGATGGGGCCGCACGCCGCCGTCGCCGCGCCGGCCAGCAGCGTGATGGCGAGAATGCCGGCCGTCCGGCTCAGCGCGATGTTCACGCCCAGTCCCCGGGCCACGTCGTCGCCCAGGTTCAGCAGGTTGAGGGAGGGCAGCACGGTGAGCGCCAGCACCAGCCCGGCCGCGATGAACCCCGTGACCGGCCAGATGACTTCGAAGCCGACGCCGGCCACGGAACCCGCGTTCCAGAACCGCAGCGCGTTCAGCGACTTCTCGTCCGACAGCGCGACCGCGGTCGTCATGGCCGCGAGGAACACGGTGATCCCCTGACCGGCCAGGGCCAGCGTCAGCGGATTGCCCGCTCCCCTGCCGATGCTCGCCAGCCCGAACACGACGACACCCGCGAGCGCCGCCCCGAGGAAGGCGAACCAGACGTACTGGAACGGATCGGTGAGCCCGAAGACGGCGATGACGGACACCACCGCGAACGAGGCGCCCGCGTTCACACCCAGCAGGCCGGTGTCCGCGATCGGGTTGCGCGTGTAGCCCTGGATCAGCGAGCCGCCGACGCCCAGGGCGATGCCCGCCACCACGGCGAGCACCGTCCGGGGCACCCGCACGGTCTGCACGATGAGCCGGATCTCGGTGAGCCGCTGGTCGGATTCCGGCGCCGCGAACAGCCCGTGCCACACCTCGGCGGGGCTCAACGCCCGCGCACCCACGGCCAGGGACACCGCTCCCGCGACCACGAGGATCACCAGGAGCGTGCCCAGCCCCACGGCCCGCCGCCGGCGGGCCGTCGTCGTGCCCCTGGACGCGGGGCGCTCCACTGCAGTCGTGCTCATGTCGGCGTACGTTATTCCTTTGATCCACTTGGAGGCACCGCGGTCCGGACCTCGGTGAACGGCCCAGCGCGTTTCCGCAACGCCGCGAGTGTGCGTGCCAGGCGTCGCCGGGCAGGCGGGACCTTCACCACACGGCCTAGCCGGTGGCGCCGGCGACCGGTTCGGCGCAGCGGACCAGCAGCGAGTCCAGGATCTCTCCGACCCGTATCGCGGTGTTGGACAGCAGAGCCGACGTGATGCCGTGCGTGTGCTCGGTGCCGCCCTGGAGGTAGATGCCGCAGCGCAGGCCGGAGTCCGTCGCGATGCGGTAGTCGCGCTCGACGCGGAGCCGGCCCTGGTCGTCGCGCAGGCAGCGGTCCGCCAGGTCGCCCAGCAGTCCGGCCGGGTCGGCGGGGCTGTAACCGGTGGCGAGCACCACCACGTCGGCGTCCAGGAGCGTCTCCTCGCCCGTGACGAGGGACCGTACGGTGGCGCGGACATGGTCCGGCGTCTCCTTGACCTCTTCGAGGCGCGACACGTTGAGGAAGCGGAGCCGCTCGGCGCCGAGCACCTTCTCCTGGTACATCTGGCGGTAGAGGTCATCGATCAGATCGATGTCCACCACGGAGTAGTTGGTGTTGCCGTGGTAGTCCATGAGTCTGCGCTTGACGCCCTCGGGCGCGTCGAAGTACTCGTCGACCGCGCCGGGGTCGAAGATCTTGTTGGCGAAACTGCTGTCGTCGGCGGGGCTGTAGCCGTAGCGGGAGAAGACCGCGCAGACCTCGGCCCCGGGGAAGCGCCGGTGCAGGTAGGCGACGTTCTCCGCGGCGCTCTGCCCGGCACCGACGACCACGAACCGTGAGGGCGAGGTGCCCTCCAACGTGTCGACCTTCGCCAGCAGTTCGGAGTTGTGCCAGACGCGTTCGCCGCGCTCCACGCCCTCCGGTACGAGGGGACGCAGCCCGGTACCGATGACGAGGTTGCGGGCCCGGTGCACCGTGAGCCCCTCGCCCGACCGGACCGTGACATCCATGTATTCCACGACACCGTCGACGAGGACCGGCGTGACGCCGACGACCTCGTGGTCGTAGGAGACCATGCTGCCGACCTGCGCGGCGGCCCACTCGAAGTAGTCGTGGAACTCCACCCGCAGCGGGAAGAGGTTCTTGTGGTTGATGAAGTCGATCAGGCGCCCCTTGCTCTGCAGATAGCAGAGAAAGCTGAACTCACTGGACGGGTTCCGGAGCGTCACCAGGTCCTTGAGGAAGGAGACCTGCATGGTCGCGTCGTCGATGAGCATGCCGCGGTGCCAGCCGAACCGCGGCTGCTGCTCGAAGAAGTGAGCGCTGAACGCCTCCGAGGCTCCGCCCCTTGCGTTGTGCTCGCTGATCGCGATGGCCATGGCCACGTTGGACGGCCCGAAGCCGATGCCAATGAGGTCGTGGACCGGTGGTGCGTCGCCAGGACGAACCTGTGACATGTCACTCCCATCGTGCGGGGAAGCCGCCTGTCAGGTGTGGGGAACGTGCGATAGACGGGCACGCCGAGGGAGCGACCCGGTGGAACTTAGGTGAGCCTAAGCTAATCCTGTGAAGCTGTCGATAGAGCGAAACCGGCCAATCGAGACCGCCGGGGCCGGTCAACTCACCCACCGCACCCGCCCATTGCCAGATTAGGTAAGGCTTGCTTTACTGCTGTCGCTCCATTCCCACACTGAGGAGGAACCCCCATGCGGGTCGTCATGTTCGGTTACCAGACCTGGGGGCACCGCACCCTGCAAGCCCTCCTGGACTCCGAGCACGACGTGGTGCTGGTCGTGACCCACCCCAAGAGCGACCACGCGTACGAGAAGATCTGGAGCGACTCCGTCGCGGACCTCGCCGAGGAGCACGGCGTTCCGGTGCTGATCCGCAGCCGCCCGGACGACGAGGAACTGTTCGAGCGCCTCAAGGAGGCAGAGCCGGACATCATCGTGGCCAACAACTGGCGGACCTGGATCCCCCCGCGCGTCTTCGCCCTCCCCCGCCGCGGCACCCTGAACATCCACGACTCGCTGCTGCCGAAGTACGCCGGCTTCTCGCCGCTGATCTGGGCCCTGATCAACGGCGAGCGCGAAGTGGGCGTCACCGCGCACATGATGAACGACGAGCTCGACGCCGGCGACATCGTCCGGCAGGAGGCGGTCCCGGTCGGACCGGCGGACACCGCGACCGACCTCTTCCACAAGACCGTCGGCCTCATCGCCCCGGTCACCACCGGCGCGCTCGACCTCATCGCGGGCGGGCAGACGGAGTTCACCCCCCAGGACCGTTCCCTGGCCAGCTTCTTCCACAAGCGCTCAGCCGAGGACATCCGCGTCGACTGGTCCTGGCCGGCGCAGGACCTCGAACGCCTGGTGCGCGCCCAGTCCGAGCCGTACCCCAGCGCCTACGCCTTCCACCGGGGCAAGCGCCTGGAGATCCTTGCCGCTGTGGTGTCCCAGGGCCGCTACGGCGGAACACCCGGCCGCATCTTCTACCGCGAGGGTGAGGGCGTGGTGATCGTCGCCGGCGCGGACGCCCGCACCGGCCGCAACCACGGCCTGGCCGTGACACGCGTGCGCACCGAGGACGGCCGGGAGATGCCCGCGACGGAGTACTTCACCTCGATGGGCGGATACCTGACCAGCCGCCCCTGACCCACGGGGTCACGCGACCCCCGGCACGGACCGCGCCTGCCGCGAGCGGAGCCGTGGCGGTACTCCTCCGGGAGCCCGCCACGCTCTTCGCACGGGGCGGGGGCGTTGGTGTGCCGGCCGGAGCGGGGCCGGAGGGCCCACCCGCCGCCTCACGGGCCGTCTCACGCGCCCGGCGGGGAGAGCTTGCGCCGCGTCTCCTCGGCGTCGGGCACCGAGACCGCCAGTCTGCTGAGCGGTGAGCTGCGGTGCAGTTCCACGCACAGCACCGGGCCGCCCGACCGCACCAGTGTGAAGTCCTGGCCTTCGCGATGTTTCCGGATGCCCGCGCACAGTCTGCCGGGCACGCAGGTGCCGCTCTCGCGTTCACCGCGCAACGCCCGCCACCAGTCGGGCTCGACGTACACGTGGCGCAGAGCGGACACGGGCACCCGCACGTCCCGGTGGCGGGCCGCCGCCTTCTCCCACCACGACAGTCGTACGACGATGTCCGCACCCTCGGTCAGCACGCGCGCCACGGGTCCGCCCTCCTGTCCGTCCGTCGGCTCACTTGGCCAGCTCGACGCGGACCAGGGCGGCCGCCAGCCTCGGCAGGTCGTCGCCGGTGACGAGGCCGGCCAGCCCTTCGGGCGTCTTCGGCAGGTGCAGCGCGGCGGCGGCGTGACGGGCCCGGGTGTCGAACGCCGGGCGCAGCTCGGGCCACACGCCCTGTGCCTCCCGGCTGAAGATGTCCGCGCCCACGGGCCCGATCCGGGGGAACTCCCGTAGCAGCCCGCGTATCCGCTCCGGATCCCCGTCCGCCTCCTCGCGCAGCCGCCGCAGATCTCCGCGGTACCGGTCCAGGAGCAGTCGCGCCCCGTCCCCGAGGGCGGTGGCCGTGCTCTCGTCGTAACGGCGGTAGTGCGCGCGGCCCAGGGCGTCCACGCGGTCCTGCCAGGAGGCTTCCGCCATCGCGCGCGGTGTGCGCATCCCCGCCGCGGACAGTTCCCGGGCCGCGGACACCGCGATGTCGGCCTTGATGCGCACCGAGAGCAACACACAGAGCGTCAGCAGCCGGTACAGCGGGGAGGGGGTGTTCCGGAGCCGGATTCCGGCTTCCTCGGCGTACGTACGCCCGTGTTCCTCCAGCAGACGTTCGGCTTTCGCCGACCGGGGCATGAGGCACCTCCCGCGGATCTCACACGGTGGTGCGGCTCGGCCGGCGTCATCCACCGCGTGTCGCTGTTCGTCACCGCGCACCGGCTCGTATGCCGGGCCGCCGGCCGGCCCCTCATTCTACTCGTCCGGGTGCGAGCGGGCCTTCGCGCGCATCCGGTTCCTCCTGTACGGGCCGTGCGCCCGGGGTCACCCGAGCGCACGGCCCGATGGGCGTTCGCCGGGCGGCGGTGCCATGTTTCGGACGTGGGCCAGTGGCTACCCGGTGTACGGCGACGCCGCATCTGCTTGCCGGTGCGGACCGTGTGCCACTGGACAGGGAAACCGACGACTACCAGGAGGAGAGCGCCATGCCGGCAGGATCCAGCCGCAAGCGAGAGCGTCAGTACGAGCACGTGAAGGAGAGCGCCAAGGACCGCGGCGAATCCGAGAAGCGCGCGAAGGAGATCGCCGCGCGCACCGTCAACAAGGAACGCGCCCGCTCGGGTGAGTCGAAGACATCGAGCAGAACGTCCACACAGGACCCCAAGTCGGCTTCCCAGCGCGGCGGGGAGCGCTCGCACCAGGGCGCCCAGGGCCGTACCAGGGACCAGTTGTACGAAGAGGCCAAGAGGAAGAACATCGAGGGCCGCTCGACGATGAACAAGGAGCAGCTCCGCAAAGCGGTCAGCCGCTGAACCTCCGGGCATCGCCCGTGGGCCGCAGGGCCCCCCGTGGGCCGCAGGGCCGTGACCGGCCGTGCGGCCCCTTTTCAGCCAATTGCTTTTCAGCCAACGGCCCGAAGGGCGGGCAGCAGCTCTTCGCGTGCCCATCGGATGAAGGACTGCTGGTGCTCACCGCCGATCTGCACGAGTGCGATCTCGGTGAACCCGGCATCGATGAAGGCGCGTACCGCTTCGACGAACTCCTCGACGTCGTCCCCGCAGGGGACCGAGCGCGCCATGTCCTCGCGACGCACATGCTGGGTGGCCTGGTCGAACGCTGCGGGGCCCGGCAGTTCGGAGTTCACCTTCCAGCCGCCCACGGACCAGCGGAACTGGTCGTGCGCACGGCTGACCGCCGCGTCCCGGTCCCGGTCGTAGCAGACCGGCAGCTGGCCGACGCGTGGCTTCCCACCGCCGCCATGCCGGTCGAACCCGGTGAGCAGCTCCTGTCGGGGCTCCGTGGCGATGACGAGGTCCGCCAGCCGGCCCGCGAGCGCACAGGACCGGTCCCCGGAGACCGCGACACCGATGGGCACGCGCACCTCCGGTACGTCCCACAGCCTGGCGTTCTCCACGTCGAAGTGGGTGCCGTGGTGGCTGACGTATCCGCCGTCGAACAGCGCTTGGATGATCTCCACCGCTTCTTCGAGCATCTCCAGCCGCACATGCGCCGACGGCCACCCTGCGCCGACCACATGCTCGTTGAGGTTCTCGCCGGATCCCAGCCCGAGCCGGAACCGCCCGTCGGACAGCAGCTGCATCGTCGCGGCCTTCTGCGCCACGACCGCCGGGTGGTAGCGAGTCGTCGGGCAGGTCACGTAGGTCATCAGCGGGATGCGGGAGGTGGCCTGCGCGGCCGCGCCCAGCACGCTCCACGCGTAGGGGGCGTGTCCTTGCTCAGCCAGCCACGGGAAATAGTGGTCGGAGGTCACGGAGAAGTCGAAGCCGGCCTCCTCGGCCGCCACCACGTCGTCGACGAGCGCACGCGGTCCCGACTGTTCGGTCATCATCGTGTATCCGAATTGCACCATACGGAATGGTTTTCCCTGTTTTGGAGAGTGAAACATCCTCGCCGGAACGAGGTGGCCGAGGCACGTTTCTCCCCTCGAGCCCGTGGAACCCGAGGCATGAACGCCGTAGAAGCAGACAGGAACCGAGGGACACCATGACTGTCGCCACGTATTGCCTGGTCGCCGTCGATTGCCCCGACCCCGAGGCGCTGGCCGCCTTCTACCAGGGGATTCTGGGCGGTGAGGTGAAGCGGGGAGCCGAGAACTGGTACGACCTCTACGTCCCGGGCGGGGCCCGCATCGCCTTCCAGCTCGCCCCTGACCACCGTCCACCCGAATGGCCCCGGGGTGACTTCAACTCCCAGCAGGAACATCTCGACTTCCACGTGACGGACATGGACCGAGCCCAGCGCGAGGTGCTCGCGCTGGGCGCTGAGCCACTGGATCTCGACGACCGGGGCGGCGAGCGCGGTTTCCGGGTCTTCGCGGACCCAGCCGGGCATCCGTTCTGCCTCTGCCGTCAGTGAGCGGCGGATCTCCACCGCCTCTGCCGTCAGTGAGCGGCGCATCTCCACCGGCCGGGCCGGAACGCGACGCGCGCGGCAGAACTCACGCACGCGGGCGCCCGCGTCGCGTGCGCGCTCGTGACGCCGTCGCGGGCTCGCGAAGTCAGCGGGCGGCCGTGCGCCGGGCGGACCTGGCGCCGGCCAGCACGCTCCGCGCCACGGCTTCCCTCCGCCGGCCCTCCTCCTTGAGACTTTCGTCGCCGAGCGCGGCGCCGTCCGACTTGAGCTTGGCGGCCCTGGCCCTCATGGCCAGCGCGCGGACGAGTTCGACTTGCCTTCCCATGCGTCCTCCGCACCTCCCGGGTCGTACGTTCTCGGGCGCGTTCCGGTCATGCGCCCTGCGCGGAGGTTTCCCCTCAGATCCGGATTTAACCGGAATCAGTTGACCTGCCTTTCCGCCGACGCCCTCCTCCCCGACCCGCGTGATTGGCCCGGTCGCGCAGCGGGAAGGCGACTCGAATGCGGATCAACCATGAGGAAGCGCCTGTTCTCGATGCCCTGGCCGCCTATCGGCAGCGGGACGAACTCGGATTCTCGCCCCCGGGGCACAAGCAGGCCCGGGGCGCGGCACCGGAGGTCAGGGCCCTGCTCGGTGACGCCGTCTTCTTCGGTGACCTCCTCGCCAGTGGCGGACTCGACGACCGGCGGATGAAGTCGGCCGTGCTGCAGCGGGCCGAGGACCTCATGGCCGACGCCGTCCACGCCGACCACACCTTCTTCTCCACGTGCGGCAGTTCGCTGTCGGTCAAGGCAGCGATGCTGAGCGTCGCCGCGCACGGCGAGAAGCTCCTGGTGGGACGCGACGCACACAAGTCCGTCATCTCCGGCCTGATCCTGTCCGGTATCAGGCCGGTGTGGATCAACCCCCAATGGGACACGGAACGCCATCTCGCCCACCCTCCGTCGGCGGACGCCTTCGAACAGGGCTTCGCGGAACACCCCGACGCGAAGGGAGCCCTGGTCACCAGCCCCACGCCGTACGGGGTGTCGGCGGATCTGCGAGCCATCGCCGACGCGTGTCATCGCCACTCCCGCCCGCTCGTCGTCGACGAGGCCTGGGGAGCGCATCTCCCCTTCCACCCGGATCTGCCGGCATGGGCGATGGACGCCGGGGCCGACGTGTGCGTCACCAGCGTCCACAAGATGGGCAGCGGACTGGAACAGGGGTCCGTGTTCCATCTTCAGGGCGAGCTGGTCGACCACGACACGCTGGCATCACGGGCGGACCTGCTGGGCACGACGAGTCCCTCGGTGCTGCTGTTCGCCGGCCTGGACGGCTGGCGGCGTCAGATGATGACGGACGGTCACGCGCTGATGTCCCGCACACTCGATCTCGCCGCTTCCGTGCGAGAGGAGATCGAGTCGATCGACGGAATGCACGTCAACGACCGTGCCGACTTCTGTGGGCCGGGTGCCGGGTTCGGGTTCGATCCGCTGCCGGTCGTCATCGACATCGAAGGGCTCGGCATCTCCGGATACCGCGCGGCCGACTGGCTGCGCGAGCACCACCGTATCGACGCGCATCTGATGGATCACCGCCGAATCAGCACCCAGCTCACCCATGCCGACGACGCCGGCACCACGGAGCGTCTCCTGAGCGCGTTGCGTGACCTCGGCCGCCGGGCGTCCGGCCTGCCACGGGGGCCGAGGACGGCAGTTCCGTCACCGGACCGACTCCGGATGGAGCAGGCGCGTCTGCCGCGCGACGCCTACTTCTCGGCCACCGAGGACGTGCCGGTCGAGCAGGCCGCCGGACGGATCGCCGCCGAGATGGTCACGCCGTATCCTCCGGGCATCCCCGTGGTACTGCCCGGCGAGCAGCTGACCGAGCCCGTGCTGCGCTATCTCCGTACCGGGCTCGACGCGGGCATGAACCTGCCCGATCCGGCCGACCCCGCACTGGACACCGTACGAGTCTGCGCGAACGGGGACGGCGCGTGAAACGGAACCGGTCCGGCCCCCGCTGACGGCTCACTGAGCCGGGCCACCCCGGAGTCAGTCACGTGTTCCGGAGACACACTCCGTCACCACGGCCCGCAGGCCGCCGGTGCGGGCGGACACGTCCCCCGCGTCCCCCGTATCTCCTTCAAGCTTCCCGCACGACGTCCTGAGAGACCTTCCGGGCTCCGCCGCGGCGTTCGAGGGGCGCGGCGGTTGCGGGCGCCCCGGCACGGACGGGACGGACGACGCTGCACGCCGACGCGCTGCGCACCCGGAGCTCCGTGGACCGGATCGTGCTGGACGCTCATCACGTACGGCACCCTGGCGATCCGGAGCCGTTCGTCCCGGAGAGCGACCCGCGCTCGCCGTCCCCGGCCCGTCCGGCGGGACGCGCGCCACGGGCCCGGCCCCCGGAGCGTCCCGGCATCGCACGGTTCGGGAGCTGCACACGACCGGGAAACGGGTGCGGGACCTACACGGGTTCGGGAACGAAGGGGAGGAACGCGTCGGCGCCCGGCTGGATGACCCCGTAACTGCTCTCGGGCACCTGGTTCCACTCGCCGGGCAGCCCGCCCAGTGGTTCGGAGACCACCATGCGGGTGCCGTCGGACACCTCCCTCAGGACGTCCAGGTCCGGCTGAAGTGCCCGCACGGTGTCCGCGCCCGTGCTGCAGAACAGCGACCTGGACGCGCGCATGCTCGAGTAGCGGAACGCCCACAGCCGCTCACCGTCGGACACCGCCACGGTCATCTGCAGCGGATGCTCCACACCGTGCTCGTGGCCCAGCCGTTCGATCAGCCCGGCCATGCGTGCCACGGCGCCCGGCACGTCCTGGTCGAGACCGAAGGTGATGGCCAGATAGAACATCACCTCCGAGTCGGTGGATCCTTCCAGGGCGGAGAACAGCGCCGGGTCGACGGCCAGGGAAAGGGCCCGTCGCAGGCGGTGGAAGTCGGCGACGGCTCCGTTGTGCATCCACATCCAGCGGCCGCGCCGGAACGGATGGCAGTTGGTCTGCTGGATCGCCGTTCCCGTGGACGCCCGGACGTGCGCGAAGAACAGCGGAGACCGTACATGGTCCGCGAGCTCCCGCAGATTGCGGTTGTTCCACGCGGGTCCGGTGTCCCTGATGACGGCGGGTGTGTCCCTTTCGGGCCCGTACCACCCGACGCCGAAACCGTCGCCGTTGGTCGTCTCGACGCCCAGGCGCGAGTGCAGGCTCTGATCGATGAGCGAGTGTTCCGGCTTGTAGAGGAGATCGCTGAGTACGACACTCGTGCCGGAGTAGGCCAGCCATCTGCACATGAGCGGCTCCCTTTCCCGAGTGGACGTGCGGAAACGGTCCCGGCGTACTCGGGCCACCGCCACGGTCCCGGCGCGCCCGAGAGTCGTCGTGCTGTCCACGCTACCGACTCGGTGCGCCGGGACCGTGGCGGTGGCCCGAGTACGCCGGGACCGTTTCCGCACGTCCACTCGGGAAAGGGAGCCGCTCATGTGCAGATGGCTGGCCTACTCCGGCACGAGTGTCGTACTCAGCGATCTCCTCTACAAGCCGGAACACTCGCCCCCGACCCTGCCCCGTTCCGGCGCGGATCGCATGCCTCTGGCATGCATGGTCCGCGCCGGTCGGGTATGCGCAGGGCGGGGGCGTCGGTCCGGACCGGGGCGGCCGTGGGGAACTCCTCGACCACCGCGGCCGGCGCCCGGCGGGACTCGCGGACCCCAGGCAGCGGCGGCAGCGGCACCAGCTCGATGTGCTGGGGCTCCTGCGCGTAGCGGGTGAACCAGACGACCTTGCCCTCGGCCGTCCGGCAGGTGCCCCAGCTGTCGCTGAGGGCCATGACCCGGCTGAGGCCGCCGCCCTCCTGGAGCAGCCGCGGCATGTCGGAACCGTTGTCGGCGACGGAGACCGTGAGGTGCCGTCCGGACCAGCGGAGTTCGAGGACACAGGTGTTGTCGTCGCCGACGTGCCGCTGGACGTTGGTCAGCAGCTCTTCCACAGCACGGCACACGGGCCGGATGTGGAGTTCGAGACTCCAGTGGCGGAGGTGTGCGGCGACTATCCGTCGCAGCTGGGACACACGCTCTGCCGATACCTGGAGTTCGACCAGATAGTGCCGGTCGAGTGGAACGGTCATCGTCGAGGCTCCTCACATCGAGGCCCACGTACTTCGCCCGTTGAACGAACGACCCCCGCATACGAAGAGTGAGCAGATGTCACTTCTGGGTCACTCCTCAGGGTGAGGCCGCGGGGCCGGATGCGCAACACATCCGGCCCCGCACCCCCGGTGACCGGCGCGTATCACCCGCCTCGGTGCAGCGCGGACAGCACCCGGTCGGGGGTGAGCGGGAGCGTGCGCAGCCGGACGCCGGTGGCGTGGTGGAAGGCGTTGCCGAGGGCCGCGGCCGCGCCGACGATGCCGATCTCTCCGATGCCCTTGCTGCCCATGGGGTTGAGGTGCGGGTCGTCCTCGTCGATCCAGTGCGCCTCCAGGCCGGTCACATCGGCGCAGGCCGGCACGTGGTACGAGGCGAGGTCGCTCTCGGTGAAGTCCCCGAAGACCGGGTCGAGCGAGCCGCCCTCGGTCAGGGCCATGCCGAGCCCCATGGTCATGCCGCCGATGAGCTGGGAGCGTGCGGTACGGGAGTTGAGGATGTGCCCGGCGGCGAAGACCCCGAGCATCCGGCGCACGCGGACCTCACCGGTCCGCGAGTCGACCGCGGCCTCCGCGAAGTGGGCCCCGAACGCGTGGCGGGCGTAGCGCGACTCCTCGGCCGTCTCCTCGGTGGTGTCCGCGGTGACGGTCACTCCGGCGGCGGGCAGCGGTCCGGAGCTCTCGCCCAGCCGCTGCACGAGGGCGGTGGCCGCCTTGTGTACGGACCAGCCCCAGGAGGCGGTGCCGGAGGAGCCGCCGGCCAGCGGGGCGTCCGGCAGATCGCTGTTCCCGATATCGACCCGCACGTTCTCCACCGGTGTCTCCAGCACCTGTGCGGCGATCTGGGCCAGGACGGTCCGGGCGCCGGTGCCGATGTCGGTGGCGTTCACGGCGATGCGGTAGGAGCCGTCGGGTTCCGCGTGCGCCGAGGCGTGGGAGGCGGAGGCGTAGACCGGGTACGTCGCGGCGGCGACGCCCGTACCGAGCAGCAGGGCGCCTTCCCGGCGGACGGCCGGGCGCGGGTCGCGGTCGTTCCAGCCGAAGCGTGCGGCCCCCTCCCGGAGGCAGGCGGCGAGACCGCGGCTGCTGAAGGGCTTGCCGGAGTCGGGCTCGGCGGCCGGATCGTTGCGCAGGCGCAGTTCGACGGGGTCGAGCCCGAGGCCGGAGGCGAGTTCGTCCATGGCTGATTCGAGGGCGTACATGCCGGGCGCCTCGCCCGGGGCGCGCATCCAGGACGGGCTCGGTACGTCGAGCGCGGCGACCCGGTGGACGGTCCGGCTGTGCGCGGATCCGTACATCACGCGGGCCGGGACGGCGGCCTGTTCCACGAACTCCTTGACGGTGGAGGTGTGCGTGATGATCTCCTGGGCCACCGAGGTGAGGGTCCCGTCGTTCGCCGCCCCGAGCCGGACGCGCTGCACGGTGGGTGCCCGGTGGCCGACGACGGCGGCCATGTGGCGCCGGGGCATGGCCAGTTCCACGGGACGTCCCGTGTGGAGCGCGGCCATGGCGGCGAGCACGGCCTGGGGGCGAGGAGTTCCCTTGCTGCCGAATCCGCCGCCGACGTGTTCCGACACCACGGTGACCTGGTCCGGGCGGAGTCCGAACACGGTGGCGAGACTGTCGCGCACCTTGGTGGCGCCCTGGCTGGAGTCGTACAGGGTGAGCCGCCCGTCCTGCGACCAGAGCGCGGTCGTGGCGTGCGGCTCCATGGGGTGGTTGTGCAGCGGCCCGAGCGTGTACGTGGCGTCCACCTGAACGGGGGCCGCGGCGAACGCGCGGTCGGCGTCGCCGCGTTCGCGGACGGCCGGGTACCCGCCGTTGGCGGTCTCCGGGGTGTACAGGCCGGCGTGGTCGGCGGTGAGGACGGTGTCGTGCGGGGCGGTCTCGTAGGTGATGTCCAGCGCCTCGGCGCCGGCCCGTGCGCCTTCGAGGGTGTCGGCCACCACCAGAGCGATCTGCCAGCCGCGGTGCGGCACACGGTCGTTCTGGAGCACGGCGAGGATCGGGTCGTCCGGCTCCCGGGTCCTTGGCGCGTTCTCGTGGGTGAGGACGGCCTGCACACCGGGGAGGGCGAGGGCGTCGGTGGTCCGGATCGCGGCGACCCGGCCGCAGGGCACGGTGGCGGGCACCGGCCAGGCGTACAGGCAGCCGGGCAGGTGGCGCTCGGCGGCGTAGCGGGCGACGCCGGTCACCTTGTCCCGGCCCTCACGGCGGACGACGGGTGCGCCGAGCGGCTGGGGGGCGTGGCTCATGGCGGAATCCTCGGCTGTTCGGGGGGCACCGCTGGCGGGCGCCCCGGGGGGCGTGCGTCTTCAAACGTCGGCGTCTTCAAACGTCGGCATCTTCAAGCGTCGGCGCCTTCGAGCCCTGGCGTTTTCGGGCGCCGGCGCCCTCTGGCCCTGGCATCTTCAGGCACGGGCATCTTCGGGCGCGGGCATCTTCAGGCGGGGGCATCTTCAGGCGCGGGTGGTGAGTGCGGCCAGGACGTCGACGGCCAGGTGCCGGGCCAGAGTCACCTTGAACGCGTTGTCGCGCAGCGGCCGGGCCGCGGCCAGTTCGGCGTCCACCGCGCTCAGGTACACGGCATCGCCCGCGGGTGCGCCGCGCAGCGCCTCCTCGGCGGTGCGGGCGCGCCACGGCCGGTGGGCGAGTCCGCCGAACGCCAGCGCGGCGTGCTCGATCCGCCCGTCGCGCACCCGCAGGACGGCCGCCACGGAGGCGAGGGCGAACGCGAACGAGGCACGGTCGCGGGCTTTGCGGTAGAGGGAGACCGTGCCCTCGGGAAGCGGAGGAAGGACCACCTCGGTGATCATTTCGTCCGGCCGGATCACGGTGTCCGCACTCGGGTCGTCCCCGGGCAGACGGTGGAACTCGGCGACGGCCACCGTCCGTTCGCCGTCCGGTCCGTGCAGGAGCACCACGGCGTCGAGGGCCGCGAGCGCCACCGCCATGTCCGAAGGATGGGTGGCCACGCACGCGGTCGAATGACCGATGACCGCGAGGTCGCGGTGGGCGCCCTCACGGGCCGGGCAGCCGCTGCCGGGTTCCCGCTTGTTGCAGGGCTTCGACGTGTCCTGGAAGTAGGGGCAGCGGGTGCGCTGGAGCAGGTTCCCGCCGGTGGTGGCGGTGTTGCGCAGTTGGCCCGAGGCCCCGGCCAGCAGCGCCTGGGAGAGCACGGGATAGCGCGTACGGACAGCGGGGTGGGCGGCCAGGTCGCTGTTGCGGACGGTGGCCCCGATGCGCAGTCCGCCGTCGGCCGTGTCCGTGACCCGGTCCAGCGGCAGCCGGCTGACGTCGATGAGGAGGCCGGGACGCTCCACGCCGAGTTTCATCAGGTCGACCAGGTTGGTGCCGCCGCCGAGGAACCGGGCCCCGGGACGGGCGGCGCTCTCGCGAACCGCTTCGGCGACCGATTCCGCGCGCACATAGGCGAAGGGCTTCACGACGCGACATCCCCGATCGCCTCGACGATACGGGGGTAGGCGCCGCACCGGCACAGGTTGCCGCTCATCCGTTCGCGGATCTCGGCGGCGTCGAGTGCCACCGGGGCGGTGACGGGCGCGGTGGGCGCGGTCGCGTGGGACGGGAAGCCGTCCTGCGCCTCACCCAGAACGCCGACGCCCGAGCAGATCTGCCCGGGCGTGCAGTAACCGCACTGGAGCGCGTCACGCTCCAGAAAGGCCTCCTGGAGCGGGTGCAGCCGGCCGCTGTCGGCCAGGCCCTCGACCGTGGTGATCCGGGCCCCGTCCTGCGCCACGGCCAGCAGCAGACAGCTGTTGGCGCGCCGGCCGTCCACGAGCACGGTGCAGGCGCCGCACTGGCCATGGTCACAGCCCTTCTTCGCCCCGGTCAGGCCCAGGTGTCCGCGCAGCGCGTCCAGGACCGTGGTGCGGTGGTCGAGCGTCAGGGTGTGATCGGTTCCGTTGACGGTGAGGGTGAGGGTGGAACGGTGGCCGGTTGCCCGCTCCTCACCCTCGCCGCTCCTCCCCCGGGTGGTGGTCGGGTCCACGTGACGGCACCTTTCGAGAGGTAGTTTTGTCTGCTTTCTACCAGCCTGGTGGCGGCTCCGCGTCGTGAAGCCGCAGCGGCGTGGCGTTCGGCCTACTTGTTCTTCAGCCGCAGCCGGACCTCCTCCTCCTGGTCGCCGGAGACCGTGCCGACGACCTGCACGGCGAAGGCGTCCGCCAGGCCCTGCCGGAGCCGGTCGACCGCCCGGTAGCCGCCCTGCACGTCGACGGTGACGGGCTCACCGAGCTCCACGGACCCGGACACCACCCGGGCCTCCGTGACGTCGACGGTCACGACCCATGCCGTGGGCCGCTTGCCGTCGACCTCCTGGGGTACGTCGGCCGAGGCCCGGTCGGTGACGAAGGCGGCCCGAAGCACGTCGAAGACCGTGCGCGCGTCGTCCTTCCCGCACCCGCTGACCACGACCGACACCTCGCGGCCGTCCCGGTTCTCCTCGGACTGCTGCTTTGCCTGTGTGCTGTTCACCGCGGTTCCTTCCCATGGGGTCACTTCCAGGCTCACCCCGCGGGCGGACGCCTGCGACACGGGTGGCCCGGAAGCCCCGCGGGTACCCGTGAACGAGCAGCCCACGCCGTCCCAAACATTTTCAGTGGCTTTATCCACTTAAAACATGAATTCGATGCCAGAGTTGAGTGACAGCCTCACCCTGGGGTATCCGGCAAGCATGGATGTATCGGATGGAGCCCTGAATTCCCTGGCCATCACCCTCGCGGACGGACGGGGCGCGACCGGGGCGGTGCTGGGTGTCGTCGGCGTGGTCCTGGTGGCTGTGCTGATCGGCGCCTTCTGGCTGGGCAAGCGGCGGCGCGACCAGGAACTGCCGCCGCCCCGGCCCGAGGAGCAGCCGCTGACGCCGGACCACCGCGCGCACGTCGAGGAGCCCGATGTCCACGGCGACGACGCCTTCCCGCCGGATGGCCGTGGGCTGTCGCCCTACGAGCTCGGCGATCACGGGAACGAGACGCTCCACCGGGACGACGACGAGCGCCGCGACTGAGCGGCCCCCGCGTTCCGAACGGGGCAGGCACCGTCCCGGATCGGTCGCCTTTCCCCGCAAACGCCCCTTCTCGCGGCCGCCCGCGCCTTTGACCGGTCGGCCGCGTCGCCGCGTGTTGCGGGAGCGGCCGCCCGCGGAGAGGCTGGTGAGGGCCCCGAGGGCCATCGGCATTCATCTGCCGCACTCCCCATGAAGGCAGTAGGACCATGACCGGAAGTACCTCTGGTACGGCATCCGCGCCCGCACCGCTGACCGGGTCGGCGGCGCCCTGCTGGGTCAATCTGATGACCCTGAACCTGGAGTCCGCCCAGGAGTTCTACGGCCCGGTGATGGGCTGGACGTTCCGGCCGGGCAAGCTCGGCCAGGAGTTCTCGGTCGCCCGCCGCGGTGACGTACCCGTCGCCGGGATCGGCGCCGTGGCGACCACCTTCCAGGTGGCGGTGGCGTGGACGCCCTACTTCGCCGTCCAGGACGCCGATGCCACCGCCGCCCGGATCCGGGAGCGCAGCGGAACCGTCGCGGTCGGCCCGCTGACGCTGGGCAAGGGGCGCGGCGCGCTGGCGGCCGACCGGGACGGTGCGGGCTTCGGCATCTGGGAGCGGACCGCGCCCGCCACGTCGCCGCCCGCCCCGGACGGCCATGCGCACGCCTGGCTGCGGCTGCGCACGCGCAACGCGTTCGACGCCGCGATCTTCTACGGCGAGGTCCTGGACTGGGCAAGCGGACGGCCCGGCTCCTGCGAGGTGGCGTACGCGAAGGACGAGGTGGTCGTCCAGTGCGGCGGGCGCCAGCTGGCCCGGATCAGCTCGGGCGCCCTCGAGGCCGCCCCCGACCCGCTGGTCCGCCCGCACTGGCAGGTCAATTTTCCGGTGGATGACGTCGCCGTCGCTGTCGCGTCGGCCCAGAGGCACGGCGGTTCACTGGTCGAGGAACTGTCGCGGCCGGAAGGACGCGAGGCGACACTCGTCGATCCGGACGGCGGGCTCTTCACTCTCACGGACGTCCACCGCGCCGAGGACACCGGCGCGCCCTGACTCCGCGTGCCGTCACCGATCCCGCCGACGGCCGTGGGACCGGGTCAGCGCCCAGGCGGGGAAGACGAACCAGCAGATGAGGAACCACAACGCCATCCCGCCCACCAGCCAGAGGGCGAGGGCGTTGTGCAGCGCCACCCGCAGGATCAGCAGGAGCGCCGAACACATCGTGCAGAACAGCAGGATCAGCCCGATCACGGTCAGGCGGGACGCCCAGGTGACCGTCTGCGGCTTCATCCGCCGCCCCGTGAGCAGCCGGTGGTACGACACGGGCCCGATGAGCGCGCCCGCCGTGGCGGAGCCGAACATCACCGTGATCACGTAGATCGTGCGGTCGGTGTCGGAGAGATCCGTGAAGCGCGGCTGGAAGACGACGGCGAGCAGGAAGCCGAAGAGGATCTGTACGCCGGTCTGGGCGACGCGCAGTTCCTGGAGCAGATCGGTCCACCGGCGGTCGGCCCGTTCCTCCGGCGTCTCCCGGCGCCCCCACCCGCGGTCCTGTCCCTGCTCCTCCTCGGGTGGGCTCACCGTGGACCTCCGTCCGCCTAGTCACAGTTCCTGTACGTCTCGTGCCCCTTTTCCCACACCGTAGACCTCCGGCAATGGGGCCGCCCGCCGCGTCGCGGGACGCCGGCTGCCCGGCCGCTCTCAGCCGACCGGCAGCACGAGCACGGGACGGTCCCACATCACCGCGGGCGGCGCGGCCCGCACGGTTCCGGTCCGGTGGGCGCCCACGCTCGCGTAGAACCCCTCGGCCGGCGGATGCGAGACGATGCGCACCTCGGTGAGTCCGGCCGCCTGCGCTTCGTCCCTCAGGTGTCCGACGAGCAGGCGCCCGATCCCGGCGCCCTGCGCGTGGTCGGCGACGAACATGAGGTCGAGTTCCGGCGGGTCGATGATCAGGGAGTAGAAGCCGAGCAGCCGGTCCGTGGTCTCCCCCACGGCCGCGAAGACCCTGTGCGTCTCGACGTAGTCGTGGCCCACCCGGTAGCCGGCGACCATGGGTGCGTACGGACCCTCGTAAGCGCGGGAGGTTCGCACGAGCCGGGACAGGCGCTTTGTGTCCCGCGCACCGGCCCGCCTGACCCCGACGTCTTCGCCCAGGGCCCGGCGCGCCCGCTCAGTAATGCCTGATCTCATGCTCCGAGTATTACGCACCTGGGATGGAGCAAGACGCCACCGGAGGCTTCAGGAGGAGCGGCGCGCCGCTCGCCACTCCTCGACGACGGCCTCGACATCGAACGGTTCGAGTTTCAGGAGCGGCCCGGGCGGCGGCCTCCTGACGGCCTCGGCGATCTTCTCGTTCACCTCGCCCAGCATCCGCCGCACCTGGGCCTCGGTCCGCGTCCCGGGCACGGCGGCGAGGGTTTCCTCCGCCTCTTTGCGCAGGGCCAGCGCCGGCGGGAGCACGGACATCCCCTCGCGCTCCATCTTCGCCTTGATCCACCACGCCTCGTCGTAGGGGCGGTCGAGTCCTTCGAGGGGCTTGCCGAACCCCGGCAGCTGCGAGACGTCACCCCGCTGCTCGGATTCCCGGATCTGCTTGTCGACCCATGACTCGAAGCTGACGCCCGCGGGTTTGCGCTCGGTCACCGTGATGCCCCTCTCGGAGATGCCTCTGGTGTGCGGCCCCTTCACGATACCCAGCCGCACAGCGCCGGGCGGACCGGCCGGGCGGGCGGGCACCGGGCCTTGCAACGCCGACGGCGGGGTACACGAGCGGCACGCCCGTCCGGACGACGACGACGGGACACGACCGAAAGGGATGGTGAGAGTGATGCACAGCCACACGCGAACCGGGACCCGGCGGGAGTGGTGACCATGACGACCGTAGTGATCATCGTCGCGGTGGCCCTGGTGGCGGTCTGCGCAGGTGCGTTCGTGTACACACGACAGGCAGGCGGCCAGGGAATGCGGCGTCGCTTCGGGCCCGAGTACGACCGGGCCGTCGCCGGCCACGACGGCGACACGAAGGCCGCCGAACGTGAGCTGCACGAGCGGTGGAAGCGGCACCGCTCCCTGCACGAGCGCCCCCTGACGCCCGGGGCCCGCGCCCAGTACTCGGACCGCTGGACGCGGATCGAGGGCGGCTTCGTCGACGCGCCGCAACAAGCCGTGGCAGAGGCGGACATCCTGCTGGCCGAACTGGCCCGGGACCTCGGCTTCCCCGACGGCAGCGACTTCGGGGAGCAGAGCGCCGCGCTCTCCGTTCACCACGCCGAGCACGTCAACGGCTATCGCCGGGTGCACGCCGCCCGGCAGGGCGACGGCGGCACGGAGGACCTGCGGGAGGCGCTGCTGGAGGCCCGCGGCCTGTTCGACGTCCTCGTATCGAACGGAACGGACCGATCTGTCCGTCGGCACCCGCACCCTGTGGAAGGAAGTGGCACGGCATGACGCACGACGCCGGAAACATCCCGCCCGTCCCGAGCGACGCTCCCGAGGCGGCGAAGCGGCCCCGGCCCGCCGCTCCCGACGCCGGCGCGGACCGCGGCACCCGGGAAACCCGGGCAGCGAGCACCGGAGCGCCGGGCACCGTAGGAAAGCCGCGGCCGGACAGCGCCCCGGACGGGGGGCCGCGGACGAGGCCCCCCGCCGCAGCGCCCCGGAACGAAGACGGCACGGCGGATGACACCGACGGGCGCGCACCCCACGCGCTCCGGCCCCTCTTCCCGGAGGGCGACCACGACAAGCTCGCCCTGCGGATCCAGCACGCGGTGAGCGAGTTCGTCGAGAGCCCCCGCCGCGCGGTCGAGGAAGCCGAGAGCACGTTCGACTCCGTCGTCGAGGGCCTCAAGGACGCACTCGAAGAGCAACGGCGCACGCTCGGAGGCGTCGGACGGGACGGTGATCCCGGCATGCGGACCGAGGAACTCCGCGTGACGCTCCAGCACTACCGGGACCTCACCGAACGGCTGCTGAACGTGTGAGGCGCGCGGCCGCACCGGCTCGCGGGCGCATGCCCTTTCCCGCAGGGCGGCCCCGCGTCCCGGCCCGGACGTGACTCCGCCCCCGGCGATGGCGCCGGGGGCGGAGTCACGTGGTGCCGTGCGGCCGGTCAGCCGGCGGGCACCACGAGGTCGTCCCGCAGCCGCCGCAGTGCGGCTTCCGGGATGCGCAGCCCGTCGCGCGCGTACCCGTCGATCCCTCCCCAGCGCTCGTCCATGGCGTCCAGCGCCGTGTCGAGGTAGCGGGGCCTGACCTCGATGATCGCCGAGGCGATCTCCGGGTCGCCGCCCGCGTCGAGATAGCTCTGCACGGACGGCCGGAAGGCGACCCGCATCACCGGGTTCACGGAGAGGAACTCTTCCCGGACGACATCGCGCGAGGCACCGAGGAGGAGCAGCAGCAGGACCGCCCCCCAGCCCGCCCGGTCCTTGCCCGTCGTGCAGTGGAAGAGCACCGGGCGCGCGGCGGCGTCGGCCGCCGTCTCGAGGAAGGCCCGGTAGGCGGCAGCCGCACGCGGCGAGAGCACCACCTGCCGGTAGGTCTCGGCGAACATCTCCTCGGCCTTCCCGCCCCCCAGCAGCCGCTCGGTCTCGACCGGATCGGCGAGCAGGGCGCGGAGCCTGGCCGGCGCCACGCCCGGATCGTCCCCGAGCACGTCGGCGACGAACAGCCGGGCGCCGGGCGGCAGACGGTCGGGGGCCGAGGCCCGTTCGTCCGCGGTCCGCAGGTCGACGACCGTACGGATGCCGAGCACGGCCACCGTCGCGTCGTGTACCGGGTCGTGCCCGCTGAGCTGGCCCGAGCGCAGCACCACGCCGGGTCGCACCTGCCGGCCGGGCCCGAGAGCGATGCCGCCCAGATCCCGCAGGTTGAGAACAGAGGCTGCCGGGACGGCCCTGGCGGTTTGCACGATGAGATTCCTCTTTTCCCGACACGTATCCGAATTGATTTCGGCCTGGCCGGATCAAAAGTCGCATGATGTCGGGAAATCGACAAAGTAAAACGCCGGTGATCATCGATCGCGCGCACGCGGACCGAGGGGGTGCGACAGGAGGCGTGCGCAACGCTTCCGACCTGGGGCGTGGCGCTCACGCGCCGTCCGGAATCCGCCGCCGCGCCACCGGGTGTGGCGCGGCCCAGCCCGTTCTGCGGCGCGGAGTCAGCGGAAAGGCCCCGGAGAAGCCATGGAGAGAGGCGCGGAGAGGCCGCAGCAAGCGCGCCCGCGGAAAGAATCGCGACAGGGAGAAATCACGTTCTCACCGGCCGGGCCCGGCGCCGGGCCGGCCACTGCTGCCCGGCGGGTCTCACTCGGCCAGAAGTCTTGCCTTCTGGGCCTCGAACTCGGCATCGTTCAGGATGCCTTGCTTCTTCAGCTCCGCCAGTCGCTCCAGTTGGCCGATGAGATCGTCGGCGGGTGCCTGGGCGGCCTGCTGCTGAGCGGCCTGTTGCTGGGCCGCCTGCTGCTGGGCGGCCTGCATCTGCATCTGCTGACGCATCTGCTCCTCGGCCATCTGCTCGGAGTCGTCCTCGGCGAACCTCGCCTGCTGGCGCCGCTGAACGCGGCCGCTGACCGCCGAGGCGGTTCCCGCGACGACGGCCGTGCGCGCCGCGGCGCCGAGCAGACCGGGCCCGCGACGGTTCATTCCAGGTCCTCGAAAGATCGGCATGTCGTACGCCTTTCCGGTGCGGTGCGTTGTCAGCTTGCGGACGCGGCGGCTGCCACTGCGGCCTCCGCGACGTCTGCGGGAATCCGCTCATGGGCGACGAGTTGTCCGCCCGACGCGCGGACCGCCTCGGTGAGGGGCAGCGCCCAGAGGTCCTCCCACACGATCAGCGCCGCGGAACTGCCCGGTGGCACGCTCTCGCCGAGGGTCCGGATGTCATCACTGTTCAGCAGGGCGCCGGCCTCACCCTCGACCGGCTCGAAGGAGACCAGGTCCTCCGGGTCGAGGTCGTCCAGTTCGACGATGTCGATCGCACCGTCCTCGGACCGGTACACGAAGGTCAGGTCGATGATGCGCACCGCCTTGGACGCCACCGCTTCCGCCAGCGCCGGCGCGATGGCACCGGTGAACCGGCTGCCCGGGAAAGCGACGACGAGGTACTCCACAGGTCCCACAGCCACGGGCGTGTCCTCTCCGGAAGGATGAATTGCCAGCAGCATAACTTCGGACATTTATTGCCGCACTGTGGCAAATCGTCACCGGCCGGAGGATGCGCATCGGCCACGGCTGCCGGCAACCGGCGCCCGCCCGGATCTGCCGGCCCGCGAAGGGGCAGCCATGCGGCGCATGCGGACGCCGCCCTACGCGACCGTACGTGAAGGATCAAGTGCGTTCGGAGAGAGGGCAAGGTCACAGGCCGGGCCTCTGCTGCCCGTCCGGGACCTGTCCTAGCATCTGGGCATGACGGTCCAGCCTGCTGACGGGCTTTCGTTGGCCGCCGAATTCCCTGACCCCGCCCACGAGCAGTGGCAGAGCCTTGTCGAAGGTGTGCTGCGCAAGTCGGGCAAGGACGTTTCGGGTTCGGCCGCCGAGGAAGCACTGTCCACCACGGTGGAGGACGGGCTCATCACGCGCCCCCTCTACACCTCGCGCGACGACGCGCCCGATGCCGGTCTCCCGGGCTTCGCCCCGTTCACCCGCGGCAGCACGCCGCAGGGAAGTACGGCGGGCGGCTGGGGCGTACGGCAGCAGCACACGTCGACGGATCCCGTACGGCTCAACGAGTCCGTGCTCGGGGACCTGGAGAACGGCGCCACCTCGTTGTGGCTGACCGTCGGAGGCGTCGGCGGTGTGCCGGTCTCCGGTCTGGCGCGGGCGCTGGAAGGCGTCCACCTCGACCTGGCACCGCTCGTACTCGACGCCGGGGACGAACTCGACGCCGCGGCCACGGAGTTGTTCCGGCTTCACCAGGAGCGCGGCGTCCCGGCGGACGCGGTGCGCGGCAACCTCGGGGCAGACCCGCTCGGGCAGGCCGCCCGCAGCGGCGACGAGGCGGACCTGACGTCCGCCGTGCGCTGGGCAAGGCACTGCGCGGCCGGGTATCCCGGGCTGCGGGCGCTGACCGTGGACGCGCTGCCGTACCACGAGGCCGGCGGCTCGGCGGCGCAGGAGCTGGGTACTTCGCTGGCCACGGGCGTCGCCTATCTGCGCGCGCTGACCGACGCGGGACTCGGGGTCGACGAGGCCTGCGCCCAGCTGGAGTTCCGGTACGCGGCCACCGCCGACCAGTTCCTGACGATCGCCAAGCTGCGCGCGGCCCGCCGGCTGTGGGCCCGGGTCACCGAGGTCTGCGGGGCGCCGGAGGCCGGGGCGCAGCGCCAGCACGCGGTGACGTCGCCGGTGATGATGACGCGGCGCGATCCATGGGTGAACATGCTGCGGACCACGCTGGCCTGTCTGGGCGCCGGCGTCGGTGGCGCCGACGCCGTGACCGTGCTGCCCTTCGACCACGCGCTGGGTCTCCCGGACGCGTTCGCCCGGCGCATCGCCCGCAACACGTCGACGATCCTGCTGGAGGAGTCCCATCTGGCCCGGGTCATCGACCCGGCGGGCGGTTCCTGGTATGTGGAACGCCTGACCGACGAACTCGCGGACGCCTCCTGGGCCTTCTTCCAGGAGATCGAGCGGGCCGGCGGTCAGGCCGCGGCGCTCCGTTCGGGCATGGTCGCGGACCGGATCGCGGCCACCTGGGCCGCCCGCAGCAAGGACCTGGCGCGGCGCAAGGAACCGATCACCGGCGTGAGTGAATTCCCTCAGCTCGCGGAACGCGCGGTGGAGCGCGAGCCGGTGCCGCCGGCCGCGACCGGGGGTGGCGGCCTCCCGGTGGTCCGCCGCGACGAGGCCTTCGAGGCGCTGCGCGCCCGTTCGGACGCCCATCTGCTGGCGACCGGCGCCCGGCCGCGGGTCTTCCTCGCCGCGCTCGGTCCCGCCTCGGCACACACCGCTCGCGCCTCGTTCGCCGCGAACCTGTTCCAGGCGGGCGGCATCGAACCCGTCCACGAGCCGGTACAGGTGGACGCCTCGTCGGCCGCGGCGGCCCTCGCCGCGGCGGGAACGGACGTGGTGTGCCTGTGTTCCAGTGACGCGCTCTACGCCGAACAGGCCGGCGAGGTCGCCGAGGCGCTCGTCGCCGCCGGCGCGCAGCGGGTGTACCTGGCGGGACGGCCCGGGGCGCACCCGGGCGTCGACGAGTACGTCTTCGCCGGATGTGACGTGGTGGCCGTGCTCTCTTCCGTTCTCGACCGTATGGGTGTGGCGTAATGCGGATCCCCGATTTCTCCGACATCGAGCTCGGGCCGGGCGACGGCGCCGAGGTGACCGAGGACCAGTGGCGTACCGCGGTCAAGGAGTCCTCCGGGAGCTCCGAGGGCGACCTGCTGTGGGGGACCCCCGAGGGCATCGCGGTCAAGCCGCTGTACACCGGGCAGGACCTGGAGGGCATCGACTTCCTGGGGACGTATCCGGGGGTGGCGCCGTATCTGCGGGGCCCGTATCCGACGATGTACGTGAACCAGCCCTGGACGATCCGGCAGTACGCGGGTTTCTCCACCGCCGAGGAGTCCAACGCCTTCTACCGCCGCAACCTGGCGGCCGGGCAGAAGGGTCTCTCGGTCGCGTTCGACCTGCCGACCCACCGCGGCTACGACAGCGACCACCCGCGGGTGACCGGTGACGTCGGCATGGCCGGTGTGGCGATCGACTCGATCTACGACATGCGCCAGCTGTTCGACGGCATCCCGCTGGACAAGATGTCCGTGTCGATGACGATGAACGGCGCGGTGCTGCCCGTACTCGCCCTGTACATCGTGGCTGCCGAGGAGCAGGGCGTCGCGCCCGAGAAGCTGGCCGGGACCATTCAGAACGACATTCTGAAGGAGTTCATGGTCCGCAACACCTATATCTATCCGCCGAAGCCCTCGATGCGGATCATCTCCGACATCTTCTCGTTCACCTCGCAGAAGATGCCGCGCTACAACTCGATCTCCATCTCCGGCTACCACATCCAGGAGGCCGGGGCCACGGCCGACCTGGAACTGGCCTACACCCTGGCGGACGGGGTGGAGTACCTGCGGGCCGGACGCGACGCGGGTCTCGATGTCGACGCGTTCGCGCCGCGGCTGTCGTTCTTCTGGGCGATCGGCATGAACTTCTTCATGGAGGTCGCCAAGCTCCGGGCCGCCCGCCTGCTGTGGGCCAAGCTCGTCAGGGAGTTCGAGCCGAAGAACGCCAAGTCGCTTTCCCTGCGCACTCATTCGCAGACGTCGGGATGGTCACTGACGGCGCAGGACGTGTTCAACAACGTCACCCGCACGTGTGTGGAGGCGATGGCCGCGACCCAGGGCCACACCCAGTCCCTGCACACCAACGCCCTGGACGAAGCCCTCGCGCTGCCCACCGACTTCTCGGCCCGCATCGCCCGCAACACCCAGCTCCTGCTCCAGCAGGAGTCCGGCACGGGCCGGGTCATCGACCCGTGGGGCGGCAGCGCGTACGTGGAGAAGCTGACGTACGACCTGGCGCGGCGGGCCTGGCAGCACATCGAGGAGGTCGAGGCGGCGGGCGGCATGGCCAAGGCCATCGACGCCGGCATCCCCAAGCTCCGTATCGAGGAGGCCGCGGCCCGCACCCAGGCCCGCATCGACTCCGGACGCCAGCCCGTCATCGGCGTCAACAAGTACCGCGTGGAGACCGACGAGAAGATCGACGTCCTCAAGGTCGACAACTCCTCCGTGCGCGCCCAGCAGCTGGAGAAACTGCGGCGGCTGCGCGAGGAGCGCGACGAGCAGGCCTGCCAGGACGCACTGCGCGCGCTGACGGAGGCGGCCGGGCGGGATCCGGGTCCCGGTCTTGAGGGCAACCTGCTGGCGCTGGCCGTCGACGCGGCGCGGGCGATGGCGACCGTGGGCGAGATCTCGGACGCCCTGGAGAAGGTGTACGGCCGGCACGCGGGCCAGATCCGTACGATCTCCGGTGTGTACCGCAACGAGGCAGGGGAGTCGCCGTCCGTGGACCGCACCCGCGCGCTGGTCGACGCGTTCGAGGAGGCGGAGGGACGCCGTCCGCGGATCCTGGTCGCCAAGATGGGCCAGGACGGGCACGACCGCGGCCAGAAGGTCATCGCGACCGCCTTCGCCGACCTGGGCTTCGACGTGGACGTCGGCCCGCTGTTCCAGACGCCGGGCGAGGTCGCCCGCCAGGCGGTCGAGGCGGACGTGCACATCGTGGGCGTCTCCTCCCTCGCCGCCGGCCACCTCACCCTCGTCCCGGCGCTGCGTGAGGAGCTCGCCGCCGAGGGCCGGGAGGACATCATGATCGTGGTGGGCGGGGTGATCCCGCCGCAGGACATCGACGCGCTGCACGAGGCGGGCGCGGCGGCGGTGTTCCCGCCGGGAACCGTGATCCCGGACGCGGCTCACGACCTGGTGACGCGGCTGGGCGCCTCACTCGGCCACGAGCTGTGAGCCGCTGAACCGATGGCTCCGAAGATCGATCTCGACAGCTATGTGAAGGGGGTGCTCGACGGGAAGCGGGCGCACATCGCGCGCGCCATCACCCTCGTCGAGTCCACCCGTCCCGACCACCGGGCGCTGGCCCAGCAGTTGCTGCGCGAGCTCCTGCCGCACTCGGGCAACGCCCGGCGCATCGGTATCAGCGGGGTGCCCGGCGTCGGCAAGTCGACGTTCATCGACGCGCTCGGCACGATGCTCACCGGGCTCGGACACCGGGTCGCGGTGCTCGCCGTGGACCCGTCCTCCAGCCGGACCGGCGGCTCCATCCTGGGCGACAAGACCCGGATGGAGCGGCTCGCGGTGGACCCGGCGGCGTTCGTCCGCCCCTCCCCCACCGCCGGCACGCTCGGCGGCGTGGCGAAGGCGACCCGCGAGTCCATCGTGGTGATGGAGGCGGCGGGTTATGACGTGGTGCTCGTGGAGACGGTCGGCGTCGGCCAGTCGGAGACCGCTGTCGCCAACATGGTCGACACGTTCCTGCTGCTCACGCTGGCCCGCACCGGTGACCAGCTCCAGGGCATCAAGAAGGGTGTGCTGGAGCTGGCGGACGCCATCGCCGTGAACAAGGCCGACGGTCCGCACGAGCGTGATGCCCGCTCGGCGGCGCGTGAACTGGCGGGCGCGCTAAGGCTGATGCACCCGGTGGACGCGGCGTGGACCCCGCCGGTGCTGACCTGCAGCGCCCGGGAGTCCAGCGGTCTGGACACCCTGTGGGAGCGGCTGGAGCAGCACCGCACGCTGCTCGAATCGACGGGCCGCCTCGCGGCCAAGCGCAGCGAGCAGCAGGTCGACTGGACCTGGACGATGGTGCGGGACGAACTCCTGGAGAGCCTGCGCAGCCACCCCGAGGTGCGCGCACGTGCACCGGAGCTCGAACTGCGCGTACGGGAGGGCTCGTTGCCTGCCACACTGGCCGCCGAACAGATCCTGGAGGTGTTCCGGGGACCGGGTCCGGCGACCGGGCGCGCAAGCCTCTAGAGGTCGAGCTGGTACTCGAACGAACGGTGCGTCGGCTCGTATCCGAACGCGTCGTTGATGCGCCGCATGTACGTGTTGCTGTCGGCCGTATCCGCGAGCAGGCCGCCCAGGCCCGGGTGGCGCTCGCGGGCCCCGAGGATGGCCGCGGCCTTCATCCACCGGGCGAGGCCGTGGCCCCGGTGCTCGGGCAGGACGCCCGTGCCGTAGTGCTGCCCGTCGCCCTGTCCGTCACCCGGCACGACGAGTTCGGTGAAGCCGGCGATCGACCCGTCGGCCTCGTCGACGGCGGCCACCGTGTGCAGGTGGTCGCCGCGGTCCATGACGGCCCGCGCGACGGCCCTGACCCGGTCGACGTCCCAGGCCACGGTGCCGTAGTCGGTGTCGTCCATGGGCATGTCGTCCATGGCGCGGCGAGACGCGGCGAACGTGTGCGCCAGCGGTTCCGGGACGATGCCGTCCCAGGATTCCAGCCGGTAGCCCGGATGCGGTTCGCGGGTGATGGCGGTCAGGGCCGCGGCGTCCGCCTTCCCGAGTGCCAGCCGGGCGTACGTGAGGGCGAGGACCCGGCGCGCGCCTCCGGCCTGCAGGAACAGGTCGCCCGGGGTGCCGGCCTCGGTCTGCGCGACGACCGAACGCCGGCCGTGCTCCCTGGCTCCCCGGACGGCCGCGTCGAGCAGCCGGGAGCCGGTGCCCTTGCGGCGTTCCGCCGGGTGCACGTGGAGTTCCAGTTCGGCGAGATGGTCCTGGCCCTCCCGGGTGAAGACCCGGAGGAACGCCGATCCGACGGGCGCTCCCTCTTCGTCGGACGCCAGCCACACCAGGCGGTAGCCGCCCGCGTCGCGGTCGGGATCGGTGAGGGCGGTGAGGTGGATCGGCAAGGTGACTCCGCGGTCGGGAGGGAGAAAGGGCCCGGAGTACCAAACCACCCCCGCTCCCCCACCGCAACGGGTTACGGCCCCGGATGAGAACGTCGGCCGCATCACATCGGGCCTCCCGAGCCCGGCGGCCGTGCTACATTGCCATCGGTACATGTGTACGCCTCTTTTTTCAGGCTCCGGTACCGATTCACCTTCACCACGCTGATGCGCCCGTCCTCTTCGGCCGGCGATCCAGCTTCCTCGCATTGCTTCTCCAGCCCGGTACGGACTCTTTCCCGCCGGTCTTTCCTGCCCGTCGTCCGGGGCGTGAGTTCTCCGCCCCTGTCTCTGCCGGGCCCCTTCATTCGCATGTCCGCGAAAGGACCACCCCGCATGACCACCACACTCGAAAACCCCGTATCCACCACCCGGCCCGCGACCACCACGGCCGCCGCCGGCATCCTCGACCTGACGCAACAGGGGCACGGCTCACTGCGCTCGCCCGGCGGCCACCCGGCCCCCGGCGACGTCCAGGTGCCCTCGGCCCTCATCCGCCGGTACGGCCTGCGCAAGGGCGACGCCGTCGAGGGTCTCTGCGAGCGGCGCGGCGCCCTGAGCGCCGTCGCCCGCGTCAACGGGCTCGCCCCGCAGACGCTGCGCGGCCGCCCGCACTTCCGCGACCTGACCCCGCTCCACCCCCGGCAGCGACTGCACCTGGAAACACCGTCCGGCGGTCCCTCGACGCGCATCGTCGATCTGGTCGCCCCGGTCGGCAAGGGACAGCGCGGGCTGATCGTCGCGCCGCCCAGGACCGGCAAGACGGTCCTCCTCCAGCAGATCGCGGCGGCCGTCGCCGAGAACCACCCCGAGTCCCATCTGATGGTGGTGCTCCTCGACGAACGCCCCGAGGAGGTCACCGACATGCGCCGCTCGGTCCGCGGCGAGGTCTACGCCTCCACCTTCGACCGGCCCGCCAAGGAACACATCGCCCTCGCGGATCTCGCCCTCGAACGCGCCAAGCGGCTCGTCGAGCAGGGCCGCGACGTCGTCATGCTGCTGGACTCGCTCACCCGGCTCTGCCGGGCCCACAACAACGCCGCGGGCAACGGCGGCCGCACCCTCAGCGGCGGTGTGGACGCAGCCGCGCTGACGGGCCCCAAGAGGCTCTTCGGTGCCGCCCGCCTCACCGAGGAGGCCGGCTCGCTGACCATTCTGGCCACGGCTCTCGTCGAGACCGGCTCCCGCGCGGACGAGTACTTCTTCGAGGAGCTGAAGGGCACGGGCAACATGGAACTGCGGCTCGACCGCTCACTGGCCGAGAAGCGGATCCACCCGGCGGTGAACATCGCCGCCTCCGGCACCCGCCGCGACGAACTCCTCGTTCCGGCAGATGAGTTGACCGCTGTACGCGGACTGCGCCGGGCCCTGCACGCGCGGGACGCCCAGACGTCCCTGGAGACGCTGCTGGACCGGATCCGGAACACCGGGGACAACGCCGCGTTCCTGCGCATGATCCGTACCACGGTGCCGCCGGCCTGACGTGCCCCGGCTCCGGCTCACTTGAGCCGGGCGTGCAGCGAGGCGGTGTGCTCGCGGACCTGCTCCGGGGTGAGATAGCTGTCCGTGTACTCGAAGTCCCGCAGGGTCGCGGGCTTGCGCGACTGGAACCCGGTACGGACGAAGTCGTCGCCCGCCGCCGCGTTGATCAGCCAGTTCGCCATGACGCGGGCCTTCGCCACATTGGTCCGCAGCGCCGACCAGTGGTAGCCGCGCGCCACCGCCTGGGCCGTCACCCCGTGCATCTCGATGCCGAGCGGCTTGGACACGGCGTCCTTGCCGCCGAGGTCCACGACGAGTCCGAGGTCCTTGTGGACGTACGGGCGCATCGGCTGGTGCCGGAGTGTGGCGAGCAGGTTGTCGGCGAGCCTGCGGCCCTGACGCATCGCGTGCTGGGCGGTGGGCGGGCAGACCGCGCCGTCGCCCTTGACCAGGTCCGGCACGGCCGCCACGTCCCCGAGGGCGAACATGCCGTCGTAGCCGGGCAGGTTCATCTCTGGGGTCACCGCCAGCCTGCCGCGTACCGTCTCCGCGTCGAAGGTGGTGACGAGCGGGCTCGCGGTGACGCCGGCCGTCCAGATGAGCGTGCGGCAGGGCAGTACCCGGCCGTCGGTGAACGTCACCTTGTCGGCACCCGCCTCGGCGATCGAGACGCCCAGCGACACCTCGATGCCGCGTTCCCGCAGCACCTTCAGCGCGCTCTCGCCCAGCTTGTCGCCCAGTTCGGGCATCAGCTTCGGGGCGATGTCGATCAGATGCCACTTGATCAGCTTCGGGTCGAGCCGGGGGTAGTGCCGCACCGCGCTGCTGGTGAGGCGCTGAAGGCAGGCCGCCGTCTCGGTTCCCGCGTATCCGCCGCCGACCACGACGAACTGCAGCCGTGAGGCCCGCTCCTGCTCGTCGTTGCTGGCGTCCGCGAGGTCGAGCTGGGCGATCACGTGGTCGCGTACGTACGCCGCCTCGGCCAGCGTCTTCATGCCGCGGGCGTTGTCGAGCAGGCCGGGAATGTCGAAGGTGCGGGTGACGCTGCCCGGACTGAGCACGATGTAGTCGTACGGCTCGTAGACGACCTCGTCGGTGATCTTGCGGATGACGCAGACCTTCGCCTTCGGGTCCACTCCGATGGCCCCGCCGGGGATGATGCGGGTGCGGTGCCGGCTGCTCCGTCGCAGTGACAGCGCGACCGACTGCGGGGTGAGGACGCCGGAGGCGACCTGCGGCAACAGGGGCAGATAGAGCTGGTACGAGAACGGCGCGACGAGCACGATGTCCGCTTCGCCCGGGCGGAGCCCGCGCTCCAGACGGCGTACGCACTCGACCCCGGCGAATCCGGCTCCGACAACGAGAATCCTGGGTCGTGCCACAGTGTTCGTCCCTTCTCGGGGTCTGCACGGTCATCCGTTCGCCTGCCCCGTCACACGCGCCCGTCACCTCTCATCTTTACGAGACGGGCGCGAGACCGCCTCCTGAGCGGGCAGAACGGAGGACCCCGGCCCGGTTCATCTGGCCAGGTACGTCCAGGCGGTACAGGCGCCTCCCGCCGTACTCGCGACCACAGCGGCGGCGACGCAGCGGGCCCTGAGCCTGCGATAGCGCTCGCTGTACTCGCCGCGCAGTTCGGCGGCGCGGACCGAGACGCGGACCAGCATCGCCCGCGAGGCGGCGGCCCGGTCCGCCGTGTAGACCCGTTCCACGTCGTCGCGCTGGGCCGTCGTCAGCCACGGAAGCGCGTCCGTGAAGCGACGGGCGCGCCGACGGGCCTCCTCGACCTCGGCGTTCCACAGCAGATAGCCCTCCATCTGGGCCAGTCCGCGGGCGGTGTCCTGGTCACGGTCGGGACCCATGCGCTTCTCCTCTCCGCCGGCCGTCCTGCTCACGCCTGCTTGTCCCCGGGTGCCACCGTCGCGGAGCGGTCGTGGCGGTTGGCGGCATCGTCGAGCTCCCGCACAACCGGGTGGTGCAGGTCGAACGCCGGGGATTCGGAACGGATCCGGGGCAGCGTGACGAAGTTGTGCCGCGGCGGCGGGCAGGAGGTCGCCCACTCCAGCGAACGGCCGTAGCCCCACGGGTCGTCGACCTCGATCTTCTTGCCGTACTTGGCGGTCTTCCACACGTTGTAGAGGAAGGGCAGCATCGACAGGCCGAGCAGGAACGAGGAGATCGTCGAGATCGTGTTCAGCGCGGTGAAACCGTCGCTGGCGAGGTAGTCGGCGTAACGACGGGGCATACCCTCGGCGCCGAGCCAGTGCTGGACCAGGAACGTGCCGTGGAACCCGGCGAACAGGGTCCAGAAGGTGATCTTGCCGAGCCGCTCGTCCAGCATCTTGCCGGTGAACTTCGGCCACCAGAAGTGGAATCCGGCGAACATCGCGAACACCACGGTGCCGAAGACGACGTAGTGGAAGTGCGCGACCACGAAGTACGAGTCCGAGACGTGGAAGTCCATCGGCGGCGAGGCCAGGATGACACCGGTCAGACCACCGAAGAGGAAGGTGATCAGGAAGCCGATCGCCCAGAGCATCGGTGTCTCGAAGGAGAGCGAGCCCTTCCACATCGTGCCGATCCAGTTGAAGAACTTCACTCCGGTGGGCACCGCGATGAGGAACGTCATGAAGGAGAAGAACGGCAGCAGCACGGCGCCGGTGACGAACATGTGGTGCGCCCACACCGTGATCGAGAGGCCGGCGATGGCGATCGTCGCACCGATCAGGCCGATGTAGCCGAAGATCGGTTTGCGGCTGAAGACGGGGATGATCTCCGTGACGATCCCGAAGAACGGGAGCGCGATGATGTACACCTCCGGGTGACCGAAGAACCAGAAGAGGTGCTGCCAGAGCAGCGCGCCGCCGTTGGACGCGTCGAAGACGTGGGCACCGAACTTCCGGTCCGCCTCCAGCACCAGCAGTGCCGCCGCCAGCACCGGGAAGGCCAGCAGGACCAGGACGGCGGTCATCAGGACGTTCCAGACGAAGATCGGCATGCGGAACATCGTCATGCCGGGTGCGCGCATGCAGATGATCGTGGTGATGAAGTTGACCGAGCCGAGGATCGTGCCGAACCCGGAGAAGGCCAGCCCCATGATCCACATGTCGCCGCCGATCCCGGGCGAGCGGACCGCGTCCGTCAGCGGGGAGTAAGCGAACCAGCCGAAGTCCGCCGCACCGTTCGGGGTGAGGAATCCGGCCACCACGATGAGCGAGCCGAAGAGGTAGAGCCAGTACGCGAACATGTTCAGGCGGGGGAACGCCACGTCGGGCGCGCCGATCTGCAGCGGCATGATCCAGTTGGTGAACCCGGCGAACAGCGGCGTCGCGAACATCAGCAGCATGATCGTGCCGTGGATGGTGAACGCCTGGTTGAACTGCTCGTTCGACACCAGCTGGGTGCCGGGACGGGCCAGCTCGGCGCGCATGACGAGCGCGAGCAGACCGCCGACGATGAAGAACGCGAACGAGGTGACCAGGTACAACGAGCCGATCGTCTTGTGGTCGGTGGTGGTCAGCCACTTGATGACGACGTTCCCCGGCTCCTTGCCGTGCACCGGAAGCTCGTTGGCGTACGACTCCTCTTCTTCCATCGGCTCTGCTGTGCCCGTCGTCGTCACAGGGACGCTCCTTCGGTTGTCATCCGCGGGTGGACCGCGCACCCGGTGTGGCGCCGCGCCGGCGGGTCGGCCGAACGGCCCTCCCCGCGCATCGCGCGTGTTTCCGGTTGCAGCAAACCAGCCACGGGCCTCCCGGGGGACGCCCGGCGCCCGCCACGGCGGCACTTTCACTCGTCAGGGCGCCCCCCGGTTCACCACAGGCCCGGCCACGCGCGGGCATCGCCGAAAACAGCTCCGCCCCGGCTCGACGCAAGGTCGGCCGGGGCGGAGCAGCAGTCACCGGGCCTACGGACGGGGGCGAGGATGCGGCGGGCCCCCTGGTCCTTTCGCCCGTGTCACCTCAGGCGAGGCTCGCGATCGCCTGGTTGAACGTGGCCGACGGGCGCATGACGGCTGCTGCCTTGGCCGGGTCGGGCTGGTAGTAGCCGCCGATGTCGGCCGGCTTGCCCTGGACCGCGATCAGCTCGCCGACGATGGTCTGCTCCTGCTCCGCCAGCGTCTCGGCGAGCGGGGCGAACGCGGTGGCGAGGTCCGCGTCGGCGGTCTGCTTCGCCAGCTCCTGGGCCCAGTACAGGGCCAGGTAGAAGTGGCTGCCGCGGTTGTCGATGCCGCCGAGCTTGCGGCTCGGCGACTTGTCCTCGTTCAGGAACGTGGCGGTCGCCCGGTCCAGGGTGTCGGCGAGGACCTGGGCGCGCGCGTTGTCCGTGGTCTGCGCGAGGTGCTCGAAGCTGACCGCGAGGGCGAGGAACTCGCCCAGGCTGTCCCAGCGCAGGTAGTCCTCCTTGACGAGCTGCTGGACGTGCTTGGGCGCGGAGCCGCCGGCGCCCGTCTCGAACAGACCGCCACCGTTCATCAGCGGCACGACGGAGAGCATCTTCGCGCTGGTGCCGAGTTCCAGGATCGGGAACAGGTCGGTGAGGTAGTCACGCAGCACGTTGCCGGTCACCGAGATGGTGTCCTCGCCGCGGCGGATGCGCTCCAGCGAGAAGGCGGTGGCCTTCTCGGGGGTCAGGATCTCGATCTGGAGACCGTCGGTGTCGTGGTCGGCCAGGTAGGTCTTGACCTTGGCGATGAGCTGCGCGTCGTGGGCGCGGTCCTCGTCGAGCCAGAACACGGCCGGGTTGCCGGTCGCGCGGGCGCGGGTGACGGCGAGCTTGACCCAGTCCTGGATCGGCAGGTCCTTGGTCTGGCACATCCGGAAGATGTCGCCGGCGCCCACGGTCTGCTCCAGCACGGCGTTGCCGGCGGCGTCGACGACGCGCACGGTGCCCGTGGCGGGGATCTCGAAGGTCTTGTCGTGGCTGCCGTACTCCTCGGCCTTCTGCGCCATCAGACCGACGTTGGGCACCGAGCCCATGGTCGACGGGTCGAAGGCGCCGTGCGCGCGGCAGTCGTCGATCACGACCTGGTAGACACCGGCGTAGCTGCTGTCCGGCAGGACGGCGAGCGTGTCGGCCTCCTGGCCGTCCGGGCCCCACATGTGGCCGGAGGTGCGGATCATGGCCGGCATGGAGGCGTCGACGATGACGTCGCTGGGGACGTGCAGGTTGGTGATGCCCTTGTCGGAGTCGACCATCGCCAGGGCGGGGCCCTCGGCGAGCTCGGCCTCGAAGGACGCCTTGATCTCGGCGCCGACGTGGGGCACCGAGTCGAGGCCCTTGAGGATCCCGCCGAGGCCGTCGTTCGGGGTGAGGCCGGCCGCGGCCAGGACGTCGCCGTACTTGGCGAAGGTGTTCGGGAAGAACGCGCGGACCACGTGGCCGAAGATGATCGGGTCGGAGACCTTCATCATCGTGGCCTTGAGGTGGACGGAGAACAGCACGTCCTCGGACTTGGCCCGGGCGATCTGCGCGGTGAAGAACTCGCGCAGCGCCGCGACGCGCATGACGGCGGCGTCCACGACCTCGCCCGCGAGGACCGGTACGGACTCGCGCAGCACCGTGGTGGTGCCGTCGTCGCCGACGAGCTCGATGCGCAGCGTGCCGGGCTCGGCGATCACGGCGGACTTCTCGGTGGAACGGAAGTCGTCGACGCCCATGGTGGCGACGTTCGTCTTCGAGTCGGCCGTCCAGGCACCCATGCGGTGCGGGTGCGTCTTGGCGTAGTTCTTGACCGACGCGGGGGCACGGCGGTCGGAGTTGCCCTCACGCAGGACGGGGTTGACCGCGCTGCCCTTGATCTTGTCGTAGCGGGCGCGGACGTCCTTGTCCGCGTCGCTCTTCGGGTCGTCCGGGTAGTCCGGAAGCGCGTAGCCCTGCCCCTGCAGCTCGGCGATCGCGGCCTTCAGCTGCGGGATCGAGGCCGAGACGTTCGGCAGCTTGATGATGTTCGCGCCGGGAGTCGTGGCCAGCGCGCCGAGCTCGGCGAGCGCGTCGTCGATGCGCTGGTTCTCCTGGAGGTGGTCGGGGAAACTGGCGATGATCCGGCCCGCCAGGGAGATGTCACGGCTCTCCACGGTGACCCCGGCCTTCGAGGCATAGGCCTCGACCACGGGCAGGAACGAATACGTCGCCAGGGCCGGGGCCTCGTCGGTGTGTGTATAGATGATGGTCGAGTCAGTCACCCTGTGCTCCGCTCCACGTCTGCAACATTGCTTGACATCAAGATATCTCGTGATCGCCGCCGACTCGACAGGGCCCTGTCCCCCACCCGGTTTTGCGCCACGCCCGTCGGCCTGGCAGCGTGCGACGCCATGAGCGACGACAGCGGTTACGAGACGGTGGACGCGGCCCTGGCACGGGCGGTGCGCCTGCGGAAGGAGAAGACTCCGCGGGCGAACGAGGAGCTGGTGAGGCTGGCGGCGCGCCATCCGCACGATGCCGCCGTCGCCTATCAGACCGCGTGGTCGCACGATTCCCTCGGGCTCGAGGCCCGGGCCGTGCCCTTCTACGAGCGCGCGCTGCACGGCGCCGGGCTCGCGGCACAGGACCGCCACGGGGCGTTCCTCGGTCTCGGCAGCACATTGCGGGTGCTGGGCCGGTACGGGGAGGCACGTCAGGTGCTCGGCCGGGGGCTGGAGGAGTTCGCGCAGGACGCCGCCCTGCTGACGTTCCTGGCCATGACGCTGTACAACCTGGGCGAAGCCCGCGAGGCCGTACGGACACTGCTCCTGGTCTCGGCCGCCACCAGTGAGGATCCGCAGGTCCGGGCCTACCGTCCGGCGATCGAGTACTACGCCGACCGCCTGGACGACACGGAGTAGGTCCGCTCAGGGCCGGTGCCGCGGGGGCACCCGTTCGCCCGCCGGCACCGGACCGGGCGGGGTGCCGTCGCCGAACGGGCGGCCGCCGAGCTGCTCACGGTGGTGCGGGGTGAGGAACCCGGACAGGTCGGGCCCGGCGGGCACGATGCCGGTGGGGTTGATGCCGGTGTGGACCCGGTAATAGTGCTGCTTGATGTGGTGGAAGTCGACGGTGTCCCCGAATCCGGGAGTCTGGTAGAGGTCCCGCAGGTAGGCCCACAGGACCGGGTCCTCGGCCAGTTTCGAGCGGTTGCACTTGAAGTGACCGTGGTAGACGGCGTCGAAGCGCACCAGCGTGGTGAAGAGGCGGATGTCGGCCTCCGTGATCGTGTCGCCGACGAGGTAGCGCCGGTCCGCCAGTCGCTGCGACACCTGGTCCAGGCGGCGGAAGAGTGCCTCGTAGGCGCCCTCGTACGTACTCTGGCCGTCGGCGAACCCGGCCCGGTACACGCCGTTGTTGATGTCGCGGTAGATCCCGTCCATCACCTCGTCGATCTCCTCGCGCAACGGCTCCGGGTAGAGGTCGGGTGCTCCGGGGCGGTGCAGGGCGGTCCATTCGGTGGCGAGGTCCAGGGTGATCTGCTGGTAGTCGTTGGTGACGAGCCTGCCACTGGGCACGTCGACGATCGCGGGGACGCTGACGCCGCCGGGGTAACCGCGCTCCCTCGCGTCGTACGCCTCGCTCAGATAGCGGATGCCGAGCACCGGGTCCCGGCCGTCCGGGTCCAGCGTGAAGCGCCAGCTGCGGTCGTCCTGCAGCGGGTCGGCGACCGCGAGCGAGAGGGCGCTCTCCAGGCCCAGCAGCCTGCGGGAGACCAGGGCGCGGCTCGCCCACGGGCAGGCGCGGCTGACGACGAGGCGGTAGCGGTCCGCCTCGACGGGCCAGCCGTCCCGCCCGTSGGCGGTGATGCGGTCGGCGAAATGGCTGCGGGACCGTTTGAAGGGCTTGTGTCCGTACGAACGGTTGCCGTCCTGTGCCGTGCCGTCGGGGTCGTTCATCGCGTCTCCTTTGTGGTTCCGCTCAGTGGTCGGCCGATGAGGGTGCGGACTGCCGTGTACGGTCCCTTCCCCGCCGGACCCCGCCCACATCGGCCAGCGCCACGACGAGTCCGGCGAGCACGAAGGCGACGGAGACGATGAGCCCGTGGTCGTAGGCGGTGGACCAGGCCGCGGAGCCCACCTGGGCGAAGAACACCGAGCCCACCGCGGCGATCCCGATGGCGGAGCCGACGCGCTGGCCGGTCTGCAGGGTGCCGCCGGCGCTTCCTGCCGTGGCGACCGGCACCTGCGACAGGGTCAGGGTCTGGTTGGGCGCGATGACCAGACCGCTGCCCAGTCCGGCCAGGAGCAGCGGGGCGGCCATGGCCCATCCCGCTCCTCTGCCGGGCACCAGGTGGACGGCGAGCGCGGTGGCGGCCAGTCCCACCGCGACGGTGGCCATGCCCAGGACGACCAGGGGACGCCCGTACCGCCCGACGAGCCTGCCTCCTGGGCTCGCTGCGACGGCGGAGCCGAGGGCGAACGGAGTGATCGCCAGGCCCGCCTGCAGGGCGGTGTAGTGCAGGCCGCTCTGCAGGTAGAGCGTGGTGATGAAGAAGATCGAGGTGAAGCCGGCGAAGTACAGCAGGATCAGCAGGCAGCCCAGCCAGTAGGAGCGGACGCGGAAGAGCCTGAGGTCGATGACCGGCTGGGTGCCGCGGCGCCCGCAGCGGGACTCCCAGCCGACGAACGCGGCGAGCAGCACGGCGGCGACCACCAGGAGCAGCCACTTCCCGTTGCCCGGCCACTGATGGGCCTGGACGAACGGCAGCAGCAGAGCCAGCACGCCCGCGCCCAGCAGCAGGATCCCGAGGGGGTCGAGGTCCCGCAGCCGGACCGGGCCCGCGGAAGGCGTGTCCGGCAGAAGCCGCCGCGCCAGCAGGAGGCAGACGAAGCCGAGCGGCAGGTTGACGTAGAACACCCAGCGCCAGCCCTCCTCGGCCCCGGCCGCCTGGATGAGCAGTCCGCCCAGCAGCGGGCCGACGGCAGTGGAGATGCCGACCACGGTGCCGAACATGCCGAAGGCCCTCCCGCGTTCCCGCCCGGAGAACATCTGCTGGATGAGGGCGGAGATCTGCGGCGAGAGGAGACCGCCCGCCAGCCCCTGGACCAGTCGGGCGATCACCAGCCAGACGCTGGACTGGGCGGCCCCGCAGGCCGCGGACGACAGGGTGAAGAGCACCAGCCCCGCCATGAAGACCTCGCGCCGCCCACGGGCGTCCCCCAGACGCCCGGCGGGAATCAGGAAGAGGCCGAAGGCGAGCGCGTACCCGGAGAGCACCCACTGCAGGTCGGACTCGGGGGTGTGCAGCCCTTCCCGGATGGAAGGCAGGGCCACATTGACGATGGACACGTCCAGAAGGGTCATGAAGCCCGCGACCAGACAGACCGCGAGCGCCCGCCACCGTCTGGGGTCGGGGGTGTCCGCACCGGCGGCGGAACCCGCATCCCGGCCCGCAGAACCCCGGTACCCCGCACTCTCTGCCATGGCTCGCACCCTAGGGCGCACGCGCCGATTCCTCACCCCGGCAGAGCCACCCGGCCCACTGGCACAGTTCGGACTTCGCATCCCCGAAACCGGCACATTACGCTTGCACTTGCAATCTTATTGGCTCTAAAGTGCCGCATATGCAGACCTATACCATCGGGCAGGCCGCCCGCCTCCTGGGCGTCAGCCCGGACACCGCGCGGCGCTGGGCGGATGCCGGCCGTGTCGCCACCCACCGCGAGGAGGGCGGTCGCCGCCTCATCGACGGCCGCGACCTGGCCGCGTTCTCCGTGGAGGTCGCGCAGAACGGCACGGGCGATGAGGAGGTCTCGTACACCTCCGCACGCAATGCCTTCCCGGGCATCGTCACCGCGGTCAAGCTCGGGGATGTGGCGGCACAGGTGGAGATCCAGGCCGGTCCGCACCGGCTCGTGTCGCTGCTGACCCGGGAAGCCGTCGAGGAACTCGGCCTGGAGGTCGGGATGACGGCGACCGCGCGTGTGAAGTCGACCAGCGTGCACATCGACCGCACCTGAGCCGTCACCCCCGCCTGTCCGTTGCGGTGGGGCCGGCGATCTGCATCAGAGCCGGAGCGGGAGCGGCACAGCAGCCTGCGTCATCGGCCTGCCCCGCGGCGGGTTCGTCGAAGAGGCCGGCGCCGCCGCACACCCCGGTCTCGGGGAGGGTGAGCTCGACGCGGTCGGCGGCTTCGGTGTCACCGGCGAGGGCGGCCGCGACGGAGCGGACCTGCTCGTAGCCGGTCGTGGCGAGGAAGGTGGGGGCGCGTCCGTAGGACTTCATGCCGACCAGGTAGACGCCCTGTTCGGGGTGGGAGAGCTCGCGGTGGCCGTGCGGGTAGACGGTGCCGCAGGAGTGCTGGTTCGGGTCGATGAGCGGGGCGAGCTCCACCGGCGCCTGGAGGCGCTCGTCGAGGGCGAGGCGGAGTTCGGACAGGAAGGACAGGTCGGGGCGCAGGCCCGTCAGGACGATGACCTCGTCCACCGGGTCCAGACGCCGGCCGTCCTCACCGACAAGCACCAGCCGGCCGTCGGCGGCGGGCTCGACGGCCTCGGTACGGAAGCCGGTGACGGCGTCGGCGTATCCGTCGTCGACGGCGGCCTTGGCGGCCAGGCCCAGGGCGCCACGGGCGGGAAGCTGGTCGGCGGAGCCGCCGCCGAAGGTGGAGCCGCTGATGCCGCGGCGCAGGATCCACACGGAGTGGGTACCCGGCGCGTCCGTCGCCACGTCGGCGAGGGCGGCCAGGGCGGTGAACGCCGAGGCCCCGGAGCCGATGACGGCGGTGCGCTTTCCGGCGTACCGGGCGCGGACGGCGGGGTCCTTGAGGTCGGGGACGCGGTACGAGATGCGGGCGGAGGCGGCGTGCTCGCCCAGGGCGGGCAGTCCGTCGGCGCCGATCGGGCTCGGGGTGGACCAGGTGCCGGACGCGTCGATCACGGCCCGGGCCAGGATGCGCTCCTCGGTGCCGTCGGCGCGTGTGATGCGGAGGGTGAAGGGCTGCCGCTCGCGGTCGGCGTCGACGATCCGGTCGCGGCCGAGGCGGGAGACGCCGGTGACGGTGGTGCCGTAGCGGACCTTGTCGCCGAGGACGCCGGCGAGGGGCTGGAGGTACTGCTCGACCCAGTCGCCGCCGGTGGGGTAGGTATCCGCGTCGGGCCGAGTCCAGCCGGTGGGCGCCAGGAGCTTCTCGGCTGCCGGGTCGGTCAGTTCGCCCCAGGTCGAGAACAGCCGCACATGTGACCAGCCGCGCACCGCCGTCGCGGCACGCGGACCGGCCTCCAGGACCAGCGGTTCGATGGCGCGCCCGACGAGATGGGCGGCGGCCGCCAGCCCGGCGGGGCCGGCGCCGATGACGACGACCGGAAGCTCTGCGGTGATGGTCATGGCGGTGATGTCCTCCAGGACGAGCGGCCACTCACGGGCCACTGATTCGATCGCTGTCTATATCCGAAGCTTGCACCCGGTATCGACGAGTGTCAACATAGACGTATGTCGAATTCAGGGATGGTGGAGCTGCCGGTGCCGGCCACCGGAACGGTCGTGCCATGCTGCCCGCCGATCACCTCGGGGGAGCTGTCACCGGGCGACGCCGAGCGGATGGCCGTGATGTTCAAGGCGCTGTCGGACCCGGTGCGACTGCGCCTGTTCTCGAAGGTCGCGTCCCATGCGGGCGGCGAGGCGTGCGTGTGCGACATCTCCGATGTCGGCGTCTCGCAGCCGACCGTCTCCCATCACCTGAAGAAGCTGCGCGAGGCCGGCCTGCTGACCTCGGAACGGCGCGGCACCTGGGTGTACTACCAGGTCGCCCCGTCCGTCGTGGCGGCGATGTCCGCCATGCTCGACCTGCGCACCTGACGGCGTGCGGATGCCCTGCCCGCCCCGCACGTGCGGGGCGGGCAGGGCATCCGCACGCCGTCAGCCCTCCCGGCCCGGGGTGACGGGCGCGGCGAACCTGTTGCGCCAGGCCAGCGCGACGTACACCAGCCCGATCAGCACCGGAACCTCGATCAGCGGGCCGACGACACCCGACAGCGCCTGGCCGGAGGTGACACCGAAGGTGGCGACGGCGACGGCGATGGCGAGCTCGAAGTTGTTGCCCGCCGCGGTGAACGCCAGGGTCGCGGTGCGGTCGTAGGCCAGCCCGAGGGCCTTGCCGAGCGCGAACGTGCCGAAGAACATGATCGCGAAGTAGACGAGCAGGGGCAGTGCGATGCGTACGACGTCCAGCGGCTGCGAGGTGATCGTCTTCCCCTGGAGCGCGAAGAGGACGACGATCGTGAACAGCAGCCCGTACAGGGCCCAGGGGCCGATCCTCGGCAGGAACGCCGACTCGTACGACGTCCGGCCCATCCGCTTCTCACCGATGCGGCGGGTGAGGAAGCCGGCGAGCAGCGGGACGCCGAGGAAGACGACGACGTTGAGAGCGATGTGCCAGACGGGCACGTCGAGGCCCTGTCCGTCGCCGAGGCCCAGCCACCGCGGCAGCAGGTCGAGGTAGAACCAGCCGAGCGCGCCGAACGCGATCACCTGGAACACGGAGTTCAGCGCGACCAGCACGGCCGCGGCCTCACGGTCACCGCAGGCGAGGTCGTTCCAGATGATGACCATGGCGATACAGCGGGCGAGACCGACGATGATCAGACCGGTGCGGTACTCGGGCAGGTCGGGCAGGAAGGTCCACGCGAGGGCGAACATCACCGCAGGACCGATGACCCAGTTGACGACCAGCGAGGACACCATGAGCTTCCGGTCGCCGGTGACGGCGTCGAGGCGGTCGTAGCGGACCTTGGCCAGCACCGGATACATCATGACCAGCAGGCCGAGCGCGATCGGCAGGGAGATCCCGCCTGCCTCGACCTTCGCCAGGGCACCACCCATCCCGGGTACGGCCCGCCCCAGGCCCAGCCCGCCGGCCATGGCCAGCAGGATCCACACCGCGAGGAAGCGGTCGAGGGTGGAGAGCTTGCGGACGACGGACCCGCCCTCCGTCCCGGGGCCGGCCACGGGGGCGGAGTATTCGGTGGGAGTCACGGGCAAGACCTCTTGTTGACGGTCGCCGTACGGGCCGAGGCGGCCAGCGCCGCGAACTGTCCGGAGAGACCGGCGAGGACGTCGGGGCGCAGCTTGTAGTAGGTGAAGCGGCCGCACGGCTCGGTCTCCACCACACCGGCCTCACGCAAGACCTTCATGTGGTTGGAGAGGTTGGTCTGCTTCGCGCCGGTCTCCTCGACCAGATGCGTCGTACAGAGCGTCTCGCGCGCCAGCAGGGTCACGATCCGGAGGCGGAGCGGATCGCTCAGCGCCCGCATCAGATCAGCATCAACTGAAGTCAGCATGCACTGATACTCTCACGTCATCGTCCGCTGATACCAGCGGGGACTGATTCGCCGACGGCCCGTTCCGTCATGCGTCGAGGGAGCACGAACACCATGGCCGAGCCCGGCGGCAAGCCGTCCGTCCTGTTCGTCTGCGTGCACAACGCGGGCCGTTCCCAGATGGCGGCGGCCTGGCTGACCCATCTGGCCGGGGACCGGATCGAGGTCCGCTCCGCCGGTTCGGCCCCGGGCGCCCACGTCAACCCCGCCGCCGTCGAGGCGATGGCGGAGGCCGGTATCGACATCTCCGCCGAGACGCCGAAGATCCTGACGGCCGACACGGTCCGGGAGTCCGACGTCTGCGTCACCATGGGCTGCGGCGACACCTGTCCCGTCTTCCCCGGCAAGCGATACCTCGACTGGCAACTGGACGACCCGGCCGGTCAGGGGGTCGAGGCCGTGCGCCTCGTCCGCGACGAGATCAGGACGCTCGTCGAGGGTCTGATCGCCGAGCTCGCCCCGGACGCCAGGGCCTGACGTCCCGTCCGTCAGACCGCGCCCTTCTTCGCCGCGGCAAGGATCTTCACCACGGTGTGGAAGAAGCGCGTCGTCGCGTCATGACCCAGAACGCGCTCCTGGAAGCCCTTCGCGGCGGGCGCCTTGCCGTTGATCAGGTACCAGACGACGAAGGCGTCGGACCCGCTGGTGCCGATGATCTCCATGTCCTTCTTCGGGGAGAGCATCGGCAGGGAGAGCTCCGGATCGATCCGCTCGGTCGTGAACACCACGCAGCAGCGCAGCTCGTCGGTGACCGTGACCGTCTTGAACGGGTCAAGCGCGATCAGCGCCTCCAGTTCCGGCACCGTACGCAGACAGACCGCGACCTCGTAGCCGAGTTCCTGGGTCAGCCGCTCACGGACGCGCGCACCGAGCACGGCCCGGTCCGTCTCGTCGGACTCGAAGAAGACGTTCCCGCTCTGGATGTAGCTGCGTACGGAGCCGAACCCCATCTCCGTGAACAGACCGCGCAGATACTCCATCTTCACCGAGCGGCCCGGCACGTTCATTCCGCGCAGGAACGCGATGTACAGCAATCAGATCACCTGTCCGCATGAAGATGTCCGCCGGAGCACGGGAACCACGGCCGCGCCCGACAGCGTAGCCCCCGCACCGTTCGACGGCGGGGCGGCAGGTCCGCGGGCTGCGGCGGACTCTTCGGCGGACCTCGCGCAGGAGCGGGCGGCGGGGTTCTTCGCACGGGGGCTCCGGCGTCCTACGGTGGTGGTCCAGCGTCGACATCCTTCCTGGGAGATTCCGTTGCGCATGCTGATCAACGTGCCTGAGACCGTGGTCGCCGACGGGCTGCGCGGCATGGCCGCCGCCCATCCCGAACTGACCGTGGACGTCGAGAACCGTGTCGTCGTACGCCGCGACGCGCCCGTGGCCGGACAGGTCGCCCTGGTCTCCGGTGGCGGGTCCGGTCATGAACCGCTCCACGCCGGCTTCGTCGGCCCCGGCATGCTCTCGGCCGCCTGCCCCGGCGAGGTGTTCACCTCACCGGTCCCGGATCAGATGGTGCGGGCAGCCGCCGCCGTCGACAGCGGCGCGGGCGTGCTGTTCGTCGTGAAGAACTACACCGGCGACGTGCTCAACTTCGAGATGGCCGCCGAACTCGCCGACGAGGAAGGCGTACAGGTCGCCCAGGTGCTCGTCAATGACGATGTGGCGGTGACCGACAGCCTCTTCACGGCCGGGCGCCGGGGCACGGGAGCGACCCTGTTCGTCGAGAAGATCGCCGGGGCCGCGGCGGAGGAGGGCGCGCCGCTGGACCGGGTGGCGGCCCTCGCGCGGCAGGTCAACGAGGCGTCGCGGAGCTTCGGCGTGGCGCTGAGCTCGGTCACCACGCCCGCCAAGGGCTCCCCCACCTTCGATCTCCCGCCCGGCGAACTCGAACTCGGGGTGGGGATCCACGGCGAGCCGGGACGGGAGCGGCGCCCGATGATGACGTCGCGGGAGATCGCCGACTTCGCGGTCGACGCGGTGCTGGAGGACCTGCGGCCGCGGGGTCCGGTCATCGCGCTCGTCAACGGGATGGGCGCGACACCGCTGCTGGAGCTGTACGGATTCAACGCCGAGGTGCAGCGGGTGCTCTCCGAGCGCGGCGTGGTGGTGGCCCGTACTCTCGTGGGGAACTATGTGACCTCGCTCGACATGGCGGGCTGTTCGGTGACGCTCTGCCAGGTCGACGAGGAGCTGGTACGGCTCTGGGACGCGCCGGTGCAGACACCCGCACTGCGCTGGGGCCGCTGACCCGACCGGCCCCTCGCGGGGACGCCGATTCATCCGACGCACCGAGGAGCGCATGTGCTCGACGCCGAATTCTTCCACCGCTGGATGTCCACGACCGCTGCCTCCGTCGACCGTGAGGCAGCCCGTCTGACCGAGCTCGACTCCGCGATCGGGGACGCCGACCACGGCAGCAATCTGCAGCGCGGCTTCACCGCGGTCTCGGCCGCCCTGGACAAGGAGCCGCCGCAGACCCCTGGCGCCGTACTGATGCTGGCCGGGCGGCAGTTGATCTCGACCGTCGGTGGCGCCTCGGGACCCCTGTACGGGACATTGCTGAGGCGTACGGGAAAGGCGCTGGGTGACGCGCCCGCCGTCACCGCCGGGGAGCTGGCGCGCGCGCTCGGAGAGGGCGTGGCGGCGGTGGCCCAGCTGGGCGGGGCGCAGGCCGATGACAAGACGATGCTCGACGCGCTGCTGCCTGCCGCCGAGGCGCTCGCGACGTCGTTCGAGGCGGGAGCGGACGCGGCGCGGGAGGGCGCGCTGGCGACCGTACCCCTGCAGGCGCGCAAGGGCCGGGCCAGCTACCTGGGTGAGCGGAGCATCGGGCACCAGGATCCGGGGGCCACGTCGGCCGCGTTGCTGATCGCCGCGCTCGCGGAGACGGCCGCCGTGGCGGGAGGCGACGCGTGAGCGCGGACCAGCAGGTCGGGATCGTGCTGGTGTCCCACAGCCGCGCGGTGGCGGAGGCCGTCGCCGACCTGGCGAGAGGACTCGCGGCCGGCGGTGCCACCGCGCCGGTGGCCGCAGCCGGCGGCACACCCGCGGGCGGGCTCGGGACCAGCGCGGAGCTCATCGCGGAGGCGGCCCGGTCCGTGGACGGCGGCGCGGGGGTCGCGGTCCTCGTCGACCTGGGCAGTGCCGTGCTGACGGTGAAGGCGATGCTGGCCGAGGGCGACGAACTCCCGGACGGGGCACGCCTGGTGGACGCGCCGTTCGTGGAGGGGGCGGTGGCCGCCGTGGTCACCGCGTCGGCCGGCGGCGACCTGGACGCGGTGGCGGCCGCGGCCTCCGAGGCGTACGGCTACCGCAAGGTCTAGGGACGGCCTGTCATCCGGGTGTTCATCGGCCGCCGTGCCCACACTTGACGGCATGACACCCCGTGATCCCGGCAGACGCAGTGCCGGCCTCCTCCTGTTCCGCCACCGTGGCACCGGCTTCGAAATCCTCATCGGGCACATGGGCGGGCCGTTCTGGGCACGCCGGGAGAGTGCGGCCTGGTCGGTGCCCAAGGGTGAGTACGGCCCCGATGAGGGAGCGGAGGCGGCGGCCYGGCGCGAGTTCCAGGAGGAGTTCGGGCACCCGGTGCCGGACGGCGTATGGCTGTCGCTGGGTGAATCGCGCCAGGCCGGCGGCAAGACCGTGACGGTGTGGGCCGTGGAGGGCGACCTCGATCCGGCGGCGGCGGTCCCGGGGACGTTCACGATGGAGTGGCCCCGGGGCTCGGGGGTGCGGCGGGAGTTCCCGGAGGTCGACCGGTTCGCCTGGTGTACGCCGGAGACGGCGGCCGAGCGGCTGGTCAAGGGGCAACGGATCTTCGTGGACCGGCTGCGGGACCTTCTTGCGGCCGGACACGGCCCCGCCGCGCCCGACGACGAGGCCTGAAAGGACCGTATCGGCCGGCCCCGCCGTCGTGCGTGGCCGTGTCAGGAGCGGGCGACGGGCCGGCCGGCGTGGAGCTCCAGCCGGTCGCCCGTGAAGCGGCTCCGGAAGCTGCGGTCGTGCGAGACGACCACGACGGCTCCCTCGTACGCGGCCAGCGCGGCCTCCAGCTCCTCGACCAGGGCCAGGGCGATGTGGTTGGTCGGCTCGTCCAGCACCAGCAGGTCGGCGGGGCGGGTGACCAGCCGGGCCAGCGCCAGCCTGCGCTGCTGACCGACGGAGAGCGCGGACACCGGGACGGTCAGGTCCTCCGCACGGAAGAGACCGAGCGCGAGGAGCAGGTCGGTGTACTCGTCCGCATGACCGGGCCGCCCTGCCGCGAACGTGGCCAGCAGGGTGCGGCGGGTCGGCCGGGCGGGAAGTTCCTGGGGAAGGTAGCCGATCCGGGCCCGGCGGCGCACCGTGCCCGAGTCGGGGGCGAGGTCACCTGCGAGGACCCTGAGCAGAGTCGACTTCCCGGCCCCGTTGGGTCCCGTGACGAGCAGACGCTGCCCGCTGTCCACCCGCAGCTCGGGCACGTCCAGCCGGTCGCCCACCGCCACGGAAGCGAGCTCCACCAGCGGCCCGGGGCGCCGGTCGCCGTCGGAGGCCAGAGTCAGTCCGGCGGAGAACCGCAGCGGCTTGGGCGGTGCCGGTACAGGCTCCCTGCGCAGCCCTTCCAGCCGGGTTCGCGCCGCTCTGACCTGCCCGGACAACTTCGCCTCGTGCGAGCGGCGGTGCTTGCCCCAGCCCTCCCCCGGGTCCTTGCCGGTGGCGGCGAGCCGTTGTCCCGCCGCGTCCACGAGTTCTTCGGTACGGGCCAGTTCGTCCAGCCACTCCTGGTGGTCCTGCGCCCAGCGGCGGCGTGCGGCGGCCCTTGCCGTGCGGTAGCCGTCCCAGCCGTCGCCGTACCGGACGACGCTGCGCAGATCACGGTCGACCTCGACGATGACGGTGGTGGTCCGTTCCAGGAACGCGCGGTCGTGGGTGATCACGACGAGGGTGCCGCGGTGGGCGCGCAGTTGGTCCTCCAGCCAGGTGACGGCCCGGAGGTCGAGGTGGTTGGTCGGTTCGTCGAGGAGCAGCAGCTCGGGACCGGACGCCAGGACACAGGCGAGCGCGAGCCTGGACTGTTCGCCTCCGGAGAGGCTGCCGAGTGTGCGCTCACGGGTGAGATGTCCGAGTCCGAGGCCGTGCAGCGCGGCCCGGGTCCGGGCGTCGGCCCGGTATCCGTCACGCTCCTCGTACTCCGTCAGCAGGTCCCCGTACACGGCCAGTTGCGCGTCGTCGGCGCCGCCGGGGGCGGCGAGTGCCGCTTCGGCGGCGCGGATCCGCCGCTCCAGCGCGCGCAGTTCGTGGAGCGCCGCGTCGACGGCGTCCTGGACCGTACGGGTGGGGTCGAGGTCCAGCGTCTGGGAGAGGTAGCCGGTGCCGCCGTGGAAGCGGACGGTGATCTCGCCGCTGTCGGGCGTCTCGGCACCGGCGATCAGCCGCAGGAGGGTCGACTTCCCGGATCCGTTCTCGCCGATGACACCGACGTGGTCGCCGGGGCGGACGGTGAGCGAGACCTGATCGAGGACGGCGCGGTCTCCGTAGGCCTTGGAGACGTCCTTGAGGGTCAGCTGGGCGCGGTCGTACGGGAGGGGCATGGTGGTGGTTCCTTGGGGTTCGCGTGCCTCGCCGGCCCGGGACGGGGCGCGACGGGCGAGGGCTTCCGGACGGGCCGAGGAGAGGGCGGCGCGCGGCTGCCCGGGCGTCACGAGGTGACGGCCCGGCGGAGTGCGGCGGCTGCCCTGGCCGGAGTCAGCGGAAGAAGTAGTACGAACCCATGAGGTGAGTGTAACGGGGGTGGCGCGGGGCGCTCCAGATGTCCTGGACGGCGCGGGGGCCTCCAGGTGTCCGGGGTGGCGCGGGCCTTCTCAGGTCTGATGTGGCGTCGAGCGCGGCGGCGCCCGGCTCGGCTGCGTGCGGCCCGGCGGCGCCCGGCGGCGCCCGGCGGACCGTCATACCCAGGTCTGACGTGAGATTCCGGGCCCTGGTCCGATGCCGCGGGCCGGGTACACGGGAGATCGTCGGGACATGACCTCCTCCTCCCGGCCCGCCGCCCCGGGTTCCGTGCCCCGCCGCCCGTCCTCGTCCACGGTGAAGCCGTCCGCCGCCCTCGCCCCGTCCGCCGGGATGTTGCCGGTGGAACGCGCGGACGCGTTCCCGGGCCGCTGGGCGGGCGGCGTCGCGATGATCCTCGGCCCGACGCTGATGCTGTGCGGGGCTCTGCTGCGTGTCCGCTCCGACTTCTTCTATCCCGCGCAGCTGACGGCGTACGAGCGGCACCCCGGACTGATGGCCACCTCGTACGCCCTCTTCGCCGCCGGCAATCTGCTGCTCTGGCCCGCCGTGGCCGTGCTCGCGGCCCGGATCGGGGCGCGTACCCCCGGCTGGGGGCTGTGGGGCGGGGTGCTCACGCTGTCCGGGCTGTTCGCCCGGGCGTTCCACGCCGGGGCGGACCACATGGCCTTCCGGCTGGCGGACGCCGAAGGTGCCGCGGCCGCCACCCGGACCGTCTCCGAGACGTATGGCGCGTTCCAGATCTTCTCCGCGCTGAACCTCGCCGTCCTGGCCGGCTGGCTCGTCCTGGCGCTCGGCGCCTGGCGCACCCGGGTGTTCGGTCCGATCCGTGCCCTCGCTCTCGCCCTGATGGCCGCCCTCCCCCTGGGCGTGCTGAAGGGCACCACCCCGCTGTCCTTGGTGGCGCTGACGGGACTGACGGCCGCTCTGCTGCCGACCGGCGTCGGCCTCCTGCGCGAGGGGCCGCGGCCCGGGCGGGCCGCGGTGCTGCGCTGGGTGCCGCTGTCCCTGATCGCCCTTGCGCTGCTGGTCGTTCTGGGTCAGGCGGGCTGAGTGGCCCGGGACCGCTACGGTCGTGCCATGGAACGGACGGCCGGCCGGCACCTCTACGCCCTCGACCTCGCCGCGGCGCTGGCGCTGACCGCGGTCTATGCCGGATTCGCGGGCCTGACGGCGGCCGACGGGGAGCCGGCGTACGACAGCCCGGCCTGGCTCGGGTGGTTGGTCGCGGCAGCCGTCGGTCTGCCCGTCGCCGTGCGCCGGCGCCTGCCCATCACTGTCCTCGGTGTCGTCCTCGCGGCCCTGACCGCCGCCTCGGCCCTCGACCTGACCCGTGAGCCGTATGCCGCGGCGGGGCTGGCCGCCTACGCCGTGGGCCTGTCCGTGGCCCCCCGTCGCTCTGTGGCCGCGCTCGCCGTCGCAACTCCGGTGGCGGCCGGTGGTGTGTATCTGGGTGAGGCGGTGATCACTCCGGCCGGCGACGGGCAGGACGCGCTGGGGGTGGCCGCACTCGTGCTGTCGGCCATCGGTGGAGCCTGGGCCGCCGGCTTCGCCGTCCGTTCCCGCAGGGCCGAGAGACAACGGGAGGAGCGCCGCAGGGCCGAGCGCGTACGGGACCGGGAGCGGCTGCACATCGCCCGCGAGATGCACGACATCGTGTCGCACCACCTCGGCCTGATCGCCGTCAGGGCCGGCGTCGCCGCGCATGTGGCGGAAGCCGATCCCCTGGAGGCCCGGACCGCACTCCGGGCCATAGAGGAGACGAGCCGGGCCGCGCTGACGCAGATGCGCCGCACGCTCGGCGTGCTGCGCACGGAGAGCGCCCCGCTGGACCCGGTGCCAGGGCTCAGCGGTCTGCACCGGCTGGCGGAGGAGGCACGGCGGGCGGGGGTCTCGGTGGACCTGACCGTGCGCGGCGCGGAGCGGCTGGCGGACGGTCCGCAGCTCACGGTGTACCGGATCGTCCAGGAGAGTCTCACCAACGTGGTCAGGCACGCCGGCCCCACACAGTGCCGGGTCGCGGTCGACGCGGACGCCACGGCCGTGCGGATCGACGTGGTCGACGAGGGCCGCCCGGACGGSTCCGKGCCCGTCGCCGGGGAGCTGCCCGGCGGACACGGTCTGGCCGGGATGCGGGAGCGGGCACTCATGTACGGCGGGAGCGTCAAGGCAGGTCCCCTGCCGGAGGGCGGCTTCTCGGTGTCCGTACGTCTTCCCCTCGCGCCGGAGTCGGCATGACCGGGCCGGCCGACGCGCCCGCCGCACCGGACGGGCCCGGACCCGTCCGCGTCCTGGTCGCCGACGATCAGGCCATGGTCCGCGGCAGCTTCCGCATCCTGGTCGACCACACCCCCGGCCTGAGGGCCGTGGGCGAAGCCGCGGACGGATCCGAGGCGGTCGACCTCGCTCGCCGCGAGCAGCCGGACGTCGTCCTGATGGACATCCGGATGCCCGGCCTCGACGGCATCGAGGCCACTCGCCGGATCTGCTCCGACCCGGCCACGGCCGGCGTCCGGGTGCTCATCCTGACCACCTTCGATCTGGACGAGTACGTCTACGGCGCCCTGCGCGCGGGTGCGGCGGGCTTCCTCCTCAAGGACACGCCGCCGCCGGAGGTCCTCAGGGCCATCTCCGTCGTCGCCGCCGGCGACTCCCTGCTGGCTCCCTCCGTCACCCGCCGGCTGATCTCCGAGTTCGCCCGCCGGCCGGAACCGGGCCGGCCGCCCGCCCGAACGCTCGACGGCGTCACCGATCGCGAGCTGGAGGTCCTCGGTCTGGTCGCCCGCGGCCTGTCCAACACCGAACTGGCGGAGCATCTGTGCCTGAGCCTGGCCACGGTCAAGACGCACATCGGGAGGCTGCTGGCGAAGCTCCGGGCGCGTGACCGTGCGCAGCTGGTGATCGTGGCCTACGAGACCGGTCTGGTGGGCGGATATCCGCCCGGCCCTTGAGCGGGCCCGCGCGTCACCGCCGGCGGAGGCGGATGACGGCGAGGCCGCCGTCGAGGTCGACGGTGGAGCGGTGCGGCGGGGCGCCGTCCTCCTCGTCGTCGCGCAGCAGCAGCGCGCTCTGGCGCTCCTTGAGCTCGCTCTGCTTGCCGGGTGAGAACGTCGCGTGCAGTTGCTCGAACCCGGTCGCCGATACCTGGCCCTGTCGGGCGCTGTTGCGCCACGGCAGGAGACCGGCGCGTCCTGCCCGGAGCATCAGCTGGTCCAGCAGGGCGAGCACGGTCAGACCGATGACCAGTACGGGCAGCGTCATCAGGGCGGCGAATTCCATACGGGCAGTATCCCGCCGCCCGGTGCGGTGCGCATCGGTCGCGGGTATGACGATGCGGGCCGGCGCACGGTGTGCGATGGCCCGCAGGGTCATACCGGAAGGGCAGCCGGTGCCGGTCAGCCGTGGGGAAGGATGACCGCCCGGCCGTTGATCCGGCCGTCGTGCAGCCGCTCGTACGCCAGCGGCGCCTCGTCCAGGGAGTACGTCTCGACGTGGACCTTCACCGCGCCCGCGTGGGCCAGGTCGAGGACTTCGGCCAGCTCGGAGCGGGATCCCCAGTAGGGGGCGGTCACCGTCGTGCTGAACGGCAGGGAACCGAAGCCCACCGGCAGGCTTCCGCCGCCGATGCCGACGATGGTGACGTCGGAGTCGATGGAGGCGCAGGCTCCGGCCGTGGCGACGGTCGGGGGGGCTCCGACGAAGTCGAGGACGACCTGGGCGCCGATGCCGCCGGTCAGTTCGCGGATCCGGGCCGCGGCGTGCTCGTCGGACAGGACGGTCTCGTGTGCGCCGACCTCGCGGGCCAGGGCGAGCTTGTCGTCCGTGACGTCGAGGGCGATGACCCGGACCGCCGTCATGGCGCGCAGGAGCTGGATGGCGACGTGACCGAGGCCGCCGGTACCGATGACGACGGCGGTAGCGCCGGGCACGAGCTTCGGCAGGGAGCGCTTGATCGCGTGGTACGGGGTGAGGCCGGCGTCGGTGAGCGGTACGGCCTGCACGGGGTCGAGGTCACCGAGCGGGACCAGATGGCGCGGGTCGTCGACGATCATGTACTCGGCCATGGCACCGGGCGAGCCGAGCCCGGGCGGGTTGATGCCGAGTTCCGCGGCCCGCAGGCAGTAGTTCTCCTTGCCTTCCGCGCACTTGACGCACGTGCCGCAGCCCCACGGGCCGTAGACGGCCACGGACTCGCCGACCGTGAGACCGCTGACGCCGTCGCCGAGGGCGGCGACGGTGCCGACGCCCTCGTGGCCCAGGGTGAGCGGCAGCGGGTAGGGGAACTGGTCGGCGGGCCAGCTCATCACCGCGATGTCCGAGTGGCAGACGCCTGCCGCGGTGACCTTCAGCAGCACCTGTCCGGGGCCGGGTTCCGGGTCGGGGACGGTGACGACTTCGGGTGCGGCGCCGACTTCGCGGTACTGAACGGCTTTCATGGGGTCCTCCTTGACCTCTCCTGCTCCATTTCTCGCCCCCCTGTCCCCCGACCGCCACTCAGGAGGCGGAGTAGCCGCCGTCCACCAGGTGGTAGCTGCCGTGGATGAAGGAGGCGCGGTCGGAGAGCAGGAAGGCGGCGAGCTCCGCCACTTCCTCCGCCGTCCCGAGGCGCCCAGCCGGGTGCAGCGAGATCAGGTGGTCGCGGGCCGGGCCCTCGGTGTTGCGCAGCAGCGGGGTGTCGATGAAGCCGGGGCCGACCGCGTTGACGCGGACGTTCTGTGCGGCGTATTCGAGGGCCGCCGTCTTGGTGAGGCCGACGACCCCGTGCTTGGCCGCGACGTACGCGGGTGAGCCCGCGAAGCCGTTGGTGCCGAGGATCGACGACATGTTGACGATCGCGCCGCCGCCCGCGGCGACGATGGCGGGGAGTTCGTAGCGCATCGAGTAGAAGACGCCGCTCAGGTTGGTGGCGACGACCCGGTTCCAGTCCTCGACGGCGTACTCGCCGGTCGGGCTGCTCGGCCCGCCGATGCCGGCGTTGTTCACGGCGAGGTGCAGGGCGCCGAAGGTGTCGACGGCGAACCGCACACCCGCTTCGACGGAGGCGGGGTCGGTGACGTCCATCGCCACGGCTGCGGCCCTGGCTCCGGCGCTCTCCAGCTCGGCGACGGCCTTGCGGGCACTCTTCTCGTCGTAGTCGGCCACGACGACGGACGCGCCGGAGGCGGCGAGCCGGTGGGCCAGCGCCAGGCCGATGCCGGACGCTCCTCCGGTGACGAGGGCGGTGCGGCCGGCGAATTCCTGGTCGGCGGGGGTGGGGGTGGTGCTCATGGTGTTCCGTTTCCTTCCGTGGTGCTGTGTGACGCCGGTCCTGCGGGCTCCTGGACGAGCTCTGCCGAAAGGGCGCCGAATGCCTGCTCGACCAGTTGGGGCAACTCGTCGGGGCAGCCCCCGCGCACCCAGGCGGTCTGGGCGGCGAGCAGCGCTCCGGCTCCGGCGGCGACCGTCACGGCGGGGCGGATGTCCTGCCGCGGGTCGGCTCCGAGCCGGTCGGCGACGATGGCGACCGAGTCCTCCTGGGCGTCCACCCTGATGTGGTGGAACGCCGCGTAGAGGGTCGGCTCCTGCTCGGCGAGGACCAGCAGTTCGAAGATCCTCGGGCGGCGGTGCCAGGCCTCCGCTTCGGGATCCGCCAGCCAGTCCAGGACGGCCCGGCAGTACGCGGTGAGCGGGGGTTCGCCGGCGGGCCGGGCCCGCAGCGCGTCGTTGATCCGGTCGCCGTCACCCCGGACGGAGTCCAGGACGGCGGCCTCCTTGCTCGCGAAGTACCGGCTGAAGGTACGGCGGTCGACGTCGGCGCGTTCCGCGATCTCCTCGACCGTGACGTCCCGCAGGCCCCTGTCGAGCACGAGCTCGAACGCGGCCTGGGCCAGTGTGTCCCGGGTCCGGCGCGCCTTGCGGCTCCGCCTCTCCGGGGTCTTCCGTTCCCGGTTCATATCTGCACCGTACACCCAAAAATGTCCCGACGCGACATAAGTCTCGTCGGGACATGAACAGGGGTGCGCACCTGCCCCCACGGGCCGGATCCGGCGCCGTCAGCGGCCGCTGACCACCGCTGCGGCCCGCCTCGCGCCGCGGTTGCGGCACTCGGGCCGGACAGGGCTGCCGAACGGCTCCCGCCGCACGGCGAGCACGGCGATGTCGTCACGCCGCACACCGCCCGAGAACTCCTCCAGGTCGCGGTGGAGCGCGTCGAGCAGTTCCCGGGGACCGTGGTGGGCCCAGTGGCCCAGCCGGGAGTCCAGCGGGTAGAAGGCTCCCGCCGCGTCACGGGCCTCCGTCACACCGTCGGTGAACATCAGCAGCGTCGCGTCGGCGGGGAAGTCCAGCCATTCGGTGACACGCGCCTCGCCGCTGAGGTCGGCCAGGCCCAGCGGCACCGAGGTGCGGCGCAGCGGGACGGGACAGGCCACACCGTCGTGCAGCAGGCGGGGCGGCAGATGTCCGCAGTTGACGGCCTGGACGCGTCCGTCACCGTCGAAGCCGAGCACCAGCGCGGTGACGAAACGTTCGATCTCGCCGGTCTGCGCGGAGAAGGCGTTGTGCCGGGCGACCGCGTCCTCCAGGGCGTCGGCGACCCCGGTCAGGCTGGGCTCGCGGATGGCCGCCTCACGGAACGCGCCGAGTACGGCGAAGCCGGCCCCGATCGCGGCGAGCCCCTTGCCCTGGACGTCCCCGATGATCACCCGGGTTCCGTAGGGCGACGACACGACCTCGTAGATGTCACCGCCGACCAGGCGGTCCTCCTCGATCGGCGCATAGGTGCCGTGGGCGGCCACGTGGTCGGTCACGATGGGCAGCGGGCGCAGGATCTGGCGCTGCAGCGCGACGGCAGCGGAGCGCAGCCTGGCTATCTCGGTGGCATGGCGGATGCGCAGCGCGCAGGCGCCGACACCGAGGAAACAGGCCAGCACCGTGAAGATGAGGCTGCTGGTGACGTCCCAGAACGTGCCGCCCGTGACCAGGCGCGAGGTGACGACCACCACCATGATCCAGGAGGCCACCCCCACGGTCTGCCGGATCGTCCCGAACACGGAGACGAGGGCGGGCACGACGACCAGCAGCGGCACGATGCGCAGTTCGTCGCCGGACCACATGTCGAGGAGGACGATCACGGCGGTCAGCAACGCCACGCCGCAGGACAGCGCCAGGTTGCCGACCCTCGACGCCCGAACGGCCGCCTCGCCCGTCTCCGCGCTGTTGAGCTCCGCTCCGCGCGTCGCCGTCAGCTGCTGGAGCCCGATCGTCACGGCCGTCTCCTCCCGGGATCAGCCGGCCCTGCGCCGGCGTTCGTTTCCAGTGCACCCGAGACGCGGCGGGTGGCACACGAGGCTTACGGCCTCACACGCCGCGCCGAAGGTCCCGAGAACCGGCGGGGACCTTCGGCCCGCGGCTCACGGGCCGAAGGCGGGGCACGGACCTTCCGCGCCCGCGGGGACCCGGGACCTCCGCGATCAGCGCGTGGCCGCCTCACGGACGTCGTCCCGGTCGGAGCCGGGCACACGTACCGGCGGGTGCGCCGGGACGATCGCCGAGAGGAACGGTGTGCGGCGACGGAGGGCGAAGCCCAGCGACTCGTAGAGCCGGACGGCGTTGGTGTTGGACGCGGCGGCGTGCAGGAAGGGCGTTTCGCCGCGCGCCCGGATCTCGTGGGCGACGGCCCGCACGAGTCCGCCGGCGAGTCCCTGCCCGCGGACCGACTCGTCCGTGCAGACCCCGCTGATCTCGCTCCAGCCGGGCGGGCGCATGCGCTCACCGGCCATGGCGACGAGCACCCCGTCGCGCCGCACTCCGAGGTAGGTGCCGAGCTCGACGGTGCGGGTCTCGAAGGGTCCTGGCCGGGTCCGTGCGACCAGGTCCAGCATCTCCGGCACATCGGCGGGGCCGAGCCGGACGGCCTCCGCGCAGGGGGCCGCCTCGACCGCCACGTCGACCAGCTGGACGCCCTCGGCGTCGAAGACGACCTCCCAGTCCTCCGGTGGCCGCTCGCGGAAAGCGGTGACGGTGACGATGCCGCCGGGCCCGGCGAGCGCGGCCGCATCGGCCCAGTCGGCGGCCTCGGGCCGGTCCGGAAGGGCGAGCCAGGGGGTGACGGACGGCGGGTAGCGCAGAATGCGGCCGCGGCGCTCGGCGAAGTGGGCGTGCGGCCCCCGCAGCGCCGAGCCCACCGGGTCGTCGAGGGGGTGCGCAGCACTGTGGGGGGTGGCGGACCCGGTCATGCGGTCACCTCGATCACGGTCTTCCCGAGGGCATGGCCCTCCTCCACCGCGCGCAGCGCCTCGCTCGCCGCGGTGAGCGGGTGGGTCCGGGTGATGTGCGTACGCAGGGCGCCGGAGACGACGAGGGCCGCCACCGCGTCGAGCACCGCGGCGGTGCGGGCCCGTTCGACGGGCGCCCCGCCGAGCTCGGCCACCAGTGGCTTGTCGCCGGCGCTGATCAGCCGGGCCGGGTCTGCGACCAGCGAGGCCGCCTCGCGCAGGGTGTCGCCGCCGGCCAGGTCGTAGACCGCGTCGATGCCGCCGGGTGCCGCGGCCCGTACCCGCTCGGCGAGTCCCGCGCCGGATTCCACGTGGAGCGCGCCGAGCGACTCGACGAACTCCTTCTTGGCCGCGCTCGCGACGCCGATGACCTGAACGCCCGCATGGTGTGCGATCTGCACGGCGGCGCTCCCGACCCCTCCGCCGGCTCCCGTGACCAGCAGCGTGGCCCCCGGGGCGAGGCCGAGCTGGCGCACCCCGTCATAGGCCGTGGCCGCCGCGACCGGCAGCACCGCCGCGTCGGCGAACGGGAGCGAGGCCGGTTTGTGGGCGGTCACGGCGACGGGCAGCAGGGTGCGCTCGGCGTACCCGCCCGTCACCGGGTTGCCGAAGACCTCGTCCCCGACCGCGAACCCCTCGACGCCCGGGCCGGTCGCCTCGACGACCCCCGCGGCCTCGCTGCCGAAGACCGTGGGAAACGACTGCGGCACACTGCCCGGCCGGGTGTACCCGGTGCGCAGCTTCCAGTCCACCGGGTTGACCCCTGCCGCCCGGACGGCCACGAGCAGTTCCCCGGGACCGGGGACGGGCACGTCCTGGTCGACGAGCGCCTCCACCTCCGGTCCGCCGTTGCGGGTGAACACGTACGCCTTGGACATCGGCTCCCTCTCTGTTCATGGCTGGGGCAACCGGGCCGGACGCCGATTCCCCAGGAGCAGGAAGTCCGTTCGCCACGCACGTATTCCCCGCTGCGGGGTTCACACGCCGACCGGGGAATCCACCCATCGAGAACAGGAGGGGCCATTCATCCTCTTATGCGGCATAAGGGGATCCCAGCCGTCCACCCCTTGGACGGTCATTAGTCACCCTTTGACGCACTCAAAGCGCTTCGGATACTGTCCACGCCCAGTTGGGCATCAACAGTGGACAAAGTGAGATGGGTGGTTCCCGATGACCTCGGAACCGGGTGGCAACCTCAGCCGACGCCGACTGCTTCGCCTCACCGGCGCCGGCCTGGGTGTCCTCGCCGCGTCCGGTGTGCTCGCCGCGTGTGCGCCCCCGCCCGCGGACAAGTCCGGTGACGGCACGACGGGCTCGGGCGCCGGGGCGCAGGGGGCGGACGTGCCGATCGACTCGCTCACGCTCGCCCTGCCCTCCTCCCTCTCCACCCTCGACGTGGGCCGTGAGTCCGGCGTCCTCAACTACCTGGTCGCCGTGCTGGCCCAGGAGTCCCTGCTCTCGGTCGACCCGTCCGGCAAGCTCGGTCCCGGGCTCGCGTCGTCCTGGAAGCAGCCCGACGCCAGGACGTACGTGTACACGCTGCGCCGCGGCGTCACGTTCACCGACGGCACCCCGTTCACCGCGGACGACGTGGTGGCGTCGATCGACGCGATCCGGGACCCGAAGAACGGCTCCGCCCTCGGTTACGCCTACGCGGGCGTCGAGTCCGTGAAGTCCACGGGCGACCACGAGGTCACCATCCGGCTGAAGGCCCCGGACGCCATGTTCACCTGGACGACGACCGCCGGCGGGCTCCTCGTCAGCAGCCGCGCCTTCCTCACCCGCAACAGGGGCCGGATCGGCACGGCGAAGACGCTGCTGCTCGGCACCGGCCCGTACCGGATCACCGAGTTCGCCGCCGACGACCATGTCCTGCTGGAGCGCAACGACGCGTGGTGGGGCGAGAAGCCGGCCGTGCGGAAACTGAAGCTCTCCTTCGTCCCCGACGCCGGCACACGGCTGGTCGCGATGAAGTCCGGTGCGTTGGACGGCGCCCTCGGCCTCGCCTCGGACGAGGCCCGCGGCTGGGAGTCCCACGCACGCGTCACGTACACCGGCGACCGCTCCGTGGTGTCGCTGGCGTTCGACACCGCGAAGGCGCCGTTCGACGACCTCCACGTCCGCCGTGCCCTCGCCCACGCGACTGACCGCGAGGGCATGGTCAAGGGCATCCTGCACGGCAAGGCAGAGGTCGCCGACGCGCTGCCGTCCCGCGAGATGTGGGGCGACCTGATGCCGGCGTCCGAGGTCGGATCCGGCTACGACGCCATCCCCGCGCTGTCCTTCGACCTGGACGCCGCACGGGCCGAACTGGACAAGTCGTCGGCGAAGGACGGCTTCACGGCCGAACTCCACTACCCCAACAGCGGCCCCCAGCTGGGCAAGGCGGCGCTCGCGCTCGCCGCTTCGCTCAAGAAGATCGGGATCACGCTGAACGTCAAGGAGATCACCCTGGAGCAGTGGGTGGCGGAGCTCGGCTCCGGAAAGCAGCCGCTCCAGTTCCTGTGGTACTTCCCCGTCACGGGCGACCCGGCCGAACTGGCCGACCCGTACCTCAACGCGGCGGCCACGGCGACGAACATCGCGCACTACGACAACGGCACGGTCAACACGGCACTGGACACGGCGAAGTCCGCCACGGACAAGGACGTGCGTGCCCGGGAACTGATGAAGGCCGTGCAGACCGCCGGCGCCGACCTGCCGTACCTCCCCCTGTGGTGGGCCCGGACCGCGTCCGCGTTCTCCGAGGAGTACGTGCTGCTGGACCAGGGCCCGTTCGCGTTCATCGGCCCTTGGGCGACCCGGATCCGCAAGTCCGCCTGACCACCACACCTTCGAGGAACGGAAACCCATGCCCCGTACCGCTGCGATCGTCGTGCGGCGCGTCCGCGAGGCGATGCTGCGCCTGGTCCACCCGGTGGAGGCCCGGATCAGTCCGGACGGCCGCGCGGTCGCCGTGGCGGCGGCGGGCCCCGAGCGGGCCGAGCTGGTCCTCGCCCCGGTGCCCGCCGCACTGACCGGCCGGGCCGCGGACGTGCCGGGCGACGTGCCGCGCGCGCCGTCGGGACCGGCCGCGTCGACGGACCGTCACAGCCCGCGCTGGCTGCCCGACTCCCGGACCCTGCTGCACATCGCCGAGAGCGACGGCCCGACCGGGGCCGAGGTGCGGCTCGACGCCCTGGACACACAGACCGGAGCGGTACGCACCGTCGTCCGGGCACCCGGCGCCGTGGAGGAGCTCCTGGTCTCCGACGACGGGCGCCAGGCGCTGCTGCTCTGCGCGGCGGACGGTGCCGAGCGTGACGGCATGCACCTCGGTCTCCCGGTACGGCTCGGGGCCGTACCGGCACCGGAGCGCTTCGCCCCGGGGACCGGCCGCCGTTCCCTGCATCTCGTCGGCCTCGCCGACGGCTCGCTGCGGGAGGCCGGGCCCGCGGGGCTCACGGTGTGGAACATCGCGTGGCGCGGCGGCTCGACCGCTGTCGCCACGGTGTGCGAGGACACCCTGCCCGCCGGGTACTACGACGCCCGGTTCGCCGCCCTGGATCTCGACGCCCGCACCTCCAGGACCGTGTACACGCCCCAGGGCCAGCTGGGCGCCCCGGCGCTCGCCGCCGACGGCCGGTCGGCGGCGGTCTGCGAAGGCATCTCCATCGTCGCCGGACGCCCGGTCGTCGCCGACCTGGCCACGGGGAACACCACCGTGGCGGCCGGCGTCGAGGACGCCACCTGGCTGCGGTTCGACGACACCTCGCCCGGCGCCCTGTGGTTCGCCGGCTGGGACGGGACGGGGTCCCGCGTCGGGCACACCGCTCACCCCGGGGTCGTCCGCTGGTCGGGTCCGGTGACCCTCGGCGGGGCCGGCTACCAGCCCGGCCTGTCGCTCAGCCGCGACGGGCTGCTGGCCGCGACCGTGCTCGACGCACCGGGCCGTCCGCCCGAGGCCGTCGTCACCCGCACCGAGGGGCCGGCTGCCTGGAACTGGACACCGGTCACCACGCTCAACGCCCAGGCGGACCCCGAACTCGCCGGTCTCCGTACCGAACAGATCCACTGGTCCGCGCCCGACGGCCGCACCGTACAGGGACTCGTCCTCTCCGACGGCGACAGCACCGGCCCCCGCCCCCTCGCCGTCCTCGTGCACGGCGGTCCCGCCTGGCTCTGGTCCGCCGGGTACGCGCCGGGCGACGTGCTGGGGCTGGCGCCCGCCCTGGCCGCCGCCGGATACCTCGTGCTGCTGCCCAACCCCCGCGGCAGCAGCGGCCGGGGGCTCGAACATGCCCGCGCCGTGGTCGGGGACGTCGGCGGCGCCGACCTGGAGGACGTGCTGTCCGGTGTGCGCCACCTGACCGGCGCCGGTCTCGCCGACCCGGACCGCACCGCGGTCCTGGGCCACAGCTACGGCGGCTTCCTCGCCGCCCAGGCCGCGGCACGCACCGATGTGTTCCGGGCCGCGGTCGTCGTCTCGGCGCCGACCGACTGGCTGAGCTTCACGCACACCAGCAACATCGGCGGCGGCTACGACCGGACGTACGCGATCGGCGGCCCGGACGCCCCGCAGGAACTGATCCGGCGCTCGCCCGTCTTCGCCCGTGGCGGCAGCGGCACCCCGACGCTCATCGTGCACGGATCCGCGGACCGGGTCACGCCGGTCGGGCAGGCCCAGGAGCTGTACCGGTCGCTGCTGCGCACCGGCCGCGCCCCCGTCGAGCTGTACGTGTACCCGGACGAGGGCCACGAGTTCACCGACGGCGGGCACCTCCTCGATGCCGCGGCCCGGGTCGAACAGTGGCTCGCCACGCACCTGGCGCCGCGTCCCGCGGCCGCCCACCCGACCGCCGTGCCGGGGGACGCTTCCCCCGAGCCGATCCCCGGCACGGCCTTCCCGGCGGGGCCGGAGGACGTCACCCTCCTGACACCCTCCGGTCCCGCCATCCCCCGCCCGGCTTCCGCCGGCCCCGCCGGAGCCGAACGATGACGGCCACCACCCGGTCGCGGCTGAGCGCCGCGCTCCCCGCCGGGCTCGTGGTGCGCCGCCTCGGCGGCACCCTGGGGCTGCTGTTCGTCCTGTCCGTCGCCGTGTTCGCCCTGCTCCAGGCCGCACCGGGCGACCCCGCCCAGACACTGCTGGGTCCGCGCAGCGCCACCCCCGAGGCGCTGGCCGCCGTACGGGCCCGCCACCACCTCGACAGCCCGATGGCCGTGCAGTACTGGTACTGGCTGAGTGACGCCGTCCGGCTCGACCTCGGTACGTCGATCCGCACCGGCGAGAGCGTCGCCGCCGCACTGGGCGACCGCCTGCTGCTCACCGGGCAACTGGTCGGGCTGGGCTTCGCCGTGGCGCTGCTGCTCGGGATACCGCCGGGCGTGCTGGCGGGCCTGCGCAACCGGCGCGTCACCGACCGGGCCGTGCAGAGCCTCGGGGTGGTGGCCCTGTCCACCCCGGCGTTCGCGGGCGGACTGGTGCTCATCTACGTGTTCTCGCTGATGCTCGGCTGGTTCCCGGCGTACGGACCGGGCGAGGGCTCGGGAACGGACCGGCTGGCACACCTGGTGCTGCCGGCCCTGGCGCTCGGACTCGCCGTGACCGCCGTCCTGCTGAAACTGACCCGGGCGGCGGTGATCCGGGAACTCGGCCGGGAACACGTCACGTTCGCCCGCGCCCGGGGGGTCCGGGAGCGGGACATCCTGCTGCGGTACGTGCTGCGCGGCACCGTCGTCCCCGTCCTCACCGGCATCGGGCTGATCCTCGCCTACCTCCTGGCCGGAACGGTCATGGTCGAGCAGGTCTTCGCGCTGCCGGGGCTCGGCTCCCTGCTCGTCGACTCGGTCACCTTCCGCGACGTGCCGGTCGTCCAGGCCGAGGCGTTGCTCATCGCCGCCCTCGTCTGTCTGGCCAACCTGGTCACCGACCTCGTACAGCCGCTGCTGGATCCGCAGTTGCGGAGCGCGCCCGCGGCCGGGACCCCGTCCACGGCGAAGGCGTCCGCCTCCGCCCTGCCGTCCGGCGCCCATCAGGAGGGGAACGCGTGAAATCCCGTGCCGTCCGCAGGTTCTCCCCGCTCACGGTGTCCTGCACCGTCCTGCTGGTGCTGTTCGCGCTGGCCGCGGCCGTCGGCCAGCTGGTCCTGCCGGACTGGGACGCCCAGGATCTCGCGACGGGCGCGGCCATGCCCGGTGGCGGGCATCTGCTCGGCACCGACGAACTCGGCCGCGACATCGGCCGGATGGTGGTCGCCGGTGCCCGGTCCACCCTGGCCGGTGCGGCCCTGGTCGCGGTCGGGTCGATGGTCATCGGCAACGTCCTCGGTCTGCTGGCCGGCTACCGCGGCGGCTGGATCGACACCGTCGTGCGGCGCTGGGCCGATCTGCTGCTGGCGCTGCCCGCGCTCCTGGTGACGATCGTCGTGGCGGGGATCGGCGGTGGCGGCTACGCGCTCGCCGTCGGTGTGCTCGTCGTACTGACGTCGCCCGCCGACATCCGCCTCGTCCGGTCCGCCGTGCTGGAGCAGCGGCACCGCGCGTACGTCGAGGCGGCACAGACCCTCGGCCTCTCCCCCTTCACGGTGATGACCAGGCACATCTGGCCCAATGTGCTGCCCGTCGTGGTGGCGAACACCCTGCTGAACTTCGCCGGGGCGATCGTGGCGCTGAGCTCCCTGTCCTTCCTCGGCCTCGGTGTCCCGCCGGGCGCCCCGGACTGGGGCCGGATGCTCTCCGAGAACCGCACCCTGCTGTACGACAACCCGTCCGCTGCCCTGGCTCCCGCCGTACTCATCGTCGCGGCGGCCGTGGCACTCAACCTCCTCGGCGACCGGTTGTTCGAGGCGTTCTCCGACCGTGGGAGGTCCTGATGACGGCGCGTGCGACCACGGCCGGCCCTGCCGCCGCCGCTCCACCGGCGACCGGACAGCTGCTGGCCGTCGACGGCCTGCGGGTGGCGGCGACGGCCTCGCCGGGCGGTCCGGTCCCGATCCTGGAGGGCATCTCGCTGGAGGTGGGCCGGGGCGAGTGCATCGGCATCGTCGGCGAGTCCGGCAGCGGCAAGTCCCTGGCCATGCGGGCCGTGGCGGGACTGCTGCCGTCCGGGACCGGGGTGACGGGCGGCTCCGTACGCATCGACGGCCGGGAGGTCCTCGGTCTTTCGCCGCGCGAACACCACGCATTGCGGGGGCGGCGCGTCACGCTGCTGATGCAGGACCCCTTCACCATGCTCCATCCGCAGCTCACCTGCGGACGCCAGATCGCGGACGGGCTCCGCGACCTCGACGGCGGACGGAACCTGCGCCGGGCGAAGACGGCCCGGCGCGCCGAAGTGGAGCGGCGGCTGGCCGAGGTCGGCCTCGGCCCCGATGTCGCCGACCGCTATCCGCACGAGCTGTCGGGCGGGATGCGTCAGCGCGTCGCGGCGGCCGCGGCGCTCGCGGGCGACCCCGAACTGCTGATCGCGGACGAGCCGACCACGGCCCTGGACGCCGCCAGCCAGGGTGCCGTACTGGATCTGCTGCGTGGCCTGCAGCGGAGCCGGCACATGGGGCTGGTCCTCATCACGCACGATCTGCGGGTCGCGTTCTCCGCCTGCGACCGGGTGTACGTGCTGTACGCGGGCCGGGTACTGGAACACGGCAGCTCGCAGGAGCTGGAGTCCGGACCGCTGCATCCGTACACCGCGGGCCTGCTCGCCTCCGAACCGTCGGTGCACGAGCGGTTCGCGGAACTTCCGGCCATACCCGGCTCCGTGCCCGCCCCGGGGTCCCGGGGACCGGGCTGCCCGTTCGCCGACCGCTGCGCCCACGCGGCCCCGGTGTGCCGCAGCCGACCGGTCGAGCTGCTGCCGCGGGTGGGGGCCGGGGCGGCGGACGGAACGGTCCGGTCGTCGGCCTGTGTGCGCCTGCCCGAGATCGGCGGCGCGCTCGCCGCACCGTCGGCGCGCACGGTCGCGGTACCGGCGGCGGTGCCCGGTCGGGAACCGCAGGAGGAACCGGCCCCGGACGCGGCGCTCGTGGCCACGTCCGTCGACCGCACGTTCCGCTCGTCGGCCGGGGACCACACCGCGCTCCTCGATGTCGGTCTCACGGTTCCGCGGAACACGGTCGTCGCCCTGGTCGGCGAGTCCGGCTCGGGCAAGACGACGCTCGCCAGGATCGCCGTCGGCCTGGAGACGTTCGACCGGGGCGCGGTGTCCGTGGGCGGGATCGCCCTGCCCGCGGGACGTCGTCCCACCACGGCGGACCGGCGGCGTCTGGCGGAACAGGTACAGATCGTGTTCCAGGACCCGTACTCCTCGCTCAACCCGCTGCGCACCGTGGGCGCGACGCTGCGCGAGGCCCTGGCCGCCGCCGCGGGCGGGCGCGGGCGGGGCGACGCGCCCGGGGTGGACGACCTCCTCGCACAGGTCGGGCTGCCCGGGGCGTACGCCTCGCGCCGTCCGGCCGCGCTCTCCGGCGGCGAGCGCCAAAGGGTCGCCCTGGCACGCGCCCTGGCCGCCCGGCCCCGGCTGCTGATCTGCGACGAGGCGGTGGCGGCGCTCGATGTGTCGGTCCAGGCCCAGCTGCTCAACCTGCTCGTCGCGCTGCAGCGCGAGGAGGGCTTCGCGGTGCTGTTCATCACCCACGACCTGGGCGTGGTGCGGCAGATCGCGGACCTGGTGGCCGTGATGCACCGGGGGCGGATCGTCGAGCAGGGGGTCGCCGCCCAGGTCCTGGACGACCCGCAGCACCCCTGGACCCGCCGCATGATCGACGCGGTTCCCGGGTCCGCCGGCACCGGTGGTCACCCCTGACCGGTGCCCGCAGGCGCGGGTAGAGTGTGCCGCTGACCTGCGCGAAGCAGCGAGAGCGAGGAGGAACGGTGTCCGAGACGACCACCGACGCCGGACCGCCCCCGGCCGCGCGTCCTCCGGAGGCGGGGAAGTCCGCCTCCGGTGTGCGGGCTTCCCTGGCCGGGAATCTCAACCGGCGTCGGCTCGCCAGGGGTTGGAGCCTGCGTGAGCTGTCGGCAGCGACCGGCGTCAGCAAGGGACTGCTGTCCCAAATAGAGCGGGCGGAGGCCAATCCGACCGTTGACGTGCTGGTCCGGATCGCCGACGTGCTGGGCACCAACTGCACGGATCTGCTGCGCCAGCCGCTGCTGGAACCGGAGATCATCCGGGCCTCCTCGCTGGACGAGCCCGCGGACGAGACCTCGGTCAGCCTGCTCTACTCCGGTCACGAGCAGGGCCGTCTGGAGATCTACCGGACCAGGCTCCACCCGCACGCGCAGAGCCAGGTCAGTTCGCACGGCACGGAATCGGTGGAGTACGTGCTCGTGATGTCCGGTCAGGTGACGCTGGTGGTGAACGACGTTCCGTACCTCCTGGAGGCAGGGGACACGGCCCGTTTCTCGGCACAGTGCAGCCACTACTACACCACCGAGGACTCCCCCGCGGTCACCCACACGATCGTCGGATATCCGCGCGACTGACGGCCCCGCCCGGGGCCGGGCGGGCCTCGGCGCACCGTCGATTTCGACTCAACTACCGCCGGATACGCGTCGGCCCGCCCCCAGGCGGCCGCGGCTGTGGCACTCTGGTGAGGACCGCCCCACCGGGCTCCCCCGTACCGGTGGGGCGGTTCTGCGTGCCGGGACGCCGAGCCCTGCCCAGGCGGCCGGAAGCCCGTCGACTTCCGGCCATTGACGTCAAGTCACTGATCAAATTCCGTTTGTGCGCATGGGAAACACCTGACGGGGCAAGCGTCTACACCTGATGGCCTACCACCAGGGGAGCGTGACGAGATGACGACGCACACTGCGCGAACTGCCGGTGCGGAGCGAGCGGAGAGTGCACGGTCGGCACCGGCCGGCCAGGACACAGTCGTGACGGCTGTCGCCGGGCAGGACGAACTCACGGGCACCGGGCCTGCCCCCATGGACCTCGGCGACCTGCCGTGGATCGAGGACGCGGGCAAGGTGGCGCCCACCGACGCACGGGAACTGTCCCGGCTGTTCTTCGACCGCCTCCAGGTCCTGGAGGAAGGGACGCCCGCCCATCAGTACGCGCGGAACACGCTCATCGAGATGAACCTGTCCCTCGTCCGCTTCGCCGCCGGCCGGTTCAGGAACCGGGGCAGCGGCGACATGGAGGACATCGTCCAGGTCGGCACCATCGGGCTGATCAAGGCCATCGACCGGTTCGACCTGTCCCGCGAGGTCGAGTTCACCTCCTTCGCGGTCCCGTACATCACCGGGGAGATCAAACGATTCTTCCGCGACACCAGCTGGGCGGTCCATGTGCCGCGCCGGCTCCAGGAGTTGCGGGTCGACATCGCCAAGACCAAGGAGGCCCTGGCCGGTGAGCTCGACCGCGACCCCACCGTTCCCGAGCTCGCCGCGCACCTGGGGCTGAGCGAGGAGGAGATCACCGAGGGAATCGTGGCGGCCAACGGGTACACCGCGGGTTCGCTGGACATGCCGGCCGCCGCGGCCGACCCGGGGCAGCACAGCACGACGGGGCGGACCTTCGCCGATGTGCTGGGCGGCCCGGATCCGGCCATGGAGACGGTCGAGAACCTGCACGCCCTGGCACCGCTGCTCGACGATCTGGACGAGCGGGAGCGTCGCATCATCGACATGCGGTTCGGCCAGGAGATGACGCAGTCGCAGATCGGCGCCGAGCTCGGCATCTCGCAGATGCACGTCTCCCGGCTGATCAGCCGGATTCTGCGCCGGCTCCGTGACGGGATGACCATCGAGGAATGAGCGTGACGTGCGGGCTCCGGGTCGCCGCAGCGGCCCGGAGCCCGCACGCGTGTCCGGACGCGGTCCTCGCCGGAACCTGCCGTCGCGGCCGTCCGAACATTGCGGCCCGATGAAATCCGCACCCCTCAGGGACAGCAGCGGCCCCCTGCCCCGGCCGGCACGCCCGATCTCTCCGGTGCCGCGTCCGCGCAGGTCGAAGCCGTGCCGGGGGCCCGGGGGCACACCGCGCACGTCGGCCGGTCCGGTCTCTTACCTTCCCGGCGGGTCCTGGGGCCCTGCCGACGCGCGTTGACGCCCCGATGGGCCGCTGACACGCTCACCCGCATGCCCGCGAACCCGGCTCCTCCCTCGCGGCGGCACGGGGATCCGGGACGCCGCGCACACCCGCGCCTGCTGATCGCCTCCGCCGCCCCGCTCTCCTCTCGCCCCTGGAGTCGTCCATGAGATCCGTTCCGCCGTCCGAGGCCTCCTACGACCGGACGCGGCTGCGCCAGTGGACGCGTGGTGCCGCGCGCTCCGCGGGGATCGAGCGCCGTGATCTGCTGCGGCTGGTCGCGGCGGCTTCGGTGGCGGCCCCGCTCGCCGGGCTCGCCGCTCCCGCCCACGCGGCGTCCGCCACCGCCCCCGGCATCGTCAAAGCGCTGCCGCCCGAGGTCTTCACGGTGCGCGGCACCAACGCGGAGACGAACTTCGCCGCGCTGCGCACGACCGGGCTGCTCACCCCGGCCGAGCGGTTCTTCGTCCGCAACCACACGGTGACCCCGCGGATCGCGGCGGCCGACTGGCGGCTCAGGGTGTGGGGCGACGGACTCGGCGGCGCTGCGGTCGAGTTCACGTACGACGAGCTGCGGGCGCTGCCGTCGGTGACCCGTACCGCGTTCGTCGAGTGCGCGGGCAACGCCCGCAGTTACTACACGACGCAGCAGGGGCAGCAGGTCAGCGGGACGGCGTGGACCCTGGGGGCGATCGGCACGGCACGCTGGCGCGGAGTGCGGCTCGCCGACGTACTGCGGCGCGCGGGCATCACCCGGCACGCCGTCGACGTGCTGCCGCGGGGCCTCGACGACGAGGTGGTCAGCGACGGGATCAACCTCGGGCACGTGCGCCGGCCGCTGCCGGTGGCGAAGGCGCTGGACGACGTCATCCTCGCGTACGAGATGAACGGCGAACCGCTGCCGCCCGATCACGGCCATCCGGTGCGGCTGATCGTGCCGTCCTGGGTCGGGATCGCGAACATCAAGTGGGTCGGCGACATCGAGGTGAGCGCCCGGCCCCTGGTCTCCCCGTGGAACACCGGCCTCTACCGGCTGTTCGGCCCCGGCTACCCGGCCGAGGGCAGTGCACCGCTGACCCGGCAGACGCTGAAGAGCGCCTTCGAGCTCGCACCGGATGCCGAGTTCCCCGCCCATCGGCGTCAGGTACTGACCGGACGGTCATGGTCGGGCGGGGCGCCCGTGCGCACGGTCGAGATCAGCACGGACGGGGGCACGCGGTGGCGCCGGGCCCGGCTGCGCGACGAACCGCGGAGCGGCAGCTGGGTGCGCTGGTCGGCCGACTGGGTGCCCGGGGCCCGTGGCCCGGCCGTCCTGCTGGCACGGGCGACGGACCGGTCGGGCCGCGTCCAGCCGGACGTCGCCGTGCACAACACGCAGGGCTATCTGTTCGACGCGGTGGTCCGGCACGAGGTGCTGGTCGTCTGACGCGCACCGGTGCCGGGCACGCTCGGGATCAGTCGCCGTCCTTCTCCGGGGGCCGTCCGGCGTAGTAGGTGGCGATCATGTCCTCCCCGCCGTGCCCGGCCGCCTCGGCGCGTTCGAAGCGGGCGGCCGACGCCTTCGTCAGGTCGAGCCGGACGCCGGAGTGTTCGGCGGCTTCGAGGATGAGGCGGGTGTCCTTGAGGGCTGTGGACAGGGCGAAGCTCGGGGTGAGGTCGCCGGAGAGGACGGCGGCGGACTTGCCGTGCAGATAGGCGGAGTCGAGCGGCCCGCCTTTCATCACGTCCAGGAACGTCTGCGGGTCCACCCCGAGCCCTTCGGCGAGGTTCAGGCATTCCGCGACGCCGCCCACCATGTTGATCACCCAGGCGTTGACCACGAGCTTGAGCCGGGAGGCGGCTCCCGGCTCCTCGGCGACCCAGACGGTGCGCTGCCCGATCGCGTCGAGCACCGGTCCGGTCACCTCGCGGGCGGCGGACGGTCCGGAGACGAAGACGGTCAGTGTGCCCTGTTCCGCGGGCTGCCTGGTGCCGGAGACCGGGGCGTCGAGGTAGACGAGGCCGAGGTCCGCGGCCCGCTGCGCCAGTTCGGCGGTGGCCTCAGGCCCGACGGTGGAGCTCTGCAGGAGGACCTGGCCGCGGTGCACCCCGTCGGACGCGGCGGTGAGCGCGGCGGCGACGGCGGTGCTGTCGTTGAGCACGGTGAGGATGACGTCGGCGCCGCGTACGGCTTCGGCCGCGGTGTCCGCGACGGTGGCACCGTCGGCGGCGAGCGGTACCGCCCTGGCATGCGTACGGTTCCAGACGCGGACGTCGAGACCGGCCCTGAGCAGGCTCCGGGCCATGCCCGAACCCATGAGTCCGGTGCCGAGGACGGCGACGGCCGGCCGCTCGCGGACCGTGTCGGCTGCTGAGGTCATGAGGGCTGTTCCCTTCGTCGGCCGCGCGGAGTGTGGCCCGCGGCGTTTCGGATGGTCAGGATGGCCGCAGCGCGCCTTCGAGGACGGCAGCGTGCACGGCCCGGGCAAGTCGTGCGCCCCAGAGCGAGCGCGGCCCGGCGAACGGTTCACCGGATCCGGTGTCCGGGGAGGGGGCGGGCGCGGCGACGCAGACGGAGTCGGTGGGGGTGCCCGAGCAGTCGAGTCCGGCGTCCAGGAGGGCCTGCACTTTGGCCTCGGTGGCGGTGGCGACGGCGTTGACGAGCGCGGCGTCGGTCAGGGGGGCGGGGAGGGTCACGACGATGTTCACCGTGCCCGGCGGCTGCGGTCCCCCGCTTCCCTCGGCCGCTGCCGCCGCCCAGCCCCGTACGCCGAGACCGCACGTGGCGACAGCGGTGACGCCCTCGTCGGCGGCGACGGTGTACGCGCTGACGTCGGCGGCCGTCATCAGCCCGGCGCCGGTGCCGGTGAGCCGTTCGGCGGCGGCGATCTCGGCGAGGTGGCGGTCGGGGTCCATACGCGGATAGCCGCCGGGCACCTGCGCGTTGAGGATCCAGTCGCGCGGGCCGATGCCGCCGCCGAGCACCGCGCTGCTGCACACCCGCCAGCCGGGCCCCAGCCGCCACACGAGGTGGTGCAGTTCCAGGCCGTCCTCGCGCCGGGCCAGCAGTTCACCGCGCTGTTCGGGCAGCCGGATACGTACGGAACGGATGGGATACCCCCGGTGGTGCGGCAGGACGGTGATCGGCGTGGGACCCGTCGATCATAGGTGCCGGGGCAGGGCTGCGCCGGGGGCGCCCCGCACCATGCCGGTGGTCAGGCCTCGCCGCGGGCCATGCCGATCAGCCGGTCCAGCACGGCGGCGTCGGCCCGGACGCCGTCGTGGGCGTAGGCGTCGGTGACCCACGTCCGCAGTCCGCGTACGGCACCGGCGGTGGCCAGGGCGTGCTCCCGGTCGACGTACATATCGTCGTGGTAGACGGCGGCGACGACGGGGACGTCGTTGGCGGCCAGCCGGTCCAGGTCGTACAGCGCCGGCCAGTCGGTACGGGCGGCGAGCGCCTCGGCGGCGGCGCGCAGCGGGACGAGCGCCGGGTCCTCCTCGAACTGCCAGGGGTAGACCATCTCGCCGGTGAACCGGAGCGGGCCGCCGGCGGTGGCGTCGAAGGCCGGGAACTCCTGGCGGATCCGGTGCGCGGACCAGTCCGTGGGGCGGCTGCCCTGGGCGTAGATCGGCTCGTGGAGCGCGGCGTACAGGGGGCGTTCGGCGAAGGACACGGCGGCGTCGACGCCGCGCAGGAAGGTGTCGGTGAGTTCCGGTCCGTCCGGGCCCTCGGTGAAGGCGGTCTCCAGGAGGTAGTGCAGCGAGTCGAACTTGGCCGCGGTGCCGAAGGTGATGCCGAGGGTCTGGAAACGGCGCGCGGTGAGGCGCTCCCCGGCCGGCATCCGGACGTCGTGCGTGTCCAGGTGTGCGGCGACGGCGTCGGCGAGGGCCTGGTCGCCGGGGTAGCGCGCGAAGTAGCGCTCGTTGTGGGCGAGGGTACGGGCGTACGCGGCGCGGTAGACGTCGTCGGCGTGGCCGGTGAGCGTCGGCAGTCCGCCGGTGATGTAGACCTGGGCGAGACCTTCGGGGGCGAGGGAGAGATAGGTGAGGGTGGAGAATCCGCCGAAACTCTGGCCGAGGACGCTCCACGGCGCCTCGCCCTGGAGATGGCGGCGCAGGTGTTCGGCGTCGCGGACGATCGAGTCGGCGCGGAAGTGCGCGAGGTAGTCGGCGGCGGCCTCGGAGTCCGTGCCGAAGCGGGCCAGGGTGACCCGGTCGGCGGGAGTGGAGCGGCCGGTGCCGCGCTGGTCCAGGAGGACGACACGGTAGTCGGCGAGGGCGCGGCGCAGCCAGGCACCCGCGGCGTTGGGCCGCTCGGCGCGGCCGCCGGGGCCGCCCTGGAGCCAGAGCAGACGGGGCAGGTCCTCGCGCTCACGGCCCTCGGCGACGACCTCGCGGGCGAACAGGCCGATGGCGGGACCGTCCGGGGTGTGGTGGTCGAGCGGCACGTCGAGGGTGTGGTCGGTGCAGACCAGGCCGCCGTGGCGGTAGGAGACGGGGGCGGGGGTGGTCATGGGCGCTCCTTGCGCGTCTCGGTGCGGTTGACGGGTGCCGGGCGGGCCCGCCCGGGTGCGTGGGCGGGCCCGCCGGAGTAGGTGCGGGGCCGCCCGGTAGGTCCAGGCCCGACCGCATAGGCGCGGGCCCGACCGCATAGGCGCGGGCCCGACCGCATAGGCGCGGGCCCGACCGCATAGGCGCGGGCCCGACCGCATAGGCGCGGGCCCGACCGCATAGGCGCGGGCCCGACCGCATAGGCGCGGGCCCGACCGCATAGGCGCGGGCCCGCGCGGCGGACAGCTCAGTAGCCGGCAACGCCCAGGTCGCGGCAGATGTCGACGAGCTCGGGGTGCACATAGCGCCCGTTCTCCTCGATGGCGACGCCGTCCAGGTAGATGGACGGGCCGAGGACGCTGCCGTCGGTGTGGGCGGCGGCGACCCACGGTTCGCCGCCGATCCAGGCGCCCTTGGTGCCGATGCCGAGCTCGACGCAGCCGAAGACCCGCTCGTCCTCGACGATGCGGCCGGTCGGGGCGAGCACACCGGGGTTGAAGCCGAGCGACCAGTGCGCGACGCGGAACATGTTCGGGTCGTCGAAGGACTCCATCCAGCGGCGGAAGGTGTCCGCGTCGGCGTCGCCCTCGATCTTGGTGACGACGCCCTTCTCGACGGTGCAGCGGACCGGGGAGCGCAGCAGGCCGAGCTCGTCCGGCGGCCACAGGGCGCCGTCGAAGACGAGGACGCCGTCCTGGGTCTCCTCCAGAGGGTTCCAGGAGATCTGGCCGGAGAGCATCACGGTCTCGCCGGGCTTCTCGGCGGGCTTGCCGCGCAGGTTGATCGGCCGGTCGCCGTTGCGGCCGACGAGGTCGGTGCCGTTGGCGGAGGTGATCCGTACCTCGTCGGCGGCCTCCAGGAGCGCGACGAGCGCCTTGCCGAGGCGGATGACGCCCTGGAAGTCCGGGCGGCCGACGGTGGCGACCAGCATCTGGACGTCCATCGCGGTCAGGTTGGTGTAGCGGCAGCCGTTCGCCATCGCGGCGCGGAAGGCGTCGGAGTGCATCAGGTACGAGACCGCGAACTCGATCCAGACGTCGGCGTCGGCGATGGCACCGGCGACGGGCCGGGGCGGCTCCATGGAGGCGCCGGGCAGCGTCTCGTACCAGACGACGACGGGGTGCGCTCCGGCGGCGGCGACCGCCTGGGCGGTGGCCTCGATGACGCGGCGGTCGCTGCTGGTGTCGCCGGTGAGGACGACGTGCTCGCCGCGCTTGACCAGCATGACCTCCTCGACGAGCTTGCGGGCGGCCAGGGCGAGTTCGAAGCTGAGGTACTCGGGGCGCGGTTCGAGCCTGCTGTACATGTCCATGGGGTGGTTCTCCTTGCCGTGCGGGTGGTGCTGAGTGGTGCGGAGTGTGGTTCGGGGGGGGGCGTCGGCCGTCAGGTCTTGAGGATCTGGGCCGAGTCGCCGAGCGAGCTGCCCGCGATGAGCCCGGCGCCGACCAGGTTGAGTTCCTCGTCGGCGGCGGGACCGCGCAGCTTCCGGTAGCCGACCCGGACGACGAGGGCGCCGAGGACGAGCCAGCAGGCTTGCGGGGTGAGGATGAGCAGACCGGTGGCGAGCATGACGCCCATCTGCCGGCGGGTGCCGCCGAGCAGTTGGATGGCCGCGCCGGGAATGGCCCAGAGCAGCATGGTGCGTACCGCGTCCGGGTCGCTGAGCCCGCTCTTGATGGTGTCGGCGTACACCTTGGCGACGGGCGGGATGAGTCCCTGTCCGAAGTAGGAGCGCCAGGCGAGGGCAACGACGACGAGGGCGACGGCGAATCCGATGAGGGCGGCCATGAACTGCTGGCGGCGGCCTTCGCGCTCGAAGGGGTCCCAGGGACGGTGCTGGCGCCGCAGCAGCCAGCCGGCCTTGAGGTCGTATCCCATGTCGGCGAAGGCGGGGCCGGTGGCGGAGACGTATCCGACCAGCAGGGCGAGCGGCACGGACGGGATGCCGATGGCGAGGCCCAGGATGAGGAAGATCAGGGTGACGGCGAAGGACGGGAACCAGCCGGACTGCATCGCGGCGAGGCCGACGATCAGTTCGTGGACCAGGGCCGCGAAGGCGGCGAACAGGACCCAGCCGACGATGCCGAGGGGGCTCATGTCGCCGATCAGGCCGCCGAGGACGGCGAGGACGACCGCTCCCCCGGTGAAGAGCGCGAAGCCGCGGACCAGGGAGGTGCGCAGGGCCCGTTCGTCGACGGTGTAGGCGGTCGTCGGGTCCGTGTCCCGGACGGTCGCGACGCTCGCGGCCTCCGCGGCGGCTTCCCTGCGCTTGCGTTCGCGTCGCCCTATGAGCAGGTGGACGGCCTGGCCGAGTGCGACGATCCCCGCGCCGACCATGACGCCGTGCGGGATGTAGCCGGCGCCGAGATCGGTGTGGAAGACGTCGGGGCTGTACTGGCGCAGCATCAGGCCGATGCCGAACATCATCAGCGCCCAGACGTTGCCGAGGAAGGCCACACCGGCGGCGGACAGCGGCAGGCTGAAGAGCGTTCCGGCGAGACCGACCGCGGTGCCGCCGGCCAGGATCAGGGCGCGGCGTCCTCCCCGGTCGCCGGCCTTGATCGTCTCGGCGGCGGCGGTGCCGGGCGGCCAGGCGGCGTCGGCGGGCAGCAGCCGGGAGCCGAAGGCCCGGTACAGGACCCAGGCGTCCACGAGGAGGCCGATGAAGGCGCCGGCGAGCATCGGCCAGACCAGGTCCTCGCGGCCGAAGACGTACGGGACGGCAACGGACGTGAGCAGCGCGTTCGCCGAGGCGAAGGTCGCGGCGGAGATGGCGCTCTGGGCCAGGTTCTGGCGGTGCACGGAACGCATCCGGCGCAGGAAGCCGAGGGGAATGCGTCCGATCAGCATGGCGACGAGTGCGCCGACGACCGAGGTGTTGGCGGAGATGCCCAGTTTGGAGACGAGGTCGATGCCGATGACGGCGCCGACGGCGGAGAGCACGACGAGGATGACCAGCAGGACGGGTTCCGTCACCCTCGGGTGCGACCGGGGTTCTTCGGGACCCGGCTGCGGCGGGGCAGGGTGCGGCGCGGAGACGTGGTGCGCCATGGGGCACCCCCTTCGGTGAGCAGGGCGGGGAGCTCGGTGTATCCCCGGTGGGGTGGGCGGCCGGGCAGGCCGGCGGCGCGGGAGGGCCGCGGTGGGGCGGGTCGGTTCGGGGCGCGTGGGGCTCAGCCGCCGAGAGCGGCGGTGATCTCCGCCGCTCCGGCGCGTACCAGCGTCACGAGGGTGTCGGCGGCCCGGTCCACGCGGTGGGACGGGCCGATGACGGTGAGGGAGGCGGGGACACCGTCCCCCTGGAAGACGGGGGCGGAGACCGCGGTCACCGCTTCGTCGTACTCGCCGTGGCTGATGCAGTAGCCGTCGGCGCGGACCTGCGCGTAGCAGGCGAGCAGCGCGTCCAGGTCCGTGATGGTGCGGTCGTTGAAGCGGGTCAGTCCGGTGGCGCCGAACATCTGCCGGATCTCGCGTTCGGGGTGGTACGCGAAGATCGTGTGCCCGGACGCGCCGGCGTGGCCGGGCATGACCGCGCCGATGATCGCGGTGTAGCGGACGGGCCCGGTGCCGTCGACGGCGGCTTCGCAGCGGTAGCTGCCGCCGTGCGGGACGTTGAGGACGATGCTCTCGCCGGTCTCGCGGAGCAGCCGGGCGAGTACCGGGCGGGAGATCGAGGACAGCACCCCGCTGTGCTCGCTGACCCTGGCCAGCCGGGACAGGGCGGGGCCCGGGCGGTAGCGGCGGCTGTTGTCGTCGCAGAGCAGGAAGCCGCGCGCGCTCAGGGTGGTGAGCAGGCGCTGCACGACGGCCTTGTCCCAGCCGTGGTGACGGGCCAGTTCGCTGACGCCCCATTCGGGGCGCTGCTCGGTGAAGGTGAGCAGCACGAGCAGGGCCCGGTCCACGGTCTGCAGCACGGCGGGTGCCTGCGGTCCGGCCGGTGCCGGAGTGGTGGTGTCCGTGCCGTGCTCAGCCATGGGCCGTGCTCCTTCGTCCACGTCGTCGATCTTCCGGTGCGGAAATCGCAACGCCGTTGCGATTTCTGGCGAAAGGATGCGGGCGCCCTCGGCGGGTGTCAAGGGTTTGCCGGAAATTCGCTCACGGCGGGAACGGGCTGATCAGAGGTGGTGGGGGGCGGACCTCCGACGAGGGAGGGTCCGGTGCCGGGTGAGGGCGGAGAACACGGTCCGCTCCGGGTGCCGCACCACGCGGCCGTTCCGCCCCGACCTCCGAGGGCCGGACTCACGGGGCCTCACCACCCCCGTTCACTCGATTGGCCTAATTGGGCCGACAGCCCCACAGCCGCGTCGCACGGGGCCTGCACGGACGTGGGGCGGGTACGGCAGCCGGCCTCCGGCGGCCGGGCGGTTGCAGCGTCCATCCGGGTGAGGCGCGATGGAATCCGGACGCGCCTCCCCTGCTGGACCCACCCACAGGACGCGCCCGGGCGAGGAGGAATCGGTCATGGGAGCCGCTGACGGTTTCACGGATTCCGGAGAGCTCGACGGCCTGACGGTGTACGACACCGAGGGCGAGAAGATCGGCAACGTGGGGCGGGTGTATGTCGACGACAACACCGGCCGGCCGGACTGGATCACGGTGAAGACCGGCCTGTTCGGTATGAAGGAGAGTTTCGTGCCCCTCGCCGGAGCCCGTCGCGTGGGCTCCGACCTGCACATCTCTCATCCGAAGGACCGCGTGAAGGAAGCCCCCCGGGTGGACGCGGATGCCCATCTGTCCGTCTCCGAGGAGGAAGAGCTCTACCGGCACTACGGCCTGAGCCGGAATACCAAGGCCAACCTCGGCGACCGCGCCGGGGCCGCCGGCACCACGAGCGCCGACGCACCGACCACGACCGGCACGGGCACCATGGGCGCGGCCGGAGCCGGGGCGGGAGCCGGGGCAGGGGCCGGGGCGGCAGCCGGCGCCGGTGCCATGGGCGCCGCGGGCACGGGCCGCACGACCGACACGACCACGTCGGCCGGCATGGCCGGTGCGGGCACCGGGACCGGGACCGGCCGGCACCGCGACACCGAAACCTCGGGCACGTCCCGGCCGCTGGTCGGAGCCGGTGCGGGAGCCGAGCGCTCCGGCGCCGACCTCGGCGGCAAGGAGGAGCTGATCCGCTCCGAGGAACAGCTGCACATCGGCACCGAGGAGTACGAGAGCGGCAAGGCCCGCCTCCACAAGTACGTCGTCACCGAGAACGTCACCAGGACCGTGCCCGTCACGCACGAAGAGGTGCGCGTGGTCCGTGAACCGCTCCGTCCGGGCGACAAGGCGGCCGGCCGGTCCGACATCACCGAGCAGGACGTGGAGGTCACCCTGCACGCCGAACGCGCCACGATGCGCAAGGAGACCGTGCCGGTCGAGCGGGTGCGGATGGAAACGAAGAAGGTGACCGAGCAGAAGGAAGTCTCCGCCGAGCTGCGCAAGGAGCAGATCGACTACGCGGACGGCACCAGCAAGAGCGGCAAGGACATGGGCGGGAAGGACATGGGCGGCGAGTTCGGTCAGGGTCGGCGCCGCTGACCCCCGGCCGACCGCGCCGGAAGGCCGTACCGCACCGAGACGGGCGGGCCCCGCACCGGGGCCCGCCCCTTGCGCTCCACGGCGCGGGACAACCGCGTGTCCGCAACGCCTCAGCCCTCCATGACGCCGCGGGACCTCAGTCCGCACCGGACGCCGGAGAAACCACAGAGCCCTCCTCGGACGCAGCAGGAACCTCGGAGCGGCCCCGGGTGCCGTGGGACCCTCCTCAGAGCCGCCCAGGACGAAAGCGCACCGAGGGCCGTCCCTGCGGGCCGTCCGGTGTCACGACGGCCCGTACCCGGTAGACGCCGGCGATGAGTTCCTCCGTGATCACTTCCGCCGGAGTGCCGCCGGCCACGACCTTTCCGCCGTCCATCACCACGATCCGGTCGCAGAACATCGCGGCCAGATTGAGATCGTGCAGGGCGATGACGGCGGTGAGCGGCAACGAGGTGACCAGGGCCAGCAGTTCGAGCTGGTGCTGGATGTCCAGATGGTTGGTCGGTTCGTCCAGGAGCAGTTCGCGCGGCTGCTGGGCGAGCGCGCGGGCGATCTGGACGCGCTGGCGTTCACCGCCGGACAGTGTGTGCCAGGACTGGTCGCGGTGGTCCGTGAGACCGGTCCGCTCCAGGGCTTCCCGCACCGCCCTCTCGTCCGCCGCCGTCGGCGCCGCCCAGGCACGGCGGTGCGGGATGCGGCCCAGGCGGACGACGTCCACGACGCTGAGCTCGACCTGGGTGACGGCGTGCTGGTCCACCACCGCGACGCGTCGGGCCACGGTGCGGCGGCCGGCCGCGGTCAGCGGATCGTCGTCGAGGGTGACCAGGCCCGTGTCCGGGGCGAGGACCCCGGCCAGGATCCGCAGCAGCGTGGACTTCCCGGAGCCGTTCGGCCCGATCAGACCGATGGTGGCGCCCGGCGGCGGCGCGAGCGAGACACCGTCCAGGATGAGGCGTCCACCCGCCTCCCGGCTGACCCGGTCGGCCCGCAGACCGCCGGGGGCGGCCCGGGTCACGGGGTCCGCCGGGTGCGGTGGAGGACCAGCACGAAGGCGGGGACCCCGATGAGTGCGGTGACGACCCCCACCGGTACCTCCTGCGGATCGAGTACGGTCCGGGCGAGGGTGTCGACCCAGACCAGGAACACGGCCCCGGCGAGTGCGGTGACCGGCAGCAGTCTGCGGTGCCCGGAGCCGGTGAGCGCCCGGGCCGCGTGCGGCAGCACCAGCCCGACGAACCCGATGGCACCGGCGGAGCTCACGAGAGCGGCGGTCAGCAGGGCGGTCGTGCACAGCAGGACGATCCGGGTACGGCCGACGTGGACGCCGAGGGCGGCCGCCGCGTCCTGGCCGAAGGCGAAGGCGTCGAGCGTACGGGCGTGGCCGAGGCAGATCAGCAGCGTCACGCCGAGCACGGCGGAGCAGATCCATACATCGCTCCAGCCGACGCCGCCCAGCGAGCCGAGCAGCCAGAACAGCACGCCGCGGGTCTGCTCGGCGTCGGCGGCGGTCATCACGACGAACGAGGTGAGCGCGGAGAAGAGCTGCATGGCCGCGACGCCCGACAGGACGACCCGGTCGGTGCTGCCGCCGAGGCTGTGGCTGAGCAGCATGACCAGGGCGAAGGAGCACAGGGCCCCGATGAACGCCCCGGCCGACAGGGAGACCGCTCCCCCGCCGACCCCCAGGACGACCACGACGACGGCGCCGGTCGAGGCTCCGGAGGAGACCCCGAGGACGAACGGGTCGGCGAGCGGGTTGCGCAGCAGCGACTGCATGACGGTGCCGCAGACCGCGAGCCCCGCTCCGCAGACGGCGGCGAGCAGGGTGCGTGGCATGCGCAGGTTCCAGATGATGCCGTCGCGGATCGGGCTGAGCCTCGATTCGCCCGCGCCGAGGTGGGAGGCGACCGCGGACCAGACGTCGGCGACGGAGATCCGGGCCGGGCCGATGGTGACGGCGACGGCGACGGACAGGGCGAGCAGCAGGAGCCCGCCGGTCCACAGGAGTCCTTCGCGGATGCCCCGGATCCCGGGCCCGGTGGGCGCTGCCGTGTCCTCGCGGGGCGCCGCGGCCCGTTCGGTGTCCGTCACCCCGCGAGCCCGAAGGTGCGCAGGCCGGCGGCCACGCGCTCCACGCCCTCGACGGTCCGGATGGTCGGATTCATCGCCTGGCCGCTGAGCAGCACGTAGCGCTTGTGCCGGACGGCGTCCATGTTCTTCGTGACAGGGTTGGACTCCAGGAAGGCGATCTTCTTCGCGGCACTCTCGGCGGTCTGCGACTTGCGGGTCAGATCGCCGATGACCAGCACGTCCGGGTTGCGGTCGGCGACCGTCTCCCAGTTGATCTGCGGCCATTCCTCGTGGGTGTCGTCGAAGGCGTTCTTCGCGCCGAGTTCCCGGGTGATGATGCCGGGCGCACCGCAGCAGCCTGCCAGGTACGGGGACTCGGAGTTGGCGAACCAGTACAGCAGGGAGGCCCCGGAGGCATCGATGCCGCTCGTCGCCTTCCGTACCCGGGAGCGCAGGCCGGCGACGAGTTTCTCGCCGCGCTCGGGAACGCCGAACACCTCGGCCAGGTCGCGCACTTCGGCGTAGACGCTGTCCATGGTCAGGGCACCGGTGCGGACCCCGTCGCCGTCCTTGCTGTTGTCCTTGGCGGTGCAGTCGGCGGGCGAGACGTAGGTGGGGACGCCGAGCTCCTCGAACTGCTCGCGGGGCGCGACACCGCCCTTGGCGAGCGTCGATTCGAAGGAGGCGCTGACGAAGTCGGGCTCCTGGTCCAGGACCTTCTCCGACGAGGGGCGGTTGTCGGAGATCCTCGGGACGCCCGCGTTGGCCTTCTCCAGGCCCTTGAGTACCGGATCGGTCCAGGTGGCGGTGGCCGCCAGCCGGTCGGCGAGACCGAGCGAGAGCAGGATCTCGGTCGATCCCTGGTCGACCGGTACGGCGCGCTTCGGCGCCGCGTCCACGGTGACGGTCCGTCCGCAGTTCTTCAGGGTGACCGGATAGCCGTCGGTGTCGCCGGACTTGGCGGTGGTGCCGTCCTTGCCGCCGCCGCAGGCGGTCAGCAGGATCAGGGCGGCGGTGAGCAGGGCGGCGGAGCGGGCGGGGCCGGCTGTGGGCGGCACGGAGGACCTCGGCGTCTCTGGGCCCATGCGCGGGGCCCGTACGGAGTTCCGCGGCCCGGTACCGGACCGCGGTTGCCAGCAGGTCTTCGGACTCGGGTTCACGCGGACGGGACGCCTTCCCGGGAAACCGTGGGTCTCCCAGTGGCCGTGGCCCCGCCCGTCCCCCTCACCGCTGCGCGTCAGTTCCGGATTCGCACCGGATTCCCTGACTCCTACGTGGAGTTCGACTGGCTCCGGGCACGCTACCACGAGCCTCCGTGCAGCTCAGCGGCGGTGCGGGCGGGGCGGTTGGCGGGGCGGTGTGCCGCGCACCGCCCCGGCCACCGGACCGTCCGGGCCGGCCCCGCTCCGGTCACGCTTCGCGGTGAACCGATTCGTCACCAGGGGTGCGCGAACCGGCCGCTCCCGGGGCTGCGGCGGTGTGCCAGGAGGCGCCCGGATCGTCGTAGGCGTCGGTGTAGCGGGCTCCGGTGATGGGCCAGTCGGCGAGCAGTTCACCGGGCAGCGCGAAGGACGCGGCCAGTTCCGGCAGATGGCCGCTGACGGCGGTGACGAGCTGTTCGGTGGCGTCGCTCAGTCCGTCGACCTGCCCGGAGGTCAGGTGGCCGGCCGCGAGCAGGTCCCCGCTGTTGTGTGCGACCCAGCGCAGCGCGAACAGCCGGGCCAGTTCGTCCAGCCGCTCGCGGGCCTCGCCCTCGGGCAGCGCCGCGAGCGCGTTCTCGTACGCCTGGGCCGCCTGCCGGTACGCATGGGCCTCGACCCCCCGCAGAGCGGGCCCGGACGCCGCGTTCCAGCGCTCCAGGGGGCCGCCGTCCGCCGCCCGCGCCATCCGCGCGGCCGCCCGGGCGAACCAGATGCGCTCCACCTCGTCCAGGAGGCGGCCGAGGAACCGGAGGTCGGTGAGGTCGCCGCCCGTGCGGCCGGCGGCCGGTTCCGCCCGCGGGGTCCGTGACGCGTCGAGGAGCAGTCCGGCGGCCGCCCGGGAGTGAATGGCCAGGTTGTCGCCCTCGGCGGTGATGGCACCCTCGATCCCGGTGACGAGTTCGGTCATCCCGTTGTTCTCCAGCAGCCCCTGGGCGCCGCACCGTTCCCGGCATTCCACGATCACGGTCCTGGCCTGCCAGGTGATCCATCCCTTGGCGATGTCGACCAGCCGCTCGTCCGCCTCCCGCTCCGCGGGCGGCCGGGCCGCCGCCTTCTCCCACCGGTCGAGTACGCGCCGGTGCAGCAGGCTCATCGCGAAGACGGTGGCCATGGCCTCGGCGAGCGGGCCGTGGTGGCTGCGGTGGGCGGCCACCGGCACCGGCGGCGCCGTGCGGCCGCCGGAGACGAAGCGGTGGCCGCCGTAGCGGACGGCGACGGCCAGCGTGGTGCGGGCGGAGCCCACCGCGCTGGCGCTCATGCAGATCCGGCCGGTGATGACCCGTCCGATCGAGGCGAGGAAGCGGCGCCTGCGTCCCTCGGTGCCGCTGCGGAACACCCCGTCGTCGCCGATCCTTCCCTGCGCGCCGCCGAGCAGCGCCCCGCGGTCCACGAAGACCTGGTCGAAGGAGGTCAGGCAGTGGTCGACGGGGCTGCCCATCCGTGCGGGAAGCCGGCGCACCCGGATCCCCGGGAGGGCCCGGGACGCGTCCGTGAGCGGCACCAGCAGCAGGAAGACCCCCTGGTCGCGGCCGTCGACGATCAGGCGGGCGGCGACCAGGCCCGACTTGGGGCCGCCGGCCGGACTGGTGTTGGGCATGAACTTCTGGGCGCCGGCGTGCGGGGTGTGCAGCACGAACCCGTCCCGGCCGGGGTCGTAGGTGGCGGTCGTCTCGATGGCGGCGGCGTCGTTGCCGTGCGCGACCTCCGTACAGAGGAAGGTGCCGATCCGTCGCAGCCCGAGGAAGTCCGACAGGTCGCGGGGGTTGTCGGAGTCGTGGTCCAGAAGGCTGCCCAGGAACAGGTTGTAGTGGATGCCCGCCACCGTGGCGAACGCCGGGTCCACCGGGGCGAGCCACTCGTGCAGTGCGGCCAGGGCGCGGGGGTCGGCGGCCGGCCGGGCGGCGCTGTCCAGCGCGTTGTTGAGGGTGCGCAGCCGCGCGTGGGCCAGGGCGAGGCGTTCGTCGGGTGTGGGGCCGGGAGGCGGCCAGAGGGGCCGGCGGAACGGCTCGGTGGCGACGAGCCGGCGCCAGAATCCGTGTTCCCGGCGGGCGTCCGGACCGAGGAGCACGGTGCTGAGCGGGCCGGCGACCGGACCGGTTCCGGCCTCCGATGCGGGGGCACTGTCGAAAATGGTGTTCATAAAACCGGAAACGATCAGGAATCGTCCAGGACACTCCACAAGCCGGTGGGTCCGGGCTGATGCGCGACAGCGGCCCGGCGGCCGTCCGTCACCTGTATGCAGCAATCCGCCGCGCTGTACGGGCGGACAGGGCATCCCCTTGGTTCATGGAACGGCACCCCGATCAGCCCGCGGCCCAGGACGAACACGCCGAACTGGAAGCCCTGCGGGCCAGGGTGGCGCAGCTGGAGGCCCGTGCCCCGGCTCGCTCACGGCTGCGTCTGCGTTCCTTCTTCGCGGTCCTGCTGATCCTGGTGGCGGCCGTGCTCACCCCGCTGAGCGTCCTGTCGAGCTGGGCGAGCAGCGTCGCCGGGGACACGGACCGCTATGTGGACATGATGGAGCCGCTGGCGTCCGACCCCGATGTGCAGGCGGCGGTGACCGCACGCGTCACCGCCGCCGTCATGACCCATCTCGACGTCGACGCGCTGCTGGCGGACGTCGCGCCCGCCGACCGGCCCGTGGTCGACAAGGCCCTCGAGAAGCTGGGAGGCCCGCTCACCACGGGCGTCACGGACTTCGTGCACGGCACGGTGCAGCGCTTCGTCACCAGCGACGCCTTCGAACGGGTGTGGAGCGACCTCAACAGGCGCGCCCACGCCTCCGTCGTGAAGGCCCTGACCGGCGAGGGCGGTGGCGCGGTCGAGCTGGCCGGCGACACCGTGACCCTGGACCTCGCCCCGGTCATCGACCGGGTGAAGCAGCGCCTCGTCGACCGCGGTCTGACGGTCGCCGAGAGGATTCCCGAGATCCATACCGACTTCACCCTCCTCACCTCGGACTCGGTCGGCAAGGCCAAGAAGGGCTTCCGGGCCCTCGAACTCCTCGGCTTCTGGCTTCCCGTCTTCACGCTGGTCGTGGCGGCGGGCGGGGTGCTGCTGGCGGTGCGCCGCCGGCGGGCGCTGGTCACCGCGGCGCTGGCGGTGGCGGTGGGTGCCGCGCTGCTGGGGCTCGGGCTGTGGGCCGGGCGCGCGTTCTATCTCGACAGCCTGCCCCCGCATGTCTCCCAGCCCGCGGCGGGGGCGGTGTTCGACACGCTGGCCGGCTATCTGCGCGCCGGGGTCCGGCTGGTGGTGACCGTCGGCGTTGTGGTGGCGCTCGCCGCGTGGCTCACGGGCGGCGGCCGCGCGGCGGGCCGGGTCATGGCGATGTGGAGCGGTGGCATCGGGGCTGTGAGGGACGCGGCCGGATTCACCGGTGGGCCGGTCGGCCGGTGGGTGCACCGGGCGAGGCGGCCGCTGAACTGGACGGTGGTCGTGGTGGCCGTCGCGGTGCTGCTGGCCTGGGACCGGCCGACGGGCCTGGTCACGGTATGGATCGCGCTGTGTGCCCTGTTCGTCCTCGCGGTCGTCGAGTTCCTCGATGACGACAGCGCTCCGCATCTGGCGGCGGCGTAGCCCGGCTGCCGCGGGGCCGCCTTGTAATGCCCGAGTAACGGGCGGTGGGTACAACGGTGCCGTGCCGGTGACAGCTGGGCGGTGAGGGATGGGCAGCATCTCCGGAGTCACCGACCCAGCAGCTCCTCGTCGGCGCGAGGGCGGTGCCGCCGTCCCCGTGGGGGGTGACGGTGGCACCGCCGCGTTCACGCCCGGCCGAGTGCCGCGTCCAGTTCCGCCGCGTCGGGCGGGCTGGCGCCGGCCCGGGAGACGGTGACGGCAGCGGAAGCCGCCGCGCGGCGCAGGACGTCCGTCACGGTGGCCCGGTCCATTGCCCGCAGCCGCTCCCGGCCGGCCGGCCCGAGCAGTCCGTGCGCGGCCAGTGCGTGCAGGGTGCCGGACATGAAGGCGTCGCCCGCGCCCACCGTGTCGACGACCTCGGCAGGCAGCGCCTCGACGCTCACCGGCCCGCCGGGCAGGACCGCGCAGGCCCCGTCGCCGCCCCGGGTGACGAGAACGACGGCCGGGCCCGTGGCGAGCCATCGTCCGGCGGCCTTCACCGGGTCCTCGCCCGGATACAGCCACTCCAGGTCCTCGTCGCTCGCCTTGACGACGTCGCTGAGCGCCACACAGAGCTCGGCCCTGCGGACGGCGGCCTCGTGGTCCCCCATCAGCTCCGGCCGCACGTTGGGGTCGTAGCTGACCGTCGCGGCGGCCCGCAGCGACTCGACGGCGGCGAGGACCGCGGATGCCCCGGGTTCCGTGACCGCGGCGATCGAGCCGGTGTGCACATGGGCGGGGGTCCGCTCCAGGGAGACCGGGCCGAGGGACCAGGTGATCTCGAAGGCGTACGCGGCCCGCCCCGCGCCGTCCAGGGTCACGACGGCTGACGGGGTGGGCGCGGTCGAGCCGTCGGTACGGACGTCGACCCCGGCCGAAGCAAGGTGGTCACGGATCAGCCGCCCGTTCCCGTCCGCTCCGAGCTGCGTGAGCAGGGTCGCGGAGTGTCCGAGCCGGGCCAGGCCGTACGCGACGTTGGCCGGGCTGCCGCCCGGATGGACCCGGTCGGCCGTGCCGGGCTCCCGGACGATGTCGGCGACGCACTCGCCGATGACCAGCAGGTCGAGTCTGTCGGGCATGAGGGTGAGGTCTCCTGTGGTGCGGCGGCATGGGCGTCCGGGCAGACGGCACGGCAGTGGCCGCGAACGCGTCGCCCCCGATCCTGCCCTGTGCGGCCCGCTCCGGTGGTGCCGAGTCGCCGGTGCGAGGCGGCGCGCCCCGGACCGCCCCGCGCCCCGCTACGCCTCCAGCGCCTCGGCCACGAGCGCGAGGAAGCGCGCATGGGCGCGCGCGCTGCACACCGGCTCCGGGTTCCAGGGGACCACCCGTACGGAACCCGCGACCGAGGCCCACGGCCCATCGCCGCGGAGCTCGTCGAGCGCGGTGGCGTGGGCCCGGATGTCGGCGAGCACGACGGCCGGTCTCAGGGCGGCCGCCTGGGCCCAGCCGACCGTGGACCAGTTGGCGCCGGGGCCCTCGGCGGGCTCCACCAGGCCGACGCCGAGCTCGGCCAGCACCCGCAGCTCGGGCCACATGCGGGGGCGGGCCAGATGCGCCTGCTCCTGGCCCGCCGGTGACAGGGCGAGGACCCTCGTCCGGTCCGGGCCCGAGGTGAGCGCGCGCAGCCGGTCCCGGACCGCGTCGAGCTCCTGGGTGGCGGCCGCCGGCTCCTCGGCGCCGAGTGATCGCGCCAGCTCGGCGAACCGGTCACCGATCTCCGTCAGGGTGCGGGCCTGGCCCACGTCGATGACCACGACCGGAACGTGCCCCTCCAGGTGTTTGGCCGTCTCCGGATCGAGGCCGTAGACCTGACCGCCGCCGTAGCTGACGGCCACCACGAGGTCCGGTTCCCCGTTCAGCAGCGCGTCCACGTCCAGCGTGGCACCCGCCCCGGCGTACGCGACGCCGTCCAGGGGCAGCGATCCGGTCTTCGCCGCGTCCGGCGACGCGGGGTCGTCGTGCCCCGAGCCGAATATCCCGCTCGGGCGGATGCCGTGGTCCCATAAGGTCGCACCGGCCTGGACATAGGCGAGGACCCGTGCCGGGCGCCTCCCCGCGGTCGACACCTGTCCTCGGTCGTCGCAGAATTCCCACACGGTCCGCTCCCTCACGTCACACCCCTCGCCACTGGTCGCCCGCCCCCCGTAGCGGTCTCGTCCAGGACTACCTGCCCAGCGAACCCGCGCGGCACCCGCGCTGCGGCGACGGACTACAGGCCGGCCGCCGTGGAGCGTACGAGATAGGTGACGGGTCCGGGGTCCGGTACCTCGGTCTCGGTGAAGCCGAGCCGGTCGTAGAACGCCCTGGCCCGGGTGTTGGCCGTGAGCATGCACAGATGAACGCCCTCGACCCCCTTGGCGTCCAGGGCCGCGAGGAAGGCACGCATCAGCTCCCTCCCGTACCCCTTGCGCTGCCAGCCGGGCAGCAGGTCGATGTGCAAGTGGGCGGGGTGGGCGGCGAGTTCGGGAAGGACCATGCGCTCGGGGTTGTGCAGGAGGGCGATCATCTCGTCGCTGGGGCTGCGTGGTGCCGCCTCCGACCGCGGATAGCGGTCCTCGACCAGCGGCAGCCAGCGCGCGCGGAACTCCTTGACGAAGCGCGGGGTGTCGGCCGTACCGAGGATGTAGCCGACCGCCCGGCCCGTTCCGTCGTCGATGACGAAGGCAAGGCCGGGTTCGAGGTGGGCGTACGGCGCCGCGAAGATCGACGGCATCAGCTCCGGGTCCGGGTACAGATGCCGGGAGTCGCCGCCGTTGTCGGCGGTCCGGACGCAGATGTCGGCGAGGGCGTCGCGGTCACTGGGTCGGTAGGCCCGCAGGCCGGGAAGCAGGGTCACCGTCTCATCCTCCGACCTTGGGAGCGCTCCCACAAGGGGCAGGGGTATATGAACGGCGTCGCCGGCTCCGTCAGCGGTTCAGTCGTTGACGGCCGTCAGCAGCACCACGGCGTCCTCCAGGGCGAGCAGCCCGTGCCGTTCCTGCGGGATCGGGTGCAGCTGTCCTGCGGCCAGTTCCACATCGCCCGAATCCGCCGTGAGCCGCACCGAGCCGCGCAGCACCTGGAGGGAGGCTGCCGGCGGGGCGTTGTGCTCGTCCAGGGCGCGGCCCGAGGCCAGCGCGATGACGGTCTGGCGCAGCGTGTCCTCATGGAGCAGGAGGTGGGCGCTGCGGCCGTGCGGGGAGGTGCGGGCGGCGGCCAGGTGCTCGTCGGCCAGGGCGTTCAGATCGTTCGGTGCGTCCATACGCCCCACTGTGCCGCAGCCCCCGCTCCCCCGCGATCCTGCCGGCCCCCGGCCGCGTCGCACGCGGCCGGGGGCCGGGCGGTCAGACGCGAAGCCACACCGCCGTGTCCTGCGGCAGCCTCCCCGTACGGTCGAGAGGGCCGCTGGCCAGCAGCACTGCGGTGTGCGAAGGCAGCTCGGCGGGCTCGGCGGCCAGGTTGACGACGCAGACGAGACCTTCGGTCCGTGTGAAGGCGAGCACCTCCGGCGCCGTGTCCAGCCAGGTCAGCCTGGCGATCCCGGGCTGTCCCGCCGTCTCGAAGCCGGGTTCGCTCCGGCGCAGCCTCAGTGCTTCGCGGTACAGGCTGAGCATGGAGTCCGGGTCGTCGCTCTGGAGGTCGGCCGCGTAGGCGGACCAGCCGGCCGGCTGCGGCAGCCAGGGTGCGGTGGTGCCGCCGAACCCGGCGTGCGGTTCCCGCGCCGACCAGGGCAGCGGCACCCGGCAGCCGTCGCGTCCCGGGTCGGTGCCGCCCTTGCGGAAGTGCATCGGGTCCTGGATGCGGTCCAGGGGGATGTCGGCCTCCGGCAGCCCGAGCTCCTCGCCCTGGTAGAGGTAGGCCGCGCCGGGAAGGGCCAGCGAGAGGAGGGCGGCGGCACGGGCCCGGCGGGTACCGAGGGCGAGGTCGGTGGGGGTGCCGAAGGTCTTCGCCGCGAAGTCGAAGCCGGTCTCCGCGCGGCCGTAGCGGGTCACGGTGCGGGTCACGTCGTGGTTGCACAGGACCCAGGTGGCCGGGGCGCCGACCGAGGCGTGCTCGGCGAGGGTGTCGTCGATCGCGGTCCGCAGGAGTGCGGGGTCCCACGGGCAGGCCAGGAAGTTGAAGTTGAAGGCGGTGTGCAGTTCGTCGGGCCGCAGGTAGCGGGCGAACCGTTCGGTGTCCGGGAGCCACACCTCACCGACGAAGACACCGTCGTACTCGTCGGCTATGGCGCGCCAGGAGCGGTAGATGTCGTGCAGTTCGTCCCGGTCGACGAAGGGGTGCGGGTCCTGGCCCAGGGTGAAGTCGGGCAGCGCCGGGTCCTTGGCGAGCAGGGCGGCCGAGTCGATGCGTACGCCGGAGACACCGCGCTCGAACCAGAAGCGCAGCACGTCCTCGTGCTCCTGGCGGACCGCCGGGTGGGCCCAGTTGAGGTCGGGCTGCTGGGTGGCGAAGAGGTGGAGGTACCACTCCCCGTCGTCCAGCCGGGTCCAGGGTGTGCCGCCGAATTCGGAGACCCAGTCGTTGGGCGGGATCTCACCGTCCGCGCCACGGCCGGCGCGGAAGTGGAAGAGGTCGCGCTCGGGGCTGCCGGAGCCGGCTTCGAGGGCGGCCCGGAACCAGGCGTGCCGGTCGGACACGTGGTTGGGCACGATGTCGATGATGGTGCGGATCCCCAGCCCGCGGGCCTCGGCGATCAGTTTCTCGGCCTCGGCGAGGGTGCCGAACGCGGGGTCGATGGTGCGGTAGTCGGCCACGTCGTAGCCGCCGTCGGCGAGCGGTGACAGGTACCAGGGGGTGAACCAGAGTGCGTCCACGCCCAGTTCGACGAGGTAGGGCAGCTTGGCCCGGACCCCCGCGAGGTCGCCGGTGCCGTCACCGTCGCCATCGGCGAAGCTGCGTACGTAGATCTGGTAGATGGCGGCGTCCCGCCACCAGTTCGCGGTGGCCTCGGACGGACGGTTGGCTGCCACGTGACGTTCCTTTCGGGCAGGTGGTACTCCGCCGCCGGCCCGGCGAGCGGGGCAGGATGGGAGGGCCGGCGGCGGAGTGCTGAGGGGAAGACGGCCGGACGGGGCCCGGGACAAGCGGGGCGCGGACCGGAAGGGGCGCGGACCGGAAGGGCGCTACCCCTTGAGGCCGCCCGCGGTCAGACCGCTCATGATGTTGCGCTGGAAGAGCAGGAAGATGAGCAGCGTCGGGATCGACGCGATGGTGAGCGCGGCGATGAGGACGTTCTCGGGTACGCCGCTGGCCAGCGAGTAGATGCCCACGTTGAGCGTCTGCTTGCTGGGGTCGGGCAGGGTGAGCATCGGCCAGAGGAAGTCCTTCCACACCCCGACCACGGCGAAGATGGAGACGACGCCGAGGATCGGCCGGGAGATCGGCAGGACGATCGAGCGCAGGGTGCGCAGGGGCGACGCGCCGTCGATGGAGGCCGCGTCGAGGAGCTCGCGCGGGATGGAGTCGAAGAACCGCTTCAGCAGGAAGATGTTGAAGGCGTTGGTGACCGACGGCAGCCAGATCACCCAGGGCGAGTTGACCAGGTTGCGCTGGAAGACCGGCACATCCAGCACGGTGAGGTACTGCGGGACGACCAGCACGGTGGCCGGGATCATCAGGGTGGCCAGCATCATGCCGAGAATGACCTTGCCGAACACCGGCCGCAGCTTCGACAGCGAGTAGGCGGCCGCGACGTCGAAGACCAGCTGGAAGGCGAGCGCGCCGAAGGCGTAGTACAGGGTGTTGAAGAGCAGCTTGGACAGGTCCATCACGGTCCAGGCCTGGCTGTAGTTCTCGGTGTGGAGCGAGCTGGGGAATGCGGTGGGCGGGCTCTGCACGACTTCCTGGGTGGTCTTGAGTCCGCCGGTGACCATCCAGTACAGCGGCCCGAGGAAGGCGACCGTGAACAGGATGATGACCAGGGTGAAGACGATCCAGTAGACGGCCTTGCCGCGGGGCCTGCCGAGCTGGGCCGGTGAGATCAGGGTCCGCTGGCGGCCGAGGTCGGCGGGGCGTGCCGCCCTGCGCCGGCCGGTCCCGCGTACGTCGCTCCCGCGCCGGGAGACAAGCGTGTTCGATGCCATGGTCGTGCTCCCGTCCTAGTCTTCGCTGCTGCGGCTCAGTCGTACGTACACCGCGGAGAATCCCGCGAGGACGACGAGCAGGACGAGGCCGAGTGCCGCCGCGCTGCCGTAGTTGTTGAAGTTGAAGGCGTACTGGTAGATGAGGTAGACGACGGTGGTGGTGGAGCCCTCGGGACCGGCGCCGTTGGTGAGCAGGAACGGCTCGGTGAAGACCTGCATCGTCGCGATGACCTGCATGAGGAGCAGCAGGGAGAGGATGAGCCGGGTCTGCGGGATGGTCACGTGCCAGACCTTGCGCAGCAGTCCGGCGCCGTCGAGTTCGGCCGCCTCGTACAGCTCGCCCGGGATGCCCTGGAGGGCGGCCAGGTAGATGAGGGTGGCGCCGCCCATGTTCATCCAGGTCGCCGCGATGACGACCGAGAGCATGGCCGTGTCGGTGTCCTGGAGCCATTGCTGGGCGGGCAGGTGGAAGACGTCCAGGATGCGGTTGAAGAGTCCGTATCCGGGGTCGTAGAAGTACTTGAAGAGCAGCACGGAGGCGACCGGCGGCAGCATCACGGGGAGGTAGACCAGCAGGCGCAGATAGCCCTGCCCGTGCCGGAACTCGTTGAGTACGACGGCGACGACGAACGGGACGACGAAACCGAGCAGCAGGGCCAGCACGGTGAACAGCAGGGTGTTGCGCCAGGCCTGCCAGAACGCCGGGTCGTTGAAGACGTAGGTCAGGTTGGACCAGCCGGCCCAGGTGGTCCTGCCGTCCTCGGTCTTCTGGAACGCCAGGATGAACTCCCGGACCATCGGATACCAGGAGAAGAGCGAGAAGCAGAGCACCGCTCCGATCAGGAAGCCGTGTGCGGAGATGTTGCGGCGCACGGCTCGCAGGAAGTCCTCGCGGGCGGAGTCCCGGCGGGCGGGGCGTGAATGCCCTGGGCCGGGCGTGGGCGCCTTGCGGGAGGACAGGGTAGGGGCCGACATGGTGTGTCTCCTATGTGCCGGTGAACTCAGGGGGGCCGGAGCCGGAGCCGGGTCCGCGTGACCCGGCCCCGCGCGTCCGTTACTGGTTCGCCAGAACCTGGTTGACCTGCTGCTCGGCGGTGGCGAGCAGCTTGTCGATGTTCGCGTCCTTGTTGGTCAGCACACCCGACATGGCGTTGTCGAGGATCTTGTAGATCTCCTGCGCCTTCGGCGGTTCGGCCTTGCCCGGGACGGGGTTGTCCATGAAGGCCTTGAAGTTCTCGACGGGCATCGTCGCGTTCGCGGCGCGCGCGGCGTCGTCCTTGGTCTTGCTCTCACCGAGGAAGAAGTTCGGCTGCGGCAGCCCGACGGGCAGCTTGTCTGCCTTGGTGCGCGCCCAGTCGAACTGGCCCTTGCCCACGGTGAGGTTCTTGAAGTTGAGCCAGGCGATGCCCGCCTTGATCTGGTCGGGCGAACTGCCCTTCTTGATCAGGTAGTTGTTGCCGCCGAAGAGAGTGCCCTTGGCGCCGGGGATCGGGCCCAGGCCGAAGGTCTCGTACGAGGCGCCGAGCTGCTGCACCATGTAGGCGATGTCGTCGGGGGCGGCGAGGAACATGCCGAGCTTGTCGCTGGCGATCTGCTTCTGGAGGTCGCCCCACTTCAGCAGCTGGGTCTTGCCCATGCTGTCGTCCTCCCAGCGCATGTCGTGCAACTGCTGGAGGACCTGCTTGCCGGAGGCGTCGTTGAAGGCCGCCTTCTTGCCGGACGCGTCGACGATGTCACCGCCGAGGCCGAACTGGGTGGCTGCGAAGTGCCAGCCGCCGTTGTTGCCGGCGCTGTACTCGCCGTATCCGGAGATGCCCTTGCCCAGGCCCGCGATCTTCTTGGCCGCGGCGCGGACCTCGTCCCAGGTGGCCGGCGGCTTGTTCGGGTCGAGGCCGGCCTCGGTGAACAGCTTCCGGTTGATCATCAGACCCATGGTGTAGTTGCTGGTCGGCAGGCCGTACAGCTTGCCGTCCTTGCGCGCCACGTCGACGACCTGGGTCTGGATGTCCTTGAGCGCGGGCACGGTCTTGTCCGTGACGTACGCGGAGATGTCCTCGGCACCATCGTTGTCCAGCACCTGCTGGAGGTCGCTGAAGTAGGCGTAGAAGACGTCGGGTTGCGACTTGCCCTTCAGCATGGCGGTGAAGCGGGGCGGCTCGTTGCACTGGCCGGGGGTGGACTTTCCGTTGATCGTGACGTTCGGGTAGGTCTTGTTGAACGTCTTGATGTCCTCGTTCCACTCGCGCAGCTCCGCGGCCTTGGCCGCCGGCGGCATGCAGTCGATCGAGATCGTCACCTTCGCCTTCGGGTCGAGCGGGGCGGACGGGTCGGACGATCCCTTGGACGCACTGTTCGTGTCCTCGTCCTTGCTGCTGCTCGTGCCGCAGGAGGCGAGCGAGGTCAGGGCAAGTGCGGTGACAAGGGCAGCCGCGGAGGCACGGCTGATACGGCGTGTGCGGCGCAACCCAGCACTTCTCATCGATGGTCCCCTTTGGGCATGAGCGTGGATGGCCCTCGGCCGACTCTCTGCCGGGGCGAGGCACACTCAACCAGCGCCGACATGTGAGCGCAATATCTCGCGCAGTTTTCGTAAAAGTTTGACAGCCTTTCGCACGCGGCGTGCGGAGCCCGGCGCACGCGGCGTGCGGAGCCCGGCGCACGCGGCGTGCGGATCCCGGCGCACGCGCAGCACGGAGCGCCGTCCGGCGGACCGGACGGCGCCCTTGGTTGCGGTGCCGGTTACGGGTTGATGGTGATCTTCATGGTGGACGTCGTGTTCTTCACGTCCAGGGCGTTGCCGCTGAGCTTCAGACCGTTGAAGGTCACCTCGCCGACAGCGGGGCCCTGGCCGGCCTCGGGCATCTCGTTGGCCCACAGTCCGAAGCCGGACTTGGCGTCGTAGGCGTCACCGCTCCTGCGCGCGCCGGAGATCGAGATGTCGGTCAGGATCGTGTCCTTGATCTGGAACTGGGGCTGTCCTCCCACGTAGTTGGTCTGGAACATGATGCCGCTGTACGTCGGGTCGACGATGTCCACATGGTTGATGCGGATGCCCTGGAAGACCTTGGAGGCGGAGAACAGCCAGATGCCGGGGAAGGTCTGCGACCCCCAGAAATGGCCTCCGGAACGGAGCACGGAGACGTTCTCGACCGTGGTCGGACCGGTCCCGAAGCCGTTCATCGGGTAGCCGAAGTCCAGCGAGCTGACCGTGATGCCGGAGTAGACCAGGGTGTCCGCTATGAGGATGTTGCGGAAGGTGTTGTCGTAGCCGCCGTAGACGGCGACACCCGCCGCACGCCAGGTCAGCAGGGACGTGAGGTTCTCGTAGACGTTGTTCTTCATGTCCGCGCCGCCGGAGTCGATGGCGGAGAACAGCGCGAAGCTGTCGTCCCCGGTGGCCCGGGACTCGTTGTTCACGACGTGGTTGTCCGTCGAGCCATTGGTCATGTTGATGCCGTCGGCGAACGTGTTCCGGATACGGGAGTTCTTGATGGTGATGCCGTCGGTGTTCGCGCCCCAGTAGAGGCACACCTGGTGCTCGTTCCAGACGTTGTCGATGACGATGTCCGAGACGTTGGAGAAGTCGAACACCTTGCCGGGACCGTCGATGCGCGAGGTGTAGTTCCCGAAGTACGCGAAGTTCGCGAACGTCGAGCCCTTGGCACTGGCCTCGGCGCGGAAGCCGTTGTCGGTGTTCTCCTGGAACGAGGGTGCGAAGAACCTGGTGTACCAGGGCCCCGCGCCGACGACCTTGACCGCCTTCCCGTAGACCTGGAACTTGCTCGCGGTCTGGTAGTCACCGGCCGGCAGGTAGACGCCCACCAGCTTGCCCGTGGCGTCCATCCGCACCTTGTCCAGGGCGTTCTGGACGTCCTGGTGGGTGAACCCGGCGGGAACGGCGTAGGCGGCCGCGTCCGGGTTCGGGATCTGCGTGGCCTGTTCCAGGCTGACGAAGTCGATCGCGTACGTGCTGGTGTTCGCGGCGTCCTTCTGCAGCCGGATCTTGCTGCCGGCCGGGACGGTCCTGCCCAGCAGCATGTTCGCCTCGTCGTAGATGTGCCGCGGCGAACCCGCGCCCGGGGAGTTGCCCGGCCCGGTCTCGGCGCCGTACAGCCACGCGTATTTCGAGGTGAGGTCGATCGCCTTGAGGAAGGTGCCGTCCACGTAGACGTTCAGCTTGGAGTCGATGCCGCCGCCGCCCGCGGAGTCCGGGATGGAGAAGCGGGTCACCAGCGAGTTGGTGCTCGACCTGGTGGTGAACTCGACGTAGTTGCCGGTGCTGTTGAGGGTGACGGCCTTACGGCCCGACGCCTCGCCCGCGACGTCGCCGACGGTCCTGTTCGGGCCGACGACCTGCGCGCCGCCGCCGGTGACCCCGTCCTCCGCCTCGTACATGTCGTACGGCATGTTCGCGCCGCGTCCGACGAAGAGCGAGCTGGTGGTGGTGTTGTTCTCGCGCTTCACCGGAAGTTCGTTGGCGTCGTCCGCGATGACCGTCTTCACGGAGTACGAGCCGTTGGCCGCGGTCCAGCTGCCCAGGTTCACCGGGGCACTCGTCGCACCCGCGGCTATCGTCCCGGTGTAGGTGCCCGTGAGGGTCTTCACCGTGGCGCCCCTGGAGTCGAGCAGGGTCAGCGTGATGGCGTGGCCGCCCGCCGCGGAGGCCACCGAGCCCTGGTTCTTGAGGGCGACGGAGAAGGTGACGTTCTGACCGGCGGACGGGGCCGACGGGGAGGTGCTGACGCCCGTGGAGACCAGGTCCGAGCTGGCGACCGGCTTCACGACGAGACCGGTCGTACTCGTGTAGGTGTTGTCGGTCTCGTTCTGCTCGATGACCTCGTCCCCCGGGTCGGCGACCGCGCTCAGCGCGTACGTGCCGGCGTCACGCGCTCCGATGTCGGCGCTGACCTGGGCGGAGGCCCCGCCCGCCAGCGCGCCCACGGACGCGGTGGCGACCTTGGAGCCGCCGAGCCGGAACTCGACCTTGCTCGCCGGCGCCGCGACCGAACCGGTGTTGCGCACGGTCGCCGTGAGCGTGACCGGGTCCGACTCGACGGGCGCGGCCGGGGCCGACGTCACCGCGCTGACCTGGAGGTTCGGATTGGGTGCCGGGGCGCCCAGGACCTGGAACTCGGCTACCTGACCGGCACCCGATCCGGTGTTGGAGTTGAACTTCAGCTGGACGTCGGCGACCCGGCCGCTGACCGGAATGGTCACCGTGTTGCCGCTGCCCGGGCTGAACGCGTAGTCCTTCGCCGCGGCCAGGCCGGTGAACGCCGAGGCGCTCTGCTCCCGGCCGAGGACCTGGATGTTCTGCGTCCTGGCGCCCCAGCTGCTGTCCGGGTTGAGCTTGACGACGACGTTCTCGGTGTCGGCGTTGGCACCCAGCTTCACGGTCAGCGTGTTGGGGTAGCTGCCCCCGGCGCCTTCCCAGTAGGTGGTCACGCTGTTGTCGTTGGCGTTCTCCGCGACGAACGTGTGGACCACGGACGAGGCGGTAATGGGCTTGCCGATCGCGAGGTTGGACGCCGTGCCCGTGCTCCCGTTGCGGGTGACGGTGTTGCTGTCGCCCGATACGTTGCCCGCCGCGTCCTTGGCCCGGACGGTGTAGGAGACGGTGGTGCCGGCGGACTGGGTGTCGGTGTAGGCGGTGACGTCGCCGGCCACGCTCCCGCGCAGCACGTTGTTGGCGTAGATGTCGTACCCGGTGACGGCCTTGTTGTCGGTGGACGCCTGCCAGACCAGCTTGATCTGACCGGCGGTCGCCTCGGTGAAGCTCAGGTTCGCCGGTGCGGTCGGCGCCTGGGTGTCGCCGGTGTTCCCGGTCCGGGTCACGGTGTTGCTGTTCGCGGAGACGTTGCCCGCCGCGTCCTTGGCGCGGACGTAGTACGACACGGTGGTGCCGGCCGGGCGGGTGTCGGTGAACGTGGTGACGTTGCCCGCCACACTCGTCAGCAGCGCGTTGGCGGCGTAGATGTCGTACCCGGTGACGGCCGTGTCGTCCGTCGACGCGTTCCAGGTGAGCCTGATCTGCCCGGTGGCCGGTTCGGTGTACGCCAGCTGCGAGGGTGCGGTGGGCGCCTGGGTGTCGCCCGAGCCCGGTCCGTAGATCTCCAGCTCGGAGACCTGGGCGCCCGGCTGGACGGAGTTGGCGCTGACGAGCACGCGTACGTATCGGGTGGTGGTGGCGTCGAAGGAGATCGTCGCCGTCTCACCGGCCGTGGGGCTGAAGGTGTACGCCTGCGCCTGCGTCACGTCGCTGAAGTCGGTGCCGTTGGTGCTGCCCTGGATCTTCAGCGTCTGGCTGCGGGGCTCCCAGCCGTCCGGCAGCCGCAGGACCACCCGGTCGACCCGCACCGAGGATCCGAGGTCGGCCTGGATCCACTGGGGCAGGGCGCCGTTTCGGCTCTCCCAGTAACTGCCCGCGTTGCCGTCGTTGGCGTGGGCGGCGATGTACGTCTCGGTGTAGCTGCTGGCCGTGAGCGTGCGGCCGGCCGCGAGGTTCACCGACGACTCGGCCGCCGCGCGCACCTCCAGCTCGGCGAGCTGGCCGTTCTCCGAGGCGGAGTTGGCGGTGATGTTCGCCCGGACGAACCGCGCCCGGGTGGCCGGGACGGAGATCGTCACCTTGTTGGAGCTGCCCGGTGCGAAGGTGTATGCGGCCGAGGTCTTCAGTGTGGTGAAGCTCGTGCCGTCGGCACTGCCCTGGAGCGAGAGGGTCTGGCTGCGGCTCTTCCAGTCCACGGGAAGCTTCAGGGTGACCTGGTCGATGCGGGTGACCTGGCCCAGATCGCTCTGCACCCACTGGGGAAGGGAGCTGCCCGACCCTTCCCAGTACGTCGACTGTTCTCCGTCGGCGATGTTCCCGGCGTCCCTCCCCTTGCCCGCGCTGCTCGCGGCCGTCCTGTGACCGGCGGCGACGTTCGGGCCGCCGGCGGCCGACGCGTTGAGCGCCGGCCAGCCGACCATCAGCAGGCTGGTGGTGAGGGTGGCGGAAAGGATCCGCCATCGGCGGTGTTGCGTTCTCATTTGTCCCCGATCTCTTCGGCCTCGGCGCAGGGCGCGACCAAGGCGCGGCTCTGTCTGCGTGCCCGTTGGTCATGACTTTCTGCGCCAACGGGAATGGACTTTTGCGTTTTGCGGTCAGAGAATTGCAGAGAAGTGATGCCTCGTCCACCACTGGAGCACAGGAGAGATTCCGGACGACTCTGATGAGGTGCCTTAACTGGCCTGCTGCACTACACATTTGAGCGCAGGTCAGTCAGGCCGCGGGCAGGCCGTTACAACGCAAGTCACTTGCGTCATGATGAAAGACGCTGAAAGGTGCCAGCTCGCAGGGTCGGTGGGCACGCGGGTTCCAGCCCGGCCACGGAGCGGGCCGGCCGCTGCGGCAGCGGACCACCGGCGCCCGCGCCCGCAGCGGGCGCTCCGGGGCGGCGCCCCGCCCCGAGCCATCGCGGCAGGGCGATCGGGGACGGTCACCGCTCAATGACGAGCGGGGCCCGCGCCCGCGGACCCCGCTCGTCTTCTTCGGCCGTGCATGCCCGGGATCAGCCCGCCGGGCTCCAGCGGTACCTGACGTCCGGCTCGTTCTCCTCGTTGCGGCTGCCGTCGTCGAAGCCGACGGCGGTGAACCCGTGCCGCTCGTAGAAGGCCCGGGCATCGGCATTGCGCTGGAAGGTGTAGAGGCCGAGCCCCTGCGGACTGCGTTCCCTGGCCTTCGCCAGCAGCCGCGTTCCGATACCCCGTCGCCGCATGTCGGGGCGCAGGTAGAGCTGTTCGATCTCGTCGCCGTCGACCGAGACGAAGCCGACCGGCTCCGCCGTTCCGCCGTCCTTCCCCAGCTCGGCCACCCAGACGTCCGTGCCGGGCAGCACGACGTGTGTCATCCAGCCAAGGGTCGCCTCGTCACTGTGCACCCTCGGCAGGTATGGCAGGGCGGCGGCGCGGGAGTCGAGAAAGAGCCGGGTGAGCGCGTCGGCGTCCTCGGCGCGCGCCTCGCGCAGTAGTACCGCGCCCGCGCGCGGGTGGCTGTCCGATGGCATCCGGAGTCTCCCGTCCGAAGGGGCCGGGTGGCCGGAACGCCCCCGCGCCTCGTGAGCGCGGCGAATCGGCCACCGCGCGATCGAACATACGTCGGCCCCGGTCCGGATCTCCATAGGATATCGATGACCGCTCCGCCGTGACACGTCCTCACGGCTCCCGCCCGGCGAAGGAATCGACGTAACGGTGTACCAGCCCAACCTGTTCGCGTTCCCGGAGGACGGCCACCGGATCCCCGCCCCCCTCGTCCCGCCGGGCTCCCCCGGGCTGTGGCTGGTGGACGCGGATCGGCAGAGCGGACCGGCGCAGCGGCTCGCGCCGGGGATCCTGGATGCCGGCGAACTCGACAGAGCCGCACGCCTGGTCGTCGCGGACGACCGCAGATGCTATGTCGCCGCGCACGTGGCCCTGCGGCTGCTGCTCGGGGCACGGCTGGGCGTCGCACCGGACGCCGTGCGCCTCAGGCGGGAGCCGTGCCCCTCCTGCGGTGGGCCGCACGGCCGTCCCGCGACCGACGGCGGTGTGCACTTCTCCCTGTCGCACACCCGTGGGCTGGCATTGTTGGCGTTCGCGGACACCCCCGTGGGAGCGGATGTCGAGCTCGTCCCGAGGCCCGAAATCGTGTCCGAGACAGCCGGTCAGCTGCATCCGGCGGAGACCCGTGAACTCGCGGAGCTTCCCGAGGAGCAGCGTCCCGCCGCCTTCGCCCGGGTGTGGACCCGCAAGGAGGCCTACCTGAAGGGCGAGGGCATCGGCCTGGCCGACGGACTCGCGGCCGAACACGTGGGAGCCGGTCCCCGCCCCCGGCCGGGTCCCGCGGGGTGGACGGTCACCGATGTCAAGGTTCCCGCCGGCTATGCGGCGGCGGTAGCGGTCCGCGCGGCGGGGCAGCCGCCCGCCCGCGCGGCCGAGCGGCGAAAATGACGGGCGGGCAGATCGCATGGAACGACCGATACGGAGGAGTGGCAGATGCCGCAGACACGAGCCGGGCAGCAGGCACGCCCGGAGGACCTGACCGATGTGGCGCGGCTGGTGACGGCGTACTACACGCTGCACCCCGACCCCGCCGAACCGGGGCAGCGGGTGGCCTTCGGCACCTCGGGGCATCGCGGGTCGTCGACGGCCACCGCGTTCAACGAGGACCACATCGCGGCGACGAGCCAGGCGATCAGTGAGTACCGGGCGCAGCGGGGCACGGACGGGCCCCTGTTCCTCGGGGCCGACACCCACGCGCTGTCGGAACCCGCGCGGGTGACCGCCATCGAGGTGTTCGCCGCGAACGACGTGACCGTGCTCATCGACTCCGCCGACGGCTACACGCCGACCCCCGCGGTCTCGCACGCCATCCTCACGTACAACCGCGGCCGCGCCTCTCACCTCGCGGACGGGGTGGTGGTGACGCCCTCGCACAACCCGCCGGGCGACGGCGGGTTCAAGTACAACCCGCCCAACGGCGGCCCGGCCGGGTCCGAGGCGACGGGCTGGGTCCAGGAGCGGGCCAATGAGATCATCGCCGGCGGCCTCAAGGACGTGCGCCGCCTGCCGTACGTCCGGGCGCTGGCGGCGCCTTCGACCGGTACGTACGACTTCCTGGGCGGCTATGTGGCGGACCTGCCGTCCGTGCTCGACCTGGACGCGGTGCGCGCGGCCGGTGTACGGATCGGCGCCGACCCGCTGGGCGGCGCGTCGGTCGCGTACTGGGGCCGCATCGCCGAGCAGCACCGGCTCGACCTGACCGTCGTCAATCCGCTCACCGACCCCACCTGGCGTTTCATGACGCTGGACTGGGACGGCAAGATCCGGATGGACTGCTCCTCGCCGTACGCGATGGCCTCGCTGATCGGGCAGCGCGACCGTTTCCAGATCGCCACCGGCAACGACGCCGACGCCGACCGCCACGGCATCGTCACCCCGGACGCGGGGCTCATGAACCCGAACCACTACCTCGCCGTGGCCATCAACTACCTGTACGCGCACCGGGACCGGTGGCCCGCGGCTGCGGGCATCGGCAAGACCCTCGTGTCGTCCGGCATGATCGACCGGGTCGCCGCGGATCTCGGCCGGCAGCTGGTCGAGGTGCCGGTCGGCTTCAAGTGGTTCGTGGACGGCCTGGCCGACGGGTCGCTCGGCTTCGGCGGCGAGGAGTCGGCCGGGGCCTCGTTCCTGCGCCGTGACGGTTCGGTGTGGACGACGGACAAGGACGGCATCCTGCTGGCTCTGCTCGCCTCCGAGATCCTCGCGGTGACGGGCGATTCGCCGTCCCAGCACTACCGGGCGCTGACCGCCCGCTTCGGTGAGCCGGCCTACGCCCGGATCGACGCCCCCGCGGACCGCGAACAGAAGGCCGTGCTGGCACGCCTCTCCCCCGAGCAGGTCAGCGCCGACACCCTGGCGGGCGAACCGGTCACCGCCGTCCTGACCTCGGCGCCGGGCAACGGGGCCGCGATCGGCGGGATCAAGGTGACGACGGAGAACGCCTGGTTCGCGGCGCGCCCCTCGGGCACCGAGGACGTCTACAAGATCTACGCGGAGTCCTTCCGCGGTGCCGAGCACCTCGCCCGCGTCCAGGAGGAGGCGAAGGCCGTCGTCTCCGCGGCCCTGAACGCCTGACCGCAGCCGTCCTCCCCCGCACAGCCGGTGCGGGGGAGGCGGTGCGGCTCCTCACCGCACGCCCCCGCACACCGCCGACTGGTCGGGCGCATAACCGTACCGGTCGATAGAATTCGGGCATGGGAGAGCCGCCGCCGGCCGCACCGACTGCACCCGAACTCGTACTCGAAACCGACGCAGGACCCACGGTGATGAGTCCGGGCCGGGAGTACCACGTCGGACGCGACCCCTTGAGCGACATCGTGATCGACGACGTCCGGGTCTCGTGGCACCACGCGGTGCTCAGGGCGCCGGACGGCCAATGGTGGATCGAGGACGAGGGCAGCACGAACGGCACGTACACCGGTGGCCGGCGGATCCATGAATCGGACGTCGGACCCGGCACCCTCCTGCGTTTCGGCCATCCGGAGGACGGCCCGCAGGCCGTGCTGAAGGCCCGGCCCGCAGCCACGCCGACGCCCGCACCGGAAAGCCCCTCCGCCGTCTCCGTGCCCGCCGCGACCGGCACCTTCCGGCAGCCGACCACGGTGAGGCCGCTGCCGTCCCGCACCGTCCGGATCGGCCGCGGATCCGGGAACGACCTGGTCGTCGACGACCTGGGCGTCTCCCGCCGCCACGCCGAGCTGCTGGCCCATACGGACGGCACGTACGAGATCGTCGACCTCGGCTCGCACAACGGAACCTTCCTCAACGGTCAGCCGGCCGACCGCGCACCCGTCTTCCCCGGGGACATCGTCGGCATCGGCCACTCCGCCTTCTGCCTGGTCGGGGACACGCTGCAGGAGTTCGTCGACACCGGTGAGGTGTCGCTCGACGTCCAGGACCTGGCGGTCACCGTCGACAAAGGACGTAAGACGCTGCTCGACCACGTGGCCTTCCCGGTGGGCCAGAAATGCCTCCTGGGAGTGGTGGGGCCCAGCGGCGCGGGCAAGTCCACGCTCCTGAACGCCCTGACCGGACTGCGCCCGGCCGACGAGGGAACCGTCCTCTACGACGGCCGCGATCTCTACCACGACTACGCCGAACTGCGCCAGCGCATCGGCCTGGTGCCGCAGGACGACATCCTGCACGCCCAGTTGACCGTGCGCAGGGCGCTCGGATACGCGGCGGAACTCCGTTTCCCGCAGGACACCGCCAAGTCCGAGCGTCAGGAACGCGTCGCCGAGGTGGTGCGCGAGCTCGGACTCGAACAGCGCGCGGGCCAGCCGATCCACAGTCTCTCCGGAGGCCAGCGCAAGCGGGTGAGCGTGGCCCTGGAGCTGCTGACGAAGCCGTCGCTGCTCTTCCTCGACGAGCCGACGTCGGGCCTCGACCCCGGCATGGACCGCTCGGTCATGCACATGTTGCGCGGGCTCGCCGACGACGGCCGCACCGTCATCGTCGTCACCCACAGCGTCCTGAGCCTGGACGTGTGCGACCGGCTGCTGGTCCTCGCGCCGGGCGGGCGGATCGCCTACTACGGTCCGCCCGGGGACGCGCTGGCCTTCTTCGGGTTCGCCGAGTGGCCGGAGGCGTTCGAGGCCTTCGAGAACGACCGCGGCCGTCCCTGGGCCGAGGAGTTCGCCGCCTCCCCCTTCCACCGGCAGTACATCGCCAACGCCAGTTCGCAGCCCCGGCTGCCGCACGCCGCGGCCGCGGAGGTCGCCCCGCCGCCCAAGACCCGCAGCTGGGGCGCTCAACTGCGGACCCTCGTACGGCGCTACGCGGCCGCGCTCGGCGCCGACCGGACGTTCCTCGTCATCATGATCGCGCTGCCGTTCGTGATGGGCGCCATGACGCGGGCCCTGGCCGGCAGCAGGCTGACCCAGGAGACGGCGATGAACGCGCTGCTCATCCTGTGTGTCGGCGGCGTCCTGACCGGCGCCGCCAACGCGGTCCGGGAACTGGTCAAGGAACGGGTGATCTACCAGCGGGAGAGAGCCGTCGGCCTGTCCAGATCCGCGTATCTGATGTCCAAGGTGGTGGTGCTGGGCACCGTCACGGTGCTCCAGGCCGTCGTGCTGACCCTGGTCGGCCTCGTGGGCGTCGATCTCAACGCCCCTGGCGGTAAGGGGGTACTGCTGCCGCCTCTGGCCGAAATCACCCTGACGGTGGCCCTGTTGTCCTTCACCGCGATGATGCTCGGCCTGCTGGTCTCCGCACTGGTGCGCAAGGAGGAGGTCACCATGCCCCTCCTGGTGCTGCTCGCGATCGTCCAGGTCGTCTTCTGCGGCGCGCTGCTGAAGCTGCACGGGGTGCCCGGCATCGAGCAGTTGTCCTGGCTGATCCCCTCCCGCTGGGCGCTGGGCGCCATGGCGGGGACGATCGACCTGGCGAGGATCGTGCCCGGGAAGCTGACCGCGGACCCCCTGTTCGAGCACTCCGCCGGAATCTGGCTCCTCGACATGGGCATGCTGGTCGTGCTCTCCGTCGTCTTCGGATTCGCGGTGGCCCGGCTCCTGCGCCGGCACGAGCCCGCCATCATGCGGAAGTAGGAGCGGCCCATGGAGACCGAGGACTTCCGCCCCACCCATGTCGTCCCCCAGGACGGACTGCCCGCCTGGGAGGCGCCCGACGTGTCCCGGCCCACCGAGCCCCTGGACCCGCTGCTCCCCGTGCAACTGCTCGGCCGGCGCGGCGACTGGGGCCAGGTCCTGTGCGCCAACGGCTGGTCCGCCTGGGTCGACGGCCGGCTGCTCGTGTCCGTACCGCACGACCCGCCGCAGGCCGGACAGCCGATGACCCGCACGGCGGACCCGCGGCCGTTGCTCGCCCGCGTCCAGGAGTCGCTGGACCGCTTCCGCCGGGCATCCGAGGAACTCGTCGAAGGCCGCATCGACGGCGAGACCTTCCGCCGTCGCACGCAAGGGCTGCGGGCCGGAGTGGTCGTCGACGGCGAGGCCGTGTGGCTGTTCGACGCGGAGCACGAGCGCTGGGTGTATACGGACGGAACCCGGCTGACGACCTACGCGGCCGCGTCCGGTCCCGGCCGGCCGGGCAGCGCCCCGGCGGGCGGCGCCGGGCCGGAGGCGACCCGGCTCGTCGACCCCGGCACACATCCGCGGACCCGGCCGGGTGACGGGTGATGGCCCCCGCCGCCACCGGCCCTCCCGACGATTCCGCGCTGCCCACCGGGCGGCCCTCCGACCTGGTCGGCAGGCAGATCGCCGACTATGTGGTGGAGGACGAGATCGGACGCGGTGGGATGGCCGTCGTCTACCGGGCCAAGGACCTGCGCCTGGACCGCACGGTCGCCCTCAAACTGCTCGCCCCGGAACTCGCCCGCAACGACACCTTCCGCAAGCGCTTCACCCATGAGTCCCGGGTGGCCGCCGCGATCGACCACCCGCACATCGTCCCGGTCTTCGAAGCGGGTGAGACCGAGGGCGTCCTCTATATCGCCATGCGCTACGTCGCCGGCCAGGATCTGCGCGCCCTCATCGACCGGCAGGGTCCGCTCCCCCTGGGCACCGCGCTGCGGATCGCCGCCCAGGTGGCATCCGCACTCGATGCCGCCCACGATCACGATCTGGTGCACCGGGACGTCAAGCCCGGCAACATCCTGATCGCCGCGGGCACGGACAGCGACCATCCGGAGCATGTGTACCTCACGGACTTCGGCCTCACGAAGAAGTCGCTGTCCCTGACGGGGTTCACCTCCGTGGGCCAGTTCGTCGGAACGCTCGACTACGTGGCACCCGAACAGATCTCCGGCCGTCCGGTGGACGGGCGCTGCGACGTCTACAGCCTGGCGTGCGTCGTGCACGAGACGTTGGCCGGCGCCCCGCCGTTCCAGCGCGACGACGACATGGCGCTGTTGTGGGCCCATCAGTTCGACCCGCCGCCGGCGCTGACGGGGCTGCGCCCCGATCTGCCGGTGGGCCTCGACGCGGTGCTGGCGAAGGCCCTGTCCAAGAGCCCGGACGACCGCTACGACTCGTGCCTCCAGTTCGTGGCAGCGCTGCGTGCCGCGGCGCGGGGCGAGGTGGGAGGCGGTCATCCGCCGACACAGGTGGACCGGAGGATCGGCGCCTGGCCGTCGGGCCCCGAACCGCCGCCGAGCCCGCCGCGGTGGGCGCTGCCGATGTTTCGCGGGGTCGTGGAAGGCCGGGACCTCTGAAGCGTGTTGCCCCGGACCCCGCCGTTCCCCACCACCGGCAGCCGTTGTGCCATGCCGCCTCTCGCGGACCGCCCTCGAGGGCCGCCGCGACCTGTTAGTTTCCGAATGTCGCCCGCACGGCGACCTCGGACAACAGTGGGGGGTCCACTTGAACGGATACAGTCACGCCCGTTTCAGACGCGCACGAGGTCTGCTCGTCGCACTCGCGCTCAGCGCCGCCGCACTGACCGCGGGAACACCGGGCGCCCGGGCGGCCGAACCGGGTGAACCGTCCGACGTCACGATCGAACTGCCGACGAGCACGTACTCGCGCATGCTGGTCGACGAGGCGCGCCAACGGGTGTACGTCACCACCGGCGGTCTGTCGGCGACCGTCCACGCGATCCTGGTGTACGACTTCGACGGCAATCTGCTCCGTACCGTCACCACCGAGGCCTTGACCGCCGCGGGCGCGATGACGCTCTCCGCCGACGGCAGCATTCTCTACGTGGCCGTGGCCGACTACGTACTGATCTTCAACCCCGACACCTTCGCGTACATCGGCGGCGGGTGGGTGAAGAGCGACTTCAGGGACGGGCTGTGCTCCGGCGACCTGGGAATCACCGGGGGTCAGCTGTGGGTCACCAGAATGGGCAGCCAGGAGTACCCGAGGGACTGCTCCACCGAGGTCCAGACACTGTGGAGCGGGGCCCCCACGGGCGGCACCTTCACCGACAGCGGCAGCCTGGTGAGCGCGAAGTTCGCGACCTCGCCGGGACTGCCGGGCAAGCTCGTCCAGGCCTACGCGACGTACGGGACGCCCAGGCTGGTCGTCGGTGTCTACGACGCCACCACGCCCTACACCAAGCAGCTGGCTCTGCGGGCGTACACCGCTGCTACGGACCCGGCGGCCCCGCCCAAGGACGTCGCCATCAGCCCCGACGGCTCGCTGGTGGCGGTCGCGGCCGGAACCTCCGGCACCGCGACGTTGTCCACCACCGGCCTCACCGACGCGGCGCCCGGCTACGGTTCGCTGCCGGCGGGCACCAGTTCGACCGCGGTCGCCTTCAGCCCGGACGGCTCCCTCGTCGCCCGAGGCGGCGCGGTCGACGGCACGGCGGCCGACCTGCTGGTCGACCCGGCCCGCCCGTCCCAGGGCGACGCACCACGGGGATACACCTTCACGGACGGATCGTCGGGCGGAGACAGGGTGGCCGACCGCGGACTCGCCTTCAGTCCGGACGGCTCACGGCTGTTCGCCATGACCACCAACGCCGCCAAGGACTCCTACTGGCTGCACATCATCACGAACCCCGGCGCCCGCTACCACTCCGCGTTCGACGGTCCACCGGCCGTGGAGCCGGGTACCCCCTTCGCGGGTCAGACCGTACGGATCTCCGGCACCCTGCGGCGCAACGGTCCAGGACCCGGCGAACCGGCGCGGGTGACCGCCGTGCGCCACGACGCGGACGGCGACCACACGGTCCCCTCGGCGACCGTCGGCCCCGACGGTGCCTTCACCCTGGTCGACACCCCGTCCACCACCGGGAGGGCCACCTACACCGTCTCCTTCGCCGGCGACGCCGCGCACGACCCCGCTCCGGACTCCACCGTGAGCGTGGAAGTGACCAAAGCCCCGACGGAGTTGGTGCTCGACCAGCCCGACAGCGCGACGACCGCGGGCGTGGTCCTGCACGGCACCCTGAGCACGGCCGGGACGCCGCTGCCCGAGGGAACCCGCGTCGCCGTCCAACGCTGGACGAAGAAGGGAATCGCCGACCTGCCCCCCGCCCTCGTGGGCCCCGACGGTGACTTCACCGTGACGGACGCACCACGCGCTGCCGGGAGCACCCTGTACACCGTCTCCTACGCCGGTGACGCCTTGCACGACGCCTCGGCAAACTGGGTGACGGTCCCGGTCACCCGCTGAACCGGGCACCGTGACGGGACGGCGGACGCGCACCACGCCGACGCCGTCCCGTCGAACAGGCGGGGCGACAGTGCACGGGCCGGATTTCCGCGCGGGGTCGGTGACGTGCCCACGACCGCCGGCACCAGCCCCTCGATGTCCGGACTATCCGTGGGGACGCCCGTCCGGCGGGACCGCCTCGCCGCGCCGGTGTACGCGGGCCGCGAGCAGCCCGCCGAAGAAGCCGGTGACCAGACCCCACAGAAGGGCCAGTCCGAGCGCGCCCCACAGCCGCGGCCGCAGCAGCACCTCGCCGCCCAGCCCGCCGCCGAGGTCGCCGAGGCCGAGGAGGGACAGACCGTAGTGCGCCGAGATCCGGACGAGCAGGCACACGGCGAGCACGGTGAGGGCGAGCGCCACGGCCATGTGCACGGCGTGCTGCCAGGGACGCATCCGGGCCGGTGAGCGCACGGCCGTCAGGAACGCGGCTGCCAGGGTGAACAACGCGGCGACGGCGACGCACCACCAGACGCGGCCGTCCTGCTCGGCGAGCGTGCCGACGTTCAGCGTGGCGAGGTCCGGTGTCCGCAGGACGGCGTCCAGTACCTGCGGCATCGGCAGTCCGAACGGCCCGTCCACCTTGCCTTCCCAGGACGCCCCGAGGCCCAGGGTGAACGCCAGCCAGACGAGGTTGGGCAGTCCGAGCAGAATCACGGCGAAGGTCTCGGCGGGATGTCCCCGGGTCACCACGACGACGAGCGCGATGACCAGGCCCACCAGCACGTACGCGAGCAGCAGCGCCACCATCGCGTACGCGGCCGGGCGCACCGATTCCTGGAAACGCACCAGCCGTGCGGGAAGCGGCGCTCCGCGCGAGACCAGCAGGGCGAGGACGAGGAGGCCGGCCAGCCAGAGCAGGCCGAGGACCAGGGTGAGCGGGATCTCGGCACGGAACCCGGCCCGGGACGAGGCGTCGAGCACGTCACCGATGACGCCGCCCGTCGGGTCGGCCCCCGGAACGTCGAAGGTCTGCCGGGCCAGGAGGGACAGCCCGATGAGCACCAGGAGCCACAGGACCGCGATCCGGCCGGCCCATCCGGCCAGTTCGCGGGTGGCGGCGACGGCCCGGTGCCGCAGCGGGCGAAGGAATCCGGCGGCGAGGACGAGCGCGCCGACGAGGGTGACCGAGAGCGGCAGCGCCGAGATGTCCGCGTGTGTCCCGGCGAGTTCCCCCGAGTTCCCCGACAGGGCGACCGATCCGCCGGCCGCCATCACGACGACGGCCGCGACCACGCGGGGGAAGGAGCCGCCGGGCAGTTCCGCGGCGCCCGCCGCCCACAGTCCGAGGGCGGCGGTGACGCCCATGACCAGCAGCCCGGCGAGAACGGTCAGGAGGGCGTCGCCCCAGCCGTGCGCGGCCCGCGTTCCCGTACGGTCCCGGCCGTCCGAACCCTGTGTCGTCACGGCCCCACGCTAAGGCGTGCGGCAGAGGGCGGCGAGGTGCTCCGCCCCTCGGGCGGGCCCACCGCGTCGGCTTGCGGGCCGTGCGGGTGGCGGGCACACAATGGCTGATACCTGAAGAATTCGGCACCGACCCTGGCGTGGGAAAGAAGAGCCGTGAGTGACCAGCCGCCGTCGTCCGGCCGCCCCACGGGGCCGCCGTCGGGACCGCTTTCGGGTCCATCGCAGGAGGGACCCGTCCCGCCGCCTCCCGGGCGCCCGTCCGGCCCGCCGGCGGGTCCGCCCTCCGGCGGCGGCCATGACGGACCTCCCGGCCCCGGCGGTCCGGGCGAGACCCCGCAGGGCCCTGGGCGCGGCCCCCGCACCCCGTGGTGGCGGTCGGTCCCGAAGGTGGCGACGATCGCCGTCGCTCTGGTGGCGGCAGTGGTGCTGACCGTCGTCCTCACCCGGCCGGACGGGTCGGACCGGGCGGGCGGGGAGGTGTTCCTGGAAGCGGCCGGATCGACCGGGCCCGCTCCGTTCACCGGTTCGACCGCACGCAGCAGCGCCGGGGACGCGACGCCCACCGCCGTACCGAGTCCGGCGGCGAGCGCCTCCCGGACCCGGTCCAACGTCACCCAGGGCGTGGACGGTTCGGCCCCCGGTCTGTACGGCGGCACCCGCAAGGTCGCCTCGTGCGACGTGGAGAAGCAGATCACGGCCCTGGGGGACCAGCCGGCCAAGAACAAGGCATTCGCCTCCGTCGAGGGAATCGCCCCGTCCGGCGTCCCGGCCTATCTGCGCGCCCTGACTCCGGCCCGGTTGCGGCTCGACACCCGCGTGACCAACCACGGTTACGAGAACGGCTCCGCCACGAGCTACCAGGCGGTCCTCCAGGCCGGCACGGCGGTGCTGATCGACGACCGGGGAGTGCCCAGGGTCCGGTGCGCCTGCGGGAACCCGCTGCTGCCGCCGGTCGCGCTGAAGGGAACGCCGGAGCAGAAGGGCGAGGCGTGGCCGGGCTACCGGGCCGGAGATGTCGTGGTGGTGGAGCCCGCCGCACAGCCGGTGAACGTGTTCGTCATGTTCGACCCCGGGACCGAGGGCTGGTTCGAACGGGACGCGGGCGACACGGGTGACGGCGACAAGAAGACCGATCCGCCCGCAGAGCCGGACGCCTCGCGGTGTCCGCCACGGTCCGGCGGCGGTTCGGCCGACCCATGCCCCTCGGACTCCTCCTCACGTGCCCCGTCGTCCGGGGAGCCGTCGTCGCCCCCGACGGATCCCGGTGAGCCGACGGAGCCGCCCCCACCGCCGCCGCCTTCGTCCGAGGGGCATGGGTCGGCCGAACCGCCGCCGGACCGTGGCGGACACCGCGAGGCGTCCGGCTCTGCGGGCGGATCGGTCTTCTTGTCGCCGTCACCCGTGTCGCCCGCGTCCCGTTCGAACCAGCCCTCGGTCCCGGGGTCGAACATGACGAACACGTTCACCGGCTGTGC
>NZ_RDBK01000022.1:392891-452137 GCF_008042275.1 Streptomyces sp. OR43 | reverse complement strand
CCCACCCGCCCCTTCGTCCCGGGCCAGTACGTCAGCGTGCGGGTCGAACTGCCCGACGGAGCAGGTCAGATACGGCAGTACAGCCTCTCGACCGCCCCCGGCCGCGACACCTGGCGCTTCACCGTGAAGCGTGAGCGCTCCCTTGACGGACAGGTGCCGGAGGGTGAGGTCTCCACCTGGCTGCACGCACATGCCCGCCCGGGTGACACCCTGCAGGTCTCACTTCCCTTCGGGGACCTCCTCCTGCCCGAGGGATCCGGCCCACTCATGCTGGCCTCGGCAGGCATCGGCATCACACCGATGCTCGCCATGCTGGAGCAGCTGGTGACCGCGGCACCCGACCGGCCGGTGACCGTCGTCCATGCCGACCGTTCTCCTGCTCACCACGCCCACCGGAAAGAACTCCACGACCTGGTCGACCGGCTCCCGAACGCCTCCCTGCACCTGTGGTACGAGGACACCGCGGACCACCCGGAGGCGGATCACGTCAACGAGGGCTGGGCCGACATCACCGGCCTGTCCCCGGATCCCGGCACCACGGCCTTCCTGTGCGGCCCGCTCTCCTTCATGAAGGCCGTCCGCACCGACCTGCTCGCTCACGGGCTGAGTCCGAAGGCCATCCACTACGAGGTGTTCGGGCCCGACCTCTGGCTGAGCAAGTGACAGCGCCAGCCGCGTCATCAGGCCACTGTGACGGCGCACGCGGAGACATTCCGGAAACGTGTCGGGGCTTCCCCGGCAGGAGAAGGACGCCGGGGCGCAAGCAGGCCGCTTCCCCGCCGTCCGGAGAACGCGGCCACTGACGGAGTCGGCGGATTCCCCTCGGCGCAGTTGGGGCCGGGTCGCGGGCGAGGGTGTGGAGCACGCCCGCCGCCGCCCGCGACGCGGACAGTGCGTGGAGATTGACGGGCTGCCGGGACCGGGTCTTCACGGACTCGATGCTGTCGATGTGAGACCGGCGAGGGCCGGCTGCAGTTCGGTGCGACGTTTGACGCCGAGCTTCACGAAGACCTTGCGCAGGTGGTACTCGACGGTGTGGGCGCTGATGAACAAGCGGGCTCCGATCTCCCGGTTCGTCAACCCCTCCCGAGCCAGGCGCGCGACGTTGAGTTCCTGGTCGGTGAGCTGTGCCGCGGACGCACGGCCGTGGACCCGCAACGTCTCACCGCAAGACCTCAGTTCGTCTGCGGCCCGCTGGGCGAATCCGTTCAGACCGCAGGCGGACAGCACCTCGTGCGCAGTGCGGAGCTGTTCGCGTGCATCTGTGGGCCGGCCCAGGCGGTTGAGGGCCTCGCCGTACAGAAGGCGACAGCGGCCCACCCAGATCGGTATCCGCTCCTGCTCGAGACGCTTGATGGAGTCCAGGAAGAGCTCCTCTGCCTCGTCCCCGCTTCGCAGCTGCGCTTCTGCCATCCTCAGCAGCGCCAACGCGTAATTGGTCCCCACCGGCCGTGTGACGTCGGCCAGTTGATTGAACGCCTGCTCGGCAAGGGCCTGCTCACCGGTGTGCGTGGCAGCTTCCACCAGTTCGAGCAGCGTACGCATCGCGAGGTTGAGTTCATGCGTGTACGGCAGCTCACGCCGCGCGCAGGCCACCGCGTCGGCGAAGCGCCCAAGGCCGTTGCAGAGAACTGCTTCGGAGAAGTTGGCAGCGCTCAGCGCGTATCCCTCACCGCGTGCCCGTCCGTCGGCGCGGATCCGCTCCGCCCAGCGCACCGCCTGGTCGGCCTGCCCCCGGTAGGAGGCGAGAAGGAGCCTTCCGTACCGGGGCAGCGGGTTCCCGGTGACCTCCTTGATGGCGTCGATCTCGTCGCAGGATGCCTCGGCCCCGTCCAGGTCGCCGTCGGTCAGCTGCACGAGCGTCAGCAGACTCAAGGCGATCGGCAGCACGGTCACGACCCCTTCGGCGCGGGCGAGCTCGACCTGCCGCTGGGCGAGCGTCCGCAGTCCGGCGGGATCCCAGAGGTCCTGGGCGGCACGGGAGGCGAACCACATCCAATGCAGTTCGAGGAAGTCCGGAGCCTGCTCGAGGAACGCCCGTTGCGCCCGTCGCAGGGTGGGCAGCGCGGCCTCCTGCCCCTCAGTGGCGAGTAGCGCCTGGCCACGCAGGATCAGGTCCCGCGCTTGCTCCGAATCCTCGGCGGCGGGCGTCGCCGCGAGGATCGCCTTCGCGACTGCGGTCACCTGCTCGGCGTCACCGAGCCTGCCGCCGTAGGTCGCCGCCGCCAGAGCTTCGATGTAGGTGTCCCGGGTCAGTACCGGGTCGAGGCCTTCGAGTCCGCGCGCCGCGTCGAGCAGGCTCTGTACCCCGCCGCGGTCGCGGCGTAGCGCGTATCCGGCGCGAGCACGCAGCCTTCCGGAGAGCGCCTCCTGCAATGCGGTGAGAGGGAGGGCTCGGGCCGATTCGAGCAGACGCAGGGCTTCGGCCGGCGCACCCACGTCGTGCTTGGCCTCGGCGGCCGCAATCAGCCGCCGGCCGCGGTGGATCGGCGAAGGTGTGAGCTCCGCCGCCCGTTCCAGAAAGGCGCTCGCGGCAGCCGCGCCGCCACGCGTGCGCGCCCGCACGGCAGACCGCTCCAGGTCGGCGGCCACGTTCTCGTCCGGCGCCGGCGTCGCGCCGGCGCGGTGCCAGGCCCGGCGGTCGGGGTCGTGCTCGACGCTGGTGACGTCCGCAAGAGCGGCGTGGACACGGCGTCGGTCCGCGGGTGACGCGGCGCGGTACACGGCCGACCGTACGAGCGGATGGCGGAATCCGACGCGGGTGCCGACGGCGAAGGCTTCGGCGTCCTTGGCCGCGTCGAAGACTTCGGGACCCAGCCCCAGCACCGCACTCGCGCGCCACAGCAGGCCGGGGTCACCGGTGGGCTCCGCGGCGGCCAACAGCAACAGGAGGCGCACCGGCGCGGGCAGGGGGGCGAGCTGCGCCACCAGGCTCTGCTCGATGCGGCTCTCCAGCGGCAGGGAGCCGGTCGGGGAGAAGCCGCCGGCGATCTGCGCGGGGTTGAGCGTTCGAGGCAGCTCCCGCAGGGCGAGCGGATTGCCGCGGCTCTCCGCGATCAACTGGTCGCGCACCTTGCGGTCAAGACCACCGGGTACCGCCAGCCGCAGCAGCTCGCACGCGTCCTCGTGCCCGAGCCCTTCGACGCGCATGTGCGTCAGCCCCGCGAACACCTCGTCGGCCTCTCTCATGGCCAGTACCAGGGCGATACCTTCCGCCTGCAGGCGCCGGGCGGCGAACGCGAGAGCACGCGCCGATGCCTGGTCCAGCCACTGTGCATCGTCCACAACGCACAGCAGTCCCCGCTCCTCCGCGGCCTCGGTGAGTATTCCCAGCAATGCCAGCCCCACGAGGAAGGGGCTCGGCGCCGGGGCGCTGCACAGCCCGAACGCCACCTCGATGGCCTCCTGTTGCGGGGCCGGCAGCCGGTCGGCGGACTGCACCATGTTCCCACAGAGCTGCTGAAGACCGCCGTAGGCGAGCTCCAGCTCGGACTGCGAGGCGACGATGTGCTCGATACGGACGTGGGGGGCGGCCTGTGCCGTGAGATGGTCCAGGAGCGCCGTCTTGCCGACACCGGCCTCACCGGAGACGAGCAGCGTCCCACTGCGGCCGTCGCGAGCCCGGTCCACCAGCGAACGCAGTTGTGCCAACTCGTCGCGTCGCCCCCGCAGCGGTGCGATATCAGGCATTTGTCCGCCTTCGCCGGAGCCTGACGCTCCGCAATATCTTCGTCCGCGCATTCTATCGGAGCATGGCCCTGCGTGGATCATCCCCGGGCTGTTCAACGAGCACGAGAGCAACATGTTCAGCACCGGCGAGTGCAGCTACAACAAGGTGGACGTTCGACGAGTCCTAAACACCGGTGACACATCGATGACGGCCCATCCAGAAGATGTCCGAGGCCGTGCGCTCCACGGAGTGCGGCTGATCATGAGCGATGAGGCAGGTGAGGTCGCCGGGCCACCTCCTTTCTCGCTGGGGAGTCGCTACACGGCCGTCGGCCGCAGGCGAACGGGAAGAGTCATATGTCCGTTGCTGATGAGGCTCGGCACAGGCTTCAGTTCCCCGATGGGTGAGGCGAGTCGGACATCGGGAAAGCGTGCGAACAGCTGACGCAGAGCGGCGGCGACTTCAAGTCGGGCAAGGGGGGCGCCAAGGCAGAAGTGGACGCCGTGACCGAAAGCCAGGTGGTCTTTCGAGATTCGGGTTGCATCGAAGAGGTCAGCGTCGCCACCATGCCAAGCCGGGTGGCGGTTGGCGGCTGCGTACGAGGCAAGAATTGCCTCACCTCTCCGAATGATTCGCCCACCGGGCACCGGGATGTCTTCGAGCGCGTACCGCAGTGGGAGGTGCTTGAGCGCCGGCTCGTGGCGCAGCGTCTCTTCCACGACGTCATTCCAGTCACACCGGCCGGCGCGGACGTGGGTCAGCTGTTCCGCGTCGGTCAGCAGGGATGTGATCGCCTGATCGATGACGTTGACAGTCGTCTCGTAGCCGGCACTCAGCATCAGCACGAGGCTCCCGCGCAATTCGGCGGCGCTGAGGGCGCTGCCGTCACCGTCCTCGTCACGGATGGTGATGAGGAGGGACGTCATGTCATCGCCCGGCGCGGCTCGCTTCAGGGCGATCAGTTCGTCAAGCAGTCGGTAGAGCGCGGCCGTATTCGCCGCGGCCTCGTCCGCAGTAAGGGTAGTGGCAAACACTCGGTCCACCACCGTGCGGAGCCCGTTCAGTTGATGGGAGGAGATACCAAGCAATCGCCCGATGACCGCAATCGGCAAGGGATAGGCCAAGCGTTCTCTCAGGTCGACAACTTCCCCGTCCGGGAGGCCTTCCAGGTCGTCGAGGAGGTCCGTGACGAGGTCTTCGACGACGGGCGCCATCGCAGCGATACGTCGGGCTGAGAACGCCGGGGCGATCAGGCGACGCAGACGGCGATGGTCACTCCCATAGGCAGTGAACATGTTGTCCACCGCCACCCACAGGGCTAGTGGCCAGGTGGAAACCGTATCGGCGAAGGCCGGCCAGTGGGCTCGAGCGTCCTTGGAGACGCAAGTGCGCGTGAGGAGCTGCTTGAGAAGACTGGGATCGGATACGGACCAGGCGGTTACTCCGAGGATGTCTACCAGCGTGATCGGCCCGCGGGCGCGCAGAGCTCGGTCCTCGGCGTGGTGGTCGGCGCCGGTGGGATCAAGGACGAGCGGCTGTTCTTCGGACATGCTCAGGGTTCCTTTCTGGGATGCGACGACGCATTGCTGACGGAGAACGCTCGGCGCGCATGCTGTGAATCGGCCTCCGGCCACTGCTCCGGGGCAAGGTGGTACGCAAGCGTCCGGATCCTGAGTCGCGCGTACCGGAGCGCCCATGCGCACTCGAGGTGCCTACGGAACAGTAACCAGTGGAGAATTCACGGCTGCCTCCCTCGCGTCCAATACATCGACCGGCACCCTCCCTGTTCTGTGACAGGCTCGTTGTGCCGCGTTGCTGTCGACGTTCAGTACTGCGACAGGTAACGACTCGAAGGCCCGGGCCGACGCCAGTTACCCTCCAAAGACATCAACCACGGCGCCCACCCCCGCATCGATGTGGAAGTCACCCGCCGCGACCTGGCCTGAAGAGCTCGAAGGTGATTCTGCGGCTCAGTCGTCGAGCGAGCCTTCGACTGGTTCATGCGCCACCGCCGCCAGGCCCGCGACTGCGGGACCCCCTGCTCCGAGTCCGTGATCAAGGTGGCGATGGTCGCCCTTGGGAAGCCGTAGGTTCACCCGGGAATCGGCCCCGAACTGGCGCGACGCGTGACTCTTCGCCGCGCCCCTGGCCGCTTGCCTCGGCGAGGTCGCCTCGCCGGGGTCGGAGGGGAACCGAATCTACGGGCTTGGGGCAACCAAGCGCCGTCGTTTCTGGTCAGTGCGGACGGGTAGCCCTTCGTCGGGGCGGCCGTCCCTCTACCCGGGGCCGTCGCAGCGTGCGGCGCACATACGAGTTGAGCCTGCTGGCCGTGCCGGCTCTTAGGAGGGCCGTCTGTGAGCGACGCACCTCACCTGCAGATCTCTGACGTCGCCCAGGTCCTGCTCCCGGCGAATGGCGCCGACCGGCGCGTCTTCCGCGAGGCGGAGGCGGCCCTCGCCCCTGAGCAGCTCACCGTCGTCGGGCATCTGGAAGCCGGCGAATCACTCGATCTCGCCGCGCGGCGCGAAACGGAAGAAGAGTCGGGGTGCGCCTCAGCTCCGAGCAGCCGGACTTCTGCTGGATCCTCCACCGCTGCGACCCCGACGGCGGGCTGGACCGGATCACCGCCGTGTTCGCAGCCCAGTCCTGGACGGGCGAGCCAGACAAGCATGAGGCGCTGCCCCGGGTATCGGTGGAGAAGCCGCCGTCAGCCTGTCCCCCACACGCCGTCGCCAGGCTCCACATGCTCGCCCACGGCCCCTCTCACCGGGCTTTGAACTGGCCCACACCAGGAGGCAGTGAATGAAGCGATTCTTCGGCAAGGTCCGCATGGCCGAGCCTCAGATTTCCGATGCGGAGCGAGAACTCTTCGGCGGGCCGCTGCGCTACGACATGGGTTGGTCACAACACGAGCATGCGGGACTCGACTTGACCATGCGTTCAGCGCTGCGTCAGATGCCCAGACTCGTCGGTGCCGCCCTGCGGATGGCCTGGAACGCGGACCGCCGTGCGCTCGTGGCGGTCGCGATCAGCGAACTCGGCCAAGGAATCGCCGCCGCGGTCGCCCTGCTCGCCGTCAATGCGGTCATGCACGCCCTGTTAGGAGCCGGGGACGCTGTCGAGCGACTGCACTCCATGCTGCCGGGCCTTCTCGCCGCCGCCGGCGTAGCGGTGGTGAACTCCGCCCTGGCCGGCTGGTCGACCTCTCGGGCAGGGCGCCTGGAGCCGAAGGTCGAGCGGATCGCCACCACGCAGTACCTGGCCGCGGCAACCGCCGTCGAACTCGAAGCCATCGACGACCCGGACTTCCGCCGCCTGATCGACATCGCCCAGTACGGGCCCGCCTCCGCCCGCCGCATGATCGGCGCCTGCGTCTCCGCACTGAACAGCAGCATCTCGCTGATCGCCACGGCCGGCGTGCTCACCGTCCTTCATCCGGCACTGCTGCCCATGCTGCTGGTCATCGCCGCGCCCCGCGGTTGGGGTGCGATGCGCGTGGCGCAGGAACGCTACGTGTCGATGATGAGCTGGATCGAGCACGTGCGGGCCAGCCGTCTCATCGGGAACCTTCTCACCGAACGAACCGCTGCCCAGGAAGTACGCATCCACGCCGTCGGCCCTTTCCTCCTCGACCGGTACCGGCACATGGCCGCGAGCGCGGAGTCGGAGCAGGAACGCCTGGCCGCGAGCAAGGCCGTCACCGAATGGGTCGCTTCCGCGCTGTCCGGAGTGGCCATGGCCGCCACCTACGGCACGATGATCTGGCTGATCATGGCCGGGCACATGAGCCTCGCCGTCGCCGGCACCGCCGTGATCGCGGTACGGACGGGGTCAGCGAGCCTGGGCGCCATGGTGATGAACATCAACCAGCTGCACGAAGAGTCCCTCTACGTGCGGGACCACGGCCAGTTCCTGGTCGAAGCCGGCCGACGCACCATCCCCGAGACCGGCCGCCCCGTCCCCGAACAGGTCAAACGGGTGTCTCTGGAACACGTCACCTACCGGTATCCCGACCGCGACGCACCGGCCCTGGACGATGTGACGCTCACGTTCGCCATGGGGTCGGTCACCGCCGTCGTGGGCGAGAACGGCTCCGGAAAAAGCACCTTGATGAAGATCCTCTCCGGTCTTCTGCTGCCTCACGACGGGTCGGTGAAGTGGGGTGAGGCCAACCTCTCCGGGCTGGAACGCGCCAAGGTCTTCGACCGCGTCTCCCTGCTCACCCAGGACTTCCAGCGCTGGCCCGTCACTGCCGCGATGAACATCCGCATCGGCCGCCCCGACCGTGACGCCTCGGTCCAGGACCTGCAGGCGTCCGTCGACTACGCCGGCGCCGGGTCCGTCACCGCCAAACTCCCCAACGGGCTAGAAAGCATGCTCGGCCGCATGTTCCGCGGAGCCATCGAACTCTCCGGCGGGGAATGGCAGAAAGTGGGTCTGGCCCGCACCCACTGGCGTAGCTCAACATCGCAATCGGACAGCATCCTCATCGTCGACGAACCCACCTCCGCCCTCGATCCGGAAGCGGAGATCGCCGCCTTCGACCGGATCCGGCGCCTGGCCGCCCCGAACCGGGCCGTCGTCCTGGTCACCCACCGCATGTCCGGCGTCCGCCACGCCGACCACATCTACGTCCTCAACCAGGGGCGCCTCGTCGAGGACGGCACCCACGACAGCCTCATGGCCGCAGCCGGGCGGTACGCCGCCATGTTCGACACGCAGGCCGCCCAGTACGCCCCGACCTCGACCATCCCGAAGCCCACCTCGCCCGACGTCCTCGACACGGCATGACCCGCCCAGCGAAAGGCAGAGCATGTCCGCTTCCCTCCCCTCTCCCGCATCAGCTGCCGCGCAGCCCATCCCGCCTGCAACGCAGTACGCCGCGACCCGGCACGCGGTGTGGCTCGGCGCCGCCGCGATCATCACCGACCAGATCGGCCGCGTCCTGCTGGTCCGCCCGACCTACCGCAAGGACGACCGGTGGCTGCTGCCCGGCGGAGTCGTCGAACCGGGCGAACATCCGCACGTCACCTGCCGGCGCGAGCTCACCGAAGAGCTGGGGCTGGCGGACCTGCCCCTGACAAGAGTGCTCGCCGTCCACTCCCTCTCCCAACACCACCACGACGTCCAGCTCGGCGCGCCCTGCCCCGGAGAGGTCCGGTTCGTTTTTGACGGGGGAAGCCTCACTCCCGACCAGATTGAGACGATCCGCCTGCCGCGCGAGGAGCTGTCCGAGTACGCCTTCCTGGAGACCCGGGACGCGGTACAGCGGCTGCGGCCCGTGGACGGGAAGATCATGCTCGCCGCCTACCGGGCTCGGCTCGGGGACACCGCCACCGCGCACCTCGCCGACGGTCGGCACATCATCGACATCCCGACGCTGGACCGCCTCGACGTCCACGTCCGCTACCGCCCTATGTGGGACAGCCCCCTCTACCGCGACCCCATCCCGGGGCATCTGCCCGTGCAGCAAGCCTGGGCTTGGTGCTTCATCCCCGATGGCCGGGTCGTTGTCGTGGCCGACCCCGGCCCGCGGGGAGCCCTGCCGATGCTGCCCGGCGGCACCGTGGAGAGCGCCGACACGACGCCCGAGGACACTCTGCACCGCGAAGCGGCCGAGGAGGGCCAGCTCACCCTGGCCGATCCGGTGCGACTGGGCTGGGTGCTGGACGAGACCGGCGAGGTCTACGGCGGAGTGGGCCCCAACGCCCGGCTCCGCCTGGCCGCCCGGGTCACCGGGATCGGGCCGGCGGCCGTCGACCCCGCCACCGGCCGCCCCTTCGCCCGGCTGCTAGCCACCCCCGCCCAGGCAGCTGCCCTGCTGGGCTGGGGGCCGCCCGGAGCGCGGCAAGCACAGCTCGCCGTGGAGACAGCACGGGAGCGGTGGGGCCTGCCCACCGCCCGCGCCGCCGCCATCGAGGAGATCCCTCCGGAGGGGGTGCGGCTGAGCTGACCGGAACGACCACCCCGTCTCGTCTCGTCCCTGCTCCACGCACCTCTGAGGTCGCTGCCCATGCCGTTGTCACACGACCAAATCCGCACCGCCGTCGAGACCTACCTCGCTCACCACCCTCACGAGCGCCCACAACTCGGAGGCTTCCTGGAAGCCCTCGACCGTGAGGCCGACATCGCCAGCCGCTCCACTTTCTCCGGACACGTCACCTGCGGCGCCATCGTGGTCGACCACCTCGGCCGCGTCCTGCACGTGCTGCACCTGGCGAGCGGGAAGGTCCTCGCTCCCGGCGGACACGCTGAGACCGGAGATGAGTCCCTGACAGGGGTAGCCCTGCGGGAGCTGCACGAGGAGACCGGGATTCCGCCCCACGCCGTGGCACCGTGGCCCGGCTACGAGGACATTCCGTTCGACGTCGACATCCACAACATCGACGCCCATCCAGGCAAAGGCGAACCAGGCCACCAGCACTTCGACGTCCGCTTCCTCTTCCGCCTACGCACCGCGGCAGAGGTGCCCGTGGTGCTCAAGGAGGATGAGGTCGGCGCCATCGAGTGGCGGCCCCTGGACCGGGTGACCTCCCCCTCCCTGCGCGAGAAGCTCCTGAAGCTGACGCCCCCTGTCGAGCCGGGGGCCTCCAGCGCCTCCGCCCTGATCTACAACGACCGCGGCGACTACCTGCTCCATCTGCGCGACTACTTCCCCGGCAAGATCTGGGAGCCGGGCATGTGGTCCCTGCTGGGCGGCGGCCGCGAGCCCCTGGACACCACCCTGGAACAGACCGTGCGGCGCGAACTGGCCGAGGAGGCCGGACTCGACATCCCCGACCTGACCCCGTTCGGCACCGAGTACGCCACCGACGCCGCCGGTACGACCGCGCTCATCGCCATCTACGCCGGACGCTGGAACGGCGACCCCCGCGAACTGCGACTGACGGAAGGAGTGATGCTGGCCTGGTTCGCCCCCGCCGATCTCCACCGCCTACGCATCGCACCCACCACCAGCGACCTCGTACGGCGTCACGCCGCCCGCGGTACGGCCGGCACCCCCAACCAGGGACCGACCGTGCCCGCCGAGGAGACCAACACCCAGACCTGGCAGATCTACGGCCGACGCCAACTGGCCCGCGCCTACACACCCCCCGTCCCCGACCAGCTCTCCTGGACGTCTTGGGAAGGGGTCGGACCGGGAGCAGAAGTCCTCGGTGACATCGCCGGCCGCCGGGTCCTGGACATCGGATCCGGCGCAGGCCACCACGCTGTCCATGTCGCCCGGGCTCACGGGGCCCGCGTCACTGGCATCGAGCTGTCCCCGACCCAGCACGAACGCGCCGTCTCCATCCACGCGGGCCTTGACGGCGTGGAGTTCGTCCAAGGGGACGTGGCCGAGTACCTGGCCGGAGCCGAGCCGTTCCACGCCGCGTACGCGATCGGGACGCTCGCCTTCATCGACCCACACCGCTCACTGCCGGCGCTGCGCGGCGGCCTGCGTCCGGGCGCCCCGCTGATCCTCTCGCTCCTACACACCGACCTCCACGGCCGCGGTCCGTCCACGGAAGTGGCGCCGCGCGAGCAGATGATCCTCCTGCGCGACGACCCACCCCTGCCGACACAGATGTGGGTTCTGGCGCCGCAGCTGTGGGAGGACCTGCTCACCGAGTACGGCTTCCGCGTCGAAGCCATCGACCTGCTAAAACACCCTGACGAGAACGCGTCAGTCGTCCAGCAGCTCATCCGGGCCCGCCGCGTGCCCGATCGACCAGAACGGGTTTCCAGCCGTCCCCGCAGCGCCCGGCCGCCGGTTGCGCACGCGGCAGTAGGCGTCGGAGCGATCCTCGTGAGCGAGCAGGGATTGCTGTTGGGCCGTCATCATCGCGGCACCATCGAGCTTCCCGGCGGAACTGTCGAGACCGGGGAGTCCTTCGAAACTGCGGTGGTCCGCGAACTCGGTGAGGAAACCGGTCTGATCGCGCGTTCCGAAGACGTGCAGCTCCTGGGCACGCTCGTAGACCATGTCGAAGGGGTCCTTCGGGTCACCGTCGGGGCGCTCGTGCACCACTGGCAGGGCCAACCGGCCACGCAGCCGAACGAAAGCGTCGGCGAATGGGCGTGGCACCCACTCGATCAACTCCCGGGCGGCCTGTTCGTGTGCAGCGCCCAGATCCTCACCGCCTGGCGCCCCGACCTGAACATCGACCACACACCCGCGCACTTCAGCTCCTTCGCTCACCGCTCACAGCCCTCGACGCTGGCAGACGGCCCGCTATGAAAACGAGTTGTCACAGTCATCAGGTGGCAGCGGTCCTCCGGTCGGCCCTCGTGGTCACCGAATCAGATCACGGCAGTGACCGTGCTCAGTTGGGCCTCGGCCGGGGACACACATTCGACCAGGCGCCGACTCGCCAGACCACCCAGTGCCTCGTCGACCGGAGACTTCTGTGAGGACGCATAGCCCTCTCAGGGAACGCATTCTGGTGGCCGTCGACGCCGGTCGAGACCCGATCTCCTACGCTGGCATCGTCGGGCAGCTGGCGCAGAGTACCTCGGTCAAGATCATCTCGTTCGACCGCGAACCGGGTGGGCCGTCCCTTCGAGTTGCCCTCGTCGTCGCAGAGACCGTCGACGAGGAGCGCTTGAGTGTCCTGCGCCGGATTCAGCGGACCACCAGCGCCCAGAGCATCCTCGTTATCGGTTCGATCACCGAGCAGGCTCTGCTGCCCTCCCTCGCAGCCGGAGCCGTCGGCGTCATCCTGCGTGAGCAGGCGACGCCGGACCACCTAGAGAGCGTGATCAATGTGGTCGCGAACCAGGGAGGGCACCTGCCCCCGACCCTTCTCGCCAACCTCCTGACCACAGTCGGCCGCGTACAGGACACCGTGCCAGCACAGCGAGGGCTCGCCTTCGCGGGACTCCAGGAGCGGGAGATAGATGTGCTGCGACTCGTTGCCGACGGGCTCGAAACTGCAGAAATCGCAACGAAGCTGGGTTGGTCCGAACGCACGATCAAGAACATCATCCAAGGAGTCACAACTCGCCTTCAGCTGCGCAACCGAGCCCACGCGGTGGCGTACGCCATGCGCAAAGGACATATCTGACCATCTTTGCTTGCAAGCCGGCCAGCCCAGACCGGCCACGCAGCCGGAGGAGAGCGTCGGCAACTGGGCATGGGATCCGCTCGATCCGCTCCCGGACGGCCTGTTCGGCTGCAGCACCCAGATCCGCGCGTCCTGGCGGCCCGGCCTGTCCATCGACCACTCACCGACGCACTTCACTGCCTTCGCCTCAGCCGAGTGGGCGGTGCATCAGCACAACCACGGACACCGATGATCTCCCGCTTCCTCCGACCGCCTCGTCGGCATCGATGCGCTCGACAGGCGCGACCACCTCGCCATTCAGCGACAGCTCGTCGCTCCGGAGCCGGAACGGGCTGGCCGGCTGGTTCAGCGGCACGATGAGCTGCCAGGCAACGTCGGGGCGGCGCACGAGGCGGAGGTTGACCCTGGCCCGGTGACGGTCATGGTCCGAAGTGATCCCGTACAGGTTGCAATAGCAGTCCCGCAGACGACCTCGCGCCGACGTTGTCCTACGAAGCGATCAAGTCGCGTATCCCAATTAGCGGTCGAGTCGTCGCGGAGCTCCGGGCGGCCAAGTTCTTTGAGCCATCCAACGGCGACAAGCTCACAGCCATACCCAGAACCCCCGGGCCCGTCGATCTTACGAATGACAGACTCAGACCCACGCTTGGAAGATAGGACAAGCTTAGAGGGTTGCACGCGGATCGCCCCGCAAAAGTCCCTCTGTCAGAGCTGAGAGTCCCTGAAAAGTCCCTGGCTCAGCACGCTTCCGACTGCCGCGAATCCTCGGGATCCGGAACCTCCCGCACAGCGGGCCCGCTCACCCTCTCGTATCTCCGGCGGTGGTCTCGATCCCGTGCCCCTGCGTCGATTACCTCAGCACGGACTGCTCGGCAACACCGAATAACTGGGTTCCGAACAGCCCGCGCAATCGGCGGGCACATGCGAGAGCGCGTGCCCGTCGACAGTGGAAAACGTGACGTCAGATGCCGACAGTGGTGAAGAACTGCCATCGGAACGGCTCGGTGTGTTCGGGGTCGAGCCGATTGCGGACCAGCTGGGCAACGCTGGGGTCGACGGCCCGGCCGAGGTGGCCGACGGAGTCCAGCCCGCACTTGTCCTGGAACACGATGCTGGCGGCATTGGGGCGTCAGCAGACCACTGACGTAAGGGGTCACCACGTTGTCGTAGCGCGTGACGATCGGAATCCAGCGGGTCGCCGGTTCCCGCCTGGCCCCAGCAGTGAACCCACCGTTCCTCGCGCCTGTCCGGCTTGGGACAACAGTGGGTTCGCGAGCGGAGGTCCTTCTGATCGGGTGGCCGCAGGAAGGGGGTGGCGGGCGTGAGGCAGCAGGTGGCTCTTCCATACCCGGAGTTCGCTGTCCAGACGGGCTGACGGAGCTGCTGGAGATACTCAGTTCACAGCCGTCGTGCAAGCACTGCCTCCCTCGGCTGCGATCGTAGAGAGTAGAGATGTCCGGTGCGCTGCGGCTGTTCGACATCGACCCGGTCGACCTCGCGCACCAGGTCCTGATCCAAGCCCCTGTACGGGCTGGATACCGCTGCGGGGATCGGCCCGTCCTGGTCGGTGGCAGCCATGGCGTCCACACATGCCGGAGCCAAGGGGCCGCTGCGGGTGAGGCCGTCGAGGGTCGACTCGTTCCTCGGTCCGCGGGGGGTGACGCTCTGTACGGAATTCGCCGTGCCCAGGTGATCCAGCTCCGGCAGCTGGGCGTCGACACCACCGGCCGGCTCGCCGCCCACCGCTAAGGTGCCGGAACCTGCTCACGCTCGCCGGTTCCAAGACGGCGTACAGGCCCTGACCAGTACGAGCGAACGCTGGCACGGAGGTCACTAGGCAGAACGGGTCCTCCCATGCCGTTGCAGGCCCGGTCTGGTCGGCGCTCGGCAGCGGTGTACCCCTGTACCTCATCGCCAGGTGGCATGTCCCACGTATGGGCTTTCTTGCTGCCATGCCCTGATCAGGAGGTAGTTTCAGGAGCAGCGCAGCATCAACTCCCCACGAGCCGACACGTCGAGGGGCAGCTGTTCGAGCCGTGAACAACGACCCGGCCACCTGCTACCTCACCGCTCACCGCGGCTGCCTCAGGGCGCGCTCGCATTACCCATGGGATAGCAGTACCTGAGCTTTACTGTCGGCGTAGACCTCAGTTCTGACCACACAAGTCGGTGGTCGAACTGAGTGGACGTCACCCATGTTCGGCCCTGGATCACGAGGGACTCGAACGGGTGGACTCCATCATTCTCTGGCTGCTGGCCGCCTCCGGCGTACTGAGCATCTTCCTATTCGTCGCCCGGGGACTGCTCAACCAGCTGCCAGAAATCATCATCGCCTGGCGCAAGGTCCAGCGGATGTACCAGAACGCTGACCGGAACGTCGACAATACGACGGACCCTGACGTATGAGGTGGTGCTGGTCGCGGGCGGCAGTCTGGGGTAGGCCGTTGCGCGGGGCGGGATTGTGGATTCCTGTCCGTCGCCGCAGGTGCCGCTCCGCACTCCGGCCCATGATGGAGCCCCCAGTGCTGCAGCGGATCGCCGCGCGGCGTACGAAGCTGGACGGGCTTGAAGATCAGTCGGCCCGGCCGCACCCACGGCATCACCGCCGCCCGCCGCGACCGCCTGCGGGCCCACCTGCGCGCTGTTGGCCTCGGCCGTCCTGGCGGACCTGTGCTTCCTCGGCCTGGACGACGATCCGGACCGCAACGCCGCCAATCGTCGACCGGCCCGCTCACCCGCGGGCGCCCCGGATCTCCGATCGCCCCAACCAGCAGCCGAACCGGTCTGACGCCTAGCCAGAAAGGTCAGCATCCGTCCTGGCACACAAGGTCAGACGCGGGCACAGATGGGAACGCCGGTCCGTCGAAAGGCCTTCCTCTGAGGCACTCTCAGCCGCTTCCAGACCTCTCCCGCCCACAGCAACGACGCAGGCATGATCGGGCTCACCTCGTAAGCCAGCAACCCGTAAGAACCCGCAGCTCACCGCACACGTCCACGCGGCTTCAGGGGCACAGCGGGCAAGGTCGGAGCCGGGAGCGGCGCTCCGTCATAGCCGCGTACGGTGCCGAACCGGTCCCCGTTCATCCAGTCCTCCCGGGCCTTCGTGATCTCCTCCTGGGTTCTGCCCACGAAGTTCCACCACATGACGATCTCCTCCTCGAACGGCTCTCCGCCCAGGAGCATCAGCCCCGCGTCGGACTTCGCACGCAGAGGAAGCTCGGAACGGCCGCAGCCGAGGTAGAGCATCGAGCCGGGCACGACGGGGACGCCGTCGACCTCCGCCTCGCCGGACATCGACAGCACGGCGTACTCGAAGTCGGGATCCAGCGGGAGGCGGGTCTCGGCTCCCCCGCTCAGGGCGAGGTCGGCGCCGACGATCGGGGTGTACGCGGTGCCGGGCGAGGTGGCGTCGTCGAGGGTGCCGAGGATCACCGTGGCCGTGAGGCCGGGGGCGGTGACGGTCGGCAGGTCCTTGTGGTGCTGGAAGTGCGGTTCGACCGTGCGGTGCGCATCGGGCAGGGCGACCCAGAGCTGGGCGCCGTGCAGCAGCGCGGCGTGCGGCCGGGGGCTCTCCTCGGAGTGGCTGATCGCGCGGCCCGACGTCATCAGGCCGAGCTCTCGCGGGCGGATCGTCTCCAGGCTGCCCAGGCTGTCGCGGTGCAGGACCTCGCCCTCGTGCAGCCAGCTGACCGTCTGCAGGCCCATGTGGGGGTGCGGCGGCACCTGCATCCCGGGCTCGTCCGCGATGTCATCGGGGCCGTAGTGGTCGACGAAGGCCCAGGCCCCGACCATGCGGCGGCCCAGGTTGGGCAGCAGTCTGCGGACCTCCGTGGACTCGCCGAGCCGGACATGGCGCGGGGTGAGGAGTTCACGTACGGGTTCGGCGACGACGAAACCCCGCCCTCCGCAGACGGAGAGTGCGGCCTGGCGATCGAGATTGCTCATGGCGGTCAACCTATTCCCGTGCGGCTCCGGGCGGGTGGCACCCACGCCGAATATTTAGTGGAATGTTAAACCATCAGTCGGTGTTGTGGCGGGTGGATACGTACGGGAGCGGCCCGGGCGGCGTCCTCGACCGAGGAGGTCACATGAGCGACACCTACTACGAGTTCGGTACCGCCGCCGAGCGCTGGGACCGCGCGCAGTTGTTCTTCGGGTCGAAGGAGTACGCGACGGCGGCCAGGATCCTGGGCGGACTCGTCGAGGAGGTGCCGGACCAGGTCGCGCCCCGGCTGCTGCTGGCGCGGGCCTACTACCACTCGGCTCGGCTCGTCCGGGCCGAGACGGAGCTGCGCGCCGTGCTGGAACGCGACCCGGTGGAGCAGTACGCACGGCTCATGCTCGGCCGCACGCTGGAGCGCCAGGGGCGGCAGTCCGAGGCGGACACTCAGCTGCGGATGGCCGCCGCCCTGGCCGGGGACTTCACCCCGGCCGGTGGCGCCTGACCGCCGCGCACCCCGGGCCGCACACGGATATCCGGGTGCGGCCCGGCAGCGCCGCGTGATACCTCACAGGGTATGACCCCACTCGGCACACCACGGCTGATCCTGTCCCCGATGACCCTCGCCGAGGCCGAGCAGGTGGCGGCGGACAAGCCGGCCGACGGTGCGCGCTGGGCTCCCGGCTTTCCCCTGCCGGGTGAGATGCGGGCGGCCCAGCGCTTCCTGGAGACCTGCGCCGGCACCGGCGACCCGACTCCCTACGGTTCGTACCACGTAACGCGCCGCGAGGACGGGCTGCTGATCGGCGGAGCCGGGTTCCACGGGGCGCCCGACGAGAACGGGCACGTCACGGTCGGCTACGGCCTCGTGCCGTCGGCACGCGGCAGGGGGTACGCCTCCGAGGCGCTCCGTGCGCTGCTTCAGTTCACCCGTGACCAGGGCATCGCAAGCGTGCACGGGGACACCGACGTCGACAACATCGCCTCCCAGCGCGTCATGGCCGCGGCGGGCATGCGCCTCGTGAAGGAGGACGCGCTGCTGAAGTACTACCGGATCGACTGGCACGGTTCCGGCGGGGAGGGGTGAGCCGGCTTCCCTGCAACGTCAGGGCCCGCCCGGGGAACTTGATTTCCCCGGGCGGGCCCTGACGCAACTTCAGCCCGCGGCTGTGGCCGGCTGATTCGTCCGGCCGTCCGCGGCCGCCTTCGGCCCCGGCACCAGCAGCCGTTCGGTGAGATAGCCGAAGACCAGCCCGAAGGTCGTCCAGAGAGTGACCTGCACCGCGAGGGTTGCCAGCCTGAACTCCCAGAGCAGCGACGCCGGGAAGTCCTTCCCGACCTCGTTGAAGGAGGGCAGGAAGGCATAGGCGAGGCCGATGACCAGCACATAGCCGGCAGCGGCGGCGATGGTGGCGTTCCAGTGGCCCAGGCGCGGAGCCAGCCGCCTGCCGAGGATCACGGCGGCCACCGCGAGCAGCACGCTGAGCGCGACCATCAGAAAGAACAGCGCGGTGCGTCTGCCGATGGTGTCGGGATCGCCGACGGCCGGCGGGTTCGCCGGGTACTTCAGGAACGGGACGATGTACACGGTCAGCAGAGCGGCTCCCGCGATCAGCGCGGCAGTCGCCCTGGGGCCGAACCGGCCCAGCCGGCCGAGTGCGTAGCAGAAGACGAGTGCGGCGATGCCGCCGACGGCGACGCCGAAGACGAGTACGCCGGTGGCGAGGCCGCCGGTCGCCTGCATGCCACGGCTGACGAGTTCCTCGCCGCCACCGTGGTCGTGACTGTGGCTGTGCGCCTCTTCGAGTGCGATGGCCGCGTCGACCCGTGACTCGCCGAGGAAGTACGCCACGGCGAGCGCGAGCGCGCCCGCGACGAGGCCGGCCAGCATGCCGCGGACCAGCAGAGCTCTGACAGATATGGAGTTCATGAGGGGTTCCCCTGGATCAGCCGGATGGATCAGTGGCAGGGGAAACCGAGGAGGTGACGGCCGTCGTGGACCCACTCGTGCACACCTTCGCCCGAGATGAGCGCCGTGGCACCCTGCTCGGCGCCGACGAAGTACAGCAGGATCAGCATGAGGACGCCGAAGAAGACCGCCCAAGGGGCAATGGCCTTCAGTGAGATGGGAGTGATGGCGGGTGTGACCGTGGTGGGGGCAGCAGTCTGTGCCATGGCAGAACCTCCTGAGGGAACACGCGTCCCGATCGTGGTGCCTGAGACGAAGGTGCTGGGTCTGACTTCCCGTACGGGTACGGGTTCACAGTGGCGCGACCGTGCCGGATTCTCACCGGACTTCCGTCACACCCTCGTCGTGTCGTCGCGACCATACCGCTTGGGCGTGACGGCCGCCATGGTGCCCGTGGGCGGGCCGGAGGGGGCCCGGACGCCGTGGTGTGCTTGACCACGGGGCCACAGTTCAGGAAGTTGAGGACGGGTATGACGGTACGGGTGATGTTGATCTCACCGGGGATGAACGCCGCGCTGCGCGAGGCCCGGTTCGCCGGTGACGCACCCCTGGACGACTCCGGACTCCGGCCGGCCCGGGCTGCCGCTGACGCCGGCTCGGTCCCGGTCGCCGACCAGTGGGTGCGGGGGCCGTCCCGCCGCTGCCATGGCACGGCGGAGGCGCTGGGGCTGCGGCCGGACACCGAACACGCGCTCCGGGACTGGGAGATGGGCCGCTGGTCCGGTGCGCGACTGTCCGAGGTGAGCGCGGACGACCCGGACGGGGTGGCGGCCTGGCTGACGGATCCGTCGGCCGCTCCGCACGGCGGCGAGTCGCTGCTGGAGCTCTGTACCCGGGTGGGCGCGTGGCTCGACTCACTCCACGGCGACGGCGCGGGCCGGGTCCTGGGCGTGGTCGAACCCGCCGTGGTCCGGGCCGCCGTCGTCCATGCTCTGGCCCTCCCGCCCCAGGCGTTCTGGCGGCTGGACGTGGCACCACTGACGGTGACGGAGCTCAGCGGCCGGCCGGAGCGGTGGAACCTGCGCTGCGGCCGGCCGCTCGTACCGGCGGATCGTGTACGGTGACCGCCGCCCGCGTGCGGCGGTCACCGTACGGACCGGGAGGTGCGACTCCGCGCGGGAGTCTCACGCCGCGCCCGCGCGTGCCGCGTTCAGCCTCGCGTCCAGCGTGATGGCTGCGTCGATCAGCGCCAGATGAGTGAACGCTTGGGGAAAGTTGCCCAGTTGACGCCCCGTCAGGGCGATCTCCTCCGAGTACAGGCCAAGATGGTTGGCATAGGTGAGCATCTTCTCCAGGACCAGCCGGGCCTGGTCGACGTGTCCGGCCCGCGCCAGGGCGTCGACGTACATGAACGTGCAGAGGGAGAAGGTCCCCTCCGAGCCGCTCAGCCCGTCGGGTGAGGCCTCGGGGTTGTAGCGGTAGACGAGGCTGTCGCTGACGAGCTCCCGCTCCATCGCGTCCAGCGTGGTCTTCCACATGGGATCGTCCGGCGTGATGAAGCCGACCGTCGGCATGCGCAGCAGGGACGAGTCGAGGACGTCGTCGCCGTAGTGCTGGACGAAGGCCTTCTTCGCCGGGTCCCAGCCCCGGTTGAGGACCTGCTGGTAGATCGTGTCCCGCGCGTCGACCCAGCGGCCGCGGGCCGCCGGACGGCCGTCGTCGGTGGCGATGCGGACGGCGCGGTCGAAGGCGACCCAGGACATCACGCGGCCGTAGGTGAAGTCCTTCCGGCCGCCTCGGGTCTCCCACAGCCCCTCACCGGGCTGGTCCCAGTGATCGACCAGCCAGTCGAGCAGGGTGTGCAGCGCGGCCCAGCCCCGTGTGTCCAGGTGCATGCCGTGCTGATGCGCGAAGTAGATGCTGTCGAGCGCCTCACCGTAGATGTCCAGTTGCAGCTGGCTCGCGGCTCCGTTGCCGATGCGGACCGGGGCGGAACCGCCGTAGCCCTCCCAGTGGTCCAGGGTCTCCTCGACGAGGTCCGAGGAGCCGTCGACGCGGTACATGATGTTCAGCGGCCCGGTGCCGCCTTCGTGACCGGCCTCTTCCTTCACGCGGTCGTGCAGCCAGCCGATGAACGCCCTGGCCTCCTCCCTGAACCCCAGGCCCAGCAGCGCGTACACCGAGAACGACGCGTCGCGGATCCAGGTGAACCGGTAGTCCCAGTTGCGCTCTCCGCCCAACTGCTCCGGCAGACCTGCCGTGGGCGCGGCCACCAGGGCGCCGGTGGGCGCGTACGTCATGAGCTTCAGCGTCACGGCAGACCGTTCCACCGCCTCCCGCCACCGGCCGGTATAGGTGGACTGCCCCAGCCAGGAGCGCCAGAACTGGACGGTCTCGTCGAAGAGTTGCTCGAACTCCGCCACCGAGACCTCGTGCGGCGGACCGTCGGGGGACGACTCCATGACCAGGCCGCGCTGCTGGCCCGCCCGCAGGGTCAGCGTGAACCGCACGTCGTTGTCGACCGAGAGGATGTTCAGCAGCCGCTGGTCCCCGGGCTCGCGGACGGCGTGGACGGCGAGGTTCATGTCCGGCGAGGTGAACAGCGCACCGCGCTCCGTGATGTGGAGCTCGTGCGGCTGGCGGCCGTAGTCGAAGCGGGGAGCGATCTCTCCTTCGAACGTCATGCTGCCCCGGACACAGCGCAGCATGCGGACCAGACGGTGCCGGTCCGTCGCCGCTGTCCCGGTCACCGGCATGAAGTCCACCACCTCGCCGGTGCCGGCCTCGGTCATGAAACGCGTCACGAGGACGGCCGTGTCGGGGTGGTACAGCTGCTTGCTGGTGTACGTGTCGGCGACCGGCCGGACGGTGAAGTGACCGCCCTTGCGGTGGTCGAGCAGGGCGCCGAAGACGCTGGGCGAGTCGAAGCGCGGACAGCAGAACCAGTCGATCGTCGCGTCCGTGGTGACGAGGGCCGCGGTCTGCAGGTCTCCGATCAGACCGTGGTTCTCGATCAGGGGATATTCGTCCACTTTGCGCCCCTTTCGGCACCGATGCCCCATCGTATGTCGACGACGACACCCCGTCCTGATGGGGAGTACAGCGAGGCGAGGGCTGCGAGCCGGCCGTACCGGCCGGGGCCGGTGGCTCTGCACATGATCGAGAGGCAGGCCGTCGGGGCCGTACCAGGGGACTGCGCGCCGCGGGCACCGCCGCGTACACGGGTGTCTTCGACCACGTCCGCCGGCCACCGAAGCAGTCATGCGTGGAGCGCGCCCCGGGAGCGATGCTCAGCGAGGACGAGCCGATCGCCCGGGCAAGCAGTGGATAGCCGGCTACACGTACCCCGACTGCCGGCCCATGCCCCCGGAAAGCTCCTCGAGCGCGAGCTCAGTGGCATCGACGGTGCCACGCCGGGTCCGGACGCCGAGCCGGCCATCCGGCAGGTTCGTGCCCTGACAGCGGCATGCCGCGACCAGCGGCCGCGCAACAGAGCCGTCGAGGGCGACTTGACCGCATTCCAGCCGTTCCCCGCCGACAAGTCACTGCCATGGCAAGGACTTGCCGCCACCGGCCCTTCACGTCGTGCGTTCGTCACGGATAGACCGATGCCATGTCCTCCCCCATTCAGTCCTCCGCCTTCCGGGGCAGACGTCGGCAGCTGATCTCGGCCGCCGCCGCCCTGCCTCTTCTGGCGTCGGGTCTCATAGCCCTGCAAGCGCCCGCACAGGCCGCTCCGAGCAGGCCCGCCGTTCCCGCCAGGCCCTCGGCGACCCACAAGGTCACCCTGGTCACCGGCGACGTCGTCACCGTCACCACGATGGCCGACGGCAAACAGTCCGCTGACGTCGACCGGCCGGACAGCGCCGTCGGTGGCGTGAAGATCCAGGAGGTCAAGGGCGACCTGTTCGTCGTCCCGGACGAGGCGGCACCCCTGCTGGGCGCCGGCAAGCTCGACCGCCGGCTGTTCAACGTCACCGACCTGATCGAGATGGGGTACGACGACGCGAAGTCGGCCGCCGTACCGCTGATCGCGACGTACACCCCGTCGAGGTCCCGTTCGGCCGTCGAGCCGACGGCCCCGCGCGGCAGCAAGCTGACCCGCAGTCTCAAGAGCATCCACGGTGCCGCGCTCAGCACCGGGAAGCGGCAGGCCCACACCTTCTGGGCCTCCGTCGCGCCGCAGGGCGGCGCAAGGCTCGGAGCCGGTGTGGACAAGCTGTGGCTCGACGGCCGGGTGAAGGCCGCCCTGAAGGACAGCGTGCCCCTGATCGGCGCGCCCGAGGCCTGGGCGGCCGGGTACACCGGCAAGGGGGCCAAGGTCGCGGTCCTCGACACCGGTATCGACGCCAACCACCCCGACTTCGCCGGCGTGATCGACGGCACGGTCAGCTTCGTCCCGGGTGAGACGGTCACCGACGTCAACGGCCACGGCACCCACGTGGCCGGCACGATCGTCGGCTCGGGTGCCGCCTCCGGTGGCGACAACAAAGGTGTCGCCCCCGGCGCCGACCTGTTCGTAGGCAAGGTGCTCGGTGGCACGGAGGGCTACGGCCAGGACTCCTGGGTCATGGCGGGCATGCAGTGGGCCGCCGAATCAGGTGCCGACATCGTCAACATGAGCCTCGGCGACTCGTATCCGACGGACGGCAGCGACCCGATGTCGCAGACGGTCGACGCGCTGTCCGCGCGGTACGGCACGCTGTTCGTCATCGCGGCGGGCAACGCCGGCCCGGAGACCGTCTCGGCGCCGGGCGCCGCCGCCTCCGCGCTGACCGTGGCCGCCACGGACAAGGAGGACCGGCTCGCTTCCTTCTCCAGCACCGGCCCACTGGCCTACTCCGGCGGAATGAAGCCGGACCTCGCGGCGCCCGGCGTGGACATCACCGCCCCCCGCTCGCAGGAGATGACCGACGGGGGCGTGGGCCTCTACCGCACGCTCAGCGGCACGTCGATGGCCACCCCGCATGTCGTCGGCGCGGCGGCGATCCTGTCCCAGCAGCACCCGGACTGGACCGGCGCGCAGCTCAAGGAGCACCTGATGAGCACGGCGAAGGGCCTGGACGAGGGGTACTCGCCCTACGAGGTGGGCACCGGCCGTGTCGACGTGGCCGCTGCCGTGCACACGGCGGTCCGTGGCACCGGATCGCTCTTCTTCGGCAACTACACCTGGCCGCACGAAACGGGCGATGTCGCCGTTACGAAGGACCTGACCTTCACCAACACCGGTTCCGCCGACGTCACGCTGGACCTGGCGCTGACCGACACGGGCGGCCCGTTCACGCTGGGAGCCGCCACGGTGACCGTCCCGGCGGGCGGAACCGCCGCGATCCCGGTGACCGGTGACCCGCGGACCGCCTCGGCGGGCCGCCATGTCGGCTATGTGACGGGAACCGACGCGGCCACCGGGAAGCAGGTGACCCGGACGTCAGTGGCGCTGCTGAAGGAGGAGGAGCGCTACGACCTGAACATCCACCTGGCCGGCCGGGACGGCAAGCCGGCCGCGGGCTGGGTCACGGTCAACCTGGCCGGCGACTCCTGGCCGTGGAACGTCTACGTCGAGGGCTCGACCACGATGCGCATGGCGCCCGGCCTCTACACCGTCGCGGCGTACGTCGACGTGGCCGGCGAGAAGGCGGACCGCTCGGGTCTGGCCGTGCTGGTCGACCCGGAGACGGTACTCAGGGACGGCGCCGCCGATGTGGTGCTCGACGCGAGCAAGGCACACCTGCTGGAGACCGAGGCACCTCAGCTCACCGAGGACCGCCAGCGCAAGGTCGACTTCAACGTCCACTACGCGGGCCTCGACCCGTACACGGACTTCCGCGGTGCCTACGTTCTGCCGTCGGCGTACGACGACGTCTACGTCGCTCCGACGGAGCCGATGAAGCAGGGAGAGTTCACACTGATCACCCGGTGGCGCAAGGGCGAGCCGCTGCTCACGCTGAGCACTCCGGGCGGCCGGTTCCGCTTCGGGACGACGGTGCAGGCGGGCAGCGCCCTGGGCACTGCCACGGACCGGCTGGACGCCGTCTACGCGGGCAACGGCTCCGCTGCCGCCTACGAGAAGGCGCGTGCCAAGGGCAAACTCGTCGTCGTCGGGCGAAGCGACGAGGTCTCGCCGCAGGAGCGGACCGATGCCGCGGTCGCGGCCGGCGCGAAGGCGCTGATCGTGGTCAACGACGGGGCCGGCGCCCTGATGGAGTACGTCGGCGAGTCGGCCATCCCGGTCGCCACCGTGCATCGCGACTCGGGCCGGGCCCTCGTCGCGATGGCCAGGGCCGGCATGCTGAAGCTGACCGTGAAGCAGACGGAGTTCACACCGTTCGTCTACGACCTGACCCGGGACTACCCCGGCCATGTGCCGGACCGGGCGCTGGTCTACAAGCCGTCCCAGCACGACCTCGCCCGCATCGACGCCCGCTACTACTCGGCTGCTGAGGGCGGACGAGCGGAGGGGTACCGGTCCGACTTCACCCTCGACCCGTCGTTCAACCTTCCCGAGCTCGAGTGGCACCCGGGCACCCGCACGGAGTGGGTGACGCCGGGCCAGGTGTGGAGGGAGTTCCACACGCAGGGCGTCGACACGGCGCTGCCGTGGTCAATGGTGTCGGGCGACAACACGTACGCCAGGGGCAGCACCAGCCGGCTGGACTGGTTCGCCCCGGCGACCCGCCCCGGCCAGGGCGAGTCGTTCGGTGTGTACAACTCCCGTTGGCAGAACTACATGACGTGGAACGTGCAGGCCTGGGCCTCCGCGAGCGACACCCTGCGGTTGGGCGGCTATCTGCCGTGGGGCGAGACACCGTCCCACCTCCAGGTGTTCCAGGGCGACACGCTGATCCACGACAACCCGGTCAGCGGCGACATGCAGTGGGTGGAGGTTCCTGCGGGCAGGCTGCCCTACCGCACCGTCCTGGATGTGGAGCGGCCCGGTGACGCGTTCCGGCTCTCGACGCGCACCCACACCGAATGGACCTTCATGTCCGACACCGAGTCCGAGTTCTTCGAACGGTTCTCGGTGCTGAACCTGGACTACGCGCTGGAGTCGGACCTGCACGGCGACATCAGGGCCGGCGCCACCCAGCGGATCACGCTCGAGCCGGTGTCGATGGACTCCGGCACCGTGCCGGGCACGGTCGGGCAGGTGAAGCTGGATGTCTCGTACGACGACGGCGCCACCTGGCAGAAGGTGGCCCTCTCCAAGCGCGCCGGCGGCTCCTGGACCGGGTCGTTCCGGACCGCGAAGAAGCCCGGCGGCTTCGTGTCGGTCCGCGCGAACGCGGCGACGGACAGCGGCTACAGCGTCAGGAACGAGATCATCCGGGCGTACGGTCTGCGATGACCCACACCACCGGGCCCCGGGGAGGCGACTTCCCGGGGCCCTTCCCGTCATACCTGCCCCCACCAGCGACTATTCAGGGCCTGCCGCCATGGCGCATACTCGCACCGCTGCGGCAAGCGGAAGAGAGTCGGTCGCCGATGCTGGATGTCCTGGGCCTGGGGCCCGATGACGAGCGTGTCTATCGTCAGTTGCTCGGCCGGCCGGACTCCACCGTGCCCCTGCTGTCGGATCAGCTCGGAGAGCCGCGCGCCCACGTCGGCACGGCCCTGGACCGTCTGGTCGAGTGGGGGCTGGTGATCGGGTCGGCGGACGGGCGGTTCACCGCCGCCCCGCCCGCCATGGCGCTCGGCGCTCTGATCAGCCAGCGCCGGGACGGGCTGCGCATGGCCGAACAGGCGTTGGTCACGTTCGCCGAGGAGCACCGGGCGGCGATGACCGGGAGCAGCATCAGCGATCTGATCGAGGTCATCACCGGCGTCGACGCGATCCGGCATCGCTTCCTGCAGGTGCAGCAGGCCGCCCGGACGCAGGTCCGCACCTTCATCACGGCGCCCTTCGTCGCCGTGCCGCCCGGCGAGAATTCCGCGGAGCCCATGGCCATCAGCCGCGGCGTGCACTTCCGGGCCGTACTGGACCGGGCCGTACTGGCCGAGCCGGGGATCATCGCCGATGCGATCGATTCCCTGCGCAACGGCGTGCAACTGCGGGTCGCCGACGCGTTGCCGATGAAGCTCGTGCTGGCCGATGCCGACCTCGGTCTGGTCCCGCTCGCGGTCACACCGGCAGGGGATCCGGGTGCCGTGCTGCTGCACCGCAGCGGCTTGCTGGACGCACTGGACGCCCTGTTCGAATCGGTATGGCGCGCCGCCCACCCACTCGAACTGTCGGGCCTCGGCGCGGACACCGAGCCCACCGTCGCCATCGGTGCGGAGGGCCCGACCGACCTGGACCGGAAGATCCTCGCCCTGCTGCTGGCCGGTCTGACCGACCCGACGGCCGCGACTCAGCTCGGTCTGTCGCCTCGCACGCTGCACCGGCGGCTGCGCCGCCTCATGGACCTCGCCGGAGTCCGGACCCGGATGCAACTCGGCGGTCATGCGGTCCGGCACGGCTGGGTCGAGGCGCACTGAACGGTTCTCCGGGAGCGGCGTACCCGGTCGTCGGCAGACGCCGGCTACCGGACCGGCGCGGATCCGCCTCCCACGCCCTGGCTGTCGGCCATCCGCGCCACGGAGCGGCGGGCCGGATCAAGAAAGGCTCGCTCCACCGAAGCGTCCAGGAGTTCCAGCTGTTCCCGGACCGCCGGATGGTGGGCGGGCGGAAGGCTGTCGAGCAGCCCGTCGAGCAGGGCGCGCAGCCGGCGGCAGACCTGCAGGGACGTCGCCCCGTAGTCGCGGATCTCCGAGACGGCGAGCTGAAGGTAGTCCTCCCACTGCCTCCCTCGTAGCACGAGCCTCGGTCTGCCGTCCTTGTCCGCCAGCACATACCGGCCGGGAAGCGGCGCCTGGCCGACCAGGGTGAGGAACGAATCGATGTGATTGAGGATCTGTACGCCGGTGGTGGGGTCGTTGACGGCGGGCGAGAGGGCGCGGATGGCGATGTCGACGAGCACCCGGAGGGCGAAGGCCGGGTCCTGCTCGATCGTCCGCTCGGGACCGAGAGCGATGAGACCGGTCACCTTTCGGTGGTCGGGGACGGACGTGCCGCCGCGGATCTCGACGAGGACGGCGCCCCGCGGAACGTAGTCGCCGATCACATGGGGCACGGTGAAGACGCAGTCGTGGCGCGCGGCGAGGGATGAGAGGCCGGTGGTGTGAAGGGCCTGGATGGCTCCGCCTGTCGCCGCCCGGACGACGGTCGTCCGGGTGCGCGGCTCGGAGGGCTGGCCGGGACGCGGCGCCGAGTCCCTGACCCTGCCGGCCGCGTGCTCGAACACCTCCTCACCCATGCGGCCGACGAGGTCGGCGATGGCGACGGGCCTGAGGTTGTGGGTGAAGCGGTTGAGATAGACGAGCAGCAGCAACAGGCTGACGGCCACGGCGCCTCCGGCGAGGGTGACGCCGAAGTCGGGGACCGAACGCGTCTCGATGCTGCGCAAGAGGGAGAAGGCGAAGGCGAACGTGCCGGTGAAGGTGGCCAGCACGGTCTTCTGGAGCCGGTCCCGGTACCAGAGCCGCATGTACCTCGGGGACAGTGTGCCGGTGGCCTGTTGAATGACGAGGACGCCGATGGTGACGACGAATCCCAGCAGCGCGATCATCGCCCCGACAATGGCACTCAGCACTCCGCTCGCCGTGGTCGCCGAATAACGCCAGCCGTTCGGTGGCCAGTGGGAACTGTCAGCGGAGACGGCCCATTCGGCCAGCACGACTCCCAGGACGAGGCCGAACAACGGCACGATCCACAGGCTTGCCTTCACGTACTGCCGCAGCCTGAACACGGCGGCCCATGATGTTCTGATCCGCACGGGGCATACCTCCCTCGCGACGCCGGCCGTCCGGCAGCGCGGTGTGTCGGATTCCGCTGGGACCCGGGAAGATCCGGCCGGGTGTCCGGAGCACGCTCAGGACATCGTCAGCAGAACCACGCTGTCGCCCTCTCCCGGTGTCACCCGGCGCCTTTCGGTGACGGGTTCCAGCCGCAGGTCCGCATGGACCACGAAGAGGATCTCACTCCCGGGCGGCAACGGTGTGGAGGCCGGCTGGACCAGGAACCGCGCGCCCGCCCCGTATCGCGCGGCGAGCGTGTGGCGTACGAGCGACCGGCCGAAGAGGATGTCCCCGCCCGTGTAGGGCGCCACGACTCCGTGACTGTCCTCGGGAGGGCCGACACGGTAGACGGGGCCGTCGACGCTGTCCTGCATCATGACCGAGGCGAGGGCGTTGAAGTCGTCGTCGTCCGTGGCCAGGAACACCGCAGTGACCCCTTCGAGGCGGGCACCGGGGTTGGTGGCCGTGGCCAGCAGGTCGCCCGTGGCGAGTGCGATGCCGGCGTCCGTGATCCGTTGGCGTTCCAGAGCGAGGCCCGCCCACATCAGGAGGTCGAGGCCGGCCGATCGCAGGTTTCTTCCCAGATCCACCACCCATGGCTCGCCGCCCACCAGCAGGATCCGGGTACCGGCCGGTTTGACGATGCCCAGCATCCTGGCGACCGGGGCCGCGCTCAGCGAGTACAGCAGGACCGTGCCGACGATCACGAGGAACGTGACGGGGAGGATCCTGGCGGCTCCGTCGACCCCTCGGTCGACGAGGTTCGCCGAGAACGCGGTGGCCGTGGCCGCCGCCACGATGCCGCGTGGTGCCATCCATCCGACGAAGGCCCGCTCGCCCGCGCTCAGTCCGGTACCCATCGTCGACAGGTACGCGACGAGTGGACGGACCACGAGCACGAGGATGGCGAGGAGGGCCAGGGAGGGGAGGAGGACCGGCACGAGGGAGGCGGGAGTGATCGTGGAGGAGATCGATACGAACAGCAGCCCGATGATCAGCTGCGCCATCGTCTCGAAGAACGGACGGCGTGCAGGCATGTCGAACCTGCTGATGTTGGTGACGGCGAGCCCGGTAACAATGGCGGCGATGAGACCGGTGTCCTCCCGGACGGTGTCGCAGACCGCGGACACGGCGATCACGGTGGCCAGCTGGGCGAGGGTGCCCAGCGTCTCACCGAGGCGCAGGGTACGCAGCGCCAGCCACAGGAGTGCCGTGCCGATGGCGCCACCGACCAGGCCCACGGCCATGCTGAGGGCGAACTGGCCGAGCTGGTAACCCCGGCCGATGTCGACCCGGTGTGTGGTCGCGATCGCGTGGAAGACCAGCGCGCCCAGGATGGCGCCGACCGGGTCGGTGAGGGTCCCTTCCCAGATCAGGATGCGGCGCACCTTGTCGGTGGGGCGCACGAAGTCGAGGATCGGGCCCACGACGGTGGGTCCGGAGACGACGAGGATCACCCCGAGCATGGACGCCACCCTGAGCGGCATGCCGAACATCGCGGGTGCCACGGCGGAGGTGACCAGAAAGGTGATGAGCACGCCGAGCAGGAGCAGGCGCCCCACGGTCCACCGTGTGCGGCCGGTGAGTTTGCGCAGGTTGAGTCCGAGGCCCGCGTCGTAGAGGATGACCGCGACGGACATCGACACCAGGGCGGAGAAGTTCTGTCCCATCAAGCGGTCGGGGTGGATGACATCCGTCAGGGCACCGGCGGTGAATCCCGCCGGCAGCAGGATGATCAGGGCCGGCACGCGCAGCCTGCTCGCCAGGATCTGTGAGCCGGTGGCGAGGACGACGGTGAGTGCGAGCCCAAGAAGGATCTCTTCGTCCGTCACAGCAACCGCCTTGGGTGGAGTCCGCAGGTAGGAGGGTCCGGCCGTACCGATCGTCAGTCGGTCTGCCCCTCCGCCGTCGTGCCGTGGGGCCGCCGTCGGGCTGTCGAGCCGGTACAGGAAAGCAGCGGGCGGGCCCGCCCCGCGGGTGGGTGAGCGGTGCAGGCAGGTGCGGTCCGGGACCTGCGAAGGTCAGCCGCCGGTGGCGAACCCGGGGAAGAGCGTCATGCCGCCGTCGACGTAGAGCGTCGTCCCCACGACGTAGTCCATGAGGTCGGACGCGAGCAGGACGACGGCGTGGGCGATGTCCTCGGGGTCCCCGATCCGGTCGTAGGGGATCAGCCGCAGGAGTTCCTCGCGGGCTTCGGGCGTCTCCCAGGCACTGCGGTTGATGGGGGTTCTGATCGCCCCGGGGGCGACCGCGTTCACCCGGATCTTCTCCGGTGCGAGCTCCTGGGCCAGGGTCTGCATCATCATGTCCACGCCTCCCTTGGAAGAGGCGTAGTTCACGTGCCCCGCCCAGGGAATGAGCTGGTGCACCGAGCTCATACAGATGATTTTCCCGGCCGCCCGGGACACTTCGGGGACCACTCCGCGCCGGCGGAACTCCTTGGTCGCCTCACGGGCGCACAGGAACTGGCCCGTGAGGTTGACGTCGAGCACCTTCTGCCACTGGGCGAGCGTCATGTCGGTGAACCGGGCATCACGCTGCATACCGGCATTGGCGACAAGGATGTCGAGGGTCCCGAATTCCTGGACCGTTCGATCCACCATCGCGGTCACCTGCGTCTCCTGCGACACGTCGGCCTCGTGGAGCACCGCCCGCACGCCGAACGAGGTGATCTCCCGGACCACTTCCTCGGCGGCCTCGCGGCCGCTCACGTAGTTGACCACCACGTCGGCCCCGGCCCGGCCGAGTCCGATGGCGGTGGCCCTGCCGATACCCGAGTTGGCGCCCGTCACCAGTGCGGTCTGGCCCTTCAGCAGGCCGCCAGGCAGTGCGCTCACCCGCGCTGCATCGCCGTGGGAATCCATGACGTCTCCGTCTCCTCGCCGGCCCGCTACGGTACGGCCGGCTTCCGGCCGGCAGGCGGGGTTCAGGCAATCACCACCTGAACGCGGCGGAGGACCCGCCGGGCCGCTGTTGGGCCATGTCGCGCAGCGGCCTCCCCCGGTCGGCTCAACCGCCGCGGCCGGCGCGGTTTACGTTTCGCGTGGGCTGCCATGACGTGATCCCCGCCGGAGGACATGGGTGTCTCCCTTCCCCTCCAGTGTCTGGGCACACCGAGGCCGCTACGAAAGGTGAAAGGGGTCCGGCGGGCATGGCGTGGGATCCACCCGGATGCCCCGGCCGCCGGTCCCGACGGGCACCCGGACGCGAACCGGCGTCCGGGGCGGCCGCACGGGGTTCACGATCCCCCGTCCCGGTACGTCTCCAGCAGCCGGAGCCAGATCTCGCTGATCGTCGGGTACGCGGGCACCGCGTGCCAGAGGCGGTCGAGGGGGACCTCTCCCGCGACCGCGATGGTCGCCGAGTGCAGCAGTTCACCGATGCCCGGGCCGACGAAGGTGACTCCCAGCAGGATCTCCCGGTCCAGGTCGACGACCATGCGCGCCCGGCCCCGGTATCCGTCCGCGTACAGGCCGGCGCCGGCCACCGAGGCGAGGTCGTAGTCGACGGCCCGGACGTGGTGCCCGGCCTGTTCCGCCTCGGCGAGCGTGAGGCCGACCGAGGCGGCCTCCGGGTCGGTGAAGACGACCTGCGGGACGGCCGCGTGATCGGCGGTCGCGGCGTGGGCGCCCCAGCGGTCCGTCTCCGGGGCCGGAACGCCCTGGGCGCGCGCCGCGATGGCCGCGCCGGCGATGCGGGCCTGGTACTTGCCCTGGTGGGTCAGGAGCGCCCGGTGGTTGACGTCGCCGACGGCGTAGAGCCAGGGGATGCCCTCGACCTGGCAGCTGTCGTCGACGGTGAGCCAGGAGCCCGGCTCCAGGCCGACGGTTTCCAGGCCGAGGTCGTCGGTGCGCGGGGCGCGGCCGGTGGCGAAGAGGATCTCGTCCGCCTCGATCCGTTCGCCGGTGTCGAGTGTGACGGTGACCGGCCCGTCCGGTGCGGTGCGCTGTACGGAGACGGCCGAGACGCCGGTACGGATGTCGGCTTCCGCGTCGGTCAGTGCTTCGGCGACGAGCTCACCGGCGAACGGTTCCATGCGCGGCAGCAGTCCCTTGCCGCGCACCAGCATGGTGATCTCGGCGCCCAGGGCGCCCCAGACGGTGGCCATCTCCACGCCGACCACTCCCCCGCCCACGACGACGAGACGGCGGGGCACCTCCTTGGCGCTCGTCGCCTCCCGGCTGGTCCAGGGGCGGGCGCCCTCGATGCCCGGCAGGTCGGGGACGACGGCCCGGCTGCCCGTGCACACGGCCACCGCGTGCCGGGCGGTGAGCCGGCGCTCCGTGCCGTCGGGCGCCGTGACGGTGACCGCCTTGGGGCCCGTCAGCCGGCCGTGACCCCGGTGGATGTCGACTCCGATCCCCTCCAGCCAGGCGGCCTGGCCGTCGTCCTTCCAGTGCGAGGCGTACGTGTCGCGGTGCGCGAGCACGGCGGCGGTGTCGAGCGGGCCCTGGACGGCTGCGGCGAGGCCCGGGACGCGGCGGGCGTCCGCACGGGCGACGACGGGGCGCAGCAGGGCCTTGCTCGGCATGCAGGCCCAGTACGAGCACTCGCCACCGATGAGTTCCGATTCCACGATCGCGGCGCTCAGCCCGGCGGCCCGGGCGCGGTCGGCCACGTTCTCTCCCACCGGACCGGCACCGATGACCACGACGTCGTACGCGACAGGATCCACAGCTTGTGTCATGGGCCCATTCTGGTCATGGGTGTGCGAGGTAGCCACATGGGCAGGCGGAATAGCGCAAGCACAGGCACCGTTGTCCCGGACACGTCGATACGGGCACAGGAAGAGGTAGCAGAGCATGAGCACCGTAGAGCTCACCAAGGAAAACTTCGATCAGGTCGTCAGTGAGAACGAGTTCGTCCTGATCGACTTCTGGGCTTCCTGGTGCGGCCCCTGCCGGCAGTTCGCGCCGGTCTACGACTCGGCGTCCGAGCGTCACGCGGACCTGGTCTTCGCCAAGGTGGACACGGAGGCGCAGCAGGAGCTGGCGGCCGCGTTCGAGATCCGGTCCATCCCGACGCTGATGATCGTCCGGGACAACGTGGCTGTCTTCTCGCAGCCGGGCGCACTGCCCGAGGCGGCGCTGGAGGACGTGATCGGCCAGGCCAGGAAGCTGGACATGGACGAGGTCCGCAAGTCCATCGAGGACCAGCAGAAGGAGCAGAAGTAGGCTGCGCCTCCCGCGCGCGCAGGCGTCGGGGCCCGGCCGGTGACGGCCGGGCCCTGAGCGCCGTTCTGCCGGGAGCCCGGCGGCCTCAGCCGTCCGTTTCGCGCTCCGAGACCCGGACCGAGAGCCCGTAGTCCAGCTCCGATCCGTCGATGAGCAGCGCCTGGACGGTGTGCGTCGCCGGGTCGATGTCCGCCACCATGCCCTCGCCGGCGTACCGCGGGTAGCCCGACTCGCCCGTCTCCCCCGTGGCGGTCACCACCGCCGAGCGGATGGCCGCGCCGGGGCGGGGGCTTCCGACGGCGTGGCTGCCGGAGTGCTCCGCCATCACGTCGTCGGTCTCCTGGTCCTCGGCGCCCTGGTCATCGGTGTCCTGGTCCTCGGCGGCCGTGTCATGCGCGTCCGCCGCTTCCTGCGCGCCCGCCGCTACCTGCGCTTCCTTTGCGCCCGCCGCTTCAGGCGTGTCCTTCGCTTCCTTCTTGTCCTTCGCGTCCCTGGTGTCCCCCGTGTCCTGATCCTCGGCGTCCGCGTCTCGGGGACCGGAACCGCCGGCGTCGGATGCCTTCGTCCCGGCTCCCTCGACCGCCGTGCCCTTGACGTCGGCGAACGCGGGGACCAGCAGGATCTCGTAACTCTGCGGATGACTCATGGTCATGACGCTAGGCAAGGGGCGTCCGCCGCGCATGTTGCCGCGCTGGAGGCCGGTTCAGCTGGACTCGCGGTGGACCGTCCGGGCCCGCAGCAGGTCGTGCCGTTCCGGTTCCGTCCCGGGGTGGCGCACCAGCCGGTCGACGAGGTCGGCCAGCGGCTGCACCGTGGCCAGTTCCATCCGTACGCTGCTGAGCCTGGGCCTCAGCAGCCTGCCGAGCATCGAGTCGTCCGCACCGACCACCGCGGTGTCCTCGGGCACCTGGATCCCGGCGTCCTGGAAGGCACGCATCAGCAGCATCGCGTAGGCGTCGTCGTACGCGAACACGGCGTCCAGACCGCGTGTGCGCCAGTGGCCGGCCAGGGCGGCCGCAGACTCCTCCGTGTAGTGCAGCGGCAGCTCCTCGATCCTGGCCCGGCCGGCCGCGCCGGCCCGCCGGGCACCGGCCAGTCTGGGGCCTGCGAGCAGGGCGGGACCGGTTTCCGCCGGCATCACCACGCCGATCCGGCGCCGGCCGCGCTCCAGCAGATGCCGGACGGCGCTGGCGCCGACCTCCCGCTGATCGGTGATCAGCGCGTGGGCGCCGGGAACCGGTTGCGGTCCGAGGGTGATCACCGCTTTCGCGCCGGAGCGCCGCAGGACGACGATGCCCCGCGGGGCGAGGGGGACCGAACCGGGCGCGATGACGGCCACGGGCCGCAGTTCCGCCCAGGCGCGGGCGGCGTCGTCCGGGTCGAGGCCGATGGAGCCGTACTGGACGACGGTGTAGTCGAGGCGTCGCAGGCCGGATTCCAGCCCGTGCAGGAAGCGGTGGTGCAGCGGCGTGGAGGGAAGGTGCGAGGTCGGCAGGAGCACCATGCGCGAGTGTCCGGCGCGCAGGCTCCGGGCGGCCGCATGCGGGACGTAGCCGAGCTCGGTGGCGGCCTCCCGCACGCGGCGGCGGGTCGGATCGCTGATCCTCACGGCCGTGTTGTTGTTCAGCACGTACGACACGGTGGCCCGCGAGACACCCGCCAGCCGCGCCACGTCGGCGCTGGTCGGGACGGGGCCTTCGGCGGGCTGCTCGGTTAACTGACTCATGGCGTCGGGCAGTCTTCCAGACCCGTTCGGCACGGAAACGCGCCGGGGCCCTGACCGGCTGTCAGCCTCGGGCCGGGGTCCGGACCGCGCCGGAAGGAACGGGGTACGGGTCGTGTTCCGCGGCCCGTACGGCGGACCCGCTCCACGCGAGGGACCGTGCGGGTCCTACGGTGTTGCGATGACCATCCAGCACCGCAGCGACAGCAATGACGGCACGGCCGCCTTCCCCGGCCAGGCCGGCCCCACCGCCACTTCCCAGGCCGACCCGCACGACGTGGGTCCGGTCCGTACCTCGTACGCCCCCGACCGCGACGGCGACCCCGATCCCGGCGAGATCGTCTGGACCTGGGTGCCGTTCGAGGAGAACGACGGGCGCGGCAAGGACCGTCCGGTTCTCGTCGTCGCCCGTGAGGCGGCGGGCACGCTGCTCGCCGTGCAGCTGTCCAGCAAGCAGCACGACCGGGACCGGGAGTGGGTGGCACTGGGAGCGGGGCCCTGGGACAGCTCGGGCCGTTCGTCGTGGGTCGACCTGGACCGGGTGCTGCGGGTACACGAGGACGGCATGCGGCGTGAGGCGTGCGCCCTGGACCGGGACAGGTTCGACCTGGTCGTCGAGCGGATGCGGGAGCGCTACGGCTGGCGCTGAGCGGCGGCCTCCGCGCCCGTGACGGCTGTGGCTCATCGGTGCGGCTGTGGCTCATCGGTGCGGCCGTGGCGGGCGCGCCCGACCCGAACGGTCCAGCCACGACGAGCCCGCTGACGTCGAACCCTATGGCTCAACGTCAGCCTGAGGGTTGACCTTCGGGGACGAACGCACGGTCGAACGCGGCCCGGGTGGGCGAATCGGCGTTGCGGTCGAGGATGCCGAAGACGATCTGCTCGAAGTGGCCCGCGAACCGGCCGTCGCCGGTGAGCAGCGTGCGGAAGGCCCCCGCCACCTCTGCCGGGTCGTTCCGGAACACGCCGCATCCCCAGGCGCCCAGCACGAGCCTGCGGTAGCCCCGTACCGCCGCGACCTCCAGCACCCTCTCGGCGCGCGAGGCGAGCGCGGCGGGGATGAGGTGGGCCTGTTCCGGGGTCCGGCTGCGGATCACTCCTGCGTTGGGGGCGGGCGAGGTGAGGAATCCCGCCGTGTACGGGGTGTCCAGCAGCCGGCCGCGGTCGTCCCGGAAGACGGGCACGCCCGGTGAGTGGATGACCCGGTCGGTGTAGAAGGCGCTGCGTTCGGCCCGGTGGTGGGCGTAGTACTCGGGGGCCCGCAGCAGCGTCGCGTACAGGGCGGAGCCACGGCACAGGGCCTCCTCCTGCGCCTGTGCCCCGTTGAGATAGCCGCCGCCGGGATTGCGGGCGGAGGCGTAGTTCAGGACGGCGATCCTGCCCGGTCCCTCGCCGGTCATCCGGGCGGCCGCCTGGAGGCTGCTCTCGCCGGTGACCTCGATGCGCGGGGTCCGGTTCACGTCCAGTGCCGCGACGTGCGGCGGCTCGGGGCCGTACAGCCCGGTACCCGAGAGGGCGGCGGTCAGCGCACGTTCGATGCTGACCTCGCGGCCCTGTGGTGTGCGGTAGTGACCCGCCTCGACGATGGTCTCGGTCTCTCGCGCGATGGCGCGCAGCCGGGCGCTCACCGGCCCTCCCCCTTATGGTGCATACGGGGCATCGTCAACGGCCCCACGGCATGGACGCAAGTGAATTTCCGTCGCACGGGGGCACCCTTGTGCGAACTCCCGGCAGGGGTTTGGGTAGGACGGTCGCACCGGAACAGGAGGCCCGGCATGTCAACCGACACACCTGGCGCACACGGTCCGCCCGGACAGGCCACGCCCATCGGCGAGGGCGAGGCGGAGGATTTACTGCGCTGTATCTGCTTCAAGACAGGACCGCCCCGCATCGTGGGGGTCGAGCTCGAGTGGCTCCTCCACGATCGTGACCGGCCTCACGTGCCTGTCGCGCACCACCGTCTCGACGCGGCCGCGAAGGCCGTCGGGGCGCTGCCCCTGAACGCGGCGCTCACGTTCGAACCCGGCGGCCAGCTGGAGCTCAGCTCGCGCCCCGCCGACTCGCTCATGGCCTGCGTCAACGACACGGCCGCCGATCTTGTCGCCGTGCGCGACACGCTGGGCCGGCTGGGCCTCGCTCCGGCCGGGTTCGGCGTCGACCCCTGGCATCCGCCGCGCCGGCTGCTGCACCAGCCGCGCTACGACGCCATGGAGATCGCACTCGACCGGTCGGGCCCCGCGGGCCGCGCCATGATGTGCACGACCGCTTCTGTCCAGGTCTGTCTGGACGCCGGAGAGGAGGAGCCGGGACCGCTCGGATACGGGCGGCGCTGGCAGCTGTCCCATCTGCTGGGCGCGGTCCTGGTAGCCGCGTTCGCCAACTCGCCGTTCCGGCTGGGGAAGCCCGCGCCGTGGCGCTCGGCGCGCCAGTCGCTGTGGGCCGACCTCGATCCGCTGCGCACCCTGGCCCCGGCCGGGCAGTTGCCGCCCCGGGACGCCTGGGCGGCCCATGTGCTCGACACGCCCGTGCTGTGCATCAGGAGCGACGCGGGGCCCTGGGCCGTACCCGAGGGGCTCACCTTCCGTGACTGGATCCGTCGCGGGGAACCGCGCCGTCCCGTCCGGGCCGATCTCGACTACCACATCACCACGCTCTTCCCGCCGGTACGGCCGCGCGGACATCTGGAGCTGCGCATGATCGACGCGCAGCCCGGCGACGACGGCTGGCTCGTCCCGCTCGCCGTCACCACGGCCCTGTTCGACGACCCGGAGGCCGCCGAGACCGTGTACCGCACCGTCAAACCCCTGTCCGAGACGGCGGGCCCGCTGGCCGCGCCGCGCAATCCGCTCTGGGCCGGAGCCGCCCGCGACGGGCTGAGCGATCCGGAGCTGCGGGCGGCGGCGGTCACCTGCTTCGACCTCGCGCTGGAGGCGCTGCCGCGCAGGGGAGCGACGGAGCCGGTACTGGAGGCGGTGGCCGCCTTCCGGGACCGCTATGTCGCCCGGGGCCGATGTCCCGCCGACGACCTGCGGGACCTGCTCACCACGGACCGGCACCTCGGTCCGGTCCACCCGAAGGGGACCCTCTCATGACCGATTCCCCCGCACCCTCGCCGTACGGCCCGCAGGGCCCGGCCGGTCAGGATCCCGAGGCGCTCCGGGAGCGCGCGCTGGCCGCGCTGCTCGCCGCCCGCGAGCGGACCGGGATCCTGACCGACAGCGTGGACGACCACGAACTCACCGCGCAGCACTCCCCGTTGATGTCTCCCCTGGTCTGGGACCTGGCGCACATCGGCAACCAGGAAGAACTGTGGCTACTGCGCGGCGTCGCGGGCCGCGAGGCCATGCGCCCCGAGATCGACGGTCTCTACGACGCGTTCGAGCACCCCCGGGCCACCCGGCCCTCCCTGCCGCTGCTGGCGCCCGCCGAGGCCCGCTCCTACGCCTCGGAGGTACGCGGCCGGGCCCTGGACGTCCTGGAGTCGACGCCCTTGGGCGACCGGCCGCTGGTGCGGTCCGGTTTCGTCTTCGGGATGATCGCCCAGCACGAACAGCAGCACGACGAGACCATGCTGATCACGCATCAGCTTCGCTCGGGCCCCGCCGTACTGACCGCCCCGGAACCGCCGCGGGCGGCCGGCGCGGCCGCCTTGGCTCCGGAAGTCCTGGTCCCCGGCGGCCCGTTCACCATGGGCACGTCCACCGAGCCATGGGCACTCGACAACGAACGGCCCGCGCACCGGCGTGAGGTGCCCGGATTCTTCATCGACACCGCACCGGTGACCTGCGGCGCCTACCGGGCGTTCATCGAGGACGGCGGTTACACACAGCGGCGGTGGTGGCAGCCCGAGGGCTGGGCGATGGTGCGTGAGCACGAGCTGACGGCCCCGCTGTTCTGGCACCGGGACGCCGGGCAGTGGCTGCGCCGCCGCTTCGGCGTGACCGAGCCGGTCCCGGCGGACGAGCCGGTGCTGCACGTCAGCTGGTACGAGGCGGACGCGTACGCCCGCTGGGCCGGCCGCAGACTGCCCACCGAGGCGGAGTGGGAGAAGGCGGCCCGCCACGACCCCGCTTCCGGGCGCTCCCGCCGCTATCCATGGGGCGACGATGACCCGGCACCGGAGCGCGCCAACCTCGGGCAGCGCCATCTGCGTCCCGCACCGGCGGGGGCGTACCCGGCCGGGCGAGCGCCTTCGGGCGCGGGACAGCTGATCGGCGATGTGTGGGAGTGGACGTCGAGCGACTTCCTCCCGTATCCGGGCTTCGCGCCGTTCCCGTACCGCGAGTACTCGGAGGTGTTCTTCGGCCCGGAGCACAAGGTGCTGCGCGGTGGCTCGTTCGCGGTGGACGCGGTGGCGTGCCGGGGGACCTTCCGCAACTGGGACCTTCCGGTGCGGCGCCAGATCTTCTCCGGATTCCGTACCGCCAGGGATCTCTGATGTGCCGTCATATTGCCTACGTGGGCCCGCCGATAGCCCTGGGTGCCGTGCTGACCCAGCCGGCGCACTCGCTGGTACGGCAGTCCTGGGAGCCGCGCCGGCAGCGGTACGGAACCGTCAACGCGGACGGTTTCGGTGTCGGCTGGTACGCGGACGGGGACCCGGAGCCGGGACGTTACCGCCGCCAGGGACCCGTCTGGGGCGACCAGACGTTCGCCGATCTGGCCCGGGTGGTGCGCAGCGGAGCCCTGCTCGCCGCGGTCCGGGACGCCACCGCGGCGGACCCGGACGGCGAGGCGGCGGCCGCGCCGTTCCGCGGCGGCGGGGTGCTGTTCAGCCACAACGGCGCGCTGAAGGGCTGGCCCGGATCCGTGGCACCGCTGGCGGCGGCGCTGCCCCCGGCCGAGTTGCTCCGCCTCACCGCCCGCTGTGACTCCGCGCTGGTCTGGGCCCTGATACAGCACCGCCTGACGGCCGGCGACACGCTCCCGGAGGCGGTCGCCGCCACCGTGGTGGAGGTCGCCGGGGCGGCCCCCGGATCCCGGCTCAACCTGCTGCTCACCGACGGCCGCACCATCGTGGCGACCGCGTGGGGCGACACCCTCTGGTACCTGGCCGAGCCCGGCGGGCACGCGGTCGTCGCCTCGGAGCCGTACGACGACGATCCGCGCTGGCAGGAGGCCCCCGACCGCACACTGCTGACCGCGACCCGCGCCGAAGTCCTGCTGACCACGCTCAAGGAGCCCACCCAGTGAGTCCCTTTCTGCTGACCCGTACCCTGCCGGTGGACGCGACGGACGCGGCGCTGCGCGCCGATGTGCTGCACGGTCTGACCCGGCAACCGAAGACGCTGCCGCCGAAGTGGTTCTACGACGCCCGCGGCAGTGAGCTGTTCGAGGAGATCACCCGGCTGCCCGAGTACTACCCGACGCGCGCGGAGCGGGAGATCCTGATCGACCGGGCGGCCGAGATCGCGGCCGCCTCCGGTGCCCGGACGCTCGTGGAGCTGGGATCGGGTTCCTCCGAGAAGACGAGGCACCTGCTGGACGCGCTCGCGGGCCTGCACAGTTACGTTCCGGTCGACGTGAGCGAGAGCGCGCTGCGCGGTGCGGCGGACGTTCTCCTCAAGGAGCGTCCGGAACTGTCGGTGCACGCGCTGATCGCCGACTTCACCGCGGAACTGTCCCTGCCGGACACTCCGGGCCCCCGGCTGGTGGCCTTCCTCGGCGGCACCATCGGCAATCTGCTGCCCGCCGAGCGGGCCGCGTTCCTGTCGTCGGTGCGGTCGATGCTGTCCCCCGGTGACACGTTGCTGCTGGGGACGGATCTGGTGAAGGAGGAGAAGGTGCTGGTCGCGGCGTACGACGACGCGGCCGGGGTGACGGCCGCCTTCAACCGGAACGTCCTGTCGGTCGTCGACCGGGAGCTGGGTGCGGACTTCGCGCCGGACGACTTCGAGCACGTCGCCCGGTGGAACCCGCGGGAGGAGTGGATCGAGATGCGGTTGCGGGCCCGCCGGGCGCTCACGGTGAAGATCCCGGAACTGGATCTGCTGGTGCCGTTCGAGGACGGTGAGGAGATGCGGACGGAGGTGTCGGCGAAGTTCCGCAAGGACGGGGTGCGCGAGGAACTCGCCGCTGCGGACCTTCGGCTGAGTCAGTGGTGGACCGATGCGGCAGGCAGGTTCGCGCTGTCGCTGGCCACCGTGGACTGAGCCAGCCCGGCCAGTGCGCGGCGGCCGTGGACGCGGCCCGCCGGGATCGGCGGCAGGACGTGGATCTCGGCGGTCAGCCCGGCCGCCCGCACCACCCGCCACAGGGAGGCGGCCAGCGGATCGTCCCCCACGAAAGCGGCGGCTCCCGCCGGGGCCCGGCGCCCCTCGGGCGTGCCGAGGTAGCGGATGCGCACCGGTTGGACGGCGGCTCCGGCGTCGATCGCCGCCTGGAAGGCCGCGGGCCGGAACCGGCCGCCCGGCCCGCGGCCGCACCAGGTGCTGCCTTCCGGGAAGACCACGACGCGCGCCCCGCTCCGCAGCGCCGATGCCAGGGCGTGGACGGTCGCGGGCAGGGCGCGCAGCCGTTCGCGCTCGACGAAGAGGGTGCCGCCGAGCGCGGCCAGCGGCCCGAGCAGCGGCCAGTTCCTGATGTCGCTCTTGGCCAGCATCCGGCCGGGGCACACCGTCGCGACCAGGGGGATGTCCAGCCACGAGACGTGGTTGGCGACGACCAGGACCCCCGGCCCGCCCCGGTGGCCGTCCGGCCGGCCGACGACGCGCACCCGGATCCCGAAGGCGCGGACCACCCCGTGCGCCCATCCCCGGGTCAGCCGCTCGCGGGCTGCCCGGCCCAGCAGCAGGGCGAGCGGGGTGCACAGCGCGCCGGTGAGGGTGAGCGCGCAGCCGGCGAGCAGCAGGGCCGTCGCCGTGACCGGGTGCCGGCCGGGGCCGTCGTGGGTGGCGCAGCCGGGCGGGGTGCAGGGCGAGACGGGCAGCCAGGCGCTCACTGCTGGGGGGCGRGCGAGAGGAAGTGGCGCAGGTAGCGGGGGTCCGTGGCGCGGAGGGAGAGCAGGACGTACAGGTCGGCGGCGTTGAACTCGGGGTCGTGGGCGGGTGCCCCGCAGACGCGGGCGCCGAGACGCAGATAGCCGCGCAGCAGGGGCGGGAGCGAGGCGAGTCCTCCGGGGCCGTCCGGGAGCCCGGCCGGGGCCTGCCACAGTCGGTGCGGCGCGACCCAGTAGTCCTCGGGCGCCAGGTGCTTCGTCCGTACGGTCTCCCAGGCCCGGGCGGCCGCCACCCCGCCGTCGGAGAGCGGGATCGAGCAGCAGCCCGCCAGCCAGTTGTGGCCGCCGCGCTCCATGTAGCGGGCGAGGCCTGCCCAGATCAGGGCGATGACGGCGCCGTCGCGGTGGGCGGGGTGGACGCAGGAGCGGCCGACCTCGACCAGGTCGTCCCGGACCGGTTCGAGGCGGGTGAGGTCGAACTCGCTCTCGGCGTAGAGGCGTCCGGCGATGCGCGCGCGTTCGGGCGGCAGCAGCCGGTAAGTGGCGACGATCTCGCCGGTCGACGTCTCCCGGACCAGGAGGTGGTCGCAGTACGCGTCGAACGCATCGCTGTCCAGGCCCGGTTCGGGTCCGTCCAGCCGGGCGCCGAACTCGGCGGAGAAGACCTGGTGGCGCAGGCGCTGGGCGGCGCGTATCTCCGCCTGGTCCATGGCGAGGGAGACCCGGTAGCGCGGCGGGGCGGCGGGGCCGGGCTGCTGTACCGGGACGGACGGGGTGAGAGGGGAGGCGGTGGGCAGCACATGCATGACGGACTCCGGGGACGGGTCGGCAGGGGCGGCTGCCGGGCCTTCGCGCGGCCGCGAGGACCCGGACCCTCCTACTTCTTCCGTGACCGGCTGGATTCGACGTGTCCGCCATGGGGAGCGGGGATGTGCGACGGCTGAATCCCGCGCTGCGCGACGGCCCCGGCCTCCCCCGCGAAGCCGTGCGCCGGCCGAAACCGTGCCGCGCGAGGGGCCGCGCCCCTCCCGCGCCGAGGCCGTGCGACGGCCGAATCTCCGTGCGCCCCGCGAAAGCCCGCCCTCCCCCGGCGAAGCCGTGCGACGGCCCAATCTCCCTGCGCCGCGCGAAGGCCCCGCCCTCCCCCGCCGAGGCCGTGCGACGGCTTCCCTGTCAGCTGCCGGCGAGCAGCGCGGTGATCTTCTCGGACGCGGTCTTCGCCGCGGTCGCCGGGTCCCCGCCCTGGAGGACCGCCGTCATGTACGGCTTGATCGGGTTGGCGGCCTCGACGGCGGCCCACTGCGACGAGTTGGGGGTCGCGTGGCCCCGTGCCGCGCCGGCGGCCATCGCGGCGGTGCTCTCCTCACCCTCGATGACGTGGGCCAGGGACGTCTTGTTGGGCACGTAGCTCATGGCCTTGGCGAGTTCCTCCTGCCATTTCGCCCCGGCCAGTGCCTTGATGACCTCGAATCCCGCGCTGCGCTGGTCCGCCTTCTGCGGAATGATCAGGTCGGAGCCGCCGGTGAACACGGAACCGGGCGCCTTCGCGGTCTTTCCGGGTATCGGGAAGTAGCCCAGCTTTCCCTTGAGTTCCGGGTTGGCCTTCTCGATCAGGGTGGCGCTGCTGGGGGTGGAGATGATCTGCGCGACATCACCCTTGGCGAACACATCGCTCTGCGGGGGCTTTTCCTCGTCCGCGTCCTTGGGACCGTTACCCAGTGCCTGGAGTTCGGAATAGAAGTCCATGCCCTTCAGCGCAGCCGGAGTGCCGAGCCGGCCCTGCCAGTCCCCGCCGTTGTCGTCGGCGAGTTCACCGCCCTCGTCCCAGATGAATCCGGCGAGCACGTACCAGTTCTGGCCCGGCAGATACATGCCCTGGTTGCCGTTCCGGTTCAGCTTCTCGCTGTCCTCGATCCACTGCTCGCGCGTCTTCGGCGGACTCTTGATCCCCGCGTCCTCGAACAGGTCCTTGTTGTAGATCACCACCCGGTTGGCCGCGTACCAGGGAATTCCGTACTGGACGCCGCCGATGCTGCCCGGCTCGGCGAGGCCGGGGAGCCAGTCCTCGCTGCCCAGGTCACGCATGGACTCCAGGGTGAGGTCGCGCAGGTTGCCGCTCTCCGCGTACTGGGCGACCTGGGTGTTGCCGACCTCGATGACGTCCGGCGTGTCCTTGCCGCCCAGCGCTTCGAGAACCTTCGGCCCGATTCCGCTCCAGCTCTGAATCTTGAACTCCAGTTCGATCGAGGAGTGCTCGTCCTCGTACGACTCCTTGAAGCGGTCCAGGAAGTCGCTGGTGACGCTGTCCTTCATCAGCCAGATGGTGACCTTCTTGCCGCCCGAACCACCCGAGCCCGGGATCATTCCGCACCCGCCCAGCGCGACAGTGGATATCAGGGCAATGGCTCCGACGAGCATGCGGTTCTTCACGGGGGTCACCTTCTGCGAAACGGCAGGACAGTCTTGCGGACCCGGTGTGGGGGACTGCGGGCTGCGCTCGCACGGGCGTGGCTGGATTTTGGTATGGACCAATACTTTGGTCAAGGGCGGTTCCGGACAGACCGAAGCCACGCGATCTCTCGCGAACCTCACCGAGGTGGGGCACCTTGGTAAGGGCGAGAGGAGACACACCATGTCAAACCACACGTATCGCGTCACGGAGATCGTAGGAACCTCCCATGACGGCGTGGACGCGGCAATCCGCAACGGCGTCGCAAGAGCTTCCGAAACGTTGCACAATCTCGACTGGTTCGAGATCACCCAGGTGCGCGGACAGATCAAAGACGGCCAGATCGAGCACTACCAGGTCGGCCTGAAAGTGGGCTTCCGGCTCGACGACCCGGAGTGACGACTCCGGCCCCGGTCAGGTGCGCCCCTCGCGCTCCTGCGCGTCCCTCAGGGCGGGCGAGGCGATCGCCCAGCGGGCGCGCACCACCGTGAATCCGGCCAGTTCGGCGGCGTCGCAGACGAGTTCGTCGTCGTCCACCAGCATCCGCACCGCGCGGTCCCGGCCAAGGCGCCGCAGGGTCTCCACTTTGGTCCTGCGGGCCGGCCGCCGGTCGTCGTTGCGCCGCATGTGGAGCGGTCCCCCGGGAAGCCCCTGCCGGGCCAGCCAGGCCACGGTGTCCTTCCGGCAGCGCTCCGGCCGCCCCGTGAGGTAGACGACCTCGCACTCCTCGGCGCTGCTCACGGCGAGCCGCACGCCTTCGGGCAGCGGCGGGTCGGCGGGGGCGGCGGCGAAGAAGCCGGCCCAGTCGCGCCGGGGGCCCTCCAGGAAGTGCTGGCGGTGGGCGGTGTCCGCGAGGGTGCCGTCCAGGTCGAACACGGCCAGCGGTCGGGCGTCGTCGTCTCTCATGCGCCCAGCCAACCAAGGGATGGCGGCCCTCGGCCACACGGCACGGGCCCGACGCCTAGAATCGAACCGTTTGTCCCGGTCAGCCTGTTCGAACCGTACGGAGCCCCACCCCATGCCCACCCCCCACGATCCGTACGTCAGGGTTCGCGGCGCTCGCGAGCACAATCTGCAAGACGTACGGGTCGACATCCCGCGCGACACCCTCACCGTGTTCACGGGCGTGTCCGGGTCCGGGAAGTCCTCGCTGGCCTTCGGGACGATCTACGCGGAGGCCCAGCGCCGCTACTTCGAGTCCGTCGCGCCCTACGCCCGGCGGCTCATCCACCAGGTGGGCGCACCGAAGGTCGGCGAGATCACCGGGCTCCCGCCGGCGGTCTCGCTGGAACAGCGCCGGTCGGCGCCGGGTGCGCGGTCGTCCGTCGGCACGGTGACGACCCTGTCCAACTCCCTGCGGATGCTGTTCTCACGGGCCGGGGAGTATCCGCCGGGGGCGGAGCGACTGGACTCGGACGCCTTCTCGCCGAACACCGCCGCCGGGGCCTGCCCCGCATGCCACGGTCTCGGCCGGATCCACCGCACCACCGAGGAGCTCCTGGTCCCCGACCCCGGGTTGTCGGTCAGGGCCGGGGCGATCGCGGCCTGGCCGGGGGCGTGGCAGGGCAAGAACCTGCGCGATGTGCTGGACGCGCTGGGCTACGACATCGACCGGCCGTGGCGCGAACTCGATCCGGCCGACCGTGAGTGGATCCTGTTCACGGACGAGCAGCCGGTGGTCACGGTGCATCCCGTGCGCGACGCGGACCGGATCCAACGCCCTTACCAGGGCACGTACATGAGCGCACGGCGCTATGTGATGCACACGTTCGCCGACTCCCGGAGCCGCACGCTGCGGGCCAAGGCCGAACGCTTCCTGACGAGTGCGCCCTGCCCGGTCTGCGGCGGCAGCAGGCTGCGGCCGGAGGCCCTGGCGGTGACCTTCGCGGGCCGCACGATCGCGGAGCTGGCGGGCCTCGCGCTCACGGAGCTCGCCGAGGTGCTGTCGGCGGCGGGCGGGGACGACACCGCCCGGGTACTGACGGAGGACCTGCTGGCCCGGATCGGGACGGTCACCGAACTGGGGCTGGGCTATCTCAGCCTCGACCGCACGGCTCCGACGCTCTCGTCCGGGGAGCTCCAGCGGCTGCGGCTGGCCACCCAGCTCCGGTCGGGACTCTTCGGCGTCGTCTACGTCCTGGACGAGCCGTCGGCGGGGCTGCATCCGGCGGACACGGAGTCGCTGCTCGCGGTGCTCGGCCGGCTCAAGGAGGCCGGGAACACGGTGTTCGTCGTGGAGCACCAGATGGACGTGGTGCGGCAGGCGGACTGGCTCGTGGACGTGGGACCGCTGGCCGGTGAGCACGGCGGCCGGGTCCTGCACAGCGGGCCGCCGGCCGCTCTCGCCGACGTGGCGGAGTCGGCGACGCGGCGCTTCCTCTTCGACGACGCCCCCGCTCCCGTACGCGAGGCGCGCACGCCCTCGGGGTGGCTGCGGCTGCACGGGGTGAACCGGCACAACGTGCGCGAGGTGGACGCCGCGTTCCCGCTCGGGGTGTTCACCGCCGTCACCGGGGTCTCGGGCTCGGGGAAGTCGACGCTGGTGGGACAGGTGCTGGCGGGCGTGCTGGCGGACCGACAGGCCCCGGACGCCTCCGAGGACCGGATGGAGCGGCCGGCACCGGGCTGCGCCGCGGCGGAGGGGCTCGGGGCGGTGGACCGCCTGGTCCAGGTCGACCAGCGGCCCATCGGACGTACCCCGCGGTCCAACCTGGCCACGTACACCGGGCTGTTCGACGTCGTGCGCAAGCTGTTCGCCGCGACCGACATGGCGCGCGAGCGGGGCTACCGGGCCGGCCGGTTCTCCTTCAACGTGACGGGCGGGCGGTGCGAGACCTGCCAGGGCGAGGGGTTCGTCTCGGTGGAGCTGCTGTTCCTGCCCAGTACGTACGCGCCCTGCCCGGACTGCAACGGAGCGCGGTACAACCCGGAGACGCTCGACGTCACCCTGCGGGGGCTGAACATCGCTCAGGTGCTGGACCTCACCGTGGAGTCGGCGGCGGGTTTCTTCGCGGACACGCCCGCCGCCGGGCGCAGTCTGCGGACGCTGCTCGATGTGGGGCTCGGCTATCTGCGCCTCGGGCAGCCGGCGACGGAGCTGTCCGGCGGGGAGGCGCAGCGGATCAAGCTGGCCGCGGAACTGCAGCGGGCCCGGCGGGGCCACACCCTGTACCTGCTCGACGAGCCGACGACGGGGCTGCATCCCGCCGATGTCGAGGTGCTGATGCGGCAGTTGCACGGGCTGGTCGACGCGGGCAGCACCGTCGTGGTCGTGGAGCACGACATGGCCGTGGTGGCGGGCGCCGACTGGGTGATCGACCTCGGCCCGGGCGGCGGCGACCGGGGCGGCCGGATCGTGGCGGCCGGGCCGCCGGCGGAGGTGGCGCGGGCCGAGGACAGCCGCACGGCCGCGTACCTCCGGGCCGCTCTCCCCCGGGACTGACACCGACGCACACCAACTCGCCTGCACAAAAGGCGAGTTAAGCGTCAGGGCAGCGGCTGGACATGAAACAGTAAAGAACGTTGACAGTTACCTGGTCCAGACCAATCATGGGCATGCCTCACGGCAATCCGCCCGTTGTCCCACCCCGCTGGGAGCTCCCCCATGAGACGTCCAAGAACAGTCGGCGCCGTCCTCGGCGCCTTGGCCACCGTGGTCGCGTCCGCAGGCCTGGTCCTCGGATCAGGCGCCGGCGCGCAGGCCGCCGCGACCGCCGCCACTCCCCTGCCCGCGCACGTCTTCGCCCCGTACTTCGAGGCCTGGAACGGCGACAGCCCGGCCGCGCTCTCCCAGGCGTCCGGCGCCAAGTACCTGACCATGGCCTTCATCCAGACGCAGGCCCGCGGGTCCTGCACCCCCTACTGGAACGGCGATGCGGGCACACCCATCGCCTCGTCCGAGTTCGGCGCCGACTTCACCACCATCCGGTCGCGCGGCGGCGACGTGATCCCGTCGTTCGGCGGCTACGCGGCCGACAACGGCGGAACCGAGATCGCCGACAGCTGTACGAGCGTCGACTCCATCGCGGCGGCGTACGAGAAGGTCATCACGACCTATGACGTGTCCCGCCTCGACATGGACATCGAGGACAACTCGCTGGAGAACAGCGCCGGCATCGACCGCCGCAACAAGGCGATCAAGAAGGTCCAGGACTGGGCGGCCGCCAACGGCCGCTCGGTGCAGATCTCCTACACCCTGCCCACCACCACGAGCGGGCTGGCCGAGAGCGGCCTCGCGGTGCTGGAGAACGCCGTGTCCAACGGCGCGAAGGTCGACCTCGTGAACCTCATGACGTTCGACTACTACGACGGGGCCTCGCACAACATGGCGCAGGACACCCAGACGGCGATCACCGGCCTCAAGGGCCAGCTCGCCGGTCTGTATCCGTCGAAGACCGACGCCCAGCTCTGGGGCATGACCGGCATCATCGAGATGCCGGGCATCGACGACTACGGTCCGGCCGAGACGTTCACCACGGCCGATGCCACCCAGGTCTACAACTGGGCCGTCTCCAAGGGCGTCAGCACGCTGTCGTTCTGGGCGCTCCAGCGCGACAACGGCGGCTGCCCCGGCACCGGAGGCAGCGACACCTGCTCCGGCATCGCACAGGACACCTGGTACTTCAGCCACACGTTCGCCCCGTTCACGAGCGGCGGCAGCGGCCCGGTGACGGACGACTACTCGGTGGCCGTCACCCCGGCATCGGCGACGGTCGCACCGGGCGGTTCGGCCACGGCCACCGTGAAGACCGCGGTCACCTCGGGCAGCGCGAAGACCGTCGCGCTGACGACGAGCGGGGCACCGGCCGGAGTCACGGCGTCCCTCAGCCCGGCGTCGGTCACCGCGGGGGGCACGTCGACGCTGACGGTCAGCACCTCGGCGTCGGCCGCACCCGGCACGTACACCATCAACGTGACCGGCGCCTCGGGCACGCTGAGCCACTCGGCCCCGTACACCCTGACCGTCTCCGGCCCGGGCGGCGGCACCGGATCGCTGGTCAACGGCGGCTTCGAGACCGGCTCGCTCGGTCCCTGGACCTGTGAGTCCGGCGGCGCGGTCGTCTCCACGCCGGTGCACGGCGGTACGCACGCCCTCGCCGCCGCGGCCACCTCCTCGCAGACCGGCGAGTGCACCCAGACGCTCACCCTGGCCCCCAACACCAAGTACACACTTCAGGGTTGGGTGCAGGGGAACTACGGCTACCTCGGTGTCCGGGGCGGCGCGTCGGCCAGCACCTGGGGTTCGTCGAGCGGTTACGCCAAGCAGTCGGTGGCCTTCACCACCGGCACGAGCGGCACGGTGACCGTCTATCTGCACGGCTGGTACGGACAGGGCACGGTCTACGGGGACGATCTCTCCGTGACCTCCTGACCCTGCCGGAGGCGTAGCGGACTTCCCGGTCCCGGGGGCGGGCGGCCTCCGGGACCGGGAACCGGTACGAGCGCTCAGCGGTGGACCTTGCGGGTCGCCCGCAGCCACTCCTTGTTCATCGCGGAGATCGACGGCAGCGGAATGCCCTTCGGGCAGGCGGTGGCGCACTCACCGGTGAGGGTGCAGCCGCCGAAGCCCTCGCTGTCCATCTGGCCCACCATGTCCAGGACCCTGGTCTCGCGCTCCGGGGCGCCCTGCGGCAGGACGTTCAGGTGGTTGACCTTCGCCGAGGTGAACAGCATCGCCGAGCCGTTGGGGCAGGCCGCGACACAGGCGCCGCAGCCGATGCACTCGGCGTGCTCGAAGGCGAAGTCCGCGTCCGGCTTGGGCACGGGCGTCGCGTGCGCGTCGGGAGCCGTACCGGTCGGGGCGGAGATGTAGCCGCCGGCCTGGATGATCCGGTCGAACGCCGAGCGGTCCACGACGAGGTCCTTGACGACCGGGAAGGCCGAGGCGCGCCAGGGCTCGATGTCGATCGTGTCGCCGTCCTCGAAGGACCGCATGTGGAGCTGGCAGGTCGTGGTGCGTTCCGGGCCGTGGGCGTCGCCGTTGATGACGAGGCTGCACGCGCCGCAGATGCCCTCGCGGCAGTCGTGGTCGAAGGCGACGGGGTCGTCGCCGGCGAGGATGAGCTCCTCGTTGAGGGTGTCGAGCATCTCCAGGAACGACATGTCCTGCGAGATTCCGTCCACCTCGTAGGTGGACATGGCGCCGGGGGCACCGGCGTTCTTCTGGCGCCAGACGCGCAGGGTGAGCTTCATGCGTAGCTCCGCTGAGTGGGGTGGACGTACTCGAAGACGAGGTCTTCCTTGTGCAGGACGGGGGCCTCGCCCGTGGCGGCGAACTCCCAGGCCGCCGCGTACGAGAACTCCTCGTCACGGCGGGCGGCTTCGCCGTCCGCGGTCTGCGACTCCTCGCGGAAGTGGCCTCCGCAGGACTCCGCGCGGTGCAGGGCGTCGAGGCACATGAGCTCGGCGAGCTCCAGGTAGTCGACGACGCGGTTGGCCTTCTCCAGCGACTGGTTGAACTCGTCGCCCGTTCCCGGGACCTTGATGCGGCGCCAGAACTCCTCGCGGATCTGCGGGATCCGGCCGAGAGCCTTGCGCAGGCCCTCCTCGGTGCGGGCCATTCCGCAGTACTCCCACATGAGTTCACCGATCTCCCGGTGGAACGAGTCGGGAGTGCGGTCGCCGTCGACGGCCAGCAGCAGGTTGAGCCGGTCCTCGGTCTCGGCGACGACCTCCTCCACGGCGGGGTGGGAGGCGTCGACCTCGTCGTGGTGCGGGTTGCGGGCCAGGTAGTCGTTGATGGTCGACGGCAGGACGAAGTAGCCGTCGGCCAGACCCTGCATCAGCGCGGAGGCGCCGAGCCGGTTGGCCCCGTGGTCGGAGAAGTTGGCCTCGCCGATGGCGAACAGGCCCGGGATCGTGGTCTGGAGGTCGTAGTCGACCCAGAGCCCGCCCATCGTGTAGTGCACGGCCGGGTAGATCCGCATCGGGGTCTCGTACGGGTTCTCCGCGGTGATCTGCGCGTACATGTCGAAGAGGTTGCCGTACTTCTCCTCGACCTTGGCGCGGCCCATCCGCTCGATGGCCTCGGCGAAGTCCAGGTAGACGCCCTGGCCGCCCGGGCCGACGCCGCGACCCTCGTCGCAGACGTTCTTCGCGGCGCGGGAGGCGATGTCGCGGGGCACGAGGTTGCCGAAGGCGGGGTAGACGCGCTCCAGGTAGTAGTCGCGCTCGTCCTCGGGGATCTCGTTCGCCGGGCGGGTGTCGCCCTTGGCCTTCGGCACCCAGATGCGTCCGTCGTTGCGGAGCGACTCGCTCATCAGCGTCAGCTTGGACTGGTGCTCGCCGGTGCGCGGGATGCAGGTGGGGTGGATCTGGGTGAAACAGGGGTTGGCGAAGTACGCGCCGCGCCGGTGGGCGCGCCAGATGGCGGTGGCGTTGGAGTTCATGGCGTTCGTCGACAGGTAGAAGACGTTGCCGTAGCCGCCGCTGGCCAGCACGACCGCGTCGGCGAAGTACGTGTCGGTCTTCCCCGTGACCAGGTCGCGGGCGACGATGCCGCGGGCCTTGCCGTCGACGACGACCAGGTCGAGCATCTCGGTGCGGGGGTGCAGTTCGACGTTGCCCGCGGCGATCTGCCGGGAGAGCGCCTGGTAGGCGCCGAGGAGCAGTTGCTGTCCGGTCTGGCCGCGTGCGTAGAAGGTGCGGGAGACCTGGACACCGCCGAAGGAGCGGTTGTCGAGGAGGCCGCCGTACTCGCGGGCGAAGGGGACGCCCTGCGCGACGCACTGGTCGATGATCTCGACGGAGATCTGGGCCAGGCGGTGGACGTTGGACTCGCGGGCGCGGAAGTCGCCGCCCTTGACGGTGTCGTAGAAGAGCCGGTGGACCGAGTCGCCGTCGTTGCGGTAGTTCTTCGCCGCGTTGATGCCGCCCTGGGCCGCGACCGAGTGGGCCCGGCGAGGCGAGTCCTGGAAGCAGAACTGGACGACGTGGTAGCCCTGTTCGGCGAGCGTGGCGCCGGCCGAGCCGCCGGCCAGGCCGGTGCCGACGACGATGACGGTGTGCTTGCGGCGGTTGGCGGGGTTGACCAGCTTCGCCTCGAAGCGGCGGGTGTCCCAGCGCTCGGCGACGGGGCCGGCGGGCGCCTTGGTGTCGGTGACCGGTGCGCCGGTCGCGTAGTCCGTGTAGTCGTTCATGTCAGCTCACCACTCCGGTCATGACGGCGACGGGTACCGAGACGAAGCCGACGGTCAGCGCCAGTGCGAGGACGTTGGCGGTGGTCTTCAGAACGCGGTCGCGGGTCGCGCGGCCGGCGCCGAGGGTCTGCGCCGCGCTCCAGAACCCGTGCTGGACGTGCAGCCCCATGGCGAGCATGGCCACGATGTAGATGACGTTGCCGTACCAGGTGGAGAAGGTGTCGATGACGTTCTGGTACGGGTGCCCGGACTGGAATCCGCCCGAGTGCACGGTCCCGGTCGTCAGGTCCAGGATGTGCCAGACGATGAACAGCGCCATGATGATGCCGCCGTAGCGCATCGTGTTCGTGGCATAGCTCGCGCGCGGCTTCCTGTGCACGTACTTGCTGGGGCGCGCCCGCAGGTCGCGCCGGCTGAGCTGGTACGCGGAGACCGCGTGCAGGACCACCGCGGCGACCAGGACCACACGGACGATCCACAGCGCCCACTCGTGGTGCAGGAACGGCTCGCCCATCACGCGCAGCCAGTGCGCGTAGCCGTTGAACTCGTCGGACCCGAAGAAGATCTTCAGGTTGCCGACCATGTGGACGACCAGGTAGAGGAGCATGATCAGACCGCTCACGGCCATGATCGTCTTCTTGCCGACGGATGAGTCCCAGAGCGTGCGCGTCATGGACGGCCGTCGGTCCGTGCGGGTTGCCAATGCCATGAACACGACGCTAGGGCCGAATGCCCCGATCAGTCCAAGACATGGAGTACCTGATGTCCATAGGCACGCCCTATCGAGGGCGGTAGGCTGGGCGTATGCAGTTCCAGCAGCTCCTGTACTTCGTGGCGGTCGCCGAGGCCCGGCACTTCACCCGCGCCGCGGAGGAGGTGCACGTCTCGCAGCCCTCGCTCTCCCAGCAGATCAGGGCCCTGGAGACGGAGCTGGGCGCCGAACTCTTCAGCCGGGCCCGGGGAAACATCACGCTGACGGACGCGGGCGAGGCCCTGCTGCCGCTCGCCCGGCGCATCCTGGCCGACGCCGACACCGCACGTCACGAGGTCCAGGAGCTGGCCCAGCTGCGCCGCGGCCGGGTCAGACTGGGGGCGACGCCCAGCGTCTGCACGGGGCTGCTGCCCGATGTGCTGCGCGACTTCCACGACCTGCACCCGGGGATCCAGCTGCTGCTGGAGGAGGGCGGTTCGCACGACCTGGTACGGGAACTGGCGCGCGGTGCACTCGACCTGGCCCTCGTGGTGCTGCCGCTGCCCGCGGCCTCACCGGCGCTGACCACCGTCGAACTGCTCCAGGAGGATCTGGTGGTGGTCTCCTCGGCGGACGGCCCGCGGCCCGGCCGGGGCGGCACGGTCCGGATCGCGGATCTCCAGGGCGAGCCGCTGGTGATGTTCCGGCACGGATACGACCTGCGGGAGCTGACGGTCGCCGCCTGCCGCGCCGAGGGCTTCGAGCCGTCGTTCACGGTGGAGGGCGGCGAGATGGACGCTGTGCTCGGCTTCGTCCGGGCCGGCCTGGGGGTTGCGGTGGTGCCGAGCATGGTCGCCACCCGGGCCGGCCACGACCTGCGGACGACACCCCTCGCACGGCCGGGGCTGCGCCGCACGATCGCGCTGGCGCACCGCAGCGACGTGGCTCCGCCTCGGGCGGCGCGGGAACTGCAGCGGGTGCTGCTCGCCAGCCGGGCGGACGCCGTGCCGTCAGGGCCGTCCGGCGCTTGAGGACGGACCTGGGCGGCGCGGCGTCCGCCGGACTCACACCGCGTCGGCCAGCAGCAGGGAGTGGATCCGGTCCGGTGCGCCGGGGCGCGCGTAGTACCAGCCCTGGGCGGTGTCGCAGCCCAGCTGCCGCAGCTGCTCCGCCTGCGCCCTCGTCTCCACGCCCTCCACCGTCACGGCCAGGTCCAGGCTGTGCGCGAGCGACACGATCCCCTCGACGATCTTCAGGTCGACGGGGTCGGCCGGGTGGTGCTGCATCCCCTGGGTGAAGGACCGGTCCAGCTTCAGCACGCTCACCGGCAGCCGCCGCAGGTTCGCCAGGTTGGAGTACCCGGTGCCGAAGTCGTCGAGCGCTATGTCGACGCCCATCTCCGCGAGTTGCCGCAGCGGCTTCAGCAGGTCCTCGTCCGCCCCGATGAGGGCCGACTCGGTGACCTCCAGGCACAGCGCTCCCGCTTCGAGCCCGGAACGCTCCAGGACGTCGACGGTCTCCGCGACCAGCCGCGGGTGGTGCAGCTGGGCCGGTGAGAGGTTGACGTTGATCCGCAGCGGGCCGCCGTCGGTGTGCCGCTCCTGCCAGAAGTTGGCCTGGCGCACCGACTCCTCCAGCACCCAGCGGCCGAGCGGCACGATCAGCCCCGTGTGCTCGGCGAGTGCGATGAACCGGTCGGGCCCCAGCACCCCGTGCTGCGGGTGGCACCAGCGCACCAGGGCCTCCGCCCCGTGCACCGAACCGTCGTCCAGGTGGACCAGCGGCTGGTACTCGATGAAGAACTCACCGCGCTCCAGTGCCGCCGGCAGCGCCGTGGTCAGGCCGTGCCGGGTGATCGCGCGGGCGTCCGCCTCCGCGTCGGCGAGCTCGAAGCGGTTGCCGCCCGCGGACTTGGCCCGGTACATCGTGATGTCGGCGCTGCGCAGCACCTCCGCGGCACTGCGCTCACCGGCGGGCCCTTCGACGACCCCGATGGAGCCGCGGACGGTCAGCTCCCGCCCGTCGAGGCGGACCGGCGCGGCGAGTACGCTCAGCAGCCGGCAGGCCAGCTCGTCGACCTCCGACGCGGTGTCCGGTCCCGTGGTCAGCGCCACGAACTCGTCGCCGCCCAGGCGCGCCACCATCTCGCCGGGTGCGGTCGCGCAGCTCTGCAGCCGGTCCGCGACCTCGACGAGCAGCCGGTCGCCCGACGCGTGGCCCAGACTGTCGTTGATCGCCTTGAAGCCGTCCAGGTCCAGGTAGCAGAGGCCGAACCGGCTCCCGTCGCCCGCCGAGAGCGCCTTCTCCAGCCGCTCCAGGAAGAGCGTCCGGTTCGGCAGGCCGGTGAGCGCGTCGTGCGTGGCCTCGTACCGCAGCCGCAGGTTGAGGAGCCGGCGCTCGGTGGTGTCCTCCATCAGGGCCAGCTGGTACTCGGGCCGGCCCTCGGAGTCACGGAGCAGCGACACCGTCAGATTGGTCCACAGGACGGTGCCGTCGTTGCGGTAGTACGGCTTCTCGACCCGGTAGTGCTCGCGTTCGCCGCGGACCAGCTCGTTGTAGTACTTCCAGACCTGCGGGGTGTCCTCCGGATGGACCCACTCGTTGAGGCGGTGGCTCAGGACATGGTTTTCGAGACCGCCGAACATCCGGGTGAGGGTGTCGTTGATCTCCAGCAGGTTGCCGTCCAGGTCGGCGATACCGATGCCGATGGCCGCGTCCTTGAAGACGGCCCTGAAGCGCGCTTCCGTCGCGTGCAGCGCCTGTTCGGCATGGGAGCGTGCGGAGAGCGCCGAGCGGGCGATGGCCTCCTGCTCGGCGAGTGTCCGCTCGCGCAGTGCCTGGGAGAAGCCACCGGCGACCGCGTGCTGGATCCGCGCGCTGCGGGACCGGCTGTCCTCGGTCGAGAGCGTGACCGGTCCGTTGCTGCCGCAGTAGAGCACCAGATACGAGTCGACGACGCCGAGCGTGGAGCTGAGCGCGTCCGGGTCCGTGCAGTGCGCCGCGACGAGGGCCGTGCCCACCGCGCCCGCGGCTGCCGGGTCGAACGGGCGGGCGTGCAGGGTGTCACTGAGCGCGCGGGCCAGCGGCAGCAGATGCTGCTCGAACTCCGGCCGGGTCATGGAGGTGGCCGTCGACGGGAAGATCGCCCGGCTCCAGATCGTGGCGAATCTCCGGAGCCGGTCCTCGGGGCCGTCGGGCTCCGCGTCCGGGGCTCCGGACGCCTGGGCGGGAATGCTCACGCCTTGCGTCCCACTCCGGCGAAGCCCGCGAACGCGTACGGGTCCTCGTTGTCCTGCGCGCCGGAGGCCTCGGGACGCCAGAGCGGCATCGGAACCAGTCCGGGCTCGACCATCTCGTAGCCGTCGAAGAACCGGCCGACCTCATCGCGGGAGCGCATGACGAGCGGGTTACGGATGTTCTTGTACACCCCCACCGCGCCGCCGGCCTCCTCCTTCGTCACGGGAACCCCCTCGTACGAGGCGTGGGTGACGACCAGCAGGCTTCCCGGGGCCAGGATGTCGCGCAGCGCGGCGACGGCGGCCTGCGGGTCGTCGGCGTCCTCGATGAAGTGGAGGACGGCGACGAGCAGCAGCGCCACGGGGCGGTCCAGGTCGAGGAGCTTGGAGACCTCGGGGTGGTCGCGGATCTCCTCCGGCCGGCGCAGGTCGGCCGCGGCGATCACCGCGCGGTCGTTGCCTTCGAGAACGGCCTGACTGTGTGCGACAGCGACGGGATCATGATCGACGTAGGCCACTTTCGCCCGCGGGTCGAGCGCCTGCGCGACCTCGTGCACGTTTCCGAAGGTCGGTATCCCGGAGCCGATGTCCAGGAACTGCGTGACGCCCTCGTCGAGCGCGAAGCGTACGGCGCGCCGCATAAAGGCACGGTTCGCCTGCATGATCTTGGGAAGTCCCGGCATGAACTCCATGGCCTTGCGGGCCGCTTCCCGGTCCACCTCGAAATTGTGCGAGCCGCCCAGATAGAAGTCGTACATTCGGGACACGCTCGGCACCGAAATGTCAATGCCTTGCGGTGCCCAGGCGGGACGCTCCATCGATGTCTCCAACAGTCGCCTCGGGGATCCGGCCATGTTCATGGTCAGTATTGACCAGAGGCTACTGACCCACCGCCAGGAGAGCGAGCGGAAACGGAAATTAGCGGTCCGTTATTGGTCACACACCCGTGGCATGTGCAACCGTCCCGTCGCTGCCTGTGACATTCGGCGACGGGACGGCATGGGAGGGCACCGGAAGAGCGCGTGGGAACTACTTCGGCGCACCCGCCAACTTGGCCTGGGGAGAGACCGCGTACCAGGTGCCTCCGACCCCCTGGCCGTTGGTGTCACCGGGTTTGACGTCCCCGGAGAAGGTATAGAGGGGCCAGCAGTCGATGGCCTGCTGCTTGAGTCCGTCGGGCCGGTCGAAGGTGACGAAACCCTTCGTGGTGACGCCCTTCACCTCATTCTTCCCGACCGGCGCGACAACCGGCCACTTCGAGAGACAGGCGCCGGTGCAGGCGGACTTCATCGGCCACGCGACGTCCTTCTTGAACCGGTAGACCGTCATGCCGCGCCTGTCCACGACGATATCGCCGAGTTTCGGATCCTTGCGCACCGAGAGTCCCGCGAGGCCCGCCGGCTCCGCACCCGAGGGACCGTCCGCGTTCACCGCCGCCTTCTTGCCGTCCGGCGCCGCGGCGAACCAGGTTCCGCCCACTCCCTGCCCCAGCGCGTCGCCCGGACGGGTGTCCTCGGCATACCGGTACATCGGCCAGCCGGCCAGTGTGAGTTGCTGCGTTCCGTCGGCGCGGGTGACCTTCCCGACCGTGGCGGCGTCCGTTCCGGCGGCGGCCGTGACATTGCCCGCGGGCACCGGCGGCCAGGCTTTCGCACAGTCGCCTTCGCAATTCGACTTGGGCGGGCTCGCGGTGTCCTTGTCGAATCGGTAGAGCGTGAATCCCTCGCTGTCCGTCACGACTTTGCCGAGCTTCTTGCTGTCCCACACCGCGAGCTGACCCGCCTGCTTCGCCGACGCGGTCTCGGTCGTCGCGCCGGAGCCGTAGCCGCTGTCCGATCCATAGCTGTCGGCGGCCTGCCCGGCCGGACTCGCGTTGCCCACGTTCTGCCCGTCGGTGGACGCGCCGCCCTTGTCCTGACCGCACGCCGTCGTCAGCGCCAACAGGGCCGCCGCGGCGACCGCGAGCGAGGCGTTTCGCCAGGTGTTCATGTCAACTCCCGTGGAACTTCCGCCAGTTGCGACGCGGGTTCGCGCCGTTCATGGCAGTGGATACGGGCGCCGGGCCGCTTTTTGTTCAATGCGTACGCAGATTCTTCCGGAGCCTCAAACACCGAGTGCCTCAGGTCCCCTCCATCAGGCGAATCCCACGGCTGTCCGGCGTGCCCCGCCACGGCCCGGAACATGCTCCCCGTCGTGTACGGATCACTCATCGGCCGGCTCACCGCGGCCGTCGCACTCACCTGGCTGCTGACCGCCCCGACGCCCGCGCTGGCCGACAGCTGCGCGTACGCCTCGATCGGCGACGGTGACGGGGGTGCGGCGGTGGCCGAAAGCGGCAACGGCAGCTGTTTCGCGGGGCCGGTTCCGGAGCCCACGCCCCGGCCGGCTCCGAAACCCAAGCCCCCGCCTCCACCGCCGCACCCCCGTCACCGTCGCCGATCGAGGCGTACGCGCAGCTGTCGGCCAGCGCGGGCGTCGGGGCGGTCAGCAGCCAGGTG
>NZ_RDBK01000022.1:355104-392791 GCF_008042275.1 Streptomyces sp. OR43 | reverse complement strand
GTTCTGGGCGGGGTCGTTCTGGGCGGGGTCGTGCGGGGCGCGGTCGGCGCGGCACCGGCCGGTTCCACCGTGGACCTGGTGAAGGGATCGGGCCCCTGCGCGGCGGCCGGCTGGAGGAGCACCTCGCCGGCGTCCGCCGTTCCTTCGGTGCCGGGTCCCCCGCCCCCGGCCTCCCGGCCGCAGCCCGCGGTGACGAGAATGCCGGTGGACAGTACGGCGAGCACGGCGCGGCGCATACGTATCGGTGCGTGCACGAAGAGGACTCCTGCCTGGTCACCGGTCGCTGGTGGTCCTCTCATGTCTGCCGCAGTTCCCCTTCCCCCGCAAGCCGGAGCCGCACGCTGTGCCCGCGCTTTCGGGATGTCGCACAGCCACCGCCTTGAACGCGTTCAAGAAAGCCTCTAGAGTCAGCCCCGTCATCACTTGAACGTGTTCAAGAAGGGGGGGCTGAACGATGTCGGTCCTGGTGGGTCTGATCGTGATGCTGGGCATGCTGGTGATCGTGCCCGCCGGACTGCGGCTGGCGGATGCCCCCGACCTGGACCGGATCCGGCGGCTGTGGCCGGTCTTCGCCGTGCCGGGTGGCGTTGCCCTCTGGCTGCCGCGCGGACCCTGCGCCACCGTCCTGGCCCTCGGCTACGGACTGGGCGCCGTACTCCTCGCCCTGCGTGCCCTGGCCCGTATCGTGCGGCGCCCGGATCCGCTGCTTTCGTGGCGCACGGCACCCGCCGAGATCGCGCTGCTCACCGCCCTGTTGACCCCGGCCGTCGCCGCCGTCGCGCTGGTCGCCGAGCGCTCGGGGCGTCCGCTGTTCGGCTTCGGCCTCGGGATCCTGGCGCTGACCGTGCCGCACTTCCACTTCGCCGGATTCGCCGCCGCTCTGGTCGCTGGGCTGGTCGGCCGCGTGGTCGACAGCGCGGCGGGGCGGTTCGCGGCGCTGAGCGTTCCGCTGGGCACCGTGCTCGTCCTGACCGGCTACTTCATCGGCGACTGGGCCGAACTGGCGGGGGCAGTGGTCCTGACAGCAGGCATGTGGACCGTCGCTCTCCTGACCTGGCGCACGGTCCGGCCCGGGGCCCGCGACCGGACCACCGGACTGCTGCTCGCCACCTCGGCCGCCGTGCTCGCGGCGACCATGGTGCTGGCGCTGAGCTGGGCGCTGGGCGAGGCCACCGGCATCCCCCACCCCACCCTGACCTGGATGGCCGCCACACACGGCGTGGGCAACGCGCTGGGTTTCGCCCTCTGCTCGGTGCTTGCCTGGCAGCGCCTGAACCACCCCACCACCCATGAAGGAAGGACCGCATGAACACGCTCACGTATCCCGAGGCGGGCGCCACCCGGCTCGGCCCGCTCCCCGACGGCTACCACCACCTGCACCACCGGACCCCGGTCGGACGCGGCCGCGCCGACTTCGAGGCCGCCGGTGCCGCGATCACCGAGTTCCGCATGCACCGCTCCTCAGGGGTCCGGGTCAGGGCCTCCGCACCGCGCGCCGAGCCCGGTGCGTCCGTTCGGGTGGCGCTGGAGGCCGGCCCGTTGCGGTTCACGGCGCCGTGCCGGGTCGTCTGGGCCGAGTACGGTCCCGAGCGCATCGGGTTCGCGTACGGAACGCTCGCCCGCCACCCCGAGTGCGGCGAGGAGTCCTTCGTCGCCGAGCTGACCGAGGACGGCACGGTCTCCTTCACCGTGATGGCGTTCAGCCGGCCCGTCCGCTGGTACACCCGCCTCGCCGGACCGCTCGTGCCCATGGCCCAGCGCTGGTACGCGCGCCGGCTCGGCGGCACACTGCGCCGGATCGTCAGGGAGGGACACGCACCACTGGAGTGAGACGCCGCGGAGACACGGGCCGATACTGGAAGCGATGGACTGGTTCACCGCAGACGGGTACTGGCTCGGCCGGCTCCTCTTCCAGAAGGCCCTGGCCGTCATCTATCTGACCGCCTTCCTCACCGCCGCGCTCCAGTTCCGGGCGCTGATCGGCGAGCGCGGCATGCTGCCCGCCCCCGAGCTCCTGCGCCGAACGGGCTGGCGCACCGCCCCGGGCGTGTTCCGCCTGCACTACTCCGACCGCTTCTTCGCCGTGGTCGCCTGGTCCGGCTGTGCGCTCGCCGTCGCGCTGCTGGCCGGCGCGGACCGTCTGGTACCGCTGTGGGGTGCGATGGTCCTGTGGGCCCTGCCCTGGGCGCTGTACCTGTCGATCGTGCAGGTCGGTGGTACCTGGTACGGCTTCGGCTGGGAGTCGCTGCTCCTGGAGACGGGGTTCCTCGCCGTCTTCCTCGGCAACGCGCACACGGCGCCGCCGGTGCTCGTGCTGTGGCTGCTGCGCTGGGTGCTGTTCCGGGTGGAGTTCGGCGCCGGGCTGATCAAGATCCGCGGCGACGCGTGCTGGCGCAAGCTGACGTGTCTGTACTTCCACCACGAGACCCAGCCGATGCCGGGCCCGCTGAGCTGGTTCTTCCACCACCTCCCCCGCCCCCTGCACAGAGCCGAGGTGGCGGCCAACCATGTGACCCAGCTCCTCGTGCCGGTGCTGCTGTTCACCCCGCAACCGGTGGCGAGCGCGGCGGCGGGGCTGATGATCCTCACGCAGCTGTGGCTGGTGCTGTCGGGCAACTTCGCCTGGCTCAACTGGCTGACGATCACCCTCGCCCTGTCTGCCGTGGACTGGTCCCCGGTCGCCGAGCCGCCCGCGCAGGCCGGCGCGCCGCTCTGGTACGAGGTGGTGGTCTTCGCCGTCACGGCCCTGGTCGTCGTCCTCAGCTATCGCCCGGCGCGCAACCTCGTGTCGCGCCGGCAGATCATGAACCGGTCCTTCGACCCGCTGCACCTGGTCAACACGTACGGCGCCTTCGGCAGCATCAGCCGCGTCCGAATGGAGGTGGTGGTCGAGGGGACCGACGAGCCGGTGATCCACCCGGGCACGGTCTGGCGGGAGTACGGCTTCCGGGGCAAGCCCGGCGATCCGCGCCGGCTGCCGCGCCAGTTCGCCCCGTACCATCTGCGGCTCGACTGGATGATGTGGTTCGCGGCGCTCTCGCCCGCGTACGCCCGTCCCTGGTTCGGGCCGTTCGTGGAGCGGCTGCTGGAGAACGACCGGGACACGCTGCGGCTGCTGCGGTACAACCCGTTCCCCAGTCAGCCGCCGGCGCACGTCCGCGCCGGGGTGTACCGCTACCGGTACACGACCTGGCGCGAACTGCGGGCCACCGGGTGCTGGTGGCACCGCACCTACGTGCGGGAGTTCCTGCGCCCGACCCCGCCGGGCCCGGCTACCGGCCGCCCTCGCGGGAGCGAAGCAACGAGCTGATCTGCTGGACGAGTTCGTCGTCCTCGGACGCCGGCTTGCCGGAGACCAGGGCGCCGAGCCGCTCGGCGGTCTGGAAGTCGTACGCGCGCTCCTCCTCCTCGCCGGGGACGTAGGCGTACTCCTCCTTGGCACGGAATCCGACCGTCAGGTCCACCGCCTTGGCGATGAGCCAGGTGAGGATGAACGAGAACGCGATCACGGAGACGATGGCGACGAGTTGCTTGCCGAGCAGCCCCCAGCCGCCTCCGTAGAAGAGCCCCTCCTTGCCGCTGATGCGGGCGGTGGCGAAGAGTCCGACCATGATCAGGCCGATCAGCCCTCCGACGCCGTGCACGCCCACCACGTCGAGCGTGTCGTCCACGTTGAAGCGGAACTTGAGCGTGATCGCGAAGGCGCAGACCGCGCCGACGACGAGACCGGTGATGACGGCGCCGAGCGTGTCGATCTCACCGCAGGCCGGGGTGATGGCGACCATGCCCGCGACGGCGGACGAGACGACGCCCATGGTGGTGACCTTGCCGGTGCGCCACTTCTCCACCAGCGGCCAGGTGACCATGGCTCCGGCCGCCCCGAGCTGGGTGTTGATGAACGCCGCGGCCGCGGTGCCCTGGTCGGTCAGCGCGGAACCGGAGTTGAAGCCGAACCAGCCGAACCAGAGGAGGCCCACGCCGATGACCACGAGCGGAATGTTGTTGGGGCGCTCCTCGCGGCGGGCGAAGTCGCGCGGCGCGCGCAGGACGAGGGCGACGGCCAGACCGGCGACGCCGGAGTTGAGTTCCACGGGCAGACCGCCGGCGAAGTCCAGGGCGCCGAGATGCTTCACGATCCAGCCGTCCGTGTCGAACACCCAGTGCGCGATGGGGATGTAGACGATGAGCAGCCACAGCACGACGAAGACGAGCCAGCCCCTCATCGTCGCGCGGTCCGCGATCGAGCCGCTGACCAGCGCCACCGTGATGATGGCGAAGCCCATCTGGAAGGTGCTGTAGACGTAGGTGGGGATCGCCCCGGTCAGCGTGTTCAGCTCGATGTCGTGCATGAACACGTGGTCGAGGTTCCCGATGATCCCGGCGCCTCCGACATCGGGTCCGAACGCCAGCGTGTAGCCGATGACCCACCAGACGAGGGTGCCGAACGCCAGCGCGGCGAAGCTCATCTTGATCATCATGAGCACATGGCGGGTGCGCACCATGCCGCCGTAGAAGAAGGCGAGGCCCGGCGTCATCAACAGCACCATGGCGGTGGCGGCGAGGAGCCAGGCGGTGTCCCCGGAGTCGTACGCGGCCGGCATCGGCGCGGGAGCGGTGTTCATCGGCGGATCCTCGTGTGGGTCGGTGGGGGGTCAGGGCTTGCGCAGGTCGGGGGCCGGGTGACCGGTGAGCAGGCGGCGGACGGCCTGGCGGACGGCCTCGTGCGCGGCGGCGGTCCGGATCGGGCTGTCGTCCAGCACCCGCACCCACGCTCCGCAGTCCCGGGGCAGGACGCTCACCCCGTACAGGACACCGAGCTCCGCGAGCGCGTCGTGCAGGGCGTCGGCGAGTTCGGTGGCGGGGACGCGGTCGGTCACGGCGAACAGTGAGGCGACGTGGTCGTGACCGGCGAACACACCGGGTCCCAGGACTCCCTCGCCGCTTCGTCCGGGTGCCAGGCGCAGGGTGTCCACAGCGAGCAGCGTGCCGTCGGGCCGGCTGATGTGCAGGTCGGTGGCGAGCACCCGGTAGGCGTGCCGTTCACCGCGGGCGAGCCGTCCCGCGGTGAACGTGTCACCGACGACGACGGTGGCGCCCGGGGCGACGACGACCTCGGTCCGCTGGTAGAAGCGGGCGTCCTTGAACGGGATCAACGGGTCAGGCAGGTATTCGACGTAGCTCCCGGCCTCGGCCGTCAGGTGCACGCGCTGGCTCGCGTAGTCGTGTTCCATCCGGAAGACCTTGGTGGCGGCCTGGGTGGTCAGGTGGACCTGGGTGTCCGGGCCGCAGCGGAAGTCCATCCGGTAGCGGTCGGCCTGGGCGATTCCGCCGCCGGTCGCCATCATGTAGACGTAGCTCATGCCGGGCAGTTCGGGGTCGATCCACAGCGGCCGCATGATCTGCAGGGGTGTCTTCTGGAAACGCTCGACGAGTTCGGTGCGCTCGCCCCGTACCGCGAAGGCCAGGTCGAGGATGCCGACCTTGGCCGGGGAGCCCGGGGCGAGCGTGTCCGGCACGGAGGCCAGGGCCGCCACGTCCGGGGGGACGCGGACCGCGGTGTAGTACTTCTCGGCGAGCCGGTCGGCCCGGGGCCGGTACGGGGCGAGCGGCATGTCAGATCAGCACCTTGCGGCGCGATTCGAGGTACACGGCGATGTCGTCGATGCCCTGGCCGGTGAGGCAGTCGGTGAGGACGACGGGGCGGTTGTCGCGTACCCGGTGTGCGTCGGACTCCATGACGTCGATGTCCGTGCGTACGTACTTCGCGATGTCGATCTTGTTGATGACGAGAAGGTCGGAGTCGGTGATGCCGGGTCCGCGCTTGCGGGGCATCTTCTCGCCCTCCGCCGTGTCCAGGACGAAGATGAAGAGGTCCACCAGCGCCGGGCTGAAGGTCAGCGTGAGGTTGTCGCCGCCGGACTCGTAGAGGAGCGTGTCGGTGTCCGGGAAGCGCTCCAGCATCTCCGCGCCGGCCGCCAGGTTCATCGTGGGGTCGTCGCGCACGGCGGTGTGCGGGCAGGCCCCCGTCTCGACGCCGACGACCCGCTCGGGTTCCAGGACCCCGGCCAGCGTGCGGCGGACGTGCTGGGCGTCCTCCTGGGTGTAGATGTCGTTGGTGATGACGGCGGGGCGGTGACCGCGTTCGATCAGCATCGGCACCAGCGCCTCGATGAGCGCGGTCTTGCCGGATCCGACCGGTCCGCCGATGCCGACCCGCAGTACGTTGTCGTCCATGGTGCTGCTCCCTGTGGGGTTCGGGGGTTCGGGGGTGGGTTTCAGCTGGCGAAGAGCCGGGCCTCGGCGCGTTCATGACGGCCCGACATGATGTCCGAGGCGAAGACGGTGGCGCCGACGTCGTCGAGCTCGCGCCGCAGCGCGGCCTCGACGGTCTTCTCGATGACGGGTGCGGCGCCCCGGATCAGGGTCTGCGTCGTACGGTGGTCGGTCAGCCGGAGCCGCAGGGCGGCGCCCGCGAAGCTGACGCAGAAGGCGAACAGGTCCGCGGCGACGGCCTGCCGGACCGGAACGCCCGTCGCCGCGTAGATGACTCCTGCGGCCACTGCCTGCGTTCCGGGGGCCTCACGCCGTACGACGCGGTCGAAGTAGTCGCCGATCTCCGGTTGGCCGAAGACCTCCTGGCCCAGGTCCAGCAGCTGGCGTCCGGTCCGGGTGGCGGCCTGGCGCATCTCCCGGCCCAGTTTGGTGGCCAGGAGATGCTCGTCGATCCGGACGACGGCCGCCGGGTCACCGGCCGCCGTCGCGCGGTGGGCGAGGGCGAGCGCGGTGGCATCGGCGGGACCGACACCGTGCAGCAGCAGGTCCTCCAGCAGGAGTGGCAGGCTGCCGGGGTCGACGGCCCCGGCCTGCGCGAACCCCTCCAGGCTGTGCGACAGCGTGTAGAAGCCGCTGGGGAACGCGGAGTCGGTCAGCTGGAGGCTGACCATCAGCGGTCCCAGCCCTGTGCCGGAGCCCGTTCCCGTACTCGTACCGGTGCCGTTCACCGCGGCCACGGTGTCGTTGACGGAGTCGCCCTCATCGCGGTACATCGGCCCTAGACCAGGAAGTAGAGGTGGTTGAGGGGCAGCTTCTCGGCCGGGTCGATGGTGGCGACCTTGCCGTTGAGCGTGACCTTGAACGTTTCCGGGTCGACCTTGATCTCGGGCAGGGCGTCGTTGCGGACCATGTTGTGCTTGCCGATGGTGCGGGTGCGGCGCACCGGCAGGACCGTGCGTTCCAGGCCGAGTTCGGCCGGGACCCCGGCGGCGATGGCCGCCTGGGACATGAAGGTGGCGTGGGTCGCCTGCATCGCCTTGCCGTACTGGCCGAACATCGGCCGGTAGATGACGGGCTGCGGGGTCGGCAGCGAGGCGTTGGGGTCGCCCATCTGGGCCCAGGAGATGATGCCGCCCTTGATCACCATCTTCGGCTTGGCACCGAAGGAGTGGATGGGCCAGAGCACGATGTCGGCGAGCTTGCCCTTCTCGATCGAGCCCACGTGGTCGGAGATGCCCGAGGCGATCGCCGGGTTGATGGTGACCTTGGCGAGATAGCGCAGCACCCGCTGGTTGTCGTTGCGGGCCGAGTCGCCCTCCAGCGTGCCCAGCTTGTCCTTGCAGTGGTGCGCGGTCTGGAAGGCGCGGGTGACGGACTCACCGATGCGGCCCATGGCCTGGGAGTCGGAGGAGAAGATGCTGATCACACCGAGGTCGTGCAGCACCGACTCCGCGGCGATCGTCTCGGCCCGGACCCGGCTGTCGGCGAAGGACACGTCCTCGGGGATGTCATGGCTGAGGTGGTGACAGACCATGACCATGTCGAGGAGCTCGTCCACCGAGTTCACGGTGTACGGCAGCGTCGGGTTGGTGGAGGACGGCAGGACGTTCGGCTCGCCGGCGATGCGCAGGATGTCGGGTGCGTGGCCGCCGCCCGCGCCCTCGCTGTGGAAGGTGTGGATGGCCCGGCCGTCGATCGCGGAGCGGGTGTCCTCGAAGAAGCCGCCCTCGTTCAGACTGTCCGTGTGGATGGAGACCTGGACGTCGTACCGGTCGGCGACGTTCAGCGCGTTGTCGATGACGGCCGGGGTCGCGCCCCAGTCCTCATGGACCTTGAGCCCGCAGGCACCGGCGACGACCTGCTCGTTGAGCGCCTCCGGCAGGCTGCCGTTGCCCTTGCCCATGATGCCGAGGTTGACCGGCATGGTCTCGGCGGCCTGGAGCAGCTTGCCGATGTTGTACGGGCCGGGGGTACAGGTCGTGCCGTTGGAACCGTCCGAGGGACCGGTGCCACCGCCGATCAGCGTGGTGATGCCGTTGGTCAGCGCCTGCTCGGCCTGTTGCGGGGCGATCAGGTGGACATGGGTGTCGATGGCGCCCGCGGTGGCGATGAGGTGCTCGCCCGCGATGGCCTCCGTGCCCGGTCCGATGACCAGGTCCGGGTCGACGCTGTTCTGCGTCTGCGGGTTGCCGGACTTGCCGATGCCGACGATGAAGCCGTCCTTGATGCCGATGTCGCACTTGACGACGCCGACCATCGGGTCGATGACGACCACGTTGGTGATGACGGTGTCGAGCGCGCCCTGGGCAGCGGTGGCCTGCGGGTCGGAGGCCATGCCGTCGCGCATGGTCTTGCCGCCGCCGTAGAGGACCTCGTCGCCGTACTGGCCCTCGCTGTAGTCCTTCTCGACCTCGACGATGAGGTTGGTGTCGGCGAGGTGGAACCGGTCGCCGACCGTCGGGCCGAACATGTCGGTGTACTGCTTGCGGGGCAGGATGGGCATCAGCGCGAACCCTTCTTCTTTTCGTTGGTGGCCTTGGAGCCCTTGGATTCCTTGGTGGCGCGCTGGGGCTTGGCGTCAGAACCGCCCTGCGCTCCCGCGAATCCCTGCTCGATGGCCCGGCGGACGGCCTCGACGCGGGCGGGGTGGGAGGCGAGGCTGCCGTTGAGCAGTCCGCTGAAGCCGACGAGCCGCCCGGTGCCGCCGTACGCGCACAGCTCCACCTCGCGCGAGCCGCCGGGCTCGATCCGCACCGAGGTTCCGGCGGCGATGTTGAGGTGCATACCGAGCGCCTTCTGGCGGTCGAACGACAAGGCCGAGTTGACCTCGAAGAAGTGGTAGTGGGAACCGACCTGTACGGCGCGGTCACCGGTGTTGCTCACGGTGAGCTTCACCGTGCGGCGGCCCGCGTTGAGCTCGATGGGGCCCTTGCCGTACAGATACTTCTGACGGAACGTCATGCGATGCTCCTGATGACTCGGTCCGCGCCTGGGGCGGACGGGTGGTGGTGCGTGTGCAGGGGGCCGGGGCCATGCTCGTGCGGGTGGCCCGGATCGCGGTCGTGGCCGTGTTCGTGTTCGTGGCCCGGGCCGTGGTCGTGCACGTGGCCCGAGGCGTGACCGTGCTCGTGCGCGTGGCCCGGGCCGTGGGAGTGACCGTGCTCGTGGTCGTGTCCCTCGCCGGGCGGGTGGGTGTGGGAGTGGCCGTGGTTCTGCGCCGCGGTCAGGCCGGCCGCGACGCCGTCGTCCGCGTGCTCGCGCCAGCGCCGTCGGGCGTCGGCGACCCGCTCGCCGAGGACGCGTCGCAGTGCCGACGCCGGAATGAGCGGACCCACCCGGTCGACGGGCAGCGTTTCCGCCTCGGGCACCTCGGGCACCTCGGGCAGCGCGAACGCGGCTGGGACCAGCGCCACCCGCTGCGCGCCGAGCAGCCGGCAGCGCCGGATGCCCTCGGCCGGGTCCGGGTCTCCCCCGGTGAACGCCACCTCGACGAGGCCGCCCCGGCCGTAGCGCCGTACGAGCGCGGCGATCCGGTAGAGCTCGGCGTCCTCGAACGGATCGCCGGACGGTGCGGTGAGCAGCAGCGCGGAGGTCTCGGGCACCCGGCCCGCAGCCGCCCGGAGCCACGCGACCAGATGCTGGGAGGTGCCGAACGGCTCCGCGAGCACGGTGGTGCCGCGCTCTCCCGCGGGTACGGCGCGCAGCGTGCGGGCGGTGTCCGCGACGAGTTCGGGATCGCGGCCGAGCGTCATGGGAACGACGACGGTCTCCGCGTTCCGGCGTCCGTGCGCGGCGATGCTCCGGAACAGTTCGCGCCCGCTCGACACGATGCTGACCCCGGTGTCCACGACGCCGTCCAGCGCGCGCCCATGGGCGGCTTCGTGACCGCACACGGCGATGACGGCGACGGGCTCGGCCACGGGTCAGCCGCCGATGGGGTCGTGGCAGGACACGAGTTTGGTCCCGTCCACGAAGGACGCCTCGACCTGCAGCAGCCCGAGCATCTCCCGTACACCGTCCATGGTGTCGCTCTCGCCCACGACATGGCGGCCCAGCTCCATGCAGTCCGCGACGCTCTTGCCGTCACGGGCCGCTTCGAGGATCGCCTCGGTGATCAGCGCGACCGACTCGCTGTAGTTGAGCTTGAGGCCGCGGCCCTGGCGCTTGCGTGCCAGGTCGGCCACCACGTAGACCAGCAGTTTGTCGATCTCGCGAGGTGCGAGGTTCATCGTCAGTACCTTCCTCGGTGATGTACGGGCTGAGGGCAGGAGGTCCGGTGCCTGCTGGAGCGGTTACTCGCTCCGGCGCAGGCGCGGCAGCAGGGGTACGGCCGCCATCAACACCCAGGTGGTGAGGATGAACGGCCAGGTGAAGGTGTGGCCGCCGAACGATTTGAAGAAGGACGTCAGCGACGCGGTGAGGCCGGTGGTCGCCGCCGCGCCGAACAGTGCGTAGACCCCCGTCCAGACGTTGTTGGCCATGAAGACGGCGCCGATGGCGATGGCCACGAGCACCGCGTTGTATCCGTAGATGCCGTTGGCGATCAGCGCCGTGGGTGCGCCCAGCGCCCAGGCGGCGACGATCCCCATCACGCTTCCGGCCGCCGCGTAGAGAACGACGCGCAGCCCGGCCAGGGCGAGTCCGACGAGCATGATCAGCCCGACGTACCAGCTCTCGATCAGGAAGATCTGCGAGACGTTGTTGAAGAAGGCGTGCCAGAGATCGTTCCACGACAGTCCGGTGTCCCCACTGGTCGTGCTGGAGACCGCGGCCGGGGCACCGTGCCAGACCCGCTCGAACGAGGGGGCTCCCAGCACCATGACTCCGGAGACCAGGCAGAAGGGTGCGGTCAGCGGGGTGAGTCCGAAGGGGGTGAGGAACGTGCCCAGGGCGGCCATCAGAAGGGTGCACATGATGGCGCCGACGACGGTCAGGACATAGGTGGCCGGGTGGTTGCCCAGGGAGGAGAAGAGGGCGATGCCCGTGAGGCAGCCCGCGTATCCCTGGAGGCCGGCCGCGATACCCGCGCGGTCGACACCGAGCGCGTAGGCCGTCGCGGTGGCGATCAGCGTGCCGAGGGTGGCGAAGAGCCCGTTCTCCCAGCCCGACACCCAGAGCGCGACGAGGATCGCCGCGCCGGTCAGCAGGGCGGGCTGGAGGTCGACCTGCCCGACGCCCCGCAGGGAGGCAAGCATGTAAGCGAACGGCTGTCGTTTCTCCAGCCGCCGGACGATTTCCGGCTCGGCGAGGGACAAGGCTGGCTCCAGCGACTCGGCAGCGGAGGTTCTTCCGGCCTACGGGCAGGAAGAACCGAATCTCCACCCATCAAGACACAGGGTCATCGACCTGTCGCGCTGTGTGGCTGTTGGGTTGGCCCAGTCAGGTATGCGTGCCACTGCCGCCTGCGCGCTACGGCCGGCCGGAGGCGTCAGGCTCCGTAGATTCACGGGATGCCGATCAAGATGGAGTTGCACCGCCGCAGCCACCCCGACCATCACCCTGGCGTACAGCTGTCCGTCGTGGCGGCCGTCGCGGTCGGCGGCGCGGCCGGGGCCGCCGCCCGGTACGGCGCCGAGCGCCTCTGGCCGACCGGCACCTCGGCCTTCCCGTGGACGATCCTGCTGGTCAACACGGTGGGATGCTTCTTGATGGGTGTCCTGATGGTCACCCTGAAGCTGCGCTTCCCCGATGCGCCCCGGCTGATCAGTCCGCTGCTGGGCACCGGTGTGCTGGGTGGGTTCACGACGTTCTCGCACTACACGGACAACGTGCGGGAGTTGTTCGACGACCATCAGCCGGGCTACGCGGTCGGCTGCCTGCTGCTGACCGTGGTGGCCGCGCTGGCCGCGGTGACCGCGGGCGCGTTCGCCGCCCATGCCGCCTTCGGGCGCCCCTACCCGGCAAGGGGCGACGCCCGATGACCGACTGGCTGCTCGTACTCGCCGGCGGGCTCGTGGGAGCTCCGCTGCGCTATCTGCTCGGTGTGGACGCGAAGTTCCGCCTCCACACCGCCTTCCCGTGGGGCACCTTCGCGGCCAACGCCGGTGCCGCCCTGATTCTCGGATTCGTCGCGGAGGCGGCGACGGACGGCGAACTGGGAACCCGGCTGAACCTGCTCCTCGCCACGGGGTTCTGCGGAGCTCTGTCGACGTGGTCGACGTTCTCCTACGAACTGCTCACCCTGACGTCCGCCCGCCGGGTGGGCCTGGCGGCGGGATACCTGCTCCTCACCGTCTGCGCGGGCGTGGGGCTCTCCTTCGCCGGGGCCGCTGTGGCGAACGCGGTCTTCTGACCGCTCCGAGCCGGAGGGAACGACCGAGCTCCGGCCCCGCCCCTGTGCGGGGTACGGGCCGGAGCTCGGACAGGAAGCACTCAGTCGACGCCCGGCAGGATGTGCGGCTCGGCGAGGTCGTCCTCGTAGCCGGCCAGCCGGATCGGGGCGGACCTGGCCCACACCTCGATGTTCCGGAGCTTCTCGGGCCTGCGGGCCCGCTCTCCGTGCCGTTCGGCCGTTCGCTGGTCGTGCTTCGTCAGTTCTGGTGTCGTCACCGCGCACTCCTTTGTGTCGCGTAGCCCCCGGCGTGTCCGACGTTCCGGCGTCATAACCGGTGGCCGACCGCCATGGTGCGGGGCAGGGCAGGATCTGTTCGGTCGCGGTGGCGCCGGTACGGGGCGGGACGGCGGCCCGGTTGACGGGCCTGTCCCAGGACGGCCGAGGAACCTTCGTGGATCCCTTGGTGGCGTCCGTTCCCCTCAGAGTAACCAAATGAGCGCGCCTGTGCTCGATGGAACGTGTGCCCTGGGTCACTTTCAGCCACGATGCAGCGAAAAGACCCGGCCCGCAGGACTTCACGGGCCGGGTCGGCGACCGAACGCGGCACCCGCGCCGCGGAGTGCTACCAGTTGGCCGGCGCGTAGTCCTTCAGGAAGCAGCCGTACATCGCCTCGCCGGCCTCGCCGCGGACGATCGGGTCGTAGACGCGCGCGGCGCCGTCGACCAGGTCCAGCGGGGCGTGGAAGCCCTCCTCGGCAAGCCGCATCTTGTCGGGGTGCGGGCGCTCGTCGGTGATCCACCCGGTGTCGACGGCGGTCATCAGGATGCCGTCCTTCTCGAACATCTCCTGGGCGCTGGTGCGGGTCAGCATGTTCAGCGCGGCCTTCGCCATGTTGGTGTGCGGGTGGCCCGCACCCTTGTAGCCGCGGCCGAACACGCCTTCCATCGCGGAGACGTTGACCACGTAGGAGTGCTTGGCGGCGGTCGCGGCCATCGCCGGGCGGAGCCTGCTGATCAGGATGAACGGCGCGGTGGAGTTGCAGAGCTGGACTTCCAGCAGCTCGATCGGTTCGACCTCGTCGACTGTCTGGATCCAGCTGTTGGTGTGGTGCAGGTCCGGGACGAGCCCTCCCGCGTCGATCGCGGTGCCCGCGGCGATGCGCGCCGGCGACGCCGACCCGGTGACCAGGGCGAGCTCGGTGACGTCCTGCGCGCTCAGCCCCTCCTTGCGGGCGGCGGGCAGCGCGGCCACGCGGTCGACGGTGCCACTGCCGAAGGTGCCGATCACCTCGGCGGCCGGCAGCTCACCCGCGGGCAGCGGGGCGGACTCGGCGCCGAGCAGTTCGCTGTACGCCTGCGGAGAGCGGCGGACCGTCTGTGCGGCGTTGTTGATCAGGATGTCCAGCGGGCCCTCGGCGGCCACCGAGTCGGCCAGCGCGACGACCTGGGCCGGGTCGCGCAGGTCGATGCCGACGATCTTCAGGCGGTGGATCCAGTCGTCGCTGTCCGGCATCGCCTTGAAACGGCGGATCGCGTCGTTGGGGAAGCGGGTGGTGATCGTGGTGTGCGCGCCGTCGCGGAGCAGTCGCAGCGCGATGTACATGCCGATCTTGGCGCGCCCGCCGGTGAGCAGGGCCCGGCGGCCGGTGAGGTCGGTGCGCGCGTCGCGCCGGGCGCGGTTCTCGCGGGCGCAGTCCTGGCAGAGCTGGTGGTAGAAGGCGTCGACCTCGACGTACCGCGTCTTGCAGATGTAGCAGGACCTCGGCCGCTGGAGGACGCCGGCGATCTCGGAGGCGGCGGAGGACGAGGGCAGCACGCCCTGGGTCTCGTCGTCGATGCGCTCGGCCGAACCGGTCGCGGTCGCCTCGGTCACGGCCTTGTCGTGTGCGGTCTTCGCGGCGCGGCGCTCCTGGCGGCGGCGCTGCTTCACGGTGCGGTAGACACCGGCGGTGGCACGGCGCACCGCGATGGCGTCCGGGTGGTCGACCTCGATGGAATCGAGCTCGTCGAGCACACCCAGGCAGACGGCCAGCCGCTCCGGGTCGATACCGGGACCGAACTCCTCGATCCCGGGCGCGATCTCCGGGCTGTCCTCTGTCACCGTCATTGCCGTTCCTCTGTTGCTTGTGCCGCCGGATTCTCTCGGCGGGCCGTGGCGCGCCACCGAGCCGGGCTCACGAGGACTGACATCCACGGGCTGAGATCCGGCCGCGGGCTTCTGCGCAAAGCCGCCGCACTGCGGGCCGAACGCCCTCGTCAAGTTTGCCATGCTCGGGACACTGCTCCATTCGGGTGCCACGGGCGGGTTCACCGGCGACCGGCCCGGCGCCGCCACCGCCGAGGAAAGAGAATCGCACCTGGTTGGCATGACTTCGCCGTCGCGGGGCACACGACCTCCGACGCACTTGGCAACGTGGAGGGGCGACATGACGACGAGCACGACGGAGCAGACCGGCACCATCCTTGGCGGCCCCGCAGGCACGCTGCCCGGACGGGACGGCGCGGGAGCTTCGGACCTGCCGTGGATCGAGGACACCGGCAAGGTGGCCCCGAAGGACGCGCGTGCTCTGTCGAAGCTGTTCCTCGACCGTCTCCAGGTGCTCGAAGAAGGCACGCACGAGTACCAGTACGCGCGCAACACCCTCATCGAGATGAATCTCTCGCTGGTGCGCTACGCCGCCTCACGGTTCCGCAACCGCGGCGGCGACGACACCGAGGACATCATCCAGGTCGGCACGATCGGGCTGATCAAGGCCATCGACCGGTTCGACCTCTCGCGCGACGTCGAGTTCTCGACCTTCGCCATCCCCTACATCGTCGGGGAGATCAAGCGCTTCTTCCGGGACACCACCTGGGCCGTGCACGTACCGCGCCGGCTCCAGGAGCTGCGGGTCGATCTCGCCAAGGCGAAGGAGCAGCTCTCCGCGGAGCTGGACCGCGACCCGACGGTCAAGGAGCTGGCCGCACTCCTCGATCTGCCCGAGGAAGAGATCATCGAAGGGCTCGTCGCATCCAACGGCTACGCGGCCGGGTCCCTGGACACCCCCTCGGCGGAGACCGATTCCGGTACCGACAAGCGGTCGTACGCCGACGTGATCGGCGAGGCCGATCCCGGGATGGAGACCGTCGAAAACCTCCACACGCTGGCACCGCTGCTGGAGGAGCTCGACGACCGCGAGCGACTGATCGTGCGGATGCGCTTCGGCCAGGAGATGACGCAGTCCCAGATCGGCGCCGAACTCGGGGTGTCGCAGATGCACGTGTCCCGGCTGATCGCGCGCATCATCAAGCAGTTGCGCGCCGGGATGTCCGTAGAAGCCTGACCCCGGCGCGTGGGCGCATCCCGGCCCATGGACCTGTCTCCTCCGAAACCGGCCGTGCACCGGCTGCGGGACGCGGAAGCGGGCCGCCCGCCCGGATGCCGAACCGGAAAGCGGACGCCGCCCGCCCGGATGCCGAACGGGAAGCGGTACGCGCGGAAGCGGACCCAGTCCGCCTTGCCGTACTGCTGCGGGGCGCCCGTACGCGCCGTATGCGCGGGAGCGGACCTCGACGCGGTGTCCGGGGTCGTCGGCATCACTCCGCACGATCTGCCGGGACCGGAGAAGCTCACCGGCGACATCCGCCCGGGCTGAACCCGCCCGGTCCCCGGACGCCCGCGCGCATGGCCGGCGCAGCCCGGCAGCACGGGTGCGGGCGTCGTTCACATATGCTGCGGGGCGACGACGGGCGGCCCGCTCGGGCGCGACGAGAAGGTGAGGCGTGGCTGAGATGCGCATGGGCTCCCATGTCGGGCACCCGCTCGGGGCAGCGTTTCCGGTGCAGACCGGCTCGTCATCGGAGGGCCGACCCTCCGTCTGGGACGTCAACGCCGCCATTCTCCTGGTCGAGGACGACGCGGGCGACGCCCTGCTGGTCGAGGAGATGCTCGCCGACGGCGAGCTGGACTCCGCGCTCACCTGGTGCAAGAGCCTGACCGAGGCGCTGACCTTCCTGCGCGGTCATCGCACGCCCGTCTGCGTCCTGCTGGACCTGCATCTTCCGGATGTACACGGCCTGCGCGCCGTCACCCAGATCGTGGAGACCACCCCGGACGCCGCCATCGTGGTGCTGACGGGTCTGGCGGAGGCCGAGGCGGGGCTCGACGCCGTGGCCACCGGTGCGCAGGACTACCTCGTCAAGGGACGGCTCGATCCGCAGGCGCTGTCGCGGGCCGTCCGCTACGCCCTCCAGCGCAAGCAGGTCGAACGGGCGGCCGCGGCGCTGCGCGCCAATCAGCTCATGGCGCAGGAGAACGCCCGTCTCGAACGCGGGCTGCTGCCCGTACCGCTGCTGAACGACGACGGTTTCGAAGCGGTCGCCCGCTACGAGCCGGGCCGGGCCCACGGGCTGCTCAGCGGCGACTTCTACGACGTGGTCCAGCGACCCGACGGCACCGTCCACGCCGTGATCGGCGACGTGTCCGGGCACGGCGCGGCCGAGGCCGCACTCGGGGTCTGTCTGAGAGTCGCCTGGCGCACCGCGGTCCTGTGCGGCACCGATGAGCTGGAACAGCTGGCTCTCCTCGAGGAGATACTCGTCGCCGAGCGTTCCGACCCCCATGTCTTCGCGACCGTCACCTCACTCGTCTTCCCGCCCGGCGGCGACCTCGTCCGGATCGTCAGGGCGGGACACCCGGGACTCCTGCTGCGCCGGGGCACGGCCATCGAGTGGGTGGAGCCGGAGGGCGGCATCGCCCTCGGACTGCTGCCCGGCCACGGTCAGTGGGCCTCGACCGACCACGCCCTGGCGCCCGGCACCGGCCTCGTGCTGTTCACCGACGGCCTGTTCGAGGGGCGCACCGGACCGGACTCCCGCCTGGGCGAGGAGGGCCTGCTCGCCATGGCCAGGGCCCGGGCCGGTCTGCCGGCCCGGGCGTTCGTCGACGCCCTGGTCGCCGGTGCCACCGAAGGAGCGGCTCCATACGGGGGCCTCGCCGATGACGTCGCCGTGCTGCATCTCGGCTGGAAGCGGACCCCTCATGAGCACTGACCCATCCACCGACGCCCCGCAGCGGCCGGGCAGGCTGGCACGGCTGTCGGTCCAGAACTGGGTCCATCTGATCCTGGGCTGCTTCGTCCTGGTCGTGTGCGGCTGTCTGGTGGTCGGCGGACTCGTCCTGGCCTCCATATCCGACCGGACCACCGAACTGGTGGACCGCATCCAGCCGGCCAGGTCCGCCTCCTTCCAGTTGCAGAACGCGCTGCTCGACCAGGAGACCGGGGTCCGCGGCTACGCCCTCACCGGCGACCCCTCTTTCCTGCAGCCGTACGCGAGCGGCAAACGCGACGAGCAGCGGCGCCTGGCGCGGGTCCGTGACGCCATGGGGGCCGGCGACCCGTACGACCGCGATCTGGACCGGATCGCCGCCGCCTCGGCGCAGTGGCGCAAGGAGCACGCCGAACCGCTGATCGCCGCGGTCCGCCGCGACGGGCCACAGGGCCGCTCGTCCGCCCGGACCGCCGGGAGCAAGGCCGCCTTCGACACACTGCGCGGGCTCTACTCGGCGCAGCAGTCCCATCTCGACACCGCCCGGGACCGCGCGCGCGGCGAGCTCAACGACGCCCGTTCCACCCGCGACCGCGCACTGCTCACGCTCGTGGCCTGTTTCGTCGTGTGCGTGATCGCCCTCAGCCTGCTGCTGCAGCGGGTGGTGGGACGGCCGCTCAACGCCCTGGCCGAGGCCTCCCGCCATGTGCGGTCCGGCACCTTCCGGCGCCGTATCGACGTGCCCGGGCCCTCCGACGTACGGGCGGTGTCCGCCGCGGTCGAGGACATGCGCTGCCGGCTGGTCGAGGAACTCGACGCCGCACAGGAGCGTGAGGAACTGCTGGCGCAGCAGGCCGAGGAACTGCGCCGGTCCAACTCGGAGCTGGAGCAGTTCGCCTACGTCGCCTCGCACGACCTCCAGGAACCGCTGCGGAAGGTCGCGTCGTTCTGCCAGCTGCTGGACAAGCGGTACGGGACCGAGCTGGACGCGCGCGGCAAGCAGTACATCGACTTCGCGGTCGACGGTGCCAAACGCATGCAGGTACTCATCAACGATCTGCTCACCTTCTCCCGCGTGGGCCGGGTCCATGACAGCTGGAGCGCCGTCGATCTCGACCGCTCGCTGGACCGGGGCCTTGCCAATCTGGCGCTGGTCATCGAGGAGTCGGGAACCACGGTCGTGCGTGAGGACACGCTTCCCGAGGTGCACGGCGACGCGACGACGCTCGCGATGATCTGGCAGAACCTGATCGGCAACGCGGTGAAGTTCCGGCGCCCGGACGCGCCGTGCGTCGTCACCGTCGGCTGTGTGCGGGAGGAGGACGACTGGCACTTCACCGTGACGGACAACGGCATCGGGATCGCCCCGGAGTTCGCCGAGAAGGTCTTCGTCATCTTCCAGCGTCTGCACGCCCGTGACGAGTACGACGGCACGGGCATCGGACTCGCCCTCTGCCGCAAGATCATCGAGTTCCACGGCGGCCGGATCTGGCTGGATCCCGAACCCCGCCTGGGCACCCGTATCCACTTCTGCCTGCCCGCCGACGGCTCCCCGGCTCCCGCCGAGGGTGCGGCCGGTCCCGCCGAGATCTCCGGAGACGCCTCGTGACCAACCCCGTACAGCCCATCGAGGTCCTGCTCGTCGAGGACGACCCGGGCGACGAGCTGATGACGCGCGAGGCGTTCGAGGACAACAAGATCCGCAACACGCTCCATGTGGTCCGCGACGGGCAGGAGGCGCTGGACTTCCTCTACCGACGGGGAGAGCACACCGACGCCCCGCGCCCCGATCTGATCCTGCTCGACCTGAACCTGCCCAAGTACGACGGCCGCCAGGTGCTGGAGCAGATCAAGCAGGACCCGGGACTCTCCCTCATTCCCGTGGTCGTGCTCACCACGTCCTCCGCCGAGGAGGACATCCTGCGCAGCTACAAACTGCACGCCAACGCCTATGTCACGAAGCCGGTCGACCTCGATCAGTTCATCGCGGCGGTCCGCCAGATCGACGAGTTCTTCGTGACCGTGGTGCGGCTTCCCGGACGTGCGTGACATCTGCCGACCATGACCGGGAGTGGGATCTTCCGACGCGGGTAGACGACCAGCGAGAAGAGAGGTCCCGGCCTCCCCCGCTGCGCCCTGGCTGGAGCACATGAACGAACAGGCCCTCTCCCGGCCGGACGACTCCCCGAGAAGCCGTCCGCCCACGGAGACACTGCACAGCGCCGAGGTGTTCGACGGCGAGCCCGGGTGCATCGCCCAGGCACGCGTCCTGGCCGACCGGTTCCTGGCGCGGCTCGTGTCCGAGTGGATGGCCGTGCTCGGCACACACACACGTAACGACCTGATGCTGGCCGTGAGCGAGCTGGTCACCAACGCCGACCGCTACAGTCACGGCCCCTACCTGCTGGAGCTGGAGGGCACGGCCGAGCGCGTGAGCGTGACGGTGTACGACAGCAGCAGCGCGCTCCCGGTCTTCTACTCCCCCGACCCGAGCCGGCTCGGCGGGCACGGCATGGAAATCGTCGTGGCCCTGTGCGACCGGCTGACGGCCGAGCGGGTGCCGGTCGGCAAGCGCATCCGCGCCGAGTTCACGCTCAGCAGCTGATCCGTCCGCCGAGTTCACGTTCAGCGATTGGTCCGTCCGCGTGGGCGGCGGCTGCGGCGTCAGCCTCCGGTGGCCGGCCGGGGTGTCAGCCGCCGCTCTGTCTGCCGAACCAGTCGACGCAGACGACCAGCGCGTCATCGAGCAGGTCGGAGTCGCGGTAGTCCGCCAGTTCCCGCAGGACGGCTCCCGGCACCGAGGCCGCGGGCAGCAGTCGCGTCCCGAGGATCACCCTGGCCAGGCCCCGCTCGACATATGCCTCGCCGAGAGGTGACACGGTGTCATACACCCCGTCACTGACGAGCAGAAGCCGGTCACCGGGAAGCACCTGAACGTTCTGGACCACGTACTGCGACTCCTCGAACATGCCGAGCGGCAGCTGAGCATCCAGTTCCAGGCGTGCGACCGTTCTGCCGCGCAGCCGCCACAGCTGCGGAGAGCCCGCGTCCACCACACCGAGCGTTCCCGTGGCCAGGTCGAAGCGCAGCAGCAGGGTCGACACATGGGCGCCTCCGCGGTGCTGGTCGTAGAGTGCCTGATCGGCCAGGGCCGCCTGGTCCGCGATGCCGATCCCGGCCCTTCTGGCGTTGCGCAGCGCGTTCACCGCGAGGTTGGTGAGCAGGGAGGCCTGTATGCCCTCCCCCATTCCGTTGGTCACGGAGACGATCAGCTGGTCGGCGTCGGCGGCCCAGTCGAAGTTGTCGCCGTGAATGGCGTAGGCCGGTTCCAGCTGCGCGCCGATGGCGTACTCCGCGGCGGTGAACGCATGGGCGGGGAGCAGTTGCCACTGCATCTCGGCGGCGAGGGTGAGCCGGGTGACGCGGCGGGCCCGCTGGTAGTGGTCGGTGTCCCGCTCGGCGACGATGATCTCGTGGCCCAGCAGGTCCGCGATGTGCGCCAGCTCGTCCATGGCCTGCGGGGTGGAGCGCCCGGCCGGGAGGCGGACGCTGAGGATGCCGAGGCGCTCGCCCCGTACCGTCACGGGGAAGTGGTGGTCGGTGCCGTCGCCGTCGGCGGCCGGTTCCTCGTGCGGACGCTGGCTGCCGTAGGCACGGCCCTGTGGGCTGTTGTGCATCGACAGCGTGGGCGCGTGCCCCGGTTCGGGGCCGACCGGCTTGAGCACGCTCATTCCGTAGTCCGCCAGCAGCAACTGCACGGACCGGGCGTCGAACGCGCTGGACAGGACGTCCCGCACCGTCTCCACCAGGGCGTGCGGTGCGGCGGCGCGTACGGCTCTCTCGATTTCGGTACGGGCGTTCACGGTCTTCCGCTCATTCTTCGTCGGGTGACAGGGACGGGGCCGGGCTGACAGAAGGAGGTTCCGGGTGACAGAGTGGATGGATGCCCCACCGCGCCGGACCTCACCACCACCTTGAGCGGGTGTCCGGGGACGTCTGTGCCGCGGCCGAGCTGCTGGAGGTGCTGTGGGGCCGAGGTCAGGAGGCGGCGCCTCCCGGCACGGTCTCCCCCTCCCAGCTGCGTGCCCTGCTGGTCATCGAGAAGCAGGAGGGCAGCAACCTCCGCTCGCTCGGTGAGGCGCTGGGCTCGCGCGCTCCGTCGGTGAGCCGGCTCTGCGACCGGATGGAGGCCATGGGCCTGGTCCAGCGGGACCCGAGTCCGGTCAGCCGCCGGGAGGTCGAGTTGCGGCTGACCGGTCGCGGCCGCGCCCTGCTGGAGGAGTACCGGGCGATCCGCACGCGGGAACTCGCGGCCGTGCTGGAGCGCATGCAGCCCACGGAGGTGGCGGCGCTCGCCGAAGGGCTCGCCGCCTTCCGCTCGGCAGCGTCCCAGCGGCTCACGGCCGGCCGGAGTCCGGCCGACCGGCTCCGCGAGGACATCGCGGACAGCGCCTAGCTTCACCCAGCCCCTGCTTCCGCGTTGCCGGAGCACTCCTCCGAGAGGGTGCTTCCGTTGATCGTTGGGGGTACAGATTGTTGCCCCACGAAGAATGTTGTCAAATGGCAACTATTACTTCTATCGTTGGCCTGCACCCGCTACGAGCAGGGACGGACTCGCACCGGGCCGTCCACCACGCCGACCCGCTCCCCCGCCACCCAGTGCATCACGAGGTGACCGTGCTTCCATCCCCCAGCCCCGGCAGAGCCATGAGAATCGTCCCACGCCAGGACCGGGGAGCGCTGGTGCTCGCCGTGACCGGCGACCTCGACATCGACAACATCGCCCCGCTCGGCGCCGCGCTGGAGCGCGCGGCCGAGGACGGGAACGGACCGGTGGTCGTCGACCTCTCGGACGTGAGTTTCGCGGACTCCACGACGGTGAACGCACTCCTGCAGGGCCAGGTACTGCTGGGGCCCCGCCTGAGGCTCGCCGCACCCTCCCCCTTCATGGAGCGGCTCATCGGGGTGCTGGGCCTCGACAGCGTGCTTCCGGTCTTTCCGACCGTTCCCGAGGCGATCGACCCACCGCTGTCCGGCTGAACGCACGACGCCGAGCGCCCTTCCCTCCGGCGGACGGAGGGAAGGGCGCTCGGCATGCGCCGTACCGGGTTCCCGGTCAGCGCAGCGCGGGCGGAGCGTCCTCGGGCGAGGTGCCCCACGCCGACGGCTCGCTGCCCACCGTGAAGGTGAGCGAGCGGGCCGCGCGGATGTCGTCCGTCGTGAGGTAGGTGCGCGACTGCTGCGCACCGTCGAGCCGGGCCGACTGGATGTAGCGGTCGGTGTCCGAGGCCCCGGGCGCGCTCACGGTGAGCGATCCGCGCGGGTAGTACCGGCGGTCGAGCTTGATGTCGACGCGCTCGAAGGCCGGTGTGGACAGGCCCCAGGTGTCGGTGCCCGGCTGGACCGGGAAGACACCGATCGAGGAGAGCACCATCCAGGCGGACATGGTGCCGAGGTCGTCGTTGCCCGTCATACCGGTCGGACCATTGGTGAAGAGCGTCAGGGCCGCGTGGACCACATCGGTCGTCTTCCACGGCTGACCGGTGGACAGGTAGGTGTACGGGGCGATGAGGTCGGGCTCGTTCTGCGGGTTATACTTGTCGGCGTTGTAGTACGCGTACGGTCCGTTGACCCACACCTCGCGCGCGGTCTTCGCCGGGTCGGCGAGGAGCTTGTCGTAGGCGAAGAACGAGTCGAGCCGCTGGTTGGCGGCGTCCTTGCCGCCGATCAGGTCGACCATGCCGGGGATGTCCTGCGGGACCATCCACTGGTACTGCCAGGACGTGCCCTCGTGGAAGCCCTCGCTCTGCGCCGGGTCGGCCGGACCGGTGAAGGCGCCGGAGGCGTCACGGGCGCGGAAGAAGCCGGTCGAGGCGTCGAAGATCTTCCGGTAGTTCTGGGCACGCGCGTCGTAGCGGGCGGCGTCGGCGTCGTGGCCGAGGTCGCGGGCCATCTCGGCGAGCATGCCGTCGGACAGGGCGTACTCCAGGGTGGCGGAGGCGCCGTGGTCGTAGTCGGAGTCGCCGGGCTTGGCGTGCGGACGGTCCTTGATGTACGGGGCGAAGCCGTCCTTCAGGTACTCGACGTTGGCTTCCCGGCCCACCGGAGCGGAGTCGGTGGCGGGCACGCCGTCGGCGTTCTTCTTCAGCGCGCGGTACGCCTCCTCCTCGTATCCCTTCAGCAGTCCTTGCTGGTAGGCGTTGGTGAGGAAGGGGGTGACCGGGTCGCCGGTCATGATGTTCGTCTCGACCGTGCCGTAGCCCCACTTGGGCAGCCAGCCGCTCTCGGCGTCGATCCGCAGGACGGATATCGCCATGTCGCGCGACTCGCGCGGGGCGAGCAGCGAGAGGAGCTGGGCCTGGGTGCGGTAGGTGTCCCAGAGCGACCAGTTCTGGTAGTAGGTGAACGCCCCGTGCGAGTCGACGGCGCGGTGGGTCTTCTGGTCCCACCCGGTGTAGCGGCCGTCGACGTCGCTGCCGACGTTGGGCGCGAGGAAGGACCGGTAGAGCGAGGAGTAGAACGTGCGGCGCAGTTCGTCGCTGCCCCCCTGGGCCTTGACGCCTTCGAGGCGGTCCTCCCAGCTGCGCTGTGCGGCGCGCTCGACCTGGGCGAAGCTGTGGCCGCCCTCGGCACGGAGGTTCAGTGCGGCACCCTTGGCATCGACGTAGCTGAGGGCCGTGGTGGCCTCGACGGTGCGGTCCTTGGTGGTGTCGAACCGCAGCCAGGCGCCGTTGCGGGCGTCGGTGGCCGAGGACTTCTTCGCCCCCTCGGTGACGGTGTCGCCGTTCCAGGTTCCGGACGTGGTGAACGGCCGGTCGAAGCGGGTGACGGTGTAGACCGTGTACGCCTTGGTGCCCTGGCAGAAGCCGCTGCCCGTGATCGCGGTCCGTACCGTGCGGTTGTCCAGTATCTCGACCTCGGACGAGAGCGTCCTGTGCAGCGACTGGCCCGCGTTGAGCAGGACGTTGGCCTTGTCGGTGGCCGGGAAGGTGTAGCGCTGCACGCCGGTGCGCTGCGTCGCGGTCAGTTCGGCGTCGATGCCGGTCTTGAGCCCGACCTTGTAGTAGCCGGGGCTCGCCTTCTCGTCGTCATGGCTGAACTCGGCCGCGTACTTCGCGTAGTCGGTCTCGGTGACGTCACCGGTGGTGGGCAGGGTCGGCAGGTCGCCGCCCAACCCGCAGCCGACGCCGGAGAGATGGACCGAGGAGAAGCCCCGGATGTGGTTCTCGCCGTAGTCGTACCCGGTGTTGTGGCCGGTGTCCGGGGAGAGCTGCACCATGCCGAACGGCACGGAGGCGCCGGGATAGGTGTTGCCCTCGTTCTGGGTGCCGATGAACGGGTTGACCAGGTCGGTCAGCCGGCTGTCGGTCCGGGGCGCGGCCTGGGCCGTGGCCCCGGTGGTGAGGACACCGCCCAGGAGCGCGGCGGCGGCGAGTGCGGCCGCCGGGCCGCGCAGGCGCGGCCGTGGGATCCGGTGCATGGGGATACTCCTTCGGACAACGTTGTCAGAGCGCGATCATTCTTGGTTCCCCGTTGATCCGCGTCAAGGGGTCGGACGGGCCGCTGTGGTCCGTCCCTGCGTGGGACGGACCACAGCGGCCTGGAAAGGTCGGACCTAGACGCAGCCTGCGATGACGTCCTTCGACGCATCGCGGATCAGTGCCTGTTGGGCGTCGTGGACCCGCTTCACCTCGGGCTTGACGACCTTGCGGTCGTAGGTGAGCAGACCGTTCAGCTCACCCTCCACATCGGAGATCTGCGTGTACACCGCGCCGTTGCCGCCCTTGCAGGCCAGCGCGTGCACCTCGTCGAGCTTGGCCAGGTAGTCGTCGGTGTAGGTGGCCGGGTCGACCGCGATGTACGACTGCTGCACCGCCCAGGCGTGGCCGGGTACCGCGAGCCCGAGTCCGCCGTACTCGCCGCTCATCAGGGCCCGTCGGCCGTCCGGCTTCGGCAGCGCGGGGCTCGGGTAGCCGTGTTCGTCGATGATGTCCCCGGTCCCGCCGTCGGCACCCAGGTTGATCCCGGACATGCTGTTGATCAGGCGCGTCGGGTCCCAGGCCTTGGCCTGGTCAGCGATCCGGGCCTCATCGTACTGGCCCCAGCCTTCGTTGAAGGTCACCCACATGACGATGGACGGGTGGCTGGAGTGTTCGTCGATCATCTCCTTCATCTCGTGCTCGTACTCGGCGCGGGCGGCGGCCGACGGGTTGACGGTGTTCATCGCCGGCATGTCCTGCCAGACCATCAGCCCCAGCTTGTCCGCCCAGTAGAACCAGCGGTCGGGCTCGACCTTGATGTGCTTGCGGACCGAGTTGAAGCCCATCGCCTTGTGCATCTTCAGGTCGTACGCGAGCGCCTCGTCGGTGGGAGCGGTGTGCAGCCCGTCCGGCCAGAAGCCCTGGTCGAGGGTGGCCATCATGAAGACCGGCTTGCCGTTGAGCATGGTGCGCGGGGTGCCGTTCACCTTCTCGACGGCGACGGACCGCATGCCGAAGTAGCTGCCGACCCGGTCGGATCCGACCGTGACCTTGAGCTGGTAGAGGTGCGGATCCTCCGCCGACCACAGGTGCGGGTCGGGCACGGACACCTTCAGGGCCGAACCGGTCCGCCCGGTGACCGTACCCACCTTGCGCCTGCCGTCGTACGCGGTCGCCGTGACCGGCACACCGTCCCGCACTCCGCGCACCTCGACGGCGACGCTCTCGCCCGCGACGTCCGGGGTGAGCTTCAGCGAGTCCGCGTGGTCGGCCGCGACCGGCTCCATCCAGACGGTCTGCCAGATGCCGGAGGACGGGGTGTACCAGATACCGCTGGGGTCCAGGCGCTGCTTGCCCATCGGCGGGTTCTCGCCGTCCCTGGCATCGGTCGGGTCGTAGACACCGACGATCAGCTCCTGGGTACGCCCGGGCTTCAGCGCGTCGGTGACGTCGGCGCTGAACTTGTCGTAGCCGCCCTTGTGTTCGGTGACCTTGTGGCCGTTGACGTACACCTCGGACTGCCAGTCCACGGCGCCGAAGTTCAGCTGGAGCCGCTGGGCCGAGCCGACCTTCCAGTTCTTCGGGACGGTGAAGGTCCGGCGGTACCACATCCGGTCCTCGTGCCGTTCGATGCCGGAGAGCTGCGACTCGACCGGGTACGGGACGAGGATCCTCTCGCCGAGCTTCTTGCCGACCGGCGGCCGCTCCCCCGCCTTGGCCGAGGCGAACTCCCAGGAGCCGTTGAGGTTTTGCCAGTTGTCGCGGGTGAGCTGCGGACGCGGATACTCCGGCAGAGCGTTCTTCGGTCCGACCTCATCGGCCCATGCGGTGCGGAGCTGGTACGTGGAGTGGTTGGGCCCACTGGACCAGAAGGCGCCGACCCGCGTGCCGTCCTCGCCCGCCAGTGCGCCGTCCCCGTCGTAGCGGATGTCGGCCAGGCCCTTGGCGTCACCGGCCTTGTTCCCGACGACCGGTTCCTTGAGGGCGACGGTCAGGCTGCGCGGGTCGGCCGGGTCCGTCCGGACCGCCCCGAGCGGCCACTCGGCACCGCCGATCACGGCGTCGAGGTGGTTCACCAGGCCGGCCGGAAGGGCGCCGAGCTTCTGGGCGAAGTCGAGTTTGAGGGTGCGGCCGTCGGCGAGCACGGTGGCGCCGATGGCGCCGTCGTACGCGAAGTCGTCCGGCAGCCGGAAGGCGGACTGCGGTACGGGCACCTTGGTGCCGCCCGGTTCGGTCCACTTGAGGTGGAGGTTGGAGCCGCCCTCGTGCTCGAAGTACTCGACCTTGAAGTCGTAGGCGGTCCCCGCGGTCAACTCGACCGGCTGGGAGGTCTGTTCCTTCTCCCAGTCGTCGACCCAGTGGTCGATGACCGGCTTTCCGTCGACCCAGAGGCGGAAGCCGTTGTCCCCGATCATGGAGAACGTATGGGCGCCGGACTTCTCCGGGACGATCTTCCCGGTCCACCGGATGCTGGCGTCGTCGGCCTGCCCGGTGGCGGAGCTCAGCCGCGACTCCAGGGTCGGGAAGTCTATGGAGGGGTCGAAGCCGGTGGCCTTGAGCGTCCCGAAGTCGAAGGCCCCGGGGGCGGACTGGGTGTAGTACTCCCCCTTCAGCCCCTGCACGTCCGAGGGGGCTGCGGGGTCCTGGCCGGCTGCCGAAGCGGCGGGTACGGCGGACATTCCGGCAGCTCCCACGACAGCTGCCAGGAACAGAATCAGTCTCTTGTCGATGCGCACGGATCCTCCTTGGTGAGGAAGGGTGGCGGCTCGTTGCAACACGATGTACAACGTTGGAAGGAAAGGCAGTTGGCATGACAGCACGTCGGATGCGGCGCTGTCCAGGTCCATGACAAGCCCCGGTGCGAAGCGGAGGGATTCCGGAAGAGCCCACGTCAGAGCCCTTTGAACGACGGCGCGGACCGGATCACCACGCCGTCCTTCGGCATGCCCGAAAGCCCCGTGACGGTGAGGCGGCTCAGACGAGTTGGTAGAGGCTCTTGGCGACCAGCCACAGGCCCGCCAGCAGGGAGAGCGTCACGATCGCCTGGTCCTGATGGCTTTCCGTCCAGTCGCGGAGCGCGCCCAGCCTCGCCCGGGCCGCCGCGGGCCGGAACGTCGCGTACAGCAGCATCGCCAACAGGCCGGAGGTTGCGAGGAGGCAGAAGACGAAGAGCGCCACGTACGAGCCGATGGAGGACAGGTGCGCCTGCACGACCGTGGCGGCTCCCGCGGCGACGAGGCCCCACGGCTGCAGGACGACGCCCAGGCCGGCCGCGGTCCACGGCGAGGCGTTGTCCAGCCGGGACAGCCACTTCGGGGACCGGCGCGGCCGGCTGCCCCGCCGCCGCTTCCTCTCCGCGTAGACCACCATCCCGATGCCCAGCGCCAGCTTGAGCGCCAGGGCCGCCGTGGAGGGGGCGCTGCGAGGGGCGGGCGGCTTGCCGCCGGTCAGCAGGATCACCGCGGCCAGCACGAGGACCAGGCAGCCGAGCCAGGCGAGGACGAACGCGAGCCCTTTGCGTACGCCACGGGGTGCGGAGAGCAGGAGGATGAACGCGCTGTTATGCAGGGGCCCCGCGTTGATGGCCAGCCCGATGATGACGAGATCAAGAACCATGCGTGGCACCGATCGCCTTGGCGGAACGGGCACCACCCGGCCCCGCACCGACCACCCTCGCGGCACGGGCACCCGGCCCGGCACCGATCACCCTCGCAGCGCGAGCCCCCGGCCCCGCACCGATCACTGTCGCGGGGCGGCGAACGGGCCCTGCCTCCGTCGTCTTTCCAGTGCCGTGCCGCATGCCCGGGCTCCTCGTCGCAGAGATGGATCCGTTCCCCGTTCGACTTCGTAGCCCGTCGGCCGCTCACCCGCCGCCGTACGTGCCGAACCGCTCACGAGAGAAACCCGAAAGGCTCTGTCGTGCTCAGCCTCCGCCTGCCCGGCCAGGACGTCCGGGCGAGCGGCGGGGCGCCTCGTCGAAGACGCAGTCGCCGCACAGACCACCGCCCGGCACACGGTAGTAGAGGCAGCAGGTGCTCCGGCGGAAAGCGGGTCCGTGCGGTGCGCCCGTGCCGCGCAGATCCGGGTGGTCGAAGAGTTCGGCGGCCAGGGCGCGGGTGCGCGCGGCGACGTCGGTCCTGCCGTGGGTACGCGCCCACACCATCAGCTGACGCACGGCCCCCGCCAGCGCGGATCCGGCGTTGCCCCACAGCAGCCCGAGCGGCACGGGGGTGTCCCGGCGCACCGCGTCACCGAGCGGGACGAGATGGCCGTACTGGACGACGTCCCGGATCCCGGCGGCCGAGCCCGGGAGCACGGTTCGTCCGTCATGCCACAGATCGTCCGGGGCGGGCAGCCGGGGGTCCCAGCGGAGGTCCTCGGCCCGCAGGGCGGGAACGCCGCCGGAGAGGACCGCGGGCCCGAGCGCCGTGGACCACAGCCGCGCGGCCAGGCCCAGATGCGCGACGGAGGCGGCGACGCGCCGTTCCGTCGTCCCGAGCCGCGCCGCGACGGTGTCGATGCGGCCCGTGAGTGCCGCGTCCTCTCCCGCGTACAACCGTGCCAGCGCACGATGCCCGCCCGCGGGCACCGGGGCCGTCCGCAACGCGAAGAACCCGCCCGGACCGGCCTCTTCGTCCCCGTCCATCGCGTTGCCGCCCCCGCTCCTCCGGCCACCCGGTGTGATGCCGCGGGCACCGGCAGTGCCGCGGCTCGCGGTCCACCGTATCCGTGCGGGATGATCGTTCTGACGTCGGCCGCGAGGAGGACTACCGTCGGGAGGAGGACACCGGGACCACTCCCGTACTACCAAAGCAGTAGGCCGAATCGCCGTCTCAGGGACGACGACGCGGCGGCTTTGAAGGGAGATCGTGGGGTACATGAGTTCCCTCGCGCTGTCCGTGCTGCTGTCACTGGTCTCCGCGGTCGCCTACGCGGCCGGGGCGATCGTCCAGGAGCGCGTGGCCACGGCCTCCGACGGCCGCTCACTGGCACCTCTGCGCAACCGGGTCTGGTGGGCCGCGGTGGCCCTGAACGGCGTGGGCGCCGTCCTGCACGTGGTGGCCCTCGCCTACGGCCCGCTCAGCCTCGTACAGCCGCTGGGCGCCCTGACCATCGTCTTCGCCCTGCCGATGGCCGCCCTTTTCGTACGCCGCAGGGCCGGGGCGACCGCCTGGCGCGGCGCGCTCATGGCGACGGTGGGGCTCGCCGGACTGCTGGCGCTGACCGGGGGGTCCGACGCGCAGTCCCTCGGCGGGCCCGAGCAACTGATGCTCGCGATCGTGACGTTCGGCGCGGTGGCCGCGCTGATGCTGGTCGCCAAGGCCATGCGCCGGCCGGTGATACGCAGCGTGGTCCTGGCCGGAGCGGCAGGTGTCGCCTTCGGCATCGCTTCCGTGTTCACGAAGACCGTGGCCATGCAGTGGACCTCGGGCGAGGTGGGCGCGGGTCTGCCGACACTGCTCGTGATCGCGGCGCTCGCGGGGGCCGGGCTGCTGTTGTCCCAGTCGGCGTACCGCGGCGCGGGTCTGACGGCACCGCTCGCCACGGTGACGGTGGTGAATCCGGTGGTGGCCGCCGCGGTCGGCATCACGCTGTTCGGTGAGCAGTTCCGGCACGGAACCGCCGGCACATTGCTCGCCCTCGCCTGCGGGGCCGTGGCGGCCGGCGGGCTGATCATGCTCACCACGGAGCGGATGAGCGCGGAGCGCCGCGAGGGCCGGCGGACCGCCGTCGGCGCGCGTCCGCGGGACGATGCCCGAGCGGGCCAGGAGTCCAGTGGCGCGACCGTGAGTGAGCGGACTCGGGACGGCGCCCGAGCGGGCCGGCAGTCCAGTGGCACGACCGCCGCCGCACGTCCGCCGGACACCCTGCCCCTCGGCACATCCGGCGAGGACGCGGCGGATTTCGCCGGGCCCGCCGGCTCGCCGGACCCGGCGGGCGCACCGAACGGCCCGGCGGGCACGGTGCCCCGGCCGGTCCGGTCGACGACCCCGACCGTGGTGGCCTTTCCCGAATCCGTACCACCGACGCCGGCGGCAGCCGCGGAAACGTTTCCCGCACCTCTGCCGATGACCGTGCGGAAGCCACTGGAGCGCCGGGTGGGTCAGGCGGAGTTCGGACCGGACCCGCGGCCGCCCGGCGGCGCACGCAAGGGCGCGTCCTCCACGGGGTCCACCGCCTCCGCCTCCGCCGCCGCGGCCGGTGACCGGCTGGGCACTCAGACCTTGACTCCGCCCGCCCTGAGGTAGGCGAGCGGGTCGACGTCGGAGCCGTAGTCGGGGCCTGTCCGGATCTCGAAGTGCAGGTGCGGCCCCGTGACGTTGCCGGTGGAGCCGGAGCGGGCGATGCGCTGCCCTCCGCCCACGTGCTGGCCGGAACGCACCAGGAGCGACGACAGGTGCGCGTACTGGCTGTACTTGCCGTCGCTGTGCCGGATCACGATCTGGTAGCCGTACGCTCCGCCCCAGCCCGCCGAGACGACCGTTCCGGCCCCCACCGCCTTCACCGAAGTGCCGGTGGGCACGGGGAAGTCGACGCCCGTGTGGTAGCCGCTGGACCAGGAGCCCGACTGGTGGTACGGGGTGCCCGTGCGGGCCGCCACCGGAGCGGTGAGCCCGGAGTGCTTCTCCACGCGCTCGGTCTTGCGGGTCTCGGTCTTGTGGGTGGTCTCGGTCTTCCTGGGTTTCGGCTTCGCCTGCTGAGTCTGCTTCGGCTGCTGCGTCTGCTTCGGCCGGACCGTCGGCTTCGGCTGAGCCTGCTGCGCCGGCCGGACCGCCTGCTCGCGCTCCGGCTGTGCCGTCCTCTTCGGCGTCTCCTTGGCTTTGCCGACGTCCTTGGCTTTGCTGACGTCCCTGGCCCGTGGCTGCGACGCGGCATCCGTCTTCGGAGCGGCGCCCCTGACCGTCCTCGGGGTCTCCGCCAGGTCGAGGCTCAGCCGCTGGCCCGGAAAGATCAGGTCCGGGTCGTCGCCGACGACCTTGCGGTTGGCCGAGTAGAGCCGCTGCCAGCCTCCGTCCAGGCGCCGTTCGGCCGCGATCCCGGAGAGCGAGTCCCCGCGCGCCACGGTGTACGAGTCGCGCTTGCCCGGCACCGTGGTGGGTGTGGCCTTCTTCGTCCCGGCAGTCCGCGAAGCGGAGGCACGTGGCGCGGCCTTCTTCGGCGTCGCGACCTCGGCCGTTCGCTCGGACTGCGGGCTGATATCGGGTCCGTCACCGCCCCGCGTCAGGCCCGCCTTCCCCGAACAGACCGGCCACGCGCCCGGTCCCTGCCCCTCCAGGACCTTCTCCGCGATGGCGATCTGCTGGTCCCTGGTGGCCAGATCCGCGCGCGGCGCGTACTCCGTACCGCCGTAGGCCGCCCAGGTCGACCGGGTGAACTGCAGCCCGCCGAAGTAGCCGTTGCCGGTGTTGATGTCCCAGGTGCTGGTGGATTCGCACGCGGCGACCTTGTCCCACACGTCACCTGACGCGGCGCCCGCCGACGCCGCGGTGATGAGCGGGAGGGCGATGCCCGCGCCGCCCGCCGTGACCGTGAGCGAGACACGGTTGATGCGGCTCGGCTGGTATCTGCGGTGCCGTCCGTTCGCGGCCATGACTTGGCTCCCCCACAGGCAGTAGGACACGTCGCAAGCGGTCAACTTATGTGCAGACAACGCGTGATGACAAGAGCACAGCGAGTTCCGGCCACCGGCACGGCACGGGCCGCACCCGGCCCTTGCGGACCCGTTCCCCATTGACACGGTCACTGCCGGACAGCGACGCTTGGCGCCGGGAGAGCGCTCTCCCGACTCGGTGCGCGGACTGAAGGGGCATGACCGTCATGAGGGACGAAGAGATCGATCCGCTGCTGGAGAAGCTCGGGCCGGCCCAGAAGGTGCGCCTGCTGACCGGTGCGAGCACCTGGCGCACACACGCCGAACCAGCTGTGGGACTGCGCGCCCTCACCTTCTCCGACGGCCCCGCCGGGGTACGCGGCGAGACCTGGGACGAGCGCGAGACATCACTCGTCCTGCCCTCCCCGACCGCACTGGCCGCCTCCTGGGACGAGCACCTGGTGACGGATCTCGGCGCGCTGCTCGCCTCGGAGGCGCGGCGCAAGAACGTGGACGTACTCCTCGCCCCCACCCTGAATCTGCACCGGTCCCCGCTGGGCGGCCGGCACTTCGAGTGCTTCTCCGAGGACCCGCTCCTCACCGGCCGGACCGGCGCGGCACTCATCAGGGGCATCCAGTCCGGCGGGGTCGCCGCGACCGCCAAGCACTTCGTCGCCAACGACGCCGAGACGGACCGGCTGGGCGTCGACGTCCACATGGACGAACAGACGCTCCACGAGCTCTATCTCGCTCCCTTCGAGGCGGCGGTGGCGGCCGGCGTCCAGGCGGTCATGTCCGCGTACAACAAGGTCGACGGTGTCACCATGTCCGCCTCCCCGCTGCTGGAGCACCCGTTGAAGGAGGGCAAGGAGGGCTGGGGATTCGAGGGGCCCGTGGTCTCGGACTGGGGCGGTGTGCGCACGCTCCTGGAGACGGCGCGCTCCGCACAGGACCTGGCGATGCCGGGGCCGGACGGGCCCTGGGCGGCGGGCCTGCTCACCGCGCTGGAACGGGGGCTGGTCTCCTGCGCGGCCGTCGACGACAAGGTGAGGCGGCTGCTCCGGCTCGCCGGGCAGGTGGGCGCCCTCGGAGCGCCCCGGTCCGTGCGGCGGCCCGTCATCAAGCCCGGCGCCCAGCGGGCACTGCTGCGCCGGGCCGTCGCCGCGGGTACGGTGCTGCTCCGCAACGACGGGGACCTGCTGCCGCTGGACCGTACGGAGCTGCGCTCGGTCGCGGTCATCGGCCCGCATGCCACGGCGGTGCGCATTCAGGGCGGGGGCAGCGCGGAGGTGTTCCCCGAGACGGTGGTGACTCCACTGGCCGGGATCCGGGCGGCGCTCGACGGCTCGGCGAAGGTGACCCACCACCGGGGCCTGCCACCGTCCGGCCGCCCCCTCCCCCTCGCCCCGGAAAACTCGCGTGATCCTCGCACCGGAGCACCGGGCGTGCTCGTCAGGCTGCTGGACGCGGACGGCGGCGAACTCCATGCCGAGCACCGGCTGTCCGGCCGGATCGTGGAACCCTCGGTCGTGGTCGACGGTGCCGCGGCCGTGGAGATCCGGGCCCTGGTCCGCCCCGACGTGGGCGGCGTGTGGACCTGGGCGGTGGGGGGCTGGGGAGCGGTCTCCCTGTCCGTCGGTGGCGAGGTCGTGCTGTCCGGCACGTTCCCGGTGGACAGCGACGATCCGACCCGGGTCCACGTCGCCCCGCCCCTGCACCCCGCACCGGCCGAACTGGTCGCGGGCGAGGAGGTGGAGGTCGTGGCGCGGCGCGCGCTGGCCCCCGGTTCCGGTGTGGCGACGGTCCTCGCCGCCGCCCCTCCCGCCGGCGGTGCCGCCTCCGTACTCGCCGAGGCGGTGGGCGCCGCGCGCGCCGCGGACGTCGCCGTGGTGGTCGTGGGCACGACCGAGGAGAGCGAGTCGGAGGGTCACGACCGCGAGGGCCTTGACCTGCCCGACGGCCAGGACGCTCTCGTACGGGCGGTGGCACGGGCCAATCCGCGCACGGTGGTCGTGGTGAACTCCGGCGGTCCGGTCGCCCTGCCCTGGCACGCCCGGGTTCCCGCCCTGCTGCTCGCCTGGTTTCCCGGACAGGAGGCCGGCGGCGGACTCGCCGATGTCCTGTTCGGCCGGGCGGAGCCGGGCGGCCGGCTGCCGACCACCTGGGGCGCAGCCCAGGACGACGTACCGGTGCTCGGCACCGCCCCCGCGCCCGACGGGCGGCTGCACTACGAGGAGGGCCTGCACATCGGCTATGCCGCCTGGCTGCGGTCCGGGACCGCTCCGGCCTACTGGTTCGGCCACGGGCTGGGGTACACGAGCTGGGAGTACGAGGATCTGACGGCCCCCGGGACGGTCGGGGCCGGCGAGGCCTTCGACGTACGCGTCCGGGTACGCAACTCGGGGCGGCGGCGCGGCCGCGAGGTGGTCCAGCTCTATCTGGCCAGGAACGGCTCCGCGGTCGAGCGTCCGGCCCGGCGCCTGATCGGGTACGCAGCGGTCGGGGCGGAGCCCGGGGAGAGTGCGGTCGCGGTGATCCGGGTTTCCGGGCGCGCCCTGGCACACTGGTCGGCCGTGCGTCACGGATGGGAGACGGAGGCCGGCGACTTCGCCCTGCTGGGCGGCCGTTCGGCGGGCGATCTGCCCCTCCGCGCGACGCTCACGGCGGCCGTGTCACGGCGCCCGGCCGGAACGGGCACCGACCGAGGCTCGGAGCGCACTGGAGAGCGCTCTCCGCTGATGCTATAAATGCGCTCATGACGGATGCTCCACGATCGGCCGGTACACCCACCCTCGAGGACGTGGCGAGGGCGGCCGGTGTCTCCCGCGCCACCGTCTCCCGGGTGATCAACGGCGTACGCAATGTCGACCCGGTGATCCAGGAGGCCGTGCGCCGGGCGGTCTCCCTCACCGGCTACGCGCCCAACCGCGCGGCACGCTCCCTGGTGACCCGGCGCACCGACGCCATCGCCCTGGTGGTGTCGGGCGCCGGCGTCGACCCCGAACCGTCCGACGGCGGTTCGGCCGCGGACACGGCCGATCCGGAGAGCGGGTCGTCCTTCACCGCGCAGGTCTTCGCCGACCCGTTCTTCGGCCGGGTGGTGACCGGAGTGGTCAACTACCTCCGGCCGCGCGGCATGCACCCGGTCCTGATGTTCGCCGAGACGTCACGGGCCCGTGAGGACGTGGTCTCGTTCCTGCGCCAGGGCAGCGCAGACGGCGCGCTCGTCGTCTCGACGCACGCGGAGGACCCGCTGCCCGGCATGCTCACGGACGCCGGACTGCCCGCGGTGCTGTACGCGCGGCCCGCGCGGCCGGTCCGGATCAGCTATGTCGACCTCGCCCACCAGGACGGTGCGCGGCTGGCCGCCGAACATCTGCTGGCCCGCGGCTGCCGTCGCCTCGCGACCATCACCGGGCCGCTCGACGTACCGGCCGGGCAGGACCGGCTGGCCGGTTTCCGCGACACGATGGCGCGGCACGGACATCCGTACATCCCGATCGCGGAAGGACAGTTCACCCAGGAGAGCGGCGAGGCCGCCATGGAGCGACTGCTGGCCGAACACCCGGATCTGGACGGGGTGTTCGCGGCCAACGACCTGATGGCGACGGGCGCCTGCCATGTGCTGCGGGAACAGGGACGGCGGGTGCCCGAGGACGTGGCGGTGATCGGTTTCGACGACAGCAGCGCCGCGTCCGCCTGCCGGCCGCCGCTGACCACGGTCCGCCAGCCGGTCGAGGCGATGGCCGCCGAGATGGCCCGGCTGCTGATCGACGGGCTGTCGAAACCGGACGGAGCGACGACATCGGTGATCTTCGAACCGGCACTGGTGATCCGCGACTCGGCGTAGGCCGGCCACCGGCCCGTGGGCGGGTCCGGCAGCCATCGGCCGCTGCCCTGGCGGGTGTTGCCCTGCCCGGCCGCTGTCTTGCGGGGTTTTGCCCTGCCCGGCCGCGGCCCTGGCGGGTGTTGCGCTGCCCCGCCGCTGCCCTGGCGGGTGTTGCCCTGCCCGGCCGCTGTCCTGGGGGGGGTGTTGCCCTGCCCGGCCGCGGCCCTGGCGGGTGTTGCGCTGCCCCGCCGCTGCCCGGCCGCTGTCCCAGGGGGTGTTGCGCTGCCCGGCCGCGGCGGAAATGATCAGGCAGGTGCTGCGCTACGTGATCGGGGTCCATGGTGAGTCTGACCGACCGGATACTGCCCTTGGCGGGCGTCGCTCTCGGGGCACTCATGTCCTTCCTGGTGAGCAGTCTGAACGAGCGGGCGAGGTGGCGCAGACAGCAGTCGGTGCGGTGGGACGAGCACCGCTTGACCGCCTATGCGGAGTACGCCCATGCCGTGAAGGAGCTGGCGGCCCGCTACCACATGATCGCCGCGGCCCGGGGGCTGGTGTCGGGTCCCGTGGAGCTGGAACCGACTCCCGATGTGCTCACGGAGCTCGGCGAGCTGGAGTCCCGCCGTTCCGCCCTCTCCGAGACGCTCGGGCTCCTCGGCGACACCGAGGCGAACACGGCGTCCAAGACGCTGGACCACTGCCTGTGGCGGCTGGAGACGCTGGCCCGGGGCATACCCACGGAAGTCGAACAGAACTGGGATCAGGCATTCCAGGAGTTCCGGAGTGCGCGCAGCCGCTACGTGGAAAGCGCTCGGGCGAGCCTCGGCGTGCCGGGAGCCGTCGCCCGGGAGGTGACCTGGCCGGCCGCGTGGCGCCCCTCGTCCCGGTCATCGCCCTCGCCGTGAGAGACCCTTCGCCGTGAGAGGAAGGCCCCACGCCGTAGGGGGCGACCCCACGCGTCGGCCTCCACGCCCGGCGGCCCGGTGCCGTCTCCGCAGCGCCCAGCCCCCGAGGCGCAGCCCGGACCCTCGGCACCGGGCTTCCGCACGGCGGCGGACGCGGTACGGGACAGGGGGCGCGCCCGGACGGTGTCGGACGCGACGGGGTGAGGCGGGTGCGCGGGGGCGTGCCGGGAGCCGTCGCCCGGGAGGTGACCTGGCCGGCCGCGTGGCGCCCCTCGTCCCGGTCATCGCCCTCGCCGTGAGAGACCC
>NZ_RDBK01000022.1:215440-355004 GCF_008042275.1 Streptomyces sp. OR43 | reverse complement strand
CCGCGCTGCTCGCCGCCGCCTACCCCGGTGCGGGCGGCGAACCCGACCCCCTGGCCGTCTCCCTGCTCGACGAGACGGCCGAATGCCTCGGGGCGGCCCTGGGCGACCTCATCAACCTCTTCCTGCCCGAGCGCATCCTGCTCGGGGGCTGGGCGGCTGCCGCCCCGGGCCAGGAAGTCGGACAGCGGGAGTGTCGCTGCGCCCACCGTCACCGCGTCGGGGCCGAGGCGGCCCAGCTCGATCGTGGTGCGGGCCGCGGCGTGGCGGAGCGCGTATCCCTGCGCGTAGCGGCGGATGTCGGGCAGCAGATGCGGCCCGATCAGCAGGCCCGCCCAGCCCCCGAGCAGGATGCGCTCGGGCAGGAAGAGGTTGATGAGGTCGCCCAGGGCCGCCCCGAGGCATTCGGCCGTCTCGTCGAGCAGGGAGACGGCCAGGGGGTCGGGTTCGCCGCCCGCACCGGGGTAGGCGGCGGCGAGCAGCGCGGCGAGCGCGGTCTCGTCGTCGGCGTCGGCGGGCAGCGGGCCGCCCGCCTCGTGCCAGCGCTCGCGCATGGCCTCGGCGCCCGCGTACGCCTCCAGGCAGCCGATCGAGCCGCACCGGCAGCGGCGGCCGCGCAACTGCACCGTGGTGTGGCCCCATTCGAGGGCCATGCTGCTGCGGGCCTCTCCGAGCAGGTCGCCGTGGTTGACGCAGGCGCCGACTCCGGAGCCGATGAGGGCGACGGCCGAAACCCCGGCGCCGCGTCCGCCGCCGAACCACATCTCGGCCTGACCGAGGGTCTTGGCGCCGTTGTCGATGAAGAACGGCACCTCTGACGGGATCCGGACGGCTTCGCGGAGCAGCCGCTCGAACGGGACGGCGCTCCAGTCAATGGTCTGACCGTGGACGACGGACCCCACGTCACCGACCGCACCGTCCGGCGCGTGGCGCTCGATGATGCCGGGGACGCCGATGCCGATTCCGAGAAGCCGGCCCGGATCGGCGCCCGCGTCGCGCAGTACGTCGGCGACCCCGCTGCGGACGTGTCCGACGATGCGGTCGACGTCGTAGCCGTGCTGGGCCAGCAGCCGTTCGGTGCGGGCGAGTTCGGTGAGGGCGAGGTCGAAGAGCTCGACCCTGATCCGCGTCTCTCCGATGTCGATGCCGATGAGGAGGCCGCCGCCGGGGGCGACGCGCAGCAGGGTGCGGGGACGGCCGCCGTCGGAGTCGACGACGCCCGCCTCCTCCAGGAGGCCCTCGGCGGAGAGTTCCGCGACGACGTTGCTGATGGAACCTGAACTCAGCCCCGTCGCGGGACCCAGCTCCTGGCGGCTCAGCGGGCCGTCGAAATACAACCGTTGCAATACCCTCGCCCGGTTGCCCCGTCGCAGGTCACGCACGGTCCGTCTGTTGCGCTCAGCCATGTGGCTCCTTCCCTTCCGGCAACATACCGCGACCGCAGGACTTGACGCGACATTCCCTCACCTCTTAAATCACGCCATAAATTAAGTCCTGAAGGTCGTTCGGTTCCCGAACGCGGACTTCCTCCCCGGAAAGGGGCCATCCCGCATGCGCACCATCAGAGCCGCAGCAGCCGCCACCCTCGCGATCTCCATCGCCGCCGGAGTCACCGGCTGTGGAGGCGGTACGTCATCGGGCGGCGGCAGCAACGATTCGCCCAAGACCCTCACGTACTGGGCCTCCAACCAGGGCCCCAGCATCGAGGCGGACAAGAAGATCCTGGCCCCCGAGCTGAAGAAGTTCGAGGAGCAGACCGGAATCAAGGTCAAGCTGGAGGTCGTCCCCTGGGCCGACCTGCTGAACCGGATCCTCGCGGCCACCACGTCCGGTCAGGGTCCGGACGTCCTGAACATCGGCAACACCTGGTCGGCCTCGCTCCAGGCGACGGGAGCCCTGCTGCCCTGGGACAAGGCGAACTTCGACGCGATCGGCGGCCGGGACCGCTTCGTCGACTCGGCGGTCGCCTCGGCCGGCGCGGAGGGCAAGGACCCCTCCGCGGTCCCGCTGTACTCGCTGGCGTACGCCCTCTACTACAACAAGAAGAGCTTCGCCGAGGCGGGCATCGACAAGCCGCCGGCCACCTGGGACGAGCTGGTCGCCGACGGCAAGAAGCTTTCGAAGAACGGCAAGTGGGGCCTGGGCGCGGAGGGGTCCAACCTCTCCAACAACATCCACCAGACCTTCGTCCTGGCCCAACAGCACGGCGCGGACTTCTTCGACGCCGCCGGAAAGCCGACGTTCACCTCCGACGGTGCCGTCGCCGCCGTGAAGCAGTACATCGACTTCATGGCCAAGGACAAGATCATCGCGCCGGGCAACGCCGAGTACGCCCAGAACCAGTCCCTGACGGACTTCGCCAAGGGCAAGACCGCGATGGTGCTGTGGCAGGCCGCCGCCTCGACGTTCGCCTCCCAGGGCATGAAGCCCGAGGACTGGGGCGCGGCTCCTGTCCCCGTCGCGTCCGGCACCCCCGGCCAGGGCAAGAACGTCAACTCCATGGTCGCCGGCATCAACATGGCGGTGTTCAAGAACACCAAGAACATCGACGGTGCCAAGAAGTTCGTGAAGTTCATGACGAGCGACGCCGAGCAGAAGCTGCTCAACAAGACCTACGGCTCCATCCCTCCGGTCAAGACCGCCCAGGCCGACGCCGCGTTCTCCGCTCCCGACCTCGCCGTCCTGCGCGACACGCTCGCCAAGAGCGCGGCCCCGCTGCCGCAGGTGCCCAACGAGTCGCAGTTCGAGACGGCCGTCGGCACCGCGGTCAAGGAGCTGTGGGCCGACGCCGCAGCCGGACGCCCCGTGACCACCGAATCCGTCAAGGCGCGCCTCGAAAAGGCCCAGCAGACGATGCAGCAGTAAGGCACCTTCCATGACCGCCACCGTGACCACCGACAGCCGTACCGAAAAGTCGGACAGGGTGACGAGCCGGGGCACCGGGGGTGCGCGCAGAAGACTGCCGCGCATCCCCGGCCGGATCCGCCAGGGCGGACTGCCCTATCTCCTGCTCCTGCCGGCCGTCCTGCTCGAACTTCTGATCCATGTGATCCCGATGGTCATCGGGATCGTGATGAGCTTCCGCCAGCTCACCCAGTTCTTCATCGGCAACTGGGGCGCGGCGCCCTGGACCGGCCTCGACAACTACAGGATCGCGGTCGATTTCAACGCCCCGATCGGCGAGGCGCTGCTCCACTCGTTCTTCGTCACCTGCGTCTTCACGTTCTTCGCCGTCGGCCTGGCGTGGCTCTTCGGTGTCACCGCGGCGATCATGCTCCAGGAGAACTTCCGCGGCCGCGGATTCCTGCGGGCGATCTTCCTCGTCCCGTACGCCCTGCCGGTCTACGCGGCCGTCATCACCTGGGCGTTCATGTTCCAGCGGGACAACGGGCTGGTCAACCACGTGCTCCACGACCAGCTCGGGCTGACCGACCAGCCGTCCTTCTGGCTGATCGGTGACAACAGCATCTACGCGCTGATCGTCGTCTCGGTGTGGAAGGGCTGGCCGTTCGCCTTCCTCATCGTGATGGCGGGACTGCAGAACATCCCGCGCGAGCTGTACGAAGCCTCCGCGATCGACGGCGCCGGCATCTGGCAGCAGATCCGCAAGATCACGCTGCCGTCGCTGCGCCCGGTCAACCAGGTCCTGGTGCTCGTCCTGTTCCTCTGGACGTTCAACGACTTCAACACCCCGTACGTGCTGTTCGGCAAAGCGGCCCCGGAAAACGCCGACCTCATCTCGATCCACATCTACCAGTCGTCGTTCGTCACCTGGAACTTCGGCACCGGATCCGCGATGTCCGTGCTCCTGCTGCTGTTCCTGCTGGTCGTGACGGCCGTCTACCTGCTCATCACCTCGCGCGGAAGGAAGGGTGCAGATGCCTAGCCATGCCCAGCCGGCCGCACTGCCGAGAGCGGCGAAATCAAGATCGCGGTCCCGGTCGCCGATGGCCGCGCCCCCGTCCTTCCTCTGGACCCGCCGCATCATCCTGGCCCTGCTGACCGCCTTCGTGCTGCTGCCCGTGTACGTGATGATCAGCAGCTCCCTCAAGCCGCTCCAGGACGTCTCGGGGAAGTTCCACTGGATCCCGTCCGGGCTGACCGTCAAGCCCTACCTCGACATCTGGGACACCGTCCCGCTCGCCCGGTACTTCGTCAACTCGCTGGTGGTGGCGGGCGCCGCGACGGTCCTCTCGGTGATCATCGCGGTGTTCTCCGCGTACGCCGTGAGCCGCTACAAGTTCCGCGGCAAGCGTGTCTTCACCGTCACGGTGCTCTCCACCCAGATGTTCCCCGGCATCCTCTTCCTGCTCCCGCTGTTCCTCATCTTCGTCAACATCGGGAACAGCACCGGGATCGCGCTCTACGGCTCGCGCGGCGGACTGATCCTCACGTATCTGACGTTCTCGCTGCCGTTCTCCATCTGGATGCTCATCGGGTACTTCGACTCGATCCCCAGGGACCTGGACGAGGCCGCCCTCGTCGACGGCTGCGGACCGCTCGGCGCCCTGTTCCGGGTCGTCGTCCCGGCCGCGGTGCCCGGGATCGTCGCCGTCGCCGTGTACGCGTTCATGACGGCCTGGGGCGAGGTCCTCTTCGCCTCCGTCATGACCAACGACACCACCCGCACGCTCGCCGTCGGCCTCCAGGGCTACGCGACACAGAACGACGTCTACTGGAACCAGGTCATGGCCGCCTCGCTCGTCGTCAGCGTGCCGATCGTCGGCGGGTTCCTGCTCCTCCAGCGCTACCTCGTCGCCGGCCTCACGGCGGGAGCCGTCAAGTGACCACTTCGGAAAGGAAGTCCGTGAACGACCTCAGCGCCCTCCCGGCCGACTTCACCTGGGGCGTCGCCACCGCCGCGTACCAGATCGAGGGAGCCGTGTCCGAGGACGGCCGCGCGCCCTCGATATGGGACACCTTCTCCCACATCCCGGGCAAGATCGCCGGTGGCGATACCGGGGACGTGGCCTGCGACCACTACCACCGCGTCCCGGAGGACATCGGCCTGATCAAGGAGGTGGGGGCGGGCGCGTACCGCTTCTCGCTCGCCTGGCCACGGATCGTCCCGGGCGGCGACGGCCCGGTCAACGAAGCCGGACTCGACTTCTACGACCGCCTCGTCGACGGACTGCTGGACGCCGGGATCACGCCGTTCGCCACGCTCTACCACTGGGACCTGCCGCAGGCGCTCCAGGACCGGGGCGGCTGGACGGTCCGCGAGACCGCGGAGCACTTCGCCGCGTACACCTCGGTCGTCGTGGACCGCCTCGGGGACCGGGTCAAGGACTGGGCGACGCTCAACGAGCCGCTGTGCTCGGCGTGGATCGGACACCTCGAAGGCACGATGGCTCCGGGTCTCACCGATCTGACCGCCGCCGTCCGGGCCTCGTACCACCTGCACCTGGGCCACGGCCTCGCGGTGCGTGCGATCCGGGCCGCGTCCCCGGACGCCCGCGTCGGCATCGTCAACAACCTCAGCCCGGTGGAGGCCGCCACCGACCGCGAGGCGGACCGGGCCGCCGCGGTGCGCGGGGACGGCCACATCAACCGCTGGTGGCTCGACCCGATCCTGGGACGCGGCTACCCGCAGGACATGGTCGACCTGTACGGAGTCGAACTCCCCGTGCGGGACGGCGACATGGACCTCATCTCGGCGCCGCTCGACTGGATGGGCGTGAACTACTACTTCCGCCAGGTCGTCACCGCCGACGCGGCCGGCCCCGTCCCGCACGCCAAGCAGGTCTACCTGCCCGGCTCCCGCCACACCCACATGGATTGGGAGGTCCACGCGCAGGGCCTGGAACAGCTCCTCCTGCGCCTGACCGAGGAGTACGGCGTCCAGCGCCTCTACGTCACCGAGAACGGCGCCGCGTACCAGGACGTCGTCCTCGCCGACGGTTCGGTGCACGACCCGGAGCGGACCCAGTACCTGGAGGAGCACCTCGCCGCCTGCGCCCGCGCCGTCCGCAAGGGCGCGCCGCTCGCCGGGTACTTCGCCTGGTCCCTGCTGGACAACTTCGAGTGGGCCTACGGCTACGACAAGCGGTTCGGCCTCGTCCACGTCGACTACGCGACGCAGCGCCGCACCGTCAAGAGCAGCGGCCGGCGGTACGCCGAGCTGGCCCGCGAAGTGGCGGCGGGCCGCCCACGCAAGGCCGCCTGACCTCTCCGCGAGCGCACGGAGGCCACTCCAGCCACCTCAGCAGCCTCCGGCCGCGACGGACGACCGTCGCCGCCGGAGGTTTCGCGTCTCGCGGTGCGTGCTTCGCGCGCTTCGTCCGGCCAAGGACGGGCGGTGCGTGCTTCGCGCGCTTCGTCCGGCCAAGGACGCGAAAACTGGACCAGCGTTGCCCGATCCCCGGCGCGGAACCTCCTTCCCATGATTGGTTTCCCTGTACAGCTACTACAGCAACGCCGAGTGGAGGGGGGCGCATCATGCGTACGAAGAGTGTCAACGGCAGCGCAAGGGCGTGGCGGAGACGCGCAGTCGCGATGGCGTGCTGCCTGGCCCTGTCAGGTGCGGGCGCCTGTGCGTCGGGGCCCGAGCACAGCACCGGGGCGCGCATCCAGGTGGACCGAGCGCAATCCCTGGCGGACGGCGCGGTGCGGGTCCGGGTCTCGGGCCTGCACCCGAACGAGGAAGTCACCCTCACCGCAGGCGCGGCGGACTACCGCGGCGCCCCGTGGACCAGCCAGGCCGTCGTCACCGCGGACGACAGCGGAACCGTGGACCTGAACCGCGCACGATCGCGTTCAGGCACCTACCGCGGCGTGGACGGCATGGGCCTGTTCTGGTCCATGACGCCTCAGCAGAAGAGCGCGGGCAAGGAGACGTTCGCCTCCAAGCCACCGGAACAGCAGGCGTCCTACAAGGTGACGCTCGCCGTGAAGGCGGGAGGCAAGCGGATAGCGACGCGTTCGCTGACGCGCACGTGGATGAGCAAAGGTACGACCTACCAGGCCCTGAGCGGCGACAGGGACGGCCTGTACGGGGCCCTGTACCTCCCGCCGTCCCAGACGCCGCGACGTGCGCCGGTCCTGACCATCGGCGGCTCGGAGGGCGGCACCGGCAACCGGCTCGCCGCCGCGTTGCTCGCCTCCCACGGACATCCCGTCCTCGCCCTGTGCTACTTCGGCTGCCCGGGGCGGCCGGAGAGCCTGGAGGACATCAAGCTGGAGTACTTCGCCACGGCCGCCCGGTTCCTGGACCGGCAGTACGGAACAAAGAGCGCCAGGCCCGCCGTGATCGGCGTCTCGCGGGGGACGGAGGCAGCACAGCTTCTCGCCCACGCCTACCCCGGCCTCGTCGGCGACCTCGTCCTCTACGCCCCGTCCCGGAACACCACGCCGGGCTTCCCCCACGGCATCGCATGGACCCGGGACGACAAGCCGGTCGACCTCACCCCGATTCCGCTCGACAACGTGAAGGGCAGCGTTCTGGCGATCGCGGGTGATGACGACCGGCTCTGGCAGTCGGCCGACGCCGCCCGCAGCATCAGAGACGAACAGTCGCACCCGGGCCGGCAGCGCGAGGGCCTGGTCTACAAGAAGGCGGGCCACGCCATCGGCTGGTACCCCAACAGCCCTTCGGCCCTGTACGCCAACAACCGGGTGTCGAACAGGTACATGGATCTCGGTGGGACAGCAGCAGGGAACGCCCACGCGCAGGCCGACGGCTGGCCCCGTGTGCTGAGCCTTCTCGGCGGGTGAGACGGCGTCACGGACAACCCGGCCGCCTTACGCCGCCAGCATGCTCACGCCCACGGAATTCACTCCTCGCGCGCGCTCCCGCCGACCGCCGACGGCCAGTTCGCCAGCAGGAAGTGCAGCGCCTCGACAGCGCGCTCCCACGACGTCTGCACCGCACGCGGCGCAGCGAATCCGCCGTCCGCCTCAAGGGCGGTGAACCCGTGGAACGTGCTGCGCAGCACCCGTACCGCGTCCGTGAGATCGGGTTCGGTCAGACCATAGGCGCGCAGCATCGACGACGTGGTCGCGATGGTCCTGCGGTACGCGGGCGCCGCGGCGACGACGGCGGGATCGACGCGCATCCGCGTCGCCTCGTAGCGGCCCGGGCACTCGAGCGCGAAGGACCGGTAGGCGTCGGCGAAGGCGATCAGGGCGTCCCGGCCGGCCCGGCCGGCCACGGCGGCCTCGATCCGGTCGATGAACTGACCCGCCGCCAGCAGCGCGACCCGGGTCCGCAGATCCTGGAGGTTCCTGACGTGGGAGTACAGGCTGGCGTCCTTGACGCCGAAGCCGCGGGCCACCGCGGAAATGGTGACCTTGTCGAAGCCGATCGAGTCCGCCAGATCGGCGGCCGCCGCGACGACGCGGTCGGTCGTGAGCCCCGCGCGTACCATCCCCACCCCATCGCCGTACTGCCTGACCCCCTGGATCGCCGTACTGCCTGGCCCCCTGGTTTTCTCCGGAATATACACAGGCGGCCACCCGGCCGGGAAAGCCGGCGGCCCGCGGTGGCCACGGATTGCCGTGAGCACCGCGGGCCTTTGCGCCGCGCCGACAGCGGGGAGTGGGACGACGCGGGCAATTTCCTGGGAGAGCGCTCTCCAGCATAGCCACGTGCGTCCAGTCGGTGGCTCCCGCCCTGGAGCAGATGGTCCGCGGCCCGACGGGCCGGACCTCCTGGTCGTTGTTGTACAGGGTCGGCATCCAGTACCGGACAGGTCGCCGGGCGCCCCGCAAGCGGTGCCGCCTGCGCCGAGGGATGCGGTGGTGCCGGGCCTGCGCCGCGATCCCCCGTCCGGCGCGATGAGGGCCGGGTGCCGTCGGGCCGTTGAACAGGCCGTCCTCCCGCCCCGTATCCATACTGGACATCGCAGCCACCCGGCGCCCCGCCCCGGCTTCGCGGCCTTTGACCGGCCCCCGGCCTTCCCGACAGATTGCAGGAGCAGACAGATGAGCGGCACTGCCCAGATCGGCGTCACCGGACTCGCGGTGATGGGCCGCAACCTGGCCCGCAACTTCGCCCGCAATGGCTACACGGTCGCCGTGCACAACCGCACGACGGCCAGGACGGACGCCCTGGTCGAGGAGTTCGGCGACGAGGGGGCCTTCGTGGCCGCACGCACCCCCGCGGAGTGCGTCGCGGCCCTGGAACGGCCGCGCCGCCTGGTCGTCATGGTGAAGGCGGGTGAGCCGACGGACGCGGTCATCCAGGAGTTCGCCCCGCTGCTGGACGAGGGCGACGTCATCATCGACGGCGGCAACGCGCACTTCGAGGACACCCGGCGCCGCGAGAAGGAGCTGCGCGGACGCGGGATCCACTTCGTCGGCGCCGGCATCTCCGGAGGCGAGGAGGGCGCGCTGAACGGGCCCAGCATCATGCCGGGCGGCTCGGCCGAGTCGTACGCGTCGCTGGGGCCGATGCTGGAGAAGATCGCGGCGAAGGCGAAGGACGGTACGCCCTGCACCACGCACATCGGGCCCGACGGTGCCGGCCACTTCGTGAAGATGGTGCACAACGGCATCGAGTACGCGGACATGCAGCTCATCGGCGAGGCGTACCAGTTGCTCCGCGACGTGGCCGGCTACTCCCCCGCGCAGATCGCGGACATCTTCCGCACGTGGAACACCGGTCGTCTCGACTCCTACCTCATCGAGATCACCGCGGAAGTGCTTTCGCACGTCGACGCGGCCACCGGCAAGCCCTTCGTGGACATCGTGCTCGACCGGGCCGAGCAGAAGGGCACCGGCCGCTGGACCGTCCAGATCGCCCTCGACCTGGGCGTTCCGGTCTCCGGCATCGCCGAGGCCGTCTTCGCCCGCTCGGTCTCCGGCCACGCCGACCTCCGCGACGCCTCACGCCACCTCGCCGGCCCCACGGCAAACACCCTGAGCAAGGACGAGGCGGCGGCCTTCGCCGACCGGGTCGAGCAGGCCCTGTACGCCTCGAAGATCGTCGCGTACACGCAGGGCTTCCACGAGATCGCGGCCGGCAGCGCGCAGTACGACTGGAACATCGACCTCGGCAAGGTCGCCTCCATCTGGCGCGGCGGATGCATCATCCGGGCCGCGTTCCTCGACCGCATCACCGGCGCGTACGAGGCACAGCCCGGTATGCCGAGCCTCCTCTCCGACAAGAGCTTCGCCGAGGAGATCGCCGCCGCGCAGGACGACTGGCGCACCGTGATCGCCACCGCTGTCACCGAGGGCGTCCCCACCCCGGCCTTCGCCGCCACCCTCGCCTACTACGACTCCCTGCGCGCCGCACGCCTCCCGGCCGCCCTCACCCAGGGCCAGCGCGACTACTTCGGCGCACACACCTACCACCGCACCGACCGCGAAGGCACCTTCCACACCCTCTGGGGCGACGACAAGAGCGAAGTCGAGAGCTGACCGGCGCCGGCCGGGGTCCGCGCCGTTGACGCTGGTGCACGCCCTCGCGGGGGCTGTGGTGCGGTGCGCCCGCCCGGACGAGCGGCCTGCCCGTCCGCACGCGGAAAACCCGGAGGAACGGGCCTCCGCGCGGTGCTACGGTCGGGCCCCATGCGCTGGCTTCCCGAAGATTTCGTCCACCCCGTCCTGATACCGCTGCCCGGCAGCGACCACCATCTGAGGCCGATCCGCGAGGCGGACACGCCGCTCGACTATCCGGCCGTGATGGGTTCCCGCGAGCGGCTGTGGGCCATGTTCGGCCCTGCCTGGGGCTGGCCCGCAGCAACCATGACCTACGAGGCCGACCAGGCGGACCTGTTGCGGCACGAGCAGGAGATCGCCGCCCACCAGTCCTTCAACTACGCGCTGTTCGACGCGGCGGAGACGGCCCTGCTCGGCTGTGTCTACATCGACCCGCCGGAGAAGTCCGGCGCAGACGGCGAGATCTGCTGGTGGGTGGTGGACGAACTGGTGGGCAGCGAGGTCGAGCGGGCGCTGGACGCACTGGTGCCGCAGTGGATCGCCGCCGACTGGCCGTTCGAGCAGCCGCGCTTCCTCGGGCGTGAGACCTCCTGGCCGGACTGGCTCGCGCTGCCGGCACACCCCGACGCGTAAGGCCCTCACGCACCAGGGCGTGACGCCCCGATCAGGCCGTCAGCCGATCCGCTTGAGCAGTTCGTCGGCGAGCGGGCCGGACGAGGCCGGGTTCTGGCCGGTGACCAGGTTGCGGTCGACGACCACGTGCGGGGCCCACGGCTCGCCTTCCTGGAAGTCGGTGCCGATCTCCACGAGCCGGTCCTGGAGCAGCCACTTGGCCTTGTCCGCGAAGCCGGCCTGGCTCTCCTCGGTGTTGGTGAATCCGGTGAGCCGGTAGCCGGAGAAGGCGTGGGTGCCGTCGTCCTTCTTGGCGGCGAGTACGGCGGCCGGGGCGTGGCATACGATGCCGAGTGGCATCCCCGAGTCCAGCGCCCGGGTCAGCAGCCGGCCGGAGTCGGCGTTGACCGCCAGGTCCTCCATCGGGCCGTGTCCGCCCGGGTAGAAGACCGCCGCGTAGTCGGCCGGGTCCACGTCCTCCAGTTTCAGCGGGTGTCCGAGTTCGGCCATGCCGGCGACGGCGGCCGCCATTTTGTCGGCGTTCTCCTGGCCGTCGTTGAACTCGGGGGCCAGGCTGCCGCGGTCCACTGTCGGCACCACTCCACCGGGCGTGGCGACGGTGATCTCGTGTCCGGCTGCCCGGAACCTCTCGTACGGGGCGATGACCTCCTCCGCCCAGAAGCCGGTCGGGTGCACGGTTCCGTCGGCGAGGGTCCAGTGGTCGGATCCGGTCACGACGAAAAGGATCTTTGCCATGTCACGTCCTTCGGTGGGCCGGGAGCCCTGCTCCCGGGAGGGTGTGCGGCCCGGCGGGCCCGGGTCCGGGCCCGCCGTCGCGCCGATGTGTCCGACGGTACGGCCGCCTGCCCACCGGGCTCCCGCAGAATCGCGGGCGGGAGCGACGGGAAATCCCATGGGATGACGGGATTGGGGCAGACGGCTGCCACCGGGCCGGCGCCCGGCTCTTCCGTACGCCGGATCAGGAGGTGGTCCGGGCGCGCAACGCCGCGCAGAACCAGTCCAGTTCGGGCGACAGCGGATCCGGTGCCGGCCAGCGGTTGACCACGGCGAGCAGATGGAGGTAGCGCTCCCTTCGCGGATCGTTCACGGTGTCGAGGCGGGCGAGCAGCCGCTGCCGGAGAGCGGCGTCGTCCGGCCGGCCGCACTGTCGCGCGTAGGCGGCCGTGACCGCGGCGACGACGGGGCCGGCCTGCGCGGAGTCCGGCTCGATACCCGCGGCGCGCGCCGGGGCGGTGTGGTCGCGGATGACCGCCTCCGGGCCGGGCCCGGGAACTCGTGCGGTGTGCCCGGTCCGGTCCGCCGCGTGATGCGCGACCGTACGGCGCATGGCGGCGCGGAAACCGGGGTCCTGACACAGTTCGGCGAGTTCGATCCACGCCTCCGTCTCCTCCTCGGCGGGATTGTCGGACAGGTACGGCGTCATCGATCTCCCGCCGCCCGCCAGGTCCGTCCCCGTCCCCGGGCCGTTGAAGACCTCGTCCAGGAACTCACGGGTGAGGGTCTGCCGTTCGTCCTCGGAAAGTGCGGCCAGTCGGTGCATGAGCTCCATCTCCTCAGGGGTCGCGTCGCGGCGTGCGGCGGCCATGAGCACCGCACGCCGCGCGGTCAGCACCCGGATCCGCACCGCGAGCGCCTCCGCGTGTGCTGCGGCGAGCTCGGCCGGCGGAGTGTCCCGGTCCAGGGCCTCGCGAAGGGTGGGCAGGGTGAGTCCCAGCGCGCGCAGTGTCCGCACCAGGCGCAGACGCGCCACGGCTTCGGGGCCGTAGCGGCGGTAGCCGGCCGGGGTACGGCCGGCCGGCGGCACGATCCCGCGGTCCGAGTACGCGCGGACCGCCTTGACCGTGAGCCCGGTCCGCCGGGCCAGCTCGCCGATCGAGAGATACGTGTCGTCTTCGCCGTTCATGCGCCCCACTCTCCCGTCTCCCCCGGGGGGAGACTCAAGTCGCCGCCCTCCCGGCCGGTCCGGCGGTACGTCACCGGCCCCGGGCATCGCCTGATGCCGCGGGCGCACGGGGTCACCCGGTCGGGTGCCCCGGGATGCGGCGGGGCCGGGGACGTGGGTAAGTGGCAGCGGGGCCTGTCCCGCCGCACCGGAGGCCGGGGCCGTGTTCCACCGCGTGGTACCGCCGAGCCAGCTCATGGAGCCGCCGTATGCCCGAGATCACCGAGCAACCGGCCCCGTCGCAGCCGGTCGTCGCGCCACTGACCAGCGCCGCCCTGATCCTGGTCGCCACGATCGAGCCCGGTGGTGAGCCGGTCGTCCGGGAGGCGCTGCCGGATCTGGCGGCGTTCGCCCGTTCCATCGGGTTCCGTTACCCGGACGCGGGTCTGGTATGTGTGACCGGGTTCGGTTCCGATGCCTGGGACCGGTTGTTCTCGGGTCCGCGGCCGGCCTCGCTGCACCCCTTCCAGGAGTTGCACGGCGCCCGTCACCACGCCCCGGCCACCCCGGGCGATCTGCTCTTCCACATCCGGGCCGAGCGGATGGACGTGTGCTGGGAGTGGGCCACGCAGCTGCTGGACCGGCTGGGCGGGGCGGTGAAGGTCGTCGACGAGACGCAGGGGTTCCGCTATCTCGACCACCGGGACCTGCTCGGGTTCGTCGACGGAACCGAGAACCCGGTGGGAGACGACGCCCGGTCGGCGGCGCTGGTCGGGGACGAGGACCCGGATTTCGCCGGTGGCAGCTACGTCATCGTCCAGAAGTACCTGCACGACCTGGCCTCGTGGAACGCCCTGTCGACCGAGGAGCAGGAGCGGGTGATCGGACGGACCAAGTTCACCGACATCGAGCTCGCCGACGACGTCAAACCCGCCGACTCCCATGTCGCGCTGAACACCATCACCGAGCCGGACGGCACGGAGCGCGACATCCTGCGCGCCAACATGCCGTTCGGCAGCTTCGGGCAGGACGAGTTCGGTACGTACTTCATCGGGTTCGCCGCCGATCCGGACATCACCGAGCGGATGCTGCGCAACATGTTCCTCGGTGACCCGCCCGGCACCCACGACCGCATCCTCGACTTCTCGACCGCGGTCACCGGCACGCTGTTCCACGCCCCCGGCGCCGACTTCCTCGACGCCCCTCCGCCGTCGCCCGCCTCCGCCGAGGCCGCGCCCCAGCCCGAACCGGCGTCCGCGCCGGTGGCGAGGGCCGTGGTCACACCGGTGGTCCGGGACGGTTCGCTGCGCATCGGCAGCCTGCAAGAAAGCGCCCAGAGATGAACAACCTCCATCGCGAACTCGCTCCTGTCACCCAGGCCGCCTGGGACCAGATCGAAGAGGAGGCCCGGCGCACCTTCAGCCGCCATCTGGCCGGCCGCCGCGTCGTCGACGTCAGCGGGCCGGAGGGCCCGCAGCTGGCGGCGGTCGGCGACGGGCATCTGCGCGACATCGATCCGCCCACCCCCGACGTCATCGCCCGTGCCCGTACGTCGATGCCGGTCATCGAGTGGCGGGTGCCGTTCACCGTGACGCGGGCGGCCGTCGACGATGTCGCGCGCGGTTCGGACGACAGTGACTGGCAGCCCGTCAAGGACGCCGCCCGGACCTGTGCGTTCGCCGAGGACATGGCCATCATCGACGGATACGCCGCGGCCGGGATCGCTGGTCTGCGGGACGGTTCCTCGCACACCGCGCTGCCGTTGCCGGCGGATGCGCGCGACTATCCGGCCACGGTCAGCCAGGCGCTGACCCGGCTGCGTCTGGCCGGTGTGGACGGACCGTACCGGCTGCTGCTGGGCGCGGACGCGTTCACGGAGGCCACCGAGACGTCCGACCACGGCTATCCCGTCTCCACACACCTGGCCCGGCTGCTGGACGACCAGATCCTGTGGGCGCCGGCCGTCGCGGGCGGGGTGCTGCTGTCCACCCGGGGCGGCGACTTCGAACTGTGCCTGGGCGAAGACCTGTCCATCGGCTACCAGGACCATGACGCGACGGACATCCGGCTGTACTTCCACCAGTCGTTCACCTTCCGGATGCTGACGCCGGAGGCCGTGGTCCCGATCATCGCCTGACCGGCGGAGGTGTGCGGATCCGGACGGCCCCGGCACACCCGGCCGCTCCGCACGGGGGCCGTCCGTCGCACCGTCCGGGCCGGAGGCGGTGCGTACGGTCCACCGGCCGCTGTGACAACGGTCCGCACCGATGCCGTCGGGTTGGACGGAGACTGTGGGGCGCCCCATGACCGCACCTGATTCCATGAACCCTCCATCGTCTCCCACAGCCCCGCCCTCCTCCGCGCGTGTCGCGGCCGCGGTCCGCCACGCCGTGGCAGCCGGTCTGCTCGGCGAGTCGAGCCCGGTCGCCGCATTCGTCGACACGCACGGCGTACGGGAGTCGGTGGCCGCGCTCCAGGAGGCGTTCGCGGGGGCGCCCGGTGTGCTGCACACCTTCGCCGCGAAGGCGGCGTCGCTCGTGCCCGTGCTGCGGCTGCTCGCGGAGTGCGGCATGGGCTGCGAGGTCGCGAGCCCGGGTGAACTGCGGATCGCGCTGGAGGCCGGGTTCGCTCCGTCGAAGATCGTCCTCGACTCCCCCGTCAAGACGCGTGACGAGATCCGGCGGGCGCTGGCGCTCGGCGTGGCGCTCAACGCCGACAACCTCGACGAGGTGGACCGGATCGCTTCGCTGCGGCCCTCGGACGCGGTGTCCGCCATCGGGCTCCGGGTCAATCCCCAGGTCGGCGGCGGATCCATCGGTGCGACGAGTACGGCCACGGCCACCTCCAAGTTCGGCGTGGCGCTGCGCGATCCCGGCGCGCGCGAGCGCGTCATGGAGGCCTTCGCGGCGCGCCCCTGGCTGAGCCGGCTGCATGCCCACGTCGGCTCGCAGGGCTGCTCCCTGGAGCTGATCGTGGCGGGCATCGGCGAGACGTACCGGCTGGCCGAGGACATCAACACCCGGCTCGGCCGCCCGCAGATCACCTGCCTCGACATCGGCGGCGGTCTGCCCGTCAACTTCGCCGACGACACGGTCCGCCCCACCTTCGCCGCCTACGCGACCGCGCTGCGCGGCGCTGTGCCGGGACTGTTCGACGGGCGGTACGGACTCGTCACCGAGTTCGGCCGCTCGCTGATGGCCAAGAACGGCTTCATCTGCGCGCTCGTGGAATACACGAAGGACGCCGGGGGCCGGCGGATCGCGCTCACCCACGCGGGCGCGCAGACCGCCACCCGGACCGTCTTCATGCATGACGCCTGGCCGCTGCGGGTGGGCGCGTTCGACGCCGACGGGCTCCCGAAGGCCGGTCCGGCGCTCGTCCAGGACATCGCGGGTCCGTGCTGCTTCGCCGGGGACGTCGTCGCACCGGCCCGCGAGCTGCCCGAACTGCTGGCGGGCGACTACGTGGTGCTGTACGACACCGGCGCGTACTACTTCTCCACGCCATGGGCCTACAACAGCCTGCCGCGGCCAGCCGTGTACGGATTCGCCACGACGTCGAGCGCGGGGCAGTCCGGCCTCGCGGTCCGCTTCGCTCCGGTGCGTGACGCCCAGTCGCTGGACTCGATCGCCGCGGAGAGCGGGCTTGCGCACGTCGGCGCCCTGCGGGAACTGGACGCCTGAAGGCCGTGTTTCCCTCTTCGCTCTTGAGTAGCCACGCAGGCAGATTTAGTAGCCATGGAGATAGTAGCCATGTACTGTATTGCCATGAGCAACGCACCTACGGGTCCGACCCCCGGCTTCCTGGTCTGGCGACTGTCGATGAAGTGGCGGGTGGCCATCGATCGCGGACTCGCCCCGCTCGGGCTGACCCACGCGCAGTACTCCCTGCTGGGGTCTCTGTCGGGGATGCAGCACGCGGGGCTGCGGCCGAGCCAGCGGGCACTCGCTGACCACACCGGACTCGAAGCGCTCTACGTCTCGAAACTGGCCCGCGGTCTGGAGGCCGCCGGGTTCGTCGAACGGGCCTCCGACCCGGACGACACCAGAGCCGTCCGCCTGTCGCTCACCGCCGAGGGCCTCGCGGTCACCGGTCGCGCGGTCGAGGTCGTGCAGCGGCTCGTCGACGGGCTGCTCGCCCCCCTGGGCGGCCTGGACGGCCCGGACACCGAGGCGTTCACGCGGACACTGACGGCCCTGCTCGACGTGCCCGTTCCCGTAGTCACCGGACCTTCCACCGAGGAGTCATCATGACCACCGCACCGACCGTCAACGGCCAGGTCATCGGCCAGGCCCACTACGCCACGCGCGCCGTTCTCGAAAGCCTGCTGGCCACCACGGGCACCACCTTCCACCAGTCCGTCGCCCTGAACGCCACGGCGGACGGCGGCGGGAGCATCGAGCGCCCGGCGCTCGTCGACCGGATGACGTCCACACTGAAGATCGACGCCACGGCCGTGGAGACCGTCCTGACCGGCCTGATCGCGCAGGGACTGCTGGCGGAGGAGCCGGGCGCCCCGGCACGGCTGTCCATGACGGCCGCGGGCAGCGAGCTGCACCGCACCCACCGGGCCGCCCTCTCCGAGGTCACCGCCCGGCTCTACGCGGACCTGCCGGACGAGGACCTGGCGGCCGCGGGCCGGGTCCTGACCGAGGTCACGGCACGGGCCAACGCGGTGCTGGCCGGGCGCTGAACCGAAGGGCGGCACCGGCGCTCGATCGGCGCCGGGCACGGATGGGCAACGGGCACTAATGGGCGCCGGGCCTGGACTGGCGCCGTGCCCGGATGGGCACGGCCCCGAGCACCGCGCCCAGTAGCGCTGCGGTCACGCCCGATTCCGGGGGCGGTCAGCCGACCGGTGAAGGCTCCGGCTCGGGCGGCGGCACCGGCTCGGGGTTGGGCGCGGGCGGCTGCGGGATCGGGTCCGGAGCCGGGCCCGGCGGCGTGGGCACGGGCGGCGTCGGGCCCGGCCCGGGCGGAACCGGCGTCGGCTCCGGCAGCGGCTGGGGCGGCCCCGGAATCGGTCCGGGGGTGGGCGCCGGCGGAACCGGATCGGGGTACGGGTGGGTCATCTCGGGCCTCCGAACGGTCGGGGTGGATCTCCTCCACCGTCTCCCGGAGCGGCTGCCCCCGCCCGGCGAGTCCACACGTACGGGCTGCGGATGCAGCGGACGGCTCACGGACCCACCCGTTCGGCCCTCCGCGCACCCGGTGGTCAGCCCACGGTCGCGAGCGCCGCCGCGTCCAGCCCGGCACGGGGGCTGGACAGAACCGGGATCCGGGTTCCCGAACGGGTGGCCGCGCCCGCCATCGAGACCTGGGCGAGCACGATCACATCGGCGTCGGTCACGGCATCGGCCGCCGTCGCCACGAGACCCAGGTAGCCGTCGTGATCACCGGCCTCGAAACGCTCCCAGGCGCCCTCGACCAGTACGGTGCGCACCTCCAGGTCCCGCCGCCCCGCCCGCTCCGCCTCTTCGGCGATCAGCGCGCGGGTCGGTTCCAGGGTGGCGTGGTGCGCCGCGAGGACGGTGATCCTCCGTGCGCGGACGGCGGCGGCCGCCATCGGCCGGTCGATGCGCAGGACCGGGATGCCGATCCGCGCCCCGACGGTCTCGGCGACCCCGCCGATCGTCGAACAGGTGCAGAGCACCGCGGTGGCCCCGTCGGCGACGGCACTGTTCACCAGAGCCTCGACGTCCCCCGCCACCGCCTCCGGCCCCAGCACACCCGCCCGGTCGAGCAGGTCCTCGTACACGAGGTGGCGCACGACGAGGCCGGGGTGGTGGGCGTCGCGCAGGGCGTCGAAGACCGGAACGTGGACCGGGGAGGTGTGCAGGAGTGCGAGGCTCATCCGCGTCACGCTACCGGCACGCCTGCCCGCACCCGGCAGGCGCCCACCAGGTGGAACGGCGGATCAGTAGAGCTCAGGACGGGCGGCGAGCTCCTCCTTGGCCCGCTCCACCAGCTCCGCCGGGGCCTCGGGCGCCTCGTCCGGGTGACGCGACGCCCACTTGGCGGCGTACGGACAGAGCGGGACGACGGGTACGCCCTCGCGGGCGGCCATGGAGTAGAACTCCTTGACCAGGGCACCACCGATGCCCTTCCCCTCGTGCCCCTGCTCGACGACGGTGTGCACGGCGACGAGCGCCGCGGGCGCCCCGTCCAGCACGAAGTACACGATGACGCCGGCGGCCGCGCCGTCCACGTACGCGAGCAGCCTGCCCGCTGCCCGGTCGTCACGAATGTCGGGACGGGCCTGTCCGGATTGCTCTGCCATGGCGGATGCTCCCTCGCTGCGTGAGGCGCTTCAGCGCGCCGCGGGGACGGCGTGCGGACTGCGCTCGGTGTCGGAACCCGGCACGGGCGCGGAGGCGTCGGCTCCGAGCCCGACGATCCGGTTGCCCGCGTCGACATGGACGATACGCGGAATCAGCCCGCGCGCCTCGGCGTCGTCGACCTGCGCGTAGCTGATCAGAATGACCAGGTCACCGGGGTGCACGAGATGAGCGGCGGCTCCATTGATCCCGATCACACCGGAGCCGCGCTCGCCCTCGATGACGTACGTCTCCAGCCGGGCACCGTTGTCGATGTCGACGATGTGCACGAGCTCACCGGGCAGCAGGTCAGCGGCTTCCATCAGCGCGGCGTCAACCGTGACGGACCCGACGTAATGCAGGTCGGCCTGGGTCACGGTGGCGCGGTGGATCTTGGACTTGAATATTGTTCGCAGCATCGAGACGCTCCTGGACATAGGCTCCCTGCCTGCGTTTTTGCAGGTCAAGTGCAGTTTCCTTACCTTACAACGAGTCGCATGTCCGGTCAGCTTTCGCAGGGTTTTCGAGGACTGATGCTGACCAATCACCGACTTTCCTGACGTGCCGTCAGGCGTTGCGGGAGAGCTTCGCCGACCCTCCTGGACTTCACCGCGACGACTGCGCAAGCCTACGCAGCAGCCTCCGGAGAGTGTCCGTGATCACCGTCACTCTGACGGTCAGGAGCGAGGGCGGTCACTGGGGATCCGGGCTGCGCAGGCGGAAGTCCCAGAACACCAGGACGACCGCGTGGCAGAGCCTGCACGCACGCCTGGTGGAGCTGGTGCGGGAGGTGAGGGTCTGGGCCGCTCGCGGGGCGTTCACCACTAAGCTTCACCTGAGCGCTGATGGCCGCTACCGCCCGCTCTCTTTGCTCGTCACCCGAGGTCAACGGCGGACTGCGCCCTGGTAGGAGAGATCGGCCAGGATGGGGACGCCCCGGCGCTCGCGGATACGCATGATCCGGTGGGTGTGGGCAGCGGTCAGGTCATGGGCCCGGCCCGGCAGCGTAGGGGAAAGCCACAGCAGCCGGCCGCCCGGATCGGTGACGACCTGCACGTTCACGCCGTGCCGGCGGTGCTTGGCCGAGTAGTCCGCCCGCCCGTCACCGACGCGGTCGCACTCGGCGAGAGTGCCTCCAGCAGGACACAGTCCGGGTCGGCTTCACGCAGTGTCTTCAGCAGGCCCGGTGCGCGCCCGGCGAGCAGGTCGGTGACGGCGGTGGTGTAGGCGTGGGCGGTGGACTCGCTGATCCCGAAACCTGCGGCGATCTGCGCCAACGTTGATGTGCTCACGTAAGTACACGAGCGCCACCATCGCGCGTTGAGACGGGCGTCGCCTGCAGCGCCGGTCCCCCTCGCGGGTGTCGATGAGCATGGTGACCCACTCAACGAGCGCATGCGGCACGTCGAGTGCGGCAGGATCGATGACCAACGAGGCCCGCGGCGCTGCTTGGTTGAGACGCCGGACAGCTTCATCAACAACCCGGGGCCTCGCCTGTTACGCGCCCTCAGCCGCCACCCGATCGGTGCCCAGACTGAAGAAGCGCGGTGGCGAGGACGGGGAACGGATTGGCGTCATCCATCGGTCAGCCGCTGGATGGCCTTGAGCGCCTGACCCGCTCCGTCCTCGGTCGCCAGGTGTTGCGCCGCTTCTGCGGCGGCTCGACTGTGTGCCTGCCGCTTCACTACTTGGCCGAGTGAGTCGGCGAGCCGTTCGGCGGTGAGGGACCGGAAGGGGATTGGGTCGGTGGCGGCGCCGAGGGCGGCAAGTCGCCCCGCCCAGAACGGCTGGTCCGCGGTCACCGGTACGGTGACCGCGGGCACCCCAGCGCGCAACGCGGCGGCCGCAGTGCCGGCCCCGCCATGGTGGACCACCGCAGCCAGCCGCGGAAACAGCAGGGCGTGCGGTACGTCCCCGATGGTGAGCACGTCGTCCCCGGCGGCGGCGAGCCCGGCACTGCCGGCTTGAAGAATGCCGCGCAGCCCGGCGCGGCGCAGGGCTCGCACAGCGATCTCGCTCAGCCGTTCCCCGTCGCCGGACGCCATGCTCCCGAAGCCGATGAGGACGGGCCGGGGTCCGGCACGCAGGAAGTCCTCCAGGTCAGTAGGCAGCCGTTCGGTCGCATCGTGGTGGGGCCACCAGTTGCCCACGACCTCCAGGCCAGAGCGCCAGTCGGAGGGACGGGGCACCAGCGCCGTGCTGAAGCCGTGCAAGATGGGCCAGTTCGCCTGTTCCTGTCGTCGACGCATCTGGGAAGGTAAGGTCGGGGGCAGCTGGAGGCGGTGGCGCAGCTTTGCGACAGCCTGTTCGTAGACGCGGTCGGCCATCCGCAGTGCGAAGCGTCCGGTTGCCCGGTTGGCGAGAGGGCCCAGTGAGCGGGAGCCTGTGACGACGGGTGGGAAGTCGCCGGTCGGTGCGGTGGGCTGGAGGTACACGCCGAGGCTCGGTGTGCCCGTGGCCTCGGTGAGGTGCCAGCCAAGCGGGGCTGTGGTGGTCGACAGCAGGAGCAGGTCCGTGCCATCGTCCATCACGTCGGCGAAGCCCTGACCCAGTTCGGTGATGAAGGCGGCAGCGGTGCGCATCAGTTCACGTTTGCCTGTGACGCCGCCACGCACCCGTGTGTCGGCCGGGAGGCGGCGGAATTCCAGCCCTGCGTCGCGTACGAGGGGTGCGATGGTGTCTGTGGTGGCGATCGCAACGTCGTATCCGGCCCGGCACAGTTCGGCGCCCAGACCCGTGTAGGGCGCGACGTCGCCGCGCGATCCGGCCGCGGCGATCAGGATCCTCATCGGTTCTCCTCAAAATCGGTGCGGCCACCTGCGTGGCGGGCCGCGTTGGCGTGAACCGCCCTGCGCGTATAGGCGGCCAGGCCCGGGCGTTGCTGCGACGGCGGTATGACCAGAGCGAACGCGCGGGGGTCGGCGACGAAGTCGTCCGCGATGCGCCGGTGCATGTCGGGCGGGCAGGAGGTGAACCATCGTGAGATGTGCAAGCGGTGCTCCTCGGCGAGGTCCATGGCCCGCTCGCCGTTGCTCGGCTCCCCCTCGTCGAAGACCGCGAGCAGCTCCGTACGCCAGGCGGCGGCCTCGCCCATGAGCCGGCGCCAATCCTCTTTGGTGTGAGCAGCCGCGCGTGCCATCGCCTCGCGCTGTCCCTGCGAGTGCGCCCACTTCACTTCTGCCTCGGTGGCATAGCTCAGGTCGAAGGTGATCTCACCGAAGACCTCGAAGCGTTCCTGAGGAGTCAGGGACACCCCGGTCTCCTGGACCTCTATCGCCCGTTCGGCCACCTCGGCCAGCCGCTGCAGCCTGGCGATCTCCTCACTCAGCTGCCGCTGCCGGGCCCGCAGCCGCTCCAGGGGGTTCACCTGCGGATCCTTGAAGATCGCGGCGATCTCGTCGAGAGGGAAGCCGAGCTCACGGTAGAAGAGGATCTGCTGGAGACGGACCAGGTCAGCCTCACTGTAGAGCCGGTAGCCGGCGTGGCTGCGGTCACTGGGCGAGAGCAGTCCCGCCTTGTCGTAGTGATGCAATGTCCGCACCGTCACCCCGGCGAAGGCCGAGACCTGCCCCACGGAGTAGCTCATCCACCTGCCCTTTCGTCGGTACACAGCCTCAAGCCTGACGTAAGGGGAGGGTCAACTCGCGCTCGCTGGGCCTCGAGGTGAGGACGGAGAATACTCACCGGTCCGCGGGCTACGGCCCATTGGGCTTTTCGGTGAAGTTCCGCCATCTTGAAGCGGCTGGTCAGCGGGGTGGCGTGAACTCGTTTCGGGGGCTCGTGCCGGTCGTGGGCGGCAGCCTGAGTTGCAGATCGTCCGGCGGGCTGGTTTTGCCGATGAGTTCACCGTCCTCCAACGGTCTACCTAGCGACACGACCGTTCTCGACAGGAGTGCAATGTCCACCATCCAGCCAGTGATCGTGACTGCCGACCAGGGCGTTCTGCTCGGCTTCTCTACGAAATTGTTCGGCGCTGAGGAGATCTTCCGAGTACCGGCGAAAGGCCCGGCCTTCTACCTCGGCCTGCGCATCGGCGACACCGACCTCGGGCTGGTGGCCAAGGCGAAACCGGGAACTGGGGCGGCGTCGCGGATCCTGCTCAGCATCGGTGTCGACGGCGTCGACGAGATGCTCGGCCGGGTGGAGGCGCTGGGCGGCTCGGTCCGCGGCGGCCCCAACGACATGCCGTGGGGACAGCGTGTCGCCCACAGCCAGGACCCTGACGGCAACCCGGTGAACCTCACTCAGCCGATCCCGGCCAGGTGACGCCGTTCCGGGGGCATGTGCTGATCGTGCGCCTGCGCCTCCGTCACATTCCCGACACTCAGCCAACAGAACGGAAAGGCCAGTCATGCGCATCCAGAAGACCGACGTCCTGCTCTACACCGGCGTCGCCACCGCGGAAAGCGGCCGCGAGGGCCGCGTCTCGTCCGACGACGGAAGGCTCGACGTCACCGTGAGCCAGCCCAAGGAGCTCGGCGGAGCCGGCCGCGGGACCAACCCCGAGCAGCTCTTCGCCGCCACATACAGCGCCTGCTTCCACGCGTCCATCGCCATCGTGGCCGATGCGGAGAAGGTCGACATCAACGGCTCCAGCGTCACCGCCCGGGTCTCGATCGGCAAGAACGGCGACGGGTTCGGCATCCTCGCCGACCTGACCGCGCACCTGCCTGGCGTCGAGCCCGCGGTCGCGCAGAAGCTCCTGGACAAGGCGCACGAGATCTGCCCGTACTCCCGAATGACACGGAACGGCATCGAAGTCAGCCTCCAGGTCGGCTGATCCGGCGCCCGCCGCGGAGAGGGAGCGACATGGTCAGCACGGCGGCGGGGCTGCCCGGCCCGGCCGCCTGATTTCCGCTGGTGAACGGGGCTGGGTGTGACGTGTCGGTGGGGTACTCGGGCTGGTCGGCGGCGGAAGTCCCACGTCTTGATCGTTAGCCAGTTTTCAGGGCGGATCTCGCGGTTCGTAAGGACGAGGAGGGCCCGCAGGAGGTGGGTGGCCCGTGCCGGGTTGGTGCGGAGTTTGGTCAGAATGCGCCAGCATTGAGGTTCGCGAAGCCGTGCTCGACGGGGGCTCGTGCGGCGGCGAGGACCTGGTTGGCCTGCTTCTGGGCGGGGTTGAGCCTGGCCGCGCGGGTGGCCTTGAAGCCGGTGATCACGACCGGGTCGTCGGAGTCGGGGGTGGTGTCGAGGCCGACGAAGCCGAGGTCGGCCAGCGCGCCGAGGCCGGCCTCGCGCAGGTGGCGGACGACGTTGTCGCGGCGGGCGGCGGTGACGTCGTGGGTGGCGCCGGGGCGGGCTGCGGAGATCCACAACAGCCGCCCCTTCTCGTCGGTGAGGGCGAGGAAGTGCAGGCCGTGGCGCCAGTGCTTGCCGGAGTAGTTGCGCCGGTTGTCGCCTCCGGTGCGCCGGACGGTCGCAACGAGGGTGCCGTCGATCAGTACGACTTCGTCCATCACCTTCCGGCGCTTTCCCCCTCGGAGCGCGGCCTACGGAGCATGACCATCAGGAACGCCGCAACCAGCAGCGCCACCCCTGTCACGGTACTCAGCGCGCCGGCCGTCCCAACGCTGTTCCACAGCCCGCTTCGCACGCGTCTGCAAGTCGGTTCACACGCCCACGACATCGCCCCGTCGCTATGCGAACCGGCGAGGCCGGCCAGACCGAGTACGAAGAGCAAGATTCCGCACCAGACCATCCAGCGTGCGGCAAGCAGGTACCCGCGCGAGTGAGTGTCGGCCATGCGACCAGAGTCCCAGCCGACCAGTCGGCAGGCAACGGTGTCGAACACATTTGGGCACACCCACAGAACAGACAAAGCCGGTGGAGGGTAAGCCCGGGCCATGAGCCAGGCAGGTGCAATCGATCTGGATTTCAGCGAGGCCCGGGAGGGTACGAAATGGCCCGCCCTGTCGGCCACCGACATCGCTCTGGCTCACGGGGCACGGCCCCTTTGGCCATCAGCCGGCCGGACTCAGACCGTGGTTCGCACTGCTGCCTGACGGGCGCTGCTGATCAGGCCGGGGGGAAACGCATCGCATCGTACTGCGCGCCTTGGACGTACTGATGCCCGCGTGCTCTGCGACAACGCGGCACTACCGTGCTGCACCCCCTCGGCCTGGGGAGCGCAGCACGCAGTGATGTCCTGTCAGGGGAAGAAGTCGGTCAACGTGCAGCCGTCAACGAGCGCCTTTTCCCTCTTGTAGCCGCTCGGAATCCGAATCTCCGGATCGCAGACGAGAGCCAGGAGCCCGGAGTCCTTGAGATCATTGGTTGGCTGATCAAAGCGCGCGAAGACGGCGAAGTCCGCCCCCACCAGGTACGCGGAGCTGTGGCGCTTCGCCTGTACCTGGAAGGTCTTCATGTCGGCGATGGACATGAGCGTGATGTCCATGCCCTTCTCGTCCCAGCAAACGGCTCGCTCCTTAATACCCCAAGCCTTGCCGACTGCTGGTGCCTCGGGATCCTCCTCGTCCGCACTGTCCTCCACGTGCAGGTCGCGGCAGGTGGTGCGCTGGGTGACGAACGTCTCGATGTCCGACATGGTCGCAGCACTCGGTCTGGGCGGCGGCTCAGCGTCCGCGAGCCGCCCTCCGCTGCCGGCGGACTGCCCATAGCCGTCGGAGCGCTCGGCTCCGTCCTCGCTGCCACCGCCACAGCCACTGACCGCCGTCAGCGCCACAACGGTAGCCGCGACGAACACCCAACCTCGCCCACGCATTTCATCCTCCTCGACATCGCCGTTTGGCTTGGACTACCAGTCGGGTGTGGAGCCCGACCCGTTACACCCGCAGCAGACGCCGTCGCCTCCGCACTTGTCACACTTACGCGGGCCGGACCATGCGTAGACCTTGCCGGTGCCCTTGCACGTGCGGCACTGGCCCTTCCTCTCGGGACATGCCTTGCATCGAGCCATGAATGATCTTCCTCGCGTATCGAAAATGGCTTCCGCCGTTGGCCGTTCGCCCCGTAGGCCCGGCGGCCGGACTGGTGTCCTGTGAGTCCTTGTTGCTGCTCCGTGCAGACAGGGCGGCAAGGACGCCGAGGACCGGAATCAGGATGCCGACGACCCACCAGGATCACTTCGGCGGCCAGTGACGAGCGTGAATCCAGTGCCTGTCGCGTCCCAACAGACGCCACGCTCCTTGACACCCCGCAGCTGGCCGGCCGACTCCGCGTCCGGGCCTCGCAGGATCAGGCGCGAGCGGAATTCCACGCCTCGCTCTGCTGGAAGTACGTGTCGTACAGCTCTTGGACGTCCAGCAGGCTCTCCGGCGGGACCTTTCCGTACGCGATGCGCTCGAGGTGACGGAAGTACTCGAACCGCTCCACCCCCGGGGTGATCACGATGAGGATGTCCGCGTTCTCACCGGGGGCGGCCGCGAAGGCGTGCGGGACGTTCGGCGGAACGACGACGAGGTCGCCACGCTGGGCCGTGACGACCGATTCGCCGGACAGGAATTGGGCCGTGCCCTCCAGCAGGTAGAAGAGCTCGACGGAGTTGGCGTGGTGATGGGGGTTCGCGCCGTTCGCGCCGTCGGCGAGGGTGACACGCTGCGTGGAGAGCGCACCGCCCGTGGCGTTGCTGTCGGCCAGCAGACGAATGGTGGTCGGGGCGCGTCCGATGATCTCGGCGTCTGCCTCGCGCACGAGAAGAGGCCGGTCGAAATCCGGGGTGATGAGGGACATCTGCTCGCTTTCCCAAAGCTGCGGAGTGGCGGCGTGGCGTAGGGGTCAGGCTGCGAAGAGAAGTGCGGCCGAGACAAGGACTGCGACTGCCGTGGCCAGGTGGATTCCGAAGGCCACTGCTCTGGTACCACCGTTACGGAGGACGATCACCGTGTCTCCCAGCGGGGTCAGCGCGATCACGAGCATGAACCAGGCCGCTGCGTCGGCGTCCGAGAAGGCCAGCAGGGCGAGCCCGAGAAGGCCCGAGACGAGGTCGCGCAGCCCTTTGATGGTCAGGTACGCGGAGTCGCCGTTCTCCTTGGCCGGCACGCCGTAGCCTGCGGCAGCGGCCCGCGGCTGGAAGAAGAAGCGGAGCCCGATGAAGACCACCAGGAGATCAAGCACCACGGCCAAGCCGTACGCGAGCGGTGTGAGCACGTCATCTCCCTGCGCCTGCGCTGAGTATCAGTGGATGTCCGTGAAGAGGATGGGATCCAGGATGCAGCGCGCGAAACGCGCGAACAACGCCCGGCTGCACATGGTCTGATAACCCAGGAGTTATCGCTGAAGGCGGGGGCAATGGAACTACGGGACATCGAGATCTTCCTGACGCTGGCCGAGGAACTGCACTTCGGCCGGACCGCGGAGCGCCTCCACGTGTCACAGGCGCGAGTGAGCCAGTCGATCGCCAAACAGGAACGGCAGATCGGCGCGCGCCTCTTCGCCCGGAACAGCCGCCAGGTCGAGCTCACTGTCATCGGAACACAACTTCGGCAAGACCTCAGCGCGGGCTACCAGCAGATACTCGAAGGCACTCGTACCGCCACCGCTGCCGCCCGCGGTACCACCAGCACGCTGACCCTCGGGCTGCACGGCCCGCAGGCACACGACCAAGTACGCATACTTGACCTGTTCCGGAGCCGGCACCCCGAGGTCGACCTCCGCATCCAGGAGATCATCTTCACGGACCCCTTCGGCCCCCTGAGGAACGGCTCGGTCGACGTGGCGACCGCCTGGCTGCCCGTCCGTGAACCAGATCTCACCGTCGGGCCGATCGTCATCACCGAACCCCTGCTTCTCATGGTCGCCACCGACCACCCTCTCGCCCGCCGGGAAACCGTCAGCATGGAGGACCTGGCCGACTGGCCTTTCCCCCACCCCGCCACGCCCGTCCCCGACTACTGGCTGCAGACGCTCGTCCCCACCCACACCCCCGGCGGCCGGCCCATCCGGCGCGGCCCGAAGGTCTCCTCGTTCCAGGAGCTCGCCGCCGTGGTCGCGGCAGGCGAGACGATCAGCCTGGTCCACGGCGATGCCGCACGCTACTACCAGTGGCACGGCCTCCGCTATCTCCACCCGCACGACGCCCCGATGGCGAGCTGGGCCCTGATCTGGCCGACGGCCGGAGAGACAGAACTGGTCCGTGCACTCGCAAGGGCGGCGCGGGACACGGGACCACTCACAGGGTGAGAGGCCACCCGAAGAGCCCAGGCTCAGTTCTCCCTCGGGCTCGAGATGGTGCGACGCCGTCGGCATCGTCTCGGTCGGCTCCGTCCCTTCTGTCCCGAGGCTCGGGCTTCCACCACGCCGGAGGGACAGATCAGCGCCCGAGTGCCAAAGTCGGTGGCATCGCCACGTACAAGGCGGCAGGGTCGAGGCGCGGCCGGAGGTACGGGACCGGATCCGGGCGGCCTGACAGCGTGGCTGCCCGGCAAGGCGGGTCCGGCCGCCGGTCCGCCCTTCGTGCGGCCGGCCTCCCCTCATCCGCGTCACCAACACCACGGGTCAACGCACTTGGCGTCAGCGCCCCCGAGCGCTTGCCTCCACACTGTCCCCCAGAGCACCGAGCAGACCGGCGAGCCGGCGTCTGTCCGCCGCGCTCAGACCGGCGAGCAGTTCCTGCTCCTGGGCCGACCGCACGGCGTGGACCCGGTCGGCCAGTTCGAGACCCTCCGCGGTGAGGCGGAGCCGGATGATCCGGCGGTCGTCCGCGTCCCGTTCCCGCTCGACCAGGCCCGCCGCCTCCAGGCGGTCCACATGCTGGGTGAGGCCACCCGCGCGGACCCGGCCGGCTGCCGCCACCTCACCCGTCGTCCGCCGGTAGGGTTCTCCCGCATCGCGGAGCGCGGCGAGCACGTCGTAGGCGGACAGGCTGATGCCGTACTCACGCAGGGTTCTGCCGATCAGTTCCTGATGGGCGGCGGAACATGCGTCGAGTCGCGCGAAGAGTGCGGCCGGAAGTCCGTCCGCCGCCGGCCCCTGGAACTGCGGACGGAAGTCGGCGGGAAGCGGAGGAGCGGGGGCAGCCGGGGAAACGGGGTCCGTCTCGCCGTCCGCCGTCCCGTGCCGCGCAGGCGGTGGGGGTACGGCGTCGAGGGCGTCGCCGAAAGCGGTGACGAGCACGTCCGTCAACGCCGGGGCGAACTCCTCGGCCGGGACGGAGGCCGCCGGTTCATGCGCGAAGAGGTAGCGCTCCATGATCACGCCGAACAGGACACTGCGGATGAGCGCGGCACGCACGTCCGCACCGGCCGAGTCGCCGAGCAGACGCGCGAGGGGCTCGCCGACCTGCTTCTCCAGGATCGTACGCAGGAGTTCGGCGCTCGGTGGATGGCTGAGGGCGGAACGGATCAGGGCGGGCCAGGGGTCGTCGGCCGGCAGGCTGTCCCACCGGCCGAGGTAGGCGCGGGCGAGTGCCGCGGGCACTTTGTCCGCTCCGGCGGACATGGCGGACAGGACGTCACCGGTGACGCCCGTCCCGCCCGCCACCGCCTCGCGGAACAGGCCGTCCTTGGTTCCGAAGTACGCCATCACCAGGCCGGGTGTCACTCCGGCCTCGGCAGCGATGGCACGGACGCCCACGCCTCTGTACCCGTGCGCGCCGAAGAGCCGCCGGGCCGCTTCGAGAACCGCATGGCGGTTGCCCTCCGGGTCGTGCGAGCCGGGGCGGCGCTGTGATGCCTGTCCCGGCTCGGGGCGCTCGGCGGGCCGTCGACGGCTCTGGTGCTCTGGATCCACGGGTTCTACATTAAACGAGCGTTCAAATTAAACGGTCGTTCATAAAAACACGCGTTCAAAAACAGTCACCTTGCGTGGACAGGCCCCGTCCCCAGAGTGAGCGGCAGGGCGGTTCCGCCCCGCCTCACCGCCACGATCTCGGCCAGGATGGACAAGGCGGCCTCTTCAGGGCCCCTGCCGCCCAGATCGAGCCCGATCGGCGAGCGCAGCCTCGCCGTCTCCGCCTCCCCCACACCCGCCGCGCGCAGTCGGTCCATCCGGTCCTCGTGCGTCCGGCGGCTTCCCATGGCTCCGACGTATCCGGCCGCGCTACGCAGGGCGAGGGTGAGAACCGGCACGTCGAACCGTGTGTCGTGGCTCAGCACGCAGACGGCGGTCATGGCGTCGATCCGGTCCTCGTGGGTGCGGAACCAGCGGTCCGGGCGTTCCACGACGACCTCGTCGGCGCGCGGGAACCGCTCGGCCGTCGCAAAGGCGGGCCGGGCATCGCAGACCGTGACCCGGTGGCCGAGCGCTGCGCCCATGTCGGCCAGGGGCCGGGCGAACTCCGCCGCACCGAAGATCAGCAGGCGGGGCCGCGAGCCGAAGGACTGCACCAGCAGCTCACGCCCCGGCGCGCAGACCGCCCCGCCGGCTGCATCGTTTCCACTGGTCACCAGCCCTTCGGCGGCATCATTTCCGCTGGTCACCAGCCCTTCTGCGGCATCGATTCCATTGCCCACCGACCCGCGGCCGACATCACTCCCACTCGTCACCAGCCCGTCAGCGTCACGGCCGAGCATCCCCTCGGCCGCCAACGCCGCAGCTCGGTCCCTCCGCGGGTCGCCCAGCGAGCCGCTCACCGTTCCACCGCCGACGACCAGCCAGCCATCGCCGACCACCGGGGTGACGAGAGCCACCGGCACGCCGGCCGCGATGTCGGCGGCAAGCCGGCCGAGAGGCACCTGCGCGGCTATCTCCCTGATCAGCACCTCGATCGTTCCGCCGCAGGTCAGGCCCACCGCGAAGGCGTCCTCGTCGCCGATGCCCCAGCGTGCGAGCACCGGGGCCGCGCCCGCGAGCACGTCCTCCGCCAGCGCACAGACCTCGGCCTCGACACAGCCCCCGGAGACGCTGCCGACGACGCGGCCGTCCTCGGACACGAGCATCGAGGCACCCGGTCCGTGCGGGGACGAGCCCCAGGTACGCACGACGGTCGCCATGACGAAGCGGGTTCCGGAGCGTTGCCAGGCGGCCGCCCGGTCGATGACATGTCGCATATCGCCCTCCGCGGGCCGTGAAGTTTCGGACAGCCTCTTGCCAAGAGGAAACTTTAATGTAAATCATTTCAGGTACTAGATAAGTCGCTCGTTCCGAAGACGACGGTGCGACGAGAACACGAGAGGTTCGGTGGCAGCGGGTTGAAACCCACATCCTTCGACTACACCGCCCCCAGCACCGTCGGCGAAGCGGTCGCCCTCCTCCGCGACGAGGAACGGGAGGTCAAGGTCGTCGCGGGCGGCCAGTCCCTGATCCCCATGCTGAACATGCGCCTCGCCAGGCCCGAGCTGCTCGTGGACATCACCCGGATCCCCGAACTCGGCCGCCTCCACGTGGACGGGGCGGGCGACCTGCGTATCGGAGCCGCCGTGCGGCAGGCCCACGCCGCCGCGGACAGCTCCGTACGGGCCGGCTGGCCGCTCCTGGCCGCCGCGATCGGCCGGATCGGGCACCCCCAGATCCGCCACCGCGGCACCGTCTGCGGCAGCCTCGCCCACCATGACCCGGCCGCCGAACTCCCCACCGCGGCGCTGTGCCTGGGCGCCCGCTTCGTGATCACCGGGCCCCGGGGCACCCGTACCGTCGGCGCCGAGGACTTCTTCGTCGCCACCTTCTCCACGGCCGTCGAAGCCGACGAGCTTCTCACCGAGGCCGTGTTCCCGGCGCTGCCCGCACACCACGGCTGGGCCTTCGAGGAACTCACCCGCAGGCACGGTGACTTCGCCACCGTGGGAGTGGCCGTCGTCCTGGAACCGGACACCGCCACGGACACCGCCCGCACCGCCCGCGTCGTCTTCTGCGGCGCGGGGCCCGTCCCCGTACGCCTGCCCGCCGTCGAGGACGCCCTCGTCGGCACCGACGTCGGCGAGCACGCCCTCGCTGCCGCGGCCCGCGTCGCGCTGGCCGGCCTCACCCCCGCCGACGACGTCCACGCCACCGCCGAGTACCGGCGCGAGGGCGCCGCCCATCTCCTCGTCCGCGCCTGCACCACCGCCTGGGAGCGCTGCTGATGACCACCTCCGTCCCCGCCCCGCTCGTCGCGCGCACACCGCCGCTCGCCGAGCCCTCCGCCTGGCACGCGATCGGGCTCACCGTCAACGGACGGCCGGTCACCGCGCAGGTCGAGTCGCGGCTGCTGCTCAGCGACTTCCTGCGCGACCGGCTCGGTCTGACCGGCACCCATGCCGGCTGCGAACACGGGGTCTGCGGCGCCTGCACCGTCCTCGTCCACGACGAGCCGGTACGCGCCTGTCTGACCCTGGCCGTGCAGTGCGACGGGACCGTCCTGCGCACCGTCGAGGGCCTCGCTCCCGCCGACGCCCCGCTCTCCCCCGTACAGCGGGCCTTCCACGAGTGCCACGGCATGCAGTGCGGGTTCTGCACACCCGGATTCGTCATGACGACGACCGCCCTGACCGAGCAGGGCGAACGCCCCGACGAGGAACAGGTCGCCGACGCGCTCAGCGGGCACCTCTGCCGGTGCACCGGCTACCGCAACATCCGCCGTGCCGTGTGCCAGGCACTCGACGAGCGATTCGGGGAGTGATCCGCATGTCCCACGCCTCCGACCGGGACCGGTCCGGCCAAAGCAACGGCAACTGGATCGGCCGGTCCGTCCCGCGCGTCGAGGACGACCGCCTGCTGCGCGGTGCCGGCCGCTATGTCGACGACATCGCCCTCCCGGGCGCCGTCGAGGCGGCCTTCCTGCGCAGCCCGCACGCCCATGCCCGTATCGAGTCGGTCGACGTGACCGCGGCCCTGACCGCGCCCGGCGTCGTCGCCGTGTGGACCGGCGACGACGTGGCGGACCTGCCCGCGATGCTGAACAAGGAGGAGTTGCGCACTCCGCCCGGTCTCGCCGCACTCCTCGATCCGCTGGTCCGCATGACTCCCATGCCGCTGCTGGCCCGCGACAAGGTCCTCTACGTCGGCCAGCCCGTCGCCGTCGTCCTCGCGGAGAACCGCTACCTCGCCGAGGACGCCCTGGAGCTCGTCGAGGTCCGGTACGCCCCGCTGCCGGTTCTGGTCGACCCCGAGCACGCCCTGCGCGAGGACGCGGTCCGGCTGCACGAGGACCTGCCGGACAACACCGCGGTCGCCGTCGCCGCCCGCGTCGGCGACCCGGAGACGGCGTTCGCCGGCGCGCACGCCGTGGTCAGCGAGCGGTTCGAGGCCCACCGGTACGTCGCCTCACCGATCGAGACCCGCGCCGTCTCGGCCCAGGTCGATCCGTACAGCGGCCGGCTGACCGTCTGGTCGGGCACCCAGACCCCGCACCGGCTCCGGGACGCCGTCGCCCACACCCTCGGCCTCGATTCCGCCGCGGTCCACGTCATCGCGGCCGATGTCGGCGGTGGCTTCGGCCAGAAGGGCATCCTCTACGTCGAGGAACTCCTCGTGCCGCACGCCGCTCGTCGCCTCGGCCGCCCCGTGCTGTGGCGCGAGGACCGCAACGAGAACCTCACCGCCTCCTCGCACGCCCGAGAACAGATCCACCGCATCGAACTCGCCGCGGACGCCGGAGGACGCATCGTCGCCGTACGCGACAGGATCACCGTCAACTTCGGCGCGTACAACATGACCGGCCTGGTCGTGCCGTACAACTCGCTGTGCCATCTGCTGGGGCCCTATCGCGTGCCGAACGTGCACATCGATGTCACCGGCGTACTCACCAACACGACCTTCGCCACGCCCTACCGGGGCGCCGGACGTCCGGAGACGGTCTTCGCCATGGAACGGGCCATGGACCGGCTGGCCGTGGAACTCGGCATCGAGCCAGAGGAGTTGAGAGCACGCAATCTGGTGCGGCCCGACGAGATGCCGTACGCGACCGGCCTGGTGGACCGCTCGGGCAGCCCGCAGTCCTACGACTCCGGGGACTTCCCCGAACTCCTGCGGCGGGCGGTGGCGAAGGCCGACGTCGAAGGGGTGCGCGCCCGGCAAAGCGCTCGCCGGAAACCCCACCACGCCTCCCGGCAGCCTTCCCGCCGACGCGAAGACGGCCGCGACGGCAAGCACCTCGGCATCGGCTTCGCCCTGTACATCGAGGCGACCGGCCTCGGGCCCTTCGAGACCGCCCGCATCGACCTCCTGCCCAGCGGCCGGGTGCGGCTCGCCATCGGCGCCCCGTCCCAGGGGCAGGGGCACCGCACGTCCATGGCACAGATCGCCGCCGACGCCATCGGGGTGCCGCTCGATGTCATCGACGTGATCGGCGGGGACACCGACGCCACCCCGTTCGGTGTGGGCACCATCGCCAGCCGTGCCCTCGTCAACGCCGGGAACGCCACCCACCGGGCGGGCCGGCTCGTCCGCGAGCGGATCGTCGAAGCGGCTGCCCGCCGCCTCGGTGTCACGGCGGAGAGCCTCGTCCTGAGCGAGGGCGTCGCGTCGTCCGACCAGCCGGGTGGCCCTTCCATCGGCCTGGCGGAGCTGGCGGGCAAGGCACCGCTGCCCGGCGTCCCCGAGCCCACCGACGGCCGGCACGGAACCGAGATCAGCGAGACCGTGCACTTCCGTCCGCCGGGTTTCGCCGTCGCGAGCGGCGCGCACGCGGCGGTCGTCGAGGTCGACGAGCACACCGGCGAGATCGAGATCCTGCACTACGTCGTCGTCCATGACGCGGGCAACATCGTCAACCCGATGATCGCGGAAGGCCAGGTCACCGGCGGCATCGCGCAGGGCATCGGCGGAGCGCTGTACGAGGAGATGGTCTACGGCCCCGACGGCCAGCCCCGCACCGGCACGTACATGGACTACCTGGTGCCCACGTCCTCGGAGATCCCGGACCTCGACATGGACGAGATCTTCACCCCGAGCCCCATGAACGACCTCGGCGTCAAGGGACTCGGCGAAGGCGGCGCGATCGCACCCCAGGCGGTCCTCGCCGGCGCCGTCGAGGACGCGCTGCGCCCCTTCGGCGTGGTCGTCCGCCGCGGCCCCCTCTCACCGAGCCGGGTACGCGCGCTGATCCGCGCGGCAGTCGACGCCTGAGTCCTCCCCACACCCGGACCGGCTCCTCCATCACAGCCGGCCGCTCCCAGATCGGACGATCATGCAACTGGACCACTCCTTCACCGTCCCCGCCGGCCCCGACGACGCCTGGGAGCTCTTCCAGGAACTCGACCGGGTCGCGCCCTGTATGCCCGGCGCCGTGCTGGACACCCTCGACGACGACTCGTTCACCGGCCGCGTCAAGGTCAAGGTCGGTGCGGTGCAGATGAGTTACCGCGGCGAGGGAACCGTCTCCCGCGACGGAGCCGCCCGGTCGATGTTCCTCGACCTCAGCGGGAGCGAGACCCGTGGCGCGGGCACCGCATCGGCCCGCGTCACCGCGACCCTGAGCGCCGCGCCGGGCGGCACCCTGGTCCGCGTGCGCACGGATCTGGACATCACGGGCCGGCCGGCGCAGTTCGGCCGGGGCATCATGACCGAGGTCGGCGACCGCATCGTCCAGCAGTTCGCCTCCCGGCTCGAAGCGCTGTTGCGGGATGCCGGTCCTGTCCCGCCGCCGACATCCACGGCGAGCGCCGCCCAAGCGCTCCGTGGCGGGCCCGCACCGGAGCCGGAGGCCATCGACCTGGGCGCGGCCGCGCTGCCCGTCCTGCTCAGGAAGGCCGCGGCGCCCGCGGCGGCCGTGCTGTGCGCGGTGGTGGTGATCCGGCTCCTGCGTCGGCGTACGCGCGGCTGAGCACCACTACGCTGAGCGCCCTCACACCTGGGAGGTCCGGTTGGTACGCGGGAACGCGCTCGGGCGGGACTTCCGGCGGCTGTGGGGCGCGTACGCGGTCAGTGCGGCGGGCAGCGCCGTCGGGATGGGGGCGCTGCCGCTGGTCGCCCTCCTGGTGCTGCACTGCTCGGCGTTCCAGGTCTCCCTGCTCGCCGCGATGTCCGCCGTGGCCAGCGCCCTCATCGCCCTGCCGCTCGGTGTCCGTATCGAGCACCGGTACAAGCGGCCGGTCATGATCACCGCCGATCTGGTCCGCTGCGCGGTGCTGGCGAGCATTCCGGTCGCCATGGCCGTCGACGGGCTCACGTTCACCCAGCTGTGCGCCGTCGGAATTCTCCAGACGGCCGCGTCCGTCGCGTTCGACGCGGCGAGCGGCGCGCATCTCAAGGCACTCGTCCCGCCCGCGCACCGGCTTCGCGCCAACAGCCTGCTCGAGACCACCACCTGGATCAGTGTCAGCGCGGGTCCGCCCGTCGGCGGGCTGCTGATCGGGGTGCTGGGCGCCGCCGCCACGATGGTGGCCGATGCGCTGTCGTTTCTCGGCTCGGCCCTCGGGATCCGTCGCGTCCGGCAACCCGAACCCGCGCCACCGGTGCGCGCGGCCGGCTCGCACCCGGGGCGCGACATCGCCGCCGGCTGGCAGTACCTCCTGCGGCATCCAGGGCTGCGCCCGCTGTTCTTCAACGCGCTGCTCTTCGGCGGCTCCGTCATGATGGCGTCTCCGCTGATGGCCGTGCTCATGCTGCGTGACCTCGGTCTGGAGCCGTGGCAGTACGGACTCGCCCTGGGCCTGCCGTGTCTGGGTGGCGTGCTCGGTTCGCGGCTTGCGCCGCCGCTCACCCGGCGGTTGGGACAGCGCCGCGTTCTGCTGCTCTCCGGAGTCCTGCGCACGTGCTGGCTGGTCCTGCTGCCCCTGGCGCCGTCCGGCGCCCCCGGTGTGTTCACCGTCGTGGCCGCCGACTTCGGACTGCTCCTTTCCGCCGGCGTCTTCAATCCGTCGTACACCACCTATCGGATGGCGGCCACACCCGACGCGTTCATGTCCCGCGTCGGCACCTCCTGGTCGGTCGGCGCGAAGACCTCCCAGGCCGCGTTCATGATCGCCGGTGGCATCCTCGCCGGTGCGGCGGGCGTACGCGGCGCCCTGCTCATCGCCGGACTGCTGTGCGTGACGAGTGCGCTGCTTCTGCCCTGGCAGGAGGCGCGCACCGCCGCCGCGATTCCGGCCCCTTCGGCGGAAGCGGCATCCGACGCACATCGCGCTTGACCCTCACGTGGCGTCAGGCCGCATAGTCGGAGCCGTGGAAGATCACTGGACCGTGGGACGCGTGGCGGAGCTGGCCGGCGTGAGCGTCCGCACGCTGCATCACTACGACGCGATCGGCCTCGTCCGGCCGTCGGCACGGACCCCGGCCGGCTACCGGGCCTATGCGGCGGCCGACGTGGAACGACTGCGCGAGGTACTGGCCTACCGGCGGCTCGGCTTCGGGCTGCGGGAGATCGCGGAACTGGTCGGCGACCCGGCCGCCGACACGGTCGCGCACCTGCGCCGGCTGCGCGGCCTGCTGGTGGAACGGCGTGATCGCGCCGACGCCATGGTAGCGGCCATCGACAGCGAACTGGTAGCCCGGGCGAAGGGACTGAAAGTGACACCGGAGGAACAGTTCGAGATGCTCGGTGCACGGCTGTACGACGCGATCGGCGGCGCCTACACCGCGACCCGGCGTACCGACCCGAGGATCGCCGCACAGATCTGGGACGCGCTCGGGGACGCGCGGACGGTGCTGAACGTCGGGGCCGGCACCGGCTCCTACGAGCCGCCCGACCGCGACGTGACCGCGGTGGAGCCCTCGGCGGTCATGCGGGAGCAGCGTCCGGCCGGGTCGGCACCGTGTGTGGCCGCCGCGGCGGAGAGCCTGCCGTTCGAGGACCGCTCCTTCGACGTCGCGATGGCCGTCTCTACGGTTCACCACTGGGAGGACCCGGTGGCCGGGCTACGCGAGATGCGGCGTGTGGCCCGCCGCGTGGTGGTGCTCACGTTCGACACCGACGAGCCCGGATGGCAGGACCGGTTCTGGCTCACGCGTGACTACCTCCCCGAATTCGCCGGTGTTCTGACGGGCTTTCCCTCGCTGGCCGGGATGGCCGGCGCGATCAGCGCCCGCGTCGAGCCCGTGCCCGTCCCGTGGGACTGCGCCGACGGGCTGTTCGAGGCGTACTGGCGCCGGCCCGGGGCGTATCTGGAGGATCATGTGCGGCGTGCGATGTCGGTGTGGACGAGGGTGGGTCCGGAGGCGGAGCAGCGGGCGGTTCGCCGTCTCGGCGACGACCTCGGCTCCGGCCGGTGGGCCGAGCGCAACAGCGGCCTCGCCGGCCTCGACGCGGCAGATCTGGGTCTGCGTCTGCTCATGGCCTGAGCCCCGCGCCGGAGCGAGGGGGCGGGGCGGGCCCGCTCAGAGCACTCCTGCCAGCACGACGGCCGTCACCAGGGCGAACACGCCTCCCACCGCGGGGACGAGCACCCTGATATGACGCGGCACGAAGGACGGCGTGCGGGCGGTCGCGGAATCGGGCGCGTCCTCGGCGTAGTACACCGTGACGAACTCGCCCGTCTTCACGTCGAGTCGGGCCTGGCGTTCCTCGAAGGAGACGGTCCGGCCGTCGGGCGTACGGAATTCCAGCGTGTGATGGTGCTGGGTCATCGGCGCACCCTCGGAGTCCTGGATCTCCTCCGTACGCACCGCTGTGCACCGCGCCTCGGCGGTGAGGCCGTCCCAGGCGCTCCGCAGCCGCGGGCCCTGGAGCTGGTGGTCCAGGCTCCTGCCGAAGAACAACGCGGCGCCCAGGGCGACGAAGAAGTAGACGACAGCGACAGCCATGACTCTCCAGGGACGATTCCGGTCCGGCTGCCGCCCCCTGCGGAGGCCGGGCGCCGCGGCGCGCTCACCATGATCTCCCGGTGCGGGTACGGCCGACAAGGGCCGGGGCCGGCCTCGCGCGGCCCCGAAGTACGCCTTGTCGTGGAGAGATCGTACGGATTCCCTACGCGGGGGTAGGCCCGCACGGCCCTCTTGCTATACCTTCCGTCTAACAGCTTGCTAGACGGAGCGTCTAACAAGCGGGAGGCGGCGCCCGGCGGCCGTCGCTCTCATCGGGCAGACACGGGATGAGAGAGGAGTCCGGGCACCGTCGGGTCGATCTGTCTCGATTCAAGGAGCCGCACCATGGCAAGCAGCACCGTCCGGCCGGAGGACCAGGACCGTCTCGCCGGGGAGGACGTCGCCCGGCGCCTGCTCGACTCGGCCGCGAAGCTCTCGTACGACCCGTCCACCGAGGTGGACTGGAACACGCCCCTGGACACCGCGCACCATGGCGCGAGCCCGGAGTGGAGCACCCTCTACGGCACCGCGTACTGGCAGGAGTTGACCGATGACCAGCGCAAGGCACTGACGCGCCAGGAGGCGGCCTCCGTCGCCAGCACCGGCATCTGGTTCGAGATGATCCTCCAGCAGATGGTGCTGCGCGACATGTACGCCAAGGACCCCACGGACCCCCGTTTCCAGTGGGCGCTCACCGAGGTCGCCGACGAGTGCCGGCACTCCATCATGTTCGCGCGCGGCGCCGCGAAGCTGGGCGCACCGGCCTACCGGCCGCGTCGCCCGGTGGTCGAACTGGGCCGCGCCTTCAAGACACTTGCCTTCGGCGAGGCGGCGTACGCGGCGATCCTCGTGGCGGAGGAGGTGCTCGATGTGATGCAGCGCGACTGGATGCGGGACGAGCGGGTCGCGCCGTTCGTCCGGACGATCAACAACATCCATGTGGTGGAGGAGTCGCGGCACATGAAGTTCGCCCGCGACGAGACCCGCAGGCGCCTGCGCACCGCGGGGCCGCTGCGCCGGCAGATCAACTCACTCGTGGTCGCCATCGCCTCGTACTACATCGTCACCAGCATGGTGAACCGGGATGTCTACGCGAACGCGGGGCTGGACGGCGCACGCGCCCGCGCCGAGGCGAAGGCCAACGAGCACCACAAGTCCCTGATGCGCTCCAGCTGTTCGGGCCTGATGGAGTTCCTGGCCTCGGCCCGCCTCCTCACCGGACCGGCCCTGTTCTTCTACAAGCGCGCCCACCTGATCTGACCCCCGGTCCCCCGCGGGCGCGCCGCCCCGATCCGATCCGAGCCGAGAGCCCGAGCTGACGCGATGACCTACGCCATCACCCAGACCTGCTGCAGCGACGCCACCTGTGTCGCCGTGTGCCCCGTCAACTGCATCCATCCCGCGCCCGGGGAGCAGGCCTTCGGCAGCACGGAGATGCTGTACGTCGACCCCGAGACCTGCATCGACTGCGGCGCCTGCGCGGACGCCTGCCCGGTCGACGCGATCTTCCCGGTGGACAGCCTCTTCGGAGCGCAGCGGGAGTACGCCGGCATCAACGCGGCGTACTACGCGGACCGGAAGCCGGAGCGGGCCGCCGGCCCGAACTTCCACGCCTGGGGCGAGCCGTCGTTCCCCCGCAGCCTGCCGTCGGACTTCGCCCCGATCCGGGTGGCCGTCGTCGGCACCGGCCCGGCCGGGATGTACGCGGCCGAGGACCTGCTGCTGCACACCAACGCCGAGGTGTCGCTGATCGACCGGCTGCCGGTGGCGGGCGGCCTCGTCCGGTACGGCGTGGCGCCCGACCACCCCGCGACGAAGGGGGTCGGCGAGACCTTCGCGCGGTTCCACTCCCACCCCCGGGTCCGCATGCATCTGGGGGTCGAGGTCGGCAAGGACCTCACCGTCGAGGAGCTCGCCGCCCATCACGACGCGGTGATCTACGCGGTCGGGGCGTCGGACTCCCGCCGGCTCGGCATCCCGGGCGAGGAGCTTGCGGCCAGCATCCCGGCCACCTCGTTCGTGTCCTGGTACAACGCCCACCCGGAGGTCCCGCCGCATGCCTTCGACCTGTCCGCGGAGCGGGTGATCGTCGCCGGCAACGGCAACGTCGCGCTGGATGTGGCGCGCATCCTCGTCACCGACCCCGCCGCGCTCGCGGGCACGGATATCGCCGGGCACGCGCTGGCGGCCCTGCGGGAGTCCAAGGTCCGCGAGGTCGTCCTGCTCGGCAGGCGCGGCCCCGACGACACCGCCTGCACCGCGTCCGAACTGCTCGCCCTCCGGCACCTGCCCGGCGTGGAGCTGGTGGTCGACGACGGCGACCCGCGGACCGGAGCGGCGATCGAGGCGGCGGCCACGGGCGAAAAGGCTGCCCTGCTACGTGAATTGCTCCGGGAGGCGGTCGACTGGTCGCAACCCCCGCCGCCCGGGCGTCGTCTCGTCTTCCGCTTCCATTCCTCGCCGGTGGAGGTGCTCGGCGGCGATGGCGTCGAGGCGGTGCGGGTGACGGCCGCCGACGGCGAACAGGTCGTTCCCGCCGGGCTGTTCCTGCGGGCGATCGGCTACCGGGGCCTGCCGGTGCCCGGTCTGCCCTTCGACGAGGCGACCGGCACCGTGCCGCACGAGGGCGGCCGGGTGGCGGGCATGCCCGGCAGCTATGTCGTCGGCTGGATCAAGCGCGGCCCCTCGGGCGGCATCGGGGCCAACCGCACCTGCGCCGCCGAGACCGTCGGCACCCTCCTGGCCGACGCCGTCGCGGGCGCGCTGCCCTCACCCGCGTACCCGGCGAAGGCGTTCGCGCGGCTGGCCCGCAACCGTGGCCGTCAGGTGGTCGACGCCCGGGGCCTGGCCGCCATCGACCGCGCCGAGCAGGCCCGGGGCCGCGAACAGGGCCGCCCGCGCGTCAAGTTCGAGACGGTTCCCGCGCTGATCGCCGCGTCGAAGGCGAGCCGCTGGAGGCCGGTGCGCTGAGCCCGGCACCCAGCAGGGCTCAGAACTCCTCCGGCTCCGCGACCTGTCCCTTGGCCCGCTTGCCGACGACGGCGACCGCGGCCGCGGCGCTGCCCACGAAGGCCAGCGCCACCATCCAGGGCTGGTTGAACGCGTGCCGGGTGGCGTGGTCCACGGAGTAGCGGCCGGGTCCGGTCAGGCCGATCGCGGCAGCGGTGAAGCCGAGGAAGGCGGGGTATTCGTAGCCGCCGCCCTGCGCGAAGAACCCGGCGGGGGCATGGACGGCCACGGCTCCCGCCATAGCGCCCGCCGCGGCCGCGCCGGCGGCCGGGGTGGCCAGGCCCAGGGCCAGCAGGACGCCGCCGCCGGCCTCGCCCAGGCCGGCGGCGATGGCGCTGTGCTTCGGCGGGTGGAAGCCCATAGCCTCCATCGCGGCCGTGGTGCCCTCGATGCCGCCGCCGCCGAACCAGCCGGCGAGTTTCTGGCTGCCGTGCGCGGCCAGCACCGCGCCGGTGCCGACACGAAGGACAAGCAGGCCGAGGTCACGACGGTTGACGCTGCCCATGAGGGTCTCCGGAAGGGTCGGGGGCCCGGCCGGAAGGAAGGGGCCCGGGTGCGCTACGTCATCCACTCTCCGCGCACCGGGGTCCCGAGGGGTCACGTTGTTACGCCGTCCGGGGGACCCGGGAGCGGCGCGTGACCCGTGACACAGTGCGACGTACCTCATTGTGCAACTTGTTGCACAACAGCGATCCGGTGGTCTAGAACTGGCGTACCCACACCGCGCGAGGAGCCCCCGCATGAGCCCGTACCCGCATCTGCTGAGCCCGCTCGACCTCGGGTTCACCACCCTCCCCAACCGGGTGCTGATGGGGTCGATGCACATCGGCCTGGAGGAGGCCGAGAACGGCTTCGAGCGCATGGCCGCCTTCTACGCGGCCCGTGCCCGCGGCGGTGTGGGCCTCATGGTCACCGGGGGCATCGCGCCGAACGAGCGGGCATGCTCCCTGCCCGGCGGCGCCAAGATGACGACCGAGGCGGAGGCGGCGCAGCATGCCGTGGTGACGTCTGCCGTGCACGAGGCGGGCGGCCGGATCGCCATGCAGATCCTGCACTTCGGGCGCTACGCGCACCACCCCGCTCTGGTGGCGCCGAGCGCGATCCAGGCGCCGATCAGCGGCTTCGTCCCGCACGCCCTGACCGACGACGAGGTCGAGTCGACGATCGAGGACTTCGTCACGGCTGCGGCGCTGGCCCGGAGCGCGGGGTACGACGGCGTCGAGATCATGGGCTCCGAGGGCTATCTGATCAACGAGTTCATCGCGTCGGCGACCAATCACCGCGAGGACCGCTGGGGCGGCTCGTACGAGAACCGCATCCGTTTCCCCGTCGAGATCGTGCGGCGGGTCCGGGAGCGGGTCGGCAGCGACTTCATCCTGATCTACCGGCTCTCGATGCTGGACCTGGTGCCCGGCGGATCGTCGCTGGAGGAGGTCGTGCGGCTGGCCCGGGAGATCGAGGCGGCCGGGGCCACGATCATCAACACCGGCATCGGCTGGCACGAGGCCCGCATCCCCACCATCGCGACGTCCGTGCCGCGCGGCGCCTTCACCTGGGTCACCGAGAAGGTGCGCGGCGCCGTTTCCGTACCGCTGGTGACGAGTAACCGCATCAACACCCCCGAGGTCGCCGAGGACATCCTGGCGGCGGGCCGGGCGGACATGGTGTCGATGGCCCGGCCCTTCCTCGCGGACCCGGATTTCGTCGCGAAGGCGAGCGAGGGCCGCGCGGACGCGATCAACACGTGCATCGGCTGCAACCAGGCCTGCCTGGACCACGTCTTCAGCGGCAAGGTCACCTCCTGCCTGGTCAACCCGCGCGCCTGCCACGAGACCGAACTCACCCTGTCGCCGACCCGCACCCGTAAGCGCGTCGCGGTCGTCGGTGCCGGTCCGGCCGGGCTCGCCTGTGCCGTGACCGCCGCCGAGCGCGGGCACGGGGTGACGCTCTTCGACGCGGCGGAGGAGATCGGCGGGCAGCTCAACGTGGCACGCCGGGTGCCGGGCAAGGAGGAGTTCAACGAGACGCTGCGCTACTTCCGTACCCGGCTGGCGGAGGAGAAGGTCGAGCTTCGGCTCGGCGCCGAGGTCGGTCCCGAGGAGCTCGACGGCTTCGACGAGGTCGTCCTGGCCACCGGTGTCACGCCCCGGACGCCGGTGATCCCGGGCGTGGACCACCCGAGCGTGGTCAGCTACCTGGACGTGCTGCGGCACGGGGCGCCGGTCGGTGACCGGGTGGCACTGGTCGGTGCGGGCGGGATCGGCTTCGACGTGGCGGAGTTCCTGACCGACGGCGGGGACGCGGCGAGCCTGGACCCGGAGGCGTTCTTCCGGCAGTGGGGCGTCGACACCGAATACCGCGAGCGGGGCGGACTCGGCACCGCCGAGCGCCCGAAGTCCGCGCGCACCGTCCATCTGCTCCAGCGCAAGGCGAGCAAGGTCGGCGCGGGTCTCGGCAGGACGACGGGGTGGATCCACCGCACCGAGCTCCGCCACCGCGGTGTCACCATGATCGCGGGAGTCGGCTACGACCGGATCGACGACGACGGACTGCATGTCACGGTCGACGGAGAACAGCAGCTGCTGCCGGTCGACACGATCGTGCTCTGCGCGGGCCAGGAGCCCCGCCGGGACCTGTACGAGGAACTCCTCGCCGCCGGCCGTCCCGCGCATCTGATCGGCGGCGCCGATGTGGCGGCCGAGCTGGACGCCAAGCGGGCGATCCGCCAGGGCACGGAACTCGCCGCCACGCTCTGATCACGGTCTCCGGGGGCCGGACCTCCCGTCCGGCCCTCCGGGGCTCCTTAGGATGCACCCCATGTCACTCCCGCACGCGATCCTCACCGCCCTGCTCGAGAAGCCGTCGTCGGGGCTGGAGCTGACCCGCAGGTTCGACCGTTCGATCGGCTACTTCTGGTCGGCCACGCATCAGCAGATCTACCGCGAGCTGGGGAAGCTGGAGCAGGCCGGACAGATCAGGGCACTGGCGCCCGCACAGCCGGCCCGGGGGCAGAAGAAGGAGTACGAGGTGCTGCCCGCGGGCCGCGAGGCACTGTCCGCCTGGGTCGCCCGCCCGGAGGACCCCAAGCAGATCCGCGATCCGCTGCTGCTGCGGATGCGGGCGGCGGCGGTCGTGGGCGCGCCCGGCCTCGACGCGGAGCTGCGCCGCCACCTCGCGCTGCACCGGCTCCGGCTCGCGGAGTATCTGGAGATCGAGGAGCGGGACTTCCCGCCCGGTCGGGACGCCGCTCAGGACCGGCTGCGCCATCTCGTGCTGCGCGGCGGCATCGATCTGGAGAACTTCTGGGTCGGCTGGCTGACCCGGGCACTGGACGAGGACGCCGGCGCCGCGGCGGCCGATCTCGGGTAGCGGTCGCCGGGCGGGCCGGTCCTAGGAGCGGCCGGCCCGGATCCGGCGCAGGTGGCCGTGTTCCTGGTGGAGTGCGGCCCGCGGGCTCTTGATGACCACCCTCGACGGGGTGGCCGGAGGCCGTCCGGCCGGGACCGCGTCCACGGCCGGCGCGGTCTGCGCCTGGGCGCGGCTGAGCAGGATCACGCCCCGCACCGCCGCCGCCGAGCCCAGCAGCGCCGGGACCAGGCTGATCGTCCCGCCCTGGAGCCGCTCCCCCAGCAGGGCCAGGCCGATGGCCGCCGCCGCGACCGGATTGGCGAGGGTGACCACGGCGAGCGGCGCACCGAGGCCGCCCCGGTAGGCGGTCTGGGAGAGGAGCAGTCCGCCCATCGCGAAGGCCGACACGAGCACCGCGACGACCACCAGGCGCCAGCTGAACAGCGGGCCCGTGGTGTGGTCGGTGACGGCGACGGTCAGCGTCTGCGTCAGCGCGGAGGCGACGCCCGAGGTGATGCCCGAGGCCGCGGCGTGCCGCAGGCCGGGGCGGGCGCCGGGGCGGCTGAGCCCGGCGACGACGGCCACGGTTCCCGCTCCGACGGCGAGCGCCTCGACCAGGCTCAGCGTCTCGTGCGGAGCGGAGCCGCCCGCGGTCATCAGCAGGGCGCCCAGGCCCAGCAGCGTCAGGAGGGTGCCGCGCCACTCGGTCGTCGAGACCCTGCGGCCGGCGGCCCGGGCCCCCAGTGGCACGGCGGCGACCAGGGTGAGCGCGCCGAGCGGCTGGACGAGGGTGAGCGGACCGTACTTCAGTGCGGCGACGTGCAGCAGGGCGCCACCGGCGTTCAGCCCGACGGCCGACCACCATGCGCCGCTGCCGAGCAGCCGGAGCGTCCCGGTGCCGGGCGTGGTGCGTCCCGCGAGCCGCGCCTGCGCCACCGCGGCGGAGGCGTAGGCGGCGGCGGAGACGAGCGACAGCGCGACGGCGACCAGGGTGGCGTTCATCGGCCGGCCCCAAAGGAGGCGTAGGAACGGCCCGACACGTCGGTGGCGGCGACGGCGTAGGCCGGCTCGCCGGCCGTGGACGGCCACGGCAGATGCTTGCGGACCGGCTCCGCGCGCGGCAGCCGCAGCGCCGCGAAGGCCACCGAGAGCAGCGCGGCCACCACGATCGAGTCCAGCCAGTAGTGGTTGGCGGTGCCGACTATGACGAGCAGCGTGATCGCCGGGTGCAGCAGCCACAGCCAGCGCAGGCGCGAGCGGGTGGCGACGACCAGGCCGACGCCGACCATGACCGCCCAGCCGAAGTGCAGCGAGGGCATCGCGGCGAACTGGTTGGCCATCGAGTCGGTGGCGGGCGTGGACCCGTACACCGTCGGTCCGTAGACCTGACCGGTGTCGATCAGGCCGGTGGCGGCGAGCAGCCGGGGCGGGGCGAGCGGGAACAGCAGGTGCAGGGCCAGTGCGGCGCCCGTGAGGACGGCGAGGATGCGGCGGGACCATACGTAGTGGCGCGGACGGCGCCAGTACAGCCAGCCGAGGAAGAGCAGGGTGGCCGGGAAGTGCACGGTCGCGTAGTAGGTGTTCGCGAGGTGGACCATCGTCTCGTCGTGGAGCAGCAGCCCTTGCACGGCGCCCTCGCCGGGCAGGTGGACGGCCCGTTCGAGATCCCATACGCGGGCGGCGTTGTGGAACGCCTCGTCGACGTGACCGTTGGCCGCCTGGCGGCCGAACTTGTAGATCACGAAGAGTCCTACGACCAGAAGAAGCTCGCGGACGAGGGGTGGTCGGGCAGTGGTGTCCGGCTCCCGATCGGCGGGCCTGCTACCGGCGAACATCATCCGGTGCCCCTTTGCTGACGAAGCGGTGTTTCGGTGGCAGGGACGGGTCCGCGCCGTATCGATACGCCAGTGTACCGATACGGAGGCGTATCGGAACACTCGCGTATCGGTACACTGGCGTATCGATGGACCTCGTCGCAGAGTCGCAGAGAGGGAAAGCGCATGTCGTCGCTGGAAACGGAGCCGGAACAGGCCACCGCGTCACGCCGCTCGAAGATCACACCGGAACGGGCCCAGGAGCTCTACACGGCCGTGCTCGACATGCTGAGGGAGAGCGGCTACGAGTCACTCACCATGGAGGGCGTCGCCTCCCGGTCCCGCTGCGGCAAGTCCACTCTCTACCGCCAGTGGGGCTCGAAACCCGAGCTGGTGGTCGCCGCACTGCACGGGACCCGGCGCGGACTGCTCGGCCGGATCGACACGGGCACACTGGCCGGCGACCTGCGTGAGGCGGCGCGCGCCATCGGCGAGGGCTCCGGACGCGACACGCCCCTGATGCTGGCCCTGAGCCATGCCGCGCTGCAGAGCCCGGAGCTGCTGTGCGCGCTGCGCGAGTCACTGATCCTGCCCGAGCTGGCGGCGATTGACGCCATGGTCGCGCGCGGCGTGGAGCGCGGCGAGGTGGCCGCGGACAACCCGGCGGCGGAGTTCGTCTCCGCCCAGCTGCTGGGCGTGATGCGCGCCCGGCCGCTGCTGGACTGCGCCTACGCGGACGAGACGTTCCTCGTCCGCTTCGTGGAGGGCGCGGTCTTTCCCGCACTCGGCCTGGACGCACGGGTGTCCGGGTCCTGACAGACGTGGGCCGTCGTCCCAGCGGATGACGACGGTCCGCCCGCGCCGCACCGTGGGGACGGGGGCGGCGCACCTCCCGGCCGGCCGGTGACCTCTGCGGAGGTCACCGGCCGTCCGCGTTTCCCGCCATGTCCCGGGCCTTCTTTTCGTCCACTTGACGATATTCAGGGCGACCCCATATCGTCTCAATGACGAGAACAAGGGGGTCCCACCATGGCCGACATCACCCGGCGCTTCGGCTGGCGTCATCTGCGCTCAGCTCCCACCGCCCACATCCGCCACCACAAGCGCGGCCGGCTCGCCCACGACGGGGCCGGGCTGAGCTTCTGGTACCGGTCGCTGAGCGCCGCGCTCTCCGAGGTCCCGGTCAACGACCGCGAGCTGGCCATGGCCTTCCACGCCCGGACGGCCGACTTCCAGGACGTCACCGTGCAGGCCACCGTCACGTACCGGATCAGCGATCCGGCCGAAGCGGCCGCACGCCTCGACTTCTCCGTCGACCCCGACACCGGCGCCTGGCGCGGCGCCCCGCTGGAACAGATCGCGACCCTGCTGACCGAGACCGCCCAGCAGCACACCCTGGACGTCCTGGCCCGCACCCCGCTGGCCGCCGCACTGGTGGACGGCGTCGCCTCCGTACGCGAACGCGTGGCGGCCGGCCTCGCCGACGAGCCCAGGCTCCCCGCCACCGGCATCGAGGTGGTGGCGGTGCGCGTCGTCGCCATCCGCCCCGAGGCCGAGGTCGAACGGGCGCTGCGCACCCCCGCCCGCGAGCAGATCCAGCAGGAGGCCGACCGGGCCACCTACGAACGCCGGGCCGTGGCCGTCGAGCGCGAGCGGACGATCGCCGAGAACGAACTGGCCAGCCAGATCGAGCTCGCCCGGCGCGAGGAACAGCTCGTCGAGCAGCGCGGCACCAACACCCGTCGGGAGGCCGAGGAGCATGCGGCGGCCGACGGAGTGCGCGCCGAGGCCGAGGCCGCGCGCACGGTGCGCCTCGCCCGCGCCGAGGCGGAGGCGGCCCGCGAGGTCGGCGCGGCCCGTGCCGAGTCCCAGGCGGCCTGGCTCCGGGTGCACGCAGAGGTGGCCCCCGCGACCCTGCACGCACTGGCCGCGACCCGGCTCGCCGAGAACCTGCCGCGCATCGACAGCCTCACCCTCTCCCCCGACGTCCTCACCGGCCTGCTCACCAAGCTCGGCCGGACCACGCCGGAGACCCGGGCGTGAGCCTGGCCCCGAGGGCGGTCCTGGTCCACCGCACCACGGAGTACGAGGAATTGCTGGCCCGGCACGGCACGCACGGCCAGGCGGCGTTCTTCCTCTCCAGCCGCGGCCGGTCCATCGACGAGGTGGCCGGGCGGCATCGACGGACCCAGCAGGCGCTGGCCGATGTGGCGGCGGCCGTTCCGCTCCAGTGGCGCCACTCGCGGGTGGAGCGGGCGGATCTGGACCGGTTCCTGTTCGCACCCGAGGACGTGGTGGTCGTCGTCGGCCAGGACGGCCTGGTCGCCAACGCCGCCAAGTACCTCTCCGGCCAGCCGGTCCTGGGCATCGACACCGACCCAGGCCGCAACCCCGGCGTCCTGGTCCGCCACCGGCCGGGCGACGCCGCGGCCCTCCTGCGGGCGGCCGTGGCGCCGGGTGCCGCGGCGGACGAGCTCACCATGGTGGAGGCGGTGGCCGACGACACCCAGCGGCTGCTGGCACTCAACGAGATCTACCTCGGCCCGTCCGGGCACCAGACGGCGCGCTACCGGCTCGGCGCCGGACCGGCGGACTCCCCCGCCGAGCCGCAGGCCTCGTCCGGTGTCCTGGTCGGCYCGGGCACCGGCGCCACCGGATGGCTGCGCTCCCTGTGGCAGGAACGCCGCAGCCCGCTCACCCTGCCCGCGCCGACCGACCCCCGGCTGCTCTGGTTCGTCCGGGAGGCGTGGCCGTCGCCGGCGACGGGCACCTCACTCGTCTCGGGCGAGCTGGGCAGCGGTCAGGCACTGCGGCTGACCGTCGAGTCCGACCGGCTGGTGGTCTTCGGCGACGGCATGGAGACCGACGCGCTGGAGCTGACCTGGGGCCAGACCGTACGGCTCGGCATCTCGGCCACCTCGCTGCGGCTGACGGTGTGACCGCGGCCGGAGCCGCGCGTACCGGCCCCCCGCCCGTACGCTCTATGCCTCGTACCGGTCACCGAACTGCATGAGGAGCACCATGGACACGGTCCCCGCCCGCAACTCGTCCCCGCCCGCAACTCCCGCCCGCCCCTGGCCCAGGCGGCGCTGGGTGTCGGGGTGCTGGTGCAGGACGGGCAGCGGCGGATCCTGCTCGGGCGGCACCACAGCGGCACCTGGGAACTGCCCGGCGGCAAGGTCGATCCGACGCATGAGTCGATCGCTGCGGCGGCCGTGCGGGAGCTGCGGGAGGAGACGGGGCTGGCGGCCGCCGAACGCGAGGTGCGGGTCTTCGCGATGCTGCACGACGCGGTCCACGGGATCAACCGGGTCACGATGGCCGCGCTGGTGACCATCGGGGACGGCACCGCGCGGGTGACCGAACCCCATCTCATCAGCACCTGGCAATGGATCCGGCCCGAGGACCTGCCCGCGCCGCTCTTCGACCCTTCGGCGCAGATCATCGCGGCCTGGCGCCCCGACCTCGGGATCACACACCCGCCCGTGCACCGGCTGGACATCGCGGCCGGGGGCATCACAGCGAGCGCCGAAAGCATTCAGCCTCAGCCCTACACCCATTAATCATTTGCCTAGGGCTCATAGGCGGCGTTAGCGTCGTCGGTATGAAGGCCGTGACCGAGCAGGACATCCGCACATCGTTCGTCAACTGCTCCAAGGGAGAAGCAGGGCGTCTGCCGCTGCCCCGCGATCTCGACGAGCTGGCATGGGACGATCTCGACTTCCTGGGATGGCGTGATCTCTCCGCCCCCGGGCGGAGCTACATCGTCACCGAGCACGAGGGCCGGCTGACCGGCATCTCGCTGCGCTTCCCCTCCCAGCAGCGCGGGTTCCTCCACCGCAGCATGTGCTCGCTGTGTCTGACCACGCACCCGGGCAGCGGGGTGTCGCTGCAGACCGCCCGCAAGGCGGGACCGGCGGGGCGTGACGGCAACTCGGTCGGTCTGTACATGTGCACCGACCTGGCCTGCTCGCTCTACGTGCGGGGGAAGAAGGCCGTGGCCTCGGGCGCCCGCTTCAAGGAGTCGCTGACCGTGGAGGAGCAGATCGACCGGACGAAGGCGAATCTCGCGGCGTTCGTCGCCAAGCTCTTCGGCTGAGCGGGGCGGGGCGGACCCGGCCGTGTCCGTCCCGACGGGTTGTCGGGACGGGCACGGCGCGGGCTGCGGGCCGGTTACCGCGCGGCGCGCCGTGCGGCGACAGCCGCGTAGCCGGGTGCCGTGTTCTGCGTACCCGCGACTCCTCCCAGCACGGTGCCCTGGTTCACCAGCTCGACCGAGTCGGGTCCGACACCGGGCTGTTCGGCGGTGACCGCCAGCGCGATGGTGTTGTCGCCCTGCGCCTTCAGGAAGCCGGCGGGGATGACGAACTCCTTCTGCGGACCGACGTTGTTCACGTACTGCCCGGTGTTCCAGCCGTTGACGAAGAGCTGGACGCGGTACTTGTCCGCCTTCGCGCTGTCATCGTCGATCCGCAGGGCGACCGCCGTGTCCGCTCCCCTGGGCAGGTTCAGCCGGGCGGTGGCGCGGTACCACCGCACACCCGGGCGGTCGCTCTTGAGGGCGCCGGTCCGCTCCCAGGACGCGTCCGGTGCGCCCGGCAGGTGCCAGCCCATGCGCTCTCCGTACAGACCACCGTTGTTGTAGAGACCGCGGGCGGTGTCGGCGGGGTCCGGGCCGTCGAGGGCACCCTGGATCCGCCAGTCGACCCGGCCCGCTCCGGCGATGTCGACGTCGGCCAGGCCGCGTCCGCCCTTGGAACGGCCGTCGGAACTCCAGTCCTCGTACTGGCCCATGTTCCGTACGAGGACCGCCAGTACGGCGGGCTTGCCCGGCACCGTCAGTCCCGCCGGGACCGTATGGGTGGCGGTGCCGTCGCCCTGGGCGCCGAGGTAGTGGCCGTTCAGCCAGACCAGGGCGTGGCCTGCGGTCCCGGTCTTCACCGTGACCTTGACCGAGGCGCCCTCGGCGGCCGGTGTGTAGTGGCCGCGGTACCAGGTGTCGCCCTCGTGGAATCCGTACTCGTCCGTGTCCAGTACGACGCCGGAGACCGCGCCGGGTCCGTGGCGCGGGTTGGCGGCCGCGGTCCGGTCCGCCTTCGTCCAGCCCGAGTCGTCGAACGCGGTCGTTCGTTCCGGGTCGGACTCGGCGGTGCGCCAGGTGTCCAGGACCGGCAGCGCCACGTCCGCGGGGCCGGGCAGATCGGCGACGAGCGCTCCCGCCGCGTCCCGGACCGTCCGCAGAAGGCGGTGGTTCCACGCGAGGGTGGTGACGCCGGCGGGGGCGAAGACACGCAGCCGTCCGGCCTTCCGGGTGTCGCCGGTCAGCTCCAGCCGGGTGCCTGTGACCCGGGCGGTACGGGCGAGTTCCGGCCCGACGACCAGGACCTCGACGCCCCCGGCGTCGAGCTGCCAGGTGCCGGCGACGGCTTGCCGGTCGGAGATCACGAGGGTGAGGACCCGGCCGCCGCCCGAGACGCGTACGGTCCGGGTGCCGTCGTGCACGTAGTTGATCCGCAGGTCCTTGCGCTCCGGGTCCCAGGTGCTTTCCACCGGCGCCCCGTCCAGGGTGGTGACCTCCGGCTTCTCCGCGTAGCGCAGCACGGTCTCGCCGTCGGTGCCCCTCGCACCGTCGAGGACGAGCAGATCGCGGCCGGCGTTCAGCTGGGTGAGCACCTGTGAGGTCGAGTAGACGAGCCGGTGCGGTCCGAAGGCGTAGTCCGCGACGAGGGTCGTGGCATCACGGCCGTCGACGGTGATCGCGGTGCCCGGCTTCTGGGGAACGCGCGGGTACTCCGCGGTCGACGGGGCCGTGGTGGCCAGGTCCAGGGGGAAGGTGACGCGGCTGGTCGTGGTGTCGTTGGAGTCGGGGTGCCGCAGCGTGATCAGCCGCATGCCGTGGCCCGAGACGGAGGTGCCGGCCGCGTCCTCGGTGGACAGGCGCTGCTGGGACTTGACGGGGCCGCCGCCCGTGGCGGTGACCGGCGGGGCGGTGACGGCGCCGGCGGAGGCGATCGGCTTCACCGCGTGCTGCAGGTAGCCGAACTCCTTCTGGACGGCGAGGTTCGGGGTGATCGTACGGTTCTCGGATATCGCCGCCCCGTAGTCGTAGGAGGTGAATCCGGAGCCGGGGTCGCCGGTCCAGCCCCAGTTGGTACCGCCGTACTCCATATAGGAGTTGAACAGGGTCGCCCCGTTGGCGAGGTTGTTCACGGCGAACTGGCGGGTGAACGCGGCGTCGGTGAACTTCGCGCAGTCGCTCGCCTGGAAGTCGCGGCCCCAGGCCGTGAACGCGCCGCCCTGACCCTCTGCGATGAAGACGGGCGTGCCGGGCGAGTAGCCGCGGACCCGGGACTCGTAGTCGCTCAGCTGTCCCCGCCCGCCCGCGCAGTCGAAGCCCAGCGGATACGTGTCGACGGCGTAGAGGTCCAGTTGGGACCCGCCGGGGCCGCCGGGCACGTTCCAGCCGTGACCGTTGCCGTAGTCGTTGTGGAACAACGGGACGGTGATGCCCTGTTCGACGACGGCGCCCTGCAGCTTCTCGATGTAGTCGATGTGCTGGGGCGCGTTGTCGACCTGCTCGTTCTCGACCTGGTAGGCGATGACGCTGCCGCCGCCGTCGGTGATCTGGTGCCTGCCGATGATGCCGTTGACGGCCTTCAGCCACTCCAGGTCGGCGGCCAGGTTCTGCGGATCGGCCGTGCGCTGCTCGCCCGCGTACGTACTCATGTAGGGCGGCAGACCGCCCATGCTCACTTCGGCGTTGATGTACGGCCCGGGGCGCGCGATGACGTAGAGGCCCTCCTGCTCGGCCATGGTGAGGAGCCGGTCGATGTCGCGGACGCCGGTGAAGTCGTAGGAGCCCGGCGCGCTGGAGTGGTAGCCCCAGAAGAAGTACAGCGACACGGCGTTGAAGCCCGATGCCTTGAGCTTCTGCAGGACGTCGCGCCACTGGTCGGGGCTCGGCAGCCGCCAGTAGTGGAACTCGCCGGACCACACGACCAGCCGCTCTCCGTCGACCTTCAGGGACTTCTCGTCCCACGCAACGACGTGGGGGCGGTTGTCGTTGCCCGGGAAGCGGTGGGTGGTGGCCATGGCGGTGGGTGCCGCCGCCGGCTCCGCGGTGTGCGCGGAGACCGGCAGCGGTGAGGCGAGGGACAGCACGAGGCCGGTCGCCAGGCCGCCGACGACGGCGGCGCGTCGTTGTAACGCGCGCGGCCGGTGGGGGTGTTTCGTCATGAACGCCCTTTCGCTGGAGTGCTCGTGGTGCGGTTCCGTGGGCTGTGCGACCGGTCGTGGTGAGCCGTGGGGTTGGTTCAGCCGACGACGGCCTCCACGTCGGCGGGGACCAGCCGGGTCCCGTCGGCCAGCCGGAAGTCCAGCGTGATCCGGCCGGTGCCGGGCACCGCGTCGGCGGTGGCCCGCACGGCCACCCGCTGGACCCCGCCCCGGGTCCCCCGCACCGTCAGCGTGCCGCGGGCGGGTTCCACGAGCACGCCGTCCGGCGCGGTGGCCGACCAGTGGACGGTGTGGCCGGTGAAGTCGACGTCCTGGGCCTCCACGTCCAGCGGCACGGAGTCACCGGCCGGTTCGAGCGCCAGGAGGCCCGGGTTACCGAAGCCCGCCGCCGGGCTCGCGTAGGTGTCGACGACCGTCTGACGGATCCGCGCGTCGTCGTACGGTGCCTGGCCCTGCGGGCCGTTCCACCGCCACCAGGCCTGCATGTGGGGCAGGCAGACGCCGGTGAACCGGTTGCGGTGCACGAGGGCCCGGTACTCCTGCCGGGCCGCGTCGAGTTCGGTGCTGCCGGCCGGAGCCAGGCCGACCCTCATATCGGCCAAGGCGATGTCGAGGTTCCGGGTCAGCCGGTCGAGCAGGGTGCGGGGCGCGGCCCCGGTCACCTGCCCGGCGGCCTCCTGGAGCGCGGCCCGTGCCTGGGTGTAGCTCGTGGTGAGTACGGCCGGTCCGTGGGTGTCCGGGTCGAAACGCGTGAGGTCGTAGTAGCGCCCCATCGCCGCCGCGGCACCGGCGCCGAAGCGCGCCCGGAGGTAGCCGTCGAGGTACGCGCCGGCGTCCAGGGTGCTGTCCCAGGCCAGCGCGGCGAACAGGTTCTGGACGTGTTCGTACGTGATCCAGTCGCCCGGCTCGCTGTACATCCCGTAGCCGTTGATCCCGAGGCCCGCCTCGAAGCCGGCGTCGCCCGCGATGGTGGCGAGCGGGTGGACCGGCAGGCTGCGCCAGCGGTAGCGCCGGTAGTACTCGTACATCGCGAGCGGGCCCCGGTGTGTGGCGCGCCAGGCGCGCAAGTTGTTCGCGAAGGAGACGTTCGCGCCGATCGCGGGATCGCCGAGGTGCCCGTCGTAGTTCCGGGAGTACGGGGCGAAGTCCACGATGACCTCGGGGTCGCTCGCGTACTCCGGGTCGGGGGGCCGCACGGTGGAGGCGTACGCGATCCGTTCGACCCGGACCCCGGGCAGTTCCCGGCGCAGCACCCGGACCAGTTCGTTGACTACCACCGACTCCGCGTTGGCCGGGCTGCCGTAGCGGTCGAGGATCGGCTTCTGGAAGGCGCCGACGTCCGGCGGCCAGCAGTCGAAGACCGTGATCTCCGGACGCTCCCGGAGGAACGCGACGACCTTGGCCACGTACGCGTCCAGGGCCTCGGGGTTGTAGATGTCGAAGAGCGGCCCGCCGGAGGCGTAGTACTGCGGGTAGTCGGCCTTCGGCAGGAAGCTGTCGTAGCCGTGGCCCCCGGTCTCGATGGTCAGCGCGCGCTTGCCGGCCTCACGGACCAGTACGCCGCGGACACCGTCGTACGTGGTGACGCCGAGGCCCAGGTAGTCGGTCGGGTAGACGAAGGTGTTGAGCCGGTTCTTCGCCATCCAGTCGAGCAGCGGCGGCAGGCTCTTCGCGGTGTGGCTGAAGCCCTCTTCGGCGTACTGGCGCCGCAGTTGCGAGCCCGGACGGTCGGTGAGGCGCACGGCGGGGAGGGTGAGGACGCGGGTGTGCGGGACGTGCTCGTGATGGCCCTCGTACGCGGGGAGGGCCGGGGCGAAGAAGCGTACGCCGGTCCGTTCCAGGAGGGCGTAGACGGCGTACAGCGGCGCCCGGCCGCCCCGGCCGGTCAGCAGGAGGCAGGTGTCGTCGCCGAGGAGGGTGAAGGAGTCCTCCGGCGCGCCGGCGAGTTCCCGGCCGGCGTCCGCGAGCCCGGCCTCGGGTATCCCGGCCCCTCCGCCGGTTCCGGCGCTCAGGGCCACGAAGCCGGTGACGCCTTCGGGCCGGGCGGCGCCGGGGTCGGGGACGGCGCGCAGCGGGAGCCGGGCCCCGGTGATCCGGTGGAGGTAGTCGCGTAGTTCGGTGGCGGCGAACTCCGCGCTGCCCCCGCCCCACCAGAGCACCGTGGCCTTGGCCCGGCCGCCGGCGGCCACCTTGAGCGGGGCGCCGGCCGGGGCCGCCGAGGCCTGCGTGGCGGTGAGGCCCGGCAGGAGGGCGGCGCAGGCCAGGCCGGCCGCTCCCACCAGGAGTCCACGCCGTCTCACCGCGCTCGGCGCGATGGTGCGGTCTTCGTGCGAGGCGTCGGTCATGAGCGGTCCGCCTTTCCGGCTGCGGTGTACAGGTCACCGAGGTAGTAGTCCGAGGCCTTGCCCGCCTTCGGCAGCTTTCCCATCCGGTTGAAGACGCCGGCCAGTTCGTCGAACCAGCCGTCGACCGTGCCGTCCTGGGTGAGCTTCGTGAGCTCGGCCGAGGGAAGGATCTTCACGTACTGGGTGGAGCCCTTGAGCTGGTCGGCCGGCAGCTTCAGGAAGTCGGCTGCGACCGTCTCCGACTCCTCCGGATGCGCCGCGATCCAGTCGCCCGCCTCCTTGAGCACCCCGGTGACCTTCTTGACGAGCTCCGGGTTGCCGGAGGCCAGCTTCGGCTGGGTGACGAACACGTTGGGGAACGTCATCTTGGGGTAGTAGTCCTGCGTCTCGCTGATCTCCTTGAGGTCGGGGACCTTCTTCTTCATCGTGTCGATCAGCGGGTACCAGGTGGCGGCCGCGTCGACCTGCCCGGAGGAGAACGCCGTGACGACGGTCGAGGCGTCCATGGCGACCTTCTTGATGTCGTCCGGCTTCAGACCGGCCTCGTTCAGCGCGAGGTTGAGGATCATGTCGCCCGAGGTGCCTTCGGCGACGGCCACCTTCTTGCCCTTGAGGTCGGCCGGCTTCTCGATGCCGGATCCGGGCCGGGCGATGACGCGGTCGGCGAGGCCGAGCATGTTGACGGAGACGATGGAGGCGCGGCCGGAGGCCGGCAGCCACAGCGCGCCGGGGCCGAGGTAGCCGAAGTCCAGGCTTCCGGTTCCCAGGGCCGTGACCTGGAGCGGGCCGTTGGTGAAGACCCTCAGATCGGGGGTGATGCCCGCCTTCTTCCACAGCCCCTGCTTCTGGGCGACGGCCAGGGCGACGGAGCCGCTGTAGTCGGCGATATAGCCGAACTTCACCTTCTGCGCTCCGCCGGCGGCGTCCGTGGAGTCGTCGCCGCAGGCGGTGGCGGTGGAGAGGAGGGCCAGGGCCATGAGCAGACCTGCGGTTCGGCGGCGTACGGCGGGGATCGACTTCATGACACCATTCCTTCGAGCGGGGCGGGCTGGTGGTGGACGGCGTGCCACACCTGGGCCCGCAGTTCGGCGAATCCGGGCGACAGGCGCTGCTCCTCGGTACGGGGATAGGGCAGCGTGACCGGGATGATCGTGTGGATGCGGCCGGGGCGGGCCGCCATGACGACGACGCGGTTGGCGAGGAAGACCGCCTCGTCGACGTCGTGGGTGATGAACATGACGGTGCGCCGGTCGCGGCCCCAGGTGTCGAGGAGCGACTCCTGCATACGGACCCGGGTGAGGGAGTCGAGCGCGCCGAAGGGCTCGTCCATGAGGAGGACCTTGGGGTCCACGGCGTAGGCGCGGGCGATGGCGCAGCGCTGTTTCATGCCGCCGGACAGGGTCTTGGGCAGCGAGTCGGCGAAGTCGGTGAGGCCGACGAGCTCGATGACCTCGCGGGCCCGGCGCCGGCGCTCCGCCTTCTTGACGCCCGCGACCTTGAGGCCGTACTCGACGTTGGCGGTGACGGTCATCCATGGGAAGAGCGCGTACTGCTGGAAGATGACGCCCCGTTCGGGAGCCGGGCCGTGGACGGCCACGCCGTCCACGGTGACCTCGCCTTCGGTGGCGTCGAGGAGTCCGGCGGCGATGTTCATCAGGGTGCTCTTGCCGCAGCCGGACGGGCCGACGACGGTGACGAACTCGCCGTCCTGGATGTCGAGGTTCACCCGGTCCAGGGCCAGGAAGTCGCCGTCCTTGACCGCGAAGTCCCGTGTCACGTCGTTGAATTGGATGGTGGGCATGGTTACCGCCGTTCCTGCCAGTGGGTGAGCCTGCGCTCGGCGACGAGCAGCAGCCGGTCCATGGCGAGTCCGATCGCGCCGATCGCGATGAGCTGGACGAAGATGGTCGGCAGGTCGTAGTAGAGCTGTGCCTGCTGCATCCGGAAGCCCAGTCCGCCCTGGGCCGCGATGAGTTCGGCGGCGACGACGGTCGCCCAGGAGGCGCCGAGCCCGATCCGCATGCCGACCAGGATGAAGGGGGTGGAGGCCGGCACGACGACGCCGAGGAAGACCTGCGGGTCGCGGGCGCCGAGCACCCGGGCCGCGTTGACGAGAGTGACGTCGACGGCGACGACGCCCTGGAACGTGGAGACGACCGAGGACAGGAACGAGGCCAGGAAGATGACGAAGATCTTCGGGGTCTCGTCGATGCCCATGAGGACGATGGCGAGCGGGATGATCGCGAGCGGCGGCACCATGCGGAAGAACTGCAGCCACGGCTCGATCAGCCGGCGGACGACGGGGTACCAGCCCATGACGAATCCGACGGGCACCGCCAGGACGACACCGAGGACGTAGCCGATGAGGACGCGCTTGAGGCTGGCACCCGCGTCCTCGAACAGGGTGCCGTCGGCGATGAGTTCACCGGCCCGGCGGCCCACGGCGACGGGGCCGGGGAAGCCCTCGATGCCGCTGTTGGCGAGAACGACCCAGACGAGCAGTCCCAGGGCGGCGGAGGCGAGGCCGAGCAGGACGGCGGTGATCCGGCCCGTTGTCCGCGCCTTCTTCCCCGTACTGCCCGTGCGCTTCGGGCTTTTCACGTCGTCCGGGTCCGCGCGCTCGGACCGGCGCTCCACCGGAGCGTCGACGGGTGTCTTCATGCCACTTCCTCCGCGACGCCGTCGACGTCCGCTGCCCGGTCGCCGCCGATGTCGGCCATGTAGCTCATCCAGGTGTAGGCCGGGTCGCCGCGGCGCAGCAGTTCGCGGTAGAGCCGGACGGTGAGGTCGCGCCGGACCCCGGCGTAGGCGGGCGCGTCGTACACGTTGTGCAGTTCGTGCGGGTCGGTCTCCAGGTCGTACAACTCGTGCACGCTCTCCGGGTTGTGCACGAGCTTGTGGCGCCGGTCGCGGAGCATGCGCTGGGAGTACGGGAAGTGGTGGCCGTGGAACTCGGCGACGATCTCGTCGCGGGTGCCGTCGGAGTCGGCCCCGTGCAGCAGCGGGAGCAGGCTGGTGCCGTCGCACAGTTCGGGCACGGGCGCCCCGGCCAGTTCGAGGATGGTCGGGTTGAGGTCGACGAGGGAGGCGAAGTCGTCGCTGACCTGGGCGGGTGCGCCGGGGATCCGGGCGATGCCGGGGATGTGGTAGATGTCCTCGTACATCGCCGGGCCCTTGTCGTTGAGCCGGTGGGCGCCGGTGAACTCGCCGTGGTCGGCGGTGAAGAAGACCGCGGTGTCGTCCCACAGGCCATGACCCTTGAGGGCCTCGATCAGCCGGCCGGCCTGGTGGTCGATCATCGTGACGTAGCCCCAGTAGACGGCGATCAGCTTGCGCCAGGCGGCGGCGTCGAAGTCGTCCGACGACCAGTAGGCGCTGTACTGGCGCTGCACCTCGGGCTTCCCCGCGAACGTCTCGGCCATCGAGGCGGGCAGGGGTACGTCGTCGGGGTCGTACAGGTCGTAGTAGCTGTCGGGGATCAGATAGGGCAGGTGCGGGCCGTACCAGTGGCAGGACAGCATGAACGGTGTGCCGCTGGCCTTCCAGTCGGCCGCGTAGCGGTCGAGGAGGCCGAGTGTGCGGTCGGTGAGGAAGGCCTCGATGGTGGCTTCGGCGGGCTGCTGGAGCCGGCCCGCGATGAGGTGGCCGCGGCCGGTGCCGTTGGCCGCGGTCCCGAAGACGGGTTCGCTCACGGAGAAGGGCGGGAACCCGTTGTCCTCCAGCCACTTCTCGTACGAGGGGTGGTGGACGGGGTTGAGGGCGCCGGGCAGGTGTTCGCCGTCCAGGCCGTAGAACTCGGGGCCGCGCTCGCGTCCTATGTGCCATTTGCCGGCGTGGCCCACCGAGTAGCCCCGGTCCTTCAACTGGGCCCAGAGCATGGGGTCGTCGTCGGAGAGCTCGTCCTTGCTCCCGCCGTTGCGCTCGGGGTTGTTCAGCATGCCGTGGCGGAAGGGGTGGAGTCCGGTGGCGAGCGAGGCGCGGGCCGGGGTGCAGATCGCGGTCGGGGTGTAGAAGCGGTCGAAGCGGGTTCCCTCGGCCGCCAGTGCGTCCAGGGCGGGGGTGTCGACGAGTGGGTTGCCGTAACAGCCGAGGGTGTCGACCCGGTGCTGGTCGGTCATCAGGAACAGGACGTTGCGCGGAGCCACTCGGGCCGCCCTTTCGGTGGTCGCTCATGGTGCTGCCGGGGAGCCGGCCGGCACGCGGGTCCGGCGATGCCTCGACGCGTGCCGGTGCAGGCAATTGACCGGAACTGTAGGGACGGCGGCTTTTTTACGTCAACCCTTGGGAATAAACATTGCGTGAATTCGTCCGGTGCATTGACAGAAACCCCTTGACCGATCGACCATGCGTCCATGACGGAACGCACCGATGCCCTCCAGCGCCTGCGCAGGGCGAACGAAGCCGCCGTACTCGGTGAACTGCGCAGGTCGGGCGCGCTGAGCCGCGGCGAGCTGAAGGCGCGGGTCGGTCTCTCCCGCACCACCCTGTTCGCGATCGTGTCCGATCTGCTGGAGCGCAAGGCCGTCATCGAGCAGCAGGCCCCCGACACCGAGCAGCCGCGCGGGCGCGGCAGGCCGGCCCTGGAGATCTCGCTCAACTCCCGCGGCGCCGAGCTGATCGGCATCGATCTCCAGCGCCACCACATCCATGTGGTCGTGGCCAACTGCGCCCACGAGATCGTCGGCCGCCACAGCGCCCCCGTCCCGGCGGACAGCGGAGCGGCCGAACGCGCCTCGCAGGCGATCCGCGCCGTCGAGGAACTGGTGCGGCGCGAGAACATCAGCCTCGCCCCCGTCGCGGGCATCGGTCTCGGGCTGCCGGGCTTCGTACAGAACCCGGCCTCCGGCGACCGGCACACCATGACGCCGTTCGCGGGCCATGTCGCCGAGGAACTGGGCCGGCACTTCGACGCCCCCGTGCTCACCGACAACAACTCCCGGCTCGCGGCCCTCGCCGAGGTGACCTGGGGAGCGGCACGCGGCATCGACAACGCGGTCTATCTGCGCTGGTCCGAAGGGGTCGGCGGCGGACTCGTCGTCCACGGCGCGCTGGTGCACGGGGCCCACGGAACCGCCGGGGAGATCGGCCACACCAGCTGCGACCCCGAGGGAAAGCCCTGCCACTGCGGGGGCCGGGGCTGCCTGGAGGGGCTCATCTCCATCCCGGCGCTGCTCGCCGCCTGCGCCGATCGCGGGGTGAGCGCCGCGAACGCCGCGGAACTGATCGCACTCGCGGCCGAGGGCAGTCCGGAGACGGGCGAGGTGATCCGGAACGCCGCCGTCGTCGCGGGCCGGGTGCTCGCAGCACTCGCCGCGCAGGTCGACCCCGAGTGCATCGTCGTCTACGGGGAACCGGCGGCCCTCGACGCGCTCGTCCTCACGCCGATCCGCGAACAGCTGGCCACGCTCTCCCTCCCGTCCGCGCCCCGCACGATCGAGGTGCGCGGCTCGACGCTGGGCGGCGACGCGGCCGCGCTCGGCGGGGTGGCGCTGCTGCTGCGCACCACCGGCCAGGACCTGGCGGAGCTGCTGGACCCGGGGGCACCGCGATGAGCGCCTGCTGCGGGCCCGCCCGCGAGAGCGCGGTGCCGGTCACGGCCACCCTCACCGCTCCCCCGGCGGACTTCGTCGTCCCCGAGCGCCGCCCCGCCGAGCTGCTGCGCGGCATGGTGGCGGTGCCGGGCGGGCCGTTCCTGATGGGCGGCGAGGACGAGGACGCCTTCCCGGCCGACGGCGAGGGGCCGGTACGGGAGGTGACGCTCGCCCCGTTCCACATCGACGCGGCCTGTGTCACCAACGCCCGGTTCGCCGTCTTCGTCAAGGCCACCGGCTATCGCACCGAGGCCGAACTCATCGGCTGGTCCTATGTGTTCGGTTCCTTCGTCCCGCCGGAGGCACGCCACGCCGTACTGCCGGGCACGGTGCCCGGGGCCCCCTGGTGGCGCGCGGTGGCCGGAGCGCACTGGCGTGCCCCCGAGGGACCGGGCACCTCGGTCGGAGACCGCCGCGACCATCCGGTCGTCCACATGTCGTGGAACGACGCGACGGCCTACGCCCGCTGGGCCGGCAAGCGGCTGCCGACCGAGGCCGAGTGGGAGAAGGCGGCCCGCGGCGGACTCGTCCGGGCGCGCTTCCCGTGGGGCGACGAGCTGACGCCGAACGGCCGGCACCGCTGCAACATCTGGCAGGGCGACTTCCCCGTACGCAACACGCGCGAGGACGGCTTCACGGGCACCGCGCCCGCCAAGGCGTACGCCCCCAACGGCTTCGGCCTCCACAACGCCTCGGGCAACGTGTGGGAGTGGTGCGCCGACCGGTTCAGCGCCGACTGGCACGCCGAGGCCCGGCCGGAGACCCGCTCGGACCCGGCCGGGCCGCCGCACGGCGAGAACCGTGTGCTGCGCGGTGGCTCGTACCTGTGCCACCGCTCGTACTGCAACCGCTACCGGGTCGCCGCGCGGACCTCCAACACCCCCGACAGCACGACCGGTCACGGGGGCTTCCGCTGCGCGGTCACCCTCGGGACGGCCCCGGGCCCTTCGTGAAGGGAAGCACGAGCCGCGAGGGGTGCGCCGCGTCGCGGTAGATCTTGTGCGTGACGGGCCGGCCCACCGGCAGGTGGAAGGCGTCCGGCGGCAGCAGCGCGTTGTGCTCGTCGGCCAGCGGCTCGTCGTTGGACAGCTCCACGACCAGCTTGTGCCCGGGCAGGAAGGTCGCCGCGAACGGGTAGACACGCAGGACGTACTCCTCGATCCTCCCCGGCTCGACGGGCACCGCGCGGGTGTGCGGGTGGTAGGGGTCGCCCTTGGTGGTGCGCTCCTCGTCGAGCTCACGGTGCGAGGCCTTGAGATAGGCGGTCGTGATGAGCTGACGCCTGCCGGCCGGGGCCTCGTCCCACATGCGCAGGATGAAGTTGGTGTCCGGCTGGTCGATCTCCGCGAAGAGGTGCGCCGCGCCCTGGCCGATCATCTCGGTGGGCTCGGTGAAGGGCTCGGTGCTCCAGTCGAGGATCTCCACCTTGTCCGTCACCGTCAGCGGCGCCTGGTAGAAGCCGTCGGGCGCGGCGTGCTCGGCGCCCATGAGCTCCGGCTCGAAGGACAGCTTGCGGCGCGGACGCAGGTAGAGCGACTCGTACGTCACGTCCTTCGGCGGCCACTGGGCGCCGGTGACGGTCTCGCGCGAGCCCTCGACGTGCACGGTGACGGCCGGCTCGTCCATGATCCCGTTGTCGATGCCCTTGAGCCAGTACGCGTACCAGCGGAACATCTTGTCGTGCTCCTCGATGAAGGGGCGCGACTGCATCGGCGGGTAGGGGCCGATGTCGAGCTTCTTCGGGCCCTTCAGCGCGTGGTAGGTCTCGATGGTGCCGTCCATCGTCCAGCCGCGGCCCTGGTCGATCTGGAGCCAGACCGGGATGTCGATGTTCGGCGCGAGCGTGAGGGGGTTGCGCTCCTCGTACCACTCGCCGTCGACCTCGTTCATGACGATGTCGAACCAGGCTTCATGGTTCTTCGGGTAGTTCAGCACATGGAAGAGGTTCGGCCAGGCGGCCACGTCCGGGTCCTGGAGCCGCCTCGCGACGCGCTCCTTGATCTCCTCGGGCGAGAACGTCTCCAGCATGCGGGACTTGACGCCGTCGGTGAACGCCCAGCCGGAGTCGCCGCCGCGGCCCTCGCGGGCGGCGCGCGGCATGAACCACATGATGCCGCCGTGGTACGTGGTCTCGTAGAAGTCGTAGTGCCCGCCGCTGACGAAGATCGCCTTGAGGCTAGGGGGACGCTCCGCCGCCGCCAGGACCTGCATCGAGCCGAAGTAGGAGATGCCGATCATGCCGACGTTGCCGTCGCACCACGGCTGCGCCGCGACCCACTCGATGAAGTCGTAGGCGTCCTGGCCGAGCGAGACCCCGCCGGCGTTGTAGTTGCCGATGTGCTCGCCCTCGGAGGCCCCGGAACCGCGCAGGTCGCCGATGACGTGGACGTAGTCCTCCTGGACGACGCGCGCGATGTCACCGGCCTCGATGCAGCCGTCCCACATCGGGCTGGGACGCCGTTGCGGCGGAGTGGTGAGCGCGAGCGCCTGGAGCTCCTTGCCGTACGGGCTGAGCGCCACGAGCGCCGGACGCGGCTTGTCGTCGACGCCACTGTAGGTGTCGGCGGCGAGCACGACACCGTCGCGCATCGGCACGCGGAGATCCTTGCGGACGGTGATCTTCTGCCCGCCCGCCTGAATCGTCTGGTAGTCGGTCATGGTGCGAAGCTCCTGTGCTACGAGTTCTGGTGGTGCTGCGTGCGGTAGCCGTGCATCGAGGTGAAGAACGGGGACGGTTCGAGCGTGGGGTCACCCGTGTAGCCGAGTTCCTCGGCTGCGGGGGCGAACGGGGAGTACGGGGATGCCGTCTCCCGCAGGCCGGCCTCCAGGCAGCCGCAGGCCGCGGCTCCGACCCGGTGCTCGGCTTCGAGGCTCTGGCCCAGCGCCTCCCGCGCCTGGGCGGCGTCGAGTTCGACGCCGTAGGGAGTGCCGTCGGCACGGCGGTACGGGTGCCCGAGGTACAGGTGTTCCGGACGCAACTCGTCCCGCACGTACTCCAGTCCGGCGCGGTAGGCCGCCGGGTGCGTGTAGCCGGGGAAGCCGTTGGCGGCCCCGTGGACCTGGACGGCGTCGCCGACGAACACCGAACGCTGTCCGTCGAGGCAGTAGGCGACCGATCCGGGGGTGTGGCCCGGGATCGCGTGCACCGAGACGGTGACATCGCCGCCGAGGGAGAGGGTCTCCCCGCCGTTGACGAGCAGGGAGGGCTCCATCTCGCCGGAGATGACGGCCTGCGTGGCCGCGGTGACCTTCGCCTCGCCCTCGGGGTGGCCGAGGTACTGGCCCCGCCCGGCGAGGTACTCGTCGACGTGGGCCCGCCGCGAGCGGAGCATCGGGGCGTCGGCCTCGTGGATGACGACCTGGGCACGGCGGCCGGTGAGCTCCCACAGCGCGTGTGCCCCGCCGATGTGGTCGATGTGACCATGGGTCAGCAGGATCCAGCGCACGTCCTCGATGCGCCGGCCGATCGCCTCCAGGGCGGGCGCCATCCCCTCGGCCGGGGAGGAGGCGATCCCCGTGTCGACGATGGCCGGCTCGGGTGCGTCGATGTAGAAGCTGTAGAGGCCGAACCGGCCCCACGGCGAGAACAGGGGATGGACGTTGACTGCGTGCGACATGGTCTTCTCTTTCCGGACTCGTACGTGGGGCGGAGCGGCCGGGTCAGTGCCGGCCGAGGAAGGCGCGCGTCTCGTCGAACACCCGGTGGTACTCCGGAAGCCAGGAGAAGTGCTGGACGAACCCGTGGCCCGCCCCGTCGTACCGGCTCACCGTCGCGTCCACGCCGGCCTCCCGCAGCCGCCGTCCGTAGAGCTCGCCCTCGTCGCGCAGCGGGTCGTGCTCCGCGGTGACGACGAGCGCCGGCGGCAGCCCGGTGAGGTCCGTCCGCTTGACCGGGGAGACGAGCGGGTCCGCGGGGTCGGCGCCGCTGTCGAGGTAGAAGGCGTTGAAGGGCTTCAGCCCGGCCGTCTCCATGCCGTAGCCCACGGCGTTCTCGCGCAGCGAGGCGTAGCGGTCGGTGTCGAAGTCCAGGTCGAGTGACGGGTAGTAGAGGATCTGGTGGGTGATCCGGTGGAAGCCGTCGTCGTGGGCCCTGGCCGCGACGGCGGCGGCGAAGGTGCCGCCGGAGCTGTCGCCGGCGACGGCGAGCGTCGTGCCGTCCCAGGCCAGGCTCCCGCCCTCCTCGGCGGCCCAGCGGACGACCGCGTAGCAGTCGTCGAGACCGGCGGGGAACGCGGCTTCGGGTGCCAGGCGGTAGCCGACGGAGAGGACCTTGAGTCCGGTCTCCTTCGCCAGTGAACGCGCGACGTGGTCGTGCGTGTCCAGGCTGCCGAGGAAGAACGCGCCGCCGTGGAAGTAGACGAGTACGCCGTAGCTGTCGGCCTCGGCGGGGGTGTAGATCCGCACCGGTACGTCGCCGGCCGCGGTCCGTGCCGTCACGTCGTCGACCGCGTGGAGCGGCAGGCGCTCGTCGAGGGGCGGGACGTGTGCCTCGTCCCCGGCGCGCATGGCGACGGGGTCGAGCGGGCCCGGGGCGGGGGCCGGCAGACCGGCGATGAACGAGGCGATCTCGGGATGCAGCGTCATGACGTCAGCCCTTCGCGCCGGCGGAAGCGGGCTTCTGCCCGGGGAAGACCTCGTCGATCTCGTCCTCGCTCCAGCCCTGGCGCGAGACCGCCTGCAACTGGTCGGTCACCGGTTTCCGGGTGGCCTGGAACAGGGCCAGCGCCTCCTTCACGGAGTCCGCGTCCCGCAGGGCGTCGGCGAGCGCTCCGGCGTCCTCGACGGCGGAGTTCGCGCCCTGGCCCTGGTGGTGCAGCATCGAGTGGGCGGCGTCGCCCATCAGGACGACGGAGTCCGAGTGCCATGTGTCGATCGAGTCGATGTCGTAGACGGCGCGGATGTTCACGGTGTCCATGTCGAGGTCGCGCGTGATGTTCACCAGGCGCTCGTCGAAGCCCTCCACCGTCGCCAGGAGGTCGTCCTTGGTGACCTCGGGGACCCAGGTGCCGTCCGGGCACAGGGCGGTGATGTCGAACGACACCTGGTTGCGGTGGCGCAGCGGCAGCAGATAGATCTTCGTGCCCCGGCCGATGTACATCCGGAGGTTGTCGTCGACGACCATCCCGTAGGCGTCGTCGGCGGAGATGACGGCGCGATAGGCGTGCTCGCCGGAGAAGACCGGCTCCTTGTCGCTGAACAGCTCCCGCCGGACGACCGACTTGATGCCGTCCGCGCCGATGACCAGGTCGGCCTCGACGCTCGCGCCGTTGGCGAAGGTGAGGACGGCGCCGTCGCCGTTGTCCTGGACGCTCTCCAGCTTGTGGCCGAGGTGCACCATGCCGTCGGGCAGCACGCCCAGGAGAGCGTCGATGAAGTCACCGCGGTGGATGAGGTGGGTGCGGGTCTGCTCGCCGGCGACCGGCCACTCCTCTTTCATGATCCGGTCGCAGGTGGGCGTGAGGATCTCGAAGGCCTCGCTCGGCGAGCTGACCTTCGCGATCGCGTCGAAGATGCCCCACTCGCGGAACCGGTTCATCGTGGAGGGCCGCAGACCGATGCCGGCGCCGGCCTCACGGATCTGGTTCGCCTGCTCGTAGACGTTGACGTCCGCGCCGAGCAGGCTCAGCGCCTTGGCCGCCGACGCACCGCCGTACCCGGCCCCGACGATGGCGATCTTGAGGTTCTTGAGGTCTGAGAGCTGCATGGTGGTTCTCTCTACTTCTGGATGGTGAGGAAGTCGGCCGGGTTGTCCACGAAGATCGTCTTGATCGCGGCCTCGTCGAGACCCGCGGCGCGGAGGTCCGGGATGAGGTCCTCGAAGAGGTAGTTGACGGTGTGGCCCTTGACGCCCGGCCAGCCCAGCGCGCTGCAGTTGGCGTCGGCGGAGGCGAGGACCTGCGTCAGGCGCCCGTCTCCGATGAACCGGAGGAAGTGGTCCAGGCGTTCCTGGCGGGGGCGGGCCCAGAACGGCGGGTCCGGCAGCTCGGTCTCGTAACCGAAGGTGTCGAAGCCGATGCGTCCGCCCTGTTCCGCGATCCAGACGTCACGCGTCTTGTCCGCGTTCACGCCGTCGTCGACGTGTCCGAACAGGACGCGGTCCAGGGGCAGTCCCTCCTCGTTGAAGATCGCGATGGCGTTCTCCGCGTCGATCGCGAGGTGGGTCAGGACGGGGACGCCCGTGGTGAGCGAGGCGCGGGCCGCGGCGCGGTAGATGCGCTTGTCCAGGTCCGTCATGCGGCCGCCGCGGCTCACGCCGACCTTGATGACACCGGCGCGGCTGCCGGTGCCGCCGATGCCGACGGTGATCTCGTGGACGAACTGCCGGTTCAGGTAGTCCACATCGGCCCGGGCGAAGTGCGCCAGCGCGGTGTCGCCGCCGACGAAGCCGGTGCAGGCGACGATGTGGACGCCGGTCTTCGCCGAGAGCGACTTGTAGTAGTCGACGTCACGGCCGTTGCAGATCCCGGTCGCGTCGACGAACGTCCCGCCGCCGTACTCGTGGAACGCGCGCAGCTTCGGGACGGTCTCCTCGTACCGCTGCTCGGGGGACTTCCACCACTTCGTGTCCAGCTCGGAGCCGGGCATGCCGTAGCCAATGTGCTCATGGATGGCCACGAGGCCCAGCTCCTCGGCCGGGATCGTCCCGAGGACGGTGTTCACTCTCGACACAGCACTCACCTTTGAATGAAGAGACTTGATGGTCGTGCGGGTCGGTGCGCTCAGCTCACCGACAGCAGGTCGCGCGGGTTGTCCACGAGAATCCGCCGCGCGTCCTCGTCGCCGACGCCCTGTGCCTTCAGGAGCGGGACGAAAGTGGTCAGGACGTAGCTGTACGGAAGGCCGTTGCCGGCATGGCCCTTGGCCACTCCGGTCGAACTGCTGGACAGCAGGACCCGGTTGCCGTGGCCGGACCGTACGAGGCCGGCGACCAGGGCGGCGCGCTCGGCGTCGCTGATGTGGGCCTCGTCCTGGACGCCGACGTGGTCGAGTGCCACGTAGGCGCCGCGGCGGGCGACCTCCTGGGGTGCGCCGGCGACGACGGCGTCCTTGCGGTCGAGTCCCGCGACGACGACGCGGTCGGCAGGCAGTTGCTCGTCCAGGGCGACGCCGAGGTCGTGCAGGGCGTCGTCGCCGTAGCGGACGGAGAGCGCGACGCCGGTGTCCCTGGCGGTCCGGGCGGCGCCGCGGAGCAGGCTCTCGTCGGTCGCCGTCATACCCGCGGGGGTCGCGACGGTGGCGACCAGGCCGGCGGCGGCGCGTCGCTCCACGCGGGGGACGACCATGCCCTCGGTGACCTCCTGGGTGAAGAGGTCGGCGAACTTCTCGGCCGGCCAGGGCGTCGGCGGGTTGGTCTGCGGCGTGAGGAAGTAGCCGCCCAGCATCTCTTCCGGGCCCTGTCCCGTCGAAGCGACGATATGTACGCCGGTCGCGCGGGAGAGGGCCTCGTAGAGCCGGACGTCCCGGCCGTGGAACATCCCGGTGCTGTCGACGATCGTGCCGCCGCCCTGGGTCCGGAAGTCCGTCAGCTTCGCGGCGAGGGTCTCGAAGACCTCCGCGCGGTCGATGGTGATGTCGAAGGCGTACTCCGCACCCGGAACCACCGACAGCAGGGCCTCGTGGACCGAGACGACCCCCAGATCCTCGGTGGGCACCGGCCCCAGAACAGTGTTCACGGTGTTGGTCTTGACGCTCATGCCTGCCCTCACATGTACGGGTGGGGTGCATCGCACCTTGTGGCTGGCCTCACCGTAGCCATTCGCTTTACATGGCGTCAATGAATCAGACACCTAGAAAAAATATTCATCCAAGGGTGTGCCGAGGGTCGCCACTACAGGGGCGTTCATCGATTTTCTGCATGCCACCGCATGCCAATCATTCACTTGTTGGATGCGAGCGCGGCCACTTCACTGGCCGCATGACCACTCCATGTGCCTCCGATATCGACCTCTTCGCGGACGAGGTCGTGCTCGACCCCTATCCCGTCTACGCCGAGCTGCGGGAACTGGGCCCGGTCGTCCATCTCCGGCGGAACGACGTCCATGTGCTCACCCGGTACGAAGCCATCCGCGGCGCCCTCGCCGACTGGCAGTCGTTCTCCTCGGACTCCATCGGGTTCAACCCGATGGTCAACGAGGCCCTGAGCGGCACCTCGCTCGCGTCCGATCCACCGGCGCACACCTCACTGCGGGCCACCCTCACCGAGAACCTCTCCCCGCGCGCGCTGCGCGGGCTGAAGGGGCGGATCGAGGCCAAGGCCGACGCGCTGGTCGCCGAACTCGTCGAACAGGGCAGCTTCGAGGCGATCGACGCCCTCGCCCGGGCGTTCCCGCTCGAGGTCGTCGCCGACCTGATCGGCTTCACCGGCCAGGCACGCGCCAACATGCTGCGCTGGGGGCAGGCCGCCATGCAGGTCATCGGTCCGATGAACCGGCGCACGGCGGAGAGCTTCCCGATCGCCGGCGAGCTCTACGCCTGGTGCTCCGAGGTCCGCGCCGCCGATCTGGCCGAGGGTTCCGTGGGGCGCGGCATCTTCGACGCCGAAGCACGCGGCGCCATCGCGCCGGGTTCGGCGGGCGCCATCATCCACCAGTACCTCGGTGCGGGGATCGACACCACGGTCGCGGCGATCGGCAACATCGTCGCCCTCATCGGCTCGCATCCCGGCCGGCTCGCACAGATCCGCAAGGACCCCTCGCTGGTACCGGCGGCGTTCAACGAGGTGCTCCGCTTCTGGTCCCCCGTGCACGCCTGGGGCCGCCGCGCCACCGAGGACGTCGAGATCGACGGAACCGTCATCCCCGCCGGCGCCCAGGTCGCCGTCCTCTTCGGCGCCGGCAACCGCGACCCACGGCATTTCGAGGACCCGGACACCTTCCTCGTCGAGCGCAACCCCGTCGACCACCTCTCGTTCGGCTACGGCCCGCACGGCTGCGCGGGCCAGGGACTCGCCCGGCTGGAAGCCCACGCCGTGATCGACGCGCTGTCCCGGCGTGTCCAGCGCCTCGTGGTCGGGCCCGAGGTCCGCGTTCCCGGCAACATCACCCGGAGCATCGAGGAGCTCCCCGTCCTGGAGGTGGTCGCGGCATGAGGATCGTTCTCGACCGCCCCCGCTGCGAGGGCCACGGCCTGTGCGAGGAGGCCGCGCCGCAGCTCATGCACCTCGACGACGACGGCGAGCTCGTCCTGGACCGCGAGGAGATCGACGGCGCCGACACGGCCCCGGCGAACGCCGCCGTCCGGGTGTGCCCGGTCGCCGCGCTGAGGATCGCGTGAGCGGCGCCGGGCCGGCCCGCGTGGTGGTCGTCGGCAACGGGATCGCCGGGCTCACCGCCGCCGACACACTCCGCGCGACCGGCTTCGACGGCGAGCTGACGATCGTCGGCGACGAACCCCACCCGGCGTACAGCCGCCCGGCGCTCTCCAAGGCGCTGCTGCTCGACGGCACCGACACGACGTCGCACGAACTGCCTCCGGCCGGGCACGGGGCGACGGAACTCCTGGGCGTACGCGCGACCGGGCTGAACCTCGACCGCCGGCTCGTCACGCTCGATGACGGCACCGCCCTGCCGTACGACCGTGTCGTCCTCGCCACCGGCTCCCGGTCACGACGGCTGTCCGCCCTGTCCGGCGAGCTCACCCTGCGGGGTCTCGACGACGCCCTCCGGCTGCGCGGCCGGCTGGCGGCCGGGCCGTCGGTCGTCGTGGTCGGCGGGGGCCCGCTCGGGATGGAGATCGCCTCCGGGTGCCTGGCCGCCGGCTGCCGGGTCACCCTGGTCTCCCGGGGCCGGCCCCTGGCCGGGCAGCTCGGCCCGTACCTCGCCGACGTCTTCACCGCGGCCGCGCGGGAACGGGGGCTCATCCTCGTGGAGTCGGGAGCGGTACGGATCGAAGGGTCCGGGGAGAACGCCCGGGCCGTACTCGCCGACGGCACAGCCCTCGAAGCGGAGCTTCTCGTGTCCGCCGTCGGCGACGTCCCCAACACGGAGTGGCTCGCGGACACGGGACTCGTCCCCGAGGGAGGCGTCATCCCGGTCGACGCGCGCGGGCTCGTCCGTCCCGACGTCGCGGCCGTGGGCGACCTCACGGCCTTCCCCACCCCGCACGGTCTGCGTCGTCTCCCGCTGTGGAGCAGCGCGATCGAGCAGGCGAAGGCCGCGGCCCGGGCACTCGTCCACGGCGAGGACGCACCCGCGCTCCGGCTCCAGCCGTACTTCTGGACCGAGCAGTTCGGACTGCGTCTGAAGGCCGTGGGCTTTCTGCCGCTGGTGGGTGAACCCGTCTACGTCGACGGCGGACCCGGTGGCGAGCCGGCGCTGATGCGCTGGACCCACGCCGACGGCAGCGGTGCGGCCGTGGCGCTCGACTACCGGATCCCGATCCCCCGGCTGCGCCGCACGGCCCGGGCGGACTCGTAAGGTCTGGTCCATGAATGACGGCGAAGAGGGCACCACACGTTCGGGGCTGGACCGGCTGGCCTCGGTCAACCTCAATCTGCTGGTGCCCCTTCTCGCGCTCCTGGAGGAGGGATCGGTGACCAGGGCGGCGGAACGGGTCGGGCTTTCACAGCCGGCGATGAGCCACGCCCTCACCCGCATGCGGCGGCTGCTGGGTGACGACCTCGTCGTCCGGCAGGGCACCGGCGTCACGCTCACCCCGCACGCACTGGAGCTGATCGCACCGTTGCGCAGCGCCCTGGAGCAGACGGCACGCATCGTGGACTTCCCGAGCTTCGACCCGGCCACGGACCGGCGCGTCATCACGGTCGCCATGACGAACAGCACGGCGTTCGTCATCGGCCCCCACCTGACCCGGCTCGTCGCCGAGCGCGCCCCGCACGCCACCTTGCGCGTGCGCACGATCACGGTGCCGACCGAGGCCACCTTCACCGACCGGGGCGTCGACGTCGTGCTGCTCTCCGAGGGCCACTTCTCGCCGTACCCGCGCGAGCGGCTGTACAACGACCGCTGTGTGGTGGTGGCCTCGCCGGACACCCCGCCCGAGGCGAGCGCTCTGGAACTCCTCACCACGCAGCGGCACATCGTCGTCGACACCGAACGGCGTGTCTTCCCCTACGCGTTGCTGGAGGAGCACCGGGTCACCTACCGGGTCGGTCAGCTGATCTCCGACTTCCTGCTGGTGCCGTTCCTGGTCGCCCGGGCCGGGGGCGGCGTCGCGCTCCTGCGGTTCCAGGTGGCCACCGCCATGCGGGCGCTCACCGAGCTGCGGATCGAGGAGTTCCCGTTCCCGCTCCCGGGGCTCGGGATCGACATCGTATGGAACCCGCGCCTGACCGATCAGTACTTCACCGAATGGCTGCGGGCCTTGCTGTTCGACGCCGCGGCGAGCCTGTGAACCACGACGGCGGGCGCTGCTGTTCGACGCCCGCCGTCGTGCCGCTTACCCCGGCCTGCTTCAGTCCAGCGGGTGTCGTGCCGGTGGCCCCGCCCCGGTTCAGTGCAGCGGGCATCGTGCCGGCGTCCCCGGCCTCGTTCAGTGCAGCAGACGTACCCAACTGGTCCCGAGCTCCTCGAGCATCTGGTCGCGGGTGAGCTTCCACTCCGCGCGGTGCCAGTTCTGCGCGACGAAGTCGAGCTCGGCCATCGCCAGCACACCCCGGAAGTGGCGCTGATACGGCTCCAGGCGCCCGGCCGCCGTCAGTCCGTCCTCGATGTCGCCGATGGCCTCCTCCATCCATCGCTCGACCAGGTCGGTGAGTTCCGGATCGACCACGGCGGCGTCGCGGCCGATCCGGATGAGGGGCCAGATCGCCGGCCAGCTGTCGGCGGTACGCCGCAGCCAGTCCGTGATCGCCTCCGGCGATCCGTCGGCGACGGTGGCCACGAGGCCCTGCGCGGTGGAACCGTGCTCGGGCGAGCCGACGCGCTGCAGCACCTCGTTCAGCTGCTCGTCGATGAGGGCCTGCATCAGCTCGCTGCGGGAGGAGAAGTACGCGTAGAAGGTCGCCCGCGTCGTACCCGCGGCGGTCGCGATGTCGTCGACCGTGGTGACGGCGTACCCCTTCGCCTTGAACTGCTCGATTCCCGACTCCAGCAGCAGACGACGGGTCATCTGCTTCTGTGCCTCACGAAGGTTCGCCATGACCGGATCCTAACGCGACGCGGAGCGTCGACCGCACGAAGCGGATGGGTACCACACAGACCGCACCGAGTCCTGACGCACCGTGTACCGAGCGGCCACGGCGGCTCATCGGATCAGGTCTACGGCCAGCAGTTCCCGCAGTTCCTCGACCGTGGCCCCGTACGTCTCCAGGACCCTGACCCCGTCCGGGCCGGGCACGAAGACGCCGTAGTCGGTGTAGACGCGGCTGACGCAGCCGCTGCCGGTGAGCGGGCAGGTGCAGACGGGCACGAGCTTGGGGGCGCCGTCCCGGGTGAACAGCCGCATCATCACCAGGACCTCCCGGGCACCGACGGCCAGGTCCATCGCGCCGCCGACTGCGGGGATGGCGTCCGGGTCGCCGGTGTGCCAGTTGGCCAGGTCACCGTGGGCCGAGACCTCGAAGGCGCCGAGGACGCACACGTCCAGGTGACCGCCCCGCATCATCGCGAAGGAGTCGGCGTGGTGGAAGTAGGCCGCGCCGGGCAGCTCGGTGACCGGGACCTTCCCCGCGTTCGTGAGGTCGGGGTCGATCGCGTCGCCGTCCGCGGCGGGGCCCATGCCGAGCATCCCGTTCTCGGTGTGCAGCACGATCCCCGCGTCCGGCGGCAGATGCTCGGCGATCCGGGTCGGCTGTCCGATGCCGAGGTTGACATAGGAGCCGGGCGCGATGTCGCGGGCGATGCGGGCCGCTAGTTCGTCGGTGGTGAGCGGGCCCCGTCCGAGGTGCTCCACGGGTCCGGCGCCGGGCGCGGCGTGGGTGGCCGTCATCAGCGGGCTCCTTGCACGGTGAGTCGCCGGGCCTCGGCCCGTACGAGACGGTCGACGTGGATTCCGGGCGTGACCACGGTCTCCGGGTCGATCTCCCCGGCGGCCACGATGTCGGTGACCTGGGCGACGACCGTCGTGGCCGCGGTGGCCATGACGGGGCCGAAGTTCCGGGCCGTCCTGCGGTAGACGAGGTTGCCCAGGGTGTCCGCGCGGTGCGCCGCGATCAGGGCCACGTCTCCCTTGACCGGGTACTCCAGGACGTGGGCACGCCCGTCGATCTCCCGGGTCTCCTTGCCCTCGGCGAGGAGGGTGCCTGCGCCCACGGGGCAGTAGAAGGCGCCGATGCCCGCGCCCCCGGCGCGTATCCGTTCGGCGAGGGTGCCCTGCGGCACGACCTCCAGCTCGATGCGCCCGGACCGGTACAGCCCGTCGAACACATAGGAGTCGCTCTGCCGGGGGAAGGAGCAGATCACCTTGCGGACCCGGCCCGCCTTGAGCAGCGCGGCCAGTCCCGCATCGCCGTTCCCGGCGTTGTTGGAAACCACCGTCAGCTCGCCGGCGCCCTGCCGGATCAGGGCGTCGATGAGGTCGAACGGCATGCCCGCCAGACCGAATCCGCCCACCAGGACCGTCGAGCCGTCCTCGACATCCGCGACGGCCTCGTCGGCCGTCGCGGCGATGGTCGTGATCATGCCGGGGCCACCTGGTGAGCGACGTCGTCCCCGAGCCGGGCCGAGGACAGCGGGATCGGGGTGAACATCGCGGGTTCCTCGTCGGGGTCCAGCGCCGTGGGGCCGTACACCCAGTCGGTGAAGGCGTAGTCGTGGTCGTCCCGGTCGCGCATGATCGCGTTGCGCCGCAGCCGCTCCTCCCCGTCCAGGTGCCACAGCTCGCCCCAGGCGCGGGCGGTCGTCTGCACCCGGCGGCAGTGCTCGACGCGCACCGCCTCGTACGAGGCGAGCACCGCGTCCCAGTCCGGCGCTCCGGCGCTCCCGTCCGCTCCGGCCCCGGCGTCCGCTCCGGCGTTCGCGGCGCTCTGGCGGGCGACATGGCGGGCGAAGACCCAGCCGTCCTCGATCGCCATGACCGCGCCCTGCGCCATGTACTGGAGTGGCGGGTGGGCCGCGTCGCCGAGCAGGGCGATCCTGCCGTGCACCCATGTCTCAACCGGGTCGCGGTCGAGCATCTGCCACCAGCGGTCGCGCCACATCAGGGGGATGCCCTTGCGTACGGTGTCGCAGGTGCCGGCGAAGGCCGCGTCCAGCTCGTCCGGCGTACCCCAGTCGTCCTTCCCCGCCAGGGCCTTCGGCGACTCGAACACGGCGACCTGGTTGAACATGTCGCCGCCGCGCAACGCGTACTGCACGAAGTGGCAGCGCGGGCCGACGTACACGGTGACGTCCTTCTCGGCGATGCCGTTGTCACGCACCTCGTCGATCGGGACGGCCGCGCGGTAGGCGACGTAGTCGGAGCTGACCACCGCGTCGCCGACCAGCTTGCGCCGCGCCACCGAGTGCAGTCCGTCGGCGGCGACGACCACCGGCGCCTCCTGGGTGCTGCCGTCCGCCAGGTGGATCCGGGCGCCGCCGTCGGTGTGCTCGTAGTCGGTCACCGTCCGGTCGGTCAGCAGCTCCACACCGGCCCGGCGGCAGGCCCGCAGGAAGATGCCGTGCAGGTCGCTGCGGTGGATCACCATGTACGGGAAGCCGTAGCGCCGCTCCACGTCCCGCAGGTCGAGCCGGGTCAGCTCGCGCGCGTCGAGGGCGTCGCGCATCACCATGTTCTCCGGGAGCACGCCCAGCTCCCTGGCCTCGTCGAGCAGACCGTACTCGTCGAGGATGCGGGTGCAGTTGGGCGCGATCTGGAGGCCGGCGCCGACCTCGCCGAACTCGGGGGCGCGTTCGAGGACACGCACGCGCAGTCCCTGCCGGGCGAGGGCGAAGGCGGAGCTGAGGCCGCCGATGCCTCCGCCGACGATGATCGCGTCGGGGTTCTCGCCGGTGGGTGGGGTCGCAGGGTGGTTCATCGTCTCTTCCTCGTATCGCGTACGGGCTGCAGAAGGGGTCGGTGCGCTGCCGGTCCGGCGGCTCAGAGCCAGCGGGCCAGGGCGGGCACGGGCCTGCCGTCCGGTGCGGTCAGTGCATGCGCCCGCCCGGTGAGGTAGGCCGTGATCTCGTGGAGGTCGCCGACGACGACGGCCGGCTCGCCCTCCCCGGGAAGCTTCCAGAACACGCCGGTGCCCCTCGCCTCCAGCACCAGCGCCGGCCCGCCGCCCTTGGCGCGCTTGGCGACGACGTCATCGCAGAGCGCGGCGAGGAAGCCGGCCGGGAGGTCGGCGAAGGACGGTCCGGTCCCCAGGTCGACCGCGTGGACGCACACCTCGCGGGCGCGCATCCAGGGCAGTTCGGTGGCGGGCACGGTGCGGCCCTGTGCGGTCACGACCGGGGACGCCCACTGCTCGTCGCCGAGAGCGGCCGTGGAGCGGGCCAGCTCCTCCGCGGACCCGCGAAGCCAGGCGGTCAGTTCGGCGGCCGGCATCCCGGCGCCCCGCTCGATTCCGGCGGCACGCTCCTCGGCGGACGCGTACATCGGTGTGCGTTCGCCGGTGGCGGCCCAGTGGACGAGATTGCCCAGGGCATCGGCGTTGGCGGCGACGTGCGCGACCAGGTGTTTGCGGGTCCAGACCGGCAGGGTGCTCGGCTCGTCCAGGGCGTCGGCGCCGAGGTCCGCCGCCTGGACGAACAGGGTGGTGCCGAGCTGCGCCCAGCCGCGGGCTTCTTCGAACGTACGGGACATCAGAGGGACCGCTCCTTGACGACGCGGTTCTCCAGCCGGCCGAGGCCGTCGATCTCGGCGACGACGCTCTCGCCGCCCAGCAGGTAGCGCCCCGGCTTGCGGGCGTGCCCGACACCGCCCGGGGTGCCGGTGGCGATGATGTCGCCGGGGTTGAGGCGTGTGATCGTGGAGACGTACTCCACCAGCGCGACCGGGTCGAAGAGCAGGTCGGCCGTGGTGTCGGACTGCATGACCTCGCCGTCCACCGTCAGCCGGACGTCGAGAGCGGGGCGTACGCCGCCCGGCAGTTCGTCGGGGGTGACCAGGAAGGGGCCCACCGGGGTGCTGGAGTCCCACATCTTGCCCTGCAGCCACTCACGGGTACGGAACTGCCAGTCCCGGCAGGTGATGTCGTTCAGGACGGTGAACCCGGCGATCGCCTGCTCGGCCTCCTCGCCCCGGGCGCGGCGCACGCGCTTGCCGATGACCACGGCGAGCTCCACCTCCCAGTCGAACTGCTCGGTCTCGTCCGGCCGGAGGATGTCGTCACCCGCGCCGATGAGGGAGTCGGCGAACTTCGCGAACAGGGTGGGGTGTTCGGGCAGGTCACGGCCCATCTCCGTGATGTGCGTGCGGTAGTTCAGCCCGACGCAGATCACCTTCGAGGGCTGCGGGACGACGGGGGCGTAATCGGCGCCTTCCGCGGGGTACGTCCCGGAGTTCCCGGCGGTGGCCGCGGCGGCGTGCCCGGCCCAGTCCTCCCGGCCGAGGAGGGTGCCCACGTCCGGGACGCCGAGGTCGATCAGGACGTCGCCGTCGAGCCGGACGGCCTTCGTGGTGCCGCCGGTACGGAGGGTGGCGAGCTTCATCGGGTGGTTCCTTCCACATGGGTGCGGTCGAGCCGGAGGGCTTCGAAGATCGGGGAGTCGCTGAAGCGGAACAGGTCCAGGGCGCCGGAGTCGGAGTCCGTGGCGCCGGCCTCGGACCGCACGGACAGGGGCTGCCAGGACGGGACGACGAACAGGTCACCGCGCGTCACCGTCCAGGACTTCTCCCCGACGGTGACGGTGCCGGAGCCGTCGAAGACCTGGTAGACCGACGAGCCCGTCTCGCGGACCGGGGCGGTCTCCGCGCCGCGCGCGACGCGGTGCATCTCGGCGCGGATGGTCGGCAGCACATCGGCGCCGGTCGCCGGGTCGGTGAACCGTACGGCGGCGTGGCCGGCCCCGACGGTGCCGGCGAATCCCTCGGCCTCCAGGGCGAGTTGGTCGTCGAGTGCGCGGTCGGTGTGCTCCCAGCGGTACGCCAGCAGGGGCGAGCCGGGAGCCGGCGCGGTCGCGGAGACCGGGCGCAGACCGGGGTGTCCCCACAGGCGTTCGGCGCGTGAGCGGTCGGGGGTCGTGTGCTCGGCCTCGCTGATCGCGTCGCGGCCGAACTCGAAGAACTGGGTCTCGTTCGCGTACTGGAACGGGATGTCGAGGCCGTCGATCCAGGCCATCGGCTCGCTGGTGGCGTTGTGGTGCGCGTGCATGTTCCATCCGGCCTGCGGCAGGAAGTCGCCGCGCCGCATGGCCACCGGATCGCCGCCCACGACCGTCCACACGCCCTCGCCCTCGACGACGAAGCGGAACGCGTGCTGGGTGTGGCGGTGCTCGGGCGCGTCCTCCCCCGGCATGAGGTACTGGATGGCGGCCCAGAGGGTGGGGGTGGCGAACGGCCGGCCGCCGAGGGAGGGATTGGCCAGGGCGATGGCCCGGCGCTCGCCGCCGCGCCCGACCGGGACGATCTCGCCGGCCCGGGCCGCGAGCGCCCGCAACTGTTCCCAGCGCCACACGTGCGGGACCGCACGTGAGCGTGGATGGGCCGGCATCAGGTCGCCGATCTCGGTCCACAGCGGGACGAGGAGTTCCTGTTCGAAGCCCCGGTACAGCTCTTCGAGCTCCGGGGTGACCGTGGGCTGGTCCGCTGCGGAAACGGCCTGCAGCCGGACGGGTGAGCCCGTCGCGATGTCTGGGGCGGGAGAGGACTGAGTCACGGGCTCAGCGTGCGTCGTGTTCGCAGACAAGACATGTAGATTCTGGAGAGCAGAACCGTCGTGTGGGAGCGCAACGCGACCCGGTCGGCCCGCACCCGGAGGTCCCCATGGACAAGCCGCTCAAGACGCCGCCGCCTTACCCCATCGCGAGCGTCGACCACGCCCTGCGGGCGGCGGCTCTGCTGCAGCTGGAGGGCGCGGCGACCGTCTCGCAGATCGCCGAACGGCTGGGGGTCGCCCGGTCCACCGCCCACCGGCTCCTGGCGATGCTCGTCTACCGGGACTTCGCCGTGCAGGACGAGAACCGCGTCTACCGGGCGGGTCCCGTCCTCGAACTGGCGGCGCACTCGCAGTCCCAGGTCTCCCGGCTGCGGGCCGCCGCCCTCCCCCACCTGCACCGGCTGGTCGGCCTCCTGGACGAGACCGCGAACCTCACCATCCGCACCGGGGACACGGCCCGGTTCATCGCCAGCGTCGAGAGCCGGCAGGCGCTGCGGGTCGGCTCCCGGGAGGGGATGGTGTTCGCGGCCCATCGCACCACCGCAGGACTGCTCCTCCTGTCGGGCCTCGACGAGGCCGGACTGGCGGAGATCTACTCCGCCGCGCGCTACCGCGACCGCCCCGCGGACCGCCCGGACCTCGCCCAGCTGCGGAAGGAGCTGACGCGCATCGCCCGCAACGGTTTCGCCGTGAACCAGGAACGCTCCGAGCGCGGGCTCGTCGCGGTGGGTGTCCCGGTGCGCGACCGGGACGGGACGGCACAGGCGGGTCTTTCGGTGTCGATGCCCAGCGTGCGTTACGACTCCCACGCGCTTCCTTCACTGGTCGCGACCCTCAACGCCGCGGCGCGCGCGGTGGAAGCGGATCTGGCCGCGGCGTACTGATCCGGTCGTCCGGACAGCTCCCACCCCAGCCTCGACCTACGTTGAGGCTATTCACTTGAGTCTACGAACATTTCATTGACATGGCGTATGGCCAAGTGTCATTCTCCACGACACCGCGCCGGAATCGAGCCGTGCCTCCTTCCCCCTCAACCGTGAGCACGGCAGCGTCCGGCACCACCGGTCCGCACGGCACGGACCCGCGGCACCCGACGACAACTCCGTCGGCCTGCCCCGGCCCTGGGTCCCTGCGCGACCGGTGAGCGACGGATCGCGCACCTCCCCCCTCCCCTCGCTACGGCCGTCGGCCGGAGCCCGTCCCGCCCGACGACGGCGGGGCACTCACCTTCCCAGCCAGGGAGAAAGCAATGACGCTGAACAAAGGGACAACGACGTCCCACGGCCCAACCGCGGGGGCTGCCCGGAAGCCGGGCTACGCGGGAACGCTGGCTGCCACCAGCTGTGCGGTGTTCGTGGCGCAGGTCGCCAACGCACTGCCGGCTTCCCTCAACGGACTGTTCCAGGAGGACCTCAACACCCACGGCTCCCAACTGACCTGGATCACCTCGGCCTTCATGATCGCGGTGGTCTGCTTCGAGTTCACCTTCGGTGTGCTCGGTGACCGGTTCGGCCGCAAGAAGCTGATCACCGCCGGCGCGGCGCTCATCGCCGCCGGCAGCACCGTGGCCGCGGTCGCGCCCAGCGTGCAGGTCCTCTGGATCGGTGCCGCGATCAACGGTCTCGGCGCCGGCGCCCTGTTCCCCGGCTCGCTCACCATGCTCGCGTCGGTCACCCGCAACCCCCGGGAACGGGCCCAGGCCGTCGCGCTGTGGAGCGGCTTCCTCTCCGCGGGCGCGGCCGTCTCCCCCCTGATCGGCGGGGCCTTCGCCAAGGTCGGTTCCTGGCGTGGCTCCTTCTGGGTGCTGGTCGGGCTCGCCGCCCTGAGCATCGTGCTCACGCTCTGGCTGACCTCCGAGTCCAAGGCGTCGAAACACCGTGAACTCGACGTCCCGGGCCAGATCACCTTCGCCCTCGGTCTCATCCTGGTGCTGTACGCCGCAGTGGAAGGGCCCGAGTCGGGATGGACGACCCTCCCCGTCATGCTCTCCGGCATGCTCGGCCTGGTCTTCCTCGCCGGTTTCGTCCTGGTCGAAGTGGGCGCCGCTTCCCCGATCTTCGACCTGACCCTGTTCAGGAACCGGGCCTTCGCGGTGTCGTCCGCCGTCGCGGTGATCGGCATGCTCGCCTTCCTCGGCGCATGCTTCGCGACGAGCATGTGGCTCGGGCCGATCCAGCACCAGGACCCGCTGCGGGTCGCCGTCCCGTTCCTGCTGCTCCAGGGGCCCGCGTTCGTCCTGATCCCGGTCGTCTCCCGGCTGCTGCACCGAGTCGCGCCGACCTGGCTGCTGACCTCGGGCTTCCTGCTGATGGCCGCCGGCTGCCTCCTCTGCACCCGGCTCGACGTCACCGACCTCGACCTGAGCGCCTTCGTGGTGCCCGACCTGCTCATCGGCATCGGCTTCGCGCTGTGCGTGAGCTCGGTGACGGCCGTGGCGCTGGACAGCGTGCCGCCGCATCTGGCCGGCATGGCGAGTGCGACGACCAACATGCTCCGCGACCTCGGATTCGCGCTCGGCCCGGTCGTCGTCGGGGCCGTCGCCCTGTCCAAGGCGGCGTCGGCGTTCTCGTCGAAGCTGGGCGGGGCGGGCCTGTCCGCGGAGCACCTCGGGGCCGCGCGCGGGGTCGCCTCGGAGGGCGGACCGATCGCCGTGAACAGCCTGCCGCCCGGCACCCCGGGATCGGCGGCGCACGACCTGGCCCTCGACGCGCTGGGCAGGGGCTTCGGCAACGCCTTCCTGATCTGCGGCATAGCCGCCGCGGTGGCAGCGGTCCTGACCGCTGTCGGCATGATCGGCGTCAAGCCCCACCGCTCCCCCGCCGAGCCTTCTGCCGAGGCCCCCGCGACCGCGCCGGTGGCGGTGTAGCGGCAGCCGACCGAGGGCCGGGCCCCGCCGGCGTGCGGAGACCCGGCCGGCAACCGCCGGAGGGCMGGGTCCCCGCCGGCGTGCGGGGACCCGGCCCTGCGGGGCGGAGGCTACGGGGCGCAGTACTGCGGCGCTTCGTCCAGATTCTCCTTCGTGATGAGGGCGAGAGGGATCTGGGCGATCTTGTCGGCCTTCTTCTCGTCGTCGAGCCGGGCGACGGCGTTCCGCACCGCCGTCTGGCCGATCACCTGCGGCGAGTTGGCCACGGTGGCGGAGAACCGGCCGTCCTTGACCGCTGCCAGCCCCTTGTCCGTACCGTTCTCGGTCACGATCCTGACGTCCTTCGCACCGGCCTCGTCGAACGACTTGCGCACGGCGAAGGCCATCTCCTCGTTGGCGACGAAGGCGTAGTCGAGACCCGGGTGGGCCTGGATCATGTTCTCCGCGACCGACTGGGCCTCGACGGGGTTGAACATCCCCGGCTGATTCGCCACGACCTTCGCGTTCGCGGGCAGGGCTTCGGTGAAGCCCGCCACCATCAGATCGGACGCGGCGCCGGGCGCCCCGGCCACGATGCCCACGTCGACCGCCTTCCCGCCGGCGTCCTTCCCGATCCAGCCGGCGTCCAGGGCGCCCAGCTTCTTGAGGTCGACCACCGCCGCACCGAGGATGCCGTCGACCTCGTCGGTGGCGACCGATGTCAGGAAGATGGGCACGTGCGCGGAGCCGGCCTTCGCTATGTCCCCGTCGAGCGCGTCGACGTTGACCGTCTGCACGACCAGCGCGTCGACGTTGCGGGAGATCATGTCCTCGATGTTGGACAGTTCCTTGCCGGGGTCCATCTTGGAGTTGGCGAGGTAGACCTTCACCCCGGCGGCCTTCGCCGTCGTCTCGACGGCCTTCTGCAGGCACATGGCGAACTCGCTGGTGTCGCCGTTGACGAAGCCGAGCGTGATGGAGCCGTCGCTCGCGGCGTCCGCTCCGGCTCCGCATCCGCTCAGCACGATCGTGGCGCCCAGGGCCACCGCAGCGGCCGGGCCCGATCGGAGACGGGCAGGGAAGGACATGGTGAACCGCCTTTGTTCTCGGGTGGGGTGGCGCCGGCACAGGAGGCCGGCGCCGGACGACCGGGCTCACATGGGCTGGACCATCGTCTCCAGGACGTGCTGGGTCAGACCGGCGTGGTCGAAGTCCGGGTACTGGGAGGGGTCCATCTCGTACTCGCCGATCTGCACCGACGACTCCACGACGAGCCGGCACCGCTCGTAGCGGGCCTCGGTGTACTCGGCGAACGCCTCCTCATGGCTGCTGTGGGCCGCCAGACACCGGGCGAGGACGACACCGTCCTCGATCGCCTGCGCCGCACCCTGCCCGAGGTGTGGCGTGACGGCGTGGACCGCGTCCCCCATCAGCACGATGCGGCCCTTGTGCCACGGCGCCGGTGCGATCAGCCATTCCTCGGGCCGGAACACGATCTTCGACGAGTCGTTGACGTACGCGTCACGGACCCGGCCGGCAAGCCCGCCGAACGGCGCGAGTCGTTCGCGCAGTTCGTCCGCCATCTTGTCCTGGTCCAACCAACGCCCCTCCTCCCACGTGGTGTTGTAGAAGAGGTAGGCGAGGTCGGGGCCGATCGGCACGAAACCCGCCAGGCCCTCCGGGCCGTGCTGAAGGATGATCCGGTCGATCTCCGGGTCCCGGGGGATGTTGAGCCGGAAGGCCGACTGCCCGAGGTAGACGGGCTCGATGTCCTCCGCCAGAACGTAGGGGCGGACCTTGGAGTGGACACCGTCGGCGCCGACAACGAGGTCCACCACGTTCTCGGAGCCGTCGGTGTAAGTGACCTCGACGCCGTCGGGCCCGTCGGTGAGCGTCGTGAACGTCCTGTCGTACGCGATGACGACGCCGGCTTCGAGCGCCTTGTCGGTCAGGATCCGGTGCAGCTGCGGCCTGGTCAGACCGTTCATCGGCGGCAGATCGGAGCCGGGGATCCTGGCCCCGGGCATCTCCCGGAGGAGGTTGCCGTCCACGTCGAGCATGTGGCCCCAGGCCGTGGTCGCGTATCCGACGGCCATGCACGCCTCGGCGCAGCCGATCGCGTCCAGCGCCCGCAGGGCGTTCACCGGCTGGATGATCCCCACGCCGTACACCGACGAGTGGAGGTCCTGCTGGATCTCCACGACATGGACGTCGTACCCGGCGTTCCGCAACGCGATCGAGGCGGACAGCCCGCCGATCCCGCCACCGACGATGAGAACACTGTTACGGCTCATTGCAACCACCTAGATTCGTCCCCTTGCCGCCGTACGGAAAAGCACGGAGGCCGGATGCGAGGCGAACTTAATGACCCTTTGCCAGAACGGTAACCAGGCAGGAACGCACACTTACGTTGCGTCCCCATGCCCTTGCAGGCGTACGGAAAATGCTCTCTCCGAAAAGTAACGTGAAGCCGGAGTCCCTTACTCTCTCGCGCTCTCTCCGTACGCTTCGAGTCGGCACATCACCCCTCGATGTGCCGGACGGCACGCAATACGCGACGGAAATCCCCGATATGCACGGCACCGATGTCGAATTTCCTTGCATCGGTGGACGCCACCCGGTCATGAGGCGCAAGAATGACCCGGCATCCGAACACCCAGGAGAATCCAGTGGCGTTTCCCCTGCTCGACGCGCTCGACCTGAAGCTGCTCCAGGCGCTGGAACTCGACGGCCGCGCCTCCTTCAGCCGGATCGCCCAGGTGCTGGGCGTCTCCGACCAGACCGTCGCGCGCCGGTTCCGCCGGCTGCGCGAGACCGCCAGGCTGCGCGTGACGGGAATGACCGACGACAGCCGCCTGGGCCGCACCAGCTGGATCGTGCGCCTCGGCTGCGCCGACCACACCGCGGCCCGGCTCGCCGCCACGCTCGCCGGGCGGCCGGACACCCACTACGTCGACCTGGCCGCGGGCGGCACCGAGGTCGTGTGCGCGATCACTCCGCAGAGCAGGCCGGACCGCGACGAGATCCTCCTGGAACGGCTCCAGCGCATTCCGCACGTCACCTCGGTCGGCGCCCACTGCATCCTGCGTACCTACTACGGCAACTCCCTCAGATGGCTGCGCAAGATCAGCGCGCTCGACCCCGACGAGGAGAACGCCCTGCGCGTCCCGGCCGCCGCACCCCTCCCGGCACCCGCCGCTCCGGACCCCGTCGATCTGTCCATGCTGAACGTGCTGCAACGCGACGGCCGGGCACCCCTTTCCCAACTGCAGGCCGCCGGCGGCCTCTCCGAGACCGCGGCCAAACGCCGCCTGGAACGTCTGCGCGCCTCCGGTGTGCTGTATCTGGCCGTCGAGTACGACCACGAGCCGCTCGGGCAGGGCATCGAGGCCCTGTGCTGGCTGACCGTCCCACCTCACGCGCTGGAGCGCACCGGCCGGGCCGTCGCGGACCACCCCGAGGTGCGCTTCGCCGCAGCCGTGACCGGGCGGACCAACCTCGTCGTCTCCGTGCTCTGCCGCACGACCGACGACCTGTACGGCTTCCTCACCGAGAAGACCGGTGCGCCGGGCGACGTACACACGGCGGAGACCGTACTCACCCTGCGCCGGGTCAAGACGCTGACGAACGAGCAGCCATCGCTCCACCCGTCAACGGCTGATCCGCGCACCGGGCCGTCGAGCTGTCGCTAGGCGGCGGGCTCGGACGTAGCTCATAGCCCGACGTCTGAGGTGGCTCATGCCCCAACGGCCGAGAGCCGCGTGAGCACGGTGTTCTTCCGGAACGGTCTGCGGCTGGAGCGCGAGGATCGGGCCGGGATGGTCGATGATGCTGTCTGCCGCTTCGATGTCGAGGAGAAACTACTCCAGGGGAGCCTCATGTGCGGCCGCACAGCGCCGAGGGGGAGCCGACGGTCCAAAGCTCCGGCAGACCAACCCCACCGCTCGGCCTCAAGGACTGCGGGTCGGGGTCCTGGCTTGCCGCTCCGCAGCGCTGCCGTTGCCGAGGATCTGTTGGGCGCCTGCGACGAATTCGGAGCGGGTTCTACGAAAGTCCGCGTTCTTGACGCTCAACTGCTCATCCACCTCGTCAAAGGAGAGAGCGTCGTCGAAGGCGACCTTGAAGCGGTGCATGTTCACGTCGTACAGCCTCTTCGCGAGGTCGGCCATCGGCTCAGGCCCGGACACCCTTGCGTTCCATATCGCGCGGCGCAGCATCCGCATGGCCGCCTGGCTTTCCTCGCGCATCTCCGCCCACTGCTCCGACGGCCTGTCCGCGGGGCTCGCACCGCGTCGAACTGCCACGATGTCATCGAGTGAGGCAATGAAACGTTCGGATGCATCTATGACCTCCGCATACGAGGCCCTGCGGTCCGCACGAAGTTGTGCGCGCCGTTCGGCTCTTTCCTGAGCGGCGATCTGTTCCGCGGCGGCTCTTCGCTGCATCCACACCCCCACGAGCGTTCCGCCCAGTGCCCCGAACACGCCTATGAGTGCCGCCAGTACGGCGGCCATACTCTCGCCCATGGGCGTTCTGTCTAGACCAGTTCGGCCCAACCTGCAAGATGGCACTCAGGGCGGGCGCACTGGACAACGAGCCACTTTCAAGAACCATGCGGTGTGCGGCGGTTGGGGATGCTCTCCGAGGGTCGTGCCGGAACCGGCGCATATATGGTCCGACGCCTGTGCCCTTCTTCCACGGCTCCTCCGCGATTCGAGTGCCGGGCATGGCGACGCCGTGAGACTGCCGGCAGGACTCGGTCTGCCACGTCGCGTGTCTCCGGCCCCCGAACGGTCCGGAGACACGCGGAGTGATCAGCCGGCCTGCTGCTTCGCGGCGGATCCGGATACCTTGCCCGGAACCTGCCCGGCCTCGTCGACGATGCCGTGCTCGATCTCGGCGGTGCTGGAAAGAAGGGTCCCGGCCTTCGCGTAAGGAGCGTCCTTCGTCCGGTACATGCGGGAGCCCAGGAAGGAGTAGTCGTCCTTGTCGAAGACCCATTCGGTGCGGTTGCCGTATGTGGTGTCCTCGCGGGCGATACCCAGGCCCGTTCGGCCTATGGCGTCCTTCGCGTCCGGCGCCTCCTCGACGCCGGGGATCTTCGCCGCCGCACGGTAGAGGGCCGCGGCCGTCTTCGGCGGCAGCACACCGCCGAGCAGGCCGCCGACCTGCTCGAAGACGAGCTGGTCGGTCTCCTGCCCGGCGTCCTTGCGAACGTGTGCACGGAGGTAGGCCAGGAGTTCGTCGGGTTCGGCAGGCAGCGAGGCGAGCCAGCGGTAGGTGGGGCGGTACAGACCGGCGGGGGTCCCGTCGTCGTCCCCGAGCTGGGCGTTGATGACCATGTCCTCGCCGTCGACCCGTGCCAGTCCGAGCTTCTTCAGGGGGCGCGGGTCCTGCGCCGCCCAGTCCTCCCTCTCGGTCAGCGGGCTCAGCACGGCCTTGCCGCTGCCGATTTCGGCCTCCCGAACCTTGGACCGGGTATAGAGGAACTGGTCGTCCCGCACGACGGGTGCCGCACTGGTGAGGGCGACGGTCGAGAGGTGGTGGAGAAGGCCGCCGGTGCCCTGGGTGGCCGTCACCGGCGTCCGGTCCCGGTCATCCGTACCGAGGGCGAGACCGCCCGCGAGGATTCCGGCCAGTGCCAGCGCCGACACGGGGACGAGAAATGCGGGGCGCAGGAGTCGTCCGGTGGGGCGGGCCGTGGGCTGAGTCCGGCTGTCACGGCGGGAGTCGGCGTCGATGCGGTTCATCAGAAGTTCCTTGTGGTGGCGGAATCGCTCGGGCGGGAGGTCCTCGGTCGCCGGAGCCGGAAGCAGCCTGGCCAGGTGGCGGGCTTCGTCATCGTTCCGGTTTTCGGAAGAGGCGGTTTTTTCGCGGTTCATCGGGTTTCCTCCCGCAGGGGCACGGTCGCGATCGCGGCTGTATTGCATACCTCTCCGCGGGCTCTCGCGGGTTCCGGGTTTCTTCGCGGGCGTTCCGTGCGCTCCGCCTGGTCCGCGATCCGGGCGAGCCGTCTGCGGGCGCGGGAGAGCCGGGAGCGCACAGTGCTCACCGGGACGCCGAGCGCGTCGGCGGTCTGCTCGTAGTCCAGCCCGGACCACACGCGCAGGGAGAGCACTTCCTGTTCGTGGCGCCGAAGCCGCCCGAAAGCCGTCGAGACGGCGCGCAGCCGGCTCCGGTCGTCCAACCGGGACGCTGCCTCTGCCGAGAAGTCCGCGACGGCGGCGGGCGCCGGCTGACGGGCCAGGAAAGCCCGCCGCCGCCGAAGTCCGCGCCGGGTGTTCTCCCACTTGTGCGTGGCGATGCCGAGGAGCCAGGGCAGCGGGGAGCCCCGATCCTCCTCCAACCGCTCCCTGCCCTGCCAGGCGGCCAGGAAGGTGTCCGCCATGATGTCCTCGGCGGTGGACCAGTCACCTGTCAGCCGCAGCGCGTGGCGGTAGACGGCCTGGGCGCAGCTCTCGTACAACTCGGCGAACGCCTCACGGTCCCCCGCGCGCAGCCTGCGCCGCATTTCGTTCCCCGCGTCCTCCTGGGCCTTGGTGCCTTCGGTGCCCCGGGGGTTCCCCAGGATCTCTGACTCTGGTGGTTCTCTCACACCCGGTAACTCTCCGCGGCCTCGAGCCCGTTCCTGTGACTCCCGCCACAACCCTCTGCCACACTGGCCGGTCGGGGAAAGCTACTGAGGGGCCGTCATGGGCCCGGATTTTCGCGCGACGCAAGTCTCAGAAGGGGGTCAGCCCTGCTTTTGAGCGAGAACAGGTTCCGCGCCCGAATCCGGGTTCGGCGGAGGTCCGGCGCCTCATGGTTGATCTTGCTCGCGCAAAGGACTGTTCATGCGAGCCAATCAACTGGCCCGTGCGGCGACCGTCGCACGACCTTCCGATACTCCCCAGGCATCTCCTGTCTCTGTTACGGTGAGTCACCGAGACTGTTTGGCGGCGTTTGCCCGATAGCGTTCCAGTACGCCGATGGACAGCGCCGATACGGCCATCAGCCCGAACTCGATCGAGTTCGAACCGCCGCTGTGCTCTCGCTCCCCAAGACGGAATCCGACCAGCAGGACAACGGCTCCGAACAGCACAACCTGTATCCACCTGATGGCCACGGCCCGCTGGCCGCGGCCATCCACGTTGCTGTCTCTCCTGTGCACCAGGGCTCCTCTGCTTTTGTAGTGTGCCGACTGTACTGGCACAGGACGCCGTCGAACCGACCGTCTCAGCGTCCGGGAGTACCTTGCGCTGCTCGGTGATGTCGGGCCACTTCTCGGCGCAGGTGGCTTGAGCTTGATGGAGTCGGCCCCCTTCTCGGGTACTTCACTCTGTTCGAGGCCGTCCTGCGCGACGCCTCACACGGGGACGACGTGGTCACCGGGCTCGGCTGCGAGCATCTGCGCTGCCACGACCTCCGACACACCGGGCTGACCTGGTTTCCGGACGCCGGGGTCCACGTACCCGTCCTCCGCAGGATCGCCGGCCACGGTTCACTGACCACCACCGAGCGCTACCGGCACCCGGACGTCCACAAGATCACGGCCGCCGGGGCGGCGCTCTCGGCCCGCTTCAACATGCTGCGCGCACCACGCTCGCWGCCGAGCCCCCTCGTCACGCCCCCGCCGACCCGCTGACCCGCTGACCCGCTGACCGGGTGAGGGCGCCGGGCCTCCAGCCGGTCCCCAACTGGTCCCCAAAAACGATCAAGGGCCGGTTTCGGATTGCTCCGATACCGGCCCTGATCTGCGACTGTCTCCAGTCGGGACGACAGGATTTGAACCTGCGACCCCTTGACCCCCAGTCAAGTGCGCTACCAAGCTGCGCCACGTCCCGCTGCCAGTCCCCCGGTCCTGCCGGGCGGCTGCGCAGGACAAACATTACCTCACTCCGTGGACCGGATCGACGCCCGTGCCTGCTGGGCGCGGGCTGCCAGTCCCTCGGCGCCGCAGGCCGTGGCCAGCTTGTGCGCCCGGGCGAGCCCGCGGGGTGAGCGGGTGGCGACGCCGTGGTCGAACAGGGCGAGCGCGAGTTCGTAGCCGGACGGCGAGGCCTCCAGGTGGCGGACCGCCTCGCCCAGCAGGTGAGCGGCCTCGTCCGGGCGGGCGAAGAGGGCGACACAGCGCAGCGCCTCGCCGATCGCCGTGTCCGTGCCGAACCGCTCGGCGTGCACCCGGGCGGAGTTGGCGAGCTGGGCGGCGCGGCCCGGGTCGTCGTCGACGAGGGCGCGGGCCAGGTCGCCGGCCCAGGGACCCCAGATGCCGTTGAACCTGCCGCGCGGTTCGAGGGCGTGACCGGCGGCCTCCAGCTCCGTGACGGCTTCCTTCGTACGGCCTTCGGCGAGCAGCAGGCGGCCACGGACGCACGGGGCGTCGGGCAGCACCATGGCGCTGGGGTAGGGCAGCCCGAAGTCGTACCGGTCGGCGACCTTGCGGGCCTCGGTGATCCGGCCACGGGCCAGCAGCGTGTCGATGAGCAGACAGGCGGCGTCCCAGTGGACGGGCAGGCCGCTGCCCACACGGTCGGCGAGCCGGAGCCCCTCGCGCAGGAAGCCCTCCGCCTCGGCCAGGCGGCCGCGACGGCGGTGGACCAGGCCCAGGAGGGTGTGGGCGAAGGCCAGGTGGGCGCCGCTCCAGCCGGAGATCTCGAAGGCGCGCACGGCCTCGCCGAAGAGTTCCTCGGCCCGGTCGAGCTGGTCGGTGAAGGCGTAGGTGATGCCGAGCAGGGTCGGGAGTTCGAAGCCCCATTCGGTGTCGGTCCAGCCGAGGCCGCGGGCGGGGTGGCCGTTGACCAGGGCGCGTTCGCACAGGTCGACGATCAGCTGGGCGTTCTCGCCGCGCAGCATCGCGTCGAAGGCGCGCAGCGTGAGCAGCGCCCGTTCGGCGTTGTCCCGGCCGGTGAGGTGGTCGGCGTTGGCGGCGAGCCGGCGGGAGCGGCCGGGGCCGTCCTGCTCGGTGGCCTGCATGCCCTCCCAGAGGAAGTGGGCGGCCTGCAGCCGCATCAGGCCCGGGCCGGGCGCCGTGCGCTCGGCCTCGGCGGCCAGGGCCAGCGCCGCTTCCTTCAGCTGGTTGTTGTGCGACAGCGCGGCCGCGAGCCGGAAGGTGGCGTCGACCCTCAGATCGTCGGCGAGGCCCGGCATGTCGAGGGCGGCCCGCAGATGCTGCACCGTGGTGGGCGGCGAGCTGAGGAGGGTGGCGCAGCCGAGTTCGTAGAGCAGGGTGGCGCGCACGTCGTGGCGCGGAGGTTCCTGGAGGGCTCGCTCCAGGCAGCGCCGGGCGGCCTCGGGGGCGCCGACCGCGAGGTGCTGGTTGGCCGCCGCCCGCAGCTGTTCGACGAGCTCCTGGTCGTCGTCCGGATGGACCTCGAGCAGGTGGCGGGAGGCGGCGGCCGGGCCGAGTCCGGCCCGGGTGATCGCCCAGGCGGCCCTGCCGTGCATGGCGGTGCGGGTGGCCGGCGGGATGGAGCGGTACACGGCCGTGGCGATCAGGGGGTGCACGAACTCCAGCGGGTCGAAGCCGCTGACGATCCGGGCCTCGCGCAGCCGGGCCGTGCAGTCCGCCGCTTCGGCGGGGCTCATTCCGGCCAGGGTGGCGGCGAGGTCCTGGGAGATGTCCGTACCGAGGACGGCGGCCGCCCAGGCGAACCGGTTGGCGTTGGTGCCGAGCCGTTCGAGCCGGGCGACGAGGCCGCTGCCCCGGGCGGACGCGCCGAGTTCGCGCAGCAGTCCGGCGGACTCCTCCAGCGGGGGCAGCTCGCGGTCCTGGACCTTGGCGACGAGTTCGACCGCTTCGTACGGGTTGCCGCCCGTGACGGCCCAGACCTCGCGGCAGAACGGGTCGTCCGCGTGGTCGCCGAGGGTGGCGCGGACCAGTTCGGCGGTGGCGTCGGGGGTGAGCGCGCGCAGCGCGACCCGGACCTGCGCCGGGTGACTGCCGGCGGATGTGCGCTCGGCCTCGCGGGCGGCGAGCTCCTCGGGGCGGTGTGCCTGGACGACGAGGACCTTCACTTCGCCGAGCCGGGCGGTGAACGAGGCGAGCCAGGCGAGGGATTCGCCGTCCGCCCAGTGCGCGTCGTCGATGATGAGCAGCAGCGGGCGGTGGCTCAGCCGGGTGGCGAGCCGGGAGACTACCCAGTCGAGGCCGTCGCGCACACCCTGCGGGTCGGGCTGCGGACCACTCGGCTCGGAGAGGCCGAGGGCGGGTGCGGCGATCTCGTACCAGGCGCCGAAGAGCGCCTTCACGTCATCGACGGGCAACTGGTCCAGTGCGGGCTGGAGCAGTTGGCGTACGACGTGGAACGGCACCGAGGTGACGGTCTCGCCGCCGCGGGCGGACCAGACCGTGCAACGGTCGGCCGCCATGGCCCGGATCTCGGCCAGCAGCGCGGTCTTGCCGATGCCCGCTACGCCGCTGAAGACCAGCAGCCCGCCGGTCGCCTGCGCGCCGCACAGTGCGTCAACGGCGTCTGCGGCAGCGGCAAGTTCCGGTTCTCGCTCGTACAGCGGCCGGGACGGCTTCATGCCTACCCTCCCCCAAAGTCGTTTCGGTGACAGTCGAGACTAGTCGTGCGCGGGGGCCCACCGACAGTGGTTCGGACAGTTCATCGCAGGTACGGGGCACAATCAAGGAGTGGACGAGACTCGCAGGGACCGTGACATGGAGGGCAGGGCGCACAATGCGCGCCCCCGGGACGGGCTGGGGCGCCCCCTGCCGTACGGCACGGTGGGGGTCGAGCGGCAGCCCGAGGGAGTGGTCCGCACACCGGAGGAGACCGTACGGGAGGCGCAGCGGCTGCTGGACGCGGGCATGCCGTTCCATGCGCACGAGGTCTTCGAGGACGCGTGGAAGTCGGGCCCCGACGCGGAGCGGGAGTTGTGGCGCGGGCTGGCCCAGCTGGCCGTCGGGCTGACGCACGCGGCCCGGGGGAACGCGACGGGCGGGGCGCGGCTGCTGCGGCGCGGGGCGGCGGCGCTGACGGAGTTCACCGCGTCCGGCGGGGACGGCGTGGCCGGGACCTCTGCCGGCGCGGTGTACGGAATCGGCATCGGGGCGCTCACCCGGTGGGCCACGGAACTCGCGGGGCGCGTGGAGAACGCGGGCGCGCCCGCTGTCGATGCGGCAGCCGAGGCGCCGCGGCTGAAGGCCGACGGCTGAAGAAGGCCGACGGCTGACGGGCGCGGCCGGCCGCCACGGGAGCACTGCGGCTCCGAACTCCCCTTACTTTCCCTGCCCTTGACCGAGAGCGGTGAACAGTGCCGTGCGAAACCATTACCATCCGGCGTCATGAGCACTTCTGACCAGGACCAGGACCAGGCCGTGGACGCACCGATAGCCGAACCCGGGGACACCGGCGCCGCCGAGGACCGGAGACTGACGCCGCGGCAGGCGAGACAGCTGCGGATCGTCCTCTCCTCGGTCGGGATGGCGGCGATGGCCGTCGTGCTCGGGCTGCGGATCGCGAGCCGGTCCTCGGTCCTGGTGGTGGGGGTGTACGGGCTCGCGCTGATCCTGTGCGGGATCGTGATCGAGCTCAGCAGGAACGGCCGGACCCGGCTCGGCAGTTGGCTGCTGGGCGTCGGCCTGGTGGCGGCGATCGGTTCGGACTGGCTGCTGATCCCCTGAGGCCCTGGCTCCGGCTGAGCCCCTGAAGGCCCGGCTCCTGCTGAGCCCCGGAGGCCCGGCTCCTGCTGAGCCCTTGAAGGCCCGGCTGCTGCTGGATCTCCGAGCGCCCGGCTCCGCTGATCCTCCGAGGACCCCGGCTCCCGCTGATCCTCAGAGCGCCCGGCCGAACCGCTGCCGGGCCGGTCAGCCGGCCGAGACGTGCACCGTGCCTCCGCGCGGATCGGCCCGGTCGAGCCAGTCGGCGGGCAGGTGGAACGGGCGTCCCGGCCGGGCGGGGCGCAGCAGTCGTCGGCGGTACAGCTCCCGTCCGTCCTGACGGGCCACGAGCAGCGGGGCCGTCAGCGGCCGGACGGTGCGCAGGGTGAAGCGGTTGTTCAGCGGCCGGTCGCCGTCGGGGCAGAGCAGGTTGGGCGCGATCCACTCCAGTGGCGCCGCGACGGCGAGCGCGGGCCGCCCGGCCGGCCAGCCGCCGGCGGCCGTCCCGGTGGTCAGGTGGCGCCGTACAGGGGCGGCGAGGGCCCGGCCCTCCGCCGCGGCGGTGCCGGCGCTCTCCACCGCGTGGAGCAGATTGCCGACGGCGAAGACCCCGGGGACGCCGGTGCGGTACGCGGCGTCGTACGCGGGGCCGCGGGTGCCGGGGTCCAGGGGCACGTCGCCGCGCCGCGCCAGTTCGTGGTCGGGGATCCAGTCGCCGGTGAACACCACCGTGTCGCACGGCAGGGTCGTCGTACGGCCGTCCTGATGGCGCACCGTGACCCCGGTGAGCCGGCCCCGGCCGGTCAGGGCGGTGACGGTGGTGCGGGTGAGCAGCGGGGCTCCGTGGCGCGGCCCCAGGGCGGCGGGGAGGGCCGGCGGGCGGTCGGTGACCCGGGCGACGACCTCGGCCCCGGCGGTGCGCAGGGTGGCGGCGGCGGCGATGCTGACCGGTTCGTCGCCGATGATCACGGCGCGGGTGCCGATGTGCTGGCGGTGGAGGTGGACGGCCTGCTGGAGCTCTCCGGTGGTGTAGACGCCCGCCGGGCGGGTGCCGGGGACGAGGCGGGCGCTGCGCGGGCGTTCGCGGGCCCCGGTGGCGAGGACGACGGCGTGTGCGGTGATCCGTTCGAGCCCGCCGGGTCCGGTGGCGTCGAGGGTGAGGGGTCCGGCCCAGCCGGTGACGGTGATGCCGGTGCGCACGGCGGCGCCGGCCCGGGTGGCCGCGGCCGTGCAGCGGCGGGCGTACTCGGGACCGTCCGTCCCGCCGCTCGAACGGCTGCCGCCGAATCCGGCGTGGTGGCAGTGGCGCGGGATGCCGCCGGCGGTCTGCTCGCGTTCCAGGACCTCGACGCGTCGTACACCGGACGCGGCGAGTCCGGCGGCGGCGCCCAGTCCCGCGGGTCCCGCTCCGACGACCAGTACGTCGACGGTCCGTTCGCGTCGGGTCATGGCCGGGTCCTCTCGATCAGCGCGCGGAGCCCGGCTCCGCAGTGGAAGCCCTGGCAGCGTCCGTTGCCCGCCCTGGTCCTGCGGGCCAGGCCCGCCACGGAACGCGGCGGGAGCGTGGAGGCCAGTGCGTCGCGGAGCTCGCCCGCGGTGACGCGCTCGCAGTGGCAGACCAGGGTGCCGTACGCCGGGTCCCGGCCGATGAGATCCGCGTCCAGGTACGGGCGCCGGCCCGTCTCGCCGAGGCCGGGCATGGTGAGGGGGGCCGGTTCGGCGGGCTCGCCCGGGTCGAGTCCGGTGCGGACGAGCAGGGTGGTGACGTGGTCGGCGATGGCCATGGACGCGGTCAGCCCGGTGGAGCGGATGCCGCCGACGGCGACGTAGCGCTGGTCGGGGTACTCCTGGATCCGGTAGTCCTCCTGGCCGGTGGCCGCCCGCAGTCCCGCGTAGACGGCGGTGACCTCCTCGTCGAGGAGCCGGGGCAGGATCCTGCGGCCCCTCTCCCTCAGCCGGTCGATGCCCTCCTGCGTCGATTCGGTGGCGGTCTTGTCGTCGAGTTCCTCGGCGGTGGGGCCGAGGAGGACGTTGCCGAAGACCGTCGGTGCGACCAGGACGCCCTTGCCGGCGGCGGTGGGGACGGGGAGCAGGATGTGGCGGACGAGGTCGCGGGCGAGTTTGTCGAACACGATCAGCTGGCCGCGGCGCGGGGTGACGGTGAAGGCGTCGTGGCCGAGCAGGCGGTCGATCTCGTCGGCGTGCAGTCCGGCCGCGTTGACCAGGAAGCGGGTGCGCAGCGGCCCGCGGCCGGTGGTCAGCGTGTGGACCGCGTCCCCGGTTTCGATGTCGAGGACCGGGCAGTCCAGGTGCAGGTGGACGCCCGCGCGGACCGCCTCGGTGGCGAAGGCGAGGGGGGTGGTCCAGGGGCAGATGACGGACTCGTCGGGGACCTCCAGCCCGCCGAGCGCACCCGGGCCGAGGTGGGGCTCCCGTTCGGCGACCTCGTGGGCGTTCAGCAGCCGGGCCGCGTGGTAGCCGTTGGCTTCGGCCTTGGCCAGCAGGGCGGGCAGCGCGGCGAGTTGTTCCGCGTCCCAGGCGACGAGAACGGCGCCGACGCGTTCCACGGGGATGCCGGTCCGTGCGGCGTACGCGGAGAGCCTGTGCCGTCCTTCGCGTACGAGTCGGGCCTCCAGTGAGCCGGGTACGGCGTCGAAACCGGTGTGCAGGATCGCGGTGTTGGCCTTGGACGTGCCGTCGCCGATGTCGTCCGATGCCTCGACCAGCGCGGTGCGCAGGGGGTAGCGGGCCAGTTCGCGGGCGATGGCGGTGCCGACCACGCCCGCGCCGATGACGGTGACGTCGTACGGGGCTCCGCCGGGCTGCGTGGGCAGCGGATCGCCCGCGGTCGTGACGGTGGGCGTGATCGGGCCGCTCGTGTGCGTCATCGGGCCGCTCCGGCAGGGCTCATGACCGTTCCAGGAGGGTCCCGACGGCCGCGCGGAATCCGGCGAGGCGCTCGGCCGCCTCCGCGGCGCCGATCCGTGGTTCGTACACCGCGGCCGGCCGCCAGGCGGGGACGGCCTCGGCGAGGGAGAGCCCGGGGTCGATGCCCAGCCGGGCCACGGCGCCGACGCCGAGCGCGGTCACGTCGGGCAGCGCGGAGACCTCGACGGGCCGTTGCAGCAGGTCGGCCTGGGTCTGCATGAGGAGTGCGGAGCGGGTGAGGCCGCCGTCGACGCGGAGGGCGGTCAGCGGCGAGCCGAGGTCTGCCGCCACCGCGTCGGCGAGCTCGACCACCTGTGCGGCGATTCCCTCGCAGAGCGCCCGCACCAGATGGCCCGCGGTCGTGTCCAGGCTCAGGCCGGTCACCGAGCCGCGCAGGTCGCCGCGCCACCAGGGGGCGGCGAGTCCGGCGAGCGCCGGTACGAAGGTGACGCCACCGGAGTCGGGGACTGCGAGGCCCACCGGGTCGAGGTCGGCGGCGCCGGAGATCACGTGGAGGTCGGTCAGCCAGCGGACCGCCGAGGCGGCTGTGTAGACCTGCCCGTCCAGGCAGTAGCTGGTACGTCCGCCGAGCCGCCAGGCCACGCAGCTGACGAGGCCCGAGGATCCCCGGCGCGGAACGGGGCCGGTCTGGGCGAGGAGGAACGCACCGGTGCCGTAGGTGCACTTGGCGGACCCCGGCTCCAGGGCGCCCTGGGCCAGGAGCGCGGCCTGCTGGTCGACGAGGAGCCCCGTGAGCGGGAGTTCGCCGCCGAACGCGGTGGTCGTGCCGAACATGCCGGCGGCATCGACCACGGCCGGCAGCCGCTCACCGCCCAGCCCGAAGGCGTCCAGGGCGGCGGGTGACCAGCCGGCGGCGTCGAGGTCGAGCAGCTGGGTGCGGCCCGCCGTGGCGGCGTCCGTCACGAAGGCACCGGTGAGCCGGTGGACCAGCCAGGAGTCGCTGGTCGTGACGACGCCCTCCCCGGTCAGTTCGCGGCGGATCCAGGCCATCTTGGGTGCGGCGAAGTACGGGTCCAGCGGCAGCCCGGTGAGGTGCTTCAGCTCTTCCTCGTGAGCCGCGAGTTCACCGCAGATCCGTTCGGCCCTGCGGTCCTGCCAGACGATCGCCTCGGTGAGCGGCCTGCCGGTGTCCGGGTCCCAGGCGAGCACGGTCTCGCCCTGGTTGGCGAGGCCGACGGCGACCACGGGCTCGGCGGCGTCCGCCAGGGCCCGCGCCCCGGCTTCGAGGACGGAGCCGAGGAGCTCGGAGGGGTCCGCCTCGACCGCTCCCCCGGATCCGTAGCGCGGGCGCACCGGAGCGGAACCGGAACCGATCACGCCCCGCTCGGGGCAGATCACCAGGGCCTTCGTCCCCGAGGTGCCCTGGTCCACGGCGAGTACCGGGCCTGTCATCGGGTCTCCAGCGGTACGCAAGCCCGGGGCTTGAACGGAATCGTGATCTTCGGTCGCGGAACCTCAGGGTGGTGCAGCCCGGCGGCTACGTCAAGCGCCCGCAAGGCGTGCGCCCGGAACCCGGCCCCGAAGCTCAACCTCCTGTTTGCACACGTGACTTGAGGAAGATCCACGATTCGTTCGGGAGATGGGCACGCAGGGCTCTACACTCACCGCCGAGCAACAACCGGACGCTTTACAGCAGTTCATTTTTCAACTGCTGCTTCACCCCCCACGTCCCGAGGATCGATGAGACCGACACCATGCGCCGAGCACGACCATGGCCAACAGTGACTTCCGGCCGGTCTACCATCCGGCCGGCCACGACAACGAACTGCGCTCCGCGTTACAGGACTTACGCACCGGGCGCTGGCTCTCCATGCGCGACCTGCTGGAGAGCACCCCTGACTGGACCCTGTGGACGCAGCGGACCCAGGTGCTCGGCGCGGTCGCCGCGGGATCGGACGCGGTACAGGCCTGGCTGACCGAGGAGCCCCGCAGTGTCGCGGCCGCAGTGATGCACGCCCGGGTAGCCGTGGAGCGGGCGGTCCGCGCCCGCCGCTCGGACCATCCCAGCGGGCAGGAACTGTGGCAGGAGGCCTGGGAGGCGTGCCGCTCGGCCGCCCACGCCTCGCCCGCCGACCCGGTGCCCTGGGTGTGCCTGCTGGCCCTCTCCCAACTGGACGAGCGCCAGCGGCTGGAGGAGCACCGGCTGCACCCTCCCGGGCCCATGCTCTTCCCCGGGCCGTGGGGTCTGCTGGCGGAGGCGGACAAACGCGATCCGTACAACCGCGAGGCCTACCACCGCATGCTGCAGTTCGTCTATGCGCGCCGGGCCGGCGGCTCTCTCTCCGAGGCGGTCAACTTCGTCCAGTGGGCGGCGTCCTCGGCACCCGACGGATCGGCGCTCCATGTGCTGCCGCTGTACGTGCGGGTGGAGCGCTACCGCCGCGAGCACGGCCACGAGAAGGCGCTCGACCTGCACTGGGTCACCGAGGACGCGGAGCGCGAGGCCCTGCGCGCCCTGGAGATCTGGTTCCACCGCACCCCGCCGGCCGCGCACACCCTGCTCGATCTCAACCATCTGGCCCACGCGCTGTGGGGGGCGCTCCAGTTCGCCGACGCGGCTCCCGTGTTCCAGGAGCTCGGCCCGTACTTCACCTCGCTGCCCTGGGCGTACCGCACCCGCACGCCCAAGGACCCCGGCGGCGCCGAGGAGGTCTTCCTGCGGGCCCGCAGTCGCGCCCTCGCCGCCGTCCGCGATCCCGGCCGGGGTCCGCACGGCTGAGCGTGAAGCCGTTCCCCTGCCCGTTCTTGTGTCTCGCATTCCCCCGCTACTCCGCATATTCCACTTATTCCGCTCACGGAGGTCTCCCCCATGTCCCTATCCACCTCGAACCGGAAGGGCGCCGGCGCCGCCCCGCCCAAGGACGAGGAGCAGCGGCTGCGCGAACTCGGCTACCAGCCGGTGCTGGCCCGCCGTATGGGCGGCTTCGGCAACTTCGCCATCAGCTTCTCCGTCATCTCGATCCTGTCCGGCTGCATGACCCTGTACGGCTTCGGCATGTCCACCGGCGGTCCGTCGGTGATGCTGTGGGGCTGGGCCGGGGTCGGTCTGTTCGTGCTCTGCGTCGGCATGGCGCTCGCCGAGGTCACCAGCGCCTACCCGACGTCCGGGGCCCTGTACTACATGGCGGACCGGCTCGGCGGCCGTAAGTGGGGCTGGTACACCGGCTGGCTGAACCTGCTCGGGCTGCTCGGTGCGATCGCCGGCATCGACTACGGCGCCGCGCTGTTCACCGGTGCGCTGATGAACCTGCAGTGGGGATTCACCCCCACACCCGGCAAGACCATGATCATATTTGTCTGCATCCTGCTGCTGCACGCCGTGCTGAACCTCTTCGGTGTCCGTCTCGTCAGCGTGCTCAACTCGATCAGTGTGTGGTGGCATCTGGCCGGTGTCGCGGTGATCGTGTCCGTGCTGGCGATCGTGCCCGACCACCACCAGTCGCCGTCGTTCGTCTTCACCGAGTTCGTCAACGACACCGGGTGGGAGAACCCGCTCTATGTGGCGGCGATCGGTCTGCTGCTGGCGCAGTACACGTTCTGCGGCTACGACGCCTCCGCCCACCTGTCGGAGGAGACATCGGACGCCTCGGTCTCGGCGCCGCGCGGCATCGTCCGTTCGATCTGGGTCTCGTGGCTGGCCGGTTTCGTGCTGCTCGCCGGGCTGACGTTCGCGATCCAGGACTACGTGGGCACCCAGGAGAGCGCGACCGGAGTGCCGCCGGCCCAGATCCTGATCGACGCCCTGGGAACCTCGGGCGCCACGGCGATGCTGCTGATCGTGATCGCCGCGCAGCTGTTCTGCGGCAACGCCGAGGTCGCCGCCACCAGCCGGATGGTCTTCGCCTTCAGCCGGGACAACGCGCTGCCGGGATCCTCGGTGTGGCGCAAGGTGAGCGCCCGCACGCAGACACCCGTCAACGCGGTGTGGCTGTCGGTCGTCGTCGCCGGCGTGCTCGCCCTTCCGTCGCTGTACTCGGCGACCGCGTACGGCGCGGTGACGGCGATCAACGTCATCGGCATCACGCCCGCCTACGCCATCCCGATCTACCTGAAGCTGCGTGCGGGCGGCCGCTTCGAGCACGGGCCGTGGCATCTGGGCCGCTGGTCGAAGCCGGTCGGCTGGATCGCCGTGGTGTGGGTCGTCCTCGTGACCGTGCTGTTCCTGCTGCCGCAGAGGTCTCCCGTGACGATCGACTCGATGAACTACGCCTCGGTCGCCCTGGTCGCCGTGCTGGTCCTGGCCACTGTGTGGTGGTTCGTCGCCCGTGGTTCGTACGGCACTCCGTCGGCGTACGGAAACGCGCGCGAGCAGGCGGAGATCGAGGAGGGCATCGTCTGACGGACGGTGTCCCGCATCCCCGCCGGCCCTTCCGGATCATCGCGATCCGGAAGGGCCTCGCCGCGGGTACAGCGGGAGCTCACGCATTCAGCGGGAGCTCCCGGGTTCAGCGGAAGCTCACGGGTTCAGCAGCAGTTGGAGACCGCCCAGCACGGTGGCGGCGATGACCAGGCGTTCGAAGAGCCGCTGGTTGATCCGGTCCACGCACTTCCGGCCGATCCAGGCACCCGGGAGGACGAACAGCAGCAGACAGGCGTCCAGCAGCAGGGACCGTGCGTCGATCAGTCCGAGGCCCACGCTGAACGGCACCTTGGACGTGTTGACGATGAGGAAGAACCACGCGGACGTGCCGAGGAAGCCGAGTTTGCGGAATCCCGCGGAGAGCAGATAGAGGGACATGACCGGGCCGCCCGCGTTGGCGACCATGGTGGTGAAGCCGCCGAGCACCCCGTACGAACGCGCCTTGAGCCGCTCGGCGGGCGTGGGCGCGCCTGCCTCGGCGGCCGCTTCCCCGGCCGCGTTCGCGGTGCGGCGCCGCCAGACCGTGACACCCGCCATGAAGATCAGGATCGCGCCGATGGAGGTCCGGACGGCGGCGTCGCCGGCCCACATCATGAACAGCGTGCCCGCCACCACGCCCACGGCGACGGCGGGGAAGAGCCGGAGCAGGGTCGGCCAGTGCGCATGGCGCCGGTACGTGAGCACGGCGAGGACATCGCCGGCGATGAGGATCGGGAGCAGCACTCCGGTCGACTCGCGGGCGGGCAGGACCGCCGCGAAGACCGCGAGACTGATCGTGTTGGCACCGCTGACGGCCGTCTTGGAGAAGCCGACGAGCGCGGTTGCCGCGGCCAGCGCCGCCAGTTGCCAGAGTGTGAGGGTGTCCATGCCAGGGACAGATCGTAATCCCCCTGATGTTCGATCTTGAACGAGCCCTCACCGCCGCATGGCTATGCTGCGCTCCAAGCGCTCAGGCAAAGCGCTCAAACGCACAACGCACAGGGGGCGACAGCATGCGGGAGCCAGTTGAACTCAGGCGTCAGCGAATCCTGGCGGTGGTGGAGTCGCGCGGTGCGGTCAAGGTCAGCGCGCTCGCGGACGAACTGGCCGTCTCCGTGGTCACGGTGCGGCGGGACGTCGAGGAGCTGGCGCGGGCGGGGCGGCTGCGGCGCGGACACGGCGTCGCCCGGCCCGTGCGCGATCCGGCCGGGCCGTCGGCGGTGCCCGCGCCACGGGGCGTCGACCCCACCGGCGACGGAGGCGCGGTCGCCCTGGTCGTACCGGAGCGGCATTCGTATCTGTACGAGACGCTGCACGGCGCCCGGACCGTGCTGGAGGAGGCCGGGATCCGCATCGCGCTGTATCTCGCGCCGCAGTCGGCCGACGCCGAACGGCCGCTGGTGGAACGGGCGCTGGCGGACGGGGCGCGCGGGCTGCTGATCGCCCCCCGGTGGCGCAACGTGATCTCCGAGGAGCAGGACTACGGCTGGCTGGCGGACACGGGCGTGCCGACCGTCCTGATGGAGCGGCGGCCCCGGCCGGGCAGCACCTTGCACGCCCTCGACTCCGTCTGTTCCGACCACTGGTACGGGACGCATCTCGCCGTGGAGCACCTGGTGTCGCTGGGCCACCGCCGGATCGTGCTGGCCGCCCGGGACGACAGCCCGACGGCACGCACCGTACGCGCCGCGTTCGCCGGGATCGCGGCCGCCCACCCCGACGTCGACGACTGGACGGTGGTGCTGAGTTCGCCGGACGCGGTGCCCGGGCCCGGCCCGTCCGGAGCGGGTCCGGCGCCCGGCGCCCCGTCCGGGAGCGGGGCGGGCGTGCCCGGTCTCGATCTGGCGGAGCTGCTGCGCGGGCGCGGGGCCACGGCCGCGGTGCTCCATGGTGACGTGGACGCGCTGATGCTGGTGCAACGCCTGGCCGAGAGCGGGGTGCAGGTGCCCCGGGACTGCTCGGTGGTGGCGTACGACGACGTGGTCGCGGCGCTCGGCAGCACCCCGCTGACCGCGGTGGCGCCGCCGAGGGCGGAGATCGGCAGGGCGGCCGCCGGGCTCCTGCTCCACCGGCTCTCCGGAGCGGCCGGCGCGCTCGGCCCGGTGCGCCGGACGCAGGTGCTGCCCGAATTGAAGGTACGGGGATCGGCACAGGCGATCACGGGGGCCGCTTCCTCCACGGACTGATCGTTTGACCGCTTTACTCTTCTTCTGAGCGATCTATTGACCACTACCGATCAGCCGATCAGTATTCCCCGTGTCTTCATTCAGGAGCCGCGGGAGGCGCCCATGCCCGGTCGACACAGCCGTCGATCCGTGCTCGCCACGATGACCGCACTACCGCTGGCGGGCGCGCTGAGCGCCTGCAGCGGTGGCACATCGGGGGCGGACAGCACGAGCAGGACCAGCACCACCGGCAGCACCGCCGGCCGCAACGCCACACGCATCACCTTCTGGTCCGCCCTGCGGGGCAGCCAGGAAGTCGTCGACGCGTTCAACCGGACGCACGACACGATCCAGGTCGAGTTCCAGCAGATCCCCTCGGGCCCCCAGGGCGGTTACGCGAAACTCAGCAACGCCTCCCGGGCCGGCAACGGCCCGGACATCGCGACGATCGAGTACCCCCAGCTCCCCGGGTTCGCCATCGACGGCGTCGCCCGGGACCTCACGGACCTGGTGAGCGACTCGCTGCGGTCCAGACTTCTGCCGCAGGCACTGGGCCTGACCACCTTCGACAAGCGCGTCTTCAGCCTTCCGCTGGACGTCGAGCCCATGGTGATGCACTACCGCGCCGACCTCTTCGAGCAGTACGGGATCGAAGTCCCGGGGACCTGGGACGAGTTCGAGGAGGCGTCCCGCACCGTGCGCCGCAAGGCGCCCGGCCGCCGGCTGTCGGCCTTCGCCACGGACGGCGCGTTCCAGTTCGCCTCGTTCGCCTGGCAGGCCGGTGCCCAGTGGTTCGACACCCGCGGCGGCGCCTGGAACGTGTCGCTGGCCGACGAACCGAGCCGGCGCGTCGCGGCGTACTGGCAACGGATGATCGACCAGGACCTGGTCTCCATGACCCCCGTGGACAGCAGGGGGTACGACGCCCTGCTCAGCGCCGGCAAGATCCTTGTCCGGCTCAGCGGCGCCTGGGACGCCGGCGCGCAGATGAAGGCACGCCCCGGCCAGAAGGGGCAGTGGGCCGTCGCACCGCTCCCCCAGTGGAACGCGGGGGACGCCTCGGTCGGCACCCACGGCGGCTCGACCTTCGCGGTCACGAAGGACAGCGAACACCCCGAGGCCGCACTTGAGTTCATCGAGTGGCAGGTCTCGCATCCCGACGCGCTGAGGGCCCGGCTCTCCAGCGGCGCCAGCAGCCAGTACCCGGCCGCCCCCGGTCTTGTCGCCGTCGGCCGCAAGGCCTTCGACCGCGCCTACTACAACGGCCAGGACATCTACACCCTGTTCGAGCAGGAGGCGGACAAGATCCGGGACGGCTGGACCTGGGGACCGCGGATGACCGCCACGCAGAAGGTCATGCAGGACGGCTTCGCCCGGGTGGGCGGCGGCCAGGGCTCGGTGCTCGAATCCGTGCGCGCGGCCCAGCGGGGCACCATGCCCGACCTCAGGTCGCTGGGTCTGTCCACCACAGAGCACAGCAGCTGACCGTGATCCGTCCCCCTTCCCAGCAGCAGAGAGGCAGGTGACCTTCGATGACCACCCCCGTCACCACGCCGGCTTCCGCCCCCGTGAACGTCTCCGCGGCGGCGCCGGCACCCACCACGTCCCCGCGCACCGCCCGAAAGCCGGCCCGCCGCCGTGAACTCGGCGCGGCCGGCGCCCTGATGACTCCCTTCTTCATCCTGCTGGTGACGGTCTTCCTGATCCCGGTCGGCACCGCCGTCTGGCTCAGCTTCTTCAGCGACGACCAGCCGGGGCTCGGCTTCGGCCCGGAGCGCACGGTCTTCGTCGGCCTGCGCAGCTACACCGCCGTACTGACCGACCCGACGTTCCTCAGCGGTCTCGGCACCGTCGTCCTGTACTGCCTGATCTACATCCCGCTGATGGTCGTCGGCGCGCTGGCACTGGCGCTGCTGCTGGACTCCGGCGTGGTGCGGCTGCGCTCCTGGGCGCAGCTCGGACTCTTCCTGCCGCACGCCGTGCCCGGCATCATCGCCGCCGTCATCTGGCTCTACCTCTACACACCAGGGCTGAGCCCGGTCATCGACCTGCTCGGCAAGGCCGACATCACGATCGACTTCCTCGGGGTGCACACGGTGGTGCCCTCGATCGTGAACATCGCCCTGTGGAGCAACCTCGGCTACAACATGGTCGTCTTCTACGCCGCCCTGCAGGCGGTGCCGCGCGAAGTCATCGAGGCGTCCGTCGTCGACGGCGCCGGACCCGTCCGCACCGCACTCCAGATCAAGACGCCCCTGGTGCGTTCCTCCGTCGTGATGGTCGCGATGTTCACCCTGATCTTCGCGCTCCAGCTCTTCACCGAGCCGATGCTGCTGAGCCAGTCGACCCCGATGATCAGCTCGCGCTTCTCGCCCAGCATGTACATCTACGACGCCGCGTTCACCCGGAACAACTACGGTCTGGCGGCGGCCGCCTCGGTCGTCCTGCTGGTGTGCACGATCGCCCTCTCGTACGGCGTGACCCGCTGGACCAACCGCTCCGACGCCGCCGAGGAGGACGCCCGATGAGCGCCACCGCTCCCACCCGCACCGCCGCAGTCCTGCGGCCCCGGCTCCTCGGCCGCTCCGTCGTCAACCTGGTCGTCGGCATCTCGGTGCTGTACACGCTGCTGCCGGTGCTGTGGCTGGTGCTCGCCGCGTCGAAGGACCGGGACGCGCTGTTCGGCAGCGACGTGCTGTCGCTCGACCACTTCTCCTTCGCGCGGAACCTCAAGGACCTGTTCGCGATGGACGGCGGTCTGTACACCCGGTGGTACGGCAACAGCCTGCTGTACGCGGTACTCGGCGCCGGGCTCGGAGCGCTGATCAGCATCGCCTGCGGGTACGCCTTCGACAAGTACCGCTTCGCGCACAAGGAGAAGCTGTTCGGCCTCGTGCTCGCGGCGGTGATGGTGCCGCAGACCGTGCTGGCGCTGCCGCTGTATCTGATGGCGTCGGGCACCGGGCTGGTGAACACCTTCTGGTCGGTCTTCATACCGGTGCTCTTCAATCCGTTCGGCGTGTACCTCGGCCGGATCTTCAGCCAGGGCTACGTACCGAACGAGGTGCTGGAGGCGGCCCGGGTCGACGGGGCCGGCGAGCTCACGACGTACTTCCGGGTCGCCCTGCGGATGCTGGGTCCCGGTCTCGTCACCGTGTTCCTTTTCCAGCTCACCGCGATCTGGAACAACTTCTTCCTGCCCATGGTCATGCTCTCCGACCAGGACCTCTATCCCGTCAGTCTCGGCCTGTACACGTGGAACAGCGCCGCCACCGTATCGCCCGAGTACTACCCCGTGGTGATCATGGGTTCGCTGCTCGCGGTCCTGCCGTTGATCCTCGCCTTCGCGTTGCTCCAGCGCTTCTGGAAGTCGGGGCTCACGGCGGGCGCCGTGAAGTAGCCGGACCGCGCACCCCTCCGGAATCAGGAGAAGAATGACCGGCACCATCCCCCTCGCACCCACCGGACGACGACGGCCGCGCGCCGCCGTCGCCATGCAGCCGGCCACCGCGGACGCGCTGCTGAACACCCGGTCGCTGGCCGCGCTCTCACAGGTGTGCGACCTCGCGCCACCGCCCGTACTCGACGACTTCACCACCGACCGGGCCCGTGCCGTGCTCGCGGACACGGAACTCCTGGTCACCGGCTGGGGCTGTCCGCCGCTCGACGCGGCGGCGCTCGCCGCGGCGCCCCGGCTGCGGGCGGTGGTGCACACCGCGGGCAGCGTCCGCGGGCACATCACCGACGCCTGCTGGGAACGCGGCATCGAGGTGTCGTCGGCCGCGGCCGCCAACGCGCTCCCGGTCGCGGAGTACACCGTCGCGATGATCCTGCTCTCCGGCAAACGGGCCCTGGAGCGGGCGCACTCCTACCGCTCGGAGCGGACCCGCGACGACTCGCTGACCACCTCGCCCGCCCTGGGCAACTACGGCCGGACGGTGGGCATCCTGTCCGCCTCGCTCATCGGCCGCCGGGTCATCGAGCTCCTGCGCCCGTACGACCTGCGGGTGCTGCTGCACGATCCGTACGTCTCCGACGCGGAGGCGGCCGAGCTCGGCGTCCGGCCCGTCGGACTCGGTGAACTGTTCGCGCAGAGCGACGTGGTGAGCGTCCACACCCCGCTGCTGCCCGCGACGCGCGGGCTCGTCAGCCGGGAGCTGCTCATGTCGATGCGCCCGGACGGTGTGCTCCTCAATACCGCGCGGGGCGCCGTCGTCGACCAGGACGCGCTCGTCGACGTCCTGCGGCTGGGCCGCATCCGGGCGGTCCTCGACGTCACCGACCCCGACCGGCTGCCGCCCGGCCACCCCCTGTGGGACTGCGAGAACGCCCTGATCACCCCGCATCTGGCGGGCTCGCAGGGCAATGAGTGGCAGCGGCTCGTCGACCTGGCGGTGGGCGAGGCCGAACGCTGGGCCGCGGGCGACGGATTCGCCCATCCCGTACGACGCGAAAGGCTGGCCTTCCTCGCATGAACCGTCCGCACCCGAACTCCCCGCTGGAGCTTCCCGCCGACGACCGGGCCGCGAGCCCGTACACCGGCTACACCCGCGCGCACTGGGAGGCTGCGGCCGACGGTCTGCTGCGGGCCGCCTGGCAGTGGGCCACCCCCGGCAGCGCGCTCCTCGACCTGCCAGGTCGCCCGTCCGCTTCCGGGGTCCGGTCCGACGGTCTGGAGGGCTACGCGCGCACGTTCCTCGCCGCGGCGTTCCGGGTCGCCGGCGCGGACGGCAAGGACCCGCACGGCTGGCTCGACCGGTACGCGGACGGGCTGGCGGCCGGTACGCGCACGCCGGGCCGGGACGACGCCGAGTCCTGGCCACTGATCCTCGACCACACCGTCTTCGGCCAGCCGATGGTGGAGTCCGCCTCGGTCGCCATCGGGCTGCGGCTCACCCGGCCATGGCTCTGGGACCGGCTGGACCCGGCCGTGCAGGACCGCGCGGAGGAATGGCTGCGCGGCGCGCTCCGCCACACCCCCGCGCCGAACAACTGGTACCTGTTCCCCTACTCGGTGGCCGGGTTCCTCGAATCGGTGGGTCGCGCCGACGCGGAGACCGCGCGGGCACGCGAGCGGGCGCAGGACCTCATGGAGGGCTGGTACCGCGGTCAGGGCTGGTACGCGGACGGCGACGGCCGCGCCTTCGACCACTACAACGGCTGGGCGCTGCACCTGTACCCCGTGCTCGACGCCCACCTCAGCGGTGACGCCGAACTCTCCGCGCACTACGGGGCGCGGCTGCGCGAGCACCTGGAGGGCTTCGCCCTGCTGTTCGGCGGGGACGGGGCGCCGATCCACTTCGGGCGGTCGCTGACCTACCGGTTCGCGGCCGGTGCGGCGGTCGGGCTGGGTGCGCTCACCGGAGACACCCCGCTCACGCCGGGCGCGTCCCGCCGGGTGATCAGCGGGTCGCTGCGCTACTTCCTGGACCGTGGCGCGACCGGCACCGACGGCCTGCTGAACCTGGGCTGGCACGGTCCGCACGACGCCACGCTCCAGCCCTATTCCGGTCCCGCCTCGCCCTACTGGGCGTCCAAGGCCTTCGTCTCGCTCCTGGCCCCCGCGGACCACCCGCTGTGGACGGCGACCGAGGAGCCGGCGCCGAGCGAGGGGCCGGACCGGGTGCTCGCGCTGCCCGCCCCCGGGCTGCTCGTCCAGTCGACGCGGGCGGACGGGATCGTACGCCTGCACAACCACGGCAGCGACCATGTCCGGCCGCACGAGGGCGAGTCGGCGGTGGCCGACGACCCGCTGTACAGCCGTCAGGCGTACTCGACGGTCACCGGTCCGACCGCGCGCGCGAACCCGGCCGACAACCACCTGTCCGTGGTCGTCGCCGGCACCCGCAGCGGCCGCCGCGCCATCCGCCCGCTGGGCGCCGGGGGCGGCGAGGGCTGGGGCTGGGCGGCGTCCTGGCACCGTCCGGTCTTCGCGGGCGGGGCGCCGATGGTGCCGGGGCTCCGGGTGGAGAGCGTGACGGTGGTCCGCGGCCGGTACGAGCTCCGGGCGCACCGGGTGCTCGGCGCCCCGCACGGGGCGCGGGTGGAACAGACGGGCTGGGCGACGGGAGCCGGGTCACCGGTGACGTCCGCGCTGCACGGTCTGCACGGCTGGGAGTCGCGGGACGAGGTACGCGCCCCGCAGGGCACGGCGTACACCCCTTGGGCGGTGCTGCCCCGGCTGGGAGCGGACGCCGAGGGCACGGTGGTCCTGGTGGCGCTCGCCTCGCTGAGCGCGGAGCCGGGCGCGGAGGCGCTGGACGGTGTGGTGAGCGGGGTGAACGTCGACGGGGACAGCGTCGAGGTGTGCTGGGCCGAGGATTCGGCGACGACCCGGATCGTCTTCGGCCAGGTGACGGTCACGCACGGATGAGCCGGTAGCGGGACGGGGGTGCGCCGCCTTCCGGCGGCGCACCCCGCCCGCTACCCGTCACACGTCCGTGCGGATCACGACCGCGAGGGTGCGTGGCCCGTGCACGCCCTCGACCCGTTCCAGTTCGATGTCGGACGTGGCCGAAGGACCGCTGATCAGCGTCGTCGGCCGCTCCGGCACCAAACGGGCCACCGCCTCGGGTACGCCCACCTCCACGGTCGACAGATCGACGACGCAGACGTGCAGGTCGGGCACCAGCGACAATGCCCGCCTGCCTTGACCGGGCGATCCGTCCAGGAAGATCGTGCCGGTCTCGGCGCAGCTCACGGCCGAGGCCGTGACGACGCCGTCCAGCGAGTCCAGCCGCGGTGCGGGGATATCGGCGGAGTCCTGCCGCACCTCGCCGTCGTAGGCGGTGAGCCACTGCGGGTCGAGGCCGGTGGGCACGCCGATCCGGCGGGCTCCGCGCTGCCTCAGCACCTCGGCGACAACCTCGGCCGTGCGGTCGGCGGTGCAGGGATGGACCTGGGCCTTGTAGTCGACGAGCCGGTCGGTGAACAGCGACAGGCGTTCCTCGTCGGGGAGGGTGCGCCCGGTGCGGTAGGCGCGCGGGACCGGGGTGCCGGCTGCGGGTGCCAGGGCCAGGGCGTCACGGACGCGGCCGAGCACCGTTTCGCGAGCGGTCGTCACTTCTCGTCCTCCTGCTGCTGGTTCCGGGTGTGCGCGTCGGCGGCGGCCCGCATGGTCGCGGCTCCCTCGGCCGATGCCAGCCAGGAGCGGAAGGTCTCCTTGGGCGGGGCGGGCGTGTCGCGGCTGTCGCTCCAGCCATTGAAGGGCGGGGGCAGATGCGAGATCTTCCCGTCCCGTCCGGCGATGACGCGGCCGAGCCCGGACGCCTTCTGCGCGGCCGTGAACAGCTTCGGGCTCTTCATCACTCCGGCCGCCGCCTTCATGGCGAGTTTCTCGGCCGTGGTACCGGACTGCTCGGTGTGCTGGTGGCGCAGCTCGACCAGCAGCGACGGAATGTCGATCTTGACCGGGCAGGCGTCGAAGCAGGCGCCACACAGGCTGGAGGCGAAGGGCAGCGAGCTGTTGGGGTCGTCCTTGGCCGCGTGCATGCCGGCGAGCTGCGGGGTGAGCACGGCGCCGATCGGTCCGGGGTACGTCGATCCGTAGGCGTGGCCGCCCGCACGTTCGTACACCGGGCAGACGTTGAGACAGGCCGAGCAGCGGATGCAGTTGAGTGCCTCGCGCCCGATCCGGTCGGCGAGCGCGGCCGTGCGTCCGTTGTCGAGCAGCACCAGATGGAAGGTCTGCGGGCCGTCGCCGGGGGTGACTCCGGTCCACATCGAGGTGTACGGGTTCATCCGCTCGCCCGTGGAGGACCTCGGCAGCAGCTGGAGGAAGACCTCCAGGTCCTGATAGCGCGGCAGCACCTTCTCGATGCCCATGACCGTGATCAGGGTGTCGGGCAGGGTCAGGCACATGCGGCCGTTGCCCTCCGACTCGACGACGGACAGCGTGCCGGTCTCCGCGATGCCGAAGTTGGCTCCGGACACGGCGACCTTCGTCGTCATGAACTTCTCGCGCAGATAGGCGCGGGCCGCGGCGGCCAGGTGCGCGGGGACGTTGTCCAGGGACGGGTCCACGCCCGGGATCTCCTTGAGGAAGATCTCCCGGATCTCGTCGCGGTTGCGGTGGATGGCGGGCACCAGGATGTGCGAGGGCTTGTCGTGGGCGAGCTGCACGATGAGCTCGGCGAGGTCCGTCTCGTACGGGGTGATGCCGATCGATTCGAGGTGCTCGTTGAGGCCGATCTCCTGGGTGGCCATCGACTTGACCTTGATGACCTCCTTGCTGCCGGTCTCCTTGATCAGCCGCGCGACGATCTCGTTGGCCTCGCCGCCGTCCCGCGCCCAGTGGACGGTGCCGCCGCGTTCGGTGACCTTGCGCTCCAGCTCCTCCAGGAGCTCAGGGAGCCGGTTCATGGTGTCGGTCTTGATGGCCGATCCCGCGTCGCGCAGCTCCTCCCAGTCGGGCAGCTCGCCGGTGACGTCGAGGCGTTTGGCGCGGATGGTGTGGGTGGCCTTGCCGAGGTTGCGGCGCAGCTGTTCGTTGCCCAGGTCCTCGTGCGCCGCCGCGGGGAACTTCCGGTCGCCACGCAGGTTGCCCGTTCCGTACGGGGAGCGGGGCGGGGTCGCGGGCATGCCGAGAAAGGTGCTGCTCATCGGGCGGCCTCCGTCAGGACGTGCGGTGCGGTACGGGTGGAGGAGAGGATCTGGGCCAGGTGCAGGGTGCGGGTGCCGGACTTGATCCGGGAGAGCCCGCCGCCGATGTGCATCAGACAGGAGGAGTCGCCTGCGGTGCACACGGCGGCGTCGGTGGTGGCGATGTTGCGCATCTTGTCCTGGAGCATCGCGGTCGAGGTGTCGGCGTTCTTCAGGGCGAAGGTGCCGCCGAATCCGCAGCAGGCGTCGGCCTCGGGCAGCTCGACGAGGTCGATCGAGTCGACGGCCCGCAGCAGCCGCAGCGGCTTGTCACCGACGCGCAGCATCCGCAGGGAGTGACAGGTGGGGTGGTACGTGACGCGGTGCGGGAAGTAGGCGCCGACGTCGGTGGCGTCCAGCACGTCGACCAGGAACTCGGAGAGTTCGTACGTCTTGGCCTTCACCGTGGCGACGCCCGAGCGCAGCGCCGCGTCGCCGTAGCGCTCGGCGATGATCTCGTGCTGGTGGCGGACGGAACCGGCACATGATCCGGACGGCATGACGACCGCGTCGATCGAGGCATCGCCGAACTGCTCGGCGAAGTTGCGCACCAGGGGGACGGGTTCACGCTGATAGCCGGTGTTGACGTGCATCTGTCCGCAGCAGGTCTGCCCCGGCGGGAACACCACGTCGTGCCCCAGGCGCGCCAGCAGCACCGCCGTGGATTTCACCGCCTCCGGGAAGAGTGTGTCTCCCAGACAGGTGGCGAAGAGTCCGATACGCATGGGGCCTCCCCGATCGCAGTTTGTGGTCCGACCATACTACCCTCGGTCCGATTTGAGGAGAGGCGCACCACGCCCAGGCCCCTTTCAGGCAGCGCGGAGAAAGCCCTTTCCGCCACACATTCACCCGTACCGCACAGGGGAGTGACCTACCCGGCACTTGGTCCGACCTTATTGACATACGACATATGCGGTGTCCTACTGATCGCCGAACCAGCTGCCGGCACGCGGTTCGATCTGCCCGTACCGCTCGACGAGGAGTACTTTCGTGGCCCCCGCACCACCCGCCCCCACGCTCGCTTCGTACACACCGGATGTGCATGCCATCGGCGACAGCCTGCTGGCCACCGCCCTGGTGAGCCTCATCCCGCTCGCCGTGTTCTTCCTGCTCCTGATGGTGGCGAAGCGCTCGGCGCTGGTGTCCGCGCTGGGCTCGGTCCTCACCGCTCTGCTCGTGGCGGTGATCGGGTTCCGGATGCCCGTCGAGCTCGGCCTGCTCTCGGCGTCCCAGGGCCTGGTGTTCGGCCTGTTCCCGGTGATGCTGATCGTCGTGGCGGCCATCTGGTTCTACGAACTCACGGTCGTCAGCGGCAGGTTCGAGGACCTGCGCCGCTCGTTCAGCGCCGTCGGCCGGGGCGACCTGCGCGTCCAGGCGATGCTCATCGCGTTCCGCTTCGGCGGTCTGCTGGAAGCGCTCGCGGGGTTCGGAGCTCCCGTCGCCATCACGGCCGTGATGCTGATGGCCCTCGGCCTGCCGCCGGTCAAGGCGGCCGTGACGGTCCTCCTCGCCAACACCGCGCCCGTCGCGTTCGGCGCCATGGCCATCCCGGTCACCACGGCGGGCAACCTGACCGGTATCCCGGCCGAGGACATCGCCGCGGTCATCGGCCGCCAGTCCCCGCTGCTGGCGCTCTTCGTGCCCCTGCTGCTGCTCTTCGTCGTGGACGGCACCCGCGGAATCCGCCAGCTGTGGCCGATCGCCCTGGTCACCGGAGGCGTCTTCGCCGTGGCCCAGTACTGGTGCTCCAGCCACTTCGCGTACGAACTCACCGATGTGGTCGCCTCGCTCGCGGGATTCGGCGCCGCCGTGCTGATGCTGCGCTTCTGGAAGCCCCGCACACCCGAGGACCAGCACTCCCAGGTGGAGAACGAGGCGCTCACGCCGCGCCGGGTGACCTACGCCGTACTCCCGTACATCCTGGTGATCGCCATCTTCGCCCTCGCCAAGCTGGACATCGGCGGGGTCGACGTACCCGGGCTCCTCGGGCACCTCAACCTCACCATCGAGTGGCCGGGCCTGTACGGCGAGCTCCTCACACCCAGCGGCGAGCCCTCGTCCAGCGCGGTCTACAAGCTGGAGGTGCTGGGCAACCCGGGCACCCTGCTGATCATCTCGGGCATCCTGGTCACGCTGATCTACCGCTACGCCAAGGACCGCGACGCCTACCCGATGACCGGGCCCATGGCGCTCTCCGCGGCAGGACGCACCCTGAAGAACATGCGGGTCGCCATCATGACGGTCGCGACCGTGCTCGCACTGAGCTACGTGATGAACCAGTCGGGCCAGACCGTGGCCATCGGTACCTGGCTGGCGACGGCCGGCGGGCTGTTCGCCCTGCTCTCACCGATCCTCGGCTGGCTGGGCACCGCGGTGACCGGTTCCGACACGTCGGCCAACGCGCTCTTCGCCAACCTCCAGCAGACGGCCGGTCAGACCGCCGGCATCGACCCGACGCTGCTGGTCGCCGCGAACACCTCCGGCGGCGTGGTGGCCAAGCTGGTGAGTCCGCAGAACCTGACCATCGCCGCCACCGCCGTACAGATGCCGGGCTCGGAACGCATCCTGCTGCGCAAGGTAGCCGGGTACAGCGTGGGCATGCTGGCCATCCTGTGTGTCCTGGTCTATCTCCAGTCCACGCCGGCACTTTCCTGGATGCTGCCTTAGGGCCTCTCCTGGCCGGTGGCGCCGTCCGCGTCGTCGCCACCGGTCCGGTCCTCGTCGACCAGCGTGCCGTGGAAACCGCGGATGTGGAGCTCGGCGAGGTCGGCCGCCTCGTCACCCCGGTCGAGGCGCGTCAGCCTCAGCATCTCGGCGTGCTGACGGTTGAGATGCGCCTGGGTGGCCGGCCAGTCGTCGACCTCTTCGAGCGCGCGCAGGATGAGGGGGCGTACCGATTCCCGGACCGCCGAGGTCAGCGTCGACGTGAGCGCGTTACCGGAACTGCTGGCCACCTTGACGTGGAACCGGGTGTCGAGTTCGTTGAACTCCTCCGGCAGGATGCCCGGCTGCGACATCCGGTGGACCACCGCACCCGCCTCGTCCAGGTCCTCCTCGGAGGCGTGCGTCGCGGCGGCGGCGAAACTGGCGCGCTCCAGGGCGACCCGGGCCTCCATCACGTCGTGCAGGCTGTAGCTGCCGAGGGCGAAATGCAGGCGCAGCAGCCGCCCGAGCGCGTCGTCCGGGTTGCGCACGATGCGGGCTCCCGAGTCGGGTCCCCGGCCGGGCTGCGCCACGAGTACGCCGATGGTCTCCAGGACGCGGAGCGCCTCGCGCAGGGCGGAGCGGCTGACCCCGAAGACCGGGGCGAGTTCACGCTCGGGCGGCAGCCGGTCGCCGGCCCTGAGTTTTCCGGCGAAGACCTGCTCCTCGATGCTCTGGAGCACCAGCTCATGCGTCCGCGACTGCCGTACGGGTTGCCATTCGACGGGCATCCGCCACCCCCTGCCCCGGCCGGAGCCGTTCCGCTACCGGCCTCGTCCTCTTCCGAATCTCCCACTATGTCACACATGGCATGTGGTCGGACCAGAAAAAGGGCGGAGGGTTCAGGAAAGGGCGGAGAGCGCCGGGAGGGGCGGTGGGTTCCGGGAGGGGCGGAGGTTCCAGCAGGGCCGAGGGTTCCAGCACGGCCGCAGGGCTCTAGGCGCTGTTTCTCGGATCATGTTCTGAGCCAGATGACGAGTGCTGCGAGCGTGACGGTACCGAGGTAGATATAGGCGCGTTTCTCATAGCGGGTGGCGACGGCCCGGAAGCCCTTGAGGCGGTTGATGGTGCGTTCGACGGTGTTGCGCTTCTTGTAGCGCTCGCTGTCGAAACCGGTGGGGCGACCGCCTCGGGAGCCTCGGCTCTTGCGGTGTCTTTGCTGGTCAAGGCGTTCTGGAATCGTGTGCGGGATACCGCGTCGCCGCAGGTAGCGGCGGTTTCTGCGCGACGTATACGCCTTGTCCGCCAGGACACGGTCAGGCCGGGTTCGAGGCCGGCCCACTCCGGTTCGGGGCACCGATACCCGCTCCAGGACCCGCTCGAGCTGGGGTCCGCCACCGTAGTGTCCGGGTGTCAGGACAAACGCGAGGGGCCGGCATCGCCCCTCGGCGGCAAGGTGGATCTTGGTGGTGAAACCGCCGCGGGACCGCCCCAGACACTCACCGATCTGACCACCTCCTCCAGACGGGCGACCAGTTTCCGCAGTACCGGATCGACCTGGTTCGTCCCCCGTCCGGCCCCCTTTTGAGGAAGGGCGGCCGGAGGAGCCTTCTTCGCACCGGCGGCGTGCTGGTGAGCTCGTACTGCCGTCGAGTCCACCGACACATCCCAGTCGATACCGCCCGCCGCATCCTCGGCTGCCTGGATGCGAGACAACAGCATCTGCCAGGTTCCATCGGCTGACCAGCGGCGATGTCGTTTATAGACTGTCTCCCACGGTCCGAACCGCTCCGGCAAGTCCCGCCACTGGACACCGGTCCGCACTCGGTAGAGAACCCCGTTGATCACCCGGCGGTGATCGCTCCACCGACCACCACGCGCACCACCAGGAGGTAAGAACGACTCCAGTCGGTCCCACTCCGCATTCGTCAGATCCCCTCGCCCCATACAGCCAGCCTGGCCTAATTGAGCCGCTCAGGTCAGCAGATCCCAAAAGCAGTTCCGAGGGCATACCCCCTACGAGGTAATGTGCCGCGGATGGAGATCGTGGACTTGACCTCTTCGGAACACCAACTCTGTGAGGCGTTCCCTCGCGGTGAACCGATCGACCTCCGTCAGGCCCAGAACGAGAACCCTGAACAGCCCGGCGCCTGGGGCCCCGAGCGAACAGTCCGCGCCGACGTTCTCCGCGCCCTCCTCCTCAGCAGCCCCCCTGAATCCGGCAAAGTACCCGCACTACACCTCACCGGCGCCCGGATCACCGGCCTTCTCAGCCTCAAGCACGCAGAGATCGTCCACCCCATCCATCTCAGCGCCTGCCACTTCGAGCAAACCCCGGACTTCTACGGAGCACGCACCCGCCAGCTCGACCTCAGCGGTTCGTGCCTTCCCGCACTCACGGCCACAGCCATACACGTCGATGACACACTCCGGCTCACCGACTGCCGTATACCGGGGAGTATCCAACTGGGCAGCGCCCAGATCGCCGGAGGAGTTTTTCTCGACCGAGCCCACCTTGGCACCGACGGCGGTTGTGTCCTCCAACTCAGCAACGCCTCCATCGGCAACGACATCTGGGCACCCAAACTGGTGGCCCACGGCGAAATTCGCCTTGGGGCCACCCGAATCGAGGGAACCCTCGACCTTGAAGATGCCCACATCAGCAACTCGGGCGGAGACGCGCTAAACGCTGCCCACCTCACCGTCGGAACCGTGCTCAACGCGGGTGGCCTCATAACCGATGGCCGCGTCAGACTGACCGGGACCAAGGTCACCGGGCTGATCACCTTTATTGAGGCTCAGCTCCGCAACCCGGGTGGTGTCGCGCTGGGTGTCAGCAGCTGCGAGGCTGCAGTGTTCTCGCTCTGGGACGCCGCCCCAGTCGCAGGCGACGTCAAAATGCATTACGCCAACTTCAAGATCATCCATGCTAAACCCCAGGTCTGGCCCGCCAAGGTACGTCTGGACGGCCTGACGTACGAAGCGATCGTCCCGCGCCTGCCCGCGGCTCAACGACTTGCCCTATTGGAGCGAGACGAAGGGGGCTTCGTGCCTCAAGCCTACGAGCAACTCGCGGACTCTTACCGCCGCGTCGGAGACGACAAGGAGGCCCGCACGGTCCAACTCGCCAAACAACGCCGGCAGCGGACCACGCTGACCTGGTACGGCAAGATCTGGGGCCACCTCCAAGATGCCACCGTAGGCTACGGCTTCCGCCCCACCCGTGCCATGGCTTGGCTCCTCGCCCTGCTGCTGCTCGGCTCAGTCGCCTACGGGCTACATCACCCAAATCCGGCCGAGCGCGGAAAAGGACCGGACCTCAATCCCTTTGTCTATACTCTCGACCTTCTCCTGCCCATCATCGACTTCGGCCAAGAGAAGGCATTCAATCCCACAGGCCTTTACCAGTGGCTGTCCTATGTACTGATCGCAGCAGGCTGGATCCTCGCTACGACCATCGCCGCCGGAGTAACCCGTAACCTCAGCCGCCAATAATTCCTACCAACGCCGCAGCATCGCCGAACGATCTACCAGTTAGGTCCCTGTTTCTCAGGTCACCCTGCTCCGCACATGATCCGAGAAACAGTGCCTAGTAGGTCACCACGATCCGGCGGGCCACACCGTCCACCCGAATCCGTCCGCCGTACGGGATGACCAACTGCGGGTCCGTGTGGCCGCAGTCGACGTCGAGGACGGCCATCGTGTCGGGGGCGTACTCGTTCAGGGCCCGCAGCACGGCTTCGCGCTGCTGTTCGCGATACCGCTTCCCGGCGGCGGCGTCGAGGGGCTGTTCGAAGGACCAGTTCTTGGCCCGGGCCATCAGCAGCGCGGGGAACCGGCGCAGGAGTCCGCGCTCCCCCATGTTCCGCAGGATCCGGTACACCTCGTCGGCGCTGATCATCTCCTCGGAGGTTTCGAGGAACAGCACCCGGCCCTCGTACTCGGCCGCCGGGCGGATCTCCCGGTCGGCCATGAGCAGCCAGGAAAGGATCTCCAGGTTGCCTCCCCAGCTCGCGCCTTCGACGACCCTGTCGGCGTGGTGCCAGGTCCAGGCGTCGGCGGGCAGCAGGCCGGGCTCGTGGTCGAAGGTGTGCGGGTCCTCCCACCGGCCGTTGACGCTGCCGGTCTCCTTCGCCGGGGTCAGTTCGTGGTCGTCACGGGTGAAGAGCGCCGCCCGCAGCGACGCGGCCGTCAGAGGGTGCATGGCGCCCGGGCGGCCGAGCTCGACCATCACGGATCCGCCGTGGTAGCCGACGATTCCGAGGCGGTCGAGGAACACCAGCAGGTTGGTGTTGTCGCTGTAGCCGAAGAACGGCTTGGGGTGGGTACGCAGCAGTTCACGGTCCAGATGCGGCAGCACGGTGATCTGGTCGTCACCGCCGATGCTGGCGATGACCGCCTTGATCGTCGGGTCGGCGAAGGCCGCGTGGATGTCGGCGGCGCGTTCCTGCGGAGTGGAGCCCATCTTCCGGGTGGCCGGGTACTCCACGGGTTCCAGCCCGAACTCGTCGCGGAGCCTGCGCAGCCCCAGCTCGTACGGCAGCGGGAGGAGGCCGGGGAGACCGGAGGAGGGGGACAGCACGGCGACGCGGTCACCGGGCCGGGGCTTGGAGGGGTAGCGGGATTCCGTCACCCGTTGAGCCTAGTCAGCCACCCTCGGCATGTCCGCCGGATATTCAGCGCTGGGCTGCGGCGGGCCCGGCCGGGGTCCCCTGATGGAAGTACATCCGCCAGCCGGCGTCCGACCGGCGCCAGAGCGAACTGCGCCTGAATCGCCTGCCGTTCCTCTCGGAGGTGTACGTCAGATGGACCAGGCCCGGCGCCAGCAGCACACCGGACATCCCGGTGACGGCGCTCGGCCCGGGGTCGCTCTCGTCGACGGCGGACGTGACGGCCAGGACCGACGTCCTGTCGTAGCGCCGTCCCGAGGCCCCGAACTCGGTGAACTCGGGGTCGAGGAGGGCGGTGACCGCGTCGGGCGAGGCGCGCACGCCCGGCTCGAGCAGCCTCAGTTCGCCCTCGACGGCGGCCCGCACGGACCGTTCCTCCTCATCGCTTGCGTTCATGCGTGGACCCTAGGTCAAGACCGTCGGCCGTGCACGGACCCCGCCCCGGCACGGGGCGCGTGAGCGGCGGGACCTTTCAGCCACCGACGTGCGGTGTCAGTTGCCGAAGGTGCCGACGCACCGCCCTCAGCCCACAGCGCCCCGACCGCAGCGTCGGGTCCGGCGTCGAACGTGCTGAAGGAATGCACGAGTTGGCATGCGGCCGGGCCGTCGGCCGCGTTGCGGACTTCGGGGCGGGACAGGACCGTCGCGAACAGGGCCGTCGCGCTCGCTCCGTGCGGCGGGACTCCCGCTCATCGTTCACCTTCCCACGGGTTCCGGTCCGTCCGGCGAAGGGCCCTGCCCCCGCCGCACCCCCGCCGCCCCGCCCTCGAGAACCGTAGGAGAGAGGCACGGGAGAGGGCACGGCAGGCGCCGGTCACAGGCGCGCCCCCTGCCGGTCACGGTGCGCCGGGCATGGGTCAGACGGCGGCCGCGACCCCTGCGGGCCGCAGGATCACCGGCAGCCGCTGGTAGCCGTGGGCGATGAAGGAGGCCTGCGGAACGAGTTCGCTCTCGGGCACGGCGAGGGCCAGGTCCGGGAAGGCGCCGAACAGCGCCCGGAGCGCGATGTCGGCCTCCATCCGGCCCAGCGGCGCGCCCAGGCAGAAGTGGACGCCGTGACCGAAGGCCAGGTGGTCCGTGGACTCCCGGGTGGCGTCGAACTCGCAGGCGCTGTCCCCGTGGACGGCGGGGTCACGGCCCGCGGCGCCGAAGGCGAGGAGGATCGCGTCGCCCTTCCTGATCACGACGTCACCGAGGTCGATGTCCTCGACCGCGTAGCGCAGCGGCATGTGCATGATCGGCGCATCGCGGCGGAGGGTCTCCTCGATCACGGCGTCCCAGCCGATCTCGCCCGCCCGCACGAGTGCCAGCTGCTCCGGGTGCGTGACCAGGGCGATGGCGGCGTGGGAGATGAGGTTCACGGCGGTCTCGGACCCGGCGCCGATCATGAGGATCAGCGTGGACACGAGCTGCTCCTCGTCCAGCTTGGCCTCGCCGTCGCGGGCCGCGATGAGGTCACTGGTCATGTCCTCGCCGGGCTCGGCGCGCTTGGCCGCGATCAGGGCGGCCATGCAGCCGAACAGGTCCCCGTAGTCGGCCGCCGCCTGCTCGGGGCTCGCCCCGGTGTTCAGCGCCGCGTCGATGACCCGTCTCATCCAGGACCGCATGTCCGCGGGCACCCCGAACAGGTCGCAGATGACCTCGGTGGGGATGACGTAGGCGAACCGCGCCCGCAGGTCGACGCTCTCGCCGGGGGCCGTCTCCCTCAGCTCCGTGATCAGCCGGTCGACGAGCGTCTGGACCAGCGGCCGCAGCGCCTCGGTGCGGCGCGGGGTGAAGGCCGTGGAGATCAGGTTGCGCAGCCGGCGGTGGTCGGCACCGTAGGAGGTGAAGGCGCTCACCACCCGGACCCAGACGTTCAGCGACCAGTCCTGCGGCACGGATTCGAGCGCCGGCCAGTGCTGCCGGGGGTCGCGGGAGACGCGACGGTCCGCGGCGAGTTCCCGGATGACGTCGTGCCGGGTCACCGACCAGGCCGTGACCTCACCAGGAAGCGCCACCAGCGTCGCGGAGCCTTCGGCGCGGAGCCGGGCGGCCTCGGCGTGGAGATCGGCGCCGGATGAGTCGAGGACAGGGCATCGGCTGGTTTCCATGATTCTCCTACGGAGGCGTCGGACGGTTCGGTGGACGACGTACGAGCGGGGGCGAACGTCACCGGGAGGGCGGTGAGCGCGCGGTGGAACGGGCCCGGGCGCCAGACGAGTTCCGCGGCATCGACGGCGAGCGCCATGTCGGGGAGGCGGTCGAGCAGCATCTCGATGGCGACCTCGGCGATGACCCCGGCCGTGTCCCGGGCGGGGCAGGCGTGCGGACCCGCCCCGAAGGCCAGGTGCGAGGTGTTCGCCGCGCGCTGTCCGGAGTCCACGTCCAGCGTCGGGTCGGTGTTCGCCGCCGCATGGCTGATCAGGACCGGGACGCCTGCCGGGATGTGGGTCTCGGCGCCGGTGCGCTGGTCGCGGAGAGTGTGGTCGTGGACCGCGTAGACGAACGAGAAGTTCGACAACGGCGAGTGCAGCCACAGCACTTCGTTGAGCGCGTCGGCCACCGTGAGGCTGCCGCCGGTCAGGTCGCTCGCGAAGCGCTCGTCGGCGAGCAGCATCATCGTGCCGGTGGAGATCCAGGCGGTCTGCGGCACCGTCCCGGCGCCGATCAGCACGACGAGCTGGTGGATCATCTCCTCGTCGGTCAGCGCGGACGGATGGTTCAGCAGCCAGGTGGTCAGGTCCGCACCCGGCTGCTGCCGCTTCATGCCGATCAACTCCCCCAGACACATGGCGAGTTCACCACCACCGGCGTGGGCGACGGCCGGTTCGGCGTCCATCATCCGGCTGCAGGCCGAGGCCATCCGCGCGGTGAGTCCGTCCGGGCAGCCGAAGAGCTGGGCGAAGACGAGGGCCGGAATCGGGTCGGCGTACTGGGCGACCAGATCGGCCTCGCCCGCGCCGGCGAACCGGTCGATGAGCTGGGCGGCGCTGCGCTGCACATACGTACGCAGCTGGTGCGGGTTGACGCGGCCGAGCGCGTCGTCGACCGAGGCACGCAGCCTCAGGTGGCGCTCGCCGTCGGCGAACCAGAGGCTGGGCCGCCAGCCCATCATGGGCACGACCTGGTTGTCCGCCGGTACCTTGCCCTCGGTCAGCGCGGTCCAGCGCCGGGCGTCCTTGCTGAAGTACGGGCTCCGCAGCACTTCCAGGGCAGCGTCGTAACCGGTGACCAGGACGGCCTCCACCCCGGGGGCGAGCTCGACCCGGTGGGCGACGCCCTCGGCCCGCAGCCGGTCATAGGTGGCGTGCGGGTCCGCGGCGAACTCCGTCCCGTACAGGACGGGAAGACCCGAAGCCGTCGTCTCCCCGGTGGGCAGATGGGCGGGGCAGCCCGGCGGTGGGGCCGAGCCGGTACCGGGATCGGTGGGCAGCGAGGTCACGACATCTCCTGGTGGCGGGCGAACAGATACCTGACGAGCTCGATCAGCGCGTTCTTCGCGGACTCGCGGTCCCGGGCGTCGCACATGATCAGCGGCGTACCGGGGTCGAGGTCCAGGGCTTCGCGCAGCTCGGCCTCGGGGTACTGCGGGGTGTCGGGGAAGCGGTTGAGGGCGACGATGTACGGCAGCCCGTAGCTCTCGACCATGGCGAGCGCCTCGAAAGACTGGTCGAGGCTGCGGGAGTCACCGATGACGAGGGCGCCGTAGGCCCCGCGGGCCAGGTCCTGCCAGATCTGGGCGAACCGCTGCTGGCCCGGGGTTCCGAAGAGGTACAGGGCCAGGTCGTCGGCGAGCGTGACCCGGCCGAAGTCCATGGCGACCGTGGTGGTGGTCTTGCCGGGCACGCCGCTGATGTCGTCGACCGCCGCGCCGGCCTGGGTCATGACCTCCTCGGTCCGCAGCGGCTCGATCTCGCTGACGGCGCCGATCAGGGTGGTCTTGCCCACGCCGAACGGTCCGACCACCATGAGTTTGGCGGTCAGCTGCACCGTGTCGCGGACGTAGATACCGTCAAAGAGCCTGGAGGCCATGCAGCAACTTCTCCAAGATGTGGGCGGTGGCGGCCCGTTGCCCCGCGGCCGAGTTCGCGGCGGGCACGGCGGGCACGGGGAGCCGGGTGACGATGTGGCCGGTGTCGAGCAGGTCGCCGAGCAGGACGCGGGTGATGGTGAGTGGCTGGCCGAGATGGCCCGCGACCTCGATGACCGACAGATAGCCGCCGCGGCACAGTTCGACCACGGCCAGTTGCTCGGGCAGCAGTCCGGCCACGGACCGGTCCGGGACACTGGTCACCATCGTGATCACGTCCAGGACATGCGTGTTGCGGGTGGGCCGCGCCCGTCCGCCGGTGAGGACGAACGAGCGCACCAGGTCGCGCCTGCGCCGCGGGGTCACCTCGGACTGCCGACGTCCTGGCGGGGCGCGCTGCCCATCTCCCGGCCGAGCTGGTCGACCACCTCGTGCATGCGGTACGCGACCTGGCCGACGTCGGCGGCGCCCGAGGTGGCGACGGACAGATAGGTCGAATCGCCTGCGTGGATGGTGATCACGAAGCCACCGTCGAACTCGACCAGGCTCTGACGCCAGGAATCGGCGGGGGCCCGGCAGAACATCGCGGTGGCGCTGCTGGTGGCCTGTACCCCGGACAGGGCGGCCGCGATGCGGTCGGCCTGGTCGCGGTCGAGTCCGGGCGAGAAGGCCATCACCAGACCGTCCGCCGCGACCAGGATCGCGTCGTAGACCTCGGGCTGGTCGATCACCTGATTGAGCATCCAGGCGTCGCGGTTCTGGGTCATGCCTCGGGGGTCCCCTCGATGGTCGGTCGGTGGTGCGCGGCGGCCTGGCTGCCGCGCAGGAAGGCGTCGAGCGGGGCGGCGGCCTCGCGCGGGGTGCGGCGTGCCGCGACGGGCGCCGGGGAGCCGGCCGCCGCCGGGGCGTCGGGCAGGGCGGCGGTGGCCCTCTGCCGTACCCGCTTGGGCAGTCCGCCGACGGTGGTCGGCCTGGCGGGCTCGGCCTCGGCGGCCGCGACAGCGGGGGTGACCGGCGCGAGGGCAGCGGGCACGGGCGCGGCCGACGCGGTGGTGATCGCGGAGGGCTCGGCGTCGGCCGCCGGGACCGGGTGTCCGTCCACCGAGGCGATCACGGCGGGAACGGTGGTCACGGCGGGCGTCCTCGGGGCCTTGGTCGCGTCGGTGAGCAGCGCGCTGGGGATGTTGACGACGGCCCGCATGCCGCCGAAGGCCGAGGCGGAGTCCACCGAGACCTTGAAGCCGTAGCGCCGGGCGAGCGCGCCGCAGGCGGCGAGTCCGAACCTCGGCGGGCTGCCGAGACCGGCGACGCCGAGCGCCTCGTCGTGCAGCAGCCGGGACGCCTTCTCGCGTTCGGCGGCGTTCAGCCCGACGCCGGCGTCCTCGATCACCACGGCCACGCCGCCGTGCGTGAGCTGGACGTGCACCTGGACGGGTGTGCTCGGGCTGGACGAGCGCGTGGCGTTCTCCAGGAGTTCGGCGAGGCTCACCACGAGGGCTTCCACCGCACGGCCCGACACGGCCCGGGAGTCCTCGATGCGGACGATCTGTACGCGTTTGTAGTCGAGGATCCGGCCGACGGCGCCGCGTACGACGTCGTACAGCGGGGTGTCGTTGTGCTGGCGTCCCGGCCACGCCTTGCAGATGACGGCCATGCCGACGGCCCGGCGCAGGATCTGGGCGTTGGTGTGGTCGATGTCCATCAGATCCTGGAGGAACTCCGGCGCGTCATGGCGCCGGTTCATCTCGGTGATCTTCATCTGCTGGTTGTTCGCCAGCCCCTGGAGCTTGCGGGCCACGGCCAACAGAAGTCCCTGGGAGGCCTGTTCGGCGTCCTCGGCGACCTTCCGGAAGAGGTCGAGCACGCCGTCCTGGGCCTGCACGAAGGGTGTCCCGGTCAGTTCCGGGTGCAGGGGCCCGGGGATGTCGCCGGGCCTGCCCTGGGACAGGACGTCCTGGAGGGCCGGGAGCCGCCGCTCAAGCAGGTGCCGGGCCTCCTCGTCCTGTGCGCGCAGGGCCTGTTCGAGGGAGGCGACACGTTCGGCGCGACGGGCGGCGGCGATGCGGTAACGGAGCGCCAGGGCCGCGACGGCTACGAGTGCCGCGAACAGCAGCCAGGCGGCCACGTCCGGCAGATTTGGGGTCATCAGTTCCTCGAACGGGAGCAGAAGGACGGGGTAACAGAGCGTCCACGAGGACGTGTTCGGCCGCGCAGCGGCGGCAGCACCGACCACCCACCCGACGGAACGCCGAAGCGGCGTACGGGTGCGGGAGTTCACTTGTGCGAAGAGCGGCGCCTCGCGGCCGGGAGACGAGTCCCGTCGGGTTGTTCACCGAGTCCCCGGCAGGGACGGTCGGAACACCTCGGGGCGGGACATCGCGACATCTTCCTGGGCAGCACGCGGGGCGGGCGGATCGGCACTTCGGGTCACCGGACACGCTGAGCAATGTGTGCACACGCGTGGTGACTACGTACAAGCATGCTCATGACCAGGCATTGATAGCAATATGAACGAGCAAAATGCTGAAGATATCGATCACATGAAGCGACCCAAGCCCGCCCATGCCCCACATGTCGGACGGCATGGCTCCATCCGGTTCATAGGATTCTCACGCAGTCCGACTACGGTGGCTGCCGTGACGCAGACGAGCCCGCCCGGCTGGCATCCAGACCCCGGGTACACAGGATTTGGCCCCATCCAGGAACGCTGGTGGGACGGCACTCAGTGGACCGATCAGCTCCGGGTCCCGCCGGCCGCCCTTCGCAGCAGGCGCATACGCATCGGCGCCGGCATCACCGCAGCCGTGGTGGTCCTCGCGGCCATCGGCGGGGGCGTATACCTGCTGAACGACGATTCCGGCACGACCGGCAACTCCGCGACGGCCCCGTCCGCCTCGTCGTCCCCGGCTCCCAGCCGTCAGCCCGGCGCACCGGGCGGCAGCGGCGGCAACGACGGCGGCCGGCAGTCCCCGGAGCAGCAGCCTCAGACCGAGGACGGCTACGCGACGGACATGGCCAGCGGCATCAGCATCCCGGTCCCCGACGGCTGGACGGGCGAGTCGGGCATGGGGGCAGGCGTGACCACCGGCACGTACACCTGCCCCGGCGACACGGGGGAGAAGTGCGTGCGCGGCGGGGTGTTCTCCGTACCGGCTGCCGCGCTGAAGCTGACCACCAAGACCGCGAAGGCCACGGCCGAGAAGGACATCGCGGCCAACGCCGAGGAATCGTACGGCGAGAAGATCTACGGCGGCATCACCTCGCACGAGCAGCTGAAGTCCGAGGCCGTCACGGTGGCCGGTCAGCAGGGCTACCGGGTGCGCTGGAAGGTGGTCACCAAGACCGGCGACGACGGCTACGTCGAATCTCTCGCGTTCCCCTCCCCCCAGTCCCCGGACCTGCTGATCGTCGTACGCTCCGGCTTCGACATCAATCCCAAGGCGCCCGGTCTCTCCGTGCTGGACACCATCACCAAGGGCATCAAGGCGGCCTCGGGCACGGGTGCGGGCCCGGGCACCAACGCGTAGGACGCAAGTTCCGGCCGGGCACCAACGCGTAGGACGCAAGTGCGGCCCGGGGAAACGAGTTGCGGCCCGGCCACCCACACACAGGCCCCGCCTCGCCGGCCGCCCCCGCACGGCCCGGGTGAGTACCCGGGCCGTGCGCGCTGAGTACATCACCCGATCCCGCAGCGCCCGGCCGTTGCTGGAATGAGGTCATGGCTCCCGACGCAGCGCGCCCCCGCATCCAGCAGATGACCAGCACCGGCACCACGCTGGCCGTCACCTTCGCCCCTCTGGTGATCGGCGTCCTGCTGGCCCGCACCATGGCGCTGGACCCGATGAGCCCCGTGAACGCGCTGATCACCCGCGCCGGTCACGGACCGGGCGTCTCCCCCGCCGAGTGGCGCGGCTGCGGCCGGAGCGCGCTGCGCCGGTGCAGGACGTTGACTCCGCGGGCCCGGCGCGGTGTGCAACGCACCGCGGGCGCGGTCCGAGGGCTCCGTCAGCCCAGCCGGTAGCCGGAGGCTGCGCCGTCGCGAAAACCGGTTCCCCCGCCCGCGCCCCGTTCCCTAGACTCACCACACAATCGCGCCCCGGCACTCCGCCGCGGCGCTCGCCGTGACCCATTGAGGGGAGACCTGCCGTGCGCTACCGCACCGCTGTCGTCGTTCCCCTGTCGCGGTACGAGGTGATCCTGGTGTCTACCTCCGCCCGGCGCCGGCTGCGCGGCCGGCCCCGGACACCCTGACGAACGCCTGAGCCCCGTCCGCTTGCTGACGGGTCGTCCCCTATTCACGCGCCGTGGACGGGGAAGGGTTTCGCGGCACCCCTGTGCGGGCCGCTTCGTCCGGGCATCGCGCCGTCTTCTTCCGGATCACCCGAAAGGCCACGGACCGTGCGTACCGAACTGCACCGTCAACACACCAGCGCCATCGCCAACGTTCGCAATCTGGGCATCCTCGCCCACGTCGACGCCGGCAAGACCACCGTCACCGAGCGGATCCTCTACGCGACCGGAACCACGCACAAGCGCGGCGAGGTTCACGACGGCACGACCATCACCGACTTCGACTCCCAGGAACGCGACCGCGGCATCACCATCTTCGCAGCCGCCGTGAGCTGCACCTGGGCGGGCCACCGGATCAACCTGATCGACACCCCGGGGCACGTCGACTTCGCCGACGAGGTCGAGCGTTCGCTGCGGGTGCTGGACGGTGCGATCGCCGTGTTCGACGCGGTCGCGGGAGTCGAGCCGCAGAGCGAGTCCGTGTGGCGCCAGGCCGACCGGCACGCCGTGCCGCGTATCGCGTTCGTCAACAAGCTCGACCGGGCCGGCGCCGACCTCGACACGGCGGTCGCGTCGATCCGGGAGCGGCTGCACGTGGTTCCGCTCGTGGTCCAGCTGCCGATCGGACACGAGGACGGGTTCACCGGAGTGGTGGATCTGCTCCGTATGCGGGCGCTCGTCTGGGCGGACGGCAGTGGCACGTACGAGGAAGGCGAGGTGCCCGATGAGCTCCGGGACGAGGCACGGCGTCGGCGACGGCTCCTCGAGGAGACGGTGGCCGAGCTCCACGCGGGTGCGCTGGAGGAGTACTGCGCGCGGTCGGAGCTCTCGGAGCGGACGCTGTCCGCGGCACTGCGCGAGCTGACCCGTACCGGCGAGGGTGTCGTGGTGCTGTGCGGTTCGGCCTACCGCAACCGCGGTGTCGAGCCGCTGCTGGAGGCCGTCGTGGCGTATCTGCGGGTGTACTCGGGAACGATCAGGAAGGGGGAGACGGTGCTGGACGTCGGTGCGCGGCGCAGCGAACGCATCGGCCGGATCCTCCGGGTCCGGGCGGACCGCCATGTCGACGTCGACACGGCGGTGGCCGGGGACATCGTCGCGGTCATCGGTCCCAAAGCCGCCCGGGCCGGTGCCACCCTGTGCGCACCGGACGCCCCGTTGGTCCTGGAACCGCCGACGGTGGCCGATCCGGTCGTGTCGGTGGCCGTGGAAGCGAGTCGGAGTACCGACACGGAACGGCTGATGGCGGCGCTCGTACGGCTGGTCGAGGAGGACCCGTCGCTCGCGGTACGGACGGACTCGGAGACGGGTCAGACAGTGCTCTCGGGCATGGGCGAACTGCACTTGGAGGTGGCGGCGGAGAAGATCCGGCGTGACCACGGGCTGGAGCTCCGGGTCGGCCGGCCGCAGGTCGCCTATCGGGAGACGGTCACCCGAGGCGTGTCCGGTCTGGTGTACCGGCACGTCAAACAGGACGGCGGGGCAGGGCAGTTCGCGCATGTCGTCATCGACGTCGAGCCGTGGGAGGACGAGACGGGCGGCAACGCGGGCGCCGTGGAGTTCGAGTTCCGTTCGGCGGTCGTCGGCGGGCGGGTTCCGCAGGAGTACGTGCGGGCGGTCGAGGCCGGCTGCCGGGACGCGCTGCTGGAGGGGCCCGTCGGCGGGCATCCGGTGACCGGGGTGCGGGTGACGCTGACCGATGGCGCCACCCATCGAGAGGACTCCTCGGAGATGGCGTTCCGTACCGCCGGACGTTTCGCGCTGCATGAGGCGCTGCGCTCCAGTGCGATGGTGCTGCTGGAGCCGGTGGTCGAGCTCACGGCGACCGTGCCCGACGAGGCCGTCGGCGGGGTGCTCGGCGATCTGGCCGCGCGGCGCGGCCGGGTGTCCGGCTCCACCGCACGGGCCGGTGCGGCCGTGATCACGGCGACCGTGCCGCTGGCCGAGCTGTTCGGCTACGCGACGCGGCTGCGCAGCCGGACGCAGGGCCGGGGCACGTTCACCACCCGGGCCACCGGCTACGCGCCGGCCCCGGTGTCCGGCTGACGCGCACGGGGCCGGTCCCTCCCGTCGAAGCGGGTGGGACCGGCCCTCGTGGCGTCGGGCAGGACCGGGATCAGTGAACCGGTACGGGGTACGTCGGGTACTCCACCCCGGAGACGTGCTGCACGACCCGGACGACCTGGCAGGAGTAGCCGAACTCGTTGTCGTACCAGAGGTAGAGGATCGCGTTGTCGCCGTCGACCTGGGTCGGGCCCGCGTCGACGATGGAGGCGTGACGTGAGCCGATGAAGTCGCTCGACACCGCGTCCGGGGCGGTCGTGAAGTCGATCTGGCGCTTGAGCGGCGAGGTCAGCGACACGTCGCGGAGGTGGTCGAGGACCTCCTCCCGCGTGGTCTCACGGCCGAGCTTCAGGCTGAGGATGGCGATGGAGACGTCCGGCACCGGCACCCGGATGGAGCTGCCCGTGATCGTGGCTTCGAGGTCGGGAAGCGCCTTGGCGACGGCGGAGGCGGCACCGGTCTCGGTGATCACCATGTTGAGCGGCGCGGAGCGGCCGCGGCGGTCGGAGTTGTGGTAATTGTCCAGCAGGTTCTGGTCGTTGGTGAACGAGTGGATGGTCTCCACGTGTCCGCGCAGGACGCCGTACTCGTCCGCCATCGCCTTGAGCGGCGGGACGATCGCATTGGTGGTGCAGGAGGCGCACGAGATGATCTGCTCGTCCGGCTTGATCATGTCGTGGTTGACGCCGTGCACGACGTTGAGGACGTCACCCTTGCCGGGCGCGGTCAGGACAACCTTGTCGATGCCCGGGCGCAGGTGGTTCGAGAGGCCCGCGCGGTCACGCCACTTGCCGGTGTTGTCGATCAGGATGGCGTCGTTGATGCCGTACGCCGTGTAGTCCACCGACGTCGGATCGTCGGAGTAGATCACCTGGATCTCGTTGCCATTGGCGATGATCTTGTTGTTCGCCTCGTCCACGGTGATCGTGCCCTGGAACTGGCCGTGGATGGAGTCACGGCGCAGCAGTGAGGCGCGCTTCACGATGTCCTGGCCCGCACCCTTGCGGACGACGATGGCGCGCAGCCGCAGACCGTTGCCGGATCCGGCCTTCTCGATAAGCAGCCGGGCCAGCAGACGGCCGATGCGGCCGAAGCCGTACAGCACGACGTCGCGGGACTCGCGGCGCTCGATCTTGTTGGCTCCCGTGGCACCCGCGACGGCGCCGGCGGTGAACTCCGCCTCGGAAAGGCCGCGGTCATCGGCCTTGTACGTCGCGGCGAGCATGCCGATGTCGATCTGGGAGGGGCCGAGATCGAGGGTGGTGAGGGCCTGGAGGAACGGCAGGGTCTCGGTGACCGAGAGCTCCTCGCCGTCGATCTGCCGGGCGAATCGGTGGGTCTTGAGGATGCTCACCACCGACTTGTTCACCAGGGAGCGGCTGTGCAGAAGGACGGTGACGTCCCTCTCGCGGTGCAGCTTCCCGATGATCGGGATCATCGACTCCGCGATCTCCTCGCGGTGCATCCAGTTGGTGAACGAGTCGTCATTGACAGTCACAGGTTTATCTTTCGAGCTAGGCGGCGCTCATATGGTAACCCGTCGGTCTTTTGATCTTTCAAACGGTGCCGCCCAGCGCCGTGGAGCTTCGCGGAGCCACCCGGCAGGAGGCGCGCCGCCAGGCGTTCGAACGCGTTCACGCAGCGGACACGAAGTCGTCGCACAGGAATGGAATGTGCGGCCGACTGCCCCTGGTTCTCCCTCACATGACTGTGGGAGTAGCACTCAGCGCGACCGGATCCGACAACCAGATCGATGCCACCGTGCGTCTCGCCCGGGAGGCCGCCGCCGCCGGGCTCCGGTCCGCCTGGTTCGGGCAGACCTTCGGTGCCGATTCGCCGCAGCTCGCGGCGATCGTGGGGCGCGAGGTACCGGACCTCCAGGTGGGCACGTCGGCGATCCCGGTCTTCGGCCGCCACCCGCTGCTCGTCTCCAGCCAGGCCCAGACCGCACAGGCCGCCACCCACGGCCGCTACCACCTCGGCCTCGCACTCGGTACGAAACCACTGACCGAGTCGGGCTTCGGCATTCCCTACGAGCGCCCCATCGCCCGTCTGCGCGAGTTCCTCACCGCGCTGCGGCAGCTCACCGAGACCGGAAGCGCCGACTTCCACGGCGAGCTGCTCACCGCGAGGACCCCGCTCCCGGCGCGTGTGCCCGGGGCGGAGGGCGGCGTCCCCCTGCTCGTGGCCGCGATGGGCCCGCAGGCGCTCCGGGTCAGCGGCGAGCTCGCGGACGGCATCCTCCCGTACCTCGCGGGGCCCCGGGCCCTGGCCGACCACATCGTCCCCGCGGTCACCGCCGCCGCCGAGGCCGCGGGCCGCCCCGCGCCCCGGATCGTGGCCCTGGTCCACGGCGTGGTCACCGACTCCCCCGACGCAGCGCGCGCGACGGCCACCGAGCAGTTGGCGTTCTACGAACAGTTCCCCTCGTACGCACGGGTCGTCGAGCTCTCGGGCGCCCAACGGGCCGGCGACGTGGCCGTGATCGGAGACGAGAAGGCGGTGGCCGCCGAGGTGCGGCGCTACCGGGACGCCGGGGCCACCGAAGTGGTGTTCTCGGGGACGGATCTGGCCGGGGAGGCGGACCGGCGCCGGACCTGGGATCTGCTCGGGGAGCTGGCGGGAGGCGGCGAAGCGCGCTGAACCGGCGCCCACCCGGCTGCCCGGCGGGCGGTGTCCGAATCGTCCGTCACGCACGGTACGTCCGGGCCCTCGACCGTCCCGGGCACTGTTCCGCCGCCGGAGCCTCCGCCATGATCGCGGCTGCGGCCCGGTGCAGTCAGCCACCGGCTGACTGCACCTCACACGACGCGCCACCGGCGAGCCTGGTTCTCCGGGCCCGCCCGTGGCCGTTCCGCCTTCCGGCGCGGCGCCGAGGCCCCGCACGCTCGCCCGGGTAAGCGTCGAAGGTTCCGCTCCATAACTCCGAGAGCCCGGCGGCCAATCGCCCGGGTGCACGTCCTGACACGCTGAATGCGCCCCGCGCACCACCCCCCGTCCGGTGGAAGCAATACGCATCACCGCAGGCCAGAGCCCCTATGCGGCCTTCCTGAATTCACGATTCAATTAAATGCGGAAATTCCCCGGCCTCACGGAAATCCCCCGGTCTTCCCATCCGATTTGCGGGTTCGCATTCCGTGCATTCCACTCGGAACGTACGTCAACCCCATTTCCCACAGGACGGGGCAACACCCATGTACACGACAGAATCCACTGCCACCGACATCGAGCTCGACCTCGACGAGGCGCTCAACCCGGGCGAGGCCGAAGGCTTCTACCGCGACTCCCGCGAGTGCGCGTACCTCGCCCTCCTCGGAGGCGGCTCCGCGCTGCTGCTCTCGCCGCCGACCCCCCGCCCGAAGAAGGGCTAGTCGGTAGCACATGGACCAGTCACATGCTCCGTCCCCCCTCGCGGGTGCCGTGCATGACCTGGCAACAGAGGTGGTCCTCGCTCTTCGGAGCGGGGACCACCTCGCCACGGTTTGCGGCGCGGCAGGAATCGACGAGGACAACCGGACGGGAATCGCCGCGGTACGCGTCATCGGAGCCGATCTGCTGCTGCCCAGTGTGCTGCACGGGCACCATCCGCATCCCGGGGACCTCGCCGTACTCCACCGTGCCGTGCGGGAGTTCCCGCCCCGGCCCGACGCCTCCGACGCCGCCGTCTGGAGCCATTGGGGCATGATGTCCGCCCTGCACCGGACCGCGTCGCCCACCGCACCCGGCGCCGACGAACCGAATGCGGCCTGGCTCGAAGGGGCCCCCTGGCAGGCCTTCACCCATCAGCTCTCCGTACTGGCCCCGCTCGCCGTGCCCGCCGCCTCGTCGGCCGTGCACCGGGCCGCCGCCCACCGGGTCGTGGACCTGTCCCGCGGGTTCGTCCGAGCGGTACGGAGGCGCAACTGGCTCCAGGCGGCGGGCACCGGGCGCTGGCTGGCCGCGCTGGACGGCCGGCCCGACAGCCTGGGCCTGGACCGTGGCCTCGACTTCGTCGAGCTCATGGGCGGCACGGACCCCCGGGTCGCACTGCACGTACGGGCCGCCCGCCTGATGGCCGAGGGGCGGGCGCGGTGACGGCATCGGCGGCCACCGCCCCCGGCGGTAAGCCGGGCGCGGCACTGACCGTCCTGCCCGGCGTACTGCGCCGGGCGCTCGGCTGGGCCGACGCCCACCGGGCCGGTTTCGTTCTCCCCGCCGACGTACTCGAGCCGCACACCGAGGTCAACCGCACGCTCAAACCCCTCGGCGAACTGGCCCAGCTCTGCACCACGATCAGCCGCAGCACCGCCCCGCACACCCCGGAACACCACGCGGCCAACGAGCTCATCACGTTCGCGTGGGACCAGGTGCACGCGGGCGATCTGCTGCTGGAGCTGCTGCGCGGCGAGCCCTTCGCCGCGTATCCGTACGAGATCTACGCGGCCTTCGCCGGATACGGACTGCGCAACGAGGGCTTCGAACGGCTGGCCGGGACACTCTCCGCGACCAGGGGCTGGGCGCACACCGAGCAGCACGCCAACCGGGAGCTGGGGCTCATCAATTCGGAGCGACGCGTCGGCGCCGCCGCGCACACCGACGCGGGTGCGGTCCTCGCGCGCACCTGGCTCGGTGGCCTGTCCGAACCGTGGATGTTCGAAGGGCCGTCCGGCTACGCGCTGACCCACACCGTCTTCCACATCACGGACTGGTGCTGTGTGCCCGAGCGGATGCCCGCCGACATCGACGCCTATCTGCGGGCCTGGCTGCCGCCCTGGATCGACGGCTGCCTGGATAGCCGGCAATGGGACCTGACGGGTGAACTGCTCGCGGTCGCCGCGGCCCTGCCGGGCCCGCCGCCCACGGACCTGTTCGACGCGGCCTGGCCCGCGCTCGCCACCGCGCAGGCCCCGGGCGGTGCCGTACCGGAGACGGGTCCCACGGCCTCCCCGGCGCCGGGCGACGCGGGCGCGGACCCGTACCCGTTCCTCGCCTGTTACCACTCCACCCTCGTGACCGCGTTCGCCGCCGCGCTGTCCCTCAAGCGGCTCGCCACGCACGGGGCAAATGCCGTCGCGGCGGACACCGGGGCCGCCGTATGAGCCGCACCAGCCGTACGAAGGGAGGTGCCGCGTGAGCGGCATCCAGCAGATCCATGACGTGGGCGCGCGGGCCCTGGGATGGCTGTACGAGCACCGGGCCGGGTTCCGGCTGGACGACGACCCGCCTCCCGAGGTGGGGGTCCTGGACCGGTTCAAGCCGCTCGGCGAACTGGCGCTCATCAGCAAGGTCATCTTCCGGGAAGGGGTCGCCGGCTCCCAGCAGGCCGCGCTGGCGCGCAAGCTCCTGGACCATGCCTGGCACGAACTGCTGGGCTCGGGGAGCCGGCTGCGCGACGGCCAGCGGCGCGAACCGCTGTGTCCGGTGCCGATGGAGGTCTACGTACCGTTTCGCGAGCTCGGGTTCCGGGAGCCGTCCCTGGAGGCGGCCGTCCGCCTGAACCACCGGCTGAAGAGCTGGGGCGCGCTGGAGGTCGTCCCGGTGCGCCGGCTCGGACTCAGCGCCATGGAACGCCGGTTCGGCCTGGAGCCGAGCGTGCCGGCCGACGAGGCGTACCGGCGCACCTGGCTGTCGCGGCGGCCCGAGCCCTGGACCGTCGAGGGCAATATCGGTTACGACATCACCCACACCGTCTTCCATCTGACCGACTGGGGCGCCGATCCGGCCGGGCTGCCCGCCGATGTGGCGGACTACCTCGCCCTCTGGCTTCCGGTGTGGCTCGACGACTGGCTCGATCTCGGACGTTGGGACCTGCTGGGCGAACTGCTCGTCGTCGACGCCTGTCTCCCGGAGCCGACCCTCGACCCGGCGGCCTGGGAGGGATTCGCCGCGGCCCAGCAGCCGGACGGAGCGATGCCGGTGATGGGCGGCATGCCGGAAGGTGACGAGGAGTCCGTCTTCGACCTCGTCTACCACCCGACGCTGGTGGCGGCGTTCGCTTCGGCGCTGGCCCTGTCCCGCGCCCTCTCGGACCTCGCCGCCCCGGCCCCCGCGTGACGGCCCCGCACGAGGTCCGCCCCGCCGGCACCGGCCCTGCCTCCCGGGGCGACGACGAGCGGGAGCGGCTGCTGGCCGAGGCCGCCCGGACCATCGACGCGCCCGACCTGGTGATCGCGCTCAGCCACCGGGGCCGGCGCACCTACCGGCTCGGCGCAGGCATGCGGCCGGACGAGGCACCACGCTACGAGCTCGGTTCCGCGTCGAAGCCGTTCACGGGACTGCTCCTGGCCGCACTCGTCGCGGCGGGCCGGCTGCGGTACGAGGATCCGGCCGCCGGACTGCTGGCCCCCGGCCACCCCGTGCATCCCTCCGTACGCGCCATCACCCTGCGCCATCTGATCACCCACACCTCCGGGCTCCCCGCGCTGCCGGCCGACTTCTACCCGCAGGCGCTGCCCCGGTGGTCGACCGCGCCGTACAGCCGCTACCCGGCCGACCGCGTCGTCCGGGCCTTCCTCCGCGCCCGCCCGCGCCACCGGCCGGGCACCCGCTGGCACTACTCGAACTTCGCGGTCTCCGTACTCGGTCACACCCTGGCCGCCGCCACCGGCACGCCCTGGGCGTCGCTGCTCCGCACGGAGGTGCTGGACCCGCTCGGTCTGCACGACACGCGGCTGCGCCCGAGCCCGTCGGACGGCGACGCCGTGGGGCACCGGCGCGACGGACGGCCGCTGCCGCCGCTGGACACCGGCGGCTTCGACGCCGCCGGAGCCGTCCGGGCGACGCCCTCGGACCTGCTCACGTTCCTGGAAGCGCATCTCCCGGGAACGGCGCCGTCCGCGTCCCCGCCGGCCGCCGCGTTCTCGGACGTACGGCGTCCGCTGCTGCGGCGCGGGCGGGGGCACGCCCATACGCACACGCTCACCTGGTTCCGCCATCCGTCGGCGCGCGGTCCGGTCTGCTTCCACGCGGGAGCCACGCTCGGCCAGCAGATGTTCCTCGGCTTCCGCCCGGACACCGGTACGGCGCTGGCGGCGATGTGTACGCGGCGGGTGCACAGGACGGACCCGTTCATCCCGACCGTTCACGAGCTGCTGACGGAGAAGCTCTGACGCCCGGATCACGGACCCGCCGGCGAACGACCCGTCCTGCGCTCAGGCGTCCTCGGCCGGGAGTGCGTACAGCCGGGGGAGGTTGACGACGATCGCCTCCTGGGTGCTGCGGGCGATCACCACGACGGCCTCCTCGGCCGGGTCGGGGTTCTCCTCCCGGTGCGGCACGAAGGGGGGCACGAAGATGTAGTCGCCGGGCGAGGTGCGGAGCCGTACCTCCTCCGGCTCGTCGCCCGAACCATCCAGGAAGACGAACTCGGGGTGTCCGCTCACCACATGGATGGCGGTCTCGGACTCGCCGTGGTGGTGGTCGGAGGAGGAGGTCGCCGGGGCCACGTGGGTCTGCCCCATCCACAGCTTCTCGGAGCCGACGGTCGTCCCGCTGACGGCGGCGAACCTGCGCATTCCTCCGGTCTGAGCGGTGTCACCGTCCAGGGCATCCGCACGGATGTGGTGCACGCGGGTGCGCAGGGGCGCGCCCGGGCCGCCCGGGGCGTCGTGGAGGTGCGGGTGAAAACCTTCACCGGGGGTCGTCAGGGGCTCGCTCATGGCAGGGACGCTAGAGGCGCACGGAAAAGGATGTCAAGAGGTGTCCATTGCCCTTCACCTGCGGCAACGTTCCTGCAATGTAAGGAAGGAACGGCTGGAAACCCTCGTCACGGACGAGCCTTCAGGCATGATGCGAGCATGCATATCTCCGCGAAGGCGGACTACGCCACGCGGGCCCTCCTGGAGCTCGCCCGTGAGCCTGACCGTCCACTCACCTGTGAGGCCATCGCGTCGTCGCAGGAAATCCCGTTCCGGTTCCTGAAATCCGTCGTCGGCGAGTTGCGCAGAGCCGGACTGGTGCGCAGTCAACGCGGCTGCGAAGGCGGCTACTGGCTCGGCCGACCGGCAGGGGAGATCGCCCTGCTGGACGTCGTGCGCGCCATCGACGGCGACGTCATCACCCTGCGAGGCGAATCGCTGGACGGACTCGACTACCCCGGCCCCGCGGCGGCCCTGCCCGAGGTGTGGCGTCGGATCGAGGCGGAGGCGACCGCGGTTCTGGGCGGCCTCACGCTGACGGCCCTTCTGCCGGAGGCGGCGCGGGCACGGGCGTCTTCAGGGGCCGAAGTCTCGTGACGGCCGCACCGCATCCGCCGCCCGCAGTGGAGATCGTCGAGTACACGGACCCGATGTGCCCCTGGGCCTGGGGGTCGGAGCCCTCGTTCCGCAGGCTGCGGGAAGCCCTGTCCGGCCGTGTCCGCTGGCGGCGGGTCTACGCGATCCTCTTCGACCACGACGACGACCCGGCGCCCGATCCGGCGGCCGAAACGGCCTGGTACGCGCGGTACGTGGAAGAGATCAGCGGTCACACCGGGGCTCCTCGCGCCGCCCGGCTGAGTCGTGTCGCGGCCAGCTCCTGGCCGTCCTCGCTCGTCGCCAAGGCCGCGGAGCTGCAAGGTGACGACGTGGCCGGGCGGGTACTGCGCAGGTTGCGGGAGACCGTCTTCGTGCTCGGCGAACCGGCCGACACCACCGCACTCGCGCTGTCCGCGGCACGGGGGGTTCCGGGGCTGGATCCGGACCGGCTGAGGTCGGACGCCACCTCCGGCAACGTACTCGACCGGGTACGCGCCGACCGGGCGGAGGCCCGCCGCCCGGTGCCCGACGTGCTGTCCGTACGGGGCGACTCGCCCCACCCCGGCGCGGCGAAGGAGACGCTCGACGGAGGGTTTCGGTACGCGCTTCCCACACTCCTGGTCCACTGCCCCGACGGTCACCGCGCCGTGCCCGGCTGGCGGCCGTTCGCGGCGTACGAGGCAGCGGTCGACGCGCTCGCGCCGGGGCTGCTGAGGCCTCAGCGGCCCCGGTCACCGGATGAGGCGCTGAGAGTCCACCGCAGCCTGACCGGACCGGAGGCGGAGCAGTTGGCGCAGGGCGGCCGACCGCCGTCGCACGCGGTCCGGGTGAACACCGGAAACGGCCCGCTCTGGCTCCACCCCGAGGAGGCCGCGACACATCCGGCCACGACCACCTGGGCGGGGACAGGGCTCTGACCTGCAGTCAGAGCCCTGTCCCACCGAATGAGACACCAATTGGTGTCCATTGACAGACGCCCCGGACGGCCCCAGGATGGGCCCATGCTCACGACGCACCCCGGTGTGGAGTGCCGATACGTGGATCTTCGGCGCACCTCCAGCGCACTCTGTCGCTGATCGCCCACCGCCCCGATCCCCTGGCGCCGCCCGTCGGCCGGCAGAACTGACTGCCCGCTGCCGCGCCGTGCCGGATCCCCCGCACTCCCCCTTCGCACTCCCTCGCGCACCGTTGCGCACCGGATGTCGCGACCCGGCCACGTCGAGCGCGGCCACTGACCTTCGGGTGCGCTGGAGGTGCGCCGAAGATCCACGTATCGGCACTCCACACCGGGGTGCGTCGTGAGCATGGGCCCATCCTGGGGCCGTCCGGGGCGTCTGTCAATG
>NZ_RDBK01000022.1:171721-215340 GCF_008042275.1 Streptomyces sp. OR43 | reverse complement strand
CCCCATGCCCACCCTCGCCGCAGCACCGCCTGGATCCATGGCCCCCGCCTGCCTTCGCCCGCCCCTTATGTCCCGGTATATCCGAGCCGGTTCGGGGCCTCGCCACAGAGAGAATGAGATGTCCCCACGACTCACGACGCTCCGCCCCGGACCGATCGCCCGGACGGCCCGGCGGGCCGGTAGCCTGCGGGCCGGCGCCCTCGCAACCGCCTTCGTCGCTCTGCTCACGCCCGCCCTCAGCGCCTGCGGCGGCGACGTCTCCGCCTCGGCCGGCGGCTCCACACTGAAGTGGGCCTCCCCGTACTTCCCGGGCCATTGGGACCCGGTGGTCTCGGGCAGCGGCGCACAGTTCCGTGAACTCGCCCTGGTGTACGCATCGTTGACGCGCACGGACGAGACGGGCAAGGCTGTCCCCGATCTCGCGGAGAGCTGGAAGTACAACGATCGCGGCGACCTGATCACCTTTCACCTGCGCCCGGGGCTGAAGTTCAGCGATGGCGAGCCGGTCGACGCGGCCGCGGTCAAATCGGCCATCGAGCGCGCCAAGAAGCAGAAGAACTCTGCCCTGTTCGGCGATCTGACCTCGATCGAGTCGGTGGACGCCAACGGGCTGGACGCGGTTCTCCACCTGTCTCAGGTCGACTACCAGATCCCGCAGCTCCTCGGAGAGCGGGTCCTGCAGATCGCCAGCCCCAAGGCGGCGAACGACCCCGCGAAGCTGGACCAGAACCCGGTCGGTGCCGGGCCGTTCATCGTGAAGCAGCTGATTCCCGGCACCAAGGCCGTCCTGAGGAAGAACCCCGGCTACTGGGATGCGAAGAACATCCACATCGACGACGTCGAGCTGACCTCGGCCCCCGACGCCTCGACGGTCGTCTCGGGTCTCCAGACCGGTGTGTACAACTTCGCCGACCTCGATCCGAGCCAGGCCGACGCCGCCAAGAAGGCCGGCCTCGACGTCTTCTCGCAGCCCGGCTTCAACGCCTCGAACCTCAGCATCAACGTCAACAAGGCCCCGTTCGACGACGAAAGGGTCGTCGACGCCCTCCGCTACGCGGTCAACCGTCAGGAGTTCGTCGACAAGCTGACCTTCGGCTACGGAGAGGTGACCGACCAGCCGTTCCCGAGGAAGTACGTCGCCTACGACCCCGAGTCCGAGAACTCCCACCCGTACGACCCGGCGAAGGCGAAGCGGCTCCTCGCCGACGCGGGTCACCGGGCCGGCAACATCAAGCTGAACCTGGTCATCCCGGCGGAGGACCCCCAGGCCGAGATCGTCCAGTCGCAACTGGCCGCCGTGGGCATCAGCGTCACCATCAAGATCGACAAGAACTGGGCCACCCCCTTCTTCGCCAAGGACCTGGCCTTCTCGCTGTACTCGACGACCGGGCGCGATTCCGCCGTACAGACGCTCACCGCCCACTTCGGCCCCGACGGCCCGCTGAACCTCAGCACCCCGTACCAGCCGGACGGCTTCGAGGCAGCGGTCGGCAAGGTCCGCCGCACCCCGCTGGACTCGCCGCAGTACGCAAAGACGCTGCGGGAGGCGACCCGGGCGGGCCTGAAGAGCAACGCGCTGATCTTCACCTACTCCTCGCCGAACCTCTTCGCCAAGAGCAAGCAGGTCTCCGGCCTGCCCAAGAACCCCGCCCACATCGACTGGACCGGTGTGACGGTCTCCGGCGCCAACTGACCACCACTCACAGAAGAGAACGGAAGAGAGGAGGCAGCCCCATGACGACTACCGCCCCACAGTCCGCACCCGCCCACCGCGGCGGGGTGGCCGCGGCCAGGACCCGGCACGCGACGGGCCGTCTGCTGGCCGCCCTCGGCCGGTCGGTCGCGATCTTCGTGCCCGTGTTCCTGGTCGCCACCTTCGTGACGTTCGCCCTGCGGTCGCTGAGCGGACTCAGCCCGGCACGCATCCAGCTGGGCGAGCAGGCGACGCCCGAGGCGATCGGCCGGATCGAGGCCCATTGGCGCCTCGACAAGCCCTTCCTGACCCAGTACTGGGACTGGTTCTCCGGTGTGCTGCACGGGCAGCTCGGCACCAGCTGGGTCAACGGGGCCGACATCTCGACGCTGATCGGACTCGGCCTGGGGGTGAGCCTCTCGGTCGCGACGTTCGCCCTGGTCATCGGGGTGGTCGTCGGCTTCGGCCTCGGCACCCTTGCGGCGCTGCGGCGCACCACCGCCGTCGACCGGGCGATCACCGGGTTCGTCACCGTGATCTCGGTGATGCCGGCCTTCGTCGTCGGCATCGTGCTGGTCGCGGTCCTCGCGGTCGGACTGCGGCTCTTCCCCTCGGCCGGCTACATCCCGGCGGAGCAGGGCGTCGGCCCGTGGCTCGCGCACATCACCCTGCCCGCGCTCGCGCTGAGCTTCGACGTCATCGCCGACGTGGCCCGCCAGTTGCGCGCCAGTCTCATCGCCGCGTACGAGGAGAACTACGTGACGGGCGCGGTGGTACGCGGGCTGAGCCCCCGGCGGATCTTCTTCGGCCATGTCCTGCGCAACGGCATCGGGCCCGCCCTCGCGACGCTTGGCCAGAAGTTCCCCGCGCTGGTCGGTGCGTCCGTGGTGACGGAGTGGATCTTCGGTCTGCAGGGCTTCGGACGATTCGCCAACGACTCCGCCCAGGCCGGTGACGTACCCGCGGTACAGGGCGTTCTCGTCGTCTCGATCGTCCTGGTCGTCTCCTTCAACCTGATCATCAATCTGGTGCTGGCCCGCGTCATGCCGGCATCCCAGCGAGGAGTGTGACCATGGTGCGCCGCGTACTCGCGCTCACGTCCGGACGGATCGCCGTCGCCATCCTCGTCGTCGTCGCGTTGCTGGCCGTCCTCGGCCCCTGGCTCGCTCCGCAGAACCCCCTGGCCACCAGTGACCACCCGCTCGCGTCCGTGTCACACGCTCACTGGCTGGGCACGGACTACCTCGGTCGTGACGTGTTCAGCCGGCTCCTGGACGGATCACGCGTCAGTGTCCTCGGTTCCCTCGAAGTGGCGCTGATGGCACTGGTCGTCGGCGCCGTTCCCGGCATCCTGTCGGTCTACCTCGGCCGGGTCTTCGAATGGCTCACGCTGCGCCTGGCGGACACTTTGGTCGCTCTTCCGTTCCTGCTCTTCGCCATCGCCGTGATCGCTCTGCTGGGCAACGGCATCACCCAGGCCATGCTCGTGACGGGGGCGCTGGTCTCCCCGCTCTTCTACCGGGTGGCCCGCGCCGCCACGCTGGCCGTCGCCCGCTCCCCGTACGTCGAGGCCGCGATCGTCTCCGGGGCCTCCATCGCGTGGGTCGTGCGGCGCCACGTCTGGGTCAAGGTTCTCCCGCCGATCGCGGTCGCGCTCGCGCAGACCATCGGTGTCGGGTTCGTCATCGTTTCGAGCCTGACGTTCCTCGGCATCGGAGTCCAGCCTCCCGCGCCCACCTGGGGCGGGCTGCTCGCCTCGGACCTCGGCTACCTCAGCCACCAGCCGTGGGCTCCGGTGGCGCCCGCCCTGCTCATCATGATCACCGTCTGGGCCTGCAATCTGCTGGCCGATGCCATGCGAGACGTCTCCGGTGAGGCGGGCCGTGCGTTGGCCAACCACCGCAAGGTCCGCGCCCACCGCCCCGACCGGACCGGTCCCGCCCCTGCCGGAGGTTCCCTGTGACCACGCTGTCCCCGAACATCGCGACCGGGCGGGCCGCACCCGCGGCGACCGCCGGCCCGCCCGCCCCGCCGGTGCTCGCCCTGCGCGACGTACGCATCACCGACCGCGTCAGGGACCGCGAGATCGTCCACGGGGTCAGCCTTGAGCTCACCCCGGGCAAGGCGGTCGGCATCGTCGGTGAGTCCGGCAGCGGCAAGACGCTCACCTGCCGGGCCGCGCTCGGCATCCTGCCGCCGCACTTCGAGGTCTCCGCGGGCTCCATCGAGATCGCCGGGACGGACATCGCGACCCTGACACCCCGTCAGTGGACCGGCCTGCGCGGCTCCACGATCAGCGCCGTCTTCCAGGACCCGGCGTCCTACCTGAACCCCTCGATCCGCGTCGGAGCCCAGATCGCCGAAGTGCTGCGTACCAAGCAGGGACTGAAGCGGCGCGCGGCGCGGCACCGCGCCGTCGAGCTGCTGCGGGCGGTGCGGCTTCACGACCCGGAGCTGGTCTACGGCCAGTACACGTACGAACTGTCGGGGGGCATGCTCCAGCGCGTCCTGATCGCGGCGGCCATCGCCGTCGAACCACGGACACTCATCGCCGACGAGGCCACCACCGCGCTGGACGTCACTGTCCAGGCCGAGATCCTCGACCTGCTCTCCGAACTGCGCGAGCGCACCGGCCTGGCGCTCGTGGTCGTCTCCCACGACCTTGCCGTCGTCTCCCAACTGTGCGACGAGGTGCTCGTGATGCGAGAGGGAGAGGTGGTCGAGCACGGCCCGACCCGCGCCGTCCTCCACGATCCCCAGCACGCATACACCCAGTTGCTCATCCACGAACACGAACAGTACGGCCTGGAGAAGTTCCTCGCACCGAAGGAGGCGGCGTGACCACCGAGTTCGCACCGTCCGGCAGCGCGGAGTTCCCCGGTGCCGTCCTGGACGTCAGCGGACTGGAGGTGCGCTACGGCCGGGGCCGTCGTGGCCGCCGGGCCCTGAACGGCGTCTCGCTCAGCGTCTCCCCCGGTGAAACCCTCGGCGTCATCGGCGAGACGGGGTCCGGCAAGTCCACGCTCGCCCGAGCCGTTCTGGGCCTCGTGCCGGTATCGGCCGGCTCGGTCCGCGTCGACGGCGAGGACGTGAGCGCGTACGGGCGCCGTCAGTGGCGTACGCTGCGCCGCCGCGGGGTGATCCAGTACGTCTTCCAGGATCCGCTGCGCAGTCTCGACCCGGACCTGACCATCGAGGACTCCCTCAGCGAACCGCTGCTCGTCCAGGGGGTGCCGCGCAAGGAGGCTGCGGCCCGGGCCCGTTCGTTCCTGGACCGCGTCCACCTGTCCGAGGAACTGCTGGAACGGCTGCCCGGCGAACTCTCGGGCGGGCAGCGCCAGCGGATAGCCGTGGCCCGGGCCCTCGTCACCGAACCCCGGGTGGTCATCCTCGACGAGCCGGTCAGCGCGCTGGACTCCGCCAACCGGGTCCAGGTCCTGGAGATCCTCAAGGAACTCAGGGCCACCGGCGTGGCCCTCGTCCTCATCTCGCACGATCTCGGCTCCGTCGCCGGCACCGCCGACCGCATCGCCGTGCTGTACCGGGGCGAACTCGTCGAGACCGGCACCGCCCGGGACGTCATCAGCCACCCCCAGCACGCCTACACCCGACTACTCGTCAGCTCGGCCCCGACCCTGCGCACGGGCCCTGCCGACCGGGCCGAACGCGAAGCACTGCGCGCGCTGCTGAACGCCTGATCATCCGGGCATGCCAACGCCTCACGACCTGGCCGTCCCGGCCGGCCCCTCGAAAGGAACATCCATGTCCCGCAAGATCCATCTCGCACTGCACCCGGTCGGAGTCGGAGGGCCCGGTCAGCACGGCCTCTGGAAGGACCCGCTCGTAGCCAAGAACGCCAGCATCGACATCAACTACTACATCCAGCAGGCCCAGGCGGCCGAACACGCGCTCTTCGACGCCCTGTTCATCGTCGACAGCCAGTTCATCAACGACACCTACCCGTCGCACTACCTCAACCGGTTGGAACCCCTCACCCTGCTGTCCGCGGTCGCCACGCACACCAGGCACGTCGGCCTGGTCGGAACGGCGAGTTCGACGTACAACTCGCCGTTCAATCTCGCCCGCCGGTTCGCCTCCCTCGACCACATCAGCGGCGGCCGCGCCGGATGGAACGTGGTCACCAGCTTCGACACCGGTACCTCCAAGAACTACGGTCTGGACGAGCATCTCGACTACGCCACCCGTTACGGCCGCGCCCTGGAGTTCGTCCAGGTCGCCCGGGGCCTGTGGGACTCCTACGAGGACGACGCCTTCCCGGCCGACGTGGCGCGCGACGTCTTCCTCGACCCGGCCAGGCTCCACGCGCTCGGCCACGCCGGGGAGCACTTCAAGGTCGCCGGCCCGCTCAACATCTCCCGCTCCGCACAGGGTCAGCCGGTCATCTTCCAGGCCGGGGTCTCCGCCGAGGGCCGTGACCTCGCCGCGCGGGTGGCAGAGGGCATATACGCGCCCGGCGGTTCTCTGGAGCAGGCGCAGGAGTACTACGCCGACATCAAGTCGCGCACCGCCGCCTACGGACGCGACCCCGACCACATCAAGGTCTTCATCCACGGCGGCCCGGTCGTCGGCGCGACCGACGAGGAAGCCAGGCGCCGGGAGCGGGAGATCTTCGAGGAGGACAACAACTTCGAGCGCAATCTGGCGCTCCTGGGCCGCTCCTTCGGCGCGTACGACTTCAGCGGTCATGAGCTGGACGCCCCCTTCCCGGACGTCTCCCACCTCGCGGAAAAGGGGGGCCGGACGGGCGCTGCGGAGATCATCGAGCGAGCCCGGGTCCAGAAGCTGACCTTGCGCCAGGTCGCGGAGTCGGTCAGCGCGTTCCGTCGATCTCCGTTCGTCGGGTCTCCGGAAACCGTCGCCGGGACCATCGAGCAGTGGTTCGAGGCCGGCGCCTTCGACGGCATCAACCTCGCCTTCCGGAACAACGACGACCTGAGCCGGTTCATCGACGGTGTGGTTCCGCTGCTGCAGAAGCGCGGCCTCTTCCGGACCGAGTACGAGGCCGACACGCTGCGCGGCAACCTCGGCCTGCCGGTTCCCGAGAACCGCCACACCCGCGAGCGCCAGCTCGTGAACGACTGATCGGCGTCCTCTGCCGAACCGCGGAAGCGGTGCGTCACGGCGCCCCCGCCGGGGCGGGCCGGGGAACGCGACAGCGTCACCGGCCCGCCGCCGCGGTGCTCGCACCCTCCGCCCCCACATCCCGACCCAACCCGCAGGAGCCCGACATGCCCGAATACACCGACCACTTCGGCCCCGAGGGCCTGCGCACCCGCGGCACCGTCGTCGTGGTGCCGGGCCGGGGCGAGACCCGGACGGCATACGACCGCTTCGGCAGGCGCCTCGCCTCCGACGCCTACCGTGTCCGCGTCATCAACGCGCCGGACATCGACGCCGACGACCTGCCCGGCTCGCTGGCCCGATTCCGTACGCGACTCGCCGCAGCACTCGACGGCACGGCCACGGATGACGGCATCGTCCGCCCCTTCGTGGTGGTGGGAGCCGACTCCGGTGCCGCCGCTGTTGCCGCACTGCTCGGCCGGGACGCCGGCCCCGGCAGCAGTCGACCGGATGCCGTCGTCCTCGCGGGGCTGCCGGGCGACGGGGCAGCGGCTGCTGGAACGTGGGACCAGGAACTCGACGTACGCACCTTCTGTCCCGCCCATCGGGCCGCGCTCACCGAGGACTCCGAGGTGCGGCGGGGCTCACTCGGGGATGCGGTCCCGGAGGCCCTGCTCGCCGCGGCGTACGGTCTCGACGAGGACGGTGGCATCCATCCGGATGTGGATGTGCCGACGCTGATCCTCGTAGGGGACGAGGACCCGCTCGCCGACCGCGCCGCACTGGCACGTACCGCGAAGTCGCGTTCCCGGGCCCGCCTTTCGGTGGTCCGAGGCGGCCGTCACGATGTTCTGAACGACCTCCAGCACCGTTCGGTGGCGGCCGAGGTCGTCACTTTCCTGGAGACCCTGCGCAACGAGCTGACGCCCGTGATCGCGGTGGAATCCAGTGCTTGGTGAGGACCGTCGTCCGGCCCGCCCCTCGGCGACGTCGCGACCTTCGGCGGTTCCGCCACCCCTCCCAGCCGTCCCGTAGCGCCTCCAGCCGGTCAGGTTCGCCCGCGCTCCACCGGCAATCGACACGAAAGGTCTCCCCATGGCCACCATCCTCTCCGTCTCGGGAAGTCCGTCCTCGACCTCCCGCACCACACGGCTCCTGCGTGACCTGGACGACCGCCTGAGGAGCCAGGGCCACGACGTCACCTCGCTGGAGGTCCGCACCCTGCCGCCGGACGCGCTGCTGGGTGCCGACTTCAGGCATCCGGCCATCGTCGCGACGACGAAGCTGTTCGAGCGCGCGGACGGGGTGGTGATCGGCACACCCGTGTACAAGGCCGCGTACTCCGGGCTGCTGAAGTCCCTGCTCGACCTGCTCCCGCAGTACGCGCTGACCGGCAAGACCGTGCTGCCTCTGGCCACCGGTGGCAGCATCGCCCACGTCCTGGCGATCGACTACGCGCTGCGCCCCGTGCTGAGTTCCATGGGGGCCGCGCACATCGTGCCGGGCTGGTTCACGCTCGACAAGGACATCACCGTCGGTCACGACGGTGCGCTGACCGTGGCCCCGGACTCCGCCGAAGCCCTGGCACAGGTGACGGACGGGTTCTCCGCGGCCCTGGGCGGCCGGATCGCCGTCCTGGCGGCCGCCGAATAGCCAGGGGGAAGCCGTCGCACGGGCAAGACCGACGGGCCTGCCCGTCGCACGGGCAAGGCCGACGGGCCTGCCCGGGGCGTGCTTTCCCGGGGCCCGGGCAGCGGCCGCCCCGCACCACGGCGGCGAGACACGCACGCCACTGGCCGCGTGACGCCCGGGGCGGACCGCCTCTCCGGGCGCAGGACCGCTCGGGCTGATTCCCGGCCGGCCCCGACAGCGGCTCAGGGCCGGTTCGCGATTGCTCCCGAGCCGGCCCTGACGTCACCGTCCCGCTGGACTCGGCGTACTCGCCTGTGCAACCGCGTCCTTGACGTTCGTCGGCTTCGTCCACGAGCTGCTGAGTTTGGCCGCACGCCGCACGCCGCAGGGCGTCGTCGGCATCGAACCAGATCGTGTACCGGTCCGGTCCAGCGCGCAACGACGTCGGCTTCACAGCGGTGCTCGTACGCCCCGAGGGCGTCGTGGCCTGGGTCGCAGAAAAAGACCGTGACCCGGGCGCCTTCGAGCAGGCCGCCACACGCTGGTTCGCCCCCGCCCAGCACTGACCTGGCCTGAGCCCATCACCGACAGGGCCGCCACGCCGCCCCGCCCAGCCACGCCCAGTCACGCCCATGACGGTGCATGACACGCACGGAGCACCTCATGATCGACCCGAGCCGGCCCGGCAAGGTCCTGCGGTTCAAGGCCAAGCCCGGCAAGGGAGATGAACTGCTCGCCCTGTGCGCCAAGCTGAGCGACAAGTCCCCCGCCACCGACAAGGTCGTCATCGCGCGTGCCGAGGACGACCCCGACACCCTGTGGGCCATGGAATTCTTCAAGAGCGACAAAGCCCTCGCCGCCCAGGACACCGACCCCAATGGGACGAGCTGCACGCCCAGATCGGCGCACTCATGGAGGAAGGCTTCACCCCCTCGCCTGCACGAAGCTCGCCCCGGCGTCCCGCGCTCTCGCACCGCCTGAGCGGCTCCCGTACCGCACGCCGCCCCGCGTATGCCGCCGATCAGCTGCCGCCGAGGCCAGACCGGCGGCCGCCCCACCTTCGCCCCCTTCGGCAACAACGGCTCCAGCCCCGCCCACTGCCCGTCCGCGAGGTCTCCTCGCCCCACGACCTGAGACCATTCCTCACTCAAGATCCACTTTCGATACACGGTCTGTTGGCCCTTGAGCGTGCTACTTGGCCTCTGAGCGCGATGGATGGCCCGCTGAGCAGCCTCTGAATCACCCTGATCCCGACGAGGCCGACGGCCTCCGGCTCGGGCATCTGTCCATGCCTGAATCAAACGCCGGGCCGGCCGGCGGGACGACGGGCGAGCACGTGAATGCTCCGGTGACAGGTGGAGCACATGATCGCGTGACCTGCGCGAGTCTGTGCCATCGGGCAGACTGAACGACCGCCAGAACAGTACGGTCGTGCCCCATGGAAGCAGAAGAAGCTGGACGTGCAGTTCGAACCGTCCACGAGGCCGCTGCTCACGCGTTGGAGCGGCTGGAAGGTATCGACAATGTAAGGGCGGAGGCGGACGCCAAGTTGGCCTTGCTCGGCGGTCTGGTAGACGAATTCTCCGCCAGCATGCGGAGCGTTCTGCCTGTTTGGGCCGAGATGGCCTCCGGTGGTTTCAGGTGTTCGTACCCAGGAGACCCCGAACACCTATGGGTTGCTCTCGGCGCGTTCCTCGCTCTGAACGAAGACCGCGCCGAGACGCTAGTTGACAAACGCTTCCGGATCCGGGACCTGATCGGCTGTCTCAAGAGGGAACTTACCGTCGCGCTTGCCGAACTCGATCCGCCCATCCCACAGCCTGAAGCCGGCACCAGTGAGAGTGCCCATCCGTCGCTCAATCCGCCCCTCCAGCAGCCTGGCGCCGGCGCCAGTGAGGGTGCCGGCTCGTCGGGGTTGATTGGCTCGCGCCCCCCTGGTCCTGCGTTCCATGAATATGTACCGGAGGGTGAAAGGCACCGATGGAACAGGTTCAGGGACCGTGGACGGGAATACGCCGAGGCTGTCGCCGAGGAGCAGCGCGAGATCCCATCACCGCCGGAATTGAACTCGGCGCACTCGGTTCCGGGGACCATCTCCGGCCCTTACGACGATCTGCGCGAACCGTGGTATCGCCGTCTGGTGCGCCGCAACCGGGGCCGGCGGTAGTCAGCGGTGACCGGGCTGATTCAGAGCGCCCTCGGAGGTGGGCGCGCGTTGCTGGTCGGGTGGATCCTGCCCAGCCTGATCAACGTGCTGGTCTTCGGGTTCGTGGTGGTGCCGAAGCTGAGCAGGTTCGCAGCACTCGGAGCTGAAACGGGCCGGGCCGCGATCTTCGGTCTGGTTGCCACTGCGGTCCTCGGTTTGGTCCTTGCCGCCCTGCAGACACCGCTGTACCGCGTCCTCGAGGGCTATCTCGGTTGGCCCCAACGGTTGGCTGCGGCGCGACGCCGACATCATCTGGCCCGCAAGCACCTTCTGCGCAACCGCGTGGACGCTGTGGCCTTGGCCGGGCAGGAGCGTGCTGGTTGTCTGGCCGTTGCCGACCAGCCCGCGCTCGCTGCCCTCCGTGCCCACCCGATCATCAGCCGCCACCTCGCCACGGACGTCAACAAGGGCGAGGTCTGGTTCGCGCTGCTCAACGAGCGGCTGCACCGTTACCCGCTGGACGATCAGCAGGTCGCCCCGACGCAACTCGGGAACGCCGTTCGACGTTTCGAGGAGTACGGCTACGACCGCTTCCGGCTCGACTCACAGGTGCTCTGGCACGAACTCAACGCTGCCGCCCCGGATTCGGCTCGCCAGCAGACCGATGACGCTCGGATGAGCGTCGACTTCTTCATCAGCTTGCTCTACGGGCACCTCATCGTCGTCGTGGCCGCCATCGTCGAACTCGCCGTCGGCAACGCGTCGCGTCCTTGGCTGGTCGCAGTGATGATCGCGAGCCTGCTGCTGCTGACGATGCTCTGGTATCGCCTGGCGGTCGTGGCCACCGACGAGTGGGCGGGCGCGGTCCGGGCCATGGTCAACCTCGGGCGACACCCGCTTGCCGCAGCGCTCGGACTCACCCTCCCTCAAAGGCTCGAGGACGAACGCGCCATGTGGCGCCTCGCGAGCAATCTTGTCGACACCGGCTTCCGTCCAGGGCTATCCGCCCTGGATGCCTACCGGATTGCCCCCTCGGAACCGAGCGCGGCACCTACCCCGACCCAGTCCACGCTACCGGCGGCTCGTTCATCTCCAGCAGCGCCAGCAGCCACTGCCGACTCACCACCCAGTGGCGGCGCGCCAGCAGGCCCATGACACCGCCTTCGTCGTCCGGGGAGGTCCGATCGCACCTGCTGGCACCCATGGTTCTGCGCCGGGCGGTCAACGCCTTCGGCTGTCCCTTTGGCTACCTGCTCCGATGGACGGGCCAATGGGTCTGAACTTCCCGGCGCCCACCTGTCCACGCGGCGGCCCTGACCGTCGGCATGTCAGTGGGCTCTGACAGCATCACGGCCATGACCGATACCGATGACCTCGTGCAACGCGTTGCCACCCGGGCCGCATCGGACAGCAAGGACCTTCCCGAGCCTGTCGACGAAGCCCAGATCACAGAGGCCGAGGGGCAACTGGGCATCGCGCTGCATCCCCTGCTGGCGCGCCTGTATCGCGAGGTCGCGGACGGCGGCTTCGGCCCTGACTACCGGCTGCTGCCACTGCTTGGTCCGGGCTCCAGCGTCGTTGGCGAGTACCTGACGCGACGTGAGGCGTCCGTTGGAGTGGAGCGCCCGGAGTGGCCCGAAGGCGTCGTACCCATCCTGACCTGGGGCTGTGCCATGTACGCAGGCGTTGATTGTCGCAGTGAGAACGGTCAGGTCCTGCTCTTCGAGCCGAACCCGTACAGCGGCGGATCGTGGGACCAGTGCTGGTTCCTCGACTCCGCCAGCCTCGCAGCGTGGCTGGAGACGTGGCTCGCGGGGACGGGCTGGTTCGAGGAGGACGCCTTCGACAGGGACGACCAGGTCGAGCCTCAGCCATGGGACCAGGCCGCAGGCCGACTGTCCTCCGGTGCATAGCGAAACAGCAACGCTCCGTCCCGTTGGCGCAGGCTACGAGCCCCACCGTCATGACCCGCTGACCGGGTGAGGGCGCCGGGCCTCCAGCTGGTCCCCAACTGGTCCCCAAAAATGATCAAGGGCCGGTTTCGGATTGCTCCGAAACCGGCCCTGCTCTACGACTGTCTCCAGTCGGGACGACAGGATTTGAACCTGCGACCCCTTGCCCCCCAGCCACAACTGGTCCCCAACTCACGCCCAGGCCATGCCTCATGCCCTTCAGCGATCCCTACGAGAGAGACAACGATGTAGCAGACTGCCCCACCGATTGGGGCAGTCTGCCGATACCGTCCCGTTCCTGGGCCGGGACTCCATTCATGGGTGTGTGTCAGCCTCATGGCGCTCCATGGCAGAAGAGGAACGAACACCCTGTGAGCATCGCTCGCGTAGACGGGCGGGTACAGCCTGCCCGCTCCGGTAACCCGAAGCAGGTCGGTCCCTACCGGCGGCACCCGGCAACCTGCACGAGATCGGCGACGGTGGCGTCCAGGGGCGCGGATGCGAGGAAGTAAGCGAACTCGTCGGGCCTGGTGATGCTGCGGCGGGCAAGCATCCAACGTTGCCGGGTGGGCTCGTCGCCGTCGAACTCCCAGGCCGTCGGCAGGCGGCCGGCAGCCCAGTCGTAGAGCCGAGGCCCTTTGGCGCCGTCGCCGCAGGAGAGCCGCTGCCATGCCTCGGCGGGAGCTTGGCGGGAGCTTGGCCAATGAGGTATTCGATGCGGGGGCCGTGCACTTGCTGGGACTTGGGCATGGCCACGACGTAGGAGAGGCCGGCGTCTTCCAGGAAGCGTCGGAAGCGGGAGTCCTGTCCGTAGGCGGCATCGGCCGCTACCCAGGCGACGGGCAGCGGTCCGGCCTGCGCGCGCAGGACCATGGTGCGGGCCAGCTCGTTCTGGGTCGCGAACGGGCGGTTTGCGGGGATGCGGGCCGTGCGGAAGCGTTCCGGGTCGTCGATCCAGGACTTGGGGACGTAGAGCTCGCGGTCGACGAGAGCGTGGCCGCAGGTGGTGGCGTAGGCGGCGAATACGCCGACCTGGCAGTTCTCGGTGCGGCCTGCGTTCCGGACTACTGCCGTTGCACCCCGGCGGAGGTGGTGCCCTTCTTGACGAATCCGGTGTCATCAATGATCAGGATGCCGTCGTCGGTGCCGAGGTGATCGGCGACGTATCCCTGCAGGTCGTCGCGTATCTCGTCGGCTTCCCAGCGGCTCCTCGCCACGTCCCCTTGACGACTGCGCTGGTGCCGACTCGCACGTCCGAGCCCTCCAACTGCAATCGCGTCGGCCTCTCCCCCGGTCGACCGTGCCCGTCCCGGTTTCACGTACCGGTCACGCGCGCCGTCGGCGAAGTCCAAGTGTTCGGGGAAAGCTTCTGATAGGTCACAGAAACACCCATACAGAAGCTTGATGTCAGGTAGGGCAGATGCGATCCGGTAGGCCGGCGGGCAGCCCGCGGCGCTCGTCCTGGGTGAGATCATGACCGACGACGTCGCACAAATGGCGTTTCCAGAGCTCGGGGTCGAGGTGAATTAGGTCCAGGCGACCATTTTCTCCGTTTCCTCCTCCGAAGCCACCTCCGGAAAGAGTCCGCAACAAGGTGTTTCCATCTTTGGTGGCCGCCAGGAAGTACTGATTCGCCGCGAAATCGTATGTCTTGAAGCTGCTGGGGTTCGATAGCTGCTGGAAGCGTACAGTGCTTCCGTTGGCCACATAGAATTCACCGTCGTTTGCAGTGAAGCCGAAGGTATACCCTTCTCCAGTGAAATTGTCGTTCGATCCCAGCGGTCCGAGTGGGCCGACCACTCTATGCGGTCGCTGTCCAGCCGCCGCCCACCATAATTCCAGCATGCCGCCTGAGGTCTTAGCGGCCGCGTAATGGCCACTGCTGTCCAGGAAAGCCCGCTCAACATCCCGGCCAAGAGGGACGCGCAGCGCTCTGTTCTCCCTGCCCGTACGCAGATTAATGGCATGCAGCACTTGATTGCCGTAGATCATCACCTGTGCGTAGCCCGTTTCGGGACGGCTGTTCAGCGCGAAGTCCGAACGAAAACCCACTTCAGCTGAGCTCGACCGGGGCGTCTCACCGAACGGGAGCGCGTGGGCGTCGATGGGTCTGGACAGGTGTCGGCCGGTCCGGGCGTTCCAGTGCTCAATCCGGCTGCCGGAGAGCGTCGCGAGTTCATCACCCCCCCGAAGGAAAGCGAGCGTGATCGGTTCCGCGTGTCCACGCTCATCGACGGGAGGCGTAAGAGTGGTGATCTCGGCTACCAGACGCAGGGACGGAATTTCCCGGATCAGGATCTTGTCAGGTCCGACTACGTCCGCCACGAGAGTTCCCGCATCGTTGACCGAAAGTGAGTTCTCTGCGTCTGGATCCTGTGCCCCGATTAGTTGGGGCCGCTTTACCGAGGATGAAATTAATCCGGAGGCCGCATCAACGAGAGCCAAGGTAAAGGAGTTATCAGGTTTGTCCCAGCGCCTGACACGGGCGACCAGTGTCTTCCCACCGTCGATCAACCGCGGCGAGTTAACGTCGATGTGAGAGCCGTCGATATCACTCGGGGTCAGTGGGACTGCGGCCAGTGAAATATCACCGTCAGCTACGGTCAGTACGAGCGGCTGATGTTCATCTCCGAGAAGCTGGCCTGTGGCCACTGCGGACGAGGGAGCCATAACATGCCGCACGCGGCGTGCGTTCCGAGTCTCGACGATCACGCCGTGGTGGTTTACCGCGAAGCGGTCGCCCTTCTCATCGACAGCAATGGCTCCGCAGTCACTATTGGTCCCCGAGTATGTGTATGTGTTCAGCACCCGCCCATCCGCCACACGCAGTGCTCGGTATGCGGCGTCTACTTCGTCGCCCCGTGCCACCTGGCTGCAGACAACCAGCACGCTCCCGTCTCCCGATAGGGCCGTGGGCGAGTTCGTTGCCTTAGGGTCAACATTTCCCGCCAGCTCGCGGACCTTCCCCGTACCCGATTCCACTGCCTTCAGCGAAGCTGCGCCGGTCTTGGAGTCTGTGTGCCTGACCACCAGCGTGTTCTCGTCCGGCCCGAACCACACGGACACGCCGCCTTGCGTTGGCACCCGGCTGGGCACGTTCTGGTGGCGTCCCGTCCTCAGATCCCACAGCCCTAGCCGCCCCTCTGCAATGGTGGCCAAGTGCCCAGCGCCGGGTGAGAACGCCATGAAGTTCTCACTCTCGATCAACGAGTTCACCTGTTCGGTAATTTCCTTGAATTCCGCGCCGCGCAAGGAGTGTGGCTTCCCGAGTATGTCCTTCGGTTCGGTGGCAGTGACGGCAACGTCGTGCCAGACGAGCGCCCCCGCCGCAGACAGATAAGCTATGCGTCGCCCGTCCCTGCTGACCAAAGGGTGGAAAGCCATCTCGTCAAGGCTCAGTTGGAGCTGCTGAGTTCTCCCCTCCGCCTGGCGTACGAACAGCGTGGCGCGGCCGTTATCCGTCGTCGCGAAAGTCACTGTGCCGTCTACGCTCGATGCGACGTTGCGGATCTTCCCCTCAGGCCCAGTCAGCACCCACGCGGCTTCCTTGAACTGGTCATACCTGCGGAGCATGGCATTGCGGGCCTCATCCGTCGGCGAGATTTCATAAGCTCCCATGGCGATGAGCGCGGCCTGCCCGGGATCACTTTTGGCCACCTCGGCGGAGTAGTTGGCAAGCAGCCGGGATCGTGACTCCTCCTCGCGCTGGGTACTTACGCGTTGCTGGTAGACGAGGAAGGTACTCAGACCGACGATCAGTGCGAGGACCACGGCGGCCGCGGTCCAAGCGGCGCGAAGTCGGTTTCGACGCACCTGACGAAGCCGTCGTGCGCGCAGGAGGAAGTTTGCCTCCGCGTCGTCGAGCTCCGCTTCTCTGCCCTTGAGTCGCTCTTCTAGGGCTGCGAGTTGGACGGTCCCGGGCAGTAGACCAGCTGCCTTGTTCCCGTTGGCCCAGCGTTCACGTTCGTGGGCGAGTTCCGCTCGACCAGCCAGGAAACTGCTGTCGGCCCGCGCCTGATCTCGGAGGGCGGGCCAAACTTCGACCAGTGCCTCATGCACGAGCTCGACCGATTCCGGTTCTCCGGGGCCGCCATGTACGACGAGCAGTCGCCGTTCGTCAGTGGTGAACCATTGCGCGATGTCCCACCGCTTCTGTTGCGCCTCCTGCCGGGTCAGCCTGCGGCGCAGCGGGGTGGAGCTGCCGGGCAGCACCCTGATCAGTCCGGTGAGTAGGCGTTGCGCTTGGAGTGCGTCGTGTTTCTGGATGCACAACTTCCAGGCTTCCTCGGCGTGGCGTGCCAGTGCGCCGGCAACGCCGCCCTCCTTTTCGTAGGTCGCGAACCGTAGCAGGCCATCCTGCTGCCCCTCCCACAGCTTGTCCAGAGTGAAGCCGAGAAGCGGCAGTCTTCCTGGTTCGTCCCCCGCGTCGGCCAGAATGCGTTCGACGAGCCCTTCCTCGTAGCGGACGCCCGGGATCTGCTCCAGCGGCTTGCTGACCACATCTCTGAGCTGTTCTCGCGACATCGGAGTCAACGGCAGCGTGACACCAGCGTGCACGGCCGGACCGAGACTCGGGTGCTTGAGGGCCGCGTCCATGAAATCGGCCCGGAGCGTGACCAGCACGCTCAGTCCCGCGGCTGGCGGTCCCGAGGGGAAGAGCACTTCGACGGCCTGGGCGACGTCGCTGGGGTCACGGGCCAGCAGAGCTTCGGCCTGATCGAGTACGACGAGGAGCTTCCCACCCGCTGCGCCGCGGATGCGGTGGAGTGTGTCAGCGAGCCCCATCTGTGCGAGCCACTCCTGCACCTCCCCGGCGTTCCGCACCCGCGTCGACCCGCCGGGACCGAAGCAGAAGGCTTCGTACATCTCGGTTGCGAGCGCGGCCACCAGCGAGCCGATTGCCCCGGCGTTTACCACCAGGACGTCGTATCCAGCCTTGCGCATCCTAGGTACAACGCCGGCCAGCGCGAGCGATGACTTACCTGAACCCGAGGGCCCATACACGGTGACAGCCCCATGATGGCCTCGCAGGGCGCCAGAGACGTTGGCGATGTCATCGTCACGCCCGAAGAACACTTCCGCGTCATTCTCCCCGAAGGCTTTCAGGCTCCGGAAGGGAGAATCTGGCTGCAGGGCCTCTTTGAGCTGGGGTAACTCTGCGCTGAGGGTGCTCGTCCGGATCATGAAGGTCTGCGGGGCTTCGTGATCGTTTTGTGTCACGACGATGAGGCCGATGGCCGCGCCCAGTTGGGAGTCCCAGACGGGACTGCCGCTGAACCCCTTCTTAACGCGGGGTTCTTCGCTATCCAGTCGGGAGAACTGCCGCCAGCCCTGCTCGTTGGTACCGCTCGGCCGTCCCCGGGACCAGATTCCTCCCGGCTGTGCGCCCGTGAATCCCACGACACCGACAGCGTGGTCCCAGGCGGTGTCAGGCTCAACCATGGGAATCGGGCGGGTACCAGGAATTACATCCCTCAGGCGCAGGACCGCGATGTCTCCCGATTCGTCCTCGCGTTCCGGGACGAAGTGCTCAACCTCGGCGGTCCAGGTCTTCCCTTTCAACTCAGCGACCAGGGGTACATCCAACGTCACCGAGGTTCGGGCGACGACTTTCTGCAGACGCGGGTACCCCAAGGCATATGCCACTACGTGGGCACAGGTCAGCACCAGGTCCGGAGCGATAAGAAAGGCCACGCCCACAGGCTCACCACTCTGCCCCTTGATACGGACAACCGAAGAGGCCAATGCCTCATCCGGCTGCTGTGGCCCCGCCCCCGTCATCGCCGCCTCCGCCTACCGCCCTTGTGGACACCCGTCGTTGAGTCAACTCAGCCAGCATTCTCGCTCGTTGAGCTGTTCGTAGCACTACGGTTCCAGGTGAGTGTCACGGAGAAATTCGCTGCGGTCGCCGTCGAAGCGATGACGACGTCCGCTTCTGCAGACAGGGACACGCCGAACTCCAGGGCGATCTCATCCGGTGCGTGTGCAAGTTCTCTGAACCGCGTCACGAAGCTGTCCGCCACGGGACGTACGGTGTCCAGCATCTGTCCGAGGCTCTGCCCTGCGCGGGCAACGGTACGGCCACCCCGCCCGACACGGACGAGCGACTCGTCCACTTCACGGATTTGGACCCGTACGACTTCCTCGCTGCCGCCGCCCAGTGGGACTTCGACGGTACGAATGTGCTGATCGCTCATCGGCGCTTGAGCCCGCCTGTGGCCGGGACGAAGCTATCTGCATTGCCGCTGCTGTGGCTCGGGCGAGGCCAGGGAACGGTGGCTGGATTCACAGTGACACGCATAGTGCTCCTCACTCTCGGGCAACAAGCTTCCGCCGGCCTCGGCGGCAGCGAGACGTGGGCCCACCGGGGATCATAGCCACGTGGGCGGGGCGCGGACTCGGTAAGTGAAAGGTTGCTTGCTCAGCTGACATTTGAGGGCCATCGGGTCTGATGCAGGTTCAGGTGACAGGCTCGGCCCGGCGGGCCGGTGGTGTCATGACGGTTTCGAATTCGACGACGTCAGACGACCGAGTGAGGCTTGTCTGCAGCGTCGGTGGCAGGTCCTCTCGATCCAGCTCACGATCGCGATCCGCAGTTCCTCACGGGTGACCCACGAGGGGCCGTCGAGGACGTTCTTCTGCAGCAGACTGAAGGAGGACTCCATGGCTGCGTTGTCGGCCGCCACCCCCACGCTCCCTATCGATCCGGCCATCCGGTGCCGGTCGAGCGTACGGACGAACTTACGGGGCCGGAAGGCGACGAGGGCCGCCACGACGGCGTTCCAGTACGTGGCAATCTTCATGGGTGCCTACTTCTGGGGGAACTTGAGGACTTGGCCGACGCCGATCCTGCTGGGATTGGCCAGCTTGTTGAGGGTGGCGATCTGCTTGTAGCGGCCGGCGTCGCCGAACCCGGCGCGCGATGGACGAGAGCATGTCGCCCTTCTTGACCGTGTACGTCGTGCTCGTGCCCGGCGACCAGTTCGCCCCCCTCGTTGAGGAGTTCGGCGACATGCGTGCGCATGGACGCCATCGCGAACCCCTTGGGGTCCACCTTGTCGTCAGACCATTCGAGGTGGCCGATGAGGCTCTTGGCGCTCCGGCCGTGTGCCCGGCAGATCACGGCGGCGCTACAGCGGCTGGCTCCGACCACGATCTCCCCATTTCCTCAGGTCAGAAGCAAAGGCAGACGACGAAGGATCAATTGGCTGACCGCTGCTACTTGGCGCCAAGACAAGGGAAAATCGCTGGTCACGGACTCTCTGGCGGGCGTGGTGGTCGCGTGTGYTCGCACGCTGAGAAGGTCAGGCCCATCTCCGCCCCTGGAGGCGATCGTCATGCGCACCAGCGCCGACCGAGGCCGCATCTACCGCCGCTGCGGCTGCAGAGACACCCACCGCCACCAGATAGGCGCCCGCTGTCCACACCCAGTCACAGACAGCACCCACGGAACCTGGGGCTTCGCCGTCGATGTCCCCGCCCCAGCGCGCTCGGCGACGCCGTCCGCCAGCACCGCCTCCCCCACAACCCAGCTTCTCCCCCGGTGCTGCACCGGCCGCCGTCGCCGGAACGACGGATCTGGACAGCGGAGGAAGCAGCCCGATTCCTCACCCACTGCCATCAGACCGACCCCGAGATGGCCGACCTCTTCGAGGTCCTCATCGGCACCGGCATGCGCAAGGGCGAGGCCCTCGGCCTGCACTGGGACGACGTCCACCTCGCCCAGGGCGTGCCTTACATCCGCTGCACGCTCTCCGCCGTCGACAACAACCGCCTCGTCTTCACGACGCCCAAGACCCGGTCGAGCAGAGGCTGGGTCGCCATCTCACCCCGCGTGGCCACCGCGCTCCGCCACCGCGCACGATCCGCTCCAAGTCTCCGCGGCGACCCGTTCGCGGGACTGGTCTTCTGCCAACCCGACGGCCGCCCGCTCGGACCGCACCTGGTACTCGACCGACTCCACCGGCTGTCCGAGGAGGCCAGGGTCCCCCGGGTCACGGTCCACTACCTGCGGCATCTCGCCGCCACCATCACCATTACCGCCGGCGTCCCCCTCACCGTGGTCTCCAAGACGCTGCGGCACTCCACCCTGTCGACCACCGCGAACCTCTACAGCCACCTCACCCAACAGGCCGCGCACCAGGCCGTCGACACCATCGACCACGTCCTCAGCGGCGCCCAGCAGCCGGCGGTCCGTACAGACCGGCCCGTGCGGCTGCGACCACCACGCGACCACATCCACCGCCCCCGTGCAGCCCTCCACAAACTCCGCTCCCCCGCACCACCCGCCACCAGCACCCAGGCGAACCAGCCCCGGTCCAGGCGTGCGATCACACTGCGACCACCACGCCCCGGGACGCACGAAAAGCCGCCCTCTCATGGATGAGAGAACGGCCTCCGACCTGCGTTTCCGCATAGTCGGGACGACAGGATTTGAACCTGCGACCCCTTGACCCCCAGTCAAGTGCGCTACCAAGCTGCGCCACGTCCCGCTGCCCGCCTGACCTGGGGTTTCCCCCGGTCCGAACGCGCATGAGAACAATACCGCACTTCCACCGGTGGTCACGAACGCCTTTCGCCGCTTGACCTCAACCGCGCTTGACGTTGAACGCTGGGCGGCATGACGCACACGACCGCCACGAAAACGCCCGCCGCCTACCGCGACCTGTCCCGGCTGATGAGCCTGATGACCGGCGACGAGAAGCACGGCCCTGCCGCGACCTCGACCCTGGACGCGCTGTGGGTGCTGTACGACCGGGTTCTGCGGGTGACACCGGAGACCGTCGACGCCCCGGACCGGGACCGCTTCCTCCTGTCGAAGGGGCACGGGCCGATGGCCTACTACGCGGTCCTCGCCGCCCACGGATTCTTCGGGGAGGAGCTGCTGGCAGGTTTCGGCTCGTACGGATCGCCGCTCGGCCACCATCCCGACCGGCTTCTGGTGCCGGGCGCCGAGATCGGCAGCGGCTCACTGGGACACGGCCTGCCGCTCGCCGTGGGCAGTGCGCTGGGGCTGCGGGCCCAGGGACTGACCGGGCCGCGGGTCTGGGTGCTGACCGGCGACGCCGAGCTGGACGAGGGCAGCAATCACGAGGCCATCGCCTATGCGGGGCCGGCCGGTCTGGAGCAGCTGCACACCGTGGTCATCGACAACGCCTCGGCGACGTACGGGCGCCCCGGCGGGATCGCTGAGCGATTCGCGACCGCGGGCTGGTCGGTCGCGTCCGTGGACGGGCGGGATCACGAGGCCATGTACGCGGCCTTCACCGCACCGCACCCCGGGCAGCCCCGGGCCGTGGTCGCCCGGGTCGCTCCCAAGAGCTGAGTCACGCGGCGCACGCACCCCCGGAATCTGCTACCGAAGAAGAGAAGAAGAGGAACAGCCCCATGGACACGATGCGTGACCGCTTCATCGCCACCACCACACAGCTGCTCGACGAGGATCCTCGCCTGGCCCTCGTGCTCGCCGAGATCAGCCGCGACGGATTCGGCCGGGCCGAGCGGGACCACCCCGACCGGGTCGTCAACGTCGGCATCCGTGAGCAGCTGCTCGTCGGGGCCGGGGCCGGAATGGCGCTCACCGGCATGCGGCCGATCGTGCACACCTTCGCGAGCTTCCTCGTGGAGCGCCCGTTCGAGCAGGTGAAGCTGGACTTCGGCCACCAGGGGGTCGGCGGGGTGCTCGTGAGCGCCGGGGCCTCGTACGACTGGCCGGCCGGCGGGTTCACCCACATGGCGCCCGGGGACGTCGCGCTCATGGACACCCTGGAGGGGTGGACCGTGCACGTGCCGGGCCATCCCGACGAGGCGGAGATCCTGCTGCGCGAGGCGGCCGCCGGGGACGGGCGGGTGTACGTGCGGCTGTCGCTGCAGTCCAACGACCGGYCGCGRCCGGTCGGCGGGGCGGGCGGGTTCGCCACCGTGCGGGAGGGAGCGAACGGGGTCGTGGTCGCCGTCGGCCCGATGCTCGACAACGTCCTCGCCGCGACGGAGGGACTCGACGTGACCGTGCTGTACGCGACCACCGTGCGGCCGTTCGACGGCCGAGGGCTGCTCAGGGCGGCCGGCGGCCGGGCCACCGCCGACGTGGTGATCGTCGAGCCGTATCTGGCGGGCACCTCGACGGGCGCCGCCAACGACGCCCTCACCGCACTCCCCCACCGCATCCTGGGACTCGGCGTGGCCCGCGAGGAACTGCGGCGGTACGGGCAGATGGACGAGCACCTCGCGGCGCACGGTCTGGACCCGCGCGGCCTGCGGGACCGGATCAGCGGCTTCCTGGGCGGGTGAGCCGGCGCGGGCGGGCCCGTACCGGCCGTCCCATGGCCCCGCGTCACCGGCGGCCCTGCTGACGGGGACCGTCGGCGGGGTAAGGCCGGCCCGTTCGCCGTGTTCGCCGGTCCGGCGTGGAGGCGCGGGACGGTCGCTCGCCGTGTCTGCCGGCCCGGCGTGGAGGCGGGGACCGGCCGGCCTGTTCGCCGTCGGCCGGTTCCGCTTCGACGGTCCGGCGACCGACGGCGGACAGGGGTGCGCCGCCGGATCAGTGTGCGGCCAGGAGTTCCCCGTACCACGCGAGTGTCTCGTCGACCGTGGCCGCGAGGGGGTTGGGCATGAGCCCGTACGCCTTCTCGATGGCCGAGGAGTCGACGATCTGTGCCTCCGTGTGCTGGTAGAACATCTCGGCGTACTCCGCCATGAACACCTCGTCGAACGGTCCGAACGGGCGCGGCTGCGCCACGACGGTCAGGTTCAGGGCACGTCCCACCCGCTCCTCCACCATCGTCAGGATCTGCCGCGTGGTGAGCGCCGGCGCCGTGGGCAGGTGCCAGACCCGGCCGTCCGCGTCCGGGTTCTCGCCCAGGGTCGCGAGCCCCGCGGCGACATCACCGATGTACGTGTAGCTGTGCGGCAGGTCGATGTCGCCGAATGCCGGAACCTCTCCCCCGGTCAGCGCGGCGGGGAACACGGCACCGCCCAGCGTGGAGTTGAGGACCCCCGGCCCGACGAAGTCGGCCGACCGGCCCAGTACGACGCGGAGCCGGCCGTCGGCATGGGCGGCGAGATAGCGGGTGTCCAGCTCCGCACGCATCCTGCCCTTGCGCGTGGTGGCGTTCCACGGCGTGTCCTCGGTCATCACCGCACCGCGCGTCTCGCCGTACGGATAGAGCGTGTCGAGGACGACGAGACGGGCCCCCACCGCCTCGGCGGCAGCCAGTACGGCCTGCTGGATGCGCGGCATGACCTCGACCTGGAGGTGGTAGCCGACGTTCACGCAGTGATAGACGACGGCCGCCCCTTCGACGGCCGCGCGGGCACCCTCGACTGTCGCCACGTCGGCGGCGAACCGGTCGACGCCCGCCGGTGCGGCTCCCTCGCCCGACCGGTCGACGAGCCGTACCGGGTGGCCACGGCGGGCCAGTTCGGAGGCGAGCGCGGTTCCGGCGGGGCCGGCGCCGAGAACGACGTGGAGGTCATGCGTCGCGGTCATGGAGTGCTCCTCGATGTGCGGTCCGAGGAGCCTTACCGCCCCTCACGCTTGTTAGACAACGTAACTCTCGCAACACCCCGTCGCAACCCTGACTGTTAGACTCCGTAACTGAAGTGAGCTTGCCTAGCGAAAGGGGCCCGGGATGCCCGAGGCGCAGCAGGGGCCACGGGCCCGGTACCGGGAGCAGACCCGGGCGGAGATCAAGGAGGCGGCGCTGCGGCAGCTCGCCGACGGAGGCGTGGCGGCACTCGCGCTGACCCGGATCGCGAAGGACATGGGTCTGTCGGGCCCCGCGCTCTACCGCTACTTCGCCAGCCGCGACGACCTGCTGAACGCCCTGATCAGGGACGTGTACGACGACGCCGCGACGGCGATGGCCGCAGCCGCGGCGAGGTCGGAGGCCGCCGCTCACGGCCCGCGCGAGCGGCTGCACACACTGGCGACCGCCTACCGGGCCTGGGCGCTGGGCGAGCCGCACCGCTATGTGCTGATCCAGGGCTCACCCCTACCGGGGTATGCGGCTCCCGCCGACACGCTGGAGCGCGCCCGCGCCGCGCTCGGGCCGTTCCTTCCGGTGTTCACGGACGGGGTGCCGGGGGCGGGGGTGGCTCCGGTGGTGGCCCAGATGGAGGCCTGGCTGACGGCGGACACCGCCGTGGGCGACTGGGTCGCCGCGTACGCGGTGGATGCCGCCAGTGACCCGGCGGCATCGGCGCGTGCGCTGGCCGGCGCGGTGCTCGCATGGGCGCAGCTGCACGGCTCGGTCGGGCTGGAGACGGCGGGCCAGTTCACGGGGATGGGCCACGACGGGGGCAGCCTGCTGGCCGCACAGACCGACATGCTGGCGGACGCGTTCGCGCTGGGGTGAGCCTTGTCGCGGCCGCGCAGGACAACGCCGGACGCCGGACCGGCCTCGATGGCCGGTCCGGCGTCCGTGTGCGGTGCGGGCGTCCCTATGCGATGCGGGCGTCCAGGCGGTGCGCGCGTCCCAATGCGATGCGCGCGTCAGGAGTGGATGAGCACCTGCGAGAGGGCCACCCGGCCCGTGCCGGTGGTCACGATCTTCAGCGTGCGGGTACGGCTGTCCAGGTCGATCACGGTGGGGCGGAGCGCCTTGCCGCTGACGTGGACGGTTCCGTCGTCCGTCACGATGTCGAAGTCACCCGTGGCGGAGGCGGAGTTGTTCCAGACCTCCACCTGCCGGACGTGCCGTACGCCGCCGAGGTCCACCTGCCACCAGGCGCCCGCTTCGGAGAGCGTGCGGGTGTCCGTGTTGGTGTCGGCGTCCAGGGCCAGTTCCGCCGTGGCCGTCCCCTCGGTGGACGACTGGGTGGCCGTGCCGGTGCGCGCGAGGTCGGTGCGCAGTTGCTCGACCGGACCGCCGCGGGAACCCGCGCGCGCGGCGACGGCGAGCGCTTCGGCGGGCAGCCGGTCCAGTCCGGTGAGGTTGTCCGTCATGACGGAGCCGCGTCCGCCGAGCGCGGGTGCGGCGGTGTCGGTCCAGTTGTGGCGCGCGGTGTTCTCGATCCCGTAATCCGCCCAGTTGGAGACCCACTTGTAGCCGATGCGGGTGATGACGTTCTTCTCGACGGTGATGTGCGAGGACTGCTCGTCGAGGTAGATGCCGTTGCCGTCGCGCTCGGTGTTGCCGTATGCGGAGCGGTTGATGTAGTTGCCGCTCAGGACGGTGCCGGGCTGGGCGCCCTGGGTGTAGATGGCGCCGCCGTCGTGCTGCTGCTGCGCCACCTCCATGACGTCGGTGATGCGGTTGTTCGTCACCTTGTTGTCGCGCAGTACGGACGTCTGCGCCTCGGTCTGGTTCCAGCCCCAGCCGACGGAGATCCCGGAGTACGGGAGGTGGTCCAGGCTGTTGTGGTCGACGGTCAGCCCGGCCTCGTAACCCGCCCAGATGCCCACCGCGTCGGTGTACTCCACGCCGGTGCGGCTGATGGTGTTGTACGCGACGGTGTTGCGCTCCCCGGTGAGTTCGGCCCCCGGCAGCGGCTCGGTGTCGCCGACGTACACCGCGCCCGAGGACAGGTCGGTGAAGGAGGAGCGGGCCACGGAGCTGTCCTTCGTGCCGGCCTCCAGGATCGCTCCGGCGCCGCCGAGATGGGTGAACCGGCTGTTCTCGATGCTCACCCCCCGGCCGCCGCGGACGGTGACCGCGGCGGCCGGCTTGGTGTAGAAACGGCCCGCGTGGTCGACGGGGCCGGTGGCGCCGGTCAGGGTGAGACCGGCCTGCATGCCCGCATACCCCTCGTCGGTGCCGGGCTGTCGGTAGGCCGCATACGCGAAGCCGATCCCGTCGACGGTGACGTCGTGGGCGCCGTCGACGACGAGCAGCTGTTCCGTGTGCGGAGCAATGGCCCGCGCGTGGCGCATGTTCTCGCCCTTGCGCGGCAGGTAGGTGACCGTGCGGTCCGTCGAGTCCCAGACGAACTCCCCTGGCTGGTCCAGGAGTTCGGGGGCGTTCTCGAAGAAGGCGACGCCGCTGTAGCGGGTGGAGTCGACCGTGGTGGAGTCCCAGGCGGGTCCGGTGCGGTCCGTGCCGCTCGCCGAGTTGGTCCAGCAGGGCTGGGCGAACGTCATGGTGTCGCCGCTGACGGCCGCGATCCGGCAGTGGTAGTTGCGCCAGCGTACGCGGATGACGGCCTCGGCGTCGGTCGGCCGCTGCCACTGGTTGATTCCGGTGGCGGTAGCCCCCGTCATGCCCGTCTTGGTCGCGTCGCACGTGGTGGCGGCGCAGGCCTCGCCGCGGGCACGGGTCGCGCGTGTGCCGTCGACGAAGAGCTGCCGTGGGGTGACACCTTCGGGAACGCCGGCGCTCCAGGTGCCGTCGTCGTTCTGCCGCCAGCCGGTGATGTCCTGTCCGCCGGAGAGGACGGGGCGGGCGCCGGGGGCCGCGGTCCAGGTGACGCCGGAGTCGGCGGCGCCCAGCTTCAGGGGTGCGTCGAGCCGGTACGTACCGTCCTCAAGGAGTACGCGTACGTCGCGTCCGGTCACCGTGCGGGCCAGGTCGCGGGCCGCTTCCGGGGTGCAGGGACGGGCAACGGCGCAGGAGGTGCCGCGGCCGTCCGGGGCCGCGTACAGGGTGCGGGTGCCGGGTGCGGCCTGGGCGGCCGGGGCGGCGAGGAGCGCGGTCAGGACGGCGGCGGTGGCGGCAGCGGCGGTTCCTCGTACGACGTTCATGGGGCGGTTCACGCGGACGCCTTCCAGTCGGGGTGGCCGGGCATGGGCGGGTTGACGGCTCCGAAGAGCCAGTCGCGCAGGAACGGGTCGACGGTACGGTCCCGTGTCACGTCGACGGTGTGCCGGATGAAGATCTCGCTGGTGTAGGTGGAGTCCTTGAAGCGCTTCACCCACTCACGCATGACCTGGTCGAACGCCCGCCCGCCGATCCGCTGGTTCAGGGCGTACAGGACGAGCGCGCCGCCGTCGTAGATGTTCGTGCCGCCGAGCGCCCTGGGCAGTCCGGGCGGGCCGTCGGCGGCGCGGACCGCGTCGAGCTTCTCGTACGTCGACTTCATCTTGTCGGCGAGGACGGACCAGCCGCGCTCCTCGCCGTACAGGCCCGCGTAGTACACGGCAGGGCCCTCGTTGAGCCAGGCCTGCTGCCAGTCGTCGGGGGTGACGGAGTCGCCGAACCACTGGTGGACGAGCTCGTGGACCATGGTGGTCTCGTAGCCGGGCTGACCGTTGGCGTTGAGCTTGAACCAGTTGGTGGAGAAGAGGGAGAGGGTCTGGTTCTCCAGGGCGTCGGTGTAGCCGTCGTAGATGTGGAGCCCGTAGACGGAGAACGGGTAGCGGCCGAACTTCGCCTCCAGCCAGGAGAGATGGTCGGGGGTACGGGCCACGATCGGGGCGTATTTCTCCTCCTGGCCCCGCGGGACGATGTGCCGCAGGGGCAGGCCGCGGTGGCTGCTGCCGTACAGGTAGGTGCCCTTGACGACGGCGATCCCGATGAGTTCGGTCGCCATGCGCTCGCGGAGGGCGAAGTGCCAGACGGTGGAGCCGTCGGCGCGGGGGGTCTTGTGGGTCAGCTCGCCGTTGGCGGTGGCGACGAAGCCCTCGGGGGCGCTGATGTGGAAGGTCCACGTCGCCTTGTCGGACGGGGTGTCGTTGCACGGCAGGAAGGTATCGGCGCGCGAGGACTGGGCGGCCGAGGCGAAGCCGCCGTCGGTGCCGAACTTCCAGCCGGTGAGGCCGAGTCGGGGCGCCTTGCCGTTGCCCCGGTAGCGGATCTCGGTGGTGAACGCCTGTCCGTCGTGGAGCGGGCGGGCCGGGGTGACGGTGAGCTCCTGGCCGCTCTTGCCGGGTGCGAGCGACCAGGTGGCGGGGCGGCCGGCGACGGTGACGGAGTCGATGGTGTGGCCGTCGGTGTCCAGGTTGAAGGCGGAGAGGTCCTGGGTGGCCTTGACGCTGATCTTCACGGTGGCGGTGAAGTCGTACGTCACCGGGGTGAAGTCGAAGGTCAGGTCGTAGTGGAGAACCTGGTACCCGCCGTTGCCGAGCGTGGGGAAGAGCGGGTCGCCCACGCCGTCGGAGCCGGGCTCCGGGTCGAATCCGTGCGGCCGGGCGGAGGCGGAAGAGGCCAGGGCGGGGATGGCGACGGCCGCGGCGACCGCGGCTCCGCCCCGTGCGAGGACCGAGCGTCGTGTGGTCACTTCTTCCCCTTCTGGAAGGCTTCCTCGAACTCGCCGCGGGCCTGCTCGCCGCCCTTGGCCAGGTAGTCCTTGACGAGCTGGTCGTAGGCCGACACGGGCTTGCGCCCGGAGATGATGTCCTTGAGCGCGTCCGACTTGAACGTGTAGAGGCTGCCGGAGCCCTTGGAGTCCCAGGTGGGCGAGGAGTACCGGAGCGTCGGGTCCTGCTCCATCATCGGGATCATCTTGGTGAAGGCTTCGTGCACGTGCCGGACGCCTTGCTCCGAGTCGGCGCTGAAGATCGCGGGGACGGCGGATGCCATGAACTTCCAGGGCACGGTGACGTCCTGGGTGCCCTGCTTGGTCAGCGCCGGGTTGCCCTTGGCGTCGCGCGTGAAGTCCTTGCCCTCGACCCCGTAGTTGATGAGGGTGTACTCCTGGCTGCCGAACGGCGAGGCGGCGAAGTCGGCCAGCGCGAGGACCTGCTTCACGCGGTCTCCGGACGCCTTCTTGACGTGGGTGTTCTGGAGCTCGACGTTGTCCATCCAGGCGATGGCCTCGCTGCCGAACGGGACGAAGGGGCGGGGGTCGTACTTCTTGTCGATCGCGCTCATGGCCGCGACGTAGCCGACGCCGGGCGCCAGGTACGTGGGCATCCCGTCGTACACGTAGGCGCCCTTGCCGTTCTTGAACATGTCCGTGTACTGGGCCTTCTGCGCCCCGGACATCTGGAGGGTCCCCGGATAGAAGCAGCCCGCCTTGTACAGCAGCCGGGCGGTCTCCACGGCCTTGCGGAACTCCGGCGTCTCCAGGTCGCAGGTGAACTTGCCGGTCTGCTCGTCCAGCCGCCAGTAATAGGGCGCTCCGGCGGACATCGCGAGCATGGTGGTGGCGCCGGCGATGATGGCGTACTGGTCCTTCTTGGGCCGGGTCAGCTCCTTGCAGACCTCGACGAAGCGGTCGAGTCCGGTGATCTGGTCGAGGCTCGTGACACCGACCTCTTCGAAGAGGTCGTGGCGGTAGACGCCGGCGCCGCCGGTGCCGGTCCGGGCGATCGGGATGCCGTAGAGCTTCCCGCCGAAGATGGCGGCCTGCCAGGCGCCCTTCGGGATCGCCGCCAGGTTCGGGTAGTCCTTGACCTTGTCGCCGGCGAGGTACGGGGTCAGGTCGGCGCACGTGGCCCGGAGGAAGCCGGACTTGTTGTCGACGCCGCCGACCTCGGGGTACATGAAGAGGTCCGGGAGGCTGTCGCTGGCGACCATGGTGGAGAACTTGGTGCCGTAGTCGTCGGCGGGCACGGCGGTGATGTTCACCTCGCCGCCCAGCAGCTTCTCGATCTCCTGCCAGGCGGCGTTCCTGCCCCGGGAGGGCGGCGGCGGGGAGAAGGTCTCCATCGTGGCGCTGATCGGCTTCGCGCCCTTGAGGGGCGTGCCCTTCGTGGCCCTCAGCGGCTGGGCGGGGTAGCTGAAGAAGCCCTGCGGGACACCGGCGGCGGTACCGGCCAGGTCGGGCTTCAGGCCGATGTTGCGGACCGCGGTGTCCGGGAGCAGCGAGGCGCTCTTGGCCTCCGCCTTGGCCGTCGTGCCGCCGTCGCCGCAGGCGGCGAGCAGCGGGGCGGCGGCCAGTCCCAGACCGACGCCCGCACCCATGCGGAACAGTGCTCTGCGATTGATGGGGGTGGAGCTCGACACCTGAATCTCCTTGGAGGTGGGAAAGGGGAGGAAGGAGTGGGGGGCGGTGTGGCCGCGCTCAGCCCTTGACGGCGCCGGTGAGCACGCCCTTGGTGAAGTAGCGCTGGAGGAACGGGTAGACGCAGAGGATCGGGACGACGGCGATCACGAGGACCGCCATCTGGACGGCCTGCTGCGGGGCGAGCACCTCGCCGGCCGAAGCGGCGTTCAGGCTCTGGCCCTGGAGGACGTAGGTGCGCAGCACCATCGGCAGCGGCCATTTGTCGGTGTCGTTGAGGTACAGGAGCGAGTTGAAGAAGGCGTTCCAGTAGGTCACCGCGTAGAAGAGGCTGATCACGGCGAGGACGGCCTTGGACAGCGGCAGGACGATCCGTACCAGGATGCGGAAATCGCCGGCGCCGTCGACCTTCGCCGCGTCGTACAGCTCCTCCGGCAGGTTCATGAAGAAGGAGCGCAGGACGACCAGGTTGAAGGCGCTGACCAGGGTGGGCATGACGAGCGCCGCGTAGGTGTCGTACAGGCCGAGTCCCTTGACCAGCAGGAAGTTGGGGATGATGCCCGCGTTGAACAGCATGGTGAACAGGGCGGTCATCAGGATGAAGCGGGAGCCGGTGACTTCCCGGCGGGAGAGCCCGTACGCCATGCCGACGGTGACGAGCAGACTGGCGAGGGTGCCGAACACGGTGATGCCGATGGAGACGAGCAGCGCCCGGGTGACGACGCCGCCGGTGAAGATCGTGCGGTAGGCGTCCAGGGTGGGGTGGTCCGGCCACAGGACGAGGCCGGAGCTCTTGATGATGTCGGTCTGGGAGGCGAAGCTCGTGCCGATGACGCCGATCAGCGGGTAGGCGACGGCCAGGACGACCACCACGACAGCGACCGCCTTCGCGGTCGTGCCCATCCGGGTCGGGCGCTCCATCCACGGCGGCCGGCCGTCGGACTTGCGTACGGGGGCGGGGCGGGGCGCCGGTGCGGTGCTCCGGGTATGGGCGCGCGTCTTCTCAGCGGTCAGCACCGCGGTACACCCCTTCGTGGCCGAGCCGGTGGGCGAACTTGTTCGCGCCCAGTACGAGTGCGGTGCCGATGACCGCCTTGACGAGTCCGACGGCGGCGGCGACGCCCCAGTCGTTGTCCTTGATGCCGTGGTAGTAGACGTAGGTGTCGAGGACTTCACCGGCGTCCGGGCCGACCGCGTCGCGCTGGAGCAGGATCTGCTCGAAGCCGACGGAGAGGATCTGCCCCAGGTTGAGGATCAGCAGCAGGATGAGCACCGGGGCGATGCCGGGCAGGGTCACGTGCCACAGGCGGCGCCGGGGTCCGGCGCCGTCGATGGCGGCGGCCTCGTACTGCTGCCGGTCGATGTTGAGCAGCGCGGCGAGGATGATGATGGTGCCCCACCCGGCGTCCTTCCAGGCCACCTGGAGGGTCAGCAGCCAGGGGAAGGCGTCGGGGTCGCTCATCATGTCGTAGCGCGGCAGGCCCATGCTGCCGAGGACGTCGGGCAGCACTCCGGCGCCGCCCAGGATCTGCTGGAAGATCGAGACGATGATGACCCAGCCGATGAAGTGCGGGAGATAGACGACGCTCTGCACGAACCGCCTGATGCGGTCGCTGGCGATGCTGTTGAGGAGCAGGGCCAGCGCGACGGGCACAGGGAAGAAGAACACCAGCTGGACGAGGGCGATCTCCAGCGTGTTGAACGTCGCGCTCCAGAAGGCCGGTTCGGCGAACGCCGCGGAGAAGTTGGCGAAGCCCACCCAGACGCTGTGCATGTATCCGAGGTACGGCTGGTAGTCCTGGAACGCCACCACGTACCCGAGGAGCGGGACGTAGTGGAAGACGACGAAGTAGAGCAGGCCGGGCAGGGTGAGCAGCAGCATCACCCGGTCGCGCTTGATCCGCTGCCCGAGCGTGAGCCGGCGTGGGGCGACCGGGGCCCAGTCGGCCGGCGGGGCGGGTTCTTCGACCCGCTTCCGCCACTTTCGCCGCTTTTCCCGCGGCAGCGGGGGTGCTGTGTCAGCCATGGTGCGTCCTGTTCGGCTGGGTGGCGCATGGTGAGCCTTCTGCGGCCGCAAGTTAGTAAGCGGTTAACCCAAGCGTCAAGGGATCCGGGCGAACGTCTTTGTTTCACGATGCTCTCCACAAGGAAATCCGCCCCCCGAACGCCTGAATACCCACACATATAGGGCAGTTTGGTGGTGGCAGAGCTTGACGGTCACCCATCACGCTCCTTAGCGTGCCGGTCATTCCATAGAACGCGATTACTGTCCGGAGGCAGGGTGCGAACCACCGAAGAGGCGCCGGCTCGTTCCGGTACCGATGCTGCGGCCCCGCCCGAGAGGCGCCCGCGCACGGTCCTGGTCATGAGCCCCGGGCTGCTGGACGACGTCTTCCCACCCCCTGTCCGGGCCCGTCTGGAGGAGACAGCGGACCTCCTCGACCCGTCCCTGATCAGCGAGTTCGACTCACCCGACGCCGGACGGGCACTGGCCTCGGCCGAAGTGCTGCTCACCGGCTGGGGGTGCCCGCCGGTGGACGCCGGCCTGCTGGAGCGGACACCGCGGCTGCGGGCGGTGATCCATGCGGCGGGCACGGTGAAAACGTTTCTGTCACCGGCCGCCTTCGACCGCGGGATCACCGTCTCGTCGGCCGCGGCGGCCAACGCGGTCCCGGTGGCGGAGTACACCCTGGCGGCGATCATCATGGGCGCGAAGCGGGTGTTCCCGCTGGCCGGGCTCTACCGCGCCCGCCGCACCCACCGCACCGGCGCCGACCTGGACCGGCAGCACTGGCTCGGTACGCACGGACTGACTGTCGGGGTCGTGGGCGCGTCCCGGATCGGTCGCCGGGTGATCGAGCTGCTGCGGCTGGTCCTGGACGCGGAGGTGCTGCTGTACGACCCGTACGTGGACGCGGCCGAGGCCGAGCTCCTCGGCGTGACCCGCACGGACCTGGACACCCTGGTGGCCACCAGCGACGTGGTGAGCGTCCACGCCCCGGACACCCCCGAGACGCGGGGCCTCATCGGCGCGCGCCGGATCGGCCTGATGCGGCCCGGCACCCTGCTCGTCAACACCGCACGCGGCACCCTGGTGGACACCGAGGCGCTGACCGGCCATCTGGTCAGCGGGCGGCTCGACGCGGTCCTGGACGTCACGGCACCCGAGCCCCTGCCCCCCGGCCATCCGCTGTGGGACCTGCCCAACGTCTTCCTGACCCCGCATCTCGCGGGCGCCCAGGGCAACGAGGTGGGCCGGCTGGGAGCACTCGCCGTCGACGAGCTGGCCCGGTACGCGCGGGGCGAGCCCTTCGCCCATCCGGTGCGCCGGGCCGACCTGGGGAGGATCGCATGAACACCGTCCCCCGGCAGGCTCTAGGCTCGGCGTCACACAACAGCCACCAGGGGGTGAGCCGGATGCGCCGGCAGAGCACGGCCGCGGACGGACAGCGGCGGGCCACGGTCACCGACGTCGCACGGCGCGCAGGCGTCTCGACGGCCACCGTCTCCCGCGTCCTGAACCGCAACTACCCCGTCGCGGAGGCCACCCGGGAACGGGTCGAGTCGGCCATGCGCGAACTCGGCTACGTGGTCAACGCGCACGCCCGCGCCCTGGCCGGCGTCTCCAACCGCACGGTCGGCATCATCGTCAACGAGGTCATCGACCCCTTCTACGCCTACATCGCCCGCGGTGTGGAGCGCGAGGCGGCGCTCGGCGGGCGGCTCTGCCTGGTCTGCTGCACCCAGGGCGACCCCCAGCGCGAGCTGGCCTTCATCGACCTCATGCACGAGCGCAGGGCGGACGCGGTGGTGGTGGTCGGCGGGTCGATCGCCGACCGCGGCTACACCTCCGAACTGGCCCGCAGGGCCCGCGAGCTGGACGCGGGCGGCTCCAAGCTGGTGCTGTGCGGCCGGCCTCCTCTGGGCGAGAGCGCGCCCACGGCCGCGGTCGAGTACGACAACGAGGGCGGCGCCTTCGCCATCACCGACCATCTGCTGATGCAGGGCCACGAGCGGATCCTCTACCTCGGCGGCCCGCCCAAGCTCTCCACCACCCGAGACCGGCTGGCCGGCCACCGGCGCGCCCTGGAACTCCGCGGCATCGCCCCGGACCCCGAGCTGGTGCAGCCCGGCGCCTTCAGCCGCAACTTCGGCTATCGGCGGATGGCCGAACTGCTGCGGGACGGGCCGGACTTCACCGCGGTCTTCGCGGCCAACGACGTGGTCGCCGCAGGTGCCGCCCAGGCGCTGGAGGAGGCGGGCCTGCGGGTACCCAAGGACATCTCCCTGGTGGGGTACGACGACATCCCCGTCGCCCAGGAACTCCGCCCCCGGCTGACCACCGTCCACGTACCGCTGGAGGAGATGGGCCGCCAGGCCGTGCGGCTCGCCGTCTCGGGCGGGGACGAGGACGACTGGCGGGAGCCCACTACGGGCGCCCTGCGGCTCGGCACGCACATCGTGGTACGCGATTCCGTCGCGCCCCGGGCCGGCAGGTCCGGCCGTATGTGACCGGTTACCACCCGCCTGTCCGCAGTCGGCCATAGAAAATCACAGTAACTTCGCGACTCCCCTTGCGGCTCGACAGCAACCGCTTACATGCTGACGGAACGCCCCACACCTGATCCGCACGCTTCCGCCCCTCATTCGTTTCTGCAGGGAGAGTTCCGCATGCGCAACTTCAGCTCCTCCAGCCCGGCTTCGCCCTCCGTCGGCCGCCGTGCCGTCCTCGCCGCGGGTGCGGGGGCGGTCGCCGCACTCGGCGCCGGTGCCGTCTCCGCTCAGGCCGCGCCCCTCCGTCCCGCCGTCCGCCCCGTCTCGCTGACGGTCACCGCCCGTCCGGCCGCCGAGGCCGAGCGGCTGCGCCTCGCACAGGCGCTGCGGGGATCCGAGTTCCAGGCCACCGGGCTGTACGCCCCCGCCGGGGCCCCGCTCTCGCTCACGGTCCAGCCGTACGACGAGCTGGTGCCCACGCTCTGGATCGGCGCCTGGGACTACTACGGCGACGTCACCGAGCCGCGCAGCTACCCGCTCACCCCGGGCGCCAACACCGTGACCGACCCGCACGGCGGACCGGTCTATCTGACGCTCACCGGGCAGGGCGAACGGGCGGGCGTGCTGTTCCGCTCCGGCGCCGTTCCCATGCCGGTCTTCACCCTGGGCAGCACCACGGAGGCCCAGTATCAGCACCAGCTCGACACCCTGACCGCCTCGCCCTGGGTGGAGCTCCACGGACCGAACACCATCATGACGCTGACCCGCGAGGGCGCGCTGCTGTACCGCGGCGAGGACCATGCCGCGCTGCTCCGGCTGGTCGAGACGATCATCGACTCGCACGCCCGGATCAGCGGGCTGGACGGCTCGAAGGCGGTGCACCGGCGCAAGGCGGGCCCGTACCACTTCACCGAGGTCAGCAAGGTGCCCACAGGCGTCGGGGCCTACGCCACGCACGGCTACAACGGATTCCCGAGGGCCTATCTCGACCGCGCCACCACGGTGGAGGGACTGCGCACGCGCGGCTGGGGGCTCTATCACGAACTCGGCCACCTGCACCAGCAGATGGCGTACAAACCGGGCGGGCTCACCGAGGTCACGGTGAACATCTACTCGCTGGCCGCCCAGCGCACCCTGGGCCGGCCGTCCAACCTCCTCACCGTCGACCCGGCGACCGGCCTCACCGCCTTCCAGACCTCCCGCGCGAAGTTCGGCACGGACGGGCTGACGTACGAGAAGTCCTTCGGCGCATACGAGAAGCTCGTGCCGCTCCGCCAGTTGGAGCTCGCGTTCGGCGACGACTTCTGGCCCCGCTTGCACAAGCTGGTGCGCGAGGAGAACCCGCAGTCGGACTACACGGAGAACGCCAAGCGCTACCGCGCGCTGGCCACCTACTCCAGCCGCGTCGCGGGATTCGACCTCACCGACTTCTTCGTGCACACCTGGGCGTTCCCGATCGATGCCGTCGGCAAGGCCGAACTGGCGGCCCTCGGCCTGCCGCAGCCGACCGTCGACCCGAGCACCCTCACCGACTGACCCGGCACGGCAAAGGAGTGACCATGCAGTGGAGCAGAAGGACCCTCCTGGCCGCGGGCGGCGCCACCGTGTCCGCAGTCCTGACCGCCGGCCCGGCACGGGCCGCGGAGCCGGGACGCGCGGCGCGGAGCGCCGGCGAGGGTGTCGACGGGCTGCTGGACCGCGCCGAGACCCTGCTGACCGGGGGCGGGTTCGATCCCTCGGATCCCGACTTCGCCGCCGGGGTCGCGGCCCTGGACAGGACGGCGAAAGAACTCTGGGACACCCTGGACCGCAGCGCGGCCCGCACGGCGCTGTGGAGCGATCTCGCACCCGTCACCGATCCGGGGAACTTCGGGCAGAGCTATACCCGGCTGCGCACGCTCGCGACCGCGTGGGCCACCCCCGGCACCTCGCTGACCGGCAGCGCGGAGACGGCGGACGCGCTGCTGTCCGCGCTGCGGTTCGCCTTCGACACCGCCTACCATCCGTCCGCCCGGGAGAGCGGGAACTGGTGGTTCTGGGAGATCGGGGCGCCGCGCGCGCTGATGGACACCTGCGTCCTGTTGCGCGGGCGGCTGCCAGACGCCGACCTCGCGGACTATCTGGCGGTCGTCGACCGCTTCTGCCCGGACGCCGACCGCCGCACCAACTCCCCCACCCTGTCCGAGACCGGCGCCAACCGCACCGACAAGGCCGTCATCGTCGCGCTGCGCGGGCTGCTCGGCAACGACGCCGGCAAGCTGGCATCCGCTCGCGACGCGCTCTCCGATGTACGCGACGCCGGACGCAACAGCCTTTTCCGCCACACGAGTTCGGGTGACGGGTTCTACGAGGACGGCTCGTTCGTCCAGCATGGGGTGGTCGCGTACACCGGCTCGTACGGCACCGTACTGCTCGGCGGCGCCGCCTACCTGCTGTCCCTTCTCGCCGGTTCGCCGTGGGCGGTCACCGACCCGAAGGTCTCCGTGATGTACGACGCGGTGGAGCGCAGCTTCGCACCGGTGATCTTCGACGGGCTGATGATGGACGCGGTGCGCGGACGCGCCGTTTCCCGGGAGCGCGCCGGCGACCACCGGGACGGTGCGACGGCCGTCGCGGCGATCCTGCTCCTGGCATCGGGTGCCCCGGCGGACCGCGCGGACCGGTGGCGGGCGCTGGCCAAGGGCTGGCTGACCCGCAACCGCACCACCCCCTTCGCCACCCTGGCCACGCTCCCCCAACTCGCCCTGGCCAAAGCCGTACTGGATGATCCGGCGATCCCGGAAGCGACCCGTACGACGGGCAGCTTCGTCTTCGCCGACATGGACCGGGTGGTGCACCGCCGCCCCGGCTGGGCGTTCGCCCTGTCGCTCTCCTCCCGGCGCATCTCGGCGTACGAGGCGGGCAACGGCGAGAACCTGCACGGCTGGTACACCGGCGACGGCATGACGTACCTGTACGACGGCGACGATCTCGGGCAGTTCAACGACGGCTTCTGGCCGACCGTCGATCCGTACCGTCTCCCGGGCACCACGGTCGACACGCGCGAGCGCGCCGATCTCGGCACGGGCGCCGGGACCTCCACCTACCGCCCGGCGAACGCCGTCGCGGGCGGCGCGGTGCTGGACGGCCGGCACACGGTCGCGGCGATGGAGGTGGTGGGCGCCGAGGGCAGCGCCCTGCGGGCCAGGAAGTCGTGGTTCCTCCTCGACAACGCGGTGGTCGCGCTCGGAGCCGGCATCACGGCGAGCGACGGCCGAACGGTCGAGACGGTCGTGGAGAACCGCAACCTCGGCGCGGGCGGCCGCGGCCGGCTGCTGGTGGACGGGGCGGAGCCGGGCGCGAGCACCGCTGTCCCCCGGGCGGGCTGGGCGCATCTCGACGGCACCGGCGGCTACGTCTTCCCCGGCTCGGCCACTCTGAAGGTCCTGCGCGAAGAGCGCACCGGCACCTGGCGGGCGATCAACACCGGTGCGGACACCGGGGGCAGCGCCGACCCCGTGACGCGCCGCTACGCCACGCTGTGGCTGGACCACGGGGTCTCCCCCACCGACGCGGACTACGCCTATGTGCTGCTGCCCGGCGCGTCGGCGGCGGCCACCGCGGTGTGGTCGCGCTCGCGGCCGGTGCGGATCGTGACGAACGACGCCATCGCGCAGGCCGTGGAGGACCGCAGGTCCGGGCTGACCGCGGCGCACTTCTGGGGCGCCGGTTCGGCGGCCGGGTTCACCGTGTCCGGTCCGCTGACGCTCCTCGTACGGCGACGGGGTGCACAGGTGTCCGTCGCGGTCGCCGACCCGGGCCGGACCGGGAGCGTGGTCACGGTCGAACTCCCCTTCCGTGTGCGGTCCGTGGCCTCGGCCGACGACACCGTGACCGTCACCCCGGGTGCCCGGGCGGTCCTCACCGTCGCCGTCGGCGGCTCCCGGGGCCACACCCACCGCGCCGAACTCGTCCGGTAACCACCTCCACCGATCCCTGGGAGCAGCACCACCATGTCCGTCGCCCCGCACCTTCATCTGCCGCCTGTCGACCGGGTCCTGTCGTCGCGTACCGGCTGGACCCGGGCCCACTGGGAGGCGACCGCCGACCGGATGCTGGACGCGCTGACGCCGTACGCGACCCCCGGCTTCGCCCAGTACCGGCTGCCGGGCCGCGGCAGCTGGTCCGGGGTCGTGTCCGACGGACTGGAAGGGTTCGCCCGGTCGTTCCTCCTCGCCGCGTTCCGGATCGCGGGCGCGGGCGGGGCGGTCGACCCCGCCCTGACCGCGCGGTACGCGGCCGGTCTCGGGGCGGGCACGGACGCCGCGAGCGGGGAGGCGTGGCCGCGGCTGACGGACTGTTCGCAGCAGATGGTGGAGGCGGCCTCGATCGCGGTCGCGCTGCACGAGACGCGGCCGTGGATCTGGGACCGGCTGGACGCGAGGGTTCAGGAACGGGTCGTCGACTGGTTCTCGGGGTTCGTAGGCGGCCGCACCTGGGACAACAACTGGCGGCTCTTCCAGGTGGTGTCCGAGCAGTTCCTCGCCTCGGTGGGAGCCCCGTACCGCGCCTCGGACATCGAGGAGGGGCTGGACAGGATCGAGGACTGGTACGCAGGTGACGGCTGGTACACCGACGGGGACGGCCGCAACTTCGACTACTACATCGGCTGGGCGATGCATCTGTACCCGATGCTGTGGGCCCGGATCGCCGGCCCGGGCGGCGACGGAGGCCGCAGCGCCGTCCACCGGCAGCGCCTGCACCGGTTCCTGGAGGACTACCCGCACTTCTTCGGGGCCGACGGCGCCCCGGTCCACCAGGGCCGCTCCCTCTCCTACCGGTTCGCCGCGCTCGCTCCCGTGTGGATGGGCGCGCTGGCCGACTGCACACCGCTCGCCCCCGGCCTGACCCGCCGCCTCGCCTCCGGCACCCTGCGGCATTTCGCCGAGCGCGGGGTGCCGGACGAACGGGGACTGCTGACGCTCGGCTGGTACGACACCTTCCTGCCGTCCACCCAGCCCTACTCCGGGCCCGCTTCCCCCTACTGGGCGAGCAAGGGCTTCCTGGGCCTGCTCCTTCCCCCCGACCACGAGGTGTGGACCGCACGCGAACTCCCGCTGCCGGTCGAGGAGTCCGACACGTACACCGCGCTGCCGGCCCCCGGCTGGCTGTTGCACGGCACCCGGCACGACGGCATCGTCCGCCTCGTCAACCACGGCAGCGACCACAACCCGCCCGCACCGGACTCCTCGGACATCGAAGCCGGCACGGACCCGGACCTGGGCGCGGGTGAGGACGATCCGCACTACGCGAAGTTCGCCTACTCGACGGCGACGGCCCCCGAGTCCGCTCCGCACGCCCTGGTCCGCGATGTCGACGGCCATATTGCGCTGCTCGCCCCGGACGGCACTCCGTCCCGGCGCCGCCGGATCCATCCGCTGCGCTGCGAGGACCGCGTCGCCTCCTCCTGGTCAGCCGCTCGGCTGCCCGGTGACGAGCGCGCGTACCGCGTCGAAACGACGAGTGTGCTGCACGGCCCGTGGGAGATCCGGGTGCACCGGGTGGAGGCGCCCGAGGGCGCGGTGGTCCGCGAGGGCGGCCACGCGGTCGCGCACGCGCAGAGTCCGTTCGCCTCGTCGGCGCCCGACTGGGCGCTCGCGCGCACGGCCGACGGGCTGAGCAGCGCGCTGGTCGCGCTGTACGGATGGGACGGGGGTGTGGACGGGGCCGCCGTGGCACGCGATGTCGAGTCCAATGCGTACGGCCCGCACTCGGCGGTGCCGTATCTGCGCAGCGCACCGCATGCGGGTGGTCGCAGCGTGCATGTCTCGCTCGTCGTGCTGTCCCGCGACAGCATCCACCCCGAGGCGTTGCGCACGGCCGTGCGGGTACGGGCGGACGGCGACGCGGTGGTGCTCACCTTCCTGGACGGCCGCACGGTGGAGGCCTGACGGCAGGGTCCGGTGCGGGGCTCAGATGCCGAGGATGTTCTCCTCCCGCTGGTGGATGTGCCCGACGAGCTCCTGCGCCAGTGACTTGATGGTGTCGAGCCCCGCCCGTCCCCACGGGCGGGGCACGATGTCGACCGCGCACACGGCCCCCAGGGCGACGCCGGTGCGGTCGATGAGCGGCGCCCCCAGGTAGGAGCGGATGCCTATGTCGTCGACGACCGGATTCCCGGCGAACCGCGGGTAGTCGCACACGTCCTCCAGGACGAGTGCCTTGCGCCGGACGACGACATGCGGGCAGAAGCCGTGATCGAGGGCCACATAGCGCCCCCGGCGACCGCTGCCCGCCGCCGCGGCCCCCAGGTCGGAACCCTTCCAGGTACCCGCCGGGGTGTGCAGCCCGGCGAAGAACTGGCGGTTGCCGTCGATGAAGTTGACCATCGAGTAGGGCACCTCGGTCACTTCGGCCACCCGGTCGGCGAAGGCGTCGAAGTTGTCGAACGAGGCATCGGGCCGCTCCCCCAGACCGAGGCTCCGCAGCCGCTGGGTCCGGACCTCGGTGTCGCTGTCGACGGGCGTCAGCAGCAGCCGTCCGAGGGCGTGCGGGGTCGTCACGGATGGACTCCGTAGCTTCCGTGGCCGGTCAGCGGGGCGGGTTCGGCGGTGGCGTTGATGAGGTGCTGGACCAGGGTGACCAGCGCACCGGTGCCCGAACTCGCGATGCGGGCGTCGCAGAGGACGACCGGGACGGCGGGCGCGAGGTCGAGGGCCGCCCGTACCTCCTCGGGGCCGTAACGGAACGCGCCGTCGAACTCGTTGACCGCGACGATGAAGCCGATTCCGCGCCGTTCGAAGAAGTCGACGGCGGCGAAGCACTCCTCCAGTCTGCGGGTGTCGGCGATCACAACCGCTCCGAGGGCGCCCTGGGAGAGCTCGTCCCACATGAACCAGAAGCGTTCCTGTCCCGGCGTGCCGAACAGATAGAGCACATGCTGCTCGTCCAGCGTGATGCGGCCGAAGTCCATCGCCACGGTGGTGGAGGTCTTGGACTCGATGCCTTCGAGGCTGTCCGTCGCCGCGCTGACCTGGGTCAGCAGCTCCTCCGTGCTCAGCGGCGCGATCTCGCTGACCGCGCCGACGAACGTCGTCTTGCCGACGCCGAATCCTCCGGCCACCAGCACCTTGAGCGCGACGGGGAAACTCTCGGGGCTGCCGGGGACCTCCTCGTAGCCGGACGTGCGGGTGCCGTCCTCGTACCCGGAGATGCCGGATCCGTTGTCGTACCCGGAGGTGCCGGATGCGTCCTCGTACCCGGAGGTGCCGGATCTGTTGTCGTACCCGGCGTGGCCCGGCGGGGCCGCGTAACCGCCGCCCGGGGCGTCCGCGTAGCCGACGTGTCCGGGGCTCGCGGTCCCCGCGTACGGGGCGGAACCGTCGAAACCGTCAGAGCTGTCGTCGTAAGCCATCGAGCACTGCCTCCAGCAGAGATCGGTCGGTGGGCATGTCATGGAAGGCGGGCGGGTGTGCGGTGACCGCGCCGCAGTCGACCAGGTCCGAGAGCAGGACCTTGGTGACGACGGCGGGCAGCCTGAGGTGCGCGGCGATCTCGGCCACCGAGGTGGGACCGCCGCACAGTCCGAGCGCCACGGAGTGCTCGGGACCCAGGTGTGTCTGCGGGACGGTCCCGGTGGCCATCACCAGGGAGAGCAGGTCGAGCACGGTCGTGGGACGGGTGCGGCCGTTGCTCACCGTGTAGGGGCGGATGAGGCGGCCTGCCGCATCGTCGAGCAACGGCCCGTCCTGCGTGGCCGGCATGGTCATAGTCCCGAGGCGCCCGGCACCCCGGCCGCTTGTCTCGTCGGCGTCATCAGATAGGGCCGGACGCTCTTGACCAGCATCGTCATCTCGTAACCGAGCACGGCGGCGTCGGCGTTCCGCCCGGCGAGCACGGCCAGACAGGTGCCGGAGCCGGCGGTGGCGACGAACAGGAGCGTCGAATCGAGCTCCACCACCACCTGGCGGACCTCTCCGTTGTCCCCGAACCGGGCCCCGGCACTGCGGCCGAGCGAGTACAGGCCGGCGGCCAGCGCGGCCATGTGGTCGGCGCTGTCGGCGTCCATGCCGTGGAGGGATTTCACCAGCCCGTCCGCGGACAGCAGGACCGCGCTGCGCGTGTACGGCACACGCTGTACCAGCCCGCTCAGCAGCCAGTCGAGGTCCGAGACCTGACCGGACGGCATATCGGTCGCCATGGTGCATCTACTCCTTGGTGGTGTTCACGTTCGCTTCGAGTGGGTCTTGATCGCTGTGGTACGAGCCCGCCCTGAGCAGTTCCACGGGGACGGCGCCACGGACCGGGAGCGGCTCCAGCGGCGCCCTGACCGGTGCCGCGGCTTCCCGGCCGGTCCTCGGCTCCCCGGGCCCGCCGCCATCCGCTCCGGGCCCGGCGTCCGGTGCGGGATCCGCCTCGGCCTCCTGCCGCGCCTCGGCGAGGTCGATCCCGCGCCGGAAGGCCGCCACCAGCCCCGGGTCGTGCAGGGTGGGCTCCTCCTCGGCACGCGGCGGCGCGGGGGCCTCCCTGAGCTGCGGGACCAGGTGTTCCTGGTTGGCCCGCCTGGGGAGCTGGGGCCGGCCCATCGTGCCGCGCACGACTCCGGTCTCCCGGGGCAGAGCGGGGACCGCGTCGTCGGTGGTCCCGATGCCGGGGTGCGCGTCGGCGGGCGCGGGCCGGTCGAGGCGCTCGGCCCGCAGCGGGAGCGGGGGACCCTCGCCCTGACGCGGCGCCTGCTGCGGTGCCTGATGCAGCCTCAGCTGCTGCTGCGGTACGTAGGGGCGTCGCTCCGGTTCGGGGGCGGCTGCCCGTTCGGGGG
>NZ_RDBK01000022.1:91384-171621 GCF_008042275.1 Streptomyces sp. OR43 | reverse complement strand
GTCCAGGGCCAGGCCGATCTGCAACGGGTGGTGGAACAGCTCCGCAACGGTGAGCCCGTGCCCGCGCGGCGCGCCCCGCAGCCCGTCGCCCCCGGCAGCGACCCCTTCGAACTGCTCGCGCAGGAGCTCGGACGCCAGCAGGACGGAGCCGTGGCCGCCGTCGTCCAGGCATCCCGGCTCTCCCGGCTGTCCGAACACACCGGCGAGGACCAGAAGGTCGAGGTCTTCGTCAATCTCGCCCGCCGGCGGCCTCGGCGGGCGCCTCCTCGTCGGCGCCGAGCAGGGACTGCGGGAGGACGAGGACGGCCTGGGTGCCACCGTAGATGTTGCTCTGGAGGCGTACGGCGATGCCATGCCTGCGGGCCAGCGAGGCCACCACGAACAGGCCGATCCGGCCGTCCTGGAGCAGACGGGCGACGTTGACCTGGTCGGGGTCGGCCAGCAGGGCGTTCATCCGCTTCTGCTCGTCGCCCGGCATGCCGAGGCCCCGGTCCTCCACCTCCAGGGCGAGGCCTGCGGTGACGCGCTGGGCGCGGAGCAGGACCTGGGTCTGCGGGGCGGAGAACACCGTGGCGTTCTCCACGAGTTCGGCCAGCAGGTGGATCACGTCGGCCACGGCGTGCCCGCGGAGGGTGCCGTCGATCGGCGGGACGAGTTTGACGCGCGGGTACTGCTCGACCTCGGCGATCGCCGAGCGCAGCACCTCCGTCATGGTGACCGGGTTGCTCCACTGCCGCCGGGAGACCGCGCCCCCGAGGACGGCGAGGTTCTCGGCGTGCCGGCGGATGCGCGTGGCCAGATGGTCGACGTGGAAGAGCCCCTTGAGCAGATCGGGGTCCTCGACCTGGTGCTCCAGCTCGTCGAGCAGCTGGATCTCGCGGTGCACGAGCGATTGCAGCCGGCGGGCGAGATTGACGAAGACCTCGACCTTCTGGTCCTCGCCGGTGTGTTCGGACAGCCGGGAGAGCCGGGATGCCTGGACGACGGCGGCCACGGCTCCGTCCTGCTGGCGTCCGAGCTCCTGCGCGAGCAGTTCGAAGGGGTCGCTGCCGGGGGCGACGGGCTGCGGGGCGCGCCGCGCGGGCACGGGCTCACCGTTGCGGAGCTGTTCCACCACCCGTTGCAGATCGGCCTGGCCCTGGACGCTGACCCGGCGCAGGGCCAGGCAGCGGCCGAGGACGGTGGTGGCGACCCGGTTGGCGGCCAGGAAGGCGGCCACCATCGCGGCTACCGCCAGCGTGCCCGCGGAGCCGAACGCGATCCAGAGCTCCCTGGACGGGCGGACGCCACCGGAGCGGGCGGTGAAGATCACGGCCGCGGTGCCCGCCAGTGCGACGGCGACGGCCGGCAGCACCGCGGTGCGCAGGAGTTGAGGGCGTATGCGCGCCTCGGGAGACGGCCGGGCAGCGCGCGGCCTGGCCGCGGCCGAGTGGGAACGGGGACCCGGTCGGCCGTGCCGCCCGCCCTCTCGTCGTTCCGGTCGCGCTTCGGGTGCGCGAAGTTGAGACATCAGCGTCCTCGGTACGTGGGGCCCCAGGCATCGGCGTTCATGTGGAGGCACCTACGGTGGTCGGTCATTCTCGGGTCATCGGCCGGGCAGGCTCGGAGAATATGAGCCCACCGTTGATCACCGGGCACACACGGTAGTCGCCCGGTGCGAGGGTGCGACGGGCAGTTGTGGAACTTGCCCGCCATCCGTCCCGCTCTGGTATGACCTCTCGTACGAGCGACCGAATTCGTCGGCGGGATTCCCGGTGAACCGGCACCCGATCGGCGGTAGCGCGGACCGGGAACGGGGTGCCGCTCACGGACGCGGCAAGCCCCCTCGATCGTCCCGAGGGGGCTTGCCGGGTGTGCGGGGGCACGATGCCGTGCGAAGCACGGAAGAACGCTGCGCCGTGCGGAGTCTGCGGGTTGTTACGCCTTCCTGAGCCGGGCGATGATGCCGTCGAGGTCGCGCCGGAACATGTAGTCGCGGAAGACGTGCCCGCCGGGCTCCTCGTGCCACTCGTGCGGGATGCCCGCGGCGCCGAGGAGCGCGCGGAACTCCCGCTGTCCCGCCAGCACCTGGTTCTCGTTGGCCTGGTCGAACCAGTTGACCGGGTCGGGGCTGGTGCCCGCCACCAGGAAGACCCGCTTGTTCCGGTAGCTCTCGATCCGCTCGACCGGATTGTCGGCGCTGACCCGTGCCTCGTCCCACAGCGGAACGCCGTAGACCGTGCCGCCGGCCAGTTCCACCGCGGCCGAGGAGGCGTTGGCCCAGTGACCGACCAGGCCCGCGTCACGGCGCAGGCTGGCGGGGCCGGAGTGGGCGCTCACCGAGGCGAAATGGCCGTAGTACTTGGCCGCGTACTTCAGCGCACCGAAGCCGCCCATCGAGAACCCGGCCACGGCGCGGCCGTCGTACTCGGCGTACGTACGGAAGTTGGCGTCGATCCAGGGCAGCAGCTGGGCGATGTGGAAGGTCTCCCAGTTCCGGGGCCCGGCGTTGGAGCTGACCGGGTTGGAGTACCAGCCCGCGTGTCCGCCGTCGGGCATGACGACGATGACCGGCCTGCCCGCCGTCCAGGCCCGGATGCCCGCGCGGTCGAACGTGATGAAGTCCTGGTCCGTGCCGCCTCCGTGCAGCAGGTAGAGGACCGGGTAGCGGCGGCCGTCGGCGTGGTAGCCGTCGGGAAGCAGGACGTTGACCGCCGGGTCCCAGCCGACGGCGTCGGTCGCGAAGCGGTAGTACCGCATACGGGGGTCGACCTCGTCGCGGTCCACGATGCGCAGCCCGAAGCCGTCGCCCGCGGCACTGGCTGACGTGGCCGTGGCGAGGACGCTCCCGGCGCTCAGCGCCATGGCGGCGGAAAGGCCGCCGGCGGTTCTGATGAGGCCCCGGCGCGTGGGGCGGTACCCGTGCGCGCTCATGCCGAGTAGCCCTTCGGCGGGATCAGCGTCGCGAGCTGGTCGAAGGAGATCCAGTAGATCTGGTTACCGCTGAAGGACGCGGGGTCGGCGATGAGAACAGTGCGGTCCACCTCGTCGTAGCCGAAGACGGTGAAGTAGTGGTAGATCGTCTGGTTGGACGGGTAGCCGGGCGGCTGGTTGCCGGGCGGGGCGACGATGTTGGCCACCAGGGGGTAGTTGCGGTCGATGTCGAAGACGATGTCGTACCAAAGCAGGTCTCGCTGGGCCTGGGTGGGCGGGTCGTTCGGCATCTCCTTGGTCTCGTACCAGCCTCCGCCGAGGTTCGAGTTGAGCACGTTCGTGACCTGGCCGATGTGATCGGTGCCGTTCTGGGTGGTGCCGAGCTGCCAGGCCAGGTCTCCCTGGCTGGGCGGTGCCATCCGGGCGGAGAGCGCGATACGGGTGGCCGCCGGCCCGCACCAGTAGCCGGTCTCCTGGACCTGGTAGTCGATCTGCAGCCAGTGGGCGCTCTGCGTACGGCCGGCGGCGACGTCCAGCCGGGTGCCGGCCTTGTTCTGCCCGCTGACGACCGCCGTTCCGGCCTTCGAGCCGTGGGCGAGCACGGAAACGGACGCGGGGTGCGGTGCGGGGGACGCCTGGGCCTGCGTGGGCTGGAGGAAGGCTCCGGCGGCGGCMACGGCGATCGCGGTGGACACAAGTCTCTTGCGCATGAAGGCTCCTGAGGAGGGTGGGGGGTGGCCTTGCGGGCAGAAACGCATTGCGGTGTGCCCAGCTGTGCGGGGCAGCGGGAATCAGCATCGCCGTAGCCGCACGGAGGGCGCAAGCGGTGAAAGTCCTGGCTTACGCCGGTACTTGATGGCTCGTCACGGCTCCGCACCGCCACCCGCCGGGGCCCGCGCTCCGGACGTCACGCTCCACGCGCTAGCCGCCGGCCCGCTCCTCGGCGGCCAGCAGGGCCCTGCCCTCCGCCGTCGCGATATGGAAGGAGCGTCCGGCCCTGCGTACGGTGGCGACCAGCCCCGCCGCCCGCAGTACGTTCAGGTGCTGGCTCACCGCGGGATGCGTCACGGCCAGGAGGCGGGCGGCCTCGACGGTGGAGCAGCCCGTGCGGGTGGCGCGCAGGATGCCCGCACGGGTGTGCCCGAGGAGCGGCCCCAGGGGCCCGGGGGCGGGGGCGGCGGGTCCGGCCCAGTCCGCGGCGTGATGAATGGGATAGACGAGAACGGGCGGCAGATCCCCGTCGGCGAGCGTGATCGGCGTCGGCCAGCAGAAGAACGACGGCTGGAGCACGAGACCCCGTCCGCACAGGTGCAGTTGCTGATCGACGGGATAGGCCACTTCCAGGACGGGCGGGCGCCAGCGGAACTGCGGTCCCAGTCCGTTCAGCAGGCCCTCGGTGCCTCCGTCGAGCAGACTGTGCAGCCGGACGGCGCGGTCGGCGTCGATGTGGGCGTGGACGCGCTGCCAGTACGGAGCGAGGGCCTCACGCTGGTACGTACCCAGCGCTCCGCCCAGCCGGCGGAGCGTATCGGTGTCTCCTCCGGCCAACGATCCCACCCAGCTCGGCAGTTGGAAAGAAGCTGCCAAATGGGTCAGGTCGGTCCGCAGCCGTGGCCGCGGGGTGCTCATCAAGGTGTCGAGGGCTGCCTGCAGCGTGGCGCGGTCGCCGGTCGTGGGGGTGAGGAAATCGGGCGAGTAGCCGCGTGGGGGCAGGAGCGAGGAGAGCAGCCGCGGGGTGCCGGAGAGCCGTGGCCGTACCCAACGGCGCCAGGTGCCGAACACCCTTTCACCGTCGCGCCGTTGAAGCGTCTGGACGCTGTTGCTGATCTCCCAGAGGAAGTCCGGGCCGGGGGCGACTCTGACCCTCGCCAGGTCCTCGGACGTGAAGTGCACCCGCAGCATGGCCGCTCCCCCGGGATGTGAACTCCTCCGCGGGCAGCGTACCGCCGTTCGATCGCCGTCCACCCTGCACGGGCGTCGCGGCACCGGCCGCCGCCCCGTCGCAGCATCGCCCCGGAGAGGACGCGGTCAGCGGGGCGGCCGGTGCCGCGCGGCTCACGCCTGGGGAGCCCGGTCGAGGTCGGGGGCGGCCGCGGCCTTGGCTCCGCCGGAAAGCTGAACGTGCACCGGGGGCCAGTTGCCCCATCCCGGTGCCGGTTCGGCGGCCACACCGCGCCACCACGGCTCGACGGCCGGCGTATCGGCGGGCTCGAAGGGCTGGCCCGGTCGCGGGGCCGCCATCGTCACCCCCGCGAACTGCGTGGCGCGCATGGACCATTCGGCGGGTTCGGCCCAGGGGTGGAGGGCGAGGTTGAACGTGCCCCAGTGGATCGGCAGCATGACGCCCGCCGACGGGTCGTCGCCCTGCAGGTCGAGGTGGGCCCGGACCCCCTCGTCGGGGCTCATGTGGATGTCCGGCCAGGCGCCGGGTTCCGGCCTGCTGTCCGTCCGGTCCTTCGGCCAGTACTGGCTGTACGCACCGATCTGGATCATGGTCGCGTCGAAGGGGCCGTGCTCGGCGCCGATCTCCCTGAACCCGGGGAAATAGCCGGTGTCACCGCTGTGGTAGATCCGGTGTTCGGGCCCGGCCACGGCCCAGGAGGCCCAGAGGGTGTGCTGCTGGTTGCGCAGGCCACGGCCACAGAAGTGCCGGGCGGGAGTGGCGGTGAGGCTGATTCCGGCGACGGTCGTGGACTCGTTCCAGTCGAGCTCATGGATCCGGTCCGATGGCACGCCCCAGCGCTCCAGGTGCGCGCCGACGCCGAGCGGCACCGCGAAGACCGTGGCGGTGTCCGCGAGGGAGCGGATGGTCGGCAGGTCGAGGTGGTCGTAGTGGTCGTGCGAGATGACCACCACGTCGACCGGGCCGAGGGCGCCGAGCGGCACCGGCGCGGGGTGCACCCGCTTGGGCCCGGCGAAGTCGAAGGGTGAGCAGCGCTCGCCCCAGACCGGGTCGAAGAGCACGCGCCGTCCGTCGATCTCGGCGAGCACGCTGGAATGCCCCATCCAGGTGAGCCGCAGACCGGAGGCGGGCGGCTCGGCGAGGTCGGCGAGGGTCGTGGCGTGCACGGGGACGGTCCCGGTCGGCGCTCTGAGGACCCGCTCCTCCTTGCGGAAGTAGACCTTCGCGAACTCCAGGGCCGACCCGGAGGGCCTGATCCTCGCCCCCACCGGGTTCTGGAAGGTCCCGTCGGCGAAGTTGGGGGAACTGCGGATGCGCTCCATGCGTGCGCCGTCCGGGTCGGCCCCGAAGGCGGCGGGACGCAGCGCACGCAGTCTGGTGCGAAGCGAAGGCTTGGAGTCAGCGCCGGTCACAAGGTCTCCTGAGGGAGTCGGTATCGTCTCATTATGGACAGGGAGGACGACTGCGCGAGAGCGGAGCACCCAACGGGATGGCGCTCCGGACGGACCCGTTCAGCCACGCTGCTGCCCGTACACATGCTCGACGTGGAGCCGTAGGACGATCCGCCGGTCCCTGACCATGGCTTTGCGGTAGTCGTCCCAGTCGGGATGCTCGCCCTGGACGTCGCGGTACAGCGTGATCAGCTCCGCCACCGTGGCGTCGTCGGGATCGGCGGCCACCGGGCTCAGCTCCGCCGTGCCGTCCACGACCGTCCAGGCCCAGCGGTCCTGGCTGGTCACGTGGTAGCTCGCCCGCGGGTCCCGCGCCAGATTCCGGGTCTTCGCCCGGCCCTCGGTGACCGAGACCCGGACGATGCGCTCGTCGGGGTAGTAGAAGTGATTGACGTTGGAAAGCTGCGGTCTGCCGTCCCGCCGGAGCGTCACCAGCACACCGCCGTCCTCCTCGGCGACCAGCCGTAGCAGTGTCTGCTGCCGTGCATCGAATCCCGTCATGCCGGATCCAACGTCCGGTCCGCCCGCAGGATTCCGCATCCGGTGGCGACTCGTTCCGCGTGGGTCGGGATCCAGCCACCGCCGGGCGCGGTCGGTACCCGCCGCCGGGGCACGGCCGGCGCCCGGCCCGGCGGCGGACTCCGGCCACCGGCACGACGTGCGGCACGGGCCGCATTGACAGTGCGCTCCCGGCTCCCAATACTGACTGGCGATTCAGTAAAAGATCGTCGGCCGGCCTCGGGGGCGGCGGGTCGGACCCCCCGGAATCCCGGTCCCCGCCCGGTCCCGTCCCGACCGCCGTGACCGAGGAGAGCCCCCGATGACGACACCACCGATGTCCCCGCCCGCCCCGTTGATCTCACTGACCTGGACGGACCACGTCACCGGCCGCCGGGGCCATCTCGTGGTCGACCGGCTGGTGCGCGGGGTGTCGAGCGGCGGGCTGCGCATGAGGGCGGGCTGCACCCTGGACGAGGTGGCCGGGCTGGCCCGCGGCATGACCATGAAGGAAGCGCTCCACTTCGACGCGGACCGGACCGGGGCCCGCTACATACCGCTCGGCGGCGCGAAGGGCGGCATCGACTGCGACCCCCGCGATCCGGCGGCGTACGGCATCCTGGTGCGTTTCCTGCGGGCGGTGCGTCCGTACGTGGAGAGTGTCTGGACGACCGGCGAGGACCTGGGGCTCAGCCAGGACCTCGTCGACCGGGCGGCCACGGAGGCCGGTCTCGTCTCCACCGTCCAGGCGGTCTACCCACTGCTCGACGACGAGGCCGGAGCGCGGCGGCGGCTGGCCGACGCCTTCGCCGTCGAGGTGGACGGCATCGGCCTGGACGAGCTGGCCGGCGGCTGCGGAGTCGCCGAGTCCGCGCTCGCCGCACTGGACGGGGCAGGCGTCGCGCACAGCGACGCCAGGGTCTCCATCCAGGGGCTCGGCACCATGGGCGGGGCGACCGCCCGGTTCCTGTCCCGGGCCGGCCTGCGGGTGGTCGCCGTCGCCGACGTCAAGGGGACGATCGCGAATCCGGCCGGTCTCGACGTCGAGGCACTCCTGGCCGCCCGCGACTCCCACGGCACGGTGGACCGCGGCGCGCTGCGCGGCACCGACCTGGAACTGCCCGCCGACGCCTGGCTGGACCAGGACGCGGAGGTGCTCGTCCCCGCCGCGGTCTCCTATGCCGTCGATCCGACGAACCAGGCCCGGATCACGGCCCGCTGGGTCGTCGAAGCGGCCAATATGCCGGTCCTGCCGGAAGCGGAAGCGCTGCTCACCGCGCGCGGGATCACGGTTCTTCCCGATGTGGTCGTCAACTCCGCTACCAACGCCTGGTGGTGGTGGACCCTGTTCGGTGACATCGGCGCCGACGCGGACGAGGCCTTCGCCCACATCCGGCACTCCATGCGCGCCCTCATCGAACTCGTGCTGGCCCGCGCCGCGGCTGACGGCTGCACTCCGCGTGCGGCGGCGCACGCCGTGGTCGCCGACCGGCTGCCGGTGATGGCCGACCGTTTCGGATGGTTCCGCTGACCGGGGCAGTGCCCGCCGGCGGCGGGACACCCCGTCTCCCGCCCCGCCCCGGCCTGCCCGGAACGGGCATTGGTTAGGGTGACGCCGTGGCAAGAGTGCGGTTGGGTGTGGCGGAGCGACGCGAGGAGTTGCTGCGCGCTGCCGTCGAGCAGATCGAGGTACGGGGTGTCGCGGCCGTACGGATCGCCGATGTGGCGTCCGTACTCGGCGTGAGCAACGCCCTTGTGCTCTACCACTTCTCCACCAAGGAGAAGCTGGTCGCCGCCGCGTTCGCGCACGCCGCCGAAGCCGATCTCGCCCATCTGCGCAAGCTCCTGAGCCGGCGCACCACCGCGGTCCGCAGGCTGCGCGCCGCCGTGCGCTGGTACGCGCCCACAGGCCAGGCCAAGGGCTGGCGGCTGTGGATCGAGGGCTGGGCCGCCTCCCTCCGCGACCCGGCGCTGCGCAATGTCGCGGGCGATCTCGACCAGCAGTGGAAGGCGGAGCTGGCCGAGGTCATCGAAGAGGGGGCGGCCGCGGGCGAGTTCCAGTGCGACGACCCGATGTCCGTGGCCTGGCGGCTGACCGCGCTGCTGGACGGCCTGGCGGTGCAGATGACGTCGTACGCGGGGCCGCTGTCCCGGGCCACGATGCTGGAGTGGACCGAGGAGGCTCTCGCCCGCGAACTGGGCATCGACCACGCGACCCTGGCGGGATGACGGCCGCCTGACGGTGGTTCACGTACGTCAGGTCTGACGCACAGGCGCGTAGGCGTCACCCTGAAGCCCGAACGTCCACGCCACGCCCTCCTTCGCGGTCCTGGTGCGCGGCGGCACCCGCAGCCAGTACGTGCGATGCGTCCCGTCCGGCTCCGGGGTGGAGTTGACGACCTCCACCATGGCCACGTCCTCGTCGCCGTCGAGCGCGATCCGCCAGAGGACTCCCGTCTCGTCCCGGTGCACCGGCTCGGCCCCCGACTCGCTCAGATAGCGGTCATACCCGTAGAACTCCAGCATCACGCGGCGCAGTTCCGCGTTCTCCTCGGCACGGATCCGCTCGGGAGTCAGGGTGCTCAGCTCCGCGAGGAACTCGGCGGGCACGGGCATGCCGCGCCAGGCGTACAGGGCGAAGCCGTCGCGGTAGGCGAGTGCGGGGCCCGCGCCGCTGTCGAGTCGGCCCGCCTCGTCGCGATGCAGCGTCTCGGGGCGCTCGCTGATCACCACGGTGCGCTCGTAGGGCCACCACCAGCCCGCGTTCCTCGCGACGGCCGCGAGTCCCTCGAGCCGGTCCCCCCTGCCGTCGAAGGCGGCGAGCCAGGCCGCGTCGTGCTGCCCCAGCACGGCGTCCAGGAGCACCAGCCGGACATCCGACGCGTCCTCGGGCTTCACGGTGAGGTCCGCGACGACCCCCGCCCGTATGCGGTCGGCGAGCGCCGACGTGGTCTCCCAGAGCTGGGCACCGGTGGCGGACCACAGCGCGGACCAGCCGGCCGGGCCCAACTCGTCGTACATCCGGCGCCGTTCGTCCGCCCAGGGCCGGGTCCTTACCTCGTCACGGACCGACCGTCCCGGGTCCGTCAGCTTCTCCACCGCCTCGACGGCGGCCCTGGGCGAATCGGCCCAGACGAACTCGACCGGCTCGGCCAGCCCCGCGCCGCGGTAGGCGAGCCGTACCCCGTCCTCGGCCGCCGCCCGGTCCGCAGCGCCGGTCGCCGCCGCCACGGCCCGCCATGAGTCCACGTACGTCATCGGTTTCCCCGTCCCCTGTTCCCTGTGTTCCGTGATCCGCGGTCCCCTGATCCCGAGGCCTCGCGGTCCCGCGGGCCCGTCATACCGTGATCCCGGTACCCTGATGGTCTTGAGCTGCTGGAGGTGTGCGGACCTTCAGTCGGCGACGACGCGGACCGCACCCGGTGCGTACTCGCGCTGGCGCACCACCCTGAACCACCCTTTCGGCAGCGTTATCACCGCGTGTTCCTCATGCACCACGCGTCCGCCGTCGGGGAGGTGGAGCAGCATCGGGCCGAACACGCCACCCTCCCTGATCAGCCGCCCCGGCCCCGGCACCGCGTGCGCGTGTCCGGTGACCTCGCCGAGCGCGAGCACCAGCCGGCCGCGCCCGTCGCGCAGTTCGCCCGGCGCTTCCAGGAGGTTCGCGGGCACCGCGGACTCCTCCAGCGCCATGATCAGTACGTCGCCCTGCCGGTACACAGACGTCTCCCCTCCGCAGCGGCACCCGCTGTGCCGGCCACGTGGAAAACGCTACGACGGGGGTCTGACAATCGGCCGGTGAGCGCGGTCGGCGGGGCCCGGCCGTCCCGTTGTCAGTGGGTCTTGATAGACCTTGCGGACATCAATCCGTTGCCGTCATCAGGAGCCCGGAGCCATGTCCGACGCGGACCACCTGCACGAGCTGCTCGGCCTTCCGGCCGTCGATTTCCAGTCCGGGACGAGCGACAGCCCCCGGCCGGCCGCCGACGCGGCGGCCTGGCGTGTCTCGATCGAGCCGTACGAGGACGAGGACCGCACCTGGGAACAGGAGTTCACCGCGTTCCTGGACGAGGTGGACCCGGCCGGTGTGCGTGCGCTGATCATCGGGCAGTGGGGTGAGTCGTACGAGGAGACGTCGTCGTATCCGATCGGTCTCGTCATCGCCGCCGCCGAGCGGCTGACGTCGCTGGAAGCGGTGTTCGTCGGCGATCTGACGGCGGAGGAGGCGGAGATCTCCTGGATCGAGCAGAGCGATGTCACCGCGCTGCTCACCGCGTTTCCCGCGCTGGTGGAGCTGGGCGTGCGCGGCGGATCGAAGCTCGCCTTCCCGGCCACGAAGCACGAGAGGCTGCGTGCGCTGACCATCGAGACCGGCGGTCTGCCGGTGGAGGTGGTGCGGGGGGTCCTGGACAGTGAACTGCCGTCGCTGGAGCTGCTCGTCCTGTGGCTGGGTGTCGATCAGTACGGGGGCGACGCCAACGTGGTGGATCTGGCGCCGCTGTTGTCGGGGACGCGCTTCCCGGCCCTGCACCATCTCGGTCTGCGCAACAGCGAGCTGCAGAACGAGATCGCGACCGCTGTCGCCTCGGCCCCGCTCGTGGCCCGGCTGCGGACGCTCGATCTGTCCTGCGGCACCCTCGGCGACGAGGGCGCGGCAGCACTGCTCGAGGGCCAGCCGCTCACCCACCTCGACGCCCTCGACCTGCACCACCACTTCCTCACCGAGCCCATGGAGCGCCGGGTCACGGAGGCCCTGGAGCCGCACGGCGTGCGGGTGGACCTGTCGGAGCGCTGCGAGCCGTGGGACGACCTCGGCGCCGCGGGCCGGTACGTCACGGTGGCGGAGTGAGGGCGCGATGACGGATATCGAGCACCCGGAGACCTTCCACGGTCTCCCCGTCTTCACCCCGCAGCTGTCTGGAGATGACGGCTCGGGCCCCGCGGCCTGGCCCGACGCCGGTGCGGTGGCCTGGCGGCTGGACTGCGCGTGGGAAGGGCCGGGTTTCCCGGAGCTCTGGCAACGCTTCCTCGACACGGTCGAGCCGGCGGGGATCCGCGCTCTGCTGATCGGCCCCTGGTGGGCGGAAGGCTACGACTCGTTCGCCCCGGTGGCGGAGCTGATCGCCTCGGACGCGGACCGCTTCCCCGCGTTGCGTGGGCTGTTCCTGGCCGATGTCACCGGCGAGGAGTGCGAGGTGTCCTGGCTGCAGATGTCGGACGTCACCGACCTCATCGAGGCGTTTCCCCACCTTGAGGAACTGGTGGTGCGCGGCGGCGGGGAAGCCGACCACACACTGGGAAAACTGAGCCTGCGTCCCCTGCGGCATCCGACCCTGAAGTCGCTGAGGTTCGAGTCCGGGGGCCTGCCCGGCCATGTGGTCCGGGCCGTCGGTGGCTGTGAACTGCCCGCGCTGGAAAGGCTGGAGCTCTGGTTCGGTGCCACGTGGTACGGCGGCGACGCCACGGTGGAGGACATGAGGCCCGTCCTCTCCGGCGCGAACTTTCCCCGGCTGCGCCATCTCGGTCTGCAGAACAGCGAGATCCAGGACGAGATCGCGGCGGCCGTCGCCGCCGCCCCGGTCGTCGCGCAGTTGGAGTCGCTCTCGCTCGCCATGGGAACGCTCAGTGACACGGGCGCCCTGGCGCTTCTCGACGGTCAGCCGCTCACCCATCTGACCTCGCTGGATCTGCACCACCACTATCTGACCGATCCGGTGATGTCGCGCATCCGGGAGATGTGCGCCCGCGAGGGTGTTCACGTCGATCTCGACGAAGCGGACTACTGGGATCCCGAGGACGACGAGCCCCGTTATGTCGCGGTCAGCGAGTAGCCCGCCGCGTCTGGCGGTCGTCGGCAACCCCGGCAACCGCCGGATCGGCCTGTTCCAGGAGGCCGTGCGCGCCGCCGGGCTGCCGCGGGCCCGGACCGTGCCGTGGCTCGACACGCTGGAGGGAAAGGCGGACTTCCTGCCCGGGGAGACCGTGCGCGTCGAGTCGCCCGGCGAGGACCCCGAGGTCGACCGGCTGCTGCGCGGGGTCGACGACCCGGCGCGGGTGGAGGGCTCGGCCCTCTGGTACGCCCGGTTCACCTCCGCCGTGCGGGATGTGTCGCGGGCCGCGACCGCGGCCGGCGCGCTCCTGCTGGACACCCCCGGTGACATCGCCGTGCTGTTCGACAAGCGCAGGTGCCACGGGGTCCTGGACGCCGCGGGCGTCCCGGTGCCCGCTTCGCCGACGTCGGGTCCCGGCGCGCCCGCGGTGCGGGGCTGGGCCGATGTCCGTGCGCTCATGGCGGAGCACCGTTTGCCGCGCGTGTTCGTGAAGCTTGCGCACGGGTCCTCCGCCTCCGGGGTGATGGCCGTGGAGACGGCCGGTCCCGGCCGGATCCGGGCGGCCACCTCGGTCGAGCGGGACCCGGCCGGTCATCTCTACAACTCGCTCCGAGTCCGCCGCCTCACGACCGAGCGCGAGGTCGCGGCGATCGTCGACGCCCTCGCGCCGGACGGTCTGCACATCGAACGCTGGCTGCCGAAGGCCTCGCAGCGGGGCCGGGCCGCGGATCTGCGGGTCGTGGTGGTCGACGGCCGTGCGACGCACGCCGTCGTGCGCACCAGCCGCTCCCCCATGACCAACCTGCACCTCGGCGGTGCGCGCGGCGATCTCGACGAGGTGCGGGCCGCCGTCGAGGCGGCGGGCGGGAGCTGGGCCGAGGCGCTGGCCGTGTGCGAGCGGGCGGCCGCCGCCTTCCCGGACACGCTGTGCGTGGGCGTCGATCTGCTGCCCGCCACCGGCTGGCGGCGCTTCGCCGTCGGCGAGGTCAACGCCTTCGGGGATCTGCTGCCTGGACTGACCGGTCTGCCGGGCAGCGGCGCCGAGGGCCTGGACACCTACGCGGCGCAGGTCGCCGCCGTACTGAACCGAGCAAGGAACCACCGTGGCAGCGCAACACACTGAATCTCCTGACGGCGTCGCGGGCGACGCCGTCGACCCCGACATGAGCGAGGTCGTGGGCAGCCACGATCTGCTCCTGGTCACTCTGGACACGCTGCGGTACGACGTCGCGGTGGAGCTCGCCGCCGCCGGGCGCATTCCTCATCTGGCCCGGCATCTGCCGGGCGGTGTCTGGGAGGAGCGGCATGCCCCGGGCAGCTTCACCTACGCCTCCCACCAGGCGATCTTCGCGGGGTTCCTGCCCACGCCGGCCGCCCCCGGGCCGCATCCCCGGCTGTTCGCCGCACGCTTCGCGGGCAGTGAGACCACGGCGGAGCGCACGTTCGTCTTCGATGCTCCCGACCTGGTCTCGGCGCTCGCCCGGGAGGGCTATCGCACGGTGTGCATCGGCGGCGTCGGGTTCTTCAACCGGCAGGCTCCGCTCGGCTCGGTGCTGCCCGGGCTGTTCCAGGAGGCGCACTGGGAGCCGGAGTTCGGCGTGGCCTCGCCCACGTCGTTCGAGGCCCAGGTGGCCCGCGCCGAGCAGGTCGTCCGGGAACTCCCGGACAGCCAACGGCTGTTCCTCTTCGTCAACGTGTCGGCTCTGCATCAGCCGAACTGGTTCCACCGGCCGGGGGCGACGCGCGAAGCGGGCGACAGCCGCGCCACCCATGCCGCCGCGCTGGAGTACGTGGACGCCCATATCGGCCGCCTCTTCGCCGCCGCGAGCAGCCGCCGCCGCGCCTTCGCCATCGTCTGCTCCGACCACGGCACGGCGTACGGCGACGACGGCTACACCGGTCACCGGCTCGGTCACGAGTCGGTCTGGACCGTTCCGTACGCGCACTTCTTCCTGGAACCGGGAGCCACCGCACGATGACCAGTCCCCGCGCCACCCGCCCGTACCAGAGCTACGTCTACGCCTATCCGCACAAGACGGCGTACGGCAGGCTCTCCGGTCACCCGGGCGGGCGGCCCGCGCTGAGTGACCTGTGGGCGGGCGAGAGCAAGGACGCGCTCTCGCTCTACCTCCACATACCCTTCTGCGAGGTCCGCTGCGGCTTCTGCAACCTCTTCACGCGCATCGGCGCGCCCGACGAACTGACCACCCGCTATCTCGACGCGCTGGACCGGCAGGCGACCGCCGTACGGGACGCGCTGGGCGACGTGGAACCGGTGCGCTTCGCCGCCGCCGCGTTCGGTGGGGGCACGCCGACGTTCCTGACGGCCGGGGAGCTGGAGCGGCTGTGCGACATCGCGGAGAAGCGCATGGGCGCCGACCTGCGGTCCGTGCCGCTGTCCGTGGAGACCTCGCCGTCGACCGCGACCGCCGACCGGCTGGCCGTCCTCGCGGACCGGGGGACGACCAGGATCAGCATCGGTGTGCAGAGCTTCGTCGAGGCCGAGGCCCGCGCCGCGGTCCGCCCGCAGCGCCGCGCCGATGTGGAGAGCGCCCTGGGCCTGATCCGGGACAGCCGCATCCCGGTCCTGAACATCGACCTGATCTACGGCATCGGCGGCCAGACCGAGCGGAGCTGGCGCACCTCGCTGGACGCCGCGCTCCAGTGGCGGCCGGAGGAGCTGTACCTCTACCCGCTCTACGTCCGTCCGCTGACCGGGCTGGGCCGGCTCGGGGCCGCCGACGAGGCCGCGGCGGACGCGGCCTGGGACGAGCAGCGGCTGCGGCTGTACCGGGCCGGCCGCGACCATCTCCTCGACCGCGGCTACGAGCAGGTGTCCATGCGGATGTTCCGCCGCGCCGACGCCCCGCGGGCCGAGGGCCCCGACGACTACGCCTGTCAGACCGACGGCATGATCGGCCTGGGCTGCGGCGCCCGCTCGTACACGTCGCGGCTGCACTACTCCTTCGACTACGCGGTGGAGATGCGTGAGGTGCGGGCCATCATCGACGGCTACACGGCCACCGAGGACTTCTCGCACGCCGAGGTGGGCCGGTTCACCGACGGCGACGAGGCGCGCCGCCGCCATCTCCTGCAGTCCGTGCTGCAGGCCGAGGGGCTGCGCGTGTCCGAGTACCGCGAGCGGTTCGGTACGGACCCGGACGAGGACTTCACCGAGGAGCTCGCCCGGTTCGACGCCCGGGGCTGGCTGGACCGCGGCGCGTCGGCCACCGGCCTGCTGCGCCTGACGCCCGAAGGACTCGCTCACTCCGACGCGCTGGGTCCTGACCTCTTCTCCCCTGCCGTACGGGCCGCGATGGCCGCGTACGAGCTGAAGTGAGCCCCGGATGGACCTGACGATCCTCTACCGCGGTCCGCTCGCGTCGTGCGACTACGACTGCCCGTACTGTCCGTTCGCCAAGCGCCGTGACAGCCGGGAACAGCTGCGGGCCGACCGGGCCGCGCTGGAGCGCTTCACGACGTGGGCGGCGGCGCAGACCGGCGACCGGATCTCCGTGCTGTTCACCCCGTGGGGCGAGGGGCTGGTCCGCTCCTGGTACCGCCGGGCGATGATCGAGCTCTCGCGGATGCCGCACGTCCGCCGGGTGGCGATCCAGACGAACCTGGGCGGCCGGACCCAGTGGCTGGCCTCGGCCGGTGCCGCCGGACGCGACAAGATCGCGCTCTGGTGCACGTACCACCCCGGCCAGACCCCGTACGAGCGGTTCCTCGGGAGGTGCGAGGAGCTGGTGGCCCTGGGGATCCGGCACAGCGTGGGGGTCGTCGGGCTCGACGGGCACCTGGCCGAGGCGCGGCGGCTGCGGGCGGCCCTGCCCGAGGAGGTCTACCTCTGGGTGAACGCCGCCGAGGGCCAGACCTACACGGACGAGGAGGCGGACCGGTGGACGGCGATCGACCCGCTGTTCCCCTACAGTCGGCATCCGCACCGATCGGCGGGGCTGCCCTGCCGGACCGGTGAGTCGGTGATCTCGGTGGACGGCGACGGCACGGTGCGCCGCTGCCACTTCGTCCGCGCGGAGCTCGGCAATCTCTACGACGGCAGTTATCGCGCGGCGCTGGGTCCCCGGGCCTGTCCGCTCGCCGTCTGCGACTGCCACATCGGCTATGTACACCTGGAGACGCTGCCGCTGTACGACGTCTTCGCCGGCGGGGTGCTGGAGCGCATACCGGCGCGGCCGGTGTCCTCGGTCGCCCCGTCCGCCCGGGGCGACCGATAACCGCGGGCCTCTCAGAGCGGCAGCAGGTCGGGCCGCTTGGCCTCCACGTGGTCGCCCGACGACTCGCCCCGCAGCCGCCGGCCGATCCACGGGACCAGGTACTCGCGGGCCCAGTGGATGTCGTCGCGCCGTACTTCGAGCGTTCCGCGCTGGGCCTGCGGCGGCCACTCCTGGTCCGGATCCGCGGGCGCTTCGAGGCCGAGGACCTGGGCGGCGCGCAGCGCGACCCGGGTGTGGCCCTCGGGCGACAGGTGCAGTCGGTCGTCGTCCCAGGCGCGCCGGTCCTGGACCGAGCGCAGCGACCACAGGTCGAGGACCGGGCAGTCGTAGCGGTCTGCGATGGACCGTACATGGGCGGTGTAGGTGGCGATCTTGCCGCGCAGATGGCGCAGCACGGGCACGTTGCGGGTGTCGAAGCCGGTGGTGACCATGACGGTGCCGACCGACCGGGTCAGATCGGCGACCGCGCGCTCGAACCGCTCGGCCACGTCGTCGGGGTCGGTGCCCGGCCGGATGATGTCGTTGCCGCCGGCGCAGAAGCTCACCAGATCGGGGGCGAGTTCCTTGGCGCGCGGCACCTGTTCCTCGACGATCTGGTCGAGGAGGCGTCCTCGTACGGCGAGATTGGCGTACCTGAAGTTTCCGTGAGCGGGGTCCGGGAGCTGGTCCGCGAGAAGGACGGCGAACCGGTCGGCCCAGCCGACGAAGGTTCCGTCGGGGCCGGGGTCACCGACTCCCTCGGTGAAGCTGTCGCCAATCGCCGCGTACGACCCGATGGCGCCCTGTTGGTTGATGACGCCCTGCTGGATGTTGTTCGAATCGTCTGCCACAAGGGCATATCCTGCACCGCCGAATGTGACCTACGCGACCGTAATATGGGGTTGACGGGTGGTGAGATAGACCACCCGGTCAGTTTTTGGTAAAGGGGGAATAAGCGCGACCACCGGCCACTTCCGGCGCGCGGACCGCGTGCCGTTTCCGCGTAGTACGCGCAGCCGACGACAGAGGGACGGTGCGCCGCCGCGCACCGTCCCTCCATGCATTGCTCAGGCCCGGTTCACCGGACCGGTGTTACCCGGATCAGACGTTGATGCCGTGCGACGCCAGGTAGGCGATGGGGTCGATGTCCGAGCCGTACGCCGGACCCGTGCGGACCTCGAAGTGGAGGTGCGGGCCGGTGGCGTTGCCGGTGGAGCCGGACAGGCCGACCTGCTGGCCCGCGGTCACGGTCTGGCCGGCCGAGACGGAGAGCGAGGACATGTGACCGTACTGCGAGTAGTGACCGTCGGCGTGCTTGATGACGACCTCGTTGCCGTACGCGCCGCCCCAGCCGGCGGTGACGACGGTGCCGGAGGTGATCGCCTTCACGCTCGTGCCGGTGGAGACGGGGAAGTCGATGCCGGTGTGGCTGCCGCTGGACCAGTTGGCACCGGAGGCGCGGTAGGCGGTGGTGTGGTTGCCCGGGACCGGGTGGACGTAACCGGAGTCGTTGCTCTGGGCGGCCGGGGCCGAGGTCTCCTTGGACGACGCGTCGTCGGAGGAGGAAGAGGAGGAGGAGGAGTCCGAGGTCGTGGAGGCCTTCGTCCCGGTCGTGGCCGGGGCCTTCGAGGGGGCCTTCGACGGGGTGGTGGAGCCCGTGGAGGTGGTCGAGGCGTGGCCCCAGGCCTTGCCGCCGAGGGTCAGCTTCATACCCGGGAAGATCAGGCTCGGGTCGTCGCCGACGACCTTGCGGTTGTCCTGGTACAGCTTCTCCCAGCCGCCCTTGAGCTTGTGCTCGGCAGCGATCTTCGACAGGTAGTCGCCGGAGACCACGGAGTAGGTCGTGGTGCCGGCCTGCTTCTTCGCGACCGGCTTGGCCGGGGTGGCGTGAGCGGCGGCCGACTTCGAGGTGGCCGGAGCGGACTGCTCCGCGGCGTGGGCACCGGTGGCGCCGAGCAGCGGAAGCGCGATGACGGCTCCGCCGGCACTCGCGGCGACGACGCCACGGGCGATGGTGCTGGACTTGGGACGACGGTGCTTACCCGATATGGGCATGAAGGATTTCCTCTCCGGCGCCTGCGAGGTGAGCTGTCGGGTTCGGACTGGAGATGTCCGGTCGCGGCAGGCGCGACTTCACCCCGAGCCGTCCGGTTTCCCGGTCGGCGGCTTACCTGGTTCCCCCGCTCCTGCCACGCGGTGAGTGGGTGCGAATTCCGGGCGGCGGCAGGATTAGGCGGTCCGTCCGGATTGCAGCGAACGTAAGCGAGCCGGGACGGCGGAAACAAGCCACGGGTTCCGTGCGGGATTCCGCTCCGGAAATTCGGCGAGGAATTCCGGTCACACTCCGTGGATTACGGATCTTGGACTTCCGCGCCGCACATGGAATACCCGGCCGCTCCGCCGCCACACACCGTCACGGATATGATCCCGCTCACGAGAGAGCGATCATCTATCGCGGAAGCAGGGCAAGTTCAACCAAAGCCCCCAATACGGACATGCTGCGCTCATTGCCTCCTCGCCCTCGGACGGCTGCGTGGATCCCGGACCCGCACGGCCGGACGGAGACACCCGTCCGGCGGACCGTCACACGGCCCCGAAGTGCGGGTCCGGCCAAGATGATTGCCTGAGGAATCAATGTCGTATCGTCACGAGAGTGGACCCGCGGGCGACACGCGCCGGCGGCAGAGCCCCCAGGAGTGACCGTGACGCAGCAGTTGCCGCAGACCCCGTCGACGGAGCCGGAGCTGGTGGGTGTCCGCAATTTCCGTGACGTGGGCGGCCTGCCCACCTCGGACGGCCGCCGGGTGCGGTACGGGCGGCTCTACCGCAGTGGTCACCTGGCGCACGCCACGGCCGAGGACGCCGCGTTCCTCACCGGCCTCGGCCTGCACACCGTCTTCGACTTCCGCAACGGCGCCGATCACAAGCTCGACGGCCTGGACGTGGAGCTGCCCGGCGTGCGCAATGTGAGCATCCCGCTCAGCGACCCGGCGGACGGTGCGGAGTTCTGGCGGATGGTGCGCGACGGCAACATGGACGAGCTGCGGTCGATCCTGGCCGACGGCAAGGGGACGCACCGCATGGTCGCTTCCTACCGCCGGATCATCCTGGACCGCACCGGGGAGCACAGCCGGGTGCTGCACGCCCTGGCCGAGGACAGCGTGCCCGCCCTGATGCACTGCGCCGCGGGCAAGGACCGTGCGGGTCTCTCCATCGCGGTGTCCCTGCTCGCCGTCGGCGTCGAGCGCGAGGCCATCGAGGCCGACTACCTCAAGTCCAACGACGCGCACCGCCGCTACAAGGTCCGCCGCAGCGACACCTCCGCCGCCGGAATGTCGCCCGAGGTGATGGAGCTGCTCAATCCCCTCTTCGGCGCCCACCCCGACTATCTCGCCGCCGCCTTCACCACCATCGACGAGACCTGGGGCGGCACCGACCGCTATCTCGCCGAAGGTCTCGGGATCAGCCCGCAGACGCGGGAGCGGCTGCGCGAGCGCCTGCTCGACGCGGGCTGACCACTTGGGCGGAGCCCGCGGCCACGGCCGTCCGCCCGGCGGCTACGGATGGTCCGCCCGCCTGCCTACTGGTTGTGCATCCCCACGGCGAACAGCAGATAGAGGAAGCCCGCGATGACGTGCCCGGCCACCAGGTAGGCGAAGAGCCTGATGACGAGCCCGCGGGGCATCTTCTTCTCCTGCGGGTCGTAGTTCTTGGGCCGGCCCGGGCCGAGCGGGTCGTAGTTCTCGGAATCGGACATGACAGGTCCTCTCTGGCGACCGGCGGGCCGGTGGCGGGGACAGCGCCTCAGCGACGGTGGATCCCGCTGCCGAGACACAGCTCGGCGGCGGGGCTCTGCAGCAGGGTGTGGACGAAGAGCAGCTCGGCACCATCACGGTCCAGGGCCGCGATCCGGTGCGGAGTGAGCGAGTCGAAGTGCGCGCTGTCGCCGGGGGCGAGGTCGTGGACCGTTTCCCCGAGGGTCACCCTGAGATGCCCGGCCAGGACGTACAGCCACTCCTCGCCGGGGTGCACACGCACCAGGTCCCCCTGCGCGCCGAACGGGACCCGGACGCGCAGGGCCTGCATCGCCCGGCCCGGACCGCCGGCCTGCTGGTACATCCAGCCGTCGGCCTCGGCGCCCTCGAACCTCCGGCCCCGGACGATCGCGTCACGTTCCGGGGGGATCTCGCCGAGCAGCTCGGAGACCGTCGTACCGTAGATCCTGGCGAGTCCGAGCAGCATCGGCAGCGAGGGCTGGCGCCGGCCCGTTTCGAGCCGGGACAGGTGGGCGGGCGAGAGTCCGGCCCGCTGAGCGGCGGTCTCCAGGGTGAGACCACGGCTGCGACGCAGCTCGCGCAGGCGTGGCGCGACCCCGGGCAGCTCGTCGGCCGCCCCTCCTTCTGGAGGATTCATGCCTCCATTGGGCCAGGTCCTTTCCTCGGAGGCAAATTTATTACCTCCGAGGCAAACTGCGCCACCACGGAACCAACGGGCCGGTCAGCGGTTGGCGACGGCCTGCTTCACCAGGGTCCGCCCGAAGTCCCACATCAGGCCGCCGCCGCTGTGCGCGTCGTCCATCACGGCCGTGAACGCGGCCACGAAGCGGTCCACGTCCGCCTCGTCGATCACCAGCGGCGGAATCAGCTTGATCACTTCGAGGTGGTCGCCGGAGACCTGCGTCAGGATCCGGTGCTTCTGGAGCAGCGGCACGACCACCATCTGCGCGAACAGTCCCTTGCGGGCCGCCTGCAGCATGGTCCAGCGGCTGCGCAGCTTCAGCGAGGACGGCCGGCCGAACTCGATGCCGATCATCAGGCCGCGCCCCCGCACCTCGTGCAGCAGCTCGTACTGCCCGACGAGCGCGGCCAGCCGTTCGCGGAGCAGGTCACCGGTGCGGCGCGCGTGGGCCACCGTCTCCTCGTCCTCCATGACCGACAGGACGGCGAGTCCGGCCGCCATCGCCTGGGCGTTGGAGCCGAAGCTCGCGGAGTGGACCAGGACCCGGTCCATCGAGGAGTAGACGCGTTTGAAGATCCAGTCCTTGCCGAGGGTCGCCCCGACGGGTACGTAGCCTCCGGAGAGCGCCTTGGCGACGCAGACCAGGTCGGGTTCCACACCTTCCTCGTGCTGGTACGCGTAGAAGTCCCCGGTCCTGCCGAGGCCCGTCTGCACCTCGTCGGCGATGAGCAGGGCCTTGTGCTTGTGCAGCAGTTCCTGGGCCTGGCGCAGGAATCCGGGCGGCGAGGCGTGCACGCCCTTGCCCTGGATCGGTTCGACCACGAGGCCCGCCACATCGCCCCGCTTCAGCTCGCGGCGCAGCGCGTCGAGGTCGCCGAGCGCGATGGCGGTGTCGGGCAGCAGCGGGGCGAACCCGTCCCGGAAACCGGCCTCGCCGTTGACCGAGAGCGAGCCGGTGGTGAGCCCGTGGAAGGCGTGCGCGCAGTACAGGATCCTCGGCTTCCCGGTGGCGTACCGGGCGAACTTGAGGGCTGTCTCCACCGCCTCCGTGCCGCTGTTACCGAAGAAGACCCGGTCCAGGTGCGGACTGTGCGTGAGGAGCTTCTCGGCCAGCAGTCCCGGCAGCGGCTGGCAGTCGAAGCGGGTGAGGTCGGCCAGCGAGGCGTCCAGAACGTCGTGCAGCGCCTTGCGTACGACGGGGTGGTGCCGGCCGAGCCCCATCACCCCGAAACCGGCGAGCATGTCCAGGTAGTCGTTGCCGTCCGCGTCCCAGAAGTGCGCGCCCTCGGCCCGTTCGTAGACCTTGTCGAAGCCGATGGTGTGCAGCATGCGCGGGAGCTGGTGGTTGAGGTACTTGGTGTGCAGCTCGTAGCGTTCGGCGCCGCGCTCCGCGAGGAGCCGCGCCACATCGAAGCCCTTGGGCCCGTCGTCCTTCATGCCCCGCTCTCCTTGTGCCCGTTGCCCCGGGCATGGTGTTCCCTGCCGGTGGCCGCGCCCCCGGTGGCCAGCGCGGCGCTGATCCGGCCCGCGATCTCGACCGGTGTGAGCCCGATGTCGGCCAGGATCTCGGCCCGTTTCCCATGGGCGAGGAACTGGTCGGGAATGCCGAACGTCCGCAGCGGTACGTCGACCCCGGCATCCCGCAGGGCCTGCCCCACGGCCCAGCCGACGCCTCCGGCCCGGCTGTTGTCCTCGACCACGGCGACGAGGCGGTGCTGTGCGGCGAGCGGCGCGAGCCGGCCGTCGACCGGTTTGACCCAGCGGGGGTCGACCACCGTGCAGCGGATGCGGGCGCCCGTCAGCAGATCGGCGGCCTGCAGGCAGACCGGCGCCATCACGCCGACCGCGACCAGCAGCACGTCGGCCTCCTCGGCGCGGTGCAGGACGTCCATGCCGCCGATGGTGCCGATCGCGGGGACCGGCTCCCCCACCGCTTCCTTGGGGAACCGGATCAGGGTCGGTGCGTCGTCGACGTCGACGGCCTCGCGCAGCGCGGCGCGCAACCGGTCCGCGTCGCGCGGCGCGGCGATCCGCAGGCCGGGTACGACCTGGAGGAGGGACATGTCCCACATGCCGTTGTGGGAGGCACCGTCGGGCCCGGTCACCCCGGCCCGGTCGAGCACGAACGTGACGCCGCAACGGTGCAGGGCCACGTCCATCAGCAGCTGGTCGAAGGCCCGGTTGAGGAAGGTGGCGTACACGGCGACGACCGGGTGCAGTCCCCCGGTCGCCAGTCCGGCGGCCGAGACGGTCGCGTGCTGCTCGGCGATCCCGACGTCCCAGACCCGTTCCGGGAACGCCTCGGCGAACTTCGTCAGCCCGACGGGGTGCAGCATCGCCGCCGTGAGGGCCACGACGTCCGGACGCTCCGCGCCGATCGACGCGATCTCGTCCCCGAACACGGAGGTCCAGGAGGGGCCGGCCGCGGGTGCGAGCGGGGCGCAGGTCAGCGGGTCCATCGCACCGACGGTGTGGAAGCGGTCGGCCTCGTCCCGGAGGGCGGGGAGGTAGCCGCGGCCCTTCTCGGTGATGCAGTGCACGAGCACGGGGCCGTGGAAGCGTGTGGCGCGGCGGAGTGCGGACTCGACGGCAGCGGTGTCGTGGCCGTCGATCGGTCCGACGTACTTCAGGCCGAGGTCCTCGAACAGGCCCTGCGGGGCGAAGGTGTCCTTGAACCCCTTCTTTGCGCCGTGCAGCGACTCGTACAGCGGCTGCCCGATGACGGGTGTCTGCTGCAGGACGCCCTTGCCCCACGCAAGGAAGCGTTCGTATCCGTCGGTGGTCCGCAGCGTGGAGAGGTGGTTGGCGAGGCCGCCGATCGTCGGGGCGTAGGAGCGCTCGTTGTCGTTGACGACGATGATCAGCGGGCGGTCCCCGGCGGCGGCGATGTTGTTCAGCGCCTCCCAGGCCATCCCGCCGGTGAGCGCCCCGTCGCCGATGACCGCGACGACGTGGCCCGTGCGGCCGAGGAGTTCGTTCGCCTTGGCGAGACCGTCGGCCCATCCGAGCACGGTGGAGGCGTGCGAGTTCTCGATGACGTCGTGCTCGGACTCGGCGCGCGAGGGGTATCCGGAGAGGCCGCCCTTGCCGCGCAGCTTGGAGAAGTCCTGCCGCCCGGTGAGGAGCTTGTGGACGTAGCTCTGGTGGCCGGTGTCCCACAGGATCCGGTCCACGGGTGAGTCGAAGACCCGGTGCAGGGCGATGGAGAGCTCCACCACTCCGAGGTTGGGGCCGAGATGGCCACCGGTCCTGGCCACTGCCTGGACGAGGAACTTCCTGATGTCCTCGGCGAGTTCGCCGAGCTGCGGTTCGTTCAGTGCCTTGAGATCGTGTGGCCCCCGGATGGACTGCAGCAGCGTCATGCCCGGGCCCCCTCTCTGGTCCTGTTGTCGGCTCACGATGACGGCTGTGACCCCCGGTGCGCGTTCCCACCGGCTGCCGCCGGCCCGGCCCGGACGTGCCCCGCACGGGGCGGCGTCCGGGCCGGGCCCGCGGAACGGGGAGAGCCGGTGCGGCCGGCTCTCCCGCGGACCTCACGTCACCGGTTCCCGCCGATGGTCTCCCGCGCCGCGCGCAAGGACTCCTTGAGCGACCCCATGGTGGCGAGGACGGCGGTGGGCTCGTAGCCGCAGTGCGCCATGCAGTTGGCGCAGCGCGGGTCCTTGCCGCGGCCGTACTTGTCCCAGTCCGTCTCCTCGATGAGCTGCCGGTATGTCGGCACGTACCCGTCGCTCATGAGATAGCACGGCCGCTGCCAGCCGAACAGGGAGTAGTTCGGAATGGCCCAGGCCGTGCACGGGAAGTCCGCCTTGCCCTCCAGAAAGTCCAGGAAGAGCGGCGAGTGATTCAGGCGCCACCTGGCCCGGTTGCCGCCCGCGAAGGACTTCTTGAACAGCTCACGGGTCTGCTCGACGCCCAGGAAGTGCTCCTGGTCGGGTGCCTTCTCGTAGGCGTAGGCGGGCGAGATCATCATCTCGTCGACCTTCAGGTCGTCGTTGAGGAAGTTGAGGACCTCGATGATGGTCTGGGGCGTGTCGGTGTTGAAGAACGTGGAGTTGGTCGTGACGCGGAAGCCGCGCCGTTTGGCCTCCTTCATGGCCGCGACCGCCTCGTCGAACACCCCTTCCTTGGCAACCGATTCGTCGTGACGCTCGCGCAGGCCGTCGATGTGGACGGCGAACGCGAAGTAGGGCGAGGGGGTGAACTTCTCGAGCTTCTTGCGCATCAGCATCGCGTTGGTGCAGAGGAAGACGTACTTCTTCTTCGCCACCAACTGCCGGACGATCTCGTCGATCTGCGGATGCATCAGCGGCTCGCCGCCGGCGATGGAGACCATCGGGGCGCCCGATTCGAGCACGGCGCCGACGGCCTGGGCCACCGGCATGCGCTGCTTGAGGACTCCGGCCGGGTGCTGGATCTTCCCGCAGCCCTCGCAGGCGAGGTTGCAGGCGAACAACGGCTCCAGCTCGACAATCAACGGGAACTTCTCCCGCTTTCGGAGCTTCTGTTCAATGAGGTACGTCGCAACCTTGATGGACTGACGGAGCGGCATGGCCATCTAGCTCACCTCCTGGGGAGCAGCAAAGATCGGTGCCATTCATAGAAAGCCGGCAGGACGGCACGAAGAACACGGAAAGCCGATATTCCACCGCGGACCGTGCCGATGCGGACGAGCTCATGCTCCGGAGCGTCCACGACCACCCGTACGGCCGCAACCGGGCGTGGCCCGGACCGCAGGGCGATGCGCAGGGTCGCGGCGGACTCCATGTCCACAGCGATCGCTCCGGTGGCCCGCAGCTCGGCCCGCTCATGCCCTCGTACGACATGGTCGGAACCGGTCAGCGGACCGGTGTGGACGGTGCGTCCGGGTACGGCCCTGGCGAGTGCGTCGGCAAGGAGTTCCGTGCCGGTGCAGGCGTCCGACTGCCCGGCTGTCCGGGTCTCGTCGGCCACCACCAGGTCGCCCGGGTGCATACCGGGTGCGAGCCCGGCGCAGAACCCCGAGGCGATGACGGCGGCGCCGGACGCCCGGCTCTGGCCGAGCGCCCTCGCCACAGCCGTTTCGGCCGCCTTCGGCCCCATGCCCGTACGCAGTACGGTCACGGGGCCCGGGGCGGTGCCCGCCCTGGCCCTGCCGGTGCGCAGGGCCAGGTGCTCGATGCCCAGGGCGCAGGCGATGAGCAGCGGGGCGGTGGGGCCGGCCGGCCCCGGGGCATCGCCCATCAGGCCCCCTCGCGGACCGCCGTGCGGCCGGCGAACGGGTCGCCGTGCACGTACCGTCCGAGTGCGGTCAGGGGGAAGACCTGCCGGTAGAGGTGGTAGTTGATGGAGAAGTCCCAGGGGAAGCCGGTCCCGGTGAAGTACGGCTCGTCCCAGGAGCCGTCGGCCTGCTGGGTCTCGGCCAGCCAGGCGATGCCCCGCGAGACGGCCACGGTGTCGCGCCGGCCGGCCGCGAGGAGTGCCAGCAGGGCCCAGGCGGTCTGGGACGCCGTCGAGGCTCCGTGGCCGATCCACTTGTCCTCGTTGTAGGAGCGCAGGTCCTCGCCCCATCCGCCGTCGTCGTTCTGGACGGATTCCAGCCAGCCGACCGCACGCCGGATGGAGGGGTGCGAGGCGGGCAGTCCGGCGGCGACCAGGGCCGGCACCACCGACCCGGTCCCGTAGACGTAGTTGACGCCCCAGCGGCCGAACCAGCCGCCGGCCGCGTCCTGTTCGGCGAGGAGCCACTCGATGCCCCGCCGGGTCGCGGGGTGAGCGGAGTGGCCCTCGATGGCGAGCATCTCCACCACGTGCCCGGTGACGTCGGCGGAGGGCGGGTCGATGACCTCGCCGAAGTCGCAGAACGGCAGTCTGTTGGGGAACGCGCTGGTGTTGTCGGCGTCGAAGGCACCCCAGGCGCCGTTGCGGGACTGCATCCCTACGTTCCAGCGCACGCCGCGCTCGATGGCGGCCTCGATCCGCGCCGGCTCCGGGTGGCGGACCCGGCGCAGCGCGAGGACTACTTCCGCGGTGTCGTCGATATCGGGGTAGTTGTCGTTGTGGAACTCGAACGCCCAGCCGCCCGGGGCCAGTTGGGGTCTGCGTACCGACCAGTCGCCGGGCCGGTCGATCTCCTCGCCCAGCATCCAGTCGGCTGCCTTCACCAGCGCGGGGTGGTCGGCGGCGACCCCGGCGTCGGCGAGTGCGATGGTGGCGAGGCAGGTGTCCCAGACCGGGGACTGGCAGGCCTCGATCATGCGGGCGCCGTCCTCGCGCCAGACCGCGAACCGGTCGAGGGACTCGAGTCCGGCCCGCATCACCGGGTGGTCGAGGTCGTATCCGAGCAGATGGAGAGCGATGACGGAGTACACGGCGGGTGGCTGGATGCCGCCCCAGCAGCCGTCGTTCTCCTGGCGTTCGATGATCCACCGGGCGGCCGCGTTCATGGCGACCCGGCGCAGGCGGCGCGGGGCGAACCGGTGGTAGACGTGCAGCGCCTTGTCGAGGCGCTGGAAGATGCCGTCCCAGCTGGCTGCCGGGGCGGGTCGGCGGGTGGGGTTCGGTTCGTCCGGATCGGTGTGCAGCTCGTCCAGGGCGAAGGGCGCGGGCCGTACCGGCCGCTTCGCGGAGACGACGGTGAGCGGCACGATGGTCTGGCMGGCCCAGCAGCCGAAGTCGTAGATGTTGAGCGGGACCCACTTGGGAAAGAACATCAGCTCGGGCGGGAGCTCCGGCAGGTCGTCCCATTTCCACCAGCCGAAGAGGGCCAGCCAGATCCGGGTGAAGACGCGGCTCGCCGCGATCCCGCCCTGCTCCCTGACCCATCCCGCGGCGCGCGCCATGTGCGGTTCGTCCGGGCGGTCCCCCGCCAGACGCAGTGCGACGTACGCCTCGATGGTGGCGGAGAGATCTCCGGGGCCGCCGTGGAAGGTGGCCCAGGTGCCGTCGCCGAGCTGTTCGCCGCGGATGAAGCGGCCGGCCGCCCGGACCGTGGCGGGATCCTGAATTCCGAGGAACTGCCGGAGCAGGAGGTCCTCGGCGTCCATGGTGACGTTGGTGGCGAGGTCGCCCTTCCACCAGCCCTGCTCGTCCTGCCTGCCGAGGAGGTGCTCCACCGAGCGTTCCGCGGCCCGCCGCGCGGCGGCGAGAACGTCGTCCGCGGCGATGGTTGATTCGGTTGTCGGACTACTGGCCGAGGCTGCTCGGGGGTCCACAGCCCCGGAGCTTCCGTCGGTCGTCGCTGTCATGGCTTCCCCTTCGTGCAGTTGGTCCTCTGCTGTGCTGGGGTCTCCGTCGGCCGGCGCCCGTGACGGGCGCCGGCCGGCGACTGCGAGTCATATGGAGCAGATGGTCATCATCTCTTTCGTACGACGACGAAGTCCGCGAGCGCCGTGAGCTGCGCCCGCACGGTTTCCGGCATGTCCACACCATGCAGCGCCTCGATGGCGACCGCATGCTGACGACGGGCCTCCTGGGCGGTCCACTCGCGGCCGCCCGCCTCCTCGATGAGCGCCGCACGGGCGGCGAACTCCTCTTCGGAGAAGCTGTCGAAGTCATTGCTCTTCGCGTCGGCGGCGAGCAGTTCGCCCAGACGCTCCGAGGCCGGTCCGCCCGCGGCGAGCGCGGCGACGACCGGCAGGGACTTCTTGCGCTGGCGCAGATCGCTCCAGGTCTGCTTGCCGGTGGACTCCGGGTCGCCCCAGATCCCGAGCAGGTCGTCGACCGCCTGGAAGGCGAGGCCGAGGTGGTAGCCGTACGCCTCCAGGACGTCGGCGGTGCGGTCGTCGGCGCCGCCGAGCACCGCGCCGATGGAGCAGGCGCAGGCGAGCAGGGCGCCCGTCTTGTTGCCCTCCATCTCCAGGCACTCCTCGACGGTGACCCGCTCGCGGTGCTCGTAGGAGATGTCCTGGGCCTGACCGTCGATGAGCTTGCGGGTGGCCGTGGTCAGCCGGCGGGCCGCGCGGCCCGCCTCGACGGTGCCGAGCTCCAGCAGGATCTCGTTGGCCAGCGCGAACAACGCGTCGCCGACGAGGATCGCCTGGGCGGGGCCGTGCACCTTCCACACCGTGTCGCGGTGGCGCCGCTGCTCGTCGCCGTCCATCAGGTCGTCGTGCAGCAGCGAGAAGTTGTGCACGAGTTCGACGGCCACCGCGCCGGGGACGCCGGCCTCGGCGGCGGCGCCGGCCGCCTCCGCGGACAGCAGGGCCAGCGCCGGGCGGACGGCCTTGCCGCCGTCGCCGTCGGAGGGCCTGCCCTGGGCATCGATCCAGCCGAAGTGATACGCGGCCACGGTGTCCATGGGCGGTGCGAGCCGGTCAACGGCGGCCCGGAGCACCGGGGCGGAAAGGGCCCGTCCGCGCTCCAGAAGCGCGGTGACGTCCGTGGTGTCCGCCACGGTGTCGGAAGCCGGATTCGCCGGGGTCACTGACTCTCCTCTTGTTCCGGTGGTACTGCTCATGCCGCCTCCTGCAGCGGATGTTCGTGGGGGCGGCCGAGCGCCAGGAGCGCGGCGTCCGCGGCGCCGGAACCGCTGCGGACGGCGCCCTCCATGGTGGCGGGCCAGCCGGTGGCGGTCCATGCGCCGGCCAGGAAGAGGCCGGGGGCACGCGTGCGCGTGCCCGGCCGCAGCCGGCCGACGCCGGGCGCGGGTGCGAAGGTCGCCGTGCGCTCCCGGGTGACGAAGAAGTCCCTGATCCCGGCCCCCCGGGCGGCGGGCAGCAGCCGCTCCAGCTCGGGCAGGTAGCGTGCGCGGAGCTCGGCGACGGGCAGCTCGATCTCCTCGTGGGCGGCGGACTGGGACACCGCGAGGTACTGGCCGGGGCCGGTGAGGCCGGAAGCCTCGGTCCGGTCGAAGACCCACTGCACCGGCGAGCCGAGTGCGGCGAAGAACGGCTGCCTGAGCACCTTGCGGTCGTAGACCACGTGCACGTTCAGGATCGGTGAGGTGCCGATCTCCAGGAGCCGCTCCGGTGCGTCGAGCGCGCCCTCGGGCAGCAGGTCGTGGGCCTCGCGCTGCGGTACGGCCAGCACGACAGTGTCCGCCTCGATCCGTTCGGCGCCGGTGTCGACCACCCAGCGTCCGTCATCGGTACGGGTGAGCGCGCCGGCCTTCGTCCGCAGTTCGGTGCGGACGCCGGCGGAGTCCAGGGCCTTGCGGCTGAGGGTGTCGTGGACGTCCCCGAGCGGCACGGAGGCCCAGCCGATGTCGGCTGCTCCGGGCTCGGAGAGGAGGCCCGTCTTGAAGACCTTCGCGGCGAGCGCGAGCGAGGAGTTCGGTGCGGTGGCGTTGAGCGTGGCCACACCGACGAGGTCCCAGAGCGCCTCGACGGTACGGGGCGACTGGCCGTGCCGGGCGAGCCAGCTGCCGAAGTCGATGTCGTCGAGTGCGGGGTCGTCCGGGTCCAGCCGGCCGAGGGCCAGCGCGGCCCGCCCGACGCTCGCGCGCTCGGCGAGCGAGAGGTGCGGATAGGCGGCGAGTCCGGCGGCCAGGTGGAGCGGGACCGGGAGGCCGTTGCGGCGCAGCCGTCCGAGGCGGGGGCCCGCAAGCCGTCCCACATCGAGAACGGGCACGTCCAAACGGTTTTGCAGCGGCGCCAGCGCCGCCCCGTCGACCCGGTCCAGGAACCAGCGGTAGGCGGTGCAGCAGCGCAGATAGACATGCTGGCCGTTGTCGACCGTCAGCTCGCCGCGCCGGAAGGAGAAGGCGAGGCCGCCGAGCCGGGGCCGTCCTTCGAGCAGGGTCACGTCAAGCCCGGCGTCGGCCAGCCGCAGGGCCGCCGTCACACCGGCGAGCCCGCCCCCGACCACGACCGCGCGCGAGGAACGCAGGGCGTCGTCCGTCATGCGTCCCCCTCTCGCCAGGTCTCTTCAGTCAGGGACGCATGCGTACGGCAGAGGGTTGCCCGCCGCACGGAGTGATCATCCATGATGCACATGGTGCGCGAGATGTCCGTGTGAGGCATTCAGACACGCCCCCGGATCGTGCGGCGCGAGATGTGGCGCGCGTCGAGGCCCGACAGACCGCGCACCGCGACGTACGCCTTCTCGTGGCCCGGGAGCGAGACCCGGCCGCGCAGCACCGCCTCGGGGTCGCGCTCGATCCGGTCGAGGAGCCGCCGGTAGATACCGGCCATGGCCGCGACACAGGCGCCGCTGCGCCGGTCGAGCATCGGCAGCAGCCGGTAGCCCTCGGCGAACAGGGCGCGGGCGCGCCGGACCTCGAAGTGGACGAGCCCGGCGAAGTCGGAGCCGGGCGGCGGGGTGGCCCGGTGGAAGCCGGCGGAGCAGCCGAACTTGGCGAGGTCGTCGGCGGGCAGGTAGGTGCGCCCGTTGCCCGCGTCCTCGCGCACGTCGCGCAGGATGTTCGTCAGCTGGAGCGCGAGGCCGAGCGTGTCGGCGTACTCGGCGGCACGCTCGGTGCCCGGCGCGCCGGGTTCCGTACCGAAGACGCCCAGGCTGAGGCGGCCGATGGCGCCCGCGACGCACCGGCAGTAGGTCTTGAGGTCGTCCCACGTCTCGTAGGTCGCGCCCCGCACGTCCATCAGCACGCCGTCGATGAGCTCGTCGAGCCCTTCGAGCGGCAGCGGGAAGCGGCGGGCGGCGTCGGCGAGCGCGACGGCCACCGGGTCGGTGTCGTCCTCGTCGACCGCTCCGCCACGGATCCGGTCCAGCACCGCGCGGGTGCCCTCCAGCCGGACGCGCTTGGTCTCCGGCTCCAGCTCGCCGTCACCGATGTCGTCGACCCGCCGGGAGAAGGCGTACAGGGCCGACATGGCCTGCCGCTTCTCGGCGGGCAGCAGCCTGATGCCGTACGCGAAGTTACGCGCCTGCTGTCCGGTGACCGCCTCGCAGTAACTGTATGCGGCCTGTACCGGTGCCGACATGTACGTCGTCTGTCCCTCCACGGTCCGGCTCACCCCTCTCTACGCGCTCTTCGCAAAACAACTCCCACCTCGCGCAGCAGGCTGGGCTTGGTGGGTTTGGGGGGTCCGGGCAGTACGTCGAACCCGGCGGCCGCGATCGCGGTGAGGGCGGCACGCCCCCCTCCCACGAATCCGGCGAGAAGCAGCTTGAGCCTGCCGTGGACGCTACCCACCAGAGGGGTGCCTTCATTCAGCAGATCTGCGGCGCGTTCGGCCTCGTACGCGATCAGCGCCCGCACCGACGCGCCCCCGGACGGTGCCGCCAGGTCGGATTCGGTGACATGGAACCTCGCCATGTCGTCGGCCGGCAGATAGATCCGGTCCCGGCCGAGGTCCTCGGCGACGTCCTGGAGGTGCTCGACGATCTGCAGCGCGGTGCAGACGGCGTCGGAGCGGCGCAGGCGCTCGGGACTGGCGGTGCCGGTCAGCTGGAGGACCAGGCGGCCGACGGGGTTCGCGGAGAGCTCGCAGTACGCGAGGAGCTCCTCGTACGTCCCGTAGCGGCGGATCTTCTGGTCCTGCCGGTTGGCCTCGATGAGGCCGAGAAAGGGTTCGGGGGTCAGTGCGCGGCGCCGCACCGTGGGGCGCAGTGCCTGGAGGAGGGGGTGGTGCGGTGTCTCGCCGGTGACGGCGAAGATCCGGCGCAGGTCCGTCTCCAGCGCGTCGAGCATCGCGAGCCGGTCCTCGCCCTCGGCCGGGTCGAGACCGAGATGTCGGGCGTCGGCGCCGCCGGGGGCGAGATCGCCGTCACCGATGTCGTCGACGAGCCGGGCGAAGCCGTAGACGGCCATCAGGTCGTCGCGCCAGGCGCGTGGCAGGAAGAAGGGGGCCACCGGGAAGTTCTCGTCGGCGGCCTTGTCAAGGGTTCCGGGTACGGCGGAATCAAGCCGCGCCTGCGGGGTACGGGTCACTGCGGACCGCCCTGCGCGAGGACGGCGTGAGCACCTCGGAGCTGGAGATCTTCCGTCATAGCCGTCACATCTCCCGTTCTACACTGCCGACCCAAAACATCCCATTCCGGACACGCCGCCCGCTCTCCCGAGTGCGGAGGACGACGACGCGCCGTCCTCCCAGGCGGTATCGCCCCACTTGCCACGAATCAGCACCGGTACAGCTTACGTTGTACAACGCTCATCCATACGCCGGGGTGTGGGGCGCGCAACACCTGCGCGCTTCGCTCTGTCAACTTTCCCCTTGTGCAAGGAAATTGACGTCATCCGGCGGGAGGAGATCTTGCCGGGTGCCGTACGACGAGCCGTGGACGTCCGGGACGCGGCCGACGATCCGCAAGCAGCACAGCGGCCTCTGCCGGAAGGCTCCGGCAGAGGCCGCTCGGGTACGCGATGTCGGTGTCGCCCTACTTGCCCGTCTCGCGCTCGTACGCCTTCAGTACCTCGTCGGTCGGACCGTCCATCAGCAGTTCGCCCTTTTCCAGCCACAGCACCCGGTCGCAGGTGTCCCTGATCGACTTGTTGCTGTGGCTGACGAGGAAGACGGTCCCGGCCTCCTTGCGGAGCTCCCGGATGCGCGCCTCGGAGCGGATCTGGAACTTGCGGTCACCGGTCGCCAGCGCCTCGTCGATCATGAGGACGTCGTGGTTCTTGGCGGCGGCGATGGAGAAGCGCAGCCTGGCCGCCATACCGGAGGAGTACGTCCGCATGGGCAGGGTGATGAAGTCGCCCTTCTCGTTGATGCCGGAGAAGTCGACGATGCTCTGGTACCGCTCGCGGATCTCCTCGCGGCTCATTCCCATGGCGAGCCCGCCGAGCACGACGTTCCGCTCGCCCGTCAGGTCGCTCATCAGCGCCGCGTTCACGCCGAGCAGCGAGGGCTGCCCGTCCGTGTACACCTTGCCGCTCTCGGTCGGCAGCAGCCCGGCGATGGCCCGCAGCAGGGTGGACTTGCCGGAGCCGTTCGTACCGATGAGGCCGATCGCCTCGCCGCGGTAGGAGGTGAAGGAGACGCCGCGCACGGCATGCACCTTGCGGACACCCCGCTCCTCGCCCTTCCCGCGGCGCAGTATCCGGCTCAGTGCCGCGGTGGCGCCGCCCTTGCCACCGCCGCCGCCGTTGACGCGGTACACGATGTGCACGTCGTCGGCGATCACGGTGGGGATGCGCCCCGCGGTGTTGTGCTCAGCCACGGCCGTACCGCTCCTCTGCCTTCCAGAAGTACACAAAGCCCAGCACGCCCACCAGGAGCGCCCAGGCCAGACCCACCACCCACACATGCGCGGGCAGGTTCTCGGAGCCGTAACCGTCGATCATCGCGAACCGGATCAGGTCCATGTAGATGGCCGCCGGGTTGTACTGCAGCACATCGGCGATCCAGGCCGGCTTGTCGGCGAGCATCACCGGGATGGAGAACATCACGCCGGAGGCGTACATCCAGGTCCGCATCACAAAGGGCATGAGCTGGGCCAGGTCGGGCGTCTTGGCGCCGAGCCTCGCCATGATCAGCGCCAGTCCGGTGTTGAAGAAGAACTGCATGACCAGCGCGGGAATCACCAGCAGCCAGGACAGCCGCGGGTAACTGCCGAACCCCACGGTCACGGCGACCAGCACGATCATCGAGTACAGCAGCTGCTGGAGCTGCTGGAGCGAGAACGAGATGGGCAGCGAGGCCCGCGGGAAGTGCAGTGCCCGCACCAGGCCGAGGTTGCCGGAGATCGCACGGACCCCGGCCATCACCGAACTCTGGGTAAAGGTGAAGACGAAGACCCCGGTGACCAGGAAGGGAATGAAGACCTCCGGCTCCATGCCCCTCTTCGTACCGAGAATCAGGCCGAAGATGACGAAGTACACCGCGGCGTTCAGGAGCGGGGTGGCCACCTGCCACAACTGACCCAGCTTGGCCTGGCTGTACTGGGCGGTCAGCTTGGCCCGGGAGAACGCCATGATGAAGTGGCGTCGCCCGCGGAGCTGACGCACGTACTCGAAGAGCCCGGGCCGGGCGCCGCTGACCGTCAGGCCGTACTTCACGGCCAGATCGCCTGGGCTCAGGCCGTCATCGGCCGAGGGCGGGGTGCTCAGCGCAACAGCACCGTCATGGGTTGTGTCACTCACCAGATGAAACTCTCGTATTCAAAACGCGCGGCCAGTCGCGGGCGCGGCTCAGGGCGGACAGGTCCCGAAAGAAAATTTACGCCTCATGCTCCCAGAGGCGAACCGTCTCAGATCACCGGAGGCCGGCCGAGTCTGGTCAGCCGCCACACCGTACGCCACTTCATCGGGCGACGCGGTCCGCAGGGTGTCGACCAGCCTTCGCGGAAGCCGCCGAACCATGCCTTCAGCGCCGGGCCCGAGGGCCTGCGCAGCAGGGTCAGCAGCAGCCACACCCCGAGGTACACGGGGACCAGGGGCGCGGGCAGGTTGCGCCGCGCCAGCCAGACCCGGTTCCGGGCGACCATGCGGTGGTAGACGGCATGGCGGGACGGCGCGGTCGTGGGGTGGTTGAGGACCATGTCCGCGCGGTAGTCGATCAGCCAGCCGGCGTCCAGGGCACGCCAGGCGAGGTCGGTCTCCTCGTGCGCGTAGAAGAAGTCGCCCGGCAGCGGGCCGACCTCCGCGATGACCCGGGTGCGCACGGCGTTGGCGCCGCCGAGGAAGGTCGTCACCCGTGACGAGCGCATCGGGTCGGCGGCACGCAGCCGCGGCACATGACGGCGCTGGGTCTCGCCGGTGTCCGGGTCGGCGATCCGGAAGCTGATGATGCCGAGCTTCGGATCGGCCTCGAACGCCTGCCGGCACAGCTCGGCGGTGTCGGTGAGCGGCAGATGCCCGTCGTCGTCGAGGAAGAGCAGCGCGTCGACGTCGGCGCCGGACGGGCCGAAGGCCTCGATGCCCACGTTGCGGCCGCCGGGGATGCCCAGGTTCTCCGGCAGCTCGACGGTCCGCACGCCTGCGGGGACCTCCGGGACGGCGGAACCGTTGCCGACGACGACCACCTCGATGCGGTCGCCGTCCTGCTTGGCGACCGAGTCGAGCAGGGCGCGCAGCTCGGCCGGGCGGTTGCCCATCGTGATGATGACCGCGCCGAGTTTCATGGGGGAGCTCACTTCAGCCTGCTCGATGCCAGGACCGACACGAGGTGGAGGAGGGTCTGCAGCAGGGCGATGCCGGCCAGCACCGCGACCGCCAGGCGGCTGAAGAAGAGGTCGTCGCGGACCGCGTCCAGGACGGCCGCGACCAGAATGACCAGCGACGCCTCGACGCACAGGATCAGCCGGTGGAACTTGAGCGCACCGGCGGCCCGGCGGGCGAACGCCATGCCGGAGGAGCGCGGCTCGGAGGCGGACTCCTTGACCGGCGGCAGCCCGCCCTGGTGACGCGCGACTCCCACCAGGTCGGTCTCGGCCTTGATCAGGATGGCGCCCAGCGCGGCGAGCGTGCCCAGGAAGGCCCACAGCCAGTCGATCCGCCCGGTGCCCCACAGGTCCGCGGCGCGCAGGCCGAATCCGACCAGCACGGCGGCGTCACAGAGATAGGCACCGACCCGGTCCAGGTAGACCCCGCCGAGCGAGAACTGCTTCTTCCAGCGGGCGAGCTCGCCGTCGACACAGTCCAGCAGCAGGTAGAGCTGGACCATGAGGACACCGAGCAGCGCACCGGGGATGCCCGGCACGAGCAGGGCCGGAGCGGCGAGCACGCCGGCGACGGTCATCAGGTACGTCAGCTGGTTGGGCGTGACCTTGGTGTTCACCAGGTACCGGTCCACACGCAGCGAGACCTCGCGCATGTATATCCGGCCCGCCCAGTGTTCACCGCTGCGCCGGTCCTTGACGCCCGGGGGGTGAACGACAGGGCGGAGTTCAGCTACTGATGGTCTTGGCATAGTCGGCGTACGCGTCCCTGATCTGGTCGGTGGACAGGTTGAGGTGTTCCAGGACCGTGAAACGTCCCGGACGGGTCTGCGGGGCGTAGTCGACGGCCTGGACGAACTCGTCGACGGTGAAGCCGATCTCCTCGGGCACGACCGGGAGGCCGTGCCGGCGCAGGACCTCGGCGAAGAGGCCGGACTCCTCGCGGGCGCCGCGCAGGTGCATGGCGAAGGCGGCGCCGAGGCCGACCTGCTCGCCGTGGCTGGCGGCCCGCTTGGGGAAGAGCAGGTCGAAGGCGTGGCTGATCTCGTGGCAGGCGCCGGACGACGGGCGGGTGTCACCGCTGATCGAGATGGCGATGCCGGAGAGCACCAGCGACTCGGCCAGGACCGTGAGGAACTCGTCGTCGGCGACGGTGCCGGGGTGCCGCAGGACGGCTTCGCCGGCGGTACGGGCCATGGCGGCGGCCAGTCCGTCGATCTGCTCGTTGTTGACCTGGTGCGAGAGCTCCCAGTCGGCGATCGCGGAGATGTTGGAGATCGCGTCGCCGACGCCGGAGCGCACGAAGCGGTCCGGGGCCTGGCGGATCACCGAGAGGTCGATGACCATGGCGATCGGCATCGGGACCCCGTACGAGCCCCGGCCGTTGTCGTTGTCCAGGGTCGCGACGGGCGAGCAGAGACCGTCGTGGGCGAGGTTCGTGGCGACCGAGACGAGCGGCAGGCCGACCCGGGCCGCGGCGTACTTCGCCACATCGATGATCTTGCCGCCGCCGAGGCCGACCACGGCGTCGTAGCGCTTGCCCTTGATGTCGTCGGCCAGCTTCACGGCGGCGTCGATGTTGCCGCCGGCGACGCAGTACCAGTCGGCGCCCGGCAGGGCCGGGGCGAGTGTCTCGCGCAGGGCCTGCCCGGAGCCGCCGCTGATGGCGATCGCGAGCTTGCCGGACGCGGAGATCCGCTGGTCGACGAGGAGACCGGCCAGGTCGTCCATGGCGCCCCGGCTGATGTCGACGAAGACCGGGGAGGGGATCAGCCGGGTCAGTACTGGCATGCGATCTCCCTGCCCTTCGCGAGGTCGTCGTGGTTGTCGATCTCGACCCAGGTGACCTCGCCGATGGGGGCCACGTCGACGGTGAAGCCGCGGTTGACGAGCTCCTGGTAGCCGTCCTCGTAGTAGAGGTCCGGGTCGCGCTCGAAGGTGGCCTTGAGCGCGTCGGCGAGCTCCTCGGCGGCCTCGGCCTCGATGAGGGTGACGCCGATGTACTCGCCGGTGGCGGTGGCCGGGTCCATCAGCTTCGTGATCCGACGCACGCCCTTGTCGCCGTCGGTGATGACCTTCATCTCCTCGTCGGCGAGGTTCTTCACCGTGTCGAGGGCGAGGATGATCTTCTGGCCCTTGCCGCGCGCGTCCAGCAGGGTCCGCTCGACGGACACCGGGTGGACGGTGTCGCCGTTGGCGAGGATCACACCGCGCTTGAGGACCTCACGGGCGCACCACAGCGAGTAGGCGTTGTTCCACTCCTCGGCCTTGTCGTTGTCGACGAGGGTGAGCTTCAGGCCGTACTTCGCCTCCAGCTCCGCCTTGCGGTCGTAGACCGCTTCCTTGCGGTAGCCGACGACGATCGCGACCTCGGTGAGCCCGATCTCGGCGAAGTTGGCCAGCGTGAGGTCGAGGATCGTCTTCTCGCCGTCCACCGGCACGAGGGCCTTGGGGAGCGTGTCGGTGTAGGGGCGCAGGCGCCGTCCTGCGCCGGCTGCCAGTACGAGGCCGATCATGCGAGTTCTCCTTCGTCGTGAACGGCGGGCGCCCCGGAGGACACCCAGAAACGGATGGATTCCACGAGCACGACCAGGGCCACGGCGACCGCGAGGGCGGTGAGGGCCACGGTGAAGTCGGAGGCCCCCGTGAGTACGGCGGCGAGTACGGCCACCACCAGGGTCCGGCCCTCGTGACCGCCGATCGTGCGCACCAGCCACTGCGGCGGGGCGCCGGTGCCGCCTCGGATGCGGTACACCGTGTCGTAGTGATGGTAGGCGACCGCCGAAACCAGGCCGAAGGCCGCGGGAAGCGCACCGTCGATGTCGCTGCGCGCGGCCAGGATGAGGATCGTGCAGTACTCCGCCGCCCGGAAGACGGGAGGCACGAGCCAGTCGAGCGCGCCCTTGAGCGGGCGCGCGACGGCTATGCCGGAACAGATCGCGTAGAAGACGGCGGCGGCGATCATCTGCCGGCTGCCGAAGGGCTGCTGGAGCGCGGCGGCGATCAGCGCGCCGGTACCGACGACCGCCACCACCGGGGCGCTCCAGGCGCCGGGGATCCGGGGGCCGCGGGCCGCCACGAGTTCGGCGACCGGGCCGGAGTCGGCGAGGTCGGCGAGGGCCTGGGCGGCGCGGTCGGTGCGGCGGGCCTTACGGGTCAGGGAGCGCAGCAGCCGGCCGGCGGTGGTGTAGCAGGCGGCGAAGGCGCAGCCGACGAGGAGCGCGTAGAACACGATCCGCGGGGTGGTCAGCGCGGTCAGTACGGCGATCATCGCCCAGCGCTCACCGATCGGGAGCACGATCATCCGGCGCACCCAGACCGTCCAGCCGACGCTGTCGAGCTTGTCGGAGAGGGCGGCCGTGGGGCTGGAGTTCGCGACCGCGTCGTGGTTCGCCTCGTTGAACGAGAAGTCGATCACATGGCGGCAGGACTGGAGCACCATCGCGCCGAGCGCCAGCGCCCAGACGTCGTCACCACCGCGTGCCGCGCCGAGGGCGAGACCCGCGTAGTACGCGTACTCCTTGGCCCGGTCGAAGGTGGCGTCGAGCCAGGCGCCCATCGTCGAGTACTGCAGCGAGTAGCGGGCGAGCTGCCCGTCGGTGCAGTCCAGCACGAAGGAGAAGAGGAGGAGCAGCCCTGCGGCGACGTATCCGCCGCGGCTGCCGGTGGCGGCACAGCCGGCCGCGACCAGCGCGGTCAGCAGGGACGCGGTGGTGACCTGGTTCGGGGTGAAGCCGCGGCGCGCGCACCAGCGGGCGAGGTAGCGCGAGTACGGGCTGATGCAGTACGTGGTGAAGAAGCCGTCGCGGGCCTTCACGGCGCCGCGCAGCCGGACCGCCTCGTCGTCGACGGCGGCGACACCGGACCGCGCCGTGGCGCGTGCGGCCTCGTCCGCCGGAACGGTGGCGACGAGCGAGCCGAGCTCCGGGCGCTGGACCGCGGTGCCCTCGGCGTCCATCGTGGCGGCGAGCCGGCCGGGCACGGTGCGGTCGGTGACCGTGACGGTGGTGCCGGGCGGGCCTGCGGGAACTCCGGCGCCGACTGCCTCGGTGGTGGTGCGCAGGGCGCGGACCAGGGCGGGACGCGCCTCGGGCTGCGCGGTGAGCGCTCCGGGCACGGTGGCGGCGGGGAAGCGGGGGTCGGTCAGTCCGAGCCGTAGGGCGTGAACATGACCGACGAAGCGGGGGTCGACGAGGGCGACGCGGCTTTCGGCCGGCACCGCGGACAGCAACCGGGCCGCCTCGGTGACGTCGGCGGCGGTCTGTACGTCGAAGCCCAGTGACCTCAGATCGTCCTGGAGCGAGGATCCGGGTACCGGAGCACCTGTGAGAATGGCGGTCGACAGACGAACTCACTCCTTGGTGCTGACACGGGTCGGCGCGCGACAGTGCGGCCCTGAATACGGCCGGCGGCATGTCGGCAGAGGCTATCGGATGAACGGAAGCGGGAGTTCACTGCCCGTTTGTGCTCTGTTCCGGGAGGACCGGCATCATCCGGCCCCGTCCGCGATCATCATCGTCGATGGCCGCCCCGGCTGACAAAACGCGGCTCCTGCGTCACAGGAGGCGGGCATGCGACACCGGGTCGCGCGTCACGGCGGGCGGGGGCCTGCGGCGCGGGTCGCGCACCACAGGAGGAATGGGACGCGGGCCCCGCGTCGCGGCGGCCGGGGCATGCGGCGCGGGTCACGCCGTCGCCGGACCCTCTAACCTGGCCGCCATGACATGGCTGATCACCGGCGGAGCCGGATACATCGGGGCCCACGTGGTGCGGGCGATGAGGGAAGCCGGCGAGCGGGTGGTCGTGCTCGACGACCTCTCGACGGGCAACCCGGACCGGCTGGCGAAGGACGTCCCGCTGGTCCGTGGTTCGGCGGCGGACCGTGCGCTGCTGGACCGGGTGCTCGCGGAGCACGAGGTGACCGGTGTGGTGCATCTCGCAGCGAAGAAGCAGGTCGGCGAATCCGTCGAGAAGCCGCTTCTGTACTACCGGGAGAACGTCACCGGGCTGAACGTCCTCCTGGAGGCCGTCGCGGCCGCCGGGGTACGGCGCTTCCTGTTCTCGTCGTCGGCCGCCGTCTACGGCGTACCGGAAGCGGAGACGATCACCGAGGCGGCCCCCTGCGTCCCGATCAGTCCGTACGGCGAGACCAAGCTCGCCGGCGAATGGCTGGTGCGGGCGGCCGGGCAGGCCCATGGGCTGTCCACCGGCTGTCTGCGCTACTTCAACGTGGCGGGTGCCGCCGAGCCGCAGCTGGCGGACACGGGCGTCTTCAACGTGATCCCGATGTTCTTCGACCGGCTGACCCGCGGTGAGGCGCCGCGGATCTTCGGGGACGACTACGCCACCCCGGACGGCACCTGCGTCCGCGACTACATCCACGTGGCCGATCTGGCCGACGCGCATCTGGCCGTGGCCCGCCGGCTGGCCGCGCAGGACGGTCCCGGGGACCTGACCGTGAACATCGGCCGCGGCGAGGGCGTCTCGGTGCGCGAGCTCGCCGATCTGGTGGCGGAGGTCACCGGCCACGAGCTGAAGCCGGAGACCGAGCCGCGCCGCGCCGGGGACGCCGCGAAGGCGGTCGCCTCGTGCGAGCGGATGTCCGGGCAGCTGGGCTGGACGGCCCGGCGCGGGGTGCGCGAGATGGTCGAGTCGGCCTGGCAGGGCTGGCTGCTGCACCATCCCGGCAGCGTGGCCCGGCAGGAGGTCGAAAGGGCCGGTCCGCCGCTCTGACCTGCAAGCATTTCCGCAGGTCAGAGCAGTTGACAACGGTGTTCAGTGCCGGGTTGCCCGATACCCCCCACCCGTAGTTCACTGACAGGGCCCGGGCCGTTCGCGTCCGGGCCCGCAGACGACCGGGAGGCGTCCCCATGGGGGCAGGGCACGATCACGGACATGCGCACGGAGGGCCCGCGCCCACCGGCACGGCGGCCGCCGCGTACCAGGGGCGGCTGAGGGTCGCGCTGGGCATCACGCTCGCCGTGGCGGTCATGGAGGTCGTCGGAGGTGTGCTGTCGGGCTCCCTCGCGCTGATCGCCGACGCCGCCCACATGGCGACCGACGCCCTCGGTCTCGGCATGGCGCTGCTGGCGATCCACTTCGCGAACAAACCGGCCGGGCCGAACCGGACCTTCGGCTACGCCCGTGCGGAGATCCTCGCCGCGCTGGCCAACTGCGTCCTGCTGCTCGGGGTGGGCGGCTATCTGCTCTTCGAGGCGGTGGAGCGTTTCATCACCCCGGCCGAGACCCGGGGCGGGCTGACGATCGCCTTCGCCCTGGTCGGCCTCGTCGCGAACATGGTGTCGCTGTCGCTTCTGACGCGCGGGCAGAAGGACAGCCTCAACGTGCGCGGCGCCTATCTGGAGGTGCTGGCCGACGCCCTGGGCTCGGTGACCGTGCTGGTCTCGGCGGGCATCATCCTGGCGACGGGCTGGCAGGCGGCGGACCCGGTCGCCTCGCTGGTCATCGGGCTCATGATCGTCCCGCGCACGGTGAAGCTGCTCCGCGAGACGCTGAACGTCCTCCTGGAGTCGGCGCCGCCGGGGGTCGACATGGGCGAGGTGCGCGACCACATCACGGCACTGCCCGGGGTGCTGGACGTCCATGACCTGCACGCCTGGACGATCACCTCGGGCATGCCGGTCCTCTCCGCCCATGTGGTGGTGCATCAGGAGTTCCTCGACTCGATCGGGCACGAGAAACTCCTCCATGAGCTGCAGGGCTGCCTCGGCGACCACTTCGACGTCGAGCACTGCACGTTCCAGCTGGAGCCGAGCGGCCACGCCGAGCACGAGGCGAAGCTCTGCCACTGACCCGGGGCCGGCCGGACCCGCGGTGTAGGGTTTTCGCAGCGATGTACGAATCACTCAAGGGCTGCCCACGTTGACCGACGACGACCACTCCCTGGACGACTCGCCACCCTCTGTCCCGCATGACGGCGATCCGGTGTGTCCGTCCGCCGAAGCCCGCTGGAGCCCCCGTCCCGAGACCGCTGCGGACGGCGCGGCCGTGCACGCGCCCTGGGCCGCCGCGTTCCCGACGGAGTCCGAAGCCGGCCTGGCCGGCGTACGGGCCCTGCGCGATGCCGCGCGCTTGCGCGGGGAGTCACGGGTCCTGGTGCCCGGTCGTCGCGAGTCCTGCCCGGAGTCCGGTTTCGCGCCCGCCCCGCGGTACGGAATCCGGCCAGGTTTCGAGGTGTCCCACGAGGCGATGACGGCCCTGGTCCTCGATGGTTCCGCAGCCGTCGCGCGGGGCAGGACCGAGTATCCGGCGGCGTCCGGGGTCTGACACGCCGTCCGGGGCCCGGCGTGCCGGGGCGGTGCGGCGGGGCCGGACATGCCAGCACCGAAGTGCGGACAAGCCGCTTTTGTACGGCAGACTTGAGCAGACTCGACGGGACCGGCGCTCGGGGCCGAGTCCATAGCGAAGGATGGGTATGCCGACCACACCAGCCACCGCGGCGAACAACTCGTCGAACGGCGCAGCAGAAGCGATCATGCTCGAACTGGTCGACGAGAACGGCACCACCATCGGCACGGCGGAGAAGCTCGCCGCCCACCAGGCACCGGGGCAACTCCACCGGGCGTTCTCCGTGTTCCTCTTCGACGAGCAGGGCCGGCTGTTGCTCCAGCGCCGCGCACTCGGCAAGTACCACTCCCCCGGTGTCTGGTCCAACACCTGCTGCGGCCACCCCTATCCGGGTGAGGCGCCCTTCGCCGCCGCCGCCCGGCGGACGTACGAGGAGCTGGGCGTCTCGCCCTCGCTGCTGGCCGAGGCGGGCACGGTGCGCTACAACCACCCGGATCCCGCGTCGGGTCTGGTCGAGCAGGAGTTCAACCACCTCTTCGTGGGCATGGCCCAGGAGCAGCTGCGGCCGGATCCCGAGGAGGTGGGCGAGACGGCCTTCGTGACGGCCGGGGAGCTGGCCGAGCGGCATGCCCGGGCACCCTTCTCCGCCTGGTTCATGACGGTGCTGGACGCCGCCCGTCCGGCGATCCGGGAGCTGACCGGACCGGCTGCGGGCTGGTAGGCGCGACCCGCCGGCGCGGAGGGGTCACAGCCGTGTGCTGAGCGGCAGGGCCGCCCAGATGACCTTTCCGCCGCCCGCGGTGTGCTCCACGTCGCAGGTGCCGCCCGCTTCCCGGGTGATCTCACGGACGAGCAGGAGCCCGCGCCCGCCGGTCTGCGCGTAGTCCGTCTCCAGGGCCGTCGGCCGGTAGGGGTGGTTGTCCTCGACGGACACCCTGATCCACTCGGCGCCCACGGCGACCTCGACCGCGAGCTCCGGCGAGAGCAGTGCGGCGTGCTTGACCGCGTTGGTCGCCAGTTCGGAGACGATGAGCAGCAGACCCTGGGCGATGTCGTCGTCCACGGGGACGCCCTGGCGCTTCAGCAGGTCGCGTACGGCGTGCCGGGCCTGGGGTACGGAGACGTCCGTGGCCGGGGCGGTGAACCGCCAGACCCCTTCGTACGACACGGGCCGGGCGGGGACACTCCCGCGGCTCTCCATTGTCCGGTACCCGCTCTCCACTCGGTGGTGACTGCACGTCGAGTACAGGGTGCGGGGCGTAGTCGGCTCGGTCCGTACCACTGAACAGAAGTCGACTTCAATCGACGGAACTTGACCGAATGAGCGCAGGTCCGTCAGCTTTCGGACCGCTTCTGCTCTTCCTCCGCGAGGCCGTCCGCGTCGGCGCCGGGTGCCATCTGGGCCGAGACCATCGACACGATCCGCCGGCCGCCGACACCGATCGCGATGAGCCCCAGCCCGTCGAAGAGCAGCGCGAGCGAGAAGAAGCAGCCGAGGACGTAGAGGCTGCTGTGCGGCCAGTCGAAGAGGACCAGCAGCCCGAGCAGCAGTCCGAACGCGCCCTGCAGCAGCGTCCACCCGAACTGGGGTCCGCGCACCACGACGCTGCCCACCAGGCGGAACACTCCGCCCGTGAGGAACAGCAGGGCGGCGAACATGGTCAGTGCCTCGGCGGTGCCGTGGGGGTGGCGGATGACGACGACCCCGGCGGCGATGTTCAGCGCGGCGACCACGACGCCCAGCCAGAAGTAACTGGTTCCGCGCGACTGGATCGCGTGGAGCAGCCCGACCAGGCCGCCGATGAGCAGCAGCCAGCCGAAGAGGATCATCGAGGTGAGCGTGGCGACGCCCGTGTAGACGAGACCGACCAGGCCAGCGACGACGAGCAGGATGCCGAGCAGGGCCAGACCGCTGAAACCGCGGTGGAGCTTCCTGCCCTCTTCGACGGGATCGGGATCGGCCACCGGACACTCCTCAGGGTGCGTACCTGCTTCGCGACCCCTTCTTGATCATAGGTTCGAACGGCATGGATAGCATCCGGCGTATGGACCGTACGGAACCCCGGCTGGAGCACACCGTCGCGGACGGCGTCGCCACCGTCGTCATCAGCAACCCCGCCAAGCGCAACGCGATGACGGCCGCGATGTGGCAGGCGCTTCCCGTGCTGCTCGACGGGCTGGCCACCGACCCGTCGGTGCACGCCCTGGTGCTGACCGGCGCCGGGGACACCTTCTGCGCCGGCGCGGACATCTCCTCGCTCCGCGACCCCTCGGGCGCGCCGCAGGGTCTCGCCGTGGAGGCGGAGGAGGCGCTGGCCGCCTTCCCCCGGCCGACGCTCGCCGCGGTGCGCGGCTACTGCGTGGGCGGGGGCAGCCAGCTGGCGGCCGCCTGCGATCTGCGGTTCGCGCAGGAGGGGGCGTCGTTCGGCGTCACCCCGGCGAAGCTGGGCATCGTCTACCCCGCCTCGTCGACACGGCGGCTGGTCGCGCTCACCGGGCCGGCGACCGCCAAGCACCTGTTGTTCTCCGGGGAGCTGATCGGGACGGACCGGGCGCTGCGGACCGGCCTGGTGGACGAGGTGCTGCCCGCCGGCGAGCTGGACAAGCGGGTCGAGGCGTACGTACGGACGCTGGTGTCCCGTTCACGGCTGACCCAGGCGGCGGCGAAGGAGTTCGCCGCCGGGCGCGTGGACCGGGACGCGTACTGGGCGGAGCAGGCGCGCGGCAGCGGCGACACCGCGGAGGGGGTCGCCGCCTTCCTGGAACGCCGCACGCCCCGCTTCACCTGGCCGGCCGGAGCGTAGGGCCCGCTGCCCGGGCTACTGCCTTCTGCGCGGGCTACTCGAGGATGAAGCGGCTTTTGGCCCGCCACTGCTCGACCATGGCGGCCGGGGCCTTCTCGGGTGATCCCGCGTCGTAGGGCGGCTGCGGGTCGTACTCCGCGAGCAGCTGCACGGCCTGCGCGTACTCGTCACCGGCGATCCGGCCGAGCAGGGTGAGGCCCATGTCGATGCCCGAGGAGACGCCCGCGGCGGTGACGTACTTGCCGTCCGTGACCACGCGTTCGCCGGTCGGCTCCACGCCGTACTCCTTCAGCGTGTCCCGCGCGAGCCAGTGCGAGGTCGCGCGCCGTCCCGTCAGCAGTCCCGCCGCCGCGAGCAGCAGTGATCCGGTGCAGACGGAGGTCGTCCAGGTACTGGTGGCGTCCGCCCGGCGCAGCCAGCCGAGGAGGGCCTCGTTGTCCATCTGGGCGCTCTGCCCGGGGCCACCGGGGACGATCACCAGGTCGGGTGCCGGGACGTCGGCCAGTGTCCGGTCGGCGACCAGCGCCAGGCTGCCGCCGCTGTCGTTGCGCACCGCGCCGGCCGACTCCGCGACGAACACGGTCTCGGCGCCGGGCGCCCGGCTCAGGATCTCGTACGGTCCTACGGCGTCCAGCGCCGTGAAGCGGTCGAAGAGGACGATCGCGATCTGCATGGGTGACTGCCTGCCTTCCGGTCAGTGTCGAGGAGTTCGGTCTGGGGCAGGACCGTGGGGTCCGTCTGGATCTGGAGCGAGCGGATGCCCGGGGTCAGGCCGGGTGCGCTGCTTCGTGGTGGTGGCGGGGCCGCCCGCCGGGCGGGAGCTGAACCGCCGCCGGTATTCGGCGGGTCCGGTGCCCAGCGCCTTGAGGAACGCCCGGCGCATCGCCTCGGGGGTTCCGTAGCCGCAGGTGTGCGCGATCCCGGTGACTCCGTCAGTGGTGTCCTCCAGGAGCCGGCGGGCCTGTTCGAGGCGCACGCGGTCGACGTACCGGCCGGGCGTCATGCCGGTCTCCGCCTGGAACGCGCGGGCGAAATGGCGCGGCGAGAGCCGGGCGCGGGCGGCGAGGGATTCGACGGAGAGGTCCTCGCCGGGGTGTTCGGTGATCCAGTGCTGGACGGCGCGCAGCGGTTCGCGGCGGGCCGTCTGGGCGGTGAGCTGGGCGCTGAACTGGGACTGGTTGCCGGGTCTGCGCAGAAAGACCACCAGGTGGCGGGCGACCGTGAGGGCCACCTCCCGGCCGTGGTCCTCCTCGACGAGGGCGAGCGCGAGGTCGATGCCCGCGGTGACCCCGGCGGACGTGGCGAGCCGCCCGTCGCGTACGAAGATCGGCTCGGGGTCGACCTCGACGGCCGGGTAGGTACGCGCCAGGTGATCACAGACGTTCCAGTGCGTGGTCACCCGGTGCCCGTCCAGCTGTCCGGCCGCGGCGAGGAGCAGGGCGCCGCTGCAGACGGAGACGAGCCGTTCGGGCCGCGGGCCGCGCGCACGCAGCCAGCCGATGAGGTCAGGGGCGGGTTCCCGGGTGCCCTCGCCGCCCGGGACGAGGAGGGTGTGGGGCGTCACGGCGTCGGCGAGGCTGCCGTCGGGGACCAGGACGAGGCCGCTCGACGAGCGCACCGGCGCGCCGTCCAGCGAGGCGGTGCGCAGCTCGTACGCGACCTCCGGGAACCGGGAGGCACCGGCGAAGACCTCCAGGGGCCCGGTGACATCGAGGCTCTGGACGCCGTCGAAGAGGACGACGAGGACGGATCGCTGCTTCATGTCCGCCATCCTGGGCAGCCTGGCGGAAGGCCGCAATGACGGGCAGCCCACCTTTCCTGCCATCCCGGGATGCGGCGTGATTCACCGGGCCCCAGGGTTCCGGCACGTACCGACCAGTCGGTAACGTGCGGGGATGAGTACTCTTCCGCCCCGTGCCGGACGCCGCTGCCACAACGCCCTCAACCCGCTGCACTCCGCGCTCTACTTCTCCCCCGACCTCGGCAAGGAGCTCGGCGGGATCGGGATCGACGATCCCTCCGCCGCCTACTTCGCCTCGCGTGCCGCCGCCATGGGCGCGGTCGGCCCGGGGACGGTCACCGCCACCTTCTACAACTTCAACCACGAGCTCGTGGCCAGGCACGTGCCCGCCGTCTGGGAGATCGCCTCGCCGGAGGCGGTCCTGTCGGCGCGGCTGCGGGCCGCCGACTCGACGCTGCGCCGGCTGCTCGGCGAGGAGGTCATCGCCTCCCCCGAGATGGCCGAGGCGGCCGGGCTGGCCCTGCGCGCCACCGAGGGCTGCACGCGACACGCCCGGCCGCTCTACGCGGCGCACGCCGACCTCCCGGTGCCGCCGCAGCCGCACCTGGCGTACTGGCACGCCGCGACGCTCCTGCGCGAGCACCGCGGCGACGCGCATCTCGCCGCTCTCCTCGGGGCCTCGCTCGACCCGATGGAGGCCCTGGTCAGCCACACGGCCACCGGCAAGGGCATGGCGCCGCGCTGGATCCTGGCCAGCCGCGGCTGGCGGCGCACCGACTGGGAGGACGCGTCCGCGCGACTGCGCGAGCGTGGGCTGCTCACCGCCGAGGGTGAACTGACGGAAGAGGGCACCGCACTGCGGTCAGGCCTGGAGGAGGCCACGGACCGGATGGACGTGGCACCGTACGAGCATCTCGGCGGCGCGGGCGTGGCCCGGCTGACGGAGCTGGGGCGCGGATTCCTCGGCATCGCCCTGGCCGCGGGCGCGTTCCCGGCGGACGCGACCGGCTGACCTGCCGGAAAACGGCGGCCGGTAACTGGGGTGGCCGGGCGACACGGCACGCGGCCACGCGGCACAATGCAGGCGAGTGGCTCCGGTGCCCGCCCGAACGGGCGGCCCCGGGCCCGACCAGCACAGCCAGCAGGAGAAGGCGAGTCGGTAGAACCGTGACGACGTCCATCGAAGGCAGGATCGCCGAGGAGCTCGGCGTACGCGAGCGACAGGTGAAGGCGGCCGTCGAGCTGCTCGACGGCGGATCGACCGTGCCGTTCATCGCGCGCTACCGCAAGGAAGCGACCGAGATGCTCGACGATGCGCAGCTGCGCACGCTGGAGGAGCGGCTCAGGTATCTGCGGGAGCTGGAGGAGCGCCGGGCGGCGATCCTCGAATCCGTACGGGAGCAGGGCAAGCTCGACGAGGCCCTGGAGGCGCAGATCCGGGCCGCCGACACGAAGGCGCGGCTGGAGGACATCTACCTGCCGTTCAAGCCGAAGCGGCGGACCAAGGCCCAGATCGCCCGCGAGGCCGGTCTCGAACCGCTCGCCTCGGGCCTGCTCGACGACCCGTCGGCGGATCCGCTCACCGCGGCCGCGGCCTTCGTCGACGCGGACAAGGGAGTCGCGGACGCCGCGGCGGCCCTGGAGGGGGCCCGCGCCATCCTCACCGAGCGCTTCTCGGAGGACGCCGACCTGATCGGCGACCTGCGGGAGCGCATGTGGACGCGCGGGCGGCTGACGGCGAAGGTGCGGGACGGCAAGGAGGAGGCGGGCGCCAAGTTCGCGGACTACTTCGACTTCGCCGAGCCGTTTACCGCGCTGCCCTCGCACCGGGTGCTGGCGATGCTCCGCGGCGAGAAGGAGGATGTCCTCGACCTGGTCCTGGAGCCGGAGGAGCCGTCCGACACGCCCGGCCCGTCCGGTTACGAGAACATGGTGGCCCGGCGCTTCGGGGTGAACGACCGCGGGCGCCCCGGCGACAAGTGGCTCGGTGACACGGTGCGCTGGGCCTGGCGGACCCGGATCCTCGTCCACCTCGGGATCGATCTGCGGCTGCGGCTGCGCACCGCGGCGGAGGACGAGGCGGTACGCGTCTTCGCGTCCAACCTGCGCGATCTGCTGCTGGCCGCTCCGGCCGGCACACGGGCAACGCTGGGGCTCGACCCCGGCTTCCGTACGGGAGTGAAGGTCGCCGTCGTCGACGCGACCGGCAAGGTCGTCGCGACCGATGTCATCTACCCGCACGTCCCGGCCAACAAGTGGGACCAGTCGCTCGCCAGGCTGGAGCAGCTGGCGAAGGCGCACGATGTCGATCTGATCGCGATCGGCAACGGCACCGCATCGCGCGAGACGGACAAGCTCGCCGGTGAACTGTGCGAGAAGCACCCGGAGTTGAAGCTGACCAAGGTGATGGTGTCGGAGGCGGGCGCCTCCGTGTACTCGGCCTCGGCCTTCGCCTCGCAGGAACTCCCGGACATGGACGTGTCGTTGCGCGGCGCCGTCTCGATCGCCCGCCGCCTCCAGGACCCGCTCGCCGAGCTGGTGAAGATCGACCCGAAGTCCATCGGGGTCGGGCAGTACCAGCACGACCTGTCCGAGGTGAAGCTGTCGCGGTCGCTGGACGCGGTCGTCGAGGACTGTGTGAACGGGGTCGGGGTCGACGTCAACACCGCGTCGGCGCCGCTGCTTTCACGGGTCTCCGGCATCGGTTCGGGGCTCGCGGAGAACATCGTGGCGCACCGCGACGCCAACGGCCCGTTCCGCTCCCGCAAGGGCCTCAAGGACGTGGCGAGGCTGGGCCCGAAGGCGTACGAGCAGTGCGCGGGCTTCCTGCGGATCCGGGGTGACGACCCGCTGGACGCGTCCAGCGTGCACCCGGAGGCGTACCCGGTGGTCCGGGCGATGGTGAAGCGGACGGGGAGCGACGTCGCCTCGCTGATCGGCAACACGGGTGTGCTGCGGACACTGCGGGCGGACGACTACGTGGACGAGAAGTTCGGGCTGCCGACCGTCACCGACATCATCAAGGAGCTGGAGAAGCCGGGGCGCGACCCTCGTCCGGCCTTCAAGACGGCGACCTTCAAGGAAGGCGTCGAGAAGATCGGCGACCTGGCCTCCGGAATGGTGCTGGAGGGCGTCGTGACGAACGTCGCGGCGTTCGGGGCGTTCGTCGACGTCGGCGTGCACCAGGACGGTCTGGTGCATGTGTCGGCGATGTCGAGGACCTTCGTGAAGGACCCGCGGGATGTCGTGAAGCCGGGTGACATCGTGAGGGTCAAGGTCATGGAGGTCGACATCCCGCGGAAGCGGATCTCGTTGACGCTGCGGCTGGACGACGAGGCGGGGCCCGGGGCGGGTGCGGGGTCCGGTGCCGGCGCCGGTGAGCGCGGCGGGCGTCCGCCGCGGCAGCGACAGGGGCAGGGCGCTTCGGGTGCGCGTGGCGGTCAGGGCGGCGCTCAGGGCGGCCAGGGGCGTGACCGGCGCGGTGGCGGGGGCGGTAACGGGGGCGGCGCCCGTCAGGCGCCGGCCGCGGCTCCGGCCAACGGGGCGATGGCCGACGCGTTGCGGCGGGCGGGACTGCTGAAGCCCGAGCAGGGTGGCAGGAAGCGGTAGCCCTGGCGGGGGTGGGTGGGGTGGGTGCGCCTGCGGCGGGCTTGTTCCCCGCCCCTTCCCGTAACCGGGGCTCCGCCCCGGACCCCGCTCCTCAAACGCCGGAGGGGCTGAAGGCGCCCGAGGGGCCGGGGAGCATGCACGCGGAGGAAGGGCGTAGCGGTCAGATCTCCGTCAGGCGGCCGCCCGCCACCTCGACGCGGCGTGTCGTGCGGACCGCCTCCAGCATCCGGCGGTCGTGCGTGACCAGCAGCAGCGTCCCCGTGTAGGAGTCCAGCGCCGACTCCAGCTGTTCGATCGCGGGCAGGTCCAGGTGGTTCGTGGGCTCGTCCAGCACCAGGAGGTTGACGCCGCGGCCCTGGAGGAGCGCGAGCCCCGCGCGGGTGCGTTCGCCCGGGGAGAGCGTGGTCGCCGGGCGCATCACATGGTCGGCGCGCAGACCGAACTTGGCGAGCAGCGTACGGACTTCGGCGGGTTCCGTGTCCGGAACGGCGGCGCAGAACGCCTCCAGCAGCGACTCCGAGCCGTGGAACAGCTTCCGTGCCTGGTCGACCTCGCCGACCACCACACCCGAGCCCAGGCTCGCGTGCCCCGAGTCCAGCGGGAGGCGCCCGAGCAGGGCGGCGAGCAGCGTCGACTTGCCGGCCCCGTTGGCGCCGGTGATGGCGACCCGGTCCGCCCAGTCGATCTGAAGCGAGGCGGGACCGAAGGCGAAGTCGCCGAGGACGACCCGGGCCTCGCGCAGGGTGGCGACGACGGAGCCGGAGCGGGGCGCGGAGGCGATCTCCATCCGCAGCTCCCATTCCTTGCGCGGCTCGTCCACGACGTCGAGGCGCTCGATCATGCGCTGGGTCTGCCGGGCCTTCGCGGCCTGCTTCTCGCTCGACTCGCTGCGGAACTTGCGGGCCATCTTGTCCGAGTCGCCGGCCTTGCGACGGGCGTTCCTGACGCCCTTGTCCATCCAGGAACGCTGCATCAGGGCCCGGCCCTCGAGCGCCGAGCGCTTGTCCGCGTACTCCTCGAACTCCTCACGCGCGTGCCTGCGGGCCCGGTCGCGCTCCTCCAGGTAGGCCGCGTAGCCACCGCCGTACAGGTTGATCTGCTGCTGGGCGAGGTCGAGTTCGAGGACCTTGGTGACCGTGCGCATCAGGAACTCGCGGTCGTGGCTGATGACGACCGTGCCGGCGCGCAGCCCGGAGACGTACCGCTCCAGCCGTTCCAGACCGCCCAGGTCGAGGTCGTTGGTGGGCTCGTCGAGCAGGAAGACGTCGTAGCGGGACAGCAGGAGCGAGGCGAGTCCGGCGCGGGCGGCCTGGCCGCCGGAGAGCGCGGTCATCGGCAGGTCGAGCCCCACGGTGAGGCCGAGGTCGGCCGCGATCTCCTCGGCCCGCTCGTCCAGGTCGGCGCCGCCGAGTGCGAGCCAGCGCTCCAGCGACTCGGAGTACGCGTCGTCCGCTCCGGGCGCCCCGTCCACGAGGGCCTGGGTGGCGGTATCCATCGCGGCCTGGGCGTCGGCGACGCCGGTGCGGCGCGCCAGGAACGCGCGCACGGTCTCGTCGGGGCGGCGCTCCGGCTCCTGCGGCAGGTGGCCGACCGTGGCGGTGGGCGGGGAGAGCCGCAGCTCGCCCTCCTCCGGCTGGTCGAGCCCGGCGAGGAGTCGCAGCAGCGACGATTTTCCGGCGCCGTTGACTCCGACGAGACCGATCACGTCACCGGGCGCGACCACGAGGTCGAGCTCGGCGAAGAGAGTGCGGTCGCCGTGTCCGGCGGCGAGGTCCTTGGCGACGAGAGTGGCAGTCATCAGGGTGCCGATCCTAATCGGCCGCCGGACCGCCCCGGGCGCTCAGGCCCGCCGGTGGCTCACGGGGGCTCCGAGGAGCAGGCGGCCCGCATGGGTGGTGAAGGCCGCCGGTGGTACGTCGGAGGCGAGCGGGGAGACGGCGTCGAGGGTGGGAGACGGAACGGCAGCGGGCGGCCGTCGACGAGGAAGTCCATGACCAGCCGGTGCGCCTGGTGGTCACGGTGGGCCAGAACGCCGGCGGCCCGCATGGCGGGTGCCAGGACGGAGATCGCGTACGGGGCGGACATGACCCGGGTTTGCCGAGCGGAGACCCTGCCGAGCAGGCGAGGAAGGAGTTCCGTTAGCGTCCGGCCATGAGCGGATACCGAGCCGGCGGGAACGGCGGGGCGGCAGTGTCGGATGTGATCGTGGTGGGCGGTGGGGTCAGTGGCCTCACCACGGCGATGGTGCTCGCGGAACGCGGTGACCGGGTTCGGGTCTGGTCCGCGGCGCCGGCGGCGGACAGCACGTCGGCGGTCGCGGGCGCTCTCTGGTGGCCCTACCGGATCGAGCCGCGGGACCGGGTGGGCGACTGGTCGCTGGCCTCGCTCCGGTGGTACCAGGAGCTGGCCGCCCGTCCGCGGGAGACCGGTGTGCGGCTCGTCGAGGGCCTGCACCGGGGCGAGCGGCTCGCCGGGCTCGGGCCGTGGGCGGGACAGCTGAAGGGTGCGGTGGAGACCGCCGAGGGGCTGCGGTGCCGGCTGCCGCTGATCGACATGCCGGTCCATCTGGCGTGGCTGGAGGAGCGGGTCGGGGCGGCCGGCGGCTCGGTGGAGCGGCGCGCCGTCACCTCGTTCGACGAGTCGGCGGCGGAGGCGGCGACGGTGGTCAACTGCACGGGGCTCGGCGCCCGGGAGCTGGTCCCGGACGCCGGGATGCGGCCGGTGCGCGGTCAGTTGGTGCTGGTGGAGAATCCGGGGATCGAGGAGTGGTTCACCGAGGCTGATCCGGCGTCGAGCGAGACGACGTACTTCTTCCCGCAGCCGGGCCGGCTGGTGCTCGGTGGCACGGCGGGCACCGATGACTGGAGCACGGTGCCCGATCCCCGTACGGCGCGGGAGATCGTGGCCCGGTGCGCCCGGGTCCGCCCGGAGATCGCCCGGGCGCGGGTCCTCGGGCACCGGGTGGGCCTGCGGCCGGCCCGGGACGCGGGGGTGCGGATCGAGGCGGAGCCGCTGCCCGGCGGCGGGCGTCTGGTGCACAACTACGGGCACGGGGGCGCGGGTGTGACGGTGGCCCTGGGGTGCGCGCGGGCGGCGGCCCAACTGGTGGGCTGAGCCGCCGCGTACGGATCATGGGCCGAGGACGAGCCGCCGCGTACCCGGCGTGGACCGGGGACACGTCGCGCCGCCGCGTACCGGCAGAGCCTCCCGGTCAGCTGTCCGCGGCCGTCGAGCCGCCGGGCTTGTCATGGTGCTCGGTGGTGATCTGGCTGCCGCCGGGGCCGATCCGGATCTCGAAGTCACCGTCGTACTTGGCGTGCCCCTCGATGACCGCGGACTCGACGGCTTCCACACCGAACTCGCGGCGCACGATCAGCGGGTCCTCGCGGAGGTCCCGCATCAGCGCCACGCACATGCCGATCATCACGAGGGTGAAGGGCGCCGCCACCAGAATGGTCAGGTTCTGCAGGCCTTCCAGCGCGTTGCCCTTGCCGTTGCCGATGAGCAGCATGATCGCCGCCACGGCGCCGGTGACGACGCCCCAGAAGATCACGACCCACTTGGCCGGTTCGAGGATGCCCTTCTGGGAGAGGGTGCCCATCACGATGGAGGCGGCGTCCGCGCCCGAGACGAAGAAGATGCCGACCAGCACCATCACCAGGACGCTCATCACCGTGGCGATCGGGAACTGGTCCAGTACGCCGAAGAGCTGGGCCTCCGGGGTGCCCGCCCCGCTCAGCCTGCCGGCCTCCTGAAGCTTGATCGCGGTTCCGCCGAAGACCGCGAACCAGACCAGGCTCACGGTGCTGGGCACCAGGATGACGCCACCGATGAACTGGCGGATGGTCCGGCCCCGGCTGATCCGGGCGATGAACATGCCGACGAAGGGCGTCCAGGAGATCCACCAGGCCCAGTAGAAGACCGTCCAGCTGCCCAGCCACTCGGCCACCTTGCCCTCGCCGGTCGCCTCGGTGCGTCCGATGAGCTGGGGCAGATCACCGAGGTAGGCGCCGAGCGAGGTGGGCAGCAGATCCAGCACGATGATCGTCGGACCCGCGATGAACACGAAGACGGCGAGGATCAGGGCGAGCACCATGTTGATGTTGGACAGCCATTGGATGCCCTTCTCCACGCCGGAGATGGCCGAGGCGACGAAGGCGACCGTCAGCACGGCGATGATCAGGACCAGCAGCCCGGTGCCCGTCTTCTCCTGCCAGTTCAGCTCCTGGAATCCGCTGCCGATCTGGAGAGCACCCAGGCCCAGCGAGGCGGCCGAGCCGAAGAGGGTCGCGAAGATGGCGAGGATGTCGATCAGGCGGCCGAAACCGCCGTGGGCGTGGCGGGGACCGATGAGCGGTTCGAAGACCGCGCTGATCGTCTGCCGCCTGCGACGCCGGAAGGTGCTGTACGCGATGGCCAGCCCGACCACCGCGTAGATCGCCCAGGGATGGAGTGTCCAGTGGAAGAGGGTGGTGGCCATCGCCGTTTGCATCGCCTCGGCGGCGTCGGCGGGGTGGGTGCCGGGCGGCGGGTCCGTGAAGTGCGCCAGCGGCTCGCTGACCCCGTAGAACATCAGGCCGATGCCCATGCCGGCGCTGAACATCATCGCGACCCAGGACACGGTCCTGAATTCCGGCCCCTCACCCTCCTGGCCGAGGGTGATGTTTCCGTACCTGCTGATGGCGAGCCAGAGGGCGAAGACCACGAATCCGCTGGCGGCCAGCATGAAGGCCCAACCACCGTTGTGAAGGAGCCCGTTGAGCAAGGTATCGGACACGTCCTCCAGGGAGTCGGTGGCGGTGGCTCCCCAGACCACGAAGGCCAGGGTGAGGGCCGCGGTGACTCCGAACACCACCCGGTCGGTCGTGGGGCGCCGGCCCTGGGCCGGATCGCCGGGCAGATCCGCCGTCACCGACAGATCCCCCCTGCCGCCCGTTCTCTGATCGTCCTGCGACACGAATGGCACCTTTCACGGAAGCTGAAATTTCGCTCTCCGTAGGCAGTACCACACGCGGTGTGCATCTCCCGGGATCAACAAGCGGTATCGGCTTGACCGTTTGTGAGGTGATATGTCGCCCTCCGGTCCAGGAGGAGTGGAATCAGCCTCCGGGCGGGCTGCCGCAGGGTCACATACACACCGTCACCGTCGGGCCGGGACGTGACGCCGTGCAGGGCCAGTTCGTCCATCACGTCGGCGTAGCGGTCAGCCGTGAGCCGGTAACCGCAGGGCGGGTCGGCGAGGATCTCGTCGGGCCCCGCCGCCTCGTTGTCCGCTCCCCCGAGGAACACCGGTCCCCGGTCGGCGAACCCTGCCGCGCGCGACCGTGCGGTGGCGGCGCGGATGCGGTCGTGCTCGGCGTCGGCGTAGGCGAAGAGCGCGCCGAGCGCGACGCGTTGGGACCGGACGCGACGGCGCTGCCCGACGGCGGGATCGGCGCGTTCGGCGCCGGAGAGCGCGTCCGCGCGGGATTCGACCAGCAGGCCGAGCGCGTGCTTGAGGGCCGTCGTGTTGCGCAGAATGCGTTCCTGCCCGTCGCCTGCGGTCTGTTCGAGCGGGCCGCCGGTCAGTGGGTCGGTCCGTACTCCGTACCGGCCGCTGCTGAATCGCGCGTCCAGGAGGGCCGGACGCACATAGCGTTCGACCAGACGCTCGGACGCGTCGTGCACCCGTTCGTCTGCGTTGAGGTTGCGGGGCCAGAGGACGTAGAGGTCCTTGTCGTAGTACGGCGGGGTGGCGCTGTACTCGTGGAGGTCCTCGACGACTTCGGGGGTGCGGTCCCTGATGACGGCGGCGATGGCGCGGGCCTCGGCGGTCCGCAGGGCGATGTGGTCGCGGTTGATGTCCAGTCCGTCGGCGTTGCCACGCGTTCCGGCGGCCAGGCCGTCCGGGTTGGCGGTGGGCAGGACGAGGATCTCGGTACGGGAGAGGAAGGCGCGGGTCGCCGGGTCCGTGGCGTAGGCGAGGTCGCGGATCGTCGTCAGGCACGCCTCGCGGCCGGCGGGTTCGTCGCCGTGCTGGCTGCAGACCAGCAGCACGGTGAGGGTGGCCCCGCGGCCGCCGCCGATCCGGACGAGGCGCAGGGGCCGCCCCTGCCCGGTCGTGCCGATCCGGTCCACGGCGACCCGGTCGCTGTGGCGGTCGGCGGCGGCGAGCAGCGAACGTTCCTCGTCGGAGCTGGTCCACCGGGCACCGGCGGCCGACTCGAAACCGGTACGGGGCGGGGTGTGCGCCGCCTCGGAGGGCGCGGTGACCAGGGCGACGGCGAGCGCGGCGACGACGGCCGTCGAAGTGAGGCCACGGACGCGACCGGAACGCCTGCGGGGGCGGTTCGGCCCCGGCCGGGTCATCGGTCCGTTCGCCGGGCCGCGCGCCGTACGCGTATCGGCATGCGCGGAACGTACCCCGTAGGGTGCCTCGCGCGACAGACCCGCGCGGGGTCCGGTCGGCGGCCGGTTCACGGGAGGGCGTCCGCGACCGTGTCCACGACGTTTCTCTCGCGGGATGACAGACTGCCCGGATGATCGAGGACCTTCCCGCAGGCCTGGTGGCCCGGCACCTTGCCGAGGACGACCATCTCCGCGTACTCGCCGTACTGGACTCGTGGTGGGGCGGGCTGAAGGGGGAAGCGGGCGCGACGGAACGCGCGTTGCTGCTGCCCCGGCTGTACTTCCAGCACTTCACGAGCACCGGTTTCCTGGTCGAACGTGACGGTGGCGAGGTGGCCGCCTTCCTGGTCGGCTTCCTGTCCCAGAGCGAACCCGAGTCGGCGTATGTGCACTTCGCCGGCATCGACCCGGCCCTGCACGGACAAGGTGTGGGCCGGGCCCTCTACGGAGCCTTCTTCGCGCTCGCCCGGTCCCACGGGCGCCGTTACGTGCACTGCGTCACCAGCCCGGAGAACACCGCGTCACAGGCGTTCCACACCCGGCTCGGCTTCACGGCCTCCGCCGTGAAACCGGACTACGACGGCCCCGGGCTCGACCGGGTGGCGTTCACCATCGACCTCTCCGCCGGCCCGGTGGCCACGCCCCGGCCGGTCTAAGGTGACGAGGTTCGCGCTCACCGCCGTTCCCCGCCTCTTCCCGCGCCTCCCAGGAGCGTCCCTTGCCCGGTCCGAACCCCGGCCCCCCTCATGACACGCGCCCCACGCTGGAGGGGGTGGCGGCCCGTGCCGGAGTCTCCCGGGCCACCGCCTCACGGGTGGTGAACGGCGGTGCCGGGGTGCGGCAGCCGCTTGCGGACCGGGTCCGCAAGGCGGTCGAGGAGCTCGGCTACATTCCGAACCACGCGGCCCGGACCCTGGTGACGCGGCGCAACGGTGCGGTCGCCGTCATCATCGACGAACCCGAGGCCCGGATCTTCTCCGACCCCTTCTTCTCCCAGCACATCCGCGGCATCAGCCGCGAACTGGGTCTGCACGATGCCCAGTTGGTGCTGCTACTGGTGGAGGGCAGCGGGGACTTCGAGCGGGTCACCCGCTACCTGGCCGGCGGCCATGTCGATGGAGTACTCGCCTTCTCGCTGCACACCGACGACGAACTGCCCTCGGTCATCCGCCGGTTCCGGGTACCCACCGTCTACGGCGGCCGCCCGGGACGGCCGGGCGCGGCATCCGAGCTCGCGGTCCCCTACGTGGACTGCGACAACCGCGGCGGTGCCCGTGAGGCCGTGCGCCATCTGGTCTCGCTCGGCCGCCGGACCATCGCGCACATCGCGGGCCCGCGCGACCAGACGTCGGCGCTCGACCGGATCGACGGCTACACCGACGTGCTGCCCGACGCCGACCCCGCCCTCGTCGCGGACGGCGACTTCACCACCGAGGGCGGCGCGCGGGCGATGGCCCAACTGCTGGATCGGCGGCCCGGACTGGACGCCGTCTTCGCCGCCAACGACCTCATGGCCTCCGGCGCGCTGAGGGTGCTGCGCGAGCACGGCCGCCGGGTGCCGCGGGATGTGGCCCTGGTGGGGTTCGACGATCTGGAGTCGGTCGCCGAGGCCACCGATCCCCCGCTGACGACGGTCCGTCAGGATGTGGAAGGCATGGGGCGGTTGATGGTCCGGCTTCTCATGGAGCGGCTCAACGACGGGCACAGCGACGCCGATTCGGTCATCATCCCGACCGAACTGATCCGCCGCGCCTCCGCGTGACGCGCGCTGCCGTGTGCCCGAGGCGCCCTGTGCCCGAGGATCCCTGCGCCCGATGAGCGGGACCGGCCGGCTCAGCCTGACCGGCGGCCGCCGCGTCGCACCGCTTCCCGGTGGGCCGCCCGCGCCCGCCGCGCCCGCGGCAGATACCGCAGCCTCTCCGGGAGCACCGGCACGACCGCCCGCACCACCGCGCAGAACCTCCGCAGCCTGCGCTCCTGGGCGTCCGTCCACTCCAGGCCGATCGCCTCGCGCGCGTCCGGCGGCATCAGCCCGACGGTGAGGAAGCCGCGGAACCGGGCCAGTGGCGGAAGCAGCACCGGCCACAGGGCCCGCAGTAGCAGCCGGAGAGCCAACGGGCCCCGGTCCGGGGGCGGCACCGGGGCGCCGGGGTCGACGAGTTCCCCGACGACGGCGGTCCGCTCGATCTCGTCGGCGAGCATGCCGCGGTAGTAGGGCCAGAACTCCTCGATCGTCTGCGGCATGTCCCGGTCGTGGATCCCGAGCACGCGGCCCACCTGGAGCCACTCCCGGTACAGGGCCCGTTCCTGGTCACGGCCGAGCGGCCGCAGCAGGTACCGCGCCCCGTGCCGGTACACGGGGAACCCGGTCGCGTGGACCCATGCGTAGTTCGCCGGTGACAGGGCGTGGTAGGGGCGGCCGCGGGTGTCGGCGCCCTGGATCGTGCGGTGCAGCCGGCGGAGCCTGCGTCCTTCCTCCGCGGCCTCCTCTCCCCCGTACACCCAGAGCTGGAGCGAGCTCAGCGAACGTTCCCCGCGGCCCCACGGGTCCGTACGGAACACGGAGTGCTCGTCGACGCCCGCGCCGACCGCGGGGTGGGCGACCTGGAGGGTGAGGGCGGCCGGCAGCATCAGCAGGGCCCGGATGTCACCGGACAGGCTCCACAGCACACCTCCGGGCGGGGGCGGTACCGGATCCGCGCCCTGGGCGCTCTCGCTGCTCATGTGGTGCTCCCGACGGTCGGCGGGCGCGCGGTCCGGCGCCCGGCCCCTGCGTGATCCAGTATGCGAGCCCGTCCGGGTCCCTGCGCACCGGCCCCGTGGAACGCCCGCCGTCGGCCGTGTTGACGGGGCCGCTGAAACAAGTCAATAGTATTTGTAACTTTGACTCCCTCGACCGAACGGGCCATCACATTCCTTGGACATCAAGGGAGTTGGTCCGTGCGACAGCGACACCACAAGGCAGCGGTCCCCGCAGGGAGTCGGCAGAAGGAGAGGAGAGCACACCATGGGCCGATACAGCCGCCTGCACGAGATACGCCGGATGGATCCGGCACGCGACTACGCCGAGATCCTTCGGCTGATCTCCCAGTACGAGTTCCCCTGGGACTACCGGCAGGGCGTGAGCGTCGCCTTCCTCCGGGACTACGGCGTCCCCCGGATCTCCGTGCTCCTCGACCGGACCCAGGAGTTCGAACGGGCCGGCCAGAAGCGGTACGACGACACGGTGCTGATCGGGTACGAGATGGCGGCCGACGGCTTCGACTCGGAGCGCGGGCGCGCGGCCGCGCGGCATCTGAACCGGATCCACGGGAAGTACAGCATCCCGAACGAGGACTTCCGCTATGTCCTCGCGACCACCGTCGTGGGGCCGAAGCGCTGGATCGACCGGTTCGGCTGGCGCCCCCTGTGCCCGCAGGAGATCCAGGCACTGGTGGAGACCGGCCGCAAGATGGCGGCGGTCATGGGGATCGAGGGAGCGCCCGACACGTACGAGGGGTTCGAGGCGCTCCTCGACTCGTACGAGGAGCGGATGTTCGCGTACGACCCGGCGAACCGGCGGGTCGCCAACGCCACGTTCCGCGTCATGGCGAGCTGGTATCCGCGACCGTTACGGCCCCTGGTGGCGAGATTCTCGCTGGCGTTGCTCGACGAGCCGCTGCTGAAGGCTCTGGGCTTCCGGCCGCAGCCGAGGTGGGCACGGACCTCGGCCTCGGCGGCCCTGCGCCTGCGCGCCCGGTGCGTACGCCGGCTGCCGGCCCGGCCACGCCGCCTGCCCTCGCGCCCGCAGCCCCGTTCGTACCCCTTCGGCTGGCGGCTCGACGACCTCGGGCCGCACTGGGCGCGCAACCGCCCCCTGGAGCCGCTGCCCGACGAGACCGGCGGGACCCCCGACGGCTCTAGCCGGCAGCGAGCAGCGGCACCAGATAACGGCGGGCGAACTCCCGCACCTGAGTGTCGTCGTCGAGCTGGAAACAGCTGACGGGGCTGAGGAGGAAGGAGACAGTGATCCGCACCATCAGTTCGGCCACCGGGGTCGGATCGGTCGCCGGCCGGCCCTCCGCCCGCCGGGCCTCACGCAGCCGGTCGGCCAGGTACGCGCGGATGGCGAGGAAGGCCGGGCCGCTCTCCAGGGTCAGGAAGGGCAGCATGGTCTCGGGTTCCAGCCGCAGCAGACCACCGATGAGCGGATGCTCGCGGATGTGGCGCAGAACCGCGGTGAAGCCCTCGACGAGCCGGTCCTCCGTCGTCGGCAGCGCGGCCACCGCGTCATCCACCTCCACCAGGAAGCGGCGGTACTCGCGCAGCAGGCAGGCGGAGACGAGGCTGTCCTTGTTGCCGATCCGCCGGTACACGGTCACCCGTGAGACCTTGGCGCGCTTGGCGACGTCGTCGACGGTGGAGCGGCGCAGCCCGAAGGTCATGAACTGCTCGCGTGCGGCGTCCAGGATCTGCTCGCTCAGCGCGTCGGAAGGCGGCGGCGCGCTGAGCGCCACGGCCAGCCGTGTCCCGTCGGTGCTCCGTGCCGTCATGGGCCCTCCCCCGTTCCGCGGCTTCCACCCCACCATAGGAGTCGATACAGAGTGATCCTGCCCGTAACCCTGTAACAACGCGTGCGGGGCGCCCACCGGASTCCGGTGGGCGCCCCGCCGGGGGAAGGTGCGGTCCGGCTACTCGCAGGTCCCGGCGAACGTCGCGCGGGTGACCACGTCGGTGTCCGCGGCGGTGGTGTCCAGCCAGGCGACGCGCTGGCCGTCACCGAGGGACGGGGCCAGCTGGGCGCCGGAGGAGCAGGAGACGCGGCTGAAGCTGTCGAGTCCGGCGAGCACGTCGGCCGTCCTGGCGACCTTCGCCTTGCCCGGTCCGCTCCACGAACCGAGGGCGGCCCAGATGTCGTACGTGGAGTACGCGAAGTAGGTGTCGTTGACCGAGAACTGGGCCATGTACGTCCCCGACGGGAGGCGCAGCTTCGCCGCCGTGGACAGATCGTCGAGCGGCGCGGACATGAACGTCGTGCTCGGGATCAGGAAGCCACCGGTCTCGCGCCAGAAGACGCGCTCCGAGGTGAGCTGGATGTCCGAGATGTAGTTGAAGAGGAAGCCGGCGATCCGCTTGGACTGCGTGGTGCCCTTCGCGATGTCGTAGACGTAAAGGTACGTGTCGTCGACGCCGGCCCAGGCGATCCGTCCGTGCTTCATCGCGAGGCGGGAGGCCCTGGTTCCGGCCTCGGGCGTCACGTTGACGGTGGTGCCGTCGGCGCGGCGGAGCAGGACGTCCTGCTCACCGTCGGCCGTGGTGCTGATGTAGGCGAGGGTGCCGTTGTCGGTCACCGGCTCGGTCTCGTCCGCGTCGGGGCGGTCGGCCAGCTTCTTGATCGCGCCCTGGCCCTTGTCGCCGGCCCCGTAGACACCGATGCCGTCCGCGGTGATGCGGGTGAAGACGATGCGGTCGTCGTCCAGGGACGGATCGAGCAGGTAGGCGTCCTTCTGGGCCAGCTCGCGCACCGGCTTCTTGTCGAAGCGGCCCACGGTGATACCGAAGGCCGCGCTGCCCTGGTCCCAGGCGATGGCGTCGCCGTGGCCGATCGCGTAGACGTCGCCGTTGATCTGTGCGGCCTGCTCGTCGACGGACCCGGCGTAGACCTCGTAGGCGGGCAGGACTCCGGCGCCGATGGTGGTGCCGTCGTGCGTGCCGCTGCTGTGTTCCCAGCCGTTCTCGATGCCGTGGGCGTCGAAGGCCGCGGCGACGGCGGCGAGATCGGCCTTCGAGACGTTCAGGGACTTCGCGGCGAGGGTGACCGCGTTGCGCATGTCGGTGAAGCCGGACAGCGGGGTGAGGTAGTTCTGCGCCGCCCGGTAGACGATCCGGTCGGCGAGCTCGCTGTCGATGTTCTTGCGCATGTCCCACAGCGCGCCGCCGACGATGGTCGAGTTGTAGTGCACTCCGCCGTTGTCGATGTCGAGCGTGATGGGCTGGTAGTCCTTCTGCGCGCTGCGTCCGTCGTTCAGGTCGCGCAGGGCGCACTCCTCCAGCGGCTTGGTGCCGTTGCAGAGGTACTCGCCGATGAGGCCGGACGTCGGGTCGCTCATCGCGATGCCCTTGTCGGCGGTCTCCATGGCGTTGCCGAAGTAGTCGGATATCGCCTCGTTGAGCGCGCCCGACTGGTTGAGGTAGACGAGGCCGGCGGAGTGCTCGGTGACGCCGTGCGTCATCTCGTGGCCGACGACGTCCAGGCCGACGGAGAGCGGTACGCCGTCCATGTGGCCGTAGACCATCTTGGAGCCGTCCCAGAAGGCGTTGGCGTAGTCCTTGCCGCCCGACGAGACGTTGACGACGGAGTAGATCGTGCCGCCCTTGCCGTCGACGCCGTCCCGGCCGATCCGGTCCTTGTAGTACTCGTAGACCTTCGCGGCGTTCAGGTGCGCGTCCACCGCGCCCGACGAGGTGTTCGCGCCGTCGAAGCGCTCGCTCGCCGATGTGCCCAGGGGGATGTCGTCGGTGACCGCGCCGCCGGCGACGAGGCTGTAGTTCTTGCGCTGGGCGTCGTACGTGCGGATCTGGCCGCCGGTCAGCGGGTACATGGCGCGCGTCGAGTCGACGAGCGTGTACGAGCCTTCCGCCTCCTTGTTGACGTCGAGCTTCGCCTCGCTGCCGTCGACGCGCACGCCGGTGGCCTCGGCGGGCGACGCGTCGGCGGCGTCGATGTTGTTGTACGAGAGGGCGATGCCGCCCACGCGGGCGTCGACGTACACCTCCTGGCGCACGGGGCTGCCGTTCGCCCTGCCGCCGGTCACGGTGAAGTGCCAGGCGAGCCTGCCGCCCCGAGCGTCGGGCAGCACGGACAGACCGTGCGCCTCGGTCCGCGCGTCCCGCACGTCGGACAGGCGGCGGTCGAGGGTGAACATCCGATGCTTCGCGGTGGCTTCGCTCACCGTGGGCGTAGTGGAGACCGTGAGGTCGGTGTAGAGCGTGCCGGTGGCGGAGGTGACCTGCTGGCCGCCGTCGGACGCCGTCGTCTGCACCGCGTACTCGGCGCCGAAGACGGGGACACCGTCGTGCTTCTGCTGGAAGCGCACCGAGGACTGCTTGCCGTCCTTGGTCGTCCTCACCGTGCCCAGATCGTCCACCGGGACCTTGTACGTGTCCTCGTGCGCCTTCAGGTGGGCCCGGGCGGCCTGGGCCGGGGTTCCTTCCCTGGGGGCCTTGTCCAGGCCCTGGGTCATCGCGGGGGCGACACCTGCCGGGCCCGCCGCCGGGGCCGTCGCGATGTCGTCCGCCCAGGCCGGCGCGGCCATCAGCGCCGCGCCGGTCGCGGTGGCGACCACCCCGGCCGCCAGGATCCGCAGCACACTCGTTCGTCTCACAGGACCTCCCCATCGCACCTGCGCCTGAGCCGTTGGGGCGGCTCGGGCGTTGACGTGCTGATCGTTCGCCATGGGGCCCCGCCTGAACAAGAGTTGGCACTGGCGCGAAAGTGCCGTGGCGTAATTACGCCTCAGGAATGGGCTTCTGAGGCCGAGTTGTCCGATGTTTCGGACAGCCATCCCGCCCGGGCCGCATACCAGCCGAGCTGGAACCGGGTCGCCGCGCCCACCTCGTCCATCAGCGCGTGCAACCGACGCTGCACGGTGCGATGCCCCATCCCCAGCTGGCGGGCTATGGCCGCATCGGTCAGGCCGACGTGGAGAAGGGCCACGATCTGCCGGTCGATGGCCGCGACGGGGGACTCGGCATCGTCCTCGGCACCGGGCGGGGCCAGCCGTCGTCCCTTCTCGAAGTGCGCCTCGAAGAGCGAGACCAGGGCCGTGAGCAGACCGGTCCGATGGACGACGAGTGCGACGGGCTCGCTCTCGCGGTCCGGGTCCAGGGGCAGCAGGGCGATGCGGCGGTCCACGATGACGAGTTTGGTCGGCAGCCGGTCCGTGACGGAGATGTGCTGCCCCTGGGCCACACACGCGCCCACCACGGCCGCGGTCGCCGGATGCTCCAGCCACGCACGCTCGACGACGCTGCGCACGGTGACCCCGCGGCGCATCATCTCCGCGTCCGCCTCTTCGTGGTTGTCCTCGAAGCTGAGCAGTGCGGGCATGTGTCTGGCCGGCACGAAGGTGCACACCTCGCTCCTGGCCTGACGCTGCATGGTCACGAGACGTCGCCGGACCGCCGCAGGGCCGGACAGCACCTCCACCGGCGCCCCGGCACCGTACATCTGCGCGGAGCGGTGGCGCTCGGAGAGGTCTCCAACGAGCGATTCGACCCGGTGCAGGGCGGAACGCCGTGACTCCAGGAGCGGCCCCAGCGCAAGGACCGGCGGAGCGGCCCGGTAGCGGGCGCTCCCGCCGGAATCCGGCAGGTCGGCGCTGGCAAGCCCTCGTTCGACGAGCGAGTCGAGGGCGTCGGCCACCGCCGCCTCGTCCAACGGACCCGCGAGCGCGCCCGGTTCGCAGTCCGGGCGGTCCACGAGCAGACGGTAGACCGCGTCCTCGTCCGGTCCGAGTCCCAGCAGGGTCAGCAGTGACGCGTCCACCTGACCGCGCGACCCTTCGGCCTCGGCCCGGCCGGGCTCCCCGCCCCGCGCCTCGGCACCCGCCATGCCCCACCCCTTCCGGCCCGCCGCGTTGACGGCGTCAGGCTATCCGGCGTGATCCGGGGCGACGGCCTCAGCCGAAGTCGTACACCGTCACGGGTATGCCCCGTCCGGCCAGCCGCTTCTGGACCAGGGGCTCGATCCGGGGCCATGTCCCGCCCGCCAGCCCGCAGCCGATCCGTGGCATGTGCACCGAGGCCCCCAGTTCGGCCGCCCGGTCCGCCACCGTCCCCAGCGCGCGGTCGATCGCCTCGTAGCGCACGGGGACCCCGCTGCTCCCCGTGCGTATTCCACGCTGGCCCACGGCGTTCGCCACCCAGACGTACGGACTGACCTGCACGAACTGCACTGCGCCGAGGCCGAAGTCGTTGCCCGCGCGCTCCCGGTGCCATCGGCGGTACGCCGCTTCGGGTTCCGGCCAGCGGCGCGAGAGGGCCAGGACGAAACCCTTGCCCCAGCCGCCGAGGTCATTGCAGACATGGACGATCACCTTGACGCCCTTGCCGTGGGGAGAGGTCGCGTCGCCTTGTACGTAAGTGATCTCGGACATGGGAGCACGCTAGGCGGGACCACTGAGATCCGGTCTCTTTCACATCATTGGTGAGACAGCAATACTGTTGCACCGGAGGGCGCATGCACCCGGCAGCCCATCCGCAGGCGGACAACGAGGAGCAGACATGGCGACCGAGGGCGAGGAGCCGAAGCTCACCGTCGACGAACTGGCGGCGCGCGCCGGGGTGACCGTACGCACGGTGCGCTTCTACAGCACCCGTGGACTGCTGCCTCCGCCCGTCATCGGGCCGCGCCGCGTCGGGCACTACGGGCACGAGCACCTCTCCCGCCTGGCGCTCATCGAGGAGCTCCAGCACCAGGGCATGACGCTCGCCGCGATCGAACGCTATCTGGAGCAGCTGCCGCCCGATCTGAGCGCCCACGATCTGGCCATCCACCGGGCCCTGGTGGCATCGTGGGCGCCCGATTCGGCGGAGGAGGCGACCCGCGCGGAGCTGGAACGCCGCTCGGGGCGGACGCTGTCGCAGGAGGACATCGACCGCCTGGCCGCGATGGGGGTGCTGGAGCGGTCCGGAGCGGACGACGGTGCCTACCGGCTGGACCCCGGGCTGCTGCGCCTCGGCGTGGAGCTGCTCGACGTACCGATCGCGCACGAGACGATCCTCGCCGCCCGTACCGTCCTGCTGGAACACACCCGCTCGGTCGCGCACGAGCTCAGCCGGCTCTTCCGGGACGAGGTGTGGGGTCCTTACCGGGAGCGGGAGTCGGATCCGGAACACCTCAAAGCGATGAAGTCGCTGTCCGCGCACATGCAGCCGCTGGTGCTGCAGGCGCTCGTGACCGCGTTCCAGCGCTCGCTCAAGGAGGAGCTGCGGGCCGCCTTCGCGGCCGAGTAGCGGCCCGAGGGGCCGCACCCGAGTGCGGCTGCGGGTGCGGCCCCTCGCGACGCGGTCAGTCGTGGAAGGTCTCGCCCTTCTCCGCCTTCTCCACGAGCAGCGCGGGCGGCAGGAACCGGTCGCCGTACCGCTCGGCGAGCTCCCGGGCGCGCGCTGCGAAGCCGGGCAGGCCGCCTTCGTAGCCGTTGATGTACTGGAGCACGCCGCCGGTCCACGCCGGGAAGCCGATGCCCATGATGGAGCCGATGTTGGCGTCGGCGACGGTGATCAGGACGTTCTCCTCCAGGCAGCGGACGCTGTCCAGGGCCTCGGAGAAGAGCATCCGCTCCTGCATGTCGGTGAACGAGATGTCCGCGTCCGGCTTCGCGAAGTGCTCGCGCAGGCCGGGCCACAGGCGGGTGCGCTTCCCGTTCTCGTCGTACTCGTAGAAGCCCGCTCCGCCACTGCGGCCGGGGCGGCCGAACTCGTCGACCATCCGGTCGATGACCGCGTCCGAGGGGTGGGCGGCCCAGCTGCCGCCCGCCTCCTCCACGGCCTTGCGGGTCTCGTTGCGGATCTTGCGGGGCAGGGTGAGCGTCAGCTCGTCCATCAGGGAGAGGACCTTGGCCGGATAACCCGCCTGGGCGGCCGCCTGCTCGACGGAGGCCGGCTCGACGCCCTCGCCGACCATGGCGACGCCCTCGTTGATGAACTGCCCGATGACGCGCGAGGTGAAGAAGCCGCGCGAGTCGTTGACGACGATCGGCGTCTTCTTGATCCGGCGGACCAGGTCGAAGGCGCGGGCCAGTGCCTCGTCGCCGGTCTTCTCACCCTTGATGATCTCGACGAGCGGCATCTTGTCGACGGGCGAGAAGAAGTGCAGCCCGATGAAGTCGGCGGGGCGCGAGACCCCTTCGGCCAGCACGGTGATGGGCAGCGTGGAGGTGTTGGAGCAGAGCAGCGCGTCGGGCTCGATGACGTCCTGGATCTCCTGGAAGACCTTGTGCTTGAGCGCGGTGTCCTCGAACACGGCCTCGATGACGGCGTCGCAGCCGGCGAGGTCGGCCGGGTCGCCGGTCGGGGTGATGCGGGCGAGCAGTTCGTCGCGCTTCGCCTCGGTCGTACGGCCCCGGGACAGCGCCTTGTCGAGCAGCTTCTCGCTGTACGCCTTGCCCTTGGCGGCGGCCTCGGTGGAGACGTCCTTGAGGACGACGTCGATGCCGGCCCGGGCGCAGGAGTACGCGATGCCCGCGCCCATCATCCCGGCGCCGAGAACGGCGACCTTGCGGACCTGGCGCTCCTCGATGCCCTTGGGGCGGCTGGCGCCGGAGTTGACGGCCTGGAGGTCGAAGAAGAACGCCTGGATCATGTTCTTCGAGACCTGGCCGGTGACCAGCTCGGTGAAGTAGCGGGCCTCGATGGTGAGCGCGGTCTCGAAGTCGACCTGCGAGCCCTCGACGGCCGCGGCCAGGATGTTGCGCGGCGCGGGCATGGGCGCACCGGCGAGCTGCTTCTTCAGGTTGGCCGGGAAGGCCGGCAGGTTGGCGGCGAACTTGGGGTTCGACGGGGTGCCGCCGGGGATCCGGTAGCCCTTGACGTCCCAGGGCTGCTGGGACTCGGGGTGGGCGTCGATGAAGGCGCGGGCCCTGGCCAGCATTTCCTCGCGGGTGGCGGCGACCTCGTGGACCAGACCGTTCTCCAGGGCGCGCGCGGGCGTGTACTGGGTGCCCTGGAGGAGGACCTTGAGCAGCGCGTCGGCGATGCCCATGAGGCGTACGGTGCGGGTGACGCCGCCGCCGGCGGGCAGCAGGCCGAGGGTGACCTCGGGCAGGCCGATGCGGGAGCCGGGGGCGTCCAGGGCGATGCGGTGGTGGGCGGCGAGGGCGATCTCGTAACCACCGCCGAGGGCCGCGCCGTTGATGGCGGCGACGACGGGCTTGCCGAGGGTCTCGATGCGGCGCAGCGACCGCTTGATCGCCCTGCCGGCGTCGAACGCGGCCTGCGCGTTCTCGGGGCCGATCCTGATCATGTCCTTGAGGTCGCCGCCCGCGAAGAAGGTCTTCTTGGCGGAGGCGTAGATGATGCCCCGGATGGAGTCCTTCTCGGCCTCGGCCCGGTCGGCGACGGCCTCGATGGAGTCCCGGAAGGCCTGGTTCATCGTGTTGGCGGACTGGTCGGGGTCGTCGAGGACGAGGGTGACGACGCCGGTCTCGTCCTGTTCCCAGCGGATGGTCGTGCTCTCGGTCATGTGTCTGTCTTCTCCGTAGGAAGGGGGACGGTCAGAGACGCTCGATGACGGTGGCGACGCCCATACCGCCGCCCACGCAGAGGGTGGCGAGGCCGTAGCGCTGGTCGCGCCGCTCCAGTTCGTCGATGAGGGTGCCGAGGATCATCGCGCCGGTGGCGCCGAGCGGGTGGCCGAGCGCGATCGCGCCGCCGTTGACGTTGATCTTGTCGAGGGAGAGCCCCATGTCGCGGGCGAAGCGCAGGACGACCCCGGCGAAGGCCTCGTTGATCTCGACGAGGTCGATGTCGTCGATGGTCAGTCCGGCCTTGGCGAGCGCCTTGCGGGTGGCGGGCGCGGGTCCGGTGAGCATGATGGTGGGCTCGGAGCCGGAGACGGCGGCGGAGACGATCCGGGCGCGCGGGGTGAGGCCGTAGCGCTCGCCGATCTCCTTCGAGCCGATCGCGACCAGGGCCGCGCCGTCGACGATGCCGGAGGAGTTGCCCGCGTGGTGGACGTGGTCGATCTTCTCCACCCAGTGGTACTTCTGCAGCGCCACCGCGTCGAACCCGCCCATCTCGCCGATCGCGGCGAACGACGGCTTGAGCGCGGCGAGGGAGTCGGCGGTGGTGCCGGGACGCATGTGCTCGTCGTGGTCGAGGACGACGAGACCGTTGCGGTCCTTGACGGGGACGACGGACCGCGCGAAGCGGTTGTCCTTCCACGCCTCGGCGGCCCGTTCCTGGGACAGGGCGGCGAACTCGTCGACGKCGCGGCGCGAGAAGCCCTCGATGGTCGCGATGAGGTCGGCGCCGACGCCCTGCGGCGCGAAGCCGGTCTCGTAGTTCGTCATCGGGTCCATCGCCCAGGCCCCGCCGTCCGAGCCCATCGGGACGCGGGACATGGACTCCACGCCACCCGCGAGGATGAGGTCCTCCCAGCCCGAACGGACCTTGGCGGCCGCCAGGTTGACGGCCTCCAGGCCCGAGGCACAGAAGCGGTTCTCCTGGACACCGGCGACGGTGTCGGGCAGGCCCGCCGCGATGGCGGCGATGCGCGCGATGTCGGAGCCCTGGTCGCCGAGCGGGCTGACCACGCCGAGGACAATGTCGTCGATCGCCGCCGGGTCCAGGCCCGGGAAGCGGTCGCGGAGCTCGTGGATCAGGCCGACGACGAGGTCGATCGGCTTGGTGCCGTGCAGGGCCCCGTTGGCCTTGCCGCGGCCGCGCGGGGTGCGGATCGCGTCGTAGACGAATGCTTCGGTACTCAAGACAGCTGCCTTTCGAGGGTGGTTGCGCAACAGGGGTGCCGGGGGCCCGGTCAGGCGAGCAGCGAGCGGCCGATGATCTCCTTCATGATCTCGGTCGTGCCGCCGTAGATGGTCTGGATCCGGCCGTCGGTGAAGGCCCTGGCCACCGGGAACTCCGCCATGTAGCCGTATCCGCCGTGCAGTTGGAGGCAGCGGTCGGCGACACGCTTCTGCAGTTCGGTCGCCCACCACTTCGCCATGGAGGCGTGTACGGCGTCGAGCGTCCCGTCCGAGTGGTCGACGATGCACCGGTCGAGGAAGGCGCGCGTGACGGCGCACTCGGTGGCCATCTCGGCGATCTCGAAGCGGATGTGCTGGAGCTTGGAGAGCGGCCGTCCGAAGGCCTCGCGCTCCTTGACGTAGGTGGTGGTGATCTCCAGGAGGTGCTCGGCGGCGGCGATCCCGGCGACGGCTATGCCCATCCGTTCCTGGGCCAGGTTGGTCATCAGGTGGATGAAGGCGCCGTCGAGTTCGCCGAGGAGGTTGTCCTTGGGTACGCGGACGTCGTGGAAGAACAACTCCGCCGTGTCCTGGGACTTCTGGCCGATCTTGTCGAGGTTGCGGCCGCGCTCGAAGCCCTCGGCTCCGCGTTCCACGACGATCAGCGAGAGGCCCTTCGCGCCGCCGTCCGGGGTGGTCTTCGCGACGACGACCACCAGGTCGGCGAGGATGCCGTTGGAGATGAACGTCTTGGAGCCGTTGAGCAGCCAGTAGTCGCCCTTGTCCTCGGCGGTGGTGCGGATGCCCTGGAGGTCGGAGCCGGCGCCGGGTTCGGTCATCGCGATGGCGGTGATGATCTCGCCGCTGCAGAAGCCGGGCAGCCAGCGCCGCTTCTGCTCCTCGGTCGCCAGGCCGGTCAGATAGGGGCCGATGATGTCGTTGTGCAGCCCGAGCGCGAGGCCGGGGGTGCCGGCCCGGGTGAACTCCTCCGCGAGGACGGCGCTGTAGCGGAAGTCGGTGTTCCCGCCACCCCCGTACTCCTCGGGTACGGCGAGGCCGAGCAGCCCCTGCCGTCCGGCGGCGCGCCAGGCCCCGCGCGAGACGATGCCGTCCTTCTCCCACTGCTCGTAGTGCGGGAGGACCTCCTTGGACAGGAAGGTGCGGACCGTCTCGCGGAACGCTTCGTGCTCCTCGGTGAAGATCTGCCGCTGCATCAGTCGGTCGTGTCCTTCCGGGTGTCGCGCAGGGCCGGTACGCCCCAGTCGGCGGCGACGGCCTCGGTGTCCGCGCCCGGCAGGGCCGGTCCGCTGTGCACCGAGGAGGGCGTGGCCGAGAACCGGGGGGCGGGCGCGGGCTGGGTGAGTCCGCCGTGTTCGACGAAGGTGGAGCGGGCGGCCAGGTGCGGGTGGCGGGGTGCTTCGCGCAGGGACAGGACCGGGGCCACGCAGGCGTCCGAGCCCTCGAAGACCTCGGTCCACTCGGCGCGGGTCCGGGTACGGAACCGGGCCGCGACGACCTCGCGCAACTCGCCCCAGCGTGCGAGGTCGCCCCGGTCGGGGGCCGTGTCCCCCAGGCCGAGGAGTTCGGTGAACTCGGCGTAGAACCGCTTCTCGAGCGGGCCGACGGCCATGTACGCGCCGTCGGCGGTCTCGTACGAGCCGTAGAAGGGGCAGCCGCCGTCCAGCAGGTTGGAGCCGCGCCGGTCCTGCCAGCCGCCGGCCTGCAGCATGCCCTGGATCATCATGGTGAGGTGAGCGGTGCCGTCGACGATCGCCGCGTCGACGACCTGTCCGCTGCCGCCGGGCGTCCGGGCGTGCTGGAGGGCGGCGAGGACGCCGACGACGAGGTAGAGCGAACCGCCCGCGTAGTCGCCGAGCAGGTTGGCGGGGACGGCGGGCGGCTCCTCCGGCTTGCCGATCATGGAGAGAGCGCCGGTGACGGCGATGTAGGCGATGTCGTGCCCGGCCCGTTCGGCGAGCGGGCCGTCCTGGCCCCAGCCGGTCATCCGTCCGTAGACGAGCTGCGGATTGCGGGCCAGGCAGGCGTCCGGGCCCACGCCCAGGCGTTCGGCGACGCCGGGCCGGTACCCCTCGATCAGGACGTCGGCGCGCTCGGCCAGGTCCAGGACGGTGTCCGGACCGGCCGGGTCCTTGAGGTCGACGAGAACGGAGCGCTTGTTGCGGTTGGTGAGGTCGCCGGCCGGATCGATGCCGAGGCCGGCCCCGCCGGGCCGGTCGACGCGGACCACGTCGGCGCCGAGATCGGCCAGGAGCATCGCGGCGAACGGGCCGGGCCCGATGCCTGCCAGCTCGACCACGCGCACCCCGGCCAGCGGGCCGCGCGGCCCGTGCGAGCCGTTCCCTGTCGTTGCCATCGAGCCCCCAGCGGTATGACACAACTGATGTAACATCGATGATGCTAAGAACGCACCGCGCCCCGCACAACCCCTTGGAGCGAGCAAGCGCTTAGTTTCTCTCCCCGGGATCCTCTCGCACGAAGCCTCCCCTCCCGCGCAGCGCCACGTACGGCTCCGCTACCCTCTGCCTGCTACATCGGCGCCGGCCCCTGCGGAGGCACTCGTGAACAGGCAGAACGGGGCATCACGCCCCTATGACGTGGTCCTCTTCGGCGCTACCGGTTTCGTGGGTGAACTCACCGCCGGGTATCTGGCGGCCCATGCCCCGGACGGCTGCCGCTGGGCCCTGGCCGGCCGCAACCGCGCGAAACTCGAGCACCTGCGCAACCGGCTCACCGCGCTCCATCCGCACTGCGCGGATCTGCCGCTGCTGCACGCCGACGCCGACGACGCGGAGGCGCTGCGCGAACTGGCCGAGTCCACCCATGTGGTGGCCACGACCGTCGGCCCGTACGTCTGGTACGGGGAGAAGCTGGTCGCGGCCTGCGCGGAGGCGGGAACGGACTACACGGATCTCACGGGCGAGCCGGAGTTCGCCGACCGGATGTATCTGGAGCACGACGCCCGGGCGCGCGAGACCGGGGCCCGGATCGTGCACGCCTGCGGCTTCGACTCGGTACCGCACGATCTGGGCGCGTACTTCACCGTGCTGCAACTGCCCGAGGACGTCCCGCTCCGCATCGACGGTTTCGTCCGCTCCAACGCCGTCTTCTCCGGCGGTACGTTCGCCTCCGCGCTCACCGCGATGGGCCGTGGCCCGCAGACACTCAGCGCCGCCAGGGAGCGCCGGCTGCACGAGCCCCGGCTGGTCGCCCGCCGCGCCGCCGCCCCGCTCAGCGGGCCGCGCTTCAGCGGGGAGACCGGCACCTGGGCGCTTCCGCTGCCGACCCTCGACGCGCAGATCGTCCGGCGCTCGGCGCGGGCGCTCCCCCGCTACGGCCCCGACTTCCGCTACCGGCACTACGCCTCGGTCAGACATCTGCCGGTGGCCCTGGGCGGCACGGCGGCCCTGGGCGCCCTGCTCGGCGCGGCCCAGCTGCCGGCCGTACGGAACTGGCTGATGGACCGCTACGAGCCCGGGTCAGGCCCCGACGAGGAGCGCCGCCGCCGGAGCTGGTTCACCGTCCGGTTCGTCGGCGAGGGCGGGGGCCGCCGCGTCTTCACCGAGGTGTCGGGCGGCGATCCGGGCTACGACGAGACGGCGAAGATGCTGGCGGAGTCGGCGCTGTGTCTGGCGCTGGACGAGCTCCCGCCGTCCTCGGGCCAGGTCACCACGGCGGTCGCCATGGGAGACGCCCTGCTGGAGCGGCTGCGCGGGGCGGGTCTGCGCTTCCGGGTGGCGGCCGTGCGCTGACGGCGCCACCGGGCGGACAGGGCTCAGAAGATCCAGGAGGCCAGGGTGTAGAGCATCGCCCCGGCCCAGACGAAGCCGACCGCGCCCCCGATCAGCATGCCCACCGCCACACGGCGCTGAGCAGGGTGAAGGGGTGCGGTTCGAGCGGTTGAGCGAGATGCGTTCATGTGTCCAGACTGCCGACCATGATCGGCGGGCGCTATCCGTACGGATACTCAGACGCCCGGACCCCGTGCCCGCGCCGGCCCTCGGCCGGTGGCTTCCCGGAGCGCCCGCCGGCACAGCGCGTCGGCCCTGCGGGTCGTCTCCGGCTGGCGGAAACCACGGGCCAATGACAGCGTGTGGGCGCAGGCGTTGTCCAGGCCGATACGGTGCCCGACCGAGACGTACACCGGTTTCGTGCCGTCCTGGGTGCGCAGCGCCTGCCCCACCACCTCGCCCCCGTCCAGCAGCGGTGACCGGTCGCCGCGGTGGGGGCCCGGCTGTTCGTACGAGAAGGTGAACGGGTTCTTCGCGACGCCGATGACCGGGAGCCCGGTGAGCACGCCCAGATGGCTGGCGAGGCCGAAGCGGCGGGGGTGCGCCTGTCCGTAGCCGTCGCAGACGACGAGCCCCGGGTCGACGGACAGGGATTCGAGCACGGCCAGCACGGTGGGGATCTCGCGGAAGGCGAGCAGTCCCGGGATGTACGGGAAGGTGACCTGCCCGGTGGCGGTGGACTCCGCCACCACCTCCAGCGTGGCCGCGTCCAGGACGACGGCCGCCGCCACGACGACATCGCGCGCGTCGTCGTAGGCGACGTCGACGCCCGTCACCCGGCCGGTGCCCGGCGCCGGACCTTCCTCGTCGAGCACCACCCGGGTGCGCAGGGTGTCCTGGAGGGCGCGCGCCTCGGCCTCGTCGGCGGGTATCCGCAGTGTCGTCATGATGCCGGTCAGTGTAGGCGGGCCGCTCCCGTAGCCTTCGGGTCATGTTCGTTCTCGATCTTTCGTACACCGCCCCACTGGACCGCATCGACGCGCTGATGGAGGCTCACGTCGCCTGGCTCGACGCCCGTTACGCGGCCGGGGTGTTCATCGCCTCCGGCCGCAAGAACCCCCGCGAGGGCGGGGTGATTCTCGCGGTCGGAAACGACCGGGCCGCGATCGAACGGCTCGTGGCCGCCGACCCCTTCGTCGTGCACGGCGTATGCGCGTACCGGATCACGGAGTTCATCGCGACGAAGACGTCGGACGCGCTCACCCCCTATCGTCAGCAGGTGTAGGAGCCCTTCAGCGGACGAACGCGCGTGCGGCCCGCCCCTTCTCGCCGGCCGCCCAGCAACTCCCGTCCGCGGTGCAGTCGACCGTGTCGTACGAGCCGGTGTCCACCGTGCGCCAGGTGCGGCCGCCGTCCGTGGTGAGGTCGGTGCCGGCCGGGCCGACCGCGAGTGCGGCCGAGCGGCTGTGCGGCAGCCAGGCGACTCCGGAACGGTAGGCGGGCGGCGGCGTACGGGACGGCTGCCAGCTGTGGCCCCCGTCGACGGTCACCGCCGAGGCGCGGGGCGACTCCTGGCCGGCGCGGTAGTCACCGCCGACCGCGATGCCATGGGTCCGGTCCCGGAAGGCGAGGCCGAACACGCCGCGGGCCGGGTCGCCGGCCGGGATCGGCGACGCCGTCGCGGTCCAGGTCAGTCCGCGGTCGCCCGAGTGCAGGATCCGGGCGGTCGCCGCCCCGCCGGTCGCCAGCCAGACGTCCTTGGGGCCGGAGCTGACCAGGCACTGTCCACTGGCCGCGAAGCCCGCCTCGCCGGGCTGTGCCGCCGGCATGCCGGCGCTGGGCAGCACGTTCCAGCTGCGGCCCCCGTCGGCGGTGGACAGGATGCGGAACCGCCCGTCCACGGGGTCGCTCATCGCGAGGCCGTGGCGGCTGTCGAAGAAGGTGAGGCAGTCGTAGAAGGCGCGTGCGTCGGTGTTGCGGAACGACTCGGTCCAGGTGGCGCCGCCGTCCTCCGTACGCAGGACCCGGGAGGCCTCTCCCTCGCCGATGGCCAGGGCCACCGCCCGCCGGGCGTCGAAGGCCTCGATGTCACGGAACTCCAGCGCCTCGTCGGCCGCGCCGGGCGGCGAGACGTCGCGCCAGTTCCTGCCGCCGTCGGTGGTGCGCAGCACGGTTCCTTGCGAGCCCGCGAGCCACGCCGTACGGCTGCTGACGGCGGCGAGGCCCCGGAAGCGGGCGTCGGTGCCCGTGTCGGTGGGTGTCCAGGCGGGACGGTGCCGTTCGCCCGGTGCCGCCTCGGCGGCGGGTGCGGCCAGCGCGGCCGCCAGCGCGGCCCCGCACAGTCCCAGTGACATCAGTCGTCGCGTCTTCCCCATGGGCTTCATGGCGCTGGAAGCTAATCCACGGGCCGGGCCCCGTCCAGGGTGCATCGCCGGAAAACGGGCACACGTGCAGGCGGCGGTGTGCGGTGACGTAACTCACGCCGTGCTCCGATGCACGGATCGAGGGGTTCCGTCGTCTGTACAAGAGGCGTCGCGAGAGGGAGCAGGTCGTGTCCACCGTAATCGAACAGTCCGTTCAGGCCCGCATGGTCGCATCCGCGCCCCGGATGGAAACGCTTCCCGCGGTACTGAGCTACGACCGCACGGACCCCTTCGCCGTCCGCATGGCGTTCCCCGCGCCGGCGACGCTGGAGGGAACCGAGGTGTCCTGGGAGTTCTCCCGGGAACTGCTGTCGGCGGGGATGGAGGCGTCGGCGGGGGTCGGGGACGTACGCGTCAGGCCCTTCGGGTACGACCGCACCGTGCTGGAGTTCCACGCCGCCGAGGGCATCGCCATGGTGCACGTGCGCACGGCGGAGCTGCGCCGGTTCCTGCGGCGCGCCCAGGAACTCGTCCCCGCCGGGGAGGAGCACCGCTTCCTGGATCTGGACGGGAGTCTGGCGCACCTGCTCGGCGGTTCCCGCTGACCCGTCGCCCCGGGGCCCGTTAATTCGCTTGCCGCGCCCCGGAGACCGCCGTACCTTCGTTGATGTCCTTGTTGTCGCCGATAGGAGTAGGACGTTGCTCGTCTGAGGTCTTGAGACACCGTGCCGTACGCCGTGTCATGTCCGCACATGTCCGCGTGCCCGAGTGTGACCTCAGCTCTTCGAGCCGTCCTCCGCGACCAGGGCCTTTCCTCTTCTTGTCTTCCGGAATCTCTTCCGTGGAAAGCCAGTGACCGGTGTCTCGCCCCGTTGCCCCTGTCCTTCCTCGCAACCGGGAGTTCCTTGTGTCTACCCCCCTCACCCACATCACCTGCTCGTCGCTGTCCTTCGCCTGGCCCGACGGCAGTCCGGTGCTCGACGACTTCCACCTCACCGTGGGCCCCGGCCGTACCGGACTCATCGGGCTCAACGGCTCGGGCAAGTCGACCCTGCTGCGGCTGATCGCCGGTGAACTCACTCCCGTCGAGGGCCACATCAAGGCGGCGGGCGAGGTCGGTTACCTGCCGCAGAACCTGGTCCTGGACACCGCGCTGCGCGTCGACGCCGCCCTCGGCATCGACAAGACCCGTGCGGCGCTGCACGCCATCGAGGCGGGCGACGTCACCGAGGAGCGGTTCGCCGCCGTCGGTGACGACTGGGACGTGGAGGAGCGGGCGCTCGCCACGCTCGACCAGCTCGGCCTCGGCCACATCGGTCTCGACCGCACGATCGGTGAGATGTCGGGCGGCGAATGCGTGCTGCTGCGCCTGGCGGCGCTGCTGCTGGCCCGGCCTGACGTACTGCTGCTGGACGAACCGACGAACAACCTGGATCTTCACGCACGTGGCCGCCTCTACGCGGCGGTCGACTCGTGGAACGGCGTCCTCGTCGTCGTCAGTCACGACCGGGAGCTTCTGGAGCGTGTCGACCAGATCGCCGATCTGCGGGAGGGCACGGTCACCTGGTACGGCGGGAACCTCTCGGCGTACGAGGAGGCGCTCGCCGTGGAGCAGGAGGCCGCCGAGCGCATGGTGCGGGTCGCCGAGGCCGATGTGCACCGTCAGAAGCGCGAACTCGCCGAGGCCCAGGTCAAACTGGCGCGGCGCAAGCGCTACGGGCAGAAGATGTACGAGAACAAGCGGGAACCGAAGATCGTCATGGGTGCCCGCAAGCGCTCGGCCCAGGAGTCGGCCGGCAAGCACCGCATCATGCACGCGGAGAAGCTGGCCGAGGCGAAGGAACGCCTCGACGACGCTGTCGAAGCGGTGCGGGACGATGCCGAGATCAGGGTCGAACTGCCGCACACCAAGGTCCATCCGGGCCAGGGCGTGCTGCTGCTGAACGATCTGGAGCTCGCCCACGGGGCACGGGTGCGGGGCTCGTTCGAGGTACGCGGTCCGGAGCGCATCGCGCTGGTGGGACGCAACGGAGCGGGCAAGACCACGCTGCTGCGGACCCTGGCCGCTGATCTGGCACCGGTGTCCGGTGAGGCGTCGGTGCAGGTGCCGATGCGCTTCCTGCCCCAGCGGCTGGATGTGCTGGACGACGAGTTGAGTGTGGTGGAGAACGTGGCGCGGTTCGCACCGGATGCCACGGACAACCGGATCAGGGCGCGACTGGCCCATTTCCTGTTCAGGGGCGCCCGGGCCGACCGGGCTGCCGGGACGCTGTCGGGCGGCGAACGGTTCCGCGCCGCTCTGGCCTCGCTGCTGCTGGCCGAACCGGCACCTCAGCTGCTGATGCTGGACGAGCCGACGAACAATCTGGACCTGTCGAGCGTGCGCCGGCTGACGGCGGCACTCGACGCGTACGAGGGGGCGTTGATCGTGGCGAGCCACGACGTTCCGTTCCTCGAATCACTCGGGACCGCCGCGCCGACATAGGTGAACGACTGTCCGGCTCCGGGGAAACCGCCTGCGGCGAAGGGGATCGCCCGGACGGTGATCCGGCTGCGCTCGGACTGGTCGAGAATG
>NZ_RDBK01000022.1:25887-91284 GCF_008042275.1 Streptomyces sp. OR43 | reverse complement strand
GTATCGAGCTGCGGGACCGCCGCGCCGACATAGGTGAACGACTGTCCGGCTCCGGGGAAACCGCCTGCGGCGAAGGGGATCGCCCGGACGGTGATCCGGCTGCGCTCGGACTGGTCGAGAATGTGTTCCAGCTGTGCGCGGGTGACCTTGGYGCCGCCGGAGGCGGTCAGCGCGGGGGCGAGCCCCCAGTCCCCGCCGTGTTCCTCCACCGCGGCGGCCAGCAGCCACATGCTGGCGCTGCGGTGTTCCCGGCACTCCTCGGACTTCTCGGGCGACGCATGGGCCGGGTGCTGGTCGTAGAGGGTGATCCGCAGCGCGTCGAACTGCCAGTGGACCCGCAGGAGCATCTCCCGGTCCGGCGTGAAGCGGTAGGCGGCCGCGACGAGTTCCGAGGTGGCGAGGACCGCCGTCTCGGCGAGTTCGGCGAGACCGTGCCGGCTGAGCAGTTCATCCACGGCACGGCGGGCGAGGCCCGCACAGAAGGCGCCGCCCGGCAGGGCGAACGAGTAACTGAGGTTGTCCGCCGCCGGTGGTTGTGGTCCGGCGGGTGCGAGGGCCGGGAGACAACGCAGTGCGCCCTTCATCAAGTGCTGCTCACATTTCTGGTACGTGTGGTGACGATCACACACAGGGGCGCGGTCGCCCCGTGTGAGACTTGCGCTACCGACCGTAGCGTACGCCCGGAGCACAGTGCTACTACTTGTGTGGTTCCGGTCATTTCGCCGCCCATCCCGTGAGGACCCACACCGTGCCACCCAGGACCACTCCGACCGCACGACAACAACGCCTCGGATACGAACTGCGCAAACTGCGCGAGCAGTCGGGGATGACGGCACAGCAGGCCGCGGCGCTGCTGGGCGTCGACCGCACCCGTATCCCCAACATCGAGTCCGGCCGGTTCGGCATCAGCGCCGAGCGGGTCCGCACGCTGGCCTTCAACTACGGCTGCCCGGACACGGGCCTCGTGGACCTGCTGGCGGAGATGGCCACGGAGCGGGCCCGGGGCTGGTGGGAGGAACATCGCGGGCTGCTGCTGCCGAGCCTGCTGGACATCGCCGAACTCGAGTTCCACGCAGTGGAGTTGCACACCGTCACGACGACCCACATCCCCGGCCTGCTGCAGACCGAGGAACACGCGCGCGCGGTCTTCGACACCGCCGACCCCCGACTGCCGGGCCCGGACCTGATGGCCCGGCTCTCCCTGCGACTGCGCCGCCAGGAAGTGCTCGAACGGGACCGGCCACCGCTGTACGAAGCGGTGATCCACGAGGCCGCGCTGCGGATGCAGTTCGGCGGCCCCAAGGTCACCCGCGCACAGCTGGAACACATTCTCGACCAGTCCGAGCGCAGCCGGATCACCGTCCGGGCGATCCCCTTCGCCGCAGGCGGTTTCCCCGGAGCCGGACAGTCGTTCACCTATGTCGGCGCGGCGGTCCCGCAGCTCGATACCGTGCAGCTCGATTCCTCGCACGGTTCCATGCTGCTGGACGCGGATATGCAACTGCGCCGGTACCGGGGCCTGTTGGAGCGCCTGCGTACGCTCGCACTGCCCGTCGAGGAATCACGTGAATTCATCCGATGCATAGCCCAGGACCTCTGAGGAGAGAGATCATGAACGACATCTGCTGGGACGAAGCCTTCTGCAGCGAGGGCGCGAACTGCTTCCGTTTCGGACTCGACGACCAGGGCCGCGCGTACATCGGCTCCACTACCGACCAGGCCAGCTACGTCTGCGACTCCGTGGAGGCGCTACAGGCGCTGATCTTCGCGGTGAAGGCGGGGGCGGCGGACCACCTGCTCTGATCCGGCCGCCCCGACCGAGCCCCCTCACGCTTCGCGCTCCGAGTACGCCGACTGTTCAGAGCTCATCGCCACGGGGGCCCGGCCCGGCCGATCATTCGTTTTCCTCCCGCACTCACGCCCTGTCCACCCACTCGCATGACCCTCTGTATACATGCCTGACCTGCGCTTATGACACTGCGTGAACGACTGTCGCCCGGACGGGCTTGGCGGGGACCTTACTGCCGCTTTAACCTACGGTCTCGTAACCTACGAAGCCGTAGGTAATTCTCCCGTCCCCAGGAGCCCCCGTGACGATCACCTCTGCCCCCCTCGGCAGTTCACAGGCGTGGACCGACGCCCAACTGCTGTACGCGCTGGAAGAGGTGGTGGAGAAGGAACTCAACCGCCATCTCAAGGTCGCCAAGGACTGGATGCCGCACGAGTACGTGCCGTTCTCCGACGGCCGGAACTTCCCCGGCATCTTCGAGGACGGCCAGGCCTGGGAGGCCGAGCAGTCCAAGGTCACCGACATCGGCAAGATCGCCCTGGTCGTGAACCTGCTGACCGAGGACAACCTCCCCAGCTACCACCACGAGATCGCCTCGCTCTTCGGACGTGACGGCGCCTGGGGCACCTGGGTGCACCGCTGGACGGCCGAGGAGGGCCGCCACGGCATCGTGATGCGCGACTACCTGCTCACTTCGCGCGCCGTGGACCCGGACAAGCTGGAGCAGTTCCGCATGGCACACATGGCGGAGGGCTTCGAGTCCGACAACCGCCACTCGATGCTGCACTCCGTCGCCTACGTGGCGTTCCAGGAGCTGGCGACCCGGGTCTCGCACCGCAACACCGGACATCAGTCGGGTGACCCCGTCTGCGACCGCATGCTGGCGCGGATCGCGACCGACGAGAACCTGCACATGGTCTTCTACCGCAATCTCCTCGGCGCGGCCTTCGAGCTCGCCCCGGACCTGACCATGCAGTCCGTGCGCGATGTCGTCGTGAACTTCCGGATGCCCGGCCACGGCATGCCCGGGTTCGAGCGGGCCGCAGCGCAGATGGCGATCGGCGAGATCTACAACATGCGGATCCACCACGACGACGTCATCCAGCCGGTGCTGCGCTACCTGAGGGTGCTGGACATCGACGGTCTGGGCCCGGAGGGCCTCCAGGCGCAGGAGGAGCTCGGTCTGTACATGAACGGCCTGGACAGCGAGGCGTCGAAGTTCGACGAGAAGCTCGCCGCGCGCAAGGTGCGCATGGCGGCCCGCGCCCAGGCCTGACGCCCGCGCCCAGGCCTGACGGCCGGCCCGGCTGTCCCCCCGCACGGGGGCGGACCTCATCGGTCCGCCCCCGTGCGGGGGTGAGCCCTGCCCCGGGGCGCGCGGACCGTACCCTGTGCCGGTGAAACCTGTGACCCGTGTTGTTCTGTTCGGTGCGCCGATAGCCGTCGTCGTCTCCCTGCTCTTCAACAGCGGCGGCAACGCGAAGCTGCCCACGAGCTCTCCCACCGCGAAGGCGTCGGTCACCGCGTCCGCACCGGCCGACCCGTTCGTCGCCGCGGACGACGACGAACGGCGCGAGCTCCACGCACGCGTCGCCGCGATGCCCCCGGGGCTGGCCGAGCCGAAGATGCGCGAGATCGCCTGGCAGCTGCTGGCCAGCGCGGAAGGATCGACCCTGGACTGGCGCAGCCAGTACGCCACGATCGAGGACACCGGCGACGGCACCGGCTACAACGCCGGAATCATCGGCTTCAGCTCCCGTACGCACGACATGCTCACGTTCGTCGAGTCGTTCACCGCGGACCACCCGGAGAGCCCGCTGGCGCCGTTCGTCCCGGCGCTGCGCGAGGTCGACGGCACCGCATCGCACGAGGGACTGGACCCCGGTTTCACGGCCGCGTGGAGGAAGTCGGCCGAGGATCCCGCCTTCCGCAGTGCCCAGGACCTGGTCCGGCTGAAGCAGTACTTCGAACCGGCCGTCCAGCTGGCGAAACTGGACGGGCTCGGCACCCTGGGTCAGTACATCTACTTCGACGCCATGGTTCTCCAGGGTCCCGGCTCCGAGGCGGACTCCTTCTACGGCATCCGGAAGGCAGCCGCGGAAGAGGCGGACACGGTCGCGGAGGGCGGCGACGAGACGGCCTACCTGGACGCCTTCCTCGAAGCGGCCCGGACCGTGATGAAGTCGAAGAAGAACCAGCAGGACACCTCGCGCCTCGACACCGCGCAGCGGGTGTTCCTGGAGGACGGGAACCTGGCTCTCGAACCGCCGCTGACCTGGAAGATGTACGGCGAGACCTTCCGCATCCCGTCCTGACCCGGGTGGAGGCGGCCCGGCCGTTGCAGTCGTCACCCGATGGCCGCGCACCCACCTCATGGCGTCGACCCGGGATGATCCGCCGCATGTGCGGCCGCGCGGCCCAGACGGTTCGCGGCCGCGGGTTCCGCGGCGTTCACGCAGACGCGCAGGCCGATGCAGCGAGGGCCGAAGCGTCACACGTCGGGGGAGCGTTCACGCCTGGTCGCGCTCGACTCTGCGGAGCCGGTCGCGCTCCTTCTCGGAGAGACCGCCCCAGACGCCGAAGCGCTCGTCGTTGTCGAGTGCGTACTCCAGGCAGGCCAGGCGTCCCTCGCAGGCGTTGCAGAGCTGCTTGGCCTCACGGGTGGAGCTGCCGGGGGCGGGGAAGAAGAACTCGGGCCCCGTCTGGGCGCACAGCGCTGTCTCCTGCCAGGCGAGAGCGGGGTCGGTCGCGGTGTTGATCAGCATGGGCACACAGTGCCCTGCCGCGATAAACGACTGATCAACGATCCATCAATCGTCAACGGCGCCCATCAGCCGGCCGGGCGCGCCGTGCGCGACGCACCGGTCACTGGATGCTCCGGATCACGGCGAACGCGGCGCCGTACGGATCCTCGACGTCGGCGAAGGTGCCCACGCCCTCCATCTCCGTCGGTTCCAGCGTCAGCTTGCCGCCCAGTTGCTCGACGGCCGCAGCGGCGGCGTCGCAGTCCTCGACCTCGATGTACGGCAGCCAGTGCGGTCCGGCGACGGCCCGGACGGGTACGGCGTCCAGCGGGACGAGTCCGCCGAAGGAGGTCTCTTCACCGCCACCCGCCGTCCTGATGACGGTGTACGCCCCGCCGCCGCCGGGATAGGGCGTCTGCGTGGTGTCCCAGCCGAAGACGGCGTCGTAGAACGCCGCGGCGGCCGGCACGTCCGGGGTGTAGAGCTCGGCCCAGCAAAGGCTGCCCTGCTCGTTCACGATGCCGAGGCCCGGGTTCTGCCTCGGCTGCCAGACGCCGAAGTAGGCCCCGGCCCGGTCGGTGAACCCGCCCATCCGGCCGTGGTCCAGGACGTCCATCGGCTCGAACGGCACCGTCCCGCCGGCTTCGCGCACGGCCCGTGCGGTGGCCGCGACGTCCGCCGACCGGAAGTACACCGACCAGGACGGCTTCGCCTGCTCCTCGGTGACCGTCATCGCGCCGCCGACCGTCTTCCCGTCCAGCAGGAACATGCCGTAGCCACCGGTCTCAGGGCCTCCGGCTTCGAAGTCCCAGCCGAGGAGAGCGGTGTAGAACGCTCTTGCCCCCTCGAGATCCGGTGTACCGAGATCCATCCAGTTCGGCGATCCGTCAACAAAACGGGTGGTGAGCATCGTGCGCCCCTTCGGTGGTCCCGTTCTCGCACAGCAGGAAACCCTGACTCTCCGAGTCTTGCACCGGGCACTGACAACCGCAGTGCCGACGTTGCCGCGGGACCGCCTCCGGCCGGATGTGCCGGCTCGGGCCGGCGATCCAGGGGTCGACGGTCACCGCCGTAGACAGCACGCTCACGGCGAGCATGAAGGCGGCGGGGTGGTGCGGGCCGCCGGTGTCCGCGCAGCCGGCGCGGCCCGGACACCAGACCTCCGGTCACGAGCGGACGACCCGTTCCAGCGGGGCCGCCGCCTCGCTCAGGAGGCGGCGCTCCTCCTCCGTTCGCGCCGGCGGGCACCGGCCGGCGCGTGATCGTCAGCGGGTGACCCCCAGGGCCGGCAGTACCGTCTCCGCGACCCGGTACGCCTCCTCCAGCAGCGGGTTCCCGGAGAGGATGAACGTGTCGACGCCGAGGTCCTCGAACTCCTTGAGCCGCTCGACGACCTGAGCCGTCGATCCCACCACCGCGGTACCAGGTCCCGGCCGGAACAGGCTCATGCCCGGCCACATGTTGGGGTGGACCTCCAGCTCACGGGCGCGCGCGGGCACCTTTCCGCCGTGCTGGCGGAACTGCCGCTGCCAGCCGACGCCGTCCTCGCCCGCCCGGTCGCCGAGCTGACGGGCGTAGGTCGCGTCGCTGGTGACGTCGAGGAGCCGGTCGGCCGCGGCCCAGGCCTCCTCCTCCGTGTCCCGGACGATCAGGTGCAGCCGCAGCCCGATCCGGAGGGTACGGCCGTACGCGGCGGCCCTCGCCCGGACCTTCTCCAGCTTCTCCTTCAGCAGGTGCGGCGGCTCTCCCCAGGTCAGGAAGACGTCCACGTGTTCGGCGGCCATCTCGATGCCGGGGTCGGACGAGCCACCGAACCAGAGCGGGATGTGCCCGTCCTGGACCGGCTTCAGCTCGCGGAAGGAGGCACCGGCGTTCCTGAGGTCGTAGAAGCGGCCCTTGTGGTCGAAGACCTCGCCGGCCGTCAGCCGCTTCACGATCGACCAGTACTCCGCGCTCAGCTCGTACCGCTCGTCGTGCTCCACGTGCAGTCCGTACTCCCGCAGCGACTTCGTCGAGCCGTTGACCACGTTGAAGCGGAGCCGGCCGCCGAAGAGCGTGTCGAAGCTGAGCGCCATCTTGGCGAGCAGTGTCGGCGGGATCAGCCCGGGGTGGACGGCGAGCAGGGGTTTGAAGCGGGTGCTGGTCGAGGCGGCCAGTGCGCTGCCGAGGGGCCAGACGTCGTACAGGTCGGTGGCGAGCAGCGCGCCGCTGTACCCGAGCCGCTCGACCGTCCCGGCCAGCTGGGCCAGGTATCCGAGGTCGACGGGGCGCCGGCCCTCGGGCTCCCAGGGATAGGCGCCTTCGCGCGGAATGATGTACCAGAGGACTTCGGTCGCCATGTCGTCATACCGCCTTGTCGGCTGTGGCGCGGGCACGGGCCTGGGCGACGGTGACCGGCCGGTCGATGAATCCGGTGCGGTGGAAGATGTCGGCGGCCTCCTGCTGCTCGGCGATGAAGGCGTCGGAGACGGGCTCGATCGTCCAGGGCAGCGAGGCGAGGGCGGTCTCCCAGTCGTCGGCCGAGCCGCCGAGGTCGGCGGCGGCGATCTCGGCGGCCTGCCGGGGGTGGGCGGCGGCCCACTCGTCGGCGCGCCGCAGCGCCCGGGTCAGGGCCTCGATGACGTCGGGCCGGGATTCGGCGAGGTCTCGGCGGGTGAAGAACACGGAACGGTCGCTGATGACGTCGCCGGTTCGGACCAGGGTCCGCAGTCCGCCGGTGCGCCGGGCGGCCGCCAGCTCGGCGCCCTGGGCGACCCAGGCGGCGATCGCGCCGGTGCGCAGCAGTTCTTCGCTGTCGGTGGTGCTGCGGACGGCCGTGATGTCCTCGGCGTAGGACAGCCCGGCGTCGTCGAGCGCCTTGGCGATGAGATGGGTCTGCCAGGATCCGATCGCCAGGTGCACGGTCGCGTCCTTGAGGTCGGCGACGCTGCGCACGGGGCTGTCCTCGGGCACGAGGAGCGCGCCGTGTTCGGGGCGCGGCGCGGAGACCGCGGTGTAGACGATGTCGTGCCCGGCGGCCTGGGCGGTGACGGGCGGGGTGGAGCCGGTGCCGCCGAAGTCGATGACGCCCCGGGTCAGGAGTTCGCCGGTGCGCACGCCGTTGGTGTACGGGTGGAAGACGACGGTCTCGCCCAGCGGGGCCAGTTCCTCCTGGGCGAAGCCCAGCCGGGACAGGTGGTACAGGTGGTAGAGGGACGGGTTGCTGCTGTGGACACCGATGGTGAGGGTCATTCAGATCACTCCGGCTTCGGCGGGTACGGGGGACGGAAGGGAAGGTGCGGGGGCGTCGACGCCGAGGTCGGCCAGGAGCCGTCGGCGTAGCGCGGCGAACGCGGGGTCGCCGGGATCGCGTGGCCGGGCGATGTCGATGGTCTCGTCGGTGACGAGGCGGCCGTCGCGCAGGACGGCGACCCGGTCGGCCAGCCGTACGGCCTCCTCGACGTCATGGGTGACCAGCAGGACGGCGGGCCGGTGCCGGCGGCACAGCTCGCCGACGAGATCCTGCATCTTCAGCCTGGTCAGCGCGTCGAGTGCGGCGAACGGCTCGTCGAGAAGCAGGAGTTCGGGCTGGCGGACCAGGGCGCGGGCGAGTGCGACGCGCTGGGCCTCGCCGCCGGAGAGGGTGGCCGGCCAGGCCTCGGCGTGCCGTTCCAGGCCGACTTCGGCCAGCGCGCGGAGCCCGTCGGCGGAGCGGTTGCGGGGCAGGGCGACCGTCACATTGGCCAGGACCCTCTTCGACGGGACGAGCCGGGGTTCCTGGAAGACGATGGTGCGGGCCTCGGGGACGAGGACCTCTCCCCCGTCGTCGCCGTCGAGGGCCCCGAGGATGCGCAGCAGTGTCGTCTTGCCGCTGCCGCTGGCACCGAGCAGGGCGACGAACTCGCCGCGGGCGATGTCGAGCCGGAGACCGTCGAGGACGGCACGGTCGCCGAACGTCCGGCGCAGTCCCCGTACCCGGACGGCGGGTTCGGAGGTCGGATCGGTGGTCATCGGGTGGCTCCCTGGGGGGTGCGCCACGGCATCAGCACGCGTTCGAGCAGCCGTACGAGAATGTCGGCGGTCAGTCCGAGGAGCCCGTAGACGAGGATGCAGACGGCGAGGATGTCGGTGCGGGCGTAGCTCTGCGCCTGGGACATCAGATAGCCGATACCGGCGGTCGCGTTGATCTCCTCGGCGGCGATCAGTGCGATGACGCTGAGCGTCATCGACAGGCGCAGTCCGGCGAGCAGCGACGGCAGGGCACCGGGCAGGACGACTTCGCGGACGAGGGCGAGGCGTCCCATGCCGAAGCTCCGCATGGCCTCGATGAGTTTCGGGTCGGTGTTGCGCACGCCGCTCGATGTGGACACGTACATCGGGAAGGTCGTGGCCACGGCGATGAGGAGGATCTTCGCCGTCTCGTTGATCCCGAACCAGACCATGAACAGCGGCACCAGGGAGAGGAAGGGGATCGTGCGCAGGGTCTGGAGCGAGGAGTCGAGGAGTTCGTCGCCGAGCCGGGTGAATCCGGTCGTGATGCCGAGAACCAGTCCGGCGGCGAGGCCGATGAGGAGCCCGAGGCCGGAGCGGGTGAGGGAGGTGGTGAGGGCGTCGGGTAGCTGGCCGTTGCCCCACAACTCGCCGACCGCCCGCAGTACTTCGGCGGGAGATGCCAAAACGTCGGCGGTGAGGACTCCGGTGGCGGAGGCCGTCCACCACAGCACCAGGAGGGCGACCGGGCCGATGGTGCGGACGGTCAGCGCGTAGCCCCGGCTGCGGTTCCTTCCGGTCCGGGGGCGCGGCCGGACGAGTCCGGCGGGCGCAGCGGTGTCGCTCATGTCAGCTTCCCGACGTCGAGCAGGTGCGCGGCGACGTCGACCCGGTCCTTGGTGACGTTCTGGTCGGCGTAGAACGCGGCGACGTCCTCGAAGCGCGCGATGTCCTCGGGCCCGATGGGATCGACGGTCCCGCCCTGCGCGGTGAACCCGGTCTGGACCTCCGCGGCCTTGCCGGTCACGGCGGTCGGGCCGACGTCCGTGAAGACGTTGAGGTACGCGGCCGGGTTCTGCTTCTCCTTGGTGCTCGCCTCGTGGAGGTACTGGTAGAGGGCCTGTACGACCTTCGGGTGCTGCTCGGCGAACTCGGTCCGCACGGCGTTGAGGCTGTAGTTGTCGGAGCCGATCGCGGCGCCGTCGGCGACGAAGTGCGCCTTGCCGCTGCCGATCTCGGCGACCGCGTACGTGGCCCAGACGGCCCAGGCGTCGACCTTGCCGGCGTTGAAGACCGCCGCCGTCTGGTCGGGGCGCAGATAGACCCGGGTGACCTTGTCCGCCGGGATGCCTGCCTTGGCGAGGGCCTTGAGCAGCAGGTACTCGCCGGTGCCGCCCTGGTTGACGGCGACCTTCTTCCCCACGAGGTCGGCCACCGAGCCGATGTCCGAGCCGTTCCTGACGAGGATGCCCTCCCCCGCGGCGTCCGGGTCGACGGCGGTGAAGAACTTGAAGCCGGGCCGCTGGGCGAGTGAGGTGATTCCGGAGGTGATGGAGCCGGTGGCGATGTCCAGCTGGTCCGCGTTCATCGCCTGGGCGGCGGGGGCGAACGGGCCGGCGCTGCCGGTCCACCGCACCTTGGCGCCCGCCTTGGACAGGGCTTTGTCGAGGCTGCCGTCCTTCTTGCCGAGGGCGAGCACCCCGGAGTTTCCGGGGTCGGGGATGCGGACGGTCACCGTGGCCTTCGAGCCCTCCGCGGCGCTGTCGGCCTCGGAGGTGCCGCAGGCGGTGAGGGCGACGAGCGCCGAGACCGTGAGGAGCGCCGGAACGGCGGTGGTGCGCAGTGGTCGGGCGAGATTCATGACGAGGGTTCCTCTGGGATCGGGGGCGCGGAGGTGCGGCGTACCAGTGCGGCGGCGCGGCGCAGCGGTTCGGGGTCGGCCCACGCCGCCACGTCGACGGGTTCGGGCAGGAAGCCGTGGGCGCGCAGCCCGGCCTCCTGTGCGGCGAGCAGGGCGAGGCGTTCGGCGGACAGGTCGGGGTGGAGGGTCAGGTGGGTGCCGGGCCGGTAGGCGCCGGCGACTCCGTCGGCGCCCGCCCCGGTCTCGGCGCCGAGGATGCGCCGGACCTCGCCGGGCTGTCCGGCGGCCCAGTCGGCCGCCCTCAGCAGGACGGCGAGGAAGCGGTCGACGAGGTCGGGGTGTTCGTCCAGGAGCTGCTCGTGGACGGTGATGGGACGCGGGGTCCCGTTGTTGACGCGGAAGCGGCGGTCGGGCAGTTCGTCGAGTTCGACGGCGACCTCGGCGCCGGCCCGGCGGGCCGCCTCGACGGCCACCGCACCCTTCACGTACACGGCGTCGACGTCGCCGCGCCGCAGTGCCACGAGTTCGGCCGCCCACTGGCCGCCGTTCCCGTCGGCGGGTACGTCGACGAACGAGGCGTCTTCCAGGGCGAGTCCGGCGGAAACGAGCGCACCCTCGAAGCCGCGCAGGGCCATGGCCCGCCAGAAGTCGATGGCGATGTCGTGCTTCGGCGCGGCGAGGCGCAGCCCGCGCAGTGCGGCAGCGCCCCGGATCCCGGAGCCGGGCGCGACCAGGACGGCCTGCCGTTCCTCGATCCAGGTGAGGCCGACCAGCCGGGTGCGCTCGCCGCGTGAACGGGCCCACAGGGCGGGCACGTTGCCGCCCTCCCGGAAGAGGCCGGGCAGGGCGTGGGTGTAGTGCGCGGCACGGTCGGCGTCCGGGGAGGCGTCCTGGAGGGAGCGCACGGAGATGCCGTCGGCGGCGAACTCGTCGGTGAGCCACTGCCGGTCGGCGGCGATGCCGGTGGCGGTGGGCACGGGACAGCGGGTGAACCAGAGGGTCCGGGGCAGGACGGCAGGCGTCATGGAGTCTTCCCGAGGATCGGCGAAGCAGGGGGAGCCCAGGGGCACGGCACGTACGTCCCGGATCCGGAACGCGGATACGTCCCGGAGCGGGGAGGTACGTACGGCACGAGCCCGTGACGCGTCGGATCGACGCGTCAGGCGTGAAGAAAGTACGTGGGGAGAAGAGCGTGTGCGAAGGGTCAGCGACAGGCGGCGCTGGAGACGCGGGCCAGGTCGATGTGACGGCGCAGCGTGAGGGCGAGCAGGACCGGAGCGGTGCGTGCGGAGTACGCGGATCGGCGGCCGGTCATGGCACTGCTCCCTTCAGCTCGTCGGTGGTGAGGGCTGCAGCCTGCCACGGGGGGCAGCCCGCCCACAACTTGCTTCCCATGATGTGGGATTGGGTATGAACGGCGTGTTTCACCAGGAGATTCGGGCCCCGATCGACTCCCGCAATGTGGCAAGGTCGGACCCCGCATCCCCCTGAGCGGAGAGTGAATCCCATGACCGAGGCCGCAGCGGTACGCGCTCCCGGTGGGGCGCAGGCGGTACAGCGCGCCCTGGACGTCCTGCACTGTTTCCACGACAACGGGCCCGATCTGAGCGCCTCCGATCTGGCCCGCCGTCTCGCGCTGTCGGTCTCCACCGCCCACCGGCTGGCGCGCACCCTGCTCGGTGCCGGGTTCCTGGAGCAGGACGCCCGGACGTCCCGCTACCGGCTGGGGCCCGCCGTGACCGAGCTCGGCCGGCTCTCCTACCACCAGCGCGGTCTGCATCTGGCCGCCCCCGAGCTGGCCGATCTCGCCGAGCGCACAGGCGCCACCGCCGACCTGGCGCTGCGCAGCGGGCCGCACGCGGTGATCGTCGCGGGCGGTTCGGTGACCCCCAAGGTGGGGCTGCGCCGGCCGCTGCACTCCACTGCTCTGGGCAAGGTCCTGCTGGCCTGGGCGAGGCCCGGCGAGGGCGGCCCTTCCTCGCTGCCGCCACTGCCCGCCTTCACCGACCGGACGATCGTCGAACCGGCGGCCCTGGAGGCGGAGCTGGCCCGGGTGCGGTCCGACACCTATGCCGTCAACGACGGCGAGTCGGCCCATGGGGTGCGGACCCTGGCGGTGCCCGTGCTGGACGGCGCCGGGTACGCCCGTTTCGCGCTGGCGGTACGGGCCACCCCGTCCGTGATCACCGAGGAGCGCGGCGACTGGTTCCTGGCGCGGGCGCGTTCCTGCGCGCGTGCCCTGGAGGTGCTGCTGCTGTCACCGGCGGAGCGTCGGCCGCCCGCGCCCTGAACCGTCCGCCGGGCCTGGCTGTCAGTCGCGCATGGGACGATATGAGTCGCTCCGGGCGGAAGCCGGGCGCAGCGGCAAGGCGGCGGGGACAGAAGGTACGACATGACTGAGGCCGGGTCCACGGAGGGCGGGGCGCCGACCGGGCGGGCGGCCCGTGAACTGCTGGCGCGGGCCGACGGGCTGCTGGAAGCGGCGCGCGGCGTTCTGGCGGATCACACCCGCGCCGTGGGGGCCGTGCGCACGGCGCTGGATCCGCTCCTCGACGCCCTCGTCCGCAAGGAGCTGTCGGCCATCCCGGTGTCCCGGCTCAAGGACGTCACCGAGGGCCGGCTGCGCCTCGGCGCGGTCGAGCAGGCAGGCTTCACGACGGTGGAGCAGGTGTACGGGGCCGGCCGGTACGAGCTCCGCCAGATTCCCGGCGTCGGTGCGCAGACGGCCGACCAGACCCTGGCCGCCGCGGGCCAGATCGCGCACGCGGTGCGGGACACCGTCGCCCTGCGGATAGACGTGGACACCCCGGACGATGCCACGACGTCCCTGGTCACGGCGTTGTACCGGCTGGTCGAGGCCGGGCCGGACGTGCGGCGGGCCGTGGACGGGGCCCGGCGGCTGGCCACCGGCCTGGAGCCGTTGCTGGCCGCTGCCGGACCGGCCCGCGGGCGGCTGCGGATGGCCTTCACCCGGCGGGAGGCGCGGGCGCGCGTGCTCGAAGCCGTCGCGCACGTGCGGGCGGCCGTCGCCGATGCGGTGGAGCGCGGACTTCCGCCGCTGTTCGCGCAGGTGTCGGTGGACCTGCTGCGGGACCCCGGGTCCGATGTCGCGGCCTGGGTCGACTTCGAGCTGCGGTCCGCGGAGTACTACAGCCTGCTGGCGGAGATGTCCGGCACCGGTCCCGACCGGGACGCGGCGGAGGGGTTCCTGCCGTCCGGGATCGCCGACCGGGTGCGCGGGCTGCGGCTGGACGACGCCCGGCTGCGGGTCTCGCTGCGCGGCTACCAGTCGTTCGGCGCGCGCTTCGCGCTCGCGCAGAAGCGGGTGATCCTCGGGGACGAGATGGGGCTCGGCAAGACCGTGCAGGCCATCGCCGCGCTGGCCCATCTCGCGGCGCGCGGGGAGACGCACTTCCTCGTGGTGTGCCCCGCGAGCGTGCTGATCAACTGGACGCGGGAGGTCCGTGCCCGCTCCACGCTGCGGCCCCTGCCGGTGCACGGACCGGAGCGGCAGGAGGCGTTCGCCGAGTGGCGCGAGAGCGGCGGGGTCGCGCTGACCACCTTCGACGCCCTGCACACGCTCCCCCGCGCGGGCGAGAGCGGGGTGCGGCCCGGCATGCTCGTCGTCGACGAGGCGCACTACGTGAAGAATCCAGCCACCCGTCGTGCCCGTGCCGTGTCCGGCTGGTCGGAGGGGACCGAGCACGTGCTCTTCCTCACCGGCACGCCCATGGAGAACCGGGTGGAGGAGTTCCGCAGCCTGGTCCGCCATCTCCAGCCCGAACTGGCCCCGTCCGTCAGCACCACGCACGGCGTCGCCGGCTCGCACGCCTTCCGCCGGGCCGTCGCCCCCGCCTACCTCCGCCGCAACCAGCAGGACGTGCTCACCGAACTGCCCGCGCTCGTACAGGTCGACGAGTGGGAGGAGTTCAGTGAGGCCGATCAGCAGGCGTACCACGAGGCGGTGGCCGCCGGGCACTTCATGCGGATGCGCCGGGCCGCGTACGCGCACCCGGCCACGTCCGCGAAGCTGAACCGGCTGCGGGAGCTCGTCGCGGAAGCCGAGGACAACGGCCTGAAGGTCGTCGTGTTCTCCTACTTCCGCGAGGTGCTGGACACGGTCCGCCAGGCCCTGGGGGACGGGGTGTTCGGCCCGCTGTCCGGCAGCGTGCCGGCCGCGCGGCGCCAGGATCTGATCGACGGCTTCGCCGCGGCGGACGGCCACGCGGTGCTGCTCAGCCAGATCCAGGCGGGCGGGATCGGGCTGAACATGCAGGCCGCGTCGGTCGTCATCCTCTGCGAGCCGCAGATCAAGCCGACGATGGAGCACCAGGCCGTGGCCCGCGCGCACCGGATGGGCCAGATACGCACGGTCCAGGTGCACCGGCTCCTCGCGACGGACAGCGTCGACCAGCGGATGCTGGACATCCTGGCCCGCAAGGAGCGGTTGTTCGACGCGTACGCACGGCGCAGCGACGTCGCCGAGACGACGCCGGACGCCGTGGACGTGTCGGACGGTTCGCTGGCCCGCCGCATCGTCGAGGAGGAACAGCAGCGCCTCGCCGCGGTGGCGGACGCGGCCGGCTAATGGCCCTCGTGCGCCGATGCCTTCGCCGAGGGGTCCGCCTCCGGCGCTGACGGCATGGCGTGTCCGTCGTGCCCCGGCACCGTCCCGTCCGCCTTGGCGACCAGCAGCATTCCGGCCATGCCCATGTCGGAGTGGCTCTGCACATGGCAGTGGTACATCCAGGCCCCGGCACCCACGTGTTCACCCGCGATGACCTGGAAACCGAAGGAGTCCGCAGGCCCGACGATCTTCGTGTCGATCACCCGGCTCGGATCGTCGGGCCCGGTGAGCAGGCCCGTGCGGTTGTCCGCCCAGCGGTGACCGTGGATGTGGAACGTGTGGTAGTACTCGCCATGCGTGATCATGACAACTTCGAGCCGGTCCCCCACCGTGGCCTCGAAGTCGGGGCTCTTGTCGGCGGGTTTGTTGTTGATCGTCATGTCGTTGAAGACGATCGTGATGGTCTTGTCGGGCAGGATGTCGCCCTTGCGCCGCACGACCACCGGCCCGTACAGCCCCTTGCGGATGCCGCCCGTGCCGTGGTCCGTGCCGACGACGTGGTCGTGGTAGTGCCAGTAGCCCGCGCTGCCCGGCTGCCAGGTGCCGTCCTTGCGCCGGCCCGGGGCGTGGGTTCGCCAGGTGTACGTACGGGTCTCGCCCGGTTCGACGATGCTCCGGTTCATCCGGGTGCCGTCGCTCGCGATGTCGTAGTCGACGCCGTGCGCGTGGAGGCTGGCCGCCACGTCCATCGTGTTCTCGAACTCGATGTGCAGGGTGTCGCCTTCGTTGATGTCGATCAACGGCCCGGGAACCGATGCCTTGCCCTTCTCGAACCCGTAGCCCATCGAGCCGTCCGCCAGCTTCTCGGCGTACAGCTTGAGATGACGGACCACTCCTCCCGCGGGTGCCGTCCGGGGTGGGTTCTCCGCCGAGGTGGCCTCGATCGCACCGAGAGACAACGATGTCACTCCGGCCGCCGCCGCCACCCCGCCGCCCATCAGAACCCGCCGGTTGAAGCTCCTTCGGTCCATGTCGAACTCCCCACTGTGGGATGGATGTTGCGGAGATCGGGCCATACCGTAGCCGGGGCGGCTTCGTTTATCCACACTAAGGACAAAGTTGGTGTCATTGCTGCCATAGCTATTGGCGAGTCGCGAAAAGAGGTCTAGCTTCATGCGCTGTTGCAGTGACCGATGCTGTTGCAGCGACCAAAGAGGGGTGGGTGACCACATGCAGCGCACACCACATCACAGGTCCGGATCACGACGCGGACTCGCGGCGGCCGTGGCGGCCGGCGCATTGACCGCGTCCCTGCTCGGCGGCAACGCCGCCAGCGCCAGAACGGATCCCGGCGCGCCGGAGTCCATGGCGACAACGTTGTCCCTGCCGTCGCCACCGGGCGGCGCCAACGTCAAGGTGCTCGTCTTCCATGCCTCCGCCACCGAGGAGTCCCCGACGGTCGACGCCGGGATCGCGGCGATCGAGAAGATCGGGCTCAGCGGGCCGGAGGCGGGCCGGTTCAGGACCGTGGCGTCCGACGACCCGGCCGTGTTCACCAACGGCAAGCAGCTCGGGAAGTACAACGCCGTCGTCTTCCTGACGGGTGGCGGCGACGTCCTGGACCCGGAGCAGGAGGCCGGTCTCGAGGCGTACATGGAGGCCGGCGGCGGCTTCCTCGGCATCCATGACGCGGCGCGCACCGAGCCGTACTCGGACTGGTTCACCGGACTGGTCGGCGCGCGTCCGGCGGCCGGCAGCCCCACCTCCGTACAGCGTGCGACGGTGGAGATCGGCGACCGGCAGCACCCGGCGACGAAGAACCTGCCGCTGGAGTGGAAGCGCCCGGACAAGTGGCTGAACTGGAAGGACAATCCGTCCGGGGACGTCCACACCGTGGCGCGGGTCCGGGAGATCACGTACAAGCCGGGCACGAGCGCCAACGGGTGGGACCACCCGGTCTCCTGGTGCCGTGACTACGACGGCGGCCGGTCCTTCTACACCGCCATGGGCGGCACGGTCGACAGTTTCGCCGAGGCGGACTTCCGTGACCATCTGCGGGGCGCCCTGGACTGGACGACCCGGATCTCACAGGCCGACTGCAAGGCGACGATCACCTCCAACTACACGGCGGAGAGAGTCACTCAGCCCAACCAGCCGGGCAAGAACGACCAGATCGGCGAGCCGCACGGCCTGGTGACCGCCCCCGACGGACGGGTGCTGTACATCGGCCGCGGCGGCGCGGACAGCAGCGTGCCGGTCGTCACCGACTGGACCGACCCCGACGTCGGCAAGGGCCTCGGCCAGATCCACGTCTACGACCCGGAGACCAAGAAGGTCACCCTCGCCGGGGAGCTGACGATCTTCGGCAACAAGGGCGGCGGAGACGAACTGGTCAAGGTCGAGGAGGGTCTGCTCGGCATCGAGCTCGACCCGGACTTCGAGAAGAACGGCTGGGTGTACCTGCACTACACACCCCATGACAAGCTCGACCGCGACAAGCAGATGGCGGTCCGGCAGGTCTCCCGCTTCACCCTCGACCTGGCGACGAACAAGCTGGACCTCGCCTCCGAGAAGGTGCTGCTTCAGTGGCCGGTCCAGGTCCACAGCTGCTGCCACGCCGGCGGCGGCATGGCGTGGGACTCCAAGGGCAACCTGTACATCGCGACCGGTGACAACAACTCCTCCGGATTCAGCGACGGTTACTCGGGCAACAACCCGCAGCCCAACTACAAGGGCGTCTCGTTCGCCGACGCCCGCCGCACCGCGGGCAACACGAACAACCTCAACGGGAAGATCCTGCGGATCCACCCCGAGGACGACGGCACGTACACGCTCCCCGCGGGCAACCTCTTCACCGGCAAGGAGCCGGACGAGGGCGGCGGCAAGACCCGCGGTGAGATCTACGTGATGGGCGTGCGCAACCCGGCCCGGATCTCGGTCGACAAGTCGACCGACACGCTGTACGCGGGCTGGGTCGGCCCCGACGCGGGCGCTCCGAGCACCACCTGGGGCCCGGCCAAGTACGACACGTTCGCCGCGATCACCCAGGCGGGCAACCACGGCTGGCCGTACTGCATGGGCAACAAGCAGCCCTACCGGGACCGCAATCTGCCGGATCCGGGCAAGCCGCTCGGCTGGTACGACTGCGACCACCCCAAGAACGAGTCGCCGAACAACGACGGTCTCGTGAAGCTGCCGCCGATCACCTCCAACACCATCTGGTACTCGCCGCAGGGCGGTGGCGTGGACTACCCGCGCGACGAGAACGGCATCCCGAGCTACAAGGTCGAGGACCAGAAGGAGCTCCTGCCGTGGCTCAAGGGCGGCGGCCAGGCCACGATGAACGGCCCGGTCTACCGGTACGACGCGGCGAGCACGAGCGCCGGCAAGTGGCCGTCGTACTGGGACGGCAAGTGGTTCGTCGGCGACTTCTACGACGACACCCAGCCGCGGCACGCCGTGCTGACCGATCCGAAGACGGTCGGCAAGGGCGGTCTGCCCACCCACGCCGAGTCGCTCAAGGAGATCATCCCGGTGGGCGCGGACGGCATCCGCAACCTGATGGACTGGAAGTTCGCCCCGGACGGTTCGCTGTACGTCCTGGACTACGGGCGCGGCTTCTTCACCTCCGACTCCAAGTCCGCGCTGTGGCGTGTGACGTACAAGGGCGGCGCGGCGACCCCGGCCGTCAAGGATCTGGCCAGGAAGGCGGCAGTGCAGTGAGTCACCGTTCGATCTTCTTCCGGAGGCGGCTGAGGCCCGCGCGGCTGTGGCTCGCGTTGCTGGGGTCGTTCCTGATGGTGCTGGGGCTGACGTCGACGGCGGCGTACGGCCGTGCGGCGGCGCCGGCGGACGCGGCGGCCGACCAGGTGCTGACCTGGACGGCCGGCAATCCCATCGACCACTACCTCTCCGCGCCGAAGACGGCGGTGGCCGGCAAGGCGACCATCGTCTTCGAGAACAGCGAGGCGACCGGCAACACCACGGGCATGCCGCACACGCTGACCTTCAGCGTGTCGGACCCGGAGTTCAACAACGACGTCCCGCTGAACCTGCTGGCCAACCCGGGCGACGACCAGGGCGGCAAGCAGACGGCGGAGGTCACCCTCTCGCCCGGCCGGTACTTCTACCACTGCACGATGCCGGGGCACGAGGCGATGCAGGGCATCCTGACCGTGACCGACGGGGGCGGCGGTGAGGACACCACCGCGCCCGAGACCTCGGCGAAGGTCGACGGCGACAAGAACGCCGACGGCGCGTACATCGGTCAGGCCACGGTCACCCTCGCCGCCACCGACGAGGGTTCGGGCGTCGACACCGTCGAGTACGCGGTCGGGGCGGACGGCGCCTGGCAGCCGTACACCGTGCCGGTCGTCGTGAACGAGGTCGGCGCGCACACCATCCGCTACCGCGCCACCGACAAGGCGGGCAACGCGGCCGCGGAGAAGACGGCCGAGTTCACGGTCGCCGCTCCGCCGACGGACGACACGACGGCACCCGAGACCTCGGCGACCGTGTCCGGGGAGAAGGACGACCAGGGGCGGTACCTGGGCATGGCGACGGTGACCGTCACCGCGTCCGACACCGGTTCGGGCGTCAACACCATCGAGTACGCGCTCGGGGCGGACGGCGCCTGGCAGGCGTACGCCGGTCCCGTCATGGTCCACGAGCCGGGAGCGCAGAAGGTCCGCTACCGCGCCACCGACAAGGCCGGCAACGCGGCCGCGGAGAAGGCGGTGGACTTCACCGTCGTCGAGCCGCCCACCCAGGACACGACGGCACCCGAGACGTCCGCGAAGGTCGAGGGCGACAAGAACTCGGACGGCGCCTACCTCACCAGCGCCAAGGTGACGGTCACCGCGACCGACGCCGGCAGCGGGGTGGACAAGGTCGAGTACTCCTTGGACGGCGGCCCGTACCTCGCGTACACGGCCACCGTCATCGTCGACCGGATCGGCTACCACACGGTCGCCCACCGGGCCACGGACAAGGCGGGGAACACCTCCGAGGCGAAGCAGACGTCGTTCACCATCGCGCAGAGCGGCGGCGTTCCGGCGCCGAACTGCCCGGAGTTCGACGAGCGGCTCACCGTCATCGTGGGGACCGTCGCCACCGGGGTTCCCAACCGCATCACCGGGAACCGGTGCACGATCAACGAGCTGATCGAGGACGAGAAGGACTGGTCGTCGCACGCGCTGTTCCTCAAGCACGTCGACACGGTCCTCGACAAGCTGCTGACGGCCGGGGTGATCGACGCCCGCGAGCACAAGAAGATCTACCGGGCGGCCAAGCAGTCAGGCATCGGCAAGCCGGGCCAGGACGAGGGCTACCGCAAGCTCTTCGACGGCACGGCCGCCTCGCTCGCCAAGTGGCAGCAGGTGGGTGGCGGGCAGTTCGCGCTCAACGAGGCGGACAGCGCGATCACCAGCTCCACCACGGTGGACGGCATGGGCATGCTGTGGTTCCCGGGCCGCCAGTACGGGGACTTCTCGCTGAAGCTCCAGTGGCGGGACGACGCCCCCGGCACGGGCAACGCCAACGGCGGGGTGTTCGTACGCTTCCCCAACGTCCACGACAATCCGGAGGAACCGCGTCCGGAGTGGGCCGCCATCAAGTTCGGTCATGAGATCCAGGTCAACGACCGGCCGGACGGCGACATGTACAAGACCGGTTCCGTCTACGGATTCGACCGGGTGGGTCTCGCCGGCGCCGGGGTCACCCCCAAGGGCACCTGGAACGACTACGAGATCCGGGTGGTGGACCAGCACTACTCGATCTACCGCAACGGTGTCCTGCTCAACGAGTTCGACAACACCGGCGGTCAGCTCTTCGAGCCGCCGCGGGGTGACGACCCGGGCACCGACGGCCGGCGGTACGCCTCCGGCTACATCGGGCTCCAGGTCCACAGCACCTCGGACGTGATCTCCTACCGGGACATCCGGATCAAGGAGCTGTAACGGCACCGTCCGGCATCAGGTGGCCGCGGCCGCATGCTCGGGCATGTGGTCGCGGCCTCCCGGGTGCCGGTGGCGCCACACCCAGAAGACCGTGATGGAGACCAGGCACCAGACCGCCAGCACCAGGAAGGGAAAGAGCTTCTGGTGGCCCTGGTAGTAGACGGCGGTGTGCTGGGCGTTGACGGACGCGCCCGGCGGCAGCCAGCGTCCGATGTGCCCGAGCAGTGACGGCAGCAGCGGCCAGGACACGGCCCCGCCCGAGGACGGGTTTCCCAGCAGCACCATCACGCCCCAGGTCGGAAGCATGGCCCACCGCCCCATCAGGGTGTTGAACATGGTGAAGACCATGCCCGAGGTGAACATCGTGAACGCCAGGATCAGCCAGGACTCGGCGAAGGGCAGATCGACGGCGCCCAGCAGCCAGTCCACCACCGCGGCGATGGCGAAGGCGCCCAGCAGCGAGTAGGCGATGGTGAAAGCGATCCGTTCCAGCGGGATCAGGCTCCTGGCGTGCACGCTCAGCTGGATGGAGCCGACGAAGCCCACGATCACGGCGGCGAGCGAGATGTAGAAGAGCGCGAGTCCGCGCGGGTCACCCTTCTGCAGTGGTTTGACGTCCGCGYCGGCGACGGGGATGTTCAGCGCGTCACCCACCTTCACGGCCGATTCGGCGAGCAGTTGGGCGACGGCGGCGCCGGAGGCACTGGCCACGTCGAGCTCCACCCCGCGGCTGCCCGAGCGCACGATCGTGAAGACCTCCTGCTCCTCCAGCGCCTCACGTGCCGCGGCCGGCGTCCGGTAGACGTGGATGACGAGGGAGGCGTCGAGGGCCTTGTCCATCGCGGCGACGAACTCCTTGCCGCGGGCCGTGTCCGGCTGGCTCACCACGGCGGTCGGAATCCGGTGGGGGGTCGGATTGGCCATGGCGTACGTGTACGAGCCGGCGAAGAGCCCCGCGGCGGCCGCGAGGATGAACAGCAGGACCGTCGCCGGGAAGTAGGGCGACTCCTTGTACGCCGCCCATTTCTCACCCCTGGTCAGCGGCCTGCCGTGCGCCCCGTGGTGTGTCTCCCGCGGTGCGTCGTGGTGCGCCTCGGGCTCCTGGCCGGATGTGCTCATGCGTCGCTGTCCTCGTCGTGGCGGGCGCGGCTGGGCTGTACGCGTTTCGGTTCGCCCGGCATCTTGGGGTACTCCGGCGGGTAGGGCAGGTCGCCGGGGCCGCCGTCGCTCTCGTGACGGTCGGCGAGCTCCAGCAGTGAGTCGAGGCGGAAGGCCTCCTGGTCCATGTCCTCGTGCACATCGCCCAGTTCCGCGTAGCGCACGGGCATGGTCCGGATGTCGAAGTCGCGCGGTTCGGCGTCGTCGATCTCGTCCCACCGCAACGGGGCGGAGACCGGGGCGTGCGGGCGGGGGCGTACGGAGTAGGCGGAGGCGATCGTGCGGTCCCTGGCCGTCTGGTTGTAGTCGACGAAGATCCGTTCGCCGCGCTCCTCCTTCCACCAGGCGGTCGTCACCCGGTCGGGCATCCGGCTCTCCAGCTCGCGCCCCACCGCGATGGCCGCCCGCCGGACCTCGGTGAACGTCCAGCGGGCCTCGATCGGCACGAAGACGTGGATGCCCCGGCCGCCTGACGTCTTGGGCCAGCCGCGGAGCCCGTGCTCGTCGAGGACCGACCGCAGCTCATGGGCGGCCCGGACAGCGTCGGCGTAGTCGGTGCCGGGCTGCGGGTCCAGGTCGATGCGCAGCTCGTCGGGGTGGTCGGTGTCGCCGCCGCGGACGGGCCAGGGATGGAAGGTGAGCGTCCCGAGGTTGGCCGCCCAGATCACGGCGGCGACCTCGGTCGGGCACATCTCGCGGGCGGACCGGCCGCTGGGGAAGGCGATCTCCGTGGTGGGGATCCATTCGGGGAGGTTCTTCGGGGCGCGCTTCTGGTAGAAGAACTCGCCCTCGACCCCGTCCACGAACCGCTGGAGGGTGGTGGGCCGGTTGCGCAGGGCGCGCAGGATTCCGGGGCCGACGGCCAGGAAGTACTCGGCGACGTCCCGCTTCGTGTAGCCCTTCTCCGGGAAGTAGATCTTGTCCGGACTGGACAGCCGTACGACCCGTCCCGCTGCTTCCAGCTCCACCGCTTTGCCCGCTGCTGCCATGTCGGCCACGGTAGGCCGGGCACACATATGCCGCATATCGGAAGACTCCGGTCGCCGCACGGTTCACAATCAGGGCATGGACCTGCCGGTGATGCCGCCCGTGAAGCCGATGCTCGCGAAGTCCGTGAAGCGCATCCCGCCGGGCATGCAGTATGAGGCGAAGTGGGACGGCTTCCGGGCGATCGTGCACCGGGACGGGGACGAGGTGGTGATCGGCAGCCGTACCGGCAAGCCCCTGACCCGCTACTTCCCCGAGCTGGTCACCGCGGTCCGGGAGAATCTGCCGCCGCGCTGCGTCGTCGACGGCGAGATCGTGGTGGCGTACGACGGCCGGCTGGACTTCGACCGGCTGAGCGAACGCATCCACCCGGCCGACTCCCGGGTACGGCTGCTGGCCGGGCAGACCCCGGCGAGCCTGGTCGCGTTCGATCTCCTCGCGCTGGGCGACGACTCGCTCCTGGACACCCCGCAGTCGGACCGGCGGACGGTACTGGAGGCCGCGCTCGCCGATGCGTCGGCCCCGGTCCATCTCGCTCCGTCGACCACCGATCCGGCCGTGGCGCGGGAGTGGTTCGAGCGGTACGAGGGGGCGGGCCTGGACGGGGTCGTCGCCAAGCCGCTCGATCTGCCCTACCGGCCGGACACCCGCGCCATGTACAAGATCAAGCACGAGCGGACCGCCGACTGCGTGGTGGCGGGCTACCGCTTCCACAAGAGCGGCCCGGTCGTCGGCTCCCTGCTGCTCGGGCTGTACGACGCGAGCGGAACCCTGCAGCACGTGGGCGTCTGCGCGGCCTTCCCCATGAAGCGCCGTGCCGAACTCGTCACCGAGCTCGAACCTCTGGTGACCGATGTTGCCGGGCATCCGTGGGGTTCCTGGGGCGACGCCGAGGCGCACGAGGGTTCCCGGATGCCCGGCGCACCGAGCCGCTGGTCGGGGAAGAAGGACATGTCCTGGGTGGCGCTGCGTCCGGAGCGGGTCCTGGAAGTGGCGTACGACCACATGGAGGGCGACCGCTTCCGGCACACCACCCAGTTCCGCCGGTGGCGGCCGGACCGCACCCCCGACAGCTGCACGTACGCGCAGCTGGAAGAGGTGGTGCGGTACGACCTGGCCGAGGTGCTGTCGGCGGGCGGCTGAGACCACCGCCCGCCGGGGCTCAGTCGGCGGCCGGCGGCACCGATGCCGTGGAGCACGGCTCCTCGGTGTCCGTCGGGTCGGGCGCGGGCGTCTGTGCGGTGCCCGCGGTGTCCGTCGGGTCCGGGGACGCCGGGTCCGCCGGGCAGCCGGGCTCCCCCGGGCCGGACGGCGTGGTGCCGGGATCGGGAGTGGTGCCCGGGTCGGGAGTCGTCGTCGGGTCGGGAGTCGTCGTCGGGTCGGGACTGGCGGAGCCGGTGCCGGTGGGGTCGGGCGTGGTGCCCGGATCCGGGGAACCGCCGGGGTCCGGGGAGTCCGTGTCGCCCGGCGAGGGGCTCGTGCCCGGGTCCACGGTTCCCGGGGCGGTCGGCCGCGTGGAGTGACCGGGCTGCGGGCCGACCTCGATGCCGCCACCGCCGTCGCTGTCCACGCCTCCCGTGCCCGGTCCGCCCACGGGGTGCGTCGGCTCGTTCGGGCTGCCGGCGCCGGGGCTCCTGGGCACCGTGCCCCGGCCGTCGGGCACCACGTGGATGCCGTTGCGGTAGAACGCCAGCCAGGACAGCACGGTGCGCAGATAGACGTCCGAGTGGTTGTAGCTCAGGATCGCCCGGTCGAGGTCGGCGCGCACCGTCAGATCGCGGGTGCCGGCGCAGAGATAGGCGCCGGCGGCCAGGGACGCGTCGTAGATGTTGCCCGGGTCGCTGCGCCCGTCGCCGTTGCCGTCCTTCGCCCAGTGCGCCCAGGTCGAGGGGATGAACTGCATCGGGCCGACCGCCCGGTCGTAGGTCCTGTCCCCGTCGTACGCGCCGCCGTCCGTGTCGGGGATGTTCGCGAACCCGGCGCCGTTGAGCACCGGTCCCAGGATCGGGGAGAGCGTCGTGCCGTGGCTGTCCACCCGGCCGCCGGCCGCGTGCCCGGACTCGACCTTGCCGATCGCCGCCAGTAACTGCCACGGCAGCCGGCAGCCCGGGTCACTGCGTCCCAGCGCGCTCTCCGCCTTGCGGTAGGCGGCGAGCACCGTGGACGGGATACCCGCCTCGGCCCACGACTGGACGACGGCCTTGCTCTGCTTCACGCCGGGCTTCGGCGGCTCGGGGCTCTTCAGGGGCGGGAGTTCGGTGTGGTACACATCGTCGTTGGGTACCTGTGACCACTTGACGTCGTCCGTCTCCGTGTTCCGCTGCTGCGCCTCGTCGTGCGCCACGAGCCCCGGCGCCTGGGACGCGGTGAGGGCTGCCATCGCGGCGACGGCGGCTGCGGTGCCGCCGATTCCGCGGCGCATGGTGCCGTTGAACCTCATGCGTGCTCTCCTCTCCCCGGGTCACCGGGTGAACGTGTCGATGGCAGATATCCGCCAGGTGCCGCCCCGGCGAACAGCGTCCACGGCGAACATGGCCGCGGCGTACGTGGTCTCCTCGGACTTGCCCGTACGGGTGTTGCTCTGGTCGGCGAAGATGATCAGCCGGGCGCGGTCGCCGTCGAGCAGTTCCACACCGCTCTCGGTGACGGTCGTGGTGAGGACGAGCTTCTGCTTCGGCGCCTGCGCCCGTACCTCGGCGAGCATGTCCTCGTGCTGCTGGACGGCCTTGCCCGTCAGGTACTTCTTCACCGCGGCGTCGGCCTTGGCGGGCGAGGCGTAGTCGAACGAGAACACCGCGCCGACGGCCTCGGTGATCTGCCCCTTCACCTCGCTGGTGCGGGCGATGTCGGTGAGCGCGGTGTTCTGCCGGCCCGGTTCGTCGTTCAGGGCGGCGGCCGAGGCGAACGCCCAGGCGGCGAAGCAGAAGCTCGTCCTCACCACGACCGTCACCGAGAGCGGTGTGGAACTGCTCGACGGCGACCGCGCCCGGCTGATCATCTTCGCCGACCAGAGCAACACCCGTACGGGCAAGTCCGAGGAGACCGCCGGCTGCCGTGGCAGTTACTGGCGGCGATCGGCAAGGTCGAGTCCGGGCACGCGGCCGGCGGCCGGGTGGACAGCCACGGCACGACGCTCTCCCCGATCCTGGGACCGGTGCTCAACGGCGCCGGGTTCGCGAACATCCCCGACACGGACGGCGGCGCGTACGACGGGGACGGTGGCCAGGCGGCGCTGCCGGTTGACGAGGTGACGGGTCGTCGACATGTCCGGGTTCCTCTCGGTGCGGGTGGGAGTCGGTGACGTCAGCCGTCAGCCGGCGGTGTTGCCGACGGGTGCCTGGCCGAGGGCGCTGAGCTTCCACCCTTCGGAGGTACGGGTGAGCTGGCCCAGCATCCGGCTCTCCTTGACCGCGGGCTCGCCCTTGGGCGCGGTCACGGTCACCCGCAGCGCCACCATCACGCCCGCCTTTCCGGCCCGTTCGTCGAGCTCGGTGACCGCGCCGGACAGCACCTTGGCCGTGCTGACGGTCTTCGCCTCCTGGATCTGCTTCACGAACCCGTCCCGCCCGTCCACGAGTTGCTGGTGCAGGTCCCCGGTGGTGGAGTCCTCCCAGCTGTCGAGCCCCTGGTCGAGCCGCTCGTGATCGAGCGTGTTCATGTTCTGCACGGCCTGCTCGCCGGCGGCCYGCGCGTCGTCGCGGACCTGGGCGTACGCCGCCGAGTCGTCGTGGGCCGCCTGGTACCGGGTCACTCCGCCCCAGCCCGCGGCGCCGGCCGCCGCGACGGTCAGCACGATCGCTGCCGCCACCAGCGGGTTCCTCGTCATCCGTACCCGTGCCATCGCTGCCTCTCCCTGCCGGCCTGTCCGTGCTGTGCCTGCTGCCGTGTGGTGCGGTCGTACGTCGTGCGGTCGGGGCGCGCTATCGGGCGTCGATCTCCACGATCGTCCAGCGGCCTTGCCGGAGTTGGGCCGTGACGGACAGCTGCGCCGCCGCGGTGCTCGCGGCCTTGCCCCGGCGTTCGTAGACCTGGTCCATGAAGACCAGGAGGTGCGCGCTGTCGTGGGTCAGCCGGGTGACCCCGGCGCGCACGACATGGGTGGTGAGGGTGAGCTTCTGGTCGGCGGCCTGCTTCTCGACCTGACCGAAGAGCGCCGCGTACTGCTGGAGGGCCTTGCCCGCCAGGAGTTGCTGTGCGGAGGCCTTCGTGGCGGCGGTCTCGCCGGGACCGTAGGAGAAGACCTTGCCGAGCGCGTTGGTCACATCGCCGGCGACCTGGGTGGTGGCCGCGCTGTCCGTGAGCGCCTTGTTCGAGGTGGCGGGGGTGTCGCGGAGTTGCCGTCCCGCGACGTAGAACGCGCCACCGGCCGCCAGCAGAACGACGACGAGCAGCCCGGCCAGCACGCGGGGCCACCGCCGGGAGGGCCCGGCTTCGGTCTCGTCAACCCCGGAGGCACCGTCGGCGGCACCGGTCTCGCCGTCGCTCGCGCGCTCGGCGGTTTCCGGCACGCGCCCTTCCGCCGCGCGCTCGGCATCCGTCTCATCGGTCACGACCTGCGTCGTGGTCCCGCTCCCCGGCTTCATGCGCCGCCCCCTATGCCGAGCGCCGTGAGCGCCTTGATCTTCCAGCCGTCCCCGGTCCGGACGAGCGTGGCCTCGAACCGTTTGCGTTCGGTGCCGGCCTTTCCGGTACGCGGGCTGACCTCGACGTCGACGGTGGCGATCATCAACGCGGTACCCGTCCGTTCGTCGACTTCGGTGAGGGCCGCGTCGGTGACCTTCCCGCGTGCGGTGGCGCCGGACTTCTTCAGCTCGGCGGCGTCCTTCTTGCGGGTGCGCTTCAGCTGGTCGTGCAGCGGGCCGGTGGAGGCGTCGAGCCAGGCGGCGAGACCGGCGTCGACGCTCGCGCCGTCCTTGCCGTCGAGGCTGTTGAGCCGGGCCAGGTCCACCCTGCCTTCGGCCAGCGCCGCGTCCCGGCTCTTGGCGTACGCCAGGTCGTCGTCGCCGCGAGCCTGGGCGTACGACCAGCCGCCGAGGGCGCAGACGAGCGCGGCGACGAGGACAACGGCCCAGCCGCTGAGGGTGCGGGTACGGGAGGTCATGCGCCGCCCTCCTGTCCCAGGCCCAGCAGTCCGGCCATTCCGCCGGCGGGGGGTGCGCTGTCCGCCGGGGCACCGAGCACCCCGGGCAGCCGGTCCTCGGTGCTGTCGTCGAGAAGCAGCGTGCCGGGCTTCGCCGGTGCCGGCAGGGCGCCGCCCTTCGGGGCGTTCGCGCTGCCGCGGACGTTGATCCCGGTGCCGGGCGAGGAGGCGCAGCGGGCCTTGGTGTTGAGCGCGGGCGCGGGTGCGAGATCGAGTCCGTTGCGGTACTTCGTGGCGCCGTAGCCGGCGGTGCAGGGCAGGGGTTCGAAGAAGGTGAGCGACATCCCGAACCGGGCACCGTCCTCGTCGACCGCGCTGGCACCGGCCGCCGCGACGGCGGGGAGTTTCACGAGGAGTTCCTCCAGTCCGCGCTGCCGGGTGACGGCGACGTCCGACGTGGTGAGGAGGTTGGCGACGACGACCCCGAAGCTCGGGTCGAGGTCGCGCAGCAGCCCGCTGATCTGACCGGTCGCGTCGGGTCCGGCGGCGATCAGCTTGCGCAGGTCGGTGTCCGAGCCCTTGAGCTGGGCGGCCAGTTCCTTCGCGCCCGAGGCGAAGCCCTTGAGGGCCTCGCCCTGTTCGACCTGGGTGCGCAGGACGGTCCTGCCGTCGGCCATCAGCTTGGTGTTGACGGGCAGTGCCTCGTCGGCCGCCTCGACGAACTCGCTGCCGGTGTCCAGGAGGACCTGGAGGTCGTCGCCGCGTCCGGAGAACGCGGTGCCGAACTCGTCGACCACGGTGCGCAGCGACTCCAGGTCGACCGAGGAGGCCAGGTCGTTGACGCTGGTGAGGACGTTCGTCACCGGAGCCGGGACGGTGGTCTCGGCCTGGTCGATGACCGAGCCGTTGGCGAGGAAGGGGCCCTCGGTGCGGGTCGGCCGCAGGTCGACGTACTGCTCGCCGACCGCGGAGAGGTTGGCCACGACGGCCTTCAGGTCGTCGGGGATGGACGGCGCGGACTTCTTGATCCGCAGTTCGGCCTCCACACCGTCGTCGGTGAGCTCGATGGGGCCGACGCGGCCCACGGAGACGCCGCGGTAGGTGACGTTGGAGTGGGTGAACAGGCCGCCCGTGCGCGGTAGTTGCATCTTCACCGTGTAGTAGTCGCGCATGCCGACGTAGTGGCCGAGGTCGGCGTAGCGCACGCCCAGATAGCCGAGCACCAGCACCGCGATGATCAGGAACGCGATGTTCTTCAGCCGGATGGCGAGGGTGATCATCAGTGGCTCCCCTCAGAGGCCGAAGTCGCAGGGGCCGAATTCGCCGGGGCCGGAGCCCCGGGCTTCGACGTGGCGGGCGCCGAGCTCACGGGAAGAGGCAGGGGCAGTCCGGCGCCGCCGACCGCCTTCGCCCCGGCCGGGGGCCGCGTCTTCTCCGGTTCGTAGGCGGGAATGATCTGGGTGCCGGGTTCCGCCGTCATGTCCAGGTACACGTTGAGGTAGTCGCCCTTCACGCCGCGCAGCACCTCGTCCGTGAACGGGTAGGTGAGCAGCACCTGGAGGGAGTCGGGCAGGTCGTTGCCGGAGTCGGCCAGGGCCCTGAGGGTGGGGGCGATGGCCTTCAGGTCGGCGATGGTGTCCGCCTTGCTCTTGTTGATCGTGGTGACGGCGACGGTGGAGAGCGTGTCCAGGGAGCGCAGCATCGTGAGGAGCGAGCCGCGCTGCTTCTCCAGGACCTTCATCCCGGGGCTGAGTTTCGTGAGTACCTTGCCGACGTCCTGCTTGCGGGTGGCGAGCGTGGTGGAGAGCCGGTTGACGCCGTCGAGCGCCGCGGTGATGTCGCCGCGGTGGTCGTCGAGGTTGGTGACGAGCGTGTCGACGCGTCTGAGCATGGACCGGACCTGGGGTTCCTGGCCGGTCAGGGCCTTGTTGAGTTCGGTGGTGATGGTCTTCAGCTGGTCGATGCCGCCGCCGTTGAGGAGCATCGACAGGGCGCCGAACACCTCCTCGACCTCCGGGTTGCGGTTGGTCCGGGTGAGCGGGATCCGGTCGCCCGAGGCGAGCGTGCCCACGGCGGTGCCGCTCGCGGGGGGCGAGAGCTGGATGTACTTCTCGCCCAGCAGGCTCGACTGCTCCAGGTGCGCGTAGGCGTTGGCGGGCAGTTTGATCTTCCCGTTGACCTTCATGGTGACCCGGGCCTGCCAGGTGTCCGGGGCGAGGGAGATCTTGGTGACGCGGCCGACGGCGACGTCGTTGACCTTGACCGAGGACTGGGGGGCGAGGCTGAGGACGTCCCCGAAGTCCGCCGTGATCTCGTACGGGTGGTCGCCGAGGTCCGCGCCTCCGGGCAGCGGCACGTCCTCGATCCCGGAGAAGCTCGGGGCTCCGCATCCGGTGACGAGGAGCGTGCAGCAGAGGCCGAACGCGATGAGGGTGGATGCGCCCGTGGTCGCGAGGGCGCCGGGTCTGCGCAGGGTCCGGCTCACTGGTTCGCCCCCTTCTTGTCGTTCTTGCTCTCCCGCGTCGTGCCGTAGACCGTGCCCACGGCCGGCAGGGGCAGGGCGGGCAGCGCCGCCTGCTGCTCGGCGTCCACCGGGGCGAGCCCCGCGATACCGAGGGACGGCGCGATGAGCGGACCGCCCATGCTGAGCTCGTTGAGGTCGGTCCGGCCGTTGAGCGTGCGATGGGCCGGGTCGTACGCGTTCAGGACGTTGCCCGCCGACAGCGGCAGGGTGTCGAGCGATTCGGCCAGGGAGGCGCGCTGGTCGACGAGAGTCTGCGTGATCGGCACCAGAGCGTCGACGTTCTCCTTGAGCGCACCCCGGTTGTCCTTGATGAACGTCTTGACCTGGCCGAGGGCGGTGCCGAGTTCCTTGAGCGCGGCCCCGAGGTTCTTCTTGTCGTCGGCGAGGAAGCCGGTGACGGAGTTCAGCTGGTCCTCGGCCGTGCGTACGTTGCTGTCGTTGTCCTTCAGCATCGTGGTGAACGTCTGGAGGTAGGCCAGCGTGTCGAAGAGGTTCCCGCTGCTCCTGTCGAGGGTCTTCGTCGCCTTGCCGAACTGCTCGATGGAGTCGCCGATGTCCTTGCCGTTGCCCCGGAGGTTCTTCGCGCCGGTGTCCAGGAGACCGGCGAAGGCCCCTTCCGCGTTCGCCCCGTCCGGACCGAGCGCGGCGGAGATCTCGGTGATGGACTCGTAGAGCTGGTCCACCTCGACCGGTGTGGCGTTCTTCTCGGCGGGCAGTTCGGCTCCGTCGGCGAGGACCGCTCCCCCGGTGTACGCGGGGGCGAGCTGCACGTACCGGTCGGCGACGAGGCTGGGCGCGACGACGACGGCGTGCACGTCCTTGGGGACCTGGATGCCCTTGTCGACGCGCAGGACGACCTTGACGTCCTTGCCGCGCGGCTCGACCGACTCGACGGTGCCGACCTGTACGCCGAGGATCCGCAGGTCGGATCCGGCGTAGACGCCGGTCGCCTGGTCGAAGTACGCGGTGACGGTCGTCGTGCCCTCTTCCTCCATGGCCATCACACCGGTGGTGGCCGCGACGGCGACCACCGCGAGGCCGGCCCCGATGCCGATGATGCGGGTGAGTCTCATCTCAGCTCCCGCCTTCCTGCTTGGGAGGCATGCATCCGGTCGCCGGCGGAGTGTTGGCGGGCAGGTAGTTCTTCGGGACGACGCCACAGACGTAGTTGTCGAACCAGCGGCCGTTGCCGAGGGTGTTGCCGACGAGCCTGTTGTACGAGCCGGAGAGCGCGAGCACCTTGTCGAGGCTCTTGCGATTCTTGTTCAGTACCGCGGTGACCCGGCCCAGCGCCTTGAGCGTGGGCTTCAGCTGCTTGTTGTTGTCGGCGACGAGACCGGTGAGCTGGACGCCCAGGTCGCGGGTGCCGGTGAGCAGCAGGTGAATGGAGTCGCGGCGGGCCTGGATCTCGCCGAGGAGCAGGTTGCCGTCCTCCAGGAGGGTTTCGAAGCTGCTCTTCTTGTTGGCCAGCGTCTTGGTGAGCTGCTTGCTGCCCTTGAGCAGGGTCGCCAGCTGGGCGTCACGCTCGGAGACCGTCCTGGAGAGGGCGGAGAGCCCCTTGGCGGCACTCTTCACGTTCGGCGGCGAGTCCTTGAACGTGGCGGAGATCGTCTCGAAGCTCTTGGCGAGCTGCGCGGTGTCGATCTCCTCGATGGTCTCACCGAGCCCGTTGAAGGCCTGGGTGACGTCGTACGGGGAGGTGGTGCGGCCGGCCGTGATGCGCTCGTCCGGGTTCTGCGGTGACTCGCCGAGCGGGTCCACGGCGAGGTACTTGTCGCCGAGGAGCGTCTTGATGGCGATGCCGACGGTGCTGGCGTTGCCGATCCAGGCGTCCTTGACCTTGAAGGTGACCTTGACCTTGGCGCCTTCGAGGGAGACCCCGGTGACCTTGCCGACCTTGACTCCGGCGATCCGCACCTCGTCGCCCTCGTCGAGTCCGGCGGACTCGGTGAAGTCGGCGCTGTACGTGGTGCCGTCGCCGATGAAGGGCAGGGAGTCGGCGCGGTAGGCCCCGTATCCCAGGAGGGCGAGCACGAGCAGTCCGACGAGGCTGACGGCGACGGGGTTGCGGTCGCGTACGGGCTTGATCCTCATGACAGGCACCTCGGCTGGGTGATCTCGATGCCGGTCGGCGGGGTGCTGCCGTCGCTGGTCGTCACTCCGCTGACCTTGGCTTCGCAGAGGTAGAGGTTGAGCCATGAGCCGTACGAGGCGAGGCGGCTGATCGCCTCCATCTTGGCCGGCGTCTTCCGGAGGAAGTTCTCGATCTTCGGCGAGTTGTCGCCGAGCCGGTCGGAGAGCCGGCCGAGCTGCTTGATGTCCTCCTTGAGTGGCGCGCGCCCGTCCTTGAACAGGTCGGCCGTGACCGTGGTCAGGGCTCCCATCGCGGTGACGGCCTCGCCGAGCGGCTTGCGGTCGCCCGAGAATCCGGTCACGAGCGCCTGGAGGGTGTCGACGAGGTCGTTGAAGCCGGCCTCGCGGTCGTTGACGGTCTTCAGGACCGTGTTGAGGTTCTTGATCACCTCGCCGATCACCTTGTCCTTGGCGGCGACTGTGCCGGTCAGTGATCCGACGTGCTGGAGGATGCTGTCGACGGTGCCGCCCTCGCCCTGGAGCACCTGGACGATGGAGCCGGCCAGCTGGTTGATGTCGGGCGGGGAGAGCCCTTCGAAGAGCGGCTGGAAGCCGTTGAAGAGCTGGGTGAGATCGAGGGCCGGAGTCGTACGGGAGAGCGGGATGGTGGCGCCCGCGGTGAAGCTCTTGCCGACGGGGCCCGCGCCCTGGTCGAGGTCGATGTAGCGCTGGCCGACCATGTTGAGGTACTTGATCGACGCGGTCACCGACGCCGGCAGCTTCCGGCTCTTCTCGACGTTGAAGCGGACCTCGGCGAGCCGCCGGTCCGCGACCTCGACGGACTCGACCTGCCCGACCTTGACGCCGGCGATCCGGACACTGTCGCCGACGATGAGTCCGGTCGCGTCGGTGAACCTGGCGCGGTACGAACGGGTGTCGCCGACACCGGTGTTGGCGATGGAGAGACCCAGCACCGTGGTGGCGAGGACCGTCACCAGGATGAAGACGATCGATTTCGCGAGCGGTCCCGCGAGGGAGCGGCGCTTCACTTGAGCTTCACCTCCACACCGCGGAAGGCCGGACCGATGAGCACGCTGCTCCACTCGGGCAGGGCCTGCGGCCGGACTTTCAGTGAGGGAGCGACCAGTTCGTTGACGAGCCGGCTCTCCTGCGGGGAGTTGGGCATACCGAGGGACGGGTCGGCCGCGGGTACCTCTTCGGGGGCGGTCGTCTCCGGGTCCGCGGTGCTCGTGTCGTCCGCGGCGGTCCGGGCGTCGGCGGTCGGCACGCTCTGGCCGACATAGGGGACGGAGTAGCAGTGCGGTCCGCCGGTCGCGTGGTAGACCGGGGTGTCCCTGCCCGCCACGTACTTCCCCTTCGACGGCACGGTCTTGAGCGTGACGTGGAGCCCCGGCTGATCGGTGCCCTTGCCGAGCGCCTTGTCCATGGCCGGCACGAACCCGGCGATGGTGCGCAGCGTGCAGGGGAACTCCGAGGAGTACTTGGCGAGGGTCTCCAGCGTCGGCCTGCCCGAGGTCGCGAGCCGGATGAGGTTGTCCTTGTTCTTCTCCAGGAACGCGGTGAGGTCCCGGGCGGAGGCGGTGGTGGAGCCGTACAGATCGGCGAGTTCGGCCTGCTGTTCGGCGACGGTTCCGCTGGTGGTGGTGAAGTCGGTGAGCGCGTCCAGGACGTCGGGGGCGGCGTCCGCGTACAGCGCGCTCACCTTGACGAGTTGCTTGATGTCCTCGTTGAGCGTGGGGAGTTGGGGGTTGAACTTCTGCAGGTGGGCGTCGAGCGTGACGAGGGTGTCGCCGAGTTTCTCGCCGCGGCCCCGGAGCGCCTGTGAGACCGCGTTGAGCGTGGCCGAGAGCTTCTCCGGCTTCACCGCGGTCAGCAGGGGCAGGACGTTGTCGAGGACCTCTTCGAGTTCGAGGGCGTTGCTGGAGCGGTCCTGCGGGATGACGGCCCCGGCCCGCAGTGTCTGCGCGGACGGTACGGCGGGCGGCACGAGGGCCACGAACCGTTCGCCGAACAGCGTGGTGGGCAGCATCTGGGCGGTGACGTCGGCCGGGATGCGGTCGAGCTTGTCCGGCTTGATCGCCAGGGTGAGGCGGGCACCCTCGCCGTCGGCCGCGATGTCGCGGACCTGGCCGATGACGACACCGCGCAGCTTCACGTCCGCGTTGTCGTGCATCTCGTTGCCCACGCTCGACGTCTGTACGGTGACGGTCGCGTCATGGACGAAGTCCTTCTCGTACACGGAGACCGAGACCCAGATGAGGACGGCGGGCACGAGGAAGAACGCGACCCCGGCCGTTCTGCGGCCGGCGGTCCTCGCGGCCCTGGTGCTCCTGATGCTTCTTGTGGTCCGGGATGTCATCAGCCGGCCACCTTCACGGTTGTCGTGGCGCCCCAGATGGCGAGCGAGAGGAAGAAGTCGGTGACGCTGATCAGCACGATGGCGTTGCGCACCGAGCGGCCCACGGCCACGCCCACGCCGGCGGGTCCGCCGGTGGCGTGGTAGCCGTAGTAGCAGTGCGCGAGGATCACCATCACGCTGAAGATCAGCACTTTGAGCACCGACAGCAGCACGTCCTGCGGGGAGAGGAAGAGATTGAAGTAGTGGTCGTACGTGCCCGCTGACTGCCCGTTGAACAGGACGGTGACGTAGCGGGAGGCGACGTACGAGGAGAGCAGCCCGATCGCGTACAGCGGGATGATCGCGACGACCCCGGCGATGATGCGGGTGGTGACGAGGTAGGGCATGGAGCGCACGCCCATCGACTCCAGTCCGTCGATCTCCTCGTTGATCCGCATGGCGCCGAGCTGCGCGGTGAAGCCGGCGCCGACGGTCGCGGAGAGAGCGAGGCCGGCGACGAGCGGGGCGATCTCCCGGGTGTTGAAGTACGCCGAGATGAAGCCGGTGAAGGCGGCGGTGCCGATCTGGTTGAGGGCCGCGTACCCCTGGAGCCCGACGACCGTGCCGGTGGCCAGGGTCATCGCGATCATGACGCCGATGGTGCCGCCGACGACCCCGAGGCCGCCGCTGCCGAAGGCCACCTCGGCGAGCAGCCGCTGCACCTCCTTGAGGTAGCGGCGCAGGGTCCGCGGGATCCAGACCAGCGCCCTTACGTAGAAGGTGAGTTGGTCGCCCGATCGGTCGAGCCAGCTGAGCATCGACATCGGTCAGCTCCCCTTCGCGGGGACGATCTGGAGGTAGATCGCCGTAAGGACCATGTTCACGAAGAACAGCAGCATGAAGGTGATGACGACGGACTGGTTGACCGCGTCACCCACGCCCTTCGGCCCGCCGCGCGGATTCAGTCCGCGGTAGGCGGCGACGATGCCGGCGATGAAGCCGAAGATCAGCGCCTTGACCTCGCTGACGTACAGATCGGGCAGCTGGGCCAGGGCGGAGAAGCTGGAGAGATAGGCGCCCGGGGTGCCGTCCTGCATGATCACGTTGAAGAAGTAGCCGCCGAGTGTGCCGACGACGGAGACGAGGCCGTTCAGCAGGACGGCGACGAGCATGGTGGCCAGCACGCGCGGCACGACGAGGCGCTGTACGGGCGAGACGCCCATGACCTCCATCGCGTCGAGCTCCTCGCGGATCTTGCGCGATCCGAGGTCGGCGCAGATGGCCGAGCCCGCGGCGCCCGAGACCAGCAGCGCCACGATGATCGGGCTGGCCTGCTGGATGACGGCGAGGACGCTGGCGCCGCCGGTGAAGGACTGGGCGCCGAGCTGCTGGGTCAGCGAGCCGACCTGGAGGGCGATGACCGCGCCGAACGGGATGGAGACGAGGGCGGCGGGCAGGATCGTGACACTGGCGACGAACCAGAACTGCTCGATGAACTCCCGTAGCTGGAAGGGCCGTCGGAAGGTCTCCCGGCACACGGTCCCGGCGAGCGCGAACAGCCGGCCGGTCTCACGCAGGGGGGCGAGGGCCTTGCTGGGGCGCGGGGCCTCGACCGCCTTCTTCGGGAGCGGCGCCGCCGCCGGGGGCCGGTCCCCCGGCGGCCCCGGGGGTATCACCGGCATGGGGGCCGTCATGGGCGCCCACCGCCCGCGGCTGCCGGGCTGTAGCTGTTGAGGATGGCGGTGCGGGCCGCCTCCGGCAGCTGCCCCAGCATCGACATGACCCGCTCCCTGCGGCGCAGGGCGCCCTGGCGCACCGGGAGGCCCGGCGAGGGCTCCAGCTGCGGGACGACGGTGCGCGGGGCGTTGGCCGAACTGATGCCCTGCCCGTAGCCGTTCAGCTCCTCGGCGGCGAGGGTCGCGGCGTCCTTCTCCTCGGACATGCCGATGGGGCCTTCGCAACGCCCGGCCAGGAACTGGTTGACCACGGGCAGATCGCTGGTGAGGAGCACCTCGCGCGGCCCGAAGGTGACGAGGTTGCGGCAGAACAGCATCCCCATGTTGTCCGGCACGGTGGAGGCGATGTCCAGGTTGTGGGTGACGATGAGCATCGTCGCGTCGATCTGGGCGTTCAGGTCGACGAGCAGCTGCGAGATGAACGCGGTGCGGACCGGGTCGAGTCCCGAGTCGGGCTCGTCGCACAGGATGATCTGCGGGTCCAGGACGAGCGCCCGGGCCAGGCCGGCGCGCTTGCGCATACCTCCCGAGATCTCACCGGGCAGTTTGTCCTCGGCGCCCAGCAGACCCACGACGTCGATCCGCTCCATCACGATGCGGCGGATCTCGGATTCCTTCTTACGGGTGTGCTCCCGGAGCGGGAACGCGATGTTGTCGAAGAGCGACATCGAGCCGAAGAGCGCACCGTCCTGGAACATGAGACCGAATAGCTTGCGGGCTTCCATGATGTCCCGCTCGGAACCGTTCACCATGTCGACGCCATTGACGAGGACGCGGCCCTGTTCGGGCTTGAGCAGACCGATGATGGATTTAAGGAAGACAGTCTTTCCCGTTCCCGACGGGCCGAGCATGACGCTCACCTCGCCGGCCGGGAGAGTGAGGCTGACGTCCTGCCAGATGTTCTGCTTTCCGAAGGATTTCGTCAGGCCTTCCACGACTACTTCGATTCCCATCGGCCCTCCCTCGACGTGTCGGTGAACGAAGTCATCAGTCAGCACTCCGGCTCTGAGAAATCCAATGGCAGCTCGTCACACATGCATCAGGAGGCGCACGTTATGTCCGCCGAAACCGCCAGGACAAGCCGTTGAGCAGCGGAAATCGGTGAATCGATGGCTCAGCTGGGGCCACTTGTCACTGATTGACAATCCCACCCGGTGGGCTTGTCAGAATCTGCGCACATGACCCCGGTGTTCGGACCGGGGGCCCGGGGCTGCCAGGAGCCCGGGTCCCACGCCTTTCGGACAAGACGGCTGTCGCCCCCCTCAGTGCGGACGCTACGGCCCGGTAACCTGAGTTCGCAATACTGGTTCATGAACTTTCTCGACCGGTATCTCCGGGTGCTGATTTCTTGTCCCGCAGTGAGTAACCGGCTTTCGAAACCTGTCCGGATGTGAGTTGTTTCCGGAGGGCCTGCCGCGCCGACCGGAAGACCTTCGCCGTCCCTGGGCAGGACGCAGCCCGCCCCGGCCAGGAGTGACCTGACCGGGGCGGGCGCGAACACGGGACGGCATGGGGCACGCACGAAGTGACAAATCCGCTTCGGCCGGCCCGGAAGGGAATGGGCTACTTCACAGCGGAATGCCAGTTGTCGGAAAGAATCTTTCCGGCGTCGGGGACGACGGCGCCGGGCGCGGTCAGGCCGACGGTGTACGTCGAGGCGTTGTTCAGTACCAGGTTGTTCTTTCCGGACCCCGCGGGCAGCCCGGTCTTGAGGTCGAGCACGCCGTTGAGGAGGCCTGCCAGCCCACAGCCGCTGGACTTGGGTACGGAGAAGGTGCTGTCACCCTGGGAAGCGCCGGTCAGGGCGAACTGGATCAGCGAACCCTCCGGGTTGGTCGCCCCGTTGGGGTCGAACAGCGTCACGCCGAGCTCCGGCTGACTGAGGTTGCCCGGGTGCAGCACGATCGGGTTGGAGGACGAGCCGAGGTAGCAGCCCGAGCCGAGGAACGGGTTCTCCAGGTGGATCCTGATCGGCAGGGAGACGATCGGTCCGGAACTGAGTCCCGCCACCAGGTCGAAGTCCTTCGGCGCTCCCGCCGACTCGACCGTGGCCGTGACCTTGTTCAGCGTGCCGTTGGTGATCTGGTTGCAGATGGACGTCACGAACGGGATGTCGCTCGGACACATCAGCCCGATCAGACCGCCGGGAATGGTGGTCCGGTCACTGATGATGGACCCGGCGGCCGGCGGCACGACGCTGTAGGTGCCCTCGGCCGGGTGCTGGACCACCCCGAACTGGAGATTGGTCGCCCCGGTCGTCGCGGTGGTGTTGCCGAGCTTGATCGTGCCGCTCGGGGACGTCGAGGCCACGCACAGGGCGATCTCGGAGTCGCCGTCCGTGGCCAGCATGGCGGGATCGTCCACCGGACACCGGTTGAACGGCGCCCAGTTCCCGTTGAGCTGAGGTACCGCCGCTGCCGCACCGGCGGGCGAGGCGATCACCGGTACGACCAGTGCCGCGGTGGCCGCGGCCGCGAGGAGGCCGGTTCGCCAGCTCTTCTGGACAGGTCTCATTGTTCCTCGATTCGTTTCGCGCATCAGTGTGGAATGCCGGACGCGGTGCGATAGGGGACCTGCTGGGGCGATCCGGTTCAGCGCTCCGCGACGGGTACGCTGACCGGTTGCCCCTCGGGCGTGCAGTACACGGGGTCGGCGCTCACGGTCGCGCACGGGGCTCCCTGGGTCTGCTTGACGTAGCCGGACTCGCCGGAGATGGACGCCGTGAACAGACTGTCGAGGTCCTCACCGGCGGTACCGCATCCGCTGAACGACGGGATGGTGACCGAACCGGTCAGCACACCACCGCTGACCAGGGTGTACCCGTCGATGACACCCTCCGGCGTCATGGTCATCCGCCCCTCCAGCGTCAGCCGGAAGGGCTTGCTCGTACGGCACGAGTTCCCGACGTCCATCGGTACGCCGTTGACCTCGACATCACGCAGCCGCAGCATGAAGTCCATCGTGATGACCGTGATGTTCTTGCTGGAGTTGTCCGAGAGGTTGATCGCGATGTCGGACTTGATGTTGGGGACGAGGATGCCGTCGGGCCCGGCCTTCGGCGGTATCTGGGTCATCTCCATGACTGCCGTGGTCGGCATGAAGCCGAAGGTCAGGAACGTCCCCGAGGCCGGCGGGAGCTGTGCCTTGCCCTGGTAGTCCAGTACCACCGCGGAGTCCTGGTACATGTGGAGGAAGCCGGGCTCGGAGAAGTCGGGACGGGTCTCCCCCTGGGTGATCTGCGCGCAGGCCAGCGGGAACTTGGTCGCGCTCCTGAGTTTCGTCACGTCGGCGTAGCCGGTGACGTAGGCGACCATGTTGAGCCCGTCGTTCGGGTCACCCACGCAGGGAGGCGCCGCTTCGGCCGCGGCCGACGGCTCCTTGCGTGCGCCGGCCTCGGGCGCGGCAAGGTCCTTCGGCCTGGCCTCGGCCTTCCCGCTCCCGGTGTCACCGGGCCAGGTGGGCTCCGGTGTGATCTCTGTTTCCCCGCCCGTGATCCGCACCTTTCCCAGACCGGTCGGCTGGTCGGCCCCGGGGGTGCAGGCGAGTGGCGTGGCGGCCGGTTCGACGGCGGTTCCGCCGGCCGCCGTGGCCGCAGGTTCCACCGCGGTTCCGTCGGCCTTTCTGGGCGTCAGCACACCCACGAGCCCGAGGGCGTCGAACGTGAGGTCGCCCGCTGCCAGAGGCCGGACGAAGGGGACCTCTCCGGCCGAACTCAGGGTCAGCGGCCCCGAGGCGGGAACCGGCACAGCGGTGCCGGTCGTGCCGAGCCACTCGGTCTCCGTACGGTGGCCCTGCTGCCCGACCCGGGTGGTGAGCCGGGTCTCGGCGCTCAGCGTGACCGCGCCCGCCCCGGCCAGTTCCCTGACCACGGCGTCCGGAAGGGTCACTTCCGTCACGACGTCGGTGGGAGTGATCCTCTCGCCGGCCTTGGCGGAGTCGGGCACCGTCGCGGTGACACCCACCTGGACCTGCTGCTTGCCCGAGGCGAAGTCGCAGGTGTACACGAGGTGGGCGTCGATCTCGTGATCCCCGGCCGTCGCCTGGGCTCCGGGCAGCATCCCGCCCAGAAGCACCGCGGTCGCCACGACGGCGCCGCGTGCCGTGGTTCGGCGCCGGACTCCCGGCGCGAGGAGGGGCATCACTGACGGTGTCTCCCTTCGGACGGACCGGGCGGCGGCTCGCGCGGCGGGGAGCTCCCCGCCGCGCGGACCCGTTCCGGCCGGATCGTGCGGTGGCCGGATCAGCTGTAGACGATGGTCGGCTTGGTCGTGCCGCCGGCCGGGGTGACCGCCCCGTAGGAGGAGGTGAACGTCGGGACGTCACCGACCTTGGCGATACCGCTGCAGCCGCTGGCGCTGATCGTCGCGACGGACAGCTTGTAGGTGGCGTTGTTCGAGACCGCCAGCTTGCCGGTGGAGTTGGTGTAGGTCGCCGCGACCCGGCCCGTCACCGTGAAGGTGCAGGTGAGCACCTTGATGGTGGCCTGGACACCGTCGATGTAGCCGCTGGTGACCCCACCGCTGTAGGTGTTGGCCACCAGGCGCCACGCCGGCGAGGTGTTGGTGGTCGGCGTCACGGTGCCGAACGGGCTGGTGCAGCCGCTGAACGTCAGCGGGGCGATGGTGCCCACCTGGACGTTCGTCGTGCCGCTCGCCGAGGTCAGCGTGCCGGAGGCAGCGGACCCCGAACAGGTCATCGGGATGCTGTTGAGGGTGAGCACCGCGCTGGTGGCGGTGGCCGAGAATGTCTCGGGCGACGAGGGACCGACAGTCCACACGGCCGTGGCGCCGGCCGTTGCCGCGGGGGCGGCGAGAACGACAGCACCGACGGTGGCGCCTGTCGCGACCACGAGCCTTCTGAGGGAGTTGTGCACAGTAGTTCCTCCGATTCGACAATGCGGATGCACTGTTGTGGGGACGCACCGGGAATCCTGCGCCGAGGCAGGAAGTGCGGGATGAACCGTGTTGCGTGAGGGCCGTGCCCTGTTCAGCCACACACGTTCTGTGACAGGCCGGGACGTTACTTGCGGGAAACTTTGAGCACAATCCTGCTGGTCAAGATTCTCCGTAAGAGATTTTTTCCTCGTCCGCAGGTCACTAATTCAGGTGAACGGCTTAGCACTTACTGCGCAGTTTCCCGGCCACGGGCGGGGGCCGACCCCGGCCACCCGAGCCGGCACATACCCGCACACCCCGCCGTTTCGTGCGGCCAGGGGCTCGCGCATCACTGGTCGGGCGAGGCGGAACCGCCCCCGTGCCGAATCCGCGCGGGCCCGGCACATGCGTTCCGCCCGCACGGCACCGCGAGATGCGCGAGGAGCCGGCAACCCGGCGGCGGGCCGCCAGGGCCCGCGCCGGCTTCGGGCCACCGAGCCCGGTCCGGTGACGGACAGTAAGCTCGGTGCGCCGGAGGCCGAACGGGCGCGCATATTCGGAATGCGCGCCTCCGACAACTCTTCCGGCGCGCGACGCCCCCATGCCTGGACGCCGGAAATCCCTGTGCACACGGCGGTTCCGAACGGTACAGGACACCTGCCGCACCCCCTCCCCGGAAACCCTCCGGAGGCATGGCGATTCCCGACTCCCGGAACAGTCGGCAACGAATCGGGCCGAGCCCGCCCAATTTCCCCATTACCCAGGGTTACATAATTGTCGTGAGAGGAGTAAACGGCCGGAAAACATTGTCTTGAAGTGAGCATTCGCGCCCCACCTGCACGGAAGTACCACAACCCGGCCAGGATGTGTGGCCCCTGCACTTCGATCTTGTTCAAGTGGTGTGCACGATGCCCGACTTGGTCTATCTTCATCGCGAACTTGGTACGCACCTGTCGGTTCGTGGGAGCGCTTTCCCCCACTGCCTCACCCCCACCGGGCGCCGGAGAGCAAGGGGAAAGTCATGCCGCACCGCATTCATCCGTCCGACGCCGACGATCCGCTGGGCCCTCTCCCGCAGGAGTTCGCCGCAATCATGCGGCCCGAACTTCCCAGTCTCATCAAGGAAATAGGCGTCGAGGTGACCCGGGCGTATCCGGTGTACGCGCGTCTGCTCGACGGCCCCAACGGACAGGCGTTACGGGTCGGCGTGGAGCAGAGCCTCGCCTCCTTCGTCGACCTCGTCGCGGAGCCCTCCACGTCCACCAGCCTGCGCGACGACATGTGCCGCCGCTTCGGCCGGTTCGAGGCCTACGAGGGCCGGAGCATGGAGGCGCTGCAGGGGGCCTACCGCCTCGGCGCCCGGGTGGCGCTGCGCCGGGCGAAGAAGGTCGGCCGGAGCTACAGCTTCTCGCCCGCGCTCATGCTCAGCTTCGCCGACGCGCTCTTCGCCTATGTCGACGAACTGGAGTCGCTGTCACGGGAGGGCTTCCTCGAGGTCCAGTCCCAGTCGGGCGAACAGAGCGAGGCCACGCGCCGGCGCCTGCTCCATCTCATCCTCGCCGGTCGGCCGGTACCGCGCACCGCCATCGCCGAGCTCTGCGAACAGACCGGCTGGCCCTTGCCCGAACAGGTCACCCTGGTCGCCGCGCGGGCCCCCGCCGGGCTCGACCGCGTCGACGCGGACCGCGACATGCTGGTCGACCTCAGCAGCCCGCAACCACACCTGCTGATACCGGGACCGCTCGACGAGGCACGCAGACAGATGCTCGAGCGGGCCCTGATCGGCACCCGGGTCGCGATCGGCCCCACCGTTCCCACGGCACAGGCGTCCGACTCCATCCGCTGGGCCCGCCGGGTGCTGGAACTCATCGACAGCGGCGTCATCGACGACGCTCCACTCGTACTCTGCGAGAACCACCTGGTCACGCTCTGGCTGCTGTCCGACCCCGCGCTGCTCGAGCAGCTCGCACAGCGGGAGCTCGCCCCGATCGCGGGCATCACCGCCACCCGGCGGGACCGGCTGGTCGAGACCTTGCGCATCTGGCTCGACACCCGTGGCACAGCCGCCCACATGGGCGCCCTGCTCGATGTGCACCCGCAGACCGTGCGCTACCGCATGCGCAATCTGGAGACGATATTCGGTGAACAACTCACCGATCCCGAAAGCCGGTTCTCCACGGAGGCGGTGCTGCGCGCGCTCCAGCTCCGGTCACGCAGCGAGAACGTCCCCCTCTGACCAGCCGGGCCGTACGGGCCGGGGGCCGGTACGGCGCAGCGGGTCAACTTACTTATGGGTAAGCGGAAATAGCCGGTCAGTCGCGAACGGTTGCCACACGGAGACGTTCTCAACGAGAAACCCGGAACTGCGTCCCGTACATATGGAGGAGTCGTCCGCCCACCCGGCGGCGCAACGTCCGACCTCCTGGCCACCATTCGAGAGGGAACCCCCATGACCGCCTCGCACCTGCTCGTCCCCGTACCGATTCCGGACCGCATCGCGGCGCTGATCGGCTCCTGCATCCCGGCGCACATCCTGGAGGCGGAGTTCGACGCGGAGTGCGCGGCGCGCGAGGTCCGCAGCTTCCGCGGCCCGCGGCTCGACATCGAGGACCAGGCCGACCGGGAGCAGGCGCTGTCGGAACTGGCCCGCGCCAACAAGGTGCTCTCCGCCCACCATCCCCGGCTGGCGGTGCGCCCCGGCAGCTCCTGGTGACTCCCTCGCAGTACCTCCGTCTTGCGGAGGCGGCGCCATGCCCTTACCTTACTCGGAAGTAAGTTTACTCCAGAGTAAGGAACTGGCGTGGCCGACAACAGCAGCGGCAACCTCACCGACGAACTGACGGCCCTCGACTTCGCGGCCGTCTCCCCGCAGGAGTTCGCGCGCATCGTGAAGGGCCTGTCCGCCAAGCAGCTCGGCGAGGTCATGCACGGCGAACTGCGCACCCGGGTGCTCGGCGAGGTCTTCGGCCGGATGAAGCAGCAGTTCCGCCCGGAGGCGGCGGGACAGCTCAAGGCGCTGATCCGCTGGAAGATCACGGGTGACACCGACACGGTCTACGAGACCGCGATCGCGGACGGCGCCTGCACGGTCAGCGAGGGCCGCTCCGACGCCGAACCGCGCACGACGCTGGTGATGGCCGACGCGGAGTTCCTCAAGCTGGTCTCCGGCAACGGCAACCCCGTGACGATGTTCATGATGCGCAAGCTGAAGGTGGCCGGCGATGTCGGCCTCGCCTCGGGCCTCACCCGCTACTTCGACATCCCGAAGGCCTGAGGCCGATGAGCTACTTCTCCCTCGCCCTCACCGAGGAACAGCAGGACCTGCGCAACTGGGTGCACGGCTTCGCCGCCCAGGTGGTGCGCCCGGCGGCCGCCGAATGGGACGCCCGCGAGGAGACGCCCTGGCCCGTCATCCAGGAGGCGGCCCGGATCGGCCTGTACGGATTCGAGTCGCTGGCCGACATGTACGGCGACCCCACAGGGCTCTCCCTCCAGATAGCCAACGAGGAACTGTTCTGGGGCGACGCCGGCATCGGGATGGCCCTGTTCGGCACCTCCCTCGCCGTCGCCGGAATCTTCGCCTCCGGCACACCCGACCAGCTCGCCGAGTGGGTCCCCCAGTGCTACGGCGACGAGGACGACCCGAAGGTCGCGGCGTTCTGCGTCTCCGAACCGCAGGCCGGGTCCGACGTCTCCGCGATGGCCACGAAGGCCCGTTACGACGAGGCCAAGGACGAGTGGGTGCTCTCGGGCCAGAAGGCGTGGATCACCAACGGCGGGATCGCGGGGATCCATGTCGTCGTCGCCTCGGTCGACCCGTCGCTCGGCGCCCGCGGACAGGCCGCGTTCATCGTGCCCCCCGCGACGAAGGGCCTGGAGGCGAGCCGCACCATCAAGAAGCTGGGGCTGCGTGCCTCGCACACGGCGGATGTCTTCCTCGACGGCGTACGGGTGCCCGGCCACTGTCTGCTGGGCGGCAAGGAGAAGCTGGACGCCCGGCTGGCCCGCGCCCGCGAGGGCGGCACCGCCAAGGGCCAGGCGGCGATGGCGACCTTCGAGGTCAGCCGCCCGACCGTCGCCGCACAGGCGCTGGGCATCGCACGCGCGGCCTACGAGTACGCGCTGGAGTACGCCGGACAGCGCGAGGCGTTCGGCCGGCCCATCATCGAGAACCAGTCGATCGCGTTCGCGCTGGCCGACATCCGTACGGAGATCGAGTCCGTACGGCTGCTGATCTGGCAGGCCGCGTGGATGGCCCGCAACGACCGGACCTTCGACGCGGGCCAGGGCTCCATGTCCAAGCTGCGCGCGGGCGAACTCGCGGTGTCCGCCACGGAGAAGGCCGTCCAGATCCTCGGGGGCGCCGGGTACAGCCGCGAGCATCCGGTGGAGCGGATGTACCGCGACGCCAAGATCTACACGATCTTCGAGGGGACCAGCGAGATCCAGCGCCTGGTCATCGCGCGGGCGATCTCGGGGCGCCACATCCGCTGACGCGGGGCCATGGGCCGGGGGCGACCGGTCACCGACGCCACGGCCATGGGCCGACGACCGGGCCCAGGCACCCGGTCAGCGCCCGGCGACCGGGGTGAACCTCACCGGCAACGACTGCGGCCCCCGCGTGAAGACGCCCCGCTCGGACGGGATGAAGCCGTCTGCGAGCCGCACGTCGGGCATCGCGTCGAGCAGCATGTTCACCCCGGTCCGCACCTCGGCCCTGGCCAGCAGCGCGCCCACGCAGAAGTGCCGGCCGAGGGCGAACGCCAGATGGTCGGCCGCCGCGGAGAACGCGGTGGTGCTGGTCAGGTCGGTGCGGAAGAGGTCGAAGCGGTCCGGGTCGCGGTACCGGGACGCGTCCCGGTTGGCCGAGCCGATCAGGCACGTGACGGTCGACCCGGCCGGCACCCGGCCGCCGCCGAGCTCCACGTCGACGGCCGTCTGTCGCATGATCATGTGCACCGGCGGGGTGAGCCGCAGCGTCTCGGCGAAGGCCCGGTCGACGAGGGTGCGGTCCTCCCGTACGGCGGCGAGCTGCTCGGGGTGGGTCAGCAGGTTGGCGAAGATCGAGGCGATGGCCTTGTCGGTGGTCTCGCCACCCGCGGCGAGCAGCAGGCTGCAGAACGCCTTGATGTCCTCGTCGCTCATCCGGACACCGTCCACCTCGGCGGCGCAGAGCGCGGAGAGCAAATCGTCGCCGGGTGCCTTCCGCCGCTCCTGGATGACCGGGATCATGTACTCGGCGAATTCCTGCCGCGTCCGGTCGCCGGCCGCCGCCACCTCCGGGTCGCCCGCGAGGTTGCCGAGGAAGGCGATGACCGTGGTGTACCAGCCGTGGAAGCGGTCGTGGTCCGCCTTGTCCAGGCCGAGCATGTCGGCGATGACGAGGACGGGGAAGCGCGTGGCGAACGCCTCCACGAGGTCGGCCTCGCCGGTGTGCCGGAAGGTGTCGATCAGCTCGCGTGCGTTGCGCTCGATGACCGGAAGGAACTTCTCCTGGAGGTCCGTGCCCCGGAAGGCCGGGGCGACCAGGGCCCGGCGTACGGCGTGCTCACGGCCGCTGAGCTGGAGAATGGTCTTGCCGTGGACGGGCTCGATCTGCCAGTCGTAGTTGTCGGTGGTGAACTCGCCGGCCTTGTCCTTGAAGACCCGCTCGACGTCCTCGTAGCGGGAGACGACGTAACTGTTCGTGGCTTCGTGCAGGATCAGCGGGTGACTCTCCCGCATGATCCGGTAGGCCCCGTAGGGGTCGGCGGCGAAGGAGGGCGAGAGAATGTCGGGCACGGGCGGTGCTTGCGAGGCGAGTGACTCTTGTGGGGCGGATGTCATGACGCTCCAGGGTCGTTGACGGGCAACGCCGCCCAGGCTATTGACTTGCCGTCAGCCCTGAAACCCCTGGGGGAACCATGTCCGCCGGACTCCGCCCGTCCGTTCTCTTCGTCACCGATCTCGCCTACGAGGCCCGCGGTCGCCGCTACTGCGACGAGGACATCCACCTGACGTCACGGCTGCGCGAGGACTTCGACATCGCGCTCTGTCACCCGCGCGACGCCGCCGCGCTGCTGGAGGGCTTCGACGCCGTCGTCGTACGCAACAGCGGTCCGGTGCTGCACTACCGGGAGGCGTACGACGCGTTCTGCGCGCGGGCCCGGGAGCTGGGCACGCGGGTCTACAACCCGCTGACCGGCCGGGGCGACATGGCGGGCAAGCAGTACCTCGTCGATCTGAGCCGGGCCGGGTATCCGGTGATCCCGACGGTGGACCGGGCGGCGGATCTGGGGCTGCTGCCCGAGGCCGAGGGCTATGTCATCAAGCCGAAGCTGGGCGCGGACTCGGCCGGGCTGCAGTTCGTCCGTACCCCGGTCCTGCCTCCCGGGGCGGACGGTACGCAGCTGGTCCAGCCGCGGATCGACTTTCGCTACGAGGTGTCCTTCTACTTCGTCGACCACGACTTCCAGTACGCGCTGTACACACCGCACCCGGAGCAGCGGTGGGTGCTGGAGCCGTACGCGGCCGGCGCGGCGGATCTGGCGTTCGCACGCGCGTTCGTCGACTGGAACACCCTCGACCACGGCATCCAGCGAGTCGACGCGTGCCGGACGGAGGGGGGTGAGCTGCTGCTCGTCGAGCTGGAGGACCTCAATCCGTATCTCTCGCTGGACCGGGTGGGTGAAGCGGTGCGGGAGGCGTTCGTCGCGCGGATGAAGACGTCGTTGAAGGACCTGCTGGGCTGACCCGTTCACCGTCCGGCCGCCCCCCGCATGCGGGTGACAGGGAGCGGTGTGAGGGTGCAAGGGTGACCACTGCCAGCGAGACCGCCCCCGCCGCGCAGGCCGCCGGCGCACCGCCCCTGCTCGATCCACGCCGCCGGAACATCGTCTTCGCGACCATCGTGCTCGGTATTCTGCTGGCGGCCCTGGACCAGACAATCGTGGGCACGGCGCTGCCCACGATCGTCTCGGACCTGGGCGGCGCCGCCCATATGTCGTGGGTGGTGACCGCGTACCTCCTGGCGGAGACCGTGGCGACGGTCCTGGTCGGCAAGTTCGGCGACCTGTTCGGCCGGAAGATCGTCTTCCAGCTCTCGGCGATCATCTTCATCACCGGTTCGTTCCTCTGCGGGCTCGCGACCAACATGACGCTGCTGATCGTGTGGCGCGGCCTCCAGGGCATCGGCGCGGGCGGTCTGATGGTCACGTCGATGGCGCTCATCGCCGATGTGATCCCGCTGCGCGACCGCGGCAAGTACCAGGGTGCGATCGGTGCCGTGTTCGGCGTGTCGACTGTCATCGGGCCGCTGCTGGGCGGCCTCTTCACCGACCATCTGACCTGGCGCTGGGCGTTCTACGTCAACGTCCCGATCGCGATCGTGGTCGTCATCGCGGCGGCGCGCACCATCCCGTCCGTGAAGGCGGCGGGACGTCCGGTGATCGACTATCTGGGCATCGCGATGGTCACGGTCGGGGCGAGCTCCCTGATCCTGGCGACGAGCTGGGGCGGCAACGAGTACGCCTGGGGCTCCCCCGTCATCATCGGCCTGTTCGTCCTCGGCCTGGTCGCCCTCGCCGCGTTCTGCCTCGTCGAGTTCCGGGCGAAGGAACCGATGCTGCCGATGCGGCTGTTCAACAATCCGGTCTTCACGGTCTGCTCGATCCTCAGCTTCATCGTGGGGTTCGCCATGCTCGGCGCGATGATCTATCTGCCGACCTATCTGCAGTACGTGGACGGGGACTCGGCGACGCTGTCGGGGGTCCGGACGCTGCCGATGGTCATCGGTCTGCTGGCCGCCTCGATCTTCAGCGGCAACGTGGTCAGCAAGACCGGCCGCTACCGGGTCTTCCCCATCGTGGGCTCGCTCGTCATGGCCGTCGGACTGTTCCTGCTCTCCCGGATGGGGCCGGACAGCGGGGTGTGGCTGGAGTCGCTGTACATGCTGGTACTCGGGCTCGGCATCGGGCTGTGCATGCAGGTGCTGACGATCGCGGTGCAGAACACCGTCGACTACGCGGACCTGGGCACGGCGACCTCGGGCGTGACGTTCTTCCGTACGCTCGGCAGCTCCTTCGGTACGGCGGTGTTCGGGACGATCTACGCCAACTCGCTCGGCCCCAACCTCGAGGACGGGGTCGCGGCGGCGGTGCGGGCGGGCGGGGATCCGGCGGTGGTGGCGAAGGCCGCGCAGAGCCCGGAAGGACTGCACTCCCTCCCCGACGCCCAGTCGGCGCCTCTCGCCCAGGCGTACGCCGACACCCTGCACACGGTGTTCCTGTGGACGGTGCCGGTCGCGGTGCTCGGGTTCGTCGTCGCGCTGTTCCTGAAGCAGGTGAAGCTGCGGGACACGGCACGGGCCTCCTCGACCGACATGGGTGACGGGTTCGCGTCGCCGGGCTCCGGGGACTCGGCCCGGCTGCTGGAGTTCTCGGTGGCCAAGGTCCTGCGGCGGGTGGACCCGGACACGGCCCGGCGGATCGTGGCCTCGTCCGACACCCGGCTCGACATGGCGGGGGCCTGGGCGGTGATGCAGGTCGAGCTGTTCACCCGGATGGTCGGCCACGCGGGACTCCGGCTGATCGCGGCCCGGCACCGGATCCCGCCGGAGGTCCTGGTACCCGTCTTCGACCGGATGATCGAGGAGGGCTACCTCACCGGGGACGGCCATCTGTTCACGCACACCGAGGCGGGCAGCCGGGAAGCCAGGACCATCAACGACGCCTGGTCCCGCTGGCTGACCGAGCAGCTGGGCGACCAGCAGGAGCAGGCGGACGACGCACGGCTGCGCGCGGCGGTCGACGTGATCGCCAAGCGGCTGCTGGCGGAGGACCTCACGCAGGAACTGGCCCCGGTCGCCCCGGCGGGCGCACCGGTCTGACGGCCAAAGCCATCTGTTCGGATCATGCCGGACCCCATGAGCCCGGCATGATCCGGACGAAAGGCCCTACGGCCTCTCCGCCGCCGACTCGTACGCCTCACGCGCATCGAGGAGCGCGGGCAAATGGTCCTTGCTCCAGCTTCTTGCGGCTTCGATGAGGAGCGTCAGGGAGTGCCCGAGCGGCGTCAGTTCGTACTCGACCCGGGGCGGGTTCTCCTCGTAGGCGGTACGGGTCACGAGTCCGTCCCGCTCCATCGCCCGCAGGGTCGCCGCGAGCACCCTGGGGGTGATGGCGCCGAGCGGCACGCGGAGTTCGCTGAACCTGCGGCGGCCTCCCTGGAGGCAGAGCACCACCATCGCGGTCCACTTGTCACCGATCCGGATCGGCAGCGCGGACGACGGGCACACGGGGTCGAACATGTCGGGGTCCAGCGGCTCGTGCTCCATGGTCGGAGGCCCTCCCGGTATCGTTGAGGTAACCAGTATCCCGTGGATACCGTCGTTTCCGGTGGCGATCGTCGCCGCCGGAAGGGGGCTGGTTCCATGGGCGACATCGTCGTATTCGGTGCGGGCGGCCGGGCGGGACGGGCGGTCACGGCCGAGGCGCGTACGCGTGGGCACGGGGTGACCGCAGTGGTGCGCGATCCGGACAAGTACGCCGCACTCGCGGGGGACGACGGCGTGCGATGGGTGCGGGGCGATGTGACGGAGGCCGGGACCATGGCCGGGCTCGTCCGGGGCCACGACGCCGTGGTCCACGCGGTGAGCCCGTTCTCGGGGCCGGAGCAGGGCTTCGCCGGACTCGATCCGCTGTTCTACGTCAAGGCCGCCGACGCGCTGCTGGAGGGCCTGGCGGAAGCGGGCGTGGCACGGCTGCTGGTGGTGGGCCTGTTCGCCAGCCTGGAGGGGGCCGACGGACGCCTCGTCCTCGACGACCCCGCGGCCTTTCCGCCCGGGATCAGGCCCTTCGCCCTGGCCCACACGGCCGGCCTCGACCGGCTGCGCGCGCGGGGAGGCGTCGTCGACTGGCTGATGCTGACGCCGCCCGCGCTGCTGGAGGCGGACGGGGCCAGGACGGGCCGCTACCGGATCGGCGGGGACCGGGTGCCCGAGTCGCCGTCGGCCCGTCTGTCGTACGCGGATCTGGCCGTGGCCCTGATCGACGAGTACGAGGAGCCGACCCTGCACCGGAAGCGCGTGTCGGTCTTCAACTGACGCCTGCCGAGTCCGCCCGGACTCGCGCCTCTGTTCAGTCGGCGAAGACGGCGGACTCGTAGACCCAGGCACCGTCGTGCCGGACGAAGCGGCTCTTCTCGTGGAGCGAGTCGCGGTGGCCGCCCGCCGTGAAGTGCGCCCGGAAGGTGACCGTTCCCGTGGTGTGGAAGGCGCTGCCCTCTGTCGTCTCCAGGATCTCCAGGCCCTCCCAGCGCTGTCCGGGATCGAGGTCGAGGACGGCCGGCCGGTGGTCCGGATGCCAGGTGCGCAGCAGGTACGCGACGTCCCGGACGGCGAAGGCGGCGTACCGTGAGCGCATCAGCGCCTCGCACGTCGGAGCCGGCGTTCCGGCGTGGAACCGCCCGCAGCACTCCGCGTAGGCGGCGGGCAGCCCGCAGGGACACGGCGAGGCGGCCGAGACCGGAGAGACGGGGGCGGCGGAGGGCCGCCGAGGGCGTGCGGTGCGTCGGGACATGGGTCCATTGTGACCTGCGGGGTCACCGGGCCGGGTGCCGGGCGCCGTCGGTCTCGCCTCCGGAACAGGTCCGGACCACTTGCCTTTCCTGCGCGATGTTGATCAGATCGATGCATGTTCGAGCGGCATCAGCCGTTCACCGCCGGGGGGCATCGTGGAATCCGACCGTCACAGCCGATCAGTGAGTACCGCACGTGTCAGGTTCCCGACAGCGGCTGCCTACGCCGTGGCGGGGGCGGTCCATCTCGTCACCGCCGGGCTGTTCCTCATCGGCCTGCAGTTGACCGTGCTCGGTTTTCGCACCTTCTTCCAGCCGGTCATCGGGCTGTTGCTGCTGGCCCTGGCCTTCGTGATGCGACCACGGCCCGGCCGGCTGGATCCTGACGCGCCGACCGTGCGGGAAGGCGACGCGCCGGCCCTGTTCGCACTGTTGCACCGCACGGCGGACATCGCCGGAGTGCGACGCGTCGACGCGGTGCAGTTCACTGCGGACTTCTCCGTGGGCGTCCTCCACTACGGCCTTCGCCGCCGGCGATGCCTCGTCCTGGGCCTCCCGCTCTGGGCCGCCTCCCCGCCTCAGCAACGTGTTGCCGCCCTGGCACAGGCCCTGGGCCGGAGCGCTCCGCGCAACGTCCGGGACGGCGCGTTCGTCGGCTCGGCCCTCAGGTCCCTGACAGCCGGGTCGCGGGCCGTGCAGGAGGGCGAGCCCTCCGCCACGCCGCCGCGCATCAGCGCTGTCGCCCTGGGCGCTGCCGCCGTGGCAGACGGAGCGCGACGCTTCGACGCGCGGTCGCGGAAGAGTGAGTGGCTGCTGTGGATTCCCCGGACGGTACTGGCCGCGACGGCCCGCCTGCTGCTGTGGCTCACGGAACCGGCCGCCCGGCGTGCGCTGTTCAAGGCGGACGACGCGTCGGCCCGTGCCGCTTCCTCGCAGGCCGCTCTCGCCGCCCTGCGGGACAGGCGCCTCGCGCGTGCCGTCGGCGTCGAGATGCACCGGCTGGCCATCGAGAAGCGCACCATCGTCGAGGCCCCCGGCCCTCCGGCCCCGCAGGAGGATCTCTGGGACCTGGTCCACGCGCACGCGGACCGTCTGCGATCACAGGAGACGCCCCCGCCCTTCGGACGGGACACGCCGGGTGCCGGGCCCGGCTCCACCGGCGGCGATACGTACACCCTGCGCATCGAACGGCTGGTCCGGGCCCCGCAGCACCCCGCCACGATCACGCTCGACGGGCCCGGCCTGGCCCGCATCCGGGACGAGCTGGCCGGGCCCCGGCAGACGGTGGCGCGACAGGTGCTGCGTGACGGCGTACAGCTGTAGGGAGCCCGTGGCCTCAGCCCTTGCGGGCCACGCCCGCGTAACCCGGGATCGGCTCGTCGCCCGGGACCTCGATGACCTCGCCCAGCTCCGGGTGCCAGTCGGCGGAGAGCGAGACGCCCGGGTCGACGAGTTCGAGACCGTGGAAGAAGGCGGTGAGTTCGGCACGGCTGCGCGGGCGCAGCGTCATGCCCCGGGCCCTGTACATGGCGGCGGCCTTCGCCGCGCCCTCCGGATCGAAGTCGCCGGTGGTCTGCGAGAGGATGAGGTAGCTGCCGGGGGCCAGTTGGTCGACCAGACGGTCCACGAGTTCCGCGGCGCCGTCCTCGTCGTCCAGGAAGTGCAGCAGCGCCAGCAGGGACAGGGCGATCGGCCGGTCGAAGTCGAGGACCTTGCCTGCCGCCTCCAGGATGACCTCGGGCCTGCGGGCGTCGGCCTGGATGTACTCGGTGGCGCCTTCCGGGGTGGAGCGCAGCAGGGCCGCGGCGTGGGCCAGGACGATCGGGTCGTTGTCGCAGTAGACGATCCGCGCGTCCGGCGCGGTCTGCTGGGCGATCTGGTGGAGGTTGGGCTCGGTCGGTATCCCGGCACCGATGTCGAGGAACTGCCGGATGCCGTTCTCCGCCAGCCAGCGGGTGGCCCGGTGCATGAAGGCCCGGTTGACGCGCGCCATGTCACGGCCGCGCGCGTCCACGGCGAGGAGCTGCCGGGCCATCTGCTCGTCGATCGGATAGTTGTCCTTGCCGCCGAGGAACCAGTCGTACATCCGCGCGGGATGCGGCTTGCTCGTGTCGATCTCGACGGGGGGCTCGTGCCCGGTCATAGCGCGCTCCTTGGATCCGTGGCCGGCGAACAGAGAATCGAAGTCGGTGCGCGGCGACCGGGAACCGCCCGCGCGATGAGGTCAGGTCAGGAGGAAGTCTGCCTGACCGGCCTTGGCGCCCTGTATGAAAGCGGCGATCTCACGGTGGGAGTAGATGAGGGCCGGGCCGTCGGGGTCGGCGGACTGGCGCATGGCGATTCTTCCGTCGGAGAGCTTCATCGCCTCGACGCAGTTGCCGCCGTTGCCACCGCTCCACGGCTTGTACCAGCCCTCGGAGCCGAGTTCGGCGGCCGGCATGCCGTTGTATATGGGTGTCATCACAGCTCCTTGCGGAAGTCCCGAAGGATTTCCTTCGTGCGTTGTGCAGTCGCGGCCTGGGCCGCCATGCGGTCCATGACCTCGAGGTAGGAGGCCACCTCGGGGCGCGCGTCGAAGTAGACGGCCCCGGTCAGGTATTCGCTGTAGACCATGTCGGGCAGTTCGGGGACGGCGAACCGGAAGAGGACGAACGGCCCGTAGGTGCCCGGGTGATGGCCGGTGGAGAACTCGGCGATCTGGAGGGTCACGTTGGGCAGCTCGGTCGCTTCCAGCAGCCGGTCGGTCTGGGCGCGCATGGCCTGGGAACTGCCCACCGGGCGGCGCAGCACCGTCTCGTCCATGACGACCCACAGCCTCGGGGCATCCGGCCGGGTCAGCAGGGACTGCCGCTCCATCCGCAGCGCCACATGGCGTTCGATGTCCTCGGGCCTGGTCTGGCCGACGGCTCCGGTGCGCATCACCGAGCGCGCGTAGTCCTCGGTCTGAAGGAGTCCGGGGACGAAGTGCGGCTCGTACATGCGCAGGAGGCTCGCGGCGCCCTCCAGGCTGACGTACATGCTGAACCAGTCGGGCAGCACGTCGTGGAAGCGCTGCCACCAGCCCGGCTTGTTGGCCTCCTCGGTGAGGTCGACGAAGGCGTCGGTCTCCTCCTCGGCGACCCCGTAGGCCCTCAGGAGCGACTGCACATAGGGAACCTTGAGAGCGACCTCGGCGGTCTCCATCCTGCGGATCGTCGCCGGAGCGACGCGGAGCACCTTGGCTGCCTGGTCCCGGCTCAGGCCGACACGCTCCCGCAGATCCTGCAGACGCTTGCCGAGAACGACCTGACCCACGGTCGGGGCGGACCGCGGTTCGCTCACTTCAGACCTCCCCATGCGCTGTTTGGCAGCAGTGTGCCATGCGCGTGCCACCAAAGACACTGCCACTCTGAATTTTTCAGAGTGCCTCTTGCCAAGTGTTCGCGACAGGGGGAGAGTTGGTGAGTGAACCAGTTCACTCGTCATGCCCGCCCTTTTTCAGGAAGATCGCGAAGCGTGACACAGCCCCCACTGTGAGGATTCGGTCGTGGCACCTGGCAGTGCGCTCATCCCCCGGCTCATGGACCTCAGCCCCGGGACGGAAGCGCTCCGATACTGCTTCGCGCTGCCCGCGCAGCCCGAGTCGGTCGCCGGCGCCCGGCGGCTGACCCGGGCCCGGCTGGACGAGTGGCGGCTCGACGACGACGCCCACGACGCGGCGGTCCTCATCGTGTCGGAGCTGGTCACCAACGCGGTGGTGCACACCGCCAGCGCGCGTGTCGTGTGCGAGTTGCGCTGCCTCGAGACCCGGCTGCGCATAGCCGTACAGGACCAAGGACACCAGCCCGGCGGGCCGCGTCTGGGCGGCGGCGCCGACGACGAGCACGGACGCGGCCTGCTGCTCGTCGACGCGATGTGCAGCGCCTGGGGGTCCCGCGACGCCGGGAACGGCTCGGGCCGCATCGTCTGGGCGGAACTGCCGCACGGCTCGGAGCACTCATGCTGAAGAACGCCATGTCCCATCTGCTCGGAGCCAGGCGCTCCCGTGAACCCGGCTGCGCCGCCGGCGTCGGCCTGGTGCAACTGCCGCTGCCGGCCGCCCTCTCGGCGAGCCTCGGCTGTGACGCGGTGGGCGTGCCCGCGCGCTACGGCTTCCGCCTGATGTCCCATCTTCCGCGTACGGGCTGCGTCTTCGCGGACGCGGACCGCTGGTGGTGGATCGTGCCGTCCGGCTCCGACCTCGATCTGGACTGGCCCGCGCAGGCCGCGTACGCGCGCGGGGCGTACGTTCCCGCCGTACGGCCCCGGCTGATCCACCAGCCCGACAGCCGCACGCCGTACACCCCGCCCATTCCGCTGTTCCTCATGGTCTGCCAGGTGATGGGGGTGACGCCTTCATGGGCGCCCGCGGGCGGACCGAGCGTCGTCCCGGCTCCGTGAGCCCGCCCGCACGGCGCAGAAAGGGGCGCCGGCCGGTCGTCCTAGCGCAGGTACGAGAGCCCCGGATGCACCTTCGTGTAGCCGTCGACCAGCCGGCGCGCCACCGAGACCGAGTCCACCAACGGGTGCAGGGCGAAGGCGCGGACCGCGTCGGCGCGTGAGCCGCTCGCCGCCGCGTCGAGCACGGCCCGTTCGACGGCCTTCACCGCGGTGACCAGCCCGACGGCGTGGTACGGGAGCGGATCGACGGCGACGGGACGGGCGCCGTTGGCGTCGACGAGGCACGGGGCCTCGATCACGGCGTCGGCGTCGAGCACCGCGAGGGTGGTCCGGTTGCGGACGTTGAGGATCAGGGACGTCCGCTCGTTGCGGGCGACGGCCCGCATCAGGGCGAGCGCGACCTGCTCGTAGCCACCGGAGTCCAGATCGCTCTCGTCCCGCTCCCCCGCCCCCGCGACATCACGGTTCTCCGCCATGTACGTCGCCTCGCGCTCGGCCCGGGTGCGGTCCCAGGTGGCCAGGGCCGGCGTTGCCGGGTCCTTCATCCGGCCGTAGAAACCCTCCTGCTGTTCACGGAGGAACGCGCCGCGGGTCTGCTCGGCTTCCTGGTAGGCGCGGACCGCCTCGCGGTTGAAGTAGTAGTAGTGCAGGTACTCGTTGGGGATCGCGCCCAGGGAGCGCAGCCAGTCGGTGCCGAACAGCCGGCCCTCCTCGAAGGAGCCGAGCAGCTCCGGGTCGGCGAGCAGGCGCGGGAGTTCGTCCCGGCCCTCGACGTACAGACCGCGGACCCAGCCGAGGTGGTTGAGGCCGACGTAGTCGATGCGGGCCCGGTCGGGGTCGGCGCCGAGCACGCGGGCGATGCGGCGGCCGAGGCCGACGGGTGAGTCGCAGATCCCGATGACCCGGTCGCCGAGGTGGTGGGACATGGCCTCGGTGACCAGGCCCGCGGGGTTCGTGAAGTTGATGACCCAGGCATGCGGGGCGAGCCGGGCGATGCGGCGGGCCAGATCGACGGCGACCGGTACGGTGCGCAGTCCGTAGGCGATGCCGCCGGCGCCGACCGTCTCCTGGCCGAGGACGCCCTCGTCGAGCGCGACGCGTTCGTCGGCGGCCCGGCCGGCGAGGCCGCCGACCCGGATCGCCGAGAAGACGAAGTCGGCGCCGCGCAGCGCCTCGTCCAGTTCGCTGGTGGCGGCGACGGTGGGCGCGTCCGGGATTCCCTCGGCCTGGTCGGTCAGGACCCGGGCCATGGCGGTGAGCCGGTCGACGTCGGTGTCGTAGAGGGTGACGGCCGAGACGCGGCCCTCGGCGTGGTCGGCGAGCAGCGCCCCGTAGACCAGTGGAACCCGGAATCCGCCGCCGCCCAGAATTGTCAGCTTCACGCTTCCGCATAGTACGTGGGGTGGTGGAACGAGAGGCTCCGGGCGCGCACGACCGGCCGGTGGCCGACGTCCGCGCCCGGCTGTCGCCGCCGGTCAGTAGCCGTTCCACCAGCGGGTCACGACGCGCCACAGCCTGGCCGGGGCCGCGGGCCTGCGCTGCTGCGGGATCATCCCCGCCGCGGACCCCTCACCGGTCCGCCCGTCGACGGATCCGTCGACGGCGACGGTCGCCCCGGCCGGATGCGTGCCCGGTGCCGCGGCCGCCGGTTCCGACGGGACGGGAGCGCGTACCGGGGTCGGCGCCATGTGCCGTACCGCGGACTGCACCTCCCAGTCCTGGCGCGCCGGGTTCGGCTTGCCCATGGACGGCGGTTCCCGGTCGTCCTGCGGGGCGCGCGGCGCGAACTCGGCCGGGAGTTCCACCAGGTGGCGGCCCATGAGGTTGCCGACCCAGCGCAGTTCGCTCTCGTCGACGGCGAGTTCGAGGTCGGGCAGGCGCATCAGCAGGGCGTCGACGCCAACGTCCGCGATGGCACGGCCGATGTCCTGGCCCGGGCACTCGTGGGGGCCGCCGCTGAACGCGAGGTGGGCGCGGTTGCCCTCCATGTTGGCGTCGAGGTCGGGACGTACCACCGGGTCGGTGTTGGCCGGGGCGATGCCGACGATCAGCGCGTCGCCGGCCTTGATGCGCTGCCCGCCCAGCTCCGTGTCGCCCACGGCCCAGCGGCCGAAGACCGCGGTGAACGGCGGCTCGTCCCACAGCGTCTGCTCGACCGCCTCGGGCACGGTCATGTGTCCGCCGCTGAGCCGGGCCCGGAAGCGCGGATCGGTGAGCACCATGCGGAGCACGTTGGCGATCAGGTTGGTGGTCGCCTCGTAGGACGCGATCAGGATGAGCCGCAGATGCTCGGCCACCTCCTGGTCGTTCATGTCGGCGGGGTGTTCGACGAGCCAGGTGGCGAAGTCGTCCGCCGGTTCACGGCGGCGCCGTTCGACAAGGCGGCTCAGCGCGGCCAGCACGTAGGCGTTGCTCTCCACGGCGGTCGCGGTGCCCCGGGTCATGTCACGGGCGGCCTGCACCATCCGGTCGTTGTACTCCTCCGGCATGCCGAGGATGGCGCACATCACCATCATGGGCAGCCGTTCGGCGAAGGCGTTGACCAGGTCGGTGCGGCCCTCCCGGCAGAATTCGTTGACGAGCCGGTTGCTGTAGCGGTTGACGTGGCGCCGCACACCGCGGGTGTCGATCCGGCCCATGGAGTCGGTGACGGCCCCGCGCTGACGCTCATGGGTGGCGCCGTCGGCGAAGACGCAGATCGGCTGCCAGGTGAAGATGGGCGCCAGGGGGTGGTCCGGCGCGACGCTGCCGTCCTGCAACGCCCGCCAGCGGCGCGAGTCCCGGGAGAACTGCGAGGGCGTACGGGTCATGTGCAGGTTCTCGCTGTGCCCGAGGACCAGCCAGGCGGGTACGTCCCCGTGCAGCAGCACGGGCGCCACCGAGCCGTGTTCGGCACGCAGTTTGTCGTACAGGCCGTGCGGGTCCTGTTCCGCCTCGGGGCCGTAGAGGCGTCGCAGGCCGCCGGGGCCGATACCGAGGCCGTGGGCCGGGCACTCGGGGGGCGGAACCGGCCCCGTGGCCTCGCCGGGTTCGTAGTGGAATGGGGATGTCACGATCGCTCCAGGGATCAGTCTGCCAAGGGCCGGGCGGATGGGGGTACGCGGTGGGGGCGCGAGGATCGGGTGCGGGCGACGTCAGCCGAGCGGGAGGGCCAGACTGTGCAGATAGCGCATCAGGGTCATCAGCACATCGCGGCTGGAGGCGCGCAGCCGGGCGTCGCAGTCGATCATCGGGACCTCGTCCGGCAGGTCCAGGGCGCTGCGCAGCGCCTCGACGGGGTGTTTCGGCGCGTCGGGGAAGGTGTTGACGGCGACGACGAACGGCACGCCGCGCTCCTCCAGCCGTCCGATGACGTCGAAGCTGACTTCGAGGCGGCGGGTGTCGATCAGCACGACGGCGCCGAGCGCGCCTTCGAACAGTCCGTTCCACAGGAACCAGAAGCGCTCCTGGCCCGGAGTGCCGAACAGGTAGAGGATCAGCTCCTCGCTGATGCTGATGCGGCCGAAGTCCATCGCGACGGTGGTGGCGGTCTTGCTCTCCACCCCGAAGTTGTCGTCCACGCCGACGCCGGCCTGGGTCATGGTCTCTTCGGTGGTCAGCGGCCGGATCTCGCTGACCGAGCCGACCATGGTCGTCTTGCCGACCCCGAACCCGCCGACGATCACGACCTTCACCGCGGCGGTGGCCGTGGTGGGGAGGACGTCCTCGCTCCGGGGGCCCGTGATCGTGTCAGAGTTTCTGAAGTCCATGCATCACCGCTTCGAGGAGGGACCTGTCCGGGAGGGTCGCGCGGACGATCGGCGCGCGTGATTCGATCAGTTCCGTGGCGAGGAGTTCGGTGAGGAGCGAGGTCACCACGCTGAAGGGCAGGCTGAGGTAGGCGGAGATCTCGGCTACGGATAACGGCGCCTGGCAGAGCCGCAGGATCACGGCCTGCTCGGGCTGGACCGTCGGGGTCGGCTGCGACTTCGAGACGACCATCGTGACCAGGTCGAGCGCAGCCCGCTCGCTGCCGTCGGGATCGCCGGTGATGACGTAGAGCCGTTCCGGATCGCTCAGTGCCGGATCGGCCTTGCGGCGTTCTCGTCGGGAAGAACTCATCCGGCCTGCCCGTCGTGTCGGGGCGGGCTCGTCAGATGGGCGCCGATCCGTACGACCATGTCGCGCATCCGTGCTCCGACGAGGCCGGCGTCGACCGTCTCCCCGGCGAGTACCGCGAGGTACGCGCCGGCTCCCGCGGCCATCAGATAGAAGAATCCGCCGGTCACCTCGATGACCACGAGCCGCATCCTGCCGTCGCTGTAAGGGATTTCGGAGGCGACGGCGGCGGCCAGGCTCTGCAGCCCGGCACAGGCCGCCGCGAGCCGGTCGGCGACGTCGGGGTCGCCGCCGTGCCGGGCGATGCGCAGTCCGTCCGCGGAGAGCACGACGATCTGGTGGATGTCCGGAACGTCGTCGGCGAGCTCTTTGAGCATCCAGTCCATGTTGCCCCGCTGCTGGATCACTTCAGGTCTCCCTTGTCCCACGCGTCGTCGGAGTCTTCGTCTGTTCCGGGCTCCCGGGGCACGCCGTTGGCTGCCTTGGTGAACGCCTCCAGCCAGATGCCGGGGGGCGGCTCCTTGCCGTTGGCCTGACCGTGGCCGTGGCCGTGGCCGTTGCCGTAGCCGTTGATCCGTCCGGCGCCCGTGTCGGTGGACTGGGCGGGGAGGTTGTGCGAGCCCAGCGGTGCGCGGCCGCGGCTGCGGCGCTGCGGGAGTCCGCCGGAGGTCCATTCGGTCACCACGGGGACGTCGTCCTCCATGGCGACGGCGGGGGTGACGGGCCGGGGCTCGGGCGCGACCGGTCCGGTGGCCGGACGGGAGGCGACGGGGCTCGGCTTGCGGTGGGTGCTGCGGGCCGGGACGACGTGCTTCATGTCCGCGAGGTCGATGTCGCTGGTGGGCCGCGAGGTGGCGCCGATGCCGTGGGCGATGCCGGGCGCGGGACCGGTGGTGATCATGGAGCGCGGCACGATGAGCACGGCGCGGACACCGCCGTACGCGGACTGCCGCAGCGACACCTGGAGGTCGTACATCCGCGACAGCCGGCCGACGACCGCCATCCCGAGCCGGGGGGACTCGCCGAGGTCGTTCATGCTGGAGCCGGCCTGGGCCCTGGCGAGCATGTTCTCGGCCCGCGCGCGGGCCTCCTCGCTGAGGCTGACGCCGCCGTCCTCGATCTCGATGGCGATGCCGGTCTGGACCTCGACGGCGGTGACGTGCACGCGGGTCTGCGGCGGCGAGTACCGGGTGGCGTTGTCGAGGAGTTCGGCGCAGGCGTGGATGAGCGGTTCGACCGCGGTGCCGATGATGGCGACCTTGGCGATCGAGTGCAGATCGACGCGCGGGTACTCGAGGATGCGCGACATGGCGCCGCGCAGCACGCTGAACAGCGGTACGGGCTTGGGCCACTGGCGGCTGGGCCGGGCACCGCCGAGCACGGCGATGGAGTCGGCGAGACGGCCGATCAGCGCCGTGCCGTGGTCGATGCGCAGGAGGTCGTCGAAGACGTCGGGGTTGCGTCCGTGGTGCTCCTCCATCTCCCGCAGCTCACTGGCCTGCCGGTGGACGATCGCCTGGACGCGGCGGGCGACGTTGACGAAGGCGCGCTGCGCGGAGTCCCGCGTCGCCTCCTCGTTGTCGATGATGTCCAGCACCGTGTAGACGAGCGAGCGCTGGGCGTCGGAGAGATAGCGGTAGACCTCGTCGTTGTCGACGACGTCCCGCAGCACCTCGTCGGGCGAATTGCCCACGCGCAGCCGGTGGATCGCCGCAGGGAGGAGTTCCTTGCTGATCCGTACGCTTTCCTCGTCGTAGCCGGCGATGCGCCGTTCCAGCGCGGTGACGCGCTGTTCGTAGTGGGCGCGCTGCCGCCGGTTCGTGCGTGAGCGGCGGGCGAGTTCGGCGGTGAGTACGGCGACCACGACGGTGGCGAAGGCGCCGAACCAGACGACGGGGATCCGCGCGGCCTCGGCAACCAGCGCCACCGCGGCGGCGGTTGCGCCGGCCATCACGACGACGGGCAGCAACACGGCACGGACGACGGGTGTTTCTCGGTCGATCGGTGGTGATTCAACACGAACCATCTAAAACCTCTGGCGGTTGATTCGGGAGGTAATCGGGAGGTACAGCGCTTGCACGGCAGTAGGGAACAAGCGCTCGAATTCATATCAACTCGGCTTCACTGCGCGTGAGCTTAGTCAGATCGAAACAGTGCTTCGGCACATTCACCCAACCCCCTGCGCGAGCGCTCCCGCGGTAATACACTCACGAGTTTTCGCACGCACCGCAAACAGTCGTGCGCGCGGAGTGACGAACGGCAGAGATGTACGACAACCGGTGCCATCCGTCCCGCAGGCAGGGACGGAGACTCCGCGGCTCGTCCACGACGGGCAACATGCCAGCCGTAAGCCGTAGGCTGACGGCTCGCATTGCCGGGCGACCCCACCGCAGGCGATTGGTCGCGTCCCGCAGAGAGGGACAAGGGCACATCTGATCGAAGCGGATCGAAAGAAGCGGGTTGATGACCACCGCAGGGGTGGATGCCCCTCCGGGACACGAAGGGGAACAGACATCTGATGGAGCCTGCGCGGGACTACACCATCGAATCGCTCGACACCGGCCTGCGGCTGATGCGGCTCTTCCTCACCCACGACGCGCTGACCGTCTCGGAGGCGGCCGGGCTGCTCTCCATCGGCCGCTCCACCGCCCACCGGGTCCTCAGCACCCTGGAGGGTCGCGGCTTCGCCACACGGGAGCCGTCCGGGCGGGGCTACTCGGCCGGGCCCGAACTGGTGCGGCTGGGCCGCCCGGCCGGATTCGGCGCACCGGTCCGGGAGCAGGTGGCCGCGGTGCTGGAGGACGCCGTGCGGCGCACCGGTGAGACCGTGCTCAGCGCCGCGCTGATCGGCGATCAGGTCCTGGTCACCGATGGCCGGGAGTCCGGACATCCGGTACGGGTGATGCTGGAGCGGGGCCGCACCCGTCCCGCGCACGCCACGGCGGGCGGCAAACTGCTGCTCTCCCGGCTGACAGCCGAGCAGGTCCGCGTCCTGTATCCCCGGGAACGGCTCGACGCGGTCACCCCGGACACCCTCACGTCGCGGCCGGAACTCCTCGCCGAACTGGACCGGATCCGTGACCGCGGCTACGCGACCGGCCGCGGCGAATCGGTGCCGGGCCTGCACGCGGTCGCCGTACCGCTGGCCGGTGCCACCTGGCGTGACCGGCTGGCACTGGTGGCGTGCGCACCGGCCGCCCGCGGCGACGGGGCCGCACTGGAGCGCCGCGCCGGGGAACTGCTGTGCTCGGCCGCGCGGTTCGACCCGGCCGGGTAGCCGGCCGGGGGCCTCGCGGCCCGGCTACGGGCCCCCGGTTTCCGCGGTCGGTCAGCGGCGGCCGCCGCCGATGCGGCCCTCCAGCTGGACCAGCAGTTCACTGAGCTGTGCGCTGAGCCGGTCGCGGGATTCCGCGTCGAGACCGGAGAGCACCGCGCGTTCGTACGCGAGTTGCCGCGGCAGCAGTCCGTCGACCAGTTCCCGCCCCTCGTCGGTGAGTCCGACATGCGCGACCCGGCGGTCCCGGGCGTCACTGCGACGGGCGATCAGGCCGCGCTCCTGCAGCGTCCGGAGCCGTTTGGTGACGGCGGCGCCGGAGGAGAACGTCTCCCGGGCCAGTTCGCCCGGGGTGAGTTCACGGTCGGTGCGTCGTACGGCGCCGAGCAGGTCGAACTCGGCGCGGGTCAGTCCGACACCCCGCAGCGGTGCGTCCTCGGCCTGTTGGAGCAAGGCGGAGCAGCGGTTGATGCGGCCGATGAGCTCCATCGGGCCGGTGTCGAGTTCCGGGTTCACGGCCTGCCACTGCCGTACCACCGAGGCGACGATGTCGTCGGTCACACCGCTCCGTTCTCCTGGGCCGGGGCGATCGTCCCCTGCCGTGTCGCTGTCGCCGCGAGCGTACGGTGTCCGGCCTGCTCCGCCGCGAGCACCGCCTCCTGCGGCAGGGCGCGCTGCCACCATTCGCCGGCCGCGGCGTCCTCCGCCTCGCGCAGTTCGACCAGGGACCCGGTGAGCCTGCGGCGCGCCGCGTCCAGGGCGGCAGGGGTGGGCGCGGGGGCGGCCAGGGTCTGCACGGCGTGGGCGCGGGCCTGCTCGGCGTCGGCGAGCGCCTGCTCGACGCGGCCCGTGGCGCGGCGGTTGGTGACGAGCACCGCGGCGAGGAACCCGACGCCGGCGCCGATGACGGTGTCCAGGATCCGGTCGCCGATGAGCTCACCGGCCGGGTGGCTGCCCGCGTACTCCAGGACGAGCAGCGCCATCGGCGTGACGGCCACCGAGCCGAGCCAGTAGTTGCGGGTGATCAGGGCTTCGGCGGCGAACCCGAAGAGGAGGCAGAAGCCGATCAGGGCCAGCGGGTCCATCCGGGCGGCCGGCAGGACGGCGGCGAACACCAGGACCCCGAGGAGGTTGCCGAGGGTCCGCTGCAGTGTGCGGTTCCACGAGAGCATGACGTTGGCCTGGTAGAGCGAGGCGGCGGTCACGATCGCCCAGTAGGGGCGGCCGACTCCGACCGCCGAGCAGACGTACCCGGCCAGGGCGCAGCCGATGAGCGTGCGGGCGGCGACCGGCAGCAGCGGGGAGCCCGGGGCGAGGCGGTGCAGCAGGACGCGTACGGCCGCGCCGGCTGCCGGGCGGCGGGCGGCCCGTTCG
>NZ_RDBK01000022.1:0-25787 GCF_008042275.1 Streptomyces sp. OR43 | reverse complement strand
GGACGGGGCCGCGGGACCGGGGACGGGGCCGCGGGACCGGGTCAGCCGGGCCCAGGCGCGGAGCCGTTCGGCCTCCGCGGCGGCGTCACCCGGGTGGGCGGTGAGTGCGGTCTCGGCGTGGACGACGAGGCGTTCCAGCGCGGTGCGTACGGGGGTGGGGCGTCCGGCCGCGAGGAGGGTCTGCCAGGCCGCGTGCACGGCGGCGACCGCGGCGCGGCGGGTGCGGTGMCCMGGCTCGGCGACGTAGGCGGCCGCGGCGTTCAGCGCCCGGGCCGTGGCGCGGCGCTCGGGTCCCTCCCGGCGGACCAGCGCGGGAGCGACGGTGACGAGCCAGGACACCGCACCGGCGCCGAGGGTCAGGGCGAGGTGGCCCGGCACCTGGCCCGTCTCCTGCGGGGCGAACAGGGCGGCGGAGCTGACGAAGGTGAAGATCACCGGTCCGGGGGGCCCGATGCGGGTGGCGTCACAGAGCAGCTTCTGCCCGGCCGCCAGGAGGGCGCCGACGGCGATCAGCACCGCGGTCGAACCGGTCAGCGAAGCCGTGACCAGGGAGACCCCCAGGCCCGCGAGCATCCCGAGGACGACTCCGACGACGGTCCTGGCGCGGCGCGCGTACGGCAGGTTGTGGCCGTACAGCGCGCAGAGCGAGCCGGCCATCGTGTACATCACGAGATCGAGGCGGCCCAGGGAGTAGAGCACCAGGTTGGGGATCGCCGTGGCCACGACCACGCTGGTGGCCGGCTTGAACCACATGTCCGACGGCCGGGCCAGACGCAGCGGGGCGGCCAGCGGGATTCTGCGGAGGGAGGACGGCCGGGGCCTGATGCTTGTATTACTCACGCACATACCTTAACAGGTATTACACCAGTAAATGATTTCGGCCGCGCGTGCCTGACGGCCCGCCCGGGCGGGCGGTCATAGCGTGCAGCTGCGCCAGGAACGCCGGCGCGCGCCCACTCACGCACGGAGGATTCCCAATGAAGCTCACCGCACCGGTGCCCGGCGGTCCCTGCTGGATCGAGCTGAGCACCTCCGACGTCGCGGCGGCGACGTCGTTCTACACGGCCCTCTTCGGCTGGCGGTGCGAAACGGACCCGCGCGAGGAGGCGGGCGGCTACACCATGGCGCACCTGGGCGAGAGCCGGGTCGCGGCCCTCAGCCCCGTCTACCAGCCGGGGCAGCCGCCGGCCTGGACGGTGTCGTTCGCCGTCGAGGACGCGGACGCCACGGCCCGGAAGGCGACGGCGGCGGGCGGTTCGCTGCTGGTCGGCCCCATGGACGTTTTCGAGGAGGGAAGGTTCGCCGTCCTGGCGGACCCGTCCGGAGCGGTGTTCTCGCTGTGGCAGGGCCGTGCCTTCGCCGGCGCCGACCTGTTCAACGAACCGGGCACACTGGGCTGGACGGAGCTCGCCACCCGCGAGAGCGCACCGGCGCTCGCCTTCTACCCGGACGTCCTCGGCTGGACGGTCAGGGCCTCGGAGACGTACCCGCAGTGGGGCATCGACGGGGAGGACTTCGGCGGTCTGCTGACGAGGGACGCGAACATCCCGCCCGAGGTGCCTCCGCACTGGCTGCCGTACCTCGCCGTCACGGACGTCGACGCGACGGCGGCCACCGCGCAGAGCGGAGGCGGCGAGCTGCTGATGCCTCCGACGGACATCGCGGACCACCGGAGGATCGCGGTCGTACGCGACCCGCAGGGGGCCGTGTTCGGTCTCTACCGGGCGGGCGACGAGGGATAGGGCCCGGGGTCTTTCGTCTGGATCATGCCGGGTTCGCGGGCCCCGGCACGCTCATCTGCGCCGTTGTCGCCGACCGCCCCTGCTCCGCCTTGCGGCTGCACGCCCAGGAGCCCGCTCCGTGATCCGGCCCGCCCCAAACGAAAGACCCTCGGTCAGCCGCTCTGCTCGTCCGTCACCTGGACATGGTCCCCGATGCCGACCACGAGGACCCGGGTGTCCGGTTCGATCGGGCGCCAGCGGTGGACGAGGCCGCCCGCGCAGTAGAGCGTGTCGCCCCGCTCCAGGCGGTAGAAGTGGCCGTCCGCCTCGACCTCCGCCGAGCCGTCGGCGACGTACAGGATCTCGTCGTTGCGGTGCCGGAACTCGCGGCCCCAGTCGTGGTCCCCGGTGAACTCCAGCGCGTGCAGCCGCTGGTGGCCGCGGACGAGCGGCCGCATCCGACCGTCCCCCTCGCCCTCCGCACCCGTCTCCCGTACGGAGGCGGAGGTGCCGCGCACCACGTCGACGGGGCGGGGCGCCTCGGCCGTGGAAAGAAGCTGGACCGCCGTCGTGTCGAGCGCGTCGGCGATGCGCTGGAGCGATCCCATACTCGGCCGGGAGCGGCCGTTCTCGATCTGGCTGAGGAAGGGGGTGGAGAGTCCCGCCCGCCGCGCGACCTCGGCGAGGGTCAGTTCCAGGGCGCGGCGCCGCCGGCGAATCCCCGGGCCGACCCGTGGGGCGTCCGCCTCGCTCATCTCATTCACTCCGTGTTCCTGCGTGCCGCACACCACAGGCGGCGGGGCAGTGAGCAGCCTACCGGGCCGGTTAATCTCTTAAGTCCCACCTAATAAAGTTAACCGGGAGGACCGATCCATGCCCCTCGTGGACCAGAACCAGCGACGGCGCCGCGGTACCGGGCTCATAGCCCTGGACGAGGACGCCTCCTACGGCGGGTACACCCTCTTCGCCCCGCTGACCGGCGGCGGCGAGGTGTATCTCATCGACATGCGCGGTGCGGTGGTCCACCGGTGGAACCTCCCGTACCGGCCCGGCCGGCACGCCCGGATCCTGCCCAACGGCAACCTCGCCTACAGCGGCGTCCTCCCGGACGAGCCGGCGCTCTTCCCGATGTGGCACAAATACCGCGGCGGGATCATGCAGGAGATCACCCCCGACGGCACGGTCGTCCGCGAGCACCGCGACCGTTTTCAGCACCACGACGCGTACCACTACGGCGACGGCCGGCTGCTGTACACCGCACTGGAGCCGCTGACCGGTGAGGCCGCGGCCGCCGTCCGGGGCGGGGTGCCCGGATCCGAGGCCGCCGGCACCGTATGGGCGGACACGATCGTCGAGGTGGACGCCGACGGGAGCACGGTCTGGGAGTGGAAGGTCTCCGAGCACCTCGACCGCGGCGCCTTCCCGCTGCACCCCGACTACGCGCGCGAGCACTACCCGCTGATCAACAGCGTGCTGCCGACCAGCGACGGCAACATCCTGGCGAGCTTCCGCTCCGTGTCCGCCGTGGTCGTCATCAGCCGGGAGACCGGCGAGATCATCTGGCGCAGCGAGCCCGGTGCCGTATCGCAGCAGCACTGCCCGACCGAGCTGGAGAACGGCAACTTCCTGGTCTTCGACAACGGCGTCTTCCGGCCGCACTGGGATGTGCCGTTCAGCCGGGTCATCGAGATCGAACGGTCGAGTGGCACCATTGTCTGGGAGTACCACGACCCGGCACGCGAGTCGTTCTTCGCCCCGTTCATGGGCAGCGCCCAGCGCCTGCCGAACGGGAACACGCTCGTGACGGACTCCCCCGCGGGACGCCTCTTCGAGGTGACCGAGGACGGCTATCTCTGCTGGGAGTACATCGTGCCGTTCTTCGGCGGCTACCAGGAAGAAGAAGTGCGCAAGCTGTTCCCGTCCGAGCCCAACGCCGTCTTCCGCTCGTACCGCTACTCGGCCCGGGAGCTTCCCTGGCTCGACGTCGCGAAGGGCTGACCCGGACCATGGCCTCCCCCGTCCCCGACACGGCCGTCCCCGACACGGCCGCGCCGGCCCCGTCCGTCGCGCCGGTCGACGAGCGGCTCCCGCTCCCCCGGCTGGTCCCGCTCGCGTTCCAGCACCTGTTGGCCGGGGTGGCCGCCCCCGTCTCCTCGGTCATCCTGATCGGCACCACCCTGTCGCTGTCGGCGTCCCAGACGGCATCGCTGCTCAGCGCCACCCTCGTGCTGTGCGGCATCGGCGCGCTGCTCCAGTCGCTGGGCGTGAAGGCGCTGCGCATCGGCGCCCGGCTGCCGTTCCTGATGCTTCCCGGCGGCGCGGCGGTCGCGATCTTCCTCCAGGTCGCGAAGGAGCACGGACCGGCGACCGCCTCCGGTTCGGTGCTCATCGCGGCGGTCTTCCTGATCGCCGTGCTGCCCCTGTACGGGCGGCTGGTGCGGTTCTTCCCGCCGCTGGTCATGGGCACCACGGTGGTCCTGATCGGGATCAACATGATCAAGATCACCGCGCCGATGATCGCCTCGGGACCGGGGCTCGGCTTCGCCACACTCGGCATCACCGCCCTGTTCTTCCTGTTCATGCGCGGTGTCTGGCGGCAGATGTCGGTGCTCTTCGGCCTGGCGGGCGGCACACTCGTCGCCGCGCTCACCGGTACGGCGTTCCACATGGCGCACGGCAGCACATTCGCGCTGCCCGACCCGTTCCCGTACGGCACACCGCACTTCGACCTGCTCGCCGCCGTGCCGCTGCTGGTCTTCGCGCTCGCCTCGCTGGCGGAGGCCACCGGGCAGACCGTGCTGAACAGCGAGGCGGTGGGCCGGACTCCGGACGCGGCACGTGACGTGCCGCGGATCTCCCGCGCGGACGCGGTCACCTCGCTGGGCGCCGGCGTCTTCGGTACGTCGCTGATGGTGACCAGCGCCGAGAACATCGGGATCGTCCAGCTCACCCGGGTGCGCAGCCGGTTCGTCACGGCGGGTGCGGGCGTGCTGCTGATCCTGTGCGGTCTGATCACGCCGCTGACCCGGCTGCTCGCCGCGATCCCGGAGCCGGTGGTCGGCGCCGCCGGGCTGATCATCTACGCGGTGATCGCGACGATGGGGTTCGGCATGCTCAGCCGTGAGAACCTCGGCCACGGCACGAACGGAATCGTGGTCGCGCTGGCCCTCTGCGTCGGTCTGCTGCCGGTCTTCGCCCCCGAGATGTACGCGGGCCTGCCGGTGTGGGCGCGGACCGTCTTCGGTAGTGGTGTGGCCGCCGGGGCTCTGGCCGCGGTGGTTTTCGCGGCGGTGTTCTCCCGGTTGGGACCGCCGGACGGCGGTCCGCCCGGCGGCACACCGGAGTGACCGCATGAGCAGAGGACGCCCGCACCCTTCGAGGGGCGCGGGCGTCTTCGCGTACGCGGGCCCGCACCTTCGAGGGGCGCGGGCGTCCTCGCGTCCGCGGGCCCGCACCTTCGAGGGGCGCGGGCGTACTCGCGTCCGCAGGTCCGCACCTTTCGAGGCGCGGGCGTCCACGCCTACGCGGGTCAGACTCAGCCGAGGCCGCGGGCGTCCTGCTTGAGGGCCGTGTCCACGGTCAGGGCCGTCGCCACCACGAGGCTCAGCAGCGGCTCGGGCAGCTGGTAGTGGATCTGCAGCACGTAGTTGTCGGCCGTGGTGAACATGGTCTTCGCGAGACCTTCCCAGGTCTTGGTGATCCGGGCTATCTCGGCCTCGTTGTGGTCGACGATCGCGAAGTTCCAGGCGCGCCAGTTCTCCGCCTTGATCGCGCCGACCTGCTGACCGTCGACCATGATCGCGAAGTTGATCTTCCCGATGGCGTTCTGCTGGACGATCTCGCCGACCGGCTGCCCGTCGGGGCGCTGCACGATGACCTTGGACTTGATGAACTTCGCCGGGCGCGTCAGCAGCAGCTGCGGCTGGCCGTACGCGTCGCGGATCTCCAGCCGGTGGGTCAGGTACTGGTCGATGCTGCTCACGAAACGCAGCACCTTGCGCATCGCGCTCTGGCCGACCTGGATGACCGAGCCGATGGTGTTGCCGTGCTGGTCGAAGACGCTGTACTCGTTCGTGACCTCGATCAGCTTGGCCTTCTGGTTCACGACCAGGACCTGCTGATTGAAGAGCGTGCCCGCGCCGGGAGCACCGCCCTGCTGCGGCATGCCCTGCTGCGGCACGGCGGCGGGCTGGTGCTGCTGAGCCTGCTGAGGGGCCTGGGGCGCCTGCTGCTGATAGGGCTGCTGCTGCGGGGCCTGCTGAGGCTGGTGCTGCTGCGGGGCCTGCTGCGGCTGGTGCTGCTGCGGAACCTGGGCGGATGCCTGGGCCTGCTGCTGTCCGCCGGCCGGACTGGTGTGCTCGGTCCACTGGGAGCCGTCCCAGTAGCGCAGCAGCTGGGGGGCGCCGTGCGGATCCGGATACCAGCCCGCAGATACGTTCGAGTGCGTTGTCACCGGGGCACACTATCCCGGCCGGCCGGGAGCGGAACCCCTTCCCCCGGGATCCACAGGTTCGCCGATCCGGGCCGCCACTCATTGAAACTTCACACACCGATACGATGCCGGGATGAACTGGCTGAGCGAACGCACGGAGCGCCGGCGGAGTGCCCGCGCGTCCGTGGTGCTCGGCTGGGCGTTCCTCCTGATCGCCCTGGCCTCGTGCTGCTGGCCGACGCCCGGGGCCTCCGCCGCAGCGCACGACGGCCCCGCCTCGGCGGCGCCGCCCGGGATCACTCTCGCCGTCCAGGTGCCCGCGGCCCGGGTCGTGGTGGCCGACGCACCGCGCGATCGCGGGGCCGGAAGTTCCTGCCACGGCGACTCGGAGCACTCGGACCCCGTCGTGGTGCCCGGCCAGCCCGCTCCGGCGGCGCTTCCGTCGGCCGCCCCGCCTCTTCCCCCGGCCCCGCTCACCGGCGCCGCGGCCATCCGCGGCCCGTCGAACGACGCCGTGGGCGACGTGGACCGTCTCCGCCTCCAGGTTCAACGGATCTAGGGGCCGGCCACCGACCGTTCCGGGACATCCCGAGAACGTTCCCGTGTGCCCGCAGCCCGTCCGTGTCACGAACCGAAGGACTCACCATGGCCTCCGCCAAGAAGCAGAACACCCCTGCCGCCGCCCGCCGCGCCAAGCTGGAGGAGGCCCGCCGCAAGGAGCGGGCCCGCGAGCGCCGCAGCCGCATCATCACGATCACCGCGGCCGTCGTCGTCGTGGCCGGCCTGGTCGCCGGCGGCGGCTACCTGATGAACGAGGCCGACGAGCAGGACAAGGCCGAGACGGCCGCCAAGTCCTCGCCCGTCGAAGGCGAGAAGAGCTGGGAGAAGCTCACTCAGGAGCATGTCGACAAGAAGGTCGACTACCCGATGAACCCGCCGGTCGGCGGCGACCACAACCCGGTGTGGATGAACTGCGACGCCGATGTCTACGCGAAGGAGATACCGAAGGAGAACGCCGTCCACTCGCTGGAGCACGGCGCCGTCTGGGTCACCTACACCAGCAAGGCGAGCCCGGCCGACGTCAAGAAGCTCGAGAAGAAGGTCGAGGCCACCCCGTACTCCCTGATGAGCCCGGTGGAGGACCAGGGGTCCCCGCTGATGCTCAGTGCCTGGGGCAAGCAGCTGGCCGTGAAGAGCGCCTCCGACGCCCGCGTCGCGCAGTTCTTCACAAAGTACGTCCAGGGCCCGCAGACCCCGGAGCCGGGCGCCGCCTGCTCCGGCGGGATCGACAAGTGACGTCCCCGGCCCGGATGTCACGGCCGATGGTGCTGGCCGGCGGGGCGGTGCTGCTGCTCGCGCTCGGCCTGGTCGCCCTGATGCTCGTACGTCCTTCCTCCTCGGCGCCCTCCGCCACCACGTCCGCCGCGGCTCCCGCCGAGGCCTCGGCCGATGTCGGTTTCGCGCGCGACATGGCGGTCCACCACCAGCAGGCCGTCGAGATGTCGTTCATCGTCCGGGACCGCACGTCCGATGTGGCGGTGCGCCGGCTCGCCTACGACATCATCAACACGCAGGCCAACCAGCGCGGCATGATGCTGGGCTGGCTGGAGACATGGGGCCGCGCGAAGAGCTCCCCCGGGCCGCCCATGGCGTGGATGGGCCATGCCGTCACACCGCGGGACGGCGCGCTGATGCCCGGCATGGCGACCGACACCGAGCTCGACGGGCTCCGCGCGGCCAAGGGCCGGGACGCCGAGGTGCGCTTCCTGAAGCTGATGACCGCGCATCACCGGGCCGGGGCGGAAATGGCGCAGGCGGCCGCCGCCGCGGCGGGGACCGACGAGGTCCGGAACCTGGCCTCGGGCATGGTCCTCGGGCAGAAGTCGGAGATCGCGCTCATGGCCGACATGCTCAAGCAGCGCGGGGCGACGGCCTGAGCACCCTCCCGGTGACCGGCCCGCTCGAGGACCGGGGCAACGGCCCGACCACCGCCCCGGTGACCGACCCGCTCGAAGACCGGGGCAACGGCCCGACCACCGCCCCGGTGACCGACCGCCTCAAGCAGCGCGGCACCACGGCCTGAGGGCCGTCCCGGTCCGGCCGCTCCCCGTGAGCGGCCGGACCGGGACTTCGCGACCGTACTGACGTACGGGATCGCATAGGCTCGGCACCGATATGAAGAGCAACCTCACGCCGCTGGGGCCCAAGGCCGACAAGGACACCGTCCGGCGCAGCAACCTCAGCCTCGTGCTGCGGGCCGTCCGTGACGAGGGCGAGGGTGAGGCGACCCGGGCCGGGGTCGCCGCGCGGGTGGGGCTGACCCGGGCCGCCGTGTCCTCGCTCGTCGAGCAGCTGCTCGACAGCGGCTTCCTCACGGAGTCGGGCAAAACGTTCAGCGGCCAGGCCGGCCGGCCCGGCACCGCGCTCAAGACGGCCCGCACCGGGCCGGCCGGGCTCGGCGTCGAGGTCAACATCGACTACGTGTCGGTGGTGGTCGTCGATCTGGCCGGGACCGGCCGGGTCCGGCTCACCGAGCATCTCGACAACCGGGGCGCGCCGCCCGCCGAGGTGCTGGCGCGGGCGGCCAGGATCGCCGCGCGCACCCTGGACTCGGCACGCGAGCAGGAGCTGTTCCCGGTCGGCGTGGCACTGGCACTGCCCGGCCTGGTCTCCGGCGGCTCGGTCCGTCAGGCGCCGAACCTGGGCTGGAACCAGGTGCCCGCCGAGGAGCTGTTCGCCGCCGCACTGGCAGCCGAGCGCCCCGGTCACGAGGCGCTGACGGTGAGTTCGGAGAACGAGGCCAATCTGGCGGCGCTGGCCGAACTGTGGTTCGGCGGGCTGGGCCGGATCCGGACCTTCCTCTATCTGACCGGTGAGATCGGCGTCGGCGGCGCCCTGGTGATCAACGGCGAGCTGCTGCGTGGTGCGCACGGTTTCGCCGGGGAGATCGGGCACGTGGTGGTGGACTCGGAGGGACCGCAGTGCCGGTGCGGGTCGCGCGGCTGCCTGGAGCAGTACGCGGGACAGGCGGCGCTCCTGCGGTCGGCGGGGATCGAGGAGGGCGGCAGCGGGATCGGCGTCGCCGAACTGGAGCGGCGCACCCGGGCCGGGGACGAGCGGGCGGTGGCCGCGGTCGCGGATGCGGGCCGGATGCTGGGGCGGGTGCTGTCGGGCGCGGTGAACCTGCTGGACCCGGACGCGGTGGTGCTCGGCGGGATCTACCGGAACCTGATGCCGTGGCTGGCGCCGCCGGCCGACGAGGAGCTGACGGACCGGGTGGTGTCGGGTCTGTGGACCCCGGGCAGCGGCCGGCTGCGGGCCTCGTCCGTCGCGGGTGACGCGGCGCGGGGTGCGGCGGCGCTGGTGATGACGGACGTGCTGGCCGACCGACGTGAACGCGGCGGCGCGCTCCTTGAGGATCAGGTAGTTGCGCATGCAGCCCGCGGCCGAGGCCCAGACGCCGTCGTAGTCCTCGGTCCGCCGTCGTAGTCCTCGGTCCGCGGCGGCTTGAAGTCGAAGTGGCGCGGGCCCACCGCGCCGTCCTCCACCCGGCGGCGGGCGCTCGCGGACCGGCTTCCCGCGTACCGGGTCAACGAGGACGGCGCGCTCGCCGAGTGGGCGTGGCCGGGGCTGGCGGAAACCTACGACCACCGCCACCTCAGCCACCTCTATCCGGTGTGGCCGCTGGACGCGATCAACCCGTACGACACCCCCGAACTCGCGGCCGCCGCACACCGCGCGCTGGAGCTGCGCGGATCGGAGAACGACTCCGCGCACGGGCATCTGCACCATGCGCTGATCGCCGCACGGCTGCGGGACGGGGCGCGGGTCTCGGCGGCGCTGGAGGCCGTGCTGGCGGGCGACTTCTTCCACGACTCGCTGATGAGCGCCCACTACCCGTCCCGCAACGTGTACAACGCGGACGCCGCCCACGCACTGCCCGCAGCGGTCATCGAGGCGTTCGTCCAGTCGACGCCCCATCGACTCGTCCTGCTGCCCGCGCCCCTGACCGGCTGCCCGAGCGGCGAACTGCGCGGCGTGCGGACGAGGTTCGGCGCGGGTCTGGATCTGCGCTGGTCCGCCGACGGCACCGCGACCGCGGTGCTCCACCCCACCCGTGACGCCCGGGTCGACGTCCGTACGGGCCACGGCAGCACCCTCCCCGATTCCTCCGCCGGAACCCCTTCGGCACCGCTGGAGCTGAAGGCCGGCGTGGACCGCGTCCTCGAACTGGGGCCGCGGTAGCGCTCCCCCCACCCCATCCCCCCACCATGGAAGGACAACCATGGCACCACGCACCCGCATCCTCAGCAGGTTCGTACTGGCGCCGGCCACGGCGGTGGCGGCCCTCATCGGCTTCGCCGCCGCTCCCGCCCAGGCCGCGATCTGGTCCTCATCGGACCAGTGGGGCAACTACACCACCTCCGACGGATACACCCTCTACAACAACATCTGGGGATCCGGCGCGGGTTCGCAGTCCATCTGGGCCAACTCCTCCAGCAACTGGGGCGTGTGGGCCGACCACCCGAACACGGGCGGCATCAAGTCGTACCCGAACGCGAAGAAGGTCGTCAACAAGTCGATCACTTCGCTGTCGTCGCTCACCAGCTCCTACAACGTCACCGTCCCGTCGTCGGGGGCGTACAACACCTCGTACGACATCTGGGACAGCGACTACGACTACGAGGTGATGCTGTGGGTGAACTACAACGGCGCCGTGGGCCCGCTCGGCACCTCGCAGGGCAACGTGACGCTCGGCGGCCACACCTGGACCGTCTACAAGGGCGACAACGGGGCCAACCAGGTCTTCTCGTTCCTGCGCACCTCGGACTCCTCGGCGGGCACGGTAAACATCCTGCCGATCCTGAAGTGGATCAAGGACACCAAGGGCTGGTGGGGCAACGAGACCATCGGTGACGTGCAGTTCGGCTACGAGATCACCTCGTCGTCGGGCGGCCTGGACTTCCGGACCAACGGATTCGGCGTCTCCTCCAGCTGATCCGCACAAGGAGCCGGTCCCCGCGCGGGGGCCGGCTCGTGTGCGTGTCCGTGCCGGGGGACTACCGCGGGGCGGGCCCCGTGCTTTCCCGTACGGTCAACTCGGGTGCGAGCAGCTCCACTTCGTCCGTGCCGCGGCCGGAGAGCTTGGCGACGACCTGCTCGACCGCGCGACGCCCCATCTCCTGCGCGGGAATGGCCACGGAGGTGAGCCGCACCGAGGCCTGGGAGGCCACCTGCTCCGGGCAGATGGCGACGACCGACACGTCCTCGGGCACGGCCCGGCCCTGCTGCCGCAGGAGGTTGAGCAACGGCTCCACCGCCGACTCGTTCTGCACGATGAATCCGGTGGTGCCGGGGCGCTCGTCGAAGATCCGCGACAGGGTCTGCGCCATCGCCGGATATCCGCCCTCGCAGGGCCGGTGCAGCACACGCACTCCGGTCTCCCGCGCCTTGGCACGTATGCCGTCGACCGTCCGCTCGGCGAATCCGGTGTGCCGCTCGTACACCGCGGCGGCCTCGCCGATCACGGCGACCTCGCGGTGGCCGAGGCCGGCCAGGTGTTCCACGCAGAGCGCCCCCGTCGCCTCGAAGTCGAGGTCCACACAGGTCAGGCCCTCCGTATCCGCCGGCAACCCGATGAGCACGGCGGCCCGGTCGGTGTCGCGGAGCAACGGCAGCCGCTCGTCGTGGAGTTCGACATCCATGAGGATCATCGCATCGGCGAGCGAGCTCCCGGCGATGCGCCGCACCGCGGCGGGCCCCTCCTCCCCGGTGAGGAGAAGGACGTCGTAGCCATGGGTGCGGGCCGTGGTGGCGACCGCGATGGCGATCTCCATCATCACGGGCACGTACATGTCGGTGCGCAGCGGCACCATGAGCGCGATGATGTTCGACCGGCTGCTGGCGAGCGCCCGCGCACCGGCGTTGGGGTGGTAGCCGAGCTGCTGGATGCTCAGCTCCACCCGCTCCCGGGTGGACACCGAGATGGACCGCTTCCCGCTGAGGACGTAACTCACCGTGCTCGCGGAGACTCCGGCGTGCTGCGCGACCTCGGCCAGGGTGACCATTCAGCTCTCCATCAAGGAACGTCGTCGGACACCGGCACGGAGACCGGCCTGCACCGGCAGCGTCGGCCGGATGAGGCGAAGCGCTTCGACTTCACCTGCTCCACCTGCGACATGCCCGGATGATACGACCCTAGACCTGCCCGCACAGCGTGTCCATAGCCCTGTCGAAGCGCTTCGACAAGCTCACTCCGGCGGCCGGTTCCGGAACGGAGCGTGGCGGCAGCCGCGTCGGCTACCGCCACGATATGCCCGGACCCGGAACGGAACATCAGGGGGACCGGAAGTGCTGCCGGCTCAGGACGCCGACGGGGTCCAGCCCTCCAGCCAGTCGGCCACCTCCTGCCCTGCCGCCCCGCTGTCACTGAGCTGAGGCCGGTCGCCGCTCGCCGCTCCGGCGCCCGGTCCGTCGTTGCGGTACTCCGCGAACCGGTCGTCCTTCCAGGAGAAACCGCTCATGTCGGTCCACGGCGCCGGCCGGATCGCGGCGCTCAGGGTGCTGTCGCGGACGGTGGTCATCGGGTCGAGCGTGGCGTCGCCGCCGGCGTGCCAGGGGCGCCCGAGGTAGAAGGTGGAAGCGGAGACGTCACCGTTGACCGTGGAGTTGTTGATGAGGAAGCCCCTGCGGCCGGCGGCTGTGCTGGGGGCGGTGATGTAGCCGGCGGAGCTGCCGTTCCACCGCTTCTTCAGAGTGATGACCGAGGCGTCGATGACGGCGCTCGCCCGGCCGAAGACGAAGTCGACGTTGCCGACGACATAGGAGTTCCTCATGTAGACACGGCCCAGCCTGTCCTTGGCGGCGGTGTCGAGCAGCAGAGTGTCCTGATCGCCCTCGGTGATGATCGAGTCGAGGAACACCTTGTCGGCCGCGGTGCGCAGTGCGACTGCCTGGAGGCCGTTCATGTCCTGGTGGGCGGCCTCGTCGAAGTCGTTGGCGATGGTGAGGTTGCGGGCCTGGAAACCGTCCGCCTCGGCGGCGACGGTCGCGCTGCCACCCGTCCCGTACGTCCCCGATCCGTCGGGCTTCCGGGTGCCGGAGGCGTTGTCGTACACGATGACCGTGCTCCTGCGGCTGGGCCCGGTGCCCTGGAGGGTGACGTTCTGCTTGGTCGAGGGGATCTTCACCAGCTCGCGGTAGGTGCCGGGCGCGATGGCGATGACGGTCCGGGCCGTGTTGCCCGCGGGCACGGCGTTCACGGCGGCCTGCACGCTGCTGTACTGGCCGCTTCCGTCCTTGGCCACGGTGAGCGTCGTGGCGGCGGCGGTCGTCGCGGCCGCCGCGATGGCCGAGCGCGGCCCCGCGCCGGCCTTCACCAGCGCGGGCACGTCCGCGGCGGCATCCAGCGTGTAGGCGTAGTAGCCGTGCGGGTCGAACGACGTCCCGCCGCCGGTCTCGTTACGTCCGCTCGTACCGGCGAAGACGCTGCCGCGCTGGACGAGGGTGGCGGTGCTGTCCCGGATGACGGGGTTGTTCAGCCCGTCGAAGTAGCTGTTCTCCAGGACCATGTTCGTGTGGCCGCGGGCGTAGTTGCCGTAACTGCTGGTGATCTCGGTGCCCGGGTCGTCCTGGAGGAAGTTGTTGTACAGATGGGCGTGGGCCACGTTGTCGGTCGAGGGGTTGCGCTGTTCGGTCTCGTGGAACCAGTTGTGATGGATCGTGAGGTCGGCGGTCGTGTTCTCGGTCCAGCCGATACCGAACGCCTTGTTGTCGTGCTGGAGCCGGTTCCAGGACACCGTGAGGTAGGTGGTGTCCTTGCGGCTGTCGATCAGCCCGTCGGCCATGTTCCGCAGGTCGTTGTGGTCGATCCACACGTGGTGGGCACCGTCCATCTGGATGGCGTCCCAGTCGTGTTCCTTGTCGTTCCAGGTCCCGGCGTACGAGTCCCGGATCGTCAGATTGCGGATGATGACGTTGTGCACGCCCTGACCGAGGAAGAAGCCGCCGCCGACGATGTGACCGGAGGTGCCGGAGCCGATGATCGTCTTGTCGGAGGCGACCTTGATCTCCTTGCCCTTGGGATCCATGGTGATGGCGGCCGCGACGACGATGACGTAGGGCTCCGCCGCCGTCGCGTACTTCTCCAGATCGGCGAGGGTGCGCACGGTCACGGTCTGGCCGCCGCGTCCGCCGTACGTTCCGTCCTGCCCCAGTGCGTCGACCGAGGCGAAGCCGTCGGCCACCTCGTCGGCCCGGACGGGGGAGGCGGCCGGCGAGGCGGGGTACGGGGTGCTACGCGCCTCCGTCGCACCGTTCGCCGTGGTGGCGGCGAGTCCTGCCGCCAGGGCTGTGCTGACCGCAATCGCCACACCCAGCCGCGTTCTGCGACTGCGGTGGCCGCTGCCTGCGGGCAGGTGGGGGGTGTGCTGCGCCGTTCGGCGTTGCGCTGTCATGACCTGAACCATTCCGTCGAGGAAGGATGCCGTTCAGGTACTGGTTGCCGCCGGCGGCCGCATGGTTGCCGGGCAGGCGCGACGGGCGGTCAGGTCGGTACGCCCCAGGGGCCGTCTCAGTTCTGCCGGGGCAGCAGCTCCGCCTCGAACCGGTCCACGAACGCGTCGAGGGACCGGCTCCCCGCGGAGTAGACCACGAACTTGCTGAGACCGGCCTCGACATAGCCGTCCAGCAGCCGGTGGAGCGCCGGCCATCCGTCGGCGACGAGGTCCCGTGGGTCGCTCTCCGGGGCGCGCCGGTGAATCGCCTCGGCCAGCTCCTGCGGGATTCCGTTCTCCGCCACCATGAGACTGATCCCGAAGTGGTCGGGCTCGATCGCCCGTCCCGCGTCCTCGGCCGCGGCCTGAATCGCCTCGCGGGCCCGCCCCGCCGCATCGGGTGCGAGGAAGGACCCCAGCCAGCCGTCGCCGTACCGCCCGACCCTGCGGAGCCCGGCGGGCGCGCTACCGCCGAGCCAGACGTCCAGGGGCTTGGCAGGCAGCGGCGCGATCCGCGCGCTCGCGACCTTCAGGAACTCCCCGTCGAAGCCTGAGACCTCACCGCCGAGGGAGGCCCGCAGCAGTTCCAGGGATTCGTCGAACAGCGCCCCGCGCCGGCCTTCCGGCGCGGGGAACAGTTCCCGTTCGTCGGGGCGGGCCGGCTGGAGCCCGAAGACCGGCAGCACGCGCCGGGGCGAGAGCCCGGCCAGGGACGCCAACTGCTTGGCGACCAGGACCGGGTGCCGCCCCGGGAGCACCGCCACCGAGGTGCCGACCTTGAGCCGGCTCGTCCGCGACAGGGCGTGGGCCATGCCGACGAACGGGTCCACCGCCTCCGAGTAGACATGTTCGGACAGCCAGAGCGAATCCACGCCGWCGCCTTCGAGGCGGTCGACGATCCGGCTGAATTCCGACAACGCCGCACCCGCACCGAGCCCGACTCCGAAACGGATCTTCATGACAACCACCCTACGGGCACCGCCCTGCCGAGCGGACGCAGGCGGGCGGGCCGGGCGGAGTCCGGCGCCGAGCGAGCGGATTCAGGCGTTGAGCAGAACGGGAAAGGCCTCCATGTCGTTCTGCGTCATCACGGGCAGCTTGCGGATGTCCGCGTCCGGCACCGCGAGGCGCAGCTCCGGGAACCGCCCGAAGAGTGCCGGCAGGGCGATGCCCGCCTCGACGCGGGAGAGCGCCGCACCGGGGCAGATGTGCGGGCCGTGGCCGAAGGTCATGTGCCGGATGGGGGTGGCGCGGGTGATGTCGAAGGCGTCGGCGTCGGGGCCGTGCTGCGCGGGGTCGCGGCCGATCACGCGGTAGGAGATGACCACGCCCTCGCCCTTGCCGATGACGCTGTCACCGACCTGGATGTCCTCGGTGGCGAACCGCATGAGCAGATGGGTGGTCGGGGTGTCCCACCGCAGGGTCTCCTCGATCACGGTCTCCCAGGAGACCTCCCCGTCGAGGACCATGCGCAGCTGGTCGGGGTGGGCCAGCAGGGCGCGTACGGCGTTGAGGATGAGCCCGATCGTGGTCTCGTGCCCTGCGGCGACCATCGCCTTGAGGTTCCCGACCACCTCTTCCTCGGTCAGCGGCTCGCCGCCCTCGTCGGCGAGGATGAGCGCGGAGGTCAGGTCGTCGGTCGGCCGCGCGGTCTTCTCGCGGACGAGGCCGGCGTAGAAGACGTCGAGTTCGGCGAGGAGGGCCAGGCGTTCGTCCTGCGGGGTGAGCATCGAGAAGAAGGCCTTGTACTGACGGGTCAGCATGGCGTTCTCGGCGGGGTCGACACCCATGAGCATGCCGACGACCCGCATGGGCAGCGGCTGCGCGAACACGGACTTGAGGTCGACGACGGCCCCGTCCCTGCCGCCCTCGGCGAGGGCGTCCAGCAGCTCCTCGGTGAACTTCTCGATGTCGGGGCGTATCGCCTCCAGCCGGCGGGGCGTGAGCGCCTGAGAGGTCTTGGTCCGCAGCCGGCGGTGCTCGTCGCCGTCGACGGTGAACATGGACCGGCCCGCGTCGATCATGCCGATGAGCGGCCACGCGTGCGTCACCTCGCCGCTCTGCCACAGGCCCCAGGCGTCGAGATCCTTCACCAGTCGCGGGTCGAGCAGGAGCTGCCGGGCGTCGGCATGCCGGGTGAGGGCCCAGGCCGGGACACCGAGCAGCTCGATCCGGGCCAGCGGTCCGGCGTCGCGCAGCCGCGCCGTCTCCCCGTCCAGGTCCTGGACCATCGGGTCGATGACAACGGTCGCACCGTTCGGGGCTGCGGCCTGAGCGGCGGCGTGGGGGCAGTTCACGAGAGGTCTCCTGTCGTACGAACGGGGGTGAACCGAACAGGGAGCGAGGTGGTGCCACGCAGGAACGCGGAGGGCCGTCGTACGAGGTCGTCGACGGGCACGGCGAGCTGGAGGTCGGGCAGCCGGTCGAGCAGGACCTCGATGCCGGTACGGGCGATGATCTCGGCGATCTCCTGGGCGGGGAACGGGCACCGGTACTCGCCGTGGCTGAACGCGAGATGGGCCCCGTTGCCGCCTTGCGCGGGTGCTCCGGTGCCGGACATGCCCTGCCGGATCAGCGGGTCGGTGTTGGCGGCGCCGAGCCCGAGCAGCAGCATGTCCCCGGCCTTGATCCGCCGGCCGCCGAGCTGGGTGTCCCGTACGGCCCAGCGCCCGGCGAGGATCTGGGTGGGCGTGTCCTCCCAGAGCACCTCGTTCATGGCCTCGCCGATGCTGCGCCGGCCGCGGGCCATGGAGTCGGCGAACGCGTCCTCGGTGAGCATCAGCCGCAGGGAGTTGCTGACCCAGTCGGCGGTGGTGAGGTGCCCGGCGGCCGTGATGGCCATCAGATCGAGCATGTACTCCTCGTCGGTGAACGCCTCGGGGAAGGCGAGCATCCGGGAGGTCACGTCATCCCCGGGCTCGGCCCGTTTCGCGGCCACCAGCCGGGCCATGTGTTCCCCGAACCTCAGATGGGCGCTCTGCGCGTCCGGCCCGCCGTCGGCCAGGTCCTTCAACACCTGGGCGATGTCGGCACCTTCGTCGTCGGGGAACCCGACCAGGCGGGCGAGGACGAGAACGGGGAGGGGCTCGCAGAAGTCGGCGACGAGGTCGGCCGTGCCGCGGCTGCACACGTCGTCGATCAGCCGGTCGGCCAACTGCTCGCAGTGGCTGCGGATCTGGAACGGGTCGGCGCCTTCGAGGGCCGGCCCGACCATCCGGACGTGCCGCCGGTGTTCCTCCCCGGCGCTGAAGTAGATGGACGGCAGGGGGCGCCCCACCATCGGCAGCAGCGGCCAGTCGTCGGGGATGTGGGGCCACTGGTTCCACAGGCCGACATCGCGCGGGAAGAGCTCGCCGTCACTGGTGACTTGATGGAGTTCGCGGTACCCGATGACCAGCCAGGCCGGGAACCCGCCCGGCAGCTCCACGGGGACGACCGGCCCGTGGTCACGTCGCATGGAGCGGTACACGGCCTGCGGTTCGGTCTGGAACCCGGGCCCGTTGAGCGGTACGGCTCCGGTGTGCGCCGGACAGCCGGGAGGCGGAGGAGGGGAGGCCGGCGCGGGCTCTGTGGAAGAAGGGCGCGTCATGAGTCCTGACTCCTGTGGCGAAAGCTGCACGCGTCATGATCATGCGATCAACGCACGTTCACTATAAGGATTTTGTGTGACCACGGAGCGGTCAACAGCGATCAATCCCACACCCTGAACGGAACAACGGGACGACAACTCGCCATAATTGATGAGCATCGCGATGTACCGCACGGACCTTCGCGCACCACGACGGAGCGGGCCTACGCCAGAAGCGCAGGGCCCGCGGCACGGTCGACATCGGCCTCGGTATCGGCCTCGGGAACGACCTCGGGAACGACCTCGGTATCGACCTAGGTATCGACCTCGGACTCGCACAACTCCCCGCCCGAGTAACCGACGTTGACGAGGCCGACGCCATCCCCGGCTCCGGCGGACGGGGCTCCGGCTTCCAGCTTCAGCGCATGCCAGCGCTCCAGCCAGTACACCCGCCCGCGGTGACCGGCGAGGGTCTCCCGCAGCGCGCCGGGTGCATGCGTCCACACCGCGGGGAGGTCACCCGCGTAGTCGAAGGCGGCGCGCAGTCCGACCCATCCGTCGTCGCGGACATCACCGGAGGTGAGCAGGATCTCGACGGCCTGCCCCGGCTCCTGGCGGCACTTCTTCGCGTGGATCCAGTGCACGCGGTGACCCGCGGCGTAACGCGAGCAGTCGTCGATCCGCACGGAGTCGCTCTGGGTGAGATGACGCAGCATGGTGAGGTTCGCCTTCCGGGACAAGGACCCCGAGCGCCTGCACCGTGGTCCGCTGTTCCCCGTGCCCTTCGCGCGGGGCAGGTCGTCACCCGGAGCACCCGCAGCGGAGCGGGGTGCCGTCCAGCAAGCCGGGGCTGTGCACTGGAACTCATGACCCGTACAAGACCCTAACGCACGCGAGCCACCACCCCTGCGGATGACCAGGGGCAGGCGGGCGCCCGCCGACGGACACCGCCCGCCCCCAACCGCCGCTCCAGGAGCTGCCGCTCACCCGGTGACGAGACCCGGGTCGCTCGTACCGGCCTGACCGGTCTCGACGTGTCCGGCGAAGCGCCGCAGGAACGTGGGGTCCAGGTCGGAGACGACGGTGACGTCGTACCAGTTCTTGCTTCCCCGCAGGTCGAGCACGTGCTTGACGGTGGCGCCCGCACGAACCTCGAAGGTCTGCACGCCACCCCCGTACCCGACGGCGCTGCGCAGGGTCAGCCGGACGGTGGCGGAGCCGCCGTTGACGAAGGTGAGATCAAGCCCGCCGCCGGCCGCGACATGACGGGCCGTCACTTCCGGTCCCACCACCACCCCGCCGGCCCGGAAGGTGCGCAGGAAGCCGTTGGGGCCGTGGACGGTGAGGTCGGTCACTCCCTTGGAGTAGGCCGTGTTCCAGCTGTCCGCCAGGGACTTGCCGGCTTCGGTGGTGTACGTCCACGGCCCGTCGGTGCGGTTGGCGGAGGTCACCAGGAACTGCGCCCCGGCGGCGGCGCCACCGCTGAAGGTGAGACGGTACTTGCCGGTGGCGGTGTCTGCGGCACCGTCGACGAAGGGCGCGTAGCGCAGCGGCCGGGTGGGCCGGGCGCCCTTCTCCTGCTTGGGCACGCTGCCGTTGGCGGGCGGGGCGGGGACGTAGTCGGGGTGGCGGAGACGGTCCGGAGGTTCGTAGGCGTCGGTCGACGGCAGCGGAACGTCCGAGGCGTCCGCACGACGGAAGTCGAAGGCGGAGGTGAGATCCCCGCAGACAGCGCGCCGCCAGGGCGAGATGTTGGGTTCGTGCACTCCGAAGCGCTGTTCCATGAACCGGATGACGGAGGTGTGGTCGAAGACCTCGGAGCACGCGAACCCGCCGGTGCTCCAAGGGGAGACGACGAGCATGGGCACCCGCTGTCCGAGCCCGTACGGCCCGGCGGCGTAGCGGATGTCGCCCGGGAAGTAGTCGGCGGTGGTGTCCACGGTGGACAGCCCCTGCGCGGGACCCGAGGGCACGAAGGGCGGTACGACGTGGTCGAAGAAGCCGTCGTTCTCGTCGTAGGTGATGAAGAGCGCGGTCCGGCCCCAGACCTCGGGGTCGGCGGTCAGCGCGTCCAGCACCTGGGAGATGTACCAGGCACCGTAGTTGGCGGGCCAATTGGGATGCTCGCTGTACGCCTCGGGCGAGACGATCCAGGAGATTTTCGGCAGCGTCCCGGCCCGGACGTCGGCCTTCAGGTCGTCGAGGAGCCCGCCACCGTTCTTGATGTCGGTACCGGTGCGGGCCTTGTCGTGGAGCGGATCCCCGGGCTCGGCGTTGCGGTAACGGTTGAAGTACAGCAGCGAGTTGTCGCCGTACGTACCCCGGTAGGCATCGTTGATCCACCCCCAGGACCCGGCGGCGTCCAGTCCGTCGCCGATGTCCTGGTAGACCTTCCACGACACCCCGGCCTGCTCCAGCCGCTCGGGATAGGTGGTCCAGCCGTATCCCGCCTCGTCGTTACCGAGCACGGGGCCGCCTCCGGAACCGTCGTTCCCCGTGTACCCGGTCCACAGGTAGTAGCGGTTGGGATCGGTGCTCCCGATGAACGAGCAGTGGTACGCGTCGCAGACGGTGAAGGCGTCGGCGAGGGCGTAGTGGAACGGTATGTCCTCACGCGTGAGGTGAGCCATGGTCGTCGCGGTCTTGGCGGGCACCCACTGGTCGTACGCACCCTTGTTGAACGCCCGGTGCCCGCCCGCCCAGTCATGGTTCAGGTCCCGGAGGAACTGCATCCCGAGCTCGTCGGCGGGCGGCCGGAACGGCAGCACCTCCTTGCCGAGGAGGTCCTTCTGATGCCAGACCGGCTTTCCGCTGGGAAGCGTGACGGGCCGCGGATCACCGAAGCCGCGGACGCCGTTCATGGTGCCGAAGTAGTGGTCGAAGGAACGGTTCTCCTGCATCAGCACGACAATGTGCTCGACGTCCTGCACGCTGCCCGTACGCCCCTTCGCGGGAAGGGAGGCGGCGCGGGCGATGCTGCTCGACAAGGCCGTGTGGGCGGCTGCCCCTCCGGCGATTTGGAGGAGGCGGCGACGGTTCAGTTCTGCCATGGGTGGGGGCCTCTGTGGGGTGAGGGAATATGGCGACGAAAGCGACTGGAGTGTCCCAGAATCGGATGGCCCCGCGGAAGACTCATGCGGTGTGCATGCGGTGGCGGTCGGCGGAACATTCGTCGACCGGGAGTTCAGCCAGGCCTCGGTCGACCTGCTGCGGGCCCCGGACAGCGATCGGGACGGGTTGTCGGCCTGGGTGGGCTTCGAGTCCCGCCCCGGGGACTACTACCGTCTGCTGGCAGAGGTCACGGGCGGCGCCGCTCCCCGGATCAACGAGCGCCTCAGCCGATAGATCCACCGAAGTCCAACCGTCTCCTGCCCAGCGGACAGCAGCCGGCAGAGGACGGATCATCCCGGGACCAGCCGCCTCGGCCCCGTCGGGGGACGGCCACCACCCTCCCCTGGGGGATAACCCCCAGGAAGGTCGGGGGGAAACCGGTTCGTACGGACGACGCCGGGTCCGTAGGTTCTGGAGTGAAATAGGCGCACCGCTTCACACAGCCTTCGGAGGCCCACTCGTGACCGCCCCTTCGCTCCAGCCGACGCGCACGCTTCACCCGGCCCTGGCGGCCTTCGTGCGCTTTGTTATCTGCGGTGGCGGGGTCGGGGTTGCCTCCAGTGGCGTTCTGGTCCTCCTCCACGGACGGATGCCGCTGGTACTCGCCAACGCTCTGGTCACCGTCGTGTCCACCGTGATCGCGACCGAACTGCACAGCCGGGTCTCGTTCCGCAGTGAGCGCCGGGGCTGGGGTGTCCACCTTCAGGCGGGCCTGACCGTGGCGGTGAGTTACGCCTTCACGACCGGGGCCCTGTTCTGCCTGTACGCGGTCCAGTCGGAGCCTTCGGCGCTCGTTCAGCAGAGCGTCTACCTGTCCGCGTCGGCGATCGCCGGCGCCGGGCGGTTCGCGCTGCTGCGGGTCGTCGTCTTCGGGGAGCGCGCGGCTGGCGGGACGCGGAAGGTCTCGTTCGGCAAGGCGTCCGTGGCCATGGCTGCGTGAGCGCGACACCGAATCTGCGGATCCAGCCGCTCGCCCCGCCTGAGTGAGCGGGTTCCCGGTCCTCGCCGCCGGTCGCTTCACACGGCGTCCGAGTCGTGCGAAGAAAACTCCTGTGCGGCGACTCGTACGCCTCTGCGATCATCCACGGATGACGCATCGTCTCGAATCGCTGGTCATCCGGCATACCCACCGGCTTCCCCTCCCCAAGGGAGTTACAGGGGAAGGAAGCACCGCCGCACGAAGCCTCGATGCGGCACTGACGTCCGTGGGATTCAAACTCTCGGCGGAGCTGTTGCAGGGGCTGTCGAGGCTGCCAGAGGCGACGGTAATGCACACCGCCGAGCAGACTCTGCACGCCGTGAGCGAGATGGTGGGCGACCACGTCCGGCACAACGCGTACTTCATCGACTTTCCGGCGAACGTGCCGGGCACCGAAGAGTTCTGGACGTCGTGCGTGACGAAGGCACTCGGCGATGAAAGGACCCGCGAGAACGTGCTGACGCAGCTGGCACACGGAGTGCTGGACCTGCTCAGCCTCCCCACGTACGGCCGCTACCAGCACACCTACGAGGAGATGCTCGCGGCGCAGGACGCGCTGATCGCGTCGGCGGGTGACCGGGTGACGGTCCTGCGCCCCGGAGGGGACCTGGAAGAGGAAGTCACGGACCTGTACCTGGCCCTGGCGGGCAGCACGACGCCGCTGGGCGAGGAGCACCTGCGCGACCTCAGGACGCTCGCCGGAGAGTGCGCACGCGGCCCCCAGCCGGAGTCGATCCCGGTCCGGGAGAACCGGGCCGTCGTCAACGAAGCCCGTCTCGCTGTCGGCGCCGGCCTGTTGCTGGACACTGTTGTTGATGTATTGCGGCTGGCATGCGCACTGTCGGACGGCGATGTGACGCTGCAGCAGCCGACCCGGTTCCGGGCTCTCTCGCGGCCTGTCCGCCGCACCCTGCTCGCGGGTCTTGACGCCGTGATCGCGGCGAACCCCGCGAAACTGGCCGATGTGCACGCGCACCGCGAACAGTTCAAGCGGCTCGGCGAGCGTCTCCACCCGCACGAGTACCCGCGCTGGCCGCACGCCGCCGACGTGTTCGCGGTGGCGCGGCGCGAGAAGGAAGCGCGGACCTTCGACAGCCGTGTCGAAGAGCTCCTCGACGCATACGACGTGCTTGGGGCGGTGCGGTTGCTGAAGTCCGCTCCCGGCAAACTGTTCCGCGCCCTGGACCTCCTGCTGCGTATCGCCGCCGGCCAGGAGGAACGGGACGCTGTGGTGGCCGCCGCGGTGGAGGTGGCTCCCCAGGTCTCCGGACGGGTCGTGCTGTCGGTGCGCGAGCACTTCCAGAACCGGGAACGGGAGACCGACGCGCCCCGGATCTTCGTGAACCGCCGGGGTCGTGGCTGGGTCGGTCCCGACTTCCGGCCCCCGGTCCCCGCCTCGGACCGCGATCGTCTGATCGCCGCGCTCGACGCCGAGATTCGTCGCAGGCTCCCGGCGCCCGGCCGGCTGCTGGTCGACCCCGACGTGCTCGACGTGGCGCTTCCGCTCAGCGGCAGGGCGGCCGCGGGTGGGCTCGGTGTACTGCCGCGCGGTTCACTCTCCGCGGTAGACGGCGACCAGTTGCGCTTCTTCGTGTACTGGAAGGAGAGCGAGAACCGGACCGATTACGACCTCTCGGCGCTGCTTCTCCACAGTGACTACAGCACCGACTCCTGGCTCTCCTATACCTCTCTCACGGCTGTCGGGGGCGAGCACTCGGGCGATGTCACCGAAGCGCCCGACGGCGCCTCGGAGTTCATCAACCTGTCCTTGGACCGGGTACGCAGCGCGTGCATCGTTCCGCAGGTCAACATCTTCTCCGGGGAGAACTTCGAGGAGGTCAAAGAGTCGTTCTTCGGCTTCATGCTGCGCGACGGTGAGCAGAAGGGCCGGCCGTTCGAGCCGCGCACGGTGCGCATGAAGTCAGACCTTCGCGGAGCGGGCCGGGTGGCGCTGCCGCTGGTGTTCCGGCGCGAGGACGACGGCCGCTGGCGTGCCAAATGGCTGCACCTGTACCTGAAGGGCATCTCGTCGGCCAACCGGGTCGAGGAGAACCAGGTGTCGGTCTCCAAGGTGGTGCGCGCCGTCGTGGAACGCGACTACCTCACCGTGAGGTATCTGATCGACCTGATGCCGGCCGGCTGCTCGACCGTGGATCTGTGGGACGGCGGACCGTCCCCGGACGAGCCGGTGACGTACATCGGTCTCGAACGCCCCGAAGGACTGCACTCTGACTCCCGGGTCATCACGCCCGAGAATCTGCGCGACTTGATCCCGGGCTGAGTGCTAGCGTTGGCCACGGCCAGGCCATGAAGGGGCTTCCTTCTCACTCCTCTCTGACATCGAGTTCCTTCGCTCTCCTGGCCCTCGACATCGCTCCGGGCGGCGCCCGCGTTCACCACGCGAGCGCCGCCCGACGCGTTTTCCACCCCCTCTGCACGCCGCGGAGACAGCCTCTCCGCTCCCGCGCCCGTACGACCCCGTCACGGCCGGACCGGCCTGCGTGTGTCCACCCCGCTCGCGACCGGACATGTACAGGGGCGCGACGCGCGCGCGTTGTTATCCTGACCAGCGTTCCAGGTCATCAGGGTGGGCCCCGTCGGCCGCCGGAGCGGGCCGAGCGCCCGTCGAGGGGAGAAGCACGTGCAGGGTCCAGCGGCGAGCCGGGGTTCGGTCAGGAAGGCCGAGCAGGCGTGGAGCCAGGCGATGGGCCTGATGCAGCGCGGGGACACCGCGGGCGCCGGCGCGCAGTTCGCACTCGCCACGACCCACGACCCCTCTGCCGCCGACGCGTGGCTGGGGCTGCACGCGACCGGTCAGCGGCAGGAGGAGGCGCTGGAGGGCATGCTCCGGTGTTCCGGGACCTTCGGCGCGCTGCGGACGAAGTTCGGGATGCCGCTGCGGTCCACGTTCCAGATCGGCCACTACGTCACCTTCCGTCTGGAGAACTCCCGCGACCTGTGGCTGGCGGCCATGTCGTCGCTGCTGGACAAGAAGCGCGTCGACGAGGCGTGGGCAGGGCTGTCGACGGCCCAACTCGACTGCGACGAGACCCGGTTCGTCTGCACGCGCTACGCCTTCGTCAAGGAGGACTGGGCCCTCGTACTGAGGTTCGCGACCGGTATCGGTGACGCGTTCCTTTACGACGAGGCGCAGTTGTACGTCGGTGCGGCACTGTTCGCCCAGGGCGTCTACCACGAGGCGCTGAACGTGCTGGCGCCGCTGCCGCGGAAGCTGGAGACCGGCAGCAGGTTCGACGCCGAGAGCAAGTACTTCATGGGGCGTTCGCTGGAGGAGCTGGGGCAGCAGGAGGAGGCGCTCAAGCGGTACCAGTACGCCTTCCGGTGTGCGCCGGGGCTCTTCGATGTGGATGCTCGCGCCCAGGCCCGGCCGGCTCCGGCCGCCTCTCCGGCCCCCAGGGCCGCCGACCTGGTTCCGCCGAGGCCGGCGCAGCCCGCCGCACCCACGCCCACTGTCCCGGCC
>NZ_RDBK01000021.1:22418-36242 GCF_008042275.1 Streptomyces sp. OR43 | reverse complement strand
GCGTTCCGGCGTGGAAGGCGTCGACCAACGGCAGGACGCGGCGGGCGAGGGCGGCGGACATGTAGCCGCGGTGGAGGTGCCGGGGGGCATGACGGGAGGACGCCAGCTCGTCGGCCTTCGTCTCAGGAATGACTCTGCGAGGGGTTCAGATACCTGGCGACCGAGGAAGGCGGCAGCGTGACGGTCCCGCCGACCATCGGCCGCTTGGCATCTCTTTCTTGCTTTCGCAGTGCTACAGCTCGACTGGTCCCGGGCTTGCAGCCTCCTGTGCGTGACCGTGCTCCGAAATGGAGTGCAGAGAGGTGGTGTGAGGCCCCGGCTGTGACCGCCGATGCGGTGGCGAAGGCGGTACGGTGCCCTGTTCCGCGCGCCGGCCGGGGTCCGCGAGTGCGCGCAACAGCACCGCAGTGACTGCCTCGACGGCCTCCGCGTTCAGGATTCCGAGGTAGACGTACGGTCTCCCGGTGGAAGTCATCGCCGGGCGGATGCGGCGATAGCTGCGCTCCGGAAGGCCCAGTTCGGCAAGGGCTGCTCTCAACCCTTCACTTGCCGCCAGGGCGGCTGCACGGCTCTCCCGCCACTGGGGGAGGCCGACGTCCGTCACTGGATTCCCTCGGCTACGTGAGGGTGCCTGCGGATCTCTACGGAGGCATCGGTGGCGCGCGAGTAGTCTCCCGCGCCTCTAGCGATCTGCCGCTGCTCAGCCAGGTCGGAGCAGACACAGCAGTCGTCTGCCGGTTCGGGCGCAGCGGGCGGGATGGGGAGCCCAATCGCTCCGTCGGGTGTCGGCTTCGGATTCTTCATGGCGGTGAGGATGGCCGCCCCTTTGGGACGTATCTCCTCGAACCCCAAGGACGGTTGGACGGTCTGCCGCTATGTTCCAAGAAGGCCCAAACGTCGCAGGGAGAAGTCTTGAACGTCGCTCTACGATCGGCTATGTCGGATGCCCAGCTGTCACCCCGCAGGCTCGCGGCTCGCATTGGGGTCGCGCCGAAGACTGTAGAGCGATGGCTGGCCGACGCCGAGCTGGTACCCCACGCAAGAAACCGAATTGACGCCTGTCAGGCACTGAAGGTGGATGAACAGATGATCTGGCCGAAGGCTGTGCAGGCCCGGGTGAAGTCGGGCCACGACCGGGAGCTCGTTCAGGCCTACCCCTACCGGTCTGCATGTCCGTCGACTGTTTGGGGCGAACTGATCGAGGGGGCTGCGGAGGAGATCTACCTGGCCGGATTCACGAACTACTTCCTCTGGCTTGAGCAGCCGGCCTTCGTTGAGACCCTGCGGAGGAAGATCGATTCTGGTTGCCGAGTCCGGTTCTTGCTGGGGGATCCGGACGGTGAGGTCACCCGCCAGCGGGAGGCTGTCGAGGATGTCGCACTGAGCGTTTCGACGCGCGTCCGGATCACTCTTGAGCACTTGGGGCGCTTGGGCGTAGCCAGCCGCGCGGAAGCTCGTTTCAGCAACCACGAGGACGCTGTCAACCACGTGTCTCTCTCCGTGTTCCGATTCGACCAGGACGCGCTGGTCACCCCGCACCTCGCACGGCTTGTCGGCCACGATTCGCCGCTGCTCCATCTTCGACGCCAGGGCGACGGCGGCATGTTCGACCGGTTCACCGAGCATGCCGAGGAGCTGTGGAGCCGGGGTGTTCCGGTGTCTGAGTGACGCAGGGTGGTGCTGCGCTGCACGTATCCGCGGGGCTTGCCGCAGCCATCGCCGTGATCGAGATCGTGGCCGGTCGGCCCGCTGGGGGCCGACGGGCTGAGCGTCTCGGAGCTGAGCGCACTGTCTCGTCGGCCGACGGGCGGGCGGGGTGGAGCGAGGGAGTACGCTCCGTGCGCACTTGACCACCGCCCAGCAAAGCTGTTGGTCTGTATCAGTTGAGAAGCCAACCCTGGGGGTCCGCATGTCCCGATCCGATCTGCGAGCGCTGTTTCGGTCGAATGACCGAGAATTAAAGGCAGTCGACTTCTTCGCGGACCGGCGAGATGAGTGGGCCACAGTGGCGGAAGCCATCGCGAACCACACCCGGCGACTAAGGCATCCCGGGTTCGATGTGGAGGACCTGGAGGCACCGCGGCGCAATGTCCTCGTCTTCTACGGTGTCGGAGGCATCGGCAAGTCCACGCTCTCGCGAGGTGTCGCTGAGCACTTGGCTGACCCAGCGGTGCGTGCCGGTGACTGGCCGCCCCTGAATCCGGGGGTCTGCCCGGTATTGCCGGTGAGGGTTGACCTTTCCAACGAATCCGGGGCGGACTTCGAGTCGCTGATCCTGGCGATGAGACTGGCGGTCTCGGAGCTGGGGCAGCCAATGCCTGCCTTCGACCTCGCCTTCCAGCGGTACTGGGAACGCAACCATCCAGGTGAGCCGGTCGACGAGTACCTGAGGCGACGCACATGGTTCAGCCGTTTTCCCGGGGTCGGGTCGCTGCCGGAGCAGATGCAATCAGCCCTCGCCGATGTGGCACAAGTGGTGGCCATGCCGGGCACGGCAGGATCCGTCGTCGGGCAGAGCGTCGGAGCGCTGGTCCGGGCATTACGTGAGCACCGGCAGCATGTGCGGGCCCTTGCCGAGTGCCGGCGCCTCGCTGACCTGCTGGAAGCGGAGCCGGACCTGGACGCACTGAGCTACTACGCTCACCTTCTCGCCTGGGACCTCAGCCGCCTGCCGGAGAAGAAGCGCGCCACACTCGTTGTCCTGCTCGACACGTTCGAGGACGTCGGTGACCGCGTACACCGCGATCTTGAGCGGCTGATCCAGCGTGTGGCGTGGCTCATGCCCAACGCGCTCTTCATCATCACCGGGCGTAACCGGATCCAGTGGGACGACCCCAAACTCGAAGGTCAACTGGATTGGGTCGGCCAGGAGTGCTGGCCCTTGCTGGTCGGCGGCGCAATGGACGAACCGCGCCAGCACACGGTCGGATACCTCTCCGCTGCGGACTGCGAAACCTACTTGTGCCAGCGACTGACGATTGCAGGGCGGCCGCTGATGGACGACCGCACCCGGCACTTGATCACTGCCAACTCCCACGGTCTGCCGCTCTACCTGGACCTCGCCGTCATGCGATTCCTCGACCTCTACCGCCGCAATGACCGCGCCCCTGCCCCCGGAGAGTTCAATCTCGACTTCCCCGCCCTGGTCGCACGTACGTTCCGTGATCTCACCCCGGATGTGCGCCGGGTGCTGCGTGCCGTGAGTCTGCTCGACTCCTTCTCAGCCGAGCTGGCCACCGCCGCAGCGGGCCTCGACCATGATGCGCCGGCCCTGGACCTGGTCGAGCGCCCCTTTGTCGATGTCGACTCCGGTGCGCCATGGCGGTATCAGTTGCACGGGCTCATAAGGGATGCCGTACGGGCAGCGGATGACACGAGCGAGGACCGGTGGAGCGAAGCCGACTGGAAGCGTGCTGCCGGGCGCGCGTTTCTTGCCCTCGGACGTGAGGCGGTCGGCGCCGACCGCGCGAGGCTCGTCGCGGCACTGCGCCAGGGCCTGCGTCTGGCCCGTGACTACGAGCTGGACCTGGGTTGGCTTGCCGATGCCGCGTTCAGTTACGTGGACGACTTTGTCTGGGAGCCCATCGAAATTCCTGCCGGGGAAGCGGGCGGAGCGGCGGAAAGTTCTCCGGCCGAAGCCCTGGCCCTGACGCTCTCGACAATCGCCCAACGTCAGCGTGAGCACCGTAGCCGCACTGCGAACCGTCTGCGTCTCGTGCTTGACGGGGGTCAGCTCCCCGACGAGCTTCTCGAGCTTCCTCGCTACTTCCTTGCCGAGTGTGATCGGGACCTTGGGAACTTCGACGCCTCTTTGGACGGCATGCGACAGGTGGCTGACGCAGGTGGGCGCCTTGCACCCACGGCAGCCCGAGGGCTCGTCCACCTGGCCCGCCGCGTCGGCCGTTTCGAACGGGTGCGGACCGCTGTCGAGAGTCTGGGGCCTGAGGGTCGTGCCGACCGGGCCCGCGGCGATCTCTGGTGGACGCAGGGCAACATCGGGCCTGCCTGCTCGGCCTACGCCGCGGGCCGGGACGAAGCACTGGACCTCGATCAGCCGGGTGAGGCCGCACTGTCCCAGGCCTGCCTGGCCTTTGCCGCTGCCTTCCAGGACCGCCCGCGTGCAGCTGAACAGATCGCCCGAGCCGAGCAGATGCTCGGCGGAGTCTCCATCCGTTGGGCGGACCTCCAGACGTCCATCGCCTCTCTCGTACGAGATGCGGGAGTCGGCGAAGACCTGCCGCAGCGCGCCGAGGACGCCGTAGTACGAGCTTGTGAGGCGGGCCTCACGTCGTCGCTCGCCTACATTCGTCTCGCGGTCTGTGTCCACTTCCTTGTGCTCGGGGAGCCGGTCGCGCTGGCCGGAGCGAGGGCCCAGTTGCGAGAATGCGTGCAGGGTGAAGAGTTTGCCTACCTGGCAGAGCTCTCATACCTCATGGCAGGCGAGGAGCCGCCTGACGACCTGCCCCGCGCTCAGTGGCTGGACGGGCAGGCAGCCGTACAGGCACGCTGGGTGGCCATCGTCGAGGACCGGCGCCGGGAGGCTGCCGCGATCAGAGGAGAATGAGCAGGTGGCGAAGTACACCACGCTGGACCAGATCGACCTGCCGGTTGTGGCGCAGCGCTACGGACTCAAAGATCCTCGGCTTGCTCCGCTGGCCGGTGGCGCAGCGAACTCCAGCTTCCGCATCACCAGCGCCGCCGACGAGTTCGTCCTCACCATTCTTGACAATCACGACACCGCCAGCGCTGAGCGCCTCGCTGCTCATACACAGGCACTTTTCTTGCTGGGCGTACCGACCGTCGCTGTCGTGCCCGCCGCTGACGGATCAGTCATCACTCACTTCGACGACCGTCCGGTGATCTTGAAGGCGTGGGCCGACGGCACGGTGGAACAGCCCCTGCCCGAGGTGTTGCTGCCCGAAGCCGGCCGTATCCTCGCCGAACTTCACGCACTCCCGCCTCAGTCGGTCGGCCTGACCGACATTCCTGTCGGCACCCGGCGCCTCTCGGCCGACCATGAGGCCCTCATCCCGGGTTTTGCGGACCGGTCCTTCGCTGACTGGCTCGTCGATCAGCTAGCCCGTGTCCACCGAGTCGAAGCGGTGAGCCACCGGCCACGGACGATCACTCATGGAGACCTCTTCGACGACAACATCATCGTGGGGGCCGACGGAGCGCTCACCGTGCTCGACTGGGAGACCGTGTCCCTGGATGACCCGCTGCTGGACCTCGGGATGGCAGCAGTGGGCCTTGCGCAGGAGGACGGTTCTCTCGCGGCGCCACGCCTGAACGCTCTGGTCGAGGGCTACGAGCGGGCTTGCCCTCTCGCCGAGGCAGACAGGCGTGCGCTCCCCACCGAGATCATCCATGCGGCGCTGATCATCGCGTTCCACCGCTACTACCGCCACAACGTTCGCTTCCCTGACGCTACGAAGAGTGACTATCACTTGGAGATGATCAAGTTCGTGGAGTCTGTGGCGGGAGCAGCTGAAGTGCTCGGCTGAACGAGGAACCATGCCCTCGCTCCGGCGCAGTTTGCCGGCGCGTACATCCGATGAAGTCTGTCCACGAGGGTTTGACGCCGACTCTGTAAGACCGGCCGGGCATCGGTGCGACGTCACGACGCACCTGTTTCGCCGCCTCGCCCAACCACGTGAAGCGCGCTTGATCGCGTAGCCGCACAGGCGGGTGCCGTGGAGGTCGAGGTCTGTGGCGTAGTGGGCGGCGATCTCCGCCCAGCGGTCCCAGCCATAGAGGCGGGAGTGAGGGCGGTCGTCGTCGGTGCGTTCACGTTCGCGGGACGCCGTCGCTGTGGCGCGTTGCCGAAGCCCTGCCCGACATGCGGAATCTCCGGTGGGCTCGGCAGCGTGCGGGTGGGCATCGGCCGACAGGTCTTCGTGCAGAGCGTCAGCCATCCGCTCACGTAGTTGCGCGGTGATGTACGCGCGGGCTGCGCGGGGCGCCGGCTGATCCACCAGGAGGTCAGCGCGGCGGCGAGGTCGTGGGCGCCGAGGCCCTAGCCGATCAACGGCCGTAGTGCGGTGGCCGTACCCGCGTACGGAAGCGCAGCCGCAGACGTGTGACCGACGAACTCCGCCTCAGGCCGGCGGACTTCCCTCTTCCCGACGACCAGTTCGGCCGCTCGCCCGCGTGGCGGGAGAGCACCATCAGAGCCTGGCTCGCCGTTCGGCCGGGGCGAGGGCGACCCACTCCGGGGGTCTAGGCGCTCCTTGGCTGACTACCGCTCGGGCGGACCCGGTGGGGCCGCTTGCGAAGCGACTGGCTCAGCCACGCCCCAGCGCTGACACAAACGCCGACCAGGAACTGCGGGCCACGGATATGTGAGAGCCGCTGCGTTGCTTCGAATCCCGCACGCCGACCGAGTTGTGCAGCTCGGCCACTTCGACGCACTCTCCCCCCGTCCCGTTGCTGTAGCTGCTCTTGCGCCACTGGGGGAGGCGTGGGTGTTGCGTCATCGGTCATGCTCCTTCTGGATCGCGCGCATCAATGAGGCCGACCGTTCAGGGCTGAGGGCCAGGGCCCTGAGATGGTCGAACGCCTTGGTGTACAGGCTGACATCCGGTGCGGCCTCCAGGTAGACCGAGTCGGTCAGACCCTCTCGGTAGACGACGTCCGGGTCCTCCTGCTCGGGGAACCCCAGGATGGTGAACGGACCTGTCGCAGGATAGGCGCCGGCGTCGAAGGGCAGGACCTGCACGGTTACGTTGCGCAAGGCGGTCGTGCGCAGTACATGGTCGATCTGTGCTGACATGGTGGTCCGGCTGCCGACGACGTGCCTGAGGACACTCTCATGGACCACGGTCCAAAGGTCCGGCGAGGGCGCGTTGGCGAGCAGTTGCTGCCTGCGCATCCGAACGTCCACCAGGCTTCCGATCTCCTCTTCGGAGTGGTCGGCGGAGGCCCTGCTCAGCTCTGTTGCGTACTCCGGTGTCTGGAGCAGGCCGGGGACGAACTCGCTCTGGTAGCTGCGTAGGTCGGACGCTGCTTGTTCAAGACCCACGTAGACGGAGAACCAGGCGGGAACCGCCGCGCCGTGGGCATGCCACCAGCCCTTGGTCTTCGACTCCTTGGCGAACGCCTTGAGGACGTCGCGGAGTTCGGATGAGGTGCCGTAGAAGCGACAGAGCGCCTCGATGTCCGAAGGTTGTACGCGACCGAGTCCTGTCTCCAGCCGGTTGACCTTCGAGCCGCTCCAATCCAGCTGCTTGCCAACATCGTTGCAGGTGAGGCCGCTTTCCTCGCGGAGCTTCTTCAGCTCGATGGCCAAGCGGCGCCTACGCGCAGTGGGTGATCCGGACACTCCAACTCTCCTTTTTCCAGTGAGGGTTCCATCACATCCCGAACCGGCTCCGGGTGTCATCACTCGTACGAGCGAATCTCTTCGTGCACATTGCATGGCGGGATCTCGGCGCGGCATTCTTCGGCATGAAGCAACCGTGGGTCATGACCCGTCGCGATGGGTGACGGACGTGCTTGCTCGGTGGAAGGAGTTGATTCGTGGTGAGCGGAACCGGAGTCGGAGCTTGCATGACGCGTAAGCCCTGGGAACTGCCGTTTCTTGCGGAGGCTGCGGAGGCTGCGGAGGTGGCCGGCCTGAGGCGCGCTGTGCGCCGGCATCTGCGGTCGTGGGGTCTCTCGGACGTGGCGGACGCTGCCGAGATCTGTGTCAGCGAGCTCGCGTCGAATGTCATCAGTCACGTCGGCGAAGGAACGCCGGTGACACTCGCCGTCGAGATGAACGGCACGCACCTCCGGGTTGCGCTCCGGGACCCGGACACCCGAGTACTTCCGACACTTGTGCACGCCGGGCCGGACGACGAGTCGGGGCGCGGTATGGCGTTGCTGGATGCCGTGTCGGACCGGTGGGGCGTCATCCTCGGGGCCGAGTCGAAGCTGGTCTGGTGCGATCTCGCCACGTCGCTTCGCACGCCGGACGGTCATGTCGGCGACCGGCGGGTCGCCAAGGGGGAGGCGTGTTTGACGCTTTACTCGGGCGCAGACGGTGACCGGGGGCGGGCAAGCGTGGCCGTTATGGAGGAGGCGGCGATCGTACTGATCACCGACCTCCTCCATTGGCTACGCGTTCACGGATCCGACGCGGACGAGGCGCTGGACAGGGCCCAGACCCGCTTCGAGGCGGAGACCGGCACGACCCGATGACGGTGACGTCAGCGCAATGCCTCGCTGAAGAAACCGATCGACGGGTCCTCCGGGGTTCCGATCAACAGGGCTCGATCGAGGAGCCCGTTATTGTGCTCGCAGCTGGTCTCGGGCAGCAGGACGCACGCATGGCAGGCGGCGAGGTTGATTCCGCCCACGCCGCTTTCGCTGGACTCGACGCAGAGCGGGTCGGCCGAACACCACTGTGCCCTGAGGAGCGCCGAATGCAGAGCGCCCTCCAGGCGATCCGGCTCGCCCTGGGCGACCAGGCCGCCGAGGCTTCCGGCGGAGTCGCTGGTGGCGGTGCATATCAGGATGCCGGCCATCGACTCGTCCGCGTACAACCGTTCCCGGAGCGAGGCCGCCGGGTATCCCCCGTCGAGACTCCATTCGTTGATCAGCGCATGCGACAAGGTGTGGAGGAGCACCATGCGGGCGTCTGCGGGCGAATCCGGTACGGAGGCCGCGTCGTTGGCGCGGTCGGCCAGCATGCGAAGGTGGTTCGTCCGGATGCGGTCCGCTCGGGCGGCGACGGCAGTGTTTCGGGCCCAGTCGTCGAGGCGGTGCTCGTCCAGGCGCAGGAAGACGCCTTCGCCCTGCACCTCCATCGCCGGGAGCCAGTCCATGGGGGAGAGGGACAGCGCGGCTTCGTGGACGTCGGTGCGTGTCTCCGGGGTGTCCACTCGGGAAAAGGACTTCAGCGCGCGTACTTCGCGCAGTCGCTTCACGAGCATCGGGCCCGTCACGCCGTAGGGGGAAAGAACGGCGGCCGGCGACCGAGGAGGTTCGCAGACGAATTGGTCCTCGTGATCGGTCTCGTCCTCGAGACGACCGGCGATGAGTCGTTCGTACTCCTGCTTGCGCAGGGCGACGTAGGCGCTGTCGGTTCCCTTGTCGTCGTCCGGCTCGGAGTCCTCGTGGTTCTCCGCCTCCAGGAGGGCAATGACCTTGTCGACCGAGAACTCGTAATTCTCCTGCAGCGTCAGTGCCTTCAGATACACCTCTATCGCATCGCGGTTGTCCGCCATCTCGCGAAGAGCGTCCCAGTGCAGTTCCAGTCGGGCGGCGTGCCCATCACTCCACGGCGGAATGGACAGTGCCGTCTTCACGATGGGTTGCCAGGCGACGGACGAACCACGCTGGAGGGTGCGCGGCTTCTCCGAGCAGTGCTCGGCGGCCGCGTCCTTGAGCCATGGGCGCCGACCGCCGCAGAAGACCTTCAACTCCGAGAGAGCGGCCCGGCGGAAGGCTCCCTCCATCGAGACTTCGGGGATTCCGCACGTGCACGAGATGAGGATCGAACGGAGCGAAGCGGTCTTCCCGCTGGTACGCAGCCTCATCTCTCCACCGCACAGCCCTGTATCGGCGTTCTGACGGTTGTTCCGGTGGGCCCATTTCCAGTACGGGAAGTCCTCGATGTGGCCCTTGGCGCACGCCATGACGAAGCGCGACGGCACCAGTTCCTCGGCGCATTCACCGCACTCGTTCTTGCCCGGAGGAGAGTTGAACCGGCTCACATGCTGCAGGGCGTCACATCCGGGGCAGGAATGCCAGAGCGGGAAGCGCCGAACGCGGACCCCGTCCTTGCTGGTGTCGTCGGAGGCGGGCGGGAGGCGAAACGACTTCACGCCGAGCACACGCGCCAAGCGGTGTTCGTAGATGGTCGGTGCCTCACTGATGTTCCATGAATCGGTGCCGCTGACCATGAACGATTCGTTGTCGACGGCGATGATGGATCCCACACCGTACGTGGTGATCATTTGGGCGCGACGCACCGAACCTCGTCGCGGGTAGCTGCGTTCGGGAGCGCCGGTCCGGCGACGGCGTGAAGGGGGCGGGGTCATCGGGATGCCTCCATGAACAGGGCGGACTCGGCATCGACATCGCGCAGGCTCCACAACGTGGGCCACGCGTCTTCGTTCTCGTTGTCGAAGGCACGCAGCAGGGACGGTGTCTTCTTTCCCCGTTTCGGCTCGTAGAGGAGTCCGCCGTGTGCGTCGGCCTCCTCGGCCCACCATTCGACGAACTCGTCGAAGGCGGCGGCGGTCGCACGGTACTCGTCCGGGGCGACCGACTGGACACGGCCGAGGAGCGCGGTCCGGACGACCTCCTCCAATTCGTCGCGGAACTGGTGAATCCGGCCGGCGCCGTCGTTCTCGCGCGCCGCCGGAATCAGAATGCGCGCGAGCGCGACCACCACCGCGTGCAGCCCCCTGTCGCGCGCACGGGAGGAGAAGGGCGTCACACTGGTCGATTCGACCTCTCGGTACAGCGCCGAATGGAAGTGCTGGAAGCTCTCATAGTGCGAACGATCCCTGGAACGCGACGAATTCAACATCACCGCGACCAGTCCGGGATGGCGTCGGCCGACGCGGCTCGTCGCCTGGATGTATTCGGCCGTGGTCTGCGGCTGACCCATGACCGCCATCAGCCCGAGCCGATCCACGTCGACGCCCACGGAGATCATGTTGGTGGCCAGGAGGACATCCACGGTGTCAGGATCGGGCAGTCGCTTCTCCACCTGCTTGAGACGTTTCGGAACCTCGCTGGAATTGGCTCGGCTCGTCAGCTCGGTCTGCTCCAGCACCTTGCGCTGCGGACATGCGTCGCGCGAAGCCAGATACCCGAGGTAGGAATCGACATCGTCATGCACCTGGAGCTCGGCTGCGGCGAGCAGTCGCAGGCTGTTGAAGTACCCGACGAGCGTCCAGTAGGCGTCCCGCACGTCTTCGGTGATGTCGTTGCGCGCCGCCCGGTGAAGGAGATTCGCATAGGTGCGGATGAGCAGCGTCGACTGGCTGGTGCTCGGGGTGAGCAGACCGACGTACTGACGCGTCGCCTTGCGCTCCTTCGGAGTCTCCACGGCGAACCACGAGTCCCGGGCGTCGGTTCCCGCCGGGGGGAACTGCGCGACTGTACGGTCGAAGAGCTGCCGCCCCTGATCCGACGCGCGGCGGATCGTGGCAGTCGAGGCAATGACCTTCGGGCTGTCGGCCAGCAAGTCCACGGCTGTCTCGTAGAGGCCGGTGAGGGTACCGAGCGGCCCCGAGATGAGATGCAGTTCGTCCTGGACGATCAGTTCCGGGGGCGGAGTGCCGTCCTCTCGGTCCCGGTTGAACAGCGCGGCGGTCTGCGCGCGCCACGGCATCGCGGCGAACTTGTCGACCGTGGCGATCACCAGTGTCGGCCGGGCGTCGTAGACCGCTTCGTCTACGAGGTGGACGGGTAGCCCGTCGCGGAAGTCGCACCAGGTGTCCGGGCAGCGGACGTACATCCGCTTGGCCTCCTCGTCGACCTCGTACTGATACGCGTCGAGACGGGTTCCGCACCAGGGGCAGGCGTGCAGCTGAACGGGGTTCTTCTCCTGCAGTTCCTTCTCCTTGCGCAGTTCGACCAGACTCTTCTCGGCATCCGACAGCCGGTTGGGAGTGGCGGACTGGCCGACCCACATGCCGATGGAGATGGGCTCCGTGCCGAGCGTCTCCACAGAGCCGAGTCGAATGCGCTCCATGGCGCAGATCAGGGCGGCGGCACGCTCGAACTGCTGCAGGGTGAGCAATCTCAGCGTGTAGCGCATGAGAACGGTGACGCCGGTTCCGCATTCCTTGAGGCGCAGGCGTCGGAAGAACGTGGTGAAGGCGATGAGGCCGAGATACGCCTCCGTCTTGCCACCACCGGTGGGGAACCAGAGGAGGTCGGCGACTGCTCGGTCCTCGTGGTTCGGGTCCACGATCCCTTCGAGGCAGAGCAGCACGAAGGAGATCTGGAACGGGCGCCATCGTCCGACTGTCTCGTCGGGTGTTCCGTCACGCCCGTTCCGCACCCACTCGCTTCGGGAGCGCTGCTGAGCCATCGCGCGATTGGCCAGCCGGAACGCGTGCAACGCGTCGGAATTCTCACCGAGCACCCGGATGCCCCGGCGCATCCGGCCGAGGGCGGTACGGCACTGCTCGATCTGTGCCCGCGCGGGGGCCTCGTGCGGAGTGCCGCGGAACGACTCGGCCTCTGCCTCCTTGCGGTCGATCCACTCCGCGTACCCAGCCATCAGCTCGTTCAGCGACCCCAGGACGGCACTCTCCGGCCGGGTCGCCAGGCCGTGCATCGTGAGGGCGGAGTCGTCGATGTCAGGGTTCGAGTCGGTCAGCAACACGTCGTGGGTCGGCACGAACTCTGTCCACACGCCGGCGGTCGACGCTCGCGCGTTGTTGGGCGCGCCGATGGGCGGTGGAGTCCAGTCCCATTCCGCCGCACAGCCGTGGCCCATGGCGAAAGTGGGGGCGTGTCGGTGGAGAAGCCTACTCGTGGCCACTTCCCGGTCGACTGCACGCCCGCCGGCGGGGCGCTCGACGAAGGCGGGCGCCCCTGACGGAGCCGTCACGGTGAGACGGGGCTGATAGAGGGCGTGAGCGTCCTGAAGCTCTCGTTCACCCACCGAGTGTGTGTTGATCAGGGTGACCGTGACCGTGACCGTGCCGGCGGCCTGCGGACGCACGAGGATCTCGACGCTGACGCCGTCGTGCAGGGGGGCGGGCCGGTGTCGTTGCGGCACTGTCACGTCTACGGTCACGGGGCGCAGGTTGAGTGCGCGGCGACGCCAGTGTTCCTTCTGGTCGGAGGTGCTGCGGGCCTCGGCCCGTTTGGCGGGGATCGGACGCCCGTCGGGATCGACGGGGTCGTACATCGCGGCCTCCGTGCGCACGAGGATGGTCGACGACACGGTGGGGTCGACGGCGAAGGTCAGGCCCATGGAGGACGGTCGACGGTCACCCGCGAGCGAGGGGCCCGTATCCGGAGCCGATTCCTCGAGGTCCCGACGCCCGCGCACGAGGGGTGCGTCGTCCAACCCTTCGATCTCGTCCGCGTCTTCGTCCAGGGCACGTCTGGCCTTCTCGTCGGCAGGCCGGGGAAACAGCACTCCGATGGGATAGGCCGTGATCGGTGGGTCCTGCTTCAGAACCTCGTCGGGCGAGCCCGGGCCGAGAAGGTCTCGGCGAAGTTGATCGACCAGTCCTTCTCGCGCCACGTAGTGGGCGGCGTGCGGGTTCGATTCGTCCTTCATCGGGCGACGTCCTCCTGCGAGTTCCTGCTGGTCCACCGGTAGCGACCGATTCCTGACATGCGGGGCACCATCCAGAGCCCGTGTTCACCGAGTCCTGCCCGGGCGCCCGAGGCCGTACTGCCTGCCACGCTCTCCAGGCAGTCGACCCTGAACCCCTCGATGCTCGTCGGCCAGCTGATGTCCCAGGTCTTGTGGATCTTGAGTGAGGTGTGCAGGTCGTGCCGGAACCTTTCCGATACGACGGCGACGGGGCGGTCCCGGTGGAACACCGTGTACGGCGGACTCTGATCCGGTGCCGTGGTCATCTCGTGCTGCAGACGGAGCTCCAAGGCATCTCCCGGCGCGACCGAGGACGCGAGGTATTCCTGCAGAGCCGCGGCGTCGTGCTCGAACCCGTCCGTGCCCGGCGGGTGCTCGCGGGACACGTCGAGAGACGCGGCCGAGATCCCGAAGCGCTGGTAGGACTTCCACCCGCCCGCGTAATGACGCCCGGTGCTGCGATCTCTGCGGATCAGGGCGGTGTCCGGCGCTTCGACGCGGAACAGATCGTCCCTGGGGCGGGTCATCGCAACATAGAGTGCGCG
>NZ_RDBK01000021.1:0-22318 GCF_008042275.1 Streptomyces sp. OR43 | reverse complement strand
CCACGGCCCGCCGCACCGCGGCCACATCCATGAGCCCTCGCGGTGCCCGCGCCGCACCGCGCAGCGAGCGCCATACCCGTGCGCGATCTCCGACAGGGGAAACGGGCCCGGAGCCGAGCAGAGCCTCGAAACGCTCCTCCGTCAGCGTGGTCGATCCGGTGCCACGAAGTACCGAGGCCACCCAGGCAGGCACGGGGCGGTCCTGGAGATCGCGCTGCAGTCGGTGGGGCACGCCGTGGGAGAACAGCGTCTCCGACAGCACCAGAGCCTGGCGGTTGTCCCGGCAGAGGATCGCGCACGTGCCTCGGAAATCTCTCAGTGAGTCGAGCGTGAACGTGTCGGTGACGGCACCGAATGAAGGGCAGCCCCGGAGCAAATCGGTGAGGTCTCGATAGACGTCCTCACCGGCGGCGTCCGACGCGGCACTCTCCGACGGAAGACGCTGGAGCGCGGAGCCGAGGGGCAGTGCGACGGCTGCCTCGGTGGTGCGCGCCCGGAAGTTCGCGGAGAGGTGGAGCTCCACGAGGTCGTCCGGGTACGACCCGCGCAGCCAGTCGAAGAAGTAGTTCGTCTCGGCGGCGCGGGCGTCCTCGTCCGCCACCTGGAACCCGAAGATCGCCTGGGCCCCGTCGCCGACCACGGTGAATCCGCAGCTGTCCTGGAATCGGTCGAGCAGGGTCTCCACCATGTCCCGGCGGTCGCCCACCAGGTCCTGGACCTCGTCGATCACGACATGGGCCGGCGGGCCCGGTTCACTTTCCTCGATCGCGCCACGCAGGATCGCCTCCGTGGCCTCGCCGATCCGCTCGTCGAAGCGCAGCGCACTCCAGTCCCTGTCCGGCTGCTCGCTGCGGAGGAGGGAGTACGCCCACGAGTCGAAGGTCTGGACCCTGACCCGGCGGGCCTCGCGGGCGTGCAGGGCGATCCGTTCCCGCAGTTCCCGCACGGCGGCCCTGGAGAAGCTGAGAACGAGGATCTCTCCGGCTTCGAGCGCTGCTTCCTCGTCTCCCATGAGGGCGTCCAGCCGCCGGACGAGCGTGTGGGTCTTACCGGCGCCGGCTCCGGCGGTTACCAGGAGCCGAGTGTCCCAGGGCTGGTCGACCACGGCCTGCTGCTCCTCGGTGAGGGGCGGGCTGTCGAGATAAGCGTCGGTCACAGGGCCCTCCACAGGTGCTCGAACTGGGTGAAGGCGAGGGCCTTGTCGTAGTTCGTGATGTTGTCACGCACGTTGAGGATCAGGCACGTCTCCTTGCCCCCGTTCCCGGGGCCACGCAGCCCGCGACCGATCATCTGCTGGTAGACGTTCGGACTGTACGTCGGACGGGTGATCACGACCGCCCTGGTCGCCGGTGCGTCGAAGCCCTGCGTCAGAACGCCGTAGTTCGTCAGCACTCGGACGCGACCGCGCCGGAAGTCGTCGACGCTCCGCCTGCGTTCACCCGTGGACGTGGCCGAGTCCACCGAAGCCGCGGTGATGCCGCGGTCCTTGAGCTTGGCCGCAAGGAACTTGGCATGAGCGACGGACGTGGCGAAGACCAGGACGGGCCAGTCGGGCGGCATGGCTTCGATCTCTTCGAGGATTCGCTTGTTGCGGTCCTGGTCGTCGGCGAGACGTTGCTCCGCGGCCTTGGAGAGCAAACTCATCTGGTCGGCGCGTGTCTTCTCGTCCTGCGTCAGCTCGATCGTGCCTCCGAGCAGTTCCCGGTGCGTGACCTTCGCCAACATGCCGAGTTCCTGGAGCTCTGCGTACGGATCGCCCGACGGGAACACTCCGTCGTCGAGGCGCTGGGCCCCGAAGCGCTGGACGAGCCGCTTGGTCTCCGCGTCGTTGGTGTTTCGAAACGGTGTGGCCGTCAGCCCGAGCAGGTGACGTCGCGTCTCGTAGGCCGTGAGCCCGAGTTGACTGAGGATCTCCGTGTACTGGGGAGAGATGGCGACATGGGCCTCGTCGACGATGACCAGGCTGGCCTTCCGGAGCCAGGCATAGCTTTCGGTGTCCAAGCAGTTCCGGAGCTTGGCATCCGTGGCGACGACGAGGTGGGGGCGGTCGGTGACCGGCCCGGCTTCGTTGGTCGTCCACAGCCTGCTGATGGTGAGAGGAGTCTCCGCCCCCACCTTCGACCAGACGAAACTCCAGCTCTGCACGGCCTGTTCGCAGAGTTCCTCGGTCTGGGCGATCCAGAGAATGGGGCCACTGAGCTCGCCCACCTGTTTGATCCACCGGATGACGGCTTCCGCCGCCACACGCGTCTTGCCCGCTCCGGTGGGGAGGGAGAGCATGCCGCGCTGCGGGGTGAAGCGATCGAGCATCGCGAAGACCTTTGCCGCGAGTCGCTCCTGGTAATCATGCAGACGTGGGAACTCCGACGGGCCGGGAACGTCCAGCCGAGGAGGCAACGCGGGCGTCCGTGCGCCGGCGAAGGAGTCCGGGAAACCGAACTCCGAGACGAACTTCACGGCTGGTGATGCCCCGGTGAAGCTGGAAGGGGCATGACTCGGATATGCGGCCTGCAGATCCCGTGCGTGTACCTGAAGCACACCGTCGCCATGGGCGTTGTAGGCCAGGCGGGCGATGCGACGAGGGGACGGCTCGCCGCCTCCCGGCTCCGGCGGTTCGCTCTCCAACAGGCCCGGAGGAAGACCGGCGCGGAGCGCGGCCGCGCCGATGAGCAGCTCAAGCTTCTCCTCGACGCTGCTCGCCTGCCGAACGCGCCGCAGAGATGCCTGGAGCTCCTTGTCCGCCTCCTGGCGCGCCTGAGCTTCCAGGACCGCTCGGCACCCCGACTCCTTCAGTCCCCACCGCAGTTCGCGATCAGCGGCCACCAGCGTCGTCAGGCGATCCGCGGAATCCAGCACCAGGACCGTCGTGCCCTGCAAGGCACTGTCGAGAGTGGTTGTAGTGGAGCCCTGGGGCGTCCGGAGCACCTCCTCCAGTTCCGAGCAGCGCAGTAGGCGATGGTTGTTCACGACAGGGCCCAGCCGCTGGCGAAGCGTGGGGAACTCGTCCTGCAACAGGACGGACTCACCGACGCCGACGTGCCGGATCTCCTTGCTTATGACGTCGGAGTAGCGAAGCATCCCCCATGTCTTGACCAGCAATGCCGCGTCCTCCGGCCCTCCGGCCAACAACGCCGGGATCTGCTCGACGCGAAGCGCGCGGTATTCGGCTGCGTTGGCGGCCACGGCGATTTCGCTGTCCTCGCGGGCGGCCCATTCCGCCCCCACGCGGCAGCGGGTGAGCTGATCCGGGAACTCCACTTCGAGCCGGGTCAGCATCACGTAGGTGCGACCGACGAAGACGTCGTCGTCGCTCTCGCGGAGCTGTTCGAGAAGGCGCTCCCACTGTTTGGTGGGGACCTCGTCGACGAGCACGGGAAGGTGGAGCTTGCGTGCCTTCTCCGCACTGATGTCGGCCACGGGGAGAACATCCGCGTATGCGTGCAGCTGTGGGCCGACCGCACTGGCGAGCGGGACGATTCCCTGTGAGGTGGCCACGCGTCCGTGACGGCGCAGCATCCAGCGCAGCGGCGAGTGGATCACCTTGCGCGTCGAAGCCTGGACGCCCACCTGCAAGGTCCAGGTGTCGATGACGCTGTCGTCGGGCAGGGCCTTGACGAAGGCCGCTCTCCCCTCTTCCGACAGGAGTTCCAGAAGGTGCAGGGGACCGCCGACCGGGGAGCCCTCCAGTTTGATCCTGGCCAGGCTGGGGCGTGCGGCGTTGCTGCTGAGCGTCTTGCAGTAGCTGTCGTAGATCGCGGCCCGGTACTCCTCGAACCACGACTCGTTCGTCGGCCTGTGTCCGTGAGTGGGTTTGTCCCGCATGCCGAACTCCCGCAGTACTTGGAGGTCGTCCGAGTGGAAGGTGGGATCCACGGCGACCGACGCGTCCCGGGAGCCGTCAGCAGGCACCACCGGTCCTGGAAGGAGGCACTCCCGCATCCGGTGGAACCGACCGTCGGCGGTGCGCACGAACAGGGTCCCCAACGGATCGGGTACTCGGGAGGTCACCTCACCGCTGACCCGGCTGCCGCCCGCACTGTGGAACAGCTCCCAGAAACGGGTCCAGTCCTGGGGCCCGTAGTTCTCAATGCCCTGCTCCAGCACACCGATGAAGCGGCCCCTGGGGTCCGCCTCACGGATGCCGATCTCGTTGAGGTCGCTGACCAGGGACTCGTCCTCCGACAACCGCGGATCGACGTACGTCGTCCCGTCACGCAGGCCGTCCTGCGCCGTCCGGAGGTAGACCTTGCCCACAACGGGTGCGACCAGACCGCTTTCCTCGGTCAGCACGATCCGGGCCGTGCGGGCCTCGGCCGCGAAGGGGGAGGCCTCGCGGATCATGGCGGCGAGGATGCGGATAGCGACGCCGGACGCCTCGACCGTCTCCTCGGTCACCAGCGCTTCCAGCCATTCTCGGACGGTCGCGCGGCGTTGCTTCGTCTCCTCCAGGATGTGACCGACCTTGCCGGCGCGGAATTCGGCTGCCTCTACGGACGGGTGGATCCAATTCGATGGTCGTCCGGGGCACGCGCTCCACATGCGGAGCCATTCCTGCTTGAGCGGCATCTTGTTCTGCGGCGCCGGATGCACGTGAATGTCACGGGGGGCCCGCAGCACACCGTCCTGGTCGGGAAGCGAGGGCCGTTCCGCCGCCAACTTCCAAATCTGCTCCGTCAGGTATTTGTCCGCCCAGTTCAAGGTCTCCGATTCCTTGGTCCGGCCGGGGAGCAGCGGAAGATAGGCCGCCGGATCCTGCGCAGGAGCCAAATGCGGCAGGGAGTCGACCACGAGCCGGGCGGCGACACGGATGATCTCCTGGTTGAACGGGCTCGCATCCAGGAGGTTCTGGCGGTCCTCATTCGTCTTCCACGCACCGTTGAGCGCCCCTCGCAGAGTCATCGGGTACTTCGTCGGGAAGAACGACCAGAATTCGCCCCGGCCCCGAGGGGTGGTCAGCACGGTCTCACCCGTGTATTCGGGCACGGCCCACGAAATGTCGATGGTGCCGCGATCGTGCATCTCGCCTGCGCTGGCGCGGGCAGCTTCGGACGGCCGATGGGCGTGCGTGAACACCTTCCATGCGGAACTGGACTGCGGCCGGCCCGTGCGTGACTCGTGGATCGTGTGCCGGTAGCCGTCATGGTCGACCGTGATCTCGCGGCGGATCGGCGGCATGGACCGGGCGTCCTCGAGGACCACCGTTCCGACGTGATGGGAGAACAGCTGGAACCTGGCGGGGAACTCGCGCTTCTCCTCGGCTCTGTTCATCGAGTCGTGCATGTCGTGACTCAGCTGCTCGGCGGCCCCGGGGAGAAGAGGCAACCGCACCACCGTCGTGGCCCAGGTGAGCAGATCATTCAGGACGGAGTCCGCGAACCGCTCCTGTTCGGCGTCCAGCGGACGAGCCATCCGCAGCACGGGCGCTTCGAAGACGTCTTCGGGAGACGTCCCCCGGGCCTTCCTGATTTCCTCGTACGACCACACCCGGTCGAAGCCGAACGCACCTGAAGTGCTGAAGAACTGAGGGGTGTCCGTCACGGCCAGGATCGACTTCACGCCGACACCGAACCGACCGATCTGGCCACCACGCTTCTTCGACACGCTCATGCGGAGAATGGTCTCGGCGCCTTCGGGCGTGACGGGCGTTCCCTCGTTGGCGCAGTAGAGGTGCGTCCTGGTGAGCACGACATGTACTTTTCCCCCAGGTGCGGAGGCGATCTCGTCCGCCGCGTTCTGCACGAGTTCGAACAACTGGCGGTCGCCGTAACCGCCCTGAGTGATCCTTCGCTCGCCGTTGGCATGCTCCAGGATCAACCCGGGGTCCACGCGGTACGTCTCCAGAACGCGCGCCGACTGGTCGAGGATCTTCTGGATGACGGGCAAGGCTCCCGAAATACCCGTCACGTCGCTGTGGTTCAAGGTGATCCCATTTCATGGCCGTGAGATGAACGTGGGGGAGCGGGGGCCGGCCGCTGCGGGGGCGCGGCCGGCCGGCGAACTCAACGATAGGTGGCGGATGTCCAGGGGGGCGCCTGGTTCAGTTCAGCCCGATGACGAGGATGACAAGGACCACGGGGCGGCGGGCCCGGCGGTTCCGGGCCGCGTAGAGAATGTCGCTCCGGTTCGCGGGGCGCGCCCCGACCACCCGGGGACGGCGGGGCGAACGCGGACGCCGACGACGCGGGGGCTCCGGGGCGGACTCGCGGGGGGCCTCAAGGCTGTCCTGGAGAGCCCGAAGCCTTTCGATGTCGGCAGTCCTGAGGCCGGTGCTTGTCAGGAAGTTGTCCTTCTCCCACGGCTTCCTACTGTCGTATTCACGAATGAGGAAGAAGGCGTGAGGGCCGAACGAGCGCTTGTCCATAGAACTTACCCCTTGGTGTTTTGTGTGTACTGGGCACGGGTTTGTTTCGCGAGAATTTGCGCACGTGCAGAAGGCTGAATACACACAAGGTGGGGGCGGTGAATTCGGCAGATGTCGATGAAAGGTTTCTTCCGAGAAGAAGTGCGGATCCGGTGTGGTTATTGCCGAGGATCAAACCGCATTTCTCGAGTGCTAGCAAGGGGTTTCGCCGACCCGTTGAAATTTCTGCGAATGGACGTGAGGTTGGCGTCCGGGCGCAGCAAACTAAGCACCTGAAGAAGGGTGCTTATCCGAGCCCGGTCAGGGCTCTTCTGCTAGGAACCTTACCTGTCCAATCGGGCCCACCGCAAGGGTCTTTCGGCGGGAATGGCGAGGGTGACGTATGGCACTAAAGGTGCAATCCGGACTGAATGGTCAAGAAGGTTGCGAGCCCGACTCAAAGGCTGATTGTGGGACTTGTAGTGCATTTGGATCAAGCGAAGCGATGAACGGTTCAAGGCGCCGGAGCGGCTGTCAAATCTCGTTGTCGTCACCTGGAGACTGTCAAATTTGCCTGTACCTTAGTCCCATGGTCGTCCAGGTAGCTGAGGAGTGGTGACGTTGGACAGCGGCATGGATTTCGGTCCGTGGCTGGCCCGGCAGCTGAAGCAGTCGGGCTTGAGCCAGGCCGACCTCGGCGAGCGCATCGGGATGACGCGGGCCGCGGTGTCGGCATGGATCACCGGGCGCGCAACTCCTCGCGAGGAGACCATCGCCAAGATCGCGGAGGCGCTCGGCACCGACCTCGGCACGATCCACACCCGTACGGCCGACACCCTGGCCGGTCTCCCCGTCTCCTGGTACCACCGCCCCGGATACGCCGACGGTGGGCGCGACTTCGGCAATGCCGCGGCCTTCGCCTTCGAGGCCGACGTCGAGGTGTTGGCGCGTGAAGCGACGCAGAACAGCCTCGACGAGCGTCTGGACCGCAAACAACCGGTCCGAGTGCGTTACACGCTGCACGAGCTGACAGGCGAGGCTCTGGCCCGGTTCCGTGAGGAGATTCGTTGGGACGAACTCCTCCCGCACTACGAGTCGGCGGCGTCCCAGAACCAGAAGGTCGGGCGGGTCATCGCTGCCGGGCTGCGTGACATGTACGAGCGGGACCGGCTTGTCCTGTTGCGGGTCGACGACTACAACGCGTCCGGCTTGACCGGCGACGACTACGAGACCGGTCGTTTCGCCGCCGTGGTGCGTCGGCAGCTGGACAGTCACAAGACGGTGAGCGGAGCAGGCGGTTCGTACGGTCTGGGAAAGGCGACGCTCTGGGCGACGAGTCGCCTTGGCCTCGTCCTGATGAACTCCACTCTCTCTGAGCCGCACGAGGGGCGCACCGAGCGACGCCTGATCGGCCGGATCGATCTTCCCTGGCGCGAAGTGGACGGTCGTGCCTGGGCCGGCCCCGCCTGGTTCGGACGTCCCGATCCGGACGCGGACAGCTCGGACGTGGCCCGTTCGTGGTGGGCCGACGAGGAGAAGGTCGAGCGCCTCCACCTCACGCGGGAGAGTGACGAGCCGGGCACGTCCTTCTTGATCGTCGGCGCGCACGACGTGGCGAGCCTCGTCGAGGCGGACCCGGACGCCGACAGCAAGGGCATCGAGGACGACGACAGCGTGCACCGGATGCACAAGCGCCTCGTCCAGGCCCTCGGTCGAAACTTCTGGGCGGCCATGACTGTGGGAGAGACGCGACGACCGCTGTTGGAGGCATCCGTCAGAACACTCCGAAACGGTGCGGAGATCATTCCGCAGGAACGGGTGGATCCCCGGACGGCGCAGCCCTCACGCACCCGGGCCCTGCAGGCGTTCCTCGACGGCACGACCGTGGATCGGCTGACCGAGGCCGGTCAGGTGGCCATGTCTACGGTGACGCTTAATGTGCCTCCTTCGGCGGGGGGCACGGAGAAGGTCGAACACCGGGCCGTCGTCCTGGTGACGGAGGCCGATGACGTCGGCAAGCCGAACCACGTGGTCATGATGCGCGGCAACCGTATGACCGTCAGGACGGCCCGAGTGGGGGATCTGCCCGTGGGGACCAACCCCTTCCAGGCGGTACTGCTCGCGGGTCATGCCGCCGGTGAGGACGCTCCTGGCGCCGTCGAGGCGGAAGTCTTTCTGCGCACCTCCGAACCGCCCGAGCACAACAAATGGGGGCAGACGGAGGAGCTGCGGATGCTGTACTCGCCGTCCGCGTACCGCCGGATCGCCAAACTCACCACCGACACCAACAAGGCGGTGCGTGAACTCGTCGCTCTGCCCAAGGCGAAACGGGCGGGCGGGGCCGAACGACTCCGTAAGAAGCTGACGCTGGGCGGCAAGCGAGCCCCTCGCCCCGCCGGCCCGACGGCGCTCCCGACGTTGGAGGAACTCGACGCCTTCGTCGATGCGGACGGTGCTTGGTCCGTCACCGGCGAGGTGAAGATCCCGGCCGGCGCGGACTCATCGCGACCGGTTCCCGTGGCGAAGCTGGACGTGCGATCGGGGCCGCGCCCCGTCCTCGCGTGGGCGGAGCTCGTTGCTGTTCACAACTGTGAAGTGGTGGACGGGTCGCTGCGCTTCGCGCCGGGTGCCCGCAAGGCGACGTTCCGAGGGACGACCGACGTGTCGACGCACCCCGTGAGGGCTGTATTCACGGGCCTGATCGTCGAACTCGGGACTGACAAGGGAGGCCGGGCATGAGGGGCTATCCGTACAAGCGGCTTCCCGGCTCAGTGACTCTGCGGGTCACCGCGGTCGAACTGCGGGGCCCGGGCGAGGCACGGGAGCCGCTCGACACGAAGACGTTCTCGACGGTCGAGCAGGTGGTCGCGCTGGGATTGGCCGAGCGGAACGACTGGGAGAAGGCCCGGCTGACCTTCACGGCTGTCGTGCCCGGACGCGCGACGGGGCCCGACGGGCCCTGGTCCGATGTATCGGTCGTGGTCGTCCTCACCGAAGGAGCCACCAACGCACGCACCACCGTGCGTTTGGAGCCTCGCGCCGAGGGCGGCCGTGAATGGGCCGGCTACTTGGACCTCTGGCGGGCCGATCATCTCGACCGCGCGACGATGTCGGTCCACGTGATCGCCACGGTCGATGGAGTGCCAGGTCGCATGATCGCCGTCTCGGAGCGGGACTGGATCGTCGACCTGAAAGCCGACACCCCTCTGCGTGAGCGAGAACTCGAAGTTTCCGAGGTCGGTTTCCGGGATGGCCCGGAGTGGCTGCAACCCTTCGCGGACGTGCCGTGGACGGTCGACACCTCCGGCGAGGTTCCGACCGTGCACATGAATACCGATTTCGAGGGCATCACCGAGCTGGTCGACGGCAACGGCACGGCGGTCGAGAGCCTGGTCCGCGACCTTCTCCTCGCCCAGATGTGCACGGATGTGTGGACGGCCGTGTTCCACACGGCGATCGGCGACTTGGAGATCGAGGAAGACGGCACTCCGCTCTTCCCCCAGGACTGGCGGGGTGAGGTGCTCCGCGAGATGCTTCCGGACGTCGTGCCCGGTCGACCACTGGGGGACGCGCTGCGGGAAGTGCACGGCAGAAGGACGGGGGCGTCCGGGTGGACCGACCTCCAGCCGCGCATCCACTACGCCGCAACGCGCAGGGCGGACGTGCCCAAGGCGCTGACCGCGACCATCCGAGGCCTCGACCGACTCGACCGGGGGACCGACGCGTGACCGACAAGCCCAGCCATCTGCCCGAGCGCCTGGCGCTACTCGCGGATCTCAACGCCGCTCGCTACATCACCGACGGTCTCCTCACCGGCAAGGAGGACGTGCCGGCCATAGCGCTCAACAAGGTCACCGAACCCCTGCCGCACAATGAGGCCAGAGGGGCGCTTCTACCGGTCCGCGATCTCGTCGACGACGCGATGCACGTGTTCAGCGCTGACAAGGCCACCGCCGCCGACGCCTGGTTGGCTCCTCGGCTCCACGCGACCCTGCGGCTGACGCGTCGGGAGGCGGCGGATCGCCGGTTCTGGAACTACTTGGCATTGGGGGTCGCGCCCGACTACGTGGTGTGGCGGCAAACGACGAAACCCAAGGACGGGGGACCACCGAGAGTGGCGGCCAGCCGCTTTCGCGGTTCCGCCGACTCGCAGGCATTCGCACGACTGTGGTGGGCAGCCGAGTTGTTTCGGAACGGGCCGGATTACGGCCCGGTGGTGACCGCCTGCGGCCAGCAGGAGATGTTCAACTCGGCGCTGCGACTCTCCGTGATCGACCATCGCCCTACAGCGCAGGCTCTGGTGACATTGATCAGTCGAGGAACGGTGAGCACGACTCGGGAAGTCAATGCACTTCTCAAGGCGGTCAACGCCTCAGCCGCCACGCTCATGTACGACGTCATGGCGCCGGACATCGAGCGTGACGGTCGTCCGTCGGCGCAGTGGGTCGAAGCCGCGGAGTGGGCACCGGCCGTACCGCGACGAGGGCTTCCGGAAGGGCCGGACGAGGAGAGGGCGCCGGAGGATTCCGTGGCCACCCTCACCGAGCACTTCGCGGAGCTCTTCGCCGGAGCTCCTGTGCGGGGGAAGAACACCGACGACAACGAGTCGGACTGACCCGGCCTGCCCGAAGGCCCTTTGGTGTCAGGGGCCTTCGGTAGGGGCGTCCTTCTCGATGGGGCGAGGTTGCGGCTTCCATTCCTTGAGCCGCGCGAACCACTCGTCCTTCGGAGCCTCACGCAGGAGCGCGGCGCTCAGGATGTGCAGGGAGAGGCGGGGCGGGACCGCGTTGCCGATCTGCTGAGCGACGTCGGTGGACTGCCACGGGTAGCGAGCGGGGAAGGACTGGAGAAGGCCGCCTTCCTCGAACGACAGCCGGTCCAGCTCCTCGCCGATCTCCTTCTCGCCGGACTCGTTCTCCTTCAGAAGGAAGAGCCGGTTGCGGCGGAACTTGCCGGTGATCGTTGCGGCCGGCTCCTCCGAGGTGCGGCGCCCCCGGTTCTTCGGGTCGCCGCCGGAACCGTAGTTGGAGACCAGGACGAAGTCACGGGGGCGGGCCGTGGCGAGAGCGTCCCCCACCGACACCCAGGGCTCTTTCCTCCGTTCCCTGGTGTTCTTGGGGCGCGCGAACAAGGCACCCTCGTGCGGTTCGTCGGTCGGGCCCTCATGCGGCGGGGGCAGCAGGCGCTCGACCCCCTTGCGGTACTGCTGGTGGGTCGCTTCGGGGAAGTACACATCCCTCGACGAGTTCTCGGGGTCCCACTGGGCGATGAGCACCGCGCGCCGGCGTGTTTGCGGGACACCGAATGCCTCCGCGTGCAGGAGGTGGGCCTTGGCTGCGTAGCCGATGCCGCTGAGCAACTCGGCGTAGTGGTTCCACACCGGCAGCACCGTGGGGACCTGCTCCAGCACCACCACGTCGTAGGGCTTTTTGCGCTTGAGTTTCGCCTCCATGATCCAACGCAACGGCTGGAGCACGAACCCTGTACGTGAGTCGGACATGGAGTCGGTCTCGCGCTTGACCTCGCCCCAAATGGCGTCGAAGGACTTGCGGTCCCTTGCGCCGACCAAGCAGCCGGCCAGCCGCTTCACGTCCTCCAAGGCCTTGTGACCCTCCCGGTTGCCGGCCACGGAGAACGACTGGCACGGCGGCCCACCGGTGAGGACGTTGGCGTCCACCACCTGGGGATCGCACGGGCCCAGCGCGGCGACATCCTTCTCCACCGTGGTGCGAAGTCCCGCTGCGTCGCGCGTCGCGCGGGTCGGGTCGTCCCACTCGACACCAATGCTTTCCACTCCCATGATCGCGGCCGCGATATCGAGGCCGCCCGGGCCTGCGAACAAGTCCACGATGCGGAAATGCGCAGGTAGGAGTGGTGGATGTGGTGAGTGGGTCATGGGATTGAAGTGTAGCCGGCCGTTCAAGATCAACTAACCCTCGATCCGGGAGTGCTTCGGGCGCTCATCCACGCAGAGCCTCGGCGACAGCGGCACCCAAAGCCCTCCCTACCGGCGGCGGCGAGGCATGCCCGATCTGGCGGTAGCGGGCCGTCTTCCTGCCCGCGAACAGCCACTCGTCCGGAAAGCTCTGCAGCAGCGCCGCCTGCGTGTCCGTGAGCTTGACCATGGCGGGTGAGCCGTCCAGCTCGGGCCCCGGAACCTCGTCGGCCAAGGCGCCCCCATTGACCCGCATGCGCGCCCAGGCGTTCTTCGAACCGGTCGGGCCCAGGTCGGCGCCCCCTCTGTTGTCGGAGCCACCCACCAGCGTCGGCGCCACACTGATCGCCTGATCCGCCCAGGCATGGGCGCCGCTCCATCCACGGGAAGCCATGGAACGACGCAGCGCCCCGCCCACCGAGACATATTCGGTGACCGTCCGAACCGGCGGCCGGAAGGAGTCGAAGTAGCGCTCCTTGAGAGCGACCAGCACCCCCTGCTTGCGGTCCTGCGGCACACCGAAGTCCGCCGCGTTCAGCACGAACCAGTGCAACCGGTAGCCAAGATGCTCAAGCTCCTTGCGGACGAAGTCACGCAAGGGCTCGAACGCCTCGGAGTCGACCAACCCCGGCACGTTCTCGATGATCATGGCACGCGGCTGGATCGAGTGCGTGAGGAGGACCGCCGCCTCCAGGAGTCGCTCCTCCTCACTGGTCTCGTTCCTTGCCGCCGTCGCGCTCGACTTCACACGGGGCAGTCCGGCGGACAGCAGATCGACGTCGTACGTCTGCGGGTGCTCGTCCGGAACGAAGTCCAGAAGATCCATCTCCAGGACATTCCACCGCGGCCGGTTCATGCGCAAGGTGTCGCAGGCCACGGGTTTGTTGTCCAGTAGCAACACCGGTTCGAACCCTGCCTGCTCCAGCCCCAGGGCCAGTCCGCCGGCCCCCGCGCACACGTCCACGAACCGTAATCCGTTCACAAGCCCCCACCTTCTGACCCTGCCCGCTTCGCGGACCTCTTGCTGTCGACGACTTCCGTCACCCGCTCGGCGACCTGCGTCGGAGGCTGGTGCTCCCAGAAGCGCAGGACCGTCCACCCCTCGGTGACCAGATGTGCCGTTGTCTCCGCGTCCCGTGCCATATTGCGATCGAGCTTCTGTCGCCACCACTCGGCGTTCGACTTCGGTTGCGTGGCGTGTTCGGGGCATCCGTGCCAGAAGCACCCGTCCAGGAACACGGCGACCTTGGCCCGCGTGAACGCGATGTCGATCGTCCGCCGGGACATGTGCGGTACTCGCTCGTTGAGGCGGTACCGGTAACCGGACGCGTGCAACAGTTTGCGGACCGCCACTTCGGGTGCGGTGTCTCGGCTGGCCTGTCGGCTCATCCGGGCGGACACGCCGGGAGAGGACGGTTTGGCAGTGCTCATCACTGCCAAGTCTCCTACGCTCCGTCCTCGTCGCGATCGATGACGGCGAAATCACCCTTGCTCGAATCGACGACACGGAAGCGCACCATGTTCTCCTGTCCGGTGTGCGGGGAGGCCGGGGCCACGAGTGAGAACGCCATGACGACGTCACCGGGATCGATCGCACCTCCGGCGGACAGCCGTGGCTCTTCTTCCACCAGCGGGTAGAGGACCACAACACCCCGTCGCTCCCGAACGAGTGATTCGACCACGGGATCACCGGAGTCCCCGAGAGCACCGGCCACCCGTAGAGCCGCTGCGCGGTGCTTGGGTTCGCTGATGGCCCCGAAGAGATCACCGCGGCGTCGCGTACGACTTGCGAGCGAGAGCGGACGGGATCCGAGAATGCTTGCTTCCGTCCTGCGGTTCGACGTCTGCTGCGGAGCGATCACCAACCAGTCGTCGATGACGTTGCCGGCGTCGGCCGCCGAAACGAGTGACTGCAGGTGCGGCGAGAACTGGGTGGGGGCGGACCACCGCAGATCGCACAGGATGCTGATCAGCGCGCTGTGGCCGATGGTCCCCAGCAGCGCCTCGTAGCTGTCGTCCCGGTCATGTTCGGCGGAGGAGTACCTCAGCGTGACAGGAGCGGGGTCCAGCGCATCGAGGACGGGCCGCCATGCCTCGGTGTTGTGCCGCAGGTCCCCACGCCCGGTCGGATAAGCCGTCGGCTCCACCCACTGCCCCGGCGACCGGATCTCCACCAGCTCCGCGTTGAACATCTTGTTGCGGGCCGCCGGCCTGAGCCAGGAAAGGTGCTGGGAGACCAGTGGCGGGATCTGGGCCGGGGTGACCTGGGGTTTGCCGTCCACCAGGGTGGCGTACCGGGTGAGCTGGGAACGGAACGTTTCTTCGTCGCGGCAGATGGCCTCGAAGGCCTCGTACAGGTCGACCGTCCTCGACTTGCCCAGCGCTTCCTCGCGGCCGATGTACAGGCGGACCAGGTCGCGGTAGCCGGGGCGGAAGCCGAACCAGCGGCCCATCTGCATCAGGGTGTCCGCCTGCTGGGTGGTGCGGCGGTAGTACGTCACCGTGAGGCCCTCGACCGTGAAGCCGCGGGAGAGCTTGGTGCCGCCGACCAGGATCTTCCACACGTGCGGGGTGCGGTCGAAGTCGAGTTCGGGCTGGGCGTAGTCGCGTTCCGTGTCGCCGTTGACCACCAGGACCGGGGAGCCGCCGGCGTTGATGAGCTGGCGGGCACGTGAGACGTGGGCCCTGAGCTCGTCGTACGACTCCGGCGTGGGCAGGGTGTCGTCCGCGTAGCGGTGGAAGTCGGAGGCGAAGAGCGCCGCCAGGCGGTCGTGGCCCTCCTTGCTCGTGTACGCGGCCCGGTGCCACATGGAGTTGATGCGCAGGGCGAGGGCCGCGTGCTCGGCCATGCGGACCGACTCGTGGACGAGCATCGTGTGGTGGCGGAACGGGCCTTCGTCCACACCGCGGTCCACCCGGTACAGCTTGAGCGCGCCGGTGAGGACGAAGGCGTCCAGGGCCTCCTGGAGGCGGTCGCCCGTGTCCTCGTAGATGCCGCGGATGTGCGTCTCCTCGGCCGTGCCCTCCGCCGACTCGAGGTCGTGGAAGTCCTGGACGCCCATGTAGCCGGTGGGACGGGGCAGCGAGATGAGGAAGTCGCGCGGGAAGATGTCCTCCCCGTCGCCCGGGTCGACGAAAACGTTGGCGAAGGGCGTCGCGGTGTAGCCGACGTACTGGGCGCGCGGCAGCAGGGTGAGCAGCTGGGAGATCTGGCTGTTGATGGCCGTGCGGGCCACCTTGCCGTCCTCCCACTTCTTCGGGTCCGTGGTGTTGACCGAGGCCTGGTCCGACTCGTCGTCGATGATCAGCGCGGGGATCTCGGAGAGGATCGGGCCGATCTTCTTGAGGTCCTTGATGAGCTTGGAAAGTACGGACTTGTTCTTCTTCACGACCATGACGCGGGCGGCCGCGTGGTGCAGGTTGGCGGGGTCGTGGAGCGGCAGGGTGCGGGCCTGCTTCTCGAACTCCAGGGCCCGGATGCCGTTCAGCAGGCTCTTGTAGTCGTCGTCGCGCGTGGTGAGGCGTTCGATGTCGAACGCGCCCAGGGTGGACGGCCGGCCGCCGTGGCTGACGAACTTCGCCGGCCAGTCCTCGTCGTCCTGGTAGTCGATGCCGACCAGCGCGTCCGGATCCGCCGGGTCGGCGCCGCGCAGGATGTTCTCGCGGCCGATCAGCTCCATGTCCAGGCGGCGCTGGGTCTGGCCGCGGAGGAGGTTGAGAGTGCCTCCGAGCACGATGACCAGGCGGTATCCGGCGTCGATGGCCTTGGCCGTGACGCCCGTGAAGTTGGCGGTCTTGCCCGACTGGACGTAGCCCACGACGAGTCCCCGGGCGCCGTACGCCTCGGTCCTGGTGGGGTCGGAGAGCCGCTCGACCACGGCATGGGTCGCCTCGTCGAGCCCCGCGACCGCCTCGTCCGGCCAGCCCTTGCCGCGCAGGAGCTGCTCGTAGGAGTTCCAGTAGAAGGAGCGCGCGGCCGCGGCGTCACGGGAGTACCAGGACGTGAACTCCTTGCTGATCACCGTCGGGCCGGGCTCCTTGAACACCGGGACGGCGCCGTCGAGCGCCTTGCGCAGATCGGGCCCGAAGCCCAGCCGGTCGTACGTGTCCGAGCGGCGGGCGTCCGTACGGGCCGGGGCGGCTGACCAGTCGGCCTGTTCCGCGAGGTCCCAGGTGGTCAGGGTGCGGTGCCAGAGCGCGATCAGCCCGTCCCCGGGGTCCGCCGCGAGGACGCGGTCACGGAAGTGGCCGAGCGCGGTGTCGGCCGGTTCCTCGGCCTCGGAGAGCACGAAGGCGAGCTTGGCGAAGGGCTTGGGACCACGCCGCATCGCGGCCAGCACATCGCCGTGCAGGGTGAACAGGTGATCGGTCATGACGTCGCGGCTCTCTCGGGTCGGAACGGGGCGGGGGAGGGCGGACAGGCGGTTCAGCGTTCGAGTTCGCAGCGCGCCGCCGTCACCAGGACGCTGTTCCACAGCGCCACGTTGTCGGTGTGGACGGCCCTGACCCGCTCCTTCTGGAAGATCTCGTTGACCATGAGGTAGAGCATGCTCTTCAGTACGGGGGCGTCGTTGAGACCTCCGCGCCGACCGCCGTTCAGCAGCTGCCGGTATTCCTTGTTGAGCCGCACCTCCCGCTGCTCGCGGTCGAGTTCGAAGAACACGTCCGACGGGAGCGTGTCCCAGCGGAAGCCGATCGGGTCCTCGCCCTCCAGCTCGGGCAGTTCGTCGCGCAGTGTGCGCCGCAGCTTGGGGTCCATGCCCTTGCCGGCCGGCAGGACGGCCTTGCGCTGCGGCTCGGTCGCGCGCCTGGCGGCTTCGCGGTACGTGGCCGCCGCCTCCTGCACGTACGTACCGAAGGCCTGTCCCTCGCTGTCCACGGCCTGCTCCAGGCCGCGGGCGAACGCGGGCGTGACGGTCACGCCGTCCTTCTTCACGGTGAGGGCGAAGACGTCGTTCGGTTCGGCCGGCAGCTCGACGACGATCCGGGCGAGCGCGAGGTGGCCCTCGGGGCTGCGGGTGCTGTTCCAGCCGCCCGCCTGGACGAGCCGGTCGTTGCGGTAGATGTAGAAGCCCTGGCGCTCGGCGAGCGGACCGATGCCGCGGTAGCTGACCAGGGGCGACTTCGGCGGCCAGATGTGCGCGGTGAGCGCGACCTCGCCGACGCCCTGGACCGGTGCGGTGTACGTACGGGGGAAACCGGCCCGGCCGGGCACCCGGTAGCCGAACGGGTCGATCGGCTCGACGCCGCGGTGGTCCAGCTCCTCCTTGGTCCGGACGTCCTCGACGACGATGTCGATGTTGAAGTCCTCACGGGCGAGGAAGCGGTGGAGGTAGAGGCCCAGCTGGGTCTCCAGCTTCTCGATCGCGTCGTTGAGATAGCGGTCGGCCTGGCCGGTGGTGACGGTGTCGAAGGCGCGGACGCTGTCCCAGCGCACGATCGTGCCGTGCCACTCGATGAGGCCGTCGTAACGGTCGACGAGATCCTGGCAGTAGCCCGGGTCGACGATGTCGCAGCTGAAGTCGGCCTGGGCGCGGGCCGTCAGCCAGCGGCGGCCGGTGGCCGGGCTGCGTTTGGTGCGGCTGATGACGGTGAGCGAGTCGGCGTGCGAGAGGGAGGCGGCCTTGAGGCCGGCGCCGAAGTGACCGAGGGCGCCGTCGTCGTAGTCCTGGCGGCCGCCGACCGTCATCGCGGTGTCCAGCGCCGCGTCGTCCATCCCGCGGCCGTCGTCTATGACGAGGAGACTGACCAGGCGGTCCTCGTCGCGCAGGAAGCTGACGACGACGTTGCGCGCCCCCGCGTCGATGGAGTTGTCGACCAGGTCGGCGATGGCGGCCTCGAATCCGTACCCCTGATGCGTCAACGACTCGACGTAACGGGCTGCGGGCGGGAGCCGCTTGGTGCCGGTGGTGGGAACCTCGAACTGCCAGTCGGCAGAGGGCTGATAGGGCGGCATGAAGACTTCCTCGCGCACACAGAGCTGAGACCTGCGTGGGGAGGTGCGGCCCTGGAATGAGTGGTTGGCTGTGATGATATTGCAAAGGTCGGACAGTGGGGTATCCCGGTGACAAAAGCGCTGCCGGCGACGGCCTCAGAGCTGCCGCGGCGCCCCGAACCAGTCCCTGCACTCCGGCTGGTTCGGCCGGACGATGAGCAGGATGGCCACGGCGAGCCAGATGAGGACCAGGATCAGGACCGTCGTGAAGGCCCACAGGAAGACCGTGAAGGCCAGGGTCATCCATCCGTAGCCGATGGCCGAATTGCGCACGTTGGGGTGGCGGGTCGGGAACTTCAGGGCGGTCAGGATGCCCCAGGCGGTGACCGCCAGGATGAGGATGCCCACGAAGACGACCATGCCGGCGTGGTCCTCGCCCGCGGCCCGGCGGGTGTACGCCGACGTGTCGTCCTCGCCCCAGAGTGACGTGGCGATGGAGACGCTGTTGGTCACCAGGGCCAGGCCCAGGATCGCCTGGAGGCCGCCGATGACCATCATCAGGACGCGCAGACTGCTGACCGGGGCGGGCATCGTGCCCACGGCGGGAGGCAGGCCGCCGCCGAAGCCGCCGGTTCGGGGAGGGTGCGGCGGGCGGGGAGGGCCGCCGGCCCCCGGGTTGCCGCGGGCCCAGGGTCGCGGGGGAGTGTTGTCGGGCGTGCCCGGGTCGTTCTTGCTCATGTGTGGCCTTCCCCCCGCAGCGGTCCAGGCTTCAGGAGGCCATGGTCGGGGCACGGGGGGCGCTTGCCCAGGGGTAAGTCGGCCATGTCCGAAGGGGTTACGCGGGCTCCGGGGGTCCCGCCGACAGCTCCCGTACGTACCCCACCCCGGGGACATGGCTGACTCCTGGGGAAGAGGGCTTGGGCCGCGGCCTTGCCGTTGCCCTGCTGCGTCTTCCACGATCGTCCGGTTCCCCGTCCCCAGCCAGGGCTGCGTCTACCCAGGGGACGCCACCCCCTGGCTGTGCTCCGGCGTACGAGCGACCATGGAGGGGTGAACCTTCCAGAACTCGGCGCCTTCCTCAGGACACGTCGCGACCGCATACGCCCCGCCGAGGTCGGTCTCCCCCAAGGCCCGCGACGGCGCGTCCCCGGGCTGCGCCGCGAGGAGGTCGCGCAGCTGGCAGGGCTGTCGGCGGACTACTACACCGAGCTGGAACGTGGCAGCGCGAAGAACGGCGTGCAGCCGTCCACCCAGACCGTGGCCGCACTCGCCCGGGCCCTGCGCCTGAACGGCGACGAGCGCGACCACCTGTTCCGCCTGGCCGAACGGCCGGTCCCCCCGTCGGCACACGGACCGTCGGCGCACGTGCAGCCCGCGCTCCTCGGACTCCTGGACCGGCTGTCCAACACCCCCGCGCGTGTCATCACCGACCTGCACGAAACCCTGGTGGAGAACGACCTCGCCCGGACCCTGCTCGGCAGGTCCCCGGCACGCCGTGGCCCGGCGGCGAGCTTCGTGTACCGCTGGTTCACCGACCCGCGGGCGCGCGGGATCTACCCGCCCGAGGACCACGGTTACCACTCCCGGGTGTTCGTGGCCGACCTCCGGGCCGTGGCCGCCCGGCGCGGCCGGGACACGGAGGTCACGGAGATGGTCGCCGCGCTGCGCCGTCGCAGCGAGGAGTTCGCAGCCCTCTGGGACACCCACGACGTCGCGGTGCGCCGTATCGACCACAAGCGCATCGTCCACGCCCTGCTCGGCGTCATCGAGCTCGACTGCTACAACCTCCTCAGCGAGGACGGACGGCAACGTCTGCTGTGGTTCACCGCCCCACCCGGAAGCCCGGGAGCCGAGCAGCTGGAGCTGCTGTCCGTCGTGGGGACCCAGGAACTGGACGTCACGGAATCGGCGACCCGGTGAGAGCCTTCCCCGGGCGTGGCGTATCCGGGTGCCGTGCGGGCGGTTTGTTCCCGGCCTGGGGTGATCGCGGTCTACCCGCTACGATCACCGCCGCGACCGGAAGGGGAGGGCCATGGCCGAGGCACGAGGCGCGGCGGAGCGTGCGGAGAGCACCGTCGTCGAGCTGAGATACGAGTTGGGGCGGCCGGACTGGTCCGACGCCTTCCGTGCACGAGGGAGGATGCGGGGGATCAGGGGGCGGTTGCAGCGGCTGCTGGTGCCGGTGCTCTTCGCCGCGTCCGTCTGGCTGATCTCGGACAGCCTCTCGGCGGCGGCATGCGCCTTCGTCGGCTGCCTGCTCGGTCTGGTCGCCCGGACCAGCGTCCTGGCCGCGCGGCACGCCAGGGTGGGTGCCGCGACGGGGCCCTGGAGCGTGACCGTGAGCGACTCGGACGACGCCGTGCGCTTCACGGGCGCGCACATGGAGACGCGCCGGGGATGGCGGAGCCTCGGCGGGTACGTGGAGACCGCCGCCGGGTTCGTCCTGCTGGCGCCCGCGCCCCACCTGCTCGTCGTGCACTATCTGCCGAAGCGCTCCCTGGGCAGGGACGACACCGACAGGCTCCGCGCCGTCCTCGACCGCCGCCTGCCCCGGCGCGCCGCCCGCCCGCCCCAGCACTGAGGGGTACGTACCCGTAGCGGTCCAGGGGGACCGGCGTTCCCCTACGCGCCCCCGTGGCAGTCCCGGTAAGACCGCCCCGAGCCGCACCAGCACGCCGCGCTCCTTGCCGGGGGCCACGGGACCGCGCGGCCGCGGGCGGCCAGGGTCGTCGCGTACTGGGGGAGCAGGTCCGGGTCGGACGGGGAGGCGGCCTCGGAGGCGGCGAACGCCTCGTACGACGGGACCGTGCCCGTCACGATGCCGAGGTTCGGGGTCCCCGCCGCATGGAGGTCGCGCAGGGCCGCCTCCAGGAGGGCCAGGTGGTCCGGGTGCGAGGCGTACTCGCTGCCGAGGCCGGGGTACGCGGTGAGGAGCTCACGCAGTTCGGGCTCCGGCCAGTGGAGCACCGCCACCGGGAACGGGCGGGACAGGGCCGTGCGGTACGTGCCCAGTTCGGCGCGGAGGCGGGTGATCTCGGCCCGGAGCTCGCCCGGGTCCGAGGAGCCCAGCGCCCACAGCCGCTTCGGGTCGTGGAGCTCGTCCAGCGGGACCGCCGCGGTGTGGAGGGCGTCGGCCAGCTCGTCCCAGGCGTCGTGCGTGACGCCCATCAGGCGGCGGACCCGGTGGCGGCCGGTCAGCAGCGACTGGGTGGCGTACGGGACCTCCTCGCCCGGGGCGATGAGCAGGGTGAGGGCCGTGGAGAAGTAGTCGTGGGCCGACTCCAGCTCGTCGTGGGCCTCCAGGGTCTCGGCCGCGATCTCCCACGGCGCCGCCTCCGGCGGGGCGGCCGCGCGGATGCCGTCGATGATCGCGCGGGCCTCGGCCTCGTGGCCGTACTCCCACAGGTTGGCGGCGTTGAGCGCCTTCACCAGGTGGGGATGTTCGGTGTCGGGGTCGCTGAGCAGGGAGTCGTAGAGCGTGGTGGCACGGGCGCGGTCGCCGGCGAGTTCCAGATGGGCCGCCGCCTGGAGGAGCAGCGGTTCGTGGTCCTCCGGATACTGCGCCGCGGTGCGCAGCAGGCGCTCGGCTTCGGTGGTGTGGTCGGCAGGCGTGTCGGGGCGCATGGACCACACGGTACTGCCGTACGGGCGTGGCACGGAGGGATGTTGCGGCCCCGGAACACGGCGTCAACGGGTGAGCCTTGTTACGGCTCTGGAGAGTTGCGGGCCCTGGGCCTATCGTGCGGGCCGTGCGGCAGCGGACAGGTGAGCGGATCCCGGTGGTGGTGCAGCGTGACGTGCGCGGGAGGCGGCTGGCCGCGCGCGGGCTGTGGACGGGCGCGGAGCTGGTGATGACGCTCGGCGTCGTCCTGCTGCTGCTCGTCGCCCATCAGCTGTGGTGGACCAACCGGCAGGCCCGCGCCGAGGCCGCCGACACCGTGCACGTCACGCTGCACCACCACCGGGATCCGCTCACCTGTCCGCTGCCGCACGGCCCGCACGATAGGCCCAGGGCCCGCAACTCTCCAGAGCCGTAACAAGGCTCACCCGTTGACGCCGTGTTCCGGGGCCGCAACATCCCTCCGTGCCACGCCCGTACGGCAGTACC
>NZ_RDBK01000020.1 GCF_008042275.1 Streptomyces sp. OR43 | reverse complement strand
TTCGTCCCCCTCTCCCCAACGACACCCGCCAATGGAGGATTTGTGTCGATATCACGTAGAACATTCAGCAGCGCCCTGGGCGGCAGCCTGCTCGCCGCGGGTCTGGTACAGGGCACCGCCGTCGCCAAGCCCGCGTCCACGGCCGGCACCGGCGCCCGTGCGGCCGCGGCCGACGACCCCTACACCCAGGCCTTCCTCACCCAGTACGGCAAGATCAAGGCATCCGCCAACGGCTACTTCAGCCCGGACGGCCTGCCGTACCACTCGGTCGAGACCCTGATGGTCGAGGCACCCGACCACGGTCACCAGACCACGTCGGAGGCCGTCAGTTTCTGGATGTGGCTGGAGGCCGCGTACGGACGGGTGACCGGTGACTGGGCGCCCTTCAACGCGGCCTGGGCGGTGGCCGAGAAGACCATCATCCCCCAGCACGCCGACCAGTCCACCGCCGACTCCTACAACCCGTCGGCCCCCGCGACCTACGCCCCGGAGCACCCGCTGCCCAGCGGATACCCCGCCGCGCTGGACGGCACGGTCAAGTCCGGCACCGACCCACTGGCCACCGAACTCGCCGCGTCCTACGGGACGATGGACGTCTACGGCATGCACTGGCTGATGGACCTGGACAACGTCTACGGCTACGGCAACAAGCCGGGCACCGGCGGCGAGTCCGGTCCGGGTGCCGGGGCCTCCTTCATCAACACCTACCAGCGCGGCGCGCAGGAGTCGGTGTGGGAGACCGTCCCGCAGCCCACCACCGACCTCTTCAAGTACGGCGGCCCCAACGGGTATCTGGACCTGTTCGTCGGCGACGCGAGTTACGCCAAGCAGTGGAAGTACACCAACGCGCCGGACGCCGACGCCCGCGCGGTGCAGGCTGCCTACTGGGCGTTCCAATGGGCCTCGGCCCAGGGCAAGGCGAGCCAGGTCTCGGCCTCGGTCGCGAAGGCCGCCAAGATGGGCGACTACCTCCGCTACGCCATGTTCGACAAGTACTTCAAGCGGGTCGGCGACTGCACCGACCCCACCTCCTGCCCCGCCGCCACGGGCCGTGACTCCCAGCACTACCTGCTGTCCTGGTACTACGCCTGGGGCGGCGCGGCGGCCGGCAGCGGCGGCGGCTGGGCCTGGCGCATCGGTGACGGCGCCTCCCACCAGGGCTACCAGAACCCGCTCGCTGCCTGGGCCCTGTCCAACGTACCGTCGCTGACCCCCAAGTCCGCGACGGCCAGGTCCGACTGGTCCAAGAGCCTGACCAGGCAGCTGGAGTTCCTGACCTGGCTGCAGTCGAGCGAGGGCGCGTTCGCGGGCGGCTGCACCAACAGCTGGGAGGGCAGCTACAGCAAGCCGCCGGCCGGCACGCCCACCTTCTACGGCATGGCGTACGACTGGCAGCCGGTCTACCACGACCCGCCGAGCAACAACTGGTTCGGCTTCCAGGCCTGGGGCATGGAGCGCCTCGCGGCGTACTACCACGAGACGGGCAACGCGTCCGCCGAGGCCGTGCTGTCCAAGTGGGTCGCCTGGGCCTCGTCCGAGACGACGGTCGGCGCCGACGGAAGCTTCCGCTTCCCCTCGACCCTCAACTGGACGGGTCAGCCCGACACCTGGGACCCGGCAAGCCCCGGGGACAACGCGGGACTGCACGTCACGGTCGTGGACTACGCCAACGACGTCGGTGTGGGCGCCGCGTACGTCAAGACGCTGACGTACTACGCCGCGAAGTCGGGCGACGCGGACGCCGCCGCGCTCGCCAAGGCGCTGCTGGACGCGATGGCGCTGAACGCCACCGACAAGGGCATCTCGGTGCCGGAGACCCGCAGGGACTACAACCGCTTCGACGACGAGGTGTACATCCCGGCCGACTGGTCGGGCACGATGCCGAACGGCGACACCATCGAGCCCGGCTCGACCTTCATCGGCATCCGCAGCTGGTACAAGGACGACCCCGACTGGCCGAAGGTGCAGGCCTACCTGGACGGCGGCGCTGCCCCCACCTTCACCTACCACCGGTTCTGGGCGCAGGCGGCGCTCGCGCTGGCCTTCGCGATCTACGCGGAGCTGCTGGTGGAGGGCGGTGGCGAGCCGGGCGGCGACACCGAGCCGCCGACGGCTCCGGCCGGCCTGGCCGTGACGGCGACGACGAGCAACAGCGTGTCGCTCTCCTGGTCCGCCTCCACCGACAACGTCGCCGTGACCGGCTACGACGTCTACCGCAACGGGGTCCTGGCGGGCAACGCCACCACCCGGACGTTCACCGACACGGAACTCGCCGCGGCGACCGAGTACAGCTACGCGGTCGCCGCACGGGACGCGGGCGGCAACACCTCGACGCTGTCGGCCGCGGTCACCGCCACCACGAAGACGGGCGGCTCGACCGGTACCGGCGCGGTGAAGGTCCAGTACAAGAACAGCGACTCGAACACCGGGGACAACCAGATCCGGCTGGGTCTGCAGGTGCTGAACACGGGCAGCGCCCCGATCGACCTGTCGACCGTGAAGGTGCGCTACTGGTTCACCGCCGACGGCGGGCCGAACACCTTCGGCACGTACTGCGACTACGCCGCGCTCGGCTCGTCCAACATCACGCACGCGGTGGTCGCCGTCTCCAGCCCGAAGACCGGTGCCGACCGCTACCTGGAGGTCGGCTTCACCGGCGGCGCCGGCACGCTGGCCGCGGGCGCGTCGACGGGCGAGCTTCAGCTCCGGCTCAACAAGAGCGACTGGTCCAACTTCAACGAGAGCAACGACTACAGCCGGGCCACCAACACCGCGTACGCCGACTCCTCGAAGGTCGGGGCGTACGTCGCCGGCGCCCTCGCCTGGGGCGTGGAACCGTGACCGGCCCGAGATTCCCGGCGCTGGCGGGGGCGGCCGCGGCCCTGATCCTCGCCGCCGCGTCGATGCTCACCGGAGCCCCCGCCGCATCGGCGGCTCCGGTCACCGACTGCACCCAGTGGGGCACCACCGAACTGCGGGGCGGGGAGTACCTCTACCAGCAGAACGAGTGGAACTCCGAGGCCGAGCAGTGCGTCAGCGTCGACCCGGACACCGGCGCCTGGAGCGTCACCAAGTCCTCGTTCAACCTCCCGACGAACGGTGCCCCGGCCACGTACCCGTCCAGTTACAAGGGCTGTCACTGGGGGGCGTGCACGACGGACAGCGGGCTGCCGCTGCGCGTCGACGAGCTGGGCAGCGTGACCACCGACTGGTCGACCACCCAGGTCGGCACGGGTGCCTACAACGTGTCGATGGACATCTGGTTCAACTCGGCGCCGGTCACCGACGACCAGCCGGACGGCACCGAGGTGATGATCTGGATGAACCACCGCGGAGGTGTCCAGCCGATCGGTTCGCGCACCGCGACGGTGCAGCTCGACGGCCGGAACTGGGACGTGTGGACCGGCCCCGGCGCCTCGGGCTGGAAGGTGATCTCGTACGTCCTGCAGGGCGGCGCCACCGAGCTCGCCGACTTCGATGTGAAGGGCCTGATCGACGACGGCGTGGGCCGCGGGTCGATCAACCCGGCGCACTACCTCATCGACGCCGAGGCCGGGTTCGAGATCTGGCAGGGCGGACAGGGCCTCGGGATGAACCGGTTCGCCTTCGAGGCGAGCGCGGAGTCCGGTGGCGGCGGCGACACCCAGGCGCCGACGGTGCCGGCCGGTGTGGCCGTGACCGGCACGACCGCCGGCTCGGTCTCGCTGTCCTGGACTCCCGCGACGGACGACACCGGCGTCAGCGGGTACGACGTCTACCGCGACGGGGTGAAGGCGGGGTCCACCGCGTCCACCTCGTTCACCGACACCGGTCTCGCCGCCTCGTCCTCGCACAGCTACACCGTGCGGGCCAGGGACGCGGCCGGGAACACCTCCGCGGCCTCGGTGGCGGTCAGCGCGACCACCGCGGCAGGAGGCGGCGGAAGCACCGGTGCGCTCAAGGCGCAGTACAAGAACAACGACGCGTCGCCCGGCGACAACCAGATCAGGCCCGGCCTCCAGCTGGTCAACACCGGCACCACGGCGCTGGACCTGAGCACGGTCTCCCTGCGCTACTGGTTCAGCGGTGAGTCCGGCTCCGCCTCGTACGGCACGTCGTGCGACTACGCGGTGATCGGCTGCGGCGCGGTCACCCACCGCGTGGCGACGGCCGGCTCAGCGAGGCCGGGCGCGGACCACTATCTGGAGGTCGGCTTCACCGGCGGCAGCCTGGCCCCCGGCGCCTCCACCGGGGAGATGCAACTCCGGTTCAACAAGGCCGACTGGTCCTCGTTCAACGAGACCGACGACTACAGCAGGGCCGCCAACACGGCCTTCGCCGACGCCTCAAAGGTCGGGGTGTACGTCAACGGCGCCCTGACCGCGGGCACCGCCCCGTGACCGGCCGCTGAACGGCCGGCACCCACCGAACTCCCGATGGCGGGCTGTCCACTCACCCCGCTGTGCCCGCCATCGGGGAACCACCAGCGTCCTCACCGACGCACCACCCAGCTCGCCGTCTCCGCAGACGGCGTCCCGGAGCAACACCCCCACAAGCCGTCTGCGGGAGTTTCCGCAGGCGTACGAGAGGAGCACGGAGCCGCAATGAGTACCAGAGGCACGATCATGCACGGGCTACGCCGGAGGCTTGCCGCAACCTCCGCCCTGGCCATGGGCGCAGCACTGATGGTGGCGATCCCGACCCCCGCCTCCGCGGCGGCGCGGGTCGACAACCCCTATGTGGGCGCCACGGCATACGTGAACCCGGACTGGTCCGCCAAGGCGAAGGCCGAACCGGGTGGCGCCGCGATCGCCGACACGCCGGCCTTCGTCTGGATGGACCGCATCGCGGCCATCGAGGGTTCGGCCACCGCGATGAGCCTGCGCGAGCACCTGGACACCGCGCTGGACCAGGGCGCCGACCTGTTCCAGGTCGTCATCTACGACCTGCCGGGACGCGACTGCGCCGCGCTGGCGTCCAACGGTGAGCTCGGTCCCACCGAGCTCGACCGGTACAAGAACGAGTACATCGACCCGATTTCCGACATCCTCGCCGACCCGGCGTACGCGAGTCTGCGCATCGTCACCATCATCGAGCCCGACTCGCTGCCCAACATCGTCACCAACGCGGGCGGCACCGCCGGTTCCACCGACGCCTGCGCGACGATGAAGGCGAACGGGAACTACGAGAAGGGTGTCGGCTACGCCCTGCACACCCTCGGTGCCATTCCCAACGTCTACAACTACATCGACGCCGCCCACCACGGCTGGCTGGGCTGGGACAGCAACATGGGTCCGGCCGCGACGGAGTTCAAGAAGGCCGCCACGTCCGAGGGCGCCACGGTCAACGACGTGGCCGGCTTCATCGTGAACACGGCCAACTACTCGGCTCTGAAGGAGCCGAACTTCAAGATCACCGACTCGGTGAACGGCACCACGGTCCGCCAGTCCAAGTGGGTCGACTGGAACTACTACACCGATGAGCTGACGTTCGCCCAGGCGCTGCGCACGCTGCTGGTGAGCCAGGGCTTCAACTCCAACATCGGCATGCTGATCGACACCGCCCGCAACGGCTGGGGCGGCTCCGCGCGCCCGACCTCCGCGGGCCCGACGACCAGTGTGGACGCCTATGTCAACGGCGGCCGGGTCGACCGTCGCATCCACGCCGGAAACTGGTGCAACCAGAGCGGCGCCGGGATCGGCGAGCGTCCCACCGCGGCCCCCGAGGCCGGTATCGACGCGTACGTGTGGGCGAAGCCCCCGGGCGAGTCGGACGGCAACAGCGCCCCCGTCGAGAACGACGAGGGCAAGGGCTTCGACCGGATGTGCGACCCGACGTACGAGGGCAACGGCCGTAACGGCAACAGCATGACCGGCGCGCTGCCGAACTCCCCGCTCGCGGGTCACTGGTTCTCCGCGCAGTTCCAGGAGCTCGTGAAGAACGCCTACCCGCCGATCGACGGCGGCGGCAACCCGGGCGGCGGCGACGACACCCAGGCGCCGACCGCGCCGACCGGTGTGACCGCGACGGCGAAGACCAGCAGCAGCGTCTCGCTGTCCTGGACGGCCTCCACCGACAACACCGCGGTGACCGGCTACGACGTGTTCCGTGACGGTGTGAAGGTGGGCTCCTCCACCACGACCTCCTACACGGACTCGGGTCTGTCGGCTTCCACCGCGTACAGCTACACGGTCAAGGCCAAGGACGCGGCCGGCAACGTCTCGGCGGCCTCCTCGGCGCTGTCCGCCACCACCTCGGCCGGCGGCGGCACCGGAACGGGCTCCCTCAAGGTCCAGTACAAGAACACCGACTCCTCCGCGACCGACAACCAGATCCGGATGGGTCTGCAGCTGGTCAACACCGGTACCGCCGCTGTGGACCTGTCGACGGTGAAGCTGCGCTACTGGTTCACTCCCGAGGCCGGGGCCTCCACCTTCGGCACCTCGTGCGACTGGGCGGTCATCGGCTGCGGGAACCTCACCCACAGTGTGAAGACCAACGGTTCGGCCGCCGGTGCCAGCCACTACCTGGAGGTCTCGTTCAGCAGCGGCACCCTGGCGGCCGGCGCCTCCACGGGTGAGATCCAGATGCGGCTGAACAAGAGCGACTGGTCCAACTTCAACGAGGCGGACGACTACAGCCGTTCGACGTCCACGAGCTACGCCGACGCGTCGAAGGTCGGTCTGTACGTCACCGGCGCGCTCGCCTGGGGCACCGCGCCCTGACCCCGCCGTCCGTGTCCCGTCCCCGTCCTGACGCGGTGACGGGACCCGGACCCGGGATTCCAACGGACCTGCCCCCTGCCGGAGAACCGGCAGGGGGCGGTGTCATGCGCGCGGCTCGTTCAGAGCACGGCGGGCACCGTGATGCCGGCCGCGTCGGCGGCGGCGGTCAGCTGCTGCCAGACCTTGGGCGCGACCGCGATCCCGTTCTCACCGCGCTGGGCGGCCGTGGCGGCGCTGCGTTCGCCGGGGTAGAAGACCCCGTCCGCTCCGTCCGCCGCCGGCAGTTCCTTGAGGGTGCCCAGGGTGGTGTCCACCGAGGCGAGGAAAGCCTCTGGATCGCCGAAGGCCGCCGGGTCGATCGCCACCAGAAGCGCGTTCTGCCGGTGCTTGCGGCCGCGGGGGTCGTCCGAGTGGAAGGCCGAGAAGATCGGCGCGCCGACGAGGACGCTGGTGATCAGCTCGAACGCGAGGGACATGCCGGAGCCCTTGGCGCCGCCGAGCGGCAGCGGCATGACGGCCTCGGCCGGGTCGGTGGTGGGCGTGCCGTCGGCGGTGGCCGCCGCTCCCGCGGGCAGGGGCGTGCCGCTCGCCTTCGCCTGGCGGATCCTGCCCAGCGCGATGGTGGCGGTGGCCATGTCGAGGAGCAGCGGGGCGCGGTCGGCCGCGGGAACAGCGATGGCGAGGGGGCTGGTGGCCACGGCTGCGCCCTTGACCCCGGTGTAGCCCATGTTGGGCATCCCGGAGACGAAGCCGATGCCGACCAGGCCCTGTTCGGCGATCTTCGACACGTAGTAACCGATGGCCCCGGTGTGCACGGTGCCGCGCACGCCGACGGAGGCGATGCCGGTGGTCCGGGCCCGGTTCACGGCTTCCCCGGCCGCGGCGGTGAGGGCGACGGGTCCGGGGGCGCGGTCGGCGTCCAGGACGGCGGCGCCCGGTGTGGTGGACTCCACGGTGAGCTCGGGCCGGGCGTTGGCGACGCCCTTGGCCAGGAGCTCCAGGTAGGCGGGGACGCGGGCGATGCCGTGGGAGTCGACGCCGCGCTGCGCGGCCCACACGAACACGTCAGCGGTGGTACGGGCGTGCTCGGGGCCGAGGCCGCCGGTCTCCAGGAGGGCGGCGCAGAAGGTGCGCAGGGCCTCGGCGGGAACCAGCGTCTTCCCCGTCCCGGTGGTCGCTGTTTCGGTCATGGGTGGTTCTCCTGGGGAGTCAGCGGGTGACGAGGACGTCGACGACGGCGGTGGTGCCGGCGGCCACGGCCTTGAGGGCCCGTTCGAGGGCGGGGCCGAGTGCGTCCGGCGTGTCGACGGTCTCGGTGTGCATGCCGAAGGGTTCGGCGAAGGCGGCGAGCCGGGGCAGCCGGTGCAGATCGGTGCCCAGCCACTCGCCCGTCTCGTACGGTCACCGGCCCGCTGCGCATCGCCGCCTTCCGCAGCGCCGCCCTCCACCTGCTGCCACCCGTCCTGGAGCGCCTCAGCGCCCGCCACCCGGGCATCGAACCGGAGGTGCGTGTCGTCCGCGAGCTGGGCGCGGGCACCGCCGGGGAGGTCAGCGAGGGTCGCGCGGACGTGGGTATCGCAACCATGGGCGCGGCCTCGCCCGTGCCCGCCGGGCTCATCGGCGGCGTACTCGTCGAGGAGCCGTACTCGCTGGTGCATCCGGTCGGACACCCCTCCCCACGCTCCCTGCCGCTGGTGGACTGGCACGAGAACTGCGGCTCCTACACCCGCCAGTGGTGGGCCGGGCAGGACTGGATTCCCAAGGCGACCGTCCTGACCGAGGACGACGGAGCAGTGCTCTCACTGGTGAGCAGAGGTCTCGGCATGGCGATCATGCCCGCGCTCTCGCTGAACGAAGCACCGGACACCGTCGAGATCACCGATCTCGGACCCGAGCGCCCGACGCGCTCCGTGGGCTACCTCACCACTCCGGAGCTGGCCTCCAGCGCCTCGGTCCGTGCCCTGATCCGGGAGCTCAGAGCGGCCCGCCAGTGACGCCGGGGCCGCGATGAGCGGCCGAAACGCCCGTTCCGCACCGTCCGCGCACATGACACAACGCCATCACTGCGGACCATGGAAGGTATGGAGACGATCACCGAGCTGAAGCCGTTCGTGAAGCAGTACACCGTGCTGCTCAGCACGCGGCGGCAGGACGGCACGCACGCGGACACCCCCGTCAACATCGCCGTCGAGGGCGACCACGCCTACATCCGTACGTTCTCCTCGGCGTGGAAGGTGGAGCGGATGCGCAATCACCCTCTCGTGAGGATCGGTCCGTGCACCCTGCGCGGCCGCCCGACGGGACCGCAGATCACCGCGCACGCCCGCCTCCTCCAGGCCGGGTCGAAGGAGAACACACACGCCGCCCGGATGCTGTCGCGCAAGCACCCGATCGTGCAGGGCGTCCTCGTCCCGCTCGCGCACCGGATCAAGCGGGACCGGACCCTGCACTACGAGATCCGGCCGCTCGACACCTGAGCCGGCGTCGCCCCTGCCGGGCAGCGTCGCCCCTGCCGGGCAGCGTCGCCCCTGCCGACGACGTCATTCCTGTCGGGCGGCGTCACCCCTGCCGGCGCCGCCTGCCCAGGAACAGCAGCAGTCCGATCCCGGCCAGCACGGCGACCCCGGTCAGCGTGGTGCCCTTCACCGGCACCCCGTTCCCGCCCCCGGCGCCGTTCGCCCCGGCCGAGGACGGCGACGTACCGCCCGCCCGAGCAGGCTCGTCGCCCTCCCCCTTCTTCAGGTCCACCCGCACCACATCGCTCTGCTCGCCCTCGGAGCCGTACATCAGCGCCGAACCGTCCGCCGTGTACGTCACCGACTCCGACTGCCCGAGCAGCGGCGACTCGACCGGGTAGTCCTTGCCCAGCCGCCCGTTCGCGAAGGGGTAGCCGCGCGCGCTGAAGTAGGAGCGCAGCACCAGCTCCTTGCCGTCCGGCGAGAACGCCCCGTCCGTCACCCACGGCACCTCACCGACCCGCCGGAACACGTTGTCCCCGCCGGTCGTGAGCTTCGCCGGCCCTTCGTACAGCCCGCCGCCGTCCTCGTTCTTCGACGCGATGTACACCCGGCCGGTCTTCGGGTGGACCATCAGCGCCTCGGCGTTGCGCGGACCGTCGGCGTACTTCACGTCGAACTGCGTGGCCCGGACCACCTGGTCCCGGAGCTCCTTCGGCTCGGGGAAGCGGTAGATCCAGACGTGGTCCCAGCTGCCGTTCAGGTTGTCGCCGATGTCACCGACGTACAGGTTCCCGTCGGGCCCCAGCGAGATCGCCTCCACGTCCCGGGGCGCGCCCACACCCTTCATGGTGATCCTGGCGACGGTCTTCCCGGTGCGGGAGTCGACGGCGAAGACGTACGGCCCGTCGTCGCTGTCGTTGTGCGTCCAGTAGATGCCCGGGTGGGCGCGACTGGCGGCCAGGCCGCTGGACTCGGTGATCCGCGGGTCCTCGATCGTGAAGCTCCGGTCGGCATCCCCGTCGTCGGCCACGGCGGGAGCCACCGCCGCGAGGGCCAGCAGCGCGGCGGCGGCTGCGGAAACGGTCAGTCGGTACGAACGCATGGCACAAGTGTCCATCGTCACGTCGCAGGCCGGAGCCATGATCGGCCATGATGGCGCCATGCGTTTCATGTGTGTCGGCGATTCCATGACCATCGGACGCGCCGGGGACTTCACATGGCGCTACCGCATGTGGCAGCACCTCGAAGCCTCCTACGACGGCCCGTACGCGCTCGTCGGCCCGCGCACCGAGCTGTACGACACCGGCACGGGCACGGCCGCCTCGACCGCGTACGCCGCCCCCGGCTTCCCCGCCGACGCCCGCCGCCACCTGGCCGGCTGGGGCGAGGGCTGGCTGCACATGGCCCCGGTGATCGCGGACACGGTCGCCGAGCACCGGGCGGACGTCCTGCTCGTCTCGCTCGGCCTGATAGACCTCGGCTTCTACACGGACAGCGACCAGACCGCGCTGAACGCCCGTGCCTTCCTCACCGCCGCCCGTACGGCGAACCCGCACATCAGATGCGTCCTGCTGCCCGTCATACCGAACATCCGGGCGGAGTCCGACGCGCCCTTCGCCGCCGAGTGCGCCCGCTTCAACGAGCTCCTCGCCAAGGCGGTGGCCGACCTCGACACCGCGACGTCCCCGTTCCTGCTGGCCTCGCGCCCGCCCGGCTACGACATCCACACGGACACGTACGACGGCACGCACCCCGGCCCTTCGGGCGAACACAGACTCGCCGCCGCCTACGCCGACGCGATGCACCAGGCGTGGGGGCTGGGCGGGCCGTACCGCGCCGCGGACGAACCCCTCATCCCTTCCCCGTCGGCTTCGCCCGTACGTGCATCCGCTCGCCCTGCGGTCCGAACAGGCTGAGGAACTCCACCGGCTCCGGCCCGGCCGCACCCCACCAGTGCGGGGTGTGCGTGTCGAACTCGGCCACCTCACCCGCCGTGAGCACCAGGTCGTGATCCCCCAGCACGAGCCGCAGCCGCCCCGAGAGCACGTACAGCCACTCGTAGCCCTCGTGCACCCGCTGCTCGACCGGTCCCTCGTTCCCCGTCGCACCCGGCATGACCTGCTTGTACGCGTTCACCCCGCTGAGGTGCCGGGTCAGCGGCACGAACGTCATGCCGTGCCGCTTGAACGGCCGGAAGGTGACCCTCGGGTCCCCCGTCTCGGGGGCCCCGACCAGCTCGTCCAGCTGCACCCCGTACGCCTTCGCCAGCGGGAGCAGCAGCTCCAGCGTGGGCTTGCGGCCACCGGACTCCAGCCGGGACAGCGTGCTGAGCGAGATCCCGGTCGTCTCGCTCAGCTGCGCCAGCGTCGTCCCGCGCTCGGTGCGCAGGGCGCGCAGCCGCGGCCCGACGCCGGTCAGGACGGACGACAGCTCGTCGTCCCCCATCGCGCCGCCTGTTCCTGTCTCATCTGCTGCCATGACTCCATTTGCCGACCCGGCAAGCGGTGTTGTCAACCGGAGGAGTCCTCGGGCCCGGCCCCCGCCGGTCCGATCATGGCCATGGACAGCCGGGTGAACTCACTGGTCAGCCACTCGGGCGGGACCTGGCGCGGACGGCGGCCGTGATGCGCGAGGAGTTCGTCGACGGACCGCGTCAGTACCTTCACCACCACGGCGAGGTTGCCGTCGACCCCGTGACCGCGCAGCCTCGCGCGCTCGGCCTCCTGGGTCAGGAACTCCACCCATACCGACCGCCACCTCGTGAGGTGCTCCTCCATCTCCCTGCTCACGCCGAGCACCTCGACGAACGCGACCCGCGCATCCCGCGGATCCCGTGTGACGGCCTTCACGTAGGCGTCGAAGAGGCGGTAGACCCGTTCCTCGGTCGGACACGTCTCCATGCCCTCGGCGGACAGCTCCGTCTCGGACGCCCGCATGCCCCGGGTCGCCACCTCGTCGTACAGATCGACGAGCAGCGCCTCGCGCGATTCGAACTCGCGCCGGAACTCCCACACTTCCACGTGCGCGGCGGCGCACAGATCCTCGACGCCGGTGTGCGCGTAGCCGTACATGGCGAACAAGGTCCGCCCGGCCTCCATGAGTTGCGCACGCACCCACGCAGGGTCCCGCGCCGCTCGCGCCCCGCTCCACAGCTCCATCACGGCATCCGTCATCGGTCCTCCTCGGTCCGCCGTCCAGGCCCCCCGGCCCACTGTCCTCGCTCCACCGTGCGGACGGCACCACCGCCACACTGCGAACAGCCGTACGTACGCCTCACTCGGCAGCCGCCCCGTCGGCCGCCCGGAGCGCGGCGACCCGCTCCCGCCAGGACAGCGGCTCGGGCTCCTTGTAGTCGTCGGGCAGCGGCGGCGGCACCCACTTGACCGTGTGCGCCTCCCAGGCGGCCTCCTGCCGGCACGGCCGGCACACGGTCTCGTCGCCCTTGGGCCGGAACACGTGCTCAGCGCCCTCCTCCTGCGCCTCGCACGCGATGAACGCCCTGAGGACGGGAGGCGCGGGCACCAGCGGCTCCGCGGGCAGCGGCTCCGGCATCAGGACCTTCAGCCGCTTCCCCAGGAACCCGGGGGCATACCGCACCCCGTCCTCGGGCAGCGCCCTGCTGAGCGCGAGCCGCAGCTCCGCAGCGTTCACGCCACGCCGCAGCCACTCGGCGGCCGTCCCGGCGAGGCGGCGGGCCTCACGAGCACCGAGACGCAGCTGGGAGTCGGTATGCCGGAGGGAGAGCAACACCCGCTCGGCCTGGATGACCTGCGGGTCCGTGGGCTCGGGCTCGGGCTCCACCGTTTCGGCCGCGAGCTCAGGCGCTTCGGTGGGTGGGTGGGAGGAGTTCTTCTCCCGTTCTTCACCTTCAGGTAGGTAACCACCGACGGACCGAGTCCTCGGTCGACCGACCGTCGGATAGTGATCACTCGGTTCCACCTGCGACGATGCAGCCGTTTTGTCACGGATACGGCGGGCCTCGCGGTCCGTGAGCGGAACGTTGGACATGAGCTGATCGGTCACCCACAGCCCGCCGTCGTCCTGCCGCCGCCACTCGTGGACGAACCCGAACTCCTTGAGCAGCGACTTGGCCTTCTGGTAGGCGCGCCCTTTGAGGCCGAGCCTCTTGGCGTGCTCACCGAGGGGCTTGCCGGCCCACTTCTCGGGGAGGCCCTGCACATAGGCGATGAGGATCTTCGCGTCGCTGTTGAGCTTTGGATGGCGGACGATGTCGTGCGACGCCTTCACGTAGCCGTAGGACGGCGAGATAGCATGGCAAAGCATTCTCGGTGGACCTCACTTGTCCATCGCGGGGTGAAGGCCCTCGGCATACGGTGCTGGTAACACCGCCGGGGGCCGCCCCATGCGCCGAGGCGCACGGAGCGTAATAACGCGATCACCGTACAGCACGAATCTCGTCGTCGACCACCTTGCCCAGCAGCTCGAACAGCAGTTCCGCGTCCACGAACGGGACTTGAGCGCTCGGCAGAGAACGCCAGTCCAGCGGGTACGTCAGCCCATGCACGGCAGGCACCCCGACGAAGGCCGCCCCCTCCCGCACCAACGCCTCGGCCCCGACCGGCCATTGATAGGCGCGGGCGCTCCCGGGCGGCAGCAGGAAGTACATACTCCGCTCACCGATGCTCGACCGGACGATGGGTCCGGCCTGAAAGTCCGTGAACTGCATGACCTCGTACGCCACTTGCTCACCCAGGATGCCGATGATCCGCACGGCGTCGAAGTGGATCCCGGCGAGGCGGAGGGCGTGGCCGGTCGCGGGGATCCAGGAGGGCATCAGGTCCGGTGAATTTTTCGGTTCCATGCGGAAAGCTTCGGCGCGCGCACGTACCGTGACCAGGGACACAAGGCGTCTGTGCACTGTTGTGCACTTGGGGGTCAGGGCTGTGCACACCAGTAGTCACGGGGGCGGTAACGCCGAGATGTTCGGGGCGTTGTTGCGCTTCTTCCGCGAACGGTCCGGGCTGTCCCAGGAAGCCCTGGGCGTGAAGATCGGTTTCTCCAAGTCGCAGGTGGCCATGGTGGAGCGGGGCGCCCGGCCGCCCAAGGGCACGTTCGTCGCGCGCGCGGACGAGGCGCTGGGTGCACAAGGTGCACTGATCGCGGCGGGGGCGACGCTGCGGACCAGCCATTTGGCCTCGTGGTTCGAGGAGTTCGCGGAGGAAGAGGCGCACGCGTTCGCCCGCCACGAGTACGAAACACATGTGGTACCCGGCCTGCTTCAAATCGAGGAGTATGCGCGTACCGTCCTGGCCCACACGTACCCATCCGTCGACGACGACGAGGTCGATGGACGTGTTGCCGCCCGCTTGAAGCGCCAGAGCGTGATCACCCGCAGACCTGCTCCGGACATCGGGTTCGTGCTGGAACTCAGCTCCCTCACCCGCCTCATCGGCGGTCGGCATGTGCGCCGTAAGCAGTTGCTCCACATCCTTGATGTGGCCCGGCTCCGCAACGTTCAGCTGCAAGTGATGTCGCCGGACCGGGAAACTCATGCCGGCTTGGACGGGTCGTTCGTCCTGCTGGAGAACCAGGAACGGCGACAGCTTGCCTACATCGAAGGCCAGGGCGGCAGCTTCTTCATCAGCGAACAACCGCGGCTGGGAAACCTGTTCGGGAAATATGGCATTCTGCGGGCGCAGGCACTCAGCCCAGAGGCGTCTGTGAAACTGATCGAAGAGGTGGCAGAGGACGCATGAGTACCGACCTCACGTGGTTCAAAAGCAGTCACAGCGGTAATGACAGCGGCAACTGCATCGAGGTCGCCCTCGCATGGACCAAGTCCAGCCACAGTGGCGACCAGGGAAACTGCGTCGAAGTGGCCACCCGACTTCACGCCATCCACGTCCGCGACTCCAAGGACCTCACCGTCCCCGCCCTCACCCTCTCCCCCGCCGCCTGGGCGGCCTTCCTCAAGCACACGGTGGTATAGCTCCATGACGTCCTGGTTCGACGAACTGCCCGAGGTCCTGACCAGGGCCGACTTCGGCGCCCTCGTGGGACGCCCGCCGCGCAGCATCGAGCTGATGGGATACAGGGGCCTGGTCGCCGATCCCGCGTACCGTAACCGCAACAAGCTCGTGTGGAACGAGGAGGCCGCGCTCGGCTGGTTCCGCTCGCTGCACAACCACGCCGTGATCGTGCCGGCGAACGAACAGGCCGTGCAGGACCTCGCCGCGCACAACGCGTACATCTGCCCGCTGGACAGCAAACACGTGGCCCTCGCCCGCCCCCGGATACTCGTGATGTACCAACGGGGTGGCAGCGGCGCGGTCTTCGGGGTCGACGCGGTCGAGACCATCAATCAGGAGATCGACGGAACCCGCAGCCCGAGCGCGCGGACGCGGCAGATCCTGCGTGACGGGGAGCCCCTGGACCGGGAACCGTTCCCGCGCCGATGGACCGTGTTCCACCTCAGGGAGGCCGGCACGATCGGCCGGATCACGCCGGCGATCCAGCAGGGCCGCTACCTGCGCGTGGACGACGTCCTGGACGCGATGACGTCCGACCACCTGTCCGTTCCCACGCTCGACGAGGCCTTTCCGTCCCGGAAGTGAGCGCACGCCCCGGCACCACGCACGCCGATCGCCTCGGCCCGACGCAGGCACAGCTCCGCTCTCTCGCCCGCTGGGGAACACTGGCTCCATGAGAGATGTCGTTTTTACACGCAACAGCGGCTGGATCCCGACCGTCGTTCGCGAGGACGGCGAGCTCAAGCTGACGCTCGGCGCCGGGGCGGACGCCAACCACGAACCCCGCACGTTCACGTTCCCGATCGGGGAAGCCCACCTCGTGGTGATCCGGGAGGATCTGGCCCGGCACCTGCTGCTGTGGAGCGCGGTCATTCCGCTGTGCGACGCGGCCGGAACCCGCGGCCCGCTCGACGAGGACGCCGCCGTGGCGCTCCTGGACCCGGTCCTCCTTGGCGCGCCCCAGGACGTCGACGCGCTCTTCTCGCGGAGCAAGTGGGCCATGGGCCCGCTGATCTCCCACGGTGCGGACATCCCCCTGCTGGAGCACGGCCAGGTCTGCGCGGCGATGCGAACGGCGACCGAGACCTCGGACCCGAAACGAACGCAGAAGTACGACGCGGACCGCCGCCGGGCCGAGCGCGGGCAGGTACTCGATGTACTCGACACCGCGCTTCTGATGTACACGGGCCAGTACCTGCACGGCGCGACGATCCCGAGGCGGCTGCCCGATGCCGTCAACCCCTCGCTCCTGCCCGAGGTCATGCGGGTGATCGCCACCGCCGAGCAGGCGTGCGCCGGGATGCGGATCGGCCACGACCCGCGACGGGGAAAGCGGGGCACGGACAAACGCGACTGGAAGCGGATGGAGGCGACGGTCGATGCGGCCGTGCGCCGCACGCACCCGGAACTCGTCGAGGACGCGGTACGGACCGTGAGCTTCCTGATGTGCTCGGAAGCCGCCGCCCGCACCAGGAACACGCCCATCGACGATGACGAGGAGACCGCCGGCGACCGTACCGGCTCCGGCGGGAGGGCGAGGAAGACGAGCCTGTCGTTCACCGACGACAAGGACGGCGAGAAGAAGTGGCTGCGGAGCCACCACCGCACCGCCACCGCGGAGTTCTGGGAGTTCGTCGCCGACCGCTACGGCTCGGGAAACCAGGTGTTCACCATCGAGGACGAGGAGTTGGGCGAGGGGCTCCAGTTCCACTTCTACGCGGACTCGATCGCCCGGATCACGACGGCCCGCAAGGGCGCGAACGGGGCGGATCCGGAGTACCGGATCGAGTACAGCCTGGTCGACGGGATGAGCGGGTACCGAAAGCTGCTGAGCGCCTTCGTCCGGGGCGGCTGCGCCGCGCTGGACGCGCACGGCACCTGGATGTCGGACGCCGCCGATCTCGAACGTGCGCGCCGACGACGCGACGCCGCCGCCGCCGAGTAGCTCCGGCGAGGGGCCGCGCATCCGAAACCGGAAGGACCTGACTGTCCCGTACGGTCCGGTCGCGGCAGCGCGGAATGAGGCGGCCTCGCCGTGGCCGGCGCCGCCGTATCGGCGGTCTGGTGAGGTCTCCGGTGCGCGGGGTTCGGTGTGGTGTCAGCTCCGGAACCGGAACCACACCGAACCCCGCGCGCGTTTCAGATCAGGAGCCGTCGATCAGCTTCTGCACCTCGGGCGGGATCTCTTCGCCGGAGCGGACGCTGAAGAGCGTGGCCGTCTTCGGCGTGTCCCCGATGGCGATGGCAACCTCGGGAGAGATGCCGTCCACTTCGTAGGCAGTCCCGGCCTCCGTCGCGGCCGGTTCCTCGTTCTCGCCCGCCCCGCCTGTGTCGTCGCCCGTTGTCGAGTGGGCGACACCGAGCTTCTTCCCGACCGTGAATTCCACCTTCCCCATATCCAGATACGTTTGGTCCTTGTAGGTGTACAGACTGGCGCCGGAGCCCCCTCCAGCCTCGCCGCCACCGCCGTCGGCCGTGCACGCTGCCACCGACATCACCATGGCCGCCGCCACCAGCAAACCGGCGGATCGCCTGGTCCCGTTCATGTGTGTCCCCCCCTCAGTAGGTGCAAAGAGGAGAAGCCCCTCTCCGCCGAGGGCTCCCGCCATCGCCCGGCACCGGAATGAGATCCCGCCCCTGGTGAGGCCCTCGTGTTCCGCGGTTCGACGTGAACGAATGGGATCAGGTTCCCTTGCTGCAGGTTCCCTTGCTGCACGTACCAGTCCCGTAGACCCGGCAGTCCACTCGGACCCGCCCCGCCGCCGTGACCCGCCGCCCTCACGGACCACGCCCCCGTACGCCACGAGCTCAGCGCGTCTCGTACCGCTCCTGCGCGTCGAGCACACTGTCCGCGTATCGCGCGGCCCACGCGCCCATCCCCCGCATCGGCGTGAGCAACGCCGTGCCGGCCTCGGTCAGGGCGTAGTCCACGCGTGGTGGGGCCTCGGCGTACGCGTGGCGTTCGACGAGGCCGTTGTACTCCAGCCGCCGCAGCGCCTCGTTCAGGACCTTCGGGCTGATCCCGCCGATCCGAGCCACGAGCGCACGTGGCCGCATGGGTCCGGTCGCCCCGAGCGTGAAGACCACGACGCTGTCCCAGCGGTTCGCCAGCACCTCGAATGCGACGCGCGCCTGACAGTCCGCCGTGTACGCGAGGTCCGGCAGGCCGGCGGCCGGGTCGGTCAGCTTCTCCATGCCGCCCATCCTGCCCCGCCGATGGACACCGAACGGTGCGCTTCGGCGTTCGTAGCATCACCCCACCGAACGAACGAGCAGGACGACAGGGAGCACGACGATGCGCATAGGCGTACTGGGTACGGGGGGCATGGCGGCGGCCCTGGGGGGCGCGTGGGCGCGGGCCGGGCACGAGGTGTTCATCGGCGGTCGGGACGTCGCCGCTGCCGAAGTGCTCGCCGGACGGCTCGGGGCGGCCGGACCCATGCGGCCACGTGCGCTCGTGGCTCGGATCGGCGGGATCAGCCCGAAGGTCCTGAACGAGGCGCTGCGGCGGCTGGAGTACAACGCATCAGGAGGACGTCCTGGACGTTCTTCTCGTGGTCGTCGAGGGCCACGGCCGCCTCACCCCGGGCGACGGCGGCGAACCCCTCGTTCTCGGCCCCACGCCGACCGAGCCGACGCCCACGCACACGCACGGACGCCCGACCCCGCCGCCGGACCACGGCGGGCACCACGACAGGCCGGGCGGCGGCCACGCCCACAAGCCGGGCGGCGGGCTCGCCGACACCGGAGCGTCCACGACCCTCTTCGCGGCGAGCGGCAGCCTTCTCCTCGTCGCCGCCGGCATCCTCCTCCTGGGACGCCGCCGACCGCGGCACTGACGCGGGCCCGCGGGGTCAGCGGGCGGGGAAACGTTCCCCGCACTCGCCGCAGTACTTCGGTGCGGACTCCTGCGACATGCGTCCGCACGCGGGGCAGACCCGGTCCAGGGAACAGGGCGCCTCGCCTCCCTCGTACGTCACCGCGGAAGCCGGGGCGCTCTTGATCGCGAGGCCCGGGCGGCGGCGGTGCACGGTGAGGTAGGCGAGGCCGTCCGGGCCCGCGGTCAGGGAACGGCGCGAGGTGCGCGGGAGCCACATGACCGTGGTGGGGCCGAGAACGAGGGGTTCGCCGCCGTCGCCCGGGGTGAGGCGGCCGTGGCCCTCGACGACCACGAGAAGAACGTCCAGGACGTCCTCCTGATGCTCCCCCACCTCGCCGCCCGCCGGCAGACGGACCAGATTTGCGTCCAACTCCCGCCCTTGCCGGTCGAGTTGCCAGAGCGCTCCGCGGTCGTCGGGAGCTGCTGCGGCGAGCAGGCCGCTGAGTACGGTCAGTACCTCGGGAGTGGCGTTCACGGCTCCCAGGCTACGCCGCGGCCCGCCCCCTCATGACGCCCTCGCGCCCGCCGTAGGGTGGTGCGCTTCCGCGTCCCCGTCGCGGCAAGGAGACAAGGAGGGCCGGCGCATGGACCGTCACCCCGACGACAAGTACCCCCCGATCGAACCGTACGAGCACGGCATGCTCGATGTGGGCGACGGCAACCTCGTGTACTGGGAGGCGTGCGGCAACCCGGCCGGCCGGCCCGCCCTGGTCGTGCACGGAGGGCCGGGTTCCGGCTGCGCGCCATGGCCCCGCCGGTACTTCGACCCGGACCGCTACCGCGTGATCCTGTTCGACCAGCGCAACTGCGGCCGCTCCACCCCGCACGCGAGCGATCCGGCCACCGACCTGCGGCACAACACGACGGACCACCTGATCGCCGACATGGAGCGCCTGCGCGTCCACCTCGGCGTGGAGACCTGGGTGCTGCTCGGCTGGTCCTGGGGCTCGACGCTGGCCCTGGCATACGCCGAGCGGCACCCGGAGCGGGTCGGCGCGATGGTGATCGACTCCGTGACCACGTCCCGCCGGTCCGAGATCGACTGGCTGTACCGCGGGGCGAGCCGGTTCTTCCCGGACGCGTGGGACGTCTTCCGGGCCGGGGTGCCGGAGGCCGCGAGCGACGCCACTCCGGACGTGCTCGCCGCGTACGCCCGGCGGACGGAGAGCCCCGATCCGGCGGTACGGGCCCGGGCCGCGGCCGACTGGTGCGCCTGGGAGGACGCGGTGCTGTCCCTGGAGACGTACACCGGGCCGCCCCCGTTCAGCGGCCGCCCCGACCGGGCGCGGCAGGCGATGGTGCGGATCTGCGCGCACTACTTCTCCCACGGCGCCTGGCTGGAGGAGGGGCAGCTGCTCCGGGACGCGGGACGGCTGGCGGGCATCCCGGGCGCGCTGGTGCACGGGCGCCTCGACATGGGCGGTCCGCTGACCACCGCGTGGGAGCTGGCCAAGGCGTGGCCGGACGCGGAACTGACGGTGATCGGGGACGCGGGGCACCTGGGCGGGGCTGCGACGACCCGGGCGGTCCTGGCGGCGCTGGACGGGTTCGGGGGGTAGCGGGGCCGCCAGGCCGTGCGCCCGCAGCCACGGGTCGGTACCGGGATGTGCTGGGCCCCGCACCATCTGTCGGGCCATCATGTACGGGGCGGGCTGGGCGAGATGAGCGGGGGGCGACCTATGCGTGGCGAGATGCTCGACGGACGGTACCGACTGAAGGAGCCGATGGGTTCGGGTGGTATGGGCCGGGTCTGGGTGGCCGAGGACGAACGCATCGGACGCAAGGTCGCGGTCAAGGTCCTCTCCCGCATCGACGAGGACACCTCGGCCACCCGCTTCTCCCGTGAGGCCCGCGTCGTCGGCGGGCTGTCGAGCCCGCACATCGTCACCCTGCACGACTTCGGCGAGGCGCAGGTGGCCGGGGAACGCGTGCTGTACCTCGTCATGGAGTACCTCCAGGGGCGGGACCTCGGGGCCGTGCTGGAGAGCAGGAAGCCCGAACTCCCCTCCGCCGCCGAGGTGATGGGCTGGGGCGTCGAGATCTGCGCAGGGCTGGAGACCGCCCACCGGGCGGGCATCGTGCACCGTGACATCAAACCGGCCAACGTCCTGCTCACCGCGGACGGCACCATCAAGATCCTCGACTTCGGGATCGCGCGCATGCTGTCGACGGCCGCCGCCATGACCCGCACCGACCTGACCGCCGCCGGCTTCGTCATCGGCACCCCGCTGTACATGTCGCCGGAGCAGATACGGGCGCCCGACGTCCTGGACAGCCGCAGCGACCTGTACTCCCTCGGCTGTCTGCTCCACACGCTGCTCACCGGCGGGCCGCCGTTCACCGGAGCCGGTACGGCCGTCCTCGCGCAGCACCTCGGCGACATCCCGGAGCCGCCGAGCGCCCGGCGTACGGACCTCGCCGGGTTCGGTGCACTCGACGCGATCGTCCTGCGGTTACTCGCCAAGGAGCCGGGCGAGCGGCCCGCGGACGCGGGCCTCACGGGAGAAGCGGGTGGCCGAGGTGTCCTCGTCGATGCGGGAGAGGACCTTGACCGCGACCTTGCGTCCGATGCGTTCGTCCTCGGCCACCCAGACCCGGCCCATACCACCCGAACCCATCGGCTCCTTCAGTCGGTACCGTCCGTCGAGCATCTC
>NZ_RDBK01000002.1 GCF_008042275.1 Streptomyces sp. OR43 | reverse complement strand
GCGCCGACCGGGCCGCGCTGGTCGCCAAGTGGTGGGCCACCGAAGGGGGTCTGAACACCGTCCACCGCGTCCAGCACGTGCACGGAGGCATCGGCGTCGACACCGACTACCCGGTGCACCGGCACTTCCTGTGGGGCAAGCAGATCTCCACCACCCTGGGCGGCGCGGGCGCCGACCTGGAGCGTCTCGGAGCCCTCCTCGCCGACGCGGCGGTGCGCTCGTGACCGCGGCCCCGGGCGCCCTCCCGCCCTCCCGTACCTACGCGTCGGTGGCCGTCGGCGACGTACTCCCCGAGCTGCCGGTCCCGGTCACCCGCACCCTGATCGTCGCCACCGCCCTGGCGAGCCGCGACTACCAGGACGTCCACCACGACCCCGAACTGGCGCGGGAACGCGGCTCCGAGGACATCTTCATGAACATCCTGACCAGCAACGGGCTCGTCGACCGGTACGTCACCGGCTGGGCCGGCCCCGCCTCCGTCGTCAAGGCCATCCGGATCAGGCTCGGCGCCCCCAACCACCCCGGCGACACAATGGTGCTCACCGGAACGGTGACCGCGAAGTCGGACGCCGACCGCCGCGTCGAGATCGCGGTCACGGGCGCCAACAGCTTGGGTGCCCATGTCACCGGGAGCGTCTCGGTGCAGCTTCCGGGGGAGGACCGATGAGCGCCGTACCGCTGTCGGGCGCCGCGGCCGTGGCCGGAATCGGCGCCACCGAGTTCTCCAAGAACTCCGGCCGCAGCGAACTCCAGCTCGCCTGCGAAGCGGTGCTCGCCGCTGTCGCGGACGCGGGCCTGAGACCGTCCGACGTGGACGGCCTCGTCACCTTCACGGCGGAGACCAACGCGGAGAACCACGTGGCCCGCAACACGGGCATGGGTGACCTGACGTTCTTCTCCCGCATCGGGTACGGCGGCGGAGCCGGCTGCGCCACCGTGCAGCAGGCAGCCATGGCCGTGGCCACCGGGGTCGCCGATGTGGTGGTCTGCTACCGGGCGTTCAACGAACGCTCCGGCGAGCGCTACGGGCTCGGGCAGGCCGCCCGCCCCATGGACACCACCGCGGACCGGGCGGCCTACGCCTGGATGACCCCCTTCGGGCTGAGCACCCCGGCGCAGTGGGTGGCGATGTTCGCCCGCCGCTATCTGCATGAATACGGCGCCACCACGGACGACTTCGGCCGGGTCGCCGTGGTGGACCGCAAGCACGCGGCCACCAATCCGGCCGCCTGGTTCCACGGCCGTCCCATCACTCTCCAGGACCACCGGGACTCCCGCTGGATCGCCGAACCGCTGCGGCTGCTGGACTGCTGCCAGGAGACCGACGGCGGCCAGGCGCTGGTGATCGTCTCCGCGGAGCGCGCGCGCGACCTTCCGCACCCGCCCGCGATGATCCGCTCCGCGGCCCAGGGGCTCGGCGCCGACCAGCACATGATGACCAGCTACTACCGGCCGACGATCACCGGGATCCCCGAAATGGGACTGGTCGGACGGCAGTTGTACGCCCAGAGCGGCCTCGGACCGGACGACATCGACGCGGCCGTGCTCTACGACCACTTCACCCCGCTGGTCCTTCCGCAACTGGAGGAACTGGGCTTCTGCAAGCCCGGCGAGGCGAAGGACTTCATCGCCGACGGCCACCTGGAACTCGGCGGCCGGCTGCCCTTCAACACCCACGGCGGGCAGCTCGGCGAGGCGTATCTGCACGGCATGAACGGGATCGCCGAGGGGGTCAGGCTCGTCCGCGGCACCTCGGTGAACCAGCCGGACAAGGCCGACCACGTCATGGTCACCGCCGGCACCGGAGTGCCCACCAGCGGTCTGATCCTGGGAGCCGACCGATGACCGCCTCGCCGTGGGAGGGCCGTGAACTCGGCACCCGTACCGCCTCCTGGACCGAGCGGGACGCGATCCTGTACGCGCTCGCCGTCGGCGCCCCCGCCGACCGGCTCGACCTCGTGTACGAGGAGCGGCTGCGGGTACTGCCCACCTTCGCGCTGACCCTGGCCCAGTGGGCGCCCGACGCGCTCGGGGCGCTGGGCGCCTTCGACGTCACCACGGCGGTGCACGGCAGCCAGCACCTTCTCGTACACGGCCCGCTGGAGCCGTCCGGCGAGCTGACCACGACGGCGCGGGTCGCCGCCGTCCGGGACAAGGGAGCGGCCGCCGTCTTCGACGTCGAGGTGTCCTGCGCGCGCTTCACGGCGACCTGGTCGATCTTCGCGCCGGGCCGCGGAGGCTTCGGCGGCGAACGCGGCCCGTCCGCCCCGCGCCGCCCGGACCGGCCGGCCGAACACGCCCTCACCGTCGCCACGCACGCCCGGCAGGCGGCCCTCTACCGGCTGCTCGGCGACCGGCACGCCATGCACATCGATCCCGAGGCGGCGAAGGCGGCCGGGATGGACCGCCCGTTCCTGCACGGCCTGTGCACGCTCGCCGCGAGCCTGCTGCCGCTGGCCGGCGCCCTCGGCGCGCACCCGGCCGAACTGGTGGAGCTGGAAGCCCGGTTCGCCGCACCGGCCTTCCCCGGCGACCGGCTCGCTCTGGCCGGCTGGGCCGGCGAACCGGGCGGCGAACGTCCGGGCCACCGTGGCGCGCGCTTCGAGGCGACGGCCGCTGACGGCCGTGCGGTGCTCACCGGCGGACGGGCCCGATTCCGTACCACCACCCCCGACCCGACGGAGAACCCCGATGCTTGATCCCGCGCAGCGCGCCGAGGCCGCCGAGGTGCTGTGGGCCGCCCAGTGCGACCGCATCCCGGTGGAGCCGCTCACCACCACCTGGCCCGCCATCGACGCGAGCGACGCCTACGAGATCCAGCTGATCAACATCCGCCGGCAACTGGCCGGGGGACGCACCGTCCACGGACACAAGGTCGGCCTGTCCTCGAAGGTCATGCAGCAGATGATGGGAGTCGACGAGCCGGACTACGGCCATCTGCTCTCCGACATGGTGCTGTCCGAGGGCACGCCCGTCGAGGCGGACCGCTACTGCTACCCCCGGATCGAGGTCGAGATCGGCTACGTACTCGGCCGGAGCCTGCCGGGGGAGGGGTGCACCACCGAGGACGTCCTGGCGGCCACCGAGTACATCGTCCCGAGCCTCGAACTCATCGACAGCCGGATCAAGGACTGGCGGATCGGGCTCGCCGACACCATCGCCGACAACGCCTCGTCCGCCGGCGTGATCCTCGGCTCGGCCCGGGTGCGGCCGGCCGGCCTGAACCCGGCCGACATCGAGGCGGTCCTGCACCGGGACGGCGAGGAGATCGCCCGGGGCAACACCAGCGCGGTGCTCGGCGACCCCACCGAGGCCGTCGCGTGGCTGGCCCGCAAGGTCGCGTCCTTCGGGGTGCGGCTGGAGGCCGGTCACGTGATCCTGCCCGGATCGTGCACCAAGGCCGTCGACGTGAAGCCGGGGGAGGCCTACCGGGCCGACTTCGACGGACTCGGCTCCGTCTCCGTCGGCTTCGTCCACTCAACGGGACACCGCCCGGCCAAAAACTGAAATCAATACTAGTTTTCTGTGAGGGGCGCACCCCGGCGGCAGTTCCCCGGGGTGCGCCCGCGTATCCAGCGGATCGACGGAACACGGAATGAGGCAGCATGAGCGCGACGCACACCCCCTCGGCGAAGACCCTTCAGGGGCGCACCGCCGTCGTCACCGGTGCGGGAGCGGGGCTCGGCCGCGCCGAGGCACTGGCACTCGCGGCCCTCGGCGCCGACGTGGTGGTGAACGACATCGGCCCGGCGGCCGACGACGTGGCGGCGGAGATCAAGGCGCTCGGCACCGGGGCCGTGGCGGTGACCGGCGACGTCGGGGAATGGTCCATGGGCGACCGGCTGGTCGAGGCCGCCGTGGAGAGCTTCGGCAGCCTCGACATCGTCGTCAACAACGCGGGCGTCCTCCGCGACAAGATGCTGTTCAACCTCACCGAGTCGGACTGGGACGACGTGCTGCGGATCCACCTCAAGGGGCACGCCGCGGTGTCCCGCGCCGCGGCCGTCCACTGGCGCGCGGCGAGCAAGGCCTCCGGCGCGCCGGTCTACGGCCGCGTGATCAACACCTCGTCCGAGGCCTTCCTGTTCGGGTCCCCCGGCCAGCCGAACTACTCCGCCGCCAAGGCCGGCATCACCGCGCTGACCCTCGCCACCTCGCAGGGCCTGGCCCGCTACGGCGTACGCGCCAACGCGATCTGCCCCCGGGCCCGCACCGCCATGACGGCCGAGGCCTTCGGCGAGGGCGCGACCGCACCGGGCGGCCTCGACATCATGGCCCCCGAGCGCGTCGCCACCCTCGTCGGGCACCTGGCCTCACCGGCCGCCGACGAGATCAACGGGCAGGTGTTCGTCGTCTACGGCGACATGGTCGCGCTGCTCGCCCCGCCCACCGTGGAGCAGAAGTTCACCGCCGCGGACGGCACCTTCACGCCGGCCGAACTCGACGAGCAGCTGACGGGATACTTCCGCGGCCGTGATCCGCACCGGACCTACGCCGCCTACAGCGTCGCCGGACTCGACACGACGGGGACGCAGCAGACCCGCTGAACCGCCGGGCGCGCCCGGCCGGCCGGACCCGTTGAAGCGACGGCGCACCTGGCCGGACGGGCCAGGCGAACGGACAGTGCGCCCGGCCGGCCCCGTCGCGAACCGGAGTCAGCCGGCGTCCGTCTCCGGGGCGAGCAGCAGGTGGCAGGCCATCCGCAGATCGGCATCGGCCTCCTGTGGGGTGAGCCGCTCGTTGAGCCGCGACTGCAGCACGCCGTACCAGAGCAGGATCAGCAGCCGCAGACGGGTGATGTGGTGGTCCGTGGGCTCCTCCACACCCCAGGCCCGCACCAGCAGATCGATGAACCCCGAGTCGATCCGCGCCAGGTCCGGGACCGTCGAGGCACGGGCCGCGTTCGCCGACTGGATCATCGCCGTGGCCAGGGCCGGCCGGCGCAGCAGATTGCGCGTCGCGCTGCCCAGCGTCTCGAAGACGGCGTCCTCGGGCGAGGTGCCCGCCGGGCGCTCCGGCACCCGGGCGGCGAATCCCTCGATCTGGTCGGCCATCAGCGCGGTGAACAGATGGGTCTTCGACGGGAAGTACCGGTACAGGGTCGCGATGGCGACGCCGGCCGACTTGGCGACCTCCTGCATCTGCACCCGCTCGAGCCCCGTCGTGGCGGCGATGTCCGCCGCCACCTTCAGGATGCTCTGACGGCGTGCGCGCTGCCGGGGCGAACTGGGCTCGGCCCCGGCCCTGGCCTCGGCGATTCTGGGCACGCGCTCTCTCCCGGAGCTCGGTGGTGTCTACAGCTGCACAGACAATACGCCGGGCCCGGCCGTGCGTCAGGCGCGCTCGCCCCGCCGTACCGCTCAGCGGGACCGGACCCGCGGACCCCGCCCCCGAACGGGTCTGCTGAGGACGCACACCACCGAGCGGCAGGAGGGGTCACCCCATGCGGGACGGCCGGCAGGACTGGGACGCCACCCACGACGTGATCGTCGTCGGATCCGGCGCGGGAGCGATGACCGGGGCCCTGGTGGCCGCGGGCGACGGCCTCGACACCGTCGTACTGGAACGGACGGCGCTGCTCGGCGGCACCTCCGCCTACTCCGGAGCCGCCTGCTGGCTGCCCGGGACCCAGGTGCAGGAACGCGCCGGGCTCGGCGACTCCACCGAAGCGGCCGACACCTATCTGCGCGCCCTCACCGGCGACGCCGAAGAGGCCCGCAGGACCGCCTTCCTGCGGCACGCCCCCGAACTGGTGAGCCGGCTCGAACGCGATCCGGCGATCGAGTTCGAGTGGCGCGCCTTCCCCGACTACGTGGCCGCCCCCGGCCGGATGGACGCCGGGCGCTCCTTCGTCCCGCTGGACCTGGACCCGGAGCTGCTGGGCGCCCTCCTGCCCCTGGTCCGTCCGGCGGTCGACCGGGACCGCGCCGGCCAGGGACACCCCGCCGGCGCACCGATGACCGCGGGCCGCGCCCTGATCGGACGCCTCCTGCTCGCCGCCACCCGCACCGGCAACGCGCTCGTCCGCACCGAGCACCATGTCACCGCTCTCGTCACCGAGGACGGCCGGGTCACCGGAGTCGAGGCACGCACACCACACGGCTCGGTCCGGATACGGGCCCGCCGCGGCGTGCTGCTGGCCGCCGGAGGGTTCGAGGGCGACGACGCCCTGCGTGCCGAGCACAGAGTGCCCGGCGCGGCCGCCTGGAGCATGGCGCCCCGCGGCACCAACACCGGCGAACTGCTCGGCGCAGCCGTCGCGGCCGGTGCCGCCACCGGCCTCATGGGCGAGGCGTGGTGGTGCCCGGGGACCGAACTCCCGGACGGCTCGGCCGCGTTCACCCTCGGTCTGCGCGGCGGCCTGATGGTGGACGGCTCGGGGCGGCGGTTCGCCAACGAGTCGCTGCCGTACGACCGTATGGGCCGCGCCCTCGCCGCCCATGGAGGTGCGGACGCGCCCGTCCACCTGATCTTCGACTCCCGTGAGGGCGGCGCCCTGCCCGCCATCACGGTGCCTCCCGCCGACCCCGCGGACCACCTGGCGGCCGGCACCTGGGTCCGGGCGGAATCGCTGCCGGAGCTCGCCGCGCTCATCGGCGTACCGGCCGGCACCCTGGCGGACACCGTCGGCCGGTTCAACGGCTTCGCGGCGGCGGGGACCGACGAGGACCACCACCGTGGCGAGGACCCGTACGACCTGTTCTTCGCCGCCGGGAAGAACGCCCCCGGACCCAACCCGTGCCTGGTCCCGCTCGACCGGCCGCCGTACTACGCGGCCCGGGTGGTCCTCGCAGACCTTGGCACCAAGGGCGGTCTGCGCACGGATGTGGACGCCCGCGTCCTGGACACCGACGGCCGCCCGCTGGCCGGCCTGTACGCCGCCGGCAACACCAGCGCCTCGTTCACCGGTGGCGTCTATCCCGGTCCCGGCGTCCCCATCGGCACCGCGATGGTCTTCGCCTCCCTGGCCGTCCGGCACATGGCCGGGCAGCCCGCCGGCGCCGTCTGAGCGGCCCGGACGCGGGCATCCCGGCCAGTGGGATGCCCGGGGCGCACCCCGGGAGGAGCGCCTTACGGTCGCGGCACCGCGGCGGCCAGGACGGTCGCGGCACCGCGGCGGCCAGGAAACAAGAGAGGTACTCGATGACCGACAAGAACGTGTACGGGCCCTGGGCGGTCGTCGCCGGCGGCTCCGAGGGGGTCGGCGCCTCGTTCGCCGACCAGCTCGCCGACGCCGGGATCAACCTGGTGCTCATCGCCCGCAAGCCGGGCCCGCTGAACGAGACCGCCGAGAAGGTGCGGGCCAAGGGCGTCGAGGTCCGCACACTCGAACTGGACCTGCTCGACCCCGGGGCCCTGGCCGCCGTCCGTGCGGTCACCGACGGCCTCGAGGTCGGTCTGCTGATCTTCAACGCGGGAGCCAACAGCTACGGCCACGAGTTCGTCACCGGCGACCTGGACCGCGTCCAGGGCGTCCTCGACCTCAACATCACCGCGCAACTGGCCCTCACCCACCACTTCGGCGCCCTGATGAGGGAGCGCGGCCGGGGCGGCATCATGCTGGTCGGCTCGCTCTCCGGATACCTCGGTCAGGCGCAGATCAGCGTCTACTCGGCTGCCAAGGCCTTCAGCCGGGTCTTCGCCGAAGGCCTGTGGCTGGAACTGCGGCCGCACGGTGTGCACGTCCTGGAACTCGTCCTCGGAGTGACCCGGACCCCCGCGATGGAGCGCGCCGGGCTGCGCATGGACCTGCCCGGTCTGCGGGTCGCGGAACCGGACGACGTCGCCCGGGAAGGCCTGGAACACCTCGCTGACGGCCCCGTTCTGGTTGCGGGTGGCAATGCGGCGGCCGCGGAGAAGCGCAGCGGTTTCCCCCGGGCCGAACTCGCCCTCGCCGCACACGAGGCATCCAAGAAGATGCTGCCGCCGTCCTCCTGACGGCCTGTCACGACCGTCACCTGTTACTACCTGTCCGCGCTGGCCGTCCGTCCCGCCCCCTCCCGGAGAGCAGATGAGCGAAACCGAGCACCCTCTCACCCTTCCCGGCGCACTCGACCTCGCCGCACGACGGCACCCCGGCAGGGAAGCGGTCGTGGACGGTGACGTACGGCTGACCTGGAGCCAGTTGCACACAGCGGTACGGGCGGCCGTGAAGTCGCTCCTCGCGCTCGGCATCCGGCCCGGCGACCGGATCGCCGTCTGGGCGCCCAACAGCCACCACTGGGTCGTCGCCGCACTCGCCACCACATCGGCCGGCGCGGTACTGGTCCCCGTCAACACCCGCTACAAGGGCGCCGAGGCGCGCCTGCTCCTGCGACGCAGCGGCGCGCGCCTGCTGTTCGTGGAGAACGGATTCCTCGGCAAGGACTACGTGTCCATGCTGACCACCGGGGACGAGGGTGCTCAGGAGCCCCGGCCCGCCGCGCTGGAACACGTGGTGACCCTGGATGCCGCCACCCCGCCCGGCACAGGCACCCTGCCCTGGGAGGAGTTCCTCGGCCACGGCGCACACGTCCCGGACGCCGGGGCCACGGCCCGTACCGCCGGCGTCCACCCCGACGACCCGTGCGACCTGCTCTTCACCTCGGGCACGACGGGCAGCCCCAAGGGCGCGCTCACCACGCACCGGCAGAACCTCGCCACCTACTGGGCCTGGAGCGGCCGGACCGGAGTCACCGGTGACGACCGCTACCTCGTCATCAACCCGATGTTCCACTGCTTCGGCTACAAGGCCGGTGTACTCGCGTGCCTGCTGCGCGGCGCCACGATGGTGCTGCAGCCGGTGTTCGACGTGGACCGGGCGCTGCGCGCCGTGGAGGCCGAGCGGATCACCGTGCTGCCCGGCCCGCCGACGATCTACACGGAACTGCTGGACGCGCCCGGACGGGACCGTTTCGACCTGTCGTCGCTGCGGCTGGCGGTGACCGGCGCGGCCGTCGTCCCGGTCGCCCTCGTGCGGCGGATGCGCGCCGAACTGTTCCCCGAGGTCCTCACCGCGTACGGACTGACCGAGACCTGCGGCACGGTCACCGTGTGCTCGGCGGACGACGACGCCGAGACCGTGGCCCTGACCGCCGGCCGTCCCATCGACGGCACGGAGGTGCTCGTCGCCGACGGCGGCCGGAACCCGCTGCCGGCCGGGCAGGACGGCCGGATCCTGGTACGCGGCTACCACGTGATGCACGGCTACCTCGACGATCCCGAGGCCACCGCGGCGGCCATCGACGCCGACGGCTGGCTGGACACCGGCGACATCGGCCACCTCGACCCCCGCGGCAATCTGGTGATCACCGGGCGGTCCAAGGAGATGTTCGTGGTCGGCGGGTTCAACGTCTATCCGGCCGAGGTCGAGCAGGTGCTCACCGGCCACGACGCCGTCGCCGAGGCCGCCGTGGTCGGGATTCCGGACGCGCGCCTCGGCGAGGTCGGACGCGCCTACGTGACGATCCGGCCGGGCACCGGGACGGAGCCGGACGAGCTCGTCGGCCACTGCCGCGAGCGGCTCGCCAACTTCAAGGTCCCGCGCGAGGTCGTCATCCTCGGGGCCCTTCCCCGCAATGCCACCGGAAAGGTGGACAAGACCGTCCTGCGGACGGTCTGACCGACACGCCTCACCGGGCGACAAGGGTATGGAGGACGGACTATGGGCAACGAGGTTCTGGAATCGGTACGCGCCCTGCTGCCGGCCATCGAGAAGCGGGCCGTCACGACGGACGAGGCACGGCGGATCCCGGCCGCCACGATCCGTGAGCTGTCCGGGGCCGGGGTGTTCCGGATGCTCCAGCCGTCCCGGTTCGGCGGCCTGGAAAGCGACCCGGTCGACTTCTACCAGGTGGTGCGGGAGATCTCCGCGGTCTGCTGCTCCACGGGCTGGGTCGCATCGGTCCTGGGCGTCCACCCGTGGCAGCTCGGCCTGTTCCCCGAGCAGGCGCAGCAGGACGTGTGGGGCGAGGACCCGGACACCCGGATCTCCTCGTCGTACGCACCCGTCGGCCGGCTCACCCCCGTCGACGGCGGCTACGAGCTGGCCGGCCGGTGGAGCTTCTCCTCGGGCTGCGAGCACGCCTCGTGGGCGCTGCTCGGCGCCCTCGTCGTCGGGGCGCAGGGGCGGCCGGTGGACTTCCTGACCGTGCTGGTGCCCCGGGCCGACTACCGGATCGAGGACATGTGGGACGTGGTGGGGCTCCGCGGCACCGCCAGCAACGACGTCGTCGTCGAGACGGCTTTCGTCCCCGCTCACCGGGTGCTCCGCAACTACGAACAGGCGCGGTTGAAGGTGCCGGGACAGCAGGTCAACCCGGGGCCGCTGTACCGGCTGCCGTTCGGGGCGATCTTCACCAGCGCCGTCACCGCGCCGGTACTCGGGGCCGTATCCGGCGGATACGCCTCGTATGTGGCGCGCATGAAGGAGCGGGTGCGGCTCAGCCTGGGCGGGGGGAACTTCGCCGAGGACCCGTTCGCCCAGGTCGCCATCGCGCGCGCCGCGTCCGACATCGACGCGTCCGTCCTCCAGATGGACCGGAACATGGGCGAGCTGCTCGAACTGGCCTCCGCCGGAAAGGAGATACCGACGGAGCTGAGGCTGCGCACCCGGCGCGACCAGGTCCGGGGCACGGAACGGGCCGTCGCCGCGATCGACCTGCTCTTCAAGACCGCCGGCGGCAACGCGCTGCGGCGCGGCAACCCCGTCGAACGCGCCTGGCGCGACGCCCACGCGGGCAGCGTCCACGTGGCCAACGACGTGGAACGCGCCCTCGCGATGTACGGGCGCGGGGCGTTCGGCCTGACGGTCGAGGACAACCTGGTCTGACAGCCCGGGCTCTCCTCGCCGCAGCCGCGAGGACCCCGGCCCGCCCGGTGGCCCCCGCGGTTCAACGACCCGTCAGCGCCCGGCCGGCCGGCGGCCACCAGCTCATCACGGGCGGCCGCGTCCTTCAACGCGGGCCGCAGGCAGAGCGTGTTGGCCAGGCCCGTGCCGCCGGGGCCGCCAGGATTGGGCAGCAGGATGCCCCGGCGCTTCCCGCGCGCTCCCTTCGCCGCGATCCGCGAGACGGCGATCTCGATCGTCGGGCCGTCGGGGTCCGCGTGATCGAGAGGGACGCGCACCTTCGCGCAGCGTGCGCCCGCGGCACGCAGCTCCGTCTGCTGCGCCGGACACGCCCTCCGGGCGAGGGACTGGCGGACCTGTCCGGCGGTCGCACGCGGCGGGGCGGACGAGGCAGAAGCGGGCATGCGCCCGCGAGTAAACAGGTCAGGCCGAGCCCCGCGTGACCAGACGGATGACGCGCTTCGTGCTCCTCGGACCGGGTGGGAACGACCCGCACGACGCCGGGAGCCCGGGTGACCCGGGAACATCGGGCCACCCGGTCGATGGAACCGGGGGACAACCCCCGTCCCGCAGCGGTCAGCCCGGCCCGCCGGCCGACTTCGCCGCCAGATAGCGGGCGGGGAACTCCCCGCCGCCGTGCACCGCGAGGTCCGCGCCGTTGACGTACCCGGACAGACCGCCCGCGAGGAACAGACAGGCGTGGGCGACATCCGCCGGCACCGCCATCCGCGCCATCGGGATGACGCCCGCCACCGCCGCGCCGCCGTCCGGGCCGTAGACCGACGCGGCGCTCTCGGTGCGGATCAGCCCCGTCGTGATGTGGTTGACCCGGACCGCCGGCGCCCATTCAAGGGCCAGCGCCTTCGTGAGGGCCAGCAGCCCGGCCTTGGCGGCCGTGTAGGCCGCGGTGCCCGGCTGCGGGTCCTGGCCGGAGACGCTGCCGATGTTGATGACCGAACCGCCACCGTTCTGGGCCCGCATGACGCGGTGGGCCGCCTGTGCCACGTAGAACGGCGCAAGCAGGTTGAGCGCGACGATCTTCTCCACGAAGCGTGGCGAGACGGTGGCGGCGTCGGCGTCCGGGGAACCGCCCGCGTTGTTGACGACCACGTCGAGCCGGCCGAAGCGTTCCACCGCGGTGTCCACCAGGCAGGACGCCGCCGCCGGATCGCGTACGTCGGCCGGGACGAAGACCGCCTCCCTGCCCCCGGCCGCGGGCAGGGTGTCGGGGGTGGTGCGGCCGCAGACCACCACGTCCGCCCCGGCACCGAGGAATGCCGCGGCGATGGCGGCACCGATCCCCTTGGTGCCGCCGGTGACCAGGACCACGTGCCCCGTGAAGTCCAACGCCTTGCCGATGTCCATGTGTTGCGCCCCTTCTTCCGTCTGCTGGGATCTGCTCAGTGGGTGGTCAGGCCGAGCATCGAGGCGAGCCGTGCCCGATGGTGCGCGGGCGGCCCGAAGAGCTCGCCCGATCCGTGCGCCCGTTTGAAGTAGCGGTGCGCGTCGTGTTCCCAGGTGATCCCGATTCCGCCGTGCAGCTGGATCATCTCGCCGGCCACCACCGAAAACGCCTCGGAGCAGACGGACTTGGCGACGGCGGCGGCCCGCGGCAGCGCGCCCGGGTCCTCGTCGGCGGCGAAAGCGGCACCGAGCGCCGCCGAACGCGCCGACTCCACGAGGACGTAGGCGTCGGCCAGCCGGTGCTTGACCGCCTGGAAGGAGCCGATCGGCCGTCCGAACTGGACCCGGCTCATGGCGTATTCGACGGTGAGCTCCAGACAGCGCCCGGCCGCGCCCACCTGCTCCGCGGCCAGTGCCGTGCAGGCCAGATCCCGCACGTGGTCCAGATACCGCCCGCCGTCGCCGTCGACGCCCAGCAGTCGTCCCCCGGCCCCGTTCAGCACCCATCGGGCCTGGGCCCGGGTCCCGTCCATCGTCACGACGGGCTCCCGCCGGACCCCGGTGTCGCCGGGCGCCACCTCGAAGAGCGACACCCCGTGGGCGGTACGGGCCGCGACGAGCAGGACGTCCACGCCGGGCCGGTCCAGCACGTGTTCCTTGGCCCCGGTGATCAGCCAGGCGCCCGCGGAGGTCCTGACCGCTTCGGCGCGTATCGCCTCCTGGTCCCAGGAACCCTGCTCGGCCCAGGCCAGGGTGCCCACCGAGGTGCCTTCAGCGAGCCCCGGCAGCAGCCGCTCGCACGCCTCCTTGTCTCCGGAGGCCAGCAGAGCGCCCGCCGTGAGCACCGCGGAGCCCAGACACGGCAGCGGGCTCAGGGTCCGGCCCAGCTCCTCCATCAGCACATGGACATCGCGGGCGCCGCCGCCCGCCCCGCCGTACTCCTCGGGCACCGTCAGACCGGCCGCGCCGATCTGGGTCGCCAACGGTGCCCAGGCGGACTCGCCCTGATGCTGGGTCAGCAGCGTCCGCACGGCGGAGCGCAGCTCTTGCTGTTCCTGGGTGAGTCTCATCGCCGCACTCCCATGACTCGGGCCCGGCAGGCGGCCGGGCTGCCCCACGCGTCGCGCAGGGGGCGGGCCTTGCGGATCCAGAGGGACAGGTCGAGTTCGTCGGTGTAGCCCACGGCGCCGTGCAGCTGCAGCGCCGTACGCGCCGCCGCGTACGCGGCCTCGCCCGCCGTCACCTTGGCCGCGGCGATGTCGGCGCCCGCCCCCTCGTCGCCGGCGGCGAGCGCGAGCGCGGCGCCGTGCACCAGCGGCCCGGCGAACTCCAGGGCCAGCAGGGTGTCGGCCAGCCGGTGCTTGACCGCCTGGAAGGAGCCGATCGCCACCCCGAACTGGGTGCGCTGGGTGACGTAGGCGACGGTCCGGGCCAGCAGGGCCCGCCCGACCCCGAGGGCCTGGGCGGCCGTGGCCAGTGCGGCCACATCGGCGGCGTACCGGGCGGCGTCGGTCACCGCCGGGCCCTGGGCGAGGACCGTCCCGTCCGACGGGCGGAACAGCCGCCGCGCGGGGTCCGCCGAGGGCTGCACGGCCCCCGTCCCGGAGGCGAGGCGCAGGGTGTCCCCGTCCACCACGAACACGGCGTCCGCCGCGTCGGCGTCCAGGGCGTACGGGCCGAGCGAGGTCAGGCAGAGGGACACGGCCGACTTCCCCGACGCGATGCCGGGCAGCCGCTCCGCTGCGAGGCGGTCGTCGCCGAGCCGGTCCAGCAGGGCCGCGGCGGCCACCGTCTCCACCAGCGGCCCGGGGACGGCGTGGTGCCCCAGCGCCTCGAAGGCGAGGGTGAGTTCGAGCGGCAGGGGTCCGAACCCCTCGTGCCGCTCCGCAACCGCGAGCGCGAACACTCCGGCCTCGGCCAGCCGGGCCCAGAGGGCACGCCCCGGGCCGTGGTCGCCGGCCGCCCAGGACCGTACGACGGACGGGGTCCCGCAGGAGGTGAGCAGAGCGTCGAGGGAGCGGGCGAAGTCCCGCTGCTCGGCGTCCAGGAGGAAACGCATCAGCGGCGCCCCTTCGGCAGGCCGAGCAGCCGCTCGGCGATGATGTCGCGCTGGATCTCGTTGGTGCCCGCGTAGACGGGGCCCGCCAGCGAGAAGGTGTAGCCCTCGGACCAGCCGCCCGAAGGCGACTCGTCCGCGCGGTCGGCGAGTTCGCCGTACGGACCGAGCAGGTCGAGTGCCGTCTCGTGCAGGGCGATGTCCAGCTCGGACCAGTAGATCTTGTTGAGGCTGGAGACGGCCCCGGCGGGCCCGCCGTCGCCGTGCAGGACCTGGGAGACGCCCGCGTAGGAGAACAGGCGGTAGGCGCGGGCCCCGATCACCGCGTCGGCGACCCGGTCGCGCAGCGCCGTGTCCGCCGGGTCACCGTGTTCCCGCCACAGGGCGGTCAGGCGCTCCGCGGCGGCCGTGAAGCGGCCCGGGCTGCGCAGGGTGAGCCCGCGCTCGTTGCCGGTGGTGCTCATCGCGACGCGCCAGCCCTGGCCGGGCTCGCCGATGACGTCCTCGTCGGGTACGAACACCTCGTCCAGGAAGAGTTCGGCGAAGGCGGGCTTCCCGTCCAGCCGTCCGATGGGGCGTACGGTCACGCCCTCGGCGTCCAGCGGGAACATCAGATACGTGAGCCCGCGGTGCGGCCGGTCCGCGTCCGGGTCGCTGCGGAAGAGTCCGAAGGCGCGGTCGGCGAAGGCCGCCCGCGAGGACCACGTCTTCTGGCCGCTGATCAGCCAGCCGCCCTCGGTCCGCACGGCCGTCGACTTCAGCGAGGCCAGGTCCGAGCCGGASTCCGGCTCGGACCACGCCTGTGCCCAGATGACCTCACCGCGCGCCATGGCGGGCAGGATCCTGGCCCGTTGCCCGGCGGTGCCGTTCTCGAAGAGCGTCGGCGCCAGCAGGTTGATGCCGTTCTGGCTGACCCGGCCGGGAGCGCCGGCGGCGTAGTACTCCTCCTCGAAGATCATCCAGTGCAGCAGGGAACCGCCGCGCCCGCCGAACTCCTCGGGCCAGGAGACCACCGACCAGCGGTCCGCGGCCAGGGCCGCCTCCCACTCCCGGTGCGCGGCGAAGCCCGCGGCGGTCTCCAGGGACGGCAGGGGAGCGGCCGGAACGTGGGCGGCCAGCCAGTCGCGTACCTCGGTACGGAAGGCCTCGTCGGCCGCGTCGAAATCGAGGTCCATCAGGCGCCCGCCTTCTTCATCGCCCGGATGTCCATGCCGCCGAGCGCGTCCGGTGCGGTCTCGGCGTTGTGCGCGTGCGCCAGGTGGTGCAGGCCGAACACCGAGTCCATGCCGGTGTGCATGCCCTGGAGGTCCTCGGCCTGGTTGACCGCGCGCTTGGTGAGCGCCAGTCCCATGCGCGGCATCTCCGCGATCTTCAGCGCCAACTCCTCCGTGCGAGCGGCCAGTTCCTCCCGTGGGACGACCCGGTTCACCATGCCGACCTCGTACGCGCGCCGCGCGCTCATCCGGTCACCGGTGAAGAGGAACTCCTTGGCGATCCGCGGCGGCATCACCCACGGGTGGGCGAAGTACTCGACGCCGGGGATGCCCATCCGGACCACGGGATCGGCGAAGAACGCGTCCTCCGAGGCCACGATCAGGTCACACACCCAGGCGAGCATCAGACCGCCCGCCACACAGGCGCCCTGCACGGACGCGATGACCGGCTTGGGCAGTTCCCGCCAGCGGCGGCACATCCCCAGGTACACCTCGGACTCGCGGGCGAAGCGGCTCTCCGCGCCCTCCTTGTCCGAGTGGTCCCACCAGAGTCCCGCCCGGCGCTCGAACGGCAGATGCGCGTCCCGCTCCGGGGTCCCGATGTCATGGCCGGCGGAGAAGTGCTTGCCCGCCCCGGCCAGGACGACGGTCTTCACCTCGCTGTCGTCGGCCGCGCGGTAGAACGCCCGGTCCAGGGCGTAGGTCATCGCGGAGTTCTGCGCGTTGCGGTAGTCGGGCCGGTTCATGGTGACCGTCGCGACAGGGCCCCGCTTCTCGTAGCGCACCGGTTCGTCGTGGGCAGCGGACATCGGCCCCTCCTTCCCTAACAAGTGTTTGGTAGATTAACGTACCCCCATGAGCAGCGTCGAGGAGTTCCGCACCGAGATCCGCGGCTGGCTGGCCGCCAACCTCACGGGCGACTTCGCGGGCCTTCGGGGCCGCGGGGGACCGGGCCGGGAGCACGAGGCCTTCGCCGAACGGCTGGCCTGGGAACGGCACATGGCCGCAGAGGGCTGGACGTGTGTGGGCTGGCCCGTGGAGCACGGAGGCCGGGGCGCGACCATCGAGCAGCAGGTCGCCTTCCATGAGGAGTACGCCCTGGCCGACGCCCCCGCGCGGGTCAACCACATCGGGGAGCAACTGCTCGGCCCGACCCTGGTGGCCTTCGGCACACCCGAGCAGCAGGAACGCTTCCTGCCGCCGATCGTCGCCGTCGAGGAGCTGTGGTGCCAGGGCTACAGCGAGCCGGACGCCGGGTCCGACCTGGCGAACGTACGGACCAGGGCCGAGCGGGACGGCGAGGAGTGGGTGGTCACCGGGCAGAAGATCTGGACGTCACTGGCCCACGACGCGCAGTGGTGCTTCGTCGTGGCCCGTACCGAAGCGGGCTCCACCCGCCACGCGGGCCTGTCCTACCTCCTGGTCCCGCTCGGCCGGCCCGGTGTGGAGATCCGGCCGATCCAGCAGCTGACCGGCACCTCCGAGTTCAACGAGGTCTTCTTCGACGGCGCCCGCACGAGCGCCGCGCACCTCGTCGGCGCACCCGGCGACGGCTGGCGGATCGCCATGGCCACCCTCGGCTTCGAACGCGGCGTCTCCACCCTCGGCCAGCAGGTCGGCTTCCGGCGCGAACTGGAGACCCTGATCGAGGTGGCCCGCCGCAACGGCGCGGCCGACGATCCGCTGATCCGCGACCGGCTCGCCCGCGCCTGGACGGGCCTGGAGACCATCCGGTTCAACGCCCTGCGCATGCTGGACGGCGTGGCGGCCGGCGCCCCCGGTCCCGAGGCGTCCATCGGGAAGATCTTCTGGGCCACCTGGCACCGGGAACTCGGTGAACTCGCCATGAGCGTCCTGGGCGCCGGCGGCATGACCGCACCCGAGGCCCCCTACGAACTCGACGACTGGCAGCGGCTGTTCCTCTTCTCCCGCTCCGACACCATCTACGCCGGGTCGAACGAGATCCAGCGCAACATCATCGCCGAGCGCGTCCTCGGCCTGCCCAAGGAGATCCGCCCGTGACCCCGCAGCCGCCCTATGTACCGGGCCACTCCCTCCTGGCCGGACGCACCGCGGTGATCACCGCCGCCGCGGGTGCCGGCATCGGCGGAGCGACCGCCCGCAAGTTCCTGGAGGAGGGCGCCCGGATCGTCATCGGCGACGCCCATGAACGCCGCCTGAAGGAGAGCGCCGCCGCGCTCGCCGAGGAGTTCGGCGCGGACAACGTCGCCGCGCTGCCCTGCGACGTCACCGACCAGCAGCAGGTCGACGCCCTGTTCGGGCTCGCCGCCGAACGCCACGGCCGTCTCGACATCGTCGTCAACAATGCCGGACTCGGCGGCACCGCCGACCTCGTCGACATGACCGACGACCAGTGGGCGAAGGTCCTCGACGTCACCCTGAACGGCACCTTCCGCTGCACCCGCGCCGCCCTGCGCCACTTCAAGGAGAGCGGTGCCGGCGGCATCGTCGTCAACAACGCGTCCGTCATCGGCTGGCGCGCCCAGCGCGGCCAGGCCCACTACGCCGCCGCGAAGGCCGGAGTCATGGCCCTCACCCGGTGCGCGGCCCTGGAGGCGGCCGACTTCGGCGTACGCGTCAACGCCGTCGCCCCCAGCCTCGCCATGCACCCGCACCTGGTGAAGGTCACCACCCCGGAACTGCTCGCCGAACTCACCGAACGCGAGGCCTTCGGCCGGTACGCGGAGCCCTGGGAGATCGCCAACGTCATCGTCTTCCTGGCCAGCGGCTACTCCTCGTACATGACGGGCGAGACCGTGTCCGTCAGCAGCCAGAGGGCGTGAACGCGATCGCCGGGACCGCCAACGCCCGGCGGCGCGCCGAACTCCTGGCGACCGCCGCCGAGGTGTTCGCCGCTCAGGGCTACAACGCCACCACCGTCCGCCGCATCGCGGACGAGGCGGGAATGCTCGCGGGCAGCCTCTACTACCACTTCGACTCCAAGGAGTCGATGCTCGACGAGATCCTCTCGGCCTTCCTGGACGAACTGTGGACCGGTTACGACACCGTCCTGGCCGCCGGACTCGCGCCGCGGGAGGCCATTGGGGCGCTCGTCACCCAGTCCTTCCGGCAGATCGACCGGCACGGACCGGCGGTGGCCATCTATCAGCGGGAGTCCAGGCACCTGTCCGCCCAGCCGCGCTTCGCCTACCTCTCCGACTCGCAGCTGAAGTTCGAGAACGCCTGGCTGCGCACCCTGGAACGCGGCGTCGCCGAGCGGGCCTTCCGCAGCGACCTGGACGTACGGCTGGTCTACCGCTTCGTCCGCGACACCGTCTGGGTGGCCGCCTCCTGGTACCGCCCCGGCGGCACCCACAGCCCGGAGGAGATCGCCCGCCAGTACCTGTCGATGGTCCTCGCGGGCATCACCACCACGACCTGATACACCCTCACCTCACCCACGAAGGAGCAGTCATGGCCGAGGCCTACATCGTCGAAGCGGTACGCACCCCCGTCGGCCGGCGCAAGGGCGGCCTGTCCGGCGTCCACCCCGCCGACCTCGGCGCCCACGTCATCAAGGCACTGGTCGAACGCAGCGGGATCGACCCGGCCGCGGTGGAGGACGTCGTCTTCGGCTGCCTGGACACCGTCGGCCCCCAGGCCGGGGACATCGCCCGCACCGCCTGGCTCGCCGCCGGCCTTCCCGAGGAGGTGCCCGGCACCACCGTCGACCGGCAGTGCGGCTCCTCCCAGCAGGCCGTCCACTTCGCCGCCCAGGGCGTCATGTCCGGCACCCAGGACCTGGTCGTCGCGGGCGGCACCCAGAACATGTCGATGATCCCCATCGCCTACGCCAGCCGCCAGGCCGCCGAACCCCTGGGCCTGACCGAGGGCCCCTACGCCGGTTCCCAGGGCTGGCGCGCCCGCTACGGCGACGCGCCCGTCAACCAGTTCCACGGCGCCGAACTCATCGCGGAGAAGTGGGGCATCTCCCGCGAGGACATGGAGCACTTCGCGCTCCGCTCGCACCAGCGGGCCGCCCGCGCCATCGACGAGGGCCGGTTCGCCCGGGAGACCGTGGCCTATGGCGACGTGACGGTGGACGAGGGGCCGCGCCGGGACACCTCACTGGAGAAGATGGCCGGTCTCAGGCCCCTCGTCGAGGGCGGCCGGCTGACCGCCGGTGTCTCCTCGCAGGTCTCCGACGGTGCCGCGGCCCTGCTCATCGCCTCCGAGCGGGCCGTCGCCGAGCACGGCCTCACCCCGCGCGCCCGCATCCACCACCTCTCCGTGCMCGGCGAGGACCCGATCCGGATGCTGTCCGCGCCCATCCCGGCGACGGCGTACGCGCTGAAGAAGGCCGGGATGTCCATCGGGGACATGGACCTCGTGGAGATCAACGAGGCGTTCGCACCGGTCGTCCTCGCCTGGCTGAAGGAGACCGGCGCCGACCCCGACAGGGTCAACGTCAACGGCGGCGCCATCGCGCTCGGCCACCCGCTGGGTGCCACCGGCGCCAAGCTGATGACGACGCTGCTGCACGAACTGGAGCGCACCGGCGGCCGCTACGGCCTGCAGACGATGTGCGAGGGCGGCGGCCAGGCCAACGTGACCGTCATCGAACGGCTCTGACGGAGCCGGCGGCCGTCCGGGCCGGCTCCTGCTCCGTGGGAACGGTGCGTGATCTGTGACGCGTACGCCGACTGCCCCTGGGCAGAAGTGCCCTGCGGGTCGTGATCCGGGCCCGGAAGCTCCGGTGGTGCTGCGAGACTTGGGTACGGACAGGCCTGCCGGGATGACCGAGACGTGGGGCCGTCCCGGCACACAGGCCGTCAGTTCCCACCCGGCGCCCGGAGAGGAAACGATGCACGCGAACGAGACAGCCAAGACCCCCGAGGACCGCAAGCGCGCTTCCGGCACGGCGAGAACCATGGAGCCGCGTGGGCGGATACCCGGCGGGCTGTCCGTGCTGCAGAGCACGGTGGGCAATGCCGCCGTCATCCAGAGACTGCGACAGGGGGGCCACCCCTGGGCACAGGAGGAGCACCAGCACGATGCGGGCTGTGGTCACCAGCAGGGGGAACGGCCCGCGGTGCAGCGGTCGGCCGTCCACAGCGTCCTGCGCACCCCCGGCCGTCCGCTCGACGACGCCATCCGCACCGATATGGAGGCGCGGCTCGGGGCCGACTTCTCGGCGGTGCGCATGCACACCGACAGCGCCGCCAGGGCCTCGGCCGCCGAGGTGGGCGCGCGCGCCTACACCTCGGGGAACCATGTCGTCATCGGCGACGGTGGCGCTGACAAGCACACCCTGGCCCATGAGCTCACCCACGTGATCCAGCAGAGCAAGGGCACGGTCGCGGGCACCGACAACGGCGCGGGACTGAAGGTCTCCGACCCCTCCGACCGCTACGAACGCGAAGCCGAGACCACCGCCCGACGGGTGATGAGCGGGCCCAGCCCCCTCCAGCGGCCGGCCGCTCGCCCGGACGGAACGGCCCGGCGTCCGGACATGGCCACCGCTGCCGTGCAGCGCGTCCACTACGAGCAGGGGGAAGAGGTCACGGCCCATCCAGGGTTTTCCGTGACCTTGCAGGCCACACTCAACGGGACGGCCATCGGAACGTTCAGCAGCGAGACCACCGCGTATTCACCCATGGACCACGCGGAAGACCAACTGCTCGACGAACTCGATGCGACCATTGACGGCCTCTACGGAAAGGCCCAGGTCGCGGCGGCGTTGGCGATCGGCGGCCAGGCGCACACGCTCTCGATCCACCTCTCGGCGAGTCCCTGCTCCAGCACCCATGCGACCACGACGAAGACGGACGCGGTCGGCTGCGCCGAGAGGCTCAGCGAGCTCGCCAGAAACGGCTACGCGGGCCACACCTTCGCCATCACGGTGATCGCCGACCACCTGTACGGCAGAAGCAACGCGTCCCGGGAGTCTTCCGCCCGGGCCATCAGCGACATGAGGGCGGCGGGTATCACCGTGCAGTGCCCAGGCGCCTGAACCAGCATCCGCAGACGAGCCCGGAGTGATCCTTTCGGAGTCGCCCCGGACAAGGGGACGCCCCGCCACCGGGCGTCCCCTTCGTGCGCCCGCGAACTGCCCGGCCGGCGACCTGTGGACCGGCGGCACCCGGCGCGTACCGCCACGCTCGGAATGCCGAGCCGGCGCTCGCCATCGCTGGACATCTGATGTCTGACCTTAGGTAGGATGCGACGCCATGGACATCGAACCGCCCGCCGCTCTTGTGGGTGCCTACGCGGCCCTGCCTTCCCTGCGTGCCGACCGGGAGCGCTTCTACGAGGCGCTCACCGGCAGGGGGATCGCCGACGGGCTGGAGATCCCGTACCGCGACGGGCTGGGTGAGGACGCTGCCTGGCTGGCCGCACAGATGCGCGGCCGCTTCACCCGTTCCGTGATCACGCTGATTCCCGGCACGATGGAGCGCGTGGGCGCCTCGGGCACCTTCGGGCTCGCCTCCGCGGACCCCGACGGCCGGAAGGCGGCGATCGGGTTCCTCCGGGAGGCCCGCACCGCCGCCGAGGAGTTGAACCAGCTCACCGGCGAGCAGTCCGTCTCCGTCCTCCACATCCACACCGCGCCCTCGACGACCGCGGTCGCGGAGATGTTCGCCCGTTCCCTCGACGAGATCGCGGCGAGCGAACCCGCCGCGGGTGCCTGGTCCACCCGGCTCGTCCTGGAACACTGCGACGCACACGCGCCCGGCGTTCCGGGTGAGAAGCGGTTCCTGTCGTTGGACGCCGAGATCCCCCTCGCACGCGAAGCGCGGATCAAAATCGCCGTCAACTGGGGCCGCTCGGCGATCGAGGCACAGGACCCCGGCCGCCCGCTCGCCCAGATCACCCGGCTCGCCTCCGAAGGACTGCTGGAGGGCGTCATGTTCTCCGGTGCGGGGCCGTCCGCGAACGCGTACGGCGGGCCTTGGGCGGACGCCCATCTGCCCCTCACCGAGGACGAGCCCACGTCCCTCATGGACGCGGACGAGGTGCGCCGTTGCCTTCGCGCCGCGGAGGGCGCGCTCTCCTACGCGGGGGCGAAGATCCAGGTTCCCGGCGATGCCACGGTCGACGAGCGGCTCGCCATGGTCGACCGCGTCATGCGTCTCCTGCCCGCGCGCGGGCCCGGAGCGGTCGCCGGGCGCGCCTGAGTCCGCCGCTCTGCGCGTCTCACGGGTGGCAGTCCGAACCGGCCGCCATGTTTCGCGTGGTGGCGGGGCTCAGGGCGCCCCGAGGAGAGTCGCGGCGGCGGCCCGGGCGTGGCGGGCCGGTGCCGGGTCCCCGCTGATGCCTGCCGTCACGACGGCTCCTTCGGCGAGGAGGAAGACCTGATCGGCCACGTGCACGCCGGTGGCGTCGACCCACGCGGTGACCTGGGCGCGGAACGCCCGTTTGTGCGACCGGACTTCGTTCAGCACCGCCTCGGACGACGGGCCGAGTTCACCGTAGGCGTTGACCCAGGCGCATCCGCGGAAACCCGGCTCGGAGAACCACTCGGCGAGCCAGTCGAAGACCGCGAGTACGCGCTCCCGGGGGTCCTGTACCTGCTCCACGTGGGCGGTGAGGTCACCCCTCCACCGGTGGTCACGTCGTTGGAGCACGGCCACGACGAGGTCCTCCTTCGACGGGAAGAACCCGTAGATCCGCTTCAGCGGCAGGCCGGATGCCGTGCGTACCGCGTCCATTCCGACGGCTTGGATGCCCCGCTCGTAGAAGAGGGCCTCGGCCGCTTCGAGGAGCGTTTCGCGGTCCAGGCGGCTTCGCTCCTGGGTGAGGGGGGCCGGCATCCGAGGCTCCTTGACATTGAGAACGTTCGTTTCCTACCCTAGCGCCCATCGATGGGGAACGAGCGTTCTCCATGTGAGGAGCCAGCGATGCCGGACGATCGACCGCCCTTCCCGCCGTTCACGCGGGAGACGGCCCTGCAGAAGGTCCAGGCCGCCGAGGACGCGTGGAACACCCGCGATCCCCGGCGGGTGGCGATGGCCTACACGCCGGACTCGGTCTGGCGGAACCGGGACACGTTCGTCAACGGGCGTGAGGAGATCGTCGACTTCCTGACGCGGAAGTGGCAGCGCGAACTCGACTACGCCCTGCGCAAGAGCCTCTGGACGTTCCAGGAGAACCGCATCGCCGTCCGGTTCCAGTACGAGTGGCGCGATGCGGAAGACCGGTGGTGGCGCAGCTACGGCAACGAGTTGTGGGAGTTCGACGAGCGGGGTCTCATGCGGCGCCGCGAGGCGAGCATCAACGACATGGGCATCGCGGAAGCCGACAGGCGCCTCCACGGCCCCCGCCCCGCGCACGAACGCGGGGCCGGCATCCCTCTCCAGTAGCGCGGCGCGTCGAAGGCCCCGCTCGGTCGCGGTCGCCCCGGCGCGCGACGCCGGTGCGGTGGCGTCTCATCGAGCGGTCCTGGCCGGGACCTCCGGAAGGACCTCCTTCGCGATGTCGAGGAGAGCGCTGTCGTCGGGGAGGGCTCCGAACTCGCTCCATACGGTGATGTCGTAGGAGCCGCCCCCGTCCTTCCGGTCGAAAGCGACGGACAGCGTCCTGGCCAGGGGACCCTCCTCGAGGGGTCCGCTTTTGCGGCTGAGGTCGAACCGCATGGTGTGATCCGAGGAGAAGACCGCGGGCCGCCCCAGAACCTCGAGCGTCCGGGCCTCCTCGCCCCCGGTCGTCAGCATCTTGACGTACTGGGCGATGGACAGCTTGTTGTACGTCGCAGAGAGGTGCACGGTGTACGTGTCGAACTGGACCTCGGCCTCCGGCTCGGCGATCTTTCCTCCGGTCAGGGGCGCCGTGCCGCTGGTGCCGTAAGCCGTGGTCGCCCTCTCGTCGGGCGTTCCGAGGAGCTGCGCCAGACCGGGCCGGTTGAGCGCCGTGCACAGTTCGTCACCGGTCACAGCCTTCGGTGTCCTGGCATACGCCTGCGGCAGCTCTTCACGCTCGGCGTTCGAACAGGAGGCGGGCTTCGGCGCACTGTTGTCGTCCGGCGCCATCTTCGGGGCCGCCCACACGGCGGCTGCGAGCGCCCCGAACAGGGCCACGGCCGCGAAGGTCTGTCCCCAGACGTTGGGCTCCTTCCTCGACGGCGCCGGCCCGGCGCCGGGCTGCTGCGGCGGCACTGTGCCGGCCGCCGCCCCGGCCTGGCGTGGCTCTTCGTCACTCATGCCGGCAACGGAGGGAGCGCCACCCGTCACGGAGGCCGTTCGGCTCCGGCGTGCGCGCAGCGTACGGACGACCGTGCGGATGCGAAGCGCGGTGCCGACGAGGAACACCACGCCGATACCGGCCGCGACCCAGGAGTGGTCGCGGAGGGCGACATACATGATGCGTGCGCCGAAAACTGACCCGACCAGGATGAATACGGGTTCGCGGACCCAGAAGGGCAGGCGGCGGAGAAGGAGACCGAACATCCGCTGATCTGACCAGGTCATGATCGCGAACGCTGTGATGGAAGCCACAATTCCGGGTGGTACAGACCTTGTCGGCCCACTGTCCGCCGAGGTCGCGCGGGTGCGCCTGCCGGACTGCCGGCCGCACCGTCCGCGTTCACGTGTGCTGACGCCGCGTGAGGGGCGGCCCGAAGACCCGGACCGCCCCTCACCCCGCGTGTGCCAGGAACGTCAGTCCGCCCCCGGCAGCGCCTTCAGGGTCGCCCGTGCCTCGTCCATGATCCGCTCGACCAGCTCCGAACAGGACGGCAGGTCCTCGATCAGGCCCGCCACCTGCCCCGAGGCCATCACCCCGATGTCCGTACGGCCCTCGACCAGTGAGGCCTTCAGCAGCATCGGGGTGTTGGCGGCCAGCAGTACCTGGCTCCAGGACAGTTCCCTGCCGTGTTTCATCGCCATCCCGTCGCGGACCAGCTGGGGCCAGCTCGCACCGGACTCCTTACGGAAGGCCGAGGCGTGCCGCAGTGCCCGCAGCAGTGAGGCGGCGCGGCCCGAACGCTCCAGGGACTCGACCATGGCGGTACGGAGCATGCGGTGCGGCAGGCCGTCGACCTCTGTGGTGACCGTGACGTCCTTGACCGTGGCGGCCAGGTACTTCGCCTTCACCGCGTCCGGGACGGTGCTGTCGGAGGTGAGCAGGAAGCGGGTGCCCATGCCGATCCCGGCCGCGCCGTAGGCGAGTGCCGCGACCAGGCCGCGGCCGTCGTGGAAGCCGCCCGCCGCGATGACGGGAATGCCCACGGCGTCGACCACCTGGGGCAGCAGCACGGTGGTGGCCACCTCGCCCGTGTGACCGCCGCCCTCGCCGCCCTGCACCATCACCGCGTCGGCCCCCCACGCGGCGACCTTCTCCGCGTGCCGGCGGGCACCGATGGACGGGATGACGACGACGCCGGCGTCCTTGAGGCGGGCGATCAGGTCCTTGGACGGGGCGAGCGCGAAGGACGCCACCTTGACGCGCTCGTCGATGATGATCCGGACCCGCTCGCCCGCGTCGCCGGCATCCGCCCGCAGATTGACGCCGAACGGGGCTTCCGTACGGGACTTGACCTCGCGGACCGCCGCGCGGAGCTGCTCGACCGTCATCGTCGCGGAGGCCAGGATGCCGAGCGCTCCCGCGTTCGCGGAGGCCGACACCAGCCGGGGGCCGGCCACCCATCCCATGCCGGTCTGCACGATCGGGTACCGCACCCCGGTCAGCTCGGTGAGCGCGGTCGGAAACGGCACCGGCCCGCTCACGCGGGGACCTCGCGCTCGCGCAGCCCCTTGGGGTCGATGACCTCACGGATCAGCCGGAGTTCGGCCGGCGTGGGCTCCCGGGTGAACGGGACCTCGTCGGGGACCGTGAGGGCGAACCCGGTGGCCGCGGTGACCTGTTCGAGGCTCACGCCGGGGTGCAGGGAACGCAGCCGCATCGACCGGTCGGGGGTCTCGAAGTCGAAGACGCCCAGATTGCTGACGACTTCGGGGATGCGGTGGAAGCGTGTCGCGGACGGACCGGCCGCCGCCGCACGGTCGTAACCGACTCCGCTGACCATGTCCACCCGCTCCACGAACACCCGTGCCGAGTGCTTGGGCACCCAGTAACTGGTCGGATTGTTGAGGGTGTTGACGGGAGCGCCGCGCACCCCGAGCAGCTGGCGCGTGGGCCTGGCCCAGTCGCCGATGCAGGAGATGTTCTGGTTGCCGTGCCGGTCGATCTGGCTGGCGCCCATCATCACGTGCCGGCGGCCGGTGGCGGTCAGCGTCAGGTGCTGGCGGAACGGCAGCCAGCCCTCGACGCTCCCGGGCTTCGCCCCCACCGCGGGCGTGTCGGCGATCAGCAGCGCCTCCCCGTCCGTCAGCAGGAGTTCGGGTGAGAAGGTCAGCCGCGCCAGGCGTGCACCGATGGCCGGAACGGTGCCCATGGGGCTGGCGAGGATCTCGCCCGCGTCCCGCCATGCCTCTGCGCAGGCCACCACGCAGTACTCGGCGCGGCTCGGCGCCTGGATGCCGGTGGTCTCGGTGCCGCTCATGCTTCCTCCTGGTGGAACGCGGTGACGGCGGCCTGGTAGGCGGCTTCGTCCCCGGACAGGAACCGTTCGACGAAGGCGGGCCAGGCCTCGGGGTCGCGGGCGGCCTTGACGTAGGCGCGCTGGAAGGCCTCGTCCCGGTCGTGGTCGGGCACACAGGAAGTGAAGTGCGCGCCGTTCGGCGTCTCGACGACCCCGTCCACGAACATCCGCTTGATCAGCAGCGTCTGCGGCCCGTGCTCCTTCAGCAGGTCCGCCGTCTCCACGATCTGCTCGCAGGAGACGAAACCCTGGTCGGCCGCCTCGCAGAACAGGTCGTCGAAGTACGGGTCGGGGCCCAGGTACTGCCCGTTGCCCTGTACGTCGGAGCGGTTGAGGTGGACCAGGGCCGCGTCCAGCCGGAGCGCCGGAGCCGCGACCAGCTTCTCGCCGTCCTCGTACGGTGAGGTGACCGTACGCAGGGCGGGGTTGACCTCCATCAGGTCCGAGCCCATCCCGGCGCGCACCGGCATGAACGGCAGCCGCTGCGCGCCCGCCGTCAGGCTCCACATCATCATGGCCTCGTCCATCTCGACCATCTCGAAGGCGCCGCGCTGGCGGGCCGCCGTGAAGTGCGGCTCCAGCGGTATCGAGTCGAGCGTCCCGAAGGCCGCGACCAGTTTGCGGATCTTTCCGGCCGCCGCGAGCAGACCCACGTCCGGGCCGCCGTACGACACCACGGTCAGGTCGGTGACGTCCGAGCGCAGCAGCGCCCGCACCAGGGCCATCGGCTTGCGGCGCGAACCCCAGCCGCCGATGCCGATCGTCATCCCGCTCTCCAGCCGGCCGACGACATCGTCGGCCGTCATCGTCTTGTCCTGTGTCACGTCTGCTGCTCCTTGTCCGTGCCGAAGGTGTCGCGCACGCGGTCGGCGACGCCACTGAGGTTGGCCTCGAAGGTGAAGCCCTGCTCGAAGCGGTAACTGCGGCGTACGTCGACGGGGTCGATGCCGTTGATGGCGGCCTTGGCCAGCCGGATCAGATAGCCGTCCTTGGCGGCGATCTCCCCGGCCAGTTCCAGGGCGGCCCCGGCGAGCCGCTCGCGCGGCACGACATCGAACACCGAGCCGTGCCGGTGCAGTTCCTCCGCGGTCACGGTGCGCGAGGTGTAGTAGAGGGTCCGCATCAGGTGCTGCGGAACCAGCCGGGCCAGGTGCGTGGCGGCGCCGAGCGCGCCGCGGTCCAGCTCGGGCAGACCGAAGGACGCGTCCTCGGCGGCCACGATCACGTCCGCGTTGCCCACCAGGCCGATGCCGCCGCCCAGGCAGAAGCCCTGAACGGCGGCGACGACCGGGACCTCGCACTCGTAGACGGCCGCGAACGCCTCGAAGCAGCCCCGGTTGGCGCCGATCAGCGCCTCGGGTCCGGTCGCGCGCTGCATCTCCTTGATGTCCACGCCCGCGTTGAAACCGCGTCCCTCGGCGGCGAGTACGACGCAGCGGATGTCCGGGTCGGCCCCGGCGGCCCGGACCGCCGCGGCCAGGTCGTACCAGCCCTGCACGGGAAGGGCGTTGACCGGAGGGAAGTCCACGGTGACGAGGGCGACGCCGGACCGCCGCGGCCAGGTCGTACCAGCCCTGCACGGGAAGGGCGTTGACCGGAGGGAAGTCCACGGTGACGAGGGCGACGCCCTCGCGTGGGACGGAGGTGGAGACACCCATGAGCAGATCAGCTACCTTTCCACCAAACGTTTGTTAGGCCCAAAAGGTAGCAGCGATACGAACGCCGCGGGAGGGTGCCATGCCACTCAGTGGTACCGGCGCCCGTCCGGGCCCCGCTGCTCGCCGTCCGTCGAAAGGACACTCGTCATGACCTCACCGACCGCCCTGTGTGCCGGACGCGTCGCCGTCGTCACCGGCGCCGGCCGTGGACTCGGCCGCGCCCACGCCCTGGCCCTCGCCGCCGAGGGCGCGAAAGTCGTCGTCAACGACCTGGGGGTGGGTCTCGACGGCTCCGGCTCGGGTACCGGCCCCGCGCAGCAGGTCGTGAAGGAGATCCGCGCGGCCGGGGGCGAGGCCGTCGCCCACAACGGTGACATCGCCACCTCCGAGGGCGCCGCCTCCCTCGTCGCCGCCGCGCTCGACTCCTTCGGCCGGCTCGACACGCTCGTCAACAACGCGGGATTCCTCCGCGACCGGATGCTGGTCAACCTCGACGAGGACGACTGGGACGCGGTGATGCGCGTCCACCTCAAGGGTCACTTCCTGCCGCTCAAGCACGCGGCGGCGCACTGGCGTGCCGAGGCCAAGGCGGGCCGGACGCCGGCCGCCCGGGTCGTCAACACCAGTTCCGGGGCCGGGCTGCTGGGCAGCGTGGGCCAGGGCAACTACGCGGCCGCCAAGGCGGGCATCGTGGGGCTGACCCTGGTGGCCGCCGCCGAGATGGGCCGCTACGGGGTCCAGGTCAACGCGATCGCCCCCGCCGCCCGGACCCGGATGACCGAGGCGACGTTCGCCGAGACGATGGCCGCCCCCGGCGAGGGGGCCTTCGACGCGATGGCCCCCGAGAACGTCTCGCCGCTCGTCGTCTGGCTGGGCTCCGCCGCGTCCGCCGGGGTGAGCGGCCGGGTCTTCGAGACCGAGGCCGGCCGGATCACGGTGATGGAGGGCTGGCGGCCCGGCCCCACCGCCGACAAGGGCGCCCGCTGGACCCCGGCCGAGGCCGGAGAGGCGGTGACCGGCCTGCTGGCCGCGGCCGAGAGCCCGCAGCCGGTGTACGGCGCCTCCTGACACGGCGCGGCACGGGGTGGCGGCCGTCCGGCCACCACCCCGTGCGGGTCCGGGAGTTCAGGCCGTGGCCGGCTCGCCCCGCACCCCGGCGACCAGCAGCGCGGGGGACTCCGTGCGGCCGTCCAGGATGCGATTGGTCCGGGTCACGACCTGCCACCCCTGCGGTGTGCGGCGCAGCCGCCAGTGGTTGGCCGTCGCCCGGCGCACCACGTACCGGCCCGACTCGTGCACCACCATCAGCGAGTGGCACACCGCCACGGCCTCGTCGCCGTCCACCGTGATGTGCGGCGGGCCCACCACATGGGCGCAGCCCTGCCGGATCCAGCCCTGGTGGGCGGGGGAGCGGACCATCTCACGGATTCGCTCCCGGCCCGCGAGGAAGATCTCGTCGATGTCGTACACCCCGTCCGGCGCCCACAGCGCCGCGACGCCGTCCGCGTCGCCCCCGTCCACCAGCGGCCCGTACGAGGCCATCGCGCGGGCGATGTCGCGCTCGTCCTCCAGCGCCCCGAGCCGCGCCTCGAGCGCGGCGATCCGGTCCGCGCTCATGCCCGCGCCTCCGCGCCCGCCGTGAGGCCCGCGAGCGCGGCGAGGGCCTCCAGCTGTTCGACGTAATGGCCCGCCCCCGTGGCGCTCAGCGACACGCTGACCAGGGTGGCTCCGGCCGCGGACACCTTCCGCAGCGCCTCGGACGCGCCGTCCGGATCGCCCGAGGGATCGAGCGGGCGGCCCGCGCTCAGCACCACCTCGAAGCCGTCGGGCAGCGCGGCCGCCCCGGCCATCTCGCCCAGCCGGTCGAGCGGCAGCCCGAACGGCACCCAGCCGTCCCCGTACGCCACCGCCCGGCGCAGCGAACGGGGGGTGCGGCCGCCGATCCACAACGGCACCCGGTCCTGCACCGCGTGCGGTTCCACCACGAGCCCCTCGTAGTCGAAGTGTTCGCCGTGGTACGCGGGTTCGCGCCGGGACAGGGACGCCCGCAGCGCCGCGAGGGCGTCGTCGGCGATCGCGCCCCGGCCCTCGAAGGCGGCCCCGAGCAGCCGGAACTCCTCCTCCAGACTGCCCACACCGAGCCCCAGGACGACCCGGCCGCCGCAGACGCGGTCCAGCGTGCCGTAGCGCTTCGCGATCTCCAGCGGATGGTGGTAGCCGAGGACCAGGACCTGCGTGGCGAAGCGGATGCGGTCGGTCCGGGCCGCGAGATACCCGAAGACGGACAGCGGGTCCCAGTACGTGCCGCCGCGCTGCCCGGCGATGTCCACGGGCACCGCCACATGCTCCGAACAGGTCAGATGGTCGAAGCCGAGCCGGTCCGCCGCCTCGGCGACCACCCCCAGGGCCTCGATGCCGGCAGCGCGCTCCCAGGGGGAGTGGACGCCGGGGACGGCCGTGACGACGGGACTGTTGATGCCGAGCCGCATGGGGGCACCTCTCTCGGGCGGAACGGGAAGGAACGGGAGCGCCCATCCAAGTCCCCCGTCCCGGCCCGCGCAGGCCCCGTCCCGGTGGGCGGGAAGTCCACCGGGCCACCGGCTTCCGGCCGCGTCCCACTCAACGGAACGACGCCCACCCGGCCGGTGCGGCACACGAGAACATCGGCGGCCGGCGGAAGGACGTCAGTACCGTGCCCCGAACGAACTGCGAGAGAACCCCCGCGCAGCCCACCTCGGCCAAGCAGCGCCAGCGCTACGCCCGCATCCTGCGGGCCGCGGCGCACCTCGGAGCCGTACACGGCCTCGAAGGCGTGCAGATGCATGACGTGGCCCGGCGCTCCGGCGTCGCGATCGCCACCCTGTACCGCTACTTCCCGTCCAAGACCCACCTGTTCGCCGCCGTCCTCCACGACCAGGTGGGCCGCCTCGACGCCGGGACGCCGCCGCCACGGCCCGGTACCGGCCCGGTGGAAGCGGTGAGCGAGCTGCTCACCGGGGCGAGCCGGCAGCTCTTCGAACAGCCGCTGCTGGCGCTGGCGATGCTGCAGTCCAACAACGTCTCCCACGTCGGCGAGGGCAGCCCGGTCCGCCGCACGGACGAGATCCTCGTGGACCTGGTCCTGCGTACCGCCGGGGTGAGCGATCCCGGCGAGCAGGACCGGCGCGTGGTCCGCATCCTGGAGCAGGCCTGGTACGGACTGCTGACCACCGTCCTGTACGAGCGTTCCTCGGCCGAGGCGGCGCAGGACGGCATCCGGCTGGCCTGCCGCCTCCTCCTCGGCCCGGTCCTCGCCGAACGGCGCCCCTGACACCGCGCCCTCCGTCACCGAGCCCTCGACACCGCGCCCCGTCCGGTCAGCGGGACGCCGGGGGCTCCTGGCCGGCCGGAGCTCCTACGGTGCGCGGGAGGGCGGTTTCCGCGGGTGCCGGGGCGACCGGCCCTCATGTGCCAGCAGCACCGACTCACCCGAGGAGTACTCATGCCGCGCAATGTCGTCGTCACCGGATCCGGTTCCGGGATCGGTGCCGCTCTCACCACCTTGTCCCGGGCCCAGGGGGACCGCGTGATCGGCGTGGACCTGCGGGGCGGCGAGATCGAAGCCGACCTGTCCACGCCCGGCGGCCGCGCCGCAGCCGCGGCGGCCGTCGTCGAGGCGGCCGGCGGTGTGGTGGACGCGGTCGTCACCTGCGCAGGCACCTCCGTTCCGGGGACCGCGATGGTCACGGTCAACTACTTCGGCACCACCGAGTTCCTGACAGCGCTGCGACCGGCCCTCGCCGCGGCCGAGCAGCCCCGGGTCGTGGCCATCGGCTCGATCTCCGGTACCCAGCCCCACGACCCGGAGGTCGTCGCCGCCTGCCTCGCCGACGACGAGACCGCGGCCCTGGCGCACGCCGAGCGGGCCGTGGCCGACGGCCGCGCGCGGCAGCTGTATCCCTCGTCCAAGGCCGCGCTCGCGCAGTGGGCGCGGCGCACCGCCGTCGCCGCGGGCTGGGCGGACGCGGGGATTCCCGTGAACGTCGTCGCGCCCGGCGTCGTCCTGACGCCGATGAGCGCGGGGCTCTTCGACGACCCGGAGATGAAGAAGGTCATGGACACGGCGGTACCCATGCCGCTCAACGGCTATCTGCAGCCGGAGGACGTCGCGCGGGCCGTGCTCTTCCTTGCCTCCGAGGGAAACAGCCACATCACGGGGCAGGTGGTCTACGTCGACGGCGGAGCCGAGGCGACCCTGCGCGGGCCCGCCGACTTCTGACCGCTCACCGCGGGCCTCTGACGGGGTACCGCCGTCTTCTGACCGGTCCCGCCCGCCCATGCCCGGCCTCCTGTGCCCGATCTCCGAGCAGCGCGCAGAGTGCCCCGGCCGCAGTATCACGCGGCCGGGGCACTGTCGCCTCTCGCGGTGCGCGTCAGACGCGCACCTGGTTGCGGATCACCTTGCCGGTGGCGTTCCGCGGCAGTTCCTCGTGGGTCAGCCGCCACTGCTTGGGGACCTTGAAATAGGCCAGTGCGTTCGCCGCGTACTCCCGCAGCGACTCCTCGGTGACCGTCGAGCCCGCCACGAGCACCACGACCGCGGCGACCTCCTGGCCGAGGTCCGGATGCGGCACCCCCATCACGAGGCACTCACGGACGTCGGGGTGCTCGACGAGAACCGTCTCGATCTCCGCCGGGTAGACGTTCTCGCCACCGCGGATGATCAGGTCCGAACGGCGGCTGCTGAGGAACAGCCGGCCCTCGCGCAGTTCACCGAGATCCCCGGTGCGCAGCCAGCGGTCCGGGCCGATGGCGCCGGCGGTGGCCTCCGGATCGCGCCAGTAGCCCAGCATGTTGAACTGGCTGCGGACCCAGACCTCGCCCTCCTCGCCCTCGCCCAGTATCTCGCCGGCGGGGTCGCGGATCTCCAGCTGCACACCGGTGACCGGCCGGCCGAGCGTCCCGGGCGCGGCGGCCAGCTCCTGCGCACTGGCCGCGGCGACGCCCGTGCAGGTCTCCGTCAGGCCGTAGCTGTCCACCAGCGAGTCCTTCGCGAACGGCAGGCCCTGGCGCAGCCGCTCCTTGAACGCGGTCGACGAAGGCGCGGAGGCCAGCGAGAACGACGTCAGCGAGGACGTGTCGTACCGGTCGGCCCCGCCGTGTTCGAGCATGCGGTGGGCCATGGTCGGCACCGCACCCCAGTTGGTGACCCGTTCCCGCTCGACCATGCTCAGGACGGCGTCCACCTTGAACGAGCCCTGGTGCAGGGCGATCCGGCTGCCGGTGGCGAGCCGCGGCACGGCCAGATTGTGCAGGCTCGCGATGTGGAACAGCGGCAGCGTCAGCAGATAGACGCGGTCCTGCGACGCCACGGGATCGCCGAACTCCTCGAACAGGGCGTCGTTCAGCCGGTGGTACTCGATGACGGCCAGCAGGTTGCGGTGCGTGTGCACGGCCCCCTTGGGCCGGCCCGAGGTGCCCGAGGTGTAGAGGATGACGGCGGGGTCGTCCTCCGCGACGTCGGCCGAGGGCAGTGGTGCGTCGGGGTACGACGCGACGAAGCGGCTGATGTCGTCCTCCACGGACAGCACCGGCACCGCGCAGTCGGTCAGCTTCGCCGACTGTCTGGCATCGGCCACCACCAGCGCCGGTTCGGCGTTGTCGATGCCGTGCGCCATCTCCCGCGCCGACCACCAGGCGTTGAACCCGACCGCCACCGCGCCGACCGACACGGTGGCCCAGAACGTCAGGATCCACTCGGGGGAGTTGGCGGCGGCGATCGCCACCCGGTCGCCCGCGGCGATGCCGTACTCCTCCCGCAGGACCTTGGCCAGCGAGGAGACCTGCGCGGCGTGCTCGGCGAAGGTGATCCGCCGGTCCGCGGTGACGATGTACTCACGGTCGGCATGGACGACGGACGCGTGCAACACCTCGTGCAGAGCCCGCTGCCGGTGGGTGAACACCGGCAGGCGGGACCCCAGCACTTCGGCGTCGGACAGCTCGAAACGGCCGCCCGGGCCGGTGAGCCGGCCGATGATCTCGGCAGCTCCGGCGGGAGCGGCCGAGCGGTGATCCGTATCGCTGGACATCAGGTGACTCCTGGTGCGTCTCGAACTCCACTGGGATCGCGGTCGAGGCCAATGTCAGCAGTGCCGGGCTCTCTCGTTCATGGCTGATTCCGGTCACTGGGACACCGTTTCACGCCGACGGGCGGGCGACAACGACGGCGACGAGCGGCCAACGGACGCACCGCAGGGTTCCCGGTGAGTGGGATAGGTCACGTCGGYCGGATTTCGACGGCCGTAGCGTCCCCCCACCTGCTCCGGCCCCCGGGCCTTCCCGCCCCGGTGCCACCTGCCTTCAGGCACCCGTTTTTCCCACCTTCCGGCACCGGTCCGACCGGCCCGGGCTCATGGAGGAAGAAATGAAGCGAGCACCACGGCCGCGAGTCCACCTCGCCGCCACCCTGGCCGTCACGGCGATGCTCACCTCCGCGTGCGTCTCGTCCGACGCCGGGAAATCCGACGGCGCCAAGACGCAGAAGGCCGAACGCGGCCGCTACACCTTCGGGCTCATCGGCGACCAGCCGGACGCCGGCACCCCCGTCGACGGCGGCACCCTGCGCATCGCCGACTACGGCGAGGCACGCAGCCTCAGCCCCGCCGTCACCTATGCCACCGGATCCTCCGGCGGCTCCGCGCTCGCAGCCGTGTACGACGTCCTGATGCGGTACGACACCGCGGCCAAGAAGTACGAACCCCAGCTCGCCAAGTCCCTGCAGAGCAGCGACGACAAGAAGACGTGGACGCTCAAGCTCCGCGACGGGGTGAAGTTCTCCGACGGCACCCCGCTCGACGCCGACGCGGTGACCGCCTCGCTCGCCTGGTACCAGAAGAACAAGGGCGCCGACACCTCGATGCTCGCCCCGAACCTGGCCAGGACCGAGGCGACCGACGACTCCACCGTCGTCTTCACCCTCCGCAGCTCCTGGGCGACGTTCCCCGCGATGCTCGCCCAGGCGCCCGGGATGATCGTGGCCCCCGCCGCGTACGCGGGGAAGACGTTCAAGCCCATCGGGGCCGGGCCCTTCGTCCTGGGCAAGTACGCCCCCCAGGAGGAGATGGTCCTCAACGCCAACACGAAGTACTTCAAGGGCAAGCCCCACCTCGACGCCCTCCGCTTCACCTGGCCGCAGTCCGACCGCGCGAAACTGGAGGCGCTCGACGACGGCACCGTGGACGTGGCGCACATGCGCGGCCCCGACGTCGTCGACGACGCCGTCAAGGCGGGCCACTTCGGGGAGCTGACCCTCACCGGTCTCGGCAATGTGATCACGGTCAACACCCGCAAGGGCCGGCCCGGCGCCGACCTGCGCGTCCGCCAGGCCATGGCCCTGGCCCTCGACCCCGAGCTCGACACCGAACGCGCCTACGACGGCAAGGGCCTGCCCGGCAAGGAGATCTTCCCGCCGGAATCGCGCCTGCACTCCGAGGTGAAGCCCCTGGGCATCGACCTCGACAAGGCGAAGAAGCTGCTCGACGAGGCCAAGAAGGACGGCTACGACGGCAAGATCACCTACATGGACGGCAGTGACCCCGTCGCCAGGGCCAAGGGCGTGGTCATCAAGGCCATGCTGGAACGCGTCGGCTTCACCGTGCGGCTCGACCTGGTCTCCTCCATCGCCGACCGGGTGGCCAAGACGTACGTGGAGCACGACTTCGACATCAGCCGCGGCGCCGTCAGCCTCTCCGAGAGCGACCCCTACCACCGGCTGCAGAGCGTCCTGAACTCCACGAGCTACGGCAATCCCGGCGGCTACGCCAACCCGAAGATGGACGCCCTGCTGGCCGAGCTCCACCGTGCGGACGGCGACGCCGAGATCCAGAAGGTCCTCGACCGGATCCAGACCCTGTTCAACGAGGACGTCCCCATGATCAACCTCGGTGCCAGCGCCGCCCTCACCGCCTGGGGCAAGAACGTGCACGGTCTCGTCCCCACCGACGAGTCCATGACGCTCTTCGGCGAGGCGTGGATCAGCAAGTGACCGCCGGCGGCCCGGCCTGCCCGGACGGTCACAGAGAAGCCGCTGCGGGCCGGGCCGTTCCCGCTCACCGGGACACCGCCCTGGGCCGGCCGGGCCGCCCGCCCGTAGCCTCACCGCACCGTGGTGCGCATCCCGTAGTCCCGTGTGCCGCCACCGGGCAGATCTGGAGGAACCCATGAGTTTCGCTGCGCTGCGCCGACCGGCCCTCAAAGTCCTGGAACTGGTGGGCGTGCTCCTCATCGCGAGCATGGGGGTCTTCTCCCTGGTGGTCCTGCTGCCCGGCGACCCCGCCGTCGACATCCTGGGCGGCGGCCGGTCGCCCGCCGAGTACGCCGAGCTCCGCACGGAACTGGGCCTCGACCAGTCGCTGGTCACCCGCTACCTCGACTGGCTGGGCGGAGTCCTGACCGGGGACCTGGGCCAGTCCGTCGTACCGCCGCAGAGCGAGGTCACCGACCGCGTCATGTCCGCGCTGCCCGTCAGCTTCGAGATCGCCGCCCTCGGGCTGCTCATCGCCCTGCTGATCGCGGTGCCGCTGGCCATGTGGTCGGCGTACCGGGAGAATTCGGCCGCCGACCGGATCATCGGCGCCGGCACCTTCGGGGTGCTCTCCGTGCCCAGCTTCCTCGCCGGGCTGCTGCTGATCATGCTCCTGGTCAACTCGGCGGGCTGGTTCCCGCGTTCCGAATGGATCCGGCTCGGCGACGGCGACCTGCTGGGCAACCTGCACCACGCCTTCCTGCCGGCACTGACCGTGGCGCTGGCCGAACTCGCCATGTTCACGAGGGTGTTGCGCGGCGACCTCATCGTGACCCTGCGGGAGGACTACATCCTCGCCGCCCGCGCCAAGGGCATGAACCCGCTGCGCATCCTGTTCACCGACGCCCTGCGCCCCTCCTCCTTCTCCCTGGTCACCCTGCTCGGCCTCAGCCTCGGCCGGCTCATCGGCAGCACCGTCGTCGTCGAGTACCTCTTCGCGCTGCCCGGCATGGGAACCCTCGTCGTCAACGCCGCGGGCCAGGGCGACTACCCGATGGTCCAGGGCGCCGTGCTCACCATCGCCGTCATCTACGTGGTGATCAACGCCGGCATCGACCTCTCCTACGGCTACCTCGACCCGAGGACGCGACGTGTCCATATCTGACATCGCCCCGCGCACGCGGGCCGCCTTCCCCCCGCCCCTGCTCACCGCCCTGACCCTCACCGTCGTCGGCCTCGTCCTGCTGGGGTTCGGCGCGACCACACCCCAGCTCGTGACGCCCGTCAAGGCGGCCATCGCCCTCCTGGGCCTCGGCATGGCGTTCGCCGGAGCGTCCCGGCTCGGCAGGATCTGGTCCGGCCCCGGCTTCGACCTGGTGTTCTGGTTCGGCGCGGGCTGGCTCATCGTGCTCGGCCTCGCGATCCTGTTCGCCCCGTGGCTGCCGCTCGGCGAGGACCGCGACGTCGCGAGCACCGTCCTCGAACCGGCCTTCGCCACCCCGACGTTCACCGGGGCCAACCCCCTCGGTACGAACGGCTTCGGTCTCGACCTGCTCGCCCGGTCCCTGTACGGGGCGCGGTCCTCGCTGGTCATCTCGCTGTCCGCGGTCGCCGTCGGCACCGTCCTCGGCGGTGCGATCGGGATGGTGGCCGGTTACTTCCAGAAGAGCGTCGACCGGGCGGTGGGCATCGCCACCAACTCGCTGCTCGCCGTGCCCCCGCTGATCCTGCTCATCGCCCTGGCGACCGTGCTGGAGCCGCATCTGCGCAACGTCGCCCTCTCGCTGGCCCTGCTCACCATCCCCGGCATGGTGCGGCTCGCCCGCGCCACCACCATGGCCTACGCCAACCGGGAGTTCGTCCTGGCGGCCCGTGCCATGGGCGCCACCCGCTCCCGCATCATGCTGCGTGAACTGCTGCCCAACGTCCTGCTGCCGCTGCTGTCCCTGGCGGTGGTGATGATCTCGGTCCTCATCGTCGCCGAGGCCTCGCTCAGCTTCCTCGGGCTCGGCATCCAGCCGCCCGAACCCACCTGGGGAAACATGATCGCGGAGGGGGAGGGACGGGTCTTCGAGGAGCACCCGCACATCGTGCTCGTACCGGGTGCGTTCCTCTTCCTCACCGTCTTCGCCTTCAACATCGTCGGCGAGAAGGCTCGCGGGCGCTGGGACTCCCGGAGTGTGAAACTGTGACCACCACACCGCTGCCCGACCACGCGGCAGCCGCCGGCCCCGAAGCGTCCGGGCTGCTGACCGCCACCGGCGTACGCACCGCCTTCCACACACCGCGCGGCCCCGTGCAGGCCGTGGACGGGGTCAGCCTGTCGCTGTCCGAGGGCGAGACCCTCGGCATCGTAGGCGAGTCCGGCTCGGGCAAGTCGGTGCTCGGCCGCACCCTCATGGGCCTGATCACCGACGGCCCCGGAACCACGGTCTCCGGATCGGTCCTGCTCGGCGGCAAGGACATCCACGCGCTGAGCCCGTCGGGCCGCAGAGCGCTGTGGGGCACCGAGGTCGCCATGGTCTTCCAGGACCCCATGACCTCACTGAACCCGGTGAAGAAGGTTGGCACACACCTGTCCGAGAGCGTCCGCGCCCACCTCGGCCTGAGCCGCGCCGAGGCCCGGGACCGCGCCGTCGACCTGCTCCGCCAGGTGGGCATCCCGGAACCCGCCCGGCGCGCCCGCCAGTACCCGCACGAGCTCTCCGGCGGCATGCGCCAGCGCGTCGTCATCGCCATGGCCCTGGCCTGCGGTCCGCGCCTGCTCATCGCCGACGAGCCGACCACCGCGCTCGACGTCACCGTGCAGAAGCAGATCCTGGACCTTCTCCAGTCGTTCGCCCGCGACCTGAGGATGGCGACCATCCTGATCAGTCACGACCTCGCCACCGTCGCCGGCCGGACGGACCGGGTCGCGGTCATGTACGCCGGCCGGCTCGTCGAGTACGCACCCACCGAGGCCGTGTTCGAGCGCCCCCGGCACCCGTACAGCAGCGCCCTGATCGCTTCCGTCCCCCGTCTCGACCTGCCCCCGCACACCCTGCTGCCCACCATCGAGGGC
>NZ_RDBK01000019.1:21071-38893 GCF_008042275.1 Streptomyces sp. OR43 | reverse complement strand
CGACTGGTGGCGCAGGCTGTACGACGAATCCGCACCGGACACCGGCGCGAGCCAGGCGGCCGACAGTCTCGACGACCGCTTCGACTCGGCGTCGGGCGCGGTGGGGCCCGACAGCGGTGAGGCGTACGGGACCGCCGCCCTTGTGCCCGAACCGAGGGCGGCTCCCACGGGGCACGTGCGGTCACCTCGGACGGCGGGGGTGGCGGCGGTTCCGCCGTTCGGGTGACCGCGGAGGCTGCCGCCCTCGGTTCGGGCACAAGGGCGGCGGTCCCGTACGCCTCACCGCTGTCGGGCCCCACCGCGCCCGACGCCGAGTCGAAGCGGTCGTCGAGACTGTCGGCCGCCTGGCTCGCGCCGGTGTCCGGTGCGGATTCGTCGTACAGCCTGCGCCACCAGTCGTCCTCATGGGCGGCGGGCCTCTCCCCCTGCTGACTCATGCCCTTATTGTCCACCGCGAAGGCCGTGCGAAAACGGGACATCCGGAAAAAGGTCCGCCGGGCGGCCCCACCCCCCACGGGAAGGACGCCCGGCGGACCGGTCGGGTGACGCGACGTCAGCGCACGGCGTAGGCGTCGGTCACGGTCTGGACGACGGAGTTGCCGTGGGCGTCCGTCAGTTCGGTGCGCAGCGTGACCGGCTTGCCGGCCGCGCCCGCGTGATTCACGGTCGCGGTCCAACGGCCGCCGCGCTGCGCGGTGGTGGCCGCGGTCCAGGTCTCGCCGCCGTCGTACGAGTACGCGACCTCGGCGGCCGTGACCTTGCCGGGCGTGTAGCCGGCGTGGCCCGTAACGCTCAGGCCGATCTGCTGACCGTCCTTCGCCGCCAGGGTCTTCATGCCGTCCGAGGGCAGGTCGTAGCCCGGGAAGAGGAGCGGGATGCCCTGCGAGTAGACGTTCTCGTCGCGGTGCGAGCGGAACTTCCAGGTGGTCTCGGTCATGGTGGACCGCTTCCACACCGCCGCGGGCTGGCCACCCTTCCTCGTCACCATCGTGAGCTCGTACGCGGCGTCCTCGGCCGGCACGGTGAACACCCCGGACGGCCAGCCGGATTCACCGAGCACCTGGCCACCGCTGGTGAGCCGCATGCTGCCCATGTCCCCGAAGGAGCCCTGGATCCCGCCGTGTTCGGTGTCGCTCCAGAATCCCGGGGCGACGCCGATCAGGTTGTCCTGGCGTTCGGCCGCGAGCATCTCCTCGCCCTGCTCGTCGCGGGGCGCGGACGGGACGATGACGCCCCGGTACCAGTCGGCCGAGCGCTTCGCGCCGGCCTTGTGCGTACGGAACCTGTCCATCATGAACTCGCCCCACGGGAAGCTGGAGGAGAGCCCCTGCTGCCACGTGCTGTCGCCGGCCGAGTAGTACTCGGTGCGCTTTCCGGGCGCGGGCACACTGTCGAACGCGCCGACGCCGTACCGGGCGCCGTAGGGGGTGGCGACGAGCAGCGTGTCGACGAAGTCGGTCTTCACGCCCATCGATTCATAGGTGGACTCGACGGTGCTGAGCGCCCGGTCCCTGACCTTGTACGTACGGTCCGAGGTGACGGGGCCCGTCTCGGGGAAGGCGAGGTTGTAGACGAACGGGCTGCTCGCGGTGGCCTTCCAGCTCAGCTCCACCGGTCCGGCGGCCAGCGCGGCGGTCAGAGCGGCCGCCTCGTCCGCCTGGATCCCGAGCGAGGGCAGCGGCGCCGCACCGTATCCGACGGACGGCTTCCACGGACCGGCGGAGGGCCGGTGCGCGATGACCGCCACGGCGCCGGCGGCCTTGGCGTCGCGCGCCTGGACGGCCATGGGAGCGCCGTCCTCGACACGGACCAGGGCGATCTTCCCCGCGACGCCGGCGGCCTTCAGCTCGTCGGGCGTACCGGTACCGGCGTCGACGAGTGCGGCCCGGCCCGTTCCGTCGAGGTTGACGGAGCCGGTGGACGCGGCGGTGGGGTGCAGGGTGGCGCCTCCGACGACCGCGAGCTTCTCGATCTGCGGGGCGTACGCGCGCCAGTAGCTGTCGAACGCGAAGTCGCCGTCCCGGGCCCGGCCCTGGATGTCGACCAGGTAGTCCTTGATGACACTGCCGCCGGCGATGGACCCGGCGTGCAGCCAGACGTCGTCCCAGCTGCGGCCGAAGGCCAGGGTCCCGCTACGGGTCTCGGTGACCCGGTCCTCGGTCTTCACCTTGATCCGGTGCGCCTTGCGGGCGTCCAGCACCAGGACGGTGTCCTTGGTGACGTTCAGCTGGGGCCGGGCCAGGTAGCCGACCGACTTGGCGAGGGTCCCGGTGGCGTCCTCCGGATCGTCCGAGACGATGAAGCTGGAGACGAAGTAGGCGCCGGGGCGCACCTCGTACACCTGGTCGGTGGAGCCGTCGTTGAAGCGGCGCTCGCCGCTGGCCGTGTCGGTGCCGATGACGTCGACCGAGGACGTGCCGTCCGCGGCCTTGCCGTTGCGGTCGATCAGCTTGACGCGCAGGGTGACGGTCTCGGCGCCGACGTACAGCGAGAACGGGGTGGAGACCTTGACGCCGCCGGCGGCGGTGGCCAGCACCCGGCCGGTGACGTCACCGTACTGGCTGTCCTGGAGGCGGGCGGTCGGATCCAGCTTCAGCGGGACCTCGACGGTCCCTCCGGCGGGCACCGTGACGCTCTTCGCGCCGAGCGTGGCGACCGAGGAACGGACGGCGGAGCCGTCGTTGCCCGTCACGCCCTGGACGGTGAGCGACAGCTTCACCGGCTTGGTGCCGGTGTTGGTGTACGGGACCTGCACCGTGGTGCGGTCCGCCTTGTCCTGCGGCCAGTTGAAGGTGCCGCCTTGGACGGCGGGCGCGCCGGTGAGCGTCGTGTCGATGGCTGCCTTGACGTCGAGCCGGCCGCCGCCGGTCTCGCGTACGTCACCGGCGATGTCGCTCTTCGCGGACGACACGAGGGCCGCCTTGACCTGCTGGGCCGTCCAGTCGGGGTGGCGTTCCTTGACGATGGCGGCGGCGCCCGCGACGTGCGGGGTGGCCATCGACGTCCCGGACATCGACTGGTAGGCGTAGATCCCGCGGCCTCCTGCCGCGGCTGCCGAGATCCCGACGCCGGGAGCGGCGATCTCCGGCTTGAGGGTGTGGGAGCCGATCGCGGGCCCGCGGCTGGAGAACGAGGCGGTGGAGTCGTCGCGGTCGACCGCGCCGACGGTCAGCACGCTGGGCGCGCAGCCGGGCGAGGAGACGGTGTTGAGCGACGGCCCCGCGTTGCCGGCCGCGATGACGAACAGGGTGTCCTTGCTCTTGCCGAGTCCCTCGGCGGCCATGCTCATCGGGTCGGTGCAGTCGGTGGGCGTCTGGGTGCCCAGGCTCATGGAGACGACGTCGGCCTTCTGGTCGACGGCCCACTGCATGCCCGCGATGATCCAGGAGGAGTCGCCGGAGCCGCTGTCGTTGAGCACCTTGCCGACGAGCAGATCGGCGCCGGGGGCGACGCCCTTCTTCTTCCCGTCACTGGCCGCGCCGCTGCCTCCCACGGTGGAGAGCGTGTGGGTGCCGTGGCCCTGGCGGTCGTCGGTGGTGTCGGAGTCGGTGAAGTTCTTCGACTCGGTGATCCGGCCCTTGAGATCCGGGTGTTCGGCGTCGGCGCCGGTGTCCAGGACGGCGACCTTGGTGCCCTTGCCGTCGTAGCCGGCGGCCCAGGCGAGGTCGGCGCCGATCTGCTTGGTGGAACGGTCGAGGCTGGCCTCGACCTTGCGGTCCAGCCAGAGCTTCTTCAGCCCGGCGGCGGAGCGGGACCGGGGGCCGGTGACGTCCGACCAGAACCCGGCGGTCCGCTTCTTGTCGGCCTTGAGCGCCACACCGTCGATGGCGGGGAGGGCGAGACCGCGCTCGGCGCCGCGCGGGGTGGCGAGGGCGCTGCGGGCGGTGTCCGTGGAGTAGGTCGCGATCAGCGGTACGGAGTCCGCGTGCGCGTCGTCGTATCCCTGCCGGATGAGGCCGGTGACGTTGAAGAGTTCCTCGTCGACGGTGCCGTCGGCGAGCGCCTTCACGGCGGATTCCGGGTAGACGTACAGGTCCGTGCCCGAGCGGCGGGTCTGCACGAGCGGGACGGTGCCGTCCTCGCGGGGCAGCGCGGTCGCCGAGGCGTTGCCCGAACCGTCGGTGCCCACCAGCACCTGGTCGCCGGTGACCAGCGTGACGGTGACCGGCTTGTCCGCCTCGGCGGTGGCGGCCGCGGTGCCGGTCAGCGGTCTGTTCGTGCCCGCGTCGCCCTGTGGCGCTGCCACGGACGGTGCGATCACCGTGACGGCGAGGACGGCGGCAGTCGCCGCCCCCAGTGCCGTACGCGATATCGGACGCATCGCTCTCCCCAAGTAAAACCGGAACGACAGGCACAAAGGCCCTCATTCCGGAGGTTGTTGGTGCTGCGGTGGCGCCACATTGGCAGAGTGGCGGGCGGTACAGCGATGATGTGCCACGGCGGGTTTACGCCGTGGCCGTTTTCCGCCACGGCCGGTCGGCCGGGCAGCACGACATGACAGGGCAGCAGGGCGGTTCGGAAAGGTCCGGGGATGCTGGGAGCCATAGGTCTCGACGAGACGCAGGAGTCGGCCTATCGCGCGCTGGTGGCGGTGGGAGCCGCGGAGGTCTCCGATCTCGCGCACCGGCTGGCGCTGCCCGAACGGGACACCGAGCGGGCGCTGCGGCGGCTGGAGCAGCACGGGCTGGCCGCGCAGTCGTCGGCCCGTACGGGCCGGTGGGTGGCGGCGCCGCCCGGAGTCGCGCTGGGGGCGCTGCTGACCCAGCAGCGCCACGAGCTGGAGCAGGCGGAGCTGGCGGCGGTCCTGCTGGCCGAGGAGTACCGGGCGGACGCGGCCGAGCCCGCCGTGCACGATCTGGTCGAGGTGGTCACCGGGGCGAGCGCCGTGGCCCATCGTTTCCACCAGCTGCAACTGGGGGCGACGAGCGAGGTGTGCGCTCTGGTCACCGGGAATCCGATCGCGGTCAGCGGCCTCGACAACGAGTCCGAGGAGCAGGCCGCCACCCGCGGGGTGTCGTTCCGGGTGGTGGTCGAGCGCGAGGTGCTGGGGCTGCCGTCGGGGATTCTGGAGCTGTCCGCGGCGCTGAGCCGCGACGAACAGTGCCGGGTCGTGGACCGGGTCCCGACGAAGCTGGTCGTCGCGGACCGGGCGCTGGCGATGGTGCCGCTGACCTCCCGCGGCGCGGAACCGGCGGCGCTGGTGGTGCACGCGTCGGGGCTGCTGGAGTCGCTGACGGGGCTCTTCGAGGCGGTGTGGCGGGAGGCGATGCCGTTGCGGCTCGCCGAGAACGGCCGGGTCGGGGAGGACTCGACGGGACCGGATCCGACGGATCTGGAGATCCTGTCGCTGCTGCTGGCCGGTCTGACCGATGCCAGCGTGGCGAAGCAGCTCGATCTGGGGCTGCGGACGGTGCAGCGGCGGGTCAAGGGCCTGATGGAACTCACCGGGGTGTCGACCCGGCTCCAGCTGGGCTGGCATGCGTACGAGCGGGGCTGGGTCGCCCGCTAACCCCGCCCGTAGACCTCCCGTCACGCCTCTGAGCTGCGCCTACGGGTCCGCAGCGGGGCGTGACGACGGGCGGGACCGGCCGGATTCCGGCAGGCTGGTCAGATGAGTCTGTGGCAGCTCGTCGCCGTCGGCCTGGTCATGCTGCTCGGCCTGATCGGCGTGCTGGTGCCCGGTGTCCCCGGGCAGGCGATCGTCTGGGCCGCCGTCCTGTGGTGGGCACTGACCGACACGACGCCCGCCGCCTGGGCGGTCCTCATCGGGGCCACGGTGCTGCTGCTGCTCAACCAGGCGCTCAAGCCGCTCCTGCCACCGCGCCGGCCCCGTGAGTCCGGGGCGCCGCGCCGCACGCTGATGCTCGGCGGGATCGGGGCGATCACCGGGTTCTTCGTCATCCCCGTGGTCGGAGCGATCGCCGGGTACGTGGGCGTGATCTACGGGGCCGAGCGACTGCGGCTGGGCAGTCGCGGGGCCGGCTGGGCATCGGTCCGCTCGGTGATGCGCGCGACCGGCTACTCCGTGCTCGTCGAACTGTTCGCGTGCCTGCTGGTGGCGGGGGCGTGGCTGGGCGCGGCGATCTGGGGCTGACGGACGCCCTCCACGGTCGTCACGTACCTCTGCGGTCGTCAGGTAGGCGAAGTCCGATCACATAGAAAGAAACACATCGGATCTCTCGAACCCTATTGACGGACAGAAAGCTCAAGTCTACGTTCCGTGAGGACATAGCTCGGATGAATTGATGCGCCTATCTGCGTACGAATCGCCAGGAGATGCCTTGCCCACAGAACCGGATCACGCCTCCTCGCCCCACACCGATTCCTCGCTCGTCGCCTCCCGGCCCACCCCCTCCCGCAGAAGCGTGATCGCCACCGGCACCGCGCTCGGCGGAGCCCTCGTGGTGGGCGGCGCCGCCGTACCCGCCCAGGCCGCCGCCCCGCCGGCCGCCGCAGCCGCCCCCGTCGTGGTGCACTCGCCCGCGGACAGCTGGAACACCGTCCTCGACGACGCCGACCTGCGCTGGCAGAGGATGCCGAGGACCTGGTACGAGGGCCCGTACCTGGGCAACGGCCGGCTCGGCTCCGGTATCTACGCGGAGCCCGGCGCCGAGACCACGGCGATCCGCTTCAACGTCCAGCACTCCGAGGTCCAGGACCACCGGCCCGAGTTCGGTTCGCTCTTCGGCCTGGCGCGGCTCCCGATCGGCCACTTCACCCTGGAGCCGGCCGGCACCATCAGGGGCGTCGACTGGCGGATGCGGCTGCACACCGCCGAGTTGCAGGGCACCGTCACCACCTCGGCCGGCACCCTCGCGCTCCGCGCCTTCGTGCAGTCGACCGGTGACGTGCTGGCCGTCGAGGTGACCCCGAGCGCCGGCGAGAAGGACTTCCGCTGGGTCTTCCACCCGGCCGAGGCGATCAGTCCCCGGGCCGCCTTCAAGCCGCTGCCGGACGGCTACACGGGCAACCCCCCGGCCGTCGTCGAGGAGCACGGCGGGACGACCGCGGCCGTGCAGTCGCTGCTCGCGGGCGGAGCGCACGTCACCGCCTGGCGCGAGCGGGCGCGCGGCGCCGCCCGCACCCTGTACGTGACCGTCACGCACTCCCACCCCGGGAACACCGCCCGCGCGCGTGCCCTGCGCACGGTCGCGGCCGCCTCCGCCCTTCCCTACCCACTGCTTGCCGCCCCGCACCGCGCCTGGTGGGACCGCTTCTACCGCAGGAGCTTCCTGTCGCTCCCCGATGCCCGGCTGCAGCGCTTCTACTGGATCCAGCTCTACAAAACGGCCTCCGCCGCGCGCAAGGACGCCCCCGTGATGGCCACCTCCGGCCCCTGGCTGGAGCCCACACCGTGGCCCAACACCTGGTGGAACCTCAACGTCCAGCTGGAGTACTGGCTGATCCACGGATCCAACCACCTGGAGCTCGACGCGGTCACCCGGGCCCTGAGCGAATTCCGGGAGCAGCTCTCCCGCGAGGTCGCCGCCCCCTACCGGGCCGACTCCGCCGGCATTCCCCGCACCACCGACCCGCAGCTGGTCAACGGTGCCGCGGTCGCCGACGGCGGCTACGGCGTCGGCATCCCCGGCCAGGACCCGCCCACCCCCGAGGTGGGCAACCTGACCTGGGCCCTGCACAACGTCTGGCTCTCCTACCGCCACACGATGGACCGGTCCGTCCTGCGCGACACCCTCTTCCCACTGCTGCGCAAGGCCGTCAACTATTACCTGCACTTCCTCACCCCGGGCGCCGACGGCAAGCTGCACCTCCCGGCGACCTTCTCCCCCGAGTACGGCGTCAACGCCCCCGACTGCAATTACGACCTGATGCTGCTGCGCTGGGGCTGTCGCACCCTGCTCGCATCGGCCCGCGAGCTGGACGTCCACGACCCGCTGGCCGCCCGCTGGCAGGAGGTGCTGGCCAGGCTCGCCCCGTACCCGGTCGACGAGAACGGCTACATGATCGGCGCCGGGGTGCCGTTCGCGAAGTCCCACCGCCACTACTCGCACATGCTCGCCGTCTACCCGCTGTACGAGGTCACCGGCGCGACCGACACCGAACGCGCCCTGATCGAGAAGTCCCTCGCCCACTGGGTCGGCTTCGAGGGCGCGCTGCAGGGCTACACCTTCACCGGCGCCGCCTCCATGTCGGCACTGCTCGGCAAGGGCGAGGACGCACTGGCCTACCTGGGGCAGCTGATGAGCCGGTTCATCCAGGCCAACACCATGTACAAGGAGTCCGGCCCCGTCATCGAGACCCCGCTGTCGGCCGCCCAGTCGCTCCACGACATGGTCTGCCAGTCCTGGGGCGACACCATCAGGGTCTTCCCCGCCCTGCCCACCGCCTGGCAGGACGTGACCGTCCACGACTTGCGTACCCAGGGCGCCTTCCTGCTCAGCGCCGTGCGTGAGGGCGGCCGGACGCGCTGGGTGCGGCTCACCAGCGAGGCGGGCGCGCCCTGCGCCGTACGGCACGGCATCGAGGGCGCCATCGAGGTCCGGGACCGGCACGGACGCCCCCTGGCCCACGAAGAGCAGGACGGCGGCGCGGTACGCATCCGGCTCCGCAAGGGCGAATCGGCGCTGATCACCGCGGCCGGCGACCGCCCGGAGCTGACCGTCCGCCCCGTCGCGGCGAACGGACCCGCGCCGAGCTGGGGCCTGCCGGCCTGATCCCGTTACCCGGGCACCCGGTCCATGGCCTGTGCGCGGCGCACACCGTAGGAGCGCCAGGGCCGCCACCGGTCCGAGCCGGGCGTCCCGTACGGGTCCACATCGGGGTCGCCCAGGCCGCGCATGCGGATCAGCTTCGCGGTGGCCGGGCCGACGCCGGGCAGCCGCAGCAGCGCCTGTTCGGCCGCGTCCCGGTCGGCGCCCGCGTCGAGCCGTACGCCGCCGTCGGCGAGGGCGGTGGCGAGGGCCCGCAGCGCCGGGTCGGACACCGCGCCGGCCAGGACGCCCGGTTCGGGGAACACATGGGTGAGCCCGCCGCAGGCGACGTCCAGGACCTTCCCGTACAGCTCGACCAGCTCGCCGGCGGCCGCCGGACCCACCAGCGCCCGTACGGCGAACTCCTCGGGGTCCGCCGTACCGGGCGAGCGCACCCCTGGGCGGACGGCCACCCCGGCCGCGAGCAGCGGATCGGCGCCGAGCAGTTCGTCCACGGCGTACGGGTCGGCGTCCAGGTCGAAGAGCCGGCGCAGCCGCTGCACGGCGGTGGTCAGATCACGCAGGTCCGTGAGGTGGATGCGGGCCTCCAGCCAGGAGCCGGCGGACCGCTCGTCGACGGCGGCGATCCCGCTGCCGTGCGGCAGGCGCAGGGTGCGGCGGTACGTCCGGGCCCCGGGCTCCCCGCTGACCTCCTCGATCCGGGCGACCGTCTCGGCCGCGAGCAGATCGAAGACATCGCGGGCCGCGTACGGGCCCCGGTGCGCGAGCCGGAGCGGAATGCCGGTGGTGCGGGCCTCCCGGGGAGCGGCGCCGAGCCCGGTGCCGGCCTCGGTGCGCAGCTCGCTCGGGGTGCGCGCGTAGATCTGCCGGACGGTGTCGTTGAATTGGCGCACCGAGGCGAAACCTGCCGCGAAGGCGATCTCGGTGACGGGCAGCCCGGTGGTCTGGAGCAGGACCCGTGCGGTGTGCGCGCGCTGGGCGCGGGCCAGGGCGACCGGCCCGGCGCCCAGTTCCGCGTTGAGCTGGCGCTGGACCTGCCGCGCGCTGTAGCCGAGCCGGTGGGCGAGACCGGGGACGCCTTCCCGGTCCACCACACCGTCGCCGATCATGCGCATGGCGCGGCCGACCACGTCCGCCCGGACGTTCCAGTCCGCCGAGCCGGGCACGGCGTCCGGGCGGCAGCGTCGGCACGCCCGGAAGCCGTTGCCCTGCGCGGCGGCCGCGGTCGGGTAGAAGCGGACGTTCTTCCGCTTGGGGGTGACGGCGGGGCAGCTCGGCCGGCAGTAGATGCCGGTCGTCTCGACGGCGAAGAAGAACTCGCCGTCGAAACGCGCGTCGCGGCTGCTCACCGCCTCGTACCTGGTCTCTTCGTCCATCACACCGTCCAGTGTGCGCCCCCGGATACTGCCGCACTCGCGGATTTCGGACGTCGACCAGGGATGCTCCGGCTACCGCACCTGGCGGCCGCGCTTCGCCTCCCAGTTGGCCATGCCCTCGGCCCCCTTGCGCTTCCAGTCCCGGCGGATCTCCGACCGGACCCGGGCATCGGTCTTGGCGACGATGCGCTGGTTCTCGCGCAGCAGCTTGCGGTAGCTGTCGTAGCGCCGCTCGGGCAGCGTTCCGTCCTCGATCGCCGCCAGCACGGCGCAGCCCGGTTCGGCCGCGTGGGAGCAGTCCTGGAACCGGCACTGCGCGGCCAGCTCCTCGATCTCGGAGAACACCTGGCCGACGCCCGTCTCCGCGTCCCACAGGCCCACCCCGCGCAGCCCCGGGGTGTCGATCAGGACGCCGCCGGAGGGCAGGACCAGCAGGTTGCGGGTCGTGGTGGTGTGCCGGCCCTTGCCGTCCACGTCACGGGTGGCCCGCACGTCCATCGCGTCCTGCCCGAGCAGGGTGTTGGCGAGCGTGGACTTGCCCGCACCGGAGGCACCGAGCAGCACGCTCGTACCGCCGGAGACGATCGCGGAGAACACGTCGACGCCCTCACCGGTGGCGGAACTGACGGGCAGCACCTGCACGCCCGGCGCGAGACSCTCGWCGTCCTGGACGAGATGGGACAGGGTCACGGCGTCCGGGACCAGATCGGCCTTGGTCAGGACGACGAGGGTCTCGGCGACGCCGTCCCCGGCCGATGCCGCGTCGCGGAGCAGCGCGTCGCCGCCGCCGCTGGACATGGCCAGGGCGAGGAACCGCTCCACCCGGCCCAGGTCGAGCTCCACCGCCAGCGAGACGCAGATGGCGATGTGGTCGAGGTTGGTGGCGAGCACCTGGCCCTCGGAGCGCTTGGACGAGGTCGAACGGACGAAGGCCGTGCGCCGCGGCAGCAGCGTACGGACGAACTGCGGGTCGCCGTCCGGGTCGACGGCGGCCCAGTCGCCCGTGCAGATGATCCGCATCGGGTCACGGGGCACGACGAACGCGGTGTCCGCGCGGACCGTGCCCCGCGGGGTGACGATGTCGCACTGCCCGCGGTCGACCCGCACCACGCGTCCCGGCAGCAGCCCCTGTTCGGCGTACGGGGCGAACTCGGCCGCCCAGCCGTCGTCCCAGCCGTAGGCGGACAGGGGGTGCGACGACGAGGAGCCCTGAAGAGTGGAGAAGGAAGAAGAAGAGGAAGACGGGAAAGACAAGGGAAACCCTTCACAGGGTGGCCCCGGCGGTGCGCGCTACGGCGCGGAGGTTCTGAGGAAGGTCAGCCGGCGGCCACGGGGGTGGGAAAGATGCACTTCGGCTTGTGGGCAGCGCCCATCGCGGCGACAGTCATCAATGTCCTCACCTCCGGTTTCACGCACGGTCCGACAGCGGCGGTCTTCTCCGCCGTCCGTCACGCCGCACACGATAGCCCGCGGTGGCCGGGCGGCGTCAACGGATTTATCGCGATGCTCCGTTCCAGCGCGGGAACGGAGCGCAGGAGCGGAGCACGGGTCCGGCTCCCTCCTGGCCGGAATATCACATGCCCTCCCTCGATCGGGTGATACGCATGGAGATCGACCGGTCGCGGACGGTTAGGGTGCCGGACATGACCTCCCCCCAGACAGCCCCCGGCACGTTCACCCAGGCCCAGTTGGGCACGCTCATCCTGATCGGCTGGAGCGGCGAGCACCCCCACGCCGGGCACGACGTCGCCTTCCTGCTCGCCTACTCGCTGGGCGACGGATCGGAAGGACCCGCGGTCGGCGAGGCCGCCATGCGCATCGCCCTGGACCGCTGCGGACTCCCGGCCGGCGGCGGCACGGTGCGTGCCGACGAGACGCCCGGCCTGCCGGTGAAGCTCCTCGTCCAGGCGGGCCAGGCCGTTCTGACGCTGCCTCACTTCAAGGCCCAGTACCCCGTGCCGCGAGAGTGGCTGGCGGCCGCCACCGCACAGGGCGAGGTGCACGCGATGTTCGCCACCCGGCCGTGGCCGCAGGGGGCGCCCGGACTCCCGGTGGGCGAGGCGGAGCTGCGCCTCTTCGCGGGCGACCCGGAGGTCATCGCGAGCTCCGCCCACTGTGTCCTTCCGGTCCGCAGCCTGGGCTGACCGTCCCCGCACGACGATGCCCACCGCCCCTGTGGGGCGGTGGGCATCCGCATACCCGGCGCCCGGCCCACGCACCGCGGGCGGCCCGCTGCCTGCCGGGCCGCCCGCGGTGTGTGTACGGAATCAGTTGTTGCCGACGCCGTTCCCGGAGAGCACCGGAATGCCGTTCACCAGGTGCGAGAGGGCCTCGTCGCCCTTGGCCTGGGTGGAGTTGTCGGCGCACTGCTGGTTCTGCGGCGAGTGCAGGACGTTGATGTCCTGGACCGCGACGGGCACGAGGATGCCCACGAGCGCACCCGCGTTGGCCTTGACCGGAGCTCCGACGCAGAGCTTGTTCAGCGAGCCCTGCACGAGCTGCGCCTGCGGGCTGCCGTCGCCCCGGGTCACGCTGTTGCCGAACGAGTCCATGGCGCCGTTGCCGTTGACCGACGTGGTGCCCCCTTCGTTCCCGATCGCCATGGCCGAGGGGGCCGCGGCGGCCGAGATACCGACCAGGGACACGGCCACTGCTGCGCCGGCCATCATCTTCTTCATCACGCTTCACCTTTCGGAGCGTTCCGTTCTGGAACGTACTGATCAACCTCTTACGGAGGCTTCGGTTCCGCGGTTCCACTCAAATGGGTTCGATCCGGCGTAGGTTCGTTACCTCTCGCCGGACGTACGCGCTCCGGGGACGAGGCCGCCGGCCCCGGGCGGTCCGGTCTCCGTGCCGCCCGGCGGTGCCGTGTCGCCGCGGGACGCCGCCTGCCACTCGGCGAGGAGGCGGTCGTAGATCGGTGTGCCGTCCTGCGGGTACCGACGCGGGTCCCGCCCTCGTTGACTGTCGTGCTGGTCCATGAAGGGGCCCTACCCGGTACGGCGGTGGGCCTGTGCCGCCACTACGGCAACCGGCCCAGCGGACCCGTCCTTTCGGGGGAGCCTCCGGCCGCGTCCGCCCGCGCCCGAGGGCTGTCCCGACAGCCCTCGGGCACACGACGACGTGGGGCCGACTCGTCCGGGCGGCCGGAATTCCGGCTGCCACGAGGACGGGTCGGCCCCACGGGTGATCCAGGAAGCTCGGGCGCCTCGGGAATCGCGGGCGCCCCCGGAGCGACTAGTCGTTGGCGACGCCGTTGCCGGACAGGATCGGGATCCCGGACAGGATGTGCGACAGAGCCTCGTCACCCTTGGCCTGGGTGGAGTTCTCGGTGCACTGCTGGTTCTGCGGGGAGGACAGGACGTTGACGTCCTGGACCGCGATCGGGATGGCACCGATCAGCGAGCCGACGTTGGCCTTGGCCGGCAGGGCGATGCAGGGCTTGTTGAGCGAGCCCTGGATGAGCGCGAACTGCGGGCTCCAGTCGCCGTGGGTGGCGGAGTTGCCGTACGACTGCACGGCGCCGTTGCCGTTGACCGACGTGGTGCCCCCTTCGTTCCCGATCGCCATGGCCGAGGGGGCCGCGGCGGCGGAGACGCCGACGATCGAAGCAGCGACGGCTGCCGAGGCCATAATCTTCTTGATCATGAAAAAAGCCCTTCTGGGGTTTTCTGTTGCCCGCCTGTCCGGAGCGACCTGATCAACTCGCGGTGGCGGGAATGGTTGTGGCGCTTCACTCGAACGGTGTTCCCGCGGTCCGTACATGCACGGAGTGCGCGGCACCGGAGAAACGCGTGCGCCTCGTGACGAGACGGGAACCGCCGTCGCGGGGACGGGTCAGCCGGCGAGCGGGAGGCCGCCCATGAGCGGGGCGGCCCCCTTGGCGGCACCGGTGGCCTGGCCGGCGACCTTGGTGACCGTGCCGTCCTTCTGCAGCGACTCGGCGGCGCCGCCGACGGTGTCGACGACCGGGTCGACGGCCTGCGGAGCCGCGGCCACCACCTGGTTGACGCCGCCGTCGAGGCTGAAGCTGGGGGCCGTGGCGTTGGTAACGGCGAAGGCGGGAGCAGCCGTTCCGAGCGCAACCACGGAACCGGCAACGAGCGCAGCTGTCTTCGCGTACTTCACTTTCGGGTTCCCTTCTGCAGCGGCGTCCGTTTCGGTCGCGTCCCCGCGCCGCACCAGCCTTCTTTAGCTGTGACTTCTGCCGCTTTCTCTCTGGGTAACGATCCGATTGCGGCCGGGCAACTGGACTGCCGCAATTTTCTCCCGACCTCTTTCCCGAGACTTCGGAAAATTGCATGACTAATCACTGATTCGAGTGCGAGGGAGGACACCGGACACGATTCGGTGGTGCACTGTCGGTGCTCCGTCCCGCGCGCCCGCCCGGATGTCCGCCCCCAGCCGCCGGCGCACCGCGCCCCGGGCCGGCGGAAGGCCTTCGGCCGTTCCGTCGCATCGAGGAGGGCTGCGCACTCCCGGGACGGAACGCAGGAAAGAGGAAAGCCCCGGATCGCATGGAATGCGATCCGGGGCAGACCGGCGCCGAACGGATTCGGCGAGCGTCGGTCAGACGTTGGCGCAGGTGTTGCCGAAGGCCGGGTTCAGCAGCCCGATGACGTTCACGGAGTTGCCGCAGGCGTTCACGGGAATGTGGATCGGAACCTGGACGACATTGCCAGACAGCACGCCCGGGGAGTGCACGGCCGCACCCTCGGCGCCGGAGTCCGCGAAGGCCGGAGCGGCGGCACCCATCGCCATGAGGGTTCCGGCGGCGATGGCGGCGATCTTGGTGTACTTCACTTTCAACCCTTTCTTCGACGGAGTCCGGAGCGGCCACGACTTTCGTGCCGCACGAGCGCGGTCCTGATCGCTCGTAACTCCGCCGCTGTCATTCGTAACGATTTCAGACGGTAAGCGAAACTCTTCGTCGAGGAGATTCCTCCGAATCCGCCCGAATGACGCAGTTCCGCTCACGTGCTGTTACCGCCGATGTGGAGCCCGATTTCCCGGGCGAACCCGAGGAGGGCAGCAGCAGGCCCGGGCCACCGGACGGGAAGCGCCGAAGGCCCGGGCCTGGTGACAGCCGGATCAGCTGTTGCCGGCGCCGTTGCCGGAGAGGACCGGAATGCCGGACAGGATGTGCGACAGCGGCTCGTCGCCCTTGGCCTGGGTGGAGTTCTCGGTGCACTGCTGGTTCTGCGGGGAGGACAGGACGTTGACGTCCTGGACCGCGATCGGGATGAGGCCGATCAGCGAACCGACGTTGGCCTTGGCCGGCAGGCCGATGCAGGGCTTGTTCAGCGAGCCCTGGACCAGGCCGAACTGCGGGCTGCCGTCACCGTGCGTCTCGGCGTTGCCGAACGACTGCGAGGCGCCGTTGCCGTTGACGGAGGTCGTGCCGCCGGCGTCGCCGATGGCCATCGCCTGCGTCGCGCCGAGACCGAGGATGGAGGCGGCGACAGCGCCCGTAGCCAGGACCTTCTTGATCACGATGAACCCTTCTCGTACTGGATGCCCCGTACCGGAGCGCACTGACCAACCGGCATCCGGACGTTTGGTTATCCCCATTCACCCGAATGCCGGGGGCGCACGGACGCCCGTGCGAAAAGGCCTGGTCAACGCGGAACGAAAAACGCCGGGCGAACGCACATACGTAGTCCGTCCGAGTGATCACAGGATTCTCACTGGTTTCACGTTTCCCCCTCGCTTTCACATCGTTATGGGTGTCGTCAAGCTCGCCCGACGGGACGCCCACCCAGCACAAATGGCAGGCCCGACGGTTGCTGGACCGCCTGATGAATGAAATGCGGGTCAATACTGCCCGCGCGTAATGTCCTAAGGAAGGGCAACCATGCGAAAAGCCTTGAGTAAGAGCGTGCTCGTCATGGCGGCGGCGTCAGGCATCCTGACCGCCTCCGGCGGCTACGCTTTCGCCGACTCCTCGGCCGACGGCGCCGCGATCGGTTCGCCCGGTGTGGGTTCGGGCAACGCGGTGCAGGTGCCTGTGCACATCCCGGTCAACCTGTGCGGCAACACGGTCAACGTGATCGGCGCGCTGAACCCCGCCTTCGGCAACGAGTGCGAGAACGAGGACGGCGACTCCCAGGGCGGCGGCTCACAGGGTGCCGAGGCGACCGGTGTCGCCGCCAACTCCCCCGGTGTGCTGTCGGGCAACCTGATCCAGGCCCCGGTCGACGTCCCGGTCAACGCCTGCGGCAACACGGTCGACGTGATCGGCGCCCTGAACCCCGCCTTCGGCAACGAGTGCGAGAACGAGTCGGGCGGTGGCGGTGTCGACACCCCGAAGCCCCCGCACCACCACAAGCCCCCGACGCACCACAAGCCGCCGACGCACCACAAGCCGCCGAAGCACCACCACGAGCACGGCCACGACTGCACCTGCACGCCGGGGCACCACCACAACCCGCCGAAGCCCCCGAAGCCGCCGAAGCCGCCGCACCACCACGACCACAACTGCCCTCCCAGCCACCACCACAACCCCCCGACCCACAACCCGCCCACGCACAACCCGCCGACCCACAACCCGCCCACGCACACGTGGCACCCGCACAACCCGCCGACCCACACCTGGCACCACACGCCGCCCAAGCACCACAAGCCGCCGCAGATGGCGCACACCGGTGCCAACGACAACCTGGGCATCGCGGGTGGCGCCAGTGCCGCCCTCGTGCTCGGTGGTGGCCTGCTGATGCGCCGTAGCCGCGCCGCGCAGAAGTAACCTCGCACGCCAGAAGGTCCGGCCGGACAGCACGCAGCTGTCCGGCCGGACCTTCTCATGTCCGGGTGTCAGACCCGGGAGAGTCCCGCGCGGTCGAGGCAGTCGGCGACCGCCGCCGTCTCCCCGGCGTCCAGCCGGCGCATCGGCGGGCTCATCACGTTGGTGGTGATGATCCCGCGCAGCATCAGCGCGGTCTTGAACGCGCCGAGTCCGGCCGCCGTGGCGGACGCGGTGCCCGGGCGGGCGGCCCGGATGATGTCGAAGAGCGCGACGAGACGGTCCTGCTCGGCCTTCGCCGCCGCCCAGTCGCCGGTGACCGCGGCGTGGTGCAGGCGTACGTACCCGTGCGGGTCGACGTTGCCGAGGCCCGGGACCGAGCCGTCGGCGCCCCCGAGCATCATCGCGTCGACGACCAGCTCGTGCCCGGTCAGGACGGAGAAGTCCGGCAGTTCGCGGGCGGCGATGGCCAGCCGGCGGAACGAGCCGTCGTCGCCGCTGGAGTCCTTCACGCCGGCCAGCACACCGTCGGCGGCGAGTGGCAGGAGCAGCTCCGGGGTCAGCTTGCTGTGGACGCAGACCGGTACGTCGTACGCCAGGAGCGGCAGTTCGATCGCGGCGGCGACGTCGCGGAAGTGCCGGTCGATCTCCAGGTCGCTCGTGCGGGTGTAGAACGGCGCGGTGGCGACGATCGCGTCGGCGCCCAGCGTGGCCGCGCTCCGGGCGCGCTCGATCGCCCGGTTGGTGGTGGTCTCGATGGCGCCGACGATGACGGGCACCTGGCCGGCGGCCGCGGAGACGATGACCTTGATGACCTCGTCCTGCTGACCGGGTGTCAGATAGGCGGTCTCGCCGGAGCTGCCGAGGGCGAAGAGTCCCGTGACGCCGCCGTCGAGGAGGTGCTGCACCACTCGCTCGAGGGAGGGGCGRTCGAGCTCGCCGTCCGCGGTGAGCGGCGTGACGACGGGCGGGATCACTCCCGAGTAGCGGGGGGTTCGGGCGGTCATGCGGTGCTCCTTGCGGACGGTACGGGGG
>NZ_RDBK01000019.1:0-20971 GCF_008042275.1 Streptomyces sp. OR43 | reverse complement strand
CGGGGGAGGGCCGTCCGAGTTGCGCTGTCCGACATGTTTCGCGAGGGCGGTGCTGACTCCCGTGCTGGTTTGGTGCTGACTAAAAGCCCACGTCATCACCCGTCTTCACCTCTAGCGTGCCCCTGGTCCTTGGAATGGTGACTGTGAGGGCCGGTTTCGGAGAAGGGGGTGTCTCTGCACTCCGGGCCACGGCCTTGGCGGGCCCGAATGGCTCGGGGAAGTCGGCCTTCCTGGAAGCGTTGGCACTGCTGACGGACTGCCGCTTCAGTAACGACGGTCTGCCACAAGGGCTCAGTCCATGGTCCGATCAACCGACGAGCGAATCAGGGCGAGAGTTATTGTCAAATCCGGTGGATCTGATCAACGGGGTCGTTCCATCGGAGCCTTGTTATGGTCCCCTCGGGCACGAGCGGTCGGATCCGGTCTCACAGAGCGGCGTTCGCCTGCTGCCTGGTGAATGAGCTGGTAGCTTCCGCGACATGATGGACCAGAGAGGCAGGACGGCTGTCCGGACGCTGCTGACCGACGCCGAGAGCGGCATCCTGCTGTTCGGCATCACGCCGCCGCGTTTGAGTGCCGCTCCCGAGCGGATACGGGAGATCACCGCGGCCACGTTGGCGCGGTTGGACTTCCTTGACCTGGACGGTCTGGCGCTCTATGACATCGATGACGAGAGCGACCGCAATCCTGCGGAGCGGCCGTTTCCGTACCTGCCGACCGTGGACCCCGCCACCTATCACGCGGAATACCTCGGCGGCTGGAACCGCCCTGTGGTTATCTACCGGTGCGTCGGTAAGTACCCCGAGGCGGAGCTGCGGACTTGGCTGCAGATGGCCGACACGGACCGAGTGCTCAGCGTCTTCGTCGGTGCGGCCTCGAAAGACAAGACGGTGCGGACTCGCCTGTCCGAGGCGCAGGCCCTGCGCCGCGACGTCCGCCCGGAGCTGCTGCTCGGCGGCGTCGCCATCACCGAGCGCCCCGACGAGCATCTGCGGCTGCTTGCCAAGCAGGAGGCGGGATGCGCGTACTTCATCTCGCAGGTCGTCTACAACGCTGATGCGGTGAAGAGCATGGTCTCCGACTACTACTACGCCTGCCGCGAGCGGCGGCTCACGCCCAAGCCCGTCGTGTTCACGCTCTCGGTGTGCGGCTCGGTGAAGACGCTGACGTTCCTCAAATGGCTCGGAGTCGACGTGCCACGCTGGATTGAGAACTCGCTGCTCCACGCCGACGACACCCTGGCGGAGTCGTACGAGCACTGCTTGGCCAACGCCCGTGACCTGGTCGCCTTCTGCCGCAGGCTCGGCATGCCGTTCGGCTTCCTCGTAGAGAGCGTGTCGATCCGCAAAGTCGAGATCGATGCCTCGGTCGCCCTCGCCGGCGAGGTGAGCGGACTGCTTGGGCGCTGTCAATCATCCGCATGAGGCCGGCCATGAACGTGCAGGTGTCAAGTCCTCTGATCATGACGTCGCTCAGGCTGCTGAGACTTCTTCGCACTCGGGGAGGACTCCCTTCTCGAAGCGGGCTCCGGCACGGACCAGGGAGACCAGGTGAGGCGCGTTGACCGCGCGCCATCGGGCCTGGGCGGACTCGACGAGCTTGAAGCAGCTCGTCGACCTCGCCGGTGATCTTCTTGATGGCCTTCGGCCACTTCGCCCCGTGCGTCTTGTCGAACGCCTAGATCGCCTTGTCCGCGTGCGTGCGGTCCTCGGCAACGCGTTCATGACATCGCGGGCTTTGTGAACCCAACACCTCTGGTGCCTGGCCTGCGGAAACACCTCCGCCAGTGCCCGCCACAGGCCCATCGCGCCGCCACCGACCATGAGCATCGGGTCGCGCATGCCGCGTCGGCGGCAGTCCCGCAGCAGATCGGCCCAGGACTCGGCGGACTCGCGCAACCCTTCGGCGATCGCGATCAGTTCCTTGGTGCCGTCGACGCGGACGCCCATCAGGACCAGGAGGCAGGAGTGCGTCTCGGACAGGCGGATCTTGGGGTGGACGCCGTCGGCCCAGACGTAGACGTAGTCGGATTCGGCACCACGGCGCGAGGATCTCCGAGGAGAACCGCTTGCGCTCACCGGTGGCCTCGTCGACGCGCTTGTCGTTCACACGCGGGGCGGCGACCTCGACGGGCCCGGCGGCCGTGGTCACCGTTCGGGGACGGTGCCGGCCGTTACGGACCACCAGTCGGCGACCGGCCTCGTCCCGCTGCCCGGCGAGCTCGGCTATGTGCTGGTCAACTTCGGCCTCCAGTGCGCGGCTAGCATGCGCCTCGCGCCCTCCCGGACGATCTCGTCAATCAGAGAACCGGCCTCGGTGGTGCCGTCTTCGTTGACTACGCTGAGCACGGGCGCGCCTTCCCGACCCGCGTTCGCAGCGCGGGCCTGCTCGGTGACTTGACGATCATTCACTCGGGAAGGTACGCCCTTCATCCGTCCTCCAGAGCCGATCCGCAAGTCCTGAGCATTGCTCTCAGGGCGACACGCTCTAACGCACCGTGGCTTCCCTGAGCGTCTCGCGCAGCAATGCCGCTTCCTGACGCAGGTGGTGCAGTAGCGCTTGAAGAGCGGGCGTGCGCGTGCGGTGCACTGCCTCGGTCGTGCCCACTGTGCGTCCCACTGAGGGCAGGTCGACGGGCAGTGCAGTGAGGTGCTCGTCGCCGCGCAGGACGAGTTCGGGCAGCAGCGCCACCATGTCCGTCTGCAGGAGCAACGCCCGCATGGTGAGGATGGACGTGCACTCGACGCGGTCGGCGGGCAGCGGGAGCCCTCGGTCGGCGAAGAGGGTGCTGAGTTCCTGACGCAGGGCGGTCTGCTCGACCGGCAGGATCCACGGGAAGGCGAGGGTTTCCGCGAGCGTCAACCCGTCGGCGTCGGACAGCGGGTGCCCGGAGCGGACGGCGAGCCGGATGGGTTCCCGGTACAACTTCTGCTGGTGCAGCCCGTCTCTTTCTCCGGGGGCCGGCCCCAGCCTGCCGATAATGACGTCCAACTCGCCTGCCAGCAGCGCCGGGTGGAGAACGTCCGGGGTCCCCTCGCGTACGACGACCGTGAGCCGCGGCCGCTCCTGCTTGAGCCGCGCGACCGCCCGGGGCAGTAGCACGTTGGCGCCGGCGAGCAGCGTGCCCACGGTCACCGTGCCGTCCTGCCCCTGCCGCAGGCCGGTGAGGTGCTCTCCGGCCCGTCGCACCTCGGCCACCACCGCGCGGGCGTGCTCCACGAACGCCTCGCCGTAGACGGTTGGCCGCATGCCGCGCGGCACACGGACGAAGAGCGGCACGTTGGCGATCTTCTCCAGCTCGCGGAGGGTGCGGGTCGCGGCGGGCTGGGTGAGGTTGAGCATTTCGGCCGCTTTCACCACGCTTCCTCGGTCGACGATCGCGACGAGCAGGGTCAGGTGCCGGAACTTCAGACGGCCGTCGAGCAGGTCCATCGGGAGCTGGCTCCTTCCGGGAGTGGGTGGGTTCTGGCAGGTGAGACATCAAGCATGCCCAGATCGATATATGAAGCCCACTAATCAGCATTGGTTCGGCATTGCTTGATGGGCGCAAGATACCCGGACGGTCCGTGGCACCAAATCCAAGTCCCGGCCAGACAACGGAGGTCTACAAGGTGAGCTCACCTGTGCGGCACTACGTAGGAGGCAGGTTCGACGCGTCCGGCGTGCCGTTCCCGCTGATCGATCCGGTCTTCGGGCGCCCCGCGGGCGAGCTGCCCGCAGCGCCCCGGGAGCTGGTCGACCGGGCGGTACGTGCCGCCAGGGACGCGCTGCGCGGGCCGTGGGCCTCCTGGAGTCCGGCGGAGCGGTCGCGCATGCTGCACCGGATCGCCGACGGCATCGAGCAGCGCTTCGAGGAGTTCGTCGCGGCCGAGTGCGCTGACACCGGCAAGCCCCGCGACCTCGCCTCGACGATCGACATCCCGCGTGCGATCGCCAACTTCCGCTCGTACGCCGATCTCACGGCAGGGCGAAGCGAACAGTCCTGGCACACCACCACCCCGGACGGGCGTGGCGCCCTGAACTACACCGTGCACAAGCCGCTCGGCGTGGTCGCGGTGATCTCACCGTGGAATCTGCCGCTCCTGCTGCTCACCTGGAAGGTGGCCCCCGCCCTCGCCATGGGTAACACGGTGGTCGCCAAGCCCTCCGAGCTCACGCCCGGCACGGCCTGTCTGCTGGCGGAGGTGATGGCCGAGGCGGAACTGCCGGCGGGCGTCTTCAACCTCGTCCACGGCGGCGGCGCGGATGCGGCCGGCCAGTGGCTCACCGAGCACCCCGGGATCGACGCGATCGCTTTCACGGGGGAGTCGCGTACCGGCGGCACGATCATGCGGGCCGCGGCGGCACGGCTGGCGCCCGTCTCGTTCGAGCTGGGCGGCAAGAACGCCGCGCTCGTCTTCGCCGATGCGGACCTGGAGCAGGCCGTAGCAGGCACCCTTCGCTCGGCGTTCACCCACAGCGGGCAGGTGTGTCTGTGTACCGAGCGCGTGTACGTGGAGCGGCCGGTCTTCGACGCGTTCGCCCAGGGGCTGGCTGCCGGCGCGAAGGAGCTGAGCGGCTACGGCCCGATGATCTCCGCCGCGCACCGCGACAAGGTACTGCGCTACATCGACCGGGCCGCGGCCGACGGCGACGTGCTGGCGGGTGGCGGGGTGCCGCGCTTCTCGGACGGGCGGGACGGCGGCTTCTGGGTGGAACCCACCGTGCTGACCGGGCTGCCGGAGGACCATCCGGCGGTACGGGAGGAGATCTTCGGGCCCGTTGTGCACGTGGCGCCGTTCGACACCGAGGAGGAGGCGCTGGGCCTCGTCAATGCGAGCCCGTACGGCCTGGCCGCCACCGTGTGGACCGGCGATGTGAGCCGCGCGCACCGGGTCGCCCCCGCTCTCGACGTCGGCATCGCCTGGGTCAACACCTGGAATCTGCGCGACCTCCGTACGCCCTTCGGCGGTGTGAAGGCGTCCGGGATCGGCCGTGAGGGCGGCGACCACTCCCTCGACTTCTTTTCCGAGCCGATGAATGTGTGCGTGAAGCTGTGAGTGCAGTGAACGAAGCCGTGGCGCGAGCCGCCGAGCGCATCGATGAGGCACGCCGTACCGGTATCCCGTGCGACCCCGTCCGCGTCCTCCTCCCCGCCGGCGATCTGGATGCCGCCTACGCCGTCCAGTCCGTCCTCACCGAGCGACGCCTTTCCGAGGGACGCCGCGTCACGGGCTGGAAGATCGGCCTGACCTCGGCGGCGGTGCAGGCGCAGCTGGGCGTCGACACACCGGACTTCGGCCCGCTGATGGACGACACCGCCGTGCCTGACGGCGCCGAGATCGGCTGGGGCTCGGTGCTCCAGCCCAAGGCAGAGGCCGAAGTCGCCCTGGTGCTTGAGCACGATCTCACCCACGAACGGCACACCGTGGCCGACGTCATCCGGGCGACGGCCTTCGCGCTGCCCGCCATCGAGGTGGTCGGCAGCCGCATCCGCGACTGGGACATCTCGGCCGTCGACACCATCGCCGACAACGCCTCCAGCGGCGCCTACGTACTGGGCACCCGGCCCGTGCCGCTGCGGGAACTGGACCTGCGGACCGCCGGCATGGTGCTGGAGCGCCGCGGAGAGCCCCTCTCCACCGGCGCCGGCGTCGCCTGCCTCGGCAACCCGCTGCACGCCGCCGTCTGGCTGGCCGACACCCTCGTGCGGCTCGGCCGCCCGCTGCGGGCCGGGGACACCGTGCTCACCGGCGCGCTCGGGCCCATGACGGGCGTCGAGCCCGGCGACGTGCTCGAAGCCCGCATCGACGGCCTCGGCTCGGTCCGTGCGGCCTTCGGACGCTCGGAGCAGGAAGGGGATGCCCGATGAACACCACGACACTGGCCCGGTCACTCGACCGCGCGGCGCTGGACGCGCGCCCGCTGCCCGGCGGCGGCAGCGCACCGGCGGACACCGACGAGGCGTACGCCGTCCAGGAGGCCCTGATTGCGCGGCGGCTGGCCCGCGGTGAACGGCTCACCGGCTTCAAGCTCGGCTTCACCAGCCTCGCCAAGATGCGGCAGATGGGTGTGGCCGACCTCATCCACGGACGCCTGACGGACCGGATGGAGATCACCGACGGGGGACAGTACGACACCTCCGGGCTGATCCACCCCCGTATAGAGCCCGAGGTTGCCTTCCTTCTCGGCGACACGCTGCGCCCCGGGGCCGACCCCGCAGCCGCCGTAGCAGCCGTCGCACCCGCGCTGGAGGTCATCGACTCCCGGTACAAGGGTTTCCGGTTCTCCCTCCCCGAGGTGATCGCCGACAACACCTCCGCCGCGGGCTACGCCCTGGGGCCCTGGAGGGCTTTGGCCGACCTGGGCAACCTCGGCGTCCTGCTGGAGCTCGACGGGCGCCTGGCCCAGGCCGGCTCGACTGCCGCGATCCTCGGCCACCCGCTGCGCGCCCTCGCCGCGGCGGCCCGGCTCGCCGGTTCACTCGAACCCGGCACCGTGATCCTCGCCGGCGCGGCGACCGCCGCCGTGCCGCTACCGCCCGGCGTACACGTGCGGGCCACCGTCGCGGGCCTCGGCACAGTCCAGTTCACCACCGAGGAGGCGGCGTGATCGTGCCCGGCGCCGCCCCGCCACGCGGCCGCTTCCCGCACCTCAGGCGCGCAGGCGACCTGGTCTTCGTGTCCGGCACCAGCTCGCGTCGCCCGGACGGCGGCTTCGCCGGCGCGAGCGCCGACGTGATGGGCGTGACGGACCTCGACATCCGCGCCCAGACCCGGGCCGTGCTCGACAACATCGCGAGCCTGCTGGCCGCGGTCGGGGGGAGCCTTGCCGACCTGGTGTCCGTGACCACGTATCTGGTCAGCATGAACGACTTCGGCGGCTACAACGAGGTCTACGCGGAGTACTTCGACGAGACGGGCCCGAGCCGCACCACCGTCGCCGTCCACCAGCTTCCCCACCCCCACCTGCTGATCGAGATCAGCGCCGTAGCCCACCTCCCGCAATCCCAGGAGCCGCGCCGATGACCATGACTCCGTTCAATCTCCAGTCCTGGATCGACGAACACCGCCACCTGCTCAAGCCGCCGGTCGGCAACGTTCAGATCTGGCAGGACGCCGATCTGATGGTGACGATCGTGGGCGGTCCCAACCGCCGCACCGACTTCCACGACGACCCGATCGAGGAGTTCTTCTACCAGCTCAAGGGCGACATGGTCCTGCGTGTCATGGACGAGGAGGGACGGCCGCCGCGCGACATCCACATCCGCGAGGGCGACGTCTTCCTGGCCCCGTCGCATCTGCGGCACTCCCCGCAGCGGCCGGAGGAGGGCAGCGTCGGTCTGGTCGTCGAGTTCGCCCGCCCCGAGGGGCAGCGCGACGCGTTCGAGTGGTACTGCATGGAGTGCCACCACCTGGTGCACCGCAGGGAGTTGCAGCTCACCTCGATCGTCGACGACCTGCCGCCGGTGTTCAGCGCGTTCTACGCCGACGAGGCCGCCCGCACCTGCGGAAACTGCGCTGCGGTGCACCCGGGCAAGGACTGGCCCGAGCAACTCCGTCCGCGTACCCGCCGTGAGGAGGCGGGTGGCGCATGACCGTCGTCGATATTCACGCCCACGTCTTCCCGCAGATCGGCCGCGCCGAGTCCCGGGCACTCACCGGCTCCGACGACGGCCCGTGGCTGCGCACCAGCGACGGACCGGACGCCGGCATGATGATGGCCGGCACGGCTGAGTACCGGCCTGTGAACCGCACCCTGTGGGACCCGGCGGAGCGCGTCGCGGACCTGGACCGGCTCGGGGTGGACATCCAAGTGCTCTCCAGCACCCCGCTGATGTTCGGCTACGGGCTGGAGTCCGGGCGCGCCGCAGACTGGTGCCGGACAGTCAACTCCCGGCTGCTGCAGTACAGCTCGTACGCCCCGCATCGACTGGCCCCACTGTGCCAGGTGCCGCTCCAGGACACCGAGGCGGCCTGCGCCGCGCTCACCGAGGCGATGCGTCAGGGATTCCACGGCGTCCACATCGGTAACCACCTGGGCGACCGCGATCTCGACCACGGCGCACTGCTCGAGTTCCTCACACACTGCGCCGAGGAGAACGCGGCTGTTCTGGTCCACCCCTGGGACATGCCCGCAGGACCGCGCTTCTCGCGCTACATGCTGGGCTGGCTCGCGGGCATGGCGGCCGAGACGCACCTGACCATCCTGTCGCTGATTCTCTCCGGCGCCTTCGAACGCCTCCCCGCCGCGCTGCGGCTGCTGTTCGCCCATGGCGGCGGCAGTTTCCCGTACCTGCTGGGACGGGCCGACAACGCCTGGCACCGCCGCGACGTCGTACGGGCCGACAGCCCGCACCCTCCGTCGCACTACACCGACCGCTTCTCCGTCGACTCGGCTGTCTTCGACCCGGGCGCGCTGCGGCTGCTGGTGGACGTGATGGGTGCGGAACGGGTGCTGCTCGGCTCCGACCATCCCTTCCCGCTCGGCGAGGAGGACATCGGCCGTCTGGTGCGGGAGAGCGACCTCACCCCCGAGGATCAGCTGGCCGTCCTGGGCGGTAACGCCGTCCGCCTCTTCGGCCTGACCCCGCTGCTGAAGGAGGCCGTCCGATGAAGGCAGCCGTGATCGGATCGGGCAACATCGGCACCGATCTCCTCATCAAAATCATTCGAGGCGCGGGGGACGTCACCGCCGCCGCGATGATCGGCATCGACCCCGAGTCGGAGGGGCTCGCGCGGGCCCGCAGGCTCGGGGTGCCCACCAGCTCGGCCGGAGTGGCCGGACTGATGGCCCTGGACGGTTTCGACGACATCGACATCGTCTTCGACGCCACCTCCGCCGCCGCCCACCACCGCAACGCGGCCGCGCTCGCGCCGTACGGAAAGACGATCGTCGACCTCACCCCGGCCGCCATCGGCCCGTACGTCGTCCCGCCCGTCAACCTCGACGAGCACCTGGGCGCACGCAACGTCAACATGGTCACCTGCGGTGGCCAGGCGACCATCCCGATCGTCGCCGCCGTGTCGGCGGTGACGCCCGTGCACTACGCGGAGATCGTCGCCTCGATCGCCTCGCGGTCGGCGGGACCCGGCACCCGGGCGAACATCGACGAGTTCACCGAGACCACCTCCCGGGCGCTGGAGCGGGTGGGCGGCGCTGCCCGGGGCAAGGCGATCATCGTGCTCAACCCCGCGGAGCCGCCGCTGCTGATGCGCGACACCGTGCACTGCGTCGTCGACGACTGCGACACGGAGCGGGTGGCCGCCTCCTTGCATGCGATGGCCGCATCCGTCGCCGCGTACGTGCCCGGCTACCGGCTCAAGCAGGAGCCGCAGTTCCGCCGACTGACGTCCGACGACCCACTGGTGCGGCTCGCCGGCGGCGGGCGGCTGCTGGTCTCCGTCTACCTGGAGGTCGAGGGCGCCGCCCACTACCTGCCGGCCTACGCCGGGAACCTCGACATCATGACCTCCGCCGCGCTGCGCACCGCCGAGCGCCTGGCCGAACGGAGCCCGGCCCGATGACCAAGGTCTACGTCCAGGACGTCACCCTGCGCGACGGCATGCACGCCGTGGCGCACCGCTACACGGTCGACCAGGTCCGGGCGATCGCGGCCGCGCTCGATACCGCAGGCGTCGACGCCGTCGAAGTCGCCCACGGCGACGGCCTCTCCGGCTCCTCGGTCACTTACGGCCCCGGCGCGCACACCGACTGGGAGTGGCTGGAGGCGGCGGCCGACGTGCTCACCCGGGCCCGGCTCACCACCCTGCTGCTCCCCGGCATCGGCACCTCCCAGGACCTGCGCCGCGCACACGCCCTCGGGGTCACGTCCGTCCGCGTCGCCACGCACTGCACCGAGGCGGACATCTCCGCACAGCACATCGGCCTGGCGCGGGAGCTGGGGATGGACGTGTCGGGCTTCCTGATGATGTCGCACATGGTGCCTCCGGCCGAACTGGCCGCCCAGGCCCGCCTCATGGAGTCGTACGGAGCGCACTGCGTCTACGTCACGGACTCCGGTGGCCGGCTGACCATGGACGGGGTACGGGAACGGGTCCGCGCCTACCGCGCGGTCCTCGACCCGGCCACCGAGATCGGCATCCACGCCCACCACAACCTCGGTCTGGGTGTGGCCAACAGCATCACGGCGGTGGAGGAGGGCGCCTTCCGCGTGGACGCCTCCCTGGCAGGGCAGGGCGCCGGCGCCGGAAACGCACCGCTGGAACCGACGGTGGCGGTGTTCGGCCTGATGGGCTGGGAGCACGGCTGCAAGCTGTTCCCGCTGATGGACGCGGCGGAGCAGCTCGTACGGCCGACGCAGGACCGGCCCGTCCGGGTGGACCGGGAGACGCTGACGCTCGGCTACGCCGGGGTGTACTCCAGCTTCCTGCGACACGCGGAGACCACGGCCCTGCGCCACGGTCTCGACACACGCGACCTGTTGGTCGAGGCAGGGCGGCGGCGGCTGGTCGGCGGGCAGGAGGACCTGCTCACCGACATCGCGCTGGATCTCCTCCAGGGCCGCGGCGACGCCGACTGCACCCCTGCTGCCCCTTCGAGCAACGACGGAGAGACCTCATGCTGACCGAACGCGCCGCCGCACTGGACGCCGCCGACCCGCTCGCCCGCGTCCGTGAACGCTTCCTCCTCCCCAAGGAGGTCGTCTATCTCGACGGCAACTCCCTCGGCGCCCTTCCCGCCGCCGTCCCCGGGGCGATCGAGGACGCGGTGCACCGTCAGTGGGGCACCGACCTGATCCGCTCCTGGAACGGCAACGGCTGGTGGGAGGCCCCCATACGGACGGGCGATGCCATCGGACGGCTGATCGGCGCGGCCCCCGGCCAGGTCGTGGCCGGGGACTCCACCAGCGTCCAGCTGTTCAACACTCTGCTCGCCGCCGCCCGGCTGCGCCCCGGCCGCCGACTGCTCCTCACCGATCCCGACCACTTCCCCACCGACCAGTACATCGCCGACTCGGTGGGCAAGCTGCTCGGGCTCGAGGTCCGACGGGTGCCCGCACGGGAAGCCGCCGCGGTGCTGGCCTCCGAGGGTGAGGACGTCGCGGTCGCCGCGTACGCACCAGTGGACTACCGCACGGGCGAGCTGTACGACATGACCGCGCTCACCGCCGCCGCGCACGTCGCCGGGGCCCTGATCCACTGGGATCTCTGCCACGCCGCAGGCGCCATGCCCATCGGGCTCGACGCCATGGCGGCGGACTTCGCGGTCGGCTGCGGTTACAAGTACCTCTCCGGCGGTCCCGGCGCCCCGGCGTTCGCCTACGTCGCAGGCCGCCACCAGCAGAACTTCGACCACCCCGTCACCGGCTGGCACGGCCATGCGGATCCCTTCGCGATGTCCGGCACATACACCCCCGGGCCGGGCATCTCCCGGGCCCGGATCAGCACCCCGCCGCTTCTGTCGCTTCTGGGCCTGGAGGCCGCACTCACGGCCTTCGACGGCGTGGAGATGGCGGCTGTACGGGACAAGAGCCTGTCCCTGACCGGATTCTTCCAGGAATGCGCAGACACCCTCCTGGACGGCCTGGGCTTCACGATGGCCACCCCGCGTGACCCGGAGCGCCGCGGCAGCCAGGTCTCTCTGCGCCACCCGGAGGCGTACCCGCTCGTGGCCGCGCTCACCGCCCGCGGCGTGATCGGTGACATGCGCGCCCCCGACCTGCTCCGCTTCGGCTTCAACCCGCTGTACGTCACGCACGCCGACGCCTTTCATGCCGTGCGGGAGCTGCACGACATCGTGGCCTCCGGCGCCCACCGGACACCCGAGTTCCAGCAGCGTCCCACCGTCACCTGAACCCTCGAAGCCCGTACCCCGCGCCTGCCTCCGCTCCACGACGCCCCACCTCCGAAAGGTCCGTCAGATGCGATCCATCCGCAGAAACGCAGCCTTGGCCGCGGCAGTCGCCGCCGCCGTCACCGCCACGCTCCTCGTGCCCGGCGTCTCCGGCGCGAGCACGGCCGCCGACCCGAACATCCCCGACGTCTGCGCCGACCGCCGCCCCGAGCCGGCTGACCCCGGCTCGTACGGCATGCAGCTGGACGGCACCTTCATGCACCCGGCCCTCACCCCGGTCGACGAGGAGTCCGATCACCCCTTCCCCGGCCGCAACAAGGAGTACGACACCCGCTCGTACATCAAGAACATGAAGGTCGAAGCCGCCTACGAGGGCACCGACTTCACCCCTGACTACTTCCACACCTGGCAGAACATCGTCGACTTCGACGGACGACGCTACCTCTTCCAGTACGACCGCTCCGAGGGCCGTGTCTACGACATCACCGACGTCAAGCACGTCAAGGTGGTCGAGAAGCTCAGCCGCGAGGACGTGGACGACGACGAGACGAGGGCGAACGGCGACTGGGCGGCGAACGACTACTGGGGCGCCTCCACCATCCAGTGGAACAAGAAGCTGAACGCCTACGTCATGGTCCAGAGCTTCGAGAGCAAGCGCCAGATCAGCGAGCTGTCGGACCACCCGCCCATGGACAAGTACAACAATCCGGAGGGCGTGAAGAAGCTGCGTGCCAAGCCAGGGCTCAAGGGCTTCAAGGTGTACCGCTTGGACGGGCCGCGGAAGAAGGACTGGAAGCTGCTGTCCACGGTCTCGACCGATTCCACCCAGTCCGACCCGTTGAACAGCAACCTCGCCAAAGCGCAGCAGGGCTCGGGCTCGATCGACGTGCCGTACTGGACGGGCGAGAAGTACATGTTCATCGCCACCGCGCCGGACGACACCTACTCAGGCACCGAGTACCCCACCAACCTCCACTCGGCCGGCTACCAGTCCTGGGACATGTCGGACCCCGCCCACCCGAAGCTTCTCGACACCTGGCATCTGCCTGGCCAGCGCACTGGTGAGGACGCGGCGTACAAGAAGAACCCGCGGTGCGGGAACCGCACCAGCTGGATGGGTGCCCGGATGCCCCTGCTCATCCCCAAGCCCGTGGAGAAGGGCGGGCGGTACGCCTTCGCCGCCATGGGCGGCTACGGCCTGACGGTGCTGGATATCTCCGACCCCTCGAACATGAGGACCGTGAGCCATCTCGACCTGCCGGCATCGGTCGCGGGCACCGAGGGCGACAACATCGACGTCTCCCAGTACGAGAAAACCGGGATGATCTACTACTCCGGCTACCCGCTCACCGAGGACTGCTACGAGCCGTACAAGGACGTCTACCAGATCGACGCGAAGGACCCGGAGCACCCCCGCGTCGTCGGCGTTCTCCCTCGGCCCGCCCCGCCGAAGTCCGCGGGTTTCACGGACTACTGCCAGCGCCGCGGCAGCTTCGGCCCCAAGCGCACCGGCTACTACACCAACCCCGGCCGGCACAGCACCGGCACCCTTGGCTACGGCTTCTACAACGCGGGCGTGCAGTTCTTCGACGTCTCCGACCCGGCCGCGCCGAAGATCGACGCCTACTTCGTCCCCAAGGCGTACGGCGCCGACACCGCGGACTATGCGTACGGCAACCAGACCCACGGCGTCTACGTGGAATGGGACCGCAACATCGCCTGGGCGCTGACCAACCACGGCATCTACGCACTCTCCTCGAAGAAGGTGCTGGGCAAGCCCGACCTGAACCGGCCCGCGAAGCCGTTCCGCAACAGCCAGTTCTGACACCGCGCGTGGGCGGCGACCGCCGCCCACGCGCCGCACCCCCGCTTCCCCACCCCCCCTCGTCGTCTACGGCCCCGCCGCCACCCGCCGGCCCACCGCCGTCCAGGCCATCCGCGAGGCGGACGGGCCCGTACTCGTCGTCACCTCCGACCCCAGCGTCTGGGCCGAGACGAAGGACGCCCGGGCCYAGCTRGGCCCGGTCCTCGTCTACGACCCCGGCCACCTCTGCGACACCCCGGCCCGGCTCCACTGGTCACCCACGACCGGCTGCGAACAGCCCGACCGCGCGGCCGCCCGCTCCGCCGCTCTCCTCGCCCCCGTACGACCGCAGGCCCGCATCGACGCGGCGACGGCCGACACCGCGGAGACCCTCCTGCGGTGCTGGCTCCACGCCGCCGCGATCGACGGCCGCCCCTTCCGCCAGGTCCACCGCTGGGCACTCGGCGGCAGCGCCCATGAACCGGTGCGCCTGCTCCGCACCCACCCCAAAGCCGCCTCCGGACTCGCCGGGCTCCTGGAGTCCGCGCTCACCGCACACCCCGAACGCCGCGAGATGGCCCAGGAACTGACGGTCCGGGCCTTCGGCGCGCTGTCGTCGGTCCACATCCGGGAGACCTGCACACCGAACCGAGCCGATTCGCTCGCGCTGGAATCATTCGTGGACGAGGGGGGCAGTCTCTATGTGGTCGGCGAACCCATCGAGAACCCGCGGTCGGGCCCCGGGGCGATGCCCCTGCTCACCGCTCTCGCCTCAGACGTGGTCGAGCACGGCCGCCGCATGGCCGCACGGTCATCCGACGGCCGGCTCGACCCACCAATGACGCTCGTCCTCGACGACATCGCGGCCGTCGCGCCCCTGCCCCGGCTGCCGGAACTCCTCACCACCGGCGAGCAGCAGGGCCTGCCGACCATCGCCCTGCTCCGCTCCCGCGAACAGGCCCGCGCCCACTGGACCCAGCAGCTCCAGACGTCGCCCAGCCACTGAACCAGCGGCCAAGGGCCTGTCGTCACACTGCCGTCTCCCGCGCGACGCCAGGCACGCGCTTTCGCCGGACCACGTCGGCGACGGCCACGGCCACGAACCGTTCGACGGCCACCGTGTCCGGCGGGCCGGGGGCCTCGCGATCCGCGAAGAGGAGATGCCCGCCGCCGACCAGGGACAGGGTGAGCGAGTCGATGTCCGCGTCGGCCGCGATACGGCCCAGCTCCCGCTCGGCGGCCAGGTAGGCGGAGACCGCGGTCGTGGCCTCGGCGAGGATCGCGATGCCACCTCCGGGCCGGGCCTCCCGCAAACGGGTGCGCAGCGCGTCCCGGAAGGTGATGAGCGGAATGATCGCCACCGGAACCGGTCCGAACAGGGTGGTCAGCGCCGCGGTGAGGTTCCCGGTCACCGTCCCGGTGCCGGCGGACTCGCGCAGCGCACCCACCTGCGTCTCCAGCCTGGCGGCCCGGTCGAGCACGAGGCCGGCGAGGAAGGCGTCGAAGTCCGCGAAGTGCCGGTGCAGGACGCCCTTCGCGCAGCCTGCCTCGTCGGTCACGGCCCGGCTGGTCAGCCCGTTCGGCCCGTCCCGCAACAGAACGCGTTCGGCCGCGTCGAACAACTGCTGCCGCGCGTCACGAAGGTGCACACCGGTCGGCACTCGCAGATCCTCTCGACGATGTCGCCCGCCCGCTCCCTTGGCGAGTGGGCGTGCGCCCACTAAGGTGGGCGTATGCCCATCGTATCGAGGGACCACCCGGAACCACCCCCGTCGAAGCCGCACGAGGCCCGCCGGATGGCCGAGTCCTTCGGCGTGGACGCACAGCGCTACGACCAGGCACGGCCCGGCTACCCGGCCGCACTGGTGACCCGGATCATCAACGGAACCCGGCGTCCCGACGTACACGACATCGGCCCCGAACCACTCGGCCCCGACCCTCACGTCCACGACACCGGCCCCGGCACACCCGGCACCCACCCGCACGTACTCGACGTCGGCTGCGGCACCGGCATCGCTGCCCGTCAGTTCCAGGCCGCCGGCTGCACCGTCCTCGGCGTCGAGCCCGACGCCCGGATGGCCGCCTTCGCGCAGTCCCGCGGACTGAACGTCGAGGTGGCGACCTTCGAAGCCTGGCAGCCCGCCGGCCGGACGTTCGACGCGGTCGTCGCCGCCCAGTCGTGGCACTGGGTGGACCCGTCCACCGGCGCCACGAAGGCGGCACAGGTCCTGCGCCCGGGGGGACGTCTGGCCATCTTCGGGCACGCGTACGAGCCGCCCGCCGAGGTGGCCGAACCCTTCGCCGCCGCCTTCCGGCAGGCAGCGCCCGACTCCCCGTTCCACAACGGCCCGGCCCGACGCCCGCTGGACCTCTACCGGGCGGCCTACGCCAAGGTCGCCGGCACGATCAACGAGACCGGACACTTCGGCGAAACGGAACAGTGGCACTTCGACTGGCAACAGTCCTACACACGCGACCAGTGGCTGGCCCTGCTCCCCACCACCGGCGGCCTCACCTCACTCCGCCCCGGCCAACTGACCGGGATCCTGAACGCGGTCGGGGACGCCATCGACTCCCTGGGCGGACGCTTCACGATGAACTACACCACCCTGGCCGTGACCGCCGTACGCCACGGCACCATCTGAGCCCGCCCTACGGCCGCACGACCGCGTACTCCAGCTCCCTGGCCGACGGATCACCCGGCATCGGCACGCTCTCCCCGGTCGGCACGAACCCGATCCGCCGGTAGAACGCCGCCGCCCGCGGATTGTCCTCGTGCACATACAGCCGTACGCGCTCGATCAACGGCTCACCCAGCGACCACGCCCAGTCCGTCCCGGCCCGGAACAACTCCTCCGCCACGCCCCTGCCACGCGCCTCGGGCCGCACGAACACCGCGACCACATGCGCCTGGTGGACCGCCGCCACCTCGCCGAACCGCACCTCGCCGTCCGGCCGCTCGATCAGCACGGTCACCGTGCCCGCCCAACTCCCGTCGGGCGCCTCCGCGATGAACTGCCGGGCCCTGCCGTCGCCCGCCTCGGACCCGCCGGCCGTCCGCTCCCGCCAGAAGTCGTCGGACCGCTCCACCGCCTGCTCGTACGTCTCCAGGAACGCCACCGGTGCCACCGGGTCCTGGAGGGCGGCCAGCCGTAGCTCCTTGACCAGCTGCCATTCACCGGTGCGCACCGGGCGTATCACGTAGTCCATGCCCCGATCCTGACCTGCCACCGACCCCCGCGCAAACAGATTCGGCCGGGGCCCGCCGTCGTACCCCGGTACTACGCCCACCGCCACATCCCGCCCCCGGTCCGACGCCCGCACACCGCACGCTCCGTAGCGTCGACCACATGATCAGGGCCTACGAACTCACCAAACGGTACGGCGGCACCACCGTCGTCCAGGACCTCGACTTCACCGTCCGCCCCGGCACCGTCACCGGCTTCCTCGGCCCGAACGGCGCCGGAAAGTCCACGACCATGCGCATGCTCCTGGGCCTGGACGCCCCCACCCGCGGCCGCTCCACCATCGGCGGCCGCTCCTACGCCTCCCACCGCGCACCTCTCACCGAAGTCGGCGCCCTGCTGGAGGCCCGCTCCGTCCACCCCGGCCGGACCGCCTTCCACCACCTCATGGCGCTCGCCCACACCCACGGCATCCCGCGCAGCCGCGTCGAGCACGTCCTCGACCTGGCCGGGCTGACCGCGGTGGCCGGGAAACGCGTCAAAGGCTTCTCGCTCGGCATGGGCCAGCGGCTCGGCATCGCCGCCGCCATGCTCGGCGATCCCGCCACCCTGATCCTGGACGAGCCGGTCAACGGACTCGACCCGGAGGGCGTGCTCTGGATCCGTACCCTGCTCCAATCCCTCGCGACGCAGGGCCGCACCGTGCTCGTCTCCTCACACCTGATGAGCGAGATGGCCCTCACCGCCGACCACCTGGTCATCATCGGACGCGGGCGGCTCCTCGCCGACACCACCGTCGCCGACTTCGTCGCCGGCGCGGGCGGCACCGCCGTCAAGGTCGTCACCCCCCGGGCCCCCGCCCTGCGCGACCTGCTGCGCGGCCCCGGCATCGACATCACCGGCGGGGACCACCCGGACCGGCTGGAGATCCGCGGTACGGACTCCGCCCACATCGGCCGCGTCGCCGCCGCCCACGCCATCCCGCTGTACGAACTCACCCCGCTCGCCGCCTCGCTGGAGCAGGCCTTCATGGACCTCACCCAGGAATCCGTCGAGTACCGGGTCACCGCCCCCGAACCGACCGGAGCCCTCGCATGACCACCACGGCACCCGCCCCGCACCCCTACCGCGTCACCCCCACCCGGGTACTGCGCTCCGAGTGGCACAAGCTCCACACCCTGCGCTCCAGCTGGATCACCCTGGGCGCGGCCGCCGCCCTCGTCCTCGCCGTCGGCATCGTCATGGGCACCACGTACACATCGGACGGCGGCGACTCGGACGTCGACACGGTCATCCTGGTCCTCTACGGCACCACCCTCGGCACGCTCTGCACGGTGGTGCTGGGCATCCTCGTCACCGCCGGGGAGTACTCCACCGGCATGATCCGCGCCTCGCTCACCGCGGTACCCCGCCGACTTCCTGTCCTGTGGGCCAAGGCCGCCGTCTTCACCGCCACCGTCCTCGGCGTCATGCTGGCCACCTCACTCCTCACGTTCGTCGTCGCACAGCTCTTCCTCCACGACACGGACCAGGCGGCCTCCCTGACCGACCCCGGCGTACTCCGCGCCGTGGCGGGCAACGCGGTCGGCGCCACGCTCCTCAGCCTCATCGCCCTCGGCCTCGGCGCGCTGCTCCGCTCGGTCCCGGGCGCGATCGGTGCCTTCATCGGCGGTGTCATGGTCCTGCCCGAGGTGCTCGGCATGCTCCCGTACGACGCGGTCGAGACCGCCGTCCGCTACTTCCCCACCCAGGCGGCCGGCGTCCTGGGCTCCGCGACCCCGCTCCCCGACGCCCCATCCACCGGCGGAGCCCTGCTCGCCCTCGTCCTGTGGGCAGCGGCCACACTGATCGCGGCAGCCGCCCTGCTGCGACACCGCGACGCATAACGCGCCCGCGACCGGGCGCGAGGATGGACGGGTGAGGGACGGACAAGGAACCGATGAGGGCCGAATGAAGGACGACGACATACACCGCCCGGCGGGCACCTTCCCGCTCACCGGGCACATCCAACGCCTGCTCCAGCGCGTCCGCGTGTCCGACCGCCGCCGCCCCCTCGTCTGGGACGGACTGCTCACCACGTTCTGGGTGCTGTTCGCCGTCCTCGACGTCTCGACCGGCGGCTGGCGCACGGTCGCCCTCGACCGGGACGTGCCGGCGTCGCTGGTCCTGACGATGAGCGTGACGTTCTCCGCCCCGCTGCTGTGGCGCCGCAGCCATCCGCTGGCCGTGCTGCTGTTCATGGCGCCGTTCTCCCTGGTCAACATCTGGACGGGGGCGGTCATCCAGGCCGCGTTCCTCCAGGAGATCGTCGTCTTCAACATCGCGCTGCGGCAGCCCCTGCGCACCCTGGCATGGTCGGGCGCGATCGTGCTCGCCCCGCTCGTGATCGGATCGGGCCGCTTCCCGGACGACTGGGACCGCGTCTTCGTCCCGCACCTGTACGCGTTCGCGTTCGCCGCCCTCGTCGGCATCGTGGTGCGTACGCGCAAGGAGTACACGGAGGCCCTCGTCGACCGCGCCAACCGCCTGGAACTCGAACGCGACCAGCAGGCCCAGTTGGCAGCCGCCGCCGAACGGACCCGGATCGCCCGCGAGATGCACGACATCATCGGCCACAACCTCTCCGTGATCACGGGCCTCGCGGACGGCGGCGCCTACGCCGCGGCCAAGAACCCCGAACGGGCCGCCCAGGCCCTGGACGCCATCGGCACCACCAGCCGCCAGGCCCTCTCCGAACTCCGCCGCCTGCTGGGAGTCCTGCGCGACCACCCGGACCGGGCCGACCGCACCCCGCAGCCCACACTCGACGACATCGACGCGCTCCTGGAAGGCGTACGCAACGCAGGTCTCCCCGTACACCTGCACCACCACGGCACACCCCCGCCCATCCCGCTCACCGCCGGACGCCAGCTGACGGTGTACCGGGTGGTGCAGGAGGCACTGACGAACACACTGAAGCACGCGCCTACCGAAGAATCCCTGGCAGCCGAGGTGGTGTTGACGTACCGTCCGAAGGAGCTGGAGGTCCTGATCACGGACAACGGCCCCCCGCTCGCCACCGCGGTCCCGCCCGCCGGCGCCGGTCAGGGCATCACGGGCATGCGCGAACGCGCCTCCCTGTACGACGGCACACTTGAAGCCGGCCGCCCGGCCGCCACGGGCTGGCAGGTACGGCTCCGACTCCCCCTGGAGGACTCCCCCTCGTGACGACCGTGCTCATCGCGGACGACCAGCCGATGCAACGCTTCGGGTTCCGCATGCTGTTGGAGAGCCAGGACGACATGACGGTCGTCGGCGAGGCCGCCAACGGCCACGAGGCCCTCCAACTCGTCGACCGACACCAGCCGGACGTCGCCCTGATGGACATCCGCATGCCGCTGCTCGACGGCATCGAGGCGACCCGCCGCATCATCAGGACAGGCTCCCGTACGCGCGTCCTCATCGTCACCACGTTCGACCTGGACCGCTACGCGTACGACGGTCTGCGCGCCGGTGCCAGCGGCTTCCTGATCAAGGACGCGCTGCCCGAGGAACTCCTTTCCGGCATCCGGGCCGTGGCCAGCGGCGACGCGGTAGTCGCCCCGAGCCTGACCCGCCGTCTCTTGGACGCGTACGTACAGCACTTGCCGGCTGCCCCCGGCGGACCCGCGATCCCGGACGCACGGATCGAGAAACTCACCGACCGGGAACGGGAGATCCTCACCGTCATCGGACAGGGCTGGACCAACACGGAAATCGCCGAACGCTTCCACGTAGCCGAATCAACGGTAAAGACACACGTCTCGCGCATTCTCGCGAAGACCGGCGCCAGAGACCGCGTTCAGGCGGTCATCCTGGCGTACGACACCCATCTCGTCACCGCCGACTGAGGCCGCTCCCTCCGGTCTGTGAACGCAGAAAAGCCCCGTGCCACAAGGGCACGGGGCTTAACTATCAAAAGGAGTTCGGCGGCGTCCTACTCTCCCACAGGGTCCCCCCTGCAGTACCATCGGCGCTGAAAGGCTTAGCTTCCGGGTTCGGAATGTAACCGGGCGTTTCCCTAACGCAATGACCACCGAAACACTATGAAATTAACCAACACCGGATGAAAACACGGCCGTTCGTTATTTCAGAACTAACACAGTGGACGCGAGCAACTGAGGACAAGCCCTCGGCCTATTAGTACCAGTCAGCTCCACCCGTTACC
>NZ_RDBK01000018.1 GCF_008042275.1 Streptomyces sp. OR43 | reverse complement strand
TCCGCGGCCGCTGTCACCTGCGCTGCCCGGGACACTGTCCCGGTGTTCCGGGCAGCGTCCGGGCCGACGCCCCGGACTTCGCGGGCCCGCAGCACCCAGTTCCGCAGGGTGTTCCTGTTGATGCCCAGGTCGGCGGCGATGCTCTTGTAGGTCGCCCCAGGTGTGGACTCGAACAGGTCCACGGCATCGGTCTTGAACTCGTCCGAGTAGTCCTTCATCGCCATCGGCGGTCTTCTCGCTTCCTCCGGATCAAGCAGATCCAGTATCAGCGTGTCCACCACTCAGGGGGAGGCTCCAGGCGTGGGCGTATGCGGCGTGCGCTTGGTGCAGGGCGGTTTCCCGGTTCTGCCGTGCTGCCTCCTGGGCCTGCTCGTCTGCGCGCCAGCGTTGTTCCGCGGCTTCGCCTCGGAGGTCGACTTCCTGCGCGATTTCGGCGAGCTGGTCCTCCAGGGGGCGGCCGTCGAGGTCGGTCCATTCGCTGCCGCGGTGCGGGGTGCCGCCCCGGAGGATGAAACGCAGCCGGTTGGCGGGGGTGTAGTCGTAGCGGGGGATGCGCATCCATGTGTGCTTCTCGGCGTCGGTGCGTTCCTTGTCGGTATGGATGTGTTTGCTGTGGTCGTGTTCCTGTAGGACGAGGACGTCGATGCATTCGGCTTGGGCGGTGATGGTGAAGTGCGGTGCTGCCTGTCGGCGGTGGCGTGGCGCGGGAGCGTCTGGAGTGGGGCCGAGCGTGGTCGTGTGGCCCTTCGATTGGGCGTCGGTTACAAGGGCTTGGATGAGGCGCAGGGCTCGGTTGTAGACGGATTTGGTCAGCCCCATGCCCTCGGGGCGCTTTTGGAGGGCCACGACCACTGGATGAGGCTGGGTAAGTCTCGCGGGCACGTTGATGGGGTGATTTCGGTGAGCCGCCATGCAGGGATGTCGACGAGCTTGATTTCGTAGCCGCTGTAGGTCTGCTTTCCGCGGAGCTCCTGTGAGTGCGGGATCTTGCCGGACTGGCGTGCGGCGCTGATCCGCGATGCCCAGTTCACTGCGTGCGGGCCGGATTCGTTCGCCTTGACGAGGCGGTTGTTGTTGGCTGTCAGTTCTTCAAGGAGCTGGTCGGTGTAGTTCGTGCGGGTCTTCGGCGTGGTTTGGGGGCGTCGTGTCGCCAGATCCCCCGGCGCCTCAGGTGCTTCGGCGTCGTGGTCGCGTGGGCCGATACCGATATCGGCAAGATACTGTCGTCCCTCATCGGTGAGCTCGGCGTTCCAGTACCCACGCCGTTTGGTGACTTTGATCAGTCCTCGGCATTGCAGAGCCTGAGCGCTCACCTTGTACGTACTGTCCGGCCAAAACCCGGAGGGGCACCCTTGACTCACCCACGAGAGTACGGCGTGCTGCCGCTCGTTCAGGTCCCCGCGCACGCGGCCCTCCCACGGTTGTGTACCTGCGCTGCCCCGCTCACGATGCCCTTTCCCGTTACGGGAATTCAGGCAGGCTGAAGGACAGTGCTTCGTTCAGATGACATCTACGGGTGAGGGCCCGTGAGTTTGGCCAGTGTGGGGTACGGTGTCGGCGGCCGGGGCCGCTCGCCCGTGGAATGGGCGGGGCGTCGCGCAGTTGTTTCCACAGGGGGTTCAGGCCGAGGGTGCCGCGTTCACGGGTGGTGGCCACGAGGTCGAGGTGAATGGGCGGGGCGGGCGGGCCTGTCACGGACTTTCAACGGTCCTCAGCGCGCGGCTTCGCACACCTAGACAACTCTTTACCTTTTAGCGGCCCCCGATTGGCAAGTGCGATCATGCTGGTATCCAGCACCGGGAGTGCCCTGGTCTTCCCCAACGAACACCAGGGTTAAAGCCTCTGCGTTGCCGCAGACCCCACTGTGGGATCTCAAATTCCGTGTCGGAATCTCACGGTCGATGTCGGATGGAAGTCGGATCCGACACCATGCTGAGACTCGCAGGTCGCAGTAGACAAGAGAGAGCGCGGTCAGTGGGTTGCTGCTTCTCTACGCTGGTGCCCACGTTCACTCATTGGGGGACTCCGTTGCCAGCGGGATGCCGCACCGCCAGCAGCCGTTCGCGTGGTCGTCCCCGCAGACGAAACCGATGCCACCATCCACGCACCATTCGGCGGCCTCCTCGGACAGCAGGTCGGGCCCGGCATGGAGCAGCCGACGGAGTTCCGTGGTGTCCGCGATGTCGGCCGGGCGGTTCGTGAACCATTCGTCGAACCAAGGCTTGTCTCGGTGCACGTTCCAGCGCGCATTCTCCCGGTCGTCGACAGCCGTAGTGAACCGACCGACGATGCGCCCCCAACTCGGAGTTCCGAACCAGCCGTTGTCGGACGCGCAGAAGAATTCGATCAGGGTTCGCAGGCCGAACGTCTTCTCGCGAAGGCAGTACGCCCGCCCCCAAGCGATCGCGTCCTGTGCCATCTCCGCGAGTTCTTCGCGCGGATCAGCCTCGTGCGCCGGGTCGTCAGGGTTATGGCAGGCCAGCCCGAGCTCGAGAACAGACTGCCCGGTCGGTAGAACCCGGGACGGGTCGACGATCGCGAGACCGAGACTGATCCAGTCGACATGTTCGAACGACAGCATCGAGCGCACGAGTCGGGTGGTTGCCGTGTTGATCCGCATCATTGTGCCGTCGTGGAACGGGCTCTTCCCGGCATGCCAGTTCTCGACGGGTGTGTTGCGCCACACCGCGAGCGTGATGCGGGTGGCAGCGAGCCACAGCAGGGCGTCGTCGTCGAGGTGCCCGAACCGCTTGGCGCACTCCTGTGCGCCGTAGGGGATCAACTCCTCCGGTTTCGGCCACCTGTGGCTGTCCGGCCCTTCAGGCGCGTACTCGTAGTCGTCGGCGTACTCGTCGAGGATCGCACTCAACTCGGCAGCGCTGTAAGCCTCGCTGTACTCGGAGCCGTCCGGCCCCTCGACGGTGTACATGTCGTGGTCCCAGGAGAGGTACACATCGCGCCAGAGCACCACGTCATCGCACTCGCCGGCGTTGTCCGTCACAACCGGCCTGATGGTGATCGGGGCAGTACGCCCGTCGGTTCGCTCGCCGTCCTTCTCGGCGGCCCATGCGGTGATGACCCCGAGCGGCTTCGGAAGGAGAGGACCGACCTCGGTGATGCTGAACGGCTCGTCGTCGTCATCGGTGTCGAACCGGCTGTTGACGAACGCGACCGCCTCGGAGGGTGTGCTGACGATGGACTGGCTACCACTCTCGTTGTCAACCACTCGCCACAACGGGCTGTTCTTCACGAGGCTCTCCGATCGCGGTGAGTGCACCCGGGGCGGGTGCGATGTGCCGGGTCGCTCGGCACTGACTCCGATTATGGGCTGATCAGCCCATCCGTAGTCCTGAAAGGCGCTTGTTGGCGACAGCGTTCGGTACGTTCGCGTGCAACCTGCTTTTCGCGACCGCGGCGACACAGCAGAGTTCCGCAGCGGAGGAGTCGAAGATGGCGCTGAACAAGAAGGGTTCCCGGCGCATAACCGTTGACGGGATCGAGTACCGCTGGCGGATCCGCAGGAAGCTCTCCTACATGCAGGGCCTCTGCTGGACACCGCTGACCTATGCGGTTGAAGCGGCCAGCAGCAGCCAGCCGGGCACGACCTTGATCGTCAACAGCGGTCAGGCCCATCCCAGCAACTGGGTGGGCGTCGAGACGGAGCCCATTCGTCCGGCTCACGTTGCTGCCAGCATTCGAGAGGCACGGGATCAAGGCTGGGATCCAACCCGGGTCGGTTCTCCTTTCCAGCTCGACCGATCGGCAGGATTCATCGCCCAGTCATGAGACAGAGCGGAGTAGGGCGGCGCATCTGGCCCGGCACCATGGCCTGGTGACCAGATGGATGCGCTGCTACTGGGACGAGGAAGACATCTGGTCTCCTCCGACGAGGGAGCGTCCTGCATGAGCTGGCCGCGGAGGCTGCCTTCGCTGCCCATGGCAACAACACCGGCTGAAACCGACACCCAAGGGGAGGGCCCCATTGGCTGATCAACTGGAGGGGAGCCCGAGTTTGTCGAAAAACGCCCGGTTGCGTTCGGTAGCGGCGTTGACGAGGCGGTCGAAGCTCACCACTTCGATGTATGCCTTGAGCGGTTCGTTGAAGCCGAAGTAGCCCATGCCGTCGTGCGTGGGCCGCAGAGTCGCGTACTCGCATCTGTCCACCATCGTCTTCGTCAGATCGGCGAGGACGTAGCAGAAGGCAGGTGCTTCACGTGTAGGGAGATTCGGCCGCCCGAGCGCGGTCTTCACTCCGCCGGCCCGCACACGCTTGACGTAGTCCAGGCACTGCTGGATGGGGTCCTTGTCCTCCGAGGCGTCATTGCGCATCGGCCGCTTGACTTCGACCACGACGATGGACGGCAGCGGCAGCGATTGCCCCTCCGAGGCCAGGACTGGCGAGCCCACCCCTACACCCGCAGGCTGCTCGACGCCGTCCCCGGGCTCCGCCCACCGGACGGCGCCCCGCCGAGCACACCCGCAGCCGCCACCGCACAAGGAGCCCACCAGTGAGCCGAATACTCGGCGTCGCCCTCGCGCAGGTCGCACCCGTAACCGGTGACCCCCAAGCGACGTTCGCGAAGTTCAGCCGCGAGGTGCGCTCCCTCAAAGCCCTCTCCCCGTCCATCGACCTGGTCGTCTTCCCCGAGCTGTACCTGAGTGCCTCCGGCAGCTTCGACGCCCGCCACCCGGCCGGCTACCTCGACGGCCTCGCCGAACCGATCCCGGGCCCCATCACCGACGCGGTATGTCGGCTCGCGGCCGACACCGGGCTGTGGATCGTCCCCGGCAGCATCCCGGAGCGATCGGCCAAGGGTGTCCACAACACGGCCGTCGCCATCTCCCCGCAGGGCGAAGTGGTGGCCTCGTACCGCAAGATCTTCCCCTGGATGCCGTACGAGACCTCCGTGCCCGGCGACACCTACGTCACCTTCGACATCCCCCAGGTGGGCCGCTTCGGCCTGGCGATCTGCTACGACGGCTGGGTACCGGAGATCTCCCGCACCCTCGCCTGGATGGGCGCCGAGGTCATCATCCAGCCCACCTACACCCGCACCTCCGACCGTGAACAGGAACTGGTCCTCGCCCGAGCCAATGCCATCACCAACCAGGTGTACGTCCTCAACCCGAACATCGGCGGCCTTTTCGGCACCGGCCGGAGCATCGCCACCGACCCCGAAGGCCGCGTACTGGCCCAGGGCGGCGCAGGCGAGGAGTTCCTCACCTTCCACCTCGACCTCGACCTCGTGGCCACCACCCGTGAACGCGGCACCCTCGGCCTGAACCCCCTGTGGAAACAACTGCGCGACGCCCCGCCCCCCTTCCCGCCCGCCACCGAGGGCTACGACAAGGGCCAGATCATGACCGGCCTCGGCCCGCTGTATCCCTCCCGGGCCGGATCGCCAGGAGCCTGAGACGCCCAGCGGTCCCGCAGCCGCTACCGGCTGCCCGGCGCCTGACGCCCTGGCTCCGCAGCGGGCGCCGAGTTTCCGCCGCCGAGCCCTCTTGGAGCCGCGCTCAGATACTGCTCCAGCGGCCGGCAGCTGCTCATGATGTGGCCGCCCATTGCGCCTGGTCCGCCCACTCGCCCAGCTGGGCCTTCTGTCGGTCCCTCATGTGCCCGCCGATCTCCCCGGAGAACGCCATGCTCGACCACCCCGCCAACACACACCAGGCCGAACGGCTGCGCGAAGGTTCCCGGACAGGACGCCGTGCCCGCGAGCCGGGCGCGCCGCTTTCCCTGCCCCTGATCAACGTGGCCGCCCTTCAAGGGCACACCTTTGCAGCTGGCGCCATGCTGTCCCTGGCCCACGACTTCGCGTGATGCGCGCGGACCGCGGCTACTGGTGCCTGCCCGAGGCGGACATCAACATCCCCTTCACTCCTGGCATGTCCGCCCTCATCCAAGCCCGGCCGGCACCGCAGACCGCGCACGAGGCCATGCTCACCGCACGCCGCTACGGCGGTGCAGACGCACTCGCCTCCGGGATCGTGGACCACACCGTGAACGAGGATGCCGTCAGCGCCACCGCCATCGAGATCGCCCAGGCTCAGGTTGCCAAGTTCGGCGACACGCCCGACACGATCAAGGCCCGCGTGTACGCCCGTACCAATTGCGGTCCTCCGAGACCGGTCCAACTCTCCGGGCCAGGCCATTGCCTTCGGACCATCTGTTCGTTGGCTCCGACCGAACTGCCCGCGAGGCGGCGCCGATCTCACACCCGCGTGTGGATCACAACACGGTGAAGTCGGCGGCCTTGGCGACCAGCGTCGTCTCGCCGTCCTCGCTGGTGGCCAGGACGGCGACGTGCCACACGCCACGCGGGGACGCCTCGGTGTCGGCGCGGGTGACGGTGGCCTTGTAGGTGCAGCGCACGGTGTCCTCACCGGACGCCTTGCAGACGGCCGACTCCACGGCGGCCATGTCCTTTGCGGTCAGTCCCTCCTTCGTGAACGGCGAGTTCGCGGGCCAGGCCAGGACCTTCACATTCCTGACGCCCGAGGACGCCGTGACGTCGGTAGTGAAGATCAAGGAGCCACTGCGGTCGCCCTCCGGGGCGGCATAGCGGGCAGCGCTGTGCGCTACGGAAGGAGGCTGTTCTCCGGCGTGGGCGAGGGCGAGGGCTCCGGAACCTCCGAGGACGACGACACCGGCTACCACGGACAGAACGATGCGACGCGACATGAGGAAATCCCCCTACTAGGTCCCACTGGATCAAACCGGCGTTCTTGGCTGCGCCGTTGGGCCCATACTCGCCGCGCGGCGGACACCGGGTATGAGCACACCTACTCAGCCCACGCCTGAGTAGAGCCTGTGGACCTGGTTGATCGTCGTCAGGGTTTCGGGCTGCGTCGGCTTCCTGGACGCAGCGGAACCCGACGTGGCTGGTGGTGTCGTGCGGGCCGTGGGCCTGGCGTGCGGCCGGTCGGTAGCGGTGGCAGTAGGAAGGGGCGCACAGGTGTGAGCCGCGAATGGTGTACGCGGCCCGACCTCGTCCCCTCCGCCATGTCCGACCGCACCTTGTGCAAGCACGTTATGAGACTGCTGCGTGGTCCGCCTATCCCTGCGGCGTAGCCAGCCGCCGGGAGAATGTCCGAGACCATTCCAAGACGGTCTCCCAATCCGCCCGCTCGGCTGCGCGTGCTTCGTCCAGGGAGCCGCACGCGACCGAACGCGGACCTTCGGCCCGCTTCGAAGGTTGAGCGGCTTCCGAGCTGCTGGGGCGTCACCCGCCGGGGAATGGCCGATCGCGCGCCTCGGTGATGTGTCAGCGGCTCAGGAAGCCCACGGCTTGGCGGATTGACCTGATGACCTCGCGCACCGCGACCGGCTGAGCCGGCTTGTGGCACCGTGATCCGCGAGTGGGCAGTACGTGGTCCTGGGGACGGTCACCGCGCCGGGCGGCAGGAAGCGCCCCGGTCAGTGGTGGCTCCACCGAGCGTCCAGGTCCGCGTCACGGGTTCGCGTCACGTGCTGATGCGGCGCAGGGCCAGCAGGGTCGCGTCGTCGGTGCGGTGCGGGCCGTCCAGCCGGGCCACGAGCCGTTCGATGTAGTCCTGGAGCCCGGCGTGGCCGACGCCCGGGGGCGCTTCCTCGTAGCAGCGTTCCGCCGCATCGAGGAAGCGTCGCGTGTCCTGGTCCGGGTCGGCCGGTCGGCGTTCGGTGAGGCCGTCCGAGTACATCAGGACGACGTCGGAGACCTCCATCGGTGTGTTGGTTGCCGTGTAGTCCGTGAGGGGCAGGACACCCAGGGAGAGGCCGGGGCCTTCGGCGGGCGTCGGCAGTTGGGCGGCTCGGCCGTCGCGTACCAGGACCGGGCGCGGATGCCCGGCGCAGGTCCAGCGGAGCAGCGCGCGTTCGGGGTGGTAGCGGGCGATGATCGCGGTGGCGGTGGACTCGCTTCCGTCGGCGCAAGCCACCTCGTTGAGCCACTGCGTCAGCTGTTCGACGGGTTCCTCGGTGTAGGCCAGGCCGGCCAGCGCGTACCTCAGTTTGGCCATCAGGGTGACCGCTTCCAGCCCGTGTCCCCGGGCATCGCCCAGCGCGATCAGGAGGCGGCCGTCGGGCAGTTTGCGGGCCTTGTACCAGTCCCCGCCGACACCGGCCCCTCGGGCGTCGGGGCGGTAGACGGCCGCTGCCTGGAGGCCGTAGGCGTCCAGCTCGTCCTGGAAGTGGGGCAGCACCGCTTCGCGCAGGGTGTCGGCGACTTCCGCCACGGCGTTGGCGCGCTCGTGCTCGCGATGCGCCTCGAGCGCGGAGCGCTGTGCCGCCTCGCGTCGCCGCCGGTCGGTGGTGACGTCGATGAGGACGGCCCGCAAGGCCCACACCAGGCTGCCGGGAGCGACGCGCACGGGTTCGGCGACCATGCGGAACACACGGTTGCCACTGCCGCGCAGACGCAGTTCGCACTCGGTGGTGCGTTTGCGCAGGATGACGTCGTACAGCGTCTGGTAGAGGCCGGGCAGGCTGTCCGGCGTTGCCTCGTTGGCCAGGTCGAAGAGGCTGGGAAGGGCCGTGCCGTCCTTCAGGCCGAGCATGTGGCGAAAGCCCCGGGAGGGCTCGACGCCGTCGTCGCCGAGATTCCACTCCGCCCAGCACGTGCGTACCAGTTGCTGGGCGGCGGCCGCCATGCGGAGTCGGCTGCCGCGTTCCCAGGTCAGCAGGAAGTGTTCACCGCAGGGCGCGACCCGGACCTCGTCGTTGATCCGCACCGGTCCCGCGTGCGTGGCCACCACCCACTCCACCCTTTCGGGCCCTTGCGGCGTGCCCAGGCGGAACGCGTCGGCGAGCATGCGGGGCATCGCCGTACGGACCAGGCCGGGGAACCTTTCGAACAGCGAGGCCGGTGCGGACCACGGGAGAACGGAGCCCTCGGGAAGGCGCGAGGCCGTGTCGGCGTGGGCCAAGAGGTTGTGGCTCACGTAGCGGGCGTCCTGGAGCTCGCCGTCCTCGSCGAGGACGGGGGTCAGCAATAGAGCCGGTACGGGGAGGGCGTCGAGCACCTCCTGGC
>NZ_RDBK01000017.1 GCF_008042275.1 Streptomyces sp. OR43 | reverse complement strand
GCCATCACCGCAGGACCCCGACCCGCACACATCCCCCTCTCCTTCGCCCAGCAACGCCTCTGGTTCCTCCACCAGTACGAACCCGGCAGCTCCCTCTACAACATCCCCATCGCCCTCCGCCTCACCGGCACCCTCGACACCCCCGCACTCCACACCGCACTCACCGACGTCGTGGCACGCCACGAATCCCTCCGCACCCTCTTCACCCAGCACACCGACACCACAGACCCCCAGCAGGTGATCCTCGATGCGGACCGGGCCGTGCCCGCTCTCGACGTGGTGGCCACGACGGAGGCGGATCTTGACGAGCAGCTCGCAACGGCCGCCCGGCACGGTTTCGACCTGTCCGGTGAACTGCCCTTCAGGGCATGGCTGTTCGAGACCGGCCCGGATCGGCGTGTACTGCTTCTCCTGATGCATCACATCGTGGGCGACGGCTGGTCGATGGGGCCCCTGGCCAGGGATCTGACGACGGCGTACGCGGCACGGGTCGAGGGCCGGGCTCCTGCCTGGACCCCGCTGCCCGTGCAGTACGCGGACTTCACCCTCTGGCAGCGCGCCAACCTCGGCTCCGAGGACGACCCCGACAGCCTGGCCTCCCGGCAACTCGACGCGTGGAAAGCGGCACTGGAGGGACTGCCGGCAGAGCTTGAGCTGCCCACCGACCGTCCGAGGCCCGCCGAGCCGTCCCATCGCGGCGGGAGCGTCGACCTCGACCTGTCCGCCGAGCTGCACGCCGCTGTCGTGGAGCTGGCGGGCCGGCAGAACGTCACCCCGTTCATGGTGGTGCAGGCGGCCCTCGCGGCGCTCCTGTCCCGGCTGGGTGCGGGGACGGACATTCCGCTGGGCACCGCCGTCGCCGGGCGGGACGATGCCGCGGTGGAGAACCTCGTGGGGTTCTTCGTCAACACTCTCGTGCTGCGTACCGACCTCTCCGGCAACCCCACCTTCCGTGAGCTGCTCGACCGGGTCCGCCGCACCGACCTGGCGGCGTTCGGCCGGCAGGACGTACCGTTCGAGCGGCTGGTCGAGGTCCTCAACCCGGAGCGGTCGCTGTCCCGGCACCCGCTGTTCCAGACGGCGTTGAGCTGGAACACCGAGGCGGCGGTGCTCGATCTCTCCGGTGTCGCGCCGGAGCGGCAGCGGGTACACGTCGGCACCGCGAAGTTCGACCTGAACGTCGTGCTCGCCGAGCAGCGCACCGCATCCGGCGGGGCCGCGGGGATCCTCGGGCAGATCGAGTACAGCCTCGACCTCTTCGACCGGGAGACCGTCGTGGAGCTCGCGGAGCGGCTCGTACGGCTGCTGAACGCCGCCGTCGCCGACCCCCGGGTCCGGATCGGCGAGATCGAGATCCTCTCGGGCCCGGAGCGGCAGCAGATGGTCCACGACTGGAACGCCACCGGTGCGCCGGTTCCCGCAGCCTCCCTGCCGGAACTGATCGCGGCACAGGCGGCCCGCACCCCGGACGCCGTGGCCGTCGAGTGCGGCGAGACCCGGTGGACGTACCGCGAACTGGACGCCCGTACAGCCGAGTTCGCCGAACGGCTCGTCGGGCTGGGGGTGCGCGCCGAGACGCCCGTCGCCGTCCTGATGGAGCGGTCTGCGGATCTGGTGGCAGCACTGCTCGCGGTGATGCGGGCGGGCGGCGTGTACGTACCCCTGCACACCGGCTATCCGACCGCACGGATGAGGTCGGTGCTCGACGAGGCCCGGGCACCGGTCCTTGTGATCAGCCGCGACCTGGCAGGGCACGAACTGGTCGCCGAGCAGCGCGCGGGCGGGACGGAGGTGCTGATCGCCGAAGAGTCCGGGACAGAGGAGTCCGGGACCGAGGAACCCAGGGCCGACAAGCCCGTCGAGGCCGCCACGCGGGCCTCCCTGCCGACGCGCATCGAGCCCGATCGCCTCGCATACGTGATGTACACGTCCGGTTCCACGGGCAAGCCCAAGGGCGTCTCCGTGACCCAACGTGCTGTGATCGACCTCGCCATGAACCGCGGGTGGGGGATCGGCCCGCACGACCGGGTGCTGATGCACGCGCCGCACGCGTTCGACATCTCCGTCTACGAGATCTGGCTGCCGCTGCTCCGCGGCGCCCGGGTCGTGGTCGCCCCGGCGGGCGACGTGGATGCCGCGACCCTCGACCGGCTGGTCCGCGCGCACGGCATCAGCCATCTGCATCTGACAGCGGGCCTGTTCCGGACCATGGCCGAGGAGCTCTCCGCGACCTTCGGCCACGTCCGTGAGGTCCTCACCGGCGGCGATGTCGTCTCCGCGAGCGCGGTCGAGCAGGTCATCGGGGCCAACCCCGCGACGACGGTCCGCCATCTGTACGGGCCGACCGAGATCACGCTGTGTGCCACCGGGCACGCGGTCTCGGCCCCGTACCGGGCAGCCGACGGCTTGCCGCTGGGGCGACCCCTGGACAACACCCGGGTCTATGTCCTGGACGCCGGACTGCGGCCGGTGCCCGCCGGAGTGCCCGGGGAGCTGTACATCGCGGGATCCGGTCTGGCGCGCGGGTACGCCGGGCGGCCGGACCTGACGGCTGAGCGTTTCGTGGCCGACCCGTTCGCCGCGCCCGGGACGCGTATGTACCGCACGGGTGACCTCGTGCGGTGGTCCGGGGAAGGGCTGCTGGAGTTCGTGGGCCGGGCCGACGACCAGGTCAAGATCCGCGGCTTCCGGGTGGAACCGGCGGAGGTGGAGACCGTACTCGCCGGTGCGGCCGGGGTGGCGCAGGTCGCCGTGCTCGGACGGGAGGACCGGCCGGGCGACAAACGCCTCGTCGCCTATGTGGTGCCGGCCCCGGACGCCCACCCCGAGACGGCCGCACTGCGCGACCTCGCGGCGACCCAACTGCCCGAGTACATGGTGCCGTTCGTCGTCCTGATCGACGCGCTGCCGCTGACTCCCAACGGCAAACTGAACCGGGGCGCGCTGCCGGCCCCCGCGTACGGCGGGGAGGGGCGCGGCGAGCCGGTCACCCCGCAGGAGCAGATCCTGTGCGGCCTGTTCGCGCAGGTGCTCGGCCTGGAGCGGGTCGGGACCGAGGAGAGCTTCTTCGCGCTCGGTGGACACTCCCTGCTGGCCACCCGGCTTGTCAACGGTGTCCGCAAGGCGCTGGGCCGGGACGTTTCGGTACGCGACCTGTTCCAGTCGCCCACGGTGGCCGGGCTGCTGCGCCAGCTGGACGCCGGGAGCAGCAGCGACTCGTTCTCACCGGTGCTGCCCCTGCGGACCGCCGGACACCGCACGCCGCTCTTCTGCCTGCACCCGGCGCTCGGCATCGGCTGGTGCTACGGCCGCCTCGCCGGCCAGCTCCCCGCCGATCTCCCCGTGTACGCGCTCCAGGCGCGCGGGCTGCTGGGCCAGGAACCGCCGGCCGGGACCCTCGAAGAGATGATCGACGAGTACTGCGCACACATCCGGACCGTGCAGCCCGAGGGCCCGTACCAGCTCATCGGCTGGTCCATGGGCGGACTCCTCGCCCACCGGGTCGCCACCCGGCTGCAGAGCCAGGGACAGCAGGTGGCACTCCTCGCCATCGTCGACGCGTACCCGGTGCGGCCCACCCGTGCGGACTGGGACCCGGCCGAACTCACCGCGCAGATCAACGCGGACGTCGGCTTCGACACCGAGCAGGTGGGCCCCGGGCAGGAGGAGGAGGTACTCGCGGAGCTCCGTGCCAAGGGTCACCCGCTGGGGCATCTTCCCGGCGGCGACATCGGGGCCGCGGTCCGCGTCTACGTCAACAGCACCGCGCTGACCCGTGGCCTCCGGCCGGAGCGGTTCACCGGCGACGTCCTGTTCTACTCGTCCGGCGCCTCGTTCAGCAGGGACGACGCGACGTTCAACGCCGAGGTGTGGCGGCCGTACGTGTCCGGGGACATCACCGAGCACGTCTTGGACTTCCTGCACGAGGACCTGATGATCGAGCCGGCGGCGGTCGCCGAGATCGCGACGGTCCTCGCCAAGCACGTACGGGATCCGGAAGTTCCCGGGCCCGTCGAAGCGCACAACACGCACTGACCGCACCACCGACCGACCGCAGCACCGGCCGACCGCAGTTCGACCGACCCGCAGCACCTCGACCGACCGCACCCCCGACCGACCGCCCCACCCGACTGACAGCACCACCGAGCAGCACAAGGAGCATCTGATGAGCAACCCGTTCGAAGATCAGGAAGCCGGCTACCTCGTACTGGTCAACGACGAGGCCCAGCACTCGCTCTGGCCGGCCTTCGCCGAGGTACCCGCGGGCTGGACGGTCGCCCTCGCGCAGACCGACCGCGCCGCGTGCCTGGAGTACATCAACCTGAACTGGACCGACATGCGGCCCAAGAGCCTCGTCGAGGCCATGGCGGGTTCCGGGGCGGACGCGGCTTGAACGAGGTCATGATCGAGGCGGCCGGGGTCTGCAAGAGCTTCGGCGATGTCCACGCCCTGAACGGCGTGGACATCGAAGTCGCCCGGGGCAAGGTCCTCGGGCTGCTCGGCCACAACGGCGCGGGCAAGACGACCCTGGTGAACATCCTGTCCACGGTGTCGCCCCCGACCGCGGGCACGGTCCGGGTCGCCGGGTGCGACGTGACCACGCAGGGGGCCGCGGTGCGCGCCAGGATCGGTGTGACCGGGCAGTTCGCCTCGGTCGACGAGTACCTGTCCGGCTACGGCAACCTGGTCCTGATCGCCCGGCTGCTCGGGGCGGGGAGGCGCGAGGCGGCGGCCCGGGCCACCGAACTGCTCGAACTGTTCCGCCTGACCGAGGCCGCGAAGCAGCCGTCCCGCACGTACTCGGGCGGGATGCGCAGGCGGCTCGACCTCGCGGCCAGTCTCGTGGGCCGACCCGACGTGCTGTTCCTGGACGAGCCCACGACAGGGCTCGACCCGACGACCCGCATCGCGCTGTGGGAGACGGTCGAGGGCCTGGTGGCCGACGGTACGACGGTGCTGCTGACCACGCAGTACTTGGACGAGGCCGACCGGCTCGCCGACTGGATCACCGTCCTGTCGAAGGGCCGCGTCATCGCGTCGGGCACCAGCGGCCGGCTCAAGGCGGAACTGGGAAGCCGCGCGGTGCATGCCGCGCTGACCTCGGACTCCGACCTGTCGGCGGCCACCGGAGCACTGGCGGCGGCGGGCTTCCAGCCGCGCTCGGACCCGGAGCGGCACACCCTGAGCACGCCCGTGGACACCTCCGCCGATATCGCGGCCGTGGTCCGGGCACTCGACACCGTGGGCGCCGAGCTCGTCGAACTCACGGTCAAGGAGCCGTCGCTGGACGACGTCTATCTGGCACTCACCCAATCGCCGACGGCCCTCGCAGGCGCGGCCTGACATCGCGGGAGTCTCCGTTGGCCCTCCAGGAACGCACCCCGGACACGGCACCCGTCGCCGTGCCCGACACCACAGCCGAATGGCGCGGCGGCAGCATCCGCGCCCAGTTGTGGGTGCTCACCGGCCGGCAGATCCGGTCCATGTACGGCGATACCCGGCTCGCGCTGTTCAGCCTGCTCCAACCGCTGATCATGCTGTTGCTGCTGAGCGAGATCTTCGGCAGCATGGCGAACCGCGACGACTTCCCCCACGGGGTGCGCTACATCGACTACCTGGTGCCCGCGCTGCTCGTCACCACCGGCATCGGGTCCGCGCAGGGCGCAGGCGTGGGTCTCGTCAAGGACATGGACAACGGCATCGTGGCCCGGTTCCGGGTGCTGCCCACCAGGCTGCCGCTGGTCCTGGTCGCCCGCTCGCTGGCCGATCTGCTGCGCGTCTTCACCGAACTGCTCGTCCTGCTGGCCTGCGGCACGGTCTTCTTCGGCTTCCGGCCGTCCGGCGGTGTGCTCGGCACGGCCGCGGCCCTGCTGCTCACGGTGTTCGTCATCTGGTCCCTGATCTGGTGCTTCATCGCGCTCGCCGCGTGGCTGCGGAGCGTCGAGGTCATGTCGAGCATCGCGGTCCTGGTGATGTTCCCGCTGATGTTCGCCTCCAGCGCGTTCGTCCCGCTGAAGGGGCTGCCGGAGTGGCTGCAGGTCGTGGCCAAGGTCAATCCGGTGACGTACGCGGTGGACGGTTCGCGGCGGCTCGCACTGGGCTGGGACCTGGGGCTCGGGGTGCTCGGCGCGCTCGGCACGAGCGCCCTACTGCTGGCACTGGCCGGTTTCGTCGCTGCGAAGTGCTTCCAGCGGGCCCCCAACGCCTGAGCACGCCTCCCCTCCGAGGCGCATCCGCGCCCGCGGGACAGCGCGGACAAGGCAGCGGAGCCGCTCCCCCCGGGGAGCGGCTCCGCTGTCCTGTCCGTGCCGGACGCTATGCGCCCCGGCCGCCCGGCCAGTTCGAGGCCTGCGCCGCCCAGCCCCGGTGCCGCAGCTCCTGCGCGAGCGCGTGTTCCGTGCCGGCGGCCACCGCGAGACTCGCCCGCCCGAGCAGCTGCTTGGCCGAGTGGTCGATGCCGATGTCCTCGATGTTGGCCCCGGCCGCCGCCACATCGGTGAACAGCCGGGCCAGCTCTCCGGGACTGTCGCCCACGGAGACCTCCACCGCGGTGAACGCCGCATCGGGCACCCCGTGCTTGCCGGGGATCCTGGCCCGCCCGTCCACCCCGCGCTGCAAGGCCTCGGACAGCTCCGGCTCACCGCCGCGCCCTTCGGCGGACCGCCGCAGCGCCGCCACCGCTTCGAGGACATCGCCGGCGAAGGCCTCCAGGACATCGGCGACCGGCCCCGCGTTCGCCGACAGGATGTCCGTCCACAGCGCCGGACTGCCCCCCGCGATGCGGGTGACATCACGCAGCCCCTGCCCGGCCAGGCGCAGCGCCGACTCGTTCCCGTCCAGAAGACGGGCCGCGGCCAGGCTCGCTATCAGATGCGGGGCGTGCGAGACGAGCGCCACCGCACGGTCGTGGTCCTCCGCGTCGAACAGCACGGGCGTGGCCCCGCACAACGCCGTGAGTTCCAAGGCGCAGTTGAGCGCCGAATCACTGGTCGCGGCGGACGGCACCAAGACCCAGGGGCGCCCCTCGAAGAGATCGGCGCGGGCGGCCAGCGGCCCCGACCGCTCACCGCCGGCCAGCGGATGCCCGCCCACCACGGACGTCAGGTCGCATCCCAGCGCCTCGATCCGCTCGCTCGGCAGGCCCTTGACGCTCGCGACATCCGTGTAGAAGCGGGCCGTTCCCCGCTTCTGGAGCATCGCGAGCACGGGTGCCACCCGCACCGGCGGCACCGCGAGGATCGCGATGTCCGCCACCTCGCGCGGCTGCTCGGCCCGCCCGGCGCCGAGCGCCTCGGCGGTCTGCAGCGCGGCGGGATCGGCGTCGGTCAGATACGTGGTGATGCCCCGTTCACGCAGAGCGAGGGCGATGGACGTGCCGATCAGGCCGGTACCGGCTATGACAGCGGTGCGCATGGGAAACGGGACTCCACTTCCAGACGTCGGGAATGCGGCCGGTCAGCCGTTGAGACGGTCGGCCACCAGCGCGGCGAACCTTTCGAGCCCTTCGTCGATCTGCTCCGGGGTGACCAGGCTGTACGACAGCCGGATCTGCCGTTCCGCCGCGTCCTCGGTACTGAAGTACCGCATGGGCGTCCAGAGCACGCCGTAGTCACGGGCCGATGCTTCGAGCAGCTTCTCGTCGGCGGGGAACGGCACGTCCAGCACGAGGAAGAAGCCACCGCGCGGCGTGTTCCAGCGCACTCCTGAACCGCCGCCTGCCGGGAAGTGCCGGCGCAGCCCCGCGAGGAGCCGCTCCAGGTTGCCCCGGTACACCGCGATCTCCCGCTCGTTGGCCTTGAGCAGACTGTTCCCGTACGTGAGCAGCTTGCCGGCGATGACGGCCTGGGCGATGGGCGAGGTGTTGACCGTGACCATGCTCTTGATTTTTGAGAGCTGGTCGGCGAACAGCCCCACTTCGCCGTCCGCGCCCGCCACGCTCTGATCGGCCACCGCGAACCCGATGCGGGCCCCCGGCAGACCGGTCTTGGCGAACGACCCCAGGTAGACGACCCGGCGGTGAGTGTCGAGGGCCTTCAGCGTGGGCAGCCGGACGCCGTCCGCACTGAAGTAGCCGTACGGATTGTCCTCCAGGAGCAGCAGATCCTCCTGCTCCGCGAAGGCCAGGACGGCCTGCCGGGTCTCCCGGTCCATGCTCGTGCCGGCCGGATTGGAGAAGTCGGGCACCAGATAGCAGGCGCGTGGCCGCAGTCCGCTCGCGCGCGCCTCGCGGACCGTGGCCGCGAGGCTGTCCAGGTCGATCCCGTGCGGGCCGCCCGCCACTTCGAGGACCGGCATGTCGACCAGCCGGGCCGCGCCCTTCAGACCGACGTAGCTCGGCGAGACGGCCAGCACGACGTCCCGGTCGTCCCTGCGCAGGGCGCGCAGCACCAGGAACATCGCCTCCTGGCAGCCCACCGTCACGACCACGGACCCGGCGGGCACCGAGATGCCCTCGTCGACCCGGAGATGGTCGGCGATCAGTTCGTGGATGATGCCGTTGGTGCGCCCGTACTGGAAGAACGTGCGCCGCACCTCCTCGTCGCCGTACCCCTTCTCCTCCTTCAGGTACTGCTCGAAGCGCCGCAGGTAGTCATGGACCTGGCCGGTCTCGAAGAATCCCTCGAAGGGCCTGCCAGGCGCGAACGAGATCGCGCCCGGGTGGAGATGAGCGATTTCGTTCAGGAAGTTCATCGACCCCAGCGCGGGGTCCTCCAGCGAGCCGTGCAGGCCGGCGGTGCTCAGCTGGGCGGCGGCCGCGGCAGCGTATGCGGTCGTCACGTTCGGCAGGGTGGTCACCGCGGGATCCCTTCGTGGTGTTTCGGCGCCCGGTCCACGGGCAACGGGCCTCTGCCGGTACGCAGCCGGCCCGCCTCGCTCACGTTCGCGCAGCCCGCCAGGCCGAGGGCGTCGCGCAGCTCAGCCGCCAGCAAGCCCAGGACCTCGCGCGCCCCGGCCTCGCCGCCCGCCGCGAGCCCCCACAGCAGGGGCCGGCCCACGAGGACACCGTTCGCGCCGAGCGCCAGTGCCTTCAGCACGTCGACCCCGCTGCGGAAACCGCTGTCCACCAGAACCTCGATGCGCCCGTCGACCGCGGCACACACCGCTTCGAGCGCGTCGACGGCCGGGATCGCGCCGTCCAGTTGGCGCCCGCCGTGGTTGGACACGACCACGGCGGCCGCGCCGCACTCCGCGGCCCGCACGGCGTCCTCCGGATCGAGGATGCCCTTCACGATCAGGGGCAACTCCGTCCGCGACCGCAGCTCCCGCACGTCCGCCCAGCTCAGCGACGGAGCGAACGCCGTGCTGGTGTGCGAGGCGAGGGCCGAAGCACCCGGAACCGCACGATGCGCCTCGGAAGCCGTGTCCACGGCGAAGTTCGCGGCCCGTACCTCGGGAGGCAACGAGAACCCGTTGCGTACGTCCCGCAGCCGCCGGCCCATCCACGGCACATCGACGGTGAGGACCAGGGCCGAGCAGCCGGCGTCCTCGGCCCTGCGCACAAGCGCGTACGACAGGGCACGGTCGCGCAGCCAGTACAGCTGGAACCAGGTGGTGGCACCCACCTCGGCGACCTGCTCCAGCGGGAAGCTGCTCAACGTCCCCACGGTGAACGGGACTCCGGCTTCCTTCGCCGCACGGGCCGCCGCCAGCTCGCCCTCGGGGTGGACCAGCTGGTGGTAACCGATCGGCGCGGTGGCCACCGGCATCGACACTCCACGGCCGAGCAGGGTCGACGCCGTCGAGCACGCCGAGACGTCCCGCAGCGCACGCGGAACCAGCCGGACGCGGTCCAGAGCCGTGCGGTTGGCCGCGAGCGTCAGTTCGGCGCCACTGCCACCGGACACGAAGTCCCACACCGGCCGGGGGAGCAAAGCGGCAGCGGCCTGCTCCACCTCGCCGATGCTCACCGCCGCCGGAACCGTGCCACTGCTCACCGCGGCAGCCCGATCTCGCGCTGCCGCTCGACCTCGACCGCCTCGTACAGCGCCTTGATGTTGGAGCTGCCGAAGGTCTCGGCGCCGATCCGCTCGATGACCTCGAAGAACAGGGTGCGCCGGGCGTGCGTCGACCGCGTGAAGATCTGGAACAGCTGACCGCCGTGGTCCTCGTCGACGAGGAGGTTCAGCTCGCGCAGTTCGTCCAGCGAGTGCTTCCGCAGCGAGAGCCGCTGCCCCAGCAGCTCGTAGTACGCGGCGGGTGTCTTCAGGAAGCCGACCTCATGCCCGGAGAGCGTGCGCACCGTGTGGGGCGCGTCGTCGCTGGAGAACGCGATGTGCTGGATGCCCGCACCGTCATGGTTCTTCAGGAACTCGTCGATCTGGCCGGCGTCGGCCGACGGGTCCGGCTGGATGATCGTGAAGGTGATCTCGCCGGAGGGACTCTGCACCACCTTCGACAGCATGGCCTGGGTACCGACGGCGATCCGCTCCTCGAAGATCTCCGCGAAGCCCAGGACCTCCTGGTAGAAGCGGACCGTCGGATCCAGCTCCCCGATGTTCACGCACACGGCGAAGTGGTCGATCTCCAGCAGACCCACCCCGCGGTCGGGCACCTCCGCGTGCTCCACCGGCCGGAAGCCGGCCGGCAGCCCGGCGGTGTCCGAGGCCTCCCGCTCGACCAGCGGGTGCGTCAGATCTCCGAACGCCCCCACGGTCGCGGTCGCGAGGACCCCGCCGCCCTGGTGCCCGGCCACCTCCGCCAACGACCTCGCACCCCGCCCGACGGCCTCCGCGTGGGCCGCCGCGACATCATCCGTACGCAGGGCGATGGCGGCGACACCGTCACCGTGGCCGAGTACGTACACCGACGCGGGGTGCTCGTCACTGATGCCCTCGGTCAGCACCATCGTGATCCGGCCCTGGCGCAGCGCGACACTGCGGAAACCCTCCTCGGGAGAGCCCGCGGTGCCCACCACGGTGAATCCGTAACGGTCGACCCAGTGACCGGTGCTGGCGTCCAGGTCCTCGACGTACAGCTCGACGTGGTCGAGCCGCAGACCGTCGAGATGGCCGGTGCCGCTGCTGGTCCCGGCGGCGGGCACCGTGGGGGCGGACGCTATCGGTGCGGAGGTCGCTCCCGAGGTTGCTCCGGAGGTCGCTTCGGAAGACGGTTCGGAGATCGGTTCTGAGGACATGGTGATCCTGTTCTCGAGTAGGGGCGGAGCAGATCTGTGGCGTCCTGGGCGGCCGGACGCCCCGCGCCGCGCGGTCGCGGACGGCGCGTGGGGACCCGGTCCCTCAGTCGGACATCGCGACCAGAATCCGGCGGGGACCGGTGAACGGCCGACGCCCGTGGCCCACCAGCACGTTGTCGATGAGCAGGAGGTCACCGGTGTGCCAGTCGACGTCGACCGCCGCGTCGAGCCCCTTGTCCCGCACCTCGATCACGTACTCGTCCGGGATCGCGCTCCCGTCGGCGAACCTGACGGACTGGGGCAGCTCCTCCTCGGGCAGGATCTGCGCGAGTTCGGCCGCCATCTCGTCACCGAGCGCGGCCGGGTGCCACTGGTCGGACTGGTTGAACCACACCTCGACCCCCGTCACCGGGTGCCGGACCGTCGAGGGACGCAGCTGCGTCACCCGGAGCCCGCCGTCGCCGCGCCACTCCCACTCGGCCTCCGTGCCCTTCAGGAAGGCCTCGACCTCCGCCCGGTCATCGGTCTCGAAGGTGTCCTGCCAGCTCTTGCCCAGCCCCCGGCCGCCGTGCAGGTTCTGCGAGTAGCGGACACCGCCCGCGAAGGCCTCACGGATCGCCGGATCCAGCGACTCCAGCCACAGCGTGCCGTCCACCACCGGCGTCGCCCCGCCCGTCGTCGGCTCGTGCGCCGCGAAGAACAGCAGCCGGGACGGCCACGCGTGCGCGTACGACAGCTCGTTGTGCATGGAGATCGTCAGCTCGGGCGGGTACTCCGTCGAGGTGTAGATGTTGCTGCCGACCTTGCTGCGCGGCGAGTTCCCGTGCACATAGGCGAGCCGGTTGGGCAGCAACAGATCCATGGCCGGTTCGAGTGTGCTCTCCGAGACCTGGAAACCGCGGAACACCAGCGCCTTCTCGGCGATGAGCATGCTGCTGATCTTGTCGGTGTCGGCCAGGAACTCGGCCAGACCCGCCGGAGTCGGATCGACACCGGCGTCATCCGCGGTGATCTCCAGCGGCTTCCAGCCGTGCTGCTTACTCATGGGGACCTCAATTGGCTCAGGGAAGGAAAGAGTGCGAAACAGCCACCGGCCCCCGGGCTGGGGTGACCGGTCCGAACCGTGATCAGCGCCGGACTGTCTGCCGGTCCGCGGCGGTCCGGAAGAACTCGACGATGCCCTTGTTCACCGAGTCCGGATCCTCCAGATATCCGTAGTGACCGCATCCGGCAATGACCTCGAACGAGGCCCCCGGAATGGCCTCGGCCACCTCACGCCCCAGCTCGGGCGGCGTGACCAGGTCGTCCTGGAACGCGATGACGTGACAGGGGACGGAAATGCTCCGGTACGCGGGCAGGCGCGAGGGCGTCGGATCGAGGCCCAGTTGCGCGCGTTCCCCGGAGACGTTCCCGGACGTGGCCTCCAGGACCTCCAGCCAGTCGCTCACCTCCACGTCGTTCAGGAGCGAGCGCGGCGACAGGTTCCTCATCACCTGGATCACCGCGTCGAACTTCGGAGGAAGCCGCACCCCGGAGTCGTACAGCTCGATCTCCGCCCGCGTCAGCGCCCGGCGCATGGCGTCCACACGCCCCCGGGTGGCAAGGAGCACGGCACTCTGCACGAGGTCAGGACGGCGCAGGGCCAGTTCCTGGACGACGTACGAACCCAGAGAGGTCCCGACGAGCCGGCAGCCGTCCAGACGGAGGTGCCTGATCAGGCCGATGACGTCGTTCACCATGTCCTGGATGGTGAACCCGTCGGCGCAGGGGGCACTGGGCGCGATACCGCGGTTCTCGAAGGTGATGACCCGATAGCCCGCCGCGACCAGGGCAGGAACCTGGTGCAGGTGCCACGCCCGGCCGGTGGCGCCCGACCCCATCACCATGACGACGGGCTCGCCGGTACCACCGGAGTCCTCGTAACTCAGACGAATTCCGTTGACCGGAACGATTGGCATGGCGATCTCTTTCGCTCTGGGAGACGTAGGTGGTTGGTTCTGCCGTGGGGGGTGTGGGGTCCGGGCGCGGATCAGTGCATGGCGTTCATCGCCTGCACGAGGCTGTGGGGCCGCATGTCGGTCCACTGCTCGTTGATGAAGTCGAGGCATGCCTGCCTGCCGCTGTCCGCGAGAGCGACCGTCCAGCCCTCCGGCACGTCGGCGAACACCGGCCACAAGGAGTGCTGCAGCTCGTCGTTGACCAGTACGTGGTACGTGGCCTCGGGGTCCTCGAACGGGTTGGCCATCTCTTCTGCTCCCTGTTTCTTCGGTTGCTGGGGCTGTTTGTCGGGTGAGGGCTGACGGGACGGGAGGGGAGGCCTACGACTCCCACTCGGCCTGAAGGAGGTCCAGCTCGTCCTGGCTCAGCCCGGTGAGCGTCGCGTCGCCGTCGAACTCCGCCGAAGGCGCGCCGGGCAGGTCGCCGGCTCGGGCGATGGAAACGAGTCCGGCCACGGTGCGCTGCTCGAAGACGTCCTTCACCGTGAAGGTGACGCCCTCGCGGATGGCGTGGGAGACGAGCTGGAGCGACCGGATGCTGTCACCGCCGAGGTCGAAGAAGCTGTCGTCGATCCCGACCCGTTCCAGGCCGAGGATGTCGGCGAAGAGTCCGCAGAGGATTTCTTCCTGGGGGGTTCTGGGGGCGCGGCTCTGTGGGGCGGTGGTGAATTCGGGGTCGGGCAGGGCTTTGCGGTCGAGCTTGCCGTTCGCGGTCAGGGGCAGTGCGTCGAGGGTGACGAAGGCGGCCGGGACCATGTAGTCGGGGAGGGTCTGGGCGAGGTGGGTGCGGACGGTGTTGGTGTCGGGGGAGTCGCCGGTGAGGTAGGCGATGAGGCGGTCGTCGCGGACGATGACGGCTGCCTGGGCGATGCTGTCGAGGCCGGTCAGGACGGTTTCGATTTCGCCGAGTTCGATGCGGTGTCCGCGGATTTTGACTTGGTCGTCGGCGCGGCGGAGGTATTCGAGGTTGCCTTGGTCGGTCCAGCGGGCGATGTCGCCGGTGCGGTACATGCGGGTGCCGGTCGGGCCGTACGGGTTCGCGACGAAGCGTTCGGCGGTGAGGCCTGCGCGCTTGAGGTAGCCGCGGGCGATGCCGGTGCCGGCGATGTACAGCTCGCCGGGAACGGTGGGAGGTACGGGCTGGAGGTGGTCGTCGAGGACGTACACCTGGGTGTTGGTGAGCGGGCGGCCGATGGTGACCGTGTCGTCCGGTGTGACGGGGGCGGTGGTGGACCAGATGGTGGTTTCGGTGGGTCCGTAGACATTCAGGACAGAGGCGGCGTTCGCGGTGAGTTGTGTGGCGAGGTCGGTGGGGAGGGCCTCGCCGCCGACCAGGACACGGACGCCACGCAGTGATTCGCCTGCGTCGGGTGTGACGGCTCGCCAGAGGCTGGGGGTCGCCTGCATGACGGTGACCCGTTCCTGGTGCAGGGTGCGTCGGAGGGTGGCGGGGTCGTGGGCGAGGCCGGGGGGTGCGAGGACGACGGTTGCGCCGGTGGTGAGGGGTGCGAAGAGTTCGAGTCCGGCGATGTCGAAGCCGACGGTGGTGACGGCGAGGAGTCGGTCGTCGGTGGTCAGGGGGATGCGGGTGTGCATGTCGGTGAGCAGGTTGGTCAGTGCGTTGCGGGAGACGACGACGCCCTTGGGGCGGCCGGTGGACCCGGAGGTGTACAGGACGTACGCGGCTGTCGTGCCGCTTGCGTCGGTCGGCAGTGGTGCGCTGGAACTCCGGGTGTTCAGCGAAGAAAAGAGGGTTTGGTTCAGGACCAGGACGGGGTCGGTTTCGGCTTGCATGAACTCGACGCGGTCGGTGGGGAAGTCCAGGTCGATGGGCAGGTAGGCGCTGCCGGTCTTGAGGACGGCGAGGAGTGCGACGACGAGTTCGGTGGAGCGGGGCAGTGCGACCGCGATGAACGTCTCCGGTCCGGCCCCGTTCTCCACGAGGACGCGGGCCAGGCGGTCGGCCCAGGCATCCAGCTCCCGGTAGGACAGGCGGGTGTCCTCGAACACCAACGCCACAGCATCCGGAGTGGCCGCCACCTGGGCCTCGAACAGCCCCATCACATCGGCATCAGCGGTGCCGGCAGCCGGAGCGGCTCCCGTTCCCCACTCCTCTACGACCTGGGCACGCTCGTTCTCGTTCAGTACGTCGATCTGTGACACCTGGGTGTCCGGTGCGGCGACGGCCGCGTCCAGAACGCGTACGAACCGCTCGCACAGCACCTCGGCGGTCTGCGCATCGAACAGATCGGCACTGAACTCCAGAGCCGCACCGATACCGCCTGTCTGCTCCAACTCGGCGTAGGAAAGGGAGAGATCGAAGCGCGAGGCCCCTGTTCCACCCGGTTGCTGCTCCACCTTGAGACCGCCGAACTCCAGCTCGCCCACGACCGACTGCGAGGTCACGTTCGGGTTGAGCATGATTTGGAAGAGGGGGTGGCGTGCGGTGGAGCGTTCGGGGTTGAGGATTTCGACGAGGCGTTCGAAGGGGACGTCTTGGTTGCTGTAGGCGGCGAGGTCGGTCTGCCGGACCCGCTTCAGCAGCTCGGTGAAGGTGGGGTTGCCGGTGAGGTCGGTGCGGAGGACGAGGGTGTTGACGAAGAAGCCGACGAGGTCTTCGACGGCGTCGTCGGTGCGGCCTGCGATGGGGGAGCCGATGGGGATGTCGGTGCCTGCGCCGTGGTGGTTGAGGAGGACTCCGAGTGCGGCTTGCAGGACCATGAAGACGCTGGCCTGTTGTTCGCGGGCGAGGCGGGTGATGCCTGTGTGGAGTTCTTGGGGTATGTGGAATTCGATGGTGCCGCCCTGGTGTGTGGGGGTGGTGGGGCGGGGTCGGTCGGTGGGGAGTTCGAGTTCGGACGGGAGGTCGGCCAGAGTCGTCTGCTGAACCAGCGCTGCCACGGCGGCGACTGTGGAGGCCTCGAAGAGCTGGCGTACGGAGAGTTCGGCGTCGAGTGCGGTGCGGATGCGGGAGACGAGGCGGGTGGCGAGGAGTGAGTGTCCGCCGAGGTCGAAGAAGCTGTCGTCGATCCCGACCCGTTCCAGGCCGAGGATGTCGGCGAAGAGTCCGCAGAGGATTTCTTCCTGCGGGGTTCTGGGGGCGCGGCTCTGTGCGGCACCGGTGAACTCGGGTTCGGGCAGGGCCTTGCGGTCGAGCTTGCCGTTCGCGGTCAGGGGCAGTGCGTCGAGGGTGACGAAGGCGGCCGGGACCATGTAGTCCGGTAGGGCCTGGGCCAGCTGGGTACGTACTGCGTTGGTGTCGGGGGAGTCGCCGGTGAGGTAGGCGATGAGGCGGTCGTCGCGGACGATGACGGCTGCCTGCGCGATGCTGTCGAGGCCGGTGAGGGTGGTTTCGATCTCGCCGAGTTCGATGCGGTGTCCGCGGATCTTGACCTGGTCGTCGGCGCGGCGGAGGTATTCGAGGTTGCCTTGGTCGGTCCAGCGGACGATGTCGCCGGTGCGGTACATGCGCGTTCCGGTCGGGCCGTAGGGGTCGGCGACGAAGCGTTCGGCGGTGAGACCTGCGCGCTTGAGGTAGCCGCGGGCGACGCCGGTGCCGGCGATGTAGAGCTCGCCGGGGACGCCGGCGGGTACGGGCTGGAGGTGGTCGTCGAGGACGTAGACCTGGGTGTTGGTGAGCGGGCGGCCGATGGTGACCGTGTCGTCCGGTGTGACGGGGGCGGTGGTGGACCAGATGGTGGTTTCGGTGGGTCCGTAGACATTCAGGACAGAGGCGGCGTTCGCGGTGAGTTGTGTGGCGAGGTCGGTGGGGAGGGCCTCGCCGCCGACCAGGACACGGACGCCGCGCAGTGACTGGCCCGCGTCGGGTGTGACGGCTCGCCAGAGGCTGGGGGTCGCCTGCATGACGGTGACCCGTTCCTGGTTCAGGGTGCGTCGGAGGGTGGCGGGGTCGTGGACGAGGCCGGGGGGTGCGAGGACGACGGTTGCGCCGGTGGTGAGGGGTGCGAAGAGTTCGAGTCCGGCGATGTCGAAGCCCACCGTGGTGACGGCGAGGAGCCGGTCGTCGGTGGTCAGGGGGATGCGGGTGTGCATGTCGGTGAGCAGGTTGGTCAGTGCGCTGCGGGAGACGACGACGCCCTTGGGGCGGCCGGTGGACCCGGAGGTGTAGAGCACATACGCGGCTGTCGTGCCGCTTGCGTCGGTCGGTAGTGGTGCGCTGGAACGCCGGGTGTTCAGTGAGGTGAACAGGGTCTGGTCCAGGACCATGACCGGTTCCGTCTCGGCCTGCATGAACTCGACGCGGTCGGCGGGGAAGTCCAGGTCGATGGGCAGGTAGGCGCCGCCGGTCTTGAGGACGGCGAGGAGTGCGACGACGAGTTCGGTGGAGCGGGGCAGTGCGACGGCGATGAACGTCTCCGGCCCCGCCCCGTTCTCCGCGAGGACGCGGGCCAGGCGGTCGGCCCAGGCATCCAGCTCCCGGTAGGACAGGCGGGTGTCCTCGAACACCAACGCCACAGCATCCGGAGTGGCCGCCACCTGGGCCTCGAACAGCCCCATCACATCGGCATCAGCGGCGCCGGCAGCCGGAACGGCCCCCGCTCCCCACTCCTCAAGAAGCCGGCCCCGCTCGTCCTCACCCAGGACAGCGAGCCGGGAGACGGGCGCCGCCACGTCGGTGAGGAGCTGTTCCACCAGGAACCTGAACCGCTCGGAGACCTGCTCGGCGTACGCCGTGTCCACCAGGTCGGGACGGTAGTCGAGGCGGAAGGCCATGCGGTCGCCCGGGATGGCCGCCAGGCCGAGGGCGTAGTGGGTGCCGCCACGGATCTCGGCTCCCTCGACGGTCAGGCCGCCGTCATCGGCCAGGGTGTCGATCGTGGCCCGGTCCAGGGGGAAGTTCTCGAAGACGGTCAGGGTGTCGAACAACTCGCCCGCACCCAAAGCCTGTTGGATTTCGGTCAGACCGATGTGCTGGTGTTCCACCAGTTCGGCCTGCTCGTCCTGAAGCCGTCGCAAGAAGTCCGCCACCGGCTCGGCCGGGCGCAGTGCGGCCCGCAGGGGCAGGGTGTTGACGAAGAGGCCCACCATCGATTCGGCCCCGTGCAGACCGCCAGGGCGGCCCGCGGTGGTGACGCCGAAGACCACGTCGTCCCGGCCCGTGAGGCGGCCGAGCAGTACGGCCCAGGCGGCCTGGACGACGGTGTTGGGCGTGACGCCGACCGTGCGCGCGGTGCGCGCGAGCTGGGCGGTGGTCTCCTCGGAGAGCGAGAACTCCACCCTCTTCTGGGCGGCGGGTGTTGCCCCGGGTACGGGGGCGGACAGCCTGGTCGGCTCGTCCACTCCGGCCAGCGCCGCACTCCAGGCCTTGACCGCCTGGTCGCGGTCCTGGACGGCGAGCCAGTCCAGGTAGTCGCGGTAGGGGCGCACCTCCGGCAGCCGGGTGGTGTCATGTCCGGCCGGGTCGGCGGCGTACAGGGCGAGTACGTCACGCACGACGAGCGGCAAGGACCAGCCGTCCAGGATGATGTGGTGGTTGGTCAGTACGAGGACCGACCGGTCCTGGGCCAGCCGGACCAGGGTGAGCCTGACGAGGGGCGGGCGGGACAGGTCGAAGCGGGTCCAGCGGTCCTCGTCGAGCAGGGCCTCGCAGGCGGCCTCGCGCTCCTGCTCCGACCGGCCGGTGAGGTCCACCTCGCGCCACGGAGCCCGCGCCTCGGCGGCGAGGACGGCGAGAGCGCGGCCGGATTCGCTCTGGTGGAAGCCCGCGCGCAGGCTCGCATGCCGGGCGAGGACCAGGTCGGTCGCGGCACGCAGGGCGGCCGGGTCGAGGGCGCCCCTGAACTCCAGGACCAGCTGGGCGTTGTAGTAGTCCAGGCCCGAGGTGTCGAACTGGTGGTGGAAGAACAGGCCTTCCTGCAGCGGGGTCAGCGGAAGGACGTCCACCGCGTCGGGCACCGCCTCGCGCGCCTGCGCCAGATCGGCCGGAGTGACACCCAGGTCCGCGGGGGCGGCCGGGGTCTCGTCGGGGCGGTCGGCCACGGTCAGGACGCCTGCCAGACCGGCCACCGTCCTGTGCCGGAAGACGTCGCGTGCCGTGAACAGCAGACCGGCCCGGCGGGCACGGGCCACCAGACGGGTGGCCATGATGCTGTCGCCGCCCCGCTCGAAGAAGTTGTCGTCGATGCTGAGCGCGGCGGCGCCGAGGATCTCCGCAGCCAGTGCGCACAGGGTGTCCTCCTGCGCGGTGCGGGGACCGCGGCCCTGATTGTCGCCGGTCCCGTACTCCGGGGCGGGCAGGGCCCTGCGGTCGAGCTTGCCGTTCGGGGTGAGCGGCAGGGCGGGCAGCGTCACGAAGCCGGCCGGGACCATGTAGTCGGGCAGGGAGGCCGCCAGGTGGGCGCGGAGCTCGTCCGTACCGGCCCCCGCGCCCAGGCTGTCGTCCGAGGGTACGAAGTAGGCCACCAGCCTCCGGTCGCCCGGCCGGTCCTCCCGGACGATCACCGCGGCCCGCCCGACGGCCGGGTGCCGGAGCAGTACCGACTCGATCTCGCCGAGCTCGATGCGGAAGCCGCGCAGCTTGACCTGGTCATCGGCGCGCCGCTCGTACATCAGCTGCCCGTCGGCGGTCCATCGCACGAGGTCGCCGGTGCGGTACATCCGGGAGCCCGGCGCGCCGAACGGGTCGGCGACGAAGCGTTCGGCGGTGAGGTCGGCGCGGCCCCGGTAGCCGCGGGCCAGGCCGGATCCGGCGATGTACAGGTCGCCGGGAACACCCGCCGGTACGGGGTGCAGTGCGTGATCCAGCACGTACACACGGGTGTTGAGGACGGGACGGCCGATCGACACGGCGGTGTCGGTGGCGACGGTGGCAGCGGTGGACCAGACGGTCGTCTCGGTGGGGCCGTACAGGTTCGTCACCGACACCGCGTGCCCGGTGAGCGTGCGGGCCAGCTCGGTGGGCAGCGCCTCGCCGCCCACCAGGACCCGCAGGCCGTTGAGGGCGGTGGTGTCCTCGGCCGCGAGGGCGTGCCAGAGACTGGGCGTGGCCTGCATGACCGTGGCTCCGGTGTGCCGGATCAGCGCGCCGAGCGCCTCGACGTCCCGTACGGCGTCACGGTCCGCGACCACGACGGCGGCGCYCGACAGCAGGGGGAGGTAGAGCTCCAGGGCGGCGATGTCGAAGCCGACGGTCGTCACGGCGAGCAGCCGGTCGTGCTCCGTGAGAGAGACCCGGTCGTCCATCGAGGCCAGGAAGTTGTCGAGCGCCGCGCGGGTCACCTCGACGCCCTTGGGCCGCCCGGTGGAGCCGGAGGTGTAGATCACGTAGGCCGGGTGATCGCCCCGTACCTCCGCGGTCCGTTCGCCCCGCGTCAGGTCGGCGGTGGGCAGTGCGCCGGTACGCACCCGGTCGAGCAGGATCCGCTCCACACCGGCGGCCGGCATCCGGTCCGCGAGCGCGTCGCAGGTCAGCAGGAGGGACGGCCGCGCGTCGTCGAGGACGTACGCGATGCGGTCCACGGGATATTCGGGGTCCACCGGCAGGTAGGCGGCGCCGGTCTTGAGGACCGCGAGGAGGGCCACGACCAGGTCGGTGGAGCGGGGCAGGGCGACGGCCACGTACTGTTCGGGGCCGATACCCCGGCCGGCGAGCAGGCGGGCCAACTGGTTCGCGCGGGAGTTGAGTTCGCCGTACGTGAGCCGGCTGTCCCGGTGGACGAGGGCGACGGCGTCCGGGGCGGTCCGGGCGCGTGCTTCGAAGAGCTCGGGCAGCGAGGCGTCGGGGAGCGGGCGCCCGGTGGCGTTCCACTGCTCCAGGACGCGCTCCCGCTCGCTCGCGCCGAGCAGGGCGATGCCGCTCAGGGGAGCGGTGGGGTCGGCGGCGAGCGCGGTCAGGAAGGCGATGAACCGGTCCTGGTGAGCGGCGAGTTCGGCCTCGGTGTAGAGCGCCGGATTGCCGTCGAAGTCGAGCCGGACGCCCTCGTCCCCCATGGGGTCGCCGAAAGACGTCATGGAAAGGTCCCTGACCGGGCCGGTCGACAGCGGGTGCATCACGGTGTCGAGGCCGCCGAACGAGATCTCCTGGCCGAAGGACATGGCGTTGACCATGACCGAGGACAGCCCGCCGGCCCCGCCGGACAGGTTCAGCTCGCGGTGCAGGTCCTCGCCGCGGTACCGCTGGTGCCGCAGCGCGCCGTTGACCTGGGCGGTCGCCTGGCGCACCAGGTCCGCCAGACTCAGGCCCGGACTCACGGTGAACCGCAGCGGCACTTCGTTGGCGAGCATCGCGGGAGTGGTGAGGGCGAGGGCGTCGGCGCGCGCGGTCATCGGCAGGCCGACCACCACGTCGGCGGTCGAGGTCAGCCGGTGGGTGTACGCGGCGACGGCGGCGACGAGGACGAGCGACCAGCGGCCCGACTCACGCAGCCGGGCCAACTGCCCGGAGGTCAGCCGGGCGCTGCGGCGCAGGGGTTTCGGCGACGGTTCGGCGGTGCGGCCGGTGAGCGTCGAGGACTCGGGGGTCTCCCCGAAGAGGTCCAGCCAGTACGTGCGGTCCCGGTCGTGCTGCGCCGAGGACCGGTAGCGGGCGTCGCTGTCGAGCAGTTCGGCCAGCGGGCGGATCCGGGTGGGAGCGGGCTCCTGGCCGGCCGCGAGCGCCGTGTACGTCTGGGCGAGCCGGCGGAGGTAGAGGGTCTGCCCGTAGCCGTCGAGTACGAGGTGGTGGTGCCGGAAGTAGAAGAGGGTCCGGTCCTGGCCGAGCTCGAACAGGGCATGGGTGTACAGCCGCCCGGCCCGCGGGTCCGCCGGGACGGACAGGTCGTCGTCCATCCACGCGCGGGCGGCCGCGTCCGGGTCGGCCGCGGTGCTCACGTCCACGAACTGCACCGGCACCTCGCCGGCGGGTTCGACGATCTGGTGCGGCTCGTCGCCGTCGTCGTCGAACCGCGCGCGCAGGGCGTCGGTCTCGGCGACGGTGCGGCGCACGGCCTCGGCCAGCAGAGCGTGGTCGATCCGTCCGCTGACGCGGAAGCAGGTGGCACAGTTGTACAGCGGGCTGTCCGGAGCCAACTGCTGTGCGACCCAGATCCCCATCTGTGCCGCGGAGACAGCCTGACGAACCGACCCATGCTCTGACACTGAATACCTACTCACGTTTCTCTGCGGACGAGCTTGTGTGCTGTGGGGGATCGGGGACCCGGCCGGCCGGTGGCCGCTGCCGCGGGATCAGGCCGCGTGGGCCAGTTCGGCGCGGATGACCTCGACGAGGGCGTTGAGCGTGGGCGCGTCCCACATGATGGTGGGCTCGAGCGTCAGCCCCAGGTGCTCCTCGATCTCGGTGACCACGGTCAGCGCGTAGAGCGAGTCGAGGCCGTAGTTGGCCAGGGAGACGTCGGGGTCGATCTCCTCGGCCGGCAGCTGGACGTGCTCGGCTATGCGCTCCTTGAGCCAGCCGGTCAGCTCCTCGGGGGAGTGGTCCTGGTTGTTCTTCTCGACGATGGGGCTGGACATGGTCAGTTCTCCTTGGGAAGGCGATCGGCGAGCTGTCGTCTCACCAGACCGAAACTGGTCGAGGACTCGTAGCGCTCCAGCAGCTCGTCGTAGAGCCGCTGTTCGAGATGACCGGGCAGGTTCTCCGGCCGGGTGCCCGGACGCAGGGCGAGCCGGTTCAGGGCGGCCGCCGCCCAGGCGGGGTCGGCGAGGAACGGGTCCGGGTGGTGCTGGTTGTTGCGCCACAGTTCGACGCAGCTGGCGCCCACCAGAACGTTGACGTACCGGTGAGTGAGGTCGTAGCCGGCGGAGCTGGCCGCGACGGACAGCTCACTGGCCGGGATCGCGGCGCACTCCTCGGCGAGCAGGGCGAGCTCCGCGGTCAGCTGCTGTCCGACGCGATGGATCTCGCGCCGCTCGTGATCCGGCCCGGTGATCGCGTCGAGACCCGGGGCGAGTGAGCGGCTGAGCCGCTCACGTCCACCGGCGCTGACGGTCAGCCGGTCGAAGGGGATGCCCGGCAGGTCGGCGTCGAGCCGGAAGAGGTCCGCGGGCGCGGCCGGGC
>NZ_RDBK01000016.1:18296-29740 GCF_008042275.1 Streptomyces sp. OR43 | reverse complement strand
TCCCGGTCGGGGGCGGGCGCCGGGGGCTCCGGCCGTCCCGCCGCCCGCGGCGCCGGTCCGGCCTCGCCCGCCTCCGCCGGTTCCCACGCAAGGAATGCCTCGCAGGACGCGCAGAACTCGCGCCCCGGCGCATTCCGGTGACCACACGCCTCGCAGATCACTGCGCACCACCCTCCACGTCCGAGGCCGGAGGCAGGATCTCCAGCGTGTACCCCACATGGGCCGGGATCTCGGTCCCGATGAGCTCCTCCAGCCGCACCCGGTCGACGGGCCGCCCCGCCCGTTCGCGGACCCGGAGCGTCACCCAGGCGCTTGCCCGGCCCGGAAGCGCGGTCTGCGACACGGTCGACCAGGCCGTTCCGCCGCTCTCGGTGATCTCCGCCTCCACGCCCGTCTCCAGCCGTACCGCGTCGGCCAGCCCGCCCGCCGTGCCGCGCCGGGCATGCCGGGCGACCGCTCCCCGTACCGTCTCCCGGCGCCGCTCGACGGGACCGTCCTCGTGCGGGTCCACCGCCACCCATTGGGCCAGCCAGGCCAGGAAGTCCTCCGGGGCGCTGCGGGGGTCGAGGTGGGCGGGCAGGTTGTCGATGGTGAGCAGGACGGGTGCGAGCACCTCGTCGAGCGCGGCGAGGAAGCGCCGGAGGAAATCCTGCTCCAGGTAGACGGCGGGCAGTTGGTCGATCAGGGGGTGCGGGGTCGGAAGTCCGGTGACGCCGGTGCGCATCGGTATCTAGGCTCCCCTCACCCGGAGTTGGTGCTCGTAGCTGAAGACCAGCGCGTGCCGGTCCAGCGGGATCTTGGCCGTGGCGTCGGTGCGTTCACCGGTGACCGGATCGGCCCGGTAGAGCCGTACGTCCTCCACGAGGTCCACCCCGGGCACCCGCTGGAGCACGGCGAACGCCTCGCCCGACTGGACCGGTCGCCCGAACGGCCAGCCCTGCCCGTTCGGCCCGCCGGACAGCGCGTTGAAGTACCCGTACAGCGCGGCCAGCGCAGCCTCCCGTACGCGCTCCGCGACCGCTCCGCGTTCGGCCTGCACCGAGGCGACGACGGTGACGCCCTGGTAGAACGGCGGCTCGACGACGAGGCGCGCCCCGATCGGGCGGCGGGCCTCCAGATGCCCGGCGATGAGGCGAAGGGTGTGTGCCGGAGGGATGAGCTCGTCGAACTCGATCCTGCCCTGCTCGTCGCTGCGGCCGGCCGGGACGACGAGCAGCCGCACCCCGTGGGTGGAACCGTCGTCGTCCCCGGGCTCGCCCGCCCGGATGCAGTGCACGCGTGCCGCGTCCGGGGCGATGTCGCGGGCGAGGAGTTCGTAGTCGTGCGGGACGACGGCGCGGTGCAGGGTCCGCAGTGTCATCGGCCCGCGCACCCGGGCGCTGTCCACGCTCTCGCCGTCGACACCGCCGAGGGCCGGCCTGCGGTTCTCCACCCGGGCCACGTAGGGGATCGCGCTGCGCAGGACCTTCAGTGTCGATCTGGCGACATTCCCGCGCAGCCCGCCGCCCGTGCGGTAGGACCGTACCCGGACGGTGGCGCCCTTCGGAGGGACCGCGCCGTAGTGGCGGACGGAGCCGTCCCGTTCCCGTACGGCAGGCCCGAACTCGACACGGCCCGAGTTCGGGTCGAGGGTGATGTGATGGTCCTCGGGTCCGGAGTGCGCGAAGTCGTCGACCCGGGTCCACCGGGTGTACTCCGGCTCCGGTCCGCTTCCGGGGTCGGCCACCTCGACCACGAAATCACCGGGTACCACCGGCGGACGGGCCAGCTCGAACATCTGGCCCGGCACTCCTTCCGCCGCGCCCAGCACCTCGTCGGCGACGGTCTCGGCATGTTCGGCCGCCACGGTCGCGCCGATGGTGAAGGCGGTGATCCGGCGGACGACGGGCGGCGCCAGGTACGTGGGCCGGCCGTCCTGGGCGTCGATCAGGCGACAGCGCAGCCAGCCCCCGGTGCGCCGCACGACGGCCGCCGGGGTGTGCGTCCTCGGCAGGTGGAGGATCAGTTCGCCGGACCGGTTGAAGCCTCCGGTGTCGTCCTTCTCGATCTCGCAGACCGTCCAGGCGGAACCGTCCCAGGCCTCCCAGACCAGCGGCGGCCGCAGCGGATCGACGCCGACGCCCTCGACCTTGCAGTCGAGACGCAGGACGACGACTCCGGCGGGGACCGCGGCCGACAGACCGACGTAGAGACAGTCGCCGGGCGCCGGGGCCGCCCCGAAACACGTCACGTCCCGGCCCATCGCCAGCTCGTCCGTGCGGTCCGCCGCCTCCCCCGACACCGGCCAGGTGGCGAGGTGGGCGAAGGCGCAGGGAGTGATCGTCAGCTGCTCGGCGGTCGTGAAGACGACGGCTTCCTCCGTTTCCGTACGCACGGTGGCGACCTCCGTCCCGGCCCGCACGACGACCGGGTCGGGCCGGGGCGCGGAGAGCCGGAACGTCACGTCGGTGTGCGCGGCCGTGGGCGGGTGCAGCCGGACCCCGATCAGGTCGAGGAAGGTGAGATAGCTCTTCTCCGGCACCCGGTTCACGCGGTAGACGAGCTGGTCGACCATGGTGGCGAACGCCTCGATGAGGGTGACGCCGGGGTCGGACACGTTGTGGTCGGTCCACTCCGGGCAGCGCTGCTGGACCAGGCGCTTGGCCTCGTCCACCAGGCCCTGGAAGCGGCGGTCGTCCAGATGGGGACTGGGCAGCGTCACGCGCCGGCCTCCTCGTCGTCGTGGGTCGTCGGCTCCTGCGCGTGCTGCGGGATCACGTAGAACGGGAAGACGAGGTTGCGGGGGTCGTTGGAGCCGCGCACCGCGTAACCGATGTCGATGTAGAGGACCCCGTTGTCCGCCTCGTCGAACCGCACGGTGACCTCGGCGACGTCGATCCGGGGCTCCCATCGCTCCAGCGCCAGCCGTACCTCGTACGCGAGCTGTCCCGCCGTTCCCGCGTCGGCGGGCGCGAACACGTAGTCGTTGACGGCGCAGCCGAACTCGGGCCGCATCGGCCGCTCGCCCGGGGATGTCGCGAGGATCAGCCGGATGGACTCCTCCAGCTCCCGCTCGCCGCGCACCAGCGCGATGGACCCGGTGGCGTCCGTACGGGGCGGGAACGCCCAGCCGGCTCCGATGAACTGCTGTCCCATCCCGGCTCAGCCTCCGATCAGTACGGTGGCGCAGCCCGACACGACCGGCGAACCGCAGCCGCTCAGATCTCCGACCCGGGCGGCGGGGTTCCCGCCGATCCGCACGGTGGTGCTGCCGGGCGGCGCGATCGTGGACGGCGGGTGGGCGAGCGGGGACGCGCACTGGTGGGCGGTGCCGACCGTGGCGGCGGGCTTCCCGCCGATCAGCACCGACCCCACTCCGGGCGGCCCGACCGTGCCGGGGTGGCCGGTGGGGTCGGTGACCCGAGCGGCTGCGGCTGACGGCATGCGGTGTACTCCTCTTCCCCTGCTTGCGGCAGGTCAGTTGAGCGTGATCATCGGTGCGTTGACGGCCACCGACCCGCCGCTCCTCACGTCCATGCGCTGGGTGCCGTCGACCGTGACCTGGCCGCCCCGGACCTCCACGGCGCCGCCGGTGGAGAGCGCGACCCTGCCGTTCCCGCCGTCGAGGGCGACGCCGCTGCGGGACGTCACCGTGACGCTGTCGCCGGTCAGTTCCAGCGCTCCGCGTCCGGCGTCCAGCGCGACGCCCTCGGCCGCCTTGACGGAGACCCGCTCCTTGGCCTCGATCGTCACGCTGCCGTCGCTGTTGATGACGACGGCCGTCCCCCGCCGGTCCAGGTCGATGGTGAGCTTCCCGTCGCCGGTGCGGAGTCTGACTCCCTGCGGGCCGTTCGCCGCGTCCAGCAGTTCGAGCTGGTTTCCGCTCTTGGACGCGAAGGCGCGACGGTTCACCGCGCCGGTGGTGGGATCGACGAGGTCGCCGCCTTCGGCGGGGCTTCCCGGGGCGCCCGGAGGGCCTCCCCCGGGCCGGTCCTTCCCGTTGTACAGACCGGCCAGCACATACGGCCGGTCCAGGTGCCCGTGCTCGAAGCCGACGAGCACTTCGTCGCCGACCTCCGGGATGAAGGCCTCGCCGCCGCCCGTACCGCCGGACTGTGCCGTGCGCGCCCAGTCACTGGCGTACTCGTCGGACAGCCACGGGAAGCGCACCTTCACCCGGCCCGACCCCTCGGGATCCTGGGTGTCCGTCACCGTCCCGCTGACCAGGCCGGCGCATCGGCCGGGTAGGCCCGCCGCCTCCTTCCCGCCTCCGGTGAGTCCGAACAGTGAGCGTTCCTGCTGCCCGGACACGGTGATCCAGGTCTCGTACCCGCGTACGGCGTCGAACACGTGGCGCGTGGAGGTGACGGTGTACCGGCCCTCGAAGGGCGCGCCCACCGCGTTGAGCGCCACCGCGCTGCCCGCCCTGACCTCCGGGTTGCCCCGGATCGCCGCCTCCAGCTCCGCGAACGACCCGGCGATCCGTTCCGCCAGCGCCTTCGCCGCCCGGTCCACCTGCGCCTGCGCCCCGTACGCCGCGTCGGTGACGACGAACCGTGCCTCGCCGAACGGGGCGGACACCTCGGCGGCCGTCACGCCGAGTTCCAGGGTCGGCGACGTGCCGGCCGGGGCCCTGCCGATCACCGGCTGCTTCGCCGCGACGTCCCAGCCGCGCACTTCCACCTCGGACACCTGCTCGGCGGCGGAGACCCCGGCGCGGCACCGCAGCAGGTTGTCGCCCAGTTCGAGGACGAGCGGGTTGCGGTCGGCGCGCGCGGACCCGTCCGGCGCCCCGCTCGCCTCGGCGGGACGGGTGATGTGCAACTGCCCGTCCCGGACGTACGCCTGCGCCCCGGCCTCCTCGGCGAGCCCGCGCACGAACTCCCAGTCGGTGACGTTGGGCTGGGCCAGGTGCTCTATCACGGGTCCGGCGACATCCACCGTTCCGGGCTTCAGACCGGCGCGCTGGGCGACCTGTCGGCAGATGTCGGCGAGTGTCATGTTCTGGTAGCTGGCGACCCGCCGCCCCCGCATCAGCCGGTGCGACTCGTCGAGGCCCCGTACGACGGTGAAGGTACCGGTCTCGTCGAGTTCCACCTCGAGTGCGGTGACCACTCCTTCGAGCAGCGGCTTCGGTGCCGTGTCGCCGCCGGCGCGGGCCAGCAGCCGGGCCTCGCTGCCGATCCTCAGTCCGGTCTGCTCCAGCAGGACCCGGCCGGGGTCCCGGAACCTCAGCAGGAACAGGTCGGGGAGCGTACGGCTGTCGTCCACGTACCCCTCGACGAGGGTGTTCACGAACGTCGCGGGGAGCGGGGCGCCGTCGAACTCCACCACCAGCGCGCTGGCGACGCCCTGCCCGGTCATCGGCCTCGCCCCCGGTCCGCGTCACTGCCGAGTCTGCTCAGCTCGTCGAGAGCGGGCAGCAGCAGCTGCGTCCCCGGTGCGAGCCGCAACGGGTCGTCGATACGGTTCGCCTCCGCGATGATCCGCCACGCGCCGGCGTCGCCGTACTCCCGGTGCGCCAGCGACGGCAGCGAGTCCCCGGCCGCCACCCGGTGCACGCGCCGGGCGGCCAGCGCGCCGGAGGTCGGGTTCTGGCCGGGCGTCTCCCCGCTGATCTCCTCCATCGTGACCTGGCAGACGGCCCTGATCGGCACCCCTGAGGTCGTGAACAGGGTGTACTTCGCCGCGACTTGACTGACGTACCCCGGGAATCCGGTGAGCCCGCCCCAGTGGAACACCACCCAGGGTGGTGACGACCGCTGCTGCTGCCGCGTCTCGCTCGTCGGCACACAGCAGGCGAAGAGCTGCTCCACGGAGGTCACCACCCGGGTGTCCTGGGTGTCGCTGGCGTCGAAGAACATCTCGACGGTGAGCTTGCTGGGTTGCGAACCCTGGTACTCCGGCGGGCCGGAACTCTTCGCGCCCTTGGCCGGGGTGCGCTTCCAGGAGGCGGCCTTGGTCAGGCTCAGCTCCTTGGGGTTGAACTGGAAGTCGATCCGTCCGCACGGACCACCGGGTGTGAGCCCGCCGCCGGTGGGCGGCGTCCGCAGCTCCAGGTAGGCGTGCTCCAGCTTGGGCCTGGCCGAGCCGCCCTTCCCCGCGGACGCCACCCCGGACGTACCGGCGGCACTGAAGGCGATGGGTCCCGCGCCGCTCATCCTGCTCAGCCCTCCATCACGTAGCCGTGGTGGGCGATCTCGATCGTCTCCATCGCGACCTTGGGCGACTCGGGAGTGAACGAGGGACCGGTCCACCGGACGGGGACGACCTCCAGCAGCCCCCACTGGGCCACCTTCCGCCCGTCGCCGGTGCGCGCCTCGATGTGCGCCGTCTTGCGGCTGAACCCGGTCGTCATCGTGGCGAACCAGCGCGCCACCTTCTCCGTCTCCCGGGTGAGCGGGCGGGACAGCTTGACGTTGGAGTACTTCAGCCGGGTGGGCAGCTGCCACAGATGCCCGTTGTTGCCACCCTCCTCCCGGGTCTCCAGGACCACTTCGCAGCCCAGTCCGTCGCAGGTGTTGAACGACCCGAGTTCGATGTCGTCGATCGTCACGACGAAGCAGACGCTGACGGCGGGGTCGTCGTCCGGGGAGGTGGCCATGGGACGTGCCTCTCGATCGGTGGCTCGGTGACTCGGGGACGCGGGTGGCTCGGGTACTGGGGTGACTCAGCAACTCGGGTGGCGCGGGTACTCGGGTGGCTCCGGTACTCGGGTGACTCAGCAACTCGGGTGGCGCGGGTGAAGGGCGCTGATCGTCAGTGGCGGGTGTCGATGTGGAAGCCGGCGCGTTCGCGGTCCAGCCGGAGATCGGCCTTCAGGAGGCGGCTGAGCGGTCCGTAGAGCGCCCGGACCAGCTCGTCCGAAACGGTCGGGACCCCCTGGCCTGCCGCCGCCCCCGCGCGGGCATCGGCGTCACCGGCTGCGAGCCGGGCCTCGGGGCCCGCTGTCGTCTCGGGTCCGGGCTCCGGCTCCGGTTCCGGTACGGGAGGCGGCTCGGGGTCCGGCAGCGGTGGCGGCTCTTCGGCGATTTCGGCGTCCCGCTGGATGACCGGCCGTGAGGTGCCGTGCAGGGGTGCGGCCCCGAAGACGACGCTCCCGTCGGCCATCCGCTGGGCCACCCCGGCCGCGACGGCGACGGCACCTGCGGCCGGGAATGCGTCGGCCCGGCCGCCCGTGCGGACAGTCGCTGATGCGGGCACGGGCGGCGCCCCGGCCGCCTGGCGTTGTACGGGCGGCGCCCCGGCCGCCTGGCGTTGCACGGGCGGCGCCCCGGCCGCCTGACGCTGTACGGGGGCCGCCTCACGCTGGAGGAGTGGTGCCGGCGGACCGGCGGGCGCTCCCGGATCCGGGACGGTCCACCGTACGGGTACGGCAGCGGGCTCACTCGGCGCCGGGCCGGGCGGCGGCATCCGCCGCGCCCCGCCGCCGCCCTCGGACGAGCGCTGGACGACTGCCCCGGCCGCAGTCCCGGGGGCGGTGGCGGACCGGAGGGAGAGCGGCCGATCCCCGAGAAGTGGCGCGGACGGGCCGGCGGCGGGTGGAGGTACGGGCAGGAGCCCGTCGCGGACGGCCTCGGAGCGCTGGACGGGGACAGTGGATGCCGGGGTCGCGGCGGCCACGCCCTTCCCGCCCGGCTCTCCCCCGGAGACCGCTCCCACCAGGGGTGCATCACCGAGCAGCGGGACGACCCGAACAGCCGCTTCGGTCCCGCCGGATGGCACGTGGACTCCCGGCGTCGAGGGCGTCGCATCGCCCGCCGAACCGAAGGAATCGTCAGCCGAGGCCACCGAGTCGGGCTCTGTCTGCACCACCGGCGGCCGGGACGCTGAGGCTTGAGCATCCGACGGCCGATGGGCCTGTCGCTGAACGGTGGGCGGCAGACCGGGCAGCGGCGCCCCGAGTCCGGGCGTGCGTCGAGGGGATTGTGCCGAAGGGGCGGAATCAACGCGCTGACGCAGCGCCGCACCCGGCGAAGGCTCGCTCGTGTCAGACCCCGGATCCGTCCGACCGGCCGCCTCCGATCGCTGCACGAGCGGCTCGTCTCCCACCAAGCGCCGTACGGGCAACCCGGCTTCGGCCGACGAGCCCGCAGTGGTCGTCAGAGCGGGACCGCTCTCCCCGTACGCGCGCTGAACAGCCACCGGAGCGGGCCTGCTCCGTGGCCGGAGCGGCATGTCGACGGCCCGCTGGACCGCGGGAGCTGCCGGCGCCGCGAGGGCGACTCCGTGCACCAGCCCGGCGGGGGCCTCCGGGCTGACCAGATGACCCAACGGCGTACCGAGTGCGGTGTCCTGCCTCGTGGTCAGCGCCGCCTGGAATCCACCGGGGTCGATCATGAGGTCCTGTCCGGTCACGGACCGCTGCACGGGCGCCAGGCGACTCACATCGACACGGTCCGCCCGGCCCGGCCGCGAAGCGTGCCCGTCACCCGGGGACGGATCGTCGCCGGCGGAACGACCGCCGCGCAACCAGGACATCAGCCCCATGAATCTCCCGTCCTCCCTGCGCTCCTCGCTACTGCCCGTTGAGGCGAGCGATCTGTGCGACGAACTTCAGCCGTTCCGGATGCTCCAGATCCAGCAAGTCGTCCAGCGGCCAGTGGAAGTGGTAGGCGAGGTACGCGACTTCCTCGTAGAGCAGGTCGGCCGCGTACGTCACGATTCCCCCAGGCGACCGCCGGCGAGATCCACCGCGAACTCCTCCTTGCAGGACGGACACGACACCGCGGCGCGCGTGTGCCCCTCCGCGTTGATCCGGCGGTAGAAGTCCTGGAGGAAGGCCAGGTCGGAGGCGAACAGGTCCTCGATGACTCCTGGATGGATGTCCTCGACCGTTCCGATCCTGGTCACGACGCGGGAGATCAGGACGACGGACAGATAGGCGGAGTTCTCGCGCACCCGGTCGTCGCGCAGCGGCACGAGTTCGTCGCGGGCGGTCGCGAGACGCATCACGCCGGAGCGGTGGACGGTGCCCGCCTCGTCGACGTACCCGCGCGGCAGGTCGAAGGCGAACTCCGTACGCAGCGGCTCGGACCGCCCGGCGCTCTCCCGCTCCGCCGACTCCCCCGGCGGGGCCTGGAACTGGACCGTGCGCCGCATCAGTCGAGCTCCATGCTCTCGTACGTGATCGACAGTTTCTCCGTGAGGACCGAGGTGTCCCCGGCCTTCAGCGTGCCGATCTCCAGGGACTTGGGCCAGGCGTTGATCAGCTTGTACCGCTTGATGGGCAGACCCTCGTAGTCGTAGACGATGACGGCACCGTTGCGCCGGGCGCTCATCATGCGGCCGAACCGGGAGTCCTTGATCCAGCGTTCGAAGCTGTTGTCCTCCGTGAGGCCGCGCGTGACGGTGACCTCGCCGGCCTTGGGCCGGCCGGGCAGCTTCTTGATGGCGTACTTTCCGTCAGCGGTGTTCTGCTTCAGCTCGATGACGTCCTGCTCCATCTTCAGACCGCTGACCTCGGTGATCTGCTTGATGATGACGCTGTCGAACTCCAGGCCGAAGGAGTGTCCGACGGAACTGTCAAGATCGGGAAGCGGCACAACAGGCTCCTTACGCCATGTGGGAGGACGGGCGGGTCACTGCTGATCGAGTCGTCGCCGACAGCCCGGTCATTCGTCGACTCCCCCGGTCCCGCCGGTCAGCTGGGAGAGCCGGAACACCACGAACTCGGCCGGCTTGACGGGTGCGACGCCGATCTCGCAGATGACCTGCCCCGCGTCGACGCTCTCGGGCGGGTTCGTCTCGCGGTCGCACTTCACGTAGAACGCCTCGTCGGGTGTGAGCCCGAAGAGGGAGCCCTTGCGCCACTCGTTCACCAGGAACGCCGAGACCGTGCGCCGGATGCGGGCCCACAGCGCGTCGTCGTTCGGCTCGAAGACGACCCATTGTGTGCCCGCGAGGATGGACTCCTACAGGTAGTTGAAGAGCCGCCGGACGTTGAGGTAGCGCCAGGCCGGGTCGGAGGCCAGTGTCCGCGCGCCCCAGACCCGGATGCCGCGCCCGGGGAAGGAGCGGATGCAGTTGAGCCCGATCGGGTTCAGCAGATCGTGCTCGCTCTTGGTGAGCTGCGTCTGCAGCGCCACGGCGCCGCGCACCACCTCGTTGGCCGGCGCCTTGTGCACTCCGCGCGTGTCGTCGTTGCGCGCCCAGATCCCCGCGATGTGGCCGCTCGGCGGTACGAGGGCGGCGCGTCCGGAGGCCGGGTCGGCGACGCTGATCCAGGGGTAGTAGAGCGTGGCGTACTTGGAGTCGAAGTTGGCCCGGTCCGTGCGCCAGCTCCTGACCTGCTGCGGCGAGAGGCCGGGCGGCGGGTCGAGGATGGCGACGCGGTCGCCCATCAACTCACAGTGGCTGATGAGTCCTTGCTGCACGGCGATCACGGACTCCAGGTCGAGCAGCCCTCGCTGGTACGCGCCCATCAGGTCGGGCACGGCGATCATCGTGACCTCGTCCACGGCTTCGAGGCCGCCGAGCCCCGTGCGGCGGTCGGCGTCACCGACGTACGCCTCAGGGGCGAGCGCACCGGCGCCGCCCGCTGCGGGGGCGGCGGGGGCGAGCGCGACCGACTGGGCGTCGGGCCGTGCCGGGGCGGCGCCGCGCCCCGTCTCCCGGATCTCGATGAGCTCGGACTTCGCGTTGACGCGGGTCGCGACGTTCTCCTTGCTGCGTTTGGTCGTCACGGACGGGTACGTCTCCGCGACCTGCCCGTCCCGCTTCACGATCAGCTGGAAGACGTCGGAGGGCGGGTCGTCGCCCTCGGCCTCCGCGACCTGCACACTGATCTCGCCGGCCACACCGGCCCGGGGCTTGACGGCGTACGGCCCGATCTGGACCTCGGCCCCGGCGGCCAGTTCCCCCGCGCCGGTGTCCGCGCCCTCGGCGATGCGTACGACGTAGCAGATGCCGCCCCCGTTGGCGAAGAAGCCGTAGACGGCGGAGGCGAGGTACATGCCGTCGACGAAGTCGCCGAAGGTACTGGCGAACTGGCTCCAGTTGGTGATGAGCGTCGGCTCGTCGAACGGCCCCCGCTGGGCGAAGCCGACGAAGGCGGCGACCGAGGTGCCCACCCCTTCGATCGGCCGGGATCCGGACTCGACCTCTTCGACGTAGACGCCCGGGGACAGGTACGACGGCATATGAGCCTCTCCTTGACGCGCTCCTCGATGTGCTCCGCGCCCCGTTCCATGGCCGGGACCGCGAGTCATTCTCATCACTTGCGCGATCACCGGGAACGGATACTCGGCCGCCCCGCCGTGCACGGACGGCTGCCCGAAGAGGCAGTCCGCCGGCACCTCACGCGCCACGGCGACGTGCCCCGGCCACGGCCCGCGCATCCTCCGCCCGCCCGGTACGCGCGCGGCAGCCTGACACACGACGTCCGGGCGGATCGGTGGCTGGCGGGAGGGTCGGATGAAGTCGGTTCCGGAGAAGACCCCCACCGCACCGGCCCACCCCGACGC
>NZ_RDBK01000016.1:0-18196 GCF_008042275.1 Streptomyces sp. OR43 | reverse complement strand
CTCCTTGCCCTCCGTGACCTTGCCGTCGACCTCCGCCGCGGACGCCATCCCGGCGAAACAACCCCCCGCCGTAACGGACTTCTCCGAGGGCCCGGCCGAGAACGACCAGCACATGGCGGACGCCGAGGTCACCGAGGACCAGCTGGCCAGGAGCAACGAGCCGGACTTCAACGAGGCGCTCTCGGCGAAGAAGACAGCCGAAACGGACTCGGCGAAGGCGCCCGCGCAAGGCCAGGCGGCTGAGAACCAGCAGCTCACCACCGCCAAGGCGGGCGCGGCGGCCTCCGGCGCCGCGGCCATGACGGCTCTCACGGCAACCCGCACGCAGGCGGGCCAGCAGGTGGACGGCGGCAAGGACCAAACGAAGTCGAAGGACGAGAAGAAGCGCGCCGAAGTAACGGCCAGGCTCCAGAAGGTCTACGACGGCACGAAGAAGGACGTCGAGAGCACGCTCTCCGACCTGGACAAGAAGGTCGACACGGCGTTCACGGCAGGCGAGAAGTCGGCGCGGGACGCGTTCACTGCGGACCACAAACACCGGATGAAGAAGTACAAGGACAAGCGCTACTCGGGCTGGACGGGCAAGGCCCGCTGGGTGAAGGACAAGTTCGCCGGCCTCCCCGATGCGGCCAACGAGCTCTACCAGGAGGCCCGCAAGCTCTACGTCGCCCAGATGCAGACGGTGATCTCCTCGGTCGCCGACCTCATCGGCACGGAACTGGGCCGGGCGAAGGCCCGCATCGCCAAGGGTCGCACCGAACTCAAGGCCGAGGTCGACAAACTCCCCGCGGATCTACGCCAGTTCGGCGAGGAGGCGGCGAAGGACTTCGCGGGCAAGTTCGACGACCTGGAAGCCACGGTCAACGAGAAGTCGGAACAACTGGTCCAGGACCTCGCCTCCAAGTACACGGCGGCCCTCAACAAGATCGACGAGGAGATCAAGAAGCTCCAGGAAGCCAACAAGGGTCTGATCGACAAGGCGAAGGACGCGATCGTCGGCGTCATCAAGACGATCAACGAGCTCAAGAACCTCCTCCTCGGAATCCTCGCCAAGGCCGCCGGCGCCATCATGAAGATCATCAAGGACCCCATCGGCTTCCTGGGCAACCTGGTACGCGCGGTCGGCGCCGGCCTCAACCTCTTCCTCACGAACATCGCCGAGCACCTGAAGACGGGAGTCGTCTCCTGGCTGCTCGGCACGGCGGTCAAGGCGGGCCTGGAACTCCCCCAGAAATTCGACATGAAGGGCATCATCCAGCTCATCGCCTCACTGCTCGGCCTGACCTGGGACAACATCAAAGCCCGCATCACCCGCAAGGGCGTCCCGGACGAGGCGATGGCGGCGGTCGAGACATCGGTCCCGGTCGCGAAAAGCATCGCGAGCGAGGGCCCGGCGGGCGCGGTCAAGGAAATCCAGGCAGAGACCGGCGACCTCAAGGCCACGATCCTGGAGAAGCTGACGAGCTACCTGATCCCGACGGTCATCATCGCGGGAATCACCTGGATCCTTTCCCTGCTCAACCCGGCCTCCGCATTCATCCGCGCGGTCAAGGGAATCATCGACATCGTCACGTTCGTCGTGACACAGGGCGCGCAGATAGCGGAGTTCGTCAACTCGGTACTGGACGCGGTGGTGGCCATAGCCAACGGCGGCCAGGCGGGCGTCCCGAAGCTGGTCGAGGCGGCCCTGGCGGCGAGCGTGCCGCTGCTCATCGGCTTCCTGGCGTCACTGCTGGGAATAGGGAGCCTGGCCAACAAGGTCAAACAGGTTTTCCATGCGGTGGCGCGGCCGGTGAACCGGGCTATCGACAAGATCGTCGACTTCATCGCCAAAAGGAGCAGAGCACTCTCGGAGAAGCTCAAGCCGAAGCCACCAAAGCACAGCAACGGGAAGAGCGCTCCTCCGGGCAGGGCCACCGATCAACGCGCCGAACTGAAAAAGAGAGAACTTCCCGAGGCAATGCGGGAAGCTCATTCGATTGCTCAGGATCACGAAAAAAGAGGATCCTCCGACCGCACCTTGATGAAGGCACTCAAGGAACTAAAAAGACGCTTCACATGGATTCGCGGCTTCGAAATCGAACAGCAGAAGCCTCGATCCGTTTGGCTTCTTGCGAGCAAGAACAAGATACTCGACGACTGGCCCAGGTCCCTGCATGGGTCGGGGGGCGGAAGCACTGACCAAGAATTGGTGGAGGCTGCCAGGAAGCGCCTCTTCGGATCCCGAGCATCCGTATCCTGCTATTACTGCCATCGCTTGGATGCAGAAGCAGTCGAACATATTCGCCCAAGAAATCGAGGCGGCGACAACGAAGAAAGTAATCTTGCTCCAGTCTGCGTCCACTGCAACTCCTCGAAAGGCGACCGTGTGGCACCGAAGACGCCACCACGCGGATACGAAGGGAAGTGGCCTGCACCATGGTGGCCGACGACAATGCAGGTCTGGTACGTCATGCATTACGGAAATCCGCCCCGCTACTGGACCGTCGACGAGGACGTGCGGCCGGATGAGCGCTTCCACGACGGAACGAGCCCACGCATCCCACCCGGCTCCCATGGGGGCAGCACGGATGACTCCGTCCTCGAAGAGGCCCGGAAAAGGATATTCGCAGGACGCCGGGAAGTGGCCTGCATGTATTGTGCCAAGCCGCGCGCCACAGCCGTGGAACACATTTGGCCACGAAATTATGGCGGAGACAACGAGGAATCAAATCTCGGCCCGTCCTGCGCTCGATGCAATTCTTCCAAAGGTAACCGGCCAGCCCCGGAAACCCCACCTCACGACTACTCAGGCAAATGGCCACCGCCGTGGTGGCCATCACGAATGCAGGTTTGGTGGGTACGCACCTACGGCCACCCGAAAGAATATTGATCTCCATTTCGCAAAAACTAAATATGCACCATACACCAGGTGTAGCGGGCCTGGAATGCGGGTATCCGGCAAAGGTCAACACACCCTTACCCAAGGACCGGCATGATCGACATCAACGACATCTGCGGCCACCCGGCTCCAGCCTGGCATGATCGCGGCGACTCGCTCGTCATGTATGACCTGACCGACTCAGGGATGCCAGGACGTTGGGAGCAACTCTGGGCGAAGCGACTGGGAAACTGCCGTTATATGCTGTGTTGCATCCCATTCTTCACGTCGAATATCGCCCTTGGGGATACCTTCACCACGATCTCGTCCGGTGGTTTCGAGGATTCCGTCGACTCGGTGACCGATCCGTCCGGCAACGTCGTCATTCATGCTCTGTTCCGCGAGGACGCCACGATCGCGGAGAACGAGGACCGTCAAAGCGATCTGATCGAGGAATCAAAGCGCCTCGGCATCGACCACGAAATCCTCCAACTGGGCTACGTCGCTCTCAGCTGCCCGATCGGCTCTCCTGAGCACGTGGAAATCGAGAAGCGCCTCTACGCCTACCACCTGCTGGAATGGGGAAATTTCGAGACATCGAAGCGAAGTGAATACTGAGATTGAATGAGTGATGTCAGGGAACCGTGAGCGTGGTAGCGCCCGGGGCTGCTCCGTGCACGGCTGCTGCGTCAAGATGGGCGCATGACCGAGGATGAAGCGGATCTTCTGGTGTTGCTGCGCGCGCTGGATGATCCGGAGTGGCTGGAATGGCCGCAGCACTATGACCATGGCGAGGCCGCAGTCCACTTCAGTGCCCTGGTAACCCGGCTCGAGAGTGACTTCGCAGCTCGCTGCACGGCCGAGCGGGACACCCAGGACTCCAGCGAGTACGGACGCGTCGTCGTACCGGAGGACGGAGCCATATGCGGTACCCGGATCGTCGTCTGTGTGAGCAAGTTCGGCTCGCTGGCTCTGATCTGCGCCGACAACCCGGGCGCCTTCTTTGGAACGGATGACGCTCAGACCGAGGGCAAACTGGACGCCGCGGGCCTTGCCAAGGTCAACCGGGCGCTTGTCGAGCTTGGCTATGTCGTGGTTGCCGAGGAACTGCTGGAGAGCGACTACGACGGGCCGAGCCGACTGCCCTGGCACGTTCAGCGGCCCACCTGGTGGCATCGCTTCTTCGGCATCTTTTGATGATCACGCCGACAGGGTCAAGCGAGTGTCAGCCGTCGATCACATCCGGTCTGTACTGCAGCATCTTGAGCTTGCACTCAGCGTGGGTGACCTGGCCAGGGTCGGCGGCGGCCAGGTTCCCGATGTCGCGTTTGACCAGGGACCAAATGGCTCCCGCGGGGCGTAAGTCGGCAGCTGAAGTACGGTGAGCCATGAGGCGTTGGCCTCGAACAACTCCCTCAGCGGCGCGACCAGGTACATGCTCAGGTTGTCCCACACGAGCATGATCGGGCCGCCGAGCTGTGTACGGGCGCGGGTGGGGCCGGTGTGCTGCATCTGCGGCCCCAGGTCCTGGCACGCGGCGGCGTCATCGACTGACCGGCCTCGTCCTCGAAGACCAGCTAACCGCTGTTCACCGCCGCGGTGGCCTTACCCGCGGCCACACCTCTCGTCTCCACAACTCCACCACGTCGTCGTTACGCTCGATCGCGCGCCGGGTCGGCTGCTGCCAGAACCAGCCATGGCGCCGCAGCAGTCGCCAAGTGCCCTCCACGGTGTACGAGACGTGGAACAGCCGGCCGATCACCGTCTTCACGCGGGCCAGCTACGCACGCTCCCTTGTCATGCGCGGGCTTATCTGTTCTCTTATGGGAAACATTGTTTCCCCTGAGGTCATCGAGGAGATGACGCCGCGTTGCGCGGACCGCCATGGAGTCCCCCGCCCCCTGACTGCCGCACCGGACTGCTCCCGCACACCGGCCCGCGCCCGCCGCACCGAGAGGACAGCACCGTGACCACATCGGACCAGGTCCCGAAGGAAGAAGCGGACCAGTTCCGTGAGTTCACGGTTTTCCCGGGGCGGCCGGCGGTACGCGTCCGGCGGGGTGACCCCGCGCCCTTCGGGTGGTGGCCGGCCGTCTGTATCGCGCTGGTGGCCGCCGTCGACCGGATCGAGTACAACCTCCTGGCCGGCGCGCTGCCAAAGATTCAGGAGGAGTTCGGGTTCGGCGACGCGGCTGCCGGCGGGATCGCCACGGCCGGGTCGATTGCCGCGGTGGTCCTGTTGCTGCCCGCCGGGCGGCTCGCCGACCGGGCCCATCGCACGAAGACCGTCGCCGCGGTGGTCGCCGTGTGGGCCGTACTCACCGTGGGCACCGGGCTCGCCGCGGGCTACGCCACGCTCTTCGCCGTCCGGGTGCTCCTGGGTGCGGCCGGGCAGCTCTACAACCCGCCCGCCTCCAGCCTGCTGGCCGACTTCCATCCGGGCAGCGGCCGGGGGCGCGCCTTCGGGTTCGAGCGCATGGCCTACTTCGGCGGCCTCCCCGTCGGCGTCATCGCCGGTGGCGCCCTCGCCGAGTACGTGGGCTGGCGCGTCGGGTTCTTCCTCGTCGCCCTGCCCGGGATCGTAGTCGCGCTGCTGGTTCTGACCCTGCGCGAGCCGCTGCGCGGAACCGGGGACCGGCTCACCGTCTGGTATCAGCAGCAGCCCGGCCTGCCACCCACGGAGGCCGAGGCGCCGAAGTCACCGGCCCCCGAATCGTCGACGCGACAGCAGATCGGGGAACTCCTGGCCGTCCCCACCCTGCGCTCCGTCGTCGCCGGACTGAGCATCGTCTTCTTCGGTCTCGGCGGGCTCTTCTACTGGATGCCTTCCTTCTACGACCGCAAGTTCGGCCTGGGTGAGGCCGACGCGGCCGCCGTCGCCGGCGGGGCCGGGCTCGTCGGGATCGTGGCCGGCATCATCGTGGGCAGCCGACTGGGAGACCGCCACCACGGCGTCCGGCCCGGCTGGCGCATCACCCTGGGGGGTGCGGGCCTCGTGCTCGGGACGTGCGCGCTCGCGGGTGCGGTGGCCTCCCCCGCCCTCGCACCGCAAGTCGCCTGTTTTACCCTCGCCAACTTCGGGTTCGCGGTGGCGCTGGCCAATCTCACCGCCGCCAACGCCGACGTCGTCGCCGCCCAGCGTCGAGGGCTCGGCTTCGCCGTACTGCAGATGGTGATGAGCCTCGCGGGCTCACTCGGCCCCTGGCTCATCGGGATGGTGTCCGACGCCACGGGGTCGCTCGGGACCGCCTTCGCCGTCGTGCTCGGACCACTCGCGGTCGGCTGTGTCGTCGTCCTCCGCGCGAGAAGCACGTACGACGCCGACGCGTCCCGGGCGCTGGCGCGCTCGGTGGCAGACGACAGCTGAGGGCAGTCGAGGGCAGGTGAGGACGGGTGATATCGGGCAAGAACGGGTGAGGGCGCGCGAACCGACGAAGCCGAGAGCCTGTGAGGGGCGCGAGCCTGTTGTCGCAGCTCGTGGGTGCTGCCACAGACGCCGGCAACGAGGGGTCGTCGAGGCCACGAGGTCGCCGGCCACCACCCGATAAGTGAGCAGCCATGACCGCGACAGCGACGCGGTCCGCCGGCTGATGCCGGCGCGCTGGTCATGAGCCGTCCGAACCGAACCGCCCGTCGTCGAGGTCGGGGCCGGAGTCCGGGTCGGGCACGGCCAGCAGGTGTTCGGCGCCTCCCTCGAGCATCTGGGCGATCTCCGCGGAGCGCGGAAGCATCGTCTTCTCGTACGCGCGCACCGCGTCGTCGACGGTCGCGGAGCCGACGAGCGCGAGCGCGAGTTCACTGGCGTCCAGCATGGCGAGGTTGACGCCGACGCCCAGCGGGGGCATGAGGTGTGCGGCGTCTCCGAGGAGTGTCACACCGGTCACGTGTTCCCAGGTGTGAGGCACGGGCAGGGCGAGGATCGGGCGGTCGACGTACGGGCCGTCGTTGTCGGTGATCATGCGGAGGGTACGGGGCGACCACGCCGCGTACGCGTCGAGCAGGTGCGCGCGGATGGCCTCGGTGTCGTCGGGGCGGAGCCCCTGCGCCGCGATCCAGTCCTGGGGCACGCGCTGCATGATGTAGACGCGCAGGTGGCCGCCGCTGTTCCGCTGCGCGAAGAGGCCGCGTTCCCCGTCGGCCGCGTGCGCGCTGCCCCTCCCGACCAGTTCGGAGAGCTCTGGATGGGCGCTGTCCATGTCGTCGAAATGCGCCTCGAGGAAGCTGACCCCGGTGTAGCGCGGCGTTGCGGCCGACACCGCACTGCGCACGCGGGAGAAGGCGCCGTCCGCGCCGATCACCAGATCGGTCTCGGCGGTCGTCCCGTCGGTGAACGTCAGCAACCGGGGGCCGTCGGCCGGTCCGCTCACCGACTCCAGCGTGCGTCCCCACTGGACCGTTCCCGCGGCCAGTGAGCGCAGCAGCAGGTCGCGCAGCTGACCGCGGTCGATCTCGGGCTTGGTCGTCTCGCCCTCCTCCGGCACATGGCGGGACAGGAGATGTCCCGACGGGTCGAGGTGGCGCATCTCCTGGCCGTCGAACCTGGCGAGCGCGAAGAACTCCTCCAGCAAACCCGCTTCACGGAGGGCGAGTTGGCCATCGTCGTCGTGCAGGTCGAGCGAGCCCCCCTGGTTCCGGGAGTCCGCGTCCGGGTCGCGGTCGTACACGGTCACCGCGATGCCGTGCCGTTGCAGGATGCGGGCGCACGTCAGGCCTCCGGGGCCGGCGCCGATGATGCCGATGCGTGCGCTGGTGGGTGTCGGAGAGTCCACGGGAATTCCTTTCGTCGGCCGGGGCTCCGGTGACGCCGCGCCCAGCGGGCGCTGGGATGTCGGCGCCGCGCCCTGCTGGGCGGCAGCCCCTGCCGAGACCAGAAAATCAGAACGAGTCAGAAACTGCAATCGTTCAAGTTTCTGCTTCGATCCAGCTATCGGGTACAGTGATGACATGCCCGAGACCCCGCCCGTTCCCGTCGGCCGCCGCGAGCGCAAGAAGGCCGCGACCAGGCAGGCCATCGCCGACGCCGCCCTGGAGCTCTTCCTGGAGCACGGATTCGAACGGGTGAGCGTCCGGGACGTCGCCGAGCGAGCCGACGTGTCGACGACGACGCTCTTCGCGCACTTCCCCGGCAAAGAGGCACTGGTCTTTGACCGCGAGGCGGAAGTCGAGGCTTCCTTGACCGCTGCCGTCCGCGACCGGCCCGAGGGTCAGGGCGTGGTCGAAGCGCTCCGCGCGCACGCGCTGACGTCCTGGGTGCGGTTGGAGTCGGATCCGCGTCGGGAGCGGTTCGCCGCACTCGTGCAGCAGACGCCCGCGTTGCGCGAGTACTGGGAGCGTATGTGGATGCGGCACGCGGGAGCGCTCAGCGCCGCGATCGCGGCGGAGCTCGGCCGGGAAGCCGATGATCTCGCCTGCTCGGCACTCGCACGGTTCGTCCTGGAGGTACCGGCCCTGGCCGCGGCCCGGCCCGATCCGCTCGCGTCCGTGGAGACCGTGTTCGATCTCCTCATCCACGGATGGCAGGCGTCGCAGCTCGGGTCAGGGCAGCCGGCCACGGATGCGCGCGAGGCGTAGCGCGGTCGCGCGTCCTTGGTGGCCGGTGTCAGCGGAGGGTGTCGTCACACGTCGGCCACCCTCACCGGCAGCGACTTCAGACCGTTGATGAAGTTCGACACCAGGCGGCGCGGGGGTGCCGCGAGCTCAAGAGGCCCTGCGGGGAGTACGCGGCACGCCTCCTCGTACAACGCGCGCAGTTGCAGGCGGGCGAAGTGCGCGCCCAGGCAGACATGAGGGCCGTCGCCGAACGAGATGTGCGGGTTCGGGGAGCGGGAGAGGTCCAGGGCGAACGGGTCCGGGAAGACGCGTTCGTCGTGGTTGGCCGAGGCGTGGAAGACGACCACCTTCTCGCCGGTACGGATGCGTGTGCCCGCCAGGTCCGTGTCCTGCGTGGCGGTACGGCGGAACGTCAGGACCGGTGGGTGGCGGCGGAGCAGTTCGTCCACCGCTGTGGTGAACTCGGCCTCGCCGTTGCGCAGGCGGTCGAACGCCCCGGGGTGCTCGGCCAGGAGGCTCAGGCCGCCGGGGGCCGCGCTGCGTACCGTGTCGTTGCCCGCCACCACCAGCAGGAAGAAGAACATCTCCAGCTCGGGCGCGGTCAGTTCGGGGTCGGTGGCGAGGGCTGTCATCACGTCGTCGGCGGGGTGCTCGTGCTTGTGTGCCGCCAAGGCGTGCGCGTAGTCGAACATGTCACGCAGCGACGCCGGGGAGCGCGGGTTGACCGGTTTCCCGTCCGGGCCCAGTGCCGGCGTCCCGGCCTCGTCAGGGTCCTGGTAGCCGATGACGCGCCTGGTCCAGTGCAGGAGAAGCGCGCGATCGGTGTCCGGAACGCCCAGCAGGTCGGTGAGGTTGAGCAGGGCGTAGTCGTCGGTGACCTGGGTGACCAGGTCGCACGTACCGTCGCCCGCCCGCGCCTCGTCGACGGCGGCGGCGAGCAGGGAGCGGGCTCGTTCCCGTACGACCGTCCCGAAACGGTCCATGCGTTTCGGGGTGAAGGCGCGGCTGACGAGCGTACGCAGTCGTCGGTGGTGCGGCGGGTCCTGGTTGAGCATCATGCGGCGGATGAACGGCAGGTCAGCGGGGTCGGGGTCGCGGATCTGGGTGGCGCCGAGGTACGAGGAGTACGTGGACGAGTCCTTGAGTACGCGGACGGCGTCCCGGTGCCGGGTGACCGCCCAGAATCCGGGGCCCGCCGGCCAGCCCAGGACCTCCGGCTCCCGCTGCCGGGCCACCGGACGGTGGTCGCGCAGGCGGCGGTAGCGGTCGTGCGGGATGCCACGCGCGTACTGCCTGGGGTCGAAGACGTCCGGAACGCGCGCCGGGAAGGCGGGGCCGCTCATGCGTGCGCCTCGCTGTCCTCCGCGTCCGCCCGCAGGAAGTCCTCCATCACCCGGATCACGTCGAGCGGCGCCTCGTCCATCGCGTAATGGCCGCACGAAGGCAGCTCCGCCAGCTCGGCGCGCGGGAACCAGCGCATCCAGGTGGTGCGCTGCAGATCGGCGGAGAGGGCTGGGTCCAGCGCCCCCACCACGGCCAGCGCCGGTACGGACGATCCGTCGATCCGGTCATGGAAGTCCTCGCCCGCCCAGGAGTCCAGCCAGGCCCGGAACGCGTTCGCGTCGCTGCACTCGACCGAGCGACGCACCATGCGGTCCAGCCACGCCGCCGGGCGCCGTCCTCCGGTGGTGACGTCCAGGATGGCCCGGCGATTGTCCGGGTTCTGCGCCGCCCCGGCGAACAGCTCCCACTGCTCGGGCGGCAGCGGCAGACCGGAGGCGGGGACCGGGGACACCCCGACGATCCTGCGCACCCGCTGCGGCGCGGCGGCCACCGTCCGCTGGATGACGGAGCCGCCCATCGAGTGGCCGATCAGCGAGAACCTGTCCCAGCCGAGGCGGTCGGCCAGCGCAAGCACGTCCGCGGCGCCCTCGGCCGTCGTGTAGGAGCCGTCCGCGTCACTCGCCTCGCCGTATCCGCGCAGGTCCACCACCGCGTACTGGAACGAACCGGCGTCGAGGTCCGGCAGCACCGGGTCGTACGCGGAGCGGTCGGCAAGCCAGCCGTGCACCGCGATCACCTTGTGCGGGCCGTCGCCGTGCAGGGCGTGAGGCAGAACAGACAGTGCGGTCACACCGGCTCCCGTCGCAGGGCGGCGGGGATCTGTCGGTCAGCAGCCCGTCCGCTCGCCTACCGTGGCGGCATTCGTCGGCCCGCGCAAGGGAACACGCGGGGAGTTCCTCGGGCATCGGGTGAGGGGGCTCACCCCTGAACGAGCCCCAGATACGGCCCGAACTCCGAGGCCAGCGTGAGCCGTCCCAGCTTCTGGTACTCCCGCTGGATCGCGTGGATGAGTGTGGTCATCGTCACGGCGTCCCCCGTGTCCGCCGCCAGGTACGCCGCCGTCACCGCGATCGAGCGGATGTTGCCGCCCGCCAGCTCGAAGTTCTCGGCGCAGAACGGGAGATCGAGGTCCGTGCCGCGCGGGAGCAGCGGGCCCAGGCAGCGTTCCCAGAGCAGCAGGCGTTGTTCCGGATCCGGGACCGGGAAGTCGATGACCAGGTCCAGACGGCGGGTGAAGGCGTCGTCGAGGTTGGCACGGAGGTTGGTGGCGAGGATGGCCAGGCCGTCGAAGGACTCCATGCGTTGGAGGAGGTACGCGCTCTCGACGTTCGCGTAGCGGTCGTGCGCGTCCTTGACGTCCGAGCGCTTGCCGAAGATCGCGTCCGCCTCGTCGAAGAGCAGGACGCCGTTGACCCCCGCCGCCTCGGTGAAGATGCGTTCCAGGTTCTTCTCGGTCTCGCCGACGTACTTGTCGATGACCGTGGCCAGGTCGACGGTGTAGAGGTCGAGGCCGAGGTCGGCCGCGATCACTTCCGCCGACATGGTCTTGCCCGTACCGGAGTCGCCCGCGAAGAGCGCCGATACGCCTCGGCCCCTGCCTCCTCCCGGGCGCATCCCCCACTCCCCGAGGACCCGGTCGCGGTGGCGGGCGCGGGCGGTGAGTTCGCGGAGCTGGGCGTGGGCGTCGGGCGAAAGGACCAGGTCGTGCCAGGTCACCGTGGGTTCGATGCGGCGGGCCAGGCGGTCCAGGCCGGCCGCGTTCTGCGCGCGGGCTCCCTGGCGTACATGGCCGGGCGTGAGCGTTCCGCCGTCGAGCTGAGCCGTCCGGGCCGCGCTGAGCGCCGCACCCGTGATCTGTTCCGGAGTGAGGAGGAAGGGAGCGAGGAGGTGGTCCGGGTCGACGTCTTCGGGGAGGGGGGCCGAGGTCGTACGCCGGTACGCGTCGCTCCACAGGGCGCCGCGTGCCGACGGCTCCACCCTGGGGGCGTGCAGGAGAAGGGGCGGGACTGCCGACCAGGAGGCGTCCCACGGCGCCCGGCCCACGATGACCGTGGGTACGGGCGTGGCCGTGAGGAGCCTGAGCAGCTGCGGGTGTGCGCGGGACAGCGCGTCCAGCGGTGCGCAGACCAGGCCCGCGTCGGTCAGCCGGGCCTCGCGGACCAGCGAACGTACCGCGTCGCCCGGTGCGGGGTCCTGCGCCAGGCGGGCCAGGTCCAGGCCCAGGACGCCACGGCCCGCGAGGGTGAGCGCCGACGCGGCGAGGGCCGTGCCGGCACCGCCCTGGTCCTCGCTCAGGTAGGCCAGGGGGAGCCCGTCGGCGAGGACCCGGGCCAGGGGGGCGGGGTCGCCGGCGCCCTCCACCGCGTGCCAGGGGGCGAGGAGACCGACGAGGCGGGGGTCCGGGGTGTCGTCGCCGAGGAGGTGGGCGGTGACCCGGTCCGGGACGCGCAGCGCTCGGCTCAGGAACGGGCGGTCCAGGTCCTCGGCCAGGAGCAGTCCGGCATGGCGGAGCGGTGCGCGGGCGGCCAGCCGTCCCCGGGCCACCGCGTCGGCGGGTGACAGGCCGCACAGGCCGAGCGCCAGGCCGATGGACGGGCGGCGGCGGGTCACGTCGTCGTTCAGGTAGCCGTAGAACGCCTCGAAGCGCTCGTCCAGATCAGGTACGAGGGCGATGAGCAGGATCTCGATGTCGAGCGCGGTGAGCCCGAAGCCGGCCTCCAGAGAGGCGAGACGGGAGTCGCCGTCCGCTGCCGGGGCGGTGTCCGTCCCCATCGGTTCCGGGAAGCCCCGTGCCTCCTCGACGTCCAGCAGCCGTGCGATGTTCTCGTCCGTGAGGTAGAGGCCGCGGAACGCGTCCTCCGGGTCGGGATCCGTGCACCGCCGGGCTTCGACCGCGTGGCGGATGCGCTGCTCCACGCCCACCGCCCGGGCGAGGAGGTGGCGCAGGTTCAGGTCCTCGGCGGGGTGGCCCGGCGAGGTCATGCGGTGCTGTCCTGGGTACGGCCGTCCTGGGTGCGCCGGTTCTCGGTGATGCGGAGAGCCAGGCCCCGGCGCGAGGCCGTCGGGCCGGGTGCGGTCTCGGGCGCCGGACGTCCCGGGCGGCTTCCGTACACCGGCAGGCCGCCGCGGCCCGGCATCGGATCGCGTGGCGGTTCCGGGTCCGCCGTTACGTCCCCGAAGTGTGCCCGGAGCCCCTCCTCCCCCACCGGCGGGCCCGCCGTGTACGTCGGCGAGGCGGTCACCGGCACGCTGACCACCAGGTCCAGCGAGGGTTTGAGCTCACCGCCCAGGGCGCTCCACACGTCCGCGAACGAGCGGTCCTCCGGCGGTGGGAGGGCGATCGACATCGGAACGGCGGCCCCGATCCCGGCGAGGGTCCCGGCCAGGCGTTCCGGGGGCAGGGCCTCGTACGCCAGCAGGCAGGCGAGCAGGGAGGAAAGCAGTCGGTGTTCGTCCTCCGGGCGCTTGGTCCATGCCGTGATCAGGTAGGACAGTTTGAAGTAGCGGGGCGGGCGGCGCCGCGCGACGACAGTGCCGCGCTCGTCGTACTCGTTGTGGAGTCCGCGCTCCCGTCGGCGCATGTCCTCGCGGATGTCGTAGAGGTAGAGGTTGACCATCGGGGCGTTCACCTTGGCCGCCCATTCCCGGGTCGGTGCGTCGAAGACCACGGCGATCTGGCCGCCTTCGAGGACCTCCGCCCGGATCAGGGAGCGCAGTACGTCGTCCACCTCGTGGATCATCCGTGGATCACCCCTCTCACGTCCGGCCCTTGAAGTCGGGTGGCTGCAGGGTGCGCTGGACCACGAGGACCGGTTTCTCCAGCCGGGGAAGGCGGCGGACCGCGGCCCGGAGGACGCGCGGGCCGAGGGTGTCCTTGCGGAGCACCAGCATCTGCACCTCGAACGTGCCGTCGCGGCCCACCCTCACCCCGGACCGGTCGGCCGTGATGCCGGGGTTCCAGGTGAGGTGCACGGTCTCGCCGGGCGGGTAGTCCTTGCCGCGGGCCAGGACGGGCTGTCCTGGCCTGGCGACCTGCGGGGTGACGGTGAGGGAGGGCTTCAGCACGCGCAGCCGGTCCGTGTCCCGGTTGTTGCCCGTGCCGCGGTCGGGGACGGTGCCGCGCACCGTGGCCGTGACGTCTCCGGTGATCGCCGTCCGGTACACCGCCGTCTGCGTCACCTCGATGCGGCCGCCCGCGGGAATCGTGCAGGGCTTGGCCGCCGTGCAGCGGGTGAGTTCCCGCAGGCTCCGGTCCCGGCCGGCGGGCGGGTCCGGCCAGGTCGCGCCGATGACGACTCCCCTGGCCGTGTCCGGGCCGGCGTTGGTGACGGTGAAGCGGGCGCGGGCCGGGCGGGTGACGTAGGTACGGTCCGGGCTGACGTCGGCCTTGACGGCGATCTCCGACGAGGGCGGCAACGGTCCCGGCGGGGACGGCGGGCCGGGGCGCGGCGGGGGTCGCAGCACCTCGAACCGTGCGGTGTCCGTACCGGTGTTGCCCGCCGCGTCCGTGGCCGAGCAGGTGACCGTGGTCGTTCCGACGGGGAAGAAGGAGCCGGACGCGGGGGTGCAGGTCGCGGGCAGCGTGCCGTCCTGGGCGTCGGTCGCCGTCACCCGGTAGCTGATCCGTGCTCCGTCGTCGTTGTCGGGCCAGGCGATCCTGTCGTCCACCGTGACGACGGGGGCGGAGACGTCGTTCACGTCGATGCTGATCTGCTGCTGGAAGTCGGGATCGGCCACCGCGGCCGGCCCGATCGTGTCCGTCCCCGGTGCCTGGGTGCCGAGCAGGAACTGCACGGTGCAGGTGAGGGTGGTGCCCTGCGGAGCGTCGGCCGACACGTCGACGGTCTCCGCGAAGTGGGCCGTCTCGCCGCTGGTCAGCTRCCGGGTGGGCGGGTCGAGGGCGACGGTGAGGTGGGGGTCGCAGTTGTCGAGCCGGTAACCCACCGAGGTGGGAAGGTTGTTGAAGCCTTCGATGATGGCCTCGGACACTCCGTCCCCGGGAATTCCGTTCAGCATCCGGCCACGGGTGGCGGCGGCGATCCGCTTGGCCTGGTCCGGCGCGTGGTACGGGTCCTGGTAGGTCGGGCTCTTGTAGCCGAACCCGTTGAGACCGTCGCCGTTCTCCGTCGTCACGTCGACGGCGATGACCCGCACGCCCTTGTCCTGGAGCGCGAAGACCGCTTCGTCGTACGGGATCCCGTTGCTGGGGTTGTGACTTGACGCGTCTCCGACCAGGACGACGACCGGACTGGAGCCCTCCCGGAACACGGTGCCGCCGTCGGCGCCGTGGGCGATCTTCCACAAGGCGTAGATCCAGTCCTCCGACGGCCCCTTGCTCTTGAATCCGCGGAGGGTGTTCAGCTCGTCGACACCCTGCTTCTGAACCGCTTGCAGGTCGTCCGTCAGACCCTGGAGCACCTCGAACTCCGCAGTCGGCTCGTCCTTCTCGTCGCCGTAGGTGGCCACGGCGAACCAGGCGTCCGGTTGCTCCGCGCGCACCGCGTTGGTGATGGAGGTCAGCCCTTTCTTCACGTCGTCGATGGGCACGCCCATGCTGCCGGTGCCGTCCACCAGCAGCACCACATCGGGCCTCGGCGGAATGGCCGGTGTACGCACCGCCTTGTCCACGCCGGTCGACCCGCCCGGGTCGAGCGCCTCGTGCAGGCTCGCCGGAGTCACCCACGGTTCGGGCGGCACCGGTACGGCCGTGGCCACGCCCGTACCGGCAGAGGCGGGCGCGAGACCGGCGGCCAGCAACATCAGTACGAGCGCCACAAAACGCCGCACACCGGCATGTCCGCCCGCCCGTCCCGCCTGCCCGGTCGCCCGCACCGAATCACTCCCCCGCACCTGTACCTCCCACCGAAAGAACAGCGCCGACACCGTCCCGCAGGTGCCCGGATCACGCAGCGGGAGGCGAGTCACTTCCCCGGGAAGGCGGCGCTGCCCTTTGGGGCAGGCCCGCGGAACAGCACGGGCCCGGGCAGGGGAAGGGCCGGCCGAAGACCATGGGAGCGGGCCGGTCCCGTCCTCAGATCAGCCCCTGCCGCAAGGCGTACGCCACCGCGTGGGACCGGTTCCGCAACTGGAGGCGGGTCATCACCGAATGCAGCACGTTCTTGATCGTGCGTTCGGAGTAGGCGAGCTTCGTGGCGATGTCCGCGGTGTCGTACCCCTCGGCCACCAGCCGCAGCACGTCCACCTCGCGTGCCGCGAGCCCGGTGAAGTGCAGTCCGCGCGGCCCGAGCACCTGGCCCTGGAGCCGACCCACCTCCGCGAGGAGCCTGCCGAGCAGGTCGGAGGGCAGGTGGCCCTCGCCCCGCGCCACCGTCTCGATGACGTGCACCAGGTGTTCGGGCGTCGACTGCGCCCGCCTGATCACCCCGACGACCCCGCACTCCGCCGCACTCACCAGCTTCTGTTCGTCGATCTCGGTGGTGACCAGCACGGTGCGGGAGTGGCTGGTGCGCTGCACGTGGCGCAGCATCGTGAGCACGTCCTCGTCCACCGTGTCCACGACCATGACGACGACTTCGGGGGCGGATTCGTCCTCGCCCCATTCCACCACGTTGACCTCGGGACGGGTCCTCAGCTGGCTGGCCACTCCGGCCTGCGAGATCGGATCCTGGGCCCGTAACGCGACCGTGGTGCGTTCCATGCGTTCCATGCCGATGCTCCCCCTTGGGCAACAGCTGGAAGGCCACAACAAGCACACGCCTCGCAGCCGTTCTTGTCCGCCTCATTGGTCATGAGGCGGTCAGAAGATGCCCTTGTTTACCGAAAAGAAAACTAAAAGGGTGTCAGGGGCATGGGATCTGCCCGAAAGTGTTCCTTCGAGGCCCATGTCCGACGGCTCCGACGACCCTACGGTCCGCCATATGAGTCTCACGGCAAGTCTCGACGCATCGTCCGTCAGCGCCGTACCGGGCGAGGAGACGGCTGTCCCCCTACAGGTCCGGAACTCCGGCGCCACGGTCGAGGAGTACCGCTTCGAGGTGGTCGGTGCGTGCGCCGCCTGGTCCGCGGTGGAGCCTGCGGTGCTGTCGCTGTATCCGGGCGACACCCGGACCGTCTCGCTCAGGCTGCGCCCGCCCCGGGATGCGACCGTGCCGGCCGGCGAGACACCGTTCGGGGTCCGGGTGGTGCCCACCGGTGAGCAGGGCGGGACGGTGGTGCCGGAGGGCCGGGTGACGGTGCTGCCGTTCACGGCCACGACGGCCGAGCTGGTCCCGCGCAGCTCGCACGGCTCTCGCCGCGGACGGCACCAGCTCGCTGTCGACAACCGGGGCAACACACCGGTCACCGTCCGGCTGGGCGCGCAGCCGGGGACCGAGCTCGCCCGCGTCGCGTTCGATGTGGCGGAACTCCAGGTGGCGCCCGGCCGGGCGGAGTTCGGCAGGCTGCGGGTCAGGCCCGCGAAGCGGATGTGGCGCGGCACACCGGTGACGCATCCTTTCCAGGTCTTCGCCGCCACCCAGGTGGCCGAGGGCGAGGAGCCGGTGGCTCCGGTGCTCGTGGACGGTTCGTACCAGCAGGAGCCGCTGCTGCCGCGCTGGCTGCCCCGGGCGCTCATCACGGCCGCCGTCCTGCTGATCGCCCTGGCCGGGATCTGGTACGCGCTGCTGCGGCCGGCCGTGAAGTCCGCGGCGCGGGAGGCGATCACACCCGAGGCGGTACGGTCCGCAGCCGCGGCCGACAAAAGCAAGGCGCCGGACGGGGGCGGTACAGCGGGTGCGGGCACGGACGGCGGGGCCGGTGACACCGCCGGGGCGGACGCGGGCGCCGGCACCCCGACGCCCACGCCGAGCCCGTCCCCGGAGGCGGAGGCCGGTGCGGAGGCGGGGACGGACGACGGCGCGGCCACTCCGACGAGTGCGCAGGTCCGGGTCAGGGACTCGGTGGGCGGCGGGACGAATGCCGCGACCGCCCTCCAGGTGCCGAAGGGCCACACCTTCCGGCTGACCGACATCGTCGTGCAGAACCCGCAGGGTGACGCCGGGACCGTCGTCATCTCGGCCGGCCCGAACGCGAGTGTGCTGAGTCTCGGGCTGGAGAACTTCCGTGACTCCGACTACCACTTCGTGACGCCGATCCTCGTCCCGGCGGGCGGGAAGGTCACCATGACGATCGACTGCCGCAAGGTCGGCAAGCCGGTGGGCGCCCGCACGCCCGCACGGTGCTCGGAGTCACTGTTCCTGGGGGGCACGATGCGGGCCGACTCCGCGCGCTGACGGGCGTGCGGGCCCCCGTCCTCCCGCGCCGGACGGTCCCCACCCCCGCCGTCGGACGTGGCCGGACGCGCTCAGGCCGGTGGCGCCTCCTCCTCCTCGGGGCTCTTCTCCTCCGCCCGCTGGACGAACGAGCCCTGCACATCGGCCGGCTGCTCGTCCTCGGCCACCTGGGTGGCGGCGAAGACCTGGAAAGGATGCGTCACCGGTGTGC
>NZ_RDBK01000015.1 GCF_008042275.1 Streptomyces sp. OR43 | reverse complement strand
TCGGCAGCGCCGTCGCCTTCGACCACGTCACCCTGGCCTGGGAGTCGGCGGCTGCGAGCAGGTACCAGGTGCAGGGGTCCGACGACGGAGAGAACTGGACCGAGCTGACGCGCTTCCCGGAGGCCGAGCTGACGAGCCGCGGCGGCTGGCTCTCCGTGGACGGCAGGGCTGGGCTGGTGGTCCGTGACTCCGCGCATCCCCTCGCCGTCTACGGGGACATGGTGGTGTTGTCCGACGGTCCTGCCGAGGCCCTCACCGTGGAAGGGCATCCGAACGGAGATCCCGTCGCGCTGAAGGCGGCGGCGTCCCAGGAGGCGCCGCGGGCCGATGACTCCGCCGTTCATGCCAGTACCGCCGGCGGGCACCTGAGCCTGTTCAACCTCTCCCCCGACTCCGTGAAGACGGTGGTGGCTCTGCCCCGGCAGGGCGCCGGCATCGTTCTCTACGCCGGTTCGCAGACGGTGACCGTCTCCGGCACGGACTTCGCGGCCGAACTGCGCGGCGCGAGCGCCGCCGTCGCCCCGGCCCGGTTCACCCTGCGGCCTGCGACGGGGCGGTCGGTGCCGACGGGTGTCCGGGCGGATGTGGTCGACGCCGCGACCGTGCGGCTGACCGGGCCGTCCTGCGACCTGCTCGTCACTGCGGCCGGTGCCGGTGGACGGCACACGAAGGTCCGGCTGCGCCGCGGCCGGACCGCGACCGTGTCGCTGCGCGACGCCGTCCCGTATCCGCTCGACGATGCCGCGCTGGGATGCGACACGTTCCCGAACGCGCCGCGCCCCGCGGGCATGTCGGACCCGTCGGCCGCGGTGGACGGCGACCGGCACACGTCGTGGACACCGGGATCCGACCGGGCCCGGATGGTCGTGGACCTCGGCTCGGTGCTCCCCGTCGGGCGGGTCCGGGCGGAGTGGACGACGAGCAGGGTGCCCGGGGCGACGGTCGAGTTCAGCGACGACGGCGTCACCTACCGGTCCGGCGGGACGCTGCGGGGCCGCAACGCCACGACCGGCCTCACCGCCGGCACCACCGCACGCTATGTGGCGCTCGACGTCACGGGCTGGCGCAGCGGCCACGCACGCCTCAGGTCCTTCTCCGTGCTTCCGCGGTAAGGACTCCTGGCACCGCCCGCGCACCGGGCACGGCTTCGCCGGCAGCACGAGTCGCCGCCGACGGAGCCGTGCCCCCGGCCGGCCGGGCGGCACGACGTCCTGGTGGCCGGTGGTCGGTGCGCGCGTGCTGCGGTCTCGCCGAACCGTGTGGCGGGGCACCGACGCAGCATGTGCTTTGGCCCCGCGGGTCCGGGTCGCCGGTCCGTGCGGCCGTCCGGCGGGATACCGCCGCTACGGCGTGGTCGGTTTCCCCGGTGCCCCCGGTGCGGGCAGGAAGCCTGATCCGTGGAAGTACGTCAGATAGCGGATCAGGATCTCGTCGGTCAACGGTGGCTGGCGGACGCCCACGGCCGCTGCCGCGTCGGCCGTGCGCCGTGAGTCGAAGCGGCGCCGGTCCGCCGCCTCGTGGCCCGCTCGTCCCTCATCGCCGAGGAACAGCTGTGCCGCGTTGTCGGGTTGCGCCGCGACCCGGGCCTGCCACTGCTCCGCGGGAACGGTGCGCAGGTCATGGCCGAGGCCGGCGGCCGCTTCGAAGACCCGGTCCAGACCCGGCGCCTCCGGGTTGGTGAAGTGGTACGCCTGCGCACCGGGCCGGCCGGATACGGAGAGGGCCACGACCGCGGCACTGACGTAGTCCACCGGGACCCAGTCCGTCGACCCGTACGGCAGGTCCGGGACCGCGCCCGCCTGGAGGCAGCCCTTGACGAGCTGCCAGAGCAGGTCGCGGTCCTGACAGGCGCCGGTGGACGTGTCGCCGCTGATGCGTCCGGGGCGGTGGACGGTCACCGGCAGCCCGCGGTCACGGGCCAGGCCGACGAGTTGCTCGGCGACCCATTTGCTCTGCGCGTACCCGTCCGGCAGGGCGGGAGAGGGGCCCGTCGGGGTCGATTCCGTGATCGTGACGGGGCGTGGACCGGGAGCAGGGGCGTACACGCCGGTGGTCGAGATGTAGTGCATGCCGGGTGAGTCCGAGTCGGCGAGCAGACGCAGGAGTTCCTCGGTGCCGGCCACGTTGGGGGCGCGCAGATCACCGTAGGCGGCGGCGAAGTTCACGCGTGCGCCGTTGTGCAGGACCGGGCCGAGCCGGCGGACCAGGGCGGTGCGGCCCGCGGCTGAGAGCCCCAGGCCCGGGGCGGCGAGGTCACCGGGAACGGGGTTGATCAGGTCCGCGTACCGCGGTCGCCACAGGCCGTAGTGCTCCAGGTTGGCCCGCAGCCGGTGTCCCGCTCGGTGTTCGTCCTCGGCCCGTACGAGGCAGTCCACGGGGCCGCCGGTCGTCTCGATGAGGTCGCGGAGGAGGAAGGCGCCGAGGAAGCCGGAGGCGCCGGTCAGGAGCGGGCGGGCGGAAGGGCGCAGGGGCCTGCGGGCGGGGGGCGTGGCTTGACGCCCCGTCCCGCGGATGTCCGATGCCAGCCGGACCTCGGCGGCGAGGTCGGGGGTGGCCGCCTCCTTCCGTTGTGCCTCCCCCGCCCCGCTCCTCAGCAACCGGTCGACGCCCTCGACGGTGGGCGCCGCGAACAGGGCCCGCAGGGAGGGACGTCGGCCGCACCGTTCCCCGATCCGCCGGGCCAGGGTCACGGCCAGCAGCGAGTGGCCGCCGAGGGCGAAGAAGTCGTCCGTGACGCCTACCTCGGGCACACCGAGCGTCTCCGCGAACACCTCGCACAGGGCGTGTTCGCGCGTGGTGCCAGGCTTACGGCCTCCTGTCGGTGCCGTGTGGTGGGGCGCGGGCAGAGCGCGGCGGTCCGTCTTGCCGTTGGGCGTGACGGGCAGGGCCCCGAGACTGACGTGGGCGGCCGGGATCATGTGCTCGGGCAGGGTCGCGGCCAGATGCGCGCGTATGTCGGTCTCGTCCGGCCCGGGCGTACCGCCCGCGGGCACGGTGTACGCGACCAGGCGCCGGTCGCCGGGGCGGTCCTCCCGGACGGCGGCGCAGGCCGCTGCCACGCCGGGCAGGGCGGTGAGCGCCGCTTCGATCTCGCCGAGTTCGACGCGGAACCCGCGGAGCTTGACCTGGTCGTCGACTCGCGAGACGTAGACGAGTTCGCCGTCGGCCGTCCAGCGCACCAGGTCGCCGGTGCGGTACATGCGGGCCCCCGTGCGGTCGAACGGGTCGGCCACGAAACGGGAAGCGGTCAGAGCGGGCCGGCCATGGTAGCCGCGGGCGACTCCTTCGCCGGAGACGTACAGTTCACCGGCCACGCCGGGCGGCACGGGTTCCAGCCGGTCGTCCAGGACGTGGACGCGGGTGCCGTTGACGGGGGCGCCGATGGACACCGTGCGGTCGGGGGCGAGCGGACCGGCCGCGTGCTGGAAGCCGCTCATGGTGGCGCAGACCGTGGTCTCCGTAGGGCCGTACGCGTTGACGAGGAACCGGTCCCGCGCCCAGGCGTGCACCAGGGCCGGCGGGCATGCTTCGCCGGCGAGGACCATGGTGGTGCCGACGGGCAGCGAGCCGGGCGGCATCACCGCGAGTGCGGCAGGCGGCAGGGTGAGGTGGGTGACGCCCCGCTCGCGGACCAGGGCGGCGAGGGTGGGGCCGGGCAGCAGGGCGTCGCGTTCGGCGATCTCCAGGCAGGCCCCGGAGAGCAGCCCCATGCACAGTTCCCAGAACGCGGCGTCGAAGCTGACGGACGCCATGTGCAGCACGCGGCTGCCCGGGGTGACGCGCAGCCGCTCGCTCTGGGTCTTCGCCATGGCGCCGACGCCCCGGTGGGTGACCACGACGCCCTTCGGCCGGCCGGTGGAGCCCGACGTGTAGATGACGTACGCCGGGTGTGCCGGGTCCGGGGACGGAACGGGAACGGCGTGTGCGCCCGTGGTCGAGCCGCTCCCGGGCTCTTCGGCGTACAGGTGCGGCACGGAGGATGTGGGGAGGCGGCGGTGGATGGCGGGGGTGGTGAGCAGGAGACGTGGCCGGGCGTCTTCGAGCATGTAGGACAGGCGTGGGGCCGGGTAGTCGGGGTCGAGGGGCACATAGGCGGCCCCGGCCTTCAGGACGGCGAGCAGCGCCACGACGAGTCGGTGCGTGCGGGGCAGGGCGACGGCCACCCGGTCTTCGGGGCCGATGCCCTGTGCGGTGAGGTGGTCGGCGAGGGCGCCGGAGAGCGTGTCGAGTTCGCCGTAGGTGAGGGTGGTGTCCGCGTCGCGGACGGCCGGGGCCCCGGGGGTACGCCGTACCCACTGCTCGAAGAGCACGGGAAGCGTCGGCCCGGGCAGTTCCCCGGCGGGCCCCGTCCCCCAGGCGCCGACGCGGTCGCGCTCGGCGGGCGTGAGCACGTCGTACGTGTGCAGCGGGCGATCCGGGTCTGCGGTGACGGCGCCGAGCAGCAGAACGAGCCGGTCGGCGAGGGCGTGGACCGTTGTGGCGTCGAAGAGTTCCGTGGCGTAGTCGACGGCGGCCCGCATGCCGCTCGGGGCGCCGTTCTCGTCGTACGTCTCGGTGAAGGCGAACGACAGGTCGAACTTGCTGACCCCGGCGTCGACCGGCACGCCGCTGACCGTGAGGCCGGGCAGGTCGATGTCCGCGGCAGCGGTGTGGTTCTGGAGGACGAGCATGGTCTGGAAGAGCGGATGGTGGCTCTGCGCGCGGGCGGGGTTGAGCAGCTCCACCAGACGCTCGAAGGGAACGTCCTGATGCGCGTATGCGGATAGGTCGAACTCCCGCACGCGGTGAAGCAGTTCACGGAACGTCGGGTCGCCCGTGAGGTCCGTGCGCAGCACGAGCGTGTTCGCGAAGAAGCCCACCAGGTCCGAGGCCGCCTCTTCGGTGCGGCCTGCGACGGCCGTACCGAGCGGAATGTCGTCACCGGCGCCGTGCCGGGACAGTACGGTCGACAGGGCGGCCTGAAGCACCATGAAGACGCTGCATCCGCTGGTACGGGCGAGGTCTGCGAGCCGTCGCGCGGTGGTGCGGTCGAGGGCGAAGTCGTAGGTGGCTCCCGTGTGCCGGGGCACGGCGGGACGGGCGCGGTCCCAGGGCAGTTCGACGATCTCCGGGATGCCTGCCAACGCTTTCTGCCAGTAAGCGAGTTGACGTGAGACGACGCTTTCGGGGTCGTGCTCGTCGCCGAGCAGGCGGCGCTGCCAGAGCGTGTGGTCGGCGTAGTCGACGGGCAGCACGGTCAGCGCGGGGTCCTCGGAGCGGACCCGGGCCCGGTAGGCGGCGCGCAGGTCATGTGCCAGGGGCGCCAGGGACGAGCCGTCGGCGGCGATGTGATGGATCACGAGCACCAGGACGTGGGCGTCTTCGGCCAGGCGCAGCAGGGTCGCCCTGAGCGGGAGCCGGTGCTCGATGTCGATCGGTTCGGCCGTGGCGGCCCTGATCCGGTCGGCGGCCTTGTCCTCGTCGACGGCTTCCCGCGTGAACGGGAGGCGGACCTCCTCCGCGGCGGTGATGTGCTGGTGCGGCCCGTCTTCGTGTTCGGGGAAGACGGTGCGCAGGGCTGCGTGCCGGCCGACGACGTCGCCCAGTGCCCGGTGCAGGGCTTCCGGGTCCAGCGGTCCGTCGATGCGGACGGCGAGGGGAATGTTGTACGTCGCCGAGGGGCCTTCGAGCCGGTGGAGGAACCACAGGCGCTGCTGGGCGTACGACAGCGGCAGCGTGGCAGGGCGCTCCTGCGGGACGAGGGCCGGGCGGGCAGGACGGTTCTCGTTCTGCAGGGCGGCGGCGAGCGCGGCCACGGTGGGGTTCTCGAAGAGGGTGCGGATCTCGGTCTCGGTGTCGAGGGTGGTGCGCACGCGGCCTGCAAGCCGGGTGGCGAGCAGGGAATGGCCGCCCAGGGCGAAGAAGCTGTCGTCGACGCCGACGCGTGGCACGCCGAGCACGTCGGCGAACAGTCCGGCGAGGATCTCCTCAAGTGCGCTGCGCGGCATCCGGCCTGTCGTGCCGGGCGGGGTGGCGGGCACGGGCAGGGCGGCCCGGTCGAGTTTGCCGTTGGGGGTCAGTGGCAGCACGTCGACCGGCTGGATGACAGCCGGCACCATGTACGCGGGCAGGTGGAGCGCGACGTGCGCGGCGAGCGGCCCGGGTTCCGCGGTGTGTCCTGGTGCGGGGACGACGTAGGCGGTGAGGGTCCGGTCGCCGGGCAGGTCCTCGCGGACGAGTACACAGGCGGTGCCCACGGACGGGTCGGCGCGGAGCACCGTCTCGATCTCCGCGGGTTCGATGCGGTGGCCGCGCAGTTTGATCTGCTGGTCCGCCCGGGCCAGGTAGTGCAGGGTGCCGTCGGTGCCTCGGCGCACCAGGTCTCCGGTGCGGTACATGCGTGCCCCGGCGCCGGCGAACGGGTCGGCGACGAAGCGGGTGGCGGTGAGGCCGGGCCGCCCCAGGTACCCGCGGGCGACACCGGCGCCCGCGACGTACAGCTCTCCTTCGGCGCCCGCCGGCACGGGCCGCATCGCCGTGTCCAGGACGTGGGCGCGCATGCCGTCGAGCGGCCGGCCGATCGGGGCCGCCCCGCCGGGATCGGCGTCGGGGCGCACGCGGTGGGCGGTGGCGAAGGTGGTGGATTCCGTGGGCCCGTAGACGTGGAGGACGACCGTGTCCCGGTGGGCGGCGGCGAGGCGCTGCAGGACGCCGGGCGCGGCGGCCTCGCCACCGGTGGCGACCAGGCGCAGCAGGCCGAGGGCGTCCGTGTCCGTTTCGGCCAGTACGTTGAACAGGGCGGTCGTCAGGAACGCCGCTGTCACGCCGTGGCGGGCGACGAGGTCCCGGAGCACGGCGGGCTGGAGCGTGCCCTCGGGCGCCACGACGYCGCGGCCGCCGTTGAGGAGCGGGGCCCAGATCTCGAAGGTGGACGCGTCGAAGACGTACGCCGAGTGCATCAGGACGGCGTCGGCCGCGCCGTCGTCCCAGTTCCGGTCGGCCGCGAGGGCTGTCACGTCGGCGTGGGTGACTCCTACGCCCTTGGGCAGTCCGGTGGAGCCGGAGGTGAACATCGTGTACGCCAGCCGGGTGCCGCCCGTGACAGCCGGGAGGGTTCCCGGGGTGTCCGGGCCTCCGTGGCGGACGCGGCCTGCGGCGTCGACGGTCAGCACGGTGATGCCCGGGTCCAGCTGACGTACCCAGGGGTGTGTGACGGCGTTCTCGTCGACGATCAGGACGCGCAGGCCCGCCACCTCCGCCGCACGGTTCAGCCGTTCGGTGGGCCACCGCGGGTCGAGAGGCACGTAGGCGGCACCCGCGCGCAGGACGCCCAGGGAGGAGGTGACCGTGGCGGTCGAGCGGGCCACGAGGATGCCGACGCCGTCCTCGGATCCGGTCCCGAGGCCGGTGAGGGCTCGCGCCAGGTCGTCGGAGAGGTCATGGAGCTGCCGGTAGGTCACTTGCTCCGCCGCGCCGGAAACAGCCACCGCGTCCGGGTGTTGGGCCGCGCGCCCGGCCACGGCGTCCGGGATGCTCTGCTCCCCCGCCGCGCGGCGCAGTTCGGCGCCGGTCCCCTGGGTGAGCAGTCTCTCGCGCTCTCCGTCCAGGAGGAGGGGTATCGCGTCGGCGCGTCGGTCGAGCCCCTGAGCCATCACGGTCAGCAGGCGACGCATGCGGGCGACGGTGCGGGCCACCTCGTCGCGGTCCAGGACCGCAGGCCGGTATCCGAAGGTGATCCTGAGGGCGTCGCCCGGCGCGATGGTGAGGGTGAGGGGGTAGTGGGCCGCGTCCGTGCCGCTGAATCCGGTGACGGCCAGGCCGGGCAGTCCCTGTTGCGCGGTGCGCAGGGCCTCGTCGTCCATCGGATAGTTCTCGAACACGGTCAGGGTGTCGAAGAGTTCGTCCAGGCCGGTGACCCCCCGTATCTCGGTCAGTCCCAGGTGCTGGCTGCCGAGGAGGCGGCCCTGTTCCTCCTGAAGCCGGGTCAGGAGTGCGGCCAGGGTTTCGCCGGGTGTGGTGAGCAGGCGTACCGGCACGGTGTTGATGAACAGGCCGACCATCGACTCGATGCCGGGGATCTCGGGCGGGCGACCGGACACGGTGGCGCCGAACACGATGTCGGGGCGGCCGGTGAGGTGCCCGAGCACAAGACCCCAGGCGCCCTGGACCAGGGTGTTGAGGGTGAGCCGGTGGGCGCGGACCGTCTCGCGGAGCCGGTGGGTCGTGGCGGCGTCCAGGTCGAGGACGAGCGTTTCGGGCAGTTCTGCGGAGCCGGGGGCACTCGCGCCGCGGGGCCCTGCGAGCAGGGTCGGGGCCTCGATTCCGGCCAGAGCCGTGGACCAGGCTTCCAGGGCGGCTGTGCGGTCCTGCTGCGCGAGCCAGTGGAGGTAGGCGCGATAGGGGGTGACCCGCGGCAGCGCGCAGTCGTCGCCCTCCGATGCGTACAGCTCGAACAGTTCCCGTACGAGGAGGGGCATCGACCAGCCGTCGAAGAGGAGGTGATGGCTCGTCATGACCAGGCGGTGGCGCCGGGGCGCGGTGCGCAGCAGCGTGAACCGCATCAGGGGCGGAGTGGTCAGGTCGAAGCGGCGGGTGCGGTCGGCGGCGAGGAAGGCGGTGAGGCGTTCCTCCGCCGTGCCTGCGCCCCCCGTGGCCGTCAGGTCTCGTTCCTCGAGCGGGACGGGAACCTCGGCGGCGACAGCCTGTACGGGCTGGTCCAGGTCCTCGTGGAGGAAGCCGACCCGAAGGTTGGCGTGCCGCCGCAGCAGGGTGCCGATGGCGGCGCGCAGTGCGGGAACGCCGACGGTGCCTTCGAGGTCGAAGACGAACTGCGCGGTGTAGACGTCGACGGCGTGCGAGTCGTACAGGGCGTGGAAGTGCATGCCGGCCTGAAGCGGCGTCAGCGGCAGTACGTCTTCGAGTTGGAACCCGGTCACTTGCGGCCACCCCACTTGTTCTGCAGTCGGTCGATCTGTGCCTGGTCGAGCGAGACCAGCGGAAGGTCGGACGGTGTGTAGCCGCCCGCGTCGGGTCGTTGCGCGTGTTCCGCGATGGCGCGCAGTGCCCGCACGAACGCCTCGGACAGGGAGCCCACGTCCTCCTCCTTGAGGAGGTCGCCGGGCCAGGTCCAGCGGGTCACCAGGCGCGGGCCGTCGGGCAGGTCCTCGGTGTGCGCGTTGATGTCGATGACGTGGTGCACGGGCATGTCCGGGTCCTGGCTCCGTGGCCCGCCGCCGTCGAGCAGGACGTCCCAGTCGGCGCCTTCGGTGTGGTCCGCCGGACCCGGGGAAGCGGCGTACCGTCCGAGGTAGTTGAAGCCGATCTGGGGTTCGGCCGCGGTGGCGAGCCGGGAGCGCGTCGCCGGGTTGAGGTGGCGCAGCATTCCGTAGCCGACGCCGTGGTCGGGCACGGTCCGCAGCTGTTCCTTGACGCGTTTGACGGCGCGTTCGACCAGTGCGGAGTCGAAGCGTCCGGGGTCGCGGGCGTCGAGGGGCCCGGGATCGAGCCGGACCGGGTAGAGGCTGGTGAACCAGCCGACCGTACGGGACAGGTCGAGGTGGTCGGCGATCTGCTCGCGGCCGTGGCCCTCCAGGTCGAGGAGGACGGTGGTGCCGTCCCGCCGGGGCCCGCCGGGGCCTGCGGCGCGTTCCGCCCGCCAGGAGCAGACGGCGAGGGCCAGGCCGGTGAGCAGGACGTCGTCCACTCCGGCGTGGAAGGCGCCGGGGGCGGTGGTGAGCAGGGATGTGGCCCAGGTGGCGGGCAGGTGTGTGACCAGTGTGCGGGTCCCGTCGGCGGTGTCCAGATGGGGGTCGAGCGGCCGGTATCCCAGTTGGGGGTCCGGTGTGCTCAGCACGCTCTGCCACAGCGGGAGTTCGGTTCCCCGGGCGGCACTGCGCGCCTGGGACGTCAGAAGGTGTGCCCAGGTTCTGTAGGGCGTGGTGGCGGCGGGCAGCGCCGTGGTTGAGGGCCGGCCCCTGTCCGCGGACGCGGTTTCCGTGACCGTCTGCCAGGCACGGGCCAGATCGGCTGCGAGGATCCGCCACGAGACGGCGTCGACGGCCAGGTGGTGCACGACGAGCAGCAAACGTCCGCGGGCGTGCGGCCCGGCATCGCCCCAGACGGCCTCGATCACGTCCCCGTCCGCGGGCCGCAGCCGGCTGCGCGCCTGCTCTCCCGACGCGGTGACGGCGGCGCGGGCGGCTTCCGCGTCGAGGCCGGCGATGTCGACCCGGGTGAAGCGGCGGCGGGCCTGCACGGCGCCGGGCGGCAGGGCTTCCAGGACGGGTTCGTCCGAGGCCGGGCGGCTGACGCGCAGACGGAGCATGTCGTGGTGGTCGATGAGCAGTTGGAGGACGGCCACGAGCGTGTCCTCCTCGGCGCCCGCGGGCGTGCGCAGTACCCCGGACTGGTTGTAGCCGTCCGTGCTGCCGGGCCGCTCCAGGAGCCAGGCGGCGATGGGCGTCGGCGGCATCTCGCCGGTGCCCTGTTCGGCCGGTGCGGTGGCGTCCTGGCCGAGTGGGGTGGCGACGGCCGCGATGGCCTCGGGGGTGCGGTGGACGAAGACGTCGCGCGGGGTCACCCCGAGCCCGGCCTCGCGGACGCGGCTGACGAGCTGGATGGAGAGGATGCTGTCGCCGCCGAGCGCGAAGAAGTCGTCGTCCGTGCGGACGGCCGGGCTGCGCAGGACGGAGGTGAACACGTCGCACAGGACACGTTCCTGTGCGGTGCGCGGCCGGCCGCCCGGCCGGGTGGCGACAGGGCGCTCCGGGACGGGCAGGGCTCGGCGGTCGGTCTTGCCGTTGGGCAGGAGCGGCAGGGCGTCGAGGGCGACGAAGACGGCCGGCACCATGTACGGCGGCAGGGCCGATGCCAGCCGGGCGCGCAGTTCGGTGTCCGTCGGGCTCGCGGAGCCGCTGCGCTGGTCGGCAACGGTGTAAGCAACGAGGCGCCGCTCGCCGGGCCGGTCCTCGCGGACGAGGGCACAGGCGGCGGTGATGCCGTCGAGCGCGGTGAGCGCGGTCTCGATCTCGCCGAGTTCGATACGGAAGCCGTGCAGCTTGACCTGGTCGTCGGCGCGGGAGACGTAGGTGAGGAGGCCGTCCGCGCTCCGTCGGACGAGGTCGCCCGTGCGGTACATGCGGCTCCCGGCGGGGCCGAACGGATCGGCGACGAACCGCGCGGCGGTCAGGCCTGGACGCCCCAGGTAACCGCGCGCGAGGCCGTCGCCCGCGATATGGAGCTCGCCGATGACGCCCGGCGGCACCGGGAGCAGCCCGGCGTCCAGGACGTAGGCGCGGGTGTTGTCGACGGGGCTGCCGAGCGGCACGCTCCCCTCCACCGCGGCGGTGTCCGTTCCCGCGCCGAAGTGGTGGGCGGTGGCGTCGATCGTCGTCTCGGTGGGTCCGTACAGGTTGTGCACCTCGACCCGCCAGGCCTGCTCCGCGCGCACCGCCAGGGACCGGGTCAGCGGCTCGCCGCCGCACAGGACGGCCCGCAACGTCGTCGGCGCCTCGTCGGAACCGGTCTCGGTGAGGACGAGCGAGAGGTGCGAGGGCACGAACTGCACGATCGTCGCGCCGGCCTCGCGTACGCGGGCCAGCAGCCCGGCCGGGTCGTGGTTGAGCGCGGGCGGCACGGGGCAGGTGGAGCCGCCGTGCAGCAGCGGCAGCCAGGTTTCCCAGACCGAGGCGTCGAAGCTCGGCGAGGTACGGGCCAGGACCCGGTCCTCGTCGGTGAGGCCGAGGTGGCCGGCCATCCACGCCATGTGGTTGACCAAGGAGGCGTGGGTGACGACGACACCCTTGGGGCGGCCGGTGGAGCCCGAGGTGTAGATGACGTACGCGGCGTCGAGCGGGTCCGGCGCGGTGGCGGGCGGTGCCGCGCGCCCGGTGGACCAGGAAGCCCGGTCGTCGAGGGCGAGGCAGGGCACGGACGGGACGTACCGGGCAGCGCGGGTGGTGCCGTGGGTGAGGAGCAGCGCCGGGCGGGCGTCGTCGAGCATGTGGGTGATCCGGGCCTCGGGGTAGGCGAGGTCGACCGGCAGGTAGGCGGCCCCCGCCTTGACGACCGCCAGCATCGCGACGACCTGGTCGGCGGTGCCCTCCAGGGCGAGGGCGACGAGGTCGCCGCGTCCGATGCCCCGGTCGTGCAGGTGGTGCGCCAAGTCGTCGGAGAGTGCGTCCAGTTCGCCGAAGGTGAGCCGGTGCGCGCCGTCGTGTACGGCGATCGCACCGGGTGTTCTGGCGGACTGCGCCCGGAACGCCGCTGACGCCGTGCGTGTCGCGACAGGCCGGACCGGGCCGTGCGAGGCCCGCTCCAGGCTTGCCTGCTCGGCCGCGTCCAGCACGTCGACCGCGTGGACGCGCCGGCCGGGGTCGGCGGCGAGCGAGGCGAGCAGGCGGGTGAGGCGCGCGGCCAGGGCGTGGGCGGTGGTGTGGGCGAAGAGTTCGGTGGAGAACTCCAGAACGCCGTCGAGGCCGGACGGCCGGCCCGCGTCGTCGCGGGTCTCGGTGAAGGTGAAGGTCAGGTCGAACTTGCTGATCCCGGTGCGCACCGGCTGCCGCGTCACCGTGAGACCGCGGAGGCCGACGGTGGAATCCGCCTGGTTCTGGAGGACGAGCATGGTCTGGAACAGCGGGTGGTGGTTCTGCGCCCGTTCCGGGCTGAGGGCGTCCACCAGCCGCTCGAACGGCACGTCCTGATGGGCGTAGGCGGCGAGGTCGAACGCTCGTACCCGGTCGATGACTTCGGCGAAGGTGGGGTCGCCGGTCAGGTCGGTGCGCAGGACGAGGGTGTTGACGAAGAAGCCGACCAGGTCGTCGAGGGCTTCGTCGGTGCGTCCGGCGACGGCCGTACCGAGCGGGATGTCCTCACCGGCGCCGTGCCGGGACAGGAGCACCGACAGGGCCGCCTGGAGCACCATGAAAAGGCTGCATCCGCGGGCTCGGGCGACATCCGCGAGGGCCCGGTGGGTGTCCGCGCCGACGGGGAAGGCGAACGCGTCACCGCGGTACGTGGTGACGGCGGGGCGCGGCCGGTCGTACGGCAGTGCGAGCAGGTCGGGGGCGCCGGCGAGTGCGGTGCGCCAGAAGTCCAGCTGGCGGGCGGCCTGACTGGTGGGGTCGTCCTCGGCTCCGAGCAGGGCGCGCTGCCACAGGGTGTAGTCGGCGTACTGGACGTCGATTGCCGTCCAGGAGGGTTCCCGGCCCTCGGCGCGCGCCCGGTAGGCGTCTGCGAGGTCGCGGGCGAGCGGGGCCAGGGACCAGCCGTCGCCCGCGATGTGGTGCACGAGCAGCACGAGTACGTGGGATTCGGCGCCGAGCCGCAGCAGCCGGGCCCGTACGGGCAGTTCGGCACTCACGTCGAAGGGATGCGCCACCTCGGCCGCCAGGACTTCGTCGAGCCGGTCGGGGTCGGTGTCCCCGGGCGTCAGGTCGAGGTCGGCGCCACCGGCGTCGAGGACCAGTTGGCGCGCCACGCCGTCGGTCTCGGGGAAGACGGTGCGCAGGCTCTCGTGGCGTTCGACGACGTCCGCGAGGGCGCTCTGCAGGGCGTCCTCGTCGAGTGGGCCGTCCAGGCGGAGCACCATCGGCACGTTGTACGTGGCGGAGGGTCCTTCGAAACGGTTGAGGAACCACAGGCGCTGCTGGGCGAAGGACAGCGGCAGCGGATCGGGCCGGTGCCGGGCCCGCTCCAGCGGGGCCCTCGCTTCGTCGGCGCCGTGCAGAGCGGCGGCGAGGGCGGCGGGCGTCGGGTGGTCGAAGACGGCTTTGACCTGGACCTCCACGGCGAGCGCGGTACGGATGCGTGCGGCGAGCCGGGTGGCGAGCAGGGAATGGCCGCCCAGGGCGAAGAAGTCGTCGTCCGCGGCCGTCGCGTCCAGGCCGAGCACGTCGGCGAAGAGGGCGCAGAGGATTTCCTCGCGCGCGGTGCGGGCGGCTCGCCCGCGGACCGGAGCAGGGTGCGCGGGCGCGGGCAGGGCGCGTTGGTCCACTTTCCCGTTGAGGGTCAGCGGAAGCGCCTCGATCAGGACGAACGCGGCAGGCACCATGTAGGCGGGCAGGGACCGGCCGACGGCCCGCGCGAGATCGGCGGCTTCGGGTCGTGCGCCGGCGGCGGGCACCACGTACGCCACGAGCCGCCGGTCACCGGGTACGTCCTCACGGACGACGGCGAAGGAATCGGCGACGCCGTCGCAGCAGGCCAGCACGCCCTCGATCTCGCCGAGTTCGATGCGGTATCCGCGCAGCTTCACCTGGTTGTCCGCACGGGCCACGTAGGCGATCTGCCCGTCATCGGTCCACCGGACGAGGTCTCCGGTGCGGTACATGCGCCCGCCCTCCGCGTCGAACGGGTCGGCGACGAAGCGTGCGGCGGTGAGGCCGGGGAGCCCGGTGTATCCGCGCGCCACGCCGTGGCCGGCGAGGTACAGCTCGCCCACCACGCCCGGCGGGACCGGGCCCAGGGAGCCGTCGAGGACATAGCCGCGCATGCCGTCCAGGGGGCGTCCGATGGGGGGCGGGCCCGACGGCAGGCCGGCCGCCACGTCGTAGCGGGTGGCGAAGGTGGTCGTCTCGGTGGGTCCGTACACATGGAGGACGCGCACACCCGGCGCTGTGCCGGCCACTCGCTGCATCGCGTCCGGGGAGGCCAGTTCGCCGCCGGCGCAGACGAGCCGGAGGCCGGCGAAGGCGCCCGGATCGGTCTCGGCGATGACGTTGAACAGGGCCGTCGTCAGGAAGACGGCGCTCACGCCGTGCTCCTGGACGGCATCGCCGAGGGCGGCGGCCTCCAGGACGCCCTCCGGTGCGATCACGACCCTGCCACCACGCAGCAGCGGAGCCCAGATCTCGAAGGTGGAGGCGTCGAATACGTACGCCGAGTGCATGAGCACCGCGTCGGCGGCGCCGCCCTGCCAGGCCGAGTCGGCGGTCAGCGCCACCACGTCGGCGTGCGTGACCCCGACGCCCTTGGGCAGCCCGGTCGAGCCGGAGGTGAACATCACGTAGGCGAGGGTCCCGGGGCCCGGCACGACCGCGGGGCGGCCCGGCCGCTCCGGCGCGCCCCGCAGGATCCGGCCGAGCCGGTCCACGACGACGACCGGCACCTGCCGGGCCGTCGCGGCCACCCACGGGGAGGCGAAGGCGTCCTCGTCGACGACGAGGACGCGCACGCCCGCCACCCCGGCGACCTGATCGAGCCGCTCCCCGGGCCAGCCCGCGTCCAGCGGGACGTAGGCGCCGGCCGCACGGACCGCGCCGAGCGACACCGCCACCACGGCGGGCGACCGGGCGAGCAGCACCCCGATCCCTGACTCCGGGGTGATGCCGAGGCCGGCCAGGGCGCCGGCGAGGTCGGCGGATATCCCGTCGAGCTCGGCGTAGGTGAGGGCCGTGTCGTCGCCCGCGACGGCCACCGCGTCCGGTGTGCGGTGCGCCTGGGCCGCGAACAGGGCGGGCAGAGTGGCATCGACGGAGGCGGGCAGGCGGCCGCCGGTTCCCCAGTGGGTGACACGGGCGTGCTCGCCGCTCGTCAGGAGGTCATGGCTCGCGACGGGCAGAGCGGGCTCGGCGGCCGCCCGCTCCAGGAGCCGGATCAGACGGTCCGCGAGTGCGGCGACGGTGGAGCGGTCGAAGAGGGCGGTGGCGTACTCGATTCCGGCCGTGAGGCCGGCCCCGCCCCGCTCCTCGTCGAAGGCGAAGGTGAGATCGAACTTGCTCAGGCCGTTGTGGACGAGCCGGTCCACGACGGTGAGGCCGGGCAGGCCGGGGCGTGCGGTCTCCTGGTTCTGGAGGACCACCATGGTCTGGAACAGCGGGTGGTGGTTGCGTGCCCGGACGGGGTTGACGCTCTCCACGAGACGCTCGAAGGGAACATCCTGGTGCGCGTACGCGGCCAGGTCGAACTCCCTTACCCGTTGGAGCAGTTCGAGGAAGGTCGGGTTGCCGGACAGGTCCGTGCGCAGGACGAGCGTGTTCACGAAGAAGCCGACCAGGTCCTCCAGCGCCTCGTCCGTGCGGCCGGCGACGGGCGAGCCGAGCGGGATGTCGTCGCCCGCGCCGTGCCGGTGCAGCAGGGTGGCGACCGCCGCCTGCAGCACCATGAACAGGCTGCTGCCCGACTCGCGCGCCAGGCGCAGGAGTTGAGCGTGGAGATGAGGCGGTACGTCGAAGGTGTGGACGGCACCTCTCGGGTCGGTGGTGGCCGGGCGCGGCCGGTCCAGTGGCAGGTCGATCAGCCCGGGGAGGCCCGCGAGGGCGGTGTGCCAGTGGTCGAGCTGCCCGCGCAGGACGCTCTGCGGTGCGATGCCGTCGCCGAGGGCGGCGTTCTGCCAGAGGGTGTAGTCGGCGTACTGGAGCGGCGTGCCGGGCGCGCGTGCGGGCTCCCGGCCCGTGAGACGGGCCGCGTATGCCTCGCCGAGGTGACGGGTGAGCGGGGCGAGGGACCAGCCGTCTCCCGCGATGTGGTGCAGGACGAGCACCAGTACGTGGTGGCCGGGTGCCGATCGCAGCAGCAGGGCCCGCAGCGGAGGGTCGGTGACGATGTCGAACGGTTCGCGCACGGCGGCCAGGACGGCCTCCTCGAGGTCCGCGGGCGCCGTGCTCACGACGGGGAGGTGAGGTGTCGCCGCGTCGGCCGGAAGAACCAGTTGACGCGGTACACCGTCGCGTTCGGGGAACAGCGTGCGCAGCGCCTCGTGACGCTCCACGACGTCGCGGAGGGCGGCCCGCAGGGCGTCCGTGTCCAGGGCACCGTCGAGTTCGAGGACGAGCGGGATGTGGTAGGCGGAGCTGGGGCCTTCGAGCCGGTTGAGGAACCACAGGCGCTGCTGGGCGTAGGAGAGCGGCAGCGGGTCGGGTCGCTGCGCGGCGGGCACCACCGGCGGGCGGGTGTGGCCCCGCGGGTCGAGGACGCGGGCCAGGCCCGCGACGGTCGGGTGTTCGAAGAGGGTGCGGACGGCGATCTCGGCGCCCAGGACGGCCCGGACGCGGCTCACGACCCGCATGGCGAGGAGCGAGTGCCCGCCGAGGTCGAAGAAGCTGTCGTGCGGGTTCACGCGGGGTTGTTGCAGGACGTCGGCGAAGATGCCGGCGAGCAGACCCTCCTGGAGCGAGTGCGGCCCCGCGCCGTCGGCGGGGCCGGATCCCGCCGACGGCTCCGGCAGGGCCCGCCGGTCCACCTTGCCGTTGGGCAGGAGCGGAAGGTCGTCCAGGATGACGACGGCACCGGGAACCGCGTAGTGGGGCAGCGTCTCGGCGAGGGCCTCACGCAGGGCGACGGGGCGGGGAGCGGGGCCGCCCGTGACGGCGTACGCGACGAGGCGGCGCCCGCCCGCGCTGTCCGCACGGATCACGGCGCAGGCCGCCGTGACGCCGGGGCGCGCCAGGAGCGCGGCCTCGACCTCGCCCAGCTCGATCCGGAATCCCCGGAGTTTGACCTGGTCGTCGCCGCGTGCCACGTAGTCGAGCAGACCGTGGCGGTCCCACCGCACGAGGTCACCCGTGCGGTACATCCGTGCGCCCGTGCCGTCGAACGGGTCGGCGACGAACCGCGCGGCGGTCAGGCCCGGACGGTCCAGGTATCCGCGGGCGAGATGGGGACCCGACAGGTACAGCTCACCGGTGACACCGGGTGGTACGGGACGCAGCCGGCTGTCCAGGACGTAGGCGCGCATGGTGTCGACGGGGCGGCCGATCGGCACGGTCTCGTACGGTGCGCCTTCCGCCTGCCCGCCGCTCTCCCGGCCGATCACCTGGTGGGCGGTCGCGTCGATCGTCGTCTCGGTGGGCCCGTAGAGGTTGTGCACCTCGGCCCGCCACAGCTCGGCGATGTCGTCGGCGAGGGTGCGCGGCAGCGCCTCGCCGCCGCACAGCACGGCGCGCAGTGCGGGCAGCGGCGCGGCGTGTGCCGCCTCGGTGAGGACGAGGGCCAGGTGGGACGGCACGAACTGGGCGACGGTGACACCGAACCGGCTCATCCAGGAGACCAGGGTGCGGGGTTCCGTGTTCGCCCCGTCGGGCAGCACGCAGACTTCGGCGCCGTTCATCAGCGGAAGCCACAGCTCCCACACGGAGGCGTCGAAGCTGGAGGAGGTGCGTGCGAGGACCCGGTCGTCCGGAGTGAGCGTCAGGTGCCGTGCCATCCAGGCCATGTGACCGGCCAGGGCGGCGTGCGACACGACCACGCCCTTGGGCCGGCCGGTGGAGCCGGAGGTGTAGATGACGTACGCGGGATCCGCCGGACCTGGCGGGTCCGGTAGGGGCCCGGTGGGCGGTGCGGGCCGGGCCTCCCGGCCGTCGAGGGCAAGCCACGGAATGCCGCAGGCGGGCAGACCCGCGTGCACGTCCGCGGTGGTGAGCAGCAGGACGGGGCGGGCATCGTCGAGCATGTGGCTGATGCGGGCGGGCGGATACTGCGGGTCGACCGGCAGATAGGCGGCGCCGGCCCGCAGTACGGCCAGCATGGCGACGACGGTGTCCACGGACGGCGGCGCGGCGATGGCCACCCTGGTCTCGCGGCCTGCGCCGCGTTCACGCAGGACGTGTGCGAGGGCGTCGGCGCGGGCGTCGAGCGCGGCGTAGGTGAGGCGCGTGTGCGCGTCGCGTACGGCGACGGCGCCGGGAGTACGCACGGCCTGCTCCCTGACCGCCTCGGGAGCGGTACGGGAGGGTGGCGGCTGCTGCGCGCCGCGCCCCTGGGCCAGGAGGCGGTCCCGCTCCCCCTGCGCCAGCGGGTCCAGGTCGCTGACGGCCAGGCCGGGGTCGGTCACGGCAAGGGTGAGGACGCGGGCGAACCGGGCGCACAGCGCGCGGGCGGTGGCGGCGTCGAAGAGGTCGGTGGCGTATTCCAGGTAGCCGCCGATGCCTCCGGCTCCGTGCCGGATGTCTGCGGGGGCGCGGCCTGCCGGGTCGGTCGGTCTGCCGCTTCCGGGAGCCTCGGCGGGTCTCCCGGCCGGCCGGTCAGCGGCTTGGGCGGTTTCGGAGGCTCGCGCGGCTTGGGTGGTTGCGGCGGATCGGGTGGTTTCGGCGACTTCGGCGGATCGGGTGGTTTCGGTGACGTCGGTGACTTCGGTGAGCGAGAACGTCAGGTCGAACTTGCTGCCCCCTCGGTGCCGGGACCTGTCGCGAACGGTGATGCCTGGCAGATCGAGGGCCGCCCGTTCCTGGTTCTGAAGGACCAGCATGGTCTGGAACAGGGGGTGGTGGTCGCCGGACCGTTCGGGGTTGAGTGCCTCCACGATCCGCTCGAAGGGAACGTCGCCGTGGCCGAGGGCCGCGATGTCGAATTCCTTGACCCGGTCGAGCAGTTCGCGGAACGTCGGGCTCCCGGACAGGTCGGTCCTCAGGACGACCGTGTTGACGAAGAACCCGACCAGATCGTCGAGGGCCTCCTCGGTGCGTCCGGCGACCGCGGTGCCCAGCGGAATGTCGGAGCCCGAGCCGTGCGCCTGAAGCGTCACGGCGAGAGCCGCCTGGAGCACCATGAACGGGGTGCAGCCTGCCGCACGGGCGAGCCGGACGAGTGCGGCGTGCGCGGGGGCGGGCAGCTCGAAGGGCACGGCGGCGCCCCGGTGGCTGGGCACGGCCGGACGTGGCCGGTCGAGGGGCAGGTCCAGCAGGTCGGGGGCGCCCTGCAACGCCCCCTTCCAGAAGGCGAGCTGGGACGCGGCCAGGCTGTCCGGGTCCCCGTCGTCGCCCAGCAGCCGGCGCTGCCACAGGGCGTAATCGGCGTACTGCACGCGCAGCGGGGCCCAGTCGGGCGCGCCCGTGCCCTCGCTCCTGGCGCGGTAGGCGGTGCCCAGGTCACGGCTGAGCGGGGCGAGGGACCAGCCGTCGGCGACGACATGGTGAAGAACGAGGACCAGGAGGTGACGGGCCGGGCCCAGGCGGAGCAGATGGGCGCGGACCGCGGTGTCGGCCGTGAGGTCGAAGGGCCTGGTGGTCAGCCGGTTCAGCGTTTCCTCGGCCCAGGCGTCGGCGGTCTCTTCGGCGGGCGCGTGCTCGACGACGAGAGGGACGAGCGTTGCCGCGGCGTCCGCGTCAAGGACTTCCTGGCGGGCGACGCCGTCGTGTTCGGCGAAGACGGTGCGCAGGCTCTCGTGGCGCACGACCACGTCCGCGAGGGCGCCGCGCAGTGCGTCCGTGTCCAGAGGGCCGTCGAGTTCGAGGACGAGCGGAATGTTGTACGTGTCACCGGGGCCCTCGGCCCGGTTGAGGAACCAGAGGCGCTGCTGCGCGGAGGACAGCGGCACCGCCTCGGGCCGCGGCTGCGGTGCAAGGGCGGGCCGGGCCGCTGCTCCGGCGTCCAGTGCCGCGGCCAGGGAGGCGACCGTGGGGTGCTCGAAGAGCATGCCCAGGCCGGCTTCGGCGCCCAGGGCGGTCCGCACCCGGCCGGTGAGGCGGGTGGCGAGAAGCGAATGGCCGCCCAGGGAGAAGAAGTTGTCGTCGATGCCGACCACGGGTACGCCAAGGACGTCGGCGAACAGGCCCGCCAGGACCTCCTCGTAGGCGGTGCGCGGAGCGCGGCCGGTGGTGGCGACGGTGCGGGGGCGGGCAGGGCACCTTGCCGTTGGCGTTGAGGGGCAGCGCGTCAAGGGAGACGAACGCGGAGGGCACCATGTAGGCGGGCAGGAAGCGCCCGACTCGGCGGGCCAGGGCGGAGCCCTCCGGCCTGGCGCCGGGAGCGGGCACGACATAGGCCACGAGCCGGCGGTCGCCGGGTATGTCCTCGCGGACGACGACGCAGGCGCCGTGCACATCCGGGTCGGTGAGCAGCACGTTCTCGGTCTCGGCCGGTTCGATGCGGAATCCGCGGAGTTTGATCTGGCCGTCCACGCGTCCGACGTATTCGATGTCGCCGCTCGCGGTCCAGCGCACGAGGTCGCCGGTGCGGTACATGCGGCCACCGCTGGTGCCGTACGGGTCGGCGACGAACCGGGTGGCGGTCGGCGCGGGACTCCCCTGGTACCCGCGGGCGACGCCGTGACCGCTCACGTACAGCTCCCCCACGACGCCGGGCGGCACCATGGCGAGGGAGGGATCCAGCACGTACAGACTCATCCCGTCGAGGGCCCGGCCGATGGGCGGCACTCCCGCGGTACCGGCAGCGACCGGGTGGCGGGCGGTGAAGGTCGTGGTCTCCGTGGGACCGTACACGTGCAGGACGAGCGTCGCGGGCGCCTCGGCCGCCACACGCTGCATGAGGTCCGGGGTCGCGGCCTCACCCCCCGCGGCAACCATGCGCAGACCGGCGAAGGCCGTCGGATCCGCCTCGGCCACCACGTTGAACAGGGCCGTCGTCAGGAAGAGCGCGGTGAGACCGTTCCGGGTCACCATGTCGCGCAGCACCCGCGCGTCCACGACACCGCTGGGGGCGACCACCACGCAGCCGCCGTTCAGAAGCGGCACCCAGGTCTCGAACGTGGAGGCGTCGAAGACATACGCGGAGTGCAGCAGCACCGCGTCGCACACCCCGTCCTTCCAGGTGTGGTCGGCCGCCAGCGCGAGGACATCGGCATGGGTGACGCCGACACCTTTGGGCAGGCCCGTGGAGCCGGACGTGAACATCACGTAGGCCAGTCGGTCACCACGGGTCAGGCACGGCAGGGGGCCCGGTCGTGGCGGAGCGCCGCGTAAGACGCCGCCGAGCGCGTCGACGACGATCATCGGCAGGCCGTCGGCCGCCTCCTGCACCCAGGGCTCACCGGCGGTGGCCTCATCGACGACGAGGGCACGGACGTGGGCGGTCTCGGCGACGCGGGCGAGTCGTTCGGCCGGCCAGGCGGGGTCCATCGGCACGTACGCCGCTCCCGCGCCGACGATGCCGAGCGTGGCGGACACGACGGCCGCCGAACGGCCCACCAGGACACCGACGCCGTCTTCGGCACCGACGCCCCAGCCCGCCAGCACACTCGCCAGACTCTGCGCCGTCCGCGCCAGCTCCCGGTACGAGAGCGTGACGGTGCCGTCCACCACCGCCCGCGCGTCCGGCGTCCGGTGTACCTGTGCGTCGAACGCTTCCGGCAGGCTCGCGGCCACGGCTTCCACGGGCAGTGCGATGCCCCGTCCCTGCGCGTGCAGGACCGCGGCGGTGGTCTCGTCGACGAACGGCAGGTCGCGCAAGGGGGTCTCGGCGTCCGCTTCGGCCAGGGCCGACAGGAAGGAGACGACAGCCTGCTGGTGCAGCCGCACGTCCTCGGGACGGTACAACTCCGGGTTGGCGTCGAATCCGATCAACGGCCCTTTGCCCTCGGCTCGTTCGGAGACGAACAGGGACAGGTCGTCGACCGGTCCGATGGACAGCACGCGGGAGGCGCCGGGGCTGCCGGCGAAGTCGAGGTCGAAGTCGTAGCCCATGATGTTGACGACGACGCCGGTGAGGCGGCCTGCGTCGTCGGCCGTGTTCAGTTCACGGGCGAGTTGTTCGCGTGAGAACCGACGGTGGCGCAGGGCGCCGCGCATCTCGGCGGCGACGGCGCGGACGAGGGCGCCGACCGTCATGTCGGCGTCGACGGTCAGGCGCAGCGGCAGGATGTTGGCGGTCATCCCGACGATGTGCCGGAGCCCGCCGTGACGGCCGTTGGAGGCAAGGCCCACGGTGACGTCCGGCATCCCGGTGACCCGGCCGACGTACGCGGCCACGGCGCTGACGAGGACGGCGCTCCAGGTGGTGCGGTGGGCGGAGGCGAGCCGGCGCAGGCTGTCGAAGACGGCCACGGGCAGGGTCTCGCCGGTGTGCAGTTGGATGCCGGGCCCGTCGAGGGCCGCCGGTGGTGGAGCGTCGGTGCGCCGGCGGATGAGCGCCCGGCCGGCTTGAGCGTCCGGATCGCCGCCGGCGCGGGCCGGTTCCGTCACGCGGTCGGTGACCAGGTCCGCGAACCGCCCCGTCCAGTAGGCACGGTCGGCCTCGTACCGCTCCGAGCCGCGGTAGGCCATCTCGTCGGCGACGAGGTCGCGCAGGGGCGCGGCGGGCAGCTCGGCTTCGGCCAGGTTCTCGCCTCGCACAGCACGCCCGTAGAGGTCGGCCACGGTGCGGGCGAAGACGGCACCGCCGAGGCCATCGACGACTATGTGGTGAAAGCGCACGTACCAGTAGTGCAGCCGGTGGCCGAGACGCAGCAACGCGAAGTGGTGGTGCGGGGCGTCGAAGCTGTGGACGGCGGCCATGTCGTCGGCCAGGTAGCGCTCGGCCTCCCCCACAGGATCCTCGGCGTCGGACAGGTCGACCACACGGAGCCGGCTGATTCCCTCCGGTGAGCGGCGGACGACCTGCTGACGGACGGTCTCGTCGCTGACGACGAACTCCACGTTGAGGCTGTCGCACAGAGCCACAGCCCGGTCCAGCGCTGCGGCGAACAACAGCTCGTCGAGGCCTCCATGAATCTCGAAGCACTCCCCGATGTTGTATTTCGGACTGTCCGGATCGACCAGCTGCCCGTACCAGACGCCCTGTTGGGCCGCAGTAATCCCGAAGGGCTCGGCGGAAGCCGCGCGGGAGGGGAGCGATTCGTTTTCACGCATGCCGATTCACACCTTCGGGGAGAGTTTCTGGGGACGAAGAAGGCAGGCCGAAGCCGATCACGCCGGTGCGGCTTGCATCGCCGCGTGCGGCCGGTCACATCAAAGGAGTGCGACGCGGCGCCGCTGACAGCGGGCAGCACCGGAATCCTTGCCGACTCAGGCACCCGGCAAGGCGCTTCCCGGTTTTTCGCACATCAGAGATGAACCACCTGGCAGTCCACCCGGTGATTCACGACAGCCATATGAAAGCTGCATGAAGTCTTGCGGTCCAGATTTGACCGATGACCACTTCCGCCTGATCAATTTTGTTCGAATGAGAGCAAACTCGATCAGGCGGAAACGCCAGGCCCCTCAAATCCGACCAGGGCGAGTGACACCCTCGACGACTTGGACGCCTTACCCGGTGCCGGACTCCATCGCCCGCACCAGGCTGGCGGGTCGCATGTCCGCCCATGCGGCCTCGATCGCATCCAGACACTCCTGGCGCGACCCTTCCGGCCCGCCCACGCTCCAGCCGCCCGGGATGTCGATGTGCGCCGGCCACAGCGAGTACTGACCCTCACCATTGACCAGCGTCAGGAACCGCCCCGACTCGTCATCAAAAGGATTGCTCATGACCGCCCCCTGACCTGTTCTCACCTTTGCCACGACATGTTCATCTGTGCTTGTGGGGCACGGTTGCGCAGATCAATTCCCTGCGCCCACACCGCCGAGCTTTCAACCCCCTCGCGGTTGACTATCGGCCACGCGTGGCAGAAATATGCCAGCCCTGGCGATAGCGAGACCGCGCCGACGAGCCTGCCGAGATTTCCCCGGCTTCACCCGACCTCCACAATCACCATAGAGGACCCTCAGCGGCCGAAGATGCAAAACCCAGCCACTCGCTTGCGACTCTCCAATGGGACAACCAGGAAACGGGTCGCCCGAGACATATGCCAACCCGCCCGGACAGAAACATTCAGCCACCCCGTGCCCAAATTGTGCGAGTATCACTGAATACGACCCGAACAAATCCGGATAGCCGCCGGCGTGCGCCCGCAGACTCCCCGACATGAACAAATTCCGCCGCGCCCCCGTGCGCCGGTCACGCGCCCCGCCTTCCGCCCCCGCGCCGAGCGGAGTCAAGGTGAGAACAGGGGGCTTGGACTTCATGGCACCAGGCGCCGCCGGCGGCGGACGAGCAGGCAACGAACCGGCGCCGCGGACGACTCGTGACGCCGGAACGCGCAGACCGGCTTCCCGTGGTCTCCCGTGGCGCAGCCCGGCCAGGAAAGACTCAGCAGCGCCCCTTCGCGTCGTTGACCACGTTCAGCGGCGACGGAGCCCCGGTCCAGCGTCGCCACCATCGGCGGCTTCGCTCGACCGGCTTCGGAACGGCAACGGGGAGCGGCACGGAAACGGGGGGCGGGGCCGCCCGGTCCGGTTCCAGCCCGACCCTGCCCGGATGCACACAGACCGGGACCCGGTCGTCGACCGTGTACCGGAACCCGTCCGACGCGTCGAAGGGCCAGTGTCTGCTGGGTCGGTCCGCAACGAGGAAACCCGTACGGGGAAGCCGCAGTGCTGGGCAGAACCAGCAGCACGGATAGTCGGACTCGGGGTCGATCAAGGGTGTCCGCGCCGCGTCGTGCATACCTCGGGACGGTAGCGCAGAGCGGGAGGGCTGCGGCGGTCGGACTGGGCAGGAGGTGAGCCACGCCGCCGGCCGCAGGACCCGCACCGGCAGCACCTTGTGGGATGGAGCACCGCCGGGCACTGGATGCGCTGATGGCAAGGGCCGGACATGACCCGCAAGAAGCGGTTCGTCGCCGCCCGGGGCGGCTCCTCGGCTGTCGGCCCTTCGGCGGCCATGACGACGGGCCGGCCCAGCACCGGAAGGCCCAGCACCGGAAGGCCCGGCGCGCGGCTCGGCCTGGCACGGCCACAGCCACAGCCACAGCCACAGCCACAGCCACAGCCAACTAGACCACGCCGGTGGCGAACAGTTCGAGGTGTCCGCACCTGGGGCAACGGAACGCCTCTATCTGTCTCCGGGGCCGGCCCATCCGCTTGGCGCCCCCGAACACGCCCCGCTCCAACGCGCCCTCGATCCAGCGTGCGTACCCGCGCGAGTGCTCACCGGCGTCCTCGATGAATCCCTCCATCTGGCCGACGGTGCCGCAGTGAGTACATGTGTAGTCATTCATCCCGCGAGTGTAGGAAACGGCACGGACTACCCGCCAGGGCCGGCCTCAACCGACCCCGCGGAACGGTCACCCACCCTGTCCTGCTTCGACCCGACCCGGCCCATGGCTATGTGCAACGAATCCGATGAGCTGTCAGGGCGTCGGCCAGGGCGGAGTTTCTGCCTGTTCAGGTCCCCGCGGCAAGAGTGCGCACGCCCGGTCCCGCGAGCTCGTCCAGGGCTGATCGGCGACCGCAGACGGCCAGGAGCAGGGCGAGTACGGGGCCTGCCGCTGTGGGCCCGGTTCCAAGCGTCAGCTCGGCGTCGGTGGCCGTGAGCCGGACGCGGCCCATGAGCTCCTTGGCCCCGCCGAACGCCACCGGGGTGCGGCTCTGCAGACGGAGCGACCTGACCACGGTCCGGGGCGGGTAGGTGCGGGTGAGTCCCAAGGGGCGGCGGATGTCCTCGCCGTGGACGATCTCCTCGACGAGCCGGCTGTCGAGGGGCGCCGGCGGCGTCGACCTACGCGACGCCGCCCGGCGCAACCGCTCCAGGGTCTCCTGTGGTGTGGCCCCACGCTCGCGCGCCACTCCCCGGCTGTTCTGACGGTCGAAGTCGAACCCTGCCCGGGCGAGGCCCACGACGAAACCCAGGCGGGTTGTGCGCGCCGTGTCCACGAGGTGGGCGACCACGTCGTGCACCGTCCACCCGTCGCAGAGTGACGGCGTGGCCCACTGCTCGTCGTCGAGGTGCGCGAGTTGTTCGATCAGCGCCGCACGCTCGGCATGCACCATCGACCAGACGTCGACCGTCACGGCATCTCCTTCGTTGATCGCAGTGTTCCGAGAGTGAGGACTCCAAGGGTGGCCGGTACTCATCGCCGGGTGCCCGAATGGATGAGGTCGGGCGTTCGGCTCGGCGCCGGGCCCGCTCTGCCCACGAGGCGCCCTCATGCCCCTGAGGGTGTGCGATGTCGTCCTCGGCGGCCGAATCCGGTGGCCCTTCGATGGGTCGAGCGGATGAGGACGAAGACCATGGCGGCCAGGTCCGACGCCCCGGCGAGGTCGTCGGCATAGCGCGTGGTCTGCAGGGGGCCGACCTGGTCGAGTCGGACTCCTTCCAGCTCCAGGACGTAGGCGAGGGTGAGCATGGCTAGGCGGGCGTTGCCATCCGGAAAGGGATGGAAGAAGGCCACGTCCAGGTAGGCCCTGGCCGCGCGCGAGGCCAGAGGAACGTTCGGGTCGGCACTTTCGCGCAGACACTCCTCGAAGTCTCGCTGGGTGTGGGGTGTCAGTGCGTAGCGTTCCCGGCCGCCCTTGGCGAAGGCATCGCCCTGGCGGAACCGGACTTCGGGCAGGCCGAGGACCAGCTGCTGCCACTCGGTCAAAAGTGCGCAGGTGAGAGGGCGCCCGCGGGAAGCGTGGGTGCGCGACCGAGCCAGCGCCGCGAGCAGTCGATGACCTCGCGCGAGGTCGGCGGCGCGGCCCCCTTCCTCGCACCAGGTGGCGAGACCGTCCACGATGGGCTCGACCGGGGCGGGCATCCGACCGGCCGCGGAAGTCCAGTCGATCCGGCTTCTGACCTGGCTCCACGCGGCCAAGGCGTCAGTGGTCACGGTAGGGCCGCACTCCGGTCAGATCTACAGCGAACTCTTCCCCCACTGCGTCGATCAGGTTCCGCGACGGCACGGCCCAGCTCTTGAACCGTCCACCGATCGCCCTGACGACCGCGTCCTTCGCGTCTTCCGGTCCCATGCCCGTGGAGGCAAGGAACCACGTCAGCACTGTGTGACAGAGCCCGTACCAGCCGTCTTCGGCACCCGTCCGGTCCACGACCACTGTCACGAGCCGGGTGGCCGCCCGTTCCAGGTGCCAGCTGCGGTCATCGGCATCCGCGTCCATGGGTGGAGCCAACTGCTCAAACCGCTGCGCCAGCTCCTCCAACCAGTCGCGCCACTCCAGCAGCGAGGCCAGCACGGCGGCGGCCGTTGCTGTGGGCGCGCCCACGGAATGCGAAGTGCAGCACCAGCTGGTGACGACGCCACCGCCACCGCCCTCGCCGACCGCCCAGTGCCATCCGCAGGCCCACCGGCCGTATCGGGCTGCCAGGAGCGCGGTGACCTCGGTGGTGAAGCGATGTTCCTCTTCCCACCCGGCACCGTCGGGAGGCACCATCGAGGCAATCACCGTGGTGATCTCGGATGCCTCCGCCTCGCTCAGGGCGAAGGCGATGACGTGGGGATCGACGGCGGACCACGGCAGCCAGGCCGGGGCGAGCTCGTAGTCGATGGCCGTGGTGTTCCTCCAGAACCGGGCAGGACAGGACACCGACGGATCATGCCAGGGGCGCGTGGCTTCGGCACACGGTTTTCTGGCGCACGGCCTCTGCGGGCGTGGAGCGAGGGAGGCCAGGAACCGGACGGCCTCGGTGACGGCGGGCGGACGGTGGTGGTGCCGATCCCGAAACCAGCCGCGCGCAGAGCATACGACTGGCCTCTGCGCCGCCCCGGCCGTCGAACGTTACGTAGTCGCTCACGCACTTCTACGGTAGAACCGGACAGCCCCGAGGAGAAGGCAGGCGAATGGACGGCGACACCACCGGGAGGGCAGAGGACTCCCCCGTGCGGCTCCTGCTCACTTCGGACACCCATGTGCCCCTGCGTGCAAGGCGGCTCCCCGACGAACTGCTGCGCGAGACGGACCGGGCGGACGTCGTCGTCCATGCCGGGGACTGGGTCGACGTCGCCACCCTGGACCTGCTGGAAGGACGCGCGCGACGCCTCGTCGGCGTGTACGGCAACAACGACGGCCCGGAACTGCGGGCCCGGCTGCCGGAAGTGGCCCACGTACGGCTGGGGGGCCTGCGGTTCGGTGTCGTCCACGAGACAGAGGCCGCCAACGGGCGTGAGGCCCGTTGCGCCGTGCGCTACCCGGGCCTGGACGTCCTGGTCTTCGGCCACAGTCACATCCCGTGGGACACCGAGGCGCCGGGCGGGCTGCGCCTGCTGAACCCTGGGTCGCCGACGGACCGCAGGCGGCAGCCGTACTGCACGTACATGACGTGCACGGTGACGAACGGTGTCCTCGGCAACGTCGTCCTGCACCGTCTGCCGAGGCGCTGACTCCGCCGCCCGGCCAGGCGGGTGGTCAGCCGGATGGTCGTCTCGGTTCCGGACAGCGTCGCCGGCCGGCCCTGGATGGGCCGCCGGGGAGCGGGGCCGGGCAGGGCGGCTGCCCGGCCCCGCTGTGAGGGGACGGGAAGAGCTGCCTGCCGTGGGGCGGCAGACAGCCCTTCGCTGTCCCCGGCTTACTGCCTGGGGTCAGCGGCGGTGGTGGTGTCCGCGGCCCCAGGACTCCTGGTCGACGGTGCGGCCCCGGTCGTCACGCAGGGTCGCGGTGTCGGAGTAGTTGTCCCACACGTAGTGGTGACGGTCCTGGTAGAGGTCGGTGCGAGTGTCGCGGCCGACGCCCGTGTGGATGCGGACGGTGGCGCGGCCGGCGAGGCGGACGTCGTCGAAGCGGTAGCGGCTTCCGTCATCGGCGCGCAGGGTCCAGCCGTCCAGGTTCACCGCGCGACGGCTCTGGTTGGTGATCTCGATCCACTCGCGGTTCAGGGACCGGTTGGAGCCGTTGTCACGTCCGGGGCTGTCGGCCTGGACATCGCTGATCACGACCCGGGCGTGGGTGCGGTGGCGGTCGTGGTCCTGCGCGGAAGCCGGCAGCGCGACGGCCGAGACAACAGCACCGGCCGTGAGCACGGTCGCGGCGATACGGCGGGTAGCCGAAGAAGCAGACAAGGTGATGTCTCCTCAGAAACAGTGCCCATGCCGTTCGATTCGGCCGGCATGGGCGGTGCGAGTTCCCGACCCGTAGCGGGCCGAGAACCAGAACACTGCGCCCAAGAAGCGGCCCGTGGCAGACGCAGCCGGCCCGGTTACCAATCAGGGACATTTCTGCAACTCTCGGGTGCAAGCGGCACGCATATCCGACAGGCGTGGCCCTGACATTCACTGACCGCTGCACCCACCCGTTCAATCATCAACAGCAAGCCCTTCCATGCCCCGGCGCGCACCCTGGGGCGCCACCCGGCGCATCACTCGCTCGGCCGAGGCGATCTTCGTAACGGCCGTTCTTCACGTTTCTTCGCACACTTGGACCCGAGTCGGAAGGGTGGCCGACCCGTGGAGGGATGACGTGAACCCCTTCTCGAAACGGACTGCTGGATCACGCGCGGGAGGATCCTGCAGCTCTGTGTCAACGCCCACCACGTCGTCTCCCGCCGACGGACAGCACGGCCGGTCCCCATGCGTCGTGCCGGGCGCAGGGGGTACTCGAGGTGCCATACCGGCCCGCCCGTTCCAGGTCGGGCCCGCACCGAGGGGAGCAGTGACATGACCGACCGCAGGCCGCAGGGCACCGCCTACACCGGGGCGAAGGGCAGCCCGCCGCCGATACCCGCCGATGTACCCGACCAGCAGGTCCAGGACGGCGAGGACGCCCTCGACGTGATTCCCCCGCCGGGTTCCGAACATCTCGGAGACGAGACGGAACCCGCCGAGCCCGATCCCGATGAGGCCGGGGCGGGTCGCAACGCCGCGCGCAATGCAGGCATCCACCCGGAGCACCCCACCCCGGATGAGTCGACCGCGTGAAGGGCAGCCGTAAGCGAGGGTCCGGCCGGCGCGGCCAGGCGCTCGCGGGTCGCCGTACCGCGAGGGAACCGTCACAAGGCTCCGGGCGGGGCACCGCTACGGCACGGCGTGCCGGACGCGGGGCAGGAGGAAGGTGTGCGGCGGAGCCGCCGTCCCGATCACGCTCTTCAGGACAGCGCCTCCGGCCGTGCCAGGGAGACCCTGGACGCATCGGCGCGCAATGCTCCGGGACTCCCTGATCAAGGGCGCGGCGGCCAGGTTCCGGCGTGCCGTGGCGGTGAGCGCATACTTGCCGTATGGACACGTCCACGCGTGCCGCTGCCGGCCTGCGGGAGCGGCTGGGCAGCGCGATCTTTGCCCAGGTCGCCGGGCCCGCAGGGCCGACGAACCGCGCTCGTATCCACGGAGCGCCCGGCCCTCGGTGGTTCGGTCCGGACCGGCCGATCCGCACGGTCCACGGCGATGCGTCGATGTTCATCGGCGGGCTGCGAGCGCTCCTGCTTCAGTCCCTGCACCCCTTGGCGATGGCTGCCGTGGAGGCCCATTCCGGCTACCGCGGCGACCCCTGGGGACGGCTCCAGCGCACCAGTACCTTCCTCGCCGTCACCACCTACGGAACAGCGGACGACGCACAGCAGGCGGTCGACCGCGTACGTGCCGTACACAACCGGGTGCGTGGAACGACTTCGCGCGGAGAGCCCTACTGCGCCGCCGATCCGCGTCTTCTCGGCTGGGTGCATGTGGCCGAGGTCGAGAGCTTCCTCCTCGCCCACCAGCGATACGGGGCCGAACCGCTCGACGCGGCCGGGTACGACGGCTACATCGCCGACACAGCGCGGGTAGCGGAAGCACTCGGCGTCACCGAACCTCCGCGTAATCGCAAAGAACTCGCTGCCCGTCTCGGGGCCTACCGGGGTGAACTGCGGCCGACCAGGGAAGCGCGCGAGGCCGCACGCTTCATCCTGCGGCACCCTCCCTTGCCCTGGGTTGCCCGTGCCCCCTACGCCGTCCTCGCCGCGAACTCCGTCGCCGCCCTCCCCCCGTGGGCCCGTACGTCACTCGGGCTGCCCCGCCTTTCCGGAACAGCCGAAGCGTGCGTGACGCCGACCGGGCGAGCATTGACTGCCGCGATTCGCTGGGCCATGGCCCCACCACCCCCGTCGATTTGATCGCTCATATCACTCGCCGCTCCGGCGTCTCAACGACGAAGGCAAAACGGCTTTCCGGCTGCTGTCGACAGCTATGGATTCTCCCGCACCTGCACTGTTCTCAGCTGAGTGCTCACCCCCCGGCTATTGTTTGACCATGACGTAATTCTCCCGGCCCTAGGGAAGGTGTCGTTGATGAACGGCACGGAAGTGGCGCGTGCCAGAGTGCTGGGAGAGCTGATCGCTGCGAGTCATCTGATGACGCTGGAGCAGCTTCCCGGTACGGTCGCGTCGCATGCCCGTCGGGCGGGCTGGCCACACGTGCTCATCTATCTGGCAGACCTGCGGCAAGAACGGCTGTGCCTGCTCGCCGGCAACGTCGAACTCAGCCCCGGTGGAGTGGACGTGCCGTCCGAGTTGGCCGTCGAAGGAACGGTGGCCGGGCGAGCCTTCCAACTTGGAAGGATCTCACCGGCCTCGGCTTCCACGACGGGGCAGTGGTGGGTTCCCCTGCTGGACGGAACAGAGCGGCTGGGTGTGCTCCGGGTCGGTATGCCGGGTGCACAGGTCGAAGCGGATGACGATCTGGAGAGGCTCGCCGGTCTCGTCGCTCTTCTTCTGGAGAGCAAACGTGGAACGAGCGACCTCTACTCCAGGCTGGTTCGCCGCCGGAAAATGAAAGTGGCGGCGGAGATGGAATGGCGGCTGATGCCGCCGCGGACTTTTGCGACTGATCGGATCTTGATCAGCGCGGTCATGGAACCGGCTTACCAAGTCAGCGGAGACGCTTTCGACTACGCACTGTCGGGAGAGACCCTGCATCTTTCCGTCTTCGACGCCATGGGGCACGACACTGCTGCCGGGCTGACGGCCAATCTCGCGTTGGCCGCTGCGCGCGTCCACCGTTGCCAAGGTTCCGACCTCTTGCAGACAGCCGAAGGCGTGGGGGCCGCACTGACCGAGCAATTCGCCGGCAGCCGCTATGCCACGAGCCTCATGGCCGACCTTCACCTGCCCACGGGGGTCCTGACCTGGACGAACTACGGCCATCATCCCCCGGTGGTCATCCGCGGCAACCGCACCGTCGTGCATCTGTCCTGCCCGCCCGCACCCCCGCTGGGGACCGGGCTGGGCGTGCGCGGCGCCCTGCGCCGCGACCAGCTCGAACCCGGGGACCGCCTGCTGTTCTATACCGACGGCATCACCGAAGCCCGCAACAAGGAGGGACAGGAGTTCGGCCTTGACGGCCTGACCGACTTCCTCATCCGCCACCACGCCGACGGCCTCCCGGTTCCGGAAACTCTGCGGCGACTGGTCGAGCATCATTTGGCCTACCACCACGGCCGCCTCAACGACGACGCCACCGTAATGCTCCTGGAGTGGCACGGCCCGAATCCCTACCAGCCGGCGCAATTGAAGGCGCTGACGGGTCTGCCCCCGACCATCGCCGCAGACACGATCGCCTCTGCATGGGTCCAGCAGCCCACTGACGGCGGCACCACCTGATGACAGCCCGCCTCGCGGCCGTTTCCCGTTGGGTTCATGTCGCCGAGGACGAACGCGTCGGCTCGCCTGCCCTCAGGAAACGCAACTGGAAACGCACCAGGAAACGCAAGGCGCGTACGTCTCGGCCTGCCGGCCGGTCACCGGTCAGGCATCCGCCGCACTGGACGGCCTGACACCCTCACGGTATTCGGCGTTGATGCGCTGAGCCTCTTCGAGCTGGTCCTCGAGGATGACGATGCGGCAGGCAGCCTCGATGGGGGTGCCCTGGTCGACGAGTTCCCGGGCGCGCGCGGCCATGCGCAGTTGGTAGCGGGAGTAGCGGCGGTGGCCGCCCGCGGAACGGAGCGGGGTGATCAGGCGGGCTTCGCCGATGGCCCTGAGGAAACCCTGTGTGGTACCGAGCATTTCGGCGGCCCGGCCCATGGTGTAAGCGGGGTAGTCGTCGTCGTCGAGACGACCGAACGAGTCATCTGCTGTCATTTGCACCTCTCTGTGGAACGCGTGGAGGGGCCCTGGTGCCTTATGGCACCAGGGCCCCGAAGGGAACTGCTACACCATCTGCCGGCCTTTAATGCTGTGCCGGCCTTCTGTTTCCGCATCTCCCGACGTGATGCTGCCGGGGTTGCGGGGATCGCGGTTGCTCGACCGGAGACCACCTCACTATCGATGTCCTGCGGTACCCGGGCCCAGTCATTCCGCCCGGGCGATCCTGATGGCGCCTGGCCCCTCCGTTCTTCCCTCTGAAATGGGTCACTCACTGAACGCTGTTCTGCTCCATGGCCTGTGTCAGCGCCACTCCTCGCCAGCCGGCCCCGTCGCCCGTCCATCTTCTGCTCCGGCTTGGGACCCCACTGGCGAACCTCCCGGTGCGCGCGTCCGCAGCCGACGCCTTCACCGAGGTTGCTGCTCACTGACTTGGCTGCTGGGTTCTGCGCACGCACTTACGCGTACACAGGGCCGCCCCTGATCACCGCGGGCCACCCGGTCCGGTCGCCAGCCCCGTCGCCGTCCTGCAACAACCTGGCTTCGAAACTCCGCCACCGAACCGTCCTGCGAACTGCAGCCACCCGTACCGCACGTGCTCATGCCCGGCAGTTCATCCCTGCCAGGCCCTGCGGCCTTCTGGCTACGAGAGAAACCCTAGCCACACAGCCACCCAATGTCTACTCTCGTCGACATAGATTTCCATGCGGTCGCTCGTGAGGTAATTTCCCTCGCACGCTCGGCCCGCGTAGCCGGCACCGCGGTGCGCCCGCGGACGTCCGTGACGTCCCATCCGGGCTGCCGCCCCTACGCGTCGGTTCACGTGAATCATGCGGGACGACGTTCTCGCCGGGCGCTCACAGGCGCAACAGCACCGCCCGGGTCCCCAGTGTCGGTACGTCGATGGTCGTCGCGCCCCTGGCATCCGGTTCCAGGAGCTCACCGGCCGCGCCGAGGTAGTCCGCCGCCACGGTCTCCGTGACGGGGAAGCCGGGTGTGATCCGGCAGGCGACCGGCTCCGGCGCGTAGGACTGGAGCCTGACCAGCACGTGTCCGGGGGCGGGGACGGTGAGGCCCACGACCCGTACCCGGGGATCGCCGACCGTCAGCAGTCCGTAGGAGGCATCCGGCTCCTCGCCTTCCTCGGCCAGCGCCCGGACGGCGATCAGGGGCCGGCTGCCGGCGGCGGCCGTGCGCATCCCCAGCTCGGGGCCGGTGGTGTGCGGGGCCTCCCCTACGGCCACGCTGTAGCGGAACACGTGGTCGAAAGCCTGCTCGGAAGGGAAGTTCGTATCCCAGATGTTGTTGTGCACCCAGGAGAACAGGGTGCCGGGCTCGTCCTGAGCCAGCGACTGCGGATAGGGCGCGTACGGAATCGCGATCCCGCCCACCTGCACCAGCGGGGCGTCCTGGGTGGCCACGGCGGCGACCACGGTCTCCTCCTCGAAGCTCACCCAGCGCCGCACCGCGCGCATGTGCCGCGCCGATCCCGGCACCGTCGGAAGGCCGGTCCCCGTCATGCCACCGGTGGCCTCCATCCGGACGACCGGCTGTGACATGGCGAAGGGGAAGGCGAAGAAGGCGCTCTCCTTGGTCAGGGTCGCGCGCTTCACGATCCGGTTCTCAAGGTCGATGCGGGCCTGCCCGTGCGGGAGGTGTACGCGTACCCGCAGCAACTCTGTACCGGCGGGCGCGCACTCGTAGACCAGTGTCTCGCCGGTGGCGTCGCGGAAGCGGTCCACCAGCGCGGCCGGTGGAGCTGCCTTACGGGAGGCGAGGAGGTGCATCGACTCGTTCGCCGTGGTCTTGCTGGACTGGTGGTTGAAGCCGCCGGCCGTGGCGTACTCGTCGTACAGGTAACCGTTGAGGCCGAGCGTCGCGTCCTGCCGCACCAGTTGCCGGCCGGTCCGCTTGTCGGTGACGGAGCTGATCCACGCCGACCGCAGGTCGACGCGCACGCGCAGGAACTCGTTCTCCAGGACCGTGGACTCCGGGTCGTCGGCGGTGGCCGCCGTCGGTGTCCCCTGGCCCGCGACGATGTCCACGCGAACCGCCCCGTGCGCGGGCACGTCCACCGCCCGGAACAGAAGGAAGCGTCCGGCAGCCCGGTGCAGCTCGTTCGTCTGGGCCTCCTCCGTGTGCTCCAGCGGTGTGCCGTCGCGCGCGTCGAGCACCCGGACCGGATCCTCCAGCGGAACCGTGCTCTCCGGAAGGAACAGCCGGACCGTCTCCGAACGGGGCCAGCTGCACGTGTTGGTGACGTAGTAGCCGGCGAGGGTGCCCGCGCGCGGCGAGAGACGGCCGCCGAGTGCCGCGCCGGCGCCGTCGAGCAGCGTCTTCGCGTCGTCGTGGGCACGCAGCGCCTGCGCGTACTTCCAGTGCCACTGCCGTTCGCCGGAGGCGTGGCCGTGGTCGCCGTGCGTCCAGGGGTCACCGCCGCCCCAGGTGTGCTCGTTGAACAGGGAGGCGGCCCGGTAGACCCCGGGAGCCGACGCGGTGATTCCGGCGCCCGCCGCACCGAGGATCTCCGCGTGCCCGGCCACCGACTGGGCATCGGCCAGCGCCGCCTGACCGTCCCGGGTGGCCGCGAGCGGGACGGCACCGGCGCCGACGCCGTCCACCCACCAGTCGCTCCAGTCGCCCTCGAAGATCTCCAGCCGGTCCCCGTACCGGGATTCCGCGTCGGTGAAGAAGTCCTCGTTGCGCGAGGTGCGCAGGGCGGGGAAGGCCCACTCCTCGTTCCAGCGGCGCACGGTGTCCGCGATGACCCGGCGCGGTGGGCCGTTGTCCGCGAACTTGCCCAGGACCCGCAGGTGCAGGATGTCCCAGGGGTACGGGTCGCCCTTGAACTCCTCGTCCAGGACCGGGAACCCCGGGATGCCACGCCCCTCGTGCGGGTACTGGTGCGTGGCCAGCGCCGAAAGGTAGTGGGGCAGCAGGTCGTCGACGCGTTCGAAGGACTCGTCGAAGCCCAGGATCGAGCCCTCCATGTACGCCAGCCCGTGCGGGGTGTCCGTGCGCCATACCAGCACGCTGCGACCACTCGGCGCCTGCCACCTGAACAGCCGGGGCAGTCCCCCGCCGCCTGTGTGGTGCGGCACCGCACGGCCGGCCCAGTTGTGGGCCACCGACAGATAGCGGATGCCGCTGTCCGCGAGGACGTCGGGCAGCCCCACGACCTGCCCCGGGACGTCCGTCTGCATCGCCGTGGTGATGTCGATCCCATGGCGTTCGCGCAGCTCCCGTACAGGACGGAGCAGTTCGTGCAGTTCGTCGGTGGAGCAGGTCTCCGTGTGCAGGTTGAACGGCATCGCGGTCAGCTCGATGCGACCCTCGCGCACGCGTTCCAGGAACCGGGCGACCTGCTCCGGCGGACGGTTCTGCGACCAGTTCTCGAAGCTGAAGAAGCCCTCGACCGCCCAGCGGAACTTCGACGCGTCGGCCCGGTCGTCCGTGGCACGGCACAGTTCGAGCAGGGAGTCGAGGTACTTGCGGCCCTCGGCGAGCACCGTTCCCTGCGGGTCCGTGTAGCCGATGTCGAGATGGGCGTGCTGCACCAGGTGGAGTGTCCAGTGCCGCTGGGGGGTCAGCAGCACTTCGATGTGCTCACCCGGCGCCAGCTCGGGCAGCTCCACCAGGACCGGCAGGGGCGAGTCGACCTCGGGTACCAGCAGCCGGGTGTGGCCCTCGGGGCCGGGTATCAGCTCGCTGCGCAGGGAGGTACCGGACAGGGTGGTGACGTGGGCCCGCGTGAGGGGGCGGCCGGCCTGTACCCGTACGGACTGCAGGAGTCCGCCGTCGCCGTCATGACGCAGCAGTGGCTCGCAGGAGAGCCGGACGTCGTGTCCGCCGAGGACGCCGGTGGCGCTCACGCCACGGTCGCGCAGGATGTCGCGGGCGATGTCGGAGTCCCACCAGGAAGGGCGGGACAGGTCGGGGCGGGGCATGGAGAGGGTTCTCCGCTCTGGCGTGGTGTGCCGGTTCGGTGCGTTCGGGGTCAGTGGTGGGGCGCAGGGGGTGCGGGGTCAGGAGCCGTCGGTGGCGAGGCCTGCGAAGATCTGCACCATCGCCGACTGTTCGAGGGTCTCTGCGGGGGCGGCCGCGTCGTAGTCGCCCCCGCCCGACGGCTGGAAGCGGAAGAGACCGTTCGACGGGTCCCGGTTCTCCTTCCAGGTGCGCTCCGCGTACGCCTTCTCCACCTGCGGGTAGGCCTGTCCGGGGTGTACCGCGGACAGGATCCGAAGGTTGTCGAAGTAGATCGCGTTGAAGATCGCCGGCTGGTCGTGCAGGCGCTCACCCTGCTTCCAGTAGGCGAGCGAGCCGTCCGCGTCCTGCACGGCGCGCTTGAGGTAGGAGCGGTCCCCCGTCACTTGGTAGAGCGTCGTCGCGGTCCCGATCATGGCCCCGGAGTTGTAGGTCCACAGGGTGGGGTCGACGCTCCCGTCGTCGCCCCGGCTGTTGCGGTAGAGGCCCGGGGACTCGCGCAGGCAGGACCAGTTCCACTCGTACCATTTCCTGGCGCTGGTCAGGTAGCGGCTCCGGCCCGTCTCCTGGTGGAGTCGGGCGGCGAGTTCCGCGGCGAGCCCGGTCACGTTGGCGGCGCGCGTGGTGTTGGCCGGGGAGTCCACCCAGTCCATCCCGCCGGGGCACTCCTTGGCCGGGTCGTCGTCCCAGCCGCGGCTGACGATGTCGAAGGTAAGTTCCGCCCGGTGGAGATAGGCGGGGTTCCCGGTGGAGGCGTACTGGTCCAGCAGCGACAGGCCCACCACGGAGTTGTCGTCGTAGAAGACGTCGCCGCCCTGGCCGAGCGGTGCGGGGAGGTACGAGTCGTAGCCGGGGCGGCCGTCACGGGGTTCGAAGTAGAGCTCCAGGGTGGCGAAGCGCTCGGCCGCGTCCGCCGTGTAGCGCTCACCCGTGCCGGGGAGGCCGGCCATGTCGACCGTCGCGGCAGCCGCCTCGCGCATCGGCCAGAGGTAGGAGTAAGCGTTGTCGGCGCTCCGGCGCGGGGTCTTCTCCTGGTACAGGCCGTGGTTCTCCGCCCCCTGGTACAGGTGCTTCTGGAGTGCGTCGTACGTGTGGACCGCGCGGTCCACACGTACGACGCACTCCAGAAGCGGGTTTTCAGTTCTCTTCCAAGAGCCTTTAAAAGCCTTTACGTCGCGGCTCACCGGGWCGCGGRAATCCACGACGTGGATACCGCGTCGTGGATTCCCGCGACCCGGTGGCACGCGATCGGGCCGGGGTCAGCCCCGGGAGGCGTACGCGACGAAGGCCGACCAGGCGGCGGGGGCCACGTCGACGTGGGGGGCCTGGAGGTTCTTGGAGTCGCGGATGTGGATGGTGGCGGGGGAAGTGGCTACCTCGATGCAGTTGCCGCCTTCGCCGGTGCTGTAGCTGGACTTGCGCCAGTCGTAGGCGACCTCGATGCAGGCTCCGCCCTCGCCGCCGCTGTAGCTGCTCTTGAACCAGTGGAGTTGCTCGGTGTTCATCGCTCTCCCAGCATCTTCTCGATGAGCGTCAGGGACTCCCTCGGGGTGAGAGCCTGCGCCCGCATGATCCCATAGCGCTCGTTGACCAGGCGGACTTCATCGGGGTCGGTGATCAGGCGTGCGTGGCCCTGCACCTCGGTGTATGCGACTTCCTTGCGGCCTCTGGGCGTCAGCAGAATGAATGGCCCGTCCAGGTTCGGGTGCTCTTCAGCGGACGTGGGCATTACCTGAAGTTCGACGTTGCGCATGCGGCCTGTGTGAAGAAGTCGTCGCAGTTGGCCGATGTGGGCCGTGCGTCCGCCGATTGGACGCTGAAGTACGGCCTCTTCGAGCACGTAGCTGAAGGTTGGCAGGGGCCAGCGTTCGAAGACCTGCTGTCGCGCCAGTCGATCCCCCACGCGCTTCTCGATGGTGGCTTCGTCCAAGAGTGGTCGTCGTTGAGTGAAGAGCGCTCGCGCATACTCCTCGGTCTGGAGCAGGCCCGGTACAGCCTGGTTGCTGTAGTCGTGCAGCGCGACCGCCTCCGCTTCGGCCCGCGCATAGTCCCGGAACCAGTCCGGATGCCGCGTCCGCGACCGCGCCAACGCCTCCCGTACCTCGTCCGCAGCCGCCGCCAGTACCCCGCCCGCGCCCAGCACCTGGTCCACACGCTCAAGGAAGTCCGGCTGAGGCGTCCGTACGCCCCGTTCCACCGCCGACACCAGGTCCTCCCCGCAGTGCGTCGCGAGGCCCAGCTCCCGCTGGCTCAGGCCCGCGCGTTCGCGCAGGACCTTGATCTGTTTGCCCAGCGCCCTGAACAGGTGTGCCGTACCGTCCGATTCGGCCGGGCGCTCCGGTCGTTCTTCGCGTTCCGCGTTCGCCATCCGTCCCGTACCGCCTCTTTGTCCGTACCGGTCACGGCCGACAGCCCGTACAGCCGCCGGGGAGGACCCGTACAGCTTCGCGGCGTCGTGGTGTCACTCCTGGTCAGCGTACGAGTACGCGGACACGCTGAGTCACATGAACGCCGAAATCACCCTTGCGGGCGCCGAGTTCGTCCAACGCCTCAGCTCCACCCGTCGTGGCGCCCGGCTGGCCCGCCGGCTCGCGGCGCATCAGCTGGACGAGTGGGGAGTGCCGTACGGGAGTGAGCTGTCCGACGACGTGGCGGTGGTCGTGGCCGAGCTGGCGGCGAACGCGGTGGTGCACGGGTACGTACCGGGACGGGACTTCGAGTTGCGGTTGCAGGTCCTCGGCGCGGGCGGGGTCAGAGTCGAGGTCTCGGACGCGCGGGGAGAACGGCGGCCGGAAATGTGTGCACACGCGATTGATGCGGAGTCTGGGCGCGGTCTTCGTCTCGTGGAGGCGCTGGCGGCGAAGTGGGGCGTGGCCGAGCGCGTGGTCGGGAAGACGGTGTGGGCGGAGGTTGCAACCGGGAACCGGGGCAGCGATTGTGCGCGTCCCGGGGGGTGACATGAACAGTTCTTGACTGAGGAGGCCCAGTGCAGACGTCAACGGGGAGCCGGATCGTGGTGCGGGCAGCAGGGGCGCTGCTGGCCGTGGCGTTCGCCGCAGGGTGCTCGGTGAGCGTGGGCTCGAAGGAAGTGAAGAAGGACGAGGTCGCCAAGCAGGCGTCAGCGGCCCTGGGCAAGCAGGTCGGCCAGGAGCCCGACGACGTCACCTGTCAGGACGACCTCAAGGCCGAGGTGGGCGCGACCATACGGTGTGAGCTCACGGCGGACGGCAAGAAGTACGGCATGACGGTCACCGCGAAGTCGGTCGACGGCGACAAGGTCAACATGGACTTCAAGGTCGACGAGGCCGCGGGCGCGGACAAGTCGGCGGAGCCGACCGACGCGGCGAGCACGGGCACCGGTGGCGGGGGCCAGGCCGTGAACAGGGCGGAGGTCGCCCGTCAGGGCAAGGCCGCGCTGACAGCCCAGGTCGGCAAGGCACCCGACGCCTTCTCCTGCCCCGCGGACCTTCCGGCGAAAGTGGGCGCCACCATCCGCTGTCAGCTGGCGTCGGAGGGCAAGCAGTACGGCGTGACGGTGACCGCCAAGTCGGTCCTCAACGGCAGGGTCAGCATGGACTTCAAGGTCGATGACGCCGCGACCGGCTGATCCCGCATCCCGGCCTGCGTCATACTGAGCCGCCGGAATACAGGGGGGCGTGCGGCGCATGGGGTACGGGGCGGATGGTGCGGGACTGCCGACGAGTGTCGGCGGGTACGCCGTGGAGCGGGAGCTGGGCGCCGGCGGGATGGGCGTCGTCTATCTGGCGCGGTCACGCGGCGGGCGTGCGGTGGCCGTGAAGGTGGCGCGCTCGGAGCTCGCGACCGACCCGCACTTCCGGGAGCGGTTCCGCGCCGAGGTCGAGGCCGCGCGCAGTGTGGGCGGCTTCCACACAGCGCCGGTGGTGGACGCGGACCCGACGGCGGCGGCGCCCTGGCTGGCCACGGCGTACATCCCCGGGCCCACACTCGGCGCGCTGATCGAGGCCGAGGGCCCGATGGGCGAGGCGCCGCTGCGGCAGCTGGGCGCGGCGCTCGCCGAGGCGCTGGCGGCGATCCACCGCTGCGGACTGGTGCACCGCGACCTCAAGCCCGGGAACATCATCATGGCCTCGGACGGGCCGCGGGTCCTGGACTTCGGCATCGCGCGGGCGCTGGAGTCGACCCGCCTGACGGCCACCGGTGTTGCCTTCGGGACGCCGGGCTTCCTGGCGCCCGAGCAGGCGCAGGGGCTCGAAGTCGGAGGCGCTGCCGATGTGTTCGCGCTCGGGGCCGTGCTCGTCGCGGCAGCGGGCGGAGCGGCTTTCGGGGCGGGTACGCCGATGGGGCTGATGTACCGGTCGGTGCACGAGGCGCCGGATCTTACCGTGGTGCCGGAGGGGCTGCGGCCGATCGTCGCGTCGTGCCTGGCGAAGGAGCCCGGTGAACGACCCACGCCGGAGCGGCTGTTGGACCTGTTCGTGCCCAGTGGCCCGACGTACACCCCGACGGTGGCGGTGCCGCCTCCACCTGCGTACGCACCCGCCGCCGCAGCTGCCGTCCCGTTCCACCGGGCGCCGACCGGATTCGGGCCGCCGAACTATGTGGAACCCGACACCGGGGCCGACATGGACTTCATGGCGGTCGGCCCTGACAGCTTCCTCCTGGTCCATGCGGCGGGGGTCGAGCTCGGTACGCCGGCCGGTGAAGTGCGGTTCACGTGGGCGGACATCAGCACGGTCGAGTACGCGGCGACGAGCCCGAAGCACCTGGGCGTCACCGTCCGGCTCCGCAACGGTGCCGCCTACCCGTGCGTGATCGCCGCTCGGAAGCGGGCCCGGCTGCGGGAGTGGCTGGAGGACCTGCCGCTGATCCTGGAGTACTTCAGTTAGGGCGGAGCGATGATCCGTGCGCGAGGGATCCATTCAGAACCTTCATTGATACGGCGTGCGTCAATGAATTCCCGGAATTCGACATCATGCGGGCGTGGAACAACGGCCGCTCGCGTATGTATTTCTTTGGCGAGGCCCGCAGCCTCGGGGAGGAATCCGCAGACGTTGCTGCCGAACTCGGAAAGCGCCGGGAAATGACCGTAGCCGGGGCCCGCACCCCGAGGGATGCGGGCCCCGGCTACGGAGCGCGTGCCGGCGTCAGACGGGAAGGATGTTCTCGGCCGTCGGACCCTTTTGACCCTGCGCGATGTCGAAGGTGACCTTCTGGCCTTCGAGCAGCTCGCGGAAGCCCTCGGCGGCGATGTTCGAGAAGTGGGCGAACACGTCGGCGCCGCCGCCGTCCTGCTCGATGAAGCCGAAACCCTTGGCCGCGTTGAACCACTTCACAGTGCCGGATGCCATGTCATATCTCCTTGTGGGGCAGTACGCCGGGACCCGCGATGCGCGGATGCCGGGTCGCCGCGATGATGCCCCGCCCAGAGAAATGAACCGGAAATACAAAACGCTTTCGTCGGCTGAAAGTGCCGACGAAAGCGTTGAAGTATTTGGGAAACCACAACTGCAACTGGTATCGACAGTAGCATGCACTGGGGAGTCCGGTGCGGTTAATGGTTTCGCTCTGCTCGGTGAGGTAAACACGTTGTGCGCGCGGCGCCTTAAACTCTCGTCCCACGGCCGTAGATATTGACCCACCGCACAGGCGGCGTTCCTGGAAGGAAAGTCACTGTTTCCGGCTCGGTGCCCCATCGGCCGTATGCGGGCACCGAGCCGATCAGGGCCGCGCGGCGTGGGGCGGGCCCCGTTGCCTCAGCCCGTGGTCGTCGGGCTCTCCGATTCGGCGGCGCGGCGGAATTCGGCGTTGATGCGCTGGGCTTCCTCGAGCTGGTCCTCGAGGATGATGATGCGGCAGGCGGCCTCGATGGGGGTGCCCTGGTCGACGAGTTCCCTGGCGCGTGCGGCGATGCGCAGCTGGTAGCGGGAGTAGCGGCGGTGGCCGCCCTCGGAGCGCAGCGGGGTGATGAGGCGGGCTTCGCCGATGGCCCGGAGAAAGCCCTGGGTGGTGCCGAGCATGTCGGCGGCCCGGCCCATGGTGTAGGCGGGGTAGTCGTCGTCGTCGAGCCGGCCGAACGAGTCGTCTGCCGTCATTTGCACCTCTCTGTGGAACGCGTGGAGGGGCCCGGGTGCGTATCGCACCCGGGCCCCGAAGGAACTGCTACACCATCTGTCGGCCCTGTTGAGGCGCCGACCCTATGTTTCCGCTGACCCGACCGGAAAGGTGCCGGGGTTGCGGGGATCGCGGTTGCTTGACCGGAGACCACCTCACTATCGATGTCCTGCGGTACCCGGGCTCAGAACTCGGCCTGGGCGATCCTGATGGCGGCTCCTCCGTTTCTTTCCCTCTGGGATCGATCACTTACCTACTGCTGGTACTGCTGTACTGCTTCCTGCGTACTGCTCCGTGACCTGTGACAGCGCCACTCTCCGGCAGCCAGCCCCGTCGCCCGTCGTGCGTCTGCTCCGGCTTGGAACCCCACTGCCGAACCTCCCGGTGCGCGCGCCCGCAGCCGACGCCTTCACCGAGGTGCTGCTCACTGAACTGCACTGCTGGGTCCTGCACTTGCGTGAACCGCTGTACTGCTCGTGGCGGCCCCTGATCACTGCGGGCCACCCGGTCCGGTCGTCAGTCCCGTCGCCGTCCTGCAACAAACCTGGCTTCGAAACTCCACCACCGCACCGTCCTGCGGACTGCGTTTACTGCTGCCCGGCAGTTCATCTCTGCCGGGCCTTGCTCGATCTCGGCTACAAGAGAAACCATAGCCAGGCCACCGCCCAATGTCTACTGCGAGCGGGACAGATTTTCGGCGTCGGGGCAGAAAGATAGTCGGCCGCCGCCGCCGTACGGTCGTCCCTGGTCGAGCGCACCGCGCTCGGCAGGCTCCAGCTCGGTGGTGCGGAGGTAGTCGGCGGACGTCGAGGATGGGCCCGGTGCCGCGTACGAGGCGGAACATCTCGGAGATGTGCACGGTGTCCCCGGTCCGCGCGCAGTCGAGGAGCGCGCGAAGCTGCTTGGTAGGCGCTCAGCGCTGCCAGCCGTCGGCAGTGCGCAGTCCGTAGCCGAGCGCCCGGTCCGAGGCGATGTGCAGCAGCCAGCCGAGCGCGAAAGTGAACAGCCCGACGTTGGCACCTGGTCCGTCGCCCGGCAGGAAGGGGACGACGATGAGCCCCAGAAGGGGGACGATCGGCCGGTGGGCGAGGTTGTAGGCGGGCACCTTGCCGCGTGGGAGCTGCCCGGGTTCGCGCGGCCCCGACGGCCCGACGAGCAGCGTCAGGTCGGGAGCGATGAAGCCCAGTACGCCCAGTGGAATCGTCCCGCCGCCGTGGTTGACCATCTCGAGCACGGTCCAGGCCAGCAGAAACACAGAGAGCAGGGCCCAGGCGCCGCGGACCAGGCCCGATGCCGAACTCCGGTTGGTCTTGTGGCGCGTTGGGGATGTCATGCGTTCACTCCTTGCGAGGCGACGATGGCGAGATCCACTTGGGGCGGAGCGCTAAGGGTTCGGAGTAGCTCTCCTGGAGTGAGTTCGTTCGGACCGTCAGTCGGCATTCGCCCTGGCCGGGGTGCCGGTGGACGCGTCGGCGTTTGATGTCGGCATGGTGTTACGAGGCTTGCCGCCCTTCTCCGTTCCGCCCTCGCCCTGGGGCCGCGACAGGTTTTCGATGCCGGGGAGGCGGCGGGCCGATACGACGAGGTAGGCGATCGCGCCGAGGAAGACCGCGACGGAGGTCCAGTCGTTCAGGCGCAGGCCGAGGAACGTGTGGGCCTCGTCGATGCGCAGGTACTCCGTCCAGAATCGGCCAGCCGTGTAGGCGGCGGCATACAGGGCGAAGGCCCGGCCGTGGCCGAGTGCGAACCGCCGGGCCGCCCAGAGCACCAGTGCGGCGACGCCGATGTCCCAGAGTGACTCGTAGAGGAAGGTGGGGTGATACGTGGCGATGTCGAGCATTCCGAAGGGGCGGTGTGCGCGGTCGATCTCCAGGCCCCAAGGGAGCGTGGTGGGGCGGCCGTAGAGCTCCTGGTTGAACCAGTTGCCCCAGCGGCCGATCGCCTGGGCCACGGCGATGCCCGGGGCGATGGCGTCCGCGAAGGCGGGAAGGGGGATGCGGCGGCGACGGCAGCCGATCCACGCGCCCAGGCCGCCCAGGGCGATGGCGCCCCAGATGCCGAGCCCGCCCTCCCACACGTACAGAGCCCGGATCGGCTCGCCGTGGTCGCCGAAGTACGCGTCGGGGCTGGTGAGCACGTGGTACAGCCGTCCGCCGACGAGGCCGAACGGCACGGCCCAGATGGTGATGTCGGCGATGACGCCCCGGTCCCCGCCCCGTGCGACCCAGCGCCGGTTGCCGAGCCGGACGGCTACGAACACGCCGAGGATGACGCAGAAGGCGTACGCCCTCAACGGCACCGGGCCGAGCTGCAGTACCCCGGTTGATGGGCTGGGAAGGTAAGCGAGATCCATGGACACCCCGTAGCAGGCTTGGTGAAGGGGATTGGTCATCACGCGTGCACCGGACGGCCTCCTGCCGGAGCTCCTTGTCCAGGAGCGGTGACCGCTGGGCATCCCGAGCGGCAGTCGTCCGGGCATCGCCCGGTCGAGCGAGCATTCAGGGCCGGCGCCTGAGAGCGGTGCCGAGTGCGGCGATCCCTAACAGGAGCAGGGGGGAGGCCAGGAGTGGAACGCTTGGCGACGGCCGTCACAGGGCATCGCCGCCACTCTTGTTCTGGAGTAGGTCGGTGAACGCCTCGCAGCCGGTGCGCCATGTGGCATCCAGGTCCGCGCCGGGAGGGAATCGGCCGTCGAGTTCAAGTGTCACCATGCCGTGGACGAACGCCCAGAACGACCGCGCGATATCGATGTCGCCATGCACCGCGCGGGCCAGGGGCATCGCCGCGCGGTCTTCGAGCCCTTCGGGGAGCGCGGCGCGGGCGAGCGGGCGAGTGTGGGTAAGGCGGTAGAGATGCGGACCGGCGAGCGCATGCTGCCGATAGGCGCTCGCGAGCACCAGCAGGGGCGGATCGTCGCCGATCTCGGCCTCGGCAGCCTCCATGTCCTGCGCCAGGCGAACCATCCCCTGAGCTTGAAGCCCGGCCTCGACAGCGGCCTTGTCGGGAAAGTGCTTGTACAAGGAAGGCGCCCGGATGCCGACGCGCTCGGCAATGCGTCGCATCGACAACGCCTCCGGCCCTTCAGCGTCGAGCAACTCCCGGGCAGCGGCCATGATCTGCCGCGCACGGTTGTCCATGACGGGCCGCACTGTTTCGCCTAGGGGAGTGTTCACTGCAGCCCTTTCGCTCCGCGAATGATCAACGCGGCTAACGCCGTTAGTTATGGGGCGTCAAGTTACGGCTACTGGCGTTAGCCGTCAAGGGCGGCCGGGGTGAACTCAGGTCCCCTCGCAGTGAATCGCGGGAGAGCGCCACCAAGACGGCGCATCCGCCCGCTCCCCGGAGCGGTGCTCCCGCCCCGGCGTCGACTCGGTTGCCCGGTACGTTGCCGAACGCGACCCCGCTGCACGCCGCCGCATGTAAATCCGAGCGCATCAGGGTGATCGTTCTCAGCGCCAACCGCTGTACCGACGTCCCCCTAGGTCGTGTGCGACCTGCGGGTCTGCGCCGAGATCTTCGCCGGGGCGGCCGCCGACGCGGATCGCCCCGCGCGAGGGCGGGGCGACAGGGCGGCCGCCCGGGCATGTCCGGCGGGCTGTGGCGACCCGTTCGTGCCGCCGCGACTGCTGTCAGACGACGTCGAATTCGTTGCCCTCGGGGTCCTGCATGGCGGCGGCGAAGAACTCCATGTCCGGCTCCTCCCTGATCTGGAGCACGGTGGCGCCGGCGGCGACCAGCCGCTCCGCCGTGGCCCTGACCCGCTGGGCGCGGACGTCCACCGGGACGGCGCGGCCCCCGCCGACCTTCAGGTCGAAGTGCCAGCGGTTCTTGGCGGCCTTCGGCTCCGGAACCTTCTGGAACCACACCCTCGGTCCCTTCCCCGCGGGGTCGATGATCGACTCCGGGATGTCGCCGGCACCCGGCGGCAACTCCTCCTCGGGCACCCCCATGTCCTCCCAGTACGCACGCCACGTGGCGTGCCCGGACGGCGGAGGCTCGGGGACGTAACCCAGGGCCTCGGCCCAGAAGGCCACCATCCTCTGTGGATCGGAGCAGTCAATCGTCAGCTGCACGGTCATCTCCATGCCTGGGAGCATCCCAGGCAGGTCTGACAGCCGGCCCCCGTTCGCGGCACGTCCGGCCGAGTCGGGGCGGGGTCCGTCCGGCTACCGCAGACCGTTCAGGAACTCGATGGCCCGCCCGGTCAGCAGCTCCGCCGCGGCCCGGTCGTAGGACGGCAGCGAGGAGTCCACGAATAGATGGTTCTTGCCGGAGTAGAGGAACAGCTCGGCTTCCTCCGTCGCGTCGGTCAGCTCCGTGGCGGCGTCCAGGTCTCCTTCCTCGGCGAAGAACGGGTCGCCGTCCATCCCGTGCACCTGCACCGGGACGCCGGCCGGCCAGGCCTCGCCGAACTCGGAGACGGGCAGGCAGGCGTCGACGAGCAGCGCGCCCTTGGCGCCGGGACGGGTCTGGGCCAGGCGCTGCGCCGGCATGACGCCGAGGGAGAAGCCCATGTAGACGATGTCCTCGCCGAGCGGCTGCGCAGCGGCGATTCCGCGCTCCATGACGGTGCCGAATCCCGTCCGGCTCGCATGGCCGATGCCGTCCTCCAGGGTCTTGAAGGTGTGCCCCTCATAGAGGTCCGGCACATGCACGGTGTGGCCCGCCCGGCGGAGTTCGGCCGCGAAGGCCTCGACCCCGGTGGTCAGCCCCTGCGCGTGATGGAACAGCACAACCTCGGTCATCGTCTGCCCGCCTTCAACTCGCTGATTCGTCCTGATGAACGATCCAAAAGTTTGGAACAATCCGCGATGCTAGTCTAATCGAATTATGCCGAGCAATACTCCGGACTACGACCTCGACGAAACGATCGAGCTCACCACCGCCGAGCAGGTGCGGGCCATCGGAGACCCCCTGCGCACCACGCTCCTCGGTCTGCTGCACGAGCGCGCCGCGACGGTCACCGAGCTCGCCGCCGCGGTCAAGCGGCCGAAGAGCACCGTCGCGCATCATGTCGGGGTCCTGACCAAGGCCGGTCTGCTGCGTGTGGTGCGGACCCGCAGGGTCCGGGCGATCGAGGAGCGCTACTACGGCCGCACCGCGCGGATGTTCTTCGTCGGCCTGGGCAGGCAGTCACCCGACGGTCAACTGCCGCCCGACTTCAACGACTTCGAGGTCGCGGCGAAGGAGTCGGCCCCGGCGTACGAGCTCGGGCAGCTGCGGGGGTTCATCCGGCGGGCCCGGATCTCCGACGAGCAGGCGGCCGCGTTCTGGGAGCGCGTCGAGCAGGTGATCCACGAGTTCGACACGCTGCCGCGCAGTGGTGACACGGTCCACGGATTCGCCGTCGGGGTCTATCCCATCCCCGGCTTCCCGACCCTGCCGCCCGCGCCGCCCGCGCCGCCCGCTGAGGAACAGGACTGACGCCTCCGCTCGTCCGGCCGGGTCCGGTCAGCCGGCTGCCCGGCTCCCCGTGCCCGGCAGTCTGACCGTGACGAGGAGGCCGCCCGTGGGGCGGGCGGCGAGGTCGAGGGTTCCGGCGTGGGCGCGGACGATGCTGTGCACGATGGCCAGGCCGAGCCCGGCGCCCGCGTGTTCGTCCGTGCGCACGCGTTCCGTACCGCGCTGGAAGGGTTCGGTCAGGGTGGGCACGAGTTCCGGGGGCAGCACGCGGCCCGTGTTCTCGACCCGCAGCACGCTGGTGTCGCCGTGCGCCTCCGTGTGGACCGTGACCGTGCCGCCCGTGGGCAGATTGTGGACGACGGCGTTCTGGACGAGGTTCGTCACCATCCGCAGCAGGAGCTCCTCGGAGCCGCTGGTCCGGGCCGCCGTGCCGGTGACGTCGAGGGTGATCCGGCGTCCTTCGGCGAGCGGGAGCAGCGTCTCGGCGGCTTCCTCGGCGAGGAGCGAGAGGTCGACGTTCTCCCTCGTGAACGTGGAGCGGTCGCTGCGGCTGAGGAGCAGGAGCGCCTCGGTGAGGCCGATGGCCCGCGTGTTCACCTCGTGCAGACGGTCGATGAGCGCGTCCCGGTCCCGTGTGGGGTCCTTGCGCGCGACGTCGAGCAGCGTGCGCGAGATCGCCAGCGGGGTGCGCAGTTCGTGGGAGGCGTTCGCGGCGAACCGCTGCTGCTCGGCGACGTGGGCCTCGAGCTGTCCGAGCATCGTGTCGAACGTGTCGGCAAGCTCCCGGAACTCGTCCTGGCGGCCCTTTATCCGGATCCGGTGCGACAGCGACCCGGATCCGGCCCGCCGTGCCGCGTCCGTGATCTGTGTGAGCGGCGCGAGCATCCGGCCGGCCAGGAACCATCCGCCCACGAGGCCGAACACGAGCAGCGCGGCCATCGCGACGGCGGCGGGCGGCGCGAACGTGTGGATGAGGAGGTAGCGGTTGGGCGAGATCCCGAGCAGGCCCTGCGGGTTGTCGGGTACGTAGCGCAGCAGGTAGACCCAGACCACGGCCAGCAGCAGAGCGCCGGCGACGGCGAGGAACGCGGCGTAGCTGAGGGTGAGCTTCAGCCGGACGCTGAGCCCCGGGCGTCTACGCATGGGGGCTGCCGGGGCCGGGGGCGTTCGTGGCGGCGCCCGACGCGGAGTCCGTACCCGTGTCGATCCGGTAGCCGACGCCGGGCACCGTGGCGATGAGCCACGGTTCGCCGAGCCGTTTGCGCAGGGCCGAGACGGTGATGCGTACGGCGTTGGTGAACGGGTCCGCGTTCTCGTCCCAGGCCCGTTCCAGCAACTCCTCCGCGCTGACGATGCCGCCCTCGGCGGCGACGAGGACCTCCAGCACGGCGAACTGCTTACGGGTCAGTGCGACGTACCGGCCGTCGCGGAAGACCTCCCGGCGGAACGGGTCCAGCCGCAGGCCCGCGATCTCGCGGACCGGGGGCCTGGCGTACGCGCGCCTGCGGTCGAGTGCCCTCAGCCGCAGGACCAGCTCCCGCAGTTCGAACGGCTTGGTGAGGTAGTCGTCGGCGCCGAGCCCGAACCCGGACGCCTTGTCGTCGATCCGGTCGGCGGCGGTCAGCATGAGGATCGGGATGCCGCTGCCGGAGGCGACGATGCGGCGGGCGACCTCGTCGCCGGAGGGTCCTGGGATGTCGCGGTCGAGGACGGCGAGGTCGTAGGAGTTGACGCCGAGGAGCTGCAGGGCCGTGTCGCCGTCGCCCGCGATGTCGGCGGCGATCGCCTCCAGCCGCAGACCGTCACGGACGGCCTCGGCCAGATAGGGCTCGTCCTCCACGATCAGTACGCGCATGAGTGAAGCCTAGGACCGGCCGGCCGTGGCGGGGTGGAGCCGGTCCGTGGGCGCCTGCGCCCCCGTACGCCACCAGCGGCGCGACGCGAGTCCGGCCAGTACCGCGCCGGTGGCGTTGACCAGGACGTCGTCCACGGAGGACACCCGGTCCAGCTGGAAGACGTACTGCGCGATCTCGACCAGGGCCGAGCAGCCCGCTCCGAGCGCCAGGATGCGCGGCACGGACGCCAGTGCCGCGAACCGCATCGGGGCGAAGAAGCCCAGCGACGCGAAGACCAGCAGGTTGCCGGTGATCCCGAGCGGCCCCATCGTGACCAGGTCCCGCAGCGGCACCAGGCTCACCCGGGCGGGCGCGGTGCCGGGGGCGGCGCCCGGCATCAGCGTCATCCCGAGGAACGGTGCCGTGCCGTGGACCATGCCCACCTCGGCCAGCGACATCCGCCACGGCGAGGCCCCGTCGGCGGGGCGCCGGATGCGCGCCAGCAGCCACACCACGAGCAAGGACAACGGCAGCGCGACCAGCGTCATGAGCACGAGGCCGTTGAACGTGTCGTAACAGCCGTGCCACCGCCCCGCCATGCACCGCGGCGCGGCCATCCAGAGCATCCGCCGCATGGGGAACGCGGCGGCCGCCAGGGCGAGGACCGCGAGGCCGGTGAGCACGATCCCGCGCACGCGACGGGGCGGCGCGGGCGGGGTGGTGGTGTGGGTCATGGACCTAGGGGAGTGGCAGGCCGGTTGCGGGGGCGTATGCGGTTTTCGATACGCCCGCGATACATGGCGTACCGGAGGCCGCAGACGGACGGAGGCGAGCGTCGGGGCCGGGCGCTGCTAGCTTGCGGCGATGGATCTCTTCTCCCTCTCATGGGCGGCGCTCCGCACCGCGGTCGCCGGCCTTCCGGACGAGGCCTTCGCCCGGCCGTCCGGCTGTACCGGCTGGCTCGTACGGGATCTGGTGTGCCATCTGGTCATCGACGCCCAGGACGTCCTGATCACGCTCGCCACGCCCGTCGCTGCGGAGCCGACGCGGGACGCGGCCACGTACTGGGAGGTCTCCGCCACCCCGCCGACCGGTGACGACCCGCTCGATGCCCTGACCGTGCGCCTTGCGGCGGCGTACGAGGAGCCGTGGCTGCTCAGGTTCCACCTCGACGACGTGGGGTCGGCCGCGGGCCGGGCCGCGGTTCTCGCGGATCCCACGGGCCGGGTCGGCACCCGTGAGGAGGTGTTCACGGTCGACGCGTACCTCACCACGTACGTCCTGGAGTGGACGCTGCACCATCTCGACCTCATCGCCCATCTCCCGGACGCGGCGGAACCACCGCCGGAGGGCCTCGCCCGCTCGCGTGCCCTCCTGGAGTCGATCGCCGGGGCGGCGTTCCCCGCCTCGTTCTCCGACCGGGACGCCCTGCTCATCGGCACCGGGCGACGGGCACCGACCGAGGCGGAGACGGCCCGACTCGGCGGTCTGGCCGCGCGCGTGCCGCTCTTCCTCGGGTGACGGACCTCCGTGCGGATCCCGTGGGACGGGGCGGCGACGGTCAGCCGACGCGACCCACGTGGATCACGATCACGGTGACGTGGGCTTCCCGGATTTCGTACATCACGCGGGAGCGGCCGACGTGGACCCGAGTTCCTGCGGGTTGATCAGTACGGCCGCGAACTGGCCGTGGTCGGTGATCGTGATGCGCTCCCGCGCGTTCGAGGTTCTGCGGACAAGGGAGCCGAAGCGCGCGCGAGCCTCGGTGATCGGCACTGTGTCACTCATGTAATGAAATGTGCACTTGATTGCCCTTCTGTACTGCGGGTCACTCCCCTCGCTGGTTTTCGATACGCCTGTTGCGTAACTCCCCGGGCGGCGCTACCTTCCTTTTACGAAACGGTCGTAGCGATAAGGGGTGGGCCCGTGGAACCGGCAGTCCGGCGCGGTCGGCCGCGCAGTGAGGCGGCGGACGTCCGACTCATCGGCGCGGCCCTGGAGTTGCTGCTCGAACGGGGCTACGACGCCTTCTCGGTCGACGAGGTGGCGGTGAGGGCCGGGGTCGCCAAGACCACGCTGTACCGGCGGTGGCCCACCAAGGACCACCTCGTCGTCGCCGTCGTGGCGCGGATGCAGGACGAGGTCCCCGTCGAGTACCGGGGCGACGTGCGCGCCGACCTCACCCGCTACCTCAACGCCATCGTCGACGGCCTCGGCCGGATGCGGCTCGCCGGGCGCCCCGCGGCGTCGGGCGACGCGTCCGCCGGGCTCGTCGCCGAGGTCGCCGCAGCCGCCGCGCGCCACGCGGACATCGGCTCCGCGGTGCAGGCGATGTTCGTCCGGCGCAACGCCCTGGTGCTCCGGCTCATCGAACAGGCCCGGGATGCCGGGGAGTTGCACGAGGGCGTCGAGCCCGAGGTGCTCTTCGACCAGCTGGCCGGCGCCCTGTACTACCGACTGCTCATCACCGGCCGGCCCATCGACGCCGCGTACGTCGACCGGCTGGTGGCCGGTGCGCTGCGGGGCGCCGCCTGAGGCGGGCCTGGCCCCGGACCGCGTAAACCTGACGAGAGGAAGTACGACGATGACCGCCGCCTTACCGCCCACGCAGACCGGTACACCAACGGCTCCCGATACCGCCCCCGTTCCCGCCCGGCGCCGCAGGCGTCGCGTACTCCTCGGGGCAGGGGCGGCGCTCGTCGCCCTGCTCGGCGGGTACACGGTGTGGAGCAACACCCAGCCCATCCGGCTGACCGCCTCCATCGAGATCGAGGCGTCATCCGACGAGGTCTGGCAGGTGCTGACCGACCTGTCCGCCTATCCGCGGTGGAACCCGTTCATGACATCGAGCGAGGTGACCTCGCAGGGCGGTCGCCTGGAAGAGGGCGCGACCCTGCGCAACGTGATGCACGACCGGACCGGGGACAGCGTCTTCAACCCGGAGCTCCTGACCGTGGAGCCGGGCCGGGAGCTGCGGTGGCTCGGGAGGATGGGGCCCGGCTGGATCGCGGACGGGGAGCACCGGTTCGTGATCGAGGAGATCGGCGACGGCCGGGTCCGCCTCACGCAGAGCGAGTCCTTCACCGGGGTCGCGGTGCCGTTCTTCCGGGGGAAGTTGCGGGCCGACACCCTTCCGCAGTTCCGTGCGATGAACGAGGCGCTGGCCCGGCGGGCGGAGGCGGGCACGGGCGCCGGGGGCGTCTGAGGCGCCCCCGGCCGCCGTGTCACGGCAGCGGTCCGTCCAGGACGCGCCCCACCAGGTCCGCCACCGCTCCCTCGGAGCAGGCCGCGACCACGATGTCCGCGGCCTTCAGGACCTGGGGGTGGCCGTCGCCGACCGCCGCGCCGAGGCCCGCGAGGCGGATCATGCCGGTGTCGTTGGGGTTGTCCCCGATGGCGGCGATCCGGGCGATGTCCATGCCGTAGCGGGCGGCCAGTTCGCGTAGCGCGGCCTCCTTGCCGGCGCCGGGCGGCAGTACCTCCAGGTAGGTGTCCTCCGACTGGACGAGCAGGGCGTCGGGGCAGTGGAGGGTCACCAGTCCGGCCAGGGACGCGGGACGGCGGCCGTCGGAGATCAGCATCACCTTCGTGGGCGGTCCGTCCGGCGGCCCGGGGAGCAGGGCGATGCGGTCGCGGCGGGCGTAGTCCGTCAGGGCGGGCGCGTCGCGCAGGATGTGGGCGTCGCTGCCGCTGAAGGCGACCGCGCCCACGCCGTCGGGGAGGGCGGGCACCACCAGGTCCCGGAGGCCGGGCCAGACGGGGCCCAGGTCCAGGTCCAGGAGGTGGTCGCCGGTGCGGGGGTCGGTGATGCGGGCGCCGTTGTAGAGGATCATCGGGGTGTCCAGGCCGAGTTCCCGGTGGTACGGGGTGGCGGACTGCTCGTTGCGGCCGGTGGCGATGAAGACCGTGCCGCCGCAGTCCCGGTAGCGGCGCAGCGCCTCGACGCTGCGGGGGACGAGGCGGAGGTCCCGGTCGACGAGGGTGCCGTCCAGGTCGGTGACGATCCAGGCGTGGCCCGGCCCGGGGGCGGGGGAGGGGATCGCGGTCATCGGTCCGTCCCTGCGGCCCGGGTGGTGTACCAGCGCGTGAACTCCCGCAGCGCCGTGGGCTCCAGGTCACGGGTGTACGCCAGGTAGCACGGCTGGTCCCAGCCGGGGTCCCCGCCGAACGGGACGTACGTGCCGCCCGCCCGGTCGACGAGCATATGGGCGGCGCAGATGTCCCACGCGTTGACGGTCGTGCCCAGCGCCGCGTCGCACCAGCCCGCGGCGACATGGGCGAGGGTGAGCGCGGCGCTGCCCGTGCGGCGGACGGTGCCGTAGCGGGAGACGAGGCCGGCGAACCGTACCGGGGACTCGGGGTCGCCCGACGCGAGCTCCCGGCTGTTGGGGAAGCCCGTGATGAGCAGGGCGCGCGACTCGTCGGCCGTGCCCGCCGACACCAGCGGGCGGTCGCCCAGCCGGGCGCCCGAGAGGTCGGCGGAGAAGACGTGGCCCGCGACCGGGTCGACCACGGCGGCGGCCACCGGCCGGCCGTCGATGACGGCGCCGATCGCGGTGCAGAAGAACGCCAGGCCGTGGGCGAAGTTCGCGGTGCCGTCGATCGGGTCGACGTACCAGGAGACACTGCCGCTGCCTTCCTTCCGGCCGCCCTCCTCGCCGATGACCGTGCTGTCGGGCACCTTGCCGAGCAGGGCGTGCCGGATGCGCTCCTCGGCCCGCCGGTCGTGCTCGGTCACCGGGTCGTGCTCGTCGCGCTTGAACTCCACGTCCATCCGGCCGCGGAACGCCGCCCGCAGATCGGGCGCGACGGCGAGCGCGGCCTCCACCGCCACCGTGCGCAGGTGGGCGGAGAGTTCTTCGGTCTCGTTCATGCGGGGTCCCCTCGGTCGGCCGTGTCGGGTCCTGGCAGTGCGGAACGGAGGAGTTCCAGAAGTCCTTCGCCGTCATGGACGACGGTGTCGGGCTGGGGGCGCGCGGTGGGGTCGAGGCGGTCCTCGGGGCGCATCAGGATCGTGCGTCCGACGCCCGCCCGGATGCCGCACACCACGTCGCGGTCGTAGTGGTCGCCCACGTACCAGCAGTCCGCCGGGTCCGTGCCCAGCGCCCGGGCCGCCAGCAGGAGCAGATACGGGCCGGGTTTGCGGTGTCCGGTCTCGTCCGAGTAGACCTGCACGCCGAGGTGGGGCGCGAGGCCGCCGGCCGCCGCCATCTCGCGGTTGAGCGCGCCGGCCAGGGTGTTGCTGACGATGCCGGTGCGGATGCCGTGCTCTTCGCAGAGGAGGAGTACGTCGGTCATGGCGGGGTCGTGGGCCTTGTCGCTCTCGGCGAGCACCAGGGCGCGGCACAGCGCCGTCGCCTCGGCCGTGACCGCGGCGCGGGCCGGTGCGGGCCAGTCGGCCGCGATGAACTCCGACCACAGCTCCCGGTGGGTGACCTCGCGCGGGGCGGTGGAGCGGGCGTTGCCGTTCTTCCAGTCACCGTACGCGGCCCGGCCCGCGCGGATGTCGTGCAGCACGCGCTCCCGGTCC
>NZ_RDBK01000140.1 GCF_008042275.1 Streptomyces sp. OR43 | reverse complement strand
CGAACGCGCCCACCGCCGTGTAGCGCTCCGCCACGAACGCCCCCGCGTACAGCATCGCCGCCGCCTCGGTGAACGGGGACAGGTCGATGGGGCACAGGACGGCGCCCGCCGCGCGGAGGCGTACGCGGCCACGGCGGAACGCCTCCGCGCGGCGGGCGCCGTCCTGTGCCCCATCGACCTGTCCCCGTTCACCGAGGCGGCGGCGATGCTGTACGCGGGGGCGTTCGTGGCGGAGCGCTACACGGCGGTGGGCGCGTTCGTCGACAGCGGCCCGGCGGACCTGGATCCCACGGTGGCGGGCATCATCACGGCGGCCCGGGACATCCCGGCCCACCGCCTGTTCGCGGACCGGGACCGGCTGGCGGAGCTCCGGCGCGCGGCCGGGGCCGCCCTGGGCGACGCGGACGCCCTGCTGCTCCCCACCGCCCCGGGCCACCCCACACTCGCCGAGGTCGCGGCCGACCCCCTGGGGGCGAACGCCCGGCTCGGCCGGTTCACCAACTCCACCAACCTGTTCGACCTGTGCGCGGTGGCCGCTCCGGCGGGCGAGGTGTCGGGCCGGCCGTTCGGCGTGATGCTGATCGGCCCCGCCCACACGGACGAACGCCTGGCCCGCGTCGCCGCCCTGCTGACCCCGCCCGTCCGCGTCGCGGTGGCGGGCGCCCACCTGACGGGCGAGCCGCTGAACCCGCAACTCCTGGCGCTGGGCGCCCGCCTGATCCGTACGACGACCACGGCCCCCGTCTACCGCCTGTACGCCCTGGCGACCACACCGCCCAAACCTGGCCTGGTCCGCACGGACGAGGGTGGCGCCGCGATCGAGACGGAACTCTGGCAACTCCCCGCGGAAGGCCTGGGCATCCTCACCGCGGCACTCCCCCATCCCATGGTGCTGGGCCGGGTGGACCTGTCGGACGGCACGACGGCGGTGGGCTTCCTGTGCGAGCCGTACGCGGTGGAGGGCGCGAAGGACATCACGGAGTACGGCAGCTGGCGCACATACAGGACCGCACCCCTTCCCACCGCCTCCACCGCACCATGGGATGGGGGAGTGCCGCGGTGAGGATGCCCAGGCCTTCCGCGGGGAGTTGCCAGAGTTCCGTCTCGATCGCGGCGCCACCCTCGTCCCTCGTC
>NZ_RDBK01000014.1:9001-44466 GCF_008042275.1 Streptomyces sp. OR43 | reverse complement strand
TCTCGCCCCCGCACCACCAGCCGGACAACCGGACGGCCGATGGGCGGCCGGCCGCGCCCCATGGCGCTGCCGAGCGCTACGCGCTCATCGCGGCCGGCATCGTCATCGTCGCCCTGACCGCCGGAGCGTTCTGTCTTTCCTACGCGCACCTGGCCGACGTCGCCGGGCAGCATGGCCTGGGAGGTTCACCGGTCCGGCGCTGGGCGTGGCCCGCCACCCTGGACGCCTTCATCGTCGCGGGCGAGCTGCTCATGCTCCGCGCAGGGCTGCGCCGGGTCACCGACCGATGGGCCATCGCCGTGACCGCTATCGGATCTGTCGGCTCCATCGCCTTGAACGTTGCCGGGGTCAGCGGCACACGCGAAACCGGTGACGTCCCTTTCCTCGACTACGTGGTGGCCGCGGTTCCACCGGCAGCCGCGATGGTGGCCTTCGCCGTACTGATGCGGCAGATCCACCAACTCGTGGACCAGCACCCGCTAGCAGGTTCCGGGCAAGTGCTGAGGGCATCGGTCACCACCCCCCTCCGGGCCGCCCGAATATCAGCGGAGCCAGCAAAACCCGGCACGCTCACCGAGCCACCGGCCGCCGTGCCCGATGGGCCTCCGGAACCTCCTGCGGAGGTTGCGGAGACCAAGTCCCGCGGTGGCCGTCCGCCCGGCGCCCCGCTCGGGGATCTCGTGGAGATCGGCAGGGCTGCCTGTGCTGAGCAGGGAAAACTCACCCGGGCGACTGTCCGGAAGGCAGTTGAGGACAAGGGCCTTCCGATTTCCAGTGAGCGGCTGACCGAGGTGACGAACGTCCTCCGGAACGAACTCACAGCCTCCGCCGAAAGCGGTCCATCCAGCGGCTGACCAAAACCCGCCGGGTGACCGGAACSSGTTCCGGTCACCCGGCCAGCCGGTCACTACTGGCTCATCACACCCAAGGACGGGTCCGTGTGACCGCTCGCAGCTCACGGGCCCTCCCGAGAGCCCGCCCCACCCATCGTCTGGAGAACCGCTCATGACGCACGATCCACACCACCCCAAGGAACAGATACCGCTGACGAAGCCGCCTGCGCTGACGGAACGTGTACGGCAGGCATTCGGACGGGCTGCTTCAGACGGAGCAAGTTGTCGGGTAAGGAGTCCTTACCCGACCTCCGCCCCAGGGGAGGCGGAGGCATCCGGCGCCGAGGCGGCACCGGAGTCGGCCGGCCCGGGGGAGCCGGCCGGGTCAGGAGACACCAAGCCATCGTCGAGCGTGCCGCAGCAGCCAGCGCCGCGTCGCCGTCTGCGTGACAAGCAGTTGCGCGAGCGCCGCGTCCACCCCCGCTACAACGACCACGAGTTCGCCCTCGTCAAGAACGCCGCCGCTCTGAGCGGCATGGCGACCGGTGGCTACGTGGCCGAGTGCTCGCTCGCCGCCTCCCGCGCCAGCGATCCCACCGCAGCTGTCGCCGACTACCGCGCCACGGTGAAGACGCTCATGGCCGCCAACGGACAGCTCGGCAAGATCGGCAGCAACCTCAATCAGCTCACCCATCACCTCAACAAGGACGGCGCCTGGCCCCACCCCGCCACCGTCCAAAGGCTCCTGGCCCGCGTCGAGGCGTCCATCGACGACCTGGACACCGCCATCGCCCAGGTCACTGAGGCCCGGTGAGCCGGTGATACCCAAGATCATCCTCGGTGCGGGCCCGAAAGCCACGCAACGCACCATCGCCTACCTCTTCGGCAAGGGGCGGGCCAACGAGCACACCGACCCACACCTGGTGGCCTCCTGGAACGGCTTCGCCCCAGACCCCGGCCGCAGCCCCCACCGCGACCCGAAGGATGTGGAGGCCCAGCTCGTCGCACAACTGGATCAGCCCGTGAAGATGCTGGGCGACAAGGCACCCAGGGACACCGTGTGGCACTGCCCCGTCCGCGCCGCGCCCGAAGACCCGATCCTCAGCGACGAGCAGTGGGCGGACATCGCCCGCCGGATGGTGGCCTCCGCCGGCATAGCCCCCGACGGGGATGAGGAAGCCTGCCGCTGGGTGGCCGTCCGTCACGCCGACGACCACATCCACATCGCCGCCACCCTCGTACGCCACGACGGCCGCCGTCCCGAGCGTGGCTATGACCAGCGAGCCGTCCAGCGTGAGGCCCGCTCGATCGAGGTCGACTACGGGCTCCGGCGGTTGAAGCCAGGCGACGGCACCGGCGCAAAGCGGCTCACCAGCAAGGAGCACTTCAAGGCCAAGCGCCTGGGCCAGGGAGCCGCCGCCCGTGACGTCCTGCGTGTGCGGGTACGCCGCGCGGTTGCCGCCGCGTCCGACGAGGCCGAGTTCTTCGCACTGCTGGAGAACACAGGAGTGGCTGTGCGCTTCAAGCGCGGCCCCTCCGGTGATGCGCTCGGCTGCAACTTCGCCCTGCCCCACGACACCAACGACAAGGGCGAGCCAGTCTTCTACGCGGGCTCCACCCTCGCCCCCGACCTGTCTCTGCCCAAGATCCGCAAGAGCCTCGCCACCACCAGCCCCGAACCAGTCACCGTCCGGCCGGGCAACCCATGGCACCAAGCCACCGCCGCCGCGGAACGCATCCCCCACCACCTCACCCACGGCGACGACCGGACCGCCCAAGGCCAACTGGTCCTACTCGGCGCGACGCTGGATCTACTGCCGATCAACGCACCGACCGCGGCGAAGACCGAACTGGAACGAGCCGCTGTCGCCTTCGAGCGTGCCACCCGCTCCCGCATCGCAGCCGACCTCGCCAGCACCCACGCTCTGCGGCGGGGAATCCAAACGATCTGGCGAGACCGGCCCTCGGACGGCGACGGGTCGGGAATCGCCATGCTGCTGGACACCGTGCTCACGGCAGTAGTGCTCGCCATGCACTGGCACCGCACCCACCAGCACGCCCAGCAGGAAGCGGCAGCAGAACAGGCTCTCGTACACCTTCAGGTCGCGTACGCCCAGGTCGCCGAGCCGGTCCTGACTGGCCTCGCACAGCGTGCCCCCAGCCCTCAGATGAAGCACCGCTACGCCCACCACCTCCAGCAGGCCGTGCCGGAGCACGCCGAGCGCATCCTCAACGACCCCGCCTGGGACGCACTCACCGCCGTGCTCGCCGAAGCAGAGGCTGTCGGGCACAACGCGACGACCGTCCTCGGTCAGGCCCTCGGCCAGCGCACCCTGGACGACGCCCACAGCCCCGCCCGCGCGCTGACCTGGCGCATCCGCCGCCTTGGTGACCGTCACGCCCCTGGTCCCCGCGCACAGGCGGCCAGGGCGCGCAGCACCACGCCCCGCGCTGCCGCCCCGATCCACTCGGCAGCGGCGCCTCTGCCGCCGCAGGCACCGCCAGCACGGCGGCGGTGATCAGGCCGGTGCGGACAGTTTGGGAGTAAGCAGCTCCAGCGCCTCTTCCCAGCGGTACTGGTCCGCGCCACCGCCGGCCTTCGGCTTATGGGGCTCGTACGAACCGATCAGGACGCCCATCTCGCGCAGCCGCTCCAGGCTCTGGCTGTATGCGGGATGGGCGGCCTGCGCCGAGTTCAGGTAGGGCATGACGGCAGTAGGGATGCCGAAGCCGTATGCCTCGCACAGGATGCCGAGCGCCAGGGTGTCCGAGATCCCGGCAGCCCATTTGTTGATCGTGTTGAAGGTGGCCGGGGCCACCGCGATGGCGTCGGCGGGCGGCAGCGGCCGTGGGTCGCCGGGCGAGCGCCAGGCCGAGCGGATCGGGTATCCGGTCTGTGCCTCGACCGCCTCGGCGTCTATGAAACCGAGGCCCTGCGGGGTGGCGACGACGCCCACATCCCAGTTCGCCTCCTGGGCCGCGGTGATCAGGATGCCGACATCACCGGCGATGCCGGAGGCGCACACGACGACGTACAGGAAGGGCTTCTTGGCCTGCCGGCCCGGCTGAACACTCACGCGGGGACTCCCAGTTGACGGCTGAAACGGTGCAGTTCCGGCAGCGTACGACGGCGGTCGCGGGCGGCCATGTCGGCCACCAGCTCACGGACGGCAGGTCGGCGGATGTCCTGGGCCGCGCAGCTTTCTGCGATGCGAAGGGCCTGGTACCCGTCCGCCAGGCGGCCCTGCTGGCTGTAGGCGCGGCCGGCCTCGATCCACAGGGCGGCACGACGCTCGGGGACGGGGATGTGGCGGCGCATGAGAGGCCGGGCGGTGTCCAGGGCGACGCCGGCGTCGCCGAAGGCCACCGCCGCGCTGAGTCCGTGCAGGGCGACGTTGGTCGGGCTGAAGTTGGCCCAGGCGTCGGGGCTGTCGAGTGCCACGTAGCGGGCGACTTCCTTCGCCTCGGTGAGGAAGTCCCGGGTGGCGGAGCGGTCGCCGCCGCTGCTGGCGGCGGTGACCCCGCGCAGAAGCAGCAGTCCGAGTGCCGCGAGGTACTTCGGGGAGCGCTGGTCGTACGAGCCCGTGAGCTGGTCTGCGGTGTGCCGGACGAGGGCGACGGCTTGAGCGGTGTGGCTGTCACGGGCTAGGGCGTGGGCGTGAACGCGGACGCTGGAGGCGAGGACGACGGGATCGCCGGAGCGTTCGGCCTCGGACATGGCGCGTCCGACCGCGAGCCAGGCATTGCCCTGGTCGCTCTGCTTGAGCAGCAGGCTCGCCGAGGTCTGGTACGCCGTGGCGAGGAGCCCGCACAGGTCGCTCGATCCGGGACTATCGCTGATGGCCTGCCGTAACTGCCCGATCAGGACGGGCAGCGCGCCTTCCAGCTTTGTGTAATCGCAGGTGCAGAAGAGGCGTCGTACACCTGCGACTTGGTCTCGCATGCTCTGGAGATCCGGCACCGGTTCGTCACTCACACGGGCTGATCCAGGCAGCAGGGACTGGACCAGGTCCTGATGGGCGGTGCCGGGGAGGGTAGGGGCCGCGAGCGCGGCGATGCCGGCGGCGAGAACGGTACGGCGGTGCATGTCCTCTGTCTCGGGTTCGGAGTGGTTGATGTCCGAGGTGGCGGCGAGGCCGAGGCGGTGGGGCGGAATCGCCAGCACGCGCGAGACCTCGCGCAGCATGCGGATGTCGTCCGTGCCCCTGCCGCCTTCCAGGCGGCTCACCTTGGACTGGTGATAGCCCAGGGCGGAGGCGACTTCCCTCTGCGAACGCCGCTGTAATACGCGGGCCTGACGGATCACTTCACCGATCCGTCTCGCTTCGCTGTGCTCTTCGGCCATCTGTGCCACGGCTCCTCCCGCCGTCGCCGATCCTGCCTTCCCAACCGAGCGTAAGGGACTGGCAGTGCACTGTGATGCAGCTCCTGCATAGACGATGCAGCACCCGCACCCGCCCTGGTCCGAGAGGCCCGTCCGGCGGTTACGTGGAGTGGCCGAACCGATCAGGAGGCCGCTCATGGAAGCGCACCACATCCGGATTCCCGTCCCCGGCACACCTGCCGGCGCCGCGTCGGCGCGCCGGCAGATCTCCGAGGAGATACGGGATTGGGGCGCCGCTCTCGGACCTGCACTCCTGGATGCGGCTGTGTTGGTGGCCTCGGAGCTGATCACCAACGCGGTGCGGCACGCACACAAAGGACCGATCACAGCCGGCGCCTACCTCAGCGACGAGGCGCTACGGATCGCGGTGATCGATACCAGTTTCGACATCCCGGAAGTCGGCCTGCCGGATGCGGAAGAGGAAGACGGACGCGGCCTGTTCCTCGTCGCCGCACTCGCAGACCGCCACGGATTCGACCCGCTGCCTTCCGGTAAGCGCTGCTGGGCCGAGCTCGATCTCAGCGCTCCGCTTCCAACCGTCGCCACACACGTGCCCCAGATGAGGAGCTGACTGTTGCCAGCCGTACGCATTCCCCCAGTCGCCGCAGAAGTGGTCGCCGTGCGCCCGAGCGTTCCGCTCGCCGGGGCCGTGACCGTAGACGGGTCGAAGAACGCGGCGCTGCCCCTGCTGGCCGCCGCCGCAGCCATGCACCGCCCGGTGCACCTGAGCAACGTCCCGGCCAACACGGATGTCGGAACGATGCTCACCCTCCTCCAGCAGACCGGCTGGCACGCGGCCCGCCCGGTCAGCGATCCACACACCACGCTGATCCTGCCGAGCGACAAACAACGCCCGGATCCCGATCCCGAGGTCGCTGCGCGTATCAGGGCCTCGTACTACCTGGTCCCGGCACTTCTCGGCGCCTATGGGCGGGCCCGGTTGCCGTGGCCGGGCGGCTGCGCCATCGGGGAACGCGGGATGGAACAGCACTTCAAGGTGTACGAGCGGTTCGGTGACCGCTCGACCCTCGACGACCGCGGCTACCGCGTGGAAGCAGCCACTGGCGGACGCGGGACGGTGTCGATCATGCTCCCCTTCCGGTCCCGCGGAGCGAGCATCGCCGCTGTCCTGCGCACGGTCGTCGCCGGACGGCCGCTGCGACTGGGCCAACCGAACCTGTCACCCGAAGTGCTCAGTGTCGTAGAGGCGTTGAGGATTTCCGGGTGGGAGTGCCGGGTCAGCGAGGCCGTCCTCACCCTTCAGCCGCCTCGATCCGTCTCCGGCGAGGAGATCGCGTGGCGGGTGCCCGGCGACAAGATCGAAGCGGGCACCCTGGCCTGCGCAGTCGCGGTAACAGGCGGCAACGCGCGCATCCTCGGCGTACACCGCGACGACATCACCCCCCTCATCACCGCGCTGCGCTGGCTCGGCATTCCAGCCGACGCCGAGGACGGCACCCTCACCGTGCAGGCCCAGGACGCTCAGCCCACCGGCCGACCACTGCGAGCCATTGCCTCTCTGTCCCCCGGCGGTCTGGACGCGGACTTCGAGCCCGCGCTGCTGGCCCTGGCCCTCACCCTGCCCGGCACGCACCTGTTCGCCGACGACATCAACCCCGGCCGCCACCGCAACCTGCTGCCCCAGCTCGTCCGCCTCGGAGCCACGATCGACGAGCTGTCGCCCACACAGTGCCGCTTCGCCGGGCCGCAGCAGCTGACCGGTGCCGGGGTGGAGGCCACCGACATCCGCACGGGCTCCGCCCTGCTCATCGCCGGCCTCACCGCTCGCGGCGTGACCACCCTCGGCGGCCTCGAACAGCTCCGGCGCGGCCATGCCGACCTGCCCGTCAAGCTGCACGCCCTCGGCGCCGACATCTGCGAGGTGATCCCGTGAACCGGCAACTGCGGCAAATCATCGCAACGACCGACGTCCACTCCGCCTTCGACTCAGCCGCTCCGATGCTCGCCCACCTCCACGCTGCGAGGCCCGACAGCATGATCGTGGACTGCGGAGACTTCTTCGAGGGGAGCGGCTACTACCACCTCGGCGAAGGACGCATCGAGCGCGAAGTCCTCACCACCCTGTACGACCTGCTCGCGCCCGGAAACCACGGGTGGCCGCACTACTTCGAGCCGCGGCTGCACCGCATGACGGTGTGCGCGAACACAACCGACGACTGCGGCACGCCGCTCTTCGACCGCGTACGCATCCGGGACATCGGAGGACGACGGGTCGCTGTCACCGCGGTGATGGGACCGCAAGCGTTCAACGCCATCCCTGCCGACCAGCGTGCCGGCCACCGCATCAGCAACCCGGCACCGGCGCTGCACGAAGTGATGCGGGAGAACCACCACAGGGCTGACTCGTGGATGGTGCTGTCCCACTCCGGCTTCGATGAGGACCTGAAGCTGGCCGCAGCCTGCCCGCGCGCCGATGTCATCTTCGCCGGGCACTGCCACAGCGACCGCTTCGGCCCCGTGCACGTCGGCGACACCCTCGTGGTCAAGGGCCGCGAACTCGGTGCCGGATACGCCACCGCCGAGCCTGTCGGCAGCGGCTGGGGCGCCCGCATCGGGTCCTTCCCCGACGCTTCTTCCGTTCCTCACGAACTCACCTCGCTGATGGAGAAGATCTCAGCCATCGGACTACGGCTGAGAAGCCCCATCGGACCTGTGGACGAGCGCCTCCGCGATGCGCCCTTGGATCGCCGCAGACTGCTCGAAGAGATCGCCGGCCGACTGCACTCCGGCCTCGGCGCTGACGCGGTCATCCTCAACGAGACCGCCCTGCGTCCCGTGCCACTCGGCGCCACGCTGCCCCTCGGCGACCTGCTGGCCATCGAGCCCTTCGGCAACCAGCTCGTGCATGCCTTCCTCCCCGAGCAGCACGTCCAGGACCACGGCAAGCTGCTCGACCACCTCACCGAACTCGTCGGCCCCCTGATCGTCGCCCCTGCACCTCTTCCCTCGGCGATCCGAACCGTGCTGACCACCGACTACCTCGCCGACAGCTACCTCGGCGGGCGAACTCATCAAGCCGGCTTACGCCTTCGCCAAGCCGTAAGCCATGTCCTGACCGCCTCGCTTCCCGGCTCCGCCGACTCCCAAGAAGGAGGCCAGTAATGATCCTCACCGGACCTGAGATCAAGGCTGCCGTGGCCAACGGGCGCTTACGGATCACTCCCTTCACCCCGGACCAGACGAACCCCAACAGCTACAACGTCCGCCTCGGTCCGACCTTGCTGACGTATGCCGCCAAGGTGATCGACGCCCACCAGACGAATCCCACGCGCTCGATCCTGATCGGCGAGGACGGATACGTCCTGCAGCCCGGCGAGCTGTACCTCGGCCACACCGTGGAGGAGGTCGGCTCGGACATCTTCGTCCCCCTGCTCTTCGGCCGCTCCTCAGTCGGACGCCTCGGCCTGTTCGTCGAGATCACCGCACCGATCGGCGACATCGGCTTCCACGGACAGTGGACCTTGATGCTCTCGCCCATCCGCCCGCTACGGGTGTACGCGGGCATGAAGATCGGCCAGATCATGTTCTTCGTCTCCACCGGTGACGTCGACCTGTATCGCGGCAAGTACCAGGGAGCCGACGGCCCCCAGCCCTCCCGCTACTGGCAGGACGCTGCACTCATCCAGGCAGTGGCCTCGTGATTCTCACGGGGCCGGCCATCGTCGCTGCCATCAGCACGGGAGAGATCACCATCTCCCCCTACGAGCCCGAGCGGATCTCACCCAACGCCTACGACTGGCGGCTGGGCGACACGATCCGCATCTGTGACGGCGACCTCGACGCCGCCACCCGCACCGCCTTCACCGAACACCCCATCCCCGCCTCCGGTTTGGTCCTGAAACCCGGAGTGCTCTACCTCGGCATCACGCTGGAGAAGACCGGCTCGGAAACGTACGCGCAACTCCTCAACGGGAACCGCACCATCGGCGCCCTCGGCATCTGGGTCCACGTATCCGCCCCGCTCGGCCACCAGGGCCATGCGATCCGCTGGACCTTGGAGATCCGCGTCGCCAAGCCCGCCCGCGTCTACCCGGGGATGACCTTCGGGAAGCTCGTCTTCCTCACCACCGTCGGCAGCCCGGCCAGTTACCAGCAACAACGCGCCAAGTACGCGGCGACGAACGGCATCGACATCTCCCGCCTGTACGAAGAGATCCCCCAAGGAGCGCTGTGAAGCCCGTCGTTCGCCCAACCGCGGGCCCTCTGGCAGCCACCTTCCTCGACCTTCCAGCCGGCAGCCCCGGCGGCAGCGTCGAACTCTTCCTCGATCTCTATACCGGCGCCGAGCCCCTCATCCCCGGGTAGACGCGGGCGGGCTTGGCGACGCGGATCTCCAAGGTCCAGCGGATCGCATGGCCCTGGTGGCCGAGCGGGGCGGATACGTGGACCCAGATGCCGAGGGCCCCAGACCCCGCCTCCCCTCGGGCCTCGACCTGCTCTCCGTGTCCGGGAAGTGCCTGGAAGGCGCCGGCTTCAGTCGCTACGTCGCAGCCCTGCGCCGCGCCCTGGTGACAGCGATCGATCCCGCGCAGATCGGCGTTCTGCACTTGCACCATCTCGCGTTCGGCGCCACCCCCGCCCTGCTGCGGGCTCTGCCGGCACACCCAAGGATCGCGATGGTTCACGGCACCGACCTGCTGTTCGCCGAAGTCCACCGCGACCAGCTCCAGGTGCTGCGCGAGACAGCGAGGGCCGCTGACGCAATTGTGGTCTCCACCGGTGCCATGGCCGATCACCTGCTCAAGCTCGCCCCGCAAACAGACCGCCGCAAGGTCGTCCACATCCCGTGGGGCATCCCCGACCATCTGCTCACTGATCCACCGGCCCGGCCCGCCCGCACGTCAACCAGCCATATGCGAGTCCTGTACGCAGGACGGCTGACATCCGAGAAGGGGGTCGAGCGCCTCATCACCGGCCTGGCGCCCATTCCGGGCGTCGAGCTGAGCATCGCCGCCCCCAGAGCCCAGTTCCGCGCCTTGACTCCGCTGCTCCAGCGGGCCGGTGTGCGGGCCCTCTATCTCGGCTGGCTCCGCCGTCCACAGCTGTGGAAAGCCTTCACCGAGCACGACGTGCTGGTCCTGCCGTCCACCACCCTGGAGGCCATGGGCCTGGTCGCGCTGGAGGCCCAAGCTTGCGGCCTGCCTGTCCTGTACCAGCCCGTGCCCGGCCTCACCGAGGTCCTCGCAGGGTCCGGCGTGGCCACCGACTTCACGCAGTCCACCGCACTCGCCCGCGACCTGAACCGGCTGCGGACCGCACCGGGACTGCTGTCCGCTCTGCGACAGGCGGGCTACGCGAACGCCGCTCGCTACCCGCTCTCGATGACCGCTCAAGCCCTGACGGACCTGGGCCGCCGCCTCACATGAACGTCACACAGCAGACGATGCCGCCACGCCGATCGCCCATCGGACCCGCCCACGTCACTACGCTGACCCGGCGGGATGCACACGGCGAACAGGGAGACCATGACGTACCGCACCGACAGCATCGAACAGCTCCTGAGCGAAGGCGTCCGCGACAAGGTCTACCCAGGCGCCGTATGGGCCGTCGGTGACGCTGCCGGCATCCACGCCTCCGGCTCCGCCGGAGTGCTCGACCCCGACGACCCAGGTACGCCGATGCGGCCCGATACCATTTTCGATGCCGCCAGCCTGACGAAGATCCTCGCGGTGTGGGCATCGATCGGCGCCCTCTGGGAGGAAGGCAAACTCGCTCTCGACATCCCACTCGGCACCTTCTGGTCCGAAGTCGACGGCCATCCGCTCGGGGGCGCAACCGCCCGCCAACTGCTGACCCATACGGCCGGCGTTCCGCTGCGAGCCCAGCTCAAGAACCTCTATGGCACGGACCCACAGGACATTCGTGACGGAGTCCTCCACGAAGCCCTGCACCGTCCCCCCGGCGAGGCCGTCGAGTACACCGATCGAGCCGCTCTCATCCTCGGATACCTCGCCGAGCATCTCGCCGGCCAGCGCCTCAACGAGCTCGCGACTCAGCGGACGTGGCAGCCGCTGGGCATGCATACGACCCGCTTCGGGCCGCTGCCCGCCGAGACCGCCTCACGATGCGCCCCGACCGAACTCGACCCGGAGATCGACGCCCACCTCAAGGGCATCGCCCACGACTTCTCCGCACGGCTCTTGGGCGGAGTGTGCGGGATTGCCGGCGCCTTCACCGTCATGGACGACCTCTGCGTCTTCCTGCGCTACATGCTCGACCCCGTCAACGCGCCCAGCCGGGCAGGGTTCGGCTCCGCCTGGACCGCGGAATCCCTGACCATCCAGACCGGCGACCTGCAGCCGGTACGCGGCCTGTTCTGGCACCCCGCGCCCGGTACTACCCCAACCGACGATATCTGGGTCCACTACGGCTTCACCGGCACGGGCATGTGGATCTCGCCCCGTCAACAACGCTGGGCAGTGCTCCTGACCAACAAGCTCTACTACACCCGCGACCGCCAGCCCCTGACGGACATCCGCAACGCCTTTCGTGGGTTCGCCTTCGACTGAGACCGCAGGCTGTCCTTCGCGGTCGCATAAGACACGCGAAGGACGATGCCCGCGGCCGACGCCCCCAGGTACGCGCTTCACAGCACGCTGGGCGACACCCCGCTGAGGTCCAGTCTCGCCGCGTCAGGTGCGCCTGCCAGGTCGCCGGCCGTGAGTGCGGACAGGTAGCGCTCGGCGTCCAGAGCCGCCGAAGCGCCGCTGCCGGCTGCGGTGATGGCCTGCCTGTACGTGTGGTCCACGACGTCGCCTGCGCCGAAGACACCGGGGATGTTCGTCCGGGTGGTGGGGGCGGCGACCCTGAGGTAGCCCTCCTCGTCCAGATCGAGCTGACCGCGGAAGAGGTCGGTGCGCGGGTCGTGCCCGATCGCGATGAACAGCCCGGTGGCAGCGACCTCGCGTGTGGCGCCGGTGAAGACGTCCCGGAGGACAACGCCGCCGAGCATGGGACCGTCCTGTCTGAGTTCGGCGACCTCGGTGTCGAAGGCGAAGGAGATCTTGTCATCGGCGAAAGCCCGGCTCTGCATGACCTTCGAGGCGCGCAGGGCGGAGCGGCGGTGGACGACGGTCACAGACTTCGCGAAGCGGGTCAGGAAGGTGGCCTCCTCCATGGCGGTGTCACCGCCGCCAACCACGACGATGTCGCGGTCCCGGAAGAAGAATCCATCGCAGGTGGCGCACCAGGACACACCGCGGCCGGAGAGTTCTTCTTCTCCGGGTATGCCGAGCTTGCGGTAGCCGGAGCCGGTGGCGACGATTACCGTCCTGGCTCGGTGGACGGTGCCGGCGGAGTCGGTGAGGAGTTTGACGGGGCCCGTGAGGTCGACGTCGGTGATGTCGTCGTCGATCATCTCGGCGCCGAACTTCTCGGCCTGGGCCCGCATCTTGTCCATGAGGTCGGGGCCGTCGACACCGTCGGGGAAGCCGGGGAAGTTCTCGACCTCGGTGGTGGTGGTCAGGGAGCCGCCGACGAAGATGCTGCTGCCGAAGAGGACGGGCCGCAGCTGGGCGCGGGCGGTGTAGAGGGCGGCGGTGTAGCCGGCGGGGCCGGACCCGATGATGACGACGTCGCGTATGTCGCTCACGCCGTGGCCTCCGGGGCGATCTCCTTGATCAGGCCCTCAATCAGGGTCTTGATCTCGTCGCGGATGGGGCGGACCGCTTCCACGCCCTGGCCGGCCGGGTCGTCCAGCTTCCAGTCGAGGTAGCGCTTGCCGGGGAAGACGGGGCAGGTGTCGCCGCAGCCCATCGTGATGCACACGTCGGACTCGCGGACCGCGTCGATCGTGAGGATCTTCGGGGTCTCGGCGGAGATGTCGATGCCGACCTCGGCCATCGCCTCGACGGCGGCGGGGTTGACGGAGGCACCCGGACTCGAGCCGGCGGAACGGACCTCGACCCGGTCCCCGGCCAGATGGGTCAGCCAGGCGGCCGCCATCTGGGAGCGACCCGCATTGTGGACACAGACGAACAGGACGGACGGCTTGCCGGAAGAGTCGGCCATGATGATCGTTCTCTCTCGTCGCACGGCGGAACTCACCCCGCCAATGACTTCAGCCCCCGCTGGTATCAGCGGGTGATGATGTGAGAGTATCAGTGCATGCTGACTTCAGTCGATCCTGATCTGATCCGGGTGCTGGGCGATCCGCTCCGCCTCCAGATCGTGACCCTGCTGGCGCGCGAGACGCTCTGTACGACGCACCTGGTCGAGGAGACCGGCGCGAAGCAGACCAACCTCTCCAACCACATGAAGGTCCTGCGCGAGGCCGGAGTGGTGGAGACCGAGCCCTGCGGTCGCTTCACCTACTACAAGCTCAAGCCCGAGGTCCTGGCCGGGCTCTCCCAGCAGTTCGCCGCACTGGCCGACTCCGCCCGTACCGCTTCCGAGAACAAGAGGGCCTGCCCGTGACATCCACCGAGCCCACCACTTCACCCGCTCCGGTCGGCGGTGGGGACGATTCGATCGTCAAGAAGCTCTCCACCCTCGACCGCTACCTCGCGGTGTGGATCCTGCTCGCCATGGCCATCGGCCTCGGGCTAGGGCGGCTGATCCCCGGGATGAACGACGCGCTGGCGAAGATCGAGGTCGGCGGGATCTCCCTGCCGATCGCGCTCGGCCTGCTGGTCATGATGTATCCGGTGCTGGCAAAGGTCCGCTACGACAAGCTCGACACCGTCACCGGCGACCGCAAACTGATGGTGTCCTCGCTGGTCATCAACTGGATCGTCGGGCCCGCCGTCATGTTCGCCCTGGCCTGGATCTTCCTGCCCGACCTGCCCGAGTACCGCACGGGCCTGATCATCGTCGGCCTCGCCCGCTGCATCGCCATGGTCATCATCTGGAACGACCTCGCCTGCGGCGACCGCGAAGCCGCCGCTGTTCTCGTCGCCCTGAACTCGGTGTTCCAGGTGTTCGCGTTCGGCCTGCTGGGCTGGTTCTACCTCGACCTGCTGCCGCGCTGGATGAACCTCGGCGACGGCCAGGGCCTGGACGTATCGGTCTGGCACATCGCACTGAACGTCATCATCTTCCTCGGCATCCCGCTGCTCGCCGGCTTCCTCACCCGCCGCATCGGCGAGCAGAAGATGGGCCGCGAGAACTACGAGGCGAAGTTCCTGCCGAAGATCGGCCCCTGGGCGCTGTACGGGCTGCTGTTCACGATCGTCATCCTCTTCGCACTCCAGGGGAAGACCATCACCTCCCAGCCGCTGGACGTCGTACGGATCGCACTGCCGCTCCTGGTCTACTTCGCGATCATGTTCTTCGGGACCTTCCTCCTCGGCAAGGGCCTCGGCCTCGCGTACGACCGCACCACCACGCTCGCGTTCACCGCCGCGGGCAACAACTTCGAGCTGGCCATCGCCGTCGCCATCGCCACCTTCGGCGTCACCTCCGGCCAGGCCCTGTCGGGCGTCGTCGGCCCGCTCATCGAGGTCCCCGTCCTGATCGGACTGGTGTACGTCGCACTGGCCTGGCGCAAGAAGTTCGCCCCCTCAGCCCTCGCCACCCCGGAAAAGGACGCGTGATGCGATGCGTCCTGACGCCGTGACCAGGCAGACGGATGTGGTGGTGATCGGCGGCGGGCAAGCCGGGCTCGCCGCCGGATACCACCTGCGCCGCAAGAAGCTGGACTTCGTAATCCTGGACGCGCAGGGCACACCCGGCGGGGCCTGGCAGCACACCTGGGACTCCCTGCACCTGTTCTCGCCGGCCGCCTTCTCCTCGCTGCCCGGCCGGATCATGCCGGCCCAGCCGGGCCACGAGTACCCGGATGCCGGGCACGTCGTGGAGTACCTGAGGGACTACGAGCAGCGCTACGAACTGCCCGTTCACCGCCCGGTCCGGGTCCAGCAGGTACGCCGGGACGGCGATCGGCTGCGGGTGGAGACGGACAAGGACATCTGGTCCGCCCGGGCCGTGGTCTCGGCGACCGGCACCTGGTGGCGCCCCTTCCTGCCCGCCACCCCCGGCCGGAACGATTTCGTCGGCCGTCAGCTACACACCACCGGCTACCGGAGACCGTCCGACTTCGCCGGGCAGCGAGTCGTCGTGGTCGGCGGCGGGAACTCCGGAGCGCAGATCGCCGCGGATCTCGCCACCCACGACGGGGTCGACCCGACCTGGGTCACCCAGCGCCCGCCGCGCTTCCTCGCTGACGACGTCGACGGCCGGGCCCTGTTCGACGCCGCGACCGCCCGGCGCCGCGCCCTGGACGAAGGACACACCGATACCGGCGGCGTCGCCTCACTGGGCGACATCGTCGCCGTCCCACCCGTCCGCGAGGCGCGGGACGCCGGACTGCTCAAGGCGTCCCCGATGTTCACCCGGCTCACCGCCGACGGCATCGAGTGGGCGGACGGCACACGGGCCGCAGCCGACGCCGTGATCTGGTGCACCGGATTCCGCCCCGCCCTGTCCCACCTCGCGGCGCTGGGCCTTCGGGGACCACGCGGCCACATCCCCACGCACGGCACGCGGGCGGCCGGGGAACCTCGCCTGCACCTGCTCGGCTACGGCGACTGGACCGGCCCCGCCTCCGCCACCCTCATCGGCGTCGGCCGCCCGGCCCGCGACGCCGCCGCAGAGATCGCCGAACTCCTCAGCCGCTGAAGGCATCCGAGCCGGCGCCTCCGGTACCGGACTCGATTGCGGCACGACTGGGGCGGCTCAATTGACGTGATGACTGCGGCGTTCGATCAGTTGCACATCCCGCCATACGCCATGGAGCCGGCCGACGCGTTCCCGTGTCCCGATGACACGGAACCCAGCCTGCTGGTGCAGGGCGAGACTGGCCGCGTTCTCGGGAAAGATCCCCGACTGGATGGTCCAGATCCCGGCCGCCTCCGTGGACGCGATCAATGCGTGCAGCAGAGCGCGAGCAATACCCTGCCCGCGGGCGTCCGGGTGCACGTAGACGGAATGCTCGACCACGCCGGCGTATGCGGCGCGGGCAGAGACAGCCGAGACGGCAATCCAGCCGACCACGGCAGCATCGGGGGTGAGTGCGACCATGCGGTGATAGGGCAGCCTCGACTTGTCGAACGCCTCCCAAGAGGGGGCGCTCGTTTCGAAGGTGGCGTTGCCTTCATCGATCCCGGACTGGTAGATCGCCAGGACCTGCTGGGCGTGTTCGGCAAGCATGGGGGTGAGGGTGAACTGCGCGGGCACTGCGATTCCTTCCTGCCGCACGATGCTGGCGCCGATTGTGCCGCGTTGCGGTGACGGGTCAGACGGACCCCCTGAGAAGAGCAGGCCGAACACGAAATACCATCTGCCTGAGGCTCAGCGCTCCCGCAGACGGGACAGCACGTACCCCGCGTCCCTGCCCGCACCACGCAGGGTCTTGGAGGAGAAGCTGCGCTGGAACTCCATGCCTACAAAACCGAAGCCTGGCACGGCCGTGGCAATGCCGCCCTTGTGCAGTGGTGCGCCGTCGGAGCCGAGGGCACCACTGTCGTGGAGGTAGGGGAAGGTGAGTCGGTAGCCGGTGGCGAGCAGGACCGTGTCGACGGATTGCTTCGTTCCGTCGGCCCACACCACGCCCTCGTTGGTGAACCGGGTGAACATGTCGCGGCGTACGACGCCGTGCCGGTCCAGTGCGGCCAAGTAGCGGCCGTCATCGATGACGGAGACGGGCACCTTCGCCAGCAGCCGTCGGATCGGGGCGATGTCGAGGCGGGTGTGTCGCAGCCACCAGTGCAGGTCCCGGCCGAGCGGGCGCTGGGGCATCCAGCCGATCGGGCGCCGGCTGGCCAGGGTGGTGTCAGCGACCGCGCCGAGGTCCGCGGCGATCTGAATCGCGGAGTTGCCTCCACCGACCACYACGACTCGCTGCCCGGCGAACGCGTCAGGACTGCGGTAGTCGGCGGCGTGCAGTACCTGCCCTCCGAAGTCCTGGCGTCCAGGAAGGTCCGGAGTGAAGGGGGTGCCGTAGTCGCCGGTCGCGGCGATGACCGCCCCGGCGGTGAACTTCCGCCCGTCGCCGGCGAGTACGGACCAGGCACCATCCCGGTGCGTAGCGGAGGTGACGGAGGTCGAGGTGCGGATGTCGGCGGGCAGACGGTTGGCGTAGGCGCGCAGGTAGTTCACGACTTCGTCCCGGCGCGGGTATCCGTCCGGGTCGCCGGGGAAGCGCATACCGGGAAGGGAAGAGTACCGGGCCGGGGAGAACAGCGTGAGGCTGTCGTAATAGCGCGGCCAAGACCCGCCCGGCTCCTTCGCGGCTTCCAGGATCAGAATGCGGGTGAAGCCGTGTCGCGGTGCGAGGGCCGCTGTTGCCAGGCCGGACTGCCCGGCGCCGATGACGATGAGATCGGCATGTTCCATGAGAACGTAACCCTTCACTTGAGTCGTTATTTCGGGAAGTGACGAAATGTTGAGCAGGAAGCTGTGACTGAGAACGACATCGAGACGTCCGCGGTGGATCCGGCCACGGCCGACTTCCTCAAGGCCCTCGCCAGTGAAACCCGTCAGAGGGTGCTGCAGCAGTTCACCGGCGGGATCGAGCTGACGGTCGGCGAGATCGCCGACCGCTGCACACTGAAGCCGTCGACCGCCTCGGAACACCTGAGCCTGCTGCGCCGCGGCGGCCTGGTGATCTCCCGCAAGGAAGGGAAACAGGTCTACTACCGGGCTGACGGCGCCACGATGACCGAGCGCGTCTCCGCGCTCCAGGCATACCTGGCACGCTGCTGTCCGCCCGGCTGCGCCGGTTGACCCGCGGGCGCGAACCGGAGGTCAGGTGCGCAGGTCGAGCATGGCGGACATGGCTGCCACGACGGGCGGGGCGACCTTGTAGTACACCCAGGTCCCGCGCCGTTCCGAGGTCAGCAGACCCGCCTCGCGCAGCTTCTTCAGATGGTGGGAGACGGTCGGCTGGGAGACCCCGACATCGGAGATGTCGCACACGCACGCCTCGCCACCTACATGCGAGGCGACCTTGGAGAACAGCCGCAGCCGCACCGGGTCGGACAACGCCTTGAACATCGCGGCCATCTTCTCCGCGTCGTCCTGCGACAGCTCCCCCGCGGTGATCGGCGGGCAGCACGGCACCACCGTTCCGGCGTCCAGCACCGGCAACTCCACCATCCGTGAATTCGACATGCGTCTATGTTGACACTCATCGATACCAGTGGCAACCTTTGGATATAGACAGCAGTCGAAACAGCGGCCGGGAACGGTCGCCCATCCCGGAGGACATCACCGCCATGACCACCACTGCAGACCTCCCGGTTGTCGTCATCGGCGCCGGCCCCGCCGGGCTGGCGGCCGCCGCACATCTCGTCGAGCGCGGCATCGAGCCTCTGGTCCTGGAGACCGGACCCACCGCCGCCACCGCGGTGCGCGGCTGGTCGCACGTGCGGCTGTTCTCGACGTGGAGCGAGCTCGTCGACCCGGCCGCCGAGAAGCTCCTGGCACCCACGGGATGGGCTCGGCCCGAGGCAGACACGTATCCCACCGGCGGCGACTGGGCCGAGCACTACCTCCAGCCGCTCGCCGACGTCCTCGGCAACAAGGTCCGCTACGACACCACCGTCACGGGCGTCTCCCGCCTCGGCCGCGACCGGATCGTCGACGCCGACCGCGAGCAGCAGCCCTTCACCATCCGCGTCACGCGCGCCGACGGCACCGAGGAACGGATCTTGAGCCGCGCCGTGATCGACGCGTCCGGCACCTGGTCCACACCCGCCCCGATCAGCGCCGATGGACTGCCCGCCCTGGGCGAGCACGCCGCCTCCGCCCGCGTCTCCTACCGCATCCCCGACCTCGAGGACCCGGCCGTCCGCGCCCGGTACGCCGGGAAGCGCACCGCCGTCATCGGCTCCGGGGCCTCCGCCTTCACCGCTCTCGCCACGCTCGCCGGCATGGCGAAGGACGAGCCCGGCACCCACTCCGTGTGGATCCTGCGCCGCGGCATCAGCGGCTCCACCTTCGGGGGCGGCACCGCCGACCAGCTCCCCGCACGCGGCGCCCTGGGCCTGGCCGCGAAGGCGGCCGTCGACGACGGGTACGCCGACGCCGTCACCGGCTTCCGCACCGAGGCCGTCGAACCCGCCGCCGACGGCCGGCTGGTCCTCGTCGGTGAGGACGGCCGGCGCCTCGACCCGGTGGACGAGGTCATCGTCCTGACGGGCCTGCGCCCCGACCTGTCGTTCCTGTCGGAGCTCCGCCTCGCCCTGGACGAGCGCCTCCAGGCACCGGTGGAGCTCGCCCCGCTTATCGACCCGAACCAGCACTCCTGCGGCACCGTCTACCCGCACGGCCACCGCGAGCTCTCCCACCCCGAACAGGGCGTCTACCTGGTCGGCATGAAGTCCTACGGCCGCGCCCCGACCTTCCTGGCCATGACCGGCTACGAGCAGGTCCGCTCCGTCACCGCCGCCCTCGCGGGCGACACCGAGGCCGCCGACCGCGTCGAACTCACCCTTCCCGAGACCGGAGTGTGCGGCGGCGCCGGACTCTTCGACGACCCCGCCGCCGGACAGAGCGACGAGGGCGGCTGCTGCGCACCGCCCGCGCCCGCCCTCGTACAGATCGGCACCGGCCTCTCCCTGCCGCTGGCGGTCACCGAGGACTCCTCGTCCGGCGGTTGCTGCGGGTCCTGAACCACCGCGCCCGGCCGCCTTCGGCCGGGCGCGTCCGCACGAGTCAGGAGGAACGTCATGTCACGAGTGCAGCTCGCCCTACGCGTCCCCGACCTCCAAGCCTCAATCGCCTTCTACAGCAAGCTCTTCGCCACCGAACCAGCGAAACTGCGCGACGGGTACGCCAACTTCACCATCGCCGAACCGCCGCTCAAACTCGTCCTCGTCCAGGGCGCACAGGACGCAGAGACCCGCATGGACCACCTCGGCGTCGAGGTCGACACCACCGAAGCAGTCCACGCCGCCACCACCCGCCTCCAGGACGAAGGACTGGCTACCGACGTCGAGACCGACACCACCTGCTGCTACGCCCTCCAGGACAAGGTCTGGGTACACGGCCCCGGCCAGGAACCATGGGAGGTCTACGTCGTCAAGGCAGACGCCGACTCCCTGGCCAAGCAGAAGAACAACACCTGCTGCGCGGACCCGACCGTCACCGAAGCAGGCCCACCCGCGCCGACCGGGGCCGGTGGCTGCTGCCCGTGACCAACCTCGACGCCCGCGGGGCCGCGACCGGAACAGGGGACCGGTCGCGGCCCCGCGCCGTACTCCCCGCCCTGTGCGCCACACAGATCACCAGCTGGGGAATCCTCTACTACGCCTTCCCCGTCCTGAACCCGGCCATCACAGCCGACACCGGCTGGTCCACCGGCGCAACGACAGCCGCATTCTCCGCCGCCCTGCTCATCTCCGCCTTCGCCGGCATCCGGGTCGGCCGGATCATCGACCACCGCGGACCACGCACCGTCATGACCGTCGGCTCCGTCCTCGGAGTGACAAGCCTCCTCATCATGGCCGCCGCCCCCAGCCTGCCGGTGTTCCTCGCCGGATGGCTGCTGGCAGGACTGGCCATGGCGGCCACCTTCTACCAGCCCGCCTTCGCCGCACTGACCCGATGGTGGGCCCCCGACCACGTCCGCGCCCTCACTATCGTCACCCTCGCCGGCGGACTCGCCTCGACCGTCTTCGCGCCTCTGACCGCCGCTCTGGCCGACAACATGAGCTGGCGCATGACCTACACCGTCCTTGCTCTGATCCTCGCGATCGTGACCATCCCCGCCCACGTATTCGCGCTCAAGGCCCCCTGGCCGGCCGCGCCGCCACTGTCTCCCCACACCGGAAATTCCGCGACGGCGGTCACGCGCAGCCGGCCTTTCTGGATGCTCGCCGCAGCCCTCACCCTTTCCGCCTTCACCGTGTACGCCGTCGTCGTCGCCCTGGTCCCCCTCCTCATCGAGCGCGGGTACTCAACCAGCCAGGCTGCATGGGCACTCGGCATCGGTGGCGCCGGACAGACCCTGGGGCGCACCCTGTACGCAACACTGGCCGCCCGAACCGGTGTCACCGTCCGAACGACCGCGCTCATCGCGCTCGGCGGCGTCACCACCGCAGCACTCGCCGTGGCCCCCGGCCCGTACGCCCTGCTGGTGGCGCTATCGATCGCCGCCGGAATGGTCCGCGGCAACATCACCCTGCTGCAGGCCACAGCAATCACCGACCGATGGGGCACCACCCACTACGGCCGCCTCTCCGGACTCCTCGCCGCACCCACCACCACGGCGTCAGCCCTCGCTCCATTCGCCGGGGCAGCCCTGGCCGCACCACTGGGCGGATACCCGCTCCTGTTCGGACTGCTTGCCGCCGTTTCAGGGGTCGCGGCTCTGATAGGGCTGGGCACAGCCCTTAGCTCCAGCCCTGCCCTCATCCGACGCTAGAGACTCCATCTCCACCAAGCGTGGACTGTCCCGTGCCGCCAGGTCCATGAGCAGATCGCGCTGAGACAGTCTCAGAAGGCCGCTCAGCCGCCGCGGCCCACTGGCGCCCCATGCGGCGTCTGCAACAGAGACAAGAGGAGACCACCCACCCCGGTCGCACTCAGATCCCCGAGATGCTGGCCCTCTGCCCAAGGTCGTCGCGCCAGCCACACGCCAGAGCAATCACTGAACGGTTCAACTGGGCCTGGAATCAGCGCCACGGATCATCCTCTGCTACCCGGTCAATGCGGCTGTGCACCAGAGCACTTGTTGACCTAACTCCCAACACCCTTAGCTTTTGCCGTGATATTTTCACGCCTGTGATTAAGGATGAAGTCGCGCACATCCGCGACGCCACCGCGCAGCTCTGCGAACCCCTTCACGATGCCTTCGCATGGGCCGTTCAACACCAGCGCGCTCAGTTACCCGAAATGGACGGACACCCATACGGCTGGATCCGCACGCACATGACCCGCGCCTTCGTCCACTACCGCCTCGGGTCAGCGGCAGCCCGCCTAGGCAACTGGAAGCTCAGCGGCAATCACCGCAGGAACGGCGAGCTGTGGCTGACGAACGACGAGTACTGCACACGGCTGCTCCACGCCTTCAAGGACGACCACGTCCCCGCCCCCGGACCGAACCACCAGCGGCGAGCCTTCTACCAAAACCGTCCCCTGACAAAGTTCGGCCAGCCGACCCTGATGGGACCGGAAGACAACGACCTGCTTATCCTCTGGCGTATCGATGCCGAGGGAGCACCGTTGTTCCGCGTAGTGCGGACCATCGGGACGTGGAGGTTCGGCAAGGAGCAGCGTGCCGACCTTGATTTTCCACTGCTCGCCAGCGCGTCCGACCTGCGAGACCTTCACTTCGAACCGCAAGATGAAGGTCTGGAACTCGAACTTCCGGATGAGGAGACAAACGATGCCGACGGCACTGGAGGCTTCTCCTGGTGAGCGACTGCGGACGCTCCGCGACCTCCTCGGGCTCACCGGTGCCGATCTTCACCATCTGACAGGAATCAGCCAGAGCTGGACCTCGCAGGTTGAGACAGGCGCCCGTGAGCCCGCCGAGGACCGGCTTCGAACAATCGCTGAAGCCACCGATACACCCATGAGCTTCTTCTACGCACAGCCCTCCTCCGTACCACTGGACTCGTTGCGCTTTCGCAAGATGGCAACGGCGAGCCGGACTGTCACGCGCCGGATCAGTGCGTTCTACGGAGAGAGCTTCCGCGTGACGGAGGAGATCACCGGCAAGGCCGGGTACCCGGCACCTCCACTCCCGTTCGCCAGTTCACCAGACCTCTCCGACAGGGACATCGAGGAGCTGGCCGCTCAGACGCGTGAAGCTCTGCGCTTGGCGCCGGACAAGCCCATCCCGCACCTAACTCGCGCGCTCGAACGCGCCGGCATCTCGGTCGCGCCCATCGTGCTACCCGACCCAACTGGCGACGCAGTCAGCCCGACCAACAAGCACTTCGGTGTCTCATATTGGGCAGGCATCGGAGAGACCGCTCTGATCGCGTACTTCCCCGGCGCGCAGGGCGATAGGGACCGCTTCACCCTCGCCCATGAACTCGGTCACCTGGTACTCCACACCTTCCGGCCACGGGCAGCAGACCCAGAGGGCGAAGCAAACCGGTTCGCGGGTGCCCTGCTCGTCCCCTACGGAAGGGCGCGCGAGGAAATCACTGACCGACTGACTCTGGAGGGGTTCGCTCGCCGAAAGCAGGCGTGGGGAGTGTCCATCCAGGCATTGATCCTTCGCGGTGCTGCCGTGGGAAACATCGACGACAGTCGGAAGCGATCTTTGTACGTGCAGTTGACTCAGCGAGGTTGGCGGAAGGAGGAGCCCGTGTCAGTAGGACAGGAAGCACCCCTCCTCCTCTGGCGCCTCCTGCAACGCCAGTACGGGGACAAGCCGTATCTCCGCGCGGCAGACCAGCTGGCAATCCAGCCCACCATTCTGCGATCTATCGCCCCGCAACCAGTCTCGAACGCTTCGTTTGCAGGACCTGACCAGCCAAGGGCTGACGGAAAGGTAGTTGCCTTCAAGCCACGATCAAGCAGACGAGGCGATGACCTGCGCAGCACTGCACCCTGATCACCGCCTCCTAACCCTGCCGAGGCAGCGAGCCCCCGCTCTCCCATGCGTGAGCGATGCGTGAGCGGACGGTCCGACACAAGGCGTCAGGAGCAGGACCGAGTACGACGCCGCGCGGCGCTGACCAGGCCGGACAGCACCACGCGGCAGCCTCGGGCACTACCCGGCAAGGATTCGATCCCACTCCTAAAGCGGGTGTCGCAGGTTCGAATCCTGCCGGGGGCACAGCACAGCAGCAGGCCGGAGGCCCTGTCGTCCGAGTGGGCGGCAGGGCCTCCGGCCTAAAGGTTGAAGGCCCGTGCGGCGTCGGCAGGGGAAGCAGTGCTCCGTTCTCCTGGGTGGGGATCCTTCCGGTCTTCGCCCACGGAGTCCCGCGCCGCGCCCGGGCCGACCGGTACCGGCACCTGCTTCGTCGCCGGATTTCCGGGGCGTTCCGGACTCTTCTTCGCCGGGTTCGACCCGGTCTTCTTCTTCTGCCCGCCTGCCAACAGCTGCTCGCAGTAGCCCGGTACGGCCTCTCGGCTGCCCGCCGCCTCCGCAAGCCGGCTTGTCGCCGCATTTCTGGGCGCCTTGTGCCGCCCTTCTGCTGCCGCCAGGTAGGCGCGGCAGTGCGCGACGGTGTCCTGGGCTGTGTCCGGGCGCTCCCCGGAGGGCTTTTGCGAGGTCGGCGGAGAGGGGCGCGGCGGGCGCTGTGGTGCCCGGCCCCAGCGCCCGTCACGAACTGACTCCTCGGCCGCGCCGGGTGCCGTAGGCGCGTTCTGCCCGGGCTTCGGATCCGCGCCACCGCCGAACGGCAGCGAGATGGCACCGCCCCCGGCCGCTACCGCGACCCCGCCGAGCGCCGCCGCCATGACGACACCCGCCAGCAGCGCCTTGAGCGACCGTGCCCGGCGACGCTCATCGGCAGGCCGCCAGTCATCCCGTCCGCGCCGCCACCACAACGGCGCCGCGTGCCTTCCATCCTCATGCGACGTGCGGAAGGCACGGAGCGCCTTCTCCTCCGCGGCCGGGCTGAGGGTGCCGGGGCGGCTCGCCGCGTCGAACAGCGCCTCCAGCTCGGGAGGACGGGGGTCTTGCCGTTCGGGGTTCATGTCTCATCCTTCGGCGTGCGCTGTGCCCCAGGCGTCACACTGCTCGCTCCAGCCCGGGTGATTTTCCCCGCCAGCCCTTTCAGTCCCCGGTATGCCGCGGTGCGAACGGCCCCGGGGCGCTTGCCCAGCACCCGCGCGCTCGCCGGCCCGTCGAGCCCGACGACCACGCGCAGCAGTACGGCCTCTGCCTGGTCGCGCGGCAGACTGCCGATCAGCTGAAGGGCCTGTTCAGTGGAGAGTTTTTCCAGGGCCGCGGCGGCCGTGTCGTGTCCGCCCGGCATGTCCAGCGTGCCCGGTTCCAGCGATGACGTACGTGGTCTCCGTTTCTGCCTGCGCAGATGGTCCAGAGCACGGTGCCGGGCGATCGTCGCCGTCCAACCCCGGAAACCCGCCCCGTCACCACGGAAGCGACCCAGGTCGCGCGAGATCTCCAGCCAGGCTTCGGAGGCCACGTCCTCGGCGTCGTCACCGACCAGCCCTCGCACGTAGCCGATCAGGCCCGGCTGCACCAGCCGATAGGCGATCGCGAACCCTTCCTCGTCCCCCTGCTGAGCTCGCTCAACCGCAGCGCCGAGCTGCGCGTCATACGCCCCCACACTTGCCTCTCCGTACAAAGGACGGTCCAACCCGTCCCTTTCATCTCTGCGCTCGAAGGCGTGGAAGCGTCACTTGAGAAGCGTCCCCATCCGCGAGTGGTCCTCGGGGAGGCGACCCGGCCGGCCCGGTCCGCCCATGGGCGCCGTACGGCGGAGCTACCGAGGCCCAAGGCCCCGCACCTGGATGGTTCGGGGCCTTGGGCGGGAGGCTCAGGGCTACTTGAGGATCGTCACCGTTGCCCGGGCCGTCGCGGCAATGTGCCGCCCGTCGCCCTTGTAGGTCGCGGTGTAGGTGAGGTCACCTGTCGCGCGCGGGCGTTCCGTGAGGGTGAACTCGCCCGTCGACGTGGATACGGGGAAGGTGCCGACCGGAGTGCCGGTCGGGTGTTCCGTGTCCGTGCGCGTCACTTCCACCGTCGTGCCGGCGGGGAAGGGCTCCGCTGCCGACAGCTGTCCGGTGACGGTCAGCTCCTTGCCCCTGGAGGAGGTTGCGGGGGCCTGGAGGCTGAGGGTGGTGTCCAGCTTGCCCGCGTCCGGGAGGACGTGGAGCGTGGGGGCGCTGCCGTAGGAGAAGCCGGTGATCGCGAAGAGGCGGTTCTCGTCCGGGGCCCAGGCGAGGCCGTCGCGCTGGAGGTCGTTCACGGCGTACTCGTGGAACGCCGGCCAGGTCTGGCCCGGACGGTAGGTCTTCACGAAGTCGCCCTCGGCGCCCGTCGCCACTGTTCCGTCGGTCGCCACGGCCACCGCGTTCGGGAACTGCCAGCTTGAGTAGGAGCCGTTCGACGACAGGTCCGACAGGCGGACTACCTGGTGGTCGGACGGGTTGTTCGCCGCGACGACGATGTTCTGGCCGTCCGCCGTCACCGCGAAGTCGTTGAGGTACGAGACCGAAGGCGACGCGCTGAATGAGCGCTCGGCGCGCTTCTGCAGGCTGCCGGCCGCCGTGTCGTAAACCGCCAGGGAGGCCGGGCTGACGCCCTCCTCGCCCGCCACCAGGACGTTCGGGTCGGCAGGGGACGAGGTCAGGGCGGGGGCGTAGTACCAGTACCGCCCGCTCGGGACGGGTGTCGCCGTCGGGGCCGAAGAGGCCACGTCCAGCGAGCCGATGCCGCCGGTGCTGCCGACCGTGTAGCCGAACCACAGCTTGCCGCCCGCCATCGCCAGGTTCTGGGGCGAGGTGTCCGCTCCGGTCGGATGGCGGTCGGTCTCGGTGAGGGTGGCGGTGTCGATCTCGGCGATCGCGCCGACCGTGGACAGGGCCACGAACAGTTTGGTGGAGTCCGCCGAGAGGACGAGGCCCGAGGCCCCCTCCTCGCCGATGATCTGCTGGACGACCCTGCCCTCGTAGTCGGTGACGACGATGCTGCCACCTGTCGGATCGCTGACGAACACCCGATCGTGCACCCCGTCGACGACGATGTCCCGGAACGAGGCACTGGGCAGCGCCACGCTCGTCTCCTCGGCCGCGGCCGTACCTGCCCCCGCCCCCGTCAGGGGCAGGGAGCCGATCAGTGCCGCGGCCAACGTGACGGCGGTGCGTTTATGGATGCGCAAGTGAACAGACCTCCTCGGATCGGGACGGCCGCTTTCGACCTCCCGGTACAAGAGCGCTGGGCGGTGGACATGTGTCACTGGGCAGCTCGCCGACACCTCCCCGCGTCGCTGTATCGCCCCCTGCGGCCACACCGGTGTCTGCCTGTACTGGTTGGACGTATTGCTGGGTCGGCCGTCCATCGCGGTGCTGCGGACGTACGGGGCGATCGCATCGGCTGCACGGGCAAGGATCACCCACGAGCCCAACCCGGGCTGTCTGCCCCTGCCTTGGGCCGCGCGTCGCCTTTCCGGACCGGCTTTGAGGGGTGAGGTGCGTTTCCGCCCCGAGACCGCTTAGCCTCTGCTGGTCCGCCCGGCCTCGGGCGGGACGAGGGAGGGTGTTCATGCAGCGGCGGAGAGCGGGCAGCGGACTGAGGGTCGCGGCCTGGGTGCTGGTGCCACTCGGGCTGCTCCTGGCGGTGGGGGGCATCGGGTACTTCTTCACGCACTACCAAGGAGTCACCGTCATGAGCGAGGCGATGGAGCCGACGTACCACCAGGGCGAGCGGCTGATCATCGAGGACATCGACACGGACGAGGTCCACAGGGGCGATGTCGTACTCGTCGGGGTGCCCAGCCGCTACCAGGGCCGTCCGGTCCTGCAGCGGGTCCTCGGGATGGGCGGCGATCACGTGGTCTGGGACGGAGTCCGGATGACGGTGAACGGGAAGCCGGTCGACGAACCGTATGTCATGGGCGGCGAGGTGAACCCGGCAACCGGACCGTACGACGTGCGGGTGCCGGACGGGCGGTTGTTCCTGCTGGGCGACAACCGAGGCAACGCGAACGACTCGCGCTTCTTCCTCGACGAGCAATCGGGCAGCGTCTCGGCCTCCGGGGTGCTCGGGCGAGTGCAGGGTCTCGCTGTGCCGGCGGCTTCGGGGGCACTCGGAGCCCTTGGGGTCTTGCTGGCACTCGTCGGGACCGGCTTGGGGATCGGGGGATACGTCGCCGGGCGGAGCGCCCGGCGGCCGCTCGCGGCTGTGCCGCCGTGGCCCGCGGCCCGGTGAGGCACCAGCTGTTCCGGGGGTCCGGCCTGGTCGCCGGGAGCGCGTGCGGCGGCGTTCCGGGCGGCCTGCCCCCAGGAGCGCGTGCGGCGGCGTTCCTGCCGGTCTCCGGGCCTCGGCGACGGCCGGGAAGATCCCCTCGGCCGTTGCGGGCCGCGAGCCCTCCACTTTCGTGCGTGCGCGGGCAGTCGGGCATGTGCCCTCATGCGGCCGTACTGCCACCTTGGCCGGCCTCCCGTGGATCCCCGCGAGGCCGCGTCGGGCCGCCGTCGCTCCGCGGCTGCCGTTCACAGATGAGGTGATCGAGCTCCAGTCGCTCGTAGCACTCATCGCACCGGTAGGTACCGTCGACCAGGCGGTACACGTCCTCACTCGGGTGCCCTCGTTCGCATTCTGCGCATAAGCGTTCCAGAGGTGACGTCATGTGGCCGACTGTCGGGTCATGACGAAATGTTCGGAAAGGTTGCTTACGGGGTCGCACCGGTGCGCCGGGGCAGCTCACCGGCAGAGAGGACTCAGAGGCGTCGCCCAGCCTCCCGCGTACCACTTCAGCGGCATCTCGGAGGGACTGGGCAGGTCAATGCAGGTCAATGGGCGGCGTCAGCATTCCGGGTTCCTCGCCGATGGCGCGCTCCCAACGCTCAGCACCACGCACGCCGAGGCCGGCCCGTACGGGTTATTGACGTGTCATCGCCAAACGTGGCTTGATGAACGGTGCGCGGTGTGGGAGCGCTCCCACGCCGCCAGTACCCGCACTCCCGCTTCCGCCCCACTTCGGGAAGGACACCCCGTGCGCAGCAGACACCGTCCCCGTCTCGCCGCTTTCCTGGCCGCCCTGTTCGTCCTGGCCGCCGGTTCAGGTCTGGTCGGCGCCCCGTCCGCCACCGCCGCCGCCGACTCCGCCGGCCCGGTACGGATCATGCCGCTCGGCGACTCCATCACCGGCTCCCCCGGCTGCTGGCGATCCGTCCTCTGGGATCAGCTGCAGAACGCCGGTTACACCGACATCGACTTCGTCGGCACCCTGAACGCCCAGAGCTGCGCCCTCACGCACGACGCCGACAACGAGGGCCACGGCGGCTTCCTCGCCACCGCCACCGCCGACCAGAACCTGCTGCCCGGGTGGCTGGCGGCGACCGCGCCGGACATCGTGGTGATGCACTTCGGGACCAACGACGTCTGGAGCAGCATCGCGCCGGACACCCTTCTGGCCGCGTACACCAAGCTGGTCGGCCAGATGCGGGCCGCCAACCCGGCGATGAAGGTGCTGGTCGCTCAAATCATCCCGGTCAACCCGAGCAGCTGCGCCGAGTGCGCCACTCGTACGGTCGCCTTCAACGAGCGCGTTCCGGCCTGGGCCCGAGGCATCACCACCGCGCAGTCGCCGGTCACCGTCGTCGACCAGTGGACGGGCTTCGACACGGCCACCGACACCTACGACGGCGTCCACCCCAACGCCTCCGGCGACGCGAAGATGGCGGCCCGTTGGTACCCGGCGCTGTCGGCCCTGCTCACCCCGGGAGGCCCGGTGGACCCCGAGGAGCCCGGGAGCGAGGGCTGTTCGGCGGCCTTCCGGACGGTGTCGGCGTGGCAGGGCGGCTACCAGGGCGAGGTGACGGTCACCAACACCTCGGCCACGAAGCCGACTTCCTCCTGGGCGGTGACCCTCGGACTCCCGGCGGGCAGCCGGCTCACCCAGGTCTGGAACGGCGCGCCGACCGGGACGACGGTGCGCGACGCCGGGTGGAACGGCACGCTGACGGCGGGGGCGAGCACCACGTTCGGCTTCCTCGCGAGTACGTCGGAGGCGGCGGGCACGCCTGCTCCGACGGCCTCGTGTGCGGCGTCCTGATCCCCGGCCCCTGGCAAGGGCCGGGTGCCCTGCCGTCCGGGTGGGCGGCAGGGCACCCGACTGTGCGGAGCTGTGTGGAGCCCGTACGGCGGTGCCTACGGTCTGTGGGTCACCCAGAGCATTTCCGCCGGCCAGCGGTGTGCCCAGTCGGGCGGGTCCGTCCGGTTGTAGCCGTTGGCCGCTTCGGGTTCCGGCCGCGGCTCGATGAGGTCGTCGATGACGAGACCCGCGCCGCACAGGACCTTGATCCAGCCGCCGTAGGTGAGTTGGTAGCTGACCGCGTCCTGATCCTCGGCGATGGCGTCCAGCCCGAAGTAGTCCTGCTGCAGCGTCGTGGTTGCGTGGCCGGCGGCTTCGTCGTAGCAGGCTTCGAACCATGGGCTGGCGACGTTGAACACCAGACGCCCGCCGCGGCGCAGCACGCGTGCGGCCTGCGGGACGGCCAGGCGCGGGGGTGCCCAGCTGAGCCCGCCGTAGTCGCAGAACACCACGTCGAAGCTGTCGTCGGCGAAGGGGAGTTGTTCGGCCGCGCCCTGCACCAGCGGGTAGCGGGCCGCTCCCATCGCGCGGGCCGCCGCGGCGAGCTGGGCTTCGGACAGATCGATCCCGACCACGGTGGCGCCTTCCGCGGCGAGCGCCCTGGACCACTGGCCCGCGCCGCAGCCGAGTTCGAGAACGCGCTTGCCGGTCACGTCTCCCAGGGCGCGCAGGTGCGTGTCGGGGATGGCGTACGTGCCCCACAGCCGGGGCGTCGCGCCGATCCGCGGGTCGTGCTTCTGCTGGTAGGCGCTGCTGATCCGGTTCCAGAACCGCCGGTTGGCAGGGATGCTGTCCACGCGCCGAGCCAAGCACTGCCTGCCGGGGCGGTCAACACGATTGCGCGGCGACCGGGAGGGCTCTCACCGGTTCACGGGTGTCCTGCCCGGGACCGGACAGCCACGGAGCGGGCCTTGGCCCGCGCCCCCTCGGACCGGGTCAACGGCCCTTGTTCCTCGGGTGGTTGCGGGCCATCCGTTCGTTGCCGAACTTGTACGCGCCCGTCCAGCGGGCCATCACGGCCTGGGCGTCTCCCGACTCCGCCTCGGCCAGGAACTTGGCCGCCCGGTCGCCGCGCAGTGTGGTGGCCTTGCGGTCGCGGTGGGTGATGACGACGGTCCCGTCGGCGTGGGAGGCGTAGCTGAATCCGGAGGGTGCCGGCATGGCGGACCTGCTTTCGTAATTTCGTAGCCGTAGCTTCTCGCGCGTTCTGTTCGTTCTGTTCGTTCTGTTCGTTCTGTCGTTCTGTTCCGTTATGCCTGCTCAGCTCAGCTCCGTTCCGGGACGTGATCGCGCCGTCCGGCCGGCGGTCACCTCAGCGGCATGAAGCCCTCAGCTGTGCCGCCGCATGATGCGCGCCCACCAACTGCGTGCTGCCCCAGTCCCGGCCCCGGTCGATCAGCTGGACCGCGAAGGTGTCGCCCTTGACCGGGTAGCTGTTCACGTCGACCGCGCTGCCCCGGTGCACGGTCTGGCGTACGGCGAAGCCCGTGTACGCCGAGTCGGCGTCGAAGGGGTCGGAGAGCACCCGGTACACCGTGGGGTTTCCGGCGACGTCCTGGTCCCGGTCCGAGCGCGGGACGAAGACGGTCAGGGCGCACTCCCGGAAGCCGGCCCCCAGGTGCCAGGACCAGGTGGCGGTGGAGCCCCGGTCCTCGTCCGGGCTGCCGGACATCGGGACGGCGCTGAACCGGCCGTCGCACGAACTGCCCCGGAACCCGCCCGAGTCGACCGTGTACCAGCCCGCGTCCCCGTTCTCGAAGCGCCCGTACTCGCGGTACTCCCCCGTCGAGCAGCCGGGGCCCGCCCACTCCGTGAAGCGGTAGCCGGGCCGGGCCGACGCGGCCGGAGGCGTGGCGGGAGAGGAAGGGGAAGGGGAAGGAGGGAAGGAAGGGGACGACGCCGCGTACACACTGTGCGTGCTGCTGGGCAGAACCGGCGTGCACGACGCGGTGCTGGCGGCGGAAGAGCACCTCGCGTCCGGGGCCTGAGGGCTGTCTTGCCAGGATGACCGGGGCCCAAGGGCTGTCCCGCGATTCCGGGGGGCAGCCCTTGGGCCCCGGTCATCCTGGCAAGACAGCCCTCAGGCCCCGGACGCGAGGTGCTCTTCCGCCGCCAGCACCGCGTCGTGCACGCCGGTTCTGCCCAGCAGCACGCACAGTGTGTACGCGGCGTCGTCCAGTGCCTGCCGCGCCCGCATGTCGGACGGAGCGTCGGTCAACCGGGACTGACGGCCGCGGAACTCCGCCAGGACCTCGGCGGTCCGGGCGCGGCTCGGCATCAGCCCGATGTACGCGGCCCGGGGCGGCAGGGCACGAGCCTCCGCCACCGCCCGGTGCAGCGCCCGCTCGACACGCGCCGGCATGGCGACGCCCCGGGAGTCGGCGGCCATGGCGGCGGCCACCTCCGCCGAGGTGACACCCGCCGCCTGCGCCGCCGCGCCGAGTACCCGCCCTGCGTCCCGCGCCGAGCACGGAATCGCCGCCATGATGGTGCCGACCGCCCACGCGGCCCTGGGCTCGTCGATGGGGGCCTGCGCTGCGGGAGCCGCCACGTCGGACGAGGCGTTCCTCCCGCCGGGCTCGGAGTTGCGCGGAATGCGGGCAGACATCATCAGGGCCGTTTCTCGACGAGGCGACGGAGAAGTTCCGCGACGGGCGGGTTCCGCGAAGGAGGTTCGCGACGGACGGGTTCCGCGGCGGACGGTTCCGCGACGGAGGTTCGCTCCGGAGGGGTTCCGCGATGACCGGGAAGGGGGACACGCCCGTCTTCGCCCGCCCCCCGTGTGCTTATTTCCGAAACATGACACCCGGAGAAGGACTGCGCCCGTGGACCACGCCGCTCGGGTGACCCTCACCCTTCCCGGCCCGGGCGGCACCGTCGACAGCCGCAGCTCCGTGCGCGGGACGAGGAATGCGCGGTGTACGGGGCGCGGCCCGGGTGCGGCGGGGTGACGGCCGTGTACACAGTTGCTGGGGAGGCCCGGCGGTCGGGCCGCACCGGCGGGAGAGGTCCACGGCGGCGTTCGGGAGGGACGGTGGGCGTTTTCCCTTCGCCTCCGGCGCCCCCACCCGAGCGGACGACGGGTCGCAGTCGGGGCCCCCTGTCAGCCTCCCTCACCACGCAAGGAGCCTTCGATGCCGGCCCTCGGAACGACGATGCCGGTGACCGGCGCGCCCTGCTGGGTGAGCCTGGTGACGCCCGACCCTCACGTGGCCAGGTCGTTCTACTCGCGGGTGATGGGGTGGGAGTTCCGCGAGAGTTCCCTCGGACGCGACTTCTCGCTCGCCGTGGCGGACGGCGAGCCGGTCACGGGCCTGGGCCACTGCCACGGTCCTGGCCTCGCCGCCCGCTGGACGCCGTACTTCGCGGTGACGGACGCCGACGAGACCGCGGACCGGGTCAGGGAACGGGGGGCCACACTCGCCGTCGGGCCCACACGCCTGGGCGGAGGGCGCGCCGCCCTCGCGGCAGACCGCGACGGGGCCGCCTTCGGCTTCTGGGAGGGCCCGGTCCTGGCCTGGACCGTGGGGCGGGGCAGCGCTCCGGCGCGCCTGGACCTCATGACACGTCATGCCTTCGAGGCGGCCATGTTCTACGCCGGGATCTTCGACTGGGCGAAGCCGAGCGGCGGCTGCACGGTGGACTACGCGCAGGACCACGTCATGGTGCAGGTGGCCGGACACACCGTCGCCACCTTGCGCGGCGGTGGCGTCGAGTCGGCCCCGGATCCGAAGATGCGGCCGCGATGGGTGGTGGACTTCCACGTGGAGGACAGCCGGGCGACCGCGGCGGCGGCCGATGCGGCCGGCGGGCAGTCCGCGCCGGCCCCTCCCCCGCTCGGCTGCTCGCCGGACACCTACGTCATCCGAGATCCCGGCGGCGCCCTGTTCACCGTCTCGGGGGCCGGCGGTCCCTGACGCCGGGGCCCGCCGAGCGGCGAGGGCCGGTGAGCCGCCCGTTGGATCAGTGGCTGGTGAGTTCGCCGGAGAGCTTTCCGTGGAGCTGAGCGCTGGAATCGTCGAGGCCGATGATCTCGACGGTCTTGCCGCGCTGGGCGTACTTCGTCTCGATGGCGTCGAGTGCGGCCACGGAGGAGGCGTCCCAGATGTGGGCGGCGGAGAGATCGATGACGACGCGCTGGGGGTCGCCCGCGTAGTCGAACCGGCCGACAAGATCGTTGGAGAAGGCGAAGAACAGCTCGCCGTTCACGGAGTAGACCACTGAGCCGCCGTCGGGGTCGGTGACCGCCGTGACGTCGGCGAGGCGGGCTACGCGCCGGGCGAAGACGACCATCGCGGTGACGGTGCCGACGACGACGCCGATGGCGAGGTTGTGGGTGGCGACGACCACGATCACGGTGATGACCATGACGGCGATCTCACCCGCGGGCATCCGCCCGAGCGTCTTCGGCGCGATGGAGTGCCAGTCGAAGGTCGCGAACGACACCATGACCATGACGGCGACCAGGGCGGCCATGGGAATGTCGGACACCACCGGGCCGAAGACGATGCACAGCACCATCAGGAAGGAACCGGCGAGGAACGTGGACAGCCGGGTGCGGGCGCCCGAGACCTTCACGTTGATCATCGTCTGGCCGATCATCGCGCAGCCGCCCATGCCGCCGAAGAACCCGGTGACGATGTTGGCGATGCCCTGCCCGATGGACTCGCGGGTCTTGGAGGAGTGGGTGTCGGTGATGTCGTCGACCAGCTTCGCGGTCATCAGCGACTCCATCAGCCCGACCAGTGCCATGGCGAAGGCGTAGGGGGCGATCGTCGTCAGGGTGTCGAGGGTGAAAGGAACGTCCGGCAGCCCCGGCACCGGCAGCGAGGACGGCAGGTCCCCCTTGTCCCCCACGGTCGGCACGGCGATCCCCGCCGCGAGCGTGATCACCGTGAGGATCACGATGGAGACCAGTGGGGCCGGAATCACCCGGGTGATCTTCGGGAAGAACACCATCAGCGCCAGGCCGCCGATGATCAGCGGGTACACGGCCCAGGGCACGTCGTGCATCTCGGGCACCTGCGCCATGAAGATCAGGATCGCCAGTGCGTTGACGAACCCGACCATCACCGAACGCGGCACGAACCGCATCAGCTTCGCCACGCCAAGGGCCCCGAGCACGATCTGGAAGACCCCCGCCAGGATGACGGCGGCGATCAGATAACCCAGACCGTGCTCACGATTCAGCGGAGCGATCACGAGGGCGACGGCGCCGGTGGCGGCCGAGATCATGGCACGGCGCCCGCCGACGACCGAGATGACCACCGCCATGGTGAACGAGGCGAACAGGCCGATCGCCGGGTCGACGCCCGCGATGATCGAGAAGGAGATGGCCTCGGGGATCAGCGCGAGCCCGACCACCAGCCCGGCCAGGATCTCGGTACGCCAGACCTTCGGGTCGGACAGCCAGTCGGGCTTCAGGCCGCGCAGCACAGCGGCGGGCGTCATGACGGAGGAAGACAAGGAGGTGAGAACCTGTCGTGCTCGGGCAGACCCCGTCGGCGGGCCGGGCGATGGGCAGGGTGAGGGTCAGCG
>NZ_RDBK01000014.1:0-8901 GCF_008042275.1 Streptomyces sp. OR43 | reverse complement strand
CCCCAGGACGCCCCCCAGCGACCGCCCCGGACGGCACGGCCGGATCCGCTGACCCGCCTCGCGGAACCCGTCTGCGCCCTCCCGGACCCGGACGGCACCGAGCTGTTCTGGGCCCGGGTGGCGGGTTCCGGCACACCGCTCGTCGGACCCGACCCGCTGGGCGGCGACGACCATGTGGCCGTGACGTTCCTGTGGCGCGGAGCTCCTGGCACCCGGGCCGTCCAGGTGCTGCCCAACAAGCTCGGCGACCCGCGGGACCCCGAGGGCAACCTGATGGAGCACGTCCCCGGCACCGACGTGTGGCACTGGACTCTGAGACTGCGGCACGACTGGCGGGGCACGTACGACTTCTACGTGGACGAGGGCGACGGCCCCGCCCCGGGGGCCGCCGACTACTGGAGCCTGCTGCGCACCCGGCGCCGTCCCGATCCGCTGAATCACCGTTCGCTGCCCCGCCGCTGGGGCGGCGACCCGGTCTCCTACGCCGAACTCCCGGCTGCCCCGAGCGCCCGGGACTGGCTGCCGCGGCCTGATGCTGCCCGGGGCGGCGTGTCGGTGCACGAGGTCCCCTCCGCGCGGCTCGGCGGGAACCGGCGCGTCTGGACGTACCGGCCAGCCGGCGTGCCGGAGGCAACGGATCTGCCGGTGCTCGTCCTTCTGGACGGCGAGCACTGGCAGCCGCACCTCGGGCTCGACCGTCTCCTGGACAACCTGATCGCCGACGGCCGCATCCCCCCGCTGGTGGCCCTGCTGCCGGAGTCCGTCGACGTGGCCACCCGCTGGACGGACCTGGCCTGCAGCCGGGACTTCGTCGCGTTCCTCGACGACGAACTGCTGCCCTGGACGGCCGCCCGCCTCCCGGTCACGGCCGATCCCGCACGCACCGTCGTCGCCGGACAGAGCCTGGGCGGGCTCACCGCCGCCTACGCCGCCCTCACCGCGCCCGGCCGCTTCGGCAACGTCCTCGCGCAGTCCGGCTCTTTCTGGTGGCCGGACGGACCGGACGCCGAGTGGCTCACCGCCCGGATCGCCGAATCCCCGCGTCTGCCGGTCCGGTTCTGGCTCTCCTTCGGCGAGCAGGAATGGGTGGCCCTGCCCGCTGCCCGGCGGCTGCGCGACACACTGGCCGCCGCCGGCTACGAGGACGCCTCCTACCGGGAGTTCAACGGCGGCCACGACTACCTCTGCTGGCGTACGGAACTCGCGGACGGCCTCGTGGACCTGCTGAACCCGCCCGCCCCTTCCGCCTGACCGGGAGGAAAAGCCCTACGCGTCCAGCTCCTTCAGCCGGGCAGCGAGTGTCTCCCCGATGGTGTCGAGGAAGCGCTCCTGCATCAACTGAGGGTGGGTGCAGTCCAGATCGTGGTTCACGAGGGCGCCCGACACATGCGTGCGCCACGCCTCACGGGTCAGCCAGTCCTCCGCCCGCGGCGCAGCCGCGGTGAAGAACAGCAGGTCGCCGTCGTACCCGCGGTGCACATGCTCACGCATCATCCGGGCATGGTTGGGCACGATGTCGACGATCTTCGACAGCGTCCGGCCCTCGATCCCGGCGAGCGGACTGCCCGCCCGGCGAAGCGTGGCCAGCACGTCCTCCCGGGTACGTTCGCCGGTGCGCTCGAATCCCGCCATCCGCAGCACCGCGGTGAGGGCGTCGCCCTCCTCCGGCGCAGGCCGCTCCCGCCACTGCTCGGCCGGGAACGCGTCCAGCAGCGCCAGGAGTTCGACCTCCTCGCCGCACTCCTGGAGCAGCACCGCGACCGTGTGCGCGAGCACGCCGCCCACCGACCAGCCCAGCAGCCGGTACGGGCCGTGTGCCTGCACTTCGCGGATGCGCCGGACGTAGTCGGCCGCCTCCTCCTCGAGCGTCAGCGGCAGTGGTTCGTCACGGACCAGGCCGCGCGCCTGGATGCCGTACACCGGCTGGTCCGGACCCAGCCGCGCCGCCAGCCCGGCGTAGCACCAGGCGATGCCGCCCGCCGGATGGATGGCGAACAACGGGGTCTTCGCGCTGCCCCCGCGCAGCCGCAGGACGACGTCCAGGGCATCCTCGGCCGCCGCCCCCGCACCGTCGATCCGGGCGGCGAGCGCGGCCGGGGTGGACGCCTCGAACAGCGAACCGATCGTCAGCTCGGCACCGAACTCCTCCCGCACCCGTGCCACGAGCCGGACCGCGAGCAGCGAGGTCCCGCCCAGGTCGAAGAACGCGTCGTCCGGCCCCACCGCGGCGGCTCCGAGCACCTCCGCGAACAGCAGCGCCAGCGCCTCCTCACGGGCGCCCATCACCCGGACACCGCCTCCGCCGGCGAAGACGGGGGCGGGCAGGGCGCGGCGGTCCAGCTTGCCGTTGAGGCTGAGCGGGAACGCGTCGAGCGCCACCACCGCCGACGGCACCATGTGCTCCGGGAGTTCCCGGGCGAGCGCCGCCCGCACCTCGGCGGGATCGGCGCCTCCCGTCACGTATCCGACCAGCCGCTGGTCGCCCGGCCGATCCTCGCGCACCAGGGCGCAGGCCCCGTCCACCTGTGGCCGGGCCGCCAGCGCCGCCTCGATCTCGCCGAGTTCGATGCGCTGCCCGCGCAGCTTGACCTGGTGGTCCGTGCGGCCGAGGTACTCGACCTCACCCTGCCCCGTCCAGCGTGCCAGGTCCCCCGTGCGGTACATCCGCCGCGCCGGTCCGGCGAAGGGGTCGGCGACGAAGCGGCCGGCGGTCAGGTCAGGCCGGTTCAGATAGCCGTCGGCCAGCTGCCGGCCCGCCAGGTACAGCTCGCCGGGAACACCCGGCGGGCAGGGCCGCAGCGCGGCGTCGAGCACATACAGCCGGGTGTTCCACACGGGCTGCCCGATCGGCACCGGCCCGCTGTCGTGGGGCACGCACGCGTGGAAGCTGACGTCCACGGCCGCTTCCGTCGGCCCGTAGAGATTGTGCAGCCCGACGCTCGGCAGAGCGCGTCCGAAGGCGTGCGCGGTCTCCCGGGGCAGGGCTTCCCCGCTGCAGAAGACCCGGCGCAGTCCGGCGCACGCACCGGGATCCGCCTCCGCGAGGAACACCTGGAGCATCGACGGGACGAAGTGACAGGTGGTGACGGCCTGTTCGCGGATCAGCCGGGCCAGATAGGCGGGGTCCCTGTGGCCGCCCGGCTCCGCGACGACCAGCGCCGCGCCCTCGCGCAGCGGCCAGAAGAACTCCCACACGGACACGTCGAACGACGAAGGCGTCTTCTGCAGCACCCGGTCGTCCGTCGTCAGCCCGTGGGCGTCCTGCATCCAGCGCAGCCGGTTGTCGATCGCCCCGTGCGACACGACGACGCCCTTCGGACGTCCGGTGGACCCCGAGGTGTAGATGACGTACGCCGGATGCGCGGGTGTCAGCGGGCGCGACGGATCGCACCACGGGTAGCCGGAGACGTCGAGGCCGTCCAGGACGACCCGGGCCGTCGTGGCGTCGTCGGGGAGCCGGTCCGCACGGTCGATGAGCACACAGACGGGGGCCGCGTCCCGCAGCATGTACGTGATGCGCTCCGCCGGGTACTCCGGGTCGAGCGGCAGATAGGCGGCCCCCGCCTTCAGCACCGCGAGCAGCGAGACGACCAGCTCCACCGAGCGCGGCACCGCCACCGCCACCACGGCTCCCGGCCGGGCGCCGAGGATCCGAAGATGGCGGGCCAGGCGGTTGGCGCGGGTGTTCAGCTCCGCGTAGGTGAGGGAGACGTTCCCGTGGACCAGCGCGGTCGCGTCCGGGGTGCGCGCGGCCTGTGCCTCGATCGGGCCGATGAGCGTCGTCGGCGGCAGCGCGCGGTCCGTACGGTTGAACTCCTCGACGACCAGGGTGTGTTCGGCAGGCGTCGCGATGCCGTGCGCCGCGAGCGCCGCGTGCGGGTCCTCGGCGGTCAGCCGTTGCACGAGGTGTAGGAAGCGCTCCTGATGCGCGGCGAGGGCGTCCTCGTCGTACAGGGCCGGGTTGCCGTCGTGGTCGATGCGCAGGCCGCGGCCGTCCGCGCGGTCGTAGACGTTGACCGTCAGGTCGTCGACCGGGCCCGCGGACAGGTTGCGGGCCCGGGCCGGCGTACCCGCGAAGCCGACGTCGTAGTCGAAGGGCATCACGTTGACGAGAGGACCCACCAGGCCCCGGTTCTCGCCGAGCAGCCCCAGATCGCGGCGGATGTCCTCGTAGCGGTAGCGCTGATGGCGGCGGACCGCGCGGACACCCAGGACGACCTGGCGCACCAGTTCCGCGAAGCTCGCGCCGGGGGTGACGGTCAGCCGGAGCGGCAGCACGTTCATCACCATGCCCGGCACCCGCAGGGCCACCAATCCCACCCGGCCCATCATGGGCAGCCCCAACACCACCTCGGAGCGTTCTGTCGCCCGTGAGGTGTAGAGGGCCTGCGCGGCGATCAGCACCTCCGGCCAGGTGGCGCGGAGCTGCGTGGCGAGCTCCCCCATCCGGTCGGTGGCCTCGGGACCGAGGTGGGCGGTGCGGCGCAGGAACGTACGCGACGGCAGCGCGCCGCGACCCGCCGCCCTGGGCGCCTCCGGGCGGTCGGCGAAGGCGTCGGACCAGTGGGCGCGGTCCGCCGCGAACGCCTCCGACGACCGGTACGCGACGTCCTGCGCGACGAGGCCGGCGAGCGTCCCGAACGTCCGGGGCCCGGGGTCCTGGCCCCGGACACGTGCCGAGTACACCTCGGCCGTACGCCGGACGAGCAGCGAGTAGCCGAAGCCGTCCATGACGAGGTGATGGATCCGCTGGTACCAGAGCCAGCGCTCGTGGCCGACCCGGAACAGCGCGTGGCGGAACAACGGGCCGGCCGCGAGATCGCAGGGCTCGGCGAGGTCGGCGCGCATCCACGCCTCCGCCTGCCCGTCCGCGTCGGGCACGTCGCGCAGATCGTGCACGGTGAGCGGCAGCTCCGCCGAGGCCGCGACGGTCTGGCGCGGTCCCTCGGGCCCGTCCTCGACCCGGACGCGCAGCGCGTCCGTCTCGGCGACGACCTGCCGCAGAGCCGCCGCGAACAGCTCCTGGTCGAGCGGTCCGTCGATCTCCAGGCACTCCGCCGTGTTCTGGGCCGGACTGAGCGGATCGAGCGACTGCGCGTACCACATGCCCGACTGGGCCGCGGTCAGCGGCAGTACGGTGTCGGGGCCGTCCGGTGAGGTGCCGACGGTGTCGGCGAGCAGGACCGTCATGAGACCCCCAGCAGCGGGGCCCAGGCCTCGACGGAGGGCTGTTCGGCGAGGTCGGCGAAGTCGGCGCGCACATCGTGATCGCGGCGCCACCCGCCGAGCAGCGCCATGATGCGGACCGAGTCGAGCCCGTGGTCGAGCAGGTTCTCGTCGAGGGGGATGTCCGCGGGGTCCTCGCCCAGGGACTCGGCGATGTCGTTGCGGATCCGCTCCAGGGTGAGGGCCATGGTGCTCAGATCTCCTTCAGAAGGGTGTCGGTGGTGGTCACGACCGCGCAGCGGCCCGCCGCCCAGCGCAGCGCCATGTCGTGGTCCGCGCGCGAGAAGTCGGCGACCGCGTCGGCCACGACGAACGCCTGGATGTCCCGCATCCACGCGTCGGCGGCGCTCATCAGCACGCCGATGTGCGCGTACACGCCGGTGATCACGATCTGGTCGCGGCCCGACTCCCGGATCAGGGACTCGAGTTCGGTACGGACGAACGCGCTGTACTTCCACTTGGTGAGCACCGTGTCACCGGCCGCCGGTGCGACGGACCCCGGCATGGCGAGGGCCTCGGCGTCGTCGGCCGCGCCGGGACCCCAGAAGTCGAGCTGAAGACCGCGTTCCTCGGCGGTCTGGCCGCCGCGCTGCGCCGAGTAGACCACCGGGACGCCGGCGGTGCGGCATTCCCCGATGATGCGGGCCGTGTTGCCGAGCATGCCGGTCAGCGGCTGTTCGCCGGAGCGGTACGCCCCGAGGAAGTGGTTCTGGAGGTCGTGGACGAGGAGCACGGCGCGCGCCGGGTCGACGGTCCACGCGACCCGGTTCGCGGGGAGCTCGTCCGCGCCGGGCAGGGGGTAGGGGGCGATGGCGGGAAGTGCCATGGGTGGGCCTTTCAGTGCCGCGCGGTGTGGACTCGGTGCTGTTCGGCGGAGGCGGAGCCGGGTGGGGGAACGGTCCCGGAGCGCAGCCCGTTCTTGCTGACCTTGCCGATTCCGGTGTGCGGGAAGACGTCGACGAACTCGACCAGGTCGGGAACCTTGTACGCGGCGACTCCGCGCTCGCGCACATGCCGTTTCACGGCGACCGGCCTCAGCGGCGGGGCGTCCTCGCGCAGGATCACGTACGCGAGGGTGCGCTCACCCAGGAACGCGTCCGCGACGCCGACCACCGACACGTCGTGCACGGCGGGATGGGCGAGGATGATGTTCTCGATCTCCTCCGGCGCGACCTTCTCGCCGCCCCGGTTGATCTGGTCCTTCGCCCGTCCCTCGACCACGAGATTTCCGTCCGGGGTGCGGCGCACGATGTCGCCCGTGCGGTAGAAGCCGTCCTCGGTGAAGGCCGTCCGGTTGTGCTCGGGGGCGCGCCAGTAGCCGCGGATCGTGTACGGGCCACGGGTCAGCAGATGCCCGTAGCCGCCCTCGGCCACGTCCTGTCCGGCGTCGTCGACGATCCGGATCTCGTCGTCCTCGGAGATCGGCCGGCCCTGTGTGGTGACCACGGTCTCCGGGTCGTCGTCCAGCCGGGTGTAGTTGACGAGGCCCTCGGCCATGCCGAAGACCTGCATGAGCCGGCAGCCGAGTGCGGGCTCCAGCCGACGGGCGGCCGCCTCGCTGTACTTGGCGCCTCCGACGAGGACCAGGTCCAGGCTGGACAGATCGTGCTCCGCGTCCTCCGCGGCCTCGGTCCACACCAGGGCGAGCGGCGGGACCATGCCCGTCATGGTGACCCGCTCGCGTTCCACGAGCGGGAAGGCCGTCGCCGGGTCGGGCCGCGGACACAGGACGACCGTGCCGCCCGCGTACAGCGTGCCGAGCCAGCCCGGTGAACTCATCGGGAAGTTGTGCGCGGCCGGCAGCACGACGAGGAAGCGGGTGTCCTCGTCGACACCACAGATCTCGTTGGAGCCCCGCAGCGAGTAGATGTAGTCGTCGTGCGTACGCGGGATGAGTTTCGGTACGCCCGTCGTGCCGCCCGACAGCTGGAGGAAGGCCAGGTCGTGCGGCTCGGGCCCGTCGACCGGACCGGGCGCCTCGCACGGCACGTCGGACAGCGCGGTGTGCCCGCCGGGGTCACCGACGACGAACACGTGCCGCAGGCCGGGGGTCCGCTCCCGCACCGCGGTCGCCAGTTCCCGGTGGTCGAAGCCGGCGTGCCGGTCCGGGATCACATAGGCGACGGCCTCGGTGAACGAGCAGAAGTAGCCGATCTCCGTCTCCCGGTGGGCGGGCAGGGCGAAGACGGGCAGCGCACCGATCCGGAAGAGCGCGAAGACGACCTCGATGAACTCGGCGACGTTCGGCAGCTGGACGACGACCCGGTCGCCCTTGACGATGCCCCGGGCCGCGAACCCCGCCGCCAGCCGGGCCGCGCGCTCCTCCAGTTCTCCGTACGTCCGGGTGCGGCGCCCGTCCGCGGGGTCGACGACCGCCACCCGGTCGGCGTGGGCGGCGGCGCGTGCCCGGAGCACTCCCGTGAACGTCTCACCGCGCCAGTGCCCGGCGGCACGGTAGCGCTCGGCGAAGTCCGCGGGCCAGGCCGGCGCGTCGTCCTGCGGGGCCGCGCTCACAGCGCGGCGCCCACGGCGCTGAGGAAGGTACGGAACTTGGCGCCGGTCTCCGCGGTCTCCGCCTCGGGCGAGGAGGCGGCCACCACACCGGCGCCGGCGAACAGCCGCAGCGAGCGGCCCTCGGCCTCCGCGCAGCGGATCGTCACGACCCACTCGCCGTCCCCGTCGGCGTCCTGCCAGCCGACCATGCCGGTGTAGGCGCCGCGCTCGAAGGGTTCCGACTCCGCGATGACGGCGCGGGCCGTGTCGGTCGGGGTGCCGCACACCGCCGGTGTGGGGTGCAGCGCCGAGGCGAGGTCGAGGGAGGAGGCGGCGGGGTCCGCGAGCGTGCCGGTGACGGTCGTCGACAGGTGCCACATGGCTGCCGTCCGTACGAGCGTGGGGCGTTCGGGCACGTCGAGGCTCACGCAGAACGGGGCCAGGGCCTCCCGGACGGCGGCGACGACCACGGCGTGCTCGTGCAGGTCCTTGGGGGACTCCAGCAACGTGGCCGCGCGACGGACGTCCTCGGCCAGGTCGTTGCTGCGCGGCGCGGACCCGGCCAGCGGGTTGGCCGTGAGCACGTGGCCGGAACGGGCGACCAGGAGTTCGGGACTGGCTCCGACGAGGGTGCGGCCGGGCCCGCTGGGGACCGCGAACGTGTAGCCCCTCGGATCGTGCTGCGCGAGCCGCCGCAGCGTGGCGGGCAGATCGAGGTCGTGGGAGGACGTCAGCTCCAGGGTGCGGGCGAGGACGACCTTGTCGAACTCCCCGGCACGCATCCGCCGCACCGCCGCAGCCACCGAGGCGGCGTAGTCGGCGGCGGCCGGGACCTCGCGGGTCTGCCAGGTGCCGGGTTCCGTGGCCGGGCCGGGGAGTGCGATGAGCGGGTCCTCGCACAGCGCCGGCGCCCGGCGCACGGACCGCGGGACCGCCAGCGAGGGCGCGGCGTCCGGGCTGAAGGGCAGCGCGCCCACGATGATCGGCGCCGGGTCCCCGGCCCGCCGCCGGGCTTCGAGCACGTCGCGTACCCGGGTGCTCAACGGCCGTGCATCGTGCGGGACTTCGGCGGCGGTGCCGGAGGCGAGCAGGGTCCGGCGCGAGGAGGCGAGGAACCGGTCGGTGCCGGGCCGGTAGGCGTCGAGCAGCGCGGTCGCGTCACCGGGGGAGGGAGAGGGAGAG
>NZ_RDBK01000139.1 GCF_008042275.1 Streptomyces sp. OR43 | reverse complement strand
GAGCCGGTCGACGCGCCGGAGCCCGGTGTAGGCCGGCAGTTCGGGTGCGACGACGCCCTGGTCGACCTCGGGCAGCGTGTCGGGGTCGACGTCGAGCAGTTGATGACCGTGCACACCGAGGCGGACGTGGAACGGCTCCGCGCACAACTCGTCGCCGAGGTCTGGAAGTCCGCCGACGGCCGGCTGCCCGACACGCTGCCCGAGGTCGACCAGGGCGTCGTCGCACCCGAACTGCCGGCCTACACCGGGCTCCGGCGCGTCGACCGGCTCACCGTCACCCTGCCGTACGACCTGAAGTCCGTCGTCTACCTGCTGCTGCCGCGCCGCCCCGCCGCCCACGGGCGCTTCGCCATCTACCACAACGGACACGGCGAGACACCCGAGACCATGCAGCGCACCGCACAAGCCCTGGTGGACGCCGGATACGGCGTACTGCTGTGTGCCATGCCGCTCTACCACTGGAACCCCAGGCAACTGCGCAGCCCCACGGACCCGGACACCTTTGTGACCCCGGAGAACCACAACGACTTCGGCACGTGGGAGACCGCGGAGTTCTCCACCCTCCGGTTCTTCCTGGAACCCCTCACGGTCGCCGTCAACCACGTCACCCGGACCTACCGGCCCCCCTCCCTCCAGATGATCGGCCTGTCCGGCGGCGGCTGGACCACCACGGTCTACCCGGCGCTCGACCCGCGCATCACCCGCAGCTACCCGACGGCCGGGTCGCTGCCGTTCTTCCTGCGCTCCGCACCGCCCAAGCCGAGCCCGACCACGGGCGACTGGGAGCAGCGGCTCGACCGGCACCCGGTCTTCTACGGGATCAGCGACTTCCCCGACATCTACGCGCTGGCGTCCGTCGGGCGGCACCGCCGGCAGACGCAGATCCTCAACCGGTTCGACGCCTGCTGCTTCAACGGCGTCGGCCACCGCAGCTACGAACCGGTGGTGCGGCAACGGATCGAGGTGATCGGCAACGGCCACTGGGAACTCCTGGAGGACGCCACACACGGCGAGCACGCCATCAGCCCGCACGCGCTCGACGTCATCCTCTGGGACCTCGACGTCAACTGCTCCGACGAGCCCTGAGCCGCGCCCGCCCCCCGGCGCACCGGAGCCGCACGCCCGGCGCGCCGGACCACCTTCCACTCACCGAGGAGAGCAACGTCATGACCCCACTGAACGGAACCGCCGCCACGGGCAAGGAGAAGGGCGAGGCGATGGCCCGCCGTGCCTTCGTGGTCGGAGCCGGTGCGCTCCTGGGCACCGCGGCGCTCCGAGTGCCGACGGCGCAGGCGTCGGAGAAGCTCGCGGCGGCGGCCGAGGCAGCAGGCGATGTGCTCGCCTTCCCCGGGGCCGAGGGGGGCGGCCGGTACGCCACCGGCGGCCGCGGCGGTTCGGTCTACGAGGTCACCACCCTCGCCGACTCCGGGCCCGGATCGCTGCGCGACGCCGTGTCCGGCAGTGACCGCACCGTCGTCTTCCGTGTATCCGGCAACATCGAGCTCAAAGGCGGACTCGACATCACCGGGTCCAATCTCACCATCGCGGGCCAGACGGCCCCTGGCGACGGCATCTGCGTGGTCGGCAACGAGACCAAGGCCGGAGGGGTCGAGAACGTCATCATCCGGCACCTGCGCTTCCGCGGAACGGACATGCTCGGCACCGCGATCGACACCTTCGGGATGGAGGGCTGCCGCAACGTCATGATCGACCACTGCTCCTTCAGCTGGGCGGTGGACGAGTGCTGCTCCGTCTACGGCAACGAGAACCTCACACTCCAGTGGTGCATCATCGCGGAGGGGCTGTCGGTCTCCGTCCATCCGAAGGGCCGGCACGGCTACGGCGGACTGTGGGGCGGCGACAACGTCACCTACCACCACAACCTGCTGATCCATCAGGGTGGCCGCAACCCGCGCTTCAGCTTCGTCGAGGACGTCCCCCTGCGCACCGACCACCGCAACAACGTCATCTACAACCACGGCTACACCTCCTGCTACGGCGGCGAGTGGGCCGACGGGGTCAACATCGTCGGCAACTACTACAAGCCGGGCCCGAACACCCTGGCCGAGATCGCGCCGGTCATCGTCTCGCCCGACCGCGGCGGAAGCTGGCACGTAGAAGGCAATGTCGTGGAGGGGCAGGCGGAGGTCACCGGCGACAACGGCCGGGGCGTCAAGTTCCCGCTCGGCGGCGTCACGTTGCGCGAGGAGCCGTTCGAGGTCCTGGACCCGATCCCGTCGCAGACCGCCAAAGAGGCCTACAAGGCGGTGCTCGACGGCGTCGGCGCTCTGCTGCCGCGCCGCGACGCGACCGACGCCCGTCTCGTCGCCGACGTGCGCAACGGGACCGGCCGCATGATCAATTCGCAGAAGGAGGTCGGCGGCGTTCCCCCGCTCGCCTCCGCCGCGGCGCCGAAGGACTCCGACAAGGACGGCATCCCCGACGCCTGGGAGAAGCAGCACGGCCTGAAGGGCAACGACGCCACCGACGGCAGGGCCATCGACCCGGCCACCGGCTACAGCAACCTGGAGCTGTACCTGAACTCCCTCACCCGTACCGGGGCAGCCAACCCGGTGGTGAGACTGACCGCCCCGGGGATCGACGCGGTGCACACCTCGGACACCGGGGCCCACGACATCACCTTCTGCGCGGAGGCGGAGGCCCAGGACGGCGCGACCATCGCCTCCGTGGTCTTCTTCGCCGATGACAAGCAGGTCGGCGAGGTGACCTCGGCCCCCTTCGAGGCAGTATGGAAGAACGCCCCCGAGGGCACCCACCACCTCACCGCGCGTGCCACCGACTCCACCGGCACGTCCACCACCTCCAGCATGGTTCCCGTCCACGTCGTCCGGGTCGGCCCGCTCGGGAACTGGACGGCCGTCGACATCGGCCAGGTGCCCATCCAGGGCGGATCGGCCCTGGCCGGCGGTTCGTTCACGCTGCGCGGCTCGGGCAAGCTCCGCGGCCGTTCGGACTCCTGTCACTTCGTGTACCAGGAGGTCGATGCCCCCGGTGACGAGGTGGTGGAGCTGATCGCCCGCCTCGACTCCGTCAGCGACGTCTACCAGGAGGTGCTCGGCGGCATCATGATCCGGGAGAACCTCACGCCGGATTCGCCGTTCAACCTCATCGGTGTCCACCTCGGCGACGGCGGCCACAAGGGCGTTGTCAAGCGCATCCATTCCCACGGCACCGAGATGAGCGTCGGTACCTGGCCCTACGAGGAGGACGAGGTGCTCGACGCGAAGCCGTACTGGCTGCGCATCACCCTGCGCGGCGACGAGTTCACCTCCGAGATCTCGCCCGACTCGCTCCAGTGGACCCGCATCGGCTACGAACGTATCCCCATGGGCGACAAGGTCCATGTGGGCATGTTCGTGGACGGCAACAAGGAGGCCAACGGTGTCGCCCACTACACGACCGCCAAGTTCAGCCAGGTGAAGATAAACCACTGACCGCACACCCGGCTCCCGGGCCGCGGAGGTGCGTCCGAACGTCTGTGAAGACACCTGGTATGCCGCAGGTGGACCACTGCTGATGGAACATCACGTGCACGGACTATTGCCTTTGTCGAAAGGGTTGACGACCGATGTCACACTCAAGAGACTCGTGGCATTCCACCGACATACCGCGAGGAATCGATGCCGACATCTGAGCTCCACGGGATCATCGTGCCCACCGTTCTGCCCATGGACGAGAAGGGGTGCCTCGCGCGGAAGTCACTGGAACGCCACCTGACCGGACTGATCGAGGCCGGGATCCATGGACTGTGGATCAACGGAACCACGGGCGAGTTCCACGCTCTGGACCACGACGAGCGGGCGCTCGCCGTGGCCGTCGCCGCCGAGGTGGCGGGCGGCCGGGTTCCGGTCATCGCCCATGTGGGCGACGCGGCCACCGCGGTGACGGTACGCCACGCACGCGCCGCCATGGCCGCCGGAGCCGACGAGATCGCCGTCATCGCCCCGTACTTCGCCGGCTACGGCAAGGCGGAGCTCCGCGACCACTACCGCGCCGTCGCCGAGGCCGTGGGCATCCCCGTCCTCGCTTACCACATGCCCCAGCTCACCCCGTCCGCCCTGACGGTCGACTGCGTCGTCGAACTCACCCGCGAGGGCGTGCTCTGCGGCATCAAGGACAGCGCGGGCGACATGAGCTGGCTGCGGCAGCTGCTGCGCCGCAGCGCACGGCAGGGGGTGGAGGTGCGCTGCTTCGCCGGCGGGAGCAGCCTGACCGACGTCTCGCTGTACGCGGGGGCGGCGGGCGCCACCACCTCGCTCGCCAACGTCACCCCCCGTCTCCTGGTCGACCTCTACGAGTCCGCCCGTGCCGGGGACTGGCAACACGCCAGGAGCCTCCAGGAACAGCTGGAGGACCTGCTCGATCTGATGCGCGAGGCCCGCCGCGAACCGACGCTCGCCGCACTCGTCGCAACCTTCAAGTTCGTCCTGGCGGCCCTCGGGCGCATCGACGAAGCCCACGCCGCCGAGCCGCTGGCGCGCCTGGACGACGAGGAGCGGGGCCGACTGGCCGCGACCGTCGTCCCCAAGGTCCGCGAGCTGGAAGAGGCGGCACGTACACGCAAAGGAGCGTGGACCTGATGACTGACCGCAAGCCATCCCCCGACCGGCGCGGCATCCTCGACCGGCGTTCGCTCCTGCGGGCGGGCGGCGGCCTGTTGGCGGCCGCCTCGCTGTCCGGTTGCGGGTTCTTCGACACCGGGCCCCAGGGCGCGGGAGCGGCGACCGGCGCCAAGGGCAAGGAAGCGCCCGCGCTGAAGAAGCTCGCGGACGCGGGGAAACTGCCCAAGGTGGCCGACCGGCTTCCGGCCGCCCCGCTGAAGGTGACCCCGCTGGAGAAGTCCGGCGCCTACGGCGGCACCTGGCACTCGGCCATGATCACGCAGGAAGACGTGATGTGGCTGCACTACAGCATGGGTTACGAGCCGCTCGTCGCCTGGGGCCCCACCTGGCAGGGCATGACGAAGACGGAACTCCTGCCGAACGTCTGCGAGAAGTACGAGGTCAAGCAGGGCGGCGCGGAGTTCGTCTTCACCTTGCGCAAGGGCCTGAAGTGGTCCGACGGCCGGCCGGTGACCACGGACGACTTCGCCTTTGCCTTCAACGACTACAACGTCGATCCGGACCTCCACCCGGACGGTGTCTACGACCTGTGGATGTCGAAGTCAGGGAAGAACGCGACGTTCCAGGTGGTCGACGACCGCACCGTCCGCTACGTGTACGAGGAGCCCAAGCCCGGCTTCCTGGAGGAGATGGCAGGCACCTCCGGCATCGTCATGCTGCTTCCGGCCCACTACATCAAGCAGTTCCACCCCAAGCACGGCAAGACCGCCGAAGCGCTCGCGAAGAAGGCGGGCCTGAGCTGGACCGACTACCTGCCGCTGCGCGCCGACTGCTGGGTCAACCCTCAACTGCCCTCCCTCAACGCCTGGGTGTCCAAGAACGTGGTGGGAAAGGGCAGCAGCCTGGTCGCCGAGCGCAACCCGTACTACTGGAAGGTCGACCCGAACGGAAGCCAGCTTCCGTACATCGACAAGGTCGTCGTGGAGAACATCCAGGATGTCGAGGTCGAGGTGCTCAAGGTCACCAACGGCGACCTCGACATGCAGCTCACCCACTTCGGGACGATCCGCAACAAGCCAGTGATCTCCCGTAACCGGAAGAAGGGCGGCTACCGCCTGATCGAGGTGAAGTCGGCCCTCGCCAACACGATGATCATCGGGTTCAACCAGACCCACTCCGACCCCGAAAAGCGCAAGCTCTTCGCCAACAAGGACTTCCGGATCGGCCTGTCGTACGCCATCGACCGGAAGAAGATCATCGACACCATATACGGCGGCCAGGGCATCCCCTGGCAGTGCGGACCCGCGGAGGGCGACGAGCTCTACAACGAGCAACTCGGCAGCCAGTTCACCGAGTACAGCGTCGACCGTGCCGCCGAGTACCTCGACAGGGCCGGTTTCACCCGCCGAAACGGCGACGGCATCCGCCTCACGAGGGACGGCGACACGGTCGCCTTCACCGTGCTGGTCGTCTCCGACCAGCCGGACCAGGTGGACGCCTGCGACTTGATCCGCGGCGACTGGGCGAAGGTCGGTGTCAAGGCCAACATCCAGCGGCTCGCCGAGACCCTGTACTGGGAGCGCGTCGAGGCCGGCGAATCCGAGGCCGCGACCTGGCAGGGAGGCTCGTTCGACCTCCGCACCGGCGCCGGCGGCAACCACTACTATCTGCCGACCAACCCCCGCGGCTCCTCCCGCTTCGGCGGCAAGTGGGCCGAGTGGTACACCAGCGAGGGCAAGTCGGGCGAGGAGCCGCCGGCCCGCGTACGCGAGCAGCTCGAACTCAACGACGAACTGCGGGGCACTTTCGACGCCGACAAGGCGCTGGGCCTGGCCAGGAAGGTCCTGGCGATCACCCAGGAGGAGTTCTACTACATCGGGATCTCCACGCCGCCGTCGGAGTACGGCATCGTCCGCGACAACATGTTCAACGTGCCCGAGCAGTTCAGCGCGGCGGTGGCGCACCAGGCCCCCGGGCCGAGCAATCCCGCCACCTACTTCTTCTCCGGCAAGGCCTGACCCGGACGGGGGACACCCATGCTCTCGTTCCTCTCCCGCCGTGTCATGTGGATGGTCGTCACCCTGTGGGCGGTCTCCCTGGCCTCGTTCTTCATCATCAGCCTGCCGCCCGGTGACTACGTCTCGACTCTCCAGGCCGAGGCGGAGAGCCGCGGTGAGATGATGAGCGATTCGCAGCTGTCCGCCCTGCGCTCCCGCTACGGCCTGGACCAGTCCTTTCTCGCCCAGTACTGGAAGTGGATCTCCAACATCGTCTTCCACGGGGACTTCGGGCAGGCGTTCGCGTGGAACAGCCGCCCGGTCTCCGACCTCATCTGGGACCGCGTCGGACTCTCCTTCTTCCTCTCCGTCTCCACCCTGCTGTTCGTCTGGGCCATCGCCTTCCCGATCGGGATATTCTCCGCGGTGCGCCAGTACTCGGCCGGCGACTACCTGGCCACCTTCTTCGGCTTCTTCGGCATGGCCGTGCCGGAGTTCCTGCTCGCCCTCGTCTTCATGTGGGCCGGCATGCGGTTCTTCGGTACCAGCCCCGGCGGCCTGTTCTCCCCCGAGTACCAGGACGCCGCCTGGAACCTCGGCAAGGTGCTCGACATGGGCGCCCACCTGTGGCTCCCCATCGTCATCATCGGGCTGTCCGGTACCGCCGGCCTGATCCGCATCACGCGCGCCAACCTCCTGGACGAGCTGTACAAACCGTACGTCGTCGCGGCGCGCGCCCGCGGGATGCCCGAATGGAAGCTGCTGCTCAAGTATCCGGTCCGGATGTCCATGAGCCCGTTCTTCTCCACCGTCGGATGGCTGCTGCCGGGCCTCATCAGCGGCGAGACCATCATCTCCATCGTCATGAGCCTGCCCACCACCGGACCGCTCCTGCTGAGCGGGGTGGAGAACCAGGACATGTACCTCGTGGGCAGCTTCGTCCTGATCCTGTCCACCCTCACCGTCATCGGGACTCTGATCAGCGACCTCGCCCTCGCCTGGTGGGATCCCAGAATCCGGCACCGCTACGAGGGAGGGTGAGCCGCCGTGCTGACCAGGAACCACAAGCCGGCCGCACCGGCGGCTGAGGCGGACCCGGAGGTCGAATGTGCCGCCGCGGCCGCCAGGAGTTCCCCCTGGCGGCTGGTGTGGCGCAAGTTCCGCAAGCACAAGCTGGCCGTGGCGGGCGCAGTGGTCGTGCTCCTCGCCTACATCGTCGTCGTCTTCGCCGAGTTCCTCGCGCCCACCTCGACCAGCACCAGTGACTCCACCCTCACCTACGCCCCGCCCCAGATGGTCAAGGTCGACCTGAGCTGGTCCGACGGCCTGCAGATGTACGTCAACGGTTACCGCACCGAGCGRGACCCCGAGACCTTCGAGCAGATCCACACCCTCGACCCCGAACTGCGCGTCCCCTTGAGGTTCCTCCCGCGCGGCGACTCCTACGAGATGTGGGGGATCATCCCCTGGGACCGCCATCTCTTCGGCGCGGCCCATGCCAAGGACAAGGTCTTCCTGCTCGGCAGCGACCGGCAGGGGCGTGATCTGCTGTCCCTGATCATCCAGGGCTCGCGGGTCTCGCTCTCCATCGGCCTCATCGGGGTCGCGGTGAGCTTCCTGCTCGGCCTGCTGTTCGGCGGGGTCTCCGGCTACTACGGCGGCGCCCCCGACACGCTCATCCAACGCGTCATCGAGTTCCTGATGGCGATCCCCACCCTGCCCCTGTGGCTCTCCCTCTCCGCGGCCGTGCCGGCCGACTGGGGGCCCATGATGCGGTACTTCGCCATCACCACCATCCTTTCCGTCCTCGGCTGGACCGGACTCGCCCGCGTCGTGCGAGGACGGTTCCTCTCGCTGCGCGAGGAGGACTTCGTGACGGCTGCGCGGCTGGACGGCTGCGGCCGCATCCGGATCATCTTCCGGCACATGGTCCCGTCGATGTCCAGCCATGTCATCGCCTCGCTCACCATGGCCGTCCCGGCGATGATCCTCGGCGAGACCGCCATGAGCTTCCTCGGTCTGGGTCTCCAGTCGCCCGCCGTGAGCTGGGGCGTCCTGCTCCAGGAGGCCCAGAACGTGCGGACGCTGGAGACGGCGCCGTGGCTGCTGATACCCGGCGTCGCGGTCTTCGTGACCGTGCTCGCCATGAACTTCGTCGGTGACGGGCTGCGGGACTCCGCTGACCCGTACAAACAGTAAGGGGGTTGCGATGCCGACGACAGAGGCGTCGCGGGAGCGTCAGCAGACGCCACCGCGGCAGAACATTCTCGAGATCGAGGATCTGCACACGCGGTTCGAACTCGATGACGGCGTCGTGCAGGCCGTCTGCGGCGTCGACCTCGCCATAGCCCGGGGCGAAGTCCTCGCCGTGGTGGGGGAGTCGGGCTGTGGCAAGAGCGTCATGGCGCGCTCCGTGCTGCGTCTCGTGGACCGGCCCGGCAGGATCACCGGCGGACGGATCCGGGTGCGCACCGACGACGGCGCGGCCGACATGGTGAGCGCCGCCCCCGAGACCGTCCGCGAGGTGCGGGGCAAGCGGGTCGCCATGGTCTTCCAGGAGCCGATGTCCTCGATGAGTCCCATGCACACGATCGGCAACCAGATCGGCGAGGCGATCCGGCTCCACGAGCGTGTCACCAAGTCCGAGGCCCGTGCCCGCGCCCTCGAACTCCTCGGCCGCGTAGGCATCCCCGCACCCGAACGGCGCGTCGACGAGTACCCGTTCCAGATGAGCGGGGGCATGCTGCAGCGCGTCATGATCGCCATGGCGCTCTCCTGCGGTCCGCAACTGCTCATAGCCGACGAGCCGACGACCGCGCTCGACGTCACCACCCAGGCCCAGATCCTCGACCTGCTGCGCGGCCTCCAGGAGGAGACCGCGATGGCGGTCATGCTGATCACCCACGACCTTGGGGTCGCCGCCCAGATGGCCGACCGCGTCGCCGTGATGTATCTGGGCACCGTCGTCGAGGAGGGGCGCGTCGAGGACGTGTTCCGGGCGCCGCGCCATCCGTACACCAGAGCGTTGCTGCGCTCGGTGCCCAAGCTCGGGTCCGGATCGCGTGAACGGCTCCGGCCGGTCCGGGGCATGGTGCCCCATTCCTACCGGCGGCCGTCCGGATGCCCCTTCCACCCGCGCTGCGACGAGTTCATGGCCGGCCGTTGCGACGTGACGGTCCCGGAGCCGCTGCGGGACCAGGGCCGTCCGGGCGCGGTGAGCTGCCTGCTGTACGAGGAGCACACGGAGCACGAGGAGCACGAGGAGACCACCCCATGACAGCACCGCCCTCCGAAGTCACCGCCATGGCCACGGCCACCGGAACCGCCCCGTTGCTGCGGACGCACGGCCTCACCAAACACTTCCCCATCCGGCGAGGACTGCTGGGCCGCGCCGTCGGCCGGGTACGCGCGGTCGACGGCGTGGACCTGACCGTTCCGGCAGGGCGCACCGTAGCCCTGGTGGGAGAGTCGGGCTGCGGCAAGAGCACCCTGGGCCGCTGTCTGATGCGGGTCTTCGAGCCCACGTCGGGCGAGATCTCCTACCGTCGTACCGACGGCACGGTGATCGACCTGGCCAAGCTCGACGAACGTGCCCTCAAGCCGTACCGCAGCGAGATCCGGCTGGTCTTCCAGGACCCGTTCGCCTCACTCAACCCCCGCATGACGCTGCTCCAGATCATCGGCGAACCGCTGCGCGTCAACCTCGGTCTCGGCGCTGCCGAGACCGAGGAACGGGTTGCTGAGCTCCTGCGCCGCGTCGGGCTGCGCCCCGAGTACCTACGGCGGTACCCCAACGCCTTCAGCGGCGGCCAGCGCCAGCGTGTCGGCATCGCCCGTGCCCTCGCGCTCGCCCCGCGCATGGTCGTGGCGGACGAGGCTGTCAGCGCGCTCGACGTGTCGGTGCGGGCGCAGATCCTCAACCTGCTGAAGGACCTCCAGGACGAGTCCGACCTGACGTACCTGTTCATCTCCCACGACCTGGGGGTCGTGGAGTACATGGCCGACGAGATCGCGGTGATGTACGTGGGCAAGGTCGTGGAGACGGGGGCGACCGACGAGCTGTACGGGCAGCCGCTGCACCCCTATACCGAGGCCCTGCTGTCCGCGGTGCCCGAACCCGACCCGGGAGCGCGCCGCCGGGAGCGCGTGGTGCTGCGCGGTGAGGTGGCCGACGCCTCGAACGTGCCGCGGGGCTGTCCGTTCCACCCGCGCTGCTTCTACGCGCGCGACCGCTGCCGCACGGAGGTGCCGGCGCTGCGGGAGATCGCACCCGGCAGGACGTCCGCCTGCCACTTCGCCGGAGAGCTGGAACTGAAGGGATGCCGAACATGACGGAAACGGAACAGGGGAGGGGGCCGGCGCACGACCCGAGATTCGATGGTGTGCTGCGGCCCCGGCCGGGTGATCCCGGTGTGCGGGAGGCGCTGCTGCCGGCCCCGCATCCGGGCGACAGTCACTCCGCGAGCCTCCTCGAACTCGACGACGGCGATGTGCTGTGCGCCTGGTTCAACGGCCCCGACGAGGGGGACCGCGACACCAATGTGGTGCTGTCCCGGCTGCCGCTCGGCGGCGACCGCTGGACCGGTGCCATGGCCATGTCCGCCGACCCGGACCGCTCCGAGCAGAACCCGGTGCTCGACCAGCGGCCGGACGGCACCGTGTGGCTGTTCCACCCGTCCAACGAGCCGCACGACCAGAAGACCGCGCACCTGGTCGCCCGCACCTCGCACGACGGCGGCCGGACCTGGGGCCCCGCGCACGTCGCCCATGAGGGACCGGGCGTCTTCGTCCGCAACCCGCCGCTCGACCCCGGTGACGGAAGCCTGCTGCTGCCCGCCTACCGCTGCCGCGCCGAGGGGGAGCACAGCACCGTCCTGATCAGCGAGGACGAGGGCGCCTCCTGGAAGGAGCACGACGTCGAGGGGAGCGACCACCTGGTCCAGATGAGCGTCGTCCGGCGCGTCGACGGTTCGCTGCTCGGCCTGCTGCGCAGCCGCGCCGCCGACCGAATCCACGCCACCGTGTCCACTGACTCCGGACGCAGCTGGAGCAGGGCGGTACCGACAGAGCTGCCCAACAACAACTCCGGCGTCCAGGTCACGCGACTGGACAGTGGTGCCCTGGCGCTGGTCTACAACCACGCGAGCCTGGAACGCGGCGAGTTCCGCTGGGTCGGCGAGGGCCAGGGACGCCGCCGGAAGGCACTGCGCACCCCGCTCACGGTGGCCCTCTCCGACGACGACGGCCGCACCTGGCCGGTACGCCGCGACCTCCAGTGCGCCGACGACGAGTACTGGGAGGCCGGCGAATTCGGCTACTCCTACCCCTGCGTCATGCAGAGCCGCCGCGACGGCCTGCTGCACATCGCCTACTCCTACCTCCGCAGGACGATCAAGCACGTCACCGTCTCCGAGGACTGGGTCAGGGAAGGACGCTCATGACCACCGCCACCACGGTGGAGCGCTGGGGCACCTTCGAGCTGACGCTCGGTGGCCCGGCCGACGGGAACCCCTACTGCGACGTCGAGTTCGGCGCAGAGTTCCGCCACGGCCACCGGGTGGTGCCCGTCGACGGCTTCTACGACGGGGACGGCGTCTACCGCGTCCGGTTCATGCCGGACCGGGAGGGCGCCTGGACGTACACCACGTGCTCCCGCGTCCCGGCCCTCGACGGCACCGCGGGCGGCTTCACGTGCACTCCGGCCGGCCCGGGCAACCACGGCCCGGTCCGGGTCGCGGGCCCGAGGACCTTCCGGTACGCCGACGGCACCCGGTACCTGCCGTTCGGCACCACCTGCTACCACTGGACCCACGACGAGGACCTCAAGGCGGAGGAGGAGACGCTGCGCACCCTCGCCGCGTCCCCCTTCAACAAGGTCCGCATGTGCCTGCTGCCGACGCTCGACATGGCACCGCCCCGGCTGGTATTCCCCGGCCTCGGCCCTGGCCGGCCCCGGCCCGGCGAGCTGGACAGATCCCGCTTCGACCCGGCGTTCTTCGCCCACTTCGAAGCACGGGTGCGCGACCTGCTGGAGCTGGGCGTCGAGGCCGACGTCATCATCCTGCACCCGTACGACAAGGGGCACTGGGGTGTGGACGACATGAGCCCCGAGGAGGACCGGTTCCTCGTCCGGTACGTCGTCGCCCGCCTCGCCGCCTACCGCAACGTCTGGTGGTCGGTCGCCAACGAGTACGACTTCAACAAGGCCAAGACCGTCGGGGACTGGACCCGCATCGGCCAGTACGTCCAGCGCCGCGACCCGTACCAGCATCTGCGGTCCATCCACAACGGCACCCGGATGTATGAGTACGAGCGGATCTACGACTTCCGCCACCCCTGGACCACTCACCAGTCCATCCAGCACTGGGACGCGCGGATGGCCCCCGAGTGGCTGGACCGGGTGCCGAAGCCGGTGGTGATCGACGAGATCGGCTACGAGGGGGTGCTCGGCCGCCGCTGGGGCAACCTCTCGGGCCGGGTGCTGCTGCGCCAGTTCTGGCACGGCATGGCCGCGGGCGCGTATGTCGGACACGGCGAGTGCTTTCCCGAGCAGGATCCGGACGACTGGGCCTGGATCTCCCGAGGTGGCCGGCTGCACGGCGAGATCCCGGCACGCATCGCGTTCCAGCGCCGGCTGTGGGAGGAATCGCCCGATGCGCGGTTCCAGTACTTCGGCGACCGGCTGCACCGCCATTACGACGTGGAACTGCCCGACGACGGTGTCCCCCGGGTCCTCGACCTGGTCGACACCTGGAACATGACGGTGAGTCCGCTGCCCGGCGGGCCGCACCGCGGCACGGTCCGCGTTCCGACGGACCACCGGCCGGACCTGGCCCTGCGTATCCGGAAGGTGACATGACAACGCACTCTGCGCCTCCGCGCACGGACCACGGGCCCGTGCGCGTACACGGAACCCGCTTCCGGCACGAGGACGGCACCCCCTTCCATCCGTTCGCCACCAGCGTTCCGCAGGCCGACGAGAACACCCTGAGGGCCCTGAAGGACGCCCCGTTCACCAAGGTGAGGCTGCTCGATCACACCCTTCCGCTGGACGTCCTCGATCACCAGGTCGCGGCGCTCGGCGCACTCGGCCTGCAGGCGGAGGTGATGCTGGACGGCCGGGACATCCCCCGGACCGTCGCCCGGCTGGCGGGGCGGCCCAACGTCTGGTGGTGCGCGCCCCCCGTCCACGAGGCGCAGACCGATGTGCAGGAGCACGACCACGGACACCACCCGCTCACCGTGCACGGCCCGCCCTGGACCGACTTCGGCGCCCCGTGGATCACGCACGCCTCGGTCGCACACCCGCAGACGCGGGCAGTGTCGGGCCTGGTGCGGGATCTCAGCAAGCCGGTCCTCGTCGACGACTGCGGTGCCGAGGGCGACGACCCGGGGGATCCGGAGCGTGCCCTGACCGGAACGGAGCTGCTCTGCCGCCTCTGGGAGGCGGTGTGCCGTGGCGGCTACGGGGGGCACGCCGAGGCGTGGGGCGAGGATGCCTGGAGCGACGGCGGCGGCAGGCTGACGGGCACCGCCGTTGAGCGCATCGCCTTCCTCAAGGATGTGCTCAGCGCGGCCCCGGCCGGCCTCGGCCACACTCCCGAGACGTACGACGCCTCGACTTTGGAGGTGCCCGGCGAGTACGTCCTGCAGTACCTCGGACCGCACCGCTACCCCCGGCGTTCCTTCGCGCTGCCCGGCGGCACCTGGAGCGTGGAGGTCCTGGACACCTGGAACATGTCCGTTCGGGCGCTCGACGACGCCGGCGAAGACCGGGTGACGGTCGAACTGCCCGCGGAGCCGTACCTCGCGATACGGCTCCGCAGGCGGTGACTCACCAGTCGAAGCCTGCCGCCACCTGGGACTTGATGTAGGCGGGGATGTCGGTCTTCTCGGTGATCTCCAGCGCCGAGGAGACCTTCAGCCCGTCCCGCAGGACGTGCTGCCGGAACACCATGTACAGCGGCAGGTCCCAGAACTCCGTGTTCTCGTAGTCCCGCACGACGGCGTTGTCACCCCAGAAGACCGCCGAGGTGTCGATCCTGTCCAGTTCGGGGATCGCGGTGCCGAAGGCGGCCTCGGCGGCACCCGAGCGCAACGCGGGCTTCAGCGCGTGCCGGGACAGCTCGGTCTGACCCTCCTCGGACACCAGCCACTTGAGGACCTGGAGGGCCTGGGCCTTCTTGGAGGACTGCGGCGGCAGGAACGCGGCTATGGTGTTGGGCTGGTAGACGGCGTTGTCGCCGCTGCCGAGGACCGGCACGGACGTGATGCCCAGGTCGATTTTTTTGGCCAGCTCGCCCCACTCGTCCGCGTCGTCCTCCTCCAGGTACAGCGAGCTTCCCGCATACGCGGGAAGCTTGCGGAGGTTGTCCACCGCCATCGCCACGCTGCCGGTGGTCAGGTAGTCGTCCACCGTCGTGAAGATGTTGTGCGGGTGGAGCAGAAAGCGCTCCAGGTTGCTGCCGAGCCGCTGCCAGCCCTCCGAGGTGATGTTCACCTTCACGTCCTCGGGTGCGGGAGTGCCGCCCTGCCCGGGCACGAACGGATACAGACCGAGCTGGTTGAACTCCAGGTACATGTCCGGATGCTGGAGGTATCCCTTGTACGCGACCAGGTCCTGCTCGAAGGTCAGCTTCTTGGCGAGGCGGAAGGCCTCGTCGTAGGTGACGCCGTTGGCCGGGGTCCTCAGACCCTTCTTGTCGAAGACCTTCTTGTTGTGGAACATGATGTATTCGTCCAGGAACACCGGAACCGCGTACAACCCGCCGTCCGAGCGGGCCTTGATCTGGGCGACGGCGCCCGGGTTGAGGGAGCCGATGTCGATGCCGGTGGCCCGCAGGTCGTCGGTGAGGTCGCGGGCCCAGCCACGTGGTTCCAGATCACGGTCGATGCGCCGGCGTGGGTCCTCCAGGATGATGTCGGGAACGACGCCCGCCTTGTCCAGGTCCTCGTACCGGACCGGCTGGTCCCAGGCCACGGCCTTGATCTTGAGGCCGGGGAAGGCCGCGCGCATCGCGTCGCCCACGACCGTGTCGAAGAAGCCGGGGTACTCGAACGGCTTGTAGTTGGCCATGAAGACGAACAGCTCGTCGTCGCAGACTTCGAACGGCGCGTCGTACTTGTTCGGGACGGCGGTGCAGGAGGCGCCGGACGCGGAGGTGGTGACCCGCCCGGTGACGGGGCGGGCCTGGGCCGGAGTGGATGCGCCGATGCCGACTCCGGTGAGCGTCGCGGCGCCGACCGCCGCGGCGGCTCCGCCGACGAACTTCCGGCGGCTAGGCGGCTGCGGTTCACTCTGCTGCGGGTGCGGGGTCATACGTGTGCCTCTCCTTCTAGGGGAATCGCCGACGGTCAGACCATGGGACCAGTGGGGAACGCCACTGGTATGCCAGGCGAATGCCACAATGGTTCACCTGACACTTCGAACGGTCAACAGTGCCTACAGAAAAGGGAGTTGTGAATGTTGAGGATCAGCAGTGGAGTCAGATACGTCGAGTTCGCCGAAGGTGACGGACGGAGCCCGTCGCGACTGGTGCTCGGCCACGACGACGAGGGGGAGCCGGCCCGGCTCGCGGTCCCGCTCAATGACCTCCTCATCCTTTCCGTCGGCCGCCCCTGGGCCCCCACCAGGCCCGGCATCGGAGCCTGTGAGGCCCGGTCGGTCGGGGACCGGCTGGAGATCCATTGCACCCTTGCGGACCCGTCCGAGCTGGAGGTCCGGCTCTCCCTGGTCTTCGAGGGCGGCCTGCTGCACCTCCGCACCACCTGGCGCTGGAACGGCGGCACTCCATGCTGGGACGTCGTCCTGGGCATCGCCCTGCCGCTGCCCGCCCGGCGGCCGGAAGCGGTCACGCTGCCCCTGGTCCTCTACCGGGGCAACCCCTCGGCCGACCCCGGCCGCGTCGTCCCGCGCCTGACGGCGGACACCGGCGGACTCGTCGTCGAGGACCACCGGCTGCCCGTCCCCTGCGCACACGCCGAGTGGGGGGATGGTGACGAGGAGCGGTATGCCACCTTGTTCGCGGCCCGCCCGGGACCGGGCTCTCTCGGTGCGATCCACCGGCCCTGGGGGGTCACCCTGCTGGGCGTGAGCGGCGCCCTGCTCCTCAACGGCGAGCCCGACGTCGCCTACGTCCACAAGGCCCGCACCGCCCCGTGCGCGGCGGGCTACCGCGACCTGGCCCCGGGCGAGGAGCATCACGCCCACCACGCTCTGGACTGGGGCCGCACCAGCCGGCCGGGACACGGCTTCCGCACCTTCGTCCACCGCGGTCTGGCCCTGTACCGTCCGCGCGGCGCGAACCCGCTCTCACGGGACGCACTGGTCCGCCTCAAGACCGAGGCCCTCGACCGACGCTGGTACGACGACGGCGAGGCCGCCGGCTACCTCAAGTTCACCGGCCCAGGCCACCGGGCCGGGTTCATGTACGGATGGACGGGCCAGAGCCTCCGGCTCGCCTGGTGCGACGCCCGCCTGGGCATCGAGAACGACGAACCCCGGCGCGTCGAACGCTGCCGCAAGGCCGTGGAGTTCCATCTAGCCGGCAGCGCAGTCCCCGGCACGCCCGGACTCCGCCTCAGCTTCTACGCCACCCGGGAGCGCCTCTGGGCCGGGTTCGACGGGGAGGAGGGCCCGTACGTCTCGGCCCGGGCCTTCGGTGACAACCTCTGCGATCTCGCCGACATCGTACGGCTGTTCCGCCGGCACAGCCTCGACGTCCCCGACGCGTGGGTGCGCACGCTCACCGCGGGCGTCGCGGCGGCCTGCGGTGACGGGCCGCCGCCCTTCGGCTGGCTCACCGACGGCACGCCTCTGACCTCCTTCGCCGGAACGGCCGGGCTGCCCTGTGTCCTCGCGATGCTAAAGACGTACCGCGTCACCGGCGAGCCGCACCTGCTCSGGGWCGCCGRGGCGCTCGTGGAGGAGTACCACCGGCGCTTCGCCGACGACTACACCACCCCCTTCGCCCGCGCCACGCTCGACGCCGCCTGCGAGGACAAGGAAGGCGGCATGGCCTACTTCCTGTGCGCCTACGAGCTGCTGCGGCTCACCGGCGAACAGCGGTGGGCCGACCGCGCCCAGGAGGCCGCCGACTGGCTCCTCACTTGGGTCTACCAGTGGGACACGCCCTTCGGACACGGCTTCTCCACCACCGGCTGGCCCGGTGTCAGCGTCCAGAACCACCACATCGACGTGTTCTTCCCGGCGTACGAACTCGCCCGGCTGGGCGACCTCGTGGACCGGCCGGTCTACCGCGAGCTCGGCGAGCTCATCCTGAACGCCCTGGGCCAGGGCGTCTGCACCCGGCCGGGGGAGTGGGGCTTCGACGACCCGGGGGAGCAGGCAGAGGGCTTCTTCCCCACCAACTGGCAGGACCGCGGAAGCAGCAACACCTGGAACCCCTCCTGGGTGACGGCCCAGGTGTTGTCCCAGGTGCTGCGCATGCGGTCCTGCCGGTCCCCTCAGCCGGCACCGCCGGGTGCGGGCTCGGGCCGGTGGATGCCCCGGGGACGGTAGCCGAGCGCCTCGGCGACCCCGAGCAGGTCGGCGAGCAGCCAGGTCACCGCGAGCCACATCTCGGTGCCCTGCAGTCCGGGGAGGCGGTCCTTGCGCTCCCCGGACTCCAGCGCGAAGGAGAACCCGGCGCCGTCCTGCCACCTGGTCAGCACCCGCTCCAACTGCCCCCGCGCCCAGTCCCGGCCCTCACCGGCCCGGTGCCCGGTGCGCCGGGCACAGAGCCACAGCGGATGGGCCACGTCCAGGACGTCGCACGCCGTGCCCCGGTCCGGACCGAACCACGCCGGATCGAGGCTGTGCGCCAGCACCGTGTCCACCACCCGCTCCGGATACGGAACCGGCAGCCCGAACTGCGCGAATGACCCGCGCGAGACCCGGTAGAAGCCGTTGACCGGCTGACGCCAGCCCTCCCTGGCATCCGGCTCGCCCCACAGGCCGTGCCGTGGGTCGGCCCGCGACAGCAGCCAGCCGAACAGCGCCTCGGCCTGCGGCGATGCGCCGGGGGAGGCGTCCAGGGAGGCGAAGTGCAGCGCCGTCCCCACCCCGTCCACCCAGTTCCCGCTGCGCCACGCCTCGGTCCGCCACGGCAGCGCGTCCAGCCGCTCCACCAGCCGCTCGGCCGGCAGTCCGGTGACGGCCCGCACCGGGTGCGCGAAGCGTGAGCCGAGCAGGCCGAGCGCGTAGCCGACACAGAGGATGTGGTACATCGCCGCGTGGTCGTCCAGCGACGGGGCGGGACCACCGATCTCCGGCACCAGCCCCGTCACCGGGTCCTGGAGCGCCCGCAACCGCTCCACCAGCGCGTCACGGTCCTCACCGGGCGGCGGGCCGCCCAGCAGCAGGTCCGCGATCTCCACGGCGTCGCAGCCGGCGCGTACCGTGGGCGCGGCCCCCGGCCGGTCGGCCGGCACACCCTCCGTACGGCAGCGGTCCAGCACCCCGGCCGCCTGCTCCCGGGCCCGCCGCGCGAACGCCTCGAGCCGTCCGTCGAGACCGTCAGCCGGCGGCCGGGCGGAGGAAGGGCCAGGGCCCGGCGCGGTGTCCCGCCGGTCCCGCAACCGTCGTGCGGGGCTGCCCGCCGCCACGGACCAGGCCGGCAGGTCCTTGGTGACCACCGCCCCCGCCCCGACGACGCAGTGGTCGCCGATGGTCACCCCGTCCACGACCACCACGTGGGAACCGATCCACACGTCGTCGCCCAGGACGATCCCCTTCGAGGTCAGGGGCTGCTTGTGGACCGGTGCGCCCGGGGCGAAGCCGTGGTTGAACCCCAGCAGCGAGGTGTGCGCCCCCACTCGCACCCCGTCTCCCATCAGCACCTTTCCGCGGGCCGTGGAGAACGGGTTGAGCGTGCAGTTGCGGCCCATCGACACCTCGTCGGTGACGATCGCGTGCGCGCCGACGTACGACCGGTCGCCCATCCGCAGGGAGTCGGTGTGTACCCCCGCCCACGGAGAAACGAACACCCGGTCGCCGAACTCGGCCGTACCACCGTCCGCGCGCAGCCGCTCAGCGAGCGCCTCCTGGTGGGCGAGCTGCGCGGCACGCTCCTCGTCGTCGCTCCTGCTCCAGAACTCCCAGGGACAGTGATCGAACCGTCCGGGACGTGCCTCATCCTCCGCCATGGCCACCGGTCACCTTCTCCCTCGCGTAGCCGGACACGTGCGTGACGATGTCCTCCTCCGCCAGTTCCCCGAAGCTCACGTCCTCCAGGAGCAGTTCCCGGATCGGCGCGTGGGCGTATCCCCGGGCGAGCACACCCCGCCGGGCCCGGCCGACCGTCGCCCGGCTGACGCTGACGTTCTCCACCCGGGGCGGGTAGGCACCCGTGTCGCCCTCGCCCCGGTCGAAGTCGCAGGTGATGAACTCCTTGGTCAGGTGGGTGACCGTCAGATCCGTGAGGTGGACGTTCTCCGCGAAGCCGCCGCGTACCGAGTTGGTCTTGATGTACAGGCCGAAGTAGAGGCCCGGGCCGCCGATGCGGCAACGCCGCACGTACACGTTGCGGATGCCTCCGGTCATGTCGCTGCCCAGCGTGATCGCTCCGTAGCGGTGACGCAGCACGCAGTCCTCGATCACGATGTTCTCGCTCGGCGTGGCGACCCGGCGGCCGTCGGCCTCGCGCCCCGACTTGATGGCGATGCAGTCGTCGCCGGCCGTGATGTCGCAGCGCCGGATCACCACGTCCCGGCAGGACTCGGGGTCGATGCCGTCGTTGTTGGGGCCGATGCTGTCGATCACCACATCCTGGACGGTGACGTTGGTGCACAGCACCGGGTGGATCTCCCACATGGGTGAGCGGATCATCGTCACCCCCTCGATCAGCACGCCGTGACACCGCCGGAACTCGATGAAGTCGGGGCGGAAGTGCCGTCCGTCGGCGTACACGCGCTGTTCGACCGGGTCGTTGTTCTCGGCCTGCGCCCACAGCCCGGGCCAGTCCTGCTCCTGGTGCGGCATGCCCGGCCGCCAGCCGAACTCCTCCTGCCCGGCCCAGGGCCACCAGTGCTCCTCGTCGGCCTGGCCGTCCAGCACACCGGAGCCGGTGACCGCGATGTCCCGTTCGTCATGGGCATGGATGAACGGCGCGTAGCCGTAGCACTCGACGCCCTGGAACCGGGTGAGCACGGGCGGAAGGTACCGGGCCGGTTCCTGGACGAAGCGCAGCGTGGCACCCTCTTCCAGGTGCAGCTCCACCTGGCTGCGCAGCCGCACCGGGCCCGTGAGGAAGACTCCGGGCGGGACGGTGACCCGGCCGCCGCCCGCCGAGTGGCAGGCGGTGACGGCGTGCCTGATCGCGAGCGTGCAGTCGGTCCGCCCGTCACCGGCGGCGCCGTACGCGGTCACCGGGAAGTCGCGGCCCGGGAACCGGGGCGGTACCACCCGGGCCACCACCGCGTCCGCCTCGGCCCACGGGTCCGCGACCGGGGAATCTGCCGGAGTTCTCATCTGCGGGCCGGTCAAGGCGACGCCTCCTGGCCGTTGATGGTGACGTCGCGCAGCACCAGGCCCTCGATGTTGCGCTGCTCGTTCGGACCGGTCATGCCGTTGAAGGCGCAGTCGCTCAGCAGTACGTCGTGGATCGGGTTGGCGTCGTTCCCGATGAAGGTCCAGGCGCGCGGTCCCGCGGTGGTGGTGACCCGGTGGATCTCGATCCGCCGCACGTCCGGGTAGAAACCGCCGGACTCCACTCGTTCGTAGTCCAGCGCGATCTCCACAACCGCGTCCCCGACCTCGCCGACGGTGATGTCGTGGCACAGCACGTCGCGCAGGTAACCGCCGCGCAGGGGGTTCGACTTGAGGCGGATCGCCCGGTCCAGGCGGGGGCTGTCCATCACGCAGTGCCGGGCCACGATGTCGGAGATGCCGCCGGAGTTCTCGCTGCCCAGGGTGACGCCGCCGTGTCCGTCGCGCATCTCGCAGCGCTCGACCAGGGCGTGCTCCATCGGCACGCCCACCCGCCGGCCGTCGGCGTTCTTGCCGGCCTTGAAGGCGATGCAGTCGTCACCGGTGTCGAAGAGGCAGTCCTGGATGAGGACGTACGAGCACGACTCGGGGTCCACCCCGTCGTTGTTCGGGCCGACCGGGCTGTCCACGGTGACACCGCGCACGGTGACGTTGGTGGACAGCACCGGGTGGATGTTCCACATCGGCGAGTTGCTCACCGTGACGCCCTCGACGAGCACGTCCTGGCAGCGGTAGAACTGGATCATGTTGGGCCGCAGGAAGTGCCCCGCGCCGAACACGCGTTCCGGCACGGGTGTGCCCGCGTCTCCCATCGCCAGCAACTGCTTGATGTCCGGGTTCTGCGGTGAAGGGCCACCGTCCACGCCCTTCGTCCAGTCCCACCAGTGCGTCCAGTCGGCCTGCCCGTCGAGGGTGCCCCGCCCGGTGACCGCCACCGTGCGGCACTCGAAGGCGTACACCAGCGGCGAGTAGTTGAAGCACTCGACGCCCTCGTACCGGGTGTAGACGGCCGGGAGATACGCCTCCGGCTCCTGCCGGAACCGCAGGGTGGCCCCCTCCTCCACGTGGAGGTCGATCCGGTCCCGGAGGTGGATCGCCCCCGTCAGCCATTCGCCGGGCGGCACCACGACGTGCCCGCCGCCCGCTCGCGCACATGTCTCGATGGCGTCCCGGACGGCGTCCGTGCAGTCGTGCACGCCGTCCCCGACGGCCCCGTGGTCGGCGATCGACACCCGCCGCTCCGGGAAGCGCGGGTCGTGGATCCTGGCGAGAATGCGGGCGGCCCGGCGCTGCGCCCCGGGCACCGTGGACCCTTCCGCGTGCGCGTCGGATGCGGGGCCGGCCGCTATCCCGGCGGCGGCGAGACCCGCCGCGGTGAGGAAGGTCCTGCGGTCGGGGGTGTTCACCAGGACCACTCCTGCGCGGGAACGTGCAGCGGGTGCTCGCGCAGGGGGGCCTGCGGCGAGGGGGTGCGGTTGGGATACATGGGTCGGGTGATTCCTTCCGGGTCGATGCCGATGACGTCGTCGCCGCGCCAGCGCGTGCGGTAGACACGTCCGGCGGCGGTCTCGTCGGTGATGTTCTCGGGCAGGGGAAAGGTGACGGTGACACGCTCGCCCGCGCGGGGCTCGCGCACCGAGAGCGATCCGTCACAGGCCCACAGGCCGGGCTCGTGCCCGTGCCGGGTGCGCTCGCTCCCGCCGGGGGCGGTGCGGACCACCCGCACCTGCGCGTAGCCCGCCCAGGCGGGGATGCGCAGCCGCAGTTCGCGGCAGTCCTCGCGGACGTCGAGGTCCACCCTCCCGGTGTGCGGGAGGTGGCTGAGGACGTGGACGAACCGGCTGCCGCGGTTGAGCAGCAGGTTGACGCGGACCAGCCGCTCGTCGCCGGTGACGGCGAGGGACCAGCCGGTGAACAGGCCGCGGACACCGGATCCGACGCAGCAGGCCTGTACGTCCGCGGTGTGGCCCCGGCCGAGGACGCTGTCGCTGACATAGTCGTTGGGCGCGCCGTACCCGGCGAACGCGCCGCGCAGCCGCTCACCGACCCGGTGGTGGGTGACCCACCCGGGCTCGTCCAGCGTGCGGTCGGGGGCCGAGCGGACCCAGGAGACGTCCAGGAGCTGAGCGGAGGTCAGATGGCCCCGCAGGAAACGCTCCAGTACGCCCCAGTAGCGGTGGTGGCCCGCGCCGGCCAGGGTGCCCGCGATGGCGATCAGGTCCACCAGGGAGCAGGTCTCGTGCTCGTAGCGCTGGCCGGCCAGGTCGCCCGGTGTCCACCCGAAGGCGGTGCACCGGCCGAGCGCCCAGTCGAAGGAGCGGCGCACGAACTCGGTCAGGGCGTGGTCGCCCGAGTCCACCGCGTACCGCGCCAGGCCGTCCAGGGTGCCGAGCCGGGTGTGGAAGTGCCCACTGCGGTAGGCGAGCGCCGGGTTGAACGAGCCGTCCGGAAGGAACACCCCGCTGTGCTCGGTGATCAGCCGGGCGAACCACCCGCACAGTTCCCACGCCTGCTCGTTTCCGGTCAGCCGGTGCCAGCGCAGCAGCGGCATGATGAGCCGCCCGCAGAACGACGCCGGATCCGGGGCCAGACGGAGTTGTACCGCGTTGGCGGAAGGCCAGCCGTGGTCGGCGTACTCGGACGCCGGGTAGTACCAGACGTCGCGTTCCTTGACCGCGATCCGGTGCAGTGCCGCCACCAGCCGGTCGGCCGCGAACGCGGCCTCCTCGTCACCGCTCTCCTGGTACCAGGTGGTGAGCGCGAGCAGGGTGGCGCGCTGGTCGATCATGTTCGCGTTCGGCTCCCAGTGGCCGCGCGGATGCCTGCGCCGGCGGGTGAGCCCGTCGTCGCCGATCAGGGCGAGCAGGGTCTTCCTGTACACCGCCTCGACATCGCTCCATGACGAGACGCCGGTCATCTGCCGGGCGAGCACGCAGGCATCGGTGAGCCGGCCATGGCTGGAGCCGTAGTCCCAGTCGCCGTGCCGCAGCGCGGCCGGCTCGGCGGTCAGGTCCGCACCGAAGAAGGGGATGCCGCCGAGATCGGAATCGGCCAGCCCCACCACAGCGTTCATGGCCAGCTCGGCCCGTTCTTCCAGGAGCAGGGTTGCTGGTATGCCAGTCATCGTTTCCACGCCGTCTCTGAGTCCGGTGAATCAGTGGTGCGCGCGTCGGGAAAAGACGCTAAGCGCGGCAGTGAGGGGCGTCAAGAGCTTCGAAAGTGCTGTATATGAACGTGTGTTGGGGATGTAGAGGGTGTTGACGCCATCTTTCAGGGGTTCTACGGTTCCGGACGTTCGCCCCTCTCCGGGTGGCATGCCAGCCACCGGCGAGGCAGGGGTGAGGGAGTGGGCGGAGGGCTGATGCGCAGTGCCGTGCTGAAGCGGACCGGCGGGATCGAGATCGAGGAGTCCGGGGTTCCGCCGATCGGTGAGGAGGAGGCCCTGGTCGAGATGCGGGCGGTGGGCCTGTGCGGCAGCGACACCGCGGCCTTTCGCGGCTGTCATCCGTTCCGGGAGCCACCGGTGGTTCTGGGCCACGAAGGAGCGGGCCGGGTGGCTGAAGCCGCTGACGGCACGATCGCGCGGGGCACCAAGGTCGCCGTGCTGCCACTGGCGTTCTGCGGGCGGTGCGGACACTGCGAAAGAGGGCTGTCCCACCTGTGCGTCTACCGGCGGCTGCCCGGCGCGGGCCTCCCCGGGCTTCTGGCCCAGTACGTTGTGCTGCCGCTGCGCGCACTGGTGCCGCTGCCCGGTGCACTGTCGTACGCGCAGGGCGCGCTGATCGAGCCCGCCGCGGTGGCCTGGCACACCGTCGGGGTGGCGGGTGTGCGGTTCGGGACCCGCCTCGCGGTGCTGGGCGCGGGCACCATCGGCCATCTGACCGCGGCGGTCGCCCGGCTGCACGGCGCCGAGGACGTCCTCGTCACCGACGTGCGCCCCCGGGCACTCGGCCTGGCCGCCCGCGCCACCGGCTGCCGCACCCTGGACGCCCGCTACGGAGCGGTGGCGGGTGAAGGACGGGCCGGCGCCTTCGACGCCGTCGTCGTCGCCTCCGGGCACCAGGGCTGCGTGGACGAGGCGCTCGCCCTCTGCCGCCCGCGCGGCACCGTCGTCGTGCTGCCGATGTTCGGCGAGACGGTGCGCGCCGGGCTGAACCCCCTGGTGCTCAAGGAGATCCGGGTCAAGGGCTCCTCCCTGTACACCCCCGGCGACTTCCGCGCCGCGGCCGGTGCCGTGGCCCGGGGAGCGCTCGACGTACGCCCCCTGATCACGGCCGAACCGGCGCCGCTGGCCACGGCCCAAGACGCCTTCGAGGAGCTCGACCGGGGGAGCGACGTCATGAAAGTCCTGCTGGACCCGGCGCGCTGACCCCGAAGAGCCCGTACGGAAGAGAGGCAGGCATGACGGACGAACAGGTCGTCGCGGTCTACGACGTCGAAAGCTGGCTGCCGCCCCGGGCGGCAGCCGCGGTACTGGCGAACGAGCAGTCCACCGGCACCTTCGTACGCGTCCCGGGCGAGAGCGACGCACTGCGCACCCGGTTCGGGGCGACCGTCCTGGAGGTGACCGCCCTCCCCGACTCCGGGAACCCCCCGCTGCCCGGGGCGACCAGACCCCCGGACGCCGG
>NZ_RDBK01000138.1 GCF_008042275.1 Streptomyces sp. OR43 | reverse complement strand
GGGCGGGGGAAGGCGATGCGTCCACTCGGTGATTGTCGCCGTTCACACGGAAAGGCGCAGCCCGGACCGGGCTGCGCCTCGCACGTGTGCGTCCTCGGAACGGATTCAGGAGGTCTGCGCCTGCCCGGCGCGGGCCCTGGCCGCCGCCAGCTCCGCCGACTCCTTCGGCATGCCGAGGCCGGCGGCCTTCATCGCGAGGCCGACGATCCCGCCGACGAAGACGACGACGATTCCGGCCCAGAAGCCCAGCGGGTTGGCCGCGACCATGAAGACGCCCGCGATGCAGAAGCCGATGAAGGCGATGATGACACCGGTCCAGGCGGCCGGGGTGTGTCCGTGGCTGCTGCCCGCCATGAGTTGCTCCTCGTTGGTGTTGCGCTGTTGGTATCGCTCGGGGTCGCCGCGACCGTGCCGCCGTGCTACGAGCTCACGGTCATTGTCCCGTACGGGCGGGTGCGACATGAGCTGGGGGTCATGCCTCGCGCGTCGGGTCCTCGCCGCGGTGCTGCGCGCCGTGCACACCGCCAACCGGCTCGGCGGCAACTGAGCGCATCCGGCAACGGGGGCGGCGACGCGGGCTCCTTTCGCCGCCCCCGTTGCCGGATGCCCCGAGACGACCGGCACACGGGGCGCGGTCGGCCTCTGC
>NZ_RDBK01000137.1 GCF_008042275.1 Streptomyces sp. OR43 | reverse complement strand
GTGAGCGGCACCGGCCGGACGGGACCAGGACCTCGGCGCTGCGTTTCGCCTCCGCGCATCCGCTCTCGCCCATCGCGCGGGGCCGGGGCTACTGGCGCTACGTACCGGACGGGAACGGCGAGGCCGGCATCCGCTTCCTCACCGGCTACGACTACGAGCCGCGCGGGGGCCGCCCCGGCCGCTCCCACGCCCACCGGGACCCACCGGTCCTCGCCGCCGGGACCGCACCGCCGTCCGCCCGCCCCGCCGAAGCCACCGAGGCCGCCGAAGCTGCCGGGTCCGCCGGGGCCGCCGCACCGCTGTCCGTCCGCTCCACCATGATGTTCCGGTTGTCCCGTCCGCTCGCCGACCTCTTGTTGACCTTGCTTTCCAGGACGGGCTGCCGGGCCGGACAGTTCCCGGCGGCGCGGCAGGCGGCGTCGGCCGCCCCGCGTCAGGCGGTGGCCGAGCGGCGCAGCCGGGAGCGTACGGCCCGCTGCGCGACCGGGCCGAGTCCTTCCAGCGCGGCGACCAGGCCGGCGAGCTGGTCCAGCGCGGCCAGGGCCTGTTCGGCTCCGGGCGCGTCGACGCCCTCGTACAGTTCCAGGCCGACGAACGCGGCGGAGGCCGCCTTGGCCAGTCCGGCCACGTCCACGAACTCGGCGAGCGGCGTGCCGGCCAGGACCCGGCCCAGGACCTGCTCGATCTCCTCGGTCCACAGCGCGAGCCCGGCGGCGGTGGCGGCGGCGAGCCGTGGCTGCGTCTGCGCACCTGCCAGCAGCTGTCCCAGTACGGCGACCTGGCCGCCGTCGCGCTCGGTGGCGTGCAACTCACGTGCTGCCTGAAGCAGTTCGGACAGCGTTCGGACCTGGTCGAGGCGTGCGCGATGGTGGGCGACCCGTTGTTCGGCGGCGTGCCGACAGGCTTCCGCGAGCAGCTCGTCGACGGTGCCGAAGTGGTAGAAGACCAGTGCCTGATTGACGCCGGCCGCTGCCGCGACGGCGCGTGCCGAGGTCTTGGTGATGCCCTGCTCGGTGAGGGTGGTCAGGGCGCCCGCGAGCAGTTTCGTACGCGTGTCCTCGCTCATGCCCGCGCCTCCTCGCGGACCGGCCGCAGGTCCGCGCGTACGCCGTGAGCGGTCGCTTCGGCGTACGAGGCGGTGAAGGAGCCTTCGTACCCGAAGAGCGGTCCGAAGCGCCGGTTGGTGACGGAGACGTGGATGCGGAAGCGGCCCGTCTCCTCGTCGAACGACTCCCGCACGTGGGCATCGCCCCCGATCAGGTCAGGCACCCGGGTATTCACCGGCCCCTCGCGGAAGCGGTGTTCGCCGGAGCGTATGACGAGGGCGCCGGTCCGGTCGACGGAGAGGTCCAGGTCCGTGGCGAGGTGCTGGTGGGTGCCCAGGTAGTCGACGACACAGTCGCGTTCGGGACTGAAGACCATCGTGGCGTCGAACCGGCGGGGCCCGTCCGGGAAGGCGAAGGTTCTGACGAAGGTGACCGTCTCGCGGCCGAAGGAGTCCCGGAAGGGGACGTTCTCGATGGTGAACGGTATGTCGCGGCCGGTCCGCGGCACGAGGATGTGGCGTGTGCCGCCCAGCGCGAGAAACGGCCGAACCCAGCCGCCGCCGTGCCAGACCCGGTCCATGACGCCCCGGCCGGTGCACGCCTCGCCGCTGTCGAGGCCGACGGAGAACCGGCGCTGGATACGGGGGTGGAGCCGCTCGAAGTCGGCGCCGAGGGCACGTTGGAAGATCGATGTCATGGGCGCTCCAGGCGGTTGAGGAGGTCGGGCGGTCCGGCGGCCCCGCGCCCGGGCGGGCGGCGCAGGCAGCGCCCTGCCGACGGGGTGCCGGGGAGCGGCGGCAGAACGGCGGCGGCCAGGGCCACCGGCAGCGCGGCGAGCGGTGACATCACGAAGACCGCCGCCACGACGGCCAGGCGGCCCGCCAGTTCGGCGAGCGCGTGCAGGAGCGAGCGTGCGGGTGTGATGCCGCGCTCGCACCACAGCCGCAGCCGGTCGAACGACCAGGCGGTGGCCCAGCCCATGAGCGGGCGGAAGGCGTAGCGGTCCAGGAACCGGCCGGGGCGGCCCCCGCGCGGCTCGTAGTCGTAGCCGGTGAGGAAGCGGATGCCGGCCTCGCCGTTCCCGTCCGGTACGTAGCGCCAGTAGCCCCGGCCCCGCGCGATGGGCGAGAGCGGATGCGCGGAGGCGAAACGCAGCGCCGAGGTCCTGGTCCCGTCCGGCCGGTGCCGCTCACCGGCCGCGGTGCCGGTTCCCGCGACGAGGAGTCCCGGCAGCACCCGCACCCCGTACGTGAAGCGCTGCGGCTCACCTTCCACGGCCGGCAGGTAGTCGATCCGGGTGAACCGCAGATCCCAGCGGCTGTGCTGCGCCGGATCCTGGGTGCGCTCCCAGAGGAGGTCCAGGCCGGTCCGTATGCGCGCCTCGATGTACAGGCCGCCGCCCATGCCCATGCCCGTCCTTCCCCGTTGCCCACGCCGGTTCGCGATCCGTCTTGAGCGGTCGCTCAAATCGGAGAGTAGAGCAGTTTGAGCGACCGCTCAAGAGGAACGTCCTCGCAGGCCGGGGCGGATCAGCCCGGCAGACGGGGGGTGGACGGGAACGGACAGGGACGGACAGGGACGGACGGGGACGGACGGGGCGTGCGCCCGCCGGGTCCTTGTCCGATCGAACATCGGACGAGACGTCAGGAGGCTTGGGCGCACACGCGTTTGGGGCCCGTCCGGGCCCGCTCGGGCCTCCGCTAACCTGTGGCCATGCACGGGGGAACTGAAGAAAACTCTGGTTTGAGCGGCAGCGGAGCCCGGCCGCTGGAGGCGCGGGATCCACGGCGCATCGGCTCGTTCCGGCTGCTGGGAGTACTCGGCTCCGGAGGCATGGGCCGGGTCTATCTCGGCGTCACGCCGGAGGACTCGAAGCGGGCCGGGCAGAGTGCCGGACACTACGCCGCCGTGAAGCAGGTGCTGCCCGCGCTGGCCGAGGACACCGCCTTCCTGGGGCACTTCGGCCACGAACTCGACAACCTCGCCAAACTGCCCGCCGGCACGAGCGCACGGCTGCTGGCGAGCGACCGGAGCCACCGGCCGCCGTGGTTCGCCACCGCGTACGTCCCCGGCATCACCCTCAGCGACGCCATGCGGCTGCACGACGACCCGCTGCCCGCCGACTCCCTGTGGCGGCTGCTGCGCGACGCCGCCGCCGGGCTGCGCGCGGTGCACACCGCCGGCATCGTGCACCGCGACCTCAAGCCGTCCAATGTCATGCTGACGCTCGACGGTGTCACCCTGATCGACTTCGGAGTGGCCCGGGCCGCCGACCAGAGCCGGCTCACCAAGACCGGCATGGTCGTCGGCACTCCCGCCTACATGGCACCCGAACAGGCCATCGCCAACCAGACGTTGACCGGCGCCGCCGATGTCTTCGCGCTCGGCAGCCTGCTGCTGTACGCGGCCAACGGGCGGCCGCCGTTCGGGGACGGTTCCGGGCTCGACCTGCTCTACCGCATCGTCCACGAGGCACCCGACTTCGGGCGGCTGCCGGAGAAGGATCCGGAGCTGGCCGATCTCCTGAGGTCCTGCCTGGCCAAGGAGGCCGCGGACCGGCCCACGACCGACGAGCTCTTCGCCCTGGCCGCCGACCGCGTTCCCGCCGCGGCCTCGTCGCCGTGGCCGCCGGCCGTCACGGACCGGATCACCGAGCGCGAGGCGTTCGCCGCGAAGCCGCCCGCACCCGAGCCAGAGGTCCCCGACGACTCCCGCGGCCTCGCGGACCGTGCGACGGGCGCCGGCGCGGACGCCGAACCCGTACGGATCGCGAGGCCCGGCGCCGGGCAGGACGGCACGCGACCCGGACGGCGCTCCCGTCGCCGGCGGGTGCTGCTGATCGCGCTGCCCGTCGTCGTGGTGGCGGGCGGCACGCTCACGTTCAAGCTCGCCCCCTTCGACATCCCCGACGCCGATGCGCGCCCCGGGGCGTCGGCCCCGCAGACCCCCGGTACACCGTCCGCGTCGGCGACGGGCGGCGGGCCGTCGGAGTCCGCGAAGCCGTCGGCCAAGCCCTCGGGTTCCAAGAAGAAGCCGAGCGCCTCGGCCTCCGAGAAAGCGGAGCGCGGCGGCGTGACGGGTGGAGCGGCAGGCGAGGGCGCGGCCGGGGACGGCGGCACGGGCGGCGCCACCGCTCCGGCGGGGACGGCAGCCGGGTCGGGCGGCGGGGCGGGCGGTTCCGGCGGGGGCGCGCAGACCCCCGCGAAGCCCGCGCCCTCCGGGACCCACTGGATCGAGAACGCCGCCAACGGGCGGTGCCTGGCCGCGTCCATCAACCGGTTCTCGGGCAGTGCGACCGTGACGACCGCACAGTGCGGCGGCTCGTCGGGCAACGGGACCACGATGGACTTCGCGTGGTCGTACGCGTCCGGTCCGGGCGGCGCCTTCGCGCTCCGCAACAAGGAAACCGGGAAGTGCCTGGAGCCGCAGCAGTTCCAGGGGTACGCGATCAAGGACTGCACCGGCTCCTCCAACCAGACGTGGAAGATCGGCGCCACGTCCGGCAAGGGCCGTACCTTCACCAACGTCCGCCTGGGAGCGTGTCTCGCTGTGACCCCGTACAGCGCCCTGACGACCGTCACCTGCAACGCCCAGGACAGCTCCCAGCTCTGGTCCGACATCGCCCCGTCCTGAACCCGGGCGGTGGTCCGGGCCGTAAGCCGGGCGGTCCGCACCTGTCGACGCGGCGGCCCCGACGGGCCGCCAGTCGTGGGAGTGCGGCGACCGTGCGAGTGACTCCGCGGCCTCGTCGTTCCGTACGGCCGGATCATCACCCCTACGGTCCCGGCATGAACCGCACCAAAGCCGCCTCGGCGGCCGCCGCCACGACAGCCGCCCTCACCACGATCTGTGCCCTGTGTCTGACCTCCGCCGGCCCCGCCGCGGCCGACTACTCGGGCAATCCACTGGCCGGTGACAACGGTTTCGGCGTGCTCGTCCAGGACGACGCCACCCTGGGCAGCACGGAGACCGAGGGCTCGGTGGCCATCGGCGGGAACCTCACGTACGGCCCCGGGTACAACGTCGCGCTGCATACCCCCGGCACCTTCACCGCGCCCGGTGACGCCAACCCGACGGCCCTGCTCGTGGGCGGCAGGGCCGACCACGCGAACAGCTCCCCCCAAGGCGTGCTGCAGGTCCTCAGCGACGGCTATGTGAAGATCGGCGACGGCACCGGGTCCGACGTCCTGGACCGGGACGCCAACAACGCCGAGGTCAACACCCAGGTCGTCGCGGCCGGCGCCGGGCACAACTCGACGCCGCGGATCGAGACGACCGTCCGCCAGCCCGTCGAGTCGGTCACCGACACCACGGGGCTGCCCGACCTCGACGCGCTCTTCTCGACCTACCGCGACCGCTCCGACGCGATCGACACCTGCGACACGAACGTCATCCTGCGCGACGACACCGGAAACCCGCTGCCCGACCAGACCGGGTTCCCGGCCGGGACGAACGCCTACGTCACCCTCACCGAGGGCGAGACGAACGTGCTCCGGCTGACCGGTGAGCAGCTGAACAACCTCTCCCAGATCACTTTCGAGACGCCCCCGACGGCGACGACCCCGTTCGTCGTCGACGTCGACACGACCGGGACGGACAGTACGTACGTCTGGCACATGCCGACCCTCGCCGGGGTCTCCGGCGAGCAGGCCCCGTACATGCTGTGGAACTTCCCCGACGCCACCGACATCACCATGGCGGACGGCGACTCCCTGGAAGGCACCGTCTACGCGCCCCGCGCGCACCTCACCGACCTCGACGCGTCGAACATCGAAGGCACCATCGTGGTGCGGGAACTGACGGCCGGGCCCCTGACGGAAGGCGGCTCCTCCTCCGTCAACGCGGGCGAGATCCACCAGTTCCCGTTCGCCGCCGAGATCGACTGCTCCGGCGACGAGTCCCCCTCCCCGTCCCCGACCGGCGGGACGTGGTCACGGAGTCGATCACCATCGCGCCGACCCGCTCCGGGTGCCGCTCGGCGTATGCCA
>NZ_RDBK01000136.1 GCF_008042275.1 Streptomyces sp. OR43 | reverse complement strand
GCGACCGCCCCGTGCGCGGACTTGTTCGCCGCCGGATTGGTGAAGGTCACCGTCGTGCCTCGGGCGACGGCGAGGTGCTGCGGGGACATGGCGTTCTGCGCCACCAGGTTCTCGGCGGCCCCCGGCGCGTTCTTCGCGCTGTCCCAGACGCGGCCCAGCGTGATCGTGTTGCCGGCAGTCGCGCCGCTGACGGCTGCCGAGCGGATCTGGTTGCGCTTGGACGGGGGAGTGGGCGCGGGGGCCGGGCCGACCTTGCCGCCGACCTTGAACGCCCACAGGTGGTCGCCGCGCGGGATGTCCGGATAGGGCAGACCGTTGCCGCCGGCCAGCACGGCGACGTACTGCTCACCGTCGACCTCGTACGTCATGGGGCTGGTGTTGACGCCCGCGCCGCACTGCCAGGTCCACAGCTCCTCGCCGTTGGCGTCGTCCAGGGCGGTCAGGACACCGTCGGGACGCCCTTGGAAGAGCACACCGCTCGCGGTGCTGAGGACGCCGTTTCCGTGGGCGAGCGACCAGTCGCCCTCCTGTCGCCAGGAGACCGTGTTGGTGCGCGGATCGACGGCCACGACGCCGCCGGCGAAGTACTCGCCGAGCGGGCGGGCGGTGTTGACCCGGCCGCCGTGGGTGTTGGAGTACGCGGAGTTGATCAGCCCGTAGCCGACGTAGACCAGTCCTGTGCGGTGGCTGAAGGAAGGGGAGGACCAGTCCGCGCCGCCTCCCGCACCCGGGTACAGGATGGTGGGGCGGTCCCAGTGGACCTCGAAGACGCCGCCGGTGGCGTAGAACGGCACCGGGCGGGTCGCCTTGTCGATGCGGGGTTCGGTCTCGACGAAGGGTTCGCCTCCGGGGAAGGGCTGGGTGGGTGAGGTCTTCTGTGCCGCGTGCTGCGGTACCGGCCGCTCCTCCATGCCGTGGACCGGGTCGCCGGTCGCGCGGTCGAGGATGTAGTACATGCCGGTCTTGCTGCCGTAGACGACGACCTTGCGCTTGCGGCCCTTGATCTGGATGTCCGCGAGCACCGGGGACATGACGCCGTCGTAGTCCCAGATGTCGTGATGTACGGACTGGAAGTGCCAGCGGCGCTTCCCGGTCTTGGCGTCGATGGCCACCAGGCAGTTCGCGAAGAGGTTGTCGCCGCCCCTGGTGGAGCCGTCGGTGCGGGGGTAGGGGTTACCGAAAGTCCAGTAGACGAGGCCCAGTTCGGGGTCGACGGCGGGGTGGATCCAGCACACGGCGCCACCGGTCTTCCAGGTGTCGCCCTCCCAGGTGTCGTGGCCGAACTCGCCGGGGCCGGGGGTTCCCCAGAAGGTCCAGACGACTTCGCCGGTCGCCGCCCTCAGCGCGTAGCCCCGTCCGCGGGCGCCTGCGGTGCTGCCCTGTGTGCCGACGTAGATCAGGCCGTCCCAGTAGACGACCGCGCCGGCGAGGCTGCCCTTGCTGCCGCCGCACTGACCGCTGGCCGGGTCGCACCCGGGGTCGCCCTGGTCCTCGATGAGCATCTCCCTGGTCCACACGACCGCGCCGGTCCGCTGGTCCAGGGCGTAGATGATGTTCGCGCCGGAGATGGTGAAGGCGAGCCCCTCACCGAGAGCCACGCCGCGCATGTTGGTGGTCTCGGTGCCGACGCTGGTCTTCCATGTGACCGCTCCCGTACGGCCGTTGACGGCGAAGATGTTCTGCTGCGTGGTGGCGACGTACAGCACGCCGTCCTGGGCGACGACGGCGCACTGCTGGGCGCGGCCGGTGTCGCCGCCCTCCAGGTTGATGTGCCAGGCCCCGCCGAGCTGCTTGACGTTGCGCGGGGTGATCTTCTTGAGGGACGAGTAGTTCTGGTTGGCCAGATTGCCCCCGGCCTTGGGGAAGTTCTTCGCTGTCGCCTCGAACGCCTGCCTGGGGACGGGCGTTGCCAGGGTGCCCGTGCGTGATTCGGCCGCCTGGGCCGGGGAGTTGAGAACAGCGATGCCCGCGGTCGTGCCGGCCGCGGCTGTGGCGAGAAAACTGCGTCTGTCCATGAACCCTCTTTCGTGGCATGACCCTGCCGAATTCCGGTCCACCTGATGGTCCGGTGGGCGGCGAAGGTAAGAGAGAGTGAAAGCGGATCTTGGTCCGCTGTGCGGTTCGATAGGCCCGCACGATGGTCGCCGAGTGGCGCTTCCATACGTTAAGGACGTGGCAGCGGCCTGACAAGGGTCACGACGCGGATTCCTCGGCCCAGGCGGCCGAATCACGCACGGGCACCCTGGCAACGCCCGTCCCCAGGCAGGCGTTCGAGGCGACAGCGAAGAACTTCCCCAAGGC
>NZ_RDBK01000135.1 GCF_008042275.1 Streptomyces sp. OR43 | reverse complement strand
GCCCCACTCCGTGCCGCCCGTGAGGCGATTGGACGCCGCGAAATGCCTGACCGTGGCAAGCGTGCGGGAAAGCAGTTCGTCCTTGCCGATGCCGGCGCACCCGGTCCGGCAGCCGCGATTCCGCTCCCCCGTCCCGTACAGCCCGGACGCCGCAGAACCCTTGACGCGCAACAGGTCACAGGAAAGGATGACCGCAATCTGACAACGTTGTCATTCTTTGCGGAGGATCCATGCCCGACAACCCGGCCTACTACGACAGACGCAGGTTCGTCCAACTCGCCGGCCTGACAGGGCTGTTGACCGCCGGTTCGCTGACTCTCCCGGGCATGGCGGCAGCTGCGGAGCCGCCCGTCACCTCCGGCACGCGTCCCGGCGACGAGGAACGGGACAGCATCGCGGACACCTATTACCAGGTGCTGCTGACGCACACACGCTGGGCGGAGACGCAGTGGGACTCCGCTCTCGGGCACTACACGGCCAAGGACTTCGGCTTCGCGGTGGTGCTCGGCAATGCCGTGCTGCTGACCCAGGGAACGTACGACTCCGGGCGCGCCGGCATCGGCAAGGACGAACTGCTTTCCCGCACGCTTGCCACGGTCAGGCATTTCGCGGCGTCCAATCGCCTCACGGGCGGCACGGAGTGGGGCCGCACGCTGTTCTTCGACACGACCTTCCAGTTGTACTTCGTGCTCGCCGCACGGCTGCTCTGGGATCAGCTGGACGACGTCACACGGCAGAACGTCGACACGATCGCCCGCGAGCAGGCGCAGTACACCACCGCCCTCGGCGCCAGGAACGACCCCGCCTCCGGCAGCTGGACGCCGAACGGCCTGAAGGGCGGCTTCGTCGGGGACACGAAGCTCGAGGAGATGGGCGTCTACGCCCAGTCCCTGGCACCCGGCCTCGCCTGGGCCCCCGACGATTCCCGTCATGGCGAGTGGTCGGCGGCCTTCGGCCGGTGGACGCGGAACGAGGCGGGTCTGCCCGCGGCGGATCTGGCCAATCCCGCCCTGGTCGACGGAGTCGCCGTGCGGGAGAACACCGCGACGAATCTCTACGACACGTTCATCGTCGAGAACCACAACTCCTTCGGTCCGCACTACCAGGAGGAACTGTGGCGTACCTCCGGCCGCAACGCCGCCCACTTCATCGCCGCGGGCCGTCCCATGCCGCAGGTCCTCACCGCGCAGCCGAACGCGGGTCCGCTGTGGCGCACGCTGCTGATGGTGATGAGTGACGCCGGCGAACCGCTGATGCCGATGGTCGCGGACCGCGAGCACCTCTACGGACGCGATGTGATCCCGCTGGCCTTCCTGGCCCAGGTGACCGGGGACCGCGGTGCCGCCTGGGCGGAGGCGGCCATGGCGAAGCGGCTGGCGCCCTACCAGGCGTATGCGCCGGAGTACCGGCTCGCCAAGTTCTCGGGTGAGGCGAAGTACGAACCGGAGGCCCGGGCCGAGATCGCCATCAGCTATCTGCTGCACCGGTGGCGGGCGGCGCACGGTGGTGTCGTGGCACCGCTGTCCGACGAGGAGTTCTACGCACAGGCCTCCGGTGTACGGGACTTCGACGAGGGCCCCGGTCTGGTGGTCCAGCAGACGCCGGCTGCCTGGGCGGCCGCGGTGAGCAAGCCGGGCTTCGTCAAGTTCGCCTGGCAGCCCGCCCATGACGACTGGCTGTTCGCACTGAGCGGCAATACCCCGATGTTCCTGCCCTCGACCGCGAGCAAGGTGCTGCGGCGCTCGGTCACGACCTACCGGAAGGTCCGCGACGGCATCGACGCGACCGCCTCGGTACTCGAACTCGAGACCGGAACAGCCGGATTCACCACCCTCCCGTCGGGTGCGGTCGTCTACGCGACGAGCGGTACGGCCGCCGGCGAGGGACACCTGCGGATACACAACCTGACGATGCCGGGGCTGGCGGGTCTGGACGGCAGTCGTACGTACACCGCGGCCGAGGGATCGGTCCAGGTGACATCGAAGGACAGCGGGAACACGTCGGGCGGGCCCGGTCCCCGGGTAGACACCCTTGCGCTCCCCCGTGGCTCCCATCGATTCGTCCGGATGCAGGGCGTCTCCGGGCATCCGCAGTACGGCTACTCCCTGTACTCCTTCTCCGTCCGGGACGGGGCGGACGGAGCCGATCTCGCCCGTGCCGCCGTCGCCACCGCTTCGTCGGCGGCACCCGGCCGCGAGGCGGCCTGTGTGGTGGACGGGGACGGCAGCACCCGCTGGGCCGTCGCCGTCGCCGAACGGGGTCGCCAGGACAGCTGGCTGACCGTCGACTTCGGCAGCGCCGTCGCCTTC
>NZ_RDBK01000134.1 GCF_008042275.1 Streptomyces sp. OR43 | reverse complement strand
CCCTGACCAGCCAGGTCCGACCGCTGCACCGGCCAATCTAGTGCGCGCACACGGTGAGTTCAGCAACGCGCCCGGATAGTGACGGGTCCGGGGCCCGCCACATCCAGTACCGGGGAGCGGCCACTTCCCGTACCGGGGGCGGCCACCTCCGTACCGCCCCGCCCCTCGCTGGTGGGTCCGCTGGCGACGATGGTCCTGTGGCTCCTGCTGTGGCTCCTGCTGACGGAACGGGCCGTCCCCTACGTGTCCGTGCCGATCGAGATCATCACCGGTCCCGAATGGTGGTCCTTCGGCGGGCTCAAGGAGGACGCGCCGGCGCTGGTGGTCAACTCCACGACGCTCTACTACCAGGTCCTGGTCCTCGGCCTGGGCTTCTGGGCCGCCCGGATCGGCGGCTGGGCCCATGTCTTCCGCTACTTCGCGGGATCCCGGCTGGACCGGGCCAGGCTGCTGCTCTCGGTCTCCGGCGCGGTGGTCACCGTATGGCTGGTCTGGACCCGGCGGGTACCGCTCGCCGACATCATCCTGCCCGCCGTTCCGACCAGCTGGATGCAGGGCGGCGGCAACCAGTACGCGGCGCTCCTCGTCTCGCTCATCGCCTACGCCCTGATCGGCACCGCGATCGTGTGGCCCTTCGCCAGGACCGGTCAGTGGGCGGCGGCGCTCGCCGCACTCCTCGGACGCGGTGAACCCGGCCCGGAACGGGCCCGGACCGCTCCGGCACCGTCCGGACCGGACCTCGCCCACTGGCCCGAACTGCGGGACGCCGGCAGCACGGACGCCGCGGAGGCCCTCACCGCGGCCGTCCACGCCGACCGGCTGAACGACATCGACTGCGTACGGCTGCGCCACGCCTGGGGAGCCGCCCGGACCCGGCCCGACCGGCGGGCCTCCTTCACCGAAACCGTGCTGTGCAAGGGCGCCGACGCCTTTCTGCACCCCTCGGGCCGCCGGGACCTGCCCCGGCGGACCGCCGTGCACGACCCGCTCACCGGCCAGGTCCGGATCGGCGCCTGCGCCGACGACCCGCGCAACCCCTATGAGCGCCGCGGCTCGGGGATGGCGCTGGAACCCGCGTCGCTGGGCACCTCGCTGCTGGCCGTCGGACCGCCCGGCTCGGGGAAGACGGAACGGGTGGTGCGGCCCGTCGTCGAGTCCCTCGCCCTGCGGGCGCTCACCGGCCAGGCGGCGGTGCTCGTCGTCGGCGCGGGCGGCGACCGGCTCGGCCCGGACGGGGCCTACGACGTCGTCGTCAGGATCGGCGACCCCGCGTCCCTCCACGACTTCGACCTGTACGGCGGGACGACCGACCCCGACGAGGCGGCTGCCGCCCTCGCGGAGGGCCTGGCCGGCGACCTCCCCGCACCGGACACCCGGCGCGCGGCGACCGCGCTGGGCCAGCTGCTCGGCCCGTACCGCGCCGTCCACGGCACCTTCCCCGCCGTACCCGAACTCCGCGAACTCCTCGAAGGCTCCGCCGCCGCACTGGACGGCCTGCGGCAGGCACTGCAGGCGTCCGGACACCACGCGATGCTGCGTGAACTCGACGCCCGGCAGCGCCAGGCGGGCGGCGCCGGAGACCCGGCGGCCGTCCTCGCCGACCGGATCGCCGTGCTCGACCGGCCGGCCTTCGCTCAGTTCTTCGCCACCGGGCCCGACGCCCGCCCGTTCTCGCTGCGCTCCCTGGAGCAGCATCCGCTGCGGGTGCGCATCGATCTGCCGGAGCGCGCCCACGCCGAGGCGTCCCGGCTGCTGGCCCGGCTGATCCTCGCCCAGTTCAACGCGATCACCGCGGCCCGCGCCGACCGTTCCCTCTTCGTCTGCCTGGTCCTGGACGACGCGACCCACACCGTCACCGCCGAGACCGTCCGGGGCATCCGCCGGCTGCGCTCCGTCAACGCGGGCGCGCTCCTCGCCCTGCGCACCCTGGACGACGTGCCCGAGGAACTGCACACACCGCTGCTCGGCGCGGTCGGCTGCACCATGGCCTTCCCCGGCGTCACCACCTGGGACGGCAAACGCTTCGCCGAGACCTGGGGCAAGGAGTGGGTCGAGGTCCGCGAGGTCGCCCAGCACGGCGTCTTCGCCGACCAGCCGCTCACCCGCGCCCTGCACGCCCTGCGGAAGATGGCCACCGGCAAGGCGGTCACCACGGACGCGGTGACCGTGCGCCAGGTCGAACGGGAACGGTGGTCCGCCTCCGGACTCGCGTACGAGCTGCCCGTCGGCCACGCCGTGCTCTCCCTCACCACGGTCGACGGCGAACACGCGCCCCCGCTCCTGGTGCGGCTGGGCGGCTGACGGAGGCAGGCACGGCCCGTGTGACGGTGACGAGGACCGTCACCGCCGAGACCGTCCGGGGCATCCGCCGGCTGCGCTCCGTCAACGCGGGCGCGCTCCTCGCCCTGCGCACCCTGGACGACGTGCCCGAGGAACTGCACACACCGCTGCTCGGCGCGGTCGGCTGCACCATGGC
>NZ_RDBK01000133.1 GCF_008042275.1 Streptomyces sp. OR43 | reverse complement strand
GTACGCCGCGTACTCCGACCCGTACATCGGCACCACCGCGAGCACACCGCAGTACGGCACGTACGGGAACGACGGGGGCTACGACAGCTACGGCAACGGCCAGCAGTTCGCCGACCCGTATGCCCCGTCCCCGTCGTACGTCTCCGAGACCCCGCCGGGCGGCGTCTGGGTGCCGCAGCAGCGTGAGGGCGAGCAGTACCCGCCGATGCCCCCGGAGGAGCCCGTCCAGCCGGCGCCGTACCCGAACGGCTACGACACGGGCTACAACGAGCAGTACCGCTACTGAGCCCGGCCGGGGAGGGCCTCGCGGCCGTCACCGCGACCCGCGGAACCCGTCGCCCTCGACGATGATCCCCGCGACCAGCGCCCCGGACATGCCCGCGTGCGCCGGACCGCCGCCCGGATGCGACCAGCCGCCCGCCAGCAACAGTCCCGGCAGCCGGGTGCGGTTGCCGGCGTGGAGCCAGCCGCCGCCGGCGCCCGCCAGCGCGGGCGCGGGGACCGCGCCGCCCGGCGCACCCGTCTCGGTCTCGGACTCCGCGGGCGTCCGCACCACCCTGTGCAGGATGCGGTCCCGCAGACCGGGCACGGCCGCGCTCGCCGTGTCGATCAGGGTGTCCGCGTACCGTGCCCGCAGCGACTCGTCCGTCCAGTCCACCGGGCCGTGCGGGGCGACGGTCGCCGTCAGCGTCACGGCCTCGTGGGCCTCGTCGGGGCGGGTCGAGGGATCGTCGGGGCGCAGCACCGTCACCGTGGGGTGCGCGGCGAGCCGGCCGCCGGACACCGCCTCGCGCTCCGCCGCCCCGTCCGCCGGATGCACCAGCGTCCGGTGCACGGCGTCCGCGGACCGCGCGCCGCGCAGCGACAGCAGAACGACGAACCGGCCCGTCGGCGCGTAGCCCTCCGGCCGGGGCTGCACCGTCACGTCACCTTTCTGCCAGAGATCCTGAGCGGGCATCAGGTCCGGGTGCGGCCGGGCCCCCAGCACCACGTGGGCCGCCTCCGCGACCGTGCCGTCCGTCAGCTCCACGCCGGCCGCCCGGCCGTCCTTCTCCAGGACCCGGGCCACCTCCGCGCCGAAGGCGAACTCCACCTTCCGGGCCAGGCACCGCTCGTACACGGCCTGCGCGAGCGCCCGCATGCCGCCGGAGACGTACCAGCTGCCGAAGGTCTCCTCCATGTACGGCAGCAGGGCCGTGCTCGCCGGGGCGCGCTGCGGATCGAGTCCGTACGACAGCGCGTACCCGTCCAGCAGGGCGGCCAGCCGGGGATCCGCCAGCTCCCATGACCCGATCTCCGCCACCGTGCCGGCCCGGAGAGATGGGCGCAGCAGCCGACGCCGCACGGGCGCCGGATACGGATCCGTGGTCAGGACCTGCCAGTCGGGGCGCAGGGGTTCCTCAAGCAGCGGCCGCCTCGACCGGTCCCACGCCTCCCGCGCCCGGTCGAGGAACGCCCCCCAGCTCCCGCCGGCGCCCTCGCCGAGCGCGGCGTCCAGGGCCGCGACGACGCCGGCCCGCGAGGCGTTCGGCAGGGACACGTCCGTGCCGTCCGCGAAGACATGGCGGCTCGCCGGATCGACCTGGGACAGGGTGACGCACCGCTCCAGCGGCTCCTTGCCGGTCTTCACGAACAGGTCGCGGTAGACGGCCGGAAGATGGAGCAGGCCGGGGCCCGTGTCGAACGCGAAGCCGTGCAGGGCATGGCGGCCGACCGATCCGCCGAACGTCTCCGACCGCTCGTACACCGTCACCCGGTGGCCTGCCACGGCCAGCCGGGCCGCCGCCGACATCGCGCCCAGGCCGGCGCCGATCACCGCAATACGTGCCATGCCGGCGACTCTAACGGCCGCTGCCGACAGCTCAGCCGTCAGGCCGGTGGCAGACGGTCTCCGTCAGGCCGGTGGGAGACGGTCTCCGCCAGGCGTTTCTCTTCGCGCCGCTGTGCTCTGCGGCGCAGGAACCGGCGGATCCGGGAGGCCAGGAAGACCAGTATCACCAGGCCGAGCACCAGCAGCGTCGCGGCGATGGAGGCCGCGATCCACGGATGGAATATGGCGAAGGTGACGACTCCGGCGACCCCGAGGTCCTCGGCGATGCTCACCGCGATGTTGCTGAAGGGCTCGGGGGAGGTGTTGACCGCCATCCTGGTGCCCGCCTTCACCAGATGGCTCATCAGCGCGGTGGACCCGCCGATGGCCCCCGCGGCGAGTTCCGGCAGCGAACCGCTCTCGCCCGCCAGCAGCGCCGCCACGACGGCCCCGGCGAGCGGCCTGATGACGGTGTGCGCCGTGTCCCAGACCGAGTCCACGTACGGGATCTTGTCCGCCACCACCTCGCACAGGAAGAGCACGCCGGCCACGACGAGGACGTCGGTGCGCTGCAGCGACGCCGGCACCTCGTCGGTGACACCGGTCGCGCCGAAGACACCGAGGAGGAGGACCACCGCGTAGGCGTTGATCCCGCTCGCCCAGCCACTCGTGAACACCAGGGGGAGTACGGACACGGGGGTGATCGTAACCAGGTGGTGTACGGGGG
>NZ_RDBK01000132.1 GCF_008042275.1 Streptomyces sp. OR43 | reverse complement strand
CCTGGACCGGCTCCCGCTCCGCCGCCGGTTCGGCGCCCCCGTCGCCCGCGTCCGTTGCCTCGCTCTCCTCGTCCGCGTCCCCGTCGGCGTCCTCGTCCTCCGGGCCGTCCTGGAMKWCCAGGACGACGCCCTCCGCGATGGCGTGCTGCACCGCTGCGCCGGGGTCGGTCACCGCCCGCGCCGGCGCCGGCGCGCGCGCAGGCCCCGGAGCCCGTCCCGGTGTCCCGGGGCGCGTCGCCGGAGACCGTCGCCGCGGTGGCGGCCGTGCTGGCCGAGGGAGGGGCACCGGAGGCGCTGGCGGCCCCCGCTGCCGCCGTCCTCGGCGCGCAGGCCGACGAGGCACTGCGGGAGGACCCGTGGCAGCTGCTGTCCCTGCCGGGTGTCGGCCCGGAGCAGGCGGACACCTTCGCCCGGGCCCTGCTGGACACCGGATGCGGACCCGACGACGAGCGGCGCACCGCGGCCCTCGTCGGCTGGCTGCTGGAGCGGGCCGCGCTGCAGGGCCACACCGCCCTGGACGCGGAGCAGGTGCGCGCCGCGCTCGCCGCGCGGGCGGTGACCGACCCCGGCGCAGCGGTGCAGCACGCCATCGCGGAGGGCGTCGTCCTGGTCTTCCAGGACGGCCCGGAGGACGAGGACGCCGACGGGGACGCGGACGAGGAGAGCGAGGCAACGGACGCGGGCGACGGGGGCGCCGAACCGGCGGCGGAGCGGGAGCCGGTCCAGGTCCTCCTCGGCCTCGACCGGTACGCACTGGCGGAGGAGAGCCTCGCCGACGGAATCGCCCGGCTGGTCAACGCCTGCGAGAAGGACGCCGACTGGGCGGACGCCGCTGCGGCGGCCCCGTCCCCCTCGGCCGCGGAGCTGATCCGCGCCGCCGCGGCCCATGGCCTCGTCGCGCACACGGGCGGCGAGGCGGCGCGGGCCGAACCCGCCGCGCTGATCGCCGCCGCCGCAGGACTCGGGCTGCGGGCCCTGGGCGCCACGCACAGCGTGGACGGGCGGCAGCGGCTGGCCGGGGCCGTGGGCGATGCCTCGGCGGTCGTCACGCTGGCCGGGCTGCTCGCCGGCACGGAGGGCCCCGGACGGGACGAGGAGGGGGCGCTCGCCCTCGACCTGCTCGTCGTGCTGGACGCCCCGCAGCTGGACGTGGAGACCGGCGCGATGCTCGTGGAGTCCCTCGCCGACGGCACCCGTCTGGTGCTGAGCGGCGACCCCGGCGTGCTGGGCTCGGCCGGTGCGGGGCGGGTGTTCGCCGATGTGCTGGCGGCCCGCGCCTGCCCGCAGGTCGTCTCCCGCACCCCTGACCCGGGCCCGATCGGCGAGCTGGTCTCGGGCATCGGCATCGGGGAGCTGAACCAGGTGGAGGCGCCGGGCAAGGAGGTCGTGATCGTCCCCGTGCGGGACGCGGGCGAGGCCGTGCACCGCACGGTGCAGCTGGTCGCCGACTCCGTGCCGCGCGCCATCGGCGTGCCGTCCTCGGACACCCAGGTCATCACCGTCGGCCACGGCGGCTCGGCGGGCACCCGGGCGTTGAACGAGGCGCTCAAGCAGCGGCTGAACCCGGGTCCGGGCCGCTTCGGCGGTTTCGACCCCGGGGACCGGGTGGCCCATGTCCCCGCGCCGGGCAGGACCGTGCCCGGCGTGGTCGTCTCGGCCGACGCCGATGGCCTGCATCTGGACTGTGCCGGGAACCCGGTCGTCGTACCGCAGGAACGGGTCGCCGCCTCCGTCCGGCACGCCTGGGCGCTCAGTGCCCACCAGGCGGCGGGGATGCGGTGGCCCGCGGCCGTCGTCGTCCTGCCCGGTGACGCGGCTCAAGGGCTGAGCCGCCCCTGGGTCTACACCGCGTTCGGCCGGGCGGAACGGCATCTGTCCGTGGTGCACGGTGTGGACCAGGCTCTGCCCCGTGCCGTGGCCCAGTCCCCCGCCCAGGACCGCACCACCCGGCTGCGGACGCTGCTGGAGGCGTCCGACGGCTGACGGATGACACGAAGGGCCGGGCGGACGCGTCGCGCGTCCGCCCGGCCCTTCGGCACGACTCGGTCAGGGGCTGGGGGCGGCGGGGTCGGGCCCTGCGGGGAGAGATC
>NZ_RDBK01000131.1 GCF_008042275.1 Streptomyces sp. OR43 | reverse complement strand
CGTGTACCAGTTGCCGGCGCCGGTGATCGTGACGTCGTCGACGACGATGTGCCGGTCGACGCGGTACGTGCCCGGCGGGATGTACACCGTGAGGTGGGTGCGCCGGGCGAAGGCGATAGCCTTCTCGATCGCGCCCGCCGCGTCGCGCCGGCCGGTCGGATCGGCCCCGAACGCAAGGACGTTGGCCGCGAGGAGTTCGATGTGCGGCCGGCCGACGAGCTCCGAGTCCAGCAGGTCGACGACCGTCCACGCGGCCCGGCTCCCGGCCGGGACGGTGAGCCGCACGGTGTCGCCCGCCCCGGTCATCGAGAAGCCGTTCCGGCCCAGCCACTTCTACGACGAGCAGCGGCTCCTGCTCGGCCGTACGTACCGGGCGGGCGTCGTGGCGACGGGCACGCAGGAGCACTCGGTGATCCACCAGTCGGGGTGGAGCAGGTCGGCGCCGGGGTCGTTGGAGAACGGGTACTGGTTGTACAGCCAGGAGTACTGGGAGGTCAGCGTCATGCCGGCGCGCTTCGTGCCGTTCACCGCGATGTCCAGCGGCGCCGTGATCCCGCCGCCGCGCGGCGCGTCCGGGATGCTGTAGCGCACGGTGATCGCGTTGGCCGCCGCCGGGAGCGTGAACTCGACGTGCTCGCCCGGCGTGAGCTTGACCGCCTTACGGCCGGAC
>NZ_RDBK01000130.1 GCF_008042275.1 Streptomyces sp. OR43 | reverse complement strand
TCGCCGGTGGTGAGGCCGCCGAGGAGGCGCAGGGTGAGGGCGATGCGGGCGTCGGTGGAGAGCACCGGGTGGCACGAGGTGAAGATCAGCCGCAGCAGGTCGTCGTCGATCCGGTCCGGGTCCGCGGCATCCGGGTCCGGTTCGCCGGAGACGGTGTCCAGGTCCCGGCCCATCTCGGCGAGCTTGCGGGCGTACGTCTCGCGGCGGCGTACGAGGTCGATGGCGCGGTGCTTGGCGGTGGCCATGAGCCAGGCTCCCGGGTTGTCCGGGACGCCCGACTCCGGCCACTGCTCCAGCGCGGCGACCAGGGCGTCCTGCGCGAGTTCCTCGGCGATGCCCACGTCCCGGACGATCCGGGCGACACCGGCGATGATCCGCGCGGACTCGATCCTGAATACCGCCTCAACCGCGCTCGCTGCCGTCACGGCCACCCATCAGAGCAGCCGCCCGGGGCCCGGGCAAGCGCGGCCGGTCAGCCGGTCGCCTCGTCGATGGCCCGGATCTCGGAGGTGACGCTCCAGCTCTCCGGGTGGCACTGGAGGAACCGCCTGGTCCACTCCAGGGCCTCTTCCTTGTCCTTGCACTGGAGGATGGCGTACCCGCCGACGACCTCCTTGGTCTCGGTGAAGGGCCCGTCGGTGTAGCTGAGCTTTCCGCCGG
>NZ_RDBK01000013.1:18956-58417 GCF_008042275.1 Streptomyces sp. OR43 | reverse complement strand
CTCCTCCACCACATCACCCCCCAACCCACCACCACCACCTTCTACTCCACAGTCACCAACTCCTTCATCGACCCCACGGAGCTGGACGGCGACTACTGGTACCGCAACCTCAGCAACCCCGTCCTCTTCGAACCGGCCGTCCGCGCCCTCCTCGACGCGGAGCACTCGGTCTTCGTGGAGGTAAGCCCCCACCCCGTCCTCACCACCGCCCTCCAGGACACCGCCGACACCACCGACACCCACGCCCTCATCACCGGCACCCTCCRCCGCAACGAAGGCACCCTCCACCGCTTCCACCTCTCCCTCGCCCACCTCCACACCCACGGCATCCCCGTCGACTGGACACCGGCCCTGCCCACCGTGGCGGGCCGCGCAACCGATCTGCCGACCTACCCCTTCCAGCGGCGGCGCTACTGGCTGGAGGGGCCCGCCGCCCACAGCGACGCCGGAAGTCTCGGGGTGGACTCCGCCGACCATCCGTTCCTGGCCGCGTCGACCACGCTCGCCCAGGGGGAGACCGTGCTGCTCACCGGGCGCGTCTCGCTGCGCACGCACCCCTGGCTCGCCGACCACGCCGTGAGCGGGACACCCCTGCTTCCGGCCACCGCCCAGCTGGAGCTCGCACTCCAGGCGGGCAGGCACGTCGGCGCCGGCACAGTGGATGAACTGACTCTGGAAGAACCGCTGTTGGTGCCGGAGCGCGGCGGTGTGCGGATCCAGGTGGCGGTGGAGGCGCCGGACACCGAGGGACGGCGGCAGTTGACCGTCCACGCGCGGCCCGACGGTCCGGCGGACGATGTGCTGGGCGAAGCACCGGGGTGGACCCGTCACGCCACCGGCGTCCTCGCCCCGGCCGACGCCACTCCCCACGCAGCCGGAGAGGACGACGGAGCGGTCTGGCCGCCGGACGGGGCCACCGCACTCGACACCGACGGCCTCTACGCGGAACTCGCCGCGCTGGGGTACGAGTACGGCCCCGCCTTCCGCAATCTGACGGCCGCCTGGCGGTCGGGCGACACCGTGTACGGCGAAGTGTCACTCGCACCCGAACTCCACGCGGAGGCAGCCAGGTTCGTGCTGCACCCGGCACTCCTCGACTCGGCCCTCCACACGCTGGGGCTGGGCGACTTCCTCGGCGAGGGCGTCCGGCTGCCGTTCTCCTGGTCCGGGGCGGCGCTGCGGGCCACCGGAGCCACGTCCCTGCGGGTGACGGCCGCCCCCGGTGACGGGGGGCGGGACACGGTCCGGGTCTCGGTCGCCGACCCTACGGGCGCGGCTGTGCTCGATGTGGAGACCCTCATCCTGCGGCCGGTATCGCCGGGGCAGCTGCCCGCCGCGCCGGGGTCGTCCGCCGCCGGTGCCCTCTACAGCCTGGAGTGGACGGAGTCCGGCGAGCCGGTTCCGTCCCCGGAGACCACGGCCGCCTTCGAAGTGCTGGACGCCACCGCCCCGTTCGAGGGGCCGGCACCGGTCGCCGCCGGTGCGGCCGTGGAATGGCTGCTCGGCCGGCTGCGGGAACACGTGGCCGACGAGGATCAGTCGCGGGCGCGTCTCGTCATCCTCACCCGCCGGGCCGTGGGCGTCCGGGCCGGTGATCCGGTCGACCTCGCGGCCGCCCCGCTGTGGGGGCTCGCGCGGTCGGCCGCCACCGAGAATCCCGGCCGCATCACCCTGGTGGACCTCGACGGCGAGCAGTCCTCCCAGGACGTGCTGGCGGCGGCCGTCGCCACCGACGAGCCCCAGCTGGCTTTGCGTGACGGCCGGATCCTGGTGCCGAGGCTGCGCAGGGCGGAGGCCGGGGCGGCGACCGTCGTCCCGCCCGAAGGTGTGGCCGGCTGGCGGCTGGAGACTCCGGGCGGTTCACCGGACGATCTGTATGCCGCCGCCCATCCTGCAGCGGAGGCACCACTGTCCGAAGGCCAGGTGCGGATCGAGGTGCGGGCCGCCGGGCTCAACTTCCGCGATGTGCTGACCGCTCTCGGCATGGTGCCGGCCGGTGCCCCGCTCGGGACGGAGGTCGCGGGCGCGGTCGTCGAGACCGGTCCCGGGGTCGACGGGTTCGAGGTCGGCGACCGGGTGTTCGGCCTGGCTCCGGGCGCGGTGGGGCCGCTGGCCGTCGCAGACCGGCGGCTGATCGCCCGTGTGCCGCGCGGCTGGTCCTACGCGGAGGCGGCGGGGGTGCCCGCGGTGTTCACCACGGCCTACTACGGACTGGTCGAGCTGGCCGGCCTCCGCCGKGGCGAACGGGTACTGATCCACTCCGGGGCAGGCGGGGTCGGCATGGCGGCTCTCCAGGTGGCCCGCCATCTCGGGGCCGAGGTGTTCGCCACGGCGAGCCCGGGGAAGTGGGGCGCGCTGCGAGCGCTCGGTCTCGACGCGGACCATATCGCCTCCTCCCGTACGACCGGGTTCGAGCAGCAGGTGCTGGACGTGACCGGGCGCGCCGGCACCGCGCCCGCGCCGGGGGTCGATGTCGTCCTCAACTCGTTGACCGGGGAGTTCATCGACGCCTCACTGCGGCTCCTGTCCTCCGGAGGGCGGTTCGTCGAGATGGGGATCGCCGACCTGCGGGCCCCGGAGGAGGTCGCGGCGGTCCGGCCCGGTGTCGCGTACCAGCCCTTCGAGCTGCTGGACATGGACCCGGGCCGGGTCGGGGACGTACTGACCCGGGTCCTCGCCCTGTTCGAGCAGGGTGTGCTGTCTCCGCTCCCGGTCACCACCTGGGATGTGGGCAAGGCGCCCGACGCTTTCCGGCACTTCGGGCAGGCCCGTCAGGTGGGCAAGGTGGTGCTGACGCTGCCGCCGCGTACCTCGCCGGAGGGGACGGTCCTGATCACCGGTGGCACCGGCACGCTGGGTTCCGCCCTGGCCCGGCACCTGGTGACCGAGCACGGTGTGCGCCACCTGCTGCTCACGGGCCGGCGCGGGCCCGACGCCCCGGGTGCGCCCGAACTGCGCGCGGAACTGGAGGAGTTGGGGGCCACGGTACGGATCGCCGCTTGCGATGCGGCCGACCGGGAGTCGCTCGCCGGCCTGCTGGCATCCCTGCCGACCGGGCAGCCGCTGACGGGTGTGGTGCACGCGGCCGGAGTCCTGGATGACGGGGTACTCGCCTCGTTGACCCCGGAGAAGGTCCGTGCGGTGCTGCGGCCCAAGGCGGACGCGGCCTGGAACCTGCACGAACTGACCCGGGACCTGGACCTGTCCCTGTTCGTGCTGTTCTCCTCCGCCTCGGGGCTGCTCGGGGGCGCGGGGCAGGGCAACTACGCGGCGGCCAACGTGTTCCTGGACGCGCTGGCCGGCCACCGGCGGGCGCGCGGGCTGCCCGCGGTGTCCCTCGCGTGGGGCATGTGGGAGGCGGCCAGCGGTATGACCGGGCATCTGGCCGGCGCCGACCGGGCCCGCATCGCGCGGGGCGGACTCGTCCCGATGTCGGTGCCGGAGGGACTGGCGTTGTTCGACGCCGCCCTGGCCGACGGCCGCCCGCTGCTCGTACCGGCGCCCCTCGACGGTGCGGGGCTGCGGGCCCTCGCCGAAGCAGGACCCGGGACCGGTGGAGTGCCGGCCGTGCTGCGGTCGCTGGTCAGGGCACCCGCCGYRCGGCGGGCGGCGAGCGGGGCGCGCGTACCCGCCTCGTCGGCGGCGCAGGGGCTTACGGCGTTGCGCGGTCCCGAGCGTACGCAGGCACTGCTCACGCTGGTACGTGGGCAGGTGGCGGCCGTGCTCGGCCATCTGACGGCCGACGACATCACCGCCGACCGGGCGTTCAAGGAGATCGGATTCGACTCGCTGACGGCGGTCGAGCTGCGCAACCGGATCTCGGCGGCCACCGGGCTGCGGCTTCCGACCACGACGGTGTTCGACTTCCCCACCCCCACGGCGCTCGCCGAGCGGTTGTCCGCGCTGCTGGCCCCGGACGAGCGGACGGACGCCGGCGAACTGGAGCGGCTGCTGGAGGCCGTGACGGTGGACAGCGACGGGTTCCACGAGCTCAGGGAGCGGCTGCGGGCAGCCCTGTGGCGGTGGGACGAACAGGCGGCGGAACCCGCGGGCGGGGCCGGCCGGACACCGGACGGCGATCTGGACGCGGCGACGGACGAGGAACTGTTCCGCACGCTCGACGAGGAACTGGGTGCGTCGTGACAGGCCATTTCAGCGTACGAGAGGGCGAAGGCGATGAGTAACGAGGACAGGCTCCGCGACTACCTGAAACGGAGCACGGCCGACCTCAGGCAGGCCCGGCGCAGGATCAAGGAACTGGAGGACAAGGAGCACGAGCCGGTCGCGATCGTGGCGATGGGCTGCCGGTTCCCGGGCGGAGCCGACTCGCCGGAGGCGCTGTGGCGGCTGGTGGCCGAGGAGACGGACGCGGTGTCCGGCTTCCCCGAGGACCGCGGCTGGGACACTGAGCGGCTCTACGACCCCGATCCGGACCACGCCGGCACCACCTACACCCGCGAGGGCGGGTTCCTGGAGGGGGCCGGCGGGTTCGACGCGCCGTTCTTCGGCATGGGCCCGAGGGAGGCTGTCGCGACCGACCCGCAGCACCGGCAGCTCCTGGAGGTGGCCTGGGAGACCCTGGAGCGCGCCGGAATCGCCCCGGGCTCCCTGCGCGGCAGCCGTACCGGCGTCTTCGCCGGGGTGGTGTCGCAGGCGTACGTGCCGCCGCCGGACCAGCTGCCCGAGGGGTTCGAGGGGCATCTGATGACGGGCAACGCGACGAGCGTCGCCTCGGGCCGCATCGCCTACCACCTCGGCCTGGAGGGCCCGGCTGTCACGCTCGACACCGCCTGCTCGTCCTCGCTGGTGGCCATGCACCTGGCGGCGCAGTCGCTGCGGCGCGGCGAGAGCGATCTCGCGCTGGCGGGCGGCGTCACCGTGATGGCCACCCCGCTGCTCCTGGTCGAGTTCAGCCGGCAGCGCGGGCTGGCCCCCGACGCCCGTTGCAAGGCGTTCGACGCGGCGGCCGACGGCACCGGGTTCGCGGAGGGGGTCGGCCTCGTCCTGCTGGAACGGCTCTCCGACGCCCGCCGCAACGGACGCCGCGTCCTCGCGGTGCTGCGCGGTTCCGCGGTCAACCAGGACGGTGCGAGCAACGGTCTCACCGCCCCCAACGGCCCGACGCAGGTCCGGGTCATCCAGCAGGCGCTGGCCTCCGCCCGGCTCGCCCCGCAGCAGGTGGACGCGGTGGAGGCGCACGGCACCGGTACGCGGCTCGGCGACCCGATCGAGGCGCAGGCGCTGCTCGCCGCCTACGGCCAGGGCCGTCCGGAGGGTGAGCCGCTCCTCCTGGGGTCGCTCAAGTCGAACATCGGCCACACCCAGGCGGCGGCCGGCGTGGCCGGTGTCATCAAGATGGTGCAGTCGATGCGCCACGGGGTGCTGCCGCGCACCCTGCACGTGACGGAGCCGACCCCGCACGTCGACTGGTCGTCGGGGGCCGTCGAACTGCTCACCGAGGCCGTCGAGTGGCCCGACCGGGGCCGGCCACGCCGGGCCGGGGTTTCGTCCTTCGGGATCAGCGGCACCAACGCACACGTCATCCTGGAGCAGGCCGACGCCGCGGACGAGGCGGAGGGAACGCGGGAGGGGGCCCTCACCGAAGGGGCCTCGGCCAGGCCCCTGCCGGAGCCCCCGGCGCCCTGGCCGCTGTCGGCCCATACGGAGTCGGCGCTGCGGGCCCAGGCCGGCCGGCTGCACGCCCATCTGGTCGCGACACCCGGTCTGCGGGCCCACGACGTGGGCCGGACGCTGGCCCTGGGGCGTACGCCGCTCCGTCACCGCGCGGTGGTCCTGCCGGGCGACCACACCGGGCAGCCGGCTGCCCTGGCCGCGCTGGCGTCGGGCAAAAGGCCTGCCGGGGTGGTGTACGGCAGTGCGGCCGCGCCGCCTGCCACCGCGTACCTCTTCACCGGGCAGGGCAGTCAGCGCCCGCGCATGGGGGTGGAGTTGTACGAGCTGCGGCCGGCCTTCGCCAAGGCTCTCGACGAGGTGTGCGAGGCCTTCGCAACGGTTCTGCCGCGCCCGCTGAAGAGCCTGCTGTTCGCGGCGGAGGGCAGTCCGGAGGCGGCGCTGCTGGAGCGGACCGAGTACGCCCAGCCCGCATTGTTCGCCGTCGAGACCGCCTTGTTCCGCCTCCTGGAGCAGTCGCTTCCGGCTCCGGCCCAGGTCACGGGACACTCGATCGGTGGGCTCGCCGCCGTGCACGCGGCCGGGGTGCTGTCGCTCGAGGACGCCTGCATCCTGGTCGCCGCGCGGGGCCGGCTGATGCAGTCCATGCCCGGCGGGGGCGCGATGGTGGCGTGCGAGGCATCGGAGGAGGAGGTGCGCGAGGCTCTCGCCGGGTACGGGGGAAGGGCGGGCGTGGCCGCGGTCAACGGTCCGCTGTCGACGGTTGTCTCGGGAGACGCGGACGCGGTGGCGGAGGTGGCCGACGCGTTCCGGGAGCGGGGCCGCAGGACGCACCGCCTCCGGGTGAGTCACGCCTTCCACTCCCACCATATGGACGGGGCGCTGGACGGGGTGCGTGCGGTGGTGGCCCGGCTGCGCTTCCACGAGCCCAGGATTCCCGTCGTCTCCGATCTGACCGGCCGCCTCACCGGGCTCGACGAGCTGCGGCAACCGGACTACTGGGCGCGGCAGCTGCGTTCACCGGTGCGGTTCGGCGACGCGGTGGTCACACTGGCCGGCGCGGGGGCGACCGCGTTCGTGGAGGTGGGGCCCGACGCGGCGCTCACCCCGTTGGTGGCCGCCTGCCTGCCCGGGACCGCGCCCCTGGTCGTCCCGGCGCAGGTGCGCGACCGCCGGGGCGAGGAGACGTTCGCGGGGGCGCTCTCCGCTCTCCATGCCGCGGGCGGTGATGTGCGCTGGGAGACCTGGTACGCGGAACAGGCAGCTCCCCCGGCCGAGTTGCCGACCTACCCGTTCGAGCACACCCACCACTGGTGGCCGGCTCCGGCGGGCGCCGCACCGGAGGCGCGGCTCGCGCCGGAGGCGGAGGAGCCGTCGGAGGCGCCGGAGGAGGGAGGGTCGCTGCTGGATCTCGTACGGCTCCACGCCGCGCATGTGCTCGGTCACGAGTCACCGGAGTCGATCGCGGCCGAGGACAACTTCCTGGAGATCGGCTTCTCCTCGTTCACCGCGCTGGAGGTCCGTAACCGGCTCTGCGAGGCGACCGGGCTGCTGCTGCCCCCGGTGCTGCTCTTCGACCATCCGACGCCGTCGGCCGTCGCCGGATTCATCCGGGACGAGCTGGCCGCGGCGTAGAGCGGGCGCGACGACGGGAGCCGGACCCCTGTGCGCAGGGCCCGGCTCCCGTCGTCGCACGGCGGACGTCACCAGGTGACCGGCAGCCGGAACACCCCCTGCACGGAGCCGCCCGGCTTGACGCCCAGTGCGTCGAGGGGCTCGGTGAGCCGCAACGTCGGTATACGGGTGGCGAGTTCGTGGAGGGCGATCTCCAGTTCCGCCCGGGCGAGGTTCTGGCCGATGCACTGGTGGACGCCGTAGCCGAAGGCGAGGTGGTGGCGGGTGCCGCGCCGCACGTCGAGGGTGTCGGGGTCGGTGAAGACGTGCGGTGAGCGGTTGGCCGCCGCGTTCGGCAGGTAGACGCCGTCGCCCTCCTTGACGACGACTCCGCCGATCTCGATGTCGGCGGCCGCGACCCGCTGGAGCTCGTCGGCGACCGAGAGGAAGCGCAGCAGCTCCTCGACCGCTCCGGACGCGACGCCCGGGTCGTTGCGCAACTCGGCGAGCTGCTCAGGGTGTTCGAGAAGCGTGAGCACGCTCAGCCCGATCATGTTCGCGGTCGTCTCGTGGCCGGCGACCAGCAGGAACATCGCGATGGAGGCCAGCTCCAGCCGTTCCAGCTGCCCGGTGACCAGCCGCTCGGCGATCAGTTCGTCGAGCAGCCCCTCCCCCGGCTTCGTCTCCTTGGCCGCGATGAGTTCGCCGAAGTAGCCGACCAGGGCCGCGCTGGCGTCGGACGCCTCCTGCGCCGTGCTGGTCGCCTGCACCATCCGGCTCGTCTGCTGCTCGAAGAAGTCGTGGTCGGAGTACGGAACGCCGAGGAGCTCGCAGATGACGGTGGAGGGAACCGGCAGCGCGAACTCGGGCACGAGATCCGCGGTGGTCCTCCCGTCGGCGAGCAGCGCGTCGATCTTCTCCGCGACAACGCGTCGGATGGCGGGCCGCAGGGAGTTGACTCGCTTCACGGTGAAGCTGGGGATCAGCATGCGCCGCTGGATGTCGTGCTCCGGCGGGTCCATCCCCACCAGCGCGGTGAGCTTGGCGGCGGCCATGCGCGGGACGAGCACCGGGAAGTCGGGGCGGGTCCGGTCGGAGGAGAGGCGGGGATCGACGAGCAGCCGGCGGGTCTCCTCGTATCCGGTGACCACCCAGGCGACGCGGCCGTCGTAGAGGCGTACGCGCGCGAGCGGCCCTTCCCTGCGCAGCTCCTCGTACCCGGCCGGCGGGTGGTAGGGGCAACCGCGCGTCATCGGGAACTCGGGCAGCCCCACGGTCTCGGTCGTCACGGTGTCGATGCTCATGCGGCCCCCAGGCGCTCGGTGCACAGCCGGGTCTCCGGTGTGAACCGGCATTGTCGGGAGGACCGGTTAAGAGGTTCTAAAGCCGCCTGCCGGGTGCCTCACCGCCGGCCCATCGGGCGGCGAGGAGCAGGGCGATGTCGTCGGGCCGGTCCGCCGCCTGCCGTGCACGGCCGATCACATGGTCCGCCGTCTCGTCCAGGGGCGCCGGCCCGTATGCGGCGATGATGCCGCGCAGCCGCTCGACCCCCACGTCGATGTCCGTGCCCGACTCCTCGACCATGCCGTCGGTGTACAGCGCGAGCATGGCGCCTGGTTCGAGGAGCAGTTCGGTGACGGGGTAGGACGCCTGCGAGTCGACGCCGAGCACGATGCCGCCGGGCAGGTCCATGACCTCGGCCGTGCCGTCGGGGTGGCGCAGCACGGGCTGCGGGTGACCGGCCCGGACGGCCTGCGTGAGACCGGTGGCGGGGTCCATGAGGATGTAGCAGCAGCTGGCGAACTGGCCGGGGTCGAGGTCGATGAGCAGCCGGTTGGTGCCGCTCATCACCGCCTGGGGGTCGTGCCGGCTGAGCGCGAAGGCGCGTACCGCGCTGCGCAGTTGGCCCATGGTCGCGGCGGCAGCGACACCGTGGCCCTGTACGTCCCCGATGGCCAGGGCGAGCTTTCCGTCGGTCTCGATGACGTCGTACCAGTCGCCGCCGACGTCCATGTCCTGGGTGCCGGCGAGGTACCGGCCCGCGGTGTCGACTCCGTCCACCACGGGCAGCCCGTGCGGGAGCAGGACGTCTTGCAGGCCGCGGGCCAGGGCGGCCTCGGTGTCGTAGCGCTGGGCCCGCTCCAGGGCCTGGGCGATGAGGCCGGCGAGGGCCGTCAGGACCGTGCGTTCCTCCGGGCTGAAGCCGCGCGGCTGGTCGAAGCCGAGGATGCAGGAGCCGACGTGCCGTCCGGAGGCGATGAGCGGCAGGAAGGCGCGCGCCCCGACGTCCGTGTCCATCGGAATGCCGGGGTACGCGGCGGCCAGGCGCTGCATGGATTCGAAGAAGATGGGACGGCCGGTGGTCAGCGTCTCGACACCGGGGATGCGGGCGGCCAGGTCCACGCCGTCGAACCGGTCCAGGAAGCCGTGCGGGAAGCCGGTCTCCCACTCCAGGTAGAGATGGCGCTCCTTCAGCAGGTAGATCGCGAGCTGGCGGCCGCCGAAGGCGGGCAGCAGCTCCTCGGTGACCACGGCGGACACCTGCCGGGCGGTGACCGCCTCGGTGAGGGCGATGGCCAGGGCGACCGGCCGGTAGAGCGCGGCGGAGCGGTCGGCCGGGGAGCCGAGGCCCAGCCCGGGCGACACGACGGAGCCCGGGGCGTAGACCGGCTGTTCGGTGGGGGTCAGCACGGCGGTGACGCCGTCGTGGCCGGGGTACAGGGAGACGGAGAGCCAGGGCGGCGGGGTGCGACGGGCGAGGAAGTGGACCGGGGCGTCGGAGAGCATCGCGGCGCGGTAGTGGTCCTCGTAGGCCGGGTTCGCGAACCACGGCAGGGCCTCCCAGAGCACCCGTCCCACCAGCTCGGACCGGGGATGGCCGAGGATCTCCTCGGCCAGGTGGTTGATGTAGGTGATCCGGGCGAAGCGGTCGAGTGAGAAGATGCCGCGCGGCAGCCGGTCGGCCGCCTCGGCGACGACCGGGCCGATGCCGAGGTCCACCAGGAACCCGGTCAGGTGTGTCGACGCGCCGGAGTCCGCACCCTTGTCCCGGCGGCCGGAGACCTCCAGCAGGTGCGAGCGGCCGTCGGGGCCGCGCAGCCGCATCCTGCGGACGACGGGTCCGCCGGAGTCCGCGGCCWGGCGGGCCAGGGCCCACAGCCCGTACACGTCCTCCGGGGCCAGCCGGGCCGCCAGCGCGTCGATGGTGCCGGGGAACCGGTGCCGTCCGGTACCGAGGATGGCGACCAGCTCGTCGTCGGCGCCGACGACCCCGCTCTCCAGGTCCCAGTCGAAGCGTCCGATCCGCACGGGTGGCGAACTACCCGCCGGCAGCTGGACGGGCAGTGGCTCCTCGTCCCATTCCACCGCTGTCCCGGCGGCCTCCAGAGCGGCCAGCGCTCCGCCGAGCCCTTCGGCGATGCTCAGCAGTCTGCTCCGGTCGGTACTCCCCACCGGCTTGCCGGGGGTCGCCGGGCGCAGCACGACCAGGACGCCGACCGCTTTGCCGCGGCTGACGACCGGTACGTAGAGCGAGCCGAAGGGAAAGGGCAGTCCCGCCATCAGCTGAGGGAAGCGGCGCATCGCCTCCTCCGCGTCGGCGAGGTGCACGGGCCGGCCCGACCGGAACGCCTCGGCGACCGGGAACGGCCGGTTCACATGCATCCGCCACCAGGGACGGAACAGCGGGCCCGGCAGTCCCGCCAGTACCGCGAGCCGCAGGAGCCCGGGGGTGAGGGAGCGCAGATAGACACCGCCCGCCTGGCCGCCGGTGGATTCGATCGCGCTCACGGCAGCCTGGGAGAGGACCAGCGACAGTTCGTCCGGCGCCCGGCCGTTCCTGAGCTTCCCGGACACACCACTACCCTCGCTCAGCGGCTTGCGCCGGACCGCGCCGTACCAGGTCACACAGCCAGCATGCTCCCGCGCCACCGTGGGGCGCACTTCGGAGCGTCCGGCGAGGGCTACCGAAATGCACCCTCCGTCCTTGTATGCAAGTCTGAAGTCAGCCCATCGTCCGACATCCGCGAGGAGGCACGATCATGGGCAAGAAGCAGAGCCGGCAGAACCGCGGCGCCCGTAGCGGAGGCCATGAGCACTCCACGGCCACGGCGGCCAAGGAGCAGACGAGTACCGCTCCCGCACCCGATGCGGTGAAGGCGATTTCGGAGCAGGTCTCCCACAAGCGCGAGCGGAAGTTCGGCCACAACTGACCTTTTCGGCGCGCCGCCGCCACCGGGTGCGTCTCAGGAGCGGCAGCCACCGTCCCCGCGGAGACTGCCGCTCCTCGGGCGCGCCGCCCTCCGGCCGGCGATCGCGCCCTCGACGCACAGCACAGGGCCCACGCCACTTTCAGGCGCGGGCCCTGCCGGGACTGTGCCCCTACTGCTCGCCGGTGGGCGGACGGCGGCCACCGAACTCGTCATTGAGCTTCTGCTGGGCGGAATCGACCTGGCCGCCGTACTTGCCGCCCGTCTTCTTGTCGACGAAGTCGCCACCCTTCTCGACTCCCTGGCGGGTCTGGTCGGGATGCCCCTTCATCAGGCCCTTGATCTTGTCGAGCATGCTCATGACTTTCCTCCTCATGGAACGCTGACCCTCCCAGCATCCATGCGATGCCCCGGCGCCGCATCCGGGACGGCGGCGGCCCCCGGCACCCCGGGCGGACGCGCGCGGACCCCGGGGAAATTACCCACAGGTATGTAGTGACTTCTCACGCGAGCGCCAGTAGAACTCGTTCCCATTCGATCGAGAGTGAGGAACGTCACATGACGGATTCGAGCTTACCCCACAAGAGATCGAGCGAGGTCTCCCGTCGCAGGTTCATGGCTAGAACAGGTTTCATTCTTGGAGCGGCCGCCCTCTCCGGTCGCGCCACCACCGCTCAGGCGCGCACCACCGGCACAGCGGCGGTGATCGGCAGCGGGGACCATGTCCCGGTTCTGGTCATAGGCACCGGGTACGGCGGGTCCGTCGCCGCCCTCCGGCTCGCCCGCGCCGGGGTCCACGTCCATCTGGTCGAGATGGGGATGGCCTGGGACACCCCCGGGGCGGACGGCAAGATCTTCGCCAACACGACGAGTCCCGACGGCCGTTCGTACTGGCTCCGCACCAAGTCCAAGCAGCCTCTCAGCAACTTCCTCGGCTTTCCCATCGACCGGGCGATCCCCCGCTACACCGGCATCCTGGACGCCGAGGACTTCAGCGGCATCACGGTGTACCAGGGGCGCGGCGTCGGGGGCGGGTCGCTGGTCAACGGCGGCATGGCGGTGACTCCCAGGCGTGAGAACTTCGGCGCCGTCCTCCCGTCCGTGAACGCCGACGAGATGTACGCCACCTACTACCCGAGGGCCAACAGCGGGCTCGGGGTCGGCACCGTCGACTCGGCGTGGTTCGACAGCGTGGACTGCTACAAGTACGCCCGCGTCGGCCGCAAGCACGCCCAACGCTCCGGCTTCCCGTTCGTCTTCGTGCCCGATGTGTACGACTGGGACTACATGGAGCAGGAGGCGGCCGGCACCGTACCCAAGTCGGCGCTGGACGGTGAGATCCTCTACGGCAACAACTACGGCAAGAAGTCGCTGCAGAAGACCTACCTCGCCCAGGCCGAGGCCACCGGGAACGTCACCATCTCACCGCTGCACCAGGTGACTTCGGTCGCTCCGGCGACGGGTGGCGGCTACACGGTCGTCATCGACGAACTCCGCACCGACGGGAGCGTCGCGACCACCAAGACGGTCACCGCGGACAAGGTGTTCTTCGCCGCGGGCAGTGTCGGCACCAGCAAGCTGCTGACCCGGCTGAAGGCCACGGGCGCGCTGTCCGGTCTGAACGACGAGATCGGCAAGGGCTGGGGCGACAACGGCAACGTCATGTGCGGCCGCGCCAATCACGTGTGGGACGCGACCGGCGCGGTCCAGTCGAGCATCCCGTGCGGCGGCATCGACAACTGGGCCGCCGGAGGCGCCTTCGCCGAGGTCGCGCCGCTGCCGACCGGAATCGAGACGTTCGCCTCGTTCTATCTGTCGATCACGAAGAACCCGAACCGTGCGCAGTTCTCCTGGAACGCGGCCACGGGCAAGGTCGACCTGAACTGGCAGACCGCATGGAAGCAGCCCTCCATCGACATGGCGAAGACGATCTTCGACAAGATCAACGCCAAGGAGGGGACGATCTACCGCACCGATCTCTTCGGCGTCCACAAGATCTGGGGCGACCACCTCACCTACCACCCGCTCGGCGGCGCCGTCCTCGACAGGGCCACCGACAACTACGGCCGCCTGCACGGCTATACGGGCCTCTACGTCATCGACGGCTCGCTGATCCCGGGCAACACCAGCGTCAATCCGTTCGTCACCATCACGGCACTCGCCGAACGGAACATCGAGAAGATCATCGCCACCGATCTGTGACGGCGGGACCCGCGCGCGAACCTTCCGGTAGGCGGCGTCGGACCGGCCTCCTACCGGATGCGCGCCGCGGCAGCACGGGCCGCGACCGCCGCGGCGCCGGTCCCCGCGCGCGGCGTCGCCGGGCGGCCGATCGGCCGGACCGGCGGTTCCTCAGTGGCCCGGCAGGACGCACACCGCGTCGAGGCCGAGCACATGGTTGAGCCGGCCGAACGCCAGCCAGGAACCGATGCTCATGCTCAGCTCGACGATCTCGTGCTGGCTGTAGTGCGCGGTCATCCGGGCCCAGAACGCGTCGTCCAGGCCGTGGTGGTCCAGTGCGTACCGCTCGGCGTACTCGGCGGCCAGCCGGGTCCGGTCGTCGAAGGCCTCGGTGGTGCGCCAGTCGTCCACCGCACCGGCGAACTCCTCCTCGACCTTCTGCCCGTCGCGTTCGGTGCGCCAGTCCAGGCAGAAGAGACAGCCGTTGATCTGCGCGATGCGAAGCCTGGCGGCCTCGAACTCACGGAGTCCGAGCGTGGTGTGCTCGTACACCGACAGCGAGAAGTTCGCGGCGGCCATGCCGATACCGGGGACCATGTCGCCCCACACGTAGCCGATCGGCTCCTGGCCCTCGGGGATGTCGATGATCATGACTGCTTCCTTCCGAGTCGGCCGGCTGCGGGACGCAGCGGGACGTCGAGCGCGTCGTAGAGCCCGGGCTCCGCCTCCACCAGCCAGTCGATGGCGTTCACCAGCCGGCCGACAGCGGTGGCGTTGCCGCCCGCCGAGCGGTTCTCGTCCTCGTCGGTGGCCTCGACGGTCACCTCGATGCGCGGGCGTCCCTCGATGATCACCCGGTGGGCACCGGCACCGTCGGGCGGCGACGGCCAGTCCGGGGCGCACGACGGATGGATGCGGGTGATGTGCTCGATGACGATGCGGGCTTCGCCCTCGACGATGCCCTGGACCTCGAAGCGGACCGCGCCCTGGGTGCCCGCCTCGAACACGCCCATCGTCCTGGTCGTGACGGTGGTGTCGAGCGGCCGCCGGGCCATGGTCTCGCGGATGTCGTCGAGTTCCACGCCCAGGGCCCGGGCCATCAGCCGTATCTGACCGCCCCACACCATGGTCGGGACGGAGTCCGCGAGCATGAGGGGCTCGTACTCCATGGGGTGTCCCATGCCGATCAGGTGGCGGACCGAGTCGGGCTGGTCGTACGTGGAGTAGTCGAAGATCTCCTGGCAGCGGATCGCGTCGACCGTGGTGCCGAGCCCGCTGATCAGCAGGGGCAGTACGTCGTTGCCCCAGCCGGGGTCCACGCCGGAGACGAAGAGCGATCCGCCACCGCCGGCCACGGCGGCCAGCACCGGTTCGCGCAGCTCGGGCGGGGCGCCGCGCTGGTTGTACAGCGCGTACAGCGCCGGGGTGACGACGACGGCGCCGCCGGCCATCGCCCTGGTGATGTCGGCCAGCGCCTCGTCGGGGCGGATGTCGCCGGAGGCCGCGTACACGACGGCCCGGGGGCTCGTGGCGAGCACCGCTTCGATGTCGTCGGTCGCCGCGACGCCCAGATCGCGGTCCAGTCCGGCGAGGACGCCCGCGTCGCGGCCCACCTTGCCGGGGTCGTGGACGAGTACGTGCGCGAGTTTCAGGGCCGGATGGGCCTCGACGGCGCGGATGGCCGCACGGCCGACATTGCCGGTTCCCCACACCACCGTGGAAATCATGCGGCGGAGGGTAGCGCGCGGGATGAAAGGTTCATAGTGGCATCGCACACCGGGTTGGGAGCGTACGGGGACAGGCCCGGGAAACCCGTCCCCACCTCGCTCCCGGGCTGTTACTCGTCGATCGCGGTCCCGTAGCCGGCGCCCGTCTCCGGACCTTGGAACGTTCCGGCGTCGAACGTCCACGAGCCGGCGGCCGTCACGCCGCCGGCACCGGCCGGGAACGCCCAGACGATGCCGTCGCCGGCGTTCTCTCCGGGCGCCGCGGTCAGCAGACCGGACCGCCCGTCGTTGTCGGGGTCGGTCAGCCGCGCCTGGCCGCCCCAGCGGTCGCTCTTCTCGGCCACGCCCGGCACGTTCACCGAGTCCTGGTCCCAGGAGGCGGCGCCGGTGGTGGTCAGCCCGCCGGCCGCGCCGCGCAGCACCCACACGGCCCCCGCGTCGGCGATCGCGCCGATGTCCTCGCCGGGCGCGCCGATGGCCACATCCGCGTACCCGTCGCCGTCGGTGTCGGCGACGGAGAGGTCAGCGCCCCAGCCGTCGCCGGCCTCCGAACCGCCGGGGACACCGGGGGTGTCCTGCGTCCACCACACGGGCGGGGTACCGGGACCCTCGGCGCCGACCGGCCCGTCGCCGGCGCTGCCGTAGTACACGCCGACCACACCGCCGGTCATCGACGCGCCGCCGTCGTCGGGGCTGTGCGGCTCCCCGGTGACGAGGTCGTCGTAGCCGTCGTGGTCGATGTCGCCGGAGGCGACGGCCGGGCCGCCGCGCAGGTCGTGGTCGTAGCGGAGCCCCTGGACCTCGCCCAGGAGGAGCGCGGACCAGCCGCGGCCCGGCTCGTCGCCGACGGTGACGCCGGAGATGACGAGATCGGCGAGACCGTTGCCGTCGTAGTCGCCGGTGGTCAGGGCACGGGGTGCGATCTCGCGCCCGGGGGTGCCGGGGACGTGGCTGCTGCTCGACGTGGTGTTGCCGCGGGTTCCCGGGGCGTACTGGAACAGCGTGAAGTCGGTGCGGTCGGTCACGGCCAGCTGGTCGCCGGAGATGTCGGGGCTGAAGTGCGCGGCGGCGAGTGCGCTGCCGAACCCGGCGCCGGCGGCGGGCTCTGCGGCCTGCAACCAGTCGCTGCCCGAGCCGGAGAGCCCCTGCGCGGAGCCCCACAGGACCACGACGCCGCCCGCGTCGGTCACCGGCTCGATGTTCTCGCCCGGGAGGCCCACGACGGCGTCGTCGTACCCGTCCCCGTCCAGGTCGCCGGTGGCCAGGGCGGAGCCGAACCCGTCCCCGGCCTCGGCTCCGTCCGGGACCCCGGTGGTGTTCTGGCTGAGGACGGCGCCGCGGGCGGTGCCGATGCCGTCCGGCCCTCCGTACTGCACGGTCACATAGCCCGCGCCCTTCTTGCCGCCGACGGTCCCGCCGGGCGCGCCGATGAGCACGTCGTCGTAGCCGTCGCCGTTGAAGTCGGTGCCGCGGTCGTCCGCGTGCGTTCCGCCGGGAGTACCGGCCGAGGCCGGGGGTGCGGCGACGGCAACCCCTGCCATCAGGACAAATGAGGCCGCGACAACAGCGGCCGGTCGGTAGGTGCGCACGAGCGGCTCCTCGGTTCAAGGATGACCGGGCGGGACCGGGGGGACGCCGGGAAGAGCCCGTTACCCTCCTGGCGCCCTGTTGGACCGGCTCCGCGGCACAAGGGTTGTACGGCATCGCAAAAGGGGTGGAAGGGAGCTGTTCAGCTCCCTTCCACCCCTTTTCACGGCTCGGCGCGAGGGCGGTACCTCAGTGGATCAGTAGGCGCCGAAGACGTTGTCGATCGAGCCGTACGTCGCGGCGGCGTAGTTGCACGCGGCGGTGATGTTGGCGACGGGGTCCAGGATGTCCAGCGAGGTGCCGGGCACGTGGTAGGCGTCGAAGGTGGGCTGGATGACCTGGAGCAGGCCCTTGGACGGGGTGCCGGCCGCGGCGTTCGAGTCCCAGTTGTTGACGATCTGCGGGTTGCCCGAGGACTCGCGCAGGATGTTGCGGTGGATGCTGTCGTAGCTGCCGGGGATGCCGTGCTCGGCCATGACGGCCAGGGACTCCTTGATCCAGCCGTCGAGGTCGTCGGTGTACGCCGTCGCGCTCTGCGCGGGGGCGGTCTCGACGGTCTCGGCGGTCACCTCGGCGACGGGCGTCGCCGTCCGCTGGGAACGGTCGGCGCGGTCGGTGCTCTCGGCACGGTCGGCCGACGGCTTGGAGTCGCTGCCCGAGGTGTTCTCCGACTTGAATTCGCTCTTGGTCGCGGCCTCGGGGGCGGCGGCCGTGGACTTGGCGCCGATCGTCAGCTTCAGGCCCGGGTGAATCAGGTCGGGGTTGCCGCCGACCACGCTGCGGTTGTCCTTGTAGAGCTGCGCCCAGCCGCCGTCGAGGGAATGCCCGCGGGCGATCTTGGAAAGCGAATCTCCGGAGACCACGGAATAGGTGGTGGTCTTGCCCTGCTGTACGGCAATTCCCTTGCCGGCAACGGAAACCGGGGCTGCGGCCTTTTCCGCGACGACCGACTGGACCGGTGCGGCGGAAGCCGATCCGGCAGCGATCAGGGGGAGCGCGAGAACCGCGCCGCCCGCGCTCACGGCGATGAGACCGCGGGTCAGGGGGGTGGACTTGGAACGACGGTGGTGGCCCTTGATGGGCATGGCGCTTTTCCTCTCCGCCGCCTGCGAGGTGAGCTGTCGGGTTCGGACTGGAGATGTCCGGCCGCACATGGCGACTTCACCCCTAGCCGCTCCGGATTCCCGGAACGGCGGCAAACCTGGGTCCCCCGCTCCTGCCGTACGTGAGTGGTCGGGTTACCGGACGGCGGCAGGATTCGGCGTTCCATCCGGATTGACGGTGACCGTAAGCGAGAAAGACCGGGCGAAACAAGCCCGGAATTCCTGATCACAATTGATCCGCAAGATCAATAAAAGGAAATGTGCGACGCCGGTCACATCCGGGCGGGTCAACTTTCTTGGGGCGCCAGGGAACCGACGCGTCTGGTTCCGCGTCAGGGGCGGGAAACGTGACGCTGGCCACTGCGCCCGAAAAGGGCGATTTGCCCTCAACCGGGAAGGCGCGCCCGCCCGAACCGGCGCGAGGGCGGGGATTTTTGACAATTCCGACTCATTGGCCGAATGCGGACATCAAGGGGCAGGGGTCGGCTGCGCGGCCACGCCGGTACGGCTGCGCGGCACCACGACCGGTGAGCCGTCGCCCGGGGCTGCGAGGATGTCCGCGTCGAGCGCGTACAGCTCCCTCACCAGCGCTTCGTCGACCGTCTCCCGGGGGATCCCCGTGGCAACGACGCGGCCGCCCTTCATGGCGACGAGCAGGTCGGCGTAGCGGGCCGCGGCGGCGAGGTCGTGCTGGACCATGACGACGGTGCGGCCGGTGGCCGCGACCTCGCGGACGAGTTCCAGGACCTCGACGGCATGCCCGAGGTCGAGGGCGCTGGTCGGTTCGTCGAGCAGGACGACCGGGGTCCGCTGGGCCAGCACCATCGCGAGCCAGCAGCGCTGGCGCTGCCCGCCGGACAGCCGGTCGACGCGCTCCCCGGCCAGCGCGGTGGTCCCGGTGGCGTCGAGCGCCTCGCGCACCGCCCGCTCGTCCTCGCGCGACCACTGGCGCAGCAGCCCCTGGTGCGGGCTCCGGCCGTAGCGCACCAGCCCGGCCACGGTGACCGCCTCGGGAGCGCGCGGTGACTGCGGCAGCAGCGCGACGTGGTGGGCGGCCCGGCGCCGGCCGGTCGCCCAGATGTCCGTGCCGCCGATCAGGACCGTGCCGGACTCGGGACGGTGGAGGCGGGCGACGGCCCGCAGCAGCGTCGACTTCCCGCAGCCGTTGGGCCCCACGATCGCGACGACCTGTCCGGCGGGAACGGTGAGGCCGACGTTCTCGACGACGGGGCGGCCCGGATATCCGGCGTGCAGGCCACGGACTTCGAGGCCCGCCCTCGTACCGGTCTGGTGCTCGGTCATGTGCGGCTCACGCCTTTCCGGCGGCCGGGTCGGGCCGCAGCAGTACCCACAGGAGGAAGGGACCGCCGAGGACGCTGGTGACGACCCCGACGGGCAGTTCGACCGGCGCGGCGACACGTCCGATCGCATCGGCCGCGGCGATCAGCGCGGCTCCGGTCAGCGCCGAGGCGGTGACCGGGACGCGGGTGGGACCGGTCAGCCGCTGGGCGAGGATCGGCGCCGCCAGCGCGACGAAGGCGATGGGGCCGCCGACGCCGACCGCCGTGCCGGCCAGCAGGACGGCGAGGACGAGCGCGACGGTGCGTACCCGTCGCAGGTCGACGCCCAGGGAGCTCGCCACCTCGTCGCCGAAGCGCAGCAGTTGCAGCCGGTGTCCGGCGGCCAGCGAGAGCGGGACGAGGAACAGCAGGACCACCGCCAACGGCATCCCGGCGTTCCAGTCGCGTCCGTTGAGGCTGCCGACGGCCCAGAGGAACACGCCGCCCGCCGTGTTGTCGTTCTCGCGCGACATGATCAGGTCGCTCACCGCGCCGATGAAGGTGGAGATGCCGATCCCGGTCACGAGCAGTCGGTATCCGGCGCTCCCCGCTCCTCCCGCGCACAGGACGACGAGGACGGCGGCGGCCACGGCACCGATCGGGCCGAGCCACCAGTTGCCGACCATGCCGGTGGCGGATCCCGCGGCGGCGGCGACCACGGCGGCGGTGGCGCCTTCGTTGACCCCGACCAGGTCGGGTGTGGCGAGCCTGTTGCCGGCCAGCGTCTGGGTGAGACAGCCCGCGATGCCGAGGGCGGCGCCGACCAGCAGACCGGTGAAGATCCGGGGAAGCCGGAAGTCGCGCACGATCATGGCGGTTCCGGCATCGCCGGTTCCGAGGAGTCCCGAAAGGGTCTGCGCGAGGCTCATTCCGGTCGAACTCGCCATCACCGCCAGGGTGATGAGGAGGACCAGCAGCGCAACGAGCAGCACGGCGGCGAGTGCGCTGCGCCTCGGGAGGAGCCAGGAGAGCGTGCCGGTGCGCAGCACGATGCTGTCGGGCGGGGTCACGTCCGTCAGGCCGGGACTCCCGCCGCGGATAGCCGGGGCCTGGTCGGTCATGCCGGAACTCCCGCCGTCGACAGGCGCGAGGAGCGGGCGATCCACACGAGCAGGGGCCCGCCGACGAAGGCGAGCAGCACGCTGACCGGGGTCTCCCAGGGCCGGATCACGATGCGCGCGAGGATGTCCGCGACGATCATGATGTCGGCCGCGATGAGGGCGGACAGGACGAGGGCGGCGGTCATCCGCGCCCCGGCCAGGGCCCGCGCGGCGTAGGGCGCGAACAGTCCGAGGAAGGCGATGGGTCCGGCCACGGCCACCGCGCATCCGGCGAGCAGTGAGACGGCCACGGCGACGACGAGCCGGATCCGGCCGGGATGGTGGCCCAGCGAGCGGGCACCGTCGTCCCCGAGCCCGAGCGCCGCCAGCGGGCGGGCGCAGCCGAGTGCGGTGAGCAGGCCCACCGCGATCAGGGGCAGCAGGGGTGTCAGGTCGGAGAGCTCGATGCCGGCGAGCGAACCGATCGTCCAGTAGCGGTAGGTGTCGAAGGTCGACTGGGTGCCCAGCAGGACGTACGAGGTGAGGCCGTGGAAGGTGGCGCCGAGCGCCGATCCGGCCAGGACGAGCCGCAGCGGGGATCCGCCGCCGCGCCCGGACGCGGCGAACAGAAGGACGGCCGCGCTCGCGACCATGCCCCCGGCCAGGGCCCACACCAGCAACGAAGCGGGTGAGTCCGCGCCGAAGAAGGTGAGCCCCAGCACCACGGCGAAGGCGGCTCCGGAGTTGACGCCGAGCAGCCCCGTCTCGGCGAGCGGGTTGCGGGTGGCGGCCTGCAGGAGGCAGCCGGCCGTTCCCAGACAGGCCCCGACCAGGACCGCGGCGAGCGTGCGCGGCAGGCGTACGTCCACGACGGCCAGGCGCAGTTGGGCGTCGGCCCGTGCGGCCGGCTCGCCGACGAGGTAGTCCCAGGCGCCGCCCGCCGAACTCGACCCGGTGCCGATGAGCAGGGACAGCAGGACGAGGAGGGGCAGCAGGAGCACGAGGCCGGTGGCCGCCCATACGGCCGCGCGCCCTTCCCGTGGCGGGATTCCGGTGGGGCGGGACCCGGTTCCGGGCCGTCCCCCTTGCACGATCGACATATGGTTAGCCTAACCTAAGTAAGCCGGGCGGCCGGCGGTGGGCCCCAAGGGCTCGCCCTGCCCTGAAACGGCGTCAATCGCCCTGTCCCGCCCCCCTCCGGCACGGCGGGACACCCGCCCGGACCGACCTCGTCACTCGAACACAACGGAGATTCCAGGCCATGGCCCCCCATTCGACCTTCTCTTCCCGCGGCCTCGTCCGCCCCTCGGTGGCGGCCTCACTGATCGGCGTCTGTGCGCTGGCACTGACTGCCTGCGGGTCCTCCGAGGCGTCGGACGGCGCCGCCGGCCCGGACTCCTCCCCTGCCTCGAAGACGACTCAGGTGACGGACGCGACCGGTACGTCGGTGAAGCTCCCCACGACGCCCGAACGCGTCGTGGTCCTCAGCGAGATGGACCTGGACGCGGCGCTCGCGCTGGGCGTGAAGCCGGTGGGCCTGACCGCCGGCCGCGGCCAGAAGGGCGCCCCCGGCTACCTCGCCGACCAGGCGAAGGGCATCCCCGTGGTGGGTGCGGTCACCGGGCCGGACATCGAGAAGGTCGTCCAGGCCAAGCCGGATGTGATCCTCGCCGGCCAGCTCGCCGACGCGCAGGTCCTCCAGCAGTTGCGCAAGATCGCTCCCACGGTCGTCACGATCGACGGCACCAAGGACTGGAAGAAGGCGCTGACGCTCACCGGTAAGGCGCTGGGCCGGGACAACAACGCCGAGGCGTTCCTCGCCGACTACGGCACCCGGGCCGCCGCCCTCAAGAAGGACCTGGGTGCGGAGGCGGGCAAGAGCGTGTCCGTGGCCCGCTATTCGGCCAAGGGCTCGGCCGTCATGCAGCAGGGCGTGTTCATCAGCGACGTCCTCGACGACCTGGGCTTCACCCGTCCCGGCATCCAGAACGAGAAGGGCGCGGGCCACTCCACGCCGATCAGCGACGAGAACCTCAAGGAGATCGACGGCGACTGGCTCTTCATCGGCACCCTCACCTCCACCGGATCGGACCAGGACCTCGTGGCCGAGCTGTCCAAGAAGCCCGCGTACCAGCAGCTCAAGGCGGTGAGCAGTGGGCGGTCGACCGTGATCGACGGCACGAAGTGGACGAGCCTGGGCGGCGCGCAGGCGGCCGTCTCGGTGCTCGACGACATCCGCAAGGCCATGGTCAAGTGAATCCCGCCCCGGAGCTCACCGGCCGGCTCGCCCTCGTGACGGGGGCGGGCCGCGGGATCGGCGAGGCGGTGGTGCACGCACTCGTCGAACGCGGTGCCCGTGTCCTGGCCACCGACGTCGCCAATGCCGGCGTCACCGCGCTCGCCCGCGAGTACGGCGAGCAGGTGGCGGCCCGCACGCTCGACGTCACGGACGCCACCGCCGTCGAGGCGCTCGTGACGGAGGCCGAGGACACGCTCGGCCCCCTGGACATCGCGGTCAACGTCGCCGGTGTGCTGCGGTGTTCGCCGGTCGCCGAGCTGACGGACGAGGACTGGGCGGCCACCTTCGCCGTCAACACCGACGGGGTGTTCCACGTCTCGCGGTCCGTATCGCGCCGGATGGCCGGACGCAAAACAGGCAGCATCGTCACCGTCGCCTCCAACGCCGCGGGGATCCCGCGCACGAACATGGCCGCGTACGCGGCGTCGAAGGCCGCGGCGGTCATGTTCACCAAGTGCCTCGGCCTCGAACTGGCCCCCCTGGGCATCCGCTGCAACACCGTGTCGCCGGGCTCGACCCTCACCGACATGCAGCGCGGCATGTGGCCGGCCGGAGACAGCCGGGACGAACAGGCCGCCGCCCAGCGGGTCATCGACGGGGACAGAGCGAGCTACCGCACCGGCATCCCGCTCGGCCGGATCGCGGAGCCTTCCGACATCGCCGAAGCCGTCGCCTTCCTCGTGTCCGACCGCGCCCTTCTCGTTCTGGATGCCGGGACGGGTGAAGCCCAGGTCGTCGAGGACGTCGCTGATGAACACGCCCTGCTGCATGACGGCCGAGCCCTTGGCCGAATAGCGGGCCACGGACACGCTCTTGCCCGCCTCCGCACCCAGGTCCTTCTTGAGGGCGGCGGCCCGGGTGCCGTAGTCGGCGAGGAACGCCTCGGCGTTGTTGTGGTCTCGCTCACGCCCTTCTACGGCGCGGTGACGGGCCGGGGCCCGGGGAGGTGTCACGGGGGCCGATCACGAAGTACGGCACCTTCGTGCCGTCCTGCGAGAGGGCGAAGAACTGCTCCACTGCGAGACCTGCCGTGTCGAAGCGGGCCGGGGCCTGCTTGATGATCTCCGTTTCGCCTCCCACCCGTCCGTGGTAGAGCGTGGAAGGCTGCAGGAACCCCGACACGTCGAGGAAGAACTCGTCGGAGACGTCCGGGTCGGTGTCCACGACGCTGACGGCGGACAGCGCCGGAACGTCCGCGAGTGGCTCGCGCGCCCAGCCGGCACCGGGGGTGGGGGTGAGTACCTCGATGTGGGTGCTGACGTCGTGCATCGTCTCCAGGATCAGATGGTGACGGGTCCACGCGTGCCCGGCCAGGGCGGTCCGGGCGTCCGGCGTGAACAGCACTTCCGGGGTCCGGTCGCCCGCCAGGAAGGAGTCGAAGCCGAAAGCCAGCATGGAGCCCGCCCGGTGTCCGAGCCAGTCGGACTTCAGGCTGACGATCAGATGCTCGCGATGGGCGTACGCGCTGGCGTCGTCCGGAACATCGATCCTGATGAGCGTGGCCTCGGGGGTGAGGAGGTACGTCTCGCTGTGGTGGAAGTCCATCGACCGGACGACGAAGTCCCGCTCGAAGCCGGGTGTGGAGTCGTGCCGACCGCCGACCGCCACGTCTCGCGCCTCACCCTCGAAGACCCGCTCGGCGTCCGCCAGGGGCGTACCGCGGCGCCATCGGCGAACCGTCCTCGGATAACCGGACTCGGTGAGGGAGCCCGGCCCGAAGTCCGTGCCGACGAACACGGTGTCGGCATCGATCCATCCGATCCGGGTCTTCGCCTCCGCCACCTGGAACCCGTCCTCGACGAAGGTCCGGGTGCCGAGGTCGAACTCGCGGACCACCACGGCGTCAGCACCGTCACGAGAGAGGCTGACCAGGGCCCGGCCGCAGTCGGGGTGGCGTACGCGCGCACCGCCCCATATCCACTTCGTCTCCTCCGTGGCGGCGAGCGCGTCGACGTCGAGGAGCATCTCCCACTGCGGAGCGTCCGTCCGGTACTGATCCAGCGTCGTGCGCCGCCACACGCCCCGCGCATGCCCGGCGTCACGCCAGAAGTTGTAGAGGAACTCGCCGTGCCGCGCGACATACGGAATCCGGTCCGGTGCGTCCAGCACCTCCAGCAGGCGCTCCTTCAGCGGGGCGAAACCCGCGCCGGACGCCAGAGCGGCGTCCGTCTCGGCGTTGCGCTCGGCCACCCAGGCGAGCGCGGCCTCGCCTTCGATGTCTTCCAGCCACAGGTACGGGTCATCATTGATCACCACCGAATTGTGCAGGCTCGCGGGGCGCGGTGTGTCCGTATCCGATGCCGGCGGGCGTCGGCGCCCTGCTCCGCTCCCCCGCCGGCACGCCCGGTTGGCGTGCCGGCGGGGGCCGGATGTCGGGACCATGGTCCGGCTCCGAAGGCCGCGAAGCGGTGGCTGGTGCGCTACCTGCGGGCCGTCCCCTTCCCCGCGCTGCCGTTGATGACGAACTGGGATCCGGGCTCGACCACCACGTCACCGTCGGCGGAACCCGCGATGGTCACGTCGGTCAGCGTCGCGCTGCCGCGCGCGCCGCCGTGGACCAGGATTCCGGACCCGTTGACGGAGTTCTCGATGCGGACGTTGCTGATCTGTGCTCCCGGCACGGAGCCGCCGCCCGACTTGAACTGGATTCCGTCGTAGGTCGAGTCGTAGATGTCGGTGTCGCGGATGGTGACGCCCGGGATGTTCTGCGAGGCCGCGAACAGGGTGATGGCGCCGAACTCCTGGGCCTCGCCCCAGAACGCTCCGCCCGTGCGGTGCAGCGCGTTGTTGGCGATCAGCGTCTGCCCGGAGAAGGGCAGCGGATCGTGGTCCGTGGCCAGCATGATGCCGGGGTAGTTCATCGTGTCGGAGATGATGTTGTTCTCGATCGTGTTGCCGTAACCCCCGTAGACCGCGATGCCGTTGGCCCTCCAGGGCAACTGGATCGTGTTGTTGCGGAAGTGGTTGTCGTGGCCGATGTCGACCGACGGGTCCTTCACGTACTTGCTCGACCACACGGCCAGCGCGTCGTCTCCGGTGTTCCTGAAGGAGGAGTTGAACACCGTCGAGTTGCGGGTGCCGTTGGCGAAGTTGATGCCGTCCGCGTAGGTGTTGCGGATCCGCATGCCGGTGAACCGGAGATCGTCACCGGGTCCCCAGAGTTCCGGGATGTTGCTGTAGTCCCGGCCGACCCACACGCCCACGTTGGCGTGCTCCAGCCACACGTTGGTGATCTCCGTGTCCTGGCCGAAGCGCCCGTTCAGGCCCACGCCACCCTCGGCGTTGCCATCTCCGCCCCGGATGGTGCCGGAACCGAAGATCGCCAGGTCCGAGATCCTGGTGTTGTCGTCGATGTCGAAGCCGAAGTTCCCTTCGTGCGGGTGGTTGATGCCACCCGCGTCCTGGGGTGCGGTCAGGGTGTACAGCTGGGAGTGCCACATGCCGGCGCCGCGGATCGTGACGTCACTGATGCCGACCTGGTTGTACTGCCCCCGGTTCAGCGGGTCGTCGGTCAGGATCTTCTGCTCCTGCCGCCACTGCCCCGGCGGAATCCATACGCAGCCGATGTCGCCGTTCTGGTCGGCCGTCACCGCCCGCTGGATGGCGTCCGTGTCGTCGATCCCGTCGTTCGGGACGGCCCCGTAGGCGGTGATCGAGGTGCATCCGGCCGGCTGGGCGGCTGCCGGAGCCACCTGCTCCAGGTCGACGAGGTCGATGACGTAGAAGGAGGCGGAGTCTCCCGCGCCGCGCTGGAGACGGAATTTCGTTCCGGCGGGATAGGACTGGCCGAGCAGCGCGTGGGACTCGTCGAACAGTCTGCGGGCGTCCGTCTGCGGGGTGTTGGTCAGGCCTTCCGGACTGTCCGTGTCACCGTAGAGCCAGCTGTGCTTGGAGGAGAGCGTCAGCTTCCGGGCGAAGGTGTCGTTGACGTAGAGGCTGATCGTGGCCTCCGTCCCGCCGCCGCCGGGGGCGTCGGGTATGGAGTTGCGTACCACGATGGAGTTCGACGGGACGGTCGAGGTGACCTCCACGAACTGGCCGGTGGAGTCCAGCCGGACGGACTGCCGGCCGGAGGACTCGGTGGCGAAGTTGGTGTGCCCGAAGGTGCGTTCCCGGTCGGATGTCAGCAGCGTGCCGCGGTAGTCGCCGGCCTCCGCCTCGTACTCGGTGTACGGGACCGCGGCCCCGCGGCCGACCACGATGGCGCGCGAGAAGACGTTGTTGTTCTCGTTGGTCTCGGTGACGACACCGGTGGCGTCGGCCGTGGCGGTCAGATGGGCGCCGCCGCTCTTCGCGGTCCAGGTCCCGCTGATGGCCACGGTGACCGTGCCGCCGGCGGGGATCGCGCCCGTGGCCCCGTTCAGGGTGGTGCTCTCCGCGAGGAGGCGGGTGACGGTGGGTGAACCGACCTCTGTGGTACCGCGGTTGTGTACGGACACGGAGAACGTGACCGGGGCGCCCACCGCCGGGTTCGACGGGGTGGACGTGATCCCGAGCACCTCCAGGTCGGGGCCCGGGCTCTGCCCGATCTCGAGCTTCGCGGCGGCGGTGCGGCTGTTGTTGCTGTTGTCCTGCTCGACGATCGTGTCGGTCGGGTCGACGACGGCCGAGACGCTGTACGCGCCCATGGCCCGTCTGCCGACGTCGACCCGCACGGTGGCCGAGGCGCCGGCGGCGAGTGCGCCGACCGGGGCACTGCCGGCGGCCACGCCCTCCAGGCTGACGTCGACGGTCGTCGCCGCGGCTGCCGCCGTGCCCGTGTTGCGTACGGTGGCGTCCACCGTGACGTCGTCCTTCTCGGACGGTGTGACGGGTGACCAGGTCAGCTCGGACACGGTCAGGTCCGGGTTGGGCGCGGCGGTGCCGACAACCTGGATCTCGGCGGCCTGGGCGCCGGGGGCACCGGAGTTGGAGAAGAACCTCAGCTGTACGTCCGCGTACCGTCCGGTGACCGGGATGGTGACCGTGTTCTCGTTCACCGAGGGGTCGAAGACGTGGTCGGCCCGGGCCTTCAGCTGGGTGAAGCCGGTGGCCGACTGGGCGCGGCCGAGCACTTCGATGCTCTGCGTGCGGGTCGCCCAGGCCTGGTCCGGGGAGAGCTTGACGACGACGGCCTCGATGTCGGCGTCGGCACCCAGCTTCACCGTCAGTGTGGCGGGATGGCCGCCGGATTCCCAGTACGTGCCGGTCTTGTCGTCGTTGGCGTTCGACGCCACATAGTTCTGGACGGACGACGACGCCTCGATCGGCTTGTTCAGCGCGAGGTTGGACCCGATGGCGGGTGACGGGCCGGGGCCGCTCCCGGTGTCTTCACCGCGGACCTCGACCTGGGAGAGCTGCGCGGCGTTCCAGCCGCTGTTGGCGGTCACCTGCACACGGATGTACCGGGCCTCCTTCGCGGCGAAACCGAGGGTCACGGTGTTGCCCGCCGCCGGGCTGAACTCCCGGGCGGCGGAGGCCGACAGCGTGCTGAAGGTGCTTCCGTCCGTGCTGCCCTGGATCCCGATGGTCTGGGTCCGGGCCTCCCAGGTCGCCGGAAGCCTCAGCACCACCTGGTCGACGTCGAACCGGCTGCCGAGGTCGATCCGGACCCACTGCGGGAGTGTGCCGACGCTCTCCCAGTACGTCTGCTGACTGCCGTCGGTGACGTGGGAGGCCGGGTAGGCGCCGTGCGCACCGCTGGCCGTCACCTGCTTGCCGAGTGCCAGGTCGGGGACCTGTACGGCTGCCGAGGCGGCGCCCGGCAGAAGCCCGACGGTCATCAGCGCGGCGGTCACCGCGCCGACGGCCAGCCGCCGTCCTAGTTGCTTCCATCTCATGCTGTCCTCTGTTCCGTGGGGCCACGGGACCGGGAGCGCGCGTGGAGGCATCGCCGGCCGTTCGACGCGCGCGGCGTCGTACGGCCGGACAAGGCCGGATTGCGGGCTGCCGGTACACCGATGGGGGCGATCGGGGACGCCGGCAGGAGGGAAAGCAGGCCGCCCGCCGGAAACACGCGCTTATCACTTCGCTTTTTGAGCGAACTGATTCATTTTTTGCGGCGCTGCGGTGACAGGTTTCTAGCAGGTCACTCTTTTGTCAACGGTCCTCACACCGGCATCCCCCGCGCAGCGCTGTCTGTGCTGCTCAGCGTCACGTATCGATCGCGGCAGGGCTGCGGCGCCCGCAACTGCCTGCGTACGAACGTCTGACCGCCCGGTCTGCGCGGTTCCTCACGGTTCTTCAAAGTTCTGCGCAGCTCTGCGGGAGGTTCGATCATCGAGGCTATGGCTCCGATTCCTCCCGGCCCTCTCTGGTCGCCGCCGTCGATCGCCCCGATGCTGGCCGTGCCGGGTCCGCTTCCCGAGCCCGACTCGGACTGGGCGTTCGAGACCAAATGGGACGGTGTCCGCTGCGTCCTGACCACGACGGGCGATGGATCGGTGCGACTGGCCTCGCGGGCGGGGAACGACCTCACGGTGACGTATCCGGAGCTGCGGGCCCTGGGCAGCGAGCTGCGGGGGCGCGGTGTGGTCCTGGACGGTGAGATCGTGGCCCTCGACGCTTCCGGACGGTCCGACTTCGGGCTGCTCCAGAGCCGGATGGGCGTGGTCGACGCACGGCGCGCCGGCCGGCTCGCGCTGGACTGCCCCGTCCATCTGATGATCTTCGACGTCATGTACGTCGACGGCCTCGGTCTGCTGGGCGCTGCCTACCGGGAGCGCCGCGAGATCCTGTCCGCCCTGGAACTCAACGGGGCGCGCTGGTCGGCACCGTCGAACGTGCTCGGGCGCGGATCACAGGTGTGGGAGGCCGTGGTCCGTGAAGGCCTGGAGGGCGTGGTCGCGAAGAGGATCTCCTCCCCGTATCTGCCCGGCACCCGATCGGCCCACTGGCGCAAGACCAAGCGGGTGGAGACCCTGGACGTGGTGATCGGTGGCTGGACCCAGCGACGGGGCGCCCCGGCCGGTGTGCCGGGAGCGGTGCTCGTCGGGGTCACCGGGCCCACAGGTCTGCGGTACGCGGGATCGGTGGGGTCGGGCCTGTCCGAGCGTGAACAGGGCGAACTCACGGCGTACTTCGCCGTCATCGCACGAGCGTCGTCCCCGTTCACCGACCCTGTCGACGTGGCCGGCGCCCACTGGGTGGAGCCGCGGCTGGTCGCGGAGGTCACCGCGACGGAGTGGACCAGGGCCGGCCGGCTGCGTCATCCGGTCTGGCAACGGCTGCGGCCCGATCTGACCCGGCTCGGCTGACGGGGCCGGGGAGGGCTGCCTCCCGACGCGGGCCGGGCCGTCCGTGCCCGGCTGCGGCTTCTGACAGGATCGCGCCATGGCTGAACACGACGCGGAGCGCGGCTACCTTCTGGACAACCGGCAGTCGGAGGCGGGTATCCGCTTCGGCGCTCTCAGCGAGCTCTTCGATCCGGTGACGTTCCGCCATGTCGACCGGCTCGGCATCAGTACCGGCATGCGGTGCTGGGAGGTCGGCGCCGGCTCTCCCTCCGTGCCCCTGGGGCTGGCCGAGCGGGTCGGCCCGACGGGAGCGGTGGTCGCCACCGACATCGACGTGTCGTGGACCGAAGGCGTCACCGGCGGCGTGGTCGAGGTACTGCGCCATGACGTGGCGGCGGACCCGCCGCCGCCCGGCGGTTTCGACCTGGTCCACGCCAGGCTGGTCCTGGTGCACGTCACCGACCGGGCGGAGGCCCTGCGGCGCATGGTCCAGGCGCTGCGGCCGGGCGGCCGGCTGCTCCTGGAGGACGCCGACCCTGGGTTGCAGCCGCTGCTCTGCCCCGACGAGTCCGGCCCGGAACAACGGCTCGCCAACCGGCTGCGCTCCGGCTTCCGCGCGTTGATGGCGGCTCGGGGCGCGGACCTCACGTACGGGCGGACCCTGCCCAGGCTGCTGCGCGAAGCCGGCCTGGAGGACGTGCGGGCCGACGCGTACTTCCCGGTCACCTCGCCGGCCTGTTCCGTCCTGGAGGCCGCGACCGTGCGGCAGATCCGCGGCCTTCTGGTGTCGGAAGGGCTCGCCACCGACGACGAGATCGACCGCCACCTGGCCAACGTCGCCACCGGGTGCCTCGACCTCGCCACCGCCCCCATGGTCTCCGCGTGGGGGCGGCGCCCATGACCTCCCGAAGTCGTACCGGTAGGACGATCCGGCGCAATCGGTCAGGAATCAAGAAGCGCGGGTCGCGAGGGCGGATCTAGCATGATCGCCATGGACATCAGCATTCACACGAGCTTCCTTCCGCACGACGACCCGGACGCGTCCGTGGCCTTCTACCGCGACGTTCTCGGCTTCGAGGTCCGCAGCGACGTCGGGCAGGGCAAGATGCGCTGGATCACGGTCGGGCCCGCGGGGCAGCCCAGCACATCCATCCTGCTGGCGCCGCCGGCCGTCGACCCCGGCATCACCGAGAACGAGCGCCGCACCATCACCGAGATGATGGCCAAGGGCACATACGGATGGATCCTGCTGGCCACCCCGGACCTCGACGCCGTGTTCGAGAAGGTGCAGGCGAGCGACACGGAGGTGGTCCAGGAGCCGACCGAGCAGCCGTACGGCATCCGCGACTGCGCCTTCCGTGACCCGGCAGGCAACCTGGTCCGCATTCAGGAGCTTCGCTGAACCGACGGGCCGGCCGGGGCGTCCCGCTCCGTATCGGGCACCGCCGCAGCCAGTTACGTACGGAAGCCGACGAAACGGAACTCGCATGTGTCTTCCAGCATGGGGGCGTGCCCGCGTGGCGGCACAGCGCCTGAGCGACCTCGCACGGCTGCGTCGCGTGCGCGACCGGATCGACCGGGAGTACGCACAGCCACTGGACGTCGAAGCGCTTGCCCGCGGCGCCGGCCTGCCGGCCGGGCATCTGAGCCGTGAGTTCCGGGTGGCCTACGGCAAGTCCCCGTACGCGTATCTGATGGCCCGTCGCGTCGAGCGTGCCGCGGCCCTGTTGTTCCACGGCGGCCTCGGCATCGCCGAGGTCCGTCGCATGGTGGGCTGCCCGTCGCCGGATGTGTTCAGTGCGCACTTCACCGAGCTGGTCGGCATGGCGCCACACGCCTGCCGACGGCGCCCCGTCGGCACCGTGGCGGACATGACGCCATGGGTGCCGGAACAGGCGACGAAGGCAGCCGGGCTCGCCACCACGTGAGCAGCGAGGACGTGTCGCGTCCAGCGCGGGGACGCCCAGGCCGGGGCGGTGTCCGACCTGCCGCTCCTCGACGCCGCACGCCGGCCGCTCGGCGACGCGGAGACGTCGCCGCTCGGGCGGCGGTACGCAGCGGAGGTCACGGCCGGGCGTGAGCACATGGCTCATGTCATCGGCTCCGCGCTCGAAGCCGATGCCCGACGATGAAGGAACGGTCACGACGCCGCACTGCCCGGAGTTGGTCGAAGGAGCGGTCGCCCGCTGTGCCGCGGCGACCCGCGCGGCCCAGCGGCTCTCCGTCCTCACCAGCCCGTGCCGGCGTCGGCACGGCCGCCGCGGCGGCGGTCATGCCGACGGCGCACCGTCACTGCGCTCCGTCCGTCCGGATCCATCGGCGCCGGAGCCGGACGGACGGGGCGCGCGCACCGCTACCCGGCGTACGTCTCGAACTCGGCGATCTTCGGGGTGCCGGTGGAGCCGGTGATCTGGAAGGTGATCTTGCGCAGCGAGGTCTGCGGGACCGGAATGGCACCCGCTCCGGTTCCGGTGGCCAGCACCGCGCCGGTGTCCCCGTTCAGCACCTTCCAGGTGCGGATGCTGCCGGCGGAACCGGAAGCCTCCCGGATGTTGACGGAGGAGACCGAGGTCGCGGTGCCCCACTTGACCGAGACCGAACCGGTGGCGCCGGCGGGCGACCAGTACGTGCTCAGGTCCCCGTCCCGCACGTTGCCGTAGCTCGTCCCGTCGGCCTTGCTGGACCCGTCGGCGCCTGCGGCGATGCTGAGGTTGGTCCCGGTCGGGTCSGGSGTCGGGTCGGTCGGGTCCGGGGTCGGCGTCTGCGTCGAGCAGTTGCCGTCCGATACCTTCAGCCCCTTGTTGGCACCCGCGGTCTGGGCCACGATGCCGGGCACGCAGGACGCGGCGTCGAGGCTGTAGGCGTACGGGATGCTGACGGTGGTGTTGGACTTCGGGTCGGGACCGGCCGGGTTGTTCTCACTGCCGGGGGCCGACCATGTCACGTTGTCGAACGTGTTCCCGCTCACCTGCCAGTATCCGGCCGCGTCGGTGTAGAAGGTGCCCAGGACGTCCTTGGAGTCCTTGAAGTAGTTGTTGTCCACCTTCGCGCGGGCCCCGGCGCGGGAGTTGATCCCGGACTCGTTCAGCTTCACGTAGTAGTTGTTGTAGATGTGGGCGATGCCGCCCCGCAGCAGGGGCGTGCGGGAGTCGAGGTTCTCGTACAGGTTGTGGTGGAACGTGACGAAGCCGTTGGAGAGTTCGGTCTCGCTCGACCCGATGAGACCTCCGCGCCCGGAGTTGCGCAGTGTGCTGTAGGACAACGTCACGTACTGCGTGTTGTCCTTCATGTCGAAGAGGCCGTCGAACCCTTCCGACTCGCCTCCCGACGCCTCCAGGCTGCTGTGGTCGACCCAGACGTTGCGGACGTCGCTCTCCATGCCGATGGCGTCACCGCCGTTGGACGTGGGCGACCCCGACTTCTTGACGTTCCGGACGGTCACGTTCTGGATGATGATGTTGCTGGACTGGCGTATGTGGATGCCCAGTTGGTCGAAGACCGCTCCACTGCCGACCCCGACGATCGTGACGTTGCTGATCTGCTTGAGCTCGATGACACCGGCCGCGGTGTTGCAGCTGTCGCCGGACACCTTGGCGGTGTTGGCGTGGTTGATCGTCCCCTCGACCTCGATGGTGATGGGGGTACTGCTGCTGGCCCGGCTGCACAGAGCCTGGTGGATCGCCGTGCCCGTGGTGGCCCGGACCGTCTGTCCGCCCGCACCGCCGGTGGTCCCGCCGTTCTGGGTCGCGTAGCCGGTGGCGCCGGCGGTCGCGGCCGATGCCGACGGCATCGACACGACGACACCCGTCGCGGCGGCGAGGGTAGCCGTGGTCAGCGCCGCATACAGGCGCAGTGCGACTCGTCTTTTCATGCTGGTATCTCCCTGTTCGTCTTCGAAAGCCGGACGTAAAATGGCATGCCCATGTCATTCAGCAGCCGGTCCGTCGACTGCCGTTCTCCCTGGACAGGCCCGATCGGCGTGGTGACACGTACTCTTCGTCGGTGCGATGGGGCGGGCCGCTCTCCTGCGACCCGAGGCTGTGCGTACGCCGGTGCCGGCCGCGGGATCACCGCCGCCCCAAGAAGCCGCCGCCCTCGAACCCGCGAAGGACGGCTCGATGCGTCGTCACCATGGCGTGGTTCGTGACCCCATGGCGTGCCGGCACCGTGAACGCAGCCCCGCGCCGGATCACTGGCGGCTCGTTCATGAGGTCGCGGCAACGTCCCTGCCGCGGCTCCACTGCCACCGGAACGGGGCTGACGAAATGGAAAGCGCTTTCTCGTCGTGAGAATAGGACCGCGCGCGCTGGGCTGGCAAGGCTCTGGACGGGCTCACCGGGTGAAGCGCTTCAACTGCTTCGTCAACTGCCCCATGTTTGCTGGATTTAGAGGAGAATGAGCGACAGAGCCGACGAGCCCCGGGGCCACCGCCGACCTCCCTCAAGCGAAAGGGCCCAGGAGAGCAAGCGCGTTCTTTCGTGAGCCGCCTGGCCCTACTGCTGGAGCCAGACGCGCAGTTCCTCCTGACGCGGTGCCAGGACCACACCCGCTTCGGGATGTCCGAAGACCATCACCGGCCGGCTCGCGTCCCAGGCGGACCATCCCGGGTCACCCGAGGAAGCGAACGCGACCCAGGCCCGGTGCATGGCGTCGGCCAGCGGCTGAGGAGCATCCGGGCCCGTGAGCGTCTCACCATGGCGGAGGTTGTCGAAGACGAAGCCGATCTCCAGTGCGTGGCAGGCGCCCAGGCCGAGTACGGGCGAGGGCCATGCGAACTCGTACAGGTACGTCCGGGCCGGCCGCGAGTCGGCCAGCCGGTTGAGCGGTCCCCGCACCAGCAGGTCCGTGGCCATCTCGCCGAGGATCACGCCGGGCCCGGCGCCCGGCCTGGACGCCCTGTAGAGCCTGGCGACGCTTCCCGGGACCCGGAACTTCAGCAGGGCCAGCCGGAGCGAGAGGGCGTTGACACGGTCCACCATCCCGCTCGGCACGAACCACAGCCGGTACTCCTCCCGGTTGCAGCCCATCAGCAGATCGACGGTGGGCAGTGACGGTTCGGCCGGAACGACGTCGCCGTCGACCACGAGGTGGAAACCCGGGCCCCCACTGATCGGATCGCCCTTGCCGACGACTTCGGTCTGTACGTCCAGCAGCAGCTCACGGTCCACCGCCGCGAACGCCTCCGCCGTGGCGGGCACCCTCAGCACCTTCGCCATCGCACGCGCCGTCTTCGCGCCCCGGCTGCGCGGAACGGTCTGCGGCGGGCCGCTCTGCAGGACGGCCCGGTGGAAGAGGCCGGCGGCGCGCGGGCTGGTCGTCAGGGCGGCGATGCTGACAGCCCCGGCGGACTCGCCGCACACCGTGACGTTCTCCGGGTCCCCGCCGAAGGCCGCGATGTTCTCCTTGACCCAGCGCAGGGCCGCGATCTGGTCCAGCAGGCCGCGGTTGTCGGGTGCGTCGGGGAACACCCCGAACCCCTCCACCCCGAGCCGGTAGTTGACCGTGACCAGGACGATGCCGTCGCGTGCGAAGGCCCGGCCGTCGTACAGGGGCACGGCGCCCGATCCGTTCCGCAGGGATCCTCCGTGGATCCACACCATCACCGGGAGCGGTCCCCCACCGGGGTCCGCGGTCCAGACGTTGAGGTTGAGGCACTCCTCGCCCGGGATGGCCACGTCGGGAATCAACCGGTCGAGGGGCGGGCGGTAGGGGCGCTGCGGCGCGGTCGGCCCGTAGTCGAGCGCGTCCCGCAGCCCGTCCCACGGCTCGACGGGTCCGGGGGCGCGAAAGCGATGAGGCCCGAACGGGGCGGCAGCGTAGGGAATGCCGAGGAAGGTGGCGATGCCGTCCCGGACGCGGCCCCGGACCCGGCCGCGGCAGGTGGTCGCGATGGCGTCCACGTCGGTCCTTTCACGAGAGGTGCCCGACTCCCCCGTCGCCGGAGCGCACGGAGAAGGCGGATACGGAAGATCGGGCACGGCAAGCATGACGGTGCCGATGGGCGGCGGCAGCCGTTACGGTGCCGCCGCCCGGCCGACGTCGCCGCGCTCTACACCTCGGCGCGGGCTCTCGGACTCCGTACGGCCGGAGGCACCACCCTTCGCTGTCCGGCACACGCCTCGGCGCGGGCTCTCAGGCTCCGTACGGCCTGAGGCTCATCCCGCCGCTGTCCGGCACACGCCTCGTCAGCTGTCCACCGCCGTGGTCGTGAAGCGGTCGCCGCAGACGTGGAGGAGGGAGGTCCGCAGCGTCAGCGCGTCCTTGGAACCCGGCGGATAGACCCGCAGGTAGTCGGGCCGGCTCCAACAGCCCGAACCGTTGATGCCCTGGTTCAGGGTATGCAGAGTGACCTCGGCCGTCCTGCCGGGGCCGATCACCGTCTGCCCCCGCATGGCGCCCTCGCGCTCGGCGGGCAGGCCGATCGCGCTGCCGTCGCGCTTGATCAGCGAGACACCCGGGAAGCCTCGCAGCGCGCATGCGGTGGTGGACTTGTTCACGAAGGTGAGCAGGTAGTGGATCTGGCCCGCGCCGGCGTCGCCACGGCCAAGGCGCATCGTGAGGCCGTCGGCCGTACAGCGCCGGACGCCCGAGGCCGCCGAGGGCGTGCTGTCGGCGTGGTCCTGGCCGGCGGGCTCGTCGGGGGTGCCCGCATCCGCGACAGGAGAAGTGGAGACCTCGACGGACGGGGTTGCCGCTCCGGGGGCGGAGGCGGCCGGTGCGGAGGCGGCCGTGCCGGAAGGTGAGGCCGAGTCCGAGGTCCCGCCGCAGCCGGCTGCCGCGAGGGTGACGGAAGCGATCGCGACCGGCGCGAGAAGACGCCGGCGCAACGTGCGAGCCCCCTGGGCCGTCCTCCCTCCCCGCGGCCGGTGCAGTGGCTCGTACGGTGGCGGGGTAATGGTCCGCGAGAGTGAACTCATATATCTCACCTGCTCGATTCCGAGCCGTTTGAACCTGCTCCGCGGGGGGCGGCACGAGAGGGGAGAAGGAGGGAGCGGACACCGGCGCCGTCCGACGGCCGGAAGCCCGCTCGGCGGGGTAATCGTCCACCCGGGCGGGTGACTTGGGCTGCCGGAGCCTGTCGTCCGGGCAGCACGGCGGCTATGTCTGTCCTTCGTGATGAATAACCTGCTGCGCGCCGCTTCGGCCGTCGCGTTGACTGCCCTGCCTCTCGTCCCGGCCGGCCCGGCGCACGCCGCGGAAGGCTCCGTTCGGTCACAGGCCGGCCCTTGCGCCTCCGTCTCGGCGCCGTTCGGCTACGTCTGCGTCCCCGCACCCAAGCAGTGCTTCACGACGCCGTGCCCGCAGTACGACCTCGTGGCGCTCTCGCCCGATCCGTGGCCGGACGGACGAGCCTGACAGCAGGCGGCACCCGGCCCTGTCTCCGCGCACCGCACGACATGCAGCTGATGACCTGACGGCTGTCACGAGCCTTCCGGAGACTCCGTCAACTCCTTGAGTCGCGTCAGGTCGGCGGCGACCATGTCGGCGTCGCGCCGGAGGTCGGCATCGCTCATCCCCGCCCGTCGGCGGAGGGTGAACACGACCTCGCTTCCGGTGCCGTCCTGGATGACGCGGACCGGATTGTAAACAGTGTCTCCGGACGGCAGCGTGACGTCGTGGTCGAGTACGCCCCAGTCGTTGGGGGGTGCGAAGGCGACGACGACCCGTCCCATGGGTGAGGATTCCGCGACCCAACGGCCGTCGGTCTTCTCGATGGATCCTCCCAGCCCCTGGGCCCACGCGGGGAGGTTGGCCGGGTCGGAGGCGAAGGCGTAAACGGTCTCGGCCGGGCTGGCGATATGGATACTGATGTGGCGCGATTCGTTTCCCGTGCTCGTCATGGCGGCGAGACTATCGGGTCGCTTCCCTCATTTCTTGAAGGAAACGGACACGGCCGGTCGTACGCGGGCCACTCCACGGCTGCCCCCTGAACACACCGCGTGCACCCCGCAACCGCTTCGGGCCAGTGGCCCACCGCGCTCGCGACTACCCCTCCTCAAGCACGGACGTGAGACGGGCGTAGGCCACGACGTTGCCCTCGTAGCCGGCCTTCGGCGAGAAGCCGCCGCCGCACGTGAGTACGCGCAGCTCCGGATCGGAGGTGTTCGCGTAGACACGGTCGGCGGGGAATCCGGCCTTGCTGACGACCTCCACGGCATAGACGGAGAAGACCGCGGTGGTGCCGTCGGTGCGGGCGATCTCGATGCGGCGTCCCTTCTCCAGGGCACCGAGCCCGTAGAAGACGGCAGGGCCCGCGTTGTTGTCCACATGGCCCACGAGCACGGAGGTGCCGGTTTCGCCGGGGGTGACGGAACCGTCGTACCAGGCCGCCAGGTTGTTGTCCGCCAGGGGCGGTGCGTCGATCCAGTCGTCCGCGCCCAGACCCACCTTGCCGACGGGAGCGTCGACGTCGAGGAAGGGGATCGTGATCCGTTCGGGCAGGGATCGGGTGAGGGGCTCGGGAGGCGGCCCATCCGGCCAGTTGCCCGCACCGGAGTCGCCGGACCGGTCGCCGGCCGCCGACGCGGGCTGCGGTGGGCCGTCGTCGCCGCCGAGGCCCTGCCGGATCAGGGACAGGCCGAGCAGGAGGGCGACGACGAGCGTGCCCCAGCCCGGTGCCCTGAGACCACCGTCCTTCTTGCGTCCGTCCCCGCCGTCCCCGCCATCCCGGTCTTCCACGCCTTTCCGGCGGCCGAACAGGCCCTGGCGTACCGGTTCCGGGGGTTCGGCGGGTTCGATCCACTCGTGCCACACGGCTCTGTGCACGTCTTCTCCGCTTTCCGCTCCTGTGGTCCCCGGACCGGGCCCCTCGGCAGGACCCGGCCCTTCAGCGCTCTCCCGGTCAGGCGTTGCTGCCGGAACGGCGGCGCATCTTGTAGGCACCGAATCCGAGCGCGCCCGCGACGACGGCGGCTCCCGCACCGATCTCGCCCGGACTCATGCCGGAGAGGCTGCCACCGGCCCCGGCCCGGACACCGTTGCCCGGCATCACCGAGCCCGTGTGGTCGTTGTGGCCCGACCCTTCGCGGATCGTGAGCGGGGTGGTGCCCTTCTCGCCCTTGCAGTCGAAGGTCACCTCGTACTCGGCACCGGGCTTGGCGTCGTCATCGACGCGCGCGGTGGCCGAGTGACCCTCCTCAAGAGTGACGGTGTCGAACACGCCCGAGCTGACGGTCACGGACGGCACCTCGCACCCGGTCGCGTTGAGGGTCACGGTGCCGCCGGGGGCCACCGTCGACGGGGAGACGGTGAAGCCGAACGACGTGATGTTGTGGTTCCCGTCGTCGGCGAGGGCCGCCGGAGCAGCGACTCCGAGAGCGGAGGCACCGAGCAGGGCGACAGAAGCGACACGTATCACGCGCATGATGGTTCTCCGGGTTCTCGAGAAGCAGCTGTGGACCTTTTGTCCTCGTAAGCGAGCAATGCCCCTCGGCCTGGGTGACGCTAAGTGCCGCCCGAACGGCTCGCCACTTGTCCCCGTCCGGCCCCGGGCCGAATGGAGCAGCCCCCTCGAGCC
>NZ_RDBK01000013.1:0-18856 GCF_008042275.1 Streptomyces sp. OR43 | reverse complement strand
GGGCGACACCGTGCGGCTCACCGTCCCGGCCGGGAGCCGGGCCGCGTGGACGGTCGTCGACCTGCTGGACTCGGAGCTCGTCGGCCGGCCGCACATCGAACTCCTCGCGGCCAACGTCCTTGCGTTCGGGGCCGATCCGACCGGCCGGCGCGACGCGGCGGGCGCGATCGAGAAGGCTATCGCCTTCGCCCGGCGCACCCACCTCACGGTGTACATCCCGCCGGGCACGTACCGCGTCGACCGGCACATCGTCGTCGACGACGTCACGATCACCGGCGCCGGCAACTGGTACACGAAGATCAAGGGGCGGGAAGTCGCACTCGACGAGCCCGCCACCGACGGCTCCACCCACACCGGGGTCGGGTTCTACGGCAAGGACGCGGCCGACGGCGGCAGCCGCAACGTCCATCTGTCCGGCTTCGCCATCGAGGGCGACGTACGCAGCCGCATCGACACCGACCAGGTCAACGGCATCGGCGGCGCGATGAGCGACTCGACCATCGAGGGTCTGCACCTCAGCCACACCAAGGTCGGCATGTGGTTCGACGGGCCGATGAAGAACCTGCGGGTCAGCGGCAGCATCATCGTCGACCAGATCGCCGACGCCATCAACTTCCACACCGGCGTGACCGATTCACGGGTGACGCAGACCTTCGTACGCAACTCCGGCGACGACGGCCTGGCGATGTGGAGCGAGAAGACCGCCAACGCCCGGAACACCTTCGACCACAACACCGTCCAGAGCCCGGTCCTCGCCAACGGCATCGCGATCTACGGCGGCACCGACACCACCGTCTCGGGCAACCTGGTCGCCGACCCGGTCCGCGAGGGCAGCGCCCTGCACATCGGCTCCCGCTTCGGCGCCGAGCCCTTCGCCGGGAAGCTGAACCTCGACGACAACACGACGGTCCGTGCCGGTACGTACGAGCTGAACTGGAACATCGGGCTCGGCGCGCTCTGGATCTTCGCCCTGGACAGGAGCATCGACGCCGCCGACATCCGGGTCACCGGTGACCACTACCTCGACAGCACCTACAACGCGATCATGCTCGTCTCCGACTGGGCCGTGAAGGACCAGTACGACATCGAGGGCGTCCACTTCAAGGACATCCGGGTCGACGGCACGGGCACCTCGGTGCTGAGCGCCCGCGCGGCGGGCGGCGCGAGCTTCGAGAACGTGGACGCGCGCAACGTGGGCGCGGTCGGCGTCAACAACTGCGGCTCGTTCCACTTCCCCGCGACCGGATCGGAGTTCTCGCTCACGGACGGGGGTGGCAACGACGGCGGGTGGCTCGCCCCCTGGATGCTGCCCCACACGATCACCTGCGACGACCGGCCGGCGGTCGTCCCGCCGCCGGCGCCGGGGGCGTGGTGAGGCGCGTGTAGACAGGGGAGGCGGGGCGCCCGGCATCGATGCCGATGCCGGGTGTCCGCGCGTCCGCCGGGCAGCCGGTTCCTCGGACCCGGTCATCCGGACGCCTGCCCGGGCCGCGGCCTTCCGGTAACGCCGGGAAATCCGCGGCCGGGCGTGTCACGCTTGCACAGGTGACCAGCAGAACCGATCCGGCACAGCACCTGAGCGATCTCGCGCGGCTTCGCCGCGTCCGGGACCGCATCGACCGGGAGTACGCCCAGCCGCTGGACGTCGAGGCGCTCGCCCGTGGCGTGCACATGTCCGCCGGGCATCTCAGCCGGGAGTTCAGACGGGCCTACGGCGAGCCCCCGTACGGCTACCTCATGACCCGGCGCATCGAACGGGCGATGGCCCTGCTGCGCCGCGGCGACCTCAGCGTGACCGAGATCTGCTTCGAGGTCGGCTGCTCGTCCCTGGGTACGTTCAGCACGCGCTTCACCGAACTGGTCGGGGTTCCGCCCAGCGTCTACCGGCGGCAGGCGGAGGAGGCGCAGCAGGCCGAGCAGGTCGGCGCGGGGGTGCCGTCGTGTCTGGAGAAGCAGGTCACGCGACCGGTCAGGAATCGAGAAGCGCCCGCCAGGAAGCCGGATTAGCGTGACGGACATGGACCTCAACATTCACTCCACGTTCCTTCCGCACAACGACCCCGACGCCTCCGTCGCCTTCTACCGCGACGTCCTCGGCTTCGAGGTGCGGGGCGACGTCGGCCAGGGCGCGATGCGCTGGATCACGGTCGGTCCCGTCGGGCAGCCCGGCACGTCGATCGTTCTGGAGCCGCCGTACGCCGATCCGTCCGTCACCGACGAGGAGCGCGCCACCGTCGTCGGGATGATGGACAAGGGCACGTTCGCCCGCGTCCTGCTGGCCACGCCCGACCTCGACGGCACGTTCGAGAAGGTGCAGGCCGGTACCGGCGAGATCGTCCAGGAGCCGACCGAGCAGCCCTACGGCGTCCGCGACTTCGCCGTCCGGGACCCCGCGGGCAACCTGATCCGCATCCAGGAACGGCGCTGAGCCGTCCCCCGGGAAACGACCACAGCCGCAAGCCGTACGAAGCAAGCCGACGGGACCGCGCGGGCGGTCCCGCCCATGGATGGAGACACGATGACCAGGGCCAAGAGGGCGGACACGGCGTCGGCCGCGCCGCACGCGGGCGACAGCCACGATCTGATCCGTGTGCACGGCGCGCGCGTCAACAACCTCAAGGACGTCAGCGTCGAGCTCCCGAAGCGCCGGCTGACGGTGTTCACCGGGGTCTCCGGATCCGGCAAGAGCTCCCTGGTGTTCGGGACCATCGCCGCCGAGTCGCAGCGGCTCATCAACGAGACGTACAGCGCCTTCGTGCAGGGCTTCATGCCCACCCTCGCCCGGMCCGAGGTCGACGTACTCGAAGGGCTGACCACCGCGATCAGCGTCGACCAGCAGCGGATGGGCTCCGACCCCCGCTCCACGGTCGGCACCGCCACCGACGCCAACGCGATGCTCCGCATCCTGTTCAGCCGGCTCGGCAAGCCGCACATCGGGCCGCCCAGCGCCTACTCCTTCAACACCGCGTCGGTCCGGGCGAGCGGCGCGATCACCGTCGAGCGCGGCGGCAGGACCAAGGCGGAGAAGGCGACCTTCCAGCGCACCGGCGGGATGTGCGTGCGCTGCGAGGGCCGGGGCTCGGTCTCCGACATCGACCTCACCCAGCTCTACGACGACAGCAAGTCGCTCTCCGAGGGCGCGTTCACCATTCCCGGCTGGAAGTCGGACAGCCAGTGGACCGTGCAGGTCTACGCCCAGTCCGGCTTCGTCGACCCGGACAAGCCGATCGCCAAGTACACCAAGAAGGAACTTCAGGCCTTCCTTTACGGGGAGCCCGTCAAGGTCAAGGTCAACGGCGTCAACCTCACGTACGAAGGGCTGATCCCCAAGATCCAGAAGTCGTTCCTGTCCAAGGACAAGGAGTCGATGCAGCCGCACATCCGCGCCTTCGTGGAGCGCGCGGTCACGTTCACCACCTGCCCGGAGTGCGACGGTACGCGGCTGAGCGAGGGTGCCCGTTCCTCGAAGATCAAGCGGATCTCCATTGCCGACGCGTGTGCGATGGAGATCAGGGACCTCGCCGAGTGGGTGCGCGGCATCGAGGACGCGTCGGTGGCGCCGCTGCTCGACGCGCTCCAGCAGACGCTCGACTCGTTCGTGGAGATCGGCCTCGGGTATCTGTCGCTGGACCGGCCCGCGGGCACGCTGTCGGGCGGTGAGGCGCAGCGCGTCAAGATGATCCGCCATCTCGGATCGTCGCTCACCGATGTCACCTACGTCTTCGACGAGCCCACGATCGGTCTGCATCCGCACGACATCGAGCGGATGAACAACCTGCTGCTGCGGCTGCGCGACAAGGGCAACACGGTGCTCGTCGTCGAGCACAAGCCGGAGACGATCGTGATCGCCGACCATGTCGTCGACCTCGGTCCGGGCGCCGGTTCGGGCGGCGGCACGATCTGCTTCGAGGGCACGGTCGAGGGGCTGCGGGCCAGTGACACGATCACCGGCCGGCACTTCGACGACCGGGCCGCCGTCAAGGAGGCGGTGCGCGAGGCCACCGGTGCGATGGAGATCCGCGGGGCGACGGCGAACAACCTGCGCAAGGTCGACGTCGACGTCCCGCTCGGCGTGCTCGTCGTCGTCACGGGCGTCGCCGGTTCCGGCAAGAGCTCGCTCGTCCACGGCTCGATTCCGGCGGGGGAGGGCGTGGTCTCGATCGACCAGAGCCCGATCCGTGGTTCGCGGCGCAGCAACCCGGCGACGTACACCGGACTGCTCGACCCGATCCGCAAGGCGTTCGCCAAGGAGAACGGTGTGAAGCCGGCGCTGTTCAGCGCCAACTCCGAGGGCGCCTGCCCCACCTGCAACGGTGCCGGGGTCATCTACATGGACCTGGCGATGATGGCCGGGGTCGCCACCCCGTGCGAGGACTGCGAGGGCAAGCGGTTCCAGGCGGCGGTCCTGGAGTACAAGCTCGGCGGCCGGGACATCAGCGAGGTCCTCGCAATGTCGGTGGCCGAGGCCGAGGAGTTCTTCGGCGCCGGCCCGGCGCACCTGCCGGCCGCGCACCGCATCCTCGACCGGCTCGCCGACGTCGGCCTCGGCTACCTCAGCCTCGGCCAGCCGCTCACCACGCTGTCCGGCGGCGAGCGCCAACGCCTGAAGCTGGCTACGCACATGGGCGACAAGGGTGGGGTCTACGTCCTCGACGAGCCGACCACCGGACTGCACCTCGCCGACGTCGAGCAGTTGCTCGGCCTGCTGGACCGGCTTGTGGACTCCGGCAAGTCCGTCATCGTCGTCGAGCACCACCAGGCCGTGATGGCGCACGCCGACTGGATCATCGACCTCGGCCCCGGGGCCGGTCACGACGGCGGCAAGGTCGTCTTCGAGGGCACACCCGCGGACCTCGTCGCCGCCCGCTCCACCCTCACGGGTGAGCACCTGGCAGCGTACGTGGGCGGCTGAAGCGGCGCCGCGGTGGCGGGCGGAGGGGCCCGGGGCTTGAGCCCCGGACCCCTCCGCCCGTTCGGTACGGGCGCTCAAGCCGCCCCTGGCCTCTGCGTCTGTCCGGTAGGGGGCGCGCACAAGCCCTTGGCCTCTCCGCCCGTTCGGTAGGGGGCGCACAAGCCGTTGGCCTCTGCGCCTGTTCGGCACGGGGGCGTACGGGCCGGGCGGTGTGCGCTGCTCTGCTGCGAGTGCGCCCCGGCCGATGGTGTGGTCGTGGCGGGATGGGGACCCGATTGTTTGTGATCTTGGTCAGGGCGGGCCGAGTGTCCGGCCCGATCTCCCTCCCCTTCCCTCACACCTGCACGAGGAGCCCCATGCGTATCCGTTCGGTCCTTTCCCTCGCCGCGTCCGCCGCAGCGGTCATGGCGCTCGCCACCCCGTCCCAGGCCGCCGACAACGGCTCCTACTTCATCCAGGACGCGCGCACCGGTGCGTGCCTGCTGACCAACGAGGGCTTCGTGGGCGGCCAGCTCGGGGCCTGTGGCAACGACTCGGTCTGGCAGGTCCGCAACCTGCCGAACGGTTCCGCGCAACTGGCCAGTGGCCGGGAGGAGTCGCGCTGCCTGGCTCTGTCCCCGGTGAAGATCTTCCCGCCGCCGGTGTTCCTGAGCCCGTGCGGTTCCTCGCCGGACCAGTGGACGATCGTGGGCCCGGACGAGGACGGAGCGCCGGTCGCCCTCCGGCTCACCCAGATCCCGTCCGCGGGCACGCTCACCGCGCGTGGCGGTGACCGGGCGACGCTCGCCGGTGACGGTGCGCCCGAGTGGACGTTCACCCGGGTCGGCTAGGCAGCGGTCGGCCGGCCGCATCCGGGCGCGGATACGGGCGGGGCGTGGGGCGTGGTGGGTCGCACGCCCGGTGCCCTGCCCGTGGTCCGTGCGCCTGTGGTCCGTGCCCTGCCCGTGGTCCGTGCCCCGCGGGGTCTGTGCCGTCCGCCCCGCGGCGCGATCCGCCGGGCGGGCGGTGTGCGGACGGGTGCGGCCGGCAGGATCAGAAGGTGATGACCGTGGCGCCTTCCAGGGTGAAGCGCAGGAACTCGTCCCGGGCCACCCGCAGGTTCAGCCCCCGCCCGGCGAGTCCGGCCTCGGTCCCGTCGGCCCGCGCCGCGTTGACGCAGGCGCCCACGGTCACGCCGCCGGCTATCAGTTCGTCGACCTGGCGGTTGAAGACCGCGCTCGCCCCGGAGGGCTCCGGATCGCCGAGGAGGCGCTGGGCCGGCCCGAAGCACAGCACCTCGACGGTGGTGTCGTGCTCGGCCGCGACCTCCTGGATCCGCTGCGCGACGCGGGTCCCTGTCGTGATCGAGGCGTCGTCGTCGTGGAACACGTGGATGACCGTCTTCGGCATCTGTCGGCAACCTTCCGCTCGGTGACCTGGCTGGGCAGGCGGAGACCGAACGTATCAACGGTCTTGAGGTATGGGACGCTCCGTCTCGGTGATTGATACGGGAGGGGGGCGGGCCGCGGACGTGCGGCGTCTGCGGGCCCGGCGCGTCCGAGCGGACGGACCGGTGTGGGGAGCTCCGGTTCGGCAGGCGGAGTGCGTGACCTGTGCCGATTTCGGGCCCGCGGAAGAATAAGCACGCTGAGTATGCATTTCGGTTACTCAGCGTGGAATGAATGGATCATGGAGATGAAGGAGCGGCACTGGCCGCTGTGCGGGAAGGCGGCCGGTCATGGCGGGTGACGGTGGCAGGGGCCCGGATGTCTCCGTGCCGGAGCGGGGGTCGTTCGCTGTCGACGTGCGGGACGGCCGGGTGGGCCGGGTGATGGGGTGGGTCGGGCCCTATGCGCAGCTGCGCCCGCCCGGAGGCGGTGCGGAGTGGGACTGTCCGGCCGAGTCTGTCCGCCCGGCCCCGCCGGGGCTCGCGCTGCGCGCGCGGGTCACCGAGATCAACCGCGAGGGGCAGTTGCCGCGGTGAGGCCGCGGGCCGGTCCGGGGGTCTGCCGGGGCGGGCCGCGGACAGCCTGCGGCGCGGCCCGGGATCGGGTGGGCGGGGGTCGCCGATAGCCTGCGGGCATGGTGAGCGTGAGCATGGCAAGTGATGCGCGACTGGCCGTCGACGCGGCGCAGGCGGGGGCGGCGGTGGTTCGTGGCATGTACGGGACCGTGCTGTCGCGTACGGAGAAGTCCGGCGGTGACTTCGCGACGGCCGCCGATCTCGCGGCCGAGCGGGCCATCCTCGACGCGCTGCGGGCGGCCCGGCCCGAGGACGCGGTGACGGGCGAGGAGAGCGGGGACACCGGTGCGGCCGGTGCGGAGCGCAGGTGGCTGGTCGATCCGCTGTGCGGCACGCTGAACTACGCCGTGCGGAACATGCTGGTCGCGGTGAACGTCGCGCTGCGGGTCGGGTCCACCGTCACCGCGGCCGCGTCGGCCGACCCCTTCGGCGGCGAAGTGTTCTGGACCGACGGCACACACGCCCGTGTCCGGAGGGACGGGGCGGACGAGGATATGGCGCCCTCGTCCGGCTCCCGGCTGGTCGACGTCAACCTTGACGCCCCCTTCCCGAGCGCACCGGACTTCCGGGCCGTACGCCTCCTCGCCGCCCCGGAGTTCGCCGAGCGGTTCCGGCCGCGTGTCGTCTCCACCACGCTGGCCGTGGCCTGGGTCGCCGCCGGGCGGCGGGCCGCGTACGTCACCGACGGCGACCTGCGTGACAGCGTGCACTTCGCCGCCGGGATCGCGCTCTGCGAGGCCGCCGGCTGTGTGGTGACGGACCTCCACGGCCGGCCGGTGCACACCGGCGCCGGCGGACTGATCGCGGCGGCCGACCGGGAGACGCACCAGGCGCTGCTGGAGATGGTGAGAGCTCAGGCGCCGTCCGGGCGGTGACCCGTTCGCTCCCCTCCCGGACGCTGCGCGGTGTGGAGGGCGGCACCCCTGTCGGCGTCGGAGTGCCGCCCTCCTGTCGTGCGACCGGTGCTAGGGGGCCGGGACTTCCCGGACGAGCGTCGAGGTCCAGGGGCAGAAGACGCCTCCGGGCAGGAAGGGGCCGCCCGCCTCGTCGAGGTGGTCCTCGACGTACGGCACCGTCGCGTCGCAGATCTCGATGGCGTAGTCGAAGAAGCCCACGCTCTGCGGGTCGAAGTGGAAGCTCCATCGCGGGTTGTAGTCGGCCTGGCGCTTCACGATGCGGCCGACGACGTGCGGCCGCTCCGTGGTCTCACCGTTCACCAGGGCCCTGGCGTGGTTGATCTCGCGCTCCTCGACCAGCTTCACGACGAACGTGCTCCGCGTGATGTCGGTCATCTCGAAGTACGCGGGCGCGACGGCCGCGTCGCGCGCCCCCTCCCGGCTCTGGGTGGCCTGGGCGGGCTGGGCTGCGGCGAAGGCGAGCATGGCCACGGCCGCGAGACTCGCGGTCTTCGTGAAGAGGTGTCGCATGACGATCTCCAGGGGTGTGGTGCGGCCATGATGATCATGGTCGCTCGTTACGGAAGGTAGCGAAATGATGACGCAAAGTGAAATCGGCGCGCTGCCGAACACCCCGCCCTGGAGTGCGGGGTGTTCGGTGCGTCGCTCACACGATCGTGGGACGCTGAGGAAAGCGGCCCAGTGCCGCTGAATCGTCGATCTACGCTCCCCGGACAGGCTTCAGGAGAAGGGACCCGCGATGACCGCCGCGATGGTCGAACACCAGCAGGACTCTGAAGGCCGCCCGTGGGACTACCTGCTTCATACCTGGCAGGAACTGGACGTGCCCGAGGGGTGGCGCGCCGAGATCGACGAAGGGCAGATCGTCTTGGTACCGCCGCCGCATGCGCATCACAACGGGATCGCCGCCAAGGTCCAGCGCCGGCTCTACACGCACCTGCCCGAAGAGCTGGAGATCTATCAGACTCTGGGGGTGCACGTGGCGCCCCTCGACAAGTTGTACGTTCCCGACCTCGTGGTCATGCCGGCCGAGTTGATCGATGCCGCCGACTCCGAGAGCAGCGATCCGGTGGATGTCTCCGAGGCGCTTCTCGTCGTCGAGATCACGTCGAAGGGCAACGCCCGCGACGACCGCACCAAGAAGTACCGCGCCTATGCCCGCGCCGGAGTGCCGATGTACCTGCTGATCGACCGGTTCGACACGCGCGGGGCGATGGCCACGCTGTTCACGGAGCCCAACGAGGACGGTACGTACAAGCGCTCCGACCCGGTGCCGTTCGGAAAGCCGCTCGCGCTGCCCGCGCCCTTCGACGTCACGTTGGCCACGGACGCCTTTCCGGTCTGAGGCCGACAGCGAGAGCGGCGGCACCCCGSCGGGGTGCCGCCGCTCTCGTGGATCCGTGGTCCGTCAGACCCCCGCAGGTTCCTTCGCGGGAGTCTCCGGGCCGGCGCCGGCCGTGGCCGGGCCGGTGGCCGCGGTCGTGGAGGCGGCCGGCTCCTGGGAGACGTTGAACTCCGCCAGCAGGTCCTTGCTGAAGCCGAAGAAGTACGTGGCGACGAAGCCCGCCAGGTAACCGACGACCAGGCCGCCCGCGTAGATCGCGATGGTCGCACCCAGGCCGTGGTTGCCGTCCAGCAACGGGAACAGTGCCCAGCCGGACGGGCCGATCGCGGTGGAGCCCACCGCGTCGCCGAGCTGGTTGAAGAAGCCGACGAACGCGCCGCCGAACGCACCGCCCACGCACGCCGTGATGAACGGACGGCCCAGCGGCAGCGAGACACCGTAGATCAGCGGCTCACCGACACCCAGGAAGCCCGCGGGCAGGGCGGACTTGATGGTCCGGCGGATCGACTCGTTGCGCGGGAGGCGGAAGTAGACCGCGATGGCCGCACCGACCTGGCCGGCGCCGGCCATGGCGAGGATCGGGAGCAGGACCGTGTAGCCCTGCTGCTCGATCAGCGTGGTGTGGATCGGGATCAGCGCCTGGTGCAGGCCCAGCATGACCAGCGGCAGGAAGAAGCCGCCGAGGACGAGACCCGCGCCCGCACCGCCGTTGGACAGCAGCCAGTCGGCGAACGTACCGATCGCGGTGGAGACCTCACCCGCCACGTACATCAGGCCGAAGATCGTCACCAGACCGGAGACCAGGACCGTCAGGGTCGGGGTGACCAGGACGTCCAGCGCCTCCGGCACCCAGCGCCGGCACCACTTCTCCACGTACACGGCGAGCACCGCCGCGCCCAGGGCGCCGAGGACACCGCCCTGGCCGGGGGAGAGCTTCTGGCCGAACGCCTCGATGTTCGCGACACCCGGGAAGACGATGATGGCCGCGACCGCGCCGCCGAGGATCGGCGTGCCGCCGAACTCCTTCGCCGTGTTGTAGCCGACGAAGACCGCGATCAGGGCCATGAAGCCGGACGCCATCGCCGCCAGGGCCGGGGTGACCGAGGGCAGCCACTCCAGGTTGACCAGCAGGCCGTTGAGACCCGCGATGATGCCGCAGCCGATCAGGGCCGGGATCAGCGGGACGAAGATGTTGGCGATCTTGCGCAGGAACAGCTTGAACGGGGTGGCGTTCTTCGCCTTCCTGGCGGCCTTCATCTCGGCGCCCTGCGCGGCCAGTTCCTCCGCGGTGAGCGGAGTGGCGGCCGGGTCGGGGGCCGGGGCCGATTCCTGGCCCTCCTTGACGAGCTTCTCGAACTCGGGGGTGACGCGGGCGACCGTACCGGGACCGAGAACGATCTGGTACGTGTCGTCCTCGACCACGCCCATGACGGCGGGCACGGCCTTCAGTGCCTCGTCCTGGACGAGCGAACGATCGCGCAGACCCAGCCGGAGCCGGGTCATGCAGTGGACAACGGAGCTGACGTTCGCGGCGCCACCGACGAGCGGAAGGATCGCGGCGGCAGTGGCGCGGTTCTTGTCTTCTGTAGCCATGGTGCGTGGTGCCTTGCTGTGCGGGGGAGCGGAGGTGGTGCCAGAGGTCAGGTGGTGCGGGGGGCTGCGGCGAGGGCGGCGCGGAGGTGGCCGTCGGACGCGGACAGCAGGGTCGCGGCGGTGGGACCGTCGACCTGGCCGAGGATGGTCAGGATGGCGTTCTTCACCTCGCCGTCGGTGGCGGCCAGCGCGGCCTCGATCTCGGCGTCCGAGGCTCCGGTGGCCAGCGAGACGATCCGCCGGGAACGGGCGCGGAGCTTCTCGTTGGAGGCGCGCACGTCGACCATGAGGTTCCCGTACGTCTTGCCGAGCCGGATCATCGTGATCGTCGAGAGCATGTTGAGGACGAGCTTCTGTGCCGTGCCCGCCTTGAGCCGGGTGGAGCCGGTGAGCAGCTCGGGGCCGACGACGACCTCCAGGGGGTGCTCGGCGGCGGCGCCCAGCGCGGAGTCCGCGTTGCAGGACAGGCCGATGGTCAGGGCGCCCCCGGCGCGGGCGTGCTCCACGGCCCCGATCGCGTACGGAGTACGGCCGGAGGCGGAGATGCCGACCACCGTGTCCTCGGCGGTCAGGCCCAGCGCGTCGAGGTCGGCGGCGGCCAGCTCCTTGCTGTCCTCCGCGCCCTCGACGGCGGTGACCATCGCGGACGGGCCGCCCGCGATCAGACCGATCACATCGGCGGGGTCGGTGTTGAAGGTGGGCGGGCACTCGCTGGCGTCCAGGACGCCGAGCCGGCCGGCGGTGCCGGCGCCCGCGTAGATCAGCCGGCCGCCGCGGGCCATGCGCGCCGCGATGGCGTCGATCGCCGCGGAGATCTCGGGCAGCAGCGCGGCGACGGAGGCCGGCACGGTGCGGTCCTCGTCGTTCATGATCCGGGCGATCTCCGAGGTGGCCAGCCGGTCGATCTCGGCGAGCTCGGGGCGGAACGCCTCGGTGGTGAGGGTGGCGAGCTGGGCGCGCAGCTCGCCGTAACCGTCGGGGGTGGTGGCGTCGGCGTCGGTGAGGGAGGTCATGGAGAGCGGCTCTGCTTTCTTGAACTCGTACGGTTTTGCGGGTGCGGGTGCGGGTGCGATGGTCTGCCGCTGGTCAGCGGGTGCGGGGTGTGTGGCGGTGGGCCAGCGCCTCGTAGGACGCGGCAAGGGCGGGGGCGGCCGTCTCGTACGTACGCTGCGCGACCCCGATGAACAGGCAGTCGACGACCAGCAGCTGGCTCGTACGGCTCGACATGGCGGCCGGGCGCAGCTCGCTCTCGCGGGCCGTGGACGTGGTCAGTACGACGTCGGCGTACTGCGTGACCGGGCCGTCGGGGCGGCCGGTGATCGCGATCGTCGTGGCGCCGCGGTCGAAGGCGACGCGCAGCGGCTCGATGACGTCGCCCGTCGAGCCGGAGTGCGTGATCGCGATGGCCACGTCGCCGGAGCGCAGCTGCACGGCGTTGGTCACCGCGAGGTGCGGGTCCATGTTGGCGTGCGCGATCAGGCCGATACGGGCGAGCTTCTGCGCCAGGTCCTGGCCGACGAGCGAGGAGGCGCCCACGCCGTAGATGTCGATGCGGCGGGCGGTGGCCGCCGCGGCCACGGCGGCACCGAGCTGTACGGTGTCGAGCCCGGCGGCGGTGTCGGCGAGGGTCTGCTGCTCGTCGTAGGCGAGCTTCGCGACCACGTCGGCGATCGGGTCGTCGACCGCTATGTCCGCGGTGACGGCGGGCGCCCGGCCGGACTCCTGATGGGCGGCGAGACCGGCCAGCGCGAGGCGCAGGTCGCGGTAGCCGGGGTAGCCGAGGAGGCGGGCGGTGCGGACCACGGTCGCCTCGCTGGTCCCGGTGAGCTCGGCGAGACCGGTGACCGTCAGGGCGGCGCAGCCGGCCGGGTCGCCGGCGACGGCCTCGGCGACCCGCTGCATGGAGCGGGTCATGGACGGCGCGAGCGTCCGCACCTTCGCCGCGAGGGCTGCCGGGGCGGGCGGCGATTCGGCGCTGAAACTTTCCTTCAGGTCATTGGTCACCTTTGAAAGATATTTTCAACCCCGGTGTCCGTCAACCCCCCTTTGGTCCCTACCTGTGGCAGCCCGCGTGCGCGCCGGGCGCCCGGTGCGCAGGTGGACAATGGCTGCATGGAGCTGAATCCCCTGGAGCAGGCACTGCACACCGCCCGCGCACTGGTCATGGCCGATCTCGCCGCCGGAGACGTCGCCGAGGCGCAGATCGTCTCGCTGGTCGAGGACGCGGTCACGCACCGCCGCTGGTGGGTCGAGCAGTGGCCGGACGGGGTGGAGTTCGTCGTCGGTCTCGTCGCCCAGGACGTCCAGGACGCGCTTCTGGAGCGGTACGGCCGCTGGCCGCTGTGCCCGGTGTGCGACGCGGGCGACCCGCACGCCCTGGACGTCGAGCCGGAGCTCGGACCCGACCCGCACTGGGTCTGCACGAAGGCGGCCGTGGCCGTCGCCCCGGTCGGCTCGCTCACCGGGATACTGCGGCCATGACCCTCTACATCGACCCGCCGGACTGGCCGGGCCACGGGCGCTTCTGGTCGCACCTGGTCAGCGACGTGTCCTTCGAGGAACTGCACACTTTCGCGGCGTCCATCGGCTGCCCGCCGCGCGCCTTCGAGCGGGACCACTACGACATCCCGGCGGCGCGGTACGAGGACGCGGTACGGGCCGGAGCCCGGCAGATCGGCTCCAAGGAACTGGTGCGCCGCATCACCGAAGCGGGCCTGCGCCGCCCCAAGCACCGCCCCGCGCCCGGCTGACGGCCCGCCCCCGCTCAGCCCGCCGACGACGGCGCGCACGCCGCCGCGTCCCGCGCCGCCTCCCGCGACACCGCGGCCGGGGCGCCCGCCACCCGCCGGGACGAGGCGTTGCGGCTGCGCTGCAACCGCAGCGAGAGGACCACCGTCACCAGCGCCAGCACGGTCATCGCCGCCCCCGCCCACGCGGTGGCCTCGAAACCGAAGTCCAGGTCGATCACCGTGCCGCCCAGCCAGGGCCCGCCGGTGTTGCCCAGGTTGAACGCGGCGGTGGTCGTCGCGCCCGCCAGCGTCGGGGCGGCGCCCGCGACGTTGAACATGCGGGCGTTCAGCGCCGGAGCCGTGTAGAACGCCGACAGGCCCAGCAGGAACGACAGCACGATCACGGCGGCCTGGTTCGACGCGAACAGGGCCAGCGCCGCCAGGAACACCGTCGACGCCGCGGTCCCGCTCAGCAGCACCCCGAACAGGTGCGCGTCCGCGACCCGGCCGCCGATCACCGTGCCGATCAGCGCACCGATCCCGAACAGCGCGAGCACGGTCGGCACCCAGCCCGAGTCCAGCCCGGCGACGTCCGTCAGCAGCGGCGCCAGATAGCTGAACGCGCAGAACACGCCGCCCGCCGCGAGCGCGGTGAGCACGATGGAGAGCCACACCTGCCGGTCGCGGTAGATGGTGAGTTCCCGCTTGAGCTGCGGCTTCTCATCCGGCAACGGGATCCGGGGGATCAGCGTCGACACCCCGACGAGCGCCACGGCGGAGGCCACCCCGACCGCCCAGAACGCCGATCGCCAGCCCAGGTTCTCGCCCAGGAAGGCGCCCAGCGGCACCCCCAGCACGTTCGCGACGGACAGCCCGCCGATCATCACGGCCATCGCGCGGGCCCGCTGGTTCACCGGCACCATCGCGATGGCGACGGCCGCCCCGACCGCCCAGAACCCGGCGCACGCGAGCGCGCTGATCACCCGGGAAGCGAAGAGCACCTCGTACGTCGGCGCGAGCGCACCCGCGACCTGGCCGAGGCCGAAGACGGAGATCAGCGCGATGAGCGTCGTACGGCGCGGCAGCCGGAGCGTGGCCACGGCCAGCAGCGGGGCGCCGACCACCATGCCGATCGCGAAGGCGGATATGAGGAGCCCGGCCCGTGGGATCGACACGTTCATGTCGTCGGCGATGGGGGGCAGCAGCCCGGAGAGCATGAACTCACTGGTGCCGAGGGCGAAGACCGAGAGGCCGAGGATGTACACGGCCAGGGGCATGCGGGAGCGGCGAGCGGCAGGTGTGGCTCTCCATCGTGCTCACCGCGCTCGCGGCGGGCGGCGTGTTCGTTCGTCTCAGTCGAAGAGCCCGAGCTCGCGCTCCCGTACGCCCTCCAGCTCGTACCGGGTCCCGACCAGCGGCCGGTCCGCGCACAGCCTGATCAGGGTCGCCCCGTCGCCCCGGTACCGCCCGGTGCGCGGGCCGCGCTCAGTGCGTGAGCAGCTCCAGCTCCGTGGCCAGGTTGTGCCGGGCCCGCGCCTCCCACTCCGCCGCCCCGTACGGCGTACGGAACAGCCTCGGCAGCTCCAGAAGCTGCCGCAGCACCGCCGCCCGGCCCTCCCGGAACGCCTCGTCGGGGACGAAGCCGTACTCCTCGCGCACCCGGGCCGCGTACTCCGCGTACTCCTTGGGCGGCGCCGCGAGGATCGCGAGGTCCGCGTCGCACAGCGCCTCCCCGTTCGTGTCGCCGGCGGCCGGGTCGTGCGTGACGGTGAGCCGGACCAGGCGGGCGACCTCGGCGGTGGTCGCGGCGGGCACCCCCGCCTCGGTCAGGGCGCGCTCGGCGAGGACCGCGCTGCGCTCCTCGTTCTCGGACCGGTCCGGCCGGTACACCGCGTCGTGGAACCACGCGGCCAGCCGTACCGCGTCCGCGTCCTCGGCGTGACCGGCGAGCGTGTCGAGGTGGCCGAGGACCGCGGCCAGGTGGGCGGTCGTGTGGTAGCGCCGCTGGGGCTCGGCCCACCGCTCCAGGAGGTTGTCGGCGTACGGCGACGGGTCGGGGCCCTCGTCGCCGCCCCGGGCTGCGACGAGGCACTCGTACCAGCGTTCGCGGAGCGTGTCGGCCTCACCGCTGCCGGGGGTCCGGTCGATGTCGTCCATGCCCCCGAGGTTAGAGCGTCCGGCCACCGGATGGTGGTCCTCCGGTTCGCCGAAGGCCAAGTCCGGTGACGGCTGGGATGGTTGGCTGGGCCCATGGCTGACGAACGTGATCCCGAGCTTCCCGGTCTCCTCCTGCGTACGGAGCGGGACGCCCTCCTCCCGCTGCTGCGGTCCGCCGAGGACGGCGACTTCGCCCTGCGCACCGCGTGCCCCGGCTGGACGGTGCGGGACGTGATCGCGCACTGCGGGTCCGTGCTGAGCCGGGTGGTGGAGAGCCGCTTCGGGCCGGATGTGTTCGGCCCCGAGTGCAACGACCGGGACATCGCCGAACGCGCCGGCTGGACGCACACGCAGATCGTGGACGAGCTGGAGCGGGGCATGACCGACGCCGGCCCGGCGATCGCCGCGGCGGGCGGGATCCTGGACGCGGTGGCGCTGGGGGAGTGGGTGCACGCGGGGGACGTGCGCGAGGCGTGGGGGCTGCCCGGGGCGTACGAGGGCCCGGGGTTCCCGCACGCGCTCCGCCTCCTCGTCCCGCGCGCCCTGCGCCGCAAGGTGCCGCTGTTCGTCGCGGAGCTGACGGACAGCGGGCGGGAGGTGGCCATCGGCGTGGAGCAGGAGGGCCGGGCTCCCGGGCGGTACCGGGGCGACGGGGCGACCCTGATCAGGCTGTGCGCGGACCGGCCGCTGGTCGGGACCCGGTACGAGCTGGAGGGCGTACGGGAGCGCGAGCTCGGGCTCTTCGACTGAGACCGACCGGCGCACGGGGGCGGCGTCGCGGGGCTCCTTCACCCACCCCCTGATTGCCGGTCGGTCTGAGACGGACCGGCGCACGGGGCCGGGCGGGCGCTACCGTGCGGCCGTGACGAATCTGACGAACCTGCCGGGCGGCGCCGGCCGACCGGACCCGCCGGTCGCGCCGGTCGCGGTCATGGACCTCAACGCGGACCTGGGCGAGGGCTTCGGACGCTGGACGCTCACCGACGACGAGGCCCTCCTCGCCTGTGTGACCAGCGCCAACGTGGCCTGCGGCTTCCACGCGGGGGACGCCTCCGTGATGCGGCGGGTCTGCGCATCGGCGGCCGACCGGGGCGTACGGATCGGCGCGCAGGTCTCGTACCGCGACCTGGCCGGATTCGGGCGTCGCGCCATGGACGTACCGGCCGCCGAACTGGCCGCCGAAGTGGCGTACCAGATCGGTGCGTTGCGGGTGTTCGCCGAGGCGGCCGGTTCCCGTGTCGCGTACGTGAAACCGCACGGCGCCCTCTACAACCGCACCGTCCGCGACGACGAGCAGGCCGCGGCCGTCATCGAGGGCGTCCGGCTGGCGGGCGGGGACCTGGCCGTCCTCGGGCTGCCCGGCTCCCGGCTGCTCGCCCGCGCCGCTGAGGCGGGCCTGACCGCCGTCGAGGAGGCCTTCGCCGACCGCGCGTACACCCCGCAGGGCACCCTCGTGCCGCGCGGCGAGCCCGGCGCGGTCGTGCACGACGCGGACGAGGTCGTACGCCGCAGCGTGGGCTTCGCCGTCGACCGCGGCGTCACCGGGGCCGACGGCGGCCGGATACCGGTCGTCGCCCGGTCCCTGTGCGTCCACGGCGACACCCCGGGCGCCGCCGCACTCGCCCGGCGGGTGCGGGCGGCGCTGGAAGAGGCGGGCGTCGCGGTGCGGGCGTTCGCATGAGTGCGGGAGAGCGGACCGGCAGGCCGCTCGCCGTGCCCAGGGCAGAGGCACAGGCAGGACGGTCCGGCCGGCCGCTCGTCGTGCTGCCCGCCGGGCCCCGGGCGCTGCTGGTCGAACTGGACGGCCGGGAGGCCACGGAGGCGTTCCACGCGGAGGCGCTGCGGCGCCGCGCGGCGGGCGAGCTGCCCGACGTGCGTGACATCGTGCCCGGCGAGCGGACGGTCCTGCTCGACGGCATCGCACGGGACGCCGTCGCCGGGCTCGCCCGGGAACTGCCGGCCTGGCACATACCGCCGCCGCTCCCCGACACGGCCGCGGCGGTGGAGCTCCCCGTCGTGTACGACGGTCCGGACCTCGCCGATGTCGCCGAGGCATGGGGCGTGAGCGTCGCCGACGTCCCCCGCATCCACGCCGGGACCGCGTTCCGGGTCGCCTTCTGCGGGTTCGCCCCCGGCTTCGGCTACCTGACCGGCCTGCCGGACCACCTCCATCTGCCGCGCCGGGCGACACCGCGCACCCGGGTCCCGGCGGGCGCCGTCGCGCTGGCCGGCCCGTACACCGGGGTGTACCCGCGCCCGTCGCCCGGCGGCTGGCAGCTCATCGGGCGGCTCCCGGACCCCGGCCCGCTGTGGGACCCGCACCGCGAACCGGCCGCGCTGCTGGGGCCGGGCGCGCGGGTGCGGTTCGTGGAGGCGGCACGGTGACGGCGGCTGTGGGGCGGCCCGGGGCCTTCGAGGTCGTCCGCGCCGGGGCCCTGACCACCGTGCAGGACGAGGGCCGCGCCGGACTGGCCCACCTGGGCGTCGGACGGGCGGGCGCCCTCGACGCACCCGCCGCAGCGCTCGCCAACCGGCTCGCCGGCAATCCCGTCACCGCGGCCGTCCTGGAGACGACCGCCACCGGCTGCGCCGTCTGCCCGGACCGGGCGGTGCGGGCGGTCGTCGGCGGTGCGCCGTGCCGGGTGACGGTGGACGGGCGGCCGGTGGCGTGGGGCGCCGCGGTGCGGGTGCCGGCGGGTGCGGTGCTGGACGTGGGGCCCGCGGCGCACGGGCTGCGCAGCTATCTGGCGTTCGCGGGCGGCGTCGCGGCGGAGCCGGTGCTCGGCAGCAGATCCGCCGACCTGCTCTCCGGGCTGGGCCCGGCGCCCCTGCGCGACGGTGACGTACTGCCGCTGGGCCCGCCCCCGCAGGCCGGCGTCCCGCCCGCCGACGCGGTGCCGTGGCCGGGCGCGCCCGGCGGGCTCGTGCTCCCGGTGTACTTCGGCCCCCGCCACACCTGGTTCACGCCCGCCGCCCTCGTCACGTTCACGACCGAGGCGTACCGCGTCGGCGCGCAGAGCAACCGCATCGGCCTGCGCACCGAGGGCCCGCCGCTGGAGCGCGCCCGTACCGGCGAGCTGCCCAGCGAGGGCATGGTGCTCGGAGCCGTCCAAATACCGCCGGACGGCCGCCCGCGAACGCCAGATAGCTGCGCAGCCCGTGCGCCGCGGGCCCCACGTCCAGCACCGCACCCGCCGGCAC
>NZ_RDBK01000129.1 GCF_008042275.1 Streptomyces sp. OR43 | reverse complement strand
CCGGGTCCTGGTCTCGCCCGCACCCGGTGTTCCGGGACGGCTGCCGTTCTGGAAGGGCGACCAGCTGGGCCGTCCGCTGGAGCTGGGGCGTGCGCTGGGCGCCTTTCTCCGCGAGCTCGGCGGGCTGTCCCCGGACGATGCCCGGCAGCGGCTGCTGGCCGCGGGTCTGGACACGTGGGCCGTGGACAACGTGCTGTCCTACATCGACGAGCAGCGCCGGGCCTGTGGCCATGTGCCGGACGACCGGACCATCCTCGTCGAGCGTTTCCGGGACGAGCTGGGTGACTGGCGCGTCGTCGGCGTGCATGACCTGGGCGTCCATGCCGTACCGCTCGGCGAGGCGGGCGCTGAGGGCGAGCGCCCACGGGGCGTGCACCTGGGCGCCGAACGGGGAGTGCACGACGACGCGCCAGTCACCCAGCTCGTCCCGGAAACGCTCGACGAGGATGGTCCGGTCGTCCGGCACATGGCCACAGGCCCGGCGCTGCTCGTCGATGTAGGACAGCACGTTGTCCACGGCCCACGTGTCCAGACCCGCGGCCAGCAGCCGCTGCCGGGCATCGTCCGGGGACAGCCCGCCGAGCTCGCGGAGAAAGGCGCCCAGCGCACGCCCCAGCTCCAGCGGACGGCCCAGCTGGTCGCCCTTCCAGAACGGCAGCCGTCCCGGAACACCGGGTGCGGGCGAGACCAGGACCCGG
>NZ_RDBK01000128.1 GCF_008042275.1 Streptomyces sp. OR43 | reverse complement strand
GTCCGGCCGTAAGGCGGTCAAGCTCACGCCGGGCGAGCACGTCGAGTTCACGCTCCCGGCGGCGGCCAACGCGATCACCGTGCGCTACAGCATCCCGGACGCGCCGCGCGGCGGCGGGATCACGGCGCCGCTGGACATCGCGGTGAACGGCACGAAGCGCGCCGGCATGACGCTGACCTCCCAGTACTCCTGGCTGTACAACCAGTACCCGTTCTCCAACGACCCCGGCGCCGACCTGCTCCACCCCGACTGGTGGATCACCGAGTGCTCCTGCGTGCCCGTCGCCACGACGCCCGCCCCGGTCATCGAGAAGCCGTTCCGGCCCAGCCACTTCTACGACGAGCAGCGGCTCCTGCTCGGCCGTACGTACCGGGCGGGCGACACCGTGCGGCTCACCGTCCCGGCCGGGAGCCGGGCCGCGTGGACGGTCGTCGACCTGCTGGACTCGGAGCTCGTCGGCCGGCCGCACATCGAACTCCTCGCGGCCAACGTCCTTGCGTTCGGGGCCGATCCGACCGGCCGGCGCGACGCGGCGGGCGCGATCGAGAAGGCTATCGCCTTCGCCCGGCGCACCCACCTCACGGTGTACATCCCGCCGGGCACGTACCGCGTCGACCGGCACATCGTCGTCGACGACGTCACGATCACCGGCGCCGGCAACTGGTACACG
>NZ_RDBK01000127.1 GCF_008042275.1 Streptomyces sp. OR43 | reverse complement strand
GTGGTTGTGGGATGGGGCGGGTGTGGGTGGTCAGGGTTGGCGTACCGGGGTGTTGCCCAGTTCCACCGCGGCGCAGCGCCAGCGGAGGTCGGGGCCCTGTTCCAGGCGGAAGGCCATGGCGCGGACCTGTTCGCCCGCCGCGATGCTCGCGCAGGCCTCCACGACGCCGGGAGCCGGCTGGGCGCCTCGGCACATGCGGATGACCGGGCGGGCGCCGCGGCTCCTGAGTGGGGTTGCGGGGGCCAGTTCGGCGAGCTGGTCGTAGGCCTCGCCGATCGTGTGGCCGAGCATCCAGTGGACGGGGCGCTGGCCGCTGAGGACCGCCAGGAGGCGTTCCGCGAACCAGTGGTGGGGCCGGATCCGCCGGTCGGTCCGGCGGCGTTGTGCGGGTACGGCCTCGGGCCTGCGTGCGTCGTGCCGTCCGGTGGGCCGGGTCCTGTTCGTGCTCATCGCTGTCGCCCCCGTGCTTCAGAGGCCCGGCTGAGTACCGGGCGGTAACTTCTGCTGTGGATCTTCTACGGGGACGGCGGAGGCGGCCGCAAGCGTCGGTAGGCCGAGGGAGGAGGTCGCGGGATTCACCTATCCGGGTGGCGGGGCCGGAGATGATCAGCGGCGTACGGGCCTCGTCGACCAGGATCGAGTCGACCTCGTCGACGATCGCGAAGTTGTGACCGCGCTGGACGAGCTCGTCCTGCGCCCAGGCCATGTTGT
>NZ_RDBK01000126.1 GCF_008042275.1 Streptomyces sp. OR43 | reverse complement strand
GCGGTACTGCTTCCGTTGCCTCGTCTGTAAGACATGGACTGCGGGTTGCCGCTTTCCGCCGTACGAAACCCGGACGGCGGTCCCGGGGTGGCGGGGCCGGGCCACCGGCGCCAGCCTGACGGGGGAGTGCCGGGACCCGGCACCCACCGTGATGTCCCCGGTCAGGGAGGCCCGCCGTGCCCCGTTCCGTACCGCTCCGCCGACTGCTGGTCGCGCTGTTGCTGTCCTGCTCCGTGCTGGTGGGCACCACCGCATGCGGGAGCGATGACGGCAACAGCACGAGCAGCGCGAGCAGTTCGGCGTCGCCCACCGGTACGTCGTCGGCCGAGGCGCAGAAGTTCGCCAAGACGCGGTTCGTCGCCAACGCCGGGCTCGCGGCGGGCGCGACGTATCAGTGGATCGTCAAGCCGTACCGCGCCGGGAAGTTCAAGAAGGGCGCGGACGGCCGGACCTTCGCTCTCGTCAAGGCCGGGCTCGCGGGCGGCTTCGCCTACAACCGGCTCAAGGCCGCCACGGAGAACGCCAAGGGCGACCCGCTGCTGTCGAAGGCCGTCGCGCCGCTGACCGCGGGCATCGCGTCCCTCAAGGGCATGGCCACCAAGCTCCGCAAGGGCGAGGTGGGCGACGGGGACGTCGGCGCGTTCGAGAGCGTCATCAACGACATCAAGGACGCCGGCAAGAGCGCGGGGGCCGAGGTCAAGGACAAGG
>NZ_RDBK01000125.1 GCF_008042275.1 Streptomyces sp. OR43 | reverse complement strand
TGAAGCCTCGCCAGGAGTTGGGTCCCATGACGCCGTCGATGGGGCCGGTGTAGCCGTGTGCTGCCGAGAGTCGTTGTACCGCGGCCCAGGTGTTGGTTCCGGGGACTCCGTCGAGGGGTCCGGTGTAGCCCCAGTTCCGCATGTTCAGCTGGAGTGCGGTGTAGGTGCGGGGGCCGGGAACGCCGTCGATCGGTCCGGTGTATCCGGACTGGATCCGCAGCCAGTTCTGCGTCCGCTGCCACATCACCGGGCCCGGGACACCGTCCTGCTCCGTCGACGTCTTCGGCAACCCGCCACCGGTCGGTGGCGGGTCGGTCGGCTCGGTGGGACGGAACGCCCAGGAACGGGCTCGGTTGAGGTCGACCGGGGAGACGCCACCGGCGGATCCCACGGAGGTGTACTGGTGCGCCGCCCAGTCCGGGTACCGGCCCCCGAGGTCGGGCTCGCCGGGCCAGGTGCCGTCGTTCGGCCCCCAGGAGGCGGCCCACAGATGGGCACCGGCCGCGATCGTGCGGTCCCAGGTCCCGGACCGCAGTGCGGCGGTACTGATGTAGAACCACGGCACGTAGCTTCCGACTCGCTCCCGTACGCGGTTGAACCAGGCGGCCACGTCCGTGTCGTCCCACAGCCGGGTCGAGTCGTCCAGGACCTCGACATCCAGCGCGAGCACGTCGCCGGTCCGGTAGTCGTGCAGATGGTCCACGA
>NZ_RDBK01000124.1 GCF_008042275.1 Streptomyces sp. OR43 | reverse complement strand
CGCCGGATCGGCGTGGGCGGCGCGTTCGCGCGGGCGCGGCACGGGCAGCACCCGGCCGGTGGAGAGCAGCGCGACGCGGTCGCCGAGAAACAGCGCCTCGTCCACGTCGTGCGTGACGAAGACGACCGTGGCGCCGGTGCCCGGAGCACGTCGACGAGCAGTTGCTGCATTCCGGCCCTGGKSTGGGGGTCAAGAGCGCGTGAGTCGTTCACACGTTCAAGGGAGCCGCTTTCGGTTCCCTGCGGATACGCTGAAATGTCCGCGAGACTCCGTCCATGGGAGCACTGATGAGCGTCGACCCCGAGGGCCCCGAGCCGCGGTGGGCGGTCCCGCCCGAGGGCGGCTGGACCGCCGATGACCTGGACACACTCCCGAATCTGCCTCCGCATACGGAGCTGATCGACGGGAGTCTTGTTTTCGTGAGTCCGCAGACCCTTTTCCATTCGCGGGCGGTCAGCTTCTTCGAGTGGCAGTTGCAGTCGCTGGCGCCGCCCGACCTGGAAGTCGTGCGTGGATTCACGATCGACATCGACCGTTACAACCGGCCCGAGCCCGACGTGATCGTCGTCGACGGTGAGATCGTCCAGAATCCGAGTCAGACTCGCTTCCCCGCCGCGTCCGTTCAGCTGGCCATCGAGGTCGTGTCGGACGAGTCCGTCACCCGCGACCGGGAGACCAAGCCCACGAAGTACGCGCGGGCGAAGATCCCGCACTACTGGCGGGTGGAGAACCACGACGGCCGTGCTGTCGTCTACGTCTTCGAGCTGGAGCCCGCCACCGGCGCCTACACCTCGACGGGGATCTTCCACGACCGGATGAAGGTCTCCGTCCCTTTCCCGGTCGATCTCGACCTCAGCGCCATCACGCCTCGCCGCCGGGTGGCGGGCTCCAGCTCGAAGACGTAGACGACAGCACGGCCGTCGTGGTTCTCCACCCGCCAGTAGTGCGGGATCTTCGCCCGCGCGTACTTCGTGGGCTTGGTCTCCCGGTCGCGGGTGACGGACT
>NZ_RDBK01000123.1 GCF_008042275.1 Streptomyces sp. OR43 | reverse complement strand
GCGTGGGGAGGGGTGTCCGACCGGATGCACCAGCGAGTACGGCTCCTCGACGAGTACGCCGCCGATGAGCCCGGCGGGCACGGGCGAGGCCGCGCCCATGGTTGCGATACCCACGTCCGCGCGACCCTCGCTGACCTCCCCGGCGGTGCCCGCGCCCAGCTCGCGGACGACACGCACCTCCGGTTCGATGCCCGGGTGGCGGGCGCTGAGGCGCTCCAGGACGGGTGGCAGCAGGTGGAGGGCGGCGCTGCGGAAGGCGGCGATGCGCAGCGGGCCGGTGACCGTACCCCGTTCGGCGGCGCGGGCCTCCGCGGTCAGGGTGTCCAGGAGCCGCAGGACCCGTCGGGCGTGGGCGGCGGCGACGGCGCCGGCCGCGGTGGGCGTGGCGCCCTTACGGCCCCGCTCGAACAGGACCGCTCCGACCTTGCGTTCCGTCCCGCGTATGGAGTGCGAGACTGCGGACTGGGTCAGCCCGAGGACCGCGGCGGCCGCCGAGAAGCCGCGCTCCCGGTCGACGGCCACGAGGATGCGGAGCTCGTGCGGGGCGAGGTCGGCGGCGGCAGCCGCCGTGGTCGCGGGTGCGGGGGAAACGCGGGATGCGGCTTGCACAGGGGGTCCCACCTGCTTCTATGAGGATCCTTCATGGACGGGGCCGTTCCATGAGCGCAACCCTCTGCCCGGCCCGCGCATTCCTCCGTACGGTCACCGGCCCGCTGCGCATCGCCGCCTTCCGCAGCGCCGCCCTCCACCTGCTGCCACCCGTCCTGGAGCGCCTCAGCGCCCGCCACCCGGGCATCGAACCGGAGGTGCGTGTCGTCCGCGAGCTGGGCGCGGGCACCGCCGGGGAGGTCAGCGAGGGTCGCGCGGACGTGGGTATCGCAACCATGGGCGCGGCCTCGCCCGTGCCCGCCGGGCTCATCGGCGGCGTACTCGTCGAGGAGCCGTACTCGCTGGTGCATCCGGTCGGACACCCCGTCGGACACCCCTCCCCACGCTCCCTGCCGCTG
>NZ_RDBK01000122.1 GCF_008042275.1 Streptomyces sp. OR43 | reverse complement strand
CGCGACCAGCCGCTCGTACACCTCCCCGGCATCGACGGCGGTCGCCCCGGCGGGCGGCCAGGAGGTCAGGGAGCCGGGCGCGGAATCGGAGGCGGACCCGGCTGCGCCGAGCAGACCCGTGCCATGGCTGGTCCAGGCGCGGTGCAGGGCGCTGTCGTCGTCCGCGTCGTCGTACGCCCGGGTGTGCAGGGTCAGCTCGCGACGGCCGTCGCCGCGCGGGGCCCCGGCCGTCATCTGCACGTCCACGCCACCGGCGGCGGGAATCGCCACCGGAGCGTCGAGCGTCAGCTCGTCCACCGGCAGGTCACCCAGCAACCTGCCTGCCTCCAGGGCCAGTTCGAGAGCCGCCGCAGCCGGCAGGACCGCCGTTCCGTCAATGGCGTGGTCGGCGAGCCAGGGGTGGGTGCGCAGCGAGATCCGGCCCGTGAGCAGCAGCGCGTCACCCTGGGCGAGCGTGGTCGCGGCCGCCAGCAGGGGGTGCTGCGTCGTGTGCAGCCCGAGGCTCTCCGGGTCCCCGTCCGTGGCCGCGTCCTCCAGCCAGTAGCTCCGGTGCTGGAAGGGGTAGGTCGGCAGGTCGTGCGGCGCGTCGTCCCCTGCCTCCGGAACAGCCGGTGTCCAGTCGACGGGGATGCCGTGGGTGTGGAGGTGGGCGAGGGAGAGGTGGAAGCGGTGGAGGGTGCCTTCGTTGCGGCGGAGGGTGCCGGTGATGAGGGCGTGGGTGTCGGTGGTGTCGGCGGTGTCCTGGAGGGCGGTGGTGAGGACGGGGTGGGGGCTTGCTTCGATGAATACGGAGTGGCCGTCGTTCAGGAGTTTTTTCACGGTGGGGTGGAATTGGACGGGGTTGCTGGGTGACCTGCCGGTGGACGAGCTGACGCTCGACGCTCCGGTGGCGATTCCCGCCGCCGGTGGCGTGGACGTGCAGATGACGGCCGG
>NZ_RDBK01000121.1 GCF_008042275.1 Streptomyces sp. OR43 | reverse complement strand
GGCGCATGAGGCGGGGGAGGGGAGCGGCAGGGGGCCCGCAGGCCCCGACTGGGCGGATATCGCCGAGTCGTTCGCCGCACTCGGTCACCCGGTGCGGCTGCGGCTGCTCCGGGAGATCCTCGGCGGCCGGCGCACAGCGGCGGAACTGGCCGCGCTCGACGAGACCGGTACGACAGGGCAGATCTACCACCATCTGCGTCAGCTGACGGGCGCGGGCTGGCTGCACACGAAGGGGCGGGGGAGATACGAGGTTCCCGGCACCCGTGTCGTTCCGCTGCTGGTGGTTCTCACGGCGGCGAAGCCCTGAGCCGCGCGGAGGGGGCGGTGCCGATGGCCGAGCGCTGACGCCGGAACCGGTCGAGGCGGCGAACCACGGGCGAAGCGGACGGGGGAGCTACTCGGGAGCGAACGGATAGCGAGTCGACAGCGCGACGAGGAGCGAACGGTGGCGAATCGACGACCTGGCCGGCGCGCAGGCCGCCGATCAGCTCGACGACCCGACCAACGATCAGAACCAACGACCAAACCAATGATCTGACCGACGACCAGACCGACGATCAGGGGAAGCCATGTCTGTCCGTAAAGCTGTGATGGTGCTGTACCGGGTCTGCTGGATCATCTTCTTCGCCATGGTGATCCTCGGCCTCGTCACTGACCCGTCGTTTCCGTACTGGCTGACCTGGGTGCCTGCTGCGGTGGCGATTGCGCTGGTCCTGGCAGCAGGCCGCAGGGCCCGCTCGGCGGCCACGAACCCGCGACCCGCGGTGGAGGTCGATCCACCGGTGTCCGGGCGATGGGTGGCGTTGAACAGTCCGGCGGACAAGGTGCCCAGCCACGGGATACACGGCTACGGGCAGACTTACGCGATCGACATAGTGGCGGAGCCGGAGCCGGAGCCGGAGCCGGAGCCGGAGCCGGCGCGGGGGCCGGAGCCGGGGCGCAAGGGCGAGGGCCAGTCGGGGGCTGAGTCCGATG
>NZ_RDBK01000120.1 GCF_008042275.1 Streptomyces sp. OR43 | reverse complement strand
TGTTCTGTCCCGGGAGGTTGTGGACGGGTGATGCAGGTCTCGACTGAGGGATCTTGAACGGGTGAGGGCCTTCCGGGTTCGGTGTGGATTGCGACGTCTACACCGACCAGAAAGGCCCTCGTGCCCCACCGTAATGCACCCCTGACCGAGACTGGACGGCTGCGGCTGGCCCGCTGTGTGGTCGAGGACGGCTGGCCGCTTCGCCGGGCCGCGGAACGCTTCCAGGTCTCCCCGACCACCGCCCAGCGGTGGGCCGGCCGCTACCGGGCCCTGGGCGAGGCCGGGATGGCGGACCTCTCCTCCCGTCCGCACCACTGCCCACGCAGGACCCCGACGCGCACCGAACGCCGGATCATCAAGGTCCGTGTCCTTCGCCGGTGGGGCCCGGCCCGCATCGCCCATCTGCTGGGCCTGGTGCCCTCGACCGTGCATCGCGTCCTGACCCGCTTCGGCCTGGCCCGCCTGGCCCATCTCGACCGGGCCACCGGCCGCGTCATACGCCGCTACGAACGTGACCGCCCCGGTGAACTCGTGCACGTGGACATCAAGAAGCTCGGCAACATCCCCGACGGCGGCGGCCACAAGGCCCTGGGCCGCCAGGCAGGCCGCAAGACCCGCTCCGGGGCCGGCTACAGCTACATCCACACCGCCGTCGACGACCACTCCCGCCTCGCCTACAGCGAGATCCACACGGACGAGAAGAAGGAAACCGCCACCGCCTTCTGGACACGGGCACAAGCCTACTTCGCCGGCGTTCGGTGCGCGTCGGGGTCCTGCGTGGGCAGTGGTGCGGACGGGAGGAGAGGTCCGCCATCCCGGCCTCGCCCAGGGCCCGGTAGCGGCCGGCCCACCGCTGGGCGGTGGTCGGGGAGACCTGGAAGCGTTCCGCGGCCCGGCGAAGCGGCCAGCCGTCCTCGACCACACAGCGGGCCAGCCGCAGCCGTCCAGTCTCGGTCAGGGGTGCATTACGGTGGGGCACGAGGGCCTTTCTGGTCGG
>NZ_RDBK01000012.1:866-43932 GCF_008042275.1 Streptomyces sp. OR43 | reverse complement strand
CGGCGAGCGACTCCCCGTACAGCCGGCCGCCGCGGCGCCGGATGCCGGGCTCGACGTAGACGTAGACAGTGACGGAGACGGAGACGGGGGCAGAGGGCTGCTCCTGGTATCGGCGCTGACGGGGAGGGGTGGCGGGTTACTGGTCATGCCCCCACGCTTTCGCGCCGTCGCTCACGGTGACCAGTGGTGACGCGCGGTCGCGATGGGCTTGTACGCGGTGGCGTTCGGCTTGTACGCGGTTGGGGCAGGCCATGGGGCGAGGCGACCGAAGGAGACAAGGCCTTGACAGAGTCGCGGTCACGTGTGAACCGGACGACACGAGCAGTCCGCGCTCCTGGTGCAACTGTCTGCGCGTGCTATCCGCTCCAGCAGTGGCGGCCGGTCGATGGCCGCATGTCGCAAAGGTCATCGACCGGCAGCGAAGCCGGTGCTGCCGAGCTGTCTACGCGGCCAGCGCGGGGAACACGTCCAGCGAGCCGTCTTTGTTGCGGGCGATCTCGATCGCCACCTCCGTTTTGTGGCCGTGGACCACGACGCCGTCACTCAGCTGGTGAATGCGGTGTGCGGTGCGCATCAGGCGATCGACTTCACCGGTGGTGAAGACGGGCCGCAAACCGCTCGGGCGTGCCAGCTCCAGCGCCGACAGGCGTTCCAGGACACCGGCGATGCCCGACTCCAGTGCGTCGAGGCGCTGCTGGTCGCTCTTGAGTGTGCGGGCGAAGTTCCCGAACAAGTTGTCAGGGTCGCTCTGGGCATGCTCGACGGCCTGGAGGACGATGACCCGCTGCTTCAGCGCGATGGCCAGTGCGGCGAGTTCGAGGTGGGCGCGGAACGTGCCGCCGTCGCTATCGATGCCGGGGAACGACTTGGTCAGCGTGGCGATCTCGACGGCCTGGCCGTCGGGAAGCTTGTCGAGCGCGCTCTGCCACTTGTCGAGGCGGCGGCGGGCTTCTTCCAGGGCCTTGCTGATGGCGTGCACCGCCGAGTCCAGTCCCAGCGAGACACCAGGCTTGCCCTGGTCGAGCAGTACGGTGGTGGCCTTGTCGATGGCATCGCGGCAGCCGTCGAGTTCACTGCGCTCGCTATTGAGCTTGTCGTCCTGCAATTGCTCCAGCAGTTCCGTGATGTGCTCGACGGCCTGCTGACGCTTGCGGTCAGCGTTCGCGCTGACTCCCACGGCTACGGCCATGAGCACGAGCGGCGCGGCCACGGTGAGCGCCGCGCTGCCGGCGGCCGCGACTCCTGCTGTCGCACCGGCTCCGCCGACTACGCCCGCTGCTGCCGCTTTTCCGACGGGCATGAACGTCGCTTGGGCAGCGATGCCCGTTGAATTCACGAGCGCACCGTGGAATCCTCCGGCTGCCCCCTTTGCCGCCATCGGACGCACGATGCCCTGCCCGAACTGGGCGGCAACCTTCGCCGGCACCACCATGCGATACAGGCCTTCGCCCGATGCGGTCGCCTTCGCCGCCGCAGAGGAACTTCGCGCTGACTGCGTGATGAGTTGCGACAGGTGCTGTGCCAGGGGACTCGCGGCATCGAGCGGAATGCCCCGGCTGCGGTCGAGCTTGTCGGGCAGCGGATGAACCTCGAGTGTGGCGATCGGCTCGGCGGCCAGGCCGGCCAGCACACTGCGCAGTTCGGTCAAGCGCTCCGCCGTCATCAACTCCTCACCGGCCAGATAGGGCACCGGGGTGTCGCCGGTCCCCAGCGTCCACACCGGAATGATTGCCTCGTGGTCGTCAGTCATCGTCTCCCCATTGTTTTCGGACAACAGCGTACGGCTGACGTCCGACACGGAGAGCATGAACTCCGTCAATACGACCACGGGTTCGGCCTCCTGACGAATCAACGGCCGGTAACGCAAGGGTGCGTCTCACCTGCGTGATCTGGGCCGCCCAGATCAAGGAGCAGCCGAACGAGCACACGCTCCCCCATGAACCCGAATGCGCCCAGCAACCACCTGGCTGGGAGCAACGCCGCTCCGGACCACCGGATGAGACCGCACGCAAGGGTCGCGATTTCTTCACAGGTTGACCACATGTATGATCGCGCGTCACGGGGTGAGTGTTGTCGCTGCTTGCGGTCCTGCCTGCCCGTGGCCCTTCCAGCGCTGACCCAACGGAGGTCGTGTACGTGGGGATCAACATGAGGAAGAACGAGTCGGCTCTCATAAGCGGCGCTGTCGCAGTGAGTGTGCTCACCGTGACGTTGGCGGGTTGTGGCAGTGACGATGCCTCATCTGACGCTGCGCCAAGGGTCAAGCCCAGCGCTACTGCGAGCCCCACGGCTGACTTGTCGAAGCCTGTCAGCCCCTGGCCGGATATCTCTGCCGTGCAGAAGCCGGAGAAGACGGCCAGACGCGAGCCAAAGAAGGTCACGCTGTCGCTTGCGGAGATCGTCGACAATCCCGGCACTTTCGAACGGTTCAAGGAGTTCGTCGCAAAGCACGGGTCCGACGAGCAGAGGAAGGCCGTGCGTCACCTCAAGGGGTGGCGAGGCTACGAACGCAAGGCCTACCCGGTCCTGGAGGCCAGTTCCGACTACGCCACCGTCAACTACGAGGCCATAGATGGTGGTGACGAGGCGGAATCTGACAAGATGATGGGCTTGGAGGCGCAGAGCCAGCACATGGCTGAGGCGTTCGATGCCTGGTGGGAGGTCGACGAGGTGTCAGTCCTCCAGGTCTACGACCGCAGTGGCGAGAATGCTGTTGGCACCGCCTGCATCCGGCCCGACAGCGTGGAGAGCGAAGGGTCCTGCATCTGACCGTTCGGCTGACAACGGGCCGCAAGCGGCGGGCTTGGCATCAGCCGAAGAGCCTGTGCGGGACCGTTGTTGCCCACCTCGGAGCTGACGCGAACGCGCGAGCGCCACTGTCGGGCGGAGTCTTGACCGGCGGCGAGGGCGGCGCTGCGGGGGCAGAGGAAGCTGCCTGAGCTCTTGGACGCGGTGAACGCCTCGTTGAGGTAGTTGTCGGAGGCCGCCGTGTCCCCGCGTCGTCGAAGGTGAGCATCGGGCTGTTGCTGAGCGTGGCGCTCGCGTCGCCGCTGCTGTTGACAGTGGAGCGGTCGACGGCCAGGGCGGCAGGTGGGTCCGCGCTGGCGGTGGCGTCGGTCTAGGCGCTGCCCGCTGCCGTGATCACGCCGTCGACCAGCTGAGAGGCCTGGGGGCCCAGCGCGTTTGCTGCGGTGGGCGCGCGGGCGGTGACCGCGACGACCATGGCGGTGACACACGAGAGCTTCGGTGTGAGCCCCATGTCCACATACCCGTAAGTCGGAAGGGCGTGGCAGCAGCCTCGGTTGACGCCCCCGGGGAGGGCCCCGGCGACCTGGCAGAGCCCCTGCCCCCTGGTTCGAGGCGGCCACTCTTTGGAGGGAGCCACCAGCGAACGCGGTGCAGGCGGGTCTGCAGGTGATTACGGTGCCCGAGTGGGACGAGCCGAGGCGGGCGCTGCGGTGCGCAGGCGCGAGCGTGGGTGAGGAAGTCCTGAGTTGGGGCCGGGCGCGGGGCGCGTATGTACGGACAGGCGGTGGTGACGATGGCGCTGGACGAAGCGGGGACGGAGCCGGGTGCGGAGGCGAGCGGTGGGCCTGAAGCCGGGGGGCGGCCGGAGGGTAAGCCGGAGAACGGAGTAGCGGTCGCGTTCGGGCGGCAGTTGAAGCTGTTGCGCCTGCGGGCGGGGCTGGACCGGACGGAGTTCGGGAAGCGGGTGGGGTATGCGGCGCAGTCGATCGCCTCGTTCGAGCAGGGGCGTCGGATTCCGCAGCCGGAGTTCATTGACAAGGCGGATCCGGTGCTGGATGCCGGGGGGTTGTTGCTGGCGTTGAAGGAGGAGTTGGCGCGGGCTCAGTATCCGGCGTTCTTCCGGGACGCCGCGCGGCTGGAGGCGAAGGCCGTAGGGCTCTGCGTGTATGGCCTGTACGCGATCCCGGGGTTGCTTCAGACGGCGGACTACGCCCGAGCCGGCTTCGAGCTGGAACGTCCCTTGCTTGACGAGGAGGATATCGAGCAGGGCGTCTCAGCTCGACTGGCCAGGCAGGAGATCTACGATCGGCGTCCCGCTCCGTTGCTGAGCTTCATCGTCGACGAGTCTGTGCTCCGTCGGCCGATCGGTGGCTGGCCGACGCTATACGGCCAGCTGGAGCAGATGCTCAGAATCGGGAGCAAACGCAACGCGGAGATTCAGGTCATGCCGCTGGACCGTGAGGACCATGCGGCGCTCGGAGGACCGTTCACACTGATCGACATGGCTCAGGGACAGCGCCTCGCCTACGCTGAAGTACAGGGTGACAGCCGGCTGTACACCAGCCGGGACATGGTCCGCGAACTCGAAGCGCGCTATGGCATCATCCGGTCTCAGGCGCTCACTCCGCGTGAGTCCACGGAGTTCATTGCGAAGCTTCTGGGAGAGAAATGACCGTTCACCACGCTGTGCCGACCGGTCCCGAGTTGGTGTGGCACAAGAGCAGTTACAGCACAGGGAACGGTGGTGAGTGCGTTGAGGTTGCTGCCGCCGTCGCTCGCGTGCACATCCGTGACTCGAAGCAGACCGGCGGTCCCGTGCTGACGGTTGGGCCGGGCGCATGGGCGGGGTTCGTCGGGCTCGTCGCGAGCTGAGCCGCGCCTATGCAGGAGGGCCCCGCCGCGTGCCGAACCGGCAGCGCGGCGGGGCCATCCCGTGCGTACGGGCGACGAACTACTCGTCCAGGCCCTCGTCCCGGCGGATCATCCGCCAGGCCGCCCGGCGGGCGCTGCGGTCCAGGCTGGAGCGGAAGTTCTTGTCGGGGCCGAAGTACTGGCGCCCTATGCCGGCGGTTGCCTCGATGTGATCGGCCATGTTGTCGGCGAAGGCGCGGTCGAAGACCTTGCCGAAGTTCGCCTCGTCGTTGACGACGGCCGCGGCCCGGACCTTCGGGTCGTCGGTCGTCTTCTTGAACGGCTTGCGGACGTCGCCCTCGGTGAACTCCGTGCCGAACTTGGCGTTGAACGCCTCGATCAGTTCCGACAGCAGAGACTTCTCCGGCTCCGCCGCACCGCCCGTGCCGTCGCCGAATCCGGGGAGCGCGGTCGGCCCCTCGGGGGACAGGGAGACGTCGTATTCCCCCGTCTTCTCCACGCGCAGATGGCTGAGGTCGATTTCGCCTATGTCGACGCCGCCGTCCGCACGGCGGGGGAGCCGGTTGAGGAGGTAGCGGCCGTAGAGGTGCAGCCGCTCCAACTCCGCGTCGCGGTACGGGACGATCTGGGCGAGGAAGCCGTACTTCCGCACGTAGTCATTGAGGTTGGCGCGGAACTGCTCGGCCTCGTTTACGTCGTCCTCCTCCTCGCTCTCCAGGAGGGGAGTGAAGCGCGCGACGGCAGGGGAGAGGAGCCGGTACAGCTCGGCGTGCAGCTTCTCCCACTTTGCCTGTGAGCCGGCCGCCTTCTCCTTCGCCGTGAAGTACGCGGCGGCGAACTCGTCCATCTCGGACTCGGAGATGATCGGCGCCGACATGACCCGGCCTTGCGCGGTGTAGAGCAGGTTCGGGTCGGAGGGAAGGGTGTTGGCCTCCTCGAAGTACGGGCGGAACGCTTCCTGGATGTCCTCGGCGGCGTTCACGAAGTCCAGGACCGCCAGGTCCGCCTGCGTCTTGCGGTCGGCCGTGCGATTGAGCCGGGAGAGCGTCTGGACTGCGGAGATTCCGGTCAGGGTCTTGTTGACGTACATGGTGGTGAGGAGCGGCTGGTCGAAGCCGGTCTGGTACTTCTCCGCGACGACCAGGATCTTGTACTCCTGCTGCCCCCGCCCGCCCGCGCCGACGGTCTTGTCGTCGGCCCGGGTGTACGCGAATGCCTTCGGTAGCCCGCTCTCCGCAATGCCGCCGTTCTCCTTCGGCTCGGTCGTCTCGTCCTTGTCACCGTCGATCTTGAGCGAGCCGGAGAACGCCACGAGGACGCCCAGGTCCGGATACTTGGTGTCGTACCCCAGGTCCTTGATGTAGCTCTTGATCGCACGGGCCATCTCCACGGCGGACTCGCGCGAAGCCGTCACCACCATGGACTTGGCGCGACCGCCGAGCCGGCCTCGGGAGTGCGTCACGAAGTGCTCCACGATCACCTGGGCGTGCTGGGTGACGGTGCTCTCGTGCATGAGCGCGTACCGGGCGAGCAGGCTGTTGGCCTTCGAGGGGTCGACCTCGCGCTCGTCGCGGTTCTCGTTCACCAGCTTCCAGTACGTGTTGTACGTGACGTAGTTCCGCAGCGGGTCGAGGATGAACCCTTCCTCGATGGCCTGGCGCATGGAGTACGTATGGAAGGGGCGGTAGGCCGCCACGCCGTCCACGGTGTCCTCTGTGCCGAAAAGTTCGAGCGTCTTGGCCTTCGGGGTGGCGGTGAACGCGAAGTAGGAGAGGTTCGCGGCCTTCGAGCGTTCCGCGGCCTTCTGCTTCAGCTTCTCGTAGACGGTCGCGGTGCTCGCGCCCTGGTCCTCGGAGTCCGCGTCCAGACCGAGGTCCCGAAGTGCAGCCTTCACGGCGGTGGAGGCGTCGCCGGACTGCGAAGAGTGGGCCTCGTCGATGACGATCGCGAAGTTGGTGCCCTTGATCTCCGTCGGATTGCGCTCGATGTAGTCGATGAGCGCGGGGAACGAGTGCAGAGTGACCGTCACGATCTTGCCGGTGTCGCGGGACAGTGCACGGGCGAGCTGCTCGCTCTTCGAGCCGTGCTTCTCGTCGACCTTCACCACGAGGCCCTCGGTCTGCGAGAAGCTGCCGACCGTTTCCCGGAGTTGGGCATCGAGGTTGCGGCGGTCCGTGATGACGATGACCTTGTCGAACACGGGTGAGCCCGGCTTGATCCGGCCGGCCGCGAGCGCTTCCGGGTCGATCGTGCGGGGATCGGTGTCGGCGTGCAGGTCGCTCAGCCGGTGGGCGAGCCAGCCGATGGTGTTCGACTTGCCGGACCCGGCGGAGGCCATGACGAGGTAGTTCTGACCCACGCCGAAGGTCGCGGCGTGGGCGGTCAGCTTCTTGACGACGTCCCACTGGTGGAAGCGCGGGAAGATCGTCGACTTGGTGGTCCCGCCACCGGGGGTCTTGGTCTTCTGCTGGTGCACGTAACGCTGAAGCAGGTCCAGCCAGTTGTCCCGCGCCCACACCTGCTCCCACAGGTAGGACGTGGCGTAGGTGCCGTACGCGGTCGGGTCCGGGTTTCCGGCGCCACCGGGCAGGCCGGCGCCGTTGGAGCCGGTGTTGAAGGGGAGGAAGCGGGTGTTCTTGCCTCGGAGCTGGGTGGCGACGAAGACGAGATCCGGGTCCACGGCGAAGTTGGCGATGACCCGGCGGGTGAAGATCAGCTCGGTGGGGTCGCGGTCGGCACGGTACTGCTCCTTGGCGTGCTCGACGCCCTGCCGGGTGAGCGGGTTCTTCAACTCGGCGGTGGCGACCGGGATGCCGTTCAGGAACAGGGTCAGGTCGAGCCGGTTGTTCCAGTCCGCCTGCTTGGTGGCGTAGGCGAGTTCGCGTACGACGGTGAGGCGGTTGGCGCGGTAGCCGTCGAGGACGGAGTCGTCGGCGACGAGATTCGGCTTGAAGTAGGCCACGCGGAGGCGGACGCCCCGGTCCTTGACGCCGTTGCGGAGGACCTTGAGGAGGCCGTCTTCGCTGATGGCTTTGTCGAGGCGCTGGGCGAAGCCGCGCTGGGCGGCGTTGACGTCGTTGCCGTAGACGGCGAGGAGCTCGTTCCACTCATGGATCTGGCTCTCGCCGAGGAAGGTGAACAACTCGTTGGTGTCGAGGCCGAGGTCGGCCTGATAGTCCTCGGGCTGCGCGTCGCGCCAGCCGCGCTCGATCATGGCCGCGACAATCGCGTCGCCGAAGGCGGATTCGCTGTGGATTGGGCTCATGCCGTGACTCCGTCCGTTACGCTGCGGCCGCTGGCGGCGGAGACGTCGAACTGGCCGGTTACGGCGGCAGTGATGAGGGCTTGGCGGCGCTCCGCGAGTAGAGAGCGCTGACGGTTTAGCAGTTGGCGCACCTTCAAGTCTCGATCTTGTGCGCGATTGAGTTGCGCCACAATGCTCCGTTGGACATCAGGTTTGGGGAACGGGAACCGCTGGGGCCTCAATTGCTCCCGTGTCAGGTGCGTCATCGTGCTTGTGTTGCCCTGCACTTGGAAAACCTTCATCTGCTCGGCCACGACGAGGCAGTAGTAGAGCCAGCGTGGAACCTCGACGCTGCGGGAGCGGATTCGATGCAAAGCCTTCTGGTAGTAGATTTCGTCAATTTCTCCGTTCCAGATAGCTGCTCGGCCTGGCCAACTCCCTCCCTCGTTTACGAGAAGATCACCCGCCTTGAGGCGGAATCGCACTCGTTCCTCTGTCGGGAAATCCATCATTGCTAGATCGCTGGTGTCGATTCGATCCCACTGAACATTCGCTACGCGAAGGTAGGGGCGCAGTTGGTCTCCCTGTGCGCGCTCTTGGTTGAGCATCTTTCCTAGCTCGACCTCGAAATAGTGGGAGACGGCAGCAACTCTCCAGGTTGTTGGGATGGAACCGAGCCAGGTGAGGCCGCTGCTTTTTCGCTCACCAGTGATTTTTGCTCCGCGAACTGCGTCGTAAGTCCGGCTGAATTTCGCTTCGTCATGAAGATCGATCTGCCGGGAGCGGAGTTGCAGGAGACGATCGATACGGGCAGTTTCGATGTCGAGGAATTCGGCGATGCGGCGCTGTTCCTTGAGGGGAGGTTGCCAGATATCGATCTTCTTTAGGTCTTCTTGTGTGAGCTTGTCCCGCGTCGACCCTGTGAGGTAATTCGAGTAGTCAACGCAGTTGAGTGCGTAAGCGAGAAACCGTCCATCGGCACCTGTTGTGCGTAGGGCATGGATATGATTGTTGATCCAGGTTGGCCCCTCTACGTGGTAGGCAACGCCTTTTCCTGGGATGAAAAAGGGAGATCCGTCTTCCTTGAGGAGGATCAATGGCTCGTTGAAGATTGCCTTATCGACAAAATCTACTACGCCGCCAGCTCCCCAGTACGGGACGCTTCCCCTCATAGCTGCTCGCTGCTCGCTGTTCAGTGGGACTCGTCGGCCGTCCAGACATGTAACGAGGCGTCGCAACGGTACCGTTGGCCAGGTCATTCTGTAACCTCTTCCAGCAGCGCCTGAATCTCCGCCTCAAGCGCCTTCAACTCCGCATCGATCTCCGCCAACGGCCGCGGCGGCTCGTACACATAGAAGTGCCGCGTGAACGGGATCTCGTACCCCACCTTCGTCTTCGCATGGTCAATCCACGCATCCGGAACGTGCGGGTGCACCTCCCGCGTCAGGTACTCCTCCACGTCCTCGCCCAGCGGCACGTTCTCGTAGTCCCGCAGCTCCGCGTCCGGCTCCGAGGCCCCGCCCTTGAGGAGCTGCACCTCCCCCTCCGGATCCCGCACCCCCACCGCATCCCGCAACGCCTTAGCGAACGGCGCCCCCGTCGGCCCCGGCACGCCGGCCTCCGCCATCGCGCTCCGCACCGCCACCTGCGCCTCGGACTTGGTCGCCCACTCCGAGCCCAGCAGCGGTCTCAACGCATCCCCGAGCACCGCCGCCTCAGCATCGGCCAGCTTCCGGAACTGGGCATCCTCGTCCTCCGTCAGCTTCCGCCGGGCCTTCGCCTTCGCAGCGAGCTCCGGCTCACGGGGCAGGAAGCGCTCCTCCGCCCACTTCTGGACCGGCTTCGACGCGAGCAGCGCGGCCAGGGTCTCCTCCGTCAGCTCGAACCGCAGCTTCAGCGGCCGCTCCACCGTGATCCGCTGGTAGCCGAACGCCGTGTTGTCGAAGACCTTCACCTTGGCGTGCAGCGGGTGTTCCGTGTCCGCCGCCGCAGCCACCGCGTCCGCGTACAGGCGGGTGATGTCGCCGATGTGGTTCGGCTTGTTGCCCGTGCCGTCGCCGAGTTCCTTGCGCTTGTCGCCCAGCGACTTCCGCATCTTCACCCACTGGTCGCGCGCGTCCAGCAACACGACCTTGCCCTTGTGCTGGGGGTCCTTGCGGTTCGTCAGGATCCAGAAGTACGTCGAGATGCCCGTGTTGTAGAAGAGCTGGTCGGGCAGGGCGACGATCGCCTCCAGCCAGTCGTTCTCCAGGATCCAGCGGCGGATCTCCGACTCTCCGGAGCCGGCCGCGCCCGTGAAGAGCGGGGAGCCGTTGAAGACGATCGCGATGCGCGAGCCGCCCCCGCCCTTCACGTCTACCGGCTTCATCTTCGAGATCATGTGCTGGAGGAAAAGCAGCGAGCCGTCGTTGATGCGGGGCAGGCCCGCGCCGAAGCGGCCGGATTCGCCGAGGGTCCTGTGCTCGTACTCGACGTCCTCCTTGACCTTCTTCCACTCCACGCCGAACGGCGGGTTGGCCAGCAGGTAGTCGAACGTCTCCCGCTTGTGGCCGTCGTCCGAGAAGGAGTTGCCGAAGGCGATGTTCTCCGGGTCCTGCCCCTTGATCATCAGGTCGGACCGGCAGATCGCCCAGGACTCCGGGTTGAGCTCCTGGCCGTACACCTCGACCGTGGCGTCCCGGTTGTACGACTTGATGTGCTCCTCGGCCGCGCTGAGCATGCCGCCCGTGCCGCAGGCCGGGTCCAGGACCGTGCGGACGACACCGGGCAGGCTGAGTGCGTCGCCGTCCGGGGCGATCAGCAGGCTGACCATCAGCTTGATGACTTCGCGCGGGGTGAAGTGCTCACCCGCGGTCTCGTTTGACTGCTCGGAGAAGCGGCGGATCAGCTCCTCGAAGATGTAGCCCATGTTGTGGTTGGAGACGACCTCCGGGCGCAGGTCGAGATCGGTGAACTTGCCGATGACCTGGTAGAGGAGGTTCGCGCTGTCCAGCTTGCGGATCTGCTGGGCGAACTCGTACTTCTCCAGCACCTCACGCGCGTTGGGGGAGAAAGCGCCCACGTACACCTGGAGGTTCGCGGCAGCGTTGCCCGCGTCGCCGACGATCGACTTCAGGGTCAGGCTGCTCGTGTTGTAGAAGGAGTGGCCCGATGCCCGGGGCAGGAAGTAGTCCGGGTCGAGCTGCTCCTCCTTGCACCGGACGACCTCCGCCGCGACCTTCTCCCGCGTCGGCTCCAGTACGCACTCCAGGCGGCGCAGCACGATGAACGGAAGGATGACCTTTCCGTAGTCGGACTGCTTGTAATCGCCGCGCAGAAGGTCGGCGACGGACCAGGCGTGGTTCGCCAGCTCCGTGTGCTTGCTGCTGTTCAAGGGGTTCCCCGGTTCCATATCGACCCCGCTCTGCCGGAGCGGGTATGGGCAAGTGTGGTGGTTACGTGAAAAGCGTGGTGCCGGTTCAGGCCGATTCGGTGCCCGATGGATTGGCGTCCGCGGCCGGCGGTGGTGACGGGATCAGGCCGCCCCCGGTGAGGCCGCCCGCCAGCAGCCGGGCCGTTTCGTCGGCCAGCTCCGTGGCGCGTGCCGCCTCCGCGCGCAAGGTGTGCACGCGGCGGAAGGCCTCGCCGTAGCGTCTCTGCTCCTCCAGCGGCAGCAGGGGGACGCGTAGGCGACCCGGGCTGACGTGCAGGATGGTGCTGCCCGTCGACGCGGCGGCGATGTTCTCCGCCGAGCCCAGGAAGCCCGCGAGGAACCACGGGTCGAGCCGGGCCGGGTCCGGGCGGAAGAGGTGCACCTGGGGGCCGAGCAGGGCTCCCGCGTCAGCCACGTCCGTCACCCGGGCCATCGCACCGTTGCCGCCCGCCACTGCCCGTACGACGACGTCGCCCGGCGCGATCACCGGTGCCGTGTCCGTACGCAGGCTGCCCGGAGCACCCGACGGAGCCGCACCCCGGGCGATGTCCGGGCCGGTGAGCACGGGCAGCGTGGCCGTCGACGCGTCGCCCGCCGAGTCCCGCGACTCCGGCGCCGTGCGCAGCAGTGTGAGCGCGCCGCCCCGTGCGAGGTCCGCCGCGGTGGCCGTGCGCCACTCGCGGGGTGTCGGGCCGGCCGCGCTCCAGTCGGTGTAGCGCGCCGCCTTGCCGAGCGACGCGGCCCCGGCGACGAGTCGGCGGCGTACCTCCTCCGTCTCGCGGACCAGGTCCACCGGGGCGATGTCCGTGCGGGAAGCGCGGACATGTCGGGCGGGCGTGAGGTCGACGACGTCGTCCAGGAGGTCCACCACCGGCACCGCACGCGCCGTACCGGGCTCGTCCGTGAACGTGTCCGGGGCCTCGGTGAACGCCGACCACTGGCCCAGGGCCGTCTCCGTCAGCACGGGCCAGTCCAGCGCGGCACGGGCGCCCCGCGCGCCGGTCGCCGCCGATGCCGCCGGGGACCGGTCGCCCGCGCCCCCCGCCTCCGTCGTGTCGACGAACAGGACCGACTTCCGCTCCGGACCCGCCGGTTCGGGGCGCTGCAGCACCCAGATCTGCAGCCCCACGTGCAGGGGTGCCGCAGCGCCCGGGGGCAGGGCGATGACCGTGCGAACGGCTCCGCTGCGTACAAGATCCATGCGTACGCGGCGGCCCGAGGCGCGCGACGCGGTGGCGGGTGGCAGGAGCATTACGGCGTGGCCGCCTGGCACAAGGTGGGCCAGCGCGTGCTGGACCCAGGCGAGCTCGGACTCGGCACGGGGCGGGACGCCGTACGCCCAGCGCGAGTCGTACGCCAGCTCGTCGTGGCCCCAGTCGCGGTCACCGTACGGCGGGTTGCACAGGACGGCGTCGACGGTGAGGTCGGTGAAGGCGTCGGAGCGGAGGCTGTCGCCGACGCGCACCGTGACGTCCGCATCGGGCGCGGCCAGCAGCAGGCTCACCGCGCTGCGCTGGGCCTGCACCGGAACGGTGTCCTGCCCGAACAACGCACCCGCGCCCCGTCGGGCCACCGCAGCAAGCAGCGCCCCGCTTCCGCACGCCGGGTCGAGCACCCGCTCGCACGGGCCCGGAACCAGCCGGGCCATCAGGTCCGCGAGGGGGGCGGGGGTGCGGTAGGTGCCGCCGACCGAGCTGTCCTCCAGCTCCCGCTCCGCCAATACGGCCAGGGCTGCTTCACCGGTCGCGTCGTCGTCCACACAGCGCAGCAGTGCACGCAGCACGTCGATGTCCTCCCCGGCGAAGCGGACGGCCTCCGCTCCGGGGACAAGGTCGGAGACATCGGCCGACGCCCCCTCCGCGCGGACGATCAGGCTCGGGTCGGACAGGCCGGCGAGCGCGGTGCGCTCCTCGGGCGTGCACCGGGCGGCGGCCAGCACCAGAGGGAGCAGGCTGCCCGTCAGGCTGCCGCTCCGCTGATGCAGACGCAGCGTGGTGCGCAGTTCCTCCGCCGGATCGGCCGTCGTCGCGTGGCCGCGGGCGCCGAGCCAGGCCTTTACCTCCACGAGGTCGTACAAGGGGCTGGACTCCGTGCCCCCCGACGGGGCCGGGAAGTCGTCGTGCCTGCGGCGCCAGTTGCTGACGGTGGCGCGCGTGACTCCTGCGATGCGTGAGATCTCGGCGGCGGTCACCTGGGCGGATGGCTGTGGCATGGCGCGAGTCCTGAACCTCTCGGTAGTGAACAGCTCACAACCTACACCACCAGTCAAACTGATGATGTTGATTGACAATGCTTTCACGTTCCTGCTTCTCTTGGATTGCTTCCGAGCGCAAGTGCTCGGCAGACAGTCGTCGAACCCGTGGGGGAAGCATCGCCATGCCCATCACCATGCCGACCGCAGTCATCGAGGGAACCCAGCTCACCGTCATGCCCTTCCGGGCCGACGCGGTGATCGGGACCATGTCCGTACCGACGCTCGTCCAGCTCGTTCCGTCACCCCGCCGTGAGGAGGACACGAAGACGCTGAAGGCGGCCTCGGGGGCCGTGCGGCGTCACGCCGAACTGCGGGCGCTGGTGCAGCGGGCGCTGAAGTCCACGCAGAAGGGGAAGAACGTCGGCTCCTACGCCGAGTACATCGCCGACGGTGTCAACGGCGAACTCGGCTCCGGCTGGTCGACCCCGCCGATCACCTTCTGGCACGCCGGTCCGCTTGCCGCGCTCAGTGACGAACTCCTGCCGGGGACCGGATTGCGGACGCTGACCATCGCGCCCGGCACGTCGGTCGTCGCGATCGACGGCGAGACGCAGACGACCGCGTGGCACGAGCTGTACGACGACCCTGAGCGGTTCGGTCTCACGTACGCCGAACTCGCCCAGGTGCGCGTGCCGTTCGAGCTGTACGTGGACCTGAGCGTCGCCGACGCGCGGCAGATCTTCTACGACCGCAACGTACAGGGCGTCGCCGTCGCGAAGAACCTGGCCATGTCCATGGACCAGCGCGACTTCGCCACCCGCCTCGCGCACCGCGTCGCCGAGGCCGTCAAGGTGGACATCGACGGCCGGCTCGTACCGTTCACCAAGTTCGTCAACGCCACCAAGCGGCAGGTAGGGAAGGCCGAGCCCGAGGTCGTCACGCTTTCCGCGATGCGGGCCCTGGTCATCACGGCGGTCTACGGCAAGGGCGGGCTCTCCCGGTCGGCGGAGACCGTTCACGAGGACGAGTTGCCCGCAGCGGCGACAGCCGAGCAGGTGGAGCAGTACGTCGTCCCGGCCCTGGCCCGCCTGATCGCCGAGCACGCCGAGCACTTCCTCTCCCGCAGCGCCCTCACCGCACCCGCTGTACTGGCCGGCCTCGGGATCGCCGTGCACCACACCACCCCGTGGGCCGACCCCTCGAACGCCATGGGCGCGAACGAACTGGACCGGCTCCTCGCCGGTATCCGCTGGGCGCGCGAGGCCCGCTACTGGGACGGCGTCGCCGCGAAGGCCGGCGCGTCCGGGCGCCTCAACTTCAGCGGCGGCGTGAAGGACTCCGGAGGCCGCGTCGCGGACGCGCTCCTGTACCCGGGCACCGAGGCGGGCCGCCGTATCCGGGGGCAGTGACCCTGCCCGTTTCGAGCTTCTTCCTGTCCGCTCCCCGCGAGGCAGCGCACCCCGCATGACCACGACCCGCGCGACCACCCACCAGCAAACGGAGCACACCATGAACAGTCCCGACTTCCAGGGCCCCGGCCCGTACCAGGCACCGGGCCCCACCAGGTTCCGCACTACACCGCAGCCGTTCCGCCGGCGCTCCCGCCCCGCAAGCCCTCGCCGGCCAAGGCGTGGCTGACCCACGGGGCGGCCGCCTTCGCGGCGCTGTTCATCGGTGTGGGTATGGGCGCGAGTGGCGGCGCGGACACGGAGCCGGGGGACGCGAAGGCGGGCGGGACGGCGAAGCCGGGGCCGACCGTGACCGTGACCGGGGCGGCCAAGGCCCGTCCTGCGCCGACCGTCACCAAGACCGTGACGGCGAAGCCCGAGCCCCCGAAGAAGACCGAGGCCTCCGGACCGGCCACGAGCTTCAGCGGTGACGGCGAGTACCTGGTAGGGGAGGACATCGCGGCAGGGACGTACAAGACGGCAGGGTCCGACGGGTCCTTCGGCTGCTACTGGGAGCGGGCCAAGGACGCGAGCGGGGAGTTCGGGTCCATCATCGCCAACAACAACCTCGAAGGCCCCGGCCGGGTGACGCTCAACAAGGGGGAGTACTTCAAGACGAACCGGTGCGCGGAGTGGAAGCGGGCTGGCTGAGCGGTCGTGGCTCCGGCCTGCCACGACCCCGGCCGGACGCCGCCATCCGTCAGCGGGCCGCGCGGGTCTCCACCTTGAACATGGCGAACTCCTGGCCGTCCTCGAACTCCAGGTATCCCGGCTGGTCGTCCGGCACCATCAGCACCGTGGTCGCCTTCACGAACTCACCCGGTCGCGGGTCCGGTTCGTTCAGGAAGTTCTCGTCGGCCACGCCCAGTCCCGCGCAGGCGCTGTTGGTGAACGGTTCGATGTTCTTCGTTTCCCCGTCCTCGCCGGTCCACCGTGCATGCGTCAGCGGGGAGGTGTCGAACTCCGCGCCGCCCGTGTTCTGCACCTTCATCTCCAGGCACACGAATGTCATCCCCGGATCGGCCACCTCCGGGTCCAGGCCGGCGTCACTCGGCAAGCTGTCGGCCTGTTTCAGCTCCGTCAGGGTCACCTCGGCCGAGCTCGCGGGGATGTCGAGCACGTCGTTCGGCGAGATCGCCACAGGGAGGGTCCTGTCCTCCTTGAGAACCCGCACATGGTCGTCCGACGGGGCCGCTGTGGTACGGGCTGCGGCGGCGCTCGCCTGTACCGCTCCGTTCCGCATGTGCGCCGCGTCCCCAGCGGTGCCGCAGGCCGCCAGCATGCCGACGGCGGCGGTGGCACCGACCGCCGCGAGGAGCCCCCGGGCCGGTGTGCCATGCAGTCTTCGAGCCATGGTGACCGGCTCCTTCCGGCAGTTGTTCCTCGTCTCAGCTTGCGCCCAGGGAGAGTGGACCGCAGGTCGGCGGCGAAGGGCGTTGTGGCGAGTGGGGGGGGGGCTGGCCCGCCCCCACTCGGCTAGTCACCGTCCCGAAGCCACCACCGGATAGTGATCCGAGAGGTTCGTGTACGTGTAGTCCGTGCCCCAGCTGGACACGGTCCAGGGCGCGCTGTTCTCCTTGACCACCTCGTTCGTCCAGCCCGTCGGCTTCGCATGGCCCGCACGATGCAGCACGTAGTCGAGGTCCTCGCGCGGGTCGTCGGGGTAGCGGTCGGCGGCGATCGAGTTGTCCTGTGTGTCGAAGGAGTACGGATGCCCGGTCCGGGCGTCCGCCCCGGTCAGCCCGGCGTTCGCCAGCAGTGACGCGTATTCGGGGGAGTGGGAGTCGACGTTGAGGTCGCCGGCCACGATGACCTGCTCGGACGCCGGGATGTTCTTCGCGTCGAGGAACGCGTCGATCTGCCGGAACTGCCGGCCCCGGACCTCCGCGGCCTCGCCCGCGCCGCATCCCGGATCCGTGGACTGGGTGTGGGTGCCGACGATGTGTACCCGGGTGCCGTTCACGTTCAGTTGGGCATAGGCGAAGCCTTTGTTGGACCACCAGTCGCTGCCGCAGGCGTCCTTGTAGATGTGCTGTTCCCGCCGGACGATCGGCCACTTGCTGAGGACGGTGACGCCGCCGTCCTCGGGCGTCGCCGCGGAGTAGGACCCGCTGGTGGCGTCCCATCCGCTCCTGCTCCGGCCGACCACCGGGGTGTGGAACGGGTACTGGGCCGAGGCGTCGGCGGTCAGTGCGTCCGACGAGGCGTTGTCGAAGGCCTCCTGGAGCACGACCACGTCATTGCCACGGAAGAACCCGGTCTTCGTGATCTCCGCCGTCCGGTGGGCCTGACCCCAGTTCGGGTAGAGGCTCGTGCTCATCAGGAACGCGTTGTACGTGAGCACCCGCAGGGACGGAGTGCCGGTGGCGGCCGACGCGTGCGGGGCGCCGGCGGTCAGGGCGACGGCGGCGAGCGCGGCGGACAGGGTCACACCGGAGATACGGCGAAGCGCGGAGTGGGGCACCTGGACTCCTGTTTCTGCTCTGGCAGTTGGGGGGCGGTGAGGTCTTGTCACATGAAAGCAGGGTGAGTTACCCGTGGGTAGACTCCAGGTGCCGAGATCCCTTCCTGCTGCCGTCCATCGGGTGCCTGTGGTCGTGCTCCCCGTTCGCCCCGACCCGGGCCCACTGCATCACCTGCAGATGCGGATGGTCGAACGACTCCGGGCAGACGTACATCTGCAACGTGTAGCCGCGGCCGATCGAGACCTTGGTGGGTCCATGGGGGAGCGGATGCGCCCGGCTCGGACACGCCGCCGCTTGCCGGGTGCGTCAGCGCCTCGTCGCGTACACGATCAGGTTGTCGACGGGATGCCCCTGGGCGTCGAACGCGCCGTCACAGGTGACCAGGCGCAGGGCCCGGTCGTCGGTCGGGCCGTAGACCCGGTTGGTCGGGAACGCGGTCTTGCTCGCCGTCTCGCGGCCGGTGACCTCGAAGTGGACTTCGGCGCCCTTCGCGTCCCGGACGGTGATGTCCGCCCCCTTGGTGATCTTCTTCAGGTCGTGGAAGACGGCCCGGCCGAAGCGGGTGTCGTTGTGGCCGATCAGTACGGCGGGTCCCTGCGCGCCGGGCACCGGGCCGCCGGTGTACCAGCCGACCGTCATGCCCTTCTCGGCGGGCGGGACTTCGACCGTGCCGTCGGTGTTGAGGCCGAGGCGCATGATGTCGCTGTCCACCCCGAGGGAGGGGATGGAGACATGAACAGGCGCCTGGGCAGCGGGCGTTGCCGGGGCCCGCGGCGTGGCCGAGGCTTCGGCGTCGGAGGTGACGGACGTGGTGGTTGTCGGTGCGGCGGCGGCCGGAGACTTCGACGGTGAGGCGTCGGAGCAGCCTGTCAGCGCGGTGAGTGCGGTCAGTGCGGTCAGTGCGGTCAGCACCAGACAGGCGCGGGCCAGGGACGGGGTGGTACGGGGCATGGGGGTGGGCCTGTCCATCCTCGTGACGGTGTTCGGTACGGCCAGCCGCAACGAGGCCACCGACCAGGTACCGAAGTTCCTGGCGGACGCGACACCGGCCGAGCTGGCACAGTTCCGCAGGACCGGCCAGCTGCCGGGACAGTGGGGCGACCAGGTGCTGGCGTCCGGAGTCTCCCAGGCGTTCGTCGTCGCCGCCGTCTTCGCTGTCGTCGCCGCGCAGGCGTTCCAGGTCCGAGGGGCGTACCTGGATGACGATCAGGGCGATCAGTGCGGCGACGACAGCGAAGACGGCGGCGACGACGAACGCCTGGGAGACTCCGGACGCCAGCACCTGGTCGCCCCACTGTCCCGGCAGCTGGCCGGTCCTGCGGAACTGTGCCAGCTCGGCCGGTGTCGCGTCCGCCAGGAACTTCGGTACCTGGTCGGTGGCCTCGTTGCGGCTGGCCGTACCGAACACCGTCACGAGGATGGACAGGCCCAGCGATCCGCCCACCTGTTGCGTGGTGTTGAGGATCCCCGAGGCCGCACCGGCGTCCTTCGGCTCCACCCCGGAGACGGCCATCAGGGTCAGCGACACGAACTGCAGGCCCATGCCGAGTCCGAACACCAGCACCGGTCCCAGGAGACTGCCGACGTACGAGCTGTGGACATCGGTCTGTGTCAGCCAGCCCAGGCCCGCGGCGGCCAGGAGCGCACCGGTCACCATGAAGGGTTTGGGCCCCCATTTGGGCAGCAACTGGGAGGCGATACCGGCACCGACGGCGATGATGGCGCTGACCGGCAGGAAGGCGAGCCCTGCCTTCAGGGGGCTGAAGTCCAGGATGTTCTGTACGAACAGGGTGAGGAAGAAGAACATGCCGAACATCGCCGCGGCGAGGCTCAGCATCATCCCGTACGTGCCGGCGCGATTGCGGTCGCGGAACATCCACAGGGGTGTGATGGGCTGCCGGGACCGGCTCTCGATCGCGATGAACAGGGCCAGCAGCACGACCGCCGCCGCGAACGCCGACAGGGTGAGGGTGTCGCTCCACCCCTCTTCGGACGCCCGGATGAAGCCGTAGACCAGGCACACCATGCCCACCGTCGCCGTGAGCGCGCCAAAGAGGTCGAAGTGCCCGGGATGGCGTTCGGACTCCCGGATGTAGCGGGGTGTGGCGAGCACGATCAGCAGACCGATGGGGATGTTGACGAAGAAGATCCACCGCCAGTCCAGCCACTCCACGAGCACCCCGCCCGCCAGCAGTCCGATGGCGCTGCCGCCCGCCGAAACGGCCGCGAACACGCCGAACGCCCTGTTACGGGCCGGGCCCTCCCGGAAGGTCGTGGTGATGAGCGACAACGCGGTAGGCGAGGCGATCGCACCGCCGACGCCCTGGAGGGAGCGTGCGGCGAGCAGTTGCCACGATTCCTGGGAGAGACCGCCGAGCAGGGAGGCGAAGACGAAGAGGGCGACGCCGAACATGAAGACTCTGCGGCGCCCGAGAATGTCACCGAGGCGCCCGCCCAGCAGAAGCAGCCCGCCGAACGTGAGCGTGTAGGCGTTGATGACCCAGGAGAGGTTCTCGGTGGAGAACCCCAGCGAGGTCTGGATGTGCGGGAGAGCGATGTTCACGATGGTGATGTCGAGGACCACCATCAGCTGGCACGAGCAGATGACGAGAAGGGCGATCCCGCTGCCGCGCCCCTTCTCCGGGGATTCGGCAGCCTGCCGGGGTGTCGCGTGGGAGCCCGTCATCGGATTGCTTGTCACTCGAGTCATCGGTGCACTCGAACCATCAGTGAACGCGGTCGTTCACTCCCCCGACGTTAGCTCTGCCCGTCGTCCGCCGCCATTCGGGCGCCCTCTCACTCGAACGCCGCAGCCGCCTCCTCCAGCGCGGAGGCCACGGCCTCCGGGGAATCGGGCCCCGGCGGCCCGGGACGGTAGGTCACCGACCGCAGCCGCCCCCGGAAGCGGAAGGAGCGGTGGCGCTCGAACAGCGGCAAGGAGACCGGAGACTTGCGGTCGATCCCGACGCTGATGCCCTGTGGGAGACCAGGACGCCTTCCCCCGCCTCGTCGATCGCGACGGTGATCTCGAAGGAACGCAGCGCGACCAGCCGGGAGGACCGGTAGCGCTCCAGTTCCGGAGTGCCGGGCAGCAGGGTCAGCCGACGGGCGAGCCGCTGTTCGGCCGGGTTGCGGCGGGCGAGCGCTCCGCTGAGGTCCGGCAGCGGGAAGACGCCGTTGCGCCGGGCGGCCACCTCCCAGGCAGCCGGCAGTTCCTTGACGAGGGCGGGGCGCTCGGCGGCCAGGTCGCGGATCTCGGTCGGGTCGGTCCGGATGTCGTACAGCGCCCACTCGGAGTCGTCGTAGGGCGTGCCGGGCCGGTGAAGGGTGACGAGCTTGTGGCCGTCGCGGTAGTAGTTGCGGTTGCCGGTCATCTCGCAGTACTGCTCGGGGTGGGTGGAGGCGTGTTCCGCGTCGGCGAGCACGGGGGCGAAACTGACGCCGTCCGGTTCCTGGAGCGTGACACCCCGCCGTGCGGCGGGCCGCTCCAGCCCGGCCAGCCCCAGGAGGGTGGGGGCGAGGTCGGTGACGTACTGGTACCGCGTGCGCAGGCCCGGGGCCGAGGTGCGGGCCAGGCCGGTTCGGAGTCGGCGAAGGTACGGCCGATCCGGCCGGGGAACTGTTCGTAGGGGTCGCGCCGGATGCTGGTGGTCATCGGCTGATGGCTCCGTCGTGGTCTGTGGGGGAGAGTGGGAAGAGGCGGGCCAGTTCGTCGGCGAGAGCGGCGAGTTCGAAGTGCCCGGGATGCCCGGCGAAGGCCGCGATCTGAAGGAGCGAGCCGGCGCCGCGGACGGTCAGCAGCTCGGTGTCGAGCAGGCCGGGGACGATGCGGCGGATGGCCTCGGCGGCGGCGGGTTCGGCCAGCAGCTGCGCCAGCGGGGTACGGAGGTTGAGTGCTCCCTCGGTGAACTCGTCGGACCGGGCGGCCGGTTCACGTGCTGCTTCGGCACGCTCGCGCTGGGCGGCGACCAGGAGATGTGTCTCGGTGACCTCGGCCGGGTCGCTCGGAACACCGAGCCGTTCGTACTGCTCGGCGGGCGCATCGCTCGCCCGGAGCCGCTCCACCAGCAGCCGCACCATGCGCAGTTCGACCGCGTCGTCGACGAGGGGCTTCTCCTGCCGCGGGTCGGTGCCGAGGTCGAACAGGAGGGTGCCGAACCGCTGCGGCCCGAGCAGAGGGGAAGGGTTGGCGGCGATCCTGAGGGTGGGTACGCCCTTGGTGAAGGCGAACGGTTCGGCCAGGGTCAGGTCCGAGAGTTCCGCCGGGGTGAAGCGGCCGCGGATGCGGGTCGGCATCAAGGTGTGTTCGTACAACGGCCGGTTGGTGTCGTCATGGCAGGCCCGCATGTAGACGTACCGGCCGTCGGTGACGTTCACATGGCCGCCGAACATGCCGAAGAGCGCCGATTCCCGGGGCTGCTGTGCCGTCGCGGTGTCGCGCAGGGGGCGCCCCTGCATGTCCGGGGTCCGGTCGGCTCCGAAGAAGTCGAGGAGGGTCGGGGCGAGGTCGATCGTCTGGACGAGCGCGTCGTCACGGCTGCCGGCGCGGTCCGGGCTGCGCGGGTCGTGCACGAACAGCGGGGTGTGGACGAGTTCGTTGTACCAGGGGGTGACGACCTTCGCCCACCAGCCCTTCTCCCCCAGCAGGTAACCGTGGTCGGTGCAGACGATGAGCATCGTGTCGTCCCACAGGCCGTGCTCGTCCATCGCGTCGAGGACCCGGCCGAGCGAGTGGTCGCACATGGAGAGCAGCGCCGCGTACTCGTAACGGGCGTGGTTCTCCTGGTCCTTCGTCTCGGTGACGCGGTTGTAGTCGGGCCAGTCGAAGTGCGGCCCGTCGTAGTCGTGCGGGTACAGGTCCTTGTAGTGGTCCTGGGTGAAGAAGGGTTCGTGCGGGTCGAAGGTCTCGATCTGGACGAACCAGTCGTCCTCGGTGTGGTTGGTCCGCAGGAATTCCAGGCCGGCGTCGAAGGTGAGGGTCTGGGGCTGCTTGGCCTCGGTGTCCAGGTACGGACGGTTGACCCAGTCCTGGCGCCACAGGTCATTGCGGGTGGTGCGCAGGTCCTCGGGGATCTCGGGCTCCGCGACCTGCCCCTTCCACGGGTCGCCCTCCTGGCCGCGGAAGAACTCCCAGGAGTTGTAGCGGCCGTGGTAGGTGGCGCCGCCGTCCTCCCAGTAGTGCTGGTGGTCGCTGACGAGGTGGGTGTAGACACCGTGGTGCTTCAGCATTTCCGGCATCGAGTCGTCGAACGGCTCCAGCGGCCCCCAGCCCCGGTGCAGGAAGTTGTGGCGCCCCGTGTGCAGTTCGCGCCGGGCCGGCATGCATGGCATGGAGCCCGCGTAGCAGGTGTCGTAGGTGACCGTACGCGCGGCGAGGCGGCGGAAGTTCGGCGCGTGGATCCAGTCGGCGCCGTACGGCGGCAGCAGATGCCGGTTGAGGCTGTCGAACATCACCATGACGGCTTTCACTGCCTGGTTCGTCCTTCTGGAAGGTCGCGGGCGCAGCGGAAGCCGCCGTGACCGGTCGAGGAGTCGGGGGTGTTGTGGGAGCGGGCGGCGACGCGGTACCGGTTGCAGTACGAGGCGTGGCACAGGTAGGAGCCGCCTCGGATGACGCGTTCGCCGGCCCCGTAGGTGTCGGCGCACCACTCCCAGACGTTGCCCGAGGTGTTGTGGAGGCCGTATCCGTTGGGTGCGTAGGCAGTGACGGGCACCGTGCCCGTGCGGCCGCCGGGCCGGTCGGAGCGGTGCGGGAACGAGCCGCGCCAGATGTTGCACATCTCGCGTCCGGCAGGGGCGAGTTCGTCGCCCCACGGGTAGCGGGCGCCGTCGATGCCTCCGCGGGCCGCGTACTCCCATTCGGTTTCGGTGGGCAGTCGCAGCCCGGCCCAGTCGCAGTAGGCCAGGGCGTCGTCGTGGGACATGTGGACGACGGGGTGGTCCGGCCGGTCCGTGATGCCGGAGCCGGGCCCCTCGGGCGCGTTCCAGGACGCTCCCTCGACGCCGAGCCACCACGGTGCGCCCGGCACCCGGCCGATGACGTGGCGCCCTGCGGCCGGGGCGAGGAGGAGGTGGAACACGTAGGAGCTGCCGTAGCGTTCGGCGTCCGTGCGGTAGCCGGTGGTTTCCGCGAAGAGGGCCCAGTCGGCGTTGCTGACGGCGGTGGTGTCGATGGCGAACGGGGCCACGGTCACCTCACGCACCGGCCCCTCCCGGTCGGCGAGGTAGCCCTCCCCGAAGGCGTCGCCCATCCGGAAGACGCCGCCGGGCAGTTCGGCCATGGCCCGGCGGGCGGCGGCCCGTGACGGGGCCGTACGGGGTACGGAGGGCAGCGGGATGACGTCCGTACATGGGCGGCCCGGGGCGCAGCACGCGCTCACGCGAGTGCTCCCGTCTTCTGTGTCCGTACGCTCCGGGCAGCCGGCGGTACGGGTTCGGGAGCGGCGGCGAGCAGGGCGCGGGTGTACGGGTCGCGGGGGTGCTCGCAGATCTCGTCGGCGCTGCCGGTCTCCACGATCCGGCCCCGGTGCATGACCGCGATGCGGTGGCTGACCTGTCGCACGACGGCGAGGTCGTGGGCGATGAAGACCAGGGCCAGGCCCAGGTCACGCTGGAGGTCGGTGAGCAGGGAAACGATCTGGGCCTGGACGGAGACGTCGAGCGCGGAGACGGGCTCGTCGCAGATGAGGACGGAGGGTTCGGGGGCCAGTGCCCGGGCGATGCCGATGCGCTGGCGCTGACCGCCGGAGAAGGAGCGCGGATGCCGGTCGGCGACGGCCGGGTCCAGCCCTGCCCGGCGCAGCAGTTCGGCCACCCGCGCGTCGCGTTCGTCCCGGTCGCCGAGGCCGAAGGCGATCAGGGGTTCGGCGACGATCTCGCCGACCGMCATCCGGGGATTGAGCGAGGCGTACGGGTCCTGGAACACCATCTGGATCTGGCGGCGCACCGTGTGCAGGGCGCGCCTGGAGGGCCGGGTGATGTCCTCGCCGCGCAGCCGGACGGTGCCTTCGTCCGAGGTGTGGGCGTGCGCCAGCACCCGGGCCAGGGTGGATTTCCCGGAGCCCGACTCGCCGACGACGCCGAGGGTCTCCCCCGCCGCCAGGGTCAGCGACACGCCGTCGAGCGCGGGGACCGCGTGCCGCCGGGTGCCGCGCGACCTGTACGTCTTGCGCAGTCCCTCGGCCTCCAGGACGACGGCTCCGGGTGCCGGCCGGTCGATGCGGGTGGGCGGGGCGGTGGAGGGCAGGGGCTCGGTGCGCCCGGCGGCGGGCAGGCAGGCGACGTGCACCCCGTCCGCGGTGCGGCTGAGCGGCGGTACGGCCGTACGGCAGCGGTCCTCCACGAGCGCGCAGCGGGCGGCGAAGGCGCAGCCGTCACCGAGGAGGGTGAGGTCGGGTGGACTGCCGGGGATACCGGTGAGCCGGGTGCCGGACGGGGTGGAGAGACGGGGCACGGCGGCGAGGAGGCCCGCGGTGTACGGATGGCGGGGGCGGGTGAGCACTTCGGCGGTGGGCCCGTCCTCGACGACCGTGCCGCCGTACATCACCAGGACGCGTTCGCAGGCGCGGGCGACGACGCCCATGTTGTGCGTGATGAGGACCAGGGCGGTGCCGGTCTCCCGGTTGAGGTCGGCGAGCAGGGTGAGGATCTGGTCCTGGACGGTGGCGTCCAGTGCGGTGGTCGGTTCGTCGGCGAGCAGGATGTCGGGTTCACCGGCGAGGGCCATGGCGATGAGGATGCGCTGGCGCTGGCCGCCGGAGAACTGGTGCGGGTGGTCGTCGGCGCGCCGGTGCGGTTCCGGGATGCCGACCCGGTCCAGGAGCTCGACGGCGCGGGCTCGGCGGGACGCCTTGTCGCGGTCGCCGTGGGCGCGGAGGACCTCTTCGATGTGGCGGCCGGCCGTCAGGACCGGGTTCAGGGCCGTCATCGGGTCCTGGAAGATCATGCCGATGCGGGCGCCGCGCACCGCGCGCAGTTCCTGCTCGGTGGCGGCGGCCAGGTCCTGGCCGTCCAGTCGGACCGTGCCGGTGGTGATGCGGCCGGTGCCGGGCAGCATCCGGTTCAGGGCGAGTGCGGTGGTCGACTTGCCGGAGCCGGACTCGCCGACGACGGCCAGGGTCTCGCCCCGGTTCAGGGTGAACGAGACGCCGCGGACGGCGCGCAGCGCCGAGCCGTCGGGGGTGGTGAACTCGACGCCGAGGTCGCGGACCTGCAGCAGCTCCTGGGCGGTCATCGGCGTATCTCCCGGTTGAGCGCCTCGGCGATGAGCGAGAGTCCGAGGACGAGCGCGGTCACGGTGATCAGGGGTCCTGCGGCGAAGTTCGGGGCCTGGGCGAGATAGGGCATGGACTGGCTGAGTACGGCCCCGAGGGTGGGTTCCGGCGGCCGTACGCCGACCCCCAGGAAGCTCATCGCGCCTTCGATGAACACGGCGACGGTCAGCGAGACGGCGATCTGGACGATGAGCGGGTCGGCGGCGTTGGGCAGGATGTGCCGGACGAGCACCCGACGTCCCGAACTGCCGCCGACCCGGGCGGCGGTGACGTACTCCCGTTCCCGCTGCACGAGGATCCCGCCACGCAGCAGCCGCCCGAACGCGGGGATCTCGGCGAGTGCGATGACGAGAACAACGGGGACGCGCCCGGGGCCCAGGATCGCGGTGACGGCGAGCGCCAGGATCAGGCCCGGGAAGGCGAGGAGGAGGTCGAAGACGCGTTGGACGACGGTGTCGGCCACCGGGTGCGCGGCGGCGAGGAGGGCGAACAGGCAGCCCAGTACGGCGCCCAGGGGGACGGCGATCGCGATGATGCCGAGGTCGGCGCGGATGCCGTAGAGGACTCGGCTGAGCAGGTCACGGCCGAGGTCGTCGGTGCCCAGCGGGTGGCCCGGGGTGCCGAGGGCGGCGAGGCTCTGGCCGCTCTGGTCGGTGGGGCCGTGCCCGGCGAGGAGCGGTGCGAGCAGCCCGGCGAGGACCACGGCGCCGACGAGGACGAGACCCGTGCGGGCGCGGGCGGTGGACAGGGCGCCGCGGTAGGGGTGGCGGACCCGGCCGCGGGCCTTGGAGGCGGCCGGCGGCGGGCCTGCGGCGAAGAGGTCGGTCGTCGAGGTCATGGGGTTACTCCCACCTGATGCGGGGGTCGAGCCAGGCGTACACGAGGTCCGTGAGCAGCTGGACGAGGACGAAGACGGCGACCAGGAGCAGCAGCAGGTCCTGGACGACCGGGTAGTCCCGGCGCTGGAGGCCCTGTTCGGCGAGCTGGCCGAGACCCGGCCAGGCGAAGATCGCCTCGACGAGTACGGCTCCGCCGAGCAGATGCCCGACCTGCATGCCGAGCAGGGTGACGACGGGCGGGAGGGCGTTCGGCAGGGCGTGGCGCCACAGCAGCCGGCGCGGGGCGACTCCGGCGGCGGTCGCGGTGCGGATGTAGTCCTCGGCGAGTCCGCGTTCGATGCCGTCCTTGAGGTAGCGGCCGAGGACGGCGGCACTGGGCAGGGCCAGGCAGAGCGCGGGCAGCACCAGGTACTGCGCGGCGAGGTCGGGCGCGGACAGGAAGGCGACCCGGCCGCCCGGGGGCAGGACGCCGAGGATCACGGCGAACAGCAGCACGAGCAGGACCCCGCTGACGAAGGGCGGCACGGCCAGCGCGGCGGTCGTGGTCACCCGGACCGCGGTGCGGATCCAGCGGCTGCGGGAGGTGGCCCCGAGCACGCCGAAGGCCGTACCGAGCAGGACGACGAACAGGAGGGCGGCGACGGTCAGTTCGGCGGTGGCGCCGAGTCCGTCGCGGATCAGGTCGGCGGTCTGCCCGCCGATCGCGTACGAGGGGCCGAGGTCGCCCGTCAGCAGTGAGCCGATCCAGTGGGCGTACTGGGAGAGCAGCGGCGCGTCGAGGCCGAGCCGGTCGCGGATCGCCGCGACGGTGGCCGCGTCCGCGTCGGGGCCCGCGAGGGTGGTGGCCGGGTCGCCGGGAACGAGCCGCAGGATGGTGAAGATCAGGAAGGAGGCGGCCAGCAGGACGAGGAGGGCGGAGGGCAGCCGGCGGATCACGTAGCTGCGCATGTCACACCAGGTAGGCGTTGTCGAGGTTGAGATACGAGAACTTGTTGAGCGTGACGCCGTGCAGCCCGTCGGCGGCGACCTGGACCTGTCCGCGGACGACGAGGTCGATGAGGAATGCCTCGTCGAGCAGGATGGAGGAGATCTTCTCGTGCTGGGCGTTGGCCTCGGCGGTGCTCGACTCGGGCCTGGTCCAGGCCTCTTGCACCACCTTGGTGTACGCGGCGGACCGGTACTTGGAGGTGTTCTTCGCCTCGTTGAACGGATAGGCGCTCACCGCGAGGGTGGAGGGCTGGACCTGGGCGAAGCCGTGCCCCATGGTCCACAGGGCCGGCATGTCCTGGGAGATCAGCTTCTTCTGCCCGGTGGCCGGGTCGGTGGGCTGGAGTGTGACGTGGACGCCGACCTGCTTGAGGTCGTACTGGAGGGATTCGGCGATCGCGGTGTCGCCGGGCAGCGCCAGGTGCAGCAAGGGAAGTTCGAGCCTGGTGTGCCCGGCGGACTTCAGCAGCTCCCGGGCCTTGGCGGGGTCGTGCGAGTAGTGGGTGCGGTGCGCCTCGGTGAAGGCGGGCGAGGACTTGGGCCAGGGAGCGGCGGAGGCGAGGCCGTAGCCGCCGAGTGTCTGTGCGAGCAGCCGGTCGCGGTCGACGGCCCAGGCGAGGGCCTGGCGCACGGTCCGGTCGTTCAGCGGGGCGACGGTGGTGTTGACCCCCAGGTAGACGGCGCCGCCGCCTGTGTCGTAGTCGCTGATGGTGAGGTGCGGATCGCTCTTGGCGACGCCGAGGCTCTTGCCCGGCACGTTGAAGGAGAGCTGGGACTGGCCGGAGCGGAGCGACGAGAGCAGGGCGTCGGCCTGGGGTATGACCCGCAGTTCGACACCGTCGAGGTAGGGCCGGCCGGCCTGCCAGTACGTGTCGTTCCTGGCCAGGGTCAGGCCGGAGCCGGGGCTCCATTTCTTCAGCTTGAACGGGCCGGTGCCGATGAGCTGCTTTCCGGTGACGGCGTCCTCGACCGTCTCCGAATCGGCGATGATCATGAACTCGAACAGGTCGAACAGGTTGTTCACCGGGTGGGCCAGCTTGAGCACGAGTTCATGGTCTCCGCGCTTCTCGAAGCCGGTGACCGTGGCGGCCGTGGCCCGCAACTGCGCTGCGCGTAGCGGATTCTGAAGGTTCTTCACGGCGAAGATGACATCGGCCGCCGTGAACCTGCGGCCGCTGTGGAAGGTCACGTCGTCGCGCAGCCGCAGCGTGATGCTGCGCCCGTCCTTGGCGTACGTCCAGGAGCGGGCGAGCTCCGGCTGCGGGCTGAGACGGTCGTCGTAGCGGGTCAGGGTGTTGTAGATGAGCCGGTGCTGGAGGGACTGCCCGCTCTGGGAGAACAGCAGGGCGGGCGTGAAGTCGCTGTTCACAGCGATGTTGAGCACGCCACCGCGCCGGGGAGAGGCGCTCGCGCCCTTCGGAGCGGACGAGGCCTCCGAAACCGCCGAGCGGCAGCCCGCCAGGCCCAGTCCGAGAAGCAGGGTGCCGCCTCCGGCCGCGCGCAGTGTCGTGCGCCGGGAGGGTCCGGGGGGCGTGAGGGGGTACAGCTCGGTCATCGAAAGCCTGCCTGTGACGGTGGAGAACGGTGAAGGGAGGGTGCGGCGCGACGCACACCTGCATTGCTTCCGCTGCGGGAGGAATGGAAAGGCCGCGGTGGTGCTTCCCGAACGAGGCGTGGTGCAGGAGCACTTCGAGGTGTGCGGGATCAAGGCCGGCAGCGCGTCAAGACGCCTGCCGGAACGAGAAGGGGTGGGACGCGGGGCATCAGGCCGCAGCGCGGTGCCGGACCTCGGGGAACCGGCTCCGGCCAGGAGCCTCGTACTGCCGGTGAGGTGTCAGCGAGGCGTTGCGAACACCCGGGACGGGTCCGCGGAGGAGGCGGTCCGGGTCAGTTGCGGACGGCACAGACCGCGCTGGCCTGTCGACAGAGGTCGACGTGCCTGCGGGAGACGAGGCGCATGTCCGGGTTCACGGGAGCAATATGACAGTGGCTCCGGCGGACGGTCAACCCGGTCTGTCCGGATCCTGGTACGAAGCTCCCTGCCGTACCTCACGGGCGGCTACCGCTGGGACGCGGTCAGCGGGCTCCTGAACAGCGGGTTCAACAGGATGGTACCTGCCGCGACGGGGATGACGGCCGTCCCGGCATGCGGACTGACGATCCGTTCGGGATCCTGGCAGACGTGGGAATGGTCCACCGCCGCGCCCCGGATCTCCTCCAGGTACTCCGGATTGACCAGGCTGGAGTGCTCGGTGACCACGACCAGGTCCGGGTTGAGGACGTCCAGGAGCAGGGCCGCCGCCCGGCCGACCGCGCGGGCCCGCTCGCGCAGCAGCCGGTCGGCGCGGCTGTCACCCGCCGCCGCGGCGTCCACCACCAGGAACGCGTCGGGCTCGGGCACGATCCCGCGCCGCACGGCGGTGTGCGCGACGGCCGTGTTGGAGGCGGTCGCCTCCAGGCAGCCGGACCTGCCGCAGGGGCAGCTGACCGTGGAGTCCGGTACCGGCAGATGCGCCACGTCACCCGCTCCGGACCCCGGCCCCTGATGCACCACCCCGGCGATCCCGAGGGCGGCGTCGACCACGTTCCCGATGAAGAGGTGGACCAGGCTGCGGCGGGCCGCGGGCCGGCCGAAGAGGATCTCCGACTGGGCGATGGCCCGGGCGTGGTTGTCGATCCGCACATCGAGTCCGCCCAGGCCACGGGCGAGTTCGGCGGCGAGGGGCCGGTGGTGCCAGCCCAGCGCGTCATGCCGCACTGCCGTCCCCGTAGCCGGGTCGACCCAGCCTCCGAGGGCCGCGCCCACGCCCAGCAGGCGCCGGCCGCGGCCCGCGTCGGCCAGAAACGCGCGCAACCCCTGGACGATCCGGAGCGGCAGCTCTCCGGGCGCCAGGCCGTCGTGCGGGAGGGAGCGACGGGCCAGCAGCCGTCCGCGCAGATCCAGCAGGCCGAAGGTCGAACCGGGTACCCCTATGTGGACACCGCCCACGACCGGTCCGCCGCTCTCCCCGGTGTGCAGGTCGACCGGGATCTGCGGCCTGCCGACCCCGCTGCTCGCCACCAGTTCGGGCAACTCCCGTACCAGGCCCAGGCCTACGAGATCGGTGCACTGGCGGGACACGGCGGCCGGGCTGAGCCCGGAGAGATCGGAGATCGTCCGGCGGGCGACCGGCCCGTGGTCGAGGACGGTGCGCAGCACCGTGGCGGCGTTGGTCTCGCGCCGGCCGTCACCGGTCGCCCGGAAGACGTGGGGGGCAGCTGTCATGGGGCTTCCTTCGGTCCTGCGGCCCGGACGCGGGTCGCAACATTACGGCGGCATGAAATCGTCCCCGGGCCACGGCCCGGTGCCGGGCCCGCTGCTCGCCTTCTCCGGGACAACCGGAGAAGCCCCAGGTCACCTGCCGTTTCGCAAGGCTTCTCCGGAAGGGGTACGGGCCCCGTGCAAGGGCCGATTGAACCACTGCCCGGCGCCCGGCGGGGCGGGGACGGGCGCTTGACGTACTCCGCGGGGCGCTGCGAGTCTCCGGACATGTTCGCGACGGCCGATACCGATGCGCGGCCCGCCCGCGCCGGCCGTACCGCAATGCCGCCCGCGTGTCCGGGCCGCTGTACCGCCGCCTGACCAGGCTGCCCCGCACCGCACTTCGGACGGCTCTCCACCCACACGCCCGCTCCCGGACGACATCGCGTCCGACGGCGGTCACCTCACGCCCCTATTGATTCCGCTCCCGAATTAATCAACTCGCCGTTGACCGCGCTCCACGGCCGGCCGACGCACCAGCGTGTCCTTCGAAAGGGATCTGTCATGACCTCCACGACCACCGCTCCCGCCCTCACCGTCAGCAAGCTCGGCGGACGCATCGGCGCCGTCATCTCGGGCGTCCGCCTCGGCGGGGATCTCGCCCCCGAGACCGTCGCGGCCGTCCGGGCGGCGCTGCTGGCCAACAAGGTCGTCTTCTTCCGCGGCCAGGACCATCTGGACGAGGAAAGCCACGAGGCGTTCGGGCGGCTGCTCGGCACCCCGGTCGCCCATCCGACGGTTCCGTCCGCCGACGGCCGCTACTCGCTCGGCATCGACTCCGACCACGGCGGCCGGGCGAACCAGTGGCACACCGATGTCACGTTCGTCCCCGCCTACCCGGCCTTCTCCATCCTGCGCGCCGTCGTCATCCCGCCGTACGGCGGCAACACCCTGTGGTCCAACACGGCTGCCGCCTACGCCGAGCTGCCCGAGCAGCTGCGCACCCTGGCGGACAGTCTGCGGGCCGTCCACTCCAACGACTACGACTACGTCGCCCTGCGGCCGAACGCCCTGCCGGAGGCGCTGGCCAAGTACCAGGAGGTGTTCACCTCGACGAAGTTCCTCACCGAGCACCCGGTGGTCCGCGTCCACCCCGAGACCGGTGAGCGTGTGCTGCTCCTCGGCAACTTCGTCCAGCGGATCAGCGGGCTGACCGGCCGCGACTCCCGGGCACTGGTCGATCTGTTCCAGTCCCACATCGAGCGCCCCGAGAACACGGTGCGCTGGGACTGGCAGGTGGGCGACGTCGCCATCTGGGACAACCGTGCCACCCAGCACTACGGCGTGGACGACTCCGACACGCACGAGCGCAAGCTGCGCCGCGTCACCATCGACGGCGACGTCCCGGTCGGCACCGACGGCCGCTCCTCCACCCTCATCAGCCCCGAGGCGGTGCCCGACCCGTCCTTCGGCATCGCGTCCGGCGCCTCGACGGCCGAGACCGCGGGCGTGTGAGCGTGCCCGTCCCGCACGGTGAGTCACCGGCCCCGGCGGGCGGTGCTGCGGCGTCGCCCGCGGGGGTGCCTCCGCAGGTGATCGTGATCCTCACCGACCAGCAGCGCTGGGACACGGCCGGCGTCCACGGCAATCCGGCGCGGGTGACCGGGGAGTTCGACCGTATCGCCCGCGAGGGCACCCTGTTCGCTCAGGCGATCACGCCCAACCCGGTCTGCGCACCGGCCCGTTCCGCGCTGCAGACCGGCCGCTTTCCGACCGCGGCGGGAGTCTTCCGCAACGGTCTGCCGCTCCCCCCGGGCATCCCCACCCTCGCCGGAGAGTTCGCGGCGGCCGGGTATGCGACGGGCTACATCGGCAAATGGCACCTGGCGGGCGAGGACCAGCCGGACGGCCCGGTGCCACCGGACCGCCGGGGCGGCTACGGAAGCTGGCTCGCCTCGGACCGGCTCGAGTTCACCTCGGACGCCTACCGCACGGTGGTGTACGACGAGGGCGGGGAGGCCGTCCGGCTTCCCGGATACCGCTCGGACGCCCTGATCGACGCGGCGATCCGTTTCGTTGCCGACCACCACGACCGCCCGTACCTGCTGTTCCTCTCCCTGCTGGAGCCGCACCACCAGAATCCGACCGACGACTACCCGGCTCCGACGGGCTACCGCGAGCGCTACGAGGGCGCGTGGCTGCCCCCGGACCTCGCCGCGCTCGCACCGGAAGCCCCGCAGGGCGGTGCGCACCGGCATCTGGCCGGATACCTCGGACAGATCAAGCGGGTCGACGAGGGGGTGGGGCGCCTGCGCGACGCCCTGCGCAGCATCGGGACCGAGGAGAACACCGTGCTGGCCTGGACGGCGGATCACGGCTCCCACTTCCGTACCCGCAACAGCGAGTACAAGCGCTCGGCCCATGAGGCGTCCGTCCATGTGCCGCTCGCCTTCACCGGGCCGGGCTTCAGCGGCGGCGGGCTCGTCAGCCGGCCGGTCGGCACGGTGGACCTGATGCCCACCCTGCTGGCGGCCGCGGGCCTTCCGGTTCCCGACGGTCTCCACGGACGCTCGCTGCTTCCGCTGACCGGTGGGGGCCGTGACCCCGGCCGGCCCGGCTCCGTGTTCGTCCAGATCAGCGAAGACCGGGTGGGGCGCGCGGTACGTACCTCCCGGTGGAAGTACGTGGTGGACGCGCCGGGCGCGGACGCGTGGCACGATCCGGGCGCGGAGCGCTACACGGAGACGGAGCTGTACGACCTGGCGGCCGACCCGTACGAACTGGACAACCTCGCCGGGCTGGACTCGCACCGGGAGGTCGCCGACGAGCTGCGCCGGGAACTGCTGGGCTGGCTCGAACGGATCGAGGACGTGAAGCCGGAGATCGAGCGGGCCGCCGCGCGCCCGTCCGGTCAGCGCCGCGCGGAGTCGTTCCCGGGCGGGACGCCGTGGGAGGGTGTGCGGTTCGGTCACCGGCCGCGCCCCTGACGGTCCCGGGCCCTTCGCCGCTGCCGCTCAGACGCCCTGGGCGGCGACGACGGAGTCGGGCTCCTGACGTGTCCTCGCCGCCCACCGTGCCGCCGGCCCCAGCGCGTACGACGCGGCGAGGACAACTCCCCCGAGCAGCAGCCAGCCCGCCGTGCCCCAGCCGACCAGCAGCGTGGTGAGCAGGAGGGGTCCCAGCGTGCGCGCGACGGTGACGCCGGTACCGAAGAAGCCCTGGTACTCGCCGATGCGCCCCGCCGGTGCCAGATCGAAGGAGAGCTGCCAGGAGCCGGCCGAGTGCAGCATTTCCGCCGCGACCAGCAGCACGGAGCCACCGGCCAGGGCGGTCACCGCGAGCCACGAGTCGTCCACCGCCGACATGGCGAGGACGAGGCAGGTCAGGACCATGAGCGCGCCGGACCGGCGAAGGGCTCGCGCTGCCGTGGAGATCCCGTTCACGGAGCGGGCGGTTCGGATCTGGAAGAGCATCACGGCACCGGTGTTGAGCACGAAGAGCGCGGAGACCACCCACTCGGGAGCCTCGGTCCGCTCGGTGATCCACAGCGGCAGACCGACGCTGAGCAGTGGCATGCGCACGAGGAGCACGGCGTTGAGGAGCGTGACGACGGCGTACGGCCGGTCGCGCAGCACCACAAGCTGCGCGCTCCGGTCCCCGGGCACCGCCGCGACGGCCGGCAGCCGGAGCAGGACGAGTGCGCAGAGCAGGAAGCTTGCGGCGTCGACGGCGAAGACCGCCAGGTACGCCGCCGTGGATCCGGCGGACAGCGCGAGGCCGCCGAGTGCGGCGCCCACGGCAAGGCCCGCGTTCAGCGTCGACTGCAGGTGGGCGAGCGCACCGGTGCGCTCCTCCTTGGCGACGAGGCCCGCGAGCAGAGCCTGACGGGCGGCGGCGAGGCCCGACTGCGCGGTGGCGTAGAGGCAGGCGGCTGCGAGGAACGGCGCGAAGTCCCGTACGACGAGGAAGGACGCGACGGCGGCACAGGTGGCGAGGGCGAGCAGGACCGCCGTTCCCCGCGGCCCCCGGCGGTCGGCGATCCGGCCGAGGGGCACCCCGACGACGGAGCCGACCGCCCAGGCGACGGTGAGTCCGAGCCCGATCCTGGCGGGAGCGAGGCCGACCACATGGGTGAAGTAGAGGGCCGAGGTGACGTAGTAGGCGCCGTCGCCGACTGAGTTGGTCAACTGGGCCAGCGAAAGCGTGCGTTGAGGTCCGACCGGCGGCAGGAGTTTCGGCATGGCGTTGAGGCTACGCAGGGATCGGCTCACCCGCGTGGGGCAATTCGACACCACGCGGGTGGGCCATTTCGGCTGTTTCCGTTCAGTCGGAGAAGTGCCGGCGCAGGTGCAGGTCGAAGAACCGCTCGACGAGACCGGAGGTGAGCGCGCCGGGCCGGTCCGGCGTGCGCTCGCCGGACCGCGTGGTATGCACGGTCGTGGGCAGAGGCGGCGTGCGCTCGAGTGCGTCGGTGTTGAAGAAGCCGTGTCCGGCTCCGTGGACCGTCACCAGGGTCGCTTCGCTGCCGGCACCGCGCAGGGCGTCGAAGAGCCGTTGGCTCTGCCTCGGCCCGACCAGGAGGTCCGCGTCTCCGTGCAGGATCAGGAAGGGTGCCGTCGGCCCGCTGACGTGGCTCACGGGGCTTGCCTGCGAGGCGAGTTCAGGACGGTCCGCCGTGGGGCCGCCGAGCAGTCCCCAGGGCGGGGACGACGGATCGATGTCGTTCACGACCCCGCCCGGCAGCCTGTCCTCGTCCATGTGGAGGAGGTCGGCGGGGCCGTAGCCGTCGACGACGGCCCGCACGTCGCTGGGATACGCGGCGTGGCCCCCGTTCCCCTCCCACACCGGGTCGCCGCCGGTCAGTCCGAGCAGTGCGGCCAGATGCCCGCCGGCCGAGCTTCCCCATGCGCCGATGCGTTCCGCGTCGAGGCCGCGATCCTGCGCCACCGACCGTAGATAGCGCACGGCGGCTTTCACGTCGTGCAGCTGGGCCGGCCAGAGCGCCGTACGGCTCGACCGGTATTCGATGTCCGCCATGGCGTAGCCGCGCTGGGCGAACAGCCGCCCCAGGTGAGGGCCCATGCCCCGGGCGGCGCGCTGCCATCCGCCGCCCGGCAGCCAGACGATGACGGGACGCGGCCCGGGCACGCCCTCGGGCAGATACAGGTCCAGCCGCAGTTCACCGCCGGTGCTGGGCTCCGAGAAGACCAGGTCACGCAGAACCGTCACGGCCGCGGCGGGCGCCGTCGGTCCCGGTGGCGAGGTCGCGGCGAGGCCCTCGACGTAGGTCTGCATCAGGGTCGCGTTGCGGCCGCGCTGCTCCGCGTCGGCCGGGCCGTCCGCCTCCGCTCGCGGGCTCATGCTCCTTCCCACTGCTGACCGGGGGCGGGAGTGTTCCGGTAGCGGGTGAACGCCTGCCGCATCCGGTCCGGGGAGGGGACGAAGGGGACGGTCGGCACGTCCCGTTCCTCCGTCAGATCGCCCAACGCCTGGAAGAAGCGCTCGAATCCGCCGGTGGACACGCCGAGGATCTTGTTGTACTCGCCTTCGGTCCGGTACGAGTGGACGATGCCGGCGGGCACATAGCCGAAGTCGCCCGGGCGCAGCAGTCTGCTCTCCTGACGCCCGTCGGGGTGTTCCAGGAAGACGCGGGCGGCCCCCTCGACCACGTAGAAGATCTCGTGCACGTCCTCGTGCGAGTGCGCGACGATCAGGTCGCCCTTGGGCTGGCGCGTAGTGAAGACCCCGAACTGGCCCTCCGTCTCGTCCGCCGACAGCAGGACCGTCACGACGCTGTCGAACAGCTTCGCCCGCTCGCCGTCCCCGTCCTCCAGGAAGAAGGGTGCGGGACGTCCTGGAAGGACTCCCTCCCAGGACGGCTTCGACCGGCGGTCGGGGACGTGATCGAATGTCACAGGTGCCTCCAGGCAGTGGGTACGGGTGCGTCGAGTCTGCTGACGCATCTCTCCGGAAGCCACGACCTGTTACCCCAAGCATCATGAGGCCGAACCTAACCTTGCAGGTCGGAGTGGCCCTCGCCGCGACCGCCGTCAGCCGGGTCCGGGCCGCCCCGTCTCGCGGCGTGCCACGCGTACGGCGAGTTCCTCGACCGCCAGGACCGCGGCGGAGGGGGCCCTGGCCGACCGGAGCAGATAGACGGTGGCGTCGGGCAGTCCTCGCACCGGGACGAAGGCGACGCCGTGCCGGGACGATCCGGAGACCGCTCCCGCTCCGGCGATGTTGACCGCGAGGCCCGCCGAGCAGATGTCGAGCACCTCCTCGAACGTGGCGGCGACGTAGGCGACCTCGGGAGCGAAGCCGTCGCTGCGCGGCAGCCCGAGCCAGTCGGTGAGCGCCTCGTCGCCCAGCGTCGCGACGAAGAGCTCGTCCGCCACCTCGTCCACGGTGACGCTGTCACGGCCGGCCAGCGGGTGGCCGGCGCCGGCCACCAGGACCCGGCCCTCGGACCACAGCGGCACCACGTGCAGGTCCGGGCCCGAGGGAGCTGCCAGGGCCGGCGCCAGGACCAGGTCGACCAGGCCTGTTCGCAGCGCGCCCAGGGAGCCGTCGAACCCGAGGCGCCGGATCTCCCACCGCGTGCCGGGAAGAGCGCGCGCTGCCTCGGCCAGGATGGCGGAGCCGATGTGGCTGCCGACCACGAGGCCGACGCGTACCACCGCCCCGCCCGCCCGCCGTTCCTCGGCCCACGCCACGATGTCGTCGAGCGCCGCGATGGAACGGCGGGCCATCGGCAGCAGTTCCGACCCCAGTTCGGTGAGTTCGACGTGGCGCGCGTCCCGGCGGAACAGCGGGGCGCCGAACCGCCGTTCCAGCGCGGCGATCTGCTGGCTCAGCGACGGGGCGGAGATGCGCAGGCCCTGCGCGGCACGGGCGAAGTGCAGCTCGTGTGCCACGGCGACGAAGTACCGCAGCTGCTGGACCGTGAGATCCACGGAGATCCTCCTGGTGGGACCGTCGCTACGGCAGGCGCAGTCCGGCGTAGTTCTGCGCCAGTTCGGCGGCGGCGTGCGGCGAGGCGGCGATCCTGTCCAGCTGTGAGACCTGCAGCCGGGTGTCGAAACCGCTCTGCTCCGGGTCGGTGTGGAGCGTGGTGGTCATGAAGTACGAGAAGTGCTCGGCCCGCCACACCCGGCGCAGGCACGTGTCCGAGTAGGCGTCCAGCAGTTCGGACGATCCGGTCGTGTGCCGGTGCACCAGGGCGCGGGCGAGCACGACGACGTCGGCCGCCGCCAGGTTGAGCCCCTTCGCGCCGGTGGGCGGCACGATGTGGGCGGCGTCCCCGGCGAGGAACACCGAGCCGTACCGCATCGGCTCCGTGACAGAACTGCGCATCGGCAGAACGGACTTCGCGGTAATGGGGCCGCGTCGCAGTTTCCAGTCCCCGTCGACGGCGAAGCGTGCGTCGAGCTCGTCCCAGATCCGTTCGTCGGACCAGCCGGCGGGGTCGGTGCCGTTGGGCACCTGGAGGTAGAGCCGGCTGACCTCGGGCGACCGCATGCTGTGCAGGGCGAAACCGCGCGGCGAGTGGGCGTAGATCAGTTCGTCGCAGGACGGCGGCACGTCGGCCAGGATCCCCAGCCAGGAGTACGGGTACACCCGGTCGTACGTCCGCCGCACGCCGGCCGGGATCGCGGCCCGGGTGACGCCGTGGAATCCGTCGCAGCCCACCACGTAGTCGCAGGTGAGTACCTCGTCGCGGCCTTCGTGGGTGTAGTGGACGGCCGGCCGGCCCGAGTCGGCCCCTTCGACCGACCTGACCTCGGCACCGAAGAACAGCGGGGCACCGTCGGCCAGTTGCAGGGCTATGAGGTCCTTGACGACCTCGGTCTGGGCGTAGACCCACACCCGTCGGCCGTCGGTGAGCGAGGGGAAGTCGACGCGGTGGGACCGGCCGTCCCAGCGCAGCTCGATGCCGTCGTGCACCAGGCCCTCGGCGTCGAGGCGCTCGGCCGCACCGGCCTCGCGGAGGGCGTCGACGGTGGGCTGTTCGAGAATGCCGGCGCGCTGGCGCTGTTCGACGTAGGCGCGGTCCCGGCTCTCCAGGACCACGCAGTCGACGCCTGCGCGGTGCAGCATGCGGGCGAGCAGAAGTCCCGCCGGTCCGCCGCCGATGATCCCTACGGTCGTGTGCACGGTCTATTTCTCCTCTGCGCTGTGGCTGATGTCGGTGAGGATCCGGTCCGCCGCGGCGAACGCGGCGTTGGCCGCCGGGACTCCGCAGTAGACGGCTGCCTGGAGCAGGACCTCCTGGACGTCCTCGGGGGTGAGGTCGCCGCTGACGAGTGCGGCCCGCAGGTGCATGGCCAGTTCCTCGTGGTGGCCGAGGGCGACCAGGGCGGTGAGGGTGAGGCAGCGCCGGGTGCGGTGGTCCAGCCCGGGCCGGGTCCACACCTCGCCCCAGGCGTAGCGGGTGATGAAGTCCTGGAAGACGGCGGTGAAGGGGGTGGTCCGGGCGATGGCCCGGTCGACGTGCGCGTCGCCGAGGACGGTACGGCGTACGGCGAGGCCGGCGCCGTGGCGGGAGGAGTCGTCGGTGGCCGTGGCGGCGGTGAAGTGGGTGGACAGCGCCGCCGTTACAGGTGCCGGCCGTTCGACGTTGGCCAGGTGCGAGGCGCCCGGGAGTTCGACCAGGGTCGAGCCGGGGATGGTGTCGGCCAGTTCGCGGGCATGGGCGACCGGGGTCGCGGGGTCGTCGCGACCCGCCACGACGAGCGTGGGGGCGGTGATGCCCGCCAGTTCGCCGCGCAGGTCGTACGCGGCGAGGGCGTCGCACAGCGAGGCGTAGGCGTGGGGGTCGACGTCGTGCAGGCCGGCCAGAAGGGCGCGGGCCGCCGGGCCGCCCGCGAAGTCCGTGGTGAACCAGCGGCCCGCCGCGGTCTCGGCCACCGGTCCGATGCCTTCGGTCCGTACGAGGGCCGCGCGCTCGCGCCAAGCCTCCGGTTCGCCGAAGCGCGCCGAGGAACAGACGAGCGCGAGCGAGGTGACCCGCTCCGGGTGGTGGACGCCCAGCCAGGCGCCGACCGCGCCGCCGAGGGAGATGCCCGCGTACGCGAACCGCTCGATGCCGAGGGCGTCGGCCAGGCGGAGTACCTGCCCTCCCAGCTCCGCGACGCCGCCGCCGTCGGGGAACAGCGCGGCGGGCGTGCCGCCGTGACCGGGCAGGTCCCAGCGGACGACGCGGTGGTCGCGGGCCAGGCCGGCGATCTGTGTGTCCCAGACGGACAGTGCGGTGCCGAGGGACGGCCCGAGGAGGAGGTGCGGTGCGGAGAGGGGGCCGTCCACCTGGTGGTGGAGAAGGCGCGCCGTGGGTGCGGTCGGGGTGGTCATGGGGCTCCTGGTCCGGCCGGTGCCGGATGCGATGAGTGCCCGGCGGCAGCCGCCGGGAGCGCACGGTGCGGGTGGGCCGTCGCCGTGCGGCCGGTGCGGGTCGGGGTCGTGGTGTGCGGTCTGCGCGTCACTCCGGAACGGTCCCCCCGTCGTGGTGGCGGCGCAGCGCGCGGTCGGCGAGGAGGCCGGCCGATCCCGTGTATCCGGACGGGTCGCCGAGGGTCCTCAGCTCGTCCGGCGACACGATGCCCGCCAGTGCGGGGTCCTGGGCGAGGGCGTCGTGGAGGCGGGTTCCCTCACGGGCCGCGCGGGCGGCTCCCCGGGTCACCGCCGTGCGGGCCGCGGCCCGTCCCATCCGGGCCGAGAGGACGGCGGTGATCCGTTCGCTGACGATCAGTCCGCCGGTCGCACCGAGGTTCGCGCGCATGCGCCCGGGGTGGACCCGCAGCCCTTCGGCCAGGGTGGCCGCCGCGTCGGCGGCTCCGCCGACCGTGCGCAGTGCCTCCCGCAGGGGCTGCCATTCGGCATGCCACGCTCCGGGCGGGCGCTCGTCCTCGGCGGCGAGTGCACCGTACAGGATCCCCACCGCTGCGGGGACCTGGCGGGCGGCCGAGGCGATGAGGACGGCGCGGGCCGGATTGGCTTTGTGCGGCATCGCCGACGAGCCGCCGCCGGTGCTCTCGGAGACCTCACCGATCTCGGTGCGGGAGAGGACGAGGACGTCCGCGGCGAGTTTCCCGAGCGCCCCGGCGGTGAAGGCCAGCGCTCCGGCGAGGTCGGCGACGGGGGTACGCAGGGTGTGCCAGGGCAGGAGGGGCACGGCCAGCCCCGTCGCGTCGGCATAGGCGGCGACGAGGCCGAGGCCGGTGTCCCGGACCTCTCCAGCGCCCCGCTCCCCCGAGTCCGCGAAGGCCCCGAACGCGGCCAGCGTCCCTGCCGCGCCCCCCAGTTGTACCGGGAGCGTGTGCAGGACCGCCGCGACCCGGTCGCGGGCGTCGAGGATCAGGCTGCGCCATCCCGCCGCCTTCAGGCCGAAGGTCGTGGGCACGGCGTGCTGGGTGAGCGTGCGCCCCGCCATCGGGGTGTCCCGGTGCTCGGCGGCGATGAGCGCGAGGGCCGCGGCGGCCCGGTCCAGGTCGGCCAGGATCAGCCGCAGAGCCCCGGAGGCCACCAGCATGGCGGCGGTGTCGAGGATGTCCTGGCTGGTCGCGCCCCGGTGGACATGGGCCGCGGCCTCCTCGGACCGTTCGGCGACGGCGGCCGTCAGGTCGGCGGCCATCGGGATGACCGGATTCCCGCCCGAACGGGCCCGCAGCGCCAGGGAGCGCGCGTCGAACCGGGTGGCGTCGGCCGCGGCCGCCGCGACGGTGTCCGCGGTACCGGCCGGTGCGTGGCCGAGTGATTCCTGGGCGCGGACGAGCGCGGTCTCGGCGTCGAGCAGGGCGCGCACGTAGGCGGCGTCGCCCGTCGCGTCCTCGACCGCCGTCCCGGCGCGGACCGGCGCCAGCAGTCCGACATCCGCCGCGGCGTCATCCCGGGCGGCCGCGCCGACGTCCGCCGCGTCACCCGGAGCCGCCGGGCCGGAGTCCGCCGCCGCGTCACCCGAAGTCAAGGAAGACCGTCTCCTCATGTACGCCGTCGTACTGCAGACGGATGTCGAAACGGTGGATGCCGGTGTCCTCCGGCGTGGTGAGGAGGGTGGCCCGCCGCTCCTCGGGAAGGTCCGCGAGCAGGCCGTCGCGGTCGAGGCCGGCGGCGTCGTGCAGATAGGCGCGGGTGTGCAGGTGGTGCGTCAGACCGCGGGCGAAGACGAGGACCGCGAGGTACGGGGCTCCGCCCGGCGGCAGCGTCGTGACGGTGTAGTGCCCGTCGGCGTCCGTCGCCACCCGGCCGAAGCCGGTGAACGCGACTCCGTGGCGGCCGATGACCGCCCCGGTGACGGGGTCGCGGCGCAGCGAACCGGGCGCCCCGTGCCGGGAGCCGTCGGGTGCGGGCTGCCACACCTCGATGAGGGCGTCGGGCACCGGCTCGCCGGCCCCGTCGAGGACGTGTCCGTGCAGGACCACGGTGCCGGGCCGGCCGGGCGGCGCCATGTCGCCGCCGCCCGGGAAGGGCAGGGCGTACCCGTAGAAGGGTCCGACGGTCTGGGACGGGGTGGGCAGAAGCTCCCCGGCTGCGGAAGCGGCGGCGGACATCAGCGGCCCTCCTCGGTCCAGGTGGCGGACGGGCCGTCGAGGACGATGTCCCAGCGGTAGCCCAGCGACCATTCGGGGGTGGACCGTTCGTGGTCGTACGCCGCGACGAGACGGCCGCGGGCGGAGTCGTCGGTGACGGACTGGAGGATCGGGTCGTAGGCGAAGAGCGGATCGCCCGGGAAGTACATCTGGGTGATCAGACGCTGCGTGAACGCCGCCCCGAACAGCGAGAAGTGGATGTGCGCGGGGCGCCAGGCGTTGGTGTGGTTGCGCCAGGGATAGGCACCCGGCTTGACGGTGACGAAGGAGTAACCGCCCTGGTCGTCGGTCAGGCAGCGGCCCACGCCGGTGAAGTTCGGGTCGAGGGGTGCGGGGTGCTGGTCGCGCAGGTGGGCGTACCGGCCCGACGCGTTGGCCTGCCAGATCTCCACGAGCTGGCCGCGCACGGGGCGGCCCGACCGGTCGAGGACCCGTCCGGTGACCCTGATCCGCTCGCCCAGCGGTTCTCCGTGGTGCTGCCTGGTCAGGTCGTGGTCGAGTTCGGTGATGTCGGTGACGCCGAAGACGGGGCCGGTCAGTTCGACGGCCTCCGGGTCGGCGCCCACCTGGATCAGCGGGCGCTTCGGGTGCCGCAGGGTGCTGCTGCGGTAGGGGGCGTAGTCCCGGGCGGGGTGCGGGCGTACGGGTGCGCCGCCGGCCAGCGACGCGGCGTAGTCCGCGCGCGCCGCGGTGATCTCGGCGGTGATGTCGGCCTGCGTCAGGGCGCGGGGACCGGCCGGGGCGGTGGGGGTGCTCATGGG
>NZ_RDBK01000012.1:0-766 GCF_008042275.1 Streptomyces sp. OR43 | reverse complement strand
CGGGTACGGCGACGGGCGCGAGGCGGGCGTCGCGCGCACCCCGGCGCCGGGCCCGGTCGACCAGGTCCGACGAGGCGCCGAGCACCACGGACGCCGCCCGGGCGGCTCTCCGCTCCAGCAGGTGGACCAGTCGGCGGCGCGCGCCCTCGGCGTGGGTCCTGGTGTGCCAGGTGACGACGAGCGGTACCTGCCGGCCGCCGAGCGCCAGTGCGGCCCGGACGGCGGCGTGCAGTCCGTGCGCGTGCACGACGTCGGCACCCGCGCAGGCGGCCCGCAGCGCGGCGACGGCGGCGGGATCACTGCGCCGCGGCACGGGCGTGAACCGGGCGCCCGTGGCGGAGAACTCGTAGGAACGATCCAGTCCGGCCGGAGCGCAGACGGTGACCTGCACGCCTCGTGCGACAAGTCCGGCGGCCAGCGAACCGACATGGGCGCTGCTGCCCGCACTGCCGCCGCCCAGCACTTGGACCGTACGCAGCTGTGACACGTTCAATGGCTCCCGGGGCTCCCGATCGGGGCGTGACGGCCTCAGCCGCGGCCGTACCTACATCGCCAAGGATGCCAGTCCGTACGCACGTTCCGGCACGACCGCACCCGTACGCCGGTGCGCACCGCGACAAACCGGGCGCGGCGCACCACCCACACGGGTGAAATCCAGGGGGATCCTGACGCCGGGATCCCACCCGCTCGGAGGCCTGCCCGACCGTCCCGCGGCGCCGGGCCCTGCCCGTTCCGGCCCCGCCGAGACGCGGAGCCCCATTCCCTC
>NZ_RDBK01000119.1 GCF_008042275.1 Streptomyces sp. OR43 | reverse complement strand
CACCACGGTCGGCGACTTGATCGGCGAGTACACGCAGGACGACGCGGGAGCCTACGTCTTCCAGTACGGTCCGCTGGTCACCGCGATGACCGAGGGCCGCGCCCTGCTGATCGACGATGCCACCTTGATCTCACCGAAGGTCCTGGCGGCGCTGTATCCCGCGATGGACGGGCGCAGGCAGATCCAGGTCAAGGCCCACAAGGGCGAGACCATCAAGGCCGAGCCAGGCTTCTACGTGGTGGCGGGCCACAATCCCGGCGTCCACGGAGCGGTGTTGACGGAGGCGCTGTCGTCCCGGGTGGTGGCGGGGGACTGGACGTGGTGGTGGGCGCTCATCGCGAGCGGCCCCGGTGCGCGGAGCCGGTGCTGCCCGGGGGCTGCCGGGCAGCTGAGGCGGGGAGCTGCTTGCCGAGGGTGAGGGGCGCGATCTTCTTGACGCCGACAGCCTTGATGACGGCGTCGGCGACGATGTCGCGATCCTCCACAGGAGCGATGCCGACCAGGTTCGCCAGCGCGGCATTGGTGCCGAGGACTGCCTCGGTCTTCTGGTAGCTCAGCAGCTCTCGCAATTGGGGGGCCCAGCCCAACTCGCCGAGTTCGACCTGGCGGGCGAGGTTCCGGGCGACCCGGACCACCCGGGCATCGATCCTCAAGGCGAGGGCGAGGTCGTAGTCCGTGCCGATCTGGATTTGCACGCTGAACCGGGACGACAGCGCCTCCGTCAACACCGCTCCGTGGACGCCGGGATTGTGGCCCGCCACCACGTAGAAGCCTGGCTCGGCCTTGATGGTCTCGCCCTTGTGGGCCTTGACCTGGATCTGCCTGCGCCCGTCCATCGCGGGATACAGCGCCGCCAGGACCTTCGGTGAGATCAAGGTGGCATCGTCGATCAGCAGGGCGCGGCCCTCGGTCATCGCGGTGACCAGCGGACCGTACTGGAAGACGTAGGCTCCCGCGTCGTCCTGCGTGTACTCGCCGATCAAGTCGCCGACCGTGGTGTT
>NZ_RDBK01000118.1 GCF_008042275.1 Streptomyces sp. OR43 | reverse complement strand
CCGGCGGCCACGGCCTTGAGGGCCCGTTCGAGGGCGGGGCCGAGTGCGTCCGGCGTGTCGACGGTCTCGGTGTGCATGCCGAAGGGTTCGGCGAAGGCGGCGAGCCGGGGCAGCCGGTGCAGATCGGTGCCCAGCCACTCGCCCGTCTCCGCGGCGGCGCCCTCGGGGTAGAACCGGCGGTGGTTGAGGTTCATCGACTTGTAGACACGGTTGTTGAACACCACGACCAGCACGGGGACGCCGTACGCCTTCGAGGCGTCGTACGACGGGATGACCGGGTTGTAGGTGAAGGCGCCGTCGCCGATGGTGAGGACGACGGGCCGGTCGGGTGCGGCGAGTTTGACGCCCAGCGCGACCGCCATGCCCTGGCCGAGCCCGCCCTGCACGTAGAAGTAGGAGTCGGGGGCGTCGGTGAGCAGATGGCGCCTGACGGTGCGGCTGTGGGTGATGGTCTCATCGACGACGACCGCGTCACGGCCGTCGAGCAGGGTGCGCAGGGTCGCCGCCACCAGCACCGGATCGATGCCTTCGGCCTTCTCCGCCCCGCTCTCGGCGAGGGCAGCCGCGGCCCGCTCGGCGGCGTGGCGCTCGTCCTGGGCCGCGCGTCGCGCCGCGACGGCCGGCTCGTCGAGGTCCTTCGCCCTCCTGGTGAGCTGGCGCAACGTGTTCGTCACGTTGCCTTCCAGATAGCGGTCGGCGAAGAGGACCTGGTAGACGACGTGCGGGCGCTGGGGCACCTCGTCGATCACGACGATCTTCGCCTTCGAGGGGCGGCGGCTCGGCGGGTAGAACGGGGCCCGGCAGTTGACCAGCAGGATGAGGTCGGCCTCGTCCATCCACGGCCCGATATCGCTGCCGGCGTGCAGCGGATGGGTACGGGGAAAGTTGGCGCAGACCGCGGAGTCGGGTTCGACGACCGGGATGTTCCACGCCTCGGCGAAGGCCAGCAGCGCCTCGAACCCGCCCGCCTCGCGGCCCGCGGTCTCGGTGACGATCACCGGGCTGACCGCCTCGCGGATCATCTGCGCGACCGGATCGGCCTCCTCCGGAGAGCTGTGCGTCGAGCCCGGCGGGACGACGGGCTTGGCCTCGCGCCCGTCCCACTCCTCCAGCAGCACTTCCAGCGGGATGTTCAGGTAGGCGGGGCCGGCGGGGGCCCGCCACGCGAGCTCGGCGGCCCGGGTGATCATCGTGGGCAGGGTGTGCACACTGGCGGCCTCGTTGGACCACTTGGTGAACGGCTGCGCCACGCTGTGGGGCCCGCCCACGATCGACAGGTTGCGGTACCACTGGCCACCGGGGTCCTGGCCCGCCCCGTCCCCGTACGTGGTCGACTCCGAGGAGCTGACCACCATCGGGACCCCGGCGAGCAGTGCCCCGTGGACGGCCATCGATCCCTGGAGGAGGCCGGGGGCCGCGTGCAGCAGCACGGCCTGCGGCCGCCGCTTGACGAGGCCGTATCCGGTGGCCATGCCGACCGCCACGGTCTCGTGGGTGAGGTCGAGGTAGCGGGGGCAGGCGATCCGGTCGCGGTGCCGGCGGGCCAGGGACTCCCACACCGGGGCCCATTCGGACCCCGAGGAGCAGAAGATGTAGTCGGCGCCGACGGCGGTACAGGCCGAGACGAAGGCATCCCCGCCGTCGGCGCCTGGCGTGTTCACGGTGTCCGTCATCTCGTGTGTGTCCTCAGCCCTCGATCGGCCAGTCGAGGACCTCGGCGATGCCGCGGCCCATCATCCATTCAAGCTCCTCGGGCGTGAAGTCCCAGTGCTTGGTGAACTGCTCGATCGTGTCGGTGTAGCTGATGCCGTGGCCGAGGAGGCGGGTGATGTCCGTGCCGTAGAAGCAGCGCTGCGGTCCCATCCGGTCGACCATCGCGCGCACGTACTGCTCGATGTTGCCGTTCGGGAAGGGCTGCGTCGAATAGCCCGGCAGTGCGGACAGCTTGACGTAGATGTTCGGGTGCCGGTGCAGGTCGGCGGTCTCCTGGACCCAGTACCCGATGGCGTCGTCGACGCAGCGGGCCATGATGCCCATGTGGTCGATGATGATCTTCAGGTCGGGGTGCCGGCCGGCGATCTCGCCGAGCTCCTTCTTCCAGATCGGAGCGTGCACCATCGTGGGGGTCTTCAGCTCCTCGGCGATCGGCCAGTACCAGTCGTTGGTGCCGTCGATCATCCAGTTGCGGTCCTGCGGCCGGTGGAAGGTGAGCCGCGTCCCCTTGATGTGCGGGTTCTGGGCGAAGTCCTTCAGCATGGCCGTGCCCTCTTCGGGCTTGTTCTGCGGGATGCGGGCCATGATGCCGAAGCGGTCCGGGTGGGCCTCGCACGCCTCCAGTGCGTAGTCGATCCGGTCGCCCTCCCAGGACGGCGGGAGGATCAGTGCCCGGTTGACGCCGGCCTCGTCCATCAGCTCGAGCGCCTCCTCGTAGCTGAAGGCCTCCTCACGGTGGCCGTTGAGGCGGATACGCTCGCGGGCGCCGGGGACCCAGGGGCGGTCCGGGGTCTCTTCCTTCCAGATGTGGATCTGGGTGTCGACGACGAACATGGCGTTGCCTCTTTCGTTCCGAGGGGTGGTGGGGTGCTACGGATGAGACGTTAGGCGGCCGGAGCTGCTCTGCCGATATCCACGCGCGCAAGCTGTTGTTGCATGAATAGCCGCAGTACAGACGCGAGTTCAGGCGGCGGAACCGGCACCGAGGACGTGGTCCGTGATGTGCTCGGCGATCGCCATCGAGGACGTCGCCGCGGGCGACGGCGCGTTGCGTACGACGGTCACCGCGCCGACGCGGTGGATGCGGAAGTCGTCGACGAGCGCCCCGTCCCGGCCCAGCGCCTGGGCCCGCACTCCCGCGCCGCCGCGCCGCACGTCCCCGGCGCCGATGCCCGGTACGTACCGCTTCGCCGCTGTCATGTAGGCGCGGGACGACAGCGAGCCGCGCATCTCCTTGATGCCGGTGCGCCAGTGCTGCCGGGCCAGGTGCCAGGTGCCGGGGAAGGCCGCGATGCGCAGGAGTTCGCGGACGTCGACCTGGGTGCGACGGTAGCCTTCGCGGGCGAGGGCGAGGACGGCGTTGGGGCCGACCTCCACTTCGCCGGTGACCCGCCGGGTGAAGTGGACACCGAGGAACGGGTAGCGCGGATCGGGTACGGGATAGATCAGCCCGCGCACCATGTGGGCCTTGTCGGGGCTCACCGTCATGTACTCGCCGCGGAACGGGATGATCCGGGGTTCGGCCCCGTCGTCGGCGAGTTCGGCGACCGTGTCGCTGTGCAGTCCGGCGCAGAGCACCAGACGGTCCACGGTGACGATGTCGTCGCCGGACGCCACTTCCAGGCCGCCGCGGTCGAGGCGGGTGACGCGGGTGACGGGGAAGCCGAGGCGTACCTCGCCGCCGGCCGCGACGATGTCGTCGGCGAAGGCGCGGGCGATGGCGACGTAGTCGGTGACGGCGGTGCGCGGGGAGTGGATCGCCGCCCTGCCCACGGCGTGCGGTTCGATGTCGCGGATCTCACCGGCCGTCACCTTGCGCACGCCGGGCACGTCGTTGGCCCGGGCGTTGGCGTAGAGGTCGTCCAGCCGGGTCAGTTCGTCGTCGCCGWCGGCGACGACGAGCTTGCCGGACTCCTCGTAGGGCAGCGATCTGTCCTGGCAGTACTCGCGCAGCAGGTTGGCACCGCGGGTGCAGAGCCGGGCCTTGAGGCTGCCCGGCGTGTAGTAGATCCCGGCGTGGACGACACCGGAGTTGTGGCCGGTCTGGTGGGCGGCGACGCCGGATTCCTTCTCCAGGACCACGACGCGGGTGCCGGGGCGGCGCAGGGCGATCTCCCGGGCGGTGGCAAGGCCCACGATGCCTGCGCCTACGACGCCTACCGTCTCGTCGGCCATCGGCCCCTCCTCGTTCTGTTCGGACGTGCGGGCGGTTCGGGCGTCATGCGCCGAAGTGGATCGCGACGGTCTTGACGCGGGTGTAGAAGCGCAGGGCGTCGGCGCCCTGCTCCTTGAAGGGCGAGCCGGAGTCCCGGAACCCGCCGAAGGGGTGGTGGACGTCCCAGCCGGGAGTGGTGAGGTTGACGGCGATCTGCCCGCACTCGGCCCGGTCCGCGAAGCGGTGCGCGGCGCCCAGGTCCCGGGTGAAGACGGCTGCGGCGAGCCCGAACGCCGAGTCGTTCACCGCGTCGACGGCCTCGTCGAACGAGTCGACGGCACGCAGCGCGAGAACCGGGCCGAAGACCTCGTCGTGCCAGATGTCCATGGCGGGTGTGACGTCCGCGAGGACCGT
>NZ_RDBK01000117.1 GCF_008042275.1 Streptomyces sp. OR43 | reverse complement strand
GGCTTCTTCGTCAACACCCTCGTCCTCCGCACCGACCTCACCGGCAACCCCACCTTCACCGAGCTGCTGAAGCGGGTCCGGCAGACCGACCTCGCCGCCTACAGCAACCAAGACGTCCCCTTCGAACGCCTCGTCGAAATCCTCAACCCCGAACGCTCCACCGCACGCCACCCCCTCTTCCAAATCATGCTCAACCCGAACGTGACCTCGCAGTCGGTCGTGGGCGAGCTGGAGTTCGGCGGGGAGGTGGGCGAGGGTGTTCTGCCAGTGGGCGAGTTGTTGTGCGATGGGGCTGGTGGGGTCGGTTTCGGAGCCGAGGATGTCGCGCTGCCAGAGGGTGAAGTCGGCGTACTGGACGGGCAGTGGTGTCCAGGAGGGTGCGTTGCCTGTGGTGCGGGCGGTGTAGGCGGTGGTGAGGTCGCGGGCAAGTGGGGACAGCGACCAGCCGTCCGCCGCGATGTGATGGACCAGGATCAGCAGCACGTGCTCATCCGGAGAGAGCGCGAACAAGGTCGCACGCAGGGGGACCTCCGCCGTCAGGTCGAACCCGTGGCGTGCGGCGGCGACGAGGTCGGCATCGAGCTGGGCCGCGGAGGTCGGTACGACAGCGAAGGCCGGCTGTGCGGACTCACCGTCGAGGACGACCTGGTAGGCACCCTGGTTGCTGCCGGCGAAGACGGTGCGCAGGGATTCATGGCGTTCCACGACGTCGGCCAGCGCTGCTTCGAGCGCGGCCGTGTCCAGGGCTCCGGTCAGGCGCAGGGCGACCGGGATGTTGTAGAGGGAGCTGCCGGGCTCGTACTGGTGCAGGAACCAGAGTCGCTGTTGGGCGAACGACATCGGGATCTGATCAGGGCGGGGCCCTGTGGTGATGGCGGTGCGGGCGGTGGAGGCGCCGGTGAGTGCTTCGGCCAGGCCCAGGACGGTGGGGGTTTCGAAGAGCTGGCGTACGGAGAGTTCGGCGTCGAGTGCGGTGCGGATGCGGGAGACGAGGCGGGTGGCAAGCAGTGAATGCCCGCCGAGGTCGAAGAAGCTGTCGTCGATCCCGACCCGTTCCAGGCCGAGGATGTCGGCGAAGAGTCCGCAGAGGATTTCTTCCTGCGGGGTTCTGGGGGCGCGGCTCTGTGCGGCACCGGTGAACTCGGGTTCGGGCAGGGCTTTGCGGTCGAGCTTGCCGTTCGCGGTCAGGGGCAGTGCGTCGAGGGTGACGAAGGCGGCCGGGACCATGTAGTCCGGTAGGGCCTGGGCCAGCTGGGTACGTACTGCGTTGGTGTCGGGGGAGTCGCCGGTGAGGTAGGCGATGAGGCGGTCGTCGCGGACGATGACGGCTGCCTGCGCGATGCTGTCGAGGCCGGTGAGGGTGGTTTCGATCTCGCCGAGTTCGATGCGGTGTCCGCGGATCTTGACTTGGTCGTCGGCGCGGCGGAGGTATTCGAGGTTGCCTTGGTCGGTCCAGCGGACGATGTCGCCGGTGCGGTACATGCGGGTGCCGGTCGGGCCGTACGGGTTCGCGACGAAGCGTTCGGCGGTGAGGCCTGCGCGCTTGAGGTAGCCGCGGGCGACGCCGGTGCCGGCGATGTACAGCTCGCCGGGAACGGTGGGAGGTACGGGCTGGAGGTGGTCGTCGAGTACGTACACCTGGGTGTTGGTGAGCGGGCGGCCGATGACGGGTGTGCCCTGGGTGGTGACGGGGGCGGTGGTGGACCAGATGGTGGTCTCGGTCGGCCCGTAGACATTCAGGACAGAGGCGGCGTTCGCGGTGAGTTGTGTGGCGAGGTCGGTGGGGAGGGCTTCCCCGCCGACCAGGACACGGACGCCACGCAGTGATTCGCCTGCGTCGGGTGTGACGGCTCGCCAGAGGCTGGGGGTCGCCTGCATGACGGTGACCTGTTCCTGGTTCAGGGTGCGTCGGAGGGTGGCGGGGTCGTGGACGAGGCCGGGGGGTGCGAGGACGACGGTTGCGCCGGTGGTGAGGGGTGCGAAGAGTTCGAGTCCGGCGATGTCGAAGCCGACGGTGGTGACGGCGAGGAGCCGGTCGTCGGTGGTCAGGGGGATGCGGGTGTGCATGTCGGTGAGCAGGTTGGTCAGTGCGCTGCGGGAGACGACGACGCCCTTGGGGCGGCCGGTGGACCCGGAGGTGTAGAGCACGTATGCGGCCGTGTCCCCGGCGCTCGGGGAGGCGGGCGGCAGCGATGTCGTGGAACTCTGGCTGTTCAGTGAGGTGAACAGGGTCTGGTCCAGGACCATGACCGGTTCCGTCTCGGCCTGCATGAACTCGACGCGGTCGGTGGGGAAGTCCAGGTCGATGGGCAGGTAGGCGCCGCCGGTCTTGAGGACGGCGAGGAGTGCGACGACGAGTTCCGTGGAGCGGGGCAGTGCGACCGCGATGAACGTCTCCGGTCCGGCCCCGTTCTCCACGAGGACCCGGGCCAGACGGTCCGCCCAGGCATCCAGCTCCCGGTAGGACAGCCGGGTGTCCTCGAACACCAACGCCACAGCATCCGGAGTGGCCGCCACCTGGGCCTCGAACAGCCCCATCACATCGGCATCAGCGGCGCCGGCAGCCGGAGCGGCCCCCGCTCCCCACTCCTCAAGGACTCGGGCCAGCTCGTTCTCGTCCAGTACGTCGATCTGTGAGACCTGGGTGTCCGGTGCGGCGACGGACGCGTCCAGAACGCGTACGAACCGCTCGCACAGCACCTCGGCGGTCCGCGCATCGAACAGATCGGCACTGAACTCCAGGACCGCGCGCATCCCGCCCGCTTCGGCCTGGTCGGCGGCGTGCAGCTCCTGGACCGCCAGGAGCAGATCGAACTTCGCCACCGCGCTGTCGGCGTTCATGGCGCTCACGCGCAGACCCGCGAACTGCCCGTCCCCGGTCGTCGCGGTCGGGTCGACGTTCTGCAGGGAGAGCATGGTCTGGAAGAGGGGGTGGCGTGCGGTGGAGCGTTCGGGGTTGAGGATTTCGACGAGGCGTTCGAAGGGGACGTCTTGGTTGCTGTAGGCAGCGAGGTCGGTGTGGCGGACGCGTTGCAGGAGTTCGGTGAAGGTGGGGTTGCCGGTGAGGTCGGTGCGGAGGACGAGGGTGTTGACGAAGAAGCCGACGAGGTGTTCGACGGCGTCGTCGGTGCGGCCTGCGATGGGGGAGCCGATGGGGATGTCGGTGCCTGCGCCGTGTCGGTTGAGGAGGACTCCGAGTGCGGCCTGCAGGACCATGAAGACGCTGGCCTGTTGCTCGCGAGCCAGGCGTGTCACCCCTGCATGAAGTTGCTTGGGGATGTGGAATTCGATGGTGCCGCCCTGGTGTGTGGGGGTGGTGGGGCGGGGTCGGTCGGTGGGGAGTTCGAGTTCGGACGGGAGGTCGGCCAGAGTCGTCTGCCAGTGGGCGAGTTGTTGTGCGATGGGGCTGGTGGGGTCGGTTTCGGAGCCGAGGATGTCGCGCTGCCAGAGGGTGAAGTCGGCGTACTGGACGGGCAGTGGTGTCCAGGAGGGTGCGTTGCCTGTGGTGCGGGCGGTGTAGGCGGTGGTGAGGTCGCGGGCGAGTGGGGACAGCGACCAGCCGTCGGCGGCGATGTGGTGGATGACGAGCAGCAGGACGTGTTCGTCGGGTGCGGTGCGCAGGAGGGTGGCTCGGAGTGGGGTCTGGGTGGCGAGGTCGAATCCGTGGGTGACGGCTTCGGCGAGGTCGGTGTCGAGGCGTTCGGGGCTGGAGAGGATGTGGTGGAGTTCGGGCCGGGCGTCCTTGTGGATGATCTGGTAGCCGCCTTCGTCGTCCTGGGGGAAGACGGTGCGCAGGGATTCGTGGCGTTCCACGACGTCGGCCAGTGCTGTTTCGAGGGCGGCCGTGTCCAGGTTTCCGGTCAGGCGCAGGGCGACGGGGATGTTGTAGAGGGAGCTGCCGGGCTCGTACTGCTGGAGGAACCACAGCCGTCGCTGCGCGAACGACAACGGCACCCGCTCCGGACGCGGACCCGCCACCAGACCCTGGCCCGAGCGGCCCGCCACCGTCATCAGCTTGGCGAGCCCGGACACCGTCGGGTGGTCGAACATGTCGCGCACCGAAAGCTCCATGCCGAGCACCGAACGGGCGCGCGCGAGCAGCCGGATGGCGAGGAGGGAGTGGCCGCCGAGGTCGAAGAAGCTGTCGTCGACACCGACCCGTTCCAGGCCGAGAACATCGGCGAACAGCCCGCCGATGGCCTCCTCCCACGGGTTGTGCGAGCCGTGAGCGGCCAGCAGGTCCGGTGCCGCGGAGTCGGGGCCGTGCACCGGTTCCGGAAGTGCCCGCCGGTCCAGCTTGCCGTTGGGCGTGAGGGGCAGCGCGTCCAGCAGCATGAACGCCGACGGCACCATGTAGTCCGGGAGCTGCCGCTCGGCATGCGCACGCAGCAGCCCGGACGTCACGCCGGCACCGGTCGCGGCGACCACGTACGCGACGAGGCTCTCGTCGCCCGCGCTGTCCTCGTGAACCACCACGACGGTTTCCCGGACGTCCTCGACGCCCAGCAACACGGACTCGATCTCCCCGAGTTCGAGCCGGAATCCGCGCAGCTTCACCTGCTGGTCGGCGCGGCCCGCGTACTGCAGCTGTCCTTCGACGGTCCACAGGGCGAGGTCGCCGGTGCGGTACATCCGGGAGCCGGCCGGCCCGTAGGGGTTGGCCACGAAGCGCTCGCCGGTCAGGTCGGGGCGTCCCAGGTAGCCCCGGGCGAGGCCGGTGCCGGCGATGTAGAGCTCGCCCGCCACTCCGGGGGCCACGGGCTGTAGCCCCGCGTCGAGGACGTAGGCCTGGGTGTTCCAGAACGGGCGGCCGATGGGTACGGCACCGGACGGGGTCGGCGCACCCGGGGCGAGCGTGAAGTCCGTGCAGTTGACGGTGGCTTCGGTCGGGCCGTACGCGTTGACGACCGTCGCGCCCGGGTGCCGCTCCCGCCACTCGGCGAGCTTCTCACCGAGGAGCTGCTCACCCCCGAGGACCAGCGTGCCGGACGGCGACGCGGTGTCGGGGAGCGTATCGAGCAGAGGCAGGTGGCTCGGGGTCGCCTTCATGAAGGCCGGGCGGGGAACGGCACCGGCCGGCTCCTCGCTGAGCTCGGCGAGTCGCACACAGCCGCCCGAGACCAGTGGTGTGTACAGGGCGGTGACGGTCAGGTCGAAGGCGATCCGTGAGTGCAGCAGGGAACCGCCCGCGGCGTCCGGATAGGCGTGCCGGGCCCGCTGGAGGTAGGCGCCCACCGAGCGGTGCTCGACGACCACGCCCTTGGGGCGGCCCGTCGAGCCCGAGGTGTAGATCACATAGGCGGGGTTCTGCGGCGACACCGGACCGGCCGTCGCCGCCGGGTCCACCGGAGTCGCGGCCGACGGGGCCAGAGCGGCCCGGGTCTCCGCCGCGTCGAGGAGCAGCGTCTCGACACCCGGCACCAGCCCGGACCACTCGTCATTGGTCAGGGCGAGGACGGGCGCGGTGTCCGCCAGCATGTAGCGCAGCCGCTCCGCCGGGTACTCCAGGTCGAGCGGCAGATAGGCGCCGCCCGCCTTCAGGACCGCGAGCAGGCTCACGATCAGTTCGGTGGACCGGGGGAGCGCCACCGCCACGAACCGCTCGGGGCCGACACCGCGTCCGGTGAGGAGCCCCGCGAGACGGTCGCTGCGTGCGTCGAGTTCCGCGTACGTGAGGGACGTGTCGGCATGGGCGACCGCGGGGGCGTCCGGAGTGCGGGCCACCTGGGCCGCGAAGAGGGAGACGACGCTCGCGGGTGCCACCTCGCGTGCCGTGTCGTTCCACGCGTGCAGCACCTGGTGCCGCTCGGCCGGGGTCAGCACGTCCATCCGGCCGATGCGGCGGTCCTGGTCGGCGAGCGCCGCGTCGAGTACCAGCAGGAGGCGCTCGCCGAGCGACCGGGCCGTGGTGGCGTCGAACAGGTCGGCGCTGTATTCGAGTACGCCGCCCATGCCGCCCGTGGGCTTGTCGTAGAGCCGGAACAGCAGGTCGAACTTGGCCCCCGCATCCTCGGTCGGCACCGCCGACGCGGTGAGCCCGGGCAGGGCCAGCGCGCCGCCGACGGAACCGAGCGGGTCCGCGTTCTGCACCACGAGCCGCACCTGGAACAGCGGATGCCGGGCGGCGGAACGCTCCGGGTTCAGCAGCTCGACGAGGCGTTCGAAGGGGACGTCCTGGTTGCTGTAGGCGGCGAGGTCGGTCCGCCGGACCCGTTCCAGCAGCTCGGTGAACGTCGGGTCGCCGGAGAGGTCCGTGCGCAGGACGAGGGTGTTGACGAAGAAGCCGACGAGGTCCTCGACGGCGTCGTCCGTCCGGCCCGCGATGGGGGACCCGATGGGAATGTCCGTGCCTGCGCCGAGGCGGGACAGGAGCACGGCGAGGGCGGCCTGCACCACCATGAAGGTGCTCGCCCGGTGCTCACGGGCCGCCGTCTCGATGCGTGCGCGCAGCGCCTGCGACACCTCGAACTCGACGGACCCGCCCCGATGGGACGGCGTGGCTGGCCTGACCCGGTCGGCCGGCAGCTCCAGCTCGGCCGGAAGGCCGTCCAACGCCTCTTCCCAGTAGCGCAGTTGACGGTTAATGAGGCTGTTGGTGTCATCCTCGGAGCCGAGCGCCTCGCCCTGCCAGAGGGTGAAGTCCGCGTACTGCACGGGCAACGGCGGCAGGGCCGGCGCGCTCCCTGCGGCGCGGGCCGCGTAGGCGGCGGTCAGATCCCGGGCCAGCGGGCCGAACGACCACTCGTCGGCCGCGATGTGATGGATCAGGAGCAGCAGTACGTGATCGTCCTGTCCGGTCTCGAACAGCGTCACCCGGATCGGGAACTCCGCTGCGAGGTCGAACGTGTGGCCTGCCGCGGTGCGCAGGGCGTCCGGCAGCGCGTCGGCGGCAACCCGCTCGATCACCAGCGGCGGCTCGGCGGCGGCCAGTACCACCTGATGGGCGCCCTCGCCGTCCTCGGCGATGACGGTACGCAGCACCTCGTGCCGGTCCACGACATCGGCGAGCGCGTCGCGCAGCGCCGCATGGTCGAGAGGGCCCGTGAGACGCAGGGCGACCGGCAGGTTGTACGTGGCGTTGGGACCTTCGAGCCGGTGCAGGAACCACTGTCCCCGCTGGGCGAAGGAGAGCGGGATACGCGCCGGGCGCGGCCCGGAGGTCATGGCGTCGCGCGCCGCGTCGGCACCTCGCAGTGCCGTGGCGATCCCGGCGACCGTGGGCGCCTCGAAGAGCCGGCGCACGGGCAGCTCGACACCGAGTGCGGTGCGGATGCGGGAGGCGAGACGGGTGGCCAGCAGCGAGTGCCCGCCCAGGGTGAAGAAGCTGTCGTCGATCCCGATGCCGGAGACTCCGAGGACCTCGATGAACAGCCCGCAGAGGATTTCTTCCTGCGGGGTTCTGGGGGCGCGGCTCTGTGGGGCGGTGGTGAATTCGGGGTCGGGCAGGGCCTTGCGATCGAGCTTGCCGTTCGCGGTCAGGGGCAGTGCGTCGAGGGTGACGAAGGCGGCCGGGACCATGTAGTCGGGGAGGGCCTGGGCCAGTTGGTCTCGGATCGCAGCGGTGTCCGGGGTGCCGGTGAGGTAGGCGATGAGGCGGTCGTCGCGGACGATGACGGCCGCCTGCGCGATGCTGTCGAGGCCGGTGAGGACGGTTTCGATCTCGCCGAGTTCGATGCGGTGTCCGCGGACCTTGACCTGGTCGTCGGCGCGGCGGAGATAGGCGAGGTCGCCGTGCTCCGTCCAGCGGACGATGTCGCCGGTGCGGTACATGCGCGTTCCGGTCGGGCCGTACGGGTTCGCGACGAAGCGTTCGGCGGTGAGACCTGCGCGGCCGAGGTAGCCGCGGGCGACGCCGGCACCGGCGATGTACAGCTCGCCGGGAACCCCGGCGGGCACCGGGCCGAGGTGGTCGTCGAGGACGTACACCTGGGTGTTGGACAGCGGGCGGCCGATGGTGACCGTGCCGTCCGGTGTGACGGGGGCGGTGGTGGACCAGATGGTGGTCTCGGTGGGTCCGTAGACATTCAGTACGGAGGCGGCCGCGGAGGTGAGCTGTCTGGCGAGGTCCGCGGGCAGGGCCTCACCGCCGACCAGGACACGGACGCCACGCAGTGACTCGCCCGCGTCGGATACGACCGCGCGCCAGAGGCTCGGGGTCGCCTGCATGACGGAAATTCCCTGCCCGGCGACGGCGGCACGCAGCCCGGCCGGGTCGAGGACGAGGTCACGGCTCGCGAGGACCACGGAGGAGCCGGACACCAGCGGGGTGAAGAGTTCGAGCCCGGCGATGTCGAAGCCCACCGTCGTGACCGCCAACAGCCGGTCGTCCGGGGTGAATCCGACGCGCTCGGCCATGTCGAGCAGCAGGTTGGCCAGGCTGGCGCGGGAGACGACGACGCCCTTGGGGCGGCCGGTGGACCCGGAGGTGAAGATGACGTACGCGGCCGCGCGGGGGTCCACCGGGACGCTCCGGGCGCGCTCACCGTCGAGCAGCGCGGGCAGCGTCTGCGCGTCCAGAGTGAGGACGGGGCGGGTCGTGCTCAGCATGTGGGCGACCCGGTCGGCCGGGTACCCGAGGTCGAGCGGCAGGTAGGCGCCGCCCGTCTTGAGGACGGCGAGCAGCGCGACGACGAGGTCCACGGAACGGGGCAGGGCGACTGCCACGTACTGCTCGGGGCCGACTCCCCGCTCGATCAGCGAACCGGCGAGCCGGGCGGCCCGTTCGTCCAGTTCCGCGTAGGTGACGGCGGTGCCCTCGAAGACGACGGCCACCGCGTCCGGGGTCGCTTCCGCCCTCGCCTCGAAGAGCGCGACCACGTCCGCGTCACCCGCGAAGGACCGGGCGGTGCTGTTGGGTTCCTCCAGCAGCAGTCGGCGTGCGGCGGGGGCGAGGAGGGACACCTGGCCGACGCGTGCCCCGGGGTCGGCGATCACCGTGCTCAGCACACGTACGAACCGCTCGCACAACGCCTCGGCCGTTCGCGTGTCGAAGAGATCCGCGCTGAACTCCAGGACCGCCCCGATACCCGCCTCGGCGCCGTCCGGTCCGTGCTGTTCGCCCAGGTTGAAGGCGAGGTCGAAGCGGGCCGCGTCGGAGCCCATGGTCTGGTCCGAAACGCTGACCCCCGGCCACTCGCCCAGGGACTTGGCCGCTTCGCCCTGATCCAGGTTGTGCAGGGAGAGCATGGTCTGGAAGAGGGGGTGGCGTGCGGTGGAGCGTTCGGGGTTGAGGATTTCGACGAGGCGTTCGAAGGGGACGTCTTGGTTGCTGTAGGCGGCGAGGTCGGTGTGGCGGACGCGTTGCAGGAGTTCGGTGAAGGTGGGGTTGCCGGTGAGGTCGGTGCGGAGGACGAGGGTGTTGACGAAGAAGCCGACGAGGTCTTCGACGGCGTCGTCGGTGCGGCCTGCGATGGGGGAGCCGATGGGGATGTCGGTGCCTGCGCCGTGTCGGTTGAGGAGGACTCCGAGTGCGGCTTGCAGGACCATGAAGACGCTGGCCTGTTGCTCGCGGGCCAGGCGTGTCACCCCTGCGTGGAGTTCTTGGGGGATGTGGAATTCGATGGTGCCGCCCTGGTGTGTGGGGGTGGTGGGGCGGGGTCGGTCGGTGGGGAGTTCGAGTTCGGCGGGGAGGTCGGCGAGGGTGTTCTGCCAGTGGTTGAGTCAGTGGTTGAGT
>NZ_RDBK01000116.1 GCF_008042275.1 Streptomyces sp. OR43 | reverse complement strand
ACCCATCCCCGACCTGCACCTCTACCTCCTGGACACCGCCCTCCAGCCCACCGCCCCCGGCGTCCCCGGCGAAATGTACGTCTCAGGTGCCGGACTCGCCCGCGGCTACCTCAACCGCCCGGCCCTCACCGCCGAACGCTTCGTCGCGAACCCCTACGGCCCGACCGGAACGCGCATGTACCGCAGCGGCGACCTCGCCCGCTGGACCACCGATGGCGAGATCGAATACCTCGGCCGCGCCGACCACCAGGTCAAGATCCGCGGACACCGCATCGAACTCGGCGAAATCGAAACCATCCTCACCGGCCTCGACGGCATCGCGCAGGCAGCCGTCATCGTCCGCGACAACCGCCTCATCGCCTACCTCACAGGCGACTCCCCCGACACCAACACCGTCCGCACCCACCTCGCCCAGACCCTCCCCGACTACATGGTCCCGGCCGCCTACGTCACCCTCGACGCACTGCCCCTGACCGCCAACGGCAAGCTCGACCGCAAAGCCCTGCCCGACCCCGAATTCACCACCGCCCCACAGAGCCGCGCCCCCAGAACCCCCCAGGAAGAAGTCCTCTGCGCAACTTTCGCCCAGGTACTCGGCGTTCCCCAGGTCGGGATCGACGACAGCTTCTTCGACCTCGGCGGCGACAGCATCATGTCCATCCAGCTGGTCAGCCGGGCACGGCGTGCCGGTCTGACCATCTCGGCCCGTGACATCTTCGAGCACAAGACGGTCGAGGCCCTCGCAGCGGCGGGCGTCGGTGGAAGCGGCGACGAGGCCGCGGCGCCCGAGGACATTCCCGCAGTCGGCGAGCTGGCGCTCACTCCCGTCATGCACTGGCTGGCCGAACGCGGCGGGTCTGTCGCCCAGTTCAACCAGTCGGTCGTCCTGCACACGCCTTCCGAGCTGGACGAGCAGCGTCTGTGTGCCCTCGTCCGGGCGCTCCTCGACCACCATGACGCGCTGCGTCTGCGGATGCACGCCGCCGAGACGCCCGAAGGCTGGTCCCTCGAGGTCACGGCCCCGGGCACGGTCGCGGCGGACTCCTGTGTGCGACGGGTCGACGCCTCGCGGATGGACGACGACGCACTGCCGGCTGCCCTCTCCGCCGAGGGCGAGGCGGCCCGGCGCCGCCTCGACCCACGCGAGGGAGCCATGGTGCGGGCCGTGTGGTTCGACCGCGGTCCCGGGCGGCAGGGCCGGCTGCTGCTGGTCGTGCACCACCTGGCCGTCGACGGGGTGTCCTGGCGCATCCTGGCGGAGGATCTGGAAGAGGCCTGGCAGGCCGTGTCCGAGGGGCGCGAGCCCGGATTGGCCCCGGTCGGCACGTCGTTCCGCAGCTGGGCGCAGAAGCTCACGACGGCGGCGCTCACCCCGGCGCGTGAGGAGGAGCGGGACCTGTGGCAGGCGACGCTCGCCGCTCCCGACCCGCTGCTCACCGACCGCGCCCTCGATCCGGCACGTGACACCTTCGCCACCGCGCGGAGCCTGGAGCTGCGGCTTCCCGCAACCGTCACGGAGGCCCTGCTCGGGGCAGCGCCCGCACGGTTCCACGCAGGTATCGAGGACGTCCTGCTCGCCGGGTTCGCGATGGCCGCCACCGCATGGCGGCGCCGTCACGGAAGCCCGGCAGCCGCCGAGGTGCTCGTCGACCTCGAAGGGCACGGGCGGGCGGAGCAGATCGATCCCGGCGCCGACGTGTCGCGCACCGTGGGGTGGTTCACCAGCATCTACCCCGTGCGGCTCGCCCCCGACGCCTACGACACCGTGGGTGCGCGGGCCGGCGGCCCGGACGTCGGGGCCGTGCTGAAGCGCGTCAAGGAGCAGTTGCGGGCGGTGCCGGACAAGGGCATCGGATACGGGCTGCTGCGCCACCTCAACCCGAGGACGGCACCCGCGCTGAAGGAAACGGGCGCCCGCCCACAGCTCGGCTTCAACTACCTGGGCCGGTTCGCCCCGGGCGCGGTCGCGGCGGACAGCCGTGTCGCGGACTGGACGATGGCGCCGCTGACCGGCGCTTCCGAAGACCCCGCACTGGCCCTGGCCCACACGGTGGAGGTCAACGCGGCCACCCACGACGGTCCGCACGGGCCGGAACTGGTCGCGACCTGGACCTGGGCGGGCGAGCTCCTCGACGAGGAGCGCGTCCGGGAACTGGCCGACGGCTGGTTCGACGCGCTGGGCGCATTGGCCAGGCACAGCGCGGCCCCCGGCGCCGGCGGACTGACGCCGTCCGACGTGCCGCTCGCGGAGGTGACCCAGTCGGAAATCGAGGCGCTGGAGGCCGAGGTGCGGGCGGGCGGCACACCGGTGCCCGCGCCGTCGGACGACGAGGCGGGTCTCTCCGAGGGGGCACGAGTCGTCGACGTACTGCCGTTGTCGCCCCTCCAAGAAGGACTTTTCTTCCACAGCGCGTACGACGACGACTCCGAACCCGACCTCTACACCGCCCAGTTGGCCTTCGACATCGAGGGCACACTCGATGTGGCGGCCCTGCGGACGGCCGCCCGCCTGGTCCTGGCCCGGCATACGGCGCTGCGGTCCTCCTTCCGCAGGACGGCTGCGGGCCGGCCGGTGCAGGTGGTCGTCGCCGATGTGCCGCTGCCGTGGCGCGAGGTCGATCTGACGCACCTGCCGGAGCCGGAGCGCTCGGCGAACGCGGCGAGGATCCTGGAAGCGGAGTACCGGGCACGATTCGATCTCGCCCGGCCGCCGCTGCTGCGCTACGTCCTGATCCGGCTCGCCGCCGACCGGTGGCGGCTCGTGCTGACCAACCACCACATCGTGCTCGACGGCTGGTCGCTCCCGATCCTCGTACGGGAACTCCTGGGCTTCTACGCGGCGCCGGGGAGCGCCGACCAGCTGCCCCGGGTGCGCCCCTACCGTGACTATCTGGGCCGCCTCGCCGCCCAGGACCAGGACGCCTCGCACGCCGCGTGGCGGGAGGCGCTGTCCGGCCTCGAAGGCCCGACGCTGGCAGGACCGCCGCACCCGGGTCCCGGGAGCGCTCCGGGACGGGTGGAGCTGGCCCTCTCCGAGCAGGCCACCGCGGCGCTCGCCGCCCAGGCCCGGTCGTGCGGTGTCACGCTGAACACGCTGGTGGAGGCGGCGTGGGCGATCGTCGTCGGGCAGCTCACCGGGCGCGACGACGTGGTCTTCGGCGTCACCGTCTCGGGCCGGCCCGCCGACCTGGCCGGGGTCGAGGACATGGTCGGTCTGTTCATCAACACGCTGCCGCTGCGTGTCCGGATCAACCCGGGCGAGGACGTGGCCGACTTCGTGCGTCGCATCCAGCGGGACCAGGCGGCCCTTCTGGAGCAGCAGCACACGGGCCTGGCCGCGATCCAGCAGCTGATGGGCATGGGTGCGCTCTTCGACACCTCGATGGTCTTCGAGAACTACCCGCTCGACGCCGACGCCCTCGGCGAGCTCGCCGGGGCGTCGGGGCTGCGTCTGTCCGATGCCACGAACCGCGACGCGACCCATTACGCGCTCGCTCTGGTGGCGCTGCCCGGCAGTGCGCTCTCCTTCCGCCTCGACCATCGGCCCGACCTGTTCGACCGGGCCGCCGCGCGGACGATCGGTGAGCGTCTCGTACGGGTCCTGGAGAGCATCGCCGAGCAGCCCGGCACACCGCTGGGCCGGATCGAGGTGCTCACTCCCGCCGAGCGGGACCGGCTCGGTACGGACGGGAACGGACCCGTGCGCGAGCTGCCCGCGGCAACCCTGCCGGAGCTGTTCCACGCCCAGGCGCTGCGCACCCCGGACGCGGAGGCGGTCGCCTTCGAGGGTGACGTGCTGACCTACGCCCAACTCGACGAGCGTGCGGACAGGTTGGCGGATCGGCTGCAGTCCGCCGGGCTCGGTCCGGAACGAGCGGTGGCCGTGTCGCTGCCGCGCTGCGCCGAACTCGTCGTGGCGATGCTCGCCGTCCTCAAGTCGGGCGCCGCCTATCTGCCGGTGGACCCGGACTATCCGGCCGACCGCATCGCGTACGTGCTCGGCGACGCGGCACCCGGGCTCCTGATCACCACGAGCGCGCTGGACGGCCGGCTGGGATCACCCGACGTACCGCGCCTCCTGATCGACGCGGAAGCAGTTCATGAAGCGTCCACCGGGCACGGGTCCGCCGATACGCCCGCGACCTCACCCGGGCACGGGTCCGCCGATACGCCCGCGACCTCACCCGGGCACGGGTCCGCCGATACGCCCGCGACCTCACCCGGGCACGGGTCCGCCGATACGCCCGCGACCTCACCCGGGCACGGGTCCGCCGGTACGCCCGCGACCTCACCCGGGCACGGGTCCGCCGGTACGCCCGGGACCTCGCCCGAGCCCCGGCACCCGGCCTACATCATCTACACGTCCGGCTCCACCGGCAGGCCCAAGGGTGTCGTCGTCTCGCACGCCGGGCTGCCCGGCCTGGCCGCCTCGCAGATCGACGCCTTCGTCGTCGAACCGGACAGCCGGGTCCTGCAGTTCGCCTCACCCAGCTTCGACGCCGCGGTGTCGGAGATCTGCATGGCGCTCCTGGCCGGTGCCTGTCTGGTGATGGCGCCGCAGGAGCGGCTCATGCCGGGCGCACCGCTGGCCGCCCTGCTCGCCGAGCAGCGGGTGACCCATGTAACGCTGCCTCCGTCGGCGCTGCCGTCTCTTTCCGACGACGCCATGGTCTCGGTAAAGACCCTTGCGGTCGCGGGCGAGAGCTGCCCGGCCGATCTGGTGGACCGCTGGTCCCGCGGCCGGCGCATGCTCAACGCTTACGGGCCGACCGAGGCGACCGTCTGCGCCACGATGAGCGGGCCGCTGACCGGGAACACGACGCCCCCGATCGGCCGGCCGATCGTCAACACCCGGACGTACGTGCTTGATTCGGCCCTGCGCCCGGCGCCGCGTGGCGTCGAGGGCGAGCTGTACCTCGCCGGTCCCGGCCTGGCCCGCGGCTACTTCGGCCGCCCCGGTCTGACGTCGGAGCGCTTCGTCGCGGACCCGTACGGCGCGCCCGGCGACCGCATGTACCGCACCGGTGACCTCGCACGGTGGACCGACCGTGGAGAACTCGCCTACCTGGGCCGCGCGGACGACCAGGTCAAGGTCCGGGGCTTCCGGATCGAACTGGGCGAAGTGCAGGCCGCGCTGGACCACGCCCCCGATGTGGCACAGAGCGCCGTGATCGTACGGGAGGACCGCCCCGGCGACCGGCGCCTGGTCGCCTACGTCGTGCCCCGCGCACAGACCGCAGTCGACCCCAAGGCGCTGCGCACGCGTCTTGCCCAGCACCTGCCCGCCTACATGGTGCCGTCCGTGTTCATGGAGATCGGCGTGCTCCCGCTGACCGCGAACGGCAAGCTGGACCGCAAGGCCCTGCCCGCGCCGGAGCTCTCCGGCAACACGACCAGCCGCAGGCCGCGCTCCCCGCAGGAGGACATCCTCTGCACGCTGTTCGCCGAAGTGCTGGGCGTGCCGGAGGTGGGGATCGACGACAGCTTCTTCGACCTCGGCGGCCACTCGCTGCTCGCGACCCGGCTGATGAACAGGGTCCGCTCCACCCTCGGCGTGGAGGTCGCGGTGCGCCGCCTCTTCGAGGCCCCGACAGTGGCCGGCCTGGCCACCGCGCTCGGTTCGGCCGACGGCCCCCGCCCGGCCCTCACCACACGGCCGCGCCCCGAGCGGATCCCGCTGTCCTTCGCCCAGCAGCGCCTCTGGTTCCTCAACCGCTTCGAGGGGCCGAGCCCCACCTACAACCTGCCCACGGCGCTGCGTCTCACCGGCACACTGGACCGCGAGGCCCTGCGGGCCGCGCTGGTGGACATCGTGAGCCGGCACGAAAGCCTGCGCACGGTGTTCGCCGAGGAGCCCACGGGCGCACACCAGGTGGTACTCGACCCGGCTGCGGCACGCCCGGAGCCGGTCGTCGTCCGCGTCGAGGAGAGCGAACTCACGGACCGGATCGCGGAGGCCGTGCGCCACGGCTTCGACCTGGCCACCGAACTGCCTTTGAAGTCATGGCTGTTCGAGATATCTCCCAAGGAGCACGTGCTCCTCGTGCTGATCCACCACATCGCCGGTGACGGCTGGTCGATGGGCCCTCTGGCCCGAGACCTGACCACCGCCTACGCGGCCCGCACGGTCGGCCGGGCACCGGCCTGGGCGCCGCTGCCGGTGCAGTACGCCGACTTCACCCTCTGGCAGCGCGAGATCCTCGGCTCAGAGGATGACCCCGACAGTGCCCTGACCCAGCAACTCCTCTACTGGCAGCAGGCGCTGGAAGCACTGCCGGCCGAGCTGGAGCTGCCCACCGACCGTCCGCGCCCTGCGCAGGCGTCCTACCGAGGAGACTCGGTCCCGCTGGAGACTTCTGCCGAGCTGCACCGGCGGGTGGAGGAGGTGGCTCGGGAGCATCAGGCGAGCCCGTTCATGGTGGTGCAGGCCGCGTTGGCAGTGTTGCTGTTCCGGTTGGGTGCCGGAGAGGACGTTCCGATCGGTTCGCCGGTGGCGGGCCGTACGGATGACGCGCTGGAGGATCTGGTCGGGTTCTTCGTGAACACACTGGTCCTGCGCAACGACCTGTCCGGGGACCCGACGTTCTCCGAACTCCTGGCCCGGGTCCGGGAGACCGACCTCGCGGCGTACGCACACCAGGACGTTCCCTTCGAACGGCTGGTGGAAGTACTCAACCCCGAGCGCTCGATGTCACGCCACCCGCTGTTCCAGACCGTCCTGGAGTGGAACAACGACGAGCAGAAGGCCGCCCTCGAATCGGTCGAGCAGCTGCCCCACCTGAGCGTGGCACCGGAGTCCGCCGCGACGGGTGCGGCGAAGTTCGATCTGGTCTTCCACCTGTCCGGGGTGCGTGGTGCCGATGGTGGCGCCGCGGGTCTGCGGGGCGCTCTGGAGTTCAACGCGGACCTGTTTGACCGGTCCACGGCTGTGGTGTGGGGCGAGCGGTTCGTACGGGTGCTGGAGGGGCTGCTTGCGGATCCGGGCCGTGGGATCGGAACGGTGCCGGTTCTTTCCGGTGATGAGCGGGACGCGCTCATCGGGACCTGGACAGCACCGTTGGAACTGCCGGTCAGTAACGGCCTTTCGCTGGTTGACGCCTTCGAAGCACAGATTGTCTCCGGGGCTCCTGCGGTGTCGTGGGAGGGGGTGTCGTTGTCGTACGGGGAGCTGAATGCGGCGGCGAACCGTCTGGCGCGGGTGCTCGTGGACCGGGGCGTGGGTCCGGAGTCGTTGGTGGCGGTTGCTCTGCCGCGTTCGGCGGAGATGGTCGTGGCGTTGCTGGGTGTGCTGAAGGCGGGTGCGGCCTACGTGCCGGTCGACCCGTCCTACCCGGCCGACCGCATCGCCTACCTGCTCGAAGACGCCGGCCCTGCCCTGGTCATCGCCACCACCCAGGTCGCCGATGACCTGAACGGGGACGGCTGGCTCCTCCTGGACGGCCCGGAGACCATGGCGGACCTTGCCGGTCGTGCGGAGGGTGACCTGGCGCAGGACGAGCGTGTGTCGCCGCTGCTGCCCCAGCACCCCGCCTACGTCATCTACACGTCTGGTTCTACGGGCCGGCCCAAGGGTGTTGTGGTCGCGCACGAGCAGGTGGTGCGGCTGTTCACGTCCACCGGTCAGTGGTTCGGGTTCGGGCCGGAGCAGGTGTGGACGATGTTCCATTCCTACGCCTTCGACTTCTCCGTCTGGGAACTGTGGGGGCCCCTGCTCCACGGCGGACGTCTCGTCGTCGTCCCGTTCACGGTCAGCCGCAGCCCGGAACAGTTCCTCGACCTCCTGGTCCAAGAACGGGTGACGGTTCTGAACCAGACTCCCTCGGCGTTCTACCAGCTCATCCAGGCCGACACCGAGAACCCGGAACTGGGCGACCGCCTGGCTCTGGAGTACGTGGTCTTCGGCGGGGAGGMACTGTTCCGGGCTGCGGCTGACCGTGAACGGGACGACGACGAGACGTCCGCCRTGGAGCAGGGGCCCCCACAGTTCCCAGACGGAGAAGTCGAAGGCGTAGGAATGGAACATCGTCCACACCTGCTCCGGCCCGAACCCGAACCACTGACCGGTGGACGTGAACAGCCG
>NZ_RDBK01000115.1 GCF_008042275.1 Streptomyces sp. OR43 | reverse complement strand
CGGGCGATCGAGTGGACCCGCTACCTGCGGACCATGCTCGGCATCACCGGCGGCGACACCGAGGACGACGACCAGGACCTCCTGGCGGCCGACGACGCGGCCTCGGAGTTCCGGGGCGGGGTGGCCGTCACCGACGAAGGATGGTCCGCCGTCACCAAGCTCGGCCTCGACCTCGCGGCGACGGAGGCCGCCGAGGGAACCGACGCCAACACCGACCCGGCCGCACTCACCGAACGGGTCCGCGAGGTCCTGGCCCTCGCCGGTGTCGCCGGAGAAATCCGCCAGCTCGGCCCGCAGGAGATCGGCGACGCGTACGCGGCAATCCTCGAAAGCCAGGCCCAGCGACGCGAAGACGCGGCGGCCCGACGGCGCCGCGAGGCCGAGGCCGACGACCAGGAGCACGATGCCGACGCCGAACGCGAGCACGCCATCGAGGCGATCGCCCGCCGGGTGGTGGCCGCGCGAACGTTCCAATAACGCCCAACTTGCTCCGACGTCGTCGGGGTCGACCGGCGCAAGGATCCGCCTGCACGCGGTTTGTGCCGGCGGATCCGGACCGGCCCCGCGGCTGCCTAAAACCCCGGCCGTCCCCGGCCACTCGCCGCGAAACTGGGCCCAGTAAGCCACAACTCGCTGTGTGTTTCTGAGGCGGTGACACCGGGCCTGTCACCGCCTATGACATCGGCTGTGCCCTTCGGCTGGACGGTCGTCACTCACCACTGCAGGTCAGCCCCCGTGGTGAGCATGGTGAGTGCGCAGACATCTCTGCAGGCTGGTCCCCCGGGCGAAAAGAGGGGGGCTTGCCGGGCTTGGATCGGAGGGCCGCCGGGGCCTTCCCCCGGCTCCCCCGCTCCCCACTTCAGGCGCTCGCCGCTCCCGGCCCGAGCGGGCGCCGGCCATTCCGCGCGGCCGCCAGCTGGTCGTCGCCGCGAGCCGCCAGGAGCGCGCCCGGCTCGATGCGTTCGGCGGCCAGCAGCCGCGGTTGCTCGGGCCCGGCCGGGGACGTCGTTGGGATGGTCGGGCCGGTGCCGAGACGGCGGCGCATCGTGCTCATGATCGGGACCGTACGCGCCTTCCAGGGGTGCCCCGCGAGGGGTACCCCCTTCGTGCTTCCACCCCGTTTGATCATGGCGCCGGACGGCGTCTGTACGTCCCGCGAGGGGACGTACCTTTGTCCATCCCCCAGCCGTGATCTTGACCCCGTCGCCGAAGTGCAAGAGGTGTGCCTGTTTTCGTCGTGCGTCTGTTGCGTCGTCGTCGTGCAGCTGCTCGTGCTCCTGGTCGTGCTCGTGCTCCTGGTGCTCGTGCTCGGTCGGGTCCGTCGGGTCGTGATGCATAGGTGTGGGCGATCCGTTCGAGTTCCGTGTGGCGGGAGGCGAGCAAAAGTGCCGGCACTTCGCCGACGTCGTCGCCGTGCTCCTGGTGCTCGCCGTCGTACGTCATGTCGGTGACGTACGACGGCGGCCGGGGTCGCTGCGGCACATCTCATGGCACGGCGCGTTCACAACTTCAGGAACACGTACAGGGCGCCGAAAGCGGCCAGCGCGAGGGTCAGAGCCGGGATGAGTGCCGGGTGGGAAACGGCGATGAGTCCGGCAATGGTGGCGCCCATGGCGGCGGTGGCGATGGTCGTGCGGTCGGTGGACATACGGCTTCTCCTGGTGTCGAAAAAAAGTGGTCCTACCCGGACAGCCGCCACAGTCAGGGACGCAGGGGTTAGCCGCGCAAGGGCGCCGGGAACGCAAAATCCCCGCCGCGTGTGCGGGCGGGGATCGAGGTCTTGGAACAGCTCAACAGCAGGGGCCGTGGCGATTCAATAGTTTCGGTGCTGCGACTGCCACGCCACACCGACGCCGCCCGCGCAACGGCGGCTGAAGATGCACCGCGCCGGTCAGTACGTCTCGTCCCATGCAGTCTGTGGGACGTGTGGCGCGTTGACTGCTCGCAGGGCGGGGCGCCGGTCGGTGGTTCGAACGTGCGGGCCGCCGTCGGCCAGGTGGTGGGCGAGGGACTCGTGGACCGCGTGGCCGATCTCCTCGAACACAGGTTGTCCGTACAGGGCGAGAAGCTCGTCGACGGCGTCGCCACCGCGGTCGGCCGGCGCATTCCGGCACGCCTCCAACGCGGACACCGGGTACCGCTCCAGGATGTGCAGCGCGTCAGCGAGCGGCACGTCCGCGATCGCAGGGCCATCCAAGTCCGCGGCCACCGCGCGGTCGGCCAGGCAGGCGGCCAGTACGACTACTGCCCGGGTTCTCAATGGTTCCTCGATGACGTGTGGGTGGCCGGTCCGTCCGTGCCACAGCATCAACTGGTCTGCGGCCGATACGCAGTAGTCCCACCGGCTGGTCGGCGCTCGCAGAGTCACAGCGACTTCCCGTCGGCGTCCAGTTGCTGCCACAGCACCTCGACCTCGCCCAGCACACCGGCGAGGTGCGTGGACGTCGCCGACGACTCCGCGACGGGGTTGGTCGGTGTGCCTCCGGTCAGGATGTGACCCGCGTGCAGCAGTACGAGACTGTCGGACGACGCAGTGCTGATGCCCAACCACCGGTCCTCAGCCTCGACCATGAGCCGGGCCTGGGTGCCCCCGAACGACTGGGGCCGGCAATCCCACCCGCGGGCCGACGCGATCCGTACCGCCACGTCGTACGCCGACATGTGCTCCACGATTTCCTCCCCCATCCGCTTTGCTGATCAGGGTAGGTGGCAGTGCGGGGGCAGGTCTTCGAGCTCCTGGTACTCGCCGCTGTACGTCATGTCGATGACGTACGCGGTGACGGTGTCCGGATGACCGCCATCACTCTCGTGGTGCGGCGGGGTTCACAACGGAGAAGCCCCCGCCAGGAACGACGGGGGCTTCGAGGCTGCCTTAGCGCCGGACGTTGATCGTCACGCTGATGCCCCCGGCCGCGAGCGCGCTGCCGCCGATAACACCAGCGGCGGTGGCCGCTTCCGGGTGGCCTGTGAGACCCAGCACGACCACTGCGGCTACAGCGCTTAGCCCAGTCGCCGCACCGGCCAAAGCGATCTTCGTTTGGCTCTTAAGGCTTTTACTTGCGGTACCGTCAAGGTGAGTCATCTCTGCGAGGTTCTCCAATGCTCTTCATCGGGGCGGGGGGCCTGCGGATGACGAGAGGGAGATCTCAGCGAGGCCCTTGCCGTAGGAAGCGGGCCGCGCCAGAGGTCTCCCTTCGTCATGCGAAGGGGTGTTTCGTGCTCTCGACTCTACGACTGCGGGGCTGAGACCCACGGGCACTCGCACGGCGTCCGTGCGACACGAACGTCTCGAACTACTGAGCATTTCCATACCAGATGGGACTGACAATCCGCCGGGGTGGATCGCCGCAGATCAGGTGGCCTTTCGGCACCTACTGGCGGTTGGCTGCGACGGGAGTTGATTGCAGTTAAGCCTGCCCGAATTCACGCACCGGTGTGACTAAGGTCACGCCAAACGGTCCCTTCTCCGGGTGCTCATCAGAGTACTTCGGACCCGTGATTTCGGTGGCCTGCCCAACCCGTTCGGGGATTTCTTCCGCCAATCCGGCGATTCGGTGCGCCTGTCGTAACGCTGCGGCGTGATCCATGGTTCACAGCTTCAGGAACATCAACAGGGCCACGAAGGCCGCCAGAGCGACCGTCAGGGGCTCAGCAAGCTCGGGGCGGGCCACGGCGATGGCTCCGGCAAGAACGGAGCCGAGGGCGGCGGTGAGGGTGGCGGTGCGGTCGGTGGGCACATCGTTCTCCTGTTTCTGGGCGCACGGAACCAAGGACCGTGGCGATGGGAGTTTTCGGGCCCCGCTAGGTAGGCAGAGCGGGGGGCCGTATTCAAGGTGCCCGGGGTGGGGCTTAGTGGCGCAACCCATGCTGTTCCGTGCGGAGGACCAGGGCCAGACGATGCACAAAGAGCGGCGAGTTCTGAGACACGATTCGGCGGACTCCCCGGCAGATACGGGGGTCTGGCGTGCCCGGTACGGTCGACGGCATGACAACTCCTTCCCCCCGTGACGAGAACGGGCAGCTGCTGTGCCAGCACTGCCTCACGAAGCCGGTGAAGCCCTCGCTCGGCACGAAGCCGACGATTTACTGCGGGCGGAACTGCCGGCAGCGCGCGTACGAGGCTCGCCGGACCCGCAGCATCGTGACCGTCGCCGTCTCGGTCGCTCTCTCTCGCCAAGGAAAGTCACGTGACGCTTCCCCAGAAACGTCACGTGACAATGCAGGAGGAACGTCACGTGACGTTCCTAGGGGTGAGGATCCATCATTGTTCTGACCTGGGGGTTAGCCAGCAAGCGAGCAAGTCAGCTTGCTGGCTAACCAGCTAGCTGACGTGGTTTTCGCCGAGCCAGCCCTTGATGGCTTCCTCGAGGGCGTCCTGCATCTCGATGCCCTGGAGGACGCAGGCGGCTTTGAACTGGCGCTGCAGTTCTGGTTCCAGGTAGGAGCCGAAGGGGGCCCGGGCTCGCTTCTTCGTGGCCGGCGGGCGGGCGGCGGTCTCGTCGCCGACGCGCAGCTGCTCAGTGTTCGGGCTCAGCGCGGCGTTCGAGGCCTCGCTGCTGACGGTCTTCCGGGGACGCCTGGCGCTCATGCTGCGGGCACCGCCTTCACGAAGCGCTGGGCGAGGAGCTCGTACGTCGCGCGGACGTCGCCCGCCTTCTCGCCGCGGATCTCGGTGAGGGGCACCTCGTCGCCGTCCGCGTCGACCAGGAGCGAGCGGTGCTTGACGATCGGATCCCACACGAGGCCGCCGAAGAGCTCGCGGACGCTGTCGCGCTGGGCGGCGTGCGATGCCAGGTTCTGCATCGCGTTGATGATGACGCCGACCAGTTCCAGATCGGGGTTGGCTAGGTCCGCGGCCCGCTTTCCGATGAAGTCGCGCACGCGGGTGGTCGCCTCAACCGAGTCGTACTCCGGCTCGGTCACCGCGACGACGTGATGCGCGGCGGCCAGACCAAGCTGGGTCAGGTGGAACAGCGACGGAGGGCAGTCGATCAGCGTGTAGTCGAAGGTGTCGTCCGCGCCGGTCAGTGCTTTCGCGAGCCTCCGCCAAGCGCCGGCCACCCCGGCCTCCGCCATCCGGTTCTCCAGTTCAAGCCGCGCGGGACACAGCGCCATCCGGCTCGCGTACTCGACATCCCAGCCGATGGGCTGGATCACCTGCGCGGCCACGCCCTCCTGGTCGGCCTGGATCGCCTCGGAGATGGTGAGCTGGGGAGCGTCGGCGTCGTACGACCACCCGAGACGTCGGGACGCGTTGCCCTGCGGGTCCAGGTCGACGACCAGCACCCGGTGGCCGGCCTTCGCCAACGCCTCCGCGAGCCGGATGGTTGTGGTGGTCTTCCCGACCCCGCCCTTGTTGTTCACGAACGCCACGCGTCGCGCCATCACTGCCTCCTCGCTGTGTGCTGGCAAGCCAGCTCGTCAGCTCGTCAGCATGCCAGCTAGTCAGCTAGCCGGAAGCGGCGGCCCGCGGGGGCTCCCGGCACGGGATGACGTAACGACACGCTCCCGCGCCGGGACGCGCCTGCACCGAAGGCTTCGCCGTCTTCCGCCGGTCCCGGCCCGATCGCGGCAGCAGCTGCTCCCCGCCCGCGACGACTGGCTGGGTGGTCTCCTCACGCACCCGCAGGGCTGACGGCGGGAGTACGGCGCCCGGCCCCGTGACGGGCGCTCAGACGGCTGTGTGGAGCCCCGCCGACCCCACCCCTCTCGCCGCCAGCCGTCTTTCACCGTCCGGCGGTGCCGCAGTCGCGCACGGTCTGGCCACGGAGGATTACGGAGTCTGGGCGCTTCCTGGCCTACTGGCGCAAGCTGGGCAGCACGAAGGCCCGCCCCAATTCGAGTGGGGCGGGCCTTCGTGTTGGTGGTCAGGCGCTTTGGGCAGCTGCTCGCTTCACCCATGAGGCGATGGTGGCGAGGGTGCCCCAATCCTGGCCAGGGGACACGGCGAGCCATTCTGCGATCCGCAGGTCGTAGTCACCGAGTTCGACACCAGCGTCGGCAAGCACGGCAAGCAGCTGCTCGTGCTGGTCTGGCCCGGAAAGGAAGCCCCGGGGTTCTGTCTGGATGGGGCCGGTCGGTACGGGATCGATCACCATGGTTCCCCCTGCTGGTTGTGGTGTGTGGGTCAGGCGTAGTGGTGCTCGACGGTGGTCCACCGGCCGCCTGCCGAGACGTACTCACCGACCTCGATTACCGAACCTTCGACGTCCCGAAGGACGTTCCGCCCGGTTGTAACGGGAGAGCCGGGCTCGATGTCGAGTTCGGCAGCCTGGTCGTCGGTCGCGAGAGCGGCGGTTGAACTGTCGCTGCTGCTCACGCCCCGCTGGCCGGTGACGGCCTCGATGGCTGACGGGGTGCCGCCGGGGATGCGCTCGGTGCTGAGGAGTGCAGGTACCGACTCGCCAAGTTCGGGGGCGAACCAGGAGGTGGAGATGCCGACAGGTCCCGCTTCGTTGTGCGTGACCCGGTGCCGACGTACAGCCTCTGCTCCTTCGTCGATTCCGAGGTGGTCGGCGACCCAGACGGGAGGCACTGCCATGCCTGCGCTGGTGATCTTTGCGTACTCGCCAGGGGCGTAGATCTTGCCGGTTGAGAGCATCCGGCCGAACCGGTCGCCAGCGCTGCGGTGAAGGGTCGACTGAGTCCGCACGATGGTGCCGACCCCAGTCACGGACTCGACAAGTCCGTCGGCCCGAAGTGCTGCGACGGCCTTCATGGCGGTCGCCTGGGAGATCGACCACTGATCAGCCAGTTGGCGGACGGACGGGATTCGGTCCCCGTCATTGAGCTCCCCGCCAACGATCTGCTTGCGCAACGCGGAGACAACTTGCAGGTAGGGCGGCGTGCGATCGATCGCGGGAGCCATGACTGGTGCCCTCCTAAGGGTCTGTTCTAAGCCACTGCGCCTACAGGACTAGAGCGCTATACAGACCATAACTGTTGACGTGCTTAGTGTGCTAGTGCACTATCTACTCACTCGCTGTTGAACGGGTCTCACTCCCGGGAAACAGCGCAGCCCCGGTGAGCGAACACCGGGGCTGCTGTTCGGGCCGTTCCACTGGAAGGAGTCACGACCCATGAACCACATCGTTACTGGTCAGGCCGTCGTTACGGACTCGCCCCTGGAGCCGTTGGAGTTCGGCACCTTGGCGGGTCAGGACGCGTTGCGGGACATCGTGGAGATGCTCGCGGCTGAGGCCGTGACCGACGTCGATGACGAGGACCTCGCGTACTACCGGGGCCTGCTGGTCGTCTCGGCCGCCACGATTGGCCGGGCGCCGGCAGAGCTGGCGGTGGCGGCGTGAAGAACTGGACCTCGATGCAGAAGCGGGCCGCCGTCGCGGCGGTGGTGCTTGTCCTCGCGCTCTTCCCGAACCTGGTCAGTGTCCTGCTGCCGCTGGTGGCGGTGCTGTCGTGGGCGGTTGGGCAGCCGCTGCTCGCTGGTGTGGCCGTCGGTGCGGTGTTCTTCGCCGGTCGTCGCCGTACGGTGCCGAAGCAGTCCGCGGCTCCGGTCACGAAGTCGGCGGTGGCGGCATGACGGTCACCGAGCTTCGCCCCGAGGGCGGCGAGACGTACGCGGAGGGTCTGGCCCGGGCCGAGCAGGCGTCGGCCGAGGCCGAGGCCCAGCGGATCCGCAACGAGCAGGACCGGCGCCGCGCCGAGCTGGCGGACGCGAAGGCCGAGGCGAAGGCCCAGAAGGACATCCAGGCCGCGCTCGACGAGGCGGCCGACGAGAAGCGCCGGCGCGATGACGCCCGCCGGGCCGAGTCGGCCCGCCGGGCCCGGGCCGAGAAGTCCGCGACGCTGTGGAAGCGGTCGGCGCTGACGATCGCGATCGTCTGCATCGTCGTCTCCCTGCCGCTCCAGATCATGGCGTTCTGGGACCCGTCCGCATGGTTCCTGGTCGCCGCCCCGTTCGTCCTCGAAGGCGTCGCGTGGGCTCTGCTGATGGGTGCCCAGGCCGCGATCGACGACGAGCGGCCGTCCTGGCACTACCGGGCCGGTGCCCTGCTCCAGGCGCTCGTCGCGGCCGGGATCAACTACGCGCACGGCAGTGCCGAGTACGGCATGGCGACCGGCATCGGTGGCGCGCTGTGCTCGGTGATCGGCCCGGTGATCTGGGACCTGCACGAGCACGGCCGGATCGCGAAGCGCGACGGACGCAAGTCACGCGCGGTCCGCCGGGCCGAGGCGAAGACTGCCCGGTACGAGGCCAAGCGCGTCAAGGCGGTCAACGCTCTGCGGGCGGCGGCCGACGAGACGGTGTGGCAGCGGGCGGTGGACCTGTCGGGGTTCCTCGGGGAGACCGTCCCGAGTGACGCGACGTACCGCCGTGCGTGGACCGAGGTGCACGGTGCGGAGGTCGGGCAGACCGCCGTGCAGATCGCTCACACCCGGGCCGTGAAGCGGGCCGTGAGGCTGGCCCAGAACGGGCCGCTGAAGGACGAAAAAGCGCAGGTCGATTCCCAAATGGAGCCTGAGGGCGAGAGCTTCCCCAGGGCCCCGAAGAAGTCCGGCACGGACGGCCGCAAGAAGAACGGCGGGACCCCGCCGAAGCGGACCCCCGGCACGAAGTACAGCGACATCGCCCGGCGCCAGATGAGTGCCGAGCAGAAGCGCTCCAGCAGCGACCAGACCGCGACGGTCTGACCCTCCCTCACCCACTGCTGTACCGACTCCACAGGAGAACTCTGATGTCCCGCATCGTTCGCACCCTCGCCGTCTCCGGTGCCGCTGCCGCCGCCCTGCTGGGCACCGCGTCCGTCGCCGCCGCCGACTCCCCCGACACCACGACCGCGACGATCGAGGCGGCCGCCGACCGCGCTGCTGGCGCTCCGGTCTCGCTGCCCGACGGCCGCACCCTTCACGTCCGGGGCCTCGACTCCGTGTCCTACCGGGCCGACGCCTCCCACCACACCGCGGTGGTCACCCTCGCGGACGGGATCGGCGAGACCACCCTCCAGGGCAACACCCCGAACGGCATCGGAACCGGACTCAACCCGCAGCAGCAGATCCAGACGCAGACCGGAGCCGCGGGCATCTCCACCGTCGCGGTGGCCGCGCTCGCGCTCGGCATCGTCGTCTTCTTCGGCCTCAAGAGCGGAAAGCTCGCCAAGGGCTGGTTCGCCGTCTCCCTGATCCTCGGGGTGCTCCTGTCGGGCACGGTCATCGGCCCGATGGTCTCCCAGCTCACCGGTTCCGGCGTCGGCATGTTCGGCAACTTCTGGGCCGGGATGTAGGTCCCCGCTGCCCTGGCCGCCGCCGACCCCGGCGGCGGCCCCCACCCCCTGATCAAGGAAGGACAGGACCCATGGCAGTGGAGATCACCACCCCCGGCCCGGCCGACGACGGGATCGTCGACGCCGAAGTCATCGAGCAGACCCGCCTGGACCTGCTCAAGGAGAAGGCAGCCCCGCACACGGCGAAGGCGAAGGCAGCATTCGCCGACCAGAAGGCCCGCGTCGCGGTCCGGGTCTCGGACTGGTTCAAGACGGCCGACGTGACCGACGAGCACCTCGCCGCCGAGATCGAGAAGAAGCGCCGGCAGGAGTCGAAGGAGGAACTGGGCGAGGCCCGGGCACGGTTGGCCCGGCTCCGGTCTCAGGCCAGGACGCCGGAACTGCCGAAGGACGCCGCCGCCGCCCTCGCGGTGCAGATCGCGGGTGCGGAGGTCCAGCTGCAGATGCTGGACGCGGACCACATGAAGATCTCGGGCAGGGACCTGTCGAAAGCCCGGTGGGCGAAGAAGGCCGGGCGCCTGGGCGCCGTTGTCGCCGGTACGTACGGGATGGTCAACGGCATCGCGATGGAGCCGCTGCTGGCCCTGGCCGCCCTCGGCATCGGCGGCCCGGTCGGCTGGTGGTACCTCGCCCACGAGGACACCGCCACCAAGCCCCCGGTCGACCTGGTCAAGCCCGGCATCCCGGTGCAGTTGCAGGAGACGGCGGGGGACGCGTCGCCGTATGGGCCGAACCTGGCCGAGCCGCGGTTCGACGCTCCGGCGCCGCCCGCCCTCGACGAGGAGGTGCTGACCGAGGCACTGCGCCGGGCGACGGTCATAAAGCCGGACGCCACGGTGAAGGTGTTGTCGGCCCCGGCATGGGGCGAGGACGGCACCGCCACCACGGTGTTCGACCTCCCGGCCGGAGTCACCGTCACGGCGCTGGTGAAGAAGTCCGAGGCGTTCGCCGGTGCGCTGGGCCGCGACCTGTCGATGATCGACATCACGAAGGCCGGTACGGCGTCGCGGGCATCGCTCTGGATGTCGGACGCCGACCCGTTCGCCGACGCCCGGCCCAGCCCGCTGATGGACCACAAGGGTTCGGTCGACGCGTGGAAGGACGGCATCCCGGTCGCCTGGGCCAAGCGCGGCAACGCCATCGCCCTCCCGCTCAAGAACAGCTCGTTCGTGATCGCGGGCATGACCCGGTCGGGCAAGGGTGTCGGGGCGGCGAACCTGGTCGCCGGTGCGGGCATGGACACCCGGATCAACCTCCGCGTCGTCGCGGGCAAGTCGAACGGCGAGTGGGACCCGGCGGCCAAGGCCGGGGTCGCCGCGACGTACTTCAAGCCCAACCCGGCCCGGCTCCTGGCCCTGCTCCAGGCGCTCAAAGCCGACATGGACCGGCGCAACCGGATCCTGGGCGACCTCGGGAAGTCGAAGGTCGTGCCGGAGTGCATCAACGCGGTCGGCGGCCTGGAGCTGCTCGTCATCGACGAGCTGGCGACGTTCACCCGCCCGGACCGGCCAATGCGCGACGAGATCCTCGAAGCGCTGATCGAGCTGTCCGCGGTCGCTGCCGGCGCCGGGATCCTGCTCGTGCTCATCACTCAGTACCCGAGCGTCGACGTCATCCCCCAGGCCCTCGCGATGAACTGCGGGACCCGGTGGGCGATGCGGGTCGACAACGCCACCCAGTCCAACGCGATCCTGGGCGGCGGCGCGTCGTCCAGCGGCCGGGACGCCTCGAAGTTCGACCCGCCGCTGCCCGGCCTGGGTTGGCTGGTCAACCCGTTCGCCGGGGTCACCGACCTCGCCCGGTCCTTCGACCTGGACGAGGACGAGCGCGGCGAGGTCACCGAGCTGATGGGCCGGGCCGCCCGGCTCCGGACCGACGCCGGTCGGCTCACCGGTCAGTGGGACGACCCGATCGAGGCCTACCTGCGCAAGGTGACCGGTCTGTCGTCGGCTGCCGGCGGACCCGATCGCAACGGCATGCCCGGCCGTGACCTCGTGACGATGACGGCCGCGCAGAAGGCGGCCCGCGAGGCCCTGGTCGACGCGATCGACGTCATGGACGAACTCGACCGTGACGCCCAGCTCGAAGAGATGGCGGCCGCGATCGGCCGGGGCATGACCGCGGACCGGCTTGGAGAGCTCCTGCGGCAGGCCGGTGCCGGGCCCACCGGCAAGATCACGATCCCCGACCGGGGCCGGGTTCAGGGCTACCGCCGCGAGGCGCTCAAAGCCCTCCTGGAGCGCCTCGACGGGGCCTGATCCGGGGGTGGACACCCCCGGACACCCGCCCGAATTACCCCAGTTCATCCACCGGACAGGGGGGCGGACACCGGGTGGACGCGGGGACGGTCACGTCCACCCGGTGTCCGCCCCGGCGTCCATCGCCCAAACAGCCGCAAACCGGACCACCGTCCGGGGGCTGAAACCCGCACAGAACGACCAAGGGGCGCCCGCCCCGCCTGGACAGCACCCGGGCGCCCCGCCACCCACCCCGCACCACCCGAGCAAGGAGAAACCCGTGGCGAAGCAGACCTTCTTCGAGACCGAGCGCGACCTGAAGGCACTGACCAAGCAGCTCAGCATCGGCGACACCGTGTACTCCGTCGTCAACATCGAGACGTCGATGGCCCCGTGGGAGGACGCCCAGCTGTACAGCGCCTACCAGGTCACCGGCTGGTGCCGGATCTCCCGGCAGTGGCGCGTCAGCAACTCGACCTGGACCGTGGCCGACCTCGTGCACCAGGGCGGAGTCCACACCCAGCCGCCGGCCGGACTCCGCGACATCGCGACCCCCGGCCGCCAGGTCGGCGGACCCCTCCCCGCGGGCAAGGAGTTCGACCGCAACCTCGACCGCACGGAACTCGCCTACCTCGAGGGCCGCGTCGGTGCGGCCGACCGCAGCGACAAGAAGGCCAGCCGCGGCAGCTCCGGGTCGAGGTGGTGGTGATGACCGACGAGGAACGCGCCGAACTCGAACGCCAGCTCCGCGAGCGCAACGAGAACTCCTCGAACGACAAGTCCGGCAAGAACGGCCGCTAACTGATGGCTGCCCGACCCCTGCACAACGCGATGGGGCGCCCCTCCGCCTGGACAGCACCGGGACGCCCCATCTCCCACCCCGCAGCACGAGACCGCAGGAGGCAGTACGAGATGACCACGACGACGCTCCGCACCGCAACACCGGCCCCGGCCGTACAGCAGATCGACGTCGACGGCCTGGTCCGCGAGATCGAGCAGTACCTCGCCGCCCGCACCCGTACCACCGCGCACCCGCTCGTCACCAAGACCACCGCCGAGCTGGTCGCCGAAGCGCTCGGCACGGCGCCGGCAGAAGCGCCGATCGCGGCGGAACTCCCCGGCCGGATGCTGCGGATCCTGCCGGACTGGGTCCTGCAGTTCCCGATCGTCCGTCACCGCCACGGCGGCGGCGCGAACATCACGGTCACCGAGCACCTGGAGCTCACCGCCCTGGTGATCGAGCGGTACGGCTGGGCCCAGAACACCCACCGCACCACCGGCGGCCGCCGCTGCATCCTCGGAGCCCAGGCCGTCCTCTACCGCCTCGGTCACGGCGACGAGACCACGGTCGCGGCCGCCGCCCAGCGCCTCCAGGCCGTGCTCGCCGCCCGCGGCTGCACCCTCACCTACGCCAAATGGAACGACATTCCCGACCGCACGCAGGCCGACGTCCTGGACCTCATCCGCACCGCCGCCCGCACCGCCTGACGAGAAGGGAAACCCCACCATGGACGCCACCCGCGAAGCCGAACAGATCGTCACCATCGAGGCCGCCCGCGCCTACGTCGCGAGCATGGACCGCAGGAAGCCCTTCGACCTCGACGCCCCCAACGCCGGGCAGCTCCTCGGGCACCTCATGAGTGCCGAGGTCCTGCTCATGAAGATCGCCCGCGCGTTCGACGACAGCCAGAAGACCGAGCGCTGACGATGGCGACGATCCCCACCTACCGCCCGCGCCTGGCCCCGTCCGGGCTCATGACCCGCCGCCAACTCAGGGCCGCCCGGCTCCGGCCCGGCGGGCACGACCCGGTCGCCCAGCTCCGGTACTACCGCCACGGCTGGCAACTCGCCTACCTCTACGACGTCAACCTCGCGCAGCCGATCCGCCCGATGACCCCCGGCCGCCGGCGGACCCTCGACGCGATGATGCGCGCCCGCCGAACCTGCCCGGCCTGCCGCACCGTCCGCCCGTACTGCATCCCCCGCTCGCTCGGCACCTGCCCGCCCTGCGCCACCCACGCCTGACACGAAGAAGCCCCGCCGGGCACCCGGCGGGGCTTCTTTCGAACCATCAAATCCCACCAGCCCCACGGGTCCAGGGCGAGGCGGGGGGAACAAACGGAGCAACAGATGCCAGGATCAACACCAGCAAAAAAAATGGCGCGGCCAGGGGGCCTAATCCCTGCCGCGCCACGTGAGTCCACCCGACCGTCTGACCAACCAGAAGGACCCAACGCTGTGCCTACCAGCGTAAGGGACGCTTCGGCGTCCGCAACACCCCAGACTTTCGACGCGCCGCGCGTCGGCCCTGGTGAGCCCCAGACGCTCGCCGCCGCCGACGGGCGGCCTTCTGCTGCCCCTGGCCCCCTGAGGGCCTCTCAGAGCCTGTCTGTGGCCTCGGCAGGGCCGCGCTGTCACTGCGGGGTCCGGATCACTCGCACGCCCGGGAAACGACCGCGCGTGTACTGCTCGGACCGGTGCCGGAAGGCCGCGAAGCGGGCCATCGAAAAGGGCCTGCAGGTGCCCTCCGGCAAAAGCGGACAGCTAGGGACTGAATCAACAGAGTTTCGGACCCCTCAAACGGCAACCTCGGAAAACGGGTCTGCCGACCAGGATGGGACGGACGAAAACGCAGGTCAGGCGCCTGCGGACCTGGCCCGCGATGCGGTCGCGAAGGCGAAGGCGCGGAAGAGCCGCCGGTACGCCGGGCGCCGGACGCTGTGGCGGATCACCGGCGACAAGGCGTGCAAGGGCTGCGGCCGCAACCTCATGGACCCCGCGACCGGTGCCCTGCTGGCCCAGACGGCGGCCGGGCACTCGGTCGTCCTCGGCCTCATGCGGTGCGCGCGGATCTGGTTCTGCCCGGTGTGCTCGGCCACGATCCGGCAGAAGCGGGCCGAGGAGATCACCCGCGCCGTGGTCGAGTGGCTCCAGCGCGGCGGGACGGCCTACCTCGTCACGCTGACCGCCCGGCACGACTACGAAGACGAGCTGGCGGACCTCATGGACGCGATCCAGGGCACCCGGTCGGCGTCCCCGGCGGAGATCGCAAGGGCCCGCACGGCCGAGACGGAGGCCAAGGCCGAGCTGGCGGCGGCCACGAACGAGGCCCGGGCGGTGGTCGACGCGGCACGGCTCGCGGCGCCGAAGGGCACGAAGCGGGAGGCCATGGCGGCGGCCCGTGCCGAAAGGGCCGGCGGAATCGCTGAGGCGGAGGCCGCGCTGGCGGCGGCCCGCGAGGTCCTGGGACGGACGCGCCGTCAGGCCGGGGCGTATCAGCGGCTCATCACCGGCGGGACGTGGGCGGGCGACGCCCGGGCCGCGACGGCCGACGCGGTCGAGGGCATCCGCGACCGCGTCGGGTACATCGGGATGATCCGCGCGACCGAAGTCACGGTCGGGCAGGTCAACCTGTGGCACCCGCACATCCACGCCATCGTCTTCGTCGGCGGCCGGACGAAAGGCGAGCGGGCCGACAAGCACGTCGTCAAGGTGTTCCGGCCGGGCAAGGCCGCCCTGACCGAGTGGGAGGACCACTGGCGGGCGGTGTGGACCAACGCTCTCCAGCGGGCCAATCCGGGATACCGCCCGTCCGACGAGTGCGGCATCCCCGACTGCAAGTGCGACGGCAAGGGCCACGGCGTCGACTTCAAGCGGCTGGAGACGGTCCGCGACGCGGAGGACCTGGGCGAGTACATCGCCAAGACGCAGGACGGGAAGTCGCCCGCAATGGAGCTCGCCCGCGGCGACCTCAAAGAGGCCAAGGGCAAGAACATGACGCCCTTCGAGATGCTGTTCCGCATCGGGGACCTGACCGGTGGTGTGGCCGAGGACGACGCCCCCGGGCACGGCTCTTTGGTGTGGTGCCTGGCTCGCTGGCACGAGTACGAGCGGGCCATGACCGGCCGCCGGGCGATCGAGTGGACCCGCTACCTGCGGACCATGCTCGGCATCACCGGCGGCGACACCGAGGACGACGACCAGGACCTCCTGGCGGCCGACGACGCGGCCTCGGAGTTCCGGGGCGGGGTGGCCGTCACCGACGAAGGATGGTCCGCCGTCACCAAGCTCGGCCTCGACCTCGCGGCGACGGAGGCCGCCGAGGGAACCGACGCCAACACCGACCCGGCCGCACTCACCGAACGGGTCCGCGAGGTCCTGGCCCTCGCCGGTGTCGCCGGAGAAATCCGCCAGCTCGGCCCGCAGGA
>NZ_RDBK01000114.1 GCF_008042275.1 Streptomyces sp. OR43 | reverse complement strand
CGCGGGCCCTGCCGGCCGGTCTCGCGCGTGCCAGGTGCCGCACCCTCTGCCCGCATTCGGCACTCACGCCCCCAACCACACGTCACGGCGGGCGAATCCGCGTCGGCAAACCCGAACAAACCACTCTGGCGGCCGCCTTGAAGTCCGCGCCCCGGCAGCAGAGGGCGCAGAGGCCGGCCCGCCTCCCGCGGTCGGTTTTCACCGGGCCGTCAACGTGTTGAAAACGAGAAGGTGTTGCAAGGAACACGTGTTCTGTCGCAAGGTAACTGCTGCATCCCCCGGACCGGTGGGCTGCCCGTGCGAGCAGGCCCCGGAACGCGCAGTCACCGCGCCCCGCAAGCCACTCCCGGTCTCTCATCGCAGCCTGTCTGGAGGGCCCTCGACGATGACCGCACCGCTCACTCCCGCTCCCGCCTCTGCCCCGGCCGCACCGGCCGCACCGCCCTCGCCCGTACGCGGCGCCGTCATCAGCGGCCTCATCGGCGGCCTGATGGGCGCGGTGATGAGCGCGGCGGTGAACTACGCCGCCGTCGGCCTCCCGGACAGCGAAACGGCCAACGCGCTCAACCATGCGATATCGGGCCTGATCAGCGGGTTCATCGCCGGCTTCATCGGAATCCTGGTGCACAGCCGGAAGTCCGCATCGGCCGCACGCGCCGCCGAGGCCACGACCGCGCCCGCCGCCCCGCAGCCGGCCGAACCCGCGGAGCAGTCCTCCGACCCGGTGTCCGCCGAGGCCTCCGGCACGGCCGCCGTACCGGAGAAGTAGCCGCCGCCCGGGAGAAGCGGCCGCCGCACCGCATCGCATCGCACCCGCCCGTCCTCCTTCCCTCCCCTGGCGGAACAGGGGAAACCCCAACGGGCGAACGCCTAAATGCGGTGATATGACTGATTTCAGATTCAGCCATTCGACGCGGCGCCTGGAGTGGACGATGGACGATTACCCTCTGCTCAACCTGTTCTGGACCATGCTCTGGTTCTTCCTCTGGATCATGTGGCTCTTCCTCCTGTTCCGGGTCATCATGGACATCTTCCGCAGTGACGACCTCGGCGGATGGGCCAAGGCAGGCTGGCTGGTCCTGGCACTCGTGCTGCCGTACCTGGGCGTTCTGGTCTACGTGATCGCCCGTGGCAAATCCATGGGCCAGCGGGACGTGAAGGACGCGAAGGAACGCGATGCGGCCTTCAAGGCGTACGTGAGAGAGGCCGCGGGCTCGTCCGACGCGAACGGTGCGCCCAAGAGCAGCCACGTCGAGGACCTTTCGAAGCTCGCGGACCTCAAGGACAAGGGCGCGATCTCGGAAGAGGAATACCAGCGGGCGAAGACGAAGCTCCTCGTCTGACCACCCGACATGGCGACGGTGCCGGCTGCTCCACGGCCGGCACCGTCGCCATGTCGTGCCGTGTGGTGGCATGGCGTGTCCTGCCGCCGGCCGCGAACGCCTCGGGGTCGACGGCGGCGTGCGCCGCGTGACCGGCCACCCACTGCGCCGCCCACAGGGCCAGTGCCACGCCCTGCCCCATCGTGGGGTTGGTGTGCGTGACCGCGTCGCCGACGCCGACCAGGCCGCTGACCACGGGCCCGGCCGGGTCGGAGAGCCCGGTCCAGCGGTTGTCGAGGCCGCCCGTGGCGAGCACCCGGGAGAGCGCCTCGGGCCGCAGGTCCAGCCACGCGGCCACGGCGGGAAAGGTCCGGGACACCCGTTCGAAGCGGGTCCAGGAGCGCCCCGCGGGTGGGGTCGGCGGTGGACACCGTCAGGAACACCGCGAAGGTGCCGTTGTCGGACGGGAACACCCCGCCGACCGCGAAGGCGGCCACCGATCCCGCCTTCACCCGCCCCGGTTCCCGCGGCCCGTCCGGCGGCAGCATGCCGATCGTCCCGGGCGGCCCGGCGGGAACCACCCCGGCGAGCAGGGCCGGGCCGGGGCGGTCAGCCGAGCCATGACCCGCAGCCGGTTGTGCAGGTTCACCAGCGGCCAGCCCCAGAGGTAGGCGACGCGGCCGAACGCGGTGAGGTAGGCGTCGTTCATCAGGGTGTCGGGCAGTGGGCCGGGAACGGCAGCCGGCGCGAGAGTACGAGCGTGCCGACGAGGTGAGGACAGGACCTCGGATGAGGGTGCGGGGCTGTTGTCCATGCGCATGTCTCCGAAGTTCTCGCGCAGGTCGGAGTGGCCGACGCCGATCCTCGGGACGACAGCCGAGGAATCGCTCGAACCACGGGCCTCGCCCACCCTCGCGCTTCCCTGACGGGTGCGTCTTGACCGTGCACGACGGATGTTTGTCACTTCGCGACCTGGGGACAGCCGTGCCGGCCCGCGGGGCCTGCCACCAGCGTCGGATCGGGTCGACGGCGAACGCCGCGACGTGTCAGGGCATGCGCAGGTCACCGCCCGACAGGCCCAGTTCGGCTTCCGCGAGCACGCGGGCAAGGCCGGCCAAGGGCTGGTCGCGGTGGTCGATGCTGGTGTTGATGTACGCGCTGGCTCCGTCCACGACGGCGAGGATGCGCACGGCGGCCGCCCACGGATCCTCGCAGTGGAACACCTGCTCCCGCACGCCTTGCGTGATGATCTGTTCGATGCGGTGGCACCAGCGCAGCTCCTGGCTGACCACCTGGTCGTGCAGCACGGGACGGTAGCGGGACAGATGTCGCGCGTTGAGCCAGAGCTTGCTCACGTTGTCGAACTCGGTGTCCGAGATCAGGGCGAAGAAGCGTTGGAAGGCGCGCAGAGGGCCGGGGCTTCCGGGCTCGGCCGCCGCCTCCGGCAGCAGGCCGTCCAGCTCTGCCGTGGTGGCGCTCGTGAACGCCTCGGCGACGAGTTCCTCGACCACGGGGAAGTAATGGTGGATGAGTCCGGACTGGACTCCGAGGCCGTCGGCGATCCGCTGCCGGGTGACGCACTCCAGGCCGTCCTCGAGCCCGACCCGCGCGGCCGCTGCCACGATCTCGCGACGGCGTTCGGCCGCCGATTTGCGGACTTGCCTCTCAGGACCCCTTGACGTCATGGCAGGGATGCTATTGGCTGTGCAGCCAAATGACAATTGGCCCTACAGCCAATAAATGGGTCGCCGCTCGAACGGCTGCCGTGGTCCCAGCCCGTAGCCGGGCAGGAACGGCGAGCCGACGACGACCTCCACCGTGTGAGCGCCGCCGAACGCGCCCAGCAATGCCAGGAGACGAACGTGGACCACAACCGCGCCGATGCCGGTGATCTGGCGGAATACGGCTACGAACAGGAGCTGAAACGCACCCTGTCCGCGTGGGCCGTGTTCGCACTCGGTTTCGCGACGATCTCCCCGGTGGTCGGCATCTACGCCGTCGCCCAGCTGGGGTTCGTCTTCGCCGGCCCCGCATGGATCTGGGCGGTCGTCGTCGCCTTCCTGGGGCAGCTGCTGGTCGCCACGGTCTACGCCGAGCTCTCCTCGCAGTTCCCGATCACCGGCGGGGTCTACCAGTGGGTCCGCAGGCTCGGCGGATCCAGGCTGGGCTGGCTGGTGGGCTGGATCTATCTCGCCTCCGCCATCGCGTCCCTGACCACCGTGGCCTACCTCGGTTCCGGCTGGCTGCACATGCTCTTCAGCGACTCCGCGCTGTCATCGACGACCCATGTACTGCTCGGAGTGGTCTTCATCGCCGTGGCCCTGGGCATCAATCTGCTCGGCGTCAACCCGGTCAAGCACTTCCTCAACGCGGGCATCGTCGCCGAAGGCGTCGTCTCCATCGCCGTCAGCGTCTTCCTGCTGCTCTTCGCTCGCCACAACGGCTTCGGCATCCTGTTCGACAGCCTGGGCGCGGAGTCCGTCTCCGGCGGGTCCGTCGCGGCCGGGTTCGTGACATGTCTGGCCGTGGCCGGCTGGGCCTTCCTCGGGTTCGACGCGACCACGCAGGTCGCCGAGGAGACCGAACGGCCGCGGCGCAGCGTGCCCCGCGCTCTGCTGCGCAGCTACGTGTTCGTCGCGTTCACCGTGATGCTGACCTCGATCGCGGTGACGGTGGCGCTGCGCAACCCCGAGGACGCCGTCTCCGGGAAGACCGTGGACCCCGTCTTCGACGCGGTGACGCAGGGCCTGGGCAGCTGGAGCGGAAAGCCGTTCATCGTCGTCGTCCTGGTCGCGTTCTTCGCCTGCGCCATCTCGATCCAGACCTACATCGGGCGGGCCGTCTACGCCTTCGCGCGGGACCGGCAGCTGCCCTGCTCCACCCAGCTCGCGAGGGTGGGAGAGCGTCAGATCCCCTGGGTCTCGCTCACCGTGACGGCCGTCCTCGCCGGGCTCGGCCTCCTGCTCGGACTCAACGGCAACGCGGCGGCCACGCTGATCTCCTTCGGATCCGGTGGCTTCTACTTCATCTTCCTGGCGGTTGCCCTCGTCGCGCTCTACGCACGCCTGCGCGGCCGCTGGAATCCGGCGGAGGGCGAGTTCCGCCTGGGCCGGGCGGGCCTGGTGATCAACGTTCTCGCCGTGGTGTGGCTGCTGTTCGAGGCGGTCAACATCGCCTGGCCCCGCGCCGAACTCGCCCCGCCTTCCGGAAGCTGGATCCAGGTGTGGGCCGTGGTCCTGGTCTTCTCCGCGCTGCTCGTCATCGGCCTGGCGTACGTCGCCGTCGCCAAACCCCACACCCGGCTCTCCCCCACCCTGTCGAACGACGAAGTCAAGGCTCTCTGAGTCGCCGTCGCCAAACCCCACACCCGGCTCTCCCCCACCCTGTCGAACGACGAAGTCAAGGCTCTCTGA
>NZ_RDBK01000113.1 GCF_008042275.1 Streptomyces sp. OR43 | reverse complement strand
GGTTCGCTTCGAGGACTCCCGCTGCGAAGCAGACCGCGACGCTGCACCCACTCAGCCGCACATGAAGTGCCTGGCCGAGTACCAGACCGCCAATCAACAGGGCGCAGCGCTCTGGGAGAGAGAGACCGCCGTGCGGCAGGCGGGCATCCAGACGAAGGGAAACATGGCGATCATCTTCGGTCTGCTCGGCGTGGCCTTCGCGGTCTTCGCCATGGTACCCGGCAGGGGGCGCCGGGCCGAGCCGCAGACCCCCGGGAAGTAAGGCGGCTCGGCGAGGCAGCCGCCGCCGCATACACGGGGCGAGGGGCGAGACCCACGCACGCACGTGCCCTGGCAGGAACCGCAGCAGACACCGGAGACAAAACGAGGCCACCAAACGCGGTCCCGTCACCACAGCAGCCAAGAAACAAGCAATTGGGATCGCGCGCATGGCGACTTCCTTTACGAGGCGAGTGGACGGGAATCAGGCGGCGATCGGAGCTTCGTGTTCGGCATCCTTCGCCGACGTCCGTGTCCGGGGCAGGACGAGATAGGTGAGGGCCAATCCGGCCAGGCTCAGTACCGCGCCCGCCAGGCCGGTCCACCGCAGAGCGCCGGCGGCGACGATCGCGCCGCCGATGACCGAGCCCGCTGCGGCTCCGAGGTTGAAGGCGCCCACGTTGACGGAGACCGCCAGATTGGGGGCGGCGCCCGCGTGGTGCAGGATCAGTCCCTGCAGCGGGGCGATGGTCGCGGTGGCGAGCAGGCCGAGTACCAGGACCGCGGCCACCGCAGTGGGCTGCCACACCACGGCGAACGGGACGAGCAAGAGCGTCCCGGCCAGCCCGCCGAAGACCCCGCGTACGGTGGCGCTGATCGACTTGTCGGTCAGCTTTCCGGCGGTGAGGTTGCCGAGGAAGCTGCCCGCGCCGTAGGCGAGGAGCAGACCGGAGACCGCCGTGGCGGAGAAACCGGAGACGCGGGTCAGCAGCGGGGCGATGTAGGTGAACACCGTGGCGACGCCGGAGAAGCCCACCGCGGTGGTGGCGATGGCGAGCATGACCGGCCGACGCGTCACCACGCGTATCTCGTCGCGCAGTCGCGTGGACGGTGCTTCCTCCCGGGGCAGAACGGCGGCCAGGAGCGTGGTGCCCACCAGGGACAGAACGGTCAGCACGGCGAACGGAGCCCGCCATCCGGCGCCCTGCCCGAGCAGTGCTCCCAGGGGTACTCCGAGGAGCGTGGCCACGGTGAATCCGGAGGCGACGGTGGCGATGGCCGAGCCCGTTTTCTCGGCCGGGACCACCCGGGCCGCCGTCACCAGCGCCAGGGCCAGGAACGCGGCGTGACTGAGCGAGGAGACCATGCGGCCCACCAGGAGCAGGCCGAACGACGGGGCCACGGCGCTGATCGCACTGCCCGACGCGAACAGCAGCATCAGGCCGATGGCGAGCCCCTTGCGCGGCAGACGCGAGGTCAGCAGGGCCATGAGTGGCCCTCCGATCACGACTCCGAGCGCGTATGCGGTCACCGCTTGTCCGGCGGTTCCCACAGAGACATCCAGATCCTCGCCGACCTGGGGCAACAGTCCAGCGATCAGGTACTCCGAAGTACCCACGACAAAGACGCTCGCACACAACGCGGCGAGCGTCGCGAAACCCTTGTTCATCTTCATGCTGCAGACGCTAAAGTCTCACATCGGTATGAGAGTCAAGTCGAACGGGCAAAGCCCGCGCGACCATCAGGAGGTCCATGTGCGCATCGGTGAGCTGTCCCGGCGGACCGGCGTGGCCGTGCACCTGCTGCGCTACTACGAGGAACAGGGGCTGCTCCACCCGCAGCGGCGCCCCAGCGGATACCGGGAATACGTCGAAGAGGACGTTGCCATCGTCCGCCGCATCCGCAGCCTGCTGGCCGCGGGCCTGGGCACCTCAACGATCACCACGGTCCTGCCTTGCCTGCGGGACACCGGCGACCGCCTCGTCCCCACCTGCTCGGACTTGCTCGCCGACCTCCACCAGGAGCGCGACCGCATCGCTCGGGTCATCGCCGACCTTCAGACCTCCATGGACGCACTCAATGACGTCATCGCTGCGGCCCCGGCCGACGTCACCCGCCGGGCACTGGCCTCACTCGACGTGTAAACGAATCAGCTCTCACAAACGACCCTTTCCCGGAACAAGATCGAAAGTGATCGGCGGGAGCGGTTGGGATCGCGGATTCACTGTCACAACTCGTTCTCACTCAAAAGTGGAAGCAGGCACGTTCTGAGAAATGTTTCAGTCCGATGCGGTTGTGAGGTCCTCGGCGGCCCACGGCTTGCCGAGGACGATGGTTCTGAGCACGGTCCACTCGCGCAAGCGGCGGGTGAGGAAGTCGCGGTCCGTGATCACCGCTGTCATGGTTCGGCCCAGGAGACGAACTCGGGTTCGGTCAGCAGGTCGGCGGCCCGGCGGTCCAGATGGCGGCCCACCGCGCTATCAGCCATCGTCGCGTAGGACGGCTGCCACCAGGTCGGATTCGTCCTCCGCGGCGACCGTCTCCAGGTGCTGCAGGTAGCGGGCGAAGCGCCGGTGCCCTGCGGGCTCCTCGTCCAGGCGCGGGCCGGTCATCCGACCTCCCTCCGACACTCCACGAGGTGGCCGCGTACGAAGCGGGCGCCTGCCCGGACCAAGGCGACGCGGTGAGGTGCGTTCACGGGCCGCCAGCGTTGCTGTGCAGACCGGCTTGCTGTTGCTCGGCTGTCCAACCGATGTTGGGCAAGGTGGTCCTCATAATTGCGCGGTGTGGTGGTTTGGGACGGCCGAGCTCCGTCCTGCCGGCTCTGCGGATGGACGGGGCAGCAGGTCCCGCTCGGTCGATCGGCACGACACCGATCTCGAATTCGATGGCCTTCGCCGCCCCCGGCCGGGGGCTGGAAGATGCGGCGCGTGCCGCGTCGGGCGACGAACACTGGTGACGGAGGCAGTGATCGCTAGAGCACAGAAGAACTTATGAATCGCTGCACCAGCTGTTGCGGGGTCATGAGGTTGTTACAGGCATCACTGGCAACACGCTCGGTGTGAGGCCAACAGCGGCCTCCGCTACCGGATGTCGTGGTCGGGGTGGGTCTGGTCGTACTGGTGCCGTGCCTCAGCAATGCCGGCGCGATGCGTGAGAGACCAGTCGGCAAGTGCTTTGACCAGGTGAGTCAGGTTGGCCCCGGTCTCCGACAGGCGGTAGTCGACCTGAGCCGGGACGGTCGGGTAGACGGTGCGGTGGACGAGTCCGTCGCGTTCCAGCCTGCGCACAGTGAGGGTGAGCATGCGCTGGGAGATGCCGTCGATGGCGCGTTGCAGCTCCCGGAAGCGACGCGGCCCGCTGGCGAGTTCGACGATGACAAGTACCGACCACTTGTCGCCGATGCGGTCCAGGACATCGCGGATCCCGCAGTCCGGGTGATCTTCGTGCCCGCAGGGATCGAGGTCAGCGGGCTGGGCGGTTACCTCAGTGTGCGCGGGTGACATCGAACTGCCTCCTTGTGGACGGTACCTGGGCGGATCAGGATCAAGTCTAGTTACCGAAAAGAACCACAACGGAAGAGTGTGACTGACATGATCTTGGTGACCGGAGCGAACGGGAACCTCGGCGCGGCCACTCTGGCGGCGCTGCATGCCCGCGGTGCGATCGCGACAGGCAGCAGCCGCACCCCGAGCGAGGGGATGCGGCGGCTGGATTTCGACGACCACTCCGGCATTGACCTCGCCGGTGTATCGATCTTGGCGCTGGTCTCCGCCGGCTACGCCGAGGACGACCAGGTCGTCAGGCGGCACGCGGCCGTCTTGGACGCTGCCGCCCGAGACGGTGTCCGTCATGTCATCTATACGAGCCTGACCGGTGCCGGCGACCACCTCGGTTTCGCACTGGCGCACCGTGCGACCGAACGGCGCGTGCGCGCTTGCAGCCTGCCGTGGACGATCCTGCGCAACGGCCTGTATGCCGAACTCTTCGGCGCTCTGCTGATGTGGGGCGACGACGGGGTGGAGTCCGCATTCGGCGACGGCGCCCTGGCCGCGGTCGCCCGTGCGGACCTCGCCGAAGCCGCGGCGATCATCGCAGCAGATCCGGCCCAACACACCGGGCGCACCTACGATCTGACCGGCGCGCCGATCACGACAGCGGACGTCGCCGACCGGCTTGGAGTCCCGCACCGGACCATCGGCCTGGGCGAGTACCGGCGCAGGCTCCTCAATGACATGCCGGACTTGCTGCCGTTCCAGCCGCCCATGCTCGCCTCGATTGCGACCGGCATACGGCACGGTTTCCTGGACGGCACCAGCCCCGACCTCGCTGACATACTCGTCCGTCCGATGAGCGACCCATTGGCTACAGCTGTCGCAGCCGCCTCTGCCACGAGACCGGGCCGCAGCCAGGTAACGGCAGGCAGCGCGCGGGCCTTCCCCCATGGCGGTGGACACGCGGTCATTGATCACGCGGCGAGCGTGAGCTTAGCGGCGTGGTGTCGTCGTTCGTATTCGTTGGGGCTGAGGTGGCCGTTGGCGGAGTGCCGGCGGCGGGTGTTGTAGCGGGACAGCCAGGCAAAGACCGTCCTTCTGCAAGTGTCGGCGTCGCCGTAGTCGCGGGCGCCCTGGAGTGTCTCCCGTTTCAGGGACGCGTGGAAGCTTTCGCAGGCTGCGTTGTCCGCACTCGTGCCGACTGCGCCCATGGACCGGGTGACCTCCAGCTGGTCGGCTGGTCG
>NZ_RDBK01000112.1 GCF_008042275.1 Streptomyces sp. OR43 | reverse complement strand
GCTCACGGTGGCGCGCCGCGGCCATCAGCCCCCACACCGCCCGCGCGATCGCGGTGAACGGGGTCCCCGGTGGCACCTCCACCAGCGGCAGCCCGTACCTGCTCGGCGGCGAGCTGCTGCTGAGCGCCGGGGTGCTGCTCACGGACCCGGACACGTATGTGGCCCGGCTGGTGGAGGCGGGAGCGGCGGCGCTCGGCTTCGGGGTGCGGCCGGTGCACGAGGCGGTGCCGCCGGCCCTGGTCGCCGCCTGCGACCGGTACGGGCTGCCGCTGGTGGAGGTGCCACCGGGGACCCCGTTCACCGCGATCGCGCGGGCGGTGTGGGGGCTGATGGCCGCGGCGCGCCACCGTGAGCTGCGCCGGGTGACGCGGGCCCAGCAGGCACTGGCCTCGGCGGCGGCGCGGCCGGACCCGATCCCCGCGGTGCTGCACCAGCTGGCGGTCCGGCTCTCCGGGCGGGCGGCCCTGGTGACGGCGGAGGGCGAGGAACTGCACGCGGCGGGCAGCCCGCCGGCCCCGGACGTGCGCGCGGCCCTGGCCCGGCTGGCCCGGGTCCTCGCCCCGAGCGCCCGCCCCGCGCCCGCCTCGGCCACCGACACCGTGGGCGGGGCCCAGCTGTCGGCCTACGCGCTGGGCGGGGGGCAGGGCCTCGCCCTGACCCTGGCCACGGGCCACCGCGAGGCGGGCGACCACACCGTCGCCGGGATCGCGGTCGTCCTGCTCTCCCTGCTGGCCGCCCCGCACCAGGGGGCCGACGCGGCGGCACGCTCGGCGGCGCTCGTCCGGCTGCTGCTCGGCGCGGACCCGGCGGACGTCGCGCCGCTGCTGGCGGGCGACGGGCCGTGGACGGTCGTGCACGCGCGCCGCAGCGGCGGCGGCGCGGCGGACCCGCTCACCGCGGGCGCGCTCGGCGCGGCCCTGGGCTCGGCGCTCGTGGACGCGGACCGGGGCGACGAGGCGGTACGGGTCCTGGTGCCGGGCGCCGGCCGGATCGCCCCGCAGCCGGGCTGGACGCTCGGCGCCTCCGCCCCCGCCCCGGCCGACGCCCTGGCGGCCGCCGGAACCCGGGCCGCGCGTGCTCTCGGCCGGGCGGAGGCGACCCGCACCCCGCTGGTGGTGGACGCGCCGGTGTCCGGCCTCGCCGCGCTGCTCCCGCCCGGTCCGGCGGCCGACCGCGCCCGCGAACTCCTCGCCCCGCTCACCGAGCCGCTCGCCGAGACCCTGCGCTGCTGGCTCTCCCTGCACGGCAGCTGGGACCGCACGGCGGTGGCCCTGTCCGTCCACCGCAACACCGTCCGGCAACGCATCGCGCGGTGCGGGGTGTTGCTCGGGACGGACCTGGACGACATGGACGTGCGTACGGAGTTGTGGCTCGCGCTGCGGCAGGAGTGATCGCGCCCGCTCCCGGCCCGAGGACCCCGGTTCCGGCCCCCTGATGCACTCGGCCCCTCGGCACATGACATATGTTGCAGTGGCAAAGGGGGGCCGCATGGCACGGGATTACGACAGTCAGCTACTGGAATCGGTAGGGGTACGCCGACGCAGGATGCGGGATGCGCTCCTGTTCGGCGCCCAGCGCGCGCGGCGGACGGCCGACGAACGCCTGGGAAAGGTGTTCGCGGGGATCGCGATCACGGCGGTGCTGTGCGCGGGATGTGTGGGGTGGTCGTTCCTCCAGCACACCCTGGACAAGCAGAAGGCCGAGCAGGAGAAACAGCAGCGGCAGGCGCAGCGGTATGACCGGCCCTCACCGTCCCCCTCCGCCCCGGCCGGTTCGGTGCGGCCGACGCAGCCGTAGGCAGTTCTTTCGCGCGTACCGGGATTCACCGGCTCTGCTCCGAATTCCACGGGACGGCTTGATTCGGTTGGTTCGCTTTGCCCAATTGGCCCGAAATTCCAGGAAATCGCGATGATAGGTTTTCGTAAGTGGTGAGTACAGCAATGACTTCCCGGGCGGAAATGAGCCGGGTGACCCTGGTCGGCGAGCGGCGTCGGGCCGACATCGTGCTGCCCTCCGACACCCCGGTCGGGCAACTCCTTCCGGACATCCTGCAGTTGCTGGACGACCGTGCCGCCTCGCGGCCGTTGACCCGGCAGTTGCTCACCGCGGACGGCTCGGCGCTGCCGCACGACAGCACCCTGGCCTCGGCCGGGATCGGCGACGGCGCCGTGCTGCGGCTCGTCCGGGCGCACGCCGCGCCCCCCGCACCGGTGGTCCACGATGTCACGGACCAGGTGGCCGACAGCCTCGATCTCCAGACCTGGCGCTGGCGTCCGGCCGCACGGCGGGTCGGCGCCGGTGCGTCGACGGTGGCCTTCGCGGTGGTCGCCGCACTGCTCGCGCGCCGCGAGTTCCCGCTCACCGCGCTGGCCGGCGCCCTGGGTGCCGTCACTGCCGCACTCCTGGTGGCCGGGGCGCTCGTGGCCCGGCTCGGACGGGGCAACCGGGGTCTGGCGACCGCGCTGCTGCTTGCCTCCAGCGGGCTCGGGATCCTCACGGCCTGGACCGCGGCCGACGCGTACGACTGGTCCGGAGCGCTCCGGCTGGCCGCCGTGGCGGGCGCGGTCGTCCTGTCGCTCGCGCTGCTCGGTGTCTTTTCGCCGCTGGGACGCGGCGGCCTGATCGGCGCGCTGGCCACGGCCGCCCTGACCGTGGTCTGGGAGTGCGTCGCCGCCGCCACGTCCGATCCGGCGCGTCTCGGTGCCGTGATGGCCGTGCTCTCGGTGGTGCTCCTCGGTCTGCTGCCCCGGATCGCCCTGATGGCTTCGGGGCTCACCGCGCTCGACGACCGGCGCTCCGGCGGGGTGTCCGTCAGCCGTCACGACGTCGGCAACGCACTGGCGGCCACCCATCGCGGGCTCGCCCTCGCGACGCTCGCCACCTCGGTGTCGGCGGCTGCCGCCGGCTGGCTCCTCACCCTGGCCGCCCGGCCGACCGTGTGGACCGTGCTGCTGCCCTCGCTGGTGGCGGTGGTGCTCCTGTCGCGTGCCCGGGCGTTCCCGCTGGTGGCCGAGGTCGTGGCCCTCTTCGCGGCCGCCGCCGTCCTCGTCGTCCGGCTGGTGATGCTCTGGATGGACCACGCCGGGGGCACCGGTCCCATCGCCGTGCTGTGCGCGGCGGCGCTGCTGCCCCTGCTCGCGCTGGCGGTCGAGCCGCCGGAGCACGTACGGGTCCGGCTGCGGCGCACGGCCGACCTCGTCGAGTCCATCGGCGTGGTGGGACTCTTCCCGCTCGCCGTCGGCGTGTTCGGCATGTACGGACAGCTGCTCAACAAGTTCTGACGACTGACACCACGTGCGCGGGCGCTCCGGGCGGGGCATCGAAGCGGAGATGAAGGACGGACATGCCGAACGCGGACAACTGGCAGAGCGATGTGCTGCGTGACCTGAGCGGCACCGCCGCCCCGCGGGGCGCACAGGGCACAGGAGACATCCAGGACGCGCGGGACTCCGGCGTACGGCCGGCTGCGGCGCCCGTGCAGACGCGGGCCCCCGCGTCAGCGCCCGCCTCCGGCCCCGCACCGGTACAGGTGCCGAGCCCCGCCACGCAGCCGCGGAACGCCCCGGCCCCGGGCGCCCGTCGTCTCGCCGCACCCGACTCGCGGGCCGTCGTGGACCGGGAGCTGGCCGGTGCGGCGCGGCGGCCACAGCGGGGTGAGCCCCTCGCCGTCCGGGCCTCGCGCGCACTGCGCCGAATCGTTTCCTCCTCCACGGCGCGCGAGGTCGCCGACCTCACCCGTACCGCCGAGGTACTGCAACGGCCGGTCACGACCGGGCGGCAGATCGCCGTCACGTCCATCCGGGGCGGCGCGGGCAAGACGACCGTCGCCGCGCTGCTCGGCACGGCCTACGCGCACTACCGTCAGGACCCCGTCCTCCTCGTCGAGGCCGATCCGGCCCTCGGCTCGCTGCCGTTGCGGCTCGGCGCCGAGACGCTGCGGTGGACCACCGCCGATCTCGCGGACATCGTGGAGCCGCAGATGTCGCTGCTCGACGTCACCGGCTACCTGGTCCAGCTCCCCGACAACGCCTGGCTGCTGCCCGGCAGCCAGGGCCGGATCGGGGCGATGCTGGACACCGCGACGTACGAACGGGTCATGGTGGCGCTGCGGCGCTACTTCAGCGTGACGGTGGTCGACTGCGAGACGCTGCCCGCCGAGGTCGCCCGCGTCGCCCTCTCGGCCTCCCAGGCCCGTGTGCTGGCCGCTCCCGCCACACTGGACGGCGTCACGAGCACGTACGCGGTGCTGCAGTGGCTGCAAGGGCTGCCCCGTCATGTGATCGCCGGGACCGTGGTCGTCCTGTCCAGCATGGCCGCGCGCCCCGGCATCGACGTGGAGGCGGCCGCCGAACGGCTCCGGTCCACCGGTGCGAGCGTCCACGTCCTGCCCTACGACCGGCATCTGGCGGCGGGCGGGGCCCTGCGCACCGAGCTGCTCGCCCGGCCGACGCGGCTGGCCGCCACCCGGCTCGCGGCCGAGGTGTTCGAGCTCTCCCAGAAGCGCCGGTGACCGCGATGCAGCCGATGCCTCCGATCCAGCCGATTCCGACGGCGCCCCCGAGCACGCCCTCGTACCCGCAGGAAGTCGTCGTCGACCCGTCGCCGCTCCCAGAGCCGGGCCGGGTCGCGCACGATGTCGTACAGGGAGTACGGCGACGGGTTCAGTACGTCCGCGCGCCCGCGCCGCTCGCGCTCCTCGGCCGACAGCTC
>NZ_RDBK01000111.1 GCF_008042275.1 Streptomyces sp. OR43 | reverse complement strand
CTTCATGACGGGGTCGGGCTGCCCGGGGCGGGTGGGCTGCTGCTCGGGCAGCTGCATGACGGTCTCCTTCTGGGTGGGTTAGCGGTTTCGGCGGCGGGTCGAGCGGTACCCGAACGGGCCGGGCAGGTCCATGGATGTGGTGCGCCAGCCGGTGGAGCTGATCGTGTGGCGGGGGCCGGGGCCGCCGCCCAACGTGATCGACCAGGAGCGACGGTTGATGTTCAGCCGGACCCCGGGGAAGATCCGGAACGACTTGCGGTACGTGATCGGCATGCGGGTCTCCTAGGGGTGGTTGTGACGCTGCAGGACGTCAGGCGGACACTTTCCCTGCCACACACTCCGTGCAGCGCAGCATGATCTGCCGCTCGTAGTCCGTGGTGGCGTTGGCGTTGAGGGCGGGCACGAACGTCGTCCCCATGCACCGCTTGCACTCGTCGGGAAACAGGGGGCGGTCGTGGCCTTGGGCGACCCACTCCGCGTCGGTCAGGCCGGAGTGCGGGTTGCGGACGGTGGGGTCTGTGCTTACGGGCTTACGCCTGTGCTCCATCGCCGGATCGGCGGGATCGTATGGCGGGTTGGGTGCGGATACCGTCCGCTCTTCCGGTGTCGGAATGCCCTTCTGGTTGGGCATGGGGGTTGCCTTCTTCCTGGTGGCGGGCTTCTTGGGCTCGGCCGCTTCGGCTGTTCCTTCGATGGCTTGGCCGTACCAGGCGCCGCCGACGCCCTTGCCGCCATGTTTCTTCTTCTCGTGTGCGCGCAGGGATGTGGTGGCTTCCTTGGCGTCCCGGAACCGCGGCTTCGTCTTGGTGCCGCAGGGGCAGGTCCAGCCGATGAGCCCGGTGTTGCGGTCGGCGCCGAACCGGGCTGCCATGGCGACCTTGACGCGGCCGGCCTTGCCGTGGGTGGGCTTGGCGGGGCAGGGCTTGGAGCCGGTGAACGCCCCGTCCTTCCCCTGGGTGAAGATCTGCCCGTTGCCCTTGCACCTGGGGCAGCCTTCGTGGGTCATGCGGAGGATCGCGGCGTCCTTGCGGGACATGACGACGTCCTTGTGGGTGTCCATGTGCTTGGCCGCTATGAGGGCGACTCGCATGCCGAGGCGGGCGAAGATCGGCACGTTGCGGGGGACGGTGAGACCTTTGCCGACTCGGGCGCGCGAGACGGGCTTCCGGCGGCGGGCAGTGGTCCTTTTACGGGCGGTCGACGTCTTCGCAGCCATGATCGACGATTCCTCTCCTAGAACTTCACATATATGGATCAATAGGGTGTCTATGGGCCGTCTTTGGCCCGCCTAGGGCCCGTCTATGGCCCGGCTACCTGCGGTGATGCGCTGGCGGGTAGCCGGGGCCCAGACGGGTCAAAGACGGGGCTTAGGCGGCCTGAAGACGGGCCTTAGACGGGTCGATCAGCCCAGCAGCGGCCTGCTCGACCGCGGCGCGGGACCATCCGCGGACCTGCGGGCTGTCGCCCCACTTGTCGCGGCTGGCCTTCACCGTCGGCGCGTGCGACTGCAGGATCCGGGCGAGCTTGGCGCTGTCCAGGTCGGCGCCGGTCAGCCCGAACAGGGCGGGGATCAGCACCTCGTTCGTCGGCAGGAACACCGCCTCGCGCTCCTCGAAGGTGCGCAGCAACTGAGCGACGATCGCCGCGTCGTCGTGCTCGACCCGATCGAGTCGGCCGGCGAGGCTGGCGCCTTCAGTCACGCCGTCGCGGCGGATGACATGCAGGAGATCGGCGGCGGCCAGGCTGTCGGCGTCGAACCACGGCCGACCCGCGGCCTTCCGGTCTCCGACTGCCTGCATGACCTGATCACGGGACAGTCGATCCCACTTCCACAGGATCGGCCGGTCGTAGCCGGGGCCGCGGATGAATGCCTTGCCCGCGTCGTACACCCGCTCGTCGTCGACGGCAGGCTGGAGCCGGTCGGGCCGGTAGCCCGCAGCGGCAGCCCCGGTGCCGAGGGTGAGGCGAATGTCTTCGGCCCGGGAGGCAAGCATGACTCGGTAGGTGACGGAGTCGGCAATGGCGTCACCGAGGGAGTCCTCGGTGCTCTCCTGGGCGGCGAAGATCAGGTGCACACCGGTTTCACGACCGATGCGCAACAGCTCGATCGCAAGAGCCTTGGCCTCCTTCGGCAGGTAGATGAACTCGTCGACGATGGCGAAGATGACCGGGTACTTGGCGGAGGGCTCCCACAGGTCACCCATGTTGAGGTTGTGCTTGACGTCGTTACGGGCCGAGGCGATCTTCACGAGGCGCGACAGCCACTCAGTGCAGTCGGCGCCGCCGCGGATCGGCGGCGCAGCCATGACGCCCTCGAACTCGCGGAGCCCACCCTTGACCGGGTCCATCTCGATAGCGATGGCATCCCGGCACGCGGTGATGACCTCGGCGATGCAGCGGAGGGCGCCCTTCGTCTTCGCGGATCCGGACTTGCCGATGATGAGCATCGACATCCCGCGCAACCGCAGTTCGAGAGGGGCACCGTCCATGCTGCGCCCACGAACAGCGACATCCCGCACGGACAGGCTGTTCGGGCCGTGGACGGCAGGGCGCGGCAGGTGCGCGAACGGGTCCGCGGTGACGAGACGGAGAACGAGGTGGGCGGCCGAGTCGAGGTCGGGCTCGATGAGGGTTCCGCCGCGTTTGATGTCAAAGAGGGCGTCCAGGTTGTCCGCTGCGGCGTTGACCTTGCCGGGGGCCGACCCCTGCAGGACCACGTCGATCTCCCAGCCCCAGTCGCGGTGGCCGAGGACGTCGATGGTGCGGGTGCCGATCCCTTCGTGGGCGAGGGCCCGGGAAACGCACTCGATGACCTGCTCGCCGCCTACGCAGTACGACAGGGGGAACGGCTCGTCGGAGTCCATGGCGTCCTGCTCGGCAACGACCTGGCCGGGGGCGATTCCGGGGGCGTTGAGCCGGTACCGGCCGTACAGGGCCATGGTGGTAGCGGCGAGCAGTCCGGTGGCGGCTGGCGGAATCGCCCAGGAGTAGTCGAGGGCGGTCATGCCGGCCCCGGCGACAAGGGCGATCCAGCCAGCGAGGTTGAGGCCGGCAACTCCGAGGGCGGACCAGCCGAGGAACCGCCACCTTGACTTGCGGGCCAGCTGGACCTTGTTCCAGTCGGTGCCCTTGTTCATCCCGCCTAGGACGTCCTGGAGGTCGTGGGCGCGAACGTATCGGTATCCGAGGTAGGCGCTGGACCTGAGCCCGGCCCAGAACCAGCCGCCGGCGATCCAGCTGCCGCGGGCTGTGAGCCCGACCGCCCGGCCGGTGGCCGCAGCCACGACCATGGCTGCGGAGCCGGCCCGGCGGGTCATGGGGGTGCGCGGCTGAATGATCTCGATGATGCCGGGGGCGATGTCGTCCTCGGTGTCGTCGCGGTCGACGAGCTGCCCGGGAATGACCTTGCTCGTGTCCCACCCGGCAGGGACGGTCAGCGGCTCGGTTTCGGTCGTCACTTCTGCTCCTCGGTGGCAGCGGTACGGGCGGTGATGGCGGCCTGCTTGCGGGCGGCTGAGACGTACTTCGGGGTGTCCCCCGGACGGCGCCGCCCGGCCCTTGCCGGCGGGTTGTAGACGCGGGTCTTCTGAGTGGGGGGCATTTGCGATGCACGCTGCGCGTTCGTGGTCTTGCTGGGCGTGTTCGCGGGGTCGCGTTCAAGGACTCGCTGCATGCGCGTGGCGGCGGCGTTGCGCCCGCTGATGCTGTTCGCGGTGACGCCCGGCTTCGCTGCGTGCAGGTCATCCCAGGCCCGGTCCCAAACGGCTTCGGTGACGGTGGTCTCGCCCATGGCGACGGCAAGCTTCAGCGCGTACTTCCACTCATCGGGGAACTCCTGCGCCCGCTGCTCAGCGAGCTTCAGCGCGATGGCCTCCATGGCCTTCTGCCGGGCCTCTTCGCGGGCGGCCTCACGCTTCTCCTGGGCGGCCTGTGCGGCAGCCTTCTTCTCGGCGGCTTTGCGTTCCGCCCGCCGCTCACGCCGGGTCTTGACCCCGTCGCGCTTCCGGATCCGCCCGTGCTCGTGGAGGTCCCACACACCAGGGCCGGCGAGGGATGCGAACGCGGTGCCGACGGCGGTGGCGGGGTCGAAGTGCTCCAGGCCGTGCCACAGGTTGACCCCGGCAGCGACGAACGCGAGCGACCAAGCGATGAGCCGGTAGTGCCAGTGCGGGCGGTGCGCGGCCACGGCTGCGGCGGCTCCGGCGAGGATCACCCAGGCCCCGGCTTCGAGCATGACCGGTGCGGCCAGCAACCACCGGGCGTCGGGGTTGTAGAACGCGGACATCTGAACGGGCAGGGCAACGATCGCGCACATGATGGCGAAGGCGAGGGCAGTGTTCCGCCACAGCCCCGCCGACCGGGCAACCTTGGCCGCGCCTGCAGCCTCGGCCAGGCCGGCGTCTTCGGCCGCGGCTCGCTCTTCCTCGGCCTGGCGTGCGGCCTGTTCGCGCATCCGCTGGATGTCTTCGAGGTGGGCGTCGTGCTCGGCCCGGTCGCGTTCCATGCGCATCGCGGCACGCTCATTCGCGAGACGCATCTTCTCCGCTTCGGCCTCGGCCTTGATTTCAATGGCTTTGGCCTCGGCTTCGGCAGCGATCCGCTGCTCCTCGGCTTCGGCGTAGGCCCGGGTGCGGATGGCGTCGGCTTCGGCCTGGGCGACAAGGTCAACGGCGGGGGTCGGCTCGGGCTCGGGCTGGGGTTCGGGGG
>NZ_RDBK01000110.1 GCF_008042275.1 Streptomyces sp. OR43 | reverse complement strand
TCGCCCGGCACCCCGACCATCGACGCCGGGTAGTGGAAGAGCAGCAGCAGCGCGGCGAACAGCACGCCACCGCCGACGAGCAGCAACCGGGCGCCCCGCCTCCCGATCCGGCCCTCGGCCCAGGAGACGCCGAGCTGGTACGCGAAGAGCCAGCCGGGAAGGATGTTGAGCATGCTCAGCCAGGAGGGCATGGAGTCACCGAGCGGCCCGTAGCGCAGCAGGTCGACGACGGCCACCACGCCGAGCAACGGCGCCGCGGCCCAGCCGCCGAGCCGTTTCGCCATGCGGATGCAGTACGGCGTCAGCGCGGTGACCACCGCGTACACGCCGACGAACCAGAGCGGCTGGATCACCAGCGTCGACCCGGTCCGCAGCGTGTCGCCCGGTACCCCGAGCGTGTGCAGCACCGGGATCAGCACCGCCCAGATGGCGGTCACCCCGAGCACGGGCCTGCCCAGGCGGGCCATCCGTCCGCGCAGCCAGGCCCCCGTCGTGGACTTCCTCCGGCGGTAGGAGAGCACCGAGGCGTATCCGCCGACGAGGAAGAAGACGCCCAGCATCTGGAGCACCCAGCTGAACGGGGCGAGGGCGCCGAAGGCCGAGAGCGGGCTCGCGTTGTGCAGCGCGCCGCCGCCGTCGAGCCGGAATCCGCCGAGCAGCCAGTGTCCGGTGGGGACGGCGAGCAGGGCCAGCGCGCGCAGACCGTCGAGGGCGCGGTCGCGGTGGACCGGGGTACGGGCCTCGATCCGGGAGGCGAGGGCGTGAAGGCTCATCACAGCTCCCCTTCGGCGATCGCGGCGAAGGTATGGAGGGACTCGGTGCCGGGGGCGAAGTAACCCGTGTGGCCATGGGCGTCACCGGCCGGCACCCGGCGCGCGCCGAACTCCGGGGAGGTCGGGTCGGCGCCGTGGCCGAGCCCCGCGAACTCGACGTTCGGGACGTTGTCGATCCAGTCGTCGGGATCCTTGGCGGCCCACACCCGGGCTTCGGTGTGCAGATCGGCCACGTCGTCCGCGCGCATCCCGGGCGAGCCTAGGACGACCAGGTCGCCGGCGTGCAGCCGGGGCGCGGCGAGGCCGCAGACGACGGAGCCGTAGCTGTGGCAGAACACCGTGGGCTCGGGCACGCCGTTGGCGGCGAGCCCGTCCGTGAACCGGGTCAGGCGCTCCGCCCCGGCCTCGGCGAGCGAACCGGTCGCGGCGTCCACGCCGACGCCGACGGGCGTGGTGTAACCGGCCCAGGCGATCACCGCACTGCCCGGACCGGTCTCGGCGTACAGCGACCTGGCCATGCCGGCCGGCGTTCCGTACACGTCGCTCGTACGGTCGAAGGTCCCGGCGTCGATGTCCGAGCCGGGCACCACGACCGACACATGGTCCGCCGTGGTCAAGTCCCCGAAAACCTCGGCGACCTGGCCGCGGCCACGCGGGTCGAACGCGAGGATCCGGCGCTGCGGGTCCGCGGCGAGGCTCGCGTACCGGGGGTCCGGGTCGGCCTTCAGGGCCAGGGCGTTGGCCCGGTAGCGGAGTCCGACCGGGGCGCCGTCGAGGTTTCCGACGACGAGCGGATGCCGTGAGGCCAGGGACTCCTGCTCCCGCTCGCTCAACCCCGCGAAGAACCGGCCCACTTCGGCGGGCGTGTCCCGCGCCGGATCGGGCAGCTCCCGCCCCAGTACGTGATCCGACCGCCAGGCGGCGGTGCCGGGAGGCGG
>NZ_RDBK01000011.1 GCF_008042275.1 Streptomyces sp. OR43 | reverse complement strand
GGCCGGAGGCGGCGGGGTCTGGACGGGGGCCGGGGCCGCCGCCCGTACGGTGATGTCGGCGGCCACCGGGCTCGGCAGCCAGTCCTCGGGGCGCCGCAGCACCGTCTCCGCGTTCGCGGTCTGGCACAGCGCGATGACCTCGGCGACGGAGGGCCTGGCCTCCGCGTCCTTCGCCAGGCAACGGCTGACGAGCTCCATCAGCCGCTCCGGGACACCGGTGAGGTCCGGCTCCTCGTGGACGATCCGGTAGAGCACCCCGTGCGAGGTCCCCTCACCGAAGGCCGGTGAGCCCGTGGCCGCGAACGCCGCGACCTGACCCAGCGCGAAGATGTCGGTGGCCGGAGTGACCCGGCGCCCCGCGGCCTGCTCCGGGGCCATGAACGACGGGGTACCGATGGTGACGCCGCTGCCGGTGAGCGAGGTCGCGTCGGCCGCGTACGCGATACCGAAGTCGATGACGCGCGGACCGTCGGCGGCCAGCAGTACGTTCGACGGCTTGAGGTCGCGGTGCACGATGCCCGCCCCGTGGATGACGTGCAGCGCCTCCGCCATGCCGGCGATCAGCAGCAGCACGGCCTCGACCGGCAGCGCCCCGTGGGCGACGACCGCGTCGGCGAGCGAGGGCCCCGGCACGTACGCGGTGGCCAGCCACGGCTGCGCGCCGTTGGTGTCGGCGTCGATGACGGGCGCGGTGAACAGCCCCTGCACGCGCTGCGCGGACTGCACCTCCTGCGTGAACCGGCGCCGGAACTCGGGGTCTTCGCCGAACTCGGGACGGATCACCTTGATGGCGACGGGCCGGCCGCCGGGCGTGTACGAGAGATACACCTTGCCCATGCCGCCCGCACCGAGCTTGGCGGCGAGCCGGTATCCGGCGATGGTGACCGGGTCGTCAGCCGCCAGTGGCTGGAAGACCTGGGAGGCGCTGCCGCGCTGTGGCTGCTGACCGCTCATGAACTCATAACTCCCCCGGAGAGCACTGCTGCAGAGAACGGCACCTTATCCAAGTCCGGCCCGCGCAGTACGCGTGCCGAGCGCGTCGGTACGTCCCTGCGGCCTGTCTGTGACCATGCCGGGTTGCCGGGTCTCCCCTGAAGTCCTTCGGACTTCCCACCCACGCACCGGCGAAGGCCGGGAACGCGCGCCCGTGCGGAAGGCTCCGTTCCCGTTGCGTGGCGGGCACGGTTGTTTGATCATGACTGCCGACGGATGCCGATCCGGCGGTGTCCGTCGACGGACGAAAGGCCCTCCGTGCGCAAGCTCGTGTACTACATCGCCTCCACCCTCGACGGCTTCATCGCCGGTCCGGACGGCGCCGACCCCACCGGACCGGACGGATTCTGGCCGATCCCGGAGGACTACGTCGCGCACATGATCGCCGAGTTCCCGGAGACGCTTCCGGGGCCGGCCCGCGCCGCGCTCTCGATCACGGCGGAAGGCACACACTTCGACACGATCGTGGAGGGACGCCGCTCGTACGAGATCGGCCTCAAGGCCGGTGTCACGGACGCCTATCCGCATCTGCGGCACCTCGTCTTCTCCCGCACGCTGGGCGAGAGCCCCGACCCGGCGGTGGAGATCGTCGCCACCGATCCCGCGGCGCGCGTACGGCAGTTGAAGCATGAGGACGGCAAGGACATCTGGCTCGTCGGCGGCGGCGAGCTGGCCGCTTCCCTGTACGCCGAAATCGACACGCTCATCGTCAAGTTGAGCCCGATGACGATCGGTGCGGGCATTCCGCTCTTCTCCCACAAGGCCACGTTCGACCCGTCCGCCTGGACGCTCACGGACCATCGGATCCTCGACAGCGGCGCGGCGTTCCTCACGTACGAGCGAGCCACGAACACCGTCGCGCTCACCGTCGAGGACTGACCGGCCGGCGGGGGCGCAGGGCCCCCACCGGCCGGCGCGTCACCTGTCTACGGCGTCACGCGGCGGCGCAGGTGGCGCCGCTGAGGGTGAAGGCGGCCGGGGCCGCGTTCGTACCGCTCTGGCTGCCGGTGAAGCCGACGGTGACCGAGCCGTTCGCGGCGATCGTGGAGGTGTACGACGCGGCGGCGACGTTCACCGAACCGCCGGTCTGGGTGGGGGTTCCGCCCCACATGTTGGTGACCGTCTGGCCGTTGGCGAAGGCGAAGCCCAGCGTCCAGCCGTCGATCGTGGTGGTGCCGGTGTTGCGGATGGTGATCTCGCCCTGGAAGCCACCCGACCACTGGTTCACCACGCGGTAGCCGACGGAGCAGCCGACGCCGGGCGTGGTGCCGCCCTCGTCCGTGGTGACGGCCACCGTGGCCGAGCGCGCCGAGCGGTTCCCCGCTGCGTCGCGGGCGTACACGGCGAACGTGTACGCGGTGCCGGCGGTGAGGCCGGTGACGGAGACGCCGGTGGTGGCGGAGGCGGCGACGGTCGTCTCCGAACCGCCGCTGACGCGGACGACGTCGTAGCCGGTGACGGCAACGTTGTCGGACGACGCGGTCCAGGTCAGGGCGGCGGAGGTGTCCGTCACCGCGGAGGCGGCCGGGGTGCCCGGGGCGGTGGGGGCCTCGGTGTCCTCGGAGGCTCCGCCGTAGACGGTGGCCTCGCGGGAGGTCTGGGCGATGCCGTTGGCGCCGTGGAAGATGCGCTCACCCCAGGAGCTGAGCCGCGTGGGGTCGAAGCCGATCGTCAGGTCGAGGATCGGGTCGGTGTTGCCGCTCCAGGACCAGGCGATGTAGCCGAGCTTCAGCTGCTCGGCGGTGGCCATCATCGTGTCCTCGTCCGGATCGCCGTACTGGTCGGCAGGTCCCCCGAACTCCCCGATGAGCAGCGGAAGTCCGGCGTCCACGAAGGCGTTCAGGTAGTCGGTGACCTTCTGGGCGGTGTTGTAGACGCTGTACATGTGGATCGAGAAGATCAGATTGCCGGTGGGGTCGGCGTCGTACACGGTCTGGGCGTTGTCGCGCATGACGCCCTGCCAGTCCTGGCCCCAGTTGGGCGCGTCCACCATGATCGTGTGGGCGAACCCGGCGGCGCGCAGCTTCTGGATCGCGGCGGTCGTCGGAGCGGTCCAGCCGGCCGGATTCGTGTTGCCCCAGGGCTCGTTGCCGATGTTGATGACGACGTAGTCCTCCTGGCCGGCGAGGACGTCCTTCAGGCTGATCCAGTAGTCGGCGGCGTGATCGAGCGTGCCGGCCGCGGCGTCCTCCCCGTACCCCGTGGTGTCGTGCACCTCGAGGACGCAGATGAGCCGGTTGGCCTTGCACTGCGCGATGACGGCGGCCACGTCGTCGGGACCGTTCTTGCTCCAGCGGAAGCCGTCGGAGAGCACGACGCGGACGGTGTTGGCGCCCGTCGCCTTGATGTCGGCCAGTGACTGGGTCTCGCCGGGGTACCAGGTGTGGGCGTGGTTGACCCCGCGCATGACGAAGTCGTTGCCGTTGCCCTCGACCAGGCGGCCGTCACTGATGTGCAGCCCGGTCGCTGCGGCGGTCTGCGCGGGGGCGGCGGTGGCGGCCTGCGCCGGGGCGAGGCCGCCGAGGGCGAGGAGCCCGAGGAGGGTGACCAGGGCGGTCAGGAGGGCGGTGACGGGATGCTTGCGCGCTGGGTTCTTCGTCGTGCTTCTTGCTGTTCTCACTGCGGCTCCAGGGGGTGGGCGGGATCAAGAGCTGAGCATCGACAGACGTTTTCCTAGCCGTGTGGGAGCGCTCCCACATTTGCGCGCTCCTATGAAGCCATTGAGTCAGGGGCACGTCAATACATCGGACGGATTCGGTGGCCGTGAGCGAGGCCCCGCTCACGGCGACTGAGGGAGACGGGGCGGGCCTGCCCCTGTCCGTCCGCGGGTTCACATCCCGTCGGCACCGCAGCCGTCATCGCGGCCGGCATACCTGCTCTCCGGGAGAGCTGGGACGTTCCTGGTCCGGAGGCGACCGCGGCGGCCGGGGAGGAGCGGGAGGCAGCTCCCGCCTCACTCGTCACGGTGCCGGCCGAGCGTCGGGGTGGGCGATGCCTCCACAGTGAGCAGCGGTACGCGTGAGCCGGGACCACCGCCGCGGGCGGGTCATATCATGCGCGGCATGGATATTCCCTGCCGTGAGCTGACACCCGAGGACCTCGAACTCATCGCCTTCGCCAAGCGCGTCGTCGATGCGAACACCGATGGCGAGGACGGCGCGCACACCATGGGAGCCGCGGTGCGCGCAGCCGACGGGAAGATCTACGGCGGCATCAACGTCTACCACTTCACCGGCGGCCCGTGCGCCGAACTCGTCGCGCTGGGGCATGCCCGCGCGTCCGGCGCCCGGGAGCTCACGACGATCGTCGCGGTGGGCAACCTCGACCGGGGCGTCTTCGACCCGTGCGGCCGGGACCGTCAGGTGCTCTTCGACTACCACCCGGGCATCCGGGTCATCCTGCCCACACCCGACGGCCTGCGAAGCGTCGGGATCAGGGACCTCATGCCGCTCGCCGCCGGGTGGACCATCGACGGCGGAGCACATCCGTTCGGCGTGAACTCCACCGAGGGCGCGGATGGCGCCGAAGCCGTTCGGTAGCCCGTGCGGCGGCCCTTGCGCGACAGCCCTTGCCCTCGTCGCGTAGGGCGGTCACGTACGGCCGCCACGTACGGCCGCCACGTACGCCCGTCACGTACGGCCGCCACGTACGCCCGTCGCGGCAGGCAGGCGCGTACGGCGGTCGCGTACGGTCCTCGTCCGATCCGACGACGCGCGGGGGACCGGGTTGCGGCGCGCTGCCCGGGGGCGCCGGCGGGCGGGTCGCTTGGGGCGGCGAAGGGCCGGATTCGGTATCCCTGGACGCAGGGGTTGAAGTTGCCGCTGCGGCAGCTTCTACCGTCCTGACCAGGGCCGGAAGGACCGGCCCGATAACGCGTTCGTGAGGGAGCGGCAATGGAGTGGCCGATCGCGGAGGTAGCCCGGATGTCGGGCGTGACCGCCCGGACCCTGCGCCATTACGACGAGGTCGGCGTGCTCGCGCCGGCCCGGATCGGGGCGGGCGGCTACCGCTACTACGGCGAGCCCGAGCTTCTGAGGCTCCAGCAGGTCCTCGTGCTGAGGGCGCTGGGCCTCGGGCTGCCCGAGATCGGCCGGATCCTGACCGCGCAGGTCGACGAGTTGGAAGCCCTGCGCGGACACCACCGGCGACTGCTCGCCGAGCGGGACCGCCTCGACGCCCTGGCCGGAACCGTCTCCCGCACGATCGCCGAACTGGAGCAGTCCGGAAAGGACGGCAAACCCATGACCATCAACCGACCGGAGAACCTGTTCGAGGGCGTGCAGCCCTCGCAGTACGAAGAGAACATGCGCGAGTTCCCCGCACTCGCCGAGGAGGTCGGCCGACGGGCCGCCACGATGACCCAGGACGACGCCGACGCCGGGCACCGCGCGCGCACGGCGCAGATGATCCGTCTCGCCGATCTGATGGCCGAAGGCCACCGGGCCGACGCCGGACCCGTACAGGCCGAGATCGAGGCCCAGTACCTGGCCCTGGCCCGGCTGCGTACCGTCTCCGCCGAGGAGTACCGCGCCATCGGGCGCTCCTGCGTGGACAACGACGTCTGGCGCGCCGCGTACGAGGCGATCGCTCCCGGCCTGGCCGCGTACCAGCGGGATGCGATCGAGGCGTACGCCACCTCCGGGCTGAGCCGGCGCTGACCGGAAGCGGGGCCGCCGCGGCGGCCCCGCCGACGCACGCGCCTCCTCAACGCCCCGTCAGATGTGCAGTTCGGCCGGGAAGCAGGCCGCGCGCAGCTCCGTGGGCAGATGCCCGGTGTCGTTGTAGAGGAGTACGGCGGCGGGCCGGCCGGGCTCGTACTTGATCACGGTCAGGGCGGCGTTGGCATGGTAGAGGCCCATCCACCGCCACTTCGGAGCGTCGAGGGCGTCCCGGACGAGCCAGCCGGTGAGGAAGTTGTGGGTGACGACCAGTTCATGGCGCGGCCGGTCCCCGTCCACGGCCCCCGTGAACCGGACGAGCGCCTCCCGGGCCAACTCCGGCCCCTGTTCGCATTCCTGGGCCGGGAACTCGGCCAGCCGGGCGATCACGGCGTCGGCCGACGCCGGCGGCAGCTCGTGCCGTTCCGGCAGGTACGGAACGTAGTCCCCGGCCGGTTCGGACACCTGAAGAGGAACGCCGTCGAGCTGCTCACGGATCAGCCGAGCGGTCTGGGTGGCCCGCGGAAGGGGACCGTGGTGGATGGCCGTGAGCGGGCAGCCCCGGAGCCGCCGACCCAGCAGCACCGCCTGCTGTCGACCGCTCTCGGTCAGCTCGCTCTCGTCCGGTGAGGCCTCACCGTGTCGCGTGAGATACAGGTAGCGGGTGGCTGTTGCGGTCATGGAGGCGAGGTCCTCTGGAAGCGTGCCGGAGATCGTGCGAGTCCCTGGACGGACGCCGCGATACAGCCGCGTGGTTCCCGTCGCGGGCGAGGACGGGGGCGGGGGAGCGGCTAGGAGCAGGGACCGAGGAGATCGCCGGTCTCCGTAGGGGAGCAGGACCACGCGAGACAGCCGTAGAAGCGGATGGGCACGACGCGCGGGGCACGACGCACGACGCACGGGGCACGACGCACGACGCACGACGCACGACGCGCGGGGCTCGGGGTGCGGGGGGAGCGAGAGGGCAGTGCGACGTGTCCCGTAGCACCCCCCACACGAGCCGGAACCGCGAGAGCCGCCACCGCCGTCTCAGGGGATCAGTCGACTGCCAGGAATCCCGAGGGGGCGTCTCATGCAGGGGAGTTCAGGGAACGACAGGCCGGACGGCGACGAGGACGGTCCTCTGCGTGAGGCCGCCGAGGCGGGCGACGCGGCGGCGATGTTCCGGTACGGCCTGTACCTCGGTACGCACGACGACCGGGCCGGCGGCGAACGGTGGCTGCGCCTGGCGGCCGAGATGCGGCATCCCGACGCGGCCGCCGCCCTCGGGGCGCTGCTCGGGGAGTGGGGACGGCATGCCGAGGCCGAGGAGCTCCTCCGGGAGGCCGCCGGCGGCGGGCATGTGCGCGCGATGGAGATGGTCGGGTATCTCCTGAGGCGGCGCGGCGAGCACGTCGAGTCCGACCGCTGGTACCGGCGCTCGGCGGAGGGCGGGAACGCGAACGCGATGGCCGTCCTCGGCGAGCTGTGTCAGAAGCGGGGCGCCGAATCCGAGGCCGAGAGGTGGTACCGCCGGGCCGCCGAGGCAGGTCTGGCCGACGCGGCTTACGCACTCGGAGAGTTGCTGTACCGCCGGGGCGACGTCGACGAGTCCGCACGGTGGGCCCGGCGGGCGGCGGACGAGGGCTCCACCGCGGCGATGAACGCCCTGGGCTCCCTGTCCCTGGAAAAGGGCGACCGGGAGGCGGCGAGGTCCTGGTACCGCAAGTCCGCCAGGGCCGGCGACGACGAGGGCGCCCGCCTGCTCGCGAACCTGCTCAGCCGGGCCGAGGTGGCCGCCGAGCTCGACGCATGGCTGACCGAGCGCGCCCGGAACGGGGACGCCGGGGCGTGCTTCACGCTGGGGCGTTCCAGGGAGCGGGACCGCGATCTGCGCGCGGCGCAGGGCTGGTACGAGAAGGCCGCCGAGGCGGGGCACATCGGTGCGATGGTCCGGCTGGCGAACCTCTCGGAGCGGGAGGGGAACACCCGGCAGGCGCAGGAGTGGTGCCGGAGGGCCGAAGAGGCGCTGTCGCAGCAGTCGGATGACGAGGGCCACGGGCGATAGCCGCCCGTGGCCGGACCGGCCGAGGCGCGCTTGTGCGCAGCCGGACGGCGGTGGTGATCGACCGACGGGGCAGGCCGGCCGCCAACCGCCCAGGCGGGTCGCTAGCCGCCCAGGCCGCTATCCGCCCAGGCCGGCCGCTATCCGCCCAGGCGGGTCGTCACCTGCGCCGCCTTGTCCGGGTCCAGCGGGTAGGGAGACCCGTACAGCATCTGGCCGGTGACGACGGCGGGTCCGGTGACCGGAGGCGAACCGTGCTCGGCCGCGAGGCTGCTCGCCGCCGGGTTGGGCGCACCCGGGTGGGGCCGGCCGGGCGCGATCTCGGAGTGCCAGAGGGTCAGTTCGTCACTGATCCTGGTCGACCGTATGTGCTCGGATCCCAGAAGGCGGCTGACCTCCTGCACGAGCTCCATCCCGAACAGGGAGGTCGGCACGTTCTTCACGTGCCCGTCTTTCATCAGCAGCAGTCGGTGCGTCCCGGTGCTGCTTTCCTTGCGGCGGCTGAAGAGTCCCATCCGGCGACCCTAGCGCCATGTGCATACTGCACGAGGGGAGTTGAGCCCGAAGCCGCGTACGGGTGCGAGCGCGAGGTGATTCCCGTTCCGTGACCGAATCGGTCGTCATTCGTGCTCCCCACGAGCGGTGCGCCCGTACAGGGTGGCGCAGGGGGTTTCATGCGCAGACTGTTCGGTCTTCTGATTCTTCTTCCGTTGCTCGCCGGTTGCTTCGCGCCCGGTCCGCCGCCCCTCAAGTGGTACGAGGGTGCCGAAGACGCCTTTCGTGTGCCGTTGCCCGTGCCGACGGACGCTTCGGGCGGCTGGGCGCTGGTGAACCGGCGCCTGGGGGTCATCGGGCAGGGCGGAGTGGCGGCGAGGATCGATGAAAACGGGGAGGTTCTCTGGCGTACGAGGCTGCCGGCTCGGTTCGCCCTCACCGGACGGCCGGGGCAGGTGCATGCCGTCGTCGGCCCGTCCGAGATCCCGTTGACGCTCATCGGTGCGGCCCTACCGGGCCGGTTGCCGTTCATCGCGACGCTCGATCCCCTGACCGGCCGCTTCACGGAGCTCGCCTACCCTCCGGCCCGTACTCCTGGCGAGTTGCGGTACGTCACTGTCACGTGGACATCGGGAACGCGTGTGGCGGTGGCCGCTACGTGCTTGCCCGGATCCTCCTGCACCCTGACCGCCTGGAACGCCGAAACCGGCCAGGTCCGGTGGAAGCACCGAACCCGCGGCCCGGCCGTCTTCGCCACCCCTTGCGGCCAGGACGGGGCGGCGGCGGGGGGAGGAGGCGACCGCTACCTGCGGAGATGCGATCCGCTGGTCTTCGTCGCCGACGGCCGTCTCGTGACCCTGTGGAGCGGTGAGGACCGGCTCCGGTCAAGGCCCGTCGCGTTGCCCCGCGGCGACATCGCGGAGGTGATCCCCGGCCTCTATCGCGTCCTCGTGGTGACAACCCCGCACGGACCTGGCTGCCGCGCGCACGCGGCGGCGTACGACCTCGAAGCCGAGACGACGACCACCCCGGCCTGGCAACGCACCTTCAGCTGGGACCAGCCTCAGGCGGCCGTTGACGAAGGCTGCCGCAGGGACCCGTCGATCCCGCTCCTCGTGGGACCCCACCTGATGCTGCCGGACTCGGCGGGCGCCCTGGTCGGGGACGCCTACCACGGAACGTTCTTCCTGCGCCTGAAGCCCGGCGAGTACCCCGTCAGCTACGGCGGCCAGGTGCTCGCCTATCGTGCCGACGGCAGCCACCGCGACCCGTCCCGCGCGCCGTCCACAGCCCTCCGACGCCTCCCCTCGGAACTGGTCCCCGCCGCGCAGGAGGTGGGCGGGCAAGGCATCTGGTACGTCCCGGGGAAGGGCCGAAGGGGTGAGGTCATCGCGGCCGACGTCTACGGGAAGGTCACCTGGCGACGCACCACCAGCGGCCCCCCGTGCTTCCTCGGCAACCGCCTCGTGTACGCGAACGGTTCGAGCCTGGCCGCGCTCCGACCGGTCGGCTGAGCCGTCCGTCCCGACGCCTTCCCCGTGCGCGCGACGGCTTACGGGAGTACGACGCGGTAGTGGGTGGTCAGCCGCCGTTCGTCGTCCAGGACGTGGAACGCGAGGCCGGGCGGCTGGTCCCGGTCCGCGGCACGGTCGCCCTCCCAGGGCATGCGCAGGGTCCAGGTGATGGCCGGCCCGACGATCAGTGGCCGTGAGGCGAAGGTCGACGCGGCCGCGGTGTGGGCGTGGCCCGTGAGGACGGCGGCGACCCGCGGGTGCGCGTCGAGCAGGCCGGCCAGCTGCCCGGGCTCCTGGAGCATGCCGGCGTCGGGCAGCGGGTGATGGAGCGCGACCGGCGGCTGGTGGAAGGCGATCAGGGCCGGGGTGTCCTGCGGCAGCGCGCTGAGGGTGGAGTCGATCCAGGCGAGCGTCTCGGTGTCGAGGCGTCCCTCGTCGCGGCCCGGGATGGTGGAGTCGCACATCAGGACTGCGGTACCGGACACGTGGTGGAGCCGGTTGACCGGACCGTCCCCGGGCGCCTCTCCGAGCAGGGCCTTGCGGTACGCCGGCCGGGCGTCGTGGTTCCCGGGGCAGGTGAGTACGGGGAAGGGGGCAGCCAGGATCCGGGCCGCTTCCTCGTACTCGGCCTCCGCACCGTGATCGGCGATGTCCCCGGTGACCAGCAGCGCGTCCACCGGGTGCGGCAGGGCCCGGAGGTAGTCCATGACGCGGGTGGCGCGCAGGGTCGCCCTCTCGCTGCCGTCCAGGTGCAGGTCGCTGATCTGTGCAAGCAGCGTCATTCCGCAGTCTCCTTCGATGGCGTACTCGGCCGGCGTCCCCGCAGGGGCGGAGCGGGCAGGCGTCCCGCCCTGTCCCCGCTGGGGGGTGGGGTGGGGCAGGCGTCTCGCCCCGCCCCACCCTCTAACGGAAGTTGTCATCTTTTCCGTTAGAGACCTTAGGGTGTGCGCAGGGATGTGATCAAGTGGTCGACGACCGGAACCGAGACGGAAGGGACGGCCCCGTGGAGCGCTGGCTGCCATTGGAACTGGCGAGCACGATTCGTCACGACGGTGACGGAGGCGTCGCCGACGACCTCGCCGCGGTGGAGGGAGCGACGCGCTGGATCCAGGCGCAGCGGGACTTGCTGGCCGCCCACGTCCCGGTCGCGGAACTCGCCGCGGACGAGGCCCTCAGGCTCCGCGTCGTCGAGCTCCGCCAGGCGGTCCGCGCCCTCTTCGCCCAGGCGGTCAGCCCGGCTCCGCCCAGCCCCGCGGACGCCCATCGCCTGATGCCCGCCGACCGGGCGATGGCCCACCTCAACGCGGTGGCCGCGCGCGAACCGGTCGCCCCGCAACTGGACTGGCCGACCGGGGAAGTTCCCGGCACCCGGCTGCTGTCCGCGGAGACCGACCCGTACGTACGGCTCCTCGCGGCCCTGGCCCGGTCCGCCATCGAGTTCCTCAGCGGCCCGCAGCGCGAGCAGTTGCGCTCCTGCACCGCGCCCCGCTGTGTGCGCTACTTCGTGAAGAGCCACGGACGCCAGGAGTGGTGCAAGCCGTCCTGCGGCAACCGCGCCCGGGCGGCCCGCCACTACAGGCGGCAGCGCACGGTCGCGGAGGGCGCCTGACGGACGGGCATCGGATGCGGCGGGCATCCCCGATCGCGGTCGACTCCGCCGACCGGACCGGAACCGGCGTACCGTGTACCGCCGTTAACCATCTCCGCTCAGCGAGTTCGAGGTCCTGAACATCCGGGACATCAGCGTGCACACGATGGGCGGACATGAGTCGGCGGGATCCAGCTCCTCGTTCGCAAGCCTGGTCAGTGATCCCGCGACCCGATGTCCCCGCCTCGCGCCCGCTCACCTGCCCCACCCGTCAAAGGGCTGCTCCGTACCCCGCATCCGGCAGCCCGAGCCGCTGCCGCTCGGCGTAGTAGAGCCGCCGGTGCACGTCCTCCGGGGCAGGGTCGGCGGGCAGTTGCCCCAGGCCCTCGCAGGAACCGGCGGAAATGGCGACGCGCAGCTGCGCGAGCGCCGCGGCCACCTCCACGAACAGCGCGTCGTCGTCGAACGCGATGTCGTACAGACAGGCTTCGGCGAAGCTGCGCCCGCCCAGCTCCCAGTACGTCAACTCCGTGTCGACCTTGACGACCGGAGGCGGATTCCGGTCCACCCGCTGCTGCGGGTGCAGCCAGTACCCGTAGAAGTTTCCGTCCTCGTCCTGGGCCACGGCCCGCAGATACGTGGCCATCTGCGTGGAGGCCGCACAGTTGGCCATGATGTCGGGGTCGGCCCGCTCCTTCTCGCTGAGATAGCTGAAGTCGGCCAGCGGGTGCGGGGCACCGGACTCCAGCACACTGATGCCGAACCGCTCGAAGGGGTGCCCGCGTCCCTCCCACTGCGCTGTCGCCAGGATCCGTACGTCCTCCGGTACGGGACGTCCGCCGAGCCGCTGCCGGGAGAACTCCTCCAACTGTTCGTCGAACACGCATGGATCCTCTCGCCGCCCCGGATGACGCTTCACAGGTTAGGACGCGTGCTCCAGCCGAGGAGCCTGATGTTCCGGTTCGGGGCCGATCGCGGGACGCCGACGTAGCCCGGCCCCCGCAATGACGTGTCGGGATACCGCCGCGCTTCGCGGAGCGGACAGGAGCACCGGAGCACCGTTCGGCACGCCCGCCGACGTCGGGCATGGGCCGCCGGCCCATGGGAAAGCCCCGTTACCGCAGCGGCGGGAACGGGGCTTCACGAAGAGCGCTGGGCAGGCCTTGCACCTGCATTTCCCCGCGGGAAGCGGGGCGTCTTTCCTTGGACGACCAACGCACAGGCAACCGCACCGCCGGAGCGGCCCGCGCCTTCAAGATCAACTATAGCTCACGTTCTCGGCCGGGGCAGGGGCCCCGGCCGGAGGAGGCGGAGGCCACGACCGCGCCCGCGACGGTTATGGCGGCGCGTGGCTGACAGCCGACATCAACGGCGGCTCATCGGGCGGCACAGGGCGAGTTGATCGCGTGCCCCCGAGCTTCCGTGGCGGCAGGGTGGTGCGGGGAGTCCGGAGGTCTCCGCTCCCAGGTGGGGCCGAACCTGGTCATGGGGTCCTGAAGTCGGTCACGGCCAGTGCCTTGTCCACCCGAGCAGCGGCCAAGTCGTCGTGGCGGATCACGAAGGACGTGTGGTACTCCTCGTAGCCCCGGGCTTCACCGGCGAGCGATATCCATTCGCTCGTGAGCCGGTGCTGCTCCTCCTCCAGGTGGGAGGGCCATCGCGCGACCGGTATGGCGGGGATCTCGCCCGCCTTCTCACGTCCCGCGAGGGTCTGCTCCGCAATGCTGCTGATCACCCCGTCATCGGCATACCCGCCGATGAAGGCGAAGGCGTCGGACGACCAGAGGCCGTGGGCCAAAGCCCGGAGTTCGGCCAGATGCGGCAGGTCATGCTCCATGAAGCGGAACAACCTCTGCTGGAAGGGCGACATGTCCTCCCACTCGAGATCCTCCCAGAACTCGTGCCACCCCTCGTCCTCGTCGCCCTCCTGGAGCCAGAGGGGCAGTTCGGCTCTGAGCTCGGCGCTGACGTCGAGCTGCTCGTGGACGCACTCGGGACCGGGGGCTTCCGCGATCGTGGTCTCGGCGCCGTCCGGTACGTACACGACGCGCGCGTATCTCCCGGAACCGTCCTCGTGGTCCCTCTCCTGATGCACGAAGAAGTGCAGCGTCCCGTCCGCCGGCAGGTCGAAGCCGTCGACTCTCGGCAGCGCACCGCAGTCGACGGAAAGGAGCAACGGCAACGGAATGTCCCCGGCGGACGGCCATTGCATACCCACAGTCAGCCGGGGCAGCCCGCCGAACCGCCCGACCACCGGCAAGCCACCGCCCACGGACAATCCGATCGACAGACGAAGGTGCTCGCAGAATCTGCTGATCTCGTCGTCCGGGATGCCCGACTCCAGCGCTGCCCGGCGAAACTCTCCCTGGTGATCCATGCCGGAGAAGATAATGCCTTCACAACCAAGCTTTTCCCACGGGCTGTTGGCGGGCGCACGCTGCCCCTTCCTCCTCCCTCCCGCCATCCCCCGGCTCGCAGTCCTGCGAACCCGGCCGCCGGACAGCGGCCTACGGGCGCTGCCTCACCCGGCCCGGCTCAGCGGGTCCGGTAGCGCGCGTAGATCAGTCCGCTGTCGAAGGCACGTTCCTCGACCAGTTCGAGTTCGAGGCGCACACCGTCGGGAAAGAACCGCTTGCCGCCGCCGACCACGCTCGTCGTGATGAACAGGTGGTACTCGTCCACCAGGCCGGCCGCGATCGCCTGGGCCGCGAGGTTCGGACCGTCCACGGTCAGGTCGTGATCGGCCTCGGCCTTGAGCCTGCGCACCGCATCCGGGTCGAAGGTCCGCTCGATCCTGGTCCTCGTGCTGGACACCGACTCCAACGTCGTGGAGTACACGACCTTCTCGGCGGCCTGCCAGTCGCGGGCGTATTGCAGGATGTGCGGCGGCAGCCCGGCCTCGGTGTGCGCGGTCTCCCAGTAGACCATCGTCTCGTACATCCGTCGGCCGTAGAGGTACGTGCCGACGGGACGGAAGACGTCGTTGACGAAGGTGTGCACCTCCGGATCCTCCGCCCCAGTACCGAGGTTTCCGTCCGCCGCCTCGGCGTACCCGTCGAGCGAGGTGATCATCGAGTAGATGAGCTTGGCCATGGGTTTCCTTCACGTGGTGTGGTCGGGGTCGGCCTCGGGTGGAAACACCGCGAGCCGGGCGTCGGTGACGTTGTCGAAGCGGTCATCGCCTCCACGGATGAGCACGAAATGCCTGGAGACCGCCGCCTGGTAGACCAGCAACGGCCCGGCCGGTGCGAGGTCCTCCGGCACCAGCTGGTGGCCGGCCGGCAGACGGGCGTTGAGTGAGGCGAGGTCCGCCGCGCGGGCGTCGTCGGCAGCCGGCCCCGCAGTCGCCTCCAGGTAGATCGCCTCCGCCCCGCCGACGGGCGCAGCCGTGTCGAAGACGGTGATCGCCACCTCCGGACGTGCTGCGATATTCCGTGAATGCCGGCTGTCCGGCGAGGACACCCACAGAACCCGGTGGTGCCCGTCGGCGGCGAAGAACACCGGGCTGACCCATGGCCGACCCTCGCGGTCAGCGGTGCCGAGGACGAGGTAGCGATGCTGAGCCAGCAGCCGCGGTACCGATTCCCACATCGTCAGTCCTCCGGTTCGTGTGACGTCAGGGCAATCCTGGAACGCCGGCGGCCTCGCCACCAACGGTGGATTCGCCAACAATCCTTCAGCCGGGGTGAACAATGAGGCGATGGAACGGCAGGACATCGAGGTCTTCCTGGCTTTGGCTCAGGAACTGCATTTCACCCGCACCGCGGAGCGGCTGCGGGTCGCGCCTGCCTCGGTCAGCCAGACGGTCAAGAAGCTCGAACGCCGTTTCGGGGCCCCACTGTTCGCCAGAACCACGCGCCGGGTGGAGCTGACCCCGCTCGGCCGACAGCTCCTGGACGAGCTCGGTCCGGCCTACGCACAGATCCAGACGGCGATCGCGCGAGCGATGGCCACCGGCCACGGCACCACAGGTGAGCTCCACCTCGGCTACATGTCCGCCGCCCTCGCCCGCCGCGTCCTGCCGTTGGTCGACGCCTTCCACGCCGGAACGCCGGGCTGCCGGGTCACCATCCGCGAGACCGCACTGGACGACCTCTACGGGCCACTGCGCCGCGCCGAAGTCGACCTGTCGGTCCTGCCGCTGCCCGTCGCCGAACCGGATCTCACCGTCGGGCCCGTGCTGCTGTCCGAAGCCGCGCTGCTCGCCGTCCCCGTCGACCACCATCTGGCCGGACGTGATGAGGTGACCCCCGAGGACCTGACTCAGGAGACCTTCCTGTTCGCCCAGAACCTTCCCGGCTACTGGATCGACCACCACCTGCCACTCACCCGGCCGGCGCCCACGATCACCCGGCTGCCCGGTTTCCAGGAGATGCTCGCCTACGTCACCTCCGGCCACGGCGTGGCCGTCGTCGGCGCCCAGACCGAGCAGCTCTACCCACGCCCCGGCCTGGTCTGCGTACCGATCGCCGCCGGTTGTACCTTCGACTACGCCATCGTCTGGCGCACGGGCGGCCTGACCGCTCTCGCATCCGCCTTCCTCCATCACGCCGCCACCGGAAGCGGTTCCGCCTAGGGATCGAGGCAGGAACCCGCCCGCCTCATGGGAATGACGTTCAGCAAGGACCGCCCGTGGGTGCGGGCCGCGAGGACCGGCCCTCTCCGGGAATGAAGATCGACGAGAAGCGCCAGACGGCCGTGGTCTCACCGGCCTCCCCGATCCTCCGAGGAGCGCTTGATCGCGTAGCAGCACAGCCGGGTGCCGTAGAGATCGAGGGCATCGTCGGGGTCCGTGGCGTAGTGGTCGGCGATCTCCGCCCAGCGGTCCCAGCCGTAGAGGCGGGCGTGGCGGCGGTCGTCGTCGGTGCGCTGCGGTTCGCGGAGCTCCGTGGCGGCGGCTCGCTGCCGGAGCCACTCCTGCCATGCGGCATTCCCGGTGGGCCCGGCGGCGTGCGGGTGGGCCGGTTCGCCGGGGAGGTCCTCGCGCGGAGCGGCAGCGGTGCGGTTACGGAGCTGCGCGGCGATGTACGCGGCAGGGCGCGCCGGGCGCCAGTCGACCCACCAGGAGGTCAACTCGGCGGCGATGTCGTGGGCGTCGAGGCCCTGGTCGATCAACGGCCGCAATGCGTATGCGAGTCGGCGCAGCCCTTCGCCTTGGGTCCAGGGGACACGCGGCCGGACCCGAGCGGCGGTCCGGATGTCGGCGGCGACCTGGAGCGGGCTTCTCGGCGTCGAGTTCCCGGGACGGGAGGCGGTTCGCGGCCTCGCGCGCCTGCGCGGGGTGTCTTCAAGCTTCCCGTCTACCTCGACTACGGGTGTGCGGGGGCGGGCGGCGAGAGATTGGGGCTCACGCACCCGGCGGCCGGAACCGCCCGCCGCCGAGGCCCGTTCGGCCGGCACCGGCACCCCGACGACCCGGGCCCGGAACCCCTGACCATCGATGCGATGGCCGTGTGCCCGGTCGTGGACGTACGGGATGGTGGCCGCGTAGATCGTTGCCGTACCCGCGTACGGACGCCCAGGAAGCCGCAGATTGCGTCGCGATCCGTGGCGCACCCAGACCAGCGCTCCCAGCTCCCGCAGGTACCCGACATGGCGCTTGACCGTCGCCCTCGACAGGGCGCAGCGGGCAGCGGTGCCGTCGAGGTCGTACAGCACGGTCCCCGCGGTGTAGTCCATCCGCCCGGCCAGGTCCCGTGCGACGCGTAACGTCGCCTCGCCCGCCTTCGGATGAAGCCCGGCCTCCTTCACCAGCCACACCACGGCACGCAACCACACCCGGGGCTGCGCATGCCGGGCGGCGGTCGTGGACACCTCCTGGAACGGGCCGGGGACGGGTTGCCAGTCGGGGTCCGGGCATGGCTGAGGAGCGCTGGTCTGGGTGCGCCACGGATCGCGACGCAATCTGCGGCTTCCTGGGCGTCCGTACGCGGGTACGGCAACGATCTACGCGGCCACCATCCCGTACGTCCACGACCGGGCACACGGCGGCAGCGGACGCAGAACTGGCTGCGGATCCAGTCCGGATACACCGGACCGATCGACGGCGTTCCCGGCCCCCGCACCTACACCGCACTCCAGCTGAACATGCGGAACTGGGGCTACACCGGACCCCTCGACGGAGTCCCCGGAACCAACACCTGGGCCGCGGTACAACGACTCTCGGCAGCACACGGCTACACCGGCCCCATCGACGGCGTCATGGGACCCAACTCCTGGCGAGGCTTCAGCCGCTTCATCAACCAGGACCAGTGGGACTGACCCCACCGAAAAGGGCGGCGCACGACCCGCGGCAACAAGAAATCCCCGGTCCGCAATTGCGGACCGGGGATTTTCCCGAGTATATTGAGTGTTTCTGTGCGCCCACAGAAAAGGCCCCGCACGGGGGGCCACTAAGAAACACCATATCCGTCAGGGAGCAATGTTGTCAACTCGGGAAAGCGCCGAATTGCAGAAGGAGCAGGAATTCATCGACCGGCTCTACGACCGCGTCGACGCGGTGCGCGGAGTCGCCGCCCAGCACGTCGAGGACGCGCTGACGCCGGTGGGCACCGGGCTGCAGGCCCGTCTCGAGCGTGATGTGCTCGTCGCCGAACGATCCGGGCTGCTGGCGGCCCTGAACGCGGTGGACGGCTCGCTGTGTTTCGGCCGTATCGACCTCTCCGACGGCACCGCGCACCATATCGGCCGCATCGGAATCCGCGAGGACGACACCGCACACACGCCGCTCCTCATCGACTGGCGCGCGCCGGTCGCCCGCCCCTTCTACCTCGCCACCGGGCACACCCCCATGGGGCTGCGCCGGCGCAGACACATCACCACCGAGGGCCGCGACGTCACCGAGCTGCACGACGAGCTCCTCGATGTCGGGGACCGGCAGCGCACCGGGTTCGAGGACCCGAGCGGTGACACCGTGCTGCTGGCCGCCGTGAACTCCGCCCGCACCGGCCGCATGGGCGACATCGTGCGGACCATCCAGGCGGAGCAGGACCGCATCATCCGCGCACCGCACCGCGGGGTGCTCGTCGTCGAGGGCGGCCCCGGTACCGGAAAGACAGCGGTGGCGCTGCACCGGGCGGCGTTCCTGCTGTTCGAGCACCGTGAACTGCTCGCCAAGCGCGCCGTCCTGATCGTGGGCCCCAACCCGGCGTTCCTGAGCTACATCGGTGAGGTGCTGCCCGCGCTCGGCGAGACCGGGGTGCTGCTCGCCACGCAGGCCGAGCTGTTTCCCGGGGTCCACGCCGACGGCACGGACACCCCCCGCGCCGCCGCGGTCAAGGGCGGTGAGCCGATGGCGGAGGCTCTCGCCATGGCCGTGCGCGACCGGCAGTTGCTGCCCGAGCCCGGTGCCGCGATGGTCATCGCCCACGACGACGGGGACCTGATCCTCGACTGGGAGATCGCCTACGAGGCCCGGCAGGCGGCCCGCGACACACTGCTGCCGCACAACCTCGCCCGCCCGCACTTCGCGTTCCGGATCATCGACGCCCTTACCGCCCAGCTCACGGAGCGCATCGGGGCCGATCCGTACGGCGGGCCCAACTTCCTCGGCCCCGACGACATCGCCCAGCTCGGCAAGGCCGTCGCCGTCAGCGGTGCGGTGCACAGCGCCATCGACGAACTCTGGCCGCCGCTGACCCCGGAGGCGTTCCTGACGGAGTATCTGGCCGACCCCGTCCACGTACCCGCCGAGGACGCCGAGGCGATCCGGCGTGCGCCCGGCGGTGCGCGGTGGACCCCTGCCGACGTTCCGCTGCTCGACGAGGCCGCGGAGCTCCTCGGGGCCGACGACAGTGCCGAGCGGGCGGCCGCGGAGGCCGAGCGCCAGGAGCGGATCGCCTACGCGCAGGGCGTTCTGGAGCTGTCGCGGGGCTCGGAGTCGTTCGAGTTCGAGGACGAGGAGTCCGAGGTCCTCGCGGCCCACGACATCATCGACGCGGAGCGGATGGCGGAGCGCCAGGAGGAGGCCGATCACCGCAGTGCGGCCGAGCGTGCCGCCGCCGACCGCACCTGGGCGTTCGGGCACATCATCGTCGACGAGGCCCAGGAGCTGTCGCCGATGACCTGGCGCCTGCTGATGCGCCGCTCGCCGACCCGCTCGATGACCCTGGTCGGCGACCCCGCGCAGACCTCGGAGGAAGCGGGCGTCGGCTCGTGGGAGAAGATCCTCGGGCCGTACGTCGGTGACCGCTTCGAGCACGTCGCGCTGAAGGTCAACTACCGTACGCCCGCCGAGATCATGGAGCTGGCCGCCCGGGTGCTGTGCGCCCACGACCCGTCGTTCACACCCCCCGCTTCGGTGCGGTCCACGGGTGAGCCGCCGTGGCTCCGGGACTCAGGAGACGACCTGGCGGGCGCGGTCGCCCGGGCGGTCCTGGAGCTGACGCCCGAGGAGGGGCGCCTCGCGGTGATCGCGCCGCGGGCGCTCCACGAGGAGATCAGCGCTCTCCTGACCGGAGTCACCGCGGGCACCGAACCCGATCTCACGCACCCGGTCGTACTGCTCGACCCGCGGCAGGCGAAGGGCCTGGAGTTCGACCATGTGCTGGTCGTCGAGCCCGTCCTGTTCGGGACGAGTGACCTGTACGTGGCGCTGACCCGGGCCACCCAGCGTCTCGGCATCATCCACCGGGAGGAGCTGCCCGAGGCGCTGCGCTGAGCCCCGTCCGCCCGCCGGACGCGCCGCGCCCTACACCTGGCTCCCGGCCTCGCGCCGGAGCTGCGCCGTGAGGTGGTGCCGCAGCCGGTGACCGACTGCCGCGAGGTCGTGGACGAAGTCGAGCGTGTCGTCGTCCGCCAGGTTGTACCGACGGCGGCTGGCCTCGACGTCCTTGGCGGTGGGGGTGACCGCGACCTGGTGGGTGGTGAGGTCTACCGAGCCACCGTCTGCGCGGCCGGTCAGGATCTCCGCGATGCCGGTGGGCTGGGTGATCAGCGCCTCCACCCGGCCCTCCGGCTGCATCCGCCACCAGCCGCTCTCCCGCGCGGCCGGCCGCAGGGGGAGCCCGTCCGCGTCCAGCAGCCAGGCCCGCGCCTCGTAGTGGAGGAAGGGCCGCCCGTCATGGCTGAAGGTGACCTCCTGCGCGTACGCGAAGTCTTCGGCGAGGGTCGGGTACCCGCCGCGGCCCCGGCCCGTCCAGCTGCCCAGGAATCCGAGCAGCGGCTCCAGCAGCGGGTGTGGCGCGGGGGTTGCGTCCGGCCGGAAGGCGTCGGGGTACGGGGGTGTCGTTGCGGGGTCGAACATGAGGTGAGCTCCTGGATCGGTGCCGGTGCCGGTTGGCAGCCTAGGTCCTTTCGTCCGGATCGTGCCGGAACCCCGAGCGCGGCATGATCCCGACGAAAGGACCTGGGGCCGGGGCGACGGGTCACCGCCCCGTGACACAGGTCCGGGCCGGCCCCGTGGAGAGGCCGGCCCGGACACACGCTCAGACGAGGTCGAACCGGTCCAGGTTCATGACCTTGTCCCACGCGGCCACGAAGTCCTTCACGAACTTCTCCTTCGCGTCGTCGCTCGCGTAGACCTCAGCGACCGCGCGCAGCTCCGAGTTGGACCCGAAGACGAGGTCGGCGCGGCTGCCGGTCCACTTGACCTTGCCCGAGGCGTCGCGGGCCTCGAACGTGCTCGCGTCGTCGGACGTGGGCTTCCACGCCGTGTCCAGGTCGAGCAGGTTGACGAAGAAGTCGTTGGTCAGCTGCCCGGGGGTCTCGGTGAGGACGCCGAGCGAGGACTGCTGGTGGTTGGCGCCCAGCACGCGCAGGCCGCCGACGAGGACCGTCAGCTCGGGCGCGCTCAGGTTCAGCAGGTTGGCGCGGTCGAGCAGCAGGTACTCGGCGGGCAGCCGGTTGCCCTTGCCGAGGTAGTTGCGGAATCCGTCGGCCTTCGGCTCCAGCTCGACGAACGACTCCACGTCGGTCTGCTCCTGCGACGCGTCGACGCGGCCCGGGGTGAAGGGGACCTCGATGGCGGAGCCGGCGTCCCTGGCCGCCTTCTCGACGCCCGCCGCACCGGCGAGGACGATCAGGTCGGCGAGGGAGATCTGCTTGCCGCCCTGCGCGCCGGAGTTGAAGGACTCCTGGATGTCCTGGAGGGTTCGCAGCACGCCCGCGAGCCGGTCGGGCTCGTTGACCTCCCAGCCGTTCTGCGGTTCGAGGCGGATGCGGGCACCGTTGGCACCGCCGCGCTTGTCACTGCCGCGGAACGACGAAGCGGACGCCCACGCGGTGGAGACGAGTTCGGACACCGACAGGTCCGTGGCGAGGATCCGCTCCTTGAGCGCGGCGATGTCCGCCGCGTCGACGAGCTCGTGCGTCCGGGCGGGCAGCGGGTCCTGCCACACCAGGGTCTCCGTGGGGACCTCCGGGCCGAGGTAGCGGACGACCGGGCCCATGTCGCGGTGGGTCAGCTTGAACCACGCGCGGGCGAAGGCGTCGGCGAACTGGTCGGGGTTCTGGTGGAAGCGCCGCGAGATCTCCTCGTACGCCGGGTCGAGCCGGAGCGAGAGGTCGGTCGTCAGCATGGTCGGCGCGTGGGTCTTCGACGCGTCGTGCGCGTCGGGGACCGTACCGGCGCCGGCGCCGTCCTTCGGCCGCCACTGGTGGGCGCCCGCCGGGCTCTTGAACAGCTCCCACTCGTAGCCGAAGAGAATGTCGAAGAAGCTGTTGTCCCAGGTGGTCGGGGTGTCGGTCCAGATGCCCTCCAGACCGCTGGTGATCGTGTCGGCACCCTTGCCGGTGCCGTACGTGCTCTTCCAGCCGAGGCCCAGCTGCTCCATCGGGGCGGCCTCGGGGTCGGGGCCCACACTGTCCGCGGGGCCCGCACCATGGGTCTTGCCGAAGGTGTGACCGCCCGCGATCAGGGCGACCGTCTCCTCGTCGTTCATCGCCATGCGGCGGAACGTCTCACGGATGTCACGGGCTGCCGCGATCGGGTCCGGAGTGCCGTTGGGGCCCTCGGGGTTGACGTAGATGAGGCCCATCTGCACCGCGCCGAGCGGGTTCTCGAGCTCCCGGTCGCCGGTGTAGCGCTCGTCGCCCAGCCAGGTGGTCTCGGGGCCCCAGTAGACGTCCTCGTCGGGCTCCCACACATCCGCGCGGCCGCCGCCGAAGCCGAAGGTCTCCAGGCCCATCGTCTCCAGGGCGACGTTTCCGGTGAGGACGATCAGGTCGGCCCACGAGAGGTTCTTGCCGTACTTCTTCTTGACCGGCCACAGCAGTCGGCGGGCCTTGTCGAGGCTGGCGTTGTCCGGCCAGCTGTTGAGCGGGGCGAAGCGCTGCTGCCCGGCTCCGGCGCCGCCGCGTCCGTCGCTGATCCGGTAGGTGCCGGCGCTGTGCCAGGCCATCCGGACCATGAACGGGCCGTAGTTGCCGAAGTCGGCCGGCCACCAGTCCTGCGACGTCGTCAGCACCTCGGCGATGTCGCGCTTCACCGCCGGGAGGTCGAGGCTCTTGAACGCCTCGGCGTAGTCGAACTCCTCACCGAGCGGATTGGCCACGGCGGGGTTCTTGGCGAGGATCTTCAGGTTGAGCCGCTCCGGCCACCACTGGCGGTTCCCGCCGCCCTGGGTCGGGTGCGGCGCGCGGCCGTGCGCGACCGGGCAGCCGCCGGCCCCCTCTGCCTTCGGATCGGTGACGATCGCGTCGTGGTTCTCAGTCATGGAAATCCTTCCGGACGGGGCGGATCACGGTGCTGAGGAACTGCGGACTGCGGGAAGGCCGGGTCCGGATTCCGGGACCGGCGGCCCCGTCTCCTGAAGTCACGTACTTTTCCGCTGCTGTCCTGTCCCTTGGCTGTCGACCGGAACCGATCCTACGATGGACATAGTCCAAGTCAATACGAACGACAGGCGTGTACGGATCCAATCGTCGGACGACGCACAGTAAGGCTGGTGGGCATGAGTGACCTGCTGCAACGGCTTCGCGCACGTGGCTGGCGAATGACGGCTCAACGCCGGGTGGTCGCCGAGGTACTCGCCGGTGAACACGTGCACTTCACCGCGGACGAGGTCCTCGCACGCGCCACCTCCCGGCTGCCGGAGATATCCCGCGCCACCGTCTACAACACCCTCGGTGAACTGGTCTCGCTCGGCGAGGTGATCGAGGTGGCCACCGACGGCCGCGCCAAGCGCTACGACCCGAACGCCCACCAGCCCCACCAGCACCTGGTGTGCTCCGGCTGCGGCGCCATCAGGGACGTCCACCCCTCCGGCGACCTGCTCGCCGGGCTGCCGGAGTCCGAACGGTTCGGCTTCACCGTCTCGGAGGCCGAGGTGACCTACCGCGGTCTGTGCCCGGACTGCGGACCCGGCTGATCGGCGCCTGCCGGGCATCGTCGCGGCGTAGGCTTCACTCACCATGAACGCGGCGGGGGCGGAGCGCATGACGGATCAGTCGGTAACGAGGTGGGGGTCGAGCCTCGATTCCGTCGTGGTGTACGCGCAGGGCGCGCTCTGCCGTCGGCTGGCCCGGGGCGCGGTGCCCCGCGACCGCCACGTGCGGGTGACGGGCCTGCCCCGCTCCCTGGATCCCGGCTCGCTGCGGGTCCGGGTCCTGGGAGCCTCCGGGGTACGTGTCACCGAGGCCCGCGTCGAAGTCGAGGCCGAACTGCCCCGCCCGGACGCGCCGGACACCTTGCGGCGCGAGTACCGGCGGCTGCTCGACGCGTACGCCGCGGCGCAGGAGCGCCGGGACCGGCAGTTGAGCGTGATCAAGGAGGTCAGCGCCCTCCACCCGGTCCCGCCCGGCCGCAAGCGCGACGACCCGCACCGGCGCACCCCGGCCGACGCATGGCTGGAGCTCGCCGATTTCGTCGACGAGCGGCTGACGGGGCTGCACCTGCGCCTCGTCGAACTGGAGGAGGCGGTGCGTGGCGCCGAGCACGCGCTCACGGTCGCCACGGACCGGCTGGAACGCGAGTCCACCGACGCGCCGTCGGCGCACGTGGAGACCTCGGTCTGCGCGGTCCTGAGCCTCGACGGCCCCTCCGACGCGGGCGACGTGGAACTGGAGCTGGAGTACGGGGTGCCGGGCGCCGTCTGGGTACCGGCGTACCGGCTCACCCACCGGCAGGGCGACGACAGCGGGAATCTGGTGCTGCGTGCCTCGGTCGCCCAGCGGACCGGCGAGGACTGGACCGGCGTACGCATCGCCCTGGCCACTGCGGATCTCCGGCGCCGCACCGATCTGCCGAGGCTCCGTTCGGTCCGGATCGGGCGCAGCCAGCCCGCCCCCGCGCCGTCCGGCTGGCGCGAACCCCCGGCCGGGCTCGGCGGCCTGTTCTCCGGATACGACGCGGCAGGCCCCGCTCCGGTCCGGGCGAGCGAGGCCGTGGCCGCCGGCGTCTGGCCGGGTTCTGCGGACGATGTCCCGCCGGGTTCCGTTCCGCCGCCCGCACCGCGGGGTTACGGTGCTCCGCCACCACCGCCGGTCGCCGTGGGTGGTCCTCTCCCGGAGGCCTTCGGCGGCGCGGTGCCCGCCCCGGCGCCGCCGGCCGGGGCTCAGTCGCTCACCAGGTCGCGCTCGGCCGGCCGGTCCCGCGCGAAGGCGCCCGCCGCCATGGCACCGCCGGCGCCCGGCATGACCGCGCCGCTTCCTCCCGTGCCGGTGGCCGGTCCGCCGGAGCCGAGCAGCGCCGAACTCGACTACGCCGCGCTGACCCTGGCCGGGCCGGACGAGCAGGGCGGCCGCCGGGGCCTGCTGTTCCCCGGCTCCCCGTTCGATCCGGTCGCGGCCGAGTACCGCCGCCGCGCCGAGGCGGCGGCCATGCTGCCGCTGCCCGGTCACGCCGTGCGTCCCCGCGAGTCTGCGGGTTCCTTCGACCACCGTTTCGACGCCGCCGCACGCGCCGACGTCCCGTCGGACGGCACCTGGCACACCGTCACCGTCGGCGAGATCCCCGTCGGTCTGCGCACCGAGTACCTCTGCGTGCCGTCCGTGGAGCCGGTCGTGTACGGCACGCTGGTGCTGTCCAACGCCACCGGCCAGGCGCTGCTGGCCGGCCCGGTGGAGGTCGTCGTCGATGACGAGTTCCTGCTGACCGCCGCGCTGCCCACGCTGGCACCCGGCGGTGAGCGCCGGGTGGGGCTCGGGCCGGCCGAGGGCATCCGGGTGACGCGACGTACGAACCTGCACGAGTCGACCGCGGGCCTGCGCAACAACACGACGGTGCTCGACCACCGCGTCCACGTGGAGCTGGCCAACCGGCTGGCGCGGCCCGTCATCGTGGAGGTGCGCGAACGGGTTCCGGTCTCCTCCGAGCCGGATGTCAGGATCGAGGAGCGGGCCGACTGGACGGTCCCCGAGGAGGGCGAAGGGCCGGACCGTCATGCGCCCGGCACCCGGGTGTGGCGACGGGACCTGCCCGCCGGCACCACCGCCGCTCTCGACGGCGGCTACGCCATCCGTATCCCGGCCGGCAAGGCCCTGGCCGGCGGAAACCGCAGGAGCTGACCCACCTCATGTCCACGGCCCCGAAGCCGATCGCTCTCCCCGTCACCGCCGTCACGTGTCTGGAGGACCGTGCCCACATCGAGCGCTCCACCGTGCTCGACCTGGAGGCCGGGATCCAGCGGCTGCGTCTCGGACCGGTCAGCGCGCTGGCCGTCGACCGGACGCTCCATGCGGAGCTGACCTCCGATCACCCCGCGACCGTGCTCGACGTGCGGATCGTCCGCGACTGGACGCCGCGCGAGCCGTCACCTCCCGCGGAGGACGACTCCGCGCTGCGCCACCGCGTGCACGCCCTCGAAGAGGAGCGGCGCGAGCTCGGACAGCGACGCGACCGGCTGACCGCCCGCCTCGGCCTGCTCGGGCGCCTCGCCGGCGACCTACTCCGGGAGATCGGCGAGGGCGCGGGCTTCGGGGAGACGGAGCGGCCCCGCTGGACCCGCGAGCTGGACCGGGTGGACGCCGAGCGCGACGTGCACGCCGAGCAACTGCGTACCGTACAGGCTCGGCTGGCCGCTCTCGCCGCCGAACTCTCGGACGTCCAGCGGGCGCTGGACCTGTCGGAGGAGGAGCCGGCCGAGCTGGTAGGCCACATCGAGCTGACGGTGAGGACGGCCGTAGCCGGTCCCGTCGGGCTGCGTCTGAGCCATCTCACCCCGTGCGCACTGTGGCGGCCCGCCTACCGGGCGGTGCTCGACGGGGACGGCCTGACGCTGGAGACCGACGCGATGGTCTGGCAGCGCACCGGTGAGGACTGGTCCGGGGTACGGCTGACCCTGTCGACGGCCCGTTCGGCGCTGGCCACCGATCCGCCCCGGCTGGACGAGGACCGGCTGACGCTCAAGGACCGCACCGCCGCGGAGCGCCGCACGGTCGAGGTCGAACTGCGCGAGGAGGAGATCGGCACCCTCGGACCGGCGACGGTGCTCGGCCTGCCCGGCGTGGACGACGGCGGCGAGGCGCGGGTGCTGAGGTCCCCGGCACCGGTCTCGGTCCCCGGGGACGGCGCGGCCCACCGGGTCCGGCTGTCCGCCTTCACCGCACCCGCAGCGAGCGAGTACGCCTGCTCACCGGAGTTGTCGCCCCTGGTCACCCAGGTGGTGAGGTTCGACAACCGGTCCGGCCACGCGCTGCTCGCCGGGCCCGTGGATCTCGTCCGCGGCAGCGGGTTCAGCGGCCGCGGCACGCTGGACTTCACCGCCCCGGGCTCCCCCGTCGAGCTGGCCTTCGGCAGCCGCGACGACCACCGGGTGGTCCGGGAGACCGAGGAGTCCCGCGACATCGCGGGACTCACCCAGCGGACGGTGGTCACCCGCACGGTCCGGCTGCATCTGTCCCGGTTCTCCGCTCCCGGCGAGCACGGCGACCGGGTGGTGGCCGTCCGCGAACGCGTACCCGTCTCCGAGGTCTCGGCGGTGGAGGTACGCCTGCACAAGGACGCGTGCTCCCCGGCGCCGGACGCGGTCGACGCGGAGGGCATCGCCCGCTGGGACGTCGCGCTCCCGCCGGGCGGCCGTCGCACGGTCACGCTGGTGTACGAGTTGTCGGCGAGCGGCAAGGTCAGCGGTCTCTGACTCCGGGCTGCGGATGACGGACGGCGGGCGGTGGGCGCCGCGCGCCGACTGACGGGCGCCGGGTCAGTAGTACTGGGCCATGCAGAATTCGTGGTCCTCGGGATCGGTCATGACGACGACCACACCCTCGTCGTACGCGTGCCGCTCTCCGGTGAACCTGCCGCCGAGGGCGATGACCTGGGCCATGCCCCGCTCGATGTCGTCGACCGCGATGTCGAGGTGCAGGCGTACCTTGCCCCGCTTCGGTTCGGCCACCGGCTGGAAGACGAGGCGGGGCTGCGGGTCGTCGCGGTGGCCGAGATAGATCCAGCCCGGCTCGGACGGCCCCTGCGGGCGGTCCAGCAGCGCGCTCCAGAAGCCCGCCACCCGTGCCACGTCGACGCAGTCGACCGTCACTCCGGCCCATCGGTTCGCCATCCCGTCAGCACCCTCTCGTCGGGCGGTACTCCAGCAGAAGGGCCTCGCCCTCGCCCGGCACACGCCGGAAGCCCGCCTTCTCCCAGGCACGCACGGCACGGACGTTCGTCACGGCCGGATCAACCGTCACCCGCTGCCATTCCAGGGTTCCACACACATGGTTCGTGAGCGCACGGGCGGCGTCCGGTCCCAGGCCGCGGCCGCGTGCGCCGGCGACCAGCACCAGGTCGAGACCGCCTTCGGCAGTGCCCGCGTACCAGTACTGCGCATAGCCCACGGGCTCTCCCCGCGCGAGCACCAGAAACGACTCGACCTCGGGGCGGCGACGTCCCACGTACTTGGCAGCCACTTCCTCGCGCGACACCGGCACCCCACCCCAGTGCTCCACGAAGCCGGGGTCGGCGAACCAGCCGGCCAGCAGATGCAGGTCGTCCTCGGACGTCGGAACGAGCCGCGTCAGGTCCCCGTCGACAGCAGTACTGAGATGCATCAACTCTCCCTCCGTCGACCAGTGTCCTGCACCGGACCCGACCGGCCCGGCCCGCCCCCGACGGCCGCCCAGCGGACTCCCGGAGCGGCCGTACGGGGCGGTGGGTTGCGTTCAACCGGCCGGCCACGAAACCTCGCATGCGATCATCCCTCCATGAGCAGCGACCTGGAAGTAACCGCTCTGGCGATCAATGTCACGGTCCCTCAGGCCCTCCGCTGGACGGACACGCGGCGCGGTGAGGCGTTCACACTGACCACCCTCAATGTCCGGCTTCTCCCGGACGGCCGTCTGGCCGCGAAGGCGTACGGCCGACCGGTCGCCGGCGGCCGGGGCGCGTACGTGTCCTTCCCCGTCCCCGACGACCCCGAACTGGCGGCGCTGATCGCCGACGCCGCCGGCCGTGCCGGGGTGTTGTGGGCCGCCCATCGCGGGCTCGGGTGAGCGCGGTCCGAGGCGTCCCGCTCGCCCGGGGTCAGCCCGCCTCGGGCGGATTCTGCGCGTCGAAGGCGAAGAGGGTGTTCTTCGCCGCGGCCACGACCACCGCACGCCCCGCGACGGTGACGCGCGGGCTCGCGCCCTGCTCACCCGCCACACCGTCGGCCTGCGGATCCGTCGTCCACAGGACTTTTCCGCCCTTCGGCGCCAGGGCGACCACCCGGCCGGACGCCGAGCTGAAATACAGGGCGCCGGCTCCCGCCGCGGGGCCCGCGGCACCCTCCACACCCGTCTGCCGGGACCACTTCTTCCGGCCCGTCGCGGGGTCGAGCGCCGTGACGAGTCCGGTCTGCCCGCTCACGTACACGGTGCCGTCCGCCATTCCGGGCGTTCCCGCGTAGGTCCTGGCCAGCCGGGAGTACGTCACCTTCCGCGAGACGGGGTCGACTCGCGCCACCCCGTCGTAGCCGGTCGTCTCCGGTCCCTCCCGGTGTTCCTGGAGAAGTACGAGCGTGGCGCCGGCGACGCCCACCGGCACGGCGGGACCGTCGACCGCGAGAGGGCTGCCCAGTGTTCCCGAGGCGCGGTCGAGCGCGTACAGCGTGGGACGGCGCACCTCCAAGGCGTTGATCTCGTCATCCGCCGCGCACATCGCGAACAGCCGTGGGCCCGCCGGGACGGGGGCGCACTGTGTACCCGCGGGGAACGCGGTCGTCCAGCTGAGCTCACCGCTGTGTGCGTCCCGGGCCTCGAAGCGGGAGTTGGAGGCGTCGACGGTCACCACCGCCAAGCCGATCACAACGGCGTCCTGGGTCCGGCCCGTGACCGCCGTCGACTGGGCACCGGACGGCACGGACCACAGCTCCCGGCCGCTGTCCGCGTCGAGGGCCACCACCTCGGTGGCAGGTCCCTGCGGAGCGTCCTGGGCGGCGAAGCGGTAGCCGAGCACCGTGCCGTCGGTGACGCCGACCAGGTGCATGCCCTGGACGGGGACGCCCGGGCTCTTCGCCGTCCACCGCGACGAGCCGTCCACGGCGCTGATGCGGGTCGCGACCACACCGCCGCCCCCGCAGAACAGCGCGTCCCCGCGCGCGACGCATCGCAGTTCGTCGGGAATGTCCTCGTCACCGGCCTCCACGGCCCTGCGCCACGGCTTGAAGCCGTCCGGCAGCGCGGCACCCGCCGCCGCGACGCCGTCGCCCTTCTCGCCGTCGCCGTTGCCCCCGAAGTCCCCCGTCTTCATCGCGGCGGCTCCCCCGCCGATCGCCGCCACCGCGACCGCCGCCGCGAGCACGGGCCGCCACCGGCTGCGCAGCCGGCGCCCGATGGCGGTGCTCCCGTCGCCGGAACCGGCCGGGGCGGTCGGGTCCGGGGTGGGCCGCGTCGCGAAGTGATGCTGAGTGTTCATGTCACGGGTGCGGCCCGCGCCCGCCCGGTGCACGCCGGTCCCGCCGAGATCGCCCGGCAGGTCCCGCAGCAGCACGAGGAGTTCGTCCGCCGAGGGCCGGCCCTCGGGCTCCTTGTCCAGACACGGCTCGACGACCGCGCGCAACGCCACCGGGACGGCGTCCAGCGACGGTTCCTCGTGCACCACCTGATAGGCCGTCATGTACGGGCTGTCCGAGTCGAAGGGCCCGTGGCCGGTCGCCGCGTACACGAGCAGGGTCCCCAACGAGAAGACGTCGGACCGCGGTCCGACGCCACGCGGCGCCTGCAACTGCTCCGGCGACATGAAGGGCGGCGTACCGATGACCCGTCCCGTCATCGTCAGCGTCTGCTGGTCCACGGCGCGCGAGATGCCGAAGTCGATGACGCGGGGACCCTCGGGCGAGAGCACGACGTTCGAGGGCTTCAGGTCGCGGTGGACGACGCCGGCCCGGTGGATGTCGCGGAGCGCCTCCGCCAGCCCGATGGCGAGCCTGCGCAGCTCGCCTCCGTCCAGCGGGCCGTGCGCCGCGATGTACTGGGCGAGCGTGTGCCCCTCGATATAGGTCGTGGCCATCCACGGCTGCTCGGCGTCGGGGGCGGCGTCGACCACGGCGGCGGTGAACGCGCCGCTCACCCGCCTCGCGGCCGCCACCTCCTGACGGAAGCGCGTGCGGAACTCCTCGTCCCCCGCGTACTGCTGGTGGATCAGCTTGATCGCGACCGGCCGCCCCGAACTCGTACGGGCCAGAAAGACCGTGCCCATGCCGCCCGAACCGAGCCGCGCCTCGAGCGGATAGCCGCCGATCTCGGCCGGGTCACCTGCGCGCAGCGACACTCTTCCCGTCCTCCCGTCCCCCGTGAACCCCTGGTTCCACGGGCGTGCGTATCTGTCCTGCACACAAACTAGCCGCAGGACGGGACGGCGGAGCAAAGCGGGTGACGAACCGGGAGCCCGGAACCGCGCTCGCCTGCCCCGGGCGGCCCGGCTCCGTCCTCAGGAGGCGTCCTGCCTGGCGGGCTTCAACCGGTCGCCCTCCGGCATCGCGGCCTTGAGCAGCTCCGCGGAACGGATGGTGCGGGTGCCCCGCGAGACCCCGAGCCGTACCCGGGCGCCGGTCGCGATGCCCTGGGAGGTCGCGGGCAGCGCCCAGGCGGTCGTCACGTCCGTGTCCCCCTCGTCCAGGACCAGGAAGCGGGCCGCCCCCTTCCCCTTGCGCGACTCCATCCGCAGCACCTCGCCGGTGATCGTGTCGGGTTCCCGGCGCTCCAGGCAGGCGAGTACCACGAAGTACGCGGCCAGCGCGCCGAAGGCCACGATCGCCGCCACCTCGGCGGGCACAGGTCCTTCCTGAGCTGCCGCTTCGATGAACCAGCCGTGCTCGCCCTGCTCGAAGTTGCCGGGCATCATCGCCAGGAACGCCCCCAGCAGCGCCCAGCGGCTGAACTTGCCGGCCACCACGAGCCCGAGCAGTGCGCTGACCACCCAGCCGGCACTCAGCACGAGTCCCGGCCGGCGCCACGCGTGCTCGCTGTACTCCTCGAAGCCGACCGACCAGTCGGGCTGCCGCAGCACCGCGAAGACACACAGGCCCGCCGCGACCACGCCCGCCCCGGCCGCCAGGTCCAGGAGGCGGACCGTCGAGCGGCCGAACCCGGGGCGCAGCCGCGGGTAGCGGATCCGCACCGGTCGCCAGGTCCCTCCGTACGAGGACCACACACGTCGGCGGTCTCCCGAGTCGAAGCCGAGGAGCCGGCTGGCGAGGGTGGTGACGCCGAGCGCGGTCCCGTAGGCGAGATAGCGGTCCCAGACGGTCACGGCCGCGGGCGGCAGCCGGGCGAAGTCCTCGTGCGCGGTCAGCCAGGACCGCAGTCCGGCCCAGTGTCCGGCGCGTTCCAGTCCTCTGGGTGTCGCCCGCTCCCCCAGCGATTTGCCCAGCAGGAACATCAGCGGGAGCGCCGGCGCCACACCGACGGCGAGCGCGGCGCGCAGGTTGTGACCTCCCATGACCGCCGCCACGGTGAACAGCGCACCGGGCACGAACGCGCAGAACAGCAGAGCGCTGACGAGCCACGGTGCGAACCGGAACCGGGACAGGCCGCGCAGCCTGGCCTCGCCGATGATCTCCTTGCGCAGCTCGGCGTTCCACGCGACGGCGCGCTTGACGTCGCGGAAGGCGATCGCCCCGATGGGCGCGGCGCCGTGCACCGCGCGGGCGCTGACGCGGTCCAGCACCCGTCGCTCGTAGGGCAGCAGCGTCGGCGCCGCCCGGCCGGCCTCGGTGACGTGAACGCTGCTGCGGGCCGGGTCGTCGCCCGGCTGCCGCAGCTCGACGAGCCCGCGGGCCGCGAGGTCCAGCAGGGTGGCCGCGGCGGCGTGCTCGACTCCCCGCCAGCCGTTGCCGAGCAGGCTGACGACGGCCGGCGACTCGGGTTCGTCCCCGAGCTCCTGGCTCGCCGGCCCCGGGGTGACCACGCCGTTGCGGGTGACGGCCAGCGCGAAGCCGAAGACGACGAGCCAGAGCACGATCAGGGCGGCGCCGCCCCAGTAGAGCTGTTCGATGTGTGTCACGCGAATCTCACCTGGACCCGGTCCTGCGGCGCACCGGGGGCCTCGAAGTACTCCCGCCTCCCGTGCGCTCCGCCCAGCCCGGCCACGATGTTCCCCGGGAAGCTCTCCAGGGCGGTGTGGTAGCTCTGCACGGCGCTGTTGTAGAACTGCCGCGCGTACGCGATCTTGTCCTCGGCGGACCTCAGCTCGGCCTGCACCGTGCTGAAGTGCTGGTCGGCCTTGAGGTCCGGATAGCTCTCGCCGAGCGCGAACAGCTTCCCCAGCGTCGTGGTGAGCGTGTCCTCGGCGGCCGCCCGCTCCGTCACCCCGAGCTCGCCGCTCACGGCCGCTCCGCGCGCGGCGGTGACCGCTTCGAAGGTCCCGCGCTCATGGGCGGCGTAGCCGCGCGCCCCCTCGACGAGATTCGGTATCAGGTCGTGGCGCCGCTTCAACTGCACGTCGATCTGGGCCCACGAGGCCTGTGTCTGATTCCGCAGCCGGACGAGCCGGTTGTAGGTCCGGACGACCCACCACACGCCCACGACCACCAGTACCGCAACCACTGCACCCACGATGACACCCACGGCGTCGCCCCCCAGAGGCCCACAAGGATCTGGCCCCCCTGGCCGATCGACGTGATCATATTCCGGCCGTCAAGGTCCGGGCGGCCGGGGTGCGGGCGACCCTGAACAGGCCTGATTCATACGGTCAGCCAGCCCCGCAGGGCCGCCTGCACCCCGGCCTGGAACCGGGTCTCCGCGTTCAGGGCCTGCATCAGGCGGGTGATGCGGCGGCGGACCGTGTGCACGTGGATGTCGAGGCGCCGGGCCATCGCCTCGTCCTTCAGGCCGGAGGCGAGCATGGTCAGCAGTTCCCGGTCCTCGTCCGTGATCCGGTCGTGCGTGACGGACCCGATGGGGACGGCCCGCTCCCAGACCGCCTCGAAGAGCGGCACCAGGGCGTTGCTCAGGAGCGAGTCGCTCACCACCAGCGCGGAGGCCGTCGGGTCCGCCGCGTCGGTCGGCGGATGAACTCCGCACGGTGCCCCTCCGGTGCCACTGCTGCATGAACGGATATCGGATAGCGACATGCAAGTACCGGAGCGGGGGTGTGAACAATGCGTGCCCAGCTGCTGAGCTCGGTGAACACCCCACGTGCCACCGGCATCGAGACGGTCCGCGGCGGCGCGGCGATCGCCGCGCGGGTGGCCTCGCTGCTCGCCGCGGTGCTGGCCGCCGCGGGCCTGTTGGTCACGGCGATACCGGCCGCGCACGCGGACACCGCCCCCGCGTCCTCCGCGTCCGAGGTGACGCCGGGTACCGAGACCGAGACCCCCTCGCTCGTCACCGACCTGCACGAGGCGGTGACCGCCACCGGCAGCGCCGCCGACGCGGCGCGCGGACATCTGAAGGCGAAGAAGAGCCGCTACCACATCGCGGACACCTCGGCGAAGGACCTGGCCACGGCCGGGACCACGGCCGAGAAGGGTGGCAAGGAGACGGTCCGTCTTCAGCAGAAGTACAAGGGTGTCGAGGTCCTGGGCGGCCAGTACCTGGTCCGGATGACCAAGAAGGACGGCAAGCGCACCGTCACCGGCACCTCCGGCAACTACTTCACCGAGCTCAAGCTCGACTCGGTCGCCCCGAAGATCTCCGAAGAGACCGCCATCGAGCGGGCGGTCGGCGCCGTCACGACCCAGCTGGGCGGCGGGCTGCTGCGCGCCCCGGCCAAGGGCGAGAAGCCGGGCCGGGCCGAGTTCACCGGCACGGCCGGGGCCGTCACGATCCTCCCGCAGGGCACCGGCGTGCTGACCCGGCACATCACCGTCACGGGCACCAACCCGGCCGACGGTTCGCCGGTCCAGCAGGAGGTGTACATCGACGCGCACTCCGGCTTCCCGGTCATGCAGTACAGCGGCATCAAGACCTTCGGCGCCACGGGCACGGGCACCGGCGCGACGGAAGGCGTCGAGGCCCCCGCCGACGCCACCACCGCGGCCGCCGACCAGCTCGTCGTCAAGGGCAGCGGCGTCCGCTACAACGGCCAGAAGGTCGACATCAATCTGTACAAGGACACCAAGGGTCTCCTGCAGATGATCGACTACAGCAAGCGGGGCGTGGACGACTCCCCGTACGCGGGCCCCATGATCGCCACGTACGACGCCCGCGGCCGTGAGGCGTCCAGTGCCTCCGGTGTCTGGCCCACCGGCGTCAAGTACTTCCAGCCAGCCACCCCGGACCTCGGCGAGGAGTACACCAACTCCGGCGCCGTGGACGCCCACTGGGCGGCCGGCAAGGTGTACGACTACTACAAGAACCACTTCGGTCGTAAGGGCCTCGACGGCCAGGACGGCTACATCTACTCCCTGGTCGGTGTCGTCCAGCGGGGCCAGCCGTACAACAACGCCTTCTGGGACGGCCAGAAGATGGTGTACGGCCAGGGCGGCGGCGACTACCGCACCTTCTCCGCCGACACCGACGTCGTCGGCCACGAGATGACCCACGGCGTCGTCGAGCACACCGCGAACCTGGTCTACGCGGGCCAGTCCGGTGCCATGAACGAGGCGCTCGCCGACTACTTCGGCAACGCCATCGACCTGGAGGCCAATGGCCAGTCAATGGACGACCCGGACGCCGGTCTCCTGGGTGAGGACCTGTGCACCACCGCGGGCCCCCGCGAGTGCGCCCTGCGCGACCTGAACGACGGCGCCACCACGTCGAAGAACTTCATCGGCGTCACCTACAGCGGTGACAACGGCGGCGTCCACCTCAACTCGACGATCTTCTCCGGCGCGCTGTGGGACATGCGCCAGGACCTGGGCGCCGAGCTCGCCGACCAGTACGTCTACCGCGCCCTGTCCGCGTACATGACCCCCCTCGACGGCTTCACCGAGGGCCGCGCCGCGGTCATCGCAGCCGCGCAGGAGCTGGGTGCCACCAAGGCCCAGCTGGCGATCGTCAAGCGGTCCTTCGACGCGCACGGCATCGTCCCCGGCTGGGAGAAGGCCCTCGGTGTCGACACCGACACGCTCGTCTCCAAGGTCAACATCGCCAGCACCGGCGTGGGCGCGGCCGGCGGCAAGTACGCCGTCTCCCGCTCCAACGAGGACGGCAGCGAGCCGTACTCGGTGTGGCTGGGCAACACCTCCGGCAAGGGCCAGCCGCAGCTGGTGAGCGCCAACAACGGCGACTACAACGTCTACGCCAACACCGACGGCAAGACGGTGGTGTGGGCCGACTACAGCAGCCAGGGCATCTTCATCATGGCGCGCCCGGTCGGCGGCGGCCTCGCCAAGAGGGTCGACGGCATCGGCAGCGACGTCACCGGCCTCGTCGTGGACGGTGACTGGGTCGCGTACACCGCCCTCAACCCGCAGTACGGTGTCACGAACGTCCGGTACGTCAACATGAAGACCGGCGAGACCGGTCTGGTCGACGGCGGCCGCCCCTACAACATCTCGGGCCTGGCCTCCATCAAGGACGGCAAGATCGCCTACGCCAAGGTGGCCCCTGACGCCAACGGCAACATGAAGGTCGGCGTCGAGGTCTTCGACACGGCGACCCACACCAAGACGACGATGCCCGCCGCCGACGACGCCATGGGCATCGGCCAGACCGCGATCACCGACGACGGTGTCTTCTGGATCGAGGACAACGACCTCACCGACTCCGGCAAGGCCGCGGTGCGCCGCGCCGGCCTCGACGGCTCGAACCCGGTCACCGTCACCCCGGAGGCGGGCGAAGGCTCCCTCTACGCCTACACGCTGACGGCCTCGGACGACGCGGTCAGCATCACGAGCACCCCGCCGGCCACGTGGTGGGCCAACGACACGATGGCGAAGCTGTACCAGGTCGCGCCCGACGGCAAGGGCGGCCCGCAGCGGATGTCCTGCAACCGCGGCGAGCAGGCGTTCGGCACGGCCGACGAAGGTCAGCGTGTCCTGTGGCTGGACGGCACGACCGGCTACACGAACCTCGTGAAGCGCGACCGCCCGGCCGGCCGTTGCTGATCTGACCGGGGAGTCATGAACGGGAGGCGGCCGGCTTTGGGGAGCCCGGCCGCCTCTCCTCATGTGCTCCGCCGGGAGGGTGCCGCCTCCGGTCGGCCACCGCCCGCGCCCACGCCTGATCCGTTCGGAGTAGCCCTGCTGGCAGGTGAGTGACACTGCGGCAAGGCTGGCGGACGGGGCCGCCGACGGGCTGCCGCCTGTCCGTCGCGAGGGAGCGCACCATGTCCGGGAACACCCAGTCCAAGCCTGCCGAGTCTTCGATCAGCCGGGCGAACGAGGAGGTTCTGAGCCGTTTCCCGTTCGATGACACCCAGGACATGGACGACGCCCGGCGCGGGTTCATGGGGACGGCGGAGACCAGCGAGATCAGCACAGCCGACGGTACGTCCGTCTGGAATCTCGACGCCTACGGGTTCCTGGCCCAGGACTGCCCGCCCACCGCCAATCCGAGCCTGTGGCGGCAGAGCCGGCTGGTCGCCGACCACGGACTGTTCGAGGTCGTGGAGGGCATCTACCAGATCCGCGGATTCGACCTGTCGAACATGACGGTCGTCGAGGGCGAGCGCGGCGTCCTGGTGATCGACCCGCTCATCTCGTCCGAGACCGCCGCCGCGGCCCTCGCGCTCTACCGCAGCCATCGCGGCGACCGCCCGGTCACCGCCGTGCTGTACACGCACAGTCATGTCGACCATTTCGGTGGAGTGAAGGGCGTACTCAGCGAAGAGGAGGTCGCCGGTGGCGTGCCCGTGATCGCACCGGAGGGCTTCCTGGAGCACGCGGTCAGCGAGAACGTGTACGCGGGCACGGCGATGGCGCGCCGCGCCGCCTACATGTACGGGGCCGCCCTCCCCAAGGGCCCGCAGGGACAGATCGGCGCGGGGCTGGGGCAGACGACCTCGACGGGCTCGGTCGGCCTGATCCCGCCGACGCTCGACATCACCCGCACCGGGCAGACGGAGACCGTCGACGGCATCCGCATGGTCTTCCAGCTCACGCCCGGCACCGAGGCCCCTTCCGAGCTGAACATCCACTTCCCCGACCACGCGGCACTCTGCCTCGCCGAGAACGCGACCCACAACCTGCACAACCTGCTGACCCTCCGGGGTGCGGAGGTCCGCGACCCGCGGGTCTGGGCCCGCTACCTGACCGAGGCGGTCACCCTGTTCGGCGACTCCACCGATGTCGCCTTCGCCTCCCACCACTGGCCCGTGTGGGGCCGGGAGAAGGCACAGGAGTTCCTCTCCGTGCAGCGCGACCTGTACGCCTACCTGCACGACCAGACGCTGCGGATGATCAACCAGGGAATGACACCCCTGGAGATCGCCGAGGCGATGGAGATGCCTCCGGCGCTGGAGCGGGCCTGGCACACCCACGGCTACTACGGATCCGTCAGCCACAACACCAAGGCCATCTACCAGCGGTACATGGGCTGGTTCGACGGAAACCCGGCCCATCTGTGGGAGCACCCGCCCGTCGAGGCGTCCACGCGGTATGTGGATTTCATGGGGGGCGCCGACGAGGTGGTGCGCCGGGCGCGTGACGCGTTCGCCGAAGGCGACTTCCGCTGGGTCGCGCAGGTCGTGAACCATGTCGTCTTCGCGAACCCGACGCATGCGGAGGCCCTCGCTCTGCAGGCGGACGCGCTGGAGCAGCTGGGGTACGGCAGCGAGAACGGCACCTGGCGCAACTTCTATTTGACGGGCGCTCTGGAACTCCGCCGGGGACCGGTCGGGTCGCCGACCACCACCGCGTCCGGGGACTTCCTCCGCGCGCTGTCGCTGGACCAGCTCTTCGACGCCCTGTCCATCCGGGTCGACGGCCCTCGCAGCTGGGACGCGGACATCAGCGTGCGCTGGAACGTGACGGACGGCGAGCCCGTCACCCTGCGGCTGCGCAACGGGGTGCTCACCCACATCGCCGGGACCGGACCGGCCGTCTCCTCCCCCGACGTGGAGGTGGCCCTGGACGAGGCCGCGCTGCGTGGCGTCCTGCTGGGCAGCCTCCCCCCGTCGGAGCTCGCCGGGCGCGCCACCATCACCGGTGACGCGGCGAAGATCACCGAACTCCTCGGCCACCTCAGTCCCCCGGACCCGGACTTCGCCCTCGTCACTCCCTGATCCGGCCAGCTACGGCGGCGCGGTCAGGCACAGCCCGGTCCGCGCCTGACCGGTCCGCGCCTGCCCGTTCGCGCCTACCTGATCCGCGCCTGCCCGGTCCCTGAGCTGTTTCGGCAAGGAGAACCCGTATGGCATCTGTCGACGCCGCCACCCTCCGCCGGATGAGCGACGCCCTCTTCATCGAACGCGGTCTGCGCAGCCCCGGCTCGACCCGCTTCTGGGGGTTGCTCGTCCTGGCGTCCGTCATCGCGAGCGCGGGCGTGGTCGGCGACTCCACGGCCACCGTCATCGGGGCGATGATCGTGGCTCCGCTGATGACTCCCATTCTGGGCAGCGCACTGGCGCTGGTCCTCGCCGACCGCTCGCAGGTGGTGCGGTGCGTCCTGCTGGTCTTCGGCGGTGCGCTGGCCGTGGTGGCGGTCGGCATGCTGCTGGGCTGGATCGCCGCACCGCCGGACAGCTTCGCCTCCAACAGCCAGGTCACGTCCCGGATCAGCCCACGTCTGATCGACCTGCTCGCCGCGCTGGCCACCGGCACCGTGGGCGCCTTCGCGCTCGTGCGCGCGGACATCTCGGACACCCTCCCGGGTGTGGCGATCGCCATCTCCCTGGTGCCGCCGCTGGCCGTGACCGGGCTCCTGCTCACGGTGGGCCGCTATCACGACGCCGGCGAGTCCACGCTCCTGTTCGCGACCAATGTGGCGGCCATCGTGGCGACCGGCACGGTCGTCTTCCTCGTCTTCGGCGTACGGGGCGTGGCGCGGGAGTCGGGCTTCGCCGTGGGACGGTTCCACGGCGGTTCACTGGCGGCCGTCATCGGACTCATGCTCCTGATCGCCGTGCCGCTGACCACCGGGACGATCAGCGTCGCCCGGGACCGCTCCCTGGCCGCCGACGCCCGCCCGGTCGCCGAGAAGTGGGCGGCCACCGGGAAGTGGCAGATCGCTTCCGTGGAGGGCCGCAACGGCGTCGTGGTGATCGGCGTACTCGGGCTGCCGCCCCAGCCGGCGCCCACCGCGCTGCGTGCCGCTCTCGACCGCAACGGCATGCGGGACGCGGACCTCGAACTTCATCTGGTGGGCGGCCGTACCCACTGGTGTCCGGCGGACACGGACACCTGCACCGTGCGGGACGCGTCCCTCGGCTGACCTGGGATCACGGGGCTCCGGGACACTGCCGGGCGCCACGCCCCGGGCCCTGCGGGCTCAGGGTGCTCGGCTACAGTGGCGCCCCCATGAACACGCAGCAAACCTTCCCCACCTCCGGTCACCCCATCGCCCCTTTGCTGCGTCTGCACCTTTTCGGCCGTTTCCACGTCACACGTGACGGTTGTCCCGAACCGACCGGCCGGTGGCCGCGGCTGACGGCCCAGGCGCTGGTCAAGCTGCTCGCCCTCACTCCTGGCCACCGGCTGCACCGTGAGCAGATCATGGACCTCTGCTGGCCGGACACCGATCCGCACGCCGCCGCCGGCAATCTCCGCGTCGCGCTGCACGCGGCGAGGCGCGCGCTGGAGCCCGAGCTCGCGCCGCGCGCCGCGTCCTCGTACCTCGTGTCGGACGGGGCGATGCTCTCCCTCGACCCGGCCACCGTCTGGGTCGACACGGACCATGCCGAGGAGGCCGCCGAGTCCGCGCTGGCCTCGCACGACCCCGTCGCGCTGAAGGACGCCCTGGCCCTGTTCACGGGCGAGCTGCTACCCGAGGACCGGTACCTCTCGTGGACGGAACCGCGGCGGGCACGGCTCACCGCCCTGACGAACGAGATGCACCTGGCGCTGGCCTCGGCCCACCTGGAGCGGGGCGCTGTGCAGGAGGCGACAGCGACGGCGGAGCACGTCCTGCGGTCCAGCCCGGCCGAGGAGGCGGCGCACCGGATTCTGATCGACGCCTACATACGCCAGGGTCTGCGACGGCGAGCGGTGGGCCAGTACCACCTGTGCCGTGAGGCGCTGGCGGCCGAACTGGGCGTCCCGCCCGGCCCGGAGACGGAGCGGCTGCACCGGGTCGCCCTGGCCACCACGCGTAAGCCCGGCCCGGCCCGGGTGGCCCTGCCCGCGCCCCTGCAGAGCCCGGACGTGGCCCCCTTGCGCGGCCGCGACGAGCTGCTGCACCAGCTCCTCACCACCGGAGGGCCGCCGGTCCGCGTACTGACCGGCGAGGCCGGTGTGGGCAAGACCCGGCTGGTGGCCGAGGCCGCGCGGCTCGCCGCCGCCTCCGGATCCGCGGTCCTGTGGGGCGCCGGACACGACGCGGAGGGGCACACGCCCTACGGCGTCTTCGCGGAGGCGCTGGACGGTTTGCTGGCCGAGCGGGACGTGGCCGAACGTGCCCGCGTGGGCTCGGAGTACCCGGAACTGGCGGCCTTCCTGCCGTCGCTCGGGCAGGTACGGTCCCCCGGCGACCGCAGCCCCGAGGAGGAACGCGACCGGCTGTTCCGCGCCACGACCGGTCTGCTCACCGAACTCGCCGCCGTGCAGCCGGTGCTGCTGGTCCTGGACGACCTGCACGCCGCGGACTCCGGCTCGTACCAACTGCTGAGCCACCTGGCCCGGCATGCTTCGCGTCCCGGATTCCCGTTGCGCGTCCTGGTGACGTACCGGGCCGAGGAACTCGCCGACTCCGGTCCCCGGGTGGTGGATCTCACGGCTCTGCTGCGGCAGCCGCAGGTCGTGCACGTGATCGTCCAGCGCCTCGACCGGGAGGCGTGTCTGGCGGTGGCGCGGGATGTCGCGCCCTCGGCTTCCGGGGCCGGGACGGACAGCCCGGAGCGGTGGGACCGGGTATGGGAACTGTCGCTGGGCAACCCGCTGTTCGCCGGCGAGCTCGCACGGCACCTCGGCGTCGACGACCCCGAGGGCGTCGCGCCGGACGGGGTACGGCAGTTGGTGGCGGAGAAGCTCGCCCGTCTCGACGGGAACACACGCCGCGTGGTGGAGGCGCTGTCCGTCGGCGGCGCCGAGACGGCCCTGTCCGAGCTGCTCGACGTGGCCGCCGACGGCTTGCACCCGCCCCTTTCCGGGGCCGCGGCGATCACCGCTCTGGACGAGGCCATCGGCGCCGCGCTCATCGAGGAGCGGACCGTCGTCGTGACCGGACGGCACGAGACCGGCATCGCGTTCCGGCACCCGCTGGTCCGCCTCACCTGTTACGAGCGGCTGTCCGCCGTCCGTCGCCGGCATCTGCACGGCGCCTTCGCGCAGGCGGTACGACGGCGCCGTCCCGACGCCGTCGACACACTCGCCTCGCATTTCGCCCGCGCCGACGACGCCCGCGCGGCCGAGTACCTGCGCCTGGCGGCGGAACGGGCCGCGGCCCTGTACGCGAACGACACGGCCGACCGCTACTACCGGGACCTGATAGCCCGGCTCGATGTCGACGCGGGCCGCGCCCGGCTCGCGCACGCCCAGGTGCTGCGCAGCATGGGTCACTTCGAGCAGGCGGTGGGCGCCCTGCGCCCGGCCCTGGCCGAGTTCGAACGGCTCGACGACCACGACAACCGCGTCCTCGCGGCGGCACTGCTGGCGGAGATGCTGGTCAGGACCGGGTCCCCGGCACCCGGCCTCGCCGTCCTGCGGCAGCATCCCGTGACGGAGGAGACCTCTCCCGAACCGACGGCGGGTCACTTCCTGACGCTGTCCGTCATCCTCAGCACCCAGGGTCATTACGACGACGGGTGCGCTGCCGCCGAACGCGCCCTGACAGCGGCGGAGGAGGTACCGGGGCATGCGAGCCACGGTCTGAAGGCCCGCGCCTTCGTCCTTCAGGCGAGCAACCTGGGGCTCGCGGGCCACTTCGACCTGGCACGCGCCGCGGGCGACAGGGCGTTGGCACCGGCCGAGGCCTACGGAGACCCGACGCTGCTCGGATCGGTCCTGTCGATGCTGCGGGAGAACGCGCGCCGGGCCGGCCGTCTGCGCGAGGCGATCGACCGGGGAGAGCGCGCCCTCGGCCTCGCCGAACGGTCCGGCGGCCCGGCGGCCGCCGCCTTCGAGCGGGCGAACCTCGCGGAACTCCGGCTGCTCCTGGAAGAACCCGCACAGGCCCTCTCCCTCGCCGAGGCCGCCGTCGCGGGCGCGGAACCGGCCGAGACATGGTGTCTTCCGTACGCGCTCGCGGCGCTGGCCCGTGCCCGGTGGGCCCTGAACGAGGCAGCCGCCGCCGAGGTCCTCCTGGACCGCGCCGAGTCGGTCGCCACCACGCTCGGGGACCGGCGGGCGAGCCACGCGGTACGCACCGCGCGTGCGGAACTCGCCCTGGACACGGGGCGCCCGGAGGCAGTACTCCGGGTCCTGGACCGCTTCGGCGACGAGGCACCCGTGCTGGCGGCCTGGGGGGAGCTGCTCTGCGGCCGGGCCGAAACCGCCCGGCAGCTCGCTCTGGCCGAGGTGTCGCGGGCGGAACGTACCGGGGAGCATCTCGCCGAGGTGGAGGCCCGGATCGCGCTCGGCGCCTCGCTGACCGCGCTCGCCGAGGAAGCCGAGGGGGCCGCGGAACTGGCCCGGGCGGAGTCGCTGGCCGAGCTCCTGCCCTACCCGGCCGGGACGCGCCGGGCCGCCTGGGCGCAAGACCTCTTGCGCGATGCCGGCCACGCCTGAGAGGCGCCCGCGGGAGGCCCCGCCACTGTCCTGACGCCACCCCCGGCTGATGGCCGGGCTGCCGCATGCCACGCAGAGCACCCCCCGGGCATGGCCCGGGGGGTGCTCTGCGTGGCGACCACGACGGTCTACATTAATGCGGAACTCGTTTCCAGTATATGGAACTCCCCAGAGATGAGGCGCCGCCGTGCACACGCTCACCTTCCTGACCATCGGTCAGGCCCCGCGTCCGGACCTGTCCGAAGCCATCGAGGCGCATCTGCCGGCGACCGCACGCGTACGGCACGCCGGTGTGCTCGACGGTCTGACCCGCCAGGAGGCCGAGCTCCGCTTCGGGGCGACGGAAGGAGGCGCGACCCTTCTGAGCCGGCTGGCCGACGGCAGTTCCGTGACCTTGGACGCGGACACCGTCGGTGCCGCGCTGCAGGACCGTATCGATCAGGTGGAGGAGGCGGGCGCCGACGTCGTGGTGCTGCTGTGCACCGGGGAGTTCCCCGGCCTGCGGACCCGGCGGGCGCGGCTCGTCGAGCCGGACGCCCTGGTCACGGGATACGTCGGCACCGTCCTGCGGGGCAGCCGGGTCGGGTTCGTCGTTCCGCTGCCCGAGCAGGTCACCGAGGCGCGCGAGAAGTGGCGGACCGTCGTTCCCGACCCCGCGTTCACCACGGCCTCGCCCTACGCCGACGACGACGCGGCCCTGCTCGCGGCGGCCGGCACCCACCTCGAGGCCGGGGCGGACGTCCTGATGCTCGACTGCATGGGGTACGGGGCGCGGCACCGGCGGTCCCTGCGCGCGGCCGGGCTCACCGTGCCGGTCCTGACGCCGGGTGCACTGGTGGGCGCCGCCCTCGGGCCCCTGCTGGACTGACGCCTCAGCGGCCGGCGTCGGGCTCGACGTACCGCAGCCAGTACGGGTCGCCGATGCGCTTGCCGACGCGCAGGGCGGCGTCCCGTACGGAGCGGCCGAAGCGGGCCGCGTTCCCGTCGTGCAGCTCGGGCGCGGGCAGCGCGACGCCGATGCCGAAGATCTGCCCCGTGTCGCTGTCGAGTACGGCCGCGGAGACTCCGGCGACGTTCGGAACGTATTCGCCGCGCGAGGACTCCCAGCCGTCGGCGCGCACCCTGGCCAGGCAGGAGGTCAGTTCACCGGGGGTGCGCGGCGCCGAGCCCGTGCTCTGTTCCAGCCGGGCGTCGACCAGGCGCAGCACCTGTGCGTCGTCCAGGCGGGCGAGCAGCGCCCGCCCCATGGAGCTGGCGTAGGCGGGTGCCCGGGTGCCGGCCGGGGTGTACGCCTGGAGGGCGCCGGTCGTCCCGAGCCGCATGTGCAGCACGAGCGACTCGGGGCCGTCGAGCACGTCCACGTATCCGGTGTAGCCGATGTCGGCAACCAGCCTGGCCAGCTCCTCCTCCAGGAGAGAGGCCGTACTGCGCGAGGCACGGAAGTGGTACGAGGCCTCCATGACGAGTACGCCGGGGCGGTAGGCGCGGCTCGTCGGGTCGCGGTCGAGGAAGCCGTAGTCGGCCATCATGCTGAGCGTCCGCGAGACGGAGCTCTTGGGCAGATCCAGCGCCCCCGCGACGTCCGTCACGGTCAGATCGCGCTGCAGACGTGCCATCAACCGCAGGACATCGCGCGCGTTGGCGAGTGTGCTCACCGTTCTCCCGCCTCCCCCGAGCTCCCCCGAGTCGTGTCGTCCGATCGTAAAGGGCGCCCGGGCGTCCTCCCGACCACCCCTCGTCCGCCACTCCGGACCGCCCACATTCCGAGAATCCCGGCTGAGCCCTTGACGGCGGAATGAGCCATGTGGATGATCCAGGGAGATCCAGATACTCAGATGCTGTTCCACATTTTAGAACTTCCCCAGGCGACTGACAAGGCGCCCACCCGCACGGGAGCACCGAAGACCCATGAGCACTGACGCCTCTCCCCAGGCCGAGACCTCGCCCCCCGCGAGTGAGGGCCTGCGCCATCCCCGCGCCCTCGCCCCCGGCAATCTGATCCTCACCGTGGTGCTCAGCGTGTTCGGCGCGATCGTGGGCGTACAACTGCTCGCCACCCTCGGCGTCACCCCGAGCACCTCGCTGATCGGCGCCCTGGCCGCGATGACGCTGGCCCGCGTACCGCTCGTCATGTTCCGCGGCTTCCGCTCGGTGCATGCCCAGAACCTCGCCCAGACCAGCATCTCCTCGGCCACGTTCGGCGCCGCGAACAGCCTGTTCCTGCCGATCGGGATCCCGTTCCTGTTCGGGATGGACGACATGATCATCCCGATGCTGATCGGGGTCGCCGCCGCGATGCTGGTCGACGCCTGGCTGCTCTACCGGATGTACGACACCCCGGCCTTCCCCGCGAAGAACCCCTGGCCGCCCGGGCTCGCCGCCGCCCAGGCCATCAAGGCGGGCGACGAGGGCGGCCGCCGAGCCAAGGTCCTCGGCCTCGGTCTGCTGACCGGTCTGGTCGGCGCCGCGTTCACCCTGCCGATGTCGGCGTTCGGCGTGGCCCTGATCGGCGGGTTCGGTGCCATGGCCGCCTTCGGCGTCGGCCTGCTGTTCAACCAGTACGCCGACCCGCTGTTCGGGCTCGACCTGGGCGCCATGTACCTGCCTCACGGCATGATGATGGGGGCGGGCCTTGTCGCCCTCGTCCAGGTCGGCCGCACCATCCTCCAGGCCCGGCGCACCCCGGCGGGCGACACCCGCGCGACCGGACAGGCCGGTGCGCCGGAGGGCGCCCGACGCCTGGGGCGGTCCATGCGGCTGGGCTTCGGCGCCTACCTCGTGATCTCGGTCCTGCTCGCCTTCGGCACCGGTGCCGCCACCCATATGAGCCCGGGCATGCTGATCGGCTTCCTCCTGTACGCCTCCGTCGCCGCGTTCCTGCACGAACTGCTCGTCGGCATCGCGTCGATGCACTCCGGCTGGTTCCCCGCCTTCGCGATCGCCCTGATCACGCTGCTGCTCGGCATTCTCATCGGCTTCCCGCCCGAGGCGCTCGTCGTGCTGTCCGGCTTCACCGCCGCGACCGGCCCGGCGTTCGCCGACATGGGTTACGACCTGAAGGCGGGCCATCTGCTGCGGGGCGAGAACGCCGACCCGGCCTTCGAGCTGGAGGGCCGCCGTCAGCAGCTGATCGCCGCGATGATCGGCTTCGGCGTCGCCATCGTCGTCGTCCTCGTCTCGTACCGGATGTTCTTCGACAACGGGCAGACCGCCCCGATCGACGCCGCGTACGTCGCCGCGATCAAGGCGGGCCCGTCCGCGGAGACCGCGCGCGACCTCGCCCTGTGGGCGATCCCCGGCGCGCTCGTGCAGCTGATCGGCGGCTCCAAGCGCCAGCTCGGCATCCTGCTGGCGACCGGGCTGCTGATCACCACGCCCATGGCCGGCTGGATGGTCGCCGCCGGTATCGCCGTCCGCGTCCTCGCCCCGCGCGTCCTCGGCCCGAAGGCCAAGGACGACCTGGAGGTCTTCGCCGGCGGCGCGATCGCCGGTGACGCCCTCTACTCGTTCGGCAACGGCGTGTTCAAGGCCGCCAAGTAGGCCGCACAGCCGAACGGCCCGTACCCCCTCTCGCACCCTGTACAGAACCACCCTGGGAGACCCCCGTGAAGCGACAGTTGACCCATGACGACATCCGTGCGGCCGTGTACGGCGGTGCCGTACTCGGCGGAGGTGGCGGCGGATTCGTCGAGCGGGGTCTGCGCACCGCCGAACTGGCCCTCCAGATCGGCATACCGGAGCTGTGGACGGCCGACGAGTTCGCGGCCGACGACCTGACCGCGACGGTGGCCCTGGTCGGCGCCCCCGCGGCGCCCGACCCGCAGGTGCTGCCCACACACCTGCTGCGCGCCCTGGAACTGCTCCGCCGCGACCTGCCGCGCCCGCTCGTCGCGATCCACACGAACGAGAACGGCGCCGAGACCACCATCAACGGCTGGTTCCACTCCGCGATGACCGGCCTGCCCGTCATCGACCTGGCCTGCAACGGCCGCGCTCACCCGTCCAGCGTGATGGGCGCGATGGGCCTGCACCAGGAGGAGGACTACCTCTCCTCCCAGGGCTACGCGGGCGGCAAGCCGTACGCGTACGTCGAGGGCTCGGTCTCCGGCCGCCTGGAGGCCACGTCGAACGTCGTCCGGCGCGCCTCCGTCGAGGCGGGCGGCTGGGTCGGCGTCGCCCGCAACCCCGTCGAGGTCGGCTACGCGGTGCGCAACGGCGCGCCGGGCGCGATCGGCTTCGCCATCGAACTGGGCCGCCGCTTCCTGGCCGGCGGTGTGCTCGGCGCCGCCCAGCATCTCGGCGGCGAGATCGCCGTGACCGGCACGGTGCGCGAGTACCGCTGCGAGCAGCGGGAGGGCCTGGACGTCGGCGTCGCCGTCCTGGACGACCCGGCGCGCACCACCCTGTACTTCGTCAACGAGTACATGGCGCTCGATGTCGCCGGTGCCCGCCGGGCGTCCTTCCCCGATCTGATCACGACGTTCGACGAGGCCGGGCAGCCGCTCGCCTCCGCGGACGTCGAGGTCGGCAAGCAGGTCAGCGTCCTGGTCGCCCCGGCCGAGAACCTGTTGCTCTCCCGGACGATGTACATGCCCGACGTGTACGCGCCGGTGGAGGAGCTGCTCGGCATCGAGTTCGCCCCGGCCGAGAAGATCCTCGCCGATGCCTGAGCAGGTTCCGGCCGGTGTCGCCGAGGCCGGCCCCGTACGGGAGTTCTGTGACGCCCAGTGGGAGACGGAGGTGCTCCCCCTGGTCCGGCAGCACATCCGCTTCCCTGCGGTCAGCCCCGCGTACGACCCGGACTGGGAGGCCCACGGCCACCTCGACCGGGCCGTCGACGCGGCGGCCGCGTGGCTGCGGAACGTGCCGCTGCCCGGCCTGCGGGTGGAGGTGCTGCGCGCGCCCGGACGCACACCGCTGATCTTCTTCGAGGTCCCGGGCGAGGGCACGCGGGCGCCGGAGACCGTCCTGTTCTACGGCCATCTCGACAAGCAGCCCGAGGGCGACGGATGGACCGGGGGCCGCACCGCCTGGGAACCGGTGGACGACGACCCCCGGCTGTACGGCCGCGGGGGCGCCGACGACGGGTACGCGCTGCCCGCGTCGGTGACCGCGGTGCGGGCACTGGCCGAGCAGGGCGCGGCCCGGCCGCGCTGCGTCGGTGTGTTCGAGGCCGGCGAGGAGTCGGGCAGCCCCGACCTCGACCACTGGTTCGCCCTGCTCGCGCCGCGCATCGGCGAGGTGGGCCTGGTGGTCTGCCTGGACTCGGGAGCGGGCGACTACGAACGCCTGTGGCTGGTCACGTCGTTGCGCGGGGCCTGCGGCGGGACGCTCGACGTGCGGGTCCTCGGCGACGGCGCCCACTCCGGGGACGCGGGCGGCGTGGTGCCGTCGTCGTTCCGGGTGCTGCGGCGGTTGCTGGACCGGCTGGAGGACGGCGCGACGGGTGCGCTGCGCCCGGACGTACTGCACTGCGAGGTGCCGGACGAGCGCCGCGCCCAGACGCGTGAGGCGGCGGCGCTGCTGGGCGAGCAGGTCTGGGGCCGCTTCGACTGGTACGGGAACGCGTCCCCGGTGACGCGCGATCCCGAGGAACTGCTGCTCAACCGGGCCTGGCGCCCCAGTCTGGAGGTCACCGGAGCGGACGGGATGCCCCCGGTGGCGTCGGCGGGCAACGTGCTGCGCCCCCGCACACGCGTGAAGGTCTCGCTGCGGCTGCCGCCCACGGTGGACAGCGCGGCGGCCCTCGCGGAGGTCGGCCGGATCCTTGAGGCGGACCCGCCGTACGGCACCTCGGTCCGGTTCACGCCCGACCGGGTCCTCGCGGACGGCTGGCACGCACCCGCCGAACAGCCGTGGCTCCGGGCGGCACTGTCGGCGGCGAGCCGGGCCTGCTTCGACGGGGCGGACGTCGCCCGGATCGGGCAGGGCGGCACGATTCCGCTGATGGGGAAGCTGACCCGGCAGTTCCCCGAGGCCCAGTTCCTGGCCTGCGGAGTGCTGGGCCCGGGCGCGAACGCCCACGGCCCGAACGAGTCCCTCCACGTTCCTTACGCGCGACGCCTCACGTCGAGTCTGTCGCTGGTCCTCAACGACTACGCGTTGCGGGCCCGCGCGGTCTGATCGAGTCGCTGCCACCCGCCCGCGCCGAAGGGCCCGCCCCGGAAGAAGACGCTTCCGGAGCGGGCCCTGGTGCTGGTTCGGATGTGCCGGATCAGCTCGTCAGATCAGGGCGGTGTGTCACCCGGATCGAGTTGACCAACGTCATACCGGTGACCGAATCGAAGTCCACGTTCAGCTGCCCGTCGCTGACCTTGACCGTGAACGTCTTGGACAGGGCGGTCCGGGCGCCGCCCGACTCCAGGCGGACGTCCACGTTCGGAACCTTCTCCACGCCTTCGGCCGTCACGTCGAAGACGCGCTGCCCCGGCTTCACGCCCTCGGGCTCGGCGAAGCCCAGCTCCACCTGGTAGACGCCGTTCGGGATGGAACCGAAGCGGTACTCGCCGACGCCTTCTCGGCCGGAGCGCAGCAGTTGCTGCTCCTGGGAACTGCCGGCACCCGCGATGTCCTTGCGGGTGTAGGTGAGCGTGGTGCTGTCGCCCACGTACCCGAACGAGCCTTCCGCGTACGGCTGGTCCTGGGTCCAGGCGTCACCGAGGACATCCACGGACGCGGTGTCCGCGCCGACATCCACACCCTTCCGATACGCCGGGACGACCAGCTTCAGCGGCAGGGAGAGCGTCGGCGTACGCGCGCTCTCCGATGTCAGCACGAGGGTTCCGGTGAGGACGCTGCCGGGCTTGGCGGCCGTAGTGTCGAACGTCAGCGTGACCTGCTGCCGAGCGCCCGCGCCGAGGGTGCCGGAGGCCGGGGCCACCTTCAGCCAGGTCGCCCCGTACTTCTCCGCGACGGTGTACGGGGCCGGGGAGCCGTCGTTGGTGAGGGTCAGCGTGCGCTCGCGCCGCTCCCCGGCAGGCACGATCAGCTGCCAGCCGGCCGCGTTGTCCGCCCGCACCGCGCCCGTGGTCAGGGCGGATTCGGTGCGCAGTGCGGACAGGCTGCCCAGTTCGGCCGTGCGGGTCGCCGTGGCGTAGTGCGGCGCCGTGATCGTGACCTTGTAGTCGGTCGCCGCGGTCACCGGGACCTGCGTCAGGTAGGCACCGTCGGCCCGGGTGGTCGCCGTGCCGACGCTCGTCCCGTCGCGGGTGACGGTGACGGTGGCGCCGGAGGCAGGCTTGCCGTCGTTGGCGTCGGTCACCGTGCCGGAGACGACCGCGTGGCCCTCGGGCCGGAAGCTGATCGCCATGCCGTCACGGACGGAGAGCTGGTCGAACGAGTACTGGAAGGCGTCGGTGCCGTCGTGGTTCTCCGCGCCGATCGTGGCGCCGGTGCCCTGTTCGAAGCCCTTCGCGCTCGGGTCGATGCCCTTGTAGTGGAAGGAGTAGGTACCGTCCTCGCCGATCACTGCGGCGAAGCCGATGCGCCGGCTCGTGTCGCGGGCGATGAGCATGTCGCGCCACTCGACGACGTACTCGCGGTGCGGGGCGGTGCCACGGACCGTCGTGTAGATGCCGGACGAGGCGTCCATGGCGAGCTGGTCCCAGAACGGTGAGAGCGCGCCGTTGGCCGGGGCCTTGTCGGGCAGCGGGGTGTTGTCGAGCACGGAGAGGTAGCCGAAGATCGCCTGTCCGTCGCGGGTGATCCATCCCTTGTCGTACGTGTGGCCGTACAGGGCGACGGGGAACGGCAGCGTCACCGCGGAGTAGGCCCTCGACGGTGGCGGGAAATCGATCTTCGTCTCGCCGGTCGGGTACTCCGCGGACACCTGGCGGCAGGTGGTGCCGAAGGCGTCGGTGCGGGTGGCGAGGGCGATGTCCTTGGTGGCCGTGCCCGTGGCGATGTCGGTCACGATGCCGATGGTGGCCGCGCAGTGGTTCAGCGGGGTCAGGCTGATCCGGTACCCGCCGCCCACGGGCAGCGTCAGCTTGTAGCTGCCGTCCGCCGCGGTCGTGGCGCGGACCGGGGTGCCCTGCACCTTGATCGCGACGTCGGCCTCGGTGCCGGAGTCGCTGCGCACGGTACCGGTCAGGGTGCCCGTGGGTGCGGTGGCGAGTGCCGTGTCGTGGGTGGCGGAGTCGCCGTCGGTGACGGTGAGTCCGGCGGTGTCGGTGAGGTAGCCGAACTTGGTGACGGTCACCGTGTACGCACCGGAGACCAGCCGCGGGAAGGCGTAGGTGCCGTCCTTCTTCGTGGTCAGGGTGGCGTGCGTGGGACCGGCCACGGAGACCTCGACGTCGGCGGCCCGTTCGCTGCCGATGGTGACGGTGCCGGTGAGGGCGCCGACGTGGTCGCGCGGGGCCGCGTTGACGGCGGCGTACGCGTCGAGCCGGCCTTCGCCGTAGACGTTGTTGAAGGCCGCGGTGCCGCCGCAGGTGGTGTCGTCGACGTCGATCGCGGCCTTGTTCAGCACCGCTTCGGTGGCGGTGACGTCACCGCGCAGCGCCGGGGCGGCCGACCAGAGCAGGGCGACGGTGGCCGCGGTGTGCGGTGAGGCCATCGACGTGCCCGACTTGGCCGCGTAGCCGCCACCGGGGGTGGCGGAGCGGACGTTGACGCCGGGGGCGGAGATGTTCGGCTTGACGGTGCCGTCGATGCCCGGTCCGCGTGCGGAGAACGAGGCGATCTTGTTGTTGCTGTCGAAGGCGCCCGAGGCGTACGTGTTCGTGAGCGCGCCCGGGGAGCCGGCGGTGTCGCAGTAGGGTCCCGCGTTGCCGTTGGAGAAGGCCGGGAAGATCCCGGCGTCCCGCCACGACTGCACCATCGCCTGGTACCAGGTGTCCAGGCTGTCGGAGCCCCATGAGTTGTTGATGACGTCGGGGGCGCGATCGGGGCGCGGGTTCTCCCCGTCGGCGTCGGTCGGCGCGAGCATCCACTGCCCGGCGGCGAGCAGCGCGTCGCGCGGACAGCCCTGCGTGGTGCAGGCCTTGGCCGCCATCCAGCTTGCGCCGGGTGCGACGCCTGTGGAGTTGCCGGCGCCGTCGTCACCGACCATGGTGCCCATCGTGTGGGTGCCGTGGCCCTGGTCGTCGCAGGGCTGTGCCGTGCCGCAGGTGTGGGTCGCGTCGAACCAGTTGTAGGCGTGGTCGTAGGTGCCGTCGGTCTTCAGGCCGCGGTAGGCGGCGGCGAGGGCGGGGTGCTGGTAGTCAACGCCGGTGTCGATGCTGCCGATGACCGTGCCCTCACCGCGTACCCCGTACTCGTTCCACACCTTGGGGGCGTTGATGCGGTCGACGTTCCACTCGATGCCGTCGACCTTGGCCTCGTCGGTGCCGTTGACCGCGGGCGGGAGCGGGACGGTGTCGTCGGCTTCGATCGAGGCGACGTCGGAGCGGGCGGCGATCTTCGCGGCCAGGGCCTTGCTGCCGGTGACCTTGACGGTGTTGCTGATCCAGTACGACGTGTAGGACGCGTCGGCCTGCTTCAGCAGCGCCGTGAGTCCTTGCTGCGAGGTCTTGGCGTACGCGGTCTTCGCCTTCAGGACGGCACGGCCCCGACCGGTCTTGGTCGTGGCCTTCTTCGCGGCGGAGGTGTCGGCCTGGGAGGCGAGCTGCACCCAGAACGAGACCTTGTCGTGCCGGGTGAAGTCTTTGAGCAGGGCGCTGTCCGCCTTGCTCTGCAGTGTGGTCGGCGGGACCGGTTCGGTGTCGGCGACGGCCGGCAGCGCGCCCAGGAACGGGGCGCCGAGGGTCGTGGCGAGCGCGGTGGTGAGGAGTCCTCGCCACCGGGGTGTTCTGTGTCGGTTCACGTCTGCTTTCCTCATGGGGATCAGCTGCTCAGGTCGGGACGCTGGGTGACGCGGACGGCGTTGACGAGGGTCTTCTCGGCGCCGGTGGCAACCAGCCGGACGTTCAGCTGGCCGTCGGTGACGGTGACCGTGAAGGACTTGGTGAGCGCCCGGTAGCTGCCGCCGGTCTGGGCGACGATGTCGAGGTCGGGCAGGCGGACGGAGCCCTCGGCGAGGACGTCGGTGAGGCGCTGTCCGGCCGTGACCTTGCCGAGCTCCGCGAAGTCCAGCTCCACCTGGTACGTGCCGTTCGGCACCTGGTCGAAGCGGTACTCCAGAGCGCCCTCGCGTGCAGTGCGCAGCAGCTTGCCGTCAGTGGTGTCCTCGATGGCGTTGGTGGTGCTCACCTTCGTGGACTGACCGACGAAGCCGTACGAGCCGGCCGTGTACTTCCGGTCCGGGGTCCAGGCGTCGGCGGCTGAGTCGGTGTACGCCTTGGCCCCGCCGGCGTCGATCGCCGTGCGGTAGGCGGGCACGGACACGGTCACCGGAACCCTGATCTCCGGGGCCCGGCCGCTGTCGGAGGCGATGACGACGGTGCCCTTGAGGGCGGTGCCGGGCGCCACACCGTGTGTGTCGAAGGTCAGGACGACCTTCTGCTCACCGCCCTTGGCCAGCCGCCCCTGTGCGGGTGCGGCGCTGAACCAGGAGGCGCCGCCGGCCTCTGTGACCGAGTAGCCGGTGTCGGAGGCGGGGTTGGCAAGGGTGAGGGTGCGCTGCCTGCTCTCCTCGGCGGGCACGACGACGGTCGTCGCGGTGGCCGGGGTGGCGGTGACCTTTCCGGTGGCCAGCGCGGTGGAGAACTGTTCCGTGGCGCCGGTCGCGAGGGCGACGGTACGCGTGCCCGTGCCGTAGTGCGCGGCGGTGACGGTCACGTCGTAGTCGGTCTTGTCGCCGGTCACCGGCGTCTGCACCAGGTACGTGCCGTCGGGCCCCGTGGTGCCGGTGGCGACGGGCTCGCCGTCACGCTCGACGGTGACGGTGGCTCCGGCGAGCGCCTTGGCGTCGTTGCCGTCGGTGACGGTGCCGGTCAAGGCCGCGCTGCGGGTGGGCCGGAACTCGACCGCCAGGCCGTCGCTCACGGACGTCTCGTTGTACGAGTACTGCAGCGCGTCGGTGCCGTCCGCGTTCTCGGCCCCGATGGTGGCGCCGGAACCCTTCGCGTAGTCGCCGCCGACGGGGTTGCGGTAGTGGAAGGAGTACGTGCCGTCCTCACCGATCACCACGGAGAAGTCGAGCCTCTGCGTGCGTGCGGCGGATGTCACCACGTCGCGCCACTCCACGACGATCTCGCGGTGCGGGGCGGTACCGCGGGTGGACCAGTAGATGTCGCCGGTGTCGGTGGCGAGCTGGAGGTTGTCCCAGAACGGGTAGAGCGATCCGTTGGGGAGCCCAGGGAAGGGCATGGTCCGGTTGGCACTGACGTTGAGTGACGTCTCGAAGGCGAGGAAGCCCTCGATGTTCGCGGAGGCCTGCCGGTACGTCCTTCCGTACAGCGCCACAGGGAAGGGGAACTTGACCGTGGCCGAGCCGTCGTAGTCGCTGCTGGTGCTGAGCTTGGTGGCGCCGGACGGGAACGCGGTGTCGTGCGTGGTCCGGCAGACGGTGCCGAACCGGTCGCTGCGGTTGGGCAGGGCGAGGTCCTTACCGGCCTCGCCCGCGACGACCTGGACGCCGAACGATCCCATCGTGGCGCAGCGGGAGACCGGGGAGACCGTCAGCTGATAGGCACCGGCCGGGAGCCGGAGCGCGTACGTACCGTCGGCCGCCGTCGTCGTGGAGGTGTCGGCGGGGGCACCCGCCACCACGATCTTCGCGCCGGCCTCGGGGCCGGACAGCGTGGTCACGGTACCGGTGAGCGTGCCGATGGGCGCGAGGGCGAGGGCCAGGTCGCGGGTGGAGGTGGCGCCCTCGGTGACGGTGGCGGTGGACTCGGCGGTCGTGTAGCCGAACTTCGTGACCTTGACCCGGTAGTCGCCGACCATGAGCTTCGGCAGGCTGTACGTGCCGTCCGCGTGGGTGTCGGCGAGGGCGTTCATCGGCCCGTCGAGTTCCACAGTGGCGCCGGCCAGCGGTGCGCCGTCGGTGGTGACGTTGCCGGTGAGGCCGCCGAGCGGGCCGCGGGGGACGGATACGACGGCCTCGTAGGCGTCGAGCCGGCCCTCACCGTAGACGTTGTTGTTCTCGGCGCTGCCGCCGCAGGTGGTGTCGTCCACGTCGTGGGCGGTGCGGTCGAGGAGGCGTTCGGTGGCCGCGACGTCGCCGCGTATCGCCGGGGACGCCGCCCACATCAGGGCGACGGTGGCGGCGGTGTGCGGTGACGCCATCGACGTACCGGACATGACGGCGAATCCGCCGCCGGGGGCGGCCGAACGGACGTCGACGCCCGGGGCTGCGATGTCCGGCTTGACGGCACCGTCCTCGCCGGCGCCCCGGGACGAGAAGTACGCGATGTCGCCGGCGCTGTCGAAGGCGCCGGTGGCGTAGCTGTTGGTGTAGGCACCCGGGGAGCCGGCGGTGGCGCAGTCGGGGCCGTCGTTGCCGTTGGAGAACGCGGGGAAGATCCCGGCGTCGGTCCATGCCTGGACCATGTCCTTGTACCAGGTGTCGATGATATCGGCACCCCAGGAGTTGTTGACGACGTCGGGGGCCAGGTCCGGGCGCGGGTTCTGGCCGCCCCGGTCGGTGGGCGCGAGGATCCACTGGCCGGCGGCCATCAGCGCGTCCTGCGGGCAGCCCGTCGGGGTGCACGCCTTGGCGGCGATCCACCGGGCTCCCGGGGCGACACCGATCCGGTTGCCGTCGTGGTCGTCGCCGACCATGGTGCCCATGGTGTGGGTGCCGTGGCCGTGGTCGTCGCAGGGGGCGTCGCCCGGGCAGCTCGCGGTGGCGTCGAACCAGTTGTACTCGTGCTGGTACGTGCCGTCGGCCTTCAGACCGCGGTACTTGTTCATCAGCGTCGAGTGCTGGTAGTCGACGCCGGTGTCGATGTTGGCGACGACCATGCCGCTTCCGTTGATGCCCAACTCGTCCCAGACCTTGGGCGCGTTGATGCTGTCGAGGTTCCACTCGACGCCGTTGACCGTCGGTTCCTGCTCGGCGGGCAGTTCCTCGGGGAGTTGGAGGAGCTTGTCGGCCGCGATGGAGGCGACCTCCGGGCGGGCGGCGATCTTCTGCGCGAGGGCCTTGTCACCGGTGACCTTGAGGGTGTTGCTGATCCAGTACGAGGTGGAGTGCGCCCCCGCCTGCTTCACCAGGTCCTCGATGCCGGCCTGGGTGGTGGCGGCGTGCCGCTTCTTGGCCGCGATCAGGGCCTTGTCCCGGCCCACCCGGGTCTTCGCAAGCTTGGCGGCCGAGGTGTCGGCCTTGGAGCCGAGCTGCACCCAGAACGTCGTGGTGTCCTTCTTGTCCAGCTGCCGGACCACCTCGGTGTCGGCCTTGCCCAGCAGTTGGGCCGCGGGCGTCGGGGCCGGGCCCGCGGAGGCGGGCACCGCTACGAGGAGCGGCACCCCCATGGCCAGGGTGAGCGCGGCGGCCATCAGGCCCTGCCGTCGCGCGAGTTGCTGTCTCACGTACGCACTCTCTTTCCGGAGGGTTCTCTCATGCAGGGCCGGCGCGGGTGCGGACCGGGACCCGGAGGCCGGTCCGCACCGCGCCGGGGTTCGAGGTCAGCCCAGGTCGGGCCGGTGAGTGACGCGGATGGAGTTGACGAGCGGCTGATCGGAGGGGCTCGCGAACCGCAGGTTGAGCTGTCCGTCTACGACGTGGACGGTGAACGTCCGGGCCAGTGCGCGGTAGGTGCCGCCCGCCTCCAGGGCGATGTCGACGTCCGGGAGTTCCTGGACGCCTTCGGCGAGGACGTCGAACACCCGCTTGCCGGGCTGGGTGTTGCTCAGCTCGGCGAAGCCGAGCTCCACCTGGTAGGTGCCGTCCGGGAGACCGTCGAAGCGGTACTCGTAGGCGCCCTTCGCGGCGCTGGAGTACAGCGCCCGGTCGTCGGTGCCGGCGATGGGCTGACGGGTGGTGACCGTGCCGGTGCGGCCGAGGTAGCCGTACGAGCCCTCGGTGTAGGCCCGGTTGTCTTCTGTGCGTACGGGCTCGGCTCGGACGGCGCCGCCGCCGACGCGGGCAGCACCCCCATGAGTGGCAGGCTCATGACACCAGAGACCAGGGCTGCGACGACGGCGCGCCGTCGTGGGGGGACTTGCCTCAACACGCACTCTCCTTCACAGGAAATCCGTACGAGGGCCGCGGGATGATCGCGCGGTGGTGACCACACAGCAGTATGGGAGCGGTACACCGCGTCACCGGGCGCTGAGGGCTGGCGAGTTGGCGACATGGCGCCCTCTCGCCAACCGACCGTCCGGACGGGGGTGAGCGCACTGTCCACAACGCCGGGTGCCCCCGGACGCGGCGGCGTCCGGGGGCACCCGGCGGGGCGGGCCGGTCCCGTCATTTCACGGCGTACGCCCGGGTGATGGTCTGCTGGACGGAGTTGCCGTCGGCGTCCTGCGCGCCGATCCGCAGCGACACGTATCCGGCCCCCACGGGGTGGCGGATGGACACGGTAAACCGGCCGTCGGCGCCACCGGACACCGACGCCTTCCGCCAGGTGGTCCCGTCGTCGTACGACACCTCGGCGGTCATCGTCCGCGCTCTGACCGGGCCCGCCGTGCCGGGTTCCTCGGTACGTACCGTGAAGCCGAACCTCTCACCCGCGGGCCCCCGGTTGAGCAGGTCGAGCGGCAGGTCGTAGTAGAGCTGGAGCAGCCGCAGCGGAGCGGTCCCCGACTCCGGGCGGGCCGAGGTGAAGCGCCATTCGGAGTGGGTGCGCGTGGACATCTTCCAGTAGTCGGCGGTACGGGCGCTGTCCATGGTCAGCGTGTACTCGGTCGGCTCGGCGTACGGAGCGGGGAACGAACCGACGGCGGTGATGCGCTTCGCCAGCACCTCTCCGTGTGCGGAGAGCTGGGTGGAGAACGTGTCGGTGGCGTACGAGTACACGCCGTCGTGAACTGCCTCCGAGTCGGTCCATGGGGTGATGGCCAGGTTCATCGTGGCGGGACCGCGCACCGGGATGTACTCCGGGTCGTTCTCGGGGACGGCGGGGCGGGCCACCTGCTTGAGCCAGTCCTCCTTGACGACCTGCCCCGGGCTGTAGTCGGTCATCGGGCCGCTGTAGTGGCTGCCCCAGTCCTTGTCCAGATAGACGAGGTGGCGCCACGTCACTCCGTTCGCCGACACCCACTCGGTGCGGTGGATCGGCGCGGGCAGGGGTCGCGGTGTGCTCCACGAGGTGGCGGTCGCCTGGCCCGGCCGGTAGGCCCAGCGAAGGTCCTGGGCGAAGGGGTTCTCGGTGTGGGAGTGGTAGTCGGCCTCGACCCGGGCGGTGGTGGTCGTGTCGGCCTTGAGCATGGTGTCCTCGGGAATCTGCCCGTCCCACGGGAAGAGCAGGTCGTACGCGTACCGGCTTTCGGCCTCCGCGGCGATCAGCAGGACCTGGTGTCCGGACGCGGCCTGCTGGGCAAGCTCCTGGCCCGGCCCGGCGTCCAGGGTGAGCGCGGGGACGGGCAGCGTCGCCGTGCCCGCCGAGGCGAGGAAGCGGCCGGGCGCGGTGGTGTACACGAGCGCCGCCTTCGCACCCGCCTTCGCCGCGGCCGTGACCTGGTCGGTGAGCGCCAGGTCCGCGGAAGCACGGATCAGCGCGATCCGGCCGGACAGGTCCACCCCGGTGAGGTCGACCGCCGAGGCCGTGCCGACCGGGACGACCCGGCGCAGCGAGACGCCGTCCAGCTTCGGGGAGCCGACCACGTACTCCGGGCTGCGCACGACGCCGTGTCCGACCGCGTCGATGCGGATCTCGGGGGTGTACATCACCCACTGGGTGAAGAGGGTGAAGTGTTCCCGGGTGGTCTTCTCGGTCGGCAGCGCGTACACGTGGTCCACGTACTGGTCGAGCTGCGCGATCTGCGTCGCCGAACGCGATCCGCTGGAGCGTTCGTACCCGGCCATCAGGCCGCGGTGCTCGGCCGGGGTCGGTGTCCTGACCTTGATCTCCTTCGCGGCGGTGCCGTCGAGGGTCAGCTTGCGGTCACTGTCGACGACCAACTGCGGATCACCGGCCAGCGTGAAGTCGACGACCTGCTTGCCGGCCTCGTCGAACCCGGCGAGGAAGCCCATCAGGCTGTACGTGCCCGGCTTCACGCGGAAGACCACGTCGCCCTTGGCGTTGAGGGGAAGCGTGGAGAGGGCGCCGGTGTCCAGGTTGTAGAGGCTGACGTCGCTGTTGCGGTAGGCGAGCTGTCCGGCGTGGTTGACGGCGTGCACGGTGAGGGCGACCACGCGGTCCTCCTTCACCAGGCCGAACTCGGTGTGCACGGCGCCCGATCCGTCGCGATCGGCGGCGGTGAGCGTTCCGCTGATGCGTCCGCTCGGTCCGGCCTCGGGGTCGGCTGTCAGGACGACCTCGGCGGTGCCGTGCGCGGGCACGGTCACGGAGTCGGCGGACGGGGTCACCATGCCGGCGGGCAGGGGGGTGCCGAGCCCGTTGTCACCGCGCACGGACAGGTCGAGGGTCCGCGAGGTGTCGCCGTCGTTGCGGTAGGTCACGGTGCGGGCGACCGGCTCGTTCGCCGCGCCGTACTTGAAGAAGCCGTAGCCGACGGAACCGGTCGCGAAGAGCGTCCGGGCCGTTGTCCGGCCGATGTCCACCCGTCCCGCGCCCTGCTCGTATCCGGTGGCGCCCGCCACGGACTCGGAGGTCGACATCAGGGCGTCCTTCAGCCGCTGCGGCGACCAGTCGGGGTGCTGCTGGGCGAGGATGGCCGCCGCGCCCGACACGTGCGGGGTGGCCATGGAGGTGCCGCTGAGCGCCGTGTAGTGCTCGTCGACGACCTGCCCCCTGGAGGTACCGGCGGCGCGGGCGGCGACGATACCGACCCCGGGCGCGGCGATGTCGGGCTTGAGCGTGCCGTTGGTGAGCGGGCCCCGGCTGGAGAACGACGCGGTGGCGTCGTTGCGGTCGACGGCCGCGACGGCGAGGGCGGAGGGCGCGGCGGCGGGGTTGGCGACCGTGTTCGGCGTGGGTCCGTCGTTGCCGGCCGCGATGACGAACAGCGCGCCGGTCTCCGCGGTCAGGCGCTCGACGGCCAGGCTGGAGGGGTCGTCCCCGTTGCCGGGGCCGCTGCCCAGGCTCATGCTGATCACCTTGGCACCGGTGTGCGCGGCCCACTCCATGGCGCCGATAACGGCGGACGTGCTCCCCTGGCCGTTCTTGTCGAGCACCTTGCCGATGACGAGCTGCGCGCCGGGGGCGACGCCCTTGTACTTCCCGCCGGAGGCCGCGCCGCTGCCGACGACGGTGTCGGCGACATGGGTGCCGTGGCCGTTGTTGTCGACCACCGAGTCGGCGTCGCCCTCGGTGGTGAAGTTGCGGGACTCGACGACCTTGCCGCTCAGGTCGGGGTGGGTCGCGTCGATGCCGCTGTCGAGCACGGCGACCTTCACGCCCTTGCCGTCGTAGCCGGCCTGCCAGGCGGCCGGGGCGCCGATCTGCGGAACGCTGCGGTCGAGCGAGGCCGTGACCTTGGCGTCGAGCCAGATCCGGGTCATTCCCCCGTCGAGCGTGGCCTTCGCGTCCTTGCTTCCGGGGCGCACCGCCTCGTCCCAGAACGTCCGGGCCTGCTTCTTGTGCGTACGGAGCGCGGCGGCGCCGAGGCTGGCCAGCGTGCGGGTGCGCGCGGCGCCGTCGGGCACGGCGGCACGGGCCGCGCGTGCACCGGAGCCGTAGGAGACGATCAGGGGCAGGTCCGCGGAGCGCGCGTCGTCGTACCCCTGCTCGACCAGGGCGCTGACGTTGAACAGCCACGCGTCGACCTTGCCGGCGTCGACCAGCTCCTGCGCCTGTTCGGGGATGACGAACAGGCCGTCGGACGATTCGTTGATGAACGCGTTGTGGCGGACGGTGCCGCCCCCGGCGGGGACGATCATCGCCGAGCGACGGCCGTCCGGCCACTGGGTCAGACGCACCACGTCGCCGGTGACGAGCGTGACCTGGTGCTCGGTGGGCTGCGCTGCTCGGCCGGGACTTTCGGGGGCGGACGGGGCGGCCACGCCTGGCGTCTGGCCGAGGCCGCTCACGCCGAGGGCGAGGGCGGCGGCCGCCGCCAGGAGGGGGAACCGTCTGGATCCGGGCACGCGGGACTCCTTGTCGACACGGGGGAAGTGCAGGGAGACCCCCGGAGCCTCGCGGATCCCCGCGCGCCACGACAAGGCGTACCGGTGGCGAGTGTGCGACAGCGTGCGCGCTGTCGCCGCCTCGCCATCCGGTGGTGCGACCGGCCGTCACATCCAGTTGTTGCGCATGGCGTACCAGCCGAGCTGGAGCCGGGACGTCACCGACGCCAGGTCCATGAGCGCCCGCAGTCTGCGCTGGACGGTGCGCGGCGAGGTGCCCAGTTGCTTGGCGGTGGCCGCGTCCGTGAGGCCGGAAAGCATCAGCTGGAGGATCTGCCGGTCGACCGGGGCGAGTTCGGCGACCTCGCGCAGATACGGGCGGGAGTGCCGCCAGGCGGCCGCGAACAGCTCGGTGACCAGCATGATGAGCGGCTGCCTCAGCAGCACCGCGCGCTCCGGGTCGAGCTGGACCATGCCGACCTCACCGTCGGCGATGGCCAGTTTCAGCAGTGGGCTGTCGATCACCCGGACCTGCTCACCTCGGCGCACCCGCTCCTCAAGGGCGGCCACCGCGGCCGGTTCGGCGAGGAAGTCGCGGTCGACCAGGAGCTGGTAGGTCACGCCTGGGACCGAGTCGAAGCCGGGAGGCGCGGCGTCCGCGGGCGACGTCAAGGTTTTCGGGACCGGTGTGACGGTGTTCAGTCCGGTCAGGAACGCCTGAAAGGTGTGCCGGGCACCGGTCTCCAGCTCCAGGACCCTGCGCCCCTGGGCCACCGGGCCGTCGACGGTCTCCACGTACACCAGACCGTCGTCCGCGGGCCGGCCACGGACGAGGCCGGCCACGGCCGACTCGGCGCGCCGCAGGTCCTCCCCCAGCTGCCGGAAGACGGCCTGCAAGCTCTCCGCCATGTCCGCCGGCTCATCGTCGTGCGCGGGTTCGCGGGCGGGCGGACGGGACGCGCGCTCCGGCACCTGGGTGGTCCTCGGGGGATTTCCGGGATCGAGCGGGGGCTTGGACGTGGACATGAGCCTCAGTCTCGCCGAGGGCCACAACGGTCTCCCCGGGCCCGGAGCCGCTCGGCGGAAGCGCGGAAGGGCCCGTTTACCTTGGGATTACTGGCCGTTGAGCGGGGCGCCACTGTCCGGGGAGCGACGATGGCGAAAGTACGTCATGTCGTATCCTCGCCACCCCTGCGAACGCGAAAGCGGGCCGGCTCCCCAGGGGGCGCCGACCCGCTCACGGTCCCGTCTAACCGAGGGACTTGTTGACCTCGAAGGCCCGGGTGACGGTCTGCTTCACCGAGCTGCCGTCGCTCGCGGCGACCGTGGCGCGCAGGGTCGCGTACGAGGCGCCGGCGGGGGCGGTCAGTCCGGCGTGCGGCGGCGTTCCGCCCCTACCGGCGGTGACCTTGACGGTGTGCCAGGTGGCACCGTCGTCCCAGCTGACCTCCAGCTTCACCGGGGTGACGGTGGCTTCCACGGCTCCCGGTGCCCGCTGGACCTTCACGTCCACCCGCGTCGTCGCGAAGCGAGCGGCGCCGCCGGACGCGTCGAGACCGTGTGGGGTGAAGCGGACGGCCATCAGGGGCAGGACGGTGCCGGCCCCGTCGTCGGTGTCCGAGTCGAAGGCCCACTGCATCTGCAGCCGGGTGGACAGGGCGGCATAGGCCTGGTCACGGGTGAGGTCCGCGTCCAGGGTGTACCGGCCCGGACCGGCCGGGGCCGTGACGGACTTGCCGCTGCCGACGGCACTCCACTGGCTCACCTGCTGCCCGTCCTTCGCCAGCTTGAGCGTTCCCGTCGCGCCCCAGTCGGTGCCGCCGCGTGTGCCGTCGCCGTCGACGAACCACGGCGTTCCGGCCCAGACCACGGTGTCCTTGACCCGGTAGGCGGCCACGGCGGGGAGCGCCGGTCCGACCACCGCGGCCGCGAAGTCCAGGCGGCGCAGGGCGTGCGGGCCGAAGGCCTGCGTCGAGGTCACGATCGACTGGCGGCCGGCGATCGTGGCCCGGTCGAGCCACTCGCCGGCCGTGCGGTAGTCGCGGACGGTCGAGGGAAAGCGGGCCTGCTGGTCGATGAAGAGCGGCAGCAGGGCGTCGTCGTCCGGCGCGGCGCCGGTGGTGCCTGCGGCGGGGGCACCCTGGGCGTTGAAGTGCACGCGCACGTCGGTCAGGTCCCGGCGGTAGACCGAGAAGGCGGGAGCGGCCGGCACCCCGCCGTTCCAGTTCCGTGCCACGTGGTAGAAGAACGGGCTGGGTGACTGCGTGGAGGCGTCCTTGGACGCGAACACGGCGAACGTACGGTACTTGGCGTCCGCATCGGCGAACGGCGTCGCGTACAGGGACTGTCCGGCACGCTCGCCGGTGGTGACCACGCTCAGCGTGTACGTCCCGGTGCCGGCGGGCAGCGCGAGCGCGGCCTGCACGGCCGTGGCACGGGCGGCCGGGTCGTGGACGTCGACGGCGACCGGAACGGCGGTGCGGGCGTCGAGGTCGACCGTGGTGTCCTCGATCGGGGTGACGGAGGTGGCGGCCATGGTCGTGGTCCGCTCGGTGCCGGTGCCGCTGTTGATCGTCATGCCGACCCAGTACTGGGCCTCGGGCACGGTCACCGTCGCGGTGCCCGCGGTGAGGCGGACCGGGTAGCGGTCGCCGGTCCAGCGGTTGACCAGCAGGGCGGTGCCGGTCGCCGGGGTGCCGTCGCGCTGCTCGGCGTGGACCGTCACCTGGTGGCTGGGAACGGGGCTGTTGACGGCGAGGATCGTACGGGTGACGGCCTTGCCGTCCTGCGAGGCGGTGAGGACCGCGGACCACGGGCCGTGCGGCAACAGCGTGGCGCGGTTGGTGACGGTCGCGGTCGCGGTGCCGTGCGCGGGGACGGTGACCTGGTCGCGGTCGACCGAGAACTGCCCGGCGTTGCCCGGCTGGGCGGTGGGCGAGAGGGGCTTCCCGAGGGCCAGGCCGAGCGTCGTCGCGCTGTCACCGGAGTTGGTGAAGGTGACGGTCTGCTCGGTGTCCTTGCCGGCCCTGTCGGACCAGCCGGCCGTCGTCGTCAGGTTCGCCGGGGAGGCGAGGACCGTCTGACGCACAGCGGTGCCCACGTCGACCCGGCCGGTGCCCTGCTGGTACGGCGCGCGCTTGGCGTTCGGCTCGGCGCTGTTCATGAGCGCCGTCTTGATCTGTTCGCCGTTCCAGTCGGGGTGCGCCTGGGCGACGAGCGCGGCGGAGCCCGCCACGTGCGGCGTCGCCATCGACGTACCGCTCTTGGAGGTGTGGCCGCCGCCCATCTTCGCGGCGACGATGCTGACGCCGGGCGCTGTGATGTCGGGCTTCACGGCGTTGTCGCTGGGACGGGGGCCGCGGCTGGAGAAGGGGGCGAGTTCGTCGTCGGCGTCGACCGCGCCGACGGCGAGGGTGGCGTTGGCGATGGCGGGCGCCCCGACCGTGCCGGTGCCGTACTCGCCGTCATTGCCGGCGGCGACGACGAACAGCGTGCCGCTGCTCGCCGACAGGTCGTTGATGGCCGCGATCGCGGGGTCCGTCTCGTCGGCCGGCCCGCCCAGGCTCATGTTGACGACCTTGGCGTGGACGGTGTTGACGGCCCAGTCGATGCCGGCCAGAACCGCCGAGGTCGGGCAGGAGCCGGTGTTGTCGCAGACCTTGCCCACGGCCAGCGACGCGTCGGGGGCCACCCCGCGGTAGGTGGGGTCGACGCCGGCGATGGTGGAGGCGACGTGGGTGCCGTGGCCGTTGTCGTCCTCGGCGGTGCCGCCGCCGAGGAAGTTGGACGAGACCGTCACCCGGCCTGCCAGGTCCGGGTGGTCGGAGTCGTAGCCGCTGTCGAGGACGGCGACGGTGACGCCCTTGCCCGTGTATCCGTCGGACCATGCCTGCGGGGCGTTGATCTGCGGGACGCTCTTGTCCAGGGCGATGTGCATCCGGCCGTCGAGCCAGAGCTTGTTCGCACCGCCGGCCAGCGAGCGGCCGGTGCCGGCGGTGAGGCGCTTCCAGGTGGCGGCGGCGTCCGCTCGGCCGTGCGGGTCGAGCGAGGTCAGGCCCAGACGGGGGATCGCGTGGCCGGGACGGGCCGCGCTGCCGGCCGCCTTGCGGGCCTGCTTGGCCGCACCGGTTCCCTTGGCGTGCTGGACGATCATGCCCACGCCGCCGTCGGCAGTGGTTCCCTTCGTGCCGTAACCGGCCTCCAGCAGCGCCTTGACGTCGAAGAGGCGGGGGTCGAGCCGGCCGGCGGCGAGCAGCGGATCGGCGTCCGCGGGGATGACGCTGACGTCGTCCGATCCCACGGAACTGGTGGTGAAGGAGACGCCCTCGCGGCCGGGCGCCGGGGTGACGGTGGCCGAGCGGACGGCGGTGCCGGAGCGCTCGACCGTGACGGTGTCGCCGGTGGGCAGCGGCACCGTGAAGGTCGAGGGCACGGCCGGCCGGCCCGTGGTGTCCTGGCCCGGCGGGCCGGCCGCTTGCGCGACGGTGACGGGTATGAGTGTCGCTGCCACCAGGCCGGCGGCCGCGACGATGGATCTGACCTGCATGAAAGGAACCCCCAAGGTTCACTGAGCGTGGATTCGTCGCATCCTCGCAGCGCAGGTGGGCTACAACGGCGTTCGCATGGTGGCGACTTGACGACGCGTCGTAGACCCGCCACCGCTCCGGGGCACACGAAAGGGCCGGGCCGTCGTGTGACGGCCCGGCCCCGTGGCGTACGGCTGTGCCGCCGTCCTGAGCCGATGTCCGTGCGCCCGCGGGGCCGTCCCAGGAGGGGCGGCCCCGCGGCGTGTCTCAGCGGACCTCGTAGGCGCGGACCATCGTCTGGCCGACCCGCGCCCCCTGCCCGTCGGCCAGCGTGACGCGCAGGTGGACGAAGGTGCCCGCGGGGGCGTCACCGGGTACGACCGCCTGCCAGGCCCCGTTCGACCGCTGCGTCTGTGCCGGGTGCCAGTCGGTGACCGCCTCCGTGGTGGTCTGACTGCCGTAGGCGTACTCGACGCGGGCGTTCTCCAGGGCGACCGGACCGTCCGCACCGTCCACGACCGCCCCGAGGCCGATCGTCGTCGCCTCGCCCGCCGGGCGGGAGTTGCGCAGATCGGACGGCAGGTCGAGCACCGGGACGAGAAGGCGCTGGGCGCCCTGGTCGGCGGCGCCGGAGCGGAAGTTCCACTCCGTGGCGTAGGCCAGCCCGACGCGGTCGATCGCGGTGGCGGTCCGCCGCCATGTCTTGCGCACCGTCACGTCGGCCTGCCCCACGGGCAGCTCGTACATGCCCGAGACCTGGGGCTGCGGCTCACCGTTCACGAGCAGCTGAAGGGTGCCGACATCCAACCGGCCGAGGGTGGAGTCATGACCGCCGGCATCGCCGAACGGGGCCATGGTCATGGTGAGCCGGTTACTGTCACGCTTCATCAGCGCGGGGCTGTAGGTGTTGCGCACGGGGCCGTACGGCGACTTGTACCAGTTCGCCGTGGACGCGCCCTGCCGCACCGCGCGCGGTCCGTCGTACGCGGTCCCGCTGGTCGTGCCGAGGTCCCGGCGCATCAGCGTGGTCCAGGTCAGCCCCTCGCTGCCGGACGGCGTGAAGTACTCGGTGCGCTGCTGCGGGGCGTGCAGCGGCAGCGTCGTGCCGCCGGCCCACACGGCGGCCATGCCGGGCAGACCCACCTTCACATCGGACCAGTACGTGGTGTCGCCCGTGGACTGCTGCACGTGGTAGCGGGCGTCGGTGGCGGCGAGCTTGCTGTCACGGACCCGTTGGATGCCGGGGCGGATCGCGTCCTTCGAGGTGTACGCCAGGTTGTAGACGTACGGGCTGTTCGCGGTCGCGGTGCCGGACCAGCTCAGCTTCGCCGAACCCGTCTGCCCGGCCTCCGCCTTCAGTGCGAGGGCGTCGTCCCAGGTGATGGTGGCCTGCGGCGCTCCCCCGTCGGGGCCGGTGATCTGGAAGCGGCCCTTGCTGTCGGGGACCGCGGCCAGGACACCGGCGGCTCCCGCCTTCCTGGCAGCGGTGTCCCAGAGGTAGGCGTTTCCGCCGCCTGTACCGGCGTCGACCAGGGCGACCTTGCCCCTCAGGTCCTGGGCCGCGAAGTTGGCGTCCGTTCCCTTGCCGATCGCTACGACCTCTGCGGAGCCCTGGCCGTCGAACTCGGTGGCCTTCTGCACCGGCAGCGAGTCCAGGACCCGTCCGCCGCCCGTGGTGAAGCGGGCCTGCGGCGCGGTCTGCCGTACGGAGGCGAGGAAGGTGACCTTGTCGGCGCGGCGGACCGGCTGGGCGTAGATCTCCTTGACGTACGACGGAACGGCGGTGGCATAGCCGGCAAGCATGCGGTCGGTGTCGTCCAGACCGCGGGTCAGGCCGACCGCGAAGCCGTTGGGTCGGCTCGCCCGGTCGGTGTCCCACGCGACCTGTTCGGCGTCGCGGGCGTCCAGGGTGACGGTGGTGTCGCCGGACACGGTGAGTTCCGGCCGGTAGAGCTGGGACACCGAGGCCACACTGCCGATGTCACCCGGCTCGTCCCTGGTCATGATCATCCCGCCGAGGGAGTACGTACCGAGCGGTACCCGGATCGTGGTGCTGCCGGCGTTCGGGTAGCCGATCGTGTACCGCCGAGCGCTGTCGCGGTGGTCGTCGAACAGCTGGAACGTCGAGAGCGAGGAGGCCGGGTCGCCGTGCCGGTCGAAGCCCTTGACCATCAGGTCGGCCGACGGCACCTCCAGATGCACGCCGAACGGAACGGTGACGCGCACACCGTGCGCGCCCGTGCCGACGAGGCGGCCGGTCAGGGTGCCGTAGTCACCGGCGTCGAGCTTCGCCGCGGGGTCGATGCGCACCGGCACGTCGGCGGTACCGTTCGCGGGGACGGTGACCCGGGTGCGGGCGGCCGAGGCGAAGCCGCGGACACGGGAGCCGTCGTCGCCGCGGACGTCGCTGACGGCGACGGTGAGCGTGACGTCCTCGTCCGTGACGTTGGTCAGCGTGACCGCACGGTCGACCGGGTCGAGTCCGGCCTGCGGGTACGCGAAGTCGCCCAGCAGCGGATTGGGGGCACCGACGACGGGCTGAGTGGTCGCCCGGGCCACGTCCATCGGCCCGGCGCCCTGGTCGAGAACGGGTGCGTCGGTGTCCTTCGCGGACGAGGTGAGCAGCGCCTTGAGGCGGGCGGGGGCCAGGCCGGGGTGCTGCTGGAGCAGGAGCGCGGCGCCGCCGGCGACGTGCGGGGTGGCCATCGAGGTACCGGACATCGACTGGTATGCCTGGGCGTCGCGGCCGCCCGCGCGCGCCGCGACGACGCCGACGCCCTGGGAGGCGATGTCGGGCTTGGCGTTGATCCCGTCGGCGGAGGGACCCCGGCTGGAGAAGGACGCCGTCTCGTTCTTGCGGTCGACGGCACCGACGGTGAGGGCGCTGGGTGCGCAGCCGGGCGTGGAGACGGTGCCGCGCAGCGAGGCGTTACCCGCCGCGATGACGAACAGGGCCTTGCCGCTGAGCCGCTGGACGGCTTCGACATCCGGTCCGGTGCAACTGGTGGAGCCGTCGGCGCCGAGGGACATGGAGACGATCTGGGCACCTTCGGCGACGGCCCACTCCATGCCGTTGACGATGCCGCTGAGGGTGCCGGAGCCGTCGTCGCCGAGCACCTTGCCGACGAGGAGTCCGGCGCCGGGGGCCATGCCCGCGTACCGGCCGTCGGACGCGGCGCCCGTTCCGGCGATCGTGGACGCGGTGTGGGTGCCGTGGCCGGTGCGGTCCTGGGCGTCCTGGCCGTTGACGAACACCTTGGTCTGCGTGATCCGTCCGGCGAGGTCGGGGTGGTCCGCGTCCACGCCGGTGTCCAGGACGGCGACCTTGACGCCGGAGCCGTCGAGCCCGGCCTTGTGCGCGGTGACGGCTCCGGTGAGGGGGACGGTCGGGGTGCCGAGCGGGTCGACGGCGTTCCCACGGACTTTGGCGTCGAGCCAGATCCTGGTGACGCCGCCGGCCGCCCGGCCCGAGGCCTGCGCCGGGGCCAGGTCCTTCCAGGCGTCGGCGGCGGACGTCTTGGTGACGGCCAGTCCGGCTCCGCCGATGGAGTCGAGCGCGGCGGTCGTCCTGACGCCGGGGCGGGCGGTGCGCGGAATGCGGCCCCCGGCGTATTCCACGATCACCGGCACGGTGGCGGAGTGGGCGTCGTCGTAGCCGTCGGCGACGAGCTTGCCGATGTCGAAGAGCCGTGCGTCGACGAGTCCGGCGTCCACCAGCTTCTCGACGCCCTGCGGGAAGACGTAGGTGCGGGTGCCGTCCTGCCAGACGGCGGCGGGGTGGTCGGTGCCGTCCACGGGACGCGGTGCGGCCGACAGGATCCGGCCGTCGGGCGCCAGTCGCGCGTCGACCACGTCACCGGTGACGAGGGTGACGGTCACGGTGCGGGCGGCCGCCTCGCCTGCTCCGGTCAGCGGGGTGGCCTCGGCTCCGGCGTGCGCCGCGGGTATGCCGACGGCCATCAGGGCGACGGTCGCGAGGCCGGCGGCGGTGGACCGCCATGGTCGGGTACGTCTCACGGAACAGCTCCTGCCGAAAGGGATGATGAACCAGCAGCGTCGCCAATGCGGCCGCCTCATGGGTGTGTTCGGGCTGGCGAGTGACCGCCATGACGTATTCCCGACATCGGCCTCACGTCGGATCCACGCACCGGGAACGCCCTGATGAGGGGGTCCCTGGTCCTGTGCGTACGGCGGCGGCGAGACTAGGGGCATGTCGTCCGTTCCAGAGAATCCGTCCCCCCGGCCCACGGACGCCGCGGCGTCCGCCCCGGCCATGCGCGCGTCACTCGTCGAGCTCCAGGACCAACTGCGCGGGACCGACGCCGCGCTGACCCGGCTGCTGAGCCGGTGGCACCCGGGCGCGGGCGGGAACGACGAGCACTTCGTCACGGTCTGGGAGAGCCGTGAGGAGCAGGCGCGCCGGATCTACGACATGGAGTACTCGGCCCGTACCTCGCTGTTCGGCTTCCAGTCCGGGGCCAACACGGTGGCCCCCGTACCGACGACCCTGCCCGGCGGGCCCGAGGAGGCGCGGCCGGACGGCGCCGGGCCGCCGATGCGCAAGGACGGCAATCCGGATGCCTCCTACCGCATCGTCGTGGACCGCGACTTCCTCTCCGAGCCGGCCGCTCTGCGCGCGCTGGACCTGCGGGTGGAGCGGGGCCACCACGTCCGGGTGGTCGACCAGCCGTTGATCAAACTGCTCATCGCGGACGGCGAGACGGCCATGGTCCAGGTGGAACCGGGACGGTCGCTGGAACTGCGGCCACCGCTCGTGGTGCTGGCGATCGAGCTCTTCGAGTCGGTGTGGCGCCGCTCGCGCCCGTATCTGCGCGAGGACGGCGACCTGAGTCCCACCGACCGCCGCATCCTGCAGCTGATGCTGTCCGGACTGACGGACGCGGCGACGGCCCATCAGCTGGGCACGTCGCCGCGTACGGTGCAGCGCCGGGTGCGGGCGCTGATGGATCTGGCCGCCGTGACGTCACGCGTCCAGCTGGGCTGGTACGCGATGCGCAACAACTGGGTGTGAGAACCCCGTTACGACGGCCGTCCGGCTACATCAGGTCCAGGTAGTCCTCCAGCGACTTGCCGCGCAGGCGCTTGACCGGGTCCGTGTACCGGTCGGCCCTGCTGTTCTGCGCCAGGTAGTTGTCGTTCACCCAGGCGAGGTCCTTCGCGCCGACGGTGCCGTCGTGGTCGATGTCGGCGGCGCGGTCGGCCGTCCCGCGCGCCGCGTACACGGCGGCCGCGTCCCGGACGTCGACGACGTCGTCGCCGTTCACGTCACCTGCGACGAGGGCGGCCGCCGAACTGGCGGTGTTACCGGCCACACCCCAGGTGCCGTCCAGGCCGAGGTCGATGTCCTCGGTCCAGGTGAAGTGGCCGGGCGCCGTCACCCGGAACCGGTACGGCTTGTCGGACGGGGTCAGCCCGCTGACGGAGATCCGGCCGGTCTTGTCCAGGGCCGCCTCACGGCTGGTGCCGTCGGGTGCGGTGAGGGTCGCCTCGATGCCGTCGGCGGTGTGGTCGCGGACGTTGTCGTACGCGCCTTCCCTGGTGAGCAGGGCCTGGACGGCCGGGCGGGCGACGAAGGTCGACGTCGGGTTGAGCATGCGCACCGCACCGTAGAACTGGATGTTCAGGTTCGTCTTGGTGCCCGCCGTGTCGACGGCGGAGGTGGTTCCCGTGCTCAGTCCGGCGCTCGCCGTCGACACGCCACCGGTCACCTCGTACGTCACCTTCAGCAACGGCATCGAGTCGCCGCTGAGGCCCGCGCTGTCGGCGACATCGAAGGAGAGCGTGCTGTACGAGGACGATCCGGCCGACACGTCGGTGCGTCGGATCTCGGACGGGCCGTGTGCCTTCAGTTCGGCGGTGGGCTCGATGGAGACGAGCTTGATGTTCCGGTCGTCGTAGCGGAACTGCGAGGTGAACGTCTTCCAGTTCTTCAGCTCGTGCGCGGTCAGCGTGTACGTGACACGGTCACCGGCGCGTGCCGACGCGGCGCTCGCGTCGCCGACCACATAGGGCGTGCCCTTCCTCATGATGTTGACCTGGCGGATGCCGCTGATGTTGCCCGCGGCGTCCGTGGGCCAGAGCTTGAGACGCGTGACGGGCGGGCCGACGGGGGTCTTGACCTGCGCGTCCACGGCCCCGTCGGACGCCACCGGGAAGCTGCCCTCGGGTGCGTTCGGGCTGTAGAGCGAGTAGTACAGGCGGTTGTCGCTCTGACCGATGTCGAGGCCCGCATCGCGGATGTCGTCGGCCTGAGCGTCCAGGAGGGTGCCGGTCACGGGAAACGTCGTGGCATCGGCGGGCTGTTCGACGACCGTGGGGTGCGCCGGGTCCCAGGCTCCGTAGGCGTCGTCATACGTGGGCAGTTGCGTGTCCACGTACACGTCGCGCAGTTCGCTGTCGGTGCCGCCGGCGGCGTCCGTGCCGACGATGCGCAGCTTGTAGTGGCCGTCGTCGATGAAGCGGCCGCGCGGGTCGAACGGGGTGGCCTTGTCGCCGGTCGACGGGAAGTACCAGGGGCCTACCGTCGCCGGGCCGTAGAGGACGCCCTCGGTGAGACCGACGGTGTTGATGCCGCCGATGTAGCCGAGGTCCTTGCCGTCGGCGTCGGTGAGGAAGATGTCGACGCTGCGCAGCTGTCCGGCCATCCGCAGGTTGAAGGTGGCCGCCCCGGCGCCGACGGCTCCCTGGTCGGAACCGCGTCCGGTCGACATGACGGACTTGGTCATGTCGACCTCCGCGAACCCGGACTCGGCGACCCGCATGCCGAACGGGACATGCAGCGCGGGCAGCCCGTTGCCGCTCCGCGGTGTCAGCGTGACCGTGCCCTCGTAGTAGCCGGCCGGGGCTCCGGCGGGCACCCGCAGGGCGGCGGCGACGGACTTCTTGCCGTGGGCTCCGACCGTGATCCGGTCACTCGTGGCCAGGGTGATGTGCGCGGCGTCGGCGTCCGCGGAAGCGCCGGAGCCTCGGCCGAAGGCCGTGCGCACGTCGTACGTGACGGGCCTGCCGCTGTCGTTGACCACGCGCAGGGTGCGCTTGAGGCTCGTGGCACGGCCCACCGGCAGCACACCGAGGTCCAAAGCGCCGGTGACAGCGTCGACTTCGGTCTGCGTGCCGTCGACCGTCACGTGCGGGACGGTCTCCGGGACCTGGACGGCGGTGGTGGCGTGCACGGCGGCGTACGGGTCGACCGCGCCGGCGCCGGCCTCGAACACGCTGACGTCGCCGGGCAGTGAGGTCGCCGTGTTCATCAGCGCCGTCTTGATGGCGTCGGGGCTCAGTCCGCGGTCGTGCTGGAGCATCAGGGCGGCGGTGCCGGCGACGTACGGCGCGGCCATCGAGGTGCCGCTGAGACGGGCGTACGCGTACGTGTAGTCGCCGCCGGCCGGGTCGACGATGTCGGCCGGGACGGACGACAGGACGCTGACTCCGGGCGCGGTGACCTCGGGCTTGATCGCGGCGCTGCCGTAGACCGGGCCGCGCGAACTGAAGTCGGCCAGCGACCCGTTGCCGAGGCGGAAGGTTCCGGCCGACGTGAACGAGACGTCGGCACCGGCCGCCATCAGCGCGGCGCCGTCCGCTGCGGTCAGTGAGAACGCCGGGACGTAGTTCGGGTTCTCACCGATGTAGAACGGGATGTGCCCTTCGGCGGCGTTGTCGTTGACGAGGAGAACGGCCGCGGCGCCCTTGTCCTGTGCGCGCCGCACCTTCTCGTCGAGCGGGATGCCGCCGCGCCGGATCAGGACGGCCTTGCCGGTGACGTCCTTGCCGGTGTATCCGGCGGCGCTGCCCGTGCCGGCGTCGATGACCGCGAGGGCTCCGTCCGCCAGCTTGTCCAGGGCGTCGCCGTAGGGCTGGGCGAGCAGCCGGCCCTGGGCCGTGACCGGTCCGGCGGTCAGCGTGTACGCGGGCAGGGTCAGCGGTTCGGAGTGGGCGCCGACCGTCAGCGGGAGGGCCGCGGCGGCCGGCGTGGCGACGGTGCCCGGCTTCGGGCCGCTGTTACCGGCGGCGATGACGGTGGTGACGCCCGCGAGGACGAGGTTGTCGGCGGCTATGGACTGCGGGCTCAGCGGGTCGTTGACGGCGGCGCCCAGCGACATGTTGACGACGTCCATGCCGTCGTCGGCCGCCTGGTCCATGGCCGCGATGATGTTGCTGGTGCGGCCGCTGCCGTAGGGGCCGAGGACGCGGTAGGCGTGGACGGAGGCGCCGGGAGCGACGCCGTGCGCGGCGCGTGCCTTCGTGTCGGCGCCCCGGCCGGCGATGATGCCGGCGACGTGGGTGCCGTGCTCGGTGTAGTACGTGGAACCGGCGTTGGTCTCGGCCTGGCCGGAGGCCTTCCAGTCGTCGTACGTGGTCTCCATCGGGTCGGCGTCGTCGTCGACGAAGTCGTAGCCGCCCTCGTACACGCCCTTGAGGTCGGGGTGCCGGTAGTCGATGCCGGTGTCGATGATGCCGACCTTGACGCCCTTGCCGGTGATGCCTTCGGCGTGCAGGCGGGCCACGCCGTCGTCGCCGTCCGTCTGCGGGCCGCCGGATCCGGTGGCCTCCGGGTCGGAGAGCGCCTTCACCGTGCTGTCGGGCCACACCGAGGCGACCTCCGCGTGGTCGAGCAGTTCGGCGACCCGGTCACCGGGCAGGCTGAGGCTGACCCCGTCGAAGCTGCGGGTGTAACTACGGCCCAGCCGGGGCGCCCCGGACTGCTTTCCGGACTTCCCCGCGGTCGCCTGCTTCTCCGGGAACATGTCCTTCAGCACGTCACGGAACGCGCCCTGTGCCTCCGTCACCGCGGTGCGCGCGTCCGTCTCGCTGAGGCTGCGCCCCTGGGCGGCGGCCAGCAGACGGGCGGTCCGGGCGGGCGGCGTCCGCAGTTGCACGATGACGTCGACGGGGTCGGAGGACTTCAGCGCCGCCTTGTCCGTCACGTGGAGTCCGCCCAGGTCCAGCGTCGCCATCCGGTGCAGCGCTTCGCGCTCCTGGTCGTCGAGGGAGGCGAGCACACTGCGCGCGCTCGGCGTGGGGCCCGGGTCGGGTGCGGCGGCGGCCGCGGGTGCCGTGCCCGCCACGGCGGCGAGGACGGCGGCCGCCATCACCAGGGACAGGCGTCTTTGTTCCGGGACATGGGTCATGGGTGCCTTGCTCCGCTCTGGACTGCGCCGGTGACGTTCGCTCGATCATCGGCGCGTGTCGGAGCAGGGCGGAAGGGCGGCCGGTGGCGGATTCACGACGTGTCGTCAAACCGCCACCGGCGGCGGGTCACCCGGAGCGAGGACCGGCGGTGCCGGGGGCGGAAAGCGCTACGCGGACGGCGGCCGTCGGACGACCGGGCGGCCGTGCACCGGCGGGCGTCCTCAAGCGCGGCCGCAAGGGGCACCGAACAGTTCGGGCGCGGCCGGGACGATCCCGTTCTCACCGAGCCGTCCGGCGATCCCGGTCCGTTCCACGAGGCGTACGTCCACCACCGTCCGGGCCACCGGGCCGCCCCCTTGCCCGCATACGGAGCCCGCCGTGCGTCACGGCACGGCGGGCTCACGAACAGTTGGGAGGAGGGTCAGCCGGCGAAGACCTCGCGCAGCTTGGCCTCCTTCTCGGCGTCCAGGTTCGACTGGATCAGCTCGGAGTGGCCGGAGGGGAAGGCGGCCCGGACGCGATCGACCACCGCGTCCTGCGACAGGAGGAAGAGCGCCGACGTACCAGGGGTGACCTTCGACTTGACCGAGTCGATGAAGTCGTCGTCGATACCGACGTCGGCCATCTTCCCGCCGAGCGCGCCTGCGGCGGCACCGACGGCGGCACCGAGCAGCGGCATGAGGAAGATCAGGCCGAACAGCATGCGCCAGAAGGTGCCCGAGAGCGCTCCGAGACCGGCGAGGTTGCTCAGCTGCTTCGTCTTCGGCTTCGTCGCGTCCGCGGGCCAGCTGACCGTGGCCGCGTCGACCACCTTGATCAGCTCCTGCTTCTGCAACTCCAGGAGGGTGCTCTCGACACCGGCGGCACCTTCGGGCGAGTCGAATTTCCAGACGGTCAGCGTGGCCATGGATCCTCCGCGGGATGCGATCAGACGGAGACGCCGCCAGTGCCTCTCGTGTGGATCACGCCCGGCTCGCGGGGTCGGGCACGATCCGGACGGGAGGCCCCGGGGCGCCGGACTCCGACCATTCAAAACTGAACGGACGAACCACGCATCTCAGGAACGGGCGGGAATGCCACGCCTGCCGGCCCGTTCACTCGTTCGGCTCCCACCATGGCGCCCCGGCCGGGAACGCCCGTGAGGATCAGCACAACCTCGCACCAACGGCCGAACGGAAGAGGACGGACGACCACATGACACAAGAGGACGATCATGGGTGACGCCATCGGTCAGATGCTGACCTCCGCAGTCGGTATCGCCATCAGCCCCTTGCCGCTCATCGCGGTGATCCTCATGCTCGCCACGCCGAAGGGCCGGGCCAACGGCCTGGCGTTCACCGCCGGATGGATCGTCTCCGTCGCGGCCGTGGTCACCGTGGTGGTCCTCGCCGGGTCGGGCGCGGACGCCTCCGGCGACGACGGACCGGCCACCTGGACGCTCTGGCTCAAGCTCGCTCTCGGTGTGCTCTTCCTTCTGTTCGCCGCCAAGCAGTGGAAGGACAGGCCCCGTGCAGGGCACGACGCCGCCACGCCGGGCTGGATGAAGGCCATCGACACGTTCAGCCCGGGCAAGGCGGGTGGCCTCGCCGTCGTCCTGGTGGTGGCCAACCCCAAGAACCTCGTTCTGGCGGTCGGCGGCGCCGTCTCCATCGCGAGCTCCACCGCCGGTGCCGGCGGCAAGGCCGTCGCCGCCGTCCTCATGGTCCTGCTCGCCTCGCTCTGCGCACTCGTCCCGCTCGGCGTCTATCTCGCCGGTGGTGCCAAGGCCACGGAGGTGCTCGGCGGGTGGAAGGAATGGATGTCCCGGCACAACAGCGCGATCATGACCACCCTCCTGGTGGTGCTGGGCGTGAAGTACGTCGGCGACGCCCTCAGCGGTCTCACCTCCTGACGCCCGCCCGGCTCCCGCTACTCGGCGGCCGGGCCGTCGTACGTCTGCCGGGACCCGGTGTACTGCGCGTCGGTGACCGGTTCGGCCCACGTGGTCTCGGGGGCGCCGTCGGCCGTGGCCTCCCACAGGGCGATGTGTTCCATGAAGCGGTCGGGGGCGGCGCCGTGCCAGTGCTCCTCGCCGGGCGGGCAGGTGACGGTACGGCCGGGGTGTGCTTCGAGGACGGTGCCGTCGCGGGTGCCGATCAGGGCGGTGCCGGAGACGATGTGGAGCGTCTGGCCGACGGCGTGGGAGTGCCAGTGGGTGCGGGCGCCCGGTGCGAAGCGGACCAGGTTGGCACGCATCCGGGAAGGCTCCTGGCCTGCGACGATGACGTCCCACCAGACGTCGCCGGTGAACCATTCCGCCGGTGCCTTGCTGGTGGGCTGCTGGGTGACGAACTGCATGGGGGCCTTTCGGAGCCGGGGGTGCGGTGGTGGCCGGGCGGGGAGAACCCGGCCCGGCCACGGAACGGGGAGCAGGGTGCGGTCAGGGCTTGAGGAGGGCCTTGATGGCGCGGCGTTCGTCCATGGCCCGGTAGCCCTCGGCGACCTGGTCGAGGGGCAGGGTGAGGTCGAAGACCTTGCCCGGGTCGATCCGGCCCGACGTCACGCGTTCGATGAGGTCGGGCAGGTAGCGGCGGACGGGAGCGGGACCGCCGCGCAGACCGACGTGGGAGAAGAAGAGTTCCTGTCCGTCGATCGCGACCTCGTGGGGGACGCCGACGAATCCGACGTTGCCGCCGGGGCGAGCGGTGTGCAGGGCCTGGCGCATGGCCTGTGCCGTGCCGACGCACTCCAGCACGCTGTCGGCACCGATGCCGTCGGTGAGGTCCTTGATCCGGGCGATGCCTTCGTCGCCGCGCTCGGTGACGATGTCGGTGGCGCCGAACTCGCGGGCGAGCTTCTGGCGGGAGTCGTGGCGGGACATGATGATGATGCGCTCCGCGCCCCTCTCCTTGGCCGCGATCACCGCGCAGAGGCCGACCGCGCCGTCACCGACGACCACGGCGGTCGAGCCGGCCCGGACCTCCGCGGCCTCGGCGGCCCACCAGCCGGTGCCCATGACGTCGGAGACGGCGAGCAGCCCGGGCCACAGCTCCTCGGCCGGAATCCCGTCGGTGGCGACCAGGGTGCCCTGGGCGTTGGGGATGCGGACGTAGTCGGCCTGGCAGGTGGACATGAACGCGCGGTGCAGGCAGTTCGACTGGAAGCCGTTGCGGCAGTTCGCGCAGGTGTTGTCCGAGGTGGCGAACGAGCCGACGACGAACTGCCCCGGCTTGACGGACGTGACCTCGCTGCCCACCTCCTCCACGAAGCCGACGTACTCGTGCCCCATCGGGTGCGGCTCGCCGATCGGTTCCAGACCGCGGTAGGGCCACAGGTCCGAGCCGCACACACAGGTGACGGCCGTACGGATGACGGCATCGGTCGGGTGGAGGATCTTCGGGTCGTCCAGCGTCTCGAAGCGGACATCGCCGGGGGCGTGAATCACTGCGCCGCGCATGAGGGGGTTCCTTACGTACTGGAGGCCGGGCCGTTTCGGGCGGCCCGTGTGCTGCCGGGGCCGGATCGTGCCGTACGGCACGGGCCCGGGGCGCTCGCCCCGGCCGCCGGGCGGCCGGGAAGGAGTGCCACGTCATCCAGGTAACCCCCATTCGCGGCGCCCGGCCAGTCACCGTCGATGGGTGTACCAGCAGTACATCCCTCCCGGTACGCGCACGACGTACGGTCGGGGAGTGGACAACCAGCAAGAGGTCCGCGAGTTCCTCACCTCGCGGCGCGCCAAGATCACCCCCGGCCAGGCAGGACTGGCATCCGGGAGCAGACGCCGCGTCCCGGGCCTGCGCCGCAGCGAGGTCGCCGCCCTCGCCGACATGAGCGTCGAGTACTACGCCAAGCTCGAACGCGGGAACCTCGCGGGCGTCTCCCCTGCCGTCCTCGAAGCCGTCGCCCGGGCGCTGCGGCTCGACGAGGCCGAGCGCGCCCACCTGCTCCATCTGGCTCAGGCAGCCGACGGCTCGGACGCCCTCACTCGCCCCCGGCGGCGGCGCGCCAAGGGCCAGTGGACCCCGCACGCCAGCCTGCAGTGGACGCTCGACGCGATCACCGGAGGGCCCGCCTTCGTCCGCAACGGCCGCTTGGACGTCCTCGCGGTGAACCCGCTCGGCCGCGCGTTCTACGACGATGTCTACGCCACACCCGGCAATCAGGGGAACCTCGCCCGGTTCACCTTCCTGGATCCCGCCGCGCACCGCTTCTACCCCGACTGGGAACTCGCCGCCGACGTCACTGTCGCCATCCTGCGGACCGAGGCCGGCCGCAATCCCCACGACAAGGACCTGCACGACCTCGTCGGCGAACTGTCCACCCGCTGCGACGAGTTCCGCACGCGATGGGGCGCCCACAACGTCCGCCAACACGGCACCGGCACCAAGAACTTCCACCACACCGCGGTCGGCGATCTCACCCTCGCCTTCGAAGGGCTGGAGATGGCGGCGGAGCCCGGCCTGACGCTGACCGTCTACACCGCCGAACCCGGTTCCGTCTCCGAGGAGGGCCTGCGCCTCCTCGCCTCCTGGGCGGCCACCCGGGAGGCCGGCGCCCCTGCCCGGCAGACGCCCGGCTGACCTCCCGTCACGCCAGGCGCCGCCGCACCAGGGCCGACAGCCGGTCGACGGCCACGATCAGGACGAGCACCACCAGGATGTGCGTCAGCATCTCGTCGAACTGGAACAGTTTGATCGACTGGTTGATCAGGAACCCGATGCCGCCCGCGCCGACCAGGCCGAGCACCAGCGAGGACCGGACGTTGACGTCGAGCCGGTACAGCAGCAGCCCGGTCATCTGAGGGGTCACCGTCGGCAGCAGGGCGTGCGCGGCCACCTGGATCCGGCCCGCTCCCGCCGAACGCAGGGCCTGTACGGGGCCGGGGTCGGCGTCCTCCAGCGCCTCCGCCCACAACTTGCCCATCACGCCGACGTTGTGGAGCAGCAGCGCCAGCACGCCCGGGAACGGACCGAGACCGACAGCGGTGACGAAGATCAGGGCGAAGACCACGTCGGGCACGGCGCGCAGGAACGACAGCAGGGAGCGCGCCGCCTGGTAGACGCCCGCCGTGGGGGCGGTGCCCCGTGCGGCGAGCAGGGCCAGGAGGAGCGAGAACGGCACGGACAGCGTGGTGCCGAGCAGCCCGATCCACAGGGTGACGAGGGCGCCGTCGAGACTGGGTCCCAGTACGTCCCAGCTCAGGTCCGGCGGGATCGCGTCGGCCAGGAAGTCCGCGATGCCTCCCCAGCCCTCGGCCAGCGCGCCGAAGGACATGTCGGTGGTGTTCCACGCGATGACGTGGACGGCGAGCACCACGGCGGCGAGCACGGCTCCGAGAGCGGTGGCCCGCGGCCGGGCGGGCTTGGCGGGGACGGGAAGCCTCCGCACCTCTTCGAGATCGATCATGAGACGGCCTCCATGACCGCGGGCTGGTACAGGGCGTCGACGTCCTGGCCGGGCGGCCCGTCGAGGATCACGCGGCCGTCTCGCAGGCCGACCACACGGTCGGCGTGCCGGGCGGCGAGCGAGGGCTGGTGCAGGACCGCCAGGACGGCGAGGCCCGCGTCGTGGGCGAGTTCGGCGAGCAGCGCGAGCACCTGCTCGGAGGCGGCCGGGTCCAGCGCGGACACCGGTTCGTCGGCCAGCAGGACGCGCGGGCGCTGGCACAGGGCACGGGCCACCGCGACGCGCTGCTGCTGGCCGCCGGAGAGACGGCCGGCGCGTTCGTGCGCGCGGTCGGCGAGTCCCACGCGGTCCAGGCAGGCCATCGCCTCCTCGCGCAGGGCCCGGGGGAACAGAGCGGGAACCAGTGAGTTCCGCAGCGACAGCCGGCCGAGGGCTCCGGCGCACACGTTCTCCAGGACGCTGCGCCGGCGCACGAGGTGGATGTGCTGGAAGACCACGGCGATGTCCAGCGGTCCGCACGGCTTCCCGTCGATGCCGACGCTGCCCGCCGTCATCGGTTCCAGGCCGGCGGCGGCGCGCAACAGGGTCGACTTGCCGGAGCCGTTGGCCCCGAGCACGGCGAGCAGTTCGCCCCGGGCGACGTCGACGTCCACCCCGTGCAGCACCTGCCGCTCTCCGTACCGCACGGTGATCCCGGACAGCGCGAGCATCAGACGTCCTTCTCGGTCAGGTTCAGGGCGGCGGCGAGGTCGAACAGCGGCTGGTAGGTCGACTTGTCCACGGCGACCAGCGGCGCGGGCGGGTCGACGTCGAGGAGGGCGCCGATCTCGCCGACCTTGTCCGGCGGCAGCTTCAGCAGGGCGTCGGTGACGGCCTTTTTGAACGTCGCGTCGAGGTCCCCGCGGACGGTGATCGGGTCGTTGGGGATCGGCTCGGAGCTCCACACCTTGCGGAAGCCGGCCGGGTCGAAGCTGCCGGCGGCGGTGGCGCTCGCCAGTTGCTGGGAGTTGATCTCGGCGGCGTCGACCGTTCCCTTGGCGAGGGCCAGCAGTGCCTCCGGGTGGCCGCCGGCGTAGTTGACCTTGACGTCGTCCTTCTTCAGGCCGGCGTCGAGCATCGCCTGGCGGGGCAGGGCGTCGCCGGAGGTGGATCCGACGGAGGCCAGGGCGAGGGAGTGGCCCTTGAGACCGGCGACCGACGTGACGGCGGAATCCTTCGGCACCCAGATGCCGGCGGTGTAGCTGGACACCTTGCCCGTGCCGTCCCCGAACGAGGCGACGGCCTCGGCCTTGGCCCGCCCGCTGGCGAAGACGTAGCCGAGGGGACCGAACATGGCTATGTCGAGCTTGCCGTTCTCCATGGCGAGAACCTCGGCGGAGTAGTCCTCGGTGATGGTCAGCTCCACCTCGCAGTCCAGGCTCTCGCCCAGGGCGTCGGCGAGTACCTCGGCGGCCGGGGTGAGCTTGGCGGGGTCCTCGAAGGGCTCGACGCCGAAGCGGACCTTGCCGCCGGGGCAGGTGGCGGACTCGGCGGCGTCCGAACTGCCGCCGCAGGCGGTCAGGGACAGCGCCGCGACGACGGCGAGCGCGGTGGCGAGGGTGAAAGGACGGACGGACACGGTGGACTCCGGGTTCGGTGGCAGCACGGGGGAGATGGCGCGGTACGGCGGTACGAACGGGGTGGGGGGACTCGCTCGCCGGGGCGGCTGTGGCCAACGTGTCAGGCACAGCCGCCCCGGGTCAACGCTTGTATGGACAGGTCGCCAACTGTTCATCTGTGAGTCGGCAACGGGTCGTCCGGCCGGGGGGAAGGGG
>NZ_RDBK01000109.1 GCF_008042275.1 Streptomyces sp. OR43 | reverse complement strand
CCGCCGGCCGGGGGCCCCGTTCTCGGAGGTCAGATCTCCAGGTCGGCTTCGATCTTCTTCAGCTGGTGGCGGGCCATGGCCAGGTTCGCCCGGCCGGCGTCCAGTACGAGGTACAGGAACAGGCCGTTGTTGCCACGGGACTTGAGCAGCCGGATCAAGTGGTACTGGGTGCCCAGCGTGATCAGGATGTCCTCGATCTCGTCCTGGATACCGAGGTGCTCCATGGTGCGGAGCTTGGCGCGTACGACGTCGGTGTTGCCCGCGGCCGCGACCTCCAGGTTGAAGTCCTTGCCACCGCCGAGGGTGCCCAGCGCCATGCCGCTCGTGTAGTCGACGAGGGCGACACCGGTGGTGCCCTCGATGGACGACATCGCTTCCTTCAGTGACGCTTCGGTGTTCGCCATGAGTGCTCGTTTCCTTTCCCTGACCGGTCGGGAGGACCGGTTCCGTTTCTGGGTCGTGCCGGGCTCGTGCGGGGTCATGTCGGGCGGTGCGGCAGGGGCCCGGGCTGGTGCGGGGTACGGGGCACCGGAGCCCGGGGGCCCGGTGCGGGCTGCGGGGTGCGTTCCAGGGCGGCGTCGACGAGTTCGCCGATCCGGGAGCCGGACCTGCGGCCCTCCAGATGGAGCCGGCCGACGTTGATCCGGTCCTCGGCGAGCAGGGTCAGTACGGCCGAGGAGCCGGCGGCGTACGTCGCGATGTAGCCGGTCTCGCCGCGGACGAGGAGTTCGCGGAAGCCGCCGCGACCGGTCGCGTCCGTCATCCGGATCGAGACGCCGAGCGCGGCCGCGGTGAGCGCCGCGACGCCCTCCGCCTCCACTCCCGGGGTGTCATGGGCCAGGACGAGGCCGTCGGTGCTGGCCGCCAGGGCCCCGGAGAGGAGCGGAACGCGGGCCCGTAACCGCTGGAGCTCGGCCAGGACGTCCTGCACTTCGGCCTCGGGCACCATCAGCTGTCTCCTCCCGGCACGCTGTCTGAGCGCGCGTATCACAGGGCCTCCAATGCGTCTCGGAGCCGGCGCAACAGGGCGACGTCGGGGTCGGCCGTGACCTCGGGGAGCGCGATGCGGCCGGCCGGGCCGGCCGTCTCCCGTACCGCGGCGACGAGTCCGGCGGCCGCCAGCCGCCGCAGGTCGACCAGGGTGTGGAACGCCGACCTGCCCAGTTCCTGCGCGATGTCCGTCGCCGTACGCACCCCGTCCACCCGCTCCAGTACGCGGCGCCGGTACGGGGGCAGGGGGGAGTCGGCGGGCCGGCCGGTGCTCACGAGCGGGGCGCTGTCGGTCACCGGCTCCGGCCAGATCCGGTCCAGCAGCTCCCGGCGCCGGAGCGTCTCGCGCTGCACGGCGTCCACGGGGACGGGGCGGACCGGGCCGATCCAGTGGGCGACCCCGTAGCGGAACCGGGCCGGGGCCCGGGTCGGGGCGAGGGCGAAGAACGCCGCGTCGTACAGCGCGCCCAGGTGGCACAGCTCCAGGGCGCCGCCCGGCACCCGGCCGCTGTCCACGAGGTAGCGGCCCACCCGCTGCCCGGCACCGGCCTGGGCGACCGCGTCCCACCAGCCCTCGCGGCGCAGCGCGCCGCCCCGGGTGAGCAGGACGTCGATGCCGGGGGTGGCGGGGCTCTCGGCGTGCACCACCTTGCCGTCGGCCAGGTAGAGGGTGCCGCGGTCGCGCATGAGGGCGCCGGTGGCCCGTTCGGCGGCGAGGCGCTGGAGCATGGGCGAGAGGACGGGGGCCGGGGCGGGCGTGCCCGGGTGCCGGGCACGCCCGCCCCGGCCCC
>NZ_RDBK01000108.1 GCF_008042275.1 Streptomyces sp. OR43 | reverse complement strand
CCACAGGCACTGCGGGCCGGGCCGGGGCGTCCGCCTCGGCCTCGTCGGCGGACGCCGCGACCGCCGCCTTCCGTGCCCGGGCCCTCTGCTCGGCCACGGCGGCCGCGAGCAGCCCCGGCAGCCAGCCGTCCCGTCGTCGCCGGGCTGCCCCCGCAGCCGCGCTGGATCTACACCCACCCGGCCGCCGAACCCGCCCCCCTCACCGCCGCGCTCTGGAACGAACGGCTGCTGGTGCTGACCGGCGACACCCACGCGTCCGCCGTCGACCTGAACACCGGGCGCCGGGTCTGGGAGAGCCCGGACGCCGCGAAGGGGCAGGCCGCCCTGGCCGCCGGCAAGGAGCTCGTCTTCGTCGCCGGACCGTCCGAGTTCCTGTGGCTGTCCGCGAAGGACGGCAGCGTCGCCCACCGGGTCGCGTACGCCGACGGGTTCGAGGGCGCGCCGCAGCTGTCGGTACGCACCCTCGTCGGATCGTCCGGCCCGGACCTCTGGTTCACCGGCTCGCACCAGGTCACCGTGAAGGCGCCCAAGCCGAAGAAGGGCAAGAAGCCCGGCAAGGACCGGCAGGTCGTCAAGTCCTACCTGTTCGGGTACGACATCGAGCAGCGCAAGGAGCTGTGGCGGACGCCCGTGCCCACCGGACGCGGCCCCATCGCGCCCGTGTACCGCCTGATGGCGGTCCGGCCGGACGCCGTGGTCGTACGACAGGACCGGCTGACGCTCACCCCCGCCGATGTGAAGGCGGCCAAGGGCAAGGCGCTCTTCCGCAGCTTCGACCGGACCACCGGGAAGCAGCAGTGGGCCAAGATCTTCGGCACGGCCCCGGAAGCGGCTGCCGCGGGAGACGCGGACGGCCTGCTGTACGTGGCGTACGACCACGACCTGCGGGCCCTGGAAACCCCCGGCGGCCGGCCGAAGTGGACGCTGAACGGCACACCGCGTTCCTCCTTCGGCACCCCCGTGGAGGCCGGTGCGCTCCTGTTCACCACCAGCAGCAACCAGGAAGTGGGGGTGGCCGACCGGGAGACCGGACGGCTGCGCTGGCGGCGGTCCACGGAGGCGGTGGCGGGCGGAACGGCTCCCACCGTCACGGCCAGCGGCTCGGGCGGCACGCTGCTCGCGGCGGATCCCGGGCAGGTCACCGCGTTCGCGGCGGCCGACGGGCGGCGGCTCTGGAAGTTCCAGGACATCGGGGTCCAGGACCCGAAGGGGGCGACCGTCACCGCCCGGTACCAGGTGCTGGCCTACGGCAAGAGCGCCCTCGTCCGGCGCGACCGCGTGGTCTACGCGTTCCCGGTCGTCTGACGGAAGGGCGGCCTGACCGGGGGCCTGACCCGGAGGACGGCCTCACCGGGAGGCCGTCGGGCCCGGTCCGCCGCCTTCCGGAGGAATCGGGCCGCCGCCACGCCCGGAGGTTCTTGCATCGCCTGACGAAGAGTGAGCGTATGGGAGGAATTGCGCTCACTCATGGGGTAGTCGCACGATTCGCCCCGTTTCCGGAGGTGGTGTCGTGTCAGGCAAACTTCTGCGCTCCCTCGGCACGGCGGCGCTGGCCGCCGTCGTCGTGACCGCSCCGGCCACAGCCGTCGCAGCCCCGGCCTCCCCCTCGCCGCCCTGGGCGGTCGCCGGCCGGGCCGAAGACAGGGCGCCCGAGGCGACCAGCGCGTCCTGCGCCTTGTCCGTGCCCTCCTGTTCGAGACGGGCGAGCTCGGCGAGCTGGTCGGTGGAGAGAGTGGCGAGC
>NZ_RDBK01000107.1 GCF_008042275.1 Streptomyces sp. OR43 | reverse complement strand
GGTCCAGGCCGCGCCCATGCTCTGGGACCCCATCCGCTGCTCGGAGACCTGCCCGTCCTCCGACGGCGCCTGCGCGATGATCCTCACCGACCGGGCGGGCGCCGACCGTTCACCGCACCCTCCGCCGGAGCCCAGACCTCCAGTTCGAGCCCGCCGCCCGCGCCCCGTACCGGAATCACCGCACCGGCCCGCGCCAGCACCGGCACCCGTGACAGCGGCGCGCCGACCACCACCTGCCCCGGCCCCTCGTACACCGCGCCGCTCACCGTGTCGTACCAGCGCCCCGCCGGCAGCCGCACCGACCGCTCCTCGACACCCGGCTCCAGGACCGGCGCCACCAGCAGCGCGTCACCCAGCAGGAACGCGTCCTCGCACTCCCGCAGCGCCCGGTCGCCGGGCGCCGCCCACCACAGCGGACGCACATACGGGGCCCCGGTCAGCCGGGCCAGGTGCGCCAGCGTCACCCAGTACGGGCGCAGCCGCTCCCGCTCCCCCAGCACCTCCCGCGCCCCGTCGAGCACCCGCGGCCCGAACTCCCACGGCTCCCGGCGCCCCGCGTCGATCGCCGCGTGCGTACGGAACAGCGGAAGGTACGCCCCCAGCTGGAACCACCGCAGATACAGCTCGGGCGACGGCGAACCGTCGAACCCGCCCACATCCGGCCCCGAATACGGCACCCCGCACAGCCCGAGACCCAGCACCAGTGCCAGCGAGGCCCGCAGCCCCGGCCACCCGGTCGCCACGTCACCGGACCAGGTCCCCCCGTACCGCTGCATCCCGGCCCAGCCGGACCGCGAGAAGAGGAACGGCCGCTCGTCCGGCCGCAGCCGGAGCAGCCCCTCGTACCCCGCACGCGCCATCGCGAGGCCGTACACGTTGTGGGCCTCCCGGTGATCGCCGCCGCGCCCCTCCAGCGCGTGCCGGGACGAACGGGGCAGCGTCGGCTCACCGAACGCCGCGAAGGACACCGGCTCGTTCATGTCGTGCCAGACACCGGAGAACCCCTGCGCGAGGCGCTCCTCGTACAGCCCGCCCCACCACGCGCGCACCTGCGGATCGGTGAAGTCCGGATACACGCACTCACCCGGCCACACCTCCCCGCGCACCGTCCGTCCGCGCGCGTCCCGGACGAACGCGCCCGAAGTCCCCACCGCGGTACCGGCGTCGAAGACCGCGTTCCCCGGCACCGCCGCCACGGCCGGGTCCACGATCGACACCAGCCGCACCCCGTCCTCGCGCAACTCCTTCGCCAGCCCCGGCAGATCGGGAAAACGCTCGCGGTCCACCGTGAACACCCGGTGCGCGTCGAAGTGGTCGATGTCGAGATGGAGCACCGACAACGGCAGCCCCCGCTCCCGGTACCCCGCGACGATCCGCCGCACCTCCCGCTCGCTCCCGAACCCCCACCGCGCATGCTGCGGACCCAGCGCCCACGACGGCGGCACCGCCGGCGCGCCCGTCAGCCCCGACCATGCCTGGAGCACCCGGGCCGGCGTCCCGACCATTACCCAGCAGCGCAGCGGACCCCCGTCGACACGCACCTCGGACGTGCCCGGCCGGTCATGGCCGGAGCCGGCCCCCTCCACGCCCTCGCGCAGCGTCACCCGGCCCGCCCAGGAGTTGTCGTGGAACACCAGATGCGTCCCCGCGTCCGAGACCACCATCTGCACCGGCATCGTCAGATACAGCGGATCGTCGCGGGGTACCGGGAGCGGGGGCTGCCGTTGTCGGTGCTCCATCTCGACATCGACCACTTCGACGCGCACCGGGTGTTCACGGTGGACCGCGAGCGTTTTCCCGATCTGCCGGGGCTGGCGAAGGAGTTGCGCGAGGACGGGGTGCGGCTGGTGTCGATCGTGGAC
>NZ_RDBK01000106.1 GCF_008042275.1 Streptomyces sp. OR43 | reverse complement strand
GTCCGCACGAGGTGCGCGGCAGCCCCGTCACCCGGCGGGCGTGCCGGCTCCGCCGGGGTGTCGAGCAGCGTGAGGTGGGCGCTCATGTCGTGGCTGGTGGTCTCCGCGGCCTCCCAGCTCACGCCCCGGGCGTCCGAGGCGACGAGGAAGAGCCCCGGCCCGGCCCCCGTCCGTCGAAGCACCAGGACGTCCACCACGACCCCGAACTGGCGCGGGAACGCGGCTCCGAGGACATCTTCATGAACATCCTGACCAGCAACGGGCTCGTCGACCGGTACGTCACCGGCTGGGCCGGCCCCGCCTCCGTCGTCAAGGCCATCCGGATCAGGCTCGGCGCCCGCGCCGCCCAGGGTGGTGGAGATCTGCTTGCCCCACAGGAAGTGCCGGTGCACCGGGTAGTCGGTGTCGACGCCGATGCCTCCGTGCACGTGCTGGACGCGGTGGACGGTGTTCAGACCCCCTTCGGTGGCCCACCACTTGGCGACCAGCGCGGCCCGGTCGGCGCCGGCCTCGTCGAAGGGTTCGGCGGTCGCGTCGACGGCCTGCCAGAGGGTGACCCGCATCGCCTCGATGTCGATGTAGCAGTCGGCGAGCTGGTGCTGAACGGCCTGGAACGTGGCCAGCGGACGGCCGAACTGCTCCCGGTCGCGCAGATGCCCGGCCGCGTGGCCCAGCGCTCCTTCGGCCACGCCGGTCTGGACGGCAGCCAGGGCGATGGAGGCGGTCCGCACGAGGTGCGCGGCAGCCCCGTCACCCGGCGTGCCGACCGGCTCCGCCGGGGTGTCGAGCAGCGTGAGGTGGGCGCTCATGTCGTGGCTGGTGGTCTCCGCGGCCTCCCAGCTCACGCCCCGGGCGTCCGAGGCGACGAGGAAGAGCCCCGGCCCGGCCCCCGTCGAAGCGGTCACCAGGACGTGGCGCGCTCCGGCGGGAGCCGGCACCACGGCCTTGACCCCGGTCAGGCGCCACTCCGGTCCGTCGGCGACCGCGGCCGTGCGGGGCGCCAGGGGCTCGGCGGGGCCGAACTCCTCCAGGGCGACGGTCAGCCGGCCGGTGCCGTTCATGAGGTCCGGCAGCAGCCGCGACCGCTGCGCCCCGGTGCCGTACGCCGCGACGGTGAGCGCCCCGGTCAGCGCGGGCCACAGCGGCAGCGGGGCCACGCACCGGCCCTGCTCCTCCAGGAGGACGCAGAGGCCCGCCGTCCCGAGGCCGGCTCCGCCGTCCTCTTCGGGCAGGACCGCCGCGAGCAGCCCCGCCGTGACGAGGTCCGCCCACAGCGGTTCGTCGACGCGGCTCGCCGAGGTCTCCACCTCGCGCAGCCGCTCGGGCGTGACACGGTCGGCGAAGATCTCGCGGGCCAGGTCACGCACCGCTTCGAGCTCTTCTCCCAGGGAGAAATCCATCAGGGCGCCTCCGTCGGGGCGGGCCGGAACACCGGCAGGGTCAGGTCGGGGTCGGCGTCGAGCCAGTCGAGGACGACGGGCATGCCGATGGTGACCTCGTCGGGGGCGATGCCGGTCAGGTTGGTGATGAGGCGGGTGCCTTCGGCGAGTTCGACGACGGCGACGAGGTACGGGGAGTCGAACGCAGGGTGCCGCGGATGGTGGTTCACGACGAAGCTGTAGACGTGGCCGAGTCCGCCGGCCTCGACGGTGTCCCACTCCAGGGAGCCGCACTCCGGGCAGCACGGACCCGGGGGGTGACGCGGTACGGAGCACACGGTGCAGCGCTGGATGAGCAGCCGGTGCTGCCGCGCGCCCTCGAAGAAGAAGGCATTGTCCCGGTTGACGGCGGGGCGCGGACGCAGGGCGGGTGCGGGGGGCACGGCCGCGGCCGTGCCCSCCGCMCCCGCCCTGCCTG
>NZ_RDBK01000105.1 GCF_008042275.1 Streptomyces sp. OR43 | reverse complement strand
GGTTTCGTCTTCCAGGCGTTCAACCTGCTTCCCTCGCTCAGTGCCGAGCAGAACGTCGCTCTCCCGCTGCGGCTGGCGGGCCGCCGGCCGAAGCGGGTGCGGCTGGCGGCCATCCAGGAGGCGAGCCGGGGCGCACCGAGGACGCCCAGCCCGCAGCCCGCAGCCGACGCCAGGACGCCGATGACCACCGCTTCCGCGTACACCGTCCGCCGCACCTGGCCGGGGGTCGCGCCGGCCATACGCAGCAGGCCGAACTCGCGGCGGCGCTGGGCGACCGCGAAGGAGAACGTCGAGGCGACCACGAAGACCGAGACGAACACGGTGATGCCGGCGGCCGTGCCCAGCAGCGCGTTCACGGAGACCAGCGCCTCGGCGTCCCGGTCCGGGTCGGGATCCGCCCTGCGGCGGTCGTCGCCGGTGAGCACCGCCATCCGGTCCTCGTGGGCCACGACCGCGCGCACCGCCGCCGGATCCGCGTGCACCACCACGGCGTCGACGGCCGGGGAGATCCTGGCCGCCTCGGCCCCGGTGAAGAACACGGCGGTCTCGAACCCGGCGGTGCKCACCGTGCCGACGACCGTCCGGGCTGCGGTGCCCGAGCCGGTGGTGACCGTGATCCGCTCCCCCGTCCGCACATCGGAGCCGTTGCCCGTGGTGACGACGACCTCTCCGTCGGCGGCCGGGGCCCGTCCGGTGGCCAGCCGGTAGGGGGTGGCGGCCGCGACGGACCACGGGTGGCCGACCGTTCCCCCACCGCCCCCGTCGAGGCGGGCGCCGCCGACCGTGACGGAGAACGTGCGGTCCTCGACCGTACGGCCGAGCTCCGCGAGGGCGGTGACGAGCTCCGCCGGGACCGGCCGGGGCGAGGTCAACTCCTGCGTACGGACCCCGATCGGGGTCGGCACCCGCAGCCGGTCCTCGCCCCGGACCACGACGGGCGCCGCGGCGAACCGCTCGGGCCCGTGCCGGGGCGCGTCGAAGGTGGCCGCGAGGGCCAGCCCGGTGGTGGCGACGATCCCGACACCGAGGGCGAGCGCGAGGAAGGAGCCGACGAAGGTGACCCAGCGGGCCCGCATGCCGCGCAGCGCGATGCTCAGCACGGGACGCCCGCCATCCTCGTCATACGCGCCGCGACCTGCTCGGCGGACGGGGCGGACAGCTCGTCCCGCACCCGGCCGTCGGCCAGGAACAGCACCCGGTCCGCGAAGGAGGCGGCGACCGGGTCGTGCGTCACCATGATCACGGTCTGGCCGCCGTCCACCATGCTCCGCAGCAGCGTCAGCACCTGCCGGCCGGTCTCGGAGTCCAGCGCTCCGGTGGGTTCGTCGCCGAACAGCACATCGGGCCGGGTGACCAGGGCGCGGGCCAGGGCCACCCGCTGCTGCTGGCCGCCGGAGAGCTCACCGGGACGGTGCCCGGCCCGGTCGCGCAGCCCGACCCGCTCCAGGACGTCCAGGACCTCGGCCCGCTTCGGCCGGCGGCCCGCCAGCCGCAGCGGGAGAGCGACGTTCTGCTCGGCACTGAGCGAGGGAAGCAGGTTGAACGCCTGGAAGACGAAACCGATGCGGGTGCGGCGGAGCAACGTCAGCTTCCGCTCGCTGAGCCCGGTCAGTTCGGTGTCGCCGAGGAACACCTGCCCGCCGGTGGGCCGGTCGAGTCCGGCGGTGCACTGGAGCAGGGTGGACTTGCCGGAGCCCGACGGGCCCATGACGGCGGTGAACGTGCCCCGGGGGACATCGAGGCTGACCCCGTCCAGCGCGGTGACCGCGCCGGTGTTTCTGCCGTAGGACCGGGTGACCGAACGGAGTCGGACAGCTGCGTGATTCATGGCCACCACTCAACCGGCGCCGCTCCGGCGGCACATCGCAGCGAGCGGCAGTCCTGGGGGTGGAGGCAGCTCCACCCCGGGAGTCGACCTCACTGGGTGGTCCGCCGGTCCCGGCCCGGCCTAACGTTCCCCCATGCCCTCCCCCGACCCTCCGCTTTCCCCCATGCCCTCCCCCGACCCTCCGCTTTCC
>NZ_RDBK01000104.1 GCF_008042275.1 Streptomyces sp. OR43 | reverse complement strand
CCCGCTGCCCGCCCCTGGCTCGAACACTGCTTCGTTGGAGGTGCGGGTACCCGGAACCCTTTCCAGGCCCGCAGGCGGCCGTACAGGGCTTCCGTCGGAGTCGACCCCGTGCCGCGTGTGTGGCCGCTGCTGCCCGTGTCCGGGCCGTGTGCGTCCTCGGTGGCCCTCCCGGAGGCAGAGCGCCGTGAGGACGCTCAGCGCGGCGCGGAGGGCCACGTGCGGGGCAAGCCGGGCCAGAGTCACGAGGCGGGGGTGGCGAGGTGCTCGATGCGGTACAGGTGTCGGTGACTGCCGCAGAAAATCGTCAGCAGGTCGTCCAGTGACCGGGCAGTCAGCGGGAACACGCTCGGCGAGCTGGGGCGGTAGAGGGTGGCGGCGCCGTCCGGCCAGACGACGCCCACGCCGGAGATGCTGCTGCCGTCTGACGCGTCGAGGTGAAGGGCGAACGGCTGCACGGCGGCCTCGGGCTGCTGGGTCACTTCGCCGCCTCGGTCTCCGTGTCCGGCTGGCCGGCGGCGGGCTCGGGCAGCCGGAACCCGGCCTGTTCCAGGTCGTCGATTAGCACGTCGCCCCCTTCAGAGCTGCGGTGCCAGGCGGCAATAAGGCCGAGCAGGGTGGTCACGTCGTGGGTGGCCGCGTCGGCTCGCATGCGGGTCTGCATGGCTTGCACGTCGGCCACGGTCGGACCGACCTCGGCCCCGGGCTGCTGCGCCTCGTCGGCCATGCGGCGAAGGTGCTCAAACTCGGCGTCCTGCTCCCTCACGTGGGCCTCCATGTCCCGCATGTCTCCTCGCAGGCAGTCCAGTTGCCGGACCAGCTCGGTGCGCTCAGCCCGCAGCCGATGGATCTCGGCCGCGTACTCGCCCATGAGTGGGGCGCGGCGGGTGAGCTCAGCGGACAGAACCGCCGCCTGGTCGCTCAGCTCTGCGGCCCGGTCGCGGATGACACCCCACGGCGCCCCGGTCCCCAACCCCAACGCCTCGGACAGGGACAGACGGTGCGCCTCGGTCGTGGGCTGCTGGTCGGTGGTGCCGAGGACCAGCCGGGCCGGGGGCTGGCGCAGTACGGCCATCAGGTCGGTGACTGCGAACTCCTCGGCCGCAGCCGGATCGTTCACCTCGTCAAGGAGGCCCCAGCGGCGGAGAACTTGACCGAGCTGCTCGCGGAGTTCGGTGGTGGGTGTGGTGTCGGGCATCAGGGACTCCTCGGGTGCGGGTGGAAGGATGGGGAGACGCCCCGGCCGGATAGCCCCCGGCCGGGGCGTGCGGCGTGTCACGGGGTGAGGGCGAGGGCCGAGCAAGGGGCGCTGCCGTACTCGCCGTCGTTGTCGCGCTGGCAGGAGCAGGCGCTCTCTTCACGGACGTGGGAGCAGCGCTCAACGCCGGGGTCGGTGTCGCCGTCGTCGGTGAAGTACTCCTCGCACTCGCGCTCCAGGCACTCGACGGTCCCGACCCAGACGGTCACCTGCTGGTGCTCGGCATCGGGGTTGGGAACCACGCCGTACTTGGGGCGGGCGTGCTCGCGGACTCGGCAGGCAGCCCACGGGACCATCTCGCCGTCGTCGGCCGAGCACTCCAGGCAGGCGTCCCCGGCAGGGGCGTCGAGGCAGATGTGGCCGTCGTCGCTGACCGGGTGCCGGTCGGACCACAGGTCCCATGCGTCGCCGCCGGTGCCGATGTCCGGCTCGGCGCCGTGCTTGCAGAAGCTGCTGTCGGCGTTCCAGTAGTAGGCGCCGGGCTCGTGCTGCTGTTCGGTCATTAGAGGCTCCGGGTGAGTGCGGATTGGATGGGTGGCAGGGGGACTTCGAGCTGCCCGGGGTGCACGTCGTCGGGCGGGGTGGCGGGGTGCACGTCGTCGGGCGGGGTGGCGG
>NZ_RDBK01000103.1 GCF_008042275.1 Streptomyces sp. OR43 | reverse complement strand
AATGCGGGCGGGGCGAGCGGGTATGGCCGGGCGGCTGTGGATGGCCCGGCCCCCGTCACGGACAATGGGCGCGTGCGCTACGGCATCCTCGGTACCACCCAGGCACTCCGCGACGACGGCACGGCCGTCGCCGTCGGCGGGGCGCGGCTGCGCGCCCTGCTCGCGGTGCTCGCGCTGCGCACCGGCCGGACGGTGCCGTTCGCGGTGCTCGTCGACGAGGTCTGGGACGGCGATCCGCCCGCCGACGCGTCCGGCGCGCTCCAGGCACTCGTGGGCCGGCTCAGACGGGCGCTCGGCCATGCGGAGGTCGTGTCCGCGGACAACGGCTACCGGCTGGCCGCCGAACCGGACAGCGTCGACCTCCACCGCTTCGAACGCCTCGCGGGGGACGGCGCGCGGGCCCTGGACGCCGGCGATCCGGCGAAGGCCCTGAGCGTCCTCGACGACGCCCTCGGCCTCTGGCGGGGACCGGTGCTCGCCGACCTTCCCGACCGGCACGCCGTCGCGGCCCGCTGGACCGCCCGCCGCCTCGACGCCCGCCGGACCCGGATCGCCGCGGCGCTCGCGCTCGGCCGGGCCGACGACGTACTGCCGGAGCTGGCCGCGCTCTGCGAGGAGCACCCCCTCGACGAACCGCTCCAGGCGCTGCGGCTGCGGGCCCTGCGTGACGCCGGGCGCACGGCCCAGGCGCTGGCCGCGTACGACGAGGTGCGCACGGTGCTCGCCGACCGGCTCGGCACGGACCCGGGCCCCGGCCTGAGCGCGAGCGCCGCGGCGATCCGGGTCCGGCGGGCGTCGAGGCGGCGGGCGGTCCAGCGGGCCGCGACGGCGTGCCGGTCGGGAAGGTCGGCGAGCACCGGTCCCCGCCAGAGGCCGAGGGCGTCGTCGAGGACGCTCAGGGCCTTCGCCGGATCGCCGGCGTCCAGGGCC
>NZ_RDBK01000102.1 GCF_008042275.1 Streptomyces sp. OR43 | reverse complement strand
GAACGACAACACCGCCACCGTCATGGGTTCCGCCGTGGCCGCCCTGCTGATCGGCGGCGCCGGAACGATCGTTCTGCGCCGCCGCCACAACGGCCGCAGCAACGGCTGATCGTCACCCCGTAGCCGAACAGACCGCAGTGGCGCCGCCCGGGTGAAGGGCGGCGCCACTGCGGTCTGTTCGGCTACGGGGTGACGATCAGCCGTTGCTGCGGCCGTTGTGGCGGCGGCGCAGAACGATCGTTCCGGCGCCGCCGATCAGCAGGGCGGCCACGGCGGAACCCATGACGGTGGCGGTGTTGTCGTTCGCCGCACCGGACGGCTCCTCACCGGCGGCGACTCCGCCCCGGGGCGCGACCGACGGGACCTCCGACGGAACGGCCGTCGGCTCGGCCGGGGCCGGCGAGGGGCTGTCGCCCGCGGCCACGCCGCCCCGCGGCAGCTCGGACGGGGTGGCGGTGGAGGGTGCCCGGGTCGGGGCGGCGGAGGGCTCGGAACTCGGCGACGCGGGTACGACCGACGGCGTGGCCGTGGGCGTGGGCGAGGAGTCGGCGAACGCCGCGGTGGCGGGTACGCAGACCGCGCCGACCGCGACAGCGGTGAGGACGGCGGTACGCAGAGACGTACGCAGGGGCATGAACATGGCTCCGTTCCAGGTCGGCCTCGACGGCGCCGCGATGCGGGAGCGCACCGCGGCGCGAGGCGTGCCGACAGGCTGGCGCGAAGTTATGAAGAAGCTGTCAGAACGCTGTGGTCATCGCATCAGGGCTGCCCGGGGCCGTCCGCGGAACCGGCCACGGGGGCGCCTTCCGGCCGGTCGGCCGGAAGACGCAGGGTGAACACCGAGCCCTCGCCCGGCACACTGGCCGCCGTCGCCGTGCCACCGTGAGCCTCCGTCAGTTTCCGTACGATCGCCAGCCCGAGCCCGCTGCCGCCCGTGCGACGGCTGCGGGACTTCTCACCGCGCCAGAAGCGGTCGAAGACGTGGACGAGGTCCTCGGCCGGGATGCCGGTGCCCGTGTCGGCCACGTCCACGTGGACCGCGTCGCCCGACGCGGAGCCGTACGCGCGCAGGGTGACCTGCCCGCCGGACGGGGTGTGGCGCACCGCGTTCGAGACCAGGTTGCCGATGGCCTGGCGCAGCCGGACGGGGTCGGCCGTCAGCCCGGGTACGGGGCGGTCCGGCGGTGACGGCGGCACCGTCAGGGTCACCCCGGCCGTCTCGGCGCGGGCCTGGTGTGCGGCGGCGACCTGGCTCAGCAGTTCCTCGATCCGTACCGGCTCCGCGTGCAGCCGCAGGGCGCCCGCGTCGGCCTGGGCGAGGTCCTGGAGGTCGTCGATGATGTGCTGCAACTGCACGGCCTCCTCGTGCAGGGAGGCGATGAAGGCCGGGTCGGGATCGGCCACCCCGTCCTGCGCCGCCTCCAGCCAGCCACGGATGTTGCTGAGCGGGGTGCGCAGCTCATGGGCCACATCGCTGACCATGGCCTTGCGCTGGGATTCCAGCTGTGCGCGGTGGGCGGACATGTCGTTGAACGTGGCGGCGAGCCGCCCGATCTCGTTGTCCGCGGCGACCCGCACCGGTGCGGTGTCCTCCCCGTCCCGCATCCGCTGGGCGGCGCCCGTCAGGGCGCGCAGGGGCCGGACGAGCCGGGCGCCGACCAGCACCGAGGCGCCGACGGTGAGGGCCAGGACGAGGGCGGCCGCGCCGGCGATCCTGGCGGTGTTCGCCGGGGAGAGGTCGAAACCGGGGACGGTGGTGCCGCCGGTGTCGCTGATGAAGAGCAGGGCGGGCGAGGCGACGTACGAGCTGAGCTGTTCCCGGCGCGCGGTGCCCACGCAGGAGGCGATGGCCCGGTCGTCCTCGCCGGTGCCGACGGCGGTTGCGGGTGCGGCGCTCGGCATGACGCTGGGCGTCTCCGTCGGCGTCGTGCTCGGCGCGGCTTCCGGTTCGATGCCGGGTGCGGTGCGCGGCGCCTCGGTCGGCGGCATGGTGGGGACCGCCGTGGGCACGGGTTCCGCGCTCTGCCCCCAGGAGAGGTCGAGTTTCAGGTGGACGCCGCTGCGGTCCTGACGCTTCAGACAGGCGTCGGCCAGCTGGTTGAGGGCCTTCAGCGCCTGCTTCTCGGTGGCCGTCGGCGCGTCCAGGGCTTCGGTGGTGCAGCGGGTTCCCTGAATCCGTTCCGGGTCGTTGCCCACCACCTGGATCACCGGGCGTCCGCTCTCGGTCCRGACGACGTCCGAGGCGATCCCGGCGTCGCTGAGGCAGGCCACGCCCCGGTCCGCGATCTGCCGCAACGCCGTACGCTCCGTGGCCGGCAGCCGGAACGGCCCGACCGCTCGCGGATCGACCCGGTCCGCAGGAGTGCCGGACGGGCCCGCGTTCTCGGCGGCCAGCGCGGTGTCCACCGACAGCGGGTCCACGATCGCCGACGCCTGGGCGGGCAGCGCCGCCGCCCTCTCCGGGGCGGCCGAGTCGGCGAGCGGCGTGCGCTGTTGGGTGGTCAGCGCGATCCGGCGGCCGGACTGCTCGGCCAGGTCGCGCACGGTCTCGGCGACACCGTCCCAGGTGGGATGAGCCGCCGCGTAGCCGAGCAGGCTGTGGTAGATCCGGGCGTCGGCGGTGAGGTTCTGCCCCTGCTCCTTCAGGATCGCGCCGGACGTCGTCTGGACCGCGAGCCAGGCCGTGGCGGCGACCGAACACGCCGCCACCAGAGCCGATACGGCCAGCAGCCGGGCGAACAGGCTCTTGCGCAACGGCAGGCGTGCCGACGACGCCCCGGACTCCGGCGCCGCTCCGCGCGTTCCGCGCCGTGGGCGCCCCTCGCTACGACGACGCACGGGCCGTGGCCTTCGCCGGGTCGGTCAGCTTGTAGCCGACACCGAAGACCGTGAGGAGCCGGGCGGGCCGGCGCGGCGCGGGCTCGATCTTCTTCCGCAGGTTCATGACGTGAACATCGACCGTGCGGTCGCTGATGTACCGGTCGAAGCCGTGCAGCTCGGCGAGCAGTTGCTGGCGGGTGAAGACCCGCTCGGGCTCGGCCGCCAGAGCGGCCAGGATCCTGAACTCGCCCGGAGTGCATTCCACCGCCTCGCCGCCGACCGACACCACGTGCCGGGTGGGATCGACCACCAGGGTCCCCACCGTCAGGACGGCCGTGTCCGCCGGAGCGGTCTCGCCGGTGTCCGACGCGCGCCGGCTGCGGCGCAGGAGCGTGCGGACCCGGGCCATCAGTTCGCGCGGGCTGTACGGCTTGGTCACGTAGTCGTCCGCACCGAGGTCGAGGCCGAGCAGCAGATCGTCCTCCGTGGAGCGGGCCGTCAGCATCAGCACCGGCAGCTCCCGGAGCTCGGCGCGCAGGACGCGTACCACGTCCAGACCGTCGGCACGAGGCATCATCACATCGAGGACCAGCAGGTCCGGCTCCCGGTGCCGGACCGCGTCGAGGGCCGCGAGGCCGTCGCCGACGACGGTGACGGCATGCCCCTCCCGTTCGAGGTAGCGGCGGAGAAGCTCCGCCTGTTTCGCGTCGTCCTCGGCGATGATCACATGTGCGCACACGCGTCCGATCGTAGAGGGGTTCGAACGGAGGGTGTCGACCTCTTGCCGGGAGGCCCGGTGAACTGCTCTTGTGTACCCGCAGGTAACCGGAGTGGGCGGCGGACGCGCGGGCGGCGTTCGGAAGGGCGGTGGCGCAGTGGAGCCGAACGCGGGACGGGACATGTGTGGAGTGCTGCCCGAGGGACTGGCCGACGCGATACGCACGACGGCCGAGGAGATCGCGGAGCTCTTGCGCACCGCCCCCGACACCGGAGCTCCCGTACCGGGGCTGACATGGACGGTCGGGGAGGTGGCGGCCCATCTCGCGCAGGCCAACGCGCTGATGGCCGACGTGGCGGCCGGACACCCGAGGTCCCACGGCGACGGCAGCCCGCAGAGCATCGCCGCAGCCAACGAGGAGGCGCTCGCGGCCTTCGGTGAGCGCGCGACGGAACCCCTGGCGGCGATGATCGTGGCGCAGGCCGCCGCCTGCCTGGACGCGGTGACCGGACATCCCGCGGACGAGACGCTGATGACACCGATGGGCACGATGAACCGCGCGGTCCTCGTCTCGTACCTCCTCACGCACATGCTGGGCCACGGCTACGACCTGGCCCGTGCGCTGAAGCGCCCGCACATGGTCGACGCCGACCGGGTCCGTCTGACGCTCCCGTTCATGATCCATGCCATGCCGCGGGTGACCGAAGCCACCACCACGGCAGGGCTGAACACCCGCTACGCGGTACGGCTGTGGGGCGGCGGCCGTTTCGGCGTGACGTTCACCGACGGAACGGCGGCCGTGGGCCACGAACTGCCGGACCGCCCGGACTGCACGATCTCCATCGAGCCGGTCGCGTTCCTGCTGATGGCGCTCGGCCGCAGCTCGCCGGTGGGTGCCATGGCCCGGGGACGCGTCTTCGCCTGGGGCCGCAAGCCGTGGCTCGGGCCCCGGTTCCCCGCGTACTTCACGGCGCCCTGAGGACGCACGGGCGCGACCGGGCGGCGCGCAGCCTACGAAGCGCTGTTCTCGTGCGACTCCATGAGCTCCTGGTGCGCGGCCACCACGTCCTCGGTGAGCACGGTCACCATCTCCGCACGGGTCGGCGTGCTGTCGGCATGCGTGGCGTACAGCCGTAGATCCCGTTGCGCGGAGGCCTTCTGGCACAGCTCCCGGGCGAAACGGGCGTTGCCCACCGTGTCGGCCATCCCGCCGTCCACGATCGCCGAGCAGAACGTCCCGAGGACCTCGACCGCCCCTTCATCCGGTTCGTCGCCCTGGGAGGCCAGGACGGCGCGGGCGATCAGGACCAGCTCCTGCGCGGAGTAGGACGGGAAGTCGACCCGCGTGGTGAAGCGCGAAACGAGCCCCGGATTGGCGGCGAGCAGACCGGCCATCTCCTCGCGGTACCCGGCGAGCACGACGACGAGCCGGTCCCGGTCGTCCTCGGCCCGCTTCAGGAGCACCTGCAACGCCTCGTCACCGAACGCGTCGCCGCCGCTGTACCCGCTGTTGGACAGGGCGTACGCCTCGTCGATGAACAGCACCCCGTTCAGCGCCGAATCGATGACCTTGCTGGTCTTGATGGCCGTGGACCCGAGGTGCTGCCCGACCAGGTCGACGCGCTGGGCCTCGATCACATGCCCCGAACTCAGCAGCCCGAGCCCGGCGAAGACCTTGCCGATGATGCGGGCGACGGTCGTCTTGCCCGTGCCGGGCGGACCCGCGAAGACGAAGTGCCGGGGCCGCGCCCCGCCGGGAAGCCCCTGCTCCTCACGGAGCGCGGCCATGCGCAACTGGGCGATCAGCGTGAGTACCTGGCGCTTCACCGGCTCCAGGCCGATCATGCCGTCGAGCGACTTCTGCGCCTCGGCGAGCAGCCGGGCCCGCGCCTCGGCGTCGGGCTCCGCGCTGTCCGTGCCCCCGGGAGGAGTCGGGCCCGCGCCCGGGGCCGACTCCTCCCGGGGGCACGGACAGCGCGGAGCCCGACGGAGCCCGAC
>NZ_RDBK01000101.1 GCF_008042275.1 Streptomyces sp. OR43 | reverse complement strand
GTGTGAGGGACGGGGTCGGAACCTGTACGGAACCGGTGTGCTCACCCTCTATGACGGCGAACAGAGTGCGGGCCACCTGCGCGCCGAAGCTGTGCACGTCGTGGCTCATGGCCGACAGCGTGGGATGGGTGATCCGGCACAGCTGCGAGTCGTCCCAGGCGAGCAGCGACACGTCGTCGGGGACCGCGAAGCCCATCTCCGCGGCGACCCCCGCTCCCTCCTGATGTCGGCCGACCGTCCGACGGCCATCGTCTACGACAACGACATCATGGCCGTGGCGGGAGCGGGTGGCCCTGGCCCCCTCGCTCCCGTCGAAGCCGGTCGCTATCTGGCGGCCCTCGTCCAGCCCCAGCTCCCGCATCGTGGACGCGAAGGCGGTGGCCCGGATGGTGCTGTGGCCGAGCCCGACCGGGCCGCCGACGCGGGCGATGCGCCGGTGGCCGAGCGCCGCCAGATAGCGGACGGCCTCGGCCATGATGTCGTTGTCGTAGACGATGGCCGTCGGACGGTCGGCCGACATCAGGAGGGAGCGGGGGTCGCCGCGGAGATGGGCTTCGCGGTCCCCGACGACGTGTCGCTGCTCGCCTGGGACGACTCGCAGCTGTGCCGGATCACCCATCCCA
>NZ_RDBK01000100.1 GCF_008042275.1 Streptomyces sp. OR43 | reverse complement strand
GCATGTCCGGGTCAGCTGGTGTAGGCCTCCAGTTCGGAGAGCTGCGCGGCCGGCCAGCCGGTGTTGCCGGTGAACGTCAGCCGCAGATAGCGGGCGGACGTTCCGGGCAGGGTGACGGTCGCACGGTCACCGACTCCGGCCACGCCGACGTGTACAGCGCGTCCCGGGCCGTGGACGGCGACGCCAACAGCTACTGGGAGAGCAGCAACCACGCCTTCCCGCAGACCATCACTGTGGATCTCGGCGCGGCCAAGGCGGTCAAGCGGCTGGTCCTGAAGCTGCCCCCGGCGGCCGCCTGGTCCACCCGTACGCAGACCCTGAGCGTGGCGGGCAGCACCGACAACAACACGTTCAACTCGCTCAGGTCCTCCGCGGGTTACACCTTCGATCCGTCGAGCGGCAACCGGGCGACCGTCACCCTGCCCGGAACGTCCGCCCGCTATCTGCGGCTGACGTTCACCGGCAACACCGGCTGGCCGGCCGCGCAGCTCTCCGAACTGGAGGCCTACACCAGCTGACCCGGACATGCCCCGGGGCGGCACGCGTCACGCGTGCCGCCCCGGGGCTCGTGTGCTGCCGTGCCTACTTCAGCGTGTACGACTTCGCCGCCGCGGCCGCCTCCGCGGGCCTGACGACCTTGAGTCCGCCGGGCGTCTTGGCGTCCGGCTTCATGATCACGCTCTCCCGGGTGGAGGGAGCCGCCGGGTCGGAGAAGTCGTGCGGCATCCCGAAGTCGCTGCCGAAGTCGGTGATGGTGAGCAGCGCCTTGTCGATGCCCTCACGGGTGAGGTCCTTCGAGGCGCAGGCCTTCTTCAGCGCCTCGCCGAACAGGCTCGCCGCGTTGTAGCCCGCGATGACGCCGTTGTCGAGGCCGTCCTTCGGGTACTCGGCGCCGTACTCCTTGGCGAGCTTCGCCGGGCCGGCGCCCGGGTCGCCGATCGGGAGGGTGGAGGCGGCGACGTAGTAGTCGGCCGCCAGGGCGGGACCGGCCTGGGTCTTCAGCAGCTGCGGCGCGAACGCCGAGTTGTTGCCGACGACCGGGACCTTGAAGCCGGTGGCCGCGGCCACACCGACCAGCGAGGCCGCCTGGCGCGGGCCGGCGCTGACGATGACAGCCTTGACGCCGGCCTGCTTGAGCGCGGCGACCTGGGCGGTCATGTCGTTGTCGGTGGGCTTGATCTTCTGCTCGACGACGGTGAGGCCCGCCTCCTTCGCCGCGTACTTCGAGCCGGCCAGCGCGTTCTCGCCGTAGTCGCCCTCGAAGTAGACATGACCGATCTTGTCGCCCTTGGCGATGCGCTTCTCGGCGAGCAGGTAGTCGATCAGGTTGATCGTCTCGACGTCGTACGTGGCGCCGATGACACGGATGTACTTGCTGCCGACCAGGTTCGCCGACCAGGCCTGCGGCAGGACGAGTGCCTTGTCCTGGCCGTCGATGCGGTCCTCGACCGCCGCCACGAACGGCGAGCCGATGAACTGGGCGAAGCCCAGCACCTTCGGCGCCAGTTCGGTGTAGCCGGCGATGGCCTTCTGCGGGTCGTATCCGTGGTCGCGCACGGTCAGTTCGACCTTGCGGTCGCAGATGCCGCCCGCGGCGTTGGTCTGCTTGACCCAGAGCTGCTGGGCCTGGGTGACGCTCTTGCCGAGCGAGGCGTAGACCCCGGTCATGTCGGTGAGCGCGCCCAGCGAGATCACCTTGTCGGTGACGCCCTGGCCGGTCTTCACACCGGCCTTGTCCTGGGTTCCCTCGTCGGAGGACTTGGCCTTCTCGCTGCAGCCCACGAGGGTGAGGGTGAGGGCCGCGCACACGGCCCCGAACACACGCAGTTTCATTTCTTCTCCCCTGAATTCTTCATCAGACGTGTCAGGCCGCCGGGCAGGAACAGAACAGCCGCGACCACCGCGGCGCCGTACAGATAGCGCGATGCCTCGCCCGGGGCCAGACCGCCCGTTCCGGGGTCGGAGACCAGGGGCAGGGAATCGCTGTAGTGGGTGAGCAGCTGCGGCAGCAGCGAGACGAACGCGGCCCCGACGACCGCTCCCGCCACGGTGCCGAGCCCGCCGATGACGATCATGGCGAGGTATTCGAGGGACAGGACCATGCCGAAGTACTCGGGCACGGTCCGCTGGAAGACCAGCGCGAGCAGGACGCCCGCCAGTCCGGCGTACATGGAGGACAGGACGAAGACGCCCGCCCGGTAGCGGGCCACCGGCACGCCCATCACACCTGCCGCGATGCGGTGGTCACGGATGGCGTTGAGCGCCCGTCCCGGCCGGCCGCGCAGCACGCCGCGGGCGAAGAGGCCGCTCAGGAGCAGGGCGAGCAGCGCCGCGTACCAGAGCTTCTCCGAGGACTGGAACGGCACCCCGGCCACAAGGACCTCGGTGTCGTCGAAGCCGAAGCCGAAGAGTGAAAGGGGCGGCACGGCACGGCCGTTGAAGCCTCCGGTGAGGGAGCCGGCGTTGAACAGCACGTGCTGGCCGATGAAGATCAGGGCCAGCGTGGCGATGCCGAGATAGGCGCCGCGCAGCCGGCTCGCGATGGGGCTGAACAGTCCGCCGGCGGCTCCCGCGAGGAGGACCGCGAGCACGGCGGCGAGCCAGCTGGGCAGGCCGAGCCCGGAGAGCTCGTGCCCGTTCTCCGTACTGCTCTCCCCCGCCAGGACGCAGTAGCCGTAGGCGCCCACCGCGAGGAAGAAAGCGTGTCCCATGGAGAGCTGGCCGGTGGCGCCGGTGAGGAGGTTGAGCCCGATGGCACCGATGGCCGCGGCCATCGCGAAGAGTCCGGCCTGCAGCCAGAAGCGGTCCAGGTAGAACGGAAACGCGAGGAGCAGTACCGAGCCGACGGCCCAGAGGTAGGTACGCGGTTGGCGCAGCCGGCCGGCGAGGGCGGTGCCACCCGGGGTGGCCGGCCGGGGCGCCGCGGCGGTCTCGGTGGTCGTGGTCTCAGACACGGGCGAGCTCCTTCGTACCGAAGAGTCCCGCGGGCCGCAGGAGCAGCACGAGCACCATCACCAGATACGGGGCGAGGTCGCCGATGCCGCGGCCCAGGAAGGAGAGGTCGCTCTGGTAACCGGTGGCGAGCGATTCGGTGACGCCGACGATGAGGCCTCCGGCGAGTGCCCCGGTCGTCGAGTCGAGTCCGCCGAGGATCGCCGCGGGGAAGGCCTTGAGCGCGGCCAGTGAGGTGGCCCGTTCCAGTCCGGGTGTGGGGAAGACGGTGAGGAAGAGCGCGGCCACCGCGGCGAGCGCTCCGGCCACCGCCCAGGCGGCGAGCGAGACCCGGCCGAGCTTGATCCCCATCAGGGCCGCGGTCTGCGGGTTCTCGGCCGCGGCCCGCATCGACACGCCCCAGGAGGTGAAGCGGAAGGCGAGCAGGAACGCGGTGATGAGCAGACCCGCGGCGAGGAAGGCGGCGATCCGGGTCTCGGCGAGGGTGACGCCTCCGATGGTGACGACGCCGTTCCCCCACGGGTCGCCCAGCGCCAGCACGTCCGTGCCCATGCGCCGGGTGAGTTCGGTGGTGAGGAGGATGTCGACGCCGATGGTGACGATGGCGAGGACGCTGTGGTCGCTGCCCCGGTAGCGGCGCATCACGAGGAACTCGATCGCCGCTCCGACGACGGCCGCGCCCGCGATGCCGACGGCGAGCGCGGGCCAGAAGCCGATGTCGTCGTGGAGGACCGCGGTCACGTAGCCGCCCGCGAGGAGCAGGGACGCGTGGGCGAAGTTGACGACCTCGGTGGCCTTGAAGATGACGACGAAGCCGAGCGCGATGAGTGCGTAGACCGAGCCGATGGAGAGGCCGCCGAGGAGGAGTTCGATGAAGGTGGTCATTCCTGTGCCCCCAAGTAGGCCTGGACGACGGCCGGATCGTTCTGGACCTCGGCGGGGGTGCCGCCGGAGATCCTGCGTCCGAAGTCGAGTACGGTCACGGCGTCCGCGAGCCGCATCACCACGCCCATGTCGTGTTCGACGAGCACGATCGAGATGCCGAGACTGTCCCGGACCCCGGCCACGACCGCCGCGGTGCGCCGCCGTTCGTCGGCGGTCATCCCGGCGACGGGTTCGTCCAGGAGGAGGACCTGCGGCTCCATGCACAGCGCGCGGCCGAGTTCGACGAGCTTCTGCTGTCCGTACGGGAGGGCACCGGCCGGCCGGTCCAGCTCCCTCTCCAGACCGATGAACTCGGCGATCTCGCGGACCCGTTCCCGATGGCGGCGGGCCTCACGCGCGGCGGACGGCAGACGCAGCCCGCTGGCGACGAACCCGGCGCGGGTGAGCCGGTGCCGGCCGAGGAGCAGGCTGTCGGTGACGGTGGCGTGCGGGGGCAGCGCCAGGTTCTGGAAGGTACGGGCGACGCCCAGTTGGGCGATCTTGTGCGGGGCGAGTCCGGTGAGTTCCGTCGTGCCGAGGTGAACGCTGCCGGATGTCGCCCGGTACACCCCGGACAGCACGTTGAACGTGGTCGACTTGCCCGCCCCGTTGGGACCGATGACGGCGTGCACGCTGCCCGGCTCCACGGTGAAGGAGACGCCGTCGAGTGCGGTGAGCCCGGCGAAGCGGACGGTGACGTCACGGACGGCGAGTGCGGCGGGGGCCGTGGTGACCGGGGCTGTTTCCTGAACGGCGCTCACGCGGACCACCTGCTCAGGCCGCGTACGGACCCGGCGGCCCGGTCCGCGTCCTCGGCGGCCGTCTCGTCGACGACGCCCAGGTAGCGGCGGCGTACCTCGTCGGACGCGGCGAGTTCGTCGGCCGGCCCTTCCAGGGTGACCTCGCCGACCTCCAGGACGTAGGCCGTGGAGGCGAGCCGCAGGGCGATCGCCGCGTTCTGCTCGACGAGCAGGACGGAGGTGCCCGAGGCGTTGATCTCCTGCACGGTCTCGGCGATGCGCTGCGCCATCAGCGGGGCGAGCCCGAGCGAGGGTTCGTCGAGCAGCAGCAGCCGGGGCCGGGCCATCAGGGCCCGCCCCATCGCCAGCATCTGCTGTTCGCCGCCCGACAGCAGCCCGGCGCGCTGGTGCGCCCGCTGGGCCAGCACCGGGAACAGCTCGTGTACGCGGGTCAGCGCGCCCGCCGACGCCTTGCGCCCGCCACGGGCTCCGAGGGCGCCCGCCCGCAGGTTGTCGGCCACCGTCATGCGGGCGAACACCTGTCGTCCTTCGGGTACCTGGACCACTCCGGCGGCCACCACCTGGGCGGGCCGCAGCCCGTCCAGGGGGCGTCCGTCGAAGCGGACGGTGCCCGTACCCGTCCCGCGGTGGAAGCCGAGGGTCCGCGAGATGGCCCGCAGCAGCGTGGTCTTCCCGGCCCCGTTGCCGCCGAGTACGGCGGTGATCGCGCCGGCCGGCACATCGAGGGAGACGTCGCGCAGGGACCGTACCGGGCCGTAGCCCACGGACAGTGCGCGGATCTCGAGCGTTGCCATGCGTCCTCCTCCTTCCGCCTTGTCCTGACATCGATCGTGTCTGGGCATCGATGTGTCGATTCGTGGTGCGCAGGGGTCGCGGGCCGGTCGTGACCGGCGGTGTCCGCCGGTTTCCGTCCTGCCCTGCCCTGCCTGCCCTGTGTCTGTGTGGGGCCACAGACCAGCAGCGGGCGGGCTCCGCGTCCACGGTCACCGGCCGAAACGCTGCGGGTGCCCCGTGCGGAAGGCGGCCGGTTGTGCACGCGCACAGAGGCGGGCTGTGTGCTGTCGCCCCCGGCCCGCACCGGTGTCATCCTCACGACGGCGGTCCGGTGGAGCGGGCCGGGGCCCGGGCAGGGAATCGGCCCCCAGGGGCGYGCGGAGATCGGAGCGGGCATGCGGCAGCGCGGGGACGGGCGGGGGTGGGCGCTGCTCGACGCGCTGCTGGACGACGAGACCGGGCAGGACCTCGCGGCGCTCGCCGGTGCGGTACTGGGGCTGCCGGAGCAGGGCCGCTACGCGGTGGCGGTCGTCGCGGAGCGCGGGTGCGCCTGGAACCGTCCGGCCGACGCCCACGGGATGCGGCTGCTGTGGCGGTCGCGGCCGGACCGGGAGATCGCGGTGGTGGCACTGGGCGAGGCGGATCCGGCCGCCGTCGCCGTGCTGTTGTCCGGCACGGGCCCCGGCCCCGGTGGGGTGAGCCCGGTGGTGGACGGCCTGTCCGCCCTGGGCACGGCCCGCCGGCTGGCCGATGCGGCGCTGCTGACCTGCGGGGAGGGCGGGGAGGCGGTCGTGTGCCTGGAGGACAGGGTCCCCGGGGCCTTGGTGGCGGGGCAGCCGGCCCTGGCGAACTACCTGGCCACGGACGTGTTCGGGGCGCTGCTGGCCCGTGATCCCACGGACCGGGCGCTGCTGGTGTCGACGCTGGACGCGTGGGTGGAGTGCGGAGGATCAGCCGGGCGCACGGCGGTACGGCTGTGCTGCCACCGGAACACGGTGCTGAACCGGTTGCGGCGGCTGGAGGAGCTCACGTCCCGGTCGTTGTCGCGGCCGCGCGAACTGGTGGAGCTGATGCTGGCGCTGGACGCGGTGCGGCTGGGGCGGGGGCGGGATACGG
>NZ_RDBK01000010.1 GCF_008042275.1 Streptomyces sp. OR43 | reverse complement strand
CATCGGAGTCGGCCCCGGAGCCCGTGACCCCGCAGACCGGGGAGTCCGAAGCCCCGCCGCCCGCCCCGCAGGCGTCGGGTGACGTGACGGTGGGCGGGACGGCGTAGGACCCGGCGGCCGCAGGTGCGTCACCCGCGGCCGCCTCCTCATGAGCCGACGGGGCCCGTGCCGGCCGTCAGGGCGTCGACACGGTGGGCCGGGGCGCCGTCGCCATGCCGCTCCCGATGAAGAAGCTCGGGTGCGGCGGCTGGTTGTAGGCCGTGTTCTGCCAGGCCAGCGCCGTGCGGCCTGCGCCGATGCACTCCGCTCTTCCGAAGTTGCGCCCTGACCTGCCACCTTCGTGTGCCCTTGAGTGCCCCGCACTGCCCGTGACTTCCCAATCCGGGTCTCCCCGAGCGCTCCCCGCAGGTCTTCGCTCCCCAGATTCTCCCCAGATTCCGCCCGGGAGTTCCGCTGCAGCGAGCCGTTCACCTGGTGATTCAACCTTCAGAGCGGCGCACCGGCGTGCCCCGGTTCATACGCCACGCCAGCCTCGGCGGCCAGGCTGCGTCGCCTCTCCTCCATCGCCAGGATGCAGGCCTGGCACGCACGGATGCCTTCTACGTCCCCGCCCCGGGTGTGGAGTTCCTGTACGACCGTGGTGTCCACTTCGCCTGCTTCCGGGTGCCGGAAGCAGGCGCCGCGCTTCCACGTATAGAGGCCGAGAATCTGCTGACTGTCCATGTCCTTCTCCTGCGCTGGTAGCTGTGGCGTTGGTGGTGCCCGCCCTGCCTAACGGGAACCGCGAGTTGGGGGTACTTCACCCGGAGGAATGAACACGTGTTCGAATTTAGGACAGTAGCCCTAGCTCCACGGCATATGCCAGAGCTCAGCAGGGAGCGAGGGCGGCGACCAGGCGGGCATCCCTAGTCGAGCCGCCGAGCCGTCGGCACGCTTCACTCAAGATCAAAAAATGCCGCAAAATTGCTGCGGACATAAGATGATCTTCAGCGGAGCGTGGCAGGCGTGCCGCCCGCAGACGAACAGTGGATCCTCGACGCCCGCCGGGCGCTCGGCGACCGCGTGCGCGTCCAACGGATGCACGTGGGAATCACCCAGGAACGACTGGCCGAACAGACCGGGATCGACCGCAGCACAATTCAGCGGATCGAGTATGGCGGCGAGGCGAAGATCAGCCACCTGCTGCTGATTGCACGCGAACTTCGAGTGCACGTGCGAGACCTCCTCGGCTGACGGGCTGACCTGACTCGGCAGTCAGAACCGAGCCTGACTCAAGATTCCACCTGGCGGAAGCCTTGGGGTGTGGATATATGCGCCAGCCACCCACATGAAGGATACAAACGCACGCTCCGTATAAGTCCTGGTCAAAGGCCTGGGTAGGTCTAGACCGCTGATTTCCTCTGTGTCGAACCCGCTCGGTTGCTTCGTGTTCAGCCCCGCCGCAGCGCCCTTCTCAACGGCGACCCCAGACGCGACACCCGCGGCAACCGGCAGTCGGGGTCTCCCACAGGGTGTGCCCAGTCGTCGGGTCGGGCCCCGCTCATCGACCCCGAGCGGTCGAGTCGGACGGCGTCGCCGACAATTCGCTGGTCGCAGCGAGCGCAGATCATTGCGGCGCACGCCCTTCCTCGCGTTCCGCACAGGCCTGCGCGTCCGAGCAGCACCGCGGGAACCACGAGTACGCGGCGCCCGTGCGAGGGCGGGTGCGCTGCTCCCCCAAGTCGATGTCGTAGCCGACGCTCAGCGGGGCACGGCACCACACACACCGCCACCCGCGCTGCTGGTGCATCGTCAACGTGGTGACCGGTGGCAGCTCCCTGGTCGTCACGGCAACCGCCTGTCCTGATGGGCCGAGCAGGCCACGACAGGCCATGCGCGGCCGTCATCATCAAGGGTGACCTCGCCGGCCGGATAGAACGGCCCGATGGCGGCGCCGCAGTGCCAACAGGCCTCGCCGTGTAATCGGGCGAAGCTCGGCTGTCCGGCTGCCGGTGCGGTGTTCTGTGAGCTCATGGCTACCCCGTCCCATCTGCCCAGTTCCTGGTGACTGGACAGATCATGGGCTGCGACAAGGGGCACAAGTACCCCGGTGAGGGGTAGTCAGGGGTACCTAGCTGGCGTGGCACCACTCGGCAAAGTTCGTCAGCGTTTCAGCGTCGGCCCGCTTCAGTCGGCGAAGCGTTGCTGCGTCCTCCCGCACCCACGGGTGCTCGCGGGTGTGCTGCGGCGCAATCCGGCGGGCGACCTTGAGGGACTCGAAGCTGTCGTCCATGAGGCCGCCCCACAGCTGGGCGCGGGCGAGCTCGATGTAGAAGCCCGAGCGGCGCTCGGCCGGCAGGTCGGCGGGCGGCTTCCATTCGCGGGCCACGTCGAAGGCGCGCTGGACGTGCTCGTTGCCAAGGCTGACGGCGACGCTGACCTCGTGGATGCGGACACTGTCCGGGCCGAACGCGGTCCCCTGGTAGATGCCCTCGGCCACTCGGTCGCCCAGGGTCCGGGCCTCGGCCAGGTGCCCGTCGGCTGCGTCAGGGCTGCCGGCGCGCCCGGCGATGACGGCGGCCCGCATGTGGAGTGCCCCGCGGGCGGCAATCGCCTCGTGGGTGACGGGCTCGGGGCAGGCGTCGACTGCCTGCTCCAGGGCGCGCAGCCCAGACGCATGGGCTCTGGCGGCGAAGAAGGTCTCGGTGCGGACGTAGCTCACCGCGGCCTGCAGCAGCGGGTCGCCGGCGCCGGGTGCAGCCCAGCGCATCAGCTCGATGAGTCGTGCGGACAGGTCGCGGGCCCCGTATTTGTAGGCGACCGCGTCAGCGCACCGGTATGCGGTCACGAGGAGGGACGCCAGCTCGGGGTTGCCAGCCCCGGTCGGTGTCTGGGCGGCGCGGGCGAGCTCGGCCAGGAGGTCGGGCAGGGTTCGGGCGATCTGGAGGTACTGGGCGGACAGGCGCCACGCTGTGGCCTGGGCGACCGCGGTCTGCAGCTCGGGCAGTGACCGGACTGGGCCGTCCTCCGGCATGTCGTAGGTGGCGATGGCCGCCGACAGCCCGGGGAGTGCGTCGCGGATGCGGGTGGAGACGTGCTCGCGGTCCGCGACGAGGCGGGACGGGTCCACTCCGAGTGCTCCGGCGATGGCGTCGAGGGTGTCGTCGGTGACGCCGCGTTCCCCGCGCTCGATTTTGCGGATGGTGCCGAGGGCGACGTTCGCGCGGTCGGCGAGTTGTTGCTGGGTCATTTTCGGGCGGGCGACGCTGCGGTAGTACGCAATACGTCGGCCTACCGAACCCGGCTGGGTCGGTGGCATCCTTGCTCCGTTCGAGGTCTCCACTTCGAACCGTACCGGCCGCTATGTGCAGTTGGTGCGCGAACGGCCCCACTCCGGCACGCGCTCGGGGGTGGGGCCGTTTCGGTCAGCGGGCGACGATGTCCAGCAGGTCGGTCAGGGAGTTGATCGACCAGTCTGCCGCGGCACGCACCTCGGGGTCGTCCGCCCACCAGTAGCCCCACGGGCCGCGGCGGATGTGGGCTGTTCGTAGCCCGGCCGCGCGGGCGGGGAAGATGTCGTTGGCCGGGTGGTCTCCCACGTACAGCGTTGACTGCGGACCCGCCCCGGACACCTCCAGGACGCGGGCAAAGAACTCCGGTGCCGGCTTCGCGACACCCCACTCCCCGGACATGATCACCAGGTCGGCAGGGAGGTCGAGGGCGCGCAGTAGAGTCGCCGCCTTCTCGGTCTGGTTCCCGGCCACGACCACCCGGATACCGAGCTCACGCAGCGCGCCCAAGGCGGGGCGGACGTCAGCGTAGAGGTCGCGCTCGTCGAGCACTTCGCCGCGGCCGGCCGCCTCCCGGGCGGCATACTCGGCAGCAATGTCGATGCCCGGCCGGACGAGTCGCACGGCGTCGGCGTTGTCCCTCCCCTGCACCACCACAGCCCCTACGAGGGCGCTGAGCGTGTGCGGGGGTACGTCGAGCCAGTCAGCCCAGGACTGCCAGTAGCGGTCGTCGCGGATCAGGGTTTCGCCGACGTCGAGGACGATGGTCTCAATCACAAAACCGACCCTACGCGGGCCCATTGTCGGACCTCGGGCCTACCCTGATGCCATGCCCACTCCCCCTACGCCTGCCACATCTGTGCGCTCGCTGGCCGAGGTGAACGCGGACATCCGCGCGCTCTGGCAGAGGTCCTCGGGGCGACTGTCGCCGGAGGGGCGCCGGGAGTACGAGCGGCTTCTGGCCGAGTGGGCGGCCGTGGTGCGGGGCGACGCGGTCGAGGCGGCGTGACCTGCGGTCGATTGTCAGTGCCGCCGTTTAGGATCCCGCCGTGGCGAAACCGAGCGATGAACTGATCCAGCTGTACCGTGCGGCCGTCGAGGCCCAAGCCGAGGCGACGAGCAAGCCGCACAGCGACGAGGGCTGGGCGCCCTGGCGTGAAGCGGCAGAGACGTTTCAGCGGGCCGTGACCGAAGAAGCCGCCGGGGAGGACCGGGCGAAGCTGGAGATGGCAGTGAAGAAGATCGTGCTCCACTCCGAACCGGCCGAGTGAGCAGCTCCGCCCCCGTCCGGGAGCAGCCGGGCGGGGGCGGGAAGCAATCCCCTGATCGTGGGCCCGGAGGCCCTGGGGGTTGATGGCTCAAGAGTACGAGGCCGGTATGACAACCCCAGCTCAATCAGGCGGCGCGGCGGCCAGGCGCCCCTGACGAATCGGGTGGGATCAGTGGGTGTCGTCTGGCCAGGACTGCAGGATCCGCCCGCCGTCCTCTTCGTCGGTGAGCGTGATGCGCGCGCCTTCGACGCCTCCGCGCTCGCCGATCCAGCGCGTGTATTTCCGTTCGGCTGTCGGCAGGTCTGCCCACCAGCCGCGCGCGATGGTGCGCGCCCTGATCGTCAGGGTGAGGCGGTAGCGGTCCACGCCTACTCCTTGTCCGTGACGATGCGAATGGCGGTCACACCCGCCTCGTGGGCGGCGTCCCGGAGCACGGACAACACATCCTCCAGCGACCCTCTGGGGCCGCCGCGCGGGGTCGTGGCGACCATGCACGGCATGCAACGGTCCACCCAGCGGCGGCCGTGCCCGGGGGCTTCGGCGACATCGACGGCGCTGGACGGCTGGCCGCACAGCAGGCACGGGACGCGCTCCCTGAGCCGCGCGAAAGCGGCCTCCTGGCGGGGCGAGGCCGGTGCGGCCGGGGCCAGCATGGTCGGGTCGATGCCGAGGGATCGCAGCAGGTCAGCGTCAATCATGCGGCCTCCTCGATCACTCATCCCAGCGGCGTACAGTAGAACATATGTACGACCTCCCATCCGACCTCCCACGCCTCCGCACCCTGCGGACCTGGACCGCCATGTGGGTAGCTCGCATCGATGAGGCCATCGCGGCAGCCGAGCAGCAGGAGCGGGAGAAGCGGCAGGGAGGGGAACGGCGGCCGCCCGTACCCGACTGGATCGTCGAGCTCGGTATCGGGCAGGGCGCCCCACCCAGCGAGATCCACGCCGGCTACTGCCACGCCGCAGGGAAGCGCCGGCGCGCCATCGATCGAGATCAGGCCCGGGCGCTGCTCGCCGACGGAATTCGGGCCTGCTCGCACTGCCGGCCCGACACCGACCTGGGCGTGCTCGGGTAGCTCAGGCGCTCTTGCGCTTCCGCGGCGCCGTCTTCTTCTTCGCCGCGGGCTTCTTCGCAGCAGCCTTCTTGGCCGGCGCCTTCTTCGAGGCCGCCTTCTTCCGCGGCTTCATCTCGTGGACTGTGGCGTGATCGCCATCGTCCTCACCGCGGCCCTCCTTGGCCTTCTTCACGCTGGCGTTCAGCGCCGCCATGAGGTCGACGACCTGGGCCGGCTTCTGCTCACCGTCGTCCGCCTGCTCAGGCGGCTCCTTGCCCTCCAGCTTCGCTTCGATGAGCTCCTCCAGGGCGCGCCTGTACTCGTCCCGGTAGCCGGCGATGTCGTCCGTGGTCATCGAGTCCATGAGCTCAAGGGCGCGCTTGATCTCGCCCTCGTCCACGTCCGTGGCGTCCGGGGCAACCTCGGCCGGGTCGCGGACCTCGTCCGGCCACTTCATGGAGTGGAGAACGAGCGCGTCGCCGCGGATGCTGAGCAGGCCGAGGCGCTCCCGGTTGTGCCACGCGAACTTCGCCACGGCCACCTTCGAGTTCCGCTCCAGCGCACGTCTGAGCAGCACATACGGCTTGGCCGCCACGGCGCCGTCGGCCGACAGGTAGTAGCTGTCACTGATGCGCACCGGGTCGATCGACTCCGCGGGGACGAACGCGACGATCTCGATGGCCTTCGCCGTGGGCAGCGGCATCCCGTCGAGCTCCTCATCGGTCACCGGGACGACCTGCTCCTTCGTGAGCTGGTACCCCTTCCCGATGTCTTCCTGGCCGAGGGCTTTGCCATCGATCTCGCAGATCTTCCGGGTGCGGACCCGAGCCATGTCCTTCAGGTGCACCTGGTGGAAATGGATCGAGTGATCCTCCGAGGCGGAAGAGACGCGGATGGGTATCGTGACCAGGCCAAACGAGATGGCACCGCTCCAGATCGTGGACGGCATTCATACCTCCCGGGGCCCCCTGGGGTCTGTCGGGAGGCGGTCCGGCCGCAGCTAGGGAGACCCTGGTCGGGACCAGGGGCGACCGGGCCGCCGCCCGTACTCCGATCCTCACGCCGGGGACCGGTGCCCGCATCCGGACCAGACACGGGCGCCAGCACCTGTGAGGCCTGTCGCTACTCTGCGGCCGGCTCGTACTCGATCGGCTGCTCGCCGCAGCCCTCTGCGAGCTCGGCCAGGGCGTCGGCCTCGGGTGCGTCCACCGTGAGCCCCCAGCGGAGCTTCGTCGACACCCAGTCCGCGGCGTAGGTACAGCGAGCGTCAGCCAGCGGGGGCAGCCACGTCGACGGGTCCTGGTCGCTCTTCGAACGGTTGGTCTTCGCCGTCACGGCCACGAGCGACCGCTCGGCCCCGAGGTCGTTGGCGTAGGCCTCGCGCCGGGCCGCAGTCCACTGCGAGGCGCCCGAATCCCAGGCCTCGGCGAGCGGAACCATGTGGTCAATGTCCAGGCCGCCCGGTGCGGTGAGGGTCACGCCGTCGTAGTACGAGTACCACTCACCTGCGACGATCTTGCATCCCGACTCGATGGTGACGGGGACGCGCGACTCCGCTTCGAGCACCTCGGCTCGGGTGTTGCACGAGTCGCGGTCCGCATCGACCCAGTGCTTGAACTTTGTGCGCTCGTAGCCCTCGCGGGACTCGGCCGCCAGCGGGAGACGCTGGACCCCTTCGGCGAGGGTGAGCACGTCCGCCCGGGCGTGGGCGGGGGTCGCGGCGAGCAAGGGCAGGACGGTGAGAGCGGCGGCAGCGAAGCCACGCACGGTCTTAGTGATCATGCAGTCTTGCTATCGGCACCGAGCAGCCAGCAAGCGCAGAACCGCGGACCCATCACCCTGGAGAGTGGGAAGTCGTACCGCGAGCAGACTCCGCCACCGAACGACGGGGTCTGCCCGGTTGGATGCAGGCTCTACTTCCGCAGAGCGTGGCGCAGTACGGGGCTCCCATCAGCAGCAATGGCCATTTGCGGAGGGTCCACCTGCCATCCTTGGCTGGCGGCCAGACTCACAACCTGAGAAGTGGGCTCGCCTGTCGGGACGTCAATGTGCGCAACGTTCGGGTTGGCGGGGTCTACGACTATCTGCGGTGTACTCATGAGCAGAGACTAGAGCCTGAACTCAGCCGCCAACCCTCCCGCGGGGAGGATCGGGAGGGCGGCAGGCCCCGCCCGGAACGGGGGTCCAACGGGCAGGGCCTGAACGGGGGAACCGCCTGGGGGCGAGCTCCGGCCGCGTGATCAACGATGCACCTGAATCGGCCACGGGGATAGATGGCGGCTGGAAATATCTACTTACGGCCTGACGTCGGAGAGCATGCGCTACCTGTCGATCACGGCGTTGGCGTACTTCCGTAGCGCCGTTTGGTAGCAGCGCCTACAGAGCTTGCGGGGGTCTCCGCCCTGCCTTCCCTTGCCCTTGTGCTGGCAGGTTCTCTTGATGCCCTCTCGCATGATCCGTAGCGATTCTTGATTCTTCGCCTCCTCGTGCGGGAGGTTGTCCGCCCTCTCCAGCCCCAGCGTCGAGGCCAGTGCCTCCCCGCCTGGTGACAAAGGCGTCTTCAGGGCAAGCGTCTGGGGGCAGATTCGGTTCAGCTCCTCCAGGACTACCCTCGCTAGCCCTTTACCGCGGTGCTCTGGCTTCACGTAGACAAGCTCCACTGCGCGCTGGCCATGGTCGAGCGAGACGAAGCCAACGTCCTCGCCCCCGCTGCGGATGAAGGACGTGACGAGGTATCCAGCAGTTGGATTGCCGAACGCGAGCTCAGAGATCCGTTCGTACTCCTCAAGGAGGTAGCTGGTGTACATCCCCTTGAGGCTGGCGACGTCCCTCGCCTCGTAGAGGAGGTAACCCTTCAGCGTGATGCCGTTGCCCAGTTGCATGGCCATGTTGCTCCATGGTGCGAGTGTCAGAGCCCGATGTCTTCGGACGCGGCGTCGGTCCACTTGTCCGCTTCGCGAATGTAGCCCCAGAAGGCTGGACTGTTCTCCGCATGCCCGGATTGCTCGCGGATCTTCTCTTCGCGCTTGCCCGCCTTGCGGCTGGTGGTGATGAACCCGGCCCGCATGCTGTGCCCAGTCAACCTGACGGAGACGCCGGCGCGCTCAGCGTTGCGGGCGATGATCTCGCGGACGGCTTCCGGGCTGAGGGCTCGGTCGCCGCGGTGCCCGTGGACGGTGATGGGCAGGAAGGCGGGTCCGGCGGTGATGCCTGCGGCGGCGCGCCAGGTGAGCCAGGCACGGACGGGGCAGGTGTCGACGTTCTTGCCGTAGTGGACGACGACGTCTCGGGGCGGTCGGCCTTTGACGGCCGGAACGTGGACGTCGAGGCCCTGACTGACGTGGACGATCGACTCGGCGCGGAGGGCGGCGACTTCGGCGGAGCGTCCTGCGATGCCGAACGCCATGAGCCACAGGGCGCGGTCGCGGAGTCCTGCGAGTCCGTCGGCGACGGCGGCGTTCATCTGGCGGAGTTGTTCGGGGGTGGCTGCGACGGCCTTGCCTCGGCCGCGCGCCATGCGTTCGGGGTCGTTCTTCATGGGCTTGAGGGCTTGCCGGGCGGCGACGGTGGCGGCCTTGGGGACTTCGACGCCGAGGCCGCGTGCGGTGACGGTGACGCCGGTGATCCTGCGGTCGATGGAGGTTGGGGCGGCCAGCTTGATGGTGTCGAGCCAGACGACGAACCCGACGAGGGTGCCCTTGGTGACGGCCGTCAGTGGCAGCTCGTGCCCGGCCCGTTCGGCGAGCCATCCGTGGAACTCGGTCCACAGTGCCCAGTCGTTGGCGTAGCCGCGTTTGGTGTTGTGGGGGCGGATGGCGTCGAGGTGCCTCTCGGCTGCCTCTTCCATGGCGGCCAGGACGGCGAGCGTCGCAGCGTCGTAGACGGCGGGGGTGGCCTCCGGCTGGCGGGGGACGATGGCGGTCATGTGGGTTGCTTCCTTCCGGCTCGGGGTTCCTTGTAGCGGTCAGCCCGCTTGCGACCATCAGGGGTGCAGGAGCACTTCAGTTGGCCTCGGCCGACGGTGTACACGGCAGTCATCACGGCGTCGGTGTCACACACGGACGGAAGGCTGTACAGCTCCCGCACGAGATGGGCCAGCAGGTCAGGGCGGACCGCTTGGCGCCCGATCCCACGCGCTTGCTGCCACGCCTCCCGGTTTACGGTGATGCGCCAGTCACAGCGGACGGCAGCCTGCCCTGGTGGTTGAGGAGCGGGGCGTTCGGTGATGCAGGTGGCGTAGCCGTCGGCTTCGTCGAAGGGGGCGATGTCGTTGATCGATGAGGTGAGGTAGTTCGCCAGGTCGATTTCGGTGCGCTCGGGCTCGATGCCGTTCTCTCGCGCGTAGGAGTTCAGGGACACTACCCACAAGGTTCGAAGGATCGCGATCATTGAAGGAGCCCGCCCCAAGTAGTTGTAGGATTCGGGGCGGTGCCCCGGCTGCTTTCCTCAGCCGGGGCACCGTCACGTTTCGAGTTCGCTCATCGGGCGAAGTAGCCCTCGGCCCAGTTGCGCAGCGCCTTGACAGCGTCGCGCTTGCGGGCGATGGGCTGGTCGCTGTAGTCGCTACCCCTGGCGATGATCCAGCCAGAGAAGTCGGCGCCCTCCCGCTTGAAGTGTCGGGTGGCCTCCGCGACCTGGACTACCTCGTAGGGCAGGTCCTGGCGGAGGATGTTATGCAGGGCCTCCGCCGGCTCGATGGTGGGGTCTGAAACCCATACGGCAGTGACGATGAGACCGTCGTCGACGTACTGCACGTTCTCGACGTTGTACGGCCTGCGAGTCGCCTTCGTGATCCGGTGGACGTCGCGCTCGTTCCAGTTGGCCCGGCGTAGGATGCCGGTCTCTCCCCAGAGGTCCCCGCATTCGACGGTGACCGTCTTGTCGGTGACCTTGGTGACCGTGCCGGTGCGGGTCACGATGTTCCCGCTACCGCCGAAGCCGTTGTCCCGCCTGGAGAAGCTGAGGGTGTCGCCCTCGTGTACGTCCTGGAAGGCGACAGGCTCGTAGTCGCCGGGCAACTTGGCCGTCTCGGTCTTGTTCTCAGTCATCACGCTCACTTGGTCTCCCTGTTCGGCGACAGTTTCTGTACCTACAGAATGCGCCCACACCGACCCCTTGTCAAGCCATCCGGCGAGATGGATGCTAGTTTCTGTACCTACACACCCGAGGGGGAGAGATGGCCAGGCCAGCCACCGGCAAGACGCCACTGCGGAATATCCGCGTACCCGACGAACTCTGGAGCGCCGCCATGGCAGAGGCGAAGGCGGAGGGTCGGACGTTGACTGACGTCATCGTGAGCGACCTGCACCGGTACGTGAACCGCCGACAGCGCGAACGGGGCGCCCTCGATAGTGAGTCGCAGCCCTCCGAGCAGTCAGACAATCACCCCAAATGACGCCCGCGATATGGCATGTTATCGAGAGTGGCACTTCGTCGAGTCCGGCCGACTCGCCTCGGGTTGGAGCGGCCGTCGCTAGCATCGCGGCATGTCCACAAGCCCACGCTTCCATCCCGCCGACGGGCGCCCGCGCTACGTGGGCCCCGCCACGGTCGCCTTCCCTGACGGCTGCGAAGTCCCCGTCACCGTTTCCCTCGTGCTGCGCTACGATCCCAGCCGCACCGATAACCGCGAGTCAGACCGCGACAGCACCTGGGCCGGCAGCGTCACGCTCGTGGACGAGTCCTCAGACGTCGACCTGTTCGACGCGGCGCCCGGGGTCCTGCGCATGCCCGACGGCCGCGAAAGCGAGTTCATGGCCACCGGCGGACCCCGCACGTCTGGCTGCTCAGGACTGGGGCCGGCCCCGTTCGTCGACGAAGACGGCGGCAGCGCCTGAGGGAACGTTATGCGCTAGCTGTCGTCATGCGGGCCGCATGTGCGGGCCGACCCGCATGAGACCTGCATGACGAAGCGCCTCGCCCCGCTGTCAGTGGCCGGCCGTAGAGTCCCGGCGCATGGACATCTCCTGGGGCGAGATCACTGCCTCCATCACTGCGGTCGCCAGTACAGCGGCGGCCTTCTTGGCGTGGCGCACCTCTGTTCGGTCAGCCGAAACCGCCGATACAGTCGCCCGCATCGAGGAGCAGCGATGGCGCGCCGACCTCACACCGAAGTTCACCTTCGACCTGACGGAGACTGGGAACGGTCAGGCCCTACTCGATGTGCACCTTGAAGGTCCTGACTTCCTCGGCCACTTGGACAGCATCTCGATAGTCGTCGGAAACGACGACCGCGACCATCAGGTTCTCCATCCTGGCCCGGACGTGACTCAAGAGGAGGTCGACGCCTTCGTCTGGTGGCCTTACAGGTTCAGCCCCAACGCCAACGGTACCGACGAGCACGGCCGCGGTCCGGCGCCCTTCGACCTGGCGGTAGGAACCGGGACGCGGCGTGCGATGCAGCGCACCCGTCCCGGTCATTGGATGACGGGCAAAACGCAGGGCGCGTGGCAGGGCGAGTACGTCGGACAGTCTGTCCGGCTCGTCCTGACGTGCTGGCGCGGAGACGAGAAGTGGGTCATTGTGCGACGAATCGCGAACCCGCCGTTCGCGCCCTCGGTGTAGTCAGGGCCGCCTGCGGCGGTTCGATGTCAGTGCCGCCCGCTAGCGTCCCGCTATCGCACCCTCTGACGACAGGAGCTACAACGTGAGCACGCGCGAGATAGCGCCAGCAACCATGCAGCGTCTGGCATTCATCCGCCTGCTGGCCCAGCAAGGCATGGAACAATCCCGTCAGCCCGATCCACTCGCCGCAAGCTGCATACTCACGTTCCACGATGCCGTCGAGCTATTCCTGATGCTGGCTTCAGAGCACCTCGGCATCACCGTGCAGGACAAGGGCACTGACTTCGTCTCTCGCTACTTCGTCGGCATGCATCCTGACAAGGCTGGCGAGCAAGGAGTCGACCTCGCAGGTCGCTTTGCCATCAAACGGCTTACCGCGCACAGGAACGCCTTCAAGCACTCGGCGGCACATCCGACTGGCGCGGCCGTCGAACAGGCCCGGACCGACACTGCTCAGTTCTTCGAAGACAACACGCCCCGAGTGTTCGGCATCCCCTTCACCGGCATCGACATGGCCGATCTTGTGACCCAGGACCTCGCACGTGGCAAGATCAAGAAGTCCGCAACTGCTTGGGGCAACGGTCAACACCTTGACGCCATGGGCTTGCTGGCCGTTGCCTTCGACGATCTATTCAAGAATCACCTCGGTGCACGCGGCTATCCGCTGTCTCCGTTCGCCTTCGGGAGGCGCATCTCCAGTGGACCGCACCTAGGCTTGTCTGTTGCCAGGATGCTCTCTCGCGCCGACGGCTCACGGGCGGTACGCAATCCGACGCATGAAGCGGAGGCGTTCGGCAAGGAGTACGAGCAGCTGGTCGAGGGCGCCGGGCAGATGCAAACAGCCCTCCGCGTCATGTCCTTGGGTGTGGACCTGCACCGCTACTTCCGCTTCCAGCAGCTTTGCCCACACATCACCGAGTTCGCCAACGGCCAGATCGACTACCACTCCTTCGGCCCCTACACGCCAAGCCCGGCGGAGTTTGAGTACTGCCAACAGTTCGTGATCACGGCGGCTCTGCGTCTCGCGGAACTCGAATCGCACACACAGCCTCCGTCGTGGCGGGCTTAGAACACCTCGCCACCACTCCTCTTCTCCCACGTCACAACTCCGTCACTACCGGAGCATGCTGCTCCCCCATCCCATACCGCCCCGCTACGGTCATGCCTCCACGAAGTACCCTTGGGGGACTCATGCGCGCTCGTTCTGCTGCAGCCGCAGCTCTGATCCTCGCCGCCTCGCTCACCGCCTGCGGCTCATCCGACGAACCGGCCGCGACGAAGTCCACTGTCAAGGCGTCCGCCCCGTCGCACGAGGTTGACTGCTCTGACACGTCCCTGTTCCAGGCGGACTGGATGAAGCACTGCAGCAGCGAGAAGCCCGCGCCGACCGAGGCGCCGAGCACGAACCTGCCGTTCGGGAAGCCCTACGCCTGGCCTGACGGCCTGGAGGTCACCGTCATCGAGGCGACAGTGTTCACCGACTGGAGCGAGTACGAGGAACCGGACCCGAAAAACACCGAGTTCCGGATCCGGTTGAAGGTCGACAACAAGAGCCAGCAGCCCATCAACCTGGATGAACTCTCCATCATGGTGGACGGCGCCACGAACGGGGGCCAGGCCTCAAGCTCCAGCTTCGAGAAGGGCAGCGCCCCACTGGAGGGCAGGCTGGCCCCGGGGGTGTCCGCGGTGAAGACCCACGACAACGCCCTGGAGAAGCGGTACGGCAAGGACGTTGTCGTCACCGTACAGCGGACGACGGATGACGGGTTCGAGGCGTTCCCCGAGTTCACCGGCACCATCAAATAGAGGGGGTGCGGATCCCCGTAGCAGCTGGGGTACGACGAGGATCCGTCAGCTCTCCTCGGCTCTCACCCGGCGTCGTTGGGCGCGGAGCACCATGCGTGTGGCCTGGAGAAGCAGCCCTGCCATGGTGAGCAGTAGTACGGAACGGATGATGCGGAGCACGGTGGCCGCGGTTCCTTCCAGGCCGACCGCGGTGATGAGCACCGTGTACAGGCCGAGGCCACCGATGGCGCCGGCGAACGTCATCAGGTACCAGCCGACTGCTGTCGACCGCCACGGGGCCACACGCCAGTACGTGATGACGAATGCGGTGGCCATGGCGGCGACGAGGGCGGACACGGCCAGGTTGGCGAACTCGGCGGGGCTCACGTCCTGCCCCCTTCTATTGCTGCGCGGAACATCTCCGCGAAGTGGTTCCGTTCTCGTGCCGCCCGCAGTCGTGCGGCGGCGCGGCGCACCTCCGGGCGGCGTTCCTCGGCGTCGCGCCTGTCGGATTCGGCGCGTTCAAGGGCGTGGGAGGCTGCCTGCTGGCCGGCGGTTGCGGGCCTGTTACGCCGGCGGTTGCGCAACGTCCATCTCGTCATGGGCCTTCACCTCCCCATGGACGGGGTGGGGTAGTGCGGTGAGGACCCGGTCGGCGGTGCGGGACAGCTCTAGGAGTTCGCCAACCTGCTCACGCTCCAGCCGGCGCGCCTCTTCGCTGGTGGTGTGGGCAGACCGCCACGTGTTGCGCTCCTCCAGAAGGTCGTCGTAGGTGCGCCGCGGCACGAGGCGCCCCGTGAGGACCATGAGGACTACGAGGGTGAGGAGGGCGACAGCACCGCCCTGCGCGATGTCGATTCCCAACAGCTCTGGCATGTGTCGCCCCCTCGACCGTCAGACGCCTGCGGGCGTGGAGCCCTTGTAGGGGCTGGTGCGTTCCAGGGGTGTCGAGGGGACGGGCGCTGTGACTTCCCGGTGTTCCCAGAGGGCGACGGCGCCGGCGACGGCTGCCATCCAGCCGGCCTGTTCCTGGGCGGTCATGTCGAGGCCGTACCCGAGGAAGAGGGCGAGGGCGGCCTGGGCGAAGTTGACGATGGCTGCGCCGACGGCTCCGTCGTGGAGGACGATCGCGGAGATGATCGCGACGGCACAGGCGAGCGCGGTGTTGATGAGCGTCTGCTGCTCGTCCGAGACGTTGAGGCCGTAACCGGCACCGAGCTTAAGGACGATGGCGACGAACGCCAGGATGTAGACGGGCTCTCTGCCGAAGATCTTCACTTGTGGCTCTCCTTCTCGATGGCGTCGACGCGCGTGGCGAGCTTCTTCACGTTGTCGTTGACGGTGGCGACGAGGTCGTAGATCTCGCGGAGGAACGAGATAGGGGACCAGTTGGGGTTGGTCTTCTTCGTCGCGGAGCGGGACGGGGCCGGTGCTGCGTCCTTCATCCACACCGCGTCGTAGACCTGCTTGCCGTCCATGTCGAGCTCCTCGCTGGAGGGTGCACCGTTCGCGCGGGCGACGATGCCGGGGAAGACCGTGTTGTGGAACTGCGTCACTCGGGCCGGCCCGGGGCAGGAGTGCGTGTCGGGGTTCCAGGCGCTGAACAGCCGGTGGTAGCCGAATCCTGGATCGTCGGGTGTGCGGCAGATCCGCAGGGGGATGTCGTGGGTCTGGTGGAGCCAGACGCCGAGCCGGATGATCGCTTCGACCTGTTCGTCGGTCCACGGGTCCGACGCCTGGAGGTTGGATGCGGACTCCAGCGAGACGGCGCCGGTTCCGTCGGCCCGGAGGTTCGCCGCGCCGGTGGCGTCGGCCCGGGTCTGGGTGCCGATGAACTGGCCCAGGGACCCGTCGTATCCAAGCCCGAAGTGGGACTCAAGGTTCGTGGAGTCGCGCCAGTACTCGTAGGTTCGCTGGGGTGTCCAGGGGGCGACGATGCTGTGGAGCAGGAACTGCGTTGGCCGGATCGCCGGCTGGTTGTCGCTTTCTGGCTGCAGCTCCAGCTTCTTGGCTGCTGGGTACCAGGCCACGGGGCCTCCTTGCGGGTGGTCGGCTGGTGCGCCGCTCGAATCTCGACGCCCGTGCAGCCGTTGACCTTTGAATCATAGGCTTTAGGTTCGATTATGCCTACGATTCCAAGGCTGGGGGTTACTCTGGCCGCGGGTCGTTGCTTCACCGCGTCGCGGCCCCTGCGGCTGGCCTGGCCGTGCGGGTCTAGGCCAGCCGCCCCTACCCGCACCCACCCGCACCGGAGGCGGACATGACCGCTATCGACTACGACCTCGAATTTCTGGAGGACGGCCGCACCATCGAGCTGATCTCCATCGGCATGGTGTGTGACGACGGCCGCGAGTACTACGCCGTCAACCGCGACATGCCTGTGCGCAAGATCCGCAAGCACGAGTGGCTGATGGAGAACGTCGTTCCGAGCCTCCCGAAGGGGGCGGGCGACCGGCGCAACCACGTGCCGCGCTCCTGGCTGTTTGACTACACCGACCCGGTCGTAAAGCGGCGCGAGCGCATAGCCGACGACGTCATGGGCTTCATCCGCGGTGCCGGGCCTGACGTCGAGCTCTGGGCGAACTACGGCGCCTACGACCACGTTGGCCTCGCCCAGCTCTGGGGCCGCATGATCGACCTGCCCGAAGGTGTGCCGATGTTCACCTGCGACATCCAGCAGGAGCGGCTCCGGCTCGGCCTTGCATCGGATGACCTGCCGCAGCAGGAGAGCGGCGAACACAACGCTCTGGCCGACGCCCGGCACAACCATGTGGTACGTCGCTGGTTGGCGCGGCAGAACTGGCGGGGCGCATCATGATTGACGTCCAGGGCCGTTGCCCTGCCTGTGGCGGTGCCAGCCTGTTCCTCGGCTCGGGCGGGCATGTGACGTGCTCCCGTATCGACTGCCCGGCGCCCGACACCGCCGATGCCCTGCTGCACGGTGGCCAGTCTCCACTGATCCAGGCTCTGGGCGGGGACCGCAAGGCCCGCGTCATCGCGCACACCCTGCACTTCCACGGCCACTCCCTGGCCGACGTGCGGCGGATGACGGACGAGCAGCTGCTCGCCGTCCCCGGCATCGGGGAGACGTCTCTCGCCCGCATCCGAGCTGCGATCCCGGCGCCTCTGTCGCCGCGCTGCTCGTGCGACCTCGACGCTTCACTCCCGTCAATCGACAAGGCGGGCGCGCACCTCCACGACGGAAAGCGCGAGGACGAAGCCGTTTTCCCAGCTGTGCGCGTCAACGGCGCCGAGCGGGCCGAGGCGACCGTTGCGCGAGTGCGGGCCGAGGTGGCACGTCGCCGCCCGCGAACAAGGCGACCTCAAAGCCCTCCTCCTCCTGGCCGCCGGCATCACGCTCGCCGCCCCCAAGCAGCGCGAGGCCGAACCGGACGAGCCCTGCTTCCACATCCGCCGCCCCGGCGCCTGGCCCTGCGGCACCGCAGCCACCGGACCCACACCAACACCCTGCACCGACTGCCAGAACGGAGGGCCCCCATGACCGACAACTGCCCGAACTGCCCGCAGCAGCAGGTGAACCCGGTCYCCGAGGCGGCGGGCGCAGACCGGGCCGATCTGGCGGGCCACCCACCGCTCGGTGCACAGCGGGCGGCCACACACGCGGCACGGGGTCGACTCCGACGGAAGCCCTGTACGGCCGCCTGCGGGCCTGGAAAGGGTTCCGGGTACCCGCACCTCCAACGAAGCAGTGTTCGAGCCAGGGGCGGGCAGCGGGACAGGCGCGCGGCCAGGCAACGAACCGGTCCCCGCTGCGGCCGTCACGCCGCTTCCTGTCCGTAGGCATCGGCGTCCCGGTTCGTCGACCAGATGTGGCCGCAGCCGGCGCACCGGTAGAGGTGGCTGACCTGGGTGCCGCGGATGTCCTCGGCGACCGGGTTCACCTGCTGCTGCGGGCAGTTCGGGCAGTTGTCGGTCATGGGGGCCCTCCGTTCTGGCAGTCGGTGCAGGGTGTTGGTGTGGGTCCGGTGGCTGCGGTGCCGCAGGGCCAGGCGCCGGGGCGGCGGATGTGGAAGCAGGGCTCGTCCGGTTCGGCCTCGCGCTGCTTGGGGGCGGCGAGCGTGATGCCGGCGGCCAGGAGGAGGAGGGCTTTGAGGTCGCCTTGTTCGCGGGCGGCGACGATGTCGTCGACGGACGGCTCCCACATCAGGGCTGAGCCATATCTACGAATCGGGCAAAATGCCCCTGGAACGCGGTGGTGATCGTCGCCGTCGGCCCGCCGCGGTGCTTACCGACGATCAGGTCGGCCTCGCCGGCGCGCGGCGACTCCTTCTCGTAGGCGTCCTCGCGGTGAAGCAGGATCACGATGTCGGCGTCCTGCTCAATCGCGCCGGACTCGCGAAGGTCGGACACCATCGGCTTCTTCTCGGTGCGCTGCTCCGGCCCACGGTTGAGCTGGGCCAGGACGACCACGGTGATCTGGAATTCCTTGGCGAGGAGCTTCAACTGGCGGGACATCTCGGAGACGGCGACCTGCCTGGACTCGGCCCGCGGCGCCTGCATCAGCTGGAGGTAGTCGACGATGACGAGCCGGAGACCTTCGGTGCGGACGAGGTGGCGGACCCGGCCGCGGAGGGTGGCCATGGACAGGTTCGCGCCGTCGTTGATGTGCAGCGGCGCCGGCTTGATCTTTGCGGCCTTGAGCGCCATGCGACGGGTGGCCTCCGGGTCGTCGGCGACGACGCCCTGCTTGATGTGGTGAAGGGCGACCCGGGCTTCGGCGGAGACGATGCTGTTGCCGAGTTCGGCGTTGCCCATCTCCAGCGACTCGAACAGGGTCGGGATGTTGTTGTGGATGGCGGCGGCCCTGGCCAGCCCGAGGCCGAAGGTGGTCTTGCCCATCGCCGGCCTGGCCCCGACGACGACCATCTGACCGGGGGCCCATCCGCCGCACAGCAAGGCGTCGAGGTCGACGAACCCGGTAGGGATCTTGTCGTCGTTGGTGGGCGGGGTGACTGCCCGTTCGAACACACCGGCCAGCAGCTCACCGACCAAGGTGGTCTCGCTGTCGCCGGTCGCGCGGACCACACCGTCGAGCTCGGCCTGGGCGGCGGCAACGTCCTGGTCACGGTCGAACGCCGGCGAGTTGCCGCGAAGGACGGAGGCGTGACCGTGGGCCACCATGCGGGCAGCGATGGCCTTGTCAGTGATCCGGTCTGCGAAGTACCCCTCGGATCCGGCCTGGGCGTGGTCGTACAGCTCGCGCAACTGGTCTTCACTGAGCGGGACGCTGGCGATGCGGCCGTCGGCACGCCACGCCTGAAGCTGTCGGGCGACGGGGACGTACCGGATCTCCCCGTGCTTGAAGCTGGAGGCGAGTTCCTCGACGGCGAACCAGACCCACCGGTAGCGGTCGTCAACGATGTCGGCGGGGTCGAAGCCGGTTGCTGCCAGCTCGTCGACGATGGAGGGCCTTGCCATGGCGGTGGCGACGACGATTCTCTCGGCTTCGAAGTCGGCGGGAAGTGCGGGCATTGTGTTGGGCTGGTCGTCGGTGGGCTCGCCCCACGGGTCGGTGCTCATGCGCTGGTCTCCTGGGTGCGGGCGTGCTCGTACCGGGCGCGGGCGGCAATGAACGCTTGGTGGCTACCGGTTTCCTTGTCGGGGTGGGCGGCGGCCATCTCGGCTTTGAGTCGGGGCAGGTCGAGGTCCCACTGGGGCGGGAAGGTCTGCGGGGGCTGCGTGTAGAGCCGGAGGTCGGGCTCCCACCACTGGCCTTTCCGGGTGATCTCGCCATCGGTTTCGAGGCGGTGCCGGTCGACGAAACGGATGTGCGGGCCTCGGCCGTAAAGCTCGGCGTCGTAGTAGGTCCGCTTCGGGGTCTTCTTCGTGATCCGGAAGGCAACGATGCTTTCGGCCTGCCAGTCATCGTTGGCGTCGAATCGGCCGGGCTTGATGCCGTACAGGTACTCGACCTGCACCGGGTCGGCGCTCATGCGGCTACACCGCCCTGCCGGCGGTCGTCGCCGTCGAGGTGGACGACGCCGCTGCGGAAGATCTCTGCCGCCCGGGAGGTGACCCGCTCCCCCACGATGTGGCTGATCTGGCTGGGCTTCACATCGCTGGTGATCAGGATCGGGAGCCGGTTGATGTACCGCTCGTCGAAGATTTCGTAGAGCCGTTCCTGGGTCCAGCCGGTCGGGGAGACGCGGGCGGCGGCGACGTCGTCGATGTACAGCAGGTCCGCGGTCTGGAGTTGCTTCATGAGCCGCTGCGGGCTGCCGCCGTTGTCGTCGGGGCGCAGGGCGTCGAAGAGGGCGGTGGATCGCCAGGTCTGCACGATCGGGGTGCCGCGGTAGTCGCCGGCGAACTGCTGGCCGACCCAGCGCCGGGTGGCCTGCCAGGCGCTGTGGGTTTTCCCGACGCCGAGCGGGCCCCAGAGGAAAAGGCTGGTGGGTGCCTCGTCGGTGCAGTCGGCCCACTGGGCGACCTTGGTGTTGAGGTAGATGCGGCGGCGGTACAGGAGCGGGATCTGCTCGTCGAACGCGGCAAGGGCCTGGGTGCGGCGTTCGTTGAGCCAGGAGCCCATGGGGCTCTCGTTATCCGAACTGGCTGTCATTGATGATCTCCTCTTCGGGCTGGTGCCGTTGTGCGGTTTGCGCGCCGCCGCCGGTCCCGCGGTTGCGTTCGTTTGCGGCCTGGCGGCGGAGGGTGGGGTACTTCTCGCGGAGCTTGGCCGGGGTGAGGATGTGGGCGTTCCAGAAGTCGCTGGCGTGGGCCCAGTCGATGGCGGTGATGGCCTGGTCCGGTGTGATGCCGTCGATGTCGAAGAGGCGCCGCATGTCGGTTCGCCACTTGGCGCTGATGCGGGGGCGCTTGTCGCCGCCGTTCTCGATGACGGTGGCGAGGTGCTTGCAGACGCGTTCGACGTCGTGCCGGGCGGGGGCATCCGCGGACTCCGCAGGAGTTCGGGAAGTCTTTTCTTTTACTTCTGTCTCTGTCTCTGTCTCTGGTTCGTTTTTGCTTCCCGCTTGCTTCGCTTTTGCTGAAGCACTTGCTTCACGGTTTGCTTCGGCTTCAGAGGAGGCTCGGCGGGACTCTCCGGAGCGCTTGCCACCCCGCTGACCTGCGGCTGCACGCTTGGCGCGAAGGTCTGCGACCTCGGCAGACGAGCGCTGGTGCTCCAGGTAGTCGTGGATGACGTAGGTGTCGGGACTCGCCTGGGGGCAGGTGGGGCAGTCGTGTTCGCCCTCGTGCCACAAGCCAACGCGAACCAGTGCCGAAGCACTTGCTTCAGGGTTGCTTCCGTCGGTCAGTCGAAGGACGAGACGGCGAGGGAGGACGCCGTCGGTCAGCTGCCGGGACGCGTAGGCGAGACCGCACACGTACAGCCAGCCGGCCTCACCACCCGCGTCAATGATCTTCGGGTGGTCCGGCAGACCGTCGTGCACCTTGACGTAGGTGCGCTTGTCCTTCTCTGCCATGGGAACTTCCTTCAAGCGGGGCGTGGATAGGTCTGCCGGTCACGGCCCGTCGGCCGCGGTCAGGTCAGGTGGGGGCCGGTATTGGGCCGGGGTAGGTCATGCGGCGACCAAGGCGTCGGCCCGGCCGGCGAGCAGGTGCAGAGCGGCGACGGCCTGCTGGCGGACGACCCCATTGCCGAGGGCGCGGAGCATGGCGCTGCGGGTGAGCCCAGGGGTACAGGTGACCCAGCCGTCGGGGAGGCCCATGAGCCATTCGGTGAAGGCGGGGCTCAGTCGTCCCAGAGCGTCAGTGGGCCAAGGAGCGTGTCGTCCGAGGATGGCTTCCCATCGTCGGATGGCGGGGCCGTAGTCGCCCCAGTCGATGTCGGGGTCGCCGTCTCGGAGGTTGAGAATTGTTCGACGATTCGCCTGCTGCTCGGCGGTAGGTTCTCGTTTGAGGGCAGATTGCTCGGCCGCTCCCCCGAGACCAGCTTCACGATTTCGGTTAAGCCCGGCGAACTCGATTGACCGCCGCCGCTTCGGCGCCCGTTCTCCGACGATGAGGTCAGCGCCCGGGTGCTCTTCTCCTGTGCGCTGGTTGTCGGTGTCGGCAAGAGCCTCATCGGCGCAGACGGGGCAATCAGCTGGGCAGTCTGCGGGTCGTCCGAGTTCGAGGTCCGTGCAGTCTCCGACGCAGGGGCCGGCGCAGAAGCCGCCTCCGTCGTGGAAGGACTCTTCACATCCGCAGGTGGGGCAGACGGGTTCGACAGTCTCCCGTCGTGCACCACGTCCGACAGCGTCCACCCGAGGTTCACGTTCGGGTTGTCCGTCTTCCGGCCCGCCGTCGCGCTCCTGGTCCCCTTCGCGTCCCCGGCCATCGGGGTCGGCAGCAGCTTCACCGCTATCGCCAACGGAGTTCCCTGCCCGTTGCCGTTGATCCCCTTCGCCAGGTTCCGCTGACGCCTGGCTTCCCAGGACTCCAGCGACTCCCCGTCGTTCGGATTCGATGCGGTCGGTGTCGGCAGAAGCCGGTGCAATGCCTCGTTCAGGTCCACGCCCCGCGGGTTCGGGTCGCGCCCCTTTCCGTCCCGTGCCCTGGGCGTTGGCAGAAGCGATACCGCCGTCCGTAGGTCCGGTCCGCCCGTCCCGTGCGTCCCGATCCCGTTCGTGTCCGAGGTGCGCGGCGTCGGCAGCAGCTTCTGCGTCTCGTCCCGCAGCCCCCAGCCAGCCGAAGAGCCTCTGTCCGTACCACCGTCCGAGGCGACCGGGGTCGGCATCAGCCGGCCAGGCGTAGATGAAGACGCGCTTGCGACCGTGGGCAGCGCCGACCTCGGACGCTGCGACGCGCGCCCATTCCGCATCGAACCCGAGGACGGCCAGGTCGCCAAGAACGGCTCCAAGTGCCCGCAGTAGAGGCTGATCGTGTCGGTCTCCCACGCAGTACGGGCAGGGTTCCAGGTCGCCGGCAGCTTGCGCTGAGAGGAGCCCTTCGACATTTTCGATGACCACCAGTTCGGGTTTGAGTTCGGCAATGGCGCGGGCCATGTGGGCCCAGAGTCCTGAGCGGGAGTCGTCGGTGAGTCCGGCACGCTTCCCGGCGGAGGAGACGTCCTGGCAGGGGAAGCCACCGGTGAGGATGTTGATCGGCCCGTGTTCGGCGCGGACAGTCGCCCAGTCGATGGCGGTGATGTCGCCGAGGTTCGGCACGTTCGACCAGTGGCGGGCGAGGATCTTCGCCGCGTACTGGTTGGTGTCGGGCTTCCCCTTCTTGTCGGGCGGTTCGTACTGGGAGTGCCACACGGTTTCGCCGCCGAACACGTCCATGACGGCGAGGTCGAGGGCTCCGGTCCCGGTGAAGAGGGATCCGATGCGCGGTGCGGTCAAGGTGTCCTCCTTGTTGGTGGAGGTGGCTATTGATGCGGGCCCCGCAGGCAAGCGGGCAGCCCTGTCACGATTGGCCCGAGAGCCGGAATCGCATATGCAGAACGCTACCAGGATCTGACGCTCAACGCATAGGCAAGGCATATGCGTTTTCTGAAGCCAGCCCACCGCGCCGGGTCGACGGATCGCATAGGCAACCGCTAGTCTTTTGCCATGGCCACCCGCGACCCCATGCCCAACCGCGTCTTCCGTCTCGACAAAGAGACCTGGGAGGCATACGGCGCTGCCTGCGAAGACAAGGGCATCAGCCGGTCGGACGACCTGCGCATGTACATCAAGCGCGAGGTCACCGCGCACAAGAAGCGGCAGCGCGACGAGGCCGCAGCGTCGACGGACTGACACATCCCCTCCTTCCCTCCCCCGCGTTTCTGCGGGGTTTTGTCGTGTGCGCAACGCCGTGTGGCGGGCCACCCACTGGTGGCCCGCCGTTGTCATGCCGCCTCGGTTTCTGCTCGCCGTGCCCGGATGAGCCGGCGGAGTTCTTGCTGGCCGAGCCCGCCCCAGACGCCCCACTGCTCGCCGGCCTGGACCGCGTAGTCGAGGCATTGAGGCCGTACCTCGCAGGCCATGCAGGTGCGCCTTGCGTCCCTCGTGGAGCCGCCGACGTCGGGCATGAACAGCTCCGGGTCGGTCTGCCGACAGAGGGCGTTCTCGCGCCAGGTTTCGGCTTTGATGCTGGTCACGCTGCCGCCTCCAGTTCTTCCGTCGAGGCCGGGTAGCGGCGCAGTTCTTGGAACAGGTGCTGGGTGCTGACCTTGAGCCGGTTTGCGGCCTGCTCGTAGGTGGCTCCGTCGGCGAGGAGTTCGCGGGCGTTCTGGGCGATGACTGCGCCGCGGCAGAATGCGCTGGCCCTGGATGCGGCGACGAGTGCCATGTACTCGCTGCGGGGTAGGTGCCGGCGTTCCTGCTTCCACTGCTCGTGCGCCTGGTGGCAGGCGGTGCACACTGGAATGTCCTGCTTGCGGTGCATCCACCACCCGCGGTCAGTGCCGCAGTGGCCTGTCCACTCCGGCGCAACGTTGGGGTCGTCGAGGCGGTCGTCATCCCACGCCCCCGGAGGAGCCCACAGGTTCTCGGCCGCTTCCCGGCGTGACCGCTTGGCTTCACGGGGTGCGACACCGTGCGCTTCAGGCTGAAGCCCCGCCAATTCCCTGTAGCCCTGCTCGATCCGCCCTGCCATCCAGGTGGTGACAGGTGATTCGCTGTGTACGAGTCGGGCAAGGTACTCGGCGTACATGCCGGGGATGCGCGCGGCGATGGCCTTGCGGGTCCAGCCAAGAGCGATGAGTGCGCGAAGGCGTCGACGGGTTCCGACGCTGTCGACGCGGCGCATGGTTCGGCCGGGCTGACTGGGTGCGGGTACGGCGAGAATGCGGAGTTCGGTGGTGTAGCGCAGCTTCGCACCGTTCGCGATGACTCGCCGGAGGACTTCCGGGGAGATCTCCGCCAGTTTCATGATGTCTTTGTCGGGCATGCCTGCGGCCCGCAGGTTGGCGACGTGTCGGCGTGCCCGGTCGATGGGCACGATTCCGCTCCGTCCGACGCTGCGCAGGTACTTCCAGCGCAGGGTGTCGGCGCTGACTCCTGCTTTGCAGAGGTCGCAGCGGCAGCCGCGGCGGTAGCGCTTGGGGTCGCCGTGATCGAACGCTTCGGCGGGAACGGATTGACGGACTCGGCGGACTGCGGTGGTCATCGGCCCTCCTCGCGGGCGTGGTTGGGTGTGGCGGCGTAGTGGGCTTCGAGCCGGGCGGTGACGAGGTCTTCGGGCATGGCGAGGAATGCGTCGGCCCGGTCGGCGACCCGGTTGAGGCGGGCGGCCCGGGCGGTGTAGGTCTGCTTGTCGATGCGGGCTTGGTGGCGGTCGCGGATCCACCAGCCGGTTCTCCAGGCACCGGCTGTGCCCGCGGCGAGGAGCAGGCCGGGCCCGTACAGCAGGCCGGCGTTGATGAGGTAGTCGGCGTTGTTCATGCCGCCCACCTCCGGACGGTTACGCCGGCCTTTTCGACGCGGCGAATGCAGTCGGCGGTGCCGGTGGAGTTGCCGACCTGGAAGGCGAGGGCGATGAGCGGCCGGCGGTCGACCATGTTCTGGTTGCGGCGGTGGCCGGCGAGCGGGCAGTACTCGGTGCCGTCGCGGCGGGCCTTGCGGTGTCCGGGCGGGCAGGTGTCGGCGCAGGGCCCTTCCCAGTCCGCCTCAACGGGCAGGTGGGCGACACCGTCGTCGAACCGGGCTTTGGCCCAGTCGCCGCACATCTGGTCAGCGCCCTTGGCGGTGCCTTCCATGACCTCGATGCCGCTGTAGCCGTCCTGGCGGGCGTCGTGCCACACCTCGGTGAGCACGTTGTCGATCAGGTTGCGGTCGGTCCATGCGCGGGAGCCGAGGCCGAGGATCAGGGCGAGGTAGGGGCCGTTCATGCGGCCCTCCGCTGCTGGGCTCGGGCGGCGGCCCGCTCCTTGCGTGCTTCGGCAAGGTGGCGAACGACGGCTTCGCGCTGCCGTTCCGGTATGCCGATCCACACGTGGACGAGGCTGTGGCGGGCCCGTTCGCTGCCGCCGTAGTCGTGGTGCCGCATGATCCCGGCGTTGACGAGGAGGCGGGGCAGGTTGCCCCACTGGGCCTGCGGGCGGGGCGGGTCCGGGAGCTTGTTGTTCCTGGCGWCCTGGTCGACGGTGAACGGCTTCCCGGTGTCGGCGGCGGCGACGAAGGCGGGCCAGACCTCGGACACCCAGGCGTCGTAGTCGTCGACGATGCGGCGAACGGCCGGGGCGGAGGCGGTGAGCTGAGCTCCGTCAAAGACGGGCTGGATGTGGGTCATGAGGTGGGCTCCTCGTCAACGAGTTCTGCGTCCTGACTGGGAAGGAGGGCCTCAAGTTCGGCGTCCGTCATGAGGCGGGCGGGCAACCGGCCGGCGGTGAGGATGAAGCGGATATCGCGGGCTGCCTGCCGGATGTATTGGTGGGTTGTCGTGGTGCCGTTGGCGGAGTTCTCGTAGCGCTCGGCCAGGGCGTTGAGGGCACTGAGGGTGGCGCTGAGGTCGTCTCCGCCGCCGTCCCACTGATTGGCGACGTGGCGTAGGACGTGGGCTGCGCCTTCCTGGCTGAGCCCGGTGGCGGCAGCTTCGATGCTGACGCCGCCTTCGGTCTGGCCGGGGCGGATGATGACGAAGGCGAGGGCGTCGGTGCCGTCGACAGCGGTGAGGGTGACGTTCCGGTCCATGGCTGTGGTCTCCTTGACCAGTGGGGCCACCCCGCCTGATTTCGGCGGGCGGGATGGCCCCTAAGTGCGGGTGGGTCAGGCGGCGGAAGCGGCCTTGAGTGCGGTGCCGCGCTCCTTGATGCGGTCGCCGAGGCTGATCGGCTTGCCGGTGTCCGGGTGCAGCAGCGGGGTTGCCAGGGCGCTGGCGGCTTCGACCTCGCGGTAGAGGGCGAGCAGGCTGTCCGGGGTGGCTTCCGGCGAGTTCGCGGCGTTGATCCAGACGGCCGGGTCGATGGGCTTCGCGCCGTCGCGCAGCCAGTCCAGGTACGGCTTGGCGATGTCCCGGGCGCCGTCGGGCCGGTCGAACTCGCGGCCCCTGAAGGCCGGGCAACGGGACTTGATGAACCGCAGCTGGTTGCTCTTGTCCATTTCGGCGGCCACGCCGAACTCGAACTCGATGCCGCGGCGCTGCTCGACGCGGGTGCCCTTGTTGACGGGCTGGCCCTTCTCCAGGACCCAGTCGGTGTAGGACCGCATCGTCACGACGACGTGGCCGGGGTAGGACATAAGCGCCTCGATCATGGCGTTCTGGATCGGGGTGCCGTCCTTCCAGCCGGCGAACTTGTTGCCGCCGTACTTGGACTTGGCGTTCTCGACCTGGTCGAGGGTGCCGTCGGTGCCGGACCAGAAGTGGCTGAGGCTGTCGACCATGACGACGGGGTAGCGGCGCTGCGCTGCGGCTGCGAGGGCCTTCTGAAGGTCGCGGGGGTCGTACCGGTGCATGGGCAGGGTGTCGAAGCTGGCGCTGAGGTCGTTGACGTAGAGGGCGGCGGCGCCGCGCTCGGTGTCGATGACGGCGAACCGCTGGCCTTCGGCGAGGCCGCTGGCGACACAGAGGCCGGTCCAGGTCTTGCCGGAGCCGGACGGGCCCTGGATGGCGACGCTGGCGTTGTGGCCGTCCTTGGTGGCAGGCCGGAAGGTGAACGGGCCGTTGTCGTATTCGTTGCTGGCAGCGGCCTGCGGGCGGCCGACGCGGCTGGGCGCGGGAAGGGTCATGATCTGCTCCTAGGCGTACTGGCGCTCAAGCCAGGCGGGCGGCGCGATGTATGCGGTGTCGGTGGTGTAGCCCGGCCAGTGGCCGGTGCTGCGGCAGGAGTCGTAGAGGAACAGGGCCTGCTCGCTGACCTGGTGGGCGATGTCGCGCCACAGGTCGAGGCGCACCACCGTCACGAGGTACGGGGGTTCCTTCTCCTGGAAGATGAAGTGGAAAGGGGCCTCGCGCGGGAGCACTCCGAGGGCTGCGGCACCGCGGCGGTACCAGTCGTCCTGAACGTGGTAGTTGTGCTCGGCAACGGCCTTCTGGATGGCGTCCGGGTGGGCGGAGCGGGCTGTCTTGTAGTCGACGATTCCGTCTTCGCGGAGCCAGTCGATGCGGCTGCGGCACCACACGTTCCCGGTCTGCCAGAACATGGACTGCTCGGCGATGCCACTGTCGGGGTGGAGGAGGTCCGCGGCCTCAGGGTTCTTGCTGAGCTCGGTGGCCATGTCGTGGACGCGCTGGAGGTCGGGCTTCTTCAGCGGGATGTTTCCGGCTTTGCGGATCTGGATGATCCGGGCCTTGATCTCGTTGGTGTCCCAGCGGGCGGCGTCGACGAGGACGAGTTCGGGTCCGTCACCGAGGACGAGCTTGTGGGCTGCGGTCCCGAAGTCGAACGCCGCCTTGTACGGCTCCTGGTGGTCGAGGTCGTAGCGGAACTTGGCCGGCGCCTTGACGAGGGTGCGGGCACCGGTAGAGGACAGGCTGCCTCCGGGGATGGGGTCGCCGTGGTACATCTCGGCGGGGATGTCGTACACCCCGGGGATGACCTCGGTTTCCTCGACGGTGGCGGTCATCGCTTGCCGTCCTGTTCGTCGAGGCACTTCTCGCAGACGTGGCCTTCGGGGCGGCGGCTGAACGGGCCGTTGGTGTCGTCGCAGCGGACGCAGGCGATCATGTGGTTCTCCGTGTGGTGTGGGGTGCCGTGGGCCGCCTGGGGGTGGGCGGCCCACGGCACCCCACACCACACGGAGAACCAC
>NZ_RDBK01000001.1:459735-550037 GCF_008042275.1 Streptomyces sp. OR43 | reverse complement strand
GGCTCTCCTCGGCGTCGCGGGTCCAGACGTTGGAACTGAGCCCGAAGGTCGTGTCGTTGGCCAGCTCAAGGGCCTCGTCGAGGCTCTCGGCCCGGTAGAGCGTGGCGACGGGGCCGAAGGTCTCCTCGTGGTGGATGCGCAGGGCGGGGGCCCGCGTTGCGCCGGAGCCGGTGGCGCGGCACGGTCGAAGTACCGAGGCAAGGAGGCCACAGTCATGCCCATCGCGACGGTCAACCCCGCGAACGGCGAGACCCTCAGAACGTTCGACGCCCAGGGAGCGGAGGAGATCGAGCGGCGGCTCGCCGCGGCGGACGCCGCCTTCCGCGCCTACCGCACCACCGGATTCGGTGAACGGTCCCGGCTCCTCAACCGCGCCGCGGACCTCCTCGACGAGGACCAGCAGGACATCGCCCGCACCATGACCCTGGAGATGGGCAAGCCCCTCAAGGCGTCCCGGGCCGAAGCCGCGAAGTGCGCCAAGGCCATGCGCTGGTACGCGGCCCACGCCGAGGAACTCCTGGCCGACGAGCATCCCTCTCCCGCCGACGTCGAGGACTCCGGTGCCTCACGCGCGTACGTCCACTACCGGCCACTGGGCACCGTGCTCGCCGTGATGCCGTGGAACTTCCCGCTCTGGCAGGTCATGCGGTTCGCGGCCCCCGCACTCATGGCCGGCAACACGGGTCTGCTGAAGCACGCTTCGAACGTGCCGCAGACCGCGCTGTACCTGGGCGACCTGTTCCACCGGGCCGGGTTCCCCGCCGGGTGCTTCCAGACGCTTCTGGTGGGCTCCGGAGCGGTCGAGGCGATCCTGCGCGACCGCAGGGTGGCCGCGGCGACCCTGACCGGCAGCGAACCGGCCGGCCGTGCCGTGGCAGCCGTCGCGGGGGACGAGATCAAGCCCACCGTCCTGGAGCTCGGCGGCAGCGACCCCTTTCTCGTCCTGCCCTCCGCCGACGTCGCCAAGGCGGCCCGCACGGCGGTCACCGCGCGCGTCCAGAACAACGGACAGTCCTGCATCGCCGCCAAGCGGTTCATCGTGCACACCCAGGTGTACGAGGAGTTCGCCGAACGCTTCACCGTGGGCATGCGCGACCTGACCGTGGGCGATCCGCTGGAGGAGTCCACCGACATCGGTCCGCTCGCCAGCGAACAGGGGCGCACCGACCTGGAGGAGCTCGTCGACGACGCCGTAGGCCAGGGCGCGACCGCCCTGTGCGGCGGCGGCCGGCCCGAGGGCCTGGCCGGGGGACTGGAGCGCGGCTGGTTCTACGCCCCGACGGTCCTCGCCGGGATCACTCCCGCCATGCGCATCCACCACGAGGAGACCTTCGGCCCCGTCGCCACGCTCTACCGGGCCGAGAGCCTCGACGAGGCCCTTGAGCTGGCCAACGACACGACCTTCGGGCTCAGTTCCAACGTCTGGACCCGCGACGCCGAGGAGAGCCGGCGCTGCGTCCGTGACCTGGAGGCGGGCGGTGTGTTCTTCAACGGCATGACGGCCTCGCACCCCGCGCTGCCGTTCGGCGGGGTGAAGCGTTCCGGATACGGACGTGAGCTCGCCGGTCACGGCATCCGCGCGTTCTGCAACGCCACCACCGTCTGGTACGGCCCCGAGCCGAGGTAACCGGACCACCGGACAGCCTGCTGAGAGGTGACCATGAGCGACGCCCCGCCGTCCCCGTCGACGACCGGCCCGACCGACGAAGAGATCGCCGCGCTCGACGCGCACTGGCGGGCCGCCAACTATCTGGCCGTCGGCCAGATCTACCTGATGGACAACCCCCTGCTGTCCCGGCCGCTCGTCCCCGAGGACATCAAACCCCGGCTCCTCGGCCACTGGGGCACCTCGCCGGGACTCAACCTCGTGTACACCCATGTCAACCGCATCATCGCCTCGCGCGGGACCGACGCGCTGTGCGTCTGGGGTCCCGGGCACGGCGGTCCCGCGGTCCTCGCCAACTCCTGGCTGGAGGGCAGCTACACGCAGACCTACCCCGACGTCAGCAGGGACGCGGCGGGGATGGCGCTGCTGTTCAAGCAGTTCTCCTTCCCCGGCGGCGTGCCCAGCCATGTCGCGCCGGAGACCCCCGGCTCCATCCACGAAGGCGGCGAACTGGGCTACGCCCTGGCCCACGCCTACGGCGCCGCGCTCGACCACCCGGACCTCCTGGTCACCTGCGTCATCGGTGACGGCGAGGCGGAGACCGGACCGCTCGCCGGATCCTGGCACGCCAACAAGTTCCTCGACCCCGTCCATGACGGGGCCGTCCTTCCGGTCCTCCACCTCAACGGCTACAAGATCGCCAACCCCACGGTGCTCGCCCGCCTCCCCGAGACGGAACTCGACGCCCTGCTGCGCGGCTACGGCCATGAACCCCTGTACGTGGCGGGGGACGACCCCCTCACCGTGCACCGGGCGATGGCCGCCGCGATGGACCGCGCCGTCGACCGCATCCGGGAACTCCAGGAGGCCGCCCGCACCGGCGGTCGGACCGGACGGCCGCGCTGGCCCATGATCGTGCTGCGTACGCCCAAGGGCTGGACCGGGCCCGCCGAGGTCGACGGACTGCCCGTGGAAGGCACCTGGCGCGCCCACCAGGTCCCGCTGCCCGGGGTCCGCGACAATCCGGAGCACCTGGGGCAGTTGGAGCGGTGGCTGCGCTCGTACCGGCCCGAGGAACTCTTCGACACCGAAGGGCGCCCCACGGACCAGGTCCTCGCCTGCGTGCCGGAAGGCGAGGCGCGGCTCGGCGCCACCCCCTACGCCAACGGCGGTCTGCTGCTGCGCGAGCTGCCGATGCCGGCCCTCGACGACCACGCCGTGCGGGTGGACAAGCCGGGGAGCGTCCTCCACGAACCGACCCGGGTACTCGGCGGGCTGCTGGAGGCCGTCATGGCGGCCACCGCAGGCCGGCGGGACTTCCGGGTCGTCGGCCCCGACGAGACCGCCTCCAACCGGCTCGACGCCCTCTACGGGGCGACCGGCAAGGCCTGGCAGGCGGACACCCTCCCGACCGACGAGCATCTCGCCCGCGACGGCCGGGTCATGGAGGTGCTCTCCGAGCACCTGTGCCAGGGCTGGCTGGAGGGCTATCTGCTCACGGGCCGGCACGGGCTCTTCTCCTGCTACGAGGCGTTCGCCCACATCGTCGACTCGATGGTCAACCAGCACATCAAGTGGCTGCGGACCTCGCGCCGGCTGCCCTGGCGCCGCCCCATCGCCTCCCTCAACTACCTGCTCACCTCACACGTCTGGCGCCAGGACCACAACGGCTTCTCGCACCAGGACCCGGGCTTCGTCGACCACATCCTGAACAAGAGCCCCGAGGTCGTACGCGTCTACCTGCCGCCGGACGCGAACACCCTGCTCTCCGTGGCCGACCACGTGCTGCGCAGCAGGGACTACGTGAACGTGATCGTGGCGGGCAAACAGCCGAGCTTCGACTGGCTCACCCTCGACCGGGCCCGCGCGCACTGCGCGCGCGGCGCGGGTGTCTGGGAGTGGGCGGGCACCGAGGACGGCAGCCGCGCACCCGACGTCGTGCTCGCCTGCGCCGGGGACGTACCCACCCTGGAGATCATCGCGGCCGCCGGACTGCTGCGACGGCATCTGCCGGAACTGTCCGTGCGGGTGGTGAACGTCGTCGACATCGCCCGGCTCATGCCGCACTCCGAGCACCCGCACGGGATGCCGGACTCCGAGTACGACGCCCTGTTCACCCGCGACAAGCCGGTGATCTTCGCCTACCACGGCTATCCCTGGCTGATCCACCGGCTGGCCTACCGCCGCGCCGGGCACGCCCAGCTGCACGTCAGGGGCTACAAGGAGGAGGGCACGACCACCACGCCCTTCGACATGGTGGTCCGCAACGACCTCGACCGCTACCGCCTGGTCATGGACGTCATCGACCGTGTCCCCGGACTGGGGGTCCGTGCCGCGGCGGTGCGCCAGGAGATGGCCGACACCCGGACCCGCCACCACGACTGGATCCGCGCCCACGGCACGGACCTGCCGGAGGTGGCGGACTGGACCTGGGAGGGCTGAGGTCACGGCGAAGGCCCGGACTCACGCGCCGTCCGGGCCTTCGCCATGCGGGAGGTCAGCGGCCGACCGCGCGGGCCAGCTCCGCCTTCGTCATGGCCGAACGCCCCTTGACGTTCTTGTGCTTCGCCTCTTCGTAGAGCTGGTCGCGGGTGGGGCCCGCGGCGCCACTGTGCGAGCGGAGCCCGCCACGCCGCGAGGACGAGATGTCCTCGACCGAGGTACGGCTCGCGGTCCGCGACTCGCCGGCGCGGGCGCGCTCCTTGTTCACGGTCCGGGCGGCGATCTCCTCGGCACGGTCCTCGCCGACCCCGCGCTCCTGGACGCTCTCCTTGATGTGCTCGTACTGCCGTTCCCGCTTCCGATTCGATCCGCGCGGCATGACGCGTTCTCCTCTCGGTGGCTTCGGCCCGGGGGACACCTCCAGTGTGACAAAGGGGGCCGGACCGGAGCCAACCGCTCAATAGCGCAGTGCCGCCGCGATCCGTCCGTGCTCCTTCAGCGAGTCGTCCGCGACGAAGACGACCTCGGCGCCGCTGTCCAGCGCCGCTTCGACCAGTTCGTCGACGATGTCCTCGCGGACGTTGCCGTCCGCCGGGTCCGCCGGGTCCGCCGCGTCGCCGCTCACCGGCACCAGGTGTTCCTGGTCGACCCTGACCGTCTGCTGGTGGTGCTCCTCCACCGCCACCAGGCCGGCGCGTCCCTCCCGTACGGCGGCCCACACCTCGTCGAGCCCGCCCGCGAAGGCACGCCGCCCGCGGGCCTCGTCCAGCTTGCCGTCGATCTCCGCGGCGAACCGCTTCTGCCGGGCCTCCAGCGCGYGGCGCAGCTCGGTCAGCAGATCGCTGGGCGAGGTGTCGGCAGGGGCACCCTTGGTGACCCGGCCCACCGCGTCCTTGGCCGCCTCGCCGACCTCGTCGAGCAGCGCGAGCGCGGGGGCGAGGCCCACCAGGTAGAGCGGGCGCGGATCGGTGGCCAGCACCCCGCGCAGCTTCTCGTCCACAGTGCGCAGGAACTGCCGGGTCTCCTCGTCGGTGAACGTGCTCGGTGTGTCGCCGATCCGTTCCTCGCGCTGCGGGTTGGGCGCCTCGCGCGGAGCCGTCAGCGGGAAGCCGCCGATGTGCTCCTCGTGCGCGGCGTCGGACGTGCCGCTGAACAGGGCGGCGTGGTCCGCGGACACGGTGAGCGTCCAGAACGGCCGCGCCTGCGCCTTCGCGGCGACCAGGTTGCGGGTCAGGTAGGTGTCGCTGAGCACCACCCGTTCGGGGGCCGTGCGCGGCAGCTGCCAGATCTGGAACTCGTCGGCGGTCGCGAGGATCACCAGGGAGTCCAGGGCGCGGCGCGGATCGACCTCGCCGACCGCGCGGTCGAGCTGCTGCTTGACCGCCGCGCGCACCTCACGGCCGGCGTCGGGGTCGGCGTCGAGCCGGTTGCCGGCCTCGGACACCAGGTTGCGCAGCCGTACGGCGTCCTGGGCGTTGTCCGGTGCCCGCCGGTGCGTCGGCATGGTCAGGGACAGGGCCGGATAGGGCTTGGCCGCGCGGAGCTCCTGCAACAGACCGGCGGTCAGGGCGTCCGTATCCATCAGTTCCCTCCCGGGGGACTTGTGCGCACTGCCGTGCGAGCGGGTGTGTGCGGGTGATTCGACGAGTCAATTCATACCTTTTGATCCTAATATGAGCGAGTTGGTCATTCCGGGCTCGGGAGGTATGCGCGATGTCCACGCTCACCGTGTGGAAGTTCCAGTCGGCCGAAGGCGCCGAGGACGTGGAGACAGCGCTGAAATCCCTTCAGAAGGAGGGACTGATCAAGATCCTCGACGCCGCCGTGGTGAGCTGGCCCGCCGACCGTGCCAAGCCGCGCACGAAACAGCTGCTCAACCTGGTCGGCGCGGGCGCGCTCAGCGGCACCTTCTGGGGCATGCTGTTCGGCCTGATCTTCCTGATGCCGCTGCTCGGCGCAGCCATCGGCGCGGCCGCCGGAGCGCTCGGCGGCAAGCTGGCCGATGTCGGGATCGACGACGACTTCATCGCCGAGGTCAAGGAGAAGATCACGCCCGGCACTTCGGCGCTGTTCCTGCTGACCATGAACGAGGTGCCCGACCGGATCAGTGAGGCGCTCCCCGGCGGCGGCGCCGAACTGCTCCACAGCAATCTGGACAGCCTCGGCGAGCAGCGGCTGCGCGACGTCTTCGGCGAGGACGCGGCATGACCATCCAGGAAGCGGCCCCGCGGCAGGTCCCCCGTTCGCCGGCCCCTTTCTCGTCGGCCCCTACTTCCCTTCGTACTTCCGAGCAGACGGAGCGTCCGTGAACCAGACCAGTCCCGCGCGGCGCGCCTGCGGCCGCCGCACCGCCCGCAGCTTGACCCCCGCCCTGCTCGCCGCGCTGATCGTCGCCGGCACCGCGGCCTGCGACAGCGACGACAGTTCGTCGCAGGGCACGGCCCGAAGCATCCAGACCGTGTCCCCGGAGCCGGCCAGGACGGCCACGCCCACCCGGAGCCCGCGCACCCAGGACGACTTCGCGGCCTCGGTCTCCGCCGATGTGGAACGCAACCGGCAGAAGGCGGTGGCGACGCTGGAGGGAGTCGAGGGCAAGGGCAACGCCGTCGCGGACGTTTCCGTCAACGGACTCCCGGTCGCGGCGTCGGAGCAGTTCCGCAGTGCCCTCGTGCGGGTGACCAACCGCACGGACGAGGCCGCCTTCTATGCCGTGCGGGTCGAGTTCGTGGACGCGTCCGGCAAGGTCCTCGACTCCGTGGTGCTCGGCTTCGCCGACGCACCGCCGGACCGGACGGTCAGTCAGCACGCCAACAGCCGCAAGGCCGCCGGCGTCAAGTCGTTCCCCCGCATCGCCCAGGCCGAGCGCGGCTGACGGCCGGGACCGGGTGAGCCCTGCCACCGGCGCGGTCACGGACGCGCTGCGAGAACTGCACTCCAGGTACGCCGGGGCCGGCGAAGGCGAGCTCGCGGACTACATCCCGCAACTTGCCCTCGCCGACCCGGGCGCCTTCGGCCTGGCCCTGGTCAGCATGGACGGCCACCGGTACAGCACGGGCGATGCCGGCGTCCCGTTCACCATCCAGTCGGTGTCGAAGCCGTTCGTCTACGCTCTGGCCCTGTCCCTCCTGGGCCTCGACGAGGTGTCCCGCTGGGTGAACGCCGAGCCCAGCGGCGAGGCGTTCAACGCCATCAGTCTGGAGCGCGGGACCGGGCGCCCGGCCAACGCGATGGTCAACGCCGGCGCCATCGTCACCACGGCTCTCATCCCGGACACCCCCGTCGCGCCGAGGTTCGGACGCATCCTCGACTGCCTGAGCCGCTTCGCCGGCCGGAGGCTCGACGTGGACGAGGAGGTGTACGCCTCCGAGGCCGCCACCGGGGACCGCAACCGCGCGCTCGCCTACCTCATCCGCAGCACCGGGCCCCTGCCCGTGGACCCGGTGGCGGCGGTGGAGACGTACTTCCGGCAGTGTTCGGTACGGGTCACGGCCCTGGACCTCGCCGCGATGGCGGCGACCCTGGCGCACGGCGGCGTCCATCCGCTCACCGGGGACAGGGTGGTGGCCGAACCCGTCGCCGCCCAGGTGCTCGCCGTGATGGCGACCTGCGGCATGTACGACGCGTCGGGCGACTGGCTGCTCCGGGTGGGGCTGCCCGCCAAGAGCGGGGTGTCCGGCGGGGTGATCGCCGCCGGGCCGGCCCGGTTCGGGCTGGCGGCGTACAGCCCGCTGCTCGATCGGACCGGGACGTCCGTGCGGGGACGTCTGGCGATCGGGACGCTCTCGGAACGCCTCGGCCTGCATCTGATGCACAACCCGGCACTGGCGGGCTCCACCGTCACCCTGGTCACCACCGCCGGCGGCCCGCCGGGCGGGCCCGAGGCCGGGAGCGGGCGCGGTGGGGTGGCGGTCGCCGCGGCGCAGGGGGCGCTGGACTTCACCGCCGCGGAGCGGGTCCTGTACGCCCTGGACGAGGCGGGCACCGGACGGACCGGCGCCGTGGTACTCGACCTGGTTCGGGTGACGGACATCGACACGGTGGCCCGGGCGATGCTGCGCAGCGGACTGGCCCGGCTCGCCGCCGACGGCAGGCCCACCGCCGTGGCCGACCCGGACGGCCGCCTCGTGGAGCCGGGCGAGGAGGCCGGGGCCACGCGCTCCTTCGCCTCCCGCGAGGAGGCCGTCGCCCGGTGCGCGGCGACGGCCTCGTCCTGGTGACCGTCCAGGAGGGTCAGGTCACCAGATGGCCTCGACCCACTCGGGGTGGTCGACGAACGGGTTCCGGTTGTGCTGGAACTGATCGAATATGACGTCGTTGCGGCGCTGTTCGAAGGTGTCCGGCGGGTCCTGCTCGCTCCACGTCTTCAGTACCGAGAGCCGGCCGATGTTCGGTGCGGAGCCGTTCGACACGCTGTCGTTGGGTTCGAGGTCGGCGAACGAGTCGTCGCCCTCGTAGCGCACCGCCATGTAGAGGATCATGCGGGCCACGTCGCCCTTGACCGCGTCGCGCGGTTCGAAGGAGTCGCCGTCGGTGTAGTTGCCGGGTGCGTCGCCCAGCTCGGTGCCCCCGTTGTCGAAGTCCTTGTTGCCGCGGGTGGAGTTGACCGACACGTCTTCCGGGCGCAGGTGATGGATGTCGGTTCCGGGGCCCGTGGCCGTGCCGAAGTCGCCGTGGGACTTGGCCCAGACGTGCTCCCGGTTCCACTGGCCGACGTTGCCGCCGTTGTCGCTCTTGGGTTCGGAGCGGCCGGTGTAGAGGAGGATCACGTTCGAGGAGTTGGCCGGATCCTCGTCGGTGGCCTTGAGCGCGTCCCAGACCTGGCTGTAGGTCAGCTTCGTCTGGTCGCTGATGATCGTGTGCAGGGCACCCTTGAGCGCGGTGCCGGTCTTGCCGAGCGCGTCCTGGTAGTACGTGTCGTCCAGGGCGCCGAGCCCGCCGGCGGACCGCGCCGGGGCCTGCGGCGTCGTGGCCGGTGCGGCGGCAGCGGTTCCGCCGAGCACCGCGAATGCGGCGATCGTGGCCAGCAGGGGGCGCCGGTGGAAAAGGTGACGACGGGACATGTGGGGTGTCCTCTCCGGAAATACGGGCACCGCGGCGCCGTCACAGGGTGGGGGGCGGCTCCGCGGTGGTCGTGTTACGTGGTGGTCAGCGGGAGCCTTCCACACGCACCGTGACCGAGGTGTGAACGCTGCGTACCTATCATGTGCAGGTCAAGTGAGGGTGCGGGTGGGCATCGGATGCGCCCCCGTCGGCGGGGGGTGAGAATTGCCGCAAGGACGAGGAGGCGGCATGAGCGACGAGCCCGAATCCATATCCGTACGGGGCGTGACCCCCGACAGCCTTTTGCACACCGGTGGCAGCGACCATCCCACGGCGGAGGACGTGGTCCTCGCCTCCGGGCGCGACCTGACACCCGGCAATCTCGAGTGGGCCGAACGCAGGCTGGCCAGGGACGGCAGGGCGGCCATCGACAAGCTGTTGCCGTAGAACCTCTCGGTCCGCCCGCCGTGGCCACCGGCGTCCAGCCGGCGCTGCGGCGGGCCGGGCCGCACCGGGCCGGGCCGCACCGGGGCGGTGCGAGCCGGTACGGGCGCTCGTCGGCGGCAGGGTGTGCGGGGCGTGTGGCGCCGCTCGGTTAGCCTGAACACAATATGAACCGTTTGACGACGTCAGGGGCCGGTTACGACCTCGCCCGATTCCCCGAGAACCCCCGCGACCCGTTCCGAGCATGGGACGCGGCCGACGAGTACCTGCTGCGGCATCTGGAGGGGATCGACGGGGCCGAGCCGGTCGGCCTCTCCGGCCGCGTCGTGATCGTCGGCGACCGCTGGGGCGCACTGGCCACGGCGCTGGCCGCGCACCGCCCCGTACAGATCACCGACTCCTACCTCGCCCAGCGGGCGACGGCGGCGAACCTGGAACGCAACGGCACTGATCCCGCTGCCGTGCGCCTGCTGTCCGCCCGTGAGACGCCGCCGGACCGGATCGACGTCCTGCTCGTCCGGGTGCCCAAGAGCCTCGCGCTCCTGGAGGACCAGCTGCACCGGCTCGCCCCCGCCGTCCACGCCGGCACGGTCGTCATCGGGACCGGCATGGTGAAGGAGATCCACACCTCCACCCTCAAGCTGTTCGAGCGGATCATCGGCCCCACCCGTACCTCGCTGGCGGTCAAGAAGGCCCGGCTGATCCACTGCACGCCGGACCCCTCCCTGAGCCGCACCCCCAGCCCCTGGCCCTACCACTACGAGCTGCCCGACGACGCCGGGGCCGTCGCCGGCCGCACGGTGGTCAACCACGCCGGGATCTTCTGCGCGGAGCGGCTCGACATCGGCACCCGCTTCTTCCTCAAGCACCTTCCGGTGCGCAGCGGCCCCGACCGGGTCGTCGACCTCGGCTGCGGCAACGGCGTGCTCGGTCTGGCCGCCGCACTCGCCAACCCCGAGGCCTCGCTCACCTTCGTCGACGAGTCCTACCAGGCCCTCGCCTCCGCCGAGGCGACCTTCCGGGCCAACGCCGCACCGGACGCCGAGGCCCGCTTCGTGGTCGGTGACGGGCTGGCCGGCGCCGAGCCCGGGGGCGCCGACCTCGTCCTGTGCAACCCGCCGTTCCACTCGCATCAGGCCACCACGGACGCGACCGCCCGGACCATGTTCCACGGCGCGCGCACCGCGCTGCGCCAGGGCGGCGAACTGTGGGTGGTGGGCAACCGCCACCTCGCCTACCACACCCAGCTCCGACGGATCTTCGGCAACTGCACCACGGTGGCCGGCGACCCCAAGTTCGTCGTGCTGCGCGCCGTCAAACGCTGACATCAGGGCGGCCGGCCCGCGCCCCTTCCGGATTCTTGCAACACGTTCTACTGTGTGCGCCGCCGCACACGGGCGACGCGAAGCGAGACTCCTGGAGGGGCCGTGCACCTCGAATACACGCCTGAACAGCAGCAGTTGCGCACCGAACTGCATGCGTACTTCGCCGCCCTGGTCCCCGACAACGCCTACGCGCGCTATGCCGACCCGGCCGCCCAGAAGCGCTTCTACCGCGAGACGATCCGCCGCCTGGGCGCCGACGGCTGGCTCGGCGTCGGCTGGCCCACGGAGTACGGCGGCCGTGGTCTGTCGCCCATGGAACAGTTCATCTTCTTCGACGAGGCGGCCCAGGCGGGCGTGCCGCTCCCGCTGATGGCCCTCAACACCGTCGGACCGACGATCATGCAGTTCGGCACCGACGAGCAGAAGGCCTACTTCCTGCCGAAGGTCCTGGCGGGGGAGATCGACTTCGCGATCGGCTACAGCGAACCCGACGCCGGCACCGACCTCGCCGCGCTCAAGACCCGGGCGGTGCGCGACGGGGACACGTACGTCGTCGACGGACAGAAGATCTGGACGACCAACGGTGACACCGCGGACTGGGTCTGGCTCGCCGCCCGCACCGACCCGGACGCCCCGCCGCACAAAGGCATCACCATGCTCCTCGTGCCGACCTCCGACCCCGGCTACTCCTGCACCCTGATCAACACCCTCGCCTCCCACGACACCACCGCCAGCTACTACGAGAACGTCCGCGTCCCCGTCTCCCGCCGGGTCGGCGAGGAGAACAAGGGCTGGCGGCTCATCACCAACCAGCTCAACCACGAACGCGTCACCCTCGCCGCCCACGGCACCATGGCCATCCGCGCCCTGCACAACGTCCGCCGCTGGGCCGCCGAAACCCGCCTCGCCGACGGCCGCCGCGTCATCGACCTCGGCTGGGTCCGCGCCCGCCTGGCCCGCACCCACGTCCGGCTCGACGCGATGAAGCTCCTCAACTGGCAGATGGTGTCCGCCGTCCAGCACGCCACCCTCACCCCGCAGGACGCCTCCGCGGTCAAGGTCTACGGCTCCGAGGCGCGCCGCGACGCGTACGCCTGGCTCATGGAGGTCGTCGGCTCCGCCGGACCGCTCAAGGAGGGCTCCGCGGGCGCCGTCCTGCACGGCGAACTCGAACGCGGATACCGGTCCGCCGTCATCTTCACCTTCGGCGGCGGCAACAACGAGATCCAGCGGGAGATCATCTCGTGGATCGGCCTCGGGATGCCGCGGGTACGCCGCTGAGACCCTGCGAGGGCCACCTCCCGGCCCTGGACACACTGTCGCCCGGAGGCCGCCGTGTGCGTGCGCCCCGSCGGGGCGCACGCACACGGCGGCCGCAGTTTCATGGGAGTTGTCTGTGAGTCCGCCGGTGGCGCGGCGCTCCCGAACCCGGCCCTGATCGGCTGAGCTGCGCGTTTGCGGCATCGAGGGGTGCCGGGCTCACATGCGGCTCACACGGTTGCCCAACCGGTTCCAGATGCCCCGGCCAGTCTTGATCTCGGATGCACCGACCGCGGTGCATGACTTCACGCCCTGCTGGAGGATCCGATGATCGAGGTGAATGGCCTCACCAAGCGCTACGGCGACGTGCCGGCCGTCGACGACCTGAGCTTCACCATCCGTCCCGGAGAGGTCACGGGCTTCCTGGGGCCGAACGGCGCCGGAAAGTCGACGACGATGCGGATGGTCCTCGGGCTGGACGCCCCGACCGCCGGCACCGCCCTGGTCAACGGCCTGCCGGTGGCCGAGCAGCCCGCGCCGCTGAGGGCCGTGGGAGCGCTGCTGGATGCCGGAGCCCTGCTGCCCGGCCGCAGCGGCTACCACCATCTGCTGGCGCTGGCCGCGGGCAACGGGCTGGGCCGCGGTCGCGTCGCGGCCGTCCTGGAGGAGGTCGGGCTGTCGGGCGTCGCCCGTCGGGCTGCCGGCACCTACTCGCTCGGCATGAAGCAGCGGCTGGGCATCGCGGCTGCGCTGTTGGGCGACCCGCCGGTGCTCGTGCTGGACGAGCCGCTGAACGGGCTCGACCCCGAAGGGATCGTCTGGATCCGCAAGCTGATGCGCCGGATGGCGGCGGAGGGCCGCGCAGTGCTGATGTCCAGCCATCTGATGAACGAGATCGAACTCACCGTCGATCACCTCGTCGTGATCGGCCGCGGCCGGCTGATCGCCGACACCCGTATGGCCACGTTCATCGCCGAGCACTCCGACCAGGAAGTCGTGGTGCGCGCGCCGCGCGCCGCCGACCTGGGCCGCCGGCTCACCCAAGCAGGCGCCGGGGTCCGCCCGGACGGCGAGAACAGGCTCGTCGTGACCGGCACCGGCCCCGCGCAGATCGGCGCTCTCGCCGCGGCCGGGGGCATCGAGCTCCATGAGCTGACGCTGCGCCGGACCTCCCTGGAGCAGGTCTTCATGGAGCTGACGCAGGACAGCGTCGAGTACTCCTCCGAGAAGGACGCCGCCTGATGGGCAAGACGCTCACCCCCGTCCGCACGCGCACCCGCGGCACATTCGCGCAGACACGCCGACGGCGCACCACGCCCGCCCGCGAGGACGCCGGCCGGGCCAGGTTCCGGCACGCTCTCCGCGCCGAGTGGATCAAGGTCCGGACGATGCGGTCCACGCTGTACGTCGTCCTCGGCACACTTCTGACGGGCGGCGGCCTCGCCGCGCTCAACGGCTCCTCCGCCGGGGACGAGTTCGCCGCCATGACAGCGGCGGACAAGCTTGCCTTCGACCCGCTGTCCACCAGCTTGAAGGGCTACATACTGGCGCAGGTCACCGTCGCCCTGCTGGGCGGCATGGTCATCACCGCGGAGTACGGCAGCCGCACCGTCGTCAGTACGCTCAGCGCCGTCCCCCACCGCAGCCGGGTCCTGGCTGCCAAGGCGGCCGTGCTCGCCTCGATCGCGCTGGTCACCGGATGGGCGACCACGTTCAGCGGATTCCTCGTGGGCCGGGCCGCGCTCAAGGGGGCCGGCGCGCCGCACCTGACACTGTCCGACCCACACGCCGTGCGCGCCATCCTGGGCGGCGGGCTGTTCCTGGCCCTGGCCGGTCTCATGGGCCTGGCCGCGGGAACGCTGATCCGCAGCACCACATCCACCGTGACCACCCTCTTCGCCACCCTGCTGATCGTGCCCGCGTTCGGTCCGGCGCTCCCCGCTCCGTTGTCGGACTGGACCGCGAAGTACTGGCCGCCGTCCGCCGGCGCACAGATCATGACCGGCTACCGGGACCCGGCCCTGCTCACGCCCTGGGCCGGGCTCGCGGTCATGGCTGGAAGCGTCGCGGTGCTGCTGGCCGCCGCGTTTCTCACCTTCCGCAAACGGGACGCGTAGGAAGATCGGACGAGGCACTGATGAACGGGACGGCGATGACAGACCAGCTGCTGGTAGTGGAGGACGACGCCACGCTGCGGGAACTGCTGTCCGCGAGCCTGCAACTCGCCGGCTTCTCCGTGACGTCGGTGACCACCGGAGCGGACGCACTGGCGTCGGTGCGGCACGGACGTCCCGACCTGATCGTCCTCGATGTCATGCTGCCGGACTTCGACGGCTTCGAGGTCGTACGGCGGCTGCGCCGGAACGGGCCGCCCGCGCCGGGCGGCCCGCCGCCGGTTCTGTTCCTGACCGCGCTGGACGCGGCCAAGGACCGGATCAGCGGACTGAGTGCCGGGGGCGACGACTACGTCACCAAGCCGTTCAACCTCGAAGAGCTGATCCTGCGCATCCGGGCCATCCTGCGCCGTACCAGCGGCCAGGCCCCGGACGGCCGACTGACCGTGGGCGACCTCGTACTGGACCCCGACAGCCACCAGGTGACCCGCGCGGGTGAGACCGTTCCGCTCTCACCCACCGAATTCAACCTGCTGCGCGTCCTGATGGAACACGTCGGCCAGGTGCTATCCAGGGAACAGCTCCTGGATCTCGTGTGGCACTACGACTTCGGCGGCGACGACAGTATCGTCGCCTCCTACATCAGCTACCTGCGCCGCAAACTGGACGCGTACGAGCCCAAGCTCATCCACACCGTGCGCGGCACCGGATACGTGCTGCGCAGGCCGGCGCAGTGAAGGGTTCCGACGCCCGGCCCGGCAGACGGCTGTCGCTGCGCAGCCGACTTCTGGCGATCACCCTCGCACTGCTCGTCGCCGCGCTCCTCGCCAGCACCGGTCTGCTCATCGACCAGCTCCAACGCGAACTCGTCCGTCGGCTCGACGAGCGGGTCGCGGGCCTCGCCGCCGTGGCCGCGCGCCTTCCCGGCCTGGCGGACGCGATCGGGAAGGACGCACCGCAGCTCCGCCAGAGCGTGGAAGAGCTGTGGCTCCCGGACGTCTACGTCGCTGTCCTCGGCCCCGACGGGCAGGTCACCAGGGTCATCCGGCCCGCCACCGGCCCCGCGCCCCAGCTGCCCCGTCTCGATACCGCGGCGGTCGCCGCGCACGACGGCAAGCCCTTTGCCCTGGAGGCGACGGGCGGCGGCGAGAGCTGGCGGGCCGTTGCCCTGCCGAGCACGGCCGGCACGAGCGGCGGTTCTGAAGGCAGTGTGGTGGTGGCAGGCTCACGCGGCGACGTCGATGACGCCATGAGGCAACTCGCCAAGAAGGTTCTTCTCATCGACGCCGCGGTCCTGGCCCTGCTGGGCCTGGCCGGATGGTTCGCGATGCGCGGCGGACTGAGGCCGCTGCGCCGGATCGAGTCCACGGCCGCCGCCATCGCCTCCGGCGACCTCTCCCGTCGTGTCCCACAGCTGGCGGCCCCGCGCACCGAGATCGGCAGGCTGTCCACCTCGCTCAACGGCATGCTCGACAGGATCGAGGCGGGCAACGCCGCCCGCGCCGAGACCGAGCAGCGCATGCGCCGCTTCATCGCCGACGTCAGCCACGAACTGCGCACGCCCCTGGCCGGCATCAAGGGCTTCACCGAGCTGTACCGGATGGGCGGCATGCCGGAGCGCGCCGACGTCGACGCCTCGATGAGCCGCATCGAACGCGAAGCCGGACGGCTGGCCGGCCTGGTGGAGGAACTGCTGCTGCTGGCCCGCCTCGACGAGGACGCTGCCGCCGCCGCGCAGACCCTGCAGGTCACCCCCATGGACCTGCGCACCCTGGCCGCCGACGCCCTGCACGATCTGCGCGCACTCGATCCGACGCGGCCCGTCACCCTCACCGGCCCCGGCGGTGGACCGGTGGCCGCGGCCCCCGTGCTCGGCGATGAGGCCAGGCTGCACCAGGTCACCTCCAACCTGGTGGGCAACGCCGTCGCCCACACCCCCGCCGGCACGCCGGTACGTATCGGTGTCGGCACCAGCGACGGCCTCGCCGTCCTGGAGTTCCGTGACGAGGGCCCGGGTATGACCCGAGATCAGGCAGAGCGGGCCTTCGACCGCTTCTACCGGGCGGACAGGGCCCGCGCCCGTGCCCAGGCCGGTGGCGGCGCCGGCCTGGGGCTGGCCATCGTCGACTCCCTCGTACGCGCCCATGGCGGCCGCGCGGAGATTCACACGCGCCCCGGCGCCGGCGCGACCTTCCGCATCCTGTTGCCGCTGCACTCCTGAGCGGGGCAACCCGGCACGGTCCCGGTGGAAATCTTGGGCGTGGACAACTGATATCCGAATGAATCAGGTCCGCCCGCACCGGCAGGGCCGCAACGGAGCGCCGGCCCCGTTGGAGAACGCCAGCCGTCCCCGCGGAAGCCCGGGGACGGCGAGCCCCGTTTCGCACGCCGCGATCACGGCCTGGGTGCGGTCCCGCAGCCCCAGCTTGGCCAGCGTGCGGCTGACATGTGACTTCACCGTCTCCTCCGTGACGAAGAGGCGCGCGGCGATCTCGACGCTCGACAGGCCTTCGGCGACGAGCAGCAGCACCTCGGTCTCCCGTGCCGTGAGCGTCTTCAGGCGCGTCGACGACCGGGTCCTGGCCCTGGCGGGCAGCTGCGCGAACTCACCGATCACCCGGCGGGTGACCCCGGGATCGAGCAGGGCGTCCCCGGCGGCCACAACGCGCACGGCGTCGAAGAGCCGCTCGGCGGTGGCGTCCTTGAGCAGAAAACCGCTGGCTCCGGCGCGCAGCGCGTCGTAGACGTACTCGTCCAGGTCGAACGTGGTCAGGATGAGGACACGGGGCACCTCTGCCCCGGTGGGCGCCCTCGTCCAGGAGCTGACGGGTGGCCTCGATGCCGTTGGAGCGCTCCGGCGACACCGTCACCGGATATCAGTCGACGAGCGGCGGCGAGTGGGCCGAGGTGGGCACCGCGCACCTCCCCGGGCTGTGATCACGGATCCGGGCCCGCACCGGTTCCTTCAGCAGATCGCCCCCATGACGGCCGGGCTCTCCGTCCAGACGACGGTCGGCGTCGAGCGGCTTCCGATCGGTCCGTGGGAAGGACTCGGTGTGGCGGCGCTGTGGGCCGCCGGGGCGCTGACCGCCGGCGGTGCGACGCTGCGGCTGCGCGACGTCTGAACCACCGCGGCGACCCGGTGCCCCCGCTGTTTTGGCCTCTTGTCACAGCGGATGCGAGAGAGGACCGTGGGTCGCGGATGATCCACGAAGAGCCCGGGGAACGGGAAGCGCGCGTCGGGTGCGTCACGACGCCCTCGACGGGGAGTTGCCGGGACGGCGACGGACAGCGGATGCTGGGAGCAGAGGCGCCCCCGGACCGCGTCGTGGCCGGAGGCGCCCTTCCCGACGAGTGCCCGGTTCGCCGCCGAGCGGAGGTACGCGCACATGACGGACGCCGACCCCGGGCTCTTCGGGCCCGCATCGGTCACCTGGCAGCTGCACGGTGACCCGATGATGTGGGTCGCCGGCGTACGCGCCCTGTACCTCCAGGCGCTCCATCCGCGCGCCGTGCGCGGCGTCATGCAGAATTCGGACTTCCGCGAGGACGCCTGGGGCCGGCTGATGCGTACGGCGGGGTTCGTCGGGACGATCACCTACGGAACCACCGACGCCGCCGAGCAGGCCGGAGCCCGGGTCCGGAAGATCCACCGGCTCCTGAAGGCCACCGACCCGCTGACCGGCGAGGCGTACGGCGTCGACGAACCGGAACTGCTGCTCTGGGTGCACTGCGCGGAGGTCGACTCCTATCTCCAGGTCGAACGGCGCTCCGGCTACCCGCTCACCGACGCCCAGGCCGACCGGTACGTCGACGAACACCGCACCGGCGCCCGCCTTGTCGGCCTCGATCCGTCCGAAGTGCCCGCGAGCACCGCACAGCTCGCCGCCTACTTCGAGCGGATACGGCCCCGACTGGCCTCCTCGCCCGAGGCGTTGGGTGTCGACGCGTTCCTGCGCCGGCCACCGGTCCATCCGCTGCTCGTACCTGCGCGCGCCGTGCTGTGGCGGCGTGTGGCGGCCCTGGCCTACCAGTCGCTGCCCCCGTTCGCCCACCAGCTGTACGGCCGACCGGTGCCGCCCGTGGCCACCGTCGACCGCCGTCTGCGGACCACCGGTGCCGCCCTGCGGGCCATCCCGTCGAGGCTGCGCTGGAAACTCCCGCCCGGTCACATTGTGAACGCGATGGCGCGGCTCGGACCCGGCAGCCGCCCCACCCCGTACACACTGAAAAGGCAGGCAGCCATACTGGGAGGGCCGGGGAGGGCGCAGTAACAGCWGGCGGAGTGACGGGGGCGACAGCGGGGATGGCGGAAACCAGGCTGATCCAGAGCCGGTACCGGCTGCTCGATCTGATCGGGCGGGGCGGTATGGGCGAGGTGTGGCGTGCCCGCGACGAGTCGCTGGGCCGTCAGGTCGCCGTCAAATGCCTCAAACCCATGGGTCCGCAGCACGACCAGGACTTCACCCGCATCCTGCGGGAACGCTTCCGCCGCGAGGCCCGGGTCGCCGCCGCCCTCCAGCACCGGGGCGTCACCGTCGTCCATGACTTCGGCGAGCACGAGGGCGTGCTCTATCTGGTGATGGAGCTTCTGGAGGGCCGCAATCTCAGCGAGCTCCTGGAGGACAACAAGCAGCTGCCGCTGCCCGTCGACGACGTCGTCGACATCGCCGAGCAGGTCGCCGACGCCCTCGGCTACACCCACCAGCAGGGCATCGTCCACCGCGATCTCAAACCCGCCAACATCATGCGGCTGGCCGACGGGACGGTGAAGATCTGCGACTTCGGCATCGCCAGGCTCGGCCACGACATGGCGGTCACCTCCCGTCTCACCGGCGTCGGCATCGCCATGGGGACCCCGCACTACATGTCGCCGGAACAGATCAGCGGCGGCCAGGTCGACCACCGCAGTGACCTGTACTCGCTGGGCTGCGTCCTGTACGAGATCGCCACCGGGGCACCGCCGTTCGACCTCGACGACGCCTGGGGCGTGCTCGTCGGCCACCGTGACACCGCTCCCGAACCCCTGCGCACCCACCGGGCGGAACTGCCGGGGTTCTTCGACCGCGTCGTCCTGGAACTGCTCGCGAAGGCGCCGGACCAGCGGCCGGTGGACGCCGGAGACCTGCGCCGCCGCATCGCCGTCGGCCGCACCGGCGAGCAGCCGCACCTGGAGCCGACCGGCCGGGTGCTGCTCGCGCCGCCGGCCCCCGTCGAACTCCCCGGTGGGCCCGCCGAGTGGTCGACCGAGTCCGGCAGCATGGCAGCGGTACCGGTCGCCTTGTGCCCGGTCGTCATGCCGCGGGTCCAGTCGGGCAGGCGCGGTGTGGGGGCGCGAAAACGGGCTCGAACCCCCTCCCCCGTAGCACCTGCCCGCACACCGGCAACCCGAACTATGGTGTCCGGCCACATATGCCCCTGACCTGGCCATTCCTACGGTGTGGCGACACAGCAACGTCCCCGCCAACCGCCCGGAAGTGGTATCCATGGCCACCCCAGCAACCGCTCCCCCGCCTGCCTCCAACCTCCGCCGCATCGTCGCCGCCAGCCTCATCGGCACCACCATCGAGTGGTACGACTTCTTTCTGTACGGCTCAGCGGCCGCCCTGGTCTTCAACAAGCTGTTCTTCCCGGACTCCGAGCCGCTCGTCGGAACCCTGCTGTCCTTCCTCACGTACGCGGTCGGCTTCGCCGCCCGGCCGATCGGCGCACTGGTCTTCGGGCACTACGGCGACCGGCTCGGACGCAAGAAGCTGTTGGTGCTCAGTCTGCTGATGATGGGCGGGGCCACCTTCGCGATCGGGCTCCTGCCGACGCACGCCACCGTCGGGGTCGCCGCTCCCGTCCTGCTCACCGTCCTGCGGCTGGTGCAGGGCTTCGCCCTCGGCGGTGAGTGGGGCGGAGCCGTGCTGCTGGTGTCGGAGCACGGCGACGCGAAGCGCCGCGGGTTCTGGGCCTCGTGGCCGCAGACCGGTGCACCGGCCGGGCAGCTGCTCGCCACCGGAGTGCTGTCCGCGCTCACCGCGCTCATGTCGGACTCGGCCTTCGAGGCCTGGGGCTGGCGCATCCCGTTCCTGCTCTCCGGGGTGCTGGTGATCATCGGTTTGTGGATTCGTCTGTCTGTCGATGAATCGCCGTTGTTCAAGGCCGCGCTGGCACAGGCCGAGGAGCGCAGGGCCGCCTCCGGAGCGACGGAGAAGCTGCCGGTCGTGGCCGTGCTGCGCCACCACTGGCGCGACGTGCTGATCGCGATGGGCGCCCGGATGGCGGAGAACATCAGCTACTACGTCATCACGGCGTTCATCCTCGTCTACGCGACGACATCGGCCGATCTGAGCAAGCAGACGGCGCTCAACGCCGTTCTCATCGCGTCGGCGATCCACTTCGCCGTCATTCCGCTGTGGGGCGCGCTGTCGGACCGGGTGGGACGCAGGCCCGTCTACCTGGTCGGCGCGGTCGGGGTGGGGCTCTGGATGTTCCCGTTCTTCGCGCTGATCGACAGCCGGAGCTTCGGGAGCCTGCTCCTCGCCGTCACCGTCGGGCTGTTCTTCCACGGGGCGATGTACGCACCGCAGGCCGCCTTCTTCTCCGAACTGTTCGCGACCCGGATGCGGTACTCGGGTGCGTCGATCGGTGCGCAGTTCTCGTCCGTCGCGGCCGGCGCCCCGGCGCCGCTCATCGCCACCGCGCTGCTCGCCGACTACGACAGTTCGACACCGATCGCGCTGTACGTGATCGCAGCGGCGCTCATCACCGTGCTGGCCGTCGTCTGTGCGAAGGAGACCCGGCACCGGGATCTGGCGGACATGGATGCCGGTCCCGCGCGGGACGTGTCGGCCGATAAGCCCGTGGATGCGGCACGCAGTGGTGCGTAGCGTCTGCTGATCCGCGACGGTCCGGGGGCCGGGTGGCGCACGCCACCCGGCCCCTGCCTCACGTCTGCGGGGTGGATGCCTCGAACCAGGTGGGGCCGTCGGTCATCGACTGCTTGATCCGGAAGAGCGCGAACTCCTGCAACGGGGGCAGCGCGTCGACGTGGAACCAGCCCACTTCCAGCGACTCGTCGTCGTTGACCCGGGCCGTTCCGCCGGTGGCCCGGCAGCGGAAGGTGACGTCCAGGTACTGGCAGCGGTCGCCGTTCTCGTACTGCACGGGAGGCAGAGCCTGGGTGAGCACCACCCGCTCCGCCACACAGTGCACGGCCGTCTCCTCGTACACCTCGCGCTCCGCCGTCGTCGCGGGCTGCTCCCCGGGCTCGCAGATGCCTCCGATCACCGACCACTTGCCGGTGTCGGCGCGTCGCCCGAGCAGCACCCTGCCCTCGTCGTCGAAGACGACGGCGGTGACGCCGGGCAGCAGGAGCAGCTGTTGACCCGCCGTGGCACGGATCTCGCGGATGAAGTCAGGAATGGCCATGCCCCGACCCTACGTGGCGTGCCTGCCTGCTCAGCGAGCCCGCCGGGCGCGCACCGCCCGCGTTCCCACCCAGCCGAGGCCGATCACCGCGAGCAGGGCCAGCAGGCCCTCGGGGAGCGGGCCCATCCGGGTCGCCGGGGTCAGCGAGGAACGCAGCGGCACCTCGTCCACCAGAGCGTCCGGCGTGAACATCTTCGTCTTCCGGACGACCGTGCCGTCCGGGCGGATCACCGCGCTGACGCCGCTGGTGACCGGGACGACCACGGAGCGGCTGTGCTCGACCGCGCGTACCCGGGACATGGCGAGCTGCTGGTAGGTCATCTCGCTGCGGCCGAAGGTGGCGTTGTTGCTGGGGACGGCGATCATCTGGGCGCCGTGCTCGACCGTGTCGCGCACGGCGTCGTCGAACGCGGCCTCGTAGCAGGTGACCAGCCCGACGGAGGTACCCGCCAGGTCGAAGACGCCGACCTTCTTTCCGGGACCGAAGTCGCGCTGCACCCGGTCGACGTCCGAGCTGAAGATCCGGACGAAGGACCGCATCGGCATGTACTCGCCGAACGGCTGGATGTGGCGCTTGTCGTACGTGTCCACGGGTCCCTTGTCCGGGTCCCACTGGATGAGGGTGTTGCGCAGGTTGCCGGTGTCCGGCTCGACGACCGCGCCGACGACGGTCGGCACACCGATCGCCTTCACCGCGTCGTCGATGACGATCCTCGCGTCGGCGTTGCGGTAGGGGTCGAGGTCGGAGGAGTTCTCCGGCCACAGGACGAAGTCGGGCTGCGGGACCTTGCCCGCCTTCACGTCCCGGGCGAGCTGCTCGGTGCGGTTGGCGTGGTTGTCCAGGACGGCGCGGCGCTGGGAGTTGAAGTCGAGGCCGAGCCTCGGCACGTTGCCCTGGATCGCGGCGACGGTCGCGGTGCCGTCCTCGGCCGAGTCGTCCACCAGCGGCAGCGATGCGAGGGCCGCGGCGACCGGAACGAGGACGGCGGCGGCGGTCGCGGCGGCGGCGAGCCGGGGCAGTTCGCCCGTCGTGCGGTGGATACGGAAGCGGCGGACCGCCTCGAAGAGGCCGAAGCCGCACAGCACCACGGCGAAGGACAGGAGCGGGGTGCCGCCCAGCGCCGCGAGCGGCAGGAACACGCTGTCGGCCTGCCCGAACGCGATCTTGCCCCAGGGGAAACCGCCGAACGGCACGCGGGCACGGAGCGCCTCGTCGAGTGTCCAGACCGCGGCCGCCCAGAGCGGCCAGCCGGCGAGCCGGGACACGGCGGAGATGCCGATGCAGCCCACGGCGATGAACAGCGCCTCCGCCGCGGCGAGGGCCAGCCACGGCACCGGCCCGACCTCTTCGCCCGTCCAGTGCAGCAGGGGCAGCATGAAGCCGAGTCCGGCGAGCAGGCCGAGACCGAACGCGGCGCGGAACCGGCGCTCGTACAGCACCCAGCCGAGCAGGGCGAAGCCGGGCAGGACCAGCCACCACAGTGGCCGGGGCGGGAAGCTCGCGTAGAGCAGCACCCCGGAGAGCAGGGCGGCGGCGGGCCGTGCGAGGCGCGGCAGCAGGCGGCGGGCCCGGGGGGCGGAGTCAGGCATCTGCGGGTCGCCGACCTGGGCGATGGTGGTGCTCACCCGGCGGAGTCTACGGTGGTGGACGGGTGCCCGGGGAGCCCCGTCCCCGTGACGGAACACCCGCTGCCGGATCGTTTCTCCGCATCTTCTGCACATATGACCGCCGTGGCCGTTAACCTGTGCGCCAGTCCCCCGCCGACCGGGCCGGATCCGGCCCTCGCGGACGGGACGGTCACAGGCCGGGGGACGGACGTGGTGGCTGCATCTGCAGAGCGGGGGCCCGAGGGCGGCAGTGCGTCGGACGCCGCCGGGGCGCTGATCCTCGCCGCCTGTGCGATCTGGTCGCTGATCAGTGCGGCCGGACGCGAGACCCGGCCCGAAGGGGTGCTGCTCGCGCTGCTCGCCGTCGCGGCGGGATTCGCCTGCGGGCGTATCTGCGGCACGCTGCTGCCGGTGGCGGCGGCGAGCGTCGCCGCCCTGGCCGCTGTCGTCATGACGCTCGTCTGGCGCCATGGCATGCCCGSCGCGACGGCCACCGTGGAGACGGCGCCCGGGCACACCGGCGCGTCCGCCGCACTGCTGGTGCTGGCGGCCGGTGCGGCCTGCTGCGCGGCGGCCGCTGCCCGGCGGGCATCGCTGCGGTTCACGCTTCGCCTGCTGGCTCTGGGCGCGGCCTGCGCCTCGCTGGGGCTCGGCTCCGTCGCCGGGTTCGCGGCGGCGGTCGGCGTTCTGCTCTGTTCCCTGGCGGCGGCCAGGATGCGCGGCCGGCTGCTCGGTCTCGCGGGCCTCGCGCTGGCTGCCGGTCTGGCGGTCGGGGCGACGTGGGCGGTGGCCGAGGACGCTCTGCCCGACGGCCTCACCGTCTCCTTGGAAGGCCCGCTCACCACCAACCGGGTACAGCTGTGGGAGGAGGCCGCGCGGCTGGCGGACGACCACCCGGTGCTGGGCGTCGGCCCCGACCGGTTCGCCGAGCTGAGCCCCACCGCACAGCAGGTCCTCGGCTCGGACGGCAAGCCGCACTCGGCCGCGCTGCAGCAGGCGGCCGAGCAGGGGCTGGTGGGGGTGGTGCTGCTGGCAGCCGCGTTCGGCTGGCTGCTGTACGTCCTGTGGCGCTCGCCGCGCAGCACGGCGGTCGCACTGACCGCCGCGGCCGCGCTCACGGCACTGGCCGTGCTGGCGAGTGTCGGCAACGCGCTGAGCTTCACCCCGGTGACCGCGGGGGCGGGCCTGCTCGCGGGGCTGGCGTCGGCCAGGCGGCCGATCGATGGCGGCCACGGCGGCGCACGGTCCGCGCACGGCGGCGACGATGTGCCCGCACATGAACCACAGTCCGGCCCGGCCGCGCGGTGAGGGCCCGGGGCCGGTCAAGCCCCGGCCGGAGCTCCCGTGGACGGCAGGTGGAGGCGGTCGCGGATGAACCGGACGCCCGCCTCGGCGTCGTCGACCGTAACCGTGAAGGTCCTGCCGTCACCGAGCCTGAGCACCAGCCCCTCGCCCCGGCGCACGACCACGGCCGTGCCCTGCTCGGGGCGCCAGCGGTAGCCCCAGCCTCCCCACTGGCGAGGGGTGACCTGGGGAGCGAACTCCGCGCCGACCACGTGGGTGAGCAGGATCCGGCGGCGCGGCAGGCCCATGTGGCCGCAGCGCACTTCGAGGGCGTCACCGTCGACCCGGACCGCCACGTTCACGAAGGCGAGGGTGCCGAACAGCATGAGCAGCCCGGCCGCCACGCAGCCGATCACCGACATCAGCAGCGGGGCGATGCCGGAGGTCCAGGTGGAGCTGACGGCGAGCTGGATGCCGAGCGCCAGGCAGGCGGCGCCGGCGGCCGCGAGCACCCACTGGGTCCGGTTGGTGGCCCGGCCGATCCAGACGGCGGTATGGGTGTCGGCACCGGTTCGCGCCGGCTTTCGGGGGTGGTCCTCCATGCCAAGCAGCGTACTGAAGAATCCGCGCGAGGGGATGGGTCCAACGGCTCCCGTCGGGTCGCCGGACGGTCAGCGGGCGGTACTGACGGCGGCGAGCCCGCGCCCTTCCGCGTAGGCCAGGGCGGCTCCCGGGAGCTCGGACGGCTGCCCGCCGAGGAGGACGACGAGCGATCCGGACGGTTCGGCCGACGGAGCGGGCTCGGCCCCGATCCGGCGCAGGGCCTGGGCGGCGACGGCGCCCGCGGAGCCGTGCAGGACGACGGGTGGCCGGCCGGGCTGCTGGACGGCGCCGCGGATGCGTTCGGCGACGAGCTCGTAGTGGGTGCAGCCCAGCACGACGGTCTGCACATCGGCGGGGGTGAGCGCGGCGGCCGCGGCCAGGGCCTTCTCGATCCCGGCCTCGTCCGCGTACTGCACGGCGTCGGCCAGTCCGGGGCACGGCACCTCGGTGACGGCGGCGGACCCGGCGAAGTCCCGGATCAGTCCGCGCTGGTACGGGCTGCCGGTGGTGGCCGGGGTCGCCCAGATGGCGACCCGGCCGCCCGCCGCGGCGGCCGGCTTGATCGCGGGGACGGTCCCGATGACCGGAAGCCCGGGCTCCAGATCGGCCCGGAGCGTGGCCAGTGCGTGCACGGACGCCGTGTTGCAGGCGACGATCAGCGCGTCGGGCCGGTGCTCCGCGGCGGCCCGGGCGACGGCGAGGGCGCGTGCCGTGACGTCTTCGGGCGTGCGGGGCCCCCAGGGCATGCTGCCGGGGTCGGAGGAGAGTACGAGATCGGCGTCCGGCCTCAGCCGGCGTACTGCGGCGGCGGCGGCGAGCAGGCCGATTCCGGAGTCCATGAGCGCGATCTTCACCCGGTCACCATAGTCGACCGCCCTTGCGGTCCCTGCTCAGTGGGGCAGACTTCGGCCAATGAGCGCCGTTGCCTGGATCGCCGTGGGTTCGCTTGTCGCGTGGGTGTGGCTGTTGCTGGGCCAGGGGTTCTTCTGGCGGACCGACCAGCGGCTGCCGAGCCGCGCGGCCCCGGCACGGTGGCCGTCGGTCGCCATCGTCGTGCCCGCGCGTGACGAGGCCGACATGCTGCCGGTGAGCCTGCCGTCGTTGCTGGCGCAGGACTACCCGGGACACGCCGAGATCATCCTGGTGGACGACTGCAGCAAGGACGGCACCGGCGCGCTCGCCCGCGCGCTCGCCGTGCGCTGCGGAGGGCTGCCGGTCACCGTCGTGTCTCCCGGGGAGCCGGAACCCGGCTGGACGGGCAAGCTCTGGGCGCTCCGGCACGGGATCGCGCTGGCCCGGTCCCGGGAGCCCGAGTACCTGCTGCTCACGGACGCCGATATCGCGCACGAGCCGGACAGTCTCCGGGAGCTGGTGGCGGCAGCCGGGTCTGGCGGCTTCGATCTGGTCTCGCAGATGGCGCGGCTGCGGGTGGAGAGCGTCTGGGAGCGGCTGGTCGTGCCGGCCTTCGTCTACTTCTTCTCCCAGCTCTATCCGTTCCGGTGGGTGAACCGGGCGGGGGCGCGGACGGCGGCAGCGGCGGGCGGCTGTGTGCTGCTGCGGACCGAGGCCGCGGTGCGGGCACGGGTGCCCGAGTCGATCCGGCAGGCGGTGATCGACGACGTGTCCCTGGCCCGGGCGGTGCAGGGCAGCGGGGGCCGGATCTGGCTCGGGCTCGCGGAGCGGGTGGACAGCGTGCGGCCGTATCCGCGCCTGGCCGACCTGTGGCGCATGGTCTCGCGGAGCGCGTACGCCCAGCTGCGGCACCATCCGCTGGTGCTGCTCGGTACGGTGCTCGGCCTCGCGGTCGTCTACCTGGCGCCGCCCGTGACGCTCGCGGCGGGGCTGCTGGCCGGTGATCCCCCGGCCGCGTGGGCCGGGGGCGCGGCCTGGGCCGTGATGGCCGGGACGTACATGCCGGTGCTGGGCTACTACCGGCAGTCGCTGTGGCTCGCCCCGTTGCTGCCGTTCACGGCGCTGCTGTATCTGCTGATGACGGTCGATTCCGCGGTGCAGCACTACCGCGGCCGGGGTGCGGCCTGGAAGGGGCGTACGTACGCCCGGCCCGAGGCCGCACCGGATCAGTGACCGTCGTCGTCCGGCGTCATTTGCGGCCGGGCGTCCAGTTCATGCCCCAGCCGTACGCCTGGTCGATGGTGCGCTGGGGGCTCACTCCACGCTGCGGCACGAGGTAGCGGGCCTCGCGCTGCACGGTGAGGTCGGTGCCCGTGTTGGTGATGAGCGCGAGCGCGCAGACCGTCGAGGGAACGGTGCATTCGTCGAGCGAGAAGTCGATCGCCATGCCGTGCTGCGGCTGGAGGGTGACGGTGGCGTGCAGGTCCGCGAAACTCCGGGCGCCTTCGTAGATGGTGACGAAGATCAGGAGCCGGCGGATCCTGGCCTTCTGGTCGAGGTTGATCGTCAGGTTCTCCCCGGAGGCCACGGCGCCCGTCCGGTCGTCGCCGTCGAGCTGGACGTACGGCGGCTGGTGGAGGGCGCCGAAGGCGTTTCCGAGGGCCTGCACCACTCCCTTGCGGCCGTCGGTCAGTTCGTAGAGGGCGCAGAGGTCGAGGTCGAGATCCGCGTGGTGCGCGACGGCCCTGCCGAGTTTGCTGCCCCACCCCTTGAACTGCTTGCGCACTTCCCAGTTGAGGTTGACGCGCATGGCTCCCGAGGTGCCGCCCTGCTTCGCGAGCGAGACGGAGGGCGCCTCTTTCGTGAGCGTCACCTTGGTGAGGCGGACCGGCTGGGCGACGGGCGGCGCCGGGGGCGCGGGAGGTACCGGCGGGGCCATCGGGGCGGCGAGCGTCGGCTGGGCGTACTGCGGCGGAGGCGGCGTGGCGGCGACCCGCGTTGCCGGGTGGGGCGGTTGGGGCTGAGGCGCCCGTGCGGGCTGCTGCGGTTCGTCCACGGAGATCCCGAAGTCCGTGGCGAGTCCTTCGAGTCCGGTCCCGTACCCCTGGCCCACGGCCCGGAACTTCCAGGCGCCCTGCCGCCGGTAGAGCTCGCCGAGGATGAAGGCGGTTTCGACCGTGGCGTCGGTACTGTCGAAACGCGCCAGTTCCGCGCCGTTCGCCGCGTCCGTGACCCGTACGTAGAGGCCGCTCACCCGGCCGAAGGAACCGCCGTCGGCGGAGGCTGCCAGGACCACGCGGTCGACGGCGGGCTCGACCCTGGCAAGGTCGACGGCGAGCGTGTCGGTGGCCGCTCCGGCAGCGGTGCGCTTGCCCTCGTGCCGTACCGCACCGGAAGCATGGGACGGCTGATTGTAGAAGACGAAGTCCGCGTCGCTGCGCACCTTTCCGGAACCGAGGAGAAGGAGCGCCGAGGCGTCCACGTCCGGAGTCCCGGGGGCGGCGCGCCACCCCAGTTCGACGCGCACGGCCTGAGCCGCCACTGGAACATTGGTTCCCTTTAGCATGGTCATGCTCGCCCCCATCGCGAGTCCGGCTGCCGAGACATCTCCCGGTCAACCTAATGCCCGTCCCGTCACGAGGCCCACAGGGGTGCGGGAACAGCCGCGTGGACCTCGGGCAGCCCGCGCGGAACCGCCTGACGTCGTGCGGCGGCACCCCGGCCGGAATCGCCCGGGCCGTCAATCGCCGACGGTTCCGTCGACGAGTTCACGCAGAATGTCGATATGCCCGTTGTGCCGTGACGTCTCCTCGATCAGATGCATCACGATCCATCCCAGAGTTACGTGCACGTCGTCCCTCACCGGGCGCTTGGCCGTAACCGTCAGATCGGTCGCCGCGATCAATTCGCGGTAGCGCGCGCTCTGCGCCTCGTATTCCTCCACCAAAGTGGCAAGGGGAATCTCCGCGCCGATACGCATTTCCCGGTCGGGGTCCTCCTCCGTCCAGGGTCCGTGGTCGTCCTCCCCGAGGAAGATGACCTGCACCCACCAGTACTCGACCCACCTGAGGTGGCTGAGGAGACCGCCCAGGGTCATCAGCGGCGAGGCCGGGAGAGGCGCCTTCCCGGCCTCCTCCACGCCGGTGCACTTGGCGATCGCCGTGGCTCGCGCGTAGTCGAGAAAGGTCGCCAGCATGGTGCGCTCGTCCCAGGAGGACGGCATATCGGTACGTGTCATTAGGTGATGTTCGCATACCGCGTGCGCCTGAACGAGCGCATTCCGTTCATAAACGGAGATGTGGCGGCGGGCAACGGTTCCGTGGTGGATGACACCGGGCCCGAACCCGTTTACGGGCGCCGGGCAGCGGCGAATTGGCTTCGGAGCGCCGAGGTGGCCGGCGCAGAACGGCCGGACGGGCCGAGGGGCGGCGCAACCCCTCGGCCTTCTCGTTCACGGACGTTGCCGGGTATCGCCCCGATTCAGGGCGTGAGACCGGCGAGCAGGGTGTCCATGAGTTCGGCCGGCGCTTCCATGAAGCGGTAGTGCGGGCCCTCCAGGACCCGGAACGTGGTTTCGCCGCAGTCGGTCCAGGAACCCATCAGGCGGTGGTCGACCTCGGCGTCCTGGTCCCAGCCGAGCGCGGTGATGGGGCAGGGAAGCCTGACGGGTTCGGCCGGGTGGTAGCGCTTGTTCGTCTCCACGTCGGCGCGGAGGATCTCAAGGCTCAGCTCGACCAGGTCCGGACGCGGCTTTCCGCCCAGCTCCACGATCAGGGTGTGCACCTCGTCGGCCAGTTCGGCGTCCGTCATCTCCAGGAAGCGGCCGTGGGGTCCGTCGTGCGGGGCGATCTGGGAGGAGACGAAGAGCCGGGCCGGCGCGGGATATCCGCGTTCCTGCAGCCGGACGGCGGTCTCGTAGCCGGGCAGCGCGGACCCGCAGTGCCCGAACAGGCCGAACGGCCGGTCGAGGTAAGGGAGCAGCACCTCGACCAGGTCGTCCGCCAGCGCCTCGTACGTCTTGTACGCCTCCTCCCGGAAGCGGTTCTCACGGCCCGGCGGCTGCACCGGAACGATCTCCACGTCGCCCAGGAACCGCGGCCACTTGCGGTACATGCTGGCGCCGCAGCCCGAGTAGGGCAGGCAGAACAGCCGTGCGGCGCTCTCCGGGGACGGCTCGCGCAGGAACCAGGGTGAGGCGCTCATTCGGCCACTCCCGCATAGGCGGGCTCGGCCCCGGCGCGGACCGTGGCGACCAGTGGCATGTGCTTGATGCCGGCCACGAAGTTGGAGTGCAGATGCTGGGGCTCGCCGGCGAACTCGAACGCCTCGAAGTTGGTGAAGAGCTCGGTGAACAGCACCTTCAGGCTCATCCGGGCGACGGTGTGACCGACGCAGTAGTGGGCCCCGCTGCCGAAGGCCATGTGGCGGTTGGGCTTGCGGTGGATGTCGAACTCGAAGGGCCGGTCGAAGATGTCGGCGTCGCGGTTGGCCGATCCGAGCCAGACGACCACCGCGTCCCCGGCGCGGATCTTCTTTCCGCGGATCTCGATGTCGTGCAGCGCGTACCGCATGAAGTGGTTGGCCGGTGAGGACCAGCGCAGCGCTTCGTCCACACCGGTGTTGAGCAGTTTGGGGCTCGACCGCCAGTCGTCCCAGACCGGGGTGCCGATCACCGCCGCCAGCGCTCCCGTCGGGACGAAGGGCGTGGTGACGTTGGCGCCGAGGATCAGGCTGTAGCAGTTGGAGAGGATCGCGCCGGTCTCCAGGGCACGGCCGTCGATCTCCATGCCGAGGAGCAGGCTGATGAGGTCGTCGCCCAGGTTGTCCCGGCGCTCGCGCAGGATGTCGTGGAAGTAGGCGAAGAGTTCCCGGTGGGCGGCCTGGAGCGTGGAGTTGGAGCCGCCCGCCCCGGCGAACTCGGGGTCGTCCGGCGCGACCGACATGGTCGTCAGCTCGGTCAGCCGGGACCAGTCCTCGCGCGGCAGCGCCATCATGGTGCCCGCCGTGGCCATGGGCAGCCGCATCATGGCCTCGGCGAAGTCGAACGGCTCGCCGGTGAACGCCGGGGCGAGCAGCCGCTGCACCTCGCCGGTGACCGCGCCCTGGTACTTCTCCACCTGCTTGTTGGTGAGGGCCCGCTGCATGGGCACCCGCATCCGGGTGTGACGCGGCGGATCGGTGGCCGCCATCTGGCGGCCACGCGCGGGATCCTCCTTGCCGAGGAGGAAGAGCATCGTGCCGCGCTGCGAGGTGAAGCTGGTGTGGTCACGCAGGACCAGGTCGGCGTCCTCGAACTTGGTCACGGACCAGAATCCCAGGGTGTCGTCGACCTGTTGCCACCGCACGGGGTCGCGGTGGCGCATGGCATTCCAGATGGAGTGCGGGTCGCCTTCCCCGTAGAGGACGGAATCGGTCAGATCGACGGCGTCCAGGTCGATGGACTCGGGCGGAGCCGGCTGGCTGAGCTTCATTCGGTGTGGCCTCTCTCTCAACTACGCGTCAGGCGGTCAGGCGGCCGTCGATCTCCGCTGCCAGTTCGGCAACGGTCGGGTGCAGATAGAGCGTGCGCGCGGACAGTTCCACGCCGAAGCGGTCACCGAGCCGGCCGAGCAGGTCGGCCGCGATGAGTGAATGGCCGCCCAGCTCGAAGAAGTCGTCGTCCAGGCCCACCGGTTCGACGCCCAGGAGATCCGCCCACTCCTGCGCCACGGCGTCCTCGGTGGGGTTCGTGGGGGCCAGGTACTCGGTGGGCAGCGCACGGGCCGTCCTGCGGGCGGTGGGCAGGGCTGCGCGGTCCACCTTGCCGTTGCGGTTCAGCGGCAGTGCGGCCAGGGGCAGGATCGCCCACGGCACCATGTAGCCGGGCAGTTCGCCGCGGAGCCACTCGCGCAGGCGCAGTCCGAGTGCGGCGGGGCTGTCGTCCTCAGGCCGTTCGGCGGTGATGTAGGCGAGAAGGCGTTTGCCTCCGGCGCCGTCGTCCTGTGCCACCACGACGGTCTGCCGTACGTCCTCGTGCCGGGCGAGCACCGCCTCGATCTCGCCCGGCTCCACCCGGTATCCCTGGATCTTGAGCTGCCGGTCGGCGCGGCCCAGGAACTCCAGGTTCCCGTCGGGGAGGCGTCGTACGAGGTCGCCGGTGCGGTACAGCCGCCCGCCGCCGGGGGCCGGGGCGAACGGATCGGGGACGAAGCGTTCGGCGGTCGCGCCCGGCCGCCCGGCATACCCGTGGGCGAGGCCCTCGCCGCCCGCGTAGAGCTCGCCCGGCACACCCACCGGGACGGGACGCAGCTCGGGGTCGAGGACCAGGACCCGGGTACCGCTGACGGGCCGGCCGAGCGGGACCGTCCGGCCGGCCGGTGCCTCCGTGGAGGTCCAGCAGGCGGTGAACGTGGTGTTCTCGGTGGGACCGTACCCGTTGGTGAACACCAGTCCCGGATGGGCCTCCAGCAGCCGGCGCACCTGCGTCGCCGACACGACGTCCCCGCCGGCCACGACGTGCCGGAGGCCCGCGAAGGCGTCCAGGTGCCGGCCGGCCATCTGATGGAACAGGCCCGCGGTCATCCAGGCGACCGTGACGCGCTCGTCCGCCAGGGTGGTGGCGAGCTGTTCCGTGGACAGCGGGCCCGGCGGGTGAACGGCCAGCCGCCCGCCGTTGACCAGGGGCGTCCAGATCTCGAAGGTCGAGGCGTCGAAGGCGACCGGGGCGAGCTGCAGGAACACGTCGTCCGGCCCGAACTTGGCCCAGTCCGGCTCGACGACCAGCCGGGAGACCGCGGCGTGCGGCACCCGGACGCCCTTGGGAACACCGGTGGAGCCGGAGGTGAAGCTGACGTACGCCACCGCGGAGGGCGCCACGCCGGCCGAGACGGGCGCCGATACCCCGGCGGCGGTGTCCTCGGCGACGGGCACCACGCACATGCCGGCCGGCGCGTGCGTGCCGAACCTGTCCTGCGCGACGAGGAGGCGGACCCCGGCGTCATCAAGGAGCCGGTGCAGCCGCTGGGTGGGCAGGTCCGGTTCGAACGCGGCGTACGCGGAACCGGCCTTGAGGATCGCGAGCAGGGCCACGACCAGCTCCGGCGACCGCTCGGCAAGCACGCCGACCACGTGCCCCGGGCCCGCGCCCCGCGCCATGAGCCGGTGCGCGAGCCGGTCGGCACGGCCCACCAGCGCGCGGTACGTCAGCTGCTGTCCCGCACAGCTCACGGCCACGGCGTCCGGAGTCCGCTCCGCCTGGTCCTGGACGAGTACGTGCACGGGCCGGGCCGGCGCCGCGGCGTGACCGGACCCCGCCAGACCGCCGACCAGATATCCGTCGTCGTCGGCCAGGGGAAGGGCCGACAGCAAAGAGGACTCACCGGCGTTCAGCGCCCCGGCAGCCGTGGCGAGGAGCCGGGCGAGGTCCACGGGCGGCGCGGTCGCGCCGGCCGAAACCCACCAGCCGTCGAAGCGGACGGCTGCACCGAATCCGACGCGCTGCTCCGGCGGCCCGGCGTCCCCGCTGAGCCGCAGGTCCACGGTGGCTCCGGGGTCGGCGTCCTCGGCCGCCTCCCGGTCGGGGGCGGACAGGGCCGTGCGGATCTCGGCGAGCAGACCGGCGAGGGTCGGATCGGCGGAGACGTCGAGTTCGAGCACGCCTTCGTCCTCACCGTCCGGGTAGGAGAGCCGCACGGTCTCCTGAAGCGTGCACCGGTGCAGGACCGCCACGGCGACAGCCGCGGCGGCGGCGAGTCCGAGAGCGGTTCCACCACCCGAAGGACCCGGCGTGGCGCGTTGCTGCGATTCCGTCATGGGGGTCACGGGGTCTCCTTCGAAGGGGCGGTGCCGGCCGGGATCCGGGCGCGTCGCCGCCGGAGCGAGGAGCGGTCGACGCGCTGGATGGGTGCGACGGCCTCGCGGGGTTTGGCCAGTTGCTCGTCGACATAGGACGCGACGGCGGCGATCGTCGGTGATCCGAAGAGCAGCCCGAGAGGCACGTCGACCTGGTACTCGTGGCGGACCCGCTCCATGATCTCCGAGCCCATCAGGGAGTGGCCGCCCAGAGCGAAGAAGTCGGCGTGCACACTGACCCGGTCCACCCCGAGCGCCGCCGACCAGATGACGGCGAGCCTGGACTCCGTCTCCGTGCTCGGTGCCTTGTGCGCGTCGGCGGCGGCTGTCGGATCCGGGTCGGGCAGCGCCGTGGCGTCGACGGCTCCGGACCTGCCCAGCGGGAAGCCGGGGATCACCAGGAGGTCCGGCGGCACGGCGTGGACGGGCAGCCGCTGCTGCAGGTGACGGCGGACCCGTGCGACGGCCGCACGGCCCCGGGCGACCGTCGACGGGTCGTTGTACCGCTGCGGCCCGGCGTCGACTCCCTCACCCTTCGGCCGCTGCCCGAACCCGGTCGGCAGCTCCGTGCCGGCGCCCGCTTCGCCGCTGCCCGCTTCGGCGCTCCGGGTGAGCAGGACCGTCACCGTGCCGTCGGCGGGGTCCGCGCCGTACTGCACGGTCGCGGCGTAGCCCTCCCGTGCGGCGAGCGTGGTCAAGGTGTGGGGGTCGACCGGGGAGCCGGGGCCCTGGCTTCGGGGGGCGAGGGCCGCGGTGGTGTCGGAGACCGTGCCGGTACGGCCCTCCAGGAGCTCCGCACACGCACGCAGCCGGGTGTGCACCCTGCTGTCCGGCACGGCACCGAGCAGCAGCCGCTGCGGAGTCCGCTCCCGCAGGAGCCCGGCGAGCGCGTCGGCGGTCAGGCCATCGGCCTGCCAGTCCAGGGTGAGGTCCGGAGTCCCGGGCGCGACAGGCGTACCGGCCCGCAGGACGGCGTCGTAGCGGTAGGCGCCGAGCTCGTTGCGGTGGCGGCTCAGCCTCGGGAGCAGGAACACCTCGGAGATACCCGGGAGCCGGGTGGCCAGCTCGGCGAAGTACCGCGGGTCCAGGCAGAGTTCCTCTTCCTGGGCGACCCGGGCCGACACCGCCGCGCGCAGCCGGTCGGCGGGGTCCGCGGCTTCGTGGAGTGCCAGCTGGGCGGGCAGATGCAGCGGCCCGAGCAGCGGCAGGCTCCGTACGGCCCCGAGATAGACATGGCCACCGGGCCGCAACGCCCGCAGCGCGCCTGCCAGGACCCGCTCCAGATAGGCGGCGTCGGGGAAGTACTGGACCAGCGAGTTCAGGACGACGGTGTCGAAGCTGCCCTCGGCCAACGCCCCGAAGTCGTCCGCGGCCCGCTCCAGGAGCTGTACCTCGTCCGCCTTGTCGGCCAGCCAGTCCCCGTGGTCGCGGATGTGCTGCAACGCGTGTGCCGACAGGTCCGTGGCGGTGTATCCGGAGCAGCGCGGCGCCAGCCGGAACAGCAGCGCGCCGGTCTTGCAGCCGATCTCCAGGACATCGCTGGGCCGCAGCGCGAGAATCCGGCGGAAGGTGGTGTCGGCCCACTCCTTCATCTCGGCGGCCGTCAGGTACTCGCCGGTCTGCGGGCTGTTCCAGCCGGCCGGGTTCAGGGTCGGGTCGTCCTCCGCGGCCCGGGTGGAGTAGATCTCCGCGAACCGGGCGCGGCCCGGGTCGCCACCGTCGCCGCCCTCCTGCGGGAGCAGCGTCAGATGGGCGGTCAGGCCGGTCTCCTCGCCCGGTCCGGGCCTGGCCGTGATCAGCGCGCGCTCGACCTCCGGAGCCGTGTGCAGGATCGCCTCGACCTCACTCGGCTCGACCTGGTGGGTGTGGACGCGGATGTCCTCACCGAGCGGGTCGAGGGTGCCGTCCGGGAGCCTGCGGGCCCGCAGGCCGGTGCGGAACAGGCGGGTGCCCGGCCGGAGCGGATCGTCGGCGAACAGGGCCCGGTCCTCGTTCGGGCGGCCGAGGACTCCGTCGGGCAACGGAACGCCGCCCAGGCACAGTTCACCCGGTACACCGAGCGGGACCGGGAGTCCGCAGGCGTCCAGGACCCGCGGTACGGCGCCGGGTTCCTCCGCGCCGACCTGGGACAGGGTGCCCGTGCGGTGCTCGGCCAGCAGGGGCTGGGCCACGACGTCGAGCGCCGCGTGCGCGGGGCCGTACTGCAGATGGACGCGGCAGCCGGGCGCGCGTGCCCGCAGCCGGCGCACCAGTTGCGGCCAGGGCCGCTCGTCATGGCAGACGACTTGGCGCAGGGCTTTCCCCGGCAGGCCGGTGTCGAGCAGTGCGGCCAGCTCGGACGGGGTGCAGCTCAGGGTGTTCACCTCGGGGTCGCCGGGCGTCCCGGCCCGGTCCACCGGTTCCTCCCGGCCGGTCAGGGTCAGGCTGCCGCCGGCGGCGGGGGCCCACAACAGCTCCCAGGGCGAGAGGTCGAAACCGGCTCCGGTGACCAGGCAGTGGGGGCGGTCCGTGCCGGTCTCCGCGTAGGCCGAGGCCGCCCAGCGCAGGCGGTGGGTCACGCCCGCGTGGGTGTTGACCAGGCCGCGGGGCGTTCCGTTCGCCGGCTGCGGGTAGTTGACGAAGGCCCGGTCCGCGGGCGTCCGCGTGAGCGCGGGGCGGTCGGCCGGCCACGCGCCGAGTCCGCCCGTGGCGTCGAGGCGGCTGACCATGGAGTCGAGGCCTTCGGGACCGTCACCCTCGACGAGCACGAGGCCGGTGGAGCAGTCGAGCAGGACGTCGTTGAGGTCCGCGACGGGGTAGCCCGGATGCAGTGGCACCGCCAGGGCGCCGGCCTTGAGTACGGCCAGCAGGGCGACGAGGAGGTCGGGGGACGGCGGCAGGCAGACGGCGACCGGCTGGTCCGGGAGCACCCCCCGGTCCCGGAGCAGCCAGGAGAGGCGGTTGGACCGCTCGTCGAGCTGCCGGAAGGTCAGGCTGCTGTCGCCCGCCCGGACGGCGGTCTCGTCGGGCCGCAGCCCGGCCTGCTCCTGGAAGAGTGCGGGGACCGTGGCCGGCGCGTCCTGTTCGCGGCGGGGGGCGGGGTGGCCGGAGCCGATCCGGGCCAGCTCGGCGGCGCCCACCACCGCGAGTTCCCGTGCGGGGACGTCCGGCTGCCGGCCGGCCTCCTCCAGGACGGTACGCAGGGAGTCCAGCATGCGCACCACGACGTCCTCGGTGAACGCGTCGGTGGAGAAGTAGACCGTGCCGGTGATGGCGCCGTCATCGGCCGGCGACAGGTCCACCTCCAGGTCGAAGCGTGCCGTGTTGGTGCTCAGCGGCTCGATGGTGAAGGTGAGGCCCGGCAGCTGCGCGCTCCAGTGCGGTTCGTTGTGGAAGCCGAGCTGGTGCCGCACCAGGGGCATCCGCGCGAGGGCGTCGCGCTCGGGCGTGACCGCTTCGATGATCCGCTCGAACGACACGTCCTGGTGGTCGTAGGCGCTGAGGCAGGCGTCCCTGGACTGCCTGAGCAGGTCCCGGTAGGTCGGGGTGCCCGAGGTGTCCATGCGCAGGACCACCTCGTTGATGAAGCAGCCCGCGAGGTGTTCCAGCTCGGCGTGGCGGCGCCCGGCCACGGGGCAGCCGATCAGGATGTCGTCCTGGCCGCTCCAGCGGGAGAGGACGAGGGACTGGGCCGCGACCAACGCCATGTACGGGGTAGCCCGTTCGGCCTCGGCCACCTCGGTGATGCGGCGCACCGTCTCGGGGTCGATCCGGTACTCCAGGGTGCCGCCGGACCAGCTGAGCTCGGTGGGCCGGGGCAGGCCCGTGGCGACGTCCACCAGGCGGGTCTCGTCGAGGCGCTCCCGCCAGTAGTCGAGCTGGCGCCGGACCGCCGCGTCGTCCAGCCAGCCGCGCTGCCAGGCCGCGAAATCACCGTACTGGACCGGCAGTTCGGGCAGGTCGGCGGGAACGCCGCGCACGTGTGCGGCGTAGCGCTCGCCCAGCTCCCGGATGAGGACGTTGAGCGACCAGCCGTCGGTGGCTATGTGGTGCTGGCAGATGAGGAGCAGATGTTCGTCGTCGGCCAGCCGCAGCAGCATCGGGCGCAGCATCGGGTCGCGTTCGAGGACGAAGGGCCGGTCGGTCTCCTCCTGGCAGCGACGCCGGGCCGCTGCCTCCCGCTCCGCTTCGGGCAGACCGGTGAGGTCGACCGTGGGGAGCTCCACGCCGGTGAAGGGGTGGACCGTCTGTATGGGGATGCCGCCGGTCTGCCCGTACGTGGTGCGCAGGATCTCGTGCCGTTCGACGATCTCGCCCAGGCAGCGGTGGAGCAGCTCCGCGTCGAGCCGGCCGCGGAGCCGGGCCGCGCCCGCGACGTTGTACACGGTGGCTTCGGGTTGCAGCCGGTAGAAGAACCAGATGCGCTGTTGCACGGAGGACAGGGGCATGCTCGTGCGGTCCCCGTCGTAGCGGGGGATGCGGGTGCGCGCACTGGCCGGAGCCTCGTGCTCCGTCAGCCGGCTGAGCAGTTCCCTCTGTTCAGCTGTCAGCGTTGCCGGTCGCATGGACGCCTCACTCTGTCTGCGGGGACGGGTCGGTGGAGTTGGCCGTACGGCTGCGAAGACGCCGTACGCGGTCGGTCAGGGCACCCGCTGCGCGGGCCCGCTCCTCGGGGACCCGATGGTGTCGGTGACATCGGCGCACAGCCGTGCCAGCACCTCGGCCGTCCGGTCGTGCACGAAGAAGTGACCCGAGTCGAACGTGTGGACCGCGAAGTCGCCGTTGCTCTCCGCCCGCCACTCGGCGGCCCGCTCCGGCCGTACACCGGTGTCCGATTCCCCGAGATAGACCCGCACGGGGCAGTCCAGGGGCCGGGTGTCCTCGGGCCAGGGCCCTGCCAGGACCGCCAGGTCCGCGCGGAGCGGGGGCAGCATCAGCGCTATGTAGTCCTCGTTGCCGAGCAGTTCCGGCGGGGTGCCGCCCATCTCACGGAGGAACGCGCGTGCTCCGTCCTCGCTGAGCCACTTCGTGTAGTCCGTGTCCCGGGCGGGACGCGGGGCCTCGCGGGCCGCGGCGATCAGCAGCGCGGGCGTGATGGCCCGCTCGCGGCGGAGCAGCCGGGCGAGTTCGGCGCCCACAGCGGCGCCCATGCTGTGCCCGAAGATCACCAGCGGTCGGTCCGCGAGCGTCGCCACCTCGTCGGCGAGCGGTTCCAGGATCTCCCGCACGGTCCGTGCGGGCGGCTCGCTCAGCCTGCTGCCGTGCCCGGGCAGCTCCACCGCCACCACCCCGATGTCGGCCGGCAGCAGCTGCGACCAGCGCCGGTAGGTGTGCGCCGCGGTGCCCGCACCGGGAAGGCAGAGCACCCGCAGGGTGACCTGCTCGCTGTGCGACCAGTCACGCAGCCATGTCAGCCGTGCCATCCTCATGTTCCCTTCACAGCCCGTCCGGCGCCGCAGGACACCGGGTTCCAGCTTCGCCACCGGGGGCGGGAGTTGCAGTCGGGGGTGTTCCTGACAGGGACACCGTTGCGGGCGCGCCCGGCCCGCTGAGTGCCGCAAGGAGCCCTTCGGCCCCACGCCGTCGGGGGCGCGGGGCGTCCGCTTGCTGTCATCGCCCGGGCAGCGGGTGATCGGGCAGCGGGAAGCGCCGGCACAGTTCCGTGACCCGGCCCGCGACCCGGGCCCGTACCTCCTCGTCCAGGACGTAGGTACGGTCGCCCGAGGGACGTACGGCATCGAGCACGGTGTCGAACAGTTCCGCGCACTCGGTCATTTCCGTCACCCCCATGCCGCGCAGCGCGAGCACATTGGTCCCGAGGCGTACGCCGCTGGTGATCTGTGGTCCGTGCCGGTCGCCGGGGATGCTGTTCTTGTTGACGACGATCCGGCACTCTTCCAGCGAACCCTCGGCGATCTTCCCGGTCAGTCCGCGCCGGCCCACGTCGATCAGGACCATGTGGGTGTCCGTGCCCCCGGTCAGCACGCGGTGTCCGAGGCGGTCCAACTCCTTGGCCAGGGCACTGGCGTTGACGACGATCCGCTGGGTCAGCGCACGGAATCCGGGCTTGGCCACCCGGGCCAGGGCACGTGCCTTGGCAGCCACCGTGTTCAGCCGGGGGGTGCCCTGGAGGTAGGGGAAGACGGCGTCCTGGAGTGCGGCCGCGAGCGGTTTGCCCGAGGCGGTGGGGGTCTCCGCGTCACGGCCGAGCAGGATCAGTCCGCCGCGGGGTCCGTACAGCTGCTTGTAGGTGCTGGTCGTGGTCACATGGGCGACGTCGACGGGGCTGGGGTGCTGGCCGGTGGCGACCAGACCGGCGATGTGCGAGATGTCCGCCACCAGGTAGGCACCGACTTCGTCGGCGACCTCACGGAACCGCCCGAAGTCGATGGCCCGGGGGTAGGCGCTGGCGCCGCAGAAGATGAGCCGGGGCCGGTGCCGTCGGGCCAGTTCGGCCATGGCGTCGTAGTCGATGAATCCGTCCTCGTCGAGGCCGTACCGGACCGGCGTGAAGAACCGGCCGCTCATCGACGCGGCGGCACCGTGCGTGAGGTGCCCGCCCGCCTTGAGACCCATGCCGAGGACGGTGTCGCCCGGGTCGAGCAGGCTGCAGAGGACCACCTGGTTGGCGGTGGATCCCGAGTGCGGCTGGACGTTGGCGTACCGGGCGCCGAAGGCCGTCTTCGCCCGGTCCACGGCCAGGCGTTCGATCGCGTCGACCACGTCGCAGCCCGCGTGGTAGCGGGCGCCGGGGTATCCCTCGGTGGTGACGTTGCCCGCCGCGCTGGCCTCGCAGGCCAGGACGGAGGGGTCGGCGACGCTCGCCGCGGCGACCATGGCCAGCGTCTCGTGCTGGCGGAGCTGCTCACGTTCGAGCAGCCCGTGGAGCTCCTGGTCCTGCTCGGCGAGCAGCTCCACTCCGTGGGCCAGGGTGCGGCCGACGATCCCGGCCGCCCTCACCGGGCCTCCTCGAGGTCGTTGAGAAGTTCCCTGGTGCGTTCCTGGTCCAGCGAGATCACCCGGAGGTAGATCTCGGCGATGGCGTTCACGTCCGTCCCCAGGTCCCGGGCGGTGCGCTCGGCGACTTCCGCCTGCCCGGCCACGGTCGCGGCCTCGAAGACGTCGCGCAGCGGCAGGTCGACGCGCAGGTACTCGCTCAGGGCGGACGCCACCTGCGTCACACCGAGCGAGTTGCCGCCCAGCTCGAAGAAGTCGTCATGCAGTCCGACCCGTTCGCCTCGCAGCACGCCCTGCCAGATGTCGGCGATCGCCCGCTCCAGGGCGGTGGCGGGTTCGACGAACTCCCCGGACAGCGCCAGTGTCCCGGCCCCGGCGGCCGGCAGCGCGCGGCGGTCCACCTTCCCGTTGGCCGAGAGCGGAAGCCGCTCCAGCGGGACGAACGCGTCCGGGACCATGTAGTCCGGCAGGGAGGCGGCGAGGTGCGCGCGCAGCTCGCCGACGGTCGGGAGCAGGTCGCCCTCGGCCACCAGGTACGCGGTGAGACCGACGCCGTGTCCCGCCTCGTCGGTGCGTACGGCCGTCACCGCCTCGGCGATGTCCTGGTGCCGGCCGAGCGCCGCGTCGATCTCTCCCAGCTCGATCCTGAAGCCGCGCACCTTGACCTGGTGGTCCAGGCGCCCGATGAGGTGGATGGTGCCGTCCGGCGCGTAGCGCGCGAGGTCCCCGGTCCGGTACAGCCTGCTGCCGGCGGGGATGCCGGGGCGGGTGCCCGCGTACGGGTGCGGCACGAAGCGCTCGGCGGTCAGTGCGGGGCGCCCCAGATAGCCGCGGGCCAGGCCGATACCGCCGAGGCAGAGCTCGCCGGGCACGCCGACCGGCACCGGTTCGAGCCGTTCGTCGACGACGAGGGCCTGCTGGTTCGCCATCGGCCTGCCGTAGGGGATGTGTACCCAGTCGGGGCCCACCTCGCCGACCGGCTGGACGATGGAGTGGATCGACGCCTCGGTCGCGCCGCCCATCACGATCACGTTCAGGTCCGGGAAGAGCGCCCTGGCCCGGTCCGGCAGCGGGACCGGCACCCAGTCACCGCCGAGGAAGGCGACGCGCAGCGTGGGGCGGGCCGGGGAGCCGTCGCCGTAGCCGTCGACCAGGGCCTCCAGGAGCGTGGGGGCGGAGTTCCATACGGTGACGCCGTGCCGTTCGATCAGTTCGGCCCAGTGCCGCGGGTCCTTGGCGCGGTCGGGGTCGGGCAGCACCGTGGTGCCGCCGGCGGCGAGCATCCCGAGCAGTTCGTACACCGACATGTCGAAGCTGAGCGACGAGAGCGAGAGGACGGAGTCGGAGGGCCCGATGTCCTGGCCCCTGTTGAGGTCGGTGATGTTGTTGACGACACCGCGGTGGGTGACGGCGACGCCCTTGGGGCTCCCGGTCGAACCCGAGGTGTAGATGACGTAGGCGAGATGGCCGGGTGTCACCGCGGCCGGTGCCCCGCTCTCGGCCAGGAGTCCGTCGTCGTCGAGCTCCGCCACGTTCATCACGCGCACGGCGGCCGGACCGGCGCCGCCGGCCACCTGCCCGGTGGCCGCGTCCACCGGCAATCGTGACAGGGCGGCGGAGTCGGTGAGGAGGACCGCGGGCCGGGCGTCGGCCAGCATGAAGGCCAGACGTTCGGCCGGGTAGCCGGGGTCCAGCGGAACGTAGGCGCCGCCCGCCTTGAGTACCCCGAGCACCGCCGCGGCCAGATGGGCGGAACGCTCCATGCAGAGGGCCACGGGAACATCGGGCCCTACGCCGGCCGCGCGCAGCGCCGCGGCCACGTGCCCGGCCTTCCGGTCCAGTTCGCCGTAGCTGATCCCGCCATCGGTCCAGGCCAGCGCCTGCGCTCCGGGGCGCTCCTCGGCCTGCCGCTCGAACAGCTGGTGCAGGCAGAGGTCCGGTGCGGGCGCCGCCGTGTCGTTCCACTCGGACACGGCACGTTCCGTCTCGGCCCCGGTGAGCCAGGGCAGTTCGCCGACCCGGCGCTGCGGGTCGCGGACCGCCGCGGTCAGCAGCACCTGGTAGTGGTCCCACAGGCGGGCCACCGTGGCGGCGTCGAAGAGGTCGTCCGCGTACTCGATGAAGCCCGTGAACACCCCGTCCACGGAGCGGAGCTGGACGTCGAGGTCGCACTGCGCGCCGCCGCGCTCCATCCCGGTGACGGTGGCCCGGAGACCGCGCAGGGCCGGCTCGGGCACCGGCGCGTTCTGGAGGATGAACATCACCTGGGCCAGGGGGTTGACGCTCAGATCGCGCTGTGGCCGGACGTCCTGGACCAGCCGCTCGAAGGGTAGGTCCTGGTGGTCGAGGGCGCCCAGGGTGGTGTCACGGACCCGGCCGAGCAGTTCGGCGAAGTCCGGGTCGCCCGCCAGTGAGGTGCGCAGCAGCAGCGTGTTGATGAAGCACCCGATGACCTGTTCGGTCTCCGGTGTACGGGTGGCCGCGCCGGTACTCACCACGATGTCCTGCTGTCCGCTGTAGCGGCCGAGGAGGAGCTGGAAGGCAGCGAGGAGCGTCATGAACGGGGTGACGCCCAGACGTTGCGACAGGTCATGGACCGCGGCCGAGAGGTCGGGGGCCAGTCGTACGGCCAGTTGCCGGCCCCGCAGACTCTGCACCGCGGGACGCGGGCGGTCGAAGGGAAGGTCGAGGACCGGCGGGGCCCCGGCCAGTGCCGCCCGCCAGTAGCCGAGCAGTTCGCCCAGGCGCTCGCTCTGCAGCTGCTCCCGCTGCCAGACCGCGAAGTCCGGGTAGTGCAGCGGGAGTTCCGGAAGGTCCACGGGCTCACCCGCGCTCAGGGCGGCGTAGGCGATACCGACCTCGCGCAGGAGTATCCCGCAGGACCACATGTCGGCGACCAGGTGGTGCAGGGTGACGGCGAGCACATGGTCGTCCTCGGCGAGACGCAGCACGCGGCCGCGCAGCAGCGGCCCCCGGCCCAGGTCGAACGGCCGGGCGGCCTCGGTGCCCAGCGTCTCGTCGAGGTCCGCCTCGGCCACCTCGACGAGCGGCAGAGCGATCGGCGCCGCCGCCTCGACCACCTGCACCGCACGCCCGTCCACCTGCCGGAACACGGTGCGCAGCGCCTCGTGACGGTCCACGACGTACTGCAGGGCACCGTGCAGTGCCTCGCGGTCGAGGCTGCCGCGCAGCCGGAAGGCCAGCGGGATGTGGTAGGCGGCGGTGTGCGGGGTCAACTGCTCCACGAACCAGAGCCGTTCCTGGGCGGAGGCCAGGGGGAAGATCGTCGGTTGCGGGGTCTGCATGGCCGTCTCCACACGTCGGTATTGCGGTCGGGGACAACAGGACTGCGGGCCGTACCCCATGCCGTGGGCACCGGGCGCGGCGGCTTTCAGGAGAGGGTGTCGGGGAGGGTCAGGCGCCCGGAGCCGGTCGTGCCGGCCAGATAGCGCGAGCGGTCGACCCGGGCGATGACGGTGCGCGACGCGCCCTGCCCGCCCGGGCCCCCGGTGCCGGCCGCTCGCTGCATGCCGGTGTCGACCGAGGCCGCGACGCGGGCGACCGTCGGCTCGACGAAGAGTTCCTGGAGCGGGACCTTCACCCCGAACCGGTCGTCTATGCGCAGCGCGAGCCGGGCCATGAGCAGGGAGTGCCAGCCGAGGGCGAAGAGATCGTCGTCGCGCCCGACCCGCGCGGTTTCGAGGAGCTCGGCGACCAGGCCGGCCACGGCCGCTTCGGTCGGGCTGAGCTGCGGGGCGGCGCCGGCCGTGGCGTTGTCCGGCGTGGCGTCCGAAGGTTCCCGGCCCAGGGCGACGAGCGCCCGGCGGTCCACCTTGCCGTTGACCGTCAGCGGCAGGGCGGAGACCGGGCGGAAGCTGCCCGGCACCAGGTACTCGGGCAGCCGCTCCCGCAGATGCGCCCGGAGTCCGGCGGCCGTCGGCGGCGCCTCGCGGGGCACCACGTATCCGGTCAGCCCGGTGCGGCCACGGGAGTCCTGGTCCGCCAGGACGAAGGCGTCGCGGACGCCGGGGTGGGTGCGCAGCGCCACGGCGATCTCGCCCGGCTCGATCCGGTGACCGCGGATCTTGACCTGGGAGTCGGCGCGGCCGAGGTACTCCAGGGAACCGTCCGGCCGCTGCCTGGCCAGGTCGCCGGAGCGGTACATGCGCTCCCCGGCCCGGTCGGGGTGCGGGACGAACCGTTCGGCCGTCAGGGCCGGCTGCCCCAGATAGCCGCGTACGACTCCCCGGCCGCCGATGCAGATCTCCCCTGCCTCACCGGGGGCCACCGCACAGCCGTCCTCATCGAGCAGGCGCAGATCGGTGCCCCCGAGCGGAGCACCGAGCGGGACCTCGGCGGCCGTGTCCGGTGGCGCCGGAACAGGAGACGGCGCCGGTCCGGTCCCCCGCCGCAGCGGCCCGTAGGTGGCGTGCACGGTGATCTCGGTGATGCCGTACATGTTGGTCAGCCGGGTCGCCGGATCACCGTGCGCCGCCCAGCCGGCGAGGTGGCCGGTCTCGAGCTTCTCTCCGCCGAAGATGATGTGGCGCAGGTCCAGGCCGCGGAGCAGCCGCGGTGGGACGTCGGTCAGTTCGGCGAAGACGGCGGGAGTCTGGTTCAGCACGGTGACCCGGTGCCGGCGCAGCAGTTCCCAGAAGTCCGGCGGCGACAGCGTCTCCCTCGCCTCCACCAGTACGAGCTTGCCGCCGTGCACGAGCGGGCCCCACATCTCCCACACCGAGAAGTCGAAGGCGTAGGAGTGGAAGAGCGTCCACACGTCGGTGTGGTCGAAGCGGAAGTCCGCGGCGGCCGCGAAGAGGTTGGCCACGCCCCGGTGGGGCACGAGCACGCCTTTGGGCCGTCCGCTGGAGCCCGAGGTGTGGATGACGTACGCCAGCCGGTCGAGGTCGCCCGGAACACCGGGGTCGGTGGCCGGCAGCGCCGCGAGCGTCTCCGCCTCCGCGTCGAGGTCGATGAGCAGGGCGTCGTGGGCGGGGACCCGGGACCGGGTCTCCGCACAGACCAGGACGATCGGCGGCCGGGCGTCTTCGAGGACGTACCCGGTCCGCGCGGACGGGTGCGCCGGATCCAGCGGCACATAGGCACCGCCCGCCTTGGCCACCGCGAGGACGGCCACGACGAGCTGGGGCGAGCGGGGGAGGCAGAGCGCCACCAGTGACTCGGGGACCACCCCGGCCTCGCGCAGCCGGTGGGCGAGCCGGTTGGCCCGGACGTCGAGCTCCGCGTAGGTCAGTGCGCCGCCGTTCCAGACGAGCGCCGTCCGGTCCGGTGCGATCTTTGCGCGGCGGGCGAACATCTCGTGCACGGGGAGCGGTTCGGCGCTCTCCCCGTAGTCGTTCCTCGCCGTGCTCGGCTCCGGGCCGAGGAGCCGCGGATCGGACAGCGGCGTCCGCGGGTCACGGGTCACCGTGTCGAGGACGGTGCGGAACTGATCCGCCCAGTCTCCGGCGGACGCGGACCGGACCAGCGCCGCGTCGAAGTGCAGCACTCCGTGCCACTGGCCGTCGATCTCGGCGAGGGTCACGCCGGTCTCGAACTGGCTGGCCGGCGGAGTGAACGGCACTGATTCCAGGGCGAGTCCACCGACCGTGCCGCGGGCCCCCGCGAGTCCCAGGGCGCAGGCTGCCGCCAGCGGACCGTGTCCGCCGACCGGCCGGTGCACGGTGATGACGGCCTGGGCGAGCGTGGGGCGCCCGGGGCTGCGCCGTGGCCGCAGGCGTTCGATCAGGACGGGCAGGGGCAGTCCCGCGTGGGCGGCCGCGGACCGTGCGGTGCGGTGGGTGCGCCGGAGCAGTGTGCCGAAGTCGTCGGTGCGCCCGAGCCTGCCGCGCAGCACCAGCATGCCCGCGAACAGCCCGATGCCGTCGGCCTCGTCCGCCGATCGGCGGCCGTGCTCCGGGGTGGCGACGAGCAGGTCCTGTCGGCCGCTGAGGCGGGCGAGGAGGATCTGGTAGGCGGCGAGCAGAACCGTGTAGGGGGTGGTCCGGGCAGCGGTCGCGGTGGCGGCTGTCCGGGCGCTGAGCTCCGGGCCGAGAGCGAAGGGCACGCTCGCACCCCGCGACGCCGTGCGGGCCGGCAGCGGGTGGCCGGCGGGCAGCACGTCGGGAGACGGCCCGTCCGTGGGCAGCGGCAACAGCGCTGGGGCGCCCGCCAGTTCCTCGCTCCAGTACGCCCACAGCCGCTCCTGCTCGTCCGCGGCCGGTTGCTTCGGCTCTCCGCTGTCGCCCGGCCGCGCGGGTGGCGTGTCGCCCCGCAGCGCAGCGGGATAGAGCAGGTCGAGATCGGCCAGGAGGACCTCGACCGACCACAGGTCCGCGACGATGTGATGGATCGCGAGGACGAGTCGGTGGTCGTCGGCACCGAGCGTGAAGACCGCGGCCCGCAGAAGCGGCCCCCCGGCCAGGTCGAACGGCCGGTAGGCGGCCTCGGTGAGACGCTCGCGCAGGGTCTCCGCGTCGAGCCCGGAGGCGTCGTGCCGGACGAAGTCGATCCGCGGGTCCTGCCGAAGGCGTCGTACGGGACCGTCGCCGGTCATGGGGAAGGTGGTACGCAGCCCCGGGTGCCGTGCCACCGCAGCGTGCAGGGCCCTCTCCAGCGCTTCGGTGTCCAGGGGGCCGCGGACGGCCACCGCCGAGGCGATCACCTGGGCGCGGCCGTCGGGCGCGACCTGGTGTCCCAGCCACTGCGCGTACTGGTTCGAGGTGAGTGGCCGGTCCCCGGCGGGCTCGGCGGGTGTGGTTTCGGCCGGGCCCTCGATGGTGGGCTTCGGTGCCGCGACGAGCGCGGCGAGCTCGGAGAGGGTCAGGGCCGCCGCTTCCTCGAAGTCGATCCGGTATCCGAGCTCGCGCTCGATCCGGTGCTGCAGTTCCACCGTGCCCAGCGAGTCGAGGCCCAGCTCGATCAGCGTCCGGTCGGCGGGTAGGTCGTCATGCCGCAGAAGGCGGCTGAGCTGCGTGCGGAGGAGGCTCAGAGCCCGGCCGGCGTCGGCCTCCGGCAGCGCGGGGCCGGGCACGGCGGGAACGGGAGGCGCAAAGGGCGCGGAGGGAACGGAGGGCGCGGAGGGAACCGTGGGCGCGGAGGCGGGTTCCGCGTCGGCGGCCGGCCCGGCGGCACCTTCGTCGTCCGCGTGGACGGTCTTCAGTGAACCGGCCAGGAGCTCCGCCTTGCAGGCACTCCGCTGCACCTTGCCGCTGGACGTGCGCGGCAGGCTGCCGGCCCGGATCAGCACGACGGTGTGCGGCCGTACCTGATGCGCGGCGGCTACGGCGGCGCGGACGGTCGTCACCACCTGTGCGCAGTCGCCGTCGAAGCCGCGGTCGAGTTCGTGCACGAGGGCGAGTTCCTCGGCCCCGGCGTCGCCGCTTCCGGTGAGGGAGAAGGCCGCTCCCCCGCCGGGACGCAGCGCCGGATGGCTGTGCTCGACGGTCTGCTCGATGTCGGTCGGATAGTGGTTCCGGCCACGCACGATGATGAGGTCCTTGAGCCGGCCGACCACGTGGAGCTCGCCCCCGGACCGGTACCCCAGGTCGCCCGTACGCAGGAAGCGCGGCTCGGTGGTGCCGCCGAGGGTGGCCGCGAAGGTGGCCTCGGTGAGCTCGGGCCGGCCCAGGTAGCCCTCGGAGACACCGGGTGAGCTCACCCAGATCTCGCCGACCCGGCCGGGTTCGGCGAGATCGTGCGTGGCGGGGTCGACGATCTCCACACGGACGCCCGGGGCCGGTGTCCCGCTGGACACCACGGGAGCGCTGCCGTCCGGTGGGGCCGCGTCGACGGCCGCCGCGGTCCCGCGCGGTTTCGCCGAAACCAGCAGGGTCGCCTCGGCGAGGCCGAAGCAGGGTGTCAGCGCCTCGGCACGAAAGCCGCTGTCGGCGAAGGCGTCGGCGAAGCGGCGCAGGGTGGAGGGCCGCAGCGGCTCGGCGCCGTTGAAGGCGATCTCCCAGGAACCGAGGTCGAGCGCGGCCCGCTCCTCGGGCGAGATGCGGTCGACGCACAGGTCGTAGGCGAAGTTGGGGCCGCCGCTCGCCGTTCCGCCGGCCGCGCTGATCGCCTCCAGCCAGCGGGCGGGCCGCTGCGCGAACGCGGAGGGCGACATCAGTACGCAGCTTCCGCCGCAGTACACGGTGCCGAGGACCGAGCCGATCAGGCCCATGTCGTGGTACATGGGGAGCCAGGACACCACCCGTGTGCCGGCGGACGTCCCGAACGCCTGCTGGGTCACGTGTGCGTTGGACAGCAGATTGCCGTGGCTGAGCACCACGCCCCGCGGGCTGCTGGTCGAACCCGAGGTGTACTGGATGAACGCCGTGGTCCGCTCATCGGCCCGGTACGGCGTCCAGCCGTCGGCCGCTGCTCCCCGCGCCACGGAATCGGTCGCCACCAGCCGCAGTCCCGCGACCGCGGGCGCCCTGGACGCCAGGCGTGCGGCGAACTCCGCGGTGGTCAGGGCCGTGTCCACGCCGCAGTCCTGGATGATGCCCGCGATGCGCTCCAGCGAGCGCGCCTGGCGGGTGGGCGGATAGGCGGGGACCGCCACGGCGCCCGCGTACAGACAGCCGAAGAACGCCGCCACGTAGTCGAGACCCGAGGGGTAGAGCAGCAGCACCCGGCGACCGGCCAGGCCGAGTCCCTGGAGGTGGACGCCGATCATCCGGGCCGTGGAGTCGAGCTGGGCGTACGTCAGTTCTCCGGCCGGCACCTCCCCGTCGGAGAGGTAGCTGAAGGCGACACGGTCCGGTGAACGCAGTGCGGTATCGGCGAGCAGCTCGGTCCAGCTGCCTGCCACGGGGCGGATCTGGGTCATCAGCACCTCTGTCGTCCGAGGGCGCGGCGGAAACACCCACCCGTGGGTACGCGAACAGCCTGGCCACACGCGGGGGACGCAGACAGTCGGGAACACTCCTGACACCGGCGCCGCCCCGACCGGGGCCCGGAACACCGTCCGGGCGCTCTAGGGTCGCTGGCACGATCAGCCACCTGCCGCTGAGGAGACACCGTGCCCCCGATAACGACCTTCTCCGTCGACGCCGCCTTCAACGGACCCCCCACCAGCGCCAACGGCGGCTACGCCTGCGGTGTTCTGGCGGAGCTCGCCCGGTCCGCCGGCCATCTCAACGGCCCGCTCGCGGTCTCCCTGCACCTGCCGGTTCCACTGGACACACCGCTCGCCTACCGGCCCGCCGGACGGCGTGGTCATGCCTGGCACGGGGAGGACGTGGTCGCCACGGTCACGGCGGCGAACGGCGACGCGACCGTGCCTGCCGCCGTCTCCGCCACGGCGGCAGCGGTGGCGCAGGAGTCGTTCAGCGGGGCCGGCCACCCGTTCCCGACCTGTTTCGTCTGCGGAACCGAGCGGGAGAAGGACGGCCTGTCGCTGCGACCGGGAGCGGTCGAGGGCCGTCCGGACACGGTCGCCTGCGGCTGGCGCCCGCGCCCCGAACTGGCCGACGCCTCCGGTCTCGTACGGCCCGAGGTCGTCTGGGCCGCCCTGGACTGCCCCGGCGGCTGGACGACCGATCCGGTCCGGCGTCCCAGGCTGCTCGGCCGGATGACGGCCGGGATCGACGAGCGCCCGCGCGCGGGAGCGGACTATGTCGTGGTGGGCAGGCTCGACGGCGTCCAGGACCGCACCGCCACCAACGTCACGGCCCTGTACGAGGCGGAGACGGGCCGTCTGCTGGCCCGGGCGAGCGCCCTCTGGATAGCCATCGACGCGGACCCCGCGGCCTGAGGAATCCGCGCGAGCGCGAAACGGCGTACGGGGCTCCGCCTTCGGTCCGAAGGCGGAGCCCCGTACGCCGTTGGGTGACGGCTCCGGTCCGGTCAGCGGGCGCTGAGCGGGCGCATGTCCGTCCAGACGGTGTCGATGTGTGCGAGGCACTGCTCCTTGGACCCGGTGAAGCCCGCCTCGCTCCAGCCGTCCGGGAGATCCCGCCCGGCCCGCCAGATCGAGTACTGCGCCTCGATGTTGACGACCACCTGATAGTCCTGGGTACCACCGGCCATGTGAACCTCCTGATGTGGTGCGCCCCGACGGACGCCTTGTACCGTTACCTGTCCTGGATCGAGTCCGGTGCGGACGAGCCGGGCGTCCGGGGCGGCGACCTCCGTCGCGGGAGCCGTCGGATGCGGCCGCCCATCAGACGGTGAACTCCGTTGCCACCAGGGTGAAGCCGGCGTCCCAGGCGGCCCAGGCGACATCGGCGGGCGGGTCCTGTGCCAGCGCCCCTTCCGGGAAGCCAGAGGATTTCGCCAGCAGTCGTAGCCGCAGTGGCCCGTCGCCCGCGACCTTCAGCCGGAGCTCGACCCCCTCGGAGGGTGGTGCCACATAGGTGAACCCCCAGCCCCAACGGCCCTTCACCCCGGGCCTGTTGTTCCCGCCGGGCCACTTCTCGCCCGCCACGGTCAGGCTCCGTACGCCGCCGCTCCCGGTGTCCGCGTACAGCATCAGCTGACTGGCCGCGCCATGGGCGGCGCCGATGCGTACGGTGACCTCGCGCGATCCGTCGGTTCCCCGCCGGGTGGAAAGCACGCGCGCGGTCGGCGCCGGGGCCTCGGCCCGCGGCGCGGGGCCGGTGCGCCACTCGTCCGGCTCCTTGAGATAAGGGAACTCCGCCGCCAGCGGCTCGGTGTCCGCGTCCACGTACGGATCGAGCCACGGATGGCTGCCCCGCCCGGAGCTCACCCAGCGGGCTCCCTTCCCGTCGGCGACGTAGACCATGCTGACCTGGGACGGGTGTCCGCTGTCCGTGCCGTCCCGGGCCACTCCGACCCCGCAGACGACGACGCCCGCGAGGGCCGCCGCACCTGCCCCGAGGAACAGCGGCCGCCGCGCCAGGGGACGGGCGAACGGCGCCGCCACCAGGGCGACGAACAGCACGAGGACGACCAGCGGCGCCATGGCGAGCACCAGGCCGAGCGCGGCGAAGAGCAGCGCCACCATGGGGGCCAGCAGCGCGGCGCCGGGCACGGCCGGAAGTGCCGCGACCGCGGCACGCCAGGGTGAGGACGCCGGCAGCCGGACCGCGGCGGCGAACCCCGCCGCGCCGGTCAGGGCGGGCCAGAGGAACAGGTACGAGGCGCCCGGGACGAGCAGCGCGGTGAGCAGGGTGAGGAAGGTCAGCCAGCAGGTGACCGCCGCGGTGAGCTCAAGAAGGCCGCATCTGCGCCGCAGCACCGTCGCCCAGACCCAGACGGCCACCGCGGTCACCAGGCACAGGCCGAGCGCGGTGGGGCCCGGACGGTAGGGGTCTCCGAAGATGAAGCCCGCGTAGTGCGGCCGGACGAGGGTCATCAGCTGCCAGCCCGCCCAGCCGACGGCGGCGGCCGTGATCAGTGGCAGGGGCACCGTGGCGGCGGCGATCGTCAGCGCCCGGCCTCCGACGGCGCGCCGCCGGAGCGCGAGCCACACGACGAGGGCGGATGCGGCCACCGCGATCCCCGCCAGCGGCAGCACCAGGGCGCCCGGATAGCGCACCAGGAGCGGACCGAGGGTGAAGTAGGTGGCCTCGCCGCCGCTGSCGGTCGCGGCGATGTCGGCCGCCGCCAGGCTCCTGGTGGCGCTCAGGACCGTGGCGCCCATGTCCTGGAGGGAGGCCTTGCTGGAGTTGGCGAGCTTGTCCTGGGGCGTGTCGTAGTTCGCCGACGTACCGACGTTGGCGAAGTTCATGCCGGTGAAGCCGGCCTCGCGGAAGACCGTGAAGTCGGTGTTGTTGGGAAGCAGCCGGTACACCTCGTAGGCGAGCGAGGTGGTGACCGGCGCGTGGTCCGCCAGGGCGGGCACGAGCGCCGCGTTGTGCGCACCGGTCTCGAACATGACCGCACGGCCCGAGGTGCCGCGGGACTCCAGATTGAGTACGACGGTACGGTCCGCATCGCCCCGGTCCGCGGCGGCGAGCCGGCCCCGGGCGCCCATCAGGCCCGGCTCCTCGGCGTCGGTGAACAGGACGGTGACGTCGTTGCGCGGCGCGGGGCCCGACCGCAGTGCCCGCACGGTTTCGAGGAGCGTCGCCACTCCGTGCGCGTCGTCCGTGGCGCCCGGCCCGATCTCCACGGAGTCGTAGTGGGCCACGACCAGTACCCTGCCCGTCGGGTCGCTGCCGGGCAGCGTGGCCTCGATGTTCTGGACCGGGGCGGCCATGGTGTGGCCGGGGGTCCGGTCGACGCCGAGCTCCTTGTGGACCACCGGGTCCAGGCCGAGTCCGCGGAGTTTCTGCACGAGTTGGTCCCGTACCCGGTCGTGTGCGGCCGACCCGACGGGGCGCGGCTCCGTCGCGATCTGCTCGACGTGGGCGTGGGCCCGCGTGGCCGAGAACTCCGCGGCGGGCGCGTCGGCCGGCAGCGGGTCGGGCGGTGTGGCGACGGACAGCACACCGAGGACCGCCACGGCCAGCGTGGCCAGGAGGACCAGCAGGCCGGGCAGCCACCGGCGGCCGGGTCCGTGTGTCTGCCCCGGGTCCGCGGCGGTGGCGGGGAGCTGGATCTCGCGCAGGGTCATTCGCCGTCCGTTCCTGTCGGTGTGGCCGGACTCCCGGCGCCCTCGCGTCCGGGCGGGGTGTCCTGGTCCGGGACGTGGCCGATCCTGCGGTTGGAGAGCAGCGGCAGGGCCGCGCACGTGACCCCGGCGAGCACGACGGCGGCGAGGAAGAAGGGCGCGCGCAGTCCGAACCGGTCCGCGGTCAGCCCGCCCGCGAGCCCGCCGAGCGGCGAGAGGCCGTTGATGACCAGCCGGTAGGCGCCGTTGATCCGGCCGAACCTGTCCGGCGGAATGAGTGCCTGGCGCAGCGTCGTGGTGACCACGTTGACCAGGGCGACGCTGATCCCGGCGAAGGCGAAGACGACGGCGGCGACGAGCGGCTGCGAAGTGATGCCGCCGAGCACGAACACGAACGGGCAGATGCCGAGTGACAGTTGGAGGACGCGGCCGCGGCCGAGGCCGGCGATCAGCTTCGGCGCCAGGGTCAGTCCGGCGAGCCCGCCGACCGCGATCACCAGGAGCAGCAGGCCGTACACCGTCTCGCTGACGTGCAGCACGTGCAGGGCGTAGAGGACGGCGACGCCCATCACCGCGAGGACCGCGAAGTTCAGCAGCCCCGCCATCACACACATGGTGCGCAGCAGCGGATGGCGCCACAGCCAGACCACGGCCTCGCCGGTCTGGGAACCGAGCAGCCGCAGTGTGACCCGGCCCTCGTCCGCGGCCGTGCGGCCCGATGCCGGCCGTACTCCGAAGATGAGGAGCGCGGAGAGGGCGAAGCAGACCGTGGCCAGTCCGAAGGGCAGCAGATGGGCGGTGGCGAACAGTGCGGTGCCCACGGGTGCGCCGAGGAACTCCATCGTCACCAGGCGCCCGGTCAGCAGTTTGCTGTTGGCCGAGTCCAGCGAATGGGAGCCGGCCACGTCGGGCACGACGGCCTGGGACAGGTTGTCCGCCATGGTCTCGATCGAGCTCAGCAGAAAGGCCGTGACCGCCAGGACGGTGATGGTGACCCGGTCCCCGACGATGGCCGACACGAAGCCCGCCAGGACAACGGCCCTGGCCACATCGCAGATCCAGAGCATCCGCCAGCGGTCGAGATGGTCGATCAGGGTGCCGGAGAACGGGCCGACGAGGACCCACGGCAGTTGGCCGGCGACCGCCACCATCGACACCTCGACGGGGTCGCTGGAGACGGTGGCGGCGTACACGGACAGGGCGAATATCCGGACGCCGTCACCCAGCCCGGAAATCGAGGTCGCGGTCCACAGCCGCCAGAATCCTGCCCCGAAGCGGCGTTTCGGCACCGTAGCGGTGCTCGGTTCGGCCACCACGGGCGCCTCCTTTCTGAGGCACTTGAGCAGCAGAGGTACGCCGATACTGGCAACCCCGCGCCGCGGGCAGCAGTCGGGGGAATCCCCCACGGCGGCGGCCCGTGCGCCCGCCGGTCAGGGAGCCTCCTGACCCGCACCCGTCCGGCCACGCGGTTCGGCCGGTTTCGCGCAGGGGACCCGCGGGGCCGCGGCGACGCGCGCGCCCCTCCCGATCGGGCGAAAGGCCCTAGGGTACGCGCATGATCACCCCTGCCGCGCAGCACCTGCGGGTGCTGCCCTCCGAGTTCACCGTCGAACAGCTGCCGGCCGGGCAGCTGCCGCCGGACGGTTCCTGGTACGTCCTGCACCGGGCGCCGGAAGGCCTGACCGTGGTGAGCGAGATACCGCCGGACCCGGCGGCGGAGCCCGACGCGCCCGGTGCTCCGGAGCGCTGGGCCGGTCTCTACGGCGAGACGTCGCACGGCCTCGACCTGCCCGGCATGCTGGCGGCCGTGCTCGGCCCGCTCGCGGCAGCGGGCGTCCCGGTGTTCGTCTCGTCGAGCTACCTCAGCGACCTGGTCCTGGTGCCCTGTGAGCGCCGGGCCGAAGCCTGTTCCGTACTGCGGGAGGCGGGCCACACCGTGACCGGGTGAGGGCGTCCGCCGCCGCCGGGCCCCGGTGTCAGGAAGGTTCCCGACTGCCTGGCGGCACCGGACCACTGCCAGCCTTTCGCGAACGGCCCCGACCCTGGCCGTTGACTCCAGGAGGCTGAACGTGGGACTGGCACATGTCGAAGAAGCCGAAGACCTCGAGATCCGGGCGGACGACGGTGTGCCCTGCCTGGCACTGGACGGGCAGGAGAGCGCGACGGTCCGCGACATCGCCGACACCCTCCTCGACGAGGACCCGGAGCGCCCTCTCGAGGACCGGCTGAACCGCATCTCGGTCCGCTCCCACGAGCTTCCGTTCCGCCTGCGTCGGCGGCTCACCGATTTCCGGCTCACCGGGCAGCCGTACGGGGGCCTGGTCGTCTCCGGGCTTCCGCTGGACGCCGCCGCGCTCGGCCCGACCCCGCTGGAGTACACCGACGATCCCCGGAGCCGCGAGACGGACCGGGCGGCGGCGGTCCTCCTTCTGATCGGTTCGCTGATCGGCGACCCGATCTCCTATCTCACCCAGCAGCGCGGCCGGCTGGTCCTGGACGTCTTCCCGGTGGCCGGGCACGAGGAGTCGCAACTGGGTTCGAGCTCCACGGTCAACCTGGAGTGGCACAACGAGGACGCGTTCCATCCCCTGCGCGCCGACTGGATCATGCTGTTCTGCCTGCGCAACCCCGACCGGGTGCCCACCACCTTCGCGCCCGCCCAGGACCTGCGACTGGACGAGGAGACCCGGAGGATCCTCTTCGAGGAGCGGTTCATCATTCTCCCCGACGAGTCGCACACCGCCGCGTTCAACGAGACGACGACCGGGCTGGAGACCGACGCCTGGGCCGACAAGGCGTTCCGGCAGATCGCGGAGATGAACAGCAGTCCACGGCCGACCGCGATTCTGAGCGGCAGTCAGGAAGCCCCGTTCATCCGCATCGACCCGGCCTTCATGGAGCGCTCGCTCTCGGACCCGGCCGCCGAGAAGGCACTGGAGACCGTGATCGCGGCCTTCGACACCCGACTGCGCGATGTCTCCCTGGCCCCCGGCGAGCTCCTGCTCATCGACAACAAGCGGGCGATCCACGGGCGCCGGCCGTTCAAGGCGCGTTACGACGGCACCGACCGCTGGCTGCGGCGGATCAACGTCACGTCGAACCTCCGCGATTCCGAGGACCGCCGCTACGGCTCGCACGGACGCGCGCTGGTCTGAAACGGCGGGGCGTGTTCCGAGAGCAGCGCCGTCCGCCGAAAGGCCTCAGGGCGTGTCTGAAAGTCCCGCCTGCCCGGCGACGCCCGGCACGCCCCCAGGGGTACCCGGTCCCGGCCGGGTACCCGCACGAGGTGTGTCCGCCAGCCCGCCCACCGCGACAGGAGCCCCCCATGACCACCGCACCAGAAACCGGGTCCGCGGCGACGGACGACCGGCCGGCGGACGACGAACCGCTGATGGCCGAGACGTCCTTCAGCCAGCAGAGCCTGTGGCTGCTCGACCAGGTCGACCCGGATCAGCCGACGTACAACGTGCTCGCGGCGGCCCGCATCCGCGGCCCGCTCGACGTCACGGCGCTGCGCAGGGCGCTCGACAGCGTCGTGGAGCGGCACGAGTCGCTGCGCACGGTCTTCCACTTCGACGGCGTGGAACCGCTCCAGGTCATCCTCGACGAACTGCGGATCGAACTGCCGGTCGTCGAGGTCGCGGGCCGGGACACGGACGAGCTCATCCTCGCCGAGATCGAGCGGCCGTTCTCCCTGGACACCGGCCCGCTCCTGCGTATGCGGCTGCTGCGGCATTCACCCGAGGAGCACATCGCCGTCCTGACGATGCATCACATCATCACGGACGGATGGTCGTCAGGCATCCTGTTCCAGGAGCTGTCGCTCTGCTACGAGGCCCATGCGAGCGGCCGGCAACCCCAGCTGGAACCGCTCCCCCTCCAGTACGTCGACTACGCCGTCTGGCAGCGCGAGTCGCTGCGGGGCGAGACGCTGGCCGGCCTGGTCGACTACTGGCGAGACCGCCTCGCCGGCCTCGCACCGCTCCAGCTCCCCACCGACCGGCCGCGTCCGGCCGAACCGTCCTCGGCCGGTGCCGTGCACGCGTTCACCATCCCCACGGCCCTGGTCACCCGGGTGGACCGGCTCGCCCGTGAGCACGAGGCCAGCCCGTTCATGGTGTTCCTCGCGGCGTTCAACGTCCTGCTCGGCCGCTACTCGGGCAGCGAGGACATCTCCGTGGCCACCCCGGTCGCGGGCCGGGGCCGTTCCGAACTCGCCGGGCTGATCGGGTTCTTCGTCAACACCCTGCCCCTGCGCGTCGACAGCTCCGGCGATCCCGCCTTCACCGAGCTGATCGCCCGGGCCCGGGAGGCCTGTCTCGGTGCGTACGCCCATCAGGAACTGCCGTACGAGAAACTGGTGGAGGAGCTCCGGCCGGCGCGCTACGCGGGGCTCGGTGGGCCTCTCTCGCAGGTCATGTTCTCCCTGCAGAACCTGCCGCAGGAGGGCTGGTCGGCGGGCGGACTCTCCTTCGAGGCGATGCCGGTGGCCACGCGCACCGCGAAGTTCGACCTCTCGCTGGAGATCACCCCCGGGCCGGAGGTCGCCGACGCCACCCTCGAGTACAGCACCGAGCTGTTCGACGCCGGAACCGTCGAGCGGATGGCACGGCAGTTCGTGACCTTGCTGCACTCCGTCGCCACCCGGCCGCAGGAGCCCGTCTCCCGGCTGCGGTTGCTCGACGAGGACGAGCGCGAGCTGCTCCTCGGCTCCGCCCGTGCGTCCGCGTCGGATGCGGAGGAGCAACCCGACTGCCTGCACCGGGCGTTCGCCCGCCGGGCCGCCGCGGCGCCCGATGACGTCGCCGTGGTCTGCGGGGCGCGGCGGCTCACCTACGCGGAACTGGACGCCGCCGCGGACCGGCTCGCCTGGCACCTGCGGGACCGCGGCGTCGGGCCCGGCACACCCGTGGCCGTACTCCTGCCCCGCTCGCCCGAGCTGATCACCGCCTACCTCGGTGTACTCAAGGCCGGTGGCCACTATGTGCCGCTCGACCCGGACTACCCGTCCGACCGGATCGACTACATGGTGACCGACTCGGACGCGTCGCTGGTCATCACCACGGCGGAGTGCGCCGCGCAGCCGTGTCTGCGGGGCCGTGAACCCGTGCTGCTCGACGCGCTGCCGCCCGCGGCCCGCCAGGGACCGCCGCCGGACGAGGCCACACCGGACCAGCTCGCCTACCTCATCTACACCTCCGGCTCCACCGGACGTCCCAAGGGCGCCATGAACACCCACCGCGGCGTCACCGCCTTCGCCCGCGCGCTGGCCGGCTCCCTCGGCTTCACCCCGCGGGACAGGGCCCTGCAACTGGCACCGCTGGGCTTCGACGTGGTCGCCGAGGAGGTCTATCCGCATCTGCTCACAGGCGGCTCGATCGCCCTGCCCGACGGTAAACCCCCGCTGGCGACCGAGGAGTTGTGGGAACTCGTCGCGGAGACCGGTGCCACCGTGCTGTCCACCACGCCCAGCCGGCTCGGCGCCATCACGCAGGCCGAACGGGAGGCGGCGCCTTCCTGCCTGCGCATCCTGATCTTCGGCAGCGAGGCGGCACCCGCGCTCGGCCGACTGCTGCCGTGGCGGCAGTGGCCCGGCCGGCTCGTACAGGTCTACGGCGTGACCGAGGCCGCGTGCACCTCCGTGGCGGCGCCCGTCGACTACGACGGCCCCGCCGACGCCATCGCCCCGCTGGGCCTTCCGCTGCCGCACTGCCGGGCCTACGTGCTGGACGCGTGGCTGGAGCCGGTGCCGCCGGGTGTGGCGGGCGAGCTGTGCCTGGCCGGCCCGTCGGTCGGCCGGGGCTACCACGCCCGTCCGGGCCTCACCGCCGAACGCTTCGTGCCCGACCCGCACTCGGCCGAGCCGGGCGCCCGGCTCTACCGCACCGGCGACGTGGTGAGCCGGCGCGCCGACGGCACCCTTCAGTTCGTCGGCCGGTCGGACGAGCAGGTGAAGATCCGGGGATACCGGGTGGAGCCGGGCGAGGTGGAGGCCGTACTGAACCGGCACCCCGGACTCTCCGGCGGCGCGGTCATCGCCCGGCCGGACGCGCTGGGCGCCCAGCAGCTGGTGGCGTACCCGGTGCCCGTGGCGGGTGCTGAGGCCGGCCCCGCGGAGCTGCGGGAATTCCTGGCCGAGCGGCTGCCGGAATGGATGGTTCCCGCCCTGTACGTGCCCCTGGACGAGCTCCCGCTGACCGCCAACGGCAAGATCGACCGGGCGGCGCTGCCGGACGCGTCGGGAGCCGCCGCGTCAGCGCGGTACGAGGCCCCGCGGACCCCGGTGGAGGAGGAACTCGCCCATATCTGGTCGGAGCTCCTGGGCCTGGAACGAGTCGGCGTCCACGACAACTTCTTCGATCTGGGCGGCCACTCACTGCTCGCCGTCCGGATGCTCGCCGAGGTGAGCGAGACGCTCGGCATCCAGGTCCCGATGCGGATCCTGTTCACGATCGAGCCGACGGTCGCCGAGGTCGCCCGGCACATCTTCGAACTGCTCCTGGCGGACAGCGGGGACAGCACGGACTACGCGGACAGCGCGACCGAGGGGGCCGGAGCATGACGGCGGGCCCGGCCGACCTGGCCGCGCGCGCACGCATCGAGGCCTCCCTGCTGGCCCGGCGCGCACGCACGGGCCGGTCCGCGGTCCCCCGCCTGCCGAGGAGCGAGGGCGACAACCGTTTTCCGCTCTCACCGGTCCAGCACCTGATGTGGCAGCTGCACCACGACTCGCCCACGCGGAACAACTGGGTCACCCTCGGAGGCATCAAGCTGTTCGGAGCTCTGGACATCAGCGCACTCGAACGCGCCTGGAGCGCCCTGGCCGACCGGCACGAGGCCCTGCGGACGGTGTTCACCACCGACGGTCAGGGCGAGCCCTCGCAGCTCGTGCGCGCGCCCGGAACCGCCCGCCTGTCCTTCCAGGTCGTCGAAGTGACACCGGAGGACGCCGACGACGCGATGGGGGCCTTCTTCGACGAACCCTTCGACCTGTGCGCCGATCCGCCGGGACGGCTGCGGATCCTGCGGGTGGGGCCGGACGAACACCACATCGCCATCGTGGTGCACCACATCGTCAGTGACGGCCACACCATGTCGGTGCTCATCGAGGAACTGACCACGCTGTACTTCGCCTGCTCGGCCGGGCTGCCTTCACCGCTGGCACCGCTCCAGGTCCAGCCCGCGGACCTGGCCGCCTGGCAGGACGACCGGCTGACCACGGCCCGGCGGCAGCAACTGCTCGGCTACTGGCGGACTGCCCTGGAAGGCGCCTCCGTTCCGCTGCCGCCCGCCGACGTACCGCCGCGGCCGGGGGCCGACTGCACCGGGCGGACGTATCAGCTGCCGGTCTCCGAGCAGACCGTGTCCGGGCTGCGGCAGCTCGCCAGGAAACAGGGAGCCACCCCGTTCATGGTGAGTCTGGCCGCCTTCCAGGTACTGCTCGCCCGCTACACGGGGATACGCGACGGAGCGGTGACGACTCCGTACTCCTGCCGGGACCGCCCGGAGGCCGACCGCCTCGTCGGCGTCTTCATCAACCTGTTGCTCGTACGGGCGGATCTCTCCGGCGATCCCACGTACCTCCAGGTCCTGGAACGGGTGCGCGACCGGACGGCGGCGGACTTCGAGCACCACGACCTCCCGGTCGCCGAGGTGATCGAGGCCCTCGGCCACGAGCCCGCGGCCGGCCGGCGCGAGATGCTGCGCACCCTGTTCACCGAGGAGGACAACCCCGCCGTACCCGATGAGGCCGAGGAGATCCTGCGCAGCGAACTGGTCATGGATCCACCGTGGCACCAGGCCGAGCGGGACTTCACGCTCCGGGTGACGCATGACGCGACGGCCGGGACCCGGATCATCGTCACGTACCGGACCCATACGTACACCGCCGCGCGGGTCCGGGACATCGCCGCCGACTACCGTGACCTGCTGGACCGCATCGCGGCCGATCCCTCGTTCCGCGTCTTCGACGACCGTGGCGGGCCGCCCCTGCGGGTGCCGTCCTCGCCTCCGGTCGTGTGCGGAACCTGACCGGCCGTCGTCGGCGGCGCATGAGCGAACGTGGCCCGGTCCCGGCGGCCGCCGGGACCGGGCCACGCTCCTGCCGTCAGCCGCACTCCCCCTCGGGCCCGAGGCCCGGCACTTCTCTGGGGAGCACGTACGACCGGCCGACCAGGGTGGCGAGTTCGGCCCTGGAGGAGACGTCGAGCTTCTTGAAGATCCGGCCCAGGTGGGTCTCCACGGTCTTGTGGCTGACCGTGAGGGCGCGGGCGATCTGCTGGTTGGTACGGCCCCGGCTCACCTGGACCGCGACCTCCAGTTCGCGCTTGCTCAACCGGCCCAGCCGCGTCTTCGCCGTATGGGTCGGCCCCGGCGGCTGCGCCGAATCCGGCCGCGGAACAGGGACCCGGGCCATGTGCGGCGTGGCCGTCCCGGCGCCCCGGCCCGCCGCCCGCAGGGCCGCTTCCGCCTCCTCGGTGACCGCACGCAGATACTCGCTGTCCGTCATCGCGGCGGCCGCCGCCGCAACCACCGCATGCCGTACCGAACCGGCGAGGTCTCCGTCCGCCAGGTCCATCTCGCCGACCGCGAGCGCGAACTGCGGTACGCGGCTGAGCTGTTTGCCGCGCTCGGCGAGCAGCAGTCCCCGCTCGTAGTGCCGGGCCGCGGACTCCCTGCGCCCGAGTGCGGACTCGGCCGCGGCCAGCCAGTACAGACCGTCGAGATACCGGACGGCCTCGTCGTCCTGTGCCTGGTCGAGGAGCCGGCACGCCACCGACCGGTGGAGCACGGCGTGTTCGATGGCCCGGCTCCGGGCGGCGCCCATGGCCAGCAGTGCGTACAGCCAGCCGCGCGTCACCGCGGACAGTCCGGCCGCGTCGTCGAGCAGCGCGTCCTCCTCGATCTCGGGCAGGGGCGCGTTGGCGGCGAGCGCGTTCTCCAGGCGTGCGCCGAGCAACAGGGCGTGCCGCTCGCGTTCCTGTCCGCCGGTCAGCTTCAGGGCCGCGGCGATCTCCTGGTCCGCTCCGTCCGGCCTGCCCAGCTGGCGCAGCGCCCACGCACGCCAGAGCGTCGCCTTCAGATGGGTCGGGTGCGTCTCGTCCTCGCCACGGAGACCGTCCAGCACCGTCATGCCCTGCGACAGTTTTCCGCTGAGCATCAGTGCGCTCCCCAGCAGCAAGGTCTCCGGCCCCGATCCGGGCCCCGGCCGGCTCATGTCCCTCGCGGTCGCGGCCCACGTCGCTGCCTGCCCCGGGTCGGTCCACAGCGTTTCGGCCGCCGCCTCCAGCAGAATCCGGCTGCTGTCGGTGTCGCCGGTCACGGCGGCGTACTGGAGATGCCCGGCCAGGTCCAGCGGGTCACCGCCCTGCTGGGCAAGGATCGGCGCGGCCCTGCCATGGGCGCCGAGGAGCCAGCCGGTGCCTGCCGTCTGGTAGGCGGCGGCGCGCAGGAGGGGGTTGCTGTACCGCAGCCGCCTGGTGGCTGTGTCGACCCGCAGCAGGTCCTCACGCACCAACTCGTCGATGGCCGAGCAGAGTTCCTCGCCGTTCACGCAGGCGACATATCCCACGTTGGCGGGGATGAAGGGTTCGCCGAGCACGGCGGCAGCCCTGGCGACCTGCCATGCGAGATCGGAGAGCCCCCTGAAGTCCCGCAAGGTGTCGGTGAGTACGTCCAGCGGGAGCCGGGGCATGGTCGGCGCGTGCTCCCCGGGGATCGAGCGCAGCGCCGAATACGCCTTGAGCAGACCGGGGTTGCGGTCCGACTCGTCGAGCATGAGATTGCACTGCACCCGGCTCATGTCTTCCGGAAGCAGAGCGAGGGCCGCCTCCCGGGAGATGCCTGCCGCGACGACCCGCTTGGCCCGGCCGTTTGCCACGGCCTGGTTCAGCACGTCCTGCAGGTTGTGGTCGAGCTGGCGAGGGCGATAGGCGAGTGCCATCAGCACGGGTCCGGCCGGCGGGTGCCGCACCAGGTGCGCGACCAGTTCCATCGAAGCCTCATCGGCACAGTGCAGATCATCGAGGGTGATCAACAGCCCGCCGTCCGAGCCCAGGTGCTCCAGCAGGGCCCGCACCGCGCTGAACAGGTGGTACCTGCCCAGCGGGCTCGTGGGTACGCATAACTGCGCTGTTCCGGAGAGGGCGGGAAAGACGGCCTTCAGCCATTGCGCCTGTTCTTCCGACCAGGGGTGACGGGTCCTGTACTGGACCAGAACGTCATCCAGAGCGTCGACGAAAACACCGAATGGCATTCCGACGCGCGAGCGCGGCACGGCACACCCGGAGGCGATGACCCTGCCTCTGCGGGAACCGCTTGCGGCCAGCGTCGAAAGCAGGAGGCTCTTCCCTGTCCATCGCTCGCCAGGTATTTCCAGAACTGAACTGCCGGACGGCTCATCAAAGATGGTTTCGAACCAGGACTCCGACTCCTGCCCCGAGATTTCCGGTCCAAACTCTCTATTGATTACACATGCCGAAGACGAAGTCTCAGCTGTAGCGCACATACCTCATCCACAAAGTCGCCAACCATTGAAACGGAGAGGCTCTCTCACATACTTGAGCCCGAAGACGCCACGAAAACAAGGTGAAGGATCTGCACGCGGGTCACGTCTTCACGACCTGAACGCCGAGCTCCGGTCCGTCGAGGGACTGCCCGGCGGGGACGAGTGCCCCGGAGGCAGGGAGCCGTCCGTGAACACCTCTCCCACCTGGCTGTTCCGTGCACGGGTGAGCTCATCCCGCACGTGAAGGAGCCACCCGGACACGCCGTGCCGCACGAGCCTGTCCTCTGAGACGCCCGGACGCCGGGCCCGGTTCCCCGGTCGCACCTCTCGCCGCGACCGGCATCCGGGAACACGTAGCGGCCCGGTCCCCGGCAGCCCCGGCCTCATCCCGTCCGGGCACCGCACCACCGCATCCGGACCGCACTCATACGCACGTTTCGTGTACGAACGGACCGTCCAGCCGCAACCGACCATCAAGAGTTTTCCCATAGTTCCCCCTTGACACCATCACGTGCCCAGCTATTGGTGGGCCGATCATTACGCAACTCCCTCTGCTCACACAAGGATTCGAGGGGGTTTATATCTTGAACGGATGGCGTGCCGCCGGCCACCCGGGGCAGTTTCGAGAGATGTCGGCGCAAGACTGCGGGAGAGCACGATCTGTGCACGAAAGAGCCGGTCTCGAACAGATACGGACAGGGTTCGCGGCGGTCATAGCAAGAAGTCCTGCGACCACTGTGATGAGGTCCGAGCTGATTTGTTCTCGGCCGGCGGCGCGGAGGCAACTGTGCGAACCACGCGTTCCGACGCGGAAATCCGCCGCGATCCGGGCTCGGGCGCAGCCGGTGCGCAGGCGGGCCGGGACGGCCTGGGGCCGGGGCCCCGCCCGGGTCCTGCCGGGCGCCGGGCCAGCGGCGCGGAAGCACTGCCCGTAACCGAAGGAATCACGCGCGCGTTGGTTCGACGGGACTGCCGTCACCCGCCCCGCCCCACGAGTCGAGACCCGCCAGAAAGGCAGGAACTCCTTGCCGCACGCCCGGTCGATGAGCGAAGAGCTGCACCCAGGCCGCAGGGGGCAGGTGGTGAACCCGGGATGGCTGCCGCCGGAGCAGTACGCCGAGACGGTGATGAAGGCGACCGCGTTCGCGTGCATGTACTTCACCGACGAACACGACAACCCGCTTCAGCTGAAGGCGGTGTACTCACGGACCCATCCGTGGCAGCTCGTCGGCGGAACGATGGATCCTGGCGAGCGGCCGTGGGAGACGGCCCTGAGGGAGTGCCGGGAGGAGACCGGGATCGTCTACGACGGGCCCGCGGAACTCCTGGCATCGGTGTTCGGCCAGCCAGGGGCGGAATGGCCCTATGCCACCATCGGCTTCGTCTTCGACGGCGGCCGACTCACCGACGAAGAGATCCACTCCCTCGTCCTGGACCCGGCCGAACACGACCAGGCCCGCGTGCTTCCGCTGGCTGAATGGCGGGCACTCATGCCGCGTCGGGATTTCGTCCGGCTGGACGCGGTGGCGCAAGCCCGTCGCACCGGCACTGCGGCCTACTTCGGTTCATGGGACTGGGAGACGTGACAGCCGAAAGAGATCATGGGTTCGTGCCACTCCGGTGAGAGTTCCCGCGCGGCGGGGCCCGCCCGGACGATGCGGCCCAGCGTGTGTGCGATCCGGACTGAAGCGCAGGTGGGAGGCGCCGCCGGGAGCAGGGTGATGACCTGTGCGCGGCTGCCGTCGGCGACCCCTGGCCGTCGCGAAGTTCCGGATGCCGGGGGGGCGAAGCCTCGCGCCGCGGCGCCCGCCGAGCGGATGTCGCCCTTTGTAGTGCATCCGCCACTTCTTGTTGACCTCAGAGGCTCTCGCACGGAAAAGCCCCCGTCGTTAACGGCGGCTTTAACGGTGTCCAGGCATGTCGGGCCGACAAAAGCAGCGTAAAACGGATAACCCCAAGATTGGGACTCCCCAATCAGCACATCGTGGGCTTAACTTAGGTGCCATGACCTCCCCCCGCTCCACCTACGGCGGCGGCTACTACGCCGCACCGTCGTTCCCCGACACTCCGATCTACGACTCCCTGGTCGCGGAGCGGGGCACGCCTCAGATCGCACCGATCCGAGTGCCCGCCGCGTACGACACCGGCAACAGCTATCTGCCGGCGCTCCCGTCGGCCCTGCCGGCCCTGCCCGCGGCACCCTCCCAGCCGAATCCGTCGTACGGCTACCCACAGCCGGCGGCGCAGCAGGGCTACGCGCCGATGCAGCCGGCGCAACTGCAGCACGCGCCGGCGCCGTACATCCCGCAGCAGCCCTCCGCGGGGCGTGGCGGCTACCAGCAGTCGCCCCCGCAGTACCAGCAGCCGCAGCGGCCCGCTCCGGGCACCGGCTACGAGTCGATGCGCCCGGCCTCGCCGCGTCCCGCGCCCGCGCAGTCCCCGTACGAGGACCCGTACAACCGCCCGTACCAGGGCCGGGGCTACTAGGCGGCTCAGCGGCAGGTCACCGGGGAGTGGCTGGCAGGATGGAGGCATGCCCTCTCCCGAACTGAGTGCCATCTGCATCCACCCGGTCAAATCGCTGGCCGCGTGGACGGTGGACGAGGCCGCCGTCGAGCCATGGGGACTCGACGGCGACCGGCGCTGGATGCTGGTCGACAGCGCGAGCAAGGTGGTCACACAACGTCAGCGGCCCCGCATGGCGCTGATCTCCGCCACCCCAGTGCCGGGCGGTGGAATCGTGCTGAGCGCGCCGGGGAGCGCGCCCTTGGCCGTGGAGGTTCCCGAGCCCCGGGAGATGACGGGCGTAACTCTGCACCGCAGCCGGCTCGACGTCGTCGAGGCGGCGCCGCGTGCCCATGCCTGGCTGGGTGCGTACCTCGGGGCCGAGGTCAGGCTGGTCCATCTCGACGCGCCGGACCGGCGCAGGCTCATCGACCCCGCGTACGCACGGCCGGGTGAGACCGTCAGCCTGGCCGACGGCTACCCTCTGCTGCTCACCACCCTCGCCTCGCTCGACGCGCTGAACTCGTTCGTCGCGGACGGCGACCATGCCGGTGAGGGGCCGGTGCCGATGGACCGTTTCCGGCCCAACGCCGTGGTGGCCGGCACGGCCGCGTGGGCGGAGGACACATGGACGCGGCTCTCCATCGGCGACGTGACGTTCCGCGTGGTCAAGCCGAGCGCCCGCTGTGTGATCACCACGACCGATCAGCACACCGCCCGCCGGGGCACCGAACCCCTGCGCACCCTCGCCCGGCACCGCCGCTCCGGCAAGGAGCTCCTGTTCGGCCAGAATCTGATCCCGGACACGACGGGCGTCATCCGGGTCGGGGACCCGGTGCGCGTTCTGGGCTGACGGGCTCCGCACACCGGGAACTCACCATGCCGCCGGGCGCGTTGACCGCGTGAGGTTGCTCTCTCTTCGACGCTCCAGCGCGCGGACCGCGCCGTATCGGGTTATGACGGATACGGAAGGGGGTGAGGGACTGTGCGAGCGCTCACGGGAGTCTGGCGTTGGCGGCACAATCCCCTGCGCCGCGCCACGGACACGCTCGAGGCGTGGGTGGCTCTGGTCGCGTTGCTTCTGCTCGTCGTGGCGGCGCCGGCGCTCGGCTGGTTCTGCGGCTCGCGCGCCGACGACGCGCTGCAGGAATCCGTGCGGGCCCAGCAGGCCGGCCGCCGCCTCACCACCGCCGTCGTGGTGCGCCCGGCCGCCCGGCACTTCACGACCGATCCCGAGGCCGCCACGGACCGCGGGGCGCAGACCCCGGTGGTCGCCCGCTGGCACGCCCCGGACGGGACGGCGCGCAGCGCCACGGTGACGACCGCCGCGCGCGACACCACGGCCGGCGCACAGGTGAGGATCTGGACGGACCTGGCGGGCAACCCCGCGCCGCGCCCCATGGACGCGCCCACGGCCCGCACCCATGCCGCGCTGGCGGGTTTCGGCGCGACCATGACGGCCGTCCTGCTGATCGAGGGCGGGCGGCGTCTGATCGTATGGCGCATGGTGCAACGGCGGTACGAGCGGCTCGACCGGGCATGGGCCGAGGCCGGTCCGGACTGGGGCAGGACGGGCACCGGCAGCTGAGGAGCCGCTCATCGGGTCAACTCCCGGCCTTCGCGCGCGCTACGGTGGACCGGCCCGCCCGTCACTCCTGCGGGGCAGGCCCCGGGTGACCGCTGCCGCGAGGCCGGTGACACGGGCTTCACACACGCACGAGGTGGGGGCACAACAGCGCCATGGCACAGGGCACGGTCCAGGTGACGCACACCGGCACATCGCGGTGGCGGCGCCGCACAGGCGAGTACGCCTCCCTCACCGCGGCTCTGGAAGCGGCGGCGGACGGTGATGTACTCACCGTCGCGCCGGGCACCTACCGGGAGAATCTGGTCATCGCCCGCGCGGTGACCCTGCGGGGGCCCGAGGGCTCCGTCGGCTCCGTGCGGATCGCCCCCGTCGACGGTGTTCCGCTGACCCTGCGCGCATCGGCCGTCGTCCAGGACCTGCACGTGGAGGGCCAGGACTCTGCCGCTCCCGCCCTGCTGGTCGAGGAGGGCGCCCCGGATCTCTCGGACCTGCGGATCGTGACCCGCTCGGCCGCCGGCATCGAGGTGCGCGGGGCCGCGCGGCCCACCGTGCGCCGCTGCACCGTCGACAATCCGGCCGGTGTCGGCATCGCCGTACTCGACGGGGCGGGCGGGGTGTTCGAGGAGTGCGAGATCGTCTCCGCCGGGCAGTCCGGTGTCTCGGTGCGCGACGGCGCGCATCCGAGGCTGGAGCGCTGCCGCGTCCATCACGCCTCGGGGGCGGGCCTGTCCGTCACCGGCGAGGGCAGCGGTCTGGAGGCCGTGGGCTGCGAGATCTACGAGATCAAGGGCAGCGGGATACAGGTGTCGGCCCGCGCCGCCGCCCATCTCACCGACTGCACGGTGCACCGCACGTCCGCCGACGGCGTCACGCTGGACACCGACGCGGTGCTCACGCTGGCCGACTGCGACATCCACGACATCCCCGAGAACGCGGTGGACCTGCGGTCGCGTTCCGTTCTCACCCTGACCCGCTCCACGGTGCGCCGCTTCGGCCGCAACGGGCTCTCCGTCTGGGACCCGGGCACCCGGGTCGACGCCAACCAGTGCGAGATCCACGACAGCACCGGCGACTACCCCGCGGTCTGGGTCAGCGACGGGGCCACCGTGATACTGGATTCGTGCCGCGTCCACGACGTGCCGGACGCCCTCTTCGTCCTCGACCGGGGCTCGCGCGCCGATGTCGTGGACAGCGATCTGTCCCAGGTTCGCAACACGGCGGTGTCGGTCAGCGACGGGGCGACCGCCCAACTGGACGACTGCCGGATCCGGGAGGCGTCCACGGGCGCCTGGTTCCGCGACCACGGCAGCGGCGGCACCCTGAACAACTGCACCGTCGACGCGGTGCAGACCGGCGTGATCGTCACCAAGGGCGCCGATCCGGTGATCGAGCGCTGCACCGTCACCTCGCCCGCCGAAGCCGGCTTCTACGTGTCGGCCGAGGGCCGCGGCACCTTCCGCGGCTGCCGGGTCACCGGCAGCGAGGGATACGGCTTCCATGTGATGGACGGCTGCCGTACGACGCTGACGCGCTGCCGCACCGAGCGGTGCGCACGCGGTGGTTACGAGTTCGCGGAGGGCGGGGCACACGGTGACACCTCGGCCACCGGGCCGGTCGTGGAGGACTGCACCAGCGACGAGAGCGGTCTGCGTACCGCCACTCCCCCGTCGCCCGCCGTCCTGACGGCCACCCAGTCGGCCCCGGGGCTGCTGCTGGGTGCGGTGCCCGCGCCGCGCGCGGTGGAGCCCGTGGCGGCCGAGGTACCGGACGAGCCCGCGCGTACGTCCGCGGCGGTCCTCGGCGAACTGGACGCGCTGGTCGGCCTCGACAGCGTCAAGCGCGAGGTGCGCGCGCTCACCGACATGATCGAGGTGGGGCGCCGGCGTCAGCAGGCCGGGCTGAAGGCGGCTTCGGTCCGCCGCCATCTCGTCTTCACCGGCTCCCCCGGCACCGGCAAGACCACGGTGGCCCGGCTGTACGGCGAGATCCTGGCCTCACTCGGAGTGCTGGAGCGGGGCCATCTGGTCGAGGTGTCCCGGGTCGACCTCGTCGGCGAGCACATCGGCTCGACCGCGATCCGCACCCAGGAGGCCTTCGAACGGGCCCGCGGCGGGGTGCTGTTCGTCGACGAGGCCTACGCCCTGTCGCCCGAGGACTCCGGCCGGGACTTCGGCCGGGAGGCCATCGACACCCTGGTGAAGCTGATGGAGGACCACCGGGACGCGGTGGTCGTGATCGTCGCCGGGTACACCCACGAGATGGAGCGGTTCCTCACCGTCAACCCCGGGGTGGCGTCCCGGTTCTCACGCACGATCACCTTCAGCGACTACGAGCCCGGTGAGCTCCTGCGTATCGTCGAGCAGCAGACCGAGGAGCAGGAGTACAGCCTGGCGTCCGGGACCGGGGAGGCGCTGCTGAAGTACTTCACCGAGCTTCCCAAGGGGCCCGCCTTCGGTAACGGCCGTACGGCCCGCCAGACCTTCGAGTCGATGGTCGAACGGCATGCGGGCCGGGTCGCCCAGCTCGCCGAGACGAGCACGGACGACCTCACTCTGCTGTTTCCGGAAGACCTTCCGGAACTTCCCTGACCGCTCTGCCGGACTGGCCCGCCTGGTGGGGCAGGACGGGGACGAGCCGTTCCAGGAGTGCGGCCCGCTCCTCGGCGAAGACGGGGTCCGCCTGGTAGTCGGAGTGCCCCAGCACCGGCTCGGGAAGCGGGTGTTCGGGGGTACGTCCGTAGACCAGCGGATCCTTCAGCGGGCCCCGGTCCACTTCGGGCCCGGACTCCTCGCCGAGCCGGACCTCTCCGCCGATGGGGTCGGTGGCCCGCCACAGGTTGCGCCAGCAGTGCACGGAGCGGTGCAGCCCGTGCAGCTGGACGGGACCGAAGTAGGCCGGGAACCAGCGCCCGTAGAGGCGTTCGATCGGTGAGCCGTAAGTGAGCAGGGCAACCCGGCCGCGGGTCTCGGCCGGCAGCTGCCAGACGGCCGACGCGGCGAGCACGCTGCCCTGGGAGTGACCCGAGATGACGAGCCGGCCGCGGGTGCGCGCGGTCCAGCCGGACATGCGTGAGGCCAGGTCGGGGACGGCCCGCTCGGCGTAGCACGGCGGGGCGAAGGGGTGTGCGGCGCGCGGCCAGAAGGTCCCCACGTCCCAGAGGATGCCGATGGTGCGGCGGGCCGCGGCGTCCCGGTAGGCGCGGCGCCCGCAGGCGACGAACACCAGGAAGCCGAAGCCGATGAGCCAGGAGCCGGTGGACTGTGCCGCCTCGGCCACCGATTCGACGAAGGGACTGCTGCCGTCCATCGCGAGGCCGGGTACCTGACCGCTCGCCCAGGCACCGCCGACCGCCCCCGCACCGAGAAGCAGCGTGGCCCCGGAGAGCAGGCCCAGCATGCCGGACGCCGAGTCGGTGAGCGCGGCCGTGGCCCGGATCCGGGCGATCTGCCTGGTCCGTGCCGGATCGGGCCGCTCCGGCGCGTACTCCGCGTCGATCAGCGGCTCCAGCCGGCGGGCCGCACGGTATGTCCGCAGGCCGAGCACGAGGACCGGGATCACCAGGAGCACCAGGAGCACCGGGATGACGGAGGCCTGCCAGCTCAGGAGCACCGGCGGTCCCTCTATGAGGGCGCTGCGGCCCATCCCGGGGCTGCCGGGGCCGTCGAGCCAGTCCGCGACGCGCTGGGCCACCCCGCCGGTCATCACACCGCCGAGCGCACAGGCCAGCATCGCGACGGCGGGACCGCCGAGCCCCCGCATCACAGTGCGCGGCTCGGGGCTGCGCCGGTACAGGTCCAGCGCGACGACGGCGAGGAGCACGACGAGCGCTCCCTGGGCGAGGGTCACGACGCGGAACATGACGTCGCCGGGAAGCGCTCCGGCGGAGACCCAGCCCGGGCGCGACCATGCGGCGTGCAGCGCGGCCAGGACCAGCAGAACGAGGGTGGTCGCGGGCAGATACGTGACGAGGGCGCGGTCGATCCGGTTGTCGAGGCGCCGTTCGCTCCGGCCGCGCCGGCAGACCACCGCGAGCACCACGAGCGCGCCCGCCACGAGGGCCGCCCCGATCAGCAGGCCGAACACCTCGGGCACCGGCCCGGCCACCGACCGGTCCCTGCGGGTCGCCGCGCCCGTGACGAACGCGGTGACGGTGAGGAAGCCCGCGGCGGTGTGGGCGGCCCGCAGCCGCGCGACGAGCCGGCGTCCGTACCAGAACCCGGGGCGTCCGAGCGCGGGCCGCACCACGGGAGCCGCGTCCGATCCGGAGCCCGGCGGCGGCGCGTCGTCGTCCGGGTCGGTTCCGGTGAGCGGGCGCTGCGACTCGTACGCGCTCCAGGTCCGGTTGGACAGGTACCAGAGCAGCACCACCAGCGCGGTCGGCGCGAGGGCGGCGAGGGCGAGGCGGCGGCCCGGCTGGGACCACCAGCCGCCCTGCGCGGCGGAGAGGAACCCCAGCCACGACCGCTGGTCGGAGCACTCCGCTACGCCCGCGCACTGCCAGGCGGTCAGGTCGAGCGCGACCTCGCACACGGCGGCGGTCAGCAGGATGGTGAGGCTCAGCGCGACCAGCCGGACGAGCACGCCGTACAGCCGGATCGCCCGTGGTCGGCGCGTGGCGGCCGGGCGCATCCAGTGGGCGAGGTTGATCACCATGAACGGCAGGAGCAGGAGCCACAGCGCGCGGGAGCCGTTGCCCGACGTCAGGTTGGACCAGCAGTACGCCTCGGGGATGGGCCGGTCCCGGTAGCGCTCGGGGTGCGCCTCCGCGTCGATGTCGCCGGGGCGCCGGTAGAGAGCGGCGGTGGCGTCGCCGGTGACGCGGACGGTGCGCGGGTCGACGAGCATCTCCTGGGGCGTGGCTCCGCCCACGCCGTGGACCAGCAGCTCCAGTGCGGGTCCTTCGCTCTGCGGGGCCTGGGGGGCAGGTGGCACGGGGGTGACTCGCTCTCGGAGGGGGACGCGGCTGACGGCCGGTCACCAGAGTGCTGGATGAGACCGGGTGTCCGCACCGCTCTTACGGAATCTCCCCAGTGCGGCGGCCCGCGACACCGCGTGGCAGGATGAGCCGTCGACACGGACTGCCGCACGGCCAGAGGAAAGGACCGGGCACAGCGTTGAGCGAGAATCAGAATCTGCTCGCGGAGCAGCGGCGTGCGCTGATCCTCGACGAGGTGCGCAGACGCGGCGGGGTCAGGGTCAATGAGCTGACCCGGAAGCTGAATGTCTCCGACATGACCGTCCGCCGGGACCTGGACGCGCTGGCCCGCCAGGGAGTCATCGAGAAGGTGCACGGCGGCGCGGTGCCCGTGGTCGAGGCGAGAACGCACGAGCCCGGCTTCGAGGCCAAGTCGGCGCTGGAATTGTCCGCCAAGGAGGACATCGCGCGCGCCGCCGCGGCGATGGCCGTGCCCGGCAGCGCCATCGCGCTCTCCGGCGGTACCACCACCTATGCCCTTGCCCAGCATCTGCTGGACGTACCGGACCTGACGGTGGTGACCAACTCGGTGCGGGTCGCCGACGTGTTCCATGCGGCGCAGCGTCCGGGCTCGCCCGGCTCGCGGCCCGGTGCCGCGACGGTGGTGCTCACCGGTGGGGTCAGGACCCCGTCCGACTCGCTGGTCGGCCCCGTCGCCGACCGGGCGATCGCCTCGCTCCACTTCGATGTGCTCTTCCTCGGCGTGCACGGGATCTCGGTGGAGGGCGGACTGTCGACGCCGAACCTGGCGGAGGCCGAGACCAACCGCCGCTTCGTCCAGTCGGCGCGACGGGTGGTGGTGGTCGCGGACCACACCAAGTGGGGCACGGTGGGCCTGAGTTCGTTCGCCGCGCTGGAGCAGGTGCACACGTTCGTCACGGACGCGGGTTTGTCCGACGGCGCCCGTGAGGAGATCGAGGAGCGTCTGCCGGGCCTCGTGGTGGCGGGCCGGGCGGCTGGCGGCGAACCGGAGCAGGACTGAGCACCGGATTCCGCTCAGCTCGCGCCGGAGCCGTGACGTCCTAGGATCGACCTGTGGCCGTCTTCCGCATCGAGCGTTTCACCCCTCTGCCCGCAGCCGAGTCCTGGCGCCGGGTGACGGACTGGGAGCGGCACGCCGCGCAGGTCCCGCTGACGACGATCACGGTGCCGACCGGGCTGCCGACCCGTGTCGGGACGGTCTTCGTGGCCCGGACGGGGATCGGCCCGCTGGCCTTCGACGATCCGATGGAAGTGGTGCGGTGGTCGCCGCCGGCCGGCAGCCGGGCGGGGATGTGCCGGCTGGAGAAGCGCGGCCGGGTGGTGCGGGGCCGGGCGTCGATCGATGTGTATCCCACCCACGCCGGCTCCCATGTGGTGTGGGTGGAGGAACTCTCCCTCCGGCTGCTGCCGCGGTGGGGCGACCCCATGATCGCCGGCGCGGGCAGGCGGATCTTCGGCCGGGTCCTGGACTCCATGCTCGACCGGCCGGCACAGCCGTACGGCTGACCGCACGTGCCGCGCCGGCGCGGGTCCGGGCGCGTGCGTCATGGGCAGGTGATGTGACCGTCACACGATCGAGTCGTTTGTCGGTGTGACGGTTTCCGCCCACGGCTCAGAAGGCACCGAATCATGCCGATCCACCCACCGCGGCAGCGTTCCGCCGGCAACAGCGAGCGCCCCGGCGTGCAGCAGGCCGAGTCCGCGCTCATGGAGCACTATCCCCGTCTCGTCCGGCTCGCCTATCTGGTGCTGCCGCCGTCCCTCGGCCGGCACCGCCGGGTGCTCGCCGCGCACGCGGCGGTACAGCGTGCGCTGCCCGGCGTGCGTACGGCGTCCGAGGCCCCGGCCCTGTCGCGGGTCCCGGCCCAGACCCGTGGTGCCGTCCGCGGCCCGGCCCCGGACGGGACCGGCTCGGCGTACGCCTGGATGCGGCTGCGGGTGCTGCGCGCCGCGTTGGCGCACGAGCGGCGGCCGCGCTGGTGGCCAGAACGGCTCCCGGCACCCGCGGCCCTGCGCCCCTCGCTCCCGGCAGTCTGGGGTCTGCGGCTCTTCCCGCGCGCCGGCGGAGCGGCGGAACTGGCTCTGGACCAGGCGCTGTCGGCGGTTCCCGGAGCCGTACGGGCCGCGTTCGCGCTGCGGCTGCTGGAGGCGCTGGACGCCCCCGAGGCGCAGGCCCTGCTCAGCCGGGCGGGCTCGACGGACCCGGCGGGGGCGGTGCGGGCCGCGAGGCGGCTGGAGGACGCCGACCGGGCGGGCGCCGAGGAGCTGCTGCGCTCCGGGGAGTTCGACCCGTGTGTGCTGCAGACGCGTCCCAGCGATCTGCTGCGGCGCAGGCACCGCGTGCGGGCGGTGGCGGCGGTCGCGGCACTCTGTGCGGTGGCCGGCGGTCTGGTCGCGCTGACGGAGCAGGGTGCGTCGGCCCCGCAGCCCGGCGCGCGGAGCACGTTCGCTCCCGCACTCGACCCGCAGACGCTGCTGACCACCGCGGACGGCGAGTGGGCGGACACCTCCCGCATCGACTTCACCGCCTGGCCGGCCCGCGGTGACCGGACCGGGGACCGGGCCCTGCTGAGCCGGGCGCTGCGGACCTGGGGCCACACCCCGGCCGGCGTCGCCGTCTCGGCCACGCCCGGCACGCTCGCGGTGCCGCCCGCCCAGCCGCCGCAGCTCCTGTACGCGGGTGAGGTGGACGGCGCCGCCGTGGTGCTGTTCCACGACCGCGGTGTACGGGTGGTGCGTTACGCGGAACCACTGACCGGGTCCGCGCCGCCCGCACTGGACTTCGCGCGGACGGACGGCGCGGATGTGACGACGGGAGCGGCCCTGGTCGTCAGCCGCGGCGGGGACCGGGCCCGGTTCCTGATGGCTCCCTGGATCTCGCGGACCACGACCCGCGACCTGCTGGCGCCGGACAGCCCGGCGCGCACGCTGGAGGTGAACGCGGACGGGGTCACCGCGGCCGTGCCGCGGCCCTCGCCGGGCGGACGCTGCGATTCCTGGCCGGTGCTCCAGTTGCGCTCCTCCGGACGCATCGTGGAGAACCACGCGTTCCTCCTCACCGACCTGGGCGACCTCGCCCCGGTCCACCTGACGTTCACGCCGGGCCCGGCCGCCGGTGCCGGGGCGCGGCAGCCGAGGGAGGCGACGAGCACCCCCGCGCTGCTGGCCTGGGCCCGCAGCGCCTGTTCGCTGACGGCGCTGCGGGGCACCGGTGTCCGCGCGGTCAACAACTGGAACTTCGCCGAGCAGCGCCTGCCGGAGTCCGGCACGCCGGCCCAGTGGCTCTGCACCCGGGCCGACACCTGGCAGGGGCCCGGACGTGTGCTGGTGCAGTTCCTGCCGCCCAGTTCCTCGCCCACCGGACCGGGGACGGTGGTGGCGGACGAGCGCGACACGGCCCTGTGCAGCCGGTTCGGACAGCACATTCTGGCGGGTACGCACTGGAAGGCGCCGTCCGGGCGTTGGTACGTGCTGGCGGCGGGGAGCCGTGCGGTGGACCGGATCGAGGCCACCGGCTCCGTGCGGGACGCCGCGGCCGGGACGACGCTCGCGGTCCGGGCACCGCGGGACGCGCCGGTGGAGCTGACGGCCCGGCTGAGGGAGGGCGGTTCGCTCACCGCGGTCCGCTGACCCCGTCCTCGTACCGTGGCACGATCGGGTTCCGTCGCACCTGGCGACTTCTGGGGGTCCGCCGGTTAGGGTGTGCGCGGCTCCATCCGCCGCCGATCGCACGGGAGGTGCGTTCCATGGCACGCCGACTCCGCTCCGTGGACCTCGACTTCGTGGAGTCCGCTCCGGTCAGGCTGGTCTTCGCAGCCGAGGTGTCCGCGCCGCCCGAGGCCGTGTACCGGGCCCTGGCCGACGACATCGAGGGCTGGCCCTGCTGGTTCACCCAGCTCACTGCGGCGTTGCCGCTCGACGGCGGGGCGGGCCGCGAGGTGCGGTTGCGGGGCGGGATCGCGTTCCGGGAGACGGTCGTGGCGACCGACCCGGGTGAGCGGTACGCCTACCGGATCGACCAGTCCAACGCCCCGGGCCTGCAAGCCCTGTTGGAGGAGTGGCGGCTGACCCCGGCCGGGACCGGCACCCGGGTGCAGTGGACCTTCGCCGCCGATGGTTCGGCACTGTTCCGGTTCACGTTGCGGCGGGCGCGGGGCGCGGTCGGCAGGTCGTTCCGGGGCGCGGTGCGCAATCTGGACCGCCGGCTGTCGGCGGCCGGCGCCTAGGATTCCTCACCGGGTGCCGGACGGGCCCTTGTCCTGTCCCGGCCAGTTGCCCGTGGCCAGGAAGTGGTCGATCGTCCGGGTGTACGGGGCGATGTCCAGGCCCTGGGCGGCCAGCCAGGTGTCGGAGTAGTACTTGTCGAGGTAGCGGTCGCCCGGGTCGCAGATCAGGGTAACGATGCTGCCGGTCCTGCCCTGCGCGACCATCTCGGCGACCAGCTTGAACGCGCTCCACAGGCCGGTACCGGTGGAGCCGCCCGCCTTGCGGCCGATGGACCGCTCCAGTGCGCGCACGGCCGCGACGGTGGCCGCGTCCGGGACCTTCATCATCCGGTCGATGGCGCCCGGGACGAAACTCGGCTCCATCCGCGGTCTGCCGATGCCCTCGATGCGGGAGCCGCAGTCGCTGGTGGCGTGCGGGTCGTGGTGCGTCCAGCCGTCGAAGAAGCAGGAGTTCTCCGGATCGGGGACGCAGATCCGGGTGTCGTGCTGCATGTAGTGCACGTACCGCGCGATGGTCGCCGAGGTGCCGCCCGTGCCCGCCGTGGCGACGATCCAGGCGGGCTCGGGGTACCGCTCCATCCTCAACTGCTGGTAAATGGACTCCGCGATGTTGTTGTTGCCCCGCCAGTCCGTGGCCCGCTCGGCGTAGGTGAACTGGTCCATGTAGTGACCGCCGGTCTCCTCGGCGAGCCCGGCGGACTCCTCGTAGAGCTTGCGCGAGTCGTCCACGAAGTGGCATCGACCACCGTGGAATTCGATGAGCCGGCACTTCTCGGGGCTGGTGGTGCGGGGCATCACGGCGATGAAGGGGACGCCGATCAGCTTGGCGAAGTACGCCTCCGAGACGGCGGTCGAACCGCTGGACGCCTCGATCACGGGCTTGCCGGGGCGGATCCAGCCGTTGCAGAGCCCGTAGAGGAACAGCGACCGGGCCAGCCGGTGCTTGAGGCTGCCGGTGGGGTGGGTCGACTCGTCCTTGAGGTAGAGGTCGATGCCCCAGCTCTCGGGAAGCGGGAAGCGCAGCAGATGGGTGTCGGCGGAGCGGTTGGCGTCGGCCTGGACCTTACGGACGGCCTCCTTGAGCCAGGCGCGGTACGCCAGGTCGGTGCGGTCGATGTCGACGGTCGCCGCAGCGTCTGCGTCGTCTCTGTGCTCGCTCGTGCCCATCAGTGCGCTTCTCCTCGTACGACCGGTCCCGGCGATGCCCACGATATGCCCCCCACCTGGGCAAACGTTGACTTTGATACTCCATAGCACTGCCTTGGTGCCGCGGGCCGTCTCCGTGGGCCGACGTGTCGGGAATGAGCCTTCGCGTCCCGTTCCGCCCTGGTGCACACGCCCCTGGATGTGCACACTCCTTGCAGGGGTGCGACGAAGGGGGCGAAGGGGCCGTGTACGAAACGGAGTTCAGTGAGACGGGCGTGCGTATCGACCGGTGGGCGCGCTCGCTCACCCGGGCCGGGCAGGTCACCGTCAAGGACGGCCGGGTGGCGCTGCTCACCAGCTACGGCCGGGAGATCGACAGTGCGCCTGCGGGCACGGTGAGTGCGGGCAGACCGTGGTTCGCCGGTGCGGACGCCACGGTGGCGCGGGTAAACGGGACGCGGTACCGGCTGACGATGCCGCGGCGCCCCGGCAAGCCCGATGACGCCGCGCCCGCCCGCCGTTTCCTGGAGGCCGTACGCCGGGCCGGCGGACGGCGGGGCTGACGGAACGGGGCCGCGAGGACACCGCGAGTTGCGGAGCGGTGGCCGCTGGGTGACATTGGAGACGCATCACTCATGGTTCACCGGCGGTGACAGTGAGATCCAGGCCGCCGGGCCAGAACCAGCAGCCAGCCATCTGCTGGATCCGTTCCTTCGTCTTCTTCCGGACCTACTTCGGGGAGTCGCAGCCGTGATCAGCGAGCCAAGCAGGCACTGCACGGTGGAGCTCCAGGCCCTGCCGTCGCGGATCGGTCAGGTCCGCAGAATCATTTCGGCGCAGTTGCGCTACTGGCATCTCGATCCTCTGGTCGACCAGGCAGCACTCGGCGTCACTGAACTGCTGACCAATGTCCACCGGCATGCACAGCCGGACAAATCATGCACCGTCGAGGTCGAGTTGCTGCTCGAACGGCTGACGGTGTCCGTCCATGACCACGACCCACGGCTGCCGACCGTGCGCGAGGCGGGCGACTCCAGTACGTCGGGGCGCGGACTCGCACTGATTGCCGCGGTCAGCGAGAGCTGGGGCGTGCGTCCCCGGGGCGGTGCGGGAAAGGTGGTCTGGTTCACCCTTCCCACTCCCTCCCTGTTCGCCACACAGCCACCGCACGCGCTGTACGGGGCGACGACCGACGGGCCGTTCGACCTGAGCGGTGTCACCGCGCCGGAGGGCGTCACGCCCTCGGCGGCACGATCGGTGGTCGTCGGCTGACGCCGCAGGAGCGGGGCGCCTCTCGGGGCGCCCCGCTCCTGCCGTTCACCTGCGCCTGGGGTCTTTCGTCCGGATCAGGCCGGCCTCGCGGGGTCCGGCCCGGTCCGGACGAAGAACCCTAGTCGGTGGCGATGGCGCGGAGCACATCCAGCCGTGCCGCCCGCCGGGCCGGCCGCCAGCCGGCGAGCGCGCCCGCCGTGATGCCCACCAGGGCGACGACGAGCAGTCGCGCCGGCGGGAGGGCGAAGGCGAAGGCGGTGTCGCCCGCGCCTTCGGACGCCCTGACCAGCACCCAGCCGAGGAAGCCGCCCAGCAGGAGACCGCCTGCCGTGCCGAACGCGGCGACCAGGACGGACTCCCAGCGGACCATGGCCCGCACCTGCTTCCTGGTCTGTCCCACGGCCCGCAACAGGCCCAGTTCCCTGGTGCGTTCGTGGATGGCCAGGGTGAGGGTGTTCGCGATGCCGAGCAGGGCGATCAGGACCGCCAGGGCCAGCAGTGCGTAGACGAGCGTGAGCATCATGTCGATGCCGCCGGCCGAGGACTGCGCGTACTCACCGCGGGACTGCACCTCCGGGTTCCCGTACGCGGCGGCGGCCTTCTCGACCGCGGCCCTGCCGTCCGCGGTGGACACCCCGTCCTTGAAGGACACGGCGACCAGCGCGTCGGAGTCCTGGCCGCGGTGCGGGGCCCAGGCCTGCCGGGTGATGACGTAGTCGCCCGCCAGTTCCGGTTGTCCGTACACGGCCCGGACGGTGAAGGTGCGCTCCGTACCGTCGGTGAAGGTGAGCCGTGCGGTGGAGCCGGTGCGCAGCCCCCGCTTGTCCGCCTCGGTGTCGGAGACGGCGATGCCGTTCGTTCCCAGCGCCTTCATCGATCCGTCGACCTTGCCGAGGTCGAGGACCGCCGCGAGTGCGGCGGGGTCGGTGACGGTGAGGGCGCGTCCGGATCCGTTGACCTCGGCGACACCCTTGCCGAGGCCGACAGCGGTGGCCACGTCGGGCAGCCGGTCGACGGCCGGGGCGAGGCGGGGGCTGAGCCCGCTGCCGCCGGCGCCGAAGGCGGGTGCGCTGATGGCCAGGTCCCCGGCGAAGGAGCGGTCGACGGTCTGGTTCATCGTGGCCTTCAGCGAGGCGCCGAACACGGTGAAGAGCGAGACCACCGCCACGCCGATCATCAGGGCGGTCGCCGTCGAGGCGGTCCGCTTCGGGCTGCGCAGCGCGTTGCGCCGGGCGAGGTGCCCGGTGGCGCCGCGCAGCCGGCCGAGCGGCGCGCCCAGAAGACGTACGGCACAGGTGGAGGCGACCGGGCCGAGGACGACGAAGGCGGCGAGGGCCAGCACGGCGCCGGCGGCGGACAGCCAGACGGACGGATCGGCGAGCACGCCGGTCAGGATCACCCCGGCCGAGGCGAGCAGAAGCAGGAGCCCGGTGGCGGCGCGGTTCCTGGAGGCGGCCGAGTCGTCGACGGCGGTCTCCCGCAGTGCGGCGAGCGGTGCGGTGCGTCCGGCGTGAACGGCCGGCACCAGGGCGGATCCGATGCAGACGACGACGCCGACGGCGAGCGGCAGCAGCATGGACACGCCGCTGATGACGAGCGAACCGTCGGGGAACGGGAATCCGATCGCGGGGAAGAGCGCCTGGAGCCCGGCGGCGATCGCGATGCCTGCGGCCAGTCCGGCCGCGGAGGCGATCACGCCGACGATGCTCGCCTCGGTCAGGGTCGATCCGAGGATCTGCCGGCGGGACGCGCCGAGCGCGCGCAGCAGGGCGTTCTCGCGGGTGCGCTGGGCGACAACGATGGCGAAGGTGTTGTGGATGGAGAAGGTCGCGACCAGCAGCACGATGCCGGAGAAGACGAGCAGCAGCGTGGTGAACAGGCTCAGGAAGGCGCCGGAGATCATGTCCTGGTTCTCGGCGGCCGAGGCCTGTCCGGTGATCGCCTCGGTGTCCGGGGGCAGCACGGGCCGCAGGGCGTCGACGAGTTCCCCCTGACTGACCCCGGGGCCGGCCCGGACCTGGATGCTCGACGCCTGGCCGGGCTTCGGCGTGAGGTGCTTCTCGGCGTCGGCGAGCGTCATCCCCGTGTATGTCACCTGCGCCATGCCGTCCTCGCCGCCGAAGGTGGCCAGGCCGACGACGGTGACGCGGACCGGGTCCGGGGTGCGCAGGACGGTCGTGTCACCGATCTTCAGCCCGCCCTTGTCCGCGGTGCCGCGGTTGACGACGACCTCGCCGGGTGCGGACGGGGCGTGGCCCTCGGCCAGCCGGTAGGGGTTGAGCTTCGGGTCGTCGATCCAGTTTCCGGCGAGAGTGGGCGGTCCCTGGCCGCCGATCGGTTCGCCGTCGGTGCCGATCAGCTGGCCGGCACCCTGGATGTCGGGGGCGGCCGCGGCGACCTGGGGCAGTTGCCCGATGCGCTGCGCGAGGCCGGTGCTCACGGGCTGCCGGGTGCCTTCGGACTCACCGGAGACGGTGACGACATTGGTGCTGCGGACGACCGCGTCGGTGCCGGCGGCCGCGTTGCCGAACATCGTGTCGAAGCTCGCGCGCAGGGTGTCCCCCATGACGAGCGTGCCGGCGAGGAAGGCGACACCGAGCAGGACGGCGGTCAGCGTGCCGGCGAACCGGCGCCGGTGAGCGCGGAGCGAGGAGAGGCTGATGCGCACGGAGGCGCGGGTGCTGGTCATGGCGTCCCCTGGGTGCTCGGTGCGGGGTCGAACGCCTTGAGGCGGTCGAGTACGCGTTCGGCGGTGGGGTCCGGCATCCGGTCGACGAGCCGTCCGTCGGCGAGGAAGACGACTTCGTCCGCGTGTGCGGCGGCGACCGGGTCGTGGGTGACCATGACGACGGTGCGGCCCGTCTGCCGGACGGTGCTGCCGAGCAGCCGGAGCACCTCCTGGCCGGCGCGCGAGTCGAGGTTGCCGGTGGGTTCGTCGGCGAAGACGACGTCGGGGTCCCCCGCGAAGGCCCGGGCGACGGCGACGCGCTGTTGCTGGCCGCCGGAGAGTTCGCTGGGCCGGTGGTGGAGCCGGTCGCGCAGCCCGACGGTGTCGATGACCGCGTCCAGCCGGGCCCGGTCGGGGCGTTCCCCCGCCAGATCCATGGGCAGCGTGATGTTCTCGGCGACGGTGAGCGTCGGCAGCAGGTTGAAGGCCTGGAAGACGAAGCCGATGCGGCGCCGGCGCAGCAGGGTGAGCCTGCGGTCGTCGAGCGCGCCGAGATCGGTGTCGCCGATGAAGGCCGTGCCGGAGGTGAGGGTGTCGAGTCCGGCGGCGCAGTGCATCAGCGTGGACTTGCCGGACCCGGAGGGCCCCATGATCGCGGTGAAACGGCCGGCCGGGAAGCCGACGCTCACCCCGTCCAGGGCCCTGACCTCCGTGTCGCCCGTGCCGTAGACCTTCACCGCGTCGACGACACGGGCGGCGGTCGTGGTGCCGGTGGCGGGAGCGGTGGTGGTCATGCCGCACCGCCCTTGCCGAGCGTGCCGAACTGCTCGTCGAGGACGGAGAGGCGGCGCCAGTACTCGTCCTCGTCGATCTCCCCGGCGGCGAAGCGCCGGCCGAGCAGGGTGATCGGTGAGGTCTCGGGGGGACCGTTCCGCTCCGCGCGGACCTGCCAGGGGCCGCGCCGGCCGCGCCATACGGTGCGTCGCAGGACGGTGACGACGGTGATGACGACGGCTGCCCAGACAAGCGGGAACAGGAGGACCCACGGTCCGGGTCCGCCGTCGAAGGCCAGGGTGTTCATCTCGGTCAGCTCCTCGGTTCACGGTGGTGAAGCACGCTTTTCTGTCACCACCGAGCCTGTCTCCGCAGGGGGGTCCGCGTCGTCGTACGGCCAGCGGCCGTGCGCATACCGCGCCGGGAGTAGACGGCGGTCCTGTGACTGCTCCCGGGGGGCCGGGCACCGGGCCATGGATTCTGTACCTACTAGTATGTACAGTGGGTACATGAGCACTTCGGACCGCCTGATCGAAGCCACCCGTGAGCTCCTGTGGGAGCGCGGCTATGTGGGCACCAGCCCCAAGGCCATCCAGCAGCACGCGGGCGCGGGCCAGGGCAGCATGTACCACCACTTCGCCGGCAAGCCGGATCTGGCGCTTGCGGCCATCCGCCGCACGGCACAGGAGCTGCGCGGGACCGCGGGCCGGGTGCTCGACGCGCCCGGGTCGGCGTACGAGCGGATCTCGGGCTATCTGCTGCGTGAGCGCGATGTGCTGCGCGGCTGCCCGGTGGGGCGACTGACGATGGACCCGGAGGTCGTCGCGAGCGACGAGTTGCGGGCACCCGTGGACGAGACGATCGCCTGGCTTCGCGGCCGGCTCGCCGAGATTGTCCAGGAGGGCGTGGACCGAGGCGAGTTCGACGCTCGCCTGGTGCCCGAGGACATCGCGGCTTCGATCGTCGCGACGGTGCAGGGCGGCTATGTGCTGGCCCGCGCCTCGGGCTCGACAGAGGCCTTCGACGCCGCCGCCCGAGGGCTGCTGGCGCTGCTCTCCCCGCGCACGGCCGCCAGCTGACGTGTCGCCAGGTGTGACGTGACACCCCGCCGCATGCCGCTTGACGTCCCTTCGCGTGCGGCTTCATCGCCCCTGCAGCGTCAACTGGCGCCTTTCGCAGGCCATGTGACCCCTCGCCATACGTGATCACCTGGCGTCCGTCGTACGCCATCCATTCCCCGAGGAGTACCTCACCCATGCTTATCACCAGGAACCGGCCCGACACACAGTCCGGGCCGGCCGGGCAGTTCAACGGATCCGTCTGGATCGACGAGATCGCCGCTCCCGGACCGCCGTCCCGGCTGCGGCTGTTCAGCGTGCACTTCGCGCCGGGCGGTCACACCGGCTGGCACATCCACCCGCACGGGCAGGTCCTGCACGTCACCGAGGGCGAAGGCCTGGTGCAGCACCGGGGCGGTCCGGTGGAGGCGATCCGGGCGGGCGACACCGTGTGGATCGAACCGGACGAGTGGCACTGGCACGGAGCCGCGCCGCGCACCTTCATGACCCATCTCGCCCTCGTCGAGGCGGCCGAGGACGGCTCCACCATCCACTGGCACACCGACCCCGGCGTCCCCGAGTACCCGGCAGTCTGAGGAGCGCCCGATGCATGCGATGCAGTACGAGATCACTCTGCCCCCGGACTACGACATGGCCATCATCCGCGACCGGGTGGCGACGCGGGGCCATCTCCTGGACGCCTTCCCCGGGCTCGGCCTCAAGGCGTATCTGATGCGCGAGCGCGGCAAGGACTCTCCCGTCAGCCAGTACGCGCCGCTCTACCTCTGGACCACGCCCGAAGGCATGAACTCCTTCCTCTGGGGTCCCGGATTCCAGGGCATCGTGCGGGACTTCGGGCGCCCCGAGGTGCAGCACTGGGCCGGCCTGTCGTACGAGGAGGGCCCGGCCTCGGCCGCACTCCCCCGATCGGCCACCCGGCTCCGCTCGCCGATGCCACCGTCGGCCGCCCCGGCGGACGTGGTCGGCGCCGCGCTGGAGGAGAGCCGACGGCTCGCGAAGGCACCCGGCGCGGTCGCCACGGCGCTGGCCGCCGACCCCCGTCACTGGGAACTGCTCCATTTCACGCTCTGGGAGCAGTCCGCCCCGCAGGAGGCCGGCGACCGCTACGAGGTTCTTCATCTCAGCGGGCCGGAGCGCGCATCGCTCGGGGCGGGACGCCAGTGGTAGCCGCGGTCCGCACCGTCCTCGGCGACATCCCCGCCGGCGAGCTCGGCGTGTGCGACGCTCACGACCATCTCTTCCTGCGCAGCCCCGTACTGCCGGGCCAGGAGCTCGACGACCCCGCGGCGGCGGCCGAACGGCTGCGGGCCTTCGGCGGGTTCGGCGGGCGGTCCGTGGTGCAGTGGACGCCGTACGGCATGGGGAGGCGGGCCGATGTGCTGGCGGAGCTGTCCCGTTCGACGGGGACCCATGTGGTGGCGGCGACGGGACTGCACCAGGCCGTGCACTACCCGGCCGCGCTGCTCGGCGGGATCCGGGACGGTCTCGCGGAGCTGTTCGTCTCGGAGCTGACCGAGGGAATCGGCGCGACATCGGTGCGTGCGGGTCTGATCAAGGTCGCCGGCGCGTTCCACACGGTCGACGCCCACGCCCGGCTCACCATGACGGCGGCCGCCGAGGCACATCACCGTACGGGCGCGCCGATCGCCGTCCATCTGGAACTGGGAACGGCCGCGCCTGACGTACTCGACCTGCTGTGCGGAGCGTTGGGCGTGCCACCGCACCGCGTGATCCTCGGACACCTCGGCCGGTCGCCCGACGGCGCCGCGCAGCGGGAGGTGGCGCGGGCCGGGGCGTTCCTCGCGTTCGACGGTCCGTCGCGGGCCCATCACGCGACGGACTGGCGGCTGCCCGAGGAGCTGGCGGCGCTCGCCGGGGCCGGGTTCGGCGGGCAGTTGCTGCTGGGCGGCGACACCACCGTGCCGGAGACCCCGGGCATGCCGCATCTGCTGCGACGGCTGCGTCCCCGGCTGACCGAGGTGCTGGGAGCCGGGACCGTGGCGGACCTGCTGGTCGCCAACCCCGCGCGGGCGTTCGCGTTCGAGGCTCCGGCGCAGGCCGGCTGAGGGCGCGGGCTCGCGGCGGCGCTCGGCCGTCCCGCCCTCAGGCGAGCGCGCCGAGCGGGTCGTCCAGCACCGGCTGCCAGGCCAGCTCCGCCGCGCCGACCAGGCTGTTGTGGTCGAGGGTGCAGGGCAGGATCGGCACGCTGCCGCTGCGGCCCCACAGGCTGCGGTCGGCGACCACCGCGCGCAGCCGTTCCGGGTCGGCGTCCAGCAGGGCGCGGTGCAGACCGCCGAGGATGATGCGGTCCGGGTTGAGGATGTTGACGAGTCCGGCGAGCCCGAGGCCCAGGCGGTCGATGAGTTCCTCCGCGGCGTTGCGCACCGCCGCGTCCCCGTATTCGTTGCGCAGCAGGTCCCCCGACTGCTTGAGCAGCGACTCCTCGGGTCCCGGTGCGCGGCCGGCGGCGGTGAGGAAGGCGAGCGGGTCGGTCTCGACGTCGAGGCAGCCGCGGCCACCGCAGTGGCAGGGGCGGCCCTCGGGGTTGACGGTCAGATGGCCGACCTCCAGGGCGAGCCCCGAACTTCCGGTGTGCAGGCGGCCGTCCAGGACGAGCGCTCCGCCGACCCCGCGGTGGCCGGTGGCGACGCACAGCAGGTGCTGCGCTCCGCGTCCGGCTCCATGACGGTGCTCGGCGAGCGCGGCGAGGTTGACGTCGTTCCCGGTGAACGCCGGTCCGGTGATGCCCGCTTCGCGGACACATGTGGCGAAGATCTCGCGGACGGGGGCGCCGGCGGGCCAGGCGATGTGCAGCGGGTTGAGGGCCGTGCCCTCCGGCTCGGCGACGGCGGACGGCACCGCGAGACCCGCCCCGACACATCGCAGGCCACTGTCGCGCAGCAACCGCGCGCAGTCGTCCACGACTTCGCCGATGACCTGGGCGGGATCGGCGGTGATGGTGACGCAGCCGGGCGCGGTCGCGACGAGTCGGCCGCCGAGCCCGACCAGCGCGGCCCGGAATCCGTCCGAGTGCACCTGGGCGGCCAGTGCCACCGGCCCCGACTCGCGCACGGCCAGCCGGTGCGAGGGCCGGCCCTGCGAGCCCGCTGCCGAGCCGGGGCTGGAGTCGACCCGGATCAGGCCGAGCGCCTCCAGCTCCGCGGCGACCGCGCCTGCGGTGGCGCGGGTGACACCCAGCTCGGAGGTGAGGACGGCTCGGGTGGGGGCGCGTCCGGTGTGGACCAGTTCCAGCGCGGGTCCGAGCGCGCTGCGGCCCCTCTCCAACTTCGTCCGGGTGGTGGTCACCTTGCCGTTCATGGGGGCGAGTCTCCCATGATCCGGAGGTGCTGCCGACGCCGCGGCACCGGTCTCCTCCACCGCGCCGCCCACTCCACGCCGAGGCGCGGCGCCCGCCTCCTGCACCGCGCCGCCCACTCCCAGGCGAGCGCGGCACCCGCCTCCTCCACCGCGCCACCCACTCCACGGCGAGCGCGGCACCCGCCTCCTCCACCGCGCCGCCCCCTCCACGGCGAGGAGCCGCCGAGCCCGGCGCGCCCGCCCGGACGTGGTGGGCAACCGTCTTGCGCCCGTCGTCCGCGGGCCCCTATGCTGAGTTTGTGCCGCAACTAAACAAACTGCGGACGGCCTTGCCGGGGGGACCGGGCGGAAACACCGCCCCACCTCCATCGACACGCCTCCGTACCGCGCTGACCGTGTTCTTCGCCCTCGACGGGTTCCTCTTCGCCGGCTGGGTGGTCCGCATCCCGGCCATCAAGCAGCAGACCGGCGCCTCGGCCTCCACCCTCGGCCTCGCACTTCTCGGCGTATCCGCCGGTGCCGTGATCACCATGATGCTCACCGGCCGGCTCTGCCGCCGTTTCGGCAGCCATCCGGTGACCGTGGTCTGCGGCGTCCTGCTGCCGATCAGCATCGCCCTGCCCGCCCAGACCCATTCGGCACTCTCGCTCGGACTCGTCCTGCTGCTGTTCGGCGCGGCGTACGGCGGCGCGAACGTGGCGATGAACAGTGCGGCAGTGGACCTGGTCACCGCTCTGCGGCGTCCCGTGATGCCCAGCTTCCACGCCGCGTTCAGCCTCGGCGGCATGATCGGGGCCGGGCTGGGCGGTCTGGTCGCCGGAGGCCTCTCGCCCTCCGCGCACCTGCTCTGCCTGACCGGAATCGGTCTGCTCGTCACCGCGTACTGGGGCCCGGTCCTGCTGCGGTACCCCTCCCTGAAGCCCGCCCCCGCTGCGGCCGACGGCGAGGCGGTCGGCCACCGTCCGACCGGACGGGCGCGCCGCGCGGTGCTCCTGTTCGGCGTGATCGCGCTCTGCACCGCGTACGGCGAGGGAGCCCTGGCCGACTGGGGCGCCCTCCACCTGGAGGAGGACCTGCACGCCCACCCCGGGGTGGCGGCGGCCGGCTACTCGCTCTTCGCGCTCGCCATGACCGCGGGCCGGCTCACGGGCACGGCACTGCTCGAACGGCTCGGCCAGACCCGCACCCTGGTCGCCGGCGGCGGCACGGCGGCGGCCGGGATGCTGGTCGGCGCGCTCGCCCCGAACGCCTGGCTCGCCCTGATGGGCTTCGCCATCACCGGACTCGGTCTGGCGAACATCTTCCCGGTGGCGATCGGCAGGGCCGGCGAACTGGCCGGCCCCGGTGGAGTGGCCGCGGCCTCGACACTCGGCTACGGCGGCATGCTGCTCGGGCCTCCCTCGATCGGCTTCCTGGCCGACTGGTTCTCGCTGCCCGTGGCCCTGACCACGGTGGCGATGCTGGCTCTGGCGGCGGCGGCACTGGGGTACGGCGCCCGCAACGCGGCCACCCACGCATGAGTGAGTAGGCGTACTCAGGCAGGAACGGTTCTCCCGTCGCAGGATGGAGACGTAACGACCCCTCCCGCCGACTGTCGCGGGGGAGGCCGGAAGCCGTCGACGGGGAGCACGCCATGAACAAGCCGGTCCTGACCAAGCAGCACGTCCACACGCTCGCACGCCTCACGTTCGGCAACGCCGCGTCGCTGGTCTACCTGGGCGTGGTGGCGGCGACCGCGGTGTTCGTCACGGTGGACACGCTGTTCGTCGCCCACGAGGACGCGTCGTTCGCCGGGGTGTGGCTCTTCTTCCTGGCGGCGCCGACCGTCCTCGTCTTCTTCGCCGGCGGTGCGATGCTGGGCGCGGATTCGGCCGCGCCCGACTGGTTGTTCTACCTGGCGCTGGTGGTGTCCGTGCTGGTGCAGTCGCTGGCGCTGGGCTGGTTCGCACGGCTGGTGCGCGGCGGTCGCGGCCGGGCCCGGCAGAGCCGGCCCCAGAGCGCCTGAGCCCCTGGCACAATCCCTGCCATGAAGATCGCGGAACACATACGGACCCTGGACGCCGAGGGCAGGTTGCTGGCGGACGCCGCCCAGGAGGCGGGGACCGGCGCGCCGGTGCCGACCTGTCCCGGCTGGCAGGTGCGCGACCTGCTCAGACACACCGCGATGGTGCATACCTGGGCGGCCGCCTTCGTGACCGAGGGCCACACCTCGTACGTACCCGACGCCGGGGAGCCGGACCTGGACGGCTCGGAGCTGCTCGACCGGTTCCGTGCGGGCCACCGGCTCCTGGTGGACGCGTTGGAGCGCGCGCCGCAGGACCTGGAGTGCTGGGCCTTCTTCGCCGCACCGTCGCCCCTGGCCTTCTGGGCGAGGCGGCAGGCGCACGAGACGGCGATCCACCGGGTGGACGCCGAGTCCGCACGCGGCGGGCCCCTCTCCCCCGTGACGCCGGACCACGCGGTGGACGGCGTCGATGAACTGCTGCGCGGTTTCCACGCCCGCCCGAAGAGCAGGGTGCGCACCGACACGCCGCGCACTCTGCGGGTGCGGGCGACGGACACCGGCTCCGTGTGGACCGTACGGCTCTCCACCGAGCCACCGGCCACCGAGCGCGAGAAGGACGAGTCGTCCGTGCTGCCGCCCGCGGACTGCGAGTTGAGCGCCACCGCCCAGGAGCTCTACCTCACGCTCTGGAACCGGCTGCCGCTCACCGCTGTCACGGTGGCGGGCGATGCGGACCTCGCCCGGCTGTGGCGCGACAGCTCATCGGTCATCTGAACGCGAGCGGCAGCCGGTTCCAGAGCGTGAGGTAGAGCTCCTGGGCGGTGGCGCTCAACTCGCAGTCCGCGGGCGGCAGCACGGACGACTCGTCCTTCTCGCGCTCGGTGGCCGGTGGCTCGGTGGAGAGCCGTACGGTCCACACGGAGCCGGTGTCCGTCGCCCGCACCCGCAGAGTGCGCGGCGTGTCGGTGCGCACCCTGCTCTTCGGG
>NZ_RDBK01000001.1:347970-459635 GCF_008042275.1 Streptomyces sp. OR43 | reverse complement strand
TCCATGCCCGCAGTGTCACAGGTGCGGACGCGGGGTGGCGTGGTTGTCCGCCCGCGTCCGCACCTGTGACACTGCGGGCATGGAACACCGAAGCCAGGCGGAACGCGACGCCGTGACCGTCGAGATCGGCTTCGCCGTGCTGACCGGGGCCCTGCTGGCGGGGGCCGCGTTCGTCGTGGTCTGCGCCCCCGCCTTGCTCATGGCCTCGGGCGGCGGCGTGGGCCGCGGGCTGCTGGTGGCCGCGGCCGTCGTGGCGGGGCTGGTCTTCGTCGGACGCGTCGTCGACGTGCTGTGGCGGTTCGGCCGCCGCACCACCGAGCGCGAGGTCGACGGGCGCGTCCCGGTGCTGCCGGATCAGCCGAGCCAGCCCGGGCGCACCAGCCCCGACTCGTAGGCGAGTACGACGAGTTGGGCCCGGTCACGGGCGCCGAGTTTCACCATGGTCCGGCTCACATGGGTCTTGGCGGTGAGCGGGCTGACGACGAGACGGCGGGCGATCTCGTCGTTGGACAGGCCGATACCGACCAACGCCATCACCTCCCGCTCCCGGTCGGTCAGTTCGTTGAGGGCGGTCGCCGCGGCGGGCTCCTTGGACCGGGCCGCGAACTCGGCGATCAGGCGGCGTGTGACACCCGGCGACAGCAACGCGTCCCCGCCGACCACCGCCCGGACCGCTCGCAGCAGTTCTTCCGGTTCGGTGTCCTTGACCAGGAAACCCGAGGCTCCGGAGCGGATCGCCTCGAAGACGTACTCGTCGAGTTCGAAGGTGGTGAGCATGACCACCTTCACCGCGTCGAACTCAGGGTCCCCGGTGATGGCGCGGGTCGCCGCGAGGCCGTCGAGGCGCGGCATCCGGATGTCCATCAGCACGGCGTCCGGCCGCAGTTCACGCACCAGACGGACGGCCTCCTCGCCGTCGGCCGCCTCGCCCGCCACCTCGATGTCCGGCTGGGCGTCCAGCAGGGCCCGGAATCCCGCCCGGACCAGCAACTGGTCATCGGCGAGCAGTACGCGAATCACGGTGTCTCCTTCTGATGCGCCGGCCCGCCGGCCGGCAGCGGAAGTTCGGCCCGTACCCGGAAGCCGCCGTCGGGCCGGGTTCCGGCCTCGATCGTGCCACCCAGGGCCGCCGCCCGTTCCCGCATCCCGGCCAGCCCGTTGCCGCTGCCACCGGCGTCCGCACCGGTGGCCGGGCCCTCGTCGTCGATACGGAGCGTGATACGCCCCGGTCCGTAGCCGACCCGGACCCGCGCGGTACGCGAACCGGAGTGCCGCACCACGTTGGTCAGTGCCTCCTGCACGATCCGGAACGCCGCGAGGTCCGCGCCGGGCGGTACGGACCCGCGCTCGCCGTCCGTCTTGACGGTCACGGTCAGCCCGGCGCTCGCGGCCTGTTCCACCAGTTCGGGAAGGCGGTCGAGTCCGGGAGCAGGCGACCTGGGCGCGTCGCCGGGCGTCCGGAGGGTGTCCAGGACCTGGCGCACCTCGCCGAGCGCCTCCTTGCTGGCGTCCTTGATGGTGGTCAGCGCGGTGCGGGCCTGCTCGGGGTCGCTGTCGAGCAGGGCGAGCCCGACACCTGCCTGGACGTTGATGACGGAGATGCTGTGCGCGAGGACGTCGTGCAGCTCACGGGCCATCCGCAGCCGCTCCTCGTCGGCCCGCCGCTTCGCCGCGCGCTCCCGCTCGGCCCGCTGCGCCGCCCACTGCTCACGGCGTACGCGGACGAACTCGGCCGCAGCGATGATGGCCACCACCCAGGCGGCGACGCCCAGTTCCTGCCCCCAGGGCGCCGCGGAGTCGTCGTCCGGAGGCAGCCGGCGGTAGAGCCAGTGCGCCACGACGAGGTGCCCCACCCACACCATGGCGACCGCCGACCACGCGGCCCGCCGGTGACCGGCGACGACTGCGCTGAAGCAGCCCACCGCGACGGCGAGGAAGACCGGGCCGTACGGATAGCCGGCGCCGAGATAGACCGTCGCCGCGGCCGACGCCCCGAAGACGGCTACGACCGGGTGGCGGTGGCGCAGCAGCAGGACCGCCACCGCGGCGAGGAGGAGCAGCCGGGCGAAGAGGTCGAGCGGGGCCTTGTCGTCCAGCTGGCCGCGGGCCGCGAACCCCGAGCCGGCCATGACGAAGACACCGAGCAGGATCGTGGACGCCCAGGGCAGCCGGCCGGTGGACCGCCCCTGGGGGCCGGTCAGCCAGCGCGGCGGCTCTCCGTTGTTCCAGAAGTTCCACGGGCCCGGGGAGCCGGTCGTCCGTTCGCCCGGGGAGCCGGTCGTCCGTTCGCCCGGGGAGCCGGTCGTCCGTTCGCCCGGCCCGCCGCGCGCCCAGGGCGGTCGACGCGGCGGCCCGTCTCGCTTCCCGGGGGGCTCGCCGCCTGTGTGTGCGCGCTGCTCTTCCATGCCGGCCACGCTAGACCGCGCGCCTGCGCCCCGGCGTCCGCCGGGCGTGGTGATCACCCGTACTCCCCCGGGAGTACGACGAACGGAGCCCGCGGGCCGGATGGTCCGGCCTACCGGCGCCGGTCGAGGAGCCCGACGGTGCGGGCCAGCTCCGTCACGGCCTGCCGGAAGAAGGCCTCGCGGGCCTCCACCACACGGTTGAACTGGCCGAAGAGCTCGAAGGACAGCAGCCCGAAGAGCTGTGACCACGCGGCGACGAGCGGCACGGCGACCGCCGGGGGAAGTCCGGGGGCGAGGTCGGCGGCGATCCGCTCGGCCTCGGGACGCAGCTCCTCGGCAAGCGGCGGGAGCGCGACTCCCTCCTCGCGGTGCGCGTCCTCGACGATGGCGATGAGGACGAGGCCGACCCTGGACGCGGGGCCGATGGTGGCCTGCGGCGCGGTGTAGCCGGGCACGGGCGAGCCGTAGATCAGCGCGTACTCGTGAGGGTGGGCGAGAGCCCAGTCCCGTACGGCGCACGCGACGGCGACCCAGCGGGCGAGGTGAGCGCCGGGCCGGACGGGCGCCGGGCTCTCCGCCGCGGCGGGCCGGACCGGCGCCGGGCTCTCCGCCGCGGCGGCCCGGTGGGCGCGCTCGGCGGCCTCGCCCACGGAGTCGTACGCATCGACGATCAAGGCGGTGAGCAGTTCGTCACGGCTGGGGAAGTAGCGGTAGAGCGCCGAGGACACCATGCCGAGTTCGCGTGCCACGGCGCGCAGGGAGAGCTTCGCCGCTCCCTCGGCCGCGAGCTGCTCTCTCGCCTCGTCCTTGATGGCGGCGGTGACCTCGATGCGGGCCCGTTCCCTGGCTCCCCGAATGGCGCTCATGCGACCAGTCTGCCACGAAACGGATCACCGACCAATAACGAGAGCAGTGCTCTTGCTTTTGAGCACAAGTCGCGTGCACACTGATCTCAAGCGAGAGCACCGCTCTCTCAAACTGTGGGGGTCCTCATGTCGCAGCCGTACTACCTTCAGGGCAGCCCGTTCACCGTCCGGATGAACGGCCTCATCGGCTGGCTGGCGCGGCACGGGGTGAGCCTGCTCGGCTCGCAGGAACTGTCGGTGCGGGGCCGCAAGAGCGGGCAGTTGCAGCGCATCCCCGTGAACCTGCACACCCACGAGGGCGTGCAGTACCTCGTCTCCGCACGGGGACATTCGCAGTGGGTGCGCAATATGCGGGCCGCGGGTGGCGGCGAACTGCGGGTGGGCCGCAGGACCCGTACCTTCACAGCGGTGGAGATCGCGGACGACGAGCAGAAGATGATCGTCGTCCGCGCCTACCTGGAGCGCTGGGGCTGGGAGGTCAACCAGTACTTCAAGGGCATCACGGCCAAGTCGACGGACAGCGAACTGCTGGCGGCGTGCCCCGATCACCCCGTCTTCCGGATCACCGTCGGGAGCTGACCCGGGGCCGCCGAGCGGCGACGAGCGCCAGGCCGTGGCGGCTCGGCGGGCTCACCGGCGCGCACATGCCACGGCCGGATCGCCGTATCCGCCCGCCCGCTCCGGCCGGGCCCCGGTGCGGCAGCGGTCCCTGGGGACTGCCGTTCGGATCAGGCCGGGCGCGCGGGCTCCAGCACGCTCATCTGCGCCGTTGTCGCCGGTCGCCCCTGCTCCGCAGGGGACTTCCTCCTCCGCCTTGCGGCTGCACGCCCCGGAGCGCACTTTCTGATCCGGCCTGCCCCAAACGAAGGACCCTAACGATCCATCGCCGACAGCGCCCGCTGCGCCAGCGGATGCGAACGGACCAGTTCGGCCAGCGAGGTCGTGCCGCGGGTGATGCCCGCGAACGCGTTCCACGCCGGACGGAAGCCCGTCAGCACCGCGTGCAGCAGGCCCGGGCGGCGCTCGAAGAGCTTCAGCATGCGCCGTCCCACGCTCATCTCGACGCCGAGCCCGGCCTTGATGGCGAACGCGTAGTTGAGCGCCTGCCGGCGCGCGTCCACCGCGTCGTGCGATTCCGCCACCCGCACCGCCCATTCGCCGGCCAGGCGTCCCGAACGCAGCGCGAACGAGATGCCCTCACGGGTCCACGGTTCCAGCAGGCCCGCGGCATCCCCGCACACGAGCACCCGGCCACGCGAGAGCGGCGAGTCGTCGCTGCGGCAGCGCGTCAGATGGCCGGAGGAGATCTTCGGCTCGAACCCGGCCAGGCCGAGCCGCGCGATGAAGTCCTCCAGATACCGCTTGGTGCCGCCGCCGTCACCGCGCGCCGAGATCACACCGACCGTCAGGGTGTCCCCCTTGGGGAAGACCCAGCCGTAACTCCCCGGCATGGGGCCCCAGTCGATGAGGACCCGGCCCGCCCAGTCCTCCGCGACCGTCTCCGGCACGGGGATCTCGGCCTCCAGACCGAGATCCACCTGGTCGAGCTTCACCCCGACATGTGCTCCTATCCGCCCGGCGCTGCCGTCCGCGCCCACGACCGCACGGGCCAGGACGGTCTCGCCGCCGGACAGTACGACCGCGACCGTACGCCGGTCGGGCACCGCGGCACCGTGCTGCTCGACCCGGGACACCGTCGCCCCGGTGCGGAGTTCGGCACCGGCCTTCTGCGCCTCCTCGACCAGTCCCGCGTCGAACTCGGGGCGGTTGATGAGGCCGAAGAGCATGCGCCTGGAGCGGCGGGTGCGTGCCAGCCTGCCGTTCAGCGAGAACGTGACCGCATGGATCCGGTCCCGCAGCGGCAGTTCGAAACCGGGCGGCAGCGAATCGCGTGAATACCCGATGATTCCGCCGCCGCACGTCTTGTAGCGGGGCAGTTCCGCCTTCTCCAGGAGCAGTACCCGACGGCCGGCGACCGCCGCCGCGTATGCCGCGGAGGCTCCCGCCGGTCCGGCGCCGACTACGACGACGTCCCACACGGACGACTCTTCGTGCTCATGTCCGGCGTCTGCGTTCTCGCTGCTCACGATGTGCTTCTGCTCCCGATCCGACCAGTGGCCCCAACTGCTTCCGGCATCCTACGGCGCGCTGCGGCCGGACCCTGCTGTGGGAGGATCTGCCGAGCTCCGTCGTAGCTGCAATGCCGCACTCCTGGCCTTGCCGCTACCCGGATACGTACACATAACGTCGCACCTACGAGGAGCGTGCCCATGACCGCCCATCCGATTTCCGAGACCGTCGCCTCACTGATGCCCCGCGCCAAGGCGGAGCTGACCGAGCTGGTGGCCTTCCAGTCGGTGGCGGATCCCGCGGTGTTCCCGAAGAGCGAGTGCGAGGCGGCCGCCGCCTGGGTCGCCGACGCCCTGCGTGCCGAGGGATTCCAGGACGTCGCCCTGCTCGACACCCCGGACGGCACCCAGTCCGTCTACGGCTTCCTGCCCGGTCCGGCCGGAGCGCCCACCGTGCTGCTCTACGCGCACTACGACGTGCAGCCGCCGCTCGACGAGTCCGCCTGGATCTCCCCGCCCTTCGAACTGACGGAACGTGACGGGCGCTGGTTCGGCCGGGGAGCGGCCGACTGCAAGGGCGGCTTCGTCATGCACCTCCTCGCGTTGCGCGCCCTGAAGGCGAACGGCGGAGTCCCGGTCTCGGTCAAGGTGATCGCGGAGGGCTCGGAGGAGCAGGGCACCGGGGGCCTGGAGCAGTACGCGCAGGCGCACCCGGAGTTGCTGGCCGCGGACACCGTGGTCATCGGCGACACCGGGAACTTCCGCGTCGGGCTGCCGACCGTCACCTCGACGCTGCGCGGGATGACGATGCTGCGGGTACAGCTCGACACGCTTGAGGGAAACCTGCACTCCGGCCAGTTCGGCGGCGCCGCACCCGACGCCCTGGCCGCCATGATCCAGCTGCTCGCCTCGCTGCGCGCCGAGGACGGCACGACGACCGTCGACGGCCTCACGACGGACGCCAAGTGGGACGGTCTCCAGTACCCGGAGGACGAGTTCCGCAAGGACGCCAAGGTCCTCGACGGGGTCGAACTGATCAGCACGGGTACGGTCGCCGACCGGATCTGGGCGCGGCCCGCGGTCACGGTCATCGGGATCGACTGCCCCGCGGTGGTCGGCGCGACGCCCTCGGTCCAGGCGAGCGCCCGGGCGCAGATCAGTCTGCGGGTTCCGCCTGGCATGGATGCCGGTGACGCGACCAAGCTGCTGACCGCACATCTGCGGGCACACGCCCCGTGGGGAGCGCGGGTGTCGGTCGAGCAGGTCGGCCAGGGACAGCCGTTCCGCGCGGACATCACGAGCCCCGCGTACACCGCGATGGCCGACGCCATGCGGATCGCCTACCCCGGCCAGGAGATGCAGTCCTCGGGCATGGGCGGCTCGATCCCGCTCTGCAACGCGCTGTCGGAGCTGTATCCGGAGGCGGAGATCCTGCTGATCGGGCTGAGCGAGCCCGAGGCGCAGATCCACGCGGTCAACGAGAGCGTGTCTCCCGAGGAGCTGGAACGGCTCTCGGTCGCCGAGGCGCTGTTCCTGCGGAACTACGCCGCCTCCAAGAAGGCCTGAACCGCCCGGTGGCGGCCGACTGGAGCGGGCAGGACTTGTTCCAGTCGGCCGCTGCGCGCAGAACGGAGCTTCGCTCGGCCGCTACGCGCTGAGCGAAGCTCGCCCAGAGCGTAGATCCGCACGGCAGGCGCCCGTTCCTGCGTACGTTCGTGGGCATGGACATCGTCGAGGTGCTGCCCCAGTTGCACATGTTCCGGTTCCGGATCGGCCAGGCCTACCTCTGGCGCGACGGGACGGAACTGAGCCTGATCGACGCGGGTGACGTGAACGCGGCATCCGCCATCGAGGACGGGGTGCGCGGGCTCGGTCACGACCCCGCCCGCATCGCCCGGATCGTGATCACCCACGGCCATCGCGACCACTTCGGCGCGGCCCAGGAGCTCGCCGACCGCTACGGCGCCGAGATCCTGGCGCACCGGCTCGACGCGCCGGTGATCCGGGGCGACGAGGAGATCGGCGATCCTGTGCTGCTCGACTGGGAGCGCCCGCTGTACGAGCACGGGCTGACCGTGCCCGTGGCTCCGCCGACCCGGGTGGACACCGAGGTGTCCGACGGCACGGTACTGCCGTTCGGCGGCGGAGCGCGGGTGGTCCACTCCCCCGGCCACACCCCTGGCGCCATCGGCGTCCATCTGCCGCGTCACGGGGTGCTGTTCACCGGTGACTGCGTCGCCGAGGCGGGGCGCGTGATGCTGGGTGTTTTCAACATCGACCGCGAGCAGGCCGTGGCCTCGTTCCGGCGACTGGCCGCGCTGGAGGCGACCACGGTCTGCTTCGGTCACGGCGAGCCCCTCGTCAAGGACGCCGTCGCGGTCATGCGCGCCTCAGCCGACCGGGACTCCGGCCTCCAGGTTGAGCACGGCTGAGCGCTCGCGGGCACGCAGGGCCCAGCGCAGCCGTTCGTACCGGGTGGGGGGCAGCAAGCTGGCCGCCTCCTCCTCGGTGACGAACCGCCAGCCACGCAGTTCGGATCCGGGAAGCAGCAGCCGCTGGGCGTCCGCGCCCAGCAACGTGCCGCCGTCGAAGAGCAGCCGCAGTCCTCCGTAGCCGGGCGGCTGGGGCGCCTCCCAGTCGACGACGAGAAGCTTGGGCGTCTGCGCGAGGTGAATCCCTATCTCCTCGGCCACCTCTCTGATGCCGGCCTGCGCCGGTGCCTCGCCCGCCTCCACCACGCCCCCGGGGAACTCCCAGCCGGGCTTGTACGTGGGGTCGACGAGCAGCACCCGGTCGTGTTCGTCGAAGAGCAGTACACCGGCCGCGACGGTCTCCGCCGTGGGGTCGGGTGTCTGGACGATCTCGCAGGCCGGGGCCGCTCCGGTGCGCACCGCCTCGGCGATGTGCTCGGCCGTCTCACGAGGTGTGAGTGCGCTGTTGTCGATGGTGTGGGCGTCCCGCGTGATCCAGTCGAGCGCCGAACGGTAGGTCTCGATGCGGTCGTACGCCCATCGCCCGGACCCGTCGGTCCTCACCGGATCGTCGGGGAACTCCGCCCGATGGGCGATCCGTTGACGCAGGATCGTTTCCTCAGGTGAGAGCAGTACATGCCGCACGGCGATGCGTCTGGAGGCCAGTCCTCCGAATATCTCGTCACGATAGTCCTGTCGCAGCAGCGTCATCGGCACCACCAGCACCCCACCGACTTCCGCGAGCAGCGCTGCTGCCGTGTCCACCACCAGGCGCCGCCAGATCGACAGGTCCTGGAAGTCGTCCACTTCGGCGAACTTCTTCTGCGGCAGCAGGGAACCCAGCCCCGTGCCGGTCAGTTCCGGATCGTAGAAGGTGCTGTTCGGGATCAGATCGATCAGTTCACGCGCGGCGCTGGTCTTGCCCGCGCCGAACGCACCGTTGATCCAAACGATCACGGTTCCCCCTCTTCCGTAGCCCCCAGTGGCTTGCCCGCAACACCCTGCCGTGAAAACACGACTGTGGCGATGGCGCTGCGCGAACGCAACAGTGCGGGCCGGCCGTCGTCGACGTTACGGCCGGGCGCCGTCCGGCCGTAACGGCGACGACGGGACCGTCGTTGGAGCGGTCAGCAGAACGAACGACAGGGGGCGGACCGTGCGTCGCACCGTACTTGAGCAGTTTCCCGCCGGGGGCCCGCGGGGCAGCTGGCCCGCGGAGGAGTTCGCCGCGGCCCGTCGCGGCGAGGGCGTGGCTGCGGAGGTCGTCATGGACCTGGAACAGGACGCGTTCCTGGTGGTGGTGCCGCAGCAGTCCTCGGACCGGGGCCGCTGACCTCCGCACGCCCCAGGAGGAACCGGCCCGGCCCAGGCCGGTCCGACCCGCCGACGGGTGGCACTCCGCGCCTGTTCCCCGCCAATCCCGGCCCGGCGGGCTCCTTCTCTCCGCGGGCACATCGCGGGACGCTAAGGCGTGTCACCCCGCCAGTCCCACTTGCTCGGATCCTCCGCCCGCGGCCCGTACTCGGCCCGGCCTCCGGCTCCGTAGGCACCGATCTCGGTGATCAGGGCGGAGCCGTCCGCCAGCGCCACCTTCGTCCAGCCGGTCACGTCCAGCAGCAGGCCGTCGAGCGGGCCGCCCACCAGCTCCCGGTAGACCCGCCCCGGCCGGGGGCCCGGATCCGGGTCGTCGTGATCGGCGCCGTACACCCGTCGCCGCATGATCTCGTCCATACCCGCAGGATCGCATCGACCACTGACAACGTGCTCGGCCTGTGGGCCCGTGTGACTCGATCGGAGGCACGCGCGCCCGTCCGACCTTGATCCTTCGACGCCGTACCGCTTCCGCCTGCGGAGCTCCGAAACCGATGACGATCGGATCGGTGGGCGGCGCTTTTCGCAGACTCCGGCCGTGCGGGACTACGGCCGTGGGCCGATTGCGCGGAGAGGAGCGATCGCGGCCCTACGCGCCGAAGACCTTCGTCGCAGGGGGCGGGGGGCCGGGCTCGCGGCGCCGGAAACCCGGATGCGGGCGCCGCGCGGTCACTCCTAGGATGCGCCGGCGGGAACGTCGAGGCGCCGTGGCGTCCATCAGCGAAGCGGAGATGTCCGGGATATGACCAGCCAACTGTTCGCGATCTGCTTCAACGCAACCCGGCCGCCGGACCTGGCACGGTTCTGGTCCGGAGTCCTGGGCTGGGAGTTGGCCACCGAGCCCGATGACGGGGTCGCGATCCTGTCCCCTGATCCCGCCGGGTTCCGCATCCGGTTCCTGGCGGGGCAGGAGCCGAAGACCGGCCAGAACCGTGCGCACTTCGACCTGACGAGTGCCTCCGCGGAGGATCAGCAGCAGACGGTGGACCGGGCGCTGGAACTCGGCGGGAAGCACATCGATGTGGGTCAGACCCCGGAGGACGGGCATGTGGTGCTCGCCGATCCGGACGGCAACGAGTTCTGCGTGATCGAGCCCGGTAACAATTTCCTCGCCGGCACCGGCGTCATCGGAGCGCTGGCCTGCGACGGCACCCAGGAGGTCGGCTACTTCTGGAGCAAGGCCCTGCGGTGGCCGCTGGTCTGGGACCAGGACCAGGAGACCGCGATCCAGTCACCGCACGGCGGCACGAAGCTCACCTGGGGTGGGCCGCCGGTGGCGCCGAAGGCGGGCACGAACAGGCTGTACTTCGAACTGGCGCTTCCCGCGGACGCCGACGGGGATGCGGAGACCGACCGTCTGATCTCGCTCGGAGCGACGCGCGCCGCTGTCGGCGACGGCGCGGACGACGGCGGCAGGGTGCTGATGCTCGACCCCGACGGCAACGAGTTCGCCGTACGAAGGCCTTGTTAGCGGAAGTTGTTGCCGCACGGTCGGTGCCGCACGCGGTGCCGCAGGGGCGGTGCCGCAGGGGCGTTCGCCGCGAATCGCACGGTCCGGCTCACACGGTCCGGCTCAGTCGTCCGCCACGTACCGGCTCAACCGGTACGTGGTCGACTGCGTCAGGCGCCCGCACAGCGTGTCGATCCGGACCGTCGCCTCGTCGATCCGAGCCTGCCGCAGGCTGTGCAACCGAGCGCGAAGTTCCGCCTGGTCCCGGGTCTCGAAGACCACTTCCCACCGCCCCAGGTCCGGCGCCGTGCGAGTGGCGTTCCGCTGCCTTTCGGCCGCCTGCCGCCGCCTCCGCTTTCCCTGTCCTGGCACCGGTACAGCGTCGCAGGCCGGTGCCGGCGGCAGCAAGAGACCCGGAACGAGAACGAGCACACGTCCGCGCGAGGTAGCGCCCCGAGGGAACGACACACAGGAAGGGACCTCCACCTGTCACCCACATCTTGGTCACAACTTCATCACCACCGGAACATCACGCTCCCCCACCGCACACGGCCCGGCTAGCGTCACCTCTCCACGCACTTCCAGGGGGACGTATGTCGTACAACCCGCCGCCCAGTCAGCCGCCATGGGGGCAGCCGCCGCGGCCCGTCGGCCCCGACCCCTTCACGGGTCCGACGCCGCCCACGCGCCGACCGGGCTGGGCCCGGAAGCGGATCATCATCCCCGCGGCGATCGTCCTGCTCTTCATAGGCGTCGGGATCGGCGCGGCGGACGACGGCGCCAAGACCGAGAAGACCGTCACGGCCACGGCCTCAGCGGCCCCCACGGTGACCGTCACAGCGACCGCGACCGCCCCGTCCGAACCCGGGCCCGCAGTCACGGAGACCGTCACGGCCAAGCCCAAGCCGGTCCCCACCGTCACGAAGACGGTGACGGTCAAGGTGACCGCCGCAGCCGGTTCCGGCACCTCCGGCGGTTCCGGCGGCTCCGGGTCGGACGACGACAGCGGCGGAGCCACGTACTACGCCAACTGTTCGGCCGTCCGGGCCGCCGGTGCCGCGCCCATTCGCGCGGGGGACCCGGGCTACGGCTCGCATCTCGACCGCGACGGTGACGGCGTCGCCTGCGAATAGGACGACCGGCCGGCCGGGTGCCGTCGAGGCTCACGGCACGATCCGACGATCTCCCCGTGGGCCTGGTCAGTGCCCACCCTGATCGCGGCCTCGTGGGCCCGGTCGAAGGCGCGGACGCTGTCGACGACCGGTCGGATGGGGTGGTCCGCGACGGCGGGCACCCCCTCTTCGACCATGGCGGCGCCGACGTGTCCGAGGGCTTCGGGCCGGCTTGAACCGAGGGAAACACCGCGCACGGGGGGATGGCGGCAGGACAGGAGGGTCGAGGTCGGTGGTGGGCGTGTGCGGCCCCTCCGAACGGCCGGTATTCACGGACGTTGCCGTCCACGCGCGTGGCGGGCAGACAGGCGGTCGGCGAGGTCCGCCACCTGGGACACCGCTGTCGTCACCCGGCGCCCCGGCTGCCCCCGTCGGCTCCCTCCCGCCGGCGGACGGCGGCGCGCCGGGACACGACGGTGTAGATGTGGTCGGCTCCGTGCACCCGCTCCATGTCACACGCCAGCCGTCCCAGCTCCTCGGCGGCACCGGCCGCGTCCCCCGCCCTGCCGCGCAGATTGGCCAGGTTGTGCCGTGTGGTGAGGACCTGGGGGCGGTCCTCCGCGACAAGCGCGGCCCCCGCCGCCCCGACCGCATCCGTGATCACCCATCGCCACGACACGTCAGGCACGCCTCCTTCCCTCCACGCCGTCCGGCGCTCCTCGCACGGCCTCAGCGGTGCCGGCCCCGCCACCTCCAGGGACACCCCGACAGCCCAGGTCAGTTGCTCCGGGCCCACCACCGAGGCGGGGGGCGAGCTGACGGCGGAAGGGGGCAGGAGTGGCGGGCAGGAGCTGGCCGACGGCGCAAGGTGCGCACCCCCCGTCTCAGGACGACCGCGGGGCGCCGTATCGCAGACCGTCGAAGAGGAGGTCGGTGATCTGCCGGGCCTCGACCAGCCAGCCCTCCGTGGCGCGCATTCCGCAGATGCCGCCCAGGGCGCGCAACAGGGTGGAGCCGGTGATGTCGTCGCGGACGGTGCCGGCCGCTTTGCCGGCTTCGAGCAGCAGGGAGAGGGCGTTGGCCATACGGATGCGTGCGTCGTCGAAGACCGGTGAGTCCGTCGCCATGATGCTTTCCAGAACACTGGACATGCCCTTGCCCACCGCGGCGTGGTCCACGAGCAGCAGCAGGAAGCGTCGCAGCGCCTCCTCCGGGGCGTGTTGGTCAAGCAGGTTGCCGGGCGCGGCGCACAGGTCGTCGACCTCCTTGCGGTAGACCTCCTCGATCAGCGCTTCGCGGGTTTCGAAGTGGCGGTAGAGCGTTCCGACGGCGACTCCGGCACTACGGGCGATGTCCTCCACGTGCGCGTCGGTGTCGTCGCCGAGAAACGCATGGCGGGCCGCGGACAGCAGGGCCTCGCGGTTGCGCCGCGCGTCGGCGCGCAGCGGGCGTGATGCCGGCAAGAGAGTCTCCCTAAGGTGAGTCCGGTTCCGTTTACGTGTACCGTTTCCGGAGTCTGGTTCATATTACGGAGGAGAGACCTTATGCCCACCACGGACAACAGCCTCGACGGCCTTCGGGTACTGGTCACCGGCGGCAGCCGGGGCCTGGGCGCGGCAACCGTGCGCCGCTTCGTCGCCGCAGGCGCGACCGTGCTGACGGCCTCCCGCAGCCGGCCCGCGGAAGACAGCGGTGCCACATTCCTCGCGGCGGACCTCTCCACGCAGAAGGGGGCGGCCGAACTCGGCCGCCGCGTCGTCGAGCTGGCAGGCGGCGTGGACGTGCTCGTGAACAACGCGGGCGCGGCGAGCGCCCCTGCACCGACCCTGAGCCGGTCGGACGAATCCTGGCTGGCGGACCTGGAGATGAACCTCCTCAGCGCCGTACGCCTGGACCGGGCCCTGGTACCGGGAATGGTCGAACGGGGCTCCGGTGTCGTCGTGCACGTCTCGTCAATAGCCAGCCAACTGCCTCAGCGGTCCGAGGCGTCCTACGCCGCCGCCAAGGCCGCGCTCAACACCTACAGCCGCGAACTGGCCACCGAGGTCGGCGAGCACGGAGTGCGTGTGGTCTGCGTCCTGCCCGGCTTCGTCGTCACCGACGGCGCCACCGCCCACCTGAAGCACATGGCCGAGAAGCAGGGCATCACCACAGAAGAGGTCACGCAGCAGATCGTGGACCACCTGAAGGTCCCCCTGGGCCGCCCCGGAGATCCGGAGGACGTCGCCGAGTTGATCGCCTTCCTCGCTTCCGGCCGCGCGAAGTGGCTCACCGGAGCGCAGTTCCGCGTCGACGGCGGCATCATCCCGACCGTGTGAGCAACCACCGACAGCACGAACAGGACACACCATGCCCATCACCCTGACCTCCGTGATCATCGACGCCGCCGACATCGAGAAGGAGAGCTTCTTCTGGCACCGGCTGCTCGGCGGCTCGCTCACCCCCACGCCGACCCACCACTTCGTTCAGGCCCCCGGCCTCCCGGTGATCGTCGTCCAGTCCGCCCCCGGACACACCGCCCCGAACTGGCCGGACGGCACCTCCCAGCAGATGCACCTCGACTTCGGCGTCGAGGACCTCGCGACCGCCGACCGCACGGCCACCGACGCCGGCGCCACCCGACTGCGGCCCACCGCCGAGGTCCTTCCCGAAACCCGCACCGGAAGCCGCGTCTACGCCAGCCCGGCCGGGCATCCCTTCTGTCTGCGCTCGACCTGAGCCGGTGGACGTGCGCACAGCCACAGGCTTGAACGGGCGGCATTTGACTCATTCGCCCTCGAGCGCCGGTCGAGCTCGCGACGCCGGAAGAAGGGGGTGGCACCGCGGGTCGTGCGCCTCACTGGCGAGGTTCCCCCACCCGCACCACAAGGGTAATAGCCACAGGTTCTCCACGCCTTGGTCACAACTCCGACACCACCGGAACATTCTCCTCCCCACCCCCCATGCGCGACGCTACGGTCAGGCCCTCACGAACCACCCTTGGGGGACACCATGCGCACCCGCACGCTCACTGCCGTTCTCGGCTGCCTGATCACCGTCACGCTCGTCGGCTGCGACCCCGCCACTCCGGCAGCCGAGGCGCCCGCCACTCCGACGCCGGCCGCGACCACGGTGGACTCGACACCGTCACCAAAGGCTGATGAGCCCGGCGAGACGGGGACCGTCGCCAACTTCGTCGGCATGGGGCTCCAGTCCGCACAGGACAGGGCTCAGGCCGACGGGTTCTACCTCCTCAAGTCGCATGACAGCGCCGGCCGGGACCGGATGCAGGCGCTCGACCGAAACTGGAAGGTGTGTTCGCAGAACTACGCCGCAGGCAAGACGATCCCCACAAACACCGAGCTGGACTTCGGGGCCGTGAAGCTGGAGGAGACGTGCCCGGCGCAGGACCAGCAGGAACCGGAGGTGAAGGGCGGCAAGATGCCGAGTCTGGCCGGGAAGTCGGTGAAGGCCGCCCGGGGCGCCCTCGATCCAGGCACATCGGTCACCGTGACCGACGCCGGCGAAGGCCGCATGGTGCTGATGGAAAGCAACTGGCAGGTGTGCACCCAGTCGCCGAGCCCCGGAGCCGTTCTCAACGGTCAGCCGGTTGAGCTGACAGCTGTGAAGTTCGACGAGTCCTGCCCGTAGACGTCCAACGCCTCTCCCGGCCGGGGGCAGGAGGGCGCCGTCATCAACTTCCTCGGGCCGGGGCGGCGGTTCGACGGACAGCCTTGGTGCCGCAGGATAGCGGCCCCTCGATCCGGCCGAGGGCGCAGCCAGGTCACCGAACCGCAGCAGGTCGCGGGACTGGTCCGTCGGCACCGGGGGCGCTGAGGCAGCGCTTACTCGCTGCCTCAGCTCCCCCGACGAATCTCCGACCGGTCAGCCGGCGCCCGCCGGAGTCGGCTGACGAAGCGGTTTCACCAGGTCACCCCTAGCCCTTGCTGGACCCCAGCGTCAGCCCCGCGATGAAGTGCCGCTGGAGCAGCAGGAAGACCACGAGGGTCGGGAGCGCGACGATCACGGAGCCGGCGGCGAGCAGGTTGTAGTCGGTGAAGAACTGGCCGCGCAGGTTGTTCAGCGCCGAGGTGACCGGAAGTTTGTCGCCGTCGGAGATGAAGACCAGCGCCCAGAGGAAGTCGTTGTACATCCAGGTGAACTGGAGCGTCCCCAGGGCGGCGAGTGCGGGACGGCACAGGGGCAGGGTGATCCGCCAGTACTGGGTCCAGACGCCGGCCCCGTCCACGACGGCCGCCTCGAGGATCTCCTGCGGGAGGGTTCGCATGAAGTTGGCGAGGACGAAGACGCAGAAGCCGAGCTGAAATCCGATCTGCACCAGGATGACGGCCCAGTAGGAGTCGAACATCGTCATCGAGTCGGACATCCAGTAGGGCAGCGGGATGCGGTTGAAGACGACGTACAGCGGTGTGACGATCACCTGTTGCGGGAGCAGGTTCCCCGCGGTGAAGAGCATCAGCAGGACGAGCCCGCCGCGCATCCTCAGCCGGGCGAGCGCGAACGCCACGAACGAGGCGAGGAACAGCGTGATGATCACCCCGGGCACGGCGATGATCATGGTGTTGACGAAGTACTTCGTCATGCCGGAGTCGGTGAACGCCTGCCGGTAGTAGTCCAGTGAGAGATGGCGGGGCAGCGAGAAGTAGCCGTGCTCCGAGGTCTCGTCGTAGGGCCTGAGCGAGGCGTACACGGCGAGCAGCAAGGGGGCGAGGAAGGCGAGCGAGACCGTCATCAGGAAGGCGTGTACGCCCAGCCGGCCGGGGCGGATCCGGCGCCGGGACGTGTCGGGGACCGGCTGCGCCGGGCGGGCGGTTGGTGCGTGCGTGGTCATCGGTGCTTCTCCCCTCGGATCTCCTGGACCAGATACGTCACGACGAATCCCAGGGAGACGACCAGCAGGACGACGGCGATGGCGGAGCCGAAACCGATCCGGCTGGCCTCGCCGATGATGTTGTCGGTGACGAGCACCGAGAGCAGCTCCAGGCCGTTGCGGCCGTGGTTGACCGCGTAGACGATGTCGAAGGCGCGCAGCGACTCGATGACGGTGATGACACCGACGATGACGTTCACCGGGCGCAGGGTCGGGAAGACGATGCGGAAGAAGGTCTGGGTCTCGCTCGCCCCGTCGATCGCGGCGGCCTCCTTGAGGGAGGTGTCCACGGCCTTGAGTCCGGCGAGGTAGAGGATCATCACGTAACCGGTGTGGCGCCAGGCGGCCGCGAGCAGGACCATCCAGATGTTGAGGTCGGGATCGCCCAGCCAGTCGGTCGGTGAGGCGGTGTCGCCGACGATCGCGTTGAGTGCTCCCTGGTCGCGGGAGAAGACCAGCTGTGCGATGAAACCGACCACGGCGAGGGAGAGCACGACCGGCATGTACAGCGTCGACTGGTAGAAGCGGCTGAAGCGCACGCCCTTGTCGATGAGTACGGCGAGGAGCAGCCCGAACGGCGTGGCGACCAGGCCGAGGAAGGCGAGCCAGAGCAGGTTGTGGCGGGCGGCGGGCCAGAACTGCGGGTAGTTCGTGAACAGGTTCGTGTAGTTGCGGGTTCCGACCCACTCGATGTCGCCGATGCCGTCCCAGCTGGTGAAGGAGAGGACGACGGAGGCGAGGGTCGGCCCCCACACGATGGCGATGTCGAGCAGGACGGGTATGCCGAGCAGGGCGCCGAGCACGACGAGGTCGCGACGGGTGAACCGTCGAGAGCCCCGTCGTCCGGTGCGCCGCCCCGAGATGAACGACACGGTCGGTACTCCCGGTTCAGTCCGAGGCGAAGATGGTCTTCTTCTGCCGTTCGATGTCGTTGACCAGGCCGTCCACGTCGTTCGGACTGCTGATGAACTTCTGGATCGCCTGGATCATGACCGTGGACGCGAAGTCCGGACGGGTGTCACGGTCCAGGAACTGGGAGATCTGCTTCGCCCCCGACACCATGTCGACGGCCTTCTTCTGGATGGCGGAGTACTGGGAGGTGTCCGCCCGGTCGTTGACCGCGATGTTGTTCGGATCGCTCTTGAGGTAGATGTCCTCGGCCTTGCCGGTGGCGAGCCACTTCAGCAGGTCCTTGGCGCTCTCCAGGCTCTTGTCGTTCTTGAGGCTCTTCGACTTCTTCGCCAGCAGGAACCCGTCGATCGGTGCCTCGACGGCGTCCTGGCCGTGCTCCGGGTTGATGACCGGGAAGGGGAAGAAGTCGAGGTCGTCCTGTTCCGCCTTGGGGAACTGGGCGCCGGGGTGCGGCAGCCCGAAGACCGCCATGCCCGCGTCCCGCTTCTGGAGGCTGGTGGCCGCCTCCTGCCAGGTGCGGCCGTTGGCGCCCTGCTGGCAGTACGGGAGCAGGCGCCGCCAGGTGTCGAAGACCTCCCTGACGCGCTTGTCCGTCCAGGCTTCCTCGCCGGCCATCAGACTCTTGTGGAATTCGTATCCGTTGGTCCGCATGTTGATGTAGTCGAACGTGCCCATCGCGGGCCAGCCGTCCTTGTCGCAGAACGCGATGGGGTCGAGCTTGTCCTTCTTCATCTGCTTGGCCAGGGCCACGTACTCGTCCAGCGTCCGGGGCGCCTGGTAACCCCGTTCGGTGAAGAGGCTCTTCCGGTGGAAGACGGCCCACGGATAGTAGTAGTACGGCGTGAGGTACTGCTTGCCGTCCTCGCCGGTGGACTGGGCCTTCAGAGCGTCCGAGAACCCCTCATAGCCCTCCCAGTTGTCGCTGATGTCGTACAGCAGCCCCTTCTTGGCGAAGAACTGCATGCGGTATCCGGCGAACCACATGAAGACGTCGTCGGGCTTTCCCTGCAGATAGCGGTTGATGTTCTCCTGAAAGGTGTTGTGATCAACGGTGTTGACCTTCACCTTCCGGCCGTCCGACTGGCCGGCATAGGCCTTGAAGGCATCGGCGAAGGCCTTCTTCGGAATGGGATCGGAGGCATTCGAGCCCAGGGTGATGGTCTTGCCGTCACCGCTGGGCCCACCTCCGCACGCGGTGAGCAGTGCGGGAAGCGTGACCGCGCCGGCACCGACTGCCGCGCCACGCAGCAGAGTTCGCCGGGACATCCGATGTCCCGTGACACTGCCGGGCAGATCTGACCTGTCGTACGAGTGCGCCATGACCCCCTCCTCCGGAAGGCAACCCAACACAACCGAACGTGCGCTTGGATCTCACCCCCAACGAGCAGCTCCGTCAAGGGTTTTGACGAGATACCGAACAACCGGCACCGCCCCTCTTCCAACAGACTTCAACACGCTCTAACGTAATCGCTCGTCTTGGCGTGCACATGCCGCCACTCGATTCGGCACGAGTACGGAGGAACGTAACGATGCGTCATCTTCCAAGCCGTACAACCCGCACAAGCCGCCACAGAGTCATCGGAGCGCTGACCGCGGGCCTCCTGTGCGCGGCGGGAGTCGCCGTTCCCGCCGCCGCACAGTCCCCTGAGCCCGCCCGGGCGCAGACGGCCGACGCGCGGGCCGGCAACGGCCTCGCGCTCACTCCGCCCATGGGGTTCAACAATTGGAACTCGACCCATTGCCGGGCCGAGTTCAATGAGGAGATGGTCAAAGGCATCGCCGACATCTTCGTCGAGAAGGGACTCAGGGAGGCGGGCTACGAGTTCGTCAACCTGGACGACTGCTGGGCGAAGCCGCAGCGCAATGCGGACGGCAAGCTGGAAGCGGATCCTGTCCGATTCCCGAACGGCATCGCGGCCGTTGCGGACTACGTCCACTCGAAGGGTCTCAAGCTCGGCATCTACACCAGCGCGGGCACCAAGACCTGCGACAGCGTCGGCCTTCCCGGCGCGCTGGGGCACGAGTACAGCGACGCGCAGCAGTTCGCGGACTGGGGTGTCGACTACCTCAAGTACGACAACTGCAACAACCAGGGTGTGGACGCGAAAGAGCGCTATACGACGATGCGTGACGCGCTGGCCGCCACCGGTCGCCCGATCGTCTACAGCATCTGCGAATGGGGTCAGAACAAGCCCTGGGAATGGGCCGCCGAACTCGGCAACCTCTGGCGCACCACGGGCGACATCAACGACAGCTGGAGCAGCATGCTGTCGATCATGAAGCAGAACCTGCCGCTCGCCTCCGCCGCAGGGCCCGGCCGCTGGAACGACCCCGACATGCTGGAGGTCGGCAACGGCGGGATGACGGACACGGAGTACCGCACCCACTTCTCGATGTGGTCGGTGATGGCCGCGCCGCTGCTCATCGGTTCCGACCTGCGCACGGCGACGCCCGAGACGTACCGGATCCTCTCCAACCAGGAGGTCATCGCCGTCGATCAGGACCCGCTGGGCAAGCAGGGCGTCGTGCTCTCCTCCGAAGGCGGCCGCTGGGTCGTCGCCAAGGAGATGCAGGACGGCAGCCGGGCGGTGGCGCTGTTCAACGAGACCGGGAGCGCGCAGCGGATCTCGACGACGGCCGCGGCGGCGGGGCTTCCGCGGGCCGACGCGTACACCGTGCGCGATCTGTGGGCGCACACCACGCGCAACACCGCGGGCGGCATCTCCGCGACGGTCCCGGCCCATGGCACGGTGATGCTGCGCGTGACCGCCGACCGCCACTGGACGGCGTATCCGCCCGCGGTGGAACTGGCGCTGGACGGAAGCCCGCTGGTGGAGGCGGGTCGCACGGCCCAGCTGACGACGACGGTCACCGATCTGGGCCGGACTCCCGCCGTGCAGGCGTCGGCGGCGCTCACCGGGCCGTCCGGCTGGCGGATCGCGGCCGACTCCGCGACCACCGCGCCGGCCCTGCCGACGGGAAGGGCGCTGACCACCCGCTGGCGGGTGACCGCTCCACCGGGCACGGCCACCGGAACCTACGATCTGACGCTCACCGCGCAGTACCGCTCGCCCACCGGGCAGCGGGTACGGTCCGCCGTACCGTTCCAGGCCCATGTGGTGATGGCGCCACCGGCCGGCGGCGGCTACCTGAGCGATCTGCCGCAGCTCACCGCGTCCAACGGCTACGGACCGGTGGAGAAGGACACCAGCAACGGCGAGAGCGCGGCGGGTGACGGGCATCCGCTGACCATCGGCGGCGAGGTGTACGCCAAGGGGCTGGGGGTGCACGCGGCCAGTGCCGTCGAGTACTACGCCGGCGGCGCCTGCGCCACGGTGACGGCACGCGTCGGGGTCGACGACGAGAAGGGCGCCAAGGGAAGCGTGGCCTTCGAGATCTGGGCGGACGGCACGAAGGCGGCATCGACCGGGGTCCTGACCAACGCCATGCCGGCGCAGCCCGTCTCGGCGGACGTGAGCGGTGCCCAGGTCGTCCGGCTCGTGGTCACCGACGGGGGCGACGGCGTCGACTCCGACCACGGGGACTGGGCGGACCTCCGCATCACCTGCTGAGACCGTCCGGGGAGCTGAGGAAATCCGAGGGACCGGGTGGCGGCGTCCCGCGCCGCCACCCGGAGGCCGCACTCGGGCGGTCTGTCGTCACCCTCCCGCCGTCGCCGGAAGGGCGGCCACGCGGCGTCAGGCGCGCGCGGCGTGCCGGCCCCAGGCCCCTGTACTGGACGTATCGGGGCCCGGGGCCTGTACGGCACGTACCGGGGCGCGGGGCCTACGGGACGCACCGGGGCCCGGGACCGGAGCGGCGAGCGTGCGTGCGTGCGTACATGGCTCGCGCGGCGGACGGCAGTGTGTCGACAGGCCCTATACGGATACCGCTCCGCCCGCAGCCACGCGCGCGGCGATGGCCGCTGCCGCCGCACCCACCAGCCCCGCGTCGTTCCCCATGACGGCCGGCACCACGGTCAGCTTCTGGACGAACGACAGCGTCGCGTACCGTCGCAGGGCGCTGCGCAGCGGGGCGAACAGCACCTCGCCGGCACCGGCCACGCCGCCGCCGATCACCGCGATGTCGATCTCGACCAGGGTGGCCGTCGCGGCGATGCCCGCGGCCAGCGCCTGTGCGGCCCGCTCGAACGAGGCCACCGCGACCGGGTCCCCCGCCCTGGCCGCAGCCGCGACCGCTGCCGCGGTCGCGTCACCGTCGGGGCCGGGCCGCCAGCCGCCCTCCCGTGCGCGGCGGGCGATGTTGGGGCCGCTCGCGATGCGCTCGACACAGCCGCGCGACCCGCACGGGCACGGGTCGCCGTCGAGGTCGACGCTGATGTGCCCGATGTGGCCCGCGTTGCCGCTCGGGCCGGGGTGGAGGGCGCCGCCGAGGACGAGTCCGCCGCCGACGCCGGTCGACACGACCATGCACAGCGCGTTGTCGTGGCCACGGGCCGCGCCCAGCCAGTGCTCGGCCGCGGCGATCGCGACGCCGTCGCAGACCAGTTCGACGGGGAGACCACCGGTCGCCGCCCCCACTCGCTCCACCAGCGGGAAGTCCCGCCACCCGGGTACGTTCACCGGACTGACCGTGCCCGCGGCGGCGTCCACCGGGCCGGCGCTGCCGATACCCAGGACGGTGACCCGGCCCCACAGGGGCGACGCGGACAGCTCGGCCAGCACCTCGGCCACCGCCGCCATCACCGTCTCGCCGTCCTCGCGGGCGGGCGTCGGACGCTGTACCCGGACGCGGAGCGTGCCGTCACCGTCCACCAACGCCCCGGCGATCTTGGTGCCGCCGATGTCCAGCGCGGCGACGAGGTCGGTATGCATCGGTGTGGGCTCCGTGGGTGTGGTGGTGGGACCTGCGACTTCAGTGAAGAGTCTGCCCAGTCTCCATTCCTCTGACAACGTTGTCCAGGGCCTATGCTCGACGCCACAGCCTCCGGCCTCCTCCGCGGCACCCGCCGCGGCGTTTCCGGACAGCCCGTACCCGACGACAGGACAGCGCATCGTGGCCGAGACCACCCGTCACCCCGAGCCCCGCTACGGCAACCGGCCGACCATGAAGGACGTGGCGGCCCGTGCCGGAGTGGGCCTCAAGACGGTCTCGCGCGTGGTCAACAGCGAGCCGGGGGTCACGCCCGACACCGAGCGCCGGGTCCAGGAGGCCATCGACTCGCTGGGCTTTCGCCGCAATGACAGCGCGCGGGTGCTGCGCAAGGGCCGCACCGCGTCGATCGGCCTGGTCCTGGAGGACCTGGCGGACCCGTTCTACGGCCCGCTGAGCCGCGCCGTGGAAGAGGTGGCCCGGGCGCACGGCGCCCTGCTCATCAACGGCTCGAGCGCCGAGGACCCGGAGCGTGAGGAGGAGCTCGTGCTCGCGCTGTGCGCGCGACGGGTCGACGGACTCATCGTGATTCCGGCCGGGGACGACCACCGCTATCTGGAGCCGGAGATCAGGGCGGGCATAGCGACGGTCTTCGTGGACCGTCCGGCGGGCCGGATCGAGGCCGACATGGTGCTCTCGGACAGTTTCGGGGGCGCCCGTGAGGGTGTCGCCCACCTGATCGCGCACGGCCACCGCCGGATCGGGTTCATCGGTGACCAGCCGAGAATCCACACGGCCACCGAGCGTCTGCGCGGCTACCACACCGCCATGACGGATGCCGGGATAACGGTCGGGGAGTCCTGGGTCTCGCTCGGCTCCACGGAGCCCGAGCGGGTCCGGCTCGCCGTCGAGGCCATGCTCTCCGGCCCCGAACCCGTCACCGCGCTCTTCGCGGGCAACAACCGCGTGACGGTGACAGCGGTACGCGTACTGGCCGGCCGGGAACGGCCTGTCGCCCTGGTCGGGTTCGACGACATCGAGCTCGCGGACCTGCTCGGCATCACCGTCATCTCCCAGGACGCGGCGGCCGTCGGGCGCACCGCGGCCGAGCACCTCTTCCGGAGACTCGACGGCGCCGACCACAGCCCGGCACGCGTCGAGCTCCCGACAAAGCTGATCCCGCGCGGTTCGGGCGAGCTGCGCCCGGCCTGAGAGGCTGCCGCGCGGACCACGGACTACGGCGTGGTCACCGTCAGTCCGCCACGCCGCGGGGAGGCGAAGGCGTCCAGGTCCGCACGGGTCAGCCCGGTCAGCCGGGCCACCTCCCCGGTGTCCAGGGCGCCGCAGTCGATGCCCCGCAACAGGTACCCGCTGAGCGCCTTGGCGGTGGCGGGTTCGTCCATCACGTCGCCGCCCGCCTTCGCGACGTAGGCCGCGAGCCGGGCCGCGGCCTGCTCCAGGCCCTCGCGGTAGAAGGTGTAGACGGCCGCGTAACGGGTCGGGAGGTGCCCCGGGTGCATGTCCCAGCCCTGGTAGTAGGCGCGGGCCAGGGCGCGCCGGGTGAGGCCGTAGTGGAGCCGCCAGGCCTCGTGGACCTGAGGGGTGGGGCCCACGGGCAGGACGTTGGTGGAGCCGTCGGAAACTCGCACTCCGGTGCCCGCGGCGGCCACCTGCATCACGGCCTTCGCGTGGTCGGCCGCGGGATGGTCGCTCGCCTGGTAGGCCGCGCTGACCCCGACGCAGGCGCTGTAGTCGAACGTGCCGTAGTGCAGGCCTGTCGCCCGGCCCCGCGCGGCATCGATCATGCGGGCGACGGCGGCGGTGCCGTCGGCGGCGAGGATCGACTGGCTGGTCTCGATCTGGATCTCGAAGCCGAGCCGTCCGGAGGGCAGGGCGTGCGCCTTCTCGAAGGCTTCGAGAAGCTGGACGAAGGCGGTGACCTGTTCGGGATACGTCACCTTCGGCAGGGTGAGCACCAGCCCTTCGGGAAGGCCGCCCGCCTCCATCAGGCCCGTGAGGAAGACATCCGTGGTGCGGATGCCCCGGTCGCGTACACCGGCTTCCATGCACTTCATCCGGATGCCCATGTACGGCGCCGCCGTGTCCTTCGCGTACGCCTCGGAGATCAGCCGGGCCGCGCGGGCCGCGGCCTCGTCCTCCTCGGCGTCGGACCGGGGGCCGTAGCCGTCCTCGAAGTCGATGCGGAGGTCTTCGACGGGCTCGCGGGTCAGCTTGGCGCGTACGCGGTCGTGGACCGGTCCCGCGAGCTCCTCAGGGATGCCGAGGACCGCGGCGAACGAGGCGGCGTCGGGGGCGTGCTCGTCGAGCGCCTCCAGCGCCCGGTCGCCCCAGGAGCGGATGGTGTCCGCGGTGAAGGTGTCCCCGGGTACGTAGACCGTGTGGACGGGCTGGCGCGTTCCGGGATCGCCCGGGTAGCGGCGGGCGAGTTCGGCGTCCACCGCCGTGAGGGAGGCGCTGATCCCGTCGCTGACCGCACCGGCGAGGCTCGTCGCCACCTTCTCCTGCTGACCCATTTCCGCACCCTCCACGCTCTGGCTGTTTCCGCTTCCCGGAATCAACAATCCGTATAGTGAAGTTATAAGGCTGCCGTACCTGCGTCAATGGTGATCGGAAACGACCCGGGGCCGCGCGGTGGGTTTCACCGTGCGGCCCCGGGCCGTGGTCCGTGTGTGCCCGTCGAGAATCAGCCCTTGCGGGCGGTGATCTCGTCGGTGAGCTGCGGGACGACGTTGAAGAGGTCGCCGACGACGCCGTAGTCGACGAGGTCGAAGATCGGGGCCTCGGCGTCCTTGTTGACCGCGACGATGGTCTTGGAGGTCTGCATGCCGGCCCGGTGCTGGATCGCGCCGGAGATGCCCGAGGCGATGTACAGCTGGGGGGAGACGGACTTGCCGGTCTGGCCGACCTGGTTGGTGTGGGGGTACCAGCCCGCGTCGACCGCGGCGCGCGAGGCGCCGACGGCGGCACCCAGCGAGTCGGCGAGGGCCTCGATGATGTGGAAGTTCTCCGCACCGTTGACGCCGCGGCCGCCGGAGACGACGATCGCGGCCTCGGTCAGCTCGGGGCGGCCCGTCGACTCGCGCGGGGTACGGGAGACGACCTTGGTGCCGGTGGCCTGCGCCGAGAAGGACACTGCGAGGGCCTCGACGACGCCGGCGGCCGGGGCCGGCTCGACCGGGGCCGAGTTCGGCTTGACCGTGACGACCGGGATGCCCTTGGAGACGCGGGACTTGGTGGTGTACGAGGCGGCGAACGCCGACTGCGTGGCCACCGGACCCTGCTCGCCGGCCTCCAGGTCGACGGCGTCGGTGATGATGCCGGAGCCGATCCGGACCGCGAGACGGGCCGCGATCTCCTTGGCCTCCGCGGAGGAGGGCAGCAGCACGGCGGCGGGCGACACGGCGTCGCAGGCGGCCTGCAGCGCGTCCACCTTCGGAACGACGAGGTAGTCGGCGAACTCCGGGGCCTCGGCGGTCAGCACCTTCACCGCACCGTGCTGGGCGAGCGTGGCAGCGGTGTCAGCGGCGCCGTTGCCCAGGGCGACGGCGACGGGCTCGCCGATGCGGCGGGCGAGCGTCAGCAGCTCCAGCGTGGGCTTGCGGACGGCACCGTCCACGTGGTCGACATAGACGAGAACTTCAGCCATGGGACTTCAATCTCCTGCGTGTACGAGGGAGTGCGGGGGCGGTGGGGCGACTGCCGGGGCTCAGATGAACTTCTGGCCGGCCAGGAACTCGGCCAGAGCCTTGCCGCCCTCGCCCTCGTCCTTGACGATCGTGCCCGCGGTACGGGCCGGACGCGCGGCCGCGGAATCCACCGCGGTCCAGGCACCGGCCAGACCGACCTCGTCCGCGTCGATCCCCAGGTCGTCCAGGTCCAGCGACTCGACCGGCTTCTTCTTCGCCGCCATGATCCCCTTGAACGACGGGTAACGGGCCTCGCCCGACTGGTCGGTCACCGACACGACCGCCGGCAGCGATGCCTCCAGCTGCTCGGACGCCGTGTCACCGTCCCGGCGGCCCCGCACGACACCGCCCTCGACCGACACCTCGGACAGCAGCGTCACCTGCGGCACACCCAGCCGCTCGGCCACCAGCGCCGGAACCACACCCATTGTGCCGTCCGTCGACGCCATGCCCGAGATCACCAGGTCGTAACCCGTCTTCTCCAGCGCCTTCGCCAGCACCAACGACGTCCCCATCGCGTCCGTGCCGTGCAGATCGTCGTCCTCGACGTGAACAGCCTTGTCCGCACCCATCGACAACGCCTTGCGCAACGCGTCCTTGGCATCCTCCGGACCCACCGTCAGCACGGTGACCTCCGCATCGTCCGCCGCGTCCGCGATCTGCAACGCCTGCTCGACCGCGTACTCATCCAGCTCCGACAGCAGACCGTCGACATCCTCACGATCCAGGTCCGTGCCGTGCAGATCGTCGTCCTCGACGTGAACAGCCTTGTCCGCACCCATCGACAACGCCTTGCGCAACGCGTCCTTGGCATCCTCCGGACCCACCGTCAGCACGGTGACCTCCGCATCGTCCGCCGCGTCCGCGATCTGCAACGCCTGCTCGACCGCGTACTCATCCAGCTCCGACAGCAGACCGTCGACATCCTCACGATCCAGCGTCAGGTCATCGGCGAAATGCCGGTCACCGGTCGCGTCGGGCACGTACTTCACACAGACAACGATCCTCAAGCTCACGCCGGCTCTCCTACTGCATCGTCATTTCCGGGCTGCCTTGTTGCACGCAGCATAGGCGCCTGATGGGGCGATTTCCGGTCGGGGCGACCGGCGCTCCGACCGTAATATTACTCGTCAGTACACCCATTGGGCGCCCATTAAGCAAGCGCTTGGCACTGTGATCTGGCCTACGCCCGGCTGTCCGGCGCCACCGGATGATCTCAGTCTCGCAGAGCCGTGAACCGGCCCTGGTGATAGACGAGCGGCCTGCCGCCCCCCGCCGGATCCCCGACGACCGCCTCGGCGATCACGATCCTGTGGTCCCCCGCCGGGATCCGCGCCACGACCCGGCAGACGAGCCAGGCAACCACGCCGTCCAGCACCGGGACGCCTTCGGGTCCGCTGCGCCAATCGGTGGACGGGCCGAACCGGTCGGCGCCGCTGCGTGCGAAGGTGGCGGCCAGCTCCCGCTGATGCTCGCCGAGTATGTGCACGCCGATGTGGTCGGCTTCCGCGACGACCGGCCAGCTGGAGGACGAGATGCCGACGCCGAAGGAGATGAGCGGCGGTTCCGCGGCGACGGAGTTGAGCGAGGTGGCGGTGAAGCCGACCGGCCGTTCACCGGCCGCGGTGATCACGGCGACGCCGGCGGCGTGCTGCCGGAACACGGAGCGCAGGAGGTCGGGGGATGCCGTCCGGTGGGTGGTCGTCTCGGGTGATGCCGTCATGGAGGTGTCCTTCTGCGCGTCGGGGGTGCGGGGCCGTGGATGCTCAGGCATCCGGACAGCGCGCACTCGCGTTGCGGGCGAGGTCGACATGGACCCGGCCGTAGAGAAGGAGTTCCGGCGGCATAACGTCAGACTGACGATGCGCGGCGGGCGGAGTCAAGGCCGTCCCACCAGGTGGGAGAAGCATCACGGTCCGTCACATCGCCTGGCCCAGCGCGGCGACGACGTCGACGGTGCGCGGCTGCCCGACGGCTCGTCGGACCACCAGCCCGGAGGCGTCGAGGACCAGCACGGTCGGGGTCCGGCTGATCCCCAGCGCGCGTACGAGAGTGAGATGCGCCTCGGCGTCGATCTCCACATGCGCGACGCCCTCGACCATGCCCGCCACCTCCGCGAGGGTCCGGCGGGTGGCCCGGCAGGGCTGACAGAACGCGCTGGAGAACTGGACGAGCGTGGCCCTCTTCCCCAATTCCACGCCGAGTTGGGCGGCATCGAGCCGCTCCTCACGCGTCCGCACATCCACCTTCGGCCTCCTGTCAGAGCTCTACGCAAAGGGTCAGCACCCACGGCCGCCGGGACATTCCCCGACGTTCCACGTGACGAGAATCTCGCGCCCCGCACCCGACGGGACTGGCCACCACGACGCGCATGGGGCACGATCGGCCCAATGCCGAAAACCTACGGCTGCGTAACTTCCGCCGGGAGAACCCTCCCCAGGCGCTGAAGAAGGGTCTTCTCCAGATGGCAGAACTCGTCTATCGGCCGGTCATCGGCGCCGCTCGTACGTTTTTCAAGGCGCTCGACCTGAAGATCGACACTCAGGGTTCGGAGCACATCCCGAAGACCGGTGGCGCGGTTCTGGTGAGCAACCACATCAGCTATCTGGACTTCATCTTCACCGGGCTCGCGGCGCTGCCGCAGAAGCGGCTGGTGCGGTTCATGGCCAAGGAATCGGTGTTCCGGCACAAGGTCTCCGGCCCCCTGATGCGCGGCATGAAGCACATTCCCGTCGACCGCAAGCAGGGCGAGGACGCGTATGCGCACGCGCTGGCCTCACTGCGTTCCGGCGAGATCGTCGGAGTGTTCCCCGAGGCGACGATCTCGGAGTCCTTCACGCTGAAGAGCTTCAAGTCGGGCGCTGCGCGGCTGGCCCAGGAGGCCGGTGTGCCGCTGATTCCGATGGCGCTGTGGGGCACCCAGCGCCTGTGGACCAAGGGGCGCCCACGCAACTTCAGGCGCAGCCACATCCCGGTGACGATCCGCGTCGGTGAGCCGCTGGAGGCCCCGACCGACCAGTACGCGGGTGCGATCACCCGACGGCTGCGGGAGCGCGTGCAGGAGCTGCTCGAAGCCGCCCAGCGCGCCTACCCGGTGCGTCCGAAGGACGCCAGCGACACCTGGTGGGTGCCCTCGCACCTCGGGGGTACGGCTCCGACGGCCGCAGAGGTCCGCGAGCGCAGCTGACGCACCCGCCGGTACCCGGCGGCGGAAACGTCACTCCGGAGCACGGGCCGGCGGTCCGCGCTCTGACCGCCGGCCTCACCGGTACATCCGGTGGGACCGGCGGTCAGAGCGCCGTCGGCAGCGCACGCCAGAGTGCCGCACGGTCGGCGGACGTGCGCAGCCCCCACAGCACGGCCGGATGCGGCGCCGCATAGAGCGTCGGGTAGTCGATTTCGCCGAGCTCCGGCCGGACGGGCCAGGCCAGCTGCTCCTCGTGCAGCGAGAACCGCGCGTCCACGCCGGGCTTGTTGCCGCGCGGGTCCTGCCGGTGCCAGCGGCTGTGGCCCGGGAGCCGGAGCGCGATCAGCCCGTGCACCACCCCGGGCTCCCCGTCGTCGTCGGCGAGCCCCTGGTAGCAGAGCGCGGCCGGGATGCCCTCCGCGCGCAGCAGGGCGGCCAGGGCGTGTGCTTTCGCGTGGCAGATGCCGTTGCGGGTGGCGAGGACGTCCGAGGCGCGCCAGCTGACGCGCGTGTCGCCCGAGTCGACGGAGTGCGGGACGGTGTCGCGTACCAGGCAGTACGCCGCCTCTGCGTATGAGTACGCGTCCGTGGTCGCGGAACGCAGCCGGGTGGCCGTGTCGCGGACCAGCGGGTGTTCATGGTCGATCGCGTCGTCGGCGGCCAGGTAGGCGGAGAGGTCGGGAACCTGCTGGATGAGCTCCATGGCCGCCGAGCGTAGGGAAGCGGCCGAACGGAGTCAATAGATTTCCGATCGGCCGCATATCCATACATGACTCCTGGGTCCTACTGTGCGGCCATCTCTTCCTTGAGGGCGAGGACGAACGCGTCGACATCGTCCTCCGTGGTGTCGAAGGCGCACATCCAGCGCACATCGCCCGCCTTCTCGTCCCAGAAGTAGAACCGGAAGCGCTTCTGCAGCCGCTCGCTCACCTCGTGCGGCAGTCGCGCGAAGACGGCGTTGGCCTGGACGGGGTAGAGGATCTCCACACCGTCCACCGCCCGCACGCCCTCGGCGAGCCGCTGGGCCATGCTGTTGGCGTGCCGGGCGTTGCGCAGCCACAGGTCACCGGCGAGCAGCGCCTCCAGCTGGACGGAGACGAAGCGCATCTTGGAGGCGAGCTGCATCGAGAGCTTGCGCAGATGCTTCATCGCCCGGACGGCGTCGGGGTTCAGCACCACGACGGCCTCACCGAAGATGGCCCCGTTCTTCGTCCCGCCGAAGGAGAGCACGTCGACGCCGACGGTGTTGGTGAACGTACGCATCGGTACGTCCAGGGAGGCCGCGGCGTTGGCTATGCGGGCGCCGTCGAGGTGGACCTTCATGCCGTGCCCGTGGGCGTGCTCGCAGATCGCCCGGATCTCGTCGGGTGTGTAGACCGTGCCCAGCTCGGTGTTCTGGGTGATCGAGACGACCTGCGGCATGGCACGGTGCTCGTCGTCCCAGCCGTACGCCTGCCGGTCGATGAGCTCCGGGGTGAGCTTGCCGTCCTCGGTGGGGACGGTGAGCAGCTTGAGGCCGCCGACCCGCTCCGGCGCGCCGCCCTCGTCCACGTTGATGTGGGCGGACTCGGCGCAGATCACCGCGCCCCAGCGATCGGTCATGGCCTGGAGCGAGACCACGTTGGCGCCGGTTCCGTTGAAAACCGGAAAGGCCTCGGCGGTGGGGCCGAAGTGGCTGTGCATCACGCGCTGGAGGTGACCGGTGTAGTCGTCCTCGCCGTAGGCGATCTGATGGCCGCCGTTGGCGAGGGCGAGGGCCGCGAGGATCTCCGGGTGGGTCCCCGCGTAGTTGTCACTGGCGAATCCGCGTACCTGCGGGTCGTGATGACGACGCGCGTCGGTCCTTACGGTTGCGGGGTCAGCCACAGGCGCTTTCCGTTCACTTCCGGGGCGGGCCGGTCCCAGACGCCGGCGATGGCATCGGCCAGCTCCTTGACGTCGGTGAAGCCCGCGAACTTCGCATTCGGGCGCTCGGCGCGCATCGCGTCGTGCACCAGTGCCTTCACGACCAGGATCGCAGCAGCGGTCTTCGGGCCCTCGTCGCCCCCCGCCTTGCGGAAGGAGTCGGCGAGCGCGAGCGTCCACGCCTCCGCCGCCGCCTTCGAGGCCGCGTAGGCGGCGTTGCCCGCGGTGGGGTTGCTCGCGCCGGCCGCGCTGATCAGGAGGTAACGGCCGCGGTCGCTGCGCTGGAGACCTTCCTGGAAGGCCAGGGAGGTGCTCTGGACGGTGCGGATCAGCAGCTTCTCCAGCAGCGTCCAGTCGGCGAGGTCGGTGTCCGCGAACGTCTTGCCGCCGCGCCAGCCGCCCACGAGGTGGACCAGCCCGTCGATCCTGCCGAATTCCTTCTCGGTCTTGTCGGCCCAGTCGCGGGCGGCTCCGAGATCGAGGAGGTCCACGGTGTCGCCGGTGACGGTGGCACCGCCGTGGGCGTAGCGCGCCGCGTCCACCGCCTCGGCGAGCCGGGCCGCGTTCGCGTCCGACGCGACGACGACCGCACCTGCCTCTGCGAGCCGGAGCAGGGTCGCCCGGCCGGCCGGACCGGCCGCCCCGGCGACCGCAACAACAGCGCCTTCGAGCGCACCGCTCCCGCTGCCCTTGCCGATTCCGTTCATGGCCACCGCCTCCTCACGACGTGCGCTCACGCGGCCGCCTGCCCGGCGCCCGCGGCGGTGATCCCCTTGGTGGAGGCGATCACGTTCTTCAGTTTCTTGGAGAGCGCCTCATAGAACATGCTCAGGGGAAACTCGTCCGGAAGCACGTCGTCGACGAGCTTGCGGGGCGGCTGGGAGAGGTCCAGCGCGTCGGGGCCCTTGGCCCAGCGGGATCCTGGGTGCGGCGCGAGATACGTCGCGACCAGGTCGTACGCGGCGAACCAGTGGACGAGCTTGGGGCGGTCGATGCCGTCCCGGTACAGCTTCTCGATCTCGGCGCAGAGCTGGTTGGTGACCTGCGGGGCCCGCTCCCAGTCGATCTTCAGGGTGTTGTCCGTCCAGCGCACGACATCGTGCTTGTGGAGGTACGCGAAGAGCAGCTGACCGCCGAGACCGTCGTAGTTGCGCACGCGCTCGCCGGTGACCGGGAAGCGGAACATCCGGTCGAACAGTACGGCGTACTGCACGTCGCGGCCGTGGGCGTTGCCCTCGGACTCCAGCTTCACGGCCTCCTTGAAGGCGGTGAGGTCGCAGCGCAGCTCCTCGAGCCCGTACATCCAGAACGGCTGGCGCTGCTTGATCATGAACGGGTCGAACGGCAGGTCACCGTGGCTGTGGGTGCGGTCGTGGACCATGTCCCAGAGGACAAAGGCCTGCTCGCAGCGCTGCTGGTCGCCGACCATCTCGCGGATGTCCTCGGGCAGCTCCACACCCAGGAGCTCGACGGCGGCCTCGGTGACGCGGCGGAAGCGGGCGGCCTCGCGGTCACAGAAGATGCCGCCCCAGCTGAAGCGCTCGGGGGCCTCGCGCACGGCGATGGTCTCCGGGAAGAGCACGGCGGAGTTGGTGTCGTACCCGGAGGTGAAGTCCTCGAAGGTGATGCCGCAGAACAGCGGGTTGTCGTAGCGGGTCGCCTCCAGGTCGGCGAGCCACTCGGGCCAGACCATCCGGAGCACGACCGCTTCGAGGTTGCGGTCCGGGTTGCCGTTCTGCGTGTACATCGCGAAGACGGCGAGGTGCTGAAGCCCGTCGAGGCGGTCCTTGGCGGGCTGGAACGCCAGCAGCGAGTCGAGGAAGTCGGGCACGCCGAATCCGTCGGCGGCCCACCGACGCAGGTCCATGACAAGGGCGCGGTGGTACGCGGCGTCGTGCGGGAGCAGCGGTGAGAGCTGCTCGACCGCGGTGACCACCCGGTCCACGACCGCCTCGGCGGCTGCCGGCGCGGGCGCGCCGTCGGCCCCGAAGTCGATGGAGCCGTCCTTCGACTGCCAGGGGCGGATCTCCTCCACAGCATTCTTGAGCGCGGGCCAGGCCGGGTGCTCGACCACCCGCTGGGCGGAAGCTATGTCGCCGGCGGCGACGTCGTGCACAAGAATTTCCGTCATAACACTTCCTCCACGGGAGAACCTCGCGTCAAGCAACCGTATCTGTGTGCGGTTCCCCGAGACAAGTGGGGCCATGAAAATTATCCTGCCGACCCCCCATGGTCACCGCGATTTTTCCTGTGAGTCAGCGCTTCGGCGCACTCTTCGGTGGAAGGAAAGGCTTCACGGCAGGTCGGCGAGCAAGGACGGCCCAGCCCACCCGCCCCGTCTCCCTTCGCACGCCTGCCCGGCAAGCCCGCGAAGGACACGCCCACGCATGAGTGACGCTGCTCGCGGCAAGCTGTCCATTGCCGGTAGGACGGACAGCATCCGCCCCTCGTCCGCACTCGGAGAACCCGCGCGTGAGCATCCGTGCCGTCCTGGTCGCCGCCCTCATCACCGGATTCCTGCTCGGCGCCGCCGACGTACAGGGACACGGAGCCACTCCGCCGCACACGGCTCCCCCGCACTCCGGGGAACACCGGACAGCCGGATTCGCGGGTCATGCCGTAGCCCCGGGTGGGTAGGCACACGGGGAGAAGCCGTCGACGGAAGCGAGAGTCCCTTGTCTTTTCTCACCATCGGCCACCGCGGGGTGATGGGTGTCGAGCCGGAGAACACGCTGCGGTCGTTCATCCACGCCGAACAGACCGGGATGGACCTCATCGAGCTGGACCTTCATCTGAGCAAGGACGGCGCCCTCGCTGTCATGCATGACGCCGAGGTGGACCGGACGACCGACGGCAAGGGCCCGATCGCCGACAAGACCCTGTCGGAGCTGCGCGAACTCGACGCCGGGCAGGGAGAGCGGGTGCCGGTCTTCGAGGAGGTCCTGGACGCCGTGCGCTCCCCGCTGCAGGCGGAGATCAAGGACGTGGCCGCCGCCCGCACACTGGCGGAGGTGATGCGGCGGCGCGATCTCGTGGACCGGGTCGAGGTGATCTCGTTCCACGACGAGGCGATCGCCGAGATCGCCCAGCTGGTGCCGGGGGTACGCACGGCCCTCGTGGCCAGCCGCTGGGGCAACGACGTGGTGGACCGCGCGAAGGCGGTGGGCGCCACCCGGCTGGTGCTCAACGTCCGGCGCATCACGCTGGAACTGGTCGAGCGGGCCCATGCCGAGGGGCTGACCGTGGTGGGCTGGGTGGTCAACACCCAGGATCATCTGCGGCTGGCCCGCGGGCTCGGTCTCGACGGCGCGACCACCGACTTCCCGGAGATCCGCCGCGCGGGCCGCTTCACCGCGTAGCCCTCACGGCCACCCTCAGGCCAGGACCTTGACCAGCAGCTCGAAGGCGAGGTCGTCGCGCTGCGGAATGCCGAAGCGCTCATCGCCGTACGGGAAGGGGCTCAGCCGGCCCGTACGGCGATAGCCGCGGCGCTCGTACCAGGCGATCAGGTCGTCGCGCACCGAGATCACGGTCATGTGCATCTCGCGTGCCCCCCAGCTCTCCCGTACGGTGCGCTCGGCCTCGGTGATGATCAGCTTGCCCAGTCCCCCGCCCTGGAGCGAGGGCCGGACCGCGAACATTCCGAAGTAGGCGGCCTCACCCCGGTGTTCGAGCTGGCAGCAGGCAACCGGCTCGCCGTCGCGTTCCACGACGAGCAGCCGGCTGCCGGGAGCGTGCACCACGTCGCGCACGCCCTGCGGGTCGGTGCGCTGCCCCTCCAGGATGTCCGCCTCCGTGGTCCACCCCGCCCGGCTGGCATCGCCGCGGTACGCGGACTGGATCAGCTCCACGAGCGCGGGCACATCGGCCTCGGTCGCGTCGCGGAAGGTCAGTTCACCGGGGTTGCGGTGCGGGGCGGTGTCCATGGGGGAGGCTTCTCCGTTTCGCTGCTGTGGCTGTGCCGCAGCAGCGTAACTCCCGGTTCCGGATCCAGGTTCCGGGCCGTGGCGGTACGCACAGGAGGGTCAGCGCCCGGAGCCCGGCGACGGCGACCCATGCGCCGAGCGGCCGGGAACCCGGCGGGCGGGCGCCGTTCCCTCGCGATTCACCCCCGTCGCGCGCTCCCCCTTTGCCCCAGTGCGCCGCGTACGGGCGTCGGGCCACGGGCATCGTCTGGACGACGGCGATGTCGTTCGCCCAGGGGGAGGTTCCGCTGTGCACGGACCTGCGATGTCCGGCTGGCTGCTGATGGCGCTGTGCGCGGCGACCGGCGCGTACTGCCTGTTGCGGGCCCGCGCCAGGACCGGCGAGGAGCGCAGGGCGGCACGCGCGGAGGCACTGATGGGCTTCGGCATGGCCGCGATGGCGGTACCGGCGGCCGTCGTCGCGCCGCCCGCGTGGGGATGGCTGCTGTACGCCGTGCTGTTCGGCGTCGCCGCGTTGCGCGCGCTCTGGTTCTCCCGCCGCAGCGGCCACCATCTGCACCACCTGGTCGGCTCGTCGGCAATGGTCTACATGTCCGTCGTGATGGCGGGGCCCGGCGCGGCGGCCCACGGTTCCCACGCCTCCCATGCCATGGCCGCCGCCGGGGGTGTCCCGCTGCTGACCGGACTGCTCCTCGTCTACTACGCCGCCTACGTCCTGCGCTCCGGGGCCCGGCTGATACCGGTGACGGCGGCGCCGGCGGGGGGCGGGGCCGCGACCGGCGGACCACCGGCGGAAGGCTGGGGTGCGCGGCCGGAACTGGCGCTGGCGTGCCGGTTGACCATGGGAATAGCCATGTTCGCCATGCTGCTCACCCTGTGAGACAGGAGGTCCCGCAAACCGTGGCGTACGTCACTTGCCGAGCGCAGCCATACCCGTGCGTGCCGTACCGCTCATAGGCTGACGCCATGTTGGTCTCCCTCGTGCTGCTGCTGCTCGGTGCACTGGCCGCCGTCGTGACCCCGCGGCTGATGGCCCGGGCCGAGTGGCCCGAGCGTGAGCCCGTGGTCGCGTTGTGGGTGTGGCAGTGCGTGGTGGCCGGGGTGCTGCTGTCCTTCGCGCTGTCCATGACGTTCAGTGCCGCCGCGGCCTGGCAGGCGGTGCGCGGACATGTGTTCGCGCCTGCCCCGCACGCGGTCGTGGAGGCCTATGCGCTCGCGGCCTACGGGCCGTGGTCGGCGGTGATGGCCGTGCTGCTGGCCCTCGGCGGGGTGTGGACGGCCGCGATGCTGACCCGGGAGATCCGCCGCGTCCGCCTGGAGCGCAGGCGGCGGCGGGCCGAACTGCTGGAGCGTTCGCCGCTCCTGCCCGGCGAGGAGCCGGGCAGCGGCCGGCTGGTGGTCCTGGAAGGGGAACGCCCCGATGCCTGGTGGCTGCCGGGCACGGCGCCCCGGCTCGTCGTCACCACTGCCGCGCTGGGCCGCTTGAAAGGCCGTCAGCTCGATGCGGTGCTCGCTCACGAGCAGGGGCACGCGAACGCCCGCCACGACTGGCTGCTGAACTGCTCGACGGCGCTGGCGTCCGGCTTCCCGCAGGTTCCGGTGTTCGCGGCCTTCCGCGGCGAAATGCACCGGCTCGTCGAACTGGCCGCGGACGACACCGCCTCCCGGCGGTTCGGCCGGCTGACGATCGCCCTGGCACTGGTCGAACTCAACGAGGACCGCGGGGTGTTCGGGCCCTGCCCGACGCCGGACGCGCAGATGCCGCTGCGGGTGAACCGGCTTCTGTCGCCCGCGGGCCGGCTCACGGCGGGCCGGCGGCTGCGGCTCACCGCAGCGGCCACGCTCCTGCCGGTGATTCCGCTTCTGGTCGCGTTCGTCCCGGCGCTCAGCGCACTGGGATAGGCGGACCGGACTCCTGCCGCGGCCCGTCCAGACCCGACCGCTCCGAGCGCCCGCCGCACGGTCCGGCCGGGACCGCTAGCGGCACCTTCCACACAGTCCCGCCGCGACCACCCCCGGCACCTTCCACACGGTCCCGCCGCGACCACCCCCGGCACCTTCCACACGGTCCCGCCGCGACCGCTCGCGGCGCGCGCCGCACAGTCCCGCCGCGCCGGGATGGCCCTGTGCCCTGCCCGTCGGCGAGGATCCCCTCATGCGCTCCTCGCTCCTCTCCCCCGCCCCCCGCACCCGCACTCACTCGCCGGCACCGTGGGCGGGAGCCGTCTGCGGGGCTCTCGCGCTGGTGCTGCTGATCCTGGTCGCCGTGCGGTGGTCCCCGCTGACGCGCCTGGACCGTGTCATCGCCGAAGCCCTGCACCGGCGGGCGGTGACCGAACCCGGCCTCGTCCACCTGAACCGGATCCTGACGGACTGGCTGTGGGACCCGTGGACGATGCGTGCGCTGATCGCCGTCGCCGTGGTCGTCCTGTGGCAGCGCGGCGCCCGGGTGCTCGCCGTCTGGGTGGCGGTGACGACCCTGGTCTCCAGCCTGCTCCAGCAGGGCATGAAGGCCGCCGTCGGCCGTGAGCGCCCCCGGTGGCCCGATCCGGTGGACTCCGCCCACTACGCGTCGTTCCCCTCCGGACACGCGATGACGGCCATGGTGACCTGCGGTCTGCTGCTGTGGCTGCTGCACCGGTCCGGCTGCCGCCCCTGGATCCGGCGCGCGGCCCTGGCCGCCGCGGGGGTCTCGGTGCTCGGCGTCGGCCTCACCCGGCTCTACCTGGGCGTGCACTGGCCGTCCGACGTACTGGGCGGCTGGCTGCTCGGCGCCGCGCTGACCGCCTTCGCGGCAGCCGGGTACGACCGCTACGCCGCCCACCACCGCACAGAGAGGGATTGAACAGGCGTTCCACCCCCCTCCGCCCCCGAACAGGCATGCTTGCCCCGCCCGCACCGCCTCGGCAAGGATCGGGACCATGCCGATCAAGGGTGCTCTCTTTGACTTCTCCGGGACGTTGTTCCGGATCGAATCCGTCCGTTCCTGGCTCGCCGCCACCCTCGCGGAGCGGGGGGTGCGCGTGGACGAGGCCGATTTCGAGCGGTACGCCCGGGAGCTGGAGGTCTCCGGCGCACTGCCGGGCGGCCCGCCGCCGCAGCAGGTGCCCGACGGGCTGGCTGCGGCCTGGGCCTGTCGTGACGAGAGCGCGGACCGGCACCGCGAGGCGTATACGGGCCTGGCCCGCGAGGTGGAGCTGCCGGATCCGGGCCTCTACGACGCGCTGTACGACCGCCACCGGACCCCGGACGCCTGGTGTCCGTATCCGGACGCCGCGGAGGTGCTCGCCGCGCTGCGTGACCGGGGTGTCACGATCGGCGTGGTCAGCAACATCGGGTGGGACCTGAGGCCGGTCTTCCGGGCGCACGGGCTGGACGCCTACGTGGACGCGTATGTGCTGTCCTTCGAGCACGGCATCCAGAAGCCGGACGCACGTCTCTTCCACACCGCCTGCACACTTCTGGGACATGATCCGACCGATGTGGTGATGGTCGGCGACGACCGGCACGCGGACGCGGGGGCGTCCGCGCTGGGGTGCGAGGTCCGATTCGTCGAGCATCGGCCGGTCGACGAGCGGCCGAACGGACTGCGGGAGCTCGGACTGGCCGCCGGGGTTGCCTGAGAGACATGTGAGAGATGTCCCTGACGCGCCATGGGTCGGATTGTCACATCGGGGCCTTAGCCTGGTACGTATGTCCCCGACTCCGTGCCCGTCCGGTTCCGTGCGTTCCGCCGCAGAGGTGAATGAAGACATTCGCGACCTGTGGCAGCGCTCGGGCGGATGCCTGTCCCCGGAGGACGAGGAGGAGTACCAGCGGCTGCTGGTCGAGTGGGCTGCGGCCACCGGCGGCGGCACCAGGTCCGCCGCCTGACCCGTCCGTGGGGCGACGGCCCGCATGACCCGCGTACGCCTTCCTGATCTGCTGCCCGGACGGGTTTCCGGTTCCGCTGTGCGGCGGCCCCCGGCACGCCGCACTCTGGAGGCATGACTTCTGCGCCGATCGTGATCTTCCGGCCGTCCCCCACCGGCGGGCGGCGTGTCACCGTGCAGCGCGACGGGCGGGTCCAGATCCTCGGCCTCGCGCACTCGGATCACGATGTGATCGTGTTCCTGGAGGGTGCGGGGCTCGACGACCCCGAGCGGATCCTGGACAGCCCCGAGTGGGTCGAGTGGCGGGGCGGCCGGGCGCACCGGTACGAGGCGGCCTGAGACGTCTGATTCCGGCGATCCCCTGCGTCGCCGGAACCAGCCGGTCACCCCGGCCTGAGTGAGGGTCCGGGGACCGCGTGGCGGACCGCGCGTATCACGCCTGCCGGTGCGGGGGTACAGCATGTCCCGGCGCGGCGGATCGGTCAATGAACTTTCGGGCCGCGCGAACACCGGTCCCGCCCGGGAAGCCCGGACGGGACCGGCAGGATCAGCGAGTCCGGTGGCTCAGCGAGCCCCCCGGTTCAGCGAATCCGGTGGCTCAGCGGTCGAAGTAGTCCGGCTGCGTCTGGACGTTGAGCTCGTCCGTACGCACCCGCTTCGCCGGGTCGGTCCGCCGGTCGTCGATCTTCAGGACGTCGAAGCCCTTGGCGATGTCGTTGGAGTAGATGTAGCCGTTGTAGTAGTACGCCGACCACGGGCCGGCCGTGGTGACCTCGTCGGTGCTGACGGGACCGCGCTCGAAGAAGCCGATCTCCTTCGGGTGGGAGGAGTCGGTGAAGTCCCACACCGAGACGCCGCCCTGGTACCAGGCCTGGACCATCAGGTCGCGGCCCTTGACCGGGATGATCGAACCATTGTGGGCGACGCAGACCTCCGTGTCGGCCTGCGGGCGGTCGATCTTGAAGTAGCTGCGGAAGACGAGCTTGCGGTGGTCGCCCTTGCCGACGATGTCGTAGATGCCGTCGGCGCCGCGCTTCGGGCCGATCTCCTCGTTGCAGGTGGCCGCTCCGCCGCCGCCGAGCTCGTCGGTGAAGACGACCTTGTCGGCCCGCTGGTTGAACGTCGCGGAGTGCCAGAACGCGAAGTTCACGTTGTCCTGCACCCGGTCGATGATCTTCGGGTTCTCCGGGTCCTTGATGGAGAACAGCAGACCGTCACCCATGCAGGCACCGGCCGCCAGGTCCTTGGACGGCAGCACCGTGATGTCGTGGCAGCCCGTGGTCTTGGAGACGCCCGGGTTGGTGGGGCCGCCCGGGTTGCCGCCGTCCGGGAAGAGGACCGGGAAGTTCACGATGCGGGCGTCCTCGGGCGAACTGCGCGGCACCTTGATGACGGAGATCCCGTCGTGCGGCGGCTGGCAGTCCGGGAACGCCTCGTTCGGCGAGTACGAGGACACGTACACGTAGACGTTCTTGCGCTCGGGAACCAGCGTGTGGGTGTGCGATCCGCACGCGGTCTCGACGGCGGCGACGTACTTCGGGTTGCGCTTGTCGCTGATGTCGAAGACCTTCATGCCCTCCCAGGAGGACTTCTCCGTGGCGGGCTGGGTGGTGCTGGTGCACGAGTTGTCGCTGCGCGAGGAGTCCGTGGACAGGAACAGCAGGTTCCCGGAGACGGAGATGTCGTTCTGCGATCCGGGACACAGCACCTGGGCGACCGTGCGGGGCGCCTTCGGGTTGCTGATGTCGAAGATCCGGAACCCGTCGTAGTTCCCGGCGAAGGCGTACTTCCCCTGGAAGGCCAGGTCCGTGTTCAGTCCCTGGAGCGCGTCCTTGGGGACGTTGGCGAGGTGGCTGATGTTGCGGCTGTGGACGATCTCGTCCACGCCGGGTATCTCACCGCTTCGGATCGCGGCGGTCGCCTCCGCCTCCTGGCTCGCGGAGACATCGGTTCGGCTCGCGGCCGCGTCACCGGGATCGGGTGTCGCGGCGGCGGGCCCGGCCATCAGCAGAGTGGCGAAGAGTCCGGCGGCGGCTGCCGCCACGCCCAGACGTCTGCGCCGCACCGGGGTGGTGTGCAACGAGGTCACTGCGTCCTCCCATGGATCCATAAGTAGTTGACCGGTTCACGGACTACGGCAGTATCGTCCCTGCCATGGACATCTCAACAGATGGCAACAGAGACGTAATGAAAGTTTTTGATCAAAGCTGTGCGTTGACGTGCTAGGACAGAGCGCAACCAGTCCTGCGCCAACGGAGGTCGCTTTGTTGATTCGTCGTCAGACCTTGCGGTTCCGCCGGCTCGTGCTCGGCGCGGCCGTCGCCGCAGCTGTGCTCACGTCGGCCGGCTGCGACGCGGACGGTGGTGACAGCGGCGCGAAGTCCGAGGCGCAGAAGGCCGGTTCGGTCGTGGCACCCGGGAAACCGGGCGAGCCCGCCCGGACGCTCTCCCCCTCGGAGGCCGTCAAGGAAGCCGGGGTCGACACCCCCAACTCGGCGGACGTCCGGTACGTGCAGCTGATGATCCAGCACCACGCGCAGGCCCTGGAGCTGACCGGACTGGTCCCCACGCGCTCCCGTTCGGCCACGGTCAAGCGGCTCGCCGAACGCATCACCGCCGCCCAGCAGCCCGAGATCGGCGCGATGGAGGGGTGGCTCAGCCGTCACGGGCTGTCCGGACAGTCCGGGAAGCACGACCACGGCGCGATGCCGGGCATGGCCACCGCCGGCCAGCTGGAGCAGCTCAGGGCCACGAAGGGCACGGCCTTCGACCGGTTGTTCCTCAAGCTGATGATCACGCATCATCAGGGGGCCGTCACCATGGCGACCGACGTCCTCTCCGAGGGGAACAACGTGCAGGTCGAGGAGATGGCGGGGGACGTCGTGGCCCAGCAGACCACCGAGATCAACCGGATGCGCGCGCTCTCCTCCTGACGACGGACAGTGACCGGCGAACCCCGAACGGCCCCGAAGAGCCTGGGGCGCGCCTCTCCCCCGCCGGGCCCGCCGGTGCGATGCTGGAGACACCCTCCCGGGAAGAGGTGCGCCGTGCTTCGTGTCGCCGTCGTCGGCTCCGGCCCCAGCGGGGTCTACACCGCCCAGGCCCTGGTGACCCAGACCCTGCTGCCCGACGTGCGGGTGCACGTCCTCGACCGGCTGCCCTGCCCGTACGGACTGGTGCGGTACGGCGTCGCACCGGACCACGAGAAGATCAAGTCGCTGCAGCAGAGCCTGCGCGCCGTCCTGGAACACGAACGCGTCACCTTCGTCGGCAATGTCGCCGTGGGCGGGGACGGCGTGCCGCCCGGGCGGCTGGGCGAGCTCTACGACGCGGTCGTCTACTGCGTGGGAGCGGCTACCGACCGTCCGCTGGGCATCCCCGGCGAGGATCTGCCCGGAAGTCACTCGGCGACCGAGTTCGTCTCCTGGTACAGCGCCCACCCGGATGCGCCGACGGACCTGTTCGCACTGCGGGCCCGTTCGGCCGTGGTGATCGGCGTCGGCAATGTGGCCGTCGACGTGGCGCGGATCCTGGCCCGGGGCGCCGATGAGCTGCGGCCCACCGACGTGCCGCAGCCGGCGCTCGGCGTGCTGGCCGGGAGCCGGGTGCGCGAGGTGCACATGGCGGGCAGGCGGGGCCCCTCGCAGGCGCGGTTCACCACCAAGGAGCTCCGCGAGCTCGGCTCGCTCCCCGGGGCCCGCATGGTCGTGGACCCGGCGGAGCTGGCCCTGGACCCGGCGTACGGCGATGCGGGGCCGGGCACCCCGCCGCTGCCGGCGCTGGTGCGGCGGAACCTCGACGTCCTGCGCGGATGGGCGTCCGCTCCGCCCCGGACGGGCGACAGCCGCCCCCGGACCATCGGGCTGCGGTTCTTCCTGCGCCCGGTCGAGCTGCTGGAGCGGGACGGCCGGGTGGCCGGGGTCCGGTTCGCCCGTACCGCCCCGGACGGAAACGGCGGGGTACGCGACACCGGTGCGTACGAGGAGATCCGGGCCGAACTCGTGCTGCGGGCGGTCGGTTACCGCGGCATGCCCCTGCCCGGGCTGCCGTTCGACGCGGCGCACGGCACGGTGCCGCACCGGGCCGGGCGGGTGCTGCGGGACGGGGTGCCGTCGCCCGGGGAGTACGTGGCGGGGTGGATCAAACGCGGTCCTACCGGGGTCATCGGGTCGAACCGTTCGTGCGCCAAGGAGACGGTCGCGTCGCTGATCGAGGACGCCGCCCTCCTGGCCGGACGCACGTCGCCCCCGGACCCGCTGGCCGTGCTCCGGTCCTGGGGGCTGCGGCCGGTGGAATGGGACGGCTGGCTGTCGATCGAGCGGGCGGAGGCGACGCTGGGCCGGTCGCTCGGCCGGGGACCGGTCAAGATCCCGGACTGGCCGGGGCTGATGGGAGCGGCACACGGCGACACCCCGGCATGACGGCCCGACCGTCGTGACCGGCGCGCAGGATCCCTGAAGCGGCCGCGGTCAGCCCTCGTGGAGGCGGCCCGCCTGGAGGTTCGCCGCTTCGAGCACGCGGTCCAGCAGGCCGGGAAAGAGCGCCTCCAGGTCCTCGCGACGGAGCCCGTTCATCTTGGCCGTCCCGCGGTAGATCTGCTGGACGATGCCGCTCTCCCGGAGCACCCGGAAGTGATGGGTCGTGGTGGACTTCGTCACCGGGAGATCGAACCGGGAGCAGGTGAGCTCACCGTCGGCGGCGGCCAGTTCGCGGACCACGCGCAGGCGCACCGGGTCGGAGAGCGCGTGCAGGACCGACTCGAGCCTGATCTCGTCGCGCGCGGGATGGGCCAGCCTGCGGGCGCCGGCTGCCGGGTCGGTGGCGGTGGCAGGGGTCACGGTCGCTCCGCATCGTCGCATCGTCCGGGGACCCCCATGATACGAGACCCGTCGTAGTACGACGGGCAGGTCCTCGACGGTCACGCCCCTCGCGCCCAGCGGGTACTCATGAGGACAGGATCCGGCCTGAAGGAGGGATAGCGTGGCGTGGCAGCCGGGCACGGGCCCGGCAGCCTCAGGAGGCGCAGCCGGATGACGGACACCCTGGACACCCCGGAGAACGCGCGTCCCTTCGCGCGGATCGCCCAGCTCGAATCGTGGCTGGAGCAGCACCACGCCGACCGGACCGGGCTCTGGCTGAAGATCGCCAAGAGGGACTCAGGCGTGGAGTCGGTGAGCGCGGCCGAGGTCGTCGACTGTGTGCTCTGCTTCGGCTGGATCGACGGGCAGCGCAAGTCCTTCGACGCGGTGTACTACCTCCAGCGGATCACACCCCGCCGTCGCCGGAGCGCGTGGTCGCTGATCAACGTGGAGAAGGTCGCGGCGCTGACCGAGGCCGGGCGGATGCGCCCGGCGGGTCTCGCCGAGGTGGAGGCCGCCCGTTCCGACGGGCGGTGGGCGGTGGCGTACCCGTCGCAGAGCAGGGCCACCGTTCCGGACGACCTCACGGCGGCCCTGGACGCCGACGAGCCTGCGCGGGTGTTCTTCGACCGGCTCAGCAGGTCGGACCGCTATCTGGTGCTCCTGCGGCTCATGACGGCCACCACCCCCGAAGTCAGGGCGGCCCGCCTCCGGAAGGCGGTGGCCTCCATGGCGGCGGGCCGCCAGGTCCGCTGATGCCCGGTCAGCCGCTCAGCAGCTCCGGGTCCTTGGCGAGGGCGGCGAGCCGGCCGGCCGGGTCGGCGACCAGCCTGCGCGTCTCCAGGTCGAGGATGCCGGCCACGCCCGTGATCTCGGCGGCCACCGTGCCGTCCTCCTTGAGGATCTGCTGGGCGACCGTGAACGTCTTGCCCTGTCCGTAGTCGAACCGGCAGGACACCCGTACCCGTTCCCCACCGCGCAGTTCCCTGCGGAACTTGACCGTGACCTCCAGCGCGACCGGCCCCACTCCGTCGGCCAGCAGTTTCTCCTGGGGCAGCCCGGCGGCCCGCAGCAGCTCCCAGCGCGCGTGCTCCGCGTACTGGAGGTACACCGCCTGGTTGAGATGTCCCTGCGTATCGAGCTCGTAGCCCCGTACGGTCACGTCCACGAAAAAGGTCATGGACGTCGCAACAGCTGGGCCCATTCCCGCATTCCCGCACCGGCCGCCCCCTGGTGCGCCGGTCAGTCCGTCGCCGCGGCCAGGTGCGGGAACCGCAGCTCGGTGCGGCTGGAGAAGACGTCGTGCGGACGCAGGACGGTGCTGGGGTGGCCGGGCCGGTTGGGCGAGTCGGGCAGGTGCTGGGTCTCCAGGCAGACGGCGCTGTGGCGCTCGTGGTGCCCGCCGCCGGGGGCGGGCAGGGTGCCGTCCAGCTGGTTGGCGGTGTAGACCTGGATGCCCGGTTCGGTCGTCCACACCTCCATGATCCGCTCGGCGCCGGGCGCGGTGAGCCGGGCGGCGCGGCGCGGGCCGGCCGGTGTGCCGGAGCCGTTGAGGACCCAGCAGTGGTCGAAGCCGCCGGCCCGGCGCAGTTGCTCGTCCGGGAGCGCGATGCGGTCCGCGATGCGGTGCGGGGCGGTCAGGTCGAACGGGGTGGCGCGCACCGCCGCGGCGGGGCCTTCCGGGATGCCCTCGTCGTCGACGGGGAGGTAGTGGTCGGCGTCCACCTGAAGGGTGTGCCCGAGGATGTCGCCCTGTCCGGTGAGATCGAAGTACGCGTGATTGGTCAGGTTGACGACGGTGGGGCGGTCGGTGCCGGCGGTGTAGTCGAGGGCGAGGGTGCCCGCCGTGTCGAGCGTGTACGTCACGGCGACGTCCAGCGCGCCGGGGAAGCCCATGTCGCCGTCGGGGCTGTGCAGGGTGAGCCGGAGCGTCGCCGCGGTTTCGGTGGCCTCGCCCGCGGCCTGCCAGACGCGGGTGTGGAAGCCGTCCGGGCCGCCGTGCAGGGCATGGCCCCGGTCGGTGGCCGGGATCCGGTACGACGCCCCGTCGAGGACGAAGCGGCCGTGCGCGATGCGGTTGGCGAAGCGGCCGATGAGGGCGCCGAAGAACGGGTTCTTGCCCGTGTAGTCGTCCAGGGACACCAGGGACCGCACGACCGACGCGGACGCGCCCCGGGTGTCCGGCACGGTGAGGCGGTGCAGGATGCCGCCGTAACTGAGGATCTCCGCCCGGACTCCGGTGCCGGAGTCGAGCGTCCAGACGTCGACGTCCGTGTGCCCGTGGGCGCCGAACGGTTTGCGGTTCACGGTGGGGCGAGGCATCAGAGATCCTTGGGACGAGCGGACGGCCCGGCGGGACGAGAGCGGCGGGCCTGGACACAATCGCCGGACTCCCCGGCCGATGCGGGGGTCCGGTGCCGGATCTAGGGTCCGGCGGCCGGCTCGGCGGCCGGCCGGGGAACGGTCGATTCGCGGACGACGAGCCGGTAGCCGGGCCGGGGCCGCCGGGGTTCGGACACCGGGTCGCCGGAGAGCCGTTCGACGAGGCTGTCGACGGCGAGCCGGGCGATCGCCTCCTTGTCGGGGGCCACCGTGGTGAGCGTGGTGGCCCCGTAGAGGCTCTCCTCGATGTTGTCGAACCCGACGACGGCCACGTCCTCGGGGATGCGCAGCCCTCGTTCGGACAGCGTGCGCATCGCCCCGATGGCGATGAGGTCGTTGTACGCGAACACGGCGTCGGGCCGCTCGCCGCGGTCCAGGAGGGCGGCCATGCCGGTGGCCCCGTCCTCACGGCCGTAGCCGTCGGTGACGACCACGAGCGACTCGTCGGCCTCTATGCCCGCTGCGGCGAGCTCCTCGCGCCAGCCGCGCAGCCGCAGATGGGCCGGCTGGCGTTCGCGGCCGGTGCGCGAGCCGAGGAAGGCGATCCTGCGGTGGCCGTGGTCGATGAGATGACGCACGGCCTCGCGGGACGCCGCCACGTTGTCGATGGCGATGTGGTCGTACGGGGCCTCGTACTCACGCTCGCCGAGCAGCACCAGGGGTGCGGTCTCGGTGCGCGCCATCAGGTCCTCGGTCTCCAGATGGATCGGGCTCAGGATGAGGCCGTCGATCACATGGGACCGGAATCCCTGGCTGACCAGGAGCTCCTTCTCCCGCAGCCCGCCGGTGTGGTCGACCAGCACGGTGTAGTCGTGCCGGGCCGCCGCGTCGACGACCTCGCCGGCCAGTTCCGCGAAGTACGGGTTGCCGAACTCGGGGACGGCGAGGGCGATGATGCCGGTGCGGCCCTTGCGCAGATGGCGTGCGGTGAGGTTCGGCCGGTAGCCGAGCTCGTCGATGGCCTGCTGCACCTTGGCCCGCATCTTCGGTGTGACGTGCTGATAGTTGTTCACCACGTTCGACACGGTCTTGATGGACACGCCCGCCCGTTGTGCAACGTCCTTGAGGCTGACGCCCACGGCACTCCCTGAATCGACTGGTCGCGCGTTGACGCGCGGTGGCCCGGCTCTGCCGGTTCGGCTCTGACGGTGCCGGGGCCCGCTGGCCCCGGCACCGGTTCAGGTGGTTCTGCGGCTGCGCGAGAGATAGCGCTGGGCCACGACGACAACGATAAGGAACCCGCCGCTGACGACGGACTGGTACGAGGAGTTCAGCGATCCGATCTGGTTGATGAGGTTCTGGATGACGGCGAGAAGCAGTACGCCCCAGAGCGTGCCGCTGATCGATCCGGCGCCGCCGATCAGGAGGGTGCCGCCGATGACGACGGCGGAGATCGCGTCGAGCTCCATGCCCACGCCGACGATGGTGACGCCGGAGGAGAGCCTGGCGGCGCTCAGCGCACCGGCGAGTCCGGCCAGCAGCCCGCTGAGCGTGTAGACGAGCATCTTGGTCCGGGCGACGGGCAGGCCCATCAGCATGGCCGCGTCGCTGCTGCCGCCGACCGCGAAGAGCGTCTGTCCGAACGAGGTGCGCTGGAGGACCAGTCCGCCGATGCCGAACAGCGCCAGGGCGATCAGGATCGGGTAGCCGAAGCCCCAGACGCTGCCCTGTCCGAGTTCGGCGAACGCCGAGCCCTTGGGGATCAGATACGTGGTGGCGCCCTCGTCGGTGATCGCGAGGAGCAGTCCGCGCGCTCCCAGCAGGGTGGCGAGGGTGACGATGAACGGTGCCATCCCGGCACGGGCCACCAGGAAGCCGTTGAGCAGTCCGATCGCACCGCACACGACGAGCGGGACGAACAGGGCGGCGAGGAAGCCCCATTGCGATGCCCAGGCGGCGAGGACGCCGCCCAGGGCGAAGACGGAGCCGACGGACAGGTCGATGCCGCCGGTGATGATGACCATCGTCATACCGAGGGCGACCACGGCACCGAAGGAGGCCTGGACGGTCACGCCCCGGGCGTTGTCCAGGGTGCCGAACGTCGGGTAGACGAAGGACGCGACGATGACGACCGTGAGCAGGACGGCGAGCACGCCCTGGCGCTGGAGGAGTTCGGCGATGCGCTGCCCGGCCGCGGGGCTCGGGGCGCTGCCGACGGCCGCGGCGGGGGTCTTGCGCGGAACCGGGGCCTGGACCACCGGGGCGGGTGAGGTTTCGTTCATCGGGACCGACGCTCCCGGGCGACGTAGACGGCGGCGATGATGATGGCCGCCTGGGCGATCTGTGCGGTGGAGTCGGGCAGGTCGTGCTTGACGAGGGTGGCGCGCAGCAGCTGCATCAGCAGGGCGCCGGCGACCGTGCCGAGGACGCGGATGGAACCGCCGTTGAGCGGCGTGCCGCCGACGACGACCGCGGTGATGGCGGAGAGTTCCATCAGGGTGCCGAGCGAGGAGGGGTCGCTGGCGGTGAGCCTGGCCGTGGCGAGGATGCCGGCCAGGGCGGCCAGGACCCCGCAGAGCACGTACACACCGATGAGCACGCGGCGCACGGGCAGTCCGGCGAGGGCGGCCGCGGACCGGTTGCCGCCGATCGCGACGACCTGACGGCCGAACGTGGTGCGCTGGACCAGGAAGGCGACGGCGGCCGCGAGGACCGCGGCGATGAGCACGACCAGCGGGATGCCGAGGAAGGAGCCGGTGCCGAGCGACAGCAGGTCGGGGTTGACGATCTGCTTGAGCTGACCGTCCGCCATGACCAGGGCCAGACCCCGGCCGCCGACGAACAGGGCGAGGGTGGCGACGATCGGCTGTAGTCCTACGAGCGAGACCAGCGAGCCGTTGATCGCTCCGACGACGGCACCGGCCAGCAGCGCCATGACGAGGGCGGGCACCAGCCCGTACCCGAGGTAGAGCGGCAGCAACGCGGTGGCCAGCGCCATGGTCGAGCCGACGGAGAGGTCGACGCCCTCGGTTCCGATCACGAGCGCCATGCCGAGGGCGACGATGACGATGGGGGCGACCTGGACGAGCTGGGTGCGGAGGTTGTCCGCGGTCATGAAGTGCTCGGTGAACAGGGCGTTGAAGAGGAGGACGACCGCGACGGCGAGATAGACGCCGTACTCCTGGTACCAGGCGGGGTCGCGCAGCCGGGCGAGCGGCCGGGCTGCGGGGGTGGAGAGTGCGGCCTGGGTCATCGGGGGTCCTCCTTGGCGGCCGGGGCCTTCCCTGCGGGCGCCGGCGAGTGGTCGGCGAGCACTTCGAGCAGATGGCTCTCGGCCACCTCGTCGCCCGACAGTTCGCCCGCGACCGCGCCGCCGCGCAGGACGACGATGCGGTCGGCTCCCTCGATGAGTTCCTCGATGTCGGAGGAGATGAGCAGGACGGCGAGGCCTTCGCGGGCAAGGTCGTCGATGAGGCTCTGGACCTCGGCCTTGGCACCGACGTCGATGCCGCGGGTGGGTTCGTCGAGCAGCAGGACCTTGGGCTCCAGGCAGAGCCAGCGGGCCAGCAGGACCTTCTGCTGGTTGCCGCCGGAGAGCTCGCCGACCTTCTGCTCGGGGCTCGCGGCCTTGATCCGCAGCCGCTTCATGAAGATGTCGACGACGCGGTCCTGCTTGGCGCGCGAGACGATGCCGGCGCGGGAGAGACGGGGCATCGCGGCCAGCACGATGTTCTCGCGGACCGAGAGGCCGGGCACGATGCCTTCGGCCTTGCGGTCCTCGGGCAGCAGGCTGATGCCCGCCCGGATGGCGCCCGCCGAGGTGAGGCGGCGCAGCGTGCGTCCGCCGATGCTCAGTTGGCCGGAGTCCAGGCTCAGCGCGCCGGCCAGGGCCTTGGCGGTCTCGCTGCGGCCGGAGCCGAGGAGCCCGCCGAGGCCCAGCACCTCACCCGCGTACAACGACAGGGATATGTCGTGGAGCTGATGGTCGCGGGAGAGGCCGGTGGCGGTGAGCACGGGTGTACGGGAGGCGTCGTGGCCCTCGGAGCCGAAGCTGGTGACTCCGTCGCGGCGGACCTCGGCCATGTCGCGGCCGAGCATCATCGAGACGAGTTGCATGCGGTCGAGGTCGGCGAGGTTCCCGGTGTGGATGTGCCGGCCGTCGCGGAGGACGGTGACGCGGTCGCAGATCCGGTAGAGCTCGTCCATGCGATGGCTGACGTAGAGCACGGCGATGCCCCGTGCGCGCAGGTCCTCGATGACACGGAAGAGGGTCTCGACCTCGCGCGGCTCCAGCGAGGAGGTGGGCTCGTCCATGATGACGACCTGGGCGTTGACCGAGACGGCGCGGGCCAGCGCGACCATCTGCTGCGTGCCGATGCCCAGGGTGTGCAGGGGCCTCTTCGGGTCGACGCGTACGCCGAAGCCGTCGAGGAGTTCGGTGGTCTCGCGGTGCATCCGGGCGAAGTCGATCAGGCCGAGACGGTTCTTGGGCTCACGGCCGAGGAAGATGTTGCGCGCCACGCTCATCAGCGGGACGAGGTTCACCTCCTGGTAGATCGTGGAGATGCCGGCCTGCTGCGCCTCGAACGGCCGGGCGAAGGCGATCTGTTCGCCGGCCAGCCGCAGTTCGCCCTCGTCGGGCCGGTAGACGCCGGTCAGCACCTTGATCAGGGTGGACTTGCCGGCCCCGTTCTCCCCCACGAGTGCGTGGGTCTCCCCGGCGCGCAGGGTGAAGGAGACGTCGTCGAGGGCGACGACGCCCGGGAAACGCTTGCTCACCGAGCGGGCTTCGAGGACGGACGCGTCCGGTGCGGGCGCCTGCGCCCGGCCGGCGGCCGACTCGGACTTCTTGTTCTTCAGGTCGGCGGCCGGCTCGGAGGTCTCCGTCGTCTCAGGGGCCGGCGCGGGCGACTGCGCCACGTCGGCGGCCGGCACGGACGTCTCCGTCATCTCACCGGCCGGCGCGGATGCCTCCTTCGCGTCGGCGGCCGGCTGCGGCGGCTGCGGTACTGCTTCGGGTGGTGCCATGGCTGTTCTCGGCCTTCCGCTCTTCCAAGGGTGTGGGCCCGGGGCCGCCGTGACGGGTGGCGGCGTCACGGCGGCAGGTGGTCCGGCGGGTCCGGTACGGGCCGGGGGCCGCGTACGGATCGGTACGCGGCCCGGCCGGCCGGGCCCGCCGGCGCTACGGGCGGGTGGGGCGAGCCCCGGTCAGAACGCGCCGCCGAGCGAGGCCTTGGCGTTGGACTCGTCGTAGGCGCGGTCGGTGATGATGACGTTCTCCGGGATCTCCTCGCCGGCGTAGAACTTCTGGGCGGTCGCGAAGGCCAGCGGGCCGAAGCGCGGGTTCGACTCGATGACGGCGTTGTACTCGCCGTTGACCAGGGCCTGGACGGCGTTGCGGGTGCCGTCGACGGAGACGATCTTGACGTCCTTGCCGGGCTTCTTGCCCGCGGCCTTCAGCGCGGTGACCGCGCCGAGGCCCATCTCGTCGTTCTCCGCGTAGACGGCGGTGATGTCGGGCTTGGACTGGATCAGCTGCTCCATCACCTGCTGGCCCTTGTCGCGGGCGAACTCACCGGTCTGCTGGGCGACGATCTCCAGGCCGGGGGCCTTGGCCTTCAGCTGGTCGACGAAGCCCTTGGTGCGGTCGGTGGTGACGTTGTTGCCCGAGGCGCCGAGGAGGATGGCGACCTTGCCCTTGCCGCCGGTCGTCTTGATCATCGCGTCCGCCGCGCGCTTGCCCTGCTCCACGAAGTCGGAGCCGAGGAACGCCACATAGTCCTTGCAGGCGGTGGCGTTGACCTTGCGGTCGATGGTGAGGACCGGGACCTTCTTGGCGGCGGCGGCCTTGAGAGCCGGCTCCAGTCCGTCGGAGTTCAGCGGGGCGACGATGAGGAACTGGGCGCCCTGCGACAGCATGTCCTGGATGTCGCTGATCTGCTTGGACAGCTGCGACTGGGCGTTGGTGGTGAGCAGCTTCTTGACGCCGACCTTCTTCGCCTCGTCCTTGATGGACTGGGTCTCGGCGATACGGAAGGGGTTGGCTTCCTTCTCCGACTGGGAGAAGCCCACCACGGCGTTCTTCAGGTCCAGCTTCGGCGCGCCGTAGGTCTGCAGCGAGCAGCCCGCACCGGAGGAGGACTCAGGGGTCTTTGCCGCCTGGGCGCCCTGGCTGCTGTCGGTGGTCGCGGTGTCCGAGCTCTCCGACTTGGAGCAGCCGGAGGCGGCCAGCGTGGCGGTGGCGGCGAGGAGGCAGGCCACGGCGAGGATACGGGTTCGACGCTGGATCATCATGCGCGGGAGCTCCTTGGCGGGATGACGGCACGCCGATGGGCGTGCGGTCGGGCATGGCTGGACGATGGATCGGCTGCCACTCGGCGGCTGATGTCACTGCATTCCTCACGACCCCACTGGGTCCTGTCGACAAACCGCCACGGGGCTGGCGGGAGTTCGACGGCAGGGCCCAGCTGGACGAACTGCGGTCGTGAGAGTCTGCGCGGCCTCTCGGCGGCTCGGTTTACAACGTTATATAGGCGCCGTGGCACGGGCGGCAAGAGCGTGGCCGATGCGTTTCCAAAATGTGTCGGAGCCACCCGGCACCGACCGCGACTCCCACCGCACCGGTTGCCGCCACACCCCTGGACACCGGCCCGGCGCCGTGCTGTCATACCGCCGGTACCCAGTTTTCCAACGTTGCAAGAACGGTGCCGCGCCACCCCTCCGGTCGCGACGGCGCGCCTTGCCGTGCGCGCGTCCGGGATCCGCACCCGGGCCCGGTGGGCGGCCCGGCGAGGCCCGCGGTGTCCGGCAAGTCCCGCAGTGTCATGTGCCGTTTCCGAGCCGGTGCTCCGCACGGCCGGCCGAGAGCAGGAGCCCTCCATGCCCATGAACCGCAGACAACTCATGGCCGGCGCGCTGGCCGCCGTCGCCGCCACCACGGCCGCGTCCGGCCGCTGGGCCACCACCGCGACGGCGGCCGGGCACCGGGCGAAACCGGCCCACGGCGGCCACTACTCCCCCAACGCCGCCCCCCTGCACCCGACCGCGTTCCTGAAGCTCCCGCCCGGCAAGGTCACCGCGCGCGGCTGGCTGGCCGGACAGCTGAAGCTCCAGCTGGACGGATTGTGCGGCCGCTACGAGGAGTTCTCGCACTTCCTCGACTTCACCGCCACCGGCTGGGTCCGCCCCGAACTCGGCGGCTGGGAGGAAGTCCCGTACTGGCTGCGGGGATACACGGACCTCGCGATCGTCACCGGCGACTCCAAGGCCCTGGCTGCCGTGCGGCGCTGGTTCGACGCGATCCTCACCACCCAGCAGCCCGACGGCTTCTTCGGCCCGAAGGCGCTGCGTACGTCCCTGAACGGCGGCCCGGACTTCTGGCCCTTCCTGCCGCTGATCCAGGCCCTGCGCTCGTGGCAGGAGTACGCGGGCGACACCCGGATCATCCCCTTCCTCAGCCGGTTCTTCCGCTACATGAACGCCCAGGGGCCCGGAGCCTTCAACACCAGCTGGATCGCCCTGCGCTGGGGCGACGGCCTGGACAGCGTCTTCTGGCTCTTCAACCGCACCGGCGACACCTTCCTGCTGGAGCTCGCCGACAAGATCCACGCGAACGGCGCCGACTGGGGCGACAACCTGGTCAACCCGCACAACGTCAACATCGCGCAAGGCTTCCGCGAGCCCGCCCAGTACGCGCTGCGCAGCGGTTCGGCCGAGGACACCCGGAACACGTACGGGACGTACGGCAAGGCCATGGACCAGTACGGGCAGTTCCCCGGCGGCGGCTTCGCCGGGGACGAGAACGCGCGGCCCGGGCACGGCGACCCCCGGCAGGGCTTCGAGACGTGCGGAATCGTCGAGTTCATGGCCAGCCACCAGCTGCTCACCCGGATCACCGGCGACCCGCTGTGGGCCGACCGCTGCGAGGAGCTGGCGTTCAACTCGCTGCCCGCCTCGCTCGACCCGTCCGGCAGGGCGGTCCACTACATCACCAGCGCCAACAGCGTGGACCTGGACAACGTGCCGAAGAACGGCCGGCAGTTCCAGAACGGCTTCGCCATGCAGGCGTACCTGCCCGGCGTCGACCAGTACCGCTGCTGCCCGCACAACTACGGCATGGGCTGGCCGTACTTCGTCGAGGAACTGTGGCTCGCCACCCCGGACGGAGGTCTCGCCGCCGCGATGTACGCGAGCTGCGAGGTCACCGCGAAGGTCGCCGACGGCACCGAGGTCACCTTCGCCGAGGAGACCGGCTACCCCTTCACGGACAGGGTCACCCTGACGCTGAAGGCGCCGAAGAGGCTGTCGTTCCCCTTGGTCCTGCGCGTGCCCGCCTGGTGCGACAGCCCGGAGATCGAGGTCAACGGGCGTCCGGTCGACGCCCCCGCGGGACCGGCGTTCACCCGCGTCGACCGTACGTGGGCCGACGGCGACCGGGTGACCCTCCGCTTCCCGCAGAAGACCACGGTCCGCACCTGGGAGCACAATCACGATGCCGTGAGCGTGGACCGCGGGCCGCTCACGTACTCCTTGCGGATCGACGAGGAGTACGAGCGCATCGGCGGCACCGACCGGTTCCCGGAGTACGCGGTGCACGCCACGAGTCCGTGGAACTACGGGCTCGTCCTCGACGCACGCAAGCCGGCGGCCTCGCTGCGCCACCACACCGCCCACCACGTCGAGAACGCCAACCCCTTCACGCTCGATGGCACCCCGCTGACCATGACGGCGAGGGCCCGGCGGATCCCGGAATGGACGGCGGACGGCGAGCACGTCGTCGCCCCGCTCCAGGACGGCCCGGCCGGCAGTTCCGAACCGGTGGAGGAGATCACGCTCGTCCCGATGGGGGCGGCGCGGCTGCGCATCACCTCGTTCCCCACCACCGATCCGGAAGCGGAGCCCTGGCTCTCCGACGGCTGGTACCGGATCCGCAACCGCCACTCCGGCAAGGTCCTCGGCGTCGACACCATGTCCACCGCCAACAGCGCCCACGTCGTCCAGTTCGACGACAACGGCACCGACGACCACGACTGGCAGCTGGTCCCGGAGGGCGACGGCTGGTACCGGATCCGCAACCGCCACTCCGGCAAAGTCCTCGGCGTCGACACCATGTCCACCGCCGACAGCGCCCACGTCGTCCAGTTCGACGACAACGGCACCGATGACCACCTCTGGCAGCTGGTCCCGGAGGGCGACGGCTGGTACCGGATCCGCAACCGCCACTCCGGCAAGGTCCTCGGCGTCGACACCATGTCCACCGCCAACAGCGCCCACGTCGTCCAGTTCGACGACAACGGCACCGACGACCACCTCTGGCAGCTGGTCCGGCCCTCCTGACGCGTTCCGGGCGCGGTGATCCGACTCCGCCCGCTTCCTCCTGTGCGGGCCACGGCCCGGATGCGACGCCGACCGCGTCGTGTCCGGGCCGTCGGCCGTCTACCGCGGCCCCGCGCCCGGGGCGACGTAGGTGTGCAACAGCGCCGTCCGGCCGTCGGCCGTCGTCCAGTCACCGGAGCGGCTGCCCACATGACGCCACCCCGCGCGTTCGTAGAGGGCCACGGCGGCCTCGCCGCCGTCCTCCACCTCCAGGACCGCCCGCAGTCCGCCGTCCGCCGCAGCCGCCGTCACGGTGGCGAGCAGGGCGCTCCCCACGCCACGCCGGCGCGCCGACGCCGTCGCGAACAGCCGGGCCACCGAGGCAAGTTCCTCGGACGGAAGACCCACGTCCGCCGCCAGCACGTCGTCCGTGCCGGTCAGGGCCACATGGCCCACGACGTCCGGTCCGTCCACCGCCACCCAGGCGCCGAGCATGCCGTCCGGTGTCAGCCAGCCTCCCGGATCGGCGGGCCACTCCGCCGGATAGCGGTCCGCGTCGTGCACGGTGGCCAGCGCCTCGACACAGCCCTTCAGGTCGTCGTCGCGGCGGCGGCGGATCTCCGTCTCTCCCATTTCCCGATCCTCACACGGCGCCGCCCCGGCCGGTTCGCCGGGGCGGGGCATGCCGCTGCCTGCCGCCGCACGGGTGCGGCAGCAGGCAGCTTTCAGTGGTGCGTTGATTCAGCGGTCCGTCTCTTCACTGGTTCGCTGGTTCAGTGCTTCGCGAACACCCGGGCTACGGCCGCACGCCGTCGTGCAGCGCGCTCACCTCGTCCGCGGTCAGGGCCTTGTCGTACACCGCGACCTGGTCGACGGAACCGTTCCAGAAGTCGGTGTTGCCGCCCGACCACTTGGCGCGGCCCACGGACAGGGCGCCGGTGCTGACATCGGCGGTTCCGGCTGCCGAGGTGGCAGCGAGCTTACCGTCGACGTACAGCTTGATCTCGTCACCGCTGCGGACGCCGACCACGTGGTACCACCGGCCGAGCTCGGGCGTCATCTCCAGCCGGGCACGGTGGGCGCCCGGGGTGGAGAAGGCGAAGCCGCCCTGACCGTACTGGAGGTAGAACGGGTTCTCCTGACGCCGGCCGTCCTGGCTGACGATGGTCGCGTAGTTGCCGGGCAGTGCGTCCAGCGACGCCCAGGCCGACACGGTGTAGTCACCGGTGGTGTCGAGGACCGGGCCGTCGGTCTCGGCGTACTGGCCCTGGCCGTTGAACTTCAGCGCCGATCCCTGCACGCCGGGCGCCCAGGACGTTCCCTCGGTGAGGGTGAGGTCCTTGTGGTTCGGTCCGCTGTCGGCGGCCTCGGTGCCCTTGTTCTCGTCGAGGGACCAGGCGCCGCCGCCCTTGACCTCGTCCCGCTCACCGGCGGCGGCGCCGGCGGCGATGACCTCCTGGTTGATCTTGCGCACCGGGGCCGGGTCGACCTTGATCTCACGGCGGTCGTACGTCCAGAGGCCGTTGAGCTCGTTCTCCAGGTCGGTCACCTGGGTGTAGATGGAGCCGGAGAGTTCGGCGCCGGCCGCTTCCAGGTAGTACTTACGGGTGTTCTCGACGTACTTGGCGGTCAGCGCGGCCTTGTCGGCGACACCGCTGTAGATCGCGGTGGGCGCACCGGGCCACATGTGTCCGGGCGACCGCAGGGTGAAGCCGCCGTGCTCACCGTCCATCGCCGCACGGTTGGCGTCCGGGAAGGCCGGGTCGGTGTTGTTGTAGTCGTGGTGGTCGATGATGTCGCCCTTGCCCGAATCACCCTTGGAATTGCAGCAGTTGACACCGCTGTGGGCGTTCACGACGCGGGAGGGGTCGGCGGCCTGGACCTTCTCCGTGATCTTGCCGGTCTCGGTGCGGTCCCACTCGCCCCAGCCTTCGTTGAAGACGATCCAGGCGCCGATCGACGGGTAGTTGTGCAGCTGCTTCATCATCTCGGCACCCTGGTCGAGGAAGGCCTTCTGGCCCTTCTCCCCGGTGATGTTGCCGGAGACGAAGTCCTGCCAGACCAGCAGCCCGAGCTGGTCGGCGTGGTAGTACCAGCGGGCCGGCTCCACCTTGATGTGCTTGCGCACCGAGTTGAAGCCGAGGTCCTTCTGCGCCTTCAGGTCGAAGAGCAGCGCGGAGTCGCTGGGTGCCGTGTTCAGGCCGTCCGGGTAGAAGCCCTGGTCGAGCTGGGCGAGGGAGAAGAACGGCTTTCCGTTGAGGACCAGCTTCTGGTAGCCGCCGACCTTCGCGACGCCGAAGGACCGCATGCCGAAGTAGCTGTCGACGGTGTCCTTGGAGCGGCCGTCGTCGAGGGTGACCTTCAGGTCGTAGAGGTACGGGTCGTCGGGCGTCCACAGGTGCTGCTTCGCGACCGGCAGGCTCAGCTCGCGGTTGGCCGGGCCGGTGACCCGGCCGACGACCTTGCCCTTCTTGTCACGGGCGACGGCGGTGATCCGGGCGGACTTCGAGGCGTCCGCGGAGTTCACCGTCAGGGCGAGCCGGCCCTTGTCGATGTCCGGGGTGGTCGTCAGGGAGTCGACGGCGGCCGGGGCGACGGGCTCCATCCAGACGGTCTGCCAGATGCCGGACGAGGCGGTGTAGAAGATTCCGCCGGGGTTGGCCGACTGCTTGCCCGTGGGCTGGTCGGCACCGGTGGTGTCGGTGACCGCGACGACGATCTCCTGCGGGCCGGTGCCCTTGACCGCGTCGGTGATGTCGGCGCTGAAGGCGGTGTAGCCGCCGGTGTGCTGGGCGACCTGCTTGCCGTTGACCCAGACGCGGGACTCGTAGTCCACGGCGCCGAAGTTGAGCTTCAGCCGGTTGGCCTTGCCGCTCTTGTCGCCCTTCACGGACCAGTTCTTCGGGACGGTGACGAGCTTGCGGTAGAACATGTGGTCTTCGTGGCGCTCAAGACCGGAGAGCTGCGACTCGACCGGGTACGGGACGGTGATCCGCTCGCCCAGCTTCTTCCCGAAGACGGGCTGCTCGCCCGCGGCGGCTCCGGCGAACTCCCAGGACCCGTTGAGGTTCTTCCAGTCGTCGCGTACCTGCTGCGGCCGGGGGTACTCCGGCAGCGGGTGGTCGCGGTCGACCTTGTCGCCGAAGGCCGTGGTCAGCCGGTGCGTGGACAGGTTCCCGGCGCTTCGGCTGATCTGCGGAACGGTCTCGCCGGCCACCCGGAGGCCCGCTTCTCCGTCGTAGGCGACCCGGACCTGCTGGCCCTTCAGTACGGGCGCGGTCAGGGTGACGGTCAGCGCGTGGGGGTTGCCGGGCGTGCGGGCGACGGACTTCACCGGCATCGGCGAGGTGTCCGCCTCGATGGTGAGGTGGTCCTTCAGCGTGGCGTAGTCGCTGACCTCGTCCTCGAACACCGCCTGGAGCTTCAGGCCGTCGTCGGCGACGCTCAGGCCGACCGGGTAGACCTCGAAGTCCGCCGGCGGGGTGAACGCGGACTCGGGCACGATCTGCCGAGCCAGCGTCGCACTGGACCAGCGCAGGAACATGTTCGCGCCACCCGTGTCCTGGAACATCTCCAGCTTGAACGTGTGGGCCTCACCGGCCTTCAGCGCGACCGGCTTGCTGGTCTGCTCGTTGTCCCAGTCCGGCTCCCAGTGGTCGATGACCACCTCGCCGTCGATGAAGAGCCGGAAGCCGTTGTCGCCACTCGCGGCGAAGGTGTAGTCGCCGTCCTCGGGAGCCGTGATGTCGCCGGTCCAGCGGGCGGTGGTGTTCTCGGTCCGGCCGGTGGTGGACTCGAACGTTCCGGTGAGGCCGGGGAAGTTGATCTGCGGCTCCAGGGCGACACCGCCGAGCGTGGCGAAGTCCCGCGCACCGGGCGCGGACATGCTGTAGTACTCGCCCTTCAGCCCGTGCACGGCCGTCGCCGGGTCGCCGGCCGCGAAGGTGGCCGGCGTGGCGGAGGCGGCCGTGGCCGGGGTGGCCGCCGCGGCCGGGACCAGCGTGGCACCGACGGGTATCAGGAGTGCGGCGGCGCAGGCCACCGTTCTCAACACAGTGCGGGATCGGGGCATTTGTCGTCTCAAGGCGTCGTCCTGTCGAGAGGGCTGAAGTGCCTCGAACCTGTGAGGCACAGCACATAATCGAACATTGAGCCACAGCACCAAACGCAAAACAACAGTCGTGCACGGAGAATTTTCAACGATATAAATCGAGTGGGTCCAGCGGCCGACGTCCGCGCCGGATCCCCGCGTACGGACGCGGGGATCCGGCGCGGCGTCGTGCCGCGCCTACTGCGGGAGCCCCGAAGGGTCCGTGGCCCAGGAGGTACTGGGCTGCCCGGACAGCCGGTAGGCCAGCTCGCCTCCCCGGGCCGGCAGGCTCGCGTCCGTCCACGACCGGTCGTGGGCACGGCCATTGACCGTCACCGCGTCGACGTACGGATGCGCCGCGTCGGCCGCCGGTGCGGTGATCGTGATGTCCCTGCCGTGCGGCCGGTCGATCACCGCCTTCGGGAACAGCGGGGCGCCCAGCAGCAGTTCACCGCCACCCGGTGCCTGCGGGTACAGACCCAGCGCGGAGAAGACGTACCAGGCGGACATGGTGCCCAGGTCGTCGTTCCCGGGCAGGCCCCGCGGCCCCGTCCCGTAGACCGTGTTCAGGATCTCGCGCACCGTCTCCTGGGTCTTCCACGGCTGCCCGAGCGCGTTGTAGAGCCAGGGGGCGTGGATGCCGGGCTCGTTGGTCGGGTCGTAGCGGACCGCGTCACCGCCCTTGACCGACCAGGAGCCGTCCGCCTTGTGGAAGAACCCGTCCAGGCGCCGCGCCGCGACGTCCCGGCCGCCCATCGCCTCGGCGAGGCCCTGGACGTCCTGCGGAACCATCCAGGTGTACGTGGCACTGGTGCCCTGCGCGAAGCCGCGGTCGCTGCCCGGGCTGAACGGCGTGACCCAGGAACCGTCGAGATTGCGGGCCTGGATGTAGCCGGTGGTACCGGCGCCGTCCGTGGCGTCGGGGTTGTACACGTTGCGCCACCAGCCGCCGCGCTCCTTGAACGCCGCGGCCTCCTCGTCACGTCCGAGCAGTTCCGCCCAGCGTCCGAGTGCGGCGTCGGCGACCGCGTCCTCCAGCGTCTCGGCGGCGCCGCCCCAGCAGTGGCAGACGTCCTGCGGCGCGTAGTGCGACTCCAGGTACTGGGCCAGATTGGGCCGCTGACCGGTGCACTGGCCCGGGCAGCCGGCGTCCGAGAGCCCGTCGTCCACGGGAACGGTCGCCTGGCGCGCCAGCGACTCGTACGCGCCCTCGTAGTCGAAGTTCCGCACGCCCATGGCGTAGAACGTGGCGAGGGTGGCCGCGGTGGGGTCGCCGGTCATGACGTGGGTGGCCCCGTTGATGTGCACCCAGCGGTCCCACACCCCGCCGTTCTGCCGGGCGAAGTTGTACAATGACTGGGCGAAGTCCCCGGCGATCTCCGGTTTGAGGAGGGCCAGCAGTTGTATCTGGGCCCGGTACTGGTCCCAGCCCGAGAAGTTGCTGTACTGCGCGCCCTGCCCGCGCTCGATCCGGTGGCCCCGGCCGTCCATGCCGGGGTAGCGGCCGTCGGTGTCGCTGATGAGGTTGGGCTGCATCAGCGCGTGGTAGAGCGCGGTGTAGAACGTGGTCCGCTGGGCCTCGGTCCCGCCGCCCGTGCGTACGGAGTCCAGCTCGCGGTCCCACGTCCGGCTCGCGGCGGCCGCGACATCGTCCACGGCCGCGTGCGGGGCGATCTCCTTCCGCAGGTTGGCCTCGGCACCCGCCTGGCTGACGTAGGAGATGCCGATCCGCATGTGGACATCGTTGTCCGCGCTGGTGTCGAAGCCGACCCAGCCACCCGATCCGCGGCCCGCCCGGTCCGCGCCCGTGGCGTACCCCTCACCACCGCTGCCCTCGGTCGAGCCGGGGGCGAGCGTGCCGTCCTTCCAGGTGCCGGTGGAGGAGAAGGCGCGGTCGAAGGAGGCGGTGAAGTAGAGGCGGTAGTAGCTCTTGCGGTTGTTGGTGCCGCCGTTGGCACGCCGCCCGCAGAAGGCACCGGTGAGCACGGAGCCCGTGACCTTGCGGTGCGCGGTGTCGATCCGGACCTGGGCGTCCTCGCTGCCGTTCAGCGAATTGGAGACCCGGAACAGGAGATTGGCCGGCTTGCCGGCCGGGAACGCGAAGTCGGCCACGCCGGCGCGGCGGCTCACCGCGAGGTCTGCGGTGGCTCCCGAGTCGAGGCCGAGGGTGTAGCGGCCCGGGACCGCGCGCTCGTTGTCGTGCGAGAAGTCAGCTGCGTAGACGGCGTCCTTGGTGTCGGCGGACGGTGACGACGTGACGTCCCCGACGAACGGCATGATCGGGATGTCACCGGCCGCTCCGGGATTGCATCCGGCGCCGTTGACATGGGTGAGGCTCAGTCCGCGCAGTCGCGTGGCGCCGTACTCGTAGCCGTTCGCGGCGCCGGTGCTGGTCTGGTCGCCCGTGGTGCTCGTCGGCGACCAGGCGATCATGCCGTACGGGAGGGTCGCGCCGGGAAAGGTGTTGCCGCCGTTGGCGCTGCCGATCAGCGGGTCCACGTAGGCGGTCGGACGGGTGACGAGCGCGGCGGCCTCTGCGGTGGCGGGCAGCACGGCGGCGGCCAGGGCGCCGGTGACGACGACGGCGGCCGTTCGCGCGGCGAGGCGCCGGGGCGCGGTCAGCGGTCTGGGGGGCATGTCGCGTACCTTCCAGGAAGTTCGGACAACGTTGTCAGCGACCGGCTCGCGGCCGTGACCACGTGATCGATGCGCGGCCGAGCGTAGGGCCCCGTGGCGCGGGAGGGAATGCGTCGGCCGTCATCCCGGATGAATGCACGGTGAACGGATGCCGCGATCCGGACGGCGGGTACGCAATCGCCCCCGTCATGCCCCGGCCCGGCGTCGGGAGACGGCGGGGCAGGGCGCGACGAGGGCGGAGCCGGCCGGGGCGCAGGGGGGCGGAGCCGGCCGGGGCGCGACGGCGGCGGAACGGGCGTGGTCAGATCGCGTACGCGTACTGCTCGGGGGCGTGCGCGCGCCCGTTCAGTTCGCGCGCCGCGTGCTGTGCCCAGGACGGGCTGCGGAGCAGTTCGCGCCCGAGGAGCACGGCGTCCGCGCTGCCTTCGGTGAGGATCTTCTCGGCGTGCTGCGGGTCGGTGATCAGCCCGACGGCGGCGACGGGCAGCGAGGTCTCCCGCTTCACGCGCTCGGCGAAGGGAACCTGATAGCCGGGGCCGGTCGCGATCCGTGCGCGGGGGGCGTTACCGCCGGTGGAGACGTCGAGCAGGTCGACACCGTGCGCCCGGAGTTCCCCGGCCAGGCGTACCGTCTCGTCGGCGGTCCAGCCCTCGCGCTCGTCGTCGGCGTTCTCGGTGAGCCAGTCCGTGGCGGAGATCCGGAAGAAGACGGGCAGCTCCTCGGGCCACACCTCCCGGACCGCGTCGACGACCTGGAGGGCGAAGCGGACGCGGTTCTCGTAGCTGCCGCCGTACGCGTCGGTACGGTGGTTGCTGTGCGGGGACAGGAACTGGCCGATGAGATAGCCGTGCGCGCCGTGCACCTCGACGACCTGGAAGCCCGCTTCGAGAGCACGGAGCGCGGCCTCACGGAAGTCCGCGACGACCGCCTGGATCTCCTCGACGGTCAGCTCGTGCGGCACCGGGTAGCCGGTGTCGAAGGGCAGCGGGCTCGGGGCGACGGGGGTCCAGCCGTGCGCCTCGGGCCCGACGGGTCCGCCCCCCGTCCAGGGGGCCGCGGTGGATGCCTTGCGGCCGGCATGGGCGAGCTGGATCCCGATGGCGGATCCCTGCTTCCTGACGAAGTCCGTGATGCGGCGGAAGGCGGCGACCTGGGTGTCGTTCCAGATACCGAGGTCGGCCGGACTGATGCGCCCCTCGGGGCTGACGGCCGTCGCCTCGGTGAGGATCAGCCCGGTACCGCCGGTGGCGCGGGCGGCGAGGTGCGCGAAGTGCCAGTCGGTGGGCACACCCGTTCCGGGCCCCTCCACCGCGGCGCAGTACTGGCACATGGGTGCCATCCATACCCGGTTGGGCACGACTAGCGACCTGAGGGTGATGGGGTCGAAAAGGGCACTCACGACGGACTCCGTTTCGCCGGGTACGGAAGGATCGCTAGTACGATACATCCCGTACTACGACGTCCGTCAAATTACGACGCCTCTCGTACAAGGCGGCGGAACGGAGTCCGGCGCGGTGTGCGTCAGGTCAGCGGGTAGGACGTGCGGCCGGACGCCTCGTCGATCTCGTCGTGGGCCTTGGTCAACAGCTTCATCGCCAGTTCGTTGAGTGCGCGGGCCCCCGCGATCTCCTCGCCCACCCTGGGCTGTTCGGAGTCGGAGGGGTGGCGGCTGGCATAGCCGTGGGCACGGACCTCGTTCCCGTCGGAGAGCCGCACCAGAGCGGCCGCCCGGGTGCGGTGGGTGTCTTCCTCGAATTCCAGCTCGATGTGCCATCCGACAGCCGTCTGTGTCATGGCGCTCACCTCCGGAGTCTCCTCTCCAGGGTGCGCCTCACCCCGCGGCTGTGCGCGGCGGGGCGGGGCCGCGGACCGGCTTACCGCCCGCGGCGGCGCAGCGTGATGCGGGCGTCGGCGTCGTACTGCTGGTTCCAGCTGCGTCCGGCGCCCGACTTCCAGGTGATGTGGGCGGTGGCCCCGTCGGTCCGGACGGAGTCCACGGTCATGGCGCGGTCGCCGTCGCGTACGTCCCCCCGGCGCAGCTCGTCCGCCCTGACGGTGACCGGGTGCGCGGACCCCGCCCTCTCGGCCTCGTCCGCCGCGAGGCCGAGAGCGGTGGCCAGTTCCCGGGCCCGCGCCGGGGTGCAGATCAGCGAGAGCTCTCCCGACGGTGTGCCGACCCTGATCTCGACGTCCTCACCGGCGGGTGCCGCCTCCAGGCGGCCGGCCCGCGCACCGGTGTCGTCGCTGCCACTCGTCATTCGCTCTGCTCTCTCCCTCACCCGGACCCCGGGCTGCTCAGCGCAGCCGGAGGCTCTCCGGCGGGCCCAGGTAGCTGGGCTTGAGGCCGCCGGTGTCGACCACCAGGTTCTGCAGCACCACTGTCGGGTCGACCATCCAGAATTTCAGCACATGCACTCCGGCGGCGGCGATGCGGTGCTCCGTGCTGGTGACGTTGACGTTGTCGGAGGTGTGGCGGGCCCACTGCGCGTTCATGGTTCCGTCATCGGCCCCCGTCACCCTCGTGACGTTCACCGACTGCGGTGCGGCGTCGTCGAAGGAGACCGCGTACGTCAGCCCGTCGGTCGGCAGCGGATTGTTGCGGGGCGACAGATAGGCGTGGACGGTGACCGGGCCGGTGGTGAACAGGCTGACGCGGTACTCCAGCCGGGGGCTGCCGCCACCGGGTGTCCGCCGGGCCGCGGTGACCGGGAAGGGTTCCATCCCGGCGCCGGTCCGTCCGATGTCCGGGATGCGCTGCCAGGTGATCCCGCCGCCGTCGACGGCCCGGCTGTAGTGGTCGGCCTCGATGGAGACGTACCCGTTGGCCTCGACGAAGCCGTCGAGGCGCGAGCGGGACAGTGCGGGACGGTCGACGACCGCCGTGACGACGACCTCGGCCCCGTCCGGCCCGCTGACGGTGACCGGCACCTCGGTGACCCCCTTCGGGGCCCTGGTCCAGTCGACGCGCAGGGTGATCCGGTCCTGCTGTTCGACGCGGCCCCGCACCCGGTCCGCGGTCAGCCAGGAGACGCCCGTGCGCACGCGGTAGTCGAACGGGGCGCGGCCCCGGTTGAACACCTCGATGTACTGGGCGGGCTGGCTCTGGTACGGGCTGAAGACCGGGAGTACGGCCGGGCCCCGCTCGTGCGGCCACCACGCGGCCGAGCCGTCGACGGCGACGCCCATCTCGGCTCCGGCGGGCAGGTCGATGCGCTTGACGGCCGGGAAGAGGACGTCCTCGATCGCGACGTTGTCGATCTCGGGCTGCTGCCAGGGGGCGTTCGGGCCGTACCGGGCCACGTCGCCGTAGTCGATGTGCGGCTGGGTCTGGAAGCCCTGCCACTTGCCGTCGGCGATCCGGGTGTTGAAGCGGTCGGCCAGGGCCAGGTCGTCGGCGAGCCGGGCCTCGGCGGCGTCCGCCAGATCATTGGTGCGAGCCCGGCCCTGGGCGGCGTAGTGCAGGTTGGTGAACTCCGCCTCGCGCAGGGCGTACAGATTGGCGGTGGCCCGCACCTCGTAGCCGACCAGTTCGTACCAGGCGTCCTGGGCGGCGGCCGGCAGCCGGCGTCCGACCCGCTCGGCCTCCGCGCCGAGCTGTCGCCATTCCTCCGTGACGCGCTCCAGCTCGCGGTAGTCGACGATGCTGAACGGTGTCGCCTCGTCGTCGTACACGATCGCCGAACTGTCCCGCGAGGGGTCCTTGGCCGGGTCCAGGGTGATCTTCCGGTTGAGGAGTTCGGGCTTGCGCCGCGACTGGAGCCGGGCGTAGGCCCGCAGGACGGAGGCGATCGCGGCGGCCTGCTTCTCGCCGAAGTTCTGCCGGGCGTAGCGCTCCTCCCACTCGGGCAGCCGGTCGAGTGTCCACCGCTCCGGGTTCCAGGCGTACTCCAGGAAGAACTGCGTGGGCAGTTCGTTGCCCTTGAGGTCGCCGGCGTTGGCGATCCACAGTCCGTGGTTCCCGTAGGCGGCGGACTGGTGGAGCTGGTCCCACATGTTGGGCAGGGAGGCGGTGTCCACCCACTTGTAGTTGCGGCCGACGCCGACGTAGTCGAAGTGGTAGTAGAGCCCGTATCCGCCCTCGCGGGCGTCGTTCTTCAGATCGGGCAGCTTGCGGATGTTGGCCCAGTTGTCGTCGGTGAGCACCACCGTGACGTCGTCGGGGACCCGCAGTCCGCGGTCCCAGTAGTGCTGGACCTCCTTGTAGAGCGTCCAGACCTGCGGAATGGTGGTGACGTCCTTGCCGGAGATCTCGGCCAGGAGGGCCCGCTGGGTGGCGATGATCTCGGTCATGAGCTCGATGCCGTCGCCGTCGGGCAGGCTGACGTCGCCGTTGCCGCGCATACCGAGGGTGACGACGCCCTCGAAGTCCTCGTCCCTCATCCGGCGGATGCCGTCGGCCCAGTAGGCCTTGATGGCCTCGGCGTTGCGGCGGAAGGACCACTCGCCGGTGCCGCCGTAGGGGTCGTGGCCGGGCGTGGTGATGGTGCCCGCGCTGTCGCGTACCGCCGCGACCGCGTGGCGGTTCCACTCCTCGATGCCGCGCATCATGGGGGCCTCGTGCGAGGTGCCCATGACGACGCCGTACGCCTTGGCGGTGGCGTGGTTGAGCGGGTCGTCCTCGGCGAAGGCGCGTCCCCAGACGGCGGGCCAGAGGTAGTTGGCCTTGAGGCGCAGCATGACCTCGAAGATCCTGGCGTAGAAGTCGGCGTTGAAGCCGCCCTCGAAGCCGGGCGCCTTGCCGGGGCCGAAGTGGGCGGGGGCCCAGGTGCCGAGGGCCGGGTTCTCGTCGTTGATGAAGAAGCCGCGGTACTTGACGGCCGGGGTGCCCTGGGTGTGCCGGCCGGGCAGTACGTGGATCTCGTCCCGGTGTACGGGGGTGACGTCGTCCCACCAGTACCAGGGCGAGACACCGATACCGCGCGAGACGTCGTACGTACCGAAGATCGTGCCGCGCTGGTCGCTGCCCGCGATCACGAGTGCGCGCTCCACCCCGGGCAGCGGCTGTTCGACGACGGTCTGGAGGCTGGTCTCCCACTTGCCCCGGATCGCGGAGACGTCGAGTTTGCCCCGGGCGACGAGTCCGTCGACCAGCGGGCTGCGGCCCACGGTTCCGATGATGGTGATCTCACGGCCCCTGGGCACCGCGCCGTGCGAGAGGACGGGCCGGACGCCGGTGACCCGTTCGATGTCGCTCTGGAGGTCTCCGGCCACCCGGACGACGCCGGCCCAGTCGCGGTCGCTGACCAGGATCGGGGCCGCGCGCCCGTTCCTGACGAGCGGGAAGCTGCCGCGCCGGGGCGTGAACGAGATGTACGCGCCGGGGTCGGTCGGCCGCGCCGCCGGGCCGTGCCCCTGCGCGGACGCCTCGGCGGACAGACCGAGGAGGGAGCCGAGGGGGGTCGCGGTGAGTGCGGTGAGGCCGAGTCCGAGCCCCAGGACCGCTCTGCGGCCTGCGTACTGCGGGACCTTGTCGTCCATACTGCTCTCCTATTTGTTCACGTTCTTGACAAATTGGATGGATGAGTGCCCGAACATGGGCCCGGTACGGGGCCGGGCCCCTCACGGTGGCCACCGGGCCGACGATGCCGCCCCGCACCCCGCGAGCGGTCAGTCCCGGCCGGCGGCGAGCTTCAGGTCCTGGGTCAGGGCCTTGTACGCGGGCTTGGCCGTGTAGTTCTCGTCGAAGAGGTTGGCCGCACCCTCGCCCTCGAAGGTGTCGGGCACCCAGGAGTACTTGTCGGTGAAGCCCCACACGGTGAAGTCGGTGCAGTGACGGGTGAGCAGGCAGCCCCGCAGCAGCACGTCGTACCCCTCCGCCTGCGCCTCCCGCTTGGTGCTGTCGGAGGGCATCGGAATGCGTACGTCGGCCTCGGTGATCGCGGTCTCCAGACCGAGGTCGTCGAACCGCTTCATGTTGTCGGCGATGTCGTGCGGGGCGTCGTACTGGACGGAGAGGTGGCCCTGGATGCCGACGCCGTCGATCGGTACGTGCTGCTTGCGCAGCTCCACGACGAGGTCGTAGAGCGCCGTGCTCTTCGCGTTGACGCCTTCGATGTTGTAGTCGTTGATGAACAGCTTGGCCTTGGGGTCGGCCTGGTGCGCCCAGCGGAAGGCGTCCGCGATGTAGCCGGGGCCGAGCTTCCGCAGCCAGATGCTGTCGCGCAGGGTGCCGTCGTCGTTGAAGGCCTCGTTGACGACGTCCCACTGCCAGATCCGGCCCTTGAAGTGGCCGGCCTCGTCGGTGATGTGCTTGCGCAGGATGGCGCGCAGCTCGCCGGCACTGAAGTCGCCCCCGGTGAGCCAGGCCGGCAGCTGGTTGTGCCAGAGCAGGGTGTGCCCGCGCACCAGCTGTCCATTGGCTCTGGCGAAGTCGACCAGTTCGTCGGCGGCGGCCCAGTCGTGGATGCCCCGCTCCTTCTCGACGACTTCCCACTTCATGACGTTCTCCGGGGTGACCGAGGTGAACTCGCTCGCCGCCTTGGCCCGGTAGGGCGCGTCCGCGGCCAGGGCCGCCATGTCGACCGCGGTACCGATGCGCAGGTCGGCCCGCTCGCCGAGACCGCCCAGGGTGTCGACGGCGGGGGGCTTCGGCTTCCCGTGCGAGGCGGAGTGCTCGGGGGCCGCCGAGGCGCTGAGGGTGAAGGAGGAGACGAGCAGGGCCGCGGCGGCGGTACCGATCATGGCGGCCTGTGTTGTCTTGCGCATGACATATCCCTTTCGGTGGGCACGGCTCCCCCGGAATCTGGATGCCGGGATCGACGCACGTTCGATGAAGACACTTCGAAAGTTTCGTGAACCTCCCCGCAGCCGGCAGGAGGACCGCTCGGTGGCGGGGAGGTTCACGAAGAGGATGGTGCGGGTCCGAGGGCAGGACCGGTCAGTGCGCGGCCGGCTCCGGTACGGGTGCGGGCTCGACCGAGGTACCGCAGACGAGCTCCCGCCGGTGGTCGACGACGCGTTCGGGGCCGGTGAGCCGGAGCCGCAGGGTCCGGCGGACGTCGGCCTCGTCGCTGGAGGCGGCGAGCCGCAGTTCGAGCTCGCCGGGTTCGACGACGCGGCGGCCGCCTATGCCGGTGAAGGACGCCAGGTCGGCATGGAAGCGGAACCGGACCCTGGCCGCCGCGCCGACGGCGAGCGGGACCCTGGCGTAGCCGATCAGCCGCGCCTGCGGCCGGGTGGTCTGGGCCACCGGGTCGTGGAGGTAGAGCTGCACCACTTCGGCCCCGTCCCGCTCCCCGGTGTTGCGGACCGTGACCTCGACTTCGGCGGAGCCGTCGGTGGGGATCTCCTGCGGGGCGGGATCGCCCTGCCCCCACGCGAACGTCGTGTACGACAGGCCGTGCCCGAAGGCGTAGAGCGGTGTCGGATCCACGTTGCTGACCCCGCTCAACAGCCCCAGCGGCGGCTGCAGATACGTCCACGGCTGACCGCCCGGCCCCTGCGGAACGCTCACCGGCAGCCGGCCGGAGGGGTTGACCCGGCCGGAGAGCACCCCGGCCAGCGCCGGACCGCCCTCCTCGCCCGGGAAGAAGGCCTGCACGATCGCCGCCGTACGGTCCGCCCAGCGTCCCAGCGCGTACGGGCGGCCCGTCAGCAGGATCAGGACCACCGGCGTTCCGGTCGCCAGCAGGGCGTCGAGGAGCTCGCCCTGCACGCCGGGCAGTGCGAGATCGGTCGCGTCGCAACCCTCGCCGGAGGTGCCGCGGCCGAAGAGACCGGCCCGGTCGCCGAGCACGGCCACGCAGACATCGGAGTCCCGGGCCAGCCGGACGGCCTCCGCGATCCGGGAGGTGTCCGTGCCGTCCACCTCGCAGCCGGCCGCGAAGTCCACCCCGGCACCGGGGAACTCCCCGCGCACCGACTCCAGCACCGTCGGCACGTCGATGCCCCTCTCGAACTCGGGGTGCGAGACGCCGACGTGGCTGGGGAAGGAGTAGCAGCCGAGCATGGCCAGCGCGTCGTCCGCGCGGGGCCCGACCACGGCGATGCGCCCGGCGTTCCGCAGCGGCAGCGTGCCGCCGGGGTTGGCGAGCAGCACACAGGCCTGTTCGGCGAGCTCCCGGGCCAGGGCCCGGTTCTCGGGCGGGTCGAGGTCGACGGTGTCACGGGCCTTCTCGGGGTCCGCGCCCTTCAGCGCGGTGGGCAGCGGCGACCAGTCCGGGTCGAGCAGTCCGAGCTCGCACTTCTGGAGCAGGACGCGGCGCAGGGCGCGGTCGACGAGCGCCTCGTCCACCGCCCCGTCCCGGACAGCGGCGACGAGGACGTCGCCGTAGCTGCGGACGGTGGGCAGTTCCACGTCGACGCCGGCGCTCAGGGCGAGTCGGGCGGCGCCGGCGCGGTCGGCGGCGACCTTGTGCAGGGTCTCCAGGAAGCCGATGCCGAAGTAGTCGGCGACGACGGTCCCGGTGAACCCCCAGGAGTCCCGCAGGACCCCGGTGAGCAGGGCCGGGTCGGCGGCCGCGGGCACGCCGTCGATCTCGGCGTACGAGTGCATCACCGAACGCGCCCCGCCCTCCCGCAGGGCCATCTCGAACGGCGGAAGGATCACGTCCGCCACCTCACGGGCCCCGGCCCGCACCGGGGCGAGGTTGCGGGCGCCGGCGGAGGCCGCGTATCCGGCGAAGTGCTTGAGCGTGGAGACGATTCCGGCGGACTCCAGCCCCCGCACATAGGCCGTGCCGATGGTGGCCACCAGATAGGGGTCTTCCCCGATGGTCTCCTCGACCCGGCCCCACCGCAGGTCGCGCACCACGTCCAGGACCGGCGCCAGCCCCTGGTGGACCCCGACGGCCCTCATGTCGGCGCCGATCCGCCGGGCCATCTCGGCGACCAGGTCCGGGTTCCATGCCGCGCCCCACGAGAGCGGGACGGGGTAGGCGGTCGCGCCCCAGGCGGTGAAGCCGGCCAGGCACTCCTCGTGGGCGAGGGCGGGGATGCCGAAGCGGCCGGCCTCCGCGATCCGTTCCTGGGCGCGGGCCAGGGCGAGGGCTCCGACTCCGGGGTCGACGGGAGCGGTGCCGAACGGCCGGGTGAGCTGGCCGAGACCGCGGGCCGTCAGGTCGTCCCAGTCGACCGGATCGACCATGTCGTTCTGGTGCGGGGCGACCCCGTCGCCCTCGGCGTCGGCGCCCACCCAGATTCCGTACAGCTGGGCGGTCTTCTCCTCCAGGGTCATCCGGGGGATCAGGTCGGCCACCCGCTCCTCCGGGGTGAGGGAGGGGTCGCGCCAGGCGCCGTCGACGGGCGGGGCCGCTCCGGTGCTGCGGGCGTGCGGGACAGCGGGGATTGCCATGGGGGCAGGGTTCCTCTCGTGAGTGCGGTGGTACGGGCGGCGTGAAGTACTACTTGCCGCCCACCCCCATCAGTCCGTTGACCAGTGCCTTGCGCGCCACGAGGTACACGGCGAAGATCGGCACGACGGAGAGCACGATCGCGGCCAGCACGGCGGGGATGTTCATCCCGAACTGGGACATGAAGTTGAAGAGGCCCAGCGTCAGGACACGGTTCTCCTCCGACTGGGTCAGGATCAGCGGGAACAGGAAGCCGTTCCACGCCTGGAGCGCCGTGTAGATCGCCACCGTGCTGATGCCGCCCTTGGACATCGGGATCGCCAGCTGCCACAGCATCCGCAGGGGCGTCGCGCCGTCGAGGGCCATCGCCTCGTACATCTCCTCGGAGACGTCACGCATGGTGCCGCTGAGGATCAGCACCGCCACCGGCATCGCGAACGCCGCGGTCGGCAGGATGATCGCCGGCAGGCTGTCGTACAGACCCAGCTTGCTGATCAGCAGGTACAGCGGCACGATCACCGCCTGAGCGGGGATCGCGACGCCGAGCAGGAAGGTCCGGAAGGCGAGCGAGGAAAGCCGGCTGCGGGTGCGTACCGCGACATAGGCGACCGGCACCGCGAGCAGCAGGACGATGGCGACGGTGGCCACGGCGACGATCGCCGTGTTGGTGAGCATCGTGGAGAAGCCGCTGTCCAGCACGGTGCGGTAGTTCTCGAGCGTGGGGTTGGTCGGGACGGCCAGCGGGTCGCCGTTGAGCGCCTCGTCCTGGTGCATGAGCGACGAGGAGATCAGCGTGTAGAGCGGGACGACCACGATGAGCAGCCAGACCAGTGAGCCCAGGCCGGCCAGGGGGTTGCCCCACTTCCTGCGGCGCCGGGCGGAAGCCGGCCGGCTCCGGGTCACGGGCTGCGTGGGGCCTGCCACGGGGCGGGTGTCGATTGACATCGCGTCACATACCTTCCCGGGTGGACCGCATGTTCCCGAAGCCGCTGAAGCGGACCAGGATCAGCGACAGGGCGGTGGCCACCACGACCAGGGCCGTGGCGATCGCCGCGGCGTAGCCGAGGTCGTAGGTCTGGAAGCCGGTCCGGTACATGAGGTACGGGAGCACGGTGGTGTCCGTGCCCGGGCCGCCCCTGGTCATGATCAGTACGGTGTCGAAGTAGGTCAGCGAGCCGACGATCATCAGGACCGAGGAGGTCGTGATGGTATGGCGCAGCTGCGGCAGGGTGATGTGGAAGAACTGGCGGAGCATGCCCGCCCCGTCGATCTCCGCCGCCTGGTACAGGACCTGCGGGATCTGCCGGGTGCCGCCCTGGTAGATCAGAGTGTGGAACGGCATGAACTGCCAGCCGCCGACGAACGCCACGGTGAGCAGGGCGCCGGTCGAGGAGCCCATGATGTTCGGGTCGATGCCGAACCACGGGCCGATCGTCCTGATGACGCCGAAGTTGGGGTCGAGCAGCGCGTGGAACAGCATCGCGATGGCGGTGGTGGAGAGCAGCAGCGGAATGAAGAAGACCGCCGAAAGCACGGCCCGGCTGCGCTGTCTGCCCGCTGCCCAGACACCCAGGAGCAGGGCGACGGGGGTCTGGAAGAGCCAGCTGATCGACGTGAGCAGCAGGCTGAGCCAGGCGGCCTGCCGGAACTCCGGATCCTTGAAGAGCCGGGTCCAGTTGCCCATGCCGATCGGGGTCGGGGAGTTCAGCCCGTCCCAGCGGCAGAAGGAGAGATAGACGGCGATCGCCAGCGGGACGATCGCGAAGAGGGCGAAGAAGACGATGCCGGGCACGGCCCAGGCGACCGAGGGGCGGCCGACGTTGCCGGCGGCCGCCTTCCTTCCTCCGCGCACCTTTTTGTACGAAGAGACGTGGGACATTGTTACTTGACGGCCTTCATCGCGGCGACGAACTGCTCGGGCGTGGACTTGCCGGCGAACAGCTTGCTGATCTCGGTGAGCAGCGGGGTGGCGACATCGGACTCCAGCGCCTGGTCCCACGAGAGGGTGAAGCTCGGCGCCTTCTGGACCATGTCGTACTGGTCCTTCGCGAACTGCGGGTTGGGCGATCCGCTCAGCATCGCGGAGGCGTTGGACGTGGTCGGTACGTCACCGTTGTCGACCAGGGCCTGGGCGTAGGACTTGGAGGCCATGGTCTTGAGGAAGGCTATGGCCTCCTCCTTGTGCTTGGTGCGGGAGTTGATCGACCAGTAGTTGGTGGGGTTGCCGACCACGTTGGCCGGGTCACCGACACCGCCGGCCACAGTCGGGAAGTTGGCCCATGCGAGGTCGTTCTTGGCGAACTCCGGTGCCTTGCCGAGCTGGGTCGAGTACTCCCACGAACCCATCAGGTGCATGGCCGCCTTGCCCTTGCTGAGCAGGGTGGGGGCTGCGCCGCTGCCGTAGTCGACGGAGTTGAAGTTCTTGCCGAAGGCTCCGCCGTCGACCAGTTCCTTCACGGTCTGGGCCGACTTGAGGACCGCGGGGTCGGCCCAGGCGGACGCGTCCCCGCTCTGGATCTTGTTGAAGACCTCGGGGCCGCCGATCCGGTCGAGCAGGTACTCCAGCCACATCAGCTCGGGCCACTTCTCCTGGCCGCCGAGCGCGAAGGGGGTGATGCCCTTGTCCTTGAACGTGGTGATGGCGTGCTGGAGCTCCTCCCAGGTCTTGGGGGCCTCCAGCTTGTTCTCGGCGAAGAGCTTCTTGTTGTAGAAGAGCATCACGGGCTGCATGCCGCGCATGGGCACCCCGTAGATCTTTCCGTCCAGGCTGCCCGCCTCGATGATGGACGGGAGGAAGCCGTCCTTGAGGGTGGCGTCGTTCTTCACGGTCGAGGTCAGGTCCACCAACTGGCCGGCGTCGCGGTAGGGCTTGATGGAGCCGCTGCCCCAGTTGTAGAAGATGTCCGGGGCGCTGGGCGAGCCCATGGCGCTGCGGAGCTTGTTGACGTACTCCGTGCCCGGGACCGGGATCAGCTTGACCTTGACCTTCGAGGTCTTGTTGAACTCCTTGACCGCGGCTTCCTGCACCTTGACCGCGTCGTCGCCGTAGACGTACGCGGTGAGCGTGCCGCCGTCACCGCCACTGCCGCCGTCCGACCCGCAGCCCGCCAGCACGCCGGCCATGACCATGGCCGCACCGGCAGCGGTCCATCTCGCCACACGCGTACTCTGAGTGAAAATTCCCGACCCCATGACCGCACCTCTGTCGAATGTTTCGGCCCTGCTTGCGAATGTTGCCGGAACCGTACGGTCGTGTTTCGAGCCAGTCAAGAGGGCCGGTCGAGGGAATTTTCCTTGGGGGCCCACCCCTCCGTCCTGGCGGCGGGCAGTTACGATTCCCTGTATGAGCCCCGCAAACGTCCAGTCACATCAGGAGAATGCGCCTGCCGGCGAGTCGTCGGACGGCGCCGCCACCTTGGCGGAAATCGCCCGAGCGGCCGGAGTCTCGGCTCCGACAGTTTCGAAGGTGCTGAACGGACGGGCCGATGTCGCCCCCGGTACACGCACCAAGGTCGAGGAGCTGTTGCTGTTGCACGGCTACCGCCGCAGACGCGGCTCCACGACGCAGTCGCAGTTGATCGATCTGGTCTTCCACGAGCTGGACAGCGCGTGGGCCATGGAGGTCGTGCGCGGCGTGGAGAACGTCGCGCGCGAGGAGGGCCTGAGTCTGGTCCTGTCGGAGAGTGCGGGCCGCCTCACCCCCGGGCAGACCTGGGTGGACGGCGTGCTGGCCCGCCGGCCGGTCGGGGTGATCCTGGTCCTGTCGGACCTCACCGCAGCTCAGCGCGCCCAGCTCACCAGCCGGAACATCCCGTACGCGGTGGTCGACCCGGCCGGCGACCCCGGCGACGACGTCCCGTCGGTCGGGACGACGAACTGGCAGGGCGGACTCGCCGCCACCCGCCACCTCACCGGGCTCGGGCACCGCAGGATCGGGGTGATCAGCGGTCCGTCGCGCATGATGTGCAGCCGTGCCCGGGTGGACGGCTACCGTGCCGCCCTGGAGACCGCGGGCCTGCCGATCGACCCCGCCCTGGTCCGCGAGGGCGAGTTCCAGCACGAGGCCGGATACACCACGGGCATGGAACTGCTGCGCATGGCGGACCGGCCGACCGCCATCTTTGCCGGGAACGACCTTCAGGCGCTCGGTGTGTACGAGGCCGCGCGCGAGCTCGGACTGCGGATCCCCGAGGACCTCAGCGTCGTCGGCTTCGACGACCTGCCGCTCACCCGCTGGATCGGGCCGCCGCTGACCACGGTGCGCCAGCCGCTCATAGAGATGGCGGAGACCGCGGCCCGGCTGGTTCTCGACCTCGGCCGGGGCCGGCAGCCCGCGACCACCCGTGTCGACCTGGCCACCAACCTGGTCGTACGCAGCAGCACGGCGGCCCCCGGACGTTGATCCACTCGGTTGCGGGCCCGTTCGGCCGCCGGTACCGTCGCGCGGCATGAAGACCCCTGTCCTGCGCACGCGGCGGCTGCTGCTGGAGCCGTACGCGCCCTCCGACGAGGAAGACTTCGTCGCGCTCTTCCAGGACGCCCGGGTGGGGCGCTGGATGGGCGACGGCGTGGACGAGGAGGCCGAGGACCGGGCGCTCTTCGGGCGGCTCTTCACGAAGGTGTACGCACAGGACCTGTTCGGCGTCTGGGTGGTGCGGCACGACGGGCGGGCGGTCGGGCACGCGGAGATCAAGCCGTCCCCCACCGCCGGCGTGGACGGCCACGAGATCGTCTACGCCGTGACCCCCACGGCGTGGGGGCAGGGGCTGGGAACCGAGATCGCCGAGACGCTGGTCGCCCATGGCTTCGGCACCCTCGGCCTGACCGAGGTGCACGCGACGGTGGACGCCGCCAACGAGGCGTCGCTCGCCCTGCTGAACCGGATCGGCTTCCGTCACGTCCGTGACCTCACCGAGGACGACGGAAGCACGACCCGCCTCCTCACCCGCCCCAGGGTGCCCGGCCCGGGGTGCTGAGGGCCGGGGTGCTGAGGGTCCAAAGCGCTGAAGGGCCGGGCCTTCGGAACCCGTCGCCGGCCGTGCGTGCTGCGTTGTCCGGAGCTGTCCTGCGCGCCACTGTCAGTGGCTGGGTGCAGACTGGCGCGTATCCGGCACAACGGCGTTTCGGGAGGTTCGGTCATGACCGATGTTCTGCTCACCGTAGGCACCCGCAAGGGGCTCTTCATCGGCCGCAGGAGCGGCGGGAGATGGGAGTTCGGCGATCCGCATTTCAACGCTCAGGCGATCTACTCCATCGCCATCGACAAGCGCGGTGACGTTCCGCGCCTGCTCGTGGGCGGCGACAGCGCACACTGGGGTCCGTCCGTCTTCCACTCCGACGACCTGGGCGCGAGCTGGGTCGAGCCGGCGCAACCGGCGGTGAAGTTCCCGGAGTTCACCGGGACCTCGCTGGAACGGGTCTGGCAGCTGCACCCGGCGGGCCCCGAGGCGCCCGATGTCGTGTACGCGGGCACCGAGCCGGCCGCGCTGTTCCGCTCGCGGGACAGGGGCGAGTCGTTCGAGCTGGTGCGCCCGCTCTGGGAGCATCCGACGCGCTCGAAGTGGGTGCCGGGCGGAGGCGGCGAGGGACTGCACACGGTGCTGACGGACGAGCGGGACCCGCGATCGGTCACGGTCGCCGTCTCCACTGCCGGGGTGTTCAGGACGGCGGACGGCGGCGAGAGCTGGACCCCGGCGAACAGGGGGGTGTCGGCGGTCTTCCTGCCCGATCCCGATCCGGAGTTCGGCCAGTGCGTCCACAAGGTCAGCCGGGACGCCGTCGATCCCGACCGGCTGTATCTCCAGAACCACTGGGGGGTGTTCCGCAGCGACGACGCCGGGGGCAGCTGGACGGACATCGGCGCGGGCCTGCCCTCCGACTTCGGCTTCGCGGTGGCGGCGCACCCGCACCGCGCCGACACGGCGTACCTCTTCCCGATCAACGCCGACGCCGACCGCGTGCCGGCCGGCCACCGCTGCCGCGTCTTCCGGACCACCGACGCGGGCGACAGCTGGGAGCCGCTGTCCTCGGGGCTCCCCGACGGCGCCCACTACGGCACGGTGCTGCGCGACGCGCTCTGTACGGACGACGCCGATCCGGCCGGTGTGTACTTCGGCAACCGCAACGGAGAGGTCTACGCGAGCGCGGACGACGGGGACAGCTGGCAGCAGCTCGCCTCGCACCTGCCGGACGTCCTGTGCGTCAGGGCGGCCACGATCGGCGGCTGACCGGGACCGGCGAGCATCGCGCGCCGCCGCCGGCGGGCTTGGATCCGGGGGACCGGACCCGGGGAGCGGCGGCGCGTGGCCAGGGCCGGGCGGCGGAAGCCCGGCCCTCGGCTACGGGAGGCGCCAGTCCACCGGCTGCGCTCCCTGGCGTTCCAGGAGCTCGTTGGCCTTGCTGAAGGGTCGCGACCCGAAGAAGCCGCGGTCGGCCGACATGGGGGACGGATGGGCGGACTCGATCGCCGGGAAGTCCCCCAGCGACGGCCGGAGATTGCGGGCGTCGCGGCCCCACAGGATGGACACCAGCGGGGTGCCCCGCGCGACGAGCGCCCGGATAGCCTGCTCCGTGACCTCTTCCCAGCCCTTGCCCCGGTGGGCGGCCGGCTTACGGGGGGCGGTCGTCAGCGCCCTGTTCAGCAGCAGCACGCCCTGCCGCGTCCACGGGGTCAGATCGCCGTTTGACGGGCGGGGCAGCCCCAGGTCCGTGTGCAGTTCGCGGTAGATGTTCTCCAGGCTGCCCGGAAGCTGACGGACCTCGGGTGCCACCGCGAAGCTCAGGCCGATGGCCATCCCGGGTGTGGGGTAGGGGTCCTGACCGACGATCAGCACTCGTACCTCGTCGAAGGGCTGCTGGAACGCGCGCAGCACGTTCGCTCCCGACGGCAGATACGTACGGCCCGCCGCGACCTCCGCCCGCAGGAAGTCGCCCATCTCGGCGATGCGTCCCGCCACGGGGGCCAACGCCCGGGCCCAGCCGGGCTCCACAACTTCGTTCAACGGTCGCGCTGTCACAGGCTCACCCTACCGGCGTAACGACCGGTCTCCCGCCCCTCCCCCACCTGCGGTGACCGTGCGGCACGGGGGCGGTCCGCCGCGACGCCCCCGGCTCGTCGCGGAGGACCTGGAGATAGGCTGCCGCCGTCATTCCTCTGCTGACGGGAGCCGCGCCATGGAGTCACACGGGCATGCGGCCGGGGAGTACGTCCTCGGCGTCGACTCGGGCGGTTCCGGGCTGAGGGTGGCGCTGGGCACCGTGGCCGGGGAAGAGCCCCTGGCCACGTCGGTGTGCGCCGAACCGGTGCGGACCGGCCCCGCCGGCATCGACGCCGCCCACCTCCTCGATCAGCTGCTGCCCACCGTCCGGCACCTGCTCGCCCGGCACGGCGGAGGCGACCGGATCGCCACCGCGGCGATCGGGGCGGCCGGCATGGCCACCCTGGGCGGCCAGCTGCGCGCCGAACTGCCCACGGCCCTGGCGGACGCGTTCGGCCTGCGGCAGCTGGCCCTGGCCGCCGACGCGGTGACCGCGTACGCCGGAGCGGTCGGGCAACGGCCCGGCGCGGTCGTGGCGGCCGGGACCGGCCTGATCGCGCTGGGAACGGATCTCACGCAGTGGCGAAGGGCCGACGGCTGGGGGCATCTGCTGGGCGACAGCGGGGGCGGCGCCTGGATCGGGCGGGCCGGACTCGACGCGGCCATGCGCGCCCACGACGGGCGGCGCGGGGGCTCCCCGGCACTGCTGGCCAGGCTGGAGGCGGTGTTCGGACCGGCGCCGGAACTGCCGGGCCTGCTCTATCCGCGTACCGACCGGCCCGCGGTCCTGGCCTCGTTCGCTCCCGAGGTGGCCGCGTGCGCCGCGGCCCACGATCCCGTCGCCGAAGGCATCCTCCGCGACGCCGCAGGCCACATCGCCGAGGCCGCCACCGCGGTGTGCCCGAAGGCGGGCACACCGGACGCGGAGTGCGAAGTGGCGCTGACCGGTGGCCTGTTCCGGATGGGCGAGCCGCTGCTCGTACCGCTGCGCGAGGAGCTGGCGCGACAGCTGCCGCGGGCACGGGCGGTCCCCGGTTCGGGTGATCCGCTGCTCGGTGCGCTGCGCATCGCACAGGCGCTCGCCACCGACGGGCTCCGGCTGCCGCTCCATCCCACCCTGCTCCGGGTCACGGTGTCCCCGCAGGAATCCGGCACCTCCCGGGGGGCGACAGAGCAGGGCAGTCGACCGGTAAGCCACTGATCGGATAAATGCGGACAGACAACGCTCGACCGGCCCCTCCCCGAGCAGCGGGGTACCCAAAACCAGTAGCATGCGGCGCCATGAGCACCCCCACTGGGCCCGCTTCCGGCCTGCCTGTACGAATGCCGCGACCTCGCCAGTCCGGACGGCACCGCCGCCCGGAGCCCGTGGTCGCACCTGAGGGCGCTTCCGCGCTCGTTCTCGCCGTTCCCGGTACCCCGTCCCCGGCCAGCCGCAGCCTGGCCGAAGAGGTCATCAGCATCGCCCGTTCCGAGCTGCCCGGTCTGAACGCCCTGATCGGCTACCTCGACGGCGACGACGCCGAGTACCCCACCCTTGCCTCCGTTCTCGCGCACGCCGCCGCCGAGCGCATCGCGCGCTTCGAGCAGGCGAAGGCCGTCGGCCGTGACGTCGCCGAGCCCGAGGGCCCGGCCGCCGTCGTGGTGCCGCTGCTCGCGGGACCCGACAACACGCTGGTCCAGCGGATACGCCGCGCGATCGAGGACAGTCAGGCTCCGGCCGAGCTGACCGATGTGCTCGGCCCGCACCCGCTGCTCGCCGAGGCGCTGCACGTACGCCTCTCCGAGGCCGGCCTGGCCCGCGCGGACCGCGCACGGCTGTTCACCGTGGCCACGGCCGCCGACGGCATCGTGCTGGCCACGGTGGGCGGCGAGGAGGCCGTGCAGGCGGCGGGGATCACCGGCATGCTGCTGGCCGCGCGGCTCGCGGTACCGGTGATGGCCGCAGCACTCGATGTCGAGGGCTCGGTCGCCGCGATCGCCGAGCAGCTGAAGGGCTCCGGCTCGCTGCAGCTGGCCGTGGCGCCCTACCTGGTCGGCCCCGAGGTGGCCGACGGGATGCTGGACGCCGCGCTGAAGGAGGCCGGCTGCGCGAGCGCCGAGCSGCTCGGCGCGTATCCGGCGATCGGCAAGCTGGTGCTGTCGATGTACATGTCCTCGCTCGGCATCGCTCCGGCGTTGGCGCAGGGGGCCCAGGCCCACTGATCCGGGCCGGGGCAGGGGTGTGCCGACCGTCGCGGGAGCGGGACGGACGGCACACCCCGGCCCGCCCGTGACACACGTACGCCCCGGGACCCGCTTGCGGATCCCGGGGCGTACGCCGTTCCTCGGCCCTTGAGCTCCTCGGCTCCGCGATTCCTCGGCTCCTCAGCCGAAGATCACACAGGAGGCTGCGGGGACCTCCAGGGACCCTCCCAGGGCCGGGACACCCGTCTCCTGGTCCACGGAGAACCAGCTGACGTCCCCCGACCGCTCGTTGGCGGCGTACAGCCGCCGGCCGGTGGGGTCGAGGGCGAGGTCGCGCGGCCAGTGGCCGCCACAGCTCACGGTCGTGACCAGGGACATCTGCTCGCCCGTGGCGTCGAGGGCGAGCACCGAGATGCTGTCGTGGCCCCGGTTGGCCACCCAGAGGAACCGGCCGTCGTGCGCGACGACGGCCTCGGACGCATAGCTCGCCGGGCCCGCGCCACCGATCGCCTCCTCGGGCAGTACGGGCGTCTCGCCGACCGCCTCCAGGACCCCGGCGGCCGGGTCCCACCGGCACACCGTGACCGTGGGCTCCAGCTCGTTCAGCACATAGGCGTGACCGCCCGCGGGGTGGAACGCGAGATGGCGCGGGCCGGTACCGGGCCGCAGCGCCGTCTCGCCGTGCGGCCGCAGTTGCCCGGTGGCCGGGTCGAGCACACAGATCCGTACGGAGTCGGTGCCGAGGTCGACGCTGAGCACCCAGTTCCCCGAGGGGTCGGGAAGGACCTGATGCGCGTGCGGCCCCTCCTGGCGTTCGACGACCGGACCACCGCCCTCGTGCGCGAGTACGCAGGAGGCCGCGCCGAGCGAACCGTCGGCGAGCACGGGCAGGGTGGTGACGCTGCCGGAACCGTAGTTGGCGGTGACCACATGACCGCGCACGAGCGCGAGATGGGTGGGGCCGTCGCCGTCCACCGGCCGGAGCTCTCCGAGCGGCCTCGGAACATCGTGGCCGGCATCGAGGGCCGCCGCCGCACCCTTCTCCGTCTCGCTCACCGCGTAGAGGACCGCGCCTTCGGGGCCCCGGCCGAGCGCGAGGTACGAAGGATCGGGTACGACGTCCGTCGTGCCGAGGACACTGAGCGCCCCGGTCTCCTCGTCCACGGCGGCGACGGTGACGCCGCGCCCGCCCGCCGAGGTGAAGGACCCGATGAATGCCCGTCCGGCACCGTTACTGCTGTCCACCGCACTGCCTCTCTCCGCCGACTGATCGCGACGACGACGGCCGCCGCGATCTTCCGCGGCGACCGTAGCAGTGCGGCCTTCTGGTCTGGACCAGGGGTGCGGACTCCGGGCCACGGAGCCGGGCGCGGGATCAGGCCGCCAGGAGCGGCCCCCGGGGCGTGGCGTGGAGGGGGGCGGCCAGTTCGGCCAGCGCGCGCTCCAGGCCGTGCAGGTGGGCGAGGGCGGGTTCCGTGGCCGCCGCGTGCACCGGGACGCCGCCGGTCACCGTGGCGCGGGCCGGGCGCTCGGGCGCGGTGAGCGCCTCCACGGCGGTCTCGACGCGCCAGCACGCCGCGGCGAGCCGGGCGTCGTGGGAGGCTTCCGGGTCCGCCGCCACGGAGGCCAGTCCGCGCACTTCCCGCGCGCAGTCGTCGAGCAGGGCGAGCACGTGCCGCGCCCGTTGCTTGCGGGCCCTCATCGGGTTGAGCGGGTGCACCAGCGGCGCGAGCGACAGGCGCACCCGGCCGAGGATCGCCTCCAGTTCACCGACGCGCCGCGGCGGGTCGGCTTCCTCGCTCCCGGCGAGCCGTGCGGCGGCCTCCGCCGTGCATGTGTGCACGCACCGCAGCGCGCGTTCCACCCACGCCTCGGTCACCGCGTGCGTGGTGACCGGCAGCACGAACAGCACCGCCAGTGCGGCACCGAGCGCCCCGACCCCCGTCTCGGTCACCCGCAGCATGAGCAGGTCCGCGTCGAGCACACCGAGCAGCCCGTACAGCATGCTCGCCATCACGGTCACGGCCAGCATCATCCAGGTGTAGGAGACGGCGGCGGAGTAGAAGATCCCGAACACGCCGATCGCCACGACCACGGCGGCCGCGACCGGCTCGTGGTGCAGCGGCACGGCCACGGCGAAGCCCAGGCCGATCCCGAGCACGGTCCCCAGAAAGCGCCGGAACCCGCGCACGACGGTCTCACCCCGTGAGGTCGTGGCCACGAACACCCACCAGGTGGCGCCGACCGCCCAGTACCAGCGCTGATCGGAGAGCACCTGCCCCACGGCCAGTGCGAACCCCGAGCCCAGCGTCGCCTGTACGGCCTGCCGTGTCGTGATCCTCGCGAGCCCCGCTCCCCCGGTCGGCGGGGCGACCGCCACGGGTACGGCGAGCCGCCGTTCGTAGCACCACACCCCGAACCGCACCACCGACGACGCGGCGAGCGACAACAGCACGGCCACGGACAACTCGGGCAGCCGGCCGGGGACGGTGTGCAGGAACTGGGCGGAGAAGTAGGCCATGAAGCCGAACACGCCCAGCGCGTGCCCGCGAGGCCCCCACCGCCGGGCGTACACCCCCGCCCCCACGACTGCGAGGAACGCCAGGTCACGSGCGACGGGAACATCGTGCAGCACGGCCGCGAGCGTGAGCACCGGGAGGCCGACGACGGGAAGCAGCGCCGTAGTCAGCGCCTGGCCGCGCACCGTCGGATCGGTCACCGTGAACAGGGCGAGCAGCGCGGCCAGACCACCGGTGATGGCGGCCGCCAGTGAGTGACCGGCCGCCCCGCACAGCGCCACGGCGAGCCCGATACCGAGCACGGCCCGGGACGCGAACCGCAGCCGGATCCGCCCCGGATCGTGTGCGACGAACGCCCTCTTCAGCACGTAGCCCCGCCCCTTTCGCGCATCGATCAGCGCAGACATGAAAAAGGCGCCACAGAGATCCCGGAGGGACCCGCAGCGCCATTGATAGAGCTATTGCAGCACCTGAAGAGCTAATGGTTCAACTTGGACCAGCCACTATGGACCAATGGCCCACGATCTCCCTCCCATGCCGGGCCACCGCAGAGCCAACGGACCACCCTGCCGCGACGCCCTCACTCACCGGGCACTCCTCGGGGGACAAGCCGAAAGGCTCAGCAGGCGCGCCCAGGACATCGTGCGCACGGCCGGCCGCGCCCTGATCCGGCCCGGCCCCGGCCAACGGCCCTACTGCCCGGCCGTGTCGTCGGGCCAGATGCCGATGTGATCGGCTTCCAGCTCCAGCATCACCCGGTCACGCATGCCCAGGGCATCGGTGTGATCGGCGGGCAGCTGGAGGCGGCCCGCGCGGTCCAGCATCGCGTACTCCCTGGCCACCACCGATTCCTGGCCCGTCGTCGCGTCGACCTCCGTGCGCCGCAGGGTCTCGGTGGAGGTGCGACCGTCACGAATGGCCACCGTGCGGCTGACCTCGGAGGCCACCGACTGGTCGTGGGTGACGATCAGGATCGTCGTGCCGAGTTCCTGGTTCGCCATGCGCAGCGCGGCGAAGACCTGCTCGGCCGTCTGGGAGTCGAGCTCTCCCGTCGGTTCGTCGGCGAGCAGCACCGACGGTTCGTTCGCCAGTGCCACCGCGATGGAGACACGCTGCTGCTGGCCACCGGACATCTGGTGCGGACGGCGGTCGCGGCAGTCGGCCACCTCCAGCAGGGAGAGCAGTGATTCGGCGCGCGCGGCCCGTTCGGCCTTCTTCCTCGTACGGCCGGCCAGCTGCATCGGCAGCGTCACGTTCTGCACGGCGCTCAGATACGGCAGGAGATTGCGCGCCGTCTGCTGCCAGACGAAGCCCACCACCTCACGCCGGTAGCGCAGCCGGTCCTTCGCGCTCATGGTCAGCAGATCGCACCCGGCCACCTTCGCGGCGCCCGCCGTCGGCTCGTCCAGACCCGCCAGGACGTTCATCAGGGTCGACTTGCCGCTGCCGGACGCGCCCACCAGGGCTATCAGCTCCCCCTCGCGGACCAGCAGGTCGAGCCCTTGCAGCGCCTGCACCTCGACTCCGTCCGTGGAGAAGATGCGGACCAGCCGGTCGCAGGTGATCAGCGCGTCGTGTCCGTACTCGGGCCGGTCGCGCCGGGCGGCCGCCCGGCGTTCCAGCTCGCCGAGGGTGACGCCTGTGGAGGCCTCGGTCATCGCGTGTCTCCTACCCTGAGTTCGGTCGTTGTCGTACGGCGGGTGATCACCCAGGCCTGCGCGGCGGCCACCGCCGTCGCGATCGCCACCACGCCGAGCGCGGGCAGCAGCAGACTCACCGGATCGACGCGCAGCTGTACCCGGCCGAGCGATGCCGCATGCCCGGCCAGAGCGAGCCGGCCGAGATCGATGCCGGGAGCCAGCAGCAGGATCGCCACCCAGCCGACCAGCGCGCCGCCCACGGCGGCCAGCAGAGCCTGCGGGAGGTTCTCCAGGATCAGCAGACGGCGCCCCTGCCGGCGGGTCAGGCCCATGGTGCGCAGCCGGGCCAGCATCGCGGTTCGCTCGGCGGAGGTCTGGAGCAGTGAGAGCACCAGCGCGAGTACCGCGTACCCGGCTCCTGCCGCGGCGGCCACCGCGTAGATCTGTTCGGCACCGCTCTGCACGGGTGACGCCGTGAACTTGTCCCGTTCGGCGGTGCGCAGCTTCACGGTGGCGGAGCCCGCCGCGCGGGCCGCCGACTCGAGGTCGGCACGGGCTACGGAGGGTCCGGAGATCAGCAGCGTGGAGGCGGGGTGCCTGCCCGGCAGTCCTGCCGCGTCGACCACCAGGAAGTCGCCTTCGGTGACGGCGGGAGTGCTGGTGCGCACCATGTCCACGCGGACCGAGAACGGGCCGCCCGCCTCACCGATCTCCGTCGTCCCGCCGCGCAGCCGTTCGGCGACGGCGGGGGAGGCGAGCGCGGGCAGTGCTCCGGAGGACTTCCGCAGATCGCCGGCCCGGAACGAACCGAGGCCGGTGCGGCCGGCGAGCCGCGCGTACGAATCGGGGTCGACGCCGAGCAGCGTGACGCGGTCGAGCCGGCCGTCCCGCAGGTCCAGGTCGAACTCTTGGTAGACGGGCGCGACATCGCTCACCCCGGCCATCTTCCGTACCGTCCCCGCCAGCTCGTCCGGCAGCCCCTGAGCCGCATCGATCCGGGCGTCGGCGCCGATCGCGGCCAAGGACGCCCGGTCCCGGGCATCGGCGACACCGGAGAGTACCGAGCCGCCGAACGCCACCGTCGTCAGCGCCACGAGCAGCGCCAGCAGCGGGAGCACGGTGGTGGCGGAGGAGGAACGGCCCGCACGGGCGAGCGACAGAAAGCCGACCGCGCCGCGCCGTCGCGCCACCGGCAACGCCGCGAGCCGCAGGGGCAGCGGATAGAGCCGTACGAGCAGCAGCGCGGCGATCACCCCCACCAGTACCGGGGCGGCACTGATCAGTGCGTCCGCGTCACCGCCCGAGGTGCCCCGCCGCCGCAGTGCGGTGACCGCTGCCACGGCCAGCACCAGCAGCGTCAGTTCGGCCACGGTCCGGCGGCGCGACGGCCTGGCCCGTACGAGATCGTCCCGGTCGCTGTGCAGGCGCGGCCGCCGGTGCAGGAACGCCGCCCTCAGCGGCAGTGTGGCGCAGGCGAACAGTGCGACTGCGGCCGAGGCGAGCAGCGCCGGAAGCATCCGGCTCCCGGGAACGACGACGAGCGCGAGCGCGCAGCCGAGTGCCGCACCGGCCGGCACGGGAACGGCGACCTCGGCGAGCAGCCGCCCCGCGATGCCGCGGACGGAAGCGCCCCGCGAGCGGAGAAGCGACAGCTCGCCGTGCCGGCGCGAGGCGGCCAGGCCGCCGCTCATCAGCAGGACGACGCCCGCGACGCTGCCGACGCCGAAGGCCGCGACGGCGACCACCGGGTTGATGGCGGCGCGGATGCCTTCGAACTCGATGAGGACGTCGTCCAGGCCGGTGCTGATCTCCAGCTGCGGCGCGACCTGGGTGCGCAGCGCGCTCAGCAGCGGGCCTTGTTCGAGGGAGGCGATGGTCTGCGTGATCCGGGGCAGACCGGCGATGTCCAGCCCTGCCGGGTCGGGGGCGACCCGCCAGTAGGCCTCGGTGTTCACTTCCATCGACAGCAGGACGGGTGCCGCTTCGGGGGCCAGCAGCAGTGCGCCGTGCCAGTACGGCAGAGGGGGCTGATCCGGCGTGTGGAGGAGCGTCGGCGTGCGCAGCACGGATTCGACGGACCAGTAGCTCTGCTGCGGCCGGAGCGGTTCGACGATGCCGGTGACAAGCACGGCGAGGGGCGTGCCGTCGGCCCGCGGCACGTGGACGGTCGAGCCGGCCTTGATGCGCAGGGACCTGGCGGTGGCGGAGGTCACCGCTGCCTCGACGGTGTCGGTGGCCGGGGTGACGGACGCCGCGGTCGCCCGGGGCAGTCGTCCCGAGGCCAGTGTGGAGTGCCCCGCGACTGCGGTCTGGGCGGACAGGGTGAATACCGGGCGGCCGCCGTTCAGCTCGGGCAGCCACGCGTCGGTGGCCGCCACCGGCTTGAGGGTGCGTGCTCCGTAGGCGGACTGGCCGGTGTCGACGCGCAGGGAGTCCGGCAGGGCCGCCAGGACCTTCCGGTAGTTCTCGGTCAGCCGGGGGACCCGCAGCGCGTCGGTGCTCTTCTCCGGTCCGCCGTCCACGTCCTGCCAGGGATCGCTGCTCAGCTGGATGACGCTGCCGTCCGGTGTGGTGGCGCTCACCTCGTGGCGCAGGCCCCGGCTTTCGTACGCGGCCACCGCGCCCGGGAACGCCGCGGCGAGGAAGGAGGTGACCAGGACGAGGAGCAGCAGGGCGACGGCGGACCCCGGCGCCGTACGCAGCCGGGTCCGGACCCAGGGGGCTGTGGCCTTCACATCACTCGCCTCCCTGGACACGCAGCGCCGCGGCGGGATCGCCCCGGCGCATCGCCAGCGCCGCCACGATGAGCACGGGGGCGGCGGCGACTCCCGCGACCAGCAGCGCCACGCGCCCGAGCGGCAGCTCCACCAGCACACTCGGAGCAGGCTGTGTGGCCTGTCCGGTCAGCACGATCAGCGGTACGACGGCCCGGGTGAGCACCGCGCCGAGGGCCAGCCCGATCAGCAGCCCGAGACCGATCAGCAGTGACTGCTCGACGGCGAGCAGCCGGGCCAGTTGGCGCCGCGGCGCGCCGAGCGCGCGGAGCACCGCGAACTCGGCCGCGCGTTCCCGCAGCGTTCCCACCGCGCCCACCGCGAAGCCGACCGCGGCCAGGGCCGCGGCGACGAGAGCCACCGCGAGCAGCGCCGACTGCGGGCCCGCGCCGAGCGGATCGTCGTGCAGGTCCTCGGCGATCTCGTCACGCACCTGAATCTGGGTCGGGTCGATCTCGGCCCTGTCGCGCAGGGCCGCCGCGACCTGTTCCGCGGCCCCGCGCTCGGTGAACAGCCACCACTCGGTGGGCGGGAACGACGAGTCGGGACGGGTGGCGAGCACCCGGTTGACGGCTGGCAGATCGATCAGCAGCGCGCCGCCGTCGGTCGCGGGCGAGGCGGCGGGGGCGACGGCGCCCGCGCCGGGCCCGGTGGTCGGAATCCCGCGGAGGGCGCCCACGATCTTCACCTTGACGGGGCCTCCGGGCATCGGGATGTCGATCACTGATCCGGTCTGCGCACCACTGGACTCGAGGAAGCGGTCGGTGGCGAGCGCGGCGGGCAGGGCCGGCTCTCCGCGCTCGGCCGTGACCCGGACGGTGACCATGCGCTTCGGGCCCCATTGGTCCTCGAACACCACTCTGCCCGTGTGGTAGGAGATGTCGAGGGGTGTCCGGGGCGACGAGCCCACGGCGGTGATCGCGGGGCCACGCTCTTTCCTGGTCGGGTCGGGCTCGACGCTCACCGTGGCCTTCGCCTCCCACGCCAGGTCCTCGGGCACAGTGACCTCACGGGTGGAGCCGTCCGCGGTGACCGAGCGCATCGCGCCGATCGTGAGCCGCTTGGCGGCGATCCGGTCCGGATAGCCCGCCTCGTCGAACTCCATCCCGGTCAGCGCCAGCGGACCCGCCGGCCTTCCCGCCGGGGCGTCCGCGGCCTTGGCGAAGTCGACGGTCACCGCGTGCGGCTTGCCGTCCGCCGGGAGTGTGTCCGACTCCAGCCGGTAGGGCACTCCGAAGCGGTCCTCGAAGGTGAACGCGATGGTCGTGCCCTCTCCCGCGTGCGGGCCGTCCTCCGCGGCGCGCAGGGTGACATCGAGGACCAGGCGCGCCGTGTCACCGGGCAGCACCACACCCGTGGGCGCGGTCCTTTCCGGACGCAGGGCCCTCAGCAGCTTGCCCGGGTCGGTGTCGGCCAGGTCGTCCCGCAGCCGGAGTTCCGTGCCCGCGAGCCCGGTGTCGAGCGCGAGCACGGTGGCCTGGCGTCCGCCCGAGAGACCGAGACCGGTACGGGCGGCCGGCACCGCTGCCCGTACGCCCGGCATCCCGTCGTACACGCCGCCCTGGCCGAACCGGGAGGTGCCGCTGCCCAGTACGCGTACCGGGGCGCCGGACCGGAAGTCCGCCTGGTCGTCCTGCGAGCGGTCCCAGGACGCGCCCTGGCCGATGGCCAGCATGCCCATGGCGACAGCGAGCACCAGCAGCAGCACCGGTCCCGCGCCGCGCAGGGGTCTGCGGCTGATCTGCCAGCCCGCCAGCGGGACGGTCAGGCCCCGGCCCGCGGTCGCCCGCCGTTCGGCGAGCTTCGCCGTCGGCGGCAGCAGTCGCAGGGTGAGGACGGTCCCGGCCAGCAGCGCCAACGCGGGCGCCACGACGAGCAGCGGGTCGATGCCCAGCTCGCCCGCGCGGTCACCGCTGAGGGCGCCGCCGCCGGAGGTACTCCGGTCCAGCTGCCAGAAGGCGACGGCGGCGACGGCCACGAGCGCGATGTCCGCGCCCGTCCGCAGCGGGGCGGGCAGCGTGCGGCCGCGCCCGCGTGCCGCCACGGCCGCGGTGAGCGCCGGGGCCACCACCGCCGCGGCGCAGGCCAGCGCCGCCACCACGCCGACCAGCCAGACCTCCGCGGTCGGACCGGTGTCGACGCGCAGCCCGATTCTGGCCAGCAGCCCCTGGCCGGCGAGCAGCCGGGTGAGCGGACCCGCGAGCAGCGGCGCGCACACGGCGGCGGGCAGCGCGAGGAGCAGCGCCTCGAGGGCGGAGAGCCCGGCGAGACGGCCACGCGACGCACCGCGGGCCAGCAGTACCTGGGTCTCGCCCGCGCGTTCCGTGCTCAGCAGCCGGGCCACCAGCAGCAGCGTGTACGCGGCGAGCAGCACCAGTTGCAACGAGATGATCAGCAGGGTCGCCCTGGACACGAGCAGCGCCCGCTCCAACGCGTCGAGGACGTCGGGCAGCGAGGTACGCGTGGTCACGCCGCTCTCCAGCCCGGGCTGGGCGGCGACGAGCTTCTGGCTGTTCTTCGCGGCCGTGCGCAGTGAGTCGACCCGGCCGGCGCCGAACGTGGTGAAGTCGGCCGTGGCCAGCCAGGCGGCGCCGCCGCGCGTGATCCGGGCGGACCCGAAGGCCGCGGTGTCGGTCAGCAGCGGCCCGTACGTCAGGAACGAGTCCTTGTGCACGCCGCGGCCGCCCAGCTCGTCCAGCTGCCAGTACGGATCGTTCCGGTCGACGGGACGGTAGACGCCGGTGACGCGTATGCGCACGGCGGGACCACCGAGCCGGTCGGTGAGGGTCAGGACCCGCGGCCCCGGCCGCAGTTTCAGCTGCGTCGCGGCGACCTCGGGCACGGCGACGCCGACCACGTCGCCCTGTCCCGCCGACGGCCAGGCGCCCTTCGACAGGCGGACCTGCGAGCGGTCCGCCAGGGCGAACGTGGTGAGGTCGGGCTCGCCCTCGCGGGCAGCCGGTGTCTGCAGACCTCGCGGCAGCGCGTACGGCCCCGAGCGGTCGAACTGCCGCAGGGTCACCGGCAGCCCGTCGAAGGACTGCCGGGCCCCGCGCCGGACCTGGGCGGCCGTGACACGGTCCGCCTCGGGGCTCTCCGCCTTGATGATCAGCGAGGCGGCGGCCGCGTCCCTGGTCTGCAGGGCGTGCCGCAGCCCGGCGTCCCCGACGGAACCCGAGAACGCGGCGAGGGTGGCCAGGACGGCGGTGGTCAGGAGGACGGCCAGCAGCGCCGCCGTGACCAGCAACCGGTGTGCGCGGACGCGCAAGAACACAAATCCCGTCACCGGTCTCCCCCGAAACGCCCCGCGCACATCCCCCGAAAACTCTTTCGAAGGGAATGTTTACAGAGACGGCGCCCGGAGAACAGCGCTCTCACCCACGACTTGATCGAATTGTGACCGCATTTCGGTGTGTGAACACCGAAATGCGGCGCTCCGGCCGCGCGTCAGACGTGCTCGACGATATGGCCGTCGTTGAGTTCGAGCACCCGGTCGGCCAGGCCCAGCAGCGTGGCGTCGTGCGTGGCGACCAGCGCCGTCACGCCTTCGGCCCGCACCACGGCCCGCAGCAGCTCCATCACCGCGAGACCGGTCTCCGCGTCCAGCTGACCCGTCGGTTCGTCGGCGATCAGCAGGGCGGGCCGGTTGGCGAGTGCGCGGGCGATGGCGACACGTTGCTGCTGGCCGCCGGAGAGCTCACCGGGCCGCTGCTCCGCGTGGTCGGCGAGTCCGACCAGCGCGAGGAGCAGCTCGACCCTCTCGTCGCGCTCCTTCGGATCGGTCCGGCGCAGGCGCATCGGCACACCGACGTTCTCGGCGGCCGTCAGGATCGGGATCAGACCGAAGGACTGGAAGATGAACCCGATCCGGTCGCGGCGCAGCTCCAGCAGGCCGTCCTCACCGAGGTCCGACAGATCGGTGCCGCCCACGGTGACGCGACCCTCGTCGGGGGCGTCGAACCCGCCGACCAGGTTGAGGAGTGTCGTCTTGCCGGAGCCCGACCGGCCCTTGAGCGCGACCAGCTCACCGCGCGCGACCTCGAAGGAGACGCCGCGCAGGGCGTGGACGGCGGCGGCCCCGGAGCCGTAGGAACGGTGCAGGTTCTCCACCCGCACCATGGGTTCCCCGTCCCTGTCCGCCACGACGGAGGTGCCGGAGTGCGCGCTGATGTTCTCTGTCATGAAGGGTCCCCCGTACGGAATCGGTCCGGCCAAGTATGTGCAGGGGCCTGCGCCCGGGCAATGGCGGGTGGCCGCCACGGCCCTCCGCAGCTCCGGAACGGGAGCGCCCGCCGTGCGTGAGGCACGCGCCCGGGCGAGACTACCCACGTGGGACGGGCAGGCGACGTGACGGGAGAGGCGGAGGAATGGCGGCGTCCGCGAGCGATGACCTTCTGGGCGACTTTCTGGCCGACCCGGCAAATTCGGCCCTCGACCTGACGACAGCCGTGGACCGCTGCTCCAAGGCCCTCGGTCTGCAGCATTCAGTGGTCTATCTGACCGATGTGCAGCAGCACGTCCTGATCCCCTTGACGGGCCACGGCCCCGACCTCGACATCGACGGCTCGCTGGCGGGCTGGGCGTATCGCACCCAGTCGTTGCGGGTGGAGGAAGCGGACATGGGCGGCCTGACAGCGCGGCTGCCTCTGGTGGACGGTGCGGAACGCCTGGGCGTCGTGGCGGTGCTGACCACGACGCTGGACGCCGTGCTGTTGCGCCGCGCCCGGGTCCTCGCCTCCCTCCTCGCCATGATGATCACCTCCAAACGGTCCTACAAGGATTCGTTCGTCTCCCGGACCCGCACGGAACCCATGAAGTTGCCCACCGAACTGCTCCGGGCCTTCCTGCCGCCCCGCACGATCGGTACGGCGCACGTCGTGTCCACGGCCGTCCTGGAGCCTGCGTACGAGATCGCCGGGGACGGGTTCGACCACGCCCTCACGCCTACGACCCTGCACGCCTCGATCCTCGACTCGATGGGGCACGACCTGGCCTCGGGCCTCGCCACCTCCGTCACTCTGGCCGCCTGCCGCAACGCGCGTCGCACGGGAGCCGATCTGCCCCAGCTCGTCGAGAGTGTCGACGCGGCACTCACACGGTGGCTTCCCGAACAGTTCTGTACGGGGATCCTGGCCCAGCTGGACCTGGCCTCCGGCGTCCTGCGCTGGAGCAACTGCGGTCATCCGGCGCCGCTGCTCATCCGGAACCGTGCCCTGGTCCCGCACGCGATGGAGAAGGAGGCGGACCCGCCCATGGGCTCCCCCTTCGCTTTCGCGTCCGAACCGCGCACGGTCCACCGGATCGCACTGGAGCGGGGGGACCGCGTGCTGATGTACACGGACGGCGCGACCGAGTCCCGGATGCGCAACGGCACGGAGTTCGGCCTCGAACGATTCGTCGACTACGTCGTACGCGCCGCCGCTGCCGGAGAACTCGCACCGGAGACCTTGCGCCGGCTCATCCATTCCCTGCTGGACTCGGAGAGCACCGGCCTCCGCGACGACGCGACGATTCTGATGTTCGAATGGAAGGGCCCGCAGTCGTGAGTGCCGGGCGATGCCCCGCAGCCCCTCCGTCCCCGGGCCGGGCCGCGTGATCCAGGCAGTCGCCCCCTCCGCACCGCCCGCTTCCGACGGTATGGACACACGGAGTTGACATCACTACGCTCACCCTTGGTCTAGACCGCAGAACTCTCCGGACATCACCCCACATCTCCAGGAGCGACGTATGCGCAGAAAGATCACTTCCTTACTGGCCGGGCTCGGCCTGGCCGGTGTGGCGCTGTTCGCCACATCCAGCAGCGCGCAGAGCCACGGCTACACCGACTCGCCGATCAGCCGCCAGCAACTCTGCGGGATCGGCACCGTCAAGCACTGCGGCCAGATCCAGTGGGAGCCGCCGAGCGTCGAGGGGCCCAAGGGATTCCCCACCCGCGGACCGGCCGACGGCCACATCTGCTCGGGCGGCATCGGCCGCTTCTCCGAACTCGACGACCCTCGGGGCGGCGCCTGGCCCGCCACCCAGGTGTCGGCCGGACAGAACTACACCTTCCGCTGGCGGATCGAGGCCCGTCACGCGACGACCGACTTCCGGTACTACATCACCCGGGACGGCTACGACCCGTCCCGGCCGCTCACCCGCGCCGACCTCGAACCGCAGCCCTTCCTCACCGTTCCCTTCGGCGGCAGGCAGCCGGGCTCGACCGTGACCCACTCGGGTGTGCTGCCGCAGAAGTCCGGCAAGCACCTGATCCTCGGCGTCTGGACCATCTCGGACACGGGCAACGCGTTCTACGCCTGTTCCGACGTGAACTTCTGACGTCCCCACCGCCCCCGGCCCCGTGCCCGCCGGCGCGAGGGGCCGGGGGCGGACCTCCGGCACTGCGGACCGGCAGTGCGCCATTGGTACAGTCGCTGCCCCGGACGACGTACCAGGGAAAGGCCGGCGGACCATGGCGGTGGACGCGCTCGACACGCGGATCCTGCGGCTTCTCATCGAGCAGCCGCAGACGAGCGTGCGCGAGTACGCGCGGATCCTGTCGATCGCCCGGGGCACCCTCCAGGCCCGGATCGACCGCCTCGAACGAGACGGTGTGATCACCGGCAGCGGCCCGTTCCTCTCCCCCGCCGCCCTCGGCCATCCGGTGCTCGCCTTCGTGCACCTGGAAGTGACGCAGGGGCATCTCGACGCCGTCGGCGAGGCTCTTGCCGCCGTGCCGGAGATCATCGAGGCGTTCTCCACCACGGGCGGCGGCGATCTGCTGACCCGGGTGGTGGCGCGGGACAACGGCCATCTGGAGGACGTGATCCAGCGGCTGATCCAGCTGCCGGGCGTCGTCAGGACCCGGACCGAGGTGGCGCTGCGCGAACGGGTGGCGCACCGCTTGCTGCCGCTGGTGGAGTCGGTGGGCCGGACGGCCTCGCCCGGACGCGGCCAGGGCGCGCCCGATGCCGGTCCGCCGGAACGGACCTGACCGCCCGGCTCAGACCATGGCCACCATGAACTCAGAACGAGCAGGCGCCCTTTCGGTCATCTTCGACCTGGACGGCACCCTGGTGGACAGTGAGCCGAACGCCTACGAGTCGATGCGCCTGCTCCTCGAGCGGTACGGCGTGCCCGGCTTCACCTGGGAGCAGAACGCCCGCTTCATCGGGATCAGCAACCTGGAGGCGCTGACGGTCCTGCGCACCGAGTACGGCATCGCCGCCTCCGCCGGCGAGCTGGTGGCCGGTCAGGACGCGATCTATCTGGAGCTGGCGCGGAAGTCGACCGAAGTCTTCCCCCGGATGCGGGAGTTCGTCGAGCTGCTGCACGGCCGGGGCGTCCCCGTGGCCGTGGCGTCCGGCTCGACCCCGGCCGCGATCGAGACCGTGCTGACGAGCACCGGCCTGGACGCCTTCTTCACCACGTATGTCTCGGCCGCCGAGGTGCCACGCGGGAAGCCGGAGCCGGACGTGTTCCTGGAGGCCGCCCGCCGTCTGGGGGCCGCGCCCGCCGACTGTGTGGTGGTGGAGGACGCGGTACCGGGCGCGCGGGCCGCGCACGCGGCGGGAATGCGCTGCATCGCGGTTCCCTATGTACCGGCGTGCGCCACCGACCCGGCGTTCGCCACGGCAGGGCTCCTCTTCCCCGGCGGGCAGGACGAGTTCACCGCTCAGGCCGCGTACGCCTGGCTGTTTCCCGCAACCGCCCCGGCGCCGAACGGGCCCGGTCCGGCTTCCTGAGCGCGGCCCGGCGCCGGCTGCGGGGCGGGCCTGCCGGGCCGTCACGGCCGGAGCGGCCGGGGTGCGACGGCGGCCGGTCGCCCCGGGCTCCCGCGCCGGATATCCTGATCTTGCCGCGTGCCCCCACCCCGTCCCTCGTTCCCGGCGAGGTCGCCGCCGCGGCAGCCGGAGCGGTCCTCGGCCCGAGCTGTTCGAGACACGCGAGCTATTCGAGATAGGTGTGCACAGGTGCTGGTTGCTGGGCGGTACCGATTGATATCCGCCATCGGCCGTGGCGGAATGGGTGAGGTCTGGCGGGCCACGGACGAGGTCCTCGGCCGGTCCGTCGCCGTGAAGCTGCTGCTCGGTGAACACGCCGACGAGTCGGCGACCGCGCGGTTCCGGCTGGAGGCCCAGACCGCCGCCCGGCTGAGCCATCCGCATCTGGTGGCCGTCTTCGACTTCGGGTCCTGGGAGGACCGGCTCTTCCTGGTGATGGAACTCGTCGAGGGCAGGAGCCTCTCCGACCTGCTCCTGTCGCAGGAGCGGCTGGGGCCGGAACAGGTCGCCCGGATCGCCGGCCAGGCGGCCGCCGGGCTGGCGGCGGCCCACCGGCAGGGAATCGTCCACCGGGATATCAAGCCGGGGAACCTGATGCTGGACGCGGAAGGCTCTGTCAAGATCGGCGACTTCGGCATCGCCCAGTTCGTCGACGACCCCTCGGCCGCTCTCACCACGACGGGGCATATCGTCGGCACGAGCCTCTACCTCGCTCCGGAACGGGCCCTCGGCCGGACCGCCGGTGCCGCCTCGGACATGTACTCCCTCGGCTGTGTCATCTACCAACTGCTGCTCGGCCAGCCGCCGTTCCGCTCGGACACTCCGACCGCGACCCTGTACCAGCACGTGGACACGCCTCCTGTGCCGCTGCGACAGCGCGGCGTGGACATGTCCGCGGCCTTCGACTCGTACCTGCTGGGCCTGCTCGCGAAGCAGCCTGAGGACCGGCCCACCGCGCAGCAGGTCGCCGACTGGTTCCAAAGCGAGGCCTGGCGGGGGCGGCCGGAACCGCTGCCGCGGCACCGGCCCGCGCCTCCGCGAGCTCCGGCCGCCGTCCACGCGCCGACGCCCTCGCCGGTCGCTCAGCGCCCGGCTGCGGACCCCGGCGCTCCGACGACGTACCGGCTGCCCCAGGCGCACGGCCGTGGACGGCGGGCGGCGGCCCGGCCCCGGAACAGCCGGCGGCGCAGCACCCGCGAAGCCATCAGACGCCGGCCCAGAGTGGCCAGCGCCATCGCGGGAACGGTGGCCTTCCTCGCCGCCGTCTACCTGGGGATGAGCCTGTTCTCCCCCGATTCCAGCTCGGCCACCACCCCGGAGGACGGCACCACGCAGAGCGGGCCGCCCTCCCCCGGGCCCGGCCGCTGATACCGCGTCACCAGCGGTCGTGGACCGCCGCGCGGATCCTGCGGTCGTACAGGTCGCGCACCGCGTCGAGCGTGTTCTGCGGCAGCGGCTCCAGCGCCGCCGCGGCCGCGTTGGCGCGGGTCTGCTCCACCGAACGGGCTCCGGGGATGACGCTGGTGACACCGCGCTGCTGGATGATCCAGCGCAGCGCCGTCTGCGCGGGCGTCGCCCCGTCGGGAGCGAGTCCGGCGAACTCGGCCGCCGCCGCCAGCCCGGTGCCGTACTCGATCCCGGAGAAGGTCTCGCCCTGGTCGAACGCCTCCCCGTGCCGGTTGTACGCGCGGTGGTCCTCGGGTGCGAAGACGGTGTCCGCGGTGTACTTCCCGGACAGCAGACCGGAGGCGAGCGGCACGCGGGCGATGATGCCGACGCCGGCCGCGCGCGCGGCCGGCAGGACCTCGTCCAGCGGCTTGAGACGGAACGGGTTGAGGATGATCTGCACGCTCGCGACACCGGGGCGGGCGATGGCCGTCAGCGCCTCGGCACAGGTTTCGACGCTCACCCCGTATGCGGCGATCCGCTGCTCGGCCACGAGCGTGTCCAGGGCGTCATAGACCTCGTCCGAGGAGTAGACCGCCGTGGGCGGGCAGTGCAACTGCACGAGGTCGAGGGTGTCGACCCCGAGGTTGGCCCGTGAGCGGTCGTTCCAGGCACGGAAGTTGTCCAGGACGTAGTTCTCCGGCACCTGGTCGGCGCGACGGCCCATCTTGGTCGCGACCAGGACGCCCGCGTCGGGGCGCTCCTTCAGATAGCGGCCGATGAGCTGTTCGCTGCGTCCGTCCCCGTACACGTCCGCGGTGTCGAAGAAAGTGACGCCCGCCCCGACGGCGGCGTCGAGGACGTCGAAGGCATCGGCTTCGCGCACCTCGCCCCAGTCCCCGCCGAGCTGCCATGTGCCCTGTCCTACGACCGATACGTTCCGCCCGGTCCTGCCCAGTTCTCGCTGTTCCATGGCGATCATGCTACGTCCGCCGGGTGGCCGGTCCGGGGCTCCGCCGCAGCGGCCGCAGGCTCCGGGGCGGGACGCCTCGCTCCCCGCCCCGGTCGGCGGTCAGCCGGCTTCCTGCCCCAGGGCGGTGAGCCGGCCGGCCTCCGCGTCGGTGAGCCGCAGGGCGCCCGCCGCCACGTTGGCCTCCAGATGAGCGGGGTTGCCCGTGCCCGGGATCGCCAGGACGTGCGGGCCCCTGCGCAGCGTCCAGGCGAGCCTGACCTGGGCGGGGGACGCGTCGTGGGCCCGGGCGATGTCGAGCAGCACCTCGTGCTCGGCGGTGAGGTCCGCACCCGCCTCGCGGCCTCCGGCGGCGATCGCGTAGAACGGCACGAATGCGATGCCGAGTTCGCCGCAGGTTCGCAGGATGTCCTCGGAGTCCGCCCGCCGTTCGCCGATGCCGTACCTGTTCTGCACACAGACGACGGGCGCGATGGCCCGGGCCTCGGCGATCTGGTCCGGGCCGACGTTGGAGAGGCCCAGATGACGGATGAGTCCCTCCTTGCGCAGTTCGGCCAGCGCACCGAACTGTTCGCCGACCGGGCCGGGCCCGTTCGCCCTCAGGTTCACCACGTCGAGGTGGTCGCGGCCCAGCTGGCGGATGTTCTCCTGGACCTGTCCGCGCAGTTGCCCGGGGCGCGCCCAGTTCAGCCAGTCGCCCGAGGGGCCGCGTCCCGGGCCGACCTTGGTCGTGATGACCAGGTCGTCGCCGTACGGAGCCAGTGCCCGGTTGATCAGCTCGTTGGCGGAGCGCAGGGGCGAGAAGTAGAAGGCCGCGGTGTCGATGTGGTTCACGCCGAGCTCAACGGCACGGCGGAGCACGGAAATCGCCCGGTCCCGGTCGTGCGGGCCGCGTTCGTCACTGAACGCGGCACCGTTCTGCGTCAGGCGCATGGCGCCGAAGCCGATCCGGTTGACGGTCAGATCGCCGAGCCGCCATGTGCCGGCAGCCGCTGCGTCGGGGGTTTCCGAGGTCAAGAGTGATGCCTTCCATGAAACGGTGAGCTGATAGGGCACATAACGGCACGTCAGAAAGATTGCCTGATTCAATGATTCGTGGTAAGTTTGCGCCAACGCGTCTGTCGCCAACGCTACTTGCTGCGTGTGCAGGATAGATCCACGCCATCATCCTGTCCAGCCCCCTTCCGGGCCCGGCACCGCTCGACATCCCTCCCGGCTCCTTCGCCCTCACCGCTCCCTGTGAGCCGTCTGTGCGATCGCACCATGCCGACTTGACCAGACTTGCCAAGCCTTCTCCGCGCACCCGTAGTTCGTTGACGGGGTCATGCCCACGTGTGAGTGTTCGGTCGCCCGATCACGGACACCACCTGGGCGGAAGGCCCGTGCCGACGGGTCCGCCCACGCCGCTGCCCGTGACCGAGGTCCCCACGAACCGAGGAGCCTCGATGAAACGCAGACCGATGACGGCCGGGACAACCCTGGCCGTCCTCGCCGGAATGCTGGTCGCCACGAGCAGCCAGTCAGCTTCTGCAGAACCGTCTCCGCCGCCTGCCCCGACCGCGCTATCGGCCGCCGTGTCGGCCGCCGACCGGGCGGCGGCCAGTGGTCTCGACGCCCTGGCCAAGGGGCCCGAAGAGCGGTACGAGCGGCAGATGGTGACCCCCTGGGTCAACGGGCTCTACTCCATCGCCTACGAACGCACCTACCGCGGCCTGCCGGTCGTCGGCGGCGACGCCGTCGTGGTGGCCGACTCCAAGGGACGCGTCCGCGGATCCCAGTCGGCGGTCTCCCGGCGCATCAACGTGCCGGTCACCGCGACCGTCTCCGCCAAGGCCGCCGAGGCCACGTCACGCGGGGAACTGCGCACGGTGGAACGGGTCGACAGCCACCGGCTGGTCGTCCGGGCCACGGGCACCAAGTCCCGGCTGGCCTGGGAGACCGTGCTCACCGGCCGGACCGCGAAGGCGCCGAGCCGGCTGCACGTCTTCGTCGACGCGGGCACCGGCAAGGTGCTCGACAGCTACGACGACGTCAAGGCCGGGACCGGCAACAGCCAGTGGAACGGCCCGTCCCCCCTTTCCATCAACACCACTTCCTCGGGCGGCAGTTACTCGCTCCGCGACCCGGCCCGCCCCGGGCTGAGCTGCGCCGACTACAGCACCGGGAGCGTCTTCACCAAGTCGAGCGACTCCTGGGGAACCGGCAGCGCCTCCAGCAAGGAGACCGGCTGCGTCGACGTCATGTGGGCGGCCCAGCACGAGTGGGACATGCTGCGCGACTGGCTCGGACGCAACGGCCATGACGGGAACGGCCGCAGCTGGCCGGTCAAGGTCGGGCTCAACGACGTGAACGCGTACTGGGACGGCTCCACCGTCTCCATCGGCCACAACAACGCCAACCAGTGGATCGCGGCCATGGACGTCGTGGGCCACGAGTTCGGCCACGGCATCGACCAGTACACCCCCGGCGGCGCCAACAACGAGTCCGGTCTCGGTGAGGCCACCGGCGACATCATGGGCGCGCTGACCGAGGCGTACACCAACGAGCCGGCACCGTACGACGACCCGGACTACACCGTCGGCGAGAAGATCAACCTGGTGGGCAACGGGCCGATCCGGATCATGTACAACCCCGGGCAGATCGGCGACCCGAACTGCTACAGCTCCTCCATACCCAGCACCGAGGAGCACGCGGCGGCCGGCCCCCTGAACCACTGGTTCTATTTGCTGGCCGAGGGCTCGAACCCCGGTGGCGGCAAGCCCTCCAGCCCCACCTGCAACAACTCCTCGGTCACCGGCGTGGGCATCCAGAGCGCCGGCAAGGTCTTCTACGGCGGCATGCTGCTCAAGACCAGCGGCATGACGTACAAGCGCTACCGCACCGCCACGCTGACCTCGGCCAAGAATCTCGACGCCACCTGTGTGCTGTTCAACCGGGCGAAGGCGGCCTGGGACGCGGTGAGCGTCCCCGCCCAGAGCGGCGATCCGACCTGTGCCCCGAGCGGCAACAACGACTTCTCCCTGTCGCTCGACCCGGCCTCCGGCTCGGTGAAGCAGGGCAGCTCGGTGACGGCCACGGTCAGGACTACCGTGTCATCCGGCAGCGCGCAGACGGTGAACCTGTCGGCGACCGGTCAGCCGAGCGGCGTGACCGTCTCCTTCAGCCCGCCCTCGGTGCAGTCCGGCGCGACCTCGGCCATGACCGTGTCGACCACGTCGGCCGCCGCGCCCGGTACGTACACCCTCACCGTGAAGGGTGCGGGCACCCAGGAGCACACCGCGCAGTACACCCTGACCATCGGTGACGGCGGGAACCCGGGCGGCACGGCCCCCGACATCAGTGTCGCCAACGTGCAGACGCATCTGACCCAGTTCAACACCATCGCCTCGCAGAACGGCGGCAACCGCCGGGCCGGCAGCAGCGGATACACCGCCTCGCTCGCCTATGTGAAGGGCAAGCTCCAGGCGGCCGGCTACACCGTCAGCGAGCAGACCTGCACCACCTGCACCTACCGCGGGAACAACCTGATCGCGGACTGGCCGGGCGGACCGGCCGACCGGACCGTGATGTTCGGTGCCCATCTCGACGGCGTGGCCGCCGGTCCCGGAATCAATGACAACGGCTCCGGTTCCGCCACGCTGCTGGAGAACGCGCTCGCCCTGGCGCAGCAGAACCCGACGATGACCAAGCATGTCCGCTTCGCCTGGTGGAACGGCGAGGAGCAGGGCCTGGAAGGCTCCGAGTACTACGTCGGCCAGCTCTCCGCCGCCCAGCGGTCGGCCATCTCCGCCTACTACAACTTCGACATGGTCGCCTCCACCAACGGCGGCTACTTCATCAACAACCTGAACTCCGCCGCATCGGCCCCGATGAAGGAGTACTGGACCTCGCTGGGCCTGGCCCCGGAGGAGAACGTCGAGGGCCAGGGCCGCTCCGACGACTACTCGTTCCAGCAGGGCGGCATCGCCACCTCGGGCTACGCGACCGGTGCCAGTGCCACCAAGTCGTCCGCCCAGGCGACCAAGTGGGGCGGCACCGCCGGCCGTTCGTACGATCCGTGCTACCACCAGTCGTGCGACACGACGGCGAACATCAACGCGACCGCGCTCAACCGCAGCGCGGACGGGATCGCCTACACGGTGTGGAAGACGGCCGTCGGCACCACCGCGCCGGCCGACGACTTCTCCGTCTCGGTGAACCCGGTGTCCGGCAGTGTCCAGCCGGGCGCCTCCGTCACCGCGACCGTGTCCACGGCCACCACAGGCGGCTCCGCGCAGAGCGTGCGGCTCACCGCCTCCGGTGCGCCGAGCGGGGTCACCGTCTCGTTCGCCCCGTCCTCCGTGCAGTCGGGCTCCTCGTCCACGATGACCGTCTCCGCCGGGGCTCAGGTCACCGCGGGCACGTACACCCTCACCGTGACCGGGACGGGCACCGCCACCCACACCACCACGTACTCGCTGGTCGTCGGGGGCGGCGGAACCTGCCAGGCACGGCAGGTCGTCGCCAACGGCGGCTTCGAGAACGGCACCACGCCGTGGACCCAGACGGACGGGATCATCAACAACCGGACCTCCGAGAAGCCCGCGCACAGCGGTGCGTACCAGGCGTGGTTCGGCGGCTGGGGCAGCACCCACAGCGACACGGCCACACAGTCGGTCACCGTTCCGACGGGCTGCTCGACCTACCGGCTGTCGTTCTACCTGAGCACCGACACGGACGAGTCGGCGGGTGATCCGACCGCGTACGACACGTTCACCGTGAAACTGGGATCCCGGACACTGGCGACGTACTCGAATCTCGATGCGAGCAGCGGCTATGTCCAGCAGTCCTTCGACGTCGGCTCCGCCGCGGGGCAGACGGTGACGCTGGGGTTCACCAGTAAGGAGGACGCCTACCTCCAGACCAGCTTCGTCCTGGACGACGTGGCCCTGGACGTGAGCTGATCCACCGCCGGGGGAACCGGGGGCGGGGCGTGATCCACACGCCCCGCCTTCGGCGTGTCAGCGGACCGCCGCCGCCAGCCTCCTGACGAAGTCGTCGGTCTCCGGGCGGCGCCCCGGGGCCGCCAGCCTCGCGTGGAGGCCGCGCAGTTCCTGGCCGAGCAGCGTCGCCGGATTGATCTCGGTGGTGTCCAGGACCGGGCCCGCCACGGACTGCGCCGCCGCCGGGTCGCCGGCGCACGCATGGGCGTCGGCCATCCGGGCCAGGAACAGCATCCGCGCCGAATGCATACCGGGCGGCAGCAGCCCGAGCGCGGTGCCGGCCGCCCCGATCGCGCGGAGCGCGAACCGGCGGTCACCGGTGGCCGCGGCGAGATCGCGCAGCGCGCCGGCCGCACCCGACTCCACCCGCAGACGCACGGAGGCGACCGAGAGCCAGGGCGCCTCCGTCTCGTCGTGCTCGCCGGCGCGGTCCATCTGTGACCAGGCCCGGTCGATGTGCCGCAGTGTCCGGGCGGCGTCGCCGCGGACGGCGTGTCCGCGCGCCTGGTACAGGTCGCTCATGGCACCCGCCCAGTGCCGGCCCGCGGCGGCCTCGCCGATCGCCCCGCCGTAGGCGAGCGCCGACGGGCCGTCACCCTCCAGCCGGGCCAGGGTGCTCATGTCGCTGAGCGCAGCGACCTGGGTTCCGACGCGTCCGGCGATGGCGGCCCACTGCAGTGAGCGGTCGAGCCAGGCCATCGCGGTCCCGTTGCGGCCCCACAGCAGTCGCAGACAGCCCGCCGACTGCGCGTACTCGGCTGCCAGTGGGGCCAGTTGGGCCTGGTACGAAGCGGCGGGAAGCGCCATCCAGCGGAGCATGGCGTGCAGCGTGCCCTCGACCACGGCGGTCGCCCCGGGCCAGGCCCGTTCCTCGTCGGCGCGCAGACAGACCGCGAGCAGGGCGGTGAGCGCGTGCACGGTATCGTGGTCCAGGGCGGGGCGTGACCGCGCGTCGGGGCCCAGCGCGCAGAAGGCCGCGTGCAGTTCGATGACGTCCGCGAGGACGGGGACCGCGCAGCCGTCGCGGCCGTGCAGCGGGCAGACGAGTCCGTAGGCGGGCAGGCTCGCGGGCAGGACGGTACCCGGCGGAAGCATCGAGCGCAGTGCACCACCGGCGGGCTCCCCGGGCAAGGGGCCGCTGCGTACGGGCGTCGGCGCGCCGGGCAGGCCTCCCGCACGCTCCTGCTCCTCGGCCGCCTCGCAGGAGGACACCAACTCGCCCTCAGCCGATAGCAGTTCATCCAGCTTTCGGGCCAGCGGCAATGGCGTCCGCCGACTGCCGTGCTCCAGTTTGCTGATGGCGGTGTGGTCGTACCCGACCCGGGCACCCACCTGGGCCTGGGTGAACCCGGCCCGTCTGCGCCACTGGCGTAACCGGGCTCCGAACGACCGCCACGCCTCCGCGGTACGGGCGTCCGCCGGAACAGGACCCATCGCCTCGTTCACCCGGAACCCCGTCGCGCCTGGTCAGCGGCGCCACGCGTGCCACGCTCACGGCTCATGACCCGGAGGATAGCGAGCAGCCGGGTCCACTGTCCCCCAGGCGTCGGCAAGATGTCCGGTAACAGGCGCGGCGGTTGCCGGTACACGCCACTCACGGCCCGTTCCTCCGGACCCCCTGCCACCGTCAGGCCATGCGAGCAACACCGAGAAGCCCCGCCCTCATTGAGCCTTCCCGCAACATCATCACCTGAATCAACGACCCGTCAGGAGAGTAGCCGGGACAGCGCCAAGGAGTAGGCAATCGGGGCAATCAGGAGGTAACCGTCGTCAATTCTTGTTCTCAACAGCGCCTGGAGAAGGACGTGTTGCACACCTATTGACGTGTGGGGACGCAAGGGAGAAGTATCCCCATCGGCCGGAGAGAGCGCTCTCCGGCTTCGTGTCGTGCACCCGCTACCGCGACTCAGGAGACAAGCCCCCATGTACACACCCCCCTTGTTCCGCAGACCCGCGCCCGCGGCCGGAAGAAGACGCACCGGCGTGCTGACCGCTGTCGCCGGTCTCGTCGTCTCGCTGCTGGCGTTCGTGCCGTCCACCTCCGCCAGTGCGGCGCCCTCGCTTCTCTCGCAGGGCAGGACGGTGACCACCTCCAGCCAGGAGAACGGCGGCACCCCCGCCACCGCCGCCGTCGACGGCGACAACGGCACCCGCTGGTCCAGCGCGTTCTCCGATCCCCAGTGGATCAAGGTCGACCTGGGCTCCACCGCCTCCGTCAGCCAGATCGCCCTGAAGTGGGAGAACGCCTACGCCAAGAGCTACCGGATCGAGTTCTCCACGGACGACAGCACCTGGAGCACCGCCTACTCGACCACCACGAGCCCCGGCGGCACCGAGACGCTCAACGTCTCCGGCAACGCCCGCTACGTCCGGCTGACCGGCACCACCAGGGCCACCCAGTACGGGTACTCGCTCTGGGAGTTCCAGGTGTTCGGCACCACCGGCGGCGGCCCCCAGATCCCGGGCGGCGGCGACCTCGGCCCGAACGTCCTGGTCTTCGACCCGTCGACGCCGAACATCCAGGCCAAGGTCGACGAGGTCTTCAAGCAGCAGGAGTCGGCGCAGTTCGGCACCGGCCGCTACGCGCTGATGTTCAAGCCGGGCACGTACAACAACATCAATGCCCAGATCGGCTTCTACACCCAGATCGCCGGTCTCGGGCTCAAACCGGACGACACCACGTTCAACGGTGATGTGACCGTCGACGCGGGCTGGTTCAACGGCAACGCCACCCAGAACTTCTGGCGCTCGGCGGAGAACCTCGCGCTCAACCCGGTGAGCGGCACCGACCGTTGGGCCGTCTCCCAGGCCGCGCCCTTCCGCCGCATGCACGTCAAGGGCGGACTGAACCTCGCGCCGAACGGCTACGGCTGGGCGAGCGGCGGGTACATCGCCGACAGCAAGATCGACGGCCAGGTCGGCCCGTACTCGCAGCAGCAGTGGTACACCCGCGACAGCTCGATCGGCAGCTGGGGCAACGGCGTCTGGAACATGACGTTCTCCGGCGTCGAGGGCGCACCCGCCCAGAGCTTCCCGAACCCCCCGTACACCACCCTGGAGAACACCCCCGTCTCCCGGGAGAAGCCGTTCCTCTACCTCGACGGCAACGACTACAAGGTCTTCGTCCCCGCCAAGCGCACCAACGCGCGCGGCGTCTCGTGGAACGGCACGCCGCAGGGCGAGTCCATCCCGCTGAGCCAGTTCTACGTGGTCAAGCCGGGGGCCTCCGCCGCCACGATCAACGCGGCGGTGCAGCAGGGTCTGCACCTGCTGTTCACGCCCGGGATCTACCACGTCGACCGGACGATCGACATCGACCGCGCCAACACGGTCGTGCTGGGGCTCGGTCTGGCCACGATCATCCCGGACAACGGGGTCACGGCCATCAAGGTCGGTGACGTGGACGGTGTGAAGCTCGCCGGACTGCTCGTCGACGCCGGTCCGCAGAACTCCCAGGTGCTCGTCCAGGTCGGCCCCGACGGTGCCTCCGCCGACCACGCGGCCAACCCCACGACCGTCCAGGACGTGTTCGTCCGGGTCGGCGGCGCGGGGGCCGGCAAGGCCACGACCGGCATGGTCATCAACAACGACGACACGATCATCGACCACACCTGGCTGTGGCGCGCGGACCACGGCGACGGGGTCGGCTGGGAGACCAACCGGGCCGACTACGGCCTCCAGGTCAACGGCGACGACGTCCTCGCGACCGGTCTGTTCGTGGAGCACTTCAACAAGTACGACGTCCGCTGGTCCGGCGAGAGGGGGAAGACGGTCTTCTTCCAGAACGAGAAGGCGTACGACGCCCCGAACCAGGCCGCCATCCAGAACGGTGCCACCAAGGGGTACGCGGCCTACAAGGTCGACGACTCCGTCACCACCCACGAAGGCTGGGGCCTGGGCAGCTACTGCTACTTCAACGTCGACCCCACCATCCGCCAGGACCACGGATTCCAGGCACCGGTGAAGCCCGGCGTGAAGTTCCACGACCTGCTCGTCGTCTCCCTCGGCGGCCAGGGCCAGTACGAACACGTCATCAACAACACCGGATCACCCACCTCCGGCACCTCGACCGTTCCCTCCAACGTGGTGTCCTTCCCCTGACGCCACGCGTGAGGTGATCCGGCCGATCGGCGGGGCCCGGCAGTCGCTGCCGGGCCCCGTCGGCCTTCTACCCCTCTCCGGGCGGCGGCCCGTCGAGCGTCTGCTCGGACCAGATGACCTTGCCGCGCTCGGTGTAGCGGGTGCCCCAGCGCTCGGCGAACTGGGCGACGAGGAACAGCCCACGGCCGCCCTCGTCCGTCGTCGCGGCATAGCGCAGGTGCGGGGAGGTGCTACTGCAGTCCGACACCTCGCAGATCAGCGCCCGGTCGTACAGCAGCCGGACGCTGATCGGCTCGGAGCCGTAGCGGATGGCGTTGGTGACGAGTTCGCTCAGGATCAGTTCGGTGACGAACCCCTCCTCGTCCAGGCCCCGGTCCGTGAGCCAGCGGGTGGCTTCCCTGCGCACACCGGCGACGGCCGCGGGGTCCGGGTCCACCTGCCACTGGACGCGGCGGGCCGGGTCCAGGATGCGGGTGCGCGCCACCAGCAGGGCCACGTCGTCGCCCGGGCGGCTGGGCAGCAGCGCCTCCAGCACGTCGTCGCAGGTCTCCTCCGGTGTGCGTTCGCGGCCGGCCAGAGCGCTCCGCAGCTGTTCCAGGCCGTCGTCGATGTCCCGGTCGCGACGCTCGATCAGTCCGTCCGTGTACAGCACCAGACGGCTGCCCTCGGGCACCTCCAGCTCGGTCGCCTCGAAGGGCATGCCGCCGATGCCGAGCGGCAGACCGGCCGGGATCTCGGGGAACTCCACGGTGCCGTCGGGCAGGACGAGCGCGGGCCCGGGGTGGCCGGCCCGGGCCACCGAGCAGCGCCCGGAGACCGCGTCGTAGATCGCGTACAGACAGGTGGCCCCGGTGATCCCCCCGCCGCCGGCCTCCTCGTCCTGGTCCATCCGGCCGACGAGTTCGTCGAGGTGGCCGAGGAGTTCGTCCGGCGGCAGGTCCAGCGTGGAGAAGTTGTGCACCGTGGTGCGCAGCCGGCCCATGGTGGCCGCGGCGTGCAGGCCGTGCCCGACGACGTCGCCGACGACGAGGGCGACCCGGGCGCCGGACAGCGGGATCACGTCGAACCAGTCCCCGCCCACTCCCGCCTGCGCCGGCAGGTAGCGGTAGGCGACGTCCAGGGCGTTCTGTTCCGGAAGGCCGCTCGGGAGCAGACTGCGCTGCAGGGTCACGGCCATCTCGTGCTCGCGGGTGTAGCGGCGGGCGTTGTCGACGCTGACCGCCGCGCGGGCCACCAGTTCCTCGGCGAAGGACAGGTCCTCGGTGTCGAAAGGGGCCTCGTTCTGCGCGCGCCAGAAGTTGGCCATGCCGAGGATGACCCCGCGCGCGTGCAGGGGCACGGAGAGCAGCGAGTGGAATCCGTACTCCAGGATCCGTGCCGCCTGGTCGGGGTCGGGCAGGCGCCACTGCTGGGAGGCGGCGAGATCGGGCACGACCCAGGTGTGGCCGCTGCTGCTGCCGATGCCTTCGGCGCTGGTCGGCACGAAGCCGATCACGCGGCCCAGCGGGTAGAGGGGGTGGTCGGGCCCGACACCGCTCACGGCGGTGCGCCGCATGTCCATCACGTTCCCGGAGGGCGGTTCCGGTTCTTCTCCGCGCAGTACGGAGTCGGCGAGGTCGACCGTCGCGCAGTCGGCGAATCCGGGCGCGGCGACCTCCGCCAGTTCGCGCGCGGTCGTGGTGACGTCGAGGGTCGTCCCGATGCGGGCTCCCGCACGGTACAGAAGCAGCAGGCGTTCGCGTACGGTCTGCGCCCGGCCGGTGACGGCCTGCAGTTCCGTGGTGTCCCGCAGGGTGGCGACCGTGCCGGGCTGTCCGCCGCGTTCGCCCGTGGGGCGGAGGTTGACGGCCAGCAGCCGGTTCCCCGCGGGCCGCAGTTCGTCCGTGGCCGTCCGGCCGGAGGCCAGCAGCTCCGCGGTGCGGGGGTCCAGCCCCAGGTCCGTCACGGAGCGGCCCTCGGCGTCGGCGGGAAGCCCCAGGAGACGGCGGGCCTCGTCGTTGGCCAGGGCCAGCCGGCCGTCGGCGGTGAGGATGAGGACGCCTTCACGGACGGCGTGGAGCACCGCGTCGTGGTGTTCGTACATCCGGGTCATCTCGGCGGGTCCCAGGCCGCGCGTCTGCCGGCCCAGGCGCCGGCTGACCAGGCCCGCGCCACCGGCGGTGAGAGCGAGGGCGACCACCGCGGCGCCGAGAGCGAGCGGGAGGCTCGGATAGGCGAGTCGGTTGATGGTGTCGACCTTGATGCCCACGGACACCAGGCCCGCGGACGTGCCGTCGCGCCGTTCCACGGGCACCACCGAGTTGACCGCGAGGCCCCGGCTGGCGGTGACGGTACGCGTGAAGGCGTCGCCCTCCAGCGCCTCCTTGTACGGGCCGAGGATGCGCTTGCCGATCAGTGCGATGTCGGGGTGGGTGTAGCGGATGCCGTTGGTCCCGGCCACGACGACGTACTCGACGCCCGTGCTGCGCCGGATCTCCTCGGCGCGGGGCTGCAGTACGGCCGTGGGGTCCCTGCTGTCGAGGGCGGCCGCGACTCCGGGCGCGTGGGCGAAGGTCTCCGCGACGCTCAGCGACCGGGTCCGCGCCTCCTTCATGCTGTCCCGTCTGCCCTGCACCACCAGGGCGACGACGGCCGCCACGACGAGCAGCGTCACGATTCCCAGCATGAGGACGAACACCTGGCCGGCCACCGTGTGGACGCTGAAGAGGGTGCGCAGCCTGCGGAGCGGTGCGGGCCGGCGGGTGCCCGGGCCGGACGGCGTGGGCTCGTCACCGCCCGGGCGTCCGTCATCGTGTCGATGCGGCTGCCGGGCGGAGTGGCGAAACCGCGTGCCGAACCGACCTGTACCACCCACATCTTCAGGTGTAACACGATTCGCCGGGGCCGCCCGCCGGGCCCGGGCGTCGTGGATGACCGCTGGACGTGTGAACGGCACACCGTCAGGGCATAGGACGGATTACCGACAGGAGGTGGTGTCAGTGGGCCGCATCAGGATCGTCCGACGTCCCCAGCTTCCCTCCCGGCCGCCGCCGCTCGATCTGCGCACGCCGTCCGGACGCCCGCTGCCGTACTGACTCCTTCGCCTTCTCCCCCACTCATCCGTCACTCCTCCGGGGCCGCACGCCGTGCGGCCCCGGGGCGCGTTCCGGAGCGGTCCGCCGGAGGCCGGGCACTGCGTGAACGGGCGGCCGCGGTCCCGCAGGCGCGCGCGGGGGCGTCGACCGCCCTGCCGCGCGGCGGCGCGACCCGGCAGGATGTCGGTGTACGAGGGCCGCCGTCCGCGGGCGGTGGTGCCGGCCGTCCCAGGAAAGGGTTCCCATGCGGGAAGCGCACGCAGACCAGTCCGCTCCTTCCGCTCTGTCCGCCGCGGACGGAGCCGTGGCCTCCAGCCGGTCCGAGGAGGCACAGGTGATCGTGGTGGGTGCGGGACCGGCCGGGTCGTCCGCCGCCTTCCACCTCGCGAGAGCGGGCGTCGACGTGCTGCTGCTGGAGAAGTCCGTGTTCCCGCGGGAGAAGGTGTGCGGGGACGGCCTGACCCCGCGCGCGGTGCACCAGCTCATCCGCATGGGCGTCGACATCAAGGCCCCCGGCTGGACCCGGTCCCGCGGGATGCGCTGGGTGGCCGGCGAACGGCAGGTTCGGATCGACTGGCCGGCGCTGGGCGGCTATCCGGATTTCGGTCTCACGCGCAGCCGACACGACTTCGACGACATCCTGGCCCGTCACGCGGTGGCGGCCGGGGCCCGGCTGCGTACCGGTGTGAAGGTGACGGATCCCGTGACCGACCGGGCCGGCCGCGTCACCGGGGTCACGGCGGTGTCCGGTGCGGGAGATCCGGTGGTGCACCGGGCCCCGGTCGTCATCGCCGCGGACGGTGCCTCGGCACGGCTCGCGCTCGCGATGGGACTGCAGCGGGACACGAAGCGGCAGATCGCCACGGCGGCCCGCCGCTACTACCGGAGTCCCGGGCGTTCCCGCGAGGAGTACCTGGAGCTCTGGGCCGACCTCCGGTATCCGCGGAGCGACCGCTATCTGCCCGGCTACGGCTGGATCTTCCCGATGGGCGACGGCCGCGTCAACGTGGGTCTCGGCGCCATCCCCCACCGCCGCCACGGCAAGGCCGACCTCCGGGCCACCCTGGACCGGTGGCTGGCCCGGACCCCCGAGGCATGGGGGCTGTGCGAGGAGAACGCGGAGGGGCCGGTCCGCAGCGCCGCCCTGCCGCTGGGCTTCAACCGTCATCCGCTGTACACCAGGGGCCTTCTCCTCGTCGGCGACTCGGGCGGCATGATCAGCCCCTGGAACGGTGAGGGCATCGGCCAGGCGCTGGAGGCCGGGGAGGTCGCGGCCGAGACCGCGGCACTCGCGCTGGCGCTGCCGGCGGGCCCCCGGCGGGAGAGGGCGCTGCACCACTATCCGGTGGAGATGAACCGCCGCTGGGGCAGCTACTACCGGCTCGGCAACACGGCCGCCGACCTGGTCTTCAGCCGGTCGGGTTTCCAGCCCGTGCTCAACCGTTACGTGATGGGCTCGCCGTTCCTCCTCAACACGCTGGCCCGGCTGCTCACCAACCTCACGGACAAGCCCTCGCGCGATGTGATCGATCATGTCCTGAACACCGCGGTGCGCCTTGTCCCCGCTCCGCACGCCCGCCGGCACTGACCGGTTCCGTAGCCTCGCCGGCTCGGACCGTCAGCGTTCGTACGGGTCCGGGCCGGGGGCCCCGAGCAGCTGTCGCCCCCATGTCATCTCCGCCTCGCTGAGCGGGACTTCGGGGCACAGTCGTTCGGGGTGGCCGGGGGGTGGCCCGGCGGGGGCCTCGTCGGTGGTCCCGTGC
>NZ_RDBK01000001.1:304879-347870 GCF_008042275.1 Streptomyces sp. OR43 | reverse complement strand
GACCAGGCCGGCGAGCTCGTCGACGTCGGGGTGCCAGTCCCGCGCCGGGTCGAGGTGCCAGTCCTTGATGGTGCAGCCGAGGGCGGTCACGTACTCGACGAGCAGGTGGTACCCGGGCCGGACGACGACGACCTCGTCGCCGGCATCGAGGAGTGCGGACATCACCAGGGCCAGTGCTTCGCCGGAGCCGCTCGTCGTCATGACCCGGTCCGGGTCGACGCCGCCGGTGTGCCGGGCGACGGCGGCCCGTACGGAGGGGGCGCCGAGGGAGTAGCCGTCGTCGAAGACGAGCCGGTCGAGGTCGTCGTGGCGGAGCGAGGTCATCTCGCGGAGTTCGGCCATGGAGTACGAGTGGACGCCGCTGGAGCTGATGTCGAGGTCCGCGGTGAAGTAGGACTCGCGGAGCCAGTCCTCCAGGGGGGCGGGCCGGAGCCGCCTGGGTACGGAGGTCATCGGCTCAGGCCCCCGCTCGGATCGCCCTGGCGTCGCGGGCGCCGCGGGACTTGCGCAGGTCGCCGGTGACGTTGATCCGCTTGAGCCAGCGGTCGGTGCCGTCGTGGCGTGCGGTGAAGGGCTTGCGGCCGTGGACGACCCGGAAGTTGTCGAGGAAGCAGAAGTCGCCGCTCTCGAGGACGAGGTCGAACATGGCCTCGTCCATCGCCTTGCAGAGCGCCTCGAGGGCGAAGCGCGCCTCGGCGTCGTCCTCGGGGACGTCCATGAAGTACGGGTCGGCGCGGACGTAGGGCCGGTCCGGGACGCCGAAGAGGATGGCCACCGGCTCGGGGTTGGTCTGCATCATCTCGATGTCCTCGAACGTCTCCGCGTCGGCGGCGGAGTTGTTCTTTCTGAAGTGGGACTCGTCGGGACGGATGGTGAACCGCTTCTCGAAGAGCACGTCCCTGACGTCGTCGGGCAGGCGCAGGTCGTCGGCGTAGCCGACGGTGGTCGCCGCCTGGTAGGGGTTCCTCAGGCAGGCGAAGGAGAGGAAGTCGCCCCGGAGCGGGTGGAAGGCGTCCTCGGTGTGCCAGGTCAGGAGCGCCTTGCTGCTGGAGCCGAGCTGCTCGTGCTCGTGGCCCTGGATCGGGATGATGTCGTGGATGAGCCGGCCGTCCTGCTGGGTCGCCCAGCAGAAGGGGTCGCCGATCAGGGAGCTGTACATCATGAGGAGGAGTTCCTCACGGTGACTGGGCGACGGCTGCGCCTGTCCGCGCCAGTGCGCGGGGGTGCGTCCGAGGCGCTTCTCGTCAACCTGGTAGCCGGATATGCACAGCACTCCGGAGAGCTGTTCCAGCCGGAACGCGTTGAGGTGGTGCCGGATCCGGCGGGGCAGTTCGTGGGCGAGCAGGGTGGCGCGGTGCAAGGCGTCCTCGGAATCGAGGGTCTCGAACTCGCCCTCGACCGTGTCGAGGAGCTCGTCGACCGCGCCGATTTCGGTCACGTCGAGGATCAGTTTTTCCATGGTGGAACTACCTCCGTGCTTTTCAGGGATGACTGCATTTCGGATACGCCATCGAGAAGTTCTCTCCGGCCCGTTGAGAAGGTGCCAACCGAGCGGCGCCTCAAGGGCGCAGCTGGTCGCGATCCTTCGACATCGACATCCGCACATGGGATTGCTGCTGTGTGCTCTGCGCTGCCGCAGCGAACGCTGGTTCGCACTCCTCACCGGGCGATGGGCGCTTCCGCGCGGTGACATCGCCGGTCAAAGCAGGAGTCGCTGGGTCACGTCACGGCGGCTCCCGCGAGGGGAGACGACGTCGTGCCGAGGTGTGCTGTGTGGATCCGGCCCGCGACCGCCACGTCGTGCAGGGACATCCCGAACGGGTTGATCACGACGCGGTCGGTGGGGGACGTGCGGGGCGAGGCGGTGCCGCTGATGATGTCGCAGAGTTCGGCGGCGACCTCGACGCTGCGGGGGGTGTTGCCGTCGGTCTGGCGTGCGCGCGGCGGCTGGACGTCGCCGGCGCGGTACATCCTGCCGAGCAGCCGTGTGGTGTCGGCGGCGACGAGGCTCCAGTCGTCCACGATCACCTTGTCGGCGCTGGTGAACACGTCCGGCAGCAGGTCATCGAGGGACACGTTGACGACGACGGCTCCTTCCGCGATCCATTCCGCGGGGATGTAGCCGGTGGTCGTGGTCGTGGCCGGGATGACCAGCTCCGCCTCGCGTACGGCCTCCTCGGCCGTGTCCGTGGCCTCGAAGGCGACGTCGGGGTGGGCGGCTCCCAGCCGTTCGGCGAGGAGCGCCGCCCGCTCGGGGACCCGGTCGTGGAGCCGTACGGTCCGCAGGGACGGCCAGCGGCGCAGCGCCAGCCCGAGATGGGCGTCGGCGAGCGCCCCGGAGCCCACGACCGCGACGGAGCGGGTGGGGTGGGCCCAGCTGAGCTCGGTCGCGAGCACGCTCACCGCCGCGGTACGGGCCGCCGACACGCGGGCCGCCGGCATGAGGCAGACCGGGCGGGCGGTGGTGAGGTCGAAGAGGAGGACGAGGCCGTCGGCACGCGCCAGTCCGCGGTCGGGGTTGCCCAGACTCGCGTTGATGATCTTCGTGCCGGCGAATCGTGTGCCGCCGATCTCGACCAGGCCGGGCATGTTGAGGCTGCGACAGGACTCTCCCTGGTCGTTGGTCCAGCGCAGGCAGCTCTCCTCCGGGAGCACCGTGCGCTGTGCCGCGTGGGCCAGGAACACCTCGCGTACGGCATCCACGACGTCGACCGTCTCGATGAGCTTCTCCACGTCACCGTCGGTGAGCTGAAGCACGGCCCCTCCTGCACTTTGTTCGCGTCACACGGGGACTGGAACGGAAAGCGCGAATCGCGCTCTCCGTTGCACTATGGCCCGGCCGTGCGCCGGACATCAATATGCGGCTCGAACGGCAATTCGCACGTTCAACTGCGTCCGCGCTCCGGTTGAACACGGATATCTACAGTGCGGGCCATGATGAATCTGTCGCGGGTGCGCTACGAAAAGGCTGATCACGTCGCCCGAATCACGTTGAACAGGCCCGAGGTCCTCCATGCGATGGATCTTCGTATGCACGAGGAACTCTGCGAGATATGGGACGATTTCGAGGCGGACGACGCTATGCGGGTCGCCCTGCTGGCCGGTGAGGGCACCCGCGCTTTCTCCGTGGGCCAGGATCTCAAGGAACTGGCGGCCCGGGAGCGGGCCGGTCTCGCCGCGCCGTCGACGTTCGGCAGCCGTGGGAAGCCCGGCTGGCCGCGGCTCACCGAGCGGTTCGACCTGACCAAGCCGGTCGTCGCGAAGGTGCGCGGTCACGCGCTGGGCGGTGGTTTTGAACTCGCCCTGGCCTGCGACATCGTGGTGGCCTCCGAGGACGCGCGGTTCGCGCTGCCCGAGGCCGCGCTCGGGCTGATCGCGGGGGCCGGCGGCGTGTTCCGGCTGTCCCGGCAGGTGCCGTGGAAGACGGCCATGGGGCACCTGCTGACCGGGCGCCCGATGGGCGCCGTGCGGGCGTACGAACTCGGCCTCGTCAACGAGGTCGTACCGCCCGCGGAACTGGACGACTGCGCCGAGACGTGGGTGGCGGACCTGGTGCGCAGCGCCCCGCTGTCGGTCCGCGCCATCAAGGAGGCGGCGACCCGGTCGGTCGGTCTGTCCCTGGAGGAGGCTTTCGCGGCCGAATACCCTTGGGAGCGGCGGCGGATGCACAGCGCGGACGCGGTCGAGGGTCCTCGCGCGTTCGCCGAGAAACGCGAACCGAAGTGGCAGGGCCGCTGATCGGCCGCATCCACATCGTCGGATTCCGCCGACACCGACCGGCCGAATCCCTACCCCCGGATTCCGCTCGGCGTGGTGTTCGGCGCCAGCAACACCCAAGCTTCCTGCCATGGACACATCACGTTGTGAATGCGGTCGACGATGACCGCCCCGCCGGTCACCACCGCCGACGCCCCCACGTCGGAACGCGAGCCGGCACCGCCCGGCCGCCGCAGACGCTGGGAGGTGTGGAAGTCCCCCACGGACCAGGCCCGTTGGGCGAGACCCGCACTCCTGGGCATCGCCGCCCTCGCGGCCCTGCTCTACTCCTGGAACATCACCACGAGCGGCTACGCCCCCTTCTACGCCGTCGCGGCCCGCAGCATGTCGGAGAGCTGGCGGGCCTTCTTCTTCGGCGCCCTTGACCCGGGTGCCACCCTCACCCTCGACAAGCTCGGCGGCTTCCTCTGGCCTCAGGCGCTGTCGGCCCGCCTCTTCGGGTTCCACGCCTGGTCACTGACGCTGCCTCAGGCGATCGAGGGCGTCGTCAGCGTCCTCGCGCTGTATCGGGTCGTACGCCTCTGGGCGGGCGTCGTACCCGGCCTGCTGGCGGCCGGCATCATGACGCTGACCCCCGCGGTCGCGTCCATGTTCGGCCACTCCATGGGCGACGCGGCGATGACCATGTGTCTCGTCCTGGCCGCCGACGCCTGCCAACGCGCCATGTTCAGCGCCCGGTTGCGCCCGCTCCTGATCGCCGGGGTGTGGATCGGCCTGGGCTTCCAGGCCAAGATGCTGCAGGCATGGCTGATCCTGCCGGCCCTCGCCGTCGGCTACCTCGTGGTGGCACCCGCGCCGCTGCGCCGCAGGGTGGTCCACGTGCTGACCGCGGGCGCGGTCACCCTCGCGGTCTCCCTGTCGTGGATCGCGGTCCTCACGTTCGTACCGGCGTCGGAACGACCTTACGTGGACGGAACCACCGACAACAGTGCGTTCAGCATGGTCTTCGGCTACAACGGCCTCAACCGGTTCTCCCGCGACCTGATCTCCGGCTCGGTCAGCCAAATGAACGACACGGTCGGCCCGCCACAGGGCGAGCACGCGCCGGGCATGCCGGACCAGACGGGCTCACCCGACTCGGCCGGCGCGCCGAACCCGGCCGGCGCGCCCGACACGTCGCCGGGCGGCCACCCCTCCGGCGGCGGGTCGGTCCCCGGCAAGCTCCTCGGCAGCCGCTTCGCCCCGCAGGTGGGCTGGCTGTACCCGCTGGCGCTGACGAGTCTGATCCTCTGCGCCGGCTGGCGGCGCAAGGTCCCGCGTACCGACCGGCTGCGCGGAGGATACGTCCTGTGGGGCGGCTGGCTGGCCATCAGCGCCCTCGTGCTGAGCGCCATCGAGGTACCGCACACCGCGTACGTCGCCATGCTCGCGCCCGCGCTCGCCGCGCTGTCGGGGGCCGGTCTCGTGGCCCTCTGGCAGGCGTACCGGGAGGGCCGGAGCGTGCGGGTGCTGCCCGCGGTGATCGCGGTGGAACTGGTGTGGAGCGCCTTCCTCTGCTTCCTCTACCCGGACTTCCTGCCGTGGCTGCCGTGGCTGCTCATCCTGACCGGCCTCGTCGCCGTACCGTCCCTCGTCCTCGCCCACCGCAAGGGCCGACGGACCGGCAGGCTGGCCCTGGTCGGGCTGGCGGCCGGACTGGTCACCCTGTTCGCCGGGCCCGCGGCCTGGTCCCTGTCGGTGCTCGACCCGATGTACGCGGGCAGCGCGATGGACGCGTCGGCCGGCCCGTTCGCCACGGGCGGCAGCGCGGTGCGACGGGCGGCCAACGTCGTCGGGGTCGGCAACGCGCCGCGCGGCACTGCCGCCGCCGCGGCGTCGCTCAACGAGTCGGACGTCCTCACCGACAGCCAGCACAAGCTGCTCACGTACACCCGACAGCACGGTGACGGCGCCAAGTTCGTGTTCGCCAACGACTCCGCCGTCATGTCGTGGAACTACATTCTGGCCACCGGCGCCCCCGTGCTGCCGATGGGCGGATTCAGCGGCGGCTCGCCGACGCCCGCACCGGCGGAGGTCAAACGGCGCGTGGCCGAAGGGGAGTTGCGCTTCGTGCTGCTCAGCGCCGACGGCTGGCAGGGCTACGCGCAGACCCAGGGCCACAAGAACGCAGCCGTGGACGCGGTACGCGCATGGGTGAGGACCGACTGCACCGCCGTACCGCCCTCCACGTTCGGCGGCAACGACAAGGACATCCAAGGCACTCTCTACCGCTGCGGCAACTGACCCGACAGGACCGTTCAATCGGCGGCCCTCGCCTCGACGGCACGGTCACCACTACGCTCTCCCACCGGAATCCTCGGGCAAGGGGCCCGTACGGGCACCGGGCCCGGTTCCGGTGGGAAACGTCATGGTTACCGGTCGCGTGGTGCGTTTCGACAGTGTGCGGGGTTATGGGTTCATCGCGCCGGAGACCGGCGGGGACGACGTGTTCCTGCACGTGAACGACACGCACGTGGCCGAGGAGCTCGTGCGCCCCCGGTGTGAGGTTGGAGTTCGAGATCGAGAACGGCGAACGCGGGCCGAAGGCGTCCGCGGTCCGCCTCGCCCCGGGCACGGAGGACAGGCCGGCGGTCCGTTCGACGACTCGCTGTGCGACGTGCTCAGCGCGGAGGAGTTCCTCCGGGAGGTCACCGAGGTCCTCCTGACGTCGGCCCCGTCGCTCACCGGCGAGCAGATCCTGCAGGCGCGCGCCGGGCTCGCCCGGTTCGCGAAGGGCCACGGCTGGACAGAGGGTTAATACCCGCTCTATCCCTGGCGGCACAACCCTGGAATTCTTCCGGGATGCAGATCGAAACCCCCCGTCTCCGGCTCAGACGTTTCCTTCCCACCGACGTCCCGGATTTCGCCGCCTACCGCTCGGACCGCGAGGTCGCCCGTTACCAGAACTGGGATTTCCCCTTACCTCTCGCGGCGGCCCGCCGTCTGGTCGCCGAATACTCCCGCCGCGATCCCGCCCGTCCCGGCTGGTTCCCCTACGCGATCGAACTGAAGCAGGACGAGCGCCTCATCGGCGACATCGCCGTACACCGGCACCCGGACGGCGCGACAGCCGAACTGGGCTTCAGCATCGCCCGCCCCCGACAAGGCCAGGGCTACGCCTCCGAGGCCGTCCGCGGCATACTCGCCGAACTGTTCGGCCAGGGTCTGCGGACGGCCGTGGCCGAGTGCGACATACGCAACACACGCTCCGCGCGCCTGCTGGAACACCTGGGCTTCACGTACACACGACAACACGGCTTCTTCGACCGGCAGCGACACACCACCGTCGAAATCAGCCAGTTCCTTCTCCCCGCAGAGCGATGGGCGACGCCGAAACAGTAGCGCCGGGCGCCGCCGAAGAATGGCCGAATTCAGAAGGGCGTCGTTCCTCGTCCGTAGACTGGATTGCCCGGACTCTCATGAGGAAAAGGAAGTGCCGCATGACCAGGTCTCACGGAACCACGCGTCGACGGGCTCTCAGGGCCGGCGTGACGGCACTGGCCCTCGCGGCCGCCCTCACGGCCTGCGGCACCAACGACAAGGAAAAGGCCCCCGACCAGAGCGGCGCCCCTACCCTGAGCTCCACCCCGACCCCGTCCAACACGCCCTCCCCCAACGCTTCGTGAGCCTCCACCGGGCCGRCCGGAAGCCACGCTCGGCGTGAACCGAGGCACCCGGGGCCGAAGCCTCCGGCAGTTCTTCGCGAGAGAAGACCTGCCGGAAGCCCGGCCCCGGCCGGCCCGAGGTCGATCCCCCGGCTGCGTCATGCGGCGCTTCCCCGACGTCCGACGTCGAGACCATCACCAGGCGCACCACGGGCCATGCCCGGGTGACCGCTGAGAAGGTCTGACTCCCGCCGCACGGCATCAGGGACTGGACCGCGATCGGCTCATCGGCGTTGCCACTCCTCTGCCAGGTGTCGGTAGGAGCGGACCCGGGCGAGGTGGTCGTGGGTGATGGTGTGCTCGCCGGGGTCCGGGGCGATGTCGGGGGAGCGTCCCGCCCGGGTCGTAGGCGAACAGGTCCCGGTTCCAGACGTGTTCGAGGTACGTGATCGCGGTCCGGCCGATGACCTGCCGGCGTCGTACCGGCCCGGGGCTGGTGGTGGTGCGCAGCATCGCAACGCCTTGCCACAGGTATCCGGCGGCTGCCGCGAGAACGATAAGCCCGGCGAGCCGCCCGTCTGTACCTCCTGCGGTCTCGTCGCGCATCTTGTAGGCGGTTGTTCAGGCAGTCGACGACATTGCGGCCGAGCCGGTCCACCGCTGCGGCGACCAAGCCGTCGTACGGGCCCTTCTCGTCACGGAGCCACGGGCCCAGGCTGGGGCGGATCACGGGATCGGTGGCTCCGGAGACCTCCCGGTCGTCCGCCCAGCCGATGATGTGAGCACCGACGGAGCGGCGGCGGTGAGCACGTTCTCGCGCCGGCGCTCAGGCGAAGACGTCGCCGGCTTCACGCGCGACAGCCGCCGCACTCCGAGCAGGCACGTGCCGCATCCGTCGTAGGGTCGTTCGATCGCATTAGGTCCGTACCGCGCATATCTCCTCCCCGTTCGAGCGCGCATGGTACGGAGAATCGGCGGCACGACCCAGCTGAACGATCTTGGTCAGCCCAGGAAGCTCAGCCGCACCTGCCGGTCCGCATTGTCGACGTTCGTGTCCACCAACCTCCGTTAAGACAACCCCAGGCTATCCGCTGCCTGCGCACGCACTGTGCCCGTGCGGCGCCCCTCCCGGGAGAGGGCATCGCGGACGGAGCACCAGCGAGGTACAGGAAAGCCGACCGCGGCTGCTCCGCCGCTCTGGGATCACAGCATCGGGCCAGGCTCAGACTTTTCCGCGTATCACGACGGGGCATTGCCGCCAGTGACAAGGCATTCGGGCAGTCGAGCGCCTGCCGAGTAGCCGGTCCGGACTACGAAGCAGTTACGACGCTGGTCAGCAGGTCTGACGCGACGATAGGGCGCGATTCCTCAGCGCCCGATGTAGAGGAACCATACATAGTGCGCGTAGGACAGCCCTCGTCGTCGGAGCCTGGCTGTGTCCACCGAGTCGCTGAGCGCCCCGTGGAGCGCACTGTTCTCCTGGAGAGCGACGGTCCGTCGGCTGAACTCCTGCCGCTGTCGCGCAGCGTCTTCGCCTGCGAGCGCGTTCTCTCGGGCAAGCCGCTTCTGGCCATCCTCCCATCGTTTCCGCGCCGATTCGCGCAGCGCTTCGGTAGCGGACTCCAGGGTCTGGCGCTGGCCGGTGAGCTGAGCCCGGCGGCGGGCGTTGTCCTGCTCAATCGGCAGTCGCTCCGTCGGGGTGAGAGCGCTTGGCTGACGGGCGACAGCGGAGTTGTACAGATCCTTGCGCCAGATATCGAGTGCGACGGCCTTCGCCTCACCGATGCCCGGGACATTCACGAAACGGCCGCTGCGCAGCTTGAGTTCAGCGCCGACGCTGTTGTAGGAATTGTTCTGCACTGCCCGGTAGCCCGTGAAGTCCGCTGCCGTCCGGATGCCGACGTCGGCGAGACGGGCAGCGAGTGTCTTCCCGATGCCGTGCGGGGGGGACTGGGCGATCAGCCGCCGGTCGAGCTGATCCCGGACGTACGCCGTCTGCTTGGCAGCGAGCGCCTTCGCCAGGGCCTTGCTGAGCTCCTCCGAGAGCCCGTCGATCTTCTTGGCGATGTCGCGTTGCTTGCGGATCTTGCGCTGTTCAGCTTCCTTGAGCTCGGCGTGGTATCGGGCTATGAGCTTCTCCTGTTCCTTGGGGTACGCGGCGGTCCGTTTCGCCTCTTGGGCGTCGAACTTCGCCTTCTGCTTGCGCAGCTTCTCGGCTGCCTTGACCGGGTCATCGAGCTGGGCCAGTTGTGCCGTGAGCCCCGTCAGAACGGCCTGGGACTGTGCCCGCTCGACCCGGCGGCTCCAAGCAATCATGGTGATGGCGGCAGCGATGACGACGGGCGCCCCTATTCCAGCCGGCGGCAGCGGGCCTCCGACGACGAGCAGAAGACCGCTCATGGCCAGCAGCAGTGGCACCAGCACGGCCGTGACCACGTCCAGGACCGCTCGAGTGCGGAAACAGTCCGGTGCCGCCCCGGGTGGCGCGACCTGCGGTGGCACCGCTTGCGGTGTGACGTGCCCGTTCATCCAGCCGGGGAGTCCGCCCGCGCCACCGGGAGCAGTAGTCACGGGGGCAGCCGGTGCGCTGGTCGTCGTAGCGGCGGTGCGTTGCTTCGGGATGGCATCGGAGAGCGGGGGGAGCAGATCGAGCGGCTGAAAGGCCAGGGACCTCACCTGGTCAGCGAGACTGCTCACCGCCCGGTCGGGATGAGCGAGCAGCGTCTGCAGTCCAGTGGAGCCGCCCGGCCTCTTGAAGTCATCCTCCGTGAGCAGCAAAAACTCGCCACTCGGCTCGTGCAGCCTGTTCCAGAGGGCAGGGTCGGTGGCGATCGACTTGAGCGACATGAAGATGACCCATGCCGAGAACCTGTCCAGCGTCACACCGAAGTCGTCGTTTCCGCGCAGAGGCGACTGATAGTTACGGTGCCCCCGCTCCGTGCCGCCGAGCCCGGACAGCGCCGGCACATACATGCCGTCGTAGTCGACCAGGCGCAGGGTGTCGTCGTTGGCGACGAGCAGGTTGCCGTGCTGCAGGTCCCCGTGAGCAATCTCGTGCCGGGACAAATCGCCGGTCAGAGCTGCGAACCGGTCGGCCAGGCGGTCGACGGCGAACCTGTCCGCATGGTTGGCGTCGAGCCAGGAGGACAGGGTGACCGCCTCGATCCACTCCATCTTCAGGACGGGATATCGCTCCTGGCCCACAGTGATCGCGTCAGGGAGATAGTCGAAGCCGAGGTTCCACGGCTGAGAGAGCTCGGCCTGGTCCAGGCGTGCCAGGCGGGCGCTGATGGCCTGATAGCGCCGTTCCTGATCGGGGACGTAACGGGTGAAGCATTTGACCGCATACCGGCGACCCGACGTGGGCGAGGTCAGCGAGAAGACACTCGCGAAGGCGCCGGAGATCGCGCGAGGCAGGCCGAGCTTGGTCACTTCCGGTCGCGCGCCCCTGAGTTCGGGGTGCTGGAAGCACAGTTGGGTGTGCTGCAGCGCCTCCGCGTAGGCGGCGCCACTGGGAAACTGCCGCTGCGGAACGGTGGGGGATCCCACGGTCATCGCCCTTCGAAATCGATCCGTACGACGGCAACGTCGTCGTTGCGTAGCTGCTGACGCTCCCGGAGACCGTTCAGCCAGTCCACGAACGCGCCACGGTCGTCGGGAGCGGAGAACTCCAGCAGTTCCCTCAGCGCTTCGGCTTGGTCGGGTACCGACAGGAACCATGCCGCCAGTGCGTCGGTCATGAGGAACAACCGGTCGCCCGGCAGGCACCGGCCTCCGGTGTACCGCGTGCGGCCGGCCAGCAGGGCCGCATCACGGTTTCGGCTGCCGAAGAGGTCGGGGACGGTACCGAACTCTTCGGCGGACCCCACCGGGAAAGCCTCGACGAGCTGGTCGTTCCGCAGATGGAACAAGCAGCTGTCCCCCAGGGCGGCAGCCTGCCACCGCCATGCCGGGGAAAAGGCCTCGGCGTCCGTCTCGGAAACGTTTTCCGGGTCCACCCGCACGGTGAGCAGGGTTGCGTACGCACCCTCGGCAAGCTTGGTGTGCTCGTACCACTTCAACGGGCGCCCGTCCGCGACGCGCTCCTTCGTGTACTGCTCGAGCCAGGGCTCCCACTGGTCCACGACCGACGCCGCGAACTCTTCGAAGGCGTGCCCGCCTTGCAGCAGGTCGGGCCGCTCCAAAGCATGCTCGGCCGCCGCACGGGACAGAAGCCGGGCCCAGTCCTTCGCCAGAGCGCTCTCAGTTGCCCCGTCACAGACACCGGCAGTGATCGGTTCCCGCAGCATGTGGTCATGCGGATGGTCTGGCAGCACGACGACGGCGTCCTCGCATTCCGCCTGCGTGCTGCCGTGCTTAGGGGCTACGAGGTGCGTGACGTACACGCAGGAAGGTGGTTGTGTCACCGCAGTTCAGTGGCACGGGTGCCGATGTCGAGAAACTGCACGACCGTGGTGATGTCCGCGTTGTAGACGAAGCCACGGGTGGTCTCGCTGACCCGCTGCCCCTGCGAGGCCGCGTATGAACGCATATGGCTGGGCAGAGGGCTGGACATGGAGAAAAGGGTGCGGGCATAGCTGTCGGGGAGCCCGTCGGTGGTGTCCGGGAACGCGGTGGGGGTGCCGCCCGCGGCGGACACGTGGAGGTTGAACAGGAGAGCCGCACCATCAGCCGTTGCATGCGAGGTGATGGCCTCGGCGGCAGCCGTGGGATCGCCGTCGGTCGACTCCCCGTCCGTCAGGTTGATGACGATCGGCGGGAAGCTCGCCGGGAAGCGCTCAGTCCAGCCGGCAACGAGGCTCTCGGCATACTGAAGAGCGCGGTTCATCGGCGTCCCGCCATGGGCTACCGGGTCCATCCACAGCGGGAAGTTGACCGAGGTCTCGACCAGGCCGCCCGCACCGTCCGGCACCTTCTTGGTCCGCTCGTCGACGCGGGCCGGGTTGTCCGCCACCTCGCTGAGCGGAACGATGTCCCGTCCGCCGAGCGCACCGGCAAAGGCGGAGCCGACGGTGGCGCCGTAGCCGACAACCGCTACGTGGAAGTAGTCGCGGACGCCCTCTTCCTTCGCGCACTTGACCGAGAGCTCGGTGAGGAGCCGGTTGATGGCGTCGGCGACGACATCGGCCTTCTGTTGAGGGACTTCACCGCCGATGGGGTCGCTCATGGAGGTCGACTGATCGACGAGGAAGATGATGCTCGTCGGATTGCTGCGGCTGATCTCGGCCGTGTACGGCACGTTGCGCTCCTGGCGGACTGCGAAGTGATCGGTCGTCGGAGGAGCTCACGCGACGCACATACGTTCCGACTCCCGGCACAGGCCGGGACGCCGAGACCCCCCGGTCGCATCGTAATCCGACGAACTTCATGTGCGGGCGGAAGCTATCAAAGTGCCTCCCTGTCTTTTTCGTGCTCGCCTCCTACGATCGCGGCATGCACCGCGCCTCCCAGCTCGGCGCACGAAGGTGATCGCGACGTCGTCGCCTCCAAGGGCCCGACGCAGGTTCCCAGTTGGGTGCGGAACGTGGCGCATTCACTCCGCAGCATCGCTCTCCGCTCCGGCCCCGCGCACATGCCCGACTCCGCTGCAGTGCCTCTGTCCCGGATTCCGACGTCAGGCTTTCCCCAGGGCCTTTCTGTCGTCGGCGCGCTCGACAGGGCAGGTCGACCGATTGTAACTACGGGGATACGCGATCCAATAGGTGGGGAATGCGCATGCGAGAAGGCTGATCACCGAGTCGGAGCTCGACCATGAACGGCGTGGCCTCAATGCCATCCGGGAGAAACTGCCGGACGGCGCCCCGTGACGTGCCTGGTCGAACTTCACCTTCACCGGGAGCAGCGGTCACGTCTGCGAGGTGGACCTGCTCGTCGTCGCCCCCGGCGGCATCTGCATGGTTGAGCTCAAAAGATCTGGCACGGCTCCCTGCCTAGCGAGAACGGCACCTTCCTAGCGAGGCAGAGGGCAACCATGATGAGACGGCCCTCTCCGACGAGGGCAATCGGCTTCGATTGAAGGCGGCGGAGCCTTCCGAAAGAGGCGCGCGGCCCGTTGCGCGCAGTGGTCAAGGCCGCCTGCCACGCGCAGGCGCGGCAGGGAGGCGACCACCGCCGCTCCGCTCCTGGACCTCGCCCGCGATTATCCGCTCCTTGTATTTCTAGAGCTTCTCCCGCTCCTCCCACATCAGATATTCAGCCAGCTTGTCCACCTCGTCCCACGCGGCAGTCCCCCCTGGCAGAAGGCGCTCCCGACTCGTCGTGCGATCAACCCACGCCATCGGATTCCGGCCTGTACGCCCGAAGGCGCCGACACGCACAACAGAGCCCTGCCACAATCCCTCTCGGGACGAGCTACTCGTCCCCATCGGCTTGCGAGGAAGGATCAGCAGTGGCGCAGAGCCGCAAGGGGCATTACCGGGCAGCGACTTACGTCAGGCCCACGACGGTCTCCCGACGCATGAAGAAGCCCGCCACTTGGGTCGTGGTGACTCTGGCAGTGCTCGCCATCGCCGCCTGGAACACCCTCTTCGGCGGCGGTTCCGATGCTCCCGCTACAACACCCCAGCAGACGACTCCCACTGCCCAGGTGTCGCCAGCCCGATAGGCCGAGAACTCAACCCCGCTCGGGACGTACGGTACTACCATCCTTCCTCCGCCAGAGTCTCCTGGCCCATGTCTGGGGCTTCCGGTCTTCTGCCGCAGAAGGCGTCAAGTCGCGGACGCTGTCAGCCTGTTCTGCGCGGATCCTCTCCCACACCTCCTTCCACTGCCGCACCTGGTCCTCAGGTACTCCGCACGCAGACAAGTACGTGGGGATCGCAGTCCAGGTACGCGGAAGCGTCTCGCGATTCAGCAAGTTGCTGACCGTGCCGTCCGCAATCTTGCGGCCCGATCGTTGACTGATCGCCTTCTGCGACAGCCCGGACACCACACGGACGTCCCCGAGCCGCGTGATGAACCCCTCGGCTGTCCGGATACCACCGGGCGAGGGCCAGGCGCGGAGGGACGGATCCAGGCCACCGGACATGCCGACGGGAAGGTCCGGGTCGAACGCCCGGTTTCGACCGAGAGCCAGTCGGGCTCCCGTGTTCCGATTTCTGGCCTGTGGCTCGGGGCGCGACTGAGCGGCCAACGCCACCCGCAGGTGCCGGTACACCGCGTCGAGCTCCAGCAGCTCGGGACCTCCGACTATTCCGCTGCGCAGAACTTCCAGCAGTTGGCCGGTGAAAGCCGTGTAGGTCTCACCTGGCGGAGCGAGAGCGGCACTCGTTTCCGAGGATGCGGCTAGAAGGTAACTCCCCTCCACTGAAGCGTGATCGACCAGCTTCGGGGGGCCGCCGGCCATGGTGCCCAAGGCGAGTCCGCTGAAGCAGCAGTCCAGCAGGAGGACCTGCCGTTCCGAGCGCCCCGCCAGGACTGCCTGCCGCAGCCATTCGTAGTGGAGAGACGACTCCGGCCAGTCCTGCTGGGATTTGGGCAACGCCAGCTGCAAACGACTTTGCAGATCGACCAGGCCGTGTCCGGCATAATATACGAGCAGGGTGTCCCGGGCCTCCAGGGCAGCAGCCCGCAGCGCGGCCATCACCTCGTCGGTGGACCCGGGGTTCGCCAAGATCACACAGTGCTCCGGCCGCAGCTGCCATGAGGTGGGCGACGCGAGCGCTTCGGCGAGTGCGGCGAGATTGTTGGTAACGGCTGGCAACGGCTCAAGGTGATCGAATCGGCTCGATCCGATGAGGACGGCACGCGATGCTCCCGGATCAGGCAACACACTCACTCGCCTCGGCTCTCCCCACTCTGCCCGTCGTCGAGGACGCGGATCACACGCCGCACTTCGTCGTCGCTGCAGTTGGTGAGCGCAATGGTCGTGGCGTCCCTGGTGATCGTGATCTGCGGGCTCTGCGGTCGAGTCTGCTTCCAGGCGACGACAGCCATCACGAATGAGGCCGCACTCCAGCCATTCTCGGTCACCATCTTGATTACTTCCAGGGTCGACCCCATTTGCCCCGGCTGAGGGGGCCCGTCCGCCTTCACCTCCGAAGTGGAGGACCGCCGCACGGCTGCGTCGTTCCGCAGCCAGGCATGAAGCGACCGCAGTTCGCCGGTACCTTGCTCCATACGCAGATCAACGTGCATGACGCCTCCCGATTCCCGACCTGCTGTCCTACTCGAACCTGCGGATACATCGTCGTTCAAAGTTCGGTCGGGCGAGGGCAGTTCCCTGGAACTTCCGCATGGTCAAGCCAGGAGGGACGTGACCGCCGAGGGCACCACCACCAGCGACGGCCCCCGCGCCCCGGCCGCCGACACGGCCGGCTCCGAACGCGGGGGCTGTCTTCGGCAACGTAGTGGTGGGCGGTCGTGGTTCCGACCGCAAAAGCCAGCGGCGAGCTGGGCATAGGCGTGTCCGACGCGGAGGTGGGCGAGTGCGAGGAGGGCTTGGCGGCCGGCGCTCAGCCGCCGCCACCGGGGCCCGATCGCGCGGCGGGTGCCCTCGCAGCTGGTGTGCGAGGAAGCGCAGCGTGAAGCTGGACACGTCGATGCCGGATGGATAGACAAGCATGCGAAGCCTCTAATTAAGACGGCTTTCTTGGTCGAAAACCCATCTACCAGGGACTTCATCCTGTTGTCAGCTCAACTGCACGATGAGCGACAGTGGTTGGAAAGAGCTCAGTGACGGCAGACGCAGCCCTATCCGAAGAACGACAGACGGACGTGACGGTTTGCATTGTCGCGATTTGTATCCACGAGGCACACCGACTGCCAGGTTCCCAGCTCCAGGCGCCCCCCGATCACGGGCAACGTCGCGTGCGGCGGGACGAGAGCCGGGAGCACGTGGTCGCGGCCGTGGCCCGGGCTGCCGTGCCGGTGTTGCCAGCGGTCGTCCGCGGGAAGCAGGGCGTGCAGGGCGCTGAGGAGGTCGTCGTCGCTGCCCGCGCCGGTCTCCAGTACCGCGATCCCGGCGGTCGCGTGGGGAACGAAGACGTTGAGCAGGCCGTCGCGGCCCGCCGCCGTCCGGGTGAGGAACTGTTCGCAGTCGGACGTGAGGTCGGTGACGGTCTCCGTCGTGCCCGTGGTGATGTGCAGGACGCCGGTGGTGAACGCAGAGGACATGGGCACATTGTCCTGCCCGCACCGCGGGATCGCGCGACCACGCACCGAGCTTCCCGGTCGGATGAGCCGAAGGCGGCCGCGGGAAGATCCGCGCAGTCGATGCGGTTGGTAGAAACGTGAACAATCTCGGGATGCGCTCAGTGGATGTCGTGGTGATCGGCGCCGGGCAGGCGGGGCTGTCCGGTGCGTATCACCTGCGTCGCAGCGGTCTGGTACCGGACCGCGATTTCGTGGTCCTCGACCATGCCCCGCGTCCCGGCGGCGCCTGGCAGTTCCGCTGGCCCTCGTTGACGTACGGCAAGGTGCACGGCATGCACGCCCTGCCCGGCATGGAGCTGACGGGGGCCGACGACAGCCGGCCCTCGTCCGAGGTGATCGGGGAGTACTTCGACACCTACGAGCGCACCTTCGGGCTGCGGGTGCACCGGCCCGTGGAGGTGAGCGCCGTGCGTGAGGGGACGGGCGGGCGGCTGCTCGTCGAGACGTCCGAGGGGACGTACGCGACGCGCGCCCTGCTCAATGCCACCGGGACCTGGGACCGGCCGTTCTGGCCGCGCTACCCGGGGCAGGAGACCTTCCGCGGGCGGCAGTTGCACACGGCGAACTACCCGGGGCCCGCCGGGTTCGCCGGGCAGCGGGTGGTCGTCGTGGGCGGTGGGGCCTCCGGGACGCAGCACCTGATGGAGATCGCCGAGGTGGCGGCGGACACCTACTGGGTGACGCGCCGGCCGCCGGTGTTCCGTGAGGGCCCGTTCGGTGCCGATCAGGGCCGGGCGGCCGTGGCCATGGTGGAGGAGCGGGTACGGCGCGGGCTGCCGCCGCAGAGTGTCGTGAGCGTCACCGGGCTGCCCGTCACGGACGCGGTCCGGCGGGCCCGCGAGTCGGGGGTGCTCGACCGGCTGCCCATGTTCGACCGGATCACTCGGGATGGCGTGGCCTGGGACGACGGTCGCACCGTCGAGGCGGACGTCATCCTCTGGGCCACCGGGTTCCGGGCCGCCGTCGACCACCTCGCCCCGCTGCGGCTGCGTGAGCCCGGGGGCGGGATCCGGGTCGAAGGGACGCAGGCCGCGCGCGACGAGCGCGTCCATCTCGTCGGGTACGGGCCGTCCGCCAGCACCATCGGCGCGAACCGGGCCGGCCGTGCCGCCGTGCGCGGGATCGGCCGGCTGCTGGAGCGCGCCGAGTCCGCCTCGGAGGGGGCCGTGTCCGTGTCCGCGTGAGCACGGTTCAGCCGGTTCCCGAGCCGCGGCGGTTGCGGTTGAACTCGGCCACGTTGCGCTGCTGCTCCGCGTAGTCGTCGGTGAAGCGGGTGTCGCCGGGCGCGACCGTGACGAAGTACAGCCAGGGGCCGGGGGTGGGGCTGATCGCTGCCACCATCGCCTGCTCACCGGGGTTGCCGATGGGCGTGGGCGGGAGTCCCTTGAGTGCGTAGCTGTTGTACGGGCTGTCGGTCTTCGTGTCGCCCGTGCTGGTGTCCAGAGTGCTGCGGTTCAGCGCGTAGTTGAGCGTGGAGTCCATCTGGAGGGGCATGCCGCGGTCGAGCCGGTTGTGGATGACCCGGGCCACCTTGCCCATATCGGGCGCGGTGTCCGCCTCGGCCTGGACGATACTGGCGATCGTCACGGTCTGGTACACGGTGACGTTGTTGCGCTGCGCTCCGGCCGTGATGTGGTCCGCACCGAAGCGGCTCCTTGCCGTGTCGACCATGTAGCGCAGCAGGCTCTTCGGGGTCGTGCGTGAGGTGACGGGGTACGTCGCCGGGAAGAGGTAGCCCTCGGGATTGCCCTTCGCCTCGGCCGGCAACGGCAGGTCCGCCGTCGCGACGGCCTTCTTCGTGGTGCCGACGGTTTGCCCCAGAGCCTTGTCGGTGGCCATGTACACCTGTGAGGCCCGCCATCCCTCCGGAATCACCAGGGAGCGAGCCTGTTCCGCGGTCTTGGGCTCCCTGGTCAGCAGCGGCACGAGGACGGCGGCGGCCAGTCCGGCTACGAGCACGGCGGCGATGAGCAGCAGCAGACGCCCCCTGCGGGTCGGGCGGATCCTGCGGTGGGGACGGGTGTCCGGGGACTCGTTCACCATGCAGGCACGCTATCCCGCGCGGATCGTGCCGTCGGTACCTCGTCCGTGACGACACGCGGCGGGCACCATGCGACGCGAACACACGAACAGGGGATCGGGTGTTCGCTGGAACGCGTGATCGTATCGGCATTCGTTGCTCAACGGCCTGACGGCGGTTGATGATTACAGGGCGCAAGCGACGGGCTGCAGACCGCGACTGTGCTGTCCCAGAGATTCACCATGCACAAGGAGAAACACCCGATGAACCTGATCACCAACCTGCTGGCCGGCGTCGTCCACTTCGTGGGTTGGCTCATCTGACCATTGCTCCACCCGGCGCCGTCGTTCCCCGTCCCACGGGAGCGGCGGCGCCGTCGCGTGCGGCCACATGCCCCCGGGGTGAGCCCTTCGCCACCACTCCCCCGTACGCGGCCGGTCAGCCCGCCACGGGGGCGGCGAGCCGGGTGTCGTCCCTGCGGACCAGGGCCGCGTACCGCCCGTCCTGTCGCAGCAGTTCCTCGTGGCTGCCGCGCTCGGCGGTGCGGCCTGCGTCGAGGACGACGATCTGGTCGGCATCGCGCACGGTGGAGAGCCGGTGGGCGATGGTGATCGTCGTCCGGCCGGCCGAGAGCGCGTCGATCGCCTCCTGTACGGCGAACTCGGTGCGGGTATCGAGGGCGCTCGTCGCCTCGTCGAGGATCAGTACCGGGGGGTCGCGCAGGATCGTGCGGGCAATGGCCAGACGCTGCTTCTCGCCTCCCGAGAATCGGTAGCCGCGTTCACCGACGAGCGTGTCGTAGCCGTCGGGCAGAGAGGCGATGTGATCGTGGATCTGTGCGGCGCGGGCCGCCGCCTCGATCTCCTCGTCGGTCGCGTCCGGCTTGGCGAAGCGCAGGTTCTCGGCGACCGAAGCGTGGAAGAGGTACGTCTCCTGGGAGACCACGCCGACCGCCCTGGCGAGGGTGTCGAAGTCCAGTTCGCGCACATCGACCCCGTCGAGCGTGACCCGGCCGCCGGTGACGTCGTAGAGCCTCGGCACGAGATAGCTGAGGGTGGACTTGCCCGAGCCGGTGGGACCGACGACGGCCAGGCTGGCTCCGGCGGGCACGGTCACATCGACGCCGCTGAGGGTCGGACCGCTCTTCTCGTCGTAACTGAAGTCGACGTTCTCGAAGCGGATCTCACCGCGGATCCTCTCCAGGCGCACCGGCTTCTCGGGCTCGGTGATATCCACCGTGAGGTCGAGGTATTCGAAGATGCGCTGGAAGAGGGCGAGGGAGGTCTGCATCTGCACCCCGGTGGAGAGCAGGCTCACGGCGGGCCGGAAGAGGCCCTGCTGGAGCGAGACGAAGGCCACCAGCGTTCCGATCGAGACGCCCGGACCACCGGACTGCAGGGCGATTCCGGCTGCCCAGTAGATGACAGCCGGCATGGCGGCCATCACGATGCCGATCGTCGACATCCGCCAGCGTCCGGCCATGCTGGAGCGCACTTCGAGGTCGACCAGGCGCTCGGACTCCTCGGCGAATCCCTTGGTCAGCGAGTCCGAGCGGCCCATCGTGCGGCCGAGCAGGATGCCACTGACGGAGAGCGATTCGGTGACGGTGGCCGCCATGGCGGCCATCTGCTTCTGGCGCTGGGTGGTGATCTTCTTCCGCTCGCGGCCGACCCGGCGGCTGATCCAGACGAAGACCGGCAGCAGGAGCAGCGAGACGACGGTGAGCCGCCAGTCGAGCGCCAGCATGGCGACGACCGTGGCGATGACCGCGGTGAGGTTGGAGACCAGGGAGGTCGCCGTCGAGGTGACGGTGGCCTGCATGCCGCCGATGTCGTTGGCGATCCGGGACTGGACCTCGCCCGTGCGGGTCTTCGTGAAGAAGGCGAGCGGCATCCGCTGGAGCTGCGTGTAGACGGCGGTGCGCAGGTCGTGCATGACCCGCTGGCCGACCGTGGTGGAGATGAGGGTCTGGAGCACGCCGAAGACACTGTTCATCACCGCGGTGAGGATCATGCCGAGGGCCAGCAGCGAGAGCAGTCCGGTCCGCCCCTGGGGGATGGCGGTGTCCAGGATCTCGCGCAACAGGAACGGCGAGGCGACCGACACCAGCGACGAGGCGCCGACGAGCAGTCCGACCACCGCGAGGCGGCCGCGGTAGGGATGGAAGAGGCGGAGGATGCGGCGCAGCTCGGCGGGTGGCTGGGCGGCTTCCCGGGGCGGGGGTGTCCACGTGGGTTCGTCGGGTTTCATGGGCTCCTTCGTCAGGCGTGCGACTACAGGTGGGGGCGGGCGCGGGGGCTTGCGACAGCGAGCGCGTCCACAGCGCGGCAGGGCGGTGGCCGGGTGACCACCGACGGGCCCGTGGCCCGGATTTCGCAGGCCTCACAGACCTCGCAGTTTCCGCGGACCTCTCGGACCTCGACGGTGGAACAGACGAGAGCATAGCTCATTGTTACCTATACTCACAATGAACAAGGTCCTGATATTGTTCCCGCCATGGACACCCCCGACCCCGACGGCATGCTCGCCGAACAGCTGCTGCGGCTGACCCGCAGGCTCCAGCGCATTCAGAGCCGCCAACTGGAACCGATCGGCATCACCCCCGCGCAGTTCCGGCTGCTGCGCACCGTCGCGCACTACGACGGCCCCCCACGGATGGCGGATCTGGCGAATCGCCTCGACGTCGTCCCCCGCGCCGTGACCACGCTGGTCGACGGACTGGAGGCCAGTGGCCGGGTGCGCCGGACACCCGATCCGGACAGCCGCCGCGTGGTCCGGATCGAGATCACGGACGAGGGCATCGCCACGCTGCGCTCGCTGCGCAACGCGCGCCGGGCCGCCGCAGAGGAGATCCTGGCTCCACTGACCGCCGATCAGCGTGAGGTGCTCGGGGGTCTGCTGACCGCTCTGGTCAACGGAATGCCGGAGCGCACCTGCTGACCGGGCGCGAAGCGTCGCGCCGAACCACCGAGGGGATCTGGACATGCCACTGCTCGAACCGAACCCGGAATCCCTGCGCCCCGGGGTCGCGCGTCCTCCGTCCCACGACCGGGTTCCCGACGCGCAGGCACCCGGCACTCCCGAGCCGCTGCGGGGCGATCTGACCGCCCTGCTGGGCCCGCAGAAGGTGCTCTGGAAGATCTCCGACCTGGTGCGGTACGCCTCCGACGCCAGTCCGTACCGGTTCGTTCCCCAGGTCGTCGTCGTTCCGGAGGACATCGACGACATCTCCGCGATCCTTTCGTACGCCCATGGCAAGGGCCGCAACGTCGTGTTCCGGGCGGCGGGCACCAGTCTGAACGGGCAGGCGCAGGGCGAGGACATCCTCGTGGACGTACGCCACCACTGGGCGGGTATCGAGGTCCTGGACGGGGGCACGCGGGCCCGGATCCGCCCGGGGACGACGGTCATGCGGGCGAACGCCACCCTCGCCCGGCACGGCCGGCTTCTGGGGCCGGACCCGGCCAGCGCGATCGCCTGCACGGTCGGGGGCGTGGTCGCCAACAACGCCTCCGGGATGACCGCCGGAACCACCCGGAATTCGTACCGCACCGTCTCCTCCCTCACCGTCGTGCTGCCCAGCGGCACGGTGGTGGACACCGGCGACCCGACGGCGGACGAGGACCTGGCGCGCGCGGAGCCGCAGCTCTGCGCGGGGCTGCTCGCCCTGAAGGCGGAGATCGAGGCCGACGCCGCGCTCACCGCCCGGATCCGCGCCAAGTACGAGATCAAGAACACCAACGGCTACCGGCTGGACGCCTTCCTGGACGGATCGACGCCGGTAGAGATCCTGCGCGGCCTCATGGTCGGTTCGGAAGGGACCTTCGGATTCATCTCCGAGGTCGTCTTCGACACACTGCCCCTGGACCGCAGGATCTCCACCGCGCTGCTCTTCTTCCCCTCCCTGACCGCGGCTGCCGCGGCCGTCCCGCTGTTCAACGACGCCGGGGCCATCGCCGTGGAGCTGATGGACGGCAACACGCTGCGCGCCTCGGTCAGCGTCCAGGGAGTGCCCGCCGACTGGGCGGGGCTGCCGAAGCAGACCGCGGCCCTGCTGGTCGAGTTCCGCGCTCCCGACGAGGCGGGCCAGGAGGCGTACGAGGAGGCGGCCGCGGGGGTCGTACGGCAGCTGGACCTGGTCCGTCCCGTCACCTCGGTGACCAATGAGTTCACCCGGGACGCCCGGACCATCTCCGGCTACTGGAAGGCCCGCAAGGCCTTCGTCACGGCCGTCGGCGGCTCCCGCCCGTCCGGTACGACGCTGATCACGGAGGACTTCGCGGTCCCGCCCTCCCGGCTGGCCGACGCCTGCGAGGCGTTGCTGGAGCTCCAGGCGGAGCACGGTTTCGATGCCGCCGTCGCGGGCCACGCGGCCCATGGCAATCTGCACTTCCTGCTGGCGTTCGACGCGGCGAAGGAGTCCGATGTCGACCGGTACGCCGGCTTCATGGAGGACTTCTGCCGGCTGACCGTGGAACGCTTCGACGGATCGCTCAAGGCGGAGCACGCCACCGGCCGCAACATCGCGCCCTTCCTTGAGCTGGAGTGGGGCCCGCGGGCGACCGAGCTGATGTGGCGCACGAAGCAGGTCATCGACCCCGACGGGGTCCTGGGCCCCCGGATCGTGCTGGACCGTGACCCGAAGGCGCATCTCCGCGGGCTGAAGACCATTCCCAAGGTCGAGGCGGTGGCCGACCCCTGCATCGAATGCGGCTTCTGCGAGCCGACCTGCCCCAGCCAGGATCTGACCACGACACCGCGCCAGCGCATCGTGCTGCGCCGCGAGATGATGCGGCAGCCGGACGGCTCGCCGGTGGAAGCGGGACTGCTCGACGCCTACGGGTACGACGCCGTCGACACCTGTGCGGGCGACTCCACGTGCAAGCTCGCCTGCCCCGTCGGCATCGACACGGGCGCCATGATGAAGGACTTCCGCCACCGGCGGCACTCCCCCCGCGAGGAGCGGATCGCCGCGCTCACCGCGAAGAACTTCCGCGTGGTCGAAGCGGCGGCCCGGCTGGCGGTCGCCGCGGCCGACAGGATCGACGACCGGCTGCTCCAGGGCGTCACCGGACTCGTCCGCAAGGCCGTACGCCCCGATCTGGTACCGGAATGGCTGCCGGAGATCCCGGGCGCCGCGGCCCGGAAGCTGCCCCGCACCTCCAGGGTGGGGGCGAGCGCGGTCTACTACCCGGCCTGCGTCAACCGTATCTTCGGCGGCCCGCAAGGGCATCGTGGCCCGTCGCTGCCGCAGGCCGTGGTCCTCGTCTCGGCCCGTGCCGGGAAGCCCGTCTGGATTCCGGAGGACGTCGCGGGCACCTGCTGCGCGACGATCTGGCATTCCAAGGGGTACGACTCCGGGAACGCGGTAATGGCCAATCGGATCGTCGAAGCCGCCTGGGGCTGGACCGCCGGCGGAAAGCTGCCCCTGGTCGTCGACGCCTCCTCGTGCACGCTGGGCATCGCGCACGAGGTGGTGCCGTATCTGACCGAGGACAACCGGAAGCTGCACCGGGAACTGACGGTGGTCGACTCACTGGTGTGGGCGGCCGACGAGCTCCTGCCCGAGCTGACGGTGCTGAGGAAGTCCGGCTCGGCGGTGTTGCACCCGACGTGCTCGATGGAGCATCTCGACGACGTCGGCCAGTTGCGCACGGTCGCGGAGGCCTGCGCGGAGGAGGTCGTGATCCCGGACGACGCCGCGTGCTGCGGCTTCGCGGGCGACCGGGGCATGCTGCACAAGGAGCTGACGGCTTCGGCCACGGCGAAGGAGGCCGCCGAGGTGAACACCCGGGAGTACGACACCTATCTGTGCGCGAACCGCATGTGCGAGATCGGCATGGACCGGGCGACGGGGCGTTCGTACCACTCGGCGCTGATGGAGCTGGAGCGGGCGACCCGTCCCGGTCCCGCGTGAGCGCCCGGGGGCCCTGCCTCGCCCCCGGCGGCCCTGCATGAGCACCGGGCGCCCCGTCGCCCCTGGGCCCGCACGAGCGCCGGGCAACCCGCCCCCGGCCCGCGTGAGTTCGGGGCGGCGGCCGCTCAGGCCTTGAGTTCTGCTCGGTCGCCCATCACCACGACCGGGTTCTGCTTCGGGTCAAGGGTGCGCAGCAGCTTCACCATGGCCTCCTTCGGCAGGCTCACGCAGGCCGATGTGCCGCTGCCGTGGTCCATGTGCAGCCAGATGCTGCCGCCCTTGGACTGACCCTGCGGGCGCGTCGGGTCGTTGGGGGCGGTGCCCTTGACGCGGTTGTAGTCGATGGCGATGACGTAGTCGAAGTCGTGCCAGTAGGGCTTGGCCCAGTAGCGGGGCGCCTGGATGGCGGCCGACTCGGTGTACGGGAGCAGCGCGCCCGGATCGGGGAGGGCGCCGCCCGCGTCGGTGAGGGTGAAGACGCCGACCGGGGAGCGTTTGTCGTCCTCGTGGTGGTCGGTGGTCCAGCCCTTGCGACCGTTGTGGGCCTTCCAGCCGGCGGCCTTGTCCCAGGTGGATCCGGTCCGGGTGTACAGCACGACCGTGGAGTCCGCGGAGTTCTTGCCCGCGCCGTACACGGCGACGACCTGGCGGGAGCCGTCCGGGATCTGTGACTGCAGCCGGTCACCCACGTCAGGGATGCGCTTCAGGCGTGTGGTCTGCTCGTCGGCCTCGTCCTCGCGGGCATCGGCCGACCGCGCGTCGGCCTTCTTCGGTTCCTGTCCGTCGCCGCACGACGTCAGGGTCGCGAACAGGACACCGCAGGCGGCCGCCGAGGCCACCACTCGTACCGCACCGGCTATACGCATCCGTCCATGCTCGCACCATCCAGAGCCCGAGCCGTCCTCGTCTGCGGCTTCGGGCCAATGCGTGCCCAATCTTTACCCCGTGGACCGGCCCGCCCCGGCCCGCGGGGCCCACCCGCCACTGGCCGCCCCGGCCCGCCCTAAAAGGGTTTGCCTCAGCTCCTGCGGAGAGCGAGGCTTGGACGGTTTGGTCCCCCCACACGCCTCCCCCACGTGTTTCTGGAGATCCTCGCGGATCTCAGCTCCTTCCGATCTTTTGGGACATCATGCACATTCGCGATCTTCCGTATGCGGATCCCGGCGATCCCGATGTCCGGTCGGGCCCCCGCTTCCTGCTCTGGCTCGGCCGCAACCAGATCCGCGGACAGCTCAAGTCCATGGCGTGGGGTCTGCTGCACCAGTGCTCCATCGCGGGGCTGCCGCTCGCCGTGGGGTTCGCCGTCCAGTCGGTCGTCGACCGGTCCGGCGGACGGCTGGCGCTGGCCGGCGGCATGATCGCGGTGCTCGGTGTGCTGATCGCGGTGGGCGACACGATGCTTCACCGGACCGCCGTCACCAACTGGATCACCGCTGCCGCCAGGGTCCAGCAACTGCTGGCCCGCAAGACCGCGGAGCTCGGCTCGGCACTGACGCGCAGGGTCGCCGCGGGCGAGGTCGTCGCGGTGTCCACCGGCGACGTGGAGAAGATCGGCTGGTTCGTCGAGGCGCTCTCCCGCTTCGTCGCGGCCGCCGCGGCCCTCGTCATCATCTGTGTCGGGCTCGTCCTCTATCTGCCCTCCCTCGGCGTGCTCGTGGCGCTCGCGATGCCCCTGCTCGCCCTGGCCGTACTGCCGCTCCTGCCCCGGGCCACGCGCCGCGCCGACGTCCAGCGAGAGAAGGCCGGAAAGGCCACCGAGCTGGCCTCGGACACGGTGGCCGGACTTCGCGTGCTGCGCGGCATCGGCGGCGAGGAACTGTTCCTCGGCCGCTACCGGCGCGCCTCCCAGGAGGTCCGCAAGGCCGCCGTGCGCAGTGCGCGGATGTGGTCGCTGATCTCGGCGATCCAGGTACTCCTGCCGGGCGTGCTGCTGATCTCGCTGGTCACCTACGGCGCGGCGCTGGCCCGGGACGGGAAGATCGACGTCGGCCAGCTCGTGACGGTGTACAGCGCGGCGACGCTGATGCTGTTCCCGTTGCGGCACTTCGAGGAGATCGCCATGGCGTACTCCTTCTCCCGGCCGTCCGCCCAGCGTGCGGTCCGGGTCCTCTCGCTGAGCCGGGTGGCCCGGCCGTCCACCGTGGACGCCGTTGCGACCGGTGACCTGTACGACCCGGTCACGGGGCTGCTGGCTCCGGAAGGCCTGTTCACCGCTGTGGTCTGCGGCGACCCGGACGAGGCGGGGCGCCTCGCGGACCGGCTAGGCGGCCATGCCCAGCCGGCCGTGGCGAAGGAGGGCGAGGCCGAGGAGGCCGAGGCTCCCGCGGCGCCGTCGGTCCTGCTCGGGGGCGTACCCCTGGACGAGCTGGAGCTGGATGCGGCCCGGACCGCCGTACTGGTCCAGGACAAGGACCCGGTGCTGCTCTCCGGAACGCTGCGGGAACTGCTGGACGTGCCGTCGTCCGGGCGCGTGGCCGCCGCTGACGCGCTGGCTGCCGCGCAGTGCGGCGATGTCCTGGACGCGCTCGCCCAGGCGTCCGCCGATACCGAAGGCGACCCCATGAACACCCGGATCACCGAGCGCGGCCGGTCGTTGTCCGGCGGCCAGCGGCAGCGGCTCGCCCTGGCGCGGTCGCTGGTGACCGATCCCGAGGCGCTGGTGCTCGACGAGCCGACGTCCGCCGTCGACTCGCACACCGAGGCGCGGGTCGCCGAGGGAGTCAAGGCGCTGCGCAAGAACCGTACGACGGTGGCGTTCGCCTCGTCACCGCTGCTGCTCGACCTGGCGGACCGGGTCGCGCTGGTCCACGGCGGGACCGTGGTGGCGGTCGGCACCCACCGTGAACTACTGCGTGACGAACCGCTCTACCGCGCGGTCGTCACCCGGGAGACCGACGACGAGATCGCCGCGTCGGCACCGGACCCGACCCAGGACATCGACACGATCGGCACGATCGAGGAAATCGAGGAGAGGGCATGACCGGCCTCGCACCACCGTCGTACGACCCGGCCGCCCCGGAGTCGGCGACCACCCTGCCGGTCGGCACCCCCACGACCGTCCGGACCTACGTCCGGGAGCTGATGCGGCGCCACCGGCGGCCGTTCGTCGTGGTCACGGCGCTCAACTGCGTGGCGGTGGTCGCGTCGATCGTGGGCCCGTACCTGCTCGGAGGGCTGGTCGAGGACCTGTCCGACGGGGTCACCGACCTTCATCTGCAGCGCACCGCCGCGGTGTTCGCGCTGGCGCTCGTCATCCAGACCGTGGTCACCCGGATGATGCGGCTGCGCAGCGCGATGCTGGGCGAGGAGATGCTGGCCGATCTGCGTGAGGACTTCCTCGTACGGTCGGTCCGGCTGCCTCCGGGCGTGCTGGAGCGGGCCGGCACGGGAGACCTGCTGTCCCGGATCACCACGGACATCGACCGGCTCGCCAACGCGATGCGCGAGGCGGTGCCGCAACTGGCCATCGGTGTGGTGTGGGCGGGGCTGCTGCTCGCCGCGCTGGCCGTCACCGCTCCTCCGCTGGCGCTGTCGGTGCTCGTCGCGCTGCCGGTGCTGATCATCGGCTGTCGCTGGTACTTCCGCCGGGCCCCGTCGGCGTACCGCTCGGAGGCGGCCGGATACGCGGCGGTCGCGGCGATGCTCGCGGAGACGGTCGATGCCGGACGGACCGTGGAGGCGCACCGGCTGGGGGCGCGGCGGGTCGCCCTGTCGGACCGGCGGATCAAGGAGTGGACCGCGTGGGAGCGGTACACGCTGTTCCTGCGGTCGGTGCTGTTCCCCGTCATCAACGCCACGTACGTGACGATTCTCGGCGCGGTCCTGATGCTCGGCGGCTGGTTCGTCATCGAGGGGTGGCTCACCGTCGGTCAGCTGACGACGGGTGCGCTGCTCGCGCAGATGATGGTCGATCCGATCGGCCTGATCCTGCGCTGGTACGACGAGTTGCAGGTCGCCCAGGTGTCACTGGCCCGGCTCGTGGGGGTCCGGGAGATCGAGCCGGACGCCGGTGACGCGGGCGTGGCGCCGGACGGCCGCGAGGTGCGCGCCGACGAGGTGCGTTTCGGCTACCGGGCCGGTCTCGACGTGCTGCACAAGGTGTCGCTGGATGTGGCTCCGGGTACGCGGATGGCGCTGGTGGGTCCGTCCGGTGCGGGCAAGTCCACGCTGGGCCGGCTGCTGGCCGGGATCTATGCCCCGCGGACCGGCGAAGTGACGCTGGGCGGTGCGGAGTTGTCACAGATGACGGCGGAGCGAGTCCGTACGCACGTGGCCCTGGTCAATCAGGAGCACCATGTGTTCGTCGGCTCGCTGCGGGACAACCTGCGCCTCGCCCGTACCGGCGCCGGTGACGCGGAGCTGTGGGCCTCGCTGGCCGCGGTCGACGCGGACGGCTGGGCGAGGGCCCTCGACGAGGGGCTGGATGCCGAGGTCGGGTCGGGCGGCCTGGTCCTCACCCCGGCGCAGGCGCAGCAGATCGCGCTGGCGCGGCTGGTGCTGGCCGACCCGCACACGCTGGTCCTGGACGAGGCGACGTCGCTGCTCGATCCGCGCGCGGCCCGGCATCTGGAGCGATCGCTCGCCCGGGTGCTGGACGGGCGTACGGTCGTGGCGATCGCCCACCGGCTGCACACGGCGCACGACGCGGACGTGATCGCCGTCGTCGAGCAGGGCCGGATCAGCGAGCTGGGCAGCCATGACGAGCTGGTGGCGGCGGACGGCGCGTACGCGGCGCTGTGGCGGTCCTGGCACGGCTGACCGGGCCGTGCTCATGGCATACGGCGGGCGGGCTCGATCCTGAGCCCGCCCGCCGTATGCCATCGCGGTATGCCATCCCGGAGGCTGTCGCGGTCGGCCGGGTCGCGGTGGTGCCGTCAGCCGGTTCGCCGCACGTGACCGGGTCGCGGTGTCGCGGTGGTGCCGTCAGCCGGTTCGCCGCACCGTGACCGGGTCGCCGCCGCCCGCGGGTGTGACCGCGTCGGGCGTGGCGCTGCCGGGAGCGGACTGCGCGGCGACCTTCACCGTGGCGGCGGACGACGTGCGCGGCCGGAGCAGGACCGCGGACACCAGCGCGGCGAGCAGCGTGAGGGCCGCGGCGACGATCAGGCAGAGCCGGAGGCCGTCGAGGAAGGCGTCGCCCATCGCGCCCAGGGCCTGGCCGGTCTGTGCGCCCAGGTTCATCTGGGCGACCGCGCCGAGGCCTCCCTCGCGGGCGGTGTCCGCTATGTGCTGACGGCCGGCACCGGAGATCCCCGCGTCCGCGAGATGGGCGGGGAAGGTGTCCAGGGCGCGGGAGGTGAGGAGGGCGCCGAGAACGGCGGGGCCCAGCGCGCCGCCGATCTGGCGGAAGGCGTTGTTGCCGGCTGCGGCCATGCCGGCCAGGTGCTGGGGGACGGAGGCAACCGCGGTGGCTGTCATGGGCGTCAGGATGCCGCCCATCCCGATGCCCAGCAGGGCCAGCCGCCACGCGATGGAAGCGAACGACGTGTCCGCGTCGAGGGTGGTCATCGAGAGCAGCGCGCCGGAGACGACGAGCAGCCCGGCGGTGATCAGGGTCCGGGCGGGAACGCGGTGCATGAGGCGTGAGACGGGACCGCCGACGACGATGGAGGCGGCGGTGACCACGAACAGGCGCCAGGCGGCCTGAAGGGTGTCGAGCTGCTGCACCAGGCCGAAGTAGAGGCTCAGCAGGAAGAAGAAGCCGATGAGGCCCAGGAAGGTGATCATCGCGACCAGGGTGGTGGCCGTGAACGCCGGGCTGCGGAACAGGGCCAGGTCCAGCATCGGGCTGTCGCTGCGCCGCTCCGCCCCGACGAAGGCCGCCGCGCCGGCCACGGCGATGAACAACGCCACCAGGACCTGGGCGTCGGTGAAGGAACCGGCACCGCCCTCGATCACGCCGTACACCAGAGCGGTGATCGCGACGGCGGCGGTGATCTGGCCCGGCCAGTCGAGCCGGCGCCCGTGCGGGGCACGCGAGTCCGTCAGCAGCCGCGCGGCGAAGACCGTCGCGACGAGGGAGACGGGAATGACCAGGAGGTAGATCCACCGCCAGTCCGCGTGCTCCAGGACCAGTCCGGCGATCAGCGGGCCGATGGCCAGCGCCAGCAGGAGCGAGGTGGCCCACAGGCCGATGAACTTGCCGCGCTCCCGGTGGTCGGGCACCGCGTGGCTGATCAGGGCCAGGGTGGTGGGGAGCAGTGCGGCGGCGCCGAGTCCGGCGAGTGCCTGGCCGGCCCAGAGCACCTCGATCGACGGGGCGGACAGCGCGACGGCGGCGCCGGCGGCGGAGAACAACAGGCCTGCCTGGAACACCTTCTTGCGCCCGTGGACGTCGCCCACCACTCCGGCGGTCAGGATGAACGCGGCCATGGGCAGAACGAACGCGTCCTGGACCCAGGACAGTTGGGCCGTCGACGCGTCGAGCGCCGCCTGGATGGCGGGCAGGCTGACGGCGACGGTGGTCACCGGCAGGTAGGCGACGAAGACGCCCAGGCAGGCCATGACGAGCGTGGCCGCCCGCCGGTCGGGCCGGCTGCTCGCCGCGGGTGTGACGTTCAAGGAAGTACTCCTCTGCGACGCGGTGCGCCGCGGTTGATGTCCTGTCCGGAGCGAGGGCCGACGTCTCCCGGCCCTCGCGCCCCCTACCGGGAACGGTGCCGGATCGGACCCCAGCATCGACGACACGACGCCGAATCAACGAAGCGAGCCGGGTCCACGGGCACAAACCTCCATGTCCATGCGTCCGCATGTCACACTTCCACCGTGATCGACGACGTGGACATGAGAATCCTCCGCACGCTCCATCGCGCGCCGCGCGCCCCGTTCCGGCTCATCGGCGAGGTGGGCGGGGTGTCGGAACAGACGGCGGCCCGCCGCTATCAGGCCCTGCGCCGGGCGGGCGTGATGCGGGTCGTGGGCCTGGTCGATCCGGCCGTACATGGTGAGGCTCAGTGGGTCGCCCGTATCCGCTGCCGTCCCGACCGGGTCGCTCCGCTCGCCGACGCTCTGGCCCGGCGGCCCGACATCGCCTACGTGGGCATCGCCTCGGGCGGCTCGGAGATCATCTGCGTCATCCGCTCACCGCTCCACGCCCCGCGCGCGGACATGCTGCTCCAGCAGCTGCCCCGGTCCACGGCCGTCCTCGACGTCAGCATCGATCTGCTCATCCATCCCTTCGGCGACCCTCGCACGGCCGGCTGGACGGGCTACGGCGGGCATCTCACCGCCGAGCAGGAACAGCTGCTGGCGGGCAGCCCGTCCCCGGTCCCGGACGGCCGGCTCCTTCCCCTCACCGCGGAGGACGGCTGCTCGACGCCCTCGCCGAGGACGGCCGTACCTCGCACACACAACTGGCCGAAGCCACCGGCTGGTCCAAGGGCCGCGTCGCCCGCAGGCTGGAAGCCCTGGAGACGTCCGGCACCCTCGCGTACGACATCGACCTGCTGCCGGAACACCTCGGGTTCGCTCTCAACGCCACCCTCTGGCTCCGCGTCGCCCCGGCCCGGCTGGAGCGCGCCGGAGACGAGATCGCCGGCCACGACGAGGTCGCGTTCGCCGCGGCCACCAGTGGCGACCACAACGTGATGGCCATCGTCATCTGCCGCGACGCCGAGGAGTTCTACCGCTATCTGACCACGCGCCTCGCCGCCACCCCCGGGGTCGACGCCTACGGGGTCAGCATCCGGGTGCGCCGGCTCAAGCAGGCCGCCTCCCTCATCTCGCACGGCCGCCTGGTCCCTCCCGCGCCCGTGTAGGCGCGGGGCGGACCGCCGGCCGTCAGATGAAGTTCATGGCGGCGGCCCCGCCCACTCCCCCGAGCACCATGAACACCGGCATCAGCACCTTCAGCTCCACCCAGCTGCCGGCCCTGAACCGCATGGCCTTCGGCGGACCGATCGGGTACCAGCGCTTGCGGCCGACCGGGATCGGCCAGAGGATCGGGCAGCCGGACACGGTCAGCGCGTCGCCGATGTCGTGGACGAGGGCGCCGAGCACGATGGGCAGACCGAGCCAGAGGTACTCCTGGCCGGGGGCGTTGAAGAGCCAGTCCGAGCCGTTGCCCGGCTTGTCCAAAACGCCCGCGAGAATCCATGCGCTGGTCGCTCCGAGCAGCCACACCAGGACGTCGCTGGACATCCGGGCAGCCCGCCAGAGCAGTCCCTCGACGGCGAGCACCAGGTGGACGAAGAGGATCGCCAGCACCGCCCACCGGCCGCCGGTGATCGCCGCCGCGGAGGCGCCCGCTCCTATCAGGACCGCCCACAGCCAGGTGTGCGTGAGCGTCCGGTGGCCCCCGTTGCGGTTCGAGTCGCCCCGCATCTTGGTGGCCTTGTAGACGGCGTGCGAGAGCTTGTCGACGATCTCGCAGAGTCCGCGGGAGACCGGCCCGAAGGCGCGCGAGATGGTCGCCGACTTGTGGTCGAGGTCCGGGGCGAGCGCCGCGCCTGCGGTGATCAGCGCGCCGACGACCAGGACGGGCCACGGCATGGTGTGGCCCGCGGCAGCCGCCGCCGCGCCCACCCCCAGCCAGGCCGCTGCCCCTGACAGAGAGTGTGCCGGTCCCATCATGGCTGTTTCCGCCCCCGTAGGTGTCGTGAGGTGCGACAGGCGTCGCCCGTGCACATGTTCCGGCCATCATCGTTGTGGTGCGGCCGAGTTGAGTGGGCAGCGTATCGTCCGTGATCTTCGTACCGTCGTCCGGTTCCCTCATCGGGGTGGAAGACAGGCAAGATGGGGGCGTGACCCTTATCGATCAGCTGCCCCCGACCGACGACCCCGACGCCCTCTTCGAGGCCTTCTCGTCATGGACCGAGACGCAGGGGATCACTCTCTATCCTGCTCAGGAGGAGGCGCTGATCGAGGTGGTCTCCGGGGCCAACGTGATCCTTTCCACGCCCACCGGGTCCGGAAAGAGCCTGGTCGCGGCGGGTGCGCACTTCACCGCGCTGGCCCAGGACAAGGTCACCTTCTACACCGCTCCGATCAAGGCTCTGGTCTCGGAGAAGTTCTTCGACCTGTGCAAGCTGTTCGGTACGGAGAACGTCGGCATGCTCACCGGAGACGCCTCGGTCAACGCCGACGCCCCGGTGATCTGCTGCACCGCCGAGGTGCTGGCGTCCATCGCGCTGCGTGACGGGAAGTACGCGGACATCGGCCAGGTCGTCATGGACGAGTTCCACTTCTACGCGGAGCAGGACCGCGGCTGGGCGTGGCAGATCCCGATCCTGGAGCTGCCGCAGGCCCAGTTCGTCCTGATGTCGGCCACGCTCGGTGACGTCCGGATGTTCGAGGAGGACCTGACGCGCCGCACCGGCCGCCCCACCTCCGTGGTGCGCTCGGCGACCCGGCCGGTCCCGCTCAGCTACGAGTACCGGCTGACGCCGATCACCGAGACGATCACCGAGCTCCTGGACACCCGGCAGTCGCCGGTCTACATCGTGCACTTCACGCAGGCCGCGGCCGTCGAGCGGGCGCAGTCGCTGATGAGCATCAACATGTGCACCAAGGAGGAGAAGGAGAAGATCGCCGATCTCATCGGCAACTTCCGCTTCACCACCAAGTTCGGCCAGAACCTCTCCCGTTACGTACGCCACGGCATCGGTGTGCACCACGCGGGCATGCTGCCGAAGTACCGGCGGCTGGTCGAGAAGCTCGCCCAGGCGGGGCTCCTGAAGGTCATCTGCGGTACGGACACGCTCGGCGTCGGCGTCAACGTGCCGATCCGCACCGTGCTGTTCACCGCCCTCACCAAGTACGACGGCACCCGGGTCCGGACCCTGCGGGCCCGTGAGTTCCACCAGATCGCGGGCCGGGCCGGGCGGGCGGGCTTCGACACGGCGGGCTTCGTCGTGGCGCAGGCCCCCGAGCATGTCGTGGAGAACGAGAAGGCGGTCAAGAAGGCCGGCGACGACCCGAAGAAGAAGCGCAAGGTCGTCCGCAAGAAGGCCCCCGAGGGCTTCGTCGCCTGGTCCGAGACCACCTTCGACAAGCTCATCCAGTCCGATCCGGAGCCGCTGACCTCCCGTTTCCGGGTCACGCACACCATGCTGCTCTCGGTGATCGCGCGTCCCGGCAACGCCTTCGACGCGATGCGGCATCTGCTGGAGGACAACCACGAGCCCCGCAAGGCGCAGCTGCGCCACATCCGGCGGGCGATCGCGATCTACCGGTCGCTGCTGGACGGCGGCGTGGTGGAGCGGCTGGACAAGCCGGACGCCGAGGGCCGCATCGTGCGGCTCACCGTCGATCTCCAGCAGGACTTCGCGCTGAACCAGCCGCTGTCCACGTTCGCGCTGGCCGCGTTCGAGCTGCTGGACGCCGACTCGCCCTCGTACGCACTGGACATGGTCTCGGTCGTGGAGTCGACGCTCGACGACCCGCGTCAGATCCTCGCCGCGCAGCAGAACAAGGCGCGTGGTGAGGCGGTCGGGCAGATGAAGGCCGACGGCATCGAGTACGAGGAGCGGATGGAGCTCCTCCAGGACGTCACGTACCCGAAGCCGCTGAGCGAACTGCTGTGGCACGCCTACGACGTCTACCGCCAGAGCCACCCGTGGGTGAGCGACCACCCGGTGTCGCCGAAGTCGGTGATCCGCGACATGTACGAACGCGCGATGACGTTCACGGAGTTCACGTCGAACTACGAGCTGGCCCGCACCGAGGGCATCGTGCTGCGGTATCTCGCGAGCGCGTACAAGGCGCTGGAGCACACCATCCCGGACGACATCAAGTCCGAGGACCTGGAGGACCTCATCGCCTGGCTCGGGGAGATGGTCCGTCAGGTCGACTCCAGCCTCCTCGACGAGTGGGAGCAGCTCGCCAACCCCGAGGTGGAGACGGCGGAGCAGGCGCAGGAGCGCGCGGACGAGGTCAAGCCGGTCACGGCCAACGCGCGCGCCTTCCGGGTGCTGGTGCGCAACGCGATGTTCCGCCGGGTCGAGCTGGCCGCGCTGGACCGGGTCCGCGATCTGGGCGAGCTGGACGGGGACGCGGGCTGGGACGAGGACGCGTGGGGCGAGGCGATGGACGCGTACTGGGACGAGTACGAGGAGCTGGGCACCGGTCCTGACGCCCGCGGGCCGAAGCTGCTGAAGATCGACGAGGATGCCGAGCACGGCCTGTGGCGCGTCCGGCAGACGTTCGCCGACCCGAACGGCGACCATGACTGGGGCATCAGTGCCGAGGTCGACCTGGCCGCGTCCGACGAGGAGGGCCGGGCGATCGTCCGGGTCACCTCCGTGGGCCAGTTGTGAGCGCGCCCGTACCGGTGGCGCCGCTGCGAGAGTGGAGAAGAACCGCATGACGAACCCCGCCGAGCGTCTGGTCGACCTGCTCGACCTGGAGCGGATCGAGGTCAACATCTTCCGCGGCCGCAGTCCCGAGGAGTCCCTGCAGCGGGTCTTCGGCGGGCAGGTGGCGGGGCAGGCGCTGGTGGCGGCGGGCCGCACCACGGACGGGGACCGGCCGGTGCATTCGCTGCACGCCTACTTCCTGCGGCCGGGCCGTCCCGGGGTGCCGATCGTCTACGAGGTCGAGCGCGTCCGGGACGGCCGGTCGTTCACCACCCGCCGGGTGACGGCCGTGCAGCAGGGCCGGACCATCTTCAATCTGACGGCGTCGTTCCACCGCCCGGAGGAGGCAGGTTTCGAGCACCAGCTGCCGCCGGCCCGTGTGGTGCCCGATCCCGACGAGCTGCCGACGGTCGCCGACGAGGTGCGCGAGCATCTGGGCGGGCTGCCGGAGGCGCTGGAACGTATGGCGCGCCGTCAGCCCTTCGACATCCGCTACGTCGACCGGCTGCGCTGGACGCAGGAGGAGATCAAGGACGCGGACCCGCGCAGCGCGGTGTGGATGCGCGCGGTCGGCCCGCTCGGCGACGACCAGCTGGTCCACACGTGTGCGCTGACGTACGCGAGCGACATGACACTGCTGGACGCGGTACGCATCCCGGTGGAGCCGCTGTGGGGGCCGCGCGGCTTCGACATGGCGTCGCTGGACCACGCGATGTGGTTCCACCGGCCGTTCCGGGCCGACGAGTGGTTCCTGTACGACCAGGAGTCGCCGGTGGCGACCGGCGGGCGGGGGCTGGCGCGCGGCAGGATCTACGACCGCGAGGGCAACCTGCTGGTGTCGGTGGTGCAGGAAGGACTGTTCCGGCGGCTGGGCGAGCAGCGGTCCTGACTGACCGGCCGGGTACGCCGGCCCGCGCCTCAGACGCCCGGCAGCGGGTCCTGTTCGACCTCGTGCCTGCGGGTGCGGATGTCCGGCGGAGCCGGATGCAGTTTGGCGTCGCACGCGGGACCGAGACCGGTGCGGCGCGAGGCCGTGCCGGTGAGCGGGCGCCCGCACATGCGGCAGCGGACCGGGCGGCGGCCGGTGGCCGCGGCGGTGCCGGGCAGCGGCTCGGCGTCGGGGGCGGGTTCTGGGGACTCCACGCGTCGATCATCCCAGGGTTCCGGGCCCTCCACGCGCCCGCGCCCCACGGCTCCGGGCACTCCACGCGCTGCCCGTCCCAGGTCCCCGTCTACCCTTCGACTTCCGGTCGCGCACAACGGAGGAGTCTCGAAGGTGACCCACGCCCTGAAAGTGATGGCCCTGCCCACGGACCCGAACGCCGGCGGCGTGCCCCGGCCGGGTGTGGCCGAAGGCTTCGGCCACGTCGTGATCGACACGTCCCAGGGCCACTTCCACGTGGTCGCGTACCTGGAGCGCGAGCTGCCGCCGGGCGGCATACCCGCGTATCTCGCGGCGCGGAAGGACGGTGCCCGTTCCTTCGTGCTGTGGGCCGAACCGGAGCGCCGCACCAGGCTGGCCACGCTCGTCACCACCTCGGCGGGCAACGGCGTCTCGGCGTACCAGGTGTGGGGCGGGCAGGGCGAGCTTCTCGGCACGTTCGTGCGGGAGAAGGCCCTGTCCGGCAAGGGGCTGCGCACACGCTGGACCGTCACCCCGGCCGGCGGCCCGGAGGCCGTCGGGCTCAAGGGCCGGGTCTTCTGGTGGTACCTGTGGTGGCCGCTGTTCCCCCTGTGGGTCCTCATCGGCGTGGCGAGCCTTTTCAGCGGCGGCGGCGATGTGCCGCGCGGGCCGCGGCGCATCGTCTGGCGGGCCGGTCGGGAGGCCCCTCTGGAGTACCGGTCCGACGACCGGGTCGTCGTGCACGCCCCCTGGGTCGACCAGCGGCTGGCGGCCGCGCTCACCGCGGTGGTCCGCTCGTTCGACAGCTGGATCGGCACGCCGTGGGACGACAAGAAGAAGTGACGGTCGGCCGGCCGGTCCTCGTGCCGCACCCCTCGCGTCGTTAGGCCATTGGATGGATACCGCGGCCCCCTGCCCTCGGTGGGCGCGCGCCTGACCGCCCTGCCGCGCTCCCGCCGCGGAAGGTGGTCGCGCGCGGTGTTCCGCGGGCCGCGACCGCGGCCCGCGGCACCGGAGGGATGTCGTCCGAGGAGGCGCTGCTATGACGGCCGATCAGGTGCTCGTGGGTCTGGGACTGATCGTGGTGCTCGCAGTCGCCTCGCAGCTGCTGGCGAACCGGTTGCGTGTCCCGGCCCTGCTCATCCTGCTGCCGGTCGGGTTCACCGCCGGGGCGTTCATCGACTCCGTCAGCCCCGAACGGCTCCTGGGGGCCGCCTTCTCCCCGCTGGTGTCCCTGGCGGTGGCGGTGATTCTGTACGACGCCGGGCTGGGCCTCGACCTCCAGCGGCTCAAGGGCCACACACGGCGGGTCGTGCACCGGCTGCTCGTGCTCGGTACGGTGCTCACCGTGGTGTCCGCCGCGCTGTTCGCCGTACCGGTCCTGGACATGTCCATGGGGGCGGCGGTGATGCTCGCCTCGATCCTCGTCGTCTCCGGGCCCACCGTCGTCGGGCCGCTGCTCGGCTTCGTCCGGCCCTCGGAGCGGCTGCAGCGCATCCTCATCTGGGAGGGCTCGCTGATCGATCCGGTGGGCGGCATCCTGGGGGCGCTCGTCTTCCACGGGGTTGTCGTGGGCGAGCGGCCGGGGTTCGGGCGCCAGGTGGGCGAGTTCGCGGCCAGTACGGCGGTGGGCGTCGCCGGCGGCGCGATCGGCGCCGGCGTGCTGTGGCTGCTGCTCAGCCGGGCGCGGCTCAGTGAGGAACTGGCCACCTCGGTGCAGCTCGCCGCGGTGATCGGCATGGCGACGGCCTGTGACGCGCTGCGTGACGACACGGGGCTGATCTCCGCCGTCGTGATGGGAATGGCCATGGCCAATCTCCCGGGCCTGGACCTTCCCGTGCGCCGGCCCTTCTTCGACACGCTCGTCTCACTGATCATCGGGCTGCTGTTCGTCTCCATCTCGGCCACGGTCACCCCGTCGTCGCTGCGGCACGTCGTGCTGCCGTCGCTCGCGCTGGTCGGACTGCTCGTCCTGGTGACCAGACCTCTGGTGGCGCACCTGGCGACGCTGCGCACCGATGTGCCGGGCGGGGAACGGTGGTTCATCGGCTGGATGGCTCCGCGCGGCATCGTCGCCGCGGCCACGGCGTCCACGTTCTCGGCCGAGCTGATCGACAAGGGCGTGACGGGCGCCGAACGCATCCTGCCCGCCACCTTCGTCGTGATCGTCGCCACCGTGATGCTGTACGGGCTGACGGCGTTCCCGGTGGCCCGGCGGCTCGGGGTGCTGCGCCCGGCACGGTCCAGGCCGCTGCTCGTCGGCGGCGCGCCCTGGGTGGTCGACCTGGCGTGTGCGCTGCGCTCGGCGGGGCTGGACGTCCTGATGTGGGCCGGCGCGGAGGATGAGCGGGAGCGGATCGTGGAGGCCGGGCTGACGCTGGCCCCCGGTGAACTGCTCGCCGCGGCGACCGGGGCCGGCGCGGAGCTCGAAGGAATCACCGGCGTGCTGCTGCTCACGGACGAGAACGACTTCAACGCCCTCGCCTCGACGACCCTGCGCGAGAGCGTCGACGGCTCGGTCCACCGGCTCGCCTCGCCGTCGGCGAGTCACGGGGTGGTCGCGCCCTACACGGGCGGTGAGTCGCTGTTCGGTGAAGGTCTCACCGGGCCCGAGCTCGCCCGCCGGTACGAGGTGGGTGCCCGCGTGGTGGTCCGGCCGGCCGCCGCCGCGCTCCCGGACCGCCATGCGCTGCTCTTCGTGGTGAGTCCGGACAAGCGGCTCACCCCGGTCACCGGCACCGGGACGCCCGCTCCGGGTGCCGGCGACACCGTCATCCTGCTCAGTCCGCCCACGGGCGTGCTCACCGGCTGACCGCCGCGGCGCGGCCGGGGACCGGCCGGACCGCGTGACCCGTACCCCGATCGACCCCGCACGAGCATTCCTGAGCCGAGGAGACAACGCACATGTCGGCCGAACCCGCCGGAGCGCCCGCCGCCCCGCACCCCGACCCCGCGGCCCTGATCCGGACCCGGGGCTACGCGGTCCTGCTCGTGATCGTGGCCGTCCTGGGAGTGCCGATCTCGGCGGGGGCCTTCGGCTTCCTGGCCCTGGTCTCCGAACTGCAGTCCCTGACGTACGACGACCTGCCCAAGGCTCTCGGCTTCGCGGGGACGCCCTCGTGGTGGCCGGTGCCGCTGGTCGGTGTGTCGGGGCTGCTGACGGGGCTGGCCATCCGCTTTCTCCCCGGACAGGGCGGGCACAAACCGGCCGAGGGACTGGTGAGCACCGGTGCGCCCTCGGCCGCGCAGCTGCCCGGCATCGCGCTCGCGGCCATCGCGTCGCTCTCCCTCGGCGCGGTGCTCGGCCCCGAGGCACCGCTCATCGCCCTGGGCGGCGGTGCGGCGGTGTACGCGGTGCGGCTGATCAAACCGGACATCGATCCCGGGGCGAGCGCGGTGGTGGGGGCCGCGGGCAGTTTCGCGGCGGTCAGCGCCCTGCTGGGCTCGCCGCTCCTCGGCGCGTTCCTGTTGATGGAGGCGTCGGGGCTGGCCGGGCTGATGCTCGGGGTGGCTCTCGTGCCGGGGCTCCTGGCGGCCGGGATCGGTGCGTTGATCTTCACCGGCCTGGGCTCGTGGACGGGGCTCGGCACCTACTCCCTGGCGCTGCACGAGGTACCGCCGGCCGACAGCCCCACCGCCGCCGAGTTCGGCTGGGCCGTCGTCCTCGGGCTGGGTGCCGCCCTCGCGGGGGCGGGAATCCAGCGGCTGGCGCTGTTCCTTCAGCCGCGGGTGGAGCGGCGCAGGGTGGTGGCCACGGTGGTCATGGGACTCGTGGTCGGGCTGCTCGCCTTCCTGTACGCCGAGATCACCGGGAACTCCCCCTCGCAGGTGCTGTACTCGGGCGAGCACGCGCTCGATCCACTGCTCGCCGACAGCGCCCGGTACTCGGCGGCCACCCTGGTGGTGCTCATCGTCTGCAAGTGCCTGGCCTACTGCGCCTCGTTGAGCGCCTTCCGGGGCGGCCCCATCTTCCCGGCCATGTTCGCCGGTGCGGCGGGCGGCCTCGCGCTCTCCCATCTCCCGGGCCTGAACCCGACCTCGGGGTTCGCCATGGGGATCGGGGCCATGTGCGTGGCGATGCTGAAGCTCCCGATGACGTCGGTGCTGCTGGCCACGCTGCTGCTGGGTTCGCAGGGACTCACCGTGATGCCGCTCGTGATCGTCTCGGTGGTCGTCTCCTACGTCGTCACGCTCAGGATCACCGCCCCGCCGGCGGCGTTCGCCACGAAGCCGCCCGTACCGTAGCGACGTCGCCGGCGGCTGCGGCTCGTTCTGTCTCAGACCCGCTGGCGGTCTCCGCCCGCGCAGAGCGCCCAGATGATGAAGACGTCCAGCGCGATGAGCACGATGGACCACAGCGGATAGTGCGGCAGCCAGACGAAGTTGGCGAGTGCGCCGAGTCCGGCGAGGACGATGCCGACGGCACGGGCCCACGCCGCCCCGGTGAACAGGGCGCAGCCCGCGAGAACGATGACGATGCCGAGGATGAGGTGGATCCAGCCCCAGCCGGTCAGGTTGAACCGGAACACGTAGTTGCTGGTGGTGACGAACACGTCGTCCTTGGCGATGGCCGCGATGCCCTGGAAGATCGCCATGGCCCCACCGAAGATCATCAGGATGGCGGCGAAAGCGGTCCAGCCCGTCCGGAACGGGTGGGGGTGGGCGGATTCCGCGGCGGCGCCCCGCGCCGTCCCTGGCTGGTTGCTGGTACTGGCCATGTGGGCCTCCTCGGGTAGCGGAACCACCCGGCAGGACCGAAGCGCCCGGCCGGGCGTCCTCAGGGACAAGCCTGGCACGTCGGAGCGCTACCGGCAGCGCGGGGAAGCCCGGCCTGCCTGCCGGGCCACCCACCGGCGCCCTCTCCCTATGGAGATATGCTCTCCGATATGAGAAACGAAGCCGGGGCCGTGGAGGCCGGGCTCGCGGTTCGCCTGGGCGAGCTGCGGAGGGAACGGGGCTGGTCGCTGGACGAGCTGGCCCGGCGCAGCGGGCTGAGCCGCTCGACGCTTTCGCGGCTCGAACGCGGCGAGCTGAGCCCGACGGCCGGCCAGCTCGGCCGGCTGTGCAGCGTCCATGAGCGGACCATGTCCCGGTTGCTGCTGGAGGTGGAGGCGCAGCCGCCGCAGCTGGTGCCCGCCGGGCGTCAGGCCGTATGGCGCGACGAGTCGACGGGCTTCGTCCGCCGGTCCGTCTCGCCTCCGCACGCGGGGCTGCGCGCGGAGGTCGTCGAGGGCCTCCTCGACGCGGGTGCCGTGATCGCGTACGAGCATCCGCCGGTAGCCGGTCTGGAGCAGCACATCTGGGTTCTGGAGGGGACGCTGGAGGTCACCGTCGACGCCACCGCGCACACGGTGGGCCCGGGCGACTGTCTCCGGTTCCGGCTGCGCGGCCCCTCGCGTTTCCACTGCCCGGGCCCGGAGCGGGTCCGGTACGCGCTGATGATCGTCGCACCGTGAAAGGACCTGCCGCATGACCGAGATCGTTCCGGTGTCCGGACCCGAACTGGTCACGTACGCCGATGAGCTGGCCGCCCTTCTCGTGGAGACGGTCGACGGCGGATCGTCCGTGGGCTTCCTCGCCCCGCTCGGCCGGGAGGCCGCCGCGCGCTGGTGGCGTGAGCGCGCCGGGTCCGTGGAAGCGGGGCGGCACCGGGTCTGGATCGCCCGGGACGCCGAGCGGATCGCGGGCACCATCGGTCTGGCCCGCGCGCCGCTGCCGAACGCCCGCCATCGCGCGGAGGTCGCCAAGCTGATGGTCCGTCCGTCGGCGCGGGGCCAGGGACTCGGCAGGCGCTTGCTCGACGCGGCCGAGCGCTCGGCGGCGGAGGACGGCGTCACGCTGCTGGTCCTGGACACGGAGAGCGGCAGTCCGGCCGAGTGGTTGTACCGCTCGGCCGGCTGGACGGAGTGCGGCTCCGTGCCCGACTACGCCGCCGACCCGGCGGGGGTCCTGAAGCCGACCACCTTCTACTACAAGGCGGTCGGCCGGGACGGTTCGGGGTCCGTTCAGGCGGTGAGCCCCTCGACGTCCTTGTAGGCGACGCCGTCCTTCATGACGACCAGGATGTTCGCCGGGTCGCCGAGGGCCCGGATGTCGTCGAGCGGGTTGCCTCGGGCGATCACG
>NZ_RDBK01000001.1:236716-304779 GCF_008042275.1 Streptomyces sp. OR43 | reverse complement strand
TCCACATCGACCTCAACGGCCAGTCCGGCATCAAGTACGACCAGGACCTCCGCTTCGGCGCCGGCGACCTGCGCCAGGCCTTCTGGCTCGTCGACCTGCTGGAGAACTCGGACTACGCCGGCCCGCGCCACTTCGACTTCAAGCCGCCGCGGACCGAGGACTACGACGGCGTCTGGGCCTCGGCCGCGGGCTGCATGCGCAACTACCTGATCCTCAAGGAGCGCGCCGCCGCCTTCCGCGCGGACCCGGCGGTCCAGGAGGCGCTGCGCGCGTCCCGGCTGGACGAGCTGGCGCAGCGCACCGCCGAGGACGGCGTGGCGGGGCTGCTGGCCGACCGTTCGGCCTTCGAGGACTTCGACGTGAACGCGGCGGCGCGCTCCTTGAGGATCAGGTAGTTGCGCATGCAGCCCGCGGCCGAGGCCCAGACGCCGTCGTAGTCCTCGGTCCGCGGCGGCTTGAAGTCGAAGTGGCGCGGGCCGGCGTAGTCCGAGTTCTCCAGCAGGTCGACGAGCCAGAAGGCCTGGCGCAGGTCGCCGGCGCCGAAGCGGAGGTCCTGGTCGTACTTGATGCCGGACTGGCCGTTGAGGTCGATGTGGAAGAGCTTGCCCGCCCACAGGGCCTGCGCGATGCCGTGCGCGAAGTTCAGCCCGGCCATCTGCTCGTGGCCGACCTCGGGGTTCACGCCCACCATCTCGGGGCGCTCCAGGCGCTCGATGAAGGCGAGGGCGTGGCCGATGGTGGGGAGCAGGATGTCGCCGCGCGGCTCGTTCGGCTTGGGCTCGATCGCGAACTTCAGGTCGTAGCCCTGCTCGGTGACGTAGTCGCCCAGCAGGTCGAAGGCCTCCTTCATACGGTCGAGCGCGACCCGGATGTCCTTGGCGGCACCCGACTCGGAGCCCTCGCGGCCACCCCAGGCGACGTAGGTGGTGGCGCCGAGCTCGACGGCGAGGTCAATGTTGCGGAGCGTCTTGCGCAGGGCGTAGCGGCGGACGTCGCGGTCGTTGGCGGTGAAGGCGCCGTCCTTGAAGACGGGGTGGGTGAAGAGGTTCGTCGTCGCCATGGGCACGACGAGCCCGGCCGCGTCCAGCGACTGCCGGAACCGCTTCACGATGCCTTCGCGCTCGGAGTCCGTCGAGCCGAACGGGATCAGGTCGTCGTCGTGGAACGTGACGCCGTACGCACCGAGCTCCGCGAGGCGCTGGACCGAGTCGACCGGGTCGATCGCCTCCCGGGTCGCGTCCCCGAACGGGTCGCGGCCCTGCCAGCCCACGGTCCACAGACCGAAGGTGAACTTGTCCTGCGGGGTGGGCGTGAAGCGTTCCGTCATGGTCCTGCCGCCTTCGGTGCCGTGGGTCCGCAGCCGGTCGAACGGCCGAACCTCAATTTGTTCACTGTCATGACTAATCATGCACGGACCACCCCCGCGACGTAACCCCCCGTCCCGGAAAATCCGGAGCGGCCCCTATTCGGGAGGGGTTCCCGCGCGTAATTTGTTCATCGTACGATCAAATCCCGGCGGGGCGAGCGTCCGCAGTGCGCGGTCCGACGGCCGGGAACCCCCTGAACCAGAGATCGAGGTCAGCCATGCCGCCGCATGAGGTCGTCATCGGTGTGGACAGTTCCACCCAGTCCACCAAGGCCGCGTTCGTCGACGCCGCCACCGGCCGGCTGCTCGCCGTCGGCCGTGCCCCGCACGTCGTCACCGGCGAGGGCGGAGCGCGCGAGACGGATCCCGAGGTGTGGTGGCAGGCGCTGCGCGACGCGGTCGCCGCCGGGCTGAAGGAGTCCGGCGTCGCCGCCACCGACATCACCGGGATCGCCGTCGCCGGGCAGCAGCACGGACTGGTCGTCCTCGACGGTGCGGGCCGCCCGCTGCGCCCGGCCCTCCTCTGGAACGACACCCGCTCCGCCCCTCAGGCCGCCGCGCTCACCGCGGCCCTGGGCGGCGCCGACGCCTGGACCGCGCGCACCGGGTCGGTCCCGGTGGCCTCGATGACCGCGTCGAAGTGGCAGTGGCTGCGCGAGAACGAACCGGAGACCGCCGCCGCGACCGCCGCGATCCGGCTCCCCCACGACTTCCTGACCGAGCGCCTCTCGGGCCGCGCCGTCACGGATCCGGGCGACGCGTCCGGCACCTGCTGGTACTCCACCGCGACCGGCTCCTACGACCCGGAGCTCCTCGCGCTCCTCGCCCTCGATCCCGCGATGCTGCCCGAGGTCGCGTCGAGCGGGGCGGCGCGCGCCGGCTCACTGACGGCCGAGGCCGCGGAGGCGCTCGGCCTGCCCGCCGGGATCGCCGTCGCCGCGGGTACGGGGGACAACATGAGTGCCGCCGTCGGCCTCGGGCTCGGTGGCGCGGGGCTCCTGGACCACCCCGTCCTCAGCCTCGGCACCTCGGGCACGGTCTTCACCGCGTCCCGGGCCCGGCCGGCCTCGCCGGCACTCGCCGGATTCGCCGCGGCGGACGGCACGTACCTGCCGCTGGCCTGCACCCTCAACTGCACGCTCGCCGTGGACAAGGTGGCCGCGCTGCTGGGCCTGGACCGCAATGACGCGACGCCGGGCGGCGAAGCCGTACTGCTGCCCTACCTGGACGGCGAACGCACCCCCGACCTGCCCACCTCGGCCGGCTTCCTCACCGGCCTGCGCCACGACACCACCCCGCAGCAACTCCTGGGCGCCGCCTACGAGGGCGCGGTCGTCACCGTGCTGCGCGCGCTGGACGAGCTCCTGCGGGCCTGTGGACTCGACCCGGACGACCCCGAGGTGGCGAACCGGCCGCTCCGGCTGATCGGCGGCGGCGCGCAGGGACGCGTGTGGGTGGAGACCGTACGCCGTCTCTCCGGGCGGCCGGTGACCGTACCCTCCAGCGGGGAACTCGTCGCGCTGGGCGCGGCGGCGCTCGCCGCCGCCGCTGCCACCGGTGCGGACCCGGTCGCGATCGCCACCGGCTGGGACACGGGCGAAGAGGTACACCTGGCCGCCGTGGAACGGGATCTGACGACCTGGGAGCGCGTCGGATCGGTACTGGAGCGGGCGGCCGCCCCCTTGCTGGGAGCCGGCCGGCCGATCTGAGCCCCGCCGATCCGACCGGCCGGTCCGACCCCGTCGACCCAACCGGCCGGTCCGACCCCGCCGATCCGACCGGCCGGTTCACCCCGTTCGGACGCCCGGTCCGGCTGACCCTCTGTCATGTGCCGTCGCACGCCGCACACACGCGCGGGCGACGGCCACCGGCCGTTTTGGTTAGCGAACTGATGTTCACTACTATCCGGCGATGATCATAAGAAGAAGGCTGACGGTCGGGGTGGGCATTCTGCTCGCCACCCTGACCGCCGGGCTCGGCTCGGCGCTGCCCGCCTCGGCCGATGAAACCCCCGCCAACGCCTCCCCCAAGGTCGAGCTGGTGCTCGACGTCAGTGGCTCCATGCGGACCCGCGACATCGACGGCCAGTCCCGGATGACCGCGGCGAAGCAGGCGTTCAACGAGGTCCTGGACGCGGTGCCCGAGCAGGTGCAGCTCGGCATCCGCACCCTCGGCGCCGACTATCCGGGCGACGACCGGAAGGTCGGCTGCAAGGACACCAAGCAGTTGTACCCGGTCGGCCCGCTGGACCGTACCGAGGCCAAGACCGCGGTCGCCACCCTCGCCCCCACCGGCTGGACCCCGATCGGCCCGGCCCTGCTGGGCGCCGCCGACGACCTGGAGGGCGGCGACTCCACCCGCCGGATCGTGCTGATCAGCGACGGCGAGGACACCTGCGGTCCGCTCGACCCCTGCGAAGTCGCCCGCGACATCGCGGCGCGCGGCATCCACCTGGTCATCGACACCCTCGGCCTGGTGCCGAACGCGAAGATCCGCCAGCAGCTCACGTGCATCGCGGAGGCCACCGGCGGCACGTACACCGCCGTCCAGCACACCGATGAACTCTCGGGCCGTGTCAAGCAGTTGGTGGACCGGGCGGCCGCCCCCGTCGTCACTCCGGTCGCGACGAAGGGCGCCGACAGCTGCACCGACGCCCCGCAGCTCAAGCCCGGCCTCTACACCGACCGCGAGAAGTTCGCCGAGCACCGCTGGTACCGCGTCGACGTGTTTCCCGGCCAGGAACTGCGCGCCTCGGTCAGCGTGTTCGCCGACCGCGCCGTCAACAACGACTACGGCATGCTGCTGCGTGCGGTGACCGTGCACGGCCGGGAGATCGTCAGAGGCGCCGAGTCCGGTACCGGACGCACCGACGCGATCTCGTCCGGGCTGCGCTATCCGAAGCCCGAGGCGGACAACGACGGCGACACCAAGCCGGCCGCGGAGACCGTCTGCCTGCAGGTCTCCAACTCCTTCTCCGCGCCCGCCTCGGTGAAGACCGCTCCCGGCATGCCGGTCGAGCTGACCATCGACCTGGTGGACGCCCCCGACGCGGCGGACGACGCCGCGGCGTTCGGCCTCGGGCGCGGCTGGTGGCTGCTGGGCGTGCTCGTCCTGACCGGACTGATCGCGGGCCTGCTGACCGGCTGGATCTCGCGCTGGCGCTTCGCCGTATGGAGGACCCACTGATGTTCCGTACGAGACGCGTGCTCGCGGGCGCGCTGCTGACCGGCCTCGCCCTGCTGACCGGAGCGGGTGCCGCCGTCGCGGACGACCCGTCGCCGAGCCCGAGCGCCTCCGGTGACGGGGCGGGCCCCACGGAGGCGGGGACCACCTTCCGTACCGCCACGGCGATCCAGCCCGGCCAGCTCGCCACCGCGGGCGCCTCCACCGGTGACTACCTGTACTGGGTGTTCCCGGCGGACGCCGGACAGCGGGCCACGGTCAAGGCGAAGATCACCCTTCCCGAGACCGCCACCCGGCACGGCGCCTCGACCTGGCAGGTCGACGTGTACGACGGGCTGCGCCGCCGTCAGGCCTGTATGTACGGGAAGCAGACCGGCAAGGCCGCGGCCGACGCCGCCACGGTCGAGCTGACGTGTGTGCTGCGTACGGTGCGGGCCTGGTCCGAACCGTGGGCCAACGACCCGCTGCCCGGCAGCTACTACGTCCGCCTCACGGTCGTCGACCTGCCCTCGGCCGACCTCGGGCTGCCGGTGCGGACCGAGGTCGAGGTCGCGGCCGACGGCAGGGGCGGCGCCGGGGACGTCGACGGCACGCTCTCCGAGCCGCTCGTTCCCGGCGTGTCCTCGGTCGAGCAGGCCGRCGACGGGGCCTCGGCCGCCCCGGTCGCCCTCGCGGGCGAGCCGGAGGACGGCTGGTCCTCCGGCTGGTGGACCGACCGCTGGCTGTGGACGGTCGGCGGCGGCGTGCTGGGGGCGGTCGCGGCCGTCTTCGGATACTCGCTGACGCGCGGCAGCGGCCGCCCGTCCAGGGTCCCGCCGGGCGTCTGACGACCCGCGCGTCGGGCAGGCCGGACGACCGGTCCGCCCGACGCGCGGTCAGCTGCCCCTGAGTGGCGGCCTCCCGCCGTCTCGAAGATCATGGCCCGGTCAGGATCGGCCCGCTCTTCGCTACAGGAGGCCCACCCCGTGTGGCAGTTCTTCGCGGACAATCCCTGGGTGGCCGTGTTCGCCGTCATCACCGTCGGCGCCCTGCTCGGAATGGTGCGGTTCGGCCCGGTGAAACTCGGCGCGGCCGGCGTCCTGTTCGTCGGTCTGCTCGTCGGGGCGCTCGACAAGGACATCGCGCCCGCCGTGCCGGCCGGGGTCTCGGCCCTGGGCCTCGCCCTGTACGTGTACACCGTCGGCCTGGAGTCCGGGCCCGCGTTCTTCCGTGAACTGCGCAGCCAGTTGCCCGTGATGGCCGGTGCGGTGGTGGCGCTCGCGCTCACCGCGGTCGTGGTCGGCTATGTGGGACACAGCGGCTTCGGGATCAGCGGGCCGTTCCTGGCCGGCGGGTACGCGGGCATCGGCACGACCACGCCGGGCCTGGCCGCCGCGCAGGAGGCCTCGGCCGATCCGGCACAGCCCGCCGTCGGGTACGCGATCGGGTATCCGCTCGCCGTGGTCATCACCATCCTGTTCATCTCCGTGATCGCGGCCCGCCGCCGCTGGGTGGCGCGCCGCGACCCCGACTCCGGGCTGCCACCCGTCCTCGTCACCCGTACGGTCCAGGTGGAGCACGAGACGGCGTGGGACGAGGTGCCGGGCGTCGCGGACCACCGGGTGCTGGCCAGCGAGTACCGCCCCGAGGGCGGCGAGGTACAGGTCGCGCGCGGACTCGGGCGGCTGCGCTCCGGCGACCTGATCGTGCTGGTCGGCGGCGAGGACGACGTACGGACCGCGACCGAGCACCTGGGCTCCACCGCACCCGTCCATCTGCTCGACAACCGGCGGACGGTCGACTACCGCCGGGTCCTGCTCACGAACCCGGCGCTCGCGGGCCACACGATCGCCGAACTCGGCCTGGGCGAGCGGTACGGGGCAGCGGTCAGCCGGGTCCGCCGCGGCGATGTCGACATGCTCGCCCACGACGACCTGGTGCTCCAGCTGGACGACCGGGTACGCGTGGTGATGCCGCGCGAACGGATCACCGAGGTCTCCACGTACCTCGGCGACACGGAGACGAAGGTCAGCGAGGTGAGCGCGGTGAGCCTGGGGCTCGGGCTCACCCTCGGCTTCCTGATCGCCATCCCCTCCGTCACCTTCGGCTCCACCACCCTCGCGCTCGGGACGGGTGCCGGGCCGCTGGTGATGGGCATGATCCTGGGCTGGCGCCGGCGCACCGGCCCGCTGGTCTGGACGCTGCCGACCCGGGCCAACCTCACGCTGCGCCAGATCGGCCTGCTGCTCTTCCTCGCGGTCGTCGGCCTCACCTCCGGCTACTCCTTCCGCCAGAACGCGTTCTCCCTGTTCGGTCTGAAGCTGGTGGCCGTCCTGGTGATCGGCGCGGTGGTCAGCTACACGCTGATGGTGCTGATCTCCAAGGCGCTCGGGCAGAGCCGCGAGCGGACGATGGGCCTGCTGTCGGGCTACGTCGGCAACCCGGCGATCACCGCGTACGCCAACAGCCGGGTCAGCGACAGCCGCGTCAACAGCGGGTACTCGACGCTGTTCGCGCTGGCCATCCTCGTCAAGATCGTCTGCATTCAGCTGATCGTCGGCCTCTGATTCCAGCCCCGCGGACGCTCAGCCGGCCTGCTGCGAGGCGGCGAACGCGCCGTCGCCGTCGAACACCAGCCCGGCGAAACGGTCGCCGATACGGTGATGGGTGGCGGCGTCCGGGTGAAGCTGGTCCGGCAGCGGCAGTTCGGCGAAGTCCTGCTCTCCGTAGAGGCTGCGGCCGTCGAGGTGGTGGAGGTTCGGGTCGTCGGCCGAGCGCTGCGTCACCAGGCGGCTCAGTTCGTCCCGGATGATGTTGAGCGTCAGCTTTCCGGCGGCGCGTTCCGCCGGATCGCCCATCGCCGTGAACCGGAGCCTGCCCTCGGCGAGGTTGCTGAAGTCGGGGGCGCTGGGGCCCGGGGTGTCCTCATGGATGGGACACAGAAGGGGCGAGACGACCAGGAGCGGGGTGGCGGGGTGCCCCTCCCTGATGGTGTCGAGGAATCCGTGCACCGCCGGGGCGAAGGCGCGCAGCCGCATCAGGTCGGCGTTGACGAGGTTGATGCCGATCTTGACGCTGATCAGGTCCGCGGGGGTGTCGCGCATCGTGCGGGCCGTGAACGGGTCGAGCAGGGCGCTGCCGCCCAGACCCAGGTTGATGAGTTCCACCCCGCCGAGAAGGGCGGCGCGTGCGGGCCAGGTGGACGTCGGGCTCGCGGCGTCGGAGCCGTGGCTGATCGAACTGCCGTGGTGCAGCCACACCTTGCGGCCGCTGTCCGGTGCGGGTTCGACGGCGGCGTCGGTGCGCAGGGCGACGAGCTCGGTGGTCTCGTTGTACGGCAGCCAGATCTCGATGTCCTTGGCGCCCTCCGGCAGCCCGGCGAACCGGACGGTGCCGACCGGCCCGGGCCGGGTCTCCATGGACCCGGTCGTCATGTCCACCACGAGGACGTTCCCGCCGTTGGCGCTCGCCTGTCCGGCGAGACGGCCGTCGACGAGCAGGTCGTACACGCCGTCGGGCCGGGGCGGCGCGCCCACGTAGGACGTCCTGGTGCGCAGGGCGTCCAGCTCGATGGTGGTGGCGCCGGTGCGGAACACCAGCCGTACGCCGGAGGGCTGGGCCTCCGCCATGGCCAGCTGGCCGTCGGCGCACTGCGCGCGGGCCCATGCGGGCAGCCGGTGCGGGCGCAGCCCGTGTGCGGTGTGCTCGATGTCGAGCGCGCCGCGCAGGAGGGCGGCGGTGATGGGGGTGGTGTGCATGTCTCTCCGCCTGTTGCTCGGATCGTCCGGGGGTGGGGGTGGGAGGGGTCGGTGTCAGGGCGCATGGCCTCCTCGTTCCGGGTCGGGGCTGGGTGGATGGTGGCCGGGCGGACGGGGCCGCGCGTCAACGGATGCCGACGGGTGGCGCCTCGGGGCTGGGGGCGGCGCGCCGGGAGCGGAGGTCGGGCCCGCGACCGCCCCGGGCCGTGGCCGCTTCGGAGGGGGGCTGTGCGTGTTCGGCGTGGGCGTACGCGGCCCGTTCCGGAGCGGTCGGCGAGAGGGCGACGAACGCCGAGGTGAGGAAGAGGTAGGAGCCCAGTCCGACGGCGAGGGGGAAGATGAACTGCATCGCGGTGGCCCCGTGCAGCGCGGCTCCCGAGGGTGTCACCTGCACGGTCACGGCCAGCATTCCGGTGTAGTGCATGCTGCTGACGGCCGCGCCCATGACGAGGGAGGCGAGGGCCACGGCGCGCGTGGACCGGATGTTGAGCGCGGCCCACAGCGCGGCCGTCGCCGCGATGACCGCGATGACGACGGAGAGGACGACCCGGAGGGGGTCGTAGTGGACGGTGCCGTGCAGCCGGAGTGCCGCCATGCCGAGGTAGTGCATGCTGGCGACGCCGAGTCCGGTCGCGAACCCGCCGAGCAGCAGTGCTCTGGTCCGGTCGCGGCTGTAGCCGACGGCGAAGACCCCGCCCCCGACCACCACCATGGCGCCGAGCAGGCTGAGGAAGGTCAGCGGCACGTTGTAGCGGATGTCGGTGCCGTACACGCCGAAGCCGAGCATCGCGACGAAGTGCATGGTCCAGATGCCCGAGCCGATGGCCGAGGCGGCCGTGATCAGCCAGTTGCGGCGCGAGCGCCCGGTCGTGTCGAGCGCGCGCACGGTACAGCTCAGACCGAGCGCGGCGCCGATGCAGGCCATCGCGTACGACAGCAGAGGTGTCAGCCAGCCGAAGGTGGCGTGGTCCAGGTGTCCCATGACTGGGGGACGCTAGTCGCGCCGGGGCGCGCGTCCCGTGCGCATTCGAAAGCTGCCGAAATATGACAGAGAGATGTTCCCCAACGATCGCAGCATGCTCGAACATGCGCATCGATTCACGACGTTTCGTTCGGGCGGTGACTGCGCGATCATGTCCACATGGCCGATGACCACACACACGTCCAGGAGTTCTTCGCCGCTCGCGCCGCGGACTGGGACACGCGCTTCCCGGACGACGGCCCCGCCTTCGCCACCGCGATCGCCGAGCTGGGACTCCGCTCCGGCGATGCCGTCCTCGACGCGGGGTGCGGTACGGGACGGGCGATGCCGGCCCTGCGTGCGGCGGTCGGTCCCGGGGGCACCGTGCTGGGCGCCGACCTCACCGCGGCGATGCTGGAGTCGGCGGTGCGTGCGGGGCGCGGCGACTGCGGGCTGCTGATCCGGGCCGATGCCGCGCGGCTGCCGTTGCGGTCGCGGGCCCTGGACGCGGTGTTCGCGGCCGGGCTGGTCTCGCACCTGTCCCCGCCGGGGCCCGGCCTGGCCGAGTTCGCCCGGGTGGTCCGGCCGGGCGGGCTGCTGGCGCTGTTCCACCCCATCGGGCGGGCGGCGCTGGCCGCGCGGCACGGCCGGCAGCTCACGGACGGCGATCTGCGCGCCGAGCCGAACCTCGGCCCTCTGCTGGCCCGTTCCGGCTGGCGCCTGGCTTCGTACGTGGACGAGGAGAGCCGGTTCCTCGCCCTGGCCGAACGGGCCGGGTGACGCACCGCCCCGGACCGCTCAAGCGCGGGGGCTCCGTGTCACCGGGCCCGGTCGTCCGGCCGCCGCAGGTGTCCGACCGGGCAGCCGCCGAGGCCCGGCGTGGGGAAGGTGCCGAGCGCGGCGACCTCGTACCCGTCCGGGTATCCCTTGATCTCCGGGTTCTGCCGGGCGTAGTGCGGCTCGGTGCGCGGCGGCAGAAGTCGGACCGCCCGGGCTCTCAGGCGCAGGGCACCGCGAGTGAGCGAGCGGGCCGCGGCACTCGGCCGTTCGTAACGGAAGGCCCGCAGCAGTGAGTCGTCCAGGAGGGCGAGGCTCGCGCCGCGCACGAGCGGCGCCAGGGGGCGCGGATACCAGGAGGCCATCAGCTCCAGCGTCGCGTCCGACACCGAGCGCGCGCCTTCGTCCCAGCCGAAGTTCGCCTCCTCGTAGGCGTCGAGGGTGCGCTCGAAGTCCTCGTAGGTCTGGGGCAGGCCCCTGATCCCCATATGGGTGCCCAGGGTCCGGTAGTAGGCGGCACAGGCCCGCAGTTCGTGGTCGGACAGCCGGCGCCAGCCGTACGCGTCGAGCCACCGCTTCGGGGTGACGACGAAGGTGCACAGCACGTAGCGCATGTCGTCGTTGCCGATGTCGAAGCTGTGGTGCATCCGGTTGATCCGGCGGATGGCCGTACGTCCCGGTTCGCTGTCGAAGCCGTGCTCGACGACTGTGTCCAGGAGCAGCGCCGTGTCGTCGTACCGCTTCTGCGAACGGTCCGTCAGTTCCGCTGTCTCCGCGAGGAGCCGTCCGATGCTGGGGACCGCGTACGTGCGGTACAGCGCCAGTTCGAGGGCGCGGGTGATGTCCCAGGGGAATTCGTACGTCGCCGTGATCCGGTAGATCTCCAGGAAGTCCCGCTCCGGATCGAGGCGTTGGATGTCCTTCAGCCGGTCGAAACGCTTCACCGCACCGTCCCCTTGTCCAGGTCGAGTGTCCCAGCGTACGTGCGGGGGCAGGACGGTGAGTACATACACGTCAACCGGAAGGCGGTCCCCATGACCAGCATGTTCGGCATATTGCGCAGAGCCGTGGCCCCCGGGCGCAAGGACGGCCTGTCCGCGGCACCCGCGCGGGCGCCCGAGCGCCGGCAGCACAACCTCTTCGAAGCGGCCGCCACGTTCGTCTCGGCATCGGTGGAGGAGGATCAGGACCGGATGGACGAGGCGAGCGGCTGGGTGTCGCCGGAGGCGCTGTCGTTCGGCGTCGGTGAACTGGCCTGCCGGGCCGTCATCGCCCTCGCCCGTGAGCGCGACGAGTCGCCGGAGACGGTGGCGCGTGCGCTGCTCGGCCTGGCGGACGACTGAGGGAGACCGTCCGGTTCGTCGTCGGAACCCGCGTCCTGCCTTGTCAGGACCTCGACGAGCGGGTTACCCACTGGTTAAGGTGCGCCGACGACAACCATGACGGAAGAGGAGGGTGCAGTGGCCGGGACGGACAACACAGTCGCCGACGACGATGCTCTGTACGTGCTGACCGCGGTCCTGCTGACCCCTGCGCAGTTCCCGAGCGTTCTCGGCGACGACTACCCGGCAGCCTGCACGGCCCTGCGCCTGGAACCCTGTGCCGAGGGCTACGGACTGGTCCTCGGCCAGGACGGCGACGGGGCGCGGTGGACCGTGGTCGTCGACGACGTGTCCCTGGTGGCCGTGGCCATAGCGTCCTGGGACTGCGGCATGGAGTACGACCTGTCGCCTGACGACCGCTCGGTGGTCTGCGCGCTCCCCGGCTGGCCGCTCGCCGTGGCGGTCGCCGCTCCGGGAGTGAGCGCTCCGCACGATCCGGAACCGGACCCGGAGGCGGACGGGGAGGACTTCGCACCGTTGTGCCCGCCCGACACCGACATGTGGGGGCCCGCCCAGCGTCGGCTGGGCGCGGACGCGATAGCGCTCCAGTGGGCGGTCTGGCGGGAGCAGATAGACGACGAGACGGCCTTCGCACCGGCAGGTGACAAGGGCGGGGCCGACTCGCGCGCAGAGGACTCGGACGGCAAACCGGACCGGCCACGGGCAGACGGCTCGGACGGGGAGCCGGACGGGCCGCAGACGGACGGCCCGGACGGCAAAACGGCCGGCCCGGACGACGACGGGCCACAGGCGGACGGCCGCCCGGAAGTGGACGTCCCTCGGGCCGGAGCAGAGGCCGCTGCCGGGACCGTACCGCCTGCGGACGACGCCGCCCTTTCCGGCACACATCCCGGTGTACGGCGTGCCCTGGCCGAAGCACACGCCTATGTCGACGCGCCGCCGCCGCCCGGCCGCGTGCGCTCCTCCTTCGCCCCGGGCGACGCGCGGATGATCAGGGCCGACGGTCCCGGCTGGTCCATGGTCGCCAGGACCGACGACATCGCCTTCCTGCTGCTCGACGAGCTGCCGGGGGAGATCCTGACCGTGGGGCGCGGGACGGAGCTCCCCGGACTGCTCCGGGCCCTGGACGCCATGGCCGTGCGGCCGTCCTGACTCCACGGCGGCGAGACGGCATACGTGGGCCCCGGGATCCTTCGGTCCCGGGGCCCACGTATGCGCGCGTCGGGTGTCAGACCCGTTCCAGCGGCCGGTGGGGCTCGGCCGGCAACTCGACCCGGACCTGGTCGCCGGGCCTGACGGTGCCGCCCGTGGTGACCACACTCATGACGCCGGCCTTGCGGACGATGTTGCCCGCCTCGTCGCGGCCGACGACCTGCTTGAGCAGTCCGTCCTGGAAGTTGTCGATCTGGAGGCACGGGTTGCGCAGCCCCGTGACCTCGACGACTGCCTCGTCGCCGAGGTGCAGCAGGGTGCCGACGGGAAGCGCCAGCAGATCGATGCCACGGGTGGTGACGTTCTCCCCGAGGTCACCGGGGGCGACCTCGTAACCCGCCTCGCGCAGCTCGTCGAACAGTTCTTCGTGTATGAGGTGGACCTGGCGCAGGTTGGGCTGGGTGGGGTCCTGAGCGACCCGCGAACGGTGTTTGACCGTCACCCCGGCATGTACGTCGCCTTCCACTCCGAGCCCGGCCAGCAGCGTGACGCTTTCCCGGTTCGGCTTGGTGAAGGTGTACGACTCATTGCTGCTCACCACGGTGACTGTCCCGCTCACTGCGCAGATCCCCTCTCAGCGGCCTATTTCCTTACGCGTGATCCTACGGAGCCTGCGCCGCTGGCTCGGGTCCAAGGCCAGATAGGCGATGGCGGGAACCCCGATGAGCACCAGCAGTGACAGCCAGAACCCGATGAACGGCATCAGGACGACTGCGACGACGACTCCCCCGATGGCGATCTTTGCGCTGTTCGACATCGTCCACGCCTCCTTCGCGGCCCGTGGCCGCTCCTGCTGTGAGAACGCCTGTGGGTCCTCATCGGTTCCTGGTGGGGGCGGTCTCCTCCGCGCCGGTCACCGCAGAGGAGCGCCTACCTCGTGCATGTGCTCCAGCGCCTGCCGGTAGGACTCGATGAGGCCGGTCTCGGCGTACGGCATGCCGAGCGCCTCGCAGTGGGCCTTGACCAGGGGCTGGGCGAGCCGCAGATGCGGGCGCGGCATGCTCGGGAAGAGGTGGTGCTCGATCTGGTAGTTGAGACCGCCGAGGAACCAGTCGGTGAGGACGGCGCCCCGGACGTTGCGCGAAGTGAGGACCTGCCGCTGCAGGTGTCCCCAGCGGTCCCCGTCGGGATCGGGCATCTCCATGCCCTTGTGGTTCGGGGCGAAGGCCATCCCGAGGTGGAGTCCGAAGAGCGCGTGATGCACGAGCGCGAAGACGACGGCCTTCCCCGGGGACATGACGGTGAGGAGCAGCGTGGCGTAGAGGCCGAGGTGGGCCACCAGCAGCGCGGCCGACAGGGCGCGCTCCCGGACGGGCTGCTGCCGCAGGTACTGGAAGCCGGAGATCTTCAGGGCGATGCCTTCGAGGAGCAGCATCGGGAAGAACAGCCGGGCCTGGTTGCGGGTGAGCCAGCGGGCGAAGCCCTCGCGCTGGGCTGCCTGCTTCTGGGTCCAGACGAGGGCGCCTACGCCGACGTCCGGGTCCTTGTCGACGTGGTTCGGGTTGGCGTGGTGACGTACGTGCTTGTCGTTCCACCACGCTTCGTTCATCCCGAGCAGGAGGTTGGCGTGGAAGAGGCCGATGGTCCGGCTCACCCGCCGGTCGCCGGTTATCTGGGCATGGCCGGCGTCGTGTCCGACGAAGGCGGTGCGGGACCAGATGACGGCCAGGGGAAGGGCGAGGAGCAGGGTCCACCAGCTGTCGCCGAGGAGGACCACCGCGGTCAGCAGCGCGCCCAGTGCGACGAGATTGGCGGCGATGCCTGCCGTGTACCAGCCGGTACGCCGTTCGAGGAGCCCTTGCCCCTTGACGGCCCGCAGCAGTGGCGCGAAGTCACTTCCTGTACTTCCGGCACTTCTGTCACTGTCGCGAGTCGGTTCCGCGACAGCGGTTGCGGCCTGAGGCATGATGTCTCCGGTCTTATAGGTGCGCTGACCTGATGAAACGTACGGGTCGCAGATGTATAGCAGCCATGGAGCCACCACCCGGAGTTTCCTGGTGCCAACCCCCTCATTCCGACGGGGGGCTGGCAACACCTGCCGGATATGACGGTTTTACGCACGTGACTTGGATCTCGCGCCGCGGACTCCCGCCAGCCGCCGCGATGGAGTACCCTCGGCGACCTCGGCCCACTAGTCAAATTTGAGGACTCTGACATCGCTGTGCACCGCCTCCCCGCAGCAACGCTCTCCGAGATCTCCGCACTCGCCGGCTGTTGCGTGGTCTTCCTGCCCGCGGATCCTGCCCGGACCGGCCGGGTCGCCTTCTGGTACCCGGACGGCAACAGCCCGCCCGACGCCCCCGGAACCGTCGAGGAGATCACCGTCGCCGGTGCCGATGTCCAGCCGTCCGCGGTGCCCGCGCGCATCCTCCCGGTACGGGAAGCGCTGCCCGTACTCACCCGCGCCCGGACCGCGGCACACGCCTCCGCGGCAGCCTCGTTCTGGGGGGCGGCGGGGCTGCTGGCCCTGCAGTTCGCCGCCCGGGGGCTGTTGCTGCCGGGACTGAGCGCCACGGATCACGACGCCTGGCGGGCCGGGCCGCTCACCGCGGACGACCGGACGCGCATCCGTACCCTGGCCGCATCCATGCCTGCGACCGCCCACGCGGTGCCTGTCGACGCGCTGGCCCAGCCGCTGCTGCTGCCCGAACCGGAGTGGCTGGTGCGGGAGTTCCTCGACGCGGTCGCGGACGGCCTGCCGCGCACACCGGGTGCCACGTTCGCCGCGGGCGGTCCCGCGTTCGCCGCGGACGCGCCGCAGCACCTGCCCGGCCGGCGGGCCTGGGTCACCGACGTCGCGGCGGGGCACGACGCGGGTGTCCGGCTCTCGCTGCGGGTGGAGGTCCAGGGGCTCGACCGGAGCGGCGAGGAAGCTCAGGAGCCGCTCTCCGGCCCTTCGTTCCGCGTCGTTCCGCAGATCCACGGCGTGAGCGATCCGATGCTCGTCGCCGACGCCGCCGAGATCTGGGCCGGCTCGGGGCCCGCAGCCGCGCCGTTCGGGCCGCGGGCCCGGATGGACACCCTGCTGATGCTGCGCCGGGCCGCCCGCGCCTGGCCGCCCCTGACGCCCCTGCTGTCGGCTGCCGTGCCGGACGCGGTGGAGCCGGCCGACGACGAGATCGCCGATCTCCTGGGTCCCGCCTCACGGGCCCTCGCCGCCACCGGAGTTCAGGTCCACTGGCCCCGGGAACTGGCCCGCACGCTGACGGCGCGCGCGGTGATCGGTCCCCCGGACGATGCGGGCGGCGAGGCGGGGCCGGACGGGAGCCGGGGAACGGCGGGCCATGCGTCGGACATGCCCGCCCTCCTGGCCACCGACTCCCTGCTGACGTTCAACTGGTGGTTCGCCCTGGGTGACCAGAAGCTCAGCCGTGCCGAGCTCGACCGGCTCGCCGAGGCAGGGCGGCCCCTGGTGCGGCTGCGCGACCAGTGGGTGCTGATCGACCCGGAGCAGGCGCGCCGCGCCCGGGAGACGCAGGACCGCAAGGTCACCCCCATCGACGCGCTCGGCGCCGTACTGACGGGTTCCACCGAGGTCGACGGTCACCGGGTCGACGTGCGGGCGACGGGCTGGCTGGAGCGGCTGCGGCAGCGGGTCGCCGACCCGGAGTCCCGGCGGTCCGACGAGCCGGCGGTCGGTCAGCCGGCCGCGCTCACCGCGACGTTGCGGGACTACCAGCTCCGCGGCCTGAACTGGCTGCACACGATGACGTCCCTCGGGCTCGGTGGCTGTCTCGCCGACGACATGGGGCTCGGCAAGACCATCACACTGATCGCCCTCCATCTGCACCGCCAGACCCTCGACGGGGCCGCCGGACCCACGCTGGTGGTCTGCCCGACCTCGCTCATGGGCAACTGGCAGCGGGAGGTCGAGAAGTTCGCCCCGGGCACCCCGGTCCGCCGCTTCCACGGGCCGTCACGCGACCTGGAGGGCCTGGCGGACGGCGAGTTCGTCCTGACCACGTACGGCACGATGCGGCTGGACGCCTCCCGGCTCGCGGCCGTGCGATGGGGCATGGCCGTCGCCGACGAGGCGCAGCACGTGAAGAACCCGTACTCGGCGACGGCCCGGCAGCTGCGCACGATCGGCGCGCAGGCGCGGGTCGCGCTCACCGGCACTCCCGTGGAGAACAACCTCTCCGAGCTGTGGGCCATCCTCGACTGGACCACACCGGGCCTGCTCGGCAGGCTCGGTACCTTCCGCACCCGGTACGCGCGCGCCGTTGAGGGCGGGAGCGACCCTGCGGCGGCCGAGCGCCTCGGCGCTCTGGTCAGGCCGTTCCTGCTGCGCCGGCGCAAGTCTGATCCGGGCATCGCCCCTGAGCTCCCGCCGAAGACGGAGACGGACCGTGCGGTGTCGCTGACGGCCGAACAGGCGGGTCTGTACGAGGCGGTGGTGCGGGAGACGCTGGCCGCGATCTCCGAAGCCGACGGGATGGCCCGGCGCGGCCTGGTGGTGAAACTGCTCACCGCGCTCAAGCAGATCTGCAACCATCCCGCGCAGTACCTCAAGGAGGAGGAGCCACAGGTCGCGGACCGGTCGGGCAAGGTGGAGCTGCTCGACGAACTGCTGGACACCATCCTCGCGGAGGGCGCGGGTGTCCTCGTCTTCACGCAGTACGTGCAGATGGCCCGGCTCCTGGAGCGTCATCTGGCGGCGCGCGGGATCGCCACCCAGTTCCTGCACGGCGGGACGCCGGTGGCCCAGCGCGAGGCGATGGTCAGCCGCTTCCAGTCGGGCGGGGCGCCGGTGTTCCTGCTGTCGCTCAAGGCGGCGGGGACCGGGCTCAATCTCACCCGCGCGGGCCATGTGGTCCACTTCGACCGCTGGTGGAACCCGGCGGTGGAGGCGCAGGCCACGGACCGCGCCTACCGCATCGGGCAGACCCAGCCGGTGCAGGTCCACCGGCTGATCGCCGAGGGCACGATCGAGGACCGGATCGCCGAGATGCTGGCCCGCAAACAAGGGCTCGCGGACGCGGTGCTCGGTTCGGGCGAGAGTGCCCTGACGGAGCTCAGCGACGCGGAACTGGCTGATCTGGTGGAGCTGCGAGGGGGCGCACGATGAGCGAAGGTTACGAGGCGGACGCGTTCGGCGACCGGGACGACGGGGACGGGCCGGACGAGGCGGCGCCCGGACAGGAGCGCACGTTCGCCGCGCTGCCTCCCGCACAGGGCCGCGGCTTCGCCGAGTCGTGGTGGGGCCGGGCGTGGCTGAAGGCCCTGGAGGACACCGCGCTGGACGGCCAACAGCTGAAGAAGGGCCGCCGGTTCGCGCGTGAGGGCCGGGTCGGCGCGGTGTCCGTGCGGCCGGGCCGGATCACCGCCATGGTCCGTGACCGGGACGAGAGCGGCTACCGGAGCGACGTACTGCTCCAGGAACTGACGGAAGGGCAGTGGGACCGTTTTCTGGACATGGCCGTCGACCGGGCCGGGCACATCGCCGCCCTGCTCGACCGGGAGATGCCGCCGCATCTGGTCGAGGACGCCGCGGCGGCCGGTGTGGACCTCCTGCCGGGAATCGGCGACCTGGACCCGGAGTGCACCTGCGAGGCCTGGGACCACTGCCCGCACACGGCCGCGCTCTGCTACCAGGTCGCACGGCTGCTGGACCAGGATCCGTTCGTCCTGCTGCTGATGCGGGGCCGCGGTGAACGGCGGCTGCTGGACGAGCTCCAGGTCCGGATCGCCGCCAGAGCGGCGGGTCACACGCCGTCGGCCACCGCTGACGAGCCCGCCGGGGAGACCGAGGACCGGGCCGTGCGCGGGGTCCCGGCGGCGGAGGCGTACGCGGCGGCGGGCATCCTTCCGCCGCTGCCCCCGGCCCCCGCGCTTCCCGCTGAGCCGGGGCAGGCTCCCTCGCTGGACACGGAGACCGACCCCGAACCGGGTGTGGACCCGACGGCGCTGGAGATGCTGGCCACGGACGCCGCGGCGCGGGCGCACCGGATGCTGACGGAGGCGCTGACGCCCGGTCATGGGCAGCAGCCGGTCCCGGCGGGGCTGACGCCCCAGCAGGACGCGGTGAGACTCGCCGCGGAGGCGCGGCCGGAGCCGTGGATCGTGAACCGGCTGGCGGCCGGCTCGGGCCGGCAGCGCGCCGGACTGCCGGCCGCGGTGCGTGCCTGGGAGTACGGTGGCGCGGCCGCGCTCGCCGTGCTCGACGAGGAATGGGCTCCGGACGCCACCGCGCTCGCCCGGGCCAGGGCGCGGCTCGCCGGAGCCTGGGAGGAGGACGAGGCTCCCCGGCTGCGGTCCGAGCGCAACCGCTGGACCTCGGCGGACGGCACGGTCCAGCTGCGTTACGGGCGGGACGGGCGCTGGTATCCGTACCGCAAGGAGAGCGGCCGCTGGACTCCGGCGGGGCCCTGCGACGAGGATCCCGCAGCGGCCTGGGCGGACGCGACGGCCCCCGCCGACGGCTGACAACGGCTCACCGGACGGCGGGCGGGGGCGGTTCGGTGAGGCCGCCCCTGCCCGCCGCCCGGTTCCGCCCGGGAGTTCAACTCGATGTCACCGTTCGTTGAGGCGCACGGCGGAACGTGACGGCCGTCAGATCCTTTGCTCCTCAGGAGGCCCCATGTCCGCGCGTGTCGTCCGTCGATCCCTTGCGGCCGGGCTGCCGCTCGCCCTGCTCGGCACGGTGGGTGTCGCAGGCACCGCAACCGGCGCGCAGGACCGGAACCACCACCGCCCCGAGGCCACCGCGCGGGTCACCGCGAGCGCGGTGCTCGGGGACGTTCCGCTGGCCGGTTTCAGCAACGGCCTGCTGCCCGGGTCCGTAGGGGACGATCGCGGCGTGATGCTCGGCGGCATCGGCAGCGACATCTACCCGGCCGGCCGCGAGGGCGAGTTCTGGACCGTCACGGACCGCGGCCCGAACGGGCAGATCAAGGTCGACGGCACCAAGCGGCGGACCTTCCCCGTCCCCGGGTTCGACCCGGCGATCGTCAAGGTGCGGGTGAGCGGCAAGCGGGTCGAGGTGCTGCGCTCCCTCCCGCTGACCACGCGTTCCGGCGCCCCCGTCACCGGTCTGGCGAACCGGGCGGACCGGGACGAGGCCCCGTACTCCTATGACGCGAAGACGCGTCTTCCGTACAACCCGAACGGTCTGGACACGGAAGGCATCGTCCGCGGCGCGGACGGCTCGTTCTGGCTGGCCGACGAGTACGGTCCGTCGCTGGTGCACGTCTCCGGGAGCGGCCGGGTGCTCGCCCGTTACGTCCCCGAGGGTCTGGACCTCGAGGGCGCGGACTACCCCGTCGTGGAGGCGCTGCCCGGCGTCCTGCTGCACCGGAAGATCAACCGGGGATTCGAGGGCCTGGCACTGCTGCCGAACGGGGATCTGGTGCTCGCCGTCCAGAGCCCGCTCTCACTGCCCGACGCGGACGCGGGCGAGGCCTCGCGCAATGTGCGGCTGCTGCGCTTCTCCACGAGGAAGCGCGCGGTGACGGCCGAGTACGCGTACCGCTTCGACGCGGTGGGTGTCGTGGACCCGGGTGAGGACGACACGTCCGAACTGAAGGTCTCCTCGGTCGTCGCGATCGGGGGCAACGACCTCCTGGTCGAGGAGCGCACCGACCGGGCGGCGCGTCTGCACCGCGTCACGCTCCCCCGCGGCGCCGGCATCCTGGGCTCGCGCTGGGACGAGCCGTCCGCGTCGCCCTCGTACGAGGAACTGGCGGACCCGGCGGCCTCGGGTGTCCCGGTCCTGCGCAAGAGCCTCGTCGTCGACCTGGGGAAGGTGGCCGGAGTGCCCGGGAAGATCGAAGGCGTGGCGGTGACGGGGCGTGACACGCTCGCCCTCATCAACGACAACGACTTCGGCATGACCGACGGGGCGGGGGCCTTCGACGCGGACGGCCGGCTGGTCGACTCCGGGATCGAGACGTCCGTGACCCTGCTGAAGCTGCCTCGGCCGCTCACCCGCTGACCCGCCACGGCTCTCCCGGGCCGCCCGGCCCTCTCCTGCCGGGCGGCCCAACTCCGTTCCTCCGGCACGGATTTGGGTCCCTGCCGTCTTCCGCCACCCGCGCCGCGCCCGTACGGTGGGGCGCGCACGTTACTCGGCCGTACATCGGACAGCGGCTACCGGGCAGCGGACAGGAGGGAGTCACGGGATGTCGGGGGAATCGGGTACCGGACTCCTCACGCGGCGCCGTCGGCCACGTCCGTCCGACCGGCCTCTCCCCCTGCGTGCGTCATCCCGCCCCCACACCAGGAGTGCACATGGACCGCAGAAGGATCCTTCAGGGCGCGGCGGCGACGGCCGCGGCGGCGCTGCTTCCCGCTTCCGCCCGCGCCACCGCGGCGACGGCCGGTGACACGGACTACCCGGCCGCCCACTGGGTTCCGGCCTCGGCGTCCAACTACACGGTGTCGACGCGGCCTTCGGCGTACCCGGTGCAGTACGTGATCATCCATGTCACCCAGGAGACGTTCTCGGACGCCGTGGCGATCTTCCGGAATCCGGCGAAACAGGTGTCCGCGCACTATGTGGTGCGCTCGGCGGACGGCTACATCGACCAGTGCGTGCGGGAGAAGGACATCGCCTGGCACGCGGGGAACTGGGACTACAACACCCGCAGCATCGGCATCGAGCACGAGGGGTACGTGGACCAGCCCGCCTACTTCACCGACGCCCTGTACGAGAAGTCGGCACTGCTGACCGCCTCGGTGTGCGACCGCTACGGCATCCCCAAGGACCGCGCGCACATCCTCGGCCATGTGCAGGTTCCGGGCACGGACCATACGGACCCGGGCCCCCACTGGGACTGGGTCCGCTACATCCGCCTGGTCAACCTCCTGGGCGCGTCGTGACCCGCTGACCGCGCGGCGGTCCTACGGCCCCTCCGCCACCGGACTACGGACGAAGAGGACCCCCTCCACGTCGCCGTCGGGTGCGCCGTAGACATGGGGCGCGTCGGCCCGCCAGTGCGCGGAGGCGCCGGGGCCGGCCGTCCTGGTGTCGTCCGGCGGGCCGACGACGGCGGTTCCGGTGAGGACCATCAGGCTCTCGTGCGTGCCTGGGACGTGCGCCTCGGACTCCTGGACGGCGCCCGCGCGGATGCTGACGCGGAACACGTCGGTGACGGCGTCCTCGTCCTCGTACCGTTCCAGCAGGACGGCGGTGACGGCGCTTCCGGAGACGCGCGCGGGCGTCTGCGGGGCCGGGCCGTCCGCCGGGAGCGGGTCGCTCAGTACGGCGCTGAGCGGCAGCCCCAGAGCGGTGGCGAGTGCGTACAGCGTCTCCAGGGTGGGATTGCGTGTCCCGCTCTCCAGCTCCGAGAGCGTGCCCTTGCCGACGCGGGAACGCCGGGAGAGTTCCGACAGGGAGAGGTCCCGTGCACGTCGCAGCGCGCGCAGCCTGCGACCCACGTCCTCGTTCAGCCCCATCGCCGTGCACCCGCTCCGCTGTCCTGGTTGACGGGTGTCGGCCCGCCTCTCTAGTGTTCCACATACAGAACGTTCCGTATACAGAACGCACCGGCGCAGGAAGTGGCTCCCTCATGTTCGCGATCACCCGCATACGCTCGATCGCGCCGCCGTCGGCCGTGGTCGCCGGACTGATCGCCGTGATGGTCGGCGTGACCAGTTCGGCGGCGCTCGTCTTCACGGCCGCCCGGGCGGCGGGGGCGGACGCGCGCGAGATCTCCTCCTGGATGCTCGCGCTCGGCGTCGGCCTGGCCTGCACCTGCGTCGGGCTGTCACTGCGCTACCGGGCCCCCGTCGTGACCGCGTGGTCGACGCCGGGAGCCGCGCTGCTCACGACCGGTCTGAGTGGAGTGTCGATGGCCCAGGCGGTCGGCGCGTTCGTCTTCTCGGGACTCCTCATCCTCGTGAGCGGGATGACGGGCTGGTTCAGCCGGCTCATGGGCCGGATCCCGGTTCCCCTGGCGGCCGCACTGCTCGCCGGGGTGCTGCTGCGGTTCGGTACGGGGCTGTTCAGCACGATGCACGGCGGCTTCGCGGTCGCGTTCCCGATGTTCGTGCTCTATCTGCTCGGCCGGCGGCTGCTGCCCCGGTACGCGGTACTGCTGGCGCTCGCCGCGGGCGTGGTGGCCACCGTGTTCACCGGAGGCTGGCAGCTGGGCCACGTCCGCCTCGCCCTGGCCTCGCCGGTGTTCACCGCGCCGGAGTTCGACTGGAAGGTCCTGGTCAGCGTCGGCGCACCGCTGTTCGTCGTCACGATGGCCTCGCAGAACCTGCCCGGCGTCGCCGTGATCCGCGGCGCCGGCTACGACGTGCCGGTCTCGCCCCTGATGACGTGGACCGGCGCGGCCAACGCGGTCCTGGCACCCTTCGGTGCCTTCGGCCTCAACCTGGCCGCGATCACGGCGGCCATCTGCACGGGCGAGGAGGCGCATCCCGACCGGGACAAGCGCTACCTGGCCGCCGTGTGGGCGGGCGTCTTCTACCTCTGCGTCGGGCTGCTCGGCGCGACCGTCGCCTCGCTCCTCACCGCGATGCCGCAGGAACTCGTCCTGGCGATCGCCGGGATCGGCCTGCTCGCCACCATCGAGGCCTCGCTGTCGGCGGCACTGGCCGACAAGGCGTCCAGGGAAGCGGCCGTGGTGACCTTCCTCGCCACCGCTTCCGGCGTGTCCCTGCTGGGCATCGGCTCCGCGTTCTGGGGCCTGCTGGCCGGGCTGGTCACCGGCGCGATCGCCTCGGTGGGCCGCCCGCGCCGCAAGGCACCCGAGCCCGAACCGCTGCCCGACGAAGTCCGCGTCCACTGAGGCCTGTCGGAACCGGCACCCGCCCCTGTCCTGTCCGTGGAACGGAGTTGCCCCGGACGGCGGGAGCGGGGTGGGATGGACACCATGCAGAAAGCGGTTTCCCAACCTTCCGCCGAACCCCTGGCGCCTCTTGACCACCTCGACCACCGCTACCGCGGCGAGCACCCGTTCCGCACGCTCAGCTACCTCTTCCGGCCCGACCGCGGGCGGCTCGCGCTCGCGGTCGTCATCTTCGTCGTGAAGCACAGCCCCATCTGGCTGCTCCCCCTGATCACCGCCACGGTCCTGGACGTCGTCGTCCAGCACGGCCCGGAATCCCGGCTCTGGAGGGCCACGGGCATCCTGTTGTTCATCCTCGTGATCAACTACCCGCTCCACCAGTGGTACGTACGCTGCCTCGGCGGCAGCATCCGGCGGATGGGCACGACCCTGCGCTCGGCGCTGTGCCGTCGTATGCAGCAGCTGTCCATCGGCTATCACTCACGGGTCAGTTCGAGCGTCCTGCAGGCCAAGGTGGTCCGCGACGTGGAGTCGGTGGAGCAGATGATGCAGCAGAGCGCCGACATGGGGCTCGGCGCCGTCGTGACGCTCGTCGGCGGTCTGGTCGTCATCGGCGTGCGGGTGCCCGCGTTCCTGCCGGTCTTCCTGATCGTGGTGCCCGCGGCCGGATTCCTCGTGATGAAACTGCGCGCCCGGCTGCGCAGCCACAACGAGTCCTTCCGGCGCGAGGTCGAACAGCTCTCCTCCCGCGTCGGCGAGATGACGACCCTGATCCCCATCACCCGCGCCCACGGACTGGAGCGCACGGCGCTCGGCCGGGTCGACGGCTCGCTGCGCCAGGTCTTCGCGGCCGGTCTGCGCCTGGACGTGATCAACGGCCGCTTCGGTTCCCTGGCCTGGGTCATCCTCAACACGCTGGGCGTGCTGTGTCTGACCGGGTCCGCGCTGGTCGCTTACCACGGCTGGATGCCCATCACCCCCGGCGACGTCGTGATGCTGAGCGCGTTCTTCACCGTCCTGACCGGCTCGGTGACCACGCTCCTGGGGCTGGCCCCCATCCTCACCAAGGGGCTGGAATCGGTGCGTTCGGCCGGAGAGGTGCTCCAGGCGCCCGACCTCGAACACAACGCGGGCAAGGCGCAGGTGGACCGCGTCACCGGCCGGATCGACTTCGAGGACGTCGGCTTCGCCTACGAGGACGCGGCACCCGCCGTCAACGGTTTCACCCTCTCCGCACGGCCGGGCGAGACCATCGCGCTGGTCGGTGCTTCGGGCGCGGGCAAATCGACCGTCCTGAACCTGCTCATCGGCTTCATCCGGCCCACGTCCGGCCGCATCATGCTCGACGGCACCGACATGGCGGGACTCGATCTGCGCAGCTACCGGCGCTTCCTGTCCGTGGTCCCGCAGGAGTCGATCCTCTTCGAGGGCAGCATCCGCGAGAACGTCACGTACGGCATGGGTGACACGGACGAGGCCACCCTCATACGCGCGCTGACGGACGCCAACGCGCTGGAGTTCGTCAACGAGTTGCCGCTCGGCCTCGACACGGTCGTCGGGGAGCGCGGGGCACGGCTGTCGGGCGGTCAGAAGCAGCGCCTCGCCATCGCCCGGGCGCTGATCCGCGACCCGCGGGTGCTGGTGCTCGACGAGGCCACGTCCGCACTGGACAACCGCTCCGAGGCCCTCGTGCAGGAAGCCCTCTCGCGGCTCGTGCACGGCCGTACGGTCTTCGTCGTCGCCCACCGGCTCTCCACGATCCAAGGCGCCGACCGCATCGTGGCGATGGAGGGCGGCAGGATCGCGGAGGTGGGCACGCACGACGAACTCATCGCCCGGGAAGGGGTGTACGCGGGCCTTCAGCCCGCCTACCCGTAGCGGCCCAGGCGGCCGGCGGCGCTCCGCGGCTCACCAGTCGTGGACGCTGCCGTCCCGGAGCCGGTTGACCGGAAGATAGGCCCGCTCGTACGGATGAGCGGCCGCCGCCTCCTCGTCCAGTTCCACACCGATGCCCGGCGCCTCGCCCGGGTGCAGGTACCCGTCGGTGAAGGTGTACGCGTGCCGGAACACCTCCTGGGTCAGCGGGTTGTGGCCCGCGTACTCCTGGATGCCGAAGTTGTGGACGGCGAGGTCGAGGTGGACGGCCGCGGCCATCCCGACCGGCGAGATGTCCTCCGGTCCGTGGACGGCGCTCTTCACCTGGTACTGGGCGGCGAAGTCGAAGAGCTTGCGCAGCGGTGTGACGCCGCCGAAGTGGGTGACGGCGGACCGGGCGTAGTCGATCAGCTGCTCGGTGATCAGGGACTGGTAGTCGTACACGGTGTTGAACACCTCGCCGATGGCGAGGGGTGTGGTGGTGTGGCGGCGGACCAGACGCAGCGCCTCCTGGTTCTCGGCGGGGGTGCAGTCCTCCAGCCAGAACGGCCGGTACGGCTCCAGGTCCTTGCCGAGCCGCGCCGCCTGGACCGGGGTGAGGCGGTGATGGGCATCGTGGAGCAACGGCAGCGCGGCCCCGAACTCCGCGCGGACCGCCTCGAAGACGGCCGGCGTGTGGCGCAGGTACGCGTCCGTGTCCCAGTCCTCCACCAGGGGGCGGGCCTGCTGATGGGCGACCGTCTCGCCGTCGTCGTCCCGGTGGTACACGCCGTACACGGCCTTGAGCCCGGGAATGCCCGTCTGGATGCGGACGGCGGGGTAGCCCTCGGCGAGCCTGGCCCGTACCGAGTCGAGGAGCTCCGGGATGTCGCGCCCGTTGGCATGTCCGTAGGTGCCGATGCGGTCCCTGCTCGCGCCGCCCAGCAACTGGTAGAGCGGCAGACCGGCGGCCTTCGCCTTGATGTCCCACAGCGCCACGTCCACGGCGGCGATCGCGGCCATGGTCACCGGCCCGCGCCGCCAGTACGCGCCGCGGTACAGGTACTGCCAGGTGTCCTCGATCCTGTGCGGGTCGAGGCCGGTGAGCAGGGGCGCCACATGGTCGCGGAGGTAGCCGACGACGGCCAGCTCACGCCCGTTGAGCGTGGCGTCGCCGAGGCCGGTGAGGCCCTCGTCGGTCGTCAGCTTCAGGGTGACGAAGTTGCGTCCCGGACCGGTGACGACGACGTTCGCGTCGACGATCTTCATGCGTGCCCCTCCGAGGGAAGCGAACCGAGAAATCCGGGGTCGCCCAGCCCCAGCCGCCCGCAGAACTCACCGCTCAGGCCGAGCAATTCGGTCAGGGGAACGGGCGTCCTCGTGGTCGCGGCCGGATCGTCCTGCGCTTCCTTCGACCACAGGAAGGGGTAGACGGCGATTCCCTGGGACAACTCGAGCGATTGTGCCTCGCTCTGCCAGCCGGGCCACCGGAGCCCGTCGTAGAACTGCTCCAGCCGCCCCGACAGCAGCCAGGTCAGCCACGTTCCGTAGCCCATCTCCATCGCCTCCCATTCCAGGGAGTCCGGCGCGAAGTAGAGCATCTGCCCGGGCGCACCCGGACGGCCGCAGGCTGCGGGATCATGGCCGTTGAGAGCGAACACCCCGCCCAGGACATCGTGGCCGACGACCAGGGCGTCGCTCGGGCGCCACGCGGCGTCGAACGCGGCCGGGAAGCGATTGACGCGGGCCAGACCGGGGAGACCCGCAGCGCCGCCCGGTGCGCCTCCGAGGACACGCACCCATCCATGGTCCACGAGGAGGCCGCCGGAGTGCAGTACGAGGGCTCCGAGCGCGGATCGCGCGCCGACCTGCAACTGAAGCAGACAGGCGCGGCCCTGCCCGGAATCGCCGGGCAGCACCTCCACCGGCACCGGACTTCCGGCGAACGCGTCCTGGAGGACCGGCCACGCAGGATCGTCCACGTCAGTCAATTCGCTCAGCTGTCGCATGCACGCATCGTTCCATCACCCCGTGCCGGGGCCACCAGCAGGGGGATCACGGGTGAGGCGCGCGCCGTCTCCGCGACCGGTCATGGAGCCGGTGTGCGCGAGACCGGCCGGTCCGAGGGCCGCGTTCCCCAGGGGGACGCGGACGAGGAGAAGAGGCGGGCGTGGGTTCCCAGGTGTGCCGGCCTGCGGGGTGCGGTGCTGTCCCGGCCGCGCCGGGACAGCACCGCACCGCCTCGTGGCTCAGCCGCACTCCGTCCCGTTGAGGGTGAAGGAGGACGGCGCCTGTGCCGGAGCACCGGTGGCCTGGAATCCGAAGGAGGCGGTGCCGCCCGCCGGAATCCGGGCGTTGTGGGTCGCGTTCTTCACCGTGACGCGGGAGCCGGTCTGGGTGGCGGTCGCGTTCCAGGCGTTCGTGACCGTCTCAGCCCCGCCGAAGGCGAAGCCCAGCTGCCAGCCGTCGACCGGGCCCGTCCCGGTGTTCCGGACGGAGACGTCGGCCGTGAATCCGCTGCCCCAGGACTGGCTGACCCGGTAGGTGACCGCGCAGGAGCCTGCCGGGCCGGGCGTATCCGTCGGGTCGGGCGTCGGGGTCGGAGTCGGATCCGGGGTSGTGGTGGGGTCCGGGGTCGGTTCCGGATCTGTCCCGTCCGGCGCGCTCCCCCACTGCGGCGCCGCGCCTTCCAGCAGCACGATGTGCGGCGCGTCCACCGGAGTGGTGCCGGGGGTCGTGGCCGATGAGGGGTAGGACCAGTCGTTCGCCGGATCCCAGGCCCCGGCCGAGGTGACCCGGAACTGCACCTCCTTGCGGTACGCGGACTGACCGGCTGGGGCGATGTCCGTACCGGAGCAGTCCACGGTCACGTAGTAGACGTCGCCCGCCTCGTGCGTGGGACCGGTCACCTCACCGCACTGGTTGTAGTTGGTGGTGAAGCTGATCTGTCCCGGCGTGACTCCGGGCTCCAGAGTGAAGTAGTAACGCATGGACGCGTCGGTGAGGGCGCGCGCCGGCCAGGCGGACCGGTTGACCAGATACGCCTTGATCTCGGTGAAGTTGCTCCCCGCCGCGTTGACCGAGGCCTGGACGGACATCTCCGGCCCGTCCGGTGTCTCCTGCCGCGGAAATCCGCTGAGCGGGGCGCCGCCGTACTCGCCGTAGAGCCGGGCCAGCGCCCCGGTGAAGGCCGCGTTGTAGTCGGTGGCCACCTCGTTGTTCACGTAGTTGGAGCGGTCGTCGGTGTAGGTGTCATCCGCCGCGCTGGGGCCGCCGACCAGTGCTCCGTACAGCGTGTGCCGGCTCTCCACGGGGTTGTTCATCTGGTCGGTCCACGAACCGTGGGCGGTGCGGTGGTGCGGTTTGGTCGGCGGGTTGGTGCCGAACCCGACCACGTAGCTCGACTTGCGCGGGTTGTCGCCGAGCGCGTAGTCGATCTGGCGGACGGCGAAGTCGTGGTAGCGGGCCTTGCGCGTGGTGTCGGTCAGCCAGTCGGAGTAACTCAGCGCGACGAAGGCGGTGTTCGCCGCATACCGCAGCGACCCCCAGCTGTCCAGCACGGCCTGGCCGCCGGGCGAGTAGGCCACCCGCTGCCCGTTGACGCCGACCGTCCACCAGTCGAGCCAGCGGTTCGCGTCGTCGACGTACTTCTGCTTCCCCGTCAGCTGCGCGAGCAGCACGTACGCGCCGTAGGAGCTGTCGTCCCAGGAGAGCGTCCAGCGGTAGGAGCGGGTGCTGCTCTGCGGCTCGGTCGAGAGGTTGTCGTAGTACGACTCGGCCTTGGCCAGGTACGAGGCGTCACCGGTGGCCTTGTACAGCCAGATCGCACCCCAGACCAGCTCGTCGTTGTACCCGCTCCAGGAGTTGTAGTACGCCTGCGCGTCGGTGATGCAGTCGCTGTACTTCCCGCGGTAGGTGTCCGCGAAGGCGTACAGCTGCTTCGCGTGGGTGATCAGCTTCGTGGCGTACGCCGGGTCACTGCCGGCGAACACCATGGACGAGGAGGCCAGGGCAGCGGCTGTCTGACCGGCCAGATCGGTACCGGGGCAGGAGGCGTCGATCTTGTAGGCGGGCCGCTTCATCGGCATCACCTCGGCCGGCCCCCACCATTTGTGGTCGTCCCCGCCGTTGCCCACCTGCCCGTAGAGGACGTTCGGGGACGGATGAGCCTTGAGGAAGTAGTCGTTGACGAAGCGGAGGTTGTTCTTCAGGTACGGAAGCTGGCCCGAGGCCGCGTAGGCGTCCTCCTGCTCCGCGCCGCCCCACGCAAGCATGGTGGTGGAGAAGGCCATCGGCAGGCCGAACTTGACGTGATCGCCTGCGTCGTACCAGCCGCCCGTCAGATCAAGACCGGCGTCCTTGCCGTCGTCGAGAGCGGAGTCACCGCGCCAGCCGACCCGGTTGGTGTCGGGCAGCGTGCCCGACTGCTGCGCCTCGTAGAACAGCACCGACTTCTGCAGCGCCTCGCCGTAGTCGAAGGCCGGTGCGGCCGCCGCGTCGCCCGGCAGGGAGAACGGAAGCAGCAGGCCGGCGCCGAGCGCGAGGGCCAGAGCGATGGCGCCGGGGCGGCCGGGCCGGTGGGCGGACGGGCCGCTGCCGGCCCCTCGGAGTCGTCTTCGCAGGTCGGCGAAAGTGAGCGAGCGCAACGGAACAATCCCTTCCGTACGTCGGTGGGGGCGCCGGCACCGCAATCACATGGGAGCGCTCCCATAGGCGTTGCTCATGAAGCCAGCCGCCGAGGGAACCTGTCAACACTTCTGACAGGAACACCTCAGCGAACTGGGCCGGCCTACGGAAGGAGCAACCTGAGCAGATGCGCGCACGCCTGCGCCTCACCGGGATGACGGGCGATCACCTCGTACGCGCCCCGTTCGTACGCACCGGTCTCCCACCCCCCGTCGGACGCCTGCCTCAGGAACAGGAAGTCGGTGGGGGTGGGGACCGGTTCGTGGACTCCTTCGATGCGGTAGTAGCCGTCGGCCACACCCGCGGCACGCAACGCGTCCCTCAACTCCCGGCGGTCCACGAACGCGTTACGCGCCGGCGGAGGTCAGGAAGCCGTGCTCCAGCAGCCACTTGACGTTCAGCCGCTGCCCCTCGCCCGGGTCGAGGAAGACGGCGTCCAGCTTGATCTGCTGCCCGCCGCCGGGCTGTTCGAACCACGGCGCGATGCTGCCCTGCCACACCCAGAACGGCTTGGCCACCTTGTACACGCGGTAGTCGCAGGCGACGGCCGCGTCCCGGGTGTTGAGGTTCTGCGGAGGCAGCGCGCGCTCCGCGTACGCGTCACCGGCCGGGGCCAGGTAGGCGCCGTACTCGGATCCGAAACGGTCCAGACGCTGGCCGGAGCGGAGCTTCACCGGCTCCTTGTCGATCTCGCCGTTGACCTCACCGAAGCCGTCGTTGGGCGGATACTTCCAGCTGCCCGTGTCGGCGGGCCCTTCCCAGTACTTCTTCAGGAAGGCCTGCGGGGAGAGGTCTCCCGTGCGCTGGTAGCCCTTGAGGAGCGGGCCGACCGGGGCGAGCTTCTTGTTCGGCAGCCACTTCGGGCCGAGGCGCGCGTCGTCACGGAACTCGCCGGTGCAGGGCTCGTGCCGGGCCGCGGCGCCGGCCGTCGGCCCCTCCGGCTTCGCGGCCGCGCCGGCCGCGGGTGCCGTGATCAGTCCGGCAGTGATGCCGAGAGCGGCAAGTACGGTGCGCATGCGGTGCATTCAGGGTCCCCTCGATGCTGACGATCAAAGCAGAGGTGACACAGGGTATCCGCATGATCACCCAGTGGCTTCACGGCGTGCCGTGCCGTTCCCCGGCGGGTGGGCGTTCTCTGCGTGCGACGGGCCGTTCTCTGTGTGCGGGTGGGCGTTCTCTGCGTGCGACGGGGAGCTCCCCGTGTGCGGCGGGGCGTTCTCCGTGTGCGGCGAAAACGCGGCGCCTCGGCGTCAGTCCGTGGTGGTGTCTCCGGCGTCCGCGGGCGGCGCTTCGGTGAGCGCGAACCAGGCGGTCTTTCCCTCGGGTTCGGGGCGCACGCCCCACTGGTCGGCCAGGATGTCGAGCAGCATCAGCCCCCGGCCCGACGAGGCGAGCTCACCGGGGGTGCGCTGATGGGGCAGTTCGTCGCCCCGGTCCATGACCTCGACAAGCAGCCGTCGATGGCCGGTCTCGCCGGTGACGTACGCGTTGAGGGCGCCGTCCTGGTCGGTGTGGACGAGTACGTTGCCGAGGAGCTCGGTGGTCAGGAGCACCGCGGTGTCCACCTGGTCCGGCCGCGCCCAGTCGTGCAGCAGCGCCTTCAGTTGGGCCCTGGCCTCGGAGAGCCCCTCGCCCTGGTCCTGGCCCACGGTCAGCATCAGCCGGCGCCGGCTGACCTCCGCCCGCGACTGCCCGGGGTCCCGGCGCAGGAGCAGCAGGGCGATGTCGTCGCCGTCCCGTACGGTGTCGCCCTCCCGGGCGCGCGGCTCGGCACTGAGGACGGCCGCCATCAGTCGGTCGGCCATGCCTTCGAGGTCCTCGACCGGGCCGGGCGAGAACGCGTCGCGCACCCGGACCCAGCCGGTGTACATGTCGTGGCCGCCGTTCTCGATCAGCCCGTCCGTGCACAGCATGAGGACCTCGTCGTCGTGCAGCCGCACGATGTCGACGGGGTAGTCCTCCTCGCCGGGCATCAGGCCCAGCGGCAGGCCTCCGCTGATGTGCTTGATCAGGCAGGTGCCGTCGGGTGTGCGCAGCACCGGGTGCGGATGGCCGGCCCGGGCGATGTGCAGGTCGCCGGTGGACGGGTCGGCCTCGATGTAGAGGCAGGTGGCGAACCGGTCCTCGTCGAGGGTGGTCAGGAAGCGCGAGGCGCGTGCCAGCACGGCATCCGGGCCGTGCCCCTCCGCGGCGTACGCGTGCACGGCGGTACGCAGCTGGGCCATCAGGCCGGCGGCGTGCACATCGTGTCCCTGGACGTCGCCGATGACGAGGGCCAGCCGGCCGTTGGGCAGGTCGATGCTGTCGTACCAGTCCCCGCCGACCATGAGCCCTCCCCCGGTCGGCACATAGCGCGTGGCCACGCTGAGTCCGGTCATGGCGGGGCCGTCCGTGCGCATGCTGCGGCGCAGGCCGCGGGAGAGTTCCAGTTCGGCCCTGCTGGCCCGGGCGCGTTCCAGTACCTGGGCGAGCATGCGTCCGGTCAGGGTCAGCAGCGCGCGCTCGGCGTCGTCGAACTCCACGGGTGCGCGGAAGGCGGCCAGCCACACTCCGGTGATCCGTCCGGCGGTCACGAGCGGAACGAACGCCCACGCCTCGCGGCTCTTGCGGGCCGACATGTGCCAGGTCGCCGGAAAGCGGCGGCGGTACTCCTCCTGGGAGGCGAGGTACACGGCCCGGCCGGTTCTGGCGACCTCGGCGGCCGGGTAGCCGGTCGTCATCGGCATCCGGAACCCGCGGTCGGCTCCGCCCGGCCGGAAGCCGTACTGCCCCAGCACGTTCAGGGTCCCCTCGCCGAGACCGAACACACTCTGGCCGTCCAGCGGGAATTCGGGGGCGTACAGGGCGGCAACGAGCTTCAGCGCGTCGTCGAGCGAGTCCGCCTCGGCGACGGCGTGTCCTGCGGAGAGCAGCCGGGAGTCGCGCCGCCTGGCCTCCTCCGTCCCGTCGGCGGGCGCCTGCGGGTCCCGCGGAGCGGCCCGGGGCGCTTCCATGCTGTTCAGGGCATCGATCTGGTCCAGCTCGGCCTCGAACCCGTCCGGCGGCGGCTCATGCCGTTCACCACCCATCCGGCATCCCTTCGTCGCGATGTCGTCGCCGACTGTTCGTTCCATGCTCCGACGGGAGAGCCGGGTCCGCAGTACGAGGCGTCGTGACAGCGGCGGGACACGGGGGGTCGTGCCCCGCCGTGACGAGGGAATTCAGGGTGCCCGGGAGGGAGCGTCGCGCGGCGGTCCGGAGGGCGTCCGGAGCCGCGGCTCACCGCCCGGTCGCCGGGACGCCCTAGCGGTAGGCCGCGGCCCTGCGGACGTCACTGAAGTCGATGGCCCGGTCGGCCTCGCGCAGCGTCTCCTCCGCCACCCGGCGCACCTCGGCCGGCACATCCCCGTGTTCTTCCACGAGTCCGGCGTAGATCGGTGCCTCGGAACTGTCGGTGAAACTCACGTCGCACTGCCTCAATCGGTTGTGTTTGCCATCGTTCGGCCGGAAACAGGGGCCGATTCTACGTGGTCTGCCCGCACCGCCGCAGACGGCACCGGGTATTGGGCGCGCACCCCGCCGACCTGCACTCTTACCGGAATCCAGGGGCCCGGGGCCGTCCACCTCCCCGCTCTCGCGCCGCCCCACCGCGGAAATGTGTTGACCTCAAGTCCGCTTGAGCTCATAGCGTTCTCTCTGCGCCCCGGCCCGTGTCCGGCCACCGGGAGCCGCCCACGCTTTTTCGCACCCCGGAGGCACCGCATGAGTATGGAAGTCACCGCCTGGTCGTCGCTGCACAGCGCGATGAACGCGCAACAGGACCGCAGACCGTTCTCCCGGGCCACCGTCCGGAGGATCGCCGCCTTCGCCCGGCCGCGGCGGCGGGAGCTCTACCGCTTCCTGTTGCTGAGCATCGTCATGGCGCTGCTGGCGGTGGCGACTCCGGTGCTGGCCGGCCGGGTGGTCGACGCGATCGTCCAGGGCAAGGAGAGCGGCACCGTCACGCGCCTCGCGCTGCTGATCGCCGTCATCGCGGTGGCGGAGGCGGGACTGGGTCTGCTGACCCGTCTGCTGTCGGCCACGCTCGGCGAGGGCCTGATCCTGGATCTGCGTACGGCCGTCTTCGACCATGTCCAGCGGATGCCGGTCGCCTTCTTCACCCGGACCCGCACCGGCGCGCTGGTCAGCCGCCTGAACAACGACGTGATCGGGGCGCAGCGGGCGTTCAGCAACACCCTGTCCGGCGTGGTGTCCAATGTGGTGACCCTGCTGCTGACGCTCACGGTGATGCTGACCATCTCCTGGCAGATCACCCTGCTCGCCCTCGTCCTGCTTCCGGTGTTCGTCCTGCCCGCCCGCCGGATGGGCTCCCGGATGGCGCGGATGCAGCGCGAGGCGGCCGCGCACAACGCGGCGATGGGCACGCAGATGACCGAGCGGTTCTCGGCCCCCGGTGCCRCTCTCGTCAAGCTCTTCGGGCGGCCCGATGACGAGTCCGCCGAGTTCGCCGCCCGGGCGAGCCGGGTCCGTGACATCGGCATCCGTACGGCCATGGCGCAGTCGACGTTCATCACGGCGCTCACCCTGGTCTCGGCGCTCGCGCTGGCGCTCGTCTACGGGCTCGGCGGCTACTACGCGCTGCGGGGCAGCCTGGAGCCGGGCGCGGTCGTGGCCCTGGCCCTGCTGCTGACCCGGCTCTACGCCCCGCTGACGGCCCTGGCGGGTGCCCGGGTCGAGGTGATGAGCGCGCTGGTGAGCTTCGAGCGCGTCTTCGAGATCCTCGACCTGAAGCCGCTGATCGCCGAGAAGGCGGACGCGCGCGAGGTGCCGGAGGGTCCGGTGTCCGTGGAGTTCGACGGTGTCTCCTTCGGGTATCCGTCGGCGGACAAGGTCTCGCTCGCCTCGCTCGAAGAGGTCGCGACACTCGACTCCCGCGGAGGTACGGAGGTCCTGCACGAGGTCTCCTTCCGTGCCGAGCCCGGCCGGATGGTGGCCCTGGTCGGCTCGTCCGGTGCGGGCAAGTCGACGATCGCGCAGTTGCTGCCCCGGCTGTACGACGTCGATTCCGGTGCCGTACGCCTCGGCGGTGTCGACGTACGTGATCTGACCGCCGCCTCGATCCGCGAGACGCTGGGGATGGTCACCCAGGACGGGCACCTCTTCCACGAGTCGGTCCGGGCGAATCTGACCCTGGCCAGGCCCGGGGCGACCGAGGACGAGATCTGGGACGCGCTGCGGCGCTCCCGGCTCGACGGCCTGGTGGCCTCCCTGCCCGACGGCCTCGACACGGTGGTGGGCGAGCGCGGGTACCGGCTCTCCGGCGGCGAGCGTCAGCGGCTGACGATCGCCCGGCTGCTGCTGGCCCGCCAGCGGGTGGTCATCCTCGACGAGGCGACCGCGCACCTCGACTCCACGTCGGAGGCGGCCGTGCAGGAGGCCCTGGCCGAGGCGCTGGAGGGCCGGACCGCCGTGGTGATCGCGCACCGGCTGTCGACCGTGCGTGCGGCGGACCTGATCCTCGTCGTCGAGGAGGGCCGGGTGGTCGAGCGCGGGACCCACGCCGAGCTGCTGGCCGCCGGCGGCCGGTACGAGGAGCTGTACCGGACACAGTTCGCCGCACCGTCTCCGGAAGCCGGCGAAGCGCGGGAGGCGCACACGGAGTCCGTCTGATTTGGGCAGGGCACCGGTTCGTACAGTGCGCAGGAATGCCCCCGGTCCGTGCGAACCGGGGGCATTTCGTGTGTGCGGTGGTTCCGGGCCGGGCCCGGGTCAGTCGGTGTCGGTCTCCTCGCCGGTGACGGAGCCGGTGGCCGCGTCCACGTCCACCGTGGTCTCGTTCCAGCTCTTGTCCACGACGTCCACCGACCAGACGAGGACGTTCTTGTCGTTCTCGTCGAGTTCCAGGGAGGTGACGGTGCCCTTCTTCTTGTCCGTCGCCGCCTTGGCCGCCTGCTGCGGGGTCTGCTTCGCCTTGGCGACCCAGCCGGCCGTGCGGCTCTTGTCCTCGGCGTCCTGATCGGTGTCCTCGGTGGACTTGACGACCTTGCCGGAGACGGCGTCGATGCGCACGGTGTGCTCGGTGCCGTCCGTGACGCCGACCGTCGCGACCCACTCCGGGCCGGTGGCGGCCGGCGAGGCGGAGGCCTCGCTCGGCGAGGCGCCGGTGGAGGTCGGGGAGGCGCTCGCGCTGCCGGACGGCGAGGCGGTCCCGGACGGGGAGGCGCTGGCGCTGGGCGACGCGCTCTCCCGGTCCGTGTCGTCGTCCGACTTGCCCGGGCCCCGCAGGTCGAGATCGACCACCTTGCCGCCGCTGACGGCGCCCTCGGCCGTCGTGACGGCCTTGTCGTAGGTGATCTTGGCGGAGTCCAGGAGCTTCTTGCGGTCCTTCTGGTCCTGGGTCATCGCGGCGCTCGCCGACGCGCTCTTGCTCGCGCTGTACGAGGGCGTGGTGGTCCGCTCCGGGACGGCACGCGCGGCCTCCGAGGTGGCCGTGCCCGTCGAGGTGTCGCCGCTGTCCTGGCCGCAGCCCGTGAGCAGGGCGGCGGCCAGGAGGACGCCTGCGGCGCCGGTGGCGCGCAGGCGCCGGGTGCGGAGGAATCCGGTCTTCTCAGGTGGGGAGTCACATGTCATGCCCGCATGCCTAACCGCATGGCCGGTCCGGCATGACGTGCCACCGCCCGGTGTCACCCGATCACCGGAGAACCTGTCTCAGACCTGCTCGTCCTCGGGGATGCTCACCAGCCATCGGGTCGCGCGGCGGGGCCTCAGGTACAGGGCCCAGTAGAGCGTGGCGACCGCGGTGATTCCGCCGGTCCAGAGCAGGTACTCGGTCTCCTGCTGGGTCAGGATGTAGGCGAGGACGACGATGAGCAGCACCGGCACCGCGGGCCAGAGCGGCATGCGCCACGCGGGTGCGTCGCGGTGGGTGCCGCGGCGGCAGAGCAGCGCGGCGACGGCCACCAGCAGGTACATGGCGGTGACGGAGACGCCGGTCACCCCGTACAGGGTGTCGAGGCTGACGAAGCAGAGGGCCGCTCCCGGGATGCCCACGAGGAGCGTCGCCACCCACGGCGAGCCGAAGCGGCCGAGCCGGGACAGGGCCTGGTTGACGGGGGCGGGCCACGCCTTGTCCCGGGCGGAGGCGAACAGCACCCGGGAGTTCTGGATGACCATGACGATGCCGGCGTTGATGATGGCGAGGGCGACACACAGGCTGACGAACGTGCCGACGGCCGAGTTGGACCACGCCTCGACCATGCCGCTGAGGTCGCCGGAGGTCAGGGCCGCGAGGTCGGGGGCGCCCAGGGTGATGGCGATGACGGGAACGAGGATGACGGCGGTCGAGATCGCGAGCGTGGCGAGGACCGTACGGGCCACGTTGCGCCGCGGGTCCTCCAGCTCCTCGGAGAGGTAGACGGCCGTGGAGAAGCCCTGCGTGATGAAGAGGGCGATGGCCAGCCCGGAGACCACCATCATGGCGGTGACGGTCGAGCTCGTGCCGCCCGCAGAGGCGACGGAACCGTGCACGAGCGCGTCGGCGCCCCGCTCGGAGTGGGCGAACCCGAGGACCGCCACGACACCGGCGGCGATCACCTCCAGCACCAGGAAGATGCCGGTGATCCAGGCGTTGGCGCGCAGGTCGAGGAGGCCCGCGAGGGTGGCGAGCAGCATGACGCCCGCCCCGGCGAGGGAGGCGGGGATGTGCACGAGGGGTGCGAGGTAGTCGGCGGTCCCCATGGCGATGACCGGGGGCACGATCATGACGACGAGCAGGGAGAGCACGAAGACGAGCCAGCCGGCGAGCCGGCCCGCCATCGTCGACACCATGGCGTACTCGCCGCCGGCGCTGGGGATGAGGGTGCCCAGCTCCGAGTAGCAGAAGGCCACCGCGATACAGAGCAGCGAACCGATGGCGATGGTGAGCGCCGTGTAGGTGCCGAGGCCGGCGAACAGGTCCGGAACCACCACGAAGAGGGTGGAGGCAGGAGTCACGCAGGAGAGCGTGAGCAGGGTCCCCCCGACGACGCCGATGGAACGCTTGAGCTTCTGCGGGGTGGGTCCGGTCGCGGGGGCGAGTGCCTGTGGAGCGCTGAGCGTGTCGGTCATCGAGTCGGGTTCCGATCAACAGGTGCGGTGTCAGAGCGCGGGAGCGGTATCGCCTCCGGACGAGGGGTGAGGAATGGTTCCGGTGCTCCCAGCGCGTCATGCAATACCGACGCGTTCCGCAGGTCAATAGCAGTTTTCCTTCGGAATTCGTCGCCTGGAGATCATCCACCAACGGTTTTACGTCAAGATCGTGTCAGGGCAACGGGATAGGCCACTGCGGGAACCGCAGTGTGGCCGCTCGAAAAATTTCGTTCAAGTCCACCGGAGGTTCGCCCGCCGGACCTGTGGCCGGAGCCCTACGGCGCGTGCGTTTCGGGGACTTGTCACCCATGGGTCGCGATACCCCGGCTTTGGTGCGAGCCTGGAGGCATGACCTGGGCGTCCTGGACGACACGCGGAGTTTACTCGGGGCACGGCGGCGTGCTCACCGAGGAGGTCGGGCCGCTGTCCGGCGACCTGACCGTCCACACCACTTGGGCCGAGGGCACGGCGCAGATCACTGTGCAGTACACGGATGCGGCCGACTGGTTCACGATGTCGGGAAGTCCTGTGCCCTGTCCGACGGAGGAGGCCAGTCGTTCGCTGCACGAGGCGGCGGTCGAAGCCGTCCGGCGAGGCGAGGCCGCCACGGTTCCGACGGCCCTGCCCGGACCGGACCACGCGGCGGGGGAACCCGCCGCGGAGTAGCCGGCCCGGGCCGCCTCGGCCCCGCGTCACTCGGTGTCGCGGACCGCCACGATGCCGTTGAAGACCCCGACGTAGGCCGTGCCGTCCGGACCGATGGTGACCGGCGCCCAGTTGTTGTCGTACGAGAGTCCTGTACCGGTGAGCTTCGACCAACGGCGCGCCCCCGTGCGGTAGTCGACGGCTGTGAGATACCAGGCGTCGATGCCGAGCGCGTTGGGCTGCTTCTCGTAGAAGTAGAGCAGGCCGTTGGCGGTGGACAGTTTGGGCACGGTGGAGGGTGAGCGGACCGCGCTCTCCCAGACCGTGTCGCAGCCGCTTCCGTCGGGCCGCACGTCGATGCGGGCGACTCCGCCGACGACACTGCGGCCGAGGAGGAGCGTGCCGACGTTCTCGTAGCCGTAATTGTTCTCGACGACGAGGCTGTTGCCCCAGCTGATCATGGAGTTGTCGGTGGTGGACGCTCCGGAGCCGAAGACCGGAACCTTGCAGACGAGCCGGCGGTCGTCGGGGACGCCCGGGGCGCGGCGGTAGACGAGGACGTTCATCCGGTCGTCGGCGTTGTCCGTGATGGCGACGTAGTCGTCCCCGTCGCCGAAGAGGTCGGGGGTGGTGCCCGAACCCTGGTTGACCGAGCCGGGCTTGGTGCCGGTCCCCCGGTCGTAGGTCTGCCGCCACTGGACGCGCGGTGTGCCGTCCGGCGCGGCCGCGAAGCTGTAGAGCGCGTGATCGGTGACGATCGAGACGCCGTCCTCGGCGACGGAGAACGAGTTCTGGATCTCCTCGCCGGTGAGCTGCACGGAACGGATCACGGAGGTCCGCGGGTCGACGGTGCCGACGCGGCCGAGCCGGGTCACCCACCAGACGCGGCCCTGCCAGTCGGGCATGACGGAGGTGACGGGGTCGCAGGTCCCGCTCGGGTAGAGGTTCGTCCAGCTGACGCAGTCGTGCGGCACCTGGCCGGTGAGGTCCCAGTCGTCGACGACGGTGAATCGCCAGCTGCCGTCGGCCGCCTGTTCGTGCGCGATCCGCTGGATGTGCTGGCGGGAGTCGGCGAGGACCACCCGGTCCTGGTTGTCGAGGTAGAAGTAGGCGCCGCCCGAGGTGTCCTTGAAGATCTTCGAGAAGTCGAGCCGGGTGATGGCCTCGACGGTCGAGGAGCGCTGCGGGAGCGCGTACTCGGCGAGGGTGTCGAGGGTGCGTGGGTCCAGGAGCTTGAGCAGGAATCCAGTGAACGTGCCACACACCGTGATCAGCCGGCCCGCCGCGTCGAAGGTGGCGGTGGCGCACTCACCGCCCAGCGGCGCGATCTGTTCGCTGCTGACCTCGGGGTCGCGGCCGAGCGGACCCGAGTAGGGGTGGGTGCCGCTGCCCGCCGCGTCGGCGTGCATGCCGCTGCGGCCGTTCGGCGCGAGGAACGGGTGCTGGGGCGGGGCCTGCCCGGGAACGGGCGCAGCGGTGGCCGGGCCACCCGTGTAGTCACTGACCAGCCGGTGCCCGGGGGCGCGGGGTATCTCGGCCGCGGCGGCAGGCGCACCGGCGACCATGAGCGCCGAGGCGCAGAGGGCAAGTACCACGGCAAGCGCTCGGGAGGGTCTGCTTCTGGGGTGCGGGGACATCGGACTCCTCGGTCGGGGGCGGGGGCGCGCCGCCGACCGACGCTAGGGCGAGGTCCTTGAGGTGTCCATGGAAACGCTGGGTGTTTCATGGACGCTTCACGCGGGCGCAATGCCACCGCGCGGTGCGCGGCCGGGGCTCATCGCCGCCCGCCGGTACGCCGGTTGAGCATTTCGCGCCTAATGGCCGCCGCCGTGGTCCTGGCCCGGTCCGAGGCGGCCCTGCGGTCGGCCTGGGCCGGCACGAAACGGTGCAGTGGATTAGCGCAGAGCGGGCACGGGGAGTCGTTGGTGATCAGCCGGCCGTCCTCGCAACCCGCCTCGGCGCAGAGTCCCGGCCTGAGCAGTTGTTCGGCGATCTCCCAGGGCTGTCGGCGGCGTCCTTCCTCGTCCTTCTCCTGCAGCGTGTGGGACCAGCGGGCGTTCCACCGGCGCTCGACCCGGTCCAGGAGCTGGTCGGGGGTACGCCTGCCGAGCTCCCGCCGGATCAGCGCCACGAGTTCGCCCGGATAGCGGCCGCCGAACTCACGTATGAGCGGCGGCGGCAGCGCATGGAGGAGATAGCCGACCGGATCGCCTCCCGGCCGCTGCCATCGCGGACACTGGCAGTCGCCGTCGGCCGCGAGCGGCGTACCGCAGCGGCCGCACAGTCCGCGGCAGTCGCCGCAGAGCCCGTGGTCGAGACCGTCCACGTGCGGGGCGGGCGCCCGGCCGCATTCCCGGCAGCAGGAGGCGCAGAGTCCGCAGAGGCGTTCGCTTCCGGCGACGGTCGTCCAGGGCCGCTGCTGACACCGGCAGCAGCGGCTGCTTCGGCAGTGCTCGTGATGGGCGGCTCCCGGATCACGTCCGAACGCAGGGAATGACATGGCTGGCGCTCTCCGGGTCCCGGCTCGGTGCGAAGCCCGGCGGACGTTCCCGGTCCGGGCGGGGCAACGGTCCGACCCGGCCCATGCCCCACCGGACCGTTTCACACCTGGATGTCCCTAGTCACCCCATGGCGGCACGATGCAAGCCCTTGCCCGTAATGATCATGTTCCGGCGCCTGCCCGGACCGTTCGTGCCCGCTTGCGGGCCACTGCGTGACCTCGCCCCCGGCGGCAGGGTCGAGCGATCACGCCGTGAACAGCGGCACCGCGGCACCCGTCCGCCGCGTCGCCGCCGACACCGGAGCCGGAACCGGCAGTGGCCGCGCCGCCGCCCACGAGGTCAGGGCTTGATGCTGCTGACGACGTCCGCGGTAGCCGTGATGCCTTCCTGGATGGTGGGGGCCATGCTCGTGCCCGCGAGGAAGAACCCGAGGAGGGCGCAGACCAGGGCGTGCGAGACCTTCAGTCCGCCGCTACGGAGAAAGATCACCGCGAGAATCAGCAGAAGCAGCACCAGTGAGATCGAAATGGCCATGGCCAACCTCCTCCGCCGCGCCGGAATTGCGGCATTCGGCGTCAGTTTGGCGTAGCGGAGGAGCCATCCGGCGCACTGGCGTGTCCGCCAAACGGGTACGCCTGCGGCGGGCCGGTCCCGGTGCGGCGGTCTACCGCGTGGGCCGGTCGTGGGCGCGGAGGAAGCGGGCCAGTCCCGCGAGGTCGTCGGTGTTGAGGTGGTCCACGCCGGCGGCCAGCAACTCCGCCCAGACCGCATCGCGTTCGGGTCCGGGGACGTCCGGTGTGGCCCAGAAGCGCACACGCTGCCCCGCACCGTGCGCGGCGGCGGTGATCGCACGCAGGGTGTCCCGTTCGGCGGGCGGGACGGGGCCGGCGCCGAGCCAGCCGAAGGTCCCCGTCCAGCTGCTGCTGACGAGCGGGATGAACGAGGCCGTGGCCGCGGTGCCGAGGTCGTCGAGCCGGCCGTCGTAGAAGGCGTACCGGGTGCGCTGGACCTCCATCGGGGCGCGGGCTGCCCGGTCGCCCGAGATCACGGCGGTGACGGCTCCGGGCCGCACCCGGCCGTGCTGGTAGGAGGTCAGCATCCGGCGGTGACGGCGGAGTTGGCGGTCGAGTTCCGCGTAGGCGGCCGCGCCGTCCGTCTTGATGTCGATCAGCAGTTGGACCGGTGTGCGGTCGCCGCGGAACACGGTCCCGTGGTTGGCCCGGACCCGGGCGAGCAGCGGATCGAGATAGAGCGCGGAGAGGGTGCGGGCGGGGTCGATGCCGGTGGCCTCGTGGGCGACGAGCAACTCACCGTCCACGAGGAAGATGTCGGCCTCGACACTGGTGAATCCCTGGGCCAGCGCGTCGTGGAGCGGGCGGGGGTGCAGATAGTCGTTGTGCGCGTGCGCCCGGAGCAGCGGCCGGGGGCCCGGGACGCCGGTGCGGGCGCGCGGGGCTTCACTCGCGGTGGCCGGCTGATGGGGTACGAGGGCGGCCGCGGCCGCGGTGGCCAGGGCGGTGGTGACGACGCGGCGGCGGGTGGGGAACGCCATGGAATCTCCCGGTTGCGAGGCGTGCCGGACGGGCGGACGCGACCGAGTATGGAAGCGCCGCGCCGCAACCGGGGTGCGGACGGGCAGAGTTGGCTCGATCGCCGCCGGCCCGTCAGCCCTCGTTCCGCCCGCCGTGACCGGATCCACACGAAAACGGGCCCGCCGCTGTCCGGACCTGAGCGGAGGTACGTCACACGTACCTCCGCTCAGGTTTCCGGCCGCGAGGTACGTGAGCACGTGCCTCCGGCCTGTGTATCCGGATGACGGGTACCTCAGCACGTACTTCCGCCCGGGGTAACCGGACGACGGGTACCCGAACACGCACCTCCGCCCGGGGTACCCGGACGACGGGTACCCGAACACGCACCCGGCTCTGGGCGTCCGGAGGGTGCCGCTACGGTGCCGGCAGCTCCATCAGGGCGGCGACGCTCTCGCGGTGACGGCCCGCCGTTCCGAAGGCGTTCGCGTCGGCCTTGGCGCGCTTCAGGTACAGGTGCGCGGGGTGCTCCCAGGTCATCCCGATGCCGCCGTGCAGCTGGACACACTCCTCCGCCGCGTGGACGGCGACCTTGGAGCAGTACGCCTGCGCCACGGCCACCGCCAACGGCGCGTCGGGACTGCCCGTCGCCAGCGCGTCGGCGGCGTTCCGTGCCGCGGCCCGGGCCGAGACGACCTCCAGCCAGAGCTGCGCCATGCGGTGTTTCAGCGACTGGAAGGACCCGACCGGGCGGTTGAACTGGTGGCGCTCCCGGGTGTGCCGGACGGTCTCGGTCAGGCACCATTCGGCGAGTCCGAGCTGTTCGGAGGCGAGCAGCCCCGCACCGGCCAGCAGCCCCCGGTCCACCGCGGACCGCGCCGCGCCGGCGTCCGCGAGGCGGGTGCCGGCGGCACCGGTGAGGGTGACGGTGGCGAGCGGGCGGGTGAGGTCGAGCGGGACGAGCGGCCGGACGGTGACACCGGGTGCGTCCGCGGCGACGGCGTAGAGGCCGTCGGTGGTGGGGACCAGGAACACGTCGGCGGCGGCCGCGTCGGCGACCGGTCCGAGTGTTCCGTCGAGCGAGCCGGTCACCACCGGCGTGTCGGACGCCGCTGCGGAGAAGGGCACGGCGAGCACAGCGACCTTGCGGCCCGCGGCCAGTTCGGCCAGCAGCCCGCCCACCGCCCCGTCCTGCGCACCGAGCGCCAGCAGCGTCTCGGTGGCGACGACGGAGCTGGTCAGGTAGGGCGCGGGGGCGACGCTGCGCCCGAGCTCCTCGACGACGACGGCGGCCTCGCGAGGGGTCGCGCCCTGTCCTCCGAGCTTCTCGGGCACCAGCAGGCCGGCGGCTCCGATGTCGGTCGCCAGGGACTTCCAGAGCTGCGCGTCGTACGGCGTGTCGGACTCGGTGCCGGCGATCACCGTCGGCGCGTCGGCCCGGTCCGCGAGCAGGGAGCGGACCGCGGCCCGCAGGTCCTCCTCGGCCTCCGAGTACAGGAGGTCCGGCGCCTTGGCCGGTTCGGTCGGTGCGGCCTGTGCGGTCATCGGGAGAGGTCCTTCCACGCGACGTCCTTGTCGTTGCGCGGCTCGGCGGGCAGACCGAGCACGCGTTCGGCGACGATGTTGAGGAGTACCTCGCTCGTACCGCCCTCGATCGAGTTGCCCTTGGAGCGGAGGTAGCGGTAGCCGGCGTCGCGTCCGGTGAAGTCGACGTGGTCCGGGCGCCGCATGGTCCAGTCGCTGTACAGCAGCCCGTCGTCGCCGAGCAGTTCGACCTCGAGGCCGCTGATCTCCTGGTTGAGCCGGGCGAACGCGAGTTTCATGCCGGAGCCCTCGGGTCCCGGCTGTCCGGCGACGAGCTGCTGACGCAGGCGTTCGCCGGCGAGGCGGGCGACCTCGGCCTCGACCCACAGGGTCAGCAGGCGCTGGTGCAGGTCATGGGTGCGCAGTTCGGGACGTTCGCGCCAGGTCTGCGCGATGGGGCCGATCATGCCGCCTTCGCGCGGGATACGGGACCCGCCGATGGAGACGCGCTCGTTCATCAGGGTCGTCTGCGCGACCTTCCAGCCCTCACCGACCGCCCCGAGGCGGCGGCTGTCGGGGATGCGTACCCCGGTGAGGAAGACCTCGTTGAACTCGGCCTCGCCGGTGATCTGGCGCAGTGGCCGCACCTCGACGCCGGGGTCGGTCATGTCGCAGATGAAGTAGCTGATGCCGCGGTGCTTGGGCACGTCCGGGTCGGTGCGGGCGATGAGGATCGCCCAGCGTGCCACATGGGCGCTGGACGTCCAGACCTTCTGCCCGTCGACCACCCAGTCCTCGCCGTCCCGTACGGCGCGGGTGCCGAGTGCGGCCAGGTCGGAGCCGGCGCCCGGCTCGCTGAAGAGCTGGCACCACACCTCCTCGCCGACCCACAGGGGGCGCAGGAAGCGCTGCTTCTGCTCGTCGGTGCCGAAGCCGAGGATGGTCGGGGCAGCCATGCCGAGGCCGATGCCGATGCGGCGCGGGTCGTTGTCCGGGGCGTTCGCCGCGGCGAGTTCCGCGTCGACGACGGGCTGGAGGGAACGCGGCGCGTCGAGGCCGCCGAGTCCGGCCGGGTAGTGCACCCAGGCGAGTCCGGCGTCGAAGCGCGCCTTGAGGAAGTCGGTGGGGTCCGTGGTGGCCGGGGGGTGCGCGGCAAGCAGTTCCCGGGTGAGGCGGCGCAGTTCCGCGGCGTCGGGGGCGGTCATCGGGCGGCTCCTGACGGGAGGACCACGATGCGGCCGGTGCTGGTGCCATCGGCGACGCGCTGGACGGCGGCCGCCGCCCCGTCCATCGGGACCCTCTCGCTGATGAGCGGCTTGATGACGCCCTGCGCGGCGAGCCGGGTGAGCTCCTCGTGGCAGTCACGGACGGCCTGCGGGTCCTTGGTGTTGTACAGGCCCCAGTGGAGACCGACGACGGAGTAGTTCTTCACCAGGGCGTGGTTGAGGCCGGGGGTGGGGATGACGCCGCTGGCGAAGCCGACGACGACGACCCGGCCCTCGAAGGCGATGCACTTCACGGACTTGGCGTACGCGTCGCCGCCGACCGGGTCGTAGACCACGTCGGCGCCACGGCCGCCGGTGAACTCCTTGACCGCGGCGACGATGTCCTCGGTGCGCCGGTCGATGACCAGGTCGCAGCCGAGTTCGGCGGCGATCTTGGCCTTCTCGGGGCCGCCGACCACACCGATGACGGTGGCACCGGCGGCCTTGCCGAGCTGGACGGCCGCACTGCCGACGCCGCCTGCCGCGGCATGGACGAGGAGGGTCTCGCCCGCCTGGAGACGGGCCCGGCGGTGCAGTCCGAACCAGCCGGTCTGGTAGCCGATGTGCAGGGCCGCCGCCTCGGCGTCGTCGAGACCGTCCGGAGCCGGCCGCAGCGTCGTCTCGTCCGCGACGACGTACTGGGCGAAGCCGCCGTCCGGCAGGGCGGGGGTGGCGAGCACCCGGCGCCCGTCCTCGGTCCGGCCGCAGATCTCCACCCCGGGCGTGAACGGCAGCGGGGGCCGTACCTGGTACTGGCCGCGGCAGAGCAGCGCGTCGGGGAAGTTGATGTTCGCCGCGAGCACCTCGATGAGCACCTGCCCGTCGCCGGGCGTCGGCCGGTCCGTCTCTTCGAGCCGCATCACCTCGCTCGGCTCGCCGTTCCGGTGCACTCGCCATGCCTGCATGAGGGGCCTCCACAACACTGTCGGCATTACCACTGCTCCGCCGCATACTAAGCGGTCGCTTGCCCCTGTGGGAACAACCTGCGGGCGACCGATTCGGCCGGGCGCCGGCATGGGTGTGCGCCCGGCCCCGCCCTGGAGGTGCGGCGGCGCCGGGCGCACGGAGTCCGTGCTGCGGGCTACTTCCCGATCACGACCTCCGCGATCGCGGGCGCCGCGGAGCCCTTGTGCCAGGCGAGGCGTACCGCGTCGGCGGTCCGGCCCGCCGCGTCCACGCTCGTGTACGGCCCGTCGAGCGTGCCGATGGTCTGCCAGCTACCGTCCGCGTCGCGCAGCTGGATGTCGGCCACGGCCCGTGAACCGGCCGGCTGGAGGACGGTGACCGAGCCGACCGCACGCGCGGCGACGAGACCCACCTCCAGCGTTTCGCCCGCCTCGGGTGCGCGCGCCGCCCGGTACACGCTGGCCGGGTCGCCGTCGGCCGCCGAGCGCAGCGCCGATCCGCCGGCGGCGGGCGGGTTGCCCGTGATCTCCCCGTCCGTGGTCGCCACGTGGAACTCACGGACGACGACCCAGTTGTTCTGTCCGGCGGTCGCGCGGGCCCGGACATAGCGGGCCTCGGTGCCGGCGGGCACCGTCGCGGTGACCTCCGGCTTCTGGGAGAACCCGGTGAGCGTGGTCCAGTTCCGCCCGTCCACCGAGTACTCCAGCACGCCCGCGTGGAGGTAGTCCTCGGTGCTGCCGGGCTTGCCCATGGCGAGGGTGACGTCGCCGATGTCCCGGGCCTGTCCGAGGTCGATGGTGAGCTGGTCGCCCGCCGCGGGCGCCCCGTCGCTCCAGAAGTAGGTGGAGTCGTCCCCGTCGAGCATCCGGGCGAGGGTGTTGCTCTGGTACGTGCCGAGGCTCGTCGACGCCGTGGGCCGGCCGCTCACACCGAGGATCCGGTCGTGCTCGGCGGTGGCCGCCTCGATGAACCCGTCCAGCTTCCCGTCACCCACGAGGACCGGCACCTTGCCGCCGCCGAGCCCGGTGTACGTGAACGACTTCGCGCGCTCGACCTGCGCGGGCAGTTGCTGACGGAGCGCCCAGGCCCGGCCGCCGTCTCCGGCGCGCGCCGCCTCGACCATGCTCAGGGCGGTGCGGGCCGCGGTCGCCCAGGACTCGGTGGCGTCCAGCCACGGGCCCGCGTCCTCGATGAAGCCGCGGTCCGGAAGGTCCGCGCGCAGCCGCGCCGGGGCGGCGCCGAGGCCGACGAGCACCGAGGTGAGCCGCTTCGCGTCACCGGACTCCCAGTAGCGGGCGAACGCGGCCGACAGCTCCGGCGCCTTTTCGGTGTTGAGCGCCGAGCTGTAGTTGACGTCGGCGAAGGCGCGCAGGGCCTGTTCGGTGCGGGCGTCGCCGCCGGCGTACTCCTTGAGTCCCCTGCCCCACGAGGTGCGCGCGTCGTACGCCGCGTCGTTCCAGGCATAGTCCGCGACGGTGTAGAGCGAGAGCTTCGAGGCGTACGGCTGGATCATCGGGTTGGCGGTGATCCCGGCCAGCCGGCCCGGCAGCCCCTTCTCCCGGCCGTTGAACGGGCCGAGCAGCAGCCGGTTCGTCGCGTAGTCGTTCACCGGGTAGTTGTCCCAGGTGAGGATCGGGTGGCCGAACACCTTGCGTGCCGCGTCGGCCTGAGCCACCGTCATGGTCGGCGCCACCACGCCGACACCGGTCCACTCGACCAGCACGTCGGGGTCGAGCTGTTCGGAAAGAGCCGTCTTGTACGCGGACGGAGTGACGTTGTAGTACTCGGTGGGGACCATCTGGAGCGGCTCGGCACCGGGGTGGGTGGCGATGAACTCCTGGTTGACCTTGTTCAGGAGGTAGGCCTGCGCGGCGCCCGCCGCACCGCCTCCCGTCCCCCACTTCGCCTTGTCGGCTTCGCAGTTCCAGTCGGTGTAGCTGATGTCGTCGAGCGGCACCGCGAAGGTGCGTACGCCGATGTCCCAGATCGTCCGGAACTTGTCGACGAGCGCCTTTGCGTCCGCGTCGGAGCTGTAGCAGACCGACAGGCCGGGTGAGAGCGCGTAGGTGAACTCGACGTGCCGCTGAACCGCCCGGTCGGTGAGGTCCTTGATCTGCGCCAGCTGGTCGGCGGGGTAGGCGTCGCGCCACTTCTCGCGCAGGTAGGCGTCGTCCTTGGGCGAGTACACGTAGATGTTCATCTTGTGCTCGGCGTAGTAGTCGAGCTGGTCCAGGCGGGCCTCGTGGGACCACGGGGTGCCGTAGAAGCCCTCGATGACGCCGCGCAGCGCGGTGCCTGGCCAGTCGCGCACCGCGATTCCTGCGACGCGGGCTCCCGGGTGCGCCCGCTGCGGCAGGATCTGGCGCAGGGTCTGCGCGGCGTAGTAGGTCCCGGTGGCGTCCTTGCCGGCGAGGACGATGCGGCCCGCCCCGATACCGAGGACGTACCCGTCGGCGGGCAGCTCGGAAGGCCCTTCGAGCTTGAGGTCCGCCAGTGCGCCGGCGTCGCCGATGTGGACGTTGAGCCCGTTACGGGCCGGCTGCGTGGCACGCACGATCCGCTGCGCGCCGGCCTCGCGCAGGGCCGCCGTCACCACGCCGAGCGTCGGCTCGTCGCTTGTCCCCCCGGTGACCAGGGTGACGGTGGGGGTGATCGTGATCCGGTCGGACCGGTTCCTGACGGACTGCGGGGTGGGCGTGATGGCCGGGGCGTCCTGGGCCCGGACCGGGGCGCCGTCCGGTCTGCCGCCGGCCGCCTGGGCGACGGGTCCGGCGGTCAGCAGACCACCGGCGAACAGGGCCGCCACCGCGGCCATTGCGGTGAGACGGGGTGGGCGAGGCGTCACAGATCCTCCATCGGTCACTCAAGTCACCAGAGTCGCGCAACACAACATCACCGAATTCAACATCCTGTCGCTTGCATGTCAATGGTCTGGACAACATCACCGCGTGGACCTGGACTTTCGTCTCGGATACCTGGATTTTCGTCGCACAGAACCCCGGCACCTGTGCCTCTCAGTCTGGCCCCCTGTCGGCGGAAGCGGTACTCATGCATCCATGACGGAGAGCATGCACACGCCCGGGATCCCCGCTCCTCCCCCGCTCGGCGCGAGCGCCCTGCCGGCCGGCACGTACGACGGGAGCGTGGTGCTGGTGACCGGCGGCGGCTCCGGCCTCGGCAAAGCCGTCGCGGCCGAGTTCGCCCGGCTCGGAGCGCATCTGGTACTCGTCGGCCGGAACGCCGGGCGGCTGGCAGCCGCCCGGGAGGAACTGGCACCCCTGACCGGGGGCCGGATCCTGGCCGTTCCGGGCGACATCCGCGACCCCGAGAGGATCGCAGAGGTCTTCGACGCGGCCGAGGCCGGACCGGGGCGGCCCGACGTCCTCGTCAACAACGCGGCGGCCAACTTCCCGTCGCCGGCCGAGGATCTGTCGCCGAACGCCTGGCGGGCGGTGCTCGACATCACCCTGACGGGGACCTGGTTCATGACCCGCGAGTTCGGGCGGCGCCACCTCGCCGCCGCGACCGGCGGCTCCATCGTGTGCGTCGGCGCCTCGTACGCCTGGACGGGCGGCCCCGGTTACGCACATTCCGCGGCAGCCAAGGCCGGGGTGAAGAACCTCGTCGAGACCCTTGCCGTGGAGTGGGGGCCGTACGGGATCCGCGTCAACGGACTGGTTCCGGGCCTGATGCCGCACGAGGACATGCCCGGCGACATCCGCGCCCAGCTGGACCGGGACGGCGACGCGGCAGGCAGCGTGAGTGGGGACCTCGACGCGCGGCAGCCCGCGCTGCGGGTGGGCCTGCCCCGCGAACTGGGCTGGGCGGCCACGTTCCTGGCCTCGCCGTACGCCGCGTTCGTCTCCGGCCACTCACTGGTGGTCGACGGGGCGAACTGGCAACGGCGCTCACTCGTCGCGCCGCCCGTGGTGCCGGTGCGCGAACAGTTGGGACGCGGCCCTTTCACGCTGCCCGGCGCCACGTGAGCGATCCCCGGGGTCAGATCCCCTCGAAGTGCGGCGGGCGGCGGGCCGCCTTCGCGGCATAGCCCTCGGCCGCGTCCTGCGAGGTGAGGGTGAGCGCCGCCGCCAGGGCCGTACGGTCCAGCGCCTCGCCGAGGCCGGCGTCTGCGTACGCGTCGACGGAGCGCTTGATGTGCCGTACGGCCAGGGGCGCGTTCGCCGCGACCGCCTCGGCGGCCGACCGGGCGGTGCGCTCCAGTCCGGCAAGAGGCGTGACGGCCTGGAGCAGCCCGATCCGCTCCGCGGTGGCCGCGTCGATCCGGCGGCCGGTGAGCGCGAGGTACTTCGCCCAGCCCGCACCCGCCTCGCGGGCGATCCGCATGTCGCCACCGGCGTCGACCGCGACCCCGATCCCGGCCTCGGGCAGCGCGAACACGGCGTCGTCGGCGGCGATCCGGATGTCGGCCATGAGCGCGAGCTCGAAGCCGAAGCCGAGACAGTAGCCCTGCACGGCGGCGATCACCGGCTGCGGAAGCCCGGCGAAGGCGGCGAAACGCTCGTGCACCCAGCGGATGCCCTCGTAGTAGCGCTGGGTGCGCTCGGCGGAGGTACGGCCCGTGATGTCGCCGCCGGGCGCGCTGACATCGATCCCTGCGCAGAAGGCCCGACCCTCGCCCCGCAGCAGGACCGCACGGACCGAGTCGTCGAAGCGGATCCGGTCGGCCATGATGCCCAGCTGCCTGCTGGACTCCCAGCTCCAGCCGTTGAGCTGTTGCGGCCGGCACAGCGTCAGCAGACCGACGCCGTTCTCGATCCGGAGCGTCATCCGCTCGTCGCCACGCGGGATGTCGTGGTCCAGGATGTCGAACACGGCCGCTCCCCCTTGAACTGACACATCGTCAGATTCCTTGCGCGGCACAGCGTACGGCGACCCGCCACCGGCCGCCAGGGTGCGACCGCGCTCAGCGCGCGAAGAGCTCGAACGTGACGGCCGGGCGGCCACCGAAGCGCTCCGCGGACGCCTGCGCGTTGCCGGTGAGGAAGGTACGGCAGTATGCCTCGGGGTCCTCGTCCGTGAGAGCTTCGATGTACGTACGGTGCGCCAGGAGCGACCGCACGGACCGTTCGAGGCCCGGCGTCGCATCGACGGCGTGGGTGGGCGTGGACGATCCGGCGACGGCCACCCAGCGCACGCCGTCCCACGGCGCGAGGCCCTGCTCGGTGAGCTCCGGGAAGATCCAGCGGTTGCCGGCATCGGCCGCCGCGTCCAGTACGGCCCGGCCGACCGCACGGTGGTCGGGGGTGTTCCAGGCGACACCGCCCCAGGTGTCGCGGTGGTTCAGCGTGATCACCAGCTCCGGCCGGTGGCGGCGGACCGCTGCCGCGATGTCCCGGCGCAGGCCGATGCCGTACTCGATCACCCCGTCGCGGTGATCGAGGAACTCGACGCGGGAGACCCCGACGGCCGCCGCACTCGCGCGCTGCTCCTGCTCACGCAGCGGCGCGCACTCATCCGGTTCGAGCGTGTCGATTCCGGCCTCACCGCGGGTGGCGAGGAGGTAGGTGATGTCACGGCCGCCGTCGGTCCAGCCCGCGATGGCGGCCGCGCAGCCGTACTCCAGGTCGTCGGGGTGCGCGACGACAGCGAGGGCGCGCCGCCAGTCCGAGGGCATGGGTTCGAGCTGCTCCGTCATGTGGGCAGGCTAACCGGCCCGGCCGCGCGGAGCCCGGTGACCCGAACACCTCACCGCTCCAAATTGATACCCCCAGGGGTATCGGCGTCAACCTCTCAGAGAAACTACCCCCGGGGGGTACATCGCCAGCGTAGAGAAGGAGCGTGTCGTGTTCTTCGTCGACACCATCGAGATACCGGGCCTCGGCAACCGCAGCCATCTGGCGGGAGGGACACGATCGGCCGTGGTGGTGGACCCGCCGCGCGACATCGACCGGGCCATCGCCGCGGCCGCGGTGCGCGGGGTCCGCGTTCTCGCCGTGGCCGAAACGCATGTGCAGTGCTCGCCGGCCGCCCGGCTCGCCACGCCGACGGCACTGGGCTGGGCGCTGATCGCCCCGTTCACGGCGACGGCGGTACTCGGTGCCTGGGACGGGAAGCGGCTGGCCGGCAAGGTCTCCACGGAGTCGCTGCAACGTATCTTCGGCGCGGTACTGCCGGCGGTCGCCGCCTTCATGCTCGTCGACCCGGTCGCCTGAAACGGTGCCGGTCTGCCGTTCCGAAGGCCTGCCGGCCTTCCGGTCCCGCCGGTCCGAAACGGTGCCGGTCCGTCGTACGAAACGGTGCCGGGAACCCGGCCCTCTTCAGGCCAGCGAGAGGAAGAGCTTCTCCAGCCGGGCGCGCATCTGGTCCCGGTCCGCGGGTTCGCTGCCGCCGTCGGCCATGCAGTGCTGAAGTCCCGTCGCGATGATCGCGAAGCCCGCACGGTCGAGGGCTCGCGAAACCGCGGCCATCTGGGTGATGACGTCCTCGCAGTCGCGCCCTTCCTCGATCATCCTGATGATTCCGGTGAGCTGGCCCTGTGCGCGGCGCAGGCGATTGAGCACCGACTTGAGTTCGTCGGCCGCCATGTCGAGTTCCACACATCCTCCTTTTGATACCCCAAGGGGTATTCTAGCCCGTCCGGGGCAGGAGAGACGAAGTCTCTGCCTCACACCCGGTGAACGAAAGGAAACACTGCTCGTGACCAGCCCCGTATCCCTCTCCCCCGCCCAGGCCGCCGCCCGTCTCGCGGAGTTCACCGTGATCGACGTGCGCGCCCCCGGCGAATACGCCTCGGGCCACGTCCCCGGCGCCCTCAACATCCCGCTCGACCGTCTCTCCGAGGCGGTGCCCGCCCTCAAGTCGGCCTCTGCCCGGGGCGCCCTGCTCGTGGTGTGCGCCTCCGGCGTCCGCTCCACGCGGGCCTGCGACATCCTCTCGGCGGCCGACATCGACGCGGCGACGCTGTCCGGCGGCACCTCCGCCTGGGAGGGCGAGGGCCACGGCCTCGACCGCCCGGAGGGCGGCCGGACCACGTGGCCGATGGAGCGCCAGGTGCGGCTCGCCGCCGGCTCGCTCGTGGTGGCCGGTCTGCTCGCGGGTGTGCGCCGTCCGGCCGCGCGCTGGCTGTCCGCCGGTGTCGGAGCGGGTCTCGTCTTCTCCGCCGTGACCAACACCTGCGGCATGGCGGCGGTGCTGTCGAAGCTCCCGCACAACCGCGCTCCGCGCTCGGCCGCGAACCTGAACGCGACGCTGGACGCGCTCCAGGGCTGAACCGCCCTGACCCGCCGGTGGGGGCCGGTCGCACAGGTGCTGCGCCCGGCCCCCACCCGTGACCGAGGGCTCAGACCTCGTCGCGGACCAGGGCCAGCAGCCGGTCGAGCACGCGGGGTCCGCCCGCGCGCAGTCCGTCGTGCTCGAACTCGTCGGTCACCCAGGTACGCAGCCCGCGGATCGCGGCGGCGGTGCGCAGCGCGTGCCCGGTGTCCACGTACATGTCGTCGTGGTAGACGGCGGCGGCCACCGGCACCTCGTTGGCGGCCAGGCGCTCGGTGTCGTACAGCGGCTCCCAGTCACCGCGGGTGGCGAGCAGCTCCGCGGTCTCGCGCAGCGGGCGCAGCGCCGGGTCGACGTCGAAGTGCCAGGGGTGGATGCTCTCGCCCGTGAACAGGACCGGGCCGTCGCCCTTGAGGGCGGCCTCCGCGTCGAACTGCGGGAACTCCGCCCGGACCCGCTCGGCCGACCAGCCGGTGGGGCGCTCGTCCTGGCCGTAGATGGCCTCGTGGAGCACGGCGTACAGCGGGTGCCCGGCGAACGAGTTGGCGGTGCGCATGGCCTCCTGGAACGTGTCGGAGAGCTCGGTGCCGTGCGCGGTGGTAACGAACGCGTTCTCCATCAGGTAGTGCAGCTGGTGGCTGCCGTTGCTCCCGCCGAGCATGATGCCCAGGGACTGGAATCCCTCGGGCGTGAGCCGGTGTCCGGCGCTCTCGGGCCGGTGCTCCGCGAGGTGAGCGGTGATCTCCCGGGCGCGCTCGACGTCCTGCGGGTAGCGGCGGTAGTGCGCGGCGACCTTGCGCTCGATCCGCGGGTACGCGGCGCGGTAGACGTCGTCCGCGTGGCCGTCGAGGGACGGCAGACCGCCCGTGATCAGGACGGCGCTGAGGCCCTCCGGAGCGGCCGACAGATAACGGACCGCGCAGAAACCGCCGAAGGACTGGCCGAGAACGGTCCAGGGCGCGCCGCCCGTCAGCTGCGGGCGGATCAGCTCGCAGTCGCGCACGATGCTGTCGGACCGGAAATGCGTGAGGTAGTCGGCCTGCTCACGCGGGCCGCCGCGCAGCGGCAGGGTCTGCCGGTTGGCGGGGGTGGACAGTCCGGTGCCCCGCTGGTCCAGGAGCAGCACGCGGAACTCCTCGACCGCCCGGCCCAGCCACGCCTCCGCGCCGGTGAAACGCCGCGCGCCGAAGCCGGGGCCGCCCTCCAGATACACCAGCCACGGCAGTTCCTCGCCGGCCCGGGAGCCCGCCACCACCTCGCGGCCGAAGACCTCGATCTGCTCACCGCCCGGATCGGTGTGATCGAGCGGAACCGTGAAGTGACGGTCGGTGAGGACGAGGCCGGGCAGACGGTAGCTGTTCAAGGGGGCTCCTGTATCGATGGTTCACGGACAGTTCAGCACATAGCCGTTCCCCGGACGGCCCCGGCCCGTGTGCAGCGGCCCCGTGCGGCTCCTACCGTTCAGTCATGATCCGGTTCGAGCAGGTCGGCAAGGTCTATCCGGACGGGACGACCGCGGTCGACGAGCTGTCCTTCGAGGTCGGCGAGGGCGAATTGGTCACCCTGGTCGGGCCCTCGGGCTGCGGCAAGACCACCACGATGATGATGGTGAACCGGCTGATCGAACCGACCTCGGGCCGGATCCTGGTCGACGGCGAGGACATCGCGAAGGTCGACCCGGTGAAGCTGCGCCGCCGGATCGGCTACGTCATCCAGCAGGTGGGGCTCTTCCCGCACCGGACCGTCCTCGACAACACCGCGACGGTCCCGGCGCTGGTCGGCTGGAAGCGGTCCCGGGCGCGGGCGCGGGCTGCCGAGCTCCTCGATCTGGTGGGCCTGGACCCCGGAACGTACGGTTCGCGCTATCCCGCGCAGCTCTCCGGCGGCCAGCGCCAGCGGGTCGGGGTGGCGCGCGCCCTGGCGGCGGATCCGCCCGTGCTGCTGATGGACGAACCGTTCGGCGCGGTGGACCCGGTGGTGCGGGAACGGCTGCAGAACGAGTTCCTGAGCCTGCAGGCCACCGTCCGGAAGACGGTCCTGATGGTCACTCATGACATCGAGGAGGCGGTGCGGATGGGAGACCGGATCGCGGTGTACGGGGAAGGGCGCATCGAGCAGTTCGACACTCCGGGTGCGGTGCTCGGCTCGCCGGCGACCCCGTACGTGGCGCGGTTCGTCGGCGCGGACCGCGGTTTGAAGCGGCTGTCCGTCACCACGATCGAACCGGAGGACCTTGAGGAGCCGCCGGTCGCCCGGCTGGACGAGCGGTCCTCGGTGGCGGCGGCCCGGCTCGGCGCCGCCGGTGCGCGGTGGGCAGTGGTACTGAACGGCGACGGTGAGCTGCACGGCTGGGTGTCGGCGGACCAGCTGCGGATCGCCGGTGAGCACGGGACGGTGGCGGAGCTGGCCCGCCGGATGGACGCCTGGGTGCCGGTGGGAGCCCCGCTCAAGCAGGCGTTCAGCGAGATGCTCCAGCACGACGCCGGATGGGTGGCGGTCCTGGACGGGGCGCGCTTCCTGGGTGTGCTGACCCCGGCGAAGCTCCACGAGGCCCTGCGCCGCTCGGTGGACGCGGACGCGCAGGGCGTGGCACGCGACGAGGTGCGGTTCGACTCGGTGGCGGACGCCTGACGGGCACTACCGCGCCCCGGGGTCCGCTCGGTCACGGACGCCTGCCCGGCACCACCGCGCCCCGGGGTCCGCTCGGTCACGGACGCCTGCCCGGCACCACCGCGCCCCGGGGTTCACTCGGTCACGGATGGCTGACGGGTGCGTCCGGGCGCCGAGGGTCTACTCGCCGGCCACGTGACGCCAGAAGTCCCGCATCACGCGTGGCGGTTTGGGACCGGCCAGCTCCACCTGGGTGAGCATGATCGCGACGGTGCCGGTGGCCGGGATGATGTGGGCCGCGGTGCCGGTGCCACCGACCCAGCCGTAGCGGCCCGGTACGTTCCAGGGAGCGGTCCGCTCGACATCCACCGAGCCGCCGAATCCCCAGCCCTGTCCCTCGGTGAACAGTCCGCTCGCCTCGCGCTGCCCGGGTGTCAGATGGTCGGTCGTCATCTGCCGCACAGATTCGGGCGTCAGCAGAGCGCGGTCGCCCACGGTCCCGCCGGCGAGCAGCATCCGGCCGAAGGCGCACCAGTCGGCGGCGGTCGAGACCAGGCCGCCGGCCGCGGACGGGAATTGCGGCATGCTGCTCCACTGTCCGTCGGGAGCATCGACGCGTTCGAGGTCACCCGCCTCGCCGGCGCGGTAGTAACTGGTGAAGCGGTGGAGCTTCTGCGCGGGTACGTGGAAGCCGGTGTCGGTCATGCCGAGCGGTTCGCACAGCCGCTCGGCCAGGAACTCCGGCAGCGGCTGCCCGGAGGCCCGGGCGATCAGGACGCCCAGGATGTCGGAGCAGGCGTTGTACAGCCACGACTCCCCCGGCTGGTCCAGCATGGGGATGCGCGACAGCGTCGCCATCCAGGCGTCCGGGGCGGCGACGGCCTGTGGCTGCGGCGGGCCCTGCTTCAGCTCGTCGAACAGGGGCGCGACGGCGGGAAGCGAGAAGTCGGACGGGAATCCGTAGCCGGCGCGGAAGGTCATCAGGTCGAACACGGTGATGGGCCGTGCGGCCGGGACCACGTCGTCGACCGGGCTCCCGGGCGTGCGCACGACCATGGGCGACGCCAGTTCGGGGAGCCAGGTCGACACCGGGTCGTCCAGGGCGAACCGGCCGTCCTCGACCAGCATCATGGCCGCAGCCGCGGTGATCGGTTTGGTGAGCGAGGCGATCCGGAAGATCGACTCCGGGGTCATCGGCGTGCCGCCACCGGCGTCCGCGCCGCCGACCGCCTCAAGGTCCACCCGGCCGCCCCGGGCCACGAGGCCCACGGCTCCCGGCACGGATCCGTCGCGTACGTGCGTCTCCAGTACTTCGCGCAGGGTACTCATCGCTCCGCCTTCTCGCGTCGAGGGTCAACACAATGACTCCCGCGACGGCGCGAACTCATCGGGCCGCGCCGGGCGGCCCCACGCGCTCACCCCCCGGCGGGATCCGAGCGGCAGGCCGCCGGTCGGGCCGGGAGGTCGCCTGCTGCGGCGCGGAGGCGGGTCTCTTGACCTGAACCCTGCGCAAAGCCTAGGTTTCCGCAGGGAGAAAGCGCTTACTACCGGGTGGGCGCCCCTCACCGTGGAGGTGTTTGTCACGCCCAGCCAGGCTTCCCCCAGCCGGCCGATCCGGGTCGCGATCGTCGGAACCGGCGCGATCGCACGCGTGAGCCATCTGCCTGCCCTGCGTGCGCTGGCCGCCGAACAGCCCCTGGAGATCGTCGCGGCGGTCGATGTCGACGCCGCGTCCGCCGAGGCGTTCTGCGCCGAGGCGGGCACCGGCCGGCCGTACACGGATCTCGACCGGATGCTGGCCGAGGAGCGGCCCGATCTCGTCACGCTCGGCACCCCGCCCCGCTTCCACCGCGACCAGACCATCGCCGCGCTGCGGGCCGGAGCCTGGGTGTGGTGCGAGAAGCCTCCCTGTCCCTCGCTGGAGGACTTCGACGCCATCGAGGCGGCGGAGGCCCCCGACAAGGGCGGCCCGTTCGCCGCGATCGTGTTCCAGCACCGGTTCGGATCCGGCTCGGACCACGTCCGGGCGCTGCTGGCCGAGCGGGCGATGGGGCGGCCCCTGGTCGCCCACTGCCAGACCACCTGGTACCGGGACGAGGCGTACTACTCGGCGCCCTGGCGGGGCCGTTGGAGTACGGAAGGCGGCGGCCCCGCGATGGGCCACGGCATCCACCAGATGGATCTGCTGCTGGATCTGCTGGGTCCCTGGGCGGAGATCCGGGCGATGGCGGGACGGCTGGTGCACGACGTCGAGACGGAGGACGTCTCCACGGCGCTGGTCCGCTTCGAGAACGGCACCATGGCCACGATCGTCAACAGTGTCCTCAGCCCGGACGAGGTGAGCCGGATCCGGATCGACTGCGAGCGGGCCACCGTCGAGCTCACCCATCTGTACGGCCATCGCAACGCCGACTGGCGGATCACCCCGGCCCCCGGAGTCGCCGCTGAACAGGTCGCCGTCTGGCGGGACTTCGGAGCCGATGTGCCCAGCTCCCACGAGGCCCAGCTGCGCGGCCTGCTGCGCGATCTGCGGGCCGGCCGCCGGCCGCGCAGCAGCGGCGCCGACGGCCGCACCAGCCTGGAACTGGTCTCCGCCCTCTACAAGGCCGCCTTCACCGGAGGCACCGTCCGGGCCGGCGAGATCGGCCCCGGTGACCCGTACTACAGCGCTTTGCACGGCAACGCACCCGGCTGGGCGCCCGAGCCGGCGGAGCAGTCCGCGTGACCGGCCGGATCACGCTGGCGCACCGGCACGGCGACCACATCGCCGTCGCGATGGCGGACAGCGGGGTGGAGCTCCTGCGGTACGTGTACCGGCCCGAGGCGGCCTGGGAGGCGCCGAAGCCGTACATCCATCCGCTGCGCACCCTGCTGGGCCGGGTGGTGACCGACTACCGGCCCAACGACCACCGCTGGCACAAAGGACTGCAGCTGACCGCCTCCCATCTGTCGGGGCAGAACCTGTGGGGCGGCAACACCTATGTACGGGGCGAGGGCTACCAGCCGCTGCCCGAGCGGGTGGGTTCCATGGCGCACCGCGGTTTCGACGAGGTGTCGGTACGCGAGGACGGGGCCACGGTCGCCGAGCGGCTCGGCTGGCATCCGCACAGCGGGGAGCTGTGGGCCGACGAGGCGCGCCGGGTCGAGGTGCACGACATCGATCCGGCGTCCGGCAGCTGGGTGCTGACGTGGTCGTCGGCCGTCACCAACCGGCGGGACGAACCTCTGCGGTTCGGCAGCCCTGCCACCCACGGACGCGACGGCGCCGGCTACACGGGGCTGTTCTGGCGGGGCCCGCGCGCGTTCCGTGACGGCCGCGTCCTCACCCCGGACGGGGAGGGCCCCGAGGTGATGGGACGGCAGGCGCCCTGGCTGGCGTACAGCGGCGAGCACGACGGGGCGGACGGCCACGCGACGCTCGTCTTCGCGCACACGCCCGAGAACGACCACACGGGCGAGGGCGGTCAGCATCCCGCGCACTGGTTCGTCCGCAACGACCCCTTCGCCGCGGTCGCCCCGTCCTGGGCCTTCCACGACGAACTCGTCCTGGCACCCGGCGCCACACTGACCCGGCGCTACCGGGTGGTCGTCGCGGACGGGGTGTGGGACCGCGAGCGGATCGAGGCCCGGCTCGCGGGGCTGGCCCGGTGAACCCGTGCGCCGTCAGCGGTCCGGTCAGTCGCCGGGAATGAGGCCGTGCGAGCGGAGGTAGGTGCGGGCGACGTCCTCGGGGAGCCGGCGCCAGCTGTCCACCTGTTCGTTCAGCCGGGCCAGGTCCTCGGTCGTCAGTACGGTGTTCAGCTTGCCCAGTGCCGTACGGACGCCTTCGCTGCCCGCCCGCGACCGGTTGACGACGGGTACCAGGTAGTCGGCGTTCTGCAGGTGCTTGTCGTCGGCCAGCAGGACGAGGCCGAAGTCGTCCAGGGTGGCGTCCGTGGTGGTGGTCAGCACCATCTGGTCACGGCCGCTCTGGACGGCCTGCTTGGCCTGGGTCGTGCCGACACCCTTGGGGTCGACAGCGGTGATGTCGATGCCGTACGTCTTCTTCAGCCCGGGGGCGCAGTAGGGGCGCTGGACACATTCGTCGCCCGCGGCCAGGCGGACCGGGAGTCCCGACCTCCCGAGGTCGCTGAGCGACTTCAGGTGGTGCTTCGCCGCGTAGGCGGAGGTGACGGCGAAGGCGTTCTGGTCGACGGCACGGCCGGGGTCCAGGACGGTCAGGCCGCGGGGCGCGGCCAGGGCGCGCAGCGCCTTCATGGTGGTGGCGAGGTCGGGTGAACCGACGGGGGTGGCGTCGGCGCCGTTCTTCTTGGCGTTCAGCCAGTCGGCGAAGGTGGCGGCGTACTCGGGGACGACGTCGATCTGTCCGTTCTCCAGGGCCGGTTCGTAGATCTCCCGGTTGGTGACGGAGATGATCTCCGTGGAGTATCCGGCCCGGCCGAGAAGGAGCGCGTACATCTGGGCGAGCAGGTCGCTCTCGGTGAATCCCGCCGAGCCGATGGTGAGGTCTTTGCTGTCGCCGGGCGGGGCGGTGACCTCTCCCTGGTTCTCCAGCGTGGGCCCGGTGGTGCAGGCGGAGACCGGTGCCAGCATCAGGAGCAGGGTCACGGCGACGGTGTACCGGGCCCTCATCCGGTGTTCCCGCCCCGGGCCCGGTCGGGGGCGATTCGCTGCGCCAGCTCGAAGAGTCCTTCCACGAGCAGGGCGAACACGGCGACCAGCACGGCTCCGGCGACGACCTGGGCGGTGGAGGCGAGGTTGAAGCCCGCGGTGATGATGCGGCCCAGTCCCCCGCCGCCTGCCAGCGCGGCGATGGTGGCGGTGGCGACGAGCTGGACCGCCGCGATCCGTACGCCGGTCATGATCAGCGGCAGCGCGAGCGGCACCTCGACCTGGAAGAGCATCTGCCGGCCCGTCATGCCCATGCCCCGGGCGGCCCGTACGACGTCCTGGTCGACCTCCCGCATGCCGACGTAGGCGTTGGTGAGCAGCGGTGGTACGGCGAACAGGACGAGCGCGACGACGGTCGGCCCCTCGCCGAACCTCCCGATCGGGGTCAGCAGCAGCAGGACGAGGACGGCGAAGGTGGGGACGGCACGGCCGATGTTGGAGATGTTGACGGCCAGGGCGCCCCCCTTGCCGAGGTGGCCGAGGACCAGGGCGATGGGCAGGGCGACGAGGCAGCTGATCAGCAGACAGACAACGGTGAGGACGAGGTGCTGGGCCAGCCTGGTCCAGATGCCGTCCTCGCCGTACCAGTGCGCCGAGGTGGTGAGCCAGGTCCATGCCTCGGAGAGGGTGTTCACGACTGCCTCCGTGTCCAGGGGGTCAGCAGGCGCTGCGCGAGCAGGAGCAGCAGGTCGGCGGCGACGGCGATGACGACGCACAGGACGGAGGCGGTCAGCACCTGGGCCTTGAAGTAGGTGTTCATCCCGGAGTAGATGAGGTTGCCGAGCCCGCCGTAGCCGACGATCGCGCCGATGGTGACGAGACTGACGGCGGAGACGGTGGCGATGCGCAGGCCCGCCATCGCGGCGGGCAGGGCGAGCGGGAGTTCCACGGCGACGAGCAGCCGCACGGGGCCGTACCCCATGCCGCGTGCCGCCTGCCGGGTCTCCTCGGGTACGGCGCGCAGCCCGGCCAGGATGTTCCGCACCAGCAGGGTGAGCGAGTACAGGACGAGGCCCGCCACGACGAGCGAGGCGGAGAGTCCGTACACGGGGAGCAGCAGCGAGAACATGGCCAACGACGGGACGGTGTAGAGGATCGTCGTCACCCCGAGCACCGGGCCGGTCGCCCAGCGCCAGCGGCGGGCGGCGAGGGCGAGCGGCACCGCGATGACGAGTCCGATGAGCACGGAGACCGCGGTCAGCTGGAGATGTTGGAGCACGGCGTCCCAGAGGATCTCCCGACGACTGCTCAGGTAGGCGCCGCAGATCCACTCGTTGCGCGCGAGGCAGTCGTCCGGGGGCGCGGTCACCTGTCCATTGCAGCCCGGAGCGGTGCGCGGGCGCCCGTCCGGCTCACCCGTCCGGGGGGAGGTGCCCTCGGACGGGTGACCGGACCCGGGGGCCGGTCATGTCGCGGCTTTTGGGTCCGGCCCTCGGGGACCACCTCACGGGCGGCTCGGACATGCCGTTCGCCGGAGCGGGAGATCTCTGGACACACAGACACCGAGGCGATTAATCTCATCCACACCTATTCAAATAATTGACTATGGAGCCGGAATGCATCCTTTCCGCAAGGCCGTCGAGGCGCACGACCTCGACGCGGTCGAGGCACTGCTGGCCGAGGACGTCGTCTTCACCAGCCCGGTCGCGTTCAAGCCCTACGCCGGCAAGGCGCTCACCGCCGCGATCCTGCGCGCTGTCGACCAGGTCTTCACGGACTTCCGCTACGTCCGGGAGATGGCAAGCGAGGACGGGCGCAATCACGCGCTCGTCTTCGAGGCGAAGGTGGGCGACCGGAAGATCAGCGGCTGCGACTTCCTCCACACGAACGAGGCGGGCGGGATCGACGACCTGATGGTCATGGTCCGGCCCCTTTCGGCCGCACAGGCGCTGGCCGAGGCCATGGGCGCCAGGTTCGAGCAGATCGGCCGTGAAGCCTCCGCGGGCTGAGCCCCGATTCGCCAAGCTCCCGCGAAGAAGCGACGGTTGACTCGGTTCACATGGACTCCGCAGGCTGTGCGGTTGATAGGGTCACCGCCCTATGGACACCAGCACCGAGTTCACCATGGTCGACGTTCCACCGGGACGGGTGACCCTGTCGGACCGTCGTACGCAGCGCAGCTGGACGGTCGATCTCGCGCCGTACCGGCTCGCGGCGTACCCGGTCACGCAGACCCAGTACGCGCAGGTCACCGGCGAGCGGCCGAGTACGGCACAGGGCGACCTGCTGCCCGTCGAGGGCGTTTCCTGGCTTGACGCCGTCCGCTTCTGCAACGCCCTCTCCCTGCACGAGGGACTGGTGCCCGCCTACTGCCTCCACGACGATGCCGCCGCCGTCGAATGGCACCCGGCCGCCGGCGGGTACCGGCTGCCGGCCGAGGCCGAGTGGGAGTACGCGTGCCGGGCCGGCACGACGGAGGCGCGGTACGGGCCCCTCGACGACATCGCCTGGCATCGCGGCAACGCGCAGGACCGGCCGCACGAGGTGGGCGGCAGGCAGCCCAACGCATGGGGCCTGTACGACACGTTGGGGAACGTGTGGGAATGGTGCTGGGACGTGTACGACGCCGAGGTGTACGGCACCTACCGGGTGCTGCGCGGCGGCGGCTGGTTCGACGAGCACTGGAGCTGCCGGGCCTCGGTGCGGCGCCGCAGCCATCCGACGTTCCGGATCGACGACACGGGATTCCGTGTCGCACGCTCGGGTCCGCGGTGAGCCGCCCCCAGGAGGTTCGGTCCGTCATTCGGCGCTCTCCCGCAACGACCGTGCCGCGGCGGTCAGTTCCGCGGTGAAGGCGTGGCGCGGCGCGTTCAGCACGTCGCTCGCCGCCCCGGCCTCGACGATCTCACCGTCCTCCAGCACGGCGATACGGTCCGCGAGGGCCGCCGTGTCCAGATCGTGGGTGATCAGGACGAGGGCGGGGACGGCGCCGGACCGGAGCAGCCGCGCCAGCAGTCCGAGGAGCGAGCGCCGGGCGAACGTGTCGAGGCCCGACGTGATCTCGTCGCAGACCAGGACCCGTGGGCGCGCCAGCAGGGCGCGGGCCAGGGCGGCACGCTGGAGTTCGCCTCCGGACAGTTTCCCGGGGACGCGCAGCGCCCGCTGAGTCGGGACATCCAGCGCCTCCAGTACGTCCACCGCCTCCGCCCGCGCCGCGACCCGGCCGAGGCCGCGCAGCCGTACGGCCGTCCGTGCGATCTGGTCGAGTACGGGCCGGTGGGCGTCGAAGGCCGCCTGTGCGTCCTGGAAGACGTACTGGACCGCGGCCAGTTGCTCGCGATCGCGGTCCCGCAGACTGCGTGGCAGTGGGCGCCCGTCCAGGAGCAGTTCGCCGTCGTGGTCCCGGTGGAGGCCGCTCAGACAGCGGGCCAGGGTCGTCTTGCCGCTGCCCGAGCGGCCCACCACGGCGAGGCTCTGACCGGTGCGCAGGGTGAGAGCCGCGCGGTGGAGCACCGGGAGCGGGCCGTGGCGCGCCGTGAGTGCCCGGACGTCGAGGACGGGTGCGGCGCCGGTGTCCGCGCGCTCCGCGCGCATGCGGATGTCGGGCGGCGGCGTCAGGAGTTCCCGGGTCCACGGATGGTCCGGTGCGCGCAGGACCTGGTCCGCTGGCCCCGCTTCGACGGCCTTTCCGTCGCGCAGGACGACGACCTCGTCGGCGAGGGCGCGCACGACGTCCAGGTCGTGACTGAGCAGGACCACGGCGACGCCCTGCCGGGCCAGGGCGTCCAGCAGTTCCACGACGCGCCGTTTCGTCAGGGGATCCTGCCCGGTGGTGGGCTCGTCCGCGACCACGGCACGGGCGCCGAGCAGCAGGGCCTGGGCCAGGACCACGCGCTGCTGCTGGCCGCCGGAGAGCTGGTGGGGGTAGCGGCGGAGCAGGGCCCCGTCCGAGGGCAGCTGGGCGCGGGCGAGGGCGTCGAGCACGCGCTCACGTGCCGCCGCCCGGCGCCGGGAGCGTGGCAGGTGCGTCACCCGGCGCCGGGCGATGTCGCCCAGCAGGGCGCCGGTCCGGCGGGCGGGATTCAGCACGGCGGCCGGGTGCTGCGGGACGTACCCGATCAGCCCGCCCGTCACGCGCACGTCCCCCGTCACGCGCGCGCCGGGCGGGTACTCGCCCAGCAGTGCGCGCCCCGTGGTCGTCTTGCCGCTGCCCGACGCTCCGAGCAGCGCGACGATCCGCCCGGGCAGCACCCGCAGGCCGAGGCCGTCGACGATCGCCCGTCCGCCGGTCTCCACGCGAAGTCCCTCGATCACGGCGACGGGTTCCGTCCCGCCGGCCGTCCGGGGCCGTGCGGCCGTGTTCATGCGTGCTTCTCCTTGGTGCCGTGGCGTGCGAGCGCGGCGTCGACGAGCAGGTTGCCGCCCATGGTGAGCGCGACGATCAGCAGGGCCGGGACCACCACCGCCCACGGCTGGACGAACAGCCCGGCACGGTTGCGATCCACCATCACGGCCCAGTCGGCGGCGTCCGGAGCCACTCCGACACCGAGGAACGCCGCCGTGGCCACGAGGTACAGGGCCCCGGTCAGACGGACGCCCGCGTCGGCGGCCAGAGTCCGGGCGACCGACCTGCCGACATGGCCGAAGGCTATGCGCGCCCAGCTCTCGCCCTGCATGCGGAGCGCCTCGACCGCCGGACGCGAGGCGGCGTGCGCCCCCGCGGCACGGACGATCCTGGCCGCGTCCGGGACGTTGACGAGTGCCACCAGAAGGGCGAGGCCGGCCGGTCCCGGTGCGACGGCGGCGGCCACCAGCAGAATCATCAGGAGTGACGGGACGGAGAGCAGCACGTCCAGCGGACGCATCAGCAGCTCCTCCACCCATCTGCGACGGGTGAGAGCGCAGACGAATCCGGCGGGCAGCGCCACCGCGTGGGCGAGGGCCGTCGAGGCGAGCGCGACGAGGACCACCGACCGGCCGCCCAGCAACACCTGCCTGCCGACGTCCCGGCCGATGAAGTCCGTGCCGAGACGGTTCCCCTCCCCGGTGGTGAGCGAGGTACCGCGCGGCCCGGGCTCGCCGGCGAACAGCGGTCCCGCCAGGGCGAGTACGAGCGGAACGCCCACGATGAGCAGACCGGGGACGAAGCCGCGGGCCCGGGTGCGGGCGGGCCGGCCGACGACGAGCGCCTTCAGTCCGCGGCGGGAGCGGGCGAGCGCGAGGGCCATCACGCCGCCACTCCCGCGCGCGGCGCGAGGCGGTGGGTGACCAGGTCCGCCCCGAGATTGAGCAGTACGGTGGCCAGTCCGAAGACGACCGCGAGGCCCTGCACCACGGGGACGTCCCGCTCCGCGACGGCGTTCATCAGGACCGTGCCGAGCCCGGGGATCACGAACAGCGCCTCCACGACGACCACTCCGCACAGCAGCCAGTCCACCGTGCGGGCCAGTTGCTGCGTGGCCGGGGCGATCGCGTTGGGCAGGGCGTGGGCGTAGCGGACCCGCGCGCCGCCCACGCCGCAGCGGAACGCCTGAGCGACGTACGGCGAGGCGAGGGCGTCGGTCATGCCGGCCCGGACCAGCCGGGCGAGCGAGCACACCGGGCGCGCCAGCAGGACCAGGACGGGGAGCACCAGGGCGGCCGGGTGGGCGAGCAGGTCGGTGCCGTATCCGACGGCGGTCGGCGGCAGCCAGCCGAGCCGGAGCGCGAAGACCGTGACCAGCAGCACGCCCAGGGCGAACTCCGGTACGGCGTACAGGCCCAGGGTCACCGCGCTGACGATCCGGTCGGCGGCGCGCCCTTCGTGCCGGGCCGCGAGCACACCGAGGCCGACCGCGGCGGGTACCAGCAGCACCACCGTCGGAACGGCGAGCAGGAGGGTCGGGCCGAAGCCGTCCGCGAGGTAGGTGCTGACGGGCCGCCCCGAGGTCAGTGAGACCCCGAGGTCGCCGTGGAGCAGTCCGGCCGCCCAGTCGAGCAGACGTTCGACTGGTGGACGGTCCAGGTGCAGGGCGGCCCGGACCGCCTCGATGCGTTCCGGGTCCGGCTGGTCGCCGGCGAGGGCCACGGCGGCGTCGCCGGGCAGCGCCTCGGTGAGGGCGAAGACGAGCAGCACCACGGCCGCGGTCTGCGCACCTGCGAGCAGCAGCCGCCGTGCCGCCCAGGGCATGGATGCGCTCACGCGAGCCACACCCGGTCGAAGCGTGCCCAGTCGAGGGTGTTGGCGGGTGCCTGCTGCTCGATGCCCCTGACGCCGCGGGCGGTGCCGAGTATCCAGTCGGCGAAGCCCCAGATCAGGAAGGGACCCTCGGCGTGGAGGCGACGCTGCATGCGGGCGTAGACGGCGGAGCGCTCCTTGGGGTCCCGGGTCGACTGGGCCTGCTGGTAGAGGGCGTCGAAGTCCGCGTGGCGCCACTTGGTCGCGTTGGTGGTCGAGCCCGTGAGCAGCCGCTGGGAGACGTGCGACTCGATGGGCATGGCGCCCGAGCGGTAGCAGGACAGGGTGCCGGCGTCGAGGATGTCCTTCCAGTAGGTGTCCTTGCTCCCGGTCCTCACGTCGACCGTGATGCCCGCCTCGGCCGCCTGGTCGCGGAAGACGGCGGCGGACTCGGTGAAGCCGGCGGCGACGGGTGAGGTGTCGAGGGTGATCCGCAGGTCCTCGGCGCCCGCCTGCTTCAACAGACTGCGCGCCCGGCCGAGGTCCTGTGCACGCTGGGGCAGGCTGTCGGCGTAGTACTCGTATCCCTTGCCGAACAGGTCGTTGCCGATCTCCCCGGCACCGGAGAGGGCCCCCTGGACGAGTTCCTCCCGGTCGGCGACGAGCATCAGGGCCTGCCGGACGCGCGGGTCGTCGAAGGGCGGCCGGTCGGTCTTCATCGCGAAGGACTGCATCGCACTGTTGCGGAGCCGTACGATCCGGATCCGGCCGCCGTTCTCGTGGGCGCGGGCGGTCGCCGGGTCCAGCTCGTGGGCGTACTCGACCTGGCCGCCGAGCAGGGCGTTGACGCGCGCGGCCTCCTCGTTGGCGACGACGAACTCCAGCTCGTCCAGGTGCGGGGCACCGTCCCAGTAGTCGTCGTTGCGGCGCAGGACGGTGGAGCGGCCGGGGGCGAAGGACACGAGGCGGAAGGGACCGCTGCCGACGGGCCGGCGGTCGAAGTCACCGTCGCGGGCCGAGGCGGGGACGATGTACGCGCCGAACGCCGCCATCACATGGGGGAATTCGGCTGTCGGCCGCTTGAGGACGAACTCGACTGTCCGCTCGTCCAGGGCCCG
>NZ_RDBK01000001.1:131150-236616 GCF_008042275.1 Streptomyces sp. OR43 | reverse complement strand
GTTCCTTCCCTGGAGAGGGTGCGAGGGGGCGGGGCGGAGGTTCAGTTGACCGGCTTCGCGGGGCGGGCCACGACGGCCGCGGCGGCGGCGACGAGCACCGAGACCGTGGCGCAGCACCACCACACGGTGGTGTAGGCGTCGATCGTCGGTATCTCGGTGCCCTGGAAGGTGAGGGCGGTGAGGATGGCCGCGAAGACGGCTCCCGCCACGGAACCGCCCACGGTCTTGGCGGTGTTGTAGATGCCGGTGGCGATGGCGGTGCGTTCGTGCGGGCTGGAGTCGACGATCAGGACGGGCATCGCGCTGAGGGCCAGTCCGACACCCGTGCCGACGATGATGTTGACGACGACGAACTGCCAGGGCTCGTCGTGGGCCGCGATCAGGAACAGATAGCCGATCGCCATCAGGCCGCCGCTGAGTCCGAGGGTGCCGCGTCCGCCGATGAGCTTGAACAGGCGGGAGGCGCAGAGCGAGGCGATGAACGCCATGACGCCGGACGGCAGCATCAGCCAGGCGATGCCGAGGGCGTCGTAGCCGAATCCGTAACCGACCTTGTCGGCGGGCGAGGACACGAAGAGCACGAGCGCGGTCTGGGCTCCGAAGAGGGCGGTGCCGAGCAGGAAGCTGGCCGCGTAGACGGGAAGCAGGGTGCGCCGCACGGTGAGGCGGATGTCGACGATCGGCTCGGCGACACGGAGTTCGACCATCACCCAGGCGGTAAGGGTGAGGGCGGCGACGGCGAACAGGCCGAGGGTGGCCGCGTCGGTCCAGCCCCACTTGGGCCCCTGGGAGATGCCGAGCAGCAGGGTGGCGAGTCCGACGCTGAGGAGTCCGGCCCCGGCCCAGTCGACCCGGCCCTGGGCCCGGGTCTTGGATTCGGGCACCAGGAAGAAGACGACCGCGGCGCACAGGACGGTGGCCGCGGCCGGGATCCACAGGACGCCGTGCACGGAGGAGATGACCTCCCGGAGCAGTCCGGCGACGACCATGCCGGCGCTGGCCCCGAAGGTCAGCGCACCGACGAGCATGGCGATGGCACTGCGGGCGCCGGAGGCGTCGAGCCGGTCGCGGACCAGCCCGATCTCCAGCGGCAGGAGCGCGGCGAGCGGTCCTTGCAGCACGCGGCCGACCAGCAGCACCTCGAAGGAGGGCGCCCAGGCGACGAGGACGGAGCCGACGGCGAGGCAGAGGACGGCGATGCGCAGGAGCCGTCGGTGGCCGTACATGTCGCCGAGCCGGCCGAACAGCGGCACGGAGACGGCGGCGGCGAGCAGTTGTGCCGCGTTGACCCAGTTGAGGTCGCCCGCGCCGACGCCGAGAACGGTGCCGAGTTCGGGCAGCAGGGTCGGCATCATCCCCTGGATGATGCCGCTGGTCAGTTCGACGAAGACCAGGAATCCGACGACCGCGGCGACGCGGGTGGCGCCGAGGCCGGGCGCGCCGGTGCCCGTGGTGGGCTGGATACGCGACATGGGTTCTCCACTTGGGCACGGCCGCGCGCGTGGGCGCGGCAGATGGTGGCGGGACAGGGGGACTTCGGGGCGGCGCACCTGGGACCGGTGCGCCCGGGGCGGGCCGGCGTCAGGCGGTGGGCTGCCGGCCGACGGTGAGAAGCGACCGGGCCACGGCCCGTACGACGGCCAGATCGGCCGCGTCCGGGGTGATGCCGAGGGCGGCGAGCAGCGCTCCGGCGTCGGGGGAGCCGTCGCCGGGGGTGGCGGCGGACGGTGCGGGCGACGCGGGAGCCGGTCCGGCTTCCTGGTCCTGGAGCGGGGCGGGCCGTCGCCGGGGGTCGGGCGTGGCCCGGCGCAGATGCCAGGTGGTGACCGACTGGTAGGCCTCGCCCGCCGCGATCAGGGTGGGTTCGCTGCGGGGCCGCCCGGCCAGTTGGAGGGAGAGGGGCAGTCCGGCCGGACCGGCGCCCATGGGCAGCGCGAGGGCCGGGAATCCGGTGGGGTTCCAGACGGCGGTGAGGTTGAGTTCCTCGCCGGGTGCGGCCTCCTGTGCGTACGGCCGCGCGGGGGCCGGCCAGGTCGGGGTGGCTATCAGGTCGACGCCGCCGGGGCCGTCCATCCGCTCCAGCAGCGCCGCGGTGAGCCGCTCGCGGGTGTGCTGGGCGCGGAGGTAGAGGTGGGCGGGCAGAAGCCCGCCCGCGGCGGCCAGCCGGCGAAAGGTCCGGCCGTGGCTGTCCCAGTCGGCGGCGAGCCGCTCACCGTGCACGGCGAAGGCTTCGGCGAGCATGGTCACGGCGTTGACCGCGAGCAGGCCGCCGAACTCCGGGAGCGGGAACTCCCTTATCCGGGCGCCGAGTTCACGTAGGGTCCGCAGGGCTTCCTGGAACGCGTCGCGGCACGCCGCCGTGATGCCCGGTGTGTCGAGAAGCCCGTACGGTACGCCGATCCGCAGTCCGCGCACCCCGGCGTCCGCCACGTGGCCGCCGGGCCGCGGCATGCCGGTCAGCGCGTCGAGGAGGAGTCCGCAGTCGTGTGCGGTGACGGCCATGGGGCCGAGGACGTCCTGCGAGGGGCTGAGCGGGACGCAGCCGTCGAGGGGCAGCAGCCCGAAGGTGGTCTTGAGTCCGGTGGTGCCGCAGAGGGCGGCGGGCAGCCGGACGCTTCCGGAGGTGTCGCTGCCGAGGGCGCCGAGGAAGAGTCCGGAGGCGATGCCGGCGCCGTTGCCCGTGCTCGATCCGCCGGTCCAGCGCTCGGGGTCCCACGGGTTGCGGGGCACCGGGAAGGAGTGGGAGGGATCGGGGCGGCCCATGGCGTACTCGGTCATGGTGGTCTTGCCGAGGACGACGGCCCCGGCGCCGCGCAGCCGGGCGACGGCCGGCGCGTCGAGGCCGCGCCACCAGTGCGGGTCATGGGCCGGGCTCTGCACGGTGGCCGGCCCCTCGACGGTGGCGAGGTTGTCCTTCACCGCGAGGGGCAGCCCGTGCAGCGGACCGCGTTCGGCGGCGGGCAGGGAGTCGGCCGCACGGGCCGCGGCCAGCGCCTGCTCCGGGAAGCGGGCCACGTACACACCGAGCAGCGGGTCGAGCACCTCGGCGTCGGAGAGGGCGGCGGCGACGAGTTCCGCGCTGCCGACGGCGCCGGACCGCAGGGCTGACGCGGCGTCGGCGAGGGTGGCGAAAGGCTGCTGCACGCGGCGCCTCCGGAGTCGGGAAGTGGCTGGATCTGATGGAGTACGGCGATGCTAATCTCCGTTCAAGAAGCGCCCCGAGATTGCTGGTATCTGTCATGGATGATGATCAAATGCAGTTCCTTCCCCTTCCGTCCTCCGGTTCGGACTCTCGATGACCGAAACTCCGCCCTCACTGAGCGAGCTGGACCTGGCCCTGGTCAACGCCCTTCAGATCAATCCGAGAGCGACCTGGACCGAGCTGGCGAAGGCCCTGGACATCGATGCCGCGACCGCGGCGCGGCGCTGGGAGAGGCTGCGGGCCGCGGGGCACGCCTGGGTGACGGCGTACCCGTACGGCGGCTCGGGCGCCGGCGCGCTGATCGAGATCGACTGCGCGCCGGGGCAGGCCGGGGCGGTCGCGGAGATTCTGTCGGCGGACCCGCACGCGGTGACCGTGGAGCACGCGGCGGGCGGGCGCGATCTGCTGATCACCGCGATGGCCACGAGCTTCGGGGCGCTCTCGGGCTACATCGTGGACCGGCTCGGCACGATCGCGGGCATCACGGCGACCCGGGCACATCTGGTCACCCGCAGCTACACGGAAGGCAGTGTGTGGCGGCTGACGAGCCTGAGCCGCTCCCAGCAGGAGGTACTGGCCGCGTCGCGCAGGTCGGCGCTGGGCGACGCGCAGCACCTTCCCGAGTACGCCGAACTCGTCACGGCGATAGGCGAGAACGGGCGCATGTCCCTCAGCGAGCTCGCCGAAGCGCTCGGCGTCTCGGTGAACACGGCGAGCCGCCGGCTGAACCGGCTGCTGGAGGCGGGCCGTCTGGTGATCCGCTGCGACCTGGCCCGCTCCCTGTCCGGTTCGCCCGTCGCGGTGACGTTCTTCGGCACCGTGGCCGCCGAGCACCTGGACGCCACGGCACGGGAGTTGGCCAAGCTTCCGGAGATCAGACAGTGCCTGGGACTGGCCGGTCCGCAGAATCTCATCGCCACCGTCTGGGTCTCGTCGCTGGTGGACGCGCAGGCCCTGGAGGTGCGGCTCGCCGCGACCCTCCCGCATCTGCGGATCGCCGACCGCGCGGTCGCGCTGCGGGCGGTGAAGCTGATGGGCCGGCTGCTGGATCCGGACGGCCGGGCGGTCGGGTTCGTGCCGATGAACCTCTGGGAGTGACAATTGCCGTGGAAGACACCGACGAGGAGACATCCATGACGCTGCACGACATCCCGCTCCACACCCTGACCGGCGAGCCGACCACGCTGGGCGCCTACAGCGGCCAGGCGGTCCTGCTGGTGAACGTTGCCTCCAAGTGCGGGCTGACCCCGCAGTACGCCGGCCTCGAACGGCTCCAGAAGGAGTACGGCGACCGGGGCTTCACCGTGCTCGGCGTGCCGTGCAACCAGTTCGGCGGCCAGGAGCCCGGGAGTTCGGAGGAGATCCAGACGTTCTGCTCGACGACGTACGGGGTGAGCTTCCCGCTGCTGGCGAAGACCGACGTCAACGGCGCCGGCCGGCACCCGCTCTATGCGGAACTCACCCGGCTCGCGGACGCGGACGGTGAGGCCGGTGACATCCAGTGGAACTTCGAGAAGTTCCTCATCTCCCCCACCGGCGAGCCGGTCGCCCGGATCCGCCCCCGCACGGAGCCCGAGGCCCCCGAGGTCGTCGCGGCCATCGAAGCGCAGCTCCCCGCCTGAGTGCCCGGCCGCTGCGGCCCGGCCCGGCCCCCGTTCCTGTCGCGCGGACAGGAACGGGGGCCGGTTCACCGGGGTCCGGGCGGAGCGTCAGCGGATGGGCATACCGGACAGCGTGCGCGCGATCACCAGGCGCTGGATCTCGCTGGTCCCCTCGAAGATCGTGTAGATCGCGGCGTCCCGGTGCATGCGCTCCACCGGGTACTCACGGGTGAACCCGTTGCCGCCGAGGATCTGGATCGCCTGAGCGGTGACCTTCTTGGCGGTCTCGCTCGCGTACAGCTTGGACATGGAACCCTCGGCCGACTCGAACGGCTTGCCGGTGGTCGCCATCCACGAGGCGCGCCAGACCAGCAGGCGCGCCGCGTCGATCCGGGTACGCATGTCGGCGAGCTGGAAGGCGATGCCCTGGTTGTCGATGATCGGGCGGCCGAACTGGGTCCGGGTCTTCGCGTAGTCCAGCGCGACCTCGTACGCGGCACGGGCGGTGCCGACGGCCATCGCGCCGACGGCCGGGCGCGATGCCTCGAAGGTGGCCATCGCGGCGTTCTTCACCCGCTCGCCGCCGCCGGAGGCCGCACGCTCGCGGGCCCGGGCGAGGCGCTGGTCCAGCTTCTCCTTGCCACCGAGCAGGCAGTGACCCGGGACGCGCACGTCCTCCAGGACGACCTCGGCGGTGTGCGAGGCGCGGATGCCGTGCTTCTTGAACTTCTGGCCCTGTGAGAGGCCCGCGGTGTCCGGCGGCACGATGAAGGAGGCGTGCCCCTTGGAGCCGAGCTCGGCGTCGACGACCGCGACCACCACGTGGACGTTGGCGATGCCGCCGTTGGTCGCCCAGGTCTTGGTGCCGTTGAGCACCCACTCGTCCTTGGCCTGGTCGTACACGGCACGGGTACGCATCGAGCCGACGTCGGAGCCGGCGTCGGGCTCGGAGGAGCAGAAGGCGGCGACCTTCACATCGTTCGCGTCGCCGTACATCTGCGGGATCCAGGTGCCGATCTGCTCCTCGGTCCCGTTGGCGAGGACGCCGACGGCCGCCAGGCCCGTACCCACGATCGACAGGGCGATGCCCGCGTCGCCCCAGAACAGCTCCTCCATCGCCATCGGGATGCCGAGGCCCGTCGGGTCGAAGAACTGCTGCGCGTAGAAGTCGAGGGAGTAGATTCCGACCTTGGCGGCTTCCTGGATGACGGGCCAGGGCGTTTCCTCACGTTCGTCCCACTCCGACGCTGCCGGACGGATCACATCCGCGGCGAAGCCGTGAAGCCAGTCCCGGACCTGCTTCTGGTCGTCGTTGAGATCGAGCGTGAACTCGGCCATGTTCCCCTCCACGTACTGCCGTCGAAAACTGATCGTTACTAGCGGTAACAACAGTCTGTTACCGACAAGTAGCCTCTGTCAACCGCTCGGCCGGCGATCCACACACCGCTGGGCAGGGTGTTACGTTGCGCAGGCAGAACGGACATGCACGGTCAGGGGTGGGAGAAACGACATGGAGACCACACGACAGGCCGAGCGCCAGCGGTCCGCGGCCGAACGCCGCCGCCGCGAGCTGCTCGAGGCCGCCGACCGCGTGGTGCTCAGGGACGGCCCCGGGGCCTCGATGAACGCCATCGCGGCAGAGGCGGGCATCACCAAGCCCATCCTCTACCGCCACTTCGGAGACAAGGGCGGCCTCTACCGCGCCCTCGCCAAGCGGCACACGGACGCGCTGCTGAGCGCCCTGCGGGCCGCGCTCGACGCCCCCGCCGACCGCCGCGCCCGCGTCGAGGCGACGCTCGACACCTACCTCGCGGCGATCGAGGCCCGCCCGCAGGTCTACCGCTTCCTGATGCACCCGTCCGACGACGCGGCACCCTCGTCCGAGCAGGGCTTCGACGTGGGGCGGCACTCCGCCCCGCTGCTGCGCCGGCTCGGCGAGGAGCTCGCCATGGTCATCGCGGAGCGGGTGGACCTCGGCCCCGACAGCCAGGAGATGGCCCGGATCTGGGGCCACGGCATCGTCGGCATGATGCACGCGGCGGGCGACTGGTGGCTGGGGGAACGCCCCTGCTCGCGCGAGCAGTTGGTGCGGAGTCTGGCCGATCTGCTCTGGGGCCGACTGGCCGCGGCGGGCGACCGCCCCGGCGGTCCCGGGTTCTGACGCCGGCGGCCCTCAGCCGGTGCGCCCCCAGGGCGCCCGGCGAGCCGCGCGCAGCGCGCGGGCCTTGCGCAGCCCGGTCAGCCGGTCCGTGTAGACGGCTCCTTCGAGATGGTCGCACTCATGCTGGAGGCAACGGGCGAAGAAGCCCGTCCCGCTGATCCGCACCGGCTCCCCGTCGGCCGTCACGCCCTCGACCACCGCCCGGTCGAAGCGTGGAGTGCCGGCCTCGATACCCGGGAGCGACAGGCAGCCCTCGGGGCCGCGCACGGTGATGCCGTCGGCCTCGACGAGCGTGGGGTTGACCACGTGTCCGAGATGACGGACGTCCTCGTCGTCGGGGCAGTCGAAGACGAACACCCGGAGCGGCACGCCGACCTGGTTGGCGGCGAGCCCGACGCCCTGCGCCTCGTACATCGTGGCGAACATGTCCTCGATCAGCCGGGCGAGCGACGGGCCGAAGTCGGTGACCGGCTCGCAGGGAGCATGGAGGACCGGGTCGCCGAGCAGGCTCATGGTCCGGACGAGCCCGGAGCTGCCGGGGATGGGACGGTTTCGCATGGCGGCCATCGTACGTTCCGCGAGAACGCCCTCCGCCTGCCGTGACGGGCTCGCCGCCCCGGCGACCTGCGACACTGCAGGCCGCACGGTCCGGTGCGCACGAGGAGAACGGAGGCGGATGCCGTGATGAGCCTTCAGGATCTCGGACTCACGGCGGACGAGGACGCGGTGTACCAGGCGCTGATAGCGCTGCCTTCGCCCGGCTACGAACAGCTGGCCGCCACGGTCGGCCTGCCGGAACAGCGGACCGGCGCCGCGCTGCGCACCCTGGCCGACCGCGGACTGGTTCTCCGGGTGGCCGACGGGCAACGCTATGCGGCCGCGCCTCCGGCCGTCGCCCTGGGGGCCGAACTCGCGGACCGCCGTGAGCGCCTCCAGCGTGCCGAACTCGCCGTGGCGCGGCTCGCGGAGACGTACCGCACCGCGACCGCCGACCGGGCTCAGCGCGAGCTCGTGGAGATCGTCGAGGGCACCGACGCGATCCGCACGCGCTATCTCCAGCTCCAGCTCTCCGCGCGCGGCACCATCGACATCTTCTCCGCCGGCACACCTCAGGCGGTCACCCCGGCGGACAGTGCGGAGGTGACGGCCATCTCGCGCGACGTGCGGGTGCGGGCGGTCATCGACCAGGGGTTCCTGGGCGAACCGGGTGCGGCGGACCAGGTGGCGCAGTCCCTGGCCGACGGAGTCCAGGTACGCACGGTCACCGAGGTCCCCTACAAGCTCATCCTGTGCGACGGCGCCGTGGCGATGCTGCCGCTGCACGGACGGGACGCCCGCGTCGACCCGGCGGTGGTGCTGCGCGGCGGACTGGCCCATGTGGCACGGGAGCTGTTCGAGCAGGTGTGGGGGCGCGCCCGCCCGTACCAGGAACAGCCGCACGCGGAGATCGACCCCGTCGACGCGCACATCCTGCGGCTGCTCCTCGCCGGTCTCACGGACACGGCGGTGGCCGGCCAGGTGCGCCTGTCGGTGCGCACCGTGCAGCGCAGGCTCCAGGCGCTCATGGCCCGGACCGACGCGACGACCCGTCTCCAGCTGGGCTGGCACGCGAAGGACCGGGGCTGGGTGTGACACGGCGGGGACGGACCGGTCCGCCGGTCCGTCCCCGCCACGCACCCGTCCTGTCCGTCAGCGCAGAGCGACCGCGTCGATGACGTCCTGCTGGACGGAGAATCCGCCCGGCGCCTGGGCACCGGCGCGCAGGGACACCCCGTGGGCGTCGCGCGGCGTGACCAGGGTCGTGGTCCACCGTCCCTCGCCGGTCCGCCTCAGCTTCGCGTTCTGCCAGGTCGCCCCGGCGTCGTAGGACACCTGGAGCGTCGCCTCGTCCGCGGTGACGTCACCGGGCAGCGTGGCCGCGTGCAGCCCCACGTCCAGGCGCTTGCCGGCCTTCGCCGCACCCGACAGATCGGTGTCGATGTCGTAGCCGAGGTTCAGCAGCGACACGTCCTTGCGGGCGACGGTGCCGGGGGGCGCCGCCTCGAAGTCGAAGCCCCAGGTGGTGCGGGTGCTCGTGGAGGTGCCCCACACCGTGGAGCTGCGCGCACCTTCGGCCACCAGCCGGTAGGAGCCCGTGGTCAGGCTGTAGGCGCGCCCCGCGCGGGAGTTCACCTTCGCCAGCTGGGTGTCGCCCCGGTAGAGCGAGGTCCGGGCCGTTCCGCCGAATCCGACGTGGTCGTCGTCGCCGCCCGACAGCATCGGGATGTTCCATATCAGCGTGTTGGTCCCGGTCGCGTACGTGGCGTAGTCGTCGTTCAGGCGTGGTGCCTGCACCGGCTTGAACCACGCGGCCTCGATCGGCCGTCCCCTGGACGCCTGTGTGTAACCGGTCTCCCAGTAGTCCGCCGCGTCGCCGAGGCCCTGGTGCTGCTCCCACCACGCGCCGACGTCGCTCACGTCCGGGGTGACGTACTCGGTGAGGGTGCGCCCGTACTTCTCGTACGAGTCGCCGCCCAGAGCCGGGCTCCACTTCGGGACGAAGTACCGGCCGCCGAGACCGAGCGTGCCCTGCGCGGCGTAGAAGCCGGTGTTCAGCCGGGCCAGTTGGCCGTCGCCCGGCCGGTAGGTGAGCTTGTCCGGGATCCGCCCGTCGAACTTCTCGAGCAGGTCGTAGGTGTAGTCCGGATACTGTCGCTGCGTCACGCGCAGGGTGCCGCGGCCCGACTTCGCCTCGGCGACCAGTCGCGCGCCGTCCACCTGGGGCACGGACGCGATAGTGACCTCACCGGCGCCGCTGTACGTCTGGTAGAGCCGGCCTCGGGCGTCGTGGGCGACGATCAGCATCGCGGCACCCGCGTCCGAGGCGGCCTTCGCGCGCTGGGCGGCGGTGACGGCGTCGCTGCGGTCGATCACGACGGCCTTGCCGCGCGCGTCGATCCCGTCGTAGTCGGCGGCCGCGCCGCCGCCCGCGTACACGGTCTTCAGGGTGCCGGTGCCGTCGTGGTACGCGGTGCCGCCCTGCGGGGTCAGCGCGATGCCGCGGCCCGTGCCGGTCGTCGCGGTCAGCGCCTCCTGCCGCATCCGCCAGTGCATGAACGCCTTCATCGAACCGTCGGCGACCCGCGCGGTCGGCGTCAGGTAGACGGAGTCGTACTTGGCGGCCAGCAGCAGCGAAGTGGACCAGCCGTGCTGCGAGGCGTCGGCGTACTGACGCGACAGGTTGAAGACCGTCTCCGTCGTCTCGCTGCTGCGCTCGGACACGGCGGACACCTTGCGTGCCTCGGTGGCGTCCAGGACGGCGGTGCCGGCCGGGTGCCGGGCGTCCAGCGTGACCTCGTTGGAGATCAGCAGCGCCTCGCCCAGCGAATCCGGGCTCTCACCCGGCACGTCCATGTACGAAGAGACGGAGTAGCGGCCCGGCGGCAGGCGCAGCGTCTTCTCGCCGTCGACGTTGATGTACGACGCCTCGGCCGCGGACGCGTCGTAGAACGCGACCGAGTCCGCGGCGGGATTGCCCGCGCGGTCCTTCACCTTGATGGTGAAGTCGTACATCTCGGCTTCCTTGAACAACGCGAAGCCGGTGTGCGCGACGACCGCGCCCGAGGCGGCGTCGGTGGCCGCGACCTGGCCGGAGAACGTGGTGCCCGCGCCGACCTTCGACGGGTCGAGGGTCAGACGGACATCGGCGGTCCCGTCGGCCGGGACCTTCACGGAGGACGCGGACAGGGTGTAGGTGTCCCCGTCGGTGCCCGTGGCGAGGTCGAGGATCACGTCCGCGTCACCGTCGTTGCGGTAGGTGATCGTGCGGGTGACCGCCTGCGCGCCGGCGTTCGGCCAGTTGTACGTGGCCGCGGCCACCGAGCCGGTCGCCTCGATCGTGGAGTCCACGGCCGCGGCCGTGTCGACGCGGCCGGTGCCCACCTCGTAGGGAGTCTCGTCGGTGCGGTGCGAGGTGGTCATCAGCGCGTTCTTGATGCGCTCGCCACTCCAGTCGGGGTGACGCTGCTTCAGGATCGCGGCGGTGCCCGCCACCAGCGGGGTCGCCATCGACGTGCCGCTCATGGTCCGGTAGAGGCCACCGGACCAGCCCGGCACGGACTGCGAGGCCGCGGCGGTGACGTCCACGCCGGGCGCCGACACGTCGGGCTTGAGGCCGTGGGTGCCGGTCAGCGGGCCCTGGCTGGAGAACTCCGCGCGCCCGTCCTTCTTGTCGACGGCGGCCACCGTCAGGGCGGCGGTGGCGGCGCCGGGGGCGCCGACGGTCCCGGGGTCGTAGGAGTTGCCCGCGGCGATCACGAAGAGCGGGCCGCCGTTCGCCGACAGGGTGTTCACGGCCTGCGACATGGGGTCCTCGCCGTCGGACCCGTCGGGGGTGCCGAGGCTCATCGACACGATGTCGGCGCCCTGGTCCTTGGCCCACTCCATGCCCGCGATGACATCGGAGTCGTTGCCGGAACTGCCGTGGTTGCTCAGGACCTTGCCGACCAGCAGCCGGGCTCCGGGGGCTGCCCCCGTCTCCTTGCCGCCGGAGGCGGCGCCGCTGCCGGCGATCGTCGATGCGGTGTGCGTGCCGTGGCCGTGACCGTCGTCGACGTCCTCGCCCGGAACGAAGCTCTTCGACACGTCCACCCGGCCGACGAGGTCCGGGTGGTCGAGGTCGGCGCCGGTGTCGAGCACGGCGACCTTCACGCCGGTGCCGTCATAGCCCTTCTGCCAGGCGTCGTTCGCCTTGATCTGCGCCGTCTCCTCGGCCAGGGAGGCCTTGACCTTCCCGTCCAGCCACAGCTTTCCGATGCCACTGCTCAGTGTGCGCGGCGCCTGGCCGGGGGCCACGTCGTTCCAGAAGGCGCGGGCGTCGTCCTTGGCGGTGCGCATCGCCGTCGCGTCGATCGACTCCAGCGTGTGCACGGTCGTCGCACCCTCGGGCGCTGCCGGGGGCCGGGCGGACCGGGCGTTCTCCGGCGCCGTCGCGATCAGCGGGACGGAACCGGCCTGCGCGTCGTCGTACCCCAGAGCCACCAACTCGGTGACGTCGAACAGACGCGGGTCGAGCCGGTCGGCCGCCAGCAGCGGCATCGCCTGCGTCGGCACCACAGACGTGTGGTCCCCCTGTGTCCGCACCTGCACACCGCCGGCGTCCGGATCGGCGAGGTCGACCGTCACGACGTCGTTGGCACCGGGCAGGTCGGTGTAGTGGACGACGTCGCCGGTGACCAGCGTGATGTCGTACGCCTTGCCGGTGGGCGCGCTCGCCGGAGCCGGCGCGGAGGGGTCCGCCGCCGCGGCCGACACCCCCGCCCATCCGGTGAGCGCCATGGTCAGCGCGGTGGCGGCCGGAAGGAGCCGGCTCCTGGTTATGGATCTCATGGGATCGGTTTAACGGGCGGGGCGGCCCTTGCACAGCCTTGACCTGTGTCGTATCTCCGACATGGCGGAAACGTGACGGGCGCAGGCCGCGAGGCGGTGTGCCGGGGACCCCGGACCGCGGCCTCGGGATACCTCAGGGCTGTCCCGCTGCTCCTGATCCCGCCCAGACGCCCTGACCTGTATGTTTGCCAGACACATGAAGTGGTGTTAGTTCGCGCGTGTCTCGTTCCACAGGAACTCCACGGTCCGGACGGTGCCGCCGTGCCTCCGCCGTGCCGGACATCGATAGGCTGGGCGCGGACCGATGCAAGGAGGATCTAGGACGATGGCAGGCAACACGGAGCCGTTGTCGCCGCGGGCCAAGCTGGCCGTGACGGCGGGCAAGGCCGCTGCGGCGGTGTCGCGAGCGGCCGGGCGAGGCAGCGGATCGGTGATCGGCGGCCGGGTGGCGCTCAAGCTCGACCCCGACCTGCTGGGGCGGCTGGCGCAGCACCTGGACGTGATCCTCGTGTCGGCGACGAACGGCAAGACGACCACGACCCGGCTGATCGCCGAGGCACTGCGGGCCGCGGGCCCGGTCGTGTCGAACGCGCTGGGCGCCAACATGCCCGCCGGTATCACCTCGGCCCTGGCCGGTGGCTCGGACGCGCAGTACGGCGTGATCGAGGTCGACGAGAAGTACCTCGCCGGCGTCGCCCGCGACACGACGCCCAAGGTGATCGCGCTGCTCAACCTCTCGCGCGACCAGCTGGACCGGGCCGCCGAGACCCGGATGCTGGCCGAGAAGTGGCGAGAGGGACTGTCCGGCTCCAAGGCCGTGATCGTGGCCAACGCCGACGACCCGCTGATCGTCTGGGCGGCCTCCTCCTCCCCCAACGTGGTGTGGGTCGCGGCCGGCCAGGCGTGGAAGGACGACGCCTGGTCCTGCCCGTCCTGCGGCGGCGTCATGCAGCGCCCCGGCGACGACTGGTTCTGCGGCGAGTGCGGCTTCCGCCGCCCGCCGCCCAGCTGGGTCCTGCACGGTGACTACGTGCTCGACCCGCACGGTTCGGCCTGGCCGATCCATCTCCAGCTGCCCGGCCGCGCCAACAAGGCCAACGCCACCAGCTCGGCCGCCGTGGCCGCCGTGTTCGGCGTGCCGCCGCAGGTCGCCCTGGAGCGGATGTACCAGGTGCAGGCCGTCGCGGGCCGCTACGACGTGGTCACGTTCCTCGGCCGCGAACTCCGGCTCCTGCTGGCGAAGAACCCGGCGGGCTGGCTGGAGACGTTCTCCCTGATCGACCCGCCGCCCACCCCGGTGATCCTTTCTGTGAACGCCCGCGGCGCGGACGGCACGGACACCTCGTGGCTGTGGGACGTGGACTACACCCAGCTCGCGGGCCACCCGATCTTCGTGCTCGGCGACCGGAAGCTGGACCTCGCGGTCCGCCTCGAAGTGGCCGGTCTCGACTTCCGGGTCTGCGAGAACCTCGACGAGGCCGTCCAGCAGGCACCGCCCGGACGCATCGAGGTCATCGCCAACTACACCGCCTTCCAGGATCTGCGCCGTCGTGTCGGCAACTGACCCCGGCCCCGGGCCCCTCAGGAGAGGACGAAGCATGAGCAACAACAGCCTGCGGCTGGTGTGGGTCTACCCCGACCTGCTGAGCACCTACGGCGACCAGGGCAACGCCCTCGTCGTGGAGCGCCGGGCCCGTCAGCGCGGTCTCGACGTGTCGCGCGTCGACGTGCGCAGCGACCAGCCGGTCCCCACGTCCGGGGACATCTATCTGATCGGCGGCGGGGAGGACCGCCCGCAGCGGCTCGCGGCGGAGCGGCTGCGCCGCGACGGCGGCCTCAGCCGGGCCGCGTCGAACGGCGCGATCATCTTCTCGGTCTGCGCGGGCTACCAGATCCTCGGCCATGAGTTCGTGAACGACCTCGGTGAGCGCGAGCAGGGTCTCGGGCTGCTCGACGTGGTGTCCACCCGCGGCGAGGGCGCCCGGTGCGTCGGCGACGTGCTCGGGGACATCGACCCGCGTCTCGGGCTGCCGCCGCTGACCGGCTTCGAGAACCACCAGGGCGTCACCCATCTCGGGCCGACGGCACGCCCGTTCGCCCAGGTGCGGTTCGGCCGGGGCAACGGCACGGGTGACGGGACCGAGGGCGCGTACAACGACACCGTCTTCGGCACGTACATGCACGGGCCCGTGATGGCGCGCAACCCGCTGATCGCGGACCTGCTGCTGAAGCTGGCCCTCGATGTGAACGCGCTCCCGCCCTGCGACGACCGCTGGTACGAGGCGCTGCGCGCCGAGCGGATCGCCGCGGCGACACAGCCCGCCTGATGAGGGGTATTTCGCTCAGCTGAGCGGAGTCCAGCAGGCGGACGCCCGGTTCGGTCCCGCCACCCTGCGCCGGTAGGGTGGCGGGGATCCAACCGGACGACGTGGTCCGGTCGTCGGCCCACGTTGCAAAGGTTTCCCGGGCAATGCGAATTGGTGTGCTCACCTCCGGCGGCGACTGCCCCGGCCTCAATGCCGTCATCCGTTCCGTCGTCCACCGCGCTGTGGTCGACCACGGCGACGAGGTCATCGGCTTCCACGACGGGTGGCGGGGCCTCCTCGAGTGCGACTACCGCAAGCTCGACCTCGACGCGGTCGGCGGCATCCTGGCCCGCGGCGGCACGATCCTCGGCTCCTCCCGGGTCCAGCCCGCGCATCTGCGCGGCGGTGTCGAGACGGCCAGGGGCCACGTCGCGGACCTCGGCCTCGACGCGATCATCCCGATCGGCGGCGAAGGCACGCTGAAGGCGGCCAACCTGCTGTCCGAGGCGGGACTGCCGATCGTCGGCGTACCGAAGACCATTGACAACGACATCGCGTCCACCGACGTGACCTTCGGTTTCGACACCGCCGTCGGCGTGGCGACCGAGGCGCTCGACCGGCTGAAGACGACCGCCGAATCCCACCAGCGCGTCATGATCGTCGAGGTCATGGGACGTCACACCGGCTGGATCGCGCTCCACTCCGGCATGGCGGCCGGTGCGCACGCCATCGTCGTTCCCGAGCGGCCCTTCGACATCGACGAGCTCACCGAGCTGGTCGGCCGGCGCTTCTCCGCCGGCAAGAAGTTCGCGATCGTCGTGGTCGCCGAGGGCGCGAAGCCGCGTGAGGGCTCCATGGAGTTCCAGGCGGGCGTCAAGGACGTCTACGGTCACGAGCGCTTCGCCGGCGTGGCGACGCAGCTCTCCATCGAGCTGGAACAGCGCCTGGGCAAGGAGGCGCGCCCGGTGATCCTCGGCCACGTCCAGCGCGGCGGCACACCGACCGCGTACGACCGCGTCCTCGCGACCCGCTTCGGCTGGCACGCGGTGGAGGCGGCGCACCGCGGCGAGTTCGGCATGATGACGGCCCTGCGCGGCACGGACATCACGATGGTGCCGCTCGCGGACGCCGTGGAGACCCTGAAGACGGTCCCCGCGGAGCGCTACTCCGAGGCCGAGTGCGTGCTCTGAGACACACCAACGCTGAGAACCGCCCCCGGCCGCAGTTGCGGCCGGGGGCGGTTCTACTCTGGTCGGGACAACCGGCACGAAACAGGGACGTCCCGACGTTCCCATCGGGAGTGAACAGATGGATCACAGCGGGCACGGCATGAACATGGATCTGCCGCCGTTCACGCTGGGACGCGGGCTCCAGTTCTCCGCGGACCCGTTCTTCCTGATCGGCTGCGTCCTCGCAGTGGTCCTGTACGCGTACGCGGTGCTGCGGCTGCGCGGACGCGGGGACGACTGGCCGGTCAGCCGGACCGTCTTCTTCGTCGTCGGGGTGCTGACCATCGCGCTGGTGATGTGCACCCGGCTCAACGACTACGGCATGGTCATGTTCAGCGTGCACATGGTGCAGCACATGGTGATCAGCATGCTGTCGCCGATCCTGTTGCTGCTCGGTGCGCCCGTGACCCTCGCACTGCGTGCTCTGCCGGTGGCGGGGCGTGACAGGACGGGACCCCGCGAGCTGCTTCTGATGCTGCTGCACAGCCGCTACATGAAGATCATCACGCATCCCGCGTTCACCATCCCGCTCTTCATCGCCAGTCTCTACGCCCTTTACTTCACGCCGCTCTTCGACTTCCTGATGGGTTCGACGGCCGGGCACCTCGCGATGATGGTCCACTTCCTGGCGGTCGGCCTGGTCTTCTTCTGGCCGATCATGGGCATCGACCCGGGGCCGCACCGGCCCGGCTATCTGATGAGGATGCTGGAGCTGTTCGCCGGGATGCCGTTCCACGCCTTCTTCGGCATCGCGCTGATGATGGCGAGCGAGCCGATGGTGAAGGTCTACGAGAACCCACCGGCCTCGCTCGGCATCGACGCCCTGTCCGACCAGAACGCGGCCGGCGGCATCGCGTGGGCGTTCAGCGAGATCCCCTCAGTGCTGGTCCTGGTGGCCCTGGTGTTCCAGTGGTACCGCTCGGAACAGCGGACGGCGAAGCGTTCGGACCGGGCCGCGGACCGGGACGGCGACCGGGAGCTCCAGGCGTACAACGCCTATCTCGCCTCCTTGCAGGCGCGCGGACAGTAGCGGTGGAGGGGCCTTCGGGGTGACGATGGCATCCACGGCCTCGAGGAGGGTGCGCGCATGTCCGGATCCACGAAGGCAATGGGAGTGCTCACCGTAGGTGCCCTGGTGGCAGTCACCGCGTACACGGTGGCGCTGGGGAGCAATGGCTGGCTCTGGTTCGGCTGGGTGGTGCTGGGGCTGATCACGATGGGAATGGTCGCCACCCGCGAGACCTGAGCCGGACGGAGCGGGGCCCGGCCCTCCGGAAGCCCCGCCCGCCGGCACCCACGGATGGAGCGGGGCCCCGCTCTCCGGAAGCCCCGGAGAGCGGACCCATGGCTTCCTCCGGGCGCCCGCGCCGGGCCGGGCCGGCGGCCCCCTCCCGTGCGCGCACGGGCACGAAGGGCGCCGTGATCAACGGGATGCGGCAATCCGTACAGTGACGGCGACCGAAGGCAAGGCCTTCGACACCGCGGATGTGAATTCGGGGCAAACGGTCCCCTTCGGGGCCCTGCCCGGCCGGGCGCGAATCCGTACATCCTCACCCTCCGCCCGGCCGCGAACGGCTCCGCCACAGCCCTCTGAGACCCCTTTCCGTACGCCCCGCCGAGCGGGTACCCGGGCCGGGACCGGCCCGTGGCGTACACCATCGCGTACGCGCGGGGACCGCGTACACGCCCGCCACCACACCGTCCACGGCCCGGCCCTCTGTCACTCTCCGCCCCATGTCGGTACATCATTGAACTACCTGCCGGGGGGCCGGCGCCCGCACGAGGACCCCTCCGGCGAGCCGTCACCGTCGGCACTTATACAGCTGTCCAGCGGCTTTGCCGTCCACGGCCGGGCAACACGCGACCGCGGCACCGCCTGCCCCATGACATCGCCCCGGGGAGCCCGGAGTCCCCGCCCGTCACCCACCGTGCACACCGGTCATCAGCGCCCACCGGCCCCCGCGCCACCCCTCGCGCGCAATCGCGAACGGGCCATGTCCGGCTCGCCCGCGCCTTGAACCACGCCCGGAACGGAGCGTTCACGCGCCGTCGGAAACACCCCCGCCGACAGGCATCGCCGGCACCTCGCGAGGCGGCCGACCCCAGCTCCCCCGGCGTCCGTTCGAGGAGTGGCCGAGTTAACGCGCTCGTAAGGCAGTTGTGATTTAAGTCTTGACAGGTGCCTATCACCACGCCACCTTGGGAGCGCTCCCACAATCAAGACTTGCACACTCCACTCCCCTCCCTTCTCCCCCAACACCGGGCGGCCAAAGGGGTGTTACGGGGCGCAGCCGCGCACCCCGCAACGCTCCATGCCGCACGGCCGAGGAAGGCCTTTGTCATGAGCTTGGTGAAGCGCTGTAGACACAGCCGCACCGGAGGGCTCCCGACCCTCCTGGTCGGAGCCCTGGCCCTCGTCACCACCCTGATGGGCGGACCGGCGACCGCGGCCGAGCAGAGCACCTTGCACGAACTCGCCACCGCCCAGGGCAAGTACTTCGGCTCCGCCACCGACAATCCGGAGCTGCCCGACGCCGCCTACGCGGCCGTCCTGGGATCCGAGTTCGGGCAGATCACCCCCGGCAACTCCATGAAGTGGGACACCACCGAGCCGGCACAGGGCCGGTTCGACTTCGCCAAGGGTGACGTGATCACCGGCTTCGCCCAGCAGCACGGCCAGACCGTGCGCGGCCACACCCTCGTCTGGCACAGCCAGCTCCCCGGCTGGGTCGGCGCACTGCCCCCGGCCCAGGTCGAGGCCGCCATGACGAACCACGTCACCGAGGAGGCGACGCACTACCGCGGCGCGGTCTCCGCGTGGGACGTGGTGAACGAGCCGTTCAACGAGGACGGGACCTTCCGCACGAGTCCCTTCTACACCGCCATGGGCAGCGACTACATCGCCACCGCTCTGCGCGCCGCCCACGCCGCCGACCCGGACGCCAAGCTGTACGTCAACGACTACAACATCGAGGGGCTCGGCGCGAAGAGTGACGCCATGTACGCCCTGGTGAGCGAGCTGCTCGCCGAGGGCGTGCCGCTCGACGGGGTCGGCATGCAGGCGCATCTGGCCGTCCAGTACGGCTTCCCCTACCAGATGCGGGCGAACATGCAGCGGTTCGCCGACCTCGGGCTCGACGTGGCCGTCACCGAACTCGACGTGCGCATGCAGCTGCCCGCCGACAGCGCCAAGACGGCCACGCAGTCCTCGTACTACCGACAGGTGACCGAGGCCTGCCTGGCGGTCGCACGCTGCGTCGGCATCACCGTCTGGGACTACACGGACAAGTACTCCTGGGTCCCGAGCACGTTCCCGGGTGAGGGCGCGGCCAACCTGTACGACGAGAACCTGCTCCCGAAGCCCGCCTACTCCGCCGTCCGCACCGCACTGGGCGGCGACGACGGGGGCGAGGGCGGCGAACCGGGCGCGCTCAAGGCCCAGTACCGCAGCAGCGACTCCTCCTCGGGCGACAACCAGATCAAGCCGGGCCTCCAACTCGTGAACACCGGCGACACGGCGGCGGACCTCTCGGACGTGACGGTCCGTTACTGGTTCAGTTCCGACAACGGAGCTTCTACGTACGGCACTTGGTGCGACTGGTCGCCACTCGGCTGCTCCACCGTGACCCACCGCGTCGCCGCCGTGAGCACCCCGAAGGCAGGTGCCGACCACTACCTCGAAGTCGGCTTCACCGGCGGCGGTCTGGCGCCGGGCGCCACCACCGGAGAGATCCAGCTGCGCCTGAGCAAGACGGACTGGTCGAACTTCGACGAGTCGGACGACTACAGCCACGGATCCGGCGCCTCCTACGCGGACGCCGACAGGATCGCCGTGTACGTCGGCGGCGAGCTGGTCTGGGGCATCGAGCCCTGACCGTCGGCCACGCCGGCCATCCCCTCCCACCGCTTTCCGCTCCCCGCCGCATCACCCCGCACCCGGCGTCGGCGCCCTGCTCCTTGAAGGGCGAGCCGGAGTCCCGGAACCCGCCGAAGGGGTGGTGGACGTCCCAGCCGGGAGTGGTGAGGTTGACGGCGATCTGCCCGCACTCGGCCCGGTCCGCGAAGCGGTGCGCGGCGCCCAGGTCCCGGGTGAAGACGGCTGCGGCGAGCCCGAACGCCGAGTCGTTCACCGCGTCGACGGCCTCGTCGAACGAGTCGACGGCACGCAGCGCGAGAACCGGGCCGAAGACCTCGTCGTGCCAGATGTCCATGGCGGGTGTGACGTCCGCGAGGACCGTGGGTCGCACGAAGCAGCCGTGCTCGGGCAGCTCCTGACCCGCGCCTTCCGCTCCGGCGATCACGGTCGCGCCCTGCTCCACCGCTCCCGCGACCGCCGCGAGCACGGCGTCCCGCTGACGGGCACCGGACAGCGGACCCATCGTCGTCCCGTCGGCGAGGCCGGGGCCGGTGCGCAGGGCGGCGACCTCGTCGAGCAGCAGCTTCGTGAACTCCAGGTACACGTCCCGCTGCACGATCACCCGGCTGGTGGCGGTGCAGCGCTGGCCGGCCTGGCCGAAGGAGGCCGCAGCGACGGTCCTCGCGGCCTTGGGCAGATCGGCGTCGGAGAGGACGACCGAGGCGTTCTTGCCGCCCAGTTCGCCCTGGAAGCGGATGTTGCGGACGGCGAACCGCTCACGCAGCCGGTCACCGACCGCGTTGCCGCCGGTGAAGGTGACCGCGGCGATGCGCGGGTCACCCAGGAGCGCCTCGCTGATCTCCGCGGTACGTCCGGTGATGACGTTCAGCACGCCGGCGGGCAGCCCCGCGTCGTCCAGGGCGCGGGCCAGGTGGAGTCCGGAGACGGGGGTTTCGGTCGCGGGCTTGAGGACGGCCGCGTTGCCGGCGGCCAGTGCGGGCGCCAGCTTGCGGGCCGGGGTGATCAGCGGGTCGTTCCACGGGGTGATGGCCAGGACGACGCCGAGCGGTTCCTGGTGGGCGCTGGTGCGGGTGTCGGGCCGGACGTCGTGGAGGAGTGTGCCGTAGCCGCCGCGGCCCACGAGCAGGCCGTAGTACTCCAGGAAGTCGGCGGCCTTGAGCGACTCGCCGCGCGCCTCGGCACGGGTCTTGCCGTTCTCGGTGGCGATGTCGGCGGCGATCTCCTCGACGCGCTCCCGCAGCAGCCCGGCCGCGCGGCCCAGCACCACGCTCCGCTCCAGGGGGCTGGTGCGCCGCCACAGGAGGGCGCCCGCCTCCGCGGCGTCGTAGGCGCGGGTGACGTCCTCGGGACGCAACGCGGGGACGCGGAACGCGGGGGCGCGCAGGTCGGCGGGGTCGTGCACGTCGATCCACTCGCCGGAGGCCTCCCACTGACCGCCCAGGAGGGTTTCCACGGTACGCATCACAATCACTTCTCTCGTTCGCCGCGCTGCGGTCGTCGCGGTCGCGGATCCGGTTTCGGGGAACCGGATGTACGACACACCATCGGAGGGCGGCGCGGACAGAGCCGGAGCGGCAGTCATTGGTTGCGCGCCGTGAGGGCCGCGGCCCGCGTGATCCGTGCTGGAATCGGCTGGCCGGAGCGCAGTCGCGCACCCCGCAGGACCCGAGGAGAGACACCCATGGCGTACGCCGTCTTCGCCCACTACCGCTGCGAGCCCGCCGACGGGGCAACGGTGCGGGACGCGCTGCTGAAGATGCGCGAGCACACCCGCGAGGAGCCCGCGAACCGGGAGTACGAGGTGCACGCGCAGGAGGACGTACCGGGCGGCTTCGTGCTGTACGAGGTGTACGCGGACCGGGCGGGTTTCGACGCGCACGCCACCACGGACCATTTCGTGGAGCTCATCGTCAAGACGGTGCGTCCGCTGCTCACGGACCGGACGGTGACGTTCGCCGAGCGTCTCTGAGCCAGCGGTGCGGTGGGGGCCGGGAAGCACCGCGGTGCTTCCCGGCCCTTCGGCGTGCGGTCAGAACTCGTTGCCCCAGCAGTAGCGGGCCAGCGTCTCAACCAGGACCAGCTTGCGGCGCTGCTCCTCCGTGGTCAGCAGCGGGCCGCCGGCGGTGTCGGCGAAGCCGCGGGAGGGCGAAAGGGCCATGTCCTCCAGGTCCTTGACCTCGGCGGCCGCGTCGATGCGTGTCAGCACCGTGTCCAGTTCCTCGATCGCGGCGACCCGGGGGTCGACGACGCCGAGACAGGCGTCCCGGTCCTCGGGCAGTGCGGCCAGGAGGTCGAGTTCGGCCGCCGTGCCCCGGTCGAACGGCAGCACCCAGCGGTCCGCCGGCACGGTCGTGTAGAGGCGCTCGGCCGCGGCCCGGTCCACCTGTCCGGGGGCGGTCCAGCCCGGGCAGATGCCCACGCGCACGCCTTCGGGGCGGCCGCCCGGCGCTACCGCCAGGGCCTCCACGGCCAGCGCGTCCTCGAAGGAGAGCGCGGTGGGTGCGGCGGCCCCGGTCGCGGTGTGGGCGAGCAGCAGCGGGTTGTTGAGCTGGATGAGCTTCACACCGCGGGCGACCAGCAGCGCGATCTCCCGGTGGATGATCTCGGCCAGTGCCTCACCGAGCTCCCGGGCCGAGGCGGGGCCGCCGGCGCCGGCGCGGTCCGGGTCGAAGCAGGTGGCGGCGAGATAGGCCGGTGAGGGCAGCGACACCTTGGGCGCGATCACCGTCAGTCCGGCGAACCGTGCCGTCCCGTCGGCCATCGGCGGGCCGTCCGCCTTCGGACGGGCCTCCGCCACCCAGCGGGCCAGGCCGTCGGTCTCCTCGCCGGTACGCCGGAATCCGGAGACGTGGTCGAGCACGACGCTGCGGAAGTCCTCGCGCGGGAAGTCGCCGTCGGTGACCACGGTGGTGCGCAACCTGCGCTGGAACGTCACCGCTTCCTCGACCGCCGCGCGTTCGGCCTCCTGGAGCGCCTCGGCCCCGGCCTCACCCCGTGCGTACCGCTCGCGGGCGGTCAGCAGGGCCGCGGGGCGGACCAGGCTGCCGTGGTGGTCGATGCGGTAGTTGAACGTGTCCGCCATGACTCACTCCTTGCCGGTGGGCTTGCCGGGGACGCCCCAGGCGGGGAACTCCAGCTCGTAGCCGAGGGTTTCGAGGATCTCGTCGGCGATCTGCTGGTCCTCGTCGGCGGTGCCGCCGGCGACGCCGAGGCCGCCGATGATCACGCCGTCCTTCTTGACGGTGACGCTGCCGTCGGCGGCCATGATCGGCATGGCCGCGCCGGGCAGCTGGGAGAGCTGGGAGAAGAAGACGGGCTGGCTCTCCTGCCACTTCTTCAGCATCTTTCCGGGCCGCTGCATCACGGCCGCGGTGTACGCCTTGGCGCGGGCGATGTCCGGAGTGAGCGGTCTGGCACCGTCCGAACGGCGGATGCTGACCGGGAATCCGCCGGCGTCCACGACGGCGACGCTCACGGCCTTCCCGAGCGCCCGGGCGCGCGCGATGACGGCGTCGGCGATCGCGTCGGCGGCGTCGAGGCCGATGCTGCTCATGCTGCTTCCTTCGGGCTGGTCATACTGATTCCTTCGGTGCGGTGAGGGTGCGGCGCAGGCGGGCGACGGCCGCGTTGTACTGCGCGGGCGCCTCCCAGTACATGGAGTGCGGGGCGCCGGGAACGATCTCCAGGTGGGAGCCCGGGAGCATTTCATGGGCGCGGGTGACGGTCTTCACGCTGAGGACCGCGTCCTTCTCGCCGGCCAGGAAGGCCACCTTCACCCCGGAGTCCCGGATGTCGTCCAGGCTCGGTCCGTCGGTGTCAAGGTTGCGCAGGTCCGCCATCTTGGCGACGTTGAAGGTGCCCATCTGCTGGAACAGGAAGGTGAGACCGGCCCGTTCCTGCTGGAAGTCCTTCGTGAGCAGCCGGTCGATGACGGGCAGTTTGACGGCCTCGGCCCGGTCTGCGGCGGCCAGCTCGGTGAGTTCCGGGTGGCTGATGCCGCCCAGGGAGTGGCCGAGCACGGCGGCGGACACCCGGTCGGGGCGCTGGAGGGCGGCGCGCAGGGCGGCGACGGAGCCGATGGACTGGCCGACGACCATGACGTCGGTCAGCTGCTCGGCCTCCAGGACGGCGACGACGTCGCCGGGGAAGTCCTGCCCGTCGAACTCCGGCATGGACGAGTCGGACTTGCCGAAACCGCGCAGGTCGACGGTGACGACCGTGAACTCGTCTCGGAGTGCTGCCACTTGCTGCCACCATGCGGCGTGATGGCCGCCCGATCCGTGCACGAAGAGGATCGCTGGGCCGCTGCCGTGGCGTTCGTAATAGATGGAGGTGCCGTCGGAATCGGCGTAGGGCATGGGACATCTCCTCGCAAGAACCGGTCAGTTGGGGCGCTTGCCGTGGAAGACCAGCTCGATCATGGTGTGGTCGGGGTCGTGGATGTAGCAGAACTTGGACTGGTTCTCCGGTCGTTCGATCGGGCGGGTGTGCCGGATCCCCAGTTCCTTCAGGTGGGCCATGAAGTCGTCCCAGTCGTCGACCTCGACGGCGAAGTGGTACGGCGCCATCCTTTCCATCTCCTCGACCGGGGTGAAGTGCAGGTCGAAGTTGCCCCGGGTCATCAGCACCACGCGGGTGTTGGACCTGGGCATGATGCGCTTCATCCCGAAGACCTTGGCGTACCACTCCGCGGTCCGGTCGGGGTCGGTGGTGGGGAAGTTGACGTGATGGATGTAGCGGGGTTCCCTGCTCATGGCTCGTTTCCTTTCGGTGGCTGGGCGTGGCGGACCGGGCGCGCCGGCTCCTCCCGCACGGGGTTGGCCAGGACGCCGATGCCGCTGATCTCGACCTCGACGGTGTTGCCCGGTTCCAGTCCGCAGGTGGACTCGGCGCCCATCCACAGGACGTCGCCGGGCTGCAGGGTGAGGTAACGGGTCATCTCGACGATGTAGTCGTACGGGTCGAACACCATGCCGCCTGTCGGGAAGGAGGCCCGCACCCGGCCGTCGACCCGCAGGGTCGTCGTCTGGGCGAGCGCGTCCACGTCCGTCTCGATCCACGGCCCCATCGGTTTGAAGGAGTCGGCGTTCTTGCTGCGCCAGAAGGTGCGGTCCTCGTGCTGCCAGGTGCGGGCGCTGACGTCGTTGCCGATCGTCCAGCCGAAGACGGCGTCCCTGGCCTCCTCGTGCGTGGCGTGGCGCAGGGTGCGGCCGATCACGGCGACGAGTTCGGGTTCGGCCTCGAATCTGCCGGTCACCTCCCGCGGCTTCACGATGGGCGAGAGGTGGCCGGTCAGCGCGTTGTTGGCGCGGTATCCGATCTCCGGCCGCTCGGGCATGACCGCCGCGATGTTGCCCAGCGCGCGGGCGTGCTCGATGTGCCGGGTGTAGTTCAGCCCGACGGCGTAGAAGACGGGCGGGACGACGGGCGGCAGCCACACGGCGTCGGCCGTGGCCACGCTGCCGATGACGGTCGGCCGCCCGGCCAGCGGTGACTCGGACAGCAGCTCGACATGATCGTCGTGGACGCGGCCCCACACCGCCATCCCGCCGGCCGCGACACGTGTGTATCTCATGGGTGTTCAGCCGGCGAGCAGGTGGGAGACGCGCTTGGTGACGAGGTAGCCGTCCAGTCCCTCCGGGCCGCCCTCGCGCCCGTAGCCGCTGTCCTTCATTCCGCCGGAGGGCGCCTCGTGGACGGAGCCACCGCAGTGGTTGAGCGACACGATGCCCGCCTGGAGTCCGCTCGCCAGGCGTTCGGCGGTGGCCGCGGACTCGGTGAATCCGTAGGCGGCGAGCCCGTACGGAAGGGAGTTGGCCTGTGCCAGCGCCTCGTCCAGTCCGGCAAAGGAGACGATGGGGGCGATCGGGCCGAAGGGCTCCTCGGTCATCACGAGTGCGTCGGCGGGGACGCCGGTCAGGACGGTGGGCGGGTAGAAGTAGCCCGGTCCCTCGATGCGCTCGCCGCCGAGGGCGACGGTCGCGCCCCGGGTCACGGCGTCGGCGGTGAGGCGTTCCATCGCCGCCAGCCGGCGTTCGTTGGCGAGCGGCCCCATGGTGGTAGCGGCGTCGAGCCCGTCGCCGACCCGCACGCCCTCGGCGGCCTTCACGAATGCCGCGGTGAACTCCTCGACGAGGCTCTCGTGGACCAGGAACCGGCTCGGCGACGTACACACCTGCCCGGCGTTGGCGAATTTCGCTCCGGCCGCGCGGCGCGCCGCGACGGCCGGGTCGGCGTCGGCGCAGACGATGACCGGGGCGTGCCCGCCGAGCTCCATCAGCGAGGGCTTCATCCGTGCGCCGGCGTCGGCGGCGAGCAGCTTGCCGACGGGCACCGAGCCGGTGAAGGCGACCAGCCGGATGACCGGGTGGGCGATGAGCCGCGCGGAGACCTCCGCCGGCTCGCCGAAGACGAGGTTGAGGGCTCCTGCCGGGACACCGGCGTCCTCGAAGCAGCGCACCAGCGCGCAGGCCGTCCCGGGGGTCTCCTCCGACGCCTTGATGACGATCGAGCAGCCCGCGGCGAGGGCGGCGGAGATCTTCCGCATCGGAGAGCCCGCCGGGAAGTTCCACGGGACGAAGGCCGCGACGGGGCCGACCGGCTCGCGCCGCACCGTGAGGACGGTGCCGGGGGCGGCGGGGATGATGCGGCCGTAGGCGCGCCGGGCGTCGTCGGCGTGCCAGCGCAGCGAGTCGGCGACCCGGCAGACCTCGCCGGCGGCTTCGGCCAGCGGCTTGCCCTGTTCCAGGGTCATGATGCGGCCGATGGTCCCGGAGCGTTCCGTGGCGAGGTCGGCGGCGGCGTGCAGGATCGCGGTGCGGCGGGCGATCGGGGTGTCGCGCCAGGTCTCGAAGCCCTCGGCGGCGGCCTCGGCGGCGCGGTCCAGGTCGGCGGGTGCGGCCAGGGGGACCTCGCCGATCACCTGCTCGGTCGCGGGGTTGACGACGGTGGACGTCCGTCCGGTGCTGCCCTGGCACCACTCGCCCGCGATGAACATGCGGACGGGCGGGTAGCCGTGCTCGGTGGTCATGAGTGGGTGCCTCTCGGGAAAACGGAGGGGGAGGTGGCGGTTCAGGAGGCCGGGGTGTCCTGGGCGTCCCGGTTGGAGCGCAGCGACCAGATGGTGTGCGGGGGCGCGGTCGTGTGGACACGGGTCTCGAAGGTCTCGTCGACCCGGTCCATGTCGCAGGCGTACTCCACGCGGCCTCCGCACGGGGCGTGCAGGAAGCGGAAGACGTTGGAGCCGATGGTGTGCCGGCCCAGTTTCCGGGCCTCCCGCCAGCCGCGCTCGATCATGTGGTTGCCGCCTTCGACCACGTCGTCGAAGCCGGGTACCTCGTAGGCGATGTGGTTGACGCCCGCCCGGTCGGGGCGGTGGCACAGCAGGAAGGTGTGCTGGTCGTCGTCGCCGGGTGCCTGCATGAACACGCCCATGGGCTCCACGACATCCGTCGGCCGGAAGCCCAGGAGGCCGGTGTAGAAGGCGACGGCCCGCTCCCGGCCCTCCTTTTCGATGTTGAGGGCGACGTGGCACATCCGCAGCGGCCGGACCTGTCCGACCGTCTCCAGCGGGGCGTTCCAGCGGGTGATGTCACCGGAGACGTTGGCGGTCCGGGAACCGTCCGGCAGGGGCCTGGGCCTGGCGAGGGTGAGGCCCACCCCGAAGCCGGACAGGTCGACGGTGCGGTGGATCCCGTCGGGGGTGCTGTGCACGGGGCGGTCCGCGCGCACCGTGTCCACGAGCCGCGCCAGTTCCCCGGCGGTGTCGACGCCCCACACGACCTCGCGGAGAGTGGGGCCGTCCTCGACCGGGGGCGGGAGCAGCGGTCCGGGGCAGGTGTCCAGGTGAACGGTCTGGCCGGCGAGGGTCTCGAACACTGCGTGCTCCTCGGTCCGTTCCACCAGGAAGAGGCCGAAGTCTTCGAAGAACCGCACAGACTCCTCGAGTACCTCGACGCCGTAGGTGACGGATTCGATTCGCTGGATCCCCATGGATTCCTCACTTCGGATGATGCGTGCATGCGGACCGGTACCCGTTCCCGGCGATCCTAGATTTACCGGGCGCACGCCTCAACGGTCCTGCCGTGCAGGCTCCGCAATCCTTGATTGCACGGCATGCGGCCTGGTGCTCAGATGTTTTCCGGAATGCGCGGAATGGGGTTCTTGGAAAACCATTCGGTGAGGAATTCGAGGAAGACGCCGACTTTTCGGGGCGTGGAGGGGCCGGGTCCGTAGATGGCGAAGAGCGGGCGGTCGGGGACGCCTCGTTCGGGAAGGAGGATCTCCAGCGCCCCGGACAGCAGGTCGTCGTACGCCGACCGCTGGGGCAGCAGCCCGATGCCGCGGCCGTGGACGGCGGCTTTCTGCAGCGCGATGTAGGAGTTGGACGAGAACGCGACGTTGCGGATCTTGTGCAGCGTGGAGGCGTGTCCGTGGCCGATGCGCCAGACCGGGTCGTTGACGTGCACGAGGCAGTCGTGGGAGGCGACGCCGTTGGGCTCGGTCAGCGCCCCGTGGCGCTTCAGGTACGAGGGGGCGGCGCACAGCATGAAGGGCAGGGACGCGATCTTCTTGAGGCGTACGCCGGAGTCGCGCAGATCCCGGGTGTGGAACGCGACGTCGAAGCCGCCCTCCAGGAAGTCGTAGGTCCGGTCGGACATTCCGCCGAGTTCGAAGCGCACCTGAATCTTCGGATGTGCCGCGGAGAATGCGGCGATGGCGTCGCCGAGATCGAGGCTGCCTATCCATTTCGGACAGCTGATGCTCAGCGCCCCTTCGGGGCGGTCGTGAAGGTGGGCTATGGACGCGTCCTCCGTCTCTATCTCCCCGAGAATGCGTATGCAGAATTCCGCGTATCTCTGCCCCTGCTCGGTCAGGCTCACCGAGCGCGCGGTGCGATGGACGAGGCGTACGCCCACCTGTCGTTCCAGTTCGGCCACGTGCCGTGAGACCAGTGAGCCCGACGAGCCCAGTTTCTTGGCGGCTCCGTTGAAGCTGCCCGTCTGGGCGACGGTGACGAAGCTGTGCATGACGAGCAGGCGGTCCATGGATCCTCCGGGCGGCCCCGGGGCGGGTGGACCCGGGGCCGGTCGTGCGTCAGGGCGGGGGTTGCTGCCGCCGGCCTGGGGCCGGGGTCGTGAGGGTACGGGCGTTTGCTGTGACCGAGCCGCTTCCGGGCAGCGGAAACCCGCCCGTCCGGGCTACTTGGGGCAGTATTGAGGAGCTTGCGCCACGTTGTCCTTGGTGACAAGAGTCAACGGAACATTGCTGATCTTGTCGCCGTTCTTGTCGGCGAGCAGGGCCAGAGCCTTCTCGACGGCGGTCTGCCCGATCGTCATCGCCGAGTTGGCCACGGTGGCGGAGAGGGTGCCCGCCCGGACGGCGGCGATCCCCTCCTCCGTCCCGTTCACGGAGACGATCTTGACGTCCTTGGCGCCGGCGGCGTCGAAGGCCTTGCGGACGGCGAAGGCCATCTCCTCGTTGGCGACGAAGGCGTAGTCGAGGTCGGGATGGGCCTGGATCATGTTCTCGGCGACATCCTGCGCCTTGGCGGGGTTGAACATGCCGGGCTGGTTCGCCACCACCTTCGCGGTGGCGGGGAGTGCCGCCTTGAAGCCGCCGACGAGCAGGTCGGACGCGGCGCCGGGCGCACCGGCGACSACRCCGACCTGTACCTGCTTGCCGGCCGCGTCCTTCTCGATCCATCCGGCGTCCATGGCGCCGACCTTCTTGAGGTCGACGACGGCGGCGCCCAGGATGTCGGAGAGGTCGTCGGTGGCGACCGAGGTGAGATAGATCGGGATGCCCGCGTTCTTCGCCTTGGTGATGTCTCCTTCGAGGGCGTCGACGTTGACGGTCTGGACGATCAGCGCGCTGACGTTGCGGGCGATCATGTCCTCGATGTTGGACAGTTCGGTGCCCGCGTCCTGCTTGGAGTTGGCGGAGTACAGCTTCGCCCCCTTCACCTCGGCCGTCTGCTCGACCGCCTTGAGCAGACAGGTGTGGAAGTGGGTGTTGGCGCCGTTGACGAATCCCAGCGAGGTGGAGCCGTCACCGGATCCGCCGTCGGCTCCCTCGGAGCATCCGGAGAGGAGGAGCGCGGCGACGCCGGCGAGCGAGACCGCGAGAACGCGGCGGGAGCGGGTGGTCGAAGACATGGAGGTGGGACCTTTCCTGCGACATTGACGGGAAGGGCGTGGGGGGAGCCGGCGGCGTGGGTCAGTGACCCGGTCCGGACCTGCGGTTGAACTCGTTGACGACGGCCGCGACGAGGAGCACCGCACCGGTGACGACGGGCTGGTAGTAGCTGTTGACCTGGAGCAGGTTCAGCGCGTTGGCGACGACGCCCAGGAGGATCACGCCGAGCACGGTGCCGGGAATCGTGCCGTGCCCGCCGACCAGCAGCGTGCCCCCGATGACCACGGCGGCCACGGCGGTGAGCTGGAGCTGGAGGCCTCCGGTGTTGGGTGCGCTGGCGCCCAGGCGGGAGAGGAGCATCAGGCCGGCCAGTCCGGACAGCCCGCCGGCCAGTGCGTAGAGGGCGAGCTTGCGGGCGGGCACGTTGATGCCGCTCAGCCGGGCGACGTATTCGTTGCCGCCCATCGCGAAGGCGTCGCGGCCGAACGTGGTGAACCGCATCGCCAGGCCGACGGCCACCAGGACCACGACGGCCACGATCAGCAGCCAGGGGATGCCCAGGAGCTTGGAGTTGCCGAGCGCGGACATCCTGTCGCCGATGGAGATGCTCATGCCGTTCAGGACGAGCAGGGCGACACCGTCGAGGAGCATGGCCGTCGCCAGGGTGGCGACGAACGGCGCCACCCTGGTGAAGGTCACGACCAGGCCGTTCACCAGGCCGATCAGGGTGGCCAGCAGCAGGGTGGCGATCACGGTGACGGTCGTGGACTGTCCATGGGAGAGCAGTTGCGCGGCGACCGCGGTGGTCACGGCGGCGTTGCTGCCCATGGAGAAGTCCATGCCGCCCGCCGTCATCAGCAGGGTGAGACCGCCCGCGATGACGGCGGTCACGCTGATCTGGCGGAGGATGTTGAGGAGGTTCTGCGAGGTGGTGAAGGAGTCGGCCCGCAGAGCGGTGAAGACGATCATCAGGATCAGCACGGCGATCAGTCCGCCGTGAGGGATCCGGCCCAGCGAGCTGAGCGTCGGGCGGGGCCGGGCGGTGGCCGGCGCGGTCGCCCGGTCAGGGGCGACGGAGGGGGATTTCAGGCTCACTGCGGCGCTCCTCCGAGGGCGGTGGCGACGAGTTCGTCGCGGGTGATGGCGGTGGTCTCGTACTCCGCGACGGTGCGCCCCGCCCTGACCACGAGGATCCGGTCGGCCAGACGCATCGCCTCCTCCGCGGACGAGGAGGCGAGCAGAACCGCGACTCCCCGCGCGGCGAGGGCGTCGATGAGCGTGTGGATGTCCGCCACGGCGGCGACGTCCACACCGTTGGTCGGGTCTTCGAGGAAGCAGGCCGTGGGGGCCGTCTCCAGCCACTTGGCCAGCAGGACCTTCTGCTGGTTGCCGCCGGACAGGCTGCCGACCGGCGGGTCACCGCCGAGCGTCACGACGCCGTAGTCCTTGCGCCGGGCCGCCGAGCGCCGGGCCAGCTCTCCACGGCGGTGCAGCCTCCTCCGGTGGAACCGGTCGTCGGCCAGCATGAGGTTCTCGTCCACGGACAGCCCCGGCACGAGTCCCAGGGCCCGGCGGTCCCCGGTGACGCACCGCAGCCCGCTCGCGAGAGAGGCCGGCACCCGCCCCAGCGGCACGGGCGTGGCGTCCACGTGCAGCTCCCCGCTCAGCGGACGCTGCCGCCCGGAGAGCAGGTCGAACAGGCAGGACTGGGCGTCACCGGCGGGGCCGAGCACCGCGACGACCTCGCCCTTGCGGACCTGCGTGGTGAAGTCGCGGATGGACCGTCCGTGCGTGAGGCCACGGATCGCCAGTCCGATCTCGTCGGCGGGCGCGGGCCGCTCCGGCCGGTGCGACACCACGTCCCGGCCGACCATCGCCCGTACGAGCTCCCCCGCGTGGAACCCGTCGGCCGGTGCGCTGCGCACCACGCTTCCGTCGCGCAGCACCGTGACCCGGTCCGCGAGGCCCAGCACCTCGTCGATGTAGTGCGAGATGTAGACGACGGCGACGCCTTCGTCGCGCAGCCTGCGGACCAGGCCCCTGATCCGGCCGGCGGCCTCCGCACCGAGGCACGCGGTCGGCTCGTCGAGGATGAGCACGCGTCCGCCGCGCCGGACCTCCCGGGCGACCTCGACCATCGTCTGCTCGGCGACGGTGAGTTCGCCCGCGGTACGCCGTACGTCGATCTCGATGCCCAGACCCGCGAGCGCCTCCCGGGCCCGGGAGAGCATCTGCGGCCGGCTCACGAAGCCGCCGCGTCGCGGCAGGTCGCCGAGCATGATGTTCTCGGCCACGCTCAGGCCCATGACCAGCTCGCGGCGCTGCGGAACGAAGGCGATGCCGAGGTGGCGGGCCTTGCGCACCGTGAGACCGGAGTGGTCGTGCCCGTCGACGCCGATGGTGCCGGCGTCCGCCTGGTGCACTCCGGAGAGGACCTGGACGAGTGTCGACTTGCCGGCACCGTTCATGCCCATGAGTGCGTGGATCTCCCCCGGATACAGGTCCAGGTCGACGCCCTTGAGCGCCGCGACCCCGCCGAAGCCCTTGGTGATCCCGCGGACCCGCACCACAGGTGCGGAGCGGTCGGCGCCGTTGCCGGGGTCCGTGCCGGTCCGCCCGGGGTCCGTGCCGGTCCGCTCGGAATCCGTGCCGACTCGCCCGGTGTCCGTGCCGGTCCGCCCGGGGTCCGTGCCGGTCCGCCCGGAATCCGTGCCGACTCGCCCGGTGTGCGTGCCGGTCCGCCCGGGGTCCGTGCCGGTCCGCTCGGTCACGGCCGGTGCCCGTTGCCGTCACGGGCGACCCGCTCGAAGCCGCGGATGTCCGGGAAGGGGGGCTCGCGGTCGGCCTGGAGGTCCACCTGGAAGGCGTTGAGACACATGCCGAGCATGGTGAAGTTGCCGAGCGCCCCGATGGTGTCGACCAGGCCCTGCGAACCGAAGTGCTCGTGGGCCAGGGCGAAGGTGTCGTCGGACACGAAGTGGTCCTGGAGGATCTCCCGGCAGAACTCGTAGAACGCCTGGTCCGGCTCGTTCCCGAACACCGGCCGGCGCTGTTCGGCGATGGCCCGGACCGCCTCCTCGGGCACCCCGGCCTCGATCGCGGAGCGTACGTGCGCGTTCCAGGAGTACTGGGCGTCCCAGTTGCGGGCGGCGAGCAGCAGGGTGAGTTCGCGCAGATGCTCGGGAAGGCTGCAGTCGAAGCGGGCGAAAGCGCCGAGCGACTCGGCGCGCTCGCACATCTGAGGGCTGTGCAGCCAGACCCGGAACGGCCCCCGAACCGCGCCGCGGCGGGCCGTGATGCGCGCGGCCAGCTTCTTCTGGGGCGGAGTCATTTCGTGTTCGGTGAGTACGGGGAGCCTCATGTCGGCGATCCGCCTTTGCCTCGGGCACGGTCCGGTTCCGCCGTGCGATGGTGGCCGACCGTACCCCCGTATCCGGCAACCACATCCCTCCTGACGTGCAAGGTAAAACTGCATACCGGAGGGCATCACATCCCGGTTCCTGGCCCTAGGGTCTGTCCGACCCCGAACCGCCGGACAGGCCCTCACGTCGTTCGGCGCAGCCCTGCCGAAAGAGGAACCCTCCGATGCCCACCGTCATCAAGGCCGGCGCCGTCCCCCTGCTCGACCGCGGCGGCGCCGTCGTCACCACGCCCCTGGTCACCACGGTCTCCGCTCGTGGCGAGAACCGGATCACCAGCGGGATCAGCGTCTACCCGGTCGGCTCCGGGGCGCCCCTGCACTCGCACAACTGCGACGAGCACGTCACGGTCCTCGACGGCGACGCCGAGGTGGTGATCGACGGAGAGGTGACCCGTCTGGAGCGCTACGACACCACCTATGTCCCCGCTCCCGTCCCGCACCTCTTCCGGAACGTGGGCGATACGCCGCTGCGGATCCTGTGGGTCTACAGCTCGGGGCACGTGACCCGCACGTTCACCGAGACCGGGGTGACGGTGGAACACCTCTCGCCGCAGGACCAGATGGGCTGACCAGCCCCACGAAAGGCGGTACTCCCCGTGCTCCTCCCCCAGGACGGACCAGATGAACCGAAGAGACCCCGCACTTCCCGCCGAGCACTGACCGCATCGGCCGCCGGCGCGGCTCTCGTGCTGAGCGGCTGCGGTGGCGGCTCCGGTGCGGGCGACGACACCGCGGTCACGCTCGGATTCGTCAACGGGGCCCACACCGATTTCCACACCTGTCTCCAGGGCGCCGTCGAACTCGCGGCCGAGAGCGCGGGCGTCAAACTGTTCACCGCGAACTCGCAGCAGGACGCGGCGAAGGAGCTGGACAACATCGGGAAGATGACGTCCTGGAAGGTGGACGCGCTGATCGTTCAGCCCGTGGACATCGACGCCCTGCCGGGCGACATCGCCCGGGCCCGGAGCGCCGGCACGCCCGTCTTCCTGACCTCGGTGGTACCGAAGGACACCTCGGACATCCTCGGGGCGGTCGTCGTGGACCTCGAACAGGCGGGCCGTCTCGACGCCGAGTGGATCGGCGAGAACGCGAACGGCAAGCAGTCCGAGGTCGGTGTCGTCGCCGGTGCGCCSGGCGCGGCCTCCGACCTGCTCGTCTCGGGTTTCACCGCCGCGCTGCCCGGCAACGCCGAGATCGTGGCCAGTCGGCCCGGCATGTTCGACCCGGTGCAGGCGTCGGCCGTCGCAGCCACCATGATCCGGGAACACCCGGGTCTGGACTACGCGTTCGTCGCCAACGAGGAGATGGCCTTCGCGGTGCGCAAGGCCTTCGACGCGGCCGGGGCGCAGGCGGTCGCGATCGTCACGGTGAACGGAACCGACAAGGGCCTGGCCGCGATCAGGAGCGGGCAGTTGTCCGCCACGGTCACCAACTCCCCTCTGGCGAACGGGACCCTGGCCGTCAGGAACACCCTGGCGCTGCTCGCCGGGAAGAAGGCTGCCCGGATCGACTCCGTTCCCCTGGTCCTCGTCACGAAGAACAACCTCGACCAGGCACCGCAGTACTGTCCCTGAGCCGCCCCGGCCCGGGGCAGGGCAACCCGGGCTCCCGTGCCCTTGAGCCATCCGGATCTGCGCCCATGCGTGCGACTTCAGGCCCGCACGGTCGCGGACGGTTACGGGAATCACCGGTCGGCCCTAGGCTGTTCCCCCAGAGGTATCCGCTGACCTGGGAAAACGCAGCCCCGGAGCCCATCCGGCAGAGCTTGGAGCCGCCCGTGTTCTATTACGTACTCAAGTACGTCGTCCTGGGGCCGCTGCTGCGGTTGTTCTTCCGCCCCGTCGTCAAGGGGATGGAGAACATTCCCGCGGACGGCGCGGCGATCATCGCCGGCAACCATCTGTCCTTCTCCGACCACTTCCTGATGCCGGCGATCATCAAGCGGAGGGTTACCTTCCTCGCGAAGGCGGAGTACTTCACCGGGCCCGGTCTGAAGGGCCGGCTGACCGCGGCGTTCTTCCACAGCATCGGCCAGATCCCGGTGGACCGGTCGGGAAAGGAAGCGGGGCAGGCGGCGATCCGCGAAGGGCTCGGAGTGCTGGCCAGGGGTGAGCTGCTCGGCATCTACCCGGAGGGCACCCGTTCGCACGACGGGCGGCTCTACAAGGGCAAGGTCGGTGTGGCCGTGATGGCCATCCGGGCACAGGTCCCGGTGGTGCCGTGCGCGATGGTCGGCACGTTCGAGATCCAGCCGCCCGGGAAGGTCGTCCCGCGCATCAAGCAGGTCACCATCCGCTTCGGCGAACCGCTGGACTTCTCCCGCTACGCCGGCCTGGAGAACGAGAAGGCGGCGATCCGGGCGGTGACGGACGAGATCATGTACGCGATCCTCGGTCTCTCCGGTCAGGAGTACGTCGACGAGTACGCGGCCAAGGTGAAGGCGGCCGAACAGGCCGAAGGCGCCGGAAGGTTCCCCAAACGGCGACGCTGACAGCGGATTCGCGCTCGGTGAACCTCGCTGGTCCGGGCGCCCGCAGAGCCCCTAGCGTGCGGTGCATGGGCAAAGGACACGCATGGGTACTGGGAGCGACGGGTCAGATCGGACGGGCCGCGGTGCGCTCGCTCGTCGAGGACGGCTGGGACGTCACCGCCGCCTCGCGCGGTGGTGGCCGTGACACGAGCCGGCACGAGGACGTCCGGACGGCCGCGCTGGACCGCGACGAGGACGGCGCGCTCGCCGCGGCGCTCGGCGACGGCTGTGACGTGCTGGTGGACATGGTGGCGTACGGCGAGCGGCACGCCCGTCAGCTGACGGCGCTCGCGGACCGGGTCGGCTCCGCGGTGGTGATCTCCAGCGGTGCGGTGTACGAGGACGGCCGAGGCAGGAGTTTCGATACCCAGGGTGAGCCGGACGGGGCGCCTCGCTACCCGGTGCCGGTTGCGGAGTCGCAGGCCACGGTCGCACCGGGCGGGGCCACCTATGCGACGCGGAAGATCCGGCTGGAGCGGGACCTGCTGGCGGCGGGTGACTCGCTGCCGGTCACGCTGTTGCGGGCGGGCGCGGTCCACGGCCCGTACTGCCGCTCACCGCGGGAGCTCTATTTCGTGAAGCGGGCCCTGGACGGCCGTACGCGGCGGGTCCTGGCCTACGGGGGAACCTCGCGATTCCATCCCGTCCATGCGTCCAATGTGGCGGAGCTGATCCGTCTCGCCGCTCTGCAGCCGGGCTCGCGGGTGCTCAACGCCGCCGATCCGCAGGCGCCGACGGTCGCCGAGATCGGTGAGGCGGTGGACGCGGTGCTGGGCCGGAGCGCGCAGACCGTACTGATGCCGGGGGCTGCCACACCGGAAGGCGTGGGCGACACGCCCTGGAGCACTCCCCATCCCGTCGTGTACGACATGAGCGCCGCGGAGCGGGAGCTCGGCTACCGGGCGGTGACGGGCTATGCCGAGTCGCTGCCGGAGACGGTCGAGTGGATCGCCGGGCAGCTGGCGGGCCGTGACTGGACGGACGCGTATCCGGCGATGGTGCGCACCTACGGGACCGGCCTCTTCGACTACGCGGCAGAGGATGCCTGGCTGGAGCGGTACGACCGGGAGGTGTGAGCCGGGCGCGGCGACAGCGACGGGCCGCCGGTGGGTTACCGGCGGCCCGTCCCTGTCACTCGGGTGCTACGGCTTCGGCGTGGCGTGCGGGGCGCACGTCACGTCGCGCCGGTCGGTCTTCCCGGTGAGCAGGTAGCTGTCCACCCGCTCGTTGATGCAGGAGTTGACCAGCCCGGTGACGCCGTGCGAGCCGGCGCCCTCCTCGGTGATGAGCCGCGAACCCTTGAAGCGCTTGTGCAGTTCGACGGCGCCCTCGTAGGGAGTGGCGGCGTCACGTGTGGACTGCACGATCAGCACCGGCGGCAGCCCCTTGCCGGTGCGCACGTTCAGCGGGGTCTGCTGCTTGGCCTGCCAGGTCGCGCAGGGCAGGTTCATCCAGGCGTTGGCCCAGGTCATGAACGGGTGGTCCTGGTGCAGCCGGGTGTTGTCGCGGTCCCATGTGCGCCAGTTGGTGGGCCACTTGGCGTCCGCGCACTCGACCGCGGTGTACACGGCGTTGCTGTTCTCGGACCGGATGTTGCCCGCCGTGTCCGACAGGTCGGGGGCGGCGGCGTCGATCAGTGCCTGGGTGTCACCGGCCCGGTAGGCGCTCCAGGTCCGGGCGGTGGGCGCCCAGGCGGAGTCGTAGTACGGGGCGCTCTGGAAGAAGCCGATGAGCTCGGCGGGGCCGAGGACGCCGCCGATCGGGCTCTTCTTCGCGGCTGCGCGCAGCTTCAGCCACTCCTGCTCGACCTTCTGCGGCGTCGTGCCGATGTGGAAGGTGGCGTCGTTGGCGGCGACCCAGGCCTTCCAGTCGTCCCAGCGCTTCTGGAAGGCGATGTCCTGGTTGAGGTTCGCCTGGTACCAGATGTTGTCCTTCGCCGGGTTGACGACACTGTCGACGACCATGCGGCGGACGTGGGACGGGAAGAGGGTGCCGTAGACCGCGCCCAGGTAGGTGCCGTAGGAGACGCCCAGGTAGTTGAGCTTCTTCTCACCGAGCGCGGCGCGGATGACGTCCAGGTCGCGTGCGGTGTTCGGTGTCGTCATGTGCGGCAGCATGTCGCCGCTGCGTTCGGCGCAGCCGTCCGCGTACTCGGCGGCGAGCTTGCGCTGGGCGCGCTTGTCGGCCTCGGTGTCGGGCACCGGGTCGGCCTTGGGCGCCTTGACGAACTCCTGCGGGTCGACGCAGGAGATCGGCGCCGAGTGGCCGACGCCGCGGGGGTCGAAGCCGACGAAGTCGTAGGCCTTCGCCGCGTTGGCCCAGAGCGGGTTCTTGGTGACGATGCGCTTGGGGAACGCCATGCCCGAGCCGCCGGGGCCGCCGGGGTTGTAGATCAGGGCGCCCTGGCGCTCACCGCTGGTTCCGGTGCTGACGTGCCGGTCGACGGCTATCTTGATCTGCTTGCCGTCGGGCCGCGCGTAGTCGAGCGGGACGGTGACCCATCCGCACTGGATCGGCGCGGCGATGGCCCAGTCGGCCGGGCAGTCCGCCCAGTCGATGCCGGCCCTGGCGGCGCGTGCCGCGGCCAGCTGGACGCCGCGCGCCTCGGAGCCGTTGTGGTGGCGGCCGTCGGCGGTGGCAGCCGGTGCGGCTATCGCGCCCGCTATGAGCGTGCCCGCGATCAGAGCGCCGGCTGAGCCGAACGCTGCTGTGCGTCTCAAGTGGAACCTCCCCCATGGTGAAGCGCCTTCAGGTGCGGCGCGGTTCAGTAGGTACCTCCCGCGGATCCTGTCGCCTGTGAGCCGCCTGAGACAGATCGCACACACACTTCTTTACCGAATCGATAACCGGACACCGGACTCCTGCCAGCGGTGTTCAGCCATGCGCGGCAGCCGGTGTTCGGCCATGCGCGACAGCCCCGAGTTCCTCCGCCGCCTTGTTCAGTACAGCGCGCAACTCCCGTGCGTCGGCGGCGAGTACGGATACGAGCACGGCGGGTCCCGCCAGCCGGGTGAGCACGGCCGTGGCCCCCAGCACCCGGGTTTCCGGGCCCCGGTCTCCGAAGTCCGGGTCCACGACGAGCAGTTGTCCGGTGGCCCGGTGGCCGCCGAGCACGGCCGGGCCGTCCCAGCCGCCGGGCGCGCCGGGCCCGTAGGCCAGTTGCTGATCGAGGAGCGGGCGTCCGGCGCGGTGGACCGTGAGCCGGCTCCGGAGCGTTCCGGTGGTCTCGCCGTGCCGGCCCAGGATCTGTTCCTCGCGCAGTACCAGCCGTGCGGTGGGGGCGAGTTCGGCCACGGTCGTCATATGGAGTTCGCTGCCGTGCGCGGAGATCAGCTGCTCGGGCAGCCAGTGGAGCTCGGCACCCTCCTCGGCCTTCAGCGTGATGGCGTAGTCGGCCGCTGCCGGTGCGGGCCCGGGCCCGGGGAGGGCGACCGTGGCCGCCGCGGAGTCGACGGTGAGCCGGGTGCCCTGCCCAGCCCGTACCTGGATGGCGAGCCGGTCGCCGCCGAGCGGGGCGCTCATCGCGCCCACGACGGTGACGCGTGCGGCCCCGGGAAGGACGGCTCTCGTCCGGCGCGGTGCGAGCGGCCCGTCACTCTCCAGAACGGGGAGCGTGGTGGCGCCGCGTGCGTCGCGTACGGCGGTGATGCGGGCGGTGGCGCGGACGCTCACGCGGTCCAGGAGGCGAGCTGCCCCCGTACCCAGTCCGCGACGGGTCCGACACCTTCGCCCGAGGTGAGCGAGGTGAAGGCGACGGGCAGTTCGCCGCGCTGCTGTGCGGCGTCGTGGGCCATCCGGCCGAGGTCGGACCCGACGTAGGGTGCCAGGTCCGTCTTGTTGATCACCAGCAGGTCGGACGTGGTGACGCCGGGACCGCCCTTGCGGGGGATGTCGTCGCCGCCGGCGACGTCGATGATGAAGATCTGGGCGTCCACGAGCCCCTTGGAGAAGGTGGCCGTGAGGTTGTCACCGCCGGACTCCACGAGGATGAGGTCGAGCGGTCCCACGGTGTCCTCCAGGTCCTCGACGGCTTCGAGGTTGGCGGATATGTCGTCGCGGATGGCGGTGTGCGGGCAGGCGCCGGTCTCGACCGCCTGGATCCGCTCGGGCGGCAGCACCGCGTTGCGCAGCAGGAACGCCGCGTCCTCCCGCGTGTAGATGTCATTGGTGACGACGGCCAGGGACAGCTGGTCGCGCAGGGCCCGGCAGAGCGCTGCCACGGTCGCGGTCTTGCCGGATCCGACGGGTCCGCCGAGGCCGATCCGCAGGGCCCGCCGGGTGCCGTCGGGGCGTGCGGCGTCCGCTCCGAGTGCGGCCGGGCCGGCGTGGGCGTGATCGAGGTGCATGGTGCGGCTCCTGTGCTGTTGGGGCGGCGTACGTCTCGGCGCTGCGAGGTCACGAGGCGAAGAGCCGGACGGGGCGTGCGGCATGGGCCTCGGCAGCGATGTCGAGCAACGGGGCGGAGAAGGAAGGAAGTTCGCCGATGGGGCCGCGTGCGGCTGCGGCGGCCAGCTCGGCGACGTGGTCGAGCTCGGGGGCGAGCCCGGCCAGGACGGCGGTGGCATCGAAGGGGTTGAGGGAGAGCAGCCGGACGACGGCGGTGGCCGGTCCGCCGACCGTCTCGTACGCGGCGCAGTGTGCGGCGTCCTCGGGGGCGAGCCCCGCCGAGCGCGCGGTGAGGCCGAGCACGACGGGCTGGTGGCCGCCGCGTGGCCGGGCCAGCGCGAACGCGTCGAGTTCCTCGCCCGGCCAGGTCGCGCGGGCGGCCCGCATCAGCTGCCGGCCGAGCTTGCGGGCGACCGCCCGCAGGGCCGGTGAGGGCGTACGGGCGTCGGCGGCCTCGTCCAGGGCCAGCGGGTCGTGGCCGTGGGCGGCCGCCGCGGCGAGTGCCGCGGCGGTGAGCCCGGTGGTGTGCAGACGGCCCCGGCAGAACGCCGCGAGGTCGTCGGCGTCGCGGATGCGTCCTGCCACGACGGCCGCTTCGGCACCGCCGGAGTGGGCATGGCCCCCCGCGGGGAAGCGACCGTCGGAGAGGACGAGGAGGGCGGCTCGGCTCATCCCTGGTCCGTTCTCAGAAGAGGAAATAGCGCTGGGCCATGGGGAGTTCGGCGGCGGGCGCCGGTTCGACCGGCTCCCCGTCGATGGTCACGGCGAAGCTGTCCGGGTCGACGTCGACCCGGGGCAGCGCGTCGTTCTCCCGCATGTCGGCCTTGGTGACGCCCCGGGTACTGGTGATCGGCACGAACCGCTTTCCCAGGGCGAGCCGCTCCGGCAGCCCGTCCTCGATCGCCGCTGCCGAGACGAAGTTGAAGGAGTTGGCGGCCGGGGCCCTGCCGATCGCACCGAACATCGGGCGCGGCAGGACGGGCTGGGGGGTGGGAATGGAGGCGTTGGCGTCGCCCATCTGCGCGTACGCGATCTGGCCGCCCTTGATGACGGTCTGCGGCTTGACCCCGAAGAAGGCCGGTTCCCACAGGACCAGGTCCGCGAGCTTGCCCGTCTCCACGGAGCCGATCTCCCGGTCGAGGCCCTGCGCCACTGCCGGATTGATGGTGTATTTGGCGACATAGCGACGGACCCGGTGGTTGTCGGCCCGCCCGTCGCCCGGCAGTGCGCCTCGCCGCTTCTTCATCACGTGGGCGGTCTGCCAGGTGCGCAGCACGACCTCGCCGATGCGGCCCATGGCCTGGGAGTCGGAGGAGATGATCGAGATGGCGCCGAGGTCGTGCAGGATGTCCTCGGCCGCGATGGTCGAGGGCCGGATCCGTGACTCGGCGAATGCCAGATCCTCCGGCACGGCGGGGTTGAGGTGGTGGCAGACCATCAGCATGTCGAGGTGTTCCTCGATGGTGTTGACGGTGTGCGGCCGGGTCGGATTGGTCGAGCTGGGCAGGACGTACGGCTCCGAGACCACGCTGATGATGTCGGGGGCGTGCCCGCCGCCCGCGCCCTCGGTGTGATAGGCGTGGATGGTGCGCCCGGCGATGGCGGCCAGGGTGTCGGCGACGAATCCGGCCTCGTTGAGGGTGTCGGTGTGGATGGCGAGCTGGGCCCCGGTCTCCTCGCAGACACCCAGGCAGGCGTCGATGACCGCGGGGGTAGCGCCCCAGTCCTCATGAATCTTGAACCCGAGTGCACCGGCCCGCAGCTGGGACTCCATGGCGTCACGTGACATCGTGTTGCCCTTGCCGAGCAGACCGATGTTGACGGGGTACGCCTCCAGCGCCTCGAACATCCTGGCCAGGTGCCAGGGACCCGGGGTGATGGTGGTGGCCTTGGTGCCTTCGGCCGGGCCGGTTCCGCCGCCGACCAGGGTCGTGATGCCGCTGGACAGGGCCTCGTCGACGAGGGTCGGCGAGATGAAGTGCACATGGGCGTCAATGGCGCCCGCGGTGAGGAACTTCCCGTTGCCCGCGATGATTTCGGTCTCGGGGCCGATGACGAGGTCCGGATGGACGCCGTCCATCGTGTCCGGGTTCCCGGCCTTGCCGATCCCGGTGATCCGGCCGTCTCGGATTCCGATGTCCGCCTTGACGATGCCCCAGTGGTCGATGACGACGGCGCCGGTGATCACGGTGTCCGGCGCTCCTTCGGCACGGGTGGTGCGCGCCTGCCCCATGGACTCCCTGATCACCTTGCCCCCGCCGAACACCGCCTCGTCGCCCGCGAGTCCGGGTCCGCCGCAGCGGTCCTCCTCGATCTCCACGAGCAGACCGGTGTCGGCCAGGCGGATCCGGTCGCCGGCGGTGGGGCCGAACAGGTCGGCGTACACGGCACGGTGGAGCTCAGCCATCGAGGGGACCTCCGGTCTGCCCGCGCAGGCCGGGGACGATACGCCGCCCGGCCAGCGGAACGAGTTCGATGTCGACGGGGACGCCCGGCTCGAAGCGAACGGCCGTTCCGGCGGCGATGTTCAGCCGCAGTCCGCGCGCGGCCGCACGATCGAACTCGAGGCCGGGATTGGCCTCGGCGAAGTGGTAGTGCGATCCCACCTGAACCGGCCGGTCGGCCGCGTTGAGGACGGTGAGGCGGCTGACGGGCCGGCCCGCGTTGAGCGGCACGGAGCCCTCCGCGTACAGGATCTCTCCCGGAATCATCGGCGGCGGCCCGTCAGACGATCGGTTCGTGGACGGTGACGAGCTTGGTGCCGTCCGGGAACGTCGCCTCGACCTGCACGTCGTGGATCATCTCGGCTATGCCGTCCATGACGTCGTCCCGGGTGAGCACCTTGCGTCCGGACGCCATGAGTTCGGCGACCGTACGGCCGTCGCGCGCCCCCTCCATCAGATGGGAGGTGATGAGAGCGACGGCCTCGGGGTGGTTGAGCCGCAGCCCTCGAGCGCGGCGCTTCTCGGCCACGTCGGCGGCCACATGTATGAGCAGGCGTTCCTGCTCGTGCGGGGTCAGTTGCACGCGTCCACCTCACAGTTGTCCGCCCAGTTCCGGCCCTGGGCGCAGCGAGACACTAGCGATCTTCAACAGCCTGTTGAAGATCGAACCGGTGTCGCACGGCGAGGTATTGCACGTTAGAGCCGAAGTTTTTCCGGCGCGTTAACTGGCCCTTTGCAGATCCATGGACATCAGCCCGCGCAGACCGTCCTCGAGGACCTCGGGTCCCGCGTCGCCGAACATGGCGAGTTGGGCGATGAGACCCTGGGCGGTGGCGATCAGCGTGCGGGCGATGTGCTCGTCCGGCACCCCGGCAGCGAGCATCCCGCGTGCGCGGTACTCACCGACCAGTTCCGTCCAGGAAATCCGCAGACCCTCGTACGCCTCGCCGAGCGTGGCCGCCAGCCGCTCGCTGCGCAGGGTCTCGGCCCACACCTGGACGATCAGCCCGGCGTACGCCCTCGGATCCAGCCCTGCCCTCCGCGCGGCGTCGTCGCCGAACAGGGTGCGCACCACGCGGCCGATCAGCACGTCAGGGGTGGGCGGAGGACTGACTCGGGCGGCACGCTCGAACGCCTGCCGGACCCCGCCGACCGCCTCGCCGGCGATCGCGGCGATCAGATCCTCCTTGCCGCCGAAGTAGCGGTAGACCGCACCGGCCGACAGCCCGACCTCCTTGAACACGTCCTGCATCGAGGTGGCGTGGAACCCGTCACGGGCGAAACACCGGGCCGCCCCGTCGAGGATCTGCCGGCGGCGGGCGTCGAGGTGCTCCTGGGATACACGGGCCATGAACCCAATCTAAAACGAACGTTCCTTCTTGACAAGGGTCACCGCCCGGCACGACAGTGGCGCCATCACGGAAAACGAACGATCATTCTCTTTGGAATCGAGGTTCCCGTCATGCCCGCTGCCCCGAACCGCCGTTTGGTGGCGGTCGTCCTCCTGGTCCCTGTCGTGGTGGCGCTCGCCCTGTGGGCCTTCGCCTGGCCCGCCGCCCGCATGGCTCCCCGCGACCTCCCCCTCGGCATCGCCGGCTCCGCACCGGCCGCCGACCGGCTGGCGCGGCAGCTCGAACAGCGCGAAGGCGCTTTCGAGATCCACCGTTACGACTCCGAGGCCGCCGCCCGCACCGCGATCGAGGCCCGCTCCGTATACGGCGCGGTCGTCGTCACACCGAAGGGCCCCGAACTGCTGACGGCCTCCGCCGCCGGCCCCGCGGTCGCCCAGTTGCTGAGCGAAGCGGTGACCGCATCCGCGCCCGCGGGCACCGCGGTGCCGGTCACGGACGTGGTGGCGGCACCGGCCGCCGATCCGCGGGGCAGTGTCCTCGGCGCGAGCATCCTGCCCCTGGCGATCGCGGGCGTGGCCGCCGGTTCGGCCGTGACGCTGCTGCGGCTGCGCGGTGGGCGCGCGGTCACGGCGCTGCTCGGCGTGGCCGCCCTGGTAGGGGCCGTCGCCGCCGCGCTCACCGACAGCTGGCTCGGAGTCATCACCGGTGACTGGTGGAGCGAGGCGGGGGCCCTCGGCCTCACGGTGCTCGCCATCGGCGCCACGGTGGCGGGGCTCGCCGCGCTGATCGGACCGGCGGGCGTCGGGCTCGGGGCGCTGCTCATGGTGCTCGTGGGCAATCCGTTCTCGGGCGTCACCAGCGCGCCGGAACTGCTCCCCCGGCCGGTCGGGGCGATCGGCCAGTGGCTGCCGCCGGGCGCGGGCGGCTCATTGCTGCGCTCGGTCGCCTACTTCGACGGGCGGGCGGCGGGCGGCGCGGCCCTGACCCTGGCCCTGTGGGCCGCGCTCGGCCTCACCGCGGTGATCATCGGCGGCCGCCGCCGGCTCCCGGCACCAAAGGCGCCCGAGGCCACGCCCGCGCGACAGCCCGCACTCGCGGGCTGAGCGGCCGGCCGTGAAGGCCGTGGGTCCCCGCCGACAGCGGGGGCGCACGGCCTTCCTGCGTTCCGTCAGTTGCCCGGCCCCTGCTGCCCCCGGTGCTCGGCAGCGATCCCGAAGCGGTGCCGTTCGCCCGGAGCGGACGTGGAGGAGCCGATCGAGGAGACCGAACTGATCACCTGCTCCCGCTCCGCCGCCTCCTCGTTCTCGAGTCGCTCCAGGTCAGCGGCTGATACGAACGCCACCAGGGGCTTGCCGTGCCGCGTCACGACCACGCGCTCGCCGCCGTAGACGACTCGGTTGATCAGTTCGGCGAGGTCGGCTCGGGCTTGCGTCACCGGAATCTCATAGACCATGCTCCCATCATAACCTTCTGTACGTCCTGTACGTTTTTTACAGACGTGCGCGGGCGCCCTCCCGGACCCGCGCGCCCCGGAGGAGAGGTCCGCCATGCACCGCCCCGCCGCCCGCCATGTACTGCCCGAGTTCACGGAGCGCACGTCCCAGGGGACGCGCACGCTCGACCCGTACTCCAAACTGCTCGCCGAACGGGTCGTGTTCCTCGGGACGCCCGTCGACGACACGGCGGCCACCGATCTGGTCGCCCAGTTCATGTACCTGGAACACGACGCTCCCGACCGGCCGATCTCGCTCTACATCAACTCCCCGGGCGGCTCGTTCGGCGCCATGACCGCCATCTACGACACGATGGCGTACCTCACCTGCGAGGTGGAGACCTTCTGCCTCGGCCAGGCGGGGGCCGCCGCGGCCGTACTCCTCGCAGCGGGCGCCCCGGGCAAGCGACACGCACTGCCGGGCGCCCGCGTGGTGGTGCAGCAGCCCGAACTCCCCGAGCCCGTACAGGGGCAGCCGTCCGACCTGGAGATCGAGGCGCGTGAACTGGCCCGGATGCGCGACACGCTGACCGGCATGCTGGCCCGTCACACCGGCCGCCCCTCCGAGCAGATCGCAGCTGACACCGAGCGCGATCTGATCCTCGACGCCGAAGGCGCCAAGGACTACGGGCTGGTCGACCACATCGTGCGACGACGCGGCCCGGCGCTGCCTCCGCGCCCCGGGAGGTGAATCCGCGATGCAACCACCGGAGTTCGCACCCCTGCCCGCCCTGACCCGCGCGGAGGGCGAGTTCATCGACCGCTATCTGCAAGTCCTCGATCAGGTGGGCCGGATCAATCCGGCCCACGGTGGCGACACCTACGGCGCCCTGCGTGCCGCCCAGGCGCTGGCCTCGTACTCGGCCGCGCTGCGGGACGCGCTCACGTTGATGCACGAGCGGGGCGAAGACCGGATCCACGCGGCCACGTTGACCCGGGCGCTGCGCGTTCTCGACGGCGAGAGGCGCTCCGGGCGGGTCACCGTGCCGCCCGACCCGCCGAGTTGATCAGTTCGACGGACCGACACGCCCAACGCGTGGACCGGATTTTCTCGCTCGTTCGGCGTAGGCGCTACTTCGCACGAGGGACAACTCGATTTGCGTTTTCGAAGTGGACTCTGGGTGAAATCTCCCGTTCCGTCGCTGGTGCCGCACCGGTCGGCAGGGCCCTGCGGTTTGCCGCAACGTCACCTGTCCACCCGAACGGATCATTGGTGATGAGCCTCACATATGGCTGTTTCACCTCGGAAATCCGGCACTCGGTGAGTCAAGATCCCTGGGACGACAAGCCCCCGCCACCGCGGCGGGGCGGTCCGGGCGGACGCCGAGTCCTGCCGCCGCCCGGATGCCTGGTCGACAGGAGTGGATCGGCAGGAGTGGAGGACCCAGCACAACGGGTCGACCGGATTTCCGGTCGTCCCTCGGGGTGAAGCCGCATCCGCGGCCGGGCGACTTCGCCGGCCCGAACCCGACAGGTCATCCTTCACAGGCGGCTGACGAAGGGTTGCGCATGACTGCGCAGGTTCATGTCCCATCTCTGCTTGCCCGGGCCGGTACGGCCTCGGTGATGACTCTCGCCGCCGTAGGCGGCACGCTGTTCGTTCCCGGCGCCGTGACCGACGCCCAGGCCGCCACCCATTCGATGAAGGCCCTCACCATCGCCGCGTCGAAGAAGGGGGCGCCCTACCGGTGGGGCGCCACCGGGCCCAGCCGCTTCGACTGTTCCGGGCTCACGCTCTACTCGTTCAAGAAGGCCGGCAAGAAGCTCCCGCGCACGGCCCAGCAGCAGTACAACAAGACCCGTCACATCTCGTCGTCCAAGCGGCAACGCGGCGACCTGGTCTTCTTCCACTCCGGCCGCAGCATCTACCACGTGGGCATCTACGCGGGCAGCGGCAAGATCTGGCACTCGCCCAAGACCGGGGCCGTGGTCCGCCTGGAGAAGATCTGGACGAAGAGCGTCTACTACGGACGCGTCCGTTGAGGCCCCTCCCCCGCCCCGGCCCGTGCTCCCGCGTCAGTGCACCAGCGGGCCCGTCACCAGGGCCAGCCCCAGTGCGGTGAGTGCCGCGCCGCTGCCGCCCTCGATCGCCCGGGCGGTACGCGGCCGGCGCAGCCACCGGCCGAGGCGGTCCACCAGGAGCGCCACGAGCGGGAACCAGATCAGCGCCAGCACCACAACGATCGCGGCGAGCAGCAGCGTCCTGGGCAGGGGCGCGGCCCCGGCCGGCACGAACTGCGGCAGCAGGCTGAGGAAGAGCACGGGCGCCTTGGGGTTCAGCGCGTTGGTCAGGAATCCCTGACGCAGTGCGCGGCCCGTCCGCAGGCCCGTCCGCCCGCCGTCCGCCTCGTCGGGCCCGGGCTCCGCATCCTGCCCGGCGCCGCGCCGGGCCGCGCACAGAGCGCCGATCCCCAGGTAGAGCACGTAGGCGCCACCCAGCAGCTGGATGATCCGGAACAGCACGGGCACCGCCACCAGCACGGCGGCCAGACCGGCGACGGCGAGCGCGGTGTGCACGAGGAGGCCCCCGGCGACCCCGAGCGCGGTCGCCACCCCTGCCGCGCGCGAGGCGAGGGCATTGCGTACGACGACGGTGAAGTCCGCGCCGGGCAGCGCGACCATGGCGGTGGCGACCCCGACGAAAGCGGTCAGTTGTGCGTCCATGGGTCCACCCTGGACCGCAGGAGCCTTTAGCGTGTACTTGTAATCTCCTGGGTCTGCCAAAAGGAATGCTTAATGTACGACCCGACACGGCTCGCGGCGCTGGTGGCGGTCGCCGAGGCCGGTTCGATCACCCGGGCCGCCGCACGCCTGGGCTACACGGCCCCGGCGCTCTCCCAGCAGCTCGCCAAGCTGGAGCGGGAGGCGGGGGCGGCGCTGCTGGTGCGCCATCACCGGGGCGCCCGGCTGACCGCGGCGGGCGAGCTGCTCGCCGGACGCGCCCGGCGGGTCCTCGACGAGATGGAGCAGGCCCGGCACGAGCTGGCCCGGCTCGCCGGACTCTCCGGCGGGCGCCTGCGGGTCGGCACCTTCACCACCGCGGGCATCCATCTGCTGCCCCCGGTACTGAGCGCGTTCCGGCGGGCCCACCCGGACGTGGAACTGGCGGTCACCGAGTACGAGCCGCCGGGCGGGGTGGCCGCGGTGGCGGCGGGCGAGGTGGATCTGGCGCTGACCCATGACTACGAGCCCGGACCCGTGACGCCGCCGCCCTCGGGTGTCCTGACCGAGCCGGTCCTGATCGAGGAACTGGTCCTGATCACGGCCGTCGGCCAGGTCCTGGCGGACGGCAGCGGGCGGCTTCCGGTGACGGAGCTGGCGGGCAGGCCCCTGATCAGCAGCGCGCCCACACACCCGCCGCGCCGCGGGGTGGAGAGCGCGCTCGCCGAGGCGGGGGCCCTGCCCGCGGTGGTCTGCGAGTCGCCCGGCTACGCGCTGGTGTGCGCCCTGGTCAGTGCGGGCATCGGGATGGCCGTGGTGCCGGAGATGGTCGCCGCCATGTCGCCGACGCCCCTGTCCGTACGACGGCTGGAGCCGGCCTCGTTCCGCCGGACGATCTCGGTGGTCCATCGCGGGGACCGTACGAGCCCCGCGGCATCGACGCTCCAGGCGCTGCTGCGCAGCGGATTCGGGCGGGCCGCGACGCCTGGGTGACCGCGACGCGCGACGGAACGGTTCAGTGCTGGACGGGCAGGTGCCACGGCAGCGCGATCCACACGGTCTTCCCGCCGTCCGGGGTGGGCGTGACGGTGAGCCGGCCACCGTACTCCTTGGCCAGCGAGCGGATGATCACCATGCCGCGGCCGTTGTCCTGCTGCACGGCCGCCGGCAGCCGCTGGGGCCACCGGGGGTGACTGTCCGTCACCCCGAGGCGCAGCTGCTCCTCGCGCTCCAGCCGGAGGTCCACGGTGAAGGTGGGTGACTGTCCGAACGTGTGCTGGACCGCGTTGGTCGCGAGTTCCGAGACGATCAGCCGGACGGTCTCGCCCGTGTCCGTGCCGTCGGGCAGTCCCCATTCGGCCAGTACCCGGGCCACATAGCGCCGGGCTGCGGAGACCGAGACCGGCTCGCTCGGCAGCGTGACACGTGCTTCCTGATGGTCTGCCATGGCGAGCCGTCCCTTTCCCACCCGGAAGCGACCCCGCGATCGATGGTCCGGGTTGTGCTTCGCGCCAGATTGCCACTGATGCTGCCCGCTGTAACGGCGATCCACCAAGATATGCATATATCTGTCGCTCAAAGCGGTGAACTCTGCACCGGATGCGCCGTGAGGGCGCCACACTGTCCGCTCGGCGGGGAGTGGGAGGGAGGCACCACATGCAGCACGGCCCTGCGGTGCGACGCCGCAAGCTCGGGGAGGAGCTGCGGAGTCTGCGTCACGCGTCGGGACTCACGAGCCGGGACGCGGCGCGTCTGCTCGGCTGGCATCAGTCCAAGGTCAGCCGGATCGAGACCGGTGTGAGCGGAGTGAGGCCGGGTGACGTGACCCGGCTGCTCGACACCTACGGCACCAACGACCCGAAGTTGCGGGAGGTACTGGAGGCACTCGCGGGTTCCGCGGGCGGCGGGGGCGCGGGGTGGTGGCACGCCTACCGCGGTCTCATCCCGCCGCAGTACCGCGACTTCATCAGTCTGGAATCACAGGCGCGCACCGCCCGCACCCTGGAGACATCAGTGGTGCCGGGCCTGTTGCAGACCGCCGGCTACGCCCGTGCGGTGACCCGGGCCTCGCTCGACGGACTGCCCACGGGACAGCTCGACTCGCTCGTGGAAGTACGGCTGGCGCGGCAGGGCGTCCTGCGGAGCGATCCTCCGCTGCGGCTGAGCGCGGTACTGGACGAGGCGGTGCTGCGGCGGGAGGTCGGGGGCCGCCGGGTGATGCGGGAGCAGTTGCGCCATCTCAGCAGGGTGGCCCAACTACCGAATGTGCGGCTCCAGTTGTTGCCGTTCTCGGTCGGTGGCTATGTGGGCCTCACCGGACCTTTCGTTATCTTCTCATTTCCGACCACTTCTGATCTGGATGTGGTCGTTCTTGACCACTTGACGAGTAGCCTCTACCTGGAGCGGAAAGAAGACCTCGAGGCGTACAGCTCGGCCTTCCGCACCCTTCAGGAACACGCGCTGTCGCCGGAGCACTCGTTGGATCTGATCGCCGCAATCGACCGCGACGGTCGGTGAACCCGGACTGCCCGAGGGAGCGTCATGTCGGATTGCCTCGCACAGCACGCGTTACGGTGGCGGCGCAGCAGCCGCAGCACGGGAATGAACAACTGCGTGGAGGCCGCGCCGTTCGGTGGCCGGCGGCTGGCCGTGCGCGACTCCAAGGACCTTTCCAGGCCGCCTCTGCAGTTCTCCGCGACGGCCTGGACCTCCTTCGTCACCGCCCTGAACGGCGACTCCGTCCGCTGAACCGGACGCCGCGGAGCGGCGGATTCCGGCGTCTCAGCCGGCCGGGGCGGTCCGCCGTACGACCGCCACCGCGTGGGCGATCTGCTCGTCCGTCAGGTCGGCGCGTGCGGTCAGCCGCAGCCGGGAGATGCCGTCCGGTACGGACGGCGGCCGGAAGCACCCCACAGCGATGCCGGCGGCCCGGCAGTCGGACGCCCAGCGGACGGCGGCATCCGCCGAGGGCGCGCGTACCGAGACCACGGCCGCGTCGGGCCTGACCGCGGTCAGGCCCGACGCGGTCAGCTGCCCGTACAGCGCGGTGGCGACGGTACGGGCCCTGGCCGCGCGTGCCGGTTCGCGCCGCAGCAGCCGCAGGCTGCCGAGCGCGGCGCCGACGGCGGCCGGGGCGAGCCCGGTGTCGAAGATGAAGGTACGGGCGGTGTTGACGAGGTGGTCGATCACGCGGGCCGGGCCGAGGACCGCACCGCCCTGGCTGCCCAGCGACTTGGAGAGGGTGAGCGTGGTGACGATGCCGTCGCCGCCCGCCAAGCCGGCCGCGGCGGGGGCGCCCCGGCCGCCTTCCCCGAGTACGCCCAGCCCGTGCGCGTCGTCGACGAGCAGCGCGGCGTTCTCCGCGCGGCAGGCGTCGGCCAGTTCGGCCAGCGGCGCGGCGTCACCGTCGACCGAGAAGACCGAGTCGGTGACCGCCAGGGACCGGCCCGGGTGCGCGTGCAGGCTCTTGCGTACGGCATCGGGGTCGGCGTGCGGCACGACGGCGGTCTCGGCCCGCGAGAGCCGGCAGCCGTCGACGATCGAGGCGTGGTTGCCCGCGTCCGACACGATCAGCGAACCCCGGCCGGTCAGGGCGGTGAGCGCGGCGAGGTTGGCGGCGTACCCCGAGGACAGGACCAGGGCCGCCTCGAAACCGCAGAATTCGGCCAGTTCGCGTTCGAGCTCGGCGTGCAGTGCGGTGGAACCCGTGACCAGCCGGGAGCCGGTGGACCCGCCGCCCCAGCGGCGTGCCGCGTCGGCCGCGGCAGCGGTCACCTCCGGATGCCGCGTGAGGCCGAGGTAGTCGTTGCTCGCGAGGTCCAGCAGTTCCGGTTCGGCGGGCCGCGGCCGGAGCGTACGGACAAGTCCGGCGTCCGCGCGGCGGCGCGCCTCCTCGTCGATCCAGTCGAACGGGGCGAAGGACATGAGCGGGTCCCTTTTGTAGGCAGCTCACAGACCCTAACCGCGGGCGCGGCCGGTCATGGTGTGGCCATGCACACACCCTCAGCGGGCTCTGTTGTCCGGTTCCTCCTTGGCTCGGAGCGGTGCCGTGCGTCAGGATCGTCGCCATGGACCTCCTGAACACGCTGGTGGACAAGGGGCTGCGGCGCGAGCTGCCGACCCGTGAAGAAGCGCTCGCCGTACTGGCGACCCCGGACGACGAACTGCTCGACGTGGTGGCCGCGGCCGGAAAGGTGCGCCGTCAGTGGTTCGGGCGGCGGGTGAAGCTGAACTATCTGGTCAATCTCAAGTCCGGGCTCTGCCCCGAGGACTGCTCGTACTGCTCCCAGCGGCTGGGATCCAAGGCCGAGATCCTGAAGTACACCTGGCTCAAGCCCGACGAGGCGTCGAAGGCAGCGGCGGCGGGAGTCGCCGGTGGCGCCAAGCGCGTCTGTCTGGTCGCGAGCGGCCGGGGGCCGACCGACCGGGACGTCGACCGGGTGTCGCAGACCATCGAGGCGATCAAGGAACAGAACGAGGGCGTCGAGGTGTGCGCGTGCCTCGGCCTGCTCTCCGACGGCCAGGCCGACCGGCTCCGGTCGGCGGGCGCCGACGCCTACAACCACAACCTCAACACGTCCGAGGGGACGTACGGGGAGATCACGACCACCCACACCTACGCCGACCGGGTGGAGACGGTCCACCAGGCGCAGGCCGCCGGGCTCTCCGCCTGTTCCGGGCTGATCGCGGGCATGGGAGAGAGCGACGCCGACCTGGTCGATGTGGTCTTCGCCCTGCGTGAGCTGGACCCGGACTCGGTGCCCGTCAACTTCCTGATCCCCTTCGAGGGCACCCCCCTCGCCAAGGAATGGAACCTGACGCCGCAGCGCTGTCTGCGCATCCTGGCCATGGTCCGGTTCGTATGCCCGGACGTCGAGGTACGGCTGGCGGGCGGCCGCGAAGTGCATCTGCGGTCGATGCAGCCGCTGGCCCTGCATCTGGTCAACTCGATCTTCCTGGGCGACTATCTGACCAGCGAGGGCCAGGCGGGCCAGACCGACCTCGACATGATCGCGGACGCCGGCTTCGAGGTCGAGGGTGCGGGTACGACGACGCTGCCCGGCCACCGGGTCGACGCGGGCGGCGGCTGCGGTTCGCACACGGGTGCGAGTGACGGCTGCGGTTCGCACGCGGGCGGCGGGTGTGCGCCCTGCGGCGACGGCCCGGAGAAGGAGGCGGCTCCCGCGGAACCCGTCCTCGCGGAAGCCGACGGGAACCTGGCGGCGCGCACGGACCTGGTGACGGTCCGCCGTCGTGGCGCGGGTACGGATCTCGCCCCCAATGCCTGAGCCGCTCTCCCCCGCCGGGCTCCGGGCGCTGGACCGGGCCCATGTCTGGCATCCGTACGGTCCCATGCCGGGCCGGCAGGAGCCGCTGGTCGTGGAGTCCGCGTCCGGTGTACGGCTCCGGCTGGCCGAACCGGCTCATGGGCAGCACGAGTTGGTCGACGGGATGTCGTCGTGGTGGTCGGCGGTGCACGGCTACAACCACCCGGTGCTGAACGAGGCGGCACGCGACCAGCTGGACCGGATGAGTCATGTGATGTTCGGCGGGCTCACCCACGAGCCCGCCGTGCGGCTGGCCGCCAGGCTGGTCGAGATCACGCCGGAACCGTTGCAGCACGTCTTCCTCGCCGACTCCGGCTCGGTGTCGGTCGAGGTGGCCGTGAAGATGTGCCTCCAGTACTGGCGTTCCGCCGGACGGCCGGCCAAGCAGCGCCTGCTGACCTGGCGCGGCGGGTACCACGGGGACACCTGGCAGCCGATGTCGGTGTGCGACCCCGAGGGCGGTATGCACGAGCTGTGGTCGGGGGCACTGCCCCGGCAGGTCTTCGCGGACGAGCCGCCGGCCGGTTTCGACGCGGAGCCGGACGCCGCGTACGCGACGCATCTGCGCGAGCTGATCGCACACCACGCCGATGAGCTCGCCGCGGTGATCGTGGAGCCCGTGGTGCAGGGGGCCGGCGGCATGCGCTTCCACTCCCCCGCGTACCTGCGCGTCCTGCGCGAGGCCTGCGACGCGCACGGCGTGCTGCTGGTGTTCGACGAGATCGCCACGGGCTTCGGCCGGACGGGCAGGCTGTTCGCAGCCGAGCACGCCGGGGTCTCGCCCGATGTGATGTGTGTGGGCAAGGCGCTGACCGGCGGCTACCTGACGATGGCGGCGACGCTGTGCACGACCGCGGTGGCCGAGGGCATCTCCCGCGGCGAGGTGCCCGTGCTCGCCCACGGGCCGACGTTCATGGGCAATCCGCTGGCCTCCGCGGTGGCCTGCGCCTCGATCGAACTGCTGCTCGGCCAGGACTGGGAGCAGGAGGTCAAGCGGATCGGGGCCGGTCTTCGGGACGGCCTTGCACCGGCCGGGGACCTGCCCGGAGTCCGCGAGGTACGGGTTCTGGGCGCGATCGGCGTCGTCCAGCTCGATCATGAGGTGGACATGGAGTCCGCGACCCGGGCGGCGGTACGCGAGGGCGTCTGGCTGCGGCCGTTCCGCGACCTCGTCTACACGATGCCGCCGTACGTCACCGGTGACGACGATGTGGCGCGGATCTGCCGCGCCGTGTGCGCTGCGGCGCGGGAGGGCTGAGATGAGCGTTCTGGTGGTGACCGGCACGGGTACCGAAATCGGCAAGACGATCGTGACCGCGGCGGTCGCGGCAGCCGCCGCGGGCCGTCGGGTGGCGGTGCTCAAGCCGGCCCAGACGGGCCTGGAACCGGGTGAGCCGGGTGATGCCGCCGAGGTGGCGCGCTTGGCGGGCGGTCATGTGACGGCGGTCGAACTGGCCCGGTTCCCCGAACCGTTGGCGCCGGCGACCGCCGCCCGCCGGGCCGGGATGACCCCGGTCCGCCCGTACGAGATCGCCGAGGCCGCCGGGAAGCTGGCGACGGAGCACGATCTGGTGCTGGTGGAGGGCGCGGGCGGCCTGCTCGTACGGTTCGACGACGACGGCGCGACCCTGGCGGACGCGGCGCGGCTGCTGGCGGCACCGGTCCTGGTGGTGGCGCCTGCGGGGCTCGGCACACTCAACTCCACGGCGCTGACCGCGGAGGCGCTCCGGGCCCGCGGGCTGGACTGTCTCGGCGTGGTGGTCGGCAGCATGCCCGCAGAGCCGGACCTGGCGGAGCGGTGCAACCTGTCGGACCTTCCGGTGGCGGCGGGCGCCCCGCTGCTGGGTGTGGTTCCGGCGGGCGCCGGATCGCTCAGCCCCGCGGACTTCCGTGCCCGCGCGGGGAGTTGGCTGGCCGCTCGACTGGGCGGGAGCCGGCCGCAGGACTGAAGGGTGTACGGCACAGGACGGGATGCGTCTCAGGAGGCAGAATCGAAGGAGCCGAACCTTTCCGGCCGAGCGGGCCCGCGGGACGTCCCCCGTCACCCGGCCCGCGCGGACCGGCCCCGTCGAGGAGGTCCGTCATGCGGTTGCGGAACACGAAGATCCCGAAGGACGCGGTGCACCACCCCGTCTTCGCCCGTTTCTATGCCCGGATGAGCGTGGCCGCGGAATCCGCGGCGGGCATGGCCGCAGTGCGGGCCGAGCTGCTGTCGGGACTGTCCGGGCGGGTCATCGAGATCGGAGCGGGCAACGGCCTGAACTTCGCCCACTACCCGCCCGCGGTGTCCGAGGTGGTCGCCATCGAACCGGAGCGCACACTGCGGCAGTTGGCGGTACGGTCCGCGCTGCGCGCCGGAATCCCGGTGGACGTCGTACCGGGTACGGCAGAGGCGCTCCCGGTGAAGAGCGAGGCGTTCGACGGAGCCGTCGCCTCCCTCGTACTGTGCACCGTGCGCAATGTGCAGCAGTCGCTGGCGGAGATCCGCCGGGTTCTGCGCCCGGGCGGTGAGCTGCGCTTCTTCGAGCATGTGCGGGCTGACGGCCGGGCCATGGCGGCCACCCAGCGCGCGCTGGACAGGACGTTCTGGCCGCTGGTGTCCGGGGGCTGTCACACCTCGCGCGACGCGCTCGCCGCAATCGAGGCGGCCGGGTTCGTGGTGGAGACGTACCGCAAGGTCAATATGCCGGAGGGCGGCATCAGGCTTCCCACGTCCTCGTGCGTGCTCGGCGTGGCCCGGCGGTCGGCGGTGGTGGACCGGGGGCCGCGGGGACTGCGCTCGCGCTTCTGACGGGTCACAGGCTCCACTGGCGCAGCTCGTCGGCAATGGCCCGGACGTCCGCCTTGCCCTCCTTGACCAGGAGGGCCAGATCGCGCACCTGTTCCGGCGAAGTGATGACCTTGAGCCCCGACGCGACGAGATAGCCGTAGGCGACGGCCGAGGCGAACATCGCGTTGGAGCGCTCCAGCGCGGGCACGTGCAGCAGGAGTTGAAGCAGCGCCGCGGCTCTGGAGTGGGGGTCGCCGTAGACCGGGCTGCCGAAGATCTCCGCCTCGTGCCGCGCGACCGCGGCGACCAGTGCGCCCCAGTCGGTGACCTGAGGGTCGCCGGGTGTCTTGTGTTCGGCGACCATGAGCAGCCAGGAAAGGTGGATCCGGAGGTTCAACGGGTGCCTTTGCGCTCCGAGCCGAACTCCTCGGCGAACACCGATTCGTACTGCTTCATGAAGTCGGCGGCGGCCTCGACGAAGGTGTGGCCGACCTCGCCCGCGTCCTGTTTGACGAGTTCCTCTATGTAGCGGTTCACGCTCATCCCCCTCTGGAGCGCGCGCTGCCGCGCGGCCTCGGCGGTGGCCTCGTCCACTCGAACGTTCAGCTGTGTCTTGGGCACTCCTTCACGCTAGCGCGGTATCGCTAGCACCGGCAAGAGGAACGGGTCGGGCGGAGCCCCGGGCGGTCTTCCGGAACCCGCCCCGCGGACCGCCCTCGGTCATCTCGCACCCCCGCCACCAGGCATATCTCCGCCGTCCGCCGGCCCGGGCGCGCGGGCGCCGTCACACGTACCGTCGAAGGATGAGCGACCGATACCCCACCCGGCCGCCCCCTTCTCCGAACAAGTGGTCATAATTCCTGGTCAGGAAGCCGAAGTCCGCGCAGTCGGCCACGTCCTGGCGGCGAACGCCCGTAAACGCCCGCGCATGCCTGCCAACCGACCAGATCTCGCGACGACTCATGGAGTGCACATTGAGTACGACGTTCCGTTCCCGTATCACCGCCCGGCTCGGGCGCACCTACCTGGCCAGGATCCAACGGCACGGAATCGGCTCCTCCACCATCAAGCTGCTGCCGGAGGAACTGCTCATGCTCCTGCGCCGCGACGGCCTCGATCCCGTGCGCCGGGTTGCCACGACCCGGGCGAGTGCCCCGGTGTCCAGGGTTTCGCTGCCCTTCGGCATGGACGCCTGGGTGGTCACCGGTTACGAGGAGTCGAAGGCGGTGCTCGGATCCGCCGAGGGCTTCAGCACTGACTTCGCCAACCTCGCGGGCAACGCCGGGATCGCCGCCGAGCAGAGCCCCGGCGGGCTCGGGTTCAGCGATCCGCCGGTGCACACGCGGCTGCGCCGCATTCTGACGCCGGAGTTCACCATGCGCCGGCTACGGCGTCTGGCACCCCGGATCGAAGCCATCGTCGAGGAACGTCTCGACGCGATGGAGGCCGCGCGCGGCCCGGTGGACCTGGTGCACGAGTTCGCGCTGCCCGTCCCCTCGCTCACCATCTGCGAACTGCTGGGCGTGCCGTACGCCGACCGGAACGACTTCCAGCAACTGGCCATGGACCGCTTCGATCTCTTCGGCGGGACGACCGCGCCCTTCGGCGCCATGTCCGCCTCACTGGACTACTTCAGGAACGTGGTCAAGGCGCAGCGGCAAAACCCGGGGGACGGGCTGCTAGGCATGATCGTGCGGGAGCACGGCGACAGCGTCGACGACGAGGAACTCGCGGGTCTCGCCGACGGGGTGCTCACCGGCGGCTTCGAGACGACGGCGAGCACGATCGCACTCGGTTCGCTGGTCCTGTTGCGGAACGAGGAGGTCCTCGACCGGCTGCGTACGGACGACACGATGACCGCACCGTTCGTCGAGGAGGTTCTGCGGTATCTCTCCGCGGTCCAGATGGCCTTTCCCAGGTTCGCCCGTGAGGACATCGAGATAGCCGGCGTGCTCATTCCGCGCGGCGACATGGTGCTCTGCTCCCTGAGCGGCGCCAATCGCGATCCGGCCTACGTCCTGGATGACGGGGGCTTCGACCCGCACCGCGTCACCCCGTCCGGCCATCTCGCCTTCGGCCACGGCATCCACCGCTGCATCGGGGCCGAGCTGGCGCGTATGGAGTTGCGCGTCGCCTACCCGGCGCTGGCCAGGCGGTTTCCCGGCATGCGGCTCGCCGTCCCGCCGCAGGAACTCGGCTTCCGGAAGCTGTCGATCGTCTACGGCATCGACTCGCTCCCGGTGCACCTGACCTGAGGCGAGTCGCTCGGCGTGCGCTGCGCCGGGGCGGGCTCCGTCGGTGCACCCGGGCGGGACGGACTCCGCCCGGTGTACGCGGGGGCGAGAAGGACTCCGCCCGGTGTACGCGACTCCGCCCGGTGTACGCGGGGGCGAGAGGGACTCCGCCGGGGCATCTACGAACGGAGTCGAAATTCGGTCGCCCGCCGGGATGACGCTCTGCTTGGCTCGCCCCATGAGCGATCTTCACATCCGCTGCGCCGGCCTCGACGACGTCGACGACGTACTGCGGTTCTGGCCCGAGGCCGCGGAGGGTACGAGCATCAGTGACGACCGCGACGGGGTGTCCCGGCTGGTCGTCCGGGACCCGGAAGCCCTGCTTCTGGCGGAACGGGACGGCCGGCTCGTGGGCACCGTCATCGCCGGCTTCGACGGCTGGCGGTGCCACCTCTACCGGCTGGCCGTGCATCCCGCGTTCCGTCGCCAGGGCATCGCCACGGCGTTGCTGGAAGCGGCGGACGCCCGTTTCGCCGCGCTCGGCGGCCGCCGGGCCGACGCCATGGTGCTGGAGGCCAACGAACGCGCGCAGCAGGCCTGGGCCGCCGCCGGCTACCACCGGGAGGACCACTGGCGCCGCTGGGTGAAGCCGCTCTGACAGCGGGCGCGGCGCGGAGCGTGAGATCCAGGACTGAGGACCGGGAGCTCGGGCGCCTCCCCGACCTCGCCACTTTGCCGACCCTTTACTATAGGTGTTCCCCTTCTCGATTCCTTCTGAAAGGTGTGAGCGTCCGCCCATGGGCGAGCCTCCCAGTAGCCGATATCGCCGAGACCGAGCGATCCTCCTTCCCCTGCCCGATCATGGGACGGAGGTGAACCGATGACAGAAGTGCTTCTGCTGCTCGTGGCCGTACTGCTCTCGCTTGCCTGCGGCGCCTTCGTCGCGGCGGAGTTCTCCCTGACCACGGTCGAGCGCGGCCAGCTCGAGCGGGCTGTCGAGCGGGAGGAACGCGGCGCCGCGAGCGCCATGAAGGCGGTACGCAGCCTCACATTCCAGCTCTCCGGGGCCCAGCTGGGCATCACCGTCACCAACCTGGTCGTCGGCATGCTCTCCGAGTCGTCCATCGCGAAACTGATCCGTGGACCGGTCGAGGCGGTCGGGCTGTCACCCGGCGTGGCGTCCTCGGTGGCCCTGGTGATCGGCACCGCCCTGTCCACCGTGTTCCTGATGGTGGTCGGCGAGCTCGTACCGAAGAACTGGGCCATCTCCTCGCCGCTCGCCGTGGCGAAGACGGTGGCCACGCCGCAGCGGGCCTTCACGGCACTGTTCCGGCCCTTCATCAGCCATCTCAACAACACGGCCAACCACATCGTGCGCCGCTTCGGGCTCGAACCGGCCGAGGAGCTGGCATCGGCCCGCAGCCCGCAGGAGCTGGTGGCCCTGGCCCGGCACTCCGCCAAGGCGGGCGCGCTGGAGGCCGACACGGCGGAACTGTTCGTCCGCACCCTCAACCTGGCGGAGCTGACCGCGGAGAACGTGATGACGCCGCGGGTACAGGTCACCGCGCTGGAGGTGCAGGCGACCGCAGAGGACGTCGCCAACGCCACGCGGGCCACCGGGCTGTCCCGGTTCCCCGTGTACCGGGGCAGTCTCGACACCGTCGTCGGCGTCGCCCACATCAAGGACGTGCTGGCGATCCCCGCCGAACAGCGCCCGCGCAAACGGGTCTCGGACATGCTGCGCGAGCCGCTGCTCGTGCCGGAGACGCTGACCGTGGACCGGCTGCTCGACCGCCTCTCCGGGAAGCTCGCGATGGCGGTCGTCATCGACGAGTACGGCGGCACGGCGGGTGTCGTGACACTGGAGGACATCGTCGAGGAGGTCGTCGGCGAGGTCCGGGACGAACACGACCCGCACGAGACACCGGATCTGGCACCGGCCGGCGAGGACGCCGACGGACGCACCCTGTGGTCGGCCGACGGCGCTGCCCGCACCGACCAGCTGGAGAGGATCGGACTGCGCGTGCCGGACGGACCGTACGAGACCCTCGCCGGACTGATGGCCACGGAGGTGGGCCGGATCCCGGCCGTGGGTGATTCGATCGAGCTGGCCGGCTGGCGCCTCGACGTGGTGGACGCCTCCGGGCGGCGCGCCGCCCGGGCGCTGCTGCACGCACCGCTGCCCGGTTCCGACGAGACGTCTGAGGATGAGCGATGACCGCCGTACAGCTCTTCATCGGTCTGCTGACCCTGGTCGTGAACGCCTTCTTCGTCGGTGCGGAGTTCGCGCTCATCTCCGTGCGGCGCAGCCAGATCGAACCGCAGGCCGAGGACGGGAACCGGCGGGCGCGCAGCGTCATCTGGGGTCTCGAACACGTCTCCGCACTGCTCGCGGCGGCTCAGCTGGGCATCACGCTGTGCACCCTCGTCCTGGGTATCGTCGCCGAACCCGCCATCGCCCATCTGCTGGAGCCCGTATTCGACGCCGTGGGGGTGCCGCACGGGCTGGTCCACCCGATCTCGTTCGTGATCGCGCTGTCGGTGGCGACCTACCTCCACATGCTGCTCGGCGAGATGGTGCCGAAGAACATCGCGCTGGCCGAGCCCGTGAGGACCGCGTTGCTGCTCGGGCCGCCGCTGGTCACCCTGGCCCGGGCGCTGCGTCCGGTGATCTTCGCGATCAACGCCTTCGCCAACGCGCTGCTGAAGCTGTTGAGGGTGGAGACGAAGGACGAGGTGTCCGCCACCTTCTCCGACGACGAGCTGGCCCGGCTCGTCAAGGACGCCGGCGACGCCGGTCTGGTCGACGACCGCGCGGCCGAGCGGCTGCACCATGCCCTGGAGCTGGGGCGCAGGCCGGTGCGTGATGTGGTGCTCCCGGTAGACCGGGTGATGTACACGCGGGTCGGGACGACGCCCGAGGAACTGGAGCGTCTCTCGTCCGAGACCGGATTCTCGCGGTTCCCTGTGATGGACAGCGAGCAGCGGATCCTGGGGTACCTGCACGTGAAGGACGCCCTGGACGTCACACCTCGCGACGTGCCCTTCCCGGTGACGGCGATGCGGCCGATCGCCCGGGTACGGGCGGCGACACCACTCGACGACGTGCTGACCGCTCTCCGGCGCAGCCGTACGCACCTGGCCGCGGTCCTCGACGAGGACGACCGGCTGGCCGGCATGGTGACGATGGAGGACGTGCTCCGCGAGCTGGTGGGCCGGCCCCAGCCGCGCTGAGCCGGACCCGGCAGGCCCGTTCCCGCACCCTCCCCGGGGCACGGGACCGGGCCTGCCCCCATGTCCGGGAACGGTCCGGGCGCCCCGCGATACGATCGCGGGGCCATGGAAATAAATGCCGAATACACCAGTCTCGTCGCGGTAGGCGATTCGTTCACCGAAGGCATGTCGGACCTGCTGCCCGATGGGTCGTACCGGGGCTGGGCCGACGTCCTCGCCACCCGGCTGGCCACCCGTACCCCCGGATTCCGGTACGCCAATCTCGCCGTACGCGGAAAGCTCATCGGCCAGATCGTGGACGAGCAGGTGGACGTGGCGGCGGCCATGCAGGCGGACGTCGTGACGCTGGTCGGCGGTCTCAACGACACCCTGCGGCCCAAGTGCGACATGGGCATGGTCCGTGGCCGGCTGGAGGAGGCCGTGGAGCGTCTCGCTCCCTCGTGCAAGAAGCTGGTCCTGATGCGCAGCCCCGGCCGCAACGGGCCGGTGATGGAACGCTTCCGGCCGCGCATGGAGGAGCTGTTCACCCTGGTCGACGACCTTGCCGCCCGGCATGGCGCGGAGGTCGCCGACCTGTACGGGGCACCGGTGCTGGGCGACCCCAGGATGTGGGACGTGGACCGGCTGCACCTCACCGCGGAGGGTCACCGCAGGGTGGCTGAGGCCGTCTGGCAGACGCTCGGGCTGCCGCCGGAGAACGACTGGCAGGCGCTCCCGCCCGCCGCGGCCCCACGACGCTGGTCCTCCCGGCGCGTGGACGACGTCCGCTTCGCCCGCCGGCACCTGCTCCCGTGGATAGGGCGGCGGCTGACCGGGCGCTCGTCGGGCGACGGACGTACGGGAGCACAGTTCAGCGCCGAGCTGGGGCGGGCCTTCTGGGTCACCCCCGTGAACGCCGGGACGCCGGGCCCCGTGGCCACGTGGCGACGGGTCGACGCGGGCGAGTAGCCGGCCCTCGGGGCACGGCTGGGTGCCCGCCCCCGCCACCGCTGCCGCCGCTTCCGCTCCGGCGCCCTCACTCGTAGCAACGCACAAACCGGGGGCGGCGCCGACCTGCACAAACCGCCAGTAGAATCTGCTCACGTGACTGCTGTGTCTGCGAAGCCTCGCATCCCCAATGTCCTGGCCGGCCGCTACGCCTCTACGGAGCTGGCTGTCCTCTGGTCCCCCGAGCAGAAGGTGAAGCTGGAACGTCAGCTGTGGCTGGCGGTGCTGCGCGCCCAGAAGGACCTCGGGATCGAGGTACCCGACGCGGCCCTCGCCGATTACGAGCGCGTCATCGATCAGGTCGACCTGGCCTCGATCGCGGAGCGCGAGAAGGTGACCCGGCACGACGTCAAGGCCCGCATCGAGGAGTTCAACGCCCTCGCCGGCCACGAGCAGGTCCACAAGGGAATGACCTCCCGCGACCTGACCGAGAACGTCGAGCAGCTCCAGATCCGGCTGTCGCTGGAGCTGATGCGCGATCGCACGGTGGCGGTCCTGGCCCGGCTCGGCAGGCTCTCTGGTGAGTACCGCGAACTGGTCATCGCGGGCCGGTCCCACAATGTCGCGGCGCAGGCCACGACGCTCGGCAAGCGCTTCGCTTCGGCGGCGGACGAGCTGCTGGTGGCCTACGGGCGGCTCGATGACCTGCTGGGCCGCTACCCGCTCCGCGGGATCAAGGGCCCCGTCGGCACCGCCCAGGACATGCTCGACCTGCTGGGCGGAGACGCCGGGAAGCTCGCTGAGCTGGAGCAGCGCATCGCCGGGCACCTCGGGTTCGCGCAGGCCTTCACTTCGGTCGGCCAGGTGTACCCCCGCTCGCTCGACTACGACGTGGTGACCGCGCTGGTCCAGCTGGCGGCGGCGCCTTCCTCGGTCGCGAAGACCATTCGGCTGATGGCGGGCCACGAGCTGGTGACCGAGGGATTCAAGCCCGGTCAGGTCGGCTCGTCCGCCATGCCGCACAAGATGAACACCCGCTCCTGCGAGCGCGTCAACGGCCTGATGGTCATCCTTCGGGGTTACGCGTCGATGACGGGTGAACTGGCGGGCGACCAGTGGAACGAGGGCGATGTGTCCTGCTCCGTGGTCCGCCGCGTAGCGCTGCCGGACGCCTTCTTCGCCTTCGACGGTCTGCTGGAGACCTTCCTCACGGTGCTCGACGAATTCGGCGCCTTCCCTGCCGTCGTCGCTCGCGAACTGGACCGCTACCTGCCCTTCCTCGCTACGACCAAGGTCCTCATGGGCGCGATTCGCGCCGGTGTCGGCCGTGAGGTCGCCCACGAGGCCATCAAGGAGAACGCGGTCGCGTCCGCTCTCGCCATGCGTGAGCAGGGCACGGAACGCAACGAGCTGCTGGACAAGCTGGCGGCGGACGAGCGCATCCCGCTCGACCGCGCGCAGCTGGATGAGCTCATGGCCGACAAGCTCTCCTTCACCGGTGCGGCGGGCGACCAGGTCACGTCCCTGATCGGCCGGATCGAGGAGATCACCAAGCAGTACCCGGAGGCGGCCGGTTACACGCCGGGCTCGATCCTCTGATGCGCCGAGCCACCGGCCGATGACGCCCGAAGAGCTCCTGGCCGCCCGTGACCGCATCGTTCCCGATGTGATCACGGGCGGTCTGCGCGTCCTGTTCTGCGGCATCAATCCAAGCCTGATGACAGGTGCCACGGGTCACCACTTCGCCTTTCCCGGTAATCGTTTCTGGCCGGTCCTTCATCAGTCGGGATTCACTCCGCGGCAACTCAAGCCCTGCGAACAGTCCGAACTGCTCCGTTACGGGCTCGGCATCACCAACGTGGTCGCCAGGGCCACGGCCCGGGCCGACGAACTCTCCGCCGAGGAGTTCCGTGCCGGGGGCCGGATCCTCACGTCAAAGGTCGAGGAACTGCGCCCCCGATGGCTGGCCGTAGTCGGCATCACGGCGTACCGGACGGCATTCGGCGAGCGTCAGGCACGCATCGGACCGCAGGAACGACAGATCGGCGGGGCCCGCGTCTGGGCACTGCCCAACCCCAGCGGGCTCAACGCCCACTGGACCGTGACCTCGATGGCCGAGGAGTACGGGCGCCTCCGGTCAGCTGTCGACTCGGACGCCGAGATGCCGGCTCCTGAGCTCTGAGCGCTGCGTCGAACTCAGAGCTCTGCTTCGAGCTCCGGGCTCCGGGCTCCGGGCTCCGGGCTCCGGGCTCCGGGCTCCGGGCTCCGGGCTCCGGGCTCCGGGCTATGGCTATGGCTATGGCTATGGCCATGGCTATGGCTATGGCTATGGCTATGGCTATGGCCATAGCTATGGCCATGGAACAGGACTAGCCGGGAGTACGGCCTTTTCGCCCCGCCGCCCCAGGACAGGGCTCACGGAGGATCGATCTCGGTCACCAGTACATTGAGCTCGCACCCCGGACCTTCTTCCTCCAGGTACAGCGTGAGGGCGATCCACCGATCCTCGATACGCCAGAGCCGGAGATACTCGCACCCCGCAACCGTTTCGGCCCAAGGGTCGGGTATCTCCTCACCCGACATCATCCGCTCCTGTGCGCTCCACAGGCTGATCAGCCGCGGATCGCCCCAGCGTGCACCGAGCACGGTGATCAGTGCCTCGTGCTCCGCCAAGCACTGGGCACGGTGCTCCAGCCGCCCCGCCTCGTCGTCGTCCCAGTGATCGTCGTCAGCGTGCAGGGACGCCGTGTGGTAGCCGGGCCCGCTGACTCCCGAACCCGACCGGATGCGATCCGCGGGAAACTCTCGGGTGCGCATCCCGTCGATGAGGCGGAGGTGATGTGCGGTGGTCATGCCGTCAGTAAACCGTCCGGCACTGACAACGAAAGCCTCGCCCTGCCCTTTGAGGGTTTTTCAGCCACCGTTCAAGCAGTGTCGTCGCCACCACCGACACGACCGCCGACGCGCGCGTCATCTTTCTGCCCCCTCCCCGACCCCGACACCGGAGTCCCCTGCGCGACGGGGATTTTGCCAGCGAGGCATCTCTCCAGCACCACCTCCTACGCATCTCCCCTCGCCCTGCGTATCGCCCCCGGCCCATCTCGTCCTAGGCATCCCGCCGTCGCAGTGCCCACCAACCGGCCAGCGAGGCCGCCCCCGCCCATGCGGCGGTCACCGCAAGCCCCGCCCAGGGTCCGATGCTGCTGTCCGGGTGCTGGTGCAGCACCAACTGTCCGGCTCGGTCGGGCAGATAGTCGGCCACACCGCCCGCAACGTCGCCGACGACGAACGAAACGATCAGGATGAAGGGAATGAGCAGACTGAGCACGGCAACGGCACTTCGCGACAGAACGGTCAGCCCGGCGGCGAAGAGACTCATGAGAGCGAGATATATACCGCTGCCGACAGCCGCCCTCAGCGCGCCCGGTTCTCCCAGCCCGATGGCATGATCCCCCATGAACAGTTGCCCGACGAGGAATGAGCTGAAGCTGGTGACCAGCCCTACGGCTAGGGCCACGCCCCCGATGAGCGACATCTTGACCGTGTAGAAGAGAGTGCGGCGCGGAACCGCAGCCAGCGACAGACGCAGCGCGCCGTTGACGTATTCGGATGAGATCGCTGTGGCTCCGAAGCTGATGGCCGCGATCTGACCGAAGTTCAGCGCGTAGAACGCACCGAACACAAGATCCGCGTCCGCCTTGTCCGCCTCGGCCTGGCCCACGGTGGCGAAGCTGAGAACCGTGACGGCCATGGTGGCGAAGAAGACGGCTGCCAGGGATCCGACGACGGAGCGTACCGATCTGATCTTGATCCACTCGGAACGCAGGACTGCCGTAGCCGTCATCATCATGCCTCCTGTCGGGCGGTCCGGGTGTCGGCTGCGGACCCGAACTGCGCGGCACCCACGGTGAGATCCAGGTAGGCCCGTTCCAGGGTGACCTGCTCGTCCACGAGCTGAAGAACAGGAATGCCTTCCGCTGCGGCGAGCGCACCGATCTCCGCCGCTCTCGCCGCCTCAACGGTCCAGAGCCCGTCCTTGCCCTGCTCGACCCGGTGACCCTTACGTGTCAAAGCCTCGCCGAACCGGGGTGATTCGTCCGTGTTCACCCGCACTCGCACCCGCGGCCGGCTCCGGGAGTCGAGGAACTCCTGCATCGGCATGTCAATGAGCAGGCGGCCCTGCCCGAGAACGAGCAGGTGGTCGGCGAAGGATGACGTCTCGTTCATCAGATGGCTGGAGACCAGCACGGTGCGGCCCTCCCGCGCCAGCCGCTTCATCAACTCCCGGACCCAGATGATGCCTTCCGGGTCCAGCCCGTTCGACGGCTCGTCGAGCATGATCACTTCCGGGTCACCGAGCAGCGCCGCCGCTATCCCGAGACGCTGACGCATACCGAGGGAGAACGTCTTGACCCGCCGGCCCCCGACGCGACCGAGTCCGGCCTCGTCCAGCACTTCGCCGACCCGGGCCCGTCCCAGGCCATTACTCGTCGCCAGAGTGAGCAGGTGGTCGCGTGCGGTGCGCGAGCCGTGTGCGGCCTGCGCGTCGAGCAGCGCGCCGACCCGGCGAAGCGGATCTTTCAGAGCCGCATATACGCACCCGCCGATCGTGGCGGTGCCGCCCGTAGGCCGGTCCAGGCCGAGGGCCAGCCGCATGGTGGTGGACTTGCCCGCCCCGTTCGGCCCGAGGAAACCGGTGACCCGGCCGGGCCGCACGCTGAACGTGAGTCGGTCCACGGCACGGGTCGCACCGTAGTTCTTGGTGAGCTCGTTGACGTCGATACTGGTCATGTCCCCAGCCTGGCCGCCGCGCCGGCAGCGGTCCTCCCCCGCCGGTGTGGATCATCTCCCTCGCGCGGGGGAGCCGTTGCGCAGAGCTCGCTGGCACGATGGCAGCATGTCCAGCTTCCTCCACCCGTTGACCACGCCGGTCACCTACACCCGGTGGCTGCATCTGCTTCTGCCCGGCGCCGCTGTGAGTGTCTGGCTGTTCATCTCGATGGACACGCCCTGGGTGCCCGTCGTCCTCGCGGCTCTGGTGGGGCTGATTCCCGGGATGCGCCTCGCCGAGGGGGTCCAGGCGCAGCTGCTGCTCACTCCCGCGGAGCGGGGCGACCCCGGGGCATCGATTTCGGCCGCTCCGTCCACATCGTGGTCCGAGCGATGGCGGACGTCTCTCTGGCTGGAGGTGCGCCTGCTCTGTGCCGCACTGGCCGGCATGGCGACGGTGTGGCTGTTGGCCACGGCGGTCGATCTCATCCGCTCGGCGGTGGGTTCGGAACCGAGCGCCGAGTGGTTCGCCGCAGGGCTGGGCACGCATTGGTGGGCCGCGCTCCTCGTCCCGGTTCCCCTGGTGATGCTGCTCGCCATCGTCGTGAGCTGTGGAGAGCTCATCACCGCTGCTGCCCGGTGGCTGCTCGGGCCAACCCGGAAACAGCGGATGACCGCGTTGGAGGAGCGCACGGAGCAGTTGCTCGAACGCAACCGGATAGCGCGCGAGCTTCACGATTCGATCGGGCACGCCCTGACGGTCGCCGTCGTGCAGGCAGGCGCCGCCCGGGCGGCACACGACCCGGAGTTCACCGAGCGGGCGCTGTCGGCGATCGAGGAGACGGGCCGTGACGCGCTGGATGACCTGGAGCGGGTGCTGAGAGTGCTGCGCGAATCGGGTGAGCCGTCGAGTCAGCAGCCATCACTGAGCGAGGCAGACCGTCTGCTGGACTCAGCGCGCGGTTCCGGAGCCGATGTCGATGTTGACCTGTCCGGTCCCCTGGAACAGGTACCCGCGTCGGTGTCCCGCGAGGGCTATCGCATTCTCCAGGAGGCCCTCACCAATGTCCTGCGCCATTCCGGATCTGTCGCAGTCCGGGTCCGGGTCCGCATCACCGTCGCTGACGGCCGGCTTGAGCTGGAGGTGACGAATCCGTTCATGGGTTCGACAGGTACTTCCCTCGCGGCTCCGGCCGAGCCGATGGGGCGCGGAAGCGGGCTGAGGGGCATCAGGGAGAGAGCCGCGCTGCTGGGCGGCAGTGCCAGAACGGGACCGTACAAGGGGGAATGGATGGTGCACGCGAGCCTTCCTCTGCACCACATAGGCTGACCGGATGCCCGTTACCGTTCTTCTCGTCGACGACGAACCCCTGGTCCGCGCGGGACTGCGCGCGGTTCTGGAAGCCCAGCCCGACATCGAGGTGGTCGGTGAGGCGGGTGACGGCGCCGCGGTGATCCCGTTGGTGCGTCAGCTGCGGCCCGATGTGGTGGCGATGGACGTCCGGATGCCGCTCATGGACGGCATCGAAGCGACGCGGGTGGTGCTGCGGACCGTACCCGATCCGCCGAAGATCCTGGTGGTGACGACCTTCGAGAACGATGAGTACGTCTACGAGGCGTTGCGGGCCGGCGCGGACGGGTTCCTCCTCAAGCGGGCCCGGCCGGCCGAGATCGTGCACGCGGTGCGGCTGGTGGCGGAGGGCGAGTCCCTGCTCTTCCCCGCCGCGGTGAGGCAGCTGGCAGCCGCATACGGTACGAGCAAGGCGCGGGAGGCCATGAAGCAGGCTTCCCTCACCGAGCGCGAGGCGGCTGTACTGCGTCTGATGGCCCGCGGGCTGTCCAATGCCGAGATCGCGGCCCGGCTCGTCGTGGGCGTCGAGACGGTGAAGTCCCATGTCAGCGCCGTGCTGGCGAAGTTGGGGGCCCGGGACCGTACCCAGGCGGTCATCGCCGCCTACGAGTCCGGATTCGTCGCTCCGAGCTGATACCGGTGGTTCCCGGACTGCCTCGCCGCCCACGGTCGCCCAGTCCCCGGGCAGCGAGTACGATCCGCCTGACATGCGCACGAGCTGGGAGGACACACCGTGGGCCGGCTGACCGGTGGGGACCCGTCGTTGCTGCGACGGATCAATTCCGCGGTGGTGCTGCACGCCCTCCGGGGCGCGGAATCCCCGACCCTTACGGACCTGACCCGGATCACGGGGCTGTCCCGGCCCACGGTCGAAGGCGTCGTGGAGGGACTGTTCGAGGCCGGACTGGTCGTCGAGTCGGCCCCGGACGGGGCCGAGGCGCGGCGTCAAGGGCGTCCGGCCCGCAGGTTCCGGTTCCGGGCCGAGGCGGGACACCTTCTCGGCATCGAGATCGGCCCGCACCGGGTCTCGGCGTTGTTGTCGGGACTGGACGGCCGGATCATCGGGGCCGGCTCGCGCGAGGTGTCCGAGACCGCCTGCGCGGACGACCGCCTCGACAAAGTGCGGACCGTGGTCGCCGACGTCCTCCGGCGGACCGGCGTGGCCCGGAGCAGTCTGCGGGCGGTCGGTGTGGGCAGCCCCGGCATCGTGGAGGCGGACGGCACCGTCCGGCTCGGGACCGCGCTGCCGGACTGGACGGGGCTGGCGCTCGGTGAGCGCCTGAGGCGCTCGTTCCGCTGCCCCGTGCTCGTGGAGAACGACGCGAACGCGGCGGCGGTCGCGGAGCACTGGAAGGGTGCGGCCACGGAGTCCGATGACATCGTGTTCGTGCTGGCGGGTCTGAGCCCGGGGGCGGGTTCCCTCATCGGTGGACGGCTGCACCGCGGTTTCGGCGGCGCGGCCGGCGAGATCGGTGCCTTGCATCTCCTCGGTCGTGACGTCACGCCGGAAAGGCTGCTGTCGACGACGGACACACCCCTGGACCCGCTCGACGAACATGCGGTCGCCGCGGTGTTCGCCAAGGCACGGCGCGGTGACGAGCAGGCCCAGGCCGCGGTCGAACGGTTCATCCAGCGTCTGGTGCACGATGTGGCGGCACTGGTCCTGGCGCTCGACCCGGAGCTGGTGGTCATCGGCGGCTGGGCCGCCGGACTGGACGGGGTGCTGGATCCGCTCCGCGGTGAACTGGCCCGTTACTGCCTGCGGCCCCCTCGGGTGGCCCTGTCGCTCCTGGGCGAGGCCGCCGTGGCCACGGGTGCGCTGCGGCTGGCGCTCGACCATGTGGAGGAGCAGCTGTTCGCCGTAGAGGGAACGGTGACGGCCCGCCGCTGAAGGCGACGGGCCGTTCGGTGCACGCCGGGGGCGCGCGGTCATCCGGTCAGGATGCCTGCCGGGTCCGGTCGTCGTGGCTGATCTCCAGATCGCCCGAGTCGCCGAAAGTGAGACGGCAGGTGTCGGCCCGGTAGGTGGCGACGGAGACCGCGGCCGTGCCTCCGGCGGCGAGGTAGCGGGTCGTCACGACGAGGACGGGGGCGCCGGGGAGCCGGTCGAGCTCCTTGGCGTCGTCCGCGCGTGCCGAGCCGAGCTCCACGGAACGGTCCTGACCGTCGAGGCCGAGCCGATGCAGTTCACGTACGACACTGCGGGCCCTGGCGGGACCGGACGGGGTCTCTATCGCCGAGAGGTCCGGGACGGAGGCCGCCGGTACGTACAACAGTTCTGCCGCGACCGGCTGTCCGTGTGTGAGGCGGATCCTGCGCACGATGTGGACGGGCTCGTCACCTGCCACGTCGAGCATCCCGGCCACGGCGGCCGGTGCGGCTGCGGTCCGGCAGTCGACCGGCTGCCAGGCCTCACCAGCGCCGCCCCCGGTCCAGTCGTGCTGAGCGGTGGAGACAGCGACGCCCACGCGCGGCGGGGCAACGGTGGTGCCCACCCCGCGGCGGCGTTGGAGCCTGCCTTCGAGTTCGAGCTGTTCCAGAGCCTGCCGGAGCGTGGCCCGGGCGACGCCGAACCGGGCGGCGAGCTCGCGCTCGTTGGGAAGGATCTCCCCCACCGCAAAGTCCGAGTCGAGTGCCTCACTGAGCACGGTCTTGAGGTGCCAGTACTTCGGCTCCTGCACCGATTCCAGCTGCGTGGTCCCCACCCTGTCCTCCGCAATCGCCCAGCGGCTTTTCCGCGACGTTATTTATTAAAGGTTCCTGTCTTAACGTTGAGACCATAGGACGGCGCACCCCCTTGGTCAAGACCAATCCTCGGGCCACGGGCCCGTGAAGCGGCGATCCGCCGTGCAGCGTTCACAGGACGTTCGCGGAAGGCGGGGCGCAGGCAGCACGAAAGCCCCACGTCCGGGACGGTGCGCGGGGCTGCGTTGCCTGACCGGGCACCCTTCCGGTGCGGGCGGCCGGGAACGCCGCCCGAGGAAACCCACGCATCAGCCGCTCGGCAAAGAATGCGGAAATTTCATTTACATTAAGGGCGATACACGCCTCTTCAGGCCGCTTTGCCCCGCTCTGCGTATCTGTCGGCTCCGCCCCAGCATCCGCCCGGGAGGCAAGGGGCCGGCCGGCCTGTCGCCGCGAATCCGGCTCGCCGCCCCGCCCGCGTGTTCAGTTCGCGCCCCCGCCCTCTTGAACTACAGGCTACCGGGCGGTAATTGTTGCTGACGAAATGTCTAAGCCGCTTGGCACGGACCCCTCGTTTCGCCTCACCCGGGAGCAACTCCATGGCCACCACGGTCTCGTTCACCATCGAGTCACCCCGAGGACCGCAGACCGTGTCCGTGGCGTACGAGCGGTCGGGTACCGGTGAGCCCCTGCTGCTGCTCCACGGCATCGGACACCACCGGCAGGCCTGGGACCCGGTGATCCCGGTCCTGGCCCTGGAGCGGGATGTCATCGCCGTGGACCTGCCCGGTTTCGGCGCTTCTCCGGGGTTGCCCGACGACGTGGCCTACGACCTGGCGACCGTGGCGCCGCTGCTCGGGACCTTCTGCGAGGCGATCGGGGTGGACCGTCCGCACGTGGCGGGGAACTCGCTCGGTGGGCTGCTGGCACTGGAGCTGGGCCGCGCGAAGCTCGTACGCTCGGTGACCGCGCTCTCGCCCGCCGGCTTCTGGACGGATCCCGAGCGCCGGTACGCGTTCGGCACCCTCCGCGCCATGCGGCTCGCGGCGGAGTCGATGCCGCTTCCCCTCATCGAGCGGCTGTCCCGCACCGCCGCCGGTCGCACCGTCCTGACCAGCACCATCTATGCCCGGCCCGGGCGGCGCTCACCGGAGGCGGCCGTGTCCGAGACCCTCGCCCTGCGACGGGCGACGGGTTTCCACCGGACCCTTACCGCCGGAAGGAACGTCCGGTTCGCCGACAACGTGCCGGGGCTACCGGTGACCATCGCCTGGGGTGGCCAAGACCGGCTCCTCCTGCGACGCCAGGGCATCCGGGCCAAGCACACCGTCCCCGGTGCCCGACTGGTCCGGCTCCCCGGCTGCGGTCACGTCCCGATGAACGACGACCCGGCTCTGGTGGCCCGGGTGATTCTCGACACCAGCCGCTGAATCCGCGACCCGCTCGCAGCCCCGCCGGCTCAGGACGCCCGAGCCGATCGCCACGCCGGCCCCGACCAGGCAGCTGCCCGCCGCCTGCGCGATGCCGTACGAGCCGGAGCCGACGAGGGGGGCGGTGAGCGCGGCGGCGACGGGGATCAGCCCGAGCAACAGCGTGGCGCGCTCCGCTCCGATGCGCTGCATCCCGCGGTACCAGCAGACGAAACCGATCACGGTCACCACAGCGGCCTGCCACAGCAGCGCGGCCGCCTCGCCGGCCGTCGGCACCCGCACGAATCCCGCACCGTCGACCAGCAGGCCCAGGACCGTGGCCTCCGCCGCGGCGATCGCGCACACCGTGGCGGACAGCAGCTTGGGCCCGAGTGGGCGCAGCACCGGCACGGCGATGACCGCGAAGCCCACCTCACCGGCCAGCGCACCGACGGAGAAGACGATGCCGGCCGTGTCGGTCTGCCCCCAGCCCTGAACGGTGAACGCGCCGACCGCGACCAGTGCCGCGGCGCTGAGAACGGCACGGGTCGGCCTGCGCCCGGCCGCCAGTGGCACGAGGACGGCTACCAGGATCGGTGCGCATCCGACGAACACGCCCGGAACAGCCGGCTCCGCGGAGCGTTCCGCTGCCAGGACGGCGAGGTTGAAGCCGACCATTCCCACAGCGGCGAGCAGGGCCAGCCTGCCCCACTGCCTGGCGGTGAGCCCACGGAGCACGTCGGCCGGCCGGGGCTCACCGGCCCGGTTCAGCAGGGGCAGGAGCAGCAGGGCGGCGAGGCCGTAGCGCAGCGCCTGGCCGCCGGCGTACGGATAGTCGCCTAGGACGCTGTTGGCGGTGAAGGAGGCACCTACGAGGACGGAGGCGAAGGCGGCGAGAGACGCGCCACGCAGATAGGTCACATTCATGGCTTCGACGCTAGGCGCCCGGGCGGTACGGTTTAAGGTCCACATTTATGACGTCTTCGGGGACCACTTCGACGCCCGGCACGGACGGCGGTGCTCGGGAGTCCGTCTCGGCAGCCTGGGAGCTCCTCCTCCCGGCCGCTTCGGCCCCGSCCCGTGGCCGCGGGCGGGCGCTCCAGTCCGCACTGCGGGAAGCGGTCCGTTCCGGCCGCCTGGCGCCGGGGACACGACTGCCGTCGAGCCGCGCGCTCGCCGCGGATCTCGGTGTCTCGCGCGGCCTGGTCACCGAGGCCTACGAGCAGCTGACCGCCGAGAGCTATCTGCGCAGCGGGCACGGGGCGGGGACATGGGTGAGCGGCTCGGTGCGGGCGGCCAGGGGCGGTGCCCGCGATCTCGCTCCCCGCGCCCCCGGCACACGCGTCGACTTCAGACCGGGTACTCCGGACCTCTCGCTCTTCCCGCGCAGCGCCTGGGCCGCCACCCACCGTTCGGTCCTCGGCCGGCTGCCGCACAGCGCACTGGGCTATCCGGACCCGCGCGGGCTGCCGGAACTGCGTGATGCGCTGGCCGCGCTGCTGGCCCGGCGCCGCGGGGTGGTGGCCGACCCGGAGCGTCTGCTGGTCTGCTCCGGCGTCGCCCAGGCAAGCACCCTGCTCGGCTTCGTCCTGCACGGACGCGGACTGACCACGGTCGGTGTCGAGGATCCCGGGAGCCCGGAGCACGCCTCCCTCTTCTCGTCGGCGGGCCTTGCGACGGCTCGCCTGCCGCTCGATGACGAAGGGCTGTCGGTCGAGCCTCTCGTGCGCTCCGGCGTACGAGCCGTCGTGACCACTCCGGCCCATCAGTTCCCCACCGGAATCGCGTACTCCGCGGCCCGTCGCAGCCGCCTTCTGGACTGGGCCAGGGAGACGGACGGCGTCATCGTGGAGGACGACTACGACGGCGACTTCCGCTACGACCGCGCGCCCGTCGGCGCCCTCCAGGGCCTCGACCCCGAGCATGTCGCGTACACCGGCTCCGTGAGCAAGTCCCTGGCGCCCGGGCTGCGGCTCGGCTGGCTGCTGGCGCCGGCCTCGATGACGGACGAGCTCGTCGACCGCAAGCGGACCATGGACATGGGCAATCCGGCCGTCGACCAGGCCGTGCTCGCCGACTTCATCGTCCGGGGCGGTTACGACCGGCAGTTGCGCCGCTGCCAGCGCGCCTACCGGGAGCGTCGTGACGTCCTGACGACCGCGCTCGCCGAGCACTTCCCGGGCGCCGAGGTCAGCGGGATCGCGGCGGGACTGCACGTCATCGCCCGACTGCCCGAACGGTACGGCCCCGAGGCCGACTTCGTGAGCCGCGCGGCGGAGGCCGGAATCGCCCTGCGCCCCCTCGACGACTGCCGCGACGAACGGTCCGCCGACCCCTGGGTGAGTCTGGTCATCGGCTACGCGCACCTGCCACCGGCCGACATCTCACACGGTGTCCGACTGCTCGCGGCCTGCCGGCAGGAAGGACGCCGACCGCGCTCCAGGTCAAGCGGGGGCGCGGACTCAGGTGGGGACGGTGAGCCGGATTCCTGAACGGGTGGGGGCCGGATCCCGGGCCAGTCTGCGGCCGGATTCCGGTGCGGGCGCCGGACGGATCCGGAGCAAGCGGGCCCGGTATTCACCTGGTGTTGGTGTGTCCGCCGCCGTCGGGCGCGAGGGTGGGCCGGTCGCTCAGCAGTCCGTACGCCCGACCCGCCGGAGGCCTCCCGATGCCGTACCGTCCACGAATCCCGTCCCCCGACCGCCGTACCGTGCTGCGCGGTTCGCTGGTGGCCACGGCCGCTCTCACCCTCCCCGTGGCGGGCGCGGCCGCCCCGGCCTTCGCGCGGTCCGGCCGTCCGGACGCGGCCTGGGGCGTGCAGGTCGGCGATGTCACCTCGTCCTCCGCTCTGGTCTGGGTACGCTCCGACCGGCCGGCCCGGATGGTGGTGGAGACGTCGGCGACCGAGTCGTTCCGGCGCGCCCGGACCTGGCACGGCCCGCTGCTGGGTGCGGGGACGGACTTCACCGGAACGACGCCTCTGTTCGGGCTGCCGCCCGGCGAGCAGGTGCACTACCGGGTGACGCTCGCCGCCCCGGACGACCCCCGTCGCACCGGCGAACCGGTGTACGGCACGTTCCGGACCGCGCCCGCGCGCCGGCGCGACGGTGTGCGGTTCCTGTGGTCCGGCGACATAGCGGGTCAGGGATGGGGCATCAACCCGGACATCGGGGGCTACCGGGTCTACGACGAGATGCGCCGCCTCGACCCCGACTTCTTCCTCTGCAGCGGGGACAACATCTACGCGGACGGGGTCATCGAGCCGAGCGTGACGCTGCCTGACGGCCGCGTCTGGCACAACGTCACCACCGAGGAGAAGGCGAAGGTCGCCGAGACACTCGCCGAGTACCGGGGTAACTTCCGCTACAACCTGCTGGACGACAACCTCCGCGGGTTCAACGCACAGGTGCCGTCGGTGATCCAGTGGGACGACCACGAGGTGCGCAACAACTGGTATCCCGGTCAGATCCTCGACGACGCCCGGTACACCGAGAAGAACGTGGACGTGCTGGCGGCGCGCTCGATGCGGGCGTTCGGGGAGTACTTCCCGGTGTCGACCCTGCACGGCTCCGCGGGCGGGGGCAACAGGGTCCACCGAGTGGTGCGGCACGGTCCGCTGCTCGACCTGTTCGTCCTGGACATGCGGACGTTCCGCAACGCCAACTCCCCCGGCCGGCAGCCCGACGATGCCACCGGAATCCTCGGTGCCGAGCAGCTGGCCTGGCTCGAGCGGGAGCTGTCGAAGTCCCGTGCGGTGTGGAAGGTGATCGCCGCGGACATGCCGCTGGGGCTGGTGGTCTCCGACGGTGCGACGGACTTCGAGGCCGTGGCACAGGGCGACCCCGGGGCGCCGCTCGGCCGCGAACTGCAGATGGCCGCGCTTCTGCGGTTCATCAAGCACCGCGGGATCACCGGCACGGTGTGGCTGACGGCCGACGTCCACTACACCTCGGCCCAGCACTACGCCCCCGAGCGCGCGGCGTTCAAGGACTTCGCGCCGTTCTGGGAGTTCGTCACGGGACCGCTGGCGGCCGGCCAGTTCCCGTCGAACGCGCTCGACGGGACGTTCGGACCCGACCAGGTGTTCGTTCAGGCTCCCGGCCGGGCAAACGTCTCACCGATGGAGACACCTGCGCTCTTCGGTGAGGTGGACATCGACGGCGACAGCGGGGAGTTGACCGTACGTCTCCGGGAGCAGGGCGGATCCGTCCTGTTCAGCAAGGTGCTCCAGCCGGGGCGCGTCGGGCAGTGAGCGGGTCCGCTCGGCCCGACGGCGGCGCAGACCGGAGCGGTGCCCCGCGCTCGATTCCGGTCCGGACCTCGCTCAAAATCGACTTGCCAACCGACCAAAAACAGACGATAGGCGACTAGATCCACACTTAACCCATCGGTCACAAGGCGTTCGTGATCAGGCAACACCGCTCGGTCACAGTGAAGTCATGACTGATGTGACCTCCGCGAAGAGCGCCCGCCGCCCCCACCACTGGCGGCGGGACCTCATTGAGCTTGCCGCCCTGTTCACCGCGGTCGCCGTCGCCGACGCGATCGCCAACCTGATCGGGCACCAGCCCGACGGTCCGTATCTGCTCATCGCCTCGGCGGTGGCGCTGACCGCCACCGCCGCGTTCCACACCTGGTGGGCACGCCGGCACAGTCACGCGCCACCGCCGGATGCCCAGGGCCTAGCGGCCTCGGACGCTCCGGCCGTGGAGGCCGACGCGTCGCCGGACTCCGCTCCCGCCGAGACGGTGCTGTGGCGGATGCGGACCACCGTGCGGGACGCTCCCGGCAGCCTGGCCGCACTGTGCATCGTGCTGGCCCGCCACCGGATCGACATCCTGACCCTGCAGACCCACCCGCTGGCCGAAGGCACCGTCGACGAGTTCCTGCTGCGCGCCCCCGCCTCGCTGCCCGCCGCTCAGCTGACCCGCGCCATCTCGGACGCCGGCGGCAGCTCCACGTGGATCGAGCGCGCCGACGCCCACGATCTGGTGGACGCTCCGACCCGGGTGCTCGGCCTCGCCACCCGCACCGCGCTGGACGCTGCCGAACTCCCCCTCGCCCTGCGCCAGCTGCTCGGCCGCTGCACCATCCACTCGCTGCCCGCCATGTCCATCACCGGACGCGCCACCGGTGAGACCGCGCCCGTGGAAGGCGTGCTGGAGGAGACGGTGATGCGGCTGCGCGATCCGTCGGGCGGCGTCATCACGGTGGAGCGGCCCTATCTGCCCTTCACCCCCACGGAGTTCGCCAGGGCGCGCGCCCTGGTCGAGCTCGATGCGCGCCTCGGCCCCCGCATCCCGCGCAGCGAGCACGTGCTCACCCTGCCCGAGGGCAACGCGATCACCGTGCGCCGGGCGGACGGCGGCGACCTGGAAGCAGCGCGGGCCATGCACGACCGCTGCTCGGAGCAGACCCTGCGGCTGCGCTACCACGGACCGGTCCGCGATGCCGACCGCTATCTCGACCACCTGCTGAGCCCGCGCTTCGGGCGCACCCTCGCCGTACAGACGGCCTCCGGCCGGACGGTGGCCCTCGGCCATCTCCTCTGGGACGGCGACGAGACCGAGGTCGCCCTGCTCGTCGAGGACGACTGGCAGCGACGGGGCATCGGCTCCGAACTTCTGGGCCGCCTGGTGGCTCTCGCCGTCGAGGCGGGCTGCGAGAGCGTCTACGCGGTCACCCAGGCGTCGAACACCGGGATGGTCGCCGCCATGCGCGCGCTCTCGCTGCCGCTCGACTACCAGATCGAGGAGGGCACGCTCGTGATCACCGCCCGGCTGAGCTCGGCCGCGGCGCGTTCCCTGCCGCCGTACGAGCGGGCGAAGCGCTGACCGTCCGCCGGACGGGCTCCTCGCCGCTCAGCGCCTGACACAGGTCGGCCCACAGATCCTCGACGTCCTCCAGCCCGACGGACATGCGAAGCAGCCGGTCGCCGACGCCCGAGGACTGCCGGTCTCCCTCATCCACAATGCGGTGGCTGATGGAGGCCGGGTGCTGGATCAGGGTGTCCACGCTGCCGAGACTGACCGCGGGCGTGATCAGCCGTACGGCGCCGATCACCCGGTGCGGGTCCCCGTACACCTCGAAGGAGACCATCGCGCCACCCAGTTCCGGGTAGTGGACACGGGCGATCCGCGGGTCGGCGGAGAGCCGGCGGGCGAGTTCCGCGGCGTTCGCGGACGCGGCCCGGACGCGCACCGGCAGCGTGGCGAGACCGCGCAGCAGCAGGTAGCCCGCCATCGGGTGCAGCACCCCGCCGGTGGCGAAGCGCACCTGCCGCAGCCGGGCCGCGAACTCCTCGTCGCAGGCGACGACTCCGCCCATCACGTCCCCGTGACCCCCCAGGTACTTCGTCGCGCTGTGCAGCACGATCCGCGCCCCGTGCTCGACGGGCCGCTGGAGAACCGGCGTGGCGAAGGTGTTGTCGACGAGCAGCGGGACCGAGCCGCAGGAGTGGGCGACCGCCCGGATGTCGACCTCGGCAAGGGTCGGGTTGGCGGGCGTCTCGACGATCACCAGCCCGGTGTCGGGGCGGACCGCCTCGGCGATCCCCGCAGGATCCGTCCAGGTGACCTCCGTGCCGAGGAGCCCGGCGCCCAGGAGGTGGTCGCTGCAGCCGTAGAGCGGGCGGACGGCCACCACATGGCGCAGCCCCAGGCTCGCGCGGGCCAGCAGAACGGCGGTCAGGGCCGCCATTCCGCTGGCGAACGCCACTGCGCTCGCGGTCCCTTCGAGCCGTGCCAGGGCCGTTTCGAACCGGGCGTTGGTCGGGTTGTCGAGCCGGGCGTAGACCGGCGGCCCGTCGAGCCGTGCGCCGGTCGCGGCGAAGGAGTCGATCCGGTCCGCCTCGCCCCTGGAGTCGTACGAGGGGTAGGTGGTGGACAGGTCGATCGGCGGGGCGTGCAGGCCGAGGGCAGCGAGGTCGTCGCGTCCGGCGTGCACGGCTTCGGTGGCCTGCGCCCGGTACGGGGGTGTTGTCGGGGGCACCATCGAGGATTCGTTGTTCATGAGCTCACTCTGAACAATGACCGGGACAAGCAGGAGAACGCCCGTGCTACGTTCGGCGAATGACCGATTCCGTCGCTCTCGACACGGTGGATCTGCACATTCTGCGGCTCCTGCAGAACGATGCCCGGACCACGTACCGCGAACTCGCCGCCGAGGTCGGGGTCGCCCCGTCGACGTGTCTGGACCGGGTCACCAGGCTGCGCCGCACAGGCGTGATTCTCGGCCATCAGCTCCGGCTGGACCCGGCCAGGCTGGGCCGCGGTCTGGAGGCACTCCTGTCCGTTCAGGTCCGGCCGCACCGCCGGGAGCTCATCGGCCCGTTCGTCGACCGGATCAGGACACTGCCCGAGTCGCGTGCGCTCTTCCATCTGACCGGCCCCGACGACTATCTGGTCCATGTGGCGGTGACGGACACCGCCGATCTCCAGCGTCTGGTCCTGGACGAATTCACCTCGCGCCGTGAAGTCGCCCGTGTCGAGACCCGGTTGATATTCCAGCAGTGGGAGTGCGGTCCCCTGCTGCCGCCCCCGTCCCGGACGGCCGAGGACGGTCGAGGTCAGGCCCACACCGCCGATCGGTAGTGACGCGGAGGCCCTCCCCGTACGAGGATGTCCACATGTCAGACACTCCTAGCAGCGCGCTGCCCCGCCAGGTCGCCGACACCTATGTCGACGCGTTTATCGAACTCGACCCGATCTCCGGCACCTACCTGGGTGTCGCGGAGAGCTCGCGCCGCCTTCCCGACTTCTCCCCCGCCGGCCAGGAAGCCCTCGCCGCACTGGCCCGCACCACGCTCGCGCGGCTCGACCGTGCGGAGCAGCTTCCCGGCGCGGCCGATGACGCCGAGCGCCGTTGCGGCCGTCTCCTGCGTGAACGCCTGACGGCCGAACTCGCCGTGCACGAGGCCGACGAGGCGTTGCGGGCCGTTTCCAACCTGCACTCCCCGGCCCACTCGATCCGTGAGGTGTTCACGGTGACCCCTACCGAGACGGACGAGGACTGGGCGGCCGTCGTCGAGCGGCTCAAGGCGGTTCCGGCTGCCCTGTCCGGCTACCGCGAGTCGCTCGCGCTCGGTCTGGAGCGGAAGCTGTACGGCGGTCCGCGCGCCACCACCACCTTCATCGGCCAGCTCGACGAGTGGGTCGGGGACGGGACGACGGGGTTCTTCCAGGACTTCACCGCCGCCGGGCCGGCGGCGCTGCGCACCGAGCTGAACGCGGCGGCGGCGCAGGCCACCCGGTCGCTGGAGGAGCTGCGGGACTGGATGCGGGAGGTGTACGCCCCCGCGATCGAGGGCGAGCCGGACACAGTGGGCCGCGAGCGCTACGCCCGCTGGTCGCGCTACTTCAACGGCACCGACCTGGATCTCGACGAGGCGTACGCGTACGGCTGGTCGGAGTACCACCGGCTGCTAGCCGAGATGCGGGCCGAGGCCGAGAAGGTACTGCCGGGCGCGGGCCCCTGGGAGGCGCTGGCCCATCTCGACGTCCACGGCGAGCACATCGAGGGCGTCGACGAGGTCCAGGCGTGGCTGCAGGGCCTGATGGACGAGGCGATCGAGGCCCTGGACGGCACACACTTCGAACTCGCCGAGCGGGTCCGCAGGGTGGAGTCCAGGATCGCCCCGCCCGGCGGCGCCGCCGCGCCGTACTACACGGGTCCGTCCGAGGACTTCTCGCGCCCCGGCCGCACCTGGCTGCCGACGATGGGCGAGACCCGTTTCCCGGTGTACGACCTGGTGTCCACCTGGTACCACGAGGGCGTTCCCGGCCATCACCTCCAGCTGGCCCAGTGGGCCCATGTCGCCGAGAGCCTCTCGCGCTACCAGGCCTCCATCGGCATGGTCAGCGCCAACGCCGAGGGCTGGGCACTGTATGCGGAGCGGCTGATGGACGAGCTGGGCTTCCTGCCCGACGCCGAGCGCCGGCTGGGTTACCTGGACGCCCAGATGATGCGGGCCTGCCGGGTGATCGTGGACATCGGCATGCACGCGGAGCTGGACATCCCGGCCGACTCGCCGTTCCATCCCGGTGAGCGGTGGACGCCGGAGCTGGCCCAGGAGTTCTTCGGCAACCACAGCGGCAGGCCCGCCGACTTCGTGGAGAGCGAGCTGACCCGCTATCTCTCGATGCCGGGTCAGGCCATCGGCTACAAGCTGGGCGAGCGTGCCTGGCTGCTCGGCCGGGAGAACGCCCGCGCGGCGCACGGGGACGCCTTCGACCTCAAGTCCTGGCACATGGCCGCCCTGTCCCAGGGGCCGCTGGGTCTGGACGACCTGGTCGACGAGCTGTCGAAGCTCTGACACCGTGACGACGGACGGCCCCGGGCCCGGTGTCCGGGACCGTCCGTCGTCAGCAGCCGCAGTCGCCGGACACGTCCGGCGCGGTGAGCGGGTCGGCGGTGCGCCGTTCGCTGCCCTGCCAGGTCTCGAACCCGAAGCCCTCGCGCACCCAGTACTCGAATCCGCCGAGCATCTCCTTGACCTGGTAGCCGAGTTCGGCGAGCGCGAGCGCGGCACGGGTGGCGCCGTTGCAGCCGGGGCCCCAGCAGTAGGTGACCACGGGCACGGCGGGATCGAGCAGGTGACGTGCCTGTCCGGCGATGAGCGCCGTCGGCAGGTGGACGGCGCCGGGAACGTGCCCCTGGTCCCAGGACTCGGTGGAGCGGGAGTCGAGGAGGACGAAGCCGGGGCCGTCGTCGGATGCCAGTGCCGCGGCGACGTCCGAGACGTCGGCGTGGAAGGCGAGCGAGGCGCCGAAGTAGGCGGCGGCCACGGCCGGAGCGGCGGGTGGGACGCGCAGTACGGGGTTCGGGGCGGTCGTGAGGGTGGGGTGCGTGGTCATGGGAGAGAATCTACGAGCGCCGATCGCACTGTGGAAGACGAGATCCCCGGCACACCTCTTGATCCTCCGGGGAATCCCCTGTTTCCTCTTCCCCCATGACCGCCTATTCCCCGGACGACACCGACTGGCGCATTCTCGACGTCCTACAGCGCGAGGGACGCGCGACGTTCGCCGAGCTCGCGCGGGCCGTCTCGATGTCGTCGAGCGCCGTGACCGAGCGCGTGCGCCGGCTGGAGGAGGCCGGGATCATCGGCGGCTACGCGGCGGTGGTCGATCCGGAACGCCTCGGCCTGCCCGTTCTCGCCTTCGTACGACTGCGCTATCCGAACGGCAACTACAAGCCGTTCCACGACCTCCTCGACACGACACCGGAGATCGTGGAGGCCCATCACGTCACCGGGGACGACTGCTTCGTGCTGAAGGTGACCGCCCGTTCCATGCGGCATCTGGAGGCGGTCTCGGGAAAGATCGGCGCCCTGGGATCCGTCACCACCAGCGTCGTCTACTCCTCACCGCTGCCCAGACGGGCGGTCAGTCGCTGATGCCTTCGGCCACCCGGTGCCGCACCGCCGACCCGTCCCGCTCCTTCACCACTTCGAGCTGGGCGGGGATACGGCGGCGCAGATCGCCGACGTGGCTGACGATGCCGACGCTGCGGTCCCGTTCGCGCAGCGAGTCCAGCACGTCGAGCACCTCGTCGAGGGTCTGCTCGTCGAGACTGCCGAACCCCTCGTCGATGAACAGCGTGTCCAGCCGTACGCCGCCCGCCTCGTCGGTGACCACGTCGGCGAGGCCGAGTGCCAGGGCGAGCGAGGCGAAGAACGTCTCACCGCCGGAGAGCGTGGCCGTGTCGCGTTCGCGTCCCGTCCAGGCGTCGATGACGTGCAGTCCGAGGCCGGCCCGGCGGCCTCCCGTCCGGGCATCGGAGTGGACCAGCTCGTAGCGGCCGGACGACATCCTCCGGAGCCGGGCGGTGGCAGCCGCCGCGACCTGTTCGAGACGGGCCGCGAGCACGTACGACTCCAGCCGCATCTTGCGTGCGTTGTCCGCCGAGGTCCCGGCGGTGAGACCGGCGAGCCGCGCGACCCGCTCGTGCTCCTCCCGCACGGGGCCCAGACCATGGACCTCCTCGGCCACGCGGCGGGAGAGCCTGCCGAGCTCGGCGCAGCGTTCCCGTGCCGAAGCGAGAGCCGCCGCAGCGTCCCGCAGCAGCCGCTCCGCCCTGTCGTGCGCCTGCTGCGCGGCATCCGGCGCGGCGGGAGCACGGTCCGCGGCGGCGCGGGCGCCGGTCTCGGCGAGCCGGTCGGCCACCGCGGCCGCCTCGGCCTGCCAGGCGTCGATACGGTGCTGGAGCGCACGCTGTGCCGAGTCGCCGAGGAGCGTGTCCGCGGCGGCCTGCGGCGTGTCGAATCCGGCCCGGAACGCGGCGTCGGCGAGCCGGTCGTCGGCTTCCTTGAGCCGCGCTGCCGCGCTCTCCTCCTCCCGCACGGTCACGGCCGCGTCGGCGAGGAGACCAACCCTGTTCTGCAGCAGGGCGGCGTGCTCCGCGACACTGTCCGACCCCCCGCGCGCCTGCACCAACATCTCTTCCAGGGAGGCCTGTTCCGTGTCGAGGCCCTCGCGACGGGACGTGCGGGCCGACACCCGCCGCTCGGCCTGCTGCCGGTCCTCGGCGCGCTGTGCCTGCTCCCGTTCGGCCGTCGTCAGGGCCTCGCGTGCGGTGTGCGTCCCGGCGGCGGTCCGGTGCGCCTGGGCGTGCTCCCGGGTCAGGGTGTCCACGAGGGCGGCGAGCGCGGCGACCGACGGATCGCCCGCCGCTCCCTGGGCCGCGTCCGCGTCCTCCATGGCCTCCGCGCGGGCTGCCGCATACCGTTCCCGTACGGCTCCGAGCGCGTGCTCCGCCTCGGTACGCGCGTGCTCGGCGCGCCGGTGGGCGGCCTCCGCCGCGTCCTCCGTCGCCTGGTCGACGTGTCCGTCCCCGGCACGGGCCGGCCGCGGGTGGTCGGCCGATCCGCAGACCGCGCAGGCCTCGCCCTCGACGAGTTCCCGCGCGAGTTCGGCCGCGATGTCACGCAGCCGCCGCTCGCGCACGTCGAGCCAGTGCTCACGGGTGCCCAGGGCATGCTCGCGGGCCGCACCGAGCCGCTCGTCGGCGGCCGCCGCCTCGGCCGCCAGCGCGTCCCGCCGTCGGGCCGCGTCCAGGCGTCGCCGGGCCGGGTCCAGCCGGCCGGCCAGTGACTCGGCCCGGGTCGCGGCCTCCTGCGCCTCCTCGATCCGGGCCAGCAGACCGCTTCGGGTGTCCTCCCAGCCCGCCAGCCAGCCCTCGGCCTCACGGATCAGTTCGTCGTCAGCGCGGGCCTGGCGCTCCAGCTCGGTGCGCTCAGTGTCGATCTCCGCGCTGCGCCGCTCGGCACGGCGTGCGGCGTCGAGGCCGCCGAGCTCCTCGCGCAGCCCTCGTTCCAGAGCCGCCAGTTGCTCGGCACCGGCGTCGGCCAGGGTGTCCGGCAGCCGGCTCCGGGAGCGGTCGCGGGCCGCGCTCGCCCGTCCGTAGGCCCGCTCGGCTTCGTCGCGGAGCTCCAGTGCCGGGGCGACACGGTCCGCCCTGCGGGCGCGCCTCAGCTGTTCCAGGTCCTCGTCGTGTCCGGACCGGCCCGCTTCGGATGCGGCGGCCCGGCGCCGGGTCTCGGCGTAGCGCTGCTGAAGTGCGGCCAGTTCCCGTTCGGAGTCCAGCGCGGACCTGGTGGCTGCGTGGCGGTTCTCGGCCGCGGAGAGGGCCTGGGCCGCGATGTCGAGCCGTTCCCGGGCGCTGCTGCGGGCCGTCGCGGCCCATTCGAGTACGGAGTCCGCGAGCCCCGGCTCGCCCGGCTGGAGTCGCGGCATCGGGTGTTCCGCCCCGGCGGGGCCGGCGGCCTGGGCGATCCGCTGGGCGAGGGCGAGGATCTGGTCGTCCCCGGCCCTGACCTGGTTCTCGGCGAGGCGGCGGAGGTCGGCGAGGCGCTCCTCGACCGCGGCGAACCGACGGGTGTCGAAGAGCCTGCCGAGCAGCTTGCCCCGCGCCTCGGCGTCGGCTCGCAGGAAGCGGGCGAAGTCGCCCTGCGGCAGGAGCACCACCTGGCAGAACTGTTCCCGGCTCATCCCGATGAGCTGGGTGATCTCCTCACCGATCTCCTGGTGCGAGCGGCTCTGCGCCTGCCAGCCCTGCTCGGGGTCGTACGCGCGCAGCAGGCTCTGCGCCTTCTCCGTGGTGTGGCCGCCGCCGCGCTTCTTCGGCCTGGGCTGGGCGGGGCGGCGGGTGATCTCCAGGCGGCGCCCGCCGACGGTGAGTTCGAGCCGGACCTCCGTGGGCAGGTCCGCGGGTGCGTGGTCGCTGCGCAGCGAGGTCCCGGGGCTCTGCCGGGCTCCTGGCACGGCCCCGTACAGGGCGTAGCAGACGGCGTCGAGGACCGAGGTCTTGCCGGCGCCGGTCGGCCCGTGCAGCAGGAAGAGTCCGGCTGCGGAGAGCGCGTCGAAGTTGATCTCCTGGGTGGCGCCGAACGGGCCGAAGGCGGTGATGTGGAGCCGGTGGAGCCTCATCGGTTCACCTCGCGCACGGTGTCGTCGACCCGTACGTGGTCGAAGGCGCTGCGCAGTACCGTGCGCTCCTGTTCGTCGGTGCCGTACCCGCCCCGGACGTGGGCCACAAAGTCCTCCGCGATGCTCTGATCGTCGCGTCCCCGCAGCCGCTCGGCGTAGGAGGTGTGCGGGTCGTCGGGTGCCCGGTCCGGTTCGAGGACGAGGCTGAGCGTGTGCGGGAAGCGCTCGACGAGCCGGGCCATCGGCTCGGCCGGGCGGACCGGGTCGGTGAGGGTCGCCTCGATCCAGGAGTGGGCGTGCCGGTCGAGGGCGGGGTCGTCGAGGAGGGCGTCGAGCCGGCCGCGGAGCCGGGCGAGAGGCCGGGGCACCGGGCAGTCGATCCGCTCCGCGGCGATCGCGCCCGTGGCGTCGAGGTCGATCAGCCACATCGTCTTGCGGTGGTGGACCTCCGAGAAGGAGTACGCCAGCGGGGAGCCGGAGTACCGGACGCGCTCGGCGACGGTCTGGCAGCCGTGGAGGTGGCCGAGCGCCACGTAGTCCACGCCGCCGAAGACGCCTGCGGGGACGGCCGCGACGCCGCCGACGGTGATGTCGCGTTCGCTGTCGCTGGGCTCGCCGCCCGCGACGAAGGCGTGGGCGAGGACGACGGACCGGGTGGCGTCCGGCCGCTCGGCGAGATCGGCACGCACGCGGTCCATGGCGGCGGTCAGCACGGCCTCGTGTCCGGCCCGTTCCGTCTTGAACACGTCCTTGACCAGGGCGGGTTCGAGGTACGGGAGGCCGTAGAACGCCACGTCACCGTGCGCGTCCGGGATGAGGACGGGGGTGGCGCAACGCGCGGGGTCGGTCCGCAGGTGGATACCGGCCTGCCCGATGAGCCCCGCGCCGACACCCAGGCGCCGGGCCGAGTCGTGGTTGCCGGAGATCATCACGGTGGGCACACCGGCGGCGGCGAGCCGGTGCAGTGCGTCGTCGAAGAGCTCCACGGCGAAGAGCGGCGGCACGGCCCTGTCGTACACGTCACCCGCCACGAGCACGACGTCGACCGCGTACTCGCGCACGGTGGCCACCAGGTGGTCGAGGTAGGCGGCCTGCGCCTCGCGCAGGGAGACCCGGTGCAGGGAGCGGCCCAGGTGCCAGTCCGATGTGTGCAAAATCCTCAAGAGCCGGCTCCGACCTGCATGTTTCGCTTCCTCGTCCCCCGAGCCCCGTCCGGCTGTGCACCGGCCCTGCCCACGGCGCCGGTGCCGGGGTCCGCCACGCCTGCGTGCCCCTGCCCCTGCTCCCTCACGGACCACAGTCTCCCACCCCCGGGGACCACCCCGGGGCGGCGGCCGGGAAGACGCCCGCGGACGGCCCGCCGGGGCCGGTCCGCCGCTCAGGCGTCCCCGTACGCCTCGTCGCCCAGTTCCAGTTCCGCCTCGCCCGCCGTGGCGTCGGCCAGCCAGCGGCGGAAGTCCTCGACCTCGGCGTCCGGCAGCCCGATCTCGATGCTCACGGCCTCCGCGTACCGGACCTCGCGCACGGTGCGTCCGGTGGCCCGCAACTCGTTCTCCAGCCGGCCGGCGCGCTGATGTCCGACGGTGACCGTCACGATCCGGAACCGCTGCCGGGTGAGCGTGCCGAGGGCGTCCAGGGCCTCGCCCACCGCACCGCCGTAGGCCCGGATCAGTCCGCCCGCACCGAGCTTCACGCCACCGTAGTAGCGGGTGACGACGGCGACGACGTACCGCATCTCGCGGCGCGTGAGCATCTGGAGCATGGGGACGCCGGCGGTGCCCCCCGGCTCGCCGTCGTCACTGGCCTTCTGTACGGAGGCGTCGGCGCCGATCACGTACGCGAAGCAGTTGTGCGTGGCGGTCGGGTGCTCCCTGCGGACGCGTGCGACGAAGTCCTGGGCGTCCTGCTCGGTGGCGGCGGGGGCGAGCGCGCAGATGAAGCGCGATCGGTTGATCTCGGTCTCGTGCTCGCCCGCGCGGGCGACGGTCCGGTACTGCTCCTGCATCCGGCCAGCCTATGCGCAGCCGCGGGAATGGTCCGGGGCGGCCGCCCGTTGTGCGGATCATGTACGCAGACACGGAGACGATCCGCAGGATTCTCAAGGACACGGGCGACACCTGGGCGGTGGTGGGCCTTTCCAACAACCGCTCGCGCGCGGCCTACGGGGTGGCCGAGGTGCTCCAGCGCTTCGGCAAGCGGGTGGTGCCCGTCCATCCCAAGGCGGAGCGGGTGCACGGGGAGGAGGGCTATGCCTCGCTGGCGGACATCCCCTTCCCGGTCGACGTGGTGGACGTCTTCGTCAACAGCGAGCTGGCCGGTGCGGTGGCGGACGAAGCGGTGACGATCGGCGCCTCGGCGGTCTGGTTCCAGCTCGGTGTGATCGACGAGAAGGCGTACGAGCGCACGAGGGCGGCCGGGCTCGACATGGTCATGGACCGCTGCCCCGCCATCGAGATACCCGCACTGAACGGCTGAGCGCGCCGGGGCGTTCGTATGTGCGGGGTATCACACTCCGCTTCGGGCTGGGAGGATGGCCCGCTGTGAGTACTGCCCACGCCACGCGCGTGTCCGCTGCCCCCCACACCCGGGCCCGCCTGTCCGGACAGCTCTCCGCGCTCGGCGTCGAGCGCGGCGGCGTCCTGATGGTGCACGCGTCACTGAGCGCCGTGGGGGCGGTGGGCGGGGGCGCGGCCACGGTCGCCGCCGCCCTGCGCGAGGCACTGGGCCCGGAGGGCACGCTGGTCGTCCCGTCCTTCACGCCGGAGAACTCCGACACCTCCCCGCAGTACCACGCCCGGATCCGCGGCCTCGACGAGCGTGAGCGCCGAGCCGTCCGGGCGGCGATGCCCGCGTTCGACCCGGGCACCACGCCCGCGCCGTCGATGGGCATGCTCTCCGAAACGGTGCGCCGGTCCCCCGGCGTCCTCCGCAGCGCGCACCCGCAGACCTCCTTCGCCGCCGTGGGGCCGCTGGCCGGCCATGTGGTGGCGGACCATGACCCTGCCTGCCACCTGGGCGAGGACTCCCCCCTAGCCCGCCTGCACGCACTGCGGGCCCAGATCCTGCTGCTCGGCACGGGATTCGGCCGCTGCACCGCGTTCCACCTGGCCGAGTACCGCGTACCGTCGCCGCCCCGTCGCACCTACCGCTGCGTGGTCCGGGACGGAGGCGGGCGCCGGTGGTGGCGGTACGAGGACGTGGCGCTGGACGACAGCGACTTCACGGAGCTGGGCACCGACTTCGAGCGCTCGGACCACGGTGCGGCGATCCGCAGCGGCCCGGTGGGCTCCGCCACGGGCCGCCTGTTCCGCTTCCCGGCAGCCGTTTCGTTCGCCACGGGGTGGCTGACGGCGCACAGGGGGGCGCACTCCTGACGGCGCTTCGCGCCTGCGCGGCAACCTCCTGGCCGGTGCATCTATATCCAACTTCCCTTGTGGCACTCATACTTACCGCGTATCGGCCCCGAGGGGAAGGCACCGGATGGAGCAGCTGATCCGCACGGAGGACGGCCGGGACCTGGCCGTGGAAAGCTTCGGAAATCCGCACGGCAGACCGGTGTTCCTGCTCCACGGCACCCCGGGGAGCCGGCTCGGTCCGGCCCCGCGCGGGTCCGTTCTGTACCGGCTGGGCATCCACCTCATCGCCTACGACCGTCCCGGCTACGGCGCGTCCGACCGGCTGCCCGGCCGTTCCGTGGCCCATGTCGCCGCGGACGTCGTGACCATCGCCGACGCCCTCGGCATCGGAGAGTTCGCGGTGGTGGGCCGGTCGGGCGGAGCGCCGCACGCACTCGCGTGCGCCGCGCTGCTGCGCGGCCGCGCCGCTCGCACGGCGGCGCTGGTGGGTCTGGCGCCCCGCGACGCCCAGGGGCTCGACTGGTTCGAGGGCATGACCGAGTCCAATGTCCGGGAGTACATCAACGCCGCGGCGGGGCGGGGCCGGCTGACCGCCGCGCTGGAACGCAGGTCGGCGTCGATCCGGGCGGACCCGATGGGCTCGGTCGTCGACATGCACCGCGGGCTGTCGGCGTCCGACCGCGGGATCGTCTCCGACACCGGCATCCGCGCCATGCTGGTGCGCAACTTCGCCGAGGGGCTCCGCAGTTCGGCGGACGGCTGGGTCGACGACGTCATGTCCTTCAGCAGCGACTGGGGGTTCCGGCCCGAGGACATCGCCTCGCCCGTGCTCCTGTGGCACGGCGAGGACGATGTGTTCGCGCCGGCACAGCACACCCGTTGGCTCGGCGAGCGCATTCCCGGGGCGGAGACGGTGGTGGAGCGCGGGGCCGCGCACTTCGGCGCGCTGCGCGTCCTCACCCGGGTACTCGGCTGGGTCACCAGATGACCGGGCGGCCGCGCCCACCGCAGGCGGGGCGGCCGGCCCGTACCGGCCGGCCGCCCCGCCTGAGCGGACATCAGACCGGCTGCGGTTCCAGATCACGGTTGATGCGCCGCCAGGCGCGGGCCGCCACGGCGATCGGATGGTCCATGCCCAGGTGCTCGACGGCCAGCGGCACGACTTCCGCCCGCAGCCGCTCGGCCTCCCTCTCACGGTCCATGGAGCGCAGGGTGACGGCCAGGTTGGAGCGGCAGGCCAGCACGTCGGGGTGGGTCGGCCCGTACCGGTCCAGCAGGCCTTCGAGAGCGGCCCGTTCCCAGCGCTCCGCCAGTTGCAGCCGGTTCAGGTCGCCGTAGGCGTTGGCCAGGTTGATGGCGGCGCAGAGCGTGAAGGGGTGCTGGGCGCCCAGGCTGCTCTCCAGCGCGGCCCTGACCTTTTCACCGGCCTCCGCCGCCGACTGGGCCGCGCCCATGCCCCGCAGATAGATGGCGACGTTGTTGCGGCAGGCCAGGGTGAACGGATGGTCCTCGCCCAGCGTGGCCCGGTAGCCGTCCAGGGACTGCTGGGCCAGGTCCAGAGCCGCCTGTTTGTCGCCGACCGCGGAGAAGTCCGCCGCGAGGTTCAGCCCGCACGCGAGCGCGTCGGGCACCTTGGTGCCGTACCGCTCCCGGTAGCGGTTGTACGTCTCCTCCGTGAGGAGCTTCGCCTCGTGCGGGTGGCCCGCCTTGCGCAGCGACACGGCGAGGCTCTTGGCGGTACGCAGCGCTTCGGGCACGTCCGCGTTGAGGACCCGCTCGAAGGAGGCCTTGACCTCGCGGAGGATCTGCACCGAGGACTCGTACTCCCCGGTCTCCCGCAGGTCGCGCCCCAGGTGCCCCTTGGTGGTCAGGGTGTACGGGTGGTCCTCGCCGAGCAGCGTGCTGCGGCGCTCCACGGTCAGGTCGTCGAGCCTGCGCGCCGCTTCGCTGTCGCCGGTCAGCCGGTAGTCGATGGCGAGGTTGTGAGCGGCGACGAGGGTGCGCGGGTGGTTGTCCCCGAAGGTCTCGCGCATCACGTGGTGGATCTTCTGGTCCCGTTCCAGCGCCTCGTCGAACCGGCCCAGGGCGCGCAGGTCCGCCGCCAGACTGCCCGTGGTGATCAGCAGGCTGGGATGGTCCCTGCGCAGCAGGCGGGTCTGCCGGGCGAGGGTGTCCTCGTCCATCCGGCGGGCGTCCTGGTATCTGCCCTGGGCGCGCAGGGCGTTGGCCAGCTCGAAGCGCAGGTTCAGTGTCTGCAGATCGTCCTCGCCGAGTTCCTGGGTCCAGGTCTTGTTGAGCTGGGTGCCCAGCGCCCTGGCGCCCTCCAGTTCGCCGCGCTTGAGGAGGTAGCGGATGCGGTCGACCATCAGCTGACGGGCCTCGGCCTCGTCGCAGTCGGCCACACCCGACGGCCCCAGGTGCGGCCAGATGAGTTCGAAGGCCGGCCAGCTCCGGGGGTCGTTCACCGGATTGTCCTGGTCGGCGCCCTGCGGGGGCCGGGCCTCGGCGAGGATGCGGTGCACCTCGTGGACGGCCGTGTCCCGTTCCTCCGGCGACAGCCCGGCACGGACCGCGGCCTGGACGAGCCGGTGGACCTGGATGCTGTTGTCGGCCGGTTCCACCTTGGCCAGCGCGAAGCGGTTGAGCGCCTGGATGACCCGTCCCAGCATGTACCGCTCGCGGAGATCCGAGTCGTACGGCAGGAGCGACCTGAACATCGAGTCACTGCCGATGAGCGTCATCGATATCGGTTCGGCGGAGAAGAAGGAGCACAGTTCCAGCAGCCGGACCGCGGCCTTGGACTCCTTGCGCAGCCTGGCGATGGAGATGTTCCAGGTGGCGCCGATCTGGAGGGTGTAGTCCTCGGGCCGGCCGAGGGAGAGAACCTTGGTGCTCTGCTCCCTGAGCTGCTCGACGTAGGCGTCGACGGGGGTCGCGGTCTCGGCCAGCCAGGCGGCGGCGACCTCCACCGCCAGCGGCAGGTCGCCGACGGCCTCGGCCACCCGCTCCGCGTCCCTGGCCGGCAGCTTGCGCACCCTGCGGCACAGGTGCTCCACGCTCTCCGGGCGGGTGAAGACCTCGACCTCCACCGGCTCCACGCGGCTGGAGATGGGCCTGTTGCGGCAGGTGGCGAGAATGTGACCGTAGAGGCCGGTCATCAGCGGTCCGGTCTCGTCGGGGAAGAGCTCCAGCGCCTTGTCGAGGTCCTCGACGTTGTCGAAGATGAGCAGCCAGCGTGCGTACGGCGCTCCGGCACGCAGCGCCTGGAGCGCCGCCCGGGCGGCCTCGGCGACCACCTCGCCGGCGCGCAGGCCCATCTTCTCCGCGAGTTCCGCCAGGGACGACACGACCCGGTCCGGCTGCTCGGCCTCGACCCACCACACCAGGTCGTAGTCGGCCCGGAACCGGTGCGCGTACTCCCGGGCCACCTGTGTCTTCCCGACCCCGCCGAGCCCGTAGAGGACCTGCGGGAGGTGCTGTGCGGATCGGCTGCTGCCCCGTAACTGGTCGCGCAACCGCACCAGTACGGATCCGCGGCCGGTGAACTCGGTGTGCCGGGGCCGTACGTTCCACACCCCGGGGACCGTGCCGGGGAAGCGCGGGCCCCCGGGCGGGGCCGGCATCGTGTCGAGGGCTTCGGGCCGGTCCAGCGCCGTCAGTACGGCGGCGGTGGCCTCCCGTTCGTCCAGCCGGGCGACGTCGACGATGCCCCTGCTGTTGAGCGGCATGGTCAGCCGCACGTCGCTGACCCGCACGGGGACGAGCTGGCGCCTGCTGCCCGACGGATCGAGCCCCAGCGCGGACTCCCACAGGCTCCGGGCCCGCCGCGAGTTCTGGTAGGCCTGGGAGACGACGGGGACGACCCGGAAGGCACCGGCCGCCGCCCATTCGGCGTCGTTCCACGCCTGGTGCGAGCTGCGCACGTCGACGGGCATGACGTGGAAGCCGGCGCGGGTGAGGACCGACTCCAGCCAGTCCGCCCACATCTGGTCCTCCGCCACATGGGTGAGGACGATGTTGGACGGCGGGACGGGCCTGCGACGGGTGTAGGCCGCCACGTAGGCCAGCCGCTCCGCCTCGTCCATCGCGGGCAGCGCGGTGACCCGGCCCTCGGTGAGTACCGCGGTCAGCCGTTCGCAGGAAGTGAGCATGGAACTCGATATGTTCGGGGCGTCACCGAACGTGGCGAGGATCTCCTCATAGGCGTAGAACGGCCGGTAGGGAATCTCCACCGTGCCCCAGTAGTTGGCCAGTTCGTCGTTGGAAAGGCCACTGGGGAAACCGGGGAAGCTCTCTCTGGCCAGCGCGCGTCCCGCGTCCGCCTTCTCCTTCTCCCCGTCGTCGATGCGCATGGGCACGGGCAGGATCCGGATGTGCTGGTCGTGGAACCGCTCCTCGATGTCGCGGGCCACGGCCGACGCGCCCTCGATGCTCTGGTCGCTGAGGGTGAAGCAGACCACCAGCACCTGGGGCATCTGGACGGTGCAGATATCGGCGATGTCACTCAGCCCGGTCCGGCTGTCGATCAAGGTGAAGTCATAGTGTTTCTGCATGTCGGCCCGCATGGCGTCAAAGAAGTGACCACCGCCGTAGCGTTCGTAGAAGTCGTCCCAGTCCATCCGGCCGACGGTCGAGGAATAGTCCCGGTTACGGCGCCCGGCGGACAGGAAATCGAGACTTCCGCCTCGTGGGAAGGACCAGTTCAGTGAGGTGGCGTGCGGCCTCACGCGGGCGTATTCGCGGTGCCATTCCGGATCACGTGCCGCGGGCCTGCGTGCCTCTTCCTGGTATTCGGTGATCAGGTTGATCAGCCCGGGTGTGGCGGCCAGGTCGGAAAGATCGAGGAAAGGGTGGAAGAAGCGGTGCAGACCGGGGGCTTCCAGATCCCAGTCGACGGCGAGTACGCGAAAGCCGTTCGCGGCAAGAATCCAGGCGGTATTGGCCAGCGCCATGGTGCGGCCGGTTCCGCCTTTGTAGGAGTAGAAGGTGACGACGGTACCGTCACGGTTCTCGGTCATCTGCTGGGTCCTCCCCCTCGGGGGCGTCACCGTCGCCGGGATCGCCCGTGTCGTGGTCCGTACCGGTGACGGGTGGAGCGGGATTGCTGCTTCCGTAGCCCACGCCGTTGACCAGCAGGCGCGGCAGGGTGCCGCTCGAACCCGCGGGCGGGAAGGTCTCGGCGTGGGCGGCGTAGTGGCGCTCGGCGGCCTTCACCGCTCCCGGGAGTTCCTGGCTGAAGGCCTCCAGGGTCGGGACGCCTCCGCTGTGCGACCGATGGCCGAATTCGGTCGCGGGCCCGGATTCGAGCAGCCCCTCCAGCACGGCGCGCAGGTCGGCCTCGCGATGGCCGGAGTCGGGGTCGTCCCTGTTCCACGGGACCATGACGCTGATCCAGGGCCTGCTGTTCTCGCTCAGCCGTCTCAGCAGTTCCTGCCGGCGCGGGGTGTCCAGGGCCCACCGGTCCAGCAGCAGCAGTCCCGGCCCCTGCGGCCGCTCGGTGCCGAGCAGGCGCTCGGATTCCGCCTCGAACTCACCGACCCGCACCTGGTAGTCGAGATTGCGTACGAGGTCGACGGCGTGATCGGCCAGTGGCCTGGACGACTTGGGGTGGTACGGATTCCAGTCGCGCTGGGCCGGCCCGTAGCAGTCCGGCGCACGGCCCGGAGGCAGATCGGAGCGGGAGCAGGCGAGGACGGAGATCTCCATCTGCCGCGCCCTGCCGGGCGGCCCGAAGGCGCTCGGCACCGCCGCGTAGTCCTGCTGCGGATCCCCTTCGGGCATCCGGCTCTGCTCCGCGACCTTCACTATCCGCTTGGCCAGCAGATACACGGCCCGTTCGTACTGGTCACGCAGATAGCGCAGCTTGATCAGCCCGTAGAAGCCCTCGTCGGCGTACTCCTCGCCGAAGGCGGCGTGGTTGAACTGCAGCCGCTCCGCGGGCTGCGGCAGCTGCCCGGGCTGTACGGGCACCCAGAGCGCGGGCACGATGCCGGACATCTGGCCGCCGTTGCTGCGGGCCGCCTGATAGTGCACCGCGCGGCTGGAGAAGGCGTACCACTCCCGGCCGCACTGCTCGCTCAGGAAATAGCGCGGCGAGTAGAGCGGCACGAAGACCTTGCAGTACGCCAGGGATTCGGAGAGGCGCTCCTGCCACCCCTCCCCGGGCTGCATCTGCTGATCCAGGAACCCGGCCGGCACCCCGGCGGGCAGGGACGTCAACTGCAGAACGTGGGCGCACAGGTCCCGGTAGAATCTCTCGACCCAGAGATTCGGATCTTTGTCCTTCGGATCGTTCCTGGGTGTATGCGCATAGCTGAGGAAGAAGTACGGTCTCGGCTCATCTCCCTGTGCTCCGGCAGCTTCAAGATCCAACGTCTCCCCCGGTCCACGTGTGGGACCTCAGTCTAGGAAGTATCGAATCTTCGACGGAACGGCAGGAACGCGCCTATTTATTGAGCCCGCCCCTCCGTTTTCGGTACGGGACAATCAATTGCTGCCATAACCGCCAATTCCGAAAAGGATCAAGGGCCGAGCTGTGCGGCATGCACGGGATTGCGGGCCGCCCAGTCGGCGCGGTGCCGTTCGGCGGAACTCCGCGCCCGGTCCAGGGCGTCGGCAGAGACCTCTTCCGCCTCCCACGCCCCGGCCGTATGGCCCATTCCGGCCACGAACCGCTCGCCGAGGGGCGTCAGCAGCCCCGATCCGGCCAGTACCCGCACGGCCCGCGTCGTCTGCTCCCGCCATCGGGCGAACTGCGCCTCGGCGGCGTCGGCCGCCGCGCCCTGTGCGGAGTGCCGGCGCACGCGCCAGAAGTCCGTGACGGCGATGTGGGCATACGTGCCCTGGAGCAGGCCGTCCAGGGGGCGTGGATCGGGGCGCCAGGGTGCGTAGAACAGCCGGCCGTCGTCGACGGGTTGACGCAGATCGAAGCTGTCCATGACCGCACCCAGCTTCACGTGCTGGAACTCGTGGACGATCAACAGGGCCAGCAGCTCGGGGGTTTCGGGCCGGGCCGCTCCGATCGCCCCGAACGCGTCACGGGAGGCCGCACTGACGTCGCTGCCGCCCGGCGCGTGCAGCGGTGTGACGACCCGGAGACCGGCCTGCACTCCGGGGGCGTATGCCGGGAGTTCGTCCTGGATCAGCGCCCAGGCCTGGGCCAGGTCCTGCGCCCACAGCTTGGCCTCGCCCGCGGAGAGCCGCCCGGTGACGGGCCACTGATGACGGTCGCGCAGGGGGTCGGTGTCCTCCAGCGCGACCGACCAGCCCGGAGATTCGACCACCCGCACCGGCTGCCAGTGCGCAGTGAGCCCGTCCACCCCGTCCTCACGGTCGATCCGCACATGGCGGCCCGCAGCGCGTACCGAGAACCCCTCGGCGTCCGCGGACACCTCGGCGAGTGCCGCGCCCCGGGGCAGGGCCACCGCGCCCAGGCCGGGAAGGCGGAGCATGCCTTCGCGCACGGGGACGGCGACGGTGTCACCGCGGCCGGCCCGCACCGCGGCGGCGGCCGCGATCTCGGCGAGTCCCGCGGCGGCGGACCACGGCGGCCCGCCTTCGAGCACACCCAGCGCCCAGGGGCGGGTGTACGGGTGCGCCAGCACCGCGTCCAGCGCCTCGGGGGCTCCGGTGTCGAGGTCGATGAGCAGTTCCCAGGCCTGCATCGCCGTGCGGTCGCCGCGCGGGGCGCGTTCGCCGACGGCGGCCAGCAGGTCGTGGTTGATCTCCGCCTGGGCCGCCACGAGCCGGCCCACGGTCGCGGCGCCGCCGAAGCCCGAGGCCAGCTCGTCGAGTCCGGCCGCGTCGAGCGGTTCGGGAGCACTCGCCATGGGCACCGCCGCCTCCCGGTCACGGATGTTCGTGATCAGTTGCATCAGATCGGGACAGAAGACCGAGGGGTTGAGGAAGCCGCTTCCCGTCCGGTAGCGATGTGCGTAGAGACCGCCTCCGCAGGAGCTGACCACCGGGCAGGCCCGGCACTCGTCACTGAGCTGCTCCAGCCCTTGCTGGCGGGCGAGCATGCCCGGATGTGCGAGCACGTCGTCGAGGCTGTGATCGACAAGGTTCATCCCCGTGGCGGGTGCCGAGTCGTAGGCCGTCTTGAGGCTGTCGGCCTGCTCGAACGTACCGTCCGTCTCGATGACCACGAGGTCCGCCGGTGCCAGGCCCAGCGACTCGGTGAGGCTACTCTCGCCGCGCAGCGTCCGCAGCACGGAGTCGAAGATCCGCACCGGCACCGGCCGCCCGGCCTCGGTCCATCGCCGGTGGATCACGTCGAGCCAGTCGGCGTAGGGCGTCGCGGATCCGTGCGGACGGGGCGGGGGCACGTCCCAGGTCGCGTGCGGGAGCAGGAAGTCGATGCGCGGCGGGTCGAGGGCCACGAGGGCGTCGTACACGGCGACCGGATCGTTCTCCACGTCGATGGTGCAGAGCAGTCCGGCGAAGAGTCTTCGGTAGCCCGGACGGTTGAGCAGCGACACGGCGCGCAGGACCTGGGGGTGACTGGTGCGTCCGTCCGCATAGCGGCGATGACGGTCGTTGGAGGCCCGGTCGCCGTCGAGCGACACCCCGACCTTGATGCCCAGTTCGGCGAAGAGCTCGCAGAACTCCTCGTTGAGCAGGACGCCGTTGGTGTGGATGCGCAGATCGAGTGCGCTGATCCCGTCGAGTGCGCGGGTGAGCTCCTCGGCCGCGCACCGGATCCTCTCGGGGCCCGCGAGCAGCGGTTCGCCGCCGTGCAGGACCACGTGGACCATGGGAAGACCGTGTGCCAGGGCGTGTTCGGCGATGCGATCCGCCGCCCTGGCCAGGGTCTGCTGGGTGACTGCCCGGGGCCGGCCACGCCAGCTCGTGTCCGCGTGCTCGTACACATAGCAGTGATCGCAGGCGAGATCACAGCGGCTGTGCATCTTCAGCACGAATTGGCTCAAAGAAGGGGGTGGCCGGTCCATGGCGAGTATCTGTTCGGCTACTCAGACGGACGACTGAAAGGCTGCGATCACCAACGGACTCGCCCCGGCGTCGGTCGACAGGAGTCGACTGAGCGATGCGGGCAGGGCCCCGCCGCCCTGGACAGCGGCTCGCTGAGCGAGCGGCACCCGGGGCACGGCCTGGCTGCGGGGAAGGATCCCCGGCCGGACGGCCGCCGAGACGAGAGTAGTTTTCATTTAAAGCCCTTCATGTTGAGGACGTCCACGATCGCTGCGAACCCGATATGGACAGGGATGGAAATCCCTAGCTTTCCTTATAAATAGGACAGAACATCAGAGTTGGCCACTCGGACACGCATGGGAGCGCCGCGCTCCAGGAACGCGCGTGCCCGCCTCGCGGTTTCGGCCGTGTTCACGCACACCCCCCGGATGGGCTAAGCCATGACCCGCCCGGCTCAGCCGGGGCCTGCTCGGGCATACCAGAGCCAGCCTCCCGCAGAGCGGGGGCCTGAGCCAGATGATGCGCATAGAGAGCCGACAACCGAGACACGATTCGGTCAAACCCCGAGACCGTCGACCACGACCGCCCCGGGCAGCGCCGCCAGCGCCTTGCCGGGCACGATCAGCTTGCCCCGGCGGGTGCCGCTGCCGATCAGGACCCACTCCTCGTCGACCACGGCGGGGTCGATCAACAGGGGCCATCCGTCGGGGAGTCCGACCGGGGTGATGCCGCCGTACTCCATTCCCGTCTCGCCGACCGCCGTCTCCATCGGGGCGAACGACACCTTGCGGGCGCCGAGATGCTCGCGAACGGCACCCTTCACGTCGACGCGGCAGCGGGACAGGACGAGACAGACGGCCAGGGTGACCGCGCCTCCACGCTTGCCCGCCACCACGAGGCAGTTGGCGGACCGGCTCAGCAGATCGGCCCCGTGGCGTTCGACGAACGCCGCCGTGTCGGCGATCTCCGGGTCCGTGTCGACGTGGATGATCTGCTCGGCGGGAACGCCGCCCCAGCCCTTCTCCACCGCTCGGGCGACCGGAGCCGTGAGGAGTCCGAGACGGTCGGCAGCAGGGCAGGCATCCTCGAAGGAGCCGATCGGGGCGCGCATGCGCGCAACGCTAACAGCCCCTGGCCCGTTGCCGGTTGAGTGTCTCATCTGACGGGCGGGATCGATACGGCCATCGTGATGCGGACGGGCTCGGTGCCCTCGTTGCGGTAGGCGTGCGGGTGGTGCGCCTCGAAGGTGGCGGAGGCTCCGGCGGGTACGGCGTACGGGGCCTCGTCGACCACCAGGGTGAGGGTGCCCGCGGTGACATGGAGGAGTTCCACGGTGCCTTCGGGGTGCGGGTCGGACGCGCTCGACTCGCCGGGCATCAGGTTCCAGGACCAGAGCTCCAGCGGGCCCCGGGCCTCGGTTCCGACCAGCAGGGTGGTGGAGCTTCCCGCCTCGGTGGACCACAGCCGGACGGCCTGGCTCTCGGGGACCAGACGGACGGGTGTACCCCGTTCGTAGTCGAGCAGCGTCGTGATGCTCACCCCGAGGGCGTCGGCGAGCTTGACCGTGGTGCCGACGCTCGGGTTGGTGCGGGCCTGCTCGATCTGGATGATCATTCCGCGGCTGACCCCGGCACGGGCGGCCAGCGTGTCCAGGGTGAAGCCCCGCTCGCCGCGCCAGCGCTTGAGGTTCCGGGCGAGGGACTGGGTCAGCTGGTCGAGATCCGTCACATTCCGTCCAATATTTTGGATGCCTTGGTAGCGAATACTGCACTACGGTGTGCTGTACTCACCGTTCATCGCACTGTACTGCGAGGCCCGCCCATGACCGCACTGTTCGCCCTGGCCACCAGCCTGCTGTGGGGGCTGGCCGACTTCGGTGGCGGGGTCCTGACCCGGCGCGCCCCGGCGCTCACCGTGGTGGTCGTCTCGCAGGTGATCGCCGCGGCCGTCCTCGGCGTGATCGTGATGGCGACCGGCGGCTGGAGCGAGGCCGGCCCGCAGCTCTGGTTCGCCGTCGCGGCGGGCGCGGTGGGTCCGGTGGCGATGCTGAGCTTCTACAAGGCCCTGGCACTCGGCCCGATGGGGGTGGTCTCGCCGCTCGGTTCGCTGGGGGTCGCCGTGCCCGTGAGCATCGGGCTGGTCATCGGCGAGCGTCCCGGTCTGCTGCAGTGCGCCGGGGTGGCCGTCGCCGTGGCCGGCATCGTCATGGCGGGCGGACCGCAGCTGCGGGGCGCCCCGGTGCAGCGTCAGGCGGTCCTGCTGACCCTCCTCGCGGCGTTCGGCTTCGGGGCCGTGATGGCCCTCATCGCCGAGGCGTCCACCACGGTGACCGGACTGTTCCTGGCGCTCTTCGTCCAGCGGGTCACCAATGTGACGGTGGGCGGCGCGGCGCTGTACGCCTCCGTGCGGCGCGGAGCACGCGCCCTGCCCGCCGAGGGCGGCGCCGCCGTGGTGCTCGCCGCGCTGCCGGCGCTGACCTTCGTGGGTCTCGCCGATGTCGCGGCCAACGGCACGTACTCGATCTCCGCGCAGCACGGGCCGGTGACCGTGGCAGCCGTGCTGGCCTCGCTCTACCCGGTGGTCACGGCCCTGGCCGCGCGCGGACTCCTCGGGGAGCGGCTGCGCGGGGTACAGGCGGCGGGGGCCGGGCTCGCGCTGCTGGGCACGGTGCTGCTCGCGACCGGCTGACGGCCGCGGGCGCCGGCCCGGTGGCGGGCGGGACTCAGCTCTCGTCGAGGATCTCGTCGAGCTCCGCCACGGCCAGGAGCTGTTCGGGAGTGACGCCCGCCGGGATCGGCACCGGGGCCGGCGTCCGCAGAGGCGGCTGCCACCCCTTCCCGGGGTCCCAGCTACGTACGACACGGGCGGGCGCCCCCGCCACGACCGCGTGGTCGGGCACCTCTCCGCGTACCACCGCGCCCGCGGCCACCACCACGTTCCGGCCGAGCCGCGCACCCGGAAGGATCACTGCTCCGGTGCCGATCCAGCAGCCCGGGCCGATGGTCACCGGCTCCATCCGCGGCCACTGCTTGCCGACGGGCTGCTGCGGGTCGTCATAACTGTGGTTCGTCGACGTGATGTAGACGTACGGTCCGCAGTACGTGTCCGGGCCGATCGTCACCGTGGTGTCGGCGACGACATGGCTGCCGCGCCCCAGCACGACTCCGTCGCCGAGCGTCAGCACGGTGTCGGACCCCAGATCGAGGTCGGGCATGAGCCCCGCCGTGAGGGTGACCTGCTCGCCGATGACGCAGTGGGCGCCCAGCTCGATCCACGGCTCGCCGAACACCGTGCCCTGCGGGAAGGCGAGCCGGGTGCCCTCGCCGATCCGGCGGAAGCGCAGCCCGCCGGGGTGCACCGCTGTGACCGCGCCGGTCTTCTGGACCCAGCGCCAGCAGCGGTGGACGGCCCCGGACAGGGCGCGCCGACGCCAGGCGGTCACGGAGGAGAACGTGTTTCTGTTCTTCGGCACTCGCTCACGGTAGTGGGCCGCTCCGCGGGCGATCGCCGCGCCGCCCTGTGATCTTCACCCCACCCGGCCGCGCAGCGCCCGACCCGTCGCATACCGTTTGCCGGTCGGGACCACCGGTCGGCGACGGGACTGCCGCGCCGCACGGCACGGGAGAACGAGAGGACGCGCGATGGCAGAGCAGGCGTTGATCACGGCCATGGGCGGCAAGGAGCCGGTCATCGACGCGGATGCCTTCACCGCGCCGACCTCGGTCGCGATCGGTGAGATCACGATGGCCGCGGGCTCCAGCCTCTGGTACCACGCGGTGCTGCGCGCCGACTGCGGCCCGATCGTCATCGGGGCCGGCTCCAACATCCAGGACAACTGCAGCGTCCACGTCGACCCCGGTTTCCCCGTCACGGTCGGCGAGCGGGTCTCGGTCGGGCACAACGCCGTACTGCACGGATGCACGATCGAGGACGACGTCCTGGTCGGTATGGGTGCCACCGTGCTCAACGGCGCCCACATCGGTACGGGTTCGCTGATCGCCGCCCAGGCCCTCGTCCCGCAGGGCATGCGCGTGCCCCCGGGCTCCCTGGTCGCGGGTGTGCCCGCCAAGGTCAAGCGGCAGCTGACCGAGGAGGAACTCGAAGGCATCAGGTTCAACGCGGTCGGCTACGTGGAGCTGGCCAAGGCGCACCGGCAGGCGTACGAGGGCTGAGCGTGCCCACATGCCGCCGGCCGACGGAGCGTGCCCACACGTCGCCGGCCGGCGGGCGGCGCGGACTTCGTCAGTCGGCGACCGGTACGGCCTCGGGTTCGGGTGCGGCCGCGGTGGAGTGCGCGGCCGCCTTCTTGGCCCGGTTCTTGATGATCAGCATCGAGGCGAGACCGATCAGGACGGCGATCGCCAGTCCCAGGTACGAGAACCGCTTGAGCCACTCCTCGGCGACGACACCCACGGAATAGATGACGGCCGTGGTGCCGCCCGCCCAGGCGATCCCGCCGAGCACGTTGGCGGTCAGGAACTTCCAGTACGGCATGTGCAGGACGCCCGCGAGCGGTCCCGCGAAGATGCGCAAAAGTGCGACGAAGCGGCCGAAGAAGACCGCCCACATGCCCCACTTCTGGAACGAGCGCTCCGCCAGGGCGATCTGGCTCTCGCCGAAGTGCCGGGGGAATTTCCCGCCGAGCCAGGCCAGCAACGGCCGTCCGCCCTTGCGGCCGATGGCGTATCCGATGGAGTCGCCGATCACCGCCCCGGCCGTGGCGCAGGCGCCCAGGATCCACGGGTTGATGCCGTCGTGTCCCGCGGCCAGCAGCGCCGCGCTGATCAGCACGATCTCGCCGGGCAGCGGAATGCCCAGGCTCTCCAGCCCGATGACGACGCCCACCAGGACGTAGACGCTGATCGCCGGGACGGTCTCCAGCCACTCCTGGATGTGCAACGCCGGTTCCTCCGTAGTGATGTCCTCATCGCCCGCCGGACAACTCCTCGGCGCACGGCGGAAGCCTACCGGTCGCCCCGCCGGCCCCGACAGGGAGAAGGGACCGGCCGCCTCCGGACGTCCGAGGGGCCGCCCGCTCCCTCCCGGGCGCGTGGCGGCCCCGTCCGGGCAGGTCCGGAATCAGACGATCGGCCGCAGCGTCCAGAGCACGGTCATCTCGCCGGTCACCGCATCGTCGGCGCGCTGGATCCGGACGGCCACCGGGAACTCGGGGCGCTCGCCCGCGTCCAGTTCGGCGACGACGTCGGCCACCGGGCGGCCGAGCGTGGCGGTCGCGGTGACCTCGCCCATCGCCAGCTTCCTGTAGGCGATCTCGGCGTTCACCGCGAGCGGGACGGCCCGCGTCAGCTGGTCGCCGAACGCGGCCATGACGACGGCGCCGCTCGCCGATTCCGCGAGGGTGAACATGGCTCCGGCGTGCGGTCCGCCGACGTGGTTGTGGAAGTCGGCCTGGTCCGGCATGCGGACCACCGCGCGTTCGGCGGTGGACTCCAGGAATTCGAGGTTGAGGGTCCGGACCATCGGAACCGACGCGGCGACCCTCTCGCCCGCGGTCATCTGTTCAGCGCTCATGGACCAGATGTTACTCACGAGTAGAGATGTTTGGCCATGACTCCGCGCCCGGGCGCCCGGGCGCGGGGCGCATCCTTCACCGTCCGCTCACGGGGGCGGCCGTAGCCGCCCGGGCGGCGCCCCTCTATCGTTACTCGCCATGTGGCCAGGACAGCAGCCGCCCGGGGGCGAGCAAAACCCGCAGGACCAGAACCAGAACCCGTACCAGCAGCCGGGGTACCAACAGCCGAACCCCTATCAGCAGCCGGGGCAGCAACAGCCCGGCCAGCAGCAGCCGGGGTACGGCTATCCGCAGCAGGGTCAGCCGGGGCAGCAGCCCGGGTACGGGTACCCGCAGCAGGGTCAGCCGGGGTACCAGCAGCCCAATCCGTACCAGCAGCCGACCGTCCCGCAGTACGCGGTGCCCGGTCCGCCCGGCGGGCCGCAGCCCGGCAACGACAAGAAGAAGACGACCGTCATCGCCATCGTCGCGGCGACCGCGGTCGTAGTGGCCGCGGCGGTCACCGGTGTCGTGGTGCTGGGCAAGGACGACGACAAGGACGGCAAGAACGTGGCCGACGGCAAGAAGTCGTCCGCGCCCGCCAAGCCCTCCGACGCCGCGTCCTCGCCGGTGGCGAACCCGCGCGGCGAGGAGGGCGACGCCAAGCCGCTCATCGCGGGCTGGAAGGTCGTGACCAATCCCAAGTGGGGCACGCAGTTCGACGTGCCCGGCGACTGGGAGGTCGGGTCCCCCGGCACGTTCTCGTACTTCGAGGACGACGCGAAGGGCGACGGCTCGCCGCTGATCGGCTTCTCCGCGCCGGCGGACCTCAAGAAGAAGTGGTGCGTCGACGACTTCGACAAGGACGGCACCAAGGAGAACTACAGCCTCGCCGGTACCGGCACCCGTGGAGCGGAAGGTGCCACGGACGCCGCCCTGAACGCCAGGAACGAGGCAGGCACCTGGGCCTGGGCCGCCTACGCCCAGCACATGCCGAAGAAGACCATCAAGATCAGCAAGGCCAAGCAGTACACCACCACGTCGGGCCTGACGGGCAGCCTGGTCACGGCCACCGCCCCGAACGTCACCAAGAAGAAGAAGTGTGACAGCGACGGCAAGACCTACGCCTTCACCTTCAAGAACAGCAGCGGCGCCTTCTCCTCCTGGGTGCTGTACGCCGCGGCCGGCGTCGAGGGCGAACTGCCGGACGCCACGGTGCAGAAGATCCTCAGCACGGTGCGGCTGGTGAAGATCACCGAGTCCTGACCGGGGAAAACGCATTTGGCACAAAGGGGCCGTTGCCGCGATAGTCCCTGAGTGACTGACGCAGCCGACCCCGCACCCCGCCGGGGTGGGGCGGTCCGGGC
>NZ_RDBK01000001.1:114295-131050 GCF_008042275.1 Streptomyces sp. OR43 | reverse complement strand
CCGGCGGGCCGCAACTACCGGCTGCTGACCGCCGCCGCGATCATCACCGGCCTGGGTACCCATGGCGCGCTGATCGCGGCGGCGTTCGCGGTTCTGCAGTCCGGCGGCGACGGCGGGGACGTCGGTCTCGTGGCCGCCGCCAGGACCGCACCGCTGGTGCTCTTCCTGCTGATCGGCGGGGCGATAGCCGACCGGCTGCCGCGCCACCGTGTGATGGTCGCGGCCAACACCCTGAACTGTGTCTCCCAGGGCGTCTTCGCCTGGCTGGTCCTGGCCGGTGACCCGCAGCTCTGGCAGATGATGCTGCTGACCGCTCTGTGCGGGACCGGTCAGGCCTTCTTCAGCCCCGCGGCCGAGGGCATGCTGATGTCCAGCGTCAGCGGTGAACAGGCGAGCCGCGCCTTCGCCCTGTTCAGGATGGCCATGCAGGGCGCGGCCATCGGCGGCGCGGCGCTCGGCGGGGCGATGATCGCCGCGATGGACCCGGGCTGGGTGCTGGCCGTCGATGCCGCCGCCTTCGCCCTGGCGGGGGCGCTGCGCGCCTTCCTCGACGTCAGCCACATCCCCGCCCGCGAACCGGGCGGCGGCCTCCTCGCCGATCTGCGGGACGGCTGGCAGGAGTTCATCGGGCGCCCGTGGCTCTGGTCCGTCGTGGCGCAGTTCTCGGTGGTCGTCGCCGCGGTCGGGGCCGCGGAGGCGGTCTACGGGCCACTGGTCGCCCGGGACGAGCTCGGGGGCGCGCGCCCCTGGGGTTTCGCGCTCGCCGCGTTCGGTGTCGGCACCGTGGCCGGGGGGCTGCTCATGGTCCGGTGGAAGCCGCGGCGGCTGCTGCTCGCCGGAACGCTCTGTGTCTTCCCGCTCGCCCTGCCGTCGGCGGGGCTCGCCGTCCCGCTGCCCGTGGAGGGGCTCTGTCTGGTGATGTTCGTGAGCGGGGCGGCCATCGAGGTGTTCGGCGTCTCCTGGATGACGGCCATGCACCAGGAGATCCCGGAGGAGAAGCTGTCCCGCGTCGCGGCGTACGACTGGTTCGGCTCGGTCGCCATGGTGCCGCTCGCCACCGCGCTCGCCGGCCCGGTGGAGTCGCTGGTCGGCCGCAGCCAGGCGCTGTGGGGCTGTGCGGCCCTGGTCGTCCTGGTCACCGCCGCGGTGCTGTTCGTACCGGACGTGCGCAATCTGACCCGCCGGGCCACGTCCACCGAGGTGCTCGCCAAGGTCCCGCCGGCATCAGCCGATGCTGAAAGCCCCGTCGGGCGGCTCGGGTGAGGCGACCGCCTCCTCGTCGCCCACCGGCCGCGCGCCCTTGAGGAGCCCGGCGACCGCGTCTCCGTACGCGACCCTGGCCGCGAACGCGTCGGCGGCGCAGCGGCGGGTGAGCGCGGCCGTGTCGAACGGCTCCCGTGACGCGACGAGGACCACGTTGCCGAACCGCCTCCCGCGCAGCACACCGGGCTCGGCGATCAGGGCCAGCTCCCCGAAGACGGTCGCGAAGGTCGCCAGCTGCGAGCGCAGGAAGCCGAAGGGCGCCCCGTCGGCCAGGTTGGCCGCGTAGATCCCGTCCGCGCGCAGGGCCCGCGCCGCGGCCGCCGCGTAGGGCACGGACGTCAGGTGGGCCGGTACCCGTGAGCCGCCGAAGACGTCCGCGATCACCAGGTCCACCGAGCCGGGTTCCGTCTCCTCCAGCTGCTTGCGGGCGTCCGCCGCGTGCACGGTGATGCCGCTGCCCTCGGGCAGCGGCAGGTGTTCCGTGACGAGACCGAGCAGCGCGCGGTCCGCCTCGGCGACGTCCTGCCGGGAGCCGGGCCGGGTCGCGGCGACGTACCGCGGCAGGGTCAGGGCGCCACCGCCGAGGTGCAGGACGTCCAGTGGCGCGCCAGCTGCGGCCGCGCAGTCCACGACGTGGGCCAGCCGTCGCGCGTACTCGAACTCGAGGTGCTCCGGCGCGTCCAGGTCGACGTACGACTGGGGTGCGCCGTCGACCGTGAGCAGCCAGGCCCGCTCCCGGTCCACGTCGGGAAGCAGCCTGGCGGTGCCGTGGTCCACGTCGCGGATGACGGGTATCGACTCGTTCACGACACCATTGTGCGGCGTGGGATCAGCTGTTCCTGACCGCGGCGACGGCCTTGCGTGTGCGCTGCCGACCGGGCCGGGGCCTGTCGTCACACTGCCGTCGTCGCCCGAAGGGCTGCCGAGCTGCCGAGCTGCCGAGCTGCCGATGATCACATCGGCGGTGGACAGGTCCGGTCCCGCTTTCGCGAGGCCGTGCAGGATTCCGGTCTCCCGGGCGCTCCCGGTGATACCCCCGGCACCGGGCACCCGTGCTGTCTCTGCCGTGCCGTCAGTCGGGCGCATGCCGGCGGGTCCGCCGCCCGTGCGGGCGGCGGACCCTGAACGGCCGTACCTCTCAGAGCAGTCCGGTGACGGTGCCCGCGCCGACGGTGCGGCCGCCCTCACGGATGGCGAAGCCGAGGCCGGACTCCAGCGGCACGTCACGGCCGAGCTCCACGGTCATAGTGACCGTCTCACCGGGGCGCGCGACCGCCGCCGCACCGAGGTCCACATCGCCGACGACATCGGCGGTGCGGATGTAGAACTGCGGCCGGTAGCCGGTGGTGACCGCAGTGGTGCGGCCGCCCTCGCGCCCCGACAGGACGTACACCTGCGCGGTGAAGCGCCTGCTCGGTGTCAGGCTGCCGGGAGCGGCCACGACGTGCCCGCGTCGCACCCGGTCGCGCTCGACACCGCGCAGGAGCAGCGCGACGTTGTCGCCGGCCTCGGCGGACTCCATCGGCTTGCCGAAGGTCTCCAGACCCGTCACGACGGTCTCGATGTCCGCACCGAGCACGGACACCCGGTCGCCGACGCGCACGGTGCCGCGCTCCACGGCGCCGGTGACGACGGTGCCCCGGCCGGTGATGGTCAGGACGTTCTCCACCGGCAGCAGGAACGGCGCGTCGGTGTAGCGCACCGGCATCGGTACGTACGTGTCGACGGCGTCGAGCAACGCCTCGACGGCCGAGACCCAGCGCGGGTCGCCCTCCAGCGCCCGCAGGCCCGACACCCGTACGACGGGCACGGTGTCGCCGCCGTACCCGTGCGCGGACAGCAGCTCGCGCACCTCCAGCTCGACCAGGTCGGTCAGCTCGGGGTCGCCCGCGTCCGCCTTGTTGAGGGCGACCACGATGTGGTCGACACCCACCTGACGGGCGAGCAGCACGTGCTCCGCCGTCTGCGGCATGATCCCGTCCAGCGCGGAGACGACGAGGATCGCCCCGTCGAGCTGGGCGGCGCCGGTGACCATGTTCTTGATGTAGTCGGCGTGTCCGGGCATGTCGACGTGCGCGTAGTGCCGGGTGCCGGTCTCGTACTCGACGTGCGCGATGTTGATCGTGATGCCGCGTTGCGCCTCCTCGGGCGCCCGGTCGATGCGGTCGAACGGGACGAACGTGCCGGTGCCCCGCTCGCTGAGGACCTTCGTGATGGCGGCGGTCAGGGTGGTCTTGCCGTGGTCGACGTGGCCCATGGTGCCGATGTTGAGGTGCGGCTTGGTGCGCACGTATGCCGTCTTGGGCATGGTGGATTCCTTGGGATGCGAAGCTGGAGAGGGGACCCCGGGGCCCGGCCGACCCTCCCCTTGCGGGGTCCGCCGGACAGTCGGGGGAGGGTCAGCTTCGGGCGCCGCCGAGGGGCGCTGCGGCAGCGGTGCACGCTGCGGCGACATCTGCTGCGAGGGGGCTCACGGCAGCCTTCGGCGTGTCCGCGACTGCGGACTGCGCTGCGGGGAAGGCGTACCGGAACATGGCTCGATCATCTCCGATGCCCGTCGGCCCGTCGAACGAATTTCTGCGGACGGTACGGGGGTTGGCCCGGGCGCTCCTCAGAGGTGCTTGGTGGCCTCTCGTACGGACAGGGGTGACAAGCGGCCCCGGTTGGCCTCGACGAACTCCCGTACCGCCTGCGGGTCGGTCTTGGCGTACTCGCGCAGGCACCAGCCGATCGCCTTGCGGACGAAGAAGTCGGGATGGTCGGCCCGGCGCAGACAGTGGGCGAAGAGCCGGCGCCCGTCGGTGGCCTCCTTGAAACGGAGCTGGTGCAGCAGCGCGGTGCGGACGATCCAGAGGTCGTCGTCCTCGATCCACTCGTCCATGGTCCGCCGCAGCTCCGGGTCGGCGGCCACCAGCGGCCCCGCGACATGGGCGGCCAGGAGGTCGACGGTGTCCCACCAGGGCACGGTGGTGACCAGATGGCGCAGGACCGGAACGAATCCGGACGAGCAGCGTGCGACGTGCCGGCGCAGGTAGTCGGTGGCGAAGTACTGGTACTCGCGCTCGGGCAGCGCCCAGCAGCGCAGCGCGATCGCGGCGCAGTCCGTCTCCGCGGGGCGCGCGGTGCCCTCGAGGACGGACCGGGAGAGGGCGCGGCGGCGGGGCGTGGGAATGCCGAGGAACGGTGCGATCTGCTTCATGTACGCGGCGTTCGACCGGGCGCGTACGGGGTCGGCGGCCGCGGGGTACAACAGGGTCAGCCGCTCCAGCACCGTGTCGGCGAGAACGCTGGGGGGCAGGCCGGGGGCCGGTGCGGGGCGCTCCGCTGCCGGTTCGGCTCCATGACTCATAACGGTCACATTACGGCGATCACATAAGAGATTCGGTTACTCTCCCCGAATGCTCGACCCCGTCCCCGTTCCTGCCGCCCAGCCCGCCGGTGGCCTCGCCGTGCGCTGCACGCGGGTGCTGCTGTCGCCCTGGTCCCGGTTCTCCCTGCTCGTGGCCGTCCTGCTGGCCGCCGCGTCGACGATGCTGCTCCTGGAGCCCCAGCGGCTGCTGGCCTCGGGCTGGCCCGCCCAGCTGAGCGGCGGCGCCGCCGCGGTCATACTGTTCGGCCTCGCGTACGGCGTGTGCACGGTGGCCTTCGTACCGAGACCGCTGCTCAACCTGGCCGCCGGTGCGCTGTTCGGCTCGCAGGCGGGGCTGGCGGCGGCCCTGGCGGGCACGGTGCTGGGCGCGGGCATCTCGTTCATGCTCGGCCGGGTACTGGGTCAGGACGCGCTGCGTACGCTGCTGCGCGGGCGCTGGATGCGCGCGGCGGACGGCCAGCTGAGCAGGCACGGCTTCCGCTCGATGCTGGCGCTGCGCCTGTTCCCCGGGGTGCCGTTCGCCGCGGCCAACTACTGCGCGGCCGTCTCTCGCATGGGGTACCCGCCGTTCCTCGTCGCGACGGGCCTCGGGTCGATCCCGAACACGGCGGCGTACGTCGTGGCGGGGAGCGAGGCCGCCTCGCCCACATCACCGGCCTTCCTGGCCGCGATGGGCTTCATCGTGCTGACGGGCGCCGGCGGGGCCGTCGTCGCCTGGCGGCGGCGCCACCGCCTGGGCGCGGAGTGAGGGAACGGCCTGCGCGGGGGCAGTCGTCCCTCCGTTCATCCGGGGGCGATACGCTGCCCGCGACCGACTGACGATCTCCGGGCCCGGTGCGGCCCTGTCATCACACGACCGCAATCCGCACGCAGCCGACGGCTCTCCGCCGTCGGCCGATGCATGATCATTCCGGGATGGCCCAAGCCCCATGAGCTGGTTCGAATCGTTCGTCCTCGGCCTCGTTCAAGGACTGACCGAGTTCCTGCCGATCTCCTCCAGCGCGCATCTGCGGCTCACCGCGGCATTCGCCGGCTGGCACGATCCTGGCGCGGCGTTCACCGCGATCACCCAGATCGGCACGGAGGCGGCAGTTCTCATCTACTTCCGCAAGGACATCGTCCGCATCGTCTCGGCGTGGTTCAAGTCGCTGACGGACCGTTCGATGCGCGGCAACCACGACGCGCAGATGGGCTGGCTGGTCATCGTCGGCTCGATTCCCATCGGCGTGCTCGGCGTGACGTTCAAGGACCAGATCGAGGGACCGTTCCGCGATCTGCGACTGATCGCCACCACGCTGATCGTGATGGGCATCGTCCTCGGCGTCGCCGACCGCCTGGCCGCCCGGGACGAGACCGGCGGCAAGCACCGAGCGATCAAGGAGCGCAAGTCGCTCAAGGAGCTCGGTGTCAAGGACGGCCTGATCTTCGGCTTCTGCCAGGCGATGGCCCTCGTCCCGGGCGTCTCCCGCTCCGGCGCGACGATCAGCGGCGGTCTGCTCATGGGGTACACCCGTGAGGCGGCGGCGCGCTACTCGTTCCTGCTCGCGATCCCGGCCGTGCTCGCCTCCGGTGTCTTCGAGCTGAAGGACGCGGGCGAGGGGCATGTGTCCTGGGGGCCGACGATCTTCGCGACGTTCATCGCGTTCGGTGTGGGATACGCGGTCATCGCGTGGTTCATGAAGTTCATCACGACCAAGAGCTTCATGCCGTTCGTGATCTACCGGATCGTTCTGGGCATCGTGCTGTTCATCCTGGTCGGGGCGGGGTCCCTGAGCCCGCACGCGGGTGAGTCCGCGGGCTGAGCCGTTGGAGGCCGAAGTGACCGGGCCCGGCGGCCAGTCGATGCCTCGCCGGGCCCGGGGACGCCACAGGGGCCCGTCGTCAGCGATCCGGCCACCGGCACGACCGCAGCCGGTCAACGGCGCTTCGGGCCTTCCGCGCGCGGCGGCTCCCTCACCCGCTGCCTCCGGCCGAGACCTCCGGCGGTGCGACGTGCACCGGCCCCGACTGCGAACGGCACGAAGAGCCCGATCCGGGTCGCGAAGCCGTAGTCCCCTGGCCCAGAGGCGAGTTGGGGCCCGTTCGCTACGCTGAGCCGGTCAGGGGATCGGCGCTCGGACAGCCCTCCCGTCCCTCGCGAGTCGGCAAGAGGTCGCTGTCATGAGTCCCGCACCACGGAGCACGTGCTCCACGGCCGGCTGCCCGGGCGTCCGCATCCCGGATCAGGGCTATTGCCTGATGCACGTCGCCGAAGAGGATCGCGCAGCATACTTCGCCGGGCTGTCCCCCGGCTCCCCCATCGATCACCGGTGCACCCACTTCCCCGACCACCTTCTCCCTCGCCTGATGGAGGCCCTCTACGACCCCGAAGCCGGTTGCGCCCGAATCGGCGAAGCCGACTTGAGAGGGGCAGAGTTCGAACAGGCCGACTTCGACAGGGCGATCTTCACCGGGACCGTCAGACTCAGCGAGGCAAAATTCTACGAAAGGGCCTCATTCAACGAGGTACAGTTCCTCGGCAATGCCTGGTTCGACGGAGCTCATTTCCATAAGGTCGCCGGATTCTCCGAAGCACGGTTCTCCGGGCAAGCCGGGTTCGGCACGGCGAAGTTCGATGCCCAGGCATCCTACGACCAGGCACAGTTCACCGGCCTCGCCGCTTTCGACGACGCGCGGTTCTCCGGGGCAGCCAGATTCTACGGAGCGAAGTTCGACGGACAGGCCGTGTTCATCGGAGCCCGGTTCTCCGGCAGCGCCGGGTACACCGCGGCACAGTTCTCCAGTCACACCGAATTCGGAGGGGCAGAGTTCGCAAGCGACGCCGGGTTCAACTCGGCAGTCTTCTCTGCGCCGGCCAGGTTTGCCGGAGCTCGCTTCTCCGGCACGGCACACTTCGTCATGGCGAAATTCTCCAGCGATGCCCACTTCGGCGCGGCGATATTCTCCGGTGAAACCGCATTCGACGGGGCACAGTTCTTCGGCGCCGACTTCAGCGGCGCACTCTTTTCACTGACGACCCAGTTCGGGCCATTGGAGTGTGCCAGGGAGATCGATCTGTCCGGCGCGGTGTTCGAGGTTCCGGTCTCACTGGAGATCGCTGCCGTCGCCGTGCGTTTCGAGCGGACCCGTTGGGAATCGACGGCAACCCTTCGACTTCGCCACGCCACGGTGGATCTGAGCCATGCGGTGCTGACCAATCCGGTGGCGGTCACGGCCCATCCGGCACTTTTCCGCAGGGGCGGGATCGAGGTGAGGGAGAACCTGCTCCGGGCTTCCCGAGGCGGGGTGCGGGTGTCCTCGGTGCGCGGGGTGGATGCCGCGCACCTGGTCCTGACCGACATCGATCTCGTCGACTGCCTGTTCGCCGGGGCCTTCCATCTGGACCAGCTCCGTCTGGAAGGCCGCTGCACCTTCGCCTCCACGCCCACCGGCCGGCACCGCCGCTACCTCGTCTGTCCGTACCGGTGGAGCAGTCGGCGCACCCTGGCCGAGGAGCACCACTGGCGCGCCCAGGTCGCCGGCCAACCCGCACTGCCGGACGGCCGGCCGCCCTCTCCCCGCGTATGGCGCACCGGACCGAACCACTCCAGCCCGACCCTCACCCCGGACCCGGAGGACGTGGCAACCCTCTACCGGCAGCTGCGCAAGGCGTTCGAGGACGGCAAGAACGAACCAGGGGCAGCCGACTTCTATTACGGCGAGATGGAGATGCGCCGCCACGACCGCGTCGATACGACGACCGGCGAGCGCTTCCTTCTCCGAGGGTACTGGCTGCTCTCCGGCTACGGCTTGCGCGCCTCGCGCGCCCTCGGCTGGCTGCTCGCAGCCATGGCCGTCACCATCGTGCTCATGATGGGCCTCGGCCTCCCCGACTCGTCCCCCGAGCAAGTCGCCACAGGTACGGTCCCCGCCGGCGGGGGACGGGTGAGCCTGACCGTGGACAAGGAGGACCCACGGCTGACGTTGCCCGTTGCCGATCGGTTCACCGGGGAGCGCGTGGACAAGGCCGTGCAGGTGGTCCTGAATTCCGTCGTGTTCCGTACCAGCGGCCAGGACCTCACGACCTGGGGCACCTACACGGAGATGATCAGCCGCTTCCTGGAACCGGTCCTGCTCGCGCTGGCCGCCCTCGCCATTCGAGGCCGCATCAAACGCTGACGGAGCTCCCCCTGCCCTGTGCGCGCCTCAGCCGAGGACAGCGGCCTCAGCGGTCCCGGGGGCGGCCCGTGGCCCCGCAGCTCCCACCGGAGGGCGGTACTCGCGCGGACAGCCTGCGCGCGGGCAGGCCCATGCCGCACCGTTCCGCCGCGCGCCGGGTCGCATGCCGCCGTCCGGGCGTACTGCGGTGCTCGCGCCGCCTGATCCGTACCCGCGCCCGAACCGGATGCGGGCAGGGGCGTCCGGGGCCACGCTGGAGGTATGGCTACTCCCCCGATTGTCATCCACCGGCCGACGCCGTCGGGCGCCCGGCTCGTCACCGTGCACATCGCCGGCCGCGAGGAGCGGCTCGGGCTCGCGCACAGCGATCACGATGTCATCGTGTTCCTCGCCGACGCCGGGATGGCGGACCCCGCACGGGCCCTGGACACCCCGTCGCTCGTCGAGTGGCAGGGCGCCGCCGCCCACGACTTCGCAGCGGCCTGAGCGCGCACCGGGCTGCGTCGGCCGGTATGGGCCGGGCTCCGTCGGCAGGTCCCGGGTGCCCGGACGCCGCGCTGCCCCCGTACGCGCCCGAGCGGGTACGAGGGCGGCGTGGGCCCCGACGCGGGTGATGTCACTCGGTCTCGGCGAAGGGCGGAAGATCGGGTTCGACGAACAGCCCCTGGTAGCGAGGTGTCGGTACGGCCTCGGCACGGCCCGGGGCCTCGGACACCGAGCCCGCCGCGCTCTCGTCCGAGCGCCGCTGAACCTGGCGGGGCGGGGTATCAGCCATCGGGGTCTCCTGTTGCTTCGCAGTTGCTTTGAGGGCCCCGGGACGCCGTCCGGTCCTTCGGAACGAGGCGGCGACGGGGTGTGGCACCGTCCCGGCCCCACACCCACCAGGGCACCGGTATCCGACGAGGCATGCTGAGAGTATCCGTTGTCCCGGGCCCGGCCGTCGCCGCCGTCGCCCGGTGTGCCCGCCATTCGCCTGCACAGCCGTGTCAGCGGGCGTCGCGGTCCTCCTGCCAGCGGGTGTACGGGATGCGGGAGATCTCCCGTACGCCTCCGAAGGTGCCCCATTCGTCCTTGCCCAGCCGGGTCAGCGGACGGAGTGCGGTGACTTCCGGATGCCCGTCCGTCATGACGTCCTCGTCGACCGCGGCGTGCACCACCCGCCCGAACACGACGGTGGAGTCGCCGAGCAGGACGGTGCTGTGCAGCACGCACTCGAGCGCGACCGGAGCCCCCGCCACGCGCGGCGGCTCCACCCGCAGGCTGGGCTCCCGCTCCACCCCGACGGCCTCGAACTCGCTGATGCCGCGCGGGAAGTCGGTCGCGGTGGCATTGATCTGCTCGAAGAGGTGTTCCGGGGCGAAGTTCACGACGAAGGAGCCCGTCGCCTCGATGTTGCTCAGGGTGTCCTTGCGCCCGACCGACGTGAACTGCACGACGGGCGGGCTGACGCACGCGATCGTGAAGAAGGAGTGGGGAGCCAGATTGGCCGTCTCGCCGTCCGGGGTGATCGTGGAGACCCACGCGATGGGCCGGGGAACCACCACGGCGGTGAGCAGCCGGTAGAACGTGCCGGTGTCGGTGGCGCCGGGATCGAAGTCGATACGCATGACGCCGAGTATGCCGAGCACGGCGTCCGGCTCTCCCGTGGTTCCGCGCCTCCGCGTCCCCCGGCTCCGCCGCCCTCCTACACCTCGGTGTCCCCCGGGCCGCCAGGCCCCTCGGAACCGAACTGCTCCGCCCTCAGCGCCAGGTCCTGGAGCACATCGGCGGACGACACGTCCGTCTGCCCCGAGTCGTGCACCTGCGCCAGCATCGCGAACGCCAGGGTGAACGCCCCGACGAGTTGCTCCACGGCCCCGCCCACCTCCCGGCCGACCAGAACCACCACGTCCTCGATCGTGGCGTCCTCGGGGATGGCGATCCGTGGCATCGTCTCGTTGAGAAGTGCGGTCACCACGGTCGAATCGGTGCTGGGGTCGTCACGGTCCGGGTCCTCCTCCAAGAGGCGGCGCATCTCGCCCGCTTCCGTGAGGATGCCGATCACACGTTTCACGACTTCGCTCTGCTCCATCCCGCGAGCATAGGCGCAGGCGCACCGGCCGACGAGGACAACCGGCGTCCGGCGTCAGCCGTGCCGGACCGGCGTACGCCGCCCCCGTCGCGCCTCCCCTGCGACGGGCCCCGACCCGCCGTAGCGTACGAGGCAGGCCGACCGGGTCCGGAGGAACGGGCCGGGGGCCTGCGGGCGCCCAGCGGCCGCGGCAGGCACCACCGCACCCAGGAGGCATGCATGTCCGGAACCGGGCTTCCCGTGATCGCCGCGGTCGACGGGTCCACGCACAGCGACGACGCGCTGGACTGGGCGGCCCGTGAGGCGTCCGGCCGGGCGCTCGCGCTGACGATCGTTCATGTCCGCCTCCTGACCCGGCGTACCGGCCAGGAGGCGCAGCAGCGCGAGGCGGAGGAACTCCTCGCCCGGTCCGTACAGCGCGTGCACCGGATCGCTCCCGGGCTGCGTCCCACGACACTCGCGCCGCTCGACTTCCCCTCGGCCGCCCTCGTCTCGCTCAGCCGCGACGCGTCGTTGGTGGTGGTCGGTTCCCGCGGACTGGGCGGGTTCCGCTCCCTGATACTGGGCTCCAACAGCCTGGCGACCGCCGCGATGGCCATGTGCCCCGTGGTCGTCATCAACGGCGGACGGCCGGACGAGGAGCCGGACGGGAGCGCTCCGGTCTTCCGGGACATCGTCGCGGGGGTGGCCGCGGACGAGAGCAGCGAGGCGGTGCTGGAGTTCGCCTTCGAGACGGCGGCGGCCCGGCCCGGTGCGCGGCTGCGGATCGTGCACGGCTGGACGATGTTCTCGTCGATGCTCTCCGGCGGCCCCGTCTTCGACCGGGACGCCGCGGCCGGCTCGGCGGAGCGGTCGCTCGCCGAGCTGACAGCGGGCCGGCGCGAGAAGTATCCGCAGGTCGAGGTCGTGAAGGAACCCGTCCACGGCTCCGCGTCACGCACCCTGGTCACCGCGTCGGCTACCGCGGCCCTGACGGTGATCGGCCGGCGCAGAGGCGGCGAGGCCCTCGGTCTCGGGCTCTCCCCGGTCGCGCAGACCACACTCACGCACGCGCTGGGTCCGGTGGCCGTGGTCCCCTGCTGACCTGCCGCGCGGCCGCGCCACCGGGCCTTCGGGCGGACGTCTCCCGGCCGGATCCCGCCGTCCGCGGGCCGCCGCAGGCGCACGGCACTTGGCCCCTGGCGCCCGGGGGCCCACACTGACCCGATGACGCAGCGTGTGGATCTCTCGACCGTGATGGACCGGCTCTCCATCGATGCAGTGATCACCGGCTACGCCGTGGCGGTGGACGACGGTGCGTGGACGGACTACCGGGCCCTGTTCACCGCCGACGGCCGCGCCGACTACCGGACCGCGGGCGGCATCGAGGGCCCCGCCGCCGAGGTCGCGGACTGGCTCTCGGAGACCATGCTGCTCTTCCCCGTACGGCAGCACCTCATCGTCAACCGGCGCCTGGATCTTCAGGACCTCGGCGGCTATCCGGGCGACCGTGCCGGGCTGCAGGCCGACTACATGAACCCGATGCGGCTCGTGGGCGGACCGGAGGCGGAACGGGGCGGGGACACCGGCTCGGCGGACCGTCCGACCGCCCCGAACTTCGTCTCCGGCGGGCGCTACGCCTTCGAGCTGCTGCGTACCGACGGTGGCTGGCGGATCCAGGGCGTGACGGTCCATGAGAAGTGGCGGGACCTGTCGGGCTCCCTCGCCGCGGGATGATCCGGCGGGCGAACTGCCTGGTGAACCGCTCCGACCCGCCCGCACTGCCCCACACTGGGGGAACGACAGGGGAAACGGAATTCCGGACATGCCTGCCATCCGGCAGGCCGAGGAGGCGCGGTATGCCGAGCGGGGTCGTGGGGCGCGCACGGGGCGAACGGATACTCGCCTCGTCCTTGTGGCGCGGTGGTGCCGCGCTCCTGGCCGGTGCGCTGCCGGCCCTTGCCTTCCCCGCACCGGGACTGTGGTGGTTCGCGTACGTCTCACTGGTCCCGTTGCTGCTGCTGATCCGGTCAGCCGGCACGGGGCGCGGAGCGGCGTGCGAGGGCTGGCTCGGCGGGGCTGGTTACATGCTGGCCGTCCACCACTGGCTGATGCCGAGCCTGCATGTGTTCATCGTGGTGCTGGCGGCCCTGCTGGGTCTGCTGTGGGCTCCGTGGGGGCTGCTGGTCTTCCGGCTCCTGCGCCGGCCGGTGTCCGGTGCGCGCGTCGTGGCGGCCGTGGTCGTGGTGCCGTGCGGCTGGCTGATGATCGAGACGGTCCGGTCCTGGGAGGGCCTCGGCGGCCCCTGGGGGCTCCTCGGCGCCAGCCAGTGGCAGGTGCCGCCGGCGCTGCGGCTGGCGTCGGTGGGCGGGGTGTGGCTGGTGAGCCTGGTGGTGGTCGCGGTGAACACGGCTCTCGCCCTGCTGCTCACGGCTCCCGCCGCCCGCGCGGTGGCCGTCGCCACGCTGATGGCGGGCTCCGTGGCCGTGGGCGCGGTGTGGGTGTGGGCGCCACAGCCCGAACCGTCCGGGACGGCACGGATCGCCGTCGTGCAACCCGGTGTCGTCGAGGGGCCCGGCAGCGTGCGGCGGAGGTTGGCGCGCAGCGAGGAGCTGACGCGCTCGCTGGCGGGCCGGGATCTCGACCTGGTCGTGTGGGGTGAGAGCAGCGTCGGCGTCGACCCGGTCCGGCGGCCCGACGTGACCGCCAGGATCGCCGCGCTGGCGCGCCTGGTCGGCGCGGACGTGCTGGTGAACGTGGATGCCCGGCAGACCGACGCGTCGGGGCGGACCGGAATCTTCAAGAGCGCTGTGCTGGTGGGTGCCCAGGGGCTGACCGGGGACCGTTACGACAAGATGCGCCTGGTTCCCTTCGGCGAGTACGTCCCCGCCCGCTCGGCGCTCGGGTGGGCCACGTCGATGGGCAAGGCGGCGGGCGAGGACCGACTGCGCGGCACGGGCCCCGTGACGATGACGCCGCCCGGCGCGCACGGTCTGCGCATCGGTCCGCTGGTCTGCTTCGAGTCCGCGTTCCCCGACATGAGCCGGCGGCTGACCCGTGACGGCGCGCGGATCCTGGTCGCCCAGTCGTCGACGTCGTCCTTCCAGCACGGCTGGGCGCCCGGCCAGCACGCCTCGCTGGGGGCGCTGCGGGCCGCCGAGAACGGCCGCCCGATGGTGCACGCCACGCTCACGGGTGTGAGCGCGGTCTACGGCCCCCGGGGGCAGCGTGTCGGGGCTCCGCTCGGTACGGACACGAGCGGTGCGGCGGTGTACGGCGTGCCGCTGGCCCGGGGCACGACGCTGTACGTCCGGCTGGGCGACTGGCCACTGTACGGCGCACTGGGCGTGCTGGCCGCGTTCTTCGCCTGGGAAGGTCTTCGGGCGGTGCGCGGGCGGGAGCGGGCGGAGCCGGTCGCCCCGGTGGGCGCGGCAGGTGGTGCGGGGCCGGTGGGCTCGGCCCGTACGCCGGCCGCGGAGGCCCCGGCGGAATCGGCGCCTCGCTGAGCCCGGTCGTCAGACGGTGGCGCGGCCCGGTCCGTGCACCGTGACGATGTCGCCCATGGCGTCCACGGTGAGCGCGACCCGTTCGACCTTGCTGGTGACGCCGAGGACCAGCCAGACCGCGCCCCAGAGGAAGCAGGTGAGGGCCGTGAGCACGGCGTGCAGCACATGGTTGGGCGGCCGGCCCCGGACCATGACGACCTGGGTCTCGGAGCGGGACTCCACCCGCCAGCCGCTCGCGATCCGCTGGTTGACCGCCCAGTCGAGGATCAGGGCACGCTGCATGGCGTCGGGCGGGCGCCCGTCGGACGAGTAGTACCCCGGAGGCGGCTGGAGCGCGCCCCAGCCGTCCGGCTCGCGGTGGGACTTCACGAGGTCACCTCCACGGGCCGACGGTCCATCCACCCAGCCTGCATCGGTGCCGTCGCGCACGCATCCGGAGCCGTTCCGGAGGCTGCGCGGAGAACCTCGTCCGGCTCGTGGACGGTGTGCGCGACCAACCGGAAACCCGCGGGACGCCGACTCGTAGACGCTGTGCGCGACCAACCGGAGACCCGCGGGACGCAGGCGTGCGGGCTACGCGCAGTCGAGGTCCCGCAGGACGCGCTCGCACAGCTCGTGCGTCTCCAGGGCGTCCCGGGCGCTCAACGGCTTCCCGGCCCGGACGGCGTCCAGGAACGACCACACGCTCTGCTCGATACCGCGCTGGCGCGCCACCGGCACCCAGTCGCCGCGCCGCCGCACGCTCGGCTGGCCCTTGTGGTCGATGACCTCGGCGAGGTTGACCACTTCGCGCTTGGAGTCCTGGCCCGAGACCTCCAGCCGTTCCTCGGTCGAGCCGCTGAGCCGGTTCATCGCCCCGATGGCGGTGAAGCCGTCCCCCGAGAGCTGGAGCACGACGTGGTGCATGAGACCGTCACGGATCCTGGCCCGGACGACGGTGTGCTCGACCGGCCCGGGAACAAGGAAACGCAGCGTGTCGACCACGTGGATGAAGTCGTCGAGGACCATGGTCCTCGGCTCCTCCGGCAGCCCGACCCGGTTCTTCTGCATGAGGATCAGGTCGCGGGGGTGCTCGACGCATTGCGCGTAGCCGGGTGCCACCCGTCGGTTGAAGCCGACCGCGAGGCTGACACCGCGTGCCTCGGCGAGTTCCACCAGGCGCTCGGACTCGGCGAGTTCGTAGGCCAGCGGCTTGTCGACGTAGGTGGGGACACCCGCTTCGAGCAGCCGTCCCGCGATCTCCGGGTGCGCGGCGGTCGAGGCGTGGACGAAAGCCGCGTCCAGGCCCTGGGCGAGCAGCGAGTCGAGGTCGGCGTGGCACCGGTCGGCCGGGATGCGGTGGGCGGCGGCGACCGTGGCGAGGGTGGCGGGGGTGCGGGTCTGGAGATGCAGCTCGATCCCCGGCAGGGTGGTGAGTACCGGCAGATACGCCTTCTGCGCGATGTCGCCGAGCCCGATGCAGCCGACCTTCACAGGGTCTCCTTCTCGCTGTTCAGCGCCGCACGTCGCGGCCCTCCTCCGTGGAGGCCGACCACGGCCGGGCCCTGCGCTTCCTTCGTCCCGGCAGCATACGTGTGCGGCGCCGGCCGCCGGTCGGCGATGCCGTCGAAGGTGCCCGGGACGAGTCCCGGTCCGAGCCGGGACAGGGTGGACATCACGAAGTCCCGTACGGCGACGGCGGGGGCGGAGCGCGGCCCCATCAGCCGGGTGTCCTGTGCGGGCTTGCGGACGACGGCGGTGGTCCGGGCAGCCGGTCGGCGGTGTACCCGGCCGGATCGCCCGAACCGGAACGGCACGCCCGGTCGCTCTCCGCCCGGTGCGAGGGCCGCTGCAGTCGGGCGCGGCGGGCTCCCCCCACCGCTCCGTCCCGACCTGGGTGGAACTGCGCGCCGGCTTCGGCGCACTGCTGCGCGGGAAGTCGGGCAGCCGAACGGGGCGCGGTCGCCGACCACCGGCGACACGCGGGGGCGTCATGCTGACCGGGTCACTCGTGCGGGCCAATCCGGGCCTTGGGATGCCCCCGACGGGCCGCCCGCACCGCAGAGTTGATCAGGTGCATCGAACCAGAACCACCGCGAAACTCCTGGTCGGCGTGGCGGTCACGGCCCTGTCCGGGTGTGTGTCCGTACAACCGGAGCCGGGCGCCCCGGCGCGCCCGGAGAGCAGTCGGCCGGCGCAGCACCTGGCCCCGCAGATGATCCGGCCCCCGGTACGCGACACGCTGGAGGCGCTGCCGGATCCGAAGGATCCGAAGCCCTCGGCCGCCAAGGCGTCGCCCCGGACCGCTGCGACGCCTCCGGCAGCGCGGCGCTGCTGCGGGGGTCTCGGGTCGGCGCGCCGCGCTCCGCCCCCGCCGTCGCCGTACGGGACTTCGTGATGTCCACCCTGTCCCGGCTCGGACCGGGACT
>NZ_RDBK01000001.1:47293-114195 GCF_008042275.1 Streptomyces sp. OR43 | reverse complement strand
GATCCATCTGGACCGGGCCCGGCGGGCCTCGGGCGTCCTCGCCGACGACGGTATGGACGACGGCTACGGAGGAGGCGTCCGGGCCGCCATCCGACGGCTGGAGCGGCGACTGCGGGAGTTCTGACCGCCCGCCCCCGGACCTGCGTCAGGCGTCCGGAGTCCGGGGAGGGCGCGGTCTCCGGTGGCCCGTCGGCGGGCCACCGGTCCCGGTGCGGGGCCGCCGCGTCAGCGGCCGTACGTGTCGTCGCAGATCCGCGACTGCGGGCTGCCCGCGGGCCAGCGCCCGTATCCCCGCCCCAGCGCACACACGTCCGCCCCGGACTCCGGACGCCTGACGCAGGTCCGGGGGCGGGCGGTCAGAACTCCCGCAGTCGCCGCTCCAGCCGTCGGATGGCGGCCCGGACGCCTCCTCCGTAGCCGTCGTCCATACCGTCGTCGGCGAGGACGCCCGAGGCCCGCCGGGCCCGGTCCAGATGGATCCGGGCGGCGGCGGGGCGCTCGAGCTTCACGTAGTCCGCCGCGAGGCTGAGGTGCAGCGAGGGACGGAAGGCACGCACGGCGAGCGCGTCCCGGTGCCCGGCCATGCCGTCCTCGGTCAGCGTCTGTGCAGCGGTGAGGGCCCGCAGGTCCCAGGCCAGTTCGTCGCCGGGGTCGTCCTGGGTGTCGGCCATGTAGTGCGCGAGGGTGCACCGGTGCCAGGCGTCACCGCTCTCGCCGATCTCCGCCCAGAGGGCACCGAAGCGGTTGCGGGCCTCCTCCCGGTCACCACCGTGGAGCAACATGACCGCCTGGCCGATCCTGGTCATGACGACGTCCTGCGACGCCTCCTGCTGCTCCGTCACCGCGGTCTCCTCGCACCTGTCCGCCCACGCCCGGCCGATCGGTCCCGGCACACTCCGGCTGCCTCCCGACGGAACCTGCCGGTCTCTGCCGGTTCCTTCCGGTTGCAGCCGGTTCGACGCTAACCGCCGCGGCGGACATTCGCACTCAGGCTCCGGCGCGCCCTCAGCCCAGGTCGGGGATGCGCCAGTCGATGGGCCGGTGGCCCTGCGCCGCGACCGCCTCGTTGATCTGGGTGAACGGACGCGAGCCGAAGAACTTCTTCGCCGAGAGCGGTGAGGGGTGCGCACCCTTCACGACCACGTGGCGCTCCTCGTCGATCAGCGGAAGCTTCTTCTGCGCGTAGTTGCCCCAGAGCACGAAGACCGCCGGGTCGGGCCGTGCGGCCACGGCCCGGATCACCGCGTCGGTGACCTTCTCCCAGCCCTTGCCCTTGTGCGAGTTGGCCTCACCGGCACGCACCGTCAGCACCGCGTTGAGGAGGAGCACGCCCTGCTCGGCCCACGGCATCAGATAGCCGTTGTCCGGGACCGGCAGGCCGAGCTCCTCCTTCATCTCCTTGTAGATGTTGCGCAGGGAGGGCGGCGTCTTCACGCCCGGCCGCACGGAGAAGCACAGACCGTGCCCCTGGCCCTCGCCGTGGTAGGGGTCCTGGCCGAGGACCAGGACCTTCACCTTGTCGTACGGGGTCGCTTCCAGAGCCGCGAACACCTGCTCCCGGGGCGGATAGACCGGCCCGTCGGCCCGCTCCTTCTCGACGAATTCCATGAGCTCCCTGAAATAGGGACGGTCGAGCTCGTCGCCGAGGACGCCGCGCCAGGACTCGGGCAGCGGGTAGGTGTCGGTCACGTCAACAACCTCCGATAAGCAATGCGGTTCTTGATCCCAGAACCTACCGGGGGCCACTGACAACGGACCCCGGGGAGCCCTCCGAGGTCCGTAGTCCGCAGCTCCTGGGTCCGTGGACCGGCTACCAGCTGGCCTTGCGGTACAGCTCCCACATCTGCATGACCGTCTGCGGGTCCAGCGCGCGCTCGCCGCCGCCGATGTCCTCGCCCGCGGCGACGTAGAGCTTGCCCTGCCACAGCGGCAGCAGCCGGACGTCGTCGACGAGGATCTCCTGGGCCCGCTCGAACTGCTTGCTGACCGCGCCGCGGTCGCTCTCCTTGCGGGACTGGGGCAGCAGCTCGTTCGTGATCTCGTTCTTCACATAGGGCATGCCGGTGACGCTGTCCTTGCCGACGAACGGGGCGATGAAGTTGTCGGGGTCCGGGAAGTCCGGGAACCAGCCGCGCCCGAAGACGGGGTACTGGCCCTTGGTGAAGCCCTCCTGGAAGGTCTTCCAGGGCTTGCTCTTCAGGGTGATCCTGAACAGCCCGGAGGCTTCGAGCTGGCGCTTGAGTTCGGCGAACTCGGGGGCCGTCGACGATCCGTAGCGGTCGGTCGTGAACCAGAACGTCATCGCGACCGGCTCGGTGATACCCGCCTTGGTGAGGATCCTCTCGGCCTTCTTCCTGTCCGGGTCGCCGAACGTGTCGAAGAAGCTGGTCGTGTGCCCCGCGATGCCCTTGGGGACCATGGAGTAGAGCGGCTCGGCCGTGCCCCGGTAGACCTTGGCCACCAGAGCGTCACGGTCCACGAGCTGGGCTATCGCACGCCGAACGGCCGGGTTCCCGGCTGCCGGGTCCTCCGGGTTGAAGACCAGGAAGCGGATGTCGGCGCCGACCGTCTCGACGATCTGCAGGTCGCTGTTCGCGTCCTTGTTGTCCTCCAGGTTCACGACCTCCTCGGCGCCCAGGCCGCGGTAGGTGGCGTCGATCTCGTTCTTCCTGAGCGCCTCGACCATGGAGCCGGACTCCTCGAAGTACCGGATGGTCACCGCGTCGTTCTTACGGTCGGCGAAGCCCTTGTAGTCGGGGTTCCGCACCAGCTCGGAACGGTCACCCTGCTTGTAGTCGTCGAGGAGGTAGGGACCGGACCCGGTCACCTTGCCGTCGTCGCGGATCTTGTGCTTCGAGTACGCGCTGGGCGCCACGAGCGACATGGCCGGCGTAGCCAGCACGAACGGGAAGGTGGCGTCGGGCTTGCTCAGGTGGAAGACGACGACGTCGTCGCCCTTGGTCTCCACCCGGTCGAGCGAGCCGAGCATGCCCACCGGGCCGCCCTTGACCGCGATGGTCCTGATCCGGTCGATGGAGTACTTCACGGCCTCGGCGTCGAGCTTGTCCCCGTTGGAGAACTTCAGCCCCGCGCGGAGCTCGCAGCGGTAGGCGGTGCTGGTGTTGTCGGTGAACCGGCAGTTGTCCGCGGCGTCGGGCTCGGGGCTCGTGCTGCCGGTGGGGAAGCTCACCAGGGTCTGGAACACGTTGCGCATCAGCTCCCAGGAGCCGTCCCAGGCCGCTGCGGGGTCGAGCGTGGACGGTGAGCTGGTGGTCCCGACCGCCAGCTTCTGTTCCACGTCCGAACCACCGCCGGGAAGCAGACCGCAGCCGGCCAGCAAAGACAGGGAAGCAAGGGCTGCAGCAGCCTGCAGACTGGCCCGGTAGAACACGTGCACGCTCCTCGATCAGCCATGGGTCGGCAGACCATACCGCAGCGCCCCACCGGGTCAATCCGCTGGCCCGGCGGGGCACTTGAGGCAATCAGGGCCAAACCGGCCCAGGCCGTTCTCAGCCCACGCCGGCATTCAGGAAAATCCCGCCGTCGACCACGAGGGTCTGGCCGGTGATCCAGTCCGACTGGCTCGACGTGAGGAAGGCCGCGGCCCCGCCGATGTCCGCCGGGACACCGAGCCGGCCCAGCGGGTAGGCCGCGGCCGCCTCCGCCTCGCGGCCCTCGTACAGCGCCTGCGCGAACCTGGTCTTCACGACCGCCGGAGCGATCGAGTTGACCCGGACGACCGGCGCGAACTCGTGCGCGAGCTGCAGGGTCAGATTGACCATGGCCGCCTTGCTCATGCCGTACGCGCCGATGAACGGCGAGGCGGAGACACCCGCAACGGAGGCGATGTTGACGATCGCCCCGCCGTTCTCCTTCTGCCAGGCCTTCCAGGTCTGCTGGGCGAAGCCGAGCGCCGAGATCACGTTCGTCTCGAAGACCTTGCGGGCCACGTTGAGGTCCAGCTCGGCGATCGGCCCGAAGACCGGGTTCGTACCGGCGTTGTTGACCAGGAAGTCGACCCGGCCGAACGCCTCCATCGTGCGCTCGACGGCCGCCGCCTGGTGCGCCTCGTCGTGCGCCTTGCCCGCGACGGCGATGACCCGGTCGGAACCCAGCGCCTCGACGGCCTCCTTCAGCGCGTCCTCGCCGCGTCCGGTGATGCACACGCGGTCGCCGCGGGCGACGAGCGCCTCGGCGATGCCGTAGCCGATGCCGCGGCTCGCCCCGGTGATCAGCGCGACCCTGCCACTGTCCTGCACAGTCATGATGTCCGTAACCCTTCGGGTCAGTTGAGCGGTCCGCCGGCGACGTACATGACCTGGCCGGAGACGAAGCCCGCGTCATCGCCCGAGAAGAAGGCGATGGCGTTGGCGATGTCCTCCGGGAAGCCGACGCGCTGGACCGGGATCTGGGTGGCGGCGGCGGCCTGGAACTCCTCGAAGCCCATACCGACGCGCTCCGCGGTCTGCGCGGTCATCTCGGTGACGATGAAGCCCGGCGCGACGGCGTTGGCGGTGATGCCGAACTTGCCGAGCTCCTTGGCGAGAGTCTTGGTGAAGCCCTGCAGACCCGCCTTGACCGCGGCGTAGTTGGCCTGGCCGCGGTTGCCGAGGGCCGAGGAGGAGGACAGCGAGACGATCCGGCCGAACTTGGCGTCCACCATGTGCTTCTGGACGGCCTTGGCCATCAGGAACGCGCCCTTGAGGTGCACGTTCATCACGATGTCCCAGTCGGACTCGCTCATCTTGAACAGCAGGTTGTCGCGGAGCACGCCCGCGTTGTTGACGAGGATCGTCGGGGCGCCGAGCTCCGCGGCGACCCGCGCGACGGCGGCTTCCACCTGAGCGCTGTCCGACACGTCACAGCCGACGGCGAGGGCCTTGCCCCCGGCAGCGGTGATCTTCTCGACGGTGTCCTTGCAGGCCGCCTCGTCCAGGTCGAGTACGGCGACGGCGCGGCCCTCGGCCGCCATGCGTACCGCGGTGGCGGCACCGATGCCCCGTGCGGCTCCCGTCACGATGGCTACGCGCTGCTCGGTGGTGGACATGCTTGGCTCTCCTCGCCCTTGGATCGCGGCTCAGCGGACGTCGCGAGCGATTCCGCGGGACAGGCCCGCGAGAACGTTCCCGATAACTGAGCAACCGCTTAGTACCTTCAGCAGACGAGACGCTAGAAGCCCTGGCACCCGGTGTCAACGGCCCACGGACGCAGCGGCGCATGTCACACCGGACGGCGCCACCGCCGCGGCGGGCGGCGGCAGCGCCGGAGGGGCCTCGCTCAGCGCACCAGCAGGTCGAGGAGCCGTTCGACCTCGGCGGCGGGGTCGGTGGTGAGGCCGCTGTGCACCGGGCTCGGCTGGATGACGGTGGAGCGTGGCGCGATGAGCCAGCGGAAGCGCCGCCCGGCGTCGTCGCCGGCCGCCTGGCCCGCGTCCGTACCGCCCCGGCAGACACCCTCGACGGCGTGCAGCGCCGCTCGGACCCCGGTCACGTCGGCGCCGGGGTCCAGGGCCATGAGCTTGGACTCGTCGAGGGCGGTGCGGGCGGCGACGAATCCCTTGGCGCGGCAGTAGACCACGACCCCCGCGTTGAAGAACTCGCCGCGCTGGACCCGTGGCACCACGCGCAGGAGGGCGTACTCGAAGACATCGCGCTGGGTCACGGCCGGCCGCCCTTGTCGCTGTTCTGGTCGTCGTGCCGCGGGGCGAGGCGTTCACTGAGCCAGCCCGGAGCCTGTGAGGGCTTGGACGCGGTCGGCGCGTCCAGGATGATCCGTTCGTGGATGGTGGCGGCACGCGGCAGCAGCGCCTCCACATAGGCGCGGCGCAGCTGATCCGTCGACCCGAAGCCCGGCTCGTCCACCAGCCACTCGTCGGGGACGTCGGCCGCGACCTCGGTGAGGAGCTCCTCCGTGACCAGCGGGGCGAGCTCGGCGGCGGCTGCCGCGACGTCGGGACCGAACGGGGCCAGCGCGTGGTCGGAGGCGTTGTACGGCTTGGCGGCTGACGCCTGGGCGGCCGGCCAGTTGTGGTGCCAGATCATCGTGGCGCCGTGGTCGATGAGCCACAGATCGCCGTGCCAGATCAGCATGTTCGGATTGCGCCAGGAGCGGTCGACGTTGTTGATCAGCGCGTCGAACCAGACGACGCGTCCGGCCTCGCGCGGGTCCACCTGGTAGGCGAGCGAGTCGAATCCGAGGGAGCCGGGCAGGAAGTCCATCCCGAGGTTCAGCCCGCCGCTCGCCTTGAGCAGTTCCTGTACCTCCTGGTCGGGTTCGGCGAGGCCGATCACCGGGTCCAGCTGGATCTGCACGAGATCGGGGACGCGCAGCCCGAGCCGCCGCCCGAGCTGCCCGCAGATCACCTCGGCGACCAGCGTCTTGCGGCCCTGTCCCGCGCCGGTGAACTTCATGACGTACGTACCCAGGTCGTCGGCCTCGACGATCCCGGGGAGCGAGCCACCCTCACGCAGAGGCGTGACGTAGCGGGTCGCTACGACCTCAGTTAGCACTTTCCCAGGCCACCCATCTCTTGAGCCTTGCAATCAACGGACGACCTCTGTGTGGCACAGGGGCCGTCATCACCGGCCGACGGCTCTGGGGAGAATCTGGGGAGTTTCGGCTAGCGAGCCGATGCCCCGCCCTTCCCCAGCAGACCGTCGAGGACGCCGCGCCTCTTACTGCCGGCCTCCGGCATGAAGTGAGCATAGTAACCGAGAGTGATCGCCGGCGAGGAGTGGCCGAGCCACCGCGCCGAGGTCACGACGGATTCTCCGGCTTCCAGCATGATCGAGGCGTATGGCCTGTGGCTTCCGCGTCCGTGGACTCGCCAGCCACCGCCGCCTGGGATCCGGCCGACCTTCTTAACGCCGATGCGGACCATGTGCCCGGGCCGGCGAGCGGTGATCTTCCGCGGTTCCCGGTTTGTGTCGCCGTTGGGATCGATGAACCGGCGCCGGTTCAGGCCGAGGGCGAGCAGATGCCGCGACACGGTACGGCGGCTGAGCGAGATCCCCTCGGCCTGGAGTTCGAATGCGATCCGGGACGCTGACCACTTCTCGGCTCGGCGAAAGAGCCCGTTGCCGTCGGCTGGCCTCGGGGTGTTGAGGAACGGTCCAGCAGACCGAGTTCACCGTGCCGTCGGTAGCGGTTGACCCATTTCGACGTGCACGCCCGGTAGATGCCCATCTCGGCCGCCACGTGGGCGATCGGGCGGGGTTGGCAACGCTGTACGAGTCGCAGCCGTCCTTCGGGGGACAGCGGAGCATTGCGGTGAATCACTGGCGTTCCTAACGCCAGGGATCGAGGGCGAGCTTGCCCTGGGTCTGGCCCGCTTCGAGTTGCTGCAGCAGCATCGCCCCCTCGGCCAGAGGATGAACCTGGGGGGTGCCGGGCGGGTACACGTCGTGGGCGATGAGCGCCTCGATCTCGACGAGCAACGACCGGTAGATGGACGGGGCCGTGACCGCCAGCGCACCGATGTGCAGACCTTTGACTTGAACCTGGTGGGTGAAGACCAGGTCGTGTGTGGTCAGCGTTGCGTCGCCGGAAGCGGCGCCGAAGACGACGATGCGTCCGGTGAAGGGTTTGGTGACCGACAGGCTGGTCTTGAAAGTGGCCTGCCCCACTGATTCCAGGACCAGGTCGACACCGCCGGTCAGGCGGGTGATCTCCTCAGTCAGATCGGGGAGTCGGCTGTCCAGGACCTCGTCGGCGCCGAGGGCTTTGACGGCGTGGTGCTTCGCCGGCGACGCCGTGGCGATCACGCGCGCACCGTAGTGACGGGCGAGGCGGACGGCGGCCTGCCCCACGCCTCCGGCGGCGGCATGGACGAGCACGACCTCACCCGTCTTGATCTCGCCCAACGGCTTCAGCGCTGCCAGGGCTGTGGCCCAGTTCAACACCATGCCGAGGGCGGCGGCATCGCTCCAGCCGGACGGCACCGGAAGCACACCCGCAGCCCGCATCGTCATGTACTGCGCGAAGGCCCCCGGGCCGACTCCGACGACGTGAGTGCCGAGTGGCAGCGGACTCTCGACATCCGGGCCGACACCCACGATCTCACCGGCGGCCTCGAAGCCCGCGACATAAGGGGCCTGAGGGCCTCCCCCGTATGTCGCACGGGTCTGCATGACGTCAGCGAAGTTGACCCCGGCAGCGCCCACGCGGACCAGGTACTCACCGGGTCCCGGGCTTGGGCGACGCTGATCGGTCGTGAGGGTCAGTTCCTGCGGCCCCCCGTGCGACCGCTGGACCAGTACTCGCATCGTCTGCTCAGCGGTGTTCCGCTGCTCGTTGTTCTCCATGCAGCGAACGTAGAAGTCTGACACTTACGTCAAGGTCAAGCGGCGGTCAGAGCTCAGTACGGCGGGCCTCGCGCAAGTAGGCGTCGAGTGCCGCCTGCTGACCGCTGAGAACGGCGATGCGAGCAGCGAGCCGATCGCGATAGCTCTGCACCTCGTGGAGGAACTCCGCGCACACCGCGTCGGTGCCGGCATCGGAGCCGCCAGTGAGGCGGGGCAGGAGCTCCCTGATCAACCGGACAGGCAGGCCGGACTCCAGCAGTGTGCGGATAACGAGCACCCGGTCGATCGTGGACTGGCAGTAGTCACGGAACCCATTGCTGAAACGGCCGGGGACGATCAAGCCCTCGCCCTCGTAATGCCGCAACGATCTCGCACTCACACCGCTGACTCTGGAAGCCTCACTGATCTTCATACCCGGAGCCAACGCCGGCGAGCGCCGCGATCTTCCGGCGCTCACCTAGGACGAGTTGAAGACCTGCTCAGGCGTCAACAACCTCATGCCCCGCAATATCTAGTCCCAACGCCGTTCAGTGAGGCGTGGGGGTTGTGTGTCAAAGGCCGGTCAACGGACCAGCGGAGCTCCTGTGTTGAGGATGTCCTCCACGACATTCTCAACACAGGAGCTCCGCTGTTGGAACAGGCTGCCACAACAAGGACGGTCAAGGTAGCGGACGGGGTGTTCGCGCCTGGTCCTATCGGCGAGCTGACTCGGATCGTGCCGTTCGAGATGGTCGATGAAGTGCTGGCGGCGACCGGGGCCGTTCAGCGGCGGGTCCGGTTGGTACCGGCCAGAGTCACGGTGTATCTGATGCCGGCGGGGGCGTTGTTCGCTGAGCTGGGCCATCGGCAGGTCTTCGGCCGGTTGTGCGCCGGTCCGGTGGGCCTGACGTCCGCCAGACCGAACGGCAGCGCGTTACGTCAGGCCCGCCAGCGTCTGGGTGCCGCACCGTTGAAGGCACTGTTCGATCTGGTCCGCTGCCCTGTGGCCACGACGGCGGCCGCGACGCGGTGGCGCGGGCCGCTGCTGGTAGCGGTCGACGGCACACTGCTACCGGTGCCGGACGCCCCGGCGAATCTCGCTGTGTTCTCCAAACAGCGGTGCAACAACAGGCCCGAGGGCTACCCGCAGATCCGGCTGACGGCACCGGTGGCCTGCGGGACCCGGGCGGTGATCGGGGCGGCGATCGGCCCGGCCACCACCGGCGAGCTGGAATACGCCGGCCGCCCGCCCGATGAGAGCGACCGCAGCCGTTCTACGTGGCAGAGAGCAAAATGAGCGCGGCGCGGCGGGCGTGCTCGCCGGCGTCGGCCCGGTCGTGGTGTGCGGCGACGATGGTAGCGCCTTCAACCAGCATGAGCAGTTGGCGCCCCAGTAGGCGCGGATCAGCGGCTCCGGCCCGGTCAGCGATGCCGGTGAAGATGTCGAGATAGCCGCCCAGGTGGCCTTCGGCGAGGGTGCGTACGGTCTCGACGTGATGCTGCGCGGCAGCGTTCAAGATGGCGCAGCCGCGGAAGTCCGGCTCGTTGTACCACTGCTGGAGGGCGTCGAACACGGCGGAGAGCTGGTCGGCGGGGTCGTCACCGGCGGCCGTGACGGCCTCTGCCAGCCAATTCATCACCCGCTCGCTGCGCGCGTGCAGCACGCTCTCCACAAGGCCTTCCTTGGTGCCGAAGTGCCGGTAGAGCGTCTCCTTGGACACCCCAATGCTGGCGCACAACTCGGCAACGCCGATGCCGTCGAGCCCGCGCTTGTACAGCATCCGGGTGGCTGCCTCGAGGATCGTGGTGCGGGTGCGCTCGGGGTCGATTGTGGAGCCCTTGGGAACTGCCATGCATAGATCGTACCGATCGGTTCGTTCTATTGCTAGCATGCGAGTTCGTACCGATCGGTTCGATCTCTGGGGTGGTCATGCCGGACGTTCTTGGCCCGCCGCACGGCGGTGTCGCCGCCCCGGGGCGGGGCGTATGACGAAGACGGAGCGAAAAACGGTACCCGGGGCTGCCTGGTGGGCAGCCCGGCTGGCGCTTGGCACCGCCTCCGCGCTCGGGATGGCGCGCTTCGCCTATGGGCTGGTCCTCCCGGCCATGAGGGAAGACCAGCACTGGACCTTGGCTGAGGCCGGGGCAATGAGCGCCACCAATGGGCTGGGCTATCTTCTCGGTGCACTCGTGAGCCCCGCGGTCATCCATCGGTGGGGCACCACCGCCGCCTTCCGGGCGGGAATGGCGATCGTGGCCGCGTCGCTGGCTGCCACCGCCGTGAGCCAGGGCTACCTGGCGCTGCTGGTCTGGCGAACCGCGGCCGGAGTAGCCGGGGCCGTGGTGTTCGTCGCCGGTGGCGTGATCGCCTCGCGTGTCGCTGCCCGGGCAGGCTCGGGCCTGCCTGTCACCGTCTACTTCGCCGGCACCGGGCTGGGCGTAGCCATCAGCGGTGTGACCATCCCCGTGCTGGGGGAGCACTGGCGCCTCGCCTGGGCCGGCCTGGCCGCCGCCGCCGCGCTGGCGACGGCGGGGAGCTGGGCCGCTGCCCGGACCGACGAGACTCCGCGGACCGCCATGGCCGGGCGAGCACGGATACGCCCGCTCCGGGAGGCCGCTCTGGCCTACCTGCTGTTCGCCGCCGGCTACATCAGCTACATCACGTTCCTGTCCGCCTATCTTGCCGAGCGGCATGCTCCGCTCGGACAGGTCGTGCTCACCTGGACCGTGCTGGGCCTGGCCACCATGGTGGCGCCCGTGCTGTGGAGCCGCCCGATCGAACGGTGGCCCGGCACCCGGGCTCTGGCGGCCCTGCTCACCGTGCTCAGCGGTGGGGCGGCGCTGGCGCTGACAGCACCCACTCCCCTGACCATCCTCGCCTCCGCGCTCGTCTACGGCGCGACGTTCATGGGCGTCCCCGCAGCCGTCACAGCCCTCATCAAGACCAGCGTGCCCACCGCTGACTGGACACCCACCCTGGCCGCCTTCACCACGGTGTTCGCCGCCGGGCAGACCGCTGGGCCATGGATCGCTGGTGTGGTCGCCGATCACACCTCGACCATGGCCACCCTGGCATGGACCGCGATCCTATGCGCCGCGGCGGCGGTGACCGCCGTGACCGGGCACCGCGTCCAGCGTTCTCACGGCCAGGCGCGAAGAGAAACAAGACGCGAACTCGACAGAGACAAGGGATCGGAATCATGACGAACTTCGTGCTCATCCCGGGGATGTGCCACGGCGGGTGGTGCTTCGAGGAGCTCACCCGGGAACTTCGCACTCACGGGCACGTCGTCCACCCGCTCACCCTGACCGGGCTCAGCGAGCGTAGCCACCTGCTGCAGGGCGGAGTGAACCTCGACACGCACATCCAGGATGTGACCGGGGTACTGGAAGCCGAGAACATCCGCGACGCGGTGTTGGTCGGTCACAGCTACGGAGGGATGGTGATCACCGGGACCGCCGACCGCGCCCCGGAGCGGGTGGACTCCCTGGTGTACGTGGACGCCATGGTGCCAAGCCGCGGCGACTCCTGCTGGACCCTCGTCACCGATCAGGAGCGGCGATGGTACGCGGACGTGGTGGATACGGGCTACGCGGTACGGCCTCTGCCGTTCTTCGATCCGCGGGCCACTCCCCACCCGCTCGCCTCGCTGTTCCAGCCGATCCGGCTCACCGGCGGCCCGGCGCATATCCGCCGCAGAGACTACGTGTACGCCGCGCAGTGGGACGGGCCGTCCCCGTTCGCCCCCGTCTACCAGCGGCTGCGGGACGATCCCGCGTGGACCACCCACGCGCTGGCCGGTGGCCACAACCTCATGCGAGACGCCCCGCAGGACCTGCTGAAGATCCTGCTCGACATTGCTGAAGCAGTTGATCACCAGCCCGTCCCCGCGCCACCTATACGGAGGCCCTGATGGGTGTCGGCTGACTCCAGGCGGCGATCAGTGGGCTTCGCCGAGTCGGCCACCGATCGGGAGACGGGCCGTGTAGCGCAACGCGCGAGGTCCCCGGGCTGTTAATCAAGTTGTCTGACGTCTCAATCACGTCGCTCGGGGGCCTCGTTGGTCATCCACCTGCCGCACCGGCCTGGCTCGGCGCTCGCATGGGGTCGGGGACGAGGACATCGCTGTTGGGTACGCACGTGCTCAGGCGCCAACGGCCTGCGGGCTGGTTTTCGTGTTCGTGGTCGAGACGGTTGGGGTGTCCTTCATGCTCGCCACGGAACGGGCCCCTCCAGGAGAGTCCGGGGGGCCCGTGTACCTGGGTGTCCAGGCCGGCTACTTGAGAGACAACCCCTTCGGGTCGGTCAGGCCGTTGGGCTCGGCACGGAAGGCGGCGGTCCAGGCGGTGGGGCCGCAGCGCTTGCCGTTGGGGTTCTGTTCCTCCAGGGTCGCCTCGGCCGAGTCGGTGACGATCTCCTTGCCGTCGGCGGTGGTGGTGACGGTGAGCCGGACGGGGACCGGCCCGGGCCCGTCCGCGTCGGGGAGCGGGACCGACAAAGAGCTGAACGGCCGGTCCAGGTCTCCGGACCGGCGCTGCTCACAGACCTTGCCCACGCAAAGACGCAGGGTGGCCGCGTCCGCCGCGCCGAAGTCAGCGGCGCGCCAGAGCAAGGAGACCTCGGACTTCGCGTCGAGGAGGGTGCAGGGCTCGTCCTCGCTCAGCGAACAGCCGGTCAGAAGCGACACCGTGAGCAGGGCGGAGAAGGTGATTCTCTTCATCTCGGTACCTCGCCACCAGTCCGGGGAGCGCGCTGTTGGCCGGCCCGATGTCGGTGAAGATCATCTCGCACGGATCGAACAGGCCGCCGCTGTGGTCGCCGCCACCCCCACCTCCCCCCGAGACGATGCCCTTGGCGTAGGCGCGGCCGGAGCTGTCCACAGTGTAGACGGGGCCGCCGGAGTCACCCCCGATCAAGCATGCTCCGGAGGTCTTTCGGGCGACGACCATGTTCCGGGCGGTGGTTCGCTGGTGTACTTGACCGTGGCCTCGCTCCCCAAGCAGACCGTCGATAGTGCCGAGCCCCTTGCTGCCGGCTTCCGGCATGAAGTGAGCAATGTAACCGAGGGTGATCGCCGACGAGGAGTGCCCGAGCCACCGCGCCAGGGCCACGACGGACTCCGGTCCGCACGCGATCCACTCGCCGCCCCGTTACACGTCGACGTCCGGCGACCTCGTCAGGTACGCGTGGTTGTCCTTGATCAGGTGGTCCAGCGCGTCTCTGGCGGCGGCGAGGCCGTCGATGTCCTCGGACAGCCGGGCTCGCTCGCGGTCCATGATCTCCAGCGCCTGGCGCGCCCGGTCCTCGCTCGGCTCGGTCATGCAGGGCACCATCTCGACGATGGTGCCACTGGACATGCCCGCCGCGAGGAACGCCCGCACCAGGTGCACTCGCCGGACGTGCTCGTCCTCGTAGTGACGCTGTCCGCTGGGCGAGCGGGAGCTGACGAGCAGACCCTGCTCCTCGTAGTAGCGCAGTGAGCGGCGGCTGGCTCCCGTGCGGGCGGACAACTCACCGATCCGCATGCTGAACTCCTCCCATGCTCCTGCCTCTCTTGCCCCTGACATCGATGTGAGCATTTAGGTTAACTCCATGCTGAAGCTCATCTTCATGATCAACCGCGTCGAGGGAATGTCGTACGAGCGTTTTGTCGAGCACCATCGGGACCGGCACGCGCCGCTGTTCAGCTCCATCCCGGAGGCGGATCGCTACGTGCGCAAATACGCCGTGTCGCACCCGGTCCCCGCCAAGAACTACCCGCCCCGGGCCTACGACGGCCTGACGGAGATCTGGTTCGAGGGCTGGGACGACCACGACGCCTTCTTCGCCTCCGACAACTACCGGACTCTGGTCAACCCCGACGAAGCACGCTTCATCGATATGTCCTCGGTGGCCGTGATGGTCACCGAGGAAAGGGAGGTCATCTGACGCCCGATTCGGCGGGCGCATACGAACTCACCTCTTGCACGGGCCGTGGCCTATCGCCATGAGGGCAACGAGCACCGCCACCTGTACACGGTGCTGTTCGGTGGCGCGCAGCCCTTCGAGACGGCCGGGGAAGGTCGAACCGCAGGACGCTCCCCGGCGGCCCAGGTCGGTTGGCGGCTGTCGTGATGGGTCCCCACCCACCAACCACCACCGACGCACCCCGGCGCCGAAGTGCGGGGTGGAGAAGCAGAAGCCGAGCGACATCCGGCGTAAGGGAGCGGGGTGAGCCGGGCGGCCGGCCTGGGGACCTCAGGCCGAGCCGGCCCGGCCACACGTGGGCCGGACTGCGGGAGCTCCCGGCGCGCTACGGCTGCCCCCGAAGCACTGCTCTCGTCAGGAGCTGTTCGCGGACGCCTCGTTCGAGAGGGTGACCGCGCCTGGACCGGTGGAAGGCCGCGGCGCCGCCGGGGCTTCCGCCGCCGGCTCGGACCTGGTCAGCCACAGGCCGGCGCACACGGCGGCGGCCAACGTGACGGTGCCGGCAGCGAGGAAGGCGTCGTTGAGACCGGACTCGAAGGAAGCGCCGCCGGATTGCCGGGTGCGGACGACAGCTCCGAGTACCGCTACGCCGAGTACCGCGCCGATCTGGCGGGTGGTGCTGCTGATCCCTGACGCGAGGCCGCCTTCGTGCGGGCTGACCGCTTGGATAGCGGCTCCCGTCAGCGGCGACAGGGTCAGGGCGAAGCCGATGCCGACGACTCCCAGCCGCCACCACACGTTCCCGTAGCCGGTGTCGGCGTGGACCGCGCCGAGTGCCACCAGTCCCAGGCCGGCGAGGGCCAGGCCGGCGGTCACCACGATCCGGAAGCCGTACCGGGCGGCGAGCCGGCCCGCGTACGGACTGAGGATCACCATGCCGAGGGACATCGGCAAGGTCTGGAGCCCCGCGCGCAGGATCGAGGTGCCCTGGACGTACACGAAGAACTGGGAGAAGAAGAACGACGAACCCATGAGCGCGAACCCCACCACGACCATGACGGTGTTGGACACGGTGAACAGGCGCTGCCGGAACAGCCGCAGCGGCAGCATCGGAGCGGAACGGCGCGCTTCGACGGCGACGAACGCGGCGAGGAGAAGCACCCCGGCGGTGAAGCTGCCCAGGATCACGGGCGCCGCCCAGCCGCGGGCACCGCCCTCGATCAGCCCGTACGTCAGGGCCCCCACCCCCAGAACGGACAGTGCCGTCCCCGGCACGTCGATCGCGGGGGCGCTCGGGTTGCGGGTCTCTGCGAGGCTTCGCAGACCGACCAGCACAAGCACCACGCCGACGGGCAGATTGACCAGGAAGATGGCGGGCCACCCGAACACATCCGTCAGCACACCACCGGCCACGGGACCCACGGCCAGACCGAGTCCACTGAACCCGGCCCACAACCCGATCGCCCTGACCCGCTCCTGCGGCCCGGGACAGGCGGCGACGAGCAGAGCCAGCGAGGCAGGGCTCAGCGCCGCGGCCCCGACGCCCTGCAGCACCCGGCCGGCCACCAGCCAGCCGACCGAGGGCGCGAGGCTGCACACCACCGACGCGACGGTGAACACCACCACGCCCGTCAGATACACCCGCTTGCGGCCGAACCGGTCGGCGAACACGCCGCCGGACATCAGCAGCATGGCGACCAGCAGCACATACGCGTCAACGATCCACTGCAGACCGGTCAGTTGTGTGTGCAGCCGGTCCTGCATATCGGGCAGCGCCGCCCCGACGATCGTGTTGTCGAGCAGAACCATGAACTGGCCCAGGCAGGTCACCGTGAGCAGCACGGCCCGGCTCGGACCACTGCCTACGGAAGTGGGCGATGCAGCCAAGAGGATTCCTCTCCATCGTCGATAGCGCCCCTCCACGGCCGACACAGCCGACCCGGACGCACTAACGCAGCCGTCGGCTGCGTTAGGAGACTGTACGGAGAGCCGCCCTTAAACGCAAGCAATAGCTGCGTTAAGGTGAGGCCATGAACGAAGGACAGCCAGCGCGGCGCCCCGGCGGGCGCAGCGCCCGCGTCGGCGCGGAGGTACACCGAGCCGTCACCGAACTGATCACTGAGCGCGGCTACGGCAACTTCACCGTCGGCGAGGTCGCAGCCCGCGCGGGCGTGGCCGACAGCAGCATCTACCGCCGGTGGGGCAGTCTGGAAACCCTGCTCACCGATGTGGCGCTCACCCGCCTCAACACCCGGTCACCCATGCCTGACACGGGGACCCTGGCCGGCGACCTGCGCACCTACGCAGCGCAAGTGGCCCGCGAGATCACCGGGCCCGACGGCCTGTTGCTGGTGCGCCTGGCCGTCGCCCTTTCCAGCAACGGCCAGGAGGGGCTGGAGGCGCGCGACAGCTTCCGTATCGAACGCACCAGGCAACTGCAGTCCATGCTCGCCCGCGCCACCGAACGCGGGGAGCACGCACCCGACGCGCTCGACGTGCTGGACCACCTCATGGCCCCGATGTATATCCGCGTCCTGTTCGGCATGGGCCCGCTCGCCCCGGAGTACGTCGACGGGCTGGTCGACCGATTGCTGTGACCTCACCCCGCCCCCGGGAGCAGCCCTCGCCGCGATGTCGGGGTTCCGTATGGCGTGGTGCCGGAACTGCTGACCACCGGCGGCGCGCCGGCCACTACCGCCGGTACGGGGTCCTGCACGAGCCCGCCGATCTGACCGTCCGGGCAGGCCGGTCGCGGCCGGCCCCGATGCCCTCACTCGAGATCCCAGAGACCTCGAAACCACGCTATCGGTGCAGCGGCTGTCTACCCGGGTCCGTCGCCGCCGCAGGAGATCAGGCGCAACCCGGCAGGGTCGAGATCGCGGTAGACCTCGATGGTGCGGAACCGGTCCTTGGAGTAGACGGCAGCTCCGTCGGCGGTCCCCGTCCGCACAGCTCACGAGCCCGCCTGCACGCTGTCAGACGAGCAGCTGCACAGCACCCGTTCGCATGCGGGGAGTTGACGAACATCAGGAAGCCGACCGGGGCCGATCAGTTCGGGCGGTGGGTGTGGGTTCCGGGTCTGCCGTCAGAAGAAGCCGCGCTGCTCCCGTTCAGTCCGTGTCGGTCGGGCAGTGCGTCTCCAGAGCCTTCATGGCGTGCGACGCGTTGAAAGGCAGGATCGTGACCGCAACGTGGGGCAGCTGCAGTGTGGCCAGGTCCAGCGTCTCCACAAGGACGAACACCTGGTGGCGGTGCGTACGCGGCCGGTCCGCGCCCGTCGGCAGCCGTTCCAGGGCGGCGGCCTCGCGCCGGTATTCGCGGTTGATGCGGATCAGTACCCAGACCCCGAGCGGGAAGACCACGACGACCAGCCAGGCGCCTTCGGTGAATTTGGTGACGGCGAAGATCAGCACGACAGCGGCGGAGACGATCGCCGCGAGTGCGTTGACCGTGATCTTCACTCGGCGCAGAGGCTCGAGTCTGCGCAGATGGTAGGCGGTGAGGCCGGCCCCGGCCATGGTGAAGGCGGTGAACACGCCGATGGCGTAGAGGGCTACGAGCTTGTCCACGTTGGCACCCGTAACGAGCAGCAGGGCGAGCGAGAGTGCGGAGAGGGTGAGGATGCCGTTGGAGAAGGCCAGTCGGTGCCCGCGCCGGGTGAGCACGCGCGGCAGGAATCGGTCCTCTGCGACGAAGCTTGCCAGGAACGGAAACCCGGTGAAGGGGGTGTTGGCACCGGTATAGAGGATGAGTGCGGTCGCGAGCTGGACGAAGACGAGCCCGATCGTCCCCATCGTCCCGCTTCCGAAGGCGAGCCGTGCCTCCTGCGCGATGACGGTGGGGGGTCCCGTCGGTGTACGGGACGGCGTGGGTGAAATGCGCGAGGGTGGAGACGCCCAGGACCAGGAGGGCGAGCACGCAGCTCATGGTGATGAGGGTGTGCCGGGCGTTTCGGCCACCACCGGCACGAGGACCCGGAGCATCTCCTCGGAACCGTAGGCCGACGAGCTGATGCAGTCGGACGCGAGAACACCGAGGGCCGTCCGGTCGCCGAGCTTCTCCTCACTGACACGTTCGGTGGTGAGTGGCTCGCCGAGGAGCCGCCGCTTGACGCGGTACATCGGCCGATCAAGGGTCATGCATCCATCAGAACGGGCTGCTGCTCCGGGGCTGGGCAGACACGACGGGGCACCCACTCACCCGTACACGCCAGGCTCCGTGGAACCGGCCGAGCGGTCAACCCGATAGCGAGAACTCGCCCTGGCCGCCCATCATTTTGACCTCCACCGTATTCGGGATGTCTTTGACCCAGTACGTGCACGTGAACGACTTGCCGTCCTCGGCCACGAGGTAGACAGGGCAGCTCACCCGGTCGGTCTTGGGGCCGATGCGGGCCTGAACTGCCTGCTCCACCGCCACGGGGTCCAGCACCACGGGTTCCGTGGGAAGGTCGGTGTCGGTGTTCATCACCTTGGTCGTCACGATCACCGCGCAGACGGCAACCACCACCGAGGAAGCCGCCATGACGCGCCGCGCAAAGCTCCGTTGATCAGTCATCGGACAGTCCTATCGGGGCTCGATCCGAGCTGACAAGGGCCCTCCGGTATCTATCGGGGAGAAGCTGCCGGTCCTCGCCGACGCCGCCGCCCGCAGTGCGTCGAGCGGCCAGGAACCTGTGGGAGCCGTGCGGGGTGGAGTGGCGCCAGGCCACGGCGCCGCCCGTCTCGGAGGGGTTTCGAGGAGGCGGCAATGCCTTGCCGCCGGGTGAGTGGTGTTGACGGCGGCACTGTGAGTGGGCGGGCACAGGCGGGGAGACATGGGGCCACGCCGCACACTCACCCAAGGAGCCCTGGATGAAGCGCACCGCCTTGGCCACCGCCTGTGCCGCCGCCCTGTTCGCCGCCGCCCTGACCGGGTGCTCCGACAGTACGAGCGACACAGCGGAGGAGGCACACGGCTCCACCCCCAGCGCCTCACCCTCGAAACCGGCCACCGTCGACACGAAGTCCGTGGACAAGCTCGGCGCCATCCTCACCGACGAGAAGGGCCGCACCCTCTATCTCTTCCTCGCCGACAAAAAGAAGAAGTCGAACTGCGCGGGGGACTGCGCCAGGGCCTGGCCTCCGCTGCTCAGTAAGGGGGACGCCAAGGCCGGCAAGGGCGTGGCACAGAAACTGCTCGACGTCACCAAGCGCTCGGGCGGCGACCAGCAGGTCACGTACAACGGCCACCCCTTGTACTACTACGCCGGCGACAAGAAGCCTGGCCAGACGAATGGCCAGGCCCTCGATCAGTTCGGCGCCGCGTGGTACGTCCTGGACGCCAAGGGCAAGCAGGTCGTGAGCTGAGCCGGTCGAGCGGCATGCGTGCGCGGCAAGGCGAAGCCGACCGCGACGCCTTCGCGACCAGTGCCGCGCTCGCCGTGCTGTCTGTCGAGGTAGCTGCCCAGCTCACCACCGCACCCCTCGGCCTCGCCCTGTGGAGGTACGGCCGCGTGCCCGGTGCCCGCTCCGCGCACCGGCCGGCACGCCGGGGTCACCGCGCTCTCGGGTCGGTATATCGCCAGGCTGTACGCACCGCCGCACGGAGATCCACGGACCGGTCGGTGGAGGGCGCTGCCCGGATCCGTGCCCGGGCGGCGGTGTCCCTCACGCCACGGCGGTCCCTTCCCGGACGGCGGGTGCGACGGGGGCCCCGCCCTCGCGGCCGGAGGACAGTGCGGCCTCGACCACCGCGACCGCCGCGTGGATGTCGGCCGCCGTCACCAACGGGGTGCGGCCGTAACGGATGTCGTCGCAGAACTCGGTGAACAGCAGGCGCAGTGCCGTCGTCGCCGCGGGTCCGGCGACCTGGTGGGCGGAGCTGTCGCCGCCCGCCGTGCGCACGGTGACCGCCGGGGCGTCCTCGTCGGCGAGTACGTGGCCGTGTGAGCCGAGCACGCGCAGGCTGGAGGAGACCGGGGCCGGGCCGACGCCGGCGGGTGTGCGGGCGACGGTCACCGTCGCCACGACGCCGTTGCCCAGGCGGAGCGAGAGGACCGCCGCGTCCTCGACGCCGTACGCGCCGTGCGGGCCGTCGAAGAGCGGCGCGTGGGGTGCGGCGCTGCTGAAGGCGACGACCTCCTCCACCTCCAGACCGGTGAGGTAGCGGATCGCCAGGGCCGGGTACCAGCCGAAGTTCATCAGTTCGCCGCCGCCGGACAGGGCGGGGTCGCAGACGAGTTCGGGGCGTTCGACGGTGGCGCCGTCGAGGCCGCCTGCGGCGAGCCATTCGGCGTCGACGGCCAGGGGGAGGCCGATCGCGCCGGAGTCGACCATGCGCCGGGCTCGGGCGATCTGCGGGGAGTGGAGGCGGTGCACGGCGGTGAGCAGCCCGCGGGAGCGGTCGGCGGCCTCCCACAGCCGCTGTGCGTCCCGGGTGGTGGTCGCGGCCGGCTTGTCGACGATGACGTGACGGCCCGCTTCGAGTGCGGTCACGGCGAGGTCGGCGTGGCGCGTGGGCTCGCTGCACACGAGGGCGATGTCGCAGGAGTCGAGGCCCTGTTCGAGGTCGAGCAGCGGGATGCCGGTCGCGGCGGCCAGGGCGGCGCTGTCGTCGCGGAAGGGGCTGTCGGCGGTGTCGGCGCAGCCGATGACCTCGATGCCGGGCAGGGAGCGGAGCAGGGGCACGTAGTCACGGGCGTGCCGGACCCCGGATGCGATGAGGATCCTCATGTCAGCAGACCTCCTTGACGTCGACGGGGCGGGACTCGTCCGCGCTGAGCTGCGCGGCCAGGGCGGCGGCGAGGGCGGCGCGCACCTGGTGCGGTGCGGTCAGCGGGGCCGCGACGCCGTCCAGCACATCGCGCAGGTGCCGGGTCTGCGCCGTCATCGCGCCCTCGATCGAGGCCGGGGCGACGGGCGAGGCGGACCGCGTCCGGGGCTCGTCCTCACTGCTGTGGTGCAGGGTGCCGGTGGTGCCGGCGAGCATGAGGCGGCGCACGAAGGTGCCGCGCTCGACGAGGGCGTAGCACAGCTCGACGGTGGCGAGGGCGCCGCGGGCGAAGCGGACGAGGATCTGGAAGCTGTCGGGGGTGGGCATCCCGGGCGCCCAGGTGCGGCAGGGCCGGGCGAAGACCCGGACCGGTTCGTCGTCCATGAGCCAGGTCAGCAGGTCGAGGGCGTGCACGCCGTTGTGGGCCACGTGGCCGCCGGAGCGGGAGGCGTCCAGCTGCCAGCCCCGCCAGCCGCCCGGCCAGACGTGCCCGGTGTACCAGGTGAGGTGGGCCAGCCGGGGCGTGCCGATCGCGCCCGAGGCGACGGACCGGGCGATCTCCAGGTGGACGGGCTGGAACCGGGCCGTCTGGGCGACGAGCAGCGGCCGGCCCGCGGTCTTCGCCGCGGCGAGGATCCGGTCGGTGTCGGGGACGCTCAGCGCGGCGGGCTTCTCCAGGAGGACCGCCCGGCCGGCCCGGAGGGCGGCCACGGTGAGATCGGCGTGGGACTCCGGGGAGGTGCACACGGCGGTGACGTCGACGGTGTCGGACCAGGCGGTCGCCGGGTCGGTGGACCAGGTGGCCCCTTCGGCGAGGGCGGCCAGGGCGGCGGCCCGTTCCGGATGGCGGTCGACGACGTGGGCGAGGCGCAGTCCCGGGACGCCCGCGATCGCGGTGACGTGATCGCGGGCGATGGCCCCCGCTCCGATAACGGCCACGCGGTGGCCGCCGGCCTGCTGTCCGGGGTCGCGTGCCTTCTGCGCGCCGGGTACCGGTACGGGGTTCATCCGCGACTCCTCACTCAGGGACACCTAGACATCAGACATCTTATGTCCGATGTCTAGGGCGGAGTCTTCGGGGTCCCCTTCACGCGGCAGGCGGCGCCCCCCAGGGGGCCTCCCGCTCCAACTGGGCGGCGAGCGCGAGCAGCACGCCCTCACCACCGAGTGGAGCGGCGAACTGGACGCCCAGCGGCATGCCCTCCCCGTCGTGGCCGAAGGGAACGGACATGGCCGGCATCCCGGTCACGTTGTAGACGCTGGTGAAGGCGGAGTAGACGGACGCGTGCCGGTAGATCGACTCCGGGGCGGTGGTGTCGAGGGTGCCGAGCGGCGGGGTGGGCTGCGCCAGGGTCGGGCTGAGCAGGACGTCGAACCGGTCGAACGCCGCGCCGACCTCCCAGCCGATCTCCTGAACGCGGCGCAGCGCCCGGCTGACGTCGGCGGCGGGCAGGGCGCGGTAGGTGTCGTACACGACCCGGGTGAAGGGCTCGATGTCGTCGTCGGCCAGGGGCCGGCCGAGTTCGGCGAGCCGGGCGTCGACCTGGGCGACCAGGTCGGCCCCCATCAGGGCCCCGGACGTGCGGCCCACGTCGGCGGGACGGTAGCGGGCGGTGGTCTCGACGACGTCGTGGCCGAGCCGTTCGCACAGCAGGGCGGCGGCACGCACCGCCCCCGCACAGTCCGGGTGGACGTCGGGGCCGTCCGGCAGGGCGGTGTACAGGCCGATCCGCAGCCGCCCGGGGCCCCGGCGGGCCAGTTCGGCGAACGGCGCGGCCGGGGCCGGTGCCGCGTAAGCGTCCCCGGGCATGGGGCCGGAGATGACGTCGAGGAGCAGGGCGCTGTCCCGGACGGTCGTGGTGACGGCGTGGTGGCCGGAGACCAGGCCCGACAGAGTGGTGGGACGGGGCGCCGGCGAGACGCGGCCCCGGCTCGGCTTGAGGCCGAACAGGCCGCAGGCCGCGGCCGGGATGCGGATCGAGCCGCCGCCGTCGCTGGCGTGGGCGACCGGCACCAGTCCGGCCGCCACGGCGGCCGCCGAGCCGCCGCTGGAGCCGCCCGTCGAGCGGGTGGTGTTCCAGGGGTTGCGGGTGGGGCCGAAGAGGACCGGTTCCGTCGAGGCGTTGAAGCCCAGTTCGGCGGTGTTGGTGGTGCCGAGGACGACGGCTCCGGCGCGCCGGTAGCGGGCCACCAGTTCGCTGTCGCGCCGGGCGGTGACGTCGGCGAAGAGACGGCTGCCGCCCGTCGCCGGCAGCCCCTCCACCTCGGTGCCGAGGTCCTTGACCAGCACGGGGACACCGTGCAGCGGGCCTTCCGGCAGACCGGCCGCCACCTCGGCCAGCGCGGCGTCGAAGCGGCGGTGGACCACCGCGTTGAGGCGGGGGTTGTGCTCCTCGACGCGGGCGATGGCCTGCTCGGTGACCGTACGGGCGTCGGTGTCGCCGTCCCTGACGGCGGCGGCCGTCGCGACGGCGTCCGGGCCCCTCACGCCACGTACCCGGCGGGCTTGCCCCAGGTCTCGCGGCGGGTGGTGCCCCGGTCGACGAGCACACAGCGGGTGCCGGTGAAGTTGGTCGGCATGCACTTGTTGCAGTGGATGCACAGCGACGGGGTGGTGGCGTCCTCGCGGATCCGGTTCACGAGGTCGGGCTCGCGCAGCAGGGACCTGGCCATGGCCACGTACTCGAATCCCTCACGCATCGCGAGGTCCATGGCCGGCTTGTCCGTGATACCGCCGAGCAGGATCATCGGGAGCTTCACGGCGGCGCGGATCTGACGCGCGTCCTCCAGGAGGTAGGCGTCCCGGTAGGGATAGCTGTGCAGCAGGCGCTTGCCGACCAGTTTCACCCCGAGCTTGATCGGCTGCGGCATGATCGCGGCGAAGTCCTTGAGCGGGGCATCGCCCTTGAACAGGTACATCGGGTTGAGGAGGGAACTGCCCGCCGTCATCTCCAGGGCATCGACGGTGCCGTCCTGTTCGAGCCACTGCGTCACGGGAATGGCCTCGTCGAGCCAGAAACCCCCGGGGACCCCGTCGTCCATGTTCATCTTGGCGATGACGGCGATCCTGCCGCCGACCGCGTCGTGGACGGCCCGCATGATCTCCCGGGCGAACCGGGCCCGGTTCTCCAGGCTGCCGCCGTACCGGTCGGTGCGGTGGTTGACCTTGGGGCTGAGGAAGGAACTGGCCAGGTAGTTGTGGCCCAGGTGGACCTCGACGGCGTCGAACCCCGCCTCGATGGCGCGTCGCGCGGCCTCGGCGTGCGCCTCGGTGATGCGCCGGAGGTCGTCGATGGACGCCTCCTGCGCCCAGCTGAGCGTGGTGGCGTGGAAGTGCCTGGACGGGGAGAGGGCGGGGGCGCCGTTGCCCTTGGGGTTGGCGACGGGCCCGCCGTGGCCGATCTGCGCGGAGATCGCGGCACCCTCGGCGTGCACGGCGTCGGTGAGGACGCGCAGTCCCGGCATCGCCTCGTCGGTCCAGTGGATCTGGTGCCGGTCGGTGCGCCCCTCCTTCGCGACGGCGCAGTAGGCGACGGTCGTCATGCCGACGCCGCCCCGCGCGTAGGCGACGTGGAAGTCCACGAGGTCCTGGGTCACCAGGGACTTGTGGCTGAGTCCCTCGTAGGTCGCCGCCTTGATGACGCGGTTACGGAGCTTGAGCGGGCCCAGCTGGGCGGGGGACAGGACTTCGGGTGTCTCGGTGGGGGTCACGCGTGGTTCCTCTCGGTTATACGTGGTGACAGGCGACCTGGTGGCCGGGACGGATGTCCCTGAGCGGTGGCTCGGCCTCGGAGCACAGGTCGGTGGCCAGCGGACAGCGGGTGCGGAAGCGGCAGCCCGACGGCGGGTCCAGGGGCGACGGGAGTTCGGCGGCCGGACCGTCGGGCGCGGCCTGCTCCTCGACGGCGCCCTGACCGCGCTGGGCCTCGGGGAGCGAGGCGAGGAGAAGCCGTGTGTACGGGTGGACGGCCTCGTCCTGCATGCCGTCGGACGGCAGTACCTCGCAGGTCTTTCCGAGGTACATCACCATCACGCGGTCGCTGATGTTCTTCACCACGGACACGTCGTGGGCGATGAAGACCATGCTCAGTCCGCGCCGCTGCGTCGCCGTCTCCAGCAGGTTGAGGATCTGGGCCTGTACGGAGACGTCGAGGCTGGAGACGGGTTCGTCGCAGATCAGCACCTCGGGGTCCAGGAGCAGGGCGCGGGCGATACAGACCCGCTGGCACTGGCCGCCGGAGAGTTCGTGCGGCCTGCGGTCGCGCACGGTCGCCGGGTCGAGGCCGACGTCGCGCAGGGCCGCGTCGATCCGGGTGTCCTTGTCGCGGGGGTCGTCGCCGCTCTTCCAGATCGACCGGCCCTCCCACACCAGGTCCTTGACCTTGCGGCGGGGGTTCAGGGCGGAGACCGGGTCCTGCATGATGATCTGCATCCGGGCGCGGGCCCGGCGCAGCTCCGCGGGGGCGAGGCCGGTGAGGGTCACCTCGSCGAGGCGTACGGTCCCCGAGTCCGGGGGCGGCAGCTGGATCAGGGAGCGGCCGACGGTGGACTTCCCGCAGCCGGACTCGCCGAGGATGCCCAGGGTTTCGCCCGCCGCGACCTCCAGACCTACACCGGAGACGGCGTGCACCTTGCGGCCCCGGCCGGCCGGGTACTCGACGACGAGGTTCTCCGCGGTGAGCGCGGGCGGGGGTGGGGGCGGGCCCGCGGTGGTGGGTGTGGTCGTCATACGGGGGCCTTCACCGGGCGCGAACTGCGGCCTGCCACACCGGCGCAGGATCCGGTCAACCAGCCGATGATCCGGCACTGGGCCGMGGCCGGCGCGGGCCGGAATCTCAGGGTGCGCCAGCGCTGGGTGGCGACCGTCTCCCCGTGCTCATCGGTGTAGGTCTTCAGAGTGGTGACGAACCGTCCGGTGCCGAGCCCGGTCCGCTTCTCCGCCGAGACCGACTCGACGGTCTCGCGGACGGCGATGTGGTCCCCCGGCGTCAGCTCCCGCAGGAACGTGAACTCGGAGTCGGTGGCCACCACGGAGGTGTAGCCGCCCTCGTCGAGGAGAGCGACGAGCTCGTCGAAGCCGTCCGGATCCCCGGGGCGCGGGGCGGCCGTGGCCGCGTATCCGCGCATCGTCCAGGCCTGGACCATCGACGCGGGTGCGACGACCCCCTCGCGGCCGGTGGCGCGGGCCGCTTCGGCGTCGGTGTACACCGGATTGGTGTCCCCCATCGCCTCGGCCCAGTGCCGGATCATCGGCTGGTTGACCGGATCCTGCGCCGGTGTGGCAGGCCGCAGTTCGCGCCCGGTGAAGGCCCGCAGCCGCTCCTCGTACTCCTGCTGACCGTCGTCCCCGGTCATGCGCCACGCCCCTTGCGCGGCAGCCCGAGTCCCTGGGTCGCGACCATGTCGCGCAGGATCTCGTTGACGCCGCCGCCGAAGGTGTTCACGATGCCCTGCCGGGAGAGCTGCTCGACCTGCCCGGCGAGGGCGGCGCCCGGCGACTCGGGCCGGATGCGGCCGGCGGCGCCGAGGATCTGGGTCAGCCCGCGCTGGACGGCGATATGGGTCTCGGTCCCGTAGGCCTTGGCGGCTCCCGCGTCGGCTCCGGTGAGGGCGTCGCGGGCGACGGCGGACGTCATCTTCCAGTTCATCAGCCGCATCGCCTCCAGCCGGGCATACGTGCGCGCGAACTCCTGCCGCACCCACGGGATGTCGGCCGTGCCGTTCTCCCGGGCCCATGCGAGGACCCGTTCCCACAGCTGGATCATGCGGCCGCCGAGCGCGGCGAGGCCGATGCGTTCGTGGTTCAGCTGGGCGGTGATCAGCCGCCATCCGCCGTCCACGTCGCCGACCACGTCGGTGGCGGGGACGCGCACCCCGCCGTAGTACGTCGCGGTGACGACCATGCCGCCGACGGTCCGGATGGGGCTCCAGGAGAAGCCGGCGTCGGAGGTGGGCACGATCAGGATGGAGATGCCCTTGTGCTTGGGGGCGTCCGGGTCGGTGCGGGCGGCGAGCCACACGTAGTCGGCGGTGTTGGCGCCACTGGTGAAGATCTTGCTGCCGTCGACGACGTACGTGTCGCCGTCCCGGACCGCGCGAGTGGTCAGCGAGGCGAGATCGGTGCCCGCCGCGGGCTCGGTGTAGCCGATCGCGAAGACGATGTCGCCGGAGAGGATGCCGGGCAGGAACCGCTTGCGGTGCTCCTCGGAGCCGTACGCCATCAGGGTCGGGCCGACGGTGTTGACCGTGACGAACGGGAAGGGCAGACCGGCCCGTTGGACCTCGTCGAAGAAGACGTACTGGTCCTCCACCGACCGGCCCTGTCCGCCGTACTCGGTGGGCCAGCCGATGCCGAGCCAGCCGTCGGAACCGAGCCGCTTGACGACCTCCCGGAAGCGGTCGCCGCCCACGCCCTCCTCGCCGACGCGACGGCGTTCGTCCTCGGGCATCAGGCCCGCGAAGTACGCCCGCAGTTCCCGCCGCAGCTCCTGGTGCGCGGCGCTCTCGCGCAGTTGCATGTGTGGTTCTCCTCGCTCGGTGCCGCTGAAGCCTGTCGCCGCGTCAGGGAAGGAATCGGGCACGCCCGTTGGCCAGGAACTCCGCCCGCAGCGCGGCCTTGTCCTCGTCGGTCATCGGCGCGTACGCGGGCCGGCCCCGGCCCGCCCAGCGGTACACCGGGTCATCGGTGCGCCAGCCGTCGAGCTGCATCTCCTTCTTGCGCAGCTTGTTGGAGCCGGTGGTCGGCAGTGCGTGGGAGACACGGACGAAGCGGGGGGCTCCCTTGGTGCCGAGGTCCTCCTGGCGCTCCAGGAAGCCGGGCAGGTCCAGGTCCTCGAAGCGGGCGTCCTCGGCGATCTCGACGGCGGCCATCACCTGGTCGCCGGAGCGCGGGTCGGGCACGCCGAACACTCCGGCGGCCATGACACCGGGGTGCCTGCGCAGGATGCGTTCGGTGAGCAGGGCCGAGATGTTCTCACCGTCGACGCGGATCCAGTCTCCGGAGCGGCCCGCGAAGTAGAAGTAGCCGGCCTCGTCCACGTATCCGAGGTCGCCGGTCCAGTACCAGCCGTGCCGGACGCGTTCGGCGTTCGCGGCCTCGTTGTTGTAGTAGCCCTCGAACCGGGCGGCGCCCTCGGTGTCGACGATCTCCCCGATGGCCTCCTCCGGGTTGCGCACCCGGCCGTAGGCGTCCAGTACGGCGGGCGGGCAGGTGGTCCGGTCCGTGGGGTGCACGATCCGCACGCCGTCCCGGGCCGGCATGCCGAGCGCACCCGTGGGCGCGTCGGGGACCCGCTTGAGCATGCCGGCGCCCTCGCTGGAGCCGTAGCCCTCGACGAGCCGGCAGCCGAAGCGCTCCAGGAAGCGGGCCGCGTCCTCCGGGGAGGCCTCGGTCCCGAAGGCGTGGGTGAGCCGGTTGTCGGCGTCGGCCGGGGTCTCCGGGCGGGCCAGGATGTAGCCGATCGCCTTGCCGACGTAGGTGAAGAAGGTGGCCCCGAAGTGGGTCACGTCGGGGAGGAACCCGGAGGCGGAGAACTTGCGGGTGAGAGCGATCGTGGCGCCCGCACTGAGTGCGGGAGCCCACAGCGCCATCAGCGCGTTGCCGTGGAAGAGCGGCATCGGGCAGTAGCAGGTGTCCTCGCGGGTGATGTCGTACTTGGCGCTGTTGGAGGCGCCGAGCGCGGCGAGCCGGCCCTGTGAGCAGAGCGCCGCCTTGGACGTGCCGGTCGTGCCGGAGGTCAGGAGCAGCAGCATCCGTGTGGCGGCGGTGACCTCGGGGTCCGGGGCGGGCAGGCGGGGGTGCGCGGCGAGGCGCTCGCCGTACTCCGGGGCGTCGACGACGAGGAAGCGGTCCGGGTCGACGCCGATGTCCAGTCCGTCGAGCAGGGCGGCGCCCGCCCGGTCCGTGATGATCACCTGGCAGTCGGTGTGCCGCACCTCCCGTGCCAGTTCGGCGCCGCGGCGGGTGGGGTTGATGCCGACGACGGCCGCGCCCGCGAGGGCCGCGGCGCCCAGCCAGAAGACGTACTCGGGTTCGTTGTCCAGGAGCACGCCGATGTGGAACGGTCCGTCGGTCCGCAGTTTCCGGGCCCAGGCGGCACGGGCGGCGCTCTCCTCGACGACCTCGCCCCAGGTCCAGGACCGTTCACGGGTCAGCAGGCCCGGGTGGTCGTCCCCGGCCCTGGCGAGCAGCAGGTCGGCAATCGTCTCGTGTGGCAACGTCGGTCCCTCTCACCCGGTGGCCGGGTCTGCCGGTGTCGGTACGGGGGCGGGTCGCGCGGCGCGGACCCGCGGTGGGGGCGGCGCGTCCCGTGGTGGCCGCGGCGCGTCTCGTGGTGATCGTGGCGCCCGGCGTGGCGACGCTAGCCGCGGGCGGGACGGCCCGGTCCGGGCCGTCCCGCTGACCGGGAGGGACCTTCCCGTCCGGTCAGTCGAAGTTGGCCTGGCCCCCGTCGAGGGGCACGGTCGCGCCCGTCAGATAGCGGGCGTCCGGGCCGCACAGCATCACCACGGCGCGCCCGATGTCCTGTTCGCAGTCGCCCACGTACCCGAGCGGGATGGACGCGCAGAACTCCGCGGCCTCCTCCGGGTGGGCGGCCTGCCAGCCCGCGTAGGCGGGCGAGACGGCGTGCGGGGCGATCGCGTTGACCCGGATGCCGTCGCGGCCCCATTCGTTGGCGGCGGTCCTGGTCAGCGAGCGCAGCGCGGACTTGGCCGCCGCGTAGGCCCCGTACGTGCTCAGGTCCCAGCGGACCATGGCGGACGTGACGAGGTTGATGACCGAGCCGCCGCCGTCGCGCTTCAGATACGGATGCGCGGCCTTCATGAAGGCGAACGCCGCGAACGGGGCGCTGTTGAAGCCCCGTTGGAACTCCTCGTCGCTGAGCGAGAGGAGGGGTCCGTAGCAGCCGGAGTAGGCGTTGTTGACCAGGATGTCGAGGGAGCCGAAGCGCTCGGCGATGTCCTCCACCACGGACGGGATACGTTCTGTTTCGAGTACGTCGAGGACGAACGGCTCGGCCCTCGCGCCCCGTTCGCGCAGCAGTTCACAGGTCGTGTCCAGCTTCGCCGCGGTCCGCCCGAGGACGGCCACCGAGACTCCTTCGGAGGCGAGGGCCAGGGCGATGCCCTGGCCGACGCCCTGTCCGGCGCCGGTGACGACCGCTACTTTCCCTTCGAGATTTCCCATGACGCGATCCTCCTCAACTCGGCCTGGGCAGCTGCTTGTTGATGAACAGACCTTCGGCGGTGACGCACGTGCGGCCGCCGGCCCGGATCTCACCGACCGTACGGATCCGCGAGCCCTCCACCGAGACCTGGCGCCCGACGACCGTCAGCGGCTCGAACAGCGGGGTGGGCCGCAGATAGCGCAGGGTCAGTTCCGCGGTCATCCCGGACGGGCCGCCCCAGTGGTTGGCCACCCCCAGCGTGTGGTCGAGGAGCAGCGCCGAGATCCCGCCGTGCACATGGCCGGGCGGGCCCTGGTAGGGCAGGTCGAGTGTGACGACGCCTTCGACGGAGCCGTCCTCCTTGCCGTGCAGGTGCAGCGGTGGTGCGAGGGCGTTCTCGGGGCCGGTGACGGGGTCGTGCCGGGTGACGCCCTCGCCTCGCCACATCTCGGCGAGGCGGTCCTCCATGGAGGGCGCCGTCGCGGTGAGCCCGTCGGCCACGGCGTCGAGGCGGGCGGCGATCTCGTTCATGTCGGCGCCGGTGCCGTCGCCCGCGCGCAGCAGGGCGGCGACCACCCGGCGGGCCGCGGCCACCGCCATGTCGACGCCGTCCTTGTGCGGTTCGGCGACCAGACGGGGACCGGTGACCGGTGCGGTGTCCTCGTCGCGGGGGTTGCTCATGCCGTCACGGTCGAGGGACTCGCTCACGCCGTCACCGTCAAGGGACTTGCTCATGCCGTCACCGTCGCCGTGGCGTGGGTGAGCACGGGCGCGGCGTCGCGCTCGGGGCAGCCGGCGTGCAGCACGAGACCCTGCCTGCCGTCACCGTCCGGCTCCTCACGCCATACGGAGGTGGCGAGGGACTCGCCGGGGACAAGGGGGCCGGCGAAGCGCACGGTCAGGGCGGTGAGGCGGGTGACGTCGCCGTCGAGGAGGCCGTCGACGAGCGCCTTGCAGACGAGGCCGTAGGAGGCGAGCCCGTGCAGGATCGGCCGGTCGAAGCCGGCCGCCCGCGCGAAGTCCGGGTCGGCGTGGAGCGGGTTGAGGTCACCGTTGAGCCGGTACCACAGGGCCTGCTGGGGCCTGGTGGTGGCGGTGAGCACGGTGTCGGCGGGGCGGTCCGGCGCCGCCCACTCCTCCGCCGGGCCCGGCTCTCCGCCGAAGCCGCCCTCGCCGCGCGCCCAGATGCGGGTGGTGGACGTCCACAGCGGGTCGCCGTCGGGGCCCGTGGCGGCCGACTCCAGGACGATGAGGGCGGCCTTGCCCTTGTCCCACAGCTCGGCGACGCGCGAGGTGAGCGTGGCGGTGCCCGAGACCGGCAGCGGCCGGTGGACCGTGAGGCCCTGGCCGGCGTGGAGCACGGCCCTCAGGTCGATGTCGATGCCGGGCAGGTGGAAGCCCGGCGGGTCCGCCTCGCCGGCCGAGATGCCGGAGCCGGCCACCATCGCGAAGGTGGGCAGCACGCCGAGACCGTTCTCGTAGGTGAGGTGCAGTTCGGGCCCGGTGGCCGCGTCGGCWCCGGCGCCGAGGCTCAGGTGGTACAGGAGCACATCACGGGTGGTCCAGTGGATCTCGCGGACGGACGGGTCCGCGGTGAGCGCCTTGTCGCGGTCGATGGACATGGTCAGCCCTTCTCGGTGGGTTCGGGGTCACGGGGCAGGCCGAGCATGCGCTCGCCGATGATGTTCAGCTGGATCTCCGTCGTACCGCCGGCGATGGACAGGCAGCGGGCGTTGAGGAACTGCCAGGTGGCGTCGAGGCGTTCGCCCTCGCCGGTGAGCGCCGCGGTGCCCTGCCAGTCCATGCAGGTCTCCCAGACCCGCTGCTGGTGTTCGACGCCGAGCAGCTTGGCGACGGACGCCTCGGCGCCGGGCTGCTGCCCGGAGACGGTGCGCAGGGTGGTGCGCAGGGCGAGGACGCCACCGGTCTGGGCGTCGCAGAGGTGGCCGCCGAGCGTGCTGAGCTGTTCGTCGTCGAGGCCGTCCGATGCGGCGGCGATCTCCAGCAGGGCCTCGGCGCCGGWGCCGACCGAGTCGTGGGAGAGGGCGACGCGTTCGTTGGCGAGCGTGGTCCGGGCGAGCTTCCAGCCGGCGCCCGGGGCGCCGACGAGCAGCTCGTCGGGGATGAACACCCCGTCGAGGAAGACCTCGTTGAACTCTGCGTCGCCGGTGATCTGCCGCAGCGGCCGGATGTCGATCCCGGGGGCCGTCATGTCGAGGAGGAAGTAGGAGATGCCCTTGTGCTTGGGTACGTCGGCGTCGGTACGGGCGAGCAGGACGCCCCAGTCGGCGAGGTGGGCCATGGACGACCACACCTTCTGCCCGGTGACCCGCCAGCCGCCGTCCACCTTCTCGGCGCGGGTGGTGAGTCCGGCGAGGTCGGATCCCGCGCCCGGTTCGCTGAACAGCTGGCACCAGACGATGTCGCCGCGCAGGCTCGGCGCGAGAAAGCGTTCCTGCTGAACCGCGTCGCCGTGGGCGATGATCGTGGGTACCACCCAGCCGCCGATGATCATGTCGACGGGGGCGAGGGCGGCTGCCCGGAGCTCCTCGGCGATGACGAGCTGGTCCACCGGTCCCGCACCCTTGCCCCAGGGGGCCGGCAGGTGGGGCGCGGTGTAGCCGTGGTCGGCGAGGTGGTCGAGGCGGTCCTTGCCGTCCAGGGCCGCGGCGTGCCGCAGTTCGGCGCGGATGTCCTCGCGTACGGCTTCGGCCTCGGCCGGCAGCTCCACGCTCAGGGTGCGGCGGGTGCCGTCCAGGGTGAGGCGGGCGACGCGGCGCCGCCAGGCGGCGGCCGGTCCCAGCGCGATCCGGAGGGTCTGGGCGCGGCGCAGCGCGAGGTGCGCGTCGTGCTCCCAGGTGAAGCCGATGCCGCCGAGCACCTGGATGCAGTCCTTGGCGACGGAGAATCCCGCGTCGACTGCGACCACCGCGGCGACCGCGGCGGCCAGCGAGGCCTCCGCGCGCTCCACGGCATCGTGCGCGCGGGCGGCGTCCCAGGCCGAGGCGCGGGCCTGTTCGGCCTGCGCGAGCATGCGGGCGCAGCGGTGCTTGACGCCCTGGAACTGGCCGATGCGCCGGCCGAACTGCTCCCGTACGCCTGCGTACTGCGCGGCGGTGCTCACGCAGCGGTCGGCGAGGCCGGCGGATTCCGCGGCGAAGAGCGTGGCGGCGAGGTCCCGCGGCACGCGGGGGTCGAGGTCCAGCAGGTCGACGGCGGGGACCGGCACCGACCGTACGGTCACCCGGGACGAGCGGCGGGTGAGGTCGTGACTGCGGACGTCGGTGGTTTCCGCGGCGGCGCGGGGCAGCACCAGCCAGGTGGTGCGGCCCTCGTCGGACGCGGGCAGCACGAACACGTCGGCGAGCTGCCCGCCGATGACGAGCTCCGAGGTCCCGGTGACGGTGACGGTGCCGTCGGCGGCGCGGGTCAGGGCGAGGGTGCCGGGCGCGAGTCCTACCGCGCCGAGGGTGGCGCCGGCGGCGAGCGCGGCGAGGTGCGTCCGGTGTCCGGCGGCGTTCAGGACGGCCGAGGCGAGCGTCGTCGGCAGGAAGGGACCGGGTGCTGTCGCCCGGCCCAGCTCCTCGGTGACGACGGCGAGTTCGACGAGCCCGTATCCGGCGCCGCCGTCCTCCTCCGGCAGATGCAGCCCGAGCAGGCCCTGGTCGGCCAGGCCGCTCCAGTGGGCGGGCAGGGTCTCCTTGTCGGCGTCGGCCGCCGCTCGGAGGGTGTCCTCGGTGATGTGCCGGCCGGCGAAGGCGCGTACGGCGTCGCGCAGGTCGAGGTGCTCCTGGGTGAGTCCGATGGTCATGGCGCGCCCCTCAGATGCGTTCGATGACGGTGGCGGTCGCGTGCGCTCCACCGGCGCACATGGTGATCAGCGCGGTGGACTTCCCGGTCCGCTCCAGTTCGTACAGGGCCTGGGTGATGAGCCGGGCCCCGGTGGAGCCGACGGCGTGACCGAGCGCGATGGCGCCGCCGTTGACGTTGACCTTGTCCATGTCCGCCTTGTGGACCTGGGCCCAGGACAGGACGACGGAGGCGAAGGCCTCGTTGATCTCGACGAGGTCGATGTCGGCGAGGCTCATTCCGGCGGCGCTCAGGACGCGCTCGGTCGCGGCCACGGGTCCGTCGAGGTGGTAGTACGGGTCGGAGCCGACCATGGCCGAGGCCACGATCCGGGCGCGGGGGCGCAGCCCTTCGCGGGCGGCGCGCTCCCTGCTCATGAGCAGGACGGCGGCGGCGCCGTCGCTGATCTGGGAGGAGTTGCCGGCGGTGTGGATGCCGTCGGGGAGTACGGGCCGCAGGGCGGCCAGCGCCTCGGGGGTGGTGTCGCGCAGGCCTTGGTCGCGGCTGACGCGTGCGGTCTCGCCGGTGGGTCCCTCGGCTCCCATGACGGGTGCCTGGATGTCGAGGATCTGCCCGTCGAAGCGGCCCTCGGCCCAGGCACGGGCCGCCTTCTGCTGGGAGGCGAGACCGAGGGCGTCCGCGTCGGCCCGGGTGATGCCACGGTTACGGGCGATGCGCTCGGCGGCGGTGAACTGGTCGGGCATGTCCAGCGTCCAGCTCTCCGGGGCCGGGGAGCCGTTGTCCGGGGTGAGCGCGGCGCCGAGGAAGACCCGGCTCATGGACTCGACACCGCAGCCGATGCCGGCCTCGATGGCGCCGGAGGCGATCAGGCCCGCGACCAGGTGCACCGCCTGCTGGGACGATCCGCAGGCGCAGTCGATCGAGGTGCAGGCGGTGGTGTACGGCAGTCCGGCGTGCAGCCAGGCGTTGCGGGTGACGTTGTTGGACTGCTCACCGGCCTGGGTGACACAGCCGCCGATGACCTGTTCCACGGTCTCGGGGGCGACACCGGCCCGCTCCAGCAGCCCCTTCTGGGCGAGCCCGAGGAGCTCCGCCGGGTGGAGTCCGGACAGGACTCCGCGGCGCCGGCCGACCGGTGTCCGGGCGGCTTCGACGATGACGGCCTCGGTCATGGCTCTCCAAAAGGGGTGAGGGGCCCGGGGGTCCGGGACGCTGGAGACCAAAACTAGAATTCGTTCTCGAAACAGGCAAGGGTCAGTCCCGCTCAGTGGCCTCACGCATCCCGGACGTCAGATGTGGGACCCGCCGTCGGCCCTGAGCTCGGCCCCGGTGAGATAGGCGGCGTCCCGCGAAGCGGCGAAGGCGATCACCCCGGCGATCTGCTCGGGCCGCGCGGCGCCGAACGGTGCGCGGATCCGCGCGTAGTACGAGGTGTCGAGGTCCGGCGGCAGCACGTGCGGCCCGACCAGGGGCGTGGCGACGGTGCCGGGCGACACGGGCACGACCCGGATGCCGCGGTGGGCGACCTCGGCGGCCAGGGACAACGAGAAGCCGAGGACCGCGCCCTTGGAGGCGGCGTACGCGGTCATGTACGGGTTCCCGTGCGCCGCCGCCGACGACGCCACGTTGACGACGACCCCGGAGCCGTCCGGCAGATGACGCAGCGCCTCCCGGCAGAACAGCGCCGTACCCACCGTGTTGACCGCGAAGAGCCGCTCCATGTCGGCCACCGTCAGGCGGTCGATCGGAGTCGTCCGGTGGATCCCCGCCACGTTGACCAGGACGTCGATGCCGCCGAGGTCTTCGGCCGCGGCCCGTACGCTCTCGACGACCGCGTCCTCGTCGGCGACGTCGGCGACCCTGGTCACGATCCTCCCCGGCCCGTTCGCCGCGGCTGCGGTGTCCGCCAGTCCTTCACGCGACAGGTCGACGGCGAACACGGCCGCGCCTTCGGACACCAGGCGCAGCGTGGTCGCCCGCCCGATGCCCGATCCCGCCCCGGTGAGCAGGACCTTCGCGCCGTCGAATCGGTTCATCACGGGCTCCTTGGCTGTGTCGTGCGGTGAAGGGACCGGCGGACCGTACTGGCGGCCCGCAGCACCGCGGAGCCCCCGTCCCACCGACCGGGACCGGACCGCCGGCCGCCTCAGAAGCACCGGTTCCGGTCAGTGGGACTCCTCCGGCCGGGCACCGGCGAGCGGGCCTACCGTCCGGGAACCTGGAAACCATGCGTCCTTAAGGGGATGAGAGAACGTGAGCGCAGTCGAGTCAGGACCCGACGACGTCAGGGCCATCGAAGCCGCAGCGGCTCCCACGCGCTTCGCGCGCGGCTGGCACTGCCTTGGCCTCTCGGAGAAGTACCGGGACGGAAAGCCGCACTCGGTCCGGGCGTTCGGCCAGAAGCTCGTGGTGTTCCAGACGGGCGACGGCACCCTCAGCGTGCTGGACGCCTACTGCCGGCACATGGGCGGTGACCTCTCACAGGGCACCGTCAAGGGCGACGAGGTCGCCTGCCCGTTCCACGACTGGCGCTGGGGCGGTGACGGCCGCTGCAAGCAGATCCCGTACTCCAAGCGGGTTCCGCTGCGGGCCCGCACGGCGTCCTGGCCCACGCTGGACCAGGACGGCATGCTCTTCGTCTGGAACGACCCCGAGGGCAATCCCCCGCCCGCCGACGTGGTCATCCCCCGGATCGAGGGCGCGACCAGCGACGACTGGACCGACTGGCTCTGGTACGAGACCACCATCGACGCCAACTGCCGCGAAGTCGTGGACAACGTGGTGGACATGGCCCACTTCTTCTACGTCCACTACTCCTTCCCGACGTTCTTCAAGAACGTCTTCGAGGGTCACACCGCGACCCAGCACATGCGCGCGACCGGCCGCCCGGACGCCCGCCCCCAGGAGCAGGGCGACAAGCCGAAGACCACCGGCAGCGACTCGCTGGCCGCGTACCACGGGCCGTCCTTCATGATCGACGACCTGACGTACCACTACGAGACCGGTGACCAGCAATCTGTGCTGATCAACTGTCACTACCCGGTCGATGCGAACCGGTTCGTGCTCCAGTACGGCATCATCGTCAAGCGCTCGCCCTCGATGGAGGGCAACGCGGCCGACGAACTCGCATCAGGTATGGCCCAGTTCATCAAGCTCGGATTCGAGCAGGACATCCAGATCTGGCAGAACAAGGCCCGCATCGACAACCCGCTGCTGTGCGAGGAGGACGGGCCCGTCTACCAACTGCGCCGCTGGTACGAGCAGTTCTACGTGGACGTGGCCGACGTCAGGCCGGAGATGACCGACCGGTTCGAGTTCGAGCTGGACACGACGCGGCCCGTCGAGGCGTGGCAGAAGGAGGTCGAGGCCAACCTCGCCCGCAAAGCCGCCGCCGCCGAGGGCCGGCCGGTCTGATGCGGGTCGACAACCGCCTCGCCGACGGCGTGCCGATGCGGCCCCTGGCGTGCGACCGGTGCGCGGCGCAGGTGCTCGTACGCAAGAGCAGCTGGCAGCAGACGAGTGTGCAGTGGAACAGCGGCGCGACGGCCCTCTGCGCGGAGCGCGAGGGGGCCGGACCGGCCTTCGAGGGATGCGGGTCACTGCGTGACACGATCCGCGAGGCCGCGCTGCGGGGCACGATCGAGCTCGTGGACGACGCGAGGCACGGGCAGGCACTCGGCGGCTGAACCGAAAGCGGACCGGAGAAGGCCGGGTACGGCGTACCCGGCCTTCTCCGTGCCCGTGCTCCGTGCTCAGGCGCCGCCACCGGCGGCTGCCACACCCGCCCGCCGCCCGAAGAACGTGCCGTCGCCGAGCGAGGTGCCGCTGACGTATCCCTCGCCGTGGATGCCGGAGGCGGCCCGTCCCGCGGCGTACAGTCCGGGGACCGGATCGCCGGACACGTCGAGCACCTCCCCGTCCACGGTGGTGTGCAGCCCGCCCAGGGTGAACCCCGCGGCGCCCGTCCCGGCGCCCGCGGCCGGCCGCCCGCCCCGGTGGAAACCGGCCCGCGGATCGACCGCCGCGAACGGGCCCTTCAAGGGCCTCAGCCAGCGCGGGTCCTTGTGGAAGTAGGGGTCCCGGCCCTGCGCCGCATGCGTGTTGTACGTGCCGACCGTGGACTCCAGGGCGCCCTGTGGCATCCCGAGTTCGGCCTCCAGCTCCGCCAGGGTCTCCGTGACGAACCGGGGCACCGCACCCCAGCGCTCCGCCTCCGGAATCGACTCGTAACCCTCCTCGTCGATGATCACCCAGTAGGGGGCGGGCTGCGTCAGCACGGCGGCCACGCTGAACAGGCCGGGGTACACGTCCTCGTTGATGAAGCGCTGCCCGTGGGCGTTGACCAGCATGCCCCGGGTGACCATCGCCGGCAGCGCGGTCAGCGCCAGTTCGACCACACCCATCCGCCGGGTGGCGGCACCGAGGGCGGCGGCCATCCGGATGCCGCTGCCGTCGTCGAGACCGTCGCTGACCTTGTCGTGGCCGATGAGGTGCGGGGCGTGGTCGGCGAGCATCTCCTCGTTGTCGGCGAAACCGCCGGTGGTCAGCACGACGCCCTTGCGGGCCCGGAAGGCGAGGTCCCGGCCGTGCCGGCGTGCGGTGACCCCGACGACCCGGCCGCCGGCGTCCACGATCAGTGCCGTGGCCAGGGTGTCGGCCTGTACGGCGGCCCCCGCGTCCTCGGCCGCGGCGACCAGTTTCTCCATCACCAGCCAGCCGCCGAAGGCGTCGGTCGCGCAGCGGTGGCCGCGCGGCGCCGGGCGGGCGATCTCGTTGTACGGCCAGGCGTTCTCGCCCAGCCACATCAGCCCGTCCTTGGTGGTCGGCATCCAGGTCGGCGCGTCCCACAGGGTCGGTTCGAAGGTCAGCCCCCGGTCCACGAACCACTGGAAGTGCGCGGCACTGCCCTCGCAGTACAGGCGCAGCTTCTCCTGGTCGGCGTGCGGCCCGAGCGCGGCGTCCAGGTAGGCGAACATGTCCTCCGCGGTGTCCTCGAAACCGCACGCCTGCTGCACCGGGGTCCCGCCACCCAGGTACAGCTCGCCGCCGGACAGCGCGGAGGACCCGCCGGGGCCCCCGGCCCGTTCCAGTACGAGGACGTCGGCACCCGCCGCCGCGGCCTCGTACGCCGCGGCGGCTCCGGCGCATCCGAAGCCGACGACCAGTACGTCGGTCTCCGCGTCGTAGGAGCCGACGGTTGCGGCGGGCACCGGTGTCACCGGCCGGGTGGCTCTCATGCGGTCGTCCCGGGCGGGGTGAACGCCGCCAGGGGCTCGGAGCCGGACCAGTCGTGGCCCCAGTAGCTGTCGGCGGTGATCTCCTCGGCGGTGTAGTGCGCCTCGTCGACGCGCATCCCGTCGTATCCGTACTCGAGGTCCCAGCCGCCCGGCGCGCGCACGTAGAACGACACCATCTTGTCGTTGGTGTGCCGGCCCAGCGTCGAGGACAGCGAGAAGCCCTGCTTGCCCACGTTGTCGAGGGCGCGGCCGACCGCGTCCAGGCTGTCGACCTCGACCATCAGGTGCACGAGGCCGGGCGCCTCGCCGTGCGGGGCGGGGCAGACGGCGAGGCTGTGGTGGCGTTCGTTGACCCCCATGAAGCGCACCCGGCGCGGTGACCCGCCGCCGAGCCGCATCGAACCGCGGGGCAGGAAGCCGAGCACCTCGGTGTAGAAGGCGATCGTCTCGTCGGGGCTGGTGGTGGGCAGGACGATGTGTCCCATGCCCTGACCGCCGGTGACGAACCGCTGGCCGAGCTTGGTCACCACGGGGCTGTGGTCGAGGATCGGCGCGAAGAACACCTCGACGGGCACACCGGCCGGGTCCTCGAAGCTGATGCCCTGCTCGACGCCCCGGTCGTCGGCCTCCTCACGGCTGAGCGGCTTCACTCCCGTACCGGACGCCTCGACGGCGCGGCCGACGGCGGCGAGCGCGAACTGGTCCCGTACCTCCCAGCCGACCGACAGCACCCGGTCGGTGTCGCCGGGCAGGACGACGAGCCGGGAGCGGCGCTCGTCCATGCGCAGGTACAGGCCATCGGGGTCCGGCCCGGATCCTTCGGCGAAGCCGAGGGCGTCCACGGCGAGTTCGCGCCAGCGCCCGATGTCGGTGGACTGGACCCGGAGATAGCCGAGTCCGCGGATCTGTGTCATGGGTGTTCCTCTCTGAACCGGTCTGCGGTCGGTCGAAGACGTCAGATCATCGAGCGCATCGGGCCCTGCGGCGGCTCGACGCCGATCTCGGTGAGCGCCGAGGCGTGGAAGACGGATCCCGGCACATGGATGGCGTGCGTGAGACCCACGTGCGCGTCGCGCCAGAAGCGCTGGATCGGGTTGTCCAGCCGCATGGCGTTGCCGCCGGAGCGGGCGACGATCTCGTCGACGGCGCGGACGGCCCGCCAGGCGGCGGCCGCCTGGGTGCGCCGGCCGACGGCCCGGCGCTCGAAGCTGATCTCCTGCCCGGCCTCGACCGCGTCGTGGAGCCGGCAGATGTTGTCCAGCAGCGCCGAACGGGCCGCCGCGATCTCGGCCGCCGCCTCGCTGATGGCGTACAGGACGTACGGGTCGTCCTTCACGGCCTGGCCGGTGATCTGCACTCTGCCCCGCTGGTAGTCGAGGTGGTGGGCGAGAGCGCCCTCGCAGATGCCGATCACGGCGGCGGTGATGCCGAGCGGGAAGGCGGCCGAGAACGGCAGCCGGTAGGCGGGGTTGGTCAGCCCCGACTCGGCGGCCAGCGAGCCGTCCACGACCTTGTTGTACTCGATGACGCGGTAGTCGGGGACGAAGGCGTCCTTGACGATGACGTCCTTGCTGCCGGTGCCCCGCAGCCCGACGACGTCCCAGGAGTCCTCGACGATCTCGTAGTCGACGCGGGGCAGGATGACGTGCACGGACCGCGGGGGGTTGATCCGGTTGCCGTCGGCGTCGGCGAGGAAGCCGCCGAGGAAGATCCAGCGGCAGTGGTCGGTGCCGGAGGAGAACTGCCAGCGGCCGTTGAAGACGTAGCCGCCGTCGACGGGCCGCAGCAGGCCCATCGGCGCGTACGGGGAGGCGATCCAGGTGTCGGGGTCCTCGCCCCAGATCTCCTCCTGGACCCGGGGGTCGGCCATCGCCATCTCCCACGGGTGGACACCCACGACACCGGTGACCCAGCCCGTCGCCCCGTCCAGCGCGGCGATCCTCATGACCGTCTCGGCGAACTCGCGCGGATGCAGTTCGAGGCCGCCGTACGTCTTCGGCTGGAGCATGCGCATGGCCCCGACGTCGCGCAGGATCTTCGCGGCCTGGTCGTCGAGCCGGCCGAGCGCCTCGTTGGCGGGTCCGAGCGCGCGGATCTCGTCGGCGCGTGCCTCGACAGCTTCGAGTACGGGATTGGACATGGCTGTTCTCACTTCCCCGAGGAGTGCTGTGCGGTCGCGGAGCGGTTCTTCGCCGCGAGGGCGACCGCGATCTCGATGAGCTGGTCCTCCTGGCCCCCGACGAGCTTGCGGCGGCCCGCCTCCATGAGGATCTCGGCGCCGGAGACCTGGTAAGTGGCTGCCTGGCGGGCGGCGTGCTTCAGGAAGCTGGAGTAGACCCCCGCGTAGCCCATCGTCAGCGACAGCCGGTCGAGCAGGCATTCGCCGTCCATGACGGGCCGGACGACGTCCTCGGCCGCGTCGATGATCTTGAGTACGTCGATGCCGGTACGGATGCCCAGCTTCTCGGCGACGGCCGCGAACCCCTCGACGGGGGTGTTGCCTGCGCCCGCGCCGAAGCGGCGGGTGGATCCGTCGATCTGCTTGGCCCCGGCGCGGACGGCGAGAACCGAGTTGGCGACGCCGAGGCCGAGGTTCTCGTGGCCGTGGAAACCGACCTGGGCGTCGTCGCCGAGCTCGGCGACCAGGGCGGCGATCCGGTCGCTGGTCTGCTCCATGATGAGGGCGCCGGCGGAGTCGACGACGTACACGCACTGACAGCCCGCGTCCGCCATGATGCGGGCCTGCCGGGCCAGCACCTCCGGCGGCTGACTGTGCGACATCATGAGGAACCCGACGGTCTCCAGGCCCAGTTCGCGCGCGAGACCGAAGTGCTGGACGGAGATGTCGGCCTCGGTGCAGTGGGTGGCGATCCGGCAGATCGCGGCGCCGTTGTCCGCGGCCTCGCGGATGTCGTCCTGGAGGCCGAGGCCGGGCAGCATCAGGAAGGCGATCTTCGCCCGGCGGGCGGTCTTCACCGCGGCCTTGATGAGCTCCTGCTCCGGGGTGTGGCTGAAGCCGTAGTTGAAGGAGGACCCGCCGAGGCCGTCGCCGTGCGTGACCTCGATGACGGGCACGCCCGCGTCGTCGAGCGCGCCGACGATGGAGGTGACGTGGCCGACGGTGAACTGGTGCTGCTTGGCGTGCGATCCGTCCCTGAGGGACGAGTCGGTGACCCGGATGTCCAGGTCGGAGCTGTAGGGCATGGCTCGTGTACTCCTCGGTGAGCGGCGGTCAGGAGCCGGCGCGGCGGGCGGTGATCCGCTGGGCGAAGCCCTCGCCGACCCTGGTGGCGGCGGCGGTCATGATGTCGAGGTTTCCGGAGTACGGCGGCAGGAAGTCGCCCGCGCCCTCCACCTCGATGAAGACCGCGACGCGGGCGAGCCCGCCGCTGACCGCGGTCGGACCGTCGAACTGCGGCTCGGCCCGCAGCCGGTAGCCGGGGACGTACCCGGCCACCTTGGCGACGGTCTCCCGGATCGACGCGGTGACGGCGTCCCGGTCGGCGTCGGCGGCGATCGCGCAGAAGACGGTGTCCTGCATCAGCATCGGCGGGTCGGCCGGGTTGAGGATGATGATGGCCTTGCCCTTGGCGGCGCCGCCGATCGTCTCGATGCCCCGGCTGGTGGTGAGGGTGAACTCGTCGATGTTGGCGCGGGTTCCGGGCCCGGCGGACGGCGAGGCGACGCTCGCGACGATCTCCGCGTAGGCCACCTCGGTGACCCGGGAGACGGCGTGCACGATCGGGATGGTGGCCTGGCCGCCGCAGGTGATGAGGGAGACGTTCGGTGCGTCGAGGTGGTCGCCGAGGTTGACAGCCGGTACGACCGCCGGGCCGATCGCGGCGGGCGTCAGGTCGATGGCCTGGATGCCGAGTCCGGCGTACTTGGGGGCGTTGGCCCGGTGGACGTACGCGGACGTGGCCTCGAAGACCAGGTCCGGCCGGTCCTCTCCGGCCAGCAGCGCGTCGACGCCGTCGGCGCTCGCGTGCAGGCCGTGGTCGGCGGCGCGCTTGAGGCCGGGGCTCTGCTCGTCGATGCCGATCATCCAGCGCGGCTCGATGTCGGGCGAGCGCAGGAGTTTGTACATCAGGTCGGTGCCGATATTGCCGGATCCGACGATCGCGGCGGTCGCCTTGGTCACGGTTCGAACCTCATCCGGGTCGAGTGGGAACGGAGAACAGGTGCGGAAGGAGCGGCTCAGCCGTCGTAGGTGGCCTTCAGCCGGTCGCTGAGCGGGCGCGCCTGGCAGGCGAGGATCAGACCGTCGGCGAGGTCGGCGGCGTCCAGGACCTCGTTGCTTTCCATGGCCACCTCGCCCTCGGTGAGCACGCACGCGCAGGCGCTGCAACTGCCCTCCCGGCAGGAGTAGGGCGCGTCGAGTCCGGCGGCGAGCAGGACGTCGAGCAGAGGGGTGTTCCGGGGCCAGTCGACGGTGTGGCTCACCCCGTCCAGCTCCACCTCGGCCGTGCTGACGGGCCCGGCGGTGACCGGCTCCGGTACGGGGTCGCGTTCCGCGAACGGGTCGCCGGTCAGTGAGGTGAAGCGCTCCACGGTGATCCGGTCGGCCGGCAGGCCCAGGTCGGCGAGCGCACCGGACGCCAGGTCCATGAAAGGGCCGGGCCCGCACACGAAGGCGGGGCGCCCGGCGTACGGGCGGGCCAGCGCGCGCAGGCCGGATCCGGTGGGCCGGCCCTGGACGGACTCGAGCCAGTGCAGAACGGTGAGCCGGTCGCCGTACTCCCTTGCCAGGTCGGCCAGTTCGTCGCGGAAGATGACGGACTGCTCGTCGCGGTTGGCGTAGAGGAGGGTGACCGCGCCGGTTCCCGCGTGCAGCGCGGAGGCGAGGATCGACATCACGGGGGTGATGCCGCTGCCCGCGGCCAGGAGCAGGAAGTCGCCGTCGAGCGAGTCCGGGGTGAAGGTGCCCGCGGGCCGCAGCACCTCCAGGGTGTCGCCTTCGGTGACGTGGTCGCAGATCCAGTGCGAGGCGTACCCGCCCGCCGTGCGCTTGACGGTCACCTTCAGATGCTCGTCGCGCACCGGGGAACTGCACAGCGAATAGCAGCGGGCCGCTCCGCCCGGCCGCTCCGAGGGCACCCGGACGGTGAGGAACTGGCCGGGCCGGTACGTGAACCGGGCCCGCTCCCCGTCCGCCGGCTCCAGGACCAGCGAGTGCGCGTCGGCCGTCTCCCGGATCACCTTGACCACGCGCACGGTCAGCGGCGCCGGGCTCATGGGGCGCCTCCGGCGGCCCCGGCCCCCGTGCGGGTGACGGCGGCCGCGTGCCGGGCCGCGAGGTAGCCGAACACGATGGCGGGGCCGATGGTGGCGCCGGGTCCGGCGTACTCGTTGCCCATGACGGCCGCGGAGGTGTTGCCCGTGGCGTACAGGCCGGCGACGGCCGAGCCGTCCTCGCGCAGCACCCGGCTGTTCTCGTCGCAGACGAGGCCGCCCTTGGTACCGAGGTCGCCGACCTCGATGCGGATCGCGTAGTAGGGGGCCTTGACGATCTCGTCGAGGTTGGGATTCTTCATCGTCGGGTCGCCGTAGTAGCGGTCGTAGGCGCTGTCGCCGCGGCCGAAGTCGGTGTCCTTTCCGGTACGGGCGAAGCCGTTGAACCGTTCGACGGTCTCGGTGAGGGCGTCAGCCGGGACGTCGATGCTCCGGGCGAGGCCGGCGATGGTGTCCGAGCGGTGCACGGTGCCGTTCTCGTAGAAAGCCTTGGGGAAGGGCATGCCGGGGAGGATCTGCGCGAACGGGTACCGGGCGCGGGCCTTGGCGTCCATGACGAACCAGGCGGTGGTGTGCCCGCCTTGGAGCTGGTCGTGGACGAAGTTGACGTACGGGGACGACTCGTTGGTGAACCGTCTTCCGTCGGAGGAGACGATGACCGACGGCGGGATGCAGCGCTCGGAGACCAGCGGAATCGTCGCTCCGGAGGGGTGGTGCACGGAAGGCATCCACCAGGCGTCGTCCATGAAGTCGAGCGCGGCGCCGAGTGCCTGGCCGGCGAGGATGCCGTCGCCGACGTTCTCGACGGCTCCGGCGCTGTGGTTGTCACGGCCGCCCTCGGGCAGGTACTTCTCGCGCATCTCCCGGTTGTGGTCGAACCCGCCGGTGGCGAGGAGCACGCCGCGCCGGGCGCCGACGCGTACGGCCTTGCCGTCACGGGTGACGACGACGCCGGTGACCCTGCCGTGCGCGTCGGTGACGAGTTCGGTCATCGGGCTGCGCAGCCACACCGGTACGCCGGCTTCCTTGAGCGCCATCCGCATCCGCGCCACGAGCGCCCGGCCACCGGTCGCCATGTGGCGCCGGCGGACCATGTTGGACGAGACGCGCCAGGCGGCGATCACGGAGGCCCAGCGTCCGCGCCAGGTCCGCTTGACCATGGCGAGGTCGCGGTAGTCCTTGGCGGTGATCCAGAGTCCGAGCGGGCCCTTGAGGCTGTTGGGCCGCTGGTGCTTCTCGTCCTCGCCGAGATTACGGGTGTCGAAGGGCAGCGCCTCGACGGACCGGCCGCGCGGGCGGCCCCCGTCGTACTCGGGGTGGTAGTCGGCGTAGCCCTTGACCCAGAAGAACCGCATCCAGCGGCTCTTCTCCAGCAGCTCCATCGCGGCGGGCCCCTGGTCGACGAAGGCGTCGAGGCGGGCGGCGGGGACCCGGTCCTCGGTGAGCAGGTCGAGGTAGCGGCGCACGGACGCGCGGCTGTCGTCGTGTCCCCTGGCCTTCAGAGTGGGGTTGTTGGGGATCCAGATGCCGCCTCCTGAGATGCCGGTCGTTCCTCCGTACATCGCCCCCTTCTCGACGACGACGGTGCTCAGTCCGCTGTCGGCGGCGGTCAGGGCGGCGGCCATGCCGCCTCCGCCGCTGCCGACGACGACGAAATCGAACTCCTCGTCCCAGGCGCCCCGGGCCGCGGCGCTCATGCCGCGTCCTCGCGGGTAAGGAAGGCGAGGACCGCGCTCTCCCAGGCGGCCTTCTGTTCGATCATCACCCAGTGCCCGCAGTCCGGGAACACGTGCAGTTCCGCGTCGGGGATGGTGCGCATCGGCACGATCGACATATCGACGGGGCTGACCCGGTCGTCGCGTCCCCAGGTGAGCAGGGTCTTCGCGCGGAGCCGGTGGAGCATGGCCCAGTAGGGCGCCTCGTCGGACGCGGCGGCCGCGGCGGACCGTGCCGCGAACGCCTCGCTGCCGTACATCAGGCGGGCACTGGCGAGCGTGTCCGGGTCGGTGGCCTGCGCCCACCGCTCCTCGATGAGCTCCTCGGTCACCAGGGAACGGTCGTACACCATCGAGTTCAGCCAGCGGACCAGGCCCTCGCGGGACGGCGCGTCGGTGAACTCGGAGAGCAGCTTGATGCCTTCGCCGGGCCCGGGGCTGAACAGGTTCCGGCCGATTCCGCCGATCGTCACGAGGCGGCGCACCCGGTCGGGGTGGGCGAGCGCGAACTGCGTGCCGATGATGCCGCCCATCGAGTTGCCGATGATGTCGGCCTGCCGGAGCCCGAGTCCGTCGAGGAACCGGGTCACGGACGAGGCGGCCGTCGCCATGGGGTGGCCGTCGGCCGGGTCGCTGACCCCGAAGCCGGGGAACTCCAGGACCAGGCAGCGGAAGTGCTCGGCGAACACCCCGAGGTTGTGCCGGTAGTTGCGCCAGCCGGTGACCCCCGGGCCGGATCCGTGCAACAACAGCAGGGGCGGGCCGTCCCCGGCCTCGTGGTAGCGCAACACGCCTTGATCGGTGGCGAGTTCACGCAGTGTGGAGTCATGGCTCAGCGCCGTCATCATCCCTGCCTCGGTTGACCTCTGTGTCCGGTGGACCCGGTGTGCCGGCCGGGAGGGTGGTCCCTCCGGGCGGCCATGGGTGCCGTGTGATCGGTTCCTGGACGGTAGCCACGGCCCGCCGGGCCACGCGGCGGGCGTCTCGGTGAGCGGGATGCGTGCGGCCGCCGGGGTGAGGGCGGCGTGCGGCGGCCCTGGGCCCGGGGCCGTTCCACTCATCGGGAACCGCCCCCCGGCGCTTCGGCCGCTGTCCTACTTTCGGCCCCCTGCCCGGTCCCGGGCACACCGCCGCACCGTCCCCGTCGAGGTGAACCCGATGACCGCAGAGCCCCTGTCCGCGCCCGAGGCATGCGAGGAGACCGAGCCGACCCCAGCCCGGATGCGGCGCATCATGGGCACCTTCGCCTCCGGGGTCACGGTGGTGACGGGGACCGGCCGGGACGGGGTTCCCGCCGGCTTCGCGTGCCAGTCCTTCGCGTCGGTGTCGCTGGAGCCCGCCCTGGTCCTGTTCTGCGCGGACCACCGGGGGCGGGCCTGGCCGAGGATCCGGGAGGCCGGCCGGTTCACGGTGAACATCCTCACCGAGGAGCAGACCGATCTGTGCGGCCGGTTCGGTTCGAGCAAGGGACGCAAGTTCGAAGGGCTGGACTGGGAGCTCTCCCGCTGGGGCACGCCGTCCCTGCCCGGCGTCCTGACCCGGGTGCACGCCGAGGTGTACGACGTGCACGGCGCGGGTGACCACGATGTGGTGGTGGGCCGGGTCCTGGCCCTGGAGACCGTGTCCGAGCGGCAGCCGATGCTCTTCTTCCGCGGCGGCTTCGGCGTCGGAAGCCCTGCGGCGCCGCCGGTCCCGTGGGGCTGGGGCGACCACTGGGGTTGAGAGGTGCCGGGCCCCGGTCGCACACCTCGTATACGACCGGGGCCGTTCGCCTGCGTCGTACCCCTCGTGTACGACCGGGGCCCGTCGCCTGCGCGCCGTCCACTACGACCGGGGGGCTTCGCCTGCGCGCCGTCCACTACGACCGGGGCCATTCACCTGCGCGCCGCCTACTGCCAGTCTCCGTACTGTCCCGCCGCAAGCAGCCGGTCCATGGCCTGCGGGGACCACGTCTCCTCCGGCACGGCCGCGGTCCGGCGCGCCGCCCTGACCGGCGCCTCCGGCTCGGGGAACAGCTCGTGCGACACCTGCCGCGCCGCGTCCACGACCAGGGGTGCCACCTTCTCCAGCGGGGACCAGGCATCCCCCACCAGCGAGATCGCGGCGACCGGCCCTTCGGGCCCGCGGACGGCGGCGGCGACACAGGCGATGTCCGGGAAGCACTCGCCGCGTTCGAAGGCGAGGCCGTGACGGCGCCGGATGCGGTTGAGTTCCTGGTGCAGGGTGCCGATGTCGGCGATGGTGCGGTGCGTCAGACGGCCGATGGACTCGGCGGCCCTGGCCTCGACGTCCTCCGGTTCGAGCCAGGCGAGCATGGCCTTGCCGAGTGCGGTCGAGTGGGCGGGCGCCCGGCCGCCCACGCGCGAGGGCACGGCAGCGGCGAAGCGGCCGCCCACCTTGTCGAGGTAGTGCACCTCCGCCCCGTCCAGGACGGCCAGGTGGACCACCAGGCCTGTCTTGATCTGCAGGTCGTGCAGCCGGGCGGCCGCGGCCTCCCGGATCCTGCCGTGCGCGCCGTCCCCGCCGCCGAGGCCGAGGGCGCGGCGTCCGAGTCCGTAGCCGAGAGCCGTGTGCTCGAGCCAGCGCAGCCGTACCAGCTGGTCGAGGATCCGGTGTGCCGTCGACCTGGGCAGCTGCGTGGAGCGAGCCACTTCCTCCAGCGAGAGCCGGGCCGCCCTGCCCTCGAAGACGTCCATGATCAGCGTCATGCGCTCGACCATCGACGGTGGCAGCTCGCGACGAACCGGTGTCTGCACATGGGGAGCGTCTTGGACAGCCGTCATGGGTGCCTCCAGCCACAGACTGAAATGAATTCTTGTTTTCCGGAATGTAACAGCGCCCCCCGAGCCCAGTGAAGAGATGCGCACCGTCTCTTTTGCCCGACCTCACCCCGGCGGCCGACGAGCCGCCCCGGAGACGGGCACCCCGCAGAATTTTGCCCAGGGCGCAAAATTGCATAGCATGCACCTTCATGAGTGCCGACGACGACGCCTGCCTCGGGCTGCGCGAACGCAAGAAGCGCGCGACACGGGACGCCCTGGCCGACATGGCCCTGCGCATGGCTGCGGCCCGCGGGATCGAGCAGGTGACCGTGGAAGCGGTCACCGATGCGGTCGGCGTCTCTGTACGCACGTTCTTCAACTACTTCCCGTGCCTGGAGGACGCGATCACCCGCCCGGGTCACGAAGGTGCCGAGCGGACCCGTCAGGCCGTACTGAACGCGCCGGAGCACCTCACCGCGCTCGAAGCCCTCGGCGAGGCGCTCGCCCAGGAGCTCGCCCAGGTCGAGGAGGACCACGAACGCTGGGAACTTCAGATGGCGGTGCTCAGGACGAGCCCCTCCCTGCTCCCGGGATTCCTGGCCGCCCAGGGCGCCGACGAGCGCGCCCTGGTCACCGTCCTGGCCGAGCGTCTGGGCCAGGACCCCGAGACCGATCTGCAGCCCCGCCTGCTCGCACATGTGGCCATCGCCGCCGTGCGCGCCACGGTCGAGGTGTGGGTGGCCTCCGGCCGCACGCGCACGTTCCAGAGCCTGTACCGCGAGGCGTTCGCCTCGCTGGCGACCGGTCTGAAGACCTGAAGACACCACGTCCCGAAGGGGCGAAGGCCGTCACCCGTCACCGCAGATCCACGCCCCGCAGATGCACGCTCCACCCAACCAGTCACCACAGAACCATTCACCACAGAACCAGTCACCAGAAAATGAGGAACGTCAGCCGATGACCGCTGCCGTCACACCCGAAGCCGGTACAGCCGGTGCGCCCGATGGGGCCGCGCCCGGCATGACGCGCCGCCAGATACTTCAGGCCATGTCCGGCCTGATGGCGGGCATGTTCGTGGCCATCCTGGCCTCCACCGTGGTCTCCAACGCCCTGCCCAGGATCATCTCCGACCTGAACGGCAGCCAGTCCGCCTACACCTGGGTCGTCACGGCCGAGCTCCTCGCCATGACGGCGACCGTCCCGATCTGGGGCAAGCTGTCCGACCTCTACGACAAGAAGCTGCTCATCCAGCTCTCCCTGTCGATGTTCGTCGTCGGCTCACTCGTCGCCGGCTTCTCGCACAGCGTCGGGCTGCTCATCGTGAGCCGCGTCGTGCAGGGCATCGGCGCGGGCGGTCTCACCGCACTCGCCCAGGTCGTGATGGCCGCGATCATCCCGCCGCGTGAACTCGGCCGCTACTCCGGCATCTTCGGCGCCGTGTTCGCCGTCGGCACCGTCGCGGGACCGCTCATCGGGGGTGTGCTCGTGGACACCTCCTGGCTGGGCTGGCGCTGGTGCTTCTTCATCGGGGTGCCGTTCGCGCTGCTGGCCATCGTGCTGCTCCAGCTGACCCTGAAACTTCCCACGGTCCGCCGGGAAGTGAAGATCGACTATCTCGGTGCCGTGCTCATCATGAGCGGTGTCAGCGCCCTCCTGCTGTGGGTGACCCTCGCGGGCAACCAGTTCGACTGGGCGTCGTGGCAGACCGCCGCACTCGTCACCGGCGGAGTGGTCCTGCTGGCCACCGCGGTCCTGGTCGAGTCCAGGGTCCAGGAGCCGATCATCCCGCTGACCATCTTCCGCAACCGCACCGTGGCACTGACGACGGTGGCGAGCCTCCTCGTCGGCGTCGCCATGTTCGGCGGCACGGTGTTCCTCTCGCAGTACTTCCAGATCTCGCTCGGCAAGACGCCGACCGTCGCGGGCCTGATGAGTCTGCCGATGATCCTCGGTCTGATGGTCTCCACGACCGTCGCCGGGCAGATCATCTCCTCCCGGGGCAAGTGGAAGGGCTTCCTGATCGCGGGCGGCATCATCATGACGGCGGGCATGGGCCTGCTGTCCACGATCGGTGCGGACTCCTCGTTCGGGGTGCTCAGCCTCTACATGGTCGTGCTCGGCGTCGGCGTCGGCATGCTGATGCAGAACCTGGTGCTGGCCGCCCAGAACGACGTACCCGCCTCGGAACTCGGTGCGGCCACCTCGGTGCTCTCGTTCTTCCGCAGCCTCGGCGGCGCGATCGGTACGAGCGCGCTGGGCGCGGTACTCGGCCACCGGGTGACCCAGGAGATGGAGAAGGGCTTCGGCGGGGCCGCGGACAACGGCGGTGCCGGACACGGCGTGCCCGACCTCAGCACGCTCCCCGAACCGGCCCGCCAGGTGGTCGAGCACGCGTACGGCGTCGCGACCGCCGACGTGTTCCTGATCGGCGCCCCCTTCGCGCTCCTCGCGCTGGTCGCCGTGCTGTTCATCAAGGAGAAGCCGCTCAAGACGCAGAGCGGCATGGAACGGCTCGCGGAGGAGAGCGCCGCGGCGCCGACGCACTGATCACCGGTCACCGGGTCGCCGAGCCCCGCACCGCACGCGCCAGTCGCGTGTCGGTGCGGGGCTCCGTCGCGACAGGGCCGGATTCCGCCGGCCTCCCGCACCCCCGGAGCGGAACCTCGCACCATATACGGGCGGACCGGGATGGATCGAGCATATTTCCACCTGTCATGGTGTCGCCATGAATCCCCCCTTCGACACACCCTTTGGCGCGCCCGCGACCGCCGCGGAACACTTCCCGCTCCAGTTCGCCCGCACCCGGCGCTTCTCGCTCGGCGTGCCCCGGCAGTTCACCGTCTCCCCCGACGGCGAACGCGTGCTGTTCCTCCGCGGCACCTCGGGCACCGACCCCGTGAGCAGGCTCTGGCTGTACGAGGACGGTGCGGAGCGGCTCCTGGCCGATCCGCTCGGGCCCGGCTTCGCGGACGACGCCCCGGGCGAGGCGCCGCCCGAGGAACGGGACCGGCGGGAAAGGGCCCGTGAGACCTCCTCGGGCGTGGTGTCCTACGCCACCGACGCCTCCGCACGGCTGGTGGCCTTCGCTCTCCAGGGAGTCCTCTGGGTGCTGCGTACCGAGGGCGGCGCCCCGCTCCGCATCCCGACGGCGGGACCGGTCGTCGATCCGCGCCCCTCCCCCGACGGCTCCCTGATCGCGTACGTGTCCCGGGGAGCGCTGCGGACCGTACGGGCGGACGGGACCAGCGACCGCCCGCTGGCCGGACCGGACGGCGAGCACGTGACGTACGGGCTGTCCGACTACGTCGCGCAGGAGTCGATCGGGCGTTCGCGCGGCTACTGGTGGTCGCCTCGCGGTGACGCGCTCCTGGTCGCCCGGGTGGACACGGCGCAGGTCCGCAAGCGCTACCTCGCCGATCCGTCGGACCCGGAGCGGCCTCCCCGTGTGGTGGCCTATCCGGCCGCGGGCACCGCGAACGCCGAGGTCTCGCTGCACCTGATCCGCGTGTCCGGCGAGCGCACCGAGGTCCGCCTGCCCCGGGAGGCCGGCGAGGGACACCCCGAGGCCGTGTGGACGGACCGGGCGTTCGAGTACGTCGTGGCGGCGGACTGGGACGACCACGGCCCGCTCGTCACCGTACAGACACGGGACCAGCGGTCGGTCCACGTCCTGGAGGTGGACGAGACCTCCGGCGCGGCGCGCACCTCGCACCGGACCCACGACCCCGCCTGGGTGGCCCTGCGCCCGGGCACACCGTTGCGTCTGGCGTCCGGAGCGCTCGTCGTTCCCGCGCTGCCGGGCGGCGACACCCAGGGCCTGGACATCGGCGGTGTCACGACACCGCCGGGCCTTGAGGTCCGCGAGATGCTCGGCACGGCGAACGGGCGGGTGTTCTTCACGGCGGGCGAGGAACCGACCGAGATCCATGTCTGGTCGTACGCCTGCGACGATCCGGACGAAGGTCTCGTACGGGTCAGCGGCGCACCCGGCGTGCACACGGCGGCCGTCGGAGGCCCGACGGTGGTCCTGGACAGCAGGACGCCGGACGGCCATACGGTGACGGTGCTGCGCGCCGGCGTGCCGACGGGCGCCGTCGAGGTCCTGGCCGAGGAACCCCTCGTCTCCCCGCGGCCGCTGGCCCTGCGCCTGGGCGGGCGGGAACTGCGCAGCAGGCTCTACCTGCCCTCCTGGCACCGGCCGGGCGACGGTCCGCTGCCGGTGCTGCTCAGTCCCTACGCGGGACACGGCATGCAGGCCGTCCTGGAGGTACGGGCCTGGTGGGTCGCAGTCGCCCAGTGGTTCGCGGAGCAGGGGTTCGCCGTGCTGGTCACCGACGGACGGGGCACCCCCGGGCGTGGCGAGGCATGGGAGAAGTCGGTGCACGGCGACCGCCTCACGGCCGTCCTGGAGGACCAGATCGACGCCCTGCACGCGGCGGCTGCCCGGTACCCGGACCTCGACCTGAACCGGGTGGCGATGCGCGGCTGGTCGTTCAGCGGATACCTGGCGGCGGCGGCCGTGCTGCGGCACCCGGAGGTCTTCCACGCGGCCGTGGCGGGTGCGGCACCTGCCGACCGGCGGCTCTACGACACCCATTGGGAGGAACGCTTCCTGGGCCACCCGGACGTGCTGCCGGAGAACTACACCCGTAATTCGCTCCTGGACGAGGCGGCGGCACTGACGCGGCCGCTCATGCTCGTGCACGGTCTTGCCGATGACAATGTGGCCGTGGCGCACACGCTGCGGCTCTCCGCAGCACTGCTCGCGGCGGGCAGGCCGCACACGGTTCTGCCGCTGCCGGGCGCCGGCCATCTGGTCGGCCGGGGGCAGACCGCGAGCAACCTGTTGCTGCTGGAGCGGGACTTCCTGAGGAAGTCCCTGGACCTTTGAACACGGATCACCGGCTGCCCGTACCCCTGGACGAAGCGTCGGATCCATGAACACCGCAGAGAGGGAGCGCCCGTATGAGCGCATCGCAGGACCACGAGGCCCGTATCGGGCGCCGGACCGTCGTCACAGCGGCCGGCGCCGTCTCGGTGGCCGCCGTGCTGACCGCGTGCGGCAGCTCGAAGGAGTCATCCGGTTCCGATGCCGTCAAGCAGACCAACGGCAGCGGGGCCGCGAGCGGGGGCGCCGTTCTCGCGAAGACCACCGACATCCCGGAGGGCGGCGGCACGATCTTCAAGGACGAGGGGGTCGTGGTCACCCAGCCCGCGGCCGGTGAGTTCAAGGCGTTCTCCTCGAAGTGCACCCACGCGGGATGCACCGTGTCGACCGTGTCCGACGGCACCATCAACTGCCCGTGCCACGGCAGCAAGTTCGACGTGGCGACGGGCGACGTGAAGGCGGGCCCCGCCACCACACCGCTGCCCGCCACCGAGATCACGGTCGAGGGCGACTCGATCAGCCTGGCGTCCGCCTAGGGTCGAGAGGCCCTGGGGTCTCCTCCTCTCCTTTCCCTGGTACGGCCGCTCAGCCAGCAGCCGAGGAGGTCGTCGGTCGTGGTCACGGTGGCGACCAGGGCGAGGGTGTTGCGGATCATCGCGGGGGTGTAGTCGGCGGGCACCCCCGCGATGGCGTCGGACGGCACCACCGCGGTGTAGCCGAGGTTCACCGCGTCGAAGACCGCGTTGGGAATGGCCACGTTCGCCGATACGCCGGTGACGACCAGGGTCCGGCAGCCGAGGTTGCGGAGCAGGGCGTCCACGTCGGTGCCCGCTATCGGCGACAGCCCGTGCAGCCGGCGGACGACGAGGTCCTGGTCCGCCACCTCGATCGGCTCGGCGATCCGTACCGCCGTGCTGCCGGAGTGCTGCTGTACGGGGAGGCGGCCCGCGGCACGGAAGAGGCGGGCGTTGCTGTTGGCGCCCCGGCCGTCCGGCCGGCGTTCTGCAACCGCGTGCAGGACCTGGACGCCCGCCTCATGGGCGGCGGACACCAGCCGGGCGACGTTGTGCAGGGCCCCGGACGACCTGGCCTCCTTGGCCAGTTCGGGCAGCGCGCTGCCGGGACCCACCACACCCTGCTGGCACTCCACGGTCAGCAGCACGGTGGTCGCGGGACCGGTCTGTTCGGCTAGCTGTTCCCTGCTCGGCACGGCTGCCCCTCTCGACGACGGAACGGGCGCGCGAGGCTAACCTCCATTGCGCGATGAAGGAAGAGGCCCCATGATTCCTGACACACAGTCAGCCAATAGGAGGGGGCTTCCCATGGCCGTCAGTCAGCGGCGGGGCCGCCGGATCATGATGACGGACGAGGAGCGCGACACCTACCTCGCCGGCCAGCGAACCTGCCGGGTCGCCACCGTCGCCGCGGACGGCCGGCCGCACGTCGGCGCGCTCTGGTTCTGCTGGGACGGCACGTCACTCTGGCTCTACTCCATCACCCGGAGCCTGCGCTGGTCCCAGCTGAGCCACGACCCGAGGCTCTCCGTCGTCGTCGACGACGGAGTGGAGTACGGAGAACTGCGCGGCATCGAGCTCTCGGGTCAGGCCGTCTTCGTCGGCGAGGCGCCTCGTACCGGCGAGGACTGCCCTGAACTCGTCGTACCCGAGCGGCTGTTCGCGGCGAAGTACTTCGGCATGGAGACGATGCCGCACGACGGCCGGCACGCCTGGATGCGACTCACGCCCGACACCGTCACCTCCTGGGACTTCGGCAAGCTGGCCGGCCTGTGAGCACAGGACTCAGCCGTCCCCCAGCGGATCGTCCAGCTCCCGCCCCGCCTCGCGCAGCGCCGCGACCGCCGCTCTGATCGACGGGCGCCGGTCCGCGTCCGCCCGCCACACCGCGTGGACATGCCGTCGCATCTTCTGCCGCACCGGAACCAGCCGCACTCCGTCGGGCACCGGCCCGCGGCCCAGCCGGGGCGCCACACAGACGCCCATTCCCGCCGCGATCAGGGCCAGTTGGGTGTGGTGCTCGCCGGCGAGGTGGGCGATGCGCGGCTCGATCCCCTTGGAGCGGAGGGTGAACATCAGCCAGTCGTAACAGAATTCGCCCTCGGGCCATGACACCCAGTCGTCGTCGGCGAAGTCCTCCAGGTCGACCTCACCGCGCTCCGCGAGCGGGTGACAGGCCGGCATGGCGATGTCCGGTGCGTCGTCGAGCAGATGCTCGCGGGCGAGGCCGCCCGGAACCGGCAGCCGCTTGTTACTCCAGTCCAGCACCACGGCGAGATCGATGTCGCCCCTGAGTACGGCGCGGATACCGTCCTCGGGTTCCAGCTCCCGCGTACGGGCCCGGAGTTCGGGATGGCCGGCGCGCAGGGCGAGGAGCGTCGCCGGGAAGAGTCCGCGGGCGGCGGTGGGGAAGGCGCCCAGCCGGATCTCGCCCACCACCTCGCCCCGCTGGGCCTCGATGTCGGACTGGGCGAGTTCGACCTGCGAGAGGATCCGGGCCGCGTGGTCGGCGAGCAGTCGTCCCGCGTCGGTCAGCCGGATCCCGCGCCCGTTCCTGGCCAGCAGCTGCTGCCCCACCTCCCGCTCCAGCTTCGCCATCTGCTGGGAGACGGCGGACGTGGTCACATGCAGTCCCTCGGCGGCACCGCTCACCGAACCGAGCCGGGCCAGGGCATCCAGGGTGCGCAGGCGCTCCAAGTTCAACATGTAAGCGATGCTACGCGGACACCCACACAAAGTCTCACTTGTGCTACGAGATTGCTTTCGTCATCGTTGACCTCATGAGCGCACCACCCGCGCCGGGGACCCCGGCCACCGCGACCCCGGAAATCAAGCAGCCCGCACCGGCGTCACCCCTCGCCGGCCCCGCCGGCCCCAGCGGCCGGTCCGCGCTGGACTGGCGACTGCGCTTCGGGGCACTCTCGCTCATCTGGGGCTTCAGCTTCCTCCTGATCAAGGTCGGGACCCATGGCTACGCACCGTTCCAGGTCACGCTCGGCCGGCTCCTGTCGGGGACGGCGGTCCTGGCCGTGGCCATGGCGGTGAAGCAGGAGCGGCTGCCGCGCACCGCCCGCACCTGGGGCCACCTGGCCGTTGCCGCCTTCCTCCTCAACGCGCTGCCGTTCTCCCTGTTCGCCTACGCGGAACTGACCATCCCCTCGACCCTGGCCGGCATCTGCAACGCGACCTCCCCGCTGTGGGGCATGGCGCTCTCCCTCGTCGCACTGTCCGAGGACCGCCCGACCCGACGCCGCGTCGCAGGTCTCGGGCTCGGCTTTCTCGGCGTGCTGACCGTGCTGGGCGCGTGGCAGGGCTTCTCCGGTCTGGACTTCAGCGGTACGGCGATGGCGCTCCTGGCCTCACTCAGCTATCCCGTCGGCTGGATCTACGTCCGCCGGACGCTGGCGGGCAGCGGTTCGTCCGCTCTTTCCCTCACCGGCAGCCAGCTCTTCCTCGGCACGGTCCAGCTCGCGCTGGTGACTCCGCTGTTCACCACGGCACCGGACGGCTTCCCGCTGTGGCCCACCCTGTCCGTGGTCGCCCTCGGGGCGCTGGGAACGGGACTCGCCGTACTGCTCCAGTACGGCCTGGTGACCGAGGTCGGCCCGACGACCGCACAGATGGTCACCTACTTCATCCCGGTGATCGCCACCGCTGCCGGGGTCGCCGTGCTCGGCGAGCAGCTCAGCTGGAACACCCCGGTCGGCGCCCTCGTCGTCCTGGCGGGTGCGGCGCTGACCCAGAGCAGGCCGCGCGCCGCCGAAGCGACGGCTCGCACGCCGCGACACCGGAACCGGTCGTAGCGCGCCCGCGCCACCGAAGCGACGGCTCGGGCGCCGCGAGGCCGGAAACGGGCGTAGCGCGCCCGCGCCACCGAAGTAACGGCTCAGGCGCCGCCACACCGGAACCGGTCGTAGCGCGCCCGCGCCACCGAAGCGACGGCTCGGGCGCCGCCACACCGGAACCGGTCGTAGCGCGCCCACGCCACCGAAGCGACGGCTCGGGCGCCGCGAGGCCGGAAACGGGCGTAGCTCATCCGTAGCTCAGTGGGGCGGCGGGCCCGGCCGCCGCGGCCACCGCGTCCGCGAGCGGTGCGATGTCGGCGTCGGTGAGCGGCGACACGGTGAGCCGGATCCCGGGGGACGCCGTCATCCGGAAGCGGGCGCCGGGCGCCACCGCCCAGCCCGCGTGCAGCAGCCGCGCCACGGCGCCCGTCTCGTCGCTGACAGGGACCCACACGTTCATCCCGCTGCGTCCGTGCGCCTCGATGCCCCGGTCCTCCAGGGCCCGGACGAGTGCGTCCCGGCGACGGGCGTACGACCGGGCCACCTCCCGGGTGTCGACCGCGTCCGTGGTCCACAGGTGCACCACCGCCCGCTGCAGCAGCCGGCTGACCCAGCCGGGCCCCAGCCGCTGACGGCCCGAGACCCGGTCGGCGGTGACCGCGTCCCCGGTGAGCACGGCGACCCGCAGGTCCGGTCCGTAGGCCTTGGCGACGGAACGCACGAACGCCCAGCGGTCGGTGACACCGGCCAGGGGGTGCAGCGGCAGGTCGACGATGGCGTGCCCGTGGTCGTCCTCGATCAGGAGCACTCCGCGGTGTCCGGCGAGGACCGCCCGCAGTTCGGCCGCGCGCCCGGCGCCGATCGCCGCTCCGGTCGGATTCTGCGCCCGGTCGGTGATGACGACCGCCCGCGCACCCGCCCCGAGCGCCGCGTCGAGGGCCTCCGGCAACGGACCGTCGTCGTCGACCGTGACCGGGACCGGGCGCATGCCCAGCGCCGGAACGAGATCCAGCAGGCTGCCCCAGCCGGGGTCCTCGACCGCAACCACGTCACCGGGTCTGAGGTGTGCGACCAGCACCCTTTCGATCGCGTCCAGCGAGCCGGAGGTGGCGACCACGGGCCCGGCCGGAACGCCGTCCGCGTCGAACCGGGCGCGCGCCAGGGCGGCGAACTCCGGGTCCACGGGCGCCTGCGCGTACAGGCCCGGCGCCCGCGCGTAGGCCTCGGTGACGGAGGCGAAAGCCTCCCCCAGCGCGGGCAGCAGCGCCGGATCGGGGTTGCCCTGCCCCAGGTCCCGCACGCCCGGCGGCGCCTCCACCCGCACCGACCCCCGCGCGGTGCTCGCCGGCCGCGGCCGGACCCTGCTGCCCCGGCGGCCGGCGGTCTCGATCACACCACGCTCCCGCAGGGTGCGGTAGGCGGCCGCCACCGTATTGGGGTTCACCCCCAGCCGACTCGCCAACTCCCGCATGGGAGGCAGCACTTGTCCGGGTGTCAGCTCACCCGAACCGACCGCCCGCTCCACGCTGGCAGCAATTTCCGATGCACGCCGCCCACTGATCCGATACTCTCCTAGCACAAAAGACAGTATGCACTAGTGCAATGGAGTACGCAATGCCGGAGACCGCACCCCAGCAGACCACGGCCCCGGGCCCCGCGACCGCTTACGAGGCGACCGGACGCACGGTCCCGACCCGTTCCCGGGAGCGGGCCTCCTACGACCGGGAACTGGTCCACTCGATACTCGACGAGGCGTACGTCTGCCACCTCGGCTTCGTACGGGACGGCGCACCCGTCGTCCTTCCCACGCTGTTCGGCCGGGTCGGCGAGCGCCTCTACGTGCACGGTTCGACCGGCTCCCGCCCGCTGCGGGCGGCGGACGGGAGCGACGAGGGACTGGCCGTGTGTCTGACGGTGACGCATGTCGACGGGCTGGTACTGGCCCGTTCCGCCTTCCACCACTCCCTCAACTACCGTTCGGTGGTCGTCCACGGCATGGCCCACACGGTGTCCGACCCCGAGGAACGGCGCGTCGCCCTCGACGCGATCGTCGAGCAGGTCGTGCCCGGGCGGTCCAGGGACTCCCGGCCCGCCGACGGGAAGGAGCTGGCGGCCACCGCCGTGATCCGGCTGGACCTGCGGGAGGTCTCCGCCAAGATCCGGACCGGCGGCCCCAACGACGACGCACGCGATCTCGCGCTCCCCCACTGGGCCGGCGTCGTCCCGCTCGCGCCCGGCTACGCCGCACCGGTTCCCGCCGACGACCTCGATCCCTCGATCGCCGTCCCTGCGTATCTGAGCACCCTCTGACGGAGCCGCCCGGGGCGGCGTGGCGGCCCTACGGCAGCACACCGTCCCGCCGCCCCACGCCCACGCGGCACGGCTGGGCCGTACGGCATCACACCGTCCCGCCCGCCCCGGTGGTTCACGCGGGGACGGCCGCCTCCCGGCGGGCGTTCGCCGCGCCGCGCGTCTCGGCGACGGCCAGCCCGACCACGGCCGCGAGCAGCAGCAGCGTCCCGGCGACCGTGGCCGGCGTGAGCCGCTCGTGGAGCACGACGACCGCGATGACCGCCGCGCTGACCGGTTCGAGCAGCATGATCACCGACACGGTGGCGGCCCGCACCACCGCGGCGCCCGCGAAGTACAGCGCGTAGGCGAGGGCGGTCGGGATGGCCGCGATGTACACGAGCAGGGCGACCACCTGCGCCAGGTGCTCGGTGTGCGGGACGAGGCCCTCGCCGGCCGCCATCGGCAGCAGGGCGACCGCGGCGATTCCGAACGCCCAGGCGCTGGTGGCGAGCGCGTCGCCGCCGCCACCGTCCCGCCCGAGCCAACGGGTGAGCAGGGTGATGGCGGCGTAGCCCGCTGCGGAGAGCACGGCCAGCCCGATCCCGGCAGGCCGCACCGTGCCCGCGTCGCCGCCGAGCACCAGGACGGCGAGACCGGTCAGCGCTCCGGCGACCGCGGCGATGCCGCCGAGCCCCAGCCGCTCGCCCATCGTGAGCCGGGCGCCGACCGCGATGAGGACGGGGCCCGCGCCGAGCGTGACCACGGTGCCGACCGCGAGGCCGGTGGCCTGGACGGCGGCGAAGTACGCGGTCTGGAACACGGTGAGGCCGATACCGGTACCGACGGTGCGCAGCAGTCGCCGACGCCCGGACTCGGCAACGGCCACCGCCCGGCCGGGCCGCAGCGCGAGCGCGGCGAGCAGGAGCAGGAGGCCGCCCGCACAGCGCCAGAACGACAGGGCGAGAGGGCCGAGATCGCTGGCCCCGAAGAGCAGCGAGGCGGCGGCACCGGCCGTGCCCCAGGCCACTCCGGCGATGATCAGATAGCACAGGCTCCGCCCGACGGGCAGGCCGGAAACAGGGTTCGACACGTGACTTCTCCAGGGAAGAACGGGGAGGTGGTCGCTCGGCTCCGCACTCGGGCAGCGACGAACCGCTCGGGGACTGCCCGAGCCCGGTCTTCGTCAGGAGTGGCTGCCCGCGCTAGGCGGCGGGCGGCGGAAGTACGGTCAAACGCATGATCGCCACCTTAGGAGGCGGCGCGTCCGGCGGGCAACTCCCCCTCGGCCACCGCCCGCTCCCCGCCCGGCCCCGAGGCGACGGGCCCCGAGGGTGCTTTGGGCGTGGACGACTGGGCGATGAGGGCGCCGGTCAGGACGAGCGCACCGCCGATGAGCTGCGGCGCGGCCAGGTGTTCGCCGAGCAGCACCCAGGCCAGCACGGTGGCGATGACGGCCTCCAGGCAGGCGACGACACCCGCCACCGCCGGTGACAGCAGCCGCACCGAGATCACACCGGTCACATACGCGATGACGGTGGCCAGCAGCACGATCCACACGAGGAGCAGCCAGGCGGGCACATCCGTACCGTTCATCGCGGTGTCGCCGCCGAGCACGGACCAGTCCATGCCCCACGGGCGCGCCACAACGGTGAGGACAGCGGCTCCGATCAGCAGTCCGTAGGCGATGACACCGACCGGATGCGGCGGCTCGGCGCCGTCCGCCGCGTCCGCGCTCCCCTGGTCGGACAGGACGAAGTAGCCGACCTGGCAGCAGGCCGCACCGAGCGCGAGCAGCAGCCCGAAGGCGTCGAAGCCCAGCCCGGACCACACCTCGACCACACAGGCCAGACCGCCGACCGCGAGGACGACGCCGACGGCGGCCGCCCGGGTCACCGGGCGGCGCTGGACGAAGCGCACCCAGCCGAGGACCAGCGCCGGGGCCAGGTACTCGACGAGCAGGGCGACGCCCACCGGGATCCGGGAGATCGCGGCGAAATAGCAGGCCTGGACGCCCGCGACGGCGAGGAGCCCGAATCCCAGCAGCAGCACGGGGCGGCTGCGGACCAGATCCCGGTGGCGCCAGGCCACGGGCAGCATGACGAGCGCGGCGCCCGCCACCCTGAGCCACACCACGTGAAGCGGGTCGAGACCCGCCTCGATGAGCGGCTTGGCCGCCACTCCGGAACCGCCGAACGCGAAGGCCGAGGCGAGGGCGAGTCCCAGGCCGGCGCTTCTTCCCTGAGACGCGTGCATCAGCACATCATGACAGCCGCCGTCAGGAGCGTCACCCCCGTGACACCTGACTTCGGTAACACTCCGAGGTCAATGGCGCCCCTGACGCGACGGGCCGGCCGCACACGGCCGTACACCCTCACGACGCCGGGGCCTTCCCACGCCCGTCCGGACACCCTCACGCCGGGACCGGCCCTCCCCCACGCCGGCCGGACGCCGCCACGATGCCGCCCGGTCACGCTCTGCCGGACGCCTCCACGATGCCGCCCGGTCACGCTCTGCCGGACGCCTCCACGATGCGGTCCGCGAGCAGCGCCGGGTCGACGCCCGCCCGCGCCAGCACCTCGACGGCCCGGCACTCCCGGTCCGCGGCCAGTGCGGCGAGCAGGTCGAGTCCGCCGGCCCGCTCGCGCCCGTCCGCCTGCGCCCGGCGGGCGGCGTCCGCCATGGCGGACGCCGCCGAGGGCGACCACCCTTCGGCACCCGCGTCCGTCACCACCGGGACCGCGCCCGAGTCCTCCACCGCACCCTGCCAGCGGAGCCCGTATCCGATGCTGCGCTGGACGAGGTAGCCGAGCACCCTGGCCAGCTGAGGACCGCCGTCGAAGGCCGTGCGGACGGCGGGGTCCGACTCGATGAGGGAATGCAGCAGATGAGCCGTGTCGATCTGCCGGTCACCGTCGCGCAGGGCGCGCCTGCGCGCGCTCGTCACCACGGCGGCCAGCTCGTCGCTGAGTCCGGCGTCGTACTCAGCACGGTGGTTCGGTGCGGGCTGCTGAGGGATCCGCGGGGTCGGGTTCTGCACGCTTCCACCCCATCAGCCCGTATCGGCCGCGGCGTCCCCGGAGAGTCCCATTGCCGCATCCCACCCGAGTTGGGCACAGAGGAGCGAGGCCTCCTCCTTGCGGATGAGATCGCGCCGTTCCGGGAGCGGATTCCCGCAAACGGCGCGCGCCGCCTTGCCTCACGCTCCCGGAGCAACCGGAAGCCTCCCCGTACACGTCTCTCACGCCGGAACACGATGACGGTCGCGAGAGGGGGGTGCCGAGATGAGCTGGCTCGTCTCGCTGCCGGCACTCGACGGGCGCGACTACGTCTACCGGGTGCACGCGCCGTCCGACGCCCTGCGCGCGGATCTCTTCTGGGCGGCGTTCCACTGCCACGACGACGGACCGCATCCACGCGCCTGCGACCGGTTCGACGCGGCCCTGATCTGGCGGACCGAAGCCCCTCCAGCAGATCTGACGCTTCATCAGTATTGAATGTTTTCGCCGCTGCGGCTACGTTCCGCGACACCGTAACCCGTCGAGAAGGGGTGGTCGCATGGCCGAAGTCAGTGCAGAAACGCGTATCGCAGCACCGGCCGGCAAGGTCTGGGCCCAGCTGACCGACTTCAGCACGTACGGGGACTGGAACGCCACCCACACCAGCTTCCCCAAGGGCGGCCCGGCCGACCTCGCACTGGCGGGCACGTACGAGGAGAACATGAAGCTGATGGGATTCCCCGCCGAGGTGACCTGGACGGTGGCGGAGCTGGAGGACGGCCGACTGCTGACCACCACGGGGAAGGGGCCGATGGGCGTCAATCTCAGGATGAGCTACGTACTCACGCCGGACGGGGACGCGACCACGATCCGGATCGACGGCGAGTTCACCGGCGCGGCGGTCTCCCTGATGGCCGGCAAGCTGAAGGACTCGGCCACCGCGGCCCTCGTCGAGTCCCTGCGCAAACTGGACGGACTGATCGTCGCCTGACCCCGCACGGCACGGCCGCCACCTCATCCGTACGCACGGAAGGGCCCCGCGGCAGCACCACGGGGCCCTTCGGCACTTCTCTTCCCACCTCACTCACCGTCCGGCTCAGTGCTCGTCGGCGAGGATGAGGTAGAGCTTCTTCCGGGCGTCGTTGATCACCGCCAGCGCCTTCTCGCGCTGATCGGGCGAGCCGGTCTTCCAGACCTGGCCGAACGCCTCCATCATGCCGAAACCGGCCTGCCGCACCTCGTTGAGGCTGTCCCAGTCGACGCCGCGACCGGCTTCCTCCCAGGGCGCGTCGGCCCCCGACTCCGCCTCGGTACGACCGGCGTCGGTGAGGGTGAACAACTTCTTGCCGCCCTCGCTCGCGCTGACGATCAGCCCCTCGTCCTCCAGCAGCTGCAGAGTCGGGTACACCGAGCCCGGACTGGGCCGCCAGGCCCCGCCGCTGCGCTCGCCGATCTCCTGGATCATCTCGTAGCCGTGCATCGGCCGGTCCTTCAGCAGCGCAAGGATCGACGCACGCACGTCACCGCGGCGCGCCCTCCCCCGGCCGCCACCGCGGCCTCGTCCTCCGCCGAACGGACCGCCACCGAAGGGGCCGCCGCCGAACGGCGGGCCGAACGGCCCGAAGGCGGCGCGGCGCCCCTCGAAGTCGCCCCGCTCGTACTCACCGGGACCGAAGGGGCCGCGCCCCTGTCCGTGCCCACGACCGTGTCCGTGCTCATGTCCATGTGAACGCATGACCATTCTCCTTCTCTCATTGATCTTTACCTATCGCTGTACTGTCGCGATGCCTCAACGATATATCGGAACCGGTCGCTTGACAAACCCCTGTGCCGAACTCGCTCCGGTCGTTCCCGGTCGCGGGCCGCCACGACAGCCGCGCGCCCGGCTGCGGCTACGCTCGCCGGCATGACGAACCGTGTTCCGTTCAACGAGGCGCTGCTCTCGACCGTGGGCACTCCCCAGCAGACCGAGCTCCTGGACAGCAGTCCGCGGTCACGCGTGTGGCGGGTGCGGCTGACCGGCGGCCGGCTGGTGATCGTCAAGCAGATCACCGACGTCGGGGACGCACGGGCCGACGCGGACACGCGCTTCGCGCGGGAGGCCGCCGGGCTGCGCCTGGCGGGACGGGCCTCCGGGCAGCCCGCCGTGGCCCCCGCGGTGCTCGCCGCGGACCCGCCCTCGCGCGTGCTGGTCCTCGAGCACCTGGAGGACCTCGGCAGGACGGACGACTGGATGCCGGGATACGCCGAGTCGCTCGCCCGGCTGCACGCCCTGACCGGGCCCGCCGACGCGGGCGCGCTCCCGGCCTCGTCGGGGCCCACGGCCACCGACGCGGAGTCCTTCCTCGCCCTGGCCAGGGCGCTCGACGTGCCCGTACCGGCCACGGTTCCCGATGAACTCGGCGGTCTCCTGGAGCGGTTGGACCCCACCCCGCACCACGCCCTGCTGCACGGCGACCCCTGTCCCGGCAACGACCTGCGCACCGCCGACGGTGTCCGCTTCGTCGACTTCGAGCGCGCCTCGCTCGGCAACGGCCTGACCGAACTCGCCTACTTCCGCATCGGCTTTCCCACCTGCTGGTGCGCCATGTCGGTCGCGGCGGCCCCGCTCACGGAGGTCGAGGACGTCTACCGGACCACCTGGCGCGACCTCACCGGGAAGGACGTGCCGGGCGACCTCGCCGACGCGTGCGCGGGCTGGCTGATCCAAGGCGACGCGCTCGTCGAGCGCGCCCACCGCGGAACGGCCGACCAGTTCGCCCGGGTACCCACCGAGGACTTCGAGTGGGGCTACGTCTCCGCCCGTGAGCGGCTCGTCCACCGCCTCGGCGTGGTCGCCGGCCTGGCCCGCGACCACGATCACCTGCATGCCCTCGGCCGCCTCAGCTCCACCCTGGCCGGCCGCCTGCTCGAACGCTGGCCGACGCTGCGCCCGCTGCCCGCACAGGACTCCCGCCCTTGGTACTGAGGGCTGCCCTGCCCCCCGCGGGAAGGTCCTGACAGAGAGCGTCCACCGCCGGGGCGGGCCATTCCGAGCCGCCGACCCGGAATTGGCCTTGGCCGGGGGCTTCGCCCCGCCCCTACGGTCGGGCCATGAGGATTCGTATCGTCGACGCGTTCACCGACCGCCCCTTCTCCGGCAACCCCGCAGGTGTCCTGCTCCTGGGCCCGGAGGGCTTCCCCGATGACAGCCGCCTCCAGCAGATCGCCACGGAGCTGAACCTCTCCGAGACCGCGTTCGCCCATCCGCTGCCGCCGGGCAAAGGCGCCGACTGGGCGCTGCGCTGGTTCACCCCCTCCACCGAGGTCGACATGTGCGGCCACGCCACCCTCGCCACGGCCCACGTCCTGCACACCACGTCGACCGCGAGCGGCACGGTGCGCTTCGCCGCCCGGTGCGGTGTCCTCACGTCGACCACGGACCCGGACGGCTCCATCGGGCTCGATTTCCCGACCGCCCGTCTGACCCCCGAAGCCGCGCCGGCCGGACTGGCCGCCGCCCTCGGCGCGGAGCCCGTATCCGTGCACGACACGGGCCCGCACATCGGCGATCTCCTCGTGGAACTGGCCGACGAGACGGCCGTACGGGGCCTCTCACCGGATTTCTCGGCGCTGGCCGCCCACTCGCGGCGCGGTGTCATCGCGACGGCCGCCGCCGCCTCGCCGGACCGCGGCTACGACTTCGTGTCCCGCGGCTTCTTCCCCGCCGTGGGCATCGACGAGGACCCGGTGACGGGCAGCGCCCACACCGCCCTCGCGCCGTTCTGGTCGGCCCGGCTCGGCCGCGACGAGCTGACCGGCCTCCAGGCGTCCGCCCGCCCCGGTCTGGTCTACACGTCGCTGCGCGGGGACCGCACCCTGCTGACAGGCCGTGCCGTGACGGTCGTGGACGGCGAGCTGCTCGTCACCGGGTCCTCGTCGATGCCCACGGCGGGGAAGAAGCCGCGGGACACGAAGTCGTAGCCGCGGTCCGGCGAGGCGGCGGCGGCCGTCGCGATGACACCGCGCCGCGAGTGGGCGGCCAGCGCCGAGAAATCCGGTGAGAGGCCCCGTACGGCCGT
>NZ_RDBK01000001.1:41548-47193 GCF_008042275.1 Streptomyces sp. OR43 | reverse complement strand
CTCCGGGCCCAGGAGCAGGCTCCGGGCCCAGGAGCAGGACACCTGCGGGGTTGCCGGAGAAGGGGCGGTCGGTGAACGCGTCGACGATACGAATCCTCATGGCCCGACCGTAGGGGCGGGGCGAAGCCCCCGGCCAAGGCCAATTCCGGGTCGGCGGCTCGGAATGGCCCGCCCCGGCCTCACGGGGTCGGCAGCCAGCCCACCTTCCCGGCGAGCAGCGCGTACCCGACGAACGCGCCGATGTCGAGCAGGGCATGCGCGGCGACCAGCGGCCCCACACGCTGCCAGCGGCGGTACAGCAGCACGAAGACGACGCCCATCACCATGTTGCCGATGAAGCCGCCGATGCCCTGGTACAGGTGGTACGAGCCGCGCAGGACCGAACTCGCCACCAGCTCGGCCATCGGGGTCCACCCCAACTGCCCCAGCCGGCGCAGCAGGTACCCGACGACGATCACTTCCTCCACCACGGAGTTCTGGATCGCCGAGAGGATGAGCACGGGGAACTTCCACCACACGTCGGGCAGCGACTCGGGAACGACCGTGAGGTTGAAACCGGCGGTGCGGGCGACCAGATAGAAGGCCAGGCCCGCGCTGCCGATCCCCGCTGCCACCACCGTCCCGCGTCCTACGTCCGACCACGGCATGGTGCGGTCGAACCCGATGGCGCGCAGCCCCGCGCCCTCCCTGATCAGCAGATGCGCCACCAGGGCGACCGGCACCAGCGCCGTCGTGATGCCGAACAGCTGCCAGGCGAGATCCAGCCAGGGACGTCCCGGAGCGTAGGAACTGTTGAGTGTGGCCGCCTGATCCTTCAAACCCCCCGGTTTCGTCAGGGACCCGACAAAACTGATCAGGGCAGACACTCCGCTGGCCCCCAGCGAGAGAGCCAGAACCAACACCGTTTCGGACCGCAAGATCCGTCGTGACACGGCCTCCTGGGGAAAAGAATCAGCCACGCGCCCCGCCTCCACCTGTACACCTGCCCTCAGTTGTGCATTCACGTCCCATGCCGCCCCCCGCCCCGCTAGGGTCTCGAATGCAGGTACGAAGATCATGCGCGACAGGCCGGGGGACGAGCACCATTGCCGATGGTGTGGGTCCCCCTTTTCCTTGTTCATCCTCAAGGAGGGGCACCACCGACATGGGACGTCACAGCTTGCCGGACGACTACGCCACGGATGGAAGCGGGGACCGTCCACCGCGCCGCCGTCGTACCGTAGCCATCGCCACCATGCTCGTTCTCGCCGTAGCGGCGGGAACGGCGGTCGCGGCACAGGGCGGCCTGCTGTCGTTCTCGAAGTCCTGCGAGGACACCGCCGTGCACCTGTCCATGATGACCTCGCCGGACATCGCCCCCGCCGTGCGTGCCGTCGCCGACAAGGCACGCAAGGACAATCTGAGATCCGACGGCCACTGCGTGGACGTGGACGTGGTGGCCCGCGACTCGTACAAGGTCGCGGACGCCCTCGCCCGTGGCACCCGTGCGCCGGAATACCAGATGTGGCTCCCCGACTCCGACCTCTGGCTGAACCGGGCCAAGGGCCTGGGTGACGCCATACCGATCACCCCGGGCGACTCCGTCGCCTCGTCACCCGTCACGCTCGCGATGGTGCCCTCCGCGGCCAAGACCCTCGGCTGGCCCGAGAAGAAGTACTCCTGGGCCGAGCTGACGGCCGCGGCCATGGAGTCCGACAAGGTGCGTCTGGGCTCGGCCGACCCCGCACGCAGCGCCACGGGCCTGCTGGCGCTGACGAGCATCGGGATCTCCTCCGACAAACTGGGCGGGGACAGCGACACGAGGGCCGCGGCCACGGCCAAGCTGCTCGCCCAGCGGATGTCGGACGGCGACACCCAGGTCGTGGAGACCCTGCCCCAGGACGGTTCCGGCGCGGAACAGGGAAATCCGGCCCGGAACCAGGCGGTGCTCCTCTCCGAGCAGGCCGCGTTCGCCCACAACGCCGAGTCGACGGGCGGCAGCAAGCTCGACCTCTTCTACCCGAAGGACGGCGCTCCGCTCCTCAACTACCCGTTCACCCTGGTCAACGAGGAGGAGCAGACGACGGACGAGAGCCGGGCCGCGCTGCGCTTCATGACACTGCTGTCCGAGGACGCCTCCCAGCGCACGCTGCGGGAGCACGGCTTCCGGACCGTCGACGGCACCGCGGACGAGACGCTGGTCGCGTCGGCCGGCGGCAAGTCGCCGCAGCCGTACGCCACGTCGCCAGGGGCCGCCCCCTCGGACGAGACGCTGCAGGAGACGCTCGGCATGTGGACGATCACCGTCCAGAGCGCACGGCTCACCACGGTCGTCGACGCCTCGGGGTCGATGGCCACGATCGTGCCGGGCCGCAACCAGTCGCGGATGGACGTCACCAAGGCGTCCCTGATCCAGGCGCTCAACCAGTTCACGCCGAACGACGAGATCGGTCTCTGGGAGTTCGCCACGACGCTCGACGGCGACAAGGACTACCGCAGGCTGGTGGAGACCAGCCGACTCGGCGACGCGGCCAAGGGCGGGGGCACGCACCGTGACAGGCTCGCCGCGGCGTTCTCCTCGCTGAAGCCCGTGCCCGACGGGGCCACCGGCCTCTACGACACCGCGCTGGCCGCCTACAAGGAGGCGCAGCGTACGTACGTGAAGGGCAAGTTCAACGCCGTCGTGATCCTCACCGACGGCTCGAACCAGGACGACCGCTCCATCTCGCGGTCCGCCCTGATCGCCGAGCTCAAGAAGATCACCGACCCGGATCGCCCGGTCCCGCTGCTCGCCATCGCGGTCGGTCCCGACGCGGACCGCGAAGAGGTGAACGAGATAGCGAAGGTGACCGGAGGCGGCGGCTATCAGGTCAGCGACCCGGCGGAGATCCAGGCGGTGATCCTGCAGGCCGTCATGACCGCGGGACAGAGCGGTGGCGGCGCCGGGGAGTAGCGCCCGCACCGCGCGCCCGGTCATGGGCTTTCGACGTGGCGCCGACGCCACCGAGCCGCGCCCGCACCGCGCGCGCCCGGGTCATGGGCCGGCGCGGCGGACGGTGCCGCAGGCCCCGGGTACCTCCACGGGGCCCGGGGCGCCGACGGCCGCGGCCCCGGCCCCGTCTCACCGTGCGGGGAGGTCCACCGGCCAGGTATGGACGGGCTCGCCGGCCTGCATCAGTTCGGTGTACCTCCGGGTCATCGCGGCAAGCGCCTCGGCCCGCCCCAGCCCCGCCTCCCTCGCCCGGTGATAGGTGTCGGCCTGCCAGGACGCACCGTTCGTCCGCCGCCGGCAGCGCTCCTCGATGATCCCGAGGTAGTGGTCCCGGTCCGCGGGCTCGATGTTCCAGGCGTCGAGACCCGCGGCGGCCAGGGGCAGCAGTTCGTCCCGCACGAGCTTGACGGCCGGCACCCGGGTCAGTCCGCCGGAGCGGCCGGGCCGGGGCCAGAGCAGTTCGGCGTCGATGCCCTGGCGGCAGGCGGTCTCGAAGTTCTCGGCCGCGGCGGTGAAGGGCATCCTGGTCCACACCGGCCGGGATTCCTCCGCGAGTGCCCGTACGAGTCCGTAGTAGAGCGCGGTGTTGGCGATCACGTCGGCGACGGTGGGCCCGGCGGGAAGCACCCGGTTCTCCACCCTCAGGTGCGGGACGCCGTCCGCCAGGCCGTAGACCGGGCGGTTCCACCGGTAGACCGTGCCGTTGTGCAGAACGAGTTCCTGGAGCCCCGGCACTCCTCCCTCGTCGAGGACCCGCAGGGGATCCTCCTCGTCGCAGATCGGCAGCAGCGGGGGAAAGTAGCGGAGGTTCTCCTCGAACAGCTCATAGGCCGAGTCGACCCACCGCTCACCGAACCAGGTCCTTGGCCGCACCCCCTGGTTCTGGAGCTCCGGCGGCCTGGTGTCCGTCGCCTGCTGGAAGAGCGGCGGCCGTGACTCCCGCCACAGCTCCCGGCCGAACAGGAAGGGGGAGTTGGCTCCCAGGGCCACCTGGACCGCGGCGACGGCCTGGGCCGCGTTCCACACGTCGGCGAAGCGTTCCGGGGTCACCTGCAGATGGAGCTGCACCGAGGTGCAGGCCGCCTCCGGCGTGATCGACCCCGAGGTACAGACCAGTCGCTCCACACCCTCGATATCCAAGGAGAAATCCTCGCCGCGCGCCGCCACCATTTGATCGTTCAGCAGCGCGTAGCGGTCGACATCGGAGAGGTTGGACCGGACCATGTCCTCGCGTCCGAGGGTGGGGAGTATTCCGATCATCATGATCCCGGCATCGACCTCGGCAGCCTTCCGGTCGGCATATCCAAGACCGGTCCTCAGCTCTTCGGCCAGTTGATCGAGAACACGGCCTGAAAGATTATGTGGAACTATGTTCACTTCGAGGTTGAACATCCCCAGCTCTGTCTGGAAATCACGGCTGGCGATGCGATCCAGAACCTGTCCATTCAGCATCTTCGGCATACCGTCGGCGCCGGCCAGATTCAGTTCGATCTCCATGCCCATGAGGTTGCGCGGCCGGTCGAACCTCCGCTCCGCCAGGAGCCTCCCCAGCCCCTCCAGGCACTGGTGGAGCTTCCTCCGGTACTGCTGCCGGTCGGACAGGTCAACGGCGCCCGCAACGACCTTCTCCCCCATCGAAGCGTCCCTCCTCGAGTGGGCAGCCCGCGGCCCAGGCCGCTCGCGTCACGGTCGATAATGCCCAGACAGCGAGATCCATAACGCCCCGCGGACGCCGCGCAGCCGCTAATCTGATGACTGAGGCCCGGGGCACATTCACTCGGCATGACGCAGTGCAGAGATTCCCTGGACAGCACGCGGGGAAAGCACCGACACGTTTCAGCCTACCGCGGCGCGGGAAAAACCCGAGGCGGTGGCTGCGCCGCTCGCACCGAATCAGCATAATCTCCGCATAATTAAGTCCGGATACCGCCTTGTCGGCAATAGCCGTGGCGGCTAGTGGAAACACCGCGTGAACACGTGTCGTATAAACTCCGCGGACGAGGCAGAGAGTTGACGCACCGGCCCAGTCACCGGCCTCCTCTGGCCCCGCACGCCGACAGCGCCGTCTGCACCCGCCCACGCTCCACCGTGTCTCCGAAGTGAGAGGCGACCCACTATGCCGCTGCATGTACCCCCGGCTCCCGCGCCCGCTCTGCGCAGCGTTCTCGCGGCGCTCGGTTCACCGACCGCGGTCCGCGAGGCCCGTACCCCCGCTCTGCGGTCCGCCCAGGGACCGCTGAGCCCCGAACACCCGCTTCCCGTCCATGTGCTGGACCGCATCGGCCTGGACAGGCCGGCACCGACGACCCGGCTCGTCGGATGGCGCTTCCTGATCCGCAGTACGGAGCGGGCCGTCGCCGCGGCGGACACGATGCTCACCCCTGACGGCTGGGCCTTCTCGCACTTCTTCGAGGGCCCGTACCTCGCCTCGACCGAACTCGCCCTGCGCCATGCGGAAGCGGCCGCGACGCCGTACCAGCCGAGGCTGCTGAATGGACAGGTTCTGGATCGCATCGCCAGCCGTGATTTCCAGACAGAGCTGGGGATGTTCAACCTCGAAGTGAACATAGTTCCACATAATCTTTCAGGCCGTGTTCTCGATCAACTGGCCGAAGAGCTGAGGACCGGTCTTGGATATGCCGACCGGAAGGCTGCCGAGGTCGATGCCGGGATC
>NZ_RDBK01000001.1:25865-41448 GCF_008042275.1 Streptomyces sp. OR43 | reverse complement strand
GATGATGGCGCTGTGCCCCGCCACCGGATCCGGTGGCGGGGCACAGCGCCATCATCCGGTGGCCCCTCCTGCCCATCCGGACTAGCCCCATCCGGCCACCCCGAACCACCCGAAGTGACAGTGCAGTTGCATTGAACCGTCCGGGCGGGTGACGCGTCCTGAGAGGAGTGGAAGCGCTGCTGCGAAATCCCTGCGGAACGACGTCCGTGGGGCAACACTGGGACCGGACCGATCGATACGGGGGGCGGCCGTGAACACCTCTTCAAGCCGCAGGACACTCAACTCAACGCAGCGAAAGAACCCAGCCATGTGTCAGCACCAGCCAGCCTGCCCGACAGCCGACTCCGCCGACCGGGAAGCCGCCCGTCTGGTGGCGCACCACCCGGAACAGGGCTGGAGCCTGCTGTGCAACGGCGTCCTGCTCTTCGAGGACACCGGTGAGCTGCTTCCGGACGGGCAGATCATCGCCCCGCACCGGCCGCTGGGAACAGGCCGGGTGGTGAAGGCGGCCTGAGCGGCCGTACGGAAAAGGGGCCGGCCCGGAGAAATCTCCGCACCGGCCCCCACGCGTATGCGCGCCCCGCCGTGTGATCCGGCGTCAGTTGTCGTACTCCTCCAGCGGCGGGCAGGAGCAGACAAGGTTCCGGTCGCCGAACGCTCCGTCGATCCGGCGCACCGGCGGCCAGTACTTGTCGGCGGCCGAGACCCCGGCGGGGAAGACGGCCACCTCGCGGCTGTAGCCGTGCTCCCACTCACCGCCCAGCGCGTTGGCGGTGTGCGGGGCGTTGCCCAGCGGGTTGTCGTCCGCACTCCACTCGCCCGAGGCGACCTTCTCGATCTCGCCGCGGATGGCGATCATCGTGTCGCAGAACCGGTCCAGCTCCGCCAGGTCCTCGCTCTCGGTCGGCTCGATCATGAGCGTGCCCGCGACGGGGAACGACATGGTCGGCGAGTGGAAGCCGTAGTCGATGAGGCGCTTGGCGACATCGTCGATGCTGACGCCGGTCGCCTTGGAGATGGGCCGCAGATCCACGATGCACTCGTGCGCGACCAGTCCCGCCGGGCCGTTGTACAGGATCGGGTAGTGCGGCTCCAGCCGCTTGGCGATGTAGTTGGCCGCGAGTACGGCGACCTGCGTCGCACGCTTCAGGCCCTCGCCGCCCATCAGGCGTACGTACGCCCACGAGATCGGCAGGATGCCGGCCGAGCCCCACGGAGCGGCCGAGATCGGTCCGACACCGGTCTCCGGACCTGCTGCGGGCTGCAGCGGGTGGTTCGGGAGGTACGGCGCCAGGTGCGCGCGCACCCCGACGGGACCGACACCGGGACCGCCGCCGCCGTGCGGGATGCAGAAGGTCTTGTGCAGGTTCAGGTGCGAGACGTCGCCGCCGAAGTGACCCGGCTTGGCGAGGCCCACCAGCGCGTTGAGGTTGGCTCCGTCGACGTACACCTGGCCGCCGGCGTCGTGCACCTCGCCGCAGATGTCGGCGACGTGCTCCTCGAAGACTCCGTGGGTCGAGGGGTAGGTGATCATCAGCACGGCGAGCTCGTCACGGTACTGCGCGATCTTGGCGCGGAGGTCCTCGATGTCGACCTCACCGTCGTCGGCGGTCTTCACCACGACGACCTTCATCCCGGCCATCACCGCGCTCGCGGCGTTGGTTCCGTGTGCGGAGGACGGGATCAGGCAGACGGTCCGGCCCTCGTCGCCGTTGGCACGGTGGTAGGCGCGCACGGCCAGCAGCCCCGCGAACTCGCCCTGCGAGCCGGCGTTCGGCTGGATGGACACCGCGTCGTAGCCGGTGACCTCGGCCAGGCGCTCCTCCAGCTCATGGATGAGCGTCAGGAAGCCCTCGGCCTGCTCGGCCGGCGCGAACGGGTGCAGCGCCCCGAACTCGGGCCAGGTGATCGACTCCATCTCGGCGGTCGCGTTCAGCTTCATGGTGCAGGAGCCGAGCGGGATCATGCCGCGGTCGAGCGCGTAGTCACGGTCGGCGAGCTTGCGCAGGTAGCGCAGCATCGCGGTCTCGGAACGGTGCTGGTGGAAGACCGGGTGGGTCAAGTACGCGTCGGTGCGCAGCAGCCCCTCGGGCAGCGCGTCGGCGGTCGTGGCGTCCAGCGCCTCGATGTCGCCGTCGKCGCCGAAGGCCGCCCAGACGGCCGCGATCTGCGCGCGGGTGGTGGTCTCGTCGCAGGCGAGCGAGACGAGGTCGCCGTCGACGAGCCGCAGGTTCACCCCGCGCTCACGGGCGTCGGCGACGACGGCGGCCGCCTTGCCCGGAACCCGGACGGTGAGCGTGTCGAAGTGGGCACCGGTCACCACGTCGACACCGGCGGCCCGCAGGCCCTCGGCCAGGATGGCCGCGTAGCGGTGGGTGCGCCGGGCGATCGTCCGGAGCCCGTCGGGACCGTGGTAGACGGCGTACATGCCGGCCATCACGGCGAGCAGCACCTGCGCGGTGCAGATGTTGCTGGTGGCCTTCTCCCGGCGGATGTGCTGCTCGCGGGTCTGCAGGGCCAGCCGGTACGCCTTGTTGCCGTCCGCGTCCACGGAGACCCCGACGAGACGGCCCGGAAGGCTGCGCGCGAACTTCTCGCGCACCGCCATGAAGCCGGCGTGCGGTCCGCCGAAGCCCATCGGCACGCCGAAGCGCTGTGTGGTGCCGACGGCGATGTCCGCGCCCAGGTCCCCGGGGGACGTGAGCAGGGTGAGGGCGAGCAGATCCGCGGCCACGGTGACGATCGCGCCGAGCTCGTGGGCCTGCTCGATGACGGGCTTGATGTCCCGTACGGCTCCGGAGGCGCCCGGGTACTGCAGCAGGACGCCGAAGACGCCGCGCTCGGCGATCTCGGCGGGGACGCCGTCGCTGAGGTCGGCGACGACGACCTCGACGCCGGTCGGCTCGGCGCGGGTCTCGATGACGGCGACGGTCTGCGGGAGGGTGTCCGCGTCGACCAGGAAGACGCCGTTCTTGACCTTGCCGACGCGCCGGGCCAGTGCCATGGCCTCGGCCGCGGCGGTGCCCTCGTCGAGCAGCGAGGCGCCGGAGGTGGGCAGGCCGGTGAGCTCGGCGACCATCGTCTGGAAGTTCAGGAGGGCTTCGAGGCGCCCCTGGGAGATCTCGGGCTGGTACGGCGTGTAGGCCGTGTACCAGGCGGGGTTCTCCATCACGTTGCGCAGGATCACCGGCGGGGTGAACGTGCCGTAGTAGCCGAGCCCGATCATGGGGGCCAGGACCTGGTTGCGGTCGGCGAGCGTGCGCAGCTCGGCGAGGACCTCGGCCTCGGTCCGGGCGGCCGGCAGGTTCAGGGCCTCGGCGCTCCTGATCACATCGGGCACCGCGGCTGCGGTGAGCTCGTCGAGCGAGCCGTAACCGACCTGGGCGAGCATCTTCGCCTGTGCCTCGGCATCGGGACCGATGTGGCGCTGCTCGAACGGGATTCCCTGTTCCAGCTGGGAGAGCGAAGTGCGACGGGGGGTCATGATGGAGGCCTCCTGGTCTGTCACGACCTGCGAGGGGCACCACGGCGCGGGGTGCCCGAACGGCCTCCCCCTCTGTCATCTCAACCTGAGAGCTTCACCGGTGCCCACGGGGCGCACCGGCTTTCACCGTCGGTGAGGAAGGGCTCCGGCCCGGCCGTGGCCGTGCGGAACCCGCCCTGCTTTCCAGAGTGACCTCGTCCGTGCGGTACGGGGGCCTGAGAGATTCCGGGGAGGATTTGCTCCTTCGGCGCCCTCCGGTCTTCCTCCGGAGGACTCTCCCGCACGGGGTCAGCAGCCATGGCCAGCGTACCAGCGGGGTAGGCGAGGGAGATCTCGAGTGGCCGACGCCGCGGTTCTGCACTTCTGTAGTGCCTGTGGAGCAGCCACGACCAGTGGGAGGGACCGTGCAGACCGACATCGATCCGCGCAGCCTGATCGGCCGCAAGGCGTTCGACCGCAAGGGCACCAAGATCGGAACCGTGGACGAGGTGTATCTCGACGACGCGACGGGTGTGCCCGAATGGGCGGCCGTGCGCACCGGCCTGTTCAGCCGGGACGCGTTCGTCCCGCTGGAGCCCAGCGAATTCGTCGAGGACACGCTGCGCATTCCCTTCGACCGTGCCCTGATCAAGGACGCACCCGATTTCGGGGTCGGCCGCCATCTCTCGCCGGAACAGGAGCTCCAGCTCTACCGGCACTACGGTCTGGACTCGGCGGCGCCCGCCGAGAGGGCTCCGGACCGTGACTTCGGCAAGCTGGCCGGCCAGGACGAGTAGTCCACCGGGTTCCGCACGAGCGGCAGCGGATCGGCCGGCTGCAGTTCCGGATCATCGATACGGAACGTGCGGACCCGGCCGGGCACGACGTACGCCACGGGACCTACGGGCACGGGTGGGTGCAGGGGAGCGGGGTCGGGCGGGTGACGGTGCGATTCGAGGAACCGGAATCGGCGCCCGGCCGGGTCCGCACGTTCCGTATCGATGATCCGGAACTGCAGCCAGCCGATCCGCTGCCGCTCGTGCGGAACCCGGTGGACTACTCGTCCTGGCCGGCCAGCTTGCCGAAGTCACGGTCCGGAGCCCTCTCCCCTGCACCCACCCGTGCCCGTAGGTCCCGTGGCGTACGTCGTGCCCGGCCGGCCAGCGCCGCGCGGCGAGCTGCTCCGGGCTCTCGTGTGCGGGTTTCCCGCTCTCCGGCCCGTCGTCCGCAGCGGCGCGCCCTTCCGGTTCCTCGGTGTCGGGGAGCTCGGCCGCCATCCGCTCACCGGCTGCCTGGGCGAACAGATCCTCCTGGGTGAAGTCGGCGAGGCCGGTGACACCGACGCCCAGCAGGCGGACGCCCCCGGTCGTGTCCACTGCCTCCAGGAGCCGCGCAGCGGCCTCTCTGACGACCGAGGGGTCGTCCGTGGGCCCGCGGAGCGTCTCCGAACGGGTGAGGGTCGAGAAGTCGTAGCGCCGCACTTTCAGCACCACCGTGCGTCCTGACCGTCCGGCGGCCCTCAGCCGGTGGACGCAACGGTCGGCGAGTCGCTCCACCTCGGTCCGCACCCGGACCCGGTCGTGGAGATCCGTGTCGAAGGTGTCCTCGACGGAGACCGATTTGGCATCGCGCTCGGCGACCACGGGCCGGTCGTCGTATCCGGACGCCATCCGGTGCAGGGAGCTGCCGTGCGCCTTCCCCAGCAGGCGTACGAGCTCCGCCTCGCCCGCCTCGGCGAGGTCATTGACGGTGGTCATGCCCGCGCGGCGGAGGTGGTCCGCGGTGGCGGGTCCGACGCCGGGCAGGGTGCGCACCGGCATGGGCGCGAGCAGCGCCCGCTCGGTGCCCGGCTCTATCAGCATGATCCCGTTGGGTTTCGCCTCCTCGGAGGCGATCTTCGCCAGCATCTTGGAGCCCGCGAGTCCGACGGAGCCGCTGAGCCCGGTGACCGCCTCGATCGCCCCCCGCAGCTGCTCGCCGATCTCCATGGCCGATGCCGTGTCGTCCGCCGTCCCGCCCGCTTCCAGGTCGACGAACGCCTCGTCGAGGCTGAGTGGCTCCACCAGGGGCGAGAGGCGGCCCAGCAGCTCCATGACCTGGTCGCTCACGGTCCGGTAGAGCGTGAAGCGCGGCACCAGATAGGCCGCGTTCGGCGCCAGTCGTCTGGCTTGCGCCATCGGCATCGCCGAATGCACCCCGAAACGCCGTGCCTCGTAGGAGGCGGTGGCGACGACTCCCCGGGGGCCGAGGCCGCCCACGACCACCGGCTTGCCGCGCAGACTGGGCTTCGCCGCCTGTTCAGCGGACGCGTAGAAGGCATCCATGTCCAGATGCAGGATGGTGGGCGCGGCTCTCACATCAATCGATGGTGCCCTACGGCACTGACAGTCGCCCTGTCACAGGAGCCGTCGCACCCCGGTTTCCCGGGGCGCGGCCGCCCTCCCACCCGGTCAGCCCGCCCGGTTGCGGCGGCGGGCCAGCTCGTCGGTGGGGTTGTTGCCGATCAGTGTCTCGCCGGTGTCCACGCGCTCGCCGTGCAGCTGGGACAGCGCGGCGTCCACGTCCCGCCACACCACCCCGACAGCGATGCCGAAGACCCCTTGGCCCCCTTGGAGCAGCTCGACGACCTCCGCGGGCGAGGAGCACTCGTACACGGTCGCTCCGTCACTCATCAGCGTCATGCGCTCGAGATCCTGGAAGCCGCGGGCCCGCAGGTGCTGGACTGTGGTGCGGATGTTCTGAAGGGCGACCCCGGTGTCGAGGAAGCGCTTCACGATCTTCAGCAGGACGACGTCCCGGAAGCTGTAGAGCCGTTGTGTGCCCGACCCGTAGGCCGGGCGGACGCTCGGCTCCACCAGACCCGTGCGGGCCCAGTAGTCGAGCTGCCGGTAGGTGATCCCCGCTGCCGCGCATGCCGTCGGCCCTCGGTAACCGATCTCGTCGGCCGATGTCGCGCCGCCCCCCGCCACCGCATCCGGCGCTACCGGTTGCCTGATGGTGTGGCCGGCTGTACTCCCCTGCTGCGGATACGGCCCACCCACTGCCGTACCGTCGCCGCTGCTTCTCACGCCGACCTCCGTCCTTGACCTGCCCACTCGAAGGTAGGCAGTCACCCGGGGTGCGTCAACGATCGCCACACTCGGCACGCCGAGTGATAATCACCCTGAGGGTGGTTTCCCGTGACTCACTACCGGGAAAGGCTTGTCGGATGCGCTGGCGGAGCCCCCTTGGGAGGCGTCACTGACTGTTCGTACCGAAGTCCTCCGGAGAGATCTGGTCGAGGAACTCGCGGAACTTCTCCACCTCGTCCTCCTGCTCGTCGGGGATCGCGATTCCCGCGTCGTCGAGCACCCCGTCACTGCCGTAGATCGGCGTGCCGGTGCGCAGGGCGAGCGCTATGGCGTCGGAAGGCCGCGCGCTCACTTCGACTCCACTGGCGAAGACCAGCTCCGCGTAGAAGACCCCTTCGCGCAGATCCGTGATCCGGACCTCGGTGAGCTCCTGGCCCACGGCCTCGAGCACATCCTTGAAGAGATCATGGGTCAGCGGCCTGGCCGGAGCCATGCCCTGCTGGGCGAAGGCGATCGCGGTCGCCTCACCAGGACCGATCCAAATGGGGAGGTACCGGTCGCCTCCCACTTCACGCAGGAGCACGATCGGTTGGTTGGAGGGCATTTCCACCCGGACACCCACAACGTCGAGCTCGTTCACACAGCAACCCTAGGACGTGCTCGGCAGGTTTGGGTAGTCGGGCCCCACCTCGATCAGTGGAGACGGATCCGCAGAGCGCTCTGGACGAGGGCCGAGTGCAGCCGCACGGACAGCTCGGCAAGCTCCTTCGCGGTGGCCTCCGCATGTGCTCTGGTCTGCGGATTCCGGTGCCGGCGCAGGGGTGCGACGACCTGCTCGATCAGCCCGGCTTCCCGGTCGGCGGCCCCTCGCATCGCTCGCAGATGACGCGGTTCGAGACCGAATCGCCCCAGATCCGCCACAAGCCTGGCGATGGTGACCGTCGCGGCGTCGTAGCCGCCGTCCGGCGACGGCGCGACCAGACCGTACGACTCCCAGGCATCGAGGTCGCTCTCCGTCACCTCCGCGGCCGCGAGGAGCTCGGCACGGCCGATGCGGGCGGCGGTGGCCCGGCCGGACGCGTCACTCCAGCTGCTGCCGGCCGCATCCGGCTCACCGCCCGGAGCGGGCAGGGTTACCTGCTCGCCCCGGGCGAGGGCGTCCAGGTGCTCCCGGATGACCTTCAGCGGAAGATAGTGGTCCCGCTGCATCCGGAGGACCTGAGCCAGCCGCTCGACGTCGTCAGGACGGAACTTCCGGTAACCGGAAGGGGTCCGCTGCGGCTCGACGAGCCCCTCGGCCTCCAGGAAGCGGATCTTCGAGATGGTGACTTCGGGGAACTCGTCCCGCAGCTGCAGGAGCACCGTGCCGATGCTCATCGGGCGGTCGTCGGCGGTGGCGGTGCCGTGTCCGGCACCGCCCGTCGGTGTTCTCAGCATGGACCTTCCTGGGGGTTCCCCCGACGATGCCGGGGGCCGGGTCAGATGCCGCGCTGGCTTGCGTAGAAGACCAGCCGGTACTTGCCGATCTGTACTTCGTCGCCGTTGGACAGCGCGACGGAGTCGATGCGCTCACGATTGACGTAGGTGCCGTTGAGGCTGCCCACATCCCCCACGGTGAAGCTGCCGTCGGCGCTCCGGCGGAACTCCACGTGCCGACGCGAAACCGTCACGTCGTCGAGGAAGATGTCGCTCTGCGGGTGGCGGCCGGCCGTGGTCAGCTCGCTGTCCAGAAGGAAGCGGCTGCCGGAGTTCGGCCCCCGGCGCACCACCAGGAGCGCCGAGCCGAGCGGCAGGGCGTCCACAGCTGCCTGCGCCTCGGGCGAGAGCGACGGTACCGACGTCTGACCGGTCGCCTCCGCCTCGTAGGCCTCGAGGCCCGAGATGGAGATGGTCGACGTCGTCTCCGAGGCCCGCTCGGGAACACCGCCACGCAGCGGCGCACCGCAGTTGGAACAGAACCGGCTGGCCTCGGCATTGCGATGCCCGCACCTCGTACAGACCGGCATGGACGAAGCCTCCTGCCTCGGGGCGAACCCTCCACCCGTACTTGAGGTTGACGGTTCTCCGAAACCTATGCGGCCGGGACCGGCAGGGTCAACAGACGACGCGCCGGAACCACCCGAATTGTCACCCCCCGCACCTGTCACCTGATCGCGGAACAGCGGGCGCTCGCCGCCCTGCTCCTCGGTCTGGCCATGGCGCGGTGCGCGATGGCGTGCGGCTTCATCGCGAGCGCTCTTGCCGAACAACTTCCCAAACAACTTCACGGGCGATTCCCCTTGACCGAAACAGACCCGCCCGTGGGGCAGGACGAACCCTGAATGAACACACCTGCCGACCCGGACATCTTCACAACGTCCGTATCCACTCGACAGTTTCCACCACGCACCACCATTACGATGCGGCGACCCCCCGCAACCTCCTGCCCGAGTCCCCCGGCACCCACACGTCCCCGGTTCACTGGGTCGACGACCGAGAGTAGTCAGGCCGCTCCGCCGGTCGCAAGGCGTCGATGACGATGTCGTCGGACCGTGCCACGTGCACGGTGGCCTGCTCCTTCTCCAGCGTCTGCACCACACCGCCGGGGATGTTCAGCGCCGGTTCCAGATCCTGCGGCTTGCCGATGACCGTGAAGACGTACGGAGCCGTGATCTTGCGGTCGTCGACCTCCACGGCACCTCCGTCCCCGGAGAAGTACGTGTGGGCCACCACGCGCACGCCATTGACCTCGATGGCCTCGGCACCGGCCGCGCGGAGCTCCTGGAGGGCGTCGAGCAGCATGTCGGCCTGCACCGCGTCGGCGGGGTCGTTGATCGAGAGGGTGATTCCGGGGCCGTGCACCGCCACCGTACCCGCGAGGATACCGAGTTGGCGCTCCTTCTCCACCGTCTGCTTCCGTGCTTCCTCCGCCTGGTCGGAGCTGTTCTCCAGCTCCGTGCGCTGGTCGACGAGACGTTGCTTCTCGTCCTCCAGGCGCTGCGTACGATCGTCCACCTCGTCGAGGATGCGGACCAGGTCCTCCTGGCGGGCGCCGCGCAGCGCGCTGTTGTCGCTGTTCGACCGTACCTGGATGGCAAGCCCCAGGCCGAGGACGAACAGCAGTACCGCGACGATGAGTTGTGCCCGGGTGACCCGCGGAGGCCAGATACCCGCGATCAGCCGCTGGCGCCCGGTCAGCTCCTCGGGAGCCGGCTCGGGCTGCCCACCGGGCTGCTCGTGTTCTTCGTTGAATGCGTCGTTACTCATCGGCGTCACGCCCGGAAGACGTGCCGGCGGATCGCGGCGGCGTTGGAGAAGATCCGGATGCCGAGGACGACGACCACGCCGGTGGAGAGCTGCGCACCAACGCCCAGCTTGTCGCCCAGGAAGACGATCAGTGCGGCCACCACCACGTTCGAGAGGAACGAGACCACGAAGACCTTGTCCACGAAGATCCCGTCGAGCATGGCCCGCAGACCACCGAAGACGGCGTCGAGAGCGGCAACCACCGCGATCGGGAGGTAGGGCTCGACCACCGCCGGCACTTCGGGCCGGACCAACAGTCCGACCACGACTCCCACGACGAGGCCCAGTACGGCGATCACGATGTGCCCTTCCCTGTGTCTGCCGCACCACTGCCGGTGTCTGCGGCCTTGTAAGGCTCTGCTGTCCGTACGGTCAGGCTCGGCGCGGCCGGCAGGCTCACCTTGTCCTGGACGGAGATGCTGGTCCGGATGTCGAAGGTGTCCTTGAGCGCCTGCAGGTACTGGCCGTCGGCACTGTCCTGGAAGGCGGCTGCGAGCTTCTTCCCGTCCCCCACCGCGAGCACCGTGTACGGCGGCACCAGCGGCTTGTTGTCGACCAGTATGGCGTCGCCCGCGGCGCGGATCGCCGACAGGGCCGTCAGCCGCTGTCCGTTGATGGCGATCGCTTCGGCACCGGACTGCCACAGGCCGTTGACGACGCGCTGCATGTCCCGGTCCCGGACCCGCCCCGTGTCGGAGAAGCCGCTGCTTTCGCGCGGTCCGCCACCGCCCTGGTCGGTGTCTTTCGCATCGTCGACGACGAGCTTCACCCCCGGGCCCTGCACCGGTGTCGCCCCGGAGAGCAGAGCCACCAGTTCGGCCTGGTCACCGCCGTGTTCCTCCAGCGCCTTGCGCTGACGCCTGCCCACGTCGTCGCGGATCTCCTCCACCTGCGCCTCAAGGGTGTCGGCCGCGGACGTCTCCCCGTCGATCCGGTCGATGAGCTCCTCGCGCTCCTTGGCCAGGACCGGTGCGGCGACCCGCGCCTGCGCGGCCCCGAGCGTCACGACCAGGGCTGCCAGCACCAGGCACGCCGCGAAGCCGAGCTTCGCCTTGACGGTCCGGGGCATCCCCGTACGGCCGTCCGCCTTGCGACGGGCCGATGCCTCGGCATATCCGTCGTCCAGGCTGTGGTCCATCACATTGGTCAGCAGCGACATGGACGCGTCGGGGCGCGACGGGGGCGAGGTGGTACTCCGATCGGGGGGCGGCTGCGACATGCCGCACATCGTCGCATGTCGCGGCGGCTACCACCGAATGGCCCCACCGTTGCGTGTAAAGCGGCCGGGTGGACCCCTCAGCCACACGACGAAAGCCGGGCAGGGTCCGGAGGCCTGGGCGGCGCCTCTCGCCCGCCCAGGCCTCCGGTCACCTCACTGACCTGCGCTGTCGACGATCGTGGACCATTCGTCCAGGAGCGCCTGGGCAGAGGCGTCGTCCGGCCCTTCCGCCCACAGATGGGTGACGGCTTCGGCCCGGTCCGGCAGCACCATCACCCAGCGCCCGTCCGCCTCGACGACCCGTACACCATCCGTCGTGTCGACGTCGCGGTCCCCCGCGGCCTCGACCACCCGGCGCATCACCAGCCCCTTGACGGCCCACGGGGTCGCCAGATCGCGCCGCAGCACATGTGCGCGCGGGATCCGTGCGTCGATCTGGCTGAGGGTGAGCTGCGTCCTGGCCACCAGTCCGATGAGGCGCACGAACGCGGCGGAGCCGTCGAAGACGCTGCTGAACTCGGGAACGATGAAGCCGCCACGTCCGTCTCCACCGAAGATGGTCCCTTCCTCCCGCCCCACCCGGGTCAGGTCGTCGGGCGAGGTCATCGTCCACTCCACCTGGGTGCCGTGGTACGCGGCGACCTGCTCGGCCACACGGGTCGTGGTCACGGGCAGCGCCACCCTGCCACTCCGACGCTCCGCGGCCACGAGGTCGAGCATGACCAGCAGGGCCCGGTCGTCCTCCACGATCCGGCCCCGTTCGTCGACCAGCGAGAGCCGTTCCCCGACCGGGTCGAACCGGACGCCGAACGCCGCCCTCGCCGAGGACACGATCTCCCCGAGCCGCACCAGTCCCGACCGCCGGGTCTCGGCCGACTCGGTCGGCCTGGACTCGTCGAGTCCGGGGTTGATGGTCAGCGCATCCACACCCAGCCGTCCCAGCAGGCTGGGCAGCACCAGCCCGGCGCTGCCGTTGGACGCGTCTACGACCACCTTGAGCCCGGCGTCGGCGATCCCGGCCGTGTCCACGTTCCGCAGCAGGGATCCCGTGTACGAGTCGAACACGCTGGACGGGAAATGGAGGTCACCGATCTCGCCCGGGAAGGCACGGCGGTACTCCTGCCTTGCGTAGACGCGGTCCAGCTTGCGCTGCTGCGCCTGGGAGAGGTCCGCTCCCCGCTCGTCGAAGAACATGATGTCGACGGAGTCGGGAACACCCGGCGAGGTGCGGATCATGATGCCGCCGGCGCTGCCGCGTGCGGTCTGCTGGCGGGCCACGGGCAGCGGAACGTTCTCCAGGTCCCGGACGTCGATGGCGCTGGCCTGTAGGGCCGAGATGACCGCGCGCTTCAGCGCCCGGGCGCCACGGGAGTGGTCACGTGCGGTGGTGACCGTGGAGCCCTTCTTGAGCGTCGTCGCATACGCCCCGGCGAGCCTCACGGCCAGCTCCGGCGTGATCTCGACGTTCAGGATGCCCGAAACACCTCGCGCGCCGAAGAGGTGGGCCTGTCCACGCGACTCCCAGATCACCGAGGTGTTGACGAACGCGCCGGCTTCGATGGTCTTGAACGGGTAGACGCGGACGTTGCCCTGGATGATCGATTCCTCGCCGACCAGGCACTCGTCGCCGATGACCGCGCCGTCCTCGATCCGGGCGGCGCGCATGATGTCGGTGTTCTTGCCGATCACGCAGCCACGCAGGTTGCTGTGATCACCGATGTACACGTTGTCGTGCACCACGGCCTTGTGCAGGAAGGCGCCGCTCTTCACGACGACGTTCGACCCGATGACCGTGTGCTCGCGGATCTCCACCCCGGCCTCGACCTTGGCGTAGTCCCCGATGTACAGGGGCCCTCGCAGTACGGCGTCCGGGTGCACATCGGCGCCTTCGGCCACCCACACGCCAGGGGAGATCTCGAAGCCGTCGATCTCGACGTCGACCTTGCGCTCGAGTACGTCCGCCTGGGCCTTCACATAGCTCTCGTGCGTGCCGACGTCCTCCCAGTAGCCCTCGGCGACATAGCCGTAGATCGGCTTGCCTTCCTTCATGAGCTGCGGGAAGACATCGCCGGACCAGTCGACGGAGACATCGGCCTCGACGTAGTTGAAGACCTCGGGCTCCATGACATAAATGCCCGTGTTGACGGTGTCCGAGAAGACCTGGCCCCAGGTCGGCTTCTCCAGGAAGCGTTCGACCTGACCCCCTTCGTCCACGATGGTGATGCCGAATTCGAGCGGATTCGGCACGCGGGTGAGACAGACCGTGACCAGGCCGCCCTTTTCCTTGTGGAAGGCGATGAGGTCGGTGAGGTCGAAGTCAGTCAGCGCGTCGCCGGAAATCACGAGGAAGGTGTCGTCCTTCAACGCCTCTTCGGCATTCTTCACGCTGCCCGCGGTACCGAGCGGCTTCTCCTCGTTTGCGTAGCTGAGCTCCATCCCGAGCTCTTCGCCGTCTCCGAAGTAGTTCTTCACGAGCGAGGCAAGGAACTGGACGGTCACCACCGTCTCGTTGAGCCCGTGCCGTTTGAGGAGACGAAGCACATGCTCCATGATCGGCCGATTGGCTACGGGCAGGAGCGGCTTGGGCATGCTTGAGGTCATGGGGCGAAGGCGAGTGCCTTCACCACCTGCCATCACGACGGCCTTCATGTCGGAAACGTCCTCCTTGAAGAGACGACGGTCTAGCCGACTTCGCCCGTCAGGGCAGCATCTGTGTCATCAGCCGCGGGCCGGCCACGTTGCGCGGCACCGCATCAACGAGCTCAATCGGCTACTGCATCCGCCTTGACCAGCCGGCGGACCTGAACCACATAGAGGATCCCTGCCCACCAGTAGAGCGTTGTACCCCATCCTGCGAACGCCCATCCGAAAACAGTGGCCAGCGATGCCAGCCAACCACTTCCGTCGCTGAGCAGCAACAAGGGAAATGCGTACATCAGGTTGAACGTGGCCGCCTTGCCCAGGAAGTTCACCTGGGGCGGCGGATAGCCGTGACGGCGCAGGATTCCCACCATCACGAGGAGCATGAGTTCACGGGCGAGGAGCGCGGCGGTGAGCCACAGCGGAAGGATCTCCCGCCAGGTCAGCCCGACGAGCGTGGAAAGAATGTAGAGACGGTCGGCAGCCGGGTCAAGCAGCCGTCCGAGGCTGCTGATCTGGTTCCAGCGACGCGCGAGCTTACCGTCGAGGTAGTCGCTCACACCGCTGAACATCAGTACCAGCAGCGCCCAGCCATCGCTCTGGGGCCCGCCGAACTCGGGAAGGAGAATCAGCCACAGGAAGACGGGTACGCCAACGAGGCGAGCCATGCTGAGGATGTTGGGGATGGTGAGTACCCGGTCCGTCTGAACGCGAGTCTCCTGGACCTCCACCCGGGGGCCTCCTGTGAAGAACGTGCCAATGATGCCCCCTGACCCTACCCTCAGCCATGGTCGGCACGTGCACAGGGGTGTCGGAAGGCCGGCAGAACGCAGAAAAGCCCCGTGCCACAAGGGCACGGGGCTTAACTATCAAAAGGAGTTCGGCGGCGTCCTACTCTCCCACAGGGTCCCCCCTGCAGTACCATCGGCGCTGAAAGGCTTAGCTTCCGGGTTCGGAATGTAACCGGGCGTTTCCCTAACGCAATGACCACCGAAACACTATGAAATTAACCAACACCGGATGAAAACACGGCCGTTCGTTATTTCAGAACTAACACAGTGGACGCGAGCAACTGAGGACAAGCCCTCGGCCTATTAGTACCAGTCAGCTCCACCCGTTACCGGGATCCAGTTTCGCTCGCCACTACTCCCGGAATCACGGTTGTTTTCTCTTCCTGAGGGTACTGAGATGTTTCACTTCCCCTCGTTCCCTCCACACTGCCTATGTGTTCAGCAGRGGGTGACAGCCCATGACGACTGCCGGGTTTCCCCATTCGGAAACCCCCGGATCAAAGCTTGGTTGACAGCTCCCCGGGGACTATCGTGGCCTCCCACGTCCTTCATCGGTTCCTGGTGCCAAGGCATCCACCGTGCGCCCTTAAAAACTTGGCCACAGATGCTCGCGTCCACTGTGCAGTTCTCAAGCAACGACCAGCCACCCATCACCCCACCCTTACCGGATGAGTTCACTGGGGCCGGCGTTTGAAGGCAGCCTTGCGGCCATACCTTCAGACACCCAACAGCGCGCCCAGTACCCGGAATTCAATCGGTTCGTTTTCCACGCTCCGAGGAGCAGTACTTACGACCCGGTTGAACCACCAGGTACTGAATAGTCAACGTTCCACCCATGAGCTGACCACCGCCGAACATTTGCCGGCGTAGTGGCTCTGGATTCCTTGCGGAATCTAGATGCTCCTTAGAAAGGAGGTGATCCAGCCGCACCTTCCGGTACGGCTACCTTGTTACGACTTCGTCCCAATCGCCAGTCCCACCTTCGACAGCTCCCTCCCACAAGGGGTTGGGCCACCGGCTTCGGGTGTTACCGACTTTCGTGACGTGACGGGCGGTGTGTACAAGGCCCGGGAACGTATTCACCGCAGCAATGCTGATCTGCGATTACTAGCAA
>NZ_RDBK01000001.1:25013-25765 GCF_008042275.1 Streptomyces sp. OR43 | reverse complement strand
CACTACTCCCGGAATCACGGTTGTTTTCTCTTCCTGAGGGTACTGAGATGTTTCACTTCCCCTCGTTCCCTCCACACTGCCTATGTGTTCAGCAGCGGGTGACAGCCCATGACGACTGCCGGGTTTCCCCATTCGGAAACCCCCGGATCAAAGCTTGGTTGACAGCTCCCCGGGGACTATCGTGGCCTCCCACGTCCTTCATCGGTTCCTGGTGCCAAGGCATCCACCGTGCGCCCTTAAAAACTTGGCCACAGATGCTCGCGTCCACTGTGCAGTTCTCAAACAACGACCAGCCACCCGTCACACACAACTTACGCAGTGCTGTACCGGGGCCGGCAACCGAAGAACGACCTTTACGGCCGTACCTTCAGATACCCAACAGCGTGCCCGACCCGACCGACCATCCTCACGTTCCACGCCGAAGCAGTACTAGTGAAAACAACCTGTCGCGCCGAATAGTCAACGTTCCACCCATGAGCTGACCACCGCCGAACATTTGCCGGCGTAGTGGCTCTGGATTCCTTGCGGAATCTAGATGCTCCTTAGAAAGGAGGTGATCCAGCCGCACCTTCCGGTACGGCTACCTTGTTACGACTTCGTCCCAATCGCCAGTCCCACCTTCGACAGCTCCCTCCCACAAGGGGTTGGGCCACCGGCTTCGGGTGTTACCGACTTTCGTGACGTGACGGGCGGTGTGTACAAGGCCCGGGAACGTATTCACCGCAGCAATGCTGATCTGCGATTACTAGCAA
>NZ_RDBK01000001.1:24200-24913 GCF_008042275.1 Streptomyces sp. OR43 | reverse complement strand
CCGGAATCACGGTTGTTTTCTCTTCCTGAGGGTACTGAGATGTTTCACTTCCCCTCGTTCCCTCCACACTGCCTATGTGTTCAGCAGCGGGTGACAGCCCATGACGACTGCCGGGTTTCCCCATTCGGAAACCCCCGGATCAAAGCTTGGTTGACAGCTCCCCGGGGACTATCGTGGCCTCCCACGTCCTTCATCGGTTCCTGGTGCCAAGGCATCCACCGTGCGCCCTTAAAAACTTGGCCACAGATGCTCGCGTCCACTGTGCAGTTCTCAAACAACGACCAGCCACCCATCACCCCACCCTTACCGGATGAGTTCACTGGGGCCGGCAACCGAAGAACGACCTTTACGGCCGTACCTTCAGATACCCAACAGCGTGCCCGACCCGACCGACCATCCTCACGTTCCACGCCMAAGCAGTACTAGTGAAAACAACCTGTCGTGCCGAATAGTCAACGTTCCACCCATGAGCAACCAGCACCGAACATTCGCCGGTGTACTGGCCTCTGACCAAGCAAGCTCGGTAAGAAGTGCTCCTTAGAAAGGAGGTGATCCAGCCGCACCTTCCGGTACGGCTACCTTGTTACGACTTCGTCCCAATCGCCAGTCCCACCTTCGACAGCTCCCTCCCACAAGGGGTTGGGCCACCGGCTTCGGGTGTTACCGACTTTCGTGACGTGACGGGCGGTGTGTACAAGGCCCGGGAACGTATT
>NZ_RDBK01000001.1:10000-24100 GCF_008042275.1 Streptomyces sp. OR43 | reverse complement strand
GCACCATCGAGGCGATCCAGCGCGAGCTGTCCACCGAGGACGGCTTCGTGCTGCGCTACCCCACCTCGGGCGAGAACGCGGGCGTGGACGGCCTGGAGGGCGACGACGACCGGATCGGCGATCTGACCGCGGAGCGGGACGCGTTGCGCGCCGAACTCTCCGGTCTCGGCCAGGCGTTGACCGACGCCCGTACGGAGGCCGCCGCGCTCTTCGCCGAGGCGGTCACCGAGGAACTCGCTTCCCTCGCCATGCCGCACGCCCGCGTCTCCTTCGAGATCCGGCAGACCGAGGCGGCGGACGAGGCGTCCGGCATCGAGATCGGCGGCCGCAACGTGGCCTACGGTCCGTCCGGCGCCGACGAGGTCGAACTCCTGCTGGCCCCGCACCCCGGCGCCCAGCCCCGCCCGATCGCCAAGGGCGCGTCGGGCGGCGAGCTGTCCCGGGTGATGCTCGCCGTCGAGGTGGTCTTCGCCGGCTCCGACCCCGTACCCACCTACCTCTTCGACGAGGTCGACGCGGGCGTCGGAGGCAAGGCGGCCGTCGAGGTAGGCCGCCGGCTCGCGAAGCTCGCCAGATCGGCCCAGGTCGTGGTCGTCACCCACCTGCCCCAGGTCGCCGCGTTCGCCGACCGGCAGCTGCTGGTCGAGAAGACCGTGGACGGCTCGGTGACCAGGAGCGGTGTCACGGTCCTGGAGGGCGAGGACCGGGTACGGGGCCAGCAGGAGTTCGACCTCGTCGGCGCCGGACGGACCGTAGGCCACGTTGCGGCCGCCGATCTCGATGCCGGACGCCTCGTCCGCCGCCTCGGTCTGCCGGATCTCGAAGGAGACGCGGGCGTGCGGCATGGCGAGGGAAGCGAGTTCCTCGGTGACCGCCTCGGCGAAGAGCGCGGCGGCCTCCGTACGGGCGTCGGTCAACGCCTGGCCGAGACCGGAGAGTTCGGCGCGCAACGCGTCCCGCTCCGCGGTCAGATCGCCGATCCGGTCGTCGTCGCCCTCCAGCTCGGTCAGCCGGGCCGCCCCGTCCTCGGCCCAGGCCAGCACGGCGGCGATGTCCACGCCGTACTTGCGGGTGAGACCGGTGAGCGCGGCCCGGCGCTCCTCGACCGCGGCGAGCCGCAGCGGATCGGAGTCCAGCTGGTCCGCGTACCCGGACAGTTCGCCCGCGACGTCGGCGAGCAGGATGGAGATCTCGCCGACCCGGTCGGCGAGCGCGGCGAGCGCCGGATCGTGGGCGCGTACCCCGTCCAGGGCCTGCCGGGCGGCCGCGACGACGGTGGTCGCGTCGACGGCCTCCTGGTCCTCGGGGTTGCCCGCCAGCGCGGTGTGCGCGAGGGCGGCGGCGGAGGCGAGCGCGTCGGCATGGCCGAGGCGCTGTGCCTCGGCGGCGAGCTCGGTGTCCTCGCCGGGCAGCGGTTCGACCGCGGCGATCTCGTTCAGCCCGAAGCGCAGCAGGTCGGCTTCCTGGGCCCGCTCACGGGCGCGCGTGGTCAGCTCGTCGAGCTCACCGGCGACCTCGCGCAGCCGCTTGTAGGCCGCCGCGTACTTGGCATGGGGAACGGCGACGCCGTCGCCCGCGTACCGGTCCAGGGCCTGCCGCTGCCTGGCCGGCTTGAGCAGCCCCTGCTGGTCGGTCTGGCCGTGCACGGCGACGAGTTCGTCGGCGAGTTCGGCCAGTACTCCCACCGGCACGGATCTGCCGCCGAGATGGGCCCGGGAGCGCCCTTCCGCGGAAACGGTACGGCTGATGAGCAGCGCACCGTCCTCGATCTCGGCCCCTGCCTCCTCGGCCCGCAACGCCGCGGCGTCGCCCTCGGCCACCGTGATCCGGCCCTCGACGACAGCGGCCTTGGCACCGATCCGCACCAGGGCGGGATCGGCGCGTCCGCCGAGCAGCAGCCCCAGGCTGGTGACGACCATGGTCTTGCCCGCGCCGGTCTCACCGGTCACCGCGGTGAAACCGGGTGACAGCTCCACCACCGCGTCGTCGATGACTCCGAGCGACCGTATCCGCATCTCCTCCAACACGGACATGACCATACGAGGTTTCATGGCCCGCGCGCACACGGGTCGCGGTCGGGGCGCCGGATCCAGCGGTACGGGAGCCCGCCCGGGGTCAGTGCGGTGCGCCCCGCCAGCCCGACACCGGCAGCGCGAACTTGGCCACCAGCCGGTCCGTGAACGACGCCTGGTGCAGCCGCGCGAGCCGTACGGGCACGGCACCGCGCCGCACCTCGACACGGGCGCCCGCCGGCAGCTCCACGGTCCTGCGCCCGTCGCACCACAGGACCCCGTGCGGGGTGTGCTGCTGGACCTCGACGGCGAGCACCGAGGTCGGCGAGGTCACCAGCGGCTTGGCGAACAGCGCGTGGGCGCTGATCGGGACCATCAGGAGCGCCTCGACCTCGGGCCAGACGACGGGCCCGCCCGCCGAGAAGGCGTACGCGGTCGAGCCGGTCGGCGTCGCGCACACGATGCCGTCGCAGCCGAACCCGGTCACCGGCCGGCCGTCGATCTCCAGCACGACCTCCAGCATCCGCTCGGGCGACACCTTCTGCACGGCCGCCTCGTTGAGCGCCCAGTCCGTGTGGACGATGTCGCCGTTGCTGTGCACGATGACGTCGATCGTCATGCGCTCCTCGACGGTGTACGCCCGGGTGACGACCCGGTCGACAACCTTGTCGAGGTCGTCGCGCTCGGCCTCGGCGAGGAAGCCGACCCGGCCGAGGTTGACGCCGAGCATCGGGACGCCGGAGGCACGCGAGAGCTCCGCGCCCCGCAGCAGCGTCCCGTCGCCGCCGAGCACGATCAGGAGCTCACAGCCGTTCACCGCCTCGGGCGAGGCCTCGGTGACGGTCTCCACGGACGACGGCAGCGGCAGGTCGGCCGCCTCCATCGCCAGGACCCGCACGCCCAGGCCGCTGCGGAGCAGCCCCTGCACGACGAGCTCGGCGCTGCGGATCGCGGCCGGCCGGCCGGTGTGCGCCAGGAGAAATACTGTTCGTGCCGCATTCGTCGTCAACGAGGCCCCTCCGCCACTGCACGGTCGACATCTGCGGGATCCAGCTCCGGTGCTCCGGCCCGCAGCCACAGAAAGTACTCGACGTTCCCCGACGGTCCGGGCAACGGGCTGGCCGTCACGCCCCGGACCCCCAGGCCCAGCGCCCACGCCCGGCGGGCCACCTCCCGTACCGCTTCGGCGCGCAGCTCGGGGCTGCGCACCACACCGCCGCTGCCGAGGCGCTCCTTGCCCACCTCGAACTGCGGCTTGACCATGAGGACCAGGTCCGCGTCGGGGGCGGCGCAGCGCGCCAGGGCGGGCAGCACGAGACCGAGCGGGATGAACGACAGATCGCCCACCACCAGGTCCACCGCCTCGCCGTCGATCGCCTCAAGGGTCAGTTCCCGCACGTTGGTGCGGTCCTTGACGATGACGCGTTCATCGGACTGGAGCGACCAGGCGAGCTGCCCGTAGCCGACGTCCACGGCGAGGACGCGGGACGCTCCGGCGCGCAGCAGCACATCGGTGAACCCTCCGGTCGACGCCCCGGCGTCCAGGGCCCGCCGGCCCTCCACCTCCAGCCCTAGGGGGACGAAGGCGGCGAGGGCGCCCGCCAGCTTGTGGCCGCCGCGGGAGACGTACTCCGGGTCGCTGTCGTCCTTGGTGACGACGAGGGCGGCACTCGTCTCGACCTGGGTGGCCGGTTTGGTCGCGGTGTTGCCGCCGACGGTCACCCGTCCTGCGGCGATCAGCTGGCTCGCGTGCTCGCGTGAGCGGGCGAGCTTTCGGCGTACCAGCTCGGCGTCGAGGCGGCGACGGGCCACTCCTGCCACGTTCGGTTCAGCTCCTGTTGTTGGACGAGTTGTCGTACGGGGGCGTCGGTGCGGGTGCGGACCTGGTGTCGAGTGCGGTCAGCTCCTCGCGCAGGCCACGGTGTACATCCTCGTACACCTCGATGTGTCCGTCCGCCGCGAGGTGGTCCGCATCGGCCAGACGCTCCAGGTGCGCGTCCACGTCGGCGTTCCCCGTGGGCGTGCGTACGACACCGAGCGGTGCCGGGCCGGCAGGCTCGGGCGACATCGTGGGGGGCGGCTCCTGCGGCACGTCCTGCGGGATCTCCCCGGGTGCGGTTCCGGCGGCCGTTCCGGGCCCCGGCGTCGAGTCGCTCATGCGGGAAACGCTACCGCGAAGGGCTGCGGTACCGTCGGTCACGATGGCGACCATGACGGAGTGCCGCAGCGCGCTCGACAGACTTTCCGACAACCTCGCGGGGGCCGACGGCGATGTGCGCGGCGCGGCGGCGCTGGACCGTTCACTCAGCTGCCACATCAAGGACCTCGACGTGACGTTCACCGGACGCCTGGCCGGCGGCCGGATCCAGGTACTGGACACGGTCGAGGGACCGCCCCGCGAGAAGGCGGAGATCCGGCTCGCGATGACCGGGGACGATCTGGTGGCGATGGTGGACGGCGAGCTGAACTTCGCCAAGGCATGGGGCTCGGGCCGGGTCCGCCTGGAGGCGGGCATCCGCGACCTGCTGAAGCTGAGATCGCTGCTGTAGCGGCGAGGCGGCACTTCAAGCCCGTCCGGCGAGGGAGGACAAGGCGTGGCCGCAGGTCACGCGCCCCCGGTCACCGGCACCGCGACCCGCGCACCGCGCTTCCGTGCGGCCGGCACCACCAGCGGCGTCCCCGTCTCCGGATCGGGGATCACCTGGCACCGGAGCCCGAACACCCGCTCCACGAGCTCCGCGGTGACGATCTCCCCGGGCGCGCCCTCCGCGATGACCTCGCCCTCCCGCATCGCGATGAGGTGGGTGGCGTACCGCGCGGCATGGTTCAGGTCGTGCAGGACCGCCACCAGGGTGCGCCCCTGCGTCTCGTGCAGTTCCGCGCACAGGTCGAGCACGTCGATCTGGTGCTGGATGTCGAGGTACGTCGTCGGCTCGTCGAGCAGCAGCAGCGGCGTCTGCTGCGCCAGCGCCATCGCGATCCAGACCCGCTGCCGCTGGCCGCCTGACAATTCGTCGACATAGCGATCACCCAGCGCTCCGACCCCGGTCGACGCCATCGATTCCTCGACAATGCGTTCGTCCTCGGGCGACCACTGCCGTAGCAGCCCCTGGTGCGGGTAGCGGCCCCGGGCGACGAGATCGGCCACCGTGATGCCCTCCGGTGCGATGGAGGACTGGGGCAGCAGGCCCAGCGTCCTGGCGACCTTCTTCGCGGGCAGGCTGTGGATCGTCTCCCCGTCCAGCAGCACCCGGCCGCGGGCCGGCTTCAGCATCCGGGAGAGCGCCCGCAGCAAGGTCGACTTCCCGCAGGCGTTGGGGCCGACGATCACGGTGAACGAGTGGTCGGGGATCTCGACCGAGAGGTTCTCCGCGATGACCCGCTGGTCGTAGCCGAGGGTCACCGAGTCGGCGGTGAGGCGCTGCATGGTCATACTCCGGAGGGGGGTCGGATCGGTGAGGGAATGGGGTGGGTTGCGGGGCCTGTGCCGGCCGGCAGCTCCGTGCCCCGTGCGTGGGCCGTCATATCCGGCCCGCTCTGCGCTCGGACACCAGGAGCCACAGCAGATAGCAGCCTCCGAGGACCCCGGTGACGACGCCGACGGGCAGTTGGCGGTCGCCGAAGGCCTCCATCGAGACCCAGTCGGCGACGAGGAGGAGCGCCGCGCCCATGAAGGTCGCGGCGACCAGGTTCGGGCCGGTGGAGCGGGTGAGCCGGCGGGCGAGCTGCGGGGCGCTCAGCGAGACGAAGGCGATCGGCCCTGCGGCAGCCGTGGCAACGGCGACGAGCAGCACGGCGGAGCCCATCAGGACGAGCCGGGTGCGTTCGACGCGTACGCCGAGCGCGTACGCGGCGTCGTCGCCCATCTCCATCACCCGCAGCGCGGGCCCGTGCGCGAACACCAGCGGCAGCAGTACGCCGCAGACGACGAGCAGGGGCCAGACCTGCGCCCAGTCCCGGCCGTCGAGCGAGCCGGTCATCCAGACGACGGCACGGGTCGCGTCGACGAGGTCGGCCTTGGTGATCAGGTACTGGGTCGCGGCGGTGAGCATGGCGGCGGCGCCGATCCCCACCAGGACGAGCCGGAAGCCGTGCACCCCGCGCTTCCACGCCAGCACGTACACGGCGACACCGGTCAGCAGCCCGCCGGCCACCGCGCCACCGGCGACCGCGGCCGCCCCGCCCTGGAAGAGGACGATCACGGTCAGCGCGCCCACGGTGGCGCCCTGGCCGAAGCCGAGCACGTCGGGGCTGCCGAGCGGGTTGCGCGAGATGGTCTGGAACACGGCGCCGCCGACGCCGAGCGCCGCCCCGACCAGGAGTCCGACCAGCACCCGCGGCAGGCGCAGGTCCGTGACGATGAACTCCTGCTGGAAGGTGCCGTGTCCGAAGAGCGTGGTGACGACCTCGCCCGGCGTCATCGAGAAGTCGCCGCTGCCGATGAGGACGACGGCCGTCCCCGCCGCCAAGGCCGCGAGCAGCACGATGACGAGCGAGGCCCGCACGCTCATCCGGAACGAGTATCCGCCGGCCGTCCGCACGGCCCGCACCGACCGTGCCGTGCCCTTCGTCCCCGCCGTCTCCTCCTGGGTGGCCTTCACAGCTGGGACATCCTCTTGCGTCGTACGAGGTGGATGAAGACCGGCCCGCCGAGCAGCGCGGTGACGATCCCGACCTGCAGTTCGGACGGACGGGCGACGACCCGGCCGACGACGTCCGCGCCGAGCAGGAGCACCGGGGAGAGCACGGCCGCGTACGGCAGGATCCAGCGCATGTCGGGGCCGGTGATCGCGCGCACCAGGTGCGGGATCATCAGCCCGATGAAGACGATCGGCCCGCACGCGGCCGTCGCGGCCCCGCACAGCAGGGTGACGGCGAGCATCGCGAGGACCCGGGTCCGGGTCAGATGGGCGCCGAGGGATCGCGCGGTGTCGTCGCCCATCTCCAGGGCGTTGAGCGGCCGCGCGATGAGCAGCGTCAGCAGCACACCGAGGGCGATGAACGGCCACACCTTGCCGACCGTCTCCATGTTCGCGGAGGCCAGCGAGCCGACGGTCCAGAACCGCAGCCGGTCCAGTGCGGCCGAGTCCAGCAGCTGTACGGCGTTGACGTAGCCGTACAGCGCGGCGGTGACGGCCGTCCCGGCCAGCGCGAGCCGTACCGGATTGGCGGACCGGCTGCCGCCGAGCAGGTACACGGCGCCCGAGACGATCGCGGCCCCGGCGAAGGCGAACCAGACATACCCGGTCAGCGAGGTGACGCCGAAGAAGCTGATGGCGGAGACGACCGCCGCCGACGCACCCGCGTTGACACCGAGCAGCCCGGGCTCGGCCAGCGGGTTGCGGGTCAGCGCCTGCATCACGGCCCCGGCGAGCCCGAGCGCGGCGCCGACGATCAGCCCGAGCACGGTCCGGGGGATCCGGACCTTCCGTACGAGGACGTCGTCGCCGCTCCCCGCGTAGTGGAACAGGCCGTGCCAGACATCGGCGAGCGGCAGCCCCTTGGCACCGATCGCGATACTCGCGAGGCAGACCAGCACCAGGGCGGCCAACGCCACCAGGAGCCCTGCGGCACGTACCGCATGGCGCCTGGGGGGCGCGGCGCTCTCCGGCGCGGCTATCGGGCCCGGGCTCGGGTTCGGAGGACTCTCAACCAACACGTGGTTAGGTTAGCCTAGCCAACCATGAGCTCGGCCTTCCAGGGGGCGGCCGGCCGTCGGACGTACGAGCCGCCGGGCCGCCCCTCGCTTCTTCCTAGAGCCCGAGCCGGGCCAGCGCCTTTTCCGCGTCCAGGCCGCACGAGCCGTCCCCGGCGTGCGACCACGCGGCCCCGCACAGCGCCCGCAGACCGTCGAGCGCGTCCCCGTCGCCCTCCAGCACCAGCGCTTCGCCGTGCACGGAGGCCGTCCAGCCACCGCAGCCATGTGTCTCGCCCGTCCGCGTCACCTCGGGCTGCCCCGTCAGCAGACCACGCAGGTCCGCGTCCACGTACGTCGGCCGGTGCGCGGGCACCGCGGCCAGCAGGTGCGCCGCGTCCGCCACCCCGGTGAGCACCAGCAGGGAGTCCACTCCCCCGTTGAACGCCCCCTCGATGTCCGTGTCCAGCCGGTCCCCGACGACCAGCGGCCGCTCGGCCCCGGTCCGCAGCACCGTCTCGCGATGCATCGGCGGCAGCGGCTTCCCCGCGACCTGCGGCTCGGCCCCGGTGGCGATCCGGACGACCTCCACGGCCGCCCCGTTGCCCGGCGCGATCCCCCGGGCACTCGGGATCGTCAGATCCGTGTTGGACGCGAACCACGGCAGCCCGCGGTTGATCGCGTACGCGGCCTCGGCGAACCGGCCCCACGCCATGTCGGGCCCGCCGTATCCCTGCACCACCGCAGCCGGGTCGTCGTCCGCCGACTCGACCGGTTCCAGTCCCCGTTCACGCAGCGCGACGCGCAGCCCCTCGCCGCCGATCACGAGCACCCGCGCCCCGGGCGGCAGCTGATCGGCGACCAGCCGGGCCACGGCCTGCGCCGACGTGATCACATCGGCGGGCTCGGTGGGCACCCCCAACTCCGTCAGATGCTCCGCCACCGCGGCCGGAGTCCGCAGCGCGTTGTTCGTCACGTACGCGAGATGCATCCCGCCGCCGCGCGCGCTGCCGAGAGCATCGACGGCATGGACGATCGCCTGCCCGCCCGCGTACACGACACCGTCCAGATCGAGCAGCGCGGTGTCGTACGCCTCGCTCAGCGCGGTGCTGCTCCCGCTCGGCCTGGTCCTGCTCGCCCGACTCATATTCCCCGCTCCTCATCGCCTGCGTATCCCCCGATCATCGCGCATCGCCGACCCGCGCATACGATGCGGAAATGAACACACGAGGCCCGGCGGACCAGGGACTGCGTCTGATTCCGTTCCGTGGACTGCGCTACGTCCCCGAACAGGTCGGCAGTCTCGCCGCGGTGACCTCACCCCCGTACGACGTCGTCGTACGCCCCGACGGCCTGCACCATCTGGAATCGGCGGATCCGCACAACATCGTGCGGCTGATCCTGCCCCAGGCCGGCTCCGCGGCCGCCCGGCACGAACAGGCCGCCGCGACCCTGAACCGCTGGCTCGCCGAAGGTGTCCTGGCCCCCGACCCCGAGCCCGCGCTGTACGTGTACGAGCAACGTGACGGCGATACCCTCCAGCGCGGCATCATCGGCGCGCTGGCCCTCTCGGCCCCCGCCGACGGCATCGTGCTCCCGCACGAGGACGTGATGGCCGATGTCGTCGAGGACCGCGCCGATCTGATGCGTACGACCGCGGCGCATCTCGAACCGCTGCTGCTGACCTACCGCAGCGACGGGGACGCCACGGGTACGACCGCTGTCATCGAGCGGACCGTCCACCGGCCGCCGCTGCTCGCGACCACCACCGAGGACGGCTACAGCCACCGGCTCTGGGCGGTCGCCGACGCTGCCGACCGCGCGGAGATCGAGACGGATCTGGCCGGACGTCAGGCCCTGATCGCCGACGGGCATCACCGCTGGGCCACCTACCTCCGCCTCCAGCAGGAGCACACCGTGCCGGGCCCCTGGGACTTCGGCCTGGTCCTTCTGGTCGACACCGCCCGCTACCCGCTCCGGGTCCGCTCCATCCACCGCCTGCTGCACGGCCTGCCCGTCGCCGACGCGCTCGGCGCACTGGGCGGTCAGTTCCGCGTCCGCACCGTCGAGGGGCCGCTCCCCCACGCCCTGGACGTCCTCGCCGATGCCGCGGCTCTGGGCAACGCCTTCCTGCTCGCGGGCGACGGCTCCTTCCATCTGGTCGACCGCCCGGACGAGGCCCTGCTGGCCCGTACCGTTCCCACGGACCGGCCGGCCGCCTGGCGCACCCTCGACGCGACGGTCCTGCACTCCGTCCTGCTCGACCACATCTGGCGGATCCCCGACGACCCTGCCCACATCGCCTACATCCACGACACGGCGGCAGCGGTCGAACAGGCCGAGCGCCACGGCGCCACGGCGGTGCTGATGCACCCGGTGCGCGAAGAGGTGGTACGGGACCTGGCCCGGCAGGGCGTCACCATGCCGCGCAAGTCGACCTCCTTCGGCCCCAAGCCGGCGACGGGCCTGGTGCTGCGCAGCCTGACTCTCGGCTGAACCCCCCGGAACGCAGAAGAGGGCGGCACCCCTTGGGGTACCGCCCTCTTCTCATACGTCAAGCCTTGACGGGACCCTCGTCCTCGTCCGCGTCGTCATCGTCGTCGTCCTCATCGATGTCGTCGTCGGCCTCGACCGGCGCCTCCGCTCCGGCGGGGGCCTGTGCGTCGTCGTCTCCGAGGGCGTCGACGAACTCGACACCGTCCAGCTCGGCAAGGCGGTCCGATGCGTCCGTGGAGCCGTCCTTGTCGGCCTCCAGGGCCTTCCCGAACCACTCACGCGCCTCGTCCTCACGCCCCGCGGCCAGCAGCGCGTCCGCGTACGCGTAGCGCAGGCGGGGCGTCCACGGGTGCACGGCGCTGGAGGCGAGCTCGGAGCTCTGCAGCGTCACGATGGCGGCGTCGATCTGTCCCATGTCCCTGCGGGCGCCGGCAGCCACCAGACGCATCTCGACCTGACCGGCCTTGTCCAGCTTCTGCACCTCGGGCTCTCCGGCCATGGCCATCGCCCGCTCGGGCCGGCCGAGTCCACGCTCACAGTCGGCCATGACGGGCCAGAGCTCCACGGAACCGGTCATTCGCCGGGACGCCCGGAACTCCGCCAGCGCCTCGGCGTACTTCTGGGTGGCGTAGGCGGCGAACCCGGCCGCCTCCCGCACGGCCGCCACACGCGAGGCAAGCCGCAGGGCGATGCGCGAGTACGCGTACGCCTGCTCGGGGTCCTCGTCGAGGAGCCGGGCCACCATGACGAGGTTCCTGGCGACATCCTCGGCCAGGGTCTTGGGCAGGCTCATCAGCTCCTGCCGGACGTCCTTGTCGATCTCGTGGCCGGTGACCTCGTCGGGAATCGGAAGCCGCTTGATGGGCTCACGGTCCCGGTCGTCCCGCCGCTCGTACCCACCACGGTCGTCGCGCCCGCGGTAACCGCCCCGGTCGCGATCGTCCCGCTGCCCGCGGAAGCCGCCGCCGGACGACCCGCCTCGGCTGTCGTCACGGCGGAAGCCACCACCGGACGAGCCACCGCGGCTGTCGTCACGACGGAAGCCGCCGCTGCGGTTGTCGTCATCGCGACGCGGCCCACGCGGCCGGTCGTCACGACGCTCGAACCCACCACTGGGACGCCCACCACGGTCATCGTCCCGACGCGGAGCCCGATCATCACGACGGAAGCCACCGCCGGACGACCCGCCTCGGTTGTCATCACGACGGAAGCCACCACCGGACGACCCGCCTCGGCTGTCGTCACGGCGGAAACCGCCACCCGACGAGCCACCGCGGCTGTCGTCACGACGGAAGCCGCCGCTGCGGTTGTCGTCATCGCGACGCGGCCCACGCGGCCGGTCATCACGACGCTCGAACCCACCACTGGGACGCCCACCACGGTCATCGTCCCGACGCGGAGCCCGATCATCACGACGGAACCCACCACCCGACGACCCACCACGACTGTCGTCACGACGGAAACCGCCACCGGACGACCCGCCTCGGCTGTCATCACGGCGGAAGCCACCGCCGGACGACCCGCCTCGGCTGTCATCACGGCGGAAGCCACCACCGGACGACCCGCCTCGGCTGTCGTCACGACGGAAGCCGCCGCTGCGGTTGTCGTCATCGCGACGCGGCCCACGCGGCCGGTCATCACGACGCTCGAACCCACCACTGGGACGCCCACCACGGTCATCGTCCCGACGCGGAGCCCGATCATCACGACGGAACCCACCACCCGACGACCCACCACGACTGTCGTCACGACGGAAGCCACCACCGGACGACCCGCCTCGGCTGTCATCACGACGGAAGCCGCCGCTGCGGTTGTCGTCATCGCGACGCGGCCCACGCGGCCGGTCATCACGACGCTCGAACCCACCACTGGGACGCCCACCACGGTCATCGTCCCGACGCGGAGCCCGATCATCACGACGGAACCCACCACCCGACGACCCACCACGACTGTCGTCACGACGGAACCCACCACCGGACGAACCACCACGGCTGTCATCACGACGCGGAGCACGATCCCGGTTGTCACGGTCATCGCGGCGGAAACCGCCGCCACCACCGCTGGTGGGCCGGCTGTCGTCACGGCGGAAACCGCCACCGCTGGTGGGCCGGCTGTCATCGCGTCGGTTGCCGCCGCGGTCGTTGTCCCGACGCTGGCCGCCTGATCGGTCGTCACGACCGCCGCTGAAGCCGCCCCGGTCACCGCCGTCCCGGCGACGCGGCTCGCGCTCCGAACGATCGTCGGGAGAGTTGGTGGACATCGGTGGTGCTCCTGTCATCGGGTACTACAGACATTCTTGCGCAGCCGGACACCCGAACACAGTGGACGCGAGCAACTGAGGACAAGCCCTCGGCCTATTAGTACCAGTCAGCTCCACCCGTTACCGGGCTTCCACATCTGGCCTATCAACCCAGTCGTCTACTGGGAGCCTTAACCCCTCAAAGGGGGTGGGAATACTCATCTCGAAGCAGGCTTCCCGCTTAGATGCTTTCAGCGGTTATCCTTTCCGAACGTAGCCAACCAGCCATGCCCTTGGCAGGACAACTGGCACACCAGAGGTTCGTCCGTCCCGGTCCTCTCGTACTAGGGACAGCCCTTCTCAATATTCCTACGCGCACAGCGGATAGGGACCGAACTGTCTCACGACGTTCTAAACCCAGCTCGCGTACCGCTTTAATGGGCGAACAGCCCAACCCTTGGGACCGACTCCAGCCCCAGGATGCGACGAGCCGACATCGAGGTGCCAAACCATCCCGTCGATATGGACTCTTGGGGAAGATCAGCCTGTTATCCCCGGGGTACCTTTTATCCGTTGAGCGACAGCGCTTCCACAAGCCACTGCCGGATCACTAGTCCCGACTTTCGTCCCTGCTCGACCCGTCGGTCTCACAGTCAAGCTCCCTTGTGCACTTACACTCAACACCTGATTGCCAACCAGGCTGAGGGAACCTTTGGGCGCCTCCGTTACTCTTTAGGAGGCAACCGCCCCAGTTAAACTACCCATCAGACACTGTCCCTGATCCGGATCACGGACCCAGGTTAGACATCCAGCACGACCAGAGTGGTATTTCAACGACGACTCCACAACCACTGGCGTGGCCGCTTCAAAGTCTCCCACCTATCCTACACAAGCCGAACCGAACACCAATATCAAACTATAGTAAAGGTCCCGGGGTCTTTCCGTCCTGCTGCGCGAAACGAGCATCTTTACTCGTAGTGCAATTTCACCGGGCCTATGGTTGAGACAGTCGAGAAGTCGTTACGCCATTCGTGCAGGTCGGAACTTACCCGACAAGGAATTTCGCTACCTTAGGATGGTTATAGTTACCACCGCCGTTTACTGGCGCTTAAGTTCTCAGCTTCGCCGACCCGAAAGTCAGCTAACCGGTCCCCTTAACGTTCCAGCACCGGGCAGGCGTCAGTCCGTATACATCGCCTTACGGCTTCGCACGGACCTGTGTTTTTAGTAAACAGTCGCTTCTCGCTGGTCTCTGCGGCCACCCCCAGCTCATGGAGTAAATCCAATCACCAGTGATGGCCCCCCTTCTCCCGAAGTTACGGGGGCATTTTGCCGAGTTCCTTAACCATAGTTCACCCGAACGCCTCGGTATTCTCTACCTGACCACCTGAGTCGGTTTAGGGTACGGGCCGCCATGAAACTCGCTAGAGGCTTTTCTCGACAGCATAGGATCATCCACTTCACCACAATCGGCTCGGCATCAGGTCTCAGCCTTAACGTGTGACGGATTTACCTACCACACGGCCTACACCCTTACCCCGGGACTACCACCGCCCGGGCTGGACTACCTTCCTGCGTCACCCCATCGCTTACCTAGTACAAGTCTGGTTCGTCGGCTCCACCACTACCCTCAACTCCGAAGAGATCGGGCCGGCTTCACGGACTTAGCATCGCCTGATTCAGTATTGGGCGTTTCAAAGCGGGTACCGGAATATCAA
>NZ_RDBK01000001.1:0-5000 GCF_008042275.1 Streptomyces sp. OR43 | reverse complement strand
AGGCCGATGCCCACCGCAAGGTTCAGCACGTTGACGAAGAGGATCCAGATCACCGGGACGCAGAGGAACGCACCCAGCACCAGGCACATGGCGGCGGCCTGCGCGTTGTTCGTCCAGACCTGGGCGGCGAAGGAGGCCGCCGGGTGGCTGGAGTAGTACGTCTCGTACTCGCCACCCGGGCTGGTCAGGCGGCGGAGGTCCTCGGGAGCGGCGATGGCCGCCTGCACCTCCGGGTGGGTGCCGATCCACCAGCCCATCAGCGCGGCGAGGAGCGCTGAGAGGACTGCGGTCGGTATCCACCAGTGCCTGGAGCGGTAGACCGCCGCGGGAAACCCCGCCGTCAGGAAGTGGACGGCATCGCGCCAGGAGGCACGGCGGGTGCCGGTCACCGTGGAGCGGGCCCGGGCCACCAGCTGCGTCAGACGCGCCATGAGCAGCGGGTCGGGCGCACTGGACTGGATCAGGGACAGATGGGTGGCCGTGCGCTGGTAGAGGTCGACGAGTTCATCGGCCTCCGCTCCCGTGAGTCTGCGCCCACGGTGCAGGAGGTGGTCCAGTCGGTCCCACTCGGTGCGGTGGGTGTGGACGAAGACGTCGAGGTCCATGGTCGGCTGCTGCTCCTGGCATGGGTGTGTACGGGTCCGTACAACTGCGGCGCGTTGCGGGTCAGCTTGGCAGACTGTGGCCCCGAGGGGCAGGGATGGTCGGCGAAGGGTGGGCGGCAATGAGTGAGCTGGTGACCGGGGACGCGGTCGTGCTGGGGTTGCGGCCGGCGAAACTGCCGAGCCGGGCCCTGGCTCTCGTCATCGATCTGGTGGCGGTGGGGACGGTGTTCGTACTGGTGTCGATCGGACTGGCCATCGCGACGGTCGCGCTCGACGAAGCGGCGGTGGCTGCGGTGGCCGTCGCGACCTTTCTGCTGGTGCTGGTGGGGGTGCCCATCGCGGTGGAGACACTCAGCCATGGCCGTTCGCTGGGGAAGCTCGCGTGCGGGCTTCGGGTGGTACGGGACGACGGCGGGCCCATCCGGTTCCGGCACGCGCTGGTGCGTGGGGCGATGGGCGTGGTGGAGATCCTGGCGACGCTCGGTGCCGTCGCCGCCATCGCCTCGCTGGTTTCGGCGCGTGGGCGGCGGCTCGGAGATGTCTTCGCAGGGACGCTCGTCGTACGGGAGCGGGTGCCGGCGGGCCGGACGGCAGCCGTTCCGCCCCCGCCGCCCTGGCTCGTCGGGCGGTTCGCCGGCCTGGACCTGTCGGCGGTCCCGGACGATCTCTGGCTGGCCGTGCGGCAGTACCTGACGCGGATGCACCAACTGGATGCCGCCGTGGGGCGCGCCATGTCGGAGCGGCTGGCCGGGGAGCTCGCTGCCAGGACCGGGGTACCGGCCCCGGCGGGGGTGCCTGCCGCCGCGTTCCTGGCGGCCGTGGTGAACGAGCGTCAGACGCGTGACGCACGCCGGGCGCTCGCGGCAGCACCTCCTGCGGCGCCTCTGCCCCACCCCGTTCCTCTGCCGCACCCCGTTCCTCTGCCTCACTACGCTCCCCCGGCCCCCCCACTCCGACCCCCACGCCTCCGCCGGTCCCCACACCGAAACCCACGCCCACGACACCGCCGCCGACTCCGCCGCCGCCCGCTCCGGCCCCGGAGGTGTACCAGGTCAGTGAGCTGGACTACACCCTGCTCGGTGACCACACCGGCCCCGAGGTGGTGCTCGGCGAGAGCAGCTGGGTCTGGCAGCGTTCCGGCATGTCGATCGGTGGTACGCGGTACGCGCACGGGGTGACCGTCCACAGCCGTTCCTCGGTCTCCATCCAGCTGAACCGCTCGTGCACGCGCTACGAGGCGATGGTCGGCGTGGACGATCTGACCATGGGGCTCGGCTCGGTGCGGTTCTCGGTGTTCAACGGCGACGGGGCGCGGCTGTGGCAGTCCCCTGTGATGAAGGGCGACGACCCGGCTGTTCCGGTGAGCGTCGGCATCGAGGGCCAGGAGCGGATCCGGCTCGTCGTGGAGCCGACGACCCCGTTCGGCGGGTTCGCCCTAGCCGACTGGGCCGAATCCCGCATCAGCTGCCGCTGAGCGGCGGGATCGGTCCCGTACCGGGCGCAGGGCGTGGCCGAGAGCCCCGCCCCCGTGCCCCCCGGGGCATGGCAGGTCCGTGCTGTCGCGGGTCACGGAAGGTCCGCGGTGATGCTCTCCAGCAGGTCGATGACGTCGTCGAGGGTCAGCCCGCGGCCCGTGGCGCGTTCCTTCTCGTACCGCGGTTCCCCCAGTTCCTTGCGGGCCCGCCGCTCGGCCGCGTCCACATCGGTCTGCTCCGCCGCGGCCCTGGGGCCGGACATCCGCCAGCTGTCGGCGGCTGCCAGGACGCGTGCGGCGGCCTCGTAGCGGCCCACCTGCGGCAGCACGGTTGCCACGCCGTCCGCCAGGTATCCGGTGACGATCTCGGGGCACCTCGCCTCCCTCGCCGCGACCAGCGCCGCCAGCAGCGCCCGCAGCCCGGCGACGGGACCGCCCGCAGGCCCGTCCTCGCACACCGAGATCCGGGCCGACAGCCCCTCCAGCGCCACGGTGAAGTGTGACGGCGGGCCACCGCGCCCGGCCTCGCCCTGGGCGGCGGCGAGCCGCTGCCGGGCTTCTGCCGCATCGCCTCGGTGGAACGCCATCATGGCCCGGATGTAGTGGATGTACGCGGCGGCGTCGTGCACCTGATGGCTCTCCGCCTCGGCCTCCGACCGGTCCAGACCCTCGGCGGCGGCTTCCAGGTCGCCGGTGCGGTAGGAGAGTTCGGCGAGCCGGGCCAGGAGGAACGGGGCCTCGGCGTGGGCGCCGACCTCACGGGCGAGCAGCAGCGCCTCCTCGTAGGCCGCACGCGCCTCGTCGTAGCGCCCGCGCATCATGCCCGCCTCGGCCGCTGCGCTGGCCACCTGGGCGCGCATCCACCGGTCACCGACACGGCGGCTCAGCGTGCGCAGTTCGGCGAGGTCGTCGTCGATGCCGGGCATGCCGCCCGGCATGTCGACGATCATGTGGGTGCGGAACATCAGGGTGATGCCGTACTCCCACGCGCCGCCGTGGACACGGGCGTTGTCGACGGCCGCGTCGATCTTTCTCCGTACGTCGTCCGCCGTCCCGGTGAGGAATGAGGTCATCGGCCAGAGCAGGCCGGGGAACCGGGCACCCCGCGTCCCGGAGGTGGCGAACGCACCGGCCACGCGTTCCACGAACGCGTGGAGCTCGGCGTCGTTCTGGTCCGTTCCGGCCTCCCCCCGCTCCGCCGCGTAGAAGAACCACAGGATGTGGAGGTTCATCCGGTCCCAGTACCGCGGGTCCGTGTCGTCGTCCGGGTCCGAACCGAGGGCAAGAACTCGCTCGGTCCAGGAAAGGCCCTCGGGGTGGTAGTTGCGCAGCCACCAGAACCAGCCCATGCCCAGAACGAGTCGTGTCGCGTCCCGTTCGCAGGGCAGAGCGGCCGCCGTGGTGCGGTGCAGTGCGGCGCGGATGTTGTCGAGGTCCGTCTCCAGGCGCTGGATCCAGGGGAGCTGGTCACCGGAGCGCAGACGTGGCTCGGCCTCCTCGACGAGCGCGGTGAAGTACGCGGTATGCGCCCGTCCGGCGGCCGTCCGTAGGTCCGGGGCCTCGGCGCAGCGCTCGACGGCGTACTCGTGAATGGTCTCCAGGAGGCGGTAGCGCATCGTGCCATCGGCGGCCGGGGCGGCGACCACCAGGGACTTGTCCACCAGGGCGCCGATCAGGTCGGCGGTGTCGGCGCAGGCGTGCGGGCCCGCGCCGACGGGCGTACGGATGACGGCTTCCGCGGCGGTCAGGTCCCAGCCGCCCGCGAAGACGGAGACCTGGCGCAGAGCGGTGCGCTCGTCCTCGTCGAGGAGGTCCCAGGACCAGTCGACGACCGCCCGCAGGGTCTGCTGGCGGGGCAGTACGGTCCGGCTGCCGCCGGTCAGCAGGCGGAACCGGTCGTCGAGCCGGTCCGCGATCTGGCGGGGGCCGAGCAGCCGCAGCCGGGCGGCGGCGAGTTCGATGGCGAGCGGCAGCCCGTCCAGCCGCCGGCAGATCTCGTCGACGGCGTCCGCATCGTGTGCCGGTTCCTGCTCGGGGTCGAATCCGGGGCGTACGGCTCTGGCGCGTTCGGTGAACAGGCGGTGGGCGGGGGCGGCGGGCAGCGGGTCGACCGGTCGCACAGACTCGCCGGGCACGCCGAGCGGTTCGCGGCTGGTGGCGAGGACGCGCAGTTGTGGACAGCGGGTCAGCAGGGTCTCGGCCAGCGTGGCGGCCGCGCCGATGACGTGCTCACAGTTGTCCAGGATGAGGAGGACGGGTCGCGCGCGCGAACCGAGGCGGTCGACGAGCAGGTCGACCGGGTCGGCGCGGGTGGAGGGCCCGTCGTGGTTGCCGTCCCGCAGCAGGGCCGTCTCGCGCAGCCCGAGCGCGGACAGCACGGCTCCCGGGACGGCGTCGGCATCCTCCACCGGGGCGAGTTCGGCGAGCCATACGTCTCGGGGCTCGGCGACCGCCTGGTCCTCGCGAGCCGCGGACTCCTCTGCGAGGCGTGTCTTCCCCGAGCCGCCGGGGCCGGTCAGGGTGACCAGTCGGGACCGGACCAGGTCGTCCCGGATGGCGCGCAGTTCCGGTTCGCGCCCCACGAAGGAGGTGAGCCGGGGGCGCAGGTTGCCCCGAGCCGGTTTCACGTGAAACGTGCCGGTCGCGGCGGGGCTGGCCGGTGCGGGAGCGAGCAGTTCGTGATGGAGAGCGGTGAGTTCGGGCCCGGGGTCGGTGCCGAGACCGTCGGCGAGGGTGCGACGCGCGTCCTCGTACGCTGCGAGCGCGTCCGCTTGTCGTCCGTCGGTGCGAAGGGCGCGGATGAGCTGGGCACGGAAGCGCTCGTCGTACGGGTGAGCGGCGGTCAGCTCCGTCAGCTCGGCGACGAGAGCGGCCGGGACAGGGCCGGCGGCGCCGGAGGCGTCGGGGACGGGGTCGGGGTC